>NZ_BMVR01000001.1 GCF_014650815.1 Streptomyces flavofungini
CCACACCACGCCGGACCAACTCACCCGCCAGCCCACGCACCCGCACATCAAGCTCAGCGAACGTCAGCTCCACACCACCACACACCACCGCCACCGCATCCGGCGACAACTCCACCTGCCGCCCGAACAACTCCGGAACCGTCAACTCCGGCCCCACCACAGCCGTCTCATTGAACCCAGCCAGCGCCACCACCTCATCCGCCACCAACACATCCACCGAACCCACCAACAACCCCGGGTCGGCGGTGAACTGGCGCAGGATGGAGAGGAAACGCTTCCCCATGGACTCGATGGTGGAGCGGTCGAACAGGTCGGCCGCGTACTCCAGGACGCATCGCATCCGCTGCCCCGCGGTATCCGCGGCGAAGCCGAACTCGAGGTCGAACTTGGCGAACTGCGTCTCCACCGCCTCAAGGCGGGCGTCCAGCCCGGGCAGGCCGAGGTGCACCGTGTCGTCGTCCTGCCAGGTGAACATCACCTGGAACAGCGGGTGGTACGCCGTGGAGCGCTCCGGGTTGAGCAGCTCAACCAGGCGCTCGAACGGGGCGTCCTGGTTGTCGTAGGCACCCAGGGCCTTGTCCCGCACCCGGTCAAGGACCTGCGCCAGTGACGGATTGCCGGACAGGTCGGTCCGCAGCACCCAGGTGTTGACGAAGAATCCCACCAGGTCCGCGAGCGCCTCGTCGTTGCGCCCCGCGATCGTGGACCCCATGGCCACGTCGTCGCCGGCTCCCAGGTGGTGCAGCAGCACGGCCAGCGCCGACTGCATGACCATCGGCGTGGTCACACCGTGGTCGCCGGCCAGCTTCTCCACCGCGGCCGTGAGGGCGGGGTCGACCTCGAACTCGACCATGCCGCCGCGGTGGCTCGCCACGGCCGGCCGGGGGCGATCGAGGGGCAGCTGCGTCTGCTGCGGCGCCCCCGCCAACTCGCCCTGCCAGTAGTTCAGTTGGGTGGACAGCACACTTTCGGGGTCGTTCTCGTCGCCGAGGAACTCCCGCTGCCACAGGGCATAGTCGCCGTACTGGACCTCGAGCTCCGGCCAGTCCGGGTCCCCGCCGTCCAGGCGCGCCGTGTAGGCGGCGGCCAGGTCGCGGGCCAGCGGCACCATCGACTCACCGTCCGCCGCGGTGTGATGCACGATCAGCACCAGCACGTGCTCCTGGGGGCCGCAGCGAAGCAGTCGGGCCCGTACGGGAATCTCGGCGCGCAGATCGAAGACGTAGGACGCCGCCTCGGCCACCGCGGCGGGGACGGCGCCGGCAGCCACCTCGGCCACCGGCACCTCCCACCGCAGTTCGTCGGACGGCACGGGGCGCTGCGCGGGCGTGCCGTCCGCGTCCTCGACGAAGACCGTGCGCAGGCTCTCGTGCCGGACGACGACGTCACGCAGCGCCGAGGACAGGGCGAGCACATCCAGCTTCCCCGTCAGCCGCACCAGGAACGGGATGTTGTAGATCGCCGACGGTCCCTCGAACCGGTCGAGGAACCAAAGCCGCCGCTGGGCAAAGGACAGGGGGATCATTTCGCGACTACTCCTCGATCAGTCGTCCGGCGGAAGCGGACGAATCACATCGCGCTGCGTTCGAATCTTCGTTTTATGGGGGCTGAACGGAAATCCCGTTCACCGAAGCAGAACTGGGCAGCAATATGCCCAGCGCGACGCTCTCCCCCGAATACTTCCGATGCTTCATCCCTGCACCGCACAGCGTCAAGCTGTTTATGTGGCGCCGTGGTTCACGTTCCCGGTCCGTGCCGCAGGACGGATTCCGCCATCCCGGCCACGGTGGGATTCTCAAAGAGTTCCTGCGTGGTGACCCGTACGGCCAGATCCTGGTCGACCATCGCCAGGAGCCGGGTCGCGCGCAACGAATTGCCGCCGAGTTCGAAGAACGACTCGTCCCGGCCGAGGACCGGGCGGTTGAGGGCCTCCGACCAGATGGCGGCGAGCTGCCGCTCCAGGTCCGTGGCCGGCGCCTCCACTGCGCGCTTCACCCTGCCGGGAACGGCTTCCAGCAGCAACTGGGCGACGTCGGCGGCGCCCGTGGCGTCCCGTGGGATGAGCGGCGTCTCGATCAGCCGTACCGGCACCGGACAGTCGCGGACGCTCGCGGCGACGGCCTCCCGGACAGCTGCCTGGTCGACGCCGTCCCCTGTATAGGCGAGGACGACTTCGCTGACCCGGAGCTGATCCGGCATCAATTCCTCGACCATCGCCGGGTTCGCGAGATCGAGGCCGATGATCAGAGAGTGGTGGGGCATGGTGAGCGTGTCAAGGAACAACTGCAGTCCCCCGGCGGGCTCGATGATACGGAATCCACGACTGCGCGCCGCCGCGGTCGACTGACCGCGGTTCATCCCGATTCCGGTCCACATGCTCCAGGCGAGATACCGAACCGTGCGGCGGCGCTCATGGTGCCAGTAATCGGCGAACCCGGAAAGGAAACTGTTCGCCGCGGCATAGGCGCCGAACGAATGGCCACCGAATTCCGCCGTGACCGAACCGAAGAGCACGAGCGACGCGTCCTGCCGGGTTTCGAGCACGGTCGCGATGGCCAGGGTGCCGTCGACCTTCGCACTGTACTGCTCGGCGTAGGTCGCCATGGTCTCGTTGACCACGGTGTGCGCATCGGACTCGGCCCACTGGGCGGTCGGGTCCGAGCCCGCCAGATGCAGCACGCCGTCGAGCGGACGGCCCCAGCGCTCCTCCGCCGACGTCACCGCCGCCGCCAGTGCCTGCGCGTCGGCGACGTCGAGCTGTTCGTAGACGACCTCGCCGAGTCCGGTCAGCTCGGACAGCCGGTCGGCCTTCTCGCCGTCCGCGGCCGAACGGCCCACGAGCAGCAGGCGGGCGCCGTACCCGGCGACGAGGTAGGCGGCCACGTCGTGCGCGATGCCGCCCAGGCCGCCGGTGACCAGATAGAGACCGCCCGCGATCACGGGCGGACCCGTCATGCCCGGGTCGGCGTCGTCGGCGTCGGTCGGCAGCAGCCGCGGCTGCCACCGCTTGCCCTGCCGTACGGCGACGATCCCGCTGTGGCCCCGGTCGGCGAGCTCGGCACGGAGTGCGTCCCCCCAGCCGGGGCGGTCCGCGGGCAGGTCGACCTGCCTGATCGTCAGCTTCGCGGCCTCGCTGACCGCGGTCCGCACGAGGCCGAGCAGGGCGCAGGTGCCGAGGTCGACGCGGTCGCCGTCCAGGACGTGCACCGCCCCCGAGGTCAGGACGAGCACCGACGGCTGGCCGTACGCGCCGTCCGCGAGCACCCCGAGCAGCGCGGACAGTTCCGCGGTCGCGTCGGTGAGCCGGGCGGCGGGGTCGCCTCCGCGCGTCAGCGGCCGGGCGAACACCACCGTGGCGAGCGGACCGTGCTCGGCGGTGACGGCCTTGAACAGCCGGTGCAGTTCGGCTCGGTCGGCCGACGGGACCCGGAACCTGCCCGCCTCGTCCTCGCCGTACTCCTCGCCCTCGCGGACGGTGACGACCTGCCCGTCGAGCGGGAGGTGCGCCAGCTCCTCGTCCTCGCCGAAGACGAGGCGCACCCCGGCTCCGTCGTCGGCGGACCCGGCGTAGGGGAGCTGCGCCCACTGCCGCCGGACGAACCAGCCCTCCGGCTGCTGCTCCTCCGCGCCGGATCCGGCCACGCGGTCGGCGAAGGAGCCCGCACGCAGTTCGTTGGCCAGGGCCGCCCGCTGGACCTTCCCGCTGCCCGTCTTCGGGAACTCGGCCTCGGTGACCGGGATGAGCAGGTCCGGAGCGAGTCCGGACTCGCGCACCAGGACGGCGCGCATCTCTTCCGTGGTCTTGGCCAGGCGGTCCGGGTCCCAGTTCTGCGGTACGAAGAAGATCACCAGCTGGTCGCTGTCGGCACCCGGCTCCCGCACGCCGACCGCGCCGACGAAGGTGACCCGTACGTTGTCGATCTGTTCGACGACGTTCTCCAGCTCGTGCGCCATGTAGTTGATGCCGCGCACGATGATCTGGTCCTTGATCCGCCCCGCGATCACGACCTCGCCGTCCGTCACGAACGCGGAGTCGCCGGTGCGGAACCAGCCGTCCTCGTCGAACGACTCACGGTTGGCCTCGTCGTTGGCGAAGTAGCCGTGCATCATCGTGCGGCCGCGGATGCGCATCTCCCCCATGCTGCCTTCGGGCAGCACCGAGCCGTCCTCGTCCACGACGCGGATCTGGACCCCGGGGATCGGCTCTCCGACCTTGGAGAGGACGACGGCCCCGTCCGCCGCCGGATCGACGTAGCGGATGGTCGTGTTGAGCGAGGCCGGGTCGATGGCGACGGTGCCGGCGGCCCGGTCGTCCCGGCTCTGCCGGCTGTAGGTCACGGCGGTGCACGTCTCGGACATGCCGAACGCCGGGACCATGGCGTCGGCGGGCAGCCCGTAGGGAGCGAGCAGCTCCAGGAAGCGATGGCTCGTGCCCGCGATCACCGGCTCGGCGCCGTTGATGATCTCGCGCAACGAGGAGAGGTCCCAGGAGCGTTCGGCGTGCTGGTCGGCGAGTTCGTTGACCATGGCGAACGCGAAGTTCGGGGCCCAGGTGGTGGTCACCCGGTACCGGTCGACCCAGTCCAGCCAGAGCAGCGGGTCGGTGAGGAAGTGGGAGATCTTGGCGTTGACGTGCATGCAGCGCAGGAACATGTCACGGACGTTGTAGTGCACGACCGTGACGTGGTCGAACGGCATCCAGATCAGGCTCACGTCGTCACCGGTGAGGCCGAGGTACTGGATGGCGGACAGCGAACGGTCCACCACGCTCGCGTTGGTGTGCTGCACGCACTTGGGCACGCCGGTGCTGCCGGAGGTGAGCAGGTTGAGCACCGGAGAGTCCCGCTTCGCCGGGAACCAGTCGCTGTCCGGCGGGCACGTGGCCAGCTCCTCGACGGTGAGGATCCGTACGTCCGGCTCGTCCCAGAGTTCCCGCACCCCGGCGAGCGGTGCCGCGGTGGCGGCGTCGGTGACGAGCACCGGGCGGCCGAGCAGGTCCCAGGCGTTGCGCAGCTTGCGGTTGACCTCGTTCGGTGTCGCGTACGTCGTGGCGACGGCCACCGGGGTCGGCACGAAACCGCCGAGCACACAGGCCCAGAACGTCGTGAGGTAGCCCCGGTTGTCGTCGAAGACGAACAGCGCGGGGTCGCCGGGGCGCAGCCCGGCCGCCCGCAGCCCCGCCAGCACGCGCTCGGCTTCGGCGAGGAGCTCGGGGTAGGTCTGCAGTACGTCCTCGTTGCCCCGGGTGACGTAGATCGTGCCCTTGTCCGTGGCCAGCTCGGCGGCCGCGCGCAGCGCTTCCTGGAGCGTGGCGGGCGCGCCGTCCGGGATGTGCAGGGGGCCGCCGTCGAGGTCGGCCAGGGGCCGGTCCGTGGCGTCGGCCTCGACCGGGCCGGTCGCCTGCGGGGCGGCGGGGGCGGAGGCGGGGGCGGTGGGGGTCACGGCGCGTACGCCCTTGCGGGCCACGGCGATCGCGTCGCCGACGCCGGGGACGCCCTTGGCCGCGGCGGTGATCTCGTCGAGAACGGCTGAGCCGAGCAGGTCCGCGGCGGTCATGCGGCGCTCCCGCTCCGTGCGGATTCCAGCATCTTCGAGCCGATGAACGACACCACTTCGGCGGCTTTCTCCAGGAAGTAGAAATGGCCGCCCGCATATATTCGTTCGCTGAACTGGGCGTTCGTGTGCTGGCGCCAGCGCCGGACGGAATGAAGCGGTGCCTGCGGGTCCGCATCGCTGCCGAGCGCGGTGATCAGGCAGTCGAGAGGCTCCTCCGACTTCACCTGGTGTCGCTCCCAGAGCCCGAAGTCGGCCCGGAGGACTTCCAGGAGAACACTCATGACGAATTCATCCGCAGCGATTTCGGGGTCGATCCCGCCGAGTTCGAGCACCGCGTTGCTGAATTCTTCGTCGGAGAGCTCGTGCAGCTGCCTGATCCCGGTCACGTCCGGGGCCGCGCGTCCGGAAAGGAAAAGCTGTTCCGGGCCGCGCCGGCCCCGCGCGCGCAGCGCGGTCGTCAGTTCGTAGGCGAGTGCCGCGCCGCAGGAATGACCGAAGAAGGAGAACGAACCATCCATAACCGGGCGAAGGGCATGGGTGAGCGCGTTGACGAGCGGGCCGACCTCGGTGAACGGCTGCTCGGCGATGCGGTTCTGACGGCCCGGCAGCTGGACTGCCACCAACTCGATCTCCGGCGGCAGCCAGCGGACCCAGTCGGCGTAGGCGGCCGCGCCGGCGCCCGCGTGCGGGAAGCAGATCAACCGGTGCGTGTGTCCTGGTTGTTTCGCGCGCCAGATGTACGGGGTCTCGGGGACAAGTTCCCTGGTCTGTACGGTCATCTGCAGGCAACTCCATGCTCGACGTTGTCCCGTCGACAGGACAGCGGAATGTCTTGTGGATCACCGGGGCACGGGCGCACGACGCTGTCACTGACCGCCGTCGGCTTCACCAGCCCAACCACCCGTATTGGCCAGGCGGTCTATTAAATCCGGCCACCACATAACCATCGCACTCACATCGAGCGCAAGGTATCCGCTGCCCCCGCAGAGCAACCTGTCCGGCCGACAGGACAGGAATGGATTGCGGAGAGAAGCATGACGTAATAGGAATCCGCTTGACGGTTGGACGTCCGGCCCCTCCAGTGATCCATGAGCAGCCGGACCGATACGGCTGCGCGTTCCCGGACTCTGGACACAAGCAAATTGGTGGGGTTGTGTCGGGTGCACGCGTGTTGAATCCCACCGAGAATCTGTGAGGCTTTCGATGGAATACCGCATTCTCGGCCCCGTGGACATACAGGACGGCGGCCTCGCGGTGCCGCTGGATGGGGCAAAACAGCGGACAGTCCTGGCTGCCCTGCTCATCGCCGAGGGCTCACTCGTGTCCGACACGGAACTGAGCAGGCTCCTGTGGGGGGAACAGCCGCCGGCGACGCATGGCGCCCAGATCTACAATCACGTCTCCCGGTTGCGCAAGACACTCGGCAGCGAGGTCAGCATCACCCGCTGTTCACCCGGATACCTCATGGAGATCGGCGACGACTCCTTCGATCTCCGCGAGTTCGAGAACCTGGCGATGCGCGGGCAGTCGGCGTTGCTCGCGGGCCGTTTCGAGGAGGCGAGCCAGCCTCTGCACCTCGCGCTCTCGCTGTGGCGCGGGCCCGCGCTCGCCGACGTCTCGGAGGCACTGGCCCTCACCGAGGGACCACGGATCGAGGAGCGCCGGATCTCCGTGGTGGAGAGCAGGATCGAGGCGGACCTCGCGATCGGCAAGCACGCCGAGGTGCTCCCCGAACTGACCAGGCTCGTCGAGCAGTACCCCTTGCGTGAGCGGTTCCGCGCCCAGCTGATGACCACGCTGTACCGGTGCGACCGCCAGGCCGAGGCGCTGGTGCTGTACGACTGGAGCAGGAAGATGCTCGTCGAGGAGCTCGGCGTCGAGCCGGGAGCGCTGCTCCGCCAGGTTCATCACGCCATCCTCACCGCCGACCCCAGTCTGCACAGTCCGTTCGGCCTCCAGCTCGCCCGCTGACGCGTCAGGCCCGTTGGCCGGCCGACACGTCGGCAGGCGACCACCGGCCGTACGAGCGCAGGCCGTACAGCAACGGGCGGCAGGCATCCTGTCCGTGCACGCGCGTCGCCTCGCCGAACACCACCACGTGGTCGCCGACCGATTGCGTCATCGCGACCCGGCAATCCGCGATCGCGTGCGCGTCATCGGGGAGGTGCGGCCCGGCGGCGTCGACGTCCTGCTCCCAGCGGACGCGCTCGAACCGGTCCGGATCGCCGGACGCGAACAGTTCCGCGGTGGCCCGCGCGTCCTCGTGGAGCAGGTTCACCGAGAACGCGCCACGTGCCTCGATCGCCGCCAGCGTAGGGCTGCCCGCGCGCAGGCACACCAGCAGCGTCGGCGGGTCCAGCGAGACGCTGCACACCGACGAACACGTCAGTCCCCACGGCTGTCCGTCGAGGTCGACCCCGGTGACGACGGCCACGCCGGTGGGGAAGCCGCGCATCATCGCGCGCAACCCCTCGGACGCGGACGCCTCGACCGGGCGGGTGATGCTCAAATCAGTCATGGAGAATCATCCTGTGACTTGGATCCGACAGAGGTGCGGACGGGCTGGCCCGGGCTCCATTTGGTCAGCAGCAGCAGGGGTCCGGTCATGACGGTCGTCGCGACCGCCATGACGATGAGGGCGACGAACACCGGACGGGTCAGGATGTCCGCGTTGTAGCCCACCTTGAGCACGATCAGTTCGGTGAGGCCGCGGGTGTTCATGAGGATGCCGACGGTGACCGCGGTCTGCTTCGGCTGGCCCGCCATCCGGGTACCGAAGTAGCTGCCCATCCCCTTGCCCAGAACCGCGAGCAGGATCGCGCCCGCCGTGAGCGCCCAGGGCAGCGGGCCGATGCCGCCCGCGAACACGGTCACTCCCGTCACCACGAAGAAGAACGGGATCATGCCTCGGCCCAGGTTCGTCACCCTGTTGGCCACCTGCTGCCACGGGCCGTCCGGCGGCAGGGCGAGACCGACGAGCACCGCTCCGAAGATCGCGGTGAGACCCAGCCGTTCCACGGTGAGCGCCATGGTGAGCGCGATCGCGCCCAGGAGCACCGCGGTGACGAGGGGCCGCTGTTCGCACAGGTTGTGGGCGGCCCGGGTACGCAGAGCGCTGCGCACTCCCAACGCCGCCGCCGCGCCCCCGCCGAGCACCACGACGGACTGGACGAATCCGTTCAACTCGCCGGTGCTGAGCCCGACCGCCACGGACAACAGCAGCCAGCCGACCGTGTCGATGACCACGGCTGCGGTCATCGACAGGCGTCCCTCCAGGGTGTCGGTCGCGTTCCGCTCGGCGAGGATCCTCGCCAGCACGGGCACCGCCGTGATCGACAGCGCCACGGCGCACATCAACACGAAGGCGGGCAGCGGTGCGCTGCCCCGGACATCGGGGTCGTCCGACAGGAGGATCCAGCCGGCGAACAGCACGCCGGAGAACATGGCGGGCACGAGTCCGCCCGCCACCAGCCACGCGGACGTCCGCAACGAACTCCGGTGGGCACCGAGCCGGAGCTTGTGCGCCAGCCCGACGAGGAACAGCACCAGGCCGACTTCGGCCACCAGCTTCATGATGTCGAGGACGTCGCCCGGCAGCACCGCGTCGAACTTCGAGCGGCCGAGGAGTGCCACCGCGGCAGGCCCGGCGAGCAGGCCTGCCACGATCTCACCCACGGTTTCCGGTTGCCGCAGCAGGCGCGCCGCGCTCCGACCGGCATAGCCGATCACCAGCACGACGGCCAGGGCCGCGGCAACATGGACCCCCGTCAGCAGGAAGTCAGTCACGACCGTTCACGCATCGACGCGAAGTACTCGTAGGTGCTCGGCAGCGTCTCGATCAGGTGCCGCGACTTGTCACGGATGGCCGCGAACTCCTTGTGGGCCGCCGCGGTGTCGGACATGCCCAGGGAGGGCGTCGCCCTGGCCGGGATGGCGCCGGTGCCGAGCAGGATGCACATGTAGGAGTACGGCGGCAGGCCGTGGTAGTAGGGGAAGACGTTCTCCGAGTCGGGCAGCTGCACCTTCCAGCGCTCCAGGCGCTCGGCGAGCCCGTCCGGGACGGCCCGGGTCTTGGTGTCCTTCCAGTACTGGGTGTCGTCGCGACCCGCGCCCTGGTAGTGCAGGACCAGGAACTCCCGTACGCCGTCCATGACGTTGGCGATGGACGAGTTGTAGCTCTTGCGCAGCTCCGGGCTCCAGTCGGCGGCCGGGAAGTGCTTCACCATCTGCTCGATCGCGTGGTGGATGAAGAAGATCCCGGTCGACTCCAGCGGCTCGACGAAGCCGCTGGCCAGGCCGATGGCGACACAGTTGTTCTTCCACGACTGCTCGCTGCGGCCGATCCGCATCCGGATGTGGTTGGCCTCGACCTCGGCGGCCTCCGGGCCGACGAACTCGCGCAGCGTGCGCTCGGCCTCCTCCGGCGAGAGGTAGTCCTTGGCGTAGACGTAGCCCGTGCCGATCCGCCCGAACAGCGGGATCGTCCAGATCCAGCCCGCGTCCTGCGCGGTGGCCTGGGTGTACGGGTTGATGCCGCGCTTCTCCATGTCCAGCGGGACCTGGAGGGCGACCGCGCTGTCGTTGGGCAGCGTGTCCTGGTAGGAGATGAACGGCACTTCGAGCGCCTTGTTCAGGAGCACGCCCCGGAACCCGGTGCAGTCGACGAACAGGTCGCCCTCGAGGGACCCGTGGTCCTTGGTGACGATGTGGTCGATCCACCCGCGCTCGTCGAGCCGCACGTCCTGGACCTCGTCGATGATGTGGTGCACACCGCGGTCCGTCGAGTACTTGGTGAGGTACTTGGCGAGCAGCGCCGCCTCGAAGTGGTAGGCGTACGGGAACTGCGTCTTGCCCTGGTGCTCCGACATGGTGAGACCGGAGAGCTCCTTGGCGCCCTCGGCGAACCCCTGGTCGATCAGCGAGCCGTCCAGGAAGCGCGGGCTGCGTCCGGCGTCACAGAGGTTCGCCATGACGAAGCAGTCGGTGTCGAACCGGTCGGTGGGGCCGTCCTGCAGCCACCAGTCGGTCAGCGGGAACCCGTTGACCGTGGGCATCTGCTCGAACGGGTGGTAGAAGTGATGCCCCTTGCGCCGCCAGTCCTGGAACCGGACGGCCAGCTTGTAGGTGGCGTTGCACGCCGGCATCCACTCCTCTTCCTTGAGGTCGAGGAACTCGAAGAAGTGCCGGATATCGCTGAAGGTCGCTTCGCCGACCCCGATCGTGCCGATCTTGCCGGACTCAACGAGGGTTACCGAAATCTTGTCGCCGAATGCCTTCTTCAAGTAAGAGGCAGTCATCCACCCCGCCGTACCGCCGCCTACGATCACGACCCTGTCAGGGTTCTTCGTACTCATCCCAGCACCTCTGGTCCAGTTGTCGGCCTGAATTCCAGGCGCGTGCGTCACTTATCGCCAACACTGACGCCGGGATCTATCAAGCTTCTATTCTCGGGCCACTTTTGAGGACCGCTCGGGATTCCGAGGTGCTTACCGGAGCTGCCGCCGTCGGCGCGCTATTCATGAGCACACAAAACGGCCGCCGCAGGATGTTCCCGCGACGGCCGCTTTGTGCGATGCGATGTGTTTCTCAGCCGAACAGTTCCGCAAGGGCTTCCATGTCCATCGGCACCGGAGAGAGCCGGTAATCGGCCGGAGGCTCCACACCGAGGAGATGGCGGACGAGGAAGTCCCACTTACGCCGGTTCACGTAATGCTCGTAGCCGAAGTACATGTGATCGGCTCCGGGGACGATGACCAGATCGAAATCCTTGTCCGCGGCGATCAGGGCATCGGCGAGCCGGAGCGTCAGGTCGGGCGAGACACGGTCGTCCAGGCCGCCGTGGAGCAGCAGCAGCTTCCCTTCGAGGCGGTCGGCGATGTCCACGTTGGACGTCGCGGCGTAGGCGGCCTCGTCGAAGGGGCCGTGGTAGGCCTCGGCGTGCTCCTTGTCGAGGTAGCGGAAGTCGTGCATCCCGGACTCCGCGACGCCGACCTTGAACAGCTCGGGGAAGTCGAGCAGCGCCCGCAGAGCGGCGAACCCGCCCGCCGAGGTGCCGGTCGCCCCCACCCGGTCCAGGTCCATCCAGGGCCGGGTCGCAGCCAGTTCGCGCACCGCCGACACGTGGTCGGCCAGGCCGGCGGCCAGCTTGCCGTAGGTGGCGTCGTGGAACTCCTTGCCGCGCCCGGGCGTGCCCGCCCCGTCCACCGCAATCACGACGAAGCCCAGCGCGGCGAGCGCCTCGGCTTCGTACCCGTACCAGCCGGGATCGAACGACGGGCTGACCCGGTTGTCCATCGGGAGGGCGTGGGGGTGGTCGATGACGGGGTACCGGCGGCTGGGGTCGAACCCGTGCGGCCGGTACAGCAGGCCGTATATCTCCGTCTCCCCGTCGGCGCCGGTCGCCCGGAACCGCTCCGGCGCGCTCCAGCCGCACGCGGTGAGCCGCGTGATGTCGGCACGCTCCAGTTCGACGAGCGCCTTTCCGTCCCAGTCGCGGACGGTGGCGGTCGGCGGGGTGTCCGTCGTGGACGCGGAGTCGATGAAGAACTCCCCGTTCTCCGCCACCGTGACGACGTGGTCGAACGCGTCGTCAGTGACCTTGGCGAACCCGGTTCCGTCCAGGTTCACACGGCACACGGTCCGGCGGTAGGGGTCCTCCTCGACGAGCCCGGACGCGATGAAGTGGACCACCCGCCGCTCCTCGTCGACGCGCAGGATCTCCTGCACCGCCCACGGGCCCGACGTCACCTGCCCGCGCAGCTCACCGGAGTCGGTCCCGTACAGGTAGAGGTGGCCCCACCCGTCCCGCTGCGAGTACCAGAGCAGCTCCCGCCCGCCCGAGAGGAGCCTGACCATCGGCTGCTGCAGCTCCCGCTGCGCGGGCTCCACCCGCGTCTCACCGGTCTCGCTGACCACGGTCCGCACCTCGCCGGACTCCGGGTCGAGCCGGTACAGGCTCAGGGTGTGGACGCCTTCTTGTCCCCAGCCCAGGTAGTACACCGCGGACCCGTCCTCCGCCCACCACGCCCACCGGCGGAAGATCGGCGACATCACCGACATCCCCACCGGGTCCGCCTGTGCGGTGACGACCGTGCCGTTCTCGATGTCGATCACCACGAACTCGGCGACGGTCGAGCTGTCGTCCCCGGGGTGGGGGTACCGCTGGCTCAGCAGCCTCGGCTCGCCCCCCGCGGCGGGGGCGGAGTCCACCAGGTGCGTGCGGCGGACACCCCGGTTGTCGGTGCGGTGGGTCAGCAGCCGCGTCCCGTCGGGCGACCACGCGACGCAGGGCGGCAGGTGGGGAAGTCCGACCTTCGCCAGCAGGGTGGAGTACATGAGGTAGTCGGGGCTCGCGCCGTAGTCGACGTCCTCGGTGCCGTCGGACGTCAGCGCCCAGTCGCGGCTGCCGTCCAGGGAACGCGCGCGGAGATCGTGACCGGCGCGGTACACGGCGAATTTACGGTCCGGCGAAGGGACTTCGAGAGGGTTTCCGGGCGGGGCACCCTCGGTCTTCCGGCATGCGTAGTCGTCGAGGGATACCCGCCAATGCTCGCCGAAAGCATCGAATTCCACCGCACCCGTGGTCAGTTCGACAGCGAAGAACGGCAGTGCAGCCGCATCGACTTCCTGTCCCGATTCCTTGGCCAGCGCGCCCGCGAGCCTCTTGTGATCGAATGCGACATCCCTGACACCCGCTTTGGTGTCGACCTGAATGAAGCGCTTCCCCTCGGGAGTTCCGACGGTGTACCAGAAGCGAGACCCGTCCTCGATCCAGCGCGGCCTGATATTGGTCCCGAGGACGAGGTCCCGGCGATTGTGCCGCAGCAACCGTTCTGCCGTCTCGTAGACCCGCCCGTCGAGTCGAGTCGCATGCATTGGTTGACCTTCTTTCGAGGTGGTTGCCGTGCAATCCGGGCCGGGGCGCATTACCCGCGGATCACCGGCCGCGCCGATCTGGGATGACCTCATTGCTATCAGTCGGCATCGATCGCGTCGACGAGAAGCGGGACAAGAGGAGGCACGCGGCGGGGAGGCGGCGCGGCAGGGGCAGCAGGAGGGGGAGTTGTCCCGTCGGCAGGACAGGACACACGAGTGCCCTGAGCCGGAGGTCTCCGGCTCAGGGCATCAGTATGTCGGCTCTCGGACGCGGCCCGCCCGGCCCACGGGCTAGCGCGTGGTCTCGCGGTTGAAGACCGCCCGCGCCCACAGGTAGCCGACCACGATGAGGCCGAGGCACCAGGCGATGGCCTTCAGACCGTCGTTGCCGATCTCGGTGCCCAGCATCAGCCCGCGGAGCGTCTCGTTGATCGGGGTGAAGGGCTGGTACTCGGCGAACCAGCGGAGCCCGACCGGCATCGAGTCGGGGGTGACCACGGCGCTGCCGAGGAACGGCAGGAACGTCAGCGGGGTGGGCGCGTTGCTCGCCGTCTCGATGGTCTTGGCTCCCATGCCCATCGCGGCCGACAGCCAGGTGACGGCGAAGGCGAGCAGCACGAGCAGGCCGATGGCGGCGAGCCACTCGATGGGGGAGGCGTCCGGCCGGAAGCCCACCACGAACGCGAGGCCGAGGACGAAGACAAGGCTGATCATGGTCTGGATGACGCTGCCGACCACATGCCCCACCAGCACGGAGGCACGGGAGATGGCCATGGTGCGGAAGCGGTTGATGATGCCTTCGGTCATGTCCGTGCACACGGACACCGCGGTCGTGACGCCGCCGGAGGTGACCGCCATCAAGATGATGCCGGGAACGACGAAGTTGGTGTATTCGCCACGGTCGTTCGAGGCGCCCGGCAGTCCGAGGCCGTTTCCGATCGCACCGCCGAAGACGTACACGAAGAGCAGCAGCATCACGACCGGCATGGCCGCGACGGAGAGCGTGATCGTGGGATAGCGGTACATGTGCTTCAGATTGCGGCGCAACATCGTCATCGAGTCACGCACGGCGTACGCGGAAGTGCTCATCGCAGGGACTCCTTCGCAAGTTCCGTGTTGTCAGATACCTGGCCGGGAACCTGGTTGCCGGTCAGAGCGAGGAAGACATCGTCGAGATCGGGTGTGTGCACCGTCAGCGCCTCGGCCTCGATCTGTGCGGCGTCCAGCCGGTCGAGCACGGTGCGCAGCGCCGGGATGCTCCCGTCGTTGGGGACCTGGAGCGTGAGCGCTTCGTCGTCGCGCAGGGCCTGGCCCAGGGCGCGGGCCGCCACGTCGAGGCGGTGCACATCGGCGAACTGGAGTCGGATGTGGCCACCCGGGATGCGCCGCTTGAGCTCGGCCGCCGTGCCCTCGGCGACGATCTTCCCGCCGTCGAGGACGGCGATCCGGTCGGCGAGCTGGTCGGCCTCTTCCAGGTACTGCGTGGTGAGGAAGATCGTCGTGCCCTCGGCGACGAGGTCGTGGATGATCTGCCACAGGTTGCGGCGGCTGCGGGGGTCGAGGCCGGTCGTCGGCTCGTCGAGGAAGATGATGCTCGGCCTGCCGACCAGGGTCATGGCGAGGTCGAGCTTGCGCCGCATGCCGCCGGAGAAGGTGATGGCGGGCTTGTCGGCGACCTCGGTCAGGTCGAACCGCTCGAGCAGCGCGGCGGCCCGCTGCTTGCCCTCGTTGCGGGGCAGGTGGTGCAGGTCGGCCATCAGGATGATGTTCTCCCTGGCGGTCAGCAGGTTGTCCACCGCCGAGAACTGCCCGGTCACACCGATCTCGGCCCGGACCGCGTCCGGCTCCCGGTCCAGCACGTGCCCCGCGACCTGCGCCTGCCCCGCGTCGGCGGAGATGAGCGTGGACAGGATCTGCACGGTGGTGGTCTTTCCCGCACCGTTGGGACCGAGCAGGGAGAAGACCGTTCCCGCCGGCACCTCCAGGTCGACCCCGTCGAGTACGACCTTCTCTCCGTATGCCTTGCGCAGTCCGAGGGCTGAGATCCCCTTGGGCTGGCCGGCCATATGGGCGGTCGCGGTCATGATGCCCCTCCTTTTCGTGGCTGTTGCGAAGGTCGGTCTGTGCGGTTCATGGTCGTGTCACCGGCCTGGGCGGTTGGCGAACGGCCTGCTCGTACAACGGTGTTGTGCGTGGTGGACGCGGTGCGCAAGGCTGGTGCGACGCCGGCCGCGCCCCGGCGTCGACCGTCCTCGGCCCGGCTTCGCGGGTGAGCGCGACCGAGACATCCCGGCGGGGTGTCCGCCGGGGCCGGCTCAGCGGCCGACTCCAGCGATCCGGCGGGAGATCCTGCGGGGGCACACAGGTCCGCACCGCCCGCGACAGCGACGGCCACGAACGTGCGCCGGGGACTGTCCACATGCAGCGCGAGGTCCATGCCGCCATCATGACACAAATCTTGGCGCCATGACGAGCCATGATGGCGCCACATACGTTCAGACGTACGGGACGGGTCGCCAGAGTAGGCGGTTCAGCCCTCCAAGAAGGCCGGACAGCACCGGGAGTTAGATGTAACCTCTGGCCATGCCACAGGCGCCAGGATGGCGCAGTCGAGGCACCCCCGCACCCATGGCACACGTCGGAGACGCCGCCGGAGGAGGGCACGGGGGTGAGTTCGTCTCGTCAGGACACAGTGCCACGGCCACCGGGCCATGAGCTGGCAGCATCTTGGAGCCATGCATGGCGCGACGCGAAAGCGCTCCATGTCCGGCGTGCGCACGAGAGGCGCCCGGCGGGCGAGCGGCCCGGCAGGGAGAGTCCGAGGGGCGACGCGGAGAATCCGAGGGTTGGCGTGGAAAAGCCGACGCGGAAGAAGCGGAAGAAGCAGACGAGCCGAGCTGTACGCCGGGTTCTGTTCCCCGGGGCCTCGCGGCCGTCGGGGCGACGGCCATCCATCTAGGGCCGGCATTGCTGCCGGCCTCGTGCGGTCTACCCGCGGACTCGGGCGGGCAGCCCTCGGTCGTCCGCGCAGAAGCGCCTTTCTCGCGAAGAGGCGCTTCCTTTTGACCTTGCTCCAGGTGGGGTTTACCTAGCCGCCTGAGTCACCTCAGGCGCTGGTGGTCTCTTACACCACCGTTTCACCCTTACCGAGGACCGAGGTCCCCGGCGGTCTGTTCTCTGTGGCACTGTCCCGCGGGTCACCCCGGGTGGCCGTTAGCCACCACCTTGCCCTGTGGAGCCCGGACGTTCCTCGGGGAGATCCACAAGGACCTCCACGCGGCCGTCCGCCCGGCTCGTCTGCCGTGTCGACCATGGTACCCGCCGGGGTGCGGGCCGGGTGCCGGTGGCTGCCGTGGCCAGGAAGGATCCGGCGAGGATCAGGGTGAAGGCGGCGGCGAAGGCCGCCGTGAGGGACTCGTCGAGGAAGGCGAAGCCCGCCGCTGCGGCGACGGCGGGGTTGATGTACGTGAAGACCACCGCCCGTGTCGGGCCCGCCTCGCGGATCAGTTCGAGGAAGACGATGAAGGCGAGCGCCGTGCAGATGACTCCCAGGCCCGCGAGCGCCGCCAGGGTCTTGCCGTCCGGGAGCGTGTCGGGCCAGGTCGCCGCCGCCGCGGGGGCGTAGACCAGGGCGGCGAGGGTCAGGCAGGGCGCTATCAGTTGCAGGGTGGGGACGTCCTTGAGGTGGCGGGCCACGATCAAGGGGGCGATCGCGTAGCCGAGCGCCGTGAGCAGGACCTCCGTCAGGGACCAGGCGTCGCCGCCCGTCAGGTGCGGGACCGTCAGCACCGCCACCCCGGCGAAGCCGAGCGCCAGGCCCGTCACCCGGCGCGGTCCGAGGCGTTCCGTGTCTCCGAAGAAGCGGGCCAGGAGGGCGCCGATGATCGGGACGGCGGCGATCAGCAGGCCGGCGGTGGAGCTGGACAGGTGGCGTTCCGCGTCCGTCAGGGTCCACCACGGGCCGAGGATCTCCACCGCCGCGAAGGCCAGCATCGGACGCCAGTGCGTACGCAGTACGGCGGGCATGCCGCCCTGGCGCATCGCGAACGGGAGCAGCAGCGCGGCGCCCAGGGCGCAGCGCGTGAACACCACCATCGACGGCGTCAGATCGCTGTCCACCGCCACCTTGATCATGAGGTACGGAATGCCCCACAGGACACCCATGAAGGAGAAGAGAAGCCAGCCGCGTGCAGTCATGCGGCGAGTTTCGGACAGGACGGTTGGTTACGTCTTGAACGTCGTTGCGGTCGCCGGGCCCGCCTCGTCCCGGCGCGTCGGGGCCGTCGCGGCGCGCACGCTGTCGCGGTACGCCGCCGGTGTCACCCCCACCACCCGCCGGAACCAGCGCGTCAGATGCGCCTGGTCGGCGAAGCCCACCAGGCCCGCCACCGCCGCCGGGCGCAGTCCGCGTTCCAGGAGGCCGCGCGCCCGCCCGACGCGGTACTGCGCCAGCCACGCGTACGGCGGCATCCCCGTCGTCGTACGGAAGGCGCGCAGGAGTTGGTAGCGGGACAGGCCCAGTTCGGTGGCCAGTTCGGTGAGGGTGGGGGGTGCCAGGACGCTGTCGGCCAGACGGTCGCGGACGGTCCGGGCGATGGCGGTGGTGCCCGGGACGGCGGTGCCCTCGCGGCCGCGGTCTCCGGCGCGGAGGGGGCGCGCCTCCGCGTGGCGTCGCGCCAGGGCGGCGAACAGTTCGGTCAGGCGGGTCTCGGCGGCCAGGGCGGTCAGGAGGTCCGGGACGTCCGCCGCCGGGTCCAGGATCTCCGCTCCCCGGGCCGGGGCCCTGCTCAGCCCCGTGTGCGCCGCCCGCAGCGCCGCCGCGAGCTGCGGGTCGTCGAGGACCGCCTGCCGGAAGTGCGGCAGGGCGCGGGCGCCGTCGGCGAAGAGGTGCACCGCGGGGTACATCGCGCGGTACGCGTAGCCGCCGCCGGGGCCGGGGCGGCCGGTGTGGGTCTCGCCGGGGGCCAGGACGACGACGGCGCCGGGGCCCACGTCGAGGCGGCCGCCACGGTAGTCGATGATCTCGCTGCCGCCGACGCAGACGCCCACGGTGAACTCCTCGTGGTAGTGCGGGGCGTAACGGTGGCGGTCGAAGCGGGCGGTGAGGAGATCGAGGGTGGTGTCGGTGCCCAGGGGGGCACGGGTCCAGATTGCGCGGTCGGCGGGGGTGAAGGCCTGCTTCGTGTGCGCCATGTGCCCTCGTCCTCTCCGCGTCCGGTTCACCGTTCAACGCTTCCACGCCCGTTTTTCATGCCGCTGCCGGGTCCACGCCGTTCCGGACGGACCCTGCGGGGCTCTCCCCGATCCCGCCCCTTCCCGAAACCGGGGCTCCGCCCCGGACCCCGCTCCTCAGACGCCGGAGGGGCTGGATGGTTGCCGGAGGGGCCGCGCCGCGAAGCGTGCTTGACCTTGCCGTAGCGTCAACGTTTCTACTGGAGGCATGCGGATCGGAGAGATCGCGGCTGCCGTCGGGCTCACGACGCGCGCCATCAGGCACTATCACCATCTCGGGCTGTTGCCGGAGCCCGCGCGGCGGCCCAACGGGTACCGCGAGTACGGGCTGCGTGAGGCCATCCTGCTGGCGCGCGTGCGGCGGCTCACCGAGCTGGGTCTCGGCCTCGACGAGGTGCGGGACGTGCTCGCCGACGACGTGGGGCGTGAGCTCACCGAGGTCCTCGCCGAGCTGGACGATGATCTGGCCCGGCAGGAGGCGGACATCAGGGCGCGGCGGGAGCGGCTCGCCGAGCTGCTGCAGATGTCGCGGGAGGGGCTGCTGCCGGGCGAGGGGCCGGTCTCGCCGGGGCTCGCGGAGCTGTTCGGGCGGTTCAGCCCGGCCGAGTCGGCGACCGCCGCCAAGGACCTGGAACACCTGGCGCTGTTCGACGCCACCGCCGACCCGGACCGCCGCGACCGCATCTACCAGGCCCTGAGCGAGCTCGCCGACGACCCCGAACTCGCGGCTCGGCTACGGGAGTTGTACGCCCGCATGGACGACATCGCCGACGCGTCGCCGGACGACCCGCGGGTCGAGCCGCTCGGCAAGGACCTCGCGGCCATCGTCCCCGACGACCTCCTCGCGGCCCTCGTACACGGGGGCGAGGGCCGCGAGGACGGCTCCCCGGCCCGGACGGACCCCGGCCCGGGCAGCGCCTTCGGCGAGGCGTTCCTCGACGACTTCGCGCCCGCCCAGGCGGCGGCCGTCCGGGAGATGCTGACGGTGCTCACCGGGCGGACGGGGTGGACGCCGTGACGCGCCTGGTCCGGGTCGTGCGGCGGCTCGCCGCGCACGAGCTGCGGGGGTTCCACAGTCTCGCGCTGTGGGTGGCCCGGCGGCGGCACGGCGTGGGGGCGGGGGCGCGCCCGGCGGCGTACACCGGGCCGCAGACCGCCCTGCTCTTCGGCTTCGCCTTCGTGGCGGTCGTGGAGACCGTCGTCCTCGCGCTGATCGTGCCGTGGCCCCTCGTGCACGCCGCGCTGCTGTTCGTGGACGTCTACACCGTTCTGCAGATCGTGGCGCTGCACGCGGCGTCCGTGACCCGGCCCCATGTGGTGGGCGTGGACGGGTCGTTGCGGGTGCGGTACGGGCAGTTCGTCGATCTGCGGATTCCGGCCGCCGACATGGCGCGGGTCAGGGTCGAGCGGCGTTACCCCGAGGGGCGCACCGTTCAGATCCATGCGGACGGCGTCGTCGACATCGCCGTCGGCAGCCAGACCACCGTCACCGTCGAACTCGCCCGGCCCGTCGCCTTCGTACGGCCGCTGGGACTGCCCGCGCGGGCCCGCGTGGTGCGGCTGCACGCCGACGACCCGCGCGCCCTGGTCGACGCGCTCGCACGGACCCGTACCGAGGAGGCGGGCAGGACCCGTCCGGGCGACCGCACGCCGACCGCCTCGCACCCCCTCACGCCGGAGCGAACAGCACCTTCGCCCGTCCCGGATCAGCCTGCGTGAGCCGCACCCGCAGCCGCTCCCCCAGTGGCAGCCCGGCGGAGCCGCCCGCACCGCCGGGACCCGCCTCGATGCGGGCGACCACCGCGGGCTCCGCCAACTGCACCGTCCCCACCCCCGGTTCGCGTTCCTTCACGTCGACCACCACCCCGTCGAACACCTCCCCCACCCGGTCCTTCAGGAGCGCCGCCTCGACGATGTCGACGCAGCCGCGCTCCACGGCGTTGGCGCGGCGGGTGCCGTCGGCCATCTCCCGGGGCAGCTCGGGCAGGGCGGCGAGGACCCAGTCCGGCGGCTCGGCGCCCGCGCAGGCGGCGAGGCAGAGCTCGGCGGCGTAGCGGTCGACGAGGCGGCGCAGCGGGGCGGTGCAGTGGGCGTACGGGGCGGCCACCGCGGCGTGCGTCGTCAGTTCGGGGACCTCGCCGCCGCTGAACGCCGTGTACCCGGCGCCGCGCAGCAGCGTCGTGCACTCCTGGAGGAACGCCGCGTGGTGCGGGTCGCGCGGGTCGAGGGAGCGGACGAGGCCGGCGTACGGGACGTGGTGCGGCCAGTCGATGCCGAGGGCCTTCGCGGTGTGGCGCAGGCGGGTGACGGCGCCGTCGGGGGCGAGCGGCAGGGTGCGCAGGACGCCGGTGCCGGAGGCGATCATGAGGTCGGCGGCGGCCATGCCGGTCAGGAGGGAGATCTGGGCGTTCCAGCCGTCGGCGGGCAGCGGGGCGCGGAAGCCGAGCGCGTAGGTGCCGTCCTGCTCGGTGACCTCCTGCTCGGGCACGTTCAGGGAGATGCCGCCGCGCTCGGCCTCCCGTTGTTCGCGCAGCCGCCCGATGTCGGCGAGCAGGGCGACCGGCTCCTCGGCGGTGCCCGCGTCGATGGCGCGCTGGACGCCCTCGTAGTCGAGTTTGGCGCGGCTGCGGACCAGGGCGCGGCGCACGTCGGTGCGGGCGGTGCGGCCCTCCGCGTCCAGGTCCAGGGTCCACAGGACGGCCGGGCAGGTCTGGTCCGGGAGCAGGCTGGCGGCGCCCTCGCTGAGCGGGGTGGGGTGCAGGGGGACCTTGCCGTCGGGGAAGTAGAGGGTGGTGACGCGGCGGTGCGCCGTCGCGTCCAGCGGTCCACCCGGTGTGACGTACGCGGCCACGTCCGCGATCGCGTACCGCACCCGGAAGCCGCCGCCCGCCCTTCGCGACAGGTGCATCGCCTGGTCCAGGTCGACGGACGTCGGCGGGTCGACGGTGAAGAAGGGGACGCCGGTCGCGTCCTCGGCCGGGAGCCGCGGCGCCGCCGCGGCGCGCTCGGCCTCGGCGAGCACGTCGGCCGCAAAAGCCTCCGGTACGTCCAGCTCGGCGCGCAGAGCGCGCAGCGCGGCCCGCAGCGGAGCCTCGGCTGCGCCGGTCACATGCAGGTGGCGGCGGGGCATGCACCGAGCGTATGGCGGGGGCCGGGGGTCGGCACCCCGTACGCTTTCGCGGGGGCCGCACCCCCCCCGCACGCACCCGGCTGACAGGGCCCGTATCCGGCCGCGAGGACGGCCGACGGGTCCCGTGCCCGGCCAAGAAGGAAAACGGAGAAGCGATCGTGCTCGTCCTGTTGCCGCCGTCCGAAGGCAAGGCCCCGTCCGGACGCGGAGCGCCCCTGAAGCCGGAGTCGCTGTCCCTGCCCGGGCTCGCCGACGCGCGCGCCGCCGTCCTCGACGAACTCGTCGAGCTGTGCGTGGCCGACGAGGACAAGGCGTGTGCGGTGCTCGGGCTCAGCGAGGGGCTGCGCGGGGAGGTCGGCAAGAACGCCGAGCTGCGGACCGCCGGGGCGCGGCCCGCCGGGGAGATCTACACCGGTGTCCTCTACGACGCCCTCGGCCTCGCCTCCCTCGACGCCGCCGCCAAGCGGCGTGCCGCCCGCTCGCTCCTCGTCTTCTCCGGCCTCTGGGGTGCCGTCCGCGTCACCGACCGGATCCCCTCCTACCGCTGCTCCATGGGCGTCAAGCTGCCCGCTCTGGGCGCCCTCGGCGCGCACTGGCGCGGGCCCATGGCGGCCGTGCTGCCCGAGGCCGCCGGCGACGGGCTCGTCCTCGACCTCCGCTCCTCCGCGTACACCTCCGCGTGGAAGCCCAAGGGGGAGGTGGCCGGGCGGACCGCCACCGTGCGGGTGCTGCACTCCCAGGTCGTCGACGGGGTCGAGCGGCGGTCCGTCGTGTCCCACTTCAACAAGGCGACCAAGGGGCGCCTGGTGCGGGGCCTGCTGACCGCGGGCATCTCCCCCGCGGGGCCCGCCGAGCTCGTCTCCGCGTTGCGGGATCTGGGGTACGTGGTGGAGGCGGAGGCGCCCTCGCGGGCCGGGCGGGCGTGGGCGTTGGACGTGGTGGTGCGGGAGATCCACTGAGGGTGCGGGGGGGTTCCTGCCGGGGCAGCCCCGGTCCGCGTTGCGGAGAATGCAACGACCTTTGCGCAGGGCGCGCGCCGCGGGCACGATGAGGCCATGAACCCCGCTGCCGCCGCCAAGGCCTCCGTGCTGGACCTCGCCCCGGTCGTCCCCGTCGTCGTCATCGACGACCCGGCGGACGCCCTCCCCCTGGCGCGCGCCCTGGTCGCGGGCGGCCTCCCGGCGATCGAGGTGACGTTGCGGACACCCGTGGCCCTGGACGCGATCCGGGTCATCGCGGACGGGGTCCCGGACGCGGTCGTCGGCGCGGGCACGGTCATCTCGGCGGGGAACGTCGAGGACGCCGTCGACGCGGGCGCCCGTTTCCTGGTCAGCCCCGGCTGGACGCCGACGCTCCTGGCGGCGATGAAGGCGTCGGGCGTACCGTTCCTGCCGGGCGTCTCGACGACCTCGGAGGTCGTCGCGCTGCTTGAGCACGGTGTCGAGGAGATGAAGTTCTTCCCGGCCCAGGCGGCGGGCGGTACGCCGTATCTGAAGTCCCTCGCGGGTCCGCTCCCCCAGGCCCGCTTCTGCCCGACGGGCGGCATCTCGGCGGCCTCCGCCCCGGACTACCTCGCCCTGCGGAACGTGGGCTGCGTGGGCGGCAGCTGGATGCTCCCGGCGGACGCGGTCGCGGCCAAGGACTGGGCGCGGGTGGAGTCCCTGGCCCGCGCGGCGGCGGCCCTGCGCTGAGGACCGCCGCGTACGGCCGACGCCGCGTCGGCCCCGCCCCGCGCCCTCAGCGCAGATGCGCCGTGTCGTTCAGCAGCCGCACGCTCGCGTTGCCGTCCGTGTAGTACGCCACCGCCGACAGCGAGGCCGCCGAGAGCTCCATGCGGAACAGGGACTCGGGCGGGGCGCCGAGGGCGAGGCGGACGAGGGTCTTGATGGGGGTGACGTGCGTGACGAGCAGCACGGTGCGGCCCGCGTAGGCGGCCAGGAGCTTTTCGCGGGCGGCCTCGACGCGGGTCGAGACCTCGGCGAAGGACTCGCCGCCGGGCGGCGCGACGTCCGGCGAGGCCAGCCACGCGGTCAGCTCGTCGGGCTGCCGTTCGCGCACCTCCGCGAAGGTGAGACCTTCCCAGTCCCCGAAGTCCGTCTCGCGCAGGCCCTCTTCGAGGTGGACGTCGAGGCCGAGCCGGGCGGCGACGGTACGGGCGGTCTCCTGGCAGCGCAGGAGCGGGGAGGAGACGACGGCCTGTACGGTGCCGCGCGCGGCCAGCGCGGCGGCGACGCGGACGGCCTGCTCCCGGCCGGCGTCGGAGAGGGAGGGGTTGCTCCCGCCGCTGCCGGAGAAGCGCTTCTGGGGCGTGAGGGGGGTCTCGCCGTGCCGGAGGAGCACGAAGGTGGCGGGCGCGCCCAGGTCGGCGGCGGCGCCCCAGCCGACGGGCGGCACCGCCGTACCGGGCACGTCGGCCGCGGCGACCGCACCGGCCCCGCTCGCGGCAGCACCCGCGCCGGACCCGGCCGCCACGGACCGCGCGGCCCGCACGTCGGCCACATCGGCCACGCCCGCCGAGCCCTGCGCCCCCGCGGTCGCGTCGCCGAGGGAACCGGCGGTGAACCCACCGCCCCCGGCCTCGGCGCCGCGCCCCGCGGCCGCCCCGGCCAGCGCGGCCCGCGCCTTCGCCGCCCCCGCCGCCGCGTCCCCGGGCGGCCCGGCGGGCGCACCGGCGCCCGCCGTGCGCACGGGCCGGTCCAGCTCGGCGGTGGACGCCGACGGCGACCACTGCTCGCCGCGCTTGCCCGCGTCCATGGCCTCGTTGGCGAGCCGGTCCGCGTGCTTGTTCTGCTCGCGCGGGATCCACTCGTACGTCACCTGGGTGCCGGGCAGGACCCGCGCGGCCTCGGCGGCGAGGGGCTTCATGTCGGGGTGCTTGATCTTCCAGCGGCCCGACATCTGCTCGACGACGAGCTTGGAGTCCATGCGGACGTGCACGCTCGCCGCCGGGTCCAGCGCGCGGGCCGCCTTGAGGCCGGCGACCAGGCCCTTGTACTCGGCGACGTTGTTCGTCGCGACGCCGATGTACTCCGCGGCCTCGGCCAGGGTCTCCCCGGACGCCGCGTCGATGACGACCGCGCCGTACCCCGCGGGCCCCGGGTTGCCCCGGGACCCGCCGTCGGCCTCGACGATGAACTCCCGCACCGTGCGCGCCCCTTACAGACCGGACTCGGAGGTGCGCACCAGGATGCGGCTGCAGTTCTCGCAGCGCACGACCTTGTCGGGCGACGCGGCCTTGATGTCGTTCACCTCGGTGATGTCCAGCTCCAGGCGGCAGCCCTCGCAGCGCCGCTGGTGGAGCTTGGCCGCACCGACGCCGCCCTGCTTCGCGCGCACCTTGTCGTAGAGGGCGAGCAGGTCGGCGGGGATCGAACCGGCGACGAGCGCGCGCTCCTTGGTGATGTTCGCGGCCTCGCTGTCGAACTCGGAGGTCGCCGCGTCCCGGCGGCCCGTCGCGTCGTCGATCTTCGACTGGACGGAGCCGACGCGCTCGGTCAGCTCGGCCACCCGCTCCTGCGCGGACTCACGGCGCTCCATGACCTCCAGGACGACGTCCTCCAGGTCGCCCTGGCGCTTGGCGAGGGAGGCGATCTCCTTCTGGAGGTTCTCCAGGTCCTTCGGGGAGCTGACCGCGCCGGAGTCGAGGCGCTTCTGGTCGCGGGCGGCGCGCTGGCGCACCTGGTCCACGTCCTGCTCGGCCTTGGTCTGCTCGCGGGCGCAGTCGCTCTCCTCCGTCGTCGCGGCGACGAGCAGGTCGCGCAGTTGCGTGAGGTCCTTCGTCAGGGACTCGATCTCGGCGTGCTCGGGCAGCGACGCGCGCTTGTGCGCGAGCTGCGCGAGGCGTACGTCCAGGTCCTGGAGGTCGAGGAGACGGATCTGGTCGGCGGGCGCGGCGTTCAGTTGGGGGCTCCAAGGGATTCGGGATCGGAAGGCGCGCGCGTAGCGCTCGCTGCGAGAGTGGTGGTGGACGACGCCGCGTGGGCGGTCCAGGGATCGGTGACGGTCTTCGACACGTGGACGCGCAGGCTCCAGCCGTGCCGGTCGGAGATCTCGTCGAGCTGCGCCGCGGCCAGCTCGCACCAGGGCCACTCGGTGGCCCAGTGCGCGGCGTCGAGCAGCGCGAGCGGCGCCTCGGCGCGGGCCTCCGACACCGGGTGGTGGCGCAGGTCGGCGGTGAGGAACGCGTCCACGCCCGCGGCCCGCACGGCGCCGAAGAGGCTGTCACCGGAGCCGCCGCTGACGGCGACCCGGCGGATGGTCTGCGCGGGGTCGCCCGCGACCCGGATGCCCTGCGCCGTGGCGGGCAGGCGGGTGGCCGCACGCTCGGCGAACTCCGCGAGCGGCAGCGGGTGTTCGAGCTCGCAGACCCGGCCGAGGCCGCGCCGCCCGGCGGTGTCCGCCGGGTCCGGCACGAGCGGGCCGACGACGCGCAGGCCGAGGGCGCCCGCGAGGGCGTCGCTCACCCCCGGGTCGGCGGAGTCGGCGTTGGTGTGCGCGACGTGCAGGGCGATGTCGTGCTTGATCAGGTCGTGCACGACGCGGCCCTTGAACGTCGACGCGGCGACCGTCGTCGTACCGCGCAGATAGAGCGGGTGGTGCGTGATCAGCAGGTCCGCGCCGAGGCGCACCGCCTCGTCGACGATCTCCTGGACGGGGTCGACGGCGAACAGGACCCGCGAGACCTCGGCCTCGGGAGCACCGCACACGGTGCCGACGGCGTCCCACTGCTCGGCCCGCTCAGCGGGCCACAGGGCGTCGAGAGCGGCGATGACTTCAGACAGACGGGGCACGGACAAAGGCTACCTGGCCCCCCTGTGCGCCTGAACCGGCGCGGCGCTCGCGGACCTGGCCGATCAGCGTCCGGGTGCCGCTGTCGAGGGCGGCGGTGATCTTCACCGGCGGCTGGAGCCCCTTACTTGGCGAGGTGGTTCCTCAGGTCGTCCAGGACCTTGTCGGCCGCCGTCACGCCGAGGCCCAGGTACCAGGTCTCGTCGGGGACGTCCTTGGCCCGGCCGTCCTTCACCGCGCCGAGCTTCTTCCACAGGGGGTTCTTCTCGGCGCCCGCGCGGCCGGTCTTCTTGGCGTCGCCGTAGACGCCGGTGAAGATCCAGTCGGCGTCGGCATCGTCGATGTTCTCCGGGCTGATCTCCACGGCGAGGTCGTTGACCTGCTGGTTCTTGGGCCGCGGCAGACCGGCGTCGGACAGGATGGTGCCGACGAACGAGGCCTTCGCGTACAGCCGGATGCGGTCGGGCATGTAGCGCAGCATCGTGATGGTGGGCTTGTCGGGGCCGAGGTCCTTGCCGAGGGCCTTCGCCTTCTTCTCGTACGCGCCCAGCTCGGCCTTGGCGTCGGCGGTCCTGTCGAGCGCGGCGGCGTTGAGGAGGTAGTTCTCCTTCCAGGTGAAGCCCGGGCGGACGGAGAAGACGGTCGGGGCGATCTTGGCGAGCTGCGGGTAGAGCTTGGCGGCGCGCAGCTCGCTGCCGAGGATCAGGTCGGGCTTGAGGTTCGCGATCGCTTCCAGGTTGAGCGCGTTGATGGTGCCGACGTTCTTCGGGCTGCCGGCGTCCTTCTTCAGGTACGCGGGGATGCCCTCGTCGCCCTCGGTGGGGGCGTAGCCGACGGGCCGCACACCGAGGGACACCACGTTGTCGAGCTCGCCGACGTCCAGGACCACGACCCGCTTCGGCGCCCGCTTCAGCTCCGTCTTGCCGAGGGCGTGCTCGATGGTGCGCGGGAACTGGCCCGGCTTGGCGCTCGTACCCATCTTCGCCGTCTTCTCGGCCGCCTTGGCGAAGTCGTCACCGCCCTGCGCGACGGCCTTGCTGCCGGTGCCCCGGTCGGACTTCCCGGAGCCGTCGTCCGACCCGCAGGCGGACAGGGCGAGCGCACCGGCCACGGCGAGGGCGACGGCGGCGGTACCGCGGTGGGGGCGGGGGCGTGCGGACATCGGTGCTCCAGGGGCTGTGCGGTGGTGCCGTGCGGGGGCGACCGGCACCGGGCTCGGGCCGGGCGCGGACGCCGACCCGGAGCGGACTTAGGTTCCCCTAACCATAAGCGCCGGTTTCCAGCCAGCACAGTCGCCCCCTCCCCCTCAGGCGAATCGTCACTTCGCCACACGTACGCGTGAAGCGGGTGGCCTCGCCCGCCCCGCCACCACGTACGAAAACTAGCGTCGCGGACGGAGGTGACCCCAGATGACAGCCCCTGTGGCCGAGCCCTCACCCGTGTCCCCGCCCCCGCCGTCCGCCTTGCCGGGGAGTGGGACCGCGGCCGGTTTTCGGACGAAGCGTGTTGCCGGGGCGGGGGTGGTGGTCGTCCCGGGTCCGGCGCGGGACCCGGACCCGGTCTCGACCCCGGGCCCGGCGGAGAGCAGCAACGGGAGGACCGCGCCGCCGGGAGGTGGGCGTGGCGTGCGGGAGGCAGGCGGGGCGGACCGTTCCGGCCGGGTGAGCGCACCGGCTTCTCCCGGCTGGGTACGCGTACCCCTTGCTCTCGGCGAGACGGGCATACCGGTTGCGCTCAGCCCGGCGAGCACCACGGCTCCCCCCTGCGGGGCGGACACCCCGGCCGACCGTCACGGGGCAGCCGACCCGGCCCCGCCCGAGCAGGCGAGCCCTCGGCCCGCACCCGTGCCGCCCCCGCCCGCACCCACCCAACCCGCACCCACCCAACCCGGACCCACCCAACCCGGACCCAAAGCAGCCGCATCCCCCGCGACCAGCACCCCAACCCCCCAACATCCCCCCACACCCGCTCCCGCCCTCGGCCCCACCCTCAGCCCCCCGCCCCCCGCCATCACCGCCGACGGCGCCTACGCGGCGCGGCTCGCGCACCGGAACGGGTGCTGGTTTCCGGAGCGGTGGACGTTGGACTGCAGTGAGCCGTACGCGGTGCCGTTGCCCGCGCATCAGCCCGAGGAGCCCGGTACGCGGGTGCTGCCGATGGCCGACGGGCGGGTGCTGGTGCACCGGCGGGCGGCCGGGCGGCATCTGTTCTCGCTGCTGTATCCCACCGGGCCGAGCACCGGGGAGGTGCCGCTCGGCGGCGTGGAGTGCGAGGGCGCCGACCTGACCCTGCTGCCGCCCGCCCCGCGCGGCGCGTACGCCTACGCGCTGGCCGTCGGGGCGCGGTCCACCGCCGTGTGGCTGGTCGCGGGCGGCTCGTTCGGGCCCGAACACCTCGCCGAGATCCCCGGCCGCTGCACCGGCGGCGTCTGGCTCGACCGCACCAACCGCATGCTCGCCCTGGACCGCGAACTGGACGGCCCCACGAAGACGGTGGCCGTCGACCTGGAACGCGGCGGCGAGGTGACCCCGCTGCTCCAGATCGCCGCCGACAGCGACGACCGGCTGCTCCTCGCCGACGCCGACAGCGGGCTGCTCCTCATCCGCTCGGACGCGCCCGGCGAAACACGGCTCGGCTGGGGGGTGTTGGGGAGTAAGCGGCCCGTACGTTTTCCCGAATGCCTGCGGATGCCCGGGCGGGCGGTGACCCCGTTCGCCATCCAGCCCGGGCAGGTGCTCATGCCGGAGAGCTGCACCGTGGCCCTCCGGGTGGACGACGGATCCGGCAACTCCGCCCCCCGGCTGTGCGGTTGGCGGCCCGCCGAACGGCGCGTCCACCAACTCCCCGCCCCCGAAGGGTGGTTGTCCGGAGCCGGGCGGTGCACACGCGACGGCATCCTGGAGTTGCCGTACGTCACCGGGACCGTGCCCTGCGGGATGGCCCGCGTCGAGGTGCCCTCGCCCCGGCCGCCCGACGAACCCGTCACCGCCGCGTCCGCCGAGGTCACGGGGGTGGTGGGTGCCGTGCGGGCGACACGGCCCGTGCCCTTGCAGCAGGCGCCTCTCGGGGAGCGGGACGGGTCCGGTTAGACTCGCCCGGCTGTACGAACGATCTTTGGTACGGGGTGAGTTTGTTGATGACCGAGAATGTGGCTGTCGAGCCGTGGGAGCAGGGTGGCCCGGATCCCCGGGAGCGGGTTTCGCTCGCCGGGAGCGCCGATCCCACGGGGGCCGGTCGGCACCGGGGGCCGGTGTCGGAGCACGACGAGGAGGCGGCTCCTCGGGGCCGTCATCGGCGTGAGGCGGGCATGAGCTGAGGCCGGGGCCCGGCTGGGGGCTCCCCGCTGCGTCCATCAGCGCGCTCCGCGCGCGGGCACCCCTTCCCGTAGCCCGTCCGGCGTTTGAGGACGAGGCGCGAAGCGCCGACAAGCGGGGTTCCGGGGGCGGCAGCCCCCGGTTTCGGGAAGGGGCGGGGTTGGGGAAGCCCTCGGCAGGGCCCCCAGCTCACCCCCTCCGCAACCCCAATACCTCCGCCGCCCCGAACGTCTCCCCCTCCGGCCGGGACGCGAAGTAGGGCGACACCGCCTCATCCAGCTCCCGGAACGTGAACACTCCGTCCACGGAGTCGAACTGCGCCGCGACCCGCGGCCGTTCGACGACGGCGACCATCCCCCCGTGGACGACGAGCACCTGCCCGTTGACCCGCCGCGCGGCAGGCGAGGCGAGATAGCCGACGAGGGGGGCGACATGCTCCGGAGCGAGCGGATCCAGCTCGCCCGCGCCCGGCTCGGCGAACCCGGCGAAGACGTCGGAGGTCATCCGGGTCCGGGCCCGGGGGCAGATGGCGTTGGCGGTGACGCCGTACTTGGCGAGGGCCAGCGCCGTGGAGGTGGTGAGCCCGACGATCCCTCCCTTGGCGGCGGCGTAGTTGGGCTGCCCGGCGGACCCGGCGAGGAAGGCCTCGGACGAGGTGTTGACGATGCGCCCGTACACGGGCCCACCGGCCTCCTTGGAGCGCTCGCGCCAGTGCGCGGAGGCGAACCGGATGGTGTTGAAGTGGCCTTTGAGATGGACCCGGATCACCGAGTCCCACTCGTCCTCGGTCATGGAGAAGATCATCCGGTCCCGCAGGATGCCCGCGTTGTTGACCAGGACGTCGAGCTTGCCGTACGTGTCGACGGCCAACTGGACGAGCGCTCGGGCCTGTTGGAGGTCGGCGACGTCCCCGGTGTGGGCGACGGCCTTGCCCCCGGCCTCGCGGATCGCCGCCGCGACCTCCTCGGCGGGCGCGGCCGACGCCTCGCCGGACCCGTCGCGGCCCGGTTGCCCGAAGTCGTTGACGACGACGCTCGCGCCGAGCCGGGCGAGTTCCAGGGCCTCGGCCCGGCCGAGCCCGCGGCCCGCCCCGGTGACGACGGCGGTGAGCCCTTCAAGTGGCAGTGACATACGGGTACGTACTCCTCTCACCTGGCAACGACCAGCGACCGACGGAACCGCGCCTCAGATCTCGATGCACGTCCGCAGCGCCACTCCCGACCGCATCTGCTCCAGCGCCTCGTTGATCTCGGTGAGGCGCACCCGGTGCGTGATCATGCTCTCCAGGTCGACGCGCCCGGCGCGCCACAGCGCGATGGCCCGCTCGTACGACCGGAGCACGTCCCCGCCCCCGTACAGCGACGGCAGGATCCGCTTCTCGTCGAAGAACAGCTCGAACATGTTGAACTGCACCTGGTCGTCCATGGCGCCCGCGCCGACGACGCAGAGGGTGCCGCCGCGCCGGGTCGCCTCGTACGCCTTGCGGGTCGTCGCGGACTTGCCGACGACCTCGAAGACGTAGTCGAAGCCCTCGCCCTCGGTCAGGCGCTGGCCGACGTCGGAGAGTTCGTCGGGGGCGACGGCCTGGGTGGCGCCGAAGCGGAGGGCGGCCTCGCGCCGGGACGCGACCGGGTCGACGGCGACGATCTCGGCGGCGCCCTTGAGCCGGGCGCCCTGGATCGCGGAGATGCCGACGCCGCCGCAGCCGATGACGGCGACGGCGGAACCGGCGGCGACGTCGGCGGTGTTGATGGCGGCGCCGAGGCCGGTCGTGACGCCGCAGCCGATCAGCGCCGCGATGTCGAACGGCACGTCGTCGGGGATCGGCACGGCGCAGGACGCGTCGACGACGATCTCCTCGGCGAAGGTGCCCGTACCGGCGAAGCCGAAGACGTCCGAGTTGTCGCCGGAGCGGCGGAAGTTGGGGGTGCCCGCGTTCATGAATCCGGCGAGGCACAACTGGGTCTGGCCGCGGCGGCACGCGGGGCACTGCCCGCACGCCGGGAGCCAGCACACCAGGACCCGGTCGCCGGGCTTGACGTGGGTGACGCCGTCGGCGACCTCCAGGATCTCGCCCGCGCCCTCGTGGCCGGGCACGAACGGCGCGGGCTGCGGCAGTACGCCGTTCATCGCGGATATGTCGGAGTGGCACAGTCCGGTGGCCCGTACCCGGATCCTGGCCTTGCCCGGACCGAAGCCCACCGCCTCGACGTCGTCGAGCACATCGAGCTTCTCCTGGCCTGTCTCGTGCAGTACGGCTGCGCGCATGGCTGTGCGGCTCCTCTCGTTCCGGCGGGTCGTGCCGCCAGGTCGTCCCGGCGGGTCGTCCCAGCGGTGCGTGACGTCAGTTGAGCTCCACGACGGTGTCCGTGAGGACCGGTGCGTCCTGTCGTTCGACGGCCGTGACGGCGACCCGCACCAGGCCGTCGGACTCCCACATGCCGACGCGCAGCGTCTCGCCGGGGAAGACGACCCCGGCGAAGCGCGTGCGGTAGGCCCGCACCCGGCCCACGTCGCCGCCGAGGACGGTGTCGACGACGGCCTTGAGCGTCATCCCGTACGTGCACAGGCCGTGCAGGATCGGCCGGTCGAAGCCCGCGAGCTTGGCGAACTCGGGGTCGGCGTGCAGCGGGTTCCAGTCGCCGGACAGGCGGTAGAGCAGGGCCTGGTCGGGGCGGACCGGGCGCAGCACGGTGTGGTCGAAGGGGCGGTCCGGCGCCTCGGGGCGGCCGGACGGGCCGCGCTCGCCGCCGAACCCGCCCTCGCCGCGCACGAAGATCTGCGCGTCGCTGGTCCACAACGGCCCCTCGTCGTCGGCCGCTTCGGAGCGCAGCACGAGGACGGCCGCCTTGCCCTTGTCGTACACCGCCGCGACCTTGGAGCTGGTGGTGGCCCGGCCCTTGACGGGGATCGGGCGGTGCAGTTCGACGCGCTGGCCGCCGTGCAGCACGGCGGCGAGGTCCACGTCGATGCCGGGCGCGGCGAGGCCGCCCATCATGCCCATGCCCGCGCCCGCGACGGTGGCGAAGCTGGGCAGGACGTGCAGCCGGGACTCCAGGGTGTAGCGGAGTTCGTCGGCGTCGGTGGCGGGGTCGGCGAGGTCCGGGTTGGCGCCCGCGCCGAGGCCCAGGTGGTAGAGCTGGATGTCCTTGTGGTCCCAGGTGATCTCGGCGCTGCGGGGCTTCGCGGCCAGGGCCTGCGCGGCATCGATGGGCATGGGCTGGTGGCTCCTCGCGGGCTGCGGGTGAGGGTCCTGCGGGGTGCGGCGTACGGGGCGGGGTTCCTGGCGTGCTCCGGAGCAAGACCTCGGTGCGACCGTCCGCACCGTCGGCCGCACCGAGGTCGTCCGCGACGGCCGGGGCGTCCGTTCCGCCGGTTCGCCGGGGTGCGGTCCACCGGTCGTTCTAGAACGCGTTCTAGGCCGATGGCCCCATGTATAGCCCAGCGTCCTACGGTTGGGAAGAGTGCTGACGTCACGTCAGATCCAGTGCCGGGAGCTGTCCGGGACCGCCATCGGTGACATTTGTCCCGGTCGAAGCGGTACGGACCTCACTGCCGCCGCGGCGCCCGTGCTCCGTACTGTCGGAGCGGGGACCGCGGGGGACGCGGGCCCGGCCGAACGGGGAGCGAGTACATGTCCTGGAAGCGCGGAGTGACCTGCCGGACGCACGACCTGCGGGAGCAGCGTGCGTCCTGGCGGGAGCAGCGGGGTTCCTGGCGGGAGCAGAAGGCGCTCTGGCGGGAGCAGCGGCGGGCGGGCGAGGCGGACGCCGTCGTCCAGTCGGGCCCGCCCAACGGCTTCGCGCTGCTGCCGTGGCTGCTCATGGGCCTCGGCGCGTTCTCGCACCTGCTCCAGGGCAAGACGCCGAACCCGTGGATCGGCGGCATCGGCCTGTTCGTCTTCAACTCCCTCTACATCGGCGTGGCCTTCCGCGCCTTCGACAAGCGGGCGCGGGAGTCGCGCGCGACGCTGGTCGCGCTGCTCGCGATGGGCGCGCTCACCGTGGGTCTCGCGGCCGGGTACGGCGGCAACTGGCTGATGTACTTCCCGCTGTACGGCCTGGCCGTGGGCGCCGTCGTACGGGGCCGCCACCTGGGTCCGATCGGCCTCGGCCTGAGCGCGCTCGCGGGTGCCGTCGCGGGGCTCCGGGAGGGCTGGGACGGCATCAACATCGCGTACGGCACGTTCCTGTCCACGATGGTCACGGCCGCGATCCTGTCCCTGTCGGAGGCGGTACGCGACCTGCGCGCCGCCCGCGAGGAACTGGCGCGGCGGGCCGTGGCCGAGGAGCGGCTGCGCTTCTCCCGCGACCTGCACGACCTGCTCGGCCACACCCTGTCGCTGATCGTCGTGAAGTCGGAGGCCGCGCGCCGCCTCGCCCCGCGGGACATGGACGCGGCCCTGTCCCAGATCACCGACATCGAGTCGGTCGGCCGCCAGGCCCTCACCGAGATCCGCGAGGCCGTCACCGGCTACCGCGACGCCGCCCTCGCCGCCGAGCTCGACCGGGCCCGCGAGCTGCTCGACGCGGCCGGTGTCGAGGCGGTCGTGCGGCAGTCGGGGCGGCCGCTCGACCCCCGCTCGGAGGCGCTGCTCGGCTGGGTGGTGCGGGAGGCGGCCACCAATGTCGTCCGGCACGCGCGCGCCCGGCGGTGCGAGATCGAGGTCGCCGCGACCTCCGAACAGACCCGTCTGACGATCACGGACGACGGCCGCGGGCTAGGCTCGACCACGCCCGGCAGCGGGCTGAAGGGCCTGGCCGAGCGCCTCACGGCGGCGGGCGGCGCACTGGAGTCGGGGCCCGAGCCGCGCGGTGGCTTCCGGGTCACGGCCGTGCTCCCGGTCGCCGAAGGCGGTGACGCCGGCGATGCCACCGACGTCACCGATGCGGAGCCCGTGCGGGCGGGCACCCACGAGGAGCGCACCCCATGATCAGAGTCCTGCTCGCCGAGGACCAGGGCATGATGCGCGGCGCGCTCGCCCTGCTGCTCGGGATGGAGACGGACATCGAGGTCGTCGCGCAGGTCGCCGCGGGCGACGACATCGTGCACACCGCGCTCACCTCACGGCCCGATGTCGCGCTCCTCGACATCGAGCTGCCCGGGCGCAGCGGGCTCGACGCGGCCGCTGATCTGCGGGAGGAGTGCCCCGACTGCCGGGTGCTCATCCTCACCACCTTCGGCAGGCCCGGCTATCTGCGGCGCGCCATGGACGCGGGCGCGGCGGGGTTCCTGGTGAAGGACGGGCCCGTGGAGGAGCTGGCCGAGGCGATTCGCGCCGTGCTGCGCGGGGAGGTCGTGGTCGATCCGGCGCTGGCCGCGGCCGCGCTGGGGGCCGGGCCCAATCCGTTGACGGCTCGGGAGGCCGATGTGCTCAGGGCGTCTGTCGACGGGGCCACGGTCGCCGACATCTCGGCGGCGCTGCATCTGTCGGAGTCGACGGTGCGGAACTATCTTTCCGCGGCCATCGGCAAGACGGGGACGCGGAATCGCATGGAGGCGGTGCGGGTCGCCCGGCGTGAGGGGTGGCTGTAGGCGGTGCCTCGCCGTGGGGCGGGGTTGCCCTCCGGGGCCCGCCCCGGGCCCCCGCTCATCGGCGCTCCGCGCCTCGTCCTCAGTCGCCGGACGGGCTTGATCTGTCCGGCCTCGGCATCCACAGCAGCACCACCACCACGGCCGCCGTCAGGAACACCGCCGCCCACAGGAACGCCTGCGCGTAGCCCTCCGCCAGGGCCTGGGTGCCGGGGCGGTCGCCGGTGCGGGAGGCGGCGATGGTGGAGAGGACCGCCAGGCCGAGGGAGCCGCCCATGGTGCGGGAGGTGTTGATGAGCCCGGCCACCAGGCCCGCGTCGCCGGGGTCGGCGCCGCTGGTGGCGAGGGCGGCGAGGGGGGTTCCGGCGAGTCCGGCGCCGAGCATCATGAGGATGCCGGGCAGCATGATCGAGGTGACGTAGGCGCCGTCGGCGTCGAGGACGCGCCACTGCCAGACGAAGCCCACGGCGGCGACGAGGACGCCGATGACCGTGACACTGCGGGCGCCCATGACGCGCATCAGGCGGGGGGCGACCTTGGAGCCGACGACCACGCTGACGGAGCTGGGGATGAGGGCGAGCCCGGCCTCGAGGGGGGTGTAGCCGAGGACGTTCTGGGCGTACAGGGTCATGAAGAACCACATGGCGAACAGGCCCATGCCGCAGACGAACATGGTGGCGTTGGCGGCCGACACGGAACGCACGCGGAACAGCGCGAGCGGCATCAGCGGGGCCTTGGCGCGGGCCTCGACGACGAGGAACGACCCGATCAGCGCGAGGCCGACGACCAGGGGCACCAGCGTGGTGGCGGCGGTCCAGCCCTCGACCTCGGTCTGCACGATGCCGTACGCGAGGGTGGCGATGCCGCCGGTCACGAGGACGGCGCCGGGCAGGTCGAGGCGGCGCGCTCCCCCGGCGCGGCTCTCGGTGATCCAGCGCAGGGCGGCGGCGAGGACGAGGACGCCGATGGGGACGTTGACGAGCAGCACCCACCGCCAGGACAGGCCGTCGGTGAGCACGCCGCCGACGAGTCCGCCCGCGGCGCCGCCGCCCGCGCCCACCGCGGACCAGGTGGCTATGGCCCGCACCCGGGCGGGCCCCTCCGGCACGGCGGACGTGAGGATCGTCAGGGTGGAGGGCGCGAGCACGGCCGCCCCGAGGCCCTGCACCGCCCGCGCGAACAGCAACTGCCAGCCCTCCTGGGCGAGCCCGCCCGCGAGCGACGCCAGCGTGAAGAGCCCGAGGCCCACGAGGAACATCCGCTTGCGCCCGAAGAGGTCCCCGGCCCGCCCGCCGAGCAGCATGAACCCGGCGAAGGCGATGGAGTACGCGTTCACGACCCACTGCAACCCCGTGGCGCTCAGGCCGAGATCGGTCCGCATCGACGGCAGCGCCACGTTCACGACGGACACGTCGAGGACGACGAGGAACTGTCCGGCGCAGGCGGCGGCCACGACGAGCCAGGTGGGCGGGGCGGCGCGGCCCGATATCGGAGTGTCGACGGGGGTCTGGAGCATGGCCCCCATGCTGACAGCAGGCGTATGCCCCGTACATCGGAAAAACGGGGCACGGGTCGTGGGTCGCGAGACCTAGGTCCCGCGGAATCCCGAGGTCAGTCTGCGGCAGTGGGGGTGCGACGTCCGGCCTGCCACTCCGGCCGCGTGAGCAGCGTCACCACCGCCGCCCCGCCGAGGCCGATGTTGTGCGCGAGCCCCACCCGCGCCCCCGGCACCTGGCGCGGCCCCGCCTCGCCCCGCAACTGCCAGCTCAGTTCGGCGGCCTGGGCGAGGCCGGTCGCGCCCAGCGGGTGGCCCTTGGAGATGAGACCGCCGGAGGGGTTCACCACCCAGCGGCCGCCGTACGTCGTCGCGCCGGACTCCACGAGCTTGCCGGATTCGCCCTCCGCGCACAGGCCGAGGGCCTCATAGGTGAGGAGTTCGTTGATGGAGAAGCAGTCGTGCAGCTCGATGACGTCCAGGTCGTCGGCGGTCAGGCCCGACGCCTCGTACACCTGGCGGGCGGCCTCGCGGGACATGGGGCGGCCGACGACGTCGACGCAGCTGCCGGAGGCGAAGGACTCCTCGGTGTCGGTCGTCATGGCCTGCGCCGTGATCTCGACCGCCCGGTCCGCGAGGCCGTGCCGGTCCACGAACGCGGCGGAGGCCACGAGCACGGCCGCGGCGCCGTCCGACGTCGGGGAGCACTGGAGCTTGGTGAGGGGGGCGTGCACGGTCCTGGCGGCGAGGATCTCGTCGGGCGTATAAGCGTCCTGGAACTGGGCGTTGGGGTTGTTCGCCGAGTGCCGGTGGTTCTTCGCCGCGACCGCCGCGAGCTGCGCGGGCGTCGTGCCGTACCGGTCCATGTGCTCGCGGGCCGCGTTGCCGAAGATCTGGGCCGTGGGCGGTGTCATCTCGAAGCCGTGCCGCGCGGCCATGACGCCGTAGTGCCGGGCCACCGGGGAGGTCGCGAAGTCGCCGTCGCCGCCGCCGCCCAGCGGGCCGCGCTTCATCTTCTCGAAGCCGAGCGCGAGCACGCACTCGCTCTGCCCGCCCGCGACGAACTGCCGGGCCAGCATCAGGGCGGTGGAGCCGGTGGCGCAGTTGTTGTTGACGTTGTGCACCGGCACCCCGGTCAGGCCCAGCTCGTACGCCGCGCGCTGGCCCGCCGTCGATGCCTGGAAGCAGTATCCGGCGACGACCTGTTCCACCTGCTCGTACGCGATCCGGGCGTCGGCGAGGGCGGCGGTGCCCGCCTCCTTCGCCATGTCCCAGTACTGCCAGTCGCGGGTCTCGGGCTTCTCGAACTTCGTCATGCCGACGCCGACGATGTAGCTCTGCACCGCTGGGCTCCTTCCGTGAGCTTGCTCAGGCGGGTCTGCGGGGGTGCGGGGCGGTGGCCGTTGCTGGGCGGCGCAAGACTAGAACACGTTTCAATCCGACGGAAGGCCAGGCGCCGGGCGGGATGCCCCTCGGCGGCGCGAACCCGGCCCGGCTCCCATGGCCGCGTACAGAGCCGGTCAATGGCGGGTCAAGACTTGCCTTGGTTCGACGTCCGCCGGAATAGTCGCCCAGGGATACAGGTTCATCGTGCATATACCTGCGGGTGTCCCACCCCACCCCCACCTTCGTCCCGGAGGCCGCACGCCCATGTCCCACGCGACGACCCACCCCGGCGGTGACCGCGCAGCGCGCGGCTCCGGCGCCGTCGTCCCCGTCCTCGCCTTCGCGGGCATCGTCGTCGCCGTCATGCAGACGCTGCTCGTCCCCGTCATCAAGGACCTGCCGACGCTGCTCGGCACCGCACCCTCCAACGCCACCTGGGTCATGACCTCGACCCTGCTCGCGGGCGCCGTCTCCACGCCGATCATGGGCCGCCTCGGCGACCTGTTCGGCAAGCGCCGGATGCTGCTCACCAGCCTCGCCGTGATGGTCGTCGGCTCGCTGGTCTGCGCGTTCACCGACGACCTGCTCGTGATGATCGTCGGCCGCGCCCTGCAGGGCTTCGCGATGGGCGCGATACCCCTCGGCATCGGCCTGATGCGCGACGAGCTGCCGCGCGAGAAGCTCGGCTCCGCGATGGCCCTGATGAGCTCGTCCGTCGGCGTCGGCGGCGGCCTCGCGCTGCCCGCCGCCGCGCTCGTCGCCCAGCACACCGACTGGCACGCCCTGTTCTTCGGCTCCGCGGGCCTCGGCGTCCTCGCGATGGCGCTCATCTTCTTCCTGGTGCCGGAGAGCCCGCTGCGCGCGGAAGGCACCTTCGACGTGGCCGGGGCCCTCGGCCTGGCCACCGGACTCGTGCTCTTCCTGCTGCCCATCACCAAGGGCAGCGACTGGGGCTGGAGTTCGGGCCTGACCCTCGGGCTCTTCGGGGCGTCGGCCGTCGTCCTGCTGCTGTGGGGCGTACTGGAACTGCGCCTGCAGGCACCGCTGGTGGACCTGCGCACCACCGCCCGGCGCGAGGTCCTGCTCACCAACCTCGCCTCGATCATGGTCGGCGTCGCCTTCTACGCCATCTCCCTCGTCCTGCCCCAGCTCCTCCAACTGCCCACGTCCACCGGGTACGGCCTCGGCCAGTCCATGGTCGTCGCGGGCCTGTGCGTGGCGCCGCTCGGCCTGACGATGATGTTCACCGCGCCGGTGTACGCGCGCCTGTCGGCGAAGTACGGCCCGAAGATCACCCTGATCCTCGGCCTGCTGATCATCGCCATCGGCTACGGCGCGGGCCTCGGCCTGATGGGCGCCGCCTGGCAGACCATCGTCATCTCGGTGATCGTGGGCGCGGGCATCGGCCTCGCCTACTCCTCGCTGCCCGCCCTGATCATCGGCGCCGTCGACCCGTCCGAGACGGGCGCGGCCAACGGCCTCAACACCCTGATGCGGTCCATCGGCACGTCCGTGTCGAGCGCCGTCATCGGCATGGTGCTCGCCAACACCGCGGACCACGTGGGGCCGGTCGACGTCCCCACCATGGAAGGCTTCCGCACCTCCTTCCTCATCGCCACCGGCGCGGTCGCCGTCGGCCTGCTGCTCGCCCTGTTCCTGCCGGGCCGCCAGCGCGCCCCCGCGCAGGACAAGCCGCAACTGCGGGCCAGCAGCGAGGAGGACGCGGGCATCGAACGGGCCGAGCGGGCCCTCGGCGGCTTCCACGGGCGGGTGCTCGCCGCCTCCGGCGCGCCGGTCGCGCGGGCCAAGGTCACGCTGATCGACCAGCGGGGCAAGCAGGCGGGCGCGGCGCTGACGGACGGCGCGGGGCGGTACGCCCTGGACGTCCCGGCCGACGGGTCCTATGTGCTCGCGGCGACGGCGGCGGGGCACGCGCCGCTCGCCGCTTCGGCCGCGCACCCCGGTGGGGAGCGGCCGGTGGAGGTCGACCTGGCGCTGCCGGGCGAGAGCGAGGTCCTGGCCTGAGGCCCAGGCCCTGACCTGGGGCCCGGGCTCTGACCTGAAGCCGAGGTCCAGGCCCGCGCCCGCCACACGAACCACCACACCCCCGTCACCACCCCCATCACCCCTGTGACGGGGGTGTGGTGCACGATGGGGCGCCCCGCCGATCCGTACGCGGGGCGCCCTGTCCGTACGCGGGTGCCCAGCACGCCCGTACGCGCGGGCCTGTTCACCACGCGCACCCCGCGGGCCCCCACGCGCCCGCCCCGAGGAGGAACCCATGGCCGTCGAGCCCGGTCCTGACGTTCTCGACGCCTTCGAGGCCGCGAAGGGCTTCATGCCCGTGCGGGAGGGCCTCGCCCTGTACGCGGCGGCCACCGAGGCCGCGGCGCTCGGGCTGCCCCTGCTCGAAGTCGGCACGTACTGCGGCCGCTCCACGATCCTGCTCGCGGACGCGGCGCGCGCCGCCGGTGTGAGCGTGATCACCGTCGACCACCACCGGGGCAGCGAGGAGCAGCAGCCCGGCTGGGACTACCACGACCCGGCCACGGTCGACCCGGAGATCGGCCGCATGGACACGCTGCCGACGTTCCGCAGGACCCTGCACCGGGCCGGTCTCGAAGACCACGTCATCGCGGTCGTCGGCCGATCCCCGCAGGTCGCGGCGGTGTGGAACACCCCCGTCGCCCTCGTCTTCATCGACGGCGGCCACACCGACGAGCACGCGAACGCGGACTACGAGGGGTGGGCGCCGCACCTCGCGGAGGGCGGGCTGCTCGTCATCCACGACGTGTTCCCCGACCCGGTGGACGAGTGGACCGGACAGGCGCCGTACCGGATCTATCTCCGCGCCCTGGAATCCGGGGCATTCACGGAGATCTCGGCCACCGACTCGCTCCGCGTCCTGCGCCGAACCGGCGCGGCCGACCTACGGCGCGGCTAGGCTCGCCCCGTGTCGTACGTAGGTCCGGACAGCCATCCACCGCGCCCGCCCCGCCGCTTCCGCGGCGGCCGCCCGCTCGCGGTCGCCCTCGCCGTGCTCGTGCCCGGCGCCCTCGCCGGATATCTCCTCATGGACACCGCGAGCGACTCCGACGACGGCAAACCGGCCAGAACCCTGCCGTCCGCCAGCCGCTCGGAGCAGGGCTCGCCCTCGAAGCCGAGCGCCGACGCGACGAAGTCCGCCAAGTCCCCGAAGCCCGGCAAGCCGTCGAAGCCGTCGAGGTCCTCCAAGCCCGACGACGACCCGAAGCCGTCGGGCCGCCCCGCCGGGGGCCGTCCCGCCGCGTCCGGCCCCCTCAAGGGCAAGGTCGTCGTGGTGGACCCCGGCCACAACCCGGGGAACTTCCAGCACACCGCTGAGATCAACCGCCCCGTGAACATCGGGACGAACAGCAAGGAGTGCGACACCACGGGCACGTCCACCAACAACGGCTACACGGAGGCCCGGTTCACCCTGGACCTCGCCCACCGCCTGCGCGACCTGCTGCACCGGCAGGGCGCCACGGTCCGCTTCACGCACGACGCCGACCGCGCCTTCGGCCCCTGCGTCGACGAGCGCGCCCGGATCGGCAACGAGGCCCGCGCCGACGCCGTGGTCTCCCTGCACGCGGACGGCTCGGCCGTCGGCAACCGCGGCTTCCACGTCATCCTGCCCGCGAAGGTGCGGGGCGGCGCCGCGGACACCACCGCCATCGTCGGCCCCTCCCGCGACCTGGGCGAGCGCATCGCGGGCAAGTTCCTGAGCGTCACCAAGAGCGCCCCCTCCAACTACGTGGGCGGCGGCACCGGCCTGGACGTCCGCGGCGACCTCGGCGGCCTCAACCTGTCGAAGGTGCCGAAGGTGTTCATCGAGTGCGGCAACATGCGCGACCCGAAGGACGAGGCCCTGCTGACGAGCGGCACCTGGCGGCAGAAGGCGGCCCAGGGCCTCTCGGACGGCATCGAGAGCTTCCTGCGCGGGTAGACACAGGCGGGCGCCGGGCGGAGGGCGGGCGTTCGAGGGGGGGCGGATTCCGGGGTATCGCCCCATGTCGTGATGTGTTCGATGCCGTCTCGTCACGGGACGGCAACCGGCAGATCTTCACTGAGTGACGATCTTTATCCCAAGCAGACACCCCGGCTGACCGGAGGATAGTGTCCTCCCTACGATGAGGGGCCACCCCCGCGCTTCGCGCACCGCGACACGACCGCGACTACGGCGACAGCGACGCCTCTACCGACGAGACGACTGACGAAGGACCCTGAAGTGAATTTCCGCTCCCTCACTCGAGGCGACGGCGTGGTGATCGGAGCAGCGGTGTTGCTCTTCATCGCCTCGTTCCTCGACACCTTTGACGACGCGGGCGATGACGCCCCCAATGCCTGGGAAAACGGCAGCCTGCTGATGGGCATGTACCTCATCGGCATCATCGGCGCCGCGTGCATCGTTCTCGGCCGTGCCACGGGCGGGCAGCGCAAGATCGTCGGCCTGGACCTCATCCAGGTCGGCATCGCCTTCGCCATTGCCTCCGCCTGGAGCTCGCTCGGCGCGATCTTCGACACGGACCAGTCGTTCGGCTTCTTCTTCGAGGCGCTCAGCAACAGCGGCCTGGGTGGCCAGCGCAGCGGTGGCTCCGACTCTCCCGACGCGGGCATGGGTCTGATCCTCGGCCTGATCGGCGCCCTCGCACTGGCCGCCGCCGCGGTCGCCACGAACATCGTCCCCGCCCTCAAGGCCCCCCTCGCGGGCGGCGGCGGCCCCAAGGCCCCGCAGCCCTACGGCGGCCAGCCGCAGGGCGGCTACGGCTACCCGGGCGCGCAGGGTGCCCAGCCGGGCCAGCCCGGTCAGCCCTACGGCGCCCAGCCCGCCGCCCCGGCGCAGCCCTACGGCGGCCAGCCGCAGGGTGGCGGCCAGACGCCGCCGCCCGCGCAGGCGCAGCAGGCCGGCGCCCCGGCCGGGGACTTCTCGCCGTTCTGGTTCGCCGTACCGGTGCCGCGTCCGCTGTACGCGGAGGACGGTTCGCCGACCCCGATCGCGGAACTGGCTCCCGGCACCTGGTACTTGGCCGTGGAGCAGCGCGGCCAGAGCCTGGTGGCGCAGACGCAGGACGGCCGTCGCGGCGTCCTGCAGGACACCACGGGGATCCAGCGCGGCTGAGTCCGCGCGCTCCCGCAGCACCTCAGCGGCCCCTCGCCCCTTCCGGGCGGGGGGCCGCTGGCGTACAGTCCTCCAGTCGATCCGAATCTGACGAACCGTCAGCTCTCTTGGTCTGCTCCCTGGAGGACCCATGCGGCTCGGGCTCGCGCTCGGATACTGGGGCCGCGGCCCCGAACCCCGGCACCTGGAACTGGCGCGGGCGGCCGAGCGGCTCGGGTACGACTCGGTGTGGACGGCGGAGGCCTGGGGGTCGGACGCGTTCACGGCGCTGACGTGGATCGCCGCGCACACCTCGCGGATCCGCCTCGGCACCGCTGTCGCGCAGATGGCGGCCCGCTCCCCCACCACCACCGCCATGCACGCCCTCACCCTCGACCACCTCTCCGGCGGGCGGATGCTGCTCGGGCTCGGCCTTTCGGGGCCGCAGGTCGTGGAGGGCTGGTACGGGCGGCCGTTCCCGAAGTCGCCGCTCACCGCGACGCGGGAGTACGTCGACGTCGTACGGCAAGTGCTCGCGCGGGAAGGGCCGGTGGCGCTCGACGGACGGTTCCACCCCCTCCCCTACCCGGGTGCGGACGGCACCGGACTCGGCAAGCCCCTCAAGTCGATCACCCACCCGCTGCGCGGCGACCTGCCGATCCTGCTCGGCGCCGAGGGGCCCAGGAACATCGCGCAGACCGCCCGGATCGCGGACGGCTGGCTGCCGCTGTACTGGTCGCCGACGCGCACGGACGTGTACGAGGCGTCGCTCGGCGACGGGCTGCGGCCCGGGTTCATGGTGGCGCCGCTGGTGCGGGCCGCGGTGTGCGACGACGTGACCGAGGGGCTGCTGCCGGTCAAGGCGATGCTCGGCTTCTACATCGGGGGCATGGGGCACGCGGCCCGGAACTTCCACGCCGATCTGATGGGGCGGATGGGGTACGAGGAGGAGGCGCGGCGGGTGCAGGAGCTGTTCCTGGCCGGACGGCGCGAGGAGGCGGTGCTCGCGGTGCCGGACGCGTTCGCCGACGAGATCTCGCTGGTCGGGCCGCGCGCACGGATCGCGGAGCGGCTCGCGGCGTGGCGCAAGGGGCCGGTGACGGATCTGCTGGTGCTGGCGCGGGATCCGGGGACGCTGCGGGTGCTCGCGGAGCTGAACGCGTAGCCGCCGGGCGGCGGCCGGGCGCCCCGCGTCCGGTCCGGGCGGGCCCCGCCCCCGCCCCCGCCTCAGCGGAAGATCGCCACCGCGCCCAGGGTCAGCTCGCCCGTCGCGCCGAATGAAGTGGGATCACCCGCGGGCCAGCTCCCCCGCCGACGGCACCTTGTTCGTCACCTCGGCCCCCGCCCCCTTCCCCGCGTCCTTGACCTTGTTGATCGCGCCGTCGAAGGAGTTCACCACGGACTCCGTGGAGTCACCCTTGCGGAGTTTGGACGGGAGGTTCTTGAGGGCTTCGACCCCGACAGTGAGGGGGGCGACCGCCTTGGCCAGGGTCGGGTCGCCCTTGGCGTTGCGGAGGGCGGCCTTGAGGCGGTTGTAGGTGAAGGCGCCGGCCAGGCCCGCCTTGATGAGGGCGAAGCGGCGGCCGTCGGCGCCGGAGGCGAACGTGCCCGCGCGGTAGGGCTTCACGATCCACTGGTACGTCGCCCCGGCGGCGAGCCCCGCGTTGGCGACGAACCGGGTCTTCGCGAGCTTCTGGCGTTCGACCGTGCTCGTGGGCGTCGCGGCGGAGTCCTTGTCGTCGCCGTCGCACGCCGCCGTCGTGCCCGCGAGGAGGGCGCAGAGGAGCAGGGGGACGAGGGCGCGGAGCAGGGAGCGGGGCACGGTGACCTCCGGGCGGGTGGGGGCGGCCGCCGCCAGCCTCACCCGGTGCGGCCGGGCCCGCCACCGGGGCGCGGCCAGCGGGGTGGACGGGCCACGGCACGGCTGGATCGACACCCCGCGGCCCACGTGACCGCCACCCCACGGCCCGCATGACGGCCACCCCACGGCCCGCATGACGGCCACCCCGCGGCCCACGTGACGGCCACCCCGCCCCAGCCGAAGCGGCACCCCACCGCCCCCAGGTTTCGGCCACCCCTCCCCCGGTACCCGCCCCCCATGTCCCCCGTACACAAACAACGCACGACGGAAGCCGCCAAGGTCGTCGTCGTCATCGCGGACGTGATGGCCTTCATCCTCGCCCTGTGGGTCCTGATGGACCTGCTGGACGCCAACCGTGCCAATGACCTCGTGCAGGTCGTGCATGATTCCGCCCGCTGGCTCGCGAGCTGGTCGCACGATCTGTTCACGTTCGACGAGCGCTGGGCCCGCGTGGTCGCGGGGTACGGCCTCGCGGCGGTCGTCTACCTCGTCGCGGGGCACTTCCTCGCGGGGCGGCTGCGGCGGCACTGAGCGCCGCGCCGACCCGGCCGCACCGCCCCCGGGGCCCGGGGCCTCAGCCGCAGCAGTCCGGCTCCAGGCCGACCGGAAGTCCCGCTCCCGAGAACACCCCGCACGTCGCCTCGTCCCCGCCCAGCGCCGCCACCGCGAGCAGCAGGGAGCCCGCCGTCCACGTGGTCAGCTCGACGGGCCAGATCGCGGCGTCCTCGAAGACGTAGCCGGTCCAGTAGAGGCCGGACTCGGGATCGCGGAGGTGCTGGATGGACTTGAGGATGTCGAGGGCGCGGTCGGACTCGCCGAGGGCCCAGAGGGCGAGGGCGAGTTCGGCGCTCTCGCCGCCGGTGACCCACGGGTTGGGGTGCACGCAGCGGACGCCGAGGCCGGGGACGACGAAGCGGTCCCAGCCTTCTTCTATGCGGGACTTGGCTTCCGGCCCGGTGACCGCGCCGCCGAGGACCGGGTAGTACCAGTCCATGGAGTAGCGGTCCTTGTCGAGGAAGCGCTCGGGGTGGTGGCGGATGGCGTGGCCGAGGGCGCCCGTCGCCAGCTCCCAGTCCGGCTGCGGGTCGTCGCGCAGGTCGGCGAGGGCGAGGGCGCAGCGCAAGGCCTGGTAGACGGAGGAGCAGCCGGTGAGGAGCGCGTCCGGGACGGGGGTGCCGTCGGGGTCGCGCTTCCAGCCGATCTGGCCGCCGGGCTGCTGGAGTGCGAGGACGAACTCGACGGCCGCGACGACGACGGGCCACATGCGGTCGAGGAAGGCCTCGTCGCCGGTGCTGAGGTAGTGGTGCCAGACGCCGACGGCGACGTACGCGCAGAAGTTGGTCTCGCGGCCGCGGTCGGTGACGTCGTCGGGGTCGCCGTCGGCATAGGCCGCGTACCAGGAGCCGTCCGGGTTCTGGTGCCGGGCCAGCCACTCGTAGGCGCGGGCGGCGGCCGCGTGCTCGCCGGCGGCGTCCAGGGCCATGGCGGCCTCGGTGTGGTCCCACGGGTCGAGGTGGTGGCCGCGGAACCAGGGTATGGCGCCGTCCGCGCGCTGGACGGCGAGGATGCCGCGGACCGTGGCCGTCGCCTGATCGGCCGTCAGAACGCCCGGCAGGACCAGGTGTTCGGTGCGCTCGGGAATCGTCACGCCCCGGCCTTCGTGTCGGCGGCCGGGTCGGTGGTGGCGGTGCGGGGCAGGTGCGGCTTGGTCGCGTACGCCACGAAGCTCTTGCCGACGACCGGGTTGAGGAGCTGCTCGGCGACGCGGGTGGCCCGGGGCTTCTTCATGATGTCCCAGACCAGGAGCTTGTGGTACGCCCGCACCGGCAGCGCTGCGTCTTTGCCGTCCTTGCCGACTCCGAACGCGCACTTCAGCCACCAGTACGGCGAGTGCAGCGCGTGCGCGTGGTGGGTGCCGTACGGCTTGAGGCCCGACTCCCGCATCCTGGCGAGGAGTTCGTCGGCCTTGTAGATGCGGATGTGGCCGCCCTCGACCTCGTGGTAGGCGTCGCTGAGCGCCCAGCAGACCTTCTCCGGGCCGTAGCGCGGCACGGTCACGGCTATCCGGCCGCCCGGCTTGAGGACCCGGACCATCTCGGCGAGCACGCCCTTGTCGTCGGGGATGTGCTCCATCACCTCGGAGATGATGACGACGTCGAACGACTCGTCGGGGAACGGCAGGTTGAGGGCGTCGCCCTCCATGGCGGTGGCGGTCGCGCCCGCCGGGGCCTCGCCCGCCTCCTTCATCGCCGCGAACCACTTGGCGACCTCGCGGATCTCGTCCGCGTTCTGGTCCAGGGCGACCACCCGGGCGCCGCGCCGGTAGCACTCGAAGGCGTGCCGGCCCGCCCCGCAGCCCAGATCGAGCACGCGGTCCCCCGCGGCGAGCGGGAAGCGGGTGAAGTCGACGGTCAGCACGTGGCCCTGCTTTCGGGTTGAGGTCCTGCAACTTCGCCGGAGACCGCGGTGGCGGCCGTCGGCAGCGCGGGTGCGCCGGTGGCCCCGGCCGTCGGCAGCGCCTGCCCGCGGGCCACCGCGCGGGCGGCGCCCCGGCTCGCGGAGCGGTCGATCGCCTCGCGGTACAACTCCGCGGTGCCCTGGGCGGCGCGGGCCCAGGTGAACCGGTCGAGGACCCGCGCGCGGCCCGCGGCGCCGAGCCGCGCCCGCAGTGCCGGGTCGCCGAGGAGCCGGGTGAGGCCCGCGGCGAGCGCGCCCGCGTCGCCCGGAGGCACCGCGAGGCAGGTGTCGCCGTCGCGGCCCGCGACCTCCGGGATCGCCCCGCCGGTGGTGGCGAGCAGCGGTGTCCCGGTCGCCATGGCCTCGGCGGCGGGCAGCGAGAAGCCCTCGTACAGGGACGGCACGCAGGCGATCTGGGCCGAGCGGACCAGGTCCACCAGTTCCTCGTCGGTGATGCCCTTGACGAACTCGACGGCGCCCTGGAGGCCGTACTTCTCGATGGCCTGTGCCACCGGGCCGTCCTCGGCGCGCTTGCCGACGACGACGAGGTGCGCCGCGGGGTTCTCGGTGCGGACCTTGGCGAGCGCCTCGACGAGGTGGATCAGGCCCTTGAGGGGTACGTCGGCGCTGGACGTCGTCACGATCCGGCCCGGCACCTCGGGCACCGCCGGGTCGGGCGAGAAGAGGGTGGTGTCGGCGCCGATGTGGACGACGTTGACGCGGTCGCGGCGGACGCCGAGGTGGTCGACGATCTCCTGGCGCGAGGTGCCGGACACGGTGAGGATCGACGGCAGGCGGCGCGCGACGCGCTTCTGCATCCGCGTGAACGCGTACCAGCGGCGCACGGACGCCCGGCGCTTCCAGTCGGGCGCGGCGTCCAGCTCCAGGCGGCGGTCGACGGTGATGGGGTGGTGGACGGTCGTCACCAGGGGGGCGCCCAGGTCGCCGAGGAGGCCGTAGCCGAGCGTCTGGTTGTCGTGCACGACGTCGAACTCGCCGCGCCGGGCGCGCAGGTGGCGGCGGGCGCGCAGGCTGAAGGTGACCGGCTCGGGGAAGCCGCCGGTCCACATCGTGCCGACTTCGAGGGCGTCGATCCAGTCGCGGTACTCGTCGCGCTTCGGGGTCCGGAAGGGGTCCGGGGAGCGGTAGAGGTCCAGGCTCGGCAGCTCGGTGAGGCTGAGCCCGCGCAGGTCCTCGCCCTCGTCGAGCACGGGGTAGGGCTGCGCGCCGATGACCTCGACGCGGTGACCGAGGCGGACCAGCTCACGGGAGAGGTGGCGTACGTAGACACCCTGGCCGCCGCAGAACGGGTTCCCCTTGTACGTGAGGAGCGCGATGCGCAGCCGGCGGCCGCCGTCGGCGGCCGTGCCCGGCGGCACGTCCGGCGTCGTCCCCGGGGTCGCGCCCGGCACCGGCCCCGGCAGGGGACCCGCCTCCATGGCCTCAGCGGTCACTCTGGCCCCCTTCTGCCTTCAGTTGTCCGCGAGATTACGCCGGGACGGTAATCTAGAACAAGTTTCAGACTTGTTCCCGTCATGATCGTCCTTGATCGCCGGACCCGCTCGAATCTACCGGCAGGTAGCCGGGCCGGAAGGTCCGGATCAGGTGATTCGCGCCACGGCGGCCGCCCTGCCATGCTGTGCGGTCCCGATGAACGGGCACGGCCGGGCACGGCCAGGAACGGCACGGGGACGGGGCGGGACTGACGGACACCGCTGACGGGACTGACGGGGCGACGGGACTATGACGGCTGACGCGAAGACGGCGGCGGGAGCGGGCGCGGCACATCCGGCGTCGCCGCCCCTCACCGAGCGCCAGGAGGCGCGCCGCCGCCGCATCCTGCACGCGAGCGCCCAACTGGCGAGCCGAGGCGGCTTCGACGCCGTCCAGATGCGGGAGGTGGCGGAGTCGTCGAGCGTCGCACTCGGCACGCTCTACCGCTATTTCCCGTCGAAGGTGCACCTGCTCGTCGCGACGATGCAGGACCAGTTGCAGCACATGCACACCACGCTGCGCAAACACCCCCCGGCCGGACGGACCCCGGCGGAGCGTGTCGCCGAGACCCTGATGCGGGCCTTCCGCGCCCTGCAGCGCGAGCCGCACCTAGCGGACGCGATGGTGCGCGCCCTCACCTTCGCCGACCGGTCGGTGAGCCCGGAGGTCGACACGGTCTCGCGGCTCACCACGGCGATCGTCCTGGACGCCATGGGCCTGGACGGGCAGCCCACCGCCGCACAGCTCTCCGCGGTGCGGGTCATCGAGCACACCTGGCACTCCGCGCTGATCACCTGGCTGTCGGGGCGCGCCTCGATCGCCCAGGTCAAGATCGACATCGAGATGGTGTGCCGGTTGATCGACCTGACGGTGCCCGAGTCCGCCTGAGGGTGCCCGAGCCTGCCGGACGGTGCCAGGGTCCGCCGGATGGCACCCAGTCCGCCGGATGGTGCCGAGTCCGCCGGATGGTGCCCGATTCGTCCCGATGGCACGCCCGCCGGACGGCGCCGACGCGGCGGCCGACGCATCGTAGGGGCTCAGTGACACCACGTAGGGGCAGAGTGCGTTCTTCCGGCCGGTGAGCTGTCGCACGGGGGGCGCACTTGGTTCGGACATATGCGCCCCCTGGCATCGCGTTGGCCAGTTCTCAGCGTCCATGACAGCCACACTTCGGCTTTCAATGGTCTGCGCAATGCTCGGCACGCCGGCGAACAGCCGGGGCCGGGACACCAGGTGGGGTTCGGACGGCGTTCGGGTGGGACTCGAAGCAGGAGGGGCGAGTAACGCGGCCCGGACCGGAACCTGGAGGAGCACGGGGCTGGAGGGGCAGAAACGTGATCCGGGTACTTCTCGTGCACGACGCCTGTCTGCTGCGATCGGCTCTGGCGGAACGACTCGCCCGTGAGCCCGACTTGGAGGTGTTCCACACGCCATGGGGTGCCGCCCGACGCCGCCTCGGCTCGGTGCGGCCCGATCTGTGCGTCGCCGATCTCGACTGCGAGACCGGGTACGCGCTCGCGCCGCTCGGCGAGCTCAAGACCACCGCGACCGGCACGGGCACCCGCTGCCCGCTGCTCGTCCTCGCCTCGGCGCACCGGCCGGGGCTGCTGCGCCGGGCCCTGGACGCGGGCGCGGTCGGCTTCGTCGACAAGGCGAGCGTGCCCGAGCAGCTGCTCACCGCGATCAGACAGGTGGCGGCCGGGGTGCGCTACGTCGACGACTCGCTCGGCTTCGGATTCCTGAAGGCCGCCCAGATGCCGCTGACCCAGCGGGAGTTGAGCGTGTTGACGCTGGCCGCCGGAGGGGCGTCCGTCGCGGAGATAGCGCACCGGCTACATCTGTCGAACGGCACGGTACGCAACTACATGGCCGCGATCACCCGGAAGACCGGGGCCCGCAACAAGGTCGACGCGATCAGGATTTCCTTAGGGGAGGGCTGGGTGTGATCAGGGCAGGACCGGGTGCGCGACGGCCGTCGGGTTCCAGTTGCCCGCCAGGTCGCGGTACAGCTCCGAGCGCTTGAGCAGTTCGCCGTGCCGGCCGCAGTCCGTACGGGGTCCGTCGAGGACCAGGACGCGGTCGGCGCGGCGGGCCGAGCTGATGCGGTGCGCGACGACGATGAGCGTGCCGCCGGGCCGGGCGGCGAAGGCGCGCTCGGCGCGGGACTCCGCCTCCGGGTCGAGATGACAGGTCGCCTCGTCGAGCACGGCGAGTTCGGCGTACGCGACATAGGCGCGGGTCAGGGCGATGAGCTGGCGTTCGCCCGCCGACAGCGCCGCCGGTTCGAGCCGCGCCCCGAGCCCGCCGAGGCGCTCGGCGAGCGGGCCGAGGCCGACGGCGTGGGCGGCGTCGAGGAGTTCGGCGTCCGGCACCGGGTCGGAGCGCAGATAGCGCAGGTTCTCCCCCAGGGTGCCGCCGAAGACGTACGCCTCCTGCGGGATGAGGACGCGGCGCGCCACCGCCCCCTCGTCCCGCGCGTCCCGCCCGGCCACCAGCACGCTGCCGCTCCCCGGCGCCAGCATCCCCGCGACGAGGCCCGCGAGCGTCGACTTGCCGACCCCGCTGGGCCCGACGACGGCCAGGTGCCCGCCGCGCGGCAGGACCAGGTCGAGGTCGCGGATGACGGGTTCGGCGTGGGGGCCGTAGGCGAAGGTGACGGAGGTGAGGTGGAGGGCGGGGGGTGCCGTCGTCGGGGATGGTTCCGGCTCGGCGGGGGTCTTCGTCAAGGCGGGCGCGGTGGTCCCGGCCTCGGACCCGGCCCCGGCCCCGGTCACCGGCACCGAGCCGCCGGTCTCCGGAAGTGCCGCCGCCCCGGAAGCCCCCTCGGCCCCCCGGACCTCCCCCGTCTCCTCCGGCACCAGCCGCCGCAGGATCACCACCAGGCGTGTGCCCGCCGAGCCCAGGCCGTGGACCAGGTTGTGCAGGGCCGGGAGGAGGGCCTGGGTGACGTAGGTGAGGGCGCCGACGAGTTCGCCCGGGGTGACGTCGTGGGACAGGAGCCAGGGGCCGGTGGCGAGCAGCAGCACGAGGGGGAGCTGGCCGCCCAGCGCGAGGGAGCCGATGCGGACGACGGACCAGCGGGCCAGGGTGCGTGACGTCTCGTACTCGGTGCTGAGGCGGTCCTCGACGGCGGCGGCCGTCGGCTCCTCGGCGCCCGCGGCGGTGACGTCCCGCAACCCGGGGCAGACGGCGCCGAGTTCGGTCGCGATGCCCTCGTCGGCGGCGAGGTAGTCCTCCTGGCGGCGGGCCAGCGGGCGCAGGGTCAGGACGAACAGGCCGACACCCGCGACCAGCGGCGGCGCCACGACCAGGACGAGCAGCGGGGCCAGGGTGCACAGGCCGATCAGCGCACCCACGGCCGTGAACACGAAGGACCGCGACACCATCACCAGGCCCGCGAAGGTGTCCCGCGCGGTCTCCACCTGCTGGGTGAGCCGCGACACGGCGGCGCTGTCGGCCTCCTCGATGCCGCGCGCCACGACGTGCCGCACGAGCACGTCCCGCATCGGCTCGACCAGCCGGGCCACCGCACGGAACACCTGCCCGGTGCCGTACGCCGCGACCAGCACCCCGCCCGCGGCGGCGAGCAGCCAGCCGAGACCGACGGCTCCGTCTCCGGCGAGGAACCCGTCGTCGAGGGCGTGCGCCAGGGCGTACCCGGTGAGGAAGGTCTGGCCGGTCTCCAGGACGGACCAGAAGGCGATCTGGGCGACCACCCACCGGCGCTCGCGCAGGAAGCGGGCGCCGCGGGCGTAGGTGCCCGTGCCGCCGCCTGACGCTGCGCCGCTCCCGCCCTTGCGGCTCACTCGCCTCCCTCCCCTTCCTCGGCTCCGTCCCCGTCCCCGTCCTCCTGCTGCTCGAACGCCCCTCTGTAGTCCGGGAGTTGCCACAGCCGTTCATGCGCGTCGAAGGCACGGATCCGGCCGCCTTCGAGCCAGGCCACGGCGTCCGCGCGGGCGGCGGTGGCGGCGCGGTGGGCGACGATCAGGCGGGTGCGGGACGGACCGGTGCGCAACAGGGCCTCCGCGACGCGGTGCTCGGTGACCGTGTCCAGGCTGGAGAGGGCGTCGTCGAGGATCATGAGCCGCCCGCCCCGGGCGAACGCGCGGGCCAGGCCGAGGCGTTGGGCCTCACCACCGGACAGGGGCGCGGCCGTGCAGGTGGTGGCGTAGCCCTCGGGGAGGCTGCGGACGAACCCGTCGGCGCAGGCGGCGTCGGCGGCGCGCCGGACGCTGTCGCGGGTGGGGCGGGGTTCGCCGAAGCCGATGGTGTCCTCGATGGTGGCGCCGAGCAGCGCGGGCCGCTCGAAGGCGTAGCCGATGTGGCGGCGCAGCTCCGCGCGGGTGAGGTTCCCGAGCGGTACGCCGTCCAGGAGGACCGTGCCCTGATCGGGGTCGGCGAGACGGCCCGCGAGGGCGGCGAGCAGTGACTTGCCCGCGCCGGAGCGGCCGACGACGGCGACGGTGCGCCCGCCGGGGACGGTCAGGTCGACGCCGTCGAGAACGGTGCGCCCGCCGCGCCGGGCGGTGACGCCTCGTAGCTCCAAGGCGCCTTTTCCTGCGGGGAGTCGGGCGTCGCCGTGCCGGGTGGCCGGTATCTCCTGGACCTCGGCGAGCCTGCCCGCCGAGGCCTTGGCCCGCACCAGGCCGCCGAGCTGGCCCACCAGCACGCCGACGCCGGTGGCGAGGGCCGCGTACCGGATGGCCGCGAGCAACTCCCCCACCGACAAGCGGTGCTGGAGGATCAGGTAGCACGCCATGGCGACGACGCCGATCTGCAGGAGCGGCGCGAGGGCGACGGCCTGGGCCTGCGAGCGCGCCTGCACGTGCCACATCCGGACGCCCTGCCGGGCGAGTTCGGGCAGCGGCGCGAGCACCCGCGCCGCCTCCTTGCGCTCGGTGTGCGCGGCGGCGATGGTCCGGGCCCCGCCGATCGCCTCGGTGAGACGGCCCGCGATGTCGCCCTGGATGGTCTGGTACTGGGCCACGCAGTCCGACGACGCCCGCGTGAACGCCCGCAGGAGCAGCACCAGAACCGGGGCCCCGCCGAGGAAGACGGCCGCGAGCCAGAAGTCGATGAGGCCGAGCGCCACGACGGCGCCGACGGGTGCGGCGACGGCCGCGAAGAGCCCGGCGAGCACGGCGGGCGCGGTACCGGCCTGCGCCGCGTTGCCGACCAGGCGGGCCACCAGGTCACCGGCCGGGAAGCGGGCGGTGGCGCGCGGGCCGACGGCGAGAACATGACGTACGAGACGGCCGCGCAGCCACAGGGTGGTGCGGGCGGCCGTGGTCGCGGAGAGCACTTCCTCACCGGCGTCGAGGGCGGCCATGAGGCCGACGAGGGCGGCGCACCACAGCACCCAGCCGGTCGCGTCGTTCCCGGCGAGCACGGCGTCGAGGGCGCGGCCGATGGCGAGCGGAAGGAGCAGGCCCGCTCCCGTGCCCGCGAGGCTGAGCAGGCACAGGACGAGGCAGCGCCCCGTGTTGTACCGGGTGGACTCGGTCAAGAGGCGGCGCTGTGCGGCCTGTTCGGTGGTCGGCATGGCGGGGCGGGACCTCTCGGAAGCCGTCGAGCCCGGGCGGCCCACCGAGGTGGCGCCGCCCGGGCCCGTCACTGACTTGAGCTCACAGACAAAGCAGGAAGCTCGCCTGGCTGGCGCACAGCAGCAGGCTGACCTGGCTGCCGCCGCCGTGGCCGCCGCCGCCACCGGTCATCTCGTCGGACTCCATGTTCTGCAGGTCGAGAAGCGCCATCGTCGTGCCTTTCTTTATGGGGACATCGTGCGTTGTGGTGGTACTGGCCGTGCGGGTGGTGCGTTTTTCACGGCCCCGCCTCGCGGTGGGGCCGGTCGGTGGGCCGCCTCAGGGGCGGCAGGAACGGCAGGTGGGCGCGGGCGCCGGGGGGCCGTTCGGTGTCGAGCGCGGCGCCGAGGGCGAGCAGGCAGCCCGCGGTGCCGGTGTGCAGGTCCATGGACAGGCGCAGCAACTGGTTGCCGGGGAAGGCGAGATGGCGCTCGTACGGCATGGCGAACCAGCCGAGGCCGTCGATCTGGCCGTCGAGGCGGGCGGCGGTTTCCGCGCTCGGCTCGGTCGCCCCCGGCGCGTACTGCGTGCGGCTCAGGTGCAGGATCATCCCCGCGCGGCCCTGGACGAGCCCGGGGTGCGCGCAGAAGCGGGAGCTCGCGGCGGTCAGGATGCCGGTGCGGGCCGCGGCGAACTGCTCGTCGTCGCGGTACGTGAGGTAGTCGTCGAGGACCATGCCGATGCCGACGCTGCCGTCACCCAGATAGGGCATGGTGCGCCAGCCCTCGTCCACGGCGAGCCCCCCGTCGCGCTGCGGCACGCACCGGGCGAGGTCCGCGCGCAGGGCCTGGGCGGCCAGGTCCAGGAAGCCCGGGGCGCCGTGGCGGTCGTACAGGCGCAGGAAGAGCAGGGCGGGTCCGGCGGCGCCGTGGAGGAGCCCGGCGCGCCGCGAACCGGCCGGTGAGCCCGACCCCTGTGCGGACCCCGCGGCAGCCGCGCCCTCCCTGGAAGCGCCCCCGGAAGCCCCGGGCGCTCCCTCCGAAGCCGCCTCCGCCGCCACCATCCGGCTCGCCAGGATCCGCGCCGCCCGCAGCGCGTGCTCGTCCAGGTCCCGCTCCCCCGTGGAACGGGCCAGGCCGTCCAGGGCGAGGCCGAGACCGGCGAGGCCGCCGTACAGGTCGGACGACAGGCGCTCCCAGTTCTCCTCCAGGACCAGGCCGACGAGGTCGAGGGCGCGGGTGCGGTGGCCGAGGCGGTCCAGGACGTGGGCGATGCCCGCGATGCCGTCGTGCAGGCCGAGCGGGGTGCCCTTGGGCACGGGGTCGGTGTGCTTCAGGAGCCAGTGCTCCCCGTCCTCGTACCGCTGCGCGCCGGTCTCGGCGAGCGCGTACAGCACTCCGGCCGCGCCGTACGCGAGGCCGAGCCCGCCGCCCTCGGCGAACTGCCCGACGTCACCGGGGAAGAGCCGGTCGTCACGCTCCGGTGTGGCGGAGGTGAGGAGGGCCGCGGTCATGGAGTCGCGGCTGCGGGGCCAGTCGGACGGGTCGACGACGAAGTCCCGTACGCGACAGGCCGAGGCGGTCCGACTCCCGGGGATCGCCTCACTCCCCACGGCCTCGCTCCGGCCGGTCCCGCTCCAGGCGGCCTCGGGCTCGGCAGCCTCCGCCTCGACGACCTCCGGCTCCACGGCCCCCGTGATCTCGGCGACCGCCTGGTCCAGGAACTCCCTCGGCACCTCCGGGAATTCGCCCGCGATCACCTCCGCCAGATGCGCCGCCTTCTCGCGGTCGATGACCAGGAGCGTGGTGACGGGCAGGAACAGGGCCAGGCGCAGGCAGGCGAGGGCGTAGCGGTCGATGCCGGTGCCGCTGCGGTCGGCGGGCGCCACGAAGCCGGGGTGCGCGACGGCCTGGCGTCCCGGCTGGTCCACTCCGGCGGCGGCCTCGAAGTCGAGGAGGGAGACGGACTGTTCGTCGGGCGCGACCATGATGTTGAACAGGTGCAGGTCGTTGAAGACGACGCCGCGCTCGTGCACGGCGGCGACGGCCTCCTCCACCAGGGCGTGGATCCGCAGGGCCCAGCGCGTGTACGCGGAGATGTCCTCGGCGGACGGCTCGTGGACGCACAGCGGATGGCGGTCCGCGAAGAAGGAGTTGAGGGTGCGGCCCGCCAGGAAGTCCATGACGAGGAAGCGGTGGCCGCCGAGTTCGAACCAGTCCCGCACCTCGGGGGCGATGCCGAGCCCCGACAGCTTCTCCAGGGCGTCCTTCTCGCGTTCCAGGCGGGTGACGGCGTCGGCGCCGTCGGCGGCGAGGCCCGCGTGCGGACGGCCCTCCTTCAGGACGACCTTCCGGCCGTCGCGGGTGTCCGTACCGACGTACACGCCACCGCCGTTGGAGAAGTGCAGGGCCTTCTCCAGGCGGTACGGGAGGTCCTTGACGTTGGTCGCGTCGCGGGCGTCGAGGTGCGGCTTCAGGAAGTCGGGCAGCGTCACCCAGGACGGCACCTTGAAGGCCGGTTCGCGCGAGTCCGGCACGAGCCGGCCCTCGCCGTCCTCGATCGCGGAGACCATCCGGCCGCGCCCGTCGTCGCACACGCGGCGCGTGAAGGCGCCGTAGCGTACATACAGCGGGCCCTCGCCCCAGCGCAGATCGGTGAGGATGTAGGGACCCTCGCGGCCGTCGAGTATCTCGCCCAACTCACGTAACACAGTGTGTAGTTGCTGTTCGTCGGCGGGGTACACGGTGACGAACTTGCCGCTCTTGTCGCGGCCCGCGTACTTGCTGTTGCGCAGCAGGAGCAGCGGCGGGCCCGGCACGAACTTGAACGGCACCCGGCGCGGCACGCAGTAGTCCCAGACGGCCGCGGCGATCTCGTCGGCGTTGGCCCGGGTGGCGGAGACGTGGATCTTCCAGCCCTGCTGGGGCGACGGCAGCGCGGTGCCCTCGTCGTCGACGGGGACCAGGGTCAGCCAGTCACCGGCGCGCTCGGAGCGCCAGCCGGCGGGGACGGCGCGGCGGGCGGTCGCGTACACCGTGCCGGCCTGTGCGAGCGCGGACAGCCGGTCCGGGGTCTCGTAGAAGTGTCTGTCGGCCAGACAGTAGACCTCGTACCGCTTGTCCATGGGTCCCCTCCCCGCGCTGTGTCGCGATGAGACTTCCAGGACACCCCGGGGGCCGGACAGTCACGTCTGTCATCGACTCACCGTGCGGAACTCATGCGTAAAGTCACGTTCGAGCGGACTTCGAGCATGTGATGGCGGTCCGGTGTACGGGGCCCGCGCAGGGCCGTGAGTGCCGGGTGCCGCACGGCGGGCGCGGGGCGGTGTCGGCGGGTTCTAGTCTTCCGGCGGGAACACCACCTCCCCGCTGCCGAGCAGCGTGATGGTGATGGCCTCGACCGGGCAGCTCTCGGCCGCCTCCAGGATCTTCTCGGCGGCGTCCGTCTCGGGGTGCGTGGGGTGCGACTGGCGGGCGGTGTCGAGGGTGAAGCCGTCCGGCGCGGTGCCCACGCACATCCCGGAGCCGATGCACACCGACCGGTCGACCTCGACGTGCCAGCGGTCGCCCATCAGGCACCGCCCCCGTCACCGGGGGCCTGGTACCCGGTGGGCAGGTGGATCATCTTGTGCTCGAAGTACTCGCCGTAGCCCTCGGGCCCGAACTCCCGCCCCAGACCGGAGTTCTTGTAGCCGCCGAACGGGCCGAGCATGTCGAGGCTGAAGGCGTTCACGGAGTACGTGCCGGTGCGCACCCGGCGCGCCACGTCGATGCCGCGCTCGACGTCGGCGGTCCACACGCTGCCGCTGAGGCCGTACTCGGAGTCGTTGGCGATGCGGACGGCCTCGTCCTCGTCGCCGTACGGCAGCAGACAGATGACGGGGCCGAAGATCTCCTCGCGGGCGATGCGCATGGAGTTGTCGACACCGCCGAAGAGCGTCGGCTCCACGTACCAGCCCTGGTCGAGCCCCGCCGGACGGCCGCCCCCGGCCAGGATCTTGGCGCCCTCCTCCTGCCCGATCCGGATGTAGTCGAGCGAGCGGCGCTGCTGCCGTTCGGCCACCAGCGGGCCGAGTTCGGTCCCGGGGTCCATCGGGTCACCGACCTTCAGGGCGGACGCGGCGGTGGCGAAGGCGTCGGCGAACTCGTCGTAGCGCGAGCGCGGGAGCAGGATGCGGGTCTGGGCCACGCACGCCTGGCCGTTGATCATCCACGCGAACGGCACGATCCCGGCGACGGCGCCCGCGAGGTCGGCGTCGGGGAGGATCACGGCGGCCGACTTGCCGCCGAGTTCCAGGGTGACGCGGGTGAGGTTGCGGGCGCAGACCTCCATCACCCTCTTCCCGGCGGCGACGGAGCCGGTGAAGGACACCTTGTCGACGCCCGGGTGCCCGACCAGGTACTCACTGACCTCGCGGTCGGCCGAGAGGATCGAGAGCACGCCGTCCGGGAGCCCCGCCGCAGCGGCGATCTCGGCGAGGATGTACGCGTCGAGCGGCGCCTCCGGCGAGGTCTTCAGGATCACCGGGCACCCGGCGAGCAGCGCGGGCGCGAGCTTGGCGGCGGCGGTGAACTGCGGGACGTTCCACGGCACCACGGCCGCGACGACGCCGACAGGCTCGCGCCGCACCAGGATCTTCCCGAGCACCCCGTCCCGCGCCTCCTCGTACGTGAAGCCGCGCGCGGTGGTGATCGCCGCGTCCCACACCATCATCGCCGACAGCGCCTGCACCATCACGGACGCGGTGTACGGGGTGCCGTTCTCGGAGCTGATGACGCGCGCGATGTCCTCGTGCCGCGCCGCGACCCCGTCCTTGATCCGCGCGACGACCTCGATCCGCTCGGCCAACGTCATGCGCGGCCAGGGCCCGTTGTCGAAGGCCTCGCGCGCGACGGCCACGGCCCGGTCGACATCGGCGGGCGCGGCGTGCGGCACCCGCGCGAACACCTCACCGCTGTGCGGCGAGACCACCTCGATGACGTCCGTGCCGAGCGGGTCGACCAACTCCCCGCCGATGAACAGCTGTCCGTGTTCCACGAGCTCGCTCATGACTGCCTGCCTCCTGCGAATGCTGCGGCTGCTGCTTGCGGCTGCCGAGGCCGCCGCGTGCGACTCCTGCGGCTGCTTGCGACTGCTGCGGCTGCTTGCGACTGCTGCTACGGCTCGGACGCCTTGCCGAGCAGTTTCTGACGCTGTTTCAGAACTGATACCAGTTCTAGTTATAGTGGGCAATGGCCGCGCGCCCGCGCCGAGTCGGGCTCGGCGGAGGCGGCGGGGCGAGGCACCCGGCGGCGAGGGGGAGCGGATGGCGCAGGCGAGCGAGGCGCGGGTGATCGCGCACGGCGGTGGCGTGTGGAGCATGCGGGTGCCCATCCCGGACAATCCGCTCGGGTACACCCTCGTGCACCTCATGGAGACCGACCGCGGGCCCGTCCTGATCGACACCGGCTGGGACGACCCGGGCTCGTGGGACACGCTGGTCGCGGGGATCGCCGCGTGCGGGGCCGAGGTCGGGGACGTGCACGGGGTGCTGATCACGCATCACCACCCCGACCACCACGGGCTTTCCGCGAAGGTGCGGGAGGCCTCGGGAGCGTGGATCGCCCTGCACGACGCCGACGCGGACGTCGTGCGGCGCACCCGTGAGCACGCGCCCGCGCGCTGGTACGGGTACATGGCCGACAAGCTCGCCGCCGCGGGCGCGCCCGCCGAGCACGTGGCCCCGCTGCTCGCCGCCCGGGACGCGGGCCGCACCCCGCGGCTCCCCGGCCTCGCCCCCGCCCTGCCCGACCGGTCCATCGTCCCCGGCGAACTCCTGCCCCTGGCCGGGCGCCGCCTGCGCGCCATCTGGACCCCGGGCCACACCCCCGGCCACGTCTGCCTGCACCTGGAGGAGGCCCACCCGGCCGGGCTCCCCGGGCACGGCCGCCTCTTCTCCGGCGACCACCTGCTGCCCGGCATCACTCCGCACATCGGCCTGTACGAGGATCCCGACGACGCCACCGCCGTCGCCCCTTCGCCGAGTTCCCGACCTCGCCCGAGCGGAGGCGACCCCCTCGGCGACTATCTGGACTCCCTGGAGCGGGTCGGACGGCTCGGCGTCGCGGAGGTGCTGCCCGCCCATCAGCACGCCTTCACCGAAGCCCGCCCCCGCGTACGGGAGTTGCTGACCCACCACGAGGAGCGCCTCACCCAGCTCCGCACCCTGCTCACCGAGCCCCGCACCCCCTGGCAGCTCGCCGAGCACATGCAGTGGAACAGGCCCTGGGCCGACATCCCCTACGGCTCACGGAACATCGCGGTGTCGGAGGCGGAGGCGCACCTGCGGCGCCTGGTGAAGCTGGGGCGGGCGGAGGCCGTGGCGGGGAGTGATCCGGTGACGTACGTGGCGTGCGGGGCGTAGCCCCTGACCGACTCGGCCACCGTCTCAGCCGGGCCCGGAGGACGGGGTCACCAGACCTCGTCGCCCCGCAGCACCGCGTCCGCGCCCCCGTCGATGAACACCACCTGCCCGGTGACGTGCGTGTTCTCCGGTGCGGTCAGGTGCTCGACCAGCGGCGCGACCTGTTCGGGGTCCGCGTAGCCGTGCAGGGGCATCGGTACGGCGCGGTCGGCGACGGCGCGCATCTCGGGGTTCTCGATGATCGCGCGGCTGAGGGGGGTGCGGATGATGCCGGGGGCGATGACGTTGAGGGGGATCCCGGCGCCCGCCCAGGCGTCGGTGATCGCGGCCCGGCGCACCCAGCGGACCAGGGCGCGCTTCGCGGAGGCGTACACGAGCCCGCCCTCGCCGCGGTCGACGGCGGCCTGCGCGGCGGCCACGGCGGCGTCCTCGTCGTCCGCGAGGACGGCGGCGACGATCGCCGGGTCCGTCTCGTGCACGGCGGCCACCGACGACACGGCGAGCGCGCGCGGGTCGCGGCCCGCGGCGAGCAGCGGCCGCAGGCCCGCCAGCGTGGCGATGGCGCCGAAGCCGTTGACCCGCACGGTGACGGGGTCGTACGCGCCGACCCCCGCGCACGCCACCACCGCGTCGAGCCGCCCGCCGCCCAGCTCGGCGGCGGCGTCGGCGAGCAGGGCCCGCCCGTCGGCGGTCGCCAGGTCGGCCTGGATGTCGACGCCGTCGGTGTCCTTGAGGTCGGCGCCGATGACGCGGTGGCCCCGGCCGGTGAGGCGGCGGGCGACGGCCCGGCCGATGCCGGACGCGGCGCCGGTCACGAGGCAGACCCGGGCACCGTCCCGCCCGCCCGGCCGTGCGTCACGTTCCGTCGCAGTGCCCGCCATCCGTGCTCCCCCTCAACTCCCGTACCCAGAGGCCCGAGCCAACGTAACGCCGCCCCGGCGGCCCCTGCCAGACCGCGCCGGGAGCACGGGCCCGGCTCCGGCGCGCGCCGGAGCGAGGGCGCCGGGACCCCGTGCCGGGCCCCGGGGCGAGGGCTACGGGCCGGTACAGTGGGCGGGTCGTCTCATGCGTGTACGAGGGGAAGCCGGTGGAAGTCCGGCGCTGACCCCGCAGCCGTGAAGCCGCGTGGCAGTCCGCCGCGGCAAGCCGGAACGCCTCGTACGCCGCATGACCGGCTCGCGTCATCGGAACGTGCCGATGGCCGGCACCGTCGAGGTATACGGAGCCGGAGCCGCCCGGTGCCCCTCCGTGCCGTGCTGCCCGGCCCCCCGCAGGGAGAGGCACCCGCCGCATCATGAACGTTCGCCGCAGCGCAGCTGCCCTGGCCGTGGCCGTCGCCGCCCTCGGCACCGCCGCCGCCCCGGCCGCCTTCGCCGACGACGACTCGCCGTCGGCGAAAGCCACCGGGGCGCCGCTCCCGTCCGGCCTGTACGGCAAGAAGGACCCGCAGTTCGACGGCGTGTTCCGGCAGTCGTACGCGCTGCTCGCGCAGAAGACGGTGGGCGTCACCCCGGCCGCGAAGGCCGTGGACTGGCTCACCGGCCAGCAGTGCACGAGCGGCGGCTTCGCGGCGTACCGCGCGGACGCGAGCGAGCCGTGCGGGTCCAAGACGCAGGTCGACTCGAACTCCACCGCCGCCGCGATCCAGGCGCTGCACGCCGTCGGCAACGAGTCGAACACGGTGAAGAAGGGCCTGGGCTGGCTGAAGTCGGTCCAGAACCAGGACGGCGGCTGGGGCTACAACCCGGGCCTGCCCAGCGACGCCAACTCCACCGGCATCGTCGTCGGCGCCCTCGCCGCCGTCGGCGAGAAGCCCGCGTCCGTGAAGTCCCAGAAGGGCAAGTCGCCGCTCGACGCGCTGACGAAGCTCGCCATGGACTGCGGCAAGGACGGCGGCGCGTTCGGCCTCGCCGACGCCAAGTCGGGCAAGCTCGCGCCGAACGCCGACGCGACCGCGGCCGGAGTGCTCGGCGGCCTCGGCCAGGGCCTCGTGCCCGCGAAGGGCAAGAAGGCCGACGCGGCGCCGAAGTGCGCAAAGCCGGACACGGCCAAGCAGGCCGCCGACAACGGCACCGGCTATCTGCTGAAGACCCTCGCCAAGACCGGCCACCTCACCTCCGCCATGCCCGGCGCCAAGGACCAGCCGGACGTCGGCAACACCGCCGACGCGGTGGTCGCGCTCGCCGCGGCGGGCCAGCAGGAGCAGGCGAAGAAGTCCGCCGAGTGGCTGTCGGAGAACTCCGCCGCCTGGGCCAAGGACAGCGGCCCCGCCGCCTACTCCCAGCTCGTCTTCGCCGCCCTCGCCGCCGACATGGACGTACGCGACTTCGGCGGCGCCGACCTCGTCAAGCAGCTCAACGCGCAGGGCCCGACGCCGAAGGCGATCTCGGAGACGACCGCCGCGGCCAAGGAGAAGGACGAGAAGGACGACGACGGGTCCGGCGTCAGCGTCTGGTGGATCGTCGGCGTCGGCCTGGTCGCGGGCGCGGGCATCGGCTTCCTGCTCTCCGGCCGCAAGAAGAAGAACCAGCTGTGAGCCGGCGCCACCCGGGGCGCGGCCGCCTCACGGTGGCCGCCCTGCTCACCGCGCTCCTCGCCCTGCCCGCCGCGCTCCTCGCCGGGAGCCCCGCCCACGCCGCCGACTACCGCTACTGGTCGTTCTGGCAGCGGGGCGAGGGCGGCGCGTGGGTGTACGCGACGCAGGGGCCCTCCATCGCCCGGCCCGACGACGGCGACGTGGAGGGCTTCCGGTTCGCCGTGTCCGCGAACTCCGGCAGCGCCGAGAAGCCGCGCGGCGCCGCGGACTTCGACACGATCTGCGCGGACACGCCCGCGCGGGACGGCCAAAAGCGCGTCGCGCTCGTCATCGACTTCGGCACGCGGGACGACGCCCCGGGTGGCGAGCAGCCCCCGAAGCGGCGTACGGCGTGCGCGCGCGTCGCCTCCGACGGGACCAGCGCCGAGGCGCTCGCCGCCGTCGCCGGGCAGCTGCGCTACAACAGCTCCGCGCTGCTCTGCGCCATCTCCGGCTACCCGAAGCAGGGGTGCGGCGAGCAGGTCTCCGGCAAGAAGTCGGACGACGCGGGCAGCGCCCGGCAGGACGGGGACGACGGCGGTCCCTCCGTCGGGCTGCTCGCCGGGATCGCGGCGATCGTCGCGCTCGGTGCCGCCGCCGTCTGGCAGGCCCGCCGCCGCCGTGGCTGACGCGGCCCCCGACCGGCTCCTCCCGCGCCGCCTGGCGCCCCAGGCGCACCGCTCCAACGCGCTGCACCCGGGCGCCTGGTGGCTGTGGGCGCTCGGCCTCGCCACGGCCGCGTCCCGCACCACCAACCCGCTGCTCATCGGGCTGCTCATCGGCGTCGCCGGGTACGTCGTCGCGGCCCGCCGCACGTCCGCGCCCTGGGCCCGCTCCTACGGCGCGTTCGTGAAACTCGCGCTCGTCGTCATCGGCATCCGCCTGGTCTTCGCGATCGTCCTCGGCTCGCCGATCCCCGGCACGCACCTCATCGTGACCCTGCCGGAAGTCCCGCTGCCCGACTGGGCGCAGGGCGTGCGCATCGGCGGCCGGGTCACCGCGGAGGGCGTGGTGTTCGCGCTGTACGACGGGGTGCGCCTCGCGGGCCTGCTGATCTGCGTGGGCGCGGCCAACGCCCTCGCCAGCCCGGCCCGCCTCCTGAAGTCCCTGCCGGGGGCGCTGTACGAGGCCGGGGTGGCCGTCGTCGTCGCGATGACGTTCGCCCCGAACCTGATCTCCGACGTCCAACGCCTGCGCGCCGCGCGCCGCCTGCGCGGCCGCCCCGACAAGGGCGTACGGGGACTGCTCCAGGTGGGCCTGCCCGTCCTCGAAGGCGCCCTCGAACGGTCCGTCGCCCTGGCCGCCGCGATGGACGCGCGCGGCTTCGGCCGCACCGCCGCCGTGCCCGCCCGGGTGCGCAGGACCACCGCCGTTCTGACGCTCGGCGGCCTGATGGGCGTCTGCGCGGGGGCGTACGGGCTGCTCACCGCGGACGGCTCGACGTACGGCCTGCCGGTGCTCGGCGCCGGGCTCGCCGCCGCGCTCGGGGGGCTCTGGCTCGGCGGGCGCCGCTCGGTGCGGACCCGCTACCGGCCGGACCGGTGGGGGGCGCGGGCCTGGCTGGTCGCCGGTTCGGGGGCCGCGGTCGCCGCCCTGATGATCGCCGCGAACTCCGCCGCCGCGGACGCCCTGCACCCCGGGGTGATCCCGCTGATCGCCCCCACCCTGCCCCTGCTGCCCGCCGCGGCGGTCCTCATCGGCCTGCTCCCGGCGTTCGTGGCACCGGTCCCCCCGCCCGCCGAGGCACCCGTGCCCGCCCGCGCCACCCGCACCGCCCGTACTGCCGCCGAGGAGAAGGCCTCATGACCATGACCCGGTCCATGATCCGGTTCGAGGACGTCTCCGTACGGTACGAGGGCACCGCCGCGCCCACCGTGCAGGGCGTCGACCTGAGCGTCCCCGAGGGCGAGCTGGTGCTGCTCGTCGGCCCCTCCGGTGTCGGCAAGTCGACACTGCTCGGTACGGTCAGCGGGCTCGTGCCGCACTTCACCGGCGGCACCCTGCGCGGCCGGGTGACCGTCGCGGGCCGCGACACCCGCACCCACAAGCCCCGCGAACTGGCCGACGTGGTCGGCACGGTGGGCCAGGACCCGCTCGCCCACTTCGTGACCGACACCGTCGAGGACGAGCTGGCGTACGGCATGGAGTCCCTCGGCCTCGCCCCCGACGTCATGCGCCGCCGCGTCGAGGAGACCCTCGACCTGCTCGGCCTCGCCGACCTGCGCGACCGCCCCATCACCACCCTCTCCGGCGGCCAGCAGCAACGCGTCGCCATCGGCTCCGTCCTCACCCCGCACCCCCGCGTCCTCGTCCTCGACGAACCCACGTCGGCCCTCGACCCCGCCGCCGCCGAGGAGGTCCTCGCCGTCCTCCAGCGCCTCGTCCACGACCTCGGCACCACGGTCCTGATGGCCGAGCACCGCCTGGAACGGGTCGTCCAGTACGCCGACCAGGTCCTCCTCCTCCCGGCGCCGGGCGAGCCACCGCTCCTCGGCGACCCGGCGGAGGTCATGGCGGTCTCCCCGGTGTACCCGCCGGTGGTGGGGCTCGGGCGGCTCGCGGGGGTGGCGCCGTTGCCGCTGACGGTGCGGGACGCCCGGCGGCGGACGGGTGGGCTGCGGGAGCGGTTGGCGGGGATGGCGCCTTCAGGGGTGGTGCCTCCGGGGGGTGAGCCTGCCGGGGTGGCGCCTGCCGAGGTGGCCGATGAGGGGCGTGCCGTCGTGGCTCCGGGGGCTCGTGCGGCCGAGGTGGACGCGCCCGGGCGCGTCTCGCGTTGGCGTCGTCACAGGGGTAAGCGCCATGAGGCCGAGGCCACGACGCCGGGTGCCGCGAGCCCGGCGGTCGCGCGGCCGGAGGGGACGGCGCCGGCCGCCGGTACGCCCGCCGCACGCGTCGCCGGGCTCGCCGTGCTGCGGGGCCGGGTCGAGGCCCTGCGCCGGGTCGACCTCGCCGTCTCCCCCGGTGCGACCGTCGCCCTGATGGGCCGCAACGGCGCGGGCAAGTCCACCCTCCTGTCCACCCTGGTCGGCCTGCTGCCGCCGACGTCCGGAACCGTGCGGGTCGGGGGTGCCGCGCCGCACCGCATGCCGCCGCGCGAGCTGATCCGGCACGTCGGCCTCGTACCGCAGGAGCCGCGCGATCTCCTGTACGCGGACACGGTGACGGCGGAGTGCGCCGCCGCCGACCGCGACGCGGACGCGGCGCCGGGCACCTGCCGGGACCTGGTCGCCGATCTGGTCCCCGGCATCGCGGACGACACGCACCCCCGCGACCTGTCCGAGGGCCAGCGCCTTGCCCTCGCCCTCGCGATCGTCCTGACCACGCGCCCGCCCCTGCTCCTCCTCGACGAGCCCACCCGCGGCCTGGACTACGCGGCCAAGGCCCGCCTGGTCACGATCCTGCGCGGCCTCGCGGCCCGGGGCCACGCGATCGTCCTGGCCACCCACGACGTGGAACTCGCCGCCGAGCTGGCCCACCGGGTGGTGATCCTCGCCGACGGCGAGGTGGTGGCCGACGGCCCGACGGCGGACGTCGTGGTGTCGTCCCCGTCGTTCGCCCCACAGGTCACCAAGGTCCTCGCTCCGCAGCGGTGGCTCACGGTGACGCAGGTACGGGAGGCACTGGAGGCGGCCGATGAGTAGGGCCCCGAAGGAGCACGGGGCGGGTCGTGACGCGGCTCCGCCGCATGGGCGCGCCCGGCCACCGGCGACCCGCGGCGGACAGCCGGTCCGGCAGGACGGGCAGGTCCGCCCCGTGCGGCTGGGGCGACGGTCCATCGCCGCGCTGGCCCTGGTGAGTGCCGTCGGAGTCGTCGCCTTCGGGTGGCCCCTGCTCGCCGGGTCGGACTCGGGCCTCAGCGCGCACGCGAAGGACGCACCGTGGCTGTTCGCGGCGCTCCTGCCGCTCCTCCTCGGCGTGGTCGTGGCGACGATCGCCGACGTCGGCCTGGACGCGAAGGCCATCGCGATGCTCGGCGTGCTGGCCGCGGCGGGGGCGGCCCTGCGGCCGCTGGGCGCGGGCACGGCCGGGATCGAGCCGATGTTCTTCCTGATGGTGCTGAGCGGGCGGGTCCTCGGGCCGGGGTTCGGCTTCGTGCTCGGGGCGGTGTCGATGTTCGCGTCGGCGCTGCTCACGGGCGGCGTGGGCCCGTGGATGCCGTTCCAGATGCTGGCCATGGGGTGGGTGTGCATGGGGGCGGGCCTGCTGCCGGGCGCCGACTCTTCCCCAGGCTCTCGGCTGCGCCCGAGCAGGGGCCCCCTTCGCGGACGGGGCGAGCTGTACCTCCTCGGGGTGTACGGGGCGGTGTCCTCCGTCCTGTACGGCACCGTGATGAACCTGCAGGGCTGGCCCTACATCGGCGGCCTGGCCACCGGCGTCTCCTTCGTCCCCGGCGACCCCGTCGGCGAGAACCTCGCCCGTTTCCTCGCGTACTGCCTGGCCACCTCCCTCGGCTGGGACCTGCCGCGCGCCGTCGTCACGGTCGTCCTCAGCGTCACGCTCGGCCCGGCCGTCCTGAAGGCGCTGCGCCGGGCCACCCGGCGGGCCGCGTTCGAGACGGCGGTCACATTCGAGCCTCCGCGGCGGTGAGCGGTCTTGCGCGTTCTGTGAGGAAACAGCGGGGTGGCCCGTGAGGCGGCCCACAGGACTTTGGTCCTCTACTACCGGGGGTCGGGGTCGCGTCACCTTGTCACGTACGCGCCAATCGCCGCGCTGACCTGCGGATTGAGAGCCAGATCACACGGGGGCCCTCCGGCACGGGTGCGACTGCCACTAGTAAGAGGGGTCATTGCGGCGGCGTAACAGCCCTGCTTCTCTGGATGAGTCGCACGGCGCCGACGAGCCCACCCGGGCCGCGGCGCCGAGGCATTCCCCCCACGGTCCGCGTGACCGCGGCGTGCCCCGCGACCGCCCTGTTCCCCACCGGAAGGTCCTCTGTGTCCGTCTCGCTCCTCCGCCGCATCGCTTCCCCGAAGAAGGCCCTCGCCGCCGGCGCCGTCGCGGCTGCCGCCACCGGCATGGTCTTCGCTGCGGCCCCCGCCCAGGCCGCTCCGGCGGCTGCGAACTCCGACTCGGCCAAGGCCGTGGCTCAGCGGATGATCGCCGACAGCGCGCAGTTCCAGTGCTTCGACCGCATCGTCGCCCACGAGAGTGGCTGGGACGTCAACGCCCAGAACGCCTCCTCCGGCGCCTACGGCCTGGTCCAGGCCCTGCCCGGCTCCAAGATGGCCTCGGCCGGCGCCGACTGGAAGACCAACCCCGAGACCCAGATCAAGTGGGGCCACGACTACATGAAGGACCGCTACGGCAGCCCGTGTGGCGCGTGGGACCACTGGCAGGCGAACGGCTGGTACTGAGCCTGGCCCCTGGGCCTTGACCGGTGAACGAGGGCGGCACCCCGCGCGGGTGCCGCCCTTCGCCGTACCCCGGCCCGGCTCACCCCCGATCGGCGCTCCGCGCCTCGTCCTCAATCGCCGGACAGGCTCTCCCCCACCCACCCGTCCAGACTTCCCCCGTCCCGAGCAACAGCCCGGCACCATCAGCCCGAACCCCTCACCCCAAGCACCACACCAGCCAGCCCTGCGGCGCCTCCCCGGCCCGCCCCGGCGAAGTACCAGCCCGTCCGGCGTTCGCGGACGAGGCCGTTCAGGCCGACAAGCGGGGGTCCAGGGGGCGGCGGCCCCCTGGACCCGGGAAGGGGCGGGACCGGGGCGCACCCCGCGAGGGCCCTACAGCCGCTGCAGAATCGTCGCCGTGGCCACCGCGCCCCCCGCGCACATGCACACCAACGCGAACTCCTTGTCCGCCCGTTCCAGTTCGTGGAGGGCGGTGGTCAGCAGCCGCGCCCCGGTCGCCCCGACCGGATGCCCCAGCGCGATCGCGCCCCCGTTGACGTTCACCTTCTCCAGATCCTGGTCGAAGACCTGCGCCCAGCTCAGCACCACAGCGGCGAACGCCTCGTTGATCTCGACCAGATCGATGTCCGCCAAGGACATCCCGGCCTTCCCGAGCACGGCCCGCGTGGCGTCGATGGGCCCGTCGAGATGGAAGTGCGGATCGGCCCCGACGAGGGCCTGGGCGACGACCCGTGCCCGGGGCCGCAACCGCAGGGCCCGGGCCATCCGCTTGGAGGTCCACAGCAGCGCGGCCGCCCCGTCGGAGATCTGGGAGGAGTTCCCGGCGGTGTGCACGGCGGTGGGCATGACGGGCTTGAGCCCGGCGAGCGCGTCCATGGAGGTGTCGCGCAGCCCTTCGTCCCGGTCGACGAGCCGCCACATCCCCTGCCCGGCGGCCTGCTCGGCCTCGTTGGTGGGGACCTGCACGGCGAACGTCTCGCGTTTGAACCGCTCCTCGGCCCAGGCGACTTGGGCCCGTTCCTGCGAGATGAGGCCGAGGGAGTCCACGTTCTCCCGGCTGAGCCCCCGCTTGCGGGCGATGCGCTCGGCCGCCTCGAACTGGTTGGGCAGGTCGATGTTCCACTCGTCGGGGAAGGGCTTGCCGGGCCCGTGCTTGGACGCGGCCCCGAGCGGCACCCGCGACATGGACTCGACGCCGCAGCTGATGCCGACGTCGATGACCCCGGCGGCGACCATGTTGGCGACGAGGTGCGCGGCCTGCTGGGACGACCCGCACTGGCAGTTGACGGTCGTCGCCCCGGTCTCGTACGGCAGGCCCATGGTGAGCCACGCGGTGCGCGCGGGGTTCGCGGACTGCTCGCCCGCCTGGGTGACGGCGCCGCCGACGATCTGCTCGACGCAGTCGGCGGGGATCCCGGTGCGCCCGAGCAGCTCCCGGTAGGTCTCGCCGAGGAGGTAGGCGGGGTGGAGGCTCGCGAGCGCACCTCCGCGCTTGCCGATCGGCGTGCGTACGGCTTCGACGATGACAGGTTCAGCAACCATGGGCCGTCCTCTCCCTCCACGTCCCGCGGGGCGTCCCGGCATCCCGCACACGAGAACTAGTACGCGTTCTAGTTCTACCGACCAGTCTGCTGAGCCCGACCCCACCCCCGCAAGGGTCGTGCACGCACCGCGCGCACAACCGGAGCCGGAAGGGATCCCGTCACGGGCCTTGCGACTTGTAGAACCCGTTACTACGTTGCGACGCATCTCCTGATGGACCGTCAGACATCACCGCAGTCGTGAGCGTCCCGAAACACCTGGAGCTGCCGATGCCCTGTCCAGCGCTGCCCGACGGGTTCGACTTCACCGATCCCGATGTGCTGCAAGACCGCGTGCCCTTCCCGGAGTTCGCGCGGCTGCGGCAGTCGGAGCCGGTGCGCTGGATCGCACAGCGGCCCGGCATCGCCGGTTTCGGGGACGCGGGGTACTGGGCCGTGACCCGGCACGCCGACGTCAAGTACGTGTCCACGCACCCGGAGTTGTTCTCCTCGAACCTCAACACCGCTGTCATCCGCTTCAACGAGTCGATCAGCCGCGACCAGATCGACGTCCAGAAGCTGATCATGCTGAACATGGACCCGCCCGAGCACACCCGGGTCCGCCAGATCGTGCAGCGCGGCTTCACGCCGCGCGCCATCCGCTCCCTGGAGGACGCGCTGCGCAGCCGCGCGCACCGGATCGTCACCACCGCCCTGGAGAACGCCGCCGACGACGGCTCGTTCGACTTCGTCACGCAGGTCGCCGTCGAGCTCCCGCTGCAGGCCATCGCGGAGCTGATCGGCGTACCGCAGGAGGACCGCTCGAAGATCTTCGACTGGTCCAACAAGATGGCGGCGTACGACGATCCGGAGTACGCGATCACCGAGGAGGTCGGCGCCGAGGCCGCCATGGAGATCGTGTCGTACGCGATGAACCTGGCCGCCACCCGCAAGGAGTGCCCCGCCAAGGACATCGTCAGCCAGCTGGTCGCGGCGGAGGACGAAGGCAACCTGTCGTCCGACGAGTTCGGGTTCTTCGTGATCCTGCTGGCCGTCGCGGGCAACGAGACCACCCGCAACGCGATCACGCACGGCATGCACGCCTTCCTCACCCACCCCGACCAGTGGGAGCTGTTCAAGCGCGAGCGGCCGGTGACGACCGCCGAGGAGATCGTGCGGTGGGGCACGCCCGTGGTGTCGTTCCAGCGCACCGCGACGCAGGACACCGAACTGGGGGACGCGCGGATCAAGAAGGGCGACCGCGTCGGAATCTTCTATTCCTCCGCCAATCACGATCCCGAAGTCTTCGCGGACCCGGACGTGTTCACCATCACGCGCGATCCGAACCCGCACCTCGGCTTCGGCGGCGGGGGCCCGCACTTCTGCCTCGGCAAGTCCCTCGCCGTGCTTGAGATCAACCTGATCTTCAACGCGATCGCCGAGGCGATGCCCACGCTCCGCCTGGTCGGCGACCCCCGCCGACTGCGCTCGGCGTGGCTCAACGGAGTCAAGGAACTCCAGGTCAGCACCCGCTGATCCCGCTGACGGGAGGCAGGGGCAACCCCTACGCCCCGCCCCTGCCTCTCCGGGGGAAACGGACCGAAGAAATCCGCCAAATGTTCACTTGATCGGCTTTCACCGCCAACGTTTTCGTCGAACACAGCGTCTTGGGAGGTGTACCTCACCGCTGCGACCCTCCAAGACTTCGAACGGAAACGGTGACCGTGGTCTCTGCCGACCTCTCGATCCTCCCGACCGGCAGTACACCCACCGAACGGAAGAATCCCTTCCGCCGCGCCGTCCGTTCCTTCTACCGCCGCCACCGGATACCGGTCCTCGCCACCGCCCCCACCCTGCCCCTGTACGCGGTGTGGGCGGCGTTCCTCGCCACCGGCGGCGGCGACCTGGCCGCCCAGCAGGCCTGGGCCGGATTCGCGTCCGAGCACGGCTCGGCGGCGTACAACCTCTTCTGGTACGGCGGCATGCACACCGCCAACTACAGCCTGATATCCCCGTACCTGATGGCCGCGATCGGCGTGAAGACCGTCACGGTCCTGTCCGGCGTCGCGGGGGCCTGGCTGGTCGCCGTGCTCATCGAGCGCTCCGGCGTGCGCCGCCCGCTGTGGCCCGCGGTCCTCGCCTCCCTCGCCGTCTGGTGCAACGTCGCCTCCGGGCGCACCACGTTCGCGCTCGGCCTCGCCTTCGGGCTCGGCGCGGTCCTCGCGGTGCTGTGCGGGCGGCGGCTCGCGGTCGCGGTGGTGTGCGCGGCGCTCGCCACCATGGCCTCGCCGGTGGCGGGCCTGTTCCTGCTCGTCGTGGGGTCGGGCTACTTCTTCGTACGGGAGTGGGGCCGCGCCGCCGCGCTGCTCGCGCCGCCGGTCGTGGTGGTCGGCGTGACGACCGTGCTCTTCCCGTTCAAGGGCGAGCACCTGATGTGGGCGGACCGGATCTTCCCGCCCGTGTTCTTCAGCCTGGTCCTGGTGGTGGCGGGCCCCCGGGAGTGGCGGGTGCTGCGGTGGGCGGCGGGGGTGTACGCGGCGGGGACCGTCCTGACGTATCTGATCCCCTCCCCCATCGGCACGAACGTGGAGCGGCTCGCCGAACTCGTCGCGCCCGCCCTGCTGCTCGCCGCGCTGCTGACCCCGGCGCTGCCCGTGATGCGGCGGATGGCGCTGGTGACGGCCCTGGTCCTGTCGACGGCGTGGGTCGCCCAGAAGACCGCCGACGACCTGGAGGTGTCCACGATCGTCCCGGCGTGGGCGACGGACACCCAGGCCGTCGTCCGCGAACTGGAGCGGCTCGGCGCCGACCGCGGCCGGGTCGAGGTGGTACCGGCCCGCAACCACCGCGAGGCCACCGCGCTCGCGCCGTACGTGAACATGGCCCGCGGCTGGAACCGCCAGCTCGACATCGAGCGCGGCCGCCTGTTCTACGACGGCTCGTTCTCCGCCGCGACCTACCGCGCCTGGCTCGACCGGTGGGCGGTCGGCTTCGTCGTGCTGCCCTCCGGCCGCCCCGACGGGCCCGCGCTCGACGAGGCCGCGCTGGTCAAGAGCGGCCCGAAGTGGCTGGAGCCGGTGTGGAAGGACGAGCACTGGCGGATCTTCCGGGTGCGCAACGCCGTGCCGATGGCGTCGGCGCCCGCGTCCGTGGTCCGCTCCACCAGCACCGACGTCGTGGTGCGGGTGCCGGAGCGGGGCGCGGTGACCGTGCGGATCGTGTACTCGCCGTGGCTGCGGGCCGAGGGTGCCTGCCTGAAGCCGAACGGCGAGTTCACGGAGCTGACGGTCGAGACGCCCGGGACGTACCGGATCAGCTCGGGGTACGGTCGGCCGTCGCGTCCTTCGACATGCTGACCGGGCCGTCCGGCTCGCCGGGGCCGCCAGGGTCGTCTGGGACATCCGAAGGCTCCCCGGCCTTCGGCTCCGGCACGGCCTGAGCGGGCGCCGCCACGGCCTCGGCTCCCACGGCCGCGGGCACGGGCACGGGGCCCTTCCCGAATCTCGCCGCGAGCCCCTTCACCAGCCCCGTCCCGCCCGTGCGAACCTGCCGCACGCGCGGCCCCTGCAGCAGATACGTCAGCCCGAACCCGGCGCCGACGACGGCCGCGCCGCCCACCGCGTCGAGGATCCAGTGGTTGCCGGTGCCGACGATCGCGCACACCGTGAAGAACGGGTGCAGCAGGCCGAGGGCCTTCATCCACCACTTGGGCGCGAGGATCGCGATGGTCAGACCGCACCACAGGGACCAGCCGAAGTGCAGCGAGGGCATCGCCGCGTACTGGTTGGTGAGCTTCGTCAGCGTGCCGTAGTCCGGCTGCGTGAAGTCCTGCACGCCGTGGATGGTGTCGATGAAGTTGAGGTCCTCCATCAGCCGCGGCGGCGCGAGCGGATAGCCCCAGAAGCCGACGAGCGCGAGGATCGTGGCGAAGCCGAGCGCGGAGCGCGCCCAGCGGTACTGGGCGGGACGGCGCAGGTACAGGATCGCGAGGACGCTCAGCGGCACCACGAAGTGGAACGACGTGTAGTAGAAGTTGAAGAAGCTCTCCATCCACGGCGTGCGCGCCGTCAGATGGTTGAACCAGTGCTCGATGTCGATGTGCAGGAACTGCTCGATGGAGTGGATCTGCTCGCCGTGCGACTCGGCCCGCTCCCGGCCGCCGGAGATGGTGCCGCCGGTCGCGGCGAGGCGGGTCTGCTGGTACGCGGAGTAGCCGACGCGGATGAGGAGCAGTTCGAGGAGCAGGTTCGGGCGGGTGAGCACGCGCCGCCAGAACGGGAACAGCGGCACCCACGTCCACTTCGCCGGTACGGGATCGGCGTACGAGGTGGGGATCGGCTTCTGGTACTCGGGCGCCGTGCGGGACAGGAACGGCACGATCAGCGCGGAGGCGAGCGCGGCGAGCAGGACGACGTTGTCGCGCAGCGGGTCCAGGACCGACATGTTCGGCAGCATCATCTTCGACGGCAGCGTCATCACCAGGACGACGGCGATGGGCCACACGTACCGGTCCGACGCGCGCTTGCCGACGCGGCCGACGACCGCGAGCAGCAGCCACAGGAGCTGGTGCTGCCAGCTCGTCGGGGACACGGCGATGGCGACGCAGCCGGTGAGCGCGACGGCGAGCAGCAACTGCCCGTCGCGCGCGTACCTCACGGCGCGGCGCAGCCCGAGGAAGGCGACGGCGGCGCTCAGGCCCAGGAAGAGCCCTATTTCGAGCGGTCCCTCCAGGCCGAGGCGGAGCAGCGCGCCGTGCAGCGACTGGTTGGCGTTGGCGTCCGGGTTGGCGCCGAGGCCCGCGCCCGCCAGGTGGTGGATCCAGTACGTCCACGAGTCGTGCGGCATGGCCGCCCAGGCGACCGCGGTGGCGGCGGCGAAGGCGGCGCCCGAGGACAGGGCGGCCTTCTTGCGGCCGGTGAACCACAGCAGCGGGGCGAACAGGAGCACGGTGGGCTGCAGGGCGGCGGCGAGGCCGATGAGGACGCCGCTGGCCCGCTCCCCCCGCACGGCGAAGCAGCCGAGCAGCACGAGCAGGACGGGGATGATGCTGGTCTGGCCCAGGTGCAGGGTGTTGCGCACCGGCAGCGACAGCATCAGGAGGGAGATCGCGAGGGGGGCCGCGAGCAGCGAGGTGCGGCGCGAGACCGGCTGCGGCAGCGCGCGGGCGGCGACCAGGCCGAGGACCACGACCAGGCCGAGGGTGCCGAACGTCCAGGCCCAGCCGAGGGCGTCCTCGGCGAAGCGGGCGAACGGCTTGAGGACGAGCCCGGCGAAGGGGGTGCCGGTGAACTTGTCCGCGTCGTACAGCGAACCGTTCACGTGCAGCACGCCGTTCGGCCCGACCCAGGTCTCCCAGTCGGTCAGGCGGTCGCCCTTGGGGGTGCGCAGGACGACGGCCGCCTGCCGCACGGCGAGGACGGCGGCGATCAGCCAGAGGGCGACGCGGACCGCTCCGATACGCCCGTCGGGTGTCCCGGGTGCGCCCGGGACCAAGGCATTCCCCGGCCCCCTGTGCTCAACATTCGCCACGCCCTGTCGGCCCTCCCGCCCCATCCGTCATCCTCGATCAAAGTGCCAGGAGATTCCTGATCTCACCCAAAGAGGCTCGCATGCCCCTGAGTGAGACGCGCGCAACCCTCATTTCACCTGGCAGCCACACCCGCTTTCTACCGGCTTTTGGGCCTCGGTGCCCAACCGCCCCGCGGCGGCGCCGGGCGCCGGCAGTCGTTTTCGGGGCGGGTGCCGGGGCCGCCGGGCGTGGCCGCACCCGGCCTCCGGCGCCGATTCGGGCAGGGACGGCGGGTACCCCCCTGGCCGGTTCCCCCGCCCGGACGCGACAAGGATCACATCAGGCCCCGGCCGTCCCCGCCGGAAGTACCCCCGTTTGGCCTGAATACAGCGCGATTGCGGACGCCGCGCGATCACTCCGCCACCCCCCGTAATGATGGTTACTGCACCTAAGGTCACCGGGTCCTTGTCGTCCACGAAAGGCAGGCGAGCGAGCCCTTGCCGACCGCGCAACACGTCGGACCCCGCCCCGCCGCGGCCCCCGCCCCCACCGGGCCGGACCCCGCCCCCACGGGCGCCCGCCACGCCCTCGCCGGGAGCCCCGCGGAAGCCACCGTCACCGACCCGGCGCTGGTCAAGCGCGCCGTGAAGGCCGCCGCGCTCGGCAACGCGATGGAGTGGTTCGACTTCGGGGTCTACAGCTACATCGCGGTCACCCTCGGCAAGGTCTTCTTCCCCTCCGGCAACCCCACGGCCCAGCTGCTCTCCACCTTCGGCGCCTTCGCCGCGGCCTTCCTGATCCGCCCGCTCGGCGGCATGGTCTTCGGCCCCCTCGGCGACCGCGTGGGCCGCCAGAAGGTGCTCGCCCTCACCATGATCATGATGGCGGCGGGCACGTTCGCGATCGGCCTGATCCCCTCGTACGCCACCATCGGCGTCTGGGCGCCGATCCTGCTGCTCGCGGCCCGCCTGGTCCAGGGCTTCTCCACCGGCGGCGAGTACGCGGGCGCGTCCACGTTCATCGCCGAGTACGCGCCCGACAAGAAGCGCGGGTTCCTCGGGAGCTGGCTGGAGTTCGGCACCCTCGCCGGATACATCGGCGGCGCGGGCCTCGTCACCCTGATGACGGCCCTGCTCTCCAGCGACGACCTGCAGTCCTGGGGCTGGCGCATCCCGTTCCTCATCGCCGGGCCCATGGGCCTCATCGGCCTCTACCTCCGCACGCGCCTGGAGGAGACCCCGGCGTTCGCCGCGCAGCTGGCCAAGGCCCATGAGGACGAGAAGTCCCGGCCCAAGGTGCGGGTCCGGGACCTGGTGACCGGCCAGTGGCGCGCCCTGCTCCTGTGCGTGGGCCTCGTCCTGGTCTTCAACGTCACCGACTACATGCTCCTGTCCTACATGCCGAGCTACCTCACCAGCGAGCTGAAGTACGACGAGACGCACGGCCTCCTCGTCGTCCTCGTCGTCATGGCCCTGATGATGTGCGCCCAGCCGTTCGTCGGCGCGCTCACCGACCGGGTCGGCCGCCGCCCTGTCATCGCCGTGGGCTGCGCGGGCTTCTTCCTGCTCTCCGTCCCCGCGCTCCTGCTCATCCGCGACGGCGCCCTGTGGGCCATCGGCCTCGGCATGGCCGCCCTCGGCCTGCTCCTGGTCTGCTTCACCGCGTCCATGCCGGCCACCCTCCCCGCCCTCTTCCCCACCCCCGTCCGCTACGGCTCCCTCTCCATCGGCTTCAACATCTCCGTCTCGGTCTTCGGCGGCACGACTCCGCTGGCCGTCACGGCCCTCATCGGCGCCACCGGGAACGTGATGATGCCCGCGTACTACATGATGGCCGCGGCCGTCGTCGGCGGCGTCGCCGTCTGGTACCTGACGGAGTCCGCGGGGAGGCCGCTGCCGGGGTCGCCTCCGGCGGTGGAGCCCGCCGACGCGCACGTCAGCCCGTCCGGCGTTTGAGGACGAGGCGCGCAGCGCCGGTCGGGGGCGGACCGTCCCACCCGAAGGGGACACCCAACCCCGGGGTCCAGGGGCAGAGTCCCGGTTTCGGGAAGGGGCGGGGCTGGGGAATGCTCAGCGCAGCGCCACCGACCCAAGGAGCACGCCCACATGAGCACCGGCCCCGACCGCTGGACGACCGTCGACGACTACTTCACCGACCTCCTCGCCCCGGCTGACCCCGCCCTCAGCGCCGCCCTGCACGACAGCGACGCCGCCAACCTCCCGCACATCAACGTGGCCCCCAACCAGGGCAAACTCCTCCACCTCCTGGCCCAACTCCAGGGCGCCCACCGCATCCTGGAGATCGGCACCCTGGGCGGCTACAGCACGATCTGGCTGGCCCGGGCGCTCCCCGCCGACGGCCACCTCATCACCCTGGAGTACAGCCCGGCCCACGCCGAGGTGGCCCGCGCGAACCTCGCCCGCGCCGGCCTGGACAAGATCACCGAGGTCCGCACGGGCCCGGCCCTGGACTCGCTGGCGGCCCTGCACGCCGAGGGCCAGGCCCCCTTGGACCTGGTCTTCATCGACGCGGACAAGGCCAACAACGCGAACTACCTGGAGTGGTCCCTGAAGCTGACCCGCCCGGGCAGCCTGATCATCATCGACAACGTGGTCCGCGGCGGCGCCGTCACCGACGCGGCCAGCGAGGACCCCAGCATCCGCGGCACCCGCGCCGCCCTGGACCTGATCGCGAGCCACCCGAAGCTGGACGGCACGGCCGTGCAGACGGTCGGCACGAAGGGCTACGACGGCTTCGCCCTGGCCCGCGTACAGGACTGACGCCCGCGGCGACCGCCACCACGGGCCACCGCCGGGCCACCACCCACCACCCGCACGGCGGGCTCAATCCTCGTGGAAGAACCCCACGTTGACGCTCCGAGGCCCCGACCGATCCTGCACGACGACCTCACCGGAGCCGCCCCGGGGCAACGGCGTCGTCCCTCCGTACGCGAGGGGCACCGCCGTCCCCCCGGCCAGGATCCGCACCTCGGACGCCGGATCGGGCTGGGAGCCGCGCACCCAGGTCACCGTCCAGGCGCCGTCGACGCGACAGCGGAACTCCAGGTGCGTACGGGAGATGAACAGCCAGTCCTGCGGCGGCGCGAGCCGGCACACATTGCGGTCGCGCCCCACGCGGAGCACCGCGCCGGGTTCGCTCGGCTCCTCCGCGAGCAGCATCCCCGCGGTCGCTCCCGCGTCCGCGTCCGACACTCCCGACACCATCGCCATGGTGAGTTCAAGCACCTCGGTACCCCCTGACCCGACCGTCCGGACAACCGGCCGCATCCTAGCCCCGCGGCCTCGCGGCCCCATGGCCCCGCGCCCCCCGAACGCCCCACTCCCCACCCCTCCGCTCCCTCTGCCACCATGGTCGTATGACTGAACGGAAGCCACCGGGAGTCAACTTCGAGTCCTGGATCGACAAGCAGATCCGCGAGGCGGAGGAGCGGGGCGACTTCGCGGCCCTCCCCGGACGCGGCAAGCCCCTGCCGGAGGATCCCGGCGCCGCCTACGACGAACTGTGGTGGGTCAAGCGGAAGCTGGCCCGCGAGGGCATGGGCGCCCTGTCCCCGACCCTCGCCCTCCGCAAGGAGGCCGAGGACGTCCTCGCGGCCGCCGCCGAGGCTCCCTCGGAAACCATGGCCCGCCGCCTGGTCACCGAACTCAACGCCAAGATCACCGAAGCCCTCCGCACCCCGCCTCCCGGACCTCCGCTCGGCCTGCGCCCCTTCGACGTGGACGAGGTGGCCCGGGACTGGCGCGAACGGCACGGGGACTGAGCGCCGACGAGGGGCGGGCGTCGTCCGCGCGCGGGCGTGCGCGACGATGGTGCCCATGAGCATCGTGAAGATCAACGTCCTGACCGTGCCCGCGGAACAGCGGGAAACCCTGGAGAAGCGCTTCGCGTCCCGCGCCGGCGCCGTCGAGAGCTCGGACGGCTTCGAGTGGTTCGAGCTCCTCCGCCCCGTCGAGGGCACCGACGACTACCTGGTGTACACGCGGTGGCGCGACGAGGAGTCGTTCCAGGCGTGGATGGAAGGCCCCATGAAGTCGGCCCACCAGGGCGGCGGCGACCGCCCGAAGCCCGCCGCCAGCGGCTCCTCGGTGTGGTCGTTCGAGGTCGTCCAGCAGGCCGCACCCAAGAACGCGTAGTCCGCGGCATCCGGCAGCACCGCCCTCGCCCTGTCGGCCCAGGCACCACGGCCTGGGCCCACAGCGACGTACGACGACCTGACCGCGCGGGAATGGGCGCTGATCGCCAAGGATCCTGACGCGCACGAAGGCGAGCGCTGTGTCGTGTACGGGGTGGTGCCGCAGGGGGAGTTGAAGAACGGCGGCACGTACCCGGACCTGGGAGAATGGTGAGTGGCAGTGCGGAGCAGCAGATCTTGTGTGCCGGCTGGACGGGGTGGGCGATGACGTCCTGGAGCGTGGCCCCCGAGCCCGTCGGCTCGGCGGCGGCCGGCGCGCTGTGGCGCGCGTACTACACCGAGGTCAGCGACCGGTGGTACGAGCTGCACGAGGGGCGTCGTACGGACCCCGCCGAGCTGGAGCGCGGCATCGCGTCGGAGACCGGCGCGGGGCTCGCGGCGCCCACCGGAGTCCTCCTCCTCGCCCGCTACGACGGCGAACCCGCGGGCACGGCCGGAGTACGCCTCCTCGACCCCGCCACCGCCGAACTCACCCGCGTCTTCGTCACCCCCGGCCTGCGCGGCAAGGGCGGCGGCCCCGTCCTCCTGGCCGCCGCCGAGGACGCCGCCCACGGCCTGGGCGCCACCCGCATCCTCCTCGACACCCGCAACGACCTGGTCGAGGCGCGGGCCCTGTACGCCCGGCACGGGTACGTGGAGGGGGCGCCCCACAACGCGGACGTGTACGCGGAGCACTGGTTCCGCAAGGACCTGCGCCCCCGGACCGCGTGACCGCCCCGCCCCGCCCCACCCGCCCGCGCCCTACCCGGCCCTCGGGCCGAGCGGCCGCTCCGCGTCCGACCCGCACATCTCCGCCCCCAACTCCGCCACCAGCTGCATGAGATCGGTGGGCCGCCCGGGCCCCCACCAGTCCCCGAGGAGCTCGGCGAGCGCCTCCTCCCGGGCCGCGGCCAGCTTCGCGGCGGCCTCCCGCCCGGAGTCGGAGAGCCGCAGCCCGAGCCCTTCGCGCAGGGCGAGCCGGCGTTCCTCCAACTGCCGGGAGGCCTGGGTGACGACGGTCAGGGGGATCATGCTGCGCTCGGCGAGCGCGGCGGGTTCGACATGCCCGTGCCGAGCGATCCGCAGCAGCATCCAGCTGGCGGCGGGCAGCAGGTCGTACCCGGCGCGTTCGGTGATCCGGACGTACACCTCGCGCCGCCCCTCCCGCGTCCCGAGCACGGAGAGCGCGCGGGCCACCTCGTCGTAGGAGGACCGTTCGACGGGGTTGCTGGCGAGGGTCTGGGTGGGGTCGGGCGCGGTGACGGCCCCGCGCAGCCGGTCCTCGCGGAGGAACCAGGCGAGGACGAAGGCGACGAGGGCGACGGGCGCGGCGTACAGGAAGACGTCGGTGATGGCGGCGGAGTAGGCGTGCAGCACCCCGGGCCGCAGCCCGGCGGGCAGTTCGGCGATGCCGCGCGGGTCGGCCTTGAGGGAGTCGGCGGTGACACCGGGCGGCAGCTCCTGCCCGCGCAGCGCGTCGGTGAGCTTGTCGCCGAGCCGGCTGGTGAACACGGTCCCGAAGACGGCGACGCCGAACGACGCGCCGATGGACCGGAAGAACGTGGCGCCGGAGGTGGCGACGCCGAGGTCTTCGTAGCCGACGGCGTTCTGCACGATGAGGACGAGGACCTGCATGACGAGGCCGAGGCCGAGGCCGAAGACGAAGAAGTAGGCGCTCATCTCGCCGGTGGGGCTGTTCTCGTTGAGCTGGTGCAGCAGGAGGAGGCCGAGGGTGGTGACGGCGGTGCCCGCGATGGGGAACACCCGCCACCGTCCGGTGCGGCTGACGATCTGCCCGGAGACGGTCGTGGCGATGAGCAGTCCGGCGACCATGGGCAGCATGTGGACGCCGGACATGGTCGGCGAGACGCCCTGGACGACCTGGAGGAACGTCGGCAGGTAGGTCATGGCGCCGAACATCGCGAAGCCGACGACGAAGCTGATGACGGCGGACAGCGTGAAGGTACGGATCCGGAACAGCTTCAGCGGGATCACCGGCTCCGCGGCCGTGCGCTCGACGGCCACGAACCAGCCGCCGAGCACCGCGCCGAGCACGGCGAGCCCGATGATCTGCGGCGAGCCCCAGTCCCAGGTCGTACCGCCGAGGGAGGCGACGAGGACGAGGCAGGTGGCGACGGAGGCGATGAGGAAGGTGCCCAGGTAGTCGATGGTGTGCCGGGCGCGGCTCGCCGGGATGTGCAGCGCGGCGGCGATGACGACGAGGGCGACGACGCCGATGGGCAGGTTGACGTAGAAGACCCAGCGCCAGCTCAGGTGCTCGGTGAAGAGTCCGCCGAGGAGCGGCCCGAGCACGCTGGTCGCGCCGAAGACGGCGCCGAACAGGCCCTGGTACTTGCCGCGTTCGCGGGGCGGGACGAGGTCGCCGACGATCGCCATGGACAGGACCATGAGCCCGCCGCCGCCGAGGCCCTGGAGCGCCCGGAACCCGATGAGCTGCGGCATGTTCTGGGCGACACCGCACAGCGCCGAGCCGATCAGGAAGATCACGATGGCGCTCTGGAAGAGCTTCTTGCGGCCGTACTGGTCGCCGAGCTTGCCCCACAGCGGGGTGGCGGCCGTCGCGGCCAGCAGGTACGCGGTGACGACCCACGACAGGTGGTCCAGGCCGCCGAGGTCGCTGACGATGGTCGGCAGCGCGGTGGAGACGATGGTCTGGTCGAGGGCGGCGAGGAGCATGCCGAGGAGCAGCGCGCCGATGGATACCAGTACGCCGCCGCCCACGTGCTCCGGAGGTCCGGCAGGGGGCCGCGGCCCGGCCGGGCGGGTGCTCACGTCCTGCGTCATGGACACCTCCTGCGGTGCTTCCACCTTCCATCGTGGTCCGAGTCATCCGTTATGGCCTGTCGAGCCGAGTGGCTGCATACTCCTTCAGAGCTCTGCGGGGCCGGCGAGGGAGGGGAGCACGCGATGAGCGAGGCGAACGGACGGGCCGGACGATCTTGGGAGCCCGAGGGAGCGGGGGGCGCGGCGAGCGCGGGCGGGGCGGTGTGTCCGGGCTGCGGCACACCCCGGCCACCGCGGGCCGCACCCTCCTGCGGCTGCGCCCGCGAGGCCGCGGACGCCGCCCTGGAGACCCGCTCGGCGGAGGCGGCCGCCGCGGAGGACTTCGATCCGATACGCATCCGCCCCTATGTGACGCTGCCGGAGCCGTCGGCCCCCTTACCGGCCCTGACGTCGGCACCGCTGCCACCCGAGTTGCCCGCGGCCACGCGGGCCGCGCCCGCGCGGCCCCCGGCCCGGCCCGAGGGAATCGTGCGCCGGGGCCGGGCGGCACTGTTCGCCGGGGCGGGCCTGGTGGTCGCGGCGGCCGCGGTGTTCACGGGCGGGGTGCTGTCGGGGGACGCGGGTGACGGCGCCGGAGGGGACGGCAGCGGCGGTACGGACCGCGCGTTACCGGACCTGGCGGACGGCACACCGGACAAGCCCTCCAGGGAGCCCGCCCCGCGCCGGGCCACCAGGGCCGCACCCGCGCCGGCCACCCCGCGCAGCACCCCGACCCGCACCCCGTCGGCCGCGGCACCGCGCTCGGTACCGGTACGCAAGTCCCCACCCCCGTCCCCCTCGCGCACCACGGCCCGCGCCACGGGTTCGGTGGGTCCGCCCCCGTCCCGCAGACCGTCGGCCGCACCCATCCTGCACAGCGGCGACCAGGGCCCCCAGGTAACGGAACTCCAGCTCCGATTACGCCAGTTGTACCTCTACACGGGCCCCCCGGACGGCCACTACACGCCCCCGGTGACCGACGCGGTGACCCGCTACCAACGGGCCCGAGGCATCGACTCCGACCCCCAGGGCGCCTACGGCCCGGCAACAAGGAAGTCCCTGGAGTCCGAGACAAGCTCCCCTTAGGTCCGGGCAGGGCATCTCTCTCACTAGAACGAAAGCTCTATACAGCCCGCGTCAGCAGAAACCCGCACCTGCGTCAGGTCGTCCACCCACACAGTCGGCCCGTACTCCCCCGCCCGGGGGCCGACCCCCACCACTCGCATCCCCGCAGCGCGCCCCGCGGCGATCCCGGCCCCCGAGTCCTCGAAGACCACACAGTCGGCAGGATCGAACCCCAGCTCGGCGGCCCCCTTGAGGAACCCCTCGGGGTCGGGCTTGCTGGCCCCCACGTTCTCGGCGGTCACCCGCACCGCAGGAAGCGCGAGCCCCGCAGCGGCCATCCGCGCGGTGGAGAGCCCCACGTCGGCGGACGTGACGAGCGCGTGCGGCACCCCGGCCAGGGAGGCCATGAACTCCGGCGCCCCCGGTATGGGTACGACGCCGTCCATGTCGGCGGTCTCCCGCGCCAGCATCTCGCGGTTCTCCGCGTAGTTCTCGGCCATGGGCCGCCCGGGGAGCAGCAGCGCCATGGAGGCGTAACCCTGCCGCCCGTGCACGACGTTCATGACCTCGTCGGCGTCGAGCCCGTGCTTGGCGGCCCACTCGCGCCAGCAGCGTTCGACGACGGCGTCGGAGTTGACGAGAGTGCCGTCCATGTCGAGGAGGAGGGCTCGGGCGGTCAGTACGTTCGCAGCCGTCATCGGCGTACTCCAAGGGAAGGGCCCGCACACGGAAGAGGAAGACAAGGCGGCTCCGCCCGCCGGTCAGGGAAACGGGCGAAGCCACTTTGTTCCACCACGGTACAAAACAAGGTCGCCAAGCGCCAACACCGCAGGTCAGCACCCTTCCAGGCCCCCCGCACCGCACCCGCGCTACGCGATCGCCTCGTACAGGCTCCACACACCCAGCCCCAGCATCAGCACCGCCGCGATCTTCGTGATGAGGGCCAGCGGCACCCGCTTCATCAGGGCCTTGCCGCCCACGATCCCGAGACCCGCGACCGCCCACAGGGCGAGCACCGCGCCGAGGCCCACGGACAGCGGGTCGTCGTACCGCGCCGCCATGTTGGCCGTCATGATCTGCGTGAGGTCGCCGAACTCCGCGACCAGGATGAGCATGAAGCCCGCCCCCGAGACCCGCCAGAAGCTCTGGTCCTTGGGCGCCTTGACCGCCCCGTCCCCGTCGGCCCCGTCCTTCGTCATGAGGAGCATGGCCGCGCCGCCGAGGAAGAGGACGCCGGTGAGGGCGTGCACCAGTTGCTGCGGCAGGAGCGTGAGCACGCTGCCCGCCGCCACGGCGAGCACCACGTGCACGGCGAAGGCGGCGGCGACGCCCGCGAAGACGTACGAGGCGCGGTAGCGGGTGCCGAGGACGAGCCCGGCCAGCGCTGTCTTGTCGGGCAGTTCGGCAAGGAAGACGACGCCGAAGACAAGCGCCGTCACGCTGAAGCTGATCAAGGTTCCTCAATCGGTCGGGCCGCCCCACCGAGAGTTCCGCAGCCTTCGCGTACGACACCTCGGCACGGCAGCGCTCGGTGACGTACACGGAGGTGGACGTCTGGCACTGCTGGCCGAAGGTCTCGCTGGCCGCCCACCACGTGGGCTGCCTCCGGGCGCCGGCTCATCCATCGACCCGCGCGCGAGGCGCTCCACCAGGTGCGGTGGTCGGGTGACGGGCGAGCAGTATGTCGACGGTCCGGCGAAGAGCTACTCCCCTTCTGCTCCAGCCATCGTACGCGACCCCCGCACCACCCCGGCCAGGGACTTTCGGCCCGGGCCCACCGTGACCGGAGCCACATCCGCTCCGTCGCCCACCCCGGCAATCCCCCGCGAACCGGAGCACCCCGCGCAGGGCAATTCACCCCGAAGCACCAACTTCCGCCCCGGCGCGCCTCCATGACGGGGCGCCAGAACCCTTGATGTTTACAGGTGATTGACGCGACCCTGTCACCCGGTGCACACCTCGGGGCAACCCGAGCGCGCCAGCATGGCCGCCCCACCGGTCAACGTCCCCCCACGTCAAGGGAGTTCACATGCCCGCAATCTACGCGCGTCACCGCCTCGCCACCCTGGGCGCCGTCGCCGCCCTGGCCTCCGCCGCGACCCTGCTCTCCGGCTCCCCCGCCCAGGCCGCCCCGCCCACCCCGGTCAGCGCCGCCACCGCCCGCACCTACCTCGGCCAGCTCACCGTGGCCCCCGAGGGCTCCTCCGACGGCTACAGCCGCGACAAGTTCCCGCACTGGTCCACCCAGTCCGGCGCCTGCAACACCCGCGAGGTCGTCCTCAAGCGCGACGGCGAGAACGTCCAGCAGGACGGCAGCTGCGCGGCCGTCTCCGGCACCTGGAAGTCCCCCTACGACGGCGGCACCTGGACCGCCGCGTCCGACGTCGACATCGACCACGTCGTCCCGCTCTCCGAGGCCTGGAAGTCCGGCGCCAGCGGCTGGACCACCGCCCGCCGCGAGGGCTTCGCCAACGACCTGGGCCAGCCCCAGCTCATCGCCGTCACCGACAACGTCAACCAGGCCAAGGGCGACAAGGACCCGGCGGAGTGGCTGCCGCCCACCGCCTCGTACCACTGCTTCTACGCCCGGATGTGGGTGGACGTGAAGCAGAACTACGGCCTCACCGTCGACTCCGCGGAGAAGAGCGCGCTCAGCTCGATCCTGAACGGCTGCTGATCCGCCGCGGCGGATCCTGAGCACGCCGAGGCCGGTCCGCTTGCGCGGAACCGTCCCGCCCGCCTCCGTCGTTCCGTACCGTACGGGGCGACGGAGGAGGGTGATCACTGTGGCGCGGCTGCGTCTGGGTCCACTGCTGAGGTACGTCGACGGCGCGCGGGCGACCGTCTGGGTCGAGGCCGACCGGCCCTGCACGGCCGAGGTGCGCTGCGCCGACGGCACGCGCGGCACGGCCAGGACCTTCCAGGTCGCCGGGCACCACTACGCCCTGGTGCAGGTCACGGGGTTGCGCCCGGGCACCGAGACGGCGTACGAGGTCACCCTCGACGAGAGCCCGGTGTGGCCGCCGCCCGACTCGCCGTTCCCGGCGAGCACGATCCGCACCCCCGGCGGGGACGGCGCGGACGCCGACGCCCTGCGGGTCACCTTCGGCTCCTGCCGCTGGGCCGCGCCGCCCGCGAAGACGTCCCACCTGCACGACCTGGGCCACCGGAGCGGCTCCGGCACCGGCAAGGAACACGACCCGGTGGGCCCCGACGCCCTGGACACCCTCGCGGCCCGCCTCGCCGCCGACCCCGCCGCCGAGCGCCCCGACGTGCTGCTGCTCCTCGGCGACCAGGTGTACGCGGACGAGGTCTCCCAGGCCACCCGGCGCTGGCTCGCCGCCCGCCGCGACCTCTCCGAGCCCCCGGGCGACCAGGTCGCGGACTACGAGGAGTACACCCACCTCTACTACGAGTCCTGGCTCGATCCCGAGGTGCGCTGGCTGCTGTCCACCGTCCCCAGCTGCATGATCTTCGACGACCACGACGTCATCGACGACTGGAACACCAGCGCCTCCTGGCTCGCCGAGATGCGGGCCACGCCCTGGTGGCGCGAGCGCATCCTCAGCGGCCTGATGTCGTACTGGGTCCATCAGCACCTGGGCAATCTGCCGCCCGAGGAACTGGAGCGCGACGAGTTGTTCGCGGCCGTGCGCGCCACGCCCGACGGCACCGACGCGCTGCGCGCCCACGCCGCCACCGCCGACGCCGAACCGGCGAGCGCCCGCTGGAGCTACCGGCGGGACTTCGGCCGCGTACGCCTGCTGATGGTCGACACCCGCGCCGCCCGCGTCCTCGACGAGGACAACCGCGCCATGCTCGACCCCGGCGAGGCCGCCTGGCTCCGCGAGCAGGCCCTGGAGGGCGGCTGCGACCACCTCCTCATCGGGACGTCCCTGCCGTGGCTGCTCCCCCACCTCATCCACGACGCCGAGGGCTGGAACGCCGCCCTGTGCCGCGGCGAGCGCGGCCCGCGCTGGGCCCGCTTCGGCGAGGACCTGCGCAGACGCGCCGACCTCGAACACTGGGCCGCCTTCCCCACGTCCTTCGACGCGCTGGCCGCCCTGATCGCCGAAGCCGGTTCCCTCACGGACGCGCCCGCGACGGTGTGCGTGCTGTCCGGCGACGTCCATCACGCGTACGTCGCCGAGCCCACCTGGCCCGCGGGCGGCGGCCCCGACGCCCGCGTCCTGCAGCTCACCTGCTCGCCGGTGCACAACTCCATCCCCGCCTCCATACGGGTCGGCTTCCGCTTCGGCTGGAGCCGCGTCGGCCGGGCCCTCGGCCGCCGCTTCGCACGGCACGGGCGGCTCCCCCGCGCGGCCGTGAGCTGGCGCAGAACGGGCGGCCCCTGGTTCGGCAACCACCTGATGACGCTGACGCTGCGCGGGCGCGCGGCGGAGCTGCGCCTGGACCAGGCGCGGGCGGAGAAGGGCGGCGGGGAGCGGCTGGAGACGGTGGAGCGGACGACGCTCACCCCGTGAGGTCCCGAGGTCCCGAGGTCCGTGTGCGCCTTCTGTGACCTGTGTGGTCCATGTGACCTGTGAGGGCTGTGAGGCCGTTGGGGCCGTGCGTCCTGTGTGTGCGGTTGCGGTGGGTACGGGTGTGACGGGGCGAACCTCCCACGGGTAGCGGTGATGTCCGCCTTGGCCGTGACTCGGGCCACAACCGGATGGCGATCCTCCGAAGCGGGCTTCGGCAACGGTGTTCCCGGCGGCATGATGAGCCGGTCCTCGCCCCGCCCGTACCGGGAGTCACGCTCTTGTCTGCTGCTGCGACCGTCGACCACTCCATAGCCGTCGTCGGCGCGGGGCCGCGCGGCACCAGCGTCCTGGAGCGCCTGTGCGCCTCGGCCGCCGAGCTGCTGCCGCCGGGGACACGGCTGACGGTGCACCTGGTCGATCCGGCGCCGCCGGGGCCCGGGCGGGTGTGGCGCACCGCCCAGTCGCCGGAGCTCCTGATGAACACCGTCGCCTCCCAGGTGACGCTGTTCACCGACGCGAGCGTCGACTGCGCGGGGCCGATCCGGCCGGGCCCGAGCCTGTACGAGTGGGCCGCGCGCGGGCACCTGCCGGGGCTCGGGCCCGACGACTACCCGACGCGCGCCGACTACGGCCGCTATCTGGAGTGGTTCTTCGCCGAGACGGTGCGCGCCGCACCCGGCTCCGTCCGCGTCCGTACGCACGCGGCCCGCGCGATCCGCCTCGACGGCATCGATGACCTCGATGCCCTCGACGACACGGACGGCACGGACGGCACCGGCGGGGGCACGCAGACCCTCGTACTCGACGACTCCCGGGAGATATCCGGGCTCGGCGCCGTCGTCCTCGCGCAGGGCCACCTGCCCGAGACCGCCGACCGGGACCGCGCGGAACTGTCCGCGTACGCCGACCGGCACGGCCTGCGCCACATCCCGCCCGCCAACCCGGCCGACGTCGACCTCACCGTGATCGCCCCCGGCGAGCCGGTCCTGCTGCGCGGGCTCGGCCTGAACTTCTTCGACCACATGGCGCTCCTGACGTCGGGGCGCGGCGGGCGCTTCGTGCCCGGCGAGCGGGGCGGGCTGCGCTATGTGGCGTCCGGCAACGAGCCGCGCCTGTACGCCGGTTCGCGGCGGGGCGTGCCGTACCAGGCGCGCGGCGACAACGCCAAGGGCCCCTACGGGCGGCACCGGCCCGCCGTGCTCACCCCGGAGGCGATCGCGCGCTTCCGCAAGCGCGCCGACAGCGGGGACGCGCCGGACTTCCTGGCCGAGGTGTGGCCGCTGGTCGCCAAGGAGGTGGAGACCGTCCACTACGAGGCGCGGCTCACGGCGGCCGGGGCGGCGGGGCGGGCCGCCGCCTTCCGCGAGCGTTTCCTCGACACCGCGCACGGCAGCGCCGAGGAGTCCCTGGTCCTGGACGAGTTCGGGTTCACCGCCGACGGGCGATGGTCCTGGGAGCGGCTCGCGCGCCCGTACGCGGGGCAGGTCTTCCGCTCGCCCGGGGACTTCCGCTCCTGGCTGCTCGGGCAGTTGCGCGAGGACGCCGCGCAGGCCGCGCTCGGCAATGTCGCCGGGCCGCTCAAGGCCGCCCTGGACGTCCTGCGCGACCTGCGCAACGAACTGCGGCTCGTCGTCGACCACGGGGGCCTGGCGGGCGCCTCCCGGCGGGCCCATCTGGACGGCTGGTACACGCCGTTCAACGCGTTCCTGTCCATCGGCCCGCCCCGGCGGCGCATCGAGGAGCTGACGGCGCTCGTCGAGGCGGGGGTGGTGGAGGTGCTGGGGCCCCGGCTGGAGGTGCGGGGCGTGGAGGTGGGGGCGGATAGGGCCGGTACGGCGGACGGGGCTGACGTGGCGACCGGGACGACTGGGACGGCCGGGACGGCTCGGACGACGGGGACGACGGGGACGACCGGGGCCTTCTACGCGCACTCCCCCGACGTGCCCGGGTCCGGGGTGCGCGTGACCACCCTGGTCGAGGCGCGGCTGCCCGAGCCGGACCTGCGGCGCACCGGGGACGCGCTGCTCGCGGGGCTGCTGCGGTCCGGGCAGTGCCGCCCGCACACGGTCGACGGCCACGAGACGGGCGGCCTCGACGTCACCCCCCGCCCGTACCGCGTGCTCGACCGCCGGGGCCGGGCGCACCCGCGGCGGTTCGCCTTCGGGGTGCCGACGGAGGGCGTGCACTGGGTGACGGCGGCCGGGGCGCGGCCGGGGGTGGACTCGGTGACGCTGTCCGACGCGGACGCGGTGGCGCGGGCGGCGCTGCGGGCGGCGACGGGGACGGGGGCGGGGGCGAGGGCGGGGACGTCGGCCTCGACCGGGGCGGCGACCGTGCCGGCCGCGGCGGCGACAGTTCAGGACGGGCCGACGAACCCCCGGGACACCTGCGACGGCTGGATACAGCCGATTCTCACGAAACACTCAGATGTTGAAGTTGCAAGTACTAATTAGGCGGACCTAATCTTGGGGCTTCGATCGGTTCCCGTCCCCAAACCGAGTCATGACCGAAGGAGTCCCCCACCATGACTGGACGTCTCAACAGCGCCCAGCCCTATGCCCTCGGCCTGTTCCGCATCGTCGTCGGCCTGCTCTTCGCCTGCCACGGCGCCGCCTCGCTCTTCGGCGTCCTCGGCGGCACGGACGGCGGCGGCGGTACCGTCGACGCGGGCACCTGGCCGGGCTGGTACGCGGCCGTCATCCAGCTCGTCGGCGGCAGCCTGGTCCTGCTGGGCCTCGGCACCCGCGGCGCCGCGCTCGTCTCGTCCGGCTCGATGGCCTACGCGTACTTCAAGGTCCACCAGCCGGAGTCCCTGTGGCCGATACAGAACGGCGGCGAGGCCTCCGCGATGTTCTGCTGGGTCTTCCTGCTGCTCGTCTTCACGGGCTCCGGCGCGTTCAGCCTCGACCGCGTGATCGCGGCGGCCCGCGGTGAGCGGGGCGCGAAGGCGACGGCGGACGCGGAGCGCACGCCCGTCGCGGCCTGACCCGCGGCACCTCATCGCGGCCTGACCCGCAGTCCGCATGAGCGGCGCCCCCTTCTCCGTACGTGGTTCCCGGTACGGAGGAGGGGGCGCCTTCATGTCCGCTCAGGCGCGCGGCGCGAACGGCACCGTGAAGCAGGCCACCCGGTCCCCCGCGCCGCCCTGCTCCCGGTGGAGCACCACCGACGACGCCCCACCCGGCCGGAAGCCCCACGAGTGGACCGCCGCCGCCTTCCCCGAACCATCCGGCTGCGCGGTGAAGTCCAGCCACACTTCGTTGGCCGGATTGAGGTAGGCCGGATTCTTCGAGGGCTGCACGGGGTCCGGCCGGTGCTGGTAGTGGCCGCCCGCCGCGGCCGGGTCCGGGCCGCACGGCTTCTGGTGCACGTGCGCGCCGTACGCGTGGCCCGGCTTCAGGCCCCGCACCCGCAGGGCGACCCGGGTGCCGGACCGTTCGTGGCGCTGCGTCACCTCGATCCGGGCGCCCGGCGGCACCAGTTGCCGGTCGTAAGTGAGCGCGGGCGACAGCATCTTGGACGGCGCGAACCGTCCCTTCGCGCGCACGCAGTCGCCGCTCCCGTCCGGTACGCCGCCGCTCGCGGCGAGCACGGCGGCCGCCACGGCCGCCGTGAGTATCCCTGCCACCATTGTCGAGTTCTCCCCTTCTCCTACATGTCGACTTGTCTGCGATTGAGCGCCCGTTATGCACACTCCTGCTCCGTTCGTACGGGACTTCACGGGCGCGCGCCGCGTCGAGAAGGGCAGCCGGGTGAACGTGATGTAGCGAACATCTGAGCCCCCAATGGATCTACGGCTCAGGGTGCGGCGTACGCTGTACAGCTGTTATCAGGCCGCCACCCGCCGCTCCCGCGAACATCGCGGCGAAGAGTTGCCGACTGGGGAGTAACAACGGGGGAGTTTCGGTGTTGGAGAGTGTGGGGGCGCTGACCGGCAGCCCATGGATCTACGCGGTCGTGGCCCTCTCCGTCCTGTTCGACGTCTTTCTGCCGCTGCTGCCGAGCGGCGTGCTCGTCATCACCGCGGCGACCGCGGCGGCCGCCGCCGGTTCCGGCACCGGGCGGGTCCCACAGGACGTGCCGGACATCCTGCTGCTCATGCTCTGCGCCGCGACGGCATCCGTGCTCGGCGATCTCGTCGCGTACCGCCTGGCCTGGCGCGGCGGTGAACGCCTCGACCGCGCCATCGCCCGCTCCCGGCGCCTGACCAGCGCGCAGGAACGACTCGGCACGGCGCTCGCGCGCGGCGGCGGCGTGCTCGTCGTCATCGCCCGGTTCGCACCCGCGGGCCGCTCGATCGTCTCGCTCGGCGCGGGCGCGGCCCACCGCCGGGTGCGCGAGTTCCTGCCCTGGTCGGTCCTCGCGGGCGTGGCCTGGGCGGGTTACAGCGTGGGCCTCGGCTACTTCGGCGGCCAGTGGCTGGGCGCGACCTGGCTCGCCACCGGCGTCTCGGTCCTCGCGCTGGCGCTTGCCGGGGCGGGGGCGGCGTTCCTGGTGCGGCGGCCGCGGGAGTCCCCGGCGGGCTGAGGCCCGCCGACCCCTGCGCCCCGGCCGGAGACGGCGGGCGCCCGCCGTCTCCGGCCCTGACGGCCGCTACGACGCCGCGCGCGCTCCGCGTACCTCGATGTGGGCGAGCAGGTCGGCGGTCGCCGCGGCGACGGCGTCGACGGCCTGTTCGAAGACCTCGCGGTTGTGGGCGGCCGGGGCGCGGAACCCGGAGACCTTGCGCACGTACTGGAGCGCGGCGGCCCGGATCTCGTCGTCGGTGGCCTTCTCGGGGAGGGCGGGCGGGCGGAGGGTCTTGATGCTGCGGCACATGCCTCCAGCTTCGCGCGTACGCGGCTCTGACGTGAACCGATCACGGAAAACTCCCGCCGCGCCACCGCCGCGCGCCCACCGAAGCCGCACGACCGCCGGAATCCGCCATCGTGCGACCAGGACGGCCGACACACCACCGCACCACTCGCCCCACTAATTCGAACAGGAGTACCATTGCGGGGTGCCCGCAACCCCTTCGTATGAGTTCCCGAGCGACCTCCTCGCCGGTCAGGAGGAGCTGCACCAGGTCAGATCCGAGCTGCACGCCCTGCTGCGGCGGCTGCCCTGGTCGGTCGAGCCCCTGGACGGCTTCAGCGACGACAACGGCTGGCGCAAGGTCGAGCGCCCCGCGTCGCCCGGCTGGACGCCGGACGAGCAGGCCGAGGTCGAGAAGCTGCGCGCGCGGGAGCGGGAGCTCACGGTGTTCGTGAGCTGCCACCGCTTCTGGGAACAGGTTTCGGGCCCGGACGCGGTGGATACTCGGATGCTGCTCAAGCACGCACACGAACACGCCGACGAACCCGCCCACGAAGCGGCGCCCACGACCTCCGCCGAGGAGCATTGACAGGCGGTGGCGGCGGGCGTTGACTCCCGGTACGAGGGCCGGACGAGCCCTCGTACGACCCCGTGACAGCGGGCCCGCGCTCCGGAGCCGCCCCTGCCCCGCGCCCGCGTGGCCCGCCACCGATCGCACCTGATCACCGATCTTCATCAGGTGACGCCATTCGAATCCGGCTGCCCGCGTCCAGCGTGCGGAGGTTCAGCCATGAACATACTCATCATCGCCGTACTGGCCGTCCTGATCGTCCTGGGCTTCAAGCAGCCCCTGCTATGGGTGGCCGCCGCAGTGCTCGTCTACTTCCTCGTCCGCCATCACACCGGCGGCTCCGCCCGGCCGGGACCCACGAGCGGCGGGGTCGGCGCGAGCGGCTCCGGGGGCGCGGGCGGTGGAGCCGGTGGCGGCTCGGGCGGAGGCGGCTCCGGCGGAGGCGGCGGCATCCCCTCCACGTACCGCGACTACCGCATCCGGCGGGACCGCCAGGAGCGTTGGGACCGCAGGTACCGGCGCACGCATCCGGCGGCGCAGCAGCGTCGCAAGTAGCGTCCGCGGCACCGGCTCCCGGCCACCCCCGGCGTCCGGGCCGACCACTCACCGGTCCGGGTGACTAGGGGCTTAGCGCGGCGGTCCGTGGGGAGGGTGCGCATGCACCGCGCACCGAACCAGCCCCAGGAGCCGCCCGCATGCGCCGAGAAGCAACCCCCCGAGAGCCCCGTGAGCCCCGTGAGCCACGAGAGGCCGGGGCGCGAGCCGGGCAGAGCGGCCCCGCGCGGGCCGGTCGCCCCCGGCGGACCGACGCCGACCCTCGCACGCGCGTGTCCGTACCGGGCCCACGCCTGTCCGGACCGGGCCCGCACCTGTCCCTGCCCGGCCTGCGCGCGCTCGCGGCCCTCCCCCTGGTGATGCTCACCGTCCTCGCCGTCGGCTGCGCGCCGAGCGGCGAGGACGAGCCCGGCCTCGCGCCCGGCGACACGATCAAGGCGGCGCAACAGCAGCTCACCGACACCTGTCTGACCCGCAAGGGCCTGACCCCGCCGCGCGGCGACCGCCCCCCGTCCGCCGCCGAGCAACAGCGGGTGACGCGGGCCCTGTTCGGGACCGGCCGTACGGAGCTGGCCCTGACCCTGCCCACCGGCCACTCGGTGCGCGCCCACACCGACGGCTGTCTCGCCTCGGCCCAACGCACCCTCTACGGTGACCAGCGGCGCTGGTTCCGCGTCTCCACGGTCGTCAACAACCTCAAGCCGGAGGCCGCCTTCCGCGACCAGCCGCTCACCGAGATCCGCAGCCGCCACCGCACCGACCTCGCCGAGTGGCGCCGCCTGCGCACCCGGGCCCTGATCAACGCGAAGGCCCACCTTCAGTCGGAGTCGCGCCGGGCCGCCGCGCGGTAGTCCCGGGGCGTGCGGCCGGTCGCATCGCGGAAGTGCCGGCGGAAGCTCGCCGAGGAGCCGAACCCCACGCGCGCGGCGATCTGTTCGATCGTCGCTTCGTCCTGTTCCAAGAGGTGCCGCGCCCGGTCGAGGCGTACGCGCAGCAGGTACTGGAGCGGGCTGAGGCCGGTGTGCGCGCGGAACCTGCGGTCGAGCGTGCGGGGGCTGAGGCGGGCGTGCGCGGCGATGTCGGCGAGGGTGAGGGGCCGGTGCGAGGACGCCTGGAGCCACCGGACGGTCGGCTCCAGGCCGCCGGTCTCGGCGAGGGCACGGGCCAGCTCGGCGCGCGCGGCCCCGGCGTCGTCGTACACGGGCAGGACGAGGTGCCGGGCGGTCGCGGCGGCCACCTCGGCGCCGTGGTCCTCCTCGACGAGCCGCAGCCACAGGTCGAGCCCGCCGAGGAACCCCGCCGAGGTGCGGAACGGCCCGTCCACGACGAGGGTCCCCGCCGGGTCGACCGCCACCCGCGGGTGGCGCGCGGCCAGTTCGGGGACGTGGCTCCACTCGGTCGTCGCCCGGCGGCCGTCGAGCACCCCGGCCGCGGCGAGCGTGAACGCGCCGGTGCCCACGGCGAACACCCGGCTCCCCCGGTCGACCGCCGCGCGCAGGGCATCCGCCACTCCCGGCGGCGGCTCGGCCCGGAACCCGTCGTGCCCGGCCACCAGCACGGTCCCGGCCCCGTCGAGCCCGTCGAGACCCCGGTCCGCGGTGACGGTCAGCGGGGCGGGCCGGGCGGTGGTGACGGTGCGCGGGACCGCGCAGACCCGCAGCTCGTACGCGGCCCCGGAGGCACTGCGGGCGACGGCGTCCAGGACCAGGCCGGGGGTGGTGAGCTGGTGGGCGGGGACGCCGTCGAGGACGAGCAGCGCGATGACTGACATGCCCGGCATTATCCGCATCCGCTGGAAGCCACCGAACGCACCGAACGCTCGACGTCAGCTCAGCGCCGCGAGGCGATCGTCTTCTCGATCCACTTCTTGTACGCGGGTACGGAGGCGTAGATCCCGGGGCCGCCCGCGCAGCGCCGGTCGACGGCCGCGTCGCCGTCGCCGGAGGTGGCGCCGACGAGCTGCCAGCGCCCGCCGACGCGCTGGACCTGCGGCCCGCCGGAGTCGCCGTTGCACGCCATGGCGTCGCGGACCAGGCTCTGCGTGCACAGCTCGGTCCTGCCCTTGATGTCGAGGCACTTGCCGGCCGCGGCCCTGCGGGTGTCGAGCTCCTGGAGGCGCTCGGAGAACTTCCACTTCTCCAGGTCGGTGCTGTCGACCGTCGTGCCGAAGCCGAGGATCCGGGTGTGCGCGCCGACCTTCGGGGCGCGGTCGGCGACGGGGATCGGGGCGTACCGGGTGACGGGGCGGTCGAGGCGGAGCAGGGCTATGTCGTCGTGGGAGCGCTTGTCGCCGCTGATGTCGTAGGCGGGGTGGACGACCTTCTCGACGATGGTGCGCACCGTGCCGCCGGAGCTCAGCCGGTCGCTGCCGACGCGGACCTTCCCGGTCGGGCGGGCCACGAAGTCGTCCTGGGCGCAGTGGGCCGCGGTGACGACCCACCGCGGGTCGATGAGGGTGCCGCCGCACACGCCCTTCAGCTTGGTGCCGTCCTCCTGCTCCAGGGTCATCGGGACGGACACCATGAACGGGTACGCCTTGGTGGCGTCCTTGCCGCCGACGATGGCCTGGGCGCTGCCGGTGAGGCCGGTGGCGCACAGGGCGGTGGCGGCGCCGACGGCCCCGAGGCCGCCGAGCACGCGCCGTGCCGTACGGGACGGGCGGGAGGCCCGGGGTGACCGGGCCGGGGTGGCGGGAGTGGCGGGAGTAGACATGGAGGTGCCCTTCACCTGATGCATGGATGGCGAACTGAACGGGCGGTCGGACCAGGCGTCGCCGTGGTCCCCGCCGCGTGTTCCTCCATGCTCCGTGGGACCGGGGGCCGGGAAAAAGCGGTCCGCTGCCACCCTGGGCTAAATTCTGGCCATGACCGTGGTCGCGCTGTTCGCGCTCGACGGGGTGCCCGCGCCCCAGCTCAGCACCCCGGCGCTGCTGTTCGGCGCGGCCTCGCGCACGTTCTACCGCCGCCCGCCGTACGAGCTGCGGGTGTGCGCCGCGCAGGGCACGATCGCCACCGCTCCGCCCGGCCCACTCCGCATCACGCCGGAGCGGGGCCTGGACGGCTTGGCGGACGCGGGGACGGTGCTCGTGACGGGGTACGGCGACTGCCCGGGCCCGCCTCCCCCCGACGTGCTCGACGCACTGCGCGCCGCCGCCGACCGCGGCGCCCGGGTCGCGACGATCGGCACCGGCACCTTCGCCCTCGCGGCAACCGGCCTCCTCGACGGCCGCCGCGCCACGACGGCCTGGTCCCACGCGCCCGAACTGGCCCGCCGCCACCCCCGGATCGAGGTCGAACTCGCCGACTGGCCGGTCGCCGACGGCCAGTTCCTCACCTCCGCGGGCGTGCTCGGCGGCAAGGACGTCTGCGTACGGATCATCGAAGAGGACCACGGCAAGGAGGCCGCGCTGGAGGCCGACCGCCAACTCTTCCTGATGCTCCCGAACCCGTCCGACGCCCTGAGAGCCACATCCCCCACACCCCACGCACCCCACGCACCCCACGCACCCGCCACCGAACCACCGTCCGAGAACTCACCGCCCCCCGAACCCACCCCACTCACCCCCCTCACCCCCACCACGACCTGGCTGGAGTCCAACCTCCACCGCCCCCTGACGCTCACGGACATCGCGGCCCACGCGAACACCAGCGTCCGCAGCCTCAACCGGAGCTTCCGCGTCCACACGGGCCTCACCCCGCTCCAGTACCTCCTGCGTGCCCGCGTACGCCACGCCCAGTGGCTCCTGGAACACACCGACACCCCCGTGGAGCAGATCCCGACCCGCACCGGCCTCGGCACCCCCGCGAACCTCCGCCACCACTTCCAACGCCTCAACGGCACCACGCCCACCGCGTACCGAACGGCGTTCCGCACCCTGGTGGCCCTGTTCGCCCCACCGCCCGCACCGAAGTAGCACCCACCGCGGCGTCCGTACGGCGCTTCACGGTTCCCGCCCGATCACACTCCCCGCGCCGCTACGCTCCGGGCCCTCAACACCCGCCCCCGGGGGGACCCATGCGCCGCTCGACCATCTTCATCCCCGCCTCCACCCTCACCATCGCCGCAGGCATCACCGGCCTCGTCCTCTGGCTGAACCACTCCTCGTACGAGGACCGCGTCGAGAACTGCGCCCAAGCACTGGAGAAGCAGCACGCCGAGGGCGGCGAGGGCCGACCGGACCCGTGCGACCGGGTCAAGAAGAACGACTACACCGCACTCGTCGCCGACGCCGAAGGCCCCCAGCCCTGATCGCCTGGGGGCCTGCGTACGGGGTGGGCGCCCTGCACGTTCGATCTGCGTCCGTACCACGGCAGAGCCATCGCTCCTGACGTCAGGCGTTGACTCGCTCCTGCAGACGGACGGTCACGGTGTCCCCTTCCTCCTTGCCGATCGCCTTGCGCACTTCCGCCTTCACGGGCAGCTTGTGCGTCCCGTCCCCCAGGGCCATGAACGAACTTTGGAACGGATGACCGTCGATCGTGCCCCGGATCTTCACCAGGCCGCGGGTGCCGAAGAACTTGGCCGACTCGGGCCACACGACGTAGGTCCAGCCGCCCTTGTCCGGGCTCTTCTGCAGGGTTGCGGTGAACTGCTTGTCCATCACGGATACCGCCTGTTCAGGAGTACTCGATGGTCTTCTGCCGGTCGGTGACGGGAATCCCGACCGCGGCCACCTGTGTGATGCGGGTGGTCTTGCTCATCCCGTGCCTCCGCTTCCTCGGTATTCGCAAGGTAAGACGGAGGCAGGCGGGGAAACTCATCGTCCGAACGCCGAAGACCCCCGGCCCTGATCGGCTGGGGGTCTTCGTTCCGGGTGGGCGCGGACGGTTTCGAACCGCCGACATCTGCCTTGTAAGGGCAGCGCTCTACCCCTGAGCTACGCGCCCGGAATGTTCCGACAGCCTACCTTGCCGGTGGGGCGGCCCCGCAAACCCCTGTCGGGGGTGGGGACAGAGGTCCCCGGTGGTGCGGGGGCTAGCCCCACCTCGGATTCGGTGGTGGTCCGGATCCCCTTGGCGCGCGCGGCTTCGTACGGTCGTCCTGTGCTTGCGGCAGGGGCTGTGGGCCGGTGGAACAAAGGGAGAGAGTCATGGCCGTCCGCAGTCGTCGTCCGCGGCAGGAGCCGAGTTCGCGGGGGATCCGGGTGCTGGTCGCGGTGGGGACGACGGCCGCTGCCGTCGGGCTCGTCGCGGCGTGCGGGGCGGATGCCTCGGACGACTCCGATCCGGAGCAGCGGTCGTTCGCGCTGTCGGGGCGGACCCTCACGGTGGATTCGGACGACTCGGCCGTGGAGTTGGCCGTCAGCGGGGACGCGGACGCCGAGGACGTGCGCGTGACCCGGTGGTTCGACGGGCGGACCGTGCTCGGGAAGAGCCCGAAGGTCACGTGGAAGATGGACGGGGACCGGCTCATCTTCCGGGTCAAGTGCAGCGGTGTCATCAGCAACTGCTCCGCCAGGCATCGCGTCGTCGTGCCCCGCGGCACCGCCGTGAACGTGCTCAACAAGGATGGTTCGGTGACGGCCACCGGGTTCCGGGAGCCGCTGAAGGTGCGTACGGCCGACGGGTCCGTGAACCTGCGCGACGTCAGCGGACCGCTCGACCTGCGCAGCGGCGACGGGTCCGTCCGCGCCGTCGGCGTCACCTCGAAGCGCGTCACCGCCAGCTCCCAGGACGGCTCCGTGCGCCTCGACCTGTCCGCCGCCCCCGACCGGCTCCGGGCCCGCAGCCAGGACGGGTCCGTGGACATCGCCCTGCCGGTGCGGGAGGGGGGCAAGGGCGGTGGGGCCGCCGCCTATCGGGTCGACACGAAGACGGTCGACGGTGGCACCGACGTCAGCGTTCCCCGTGACGCCCGCAGCCCGCACCACGTGTCCGTGCGGAGCGCCGACGGCAACGTCACAGTGCGCAGCGCGAACTGACCGGCCCGTGTGTTCGTCCCTAACCGGTGGGAGAATGAACCGGGCAGGGCGAACAGCACGGGAGAGGGACAGTGACGGCGACACCTCCGCGGCCGTACCCAAGGGACAGATGGACGTCGTCGGCGGTGTCCGCCGCGGATGCCGTCGCCTCGCGCTGCGGCGCCGCGGCCGGTGCCCGTGGGCGGCAGCGGCAGTCGCGGCCGGGCGGGCGCGCCGTCCGCGACACCCTCGCCCTCGTCCTCCTGCCCCTCCCCCTGCTCGCCGCCACCCTCCCCGCGGCCTTCGCCGGAGGCGGTACGCGGCGCTGGTTCGGCGGCCGCGGCGAGAGCGTACGGGCCGAGGCGCAGGCCGCGAAGGACGCCGCCGCGGCCGCGTTCTACGAGCTGGACAGCGCCCAACGCGACCTGCGGATCTCCATCGAGACGATCGCGGCCGTGGACTCCTCCCCGGCCGCCCGCAAGGCCGCCGCCGACTTCGAGGCGTTCGGGCGGCGCATCGACGAGGTGAGCCACCAGTACATCACCGCCGTCGACGCGCACGACCTCGACCGCGACGACCTGGAGGCGTCCGCCGCCGCCCGGGCCCGCGCCGAGCTGACGCAGGCCAAGGACGCGCTCGGCAACGCCAAGACCGACCTGGACCGGTTCTCGCAGGGCCTCTCCCCGCTGCTCGACAAGGCCGAGACCCAACTGGCGCGCCTGGCCCCGGCCGTGGAGCGCGCCCGGCAGACGCTGCTCGCCGCGAGCAACGCCCTGGACGCGGTGCGGACCGCGGGCCTGAAGGCCGACGACCTGGCGGGCCGCCTCGCCGCGCTCGCCCCCGAACTGACCAAGCTGAACCAGGGCGCCGGGCAGCACGGCGTCGCCGACACCCTGCAGCGCGCCGACCGTGTCGTGCGGGACGCCGAAGCCGTGCGCGCCGAGGCCGAGCGGCTGCCGGAGCGGGCCCGCGAGATCGACCGGCGGCTGGTGTCGCTGCGGACCCGCGCGCAGGCCCTGACCACCCGCAGCGAGCAGGTCCAGCCGATCCTCAGCGAGCTGCGGCGCCGGTTCACGGCCGCCTGCTGGCAGGACCTGCAGCGGGTTCCGCAACAGGCCGACGAGAACGTGCGGCAGGCCGAGAGCAGGCTGAAAGAGGCCCAGCGGGCCCGCGAGGACCAGCGCTGGCCGGACGCCACGGCCCTGCTCTCCACCGTACGGGCGCTCCTGAACTCCACCGACGAGGCCGTGTCCGCCGCCGGTGACCGGCTGCGCCGCCTGAACGCCGTGTCGAAGGACCCGCAGGCGGAGATCGACCGCACCCGCTTCGCCGTCCGCGACGCCCAGCGCCTGGCCATGGCGGGCCGCCAGAAGCCCGACCCGCAGCACGCCCGCCCCCTCGACGACTCGGTGGCCCGCCTGGACCGCGCGATCGCCGCCCTGGAGGGCCGCCACCCCGACTACTGGCACTTCCTCACCGAGATGGAGGGGGTACGGACGACGGTGGCGCGGGTGGTCGCGCAGATCCGGGAGGAGCGGGGCCAGGGGGCCTAGGGCCTGGCCCCGGGCCCCGTTGTGCCGGGAACCCGCTGGACAGTGGGCTTCTTGTTGGCGGTCGGGCGTCCCCGGGCGGATCCTGGAAGTACGAAGGACGGGCCGCCGCGCGCATCAGGGAGGCGGACATGGCCACGCACATGCTTCACCCGGGCCCCCGGTCCAAGGACCACCGGCACCACGTCACCCTCGACGAGCACCTGCCCGTCGACCACCGGCTGAGCCGGGTCTACCGCTTCGGCGCCGGACTGATGGGTCTGGTCCTGCTCGCGTTCGGCATCCTCGGCCTGATCGACAAGATCGGCTTCTTCGACACCCGCGGCGACACCGTCGCGGGCCTGAACACCAACGGGGCGCTGAGCGTCCTGTCGATCGGCGTCGGGCTGCTGCTCTTCGCCGGGATGGTGATCGGCGGCAACTTCGCGTCGACGCTGAACATGGTCCTCGGCATCGCGTTCATCCTCAGCGGCTTCGTGAATCTCGCCCTCCTGGAGACCAGCCTCAACTTCCTCGCGTTCCGCATCCAGAACGTGCTGTTCAGCTTTGTGGTGGGCGTGCTGCTGATGTTCTTCGGGATGTACGGACGCGTCAGCGCGACGCTGCCGCACGACAACCCGTACTGGAAGGCCCGGCATCCGGACCGAGGCTGATACGCCTGGTGAGTGCGTACGCCTGGGGCGCTGAAGTGCGCCTGGGGCGCTGAAGTACGTCGGGGTGGTGGAGTACGTCGGGGTGGTGGAGTACGTCGGGGTGGTGGAGTGTGCCCAGGGCTGGAGTGCGCCGGGGGCACCGAGCTCCCTCGGGGGCGCAGACGCGCGCCGGAGGCGCTGTGCGAGCCTGGGGCCATGGTCGACTTCATGCGGGATCTGCGGGCGCGGCGGCTCGTCGCCATCGTGCGCGGCACGGACGCGGAGGCCTCGTTCCGTACGGTCATGACGCTCGTCGCGTCCGGTGTGCCCCTGGTCGAGGTGTCCCTGAGCGGCACCGACGCGCTGGGCGTGCTACGGCGGGCGCGGGCCGAGCTCGGGCCGGAGGCGTGGCTGGGCGCGGGCACGGTGCTCACGGCGGACGACGCGGGGCGGGCGGTCGACGCGGGCGCGAACCTCGTGGTGACGCCGGGCCTCGGGCCGGGCGTGGACGCCGCCGTCGGGCGGGGGCTGCCCGTGCTCGCGGGGGTCCTCACACCGACGGACGTGATCGCGGCCCAGGCCGCGGGCGCGACCGCCCTCAAGATCTTTCCGGCGTCGGCGGTGGGCGGGCCCGCCTATCTGAAGGCGTTGCGCGGGCCGTTCCCCGACCTGCCGTTCGTGCCGGTCGGCGGCGTGGACGCGGCGGCCGCGGCCGCGTATCTGGCGCTCGGCGCGGTCGGCGTCGGCGTCGGCTCACCACTGGTCGGTGACGCGGCGGACGGCGGGGACCTGGGGGCGCTGCGGGCGCGGGCGGCGCGGTTCGTGGCGGTGTGCGGGTGAGCGCCGACCGGGGGCGGGCGGACGTCGCCGACCGGGGGCAGGCGGACGTCGCCGACCGGGGGCAGGCGGACGTCGCCGACCGGGGGCAGGCGGACGTCGCCGACCGGGGGCAGGCGGACGTCGCCGACCGGGGGCAGGCGGACGTTCTCACCTTCGGCGAGAGCATGGTCGCCCTGCGCGGGGACGGGCCGCTGAAGCTGGGCGGGACGATGGCCGTGTCGGTCGCCGGGGCCGAGTCGAACGTCGCCATCGGCCTGGCGCGGCTCGGGCACACCGTCCGGTGGACGGGGGCCGTCGGTGCCGACGAGGCCGGGGAGTTGGTGCTGCGCACGCTGCGGGCCGAGGGGGTGGACGTCTCCGGCGCGGGGCGGGACGCGGGGGCGCCCACCGGGCTGCTGCTCTTCGAGCCGCGGCTGCCCGAGGTGACGCGGGTGCACTACTACCGGGCCGGGTCGGCCGGGTCGCGGCTCGGACCCGACGCCGTGGAGCGGGCCTTCGGGGACGGCGCGCCGCCTCGGGTGCTGCATCTGAGCGGGATCACCCCGGCGTTGGGGGCGAGGCCGCGGGCCGCGTGCGAGCGGGCGCTGCGGCTTGCGCGGGAGCACTCCGCGCAGGTGTGCCTCGACGTCAACTTCCGGTCCCGGCTGTGGAGTCGCGAGGACGCGGGGGCTGTGCTGCGGGACTGGGTCCCGTACGTCGACGTCCTCGTCGCCTCCGACGACGAGGTGCCGCTGTGCCTGCCGCCCGCCGAGGACGCTTCGCGTGAACTCGCCGACCAGGCGGAGGTGTTGCTCGGCCTCGGGGTCCGCGAGGTCGTCGTCAAGCTCGGTTCTCTTGGGGCCACCGCCTACACCGAGGGCGGGGAACTCCACTGTCCCGCGCGGGTGGTGCGGGCTGTGGACGCCGTGGGGGCGGGGGACGCCTTTGTCGCCGGGTACCTGTCCGCGTTGCTCGACGGGGCGGACGTGGCCGGGCGGCTCGGGCGGGGGGTCACCACGGGGGCGTTCGCCGTGGCCTCTCGGGGGGATTGGGAGGGGGCACCCACTCGGGGGGAGTTGGAGATGCTGGAGGGCGGGGACGGGGCCGTGCTGCGCTAGAGGCGGGGGCATCGGCCCCGGCGCGGGCGCGTCGGCCCCGGTCCGGCGCATCAGCCCCGGTCCAGCCCGTCAGCCGCAGCAGCCGCCCCCGCAGCAGCCGCCTCCGCCTGCGGCGGGTGCCGGTGCTTGTGCCGAGGCCGTGCCCGCCACCGCCACCGTCGAGAGGAGCTTCACCGTGTCCTCGTGGCCGGAGGGGCAGGTGGCCGGGGCGGCGGAGTCCGCCATGGGGCGGGTCAGCTCGAAGGTGGTGTCGCAGGGGCGGCAGCGGTACTCGTAGCGGGGCATGGGGACAGGGTACGGGGGTGGGGCGCCGTGACGGGGAGGGGTCGCCCGGCACCGGGGTCCGCCCCCTGCCCACAGAGCGGACCAGGGCCTGTCCGACGGGTCGCCGCGCCGCCGCGCCGCCGCGCCGCCCCGTCGGACAGGCCCCAGAGGGCCTATGCCGCCGCCGACCGCCCCAGGAACCGGCGCAGGATCTCCTCGCCTGCCGCGATGCCCCGCTCCGGGAGCACCGTCAGGCCCGGGGCCGTCCAGCCCTTGTCGGCGAGTTCGCCGTGGGAGGGGCGCCAGGAGTGGGTGGCGGCCTGGAGGAGGTCGGCGTCCAGGAGGGAGTCACCGGCGGCGAGGGTCTCGGGGGCGTCGGTGCGGCGGGCGACCTCGCGCATGGCCGCGCTCTTGGTGAGCGGGCGCGGCACGGCGTAGATCTTGCGGCCCTGGAGGGAGACGGTCCAGCCGCGGGTCTCGGCCCACTCCCCCAGTTCCTTGACCCAGCCGGACGGCAGCAGGGCGCGGTCCACGACGAGGTAGGCGAACAGGTCCTCGGCGACGCGTTCCTTGAGCAGCCAGGACGGGTCGGCGGTGCGCACCAGGTGGGCGCGGACCTCGTCGAGGGGTGCGCACTCGGCGGCCAGGCGGCGGTCGACGGCGGCGCGCCACGCCGGGTCCGACTCGCCGTCGACCAGCAGGTGCCCGCCGTTGGCGCAGATCGCGAACTCCGGTACGGGGCCGGGGAGATGGATGCGGTGGTACTGCTCGCGGGTGCGGGTCGTCGTGGGCACGAAGACGGTGCGTACGGCGAGCTCCGCGAGGAGTCCGGCGGCGGTCTCCGTGACGTACGACAGGGGCTTGCCCTCGTAAACCTCGACGCAGAGCAGGCGCGGCGCCTCGGCGTCGGGCATGCGCAGGTCGAGGGCGGCGGCGGAGTAGATGAGGGTGCGGTCGAGGTCGCTGGCGACCAGTGGGCGGGGGCCGCCGGGGGCGGGGGTGCGGAGGGTGCTCATGCGCCGGCCACCGCCTTGCCGTCGGCGCCGGTCGCGCCGCGGGTGTACTTGGGGTGGATCAACCCCACGCAGGTGTACGGGAGTTCGGCGACCTCCTCGACGGGTACGCCGCGCTGCTCGGCGAGCAGCCGGACGTGGTCGAGGTCGGCGCCCGCGCCCCGGCGGGCGAGGATCTTCCACGGGACGCGGCGCAGCAGCACCCGGGTGGTCTCGCCGACGCCGGGCTTGACGAGGTTCACGTCGTGGATGCCGTACTCCTCACTGATGCGCTCGACGGCGGCCCAGCCCTCCCAGGTGGGCGCGCGGTCCGCGGCGAGGAGCTCCTTGACCTGGACGTCCACGGCGTCGGCCACCTCGTCGAAGCGGGCGGCGACCGCGGCCACGAAGTCGGCGGAGACGTCGGCGTCCGCGAGGTCGCGGTAGAACTTCGCGCCGTGGAAGTCGTCGGGACCGACCAGGTCGGCGCGGAGCACCGTACGCGATATCAGCCCGGACACCGTGGAGTTGAGGCACGCGGACGGGATGAGGAAGTCCTCGCGGGTGCCGTAGGTGCGCACGCAGGAGCCGGGGTCGGCGAGCACGGCCACCGCCGGGTCGAAGCCCGGGGCGCCGCCCGCCGCCTCGAACTCCTCGATGGCGGCGGCGAGTTCACGGGTGATGGCGCCCTTTCCGGTCCAGCCGTCGACGAAGACGACGTCCGCCGGGTCGTGGTGGGCGGCCAGCCAGCGCAGCGCGTTGGCGTCGATGCCGCGGCCGCGCACGATCGACACGGCGTAGTGCGGCAGGTCGAGGCCGCGCCGGTGCTGGGCCCAGCGGCGCATCAGGACGCCGACGGGGGTGCCCGCGCGGGCCAGGGACACGAGGACGGGGCGGCCGGTGCCGTCCGCGCGGGGAGTGGGGGTCCCCGCGCGCTTTCGGCTGGGGAACTCGGCGAGGACGGTCTCGGTGACCGTGCCGACGGCCTGCGCGATCCGGGCCGCGGAGGTGTCGAGCGCGGCCCGGAACAGCTCCTGGTAGCGCGGGCTCGGCTGGTACTCCACCGGCAGCGACTCGGCGTAGTGCGCGCCGCCGCTCTGGATGGCCTCCTCGCGCTCCTCGGTGGGCGCCTCCAGCGTGACGTCCGACAGGTCCTGGAGCAGCCAGCCGACGTCATCGGGCGCGTAGGAGGAGAAGGCGGGGCCTCGGAGGGGGTCGGGCAGCACGGCGGGGGGCCTTTCGGGGGTGGTGCGGTGCGGGGTGGTCGGGGTGGTGCTGTCGGCGGCGGGGGCGGCGGAGCCTTCGGCCTCGGCGTCGGGCGCGTACGAGGGTACGTACGACGGGACCACCGCCAGCAGCACCCGCCCGGTGTGCGCGGAGAGCTGGGCCAGCAGGCCGTCGGCCGCGTGCAGCCGGTCCGTGTCCGCGACCGAGTCCACGACGGCCACGATCGCGTCGAAGCCGCCGCCCGCCACGTTGTACGCGTAGCGCGGGCCCGGGCCGTCGGCCGGGTCGTCGTGCGCCGGGAAGACCAGGCGGGTGCGGATGGCGTAGCCGGGGTCGTCCACGGCGAGGACGGGTGAGCGGGTGGTCGTGGAGTACCGGACCTCGACGCCCGCGGCGCCCACGCCGACGCCCACGCCGTCCGCGGCGCCGTCACCGGCCCCCGCCGCGCCCCCGCCCAGCCTCCGCTCCAGCGCCACGCCCAGGGCCAGCGGCGCGTACATCAGCTCTTCGAAGCCCAGCACCAGCACCCGGCGGGCCTCCTGTGGCAGCGCGGCCGCGACCCGCTCCGCCATGCCCGGCAGCTCCGCCTCCAGGCGGGCCCGGTGCGCGGCCGTGAAGCCGTGCCGGCCGCCGTCGGGCACCTCCGCGGGCCAGCCCAGGTCGACGCGCGTGACGGGCGCCCGCTCCCCGCCCGGCGCGGGCTCCGGCGGCACCTCCGCCTCGTACCGGGCGACCAGCGCCTGCCCCTTCTCCAGGACGCCGGCGGGCAGCCGGACCGTGCCGGAGGCGAGGGCGATCAGGTCGACGCGGGCGCCGAGGTCGCGGGCGAAGGCGTCGAGGCGGTCGCGGTCCGCGGGGGCGCGCATGTCGACGAGGGCGACGATGACGTACCGCTGGCGCGGGAAGCGCTCGTGCAGGGCGCGGATGGTGTTCAGGACGGTGTTGCCGGTGGAGAACTCGTCGTCGACGAGGACCAGCGTCCCGTCGCCCGCGAGCAGCCGGGGATCCGCCGGGAGCAGCAGGTGGGACGTGGCGTGCGAGTGGGACTCCTCGAAGCCGCCCGCGCGCTCGACACCGGCGACGGGGCGGCGGGTGGAGTGCAGGTAGGGGGCGAGGGCGAGGCCGTCGGCGACGCTGTGGCCGAGTCCGGTCGCCGTCTCGGCGTAGCCGAGGACGACGGCGCGGGCCGCCTCGTCGGCGCCGAGCAGGTCGCGGACGCGGACGCCGAGGTCGTACCCGGAGCGCCAGATCACCGACGGGTGCTGCGGCACGTGCTTGCCGAGGACGTTCGACACGAGCAGGTGCGCCCGCTTGGGGTTGCGGCGCAGGGCGAGCCCGAGCAGTTCCTTCAGCGGGCCCGGCCCGGCGGCGCCGTCCCCACCGCTTCCTCCGGTTCCGCCCTCGACCAGCTCGACCCCGAGCCGCTCAGCGACCCACGTACCCGACCACACCACGTCTTCCGTCTTCCTTGCCTTGATCACGTTCTCGGTCACGCGGGCAGCCCCGCGCTGAGCAGCTCCACGAAGCCGACGTCCTCGCGCGCGACGCCGAAGACCTCCGCGCGGCGCAGGGTCCGCTCGGCCCAGGCGCGGTGCGGCTTCACCTCGTTCATCTTGTTCGTGTACGCGGACCGCATGACGCCGCCGCCGTCCCGCTCCGGGCGCAGGATGTCCTGGGCGTCGCTGAACTCCTCGTGGCTGACGACGGACAGGGCGTGCACGGGCAGGACGTGCGAGGGGTGGATGCAGGTCTTGCCGAGCAGGCCGTTGGCCCGGTCCAGCTCGATCTCGCGCAGGAGGCCGTCCAGGTCGTGCTCGATGAGGGCCTGGCGCAGCTCCTCGGCGCGGACCTGGAGGAAGGGGCTCTGCCGCAGCTGCGGCTTGAACATCCGCTCCTGGACGCGGAAGTACTCCCAGACCGGCCCGGTGACGGTGAAGCCGGTGCCGTCGGCCCGGCCCAGGTGGTTGACCACGTCGGCGATGACGGACGCGACGATCTGGACGTCGTACGCCGTCATGTGCGGGGGTCTGCGCAGGGCGTACGCCGAGCAGAAGTCGGTGACGCCGAGGCGCAGCGCGAGCACCCGGTCGCGGTACTTGTCGACGGTGCGGGAGATGCCCGCGAGGACGTCGCCGCGGCTCTCCAGGTACAGGAGCTGGGGCGATTCAAGGACCGGCATCGCGAACAGGCGGCGCCCGGTGGCGGCCTCGGCGGCCGTGAGGGACTCCAGGAACGGAACCCCGCGCTCCTCGGTGAACTTCGGCAGTACGAATCCGGACAGCAGCCGGATCGCGGGCCCGAGCCTGCGGGCCAGGTCAGGGATCTGCTCCGCGGCACGGACCCGGATGAAGAGCAGCGGCGGCTCGACGTCCGGGCGCCCGGCGAGATCCACGAAGTGCCGGATCAGATTCTCCTCGGCGGCCGCGACGTCGGCGTCGCCGATCGAGTCCTCCAGGCAGATGACCATCGAGATCACGCCACGGCTGGATTGCTTGAGGATGTCGTCCGCGAGCCTCGGCCTGGTGGCCGGGCTGTACAACGTGGCGCCCAGCGCCACCGCGAGGAGCTGCGGCGGGGAGTCCGCGGTGAAGGCACACGGCTCCCGATGGAAGAGGCGCTGTCGTACCTCTGGGGCTATGTGCCCGAAATGACGCATGGGGTTCCCCTGGGATTCTCCTGATATCGCCCGTATCGCCGACGCGATCCGACGTATCGCCGACGCGACCCGAAGTGATGTGGCCGGTAATAGTACGTAGGAGCGGGTGTCGGAGGTTCCCTCCGGGCATGAAATTCAGGTAACCCGGCCATGTCGCACACGAGTGCCCCACACCGGCACAGGCAGGTGTCATAGGCCACAAGACGGGCAGGACACGGGCAGGACGGTGCCGGAGCGGGCACGTGTCCGAAAGCGTACGCCCGGGCGGCGGGGTCCGCGGCCGGGCGGGGACAGGGCGGCGCCGGGCCGGGGACCCGCGTTGTCCGGCCGAGGACCAGGAAGGCAGGATGACCGCATGACGCACGCGATGTTGAAGGGGTCGAACGTCCCGCTCGATGCCACCGCCGTCCGCGCCGTGCTGCGCTGGACGCCGCGCCAGGGCGCCCCCGACGTCGACGCGTCGGCGCTGCTGCTCGGCACCGAGGGACGGGTGCGCTCCGACGAGGACTTCGTCTTCTACAACCAGCCGCGCCACCCCTCCGGCAAGGTCTGGCGCCTGGGCAAGAAGCGGGTCGCCGAGGGCCTGACGGACACCGTCCAGACCGACCTGGCGGGCCTGGACCCGGCGGTCGGCCGGGTGCTGCTCGTCGCGTCCGCCGACGACGTGCCCTTCGAGCACGTCCGCGCGCTGCGGATCCTGCTGTACGACGCCTCACCGGCCGCGGGGGACGGCGAGCCGCTCGCGTACTTCGACATCACGCCGGAGACGGGCGCCGAGACCGCGCTGATCTGCGGGGAGCTGTACCGCCGCGGCGAGGGCTGGAAATTCCGCGCCCTCGGCGAGGGCTACTCCAACGGCCTGGTGGGCCTCGCCACCGACTTCGGCATCTCCGTGGACGAGTCGGAGGCCGTGCCCGAGCCGACGCCCGACGCGTCCCTGCCGCAGACGCAGCGCCTGGGCACGACGGGCCCCGCCCCGGTACCCCCGGCGCACACCGTCCCGCCGCCCGCCCCGGTGCACGCCCAGCCCCCGGCCCCGTACCCGGCCGCGCCCCCGCCGTCACCCCAGCCCGCGTACGGCTACCCGCCCGAGCCGCCGCGCTACCCGGCGCCGCAGCCCGCCTACGGCTACCCGCAGCCCGCGCCCACCCAGCCCCCCGTACCGGCGTACGGCTACCCGCATCCGGTCGCGCCCGCGCCGGTGCCCGACCCGAACTTCCGGCTGCCCCCGCAGGGGCCGCAGTTCCTGCCCCGCTGAGCCGGTCGGCACCCGCCCCGCCGGGCCGCTCGCGCGGGGCGGCTCAGGTGCCGCCCACCTTGGTCTTGTAGCCGCGGCCCCACTGCAGCCCCCAGCCGTACAGCCGGTCCAGCTCGGCCTGGAAGCCGTACACGTACCGCACCTCGCGGCGCACGATCAGCTCGTCCTTGATGTTCTCGATCGTCAGGACCGCGCAGGAGCGGGCCTGCGGGGCGCGTTCCTCCAGGTCGATCTCGACGCGCGGGCCGTTGCTGGGGTAGAGCGTCACCTTGGCGTGGGTGCGGTCGAAGGCGGGCGTCTGGTCGTAGATGTAGACGAACACCAGCAGGCGCTTGATCGACTCGCGGTGGTCGAGGTTGATGTAGACCGTCTCACCGGAGCCCGAGCCGAACCGGTCGTCGCCGCTGCCCTTCACGTACGGCGGGGAGTTGAGGCTCCCGAAGAAGTTGCCGAGGGGCTGCACCACGCCCTTGCTGCCGTCCGTCAGCTCGTACAGACAGCCCAGGTCGAGGTCCACGTTGACCATGCTCTGCGTGTGCGCCTGCACCGGCTCGGGCTGGAACATCTTCAGCGGGTGCCGCAGCAGGCTCTCGCCCGCACGTTTCTTGCCGACGAGGTCGGACGTCCGCATCTGCCAGGTCAGGGTGACCCGCAGATTGCCCGTGGCCGCGCCCTGTTTGGTCAGCGAGACCGTCGGATGCCGTTTGGTCAGCTCGATGGAGTTGGTCGCGGCGCTGCCCGATGCGAAATCCATCGAACGCCCCGGCCGCAGACCGTCCCAGAAGGACATGCCACCCCCAGAAGAAAATGCCCCGCGCTTCGGTACGTACGTCGTGGGGCGGCCCCCGGGTCTCGCCTCAACTACCGCCCCGCACAAGAGCGTTCCTCACCGAAGCGGGCCCCACACGTCCGGATCCCGAAGTCGGCCCACCGTACGTCACCCCGGGTACGCCGATGGCGGCGCCCCCCGGGTGGGGGACGCCGCCATCGCGGTGTTCGAGCGGGGTGGCGCTAGACGCCGGACGGGACTTCCGTCTTCTCGTCCGAGCCCGTGCCCTCCTCGGCCGCGAGCCGCTTGTTGCGGCGCACGGACGACCAGAACGAGGCAGCGATGAGGATCACGCCGACCGAGCCGGTGATGAGCTCGTGGATCTCGTACTGGATGGTGATGAGCAGGATCGCGGCGAGGGCGCCGATGGCGTAGTGCGCGCCGTGCTCCAGGAAGACGTAGTCGTCGAGGGTGCCCTGGCGGACCAGGTAGACCGTGAGCGACCGGACGTACATCGCGCCGATGCCGAGGCCGAGCGCCATCAGGACGATGTCGTTGGTGACGGCGAAGGCGCCGATGACCCCGTCGAAGGAGAAGGACGCGTCCAGGACCTCCAGGTAGAGGAACATGAAGAACGCGGCCTTGCCCGCGAGCTGGACGGCCGAGACCTGCTTGCCGCTGCGCTTGGCCTCTTCCTCCTGCTCGTGCTCGCGCTCCTCCTCTTCCTCGAGCTTGTTCTCGAAGAAGCCGGAGAGTCCGCCCACCACCAGATAGGTGATGAGACCCGCGATACCGGAGATCAGGACCGTCTGCGCCTTGTCCGCATGAGCGCCGCCGTGCTGGTGCGCCTGGGTCGCGAAGGTCATCGCGGTGACGAGCAGCACGATCAGCGCGATGCAGACCGAGAGCATGTCGATCTTGCCGAGCTTGGCGAGCGGCCGCTCCAGCCAGCCCAGCCACTTGATGTCCCGGTCCTCGAAGACGAAGTCGAGGAAGATCATCAGCAGGAACATGCCACCGAAGGCGGCGATCGACGGGTGCGCGTCGGTCACGAACTGCTGGTACTGGTCCTTGTCGTTCAGGGCGAGCTTGACCGCTTCGATCGGGCCCATCTTCGCGCTGACGGCGACGATCACGACGGGGAAGACGAGGCGCATGCCGAAGACGGCGATCAGCACGCCGATGGTGAGGAAGATCTTCTGCCAGAAGGCATTCATCTTCTTCAGGATTCCGGCGTTGACCACCGCGTTGTCGAAGGACAGCGAGATCTCGAGGACGGACAGGATCGCCACGATCCCGAAGCCCGTCCACCCCCCGTAGAGCACCGCTGCGACCAAGCCGAGCGCAGTAACTGCGAACGACCAGCCGAAGGTTTTCAGAACCACTGGCTACCCAATCGTGTGTGTACGGGTCTCCCCCGCGCCGTCCCCGGCTCGGGCTTCGCGGAGCCGTCGCCAAGGGGATGCCCCCGGGCTCCCCGTTCGGCTGCCGGGTGGACCGTCAGCCGTTTGGGGAACCCGGGGAGAGTCCTTTAGGAAACATTGACTCCGAAGTCTAGAGCGATGCCCCGCAGGCCGGACGCGTACCCCTGCCCGACCGCGCGGAACTTCCACTCGCCGCCGTATCGATACACCTCGCCGAAGATCATCGCGGTCTCCGTGGAGGCGTCCTCGCTGAGGTCATAGCGGGCGAGCTCCTGGCCGTCGGCCTGGTTCACCACCCGGATGAAGGCGTTGCTGACTTGACCGAATGTCTGCCCCCGGTTGTCCGCGTCGTGGATGGAGACCGGGAAGACGATCTTGTCGCAGTGCGCCGGGACCTTGGTGAGGTCGAGGATCAGGGACTCGTCGTCGCCCTCCCCCTCGCCGGTGAGGTTGTCGCCGGTGTGTTCGACGGAGCCGTCCGGGCTCGTCAGGTTGTTGTAGAAGACGAACCACTCGTCGCCGAGGACCCGGCCCGACTGGCACAGCAGCGCGCTGGCGTCCAGGTCGAACGGGGCTCCGGTGGTGGAGCGAGCGTCCCAGCCGAGGCCGACCATCACCTTGGTGAGATCGGGTGCGGCCTTGGACAGGGAGACATTGCCTCCCTTGGCGAGCGTGACGCCCATGATGCTGGTCCTCCCCGAGGTGCTGCCTGTGGCTGCCGCGTGCCCCGGCGCGAGGGCCGGGACACGGCGGCCGTGCGGTGCCGAGCGCGTCCGGCGCCGCACCTGTCGAGTGCGGCGCCGGACGGCTTGGCTGGGTACTGCTCGGCTCAGACGTTGACGCCGAAGTCCTGCGCGATGCCACGCAGGCCCGAGGCGTACCCCTGGCCGACGGCGCGGAACTTCCACTCGGCGCCGTTGCGGTACAGCTCGCCGAAGACCATGGCCGTCTCCGTGGACGCGTCCTCGGAGAGGTCGTAGCGCGCGATCTCCGCGCCACCGGCCTGGTTCACCACGCGGATGAACGCGTTGCGGACCTGGCCGAAGGACTGCTGGCGGTTCTCGGCGTCGTAGATCGAGACCGGGAAGACGATCTTCTCGATGTCGGCCGGCACCGCGGCGAGGTTGACCTTGATCGCCTCGTCGTCGCCCTCGCCCTCACCGGTGGTGTTGTCACCGGTGTGCTCGACGGAGCCGTCGGGGCTCTTCAGGTTGTTGAAGAACACGAAGTTCTGGTCGCTGCTGACCTTGCCGTCGGCCTGGGTCAGGATGGCGCTGGCGTCGAGGTCGAAGTCCGTACCGGTGGTGGTGCGGACGTCCCAGCCGAGGCCGACCAGAACTGCGGTCAGGCCCGGCGCCTCCTTGCTCAGCGATACGTTGCCGCCCTTGCTGAGGCTGACTCCCACGAGTCCTCCCTAAATAGTGTCCAGGGGCGGGGAGCCCCAGTCGTGCTTGCCATCGGATCAACGTGTGGATCCTAGTGACCGGTTCCCGGTGGCCACAGGCTTCCACACGGGTGTTCTCAGAGGTTCTCGAGCGCCTTCACGTAGTCGTTCAGGTCCCGCGCGTCGGGCAGGCCGTTGACCACGGTCCAGCGCACCACGCCGTCCTTGTCGATGATGAAGGTGCCGCGCACCGCGCAGCCCTTGTCCTCGTCGAAGACGCCGTACGCCCGCGAGGTCTCGCCGTGCGGCCAGAAGTCCGACAGGAGCGGGTACTCCAGGCCCTCCTGCTCGGCGAAGACGCGCAGGGTGTGGATGGAGTCGTTGGAGACCGCGAGCAGCTGGGTGTCGTCGTTGACGAACTTCGGCAGCTCGTCGCGCAGGGCGCAGAGCTCACCCGTGCACACCCCCGTGAACGCGAACGGGTAGAAGAGCAGCACCACGTTCTTCTGCCCCCGGAAGTCCGCGAGCCGCACCGTGCGCCCGTGGTTGTCCTTCAGCTCGAATTCAGGGGCCTTCCCGCCCACCTCAAGAGCCACGAATACCCACTTCCCTTCCACGAAGCCGTTCGGGTGACCCCAGCGTACGCATCGGGTGGCCGGGGGTGCGGGGCGGGCGTGGAGCGCGCGGCCGGGGCGCGCGGGGCGGGCGGATACGCGTGAGGCCCCCGACGGTGGCGTCGGGGGCCTCACAGGGCTGCTGCGGGCCGGGGCCCGGGAGCCGGCTAGCGCTTCTTGGCCGCTCCCTTGGGCGTGATCAGCCGCGAGCCGTTCCAGTCCTTGCCCGCGTTGATGCTCTTGGTCTGGGACAGACCCGCGGTGGTGGCGGCTTCACCGATCTCGCTGGGCTCGACGTATCCGTCGCGCCCGGTCTTCGGTGTGAGGAGGAGGATCGAACCGCCTTCCTCCATGTACGCGAGGGCATCGACCAGCGCATCGGTCAGGTCCCCGTCGTCCTCACGGAACCAGAGCACCACGGCATCTGCCACGTCGTCGTAGTCCTCATCGACGAGCTCGGTGCCGGTGGCCTGTTCGATGGCCTCGCGGAGCTCCTGATCGGCGTCGTCGTCGTAGCCGATCTCCTGGACCACCTGGTCGGGCTGGAAACCAAGCCTTACGGCAAGGTTTGTCTCCGCGTGGTCCGCGGTCGCGCTCACGGATTGCCTCCTGATCTTGTTCTTGGGAATGCCTTCGGCCCCGCGCGTGCGCGGGGCATTGGCCGTAGTCCACACGGGCGGGACGGATCGCGCAAGTACCCGGCCGTCGAGACCGCCTAAACGGTGACGTTCCCGACCGTGTCACCGCAACTGCGGCCGCATCCGGAAGGGGCCGGACGGCTCCGCGGAGCCGTTGGGCGGGATGGGCGTATCGTTGCGATTTGGTCGAGCCTACCCCAGGGACAGCGGCCGACGTCTCGGTTACCTGGGGGTAGAGATGACGTATCCATCGCCGGGGTAGACGATGGTGAACGTCGTACGGACCGGTACGCCCGGACGCCGTACGGACAGCACGACGGGCGGGACGCACCCCTGCCACCACCGACGACAGAGTTCTGAGCAGAGCCCAGGCAGAGCACCATTCCGATCGCGCGCACCGCGCGACAACACAGCGAAGGAACAGCGTGGCTTCCGGATCCGATCGCAACCCGATCATCATTGGCGGCCTTCCCAGCCAGGTCCCGGATTTCGATCCAGAAGAGACCCAGGAATGGCTCGACTCCCTCGATGCGGCCGTCGACGAGCGCGGCCGCGAGCGGGCCCGCTATCTGATGCTCCGACTGATCGAACGCGCCCGCGAGAAGCGCGTCGCCGTGCCCGAGATGCGCAGCACGGACTACGTCAACACGATCGCCACCAAGGACGAGCCGTTCTTCCCCGGCAACGAGGAGATCGAGCGCAAGGTCCTGAACGCGACCCGCTGGAACGCGGCCGTGATGGTGTCCCGCGCGCAGCGCCCGGGCATCGGGGTCGGCGGCCACATCGCCACCTTCGCCTCCTCGGCGTCGCTGTACGACGTGGGCTTCAACCACTTCTTCCGCGGCAAGGACGAGGGCGACGGCGGCGACCAGATCTTCTTCCAGGGGCACGCGTCGCCCGGCATCTACGCCCGCGCCTTCCTCCTGGACCGGCTCTCCGAGCAGCAGCTCGACGCGTTCCGGCAGGAGAAGTCCAAGGCGCCGTACGGCCTTTCGTCGTATCCGCACCCGCGGTTGATGCCGGACTTCTGGGAGTTCCCGACGGTCTCCATGGGCCTCGGCCCGCTCGGCGCGATCTTCCAGGCGCGGATGAACCGCTACATGGCGGCGCGCGACATCGCCGACACCTCCAAGTCGCACGTCTGGGCGTTCCTCGGCGACGGCGAGATGGACGAGCCGGAGTCGCTCGGCCAGCTGTCCATCGCCGCGCGCGAGGGGCTCGACAACCTCACCTTCGTCGTCAACTGCAACCTGCAGCGCCTGGACGGCCCGGTACGCGGCAACGGCAAGATCATCCAGGAGCTGGAGTCGCAGTTCCGCGGCGCCGGCTGGAACGTCATCAAGCTGGTGTGGGACCGCAGTTGGGACCCGCTGCTCGCGCAGGACCGGGACGGCATCCTGGTCAACAGGCTGAACACCACGCCCGACGGCCAGTTCCAGACGTACGCCACCGAGACCGGCTCCTACATCCGCGACCACTTCTTCGGTGACGACCAGCGGCTGCGGGCGATGGTCGAGGGCATGACCGACGACCAGATCCTGCACCTGGGCCGCGGCGGTCACGACCACAAGAAGATCTTCGCGGCGTTCGCCGCGGCCAAGGCCCACAAGGGCCAGCCGACGGTGATCCTCGCCCAGACCGTCAAGGGCTGGACGCTCGGCCCGAACTTCGAGGGCCGCAACGCGACCCACCAGATGAAGAAGCTGACGGTCGACGACCTCAAGGGCTTCCGCGACCGGCTGCACCTGCCGATCACGGACAAGCAGCTGGAGGACGGCGCGCCGCCGTACTACCACCCGGGCCGGAACTCGGAAGAGATCCAGTACATGCACGACCGCCGCAAGGGTCTCGGCGGCTACGTCCCGACCCGCGTGGTGCGCTCGAAGCCTCTGCAACTCCCCGAGGACAAGACGTACGCGACCGCGAAGAAGGGTTCGGGTCAGCAGTCGATCGCCACCACCATGGCGTTCGTCCGCATCCTGAAGGACCTCATGCGGGACAAGGAAATCGGCAAACGCTTCGTGCTGATCGCCCCCGACGAGTACCGCACCTTCGGCATGGACGCGTTCTTCCCGAGCGCGAAGATCTACAACCCGCTCGGCCAGCAGTACGAGGCCGTGGACCGCGAACTGCTCCTCGCCTACAAGGAGTCGCCGACGGGCCAGATGCTGCACGACGGCATCTCGGAGGCGGGCTGCACGGCGTCCCTCATCGCCGCCGGTTCGGCCTACGCCACGCACGGCGAGCCCCTGATCCCGGTGTACGTCTTCTACTCGATGTTCGGTTTCCAGCGCACCGGCGACCAGTTCTGGCAGATGGCCGACCAGCTGGCGCGCGGATTCGTCCTCGGCGCGACCGCGGGACGCACGACCCTGACCGGCGAGGGCCTGCAGCACGCGGACGGCCACTCACAGTTGCTCGCCTCGACCAACCCGGGCTGTGTCGCCTACGACCCGGCCTTCGGCTACGAGATCGCGCACATCGTCAAGGACGGCCTGCGCCGGATGTACGGCCCCGACAGCGAGGACGTCTTCTACTACCTCACCGTCTACAACGAGCCGATCCAGCACCCGGCCGAGCCCGCCGATGTGGACGTCGACGGCATCCTCAAGGGCATCTACCGCTTCAAGTCCGGTGAGCAGGGCGCCATTCCGGCCCAGATCCTCGCTTCCGGCGTGGCGGTGCCGTGGGCGGTCGAGGCCCAGCAGATCCTCGCCGCGGAGTGGAACGTCAAGGCGGACGTCTGGTCGGCGACCTCCTGGAACGAACTGCGCCGCGAGGCCGTCGAGGTGGAGCGGCACAACCTGCTGCACCCCGAGGAGGAGCAGCGCGTCCCCTATGTGACGCGGAAGCTCACCGGCGCCGAGGGGCCGTTCGTGGCCGTCTCCGACTGGATGCGGTCCGTGCCCGACCAGATCTCCCGCTGGGTGCCGGGCACCTACCAGTCGCTCGGCGCGGACGGCTTCGGCTTCGCGGACACGCGTGGCGCCGCCCGCCGCTTCTTCCACATCGACGCCCAGTCGACCGTGGTCGGCGTGCTCACCGAGCTGGCCCGGGAGGGCAAGATCGACCGCTCCGTCCTGAAGCAGGCGATCGACCGCTACCAGCTCCTGGACGTCGCGGCGGCCGACCCGGGCGCCGCCGGGGGCGACGCCTGACGCCGGTCGCGGTGACCGGATCGGCCTGATCGGCCGCTACGGTCCACGCAACCGGTACGACTGGTACATAAACACCTCATCAGTGCGAAGGGCGGTGGGCCATGGGCCCGCCGCCCTTCGGGCTTTCTACGATGCGGTCATGAAGGAACAGTCGGCACAGGTCCGTTGGGAGCGCCGGACGCAGCGTCCGCTGCTCGCGCTCGCCGTGGCCTTCGCGGTCGCCTACGCCGTGCCCATAGTCAGGCCCGAGGCGGGTGAGTCCGTGACGCGCGCCTGCACCGCGGTGGAGTGGTGCGTCTGGGGCTCGTTCGCCGTCGACTACCTGGTGCGGCTCGCGCTCACCGGTCACCGGGCCCGGTTCGTGCGCACGCACTGGCTCGACCTGTGCGCCGTGGTCCTGCCGATGATCCAGCCGCTGCGGCTGCTGCGGCTCGTCTCCACCCTGCTCCTGGTCGGGCGGCGGGCCCGGATGGCGTCGCAGATCAAGCTGACGATGTATGTGGTGGGCGCCGTGGTCGGGCTGCTGATGTTCGGCTCGCTGGCCGTGCTCTCGGTGGAGCGGGAGTCGCCGGACGGCAACATCAAGACGCTCGGGGACGCCGTGTGGTGGTCGTTCACCACGATGACCACCGTGGGCTACGGCGATCACGCGCCGACGACCGGGCTCGGCCGGGTCCTCGCGGTCGGCCTGATGCTGTCGGGCATCGCGCTGCTCGGTGTCGTCACCGCCAACATCGCGGCCTGGTTCATCGCCCGCTTCGAGAAGGACGACGCCGAGGAGCGCCGCCAGACCGCCGCGATCGAGACCCTGACCGCGGAGGTCATCGCCCTGCGCGCCCAGGTCAGCGCCCTGTCCGGGGTGCCGGTGACGGCCACCGCGCCCCGCCAGGCCACCGCGCCCGAGGACGCCGTCGGCGGGGCGGGGCCGCCGCTCAGCTCTCCCAGATCTTGAACGCCCGCACCTTGTACGGCGACTCGGGCGCCCACGTGCCGTTGCCCGGATAGGTGTTGAACTCCCCCGTCTCGGCGCACTCCGCCGACTGGTACGTCGTGACGGGCCGGCCGGTGCGGTTGGCGATGGCCTGCGCGCTGCCCCCCTCCGGCAGCGCGACACAGCTCTCGATGTCCGTACCGGCCAGCTCGTACGTGTGCCGCTGGCCCTTGAAGCCCGCCTTCTCCCAGAGGCAGAGCTCCCCCGGGCCGCAGCCGCCGAGCCGTGGTGGTCCGGCGGCCCCGGCGTGTGCGGGTGTCAGGACCACGGCGGCCAGGGCGGCCGTGGTCAGCGCCAGGACGGCCGTGGCTCCGGCCGTGGTGGCGGGCAAGGTGGATCGCATGGTCGCACGCATGTGCATCAACCCCCGTGTCGTCACGCTCATTTGCCGTCACTCTCGACCGTGGGACACGGGGCCGGAAAGGGGTTCTCGCACCGCTCACCCTGATAGGCGAAAGCCCCCGGAGCGAACCCGGAGGGGCTTCCCCTGAGACGGCCGCGCGCGGCGTGAGCCGGGCCCCCGGCAGCCGGCTCGCGGACGCACCGGCGTGGGTATGGTGAGCCGGCCGAACGGGCGGGAGAAAAGGGGTGCGGGGCGTGACCGGTCCGGGCTTGCGCGAACGAATGAAGCAGCGCACGCGGGACGCTCTGCTGCGCGCGGCGCTGGAACTGTTCACCACCAAGGGGTACGAGGAGACGACCGTCGACGAGATCGTCGAGGCCGTGGACGTCTCCCAGCGCACGTTCTTCCGGCACTTCGCGGGCAAGCAGGAAGCCGCCTTCGCCATGCAGGAGATGGTGGAGGCGCGGTTCATGCGGGCGCTGCGCGAACGGCCCGCCGACGAGGCCCCGTTCGCGGCGCTGCGCGGGGCCGTGCTCGGCTCCTGGGACGCGGTGGGCGAGTCCATCGAGGCGGTCGTCCCGGTCGAACTCCACATGCGCACCTACCGGATGATCGAGTCGACCCCCGCGCTCCTCGCCGTCCATCTGCGCCGCTCCATCGAGATGGAGGGGCAGATCGCACAGGTGATCGCCGAGCGCGAGGGCCTGGACCTCGCCACCGATCCGCGCCCGCGCGTCGCGGTGGCCGCGTTCAGTGGCGTCATGCGGGTCACCGGGCGGCTGTGGGGCGCGGGCGAGGACATCAGCGTCGACTCGATCCGCGCGATCACGGAGTCCAACCTCGACCACCTGGGCCCGGCGCTCTCCGAGGACTGGCGCAAGGACTGACGTACGCGCTGACGCACACGGGGTGACCGGGGCCGAAGCGCACCCCGGATCGGCGTACCCCGCAGGCCGATTTCCCCACCGGCGCGGCTACGTTGAGTGGCCCCGGCGCACTCCGGGTGACCGCGCGCCGCACGCGCTCCGTGCGCACACCCCATGCACAGAGTGTGACGAATACGCAAGAGAAGTGTCCGGTTCGCCACAATTACCCCTCTGGAAACGTGATCTGCCTCACCCCGTGCACGGGAGGCTTCGCGCTTCTCCTAGGGTGTCCCGCAGTGACTTCCTTCGACTCATCCCCCCAACTCGGCGTCTGGCGCGCACTGCTCGCGCTCACCGTGGTCTTCGTCATGCTCGCGACCACCGGCTGGACCGCGGTGCGCCAGCACAGAGGCGCCGGCTCGCCGCTCGAAGCCACCATGGCCGCCTGGGACCGGGGCCGCATCGACGGCCGTGACCTGCCCGACTCCGGCGCCCCGGCCGCCCGGCTCGCGCGGTTCTTCGCGTCGCTCACCGCGCAGCAGCGCACGCGCCTCGCCGCCCGCTACCCCCTCGCCGTCGGCAACATGAACGGCGTCCCCGTACAACTGCGTTACCGCGCGAACCGCGTGGCTCTGCAGCAGGCGCGCGCGATCGAGAAGAAGCGCGTCCACGACGACCGCCTCTCACCCGTGGGCAAGCAGGAGGCGGAGCGCAGGATGAAGCGGTTCGGCGTGATGATGCGCCCGGACCGGCAGGTCCTCGCCTTCGACCCGATGGGCTCGGGGCGCATGGCCGAGGTCTACGGAGACCTCGACCGGGCCGGACGGGTGTCGGTCGTCGTGCCCGGAGTCGACACGAACGTCCTCACCTTCGAACGCACCCAGCGCAAGTACGCGGCGCCCGTCGGCATGGCGAAGGCGCTGTACCGCGCGGAGCGCACGGCCGCCCCCCGCGCGCGTACCGCCGTGATCGCCTGGGCCGACTACACCGCGCCCGTCGGCCTCGGCGTGGACGCGGCCACCTCGATGCGCGCCGACGACGGGGCGGTCCGCCTCGACTCGCTGGTGAGCGCGCTGCCCGGCCGGGCCGCGGTGGCGCTGTACTGCCACAGCTACGGCTCCGTGGTGTGCGGAGTCGCGGCCAACCGACTCCCCCGGCGGGTCACCGACATCGCGGTCGCGGGCAGCCCCGGCATGCGCGCCGACCGCGCCACCGGCCTCGGCACCCGGGCGCGGATCTGGGCCGCACGGGACAGCGACGACTGGATCCAGGATGTGCCGCACATGGAAGTCGGCGGGCTCGGCCACGGCGCCGACCCCGTCTCCGCGGGCTTCGGCGCGCGCGTGGTGTCCGCCGACCGCGCCCGGGGCCACACCGGTTACTTCGAGCCGGGCACGGACAGCCTCCGCAACTTCGCCCAGATCGGCGTCGGCGCGTACGACAAGGTGCGCTGCGCCAGCAAGTCCGTGGCCTGCCAGGAAGGTATGTCCGGTACGACAGCGGCCTGACGCGCGTAGAAATCGACGAAACAGCGGCCCGCCGCAGGAGAGACGGAGAAGCGCGTGCCGCATACGATGAGCCGCATGGGTGATGTACTGGCCGGATTTCACGCCGCCTGGGAGTTCGAGTCCGACTCCGTGCTCATCCGCTTCGAACGGGGGATCCGTACGCCGAAGCTGTTCCAGGCTCTCGGTGAGCGCCGTATCCCTCATGAGGCGATCGCGGGGGTCACTCTCACACCGGGCAAACGCGGGACGACCGTCCTGCACGCCGTCCCGAGACCGGGCGCCGACCCGCTCATGGAGGCGGCCGCGGGACAGCTCAAGGACGGCTCCGATCCGTACCGCCTGGTGCTCCCGGCGGAGCGCGAGACGCTCGCCGAGTACTACGCGGACGAGCTGCGCGCCGCCCTCCCGGCGGACGACCCGGGCCCGGCGGAGCGGCATCTGGTGGCCGCGCCCGAGGCGCCGCTGCAGTTCAAGGCGTACGACGGGAAGGCGTCCTTCGACGGCAAGGCGGTGGCCTTCCGCTGGTTCTGGACCGGGGCCTCGTCGGCCAAGTGGAAGGCCGGTGACCAGAGTTTCCTGGTCACCGACCTGAGCGGGGTCGAGTGGCGGTCGCCGGAGGTCTTCGAGGGCCATCTGCGGCTGCTGCGCCGCGAGTCGCCGATCGCTCAGCCCGCGCAGGCGGACCAGGATCCGGCGGCCGTCGTGTTCGGGCTCGGGTACGGGCCGGTGCACGAGTCGCTGCCGTTCGCCGCGTCCGTCCTCGCCGCTGTGCGGGCCTCGGGGCCCGCGCCCGCCGTGATCCCCGCCGCCGCGCCCGCCGTCCGGCGTGATCCCGCCGATATCGCCGACCGTATTCGCCACCTCGGCGAGTTGCACCAGGCCGGTCTGCTGACCGACGACGAGTTCACGGCCAAGAAGGCCGAGCTGCTGGCTGAGCTTTAGCCGGCCCCTGGGCCTTGGGGTGCCCACCGGGCTGGGGGCCGGTCTGGTTCGGCGGATGCGGCTACATCGTGGCTGGTCGCGCAGTGCCCCGCGCCCCTTTGGGGCGCGTCCTGCGGGCGCGGCCTGCGAGGCGCCCCTGGACTACTCGCGGCCTGCCGACGCGAACGTCATGTCCGCGTAGCGGTTCCCTGATACCCGGGCCGCGATCGGCTCCAGGAGAGCCAGGTCGGCGGGTGTCAGCTCGACCCTCGTCGCCGCCGTGTTCTCCTCCAGGCGGGTGCGCTTGCGGGTGCCGGGGATGGGGACCACCGGCAGGCCGTGGCTGCCGGACCGCTGCTGCACCCAGGCCAGGGCTGTCTGGGCCGGGGTCGCCCCGTGCGCGGCGGCCACCGTGCGGATCGGGTCCAGGAGGGCCGCGTTCGCCTCGGCGTTGGCGCCGGTGAAGCGGGGCTGCTGGCGGCGGAAGTCGCCCTCGGTCAGCTCCTTGTCGGCGCTGACGAAGGAGCCGGTCAGGAAGCCGCGGCCGAGCGGGGAGTACGGGACGAGGGTCACGCCGAGCTCGGCGGCGGCCGGGACCACGGCGCGCTCGATGTCGCGGCTGAACAGCGACCACTCCGACTGCAGGGCCGCGATCGGGTGCACGGCGTGCGCGGCACGCAGCTCGTCACCGGTGACCTCGCTGAGCCCGAGCTGCTTGACCTTGCCCGCGGCGACCAGCTCCGCCAGCACGCCGACCGTCTCCTCGATCGGCACCTTCGGGTCGCGGCGGTGCAGGTAGTAGAGGTCGATCACGTCCACGCCGAGGCGGCTCAGGCTGGCGTCGACGCAGGCGCGGAGGTACTCCGGCGCGTTGTTGATGATCCGCTTCGTCGAGTCGGCCGGGTCGATGGCCAGGGCGCACTTCGTGGCGATGACGACCTCGTCGCGGTGCGCCGCGAAGAACGGCGCGAGGAACTTCTCGTTCTCGCCGCTCGCGTACGCGTCGGCGGTGTCGTAGAGCGTGACGCCCAGGTCGAGTGCCCGCTCCAACGTGGCCCGGGCCTCGTCGGCGTCCGTGGGGCCGTACGCGAAGCTCATGCCCATGCAGCCGAGCCCCTGGACACCGACCTCGGGGCCCGCCGTGCCGAGCCGTGCGGTGGTGATCTTCACTGGTTCCGTGCCTCCGCTGAGGGTCTGGAGTAGCCGTTGTTCCGGAACAGCCGGGGTTCAGGAGCAGCCGGGCTTCAGGAGTAGATGTCGATCTTGTGGTCGAGGACGGCGAGCGTGCCCTGGAGCTCCGCGATCCGGGCCCGGACGTCGTGGCGGGTGCGCTCCAGGAGCTCCCGGCGCTGCGCGAAGGTCTGCTCGCCCTCGCGCACCAGCTCCGCGTACCGCACCATGTCGGCGACCGGCATGCCGGTCAGGCGCAGCTTGCCGACCAGGGTGAGCCAGTCCAGATCGCGGTTGCGGTAGCGGCGCTGGCCCGTGTGGGAGCGGTCGATGTGCGGCATCAGGCCGATCCGCTCGTACCAGCGCAGGGTGTGCGCGGTCAGTCCGGTCACCGCGACGACCTCGCTGATCGTGTAGTGGTCCTGCCCGTCCGGGCGCGGATGGGCGGGCGGGGGCGGGCAGATCTCGGGCCCGCCCTGGTCGCGGGCGGGGGCGGGGGTGGGTGCGGGGGTGGTCTCCATCACCGTCATGGCCCCCACGCTAGAACCCTTGAGCGCACTCCAAGCAAGGGCATTCGAGAAGATCGCCGGACGCGGGGGAAATCCGCGGGACGGCGCCGGGGTCCGCTGACTACCGTGCGGCCCATGAATCTCGTACGACGCGCCGCGGCGGCGGACGCCGAAGAAGTCATACGCCTGCGCCAGGTCATGATCGACTCCGTGTTCACCCTGGACGGCACCCTGCCCACCACGTCCGTCACCGACTGGCACGCCGCATCCATCCCCACCGTCCGCGAGCGCCTCGCCCACCCCGAGGGGAACTTCGCCGCGTTCGTCGTCGACCACCCCGAGCGGCCCGGCGGCCTCGCCGCGCTCGCCGTGGGCACCCTGGAGTACCGCATCGGGCGCGCGGGCAATCCGCACGGCCTCGCGGGCTATCTCTTCAGCGTCGCCACCGACCCCGGCACGCGCCGCCGGGGCTACTCCCGCGCCTGCGTGGAGGCGCTGCTCGACTGGTTCCGGGAGCGGGGCGCCGGGCAGGTCGACCTCACCGCGTCGCCCGAGGCCGAGCCGCTGTACGCGTCCCTCGGGTTCGTCCGCAAGCCCGACCCCTACATGCAGCTCAAACTCAAGGACGCTTAGGCTCGTACGCATGCAGAGCCTGGCGTTGATCGAGAACTGGCCGGTCCCGACCGCTGCCGCCGCCGTCGTCCGCGCGGACGGCACCGTCGCCGGGACGCGCGGGCCCACCGGGCAGCCCTTCGCCCTCGCCTCCGTCACCAAGCCGCTCGCGGCGTACGCGGCGCTCGTCGCGTACGAGGAGGGGGCGATCGAGCTGGACGAGCCCGCCGGGCCCGAGGGGGCCACCGTGCGGCATCTGCTCGCGCACACCAGCGGGCTCGCCTTCGACGCGCACGACGTCGTGGCCGCGCCCGGGGCGCGGCGGCTCTACTCCAACTCCGGGTTCGAGGTGCTCGGCGAGCACATCGCCAAGGCGACCGAGATTCCCTTCGAGGACTATCTGCGGCAGGCCGTGCTCGAACCGCTCGGGATGTCGTCCACCTTCCTCGCGGGTGCCGGGTCGCCCGCGAAGGACGGGGTGTCGACCGTGGCCGACCTCGTGCGGTTCGCCGCCGAGGTGCAGCTGCCCCGGCTGCTGGATCCGCGGACCGTGGCCGAGGCCATGTCCGTGGCCTACCCCGGACTCAAGGGGGTGCTTCCCGGGTACGGGCATCAGAATCCCAACGACTGGGGGCTCGGGTTCGAGATCCGGGACGGGAAGTCGCCGCACTGGACGGGGAGTTCCTCCTCGGCTCGGACCTTTGGGCACTTCGGGCAGGCGGGCACGTTCCTGTGGATCGACCCGGACGCGGGGGCGGCGTGCGTCGCCCTGACGGACCGGGCGTTCGGGCCGTGGGCCGTGGAGGTGTGGCCCGCGTTCACCGACGCGGTGCTGGCCGAGCTCTAGCGGCGCCTCAGCTCATCTCCCACACCAGCAGCTCCGCCCTGCCCCCGTACGCCACCACGTCCAACCCCTGCTCCCCCGTCACCCGGGCCGCGTCCCCCATGCCCAACTCCTCGTCCGCCAGGGCCACTTCGCCGTGGACCACATGGACGTAGACCGACGGGGCGTCGGGCAGGGCCGTGCGTTCGCCGGGGGTCAGGCGGCGGACGTGGAGGAGGGCGCCCGCGGCGGGGACCGCGTAGGGCGTGGAGTCGGCGATTCCGTGGACGATGGCGTAGGACGGGGGGCCGCCGGGGGCACGGGGGGACAGCCACATCTGGAGGAAGGTCAGGGGCTCGGGGCCCGCGTTGCGCTCGACGTGGCGGACCCCCGCGCCCGCGCTGAGGTGCTGGACGTCGCCGCGGCGGACGACGGACTCGTGGCCCTCGGAGTCGCGGTGGGTCAGCTCGCCCGCGACGACCCAGGTGACGATCTCGGTGTGGCTGTGCGGATGCTCGTCGAACCCGGCGCCGGGCGCCAAGTGCTCCTCGTTGCAGGCGAGGAGTGCGCCGAAGCGGAGGTTGTCGGGCTCGTAGTAGGGCCCGAAGGAGAAGGCGTGGAAGGAGTCGATCCCCGCCATGGGGTCGCCCCCGGGATACCGCTCACCGGAACGCCGTACTTCAATCACGCCCCCACCGTAGACCCGGCCCCGCACGCCGCCGTCCCGATAAGGCAGTCTTGTCCCCGTGCCCGAACCTGAAGCGAACTCAGCCCACCAGGGCGCCGGTGCCGACGCCCGGCGCGCCGGCCGCGCCCACGCGCACACCGCGACCCTGAAGCGCCTGGAGAAGTCGTCCGGCAGCCTCGCGGCGCAGGCGATCGCGCGCATGGACGAGACGCTGTCCTGGTACCGGGCCATGCCACCGGAGAACCGCTCCTGGATCGGCCTGGTCGCCCAGGCCGGTATCGCCGCGTTCACCGAGTGGTTCCGGCACCCCGACGCCCCGCAGGCGATCTCGACGGACGTCTTCGGCACCGCGCCGCGCGAGCTGACCCGGGCGATCACGCTGCGCCAGACCGTGGAGATGGTGCGGACCACCATCGAGGTGATGGAGTCCGCGATCGACGAGGTGGCGGCCCCGGGCGACGAGGGCGTGCTGCGCGAGGCGCTGCTCGTCTACGCCCGCGAGATCGCCTTCGCCACCGCGCAGGTGTACGCACAGGCCGCCGAGGCACGCGGTGCCTGGGACGCGCGCCTGGAGTCGCTGGTGGTGAACGCCGTGCTCTCCGGGGAGGCCGATGAGGGTGCCGTCTCCCGTGCGGCGGCGCTTGGCTGGAACTCGCCGGACCACGTCTGCGTGGTCCTCGGCACCGCGCCCGACGGCGACAGCGAACTCACCGTCGAGGCGATCCGGCGCGCGGCACGGCACGCCAAGCTCCAGGTCCTCACCGGTGTACTCGGGACCCGCCTGGTCGTCATCGCGGGCGGCAACGACAACCCCCTGGCGGTCGCCAAGGCGCTGATCGGGCCGTACGCGGCCGGGCCCGTGGTGGCCGGGCCCATCGTGCCGGACCTGCTTGCCGCCACCCGCTCCGCGCAGGCCGCCGCCGCGGGCCTGAAGGCGTGCGGGGCCTGGCAGGACGCGCCGCGCCCCGTCCTCGCGGACGATCTGCTGCCCGAGCGGGCGATCGCGGGCGATCCAGCGGCGCGCGAACAGCTGGTGGAGGAGATCTACAGACCGCTGGAGGAGGCCGGTTCGGCGCTCCTGGAGACCCTCAGCGTCTACCTGGAACAGGCGAGCAGCCTGGAGGGCGCCGCGCGGATGCTCTTTGTGCATCCCAACACCGTGCGCTACCGGCTTCGACGTGTGACTGACGTCACCGGCTGGTCACCCTCGGATGTGCGCTCGGCGTTCACTCTGCGCATCGCGCTGATCCTGGGACGTCTCGCCGACGGTGATCCCCAGCCTTAAGTCTTTGTCGGGGCTCTACAATTCCCCCAGCGGTTCTTCGTCCCTGTCCCCACGGGCGGTTCGTACTGTCCACAAGAGAGAGTGTGAGAGTGCTCGTACTCGTCGCTCCCGGCCAAGGCGCTCAGACGCCCGGCTTCCTGACCCCCTGGCTGGACCTCCCCGGTGCCGCCGACCGGCTCGCTGCCTGGTCGGACGCCATCGGGCTCGACCTCGTCCACTACGGCACGCAGGCCGACGCGGACGAGATCCGGGACACCGCGGTGGCGCAGCCGCTGCTCGTGGCCGCCGGTCTGGTCTCCGCCGCGGCACTGGGTGACATCACGCCGGGCGCCGTCGCCGGGCACAGCGTCGGCGAGATCACCGCCGCCGCGTACGCCGGTGTGCTCACCGAGGACGACGCCCTGCGCTTCGTGCGCAAGCGCGGCCTGGCCATGGCCGAGGCCGCCGCGGCAACGGAGACCGGCATGGCGGCGCTGCTCGGCGGCGACCCCGCCGTGACCGTGCCGCACCTGGAGAAGCTGGGCCTGACCCCGGCGAACGTGAACGGCGCGGGCCAGATCGTGGCCGCGGGCACCGCGGCCCAGCTCGCCGCCCTCGCGGAGGACAAGCCCGAGGGCGTCCGCAAGGTCGTCGCCCTCAAGGTGGCGGGCGCGTTCCACACGGAGCACATGGCACCCGCCGTGGCGACGCTGGCGGAGGCCGCAGCAGGCCTCACCGTCGCCGACCCCCGGTTCACCTACCTCTCGAACCGCGACGGCAAGACGGTCACCGGCGGCGCCGACGTGGTCGCCCGCCTGGTCGGCCAGGTCGCCAACCCGGTCCGCTGGGACCTGTGCATGGAGACCTTCACGGAGCTCGGCGTGACGGCGCTGATCGAGATGTGCCCCGGTGGCACCCTGACCGGTCTGGCCAAGCGCGCGCTGCCGGGCGTCAAGACGCTCGCGGTGAAGACCCCCGACGACCTCGACGCGGCCCGCACGCTCGTCGCCGAGCATTCCTGAGCGAGACAAGGAGCCGTAGCGCATGTCGAAGATCAAGCCCAGCCAGGGCGCCCCGTACGCGCGGATCATGGGCGTCGGCGGCTACCGGCCCACCCGTGTCGTACCGAACGAGGTCATCCTCGAGACGATCGACTCGTCCGACGAGTGGATCCGTTCCCGCTCCGGCATCCAGACCCGGCACTGGGCCTCCGACGAGGAGACCGTCGCGGCGATGTCGATCGAGGCGTCCGGCAAGGCCATCGCGGACGCGGGCATCACGCCCGAGCAGATCGGCGCCGTGATCGTCTCCACCGTCTCGCACTTCAAGCAGACCCCGGCGATCGCCACCGAGATCGCGGACAGGCTCGGCACCGGCAAGCCCGCCGCGTTCGACATCTCCGCGGGCTGCGCCGGCTTCGGCTACGGCCTGACCCTCGCCAAGGGCCTGGTCGTCGAGGGCTCCGCCGAGTACGTCCTGGTCATCGGCGTGGAGCGACTGAGCGACCTCACCGACCTGCACGACCGGGCCACGGCGTTCCTGTTCGGTGACGGCGCGGGCGCGGTGATCGTGGGCCCCTCCAAGGAGCCGAAGATCGGCCCGACGGTCTGGGGCTCGGAGGGCGACAAGTCCGACACGATCAAGCAGACCGAGTCGTGGGAGGCGTACCGCAACGGCGCCCCCGACAAGTTCCCTGCCATTACGCAGGAGGGCCAGGCGGTGTTCCGCTGGGCCGTGTTCGAGATGGCGAAGGTCGCCCAGCAGGCGCTGGACGCGGCCGGAATCACCGCGGACGACCTGGATGTCTTCATTCCGCATCAGGCCAACGAGCGGATCATCGACTCGATGGTGAAGACTCTGAAACTGCCGGAGCACGTCATGGTCGCCCGTGACGTGCGCACCACCGGCAACACCTCGGCCGCCTCGATTCCGCTCGCGATGGAGCGGCTTCTGGCGACCGGTGAGGCGAAGAGCGGCGACACGGCGCTCGTCATCGGCTTCGGGGCGGGTCTCGTGTACGCCGCCACGGTCGTTACCCTCCCCTAGGCACCCGCTGCGGATCTTCGGATCCACGCGGTTGCCGTCACACCCTCTGGATACATACGAAGGAGCGCCAAACATGGCCGCCACTGAGAAGGAGATCGTCGACGGTCTCGCGGAGATCGTCAACGAGATCGCCGGCATCCCGGTCGAGGACGTCCAGCTGGACAAGTCCTTCACCGACGACCTGGACGTCGACTCGCTGTCCATGGTCGAGGTCGTCGTCGCCGCCGAAGAGCGCTTCGACGTCAAGATCCCGGACGACGACGTCAAGAACCTCAAGACGGTCGGCGACGCGACCAAGTACATCCTCGAGCACCAGGGCTGACACCCGGTACGAGCCTGACGACCGCAGGCTCGTACCGGCCCGGCTCATGCCAGCCGCCACCCGGCGGTGGCGCCGCCGCATCCGCATCTGAACCAAATCGTGGAGAGAGAAATCCAGTGAACTCGACCAATCGCACCGTGGTCGTCACCGGTATCGGCGCAACCACACCGCTGGGTGGCGACGCGGCATCGACCTGGGAGGGTCTGCTCGCCGGCCGTTCCGGGATCAGCCTCATCGAGGAGGACTGGGCGGCCGAGCTGCCGGTCCGCATCGCCGGGCGGATCGCCGTGGAGCCGACGGAGACCATCCCGCGCCCGCAGGCCCGCAAGCTCGACCGTTCGGCGCAGTTCGCGCTGGTCGCGGCCGACGAGGCCTGGAAGGACGCGGGTTTCACCGCGAAGGCCGGTGAGGACACGGCCGTCGACCCCGACCGCCTCGGCGCGGTCATCGCCTCCGGCATCGGCGGCGTGACGACCCTCCTCGACCAGTACGACGTGCTGAAGGAGAAGGGCGTACGCCGCGTCTCCCCGCACACGGTTCCCATGCTGATGCCCAACTCGCCCGCGGCGAACGTCGGCATCACCCTGAACGCCCGCGCCGGGGTGCACACCCCGGTCTCGGCCTGCGCGTCCGGCGCGGAGGCCATCGGCTACGCGATCGAGATGATCCGCACCGGCCGCGCCGACATCGTCGTCGCCGGCGGCACGGAGGCGGCCATCCACCCGCTGCCGATCGCCGCGTTCGGCAACATGATGGCGATGTCGAAGAACAACGACGACCCGCAGGGCGCCTCCCGCCCCTACGACCGCGACCGCAACGGCTTCGTGCTCGGCGAGGGCGCGGGCGTGGTCGTCCTGGAGTCCGAGGAGCACGCCAAGGCGCGCGGCGCCCGGATCTACGCGGAGGCAGTCGGCCAGGGCATCTCGGCCGACGCCCACCACATCACGCAGCCCGAGCCGTCCGGCAACGGCATCGCGGCGGCGCTGCAGCACCTGGTCGACAACACCGGCCTGAAGCCCGCCGAGATCGTGCACATCAACGCGCACGCCACCTCGACCCCGCAGGGCGACGTCGGTGAGATCAAGGCGCTGCGCCAGGCCTTCGGCGACGACGTCGACCACATGGCGATCGCCTCGACGAAGTCGATGACCGGTCACCTCCTGGGCGGCGCCGGTGGCGTGGAGACCGTCGCGACGGTCCTCGCGCTGTACCACCGGATGGCCCCGCCCACGATCAACGTCGAGAACCTCGACCCCGAGGTCGACGCGGACATCATCCGCGGCGAGCCCCGCCCGCTGCCCGAGGGCACGATCGCGGCGCTGAACGACTCGTTCGGCTTCGGCGGCCACAACGTGGTCCTCGCCTTCCGCACTGTGTGATGCGGCTGAACCGCCGCCGCGCTCGCGGACCCCATCGCTCGCCGCTGGGGTTCCTCAATTGATGGCCGCGGTGTTCGTCGCACAGAAGAAGGCCCGCCCGGACTCTCCGGGCGGGCCTTCTTCACGTGTACGCGCTCTCACACGACCTGGTGCAGCCAGCGCACCGGTGCGCCCTCGCCCGCGTACCGGAACGGTTCCAGCTCGTCGTCCCAGGGCTTGCCGAGGAGCTTGGCCAGTTCGGCGGCCAGGTCGCTCTCGCCGCGCTGGGAGCGGGCGAGGGCGGCGCGCAGGCGGTCCTCGGGGATCAGGATGTCGCCGTGGATGCCGGTGACGGCGTGGAAGATGCCGAGCTGGGGGGTGGCGCTGTAGCGCTCGCCCTCGGCGGACGCGCTGGGTTCGGCCGTGACCTCGAAGCGCAGCAGGTCCCAGCCGCGCAGCGCGGAGGCGAGCTTGGAGGCGGTGCCGGCCGAGGCCTGCCAGGAGAACTCGGATCTCCAGGTGCCGGGCGCCGCGGGCTGTCGAATCCAGTCGAGGCTGACGCGTGCGCCGAGTACGCCCGCGACGGCCCACTCGACGTGCGGGCACAGCGCGCGGGGTGCGGAGTGCACGTACAGAACTCCACGTGTCGTCACCGGGACCTCCAGTGTGGGACGAGGTACGCCTTCCCCAGCGGCCTCGCGCCCGTGCCGAGCGATATTCCCCGAAAGCGGGGAAAGTCAAAAAAGGGGACAGATGTGACGTGATGTAATTTAGCGGAACCGAGGAAATCAGGTGCCACTGGGTGGCGAGGCTACCGTGTGGCGAGGCAAGGAGTGTGACGTACCGTCGGTCCGCATGCCGGGAACCCCTTGGGTTTCACCCGCTGGGAGGCCCGGAAACCCCCGGTTGGGTGTCCCGGGACCACGCACGGGACATATCAGCACTCGACGGGACGCAACCTGAACGGCCCGCGCGACGTCACGTTGGACGACAGAGGGGACGAGGATGCGGAATTCAAGGCACCGCGCACGGGCCGCCGTCGCCCTCGCGACGGCGGCTCTCACCGGTTTCGCCACACTCACCGCGTGCGACGCCTCGGGCGGCGACTCCGCGGCGCCCGGCGGTTCGGCGGCCCAGGACAGAGCGGCCCCCAAGCGGGCCCCGGCCTGGGACACCAGCCCTCGCTCCCTCGCCGCCGTCGGCGACTCCATCACCCGCGGCTTCGACGCCTGTTCGGTGCTCTCCGACTGCCCTGAGGTGTCCTGGGCGACGGGCAGCGACGACGGGGTGCGCAGCCTCGCGCAGCGGCTGCTCGGCAAGCAGCGCGCGGAGACGCACAGTTGGAACTACGCCAAGACCGGCGCGAGGATGGCCGACCTCCCCGAGCAGATGGCCCGCGCCGCCGCGCGGAAGCCCGAGCTGGTCACGGTGATGGCGGGCGCGAACGACGCGTGCCGGTCGTCGGCCGACGAGATGACCTCCGTCGCGGAGTTCCGCGCCGACTTCGAGGACTCCTTGCGCACGCTGCGCCGCTCCCAGCCGAAGACGCAGGTGTACGTGGCGAGCGTGCCGGACCTGAAGCGGCTCTGGTCGACCGGGCGCACCAACCAGCTCGGCAAGCAGGTGTGGAAGCTCGGCATCTGCAAGTCGATGCTGGCCGACGCGGACGACATGGACCGGGCCGCCACCGAGCGGCGGCAGTCGGTGCAGGACCGCGTGGTGGCGTACAACAAGGTGCTCAAGGACGTCTGCGCGCAGGATCAGCGCTGCCGGTACGACGGCGGGGCGGTCTTCGGCTTCCACTTCGACGGGGAGCAGCTGAGCCACTGGGACTGGTTCCACCCCAGCAAGGACGGGCAGTCGCGCCTCGCCGAGATGGCCCACAAGGGGGTCACGGCCGCCCGGCCGCGCAGCTAGCCACCACCTCCACCTCGATCAGGGCCTCCGGCTTGAACAGCCGCGGGACCGACACCGTGGTGCTCGTGGGCGGGGTCCCGGTCAGGTAGGTGCGGCGGACGGCGGCGTAGCCCGGCAGGTCGTCCATGTCCGTCAGGAACGTGCGGATGTTGATGATGTCGGCGAGCGTCGCGCCGTGCGCCCGCAGGAGCGCGCTGAGGGCCGCGAAGACGCCGTGGGTCTGCTCGGCGATGCCGTCGCCCGCGGCTATCTGCCCGGAGAGGTACAACAGGGCGCCGCCGTCGGCGAGTTGGACGCGGGCGACCTGGGAGTAGGGGCCGAGGGGCTGGGGTGCTGTGGCGGGGTTGTCGAGGGTGACGTGCATGGGTCCGGGCTCCTGAAGTCGGGATTCGGGCAGGCTTGAGGGCGGGCCGTGGGTGCTGGCCCGTGGGTGACTGGTGGCGCGTGGGGGGGGCCGGTGACGGGTGGGGGGCGGTGATGAGTGGCTGGTGGTGGGTCAGGGGCGGGGCTTGCGGGTGTCGCGGATGTGGGTGACGGCCGCGGCGATGTCCTCGTGGGCCACGGCCGGGTCCGCCGCCGCTGCCTCGTAGTGGCCGCGGACCGCCTCCATCGCGGGCAGCCACGTCGTGCTCGTGGCCAGGGCCACGTCCTTCGCGGCGAGGTCGCTGCCGAAGTGCACGTCGGTGGCGAAGGCACGGGCGACGGCGCCCGCGAGCGGCCCCCGCGCCAGCACGTCCCGCGCCAGCTCCGCGTCCAGGCCGAGCGCGTCGGCCAGCGCCATCGACTCCGCGACCAGGGCGACGCCGCCGAGCACGGCCGTGTTCACGACGACCTTGAGCGCGGCGCCCGAGCCGAGCGGCCCGGTCCGGGTCACCGTGCCGAGGTGGGCGAGCAGCGGCTGCACGGCGGTGGCGTCCCCGCCCGCGAGGATCCCGAGCCGCCCCGCCGCGGCCTTGTCCGTGCTGCCCGCCACGGGCGCGTCGACCAGCGTGACGCCGTCCGGCACCCGCTCCCCCAGCTCCCGCACGGCCTCGGGCCCGACCGTCGACATCTCCACCCAGTGGACGCCGCCGCGCCCCCGCAGCACCGGCACGATCCCGTCGGCGACGTACCGCAGCGCGTCGGGGCCCGCCAGCATCGTGATGACGACGTCGGCGTCCCGCACGGCGTCCGCGGGCGAGGCGGCGAGGCGTGCGCCCGCCGCGACGAGGGGCGCCGCCTTCGCGGCGGTGCGGTTCCACACGGTCAGCGGGTGTCCGGCGGCGAGGACGCGGTGGGCCATGGGGGCGCCCATGTGGCCGAGGCCGAGGAACGCGACACGCCGGCGCGGGGCCTGGGCGGGCCGGGCCGGCCGGCCGGGCTGTTCCGTGCCGGGTGCTGCGGCGGATTCCGTGCGGGGTTCCGCGCTCTGGTCCCTGTTCCGTTCCCTGTTCCGTTCCATGCGTACGACGCTAGGCCCGGGCGGGTGATGCCACAAGCGAATGCCTAGCATGGGAGATATGCATGATCCGCATGGCTTGAGTGACTCGGCGAGTGACGCGGCGGCCGATGTGTCGACCGTCTGGCTGCGCGCCTTCGTGGCGGTGGCACGGCACGGCTCCTTCACCGTGGCCGCGCGGCGCCTCGGCTGGACGCAGTCCGCGGTGTCCCGTCAGATCGCCTCCCTGGAGGGCGCGTTCGGCGGCGCCCCGCTGTTCGACCGGTTGCCGCGCGGGGTGCGACCGACGGCGCACGGGCGGGCCGCGCTGCCGCACGCGGAGGCGGCTCTGCGTCAACTGGCGCTCCTGCGACGGGAGTTGGCGGAGCTGGACGACGTGGCGGGCGGGCTGCTGCGGTTCGGGGCGTTCGCGACGGCGGACGCGGCGCTGGTGCCGCGGGCCATCGCGCTGTTCCGTACCCGCCACCCCGGGGTGACCCTCGCCCGCGAGGAGGGGTTCACCGGGCCGCTGCTCGGGCGCCTCGCGGAGGGCGAGTTGGACCTGGCGGTCGTGTCGACCACGGGCGGCCCGCTCCCCGAGGACGCGTACGCGTTGCACCATCTGCTCGACGAGACGCTCTACGTGGCCGTGCCCGCCGGCCACCCGCTGGCGGCCGAGCCCCGCGTCGGCCTGGACCGGCTCGCCGACGAGGACTGGATCTCGGGCAGCCCCGAACCGGCGGGCACCCTCCTCGACGCGGCGCTGCGGCACGGCTTCCGGCCCCGGATCGCCCATGTGGTCGGCGAGTGGACGGCCAAGCAGGGGTACGTCGCCGCGGGCCTCGGCGTGACCCTGGTCCCGGCGCTCGCCGCGCAGGGGGCACGGCCGGACATCACCCTGGTGCCGGTGCGCGACGAAGGGGTACCCGCGCGGGCGGTGTACGCGGCGACGGCGCGGGGCCGGACGGCGCCGCCCGCGGTGGCCCCGTTCCTGGCGGCGCTGCGGGAGGCGTGCGCGGACTCGACGTAGCAGCACAGCGGAGAGCTCCGCGAGGCACCGGGGAAAGCTCCGTGTGCAGGCATGGCGCCGACCACCCCCGTCCCGCGATACTTCGGCCACCTCACCTGCAACGGAAGGACTCTCGTGGCTTCGTCCCCCTCCCCCGGGATATCAGGTCGGCGGCTCGGTGTGTACGGCGTGTTCGGCGCCGTGCTCCTCGCCGGAACGTTCGTGCCGCCCGCGTCGGCCGCCGACACCGTCCGGGCCGACGCGCCCACCGTCGAGGAGCAGCGCCTCGACCGCGCGGCGCCCCAGGAGATCCTGCGGCGCGCCGGGTTCGACCGGGTGGCGCCCGGCTTCGCGCGGGACCTCGGCCGCGTCCGCTCCTACGAACAGGCGGAGCGGCTCGCCGTACGGCAGGGGCAGGCGCTGTGGCGACGGGCCGTGGACCGGGCGCAGGGGCGCGGGCCGCAGGGCGGGGACCTGAGCCGGGACGACGACCGGCCGCTGTACTGGGCGCGGCTCGGGATGACGCGGGCGCTGCGGGCCTGGGAGCCGCGCGGGTTCGAGCTGGGCGACGCCCGGCGGCAGCGGCTCCTGGGGAAGCTGGAGACGACGTCCCGGGGCCAGGACACGATCAGCTACCCCAAGGGGCACCGGATGAAGCGGGTCCTGGTGACCGGCTTCGACCCGTTCACGCTCGACCGCGACACCCGCATCAGCAACCCGTCCGGCGCCTCCGCGCTCGCCCTCGACGGCACCGTCGTCCGGACCGCCGAGGGCCCCGTCCGCATCGAGACGGCCGTCTTCCCGGTCCGCTGGACGGACTTCGCCGAGGGCGAGGTGGAGCGGGTCCTGCGGCGGCAGCTCCCGCGCGTCGACCTGTTCACGACCGTGAGCCAGGGCCGGGTCGGCAAGTTCGACATCGAGCGGACCAACGGGGCCTGGCGGGGCGGGTTCGGGGACAACGAGAACCTGTCGAGCACCGGTGTCGTACCGGTCACCGACCCCGCCTCGCAGCCGCAGTGGACGACGACGACCCTCCCGTACAAAGACATCGTCGCGGCGGACACCGGGCGCTTCCCCGTGTACGACAACACGGCCGTGACCGAGATCCCGGCGGGCGGCACCACGCCCGTGCAGCGGCCGGACGGGCCCACGGAGGGGTCGGCGGCACGGGCGGGCGGCGGCGGGGACTACCTGTCCAACGAGATCGCGTACCGGGCGACGCTGCTGCGCGACCGGCTCGGGCTGCACGACCGGCTGCCGGGCGGCCATGTGCACACGCCCGTGCTGCAGTTCGGCGCCGGGAACACCGACCCGGCGACCGGCACGGTCACGGACGCGGAGTTCGTCCGCAACCGGGTCGACATCATCGGGCAGGTGCGGCAGATCGTGGTGACGGCCGTGGTGGCTAACGGGCGGTAGGCGCGCCCCGGCCGTCCGGCCGAGGGGTTCCGCCGGCGTCGGTGCCGTCATCGGCGTCATCGTCGTCGGCGCCCGTGTCCTCGCCCATGAGATCCCGCGCCATCAGCGTCGCCCCGGCGACCGCGCCCGGCATCAGGAACACGGCGACGAACGGCACCAGGAAGAAGACCGCGAGCGGGGCGCCGAAGCCCCACGCCAGGGACTTGCGGGCCCGGAGCAGGGCCAGGCGGTCGCGCAGCCGCACCCCGCGGCGCTGCAGCGCGACCGCCGTCAGCTCCTCCACCAGGAAGAAGCCGGTGACGAAGAAGCCCATCACGGGGATCACGGTCTGGCCGACGACCGGCAGGAAGCCGAGGCCGAAGAGCAGCACGCCCCAGATCACGGCCCGCACGACGATGCGGAGGCTGTCGCGGACGGAGATCAGCAGTTCGCGCCAGAGCGGCAGGCCCGACTCGGGCGCGAAGCCCGCCACGGAGATGTCGACCTGTTCGGAGAGGGACTCGTAGAACGGCTCGCCGATCACGAGGGTCACCGCGGTGAACGTCACCACGGAGAGCAGCAGCGCGAGGGCGAAGAGCAGCACCGTCAGGAAACCGCGGAGCAGGCCCGGCCACGGGTCCGACCAGTCGTCGGCGAACGGCGTCGCCCACGACACGAGATCCGTGCCCCACACGGCGAGCGCGACGAGCGCGCCCGCGTACAGCACGAGGGTGATCAGTCCCGGCAGCAGTCCCCATCCGAACTGCTTGCCGTGCTGGGCGACCCAGCGCTGCCCCTTCACCAGATAGCCGAATCCACGACCCAGTTCACGCATGCGGCACACCTTATCCGGCCCGCCGTCGCGGACCCGGGCCGGTGCGGGTGGGGTGGCTGTTTCGTGAATACCCCCTTGTTGCGCGCGATTTCACCCTGTAGACCTCCCCTACTGATCTCTCGACGGATCACCGACCGATCCACCCGACCGCTCTCCCGGGTCGGCGTACGACCCACGCTTCGGAGGTACGTATGGGGATATCCCGCCCATCAAGACCCGTGCTCCTGACCGCATCGGCCGCCGCGGGCACGCTCCTGTTCACCGCGCTCACGCCCGGCGGTGCGAGCGCAGATCCCGCGCCGCGGCCGGTGATCCGCGACGAGGCCCCGCTGGACTCGCCCGACCGGGCCGCGCGGGCCCCGGAGAGCGCCGCGGACCGCGCGCTCGACGCGTCCAACGGCGCCGCCCGCACCGGCGAGGGCCGCGGCTATCCGCGCGAACAGCACCTCGGCGCGGTGCCGAAGAACCCGGCCGACAAGTCCATCAAGCTGGGCCTCACCCCGTACCACGCCATCGCCCCCAGGCTGAACAAGATCCAGGGCATCGGCGACCGGGTCAGTGTGGAGATAGCCGGGCGGTCGGCCGGGGGGCACGACCTGTATCTGGTGACGGTCACCGCGCCCGAGTCGGCGCGCGAGACCGCCCGGCAGGAGAAGATGCGCGACCGCATCGAGAACGCGCCCAAGGCCGCCGCCAAGGACAAGGCGCTCAAGTCGGCGTACAAGGCGCCGGTGTTCATCAACAACAACATCCACGGCAACGAGTGGGAGGGCACCGACGCGGCCCTGAAGCTCATCGAGAAGCTGGCGAAGGCCAAGGACACCAAGACCCGCGACCTGCTCGCCCGGCACCGCCTCTACTTCAACGTCACGATGAACCCCGACGGGCGGATCGCCGGCACCCGCGAGAACGCAGGCGGCTTCGATCTGAACCGGGACTTCATCACCGGAACCCAGTCCGAGACGCGCGCGGTGCGGCAGATCGCCATCGACAAGCAGCCCGCGATGATGATCGACCTGCACGGGTACGTGAACGGTACGCTCATCGAGCCGACCACCCCGCCGCACGGCGAGAACTACGAGTACGACCTGTTCCTGAAGAACAGCTACGCCAACGCCCTCGGCATGGAGAAGGCCGTCAACGGCCTCGGCTACACCGCGGCGAAGGACGGCGTGAAGCCCGCGATCATCCCCTTCCGCGACCAGGAAGAGGGCTGGGACGACTGGCCGCCGATCTTCACCCCGCAGTACATGCCGTTCCACGGCGCGGTCGCGGCGCACACCATCGAGTTCCCGATGCAGGTCAACAACGAGGAGTACGACTCCCAGCCCGCCGCCGAGCTGCGCCGCCGTGCCGCCATCAACGTGGACATCGCGGGCGCGGCCATGAAGGCGACGCTCGACTACGCGCGCGGCCACCGCACGTCGCTGATCGCCGACCAGATCGAGGTGTTCCGGCGCGGGGCCGCGGGCGAGAAGTCGGTGGAGATCTCCGAGGAGACCGTGCCGGGCGTGCCGGGCATCGGCCCGGAGGACGTCTACACGACCGAGTTCCCGCGTGCGTACGTCATCCCGGCGGGCAAGCGTCAGCGCTCCGCCGCCGCCACGTCCCGCCTGGTGGACCATCTCCTCGCCAACGACGTCCGCGTGCGGCGCGCCACCCGGGACTTCCGGCTCGGCAACGCCTCGTACGCGAAGGGCTCGTACGTCGTCGACATGCACCAGCCCAAGCGGGGCATCGCCAATGTGATCCTCGCGGACGGGCGGGACATCAGCGACAAGGTGTCGGCGATGTACGACATCTCCGGCTGGAGCCTGGGCCGCCTGTGGGGCGCGTCCGTGCACGCCGCCCGCAAGGGCGACCCGGCCGCGGTGCCGTCGCGCGCGGTGCAGTCGGCCACCCGGGTCGGCCATGTCGCGCCGCGCGGGAACCTGCGGCTGCGCCTGGACGACCCCCGCGAGGTGGCCGCCCTCAACTCCCTTACCGCTGCGGGGGTTTCGGCACGCCGGGCCGCCGACGGCAGTGTCATCGTCCCGGGTTCGGCGCGGCGGGCCGCTCGGGCCGCCGCCAAGAAGTACGACGTGGCGTTCTCCGCGACCGAGGCGCGGGGCAAGGACGTGGTGCGCCGCACGCGGGTCGCCGCGGCCGTGACGCCCGGGGAGCTCCTCGCGCTGCGGGAGATGAACTTCGACGTGGTGCCCGTCTCCACGGCCGTCCTCAACGACGGCTTCGACTGGCGCAAGGCCGACGTCCTGTTCGCCTCCTCCGGCCTCGACCGGAGCGAGCTGAAGCCCGCCGCGCGCAAGCGGCTCGACGCGTTCCTCGCCGGGGGCGGGGGGCTTGTCGGGCGGGGTGCCGGGGGTGCCGCGCTGAACGAGGCCGCGAAGCTGCTCCCCGTCACCGCCGTCCAGGGCAACGGCGACGCCAACGGCGTCGTCCGCGTCCGCAACGCCGACGGCCCCGTAGCCGGTTCCGGCTCCGGCTCCGGCCACAGCTTCGTCTACGCCCCCATGTGGTTCACGGGCCTCGGCGACGGCGTCCGCGTCGAACAGGCCTACGCGGGCGGCAAGCCGCTCGTCTCCGGCCACTGGCGCGCCGACTCCGCCGGTGCGGGCGGTCCGGCCGACGCGGCCGGGGAGGCGTCCGTGGTCAGCGGTTCGCGTGGCTCGACCAAGGTCGTCCTCTTCGGCACTGAGCCGTTGTTCCGGGGGCACCCGAAGGGGGTGTTCGCCGAGGTGGGGCGGGCGTTGTTCGGGGTGCGGTAGCCCTCGCGGGGGCGCCCCAGGCCCGCCCCTTCCCGTAACCGGGGCTCCGCCCCGGACCCCGCTCCTCAAACGCCGGAGGGGCTACAGACAGCCCCTCCGGCGTTTGGGGAAGGACTCAGGCGACCTTCAGGTCCACCTTGATGTTGCCGCGGGTGGCGTTGGAGTAGGGGCAGACCTCGTGGGCCTTCTCCAGCAGGGCCTTGGCCGTGGCGGCGTCCACGTTCGGGATGGAGGCGATGAGTTCGACCTCGAGGCCGAAGCCGCCCGCGCCGTTGGCGCCGATGCCGACCTTCGCGGTGACGGTGGAGCCGGAGATGTCGGCCTTCTCGCGGCGGGCGACCACACCGAGGGCGCCCTGGAAGCAGGCGCTGTAGCCGGCGGCGAAGAGCTGCTCGGGGTTGGTGCCCGCGCCGCTGCCGCCCATCTCCTTCGGCGGGTTCACGACGACGTCGAGCTTGCCGTCGTCGCTGGCGACCCGGCCGTCACGGCCGTTCTCCGCGGTGGCCACGGCGGTGTACTTGACGTCGATGTTCTGGATGGACATAACTGCCGATCCCTCCTGAGGTGTGCCGTGTCGCGCGCCCGCCCGACCCGGCGATTGTGGAATTAGGTTATCGGATGACGGAAGAGGGGCCACCGCGTCCGTGCGGGGTCACGCGTCGAGGGAGACGACCATCTTTCCGGTGTTCTCGCCGCGCAGCATGCCGAGGAACGCCTCGGCGCCGCTCTCGATCCCCCGCGAGAAGGTCTCGTTGTACTTGAGCTCGCCCGACCGCACCCAGGCACCGACCTCGCGCACGAACTGGCCCTGAAGGTCCTGGTGGTCCTGGACGAGCATGCCCTGGACCCGGAGGCGCTTACCGATGATCATGGCCATGTTGCGCGGGCCCGGCGTCGGCTCCGTGTCGTTGTAGCCCGCGATCATGCCGCAGATCGTGATGCGGCCGTGCACGTTCATGCGGCTGATGGCGGCTTCCAGGTGCTCGCCGCCGACGTTGTCGAAGTAGACGTCGACGCCGTCGGGGGCGGCCTCCTTGAGCTGGTCGACGACCGGGCGCTCGTCGCGGTAGTTGAACGCCGCGTCGAAGCCGTACTCCTCGGTCAGGAGCTTCACCTTCTCGTCCGAGCCCGCCGAGCCGATCACGCGGGCCGCGCCCTTGAGCCGGGCGATCTGACCGACCTCACTGCCGACGGCGCCGGCCGCGCCGGAGACGAAGACCGTGTCGCCCTCCTTGAAGGACGCCACGTCCAGCAGGCCCGCGTACGCCGTCAGGCCCGTCATGCCGAGCACGCCGAGGTACGCCGACAGCGGCGCCGCCTCCGGGTCCACCTTCGTCGCGTACGACACGGGCACCGACGCGTACTCCCGCCAGCCCGCGAAGTGCAGCACGTGGTCGCCCGCCGCGAAGCCGTCCGCGTTCGACGCCACGACGACGCCGACCGCGCCGCCGTCCATCGGCTGGTCCAGCTGGAACGGCGGGATGTACGACTTCACGTCGTTCATGCGGCCGCGCATGTACGGGTCGACCGAGAAGTACAGGTTCCGGACCAGGACGCGACCCTCGGCGGGGGCCTCGACCGGGACCTCGCGGAGCGCGAAGTCCTCGGGGACCGGCCAGCCGTGCGGGCGACGCACGAGGTGCCAGGCGCGGCCGGTGGCCGGGAGCTGCTCGGGGGCTGCGGACATGAGGGGTGTCCTCCTCAGGCTGGGGAAGCGGCGACGGGCTGCGCGCGGTGGGCGCGTGCCTTCATACTTCAGGCCCTGATGCTTCAGGTTCTGAAATAAGCATGCGCTTCGATATTTCATGTTGTCAAGTAAATGGGTAACCTGGAGGCATGGCCACCCAGAATCCGGACACCCCCGCCGACGCCCCCCGCATCGATCCGCTGACCCTTGAGGTCGTGGAGCTGATCGGCGCCGTCGTGGCGCGCTACTACGAGGAGTACGACGTCGCCGCGGGCAAGCACGCCCTGACCGGCGCGCAGGCGCGGGTGCTCGGGCTGCTCTCCCTCGAGCCCATGCCGATGCGGCGCATCGCGCAGAAGCTGAAGTGCGAGCCGTCGAACGTGACCGGCATCGTGGACCGGCTCGAGGCCCGCGGCCTCGTCGAGCGGCGCCCCGACCCCGCCGACCGGCGCGTGAAGCTGGCCGCGCCGACCGAGGAGGGGCTCAGCACCGCGCGCAGCCTGCGGGAGTCCCTGGACTTCGCCCGGGAGCCGCTGGCCGAGCTCTCACACACGGAGCGGGAGTCGCTGCGCGGGCTGCTGCGGCGAATGCTGGGCACCTGAGCTTTGCGTACGCCAACGGCGCTACGTGCACCACCACAGGAACCGGTCGCACGTCTCCGACGGGCTCGGGTCCGGGTCCGGGTCGCTCGGGGGCTTCGTGGTGGACGGCTTCGGGCCGGGGTTCTGCGGGCTCGTGGTCGGGTTGCCCGAGGTCGGGTCCGGGTCCGGGCCGCCGGAGGTGCCGCTGCCGCCGGTCGCCGTACTGGTGCCGCCGTCGCCCGCACCGTCGCCGCCGGAGCCCTGAGCGTCCCCGTCGGCGTCCTCGCCCTCGTCGTTCTCGGCGCCCTTGCCGTCCTTCTCGCCCTTGCCGTCCCTGCCGTCCTTGCCCTTCTTCTTCGCGGCCTCCGACGCGGACGCCGACGGCGAACCGTCCGTCGGCTCCCCCACCGGCTCCACGGACGCGTTCGACCCCTGCGCGCCGTCCGTGTCCCCGGAGTCGCCGGACTCCCCCGCCGACTCGCCCCGGTCCCGCGCCGACGTCGCCTTCGAGTCGTCCGACGCGGACTCGGTGCCCAGCTCGGCCAGACTCAGGCCGCCCGCGGCGAGCGCGACGCCCGCGGCGATCAGGATGACCTTGCGGCGCCTGCGGCGGTGCTGGGCGGCCTTGCGGGCCCGCTCCCGGCGGCGGCCGCGGCTCCGGACCCGGCCGCCGGGCGACCGTTCCTCGTCCGCCTCGGCCAGGTCGGCGTCGGGTTCGTCCTGGGCGGCGACCGCCTCCGCGTACTCCCGGCAGGCTTCGGCCGGGGTGCCGCACCCCGGGCAGGCGAGGGCGCCGTTGAGGTGCCGGTGGCACGCGTGGCAGTAGTCCATGAGGCATGGAGGCTAGGTCCCACGCCGGTACGGAGGAAGTTGAAGCTGTGAATGTTGTGTGCGGAGTCGAACCTTCCGGCGTGTCCGCACGTCAGGGCGTGCCCGGCACCGTACGGCACGGCAGGCTTCGCCCGAATTGCCGCACGTGGGGGCCCGGCCGGGCGGCCGCCGTCAGGCCCGCCCCAGCTCCCCCCGCAGCCGTCGCGCCCGCAGCACCAGTTCCAGCTCGAAGCGGCGGTCGGGGTCGTCGACCTCGTCGCCCCACAGCTCCCTGATCTGGCGCAGGCGGTAGCGGACAGTTTGCGGATGCACACCAAGGCGGGCGGCCACCTCGGGGGCGCCGCCGCGGGTTTCCAGCCAGGCGAGCAGGGTCTCGGCGAGGCGGCGGCCATGGGCGGGGCCGCAGTGGTTGAGCGGGGCGAGGCAGCGGCGGGACAGGTCCTCGATGAGCTCCTCGGGCTGGAGCAGGACCAGCGCCTCGGTGTGCTCGGTGCAGTACAGGACCTCACCGGAGGGCAGCAGTCCACGCCCCATCAGGGCGACCGCGGCCTCCGCCCAGCGCAGCGACTTGGCCGCGTCGGCGAGCGGCACGGGCGGGCCGATGGCGCCGGACCAGCCGGTCATGGCGCGGCGCAGGAGCTCGGGGCGGCCCGCGGCGTCCGGGTCGGGCACGACCATGCGGGGCTGCTCGGCCTCCATGTCGAGCAGGACGCCCTCGCCGACGGCGGGGGCCACGGCCTCGCGGGCGGGGCGCAGCAGCACGCCGACGGCGACGCGTTCGGGCAGCTGCCAGCCGACGCGGGCGGCCCGCTCGTCCAGGCCGTTCTCGGCGCCGAGCGCGGAGGCGGCGGACGTGTCGGGGCGGCGCTCGGACAGCAGCAGCTCCATGAGTTTGCGCTGCAGCCGCAGGCGTTCTCCGGCCTGCCGGGCGGCGGCCTCCGCGTAGCCGCGCACCGACTGGTCGACCAGGCCGTCCAGGTACTCGAAGCCGGATTCGGCCAGTTCGTACATCGCCGGGGGCGGGATCTCGGTCTGCTGACCGATTTCGGCCAGGCGGCGCCAGGCGAGCCGGACGCCGAGGCGGTAGATGGCCTGGAGCGAGTCGAGACTGCGGCCGTGCAGGCCCTCGCCGCGGCCGAATTCCTGGAAGACCTCCGGGTGGTAGCGCGGCCGGCCCTCCCGGGTGGCGAGCTGCTGGACGAAGCCCTCCAGGGCGCGGCGGATCCCGATGAGCGCCATCGGCTCGCCGGAGTCATCGAGAACGACCGGAAGACCGGGGTACTCTGCCCGGATTTCGCGCAGAATGTCCTGCGCGAGGATGGGCACTTCCTCCAAGGCGAGCGCGGCGAATCTGCGCACCTGGAGCGGCGGGACGTCGCGCCAGGCGGAGCGCTGCTGCGCGGAGCCCGGGCTTCCGGGAACGCCGTCCGGGAAGTTCCCGGGCGCGCTCTCGGAGACGCTTTCGGAGATGGCGGCCACGTCGGTCACTGGTCCCGCTCGGGCGACTCGTAGTGCACGAGCGGCCGGTTCGGCTGGTCGGGCGTGGCGTTCAGGAGCGCGACGATTCCCAGGGCGGCGCCCACGGCGAGAGCCGCGGCGACCGCGACGGTCAGCGTGGCGGCGAGCAGTCGGTGCATACAGGGTCAGCCTCTCTGCTGGAGGTCGTCCCCACCCCGCTCCGCAGGAGGACAGTGTCAACAACGCATTGACACTGCGTCAAGGGTCCGCCTACGTTCGCGGCTCATACGGACCAGTAACTCCGTGGAAACAGCGCCGCAGCATTTCGGGCAATCCGGCGGCAGCAGCACCGCACCAGTCCCACAACTCGTCGGTAATCCAGCACAGTTGACCGACCGACCCCTGTTCGCCCTCACGGCAGGAGCGCCGGATGCGCCGTACAGCTTCGCCCTTGTCCCTGGTCCTGCTCGGCCTGGGCGCTTTTCTGCTCGTCCTGGCCCCGATGCTGGCCTGGTACGTCGAGCCACGGGCCAAACGCACGCCCATTGATGTCGATCAGATAACGGTCTTCAAGGGGACCGGCAGCTATTTCGACACCGGGAAGATCAAAACCGTCCGCGACCAGGACCTGACCATCACCCGGCAGGTGCGCGGCGACGTCGCCGACAGCGAGAAGTCGGGGCGGGCGATCTGGGACGTGTCGACGTCCGTCGACCCCGACAAGTCGCTGCCCGCGGCCGATCCGCACGATTCGCTCCAGTGGACCCTGGAGCGCTGGGTGACCGACCGGAAGACCAACGCACCGGTGCACTGCTGCGGCGAGAAGCCGTACTTCGAGGGGGAGGCGTACCTGAAGTTCCCCTTCGACGTCCAAAAGCGCACCTACCAGTGGTGGGACAGCACCCTCGGCGCGACCGTGCCGCTGGCCTACCAGGGCAAGAAGAAGATCCAGGGCTACGAGGGACTGCGCTTCACCGGCACCGTGCAGGCCACCAGGACCGGCACCCGCCAGGTCCCCGGCCGCCTCGTCGGCCAGCCCAGGCGCAGCCAGGTCATGGCCGAGGAGTGGTACGCCAACCACGGCATCGAACTGGTCGCCGACCAGCGCACGGGCCGGATCATCTACGCGGCGATCGGCCCCCGCAAGACGCTGCGCGCGCCCGGCGGCAAGAAGGACGTGACCGTGCTGCTCGACAGCGAGCGGATCGGGTTCACCAAGAAGACCCAGCAGGCCCAGGTGGACCTGGCGGACGACGACAGCTCGCGGCTGAAGCTGGTCGGCGAGACGCTGCCGCTGCTGTCCGTGATCCTCGGCGGGGTGCTCGCGATCCTGGGCGGGGTGCTCGTGCTGCGTGGCCGGGAAAAGCGGGCGAACGGTTCGGGGAGGGACGGTGAAGGACCGGATTCGATGGGTCCACATTCCGATACGTCCCCAAATTCCCTGCAACCCACCACGATGTGATGAGACGTCAGCGTCAAGAAGGGCCGAAATTGTCACCCCGGTGAGTAGCCGCACCGTTAGGTGCGGCGAAAACTATCCATCCCACCCAGACACAGTCCCCGCACAGTCCCAGCACATCGACTGCGCATCCGCACCGGTGTTCCGTCCCTCCGAACACCGGAGTCCCGCCCCGCACCGCCGGGACCGACCCGGTCCCGGCAGCACCCTCCGCTCCACCCGCTCCACCGGATCCATTCGCGCCACCCGTACGACCGGGCCCCACCCCGGATCCACCCGAACTCCCCCACAGTTCCGCACCCCGAGACGAGTTGGAGCACCCATGCCCCAGCACGTGCCGTCGTCGCTGCGCCAGGTCGCACCGCGGCCCGCGTGGCCCCTTCCGGCGCTCCCCCCACAGCCGCGCCGGATCGCCTTCCTCGCCCGCCGCGACCTGGGAAACCCGGCCGCAGGCGGCTCCGAACTCCTCGTCGACCGACTGGCCGACGGGCTGACCGCGCAGGGCCACCAGGTCACGCTGCTGTGCGGCGGACCTGCCGCCTACCGCGACTACCGCGTGGTGTCGGCGGGCGGCGACCTGGGCCACTACCTGCGCGCCCGGTCGGCGTTCACGCGCCAGATCGGCGACACCGACCTGCTGGTCGAGGTGTGCAACGGCATGCCCTACCTCGCCCCGCTGTGGCACCGCGGCCCCACCCTCTGCCTGGTCAACCACGTCCACACCGAGCTGTGGGCGATGCGCTTCCAAGGCCCCCTCGCCCCGGCCGCGCGCCTCGGGCGGCGCCTGGAGCACTGGTCGCTCTCGGGCGCCCAGCGCGGCAACCTGCTGGTCGCCGTGTCGCCGTCGACCGCGACGGCGCTGCAGGACCTGGGCGTCGACCCCGACCGCATCCGCGTCGTGCACAACGGCGTGGCGGAGCCCGGGCCGCTGCACGAGCGCTCGGACGAACCGCTGTTCCTGGCCATGGGCCGGCTCGTCGAGTACAAGCGCGTCGATCTGCTGCTGCGGCTGTGGGAGCGGGTCCGCCCGGTCACCGGCGGCCGTCTGGTGATCGTCGGCGACGGCCCGGAGCGGCAGCGCCTGGAGCGTCTCGCGGGCCCCGGCGTGCAGTTCACCGGCCATGTCTCGGAGGCCGAGAAGCACCGGCTGCTGTGCGAGTCGTGGCTGCTCCTGCACCCCTCGGCCGTCGAGGGCTGGGGCCTGGTCGTCACCGAGGCCGCGGCGCGCGCGACGCCCGCGATCGGCTTCGACGTACCCGGCGTACGCGACTCCATAGAGGACGGGGTGACCGGGCTGCTCGCGCACGGCGAGAGCGCGTTCGCCGCGGCCTGGTGCACGCTCGCGCTCAGCGCCGAGCGGCGCCGGTCCTTCGGCAAGGCCGCGGCGGAGCGCGCCGCGCACTTCCGCTGGTCGAACACGGTGCGCCAGTTCCGTGCGGTGGCCGCGGAGGCCGTCGCCGCGCACCAGCCGCCGTCGGTGAAGGGGTCTGCGTGAGGGACCCGTCGCTGCGCCGCTCCGTGACCCTGTTCCGGGCCTTCCTGCGGGAGCAGCAGGAGCCGGAGAAGTGCTACGCGCTGCTCGCCCGGGACGCCGCCGACCAGGTCGAGCGGCACCTTCCGGTCAAGGACCGGGTGGTCGTCGACGTGGGCGGCGGCGGCGGCTACTTCACCGAGGAGTTCCGCAGGCGCGGCGCGCAGGCCTACCTCTTCGAGCCCGACCCGCACGAACTCGGCGCGAAGCCGCCCGAGGGCTCCGTGGTGGCCGACGGCTATCTGCTGCCGCTCGCCGACGGCGTCGCCGACGTCACGTTCTCCTCGAACGTCCTGGAGCACGTCGACGACCCGGGCACCTTCCTCAGCGAGATGGTCCGGGTCACCCGGCCCGGCGGTCTCATCTACGTGGCGTTCACCAACTGGTACTCCCCCTGGGGCGGCCACGAGTGGGCGCCCCTGCACTACTTCGGCGCCGAGCGGGCCCGCGCCCGCTACGAGCGCCGCACCGGAAAACCCGCCAAGCACAAGCTCGGCGAGAACCTCTTCGCCCACCACGTCGGACCCACGCTCAGACAGGTGCGGGCCCGCGACGACGTCGCCGTCGTCTCGGCCCGCTCCCGCTACTGGCCGTTCTGGGCCGAAACGGTCGCGAAGGTCCCGGGCGTGCGCGAAGTCGCCACCTGGAACCTCCTCCTCATCCTCAGGCGGTGTCCATGACCACCACGGTCCAGTCCCCACCCCCGGCGGCCCTGAAGCCGACGGCGCCCGCGCCCGAACCCGGGCGCGGCCCGCGCTCACGGCGCTGGCTCGCCGGGTTCTGGGCTGTGGTGTTCGTGTGCTTCCTCGCCGTGAAACCGGGGCGGATGACGTTCGACACCAAGCTCGGTGTCGCCGTCGACCCCTGGCAGTTCCTGTCCGACCTCGGCCAGCTCTGGCACGACCGGGGCGGCTTCGGCGGCATCCAGGACCAGTACATCGGCTACGCCTTCCCGATGCTGCCGTTCTACGCCCTGGCCGACCTCCTGCAGCTGCCGGTGTGGCTGGCCGAGCGGCTCTGGATGTCGGTGATCGTCGCGGTCGCCTTCTGGGGCGCGCTGCGGCTCGCGGAGCGGCTGAACATCGGCAGCAGCGGCTCGCGGCTGCTGGGTGCGGTCGTGTACGCGCTGTGGCCGACGTTCACCGTCGTGGTCGGGTCGACGTCGGCGGCGGCACTGCCCGGGGCGTTCCTGCCGTGGGTGCTGATCCCGCTGACCAACGACCGCGTGACCGCGCGGATCGCGGCGTTCCGCTCGGCGCTCTTCATCCCCTTCATGGGCGGCGTGAACGCGGCGTCGACGCTGGCCTCGCTGCTGCCCGTGGCCCTGTATCTGCTGTCGCGGCCGAACGGGCCGCGCAAGCGCAAACTCATCACCTGGTGGGTGCCCGGCGTCATCCTGGCCACCGCCTGGTGGGTGGTGCCGCTGCTCCTGCTCGGCTTCTACGGCGAGAACTTCCTGCCGTACGTGGAGAACTCGGCGACCACGACCGGCACCATGTCGGCCACCGAGACGCTGCGCGGCGCCGGGAACTGGGTGGCGTACCTCCACTTCGGCGAGGCCTGGCTGCCCGCCGGGTGGACCGTCGCGACGTCCGTGATCGCCGTCGTCTGCTCGGCGTTCGCCGCGGCCCTCGGCCTCGCCGGGCTGGCCCGGCGCGACCTGCCGGAGCGGCGCTGGCTGGTGCTCACCGTGCTCTCGGTCGCGCTCGTCACCCTCGCCGGGTACGGCGGCGTGTTCGGCGCGCCCTTCCACGGCACCGTGCAGGACTGGCTGGACGGCGGGCTCGTACCGTTCCGCAACATCTACAAGTTCCAGACCGGGCTCGCGCTCGCCCTGGCCTTCGGCCTCGCGCATCTGGTGGGCGTGGCGGCGCAGGCGCGCGGGGCGCGGCCGGTGCGGGGGCGGCGGTACGCGCCGCTCGTGGCCGCGGTGCTGGTGATTCCCGGGCTCGCCTGGCCGTACCTCAACGGCTCGATCCTGCAGCCGGGTTCGTTCCAGAAGCTGCCGAACTACTGGGACACGACGGCCGACTGGCTGGACAAGTACTCCCCGGACTCGCGCGCCCTGGTCGTGCCCGCGACCGCGCACGGCATCTACACCTGGGGCTCCCCCATCGACCAGCCGCTCGACGTGCTCGCCGACTCCCGCTGGGCCCAGCGCGACTACGTGCCGTTCGGCGCCAAGGGCAACCGGCGCGCCATGGACGCCGTCGAGCAGGCCCTGATGACCGGCGGCCAAGTCCCGGGCCTGCGCGACTACTTGACGCGCGCGGGGCTCTACTACGTCGTCGTACGCAACGACCTCGACCCCGACCAGATCGGCTACGTCCCGACGGCGACCGTCAAGCGCACCCTGGAGCAGTCCGGGTTCAAGCGGGTCACCGGGTTCGGGCCGACCGAGACCGGCGGGCGGATCGCCGACGACACGCCCGTGCAGGTCGAGGGCCTGTACCCGCGCCAGCGCGCGGTCGAGATCTACGCGCCCGGCGAGGGCGCCCAGCGCCCCGGCCAGGCGGGCCTGAAGCCGGTGGCCAACACGGCCGTCGTCAGCGGCGGCCCCGAGGCGCTGCTCCCGCTGTCCGCCGACCCGGACATGAAGGACCGCCCGGCCGTCCTGACCGGCGACAACCACCCGGGCCTCGGCTCGCCGCCCGCCCTGCAGGCGGTCGGTGACGGGCTGCGCCGCACCGACACGCGCTTCGGCCTGGTCAACACCAACACGTCGTACCCGTACACCAAGGACGAGAAGAACGCGCCGGACGCGCTCCAGGACGGCGGCGCGAAGCCCCGGCAGATCCTGCCGACCAAGGGCGTCAAGCACCAGACCGTGGCGGAGCTGCGCGGCGCCAAGTCCGTGACGGCCTCGTCCTACGGCAACTGGCTGTTCCACCTGCCGCAGTTCGACCCGGTGAACGCCTTCGACGGCAACCCCGACACCGCCTGGACGGAAGGCAACCCGGGCAGCCCGGACGACGAGTGGATCAAGGCGGAGTTCACCAAGAAGACCGCCATCCCGTCGTCGTTCAAGGTGACGCCGCTGCCGCAGCAGGGCGTGCGGTCCGCGCCGACGAAGGTGCTGGTGGAGACCGAGCAGGGCAAGAAGGTCTCGTACCTGCGGCCCAACGGCCAGACGCAGCGCGTCAAGGCCGAGCCGGGCGACTCCGCGTGGCTGAAGCTGACCATCCTCGACGCGCAGGTCGCCCACAAGGGCCTGACCGGCGCCGGGTTCGCGGAGATCAGCATCCCCAAGGTGCAGATCACCAAGCTCCTGCGGATGCCCGCCGACACCGCGGGCACCGACGGCGAGGACGCCGACGCCACGACGTACTCCATGCACCGCTCGGCCGACCAGTCCGGTCTGTCGCCGGTGACCTCCGAGGCCGGGCTGCACCGCCGCTTCACCACCACCGCCGACGGCAGCTACCAGGTCAAGGCGAGCGCGGTCGCCGTCCCCGGCTCGGAACTCGACGACCTCCTCTACAAGGTGGCGCCGGACCAGCGCGAGCAGATCATCGCCAGCGCCGACTCGACGTCCGACCTCGGCGGCGGGCTCTCGCCCCGCAACCTGACCGACGGCGACCTGACGACCGCGTGGATCGCCGGTGACCGGCCGGTCATCCATCTGCGGTGGCCCGGCAAGGTGCCCGTCGGCGAGATCGTCCTGCCGCCCGCGGGCGGACTGTCCACCCGGCCGGAGAAGATCGAGATCAGCTCTCCGGACGGTGCGGCGACCGCCGGTGTCGACGAGAACGGCAACGCCCGCTTCGCACCGATCACCACCGACCGCCTCGACATCACCATCACGAAGACGGCGCCGCTCACCCTGCACAACCCGGTGGCGGACGAGAAGCTGCAGCTGCCCGTCGGCCTCACCGAGGCCTACATCCCGGCGCTCGACAAGTTCCGCACCAAGCAGCCCGACCCGGATCGCACCTTCGCGCTCGCGTGCGGCGCGGGCCCGGCGGTCTCCGTCGACGGCAAGCTGTACGCGACGAGCGCCAAGGGCACCGTGCGGGACCTGGTGGACCGGCGGCCCGTCGACCTGACGCTGTGCGACGACAACAAGAAGAAGTCGTCGGTGGACCTCGCCGCCGGACAGCACCGCGTGGAGGCCGGTGACGGGGGCCCGCTCGCCGTCACCGATGTGTCCCTCACCCGCGGCACCCCGGGCACCCTCGTCACCAAGGCCCGCGAACTGAAGATCAAGGACTGGCTCGGCGACCGCCGCGAGGTGGCCGTCGGCGACGGCGCCGCCCAGTACCTGTCGACCTACGAGAACGTCAACGACGGCTGGAAGGCCACCCTGAACGGCAAGGAGCTGCGCTCGGTGCGGCTCGACGGCTGGCAGCAGGGCTGGCTGGTCCCGGCCGGCGAGGGCGGCACGGTCAAGCTCACCTACGAGCCGTCCACGGCGTACGAGGCCGGGCTCATCGGCGGCGGCGTGGGCGTCCTCGCCCTGGTGGCGCTGGTGTTCGTGCGGCGCCGCGAGCCGAACCCGGACGGCCCCGGCGTGACACCGCCCGGGCCCGGTCCGGTGCTCGGCACGGTCGCGCTGACGCTGGTGGCCGTGGTCGTCGCGGGCTGGTTCGCCGTGCTCGTGCCCGTGCTCGCGGTGATCGCCTGGCGCAAGCACACGCTGCTCGTGCCGCTCGCGTTCCTGGCGATGGCCGGGGCCGGTGTCGCCGCGGCGACCGGTGCGGGCGAGGCCGCCGCGGCGGACGAGGGCGCCTTCGGGCACACGGCTCAAGTCCTGGCGTTCATCGCGCTGTTCGCGGCGTTGGTGAGTGTGCGGGAGCGGGCCGAGGCGCCGGGTGCCGTGGTGGGCGTCGCGGGTCCGGGGGGTGCCGGGGGTGTGGGCAGTCCAGTGCGCCCGGGGGGTCCGGCGGGGTCCGGCGGTCCGGCAGGCCCCGGGGGCTTCGGCAGCCCCGCGGGCCCGGGTGCCCCGGCAGGGTTCGGTGCCGCGGGCGGAGCCACCCCCGCGCCGCCCCGGCCGCAGGGCGACCCCGACGCGGTGACCATGCCGCTGGGGCCCGACCGGGACCTGGGTTCGCCGACGGCGCCACCGCTGCCGCACCGCAGGCGCGGGGACGGCCCCGACGGCGGGGACGGCGCGACCGAGGCCTCCGCGCCCGGCGTCGGATCGCCGGCAGAACCCGGCGCGTCCCCGGACGTCCCGCCGTACGCGGCCGGACCGACCCTCTCGGCCCGCGGCCCGGACCCGTTCCGCAAGGACGCGCCCGAGCCCGTGGACGACACCCGTCCGGACGAGGACACCCCGACGGACGAGGGCACCCCCGGCCGGGGTACCCGCTCCGGAGAGGACCCGCGCCCGGGAGAGGACAACGCACCATGACCGCCCTGGAACACCCGGCCCGGCGTGCGGACGGCCCCGGCCGTCCGCCGCGCCGGGTGCCGTTCCCCGTCGTCGACGAGGTCGCCCGGCACTGCCTGCAGGAGGAGGAGCCGGAGACCGTCCACATCGAGGTGCACCTGCCGGGCACGCCGGACGCCGAGCGGCTGAAAGCGGCGTTCGGCGAGGCGCTGCGGCGCCACCCGCGCATCCTGGTGCGGGAGGCGCGCGGCCCTTGGTACCGGCGCCGCTACGAGTGGGAGCTCACCGACGGGCCGGACGTGGAGGTGGTCACGTTCCCGGCGCCGGTCCCCGACGCCCTGAAGCGGGCCCGTGAGCGCGCCCTGTGCGACGCGCCGCCGCTGCACGCGTCCCCGCCGATCCGGCTTGAGGTCGTCGCCGACGCGGACGCGGCCTCCAGCGTGCTGTTCCTGACCATCAACCACACCGCGCTCGACGGCCCCGCCTGTCTGCGGGTGCTGGCCACCGCCGCCGAGCTGTACGGCGGCCGGGACAACGCGCCCGCCGCGCCCCCGACCCGTACCCCCGTGGCCGCCGACGCGTCCGGGACGCCCGCGCAAGGCCCCTCGGGGCTGCCCTCCCCGTGGGCCCCGCCCGCGCGCGTCGCCCACGGCGCGCCCGAGCGGCCCCCGGCGGCCCGGCCGGGCGGGGCCGCGCCGGTGCCCGGCACCGGTCTGTCCGGCAACGGCATGCTCGTCGCCGAGCTGCCCGTGCCGCGCCGCCCCAAGGGCGCGCCGTACACCGTCAACGACCAGCTGATGGTCGCGACCGCGCTGATGATCGCGCACTGGAACCACGAACACGGCGCGAAGCCACGGCCGTTGCGCATCACGATGCCCGTGGACGACCGGCCGCGCGACATGACGATGCCCATCGGCAACGGCACGCGGCTCGTCGAAGTGCCGTTCGGCGCGGGCGAGTTGGCGCCCGAGGACGGTGGCGGGCGGCTGGGCCCCGACGAGCTGGGACCCGAGCGGATCCATGCCCTGCTGCGCCGCACCTCCGACCGCACCCGCGCCCTCAAGGCCCTGTCCCGGCCGCAGCTCGGCCACGGCGCCGCCCTGCTCACCGCGCCGGTCCTGCCGGTGACGATGCGGGCCGCCGTCACCCGGGGCCTGCGCAGGGCCGCCGGGCCGTGGACGTCGACGACCCTGCTCAGCAACATCGGGCGGGTGCCGTACGCCCTCGACTTCGGGGACGCCGGCGCGGCGACCGCCGTGTGGTTCTCCGCGCCCGCCCGCATGCCGCGCGGCCTGACCGTGACGACCGCGTCCACCGCGGGCCGGCTGCACCTGGCCCTGCGCTGGTCGCGGACGCTGCTCAGCCACGGCGACGGCGCCCACCTCCGCGACCTCTTCGAGCACTATCTCCGTGCCACGCAGGACCTCCACCCGACCCCGGAGGACGGCGGCTCATGACGACCACCAGCGCCACCCCGCACCAGGAAGGGACCGAACGGCCTTACGAACTGCGGGACTTCTACGAGAACCCGGACGTGCCCGTGGCCTCGGGCGACGCCCGCAGCCTGCGCCAGGCCCGGATGCTCGCCGCCGCCCTCGGCCCCGCGACAGCCGGTGCCGGAGTCGTCCTCGACATCGGCTGCGGCGACGGCAGCGCCGCCCGCGTCGCCGCGCCGCTGCTCGCCGGGCACCGCGTCATCGGCGTCGACTGGTCCCAGGACGCGCTGCGCCGCGCCAGCGGCCACCTGCCGTACGTCGTGCGCGGTGAACTCACCGACGGCGGCCTGCCGTTCGCCGACGGATCGGCGGACGCGGTGCTGTTCAGCGAGGTCATCGAGCACCTCGTGGACCCCGACAGCGCGCTCGACGAGCTGCGCCGCGTGCTGCGGCCCGGCGGCCATCTGATGCTGTCCACGCCCAACCTCGCCGCCTGGTACAACCGCGGGCTGCTGCTCGCGGGCGTGCAGCCGGTGTTCTCCGAGGTGAGCCTGCGCGGCATCCACGGCCGCCCCGGGCGGGAGGTCGTGGGCCACCTGCGGCTCTACACCGCCCGCGCGCTGCGGGAGTTCGTGGCCGCGTCGGGCTTCGACGTCGTACGGCTCGCGGGCGCGCCCTTCCACGGTGTGCCGCGGCCACTGCGCGCCCTGGACAGACTCGCCTGCGCCGTGCCGGGCGCCGCCTCCATCCTGCTCCTGCACGCCCGAAAGGCGTAGCCGTGTGGTGGGGTGTGGCCGCGGCGCTGCTCGCGAACCTGCTCTACAGCACCGGCTTCGTCCTGGAGAAGCGGGCCCTGACCTCGATGCCGTCGGTCAGCGTCCGCAACCCGGCCCGGCTGCTCCGCCAGGTGATCTCCAGCCCGCTGTGGATCGGCGGTTCGCTGGCGCTGGCCGCGGGCTTCGGCGCGCAGCTCGTCGTCTACCGGACGCTGCCGATCGCGGCGGCCCAGGGCATCTTCGTCTCCGGGCTCGTGCTGCTCCTGCTCCTGTCGGCGAAGCTGCTCGGCGAGCGCACCTCGGGGCGCGAGCGGTACGCGGTCGGCGCGATCCTCGCCGCGCTCCTGATGGTCGTGCTCTCCCTGAAGGAGGGCACGGACACGGTCGGCCGCGACGCGCCCGCGCCGCTCGTCCTCACGGTCTGCCTGCCGTCGCTCGCGGCGGGCCTGTGGCTGTACGCCTCGGCCGAGCGCCGCACCCGCAGCAAGCACCGCCAGCCGACGACGGGCGTGGAGTACGGCGTCGCCGTCGGCCTGCTGTACGGCGTCAGCTCGCTGGCCATCAAGGGCGTGTCCAGCCATCTGCCCACGGACGGGCACGGCGGCCTCGGCGGCGCCCTGGTCGACCTGCTGCGCTCCCCGTACCCCTATCTCCTGCTCTTCACCGGCGCGTTCGGCCTGATCATGTCGCAGGCGGCGCTCCAGCGGTGCCGGGCCTCACTGATCGTTCCGGTGTGTACGACGGTGACGTCGCTGTTCACCGCCGTGCTCGGGACGCTCGCGTTCGGCGAGGCACTGCCCCACGACCCGGTGCGGCTGACGCTGCGGGTCGCGGGGACGGTGCTCGCGGTGGCGGTGCTCCTGGTCATGCCCAAGCACGACGACCCCGCACCCGCGGCACCCGTCAGAACCGACCTGCCACCCAAGGAGTTGACGCCCTGATGAACCCCGACGACCCGCTGCTGAAGATCCTCGCCTGCCCCCTCGACAAGGGCCCGCTGATCCTGCTCTCCCCGGAGAGCGCCCTCCCTGCCGACCCGCCCCCGGACCCGGCGCCACTGCCCGAACAGGCCCTCTACAACCCGCGCCTGCACCGCCGCTACCCGATCGTGGACGGCATCCCGCAGCTCCTGCCGTCCTCCGGTGAACAGGTCTCGGAGGACGAGCACGAGCGGCTCCTCAAGCTGATCTCGCCGTGACGCCCGCCGCCCGCAAGACCCTCGCCGCCCGCGTCGCGCCCCGGCTCCCCACTCGCGCGGTGGCCGCCCTGGCCCGGCTCGTCTATCCGCGCTTCGAGCCCGAGCTGGCCCGCCTCGGCGAGCTGTGCCCGCCCGACTGCGGCACGGCCGTGGACGTCGGCGGCTGGTACGGGCCCTGGTCGCGGCGGCTCGCCCGGCGGGCCCGGCGCGTGGTGACCGTCGAGCCGGTACCGCATCTGGCGCGGCTGCTCACGGCGGCCACGCCCGGCAACGTCCGGGTGATCCAGGCGGCGGCGGGCGCGGAGCCCGGCACCGCCCGGCTGTGGCTGCCGCACGACGACCGGGGCGACCGGGGGGTGTCCTCGCTGGTCCGCAGGGACGGCGTGCACGGCACCGCGCTCGACGTGCCGTGCGTGGCGCTCGACGGGCTCGGCCTGCACGACGTGCACTTCATCAAGATCGACGTGGACGGCCACGAACTGCCCGTCCTGCGCGGCGCCCGCGCACTCCTGGACCGGGACCGCCCGGCGCTCTTCGTCGAGCTGGAGGCCCGCATCCAGCCGATCGCCCCGGTCGTCGACCACCTCACCCACACCCACGGCTACCGCGGCTGGGTCCTGCCCGACGACATCTGGCTGCCCCTGGACGCCTTCGACCTGGAGGCGCACCAGCGCGCCACCTCGTACGTCGTGGCGCAGGGACTGCTGCGGCGCGCGCTGACGCCGCGGCGGCCGCGGTACGTGAACTCGGTGCTCTTCCTGCCGGACGGGCGGCGTCCGGGCGGGCGGGCCGTGCGGGACCATGGGGTGCATGTGCGCTAGCTCCGCCGCCGGGCCCGGGCCCTCCCGTCCGCCCGGCCCGTTCACGCCGCTCGACTTCCAGCTGGTGCTGCTGCGCCGCATGGCCGACCACAATCCGGACCTCGTCGAGGACGCCCGGCACGAGCTCGGGGTGTCCATCGCCGACATGCGCGAGGCCAACCGCCGCTGGCAGGCGATGCTGCACGCGCGCAAGGGGCGCGCGGCGGTCTCCCGGTATCGCTCCGTCCTCGGCGCCCCCGAGACGACCGCCCCCCGGAAGATCGGCGACCTGGAGTGCGAGGCACTGCTGTGGCCGGTGCCGCTCTGGCCCGACCTGCGCTTCGAGGTGCTGCTCGGGCCGAACGCGGCGGTGTGGAACGAGTGGCTGATCCGCGCCCCCGGCGCTCCCGGGCCCGCCCTGCGCACCGTCGCCGACCTCACGCCCTGGTCGTGCACGGTGGACGAGGCCGCCCGCGCGTTCGCGCCCGCGCGGCCGATGGAGGGGACGGCGCCGACGCGGTGGCGGCTCGCGTTCTGTGCGCCGGAGGCGGCGACGGGCGAGCGGCGGCGCTGTGTCGCGGAGTTCACATGGGGGCTGTTGCAGCGGGTGTCGTTCCCGGACGGGTGAGGCGGGGCCCGGCCGCCCGCTCCCTGGGCCACTGGCCGACTGGCCGACTGGCCGACTGGCCGACTGCCTTACTGGGCCGCCTTGACGATCAGTTCCGTGACCCGGGGCAGCGAGTCCGGGTGCACGCCGAGGAAGAGATTGGGCTCGACGAGTTCGAGCTCCATGACGTGCGGACCGTCGTCCGGATCGTCCCCGTCCACCAGGTCCACGCGTGCGTACAGCAGCTCGGGCGAGCCGGGTATCGCCGCCAACGCCCGCTCGGCGACGTCGAGTTCGGCGGCGGTGGGCCGCCAGGGCCGCAGGTCGGGGTGGGGCACCTTGTCGGCGTCGTACGCGGTGCCGGGCGCCAGCACCGCGCCCTTCTGAATGGCGTGCAGGAACTCCCCGCCGACGAAGACGAGCGCGCGCTCGCCGGTGACGTCGATGCGCCGCATATAGGGCTGCACCATGGCGGTGAAGCCCTCCTCGTGCAGGCGGGCGATGTGCGCGCGGGCGGCGTCCCGCTCGTCCGCGCCGTACCTGGCGGCGTACCGCGCACCGGCCCCGGAGGTGGGCTTGACGACGAACTCCCGGTCGGCGGGAGGCAGTTCGTCGTGTTCGCCGGGCGCACGGTAGACGGTCCGCACGGTGGGGACACCGGCGGCGGCCAGCTCGCCCAGGTACCGCTTGTCGGTGTTCCAGCGCACGACGGCCGCGGGGTTGGCGAGGCGCGTGAGCGCGGCGCACCGGTCGGCCCAGGCCACGTACTCGTCGGTGCGCCAGCTGTAGTCCCAGGTGGAACGGATCACCACGAGGTCGAATCCGGCCCAGTCGACGTCCGGGTCGTCCCATCCGACGATCCGGGCCTCGGCCCCCGCCCCGTCGAGGGCCCGCGCGAGGACCGGCAGGTCGCGGTCGTGCACGGGCCGCGGGCGACAGGTGACGAGCGCGATGCGGGGACCTGCCACGGGGACTCCTTTGTCGTACACACTTCGTACGCGTGCCGCGTACGCGATCAGGGCCCCCGCAGGCTAACAACCGCGCGCCACCCGCCTCAGAGAATAAAGACGCTCTGAGCGGCCTCCGCGCCGTACGTCTCGCCGGGGTGCACGAGCCACGCGACCCACACCCTGTGACGAGCGTGCGGAGGCAACCACACCCCGGTCGCGCGCCGTCCACACTCCCCTCACACTCCCCCCGGTTCCGTCGGATCCCGGCCGTCCCCGGCGGCCCAACCACGGGGCAGGCGCAAGGAGTTCGTATGATGCGCCCATGGCAAGCACGGGGGAACTGGTCGCCGGCCGCTACCGCATCGAGGCGCGGCTCGGCCGCGGCGGCATGGGCACCGTGTGGCGCGCCCGGGACGAACTCCTCGGGCGGGCCGTCGCGGTCAAGGAACTGCACGTCGACGACGCGCTGACGCCCGAGGACGCGCAGCGCCAGCAGGAGCGGACGCTGCACGAGGCCCGGTCGGTGGCGCAGGTGAAGCACCCGGGCATCCTCGTGCTGCACGACGTGGTGCGGTACGAGGAGCGGCCCTGGCTGGTGATGGAGCTGGTCGACGGCTGGTCGCTCGCCGACCGGATCGCGGTCGAGGGGCCGCTGCCGCCCGCGGCGGCGGGCCGGATCGGCCTCGCGCTCCTCGCCGCGCTGCGGGCCGCGCACACGGCGGGGGTGCTGCACCGCGACCTGAAGCCCGCGAACGTGCTCCTGGAGGCGGAGACCGGCCGCGTCGTCCTGTCCGACTTCGGCATCGCCCAGGTCGCGGGCCAGACCAGGCTGACGCAGACCGGGGCGTTCGTGGGCTCCCCCGAGTACACCGCCCCGGAACGCATGTCCGGCCAACGCTCCGGCCCTCCGTCCGACCTGTGGTCCCTGGGCGCCCTCCTGTGCGCAGCCGTGGCAGGCGAGTCCCCCTTCCACCGCGACTCGGTGGCCGAAGTGCTCCACGCGGTGGTCCTGGACGACATCACCCTCCCCGAGGCCCTGGGCCCCCTCCTCCCCACCGCCCGCGGCCTCCTCGACCGCGACCCGGAACACCGCCTCACCACCACCACAGCGGAACAGTCCCTCCGGACGGCCCTGAACGAGTCGGCAACGCCCACGCCCGAGCCAACCTCCGCCGAGGGCACCCCACTTGCCCCCCAGCCCGGGGGCGACTGGTCCGCCCAGAGGGCGGAACGGGCGGGCGCGGGCGGACCCCGCGTCGCCGGGCACCCTGTTCCCCGCACCCCGGTCCCGGTCACCAAACCCGATACGCCCACCGCGCCGACCCGCCGCTCACGCACCGCCGTCGCCCTCGGCACCGCGGCCGCCGTCCTGGCCACCGGCGGCATAGCCACCGCGGCCTGGCTCCTCACGTCGAACGGCAACGACGGGGACGGACACGGCAGGCGGACAGCAGAGGCCGCCGACGAGAAGACCCTGAAGCCGTCCGGCAAGAACCCCCCGCCCGGCTCCGGCGAGTCGGCGGACGCCGACGGCGGACACGGCGACGACGCCGACGCGAAGTCACCTCCGCCCAAGTCCCCCAAGTCCCCCGACGCGGCCAAGGACAACGCCCCCGCGGGCTACCGCACGGTCCCCGACCCCGCGGGCTTCACCCTCACCGTCCCCGACGGCTTCACCCGCTCCTCGGAACCGCCCCGCGTCTACTACTACTCCGCCGCGAAGAGGTTCCGCATCGGCGTCCACCCCCAGCCGAAGACCCCCGCCGGCCCCTTGGCGGTGATGCACAAGGCCCACCGGGAAGGCCCCGCGCGCTACCCCGGCTACCGCGGCGGCTCCGTCACCCGCACCACCCACAACGGCAGCCCCGCGGCCCTGTGGACCTTCACCTGGAACGGCGCCGACGACGACGGGGGTCCCCGCGTCACGTACGACCTGAGCTGGAACGAGAACGGCAGGATGCACGACGTGTGGGTCTCTTCGCCCGCGGCGAACCGGGCGCTGGGCAAGCAGTACTTCGACCAGGCACTGGCGTCCTTCACACCGGCCCACTAGCACGCGAGCGGACGCATCGGCCCGCCCTCAGACCGCCGGGAGGACGGCCGCACACGGGGACATACGAACAGGGGAGCAGTTGTTCCCTGGAACAGGTGGTCGTTGCCGCAGGGATTGCGTGCGGTGCGTGTGATTGACGATGCTTACGGTGCGCAAGCGACGGGCTGCAGACCGTAGTTGGCGCGGTCCCATTCGTACACGCACCACCATGTCCCAAGGAGAAGCGCCACCATGAACCTGCTCACCGACATCCTCGCCGGCGTCGTCCACTTCGTCGGCTGGCTGGTCTGACGGCCGCGTAGCCGACAGCGGTAACGAGCCGCGGCGCCGCCTCCCCTCGTCCCACGGGGAGGCGGCGCCGCCATGTCCGGCCCACGCGGGGCTCGGGGTTCAGCGCGTCGTACCGCCCGCGCGCTCCGGATAGAACGCGCGCGGCGCGCCCCGCGCGTCCCGCGCCTTCACAAGCAGCCCCGCCGGGTACTCGATCAGCCAGTAGCTCGCCGTGCCCGCGCCGACCGCCACCGCGACGACGATCAACGTCCCGGCGGCGAAGCCGAGTTGACCGCCCGGCAGCACCCCCCGCTGGTCCAGTTCCAGCAGCACCGGCTCGTGCCAGATGTAGAGGCTGTAGCTGATGAGGCCGACGCCGGTCACCCAGCGGGCCCGCAGCAGCCCGTGCCACCGCACGCGGCGGCCGTCGCGCTCGCGCAGGTGCAGGGTCGCGAAGAGCAGCACGAACCACAGCAGCGCGGCCAGCGGGTGGTAGTAGGTGTGCGGGACGTTCTCCGGGTCCGCGGTGTACGACAGCGCGTACAGACCGCCGAGGGCGGCGAGCGCCAGCGGCGTCGTGACCCGCGCGTCCACCCGGCCCCGCTCCCCCAGCGCCACGAGCAGCACGGCGAGCGCCATGCCCGCCGCGAAGCCGCCGAAGCGGGCCTGCGGGCCGAAGTACACGGGCCAGTTCGTGTACGGCACGTCCAGGACGTGGTGCGCGACCGCGATCCACAGCACCGGCGCCACGAACAGCGCCCCGCAGCCCGACAGGCACAGCGCCACCCGGGCCCGGCGCGTGGCCAGGCGGCGGCAGGCCCGGATCGCGAGCGGCCCGAGGGCCACCAGGGCCAGGTAGAAGGCGACTTCGAGGGAGAGCGACCAGGTGGGGCCGAGGGTGTAGAAGATCCGGTCGCGGTCGAAGACGTGCGTGAAGGTGAGATGGCCGAGCAGGTCGCGCCAGTCGCCGGGCAGCGTCGGATTGCGGCTCGACCAGACGACGAGGACCGCCAGGAAGTACAGCGGCAGGATGCGGACGGCCCGCCGGAAGAGGAAGTCCCGGCCGGACCGCACCCCGCTCCCCCGCGCCGTGGGGCCGTCGATGGCGGCCCGCGCGTACGACAGCGTCAGCAGGTACGCCGACATCACGAAGAACAGGTCGATGACCTCCAAGGAGATCAGCGCGCCGAGGTAGGGGTTGTCGACCGGCGGGTGCGCCCCGGCGGCGTCGTACGTGTAGTACTGCTGCCACACGTGGAAGACGACGGTGCTCAGGGCGGCGAGGCCGCGCAGGCCCTGGAGTTCGACGGCGCGGGCGCGGGCGGGCTTGTCCGTACGGGGCTCGGGGACGGGCTCGGCGGGGAGCGGGGGCTCCTTGGTGAGCGTGACCGAAGGGGTCGCGGTGGACGTGCTCATGAGGCCTCCGCGTCCGCCGTCGCGGCGCGCGGCGTGACCCGCCACTGCCGCTCCCCCAGCGCCTCCTTCAGATGCGCCTGCCGGGCCACGAGATTCTTGAAGTGGGTGTAGAAGACCGTGGTGACGAGGAGATAGCGCCAGAACCAGGCCTTCCTGCGGCGCAGTTCGGGCACCGCGAGCCGCCACGCGAAGGCGGCCTGCACCACCCCGGCGGACAGCGTGAGAGCCGCGGCGAGCAGGCACACCGGCACCGCCCAGTCGAGCTTGTCCGCGCCGCCCGCCCGCCACGCCGCGTGCAGCAGCACCGGCAGGATCTGCAGGGTCAGCCAGGGCTGCGCCTCGCGCCACCCCAACAGCACCCACAGGCCCGTCTTCTGACGGGGTGTGAACCGCTCCGACCGCAGGGCCGCGCGCAGATGCCGCAGCGACACCTGGAGCCAGCCCTGCGCCCAGCGCGAGCGCTGGTTCCACAGCGGCCGCAGCGTCGTCGGGGCCAGTTCGCGCGAGATGAGGGTGCGGTCCATGGCGATGCGGGCGCCCGCGCCGAGGGCCCGGAGGGTGGAGTCGATGTCCTCGGTGAGCATGGAGCCGTGCATCCGGGTGCGGGCGAGGACATCGGTGCGCCAGAAGCCGTTGGAGCCGCCGAACACCCCGAAGCCGTACAGGCGGGTGCGGCCCGGGTGGCTCACGGCGTAGATGGCCTCGAACTCGACGGCGACCATCCGCGCCACCCACGAACTGTCGCCGTTGCGGACCACGCAGTGCCCCTGGACGACGTCGTAGCCGTTCGACAGCCAGTCCCAGGCGTGCCGGAACGCGTCCGGCGCCGGGTGGTGGTCGGCGTCGAAGACGCCCACGAACTCGCCGCGCACCCGCGTCACGGCCGCGTTCAGGTTCTGCGCCTTGGACGTGGAGCCCGCGACGGGCAGCAGCACGAGCCGCGGATCGCGGCGCGCCACCTCGCGCAGGGTGTCCTCGACGGGCAGCGGGTGCGGGGTGTTGTAGGCGAGGACGATCTCCAACTCGCCCGGGTACTCCAGGCGCAGGAAGGACTCGACGGTGTCGACGATCGTCGCCGCCTCGTTCGGCAGGTACGCCGCGACGACCGCGCTCGCGGGCGGGTACGGCTGCGCGGCGGCGGCCGGACGCGGCGGCGCGTCGAGCGCGAACAGGCACTCCAGGACGATGAGCAGCGCCGACGCCACGAGCCCCGCGACCACGACCCAGTAGGCGTACGCGGCCACGTCCCAGCCGAGTCGGTCGTACGCCTGCTGGTACAGGAGAAACGGTACGCCGACGCCGAGGAGCAGCATCAGGACGGGCGAGAGGAGCGGGGTGAGCGCGGAGCGCAGGGCGGCGAGGCCCACGCGGGCGCGGGCGTGCCGGGGCCCGTCCTGCGCCCTCGCCCGCATCCACGGCTCCCAGCGCACCGGCCGCAGATCACGGTGGCGCAGGGCCTCGTCGGTGGCCTCGCGGGCGGCCGCCTCGTGGCCGCCCGCGTCCTCGTACGCGGTGAGCGGGGTGAAGCCGATCGCCGGGGTGAGCCGGACGTTCTCGTCCGCGACGACGAACCGGGTGCCCGCGACCGACGCCGCGAACGCCGCGAGGTCCTGCCGGGCGCTCTCCTCGTCCACGCCGGGCATCAGGACCAGCAGATGCCCGTCGTCGTCCCAGCCCAGCCGGTCGCAGACGCTCCCCAGGCCGCCCCGGGCTCCCGCCCCCGCCCTGGCGGGGGCGGTGCCGCCCGCGACCTGCGCGAGCCGCTCGGCGACCTCCCGGTGCACGCGCGGCCCGAGCCGCTTCTCCAGGGCGGGCATCTCGGCGACCCCGACGACGGCGAGGACACCGCCGCGCCGCGCGGCCGCCGGGCGGCGCAGCTCGCGGTCGAGCTCGTCCATGAAGTGCGGCCCGGAGTAGAGCCCCGTCCGCGGATCGCGCAGGAGCTGCTCCACCGGTACGGGGACGCGGTGCAGCTTCGCCGCGATGCGCGCCGACAGTTCGACGGGCGCGCAGCCGCTCGGCAGGCAGTCGTCGGCGCCCCGCCGCAGCAGGTCGGCGACCGCGGCGGGCTCGCGCGCCGCCGCGCCCACCAGGACCAGCGGCAGCACCTGCCCGGCCGGCTGCGACCGCACCTCCGTGATGACGTCGCCCCCGCAGCGCCGCCCGCCGGGACCGTCGTCGAGCGCGACGATGGCGTCCGGCGGGGTCTGGCGTATGTGCGGGTGTATGGCGCCGGGGACGGTGTGGTCGACCTCGTAGCCGCTCGACTCCAGGGTGCGGGTGAGCTGTTCGCGGCCGGGGCCCGGGGCGGCGACGGCGAGGATACGGCCGGGGGCATGGGGGAGTGGGGCGGTGGATAAGTTGGTGGTGCCCGAGGGCGTGGCCGGTGTGGGGGCGGTAGGGGTTGAGGTCGGAGTGGATCCGGATGAAGAGTGCGAAGTGAGCAAAGTGTGTGGTCCCATCCTGTTTCGGATTGTGGGGGGAGGACCGGTTGAGTCGACCGGAGCACGGGCGGCGGACTGCCGCCCACCGGCTACCGGGTGTTGACTTGTCGATCGCCGAACGGCCCCGCACACCAGGGACAAACGGCCACTTCAGCCTCAACGATCACTGTGACACCGCACCTTCGGCGGCGTAACGCTCTCATTAAGTCGCCGTGCACACACCGAGGAGTACGACCCGTGGATTCCGAGCCCCTCTTCCCCGCCCTGACCACGCCGGGCCCCGCCCCCGCCGTGACCTTCGGCGACCGCGCCCTGACCTACGCCGACCTGGCCGCCACCACGACCGCCCTCGCCGCCCGCCTCACCGCGGCGGGCGCGACCCGCGTGGCCGTCTGGGCCACGCCCACCCTGGAGACGGCGGTGGCCGTGGTGGCGGCTCTGCGGGCCGGGGTGCCCGCGGTGCCGCTGAACCCGAAGTCGGGGGCGGCGGAGCTGGGCCACATCGTGGCGGACAGCGCGCCGTCGCTGGTGCTCGCGGGGGCGGGGGACGGGTTGCCGGGGGTTCTTGAGGGTGTGGGGCGGCTGGATGTGGAGGTCCCTGCGGGCGGCGCGGGCGGGGGCTCGGCGGGCGTGGACGGCGCGGGCTCGGCGGGCGCGGGCTCGGCGGACGCGGGCTCGGCGGGCGCGGGCTCGGCGGACGCGGACGCCGCGGGCGCTGCCGCCGCCCCGGTCCTGGACCCCTCCTCCCCCGCCCTCATCGTCTACACCTCCGGCACCACCGGCCCCCCGAAGGGCGCCGTCCTGTCCCGCCGGGCGATCTCCACCACCCTGGACGCCCTGGAGGACGCCTGGCAGTGGACCGACGCCGACGTCCTCGTGCACGGCCTGCCCCTCTTCCACGTGCACGGCCTGATCCTCGGCGTCCTCGGCCCGCTGCGGCGCGGCGGCTCGGTGCGGCACCTGGGCAGGTTCAGCACCGAGGGTGTGGCCCGGGAGCTGGCCGCCGGGGGGACCATGCTGTTCGGGGTGCCGACGATGTACCACCGGATCGCCGAGGCGCTGCCCGCCGAGCCGGAGCTGGTGAAGGCCCTGTCCGGGGCGCGACTCCTCGTCTCGGGCTCGGCGGCGCTGCCCGTCCACGACCACGAGCGCATCGCGTCCGCGACGGGGCGGCGGGTCGTCGAGCGGTACGGCATGACGGAGACGCTGATGAACACCAGCGTCCGCGCGGACGGCGAACCGCGCGCGGGCACCGTCGGCGTACCGCTGCCCGGCGTCGAACTCCGCCTCGTCGACGAGGCCGAGGCCGAGATCCCGCTTGCCGCGGGGCCCGAGGCGGTCGGCGAGATCCAGGTCCGCGGCCCGAACCTCTTCACCTCCTACCTCAACCGGCCCGACGCGACCGAGGCCGCCTTCGCCTCCGGCGGCTGGTTCCGCACCGGGGACATGGCGGTGCGGGACGCCGACGGGTACGTGCGCATCGTCGGGCGCAAGGCCACCGACCTCATCAAGAGCGGGGGCTACAAGATCGGCGCCGGTGAGATCGAGAACGCGCTCCTGGAACACCCCGCCGTCCGCGAGGCCGCCGTCACCGGGGAGCCCGACCCCGACCTCGGCGAGCGTGTCGTCGCCTGGATCGCCCCCGCCGACCCCGCCCTTCCCCCGACCCTCGACGACCTGGCGACCCACGTCGCCGCCCGCCTCGCGCCCCACAAGCGGCCGCGGGTCCTGCACCTCGTGGACGCGCTGCCGCGCAATGACATGGGGAAGATCCTCAAGCGGGCGCTGGGGAAGGGCTGAGGCCGGGGGCCCTGCGGGGCTTTCCCCCGTCCCGCCCCTTCCCGAAACCGGGGGCTGCCGCCCCCTGGGCCCCCGCTTGTCGACGCTCCGCGCCTCGTCCTCAAACTCCCCCAAGCTCTCAAGGAGCAGGGGGACCCCCACGACGGGCTAGAGACAGCCCCTCCGGCGTTTGAGGAGCGGGGTCCGGGGCGGCGCCCCGGTTTCGGAGAAGGGGCGGGACCGGAGCCCCCGCGAGGGCTACCGCACCCCCACCCCCCGCACCACCTCCTGCGACACCGACCCGCCCCGGTCGTCCCGCACCGACGCCCGGAAGGAGATCGCCTCCGCGGCGCCGGGGACCTTCAGCTTGCCCGTCCAGGCGGGCGAGCGGCCGTCCCGGGACAGGCGGACGTCCTGCCAGGACTTGCCGTCGTCGTAGGAGACCGAGAGGGCCGCGGCCCCGATGCGCCCCGTGCCGACGGCGCCCTGAACATACTCGGCGGAGATGCCGACCGGCACGGTCCGCCCGCCCCGGACGTCGCCGGACAGGTCCGTGGGGACGTCGAAGCCGAGGTTCAGCAACGGCAGGAACGTCTTGCGGTCGTCGGGCGTGCGGGCCGAGCGAAAGGTCCACTCGGAGTGGGCCTTGGTGGCGAGGCGCCAGCGGGCGGGGTCCATGGTGGTGTCGGTGACGAGCTTGTAGGGGCGCTCCTCGGGGGCCGCGCCCGTGACGTAGACGCCGGAGCTGGTGCGGCGGTCGACCAGTGTGCCGTCGGCGTAGACGGCGGTGGTCTGGGTCAGGGAGTCGTCGTTCCAGACGTCGCCGAAGCCGGTGTGGTCGGGGCCGGAATCGCCCCAGCCGGGGGCGTTGAAGTCCAGGTTGTCGCCGCTGCGTTGCTGGCCCCAGCCGAGGCCGGTGCCGAGCCAGGGGTGCCAGACCGGCTTGAACCAGTCGCGGGGGGTGCGCTTGCCGGGGCGGTAGTCGACCAGGCCGCTGCGCTGTTCCACGGCGTCGGGGCCGTAGTGCAGGGACTCGTGCCAGTGGCGGCCCTTGCCCGCGGCGACGTAGTCGGTGCGGGTGGCGGGGTAGGAGATCCGCTCGGGAAAGCCCAGGCCGATCTCGAACGTGTCGGTGAGGGAGTAGCGGAACTCGCCGCCCGGCTCGGTGCGGCGGGTGGGGGCGTGGAACTTGGTGGGGATCACGGCCAGTTCGCGTGCCGAAGGGCTGTACGTCAGGTCGCGGGACGGAATCGCGCCCTCGTGGCCGTCCTCCAGGTCGTACACGTACGGGGTGTAGGGGGTCGACTCGGACTCCACCGAGCGGCCCCGCCGCGCCGCGTCCCGCAGCTTCGCGCCGTCCGCCGCGTTCACCGTCGCGATCCGCAGCGGCCGGTCCGCGTTGTCGTCCGTGCCGAACCAGGCGTTCAGCCGGCCGGGCACGTCGTCCGTCACGAACAGCGCCTTCGCGCCCGCGTCCTGCGCGGCCTGCGCGAGCTGCGAGGGGGTCAGTTGGCCGGTCCCGCCCTTGCGGGTCACCACAACTGCCTTGCCCCGTACGTTCTTTCCCTCGTACGCGGACGGCGAGCCGTCACCCGCGTCGACCAGTTTCAGGCGCGAGCGGCCCGTGCCCAGGGTGGAGCCGGGCTGCGCCACGGCCTCGCCGATGCCCTCGACGTCCAGGAGCGGCTTGCCGAGGCGCCACACCGTGCGGTACTCGAAGCGCCCCTCGGCCACCTTCGCCGTCGGCGCCGCGAACACGCTGTCGTACTTCACCGGCACCTGCACGGCGCCCTGGTAGGCGGAGCCGTTCGCCGTGCGGTCGTACTCCATGACGAGTTGGCGGGTCTCGGCACTGCGCGGCACCTTGGCTTTGATCTCGCGCAACGTGCGGGCGTCCAGGGTTATCTCACGGTCTCTGTTCAGGGTGATCTCGGGGGCCGCCAGGAAGCCGAGGCCCAGGGAGTCCTCGCCGTGTGCGCCGCGTACGTCCAGGAACGAGGACAGGGCGTACGTCGCGGGCTTCAGGCGGAGCTTCAGCTCGCCGGACTCCCCTACCGTCGCCGGGTACGGGTCCGCGCCCTTCGTCAGCGGCTGGACCACCAGGTCCGCGGGCGTCGCGGCGCCGTCGCGGTCCTTGACCTTGACGGTGAGCGTGTACCGCTCCTCCTCCTTGACCAGGCCGAACGCCGTCCGGGCGACCTCCTTGCCGGCCGCGCTCGCCACGACCGCGCCGCTGGTGGCACCGACGGGGGCCTTCGCTCCGTCGCCGGTCACGGTCGTGGACTCCGTGCCGTGCGCGGGGACGGTGAGCTTCGTGTCGGCGAGGGTGACCACGCCGTCGGCGGCGCCGCGCGTCGCCAGTGTCAACTCCACGGGTGCGGCGGACGAGTTGGTGTAGGTCACCGTCCTCGACACCGGCTTGTCGTCCTCGTACGGCCAGCGGTGGAAGCCGAAGTCGGCGCCGCCCGTCGCGGTGACCTTCGCGCCGATCGCCGACGGCACGTCCACCCGTCCGGCGCCCAGCTCGTACACGGACGCGTCCAGCGCCCGGGAGCTGGACATCAGGGCGTCCTTGAGCTGCTGTCCGGTCCAGTCGGGGTGCTGCTCGGCGAGCAGCGCGGCGACGCCCGCGATGTGCGGGGTCGCCATCGACGTACCGCTCATGGAGGTGTAGTAGCCCTCCCCGGCGGTGAGTTGGGAGCGGGCCGCGAGGATGTCGACGCCGGGGGCGGACAGGTCGGGCTTGAGGGCGTTGTCGCCGAAGCGGGGGCCCTGGCTGGTGAAGTACGCGGCCTCATCGGCGGAGTCGACGGCGCCGACGGTCAGCGCGGAGTCGGCCGCGCCGGGCGAGCCGATCGACTGGGGCGCGCCGGTGTTGCCCGCCGCGATCACGAAGAGCGCGCCGGTGTCCTTGGTGAGGGTGTTGACGGCGGTGGCCATCGGGTCGGTGCCGTCGCTGGCCTCGGTCGAACCGAGGCTCATGGACACGATCTTGGCGTCCACGTCCTTCGCGGCCCACTCCATGCCCGCGATGATCTCCGACTCGCTGCCGAAGCCCTCGTCGCTGAGCACCTTGCCGACGGCGAGGTCCGCGCCGGGCGCGACCCCCTTCTCCTTGCCGTCGGACGCGGCGCCGCTGCCGCCCACCGTGGCGGTGACATGGGTGCCGTGGCCGCCGCGGTCGGCGACCTCCTGGCCCGGGATGAAGCTCTTCGTCGCGCCGATCCGGTCCTTCAGGTCGGGGTGCGTGAGGTCGGCGCCGGTGTCGAGGACGGCGACCTGCACGCCCTTCCCGGTGAGCCCGGCCTCCCAGGCCTCGGGCGTACCGATCTGGGCGTTGCTCTCGGCCATGTCCGCCTCGACACGGCCGTCGAGCCAGATCTTCGCGATGCCTCCGCCGAAGTGACCACCGCTCCCCTGCACGGCCGCGCCGTCCCCGGCTGCCGCCCCGCCCTTCCCGGAGGTGAGGGCCCGCCAGAAGGCCGTGCCCCGCGCCGCCTTGAGCGCGGTCCCGCGCACACTCGGCAGCGAGCGCACCTTGTCCGTACCCCGCGGGGCACGCGCGTTCCGCGCCGTCCGCGCCGTGTCGTACGTGACGATCACCGGCGTCGTCGCCTTCGCGCCGCCCCGGCCCACGCCCTGCCGCAGCAGCTCCGTCACGTCGAACAGCCGCTTGTCCAGGGCGCCCGCGCGCAGATGAGGCCGCGCCTCGTCCGGTACGACGGTGACGTGCCCGTCGACCACGGAGGTGCGGACGGCCCCGCTCGCACCGGGCGGCCGCTCCACCGTGACGGTCTGCCTGCCCCCGCCGAGGGAGGTGACGGTGACCTCGTCGCCGGTGATGAGGGTGACGGTCCTCGGGCCCGCGGACTTCCCCGCGCCACGCGGCTGTTGGGCCGTGGCGTCGGCCACCTGGGCGGCGGCCGCAGGGGTGGCGGTGGCGGTCGCCGCGAGGCCGGACGGGAGCAGGGCCAGGGCGAGTCCGGCGGGCAGGATTCTGAGACGGGCGCCGCGGGCTCTGCCACGGTCTCTGGGGGCGCTTCGGGGTCTCGGCATCAAGGCGACCTCTCTTCGTCGGCTCCGGGTGGGGGGTGGCCCGGGTGCTGCGAAGAAGTGTCAGCCGCGTGGTGTTGCGGGAGAGTTGCCGGGGACTGGCGGGAAGCTGCCAGGGCGGCTTCCCGCCAGGTCGGCGGGTCGGCAAGAATGTCGGCGAACGAGCAGCGAGCGAGTGGCGAACCAGCGGCGAGCGAGCGGCGAACGGGCACACACCGGTTTTCTACGGGGGCGACATGGACGGTCTGGTGCAGTTCACGACGGAAGGCGGCGCGCACGTGGTGCTCGCCGACGTCGACGACGACGGCTCGGGCGCCCGCCTGGTGTCGCGCGGCGAAGGACCCGCCCTCGCCGCCCGCACCTTCGAGGCCTCCCTGGGGCCGGTGCGCACCGCCGCCGAGTCGGCCCTGCGGGTGTTCCGCGACGGCGACCTCGCGCCGGACTCCGTGGAGATCGAGTTCGGCGTACGGATGACGGCGGAGGCGGGGGCGGTGATCGTCAAGGGGTCCGGGGAGGGGCATCTGCTGGTGCGGCTCTCGTGGTCGCCGGAGGGGCGTTCGGATGGCTCGGGGAACTCGGGGAACTCTGGGAACGCCGCACCCGAGGCCCGGGGGAACTCTGGGAACGCCGCACCCGAGGCCCGGGGGAACTCAGGGCCCACCGCACCCGAGGCCCGGGGGAACTCAGGGCCCACCGCACCCGAGGCCCGGGGGAACTCAGGGAACGCGGCCTCGAACGGAGAGCCCACGCCCGCCTCATGAGCAGTACGGCCTGGCACGCCCGGGTGGAGTGCGGACGCGAGACCGGCGCCGGGTTCCTCGTGTCGGAGCGGCACGTGCTGACCTGCGCGCACGTCGTGCGGGACAGCGCCGCGGCCGGGGTCGCCGTCTCCTTCCCGCACCGCAGGGAACTCGGCGCGGTCGCGGCCGTCGTCGGCGCGCACGGCGGCTGGAGCGGCCGCGACGACCACTCCGGTGACCTCGCCGTCCTCGAACTCGACCGGGCCGTGCCCATTCCGCCCGCCGGTTTCGCCGCCCCCGACGACGCCTACCTGGAGCCCCGCCCGCGGCTGGTCGCCTACGGCTTCCCGCGCGGGTACGCCGAGGGCACCATCGCCGAGTACCGCGCCACCGCCGCCCAGCTGATCGCCGACGAATGGGTGCAGCTGGAGGCCTGGAGCGCGCACGGCCAGCCCCTCGCGCCCGGTTTCAGCGGCGCCGCCGTGACCCTCGCCGACAGCGGGCTCGTCGTCGGCATGGTGTCGGCGGTGGCCGGGGCGGCCGGGGTCCGCAACGGGCGGATGCTGCCCGCGCCGGTCATGGCCCGCTACTGGCCGCGCCTCGCCGAGCTGATCCCCGTCCCCGGCCGGGGCCGCACGGCCCGGCACCGGCTGCGCGCCCTCGTGGCGGACGCCGAGAAGGCGGGTCCGGCGGCGGGGCGGTCGGCGGCGGCCGCGTGGGCGCCGGAACGGCTCTACCTCGACGCGGTCGGGCCCCTGGGTCCGCCGGTGCCGCCGGGCGGGTTCACGTCGCTGTGGTCGGCGGCCTGGTACGTGCTCTCGGAGGTGGACGTGCCGGGGGCGGTGGAGCGGTTCGCGGACCGGCTTGCGGGGCTGGCGGCGGGGGGCGGGGCCGAGGCCGGGGAGTCGGGGGAGGCGGGGGGCGGGGCCGAGTTACCGGACTCCCGGGAGGTGGGCGCGTACGCGTTACGGGACGCGGCCCGCGGACGAGACGGGCGCACCCCCGAAGTGCCGGGCGCGGCAGCGGCACCGGAGCCCCCGTCAGCGCGGCACCGGCCCGGACGCGCCCCCTCCCCCTGGTCCCCCATCCTCGTCGAACTCGCCCGCAGCGGCGCCGGTGACGACCAGGTCCTCGTCGAGGTGTCCGCGTGCCGCGACGGGCACCGGCACCCGGTGGGCGCGCGCACGCTGGCCAAGGGCCGGGTACGGCCGTACGTCCAGGAGCTCATCGACGAGGCCTTCGGCCAACTCGCGCCGGACGCCGAGGAGCTGATCACCTTCGTACTGCCCCGGGAGTGGCTGAACGAGCCCGTGGCCCGCTGGGAGCGCAGCGCCGACGACCCGACGCCCCTCGGCTGCTCGTACCCCCTGGTGGTGACCGACCGGGCGCGTCGCGCGGGCGGCCTGCGCCACCAGCTCACGCGCACGTGGGAGCGGCTCGACGGCAAGTCCACGACGGTCGTGCACCGGGTCGGGTGCACCGACGGGGAACAGCCCAACAAGCTGCGCTTCCGGCTGCGGAGCGGGGACGTGGACCTCGCGGGGTTCGCCTCGCCGCCCAAGGCGGCGCGGGTGAAGCAGCATTTCGAGGTGTCGCTGAACGCGCCCGCGCCGGTGTTGCTGTGGGCGCGGGTGGGGTGCGAGCACGAGGGCAGGGGGACTGCCGCAGGGACCGGGGGCGGCGGGGACACCGGACCCGCCGACCGCACCACCGCGGCCGCGCCGGACGCCGACGGCACCGCGGCCGCACCCCCGTGCCCCGGCGCCGCCTTCCTCGACCAGCTCGCCGCCCACCTCTCCCTGCTCCCGCCCGCCGAACTCCCCCGCCACGTCCTGGCGTTGCGCGAGAGCGCCGACGCCGCCGACGAACCCGAGCTGCACTGGGCCCGGGACATCCAGCTCCTGTGGGACGACCCGCGCTGCTTCCCGGACGCGGCGGCCGCCCCGCTGCACTCCCCCGTCACCTGACCGTCCCGTACCGAGGAAAGAGTCCGCATGTCCCTGTGGCCCGTGTACACCGGCACGAGCGAGCCGCACGACGGCATCACGCGGCTGCCCCCGCCGCCGCCGTGGCGCGCCTTCGACGGCGGCCCCGTCCTCGACGCCCCGCGCGCGGACCGCTCCGCGACCTCCCCCGACCGCGCGCACCGCGCCCGCACCTACCGCGCCACCGACGAGTGCGTCCAACTCGTCAACGCCGCCCTGTACCTGCGCCGCCCCCTGCTCGTCACCGGCCCGCCCGGCAGCGGCAAGTCGAGCCTCGTCTACGCGGTCGCCCGCGAGCTGGGGCTCGGCCCCGTGCTGCGCTGGAACATCACCAGCCGCAGCACGCTGCACGACGGCCTGTACCAGTACGATCCGCTGTCCCGCCTGTACGCGGCGGGCCGCGCCGCGGCCGACAGCGCCGGGGGCGGCGGCGACTCCGGTCCCGCCGGCGGCGCCCCGGCGCCCGACGCCCCGCCGGCCGCCGACCCCGCCACCACCCCGCCGCCGCCCGACCGTACCGGCATCGAGGACCACCTCCGCCTCGGCCCCCTCGGCACCGCCCTGCTCCCCTACGCCCACCCCCGCGCCCTGCTCATCGACGAGATCGACAAGAGCGACCTGGACCTGCCGAACGACCTCCTGAACGTCCTGGAGGAGGGCCAGTACGAGATCCCGGAGCTGGCGCGCGTCGCCCGGCACACGCCGACCGCGTCGTTGCCCGCCGACGGCTCGGACGACCCCGTCACCGTGGCGAAGGGCCGGGTGCGCTGCCGCGCGTTCCCGTTCGTGGTGCTCACCAGCAACGGCGAACGCGAGTTCCCGCCCGCCTTCCTGCGCCGCTGCGTCACCCTGCGCCTGCGCCGCCCGCACGGCGAGCACCTGGAGGAGATCGTCCGCGCCCACCTGGGCGAACCGGACGTGCACGCCCGCGAGTTGATCGACCGCTTCGTGGCCCGCGGCAGCGGCGGCGAGCTGGCCACCGACCAGCTCCTCAACGCCATCTACCTCACCGGCGCGGCCGGACTGGAGGCCACGTCCCGGGACGAGCTGGCACGGCTGCTCATGCCGTACTTGAGCGAGGGCGCGGAGCACGCGCCGGACGAGGGGTCCGATGCGGGGTTCTGACGCGGCGGGGGGTGCGGGCGGGGCCCCGGACCCGGACGGCTCCGGGCGCGCGGGCGCTCCGGGGGCCGAGGACGGCCGGGGGCGCGCGGGTTCCCCGGGTACCGAGGGCGCCCCGGCGGTCGAGCGCGCCCCGGTCCCCGCCCGCGCCTCCGCCGTCGCCGGGCTCGCCGCCGTCCTCACCGGCGCGGCGGGCGGCGGCGACGGCCCGTCCGCCGCCGAACTCGCCGAACTCCTGTGGCTGGCCCGGCACCTGCGCCCGGAGCCGGGCCCCGGGGCCCCGGACGGGGAGACGGGCAGCGGCACGGCGTCGCAGCCGTGGGCGCGCGGCGGCGCGGGCGCGGGCGGCTCCGCTGCGGCGGCCCCCACCGACCCCGCTCGACCGGACGCGGCCCCACCGGACTCGGCGAACCCGACGGACCCGAAGGACCCCGCCTCCCCCCACCCCGGCCGCACGCCCCCGACCACTCGTCCCGCTCCACCCGCCGACTCCCGCATCCCCCTGCACCTCCCCGCCGGACCCCACCGCCCAGGCACCCCCGGGGACACCTCGGCCGAAACCCAGGCACCCCCAACTCCCCACACCCGCGCGGCAGTCGACGGCACCGCCCTCCACGTGCCCGTACCGCCGATGATCGCCCACCCGCTGGCCCTGCAGCGCGCCCTGCGCCCCCTCGGGCGCCGCGTGCCCGCGCCCGTCGGGCGGGTCCTGGACGAGGAGGCGACCGCGCACCGCATCGCCGCGCTCGGCGCGCACCCGCGCGGCTGGCTGCCGGTGCTGCGCCCGGCGGAGGAGCGCTGGCTGCGGCTCTGCCTGGTGTACGACGACGGGCCGACGATGCCCGTGTGGCGGCCGCTGGTGCGCGAACTGCACGCGGCCCTCGTACAGTCGGGCCTCTTCCGCACCGTGGAACTGCACCGGGCGGCGCCCGACGGCACGGTACCGGCCCGCGCCGCCGCCGCGCCCGCAGCGGGCCGCACCGTCGTCCTCCTGGTCAGCGACTGCATGGGCCCCCAGTGGCGGGAGGGCCGGGCCGGGCGCCGCTGGTACCGGACGCTGCGCCACTGGGCCTCGCGGCTGCCGCTGGCCGTGCTCCAGCCGCTGCCCGAACGCCTCTGGTCCACGACCGCGCTGCCCGCGGCCCCGGGCCTGCTCGCCGCCCCGCACGCCGCCGCGCCCTCCGCGACGTACACCTTCGACCCCTTCGACCCCTACGCCGCCGAGCCGTCCGCCGTCCACCCGGACGCCCTGCCCGTGCCCGTCCTCGACGCGTCCCCGCGCTGGCTGGCGAACTGGTCGTCACTCGTCGCCGACGTGGGCGGGCGCCGACTGCCCGGCTCGGTGGGGTGGCTGGCACCCCGTCCGGCGGCGGCGCTCGGTCCGGACGGGGTGGAGCGCGAGGACGTCACGCTCCTCTCCCCGCAGGACCTCGTCCTGCGTTTCCGCTCGACCGCGTCACCGGAGGCGTTCCGCCTGGCCGGACATCTGGCGGTGGGCGAGCCCCGGCTGCCGGTCATGCGGCTCGTCCAGGCGGCGGTGGAACGGCGCCCCCGCGCCCAGCACCTCGCGGAGGTCATCCTCAGCGGCATGCTCACGGGCACGCCCGACGGGCCACCCGGGTCGTACGCGTTCCGGGACGGGGTGCGCGAGGTGCTGCTCGGGACGGTGCCGAGGTCGGCGCGGGGGCGGACGCGGCAACTCCTCGCCCGGGTGGGGGCGTTGATCGACGAGCGGGCGGGGGTGGCGCCCGGGGAGCTGCGGGCGGTGGCGCAGGGGGTCGGGCGGAGCGCGGGGGCGGTGGCGGTCGAGGGGGAGCCGTTCGCGACGGTGCGTGCGGAGAGTGTGCGGCAGTTGGCGGGGGTGGGGGGGCCGGAGGGCGAGGAGGGGGTCGCGGGGCTGATCGGGGGGCGGTACCGGGTGACGGAGCGGCTCCGGGGGCGCGGTCCCGACCTGCTCGCGCAGGACACCTGGCAGGGCGACCGCACCGTGGTCGTGGCGCGCTACCGCGACGCGTCGCGGGACGCGCTCCGACGCTTCGAACCGCTGTGCCGCGCCCTGCGCGGCCTCAGCCACCCGAACGTGGCCGCCCTGCGGGACGACGGCACGCTGCGCGGGGTGCCGCACCTGATCCTGGAGCACCACGACGGGGAGACCCTGCGCGCCGCGCTCGAACGGCACCGGCACGGACTGCCCGCCCGCCAACTCATCGATGTGGTCCGGCAGTTGGCGGAGGCCGTGCTGGAGCTGCACATACACGGGATCGCCCACGGCAGGCTGTCGACCCGCCGCGTCGTCCTCGCCGACCACGGCCCCGTCCTCTACGGCTTCGACCTGATCGCCTGCGACGACACGAGCCGCGCGGCCGACCTCCGCGACCTCGGCCGCGTCGTGCACCTCCTGCACACCGGCACCTGGATGACCTTGCCCGAACAGCTCACGATCCCGCTCGACGAAGCGCAGGTACTACCGGAGCGCCTGGCGGACGAACTCCGCCAAGCAATGCGGGAGTTGGTGTCGGAGGACGCGGCACTCCAGGTCGCCGGTGCCGAGCGGCTCGCCCGCCTCGCCCCGCGCGAGGAGCACCCGCGCCGCTACGACCTGCTCGGCCCGCTCCGCATCACGCGCGACGGCCACCCCCTGGCCGTCGGCTCTCCCCAGGAGCAGGCCGTGCTCTGCATGCTGCTGCTCCGCGAGGGCGGGACCCTGCACGGCGACGAGCTGGCGGCCGGGCTGTGGAAACCCCCCGTCCGCCCCGACGCCACCCGCCTGGTGCGGACGTACGCGTCCCGCCTGCGCAACGCCCTCGGCCCGCGCTCCGTGGAACGTCACGGTGACGGCTACGCCCTGCCGGTCTCCCCCGACGACGTCGACATCGTGCGCTGCCGGAGACTGGCCGCCGACGCCGAGGAGGCCCGCGCCGCCGGGAACTACGCCCGCGCCCGCACGCTGGTCACGTCCGCCCTCCTGCTGTGGCGCGGCGACCCCCTGCCCGGCGTTCCCGGCCCGGCGGCGCGGGACACCCGCGCACGGCTGCGCCTGCTGCGCACGGCACTGCTCCGCACGCGCGCCGAACTCGATCTGGCAGCAGGTGAGTCGAGCCGGGCCACCGACGATCTCCGGGGCGCGCTCCAGGAGTTCCCCCACGACGAGGACCTCCACCGCCTCCACCTCGTGGCGCTCCAGCGCCAGGGCCGCATAGACGAGGCGATCTCCGCGTACGAGGAGTACCGCACCCGGCATCTGGCGGAACTCGGCGCCGAGCCCCCCGCCGTACTGCGGGAACTCCGCCAGGAGCTGGGCGGCCTGCGCGCGGCGGACGCGGCGGCGGGGACCGCCACCACCCTCGCCTTCTCCTTCACCGCCCGCCCCGGCTGGCAGGCGGACACCCTGATGAAGCTCAGCCGGACCGTCGCCCGGCTGCTCGGGCAGGGCGGCGCCGCGCCGGAGCAGTTCGAGCTGCTGCCCCGCGAGCGCGGCTGGGACGTGCAGGTCTCCGCCGAGGTGCCGCGCGCCCTGCTGCTCACCACGATCCTGCGCGAACTGCCCTTCATCGTGGGCGCGTACCCCGGCCTGGGGCTGCTCGTCACCGTCGGCGGCACCCCGAACCCGGCGGAGCCGCCGCCCGCCGACACCTCTGCCGGGCCGGACGCGGCGGTCGTCGTGATCCCGGGCGACGTCCACGACGAGCTGTACCGCGACGGCCGGGCGGACCTGACGCGCTTCGGGCCGGTGCCGGGATCGACCGCCTGGGTCTGCCGGATCGAGCCCGTCGCGGCCCGCCCCACCGGCGCGTTCCCCTCCCTCCGCGACACCCTCGACCAGGCCGACACGATCATCCTCGGCTTCGACGGCACCCTCACCCGGCTCTACGCCCCCGGCAAGGCCCGCGAGGCGACGCTCCGGCTGCTCGGCCTCGTCGTGGAGCGGCGCGACCCGGAGGCGGCGCTCGGCGGTGAGCCGGTGCCGCGCGTCGGGGGCGGCAGCGAGTACGTCCACCCGCTGGACGTCCTGCGCGCCTTCGCCGCCGAACGCCCCCTCGCCGCCGACCTCGCCGACGAGTTGGACCGCGTCGAGCGGCAGGCCGTGTTCAGCGCGAAGCCGGTGCCGCACGCCGCCGTACTCGTCCGGCTCCTCGCGGACGGCACCGGCTCCGGGCCCGGCTCGCGCCCCCGTACCCGCCCCCGCGCCGTGTGTCTGGTCACCGACACGGCCGCGCGCGCCGTGACCACGTACCTCACCGACCACGGGATCGACATCCCGCCGGAGCGCGTCCACTGCCGCACCGGCGACCTCACCCGGCTCCTCCCCGACCCGGCGGGCCTGCGCCGTGTGCTCGCCCGGCCCGGCACCTCCGCCGCGCGCTGCCTGATGATCGGGGCGACCGTCGCGGAGGCGACCGCCGCCGGAGCCCTGGACGTCCCGTTCATCGGGTACGCGCCCGGCGACCGCGCCCGGGAGCACCTGCTCGCCGCCGGGGCCCGGCACACGGTGGGCGCCCTCTCCGCGATCGTCGACGCCGTCCGCGGGACCTGATCGGCCGTCAGGCCTCCGGTGAGCGCGCGTCGTAGCGCAGAAAGGCCCGCCAGCGTCCCGCGAGCAAGGTCACGGCGAGGACGCACGCGACGCCGCCGCCGACGATCGCCGCCCGGGGCGAGACCGCCTCGCCGACCGCCCCGGCCAGGAAGTCGCCGAGCCGCGGCCCGCCCGCGACGACCACGATGAACACGCCCTGCAGCCGTCCGCGCATCGCGTCCGGCGTGGCCGCCTGCAGCATCGTGTTGCGGAACACCATGGAGATCATGTCCGAGCAGCCGGCGACCGCGAGGAAGAAGACGCCGAGCCACAGGTTCCGGGTGAGGCCGAACACCGCGATCGCCGTGCCCCAGGCCGCCACCGACACCACGATCATCAGGCCGTGCCGGCGGATGCGGCCCTGCCAGCCCGAGAACACCCCGCCGAGCAGCGCGCCCACCGCGGGCGCCGCCGCGAGCAGGCCCGCCGTCTTCGCGTCGCCGCCGTACCAGACCACGGCGATCGCCGGGAACAGTGACCGGGGATGCGCCAGGACCATCGCGCACAGGTCGGTGAAGAAGGTCATGCGGAGGTTGGGGCGGGTGGCGAGGAAGCGCAGGCCGTCCCGGACGGAGGCACGCTGCCGCTTGCCGCCGCCGTCCGCCTCGGCACCGCCCCCGTCACCGGCCTCGGCCCCTCCGCCCCTCGCCGTCTCTTCCGTCCCTTCCGTCCCCGGGCGCATCGCGGGCAGCCGCCACATCGCGTACAGCGCCGCCGTGAACGCCACCGCGTCGATGAGGTACGCCGACTGATAGCCCCACAGGCCCACGAGGAGGCCGCCGAGCATCGGGCCGACGGTGATGCCCGTCGTCATCGTGAGGGAGTTCAGGGCGTTCGCGGCCGGGAGCTGCTCGGCGGGGAGCAGGCGCGGGATCATCGACGCGCGGGCCGGGGCGTTCAGCGCGGCGCACACCGCCTGCAGCGCGACGATGCCGTACAGGAACCACACGTGCTCGTAGTCGAGCAGCGCCCCGCCCGCCAGCGCGACCGACAGGGCACACAGCCCCACCGCCGAGTACAGGCCGACCTTGCGGCGGTCCACGGTGTCGGCGACCGCGCCGCCGTACAGGCCGAAGACCACCAGCGGTACGAGGGTGAAGAGCCCGACCAGGCCGACGGCGAAGCTGGAGCGGGTGATGTCGTACACCTGGAGCGACACGGCGAGCGACGTCATGGCCTGGCCGACCCAGGAGATGGTGTTGCCGACCCAGAGCCGCCGGTAGTCGACGGAGGTGCGGAGCGGGGTCAGATCGGCGAATATGCGCCGCTTGGGAGCGGGGTCGGGGCCGGGTCCTGAGCCGGGGCCGGGGTGCGGGTCGCGGCGCGGGCCGGGAACATCCGCGTGGTCCCCGGCGCCCGGGACCACATCGACGGATATGAGAGGTTCGCCCTGCCCGGCCCGGTCGTCAGGCGCGTCTTCCGCGGATGCTCGTGTCACACGGGATGCTAACCGGCCCACCGGTGTCCCCCTCAACGCCTTTTCGACGCGGGCGGCCGTACCGCGGACCGCACCCTCCCCGACCAGGACGGAACCCGCCCTGGACCACGGCGGCCCGGATCCGGTGGGGAATCACCCGCCCGGCGGCACCCCGCCCGGCGCATCCCAGCGCGCGCCCCGCCCCGGGCCGCCGCACGATGCGAGACAGGACCGCCGTCCGGCGGTCCGCACGGTCTGCGCTCTCGGGAGGATCTGCCATGACCGTCAGCCTGGAACAGCTCCGTCGCTGCCATATCGCCGTCGACCTGGGGGCCGCGCGGACCCGCGTGTACGTGAAGGGCGCGGGCCTCGTCGTCGACGAGCCGAGCGCCGCCGCCGTCAACACCCGCACCGGCGCGCTGATCGCGGTGGGCCAGTTCGCGGAGCAGATGACGGGACGTACGCCCGGATACATCCGCGTCGTACGGCCCGTGTCCGGCGGCACCGTCGTCGACATCGAGATGTGCCAGCGGATGCTGCGGCACCTGCTCGGCGAGAAGCTGCGCCGCACGCTGCGCCGCAAGCCCCGGCTGCGGGCCGCCGCGTGCACGCCGCACGACGCGGACCCGCTGGCGCAGCGGGCGGCGGTCGAGACGATGGTCGGCCTGGGCGCGCGCCGCGTCGAGCTGGTGGACACCCTCATCGCGGCCGCGGTGGGCTGCGGGCTGCCCGTGGAGCGCCCGGAAGCCACCATGATCCTGGTGTGCGGCGCCGCCACGACGCAGGTCGCCGTGCTCTCCCTCGGCTCGATCGTGACGGCCGAGCGGATCCCCGTCGGCGGTGAGGCCATCGACCACGCGATCGTGCAGCACCTGCGCCACCAGCACGAGTTGATGCTGCCCTCGCAGTCGGTACGCCCCCTGCAGCTCGCCCTCAGCGGCAACGGCCTGACCGCGCACGGCCCGGAGTCCACCGAGATCCACGGCCGCGATGTGGCGACGGGCCTCGCCCGCTCGGTGCAGGTGGAGACCGCCGCCGTCCGCGACGCCATCCACACCCCCCTCACCGCCGTCCTCGACGGCATCGGCAAGGTCCTCCGCGACTGCCCGCCCGACCTGGTCGCCGACCTCGCCGACCGCGGCATCATGATGGTCGGCGGCAGCGCCCTGCTCCCCGGCCTCGACCAGATGCTCGTCAACGCGACCGGCATGCCCGTACGCATCGCGGAACGCCCCGACGTGTGCGCGGTCCTCGGCCTCGGTGCGATGCTCGAAGGCAAGATCCAACCACTGGTCCTCGACCCGCTGGCGGGGTGACCGGCGTCGGCTCGGGCGGGGGTGACCGGCTCGCGCCGGAGGGCCCCCGGGGCCGGGGGCCACGCACCGGTACCGGAGGACGTCCGGTGCCGGAGGGACCGCGAGCCGATGGGAGTACGCCGCCGCCATGACCGACGACGTCAGCGGACCGCCGCTGCCGCTGCTCCTGGACGCCGTCCTCAGCGTCGGCACCGAACTCGAACTCCGGGCCACGCTCCAGCACATCGTGGACAGCGCGGTACGTCTGACCGGGGCTCGGCGGGGTGTGCTGAGGGTGAGTGACGCGGGGGGTGGGGGTGCGGGGGACGTGTTCGCGGCGGGCGACATGCCGCTGCCCGATGACACAGCCACAGCCACAGCCACGGCCACCGCCACCGCCATGCCGTCCGGCACGGCCGCGTCCGCCGATGCCCCGTCCGGCGTGGGCCCGGGCTCGTTGAGCGTCCCCATCCTCGTGCACGACAAGGAGTTCGGCACCCTCCATCTCACCGCCGGGGCCGCCGGGGTGTTCAGCGACGCCGACCGCGGGCTGTTGCGGATCCTCGCCGGGCAGGCGGGGATCGCCGTCGGCAACGCCCGCCTGTACGAGACCGCCCGGCAGCGGGAACGCTGGATCGAGGGCGCCGCCGCCGTCACCACCGCCCTGCTCACCGGCGAGGCCGCCGCCGACGCCCTGATGACGGTCGCTCAGCAGGCGCGGCTGCTCGCGGGGGCAGCGGCCGGTGTCGTCCTGCAGCCCACACCGGCGGGCGGGATGTCGATCGTGGCGGCGGCTACGGATGGTGGGGGCGGCGCGGGCGGTGGGCTTTCGCCCGAGCGGCGCCGGCACCCCGCCGCTGCCGCCCAGAACGACCTCATCGGCACCACCATCGAACCCGGCAGCACCGTCCTCGAACAACTCCTCGGCGGCGAACCGGTGTTCATCGAGGACTCCGCGACCGACCCCCGTATGACGACCCGCGTACGGTCCCGCTTCGGGCCCAGCATGATGCTGCCCCTCCAGGCGGGCGGCCGCCTCATCGGCACCCTCGCGCTCCCCCGCCGCCGCGGCGACCACCCCTACACGGCCGTCGAACGGCTCCTCGCCACCCAGTTCGCCTCCCAGGCCGCGCTCGCCCTCGTCCTCGCCGACGCGCAGCAGTCCCGGCAGCGGCTCGCCGTCTTCGAGGACCGCGACCGGATCGCCCGCGACCTGCACGACCTCGTCGTCCAACGGCTCTTCGCCACCGGCATGATGCTGGAGTCGACGCGGCGCAGGGCCGGGGCGGCGCCGGTGGGGACGGCGCTCGATCAGGCCGTGGACGAGTTGGAGTCCACCATCCAGGAGGTGCGGACGGCGATCTTCGCGCTGCAGCAGCCGCCCGCCGACGCGCCGACCACCTTCCGGGGGAAGGTGCTCAAGGAGACGGCCGGGGCGGCCGCGGTCCTCGGCGTCCAGCCGTCCGTCCACTTCATCGGCGCGGTCGACACCCGCGTCACCGACCCCGCCGCGGGACGGCTCCTGCGGGCCCTGCGCCGGGCCCTCGCCGCGGCGTCCCGGCGTATCGCCGTCACGCGGGTCGATGTCGCCGTCGACGCGGGGTGCGTGCTGCCCGACGGGCGGGGTGGGGTGCGGCTCACCGTGTACGACGACGGGGAGACGGACGGGGTGAGCGCGGGGACCACGGTGACGTGGCAGGCACCGCTGTAGCTTCCTCGCCGGGGGCTCCCCGACCCCGCCCCTTTCCCCGAAACCGGTGGCTCCGCCCCCGGCCCCCCCGTATCGGCCTGAACGGCCTCGTCCGCAAGCGCCGGACAGGCTGATGGTGGGCCGGAGGGCGCGAGCAGGGGCCCGCCTACAGCGACACCACCGACACCTCCGTCGCCTTCACGCTGGTCCACACCCGGGCCCCGTCCGCGAGGCCGAGTTCGGCGGCCGCGGCAGGGGTGATCTCGGCGACGAGGTCGGGCGCGTCCGGGGAGGTGATGAGGACGCGCAGACGGCTCCCGGCGGCGGTGATCTCACGGACGGTGCCGGACCACACGTTGCGCGGGCTGCCCGCGGGCTTCTCCCGGTGGACGGACACCGCTTCGGGGGCGATGACGGCGAGCACCCGGGCCCCGGCGTCGAACGGGTCGGCGACGACGAGCCGCCCCCCGCCCGCGAGGGCGAGCACACCGTCGGAGGCCACCGCGCCGGGCCAGGCGTTGCGGCCGAGCATCCGGGCCACCCACGGCGACCGGGGATGCCGGGTGACCTCCGCGGGCGGCGCGTCCTGCAGGGCCCGCCCCTCGTCGAGTACCAGAACCCGGTCGGCGAGGGACACCGCCTCGACGGGATCGTGCGTGACGATGAGGCACACCCCGCCGAAGCCGTCGAGATGCCCGCGCAGGGTGTGCCGCACGTGGGCCCGGGTCGTCTGGTCGAGCGCGGCGAGCGGCTCGTCGAGCAGCAGCAGCCGCGGCCGCGCGGCGAGGGCCCGGGCGAGGGCGACCCGCCCGGCCTGTCCGCCCGACAGCTGCGCGGGCTTGCGGTGCGCGAGGTGCCCGACGCCGAGCCGGTCGAGCCAGGCCCGCGCGGCCCGCCGGGCGGCCGCACGGGGTACGCCCTGGGCCCGCAGCCCGTACGCGGTGTTGCCGAGGGCACTCAAGTGCGGGAAGAGCGCCCCGTCCTGGGGCACCCAGGCGACCCCGCGCCGGTGCGGCGCGAGGGAGGTGACGTCGGTGTCGCCGAGGCGCAGGTCGGCGTGCGCGCGGGGCGTGAGGCCGAGGAGGGCGCGCAGGAGGGTGGTCTTGCCCGCGCCGTTGGGCCCGACGACGGCGATGGTGGTGCCGGGTTCGGCGTCGAGGCCGAGCCGGGTGAAGCCGGTGACGTCCGCGTGCAGCGCCCAACTCCCGCCGGACTCCGCCGGCTTGGCCAGGGGGTCGGCACCGGGCTCCGGCACGTCGTCGGTCAATGACCCGTGCACGGCGTGGGGCTCCCGTACGCCGTCGGCCCCCGCCCCCCGTACCGCACCCGGATCCGGTACGTCTTCGGTGCCCGGATCCCCCGCGTCTCCCCCGGACGTGTCCGGCACCCTCCGCCTCCCGCCGTCCCCCGACGGCCCCCCGCCTCCAGTCCACCGCCCCCGCAACGCCACCAGCACCGCCATCGCGATGGCAAGGAGCAGCAAGGACACCGACGTCGCCGCCTCCGGCGAATCCTGGAGGAGCAGGTACACCTGGAGCGGCAGCGTCTGCGTCGTCCCGGGCAGGTTCCCCGCGAACGTGATCGTCGCGCCGAACTCGCCGAGCGCCCGCGCCCAGGTGAGCGCCGCCCCGGCGGCCAGCCCGGGCGCGACCATGGGGAGGGTGACGGTGCGGAACACCCGGGCGGGGGACGCGCCGAGGGACGCCGCCGTCTCCTCGTAGCTGGGCCGCAGCCCGGCGATCGCGCCTTCCAGGCTGATGACGAGGAACGGCATGGAGACGAAGGTCGCCGCGACGACGGCACCGTAGGTGTGGAAGGGCAGGACGACGCCGAAGGTGTCCTCCAGCCAGGGCCCGAGGAGCCCGCGCCGCCCGAAGCCGAGCAGCAGCGCGACCCCGCCGACGGTCGGCGGCAGGACCATCGGCAGCAGCACGAGCGACCGGACGAGCGCCTTGCCGGGGAAGGGGACCCGCGCGAGCAGCCAGGCGAGGGGCACCCCGAGCAGCAGCGAGAAGCCCAGCGCCCAGAAGGACACGAGGAGCGACAGCTTGAGCGCCTCGGTCACTCCTGGGCTGGTCAGGTGGTCGCCGAGCTGCCCCCACTCCGTACGCGCCAGGACCCCGACGAGGGGCATCAGCAGGAACGCGACGCCGAGCAGCGCCGGTACGGCGAGCACGAACGGCGCGCGCACGCGGCCCCCGCCCGGCCGCGGTCGGCTGCGGAAGCGCTTCATCGGTGGGTCCTGACGTACGGGGTGGGTCAAGGGGGCACAGAGGGGAGCAGGCGGGGCGCCCGGCCGAGGTTACGGCTTCTGGAAGCCCGCCTTCTGGAGGATCTTCTGCGCCTCGGGCGTGCTGAGCCACTTCACGAACGCGTCCGCGGCCTCCTGGTGGCCGGATTCCTTGAGGGTGGCGGCCGGGTAGGACGCCACGGCGTTCTGCGCGTCGGGGATGGTGACGGCGTCGACCTTGTCGGGGGCGGTCGCGGCGTCCGTCTTGTAGACGATGCCCGCATCGGCCTCGCCGAGTTCGACCTTGCTGAGCACGCCGCGCACGCTCGTCTCCTGGGAGACGGGCTTGACCTTGAGCTGCTGCGCGTCGAGCACCTGCTGGCTGTAGCGGCCCACGGGCACCTCGGGGGCGGCGAGCACGACCTTGAGGCCGCTGTCGGTGAGGTCCTTGAGGCTCTTGATCTTCTTGGGGTTGCCGTCGCGGGTGGCGATGACGAGGCGGTTCTTGGCGATGACGGTCGAGGAGCCGACGTCGGACTTCAGGCCGTCCATGGTCAAGGTGTCGGCGGTGACCAGCGCGTCGGCGGGCGAACCCTGCTTGACCTGCGCGGCCAGTTCCTGCGACCCGGCGAAGGAGAAAGTGAGCTCGGTGCCCGGGTTCTTCTTCTCGTACGTGGTCTCGACGGTCTTGAACACGTCGGTGAGCGACGCGGCGGCGAGCACGGTCAGGTCGGCCTTGGGCGCGGCACCGGCCGTGCCGCCCTTGTCGCCCTTGTCCTTCTTGCTGTCGCCGTCGTCGTTGCCGCAGGCGGCGAGCGGGAGGAGCAGCGCGGCGGCGGCCACCGCGGCGGCGGCGCGGCGCCCGGCCCGCGGGGAGCGCAGGGCGCGGGAGACGGTCGCGGCAGGGGAAACGGGGGACATGAGCGGGACTCCTAGGAAGGCGTTCGCGGGTTCAGACGCGGTCGATGTGCACGCTGGTGGACTTCACGCGGGCGGTGGCCTCCACGCCGACCTCCAGGCCCAGTTCCTCCACCGCCTCGCGGGTGAGCAGCGAGACCAGGCGGTGCGGGCCCGCCTGGATCTCGACCTGCGCGGCCACGTCGCCGAGCTTCACGGCGGTGACGATGCCGGGGAAGGCGTTGCGCGCGGACGTGTACGTGTCCTCGTCCTCGGTGGTGCCGGGGCCGTTCTGGGCCAGCTCCACGGAGAACGCCGCCAGGTCGCGCCCGTCGATGACGCGTCGCCCGGCGTCGTCACGCCGGGTGACGACCCGGCCGGCGTCGGCCCAGCGGCGCGCGGTGTCGGGGCTGACGCCGAGGAGCCGGGCGGCCTGACCGATGGTGTAGGACTGCATGTGCAGCACGATAAGCCCGTTTGCCTGGCAGTTGTAAAAGTTCGGGCGAAGCTACATCGCAGATGCGAGGTGGTGTTCCACCGGCTGGACGAAGCCCCAAGGCGGCCGCCGCACCGGCGCCGGGGTGCCGTGGCCGCCCGGCCGCCCGTGGTCCGCTAGCGCGCCTCCGTGCTCCTTACGGTCAGGATCCGCACCGTCCGCTCCCCCGCGTGCCCGTCCCGCCCGTGCCAGCAGCGGTAGTTGTCGAGTACGAGGATGTCGCCCGCGTCGAGCCGGAAGCGCGGCAGGCCGTCCTCCAGGCCGTGCACGGCCCGGGTGAAGCGGTCCAGCATGGCGGTCACGTGCTCGGCGTCCGGGTCGCGGTGCAGCGGCGCCGCGCCGTCCGTGCGCCGCACGACGCGGCGCCCGGTGCGCGTCCACTCCACGTGCCGCCCCACGCGCGGCGTCGCGGGCAGTCCGCGCAGGCCCGCCCACGCCCCGTACAGGTCCACGTCGTATCCCGTCAGGAAGTCCCTCAGCTCGGGGTCCGCCGTCGCGAGACCGTCCACGAACCGGCCCGCGTCCAGCGCGAACGAATGCCCGCCGGACGGGGCCGGGCGCACGCACCGCACGAAGACGTGGTCCTCGTCCGGGTGGCGGCGCCTGCTGGGTACGCCGCCGACGTCCACCCGCACGTCGAAGCTGTCGGCGTGCAGGTGGACGGGGCCGCCGTCCCGGGAGGTGCGCAGCCGCTGCGGGTACAGCTCGCGGAGCCGGGCGCCGAGGACCTGCGCGGCGGCGAGGGTGAGGGGGTCGGCGCCGCCGGTGCCGTACGCGGACAGCACGACGGCGCCGTGCTCGGCGAGCAGCGCGGGCGCCTCGTCGACGCGGCCGGGCGGGACGCGGGGCGGTTCGATGCCGTGGCCGGGTGCGGTGGCCGGCCGGTGCTCGGCGGCCGACAGGTGATCACTCATCTCGTACGCCTTGCCGCGCGAACCCGCGCGCACTCGGCACCAGCGCCGCCGCCGCGGGCGCCGCGAAGCACAGCGCCGCGCACACCGCGAGCACGGGCCGGGGCCCGAAGTGCTCGATGGCCGGGGCGATCAGGGCGAGCCCGGCGGGCGCGAGGCCGTAGGACAGCATGAAGTCGAGGGACGAGACGCGGGCCAGCTTGTCCGGGGCCACCTCGCGCTGTGTCGCGGTGAACCAGGGCACGTTGAACAGCTCGATGCCGATCCCGGCGACCGCGTACGCGGCCACGACGACCGCCCAGTGCACGGGAAGCAGCAGGCTCAGCGGCGCGAAGCCGTACAGGCCGAGGCCCGCGAGCGCGGCCCAGCCCTGCGCGCGGGGGCGCCAGCGGGCGACGACGACGGCACCGCCGAGCGCGCCCAGGGTGTACGCGGTCATGGCGGCCGCGAGGACGAAGCCGGTGTCGTACGTGTCGCGGCTGACCAGCGGGAGCGCGACGCCGGTCGCCGAGTAGCCGGTGGAGATGACGACGGTCAGCGCGCCGAGCCCGGCGAGGAACCAGGGGTGGCGCCGCGCCTCGCGCAGGCCCTCGGCGAACTCCGCGAAGAACGACGGCCGTCGGCGTACGCCCTCGGCGTCCACGCCGTCGACACCGCCCGCGCCGTCCGCGCCGTCGGCCTCCGCCGCCCCCTGCCGTCCCGCGCCCGGCCCCGGCACCAGCGCCGCCACCAGCCACAGCACCCCGATCCCGAGGAGCAGCGTCCAGGTGTCGAGGGCGACCGCGAGCAACGCCGTCAGGGACGGCCCGGCGAGCGTGGTGGCCCGTACCGACAAGGTCATCGCCGCGTTCGCCGCCTGGCGGCGGTCCTCGTCGACGACTTCGGCGGTGAGCGCCTGGAAGGCGGGGCGGCAGGCACCCTGACCCGCGCCCGCGACCACGGCGGCGGCGATCATCAGTGGCAGCGACCGCCCGAGGCCCAGGGCGAGGAGCGGGGTCGCGGCCGCGGCGGCGAGGCCCGCCCAGAGGACGACGCCGCGCCGCGAGTACCGGTCGGCGAGGACACCGCCGACGGCGACGGCGACGAGGAAGCCCGCGGTACGGGCGGCGAGCAGCAGGCCGAGGGTCGCCGCGCCGATGGTGCGGTCGAGGACGGCGAGCCCGAGGACGAAGGGCAGCGCCCAGGTCGCGAGCCCGGACGCGGTGGTCGCGCCCCAGAGCCGCAGAAAGCCCAGATCCCGCAGCACCCCCGGCCCTCGGCCCGCCCCGTCGACCGCATCGGCCCCGTCGGCTCCCTCGCCCCCCTCGGCCTTCCCCACCCCGTCGCCCGTCCGTATCGGCGTAGTCGTCACGTCACGTACTCCTCTCTCCGGCCGTCCGCACGGACCTCTCCCGGCCCCCGGACGGATCTCGAAATCGTTATGCGGCCCCGTCCCGGCACCCAACTGACCTGCGAAGAGCGGTAGTTGACGATGCCCCGTGAGCCGCCGCCGAGCGGCGGAGCCCACCCCGGGACCCTTTAATGAAAATGATTGCCATTACAGTACCCTTATCGCGTCCCACCCGAGACCGGAGGTCCCATGCGTCACCGCCACCCCGCCCGCTTCGGCATAGCCGCCCTCGCCCTCGCCCTCACGGCCGTCGGCTGTTCGTCCTCCGACGGCGGCGGCTCCGCGTCGGACGACAAGGCGGGCGGCCGGGAGACGACCGTCACGAGCTGCGGCCGGAAGCTGAGCTTCGACGTGCCGCCCGAGCGCGCCGTGGCCCTCGACCAGTCCTCGACGGAGGTGCTGCTCGAACTCGGCCTCCAGAACCGCATGGCCGGTACGTCCAACCTGAAGACGAAGATCGCGCCCGAGTACAAGAAGGCGTACGACAAGGTCGACGTGCTCAGCCCGAAGATCCTCACGAGCGAGCAACTGCGCGCCGCGACACCGGACTTCACCCTCGGCGGCTTCACCGACTACTTCACCAAGGACCGCGTCGGCACCCGCGAGGAGCTGGCCGGCCTCGGCCTGCCGTCGTTCGTGAGCGCGGTGGACTGCCCGAAGCAGAACGCCGCCGAGGGCACGAAGTCACCGTTCGAGCTGCTCTTCCAGGACTACCGGGACCTCGGCCGGATCTTCGGCGTCGAGCAGCGGGCCGCGAAGCTGGTCAAGGACCAGCGGGCCACGCTCGCCGAGGCGGCGAAGACCGCGGACCGGGTCAAGGGCAAGCCCACCGTCGTGTGGCTGTACTCCGTGTACGGCGACACCCCGTACGTCGCGGGCAAGAGCGCGATCCCCAGCGAGATGAGCCGGACCGTCGGCGCGAAGAACGCCTTCGACGACATCGACGAGGACTGGCCGACCGTCACCTGGGAGCAGATCGCCGAGCGCGACCCGGACTTCATCGTGATCGGCGACCTGTCCGAACGCGGCAAGCCCGGCGACAGCGCGGCCGACAAGCTGAAGGCGATCCGGGCGAACCCGGTGATGTCGAAGCTCGACGCCGTCGGGAAGAAGCGGTTCATCGAGATCCCCGGCACCGAGATGGACCCGTCGGTCCGCACGGTCGGCGCGCTGCCGCGCCTCGCGGCCGGGATGAAGGACCTCGGGTATGTCCGCTAGCGCGGAGGCCCGTGCGCCGGTGGCCGCCGGGCCGGAACCAGGCGTCGGGGGCCCGGGGGGCGCGGGGGGTGTCGCGGACCTGCTGCACCCCTCGGCCCGCGGGATCCCGGAGTCCACGGCGACCGCCACGCCTGCGGCAAGCACGGCGACCGCGGGGGCGCCCACCCTGGACTCCGCCCCCGCACCAGCTCCAACAGCTCGCCGCTCCCGCCTGTCCGCCCCCTCGACGGCGACCCTCTACCTCCTCACCGGCCTCGCCCTGGTCCTCTCCCTCGTCGTGTCCGTCCGCATCGGCACCACCGACGTCTCGTACGCCGACGTGGTGCGCACGGCCGGGTTCCATCTGGGCCTGGACGTCGAGCCGTTGCCGCGTCTGGTGGACTCGCTGATCTGGGAGCTGCGGGTGCCGCGGGTGGTGATGGCGGCGCTCGTCGGGGCCTCGCTCGCGGTGTGCGGTGCGGCGCTGCAGGCGATCACGCGCAACGCGCTCGCCGACCCGTATCTGCTCGGCATCTCCTCGGGGGCGTCGACGGGCGCGGTCGCGGTCGTCGTGCTCGGTGTCGGGTCCGCCTCGCTCGGGGTGACCGGCGGCGCGTTCGTGGGCGCGCTGGTCTCGTTCGGGCTGCTGATGCTGCTGCTCAGGAAGGGCGGCCTGGACTCGGTGCGGGTGGTCCTGACCGGCGTGGTCGTGTCACAGCTCTTCACGGCGCTGACGTCGCTCGTCCTGATGGCGTCCGGCGACTCCGAGGCGATCCGGGCGATCACGCAGTGGCTGCTCGGCTCGATGGCCCCGGCACGCTGGGACACGACGGCGGTGACGGCCGCGGTGACGGCGGTGGGCCTGCTCGTGCTGTGGCTCAACTCGACGGCCCTGGACGGGTTCTCGTTCGGTACGGACACGGCGTCGTCGCTCGGTGTGGACGTCCGTACGACGCGCTGGGTGCTGCTCGTCGTGACGTCGCTGATGACGGCGGTGGCGGTGGCGTCGGTGGGCGCCATCGGGTTCGTCGGCCTGATCGTGCCGCACGGCGTGCGGTTCCTCGTCGGGCCGCTGCACCGGACGCTCCTTCCGCTGTCGGCGCTGGTGGGCGCGGTGTTCCTGGTGTGGACGGACGCGCTCGCACGGGTCGCGTTCGCGCCGCAGGAGGTGCCCGTCGGGGTGTTCACGGCGCTGCTCGGCGTGCCGCTGTTCCTGCTGGTGCTGCGGAAGCGGGGGGAGCTGTGAGGATCACCGCCGAAGGCCTCGCCTGGTCCGTGGCGGGCAAGCGCATCCTGACCGACGTCGGCCTGGACGTCGCGCCGGGCGAGACCGTCGGCCTGATCGGCCCCAACGGCTCCGGCAAGTCCACCCTGCTGCGCTGTCTCGCGGGGCTGCGCACACCGACGTCCGGCTCGGTCTCGTACGACAAGGAGCCGATCCGGTCGTGGAGCGCGCGCCGGATCGCCCGGCACGTCGCGTTCGTGGAGCAGGCCGCCGACACCGACAGCGATCTGCGGGTCGCCGACGTGGTGGGCCTCGGCCGGACGCCCTTCGGCGACCGGTGGCGCGGCTTCGGCGCGCGGGACCGGGCCGTCGTGGCCGCGGCCCTCGCCCGCCTCGGCCTGACCGGCCTGCGCGAACGCCCCTGGAAGGCCCTGTCGGGCGGCGAGCGCCAACGCGCCCACATCGCCCGCGCCCTGGCCCAGCAGCCGTACGCGATCCTGCTCGACGAGCCGACCAACCACCTCGACGTGAAGCACCAGTTGGAACTGCTCGGCCTGCTCGCGGCCACCGACCAGACGGTCCTGGTCGCGCTGCACGACCTGTCGCTCGCCGCCCGCTACTGCGACCGCCTGCTCCTGCTGCACGACGGCCGCCTGGTCGCCGACGGCCCACCGGCGGACGTCCTGACGCCCGGGCTCCTCGCCGAGGTGTTCGAGGTGGACGCGGTGACGGGGCCGGACGCGCTCGGGCACTTCGCGGTCACCTACCGGGGCCCTGTCGCCGCGCCCCCGGCCGGCCCGCTCCCCTCCCCGTCCACCGACACCCCCTCCCCCGAACCCGCCGACTCCCCCACTCCCAAGGAGATCTGATGGACAGCAAGGCCACCGGAGCCGCCCTGCTCGACCAGCTTCCGCCGCCGCTGCCCGCCGAGCGCATCGTCGCGCTCAACCAGCCCAAGGCGGACCTGCACACCCCCCGCTCGTACACCTGGAACGGCTGGTCCTTCGACGTGCCGCCCGGCGTGTTCATACCCGGCTGGACCAGCCGCCTCATCCACGAGCGGCTGCTCGACGGCCGCATCGAGACGCGCTTTCGCCGGTACGCGGCGATGGGCGCCGGGCTCGGTGTGGAGGCGGTGGCGGCGGGCGTGCGCGGGGCCCGTGAGATCTACGCGCTCGACGTGCACCCCGAGAGCGTCGCCACGGCGGCCCGGCACTACGCCCGGCTGGTCGGCGAGCGCTCGGGCGCGGACCTCGTCCCGGTCGTCGGCGACCTCTTCGCCGGACTGCCCGACGGCGTCCGGCTCGACGTCGTGACGTTCAATCCGCCCGCGGTCAGCCAGCAGGTCAGCGAGGACCCCGACGTCGTACGCAATGTGTGCGTGGGCGCGCCGCTGCTCGCGCGGTTCTTCGCGCAGCTCGCCGAGCGGGAGCTGCTCGCGCCGGGCGGTGAGGTGTACGTGATCGTGTCCAACACCGCCGATCTGCGGGCCATCGTCGGGGACGCGCTGGCCAGGGGCTTCACGGCGGAGGTCGACCATCTGCACGACTGGGAGGACGGCGTGCTGACGTTCCTCCTCAAGTTCGAGCGCGCGCCCCGGTCCGCTTCCCAGTCCGCCCAGTCCACCCAGGCCGCCCAGCCCGCCCAGCTCATCCGCGGAGGACTCGCGTGAAGACCGTCGACGAACTCCTGTCCGCCGTACTCTCCGGTGAACTCGGCCCCGATCCGGCCGAGTTGACCGCGACCAGCGTGTTCTGGATCCACCACGGCACGCGTCTCGCGGGCGGCGATGTCACCTACCTCAACCAGTACGTCCTCGTGCGCGTCGGCGGGGCCTTCGGCGGCTGCGCCTTCGAGGCGGGCGAGATCGACCCGGCCATCTGCCGGGACGCGTCGGGCAGTTCGCTGGCCACGCTGCTCCGGGAGGCGCCGAGGGCGCTGCGGACGGCCGCGCTCGACGCGTACCTGGCCGCCGTCGCCCCGCACCGCGAGGCCCCCGGAGCCGAGCCGGTGACGCTGCCCGCGGGTCCGCCGGAGGTCCGCGCGGTGGCGCGGGACACGGCCATCGCGGGCCTCCTCGACATCGCGCCGGGCGCCAGGGTCGCGCTGATCGGCGTCGTCAACCCGCTCGTCGCGGCGATCCGCGAGCGCGGCGGCGATCCGCTGCCCTGCGACCTCAATCTGCGCACGACCCAGTGGGGCGACCCCGTCAGCGACGACATGCACGAGGTGCTCGCCGCGGCCGACGCCGTCGTCGCCACCGGCATGACCCTCAGCAACGGCACCTTCGACACGATCCTCGCCCGCTGCCGCGAACGCGGCGTGCCGCTGATCGTGTACGCGCAGTCGGGCAGCGCGGTGGCCCGGGCGTTCCTGGGCGCGGGGGTGACCGCGCTGTCCGCGGAGCCGTTCCCGTTCTCCCAGTTCAGCGCCGAGCCGACGGCGCTGTACCGGTACCGGGCGGCGCCGCGTGCGAAGGGCGGGTCGTGACGAACCGGGCGCCGAAGGACGGCCCCGGGACGGGCACGGGCACGACCCCCGGCACGGGCACCACCCCCGGCACCGGCACCGGCCACGCCGCCTGTCACCACGGCGAGATCCTGCAGGGCGTCTTCCTCGACGACCACGGGCGGCGCCGCGCCGGTCTGGTCACCCTGCCGATGGCCGCCCTCGGCACCCGCGCGGAGTTCGTACGCCGCCCGGGGGCCGAGGACGTGACGGTGCTGCCCGCCGACCGCACCAAGGCGCTGCGGGCCGCCACGTACGCGATGGCGGAGTGCGCGACGCACTGCCAGGAGCCGTTGTGCGGCGGCGAGTTGAGGCTCACGGGCGCCATCCCCGTGGGCCTCGGCATGGGCTCGTCGAGCAGTGATGTGATCGCCGCGGTGCGCGCGGTCGCGGACGCGTTCGGCGTGCGCCTCGCGCCGGAGGCCATCGCGCGGCTCGCGGTGCGCGCCGAGCGGGCGTCGGACCCGCTGATGCTGGACGGCCGCCCGCTCCTGTTCGCCCAGCGGGAGGGCCGGGTCCTTGAGGAGCTCGGCGCCGCGCTGCCGCCCGCGGTCGTCGTCGGCTGCGCGCTCGGCGGCGGGCGGCCGGTGGACACCCTCGCGCTGCCGACGCGCGGGTACGACGACGAGGACGTGCGCGCGTACGAGCGGCTGCGCGCCCTGCTGCGGCGGGCCGTCGCCACGGCGGATCCGGTGCTGCTCGGCCATGTCGCGACCGAGAGCGCCCGGCGCGGCCAACGCGTGCTTCCGCACGAGGAGTTCGGGGAGCTGACGGCGATCGCGGGCCGGGTCGGCGCGGTGGGCGTGCAGGTCGCGCACAGCGGCAATGTGGCGGGCCTGCTGTTCGACCCGGCGGCGCCGGACCTGCGGGGTCGGCTGCGCCGCTGCTCCCAGGCGCTCGCGGCGGCGGGCATCCCGGCGACGTACACCTTCGCGACGACCTCGCAGGGCTCCACCCCGCACGCCCCGCGCCTTCCGCCCCGTTCCCCCATCCCCTGCCCGAGTTCACCCATCAGCGAGGAGCCCACCCATGGACGAGAGGTCCGAGAGGGACGAGAGGTCCGAGAGAGCCGAGACGGACGAGCACATCGCGGAGGCGATCGGCCGCCCCGACCTGATACGTGTCGACGAGGGGCTCATCTGCCTGCGCTTTGAGACCATGAAGGTGGTGTCGGCGCTCGCCGCGGTCCGCCATCTGCTCGACACCGGCGCGGTGCGCCGCGGCGACACCCTCCTCGACAGCTCCAGCGGCATCTACGCGTACGCCCTCGCCCTGGCCTGCCACCGCTACGGCATGCGCTGCCACATCATCGGCTCCACCACCGTCGACCACACCCTGCGCACCCAACTCGACATCCTGGGCGCCCACTTGGAGCAGATGCCGCCGAGCGCCGACCTGAAGCTGGACCAGAAGCGGCGGGTCGCCCGCGTGCACGAGATCCTGCGCGCGCACCCCGAGTACCACTGGATGCGGCAGTACCACGACGACATCCACTATCTCGGCTACCGCGCGATCGCCGACCGCGTCCGCGCGGCGGCCCCCGCGGACGGCTCGCCGCTCACGCTGGTCGGCGGGGTCGGCTCGGGCGCGTCGACGGGCGCCCTGGCCCGCTATCTGCGTGCGGACGGCGCGGGCCCGGTGCGGCTCGCGGGCGTGCAGCCCTTCGGCAGCGTCACGTTCGGCAGCGAGCACGTGGCCGACCCGGAGATCATCATCGCGGGGATCGGCAGCTCGATCCCGTTCGCCAACGTGTCGCACGCCGCGTACGACACCGTCCACTGGCTGTCGTTCGACACCGCCCTCTCCGGCAGCGTCGCCCTGCTGCGCCGCCACGCCGTCTTCGCGGGCCTGTCCACCGGCGCGAGCTACGCGGCGGCCCGCTGGGAACACGCCCAGGTCCCCGGCGGCACCACGGTGTTCCTCGCCGCCGACACCGGCCACCGCTACGTCGACACGGTCTTCGCCCGGCACGCCGGTGCCGCCGACCTCGACGACCTGGCGCCCCGCTCGGTGTCGTCCCTGGACGAGCTCGCGCTGCCGTGGTCGCGGATGGAGTGGGACGGCGCGGGGGCGCCCGCCCGGGCGGAGGCGGCGTTCGGGGCCGCTTAGGGGTGGCTCGGGCGGCCCTCCGAGGTCAGGTCCCTGGTTTGGCATGATCAAGGGAGGGCCGGGCCGGGGCAGTGCGGGGAGGAGGGCTGGGCGTGGGTGCGGGCGTGAGTGCGGGCATGGGCGTGGGCCCGGGTCTGGGTATGAGCCCGGGCAGCCAGGACCGCGATGACTTCCGTGATCGTGCTGACCTCGGCGCCCTCCTCGCCGTCACCCGGCGGCTGATCGACCTGGACTCCACCGGGGGCGGGGCCGCCGCCGTCCCCCTGGTGCGGGCGGTCGTGCGCGAGGTGCCCGAGGTGACCGCCGCCCCCGCCGCCCTCGCGGGTGCGGGCAGCGACCGGCTCGCGGTGCTCGCGGAGTTGTGCGAGGTGATCGGCTGGATCCTGTTCGACGCGGGGCACCACGGCGCCGCCCACCGGATGAACGCCCGCGCGCTCGCCCTCGCCGAGCTCTGCGGCGACCGCTGGACGGCCCGCCTCACACTGCTCAACGACAGCATGCTCCTCGCCCACACCGGCCACCCCCGCGCCGCCCGCACGGCCGCCGCCCGCGCCCGGGGCCCGCGCCCGCTGCCGCCCCGGGTGGCGAGCCTGGTCCTGCTCCGCGAGGCCCACGCGACGGCGATGCTCGGCGCCCGCCGCGAACCCCTGGCCCTCCTGACCCGCGCCGAGAGCCGCTTCCTCGACGGCGTCTCGCGCCACGACCCGGCGTGGGCCTGGTGGATCGACGAGGGGGAACTCACCGGCCACCGGGGCTGGATCAGATCCCGGCTACGGGACTTCACCCGCGCCATCCCCCTCCTGCGCGGCGCCGCCACGGCCCCCGGCCCGTCCTACCGCCACCTGTTCACCGCCCACCTCCTGGCCGCCCTGACCGGCGCCGGTGCCTGGTCCGACGCGGAGACACTGATCACGGACCTCGCCCCGCGGGTCACCGGCATCGGCTCGGCGCGCACCGTCGAGGCCCTGTGGGGCACAGCGCGGCGGCTGTACGGCGACGACCGCGCACCGGCGTCCGCGCGGGACGCGGCGGTGCACCTCATGGAGTGCCTGGGGCAGCCCCCGACCACCTAACCCGCAGGGCCCTCACCAGCACCGCCCCCATCGTCACCCTCGTCATCACTCCCCTCATCACCCCTCTCGTCATCCCCGTCGTCGTCCATCAGGCACAGGTCCGGCGGGACGAGGGTCGTCGACTCGACGAGTCCCCGCAGCAGGTTGTGCAGGAGGCTGTTGTCGGAGGGGCGGCCGAGGGAGTTGTCGTGCAGGAGCGCGTGCGGGAAGCCGCTGTCGTGCAGCCGCCGCCGGACGACCTCGACGCGGTACTCGATCCGGCGCTCGCCCCAGTTGCCGTCGGGCCGCAGATAGGCGAGCTGCTCCGCGGCCCGGCTGTACGTCAGGGGGCGCGGCCCCTCCTCGTACAGCAGGTACTCCTGTCCGAGGACGACGAGCAGCAGCCGCTCGTCGTCGTCGAGCGCCCACCGCCTGGGCGGCACGGTCTCCGCACTGCGGCGTGCGACGAGGCCCGGGTCGTCGGGGCCGGTCACGTACAGCTCCACGAGGTGCTCGCGGTAGCCGGAGCCGCGGACGAACAGCGGGGTGTAGCCGGTGGCGATCGGCTCCGGCTCGGTGCTGGCGTGCAGCATGCGGCCGCGGGGCAGCCGGACGAGCTGCTGCCCGGTGTTGCGCAGCCACCACTGGTGCCCCCGGTACGTCAGCTCCCCGTGCCGACGGCTCACCATCAGGTCGTGCTCGCCGACGGCCAGGGCGACCTCCGGCAACTCCCCGCGCCCGAACGCCAGCGTCAGCCCCTGCCGCGGGGGCACCTTGACGGCGCCGGTCACCGAGCGGGCGTGCAGGGTGCCGGGGCGAGCGGGTGCGACGCCACGCGCGAGGGTGGCGTTACGGGCGGGGCTGCTTGGGCGGGGCGGGGCTTGGCGGTTGGCGGCTTGGCGGTTGGCGGCTTGGCGGTTCGCGGACTGGCGGTTGGCGGCTTGGCGGTTCGCGGACTGGCTGGTTGTGGCCTCGGGGTTCGTGGGCTGGCTGGTCGGGTCCTCGGGGTTCGCGGCCTGGCTGGCTGTGGCCTGGCGGTTCGCGGCCTCGCGGTCCGTGGCCTGGCGGTCCGTGGCCTGGCTGTCCGTGGCCTCGGGGTTCATGGCCTGGCTGGTCGCGGCCTCGCTGCCCGTGGCCTGCCTCTTCGCGGCCGCGCGGTCCGCGGCCTCACGGTTCATGGCCTCGCGGTTCATGGCCTGCCTCTTCGTGGCTTCGCTGTTCGTGGCCTCGCTGGTCATGGTCGGTCTCCCGTCGGCCGCGCTCGTGGCGCCCGGGTGCGCGTCCCCCGCCGCCCCGCGCCTTCCCGTCAGTGTGCGCCAGCGGTCCGGGACCCCTCCCGAAGGCCCGCCGGGGCCCACAGCCCCCGGCCCGGCCCGCCCAATGTGCCCTAGTCGGCGTGGAGTTCAGCCACCGCCGCACCCGCGAAGGTGGTGGCGAGACGGCGCAGCCGCTTGTCGGAGGGGTCGCCGCCGACGGTGACGTTCACGGTCTCGACCTCTCCTGCGAAGCACTTCGGCCACGGCGACGACGGCCGCGCAGACCACCCCCGGCACCACCATGATCATCACGGGGGACAGCAGGGCGGCCGCGGGCCCGTCGAGGTCGTCCAGGGCGCCGCCGAGCAGCAGCGCGACGAAGGCGACGGCGGTGACGACCATCGCGCCCGCTCCGGCGGCGATGCCCCGCAGCCACGCGCTGTTGCGGTCGGTGGAGCGGCGCGCCCGCGCGATCCGGGCGGCGGCCTCGGGCAGCGCCGCCCAGTCGGGGCCCCGCCGCAGCTCCCACAGGGCGCGCAGCTCGCGTACGTCCTCGTGCAGGGCGAAGAGGTTGCGGCTGTTGACGTGGGGCAGCAGGACCTGGTGGCCCTGGCGGTCGTAGAGGTGGACGAACTCCCGCGCCACACCGGCGTCGACGGCCGCCGCCGGGTTGCCCTCGACCTCGATGGCCTGCACGTCCCGCCACGCGACGAAGCGCCCGCCGAACGGCCCCCGCGCCTCGACGCCTTCGGGCCCGGTGAGGGTGGCGCTGCGCCGGAACGCGACGCGCGTCAGGGCGTACAGCACCACGAGCAGCACCGGCAGCCCCAGGAGCACCCACAGCGGCGCCCCGGTCCGCGCCAGTTGCGCGAGCCCGGCGGTGATCCCCACCAGGCCGAGCCCCGGCAGCCCGAGCCCCCGCGCGCCCATCCCGACCCGGTACTCGGGATAGTGCACGCCCCCGTTCCCGGGCCCACACCCGCTCCCGGACCCCCGCCCGCTCCCGGGCCCACACCCGTCATCCGCCATCGATCCCACCTGTCGACCTCGTCCTCTCCCTCGCCTCGAACCGCTCACCGCGGACGGCACGCTAGGGGGAGCGGCCCGGGACGGGTCCCGCGCTGCCCGGAAGAACGACCGGCCCCGCGCAGCACCTCGTACGTGGCGAAGCCGCCCGCGCCGGTCAGGTTGCTGAAGCGCCCGTGTGCTCCAACGTTCACGGGGTGCCGCGGTGCGGACGGGCCGTGTGCGCGACGCGGAACGTCCGTGCGGGGCAGGACGGTCCCGGCCGCGGCCGACGGCGTCGGCGGACCGGTCCCCGGGCCCCCGGCCCGGAGGCAGGGCCTTTCAGGTGAAACGTGCGCTTAACGCCTTGTCGTAGCGGTCGAATCCGCCCCCCACCAGCCCACAGTTGACGCGTCCTCAGGTCCCCTCGTGGTCGGAAGTGCTGTGGTCCCCATCGCTCCTCGGTACCGTCGCGCCCTCGTCGCCACGGTGGCCGTGCTCGTCGCGGCCCTCGCGGCGCTCGCCCTCGTGCCCCACGACAGCGAGGCCCGCGCCGACCCTCGGATGAGTGTCCGGCTCGACCCGGGCACGTCGCCGGTGCCCGCGGGCGACCACGTCACGTACAACGGGTTCATCCAGTGCTCGATCCCGGGCGACTGCCAGGACGTGACCGTCACCTTCACGCCCCCGCCCGGCGCCTCCGGCAAGGGCGTCGTGTCGCAGCCCTACCCGCCGGGCGTCACCGGTGTGACCGCGAACGACGACGGCACGGTGACCGTCGCGTACAGCTCCATCGCCAGCGGGCAGAGCTCCCAGCTCACCGTCAGCTGGCCCACCGAGGACTACTGGACACCGCCGGGCGGCCAGCGGGCGGAGATGTCGGCGACGGCCGCCAACGGCGACGGCACCCCGAGCACCGACGACGCCGTCGTCGAGGTGACCGCCGAGCCGAACCCGGCGATCCGCAAGGAGGGCCCCTCCCGCGCCCGGCCCGGCGAGACCCTCACGTACAAGGTCACCGCCACCAACGACCCCCGTAACGCCAACCGCCCGCGCGGCAACCTCGCCCTGGAGAACGCCGTCCTCACCGATGTGCTGCCCGAGGGCGTCGACCTCGTCGACGCCACCCCCGCGGGCTACACCTACGACGCGGCGACGCGCACCGTCACCTGGCCCGTCGACACCGAACCCGACCGGCCCGGCGACCAGTTGGCGCAGGTGAAGAGCTACCCCTACGGCGTCGTGCACGAGATCCGCGTGAAGGTGCGCGACGGCGTCGCCGACGGCACCACCCTCACCGACACCGCGTCCGTCACCGGCGACCCGTACGGGCCGGAGACCGAGAAGATCACCAGGTCCGACACGGCCGACACCGTCGTCGGCTCCGGCGGCGGCGAGGTGTCCGGCACCCTCGACAAGTCCGTCGACCCGCCGCTCGCCGCGAACGGCCAGCGCGTCTCGTACGTCCTGCGCTTCGCCAACACCGGCACCGACGCCGCGGACGCCCGCATCGGCGACACCCTGCCCGCCGGGTTCGACCCCCGGACCCTCAGCCTGTCCACCCCGTCCGGCGGAACCTACGGCGGCGACTGGTCGGTGGTCGTGACCCGGCGCGACGGCAGCACCGAGACCATCACACCGTCCGGGCAGACCATCGACCTCAGCCGGACGGGCGCCCTCGTCGCCGTACGCGTCGACGTGCCGCGCCTGCCCGCGGGCAGCAACCTCGTCGTGCAGATCTCCGGCCGCGCCGACGGCTCCGAGATCCCCGACGGCCGCGGCGACATCGACAACTGCGCCCGCCTCGGCCTCACCGGCGGCAGCGGCACCGCCGAGGAGGAGTCCTGCGCGAGTTTCCACATCGAGCCCGAGGTCTCCCAGCCCGAGCTCGCCAAGTCCACCGAACCGGCACCCGTCGGCCCCGGCGGCGGCCACACCTGGACCGTGACCCTCACCAACGACCGCTACCGCACCGGCTCCTCACCGCTGCGCCCCCGCTTCGTGGACCTCGTGCCCCGCCAGCTCGCCTACGTGCGGGGCTCCTGGAGCCTCGCGGACGACCAGCCCGACTACTGCCCCGCGGGCGACCGCTTCACCGAGACGGTCACCGAGGCCCCCGCGATCCCCGGCGGCCGCACCCGCGTCGAGCTCACCGCCGAGCCCGGCGCCGAGATCCCCGCCGACGACTCCGCCTGCGTCTACACCTTCCGCACGACCGTCGAGCCCGGCGTCGCCAGCGGCACCTACGGCGGCTCACCGGGCGACGCCGACTACGCGGGCAACCGCGCCGGGCTCTACGACGCCGAGCGGCCCATCAACACCCGCACCACCGACCGGCACGACATCGACGGCGACGGCGACACCGGCGAGAACGTCGCCGAGGCCACCGACGACTTCGCGATCGCCGAGTCCTCCGCGCTGTTCGTCACCAAGGAGGTCAAGGGCGACGAGGACGACGCGTTCCAGGGCTCGGCGGAGGTCCCCGGCAAGGAGGACGAGATCGGCCGGTCGACGATCGGCGGCACCGTCGAGTACCGCACCGTGCTCGGCAACATGGGCAACACCACCCTCACCAACGTCGTCGCCTACGACCTGCTGCCCGCCCCCGGCACCACGGGCGTCACCAGCGGCCGGTACGGGGACGACGTCACCAGCCAGTGGCGGCCCCGGCTCACCGGGCCGATCGACGCGGGCTCGGCGCCCGTGACCATCACCTACTCGGAGAAGGCCGACCCGTGCCGCCCCGAGATGGACAACACCCCGGACGGCAGCGCCCCCTTCCAGTGCGGCGGCCGGCCCGACCCGTCCTTCCTGCCCGCCGGCCAGGTCACCGACTGGAGCCGGATCCGCTCGGTCCGCTTCGACTTCGGCGACCATGTGTTCTCGGCCGGAGAGCGCTACGCGCTGCGCTGGACCATGGACGTGCCCGAGCGCGGCCCCGACGGGGAGCCGTTCGAGGGCGGCGAGCGCACCTGGAACAAGGTCGCCATCGCCGGCGACCGACGCCAGCCCGACGGCACGACACGACGGCTGCTCGCGACGGAAGCACCGTGGGTGGTCGACGAGATCCATCCCACCCCGTCACCGTCGCCGTCCCCGTCAGAGTCCCCATCTCCGTCAGAGTCCCCGTCGCCGTCACCGTCGCCCTCGGACTCCCCCTCCCCGTCACCCTCGCCCTCGGACTCCCCGTCGCCTTCACCTTCACCGTCGGACTCCCCGTCCCCCTCGCCTTCGCCGTCGGACTCCCCCTCCCCGTCACCCTCGCCGTCGGACTCCCCCTCCCCCTCGCCTTCACCGTCGGACTCCCCCTCCCCGTCACCCTCGCCGTCGGACTCCCCCTCCCCTTCCCTGTCCCCCTCGGACTCCCCCTCCCCGTCGGACTCCCCGTCCCCCTCGCCCTCGGAGACGACCCCGACACCACCGCTGCCGGACACCGGATCCGGGGACATCTGGATGGTGTCGGGGATCGCCGCGGCGCTGCTCGCGGCAGGCACGTTGCTCGCGGCGATCGCACACAGGCGACGAGAGGCACGCGACGAGCTGTGAGGTGAGCCCTCGCGGGGCCGGTCCCGGGAGCCGGGGCGCGGGAAGCGCGCCCCGCACATTCACACCAACGAGTCGATCACCGCGGAACGCCCGGCTGACGCCGGGTCCCGGCAGCACGCGACCCCGGCCGACAGCATCGGTCCGGGGTCGGAGAAGGCCAGGTCAGATCGTTTCTGCACCCGTGCCGGGTGGTGGGGCGGGCGGGACTCGAACCTAACCGGGCGAGCCATCTCACCTGCGGTTTTGCCGGGGAACCGGACATCTCTAGCTGATTCGATCACGCCTGGTCCTCTTCAGTCCCGCTCGATCCGGCGCGGTGAGGCAATCGCCTCACCGGCTACCGAGGCCCGTTCGAGCCGCAATGCTCGGCTTGGAGCGGAGAAGGCTCCTCTCTTAGGGCAGGCACCTGCACGCCCTCACTGGGTGCACTCCCCGGTGCGGCTTCGCCATCGGACCGCACCGGCAGCAGACACAGAGTTGCACCGACGGCTTGGGATCCCGCAGGTGCAACTACAAAGTTCTGTCCGGACGCCTGGTGGCAATTCATAGATATTGAGGCGGAATATCGGTGTCTGGCAAAGTATGGAGAAACCCACTGCCAGCCGCCTGAAGCCGCAGGTCACGGCCTGTGATCCCCGCACCTGCGGGGGTGGTCCCGACAGCAAGGCGTGGCCGACCCGGCTCGCCCTGTGGTCCCTGCGCCTGCTGGGGTGGTCCCACGACCGGGTTGCCGGTGGTGATCTCGATGAAGTGGTCCCCGCGCATACGGGGGTGGTCCCAGGGTGACCTCGGACCGTGCGTCGCTTCCACGCCGGCGCCTCGACCCGTCAGCTGAAAGGTGAATGCAGATGGTGGGCCGCTTTGGCTGGGCGATGGAGCAGCAGGCAGGGATCCGTCTTAACACCGGTCAGGCGCGTACGTCTCGTTGCTGCACTTCCTTGAGGACCGCCGCCACGGTGGCGAAGTCGTTGTCCACGTGGAGCACCGTGTGGCCGTGATGGACGGCGGTCGCACACACCAGGAGATCGATGGCTCCGGCGGCGCGGTGTTGCCCGCGCTGGGTGAGCTTGTACTGCGCGGTATCGACCCAGCGCCACGCGTCCTTGGGCACCGGCGAGAACCGGCAGAGACCATCCAGCTCTTCGGCCAGCTCATCACGGTGCGCCGGACTGGCCGCCGAGCAGAGGAACTCCGCCCTCGTGGGCCCACAGACATGGAACACGCCGGCGGCGATGTGCCCTTCCCAGGGCCGCAACGCCCCCGGCGTACGGAAGAGGCGCCACAGGGCGGAAGCATCGAGAAGGTACGTGATCACCCGAAGGCAGCCCGCCGGGCGTCCTTGGCCGCGGCATGAGCAACAGCCGCAGCCTCGAACTCACCCCGCTCACCCCGCGCGGCCAGCCTCTCCGCAGCCTCCAGCCGCTTGAAGCGCGCCACATAATCCCGCAGAGCCGCGTTGACCGTCTCCTTCTTCGTCGAGACACCCATCAACCGCATCGCCTCGGCCAGCGCCTCATCATCGAGATCGATCTGAGTAACAGACATACCCGCCACCCCTCACCACGAGTCCATGACGTACATAACCAAGCCACATCACCAACATTCCTCACGGCAGCCCCTCACACACGAGACAGACCCGACCCGACCGCCGGGCTCGGAGCGTGGGCCGATGTGCGGGCAAAGCATCTGGCCGCACATCGTGGCGCCTTGCCAGTAGGTGAGGCGCCGCCCTCTTCGCCCGAGGATGGAGCCTGCGCAGTAGTAACATGTACTACATGGAGACCACAGCCCGCGAGTTCAATCAGAAGTCCTCGCAGATCCTCGCCGCTGCAGCACGGGGCGAGACCGTCGTCGTCACCAAGAACGGCGTCGCCGTCGCGCGCCTCGTCCCGATCCTCGACGAGGACATCCCCCCGTACCCCACGGATCCCATGGGACCCATCGACCTGCCGGAGCTCGACCTTCCTGACCTCACCAACGATGAGATCGACGACGTGCTCAGGGGGATGGGTTCGTGAGCCTGGTCGCCATCGCCGACACCAACGCCCTCTACCGCCTGCTCGACCCGAAACTCACCGGGTACGAGGAGCACAAAGAGGCGCTGGCAGCCATCAGTCATCTCATCGTCTCCCCCATGGTTCTGGCCGAACTGGACTACCTGATCGCGGCAAGGGGCGGGCCCCGCAAGGCTTTGACCGCGGCCCGGTTCATCGAACGCAACACGGCCACCCGTCGGTTCGAGGTGCCCTCTGTCTCCGAGCACCTGAGCGCAGCGATCGCTGTCGCCGAAGGGTACGCAGACGCTGACGGAGGGAAGGGCATTGGATTGACCGATGCAATGAACGTGGCCCTGGCTGCCGCGTACCGAACCGACGCCGTGTTCACCACGGACCGCCACTTCCGCATGGTCCGACCCCTGACCGGCCACAAAGCCTTCCGGCTCATGCCCGACGACCTGTAAACGCTAGGGCTGACGTCGCCGCGAAGCATGCCGAGATCGCTCGCCAACCTCAGAAAGACCTGACGGGTAAGCCTCTCGGGTGGATCCACTCGGTGTGCTCCCGGCCGCCGCGCCGGAACCGGGCGACGCTGCGGCTGCCCCGACAGTGGGACCGACACACCCGCAAGATCGGTGTCGCCGCCTGCGATAGCTCTGCCGAACAACCGCACCAGCCATATCGACCGCGTCGCCCCCGGGGCTACGGCTACCTCGGCGAGCTAGTGGCTCCACCCGGGGCACGCGGCGTCATGCGCCGGAACTGGGGACAACGCGCGGTGATCGACATTGGTGATGACGAGCATCGCTTCCAGCGATTCCGGTGTGGTCAGTGGGCCGTCCGGTCGATCCCGGCCGACGCTACCCTGCCCGCCACACTCACCACGATCGCCGATCCAATGCCGCCGCCTGCGCTCAGAGAACCGGCCAGGTTCACAGTCCAGGACCTCGATCTGGTGACCAAGGTGCCGGGTTGTGCGTGCCCTCTCGGAGCAGGGTGCTCTCCGCGCGTGCGGGGGTGGTCCCTGGCTGGCTGGTCCGGATGGGCCCGGCCAGCCGTGGTCCCCGCGTGTGCGGGAGGGGTGGTCCCCGCCGGGCACCCGGCACGGGGTAGGCGCTCGTGATCCCCCGTGGTCCGGGGCCCGCTGAGAAGCTGTCAACGCTCTCCTTGACTGCCGCACCGGCCCCGGCGCATGTCCGGCAAGGGGTTCGCCCCTCCTCCTCGTTGGAGGAGGGCGCGTAGCTCATCGCTCTCGATTGATGAGGCTTGTTGAACTTCCCCACCCTGCGCTCGAGGGTGGGACAGACCTGCTCACCTTGACTCCCCACCTGAAAGCCGCCGATATGGCGTCGGGCGCATCAGGTGATGCTTGCTGCCCGTCCTGCCCCGGTCGACGGAACTTCGTCCGGTCTTGGCCCGCCCTTCAACGCGGGGGCGGGAGAGCTGTCGACCGCGGCCCGGGGGAAGTCCGCGGCGTTCGCGCTGCGGAGCTCGGCGAGGAGGCCCTCGTGCAGCCGGGGCCACATTCCCGCGTCGGCCCACTCGGACCACTTGGCCAAGCGGCGTCAGCAGGTCATGCCGGAGCCGACACCGAGTTCCTGCGGCAGGTGCTCCGAGGCGATCCCGGAGTGGAGCGCGAACGGGATGCCCTGGAACACCATCCGATCCGGAGTGGTCCGACGACCTCGGAGATCACTTCGTTAGGGTTTCTCAGGCGTCCTGGCCATGGCCGCGACCAGCGCTGCAAGGAGCAGGACGCCCGCCGACCACCAGGCCGCGACGGTAAAGCCGTGCACCATACCCTCCTCCAGGCCCTGGCTCCGGGACGGGTGGGCGTCGATGTAGCGGGTGGCGGCGGACGACGCGATCGTGTTCAACAGGACGGTGCCCAGGGAGCCGCCGATCTGCTGGAAGGTGGAGACGGTCGCGGACGTCACTCCGGCGTCCTTCGGGGCGACCCCGGCGGTCGCCGTCGCGTAGACCGGCATGAACGTCAGTCCCATGCCCAGGCCGAGCAGCACCAGCGCGGGCAGCACCCCGGTGGTGTAGGCGGAGTTCATACTCAGGCGGGTCAGGAGCAGCATGCCGACGGCCGCGAGGAGCATGCCGGGGGCCATCAGGTTTCGGGGGGCGGTGTGGGGCAGGAGCCGGGCGGCGATCTGCGTCGCGCCGATGACGATCGTGACGGACATCGGCAGGAACGCCAGTCCGGTCCGTACGGGTGAGTAGTCGAGGATGGCCTGGAGGTAGTAGGTCAGGAACAGGAAGGCGCCGAACATGGCGACGGTGGCCAGGCCCATCGTCGCAAGCGCCGCCGCACGGGTTCTGTCCCTGACGATGTGCAGCGGCAGCATCGGATGCTTGGCGTGGGACTGCCACCACACGAAGACGGCGAGCAGGACCACACCGGCCGCGAACAGGGTCAGGACCAACGGGTCGGCCCAGCCGGCGGATTCGGCGTCGCTGGAGCCGTACACGATCGCCACGAGCCCGCCGGAGGCGAGCAGCGCGCCGGGGACGTCCAGGCGCACCCCGCGCTGGCCGGGGCTGTCCTTGAGGAGGGCCAGCGCGCCGCCGAGGGCGGCCAGCGCGATGGGGACGTTGACGTACAGGCACCAGCGCCAGGTCGCGTACTCGGTGAGCAGGCCGCCCACCAGCAGCCCGATGGCGCTGCCGCCCCCGGCGAGCGCGCCGTAGATCCCGAACGCTCTGCCGCGCTCGGCGGGGTCGGTGAACGTCGTCGTCAGCAGTGACAGTGCGGAGGGGGCCAGGACGGCCGCGCAGGCCCCTTGCAGGGCCCGCGCCGCGAACAGCGTCCCGGGGCCGTCGGCCGCACCGCCGAGCGCGGAGGCGGCGGCAAATCCGACCAGGCCGATCATGAAGGTGCGTTTGCGGCCGACCAGATCGGCGATCCGGCCGCCGAGGAGGAGCAGGCCGCCGAAGGCCAGGGAGTATGCGGTGATCACCCACTGCCGGTTCGCATCCGACATGCCCAGTCCGTTCTGGACGGAGGGCAGGGCGATGTTCACGATCGTGCCGTCGAGAATCACCATGAGCTGGGCGCCTGCGATGACGGCGAGGGCCCACCACCGCTTCGGATCGGGCAACTCGGCCGCGTTCGCGGTGGTGTGGGGGACCGGCGTGGGCACGGTGCGCCCGGGGGAGGACTTCTTGGTCAAGGCGATCACATTCTGTGTCGGAGGCGTAGGAGCAGACGCGCGGTCCTACACCCCGGGACGCGACACAAGGGATCGCGAGAGCAGCGGACACCACCATGAGGTGCCGCAAGGGGGGAGAGTCCTACCGCGCGCCGAACGGGGGCACACGGCCGGGGGCAACTATGGCCGCAACACTCGTTGTGCAGTTCCAGTCCATGTTTCCCACCTCCTCCCGGCCGGGCACGCGGTACGCATCGACGCCGAACGCGCCGAATGGTGCGGCGGGGGCCCCGCCGCACATGACCTCCGACAGAGTAGGTCAGCCAGCCGGGGACGCAAACGGATTTACCCACGCGGTACGGGCTCCTCACGCTTCGACAAGCAAAGGTCGCGCCGTGCCCAGCCGAGAAGGCTGCGGCTACGAAGCCCTGACCGTTCTCTCGCGGCTGGTGACACGGTTCCTACCGGCGTCCCCGACCCTCGTTGCCACTGGGGAAGGAAGAGCATCACTGGCTGAATTCACAGATCCTCATCACGCGAACAGGACCGAAAGCGCATCAACTCCAGGCTCTGTGACCACGCTTGGGAACCTGCAGCCCCCCGCTTCGGCCCGTGCTTGACCTGAACCTCGGTTGATGTACGAGAGTCGTGTCATCGAACGGCGAAACGAGGAGTTTCCGATGACACAGCCCAGAATCCTGGTGACCGGCGCGACGGGAAAGGTCGGCGGCGCGGTGGTGGCCCAACTGCACGCGGCGGGCGTGCCCGTACGGGCGCTGGTGCGAGGGGAGGCGGACTTCCCTGAGGGCGTGCAGGCGGTACGCGGCGATCTCGGTGATCCCGCGTCGCTGGACACGGCACTGGAGGGCGTCGATACGGTCTTCCTGCTGTGGCCGTTCCTGAGCGCCGAGGGCGCGTCGGACGTGATCGACGCGATCGGGAAGCACGCTCGACGGGTGGTGTACCTGTCGTCCGCCGGGGTCGAGAACGAGCAGGAGGAGCCCGGCGAGGCGATCACCATGTTCCACACGGAGCTTGAGCGGCTGATCGAGGCATCGGGCCTGGAGTGGACGGCCCTGCGGCCCACCGGGTTCGCGAGCAACACGCTGGGCTGGGCGGAAGAGGTCCGCACCACCGGTGCGGTACGGGCGCCGCTGGCAAGGCTGGCCCGCCCGCTGATCCACGAGGCGGACATGGCTGCGGTCGCCGTCGAGGCACTGACCACCGATGCCCTGCTCGGTGCCCGCCCCCTGATCACCGGCCCCGAACTGGTCACCCAGGAGCGGCAGGTGGCGCTGATCAGCGAGGCGATCGGGTGCCCGGTGCGGTTCGAGGAGATCACTCTGGACGAGGCCGCCGAGCAGATGCGGGCCGCTGGCTACCCGGCGGAGCTGGTGGAGGCCATCGTGCCGGCCCAGGCCGAGATGCTCGCCCATCCGGAGCCGGTCAACGATGAAGTGGAGCGCATCACGGGCACCCCGGCCCGGTCCTTCCAGGAGTGGGCGGTGGACCACGCGGCGGACTTCCGCTGAGGGGGACGTCCGTACACGCGGGCACGGACGCCGAAGCGGAGTGGTCACTGGCGGGACCACCACGAAGTATGAAGTCGGAGCGCCCGCCCATTGCCGCTGAGGAGCAGGCCCGCTCCCGCTGCCTGTCGTCGGCCGCGTTCCCCGCCCGATGCACCAGACAGGTACAGCTGTGACCAGGAAACTTGCCCGGCGCGACCGGCTCGGCTGTACCTACGTGCACCAACGGGACCTCGGATCAGGGGCGGCAAGTCCTTTGCGGACGTGCTCACCTCGTCCGCCCGGACCTTGAGCGCCTTCGCCAACTGGTCGAGCTGGTGCGTGGCCTGATGGAAACCCTGCATGCGCCGATCCATAGGCAGGGGCGCTTCGCCGAGAGGAGGGTGAAGGCCCCGGCAGGCGCCGCGGTGAAACGGTACCGCGCACCCCGCGATGTGGGTCTGCGAGAAGCGGACGGTGCTCGGCTCCGCGGCGCGGCTGGCCGTCCTGGCGCAGTGCCTGGACCGACGGGGCTCACGGTCAGGCGCGTGCGTCCCGCTGCTGTACTTCCTTGAGGACCGCCGCCACCGTGGCGAAGTCGTTGTCCACATGGAGCACCGTGTGGCCGTGATGGACCGCTGTCGCACACACCAGGAGATCGATGGCACCGGCGGCGCGGTGCCGCCCGCACTGGGTGAGCTTGTACTGCGCGGCATCGACCCAGCGCCACGCACCCTTGGGCACCGGCGAGAACCGGCAGAGACCATCCAGCTCTTCGGCCAGCTCATCACGGTGCGCCGGACTGGCCGCCGAGCAGAGGAACTCCGCCCTCGTGGGCCCACAGACATGGAACACGCCGGCGGCGATGTGCCCTTCCCAGGGCCGCAACGCCCCCGGCGTACGGAAGAGCTGCCACAGGGCGGAAGCATCGAGAAGGTACGTGATCACTCGAAGGCAGCCCGCCGGGCGTCCTTGGCCGCGGCATGAGCAACAGCCGCAGCCTCGAACTCACCCCGCTCACCCCGCGCGGCCAGCCTCTCCGCAGCCTCCAGCCGCTTGAAGCGCGCCACGTAGTCCCGCAGCGCCGCGTTGACCGTCTCCTTCTTCGTCGAGACACCCATCAACCGCATCGCCTCGGCCAGCGCCTCATCATCGAGATCGATCTGAGTAACAGACATACCCGCCACCCCTCACCACGAGTCCATGACGTACATAACCAAGCCACATCACCAACATTCCTCACGGCAGCCCCTCACACACGAGACAGACCCGACCCGACCGCCGAGTTCGGAGCGTGGGCCGATGTGCGCGATACACCCCTCACCGGACGCCCACATCCCGAATGAAACGGTCATTTCGCCGGAAGGGCCGGGGGGTACAGATGTTCCGTGGGTGAGCCGTGGGACCGCCAACCACGGATCCCACGGAGGTGTCCCCCTGAAACCCCAGGCCACGAGGGGATCAGAGACCCGGCGGGCCGCACAGGCGCACGATTGCCTCACCGAGGTGAGGCAATCGCCTCACGCAAAACACCCGTCCAACCGCGTTTTCGCAGGTCAGAACGTTTCTTCGCAAGTCCTTCAGTGGGGCGGGTGGGACTCGAACCCACGGCCGACGGATTATGAGTCCGCTGCTCTAACCGGCTGAGCTACCGCCCCTAACGGCGCGTCGCGCACATTTGTGCGCGCCGTCTGCCGCAGCATAGCCGCTCATACGATCTCCTGCTCCGGCTGGTCGGCTATGCACGACCATGAGGACCCCGCTGCGGCCCGCGCGGTTCCATCGGGGGCGAAACAGGCACGTACGAAGGATCGTTGGGGGCGGGGCCCGAGGGGCCGGGCGCATGCGAGAGGGCCCCCGCCGCGCCGCGAACGAACGCTTCAGGGGCCCTCTCGTACAGCTCTCCCGACTGGACTCGAACCAGTAACCTGCCGGTTAACAGCCGGCTGCTCTGCCAATTGAGCTACAGGAGATCGCGCTCCCCCGACTGGACTCGAACCAGTAACCTGCCGGTTAACAGCCGGCTGCTCTGCCAATTGAGCTACAGGGGAATGACTCTTGGTGACGGAGTCACTGCAACAATGTCACCTACCTGGGGATTCCCGGGCGGCGTGCGCTTGCTGCGACACATACATTAGCGCAAGCAGGGGGGTGCTCCGCCAATCGGTATCCCCCGCGACCGACGTCGGGACAGTCGAGGCAAGGGAAGGGTGGCCGTCATGCGCTACCGGCTCACATTCGTGGCAGGTCTGGCTCTCGGGTACGTGCTCGGGACCCGGGCCGGACGCGAGCGTTACGAGCAGCTGAAGAAATCGGTTCGTGAGATCTCCCAGAACCCCGCCGTCCGCAACACCGTGGAGTCCGCGGCCCAGCAGGGCCGGGGCGTCGCGGGCAAGGCCTTCCACTCGGTGTCGGAGAAGGTCGGCGACCGGATGCCGGACTCCGTGGCCGAGCGGGTGCGGTCGCTGCGCGAGCGCGGGCAGGGTGCGGAGGACGACTGGGGCACCAGCAATACGTAGGCGGTGCGCGGCGGGCGCCGGGCGTGCCGCCGCGCGGTCACCTGCGACGACGAGCCCCGTACGGACAGCCGTGCGGGGCATCGTCCGTTGTGCGGCAGAATCCTCGGCATGGGGATAGTCGCGGGGTTGGACAGTTCGCCCGAATTCACACGCATCGTTGTCTGTGACGCCGACACGGGTGCCGTACTCAGGCAGGGCTATGCCCCGCATCCGGTGGAGGCTCCGGAAGGCGGCGGGAAACCGACGGACGTCGACCCGCAGGCCTGGCTGCTGTCCCTCGGCGAGGCGGCGGGCGGCGGGCTGCTCGAAGGCGTGCAGGCGATCGGCGTGTGCGCCCAGCAGCACGCGCTGGTGCCGCTCGACTCGCAGGGCAACACGGTGCGGCCCGCCCTCGTCGGCAACCACCCGCGCGCGCAGGTCGCCGCCGCCGACCTCGTCGACGGGCTCGGCGGGCGGCAGGCGTGGGCCCAGGCCGTGGGCTGTGTGCCGCAGGCCCCGATGCCGGTGACGAAGCTGCGCTGGCTGGCCCGGCACGAGCCGGAGGCCGCGCTGCGCACCCAGATGCTCATGCAGGCCCACGACTGGCTGGTGTGGCAGTTGCTGGGGCGGCCCGCGCGGCGCACCACCGACCGGGGCGGGGCCTCGGGCACGGGGTACTGGTCGGCGGCGACCGGCTCGTACCGTCCCGATCTGGTGGAGCTGGCCCTCGGGCACCAGGCGATGCTGCCGGAGGTCATCGGTCCGGCGGACGCCGCGGGTACGACGCCGGAGGGGCTGCTGATCTCCGCCGGTACCGGCGAGACCATGGCCGCCTCCTTCGGGCTCGGCGTGCAGCAGGGCGACGCCGTCGTCTCCCTCGGCGCCTCCGGTTCCGTGATGGCCGTGCACCACGAGGCGCTGGTCGACGCGAGCGGGACGATCACCTCGCTGGCCGACGCCACCGGCATGCACCTGCCGGTCGTCCACACCCTCAACGCCGTACGGGCCCTGCGCGGCACCGCCGAGATGCTCGGCCTGCCCGACCTCGAAGCGCTCTCCGACCTGGCCCTGAAGTCGACGCCCGGCTCCCACGGACTCGTCCTGCTGCCCTATCTGGAGGGCGAGAAGACGCCGAGCCTGCCGCATGCCGCGGGCACCCTGACCGGCCTTCGGCGCGAGTCGATGAAGCCCGAGCACCTGGCGCGGGCCGCGTTCGAGGGCATGCTGTGCGGGCTCGGCGACGCCCTCGACGTGCTGCGCGGGCGGGGCGTGGAGGTGCGGCGGGTTTTCCTGCTCGGGCCCGCCGCCGACCTGCCCGCGGTGCGGGCGATGGCGCCGATGCTGTTCGGTACGCAGGTCGTGGTCGTACAGCCCGCCGACTACGCCGCGATCGGCGCGGCGCGGCAGGCCGCGTGGGCCCTGACCGGGCAGTTGCCGCTGTGGCAGGGCGCGGTCTCGCAGGTCTTCGAGCCCGGCGAGGAGCTGGCCGTCGGCCAGGCGGTGCGGCAGCAGTACGTGACGGTGCGGGAGCAGGCGCATCCGGGGGCGTTCTCGGGGACTCCGGTCGCCTGAGCCGCTCGTTTCAGCCCGAGCCGTTCCTTTCGGTACGAGGACCGCTCTTTCCGTACGAGGATGGCTCAGTACGAGGACCCCTCTCCGCGCGAGCCGCGTGGAGAGGGGTCGTTCGTTTTCCTGCGGAAGCGGATTCCCCGCGGCAGCGGATTCTCGCGGAAGCAGACATTCCGACGCGTTGCGTGAGCGAACGGAAGCGTTCAGTGTGCCCAGTTCTTGACCAAGGCTGATTTTTGACCGGGTCATGGGTTAATCGGTTGCACGGGGGCGGGGGCAGTGGCGCAGGATGGTGGGCGACTTCGTCGACGCCTCCCCCCCCATCCAAGACTCAGCCGAGAGACGAGCGTGCTCATACGACTCCTGCGGACCCATCTGGATCCGTACAAGAAGCCCATCGCCTTGCTGGTGCTGCTGCAGTTCCTGCAGACCTGCGCCGCGCTCTATCTCCCCACCCTGAACGCCGACATCATCGACAACGGTGTCATCAAGGGGGACACCGGCTACATCCTGTCGTTCGGTGCCCTGATGCTGGCCGTCACCGTCGGCCAGATGGTGTGCAACATCGGCGCCGTCCTGTACGGCGCCCGCACCGCGGCCGCGGTCGGCCGGGACGTCCGGGCGGCCGTCTTCGACCGGGTGCAGTCGTTCTCCGCGCGGGAGCTGGGCCAGTTCGGCGCGCCCACGCTGATCACGCGGACGACCAATGACGTCCAGCAGGTGCAGATGCTGGTGCTGATGGCGTTCACGCTGATGGTGTCGGCGCCGATCATGTGCGTCGGCGGCATCGTGATGGCGCTCGGCCTGGACGTGCCGCTGTCGGGCGTGCTGCTCGCCGTGGTGCCGGTGCTCGGCATCAGCGTCAGCCTGATCGTGCGCCGCCTGCGGCCGCTGTTCCGCACCATGCAGGAGCGCCTGGACACGGTGAACCGGGTCCTGCGCGAGCAGATCACCGGCAACCGCGTCATCCGCGCCTTCGTCCGCGACTCCTACGAGAAGGAGCGCTTCCGGGGCGCCAACGCCGAGCTGACCGAGGTCTCGGTGAGCACCGGCAAGCTGCTCGCGCTGATGTTCCCGATCGTCATGACGGTGGTGAACCTGTCGTCGATCGCCGTCGTCTGGTTCGGCGCGCACCGCATCGACAGCGGCGGCATGCAGATCGGCGCGCTCACCGCGTTCCTCGCCTATCTGATGCAGATCGTCATGTCCGTCATGATGGCCACCTTCATGTTCATGATGATCCCGCGGGCCGAGGTGTGCGCCGAGCGGATCCAGGAGGTCCTGGACACCGACACCAGCGTGGTGCCCCCGGCTGAGCCGGTGCGGGAGCTGCGCGGACACGGCCACCTGGAGCTGCGCGGCGCCGGATTCCGCTACCCCGGCGCCGAGGAGCCCGTCCTCAAGGCCATCGACCTGGTCGCGCGCCCCGGCGAGACGACCGCCGTGATCGGGTCGACGGGCAGCGGCAAGTCGACGCTGCTCGGCCTGGTGCCGCGGCTGATGGACGTCACCGAGGGCGAGGTCCTGGTGGGCGGCGTCGACGTGGGCACCGTCGAGCCCGCGCTGCTCGCCCGCACCGTCGGGCTCGTACCGCAGAAGCCGTATCTGTTCGCCGGGACCGTGGCGAGCAATCTGCGGTACGGCAATCCGGACGCGACCGACGACGAGCTGTGGCACGCCCTTGAGGTGGCGCAGGCCAAGGAGTTCGTCGAGGGGCTCGCGGAGGGGCTCGGCGCGCCGATCGCGCAGGGCGGCACCAACGTGTCCGGCGGCCAGCGGCAGCGGCTGTCCATCGCGCGGACGCTGGTGCAGCGGCCGGAGATCTACCTCTTCGACGACTCCTTCTCCGCGCTCGACTACGCCACCGACGCGGCGCTGCGGGCCGCGCTCACGCACGAGACCCGCGAGGCGACCGTCGTGATCGTCGCCCAGCGCGTGTCGACCATCCGGGACGCCGACCGCATCGTGGTCCTCGACGAGGGCCGGGTCGTGGGCACCGGACTCCATCACGAGCTGATGGAGAGCAACGAGACCTACCGGGAGATCGTCCTCTCCCAGCTCACGGAAGCGGAGGCCGCGTAATGGCCGGTCTTGGCGGACCGATGATGGGGCCGGACTCCCGGTCCATGGACTTCAAGAACTCCGGGAAACGGCTGCTCGCGCAGTTCCGGCCGGAGCGCACCACGATGTACGCGATGCTCGCGGCCGTCGTGATCAGCGTCGCCCTGTCCGTGCTCGGCCCGAAGATCCTCGGCCACGCGACCGACCTGGTGTTCGCGGGCATCGTCGGCCGGGACATGCCCGCGGGCGAGTCCAAGGCCGACGCCATCGAGCGGCTGCGCGAGCACGGCGACGGCGGCATGGCCGACATGCTGTCCGGGCTCGACTTCACGCCGGGCGAGGGCATCGACTTCGGCGCGGTCGGCTCGGTGCTGCTGTTCGCGACGGTCGCGTTCCTGGCCGCGGGCCTGATGATGGCCGTGGCGACGCGGCTCTCCAACCGGGCCATCAACCGCACCGTGTTCCGGCTGCGCGGCGACGTGCAGGCGAAGCTGTCGCGGCTGCCCCTGTCGTACTTCGACAAGCGGCAGCGCGGCGAGGTCCTGAGCCGCGCCACGAACGACATCGACAACATCAACCAGACGCTCGGGCAGACGATGGGCCAGCTCATCAATTCGCTCCTGACCATCGTCGGCGTGCTCGCGATGATGTTCTGGATCTCCCCGCTGCTCGCCCTGGTGGCCCTGGTGACCGTGCCGCTGTCGTTCGTCGTCGCGACGAAGGTCGGCAAGCGCTCGCAGCCGCAGTTCGTGCAGCAGTGGAAGTCCACGGGCGCGATGAACGCGCACGTCGAGGAGATGTACACCGGGCACACCCTGGTGAAGGTCTTCGGCCGCCAGGAGGAGTCCGCGAAGGCCTTCGCGGAGCACAACGACGCGCTGTACGAGGCGTCGTTCAAGGCGCAGTTCAACAGCGGCATCATGCAGCCGCTGATGTTCTTCATGTCGAACCTGAATTACGTCCTCGTGGCCGTCGTCGGCGGCCTGCGCGTCGCCTCCGGCTCGCTGTCCATCGGCGACGTGCAGGCCTTCATCCAGTACTCCCGCCAGTTCTCCATGCCGCTGACGCAGGTCGCCTCGATGGCGAACCTGATCCAGTCCGGCGTCGCCTCCGCCGAGCGGATCTTCGAACTCCTCGACGCCGAGGAGCAGGACGCGGACCCGGTGCCGGGCGAGCGTCCCGCGGATCAGCTCGGGCGCGTGGAGATGGAGCACGTCTCCTTCCGCTACGAGAAGGACAAGCCGCTCATCGAGGACCTGTCCCTGGTCGTGGACCCGGGCCACACCGTCGCCATCGTCGGCCCCACCGGCGCGGGCAAGACGACCCTGGTGAATCTGCTCATGCGGTTCTACGAGGTCACCGGCGGGCGCATCACCCTCGACGGGGTCGACGTGGCGCGGATGTCCCGCGACGAACTGCGCGGCGGCATCGGCATGGTGCTCCAGGACACCTGGCTGTTCGGCGGCACCATCGCGGAGAACATCGCGTACGGCGCGGCCAAGGACGTCTCGCGCGCGCAGGTCGAGGAGGCCGCGCGGGCCGCGCACGCCGACCGGTTCATCCGGACGCTGCCCGAGGGGTACGACACGGTCATCGATGACGAGGGGACCGGCGTCAGCGCCGGGGAGAAGCAGCTCATCACCATTGCCCGGGCGTTTCTGTCCGACCCGGTGATCCTCGTCCTCGACGAGGCGACCAGTTCCGTGGACACCCGTACCGAGGTGCTCATTCAGAAGGCCATGGCTCGGCTCGCGCACGGGCGTACGTCGTTCGTCATCGCGCACCGCCTGTCGACGATCCGCGATGCGGACACCATCTTGGTCATGGAGGACGGGGCGATCGTCGAACAGGGGACGCATGACGCCCTGTTGGCGGCGGAGGGCGCGTACGCGCGGTTGTACGCCGCTCAGTTCGCGCAGGCCGTGGCGGAGGTCGACTAGCGCCGTCGGGGCTTGGGAGTTCTGCGCGTGCCGGTCCGGCTGTGGCTGGTCGCGCAGTTCCCCGCGCCCCTTTGGGGCGCCTCCGTACCCCGCTAGTCCAAGTAGCCCCTGAGCTGGTCCGCGAAGGCGTGGTCCCGCAGCTTGTTGAGGGTTTTCGACTCGATCTGGCGGATGCGTTCGCGCGTGACGCCGAAGATCCTGCCGATCTCCTCCAGGGTGCGGGGCCTGCCGTCCGCCAGGCCGTAGCGGAGCTGGACGACCTTGCGTTCGCGTTCGCCGAGGGTGGAGAGGACCGCCTCCAGGTGTTCGCGCAGGAGCAGGAACGCCGCGGACTCCACGGGGCTCGTCGCGTCGCCGTCCTCGATGAGGTCGCCGAGCGCCACGTCGTCCTCCTCGCCCACGGGCGCGTGCAGCGACACCGGTTCCTGGGCCAGGCGCAGGACCTCGCTGACGCGTTCGTGCGGCAGGTCCAGGTGGGCGGCGACCTCTTCGGGCGTCGGTTCGCAGCCGCGCTCCTGGAGCATGCGGCGCTGGACGCGGACGACGCGGTTGATGAGTTCGACGACGTGCACGGGTACGCGGATGGTGCGGGCCTGGTCGGCGAGGGCGCGGGACATGGCCTGGCGGATCCACCAGGTGGCGTACGTCGAGAACTTGTAGCCGCGGGCGTAGTCGAACTTCTCCACCGCCCTGATCAGGCCGAGGTTGCCCTCCTGGACGAGGTCGAGCATGGTCAGGCCGCGGCCCACGTACCGCTTGGCGACGGAGACGACCAGGCGCAGGTTGGCCTCGATGAGGCGGCGCTTGGCCATCCGGCCCAGCACGACGAGCTTGTCCAGGTCGAGGGCGAGCTGGGAGTCCAGGTCGGGGGTGCCCGCCAGTTTCTCCTCGGCGAACAGGCCCGCCTCGACGCCGCGCGCGAGCTCGACCTCGTCGGCGGCGGTGAGCAGGGGTATGCGGCCGATCTCGCGCAGGTACTGGCGGAACAGGTCGGACGAGGGGCCGCTGGTGTCGGCGCGGCTGCTGCGGGGGCTCGGCACCTCGACGACCTCGACGACCTCCTCGGGCTGCTGCTCGGGGGCCTGCTCGACGGGCTCGGGCAGTTCCGGATGGAGCGGCGCGTGGCCCTGCGGCGGCACCACCGCCGCGATGACGTCGGTGTCCACCGCCGCGGCCACGGGCGCGGCGGTGTCGGTCTCGGTGAGGGTCTGGGTCTGCACGGGGGCGACCTCCAGGGTGATCGCTGCCGCGGGGGACGGCAGCGGTACAGCGGGACCGGCGTCGACGGCCTCGCCGCTGTCCGTCCCGAACACGATGTGTGGAACCGCGGGAATGTCGGACCCGCTGTCTGCTGCGGGCCGGCCGCGCTCCGAGGACTCAGGCACCGCACCCCAGTGTGGAGTACGACACACGGCCGCCACGAGGGGCGTGCGGGGACTTTTTGAGTCCGGTGCGTGACCAGGTGGTTACCCGACGGGTATCCGGCCCTGGCCGTGCCATGCGGCCCGTCGTGGGGTCCCCCCTGTTCTTCAAGAGCTCGGGGGAGTTCGAGGACGGGCCCGCGGGGCGACAGCCGCCCACCGGGCCGGTGGGCTAGAGCGCCGCCGCGCCCTGCTCCCGCAGCGCACGCCCGTACTGCTGCAGCACCCACAACTCGTTCTGCACGGCGGACAACCGCTCCGGATCCCCGTGGCTCCCCGCGAGCCGGGCGAACGTGCCCTGGACGTCACGGACCCGCCGGTCCACCGCACGCAGCCGCACCTGGACGAGCTGCTCCCCCGCGTACATCTCGTCCACCGTGCGGCGCATGATCGCCTCCACGGCCAGCTCCGTGACCATGGCGCGCACCGCGTCGTCGGGGGCGGCGTCACGGACCCGGACCAGATAGTCCTGCGGGTCCTGGATGCCGAACTCGGCGCCGCCCGCGTCGAGGATGGCCTGGCGCACGGCGGCGTAGGGCGCGGCGGTGAACTCGTCGACGCCGTACGCGTCGAAGGCCGGGGAGACCAGGTTCGGGTGCTGGAGGGCGAGCTTGAGGAGCTCGCGCTCCGTGGCGTACACCGGGTTGCGCAGGTTCAGGGCGGGGCCCGCGGGGCCCTGCCGGACGGCCGGGGCGGGTCCCTGCGGGGCGGCGCCGCGCTGCGGGACGGGGCCCTTGCCGCCCCGGTCGCGCGCCCAGCGGGCGAGCTGCGCGACGCGCTTGACGACGAACTGGGTGTCGAGGATGCCGAGCATGCCCGCGAGCTGCACGGCGACCTCGTGCTGGGCGCCGGTGTTCTTGATGCGGGCGACGACGGGCGCGGCCTCGTCCAGGGCGGCGGCACGGCCCGCGGGGGTCTCCAGGTCGTACCGGGCGACGATCTGGCGGAGCGCGAACTCGAACAGCGGGGTGCGGGGCTGGACGAGGTCGGCGACCGCCGCGTCACCCTTGGCGAGGCGCAGGTCGCAGGGGTCCATGCCGTCGGGGGCGATGGCGATGTACGTCTCGGCGGCGAACTTCTGGTCGTCCTCAAAGGCGCGCAGGGCCGCCTTCTGGCCGGCCGCGTCGCCGTCGAAGGTGAAGATCACCCGGGCGGAGCCGTTGTCCATGAGCAGGCGCCGAAGGATCTTGATGTGGTCGCCGCCGAAGGCCGTGCCGCAGGTCGCGATGGCGGTGGTGACGCCCGCGAGGTGGCAGGCCATGACGTCGGTGTAGCCCTCGACGACGACGGCGCGGCTGGCCTTGGCGATGTCCTTCTTGGCGAGGTCGATGCCGTACAGGACCTGGGACTTCTTGTAGACCGGGGTCTCGGGCGTGTTCAGGTACTTCGGGCCGTTGTCGTCGTCGCGGAGCCTGCGGGCACCGAAGCCGACGACCTCGCCGCCGATGTCGCGGATCGGCCACATCAGGCGGCCGCGGAAGCGGTCGATGGGGCCGCGGCGGCCGTCCTGGGAGAGCCCGGAGAGGATCAGTTCCTTGTCCGTGAAGCCCTTGCCGCGCAGGAAGCGGGTGAGGTGGTCCCAGCCCGCCGGGCTGTAGCCCACGCCGAAGTGCGCGGCGGCGGCCTGGTCGAAGCCGCGCTCGGCGAGGAACTTGCGGCCGATCTCGGCTTCGGGGGACTCCAGCTGGGCGCTGTAGAAGTCGGCGGCGGCCTTGTGGGCCTCGATCAGGCGGATGCGTTCGCCGCGCTGGTGGGACGGGTTGTACCCGCCCTCCTCGTAACGCAGCGTGATGCCCGCCTTGCCGGCGAGGCGCTCCACCGCCTCGGAGAAGGTCAGGTGGTCGACCTTCATCACGAAGGTGAGGGTGTCGCCGCCCTCCTGGCAGCCGAAGCAGTGGAACAGGCCCTTGCTGGGGCTGACCTGGAACGACGGCGACTTCTCGTCGTGGAAGGGGCAGAGGCCCTTGAGGTTGCCGCCGCCCGCGTTGCGCAGTTGGAGGTACTCGGACACGACGGCGTCGATCGGGACCGCGTCCCGAACCGCCTTCACGTCCTCGTCATTGATCCGTCCAGCCACGCGGGAATTCTACGGCCAGGCGACGACACTCCAGGTGCCGCCGTGGGCGGCGGTCGGCCCGCGGCCTCGCCCCCGGCCGTCACACTGGCCGAAACTCGTCGCTCTTCCCCTCACTCCAGCGTCACTCCAGCCTCACTCCAGAAGCGACGTGAGGGGTCGGGACGGGTCGGAGAGGGCCTCCTGGTCGGGGCGGGCGCCGCGGCGGATGAGCTCCTGAACGGACTCGGTGACGTCCCACACATTCACGTTCATGCCCGCGAGCACCTGGCCCTCGCGGAGCCAGAACGCGATGAACTCGCGCTTGGCCGCGTCGCCGCGGATCACCACTTGGTCGTACGAGCCCGGGGGCGCCCAGCCCGAGTACTCCAGGCCGAGGTCGTACTGGTCGGAGAAGAAGTACGGCACGCGGTCGTACGTGACGTCGCGGCCGAGCATGGCGCGGGCGGCGGCCGGGCCGCCGTTGAGGGCGTTGGCCCAGTGCTCGACGCGCAGCCGGGTGTCGAAGAGGGCGTGGTGGACGGCGGCCACGTCACCGGCCGCGTAGATGTCGGGGTCGGAGGTGCGCAGGGACGCGTCGACGGCGATGCCGCCGCCCTCCGAGCGGTCCACCAGGGCCAGGCCCGCGGACTCGGCGAGCGCGGTGCGCGGGGCGGCGCCGATGGCGGCGAGCACGTCGTGCGCCGGGTGCTCCTCGCCGTCGTCGGTACGGGCGGCGAGGACCATGCCGTCCTGGCCGGTGATCTCGGTGAGGCGGGCGCCGAAGTGGAAGCGGACGCCGTGCTCGGCGTGCAGGTCGGCGAACATCTGGCCGATCTCCGGGCCGAGGACGGCGTGCAGCGGCGACGGCTCGGGCTCGACGACGGTGACCTCCGCGCCGTACTCCCGCGCGGCCGCGGCGACTTCGAGGCCGATCCAGCCCGCGCCCGCGATCACCAGATGGCCGTTGTCGCGGCCGAGCGCGGCCAGCACGTGCCGCAGCCGGTCGGCGTGCGCGAGGCGGCGCAGGTGGTGCACGCCCGCGAGGTCGGTGCCGGGGACGTCCAGGCGGCGCGGCTCGGCGCCGGTGGCGAGGAGCAGCTTGTCGTAGCGGATGACGGCGCCGTCGCCGAGGCGGACGGTGTGCGCGGCGCGGTCTATGGCGACGACGGTCTGGCCCAGGTGCAGCTCGACGTCGGAGCTCGCGTACCACCCGGGTTCGTGCACGAAGACGCTGTCGCGGTCCTCCTTGCCGAGGAGGTAGCCCTTGGACAGCGGCGGCCGTTCATAGGGGTGGTCGCGCTCGTCGCCGATGAGGATCACCCGGCCGGTGAAGCCCTCGGCCCGGAGCGTCTCGGCCGCTTTCGCGCCCGCGAGGCCCCCTCCGACGATGACGAACGTCTGATCCGCGTCGACCACTTGATGCCTCCTCGAAACCTTCAGCTCATGGGAGCGTCCCGCACGGAGCGTGAGGACGGAAGGGGGTGCGCGGCCCCCTGGCCACTTTCCGTCACGCCCCCTTTGCGCCTAAACCGGCGCCGCTCTCGCGGAACTGGTTACTCACCGTTTCGGTTCCTCAACCTATGGGTTGCGCTGGTCATTGCCTAGGACGACCGCCTGTGAGCCGGAGGTGCAGGGACCGTGCCGCGGCGTCCGTGAGGGACGCGATCTGGTCGATGACGACGCGCTGGGCCGCGCGGTCGTCGGTCGCCGCGTCGTACAGCGCGCGGAACTGCGGGTCGAGGCCCTCGGGGGCGCGGGCGGTGAGGGCGGCGGCGAGTTCGGCGACGACGACGCGCTGATCGGCGCGGAGCCGCTCCTGGGCGGGGCGCTGCATCACGTAACGGTCAGCGACGGCCTTGAGGACCGCGCACTCCAGGCGGGTGGCGCGGGGGACGACGAGTTCGGCGGCGTACCGGGTGAGCGGACCGGTGCCGTACCGCTCCCGGGTGGCGCTCTCCGCGGCGAGGCAGAAGCGCCCGATGAGCTGGCTGGTGGCGTCCTTGAGCCGGGCCTGGGCGACGGCGGACCCGTCGTAGCCGTGCGGCCACCACTCCTGCTCCTGAAGCCGGTCGAGGGCTTCGGCCAGCTCCTCGGGATCGGTGTCCTGCGCCACGTACCGTCCGACGGCGACGGCGAAGACGTCCTGCCGTTCGGGCTCGGCGTGCAGCAGGTTCGGGTCGAGGTGCCCGGCGTGCAGACCGTCCTCGACGTCGTGCACCGAGTACGCGACGTCGTCCGACCAGTCCATGATCTGCGCCTCGAAGCAGGTGCGGTGCCCGGAGCCGGGATGGGCCGGAGCCTCCTTGCGCACCCAGTCGAAGACCGGCCGGTCGTCCTCGTACACCCCGAACTTCACCGAAGACGGGTCGGTCGGATGGGACCCGCGCGGCCACGGGTACTTGGTGGCGGCGTCGAGTGCGGCACGCGTGAGGTTGAGCCCCACGCTGACCAGCTCACCGTCCCTTCCCCCCGGCATGAACCGCTTCGGCTCGATCCGGGTGAGCAGCCGCAGCGACTGGGCGTTCCCCTCGAACCCCCCGCACCCCTGCGCGACTTCGTTGAGCGCCTGCTCCCCGTTGTGCCCGAACGGCGGGTGCCCGAGGTCGTGCGACAGGCACGCGGTCTCCACCAGATCCGGGTCGCACCCGAGCGCCGCCCCCAGCTCCCGGCCGACCTGCGCGCACTCCAACGAGTGCGTGAGCCGCGTCCGCGCGCTGGCGTCCCACGCCTGGCTCTTGGCACCGGGCGTCACGACCTGCGTCTTGCCCGCGAGCCGCCGCAGCGCGCCCGAATGCAGCACCCGCGCCCGATCCCGCTGAAAGTCCGTACGCCCCTGCCGTTTGTCGGGCTCGGGCGCCCAGCGCTCGACAGCTGCCTCGTCGTAGAAAACGGTGTGCGGGTGCGGTGCGGTGCCTTCCATGCACCGACAGTAGACGGCGTGGGGGGCGGGGTGCGCGGGGGCCTGGCGGCGGGGGCCGGGTCGGGGGGCGGCCGGGGGCCGGGTCGGGGGGCGGCCGGGGGCCGGGGTCAGGCGGACGCCAGTTGCCGGTGTGCCACGGGAGCGGCCGACCGTGCCTGGTCGTAGCGGTGCAGCAGCAGGGCGGCGAGGGCCGGGTGCGCGCCGAGCGGGGCGGCGGCGAGCCACGGTGCGGCGTCGGCGACCTGGGTGGCGAAGCGGCCGGGCGCGGTGAAGTACGAGGCGACGGCGGCGTGCCGCACCCCGCGCGCCGCGAGGGCGCGCAGGGCCGCGGGCACGGTCGTCGGGGTGTGCTCGGTCGGTGCGGCGTACGCGGGCACGACGGGGACGCCGAGGCGGCGTGCCAGCAGACCGGCGGCGCGGCGGGTGTCGACGGCGGAGTCCGGGTCGCGGGAGCCCGCGGCGGCGAGGACCACACCGTGGCCCGCCACCGCGGCCCCGACGGGCCAGCCCGCTTCGGTGAGGCGGGTGTGCAGGGCCTCGATGAGGAGGGGGTGGGGGCCCAGAGGGGCGGCCAGGCGGAGGGGGCGGGCGGACCCGAGGGCCGCGGTGGCTGCGGCGGCGGTGGCGGCTGCGGCGGGGATGTCGTGCTTGACGTGGTAGCCGCGGCTGAGGAGGAGCGGTACGAGGACGGCGCCGGGGCCGTCGGCGGGGAGGCCGCGCAGCGTCTCGTCGAGGGCGGGCCCGTTCAGCTCGATGTGCCCGAGCCGCACGTCCAGACCGGGGCGCAGCGAGCGGACGAGGTCGAGCAGCGCTGTCACCGTGCGGTGGGCGCGGGGGTCGCGGCTGCCGTGGGCCACCAGGACGAGGGCGGGAGGGGAAGCGGGGACGGGGGTGGGCGGTGGGGCATGCGGCGCGGGGGCGGGAAAGGTGGGGACGGGGGTGCGGTCGGGGTCCGTTCGGCGGGACCCCCTGAGGGTGACGCGCCCGAGGCAGGCGCCCAGCTCGCTGGTGATGCGGGTGATGAGTTGGGCGGTGGTGTCGAGCGGCGTGGTGGGGTCGAGCGGCGTGGTGGGGTCGAGCGGCGTGGTGGGGTCGAGCGGCGTGGTGGGGTCGAGCGGCGTGGTGGGGTCGAGCGGTGTGGTGGGGTCCGGCGGGGCGACGGTGTCCGCTGAGGCGATGGGGTCCGGCGAAGCCGTGGGGTCCGGCAGGGCCGTGGGGTCCGGATGCGGGTTCGACGGCGTCATGGACCGAGGATGGCGGGGGCAGGTTGCGGTCCCGTTGCGTCGCCGTGACGAGTGTTTTCGGGGGGCTCACGGGCGGGGGTGGAGGGTTGTCAGGTGCGGGGGGCCGGGGCTGGCCTGCTGGTAGGGATGGTGGGGTCTTGGGGTTGGTCGGGTGCTGTGCCCTGGCCGGTGGGAGGGGTGACTGCCACCTCCGGGGAGGGTTTGCAGGCATGCGACTGGGATGTCGGTATCTCGCAGAGTGCGCGGAAGCCCTATAGCGGCACGGCGAAGGCGCAGGTCGCGGCGGTGGTCTCCGCGCCTGCGGGGATGCCCCCGCCCGACTCGGCCCGTGAGGCGCTGGTCGACGTGGTCCCGTGCGTACGAGCCGAACAGGACACCGGCCAAAGCCGCTAGGGCCGGCTGCATCCGGCCCGAGGCGGCAGCGGCGCCGTGTCGGGACCATGGCCGGAGTGGGGATTCGGTGATCGGCCACAGGAGTGGACGAATCCGAAGGCGGACCCGCGCGGGGTCGACACGGACGAGATGTGCGGCGCCGGGCCGCTAGGCTCCGGGGCTGATTCGTCCAGGCGCCAGACAAGGACCCGCCATGCCCCGCGCTTCTGTACTGATGTATGCCGCTGCCACCGCCGTGGCCCTTACGCTGCCGTTCGCGGGGCCCGTCGTCGCCGCCGAGCCCGGCGGTTCTCTGACGATCAACGGCACCACGTACAACGACCCGCGCCCCGGCTGCTACCCCAGCAACGCGCCCAACGCCCTGGTCGTCAACAACACCGGGGTCGACGCCTACGTGTACGCCGACCCGCACTGCCGGGATCTGAAGGAGCTCCAGGTCGTCGCGCCTGGGGCCAGCGGTTACGTGTCGGGCGGCCAGGGCGTTCACATCATCTGAGGTCTGCGCAGCCCCCTCACACCACCCCCCGCCCCGGCCGGAGGTCGCCGTACCCCCCGCGTAACCCGCCGGCCCGTGGCGTGAAACATGTGCGGCCGAGGGTGGGGGCATGCACCCCATGGCCGCACCCGAACGGACCCCGCCCGAGCCGACACCAGGTCCCGCCGCGCCGGGCGGCGGCCCCGCCACCCCCACCCCCACCCCCACCCACTGCCCCTACTGCGCCCTCCAGTGCGGCATGGGCCTCGTCGAGGGGAGCGCGGGGGTGGAAGTCGTCGAGCGGCCCGCGTTCCCCGTCAATGGGGGCGCGTTGTGCGGGAAGGGGCGCACGGCGCCCGCTGTGCTGTCTTCGCGGGTGCGGTTGACCGGGCCACTGGTGCGGTCCCGCGTCAGTGGGGAGCTTGAGCCCGCCGGGTGGGAAGAGGCGCTGGATCGGGTGGCCGAGGGGCTCGCGCGGGTTCGGGGGGAGTACGGGGCGGATGCCTGCGGGGTGTTCGGCGGGGGTGGGCTCACCAATGAGAAGGCCTATGCGCTGGGGAAGTTCGCGCGGGTCGTGCTGGGTACCTCGCAGATCGACTACAACGGGCGGTTCTGCATGTCGTCCGCCGCTGCCGCCGGAACGCGGGCCTTCGGGCTCGACCGAGGGTTGCCGTTTCCGCTCGCCGACGTCGCCCGGACCGGGTGCGTGATCCTCGTCGGGTCCAATCTCGCCGAGACCATGCCGCCCGCCCTGCGGTATCTGACGGAACTGAAGGAGAACGGCGGTACGTTGATCGTCATCGATCCGCGGCGTACCCGGACCGCCGAGCAGGCCGACCTGCACCTCGCCCCGCGCCCCGGCACCGATCTCGCCCTCGCGCTCGGGCTGTTGCACCTCGTGGTGGCCGAGGGGCGTACCGATGAGGCGTACATCGAGGAGCGCACGACCGGGTGGGAGGAGGCGCGGGCCGCCGCCATGGCGCATTGGCCCGAGTACGTGGAGCGGGTCACGGGCGTTCCCGTGCCTCAACTCCGTGACGTCGTACGACTGTTCTGCGATGCCGAGCACGCGATGGTCCTCACCGCGCGCGGGCCAGAGCAGCAGGCCAAGGGCACCGACACCGTCAGCGCCTGGATCAATCTGTGCCTGGCCACCGGACGGCCCGGGCGGCCGCTGTCCGGGTACGGGTGTCTGACCGGGCAGGGGAACGGACAGGGCGGGCGTGAACACGGGCAGAAGGCCGATCAGTTGCCCGGGTACCGGAAGCTGACCGATCCCGCGGCGCGGGCCCATGTGGCCGGGGTGTGGGGAGTGGATCCCGATGCGCTGCCCGGGCCCGGGCGGTCCGCGTACGAACTCCTCGACGCCCTCGGTCGGGACGTGAAGTCGCTGCTCCTGATGGGGTCCAACCCCGTCGTGTCGGCGCCGCGCGCCGCCCATGTGGAGGAGCGGATACGGTCGTTGGACTTTCTGGCCGTCGCGGACGTGGTGCTTTCCGAGACCGCTCGGCTCGCTGACGTCGTGCTTCCCGTCACGCAGTGGGCCGAGGAGACGGGCACCGTCACCAATCTTGAGGGGCGGGTGCTGCTGCGGCGGCGCGCCGTCGACCCGCCGGACGGCGTGCGCAGTGACCTTGAGGTGCTGCACGGGCTCGCCGCCCGGCTCGGGCACGGGGAGAAGTTCCCGGTGGTGGCGGAGGAGGTGTTCGAGGAGTTGCGGCGGGCCAGCGCGGGTGGCATCGCGGACTACTCGGGGATCTCGTACGGGCGGTTGCGGGAAGGGGACGGGGAAGGGGTGTTCTGGCCCTGCCCGCGGGAGGCGGCGGGTGCGGACGCGCACGGCGGTACGCCTCGGCTGTTCCTGGAGCGGTTCGCCACCGAGGACGGGCGGGCTCGGTTCGTGGCCGTCGCGCATCGGGACTCCGCCGAGGAGACCGACTCCGAGTATCCCGTCGTGCTCACCACTGGTCGGGTGCTCTCGCAGTACCAGTCCGGGGCGCAGACTCGGCGTGTGGAGGAATTGAACGCCGCCGCGCCGGGGGCGTTCGTCGAGGTGCACCCGCGGCTCGCCGCGCGGTTGCGGGTTGCCGACGGGGAGGCGGTGGCTGTGGTTTCGCGGCGGGGGCGGGTGGTCGTGCCTGCGCGGGTGACCGCCGGGATTCGGCCTGACACCGTGTTCATGCCGTTCCACTGGCCGGGGGAAGGGCGGGCCAATACGCTCACCCATCCCGCGTTGGATCCGGTGTCGGGGATGCCGGAGTTCAAGGTGTGCGCGGTGCGGGTGGAGCGGGTCTGAGGGGTTCCCCGGTCCCGCCCCTTCCCGAGACCGGGGCTTCGCCCCTGGGCCCCGGGGTGGGTGTCCCCCTCGGGTGGGACGGGCCGGCCCCGATCGGCGCTGCGCGCCTCGTCCTCAAGCGTCGGACGGGCTGGATCGTCGCCGGTGCGGGCTGGACCTGCCGTAGCCGGACGTGCCGGTGCCGGGAGGCCAGGTGCCCTCCGGCAGAAGCACCCCGCTCGCCCGCAACCCCGCCGCCAGCCTCTCCCCCGCCACATACACCCACGCCCTCCTCCTCACCCCGTCCGCACACCGCACCTCACGCGCCACCCGCTCGTACAGGCTGTACGGGTCGCCCGGCGCGTACTCCTCCAGGCGGTCCAGGGCCGCGCGGACCGCCTCGTACGCCGTCGGCGCCGGTGTGATCAGGTCGCCGTGGACCGGGCCGCCCCCAGGGGTCTCCACCGCGTAGGGGTAGCCGGGGCCGTCGTACAGGAGCGCGTGCGGCAGCTGGGCCGGGGTGTGGGTCAGGACGCGGCCGCCGAGGTGCGCCGCGTGGTTGCGTTCGCCGGGGCGGAGGGTGCCGTAGACGAAGAACGGCAGGTGTTCGGTGTCGGCGCCCGGGGTCACGCCGGGGCTCCCGGGGACGTCTCCGCCGCCACCCACGCCAGGTACGCCGCGCCGCCCCGCGTCACGGGCGTCGCGATGATCTCCGGGGTGTCGTAGTCGTGCGCCGCCAGGAGCCAGGACTCCAGAGCGGGGTAGCGGGACTCGGTCGTCTTCAGGAGCACCTGCCACTCCCGGGCCGTCTCGACCGCGCCCTCCCAGCGGTACACCGACGTCACCGGACCGCTGATCTGCGCGCAGGCCGCCACCCGCGCCTCCACGGCACCGCGCGCCAGCGCGTCCGCCTTGTCCGGGGTATCGGTCGTCGTCAGAACCGTCAGAACCGTCGGAGCGGTCGGAGCGGTCGGAGCGGTGGTGGGGTCGGTCACGGGGGGTGCTTCCTCTTCTCAAGGCTCAGGTATCAGGGCTCAGGTATCAGGGCTCAGGGCTCAGGTATCGGGGAGGCTACCGGCCAGGTCCAAGGTCCCGATTTCGGACGTTCAGCGACTTTCGTGGCTGTTGTTACACAACCTCGTGGTTCCCGTGATGCGTCCTTCGTAGCGTCGACAGTCGTAGTGGTGGCCGGTGGCCGGTAGCCGCCGGACCCCCGGTGCCCCCCCCGACCGGACGCCACCCAGCCTCCCCCTACCCCCACTCCCCCGGCCCCCCATGAACCTGCGCTTCCGCATCCCGCCCGGCGTGCCCCTCGCCGCCCTGGCCGTCGCCGTGCTGTCCGCGTGCGGGGCCACCAGTGGCCTCGGCGCCACCGAGCCCGCCCCGCCGGTCTCGGTGCAGCCGCGCCCCGAGCCGCTGTGGTCCGCCTGGTCGGGGTCGTCGGCGCCCGGCGCGGACCCCACGTCGCAGCAGCCGCCGCCCGAGCCGCTGGCGGGGCTCGGCGCGCTCGGGCCCGGCGGGCTCGCCAAGGCCGACGTACGGGAGCTGCTGCGCGCGGACACCCGGCTGCGTACCCTCGCCGACCGGCCGCTGGTGAAGAAGCCGGGGCGGCCGGGCATCCGGCCGCCGGTGCTCACCGACCTCACCGGGGACGGCAAGCCCGAGATGCTGGTCGCCGTCGACGTGGAGAGCGGGCGCAGCGTGCTCGTCGTGTATCTCGAAAAGCGCGGGAAGGTCTATCCGGTCCTGTTCACCGCCGGGCGGCGGCTCTCCGTGGAGACCGTCGGCAAGGACCTGCTCGTACGCAGCCCCTGCGCCGAGGGCGGCGAGCAGGCCGTGCGCTTCCATTGGGACGGCACCCGGATGTCCACCGTCAGTGATGTCAAGAGCTACGGCGGCAAGGGCGGCAGCTCCCCCTCGCCCGCCGACCCCGGATCCCCCGGATCCCCCGGAGCCCGCCCATGAGGCTCCGCTTCCCGCGCACCCGCCTCGTGCGCACCCCGCGCCGCGCCCGCGCCGCCCGCGGCCCGCGCCGCCACTCCCTCTCCCTCCGCTGGCACGCCCTGGGCCTGCGCTGGAAGATCGCCGCCCTGCTCGCCGGGGGCTGTGCGGTCGTCGCCGTCGCCATCGGGCTGCTGATCCACGACGCGCGTCTGGATCAGGTGTGTGCGGGCGCGCGGTCGGCGGCCACGGCGCAGCTCGTCCGGGTACGGCAGGTGTACGAGCTGACGGGGCAGGTCCCGCAGGACGACACGGACGCGGCGGTCGACGCGCGCGGGCTGCCGGAGCCGCTGCGGGCCGCCGCGCTCGACGGGCAGCGCAGTACGTATCTGGACATGGACGCGGACGAGCCGTCGGTGTGGGCGGCGCGGCCGGTCGGCGACCACGTCCTGTCGGTGCGGCTTCCGCTGCGCGAACAGGCCGACGAGATGGCCGAGTTCGACCAGCAGCTGATCGTGTCGGGGGCCGTCGTCGTGGCCCTGGCCGCGCTCGGCGGGGCCGCCCTCGCCAGCAGGCTCAGCCGCGACCTGCGGACCGCCGCGGCCACCGCGCGCCGCATCAGCCAGGGCGAGCTGGACGCCCGCATCGGGCATCCGCTGCCGCCGGGTTTCCGGCACGGCCGGAACGAGGTCGCCGACCTCGCCACCGCCGTCGACACCATGGCGGCGACGCTGCAGCGGCGCCTGGAGGCCGAGCAGCGGTTCACCGCGGACGTCGCCCACGAACTGCGTACGCCGCTGACCGGGCTGCACACCGCCGCCGAACTCCTGCCGCCGAGCCGCCCCACCGAGCTGGTCCGCGACCGCGTCGGGGCGCTGCGCACCCTCACCGAGGACCTCCTCGAAGTCGCCCGGCTCGACGCGGACGCGGAACGGCCCGACCTGGACGTCCATCCGCTCGGCACCCTCGTCCAGGGCATGGTCCAACGGGCGGGCTGCGCCGAGCAGTTCAGGGGGCGCGGGGTGCGGCTGAGCAGCGTCGACGAGCGTCTCGTACGGACCGACGCGCGCCGCCTGGAGCGGATCCTGACCAACCTCGTCGGCAACGCCTGCCGGCACGGCCGTGGCCCCGTCGACCTGTGCGTCGACGGGGCCACGGTGACGGTCCGCGACCACGGCCCCGGCTTCCCGGCGCACCTGCTGCGCGAGGGCCCGCAGCGGTTCCAGACGGGCGCCCGCGAACGCGGCCAGGGCACCGGGCTCGGCCTGACCATCGCCCTCGGCCAGGCGGTGGTCATCGGGGCGCGGGTGGAGCTGGGCAACGCGGACGACGGGGGCGCGGTGGCGGTGGTCCACCTGCCGGAGGCGTGAGCGGGCCGGGCCGCCCTTCGCCCCGGCCGCCCCGGCCCGCCTCCGGGACGACGCCCACGCACCGCTCAACTCCCGTACGACCGCACCTCCTTGGCCGACCGCAGCGCCCAAGCCCACCAGTGCAGCTGGTCCAGCATCCCCTTCGCCGCCGCCTCCGCAACCGACGGGTCGCGGTGGGCGCCCTCGTCGTCGAAGAGCGCGCCCGCGTTGTGGAAGGAGACGGTGTCGCGGACGGTGACCATGTGCAGCTCGGCGAAGACCTGGCGCAGGTGCTCGACCGCGCGCAGGCCGCCGGAGATGCCGCCGTAGGAGACGAGGGCGACGGGCTTGGCCCGCCATTCGCCGTGGTGCCAGTCGATGACGTTCTTCAGGGACGCGGGGTAGGAGTGGTTGTACTCGGGCGTGAGGACGATGAACGCGTCGGCCGCCGCCAACTTCGGTGTGACCTTGGCGAGTTCGGCGATGACCTCGGCGGACGGGCGGTAGGACAGGGACGTGGGCAGGTCGACCTCCGCCAGGTCGACGACGTCCGCCTCGAACCCCTCGTGGCCGCGCACCCGGCCGAGCAGCCACTCGGCGACGACCGGGCCGAAGCGGCCCTCGCGGTTGCTGCCGACGATCACGGCGACCTTCACCGGCGTACCGGTCGAGGACGCGAAGGCGGGGTCGGTGGAGGCGGCGGGGGAAGCGGACTCGGAGACGGCCTTGGCCGTGGTGGTGTTCATGCGGAGAGCTTCTTAGTTAAACCTTGGTTCAGGTCAAGCCGTGTCCGGGACTAATCTGGCCGCATGACGACGCATCTCGCACCGGACGCCAAGGAAGCCACCGTCGGTGAACTCGCCGAGCGCAGCGGGGTCGCGCCCTCCGCCCTGCGGTTCTACGAGCGCGAAGGGCTCATCTCCAGCCGCCGTACGACCGGCAACCAGCGCCGCTACGGCCGGGACACGCTGCGCCGCGTCGCCTTCATCCGCACCTCGCAGCGGCTCGGCATCCCGCTGGCCACCATCCGCGACGTGCTGAAGCTGCTGCCGGAGGACCGTACGCCGACCCGCGCGGACTGGGCCCGCATCTCCGAGTGCTGGCGCGCGGACCTGGACCAGCGCATCCGCACCCTGCAGCGGCTGCGCGACAACCTGAGCGACTGCATCGGCTGCGGCTGCCTCTCGCTGGACCGCTGCGCCCTGTCGAACCCGTGGGACGAGCTGGCCGCGCACGGGCCGGGGCCGCGTCGCCTCCTGGAGGACTGAGGACGGGGGACTGAGGACGGGGGACTGAGGACGGGGGACTGAGGACGGGGGACTGCGGGCGGCGGACTGCGGGCGGCGGACTGCGGGGCCGGCCGACCCGCCTGACCAGGGCCTGCGGCAGCCGGGCGGCCGTCCGGGCCCGCGAACTCCGCACGTACGGTGGGGCCATGACCACACCAGCACCCACCACCGCCGACGTCACCCGGCTTGAGATCGACGGCCTGCCCGGCACCGCCGACACCCTGCGGGCCCGCGCCCTCGACGGCTTCGGGCACTTCACCGCCATGCAGGTCAGGGGCGGCAAGGTCCGCGGCCTCGGGCTGCACCTGGACCGCCTGGACGCCGCGAACCGCGAACTCTTCGACCAGGGGCTCGACGGGGACCGGGTCCGGGAGCTGATCCGGCACGCGCTCGCCGGGGACGGCAGCGGCGACGGTGACCAGGAGGGAGGGAGCGCCACCGGCTCGGCCGAGAGCACCACCGGCCTCATCGGCGACGCCTCCGTCCGCGTCTACGTCCACGCCCCCGGCGGCACCCCCTCCCTCATGGTCACCGTGCGGGCCCCCACCGAGTTGCCCGTCACGATGGCCGACCGGGCGCAGGCCCTGAAGTCCGTGCCGTACGTGCGGCCGGTCGCGCACATCAAGCACCTCGGCGGCTTCGGGCAGGCCTACCACGGCCGGGAGGCGCGCCGCGCGGGCTACGACGAGGCGCTGCTCACCGGGCACGACGGCCTGATCAGCGAGGGCGCGATCACGAACGTGGCGTTCTTCGACGGGCGCGAGCTGGTGTGGCCCGACGCCCCGCACCTGGCCGGGATCACCATGCGGCTCCTCCGGGCCGGGCTCGCGGACGCGGGGCTGCCCACGCGGCTCGCGCCGGTACGGCTGCGGGACCTGCCTTCGTACCGCGCGGCCCTCGTCATGAACTCCTGGGGCGTCAGCCCGGTGAGCCGCGTCGACGACCTGGACCTGCCGCTGGACGAGAAGCTGATGGGAACCGTGGCCGAGGTCTACGAGGCCGCGCCCTGGGACGTGATCTGAGCCGGGCTCAGCTGTCGACGCCACCTCGGGTCACCCATTCACCGGCGCCGCGCCACGGCTTCGGATCCTTTCCGTGACACGCGTGGTGACCTGCTGGAACGTTTCCGTCGGGGCGTCAGGAGCCGGGTCCGCGCAGTGTTTCTGAGGGGGCTTCAGCAGGCGTACGCGGCCGAGTGCCACTTACCTCGGAGGTGCGTCCCGCACGAAGGCCTCGACAGGAGCAAGCCCCATGCGCACAGCCCGCCAGCTGACGACCGCCGCCGCACTCGCCGTCACCTCGGCGGGCCTGTGCGCCGCCCCCGCGACCGCGGCGGCCGCGGGGCCCGCGGGGGGTCTGCAGGTGTCGCCGGCCACCGTCACGCCCGGCACCTCCGTCACGGTACGGACCACGGCGTGCGGCGTGGACGGCACCGCGACGGGCGACGCCAGCGCGGTCGGCGCGGGCACCTTCGCGCTGGCCCCGGGGGCGCGGGCCAAGGGGGCGTCCGGGCGGTTCAAGGTGCCGTCGTCGGCGCAGCCGGGCACGTACGAGATCGTGGCGCGGTGCGGCGGTTCCGGCGGCCGGGAGGTGGCGGGCGACCTGTCGGTGACGCTGACGTCCACGGCGTCCGCCCGCGCGGAGCAGCCCGTTCCGGTGCCGGTGCATCCGAAGGGGCACGTGAAGACGGGGGTCGGCGGCGCGCTTGGCCCCGACCCCGTGAAGACCGCGGCGGGCGTGGCGGTTCTCGCCGTCGCCGCCGCGGGCGGTACCTGGCTCCTGCATCGCCGGGCGAGAGGCGACAGGATCTGACGGACCCCCTCCGCGGTCCGCGGGTACCGCCGTTCCCCCTCTCCCCTGCCGGGCGCACGTCCCTCGTGACCGGCAGGGGGAGGCGGGAACGCCATCTGTATCCCAGGTCGCGGGCCCCGCACCCCGCGTCGCGGGCCCTGCACCGAGAACTTCCCTACCCTTCCCCGAGGGGGCGAGCCATGCGGCGGACGCGGCGGCGAGGCAGGTTCGGCACCTGGCTGATAGCGGTGGCCACCGCGCTCGCCCTGTGCGGCGGCGCCTGGCTGGTGCGCGAGGGCACCGCCTCACACCCGCCCCCGCAGCCGTCCGCCGAGCAGGCGGCGACGCCCGGCACCACCCGGGCCGGACCTGCCGCCGCCCCGCTCCCGCCGTCGCCGCCCGACCGGATCCGCATCCCGGCGATCGGCGTGGACGCCCCCCTCATGGGGCTCGGCCTGAACCGCCAGGGCAGCCTCGACGTACCGCCGTCGCGCCACCGGAACCTCGCCGGCTGGTACGAGGCGGGCACCACGCCGGGCGAACGCGGCACGGCGGTCGTGGCCGGGCACGTCGACAACGCGGAGGGCCCGGCGGTCTTCTACCGCCTGGGCGGCCTGGCGAAGGGCCGGGTCGTCGAGGTGGAGCGGCGGGACGGCGGGGTCGCGCTGTTCACGGTGTACGCCGTGGAGGTGTACGACGCGAAGGGCTTCCCCGACGAGAAGGTGTACGGGGCGGCGGCGCGGCCCGAACTGCGGGTGATCACCTGCGGCGGGGCGTACTCGAAGAAGACGGGCTACCTGGGCAACGTGGTGGTCTTCGCCCACCTGACGGGCACCCGCTGAGCCCGCCGCGGGCCTTTCCGGCTCACGCCACCCACTGCTCGTACGCCATCTTCGCCACGAGTGCGACGACGGTCGTCAGGAGCACGATCCGGACGAACCCGCTGCCCTTCTTCAGGGCGGTACGGGCGCCGAGGGTGCCGCCCGCGAGGTTGAAGACGGCCATGACGGCGGCGAGCTGCCAGAGCACGGCGCCCTGCCAGGCGAACATGCCGAGGGCGCCCGCGTTGGTGCAGCAGTTGACGATCTTCGCGTTCGCGGACGCGGTGACCAGGTCGAACCGGAGCACGGCGGTCAGGGCGAGCACGAGGAAGGTGCCGGTGCCGGGGCCGATGAGGCCGTCGTAGAAGCCGATGCCGACGCCCGCGAGGCCGATGGCGGCGAGGACGCGGCGCGGCGGCAGCGGGCCGGTCGCGGGGGCCGTGCCGAAGTCCGGCCGGAAGATGACGAAGGCGCCGACGCCGACGAGGACGGCCATGATGACCGGCTTGAGCACGTCGGTGCTCATCCCGGCGGCGAAGAAGGCTCCGCCCATGGAACCGGCGAGCGCCGCGAGCCCTATCCGCACCGCCGTACGCACATCGATCGGCGCCTTGCGTACGTACGTCACGGCGGCGCCCGTCGTCCCCACGATCGCCACCGCCTTGTTCGTCCCCAGCGCCGTCGCCGCCGGGGTCGACCCCGGCAGCCCCAGCAGCAACGCCGGCAGCAGCAGGAGTCCGCCGCCGCCCACCACGGCGTCGATCCACCCCGCCGCGAGCGCGGCCAGGCACAGGACGACGATCGTGGTCGTCGGTATGTCGGGCATGATCGCGACTTTATGGAGGGGTGCGTGTGGCGTCCACGCATGCCGGGGAGACTTGAGGATCTTCAGAGGTTGTCGCCTCGGGCGCCGTTGGACGGGGCCTGCAACCGTCTCCGCCGCTGCGCCGCTGGACGGGGCCTGCAACCGCCTCCGCCGCTGCGCGGCGGGACTCCCCCACCCGCCCACCCGTGGCCGCCGTCCCAGCCTGAACGCCGACAGACCTCGCCGCTCGACCAGGGGGCCCACGCCACCAAACGCGCGGGCCGGGGCTGCAACCGCCTCCGCCGCTACGCGGCGAAGCCGTCCCACCCGCCCACCCGTATCCGTCGTCCCAGCCTGAACGCCGTCAAGCCCCGCCAACCACAGCCCGACAGCCACCCCGGGCCGCACGGCGGCGCGCAGCAGGTGAGTGGGTGGCGGGGGGGGAGGTCCGGCCGCGCCAACGACGGCCCTCGGGGCCCACCCGACGTCCAACGGCGAACGGGTGGGTGGGCGGGAGAGACCCGCCGCGATAGCGGTGGGCACCACCCACCGAGGCGAAGGAGCCATCGCAACCCCAGCCCCCGGGGGCACCCCGCGTCCAACAGCAAACGGGTGGGCGGGCGGGAGACACCCACCGCGATAGCGGTGGGCACCACCCACCGAGGCGAAGGAGCCATCGCAACCCCAGCCCCCGGGGGCACCCCGCGTCCGGCGGTGAACGCGGGGGGTGGGTGGGGAACCCGCCGCGGTAGCGGTGGGTGTCGTCCGGGCTGGAGGCGGAGCCCGGCGTGCCCTCACAGCCCCTCCCCCCACCCCGCTGAGCCCCCCGTTCGACGCGGGAAACAGATCGGTACTCGGCGGGAAACGTCCAGGCAGCACGCTGCGGGACATGACCAAGAGGAGCCCGTACCCACGTGTGGTGGTGCTCGGTGCCGGGCTGGCCGGGGCCAGGCTCGCCGCACGGCTGGGCCCGGACGCGCTGTTGATCGGCGAGGAGCCGCACGCGCCGTACAACCGGGTGCTGCTCACGGAGGTGCTCGCGGGCCGGTACGGGCCGGAGGTGATCGCGCTGCCGGAGCCCGCGCCGGGGCGGTACCTGCGGACGCGGGCCGTGCGCCTGGACCGGGCGGAGCGGGTGGTGCTGTGCGAGGACGGGACGCGGGTGGCGTACGAGAGTCTGGTGCTTGCCACCGGCGCGAACCCGGTGCTTCCGCCGCTGCGCGGCCTGTTCGCGCCGGGCGCGAGGGAACTGCCGGGCGGCGTGCACGCGTTCCGGACGATGGCGGACTGCCTGGCGCTGTCCGGCGCGTCCCGGCCGGGCGCGCGGGCGGTCGTCGTGGGCGGCGGCCTGCTCGGGGTGTGCGCGGCGCGGGCCCTCGCGGACCGGGGGGTGCGGGTGGTCCTGGCGCAGCAGGGCGACCGGCTGATGGAGCGGCAGCTCGACCCGGACGCCTCGGAGCTGGTGCGCCGCCATCTGACGGCGCTGGGCGTGGAGGTGCACACGGAGTGCCGGGTGCGCGGCGTACGGCAGGTGGACGGCGCCGTCCGCTCGGTGGAGCTCGCCGACGGCTACGTGCTCGGCACCGATCTGACCGTCCTCGCCTGCGGCGTCCGCCCTCGCACCGGCCTCGCCACGGCGGCGGGCCTGGACGTGCGGCGCGGCATCGTCGTGGACGACGGGCTGCGTACCAGCGACCCGCACGTGTACGCCGTCGGCGACTGCGCCGAGCACGCGGGCGCGGCCCCCTGCCTGGCGGCGCCCGCCCTCGACCAGGCGGACGCCCTCGCCGCCGCCCTGACCGCCCCGGAGTCGGCCCGCCCGTACGTCGGCACCCGCTCCCTGACCCGGCTGACCCTGCCACACCCCGAACACCCCCTGGACGTAGCGGCGTTCGGTGATCCGGAGACCCGTCCGGACGACGACGTGGTGCGCCTCACGGACGCCACCCGGGGCACGTACCGCAAGGTCGTCGTGCGCGGCGACCGGCTCGTCGGCGGGGTGCTCCTCGGCGAGCTGACGGCCGTGGGCGCGCTCGCCCGGGCCTGGGAGGCCGACGAAACCCTGCCCGACGACGGCAGCCCGCTGCTGCATCTGCTCACTCACGACGGAGGCCACTGATCATGGACGCGACCTCGACCCACCCGCCGCAAGCGAAGAAGAAGCTCGTCCTGGTCGGGCACGGCATGGTCGGCCAGCGCTTCCTCGAAGCCCTCGCCGAGTGCGGCCTGACCGGCACGCACCACATCGTCGTGCTGTGCGAGGAGCCGCGTCCGGCGTACGACCGCGTCCAGCTCACCTCGTACTTCTCGGGCCGCACTCCGGACGAACTGTCCGTCACCGAGGGCGGGTTCATGGAGCGGCACGGCATCGAGCTGCGGCTCGGCGACCCGGCCGAGCACGTCGACCGGGCGGCGCGGACCGTCACCGCGCGCTCGGGGCGCGTCTTCGGCTACGACGTCCTCGTCCTGGCCACCGGCTCGGTACCGTTCGTGCCGCCGGTGCCGGGCAGGGACGCGGCGGGCTGCTTCGTCTACCGGACCATCGAGGACGTCCTCGCCATCGAGGCGTACGCGAAGGCGGGCGCCACGACGGGCGCGGTGGTCGGCGGCGGGCTGCTCGGCCTGGAGGCGGCGGGCGCCCTGCAGGGGCTCGGACTCGCCACGCACATCGTGGAGTTCGCCCCGCGCCTGATGCCCGCGCAGGTCGACGAAGGCGGCGGGGCGGCGCTCCTGCGCACGCTGACCGGCCGGGGGCTCGCCGTGCACACGGGCACGGGCACGCAGGAGGTCCTGACCGACGGGGCGGGCGCGGTGCGCGCGATGCGCCTGTCGGACGGCTCCGAACTGGACGTCGGCCTGGTGGTGTTCTCGGCGGGTGTGCGGCCCCGCGACCAACTGGCGCGGGACTGCGGCCTGGTGGTGGGTGAGCGCGGCGGCATCACCGTCGACGAGCGGTGCCGTACGAGCGATCCGGCGGTGTACGCGATCGGCGAGTGCGCGCAGGCGGTGGACGGCCGGGTGTACGGCCTGGTCGCGCCGGGCTACGAGATGGCGCAGACGGCCGCCGCCGCCCTCGCGTCCGACACGAGTGACGCCGCGTTCACCGGCGCCGACATGTCCACCAAGCTGAAGCTGCTCGGGGTGGACGTGGCGTCGTTCGGCGACGCGCACGGGACGGCGGCGGGCTGCCTCGACGTCGCGTACGCCGACTCGCGGGCGGGGACGTACAAGAAGCTGGTCGTGGGCGCGGACGGCACGCTCCTCGGTGGGGTGCTGGTCGGTGACACGGAGTCGTACGGGACCTTGCGCGCCCTGACCGGGTCCGTACCGCCGGTGCCCGCCGAGCAGTTGGTGCTGCCCGCGGGCGCGGGCGCGGCGCCCGCGCTCGGCCCGGAGGCGCTGCCGAGCGACGCCGTGGTGTGCAACTGCCACAACGTGACGAAGGCCGCCGTGCAGGCGTGCGCGACGCTGCCCGAGGTGAAGAAGTGCACCAAGGCCGGTACGGGCTGCGGCAGTTGCGTGAAGCTCATCGGCCAGCTCCTGCCGCAGTCCGGTGATCAGGGCCTGTGCGGCTGCTTCGGCCAGACCCGCCAGGAGCTGTACGAGATCGTCCGCACCCTGCGTGTCACCTCCTTCCAGGACCTGCTCGACCGGCACGGCCGCGAGGGGGCGCGCGGCGGCGAGGGCTGCGAGACCTGCAAGCCCGCCGTCGCCTCGGTCATCGCCTCCCTCGCCCCGGCGATCGGCGCCGACGGCTACGTCCTGGACGGCGAGCAGGCCGCGCTGCAGGACACCAACGACCACTTCCTCGCCAACCTCCAGAAGAACGGCTCCTATTCGGTGGTGCCGCGCATCCCGGGCGGCGAGATCACCCCGGACAAGCTCATCGTGATCGGCGAGGTGGCCCGGGAGTTCGGGCTCTACACGAAGATCACCGGCGGTCAGCGCATCGACCTGTTCGGCGCGCGGGTCGAGCAGCTCCCGCCGATCTGGGCACGCCTGGTGGAGGCGGGTTTCGAGTCGGGGCACGCATACGGCAAGGCGCTGCGCACCGTGAAGTCGTGCGTCGGGCAGACCTGGTGCCGCTACGGCGTGCAGGACTCGGTGCGGATGGCGATCGACCTGGAGCTGCGCTACCGGGGGCTGCGCGCCCCGCACAAGCTGAAGTCGGCGGTGTCGGGCTGCGCCCGCGAGTGCGCGGAGGCCCGTTCCAAGGACTTCGGGGTGATCGCCACGGCCGGCGGCTGGAACCTGTACGTCGGCGGCAACGGCGGCGCCACCCCGCGCCACGCGGACCTGCTCGCCCAGGACCTGGACGACGCCGGACTGGTGCGGCTCATCGACCGGTTCCTGATGTTCTACATCCGCACCGCCGACCGACTGGAGCGCACGTCGGCGTGGCTGGAACGGATCGACGGCGGCCTGGACCACGTACGGGATGTGGTGGTGGACGACTCGCTGGGGATCTGCGCCGAGTTGGAGGCGCTGATGGCCGACCACGTCACGCACTACCGCGACGAGTGGGCCGAGACCCTGGCCGATCCGGACCGCCTGGCCCGGTTCGTGTCGTTCGTGAACGCGCCCGAGGCACCGGACCCGCTGGTGGCGTTCGTGCCCGAGCGCGGGCAGATCAAGCCGGACCTGCCGCTGCTGACGCTGCGGCCGCCGTCGGCCGGGGGCCGTGACACCGCCCTCGCCCCGGAGCCCGACAGCGACCTGAACCTGGACCTCGACCTGGAAGGAGCCTCCACGCGATGACGACAGCAACGGTGCGCGAGACGACCACGGCGGCGGACCCCACCGGCGCACCCACCCCGCCCCTGGCGGCGGACGCGAGCGTGCAACTGCACCTGGACGGCGTCTGGTTGACGGTGTGCTCCACCGCCCGCCTCACCCCCGGCCGGGGCGTCGCCGTGCTGCTCCCGGACGGGCGGCGGCAGGCGGCGGTGTTCCTGGACCGGGCCGGGCGGCTGTACGCCATCGACAACCGCGACCCCTTCTCCGGCGCGGCGGTGCTGTCGCGGGGCCTGGTCGGCTCGGCGGACGGTCGCCCGTTCGTGGCGTCGCCGCTCCTGAAGCAGCGCTTCGACCTGGAGACGGGGCGGTGCCTGGACGACGAGGCGGCCGAGGCGGGGGTGGGGGTGTACGCGGTGCGGGTCGGAGCCTAGTATTAGATCGCTCGGTCCAATACTGACGCGTGGGCCGGGCGATCACCGACACCCAGGAGTCCCGCATGCCCGCCGCCGTCGCCCGCACCCGTTTCACCGGCCGCACCGCCCTCGTCACCGGCGGCGGCTCCGGCCTCGGCCGCGCCATCGCCCTCGCGTTCGCCGCCGAGGGCGCGAACGTCGTCGTCACCGGCCGCTCCGAGGGCCCGCTCAAGGAGACGGTGGCACTGGTCGAGGAGGCGGGCGGCACGGCCCTGGCGCACCCTGCGGACGTGACGCGCGCCGCCGACGTCGAGGCCGCGGTCCGCGCGGCCGTCGACCGCTTCGGCGCCCTCGACGTGGCCGTGAACAACGCGGGCGTCTTCCGCGGCGGCGCACCCGTGGCCGACCTCCCCGAGGACGACTGGCGGACGCTGCTCGACACCAACGTCACCGGCGTGTTCCTGGCCCTGCGGGCCGAGGTCCGCCAGATGCGTACGCAGGACGGCGGCGGCGCGATCGTGAACATCGCCTCCAACCTGGGCGCCCACAAGCGCCGCCCGGGCATCGCCGGCTACGTCGCCGCGAAGGCCGCCGTCTCCGCCCTCACCCGTGGCGCCGCCCTCGACCACATCCAGGACGGCATCCGCATCAACGCCGTCAGCCCCGGCCCCGCGGCCACCGCCATGTCCCTGCGCCCCGGCGAGACCGCCACCGACCGCGCCACCCGCATGCGGTCCGAGTCCCCCCTCGGCCGGGTCTCGGACACCACGGAGATCGCGGCAGCCGTCCTCTACCTGGCGTCGGACGACGCGGGCTCGGTGGTGGGCGCGGACTTGGTGGTGGACGGGGGCGCGGCGGCCTGACCGGGGCGCCGTCGCGGCGGGCCCGGACCCGGTTCACCGCGAGGCCGGGCCCGGCCCCGGCGTCCGCGAGCCCCGCCGTCACCACAAGGCCGGGCCCGGCCCCGCCCACCCTCACCACCCCCGCACAGTCACCCCCCTCACCGCCCACACATACAGGCGTACGCTCACCGGCATGACGGTGAGCGGGCGTACGAGGAAGTGGACCGCGCGCGACATCCCCGACCAGGGCGGACGCGTCGCCGTGGTCACCGGGGCCAACAGTGGACTCGGGTACGTCACGGCGCGCGAGCTGGCCCGGCGCGGCGCCCGGGTGGTCCTCGCCTGCCGCAGTGCGGAGCGCGGCGCCGAGGCCCTGCGGCGACTGACGGACGAAGTGCCCGCCGCCGACGCCGAGTTCCGCCCGCTCGATCTCGGGGACCTCTCCTCCGTACGGGAGTTCGCCGACCGGTACGAGCGGGAGCGCGGCGGGCGGCTCGACCTGCTGGTCAACAACGCGGGCGTGATGGCCCTGCCCTACCGGCGGACGACGGACGGCTTCGAGACGCAGTTCGGCGTGAACCACCTCGGGCACTTCGCGCTCACCGGGCTGCTCCTGCCGCAGCTCCTCGCCACGCCCGGCGCCCGCGTCGTCACCGTCTCCAGCATGGCCCACCTGTTCGCCAACATCGACATCGCGGACCTCAACAGCGAGCTGCGCTACCGCCGTTGGCCCGCCTACGCCCGCTCCAAGTCCGCCAACCTGCTCTTCGTCCACGAGCTGGCGCGGCGCCTCGCCGACACCGGCGCCGATGTCGTCGCGGCCGCCGCGCACCCCGGCTACGCCGCGACGAACCTCCAGGCGGCCGGGCCCCGCATGGCGGGCCGCCGGGCCATGGAGCTGTCCATGGCGGTCGTCAACCGCCTCGTCGGCCAGTCCCCGGAGACCGGCGCCCTGCCCACGCTGTACGCGGCCACGGCGCCCGGGGTGCGGCCGGACTCCTTCACAGGGCCGCGCCTCCTCGCCTGGCGCGGCGCCCCCGCACGGTCTCCGCGGGCCGGGTGGACCCGCGGCGACGTGGCGGGCGAGCGCCTGTGGGCGGCGTCGGAGTCGCTGACAGGCGTGACGTACACGGCGCTGAAGGCCTGACGGCCTCCTCGGCCCCGCCTGCGCCTACCGCAACCCCGACGCCTCGAACACCGCCTTCGCCTCCCGGCCGTCCAAGCGCGCCAGCAACCGCCCCAGCTCCACCGAGCCCGTCCGCAGCAGGCCCAAGGCCCGGGACGCGCGGGCCCCCGCGTCCAAGCGGTGCAGCAGCAGCGGGTTCTCGGCGAGGATCCTCGGGTCGAACTCGACGCGGTTGCCGAGGGAGTCGCACAGGACGAGCCGCGCGGCGACGGTCTCGCTGATGCGGACGCTGGTGAGCAGGCCGGTGCACACGTGCCCGCGGCGCAGCGGTCCGCGGACGGCGAGCCAGCCGGGGCCCGCGGTGACGCGCGCCGGATACAGGATCACGTACAGCAGGACGGCGAGCCCCGCCCACAAGCCCGTGCGCGCGGCGCTCAGCGTGCCCGCCGCGCCGTCGACCAGCATGATCAGGGCGAACAGGGCGAGCGAGCAGAAGACGGCGGCGCGCAGGTCGGCGGCCCAGCGCCGGTCCGCCACCACCGCGTCCCGGCCGAGGAGCGCGGGCACGGCGCCGCCGCCGTCGTCCTCGGGTGACGTGCGCGGATGCGGCCCGTGGTCCCGGGCGGAGCCCCAGGCGAGGTCACGCGCACGGCCGCGCGCCGTGACCCGGCGGCGCGTGCCCCGAGTCGTCCAGTCATGTCCCATGTGCCGCACCGTAGGCCGGGCCCTCCGCACCGTCCGCGCTGTTGACGTGGTGCATACACATTCATGGCACACCTTGACGCGGCGCTGACGAACCCTCTCAACAACGCGTCAAGAGGAGTGCCCGCCCCGTCAAAGAGGCGCCAAGGAGTGCCGACGCCCGGCGCGGACGCGCTGACGCTGGGGTGGCCCGCCGACTTCACCCCCTCGGCCGACCTGCACGAAAGGCACCAGCATGACGACCGTTTCCGAGCACCCCGGCGCCCCGGCCATCGAGGAACCTCCCGATACCGGCGCGGCGGACCCGGGTGACCGTCATCGCCTCACGGCCCTCCAGGGCCTGGCCGCGCTGTCCCTGGACGCGATGGCCTCCGTCGCGTACGGGCCGGAGGCCATCGTCCTCGTCCTGGCCGCGGCCGGTGGCCACGGACTCGGCTTCACGCTGCCGGTGACCCTCGCGATCGCCGCGCTCCTTGCCGTGCTCGTCGCCTCCTACCGCCAGGTCATCGCCGCCTTTCCCGACGGCGGCGGCAGCTACGCCGCCGCGAAGACGCACCTGGGCCGCCGCTCCGGCCTGGTCGCCGCCGCGTCCCTGGTCCTGGACTACGTCCTGAACGTGGCCGTCGCCGTGACGGCGGGCGTCGCCGCCCTCACCTCCGCCTTCCCCGAGCTGTACGGCGACCGCCTGGTGCTGTGCCTGGGCGTCCTCGTCGTCATCACGGCCGTCAACCTGCGCGGCATCGTCGACTCGGCGCGCGTGTTCATCGCCCCGACCGCGGTGTTCATCGGCGCGATCCTCACGATGGTCACCGTCGGCCTGTTCCGGGACGGCCCGGTCTCCGCCGCGGCCGCCCAGGGCCACGCCTCCGTCCTGTCCGACAACGCCACGACGGTCGGCGCGCTGCTTCTGCTGAAAGCTTTCGCCTCGGGCTGCTCGGCGCTCACCGGCGTGGAGGCCATCGCCAACGCCGTGCCGTCCTTCCGGACCCCGCGGGTCAGGCGCGCCCAGCACGCGGAGGTCGCGCTCGGCGCCCTGCTCGGCGTGATGCTGATCGGCCTGTCCGTCCTCATCTCCCGCTTCGGCCTGCAGCCGGTCGAAGGCGTCACCGTCCTCGCCCAGCTCACGGACGCCTCCCTCGGCCACAACTGGGCCTTCTACGTCGTGCAGTTCGCGACGATGATCCTGCTGGCTCTGTCCGCCAACACGTCCTTCGGCGGCCTGCCCGTCCTGATGAGCCTGCTGGCCCGGGACAACTACCTGCCGCACGTCTTCGCCCTGAAGGCCGACCGGCAGGTGCACCGGCACGGCGTCCTCGCCCTGGCCGTGGCGGGCGCCGCCCTCCTGGTGTTCTCCGGCGGCGACACCAACACCCTCGTACCGCTCTTCGCGATCGGTGTCTTCATCGGCTTCACGCTCTGCCAGACCGGCATGGTCATCCACTGGCGCAAGGCGGGCAAGCCCGCGAAGGCGCTGCTCAACGGCTTCGGCGCGGTCCTCACCGGCATCTGTGCCATCGTCGTGACGGCCACCAAGTTCACCGAGGGCGCCTGGCTGATCGTCCTCGCGCTGCCCGCGATCGTCCTCGTCTTCGAGCTGGTGCACCGGGCGTACGGCCGCATCGGCGAGGACCTCGGCCTCGGCCGCGTCCCCGAGCCGCCGCACCGCGACCACTCCCTGGTGATCGTCCCCGTGTCCGGCCTGTCCAGGCTGACCTGCGAGGCCCTGAACGCGGCGGTGTCCCTCGGGGACGAGGTGCGGGCCGTCACGGTCACGTACGCCGACGCGGAGGACCGGGCGGCGACGGCGGCGCTGCGGCGGGACTGGGAGCTGTGGAATCCCGGCGTGGATCTGGTCGAGCTGCCGTCCAGCGCCCGGACCGTCGGACGGCCGGTCGCGGAGTACGTGCGGAAGGTGTACCAGTACCACCCGACGACTCGGGTCACCGTACTGATCCCCGAGGTTGAGCCCGCTCATCTCTGGCAGCGGTTGCTGCAGAACCAGCGCGGGGCGGTGCTCGCGCACGCGGTGCGGCGGGACACGGACGCGGTGATCTGCCGGTTGCGCTTCCGCATCGCTGCTCGGCGACGGGCTGATTTCAGCCCGTCCGGCGCTTGAGGACGAGCCGCGGAGCGGCGACAGCGGGGGTCCGGGGGCGCAGCCCCGGGTTCGGGAAGGGGTGGGTCCGGGGCGCCCCGCGAGGGCTACACACGGCCGCAATACCTCTGTCGTAATCCCCCTGCATGGTTGATCGTTGGGCCCGGCATGTACCCGACGATCCAGCGCACTGGGGGACACGGCATGACCATCGACCGCAGGACTCTGCTCGCATCCGGCGCCGCGCTCGGGCTGCTCACCGCGTGCGGTTCGAACACGGGCCGCGGCGGCGACGGCTCGGACGGCGAGGGGCCGAAGCTGTCGCAGTGGTACCACCAGTACGGCGAGGCGGGCACCGAACAGGCCGTGAAGCGGTACGCCGACGCCTACGGCAAGGCCGATGTGGCCGTGCAGTGGCGCCCCGGCAACTACGACGAGCAGACCGCCGCCGCCCTCCTCACCAAGTCCGGGCCCGACGTCTTCGAGGTCAACGGCCCGACCCTGGACCAGATCCAGGGCGGCCAGGTGCTCGACCTCACCGACCTGCTCGACGGCGTACGGGACGACTTCAACCCGGCCGTGCTCGCGCCGAAGACGTACGACGGCCGGATCTGGGCGATCCCCCAGGTCGTCGACATGCAGCTCCTCTACTACCGCAAGAGCCTGCTCGCCGACGCGGGCCGCACCCCACCCAAGTCCCTCGGTGAACTCGTCGACACCGCAAGGGCGTTGACGACGAAGAAGGTCAAGGGGCTGTTCCTCGGCAACGACGGCGGTGCGGGCGCCCTCGGCGGCACCCCCCTGTACGCGGCCGGGCTCCAGCTCGTCACCGACGACGGCAAGGTCGGCTTCGACGACCCGGCCGCCGCCCGCGCCCTCGCCCACCTGCGCGATCTGTACGAGGACAAGTCGCTGCTGCTCGGCGCGCCCTCCGACTGGTCGGACCCGTCGGCGTTCGTGCAGGGCCTCACGGCGATGCAGTGGTCGGGGCTGTGGGCGCTGCCCGCGGTGAAGAAGGCGCTGGGCGACGACTTCGGGGTGGCCGCGTTCCCCGCCGCCGGGCCGGGCGGGAAGGCGGCGGTGCCGGTGGGCGCGTACGGCTCGGCGGTCAGCGCCCGCAGCGCGCACAAGCAGGCGGCCAAGGACTTCGTGAAGTGGCTGTGGGTCGAAAAGACCGACTACCAACGGGACTTCGCCCTCTCCTACGGCTTCCACATCCCCGCACGCCTGTCCCTGGCGAAGAAGGCCGACGCCCTCACCGAGGGCCCGGCGGCCGACGCGGTGCGCCACTCCACCGAGAGCGGGTTCGCCGAGCCGCTGCTCTGGACCCCGGCGAGCCGCGTCGCGTACCAGGACGCGCTCAGCCGCATCATCAAGTCCGGCGCGAACCCGGAGAGCGAACTGCGGTCCGTCGTACGGAAGGTGTCGGCGGAGCTGGACCGGGTCAAGAAGAAGTCGTCGTGAGCGAGGGCGCGGCGAGCGAGGGCGGAAGGGGCTCCTCGACGGCGCGCGGCACGGGCACCCCGCGTCCGCGCGCACGCCGGTGGCGCCGCCTGGCGGGACCGCAGAACCGCACTCTGTGGTTCTGGGCCTTCGTCGGCCCCTTCACCCTCGGCCTGATCGTCTTCACGTACGTGCCGCTGGGCTGGAGCGTCTACCTCAGCTTCTTCGACGCCCACAACACCGTCTCGCCCACGGACTTCGTAGGCTTCGACAACTACACGTCGATGCTGAAGAACGACGCGTTCACCGACAGCCTGTGGACGTTCGTGGTCTTCACGGCCTTCATCGTGCCGACGACCTTCGTCCTCTCCCTGTCGCTCGCGCTGATGGTGAACCGGATGCGCCGCGCCCAGGCGTTCCTCCGCTCGGTCTTCTTCCTCCCGGCGGCGTGCAGCTATGTCGTGGCGGCCCTGATCTGGAAGATGTCGATCTTCAACGGGGTGCGGTTCGGCCTGGCGAACACGGTGCTCGGCTGGTTCGGCGCCGACCAGACGGCGTGGCTGTCGACGACGGACCCGCCCTGGTACTGGCTGGTCATCGTGACGGTCCGGCTCTGGCTCCAAGCAGGCTTCTACATGATCCTGTTCCTGGCCGGACTGCAGCGCATCTCACCGACTCTCTACGAGGCGGCGGCAGTTGACGGCGCCCGCCCCGGCTGGCAGGTCCTCCGCCACATCACGCTCCCCCAACTGCGGACGACATCCGTGGCCGTCGTACTCCTCCTCGTCATCAACGCCTTCCAGGCCTTCGACGAGTTCTACAACCTGCTCTCGGACGCCCGCGGCTACCCGCCCTACGCCCGCCCACCCCTCGTCTACCTCTACTACACGGCCCTCGGCCAGGGCCAGAACCTGGGCCTCGGCAGCGCGGGCGCGGTACTGCTCGCCCTGATCATCGCCGTGGTGACGATCGGTCAGGCGCGCTGGTTCGGCCTCGGCAAGAAGGAGGACTGAGTCGTGTACGACGCGTGGGTACGCGTGGGCCGCGCCCTGCGGGTGGCCCTCCTGATCGCCCTGGCACTGCTGTTCCTGATCCCGTTCTACCTCCTCGTACGCAACGGGCTCGCGTCCGAGCAGGACATCACGTCCCCCGACTGGACGTTCTTCCCCGCCACCCTGCACTGGTCGAACATCCGCGAGCTCTTCGAGGACTCGACCGTCCCGATGGCCCGCTCCCTCTACAACTCCGCCCTGATCGCGGTCCTCACCACAGCGGGCACCCTCCTCCTCGCCTCCCTGGCGGGCTACGGCCTGGCCCGCATCCCCTACCGCCACGCCGACCGCGTCTTCTACTTCATCCTCGCCACGATGATGGTCCCGGCCGCGGTCACCTTCGTCCCCAGCTTCGTCCTGGTCTCGTCCCTGGGGTGGGTCTCCACGATGCGGGGCCTGATCGTCCCCACCCTCTTCTCGGCCTTCGCCTGCTTCATCTTCCGCCAGTACTTCCTCGGCTTCCCCCGCGAGCTGGAGGACGCGGCCCGCGTCGACGGCCTCGGCCACTGGCGTACGTACTGGCTCGTCGTCGTCCCCAACTCCCGCCCCGTCTTCGCGGCCGTCGGCACGATTGTCTTCATCGGCGCCTGGAACTCCTTCCTCTGGCCCCTGGTGATCGGCCAGGACCGGGACGCGTGGACCGTCCAGGTGGCCCTGGCCTCCTTCACCACCTCCCAAGTCATCCGCCTGCACGAACTGTTCATCGCGGCGGCCGTGTCGATCGTGCCGCTGCTTGTGGTGTTCCTGTTCTTCCAGCGGTGGATCGTGGCGGGGGTGGAGCGGTCGGGGATCGACGAGTAGGCGGCGGGCGCCGTCAGACCTGGGGTGAGTGCGCGGGGGGCCGTTCGGCGTCGTTGGAGTCCTGGAGTTCGGCCAGGAGCGCGGTCTGGCTGACGAGGAGTTCGGTGAGGATGCGGCGTGCCGCGCGCAGGAGTTCGGCGACGTCGCCACCGGCCAGCGCGTAGGTGACGGTGGTGCCTTCGCGGGTGGAGACGACGATGCCGGAGCGGCGCAGCACGGCGAGCTGCTGGGAGAGGTTCGAGGGCTCGATGTCGATGGCGATGAGCAGGTCCCGTACGGATACCGGCCCGTTCTGGAGGAGTTCCAGGACGCGGATGCGGACGGGGTGCCCGAGCATGCGGAAGAACTCTGCTTTGATCTGGTAGAGGGGCGCCTGCACGGGATCGCTCGCTTTCCTGACGCGGATGAGGCCCTGGAGACGAGGTGCGGCGGCCTCCGCCGCCGCACCCGGCGTGACGTCCCATCCTTCCCGGCCGAGGGCCTTTCGACCCGCGAGTTCGTCAGATGCAGAGATGACTGCTTGAAGAATTCTTCAAGTAACGGGCGCAGAAAGGGCGCCGGAGGTCACACCTCCATCTGCTCCTCGGTGCGCCTCAGGAGATGGCGTGCCATGGCCAGGTTCGAGCGGGCCTTGTCGATGACGAGATAGATGAAGAGACCGTTCCCGGCCTTGCCGGTCACCGGGCGGATGAGGTGGTACTGGGAACCCAGGGTGACCAGGATGTCCTCGATCTTGTCCCGGAGGCCCAGCGTCTCCATGGTGCGCACCTTGGCGCGGATCAGGTCGGTGTTGCCGGCTGCCGCGACGGACAGGTCCAGGTCCTTTCCGCCGCCCAGGGTGCCCAGCGCCATACCACTGGTGTAGTCGACGACGGCGGCTCCCAGCGCTCCGTCGACCTCGGTCAGCAGGGTCTTGAGGGACACTTCCACACTGGTCACGGGTCCTCCTCCAAGGGTGGTGAGGGCCGGTTCTCCGGCCACGCGGGGACTCTAGGAGTCGCGCCGCACCCCGAGGGGACATGGGGCGAAAGCAGCCGCAGTTGCCCGATCCGGTTCGGTTGGATGCGCTTTCGCCCGATCCGGATCGCGTCCTGTCCGGGAATCGAGGACTGACGCCCGTGCGCGGGAGGGCGTCCCCGCGCACGGGCCCCGGTCTAGCGCAGCCCGAAGGGCGCGGGTGCGGGCTCGGCGGACTCGGCGCGCCGCTGGCCGCCTGGGGCCGCCTTGCAGGTGAGGTCCTTCGCGGGGAGCTTGCCGGTGACGAGGTAGCCCATCGTGGCCTTCTCCGCGCAGGAGTTGCGGGCGTCGCCGAAGACGACGCCGTGGCCCTCGCCGCCCGCGACGGTGACCATGCGGGAGCCCTTCAGGGCGCGGTGCATGGCCTTGCCGGTGACCAGCGGGGTCTGCGAGTCCCACTCGTTCTGCACGACCAGCGACTTGACCTTGTTGTTCACCTGGGTGGCGGGCTCGGCGCCCTTGTCCCAGTAGGCGCAGGGCGTGATCGTGGAGGCGAAGTCGCCGTACAGCGGGTAGCGGGCGCCGTCGCGGATGGCGTCGCGGCGGTACGTCTCCGGGTCACGCGGCCAGGAGGCGTCGGAGCACACGACGGCGAGCTGGCTGGAGGTCATGTTGTCCATCGACTGCTCCTGCGCCCGGGGCAGTTCGCGCACCTGCCGGCCCTCGGCGGCCTTCTTCAGGTCGGCCACGACCTTGGCGCCGCTGCGGACGGTGAAGAACTCGGCGCGCGTGATGTCCCGCACCTCGGCGCCGTCGAGCTTCTGGCCGCCGATGACGATGGGGTCGACGTCCGCCCGCGCCACCAGCTTGCGGAAGGTCCGGGCGACCTTCGCCGGGGAGTCGCCGAGGTGGTACGTGGCGTCGCGCGCGGCCGTCCACTTGGTCCACCGTTTGAAGGCCCGCTCGACCTCCGGCGCCCAGACCTGGAACATGCCGCGCCACATCCGCGCCGGGTCGACGGCGCTGTCGAGGACGAAGCGGTCGGCGCGCTGCGGGAAGAGCTGCATGTAGACGGCGCCGAGCGCGGTGCCGTAGGAGACGCCGAAGTAGTTCAGCTTCTTCTCGCCGAGGGCGGCGCGCATGACGTCCATGTCGCGCGCGGTGTTGCGGGTGCTGATGTGGGGCAGCGCTTTGCCGTACTTCTCGCGGCACTTGTCGGCCACGGTCTTCGCCCACTTGTTGTTCGCGGCGAACTCGGCGGCGGTGCGGGTGGGCCGCGGGTAGACCTGCTCGGCGTCGGTGAGGCCGCATTCGAGGGGCGTGCTCTCCCCGACCCCGCGCGGGTCGAACCCGATCATGTCGTACTGCTCGCGCACGTTCTTCGGCAGCCCGTTGGCGAACATCAGCGACAGGTCGAGCCCCGCCCCGCCGGGCCCGCCCGGGTTGAAGGTCAGCACCCCGCGCCGCTTGCCCGGCACGCTGGTCCTGACCCGGGATATCGCGACGTCGATCCGCTTCCCCTCGGGCTTGCGGTAGTCGAGCGGCACCTTCAGCGTGGCGCACTGGTACTTGGCGGGCCGGTCGGCGGCGCAGCGCTTCCAGGTGAGCTTCTGCCGCGTGTAGGGGGCGAGGCGGTCGGCGTCCGCGGCGGCTCTCGCGGCGGTCGGGGCCGCCGTGTCCCCCGACGGGTCCGCCGAGGCCGCCGATGCCGACCCGGCGACAAGCCCCGGTGCGAGCCCGGCCACCACGCCCAGCGCGAGCACCGGCACGAGGCGCCGCCGATATGCGGAATGTTGCACGTGACGCTCCTTCTGATCGGTTTTGGGTACCGATCAGTTGGACGCAGAAGAGGCCCTGTACACCTCCCCCGAACCGCCCTTGAGCGAGAGCCGTTTCGCGGGACCCGAGCACACACCGAAGGAGCGGCACCTCCGCACAAGGTGCCGCCCCTTCATCGTGGACCGGGACCGCCGCCGCATCGGTTGAGGGTCGGGGACACGGCGGCGGTCCCGGGGTCTTCGCGGGGCCTGGCCCGCCGGCGGGTCAGCGGTGGTCGCTGCCCGTCGACGTCGATGCCGCGCGGCCCGCCTCCAGGCGGGCCACCGGGATGCGGAACGGGGAGCAGGAGACGTAGTCCAGGCCGACCTCGTGGAAGAAGTGGACGGACTCCGGGTCGCCGCCGTGTTCGCCGCAGACGCCGAGCTTGAGGTCGGGGCGGGTGGCGCGGCCGGCCGCGACGGCGTCGCGGACGAGCTTGCCGACGCCGTCCTTGTCGATGGTCTCGAAGGGGGAGACGCCGAAGATGCCCTTTTCCAGGTAGGCGGTGAAGAAGGACGCCTCCACGTCGTCGCGGGAGAAGCCCCATACCGTCTGGGTGAGGTCGTTCGTGCCGAAGGAGAAGAACTCGGCGGCCTCCGCGATCTGCCCGGCGGTCAGTGCGGCGCGCGGCAGTTCGATCATCGTGCCGAGCGCCAGCTTCAGGGCCACGCCGGTGGTCCGCTCGACGTCGGCGATGACCTGCTCGGCCTCCTCGCGGACGATCTCCAGCTCCTGGACGGTGCCGACGAGCGGGATCATGATCTCCGCGCGCGGGTCGCCCTTGGCGTTCTTGCGCTCGGCGGCGGCCTCCGCGATGGCCCGTACCTGCATGGTGAACAGGCCGGGGATGACCAGGCCGAGGCGGACGCCGCGCAGGCCCAGCATCGGGTTCTGCTCGTGCAGGCGGTGCACGGCCTGGAGGAGGCGCAGGTCGTTCTCGTTGTGGTCCTTGCGGGACTCGGCGAGGGCGACGCGGACGGAGAGTTCCGTGATGTCGGGGAGGAACTCGTGGAGGGGCGGGTCGAGGAGACGTACCGTCACCGGCAGGCCGTCCATCGCCTCGAACAGCTCGATGAAGTCCCGCTTCTGGAGCGGGAGGAGCTCCTTGAGCGCGTTCTCGCGCTCCTCGTCGGTGTCCGCGAGGATCAGGTGCTCGACCAGTTCGCGGCGCTCGCCGAGGAACATGTGCTCGGTGCGGCACAGGCCGATGCCCTGCGCGCCGAAGCGCCGGGCCCGCAGCGCGTCCTCGGCGTTGTCGGCGTTGGCGCGCACCCGCAGCCGGCGGACGCGGTCCGCGTACGCCATGATCCGGTGCACGGCCTTGACCAGCTCGTCGGCGTCGTCGGCGCCCGCGTGCATGCGGCCCTCGAAGTACTCGACGACCGGGGACGGGACGACCGGGACCTCGCCCAGGTAGACCTTGCCCGTCGAGCCGTCGATGGAGACGACGTCGCCCTCCTCGACGACGTGGCCGTTGACCGTCAGGCGGCGGCGCTTGGTGTCGACCTCCAGGTCCTCGGCGCCGCAGACGCAGGTCTTGCCCATGCCGCGCGCCACGACGGCGGCGTGGGACGTCTTGCCGCCGCGGGAGGTGAGGATGCCCTCCGCCGCGATCATGCCGTCCAGGTCGTCGGGGTTGGTCTCGCGGCGGATCAGGATGACCTTCTCGCCGGAGCGCGACCACTTGATGGCGGTGTACGAGTCGAAGACGGCCTTGCCGACGGCGGCACCCGGCGACGCGGCGATGCCACGGCCGAGCTGCTCCACCTTGGCGTCCTCGTCGAAGCGGGGAAACATCAGCTGGGCGAGCTGCGCCCCGTTGACGCGCTGGAGGGCCTCGGCCTCGTCGATCAGGCCCTGGTCGACGAGTTGCGTGGCGATGCGGAAGGCGGCACCGGCGGTGCGCTTGCCCACGCGGGTCTGGAGCATCCACAGCTGGCCGCGCTCGATGGTGAACTCGATGTCGCAGAGATCCTTGTAGTGCGTCTCCAAGGTCTCCATGATCTGCATGAGCTGGTCGTACGACTTCTTGTCGATCTGCTCCAGATCGGCGAGCGGGACCGTGTTGCGGATGCCCGCGACGACGTCCTCGCCCTGCGCGTTCTGCAGGTAGTCGCCGTACACGCCCTGCTGGCCCGACGCGGGGTCGCGGGTGAAGGCGACGCCGGTGCCGGAGTCGGGGCCGAGGTTGCCGAAGACCATCGAGCAGACGTTGACGGCCGTGCCGAGGTCGCCGGGGATGCGCTCCTGGCGGCGGTAGAGCTTGGCGCGGTCGGTGTTCCAGGAGTCGAAGACCGCGTGGATGGCGAGGTCCATCTGCTCGCGCGGGTCCTGCGGGAAGTCGCGCCCCGCCTCGGACTTGACGATCTTCTTGAACTTGGTGACGAGCTTCTTCAGCTCGGCCGCGTCCAGGTCCGTGTCGACCGTGACCTTCTTGGTCTCCTTGGCCTTGTCCAGCGCGTCCTCGAAGAGTTCGCCGTCGACGCCGAGGACGGTCTTGCCGAACATCTGGATGAGGCGGCGGTAGGAGTCCCACGCGAAGCGGTCGTCGCCGGACTGCTTGGCGAGGCCCTGTACGGACTTGTCGGAGAGCCCGATGTTCAGGACGGTGTCCATCATGCCGGGCATGGAGAACTTGGCGCCCGAGCGGACGGAGACGAGCAGCGGGTCGTCGGCCTGGCCGAGCTTCTTGCCCATCGTCTTCTCGAGGGCGGAGAGGTGCGCACTCACCTCGTCACGCAGTGCCGCGGGCTCGTCCCCGCTGTCGAGGTAGACCTTGCAGGCCTCGGTGGTGATGGTGAAGCCGGGCGGCACGGGAAGGCCCAGGTTGGTCATCTCGGCGAGGTTCGCGCCCTTCCCGCCGAGGAGGTCCTTGAGCTCCTTGTTGCCCTCGGTGAAGTCGTAGACGAACTTCACGCCCTGAGTTCCCTGAGGTACGTGGGGATCTTTGTTTTCCGACACGGGTCTCGACTCCTCGAGGACGCGGTGGCTGCCCTGACGGCGAGGAACATACCCAGATCAAAGGCGTCTGGGTACGTCCACTTGTGGGTCGCCCGGTCGTAACCACCCGTCCGCCACTAGATCGAAAGTGACTCGGGGGTAGGGCAGGTGGCCGAATCATGTTCAAGTCTTGAACGGGAAACCCGCGAGAACCCGCAATTTTGCTCAGATGAGCGGGATCAACTCAGATGTGAGTTCAGGTCATAAATGATCGAGCGATGGCACTGAGTGCCACCCCTTGGAGAAGTGCAGCCACCCTCAACCCGCTCATCTGAGCGCAAGGCCAATCAAGGGTGGCGAGAATCACGCCGTTTGAAGGGGCCGGATCCGGGCCCGGTCTCGCCATCCGGGCACCTCCGCGACCTCGGCCGACCGCACGCCGACACCACCCCGGAATCCCCCCGGCCTCCCCCGCAATCCCCCGGGCTCCCCCGGGCCCCCTCACACGCCCAGCGCCGCGAGCCGCTCCTCCACCCGCTCCGGCGCGTACAGGTGCTCCACCACCAGCGCACCCGCCCCGACGACGCCCGCGTGCCCGCCGAGCCGCGAGGTGACGATCTCCAGGTGGGCCGTGGAGCGCGGCAGGGCCCGCTGGTAGAGGAGCTCGCGCACGCCGGTGAGGAAGGGTGTTCCGGCCAGATCTCCGGCGATCATGAGAACGCCGGGGTTCAGGAGCGTCACGACCGTGGCGAGGACCTCGCCGACCAGCCGCCCGGCCTCCCGCGCGAGCCCCACCGCCTCCGGGTGCCCCGCGGCGAGCAGCTCCCGCACGTCCGAGCCGGACGCGGCCGGGACCCCCGCCGCCGCGAGCCGGGCCGCCACCGCCCGCCCGCTGGCCACAGCGGCCAGACAGCCGTACGAGCCGCACTTGCAGAGTGCGGCGGCGCTCCCCGGCGCCCCGGGCACCCGAATGTGCCCGATGTCGCCCGCGCCGCCGTCGATGCCCCGGTAGAGCGAGCCGTCGACGACGACGCCCGCGCCGATCCCGGTGGAGACCTTGACCAGCGCGAACGCCGAGCAGTCGGGGTAGTGGGCGCGCTGTTCCGCGTACGCCATGAGGTTCGCGTCGTTGTCGACCAGCACCGGCACCGGGGCGGTGGCGCCCGCGGGCCCGGCGTGCTCGGCGACGGCGCGGCGGAGTCTGCCGCGTATGTCGTAGCCGTCCCAGCCGGGCATGATCGGCGGCTGGACGATGCGGCCGGTGCCGGTGTCGACCGGGCCCGGCACGGCCAGGCCGATGCCGCACACCGTGTCCGCGGCCCGGCCGCTCGCCCGCAGCAGCTCGCCGAACTCCGCGCCGAGCCGGTCCAGGACCCGCTCCGGGCCCTCGTCCACGCGCAGCGCCGTGCCGCGCTCGGCGACGATCTCGCCGGTGAGGGTGAGCAGGGCCGTGCGGGCGTGCCGGGTCTCCAGGTCGGCGGCGAGGACGACGGCGTGCGCGTCGTCGAACTCCAGGCGCACCGAGGGGCGGCCGCCGAGCGGCGAGCTGACCGGTGTGCCCGCGCCCTCGCGGAGCCAGCCCGCGCGGAACAGCCGGTCCAGGCGCTGGCCGACGGTAGCCCGGGACAGGCCGGTGACCTGTTGCAGCGCGCCCCGTGTGGTCGCGCGGCCGCTGCGGACCAGGTGCAGCAGGTCGCCCGCGCTCGCCTGGGCGGCGGCCGGACGTGCCGGGACCCCGTTCCTCATGCCCACTCCCCGCGACTCCCCGCCCATCTGCCGCCCACTCCCTCTGTCTGCCCCCGTGCCCGGCCCGAGGACCCCTTGCGCTCGTCAACTCGGCGTTACATATTGAGTTTTGCGTGTTGCGCAGACGTAACTCTATGGTGGATGGATCCAAACTGACAGGCTGTCGGGCACGGCTCCGGTGAGGCGGCTCCGACGGCCCCGGGAGTGCCGCGTGGACCGTACGACCACGACGAGGGCCGCGATCCGGTCCCCTGCCGCCAACACCGCCGGGCCTCCGGGTCGGCGCCCCGCGGGTCCCCCGCACGCCCCACCGGCTCCTGGCCCCCCGCACCCCGCCCCCGCCTCGCTGCGCGAGCGCGCCGCCCGCGTCCTCGGCGCCAACTGGACCGGCACCGCCACCGTCCCCTCCCGCGCGCTGTACCCGCACCAGTGGTCCTGGGACTCCGCGTTCATCGCCATCGGGTTACGCCATCTCTCGCCGCTGCGCGCCCAGTTGGAGCTGGAGACGCTCCTGGCCGCGCAGTGGGCCGACGGCCGCGTGCCGCACATCGTGTTCAACCCCGCCGTCCCGCTCGACGCGTACTTCCCGAGCCCCGACTTCTGGCGGTCCACCACCGCCGGCCGCGCGGCGGGCGCACCGCAGGCCGTGCAGACCTCCGGCATCGTGCAGCCCCCGGTGCACGCCCTGGCCGCCTGGCTGGTCCACCTCGCCGACCCCGGCCTGTCCCGGGCCCGCTCCTTCCTGCCCCGCCTGCACCCGCGCCTCGCCGCCTGGCACCGCTACCTGCTGCACCACCGCGACCTCGGCGGCGCGGGCCTCGCGGCGGTCGTCCACCCCTGGGAGCAGGGCATGGACAACAGCCCCTGCTGGGACGGGCCCCTGAGCCGCGTCCCACCCGCACGCCCCCGCAGCTACCGCCGGGCCGACCTCGACCACGGCTCCCCCCAGGACCGGCCGACGGATCTCGACTACGGGCGGTACGTGCGGCTCGCGGCGGAGTACCGGGACGGGGGGTACGGGGCCGGGGCGCGGCTCGGCGCCGGGTCCGGGGACTTCGGGTTCGCCGTCGAGGACCCCGCGTTCAACGCCCTCCTGATCGCCTCCGAGCACGCCCTCGCCCGCATCACGGGCGAGCTGGGCGTGCCCGCGACGGCTCGGCACGACCGGGCGGAGCGGCTGACGCGGGTGCTCGTGGAGCGGCTGTGGGACGCGGCGGACGGGATCTTCCGGTGCCGGGACCTGCTGGGCGGGGACGCGCGGGCCGGCGGGGAGCTGGTGGGTGAGCGTGGCGTGACCGGGCTGATTCCGCTGGTGGTGCCCGGGCTGCCACAGGGGGTCGTGGCCGAGCTGGTCGCCACGGCCCGCGGGCCGCACTTCGAGCTCGGCGGGCGGGCCCGGCTCGTGCCGAGCCACGATCTGCTCAGCCCCGCGTTCGACCCGCGGCGGTACTGGCGCGGGCCCGCCTGGTTCAACACCAACTGGCTGCTCGCGCGCGGGCTGCGGCTGCACGGCGCCCGGGAGCACGCGGACGCGCTGCGCGCCGCGCTCCTCGACACCGCCGTGGCCTCGGACTTCGCCGAGTACGTGGACCCGTACACCGGAGAGGGCTGCGGCGCCCGCGGCTTCAGCTGGACCGCGGCGCTCGCCCTCGACCTGAGCGTCGACACGGCGCTCGACCTCGACCTGAGCGTCGGCGCGGCGCTCGACCTCGACCTGAGCATGGATACGCCAGCGGGGCCTGGTGCGGACGAAGGGGCTCGGAATGACTGACCGGGAGCATCAACTGCTGGTGCGGGGCGCGACGTTCGCCGCCGTCGGCGCGGGCGGCGACATCCGGGGCGTGCCCGGCGGCACCGCCCCCGACGGGCTGTTCGTGCGCGACGCCCGTCACCTGAGCCGCTGGCAGCTCACGGTGGACGGCGCCGTGCCCGAAGTGCTCACGCCCGCGACGGCGTACGGCCCGGACGCGGACGCCGACGTGGCACGCTGCGTGCTCGTGCCGCGCGGCGGCCGGCAGGAGCCGCCCGCGTACACGCTCTTCCGTGAACAGGCCGTCGTGGACGGCGCGTTGGTGGAGGCGCTGCGGATCACCAGCAACCGGCCCGTGCCGACGACGCTGCGGCTCGCGCTGACCGCCGACGCGGACTTCACCGATCAGTTCGAGCTGCGGGCGGATCACCGTACGTATACGAAGACGGGGGCGGTGCGGTCGCGGCGGGTGCTGACGGCGGCGGTGGACGGGTCCGGCGAGGGTGGTTCCGGTGAGCGGACTGCCGGTGAGCGCCCTTCCGGGTACGACGGGTCCCGGGCGCACGACCGCCACCTCCCGCAGTCCGCCCATCCCGCCCAACCGCCGGTCCTCGGCGTCGAGTTCGGGTACCGGCGCGGCGACTGGCTGGCGCGCACCACCGTCACCTCCGAGCCCGCGCCGGACGCCGTCGAGGAGACCGGTACCGGTGCGCGGCGGCTCGTCTGGGCCCTGGAGCTGGCCGCGCACGGGTCGGCCGACATGGCGCTGACCGTCATGGCCGGGCCGCACGGGGGCCCGCCGCTGCCCGCGCCGCCCCGCTCGCCGAGTGCCGCGCTGCGCCAGCTCACCGAGGCACAGGACGAGTTGACGTCCTCCGTGACGCTCCCCGGGAGCTGGCCCGAGCTGACCGCGGCCTGTACGCGCGGCCTCGCCGACCTCGCCTCGCTCCAGGTGCCCGCGCGGGGTCCCGACGGCGAGGAGCTGAGCGTGCCCGCGGCCGGGGTGCCCTGGTTCCTCACGCTGCTCGGCCGGGACGCGCTCATGACGTCCCTGTTCGCGCTCCCGTACGTACCGCGCCTGGCCGCCGCGACGTTGCCCGCGCTCGCCGCGACCCAGGCCACCGAGCACACCGAGGGGCGCGTCGCCCAGCCCGGCAAGATCGTGCACGAGGTGCGGCACGGGGAGCTGGCCCACTTCGGGCAGGTCCCCTTCGGGCGGTACTACGGCTCGGTCGACGCGACGCCGCTGTTCCTCGTCCTCCTCGGCGCGTACACCGAGCAGACCGGGGACACCGCGCTCGCCCGGCGGCTGCAGCCGCACGCGCGGGCGGCGGTCGGCTGGATGCTCGACCACGGGGGGCTCACCGCCCGGGGGTATCTGGTGTACCGCGCGGACGAGGGCGGGCTCGCCAATCAGAACTGGAAGGACTCGCCCGGGGCGATCTGTGACGCCGACGGGACGCGGACGCTGGGGCCCGTGATGGCTGCGGGGGCGCAGGGGTACGCGTACGACGCGCTGCGGCGGACCGCGTGGCTCGCGCGCACGGTCTGGGACGACGAGGTGTACGCGGCGCTGCTCACGCAGACCGCAGCGGATCTCCGCGACCGGTTCCAGCGGGACTTCTGGATGCCCTCCCGCTCCTTCCCCGCGCTCGCCCTCGACGGGGAGGGCGGGCAGGTCGACGCGCTCGCCTCCGACGCGGGGCACCTGCTGTGGTCGGGGCTGCTCGACAAGGAGTACGGGGAGGCGGTGGGGCGGCGCCTGCTCGAACCCGACTTCTTCTCCGGCTGGGGCGTCCGCACGCTCGCCTCCGGCCAGGGGGCCTACCACCCGCTCTCCTACCACCGGGGTTCCGTGTGGCCCCACGACAACGCCCTCATCACCCTCGGCCTCGCCCGCTACGGCCTCCACGACGAGGCCCGCGCCGTCGCGCACGCCCTGGTCGACGCCGCCGCCACGGCGTCCGGCCGCCTCCCCGAAGTCCTCGCGGGCTACGAACGCGGGGCGTACCCCGCGCCCGTCCCGTACCCCCACGCGTGCGTACGCGAATCCCGCTCGGCGGCGGCACCGCTGGCGCTGCTCACGGCGGTGGGCGGGGCGTAGCCCTGGCCGGGCGCCGGGCGGGGCGGGGGCCGAGCCGGGCGGGGCGGGGGCCGAGCCAGGCGGGGCGTGGGCCGAGCCAGGCGGGGCGTGGGCCGAGCCAGGCGGGGCGTGGGCCGAGCCAGGCGGGGCGTGGGCCGAGCCAGGCGGGGCGTGGGCCGAGCCAGGGGGCGCGGCCCTCGGGGGTCAGCCGCCCGACGTGTCCAGTTCCGCCTCGGCGGAGATGCCCGCGCAGTCGTAGGGGTCCTTCAGCCAGCCGTCCGGCAGGACCACGCGGTTGTTGCCCGACGTGCGGCCGCGCGGGCCGTCCGCGCCGGTGGGCCAGGGCTGGTCGAGGGACAGTTCGCCGAGGCCGTCCTCCAGTTCCGCGAGGGAGGAGGTGATCGCGAGGCGCTTGCGCATCTCGGAGCCGACGGCGAAGCCCTTGAGGTACCAGGCGACGTGCTTGCGGAAGTCGATGACGCCGCGCGCTTCGTCGCCGATCCACTCGCCGAGGAGCGCGGCGTGCCGCAGCATGACGGCGGACACCTCCCGCAGGGAGGGAGCCGCGGGCGCCCCGGTCCCCTCGAACGCGGCCACCAGGTCCCCGAACAGCCACGGCCGCCCGAGGCACCCACGCCCCACGACCACCCCGTCGCACCCGGTCTCGCTCATCATCCGGACCGCGTCCGCGGCCGACCAGATGTCCCCGTTGCCGAGCACGGGAATCTCCGGCACATGCTCCTTGAGGCGCGCGATGGCGTCCCAGTCGGCGGTCCCGCCGTAGTGCTGGGCGGCGGTCCGGCCGTGCAGGGCGATCGCCGTGACGCCCTCCTCGACGGCGATCCGGCCCGCGTCCAGGAACGTGATGTGGTCGTCGTCGATGCCCTTGCGCATCTTCATGGTGACGGGCAGGTCCCCGGCGCCGCTGACGGCTTCCTTGAGGATCGCCCGCAGCAGCGGCCGCTTGTACGGGAGGGCCGACCCGCCGCCCTTGCGGGTCACCTTCGGGACGGGGCAGCCGAAGTTCAGGTCGATGTGGTCGGCCAGACCCTCCTCCGCGATCATGCGGACGGCCTTGCCGACGGTCGCGGGGTCGACCCCGTACAGCTGGATCGAGCGCGGCGTCTCGCTCGCGTCGAAGTGGATCAGCTGCATGGTCTTCTCGTTGCGCTCGACCAGCGCGCGGGTGGTGATCATCTCGCTGACGAAGAGGCCCTTGCCGCCGCTGAACTCCCGGCACAGCGTGCGGAACGGCGCGTTCGTGATCCCGGCCATCGGCGCGAGCACGACGGGCGGCTGCACGGTGTGCGGTCCGATCGCGAGCGGCTGCTGCTGCTGGGGCTGGGACATGGGCGGGCTCTCCGGGGCGTACGAGGCGGGGCGGGCGGCCGGGACCGGGGGCGAGCCCCGTGCCGGGGGCGCGGCTCCGGGACGGGGGCCAAGCCTCCATTGTCCCCTACGCGCCGGACAGCTCCGTCAGCCGTACGAGGCGCCGCTCGGTCTCGTCGTCCGCGGGCACATACGCGACCAGCCGATGTGCCTGCGGCCGCGCCGCCATCCACAGGTTCCGGTGCTCCAGGCTGAGCAGCCCCACCTCGGGGTGCCGGTACCGCTTCACGTGCGGCGACATCGTCGCGACCTCGTGCCGTTCCCACAGCTCGCGGAACTCCGCCGACTCCGCGAGCAGCCCGTCCAGCCGTTCCTTCCACGCGGGCTCGGCCCCGTGCTCGGCCATGCCCACCCGGAACTTGGCGATCAGGTCCCGCAGCATCTCGTCCCGGTCGAGGAACGTCTCCCGCCAGCGGCTGCTGGTGGTGAGCAGCCACAGGCAGTTGCGCTCCCGCGCGGGCAGTTCGGTCAGCTCGCCGAAGACCTGCGCGAAGGGGCGGTTGTGGGCGAGGACGTCGTAGCGGGCGTTCTGGAGGGTGGCCGGGTAGGGCGCGATGGTGTGCATGAGGCGCAGGGCGGTCGGGGACCGCAGGGGGCAGTCGTAGTCGGGGCGGGGGTCGCCGGCGCCCGCGAGGACGAAGAGGTGGCCGCGTTCGGCGGGGTCCATGAGGAGGGCCCGGGCGATGGCGTCCAGGACCTGCGCGGAGACGCGGATGGCCCGCCCCTGCTCCAGCCACGTGTACCAGGTCACCCCGACCGCCGAGAGCTGTGCGACCTCCTCGCGGCGCAGCCCCGGCGTGCGGCGCCGGGCCCCGCGCGGCAGCCCGACCTGCTCGGGCGAGATCCGCTCGCGGCGGCTGCGCAGGAAGGCGGCGAGCTCCTGCCGCCGGGTGGTGTCCTCGGCCCCGGCGGCACGCAGGGCGGGCTCGTCCTCGGGCTCGCGTGACACCGGCTCGGACGAGAGGGGCCCTGCGTCTGCGGTGATGGTCACCCCTCCAGGCTGCCGCACCCCGCACCCCGTTGCCAGGTGCGTCTGGTACCAGGATAAAGAGACTCTGGTACCCCCCTGGGTGCCCGCCCATCGTCGTATCCGTGACTCCAGCGACCTCTTCCGGCAAGCCCCGTACCCGTACCGCTCCCCCGTCCCCCTCGTCTGCCTCGTCTCCCGCGTCTCCCGCGTCCGCGAAACCCCCCGTCCTCACCCCCCTCGGCCTCGCCACCATCCTGCTCGGCGCCGCGCTGCCGATGATCGACTTCTTTGTCGTGAACGTGGCGCTGCCCGACATCGAGGCGGATCTGCACGCCCCCGCCGCCACCCTGGAGATGGTCGTGGCGGGCTACGCGGTCGCGTACGCCGTGCTGCTGGTCCTCGGCGGGCGGCTCGGCGACACGTACGGACGGCGCGGGCTGTTCCTGTGGGGTGCCGTCGCCTTCGGCGTGACGTCGCTGGCGTGCGGGCTCGCGCCGACCGCGTGGTGGCTGGTGGCGGCGCGGGTGGCGCAGGGTGCGGCGTCCGCGCTGATGCTGCCGCAGGTCCTGGCGACGATCCACGCGACGACGAGCGGGGAGCGCCGGGCGCGGGCCGTGTCGCTGTACGGCTCGGTCGGCGGGGTTTCGATGGTGCTGGGGCAGATCCTCGGCGGCGTCCTGGTGGCGGCCGACCTGGCGGGCACCGGCTGGCGCATGGTGTTCCTGATCAACGTGCCGGTGGCGGCGCTGGCCCTGGTCCTCGCGGTGCGCTCGGTGCCGGACAGCCGGGCGGAGCGCCCGGCGCGCGGGGACGCCGGCGGGACGGTGCTGCTCGCGGTGGCGCTGACCGCGTTCCTGCTGCCCCTGACGGAGGGCCGGGCGGCGGGCTGGCCGCTGTGGTCGGTCGTGACGCTGATCGCGGCGCCCTTCCTGATCTGGGCGTTCGCGGCCGTCGAGCGCCGCGCCGAGGACAGCGGCGGCAGCCCGCTGCTGCCGCCGTCGCTGATGCGCGAGCCGGGCGTCCGCCGGGGGCTCCTCATCGGTGTGCCGATCTTCATCGGGTTCAGCGGCTGGATGTTCGTGAGCGCGGTGACCCTCCAGGAGGGCCTCGGGTACGGGGCGCTCAAGGCGGGCCTGACCCTGATCCCGATGGGCGTCGCGCAGTTCACCGCGTCCCTGCTGGCGCCGCGCCTGGTGAACCGGCTCGGCAGCCGCGCCCTCACCCTGTGCGCCCTGGTCCACGGCGCGGGCGTCGCCGTCCTCGCCCTGACGGTCCTGTGGGCGCCGTGGTCGGCGCTCACCCCGCTCGCGCTCGCGCCGGGCCTGGCGCTGTGCGGATTCGGCCAGGGCATCCAGCTCCCGCTGTACTTCCGCATCCTGCTGTCCGCCGTACCCGCCGCGCGTGCGGGCGCGGGCAGCGGGCTCGCGGCAACGGCGCAGCAGTCCTGCCTGGCCGTGGGCGTGGCGACGCTCGGGTCGCTGTTCCTGGCCCTGGAGTCCGGCACCGGCCTGCGGGAGGCCTTCGCGACGGTCCTCGCCGTCCAGCTCGCCGGGCTCCTCGGCCTGGCCGCACTCAGCCTGCGACTGCCGCGCGACCTCGGCTGACGCCCGGCCGGGGCGGAGCACACCGCGTGCGGAGCCGCCGCCCGGCCGGGGCGGAGCCTCCCACCTGGGGATACCGTCGACCGTATGCCCGAGTTGAGTCACCGGCGTCGGATGCTCGTGCTCGCGATCTGCTGTATGAGCCTGCTGATCGTGAGCCTGGACAACACTGTCCTGAACGTGGCGCTGCCCACCATGGGCCGCGAGTTCGACGCCGGGGTGTCGGGCATGCAGTGGACGATCGACGCCTACACCCTCGTCCTCGCGTCCCTCCTGATGCTCGCGGGCTCGACGGCCGACCGCATCGGCCGCCGCAAGGTGTTCCAGGCGGGCCTGCTGGTCTTCACGCTCGGCTCGGTCCTGTGCTCACTCGCCCCCAACCTGGAATGCCTGGTGGCGTTCCGCATGATCCAGGCCGTCGGCGGTTCGATGCTCAACCCCGTCGCGATGTCGATCATCACGAACACGTTCACCGAACCGCGCGAGCGGGCCCGCGCCATCGGGGTGTGGGGCGGTGTCGTCGGCATCTCCATGGCGGCGGGCCCGCTGGTCGGCGGGCTGCTCGTGGACTCGGTGGGCTGGCGGGCGATCTTCTGGGTCAATCTGCCGGTGGGCCTCGCGGCCCTCTTCCTCACCACCCGGTACGTCCCCGAGTCCCGCGCCCCGAAGCCCCGCCGCCCGGACCCCGTCGGCCAGCTCCTGGTGATCGGCGTCCTCGGCGCCCTGACGTACGCGATCATCGAGGCGCCCACGGCGGGCTGGACGTCCCCGTTGATCATGACGTTCGCCGCGACCGCCGCGACGGCCTTCGCGGGTCTGCTCCTGTACGAGCCGCGCCGCGCGGAACCCCTCATCGACCTGCGCTTCTTCCGCTCGGCGCCGTTCAGCGGCGCCACGGTGATCGCGATCGCGGCGTTCGCGGCCCTCGGCGGCTTCCTGTTCCTGGCCACGCTCCACCTCCAGGACGTACGCGGCCTCGACGCGCTGCACGCCGGTCTGTGGATGCTGCCGATGGCCGCCATGACGCTGGTGTGCGCGCCGCTGTCGGGGCGGCTCGTCGGCGCCCGGGGGCCGCGCCCCTCGCTGCTGATCGCGGGCGTGGCGATGACGGCGTCCGGGGTGCTGTTCGCGGCCTTCGAGGCGGAGAACGCGGTCCCGAGCCGGGTCCTCGCCTACGTCCTGTTCGGCCTCGGCTTCGGCTTCGTCAACGCGCCCATCACCAACACGGCGGTGGCCGGGATGCCCCGCGCCCAGGCGGGCGTCGCCGCCGCCGTCGCCTCCACCAGCCGCCAGATCGGCCAGACCCTCGGCATCGCGGTCATCGGCGCGGTCCTGGCCTCCGGGGTGGCGGCAGGGCACACGGCTTCGTACGCGGCCGACTTCACGCACGCGAGCCGCCCCGCGTGGTGGATCATCGCGGGCTGCGGTGCCGCGGTCCTTGCCGTCGGGGCCCTGACCAGCGGGAAGTGGGCGCAGGGCACGGCGCGGCGGACGGCGGAGCGGCTCGCGGAGGGGCCGGGTGACGTGCCGGTGCCGGAGGTCGGGAGACCCCTCCCGGGTGACAAGTAACAGAAAACAGATAACAAAACTTGAAATCTGTCAGCGACGGGTGCATGGTGGAACCACGCCATCTACCAGCAAAGGCTCTGGAGTCCTCATGCGCACCCTCACCCTCGGCACCACCGGCCCCACCACCTCCGCCCTCGGCCTCGGCTGCATGGGCATGTCCGCGCTGTACGGCGAGGCCGACCGCACGGAGTCCATCGCGACCATCCACGCGGCCCTCGAAGCGGGCGTCACGCTCCTGGACACCGGCGACTTCTACGCGATGGGCCACAACGAACTCCTCATCGGCGAGGCCCTGCGCTCCGCCCCCGCCGCCCACCGCGAACAGGCCCTCACCAGCGTCAAGTTCGGCGCCCTCCGGGACCCGGACGGCGGCTGGTCCGGCTACGACGGGCGCCCGGCGGCGGTCAAGAACTTCGCCGCGTACTCGCTGCAGCGCCTGGGCGTCGACCACATCGACGTCTACCGCATCGCCCGCCTGGACCCGGACGTCCCCGTCGAGGAGACCGTCGGCGCGATCGCCGAGCTGGTCGAGAAGGGGCACGTGCGCCACATCGGCCTCTCCGAGGTCGGCGCGGAGTCGCTGCGCCGGGCGGCGGCCGTCGTCCCGATCTCGGACCTGCAGATCGAGTACTCCCTCGTCTCCCGCGGCATCGAGGCCGAGATCCTGCCCACGGCCGCCGAACTCGGCATCGGCGTCACCGCGTACGGCGTCCTGTCGCGCGGCCTGATCTCCGGGCACTTCGAGCGGGACCGGCAGCTCGCGGCGAACGACTTCCGCGGCATGAGCCCGCGCTTCCAGGGCGACAACCTGCAGCGCAACCTCGACCTCGTCGACGCCCTGCGCAAGATCGCCGAGAACAAGGGCGTGAGCGTCGCGCAGACCGCGATCGCCTGGGTCCTCGCGCAGGGCCCGAAGTCCGGCGCCTCGATCGTGCCGCTGGTCGGCGCCCGCCGCCGGGACCGGCTCACCGAGGCGCTCGGCGCCCTGGACGTGACGCTCGACGCCGCCGACCTCGCCGCGATCGAGCAGGCCGTCCCCGTCGACGCGGTCGCGGGCGCCCGCTACCCCGAGTCGCAGCTGGCGCACCTCGACAGCGAGCACTGACATGACCGGGCACCGCCGCCGTCAGTGCCGTCAGTGCCGACGGGTACCTTCGTGACCATGGCTACGACCGAGACCCTGACCGCCGAGCGCATCCTCGCCGCGACCGAGGAGGTCCTGCGTCGGCACGGCGCCGCCAAGGCGACCGTGGTGGACGTGGCCCGGGTGCTCGGCGTCAGCCACGCCAGCGTGTACCGCCACTTCCGCACGAAGGCCGCGCTGCGCGAGGCGGTCACCAAGCGCTGGCTGGACCGCACGTCCGACGCCCTGTCCGGCGTGGTCGACGCGGACGGGCCCGCCGAGGACCGGCTGCGGCGCTGGCTGACCGGGCTCTTCGCGGCCAAGCAGCACAAGGCGGGCGACGACCCGGAGCTGTTCGCGACGTACACGGTCCTCGTCGGCGAGGCCAGCGAGGTCGTCGACGAGCACATCGCGGACCTCACCGGCCAGCTCGCCCGCATCGTCCGACAGGGCATGGAGAACACCGAGTTCACCCCGTCCGACCCCGCCACCACGGCCCGCGCCCTGTTCGAGGCCACGGCCCGCTACCACGACCCGGCGTACGCACCGGAGTGGTCCCGCGCGGACGCCGAGGAGGCCTTCACGGCCCTGCTCGACCTGCTCGTGCGGGGCCTGCGGCCCTGACGGGCACATTCGAAGAGGCGCCCGATTCTCCTGTTCCGCTGACCCGCTCCCGACCCGCCTGATTCCCTGATCCCCGGCACCCCCAGGGACAACAGGAGGCACGAAGTGGCTTTATCGGCAAGCGAGTTGACGGCAGGTACGGTCGAAGCCGACTACGTCGTCGTCGGCGCCGGGTCGGCCGGATGCGTGCTCGCCGCGCGGCTCAGCGAGGACCGAGGCGCCGGTGCCACCAGCGTGCTGCTGCTCGAAGCGGGCCCCCGCGAGACGAAGGCGGACCTCGCGACGCCCGCCGCGTGGCCGTCGCTGTTCGGCACGGACGTGGACCACGGCTACACCTCGGTGCCGCAGCCGGGCCTCGGCGGGATCGCGCCGCCCTGTCCGCGCGGCCGCACCCTCGGCGGTTCCAGCGCGATCAACGCGATGGTGTTCCTGCGCGGCCACCGCGCGGACTACGACGCGTGGGCGGCGGCGGGCTGCGACGGCTGGGGGTTCGACGACCTGCTGCCGTACTTCCGGCGGATGGAGTCGGTGCCGGGCGGTGGCGGCGCGGGCGCCGAACTCCGGGGCGACCGCGGCCCCTTGCGCCCCTCCCCCACCCCCGACGCCGACGTCAACCCCGTCTCACGGGCCTTCGTCGCTGCCGCTGCCGCCGCCGGACACCCCCTCACCGACGACTTCAACGGCGCCCGCCAAGAGGGCGCGGGACTGCACGACCTGACGGTCGCCGACGGGGTCCGGCAGAGCGCGGCGGACGCGTATCTGCACCCGGTCGCCGCGCACCGCCCGCGGCTGACGGTGTCCACGGACTCCCGCGCGCACCGGCTGCTCTTCGACGGCGACCGGTGCACGGGCGTGGAGTTCACCCGCGACGGCCGGACGGTGCGGGCGTACGCGCGGGCCGAGGTGATCGTCAGCGCGGGCGCGGTCGACTCGCCCCGGCTGCTCCTGCTGTCCGGCATCGGCCCCGCCGACGAGCTCCGCGAGGCCGGGGTCGACGTGCGCCACGACCTGCCCGGGGTCGGCCGCGCACTCCAGGACCATCCGCTGTGCGGGCTCGTGTACGCGGCCGAGAAGCCGATACCGGCCGGCCGCGCCAACCTCTCGGAGGCGTCCCTCTCCTGGCGCAGCGACGCCGGCCTGCCGGGCCCGGACATGCAGGTGATGTTCATCCACGTGCCGTACCACCCGCCGACGATGTCCGCGCCGGAGAACGGCTTCACCCTGGGCGTGACCACGGTGCCGCGCGCCCGGGGCTCGGTGCGGCTCGCCGACGCCGACCCGGACTCGGCGCCGCTGATCGACCCGGGGTACCTCGCCGACGAGTCGGACGTGCGGCGCCTGCTGCACGGCCTTGAGGTGGCGCGGGGGATAGCGGCGGCGGGCCCGTTCGCGGAGTGGGGGGCGCGGGAGGTGCTGCCGGGCGCCGGGGTGACGGACGCGGCGGGGCTACGGGCGTTCCTGGCGGCGGCGACGGGACCGTACTTCCATCTGGCGGGGAGCTGCGCGATGGGGCCGGGCCCGGCGGCGGTGGTGACGCCGGACCTCAGGGTGCGGGGCGTGGACGGCCTCCGGGTCGCGGACGCGTCGGTGATGCCGTCGATCGTGTCGGTGAACACGAACGCGGCGGCGCTGGTCATCGGCGAGAAGGCGGCTGACATCGTCCGCAGCGCCGCATAGGTGCTCCGCCTGCGCCGTGGCGACTTGGCCGCTTCTCCGGCTGCGGGTGCCTTGTGGCTGGTCGGGCAGTTCCCCGCGCCCCTACGGGGCTCGGAGCCCGCCTATGAACCCGCGGACGCCGACGGATCCACCGTCGCCTGGTGCTCCTCCGCCAGGTGTTCCGCCGCCTTGAGCCACGGCAGGAACTGCGCCTTGCGGCTCCAGTCGCAGGTGTCGCAGGTCAACTGCCGCTGCACACCGGCTTTTCGCACGTGGACGATGTGCTCGCGCCCGTGCTGATCCCATCTGCTGACCTTGCTCGTGGTCGTCGGAGGCATGGCGCCCAGTGTGCAGCAAGGCCCCCGGTTCCGTGGCCGGAACCGGGGGCCTGCGTGCCAAGAAGGAGTGAACGTCAGCAGCCGACGAGACGCGTCGCCAGGTAGCCCTCGATCTGGTCGAGGGAGACCCGCTCCTGCTTCATGGTGTCGCGCTCGCGCACGGTCACCGCGTTGTCCTCAAGGGTGTCGAAGTCGACGGTGACGCAGTACGGCGTGCCGATCTCGTCCTGGCGGCGGTAGCGGCGGCCGATGGCGCCCGCGTCGTCGAACTCGATGTTCCAGTTCTGCCGGAGGGCGGCCGCGAGGCCCTTGGCCTTCGGGGACAGCTCCGGGTTGCGGGACAGCGGCAGGACGGCGACCTTCACCGGGGCGATGCGGTGGTCGAAGCGCATGACGGTGCGCTTCTCCAGCTTGCCCTTGGCGTTGGGGGCCTCGTCCTCGATGTAGGAGTCGAGCAGGAAGGCGAGCATGGTGCGGCCGACACCGGCGGCGGGCTCGATGACGTACGGAGTCCAGCGCTCGCCGGCCTCCTGGTCGAAGTAGGAGAGGTCCTGGCCGGACGCCTTGGAGTGGGCCGACAGGTCGTAGTCGGTGCGGTTGGCGACGCCCTCAAGCTCGCCCCACTCGCTGCCGCCGAACTGGAAGCGGTACTCGATGTCGGCGGTGCGCTTGGAGTAGTGGGAGAGCTTCTCCTTCGGGTGCTCGAACCACCGCATGTTCTCCTCGCGCAGGCCGAGACCGGTGTACCAGTTCCAGCGCTGCTCCATCCAGTACTCCTGCCACTTCTCGTCCTCGCCCGGCTTGACGAAGAACTCCATCTCCATCTGCTCGAACTCGCGGGTGCGGAAGATGAAGTTGCCGGGCGTGATCTCGTTGCGGAAGGACTTGCCCATCTGGGCGATGCCGAACGGGGGCTTGCGGCGGGAGGTCGTCTGCACCTGGGCGAAGTTGGTGAAGATGCCCTGGGCGGTCTCGGGGCGCAGGTAGGCGACGGAGCCGCTGTCCTGGGTGGGGCCGAGGTGGGTGGAGAGCAGGCCCGAGAACTGCTTGGGCTCGGTGAACTGGCCCTTGGTACCGCAGTTGGGGCAGTTGATGTCGGCGAGGCTCTCCGGGGCGCGGCCCTTCTTCTCCTCGAAGGCCTCCTCCAGGTGGTCCGCGCGGAAGCGCTTGTGGCAGGAGGTGCACTCGGTGAGCGGGTCCGTGAAGGTGGCGACGTGGCCGGAGGCCTGCCAGACGTCGGTGGCCAGGATCACGGACGAGTCGATACCGACGACGTCCTCGCGCGAGGTGACCATGTAGCGCCACCACTGGCGCTTGAGGTTCTCCTTCAGCTCGACGCCCAGGGGTCCGTAGTCCCAGGCGGCGCGCTGACCGCCGTAGATCTCACTGCACGGAAAGACGAAGCCTCGGCGCTTGCTCAGGCTGACGATGGTGTCGATCTTGTCGGCGGCCACGGTGCTCTCTTCATTACGACGACGGCGAAGCCACGCTTCGGGGCTGACGAAGCGCATGCCTCAGGAGCGAATGCTTCAGATTACCGGCGGCCGTACCCCTCGGATCAAATCGGTTCCGGCATGGGCTGATTCCAGAAGTCGCCGAGCGCGAGTGCGCATGCACACATCGACACTTTGTTGACAATCGTTTCCAAGTTTGTTGAAAATGACTGTCATGAACGTACGACGCCTCATACCCACCGCCGCCCTCGCGACCGCCACGGTCCTCGGCCTCACGGCCCTGACCGCCTGCTCCCCCGACGCGGCGGACAAGAACAGCGAGGGCAAGCTGGACGTGGTGGCGTCGTTCTACCCGATGGAGTTCCTGGCCAAGGAGATCGGCGGCGACGACGTCGAGATCACGACGCTGACCGAGCCCGGTCAGGAGCCGCACGACCTGGAGATCAGCGCCAAGCAGACGGCGCAGCTGGAGAACGCGGACGCCGCGCTCTTCCTGAAGGGGCTGCAGCCCTCCGTGGACGAGGCCATCGGCCAGTCCGGCATCAAGACCAAGATCGACGCCGCGTCCCTGACCAGCCTGGAGAAGCACGGCAACGAGGTCGGCGGGCACGCCAAGGAGCACGACGAGGGCGACGGGCACGGCGAAGAGGGCCACGGGGGCGAGGAGGGCCACGAGGGCGAAGAGGGCCACGAGGGCGAAGAGGGCCACGAAGGCCACAGCCACGAGACCCCCGGCGGCAAGGACCCCCACATCTGGCTGGACCCGGTGCGCTACGCCGAGGTCGCCGAGGGCGTCGGCAAGGCCTTCGCGAAGGCCGACCCCGACCACAGGGCCACGTACGAGAAGAACACCGCGGCCCTGGTGAAGAAGCTCAAGGGCCTGGACACGGACTTCAAGAACGGCCTGCAGGACCCCGCCGCCAAGTCGAAGGTCTTCATCACCACGCACGCCGCCTTCGGCTACCTCGCCGAGCGCTACGGCCTCACCGAGGAGGCCATCACCGGCCTGGACCCCGAGGGCGAGCCGAGCGCGAACCGTGTGAAGGAGCTCCAGCAGATGGCGAAGGCCGACGGCGTCACGACGGTCTTCTACGAGACGTTGGTGAGCGACAAGACCGCCAAGACCCTCGCGGACGACGCGGGCCTGAAGACGGCCGTGCTCGACCCGATCGAGGGCATCACGGACAAGTCCAAGGGCGACGACTACATCGAGGTGATGCGGTCCAACCTCACCGCCCTGCAGCAGGCACTCGGCACCAAGTGACCACCGTCAGCCCGTCACGAGAGGCAGCCGCCATGGCCGACGCCAGGACCGAGCCCGTCATATCCCTGCGCGCGGTGACGGCGGAGCTGGGCGGCCGCCCGGTGCTCCGCGGCATCGACCTCACCGTGGCGCGCGGTGAGGTGGTCGCGCTGCTCGGCGCGAACGGCTCCGGCAAGTCCACGGCCGTGCGCACGGTCATCGGGCAGGTCCCGGTCACCGGCGGCGCGGTGGAGATCTTCGGTACGCCGCGGCGGCGCTTTAGGGACTGGGCGCGGGTGGGCTACGTCCCGCAGCGCACCACGGCCGCGGGCGGCGTCCCGGCGACGGTCACCGAGGTCGTCACGTCCGGGCGGCTCTCGCGGGCCCGCTTCGGCGTGCTGCGCAAGGCCGACCGCGCGGCGGTGACGGACGCCCTGGAGCAGGTCGGCATGGCGGACCGCGCCAAGGACTCCGTGAGCGCCCTCTCCGGCGGCCAGCACCAGCGGGTCCTGATCGCCCGCGCCCTGGTCTCCGAGCCCGAACTGCTGATCATGGACGAGCCGATGGCGGGCGTGGACCTGGCCAGCCAGGAGGTCCTCGCGGCCACCCTGCGCCACCAGGTCGAGCAGGGCGCCTCGGTCCTCCTCGTCCTGCACGAGCTGGGCCCCTTGGAGCCGCTGATCGACCGCGCGGTGGTGCTGCGCGACGGCTGCGTGCTGCACGACGGCCCGCCGCCCAAGGCCGTCGGCCAGCACGCGCTGCCCGGCCACGACCACGTCCACCCGCACGACGCCGACGCGGCCCCGGTCCGCACCGGCCTGCTCACCTGAGGACCGGCGATGGAATTCCTGAACTACGCGTTCATGCAGCGGGCGCTGCTCGCCGCCGCCCTCGTCGGCGTCACGGCGCCCGCGGTCGGCATCTATCTGGTGCAACGCCGCCAGGCCCTCATGGGTGATGGAATCGGCCATGTCGCGATGACGGGTGTCGGCCTCGGCTTCCTGCTCTCCACCTCGCCGGTGTGGATGGCCACGGCGGTCGCGGTGGTCGGAGCTGTCGCGATGGAGCTGATCCGCTGGTACGGCAAGACGCGCGGCGACATCGCCCTCGCGATGCTGTTCTACGGCGGTATGGCGGGCGGTGTGATGCTGATCAACATCGCGCCGGGCGGCTCGAACGCCAACCTGAGCTCCTACCTCTTCGGCTCCCTGTCGACGGTGTCCGACGACGACGTGACGGCGATCTGTCTGCTGGCCGCGTTCGTGGTGCTCGTCACGGTCGGGCTGCGGCGCCAGTTGTTCGCGGTGAGCCAGGACGAGGAGTTCGCGCGTGTGACGGGTCTGCCGGTGCGGGCCCTGAACCTCCTCACGGCCGTCACGGCGGCGGTCACGGTCACCGTCGCCATGCGGGTCGTGGGCCTGCTCCTGGTGTCGGCGCTCATGGTGGTGCCGGTCGCGGCGGCGCAGCAGCTCACCCGGAGTTTCGCGGCGACGTTCGCGATCGCGGTGGCCATCGGCATCTCCGTGACCCTCGGCGGCACGGTCACCTCGTACTACCAGGACGTGCCGCCCGGAGCGACGATCGTGCTCCTCACGATCGGGGTGTTCATCGTGCTCACGCTGCTCGCGACGCCGCTGGCCCGCCGGAGGGCACGAGCCTCGGCGGCCCGGGACGCGGCGTGCACGGCGGACGTGCCCGGTGCGCGGGGCACGGCGGACGAGGTCACTGTCTGAGATCACTCTGGTCACCGTCCGGCAGCGACCTGGCACAATGGCCGGGCGAGAGACGACGCGCTACGAAGTGCGGACGAGTCCTTACGAGTGCTAGGAGGCACCTGTGACGACCGCTGCGGGACCCCCCGTACGAGGCCGGTCCACCCGGCAGCGCGCCGCTGTGGCGGCCGCGCTCGACGAGGTGGACGAGTTCCGCAGTGCGCAGGAGCTCCACGACATGCTCAAGCACCGCGGCGACTCCGTGGGCCTGACGACCGTCTACCGCACGCTCCAGTCCCTCGCCGACGCCGGCGAGGTCGACGTGCTGCGCACCAACGAGGGCGAGTCGGTCTACCGCCGCTGCTCGACCGGCGAGCACCACCACCATCTCGTCTGCCGCGTCTGCGGCAAGGCCGTGGAGGTCGAGGGCCCGGCGGTGGAGACGTGGGCGGAGGCGATCGCCGCGGAGCACGGGTATGTGAACGTGGCGCACACCGTCGAGATCTTCGGCACCTGTGCGGACTGCGCCAGCAAGAAGCAGTGACGTGCGTACGAGGGGCCCGCACCGCCGACCGGCGGTGCGGGCCCCTTCGTGTACCCGTCGCCTAGCTGTTGGCGATCTGCTCCTCGTTGGGAATCGCACCGCCGAAACGCCGGTCGCGCGAGGCGTACTCCAGGCAGGCGCGCCACAGGTCGCGGCGGTCGAAGTCGGGCCACAGGACGTCCTGGAAGACCATCTCGGCGTAGCTGGACTGCCAGATCAGGTAGTTGGACGTGCGCTGCTCGCCGCTGGGGCGCAGGAAGAGGTCCACGTCCGGCATGTCCGGGTAGTACATGTACTTGGCGAAGGTCTTCTCGTTCACCTTGCCCGGGTCGAGCCTGCCCGCCGCCACGTCCCGCGCGATGGCCTGCGCGGCGTCGGCGATCTCGGCGCGGCCGCCGTAGTTGACGCAGAAGTACAGCGTCATGGCGTCGTTCTCGACGGTCTGCTCCTGGGCGATCTGGAGCTCCTGGACGACGGACTTCCACATCTTGGGCATGCGGCCCACCCAGCGGATGCGGATGCCCAGCTCGTTCATCTCGTCGCGCCGCCGCCGGATGACGTCCCGGTTGAAGTTCATGAGGAAGCGGACCTCCTCCGGGGACCGCTTCCAGTTCTCCGTCGAGAAGGCGTACAGGGAGAGGTTCTTGACGCCCATCTCCAGGCAGCCCTTGAGGACGTCGAGGACGACGCCCTCGCCGACCTTGTGGCCCTCGGTGCGCGGCAGGCCGCGGTCCTTGGCCCACCGGCCGTTGCCGTCCATGACGACGGCGACGTGCTTGGGGACCAGCTCGCCGGGGATCTTCGGCGGGCGCGCGCCGGAGGGGTGCGGCTCGGGCGCCTTGTACTCACGGCGGCTCCGTCCCAGGATTCCGCGTCGTGCCACTGCCATCGGGGGCTCTCACTCCTAGCTGAGCTCGGTCAGTTCTTCTCTACGTACCGCAGCGACCGCAGGCCGCGCTCCATGTGCCAGTGCAGGTAGGCCGATACGAGCCCGCTGCCCTCGCGGGCGTGCCGGGCCTCGCAGGAGTCGGCCGTCGCCCAGTCCCCGGTCAGCAGCGCGCCGAGGTGCGTCAGGGTCTCCGCCGACGGCACGACGCTGCCCGGCACCCGGCAGTCGACGCAAATCGAGCCGCCCGCGGCGACGGAGAAGAAGCGGTTGGGGCCGGGCAGGCCGCACTTCGCGCAGTCGTTGAACGTGGGGGCGTAGCCGTTCACGGCGAGGGAGCGGAGCAGGAACGCGTCGAGGACGAGGTGCGGTTCGTGCTCGCCGCGGGCGAGGGTGCGCAGGCCGCCGACGAGCAGCAGATACTGCTGCACGGCGGGTTCGCCCTCATGATCGGTGAACCGCTCGGCGGTCTCCAGCATGGCCGTCCCGGCGGTGTACCGGGCGTAGTCCGTGACGATTCCGCTACCGTACGGAGCGATCGTCTCACTCTGCGTGCACAACGGGAGCCCGCGGCCGACCAGTTCGCCGCCCCGCGCGAAGAACTGCACGTCCACGTGCGAGAAGGGCTCCAGGCGCGCCCCGAACTTGGACTTCGTCCGCCGCACCCCCCGGGCCACGGCCCGCACGCGTCCGTGCCCGCGCGTGAGCAGCGTGATGATGCGGTCCGCCTCACCCAGCTTCTGGGTGCGCAGCACCACACCGTCGTCACGGAACAGGCTCATGGGGCCATTCTCGCGTACGGCGCGCCCGCGACGACCCCGGGTTCAGCCCTGAGGGCCACGGTTCATCGCGGTCGCCCGCCAGTTTCCTCTGGTTTTCTCCAGCGGGCCGGTAGCGTACGAAGACACCCCTGTCCGCACCGGAGGCCCCGTGAGCGCGCAACCCGACGGCTCGTACGGCCCGCTGATCCCGATGCCCGAGCTGACGCCCGACGCGCTGCGTGCGGCGGTGGCCAAAATCGCGCCCAGCCGCGTCCCGGCGCTCACCCAGCACCTCTTCGAGGCGACCACGAACGCCCAGCAGACACAGAGCCTCGCCCCTTTGCGGGCGTTCATCCACTCCTGGGCCGTATTCGTGGCGATCGAGCGGCATCCGCAGCAGGCGGCACGGCTGCGGACGCTGGAGCGCCTGATCGCCGACGGCGAGCAGGACCCGACGGATGCCGTGATGGAGATCCGCCGGATCCGGGAAGCCGCAGAAGCCGAGGCCGGGCTGCGGTGAGCGACTGGACCTGGGGCTGGAACCTGAGCGAGGAATACCTCACCGAAGGCCTACCACCGGCGTGGTCGCCTAGGTCGAGCGCCTGGTAACCGAACTCGCCGTCCTCGGCCCAGACACCGTCCGGGTCGGCAGGCCGATCGGCCGAGAAGGCGGGCTGCGCGAGTTCGACATTCTGGGCGGTCGCGGGTTCCTCAGCTTCCTCCCCGTCCCTCGCCACGAGTGCGTCTACGTCTGCGACATCACCTGGTACGGCTGACCCTCCCGCAGCGCGTCAAGGCACCTCGCCGCGGCTGCGGGCGTTCGCGTACGCCGTCGCCGCGCGCAGCCGCTCCGCGCTCGTCGCCATCCTGAGCGCGTCCGGAGCACAGTCCCACTCCCGGCCGCCCCCGTACGGCCGCAGTTGTACGTACGGGCCCTCGTGGCCCATCACCCGGCCCACCCGGCCCGACCTGGTGTCCACCGCGTACGTGCCGATCGGCAGCCTCATGCCGTCACCGCCCCCGGCCGCGCCTGCCCGCAACCGGTCGCTTTCGGCAAAGAATTTCCTGCCCGACCCTGAGCGGCGCGCAATTCTTCCACTGTTTCCTCCACCTCTTCGAGGCAACCCGCAGAGTGCCGGTGGCCTGCGGCGTTAATCGCCGTCACGTGGCTCCCCTTTGCCATCGGATTTCACGCTTCACATCTCCACGATGACGCGGCCCGCCTACACTCGGCAGGAGTCTGTCCGCTACAAGTACGCGGCTGAGGAGGGGAGTTCATCCATGGCCAAAGGTGTTCATGGATCCCGGCAGGCCGCGTGGGAGTTCTTCGGCGCCGAGCTCAAGCGACGGCGCGAGGAGGCCGCGTTTACGCAGGTCGAGCTGGGTGCGCGGGTTTTCGTCTCCGGCGGGTACATCGGCCAGTTCGAACAGGCCATTCGTAAGCCGCAGTTGGATGTGGCCCAGCGGATTGACGCGGTCCTGCAAACCGCGGGCTTTTTCGAGCGAATGTGGCGCAAGCTGATCGACGACAAGCGGTATGCCGACTATTTCGCCGCCGTCGCCGACTTGGAGGCGCTGGCCACCAAGATCTGCGAGTTCGCGCCGACGGTGATCCCGGGGCTGTTGCAGACCGCCGCCTACGCGAAGGCGGTCACCCTCGCGGCCGACCCGTTCGTCAGCGACGACTACGTCGAAGACATGGTGTCGGCCCGGCTGGACCGGCAACGCATTCTCGCGGACGCTACGAGGCCCGTGTATTGGGTGATCCTGCACCAGAACGTGCTGAGCGTGCCGGTGGGCGGCCCGGCCGCCATGGCGGAGCAACTCGAGCACATCACCGTGCTCGCACGCGCGCGGAAGGTGCTCGTGATGGTGGTGCCGCGAGTGGAAGGGGCCTGCGCCTCCATGGCAGGGGACCTGCGGCTCATGGAGTTCGACGACGCGCCGCCTACCGCCTATACAGAGACGTCGTTTTGGGGCGAACTGCTGGACGATCCGGCTGTGGTGAAGCGTGCACAGCGAGCATACGATCTGCTCAGGGGCACTGCGCTGTCGCCGGGGGTGTCCCTCGCCCGGATCGAGTCGGCGGCTGAGGACTTCAGACGATGCGCGAGTACGACCTGAGCAACGCCCGCTGGCGCAAGAGCAGTCACAGCAACGGTGAAGGCGGCAACTGCGTCGAAGTCGCGCACGATTTCCCAGGCGCCGCCCGCTGGCGCAAGAGCAGCTACAGCGGAGGCAGCGGCGGGGAGGACTGCGTCGAAGTCGCCGACGGGCTCCCCGGGGTCGTGCCCGTCCGGGACAGCAAGGCGGGTCCCGACGGCGGCCCCGTCGTCCTCATAGGCGCCCCCGCCTGGACCACCTTCCTCACCTCTGTGTGCGGCGGCGACGCCAGTACGCCCAGGTGACCGCCCCCAGCAAGGGCCCCCACAGCAACAGCGGAGCGTAACTCACGTACAGGGCCGCGGCCTGCCACGGGCCCTGCCGCGTCGGGTAGTCGTCGGAAAGCGGCTCCCCCGTGATCGTCACCCCCGCCGCCTCCGACACGAACGCGCCCGTCCACAGCACCGTGACGAGCAGGGCGCCGATCGCCGCCGCGACGACCGCCGCCCTCGTCGGCACCCGGCGCCCCCGCAGGAACGGCACCCAGCGCGGGAACACCTCGCCCCACCGCGTGACGAGCCCCACCGCCGTGAAGGCGAGCAGCTCGGAGACGAGGGACAGGAACAGCATGTAGGACCATCCCGGCACCCACGCCGGGAGGTCACCCCCCTTCCCGTGGCTGCTCTCGTCGAGGAACCAGCCCGCGATGCGCCAGATGCCCGAAGGCAGCACGGTCAGCGGGACGGCGAGCGCCGCCAGCCACGCCCACTGGGGGACGCCGTCGGCGCGGGCGTGGGCGGCGGCCCAGCAGGAACGCAACCTGCCTGGCGCGGGCGGGAGTTCGGTACGGGTGTCGGTCGTCATGCGACCAGCCTCGCGATCACGCCCCACCCCCGGATCGCCCACCGGGACGAAGCGCCTCCGCCGCGCGGCGGACCGGGGATCAGCCCAGGAGGTCCACGGCGCCGCCGAGGCCGCGCCGCTCCGCCTCCTGGTGGGCGAGCCGGGCCAGGGCGAGGTCCTGCCAGGGAAGACCGACGGGCGCGTACACCGTGCGGGTGGTCGCGGGGGCGCCCGCGCGGCCGGGGTGCTCGCCGCGCAGGACCTCGCCGAGGGTGGCGTCGGCCGCGGCGGCGGGCAGCCCCGCGGCGGCCAACGCGCCCATGGATGCGGCCAGTTCGCGGTCGTCGACGACGAGGAGGGCGTTCTCCAGGAGGTCGGCGGCCAGCTCCTGCTTGCCGGGTTCGTCGGCGCCGAGGGTGGTGAGGTGCTGGCCGGGGCGGGTGTCGGCGAGGCCGAGGAGGGGGGTGCGGGACCAGGTGGCGAGGAGGACCACGTCGGCCTGGGCGGCGACGTCGGCGGCGGCCCCGGACACCCGGCCGTCGTGGCGGGCGGCGAAGTCGGCGGCGCGGTCCGCGTCCGTGTCGTACACAGCAAGGGCACTGAAGCGGCGCAGCGCCCGCAGGCCGCGCACCATCAGTTCCGCCTGCGCGCCCGCGCCGACCACCCCGAGCACGGCGGTGCCCGCGGGGTCGGGGGCGGCGAGGGCGTGCGTACCGAGGGCGGCGGCCAACCCGGTGCGCCAGGCGGTGACCGTGGCCGAGTCGAGCAGCGCCAGCAACTCGCCGTCCACGCCGCTGTACAGGCAGATCACCCCGCGCAACGCGGGCCGCGCGGCCGGGAACTTGGCGTTGACCTTCACGGTGTACGCCTCCACACCGGGCAGCAGGCCGGGGACGAGCGCCGTCGCCGTACCGGGAAACGGCAGGTCCGTACGCACCCGCTGCCCGGCGATCGACACCTCGTCCGCCGTGCGGAACCCCTCCGCGAGCACGTCGAGACACGCGGCGGGGTCGAGGAGGGCGAGGAGATCGCTGTGGGTCAGCAGACGCGTCATGCCCCGATCGTGCCACCCGCCCACCCACACCCCTGGACCACGCCAACACCACCCCACCCCAACCACCCACAGCACCCCTCTCAACCACCGCGGGCACCGCCCACCCCACCTACCTCGCGGTCCGCTCGGACGACGACAACCCGGAGGTACGCATCCTCCGGGCCCTCGCAGTGGCGCCGGCGCGGGAGTCGAGGCCGACGATCCGCTGAGCCACCCGCCGCTCGGGCCGGTCAGCGAGTGGCGCTCGCCCCGCACCCGCCCTGACCCGGACAGGAACTGTCCTGATCGAGCACCTTCCCCACGTACTCCCCCAACCGCCCCCGGATCTCCTCCCCCGACATCCCCTCCACCGCCACCAGATGCTCGACGAGGTCCGCCCGCACCGCAGCGAGCAGCGCGTGCGCCGCGAAGGCGGGGTCGGGCACCGCCTCCACCTCCGCGAGGGCGTCGCGTACGACGCCGTGCCACCACCCGTAGTGCTCCGCCGCGTAAGGGCTGCCTGAACCCGCGTCCTCCAGGGCGACCGACAGATGGCGGTTGTCCAGCTTGAAGCCGAGAAGGGCATCGAGGAGGGCGGGCACCCGGTCGCGGGCGGGGGCAGTGGGGCCGAGCGGCGGCGGTCCGGACTCGACGGCGGCGCGCACCGCCTCGCTGCGGGCCGCGAACACCGCGCGGATCAGGCCGGTGCGGTCGCCGAAGCGGCGGAACAGGGTGCCCTTGCCGACGCCCGCCGCGGCCGCGACCTGCTCCATGGACACACCGCGCGGGCTGTCGCTGCGCGCGAACAACTCGTCGGCGGCGGCGAGTACGGCCTCGCGGTTGCGCGCCGCGTCGGCGCGCGCCTTGCGCTCGGTCATGGGGACACCGTCATCTCAGGCATGGGCACACCGCCCTCTCGTACGGGGCCTTCGGGAGCCCTTTACAAAGCGGACCAGCGGTCCGTATCGTCGAACCGTCAACCGGACCGGCAGTCCGAATCGTAAAGGACGGCACCCCACCATGCCCACCACCCCTTCCGACCTGTTCCGCGAAGGCATCCGGCTCCTCCTCGCCGACGACGTCACGAGCTGGGCCGACCTGTTCGCCGAGGACGGCGTCGCCGAGTTCCCCTTCGCCCCGGCGGGCTACCCGCGCCGCGTCGAGGGCCGCACCGCGATCAGCGCCTACCTGCGCGGCCTCGGCGAGAACATCGCGTACCAGGACTTCCCGCACCTGGTGATCCACGAGACGGCCGCCCCGGAGACGATCGTGGTCGAGATGCGCGCGACGGGCCGCGCCACCGCGACAAACGCGCCCTTCGACATGACGTACATCGCCGTGATCACCGCCGAGGACGGCCGCTTCACGCACTACCGCGACTACTGGAACCCGTTGGACATCCCCGGTGCCCTCCAGGAGGCAGTCGGTGCCTGAGCGACACACCATCCTGGTCACCGGCGCCGGCGGCACCACCGGCAGCCGCGTCACCGCCCGCCTCGTCGCCCTCGGCCACACCGTGCGCGCCGCGAGCCGCTCGGCCCGCACCCCGCACCCGGGGGCCCGCGCGGTCCGCTTCGACTGGTACGACGAGGCGACGCACGCGCCCGCCCTGCACGGGGCCGACCGCGTCTACCTGGTGGCGCCGGTCGGCGACCCCGACCCGGCCGCCGTCATGCTGCCGTTCCTGCGCCGGGCCCGCGCGGCGGGCGTGCGCCGGGTGGCCCTGCTGAGTTCGTCGGCCATCGAGGCGGGCGGCCCCGCCCTCGGGCAGGTCCATCAACTCCTCGCCGAGGAAGGTCTTTTCGAGGAGTGGGCCGTCCTGCGCCCGTCCTGGTTCATGCAGAACTTCACCGCCGGCCACCTGCACGCCGAGAGCGTCCGCACCGACGGCGTCCTGACGACCGCCACCGGCACCGGCCGGGTGCCCTTCGTCGACGCCGACGACATCGCGGCGGTGGCCGTGCACGCCCTCACCGCCCTCCCCGCCCCCGAGCACGACCTGGTGATCACCGGCCCGGAGGCGCTGACGTACGACGAGGTGGCGGCGATCCTCACCCGCGCCACCGGGCGGACCGTCACCCATCACCCCGTGTCGGCCGACCGGCTCGCCGCCCGGCTCACGGAACTCGGCATCCCCGCCGGGTTCGCCCGCATCCTCGCCGCGCTCGACGACAGCATCCGCGGCGGCGCCGAGGACCGCGTCACGGACACCGTGGCGCGCCTCACCAACCGGGCGCCGCGCGCCTTCGCGGACTACTGCCGGGACGTCTGGTCGCGCTCGACCGTCACCGACCCGTCGCGGTGATCGAGGCGCAGCCGGACCCGCTCCCCCGCCGCCGTCACCCGCGTCCGCACCTGCACCCCCTCCGGCAGGCCCGCCACCACGGGCGACACCCCGGCTTCCGCCCGCACCCGGTCGAGCAGTTCGCGCATCGTCTCGGGGTCGGGGCTGAGGCCCAGGTACCAGGCGGTGCCCCGGCCGTAGGGGTGGCGGGTCACGGCGGGGCCGCCGTCGTCGCGCGCGAGGATACGCTCGGCGCCCTCCAGGCGGATCTCCTCCGCCCAGGTGCCGTCCGGACGGGGGTCGAACTCCTCGACGGTCAGGCCGAGGACCTCGCGGAGCGGTCCCGGATAGCCGCCCAGGTGCACGCGGTCGTGTTCGTCGGTGATGCCGGAGAAGTACGACACGACGAGCGTGCCGCCGTCGCGCACGTAGTCGGTGAGGCGCGCGGCCGTGTCGAGCGACATCGCGTACAGATGCGGCACGAGCAGCAGCCGGTACGCCGTCAGGTCCCCGTCGACCGGCACCACGTCGCACGCCACCGACGCGTCGTACAGCGCCTTGTGGTGGGCGAGCGCCCCGTCCAGGTAGTCGATGCGGGCCGGGTGCGCGTCCGTCTCCAGGGCCCACCAGTTGGGCCAGTCGAGGAGGAGGGCCGCGTCCGCCCGGTCGGGCCGTGACCTCAACAGGTCGGGGTGCGCGGCGAGTTCGGCGCCGAGCTCCGTCACCTCGCGGAACGTGCGCGTCTCGCGGCCCGCGTGCGGCACCATCGCCGAGTGGAACTTCTCGGCGCCGCCGCGCGACTGGCGCCACTGGAAGAACAGCACCGCGTCCGCGCCGTGCGCCACCGCCTGCCAGCTGTCCTGGCGCATCCGTCCGGGCGGCTTGCGGCCGTTGTGGGCCCGCCAGTTGACGGCCGAGGGGGCCTGTTCGAGGAGCAGCCAGGGCTGTCCGGCCCTGAGGCCGCGCATCACGTCGTAGGAGAAGGCGGTGCGCTGGGCGGCGTCCGGGTCGTGCGGGTCGGGATAGGAGTCGTACGAGACGACGTCCAGGTGCGGTGCCCAGCGGAACAGGTCGAGGGTCTTGGCGACCGGGACGAAGTTCGTGGTCACGGGGGTGTGCGGGGTGACGCGGGCGAGGACGTCCTTCTCCGCCAGGTAGCAGGCGAGGAGTTCGTCGGAGGAGAACCGCCAGAAGTCCGCGCGCTGCGCCGGGTTGCGGAAGGAGGGGGCCGCGCGCGGGGTGTGGATCTCCTCCCAGGCGCTGTAGCGCTGCGACCAGAACGTCGTCGACCAGGCGTCGTTCAGGGCGTCGAGGGTCCCGTACCGCCCGCGCAGCCAGTCGCGGAACGCCGCCGTGGACACCTCGCAGTGGCAGTGGCGTGAGATGTGGCAGCCGTACTCGTTGCCGATGTGCCACAGGGCGAGCGCCGGATGGTCCGCGTACCGGGTGGCGAGGCGTTCCGTCAGGCGCACCGCGTGGCTGCGGAAGACCGGGCTGGAGGGGCACCAGTGCTGGCGGGAGCCGGGGTGCAGGCGGGTGCCGTCCGCCATGACGGGGAGCGTCCCGGGGTGCAGGCGGGCCAGCCACGGGGGCGGGGACGCCGTCATCGTGGCCAGGCAGACGGCGACGCCCGCGTCGGCGAGGCGGTCCAGGTGCGCGTCCAGCCAGGTGAAGTCGTAGGCGCCGGGGGTCGGTTCGGTGGTGGCCCAGCCGAAGATGCCGAGCGTCACCAGGTTCACGCCCGCCGCGCGCATCAGCTCCCTGTCCTCGGCGTGCACGTCGGGGCCCCACTGCTCGGGGTTGTAGTCGCCGCCGTACGCGAGGGAGGGCAGCTTGCCGTAGAAGCGGTCCAGGCCGCCGGTGTCCGCCGGGTCCCCGTTGCCGCCGCCGGTCGTGTCCGGGCTCATCCCACGCCTCTCGATTCCTGCCCCGCCCGCGCCTCGATGCCGCGGAAGTGGTCCGCCATCGCCCGCTGTGCCGCGCCCACGTCGCCCGCGCGCAGCGCCGCCACTATGTCGCGGTGCCTGCGTACGGTGACGTCGGGCGCCGGATCCCGCGACCAGCCGCGGACGCCCGCGACCCGGTGGAAGACGTTCCAGAACGCGCCGAGCAGCTGCGGCACGAGCGCGTTGCCGAGCGGCCGGTACAGCGCCTCGTGGAACTCGCGGTCCAGGTCGGGGAAGGCCTCCCCGGCCGCCGCCGACACCTCCATGCGCCGCACCAGATCCTCCAGGCCGGTCAGCTCGGCATCGGTGAGCACCGCCGCGACCGCACGCACGAGACCCTCCTCCAGGACCGCGCGGACCTGCAGGATCTCGGCGAGGGCGTGCGTGTCGTCGGCGAGCTGGACCAGGGTGCGGAAGGTCAGGCCGTCGGCGAGAGGGGTCAGCGAGGCCTGGCCGACGTAGGTGCCGTAGCCGTGCCGGATCTCCACGATGTCGAGGGCCTGCAGCGCCTTCAACGCCTCGCGTACGGAGTTCCGGCTGACGCCCAGCTCCGCCATCAGCTCGGCCTCGGTCGGCAGCAGGGCGCCGGGGCGCAGCCGCCGGTCCAGGATCAGCTGTGTCACCTCGCGCTGGACCTGGCCGCTCACACGCCGTTCACCGGGGCGCCGCCGCGCGGACCCGGGTCGTTCACGGATGGGCTCCTGAGGCATGCGCCACATCGTAGGCACGGATGACATCCCACGTCCCACCTCCGGACGAGACTTCCGCCCGCAAAGCCGCCGATCGGGTGCGGAGCCGGGCTGAGGCGCACTCAATTCCGATCCGGGAACAGCGGGTTCTGATCCGTGCGCGTTCTCTTGACCGGCACTCGCGGCCCTCTTATGGTCGCCACGCCAGCATGACGTAGGACGTGGGATCTCCCACCGGAAGCACCGCACCCTCCTCTCACCCGGCCCTTGGGGAGCAGGCCTCCCCACTCCTTCATGGAGGCACTGTGAGCCACCTGATCCCCGTGACGCGCGACGGCGGGCACGGCCCGGACCGCCGGTCCTTCCTCAAGTACACCGGCGCCCTGGGCGCGGCGGCGGGTCTCACCAGCACGCTCGCGGCCTGCTCGGGACCGGACTCGACGAACGACACCGGTGGCGGCGGCAAGGACGGCGGCACCCTGACGGCCGTCATCGGCTATGGCAACGACGGCAGTTGGGACCCCACGCAGACGGCGTCGGCGTTCGCGATGGCCGGCAACGAGCACATCTACGAGGCGCTGCTCGGCACCGACCCGATCAGCCGCGAGCCCTACGCCCAGCTCGCCACGGCGGTGCCCGCCGACCTGAAGGCGACGACGTGGAAGTTCGAGCTGCGGGCGGGCGCCACGTGGCACGACGGCAAGCCCGTCACCGCCGACGACGTGGTGTTCGTGTTCGACCGGATCCTCGACCCGAAGACGCAGACCCTCGCCAAGGGCTTCTTCGCGAGCTGGCTGAAGGAGGTCCGGAAGGTCGACGCGCGGAACGTCGAACTGGTCCTCAAGTTCCCCTTCCCGGACGGCGCGGCCCGCCTCACGCTCGCGAAGATCATGCCGAAGCACGTCTACTCCAAGCCGGGCGCGTGGGACGACGCGACCAAGGGCAAGGCGATCGGCTCGGGCCCGTACAAGCAGACCGCCCACAACCCGAAGTCGAACACGACCTTCGAGGCGTTCGCCGACTACAACGGCCCGCGCAAGGCCGCCTTCAAGAAGATGAACTGGCTGACGATCGTCGACGCGGCGCCGCGCGTCGCGAAGATCTCCGGCGCCAGCGCGGACGCCGAGATCTCCGACAACATCCCGTACGCCAACATCGAGCAGCTCAAGAAGGGCGGCATGACGGTCGAGGGCGGCGCCGGGATGAACAACCTCTTCCTGATGTTCAACACCGCCCACAAGCCGTTCGACGACGTCCGGGTGCGCCAGGCGCTGCACTACGCCATCGACCGCGAGAAGATGATCGAGGTCGCCCTGAAGGGGCACGGCAAGGCCGCCTCGTCCTTCCTCAACGAGGGCAACCCCAGCTACCGCCCGGCGAAGACCGTCTACGGCTACGACCCGAAGAAGGCCAAGGCGCTCCTGAAGGCGGCCGGGGTCGACGGCCTGAAGATCAACATCATGGCGGTCAACGTCAGCTGGATCGTCGACTGCCTGCCGACCATCAAGGCGTCCTGGGACGCGATCGGCGTCGAGACCACGCTCGACCCGCAGGAGACCACGGCCGTCTTCACCAAGATGGACCAGAAGAAGGACTACCAGGTCGTCGCCGCCGCCTCGAACCCCAACCAGTTCGGCATCGAGGCCGACCTGATCATGCATTACAACTACGGGCCCGACAACCTGTGGATGGGTTACGCCCGCTGGGCGAAGAACGCCCGCGCCAAGGAGTTGTTCCGGCTCATGGACCAGGCGACACGCGAGTCGGACACCTCCAAGAAGAAGACGATGGTGCAGGACTACATCGACATCGTCGCCGAGGAGGCCGTGCTGTACCCCGTCGTGCACAACGAGCTGATGACGGCGTGGGACCCCGAGCAGCTCACCGGTGTCCGCGCCCAGCCCTACCCCGGGATCAACCTCCTCCAGGCCAAGTGGGCCTGAGCCGCCCCCGGGGCCCGTCCGCCGTGAGGGGCCCGTACGCCCGAGAGGAGGCCGTGCGCCCGTGAGGAGCCCGTACGCCGTGAGCGACCAGAGGAGCAGTGCGCAGTGACCGCGATCCTCCGCATCCTGGCCCGCCGTATCGCCCTGCTCGTGCCGCTGCTGCTCGGCATCGTGCTCTTCGTGTTCCTCGTGATGCGGTTCTCCGACATCGACCCGGCGTCGGCGTTCTACCAGGGCGCGAACCCCACCCAGGAGCAGCTGCACCAGTTCCGTGAGGACAACGGCCTGCTCGACCCGCTGCCGGTGCGCTACGTCCACTTCGTGGGCGACCTCGTCGGCGGCGACATGGGCATCAGCGTCCTGACCCGGTCCCCCGTCGTCGACCAGATCACCACCGCGCTGCCCCTGACGATGCAGCTCACCTTCCTCGGCCTCGGCGTCGCCGTGCTGCTCTCCCTGCCGCTCGGCGTGCTCGCCGCGATCTACCGCGACCGGCTGCCCGACCAGATCATCCGCGTCGTCTCGCTGACCGGCGTCGCCGCGCCCGGCTTCTGGCTGGCCCTGCTGATGATCCAGTACCTGGCGGTCGACCTGGGCTGGTTCCCGACCGGCGGCTACGTCAACCCGGCCGACTCCTTCACGGGCTGGCTGAAGACGATGACGCTGCCCGCCCTCGCCCTGTCGCTTCCGGTGGCCGCGCAGATGACCCGCATCGTGCGCACCGCCGTGGTGGAGGAGCTGGACAAGGACTACGTCCGCACGGCCGTCGGCAGCGGCCTGCCGCCGGTCGTGGTGGTCGGCCGCAACGTCCTGCGCAACGCCCTCATCAACCCGCTGACCGTGCTCGGCCTGCGCGTCGGCTATCTGCTGGGCGGCGCGGTCGTCATCGAGACGATCTTCTCGCTGCCCGGCATGGGCAAGCTCATGATCGACGCGGTGAAGAACGGCGACCCGGCCGTCGTCCAGGGCGTCGTCATCACCACGGCCGTCGGCTTCGTCGTGGTCAACCTGGTGATCGACATCCTCTACTTGCTGGTGAACCCGCGATTGAGGGGAACCTCCTGATGCTCCAGTCGCGCAAGAAACTCTCCGAGCGGCTGTCCGTGCCCGGCATCCGGCTGCGGTCCCTGGCGAAGCTGCCGGTCCTCTCCCGCATCTCCCTCGGCGTCGTCTCCGTGGTCGTCCTCGTCGCCGTCTTCGCCCCCCTCATCGCCCCGCACGACCCGCTCGACCAGCAGTCCCTCGTCGACGGCACCGGCCACCCCTCCGCCGACCACTGGATGGGCCAGGACAGCCTGGGCCGCGACATCCTCAGCCGGCTGATGTACGGGGCGCGCTGGTCCCTCGCCATCGGTCTGGGCGCGACGACGCTCGCGCTGATCGTCGGCGCGGTCATCGGCGCGATCGCGGCGACCTCCCGCAAGGCGGTCGACGAGACGCTGATGCGCTGCCTGGACGTCGTCATGGCGTTCCCCGGCATCGCGCTCGCGGCGGTCCTCGTCGCCGTCTTCGGCGGCGGCATCACCGTCCTGATCTGCGCGATCGCCTTCCTGTTCACCCCGCCGATCGCCCGTGTCGTCCGCGCCAACGTGCTCGACCAGTACGGCGAGGACTACGTCGTCGCCGAACGCGTCATCGGGGCGCGCACCCCGCACATCGTCATCAAGCACGTCGCCATCAACTGCGCCGCCCCCGTCCTGGTGTTCTGCACCGTCCAGGTCGCCGAGGCGATCGTGTTCGAGGCGTCCCTGTCGTTCATCGGCGCGGGCGTGCGGCCGCCCGACCCGTCGTGGGGCAGCGTCATCGCCGACGGCAAGAACATGGTCCTGATCGGCGGCTGGTGGGCGACGGTCTTCCCCGGCCTGCTGATGCTCCTGACCGTGCTGTCCCTCAACGTGCTCTCCGAAGGCGTGTCCGACGCCTGGGCCGCGCCGTCCGGCCGTGACGTCACCGGGCGCGGCCGCAAGGACGACCCGGTTGAGGCGCCCGAGCCGGGCAGCGGTGAGGTCCTGGAGCTGCCGGGCCTGACCGAGGCGGCGGCGAGGCTGCGCTCCCGGGCCCGGCCGCTGCCCGCAGGCGCGCCCGTGCTCACCGTGCGGGACCTCGCCATCGGCTTCGAGGAGCGGCACTCCGGCGTCGACATCGTCGACGGCATCAGCTTCGAGGTCCGGCCCGGCGAAGTCCTCGGCCTCGTCGGCGAGTCCGGCTGCGGCAAGTCCCTGACCGCGCTCACCGTCATGGGCCTGGAGCCCAAGGGCGCCCGGGTGCGCGGGCACGTCACCTTCGACGGGCAGGAGCTGATCGGCCTGCCGATGCGGGCCCGGCGGCGGCTCCTCGGCCACGACATGGCGATGATCTACCAGGACGCCCTGTCGTCCCTGAACCCCGCCATGACCGTACGCGCCCAGCTCAAGCAGGTCGTCCGGCGCGGCGGCCACCGCAGCCCCGCGGAGCTGTTGGAACTCGTCGGCCTCGACCCCGACCGCACCCTGCGCAGCTATCCGCACGAGCTGTCCGGCGGCCAGCGCCAGCGCGTCCTGATCGCCATGGCCCTGTCCCGCGACCCCAAGCTCATCGTCGCCGACGAGCCGACCACCGCGCTCGACGTGACCGTGCAGGCCCAGGTCATCCAACTCCTGCTGCGGCTGCGGGCCGAGCTGGGCTTCGCGCTCATCCTCGTCTCGCACGACCTGGCACTGATCGCCGACGTCACCGACCGGGTCGCGGTCATGTACGGCGGCCAGATCGTCGAGACCGGCGTGACCGCCGACCTCGTCGAGGCCCCCACCCACCACTACACCCGCGGCCTGCTCGGCTCCGTGCTCTCGCTGGAGTCCGCCGCCGAACGCCTCACCCAGATCAAGGGCGTCGTGCCCTCACCGGCCGACTTCCCCGCGGGCTGCCGCTTCGCCGACCGGTGCCCCCTGGCCGACGGCCTGTGCCACACCACCGCCCCCGAACTCATCGGCGAGGAACGGCACCTGACGGCTTGTCACCACCCAGCGCCGGTCGGCGGGACAGCGGAGCCCGGGCTCCGAGGAAGCGAGGCGGTCCGTGACCGTGGCTGAGACCGTGCCCCCCGGCGACCTGCCCGCCGACGACCCCGCCGCCCTCGTCACGCTGCGCGACGCGCACGTCGTCCACAAGGCCCGCACCGGCGGCCTGTTCTCCCGCGACCGGGTGTACGCCCTCACCGGCGCCGACCTCACCATCGCCCCCGGCGAGACCGTCGGCGTCGTCGGCGAGTCCGGCTGCGGCAAGTCGACCCTCGCGAAGGTCCTCCTCGGCATCCAACGGCCGACGTCCGGGCGCATCGCGTTCCGCGGCCGGGACCTGTGGGAGATGGGCGCCGCCGAGCGCCGCAGCACGATCGGCACCGGCACCGCCATGATCTTCCAGGACCCGTCGACGGCCCTCAACCGCCGGCTGCCCGTCCGGCAGATCCTCCGCGACCCCCTCGACGTGCACCGCCGCGGCACCCCCGCCGAGCGCACCGACCGGGTGCGCGAGCTGATGGGCCTGGTCGGCCTGCCCCCCGTCCTCGCCGACGCCCTGCCCGGGCAGCTCTCCGGCGGCCAGCGCCAGCGCGTCGCCATCGCCCGCGCGCTCGCCCTGGAACCCGAGCTGGTCGTGGCCGACGAGCCGACCAGCGCCCTCGACGTCTCCGTACGCGCCCAGATCCTCAACCTGCTCCTGGACCTCAAGGAGCGCCTGAACCTCTCCCTGGTGTTCGTCTCCCACGACATCCAGACCGTCCGCAGGATGAGCGACCGCGTCATCACCATGTACCTGGGCCGGATCGTCGAGGAGTCACCCGCCGCCGAGATCCTCGACAACGCCCGGCACCCGTACACCCGGGCGCTGTTCTCGGCCACACCCGGACTGCTCGACCCGATCGACCCGATTCCGCTCGTCGGCCCGGTACCGTCGGCCACGCGGCCGCCCAGCGGGTGCCCCTTCCGCACCCGGTGCTGGAAGGCCGACGAGGTGTGCGCGACGGCCATGCCGGACGTCGCGGACGCCGGTGCCGAGCACCGGTACCGGTGCCACCACCCCGTACTGGCGGGCGAGTCCACGCGTGACCTCGTCAGCCAGTCGTCCGCAGCGACGGCCGCCGCCACGGCCACGTCCAAGGAGACTCCATGACCTTGCCCTCCCCGTTGACCGGTGTCGTCCCTCCCGTCTGCACCCCCCTGACCCCGGACAACGAGGTGGACGTGGCGTCCCTCGAACGCCTCGTGGACCATCTGATCGACGGCGGCGTCGACGGCCTCTTCGTCCTCGGCTCGTCCTCCGAGGCCGCGTACCTGCCGGACGGGCACCGCGAGGTCGTCGTGGACCGGGTCGTCCGGTACGTCGGCGGGCAGCTGCCCGTCCTCGCCGGGGCCATCGACATGGCCACCCTGCGCGTCCTCGACCACGTCCGGACCGCCGCCGCCGCCGGGGCCGACGGCGTCGTCGTCACCGCGCCCTTCTACACCCGCACCCACCCGGCCGAGATCGCCCGCCACTTCCGGCTCGTCGCCGCCCGCGGGGAACTCCCCGTCTTCGCCTACGACCTCCCCGTCTCCGTCCACACCAAGCTCGACGCCGACCTCGTCCTCGAACTCGCCGCCGACGGCGCGCTGGCCGGGCTCAAGGACTCCAGCGGCGACGACGGGGGGCTGCGCCGCGTCGTCCTCGGCGCCCGTGCCCGCACCGACCTCCCCTCCTTCGCCGTCCTCACCGGCTCCGAACTCACCGTCGACGCCGCCCTCGCCATGGGCGCCGACGGCGTCGTCCCCGGCCTCGGCAACGTCGACCCGCACGGCTACGTACGCCTGTACCGCTACGCCCGCGAAGGCGACTGGGCGCGGGCCCGCGCCGAGCAGGAACGGTTGTGCGCGCTGTTCCGGATGGTGGGCGTCGGGGACCCCCTGCGCATGGGGGCCAGCTCGTCCAGCCTCGGCGCGTTCAAGGCGGCGCTGCACTTGCGGGGCGTGATCGCCTGCCCCCTGACCGCGGCCCCGCAGGTCCCCTTGTCCGAGGCGGAGACGGAACAGGTGGGCAAGCACCTGGCGGCGGCCGGGCTCCTGTAGGCCCCGGCCCGGCCGGGCGTGTGCGACTGGGCCGCCTCGCCCCGATCGCGGCCTCCGGCCTGGCTCGTCCTCAATCGCCGGACGGGCTGTCCCCCACCCACCCGCCCTTCTCGCCCTCCGGGCGGGATGGGTGGGGCGCGCTGAAACGGCGCCGCCGAGCTGGATCTTTCAGCCCGTCCGGCGTTTGAGGACGAGGCCGCCCAGGCCGATGGCGGGGTCCGGGGGCGGCAGCCCCGGTTTCGGGAAGGGGCGGGGCGGGGGAAAGCCCCGCAGGGGCCTACACCCCCACCCGCCGCCACGCGATCCGCTCATACGTCCCGGCGACCCCCGTCTCGTACAGAACCCCCACCACCCCGGGCCCCACCTGCACCAGGTCCGAGTACCCGGCCCGGTCCTGGGACAAGGTCACCGCCTTCACGAACGACCGCCCCCCGTCCCGGCTGCGCCACAGCGCCATCGCCTGCCGGGCGGTGGGCACGGACGGCCCGGAGAAGAGCAACGGCTCCCCCCACCCCCGCAGCTGCAGCAGCCCGCCCTGCACGACGGGCACGTCGTTGAGGGAGGCCTGGACGGCGTAGGGCCGATCGAGGCTGCGCCCGCCGTCGCTGGAGTAGCTGTCGAGCCGGTTGCCCACGGCCACCCCGTGCTGGTCCCGGGAGCTGAGATACAGCCGCCCGTCGGGAAGCTGCGCGGCGGCGGACTCGTTGGAGTTGTGCTCGCCGTCGTAGGTGTCGTCGACGAACCCGATGCGCCAGCTGCGCCCGTGGTCGTCACTGTAGAGGGCGTGCCCGCCGTAGTACTTGGGCTCCTGCCCGGTGTCGGAGGACCCGGGGGCGGGCGCGGCGGAGTGGTTGGCGGGTACGACGAGCCGCCCGGCGTGGGGCCCGCGGGTGAGGGCGACGGCGTGCCCGGGCCCGGTGGCGTACCACCGCCAGCGGGGCCGCTTCACGGCGGCGGTGATCTCGCGCGGCGAGGAGAACGTACGGCCGTCGTCGACGCTGGTCTGCACGAAGGCGCGACGGCTCTGCGCGGCCGTGACCTCGCCGCGCATGATCTGGCCCTCGGTGACGGCACCGCTGTTGTAGGAGGTGAGCAGCACGACGCGCCCGGTGCCGGGGTCGACGACGGGGGCGGGGTTGCCGCGGGTGTCGCCCCGGCCCGCGGCGACGACGCCGAGGGGGCCCCAGGTGCAGCCGCCGTCGGTGGAGCGGCGCAGGACGACGTCGATGTTGCCGGTGTCGGAGGCGCTGGCCCGCCGCCCCTCGGCGAAGGCGAGCAGGGTGCCTCGGCCGGTGCGGGCGACGGCGGGGATGCGGAAGGTGTCGTAGCCGTCGGTGTCGGCGGTGTAGGGCACGGAGGCGGTGCAGCCGGGGAGGCGGTGGTCGGGGGCGGCGCCGGGGGCGGTGAAGGCGGTGAGGCCGAGGGCGGCGGCGAGGACGCCGACGGCGAGCCGGGCCCGACCGCTTCGACCCGTGCGGCCGTCCCGGCCGGACGGGCTGCTCCGGACGGGTGGACGTCGTCTCTGGATCACGCGGCTCGTACGGCTCATACGGCTCCTCACGACGGGACGTGGGACGTAGGACGTCGCGCGTGAAGCTAATGCGCCTCAGGCGGTACGACAATACCCCTGTGTGACGACGGAGTTGACGCTGTGTTGACGCAGGAGAGTGACGGGGGTGCGCTGGGGCGGGTGTCCCCGGCCGGACGGCGGACCGTCGGACAGGGCGCCGGGGGACCGCACTCCGGGCCGGAACACAGGACGTCGGCCCCGCGCCGCACCCGAGGGGGCGGCGGCGCGGGGCGCTGCGGCCGGTGCCGGGGCGGGCACCCCGCGGGCACCACGGCCCCGGACCAGCCCGTCACACCGAGCGTCCCCAGCCGGACCAAGGCCGTAGCACCGAGCGTCCCCAGCCGGACCAAGGCCGTAGCACCGAGCGCCCCCGGCCGGGCTCACGCGTCATCGGCAGGCCGCCCGCGCCAGAACCGAGCCTTCCGCCCACGACCCCCACCCCGCCGTGCGGCGGCGACCCCCGCGAGCCCGAGCGACCGCCGGCGGCCCTCACCCCGTGGCCCCCGGCGTCACCAACCCCGACTCGTACCCCACGATCACGAGCTGGGCCCGGTCCCTGGCCCCCAGCTTCCCCATGATGCGGCTCACGTGGGTCTTCGCGGTGAGCGGGCTGAGGCCGAGCGCCTCGGCCACCTCGGTGTTGTTCAGGCCCCGGGCGACCAGCGTCAGGACCTGCCGTTCGCGGTCGGAGAGGGCGCCGAGGGCGGCGGGGGCCGGCGCGTCGGCGTGGGGCGGCTGGGGCTGGCGCAGGACGCGGGCGATGAGGCGGCCGGTGGGGCCGGGCGACAGGAGGGACTCGCCCGCGGCGACGGTACGGATGGCGTCGAGCAGCTCGGCGGGCTTGGTGTCCTTGACCAGGAAACCGGACGCCCCCGCGCGCAGCGCCTCCACCACGTGCTCGTCGGTGTCGTACGTCGTGAGCATCAGGACCTTCACGCCCGCCAGGTCCTCGTCGGCGGCGATCAGGCGGGTGGCCTCGATGCCGTCGAGGTCGGGCATGCGGACGTCCATGACGACGAGGTCGGCCCGCTCGGCACGGGCCAGGTCCACGGCCTCCCGCCCGGACCCGGCCTGCGCCACGACCTCCATGTCCCGGGCGGACTCCACCAGCATCGCGAAGGCGGCCCGCACGAGCGCCTGGTCGTCGGCCAGCAGCACGCGAATCACCCGGCTCACCTCTCCCCGCCCAACGGCAGCACCGCCACCACCTCGAACCCCCGGCCCGCGCCCGCCCTCGGCCCCGCCTCCAGCGTCCCGCCCACGCTCCGGGCCCGCTCCCGCATCCCGATGAGCCCGAACCCGGGCGCGCCCGCGCCCCCGTTCCCGGCCGGGTCCGCGGCCGCCTCCCCCGCCCGGACCGCAGGCGCCCTCCCGGCCCGAGCCGGGGCCGCCTTCCCGCTCTCCCCCGCGGCCGCGACGGCCGCAGCCACCGCCGACGCCCCGTTGTCCCCCGGCCCGGCGCCCCCGCCGGCACCCCCGTCGTCCCGCACCGTCACCCGCAGCTCCCCGTCCTCCTCGGCTATGCCCACCGCCACGCCCGGCCCCGGTCCGCCGTGCCGGACCGCGTTGGTCAGGGCCTCCTGCACGATGCGGTACGCCGCCGCGCCCACCGCGGGCGGCACCGCGGGGGCCGGGAGGCCGACCGCCAGGTCGACCTTCGCGCCCGCCGTGCGGGCCGCGTCCGCGAGGTCGATGAGGCCGTCCAGGCCGGGGAGGGGGCCGCGGGACTCGTCGAGGGCGTCGGGCCCGTCCGCGCCGGACGCCCGCAGCACCTCCAGCGTGGCCCGCAGTTCGCCGCGCGCGGTGCGGCAGGTGTCGGCGATGTCGTCGAGGGCGCCCGCGATGGCGGCCCGGTCGAGGCGGTCGGGGTCGGCGGCGAGGACGTGCGCGGCGACCGAGGTCTGCACGCCGACCAGGGTGATGCTGTGGGCCAGCAGGTCGTGCAGATCGCGGGCGACCCGCAGCCGCTCCTCGGCGACGCGCCGCCGCGCCTCCTCCTCGCGGGTGCGTTCGGCGCGCTCGGCGCGTTCGACGACGGAGGCGACGTACTGCCGGTGGACGCGGACGTACGTACCGAAGATCAGCACGGCGACGATCCAGCCGGTGATGCGCACGACCTCGGTGACCGGGTCGCCGCCGACGCCCGAGTTGACGACGAGGATGACGCCGATGATGTGGACGCCGGTCAGGAGGGTGCGCCGGGGGCGTCCGGAGACGGCGACGGAGTAGAGGGCGACCATGCCGACGTGGGTCGCGGCGGCGTGGTCGTAGTCCATGGCGTGGTACGGGCCGATGAGCGCCATCACGGCGATCAGCACCGTCATGGGGCGTTCGCGGCGCCAGATCAGCGGGACGTGGGCGGTCAGGAGGAGCGTCCAGCCGAGCGGGTCGGGGGTCCGGCCGTCCTGGAGGACCTGGGCGAGCACGGCGGCGCACGCGGCGAGCAACGCCGCGAGCAGCGCGTCCTCGCGCAGGGCGCGCCGCGACCCCGGCGCCGCTCCGGAGAACGGCCACCAGGGGCGCGAGGCGGACGGCGGATCGGGCACGTCGTCGGTTCCCCCTTCTCGTACACGCGTCGCGGGTACGCCCATGTGTGGCCCTCATCTTCCTGTAGGGCGGCGCCCCTCCGACAGGGAGGGGCGCCGGGCGGATGGGTTCAGCGGGCGTCGGGGGTCAGGGGGTGCGGACCAGTTCCGGGGCGCTGGGCTCGGGGGCCGGTGGCGGCGTCTGCCGCTTGGACAGCGGTCCCGGCCACCAGACCTTGTCGCCGAGGGCGAGGCTCGCGGACGTCACCAGGTACGTCCGCACCAGGAAGGTGTCCAGGAGTACGCCGACGGCGATGACGAAGCCGAGTTCGACGAGCTGGACCATCGGCATGTTGGTGAGGACGGCGAACGTCGCGGCGAGGACGAGGCCCGCGGAGGCGATCACGCCGCCGGTGGTGCGCAGCGAGGTGAGCGCGGCGGTCCCGGTATCCGCCCCGGCCAGGCACTCCTCCCGCATGCGGTGCATGAGGAAGATGCCGTAGTCGACGCCGAGGGCGACGAGGAAGCAGAAGGACAGCAGGCCGAGGCCGGGGTCGGTGCCCTCGAAGCCGAAGACGGGGCCGAAGACGAGTCCCGCGATGCCGAGCGAGGCGCCCCATACGGCGACGACCGCGAGGAGCAACAGGAGCGGGGCGATCAGGGCGCGGAGCAGGACGACGAGGATGAGGAGGACCGCTGCCAGGACGATCGGGACCACCACCCACATGTCCCGGCGGTTGGTGTCGTCCAGGTCGATCTGTTCGGCGCTCGCCCCGCCGACGTACGCGCCGCCCGGGTCCAGCTCGTCGCGGAGCTTCTCGATGGTCCCGGTCTCCGCCGCCGTCTGCGGCGGGGCCTTGGCGACGACGGAGATCTCGGTCCACTGCTTCGAACTCCGGCCGCGTTCCGCGCTGTCGACACCCGGCACGCCCCGTGCGTCGGCGAGCACGCGGTCGGCGCGGTCGGTGGGCGCGATGACGCTGATGGGCTGGGTGCCGCGTTCGGGGTAGGCGGCGGCGAGGGTCTCCATGGCGGCGATGGAGTCGGGCTTGCTGGTGAAGGTGTCCTCCTGCTTGAGGTTGCCGGGCAGGGCGAACGCGCCCAGGGCCAGGGCCCCGAGCAGGACCCCGCCGGACACGAGGACGGTGCGGGGACGGCGTCCGGCAGACGAACCCATCGACTGGAAAAGAGACTTCCGCTTCTTCGGCTCGCTGCCGAACGCGGGCACCAGCGGCCAGAACACCCGCCGTCCGAACAGCACGAGCAGCGCGGGCAGCAGCGTCAGCATGGCGGCGAGCGCGCACAGCACACCGACGGCGCCCAGCGGCCCCATGCCCCGGCTGCTGTTGAGGTCGGCGGCGAGCAGGCAGAGCAGGCCCGCGGCGACGGTGCCGGAGGAGGCGACGACGGCGGGCCCGCAGCCGCGCAGGGCGGTGCGCATGGCGTCGTACGGCCGCTCGGTCCGGCGCAGTTCCTCGCGGTAGCGGGAGACGATGAGGAGGGCGTAGTCGGTGCCCGCGCCGAAGACGAGGATCGTCATGATGCCCGAGCTCTGGCCGCTGATCGAGGTGTCGAAGCCCTGGTTGAGGCCGTAGGCGACGCCCATGGAGAGGTAGTTGGCGACTCCGGCGACCGCGAGCGGCACCAGCCACAGCAGCGGGCTGCGGTAGATCAGGATGAGCAGGATCGCGACGACGCCGACGGTGGTGTAGAGCAGCGGGCCGTCCAGGGAGCTGTAGACCTCGCTGGCGTCGGTGGCGAGCGCGCCGGCCCCGCCGACGTCGACCGTCAGGCCGTCCGCGCCGCCGGGGGCCCGCACCACGTCCCGGACGTCCTTGACGAAGGCGTCCCGCTTCTCCTCGTCGGTGCCGGGGGCGGTGCTCGCGGCCGGGTACATCAGGGTCGAACCGTCCTTCGACGCCACCCCCGTGGGCGTCGCGACCAGCTCGAACTCACGGTCCATGGCGGCGACTTGAGCGGCCGCGGTCTTCCGGTCGGCCGCACTGAGGCCACCGTCGCGGTGGTAGACGAGCACCAGTTCCGTCGTCTCGCCGCCGGGCAGCTGCTCCTGGATCTTGGCGACCTGCGTGGAGTCGGCGCTCGCGGGCAGGTAGTCGACGGCCCGGTCGCGCTGTACGTCGCCGAGCTTCCCGGCGAACGGGCTGGCGAGCGCGAGCACGGCGACCCACAGGCCGAGCAGCACCCAGGGCACGGCGCGTGGTCGTCGGCGCTTCGTCGTTGATGCGGCCCCCATCGGTGGGCCTCCCTCCGTGGCGGTGTCTGAAGGCTTACGGCTTCCAGACTTCCGCCGGACGGGGGCCGAGGCGTCGCGCCGCAGGGCGAGTTGGCGCCTACATCCGGGGGTGGCACGGGGCGGGGACTACTCCCCGGGGAGTATCGCCCGCGGTCGTACGCGGCTCAGGACGGCGTCCGCGTGGCCGCCACCAGGAGTCGCGCCACGTCGTCGGAGTCGATGGTCAGCGCGCACCCCGCGGTGGCGAGCACATCGCGTTCGGCGGGCGTGTACGGCCCGTCGGCGAGCGCGATCCGGGCGCCCTGCAGGAGCAGCGCCTCCCGGCCCGCGGGCGCGAGGTGCGGGGCCAGCGGGCCGAGCGCCTCGTGGAGTTCGATGGCGAGGCCGGGCACGCAGTCCGGGTCGGCGAGGCGGCCGGTGTCGGCGGCGAGCGCGTCGAGGAGGGCGCCGAGGCGTTCCTCGGTGCAGTCGTCGAACCCGGCGCCGCGCAGGGTGGTGACGGCCGCGTCGAGGGCGGCGCGGGCGGTGGTGCCGCCGGTGGTGAGGACGGCGAGGACGACGGTGTGCACGGCGTCGCGGAGCATCGCGGAGAGCCGGACGGTGGTGGGGTGGTCGAGGGCGTCGACGCCGAAGTGGTCCTGGCAGGCGGCGCATTCGACGACGGGCCCGGCGTCGCCGCGGGAGAGCAGCGGCAGGCCGAGGACCACGAAGCGGCGGCGGCCGGTGCGCCGCTGGTAGTTGCGGTCACCGCCGCAGCCGGGGCAGAAGAACTCGCCGTCGCAGAGGGTGGTCCAGACGGTGCGGGTGCCGATCAGGCGGGGGCCGCGGCCGCGGTGCAGCAGCCGCGCGAACGGTCCGGGACGGTCGAGGTCGCGGGCGCCCGGGACCCCAGGTGGGGTGAATCTGCCGAAGATGCGGGATTCCCGGCCTTTTCGTCCCCGATCTGGCAGCACCACGCACCTCCATGACGCCGCGGCAGCCCTGCCGCGTTGGCGTGATGTTAGCCACATCTGTGATGCCGCGTCAGTACCCCGTACGGGAGATGGCCGGTTGCTGGCCTGGACCAGTCCCCCGGACAGGCGGCGGCCCCGCCCGCCACGAGGGCGGACGGGGCCGGGAAAGCACCGGTCGAACGGGAGTCCGGCAGGATCAGCGGGCCGCTCGGTTGACGGCGGAGACGACGGCCTTCATGGAGGCACGTGTCGTATTCGCGTCGATGCCCACGCCCCACAGGACGCGGTCACCGATGGCGCACTCGATGTACGAGGCGGCCTGCGCGGAGGCGCCCTCGCTCATCGTGTGCTCCTGGTAGTCGAGCAGGCGCAGGTCGATGCCGACGATGGACTGCAGGGCGTTGAAGAACGCGGAGATCGGGCCGTTGCCGGAGCCGGTCAGGGTGATGTCGGCGCCGTCGACGGTGGCCTCGACGGTGAGGGTGTCGGTGCCGTCGACGTCGGTGATCGTCTGGCCGTTCCTGACCTGGATGCGGCCCCAGGGCTTGTCGGGGTTGGGCAGGTACTCGTCCTGGAAGACGTTCCAGATCGCGTCCGGGGTGACCTCGCCGCCCTCGGCGTCGGTCTTCGTCTGGATGATCTTCGAGAACTCGATCTGCATGCGCCGCGGCAGGTCCAGCTTGTGGTCGTTCTTCAGGACGTACGCGACGCCGCCCTTGCCGGACTGGGAGTTGACGCGGATCACGGCCTCGTAGGAGCGGCCGACGTCCTTGGGGTCGATGGGCAGGTACGGCACGGCCCACTCGATGTCATCAACGGTCTTGCCCGCCGCGGTGGCGCGGGCCTCCATCGAGTCGAAGCCCTTCTTGATGGCGTCCTGGTGGGAGCCGGAGAAGGCGGTGTAGACCAGGTCGCCCGCGTAGGGGTGGCGCGGGTGGACCTCCATGCGCGTGCAGTACTCGTACACGCGGCGGACCTCGTCGATGTCGGAGAAGTCGATCTGCGGGTCCACGCCCTGGCTGAACAGGTTCATGCCCAGCGCGACCAGGTCGACGTTGCCGGTGCGCTCGCCCTGTCCGAACAGGCAGCCCTCGACGCGGTCGCCGCCCGCCATCACGGCGAGTTCGGCGGCGGCGATGGCGGTGCCGCGGTCGTTGTGGGGGTGGATGGACAGGCAGACGTACTGTCGCCGGGACAGGTTCCGGGACATCCACTCGAAGCGGTCCGCGTGCGTGGCGGGCGTCGAACGCTCCACGGTGGCGGGCAGGTTGAGGATGATCTCGCGGTCGGCGTCGGGCTGCCAGACGTCCATGACGCCCTCGCAGACCTCCAGGGCGAAGTCCAGCTCGGTGTCGGTGAAGATCTCCGGGCTGTACTGGTAACCGAACACCGTCGCCGGGTCCAGGATCTTCTCCGCGTACTCCATGACCAGGCGGGTGCCGTCGACGGCGATCTGCTTGACCTGGTCGCGGGAGCCGCGGAAGACGACCTCGCGCCAGACCGGCGCGGTGGCGTTGTACAGGTGGACGGTGGCGCGCTTGGCGCCCTTCAGGGACTCCACGGTGCGCTCGATCAGCTCTTCGCGCGCCTGCGTCAGGACGGAGATCGTCACATCGTCGGGGATGGCGTTCTCGTCCTCGATGATGGAGCGCACGAAGTCGAAGTCGGTCTGGCCCGAGGACGGGAAGCCGACCTCGATCTCCTTGTAGCCCATGCGTACCAGCAGGTCGAACATGGCGCGCTTGCGGGCGGGCGACATCGGGTCGATCAGTGCCTGGTTGCCGTCGCGCAGGTCGGTGGACAGCCAGCGGGGGGCGACCGTGATGCGCTGGTCGGGCCAGGTGCGGTCGGGGATGTCCACCTGCTCGTACTTGCCGTACTTGTGAATCGGCATGGAGCTGGGGCGTTGGAAGTTCGGCATGGTGTGCGGGGCTCCTCGGAAGGTCCGGAAGGACGGCCGACGGTCTAGCACAGCACCCAACTCCGCGGGGAGGGGGTCGGCCTGCTACAGACCCTCGCCGCGGCAGCTAAGGAGAAGCAGCCCGAAACGCATGATGCGGGGCAGCCTAGCCGAGGTCCGCGAAATGCGCGGGCGCGTATCAGTATGCGGGACCACAGGGACGTATCGGACAAAACGTGCCGTATATCACCTGGAGAGGACGCCGGGGGTCCGTATACGTCTATTTCACCAATCATGGTGGCTGCTAGTGACAGCGGCATGACCCAGTGCCACATTGCCGCACATGACCGCCAACCCGACGGGCTTCGAGCCCGTCTTCTGCACCATCGTGCCACCCGTCGTCCTGGACACCCTCGCCCAGTCCTCGGACCCCGCGCTCGCCAGGGCCGCCCGCCGCACCCTCCAGCGCGACGCCTACGAGCGCACCCAGCGCCGTCTGACCACGGTCATCGGCGCCCCCTCCGTCGCCGCCCCCCGGGGCGCCGTCGAGGGCAAGCCCCACCGCACCATCTACGACGCCAAGACCAAGACGGACCTGCCCGGCCGCAAGGTCCGCGGCGAGGGCGACAAGCCCGGCAAGGACGCGACCGTCAACCGCGCCCACGCCGGCCTCGGCGCCACCTTCGAGCTGTTCTTCAAGCAGTACGCACGCGACTCCATCGACGGCGGCGGCCTGCCGCTGAACGCGACCGTGCACTACGGCGAGGAGTACGGGAACGCCTTCTGGAACGGCGAGCAGATGGTGTTCGGCGACGGCGACGGCGAGATCTTCCTCGACTTCACCATCCCCGTCGACGTCATCGGCCACGAGCTGACCCACGGCGTCGTCCAGTACACCGCCAACCTGACCTACTTCGGCCAGCCCGGCGCCCTCAACGAGTCCATGGCGGACGTCTTCGGCTCGCTGATCAAGCAGTTCACCCTCGGCCAGACCGCCGACCAGGCCGACTGGCTGATCGGCGCGGGCCTGCTCGCCCCGCGCGTCACCGGCACCGCGCTGCGCTCCATGAAGGCGCCCGGCACCGCGTACGACGACGACGTCCTCGGCAAGGACCCGCAGCCCGCGGACATGGACCACTACGTCAGGACCGGGCGCGACAACGGCGGCGTGCACATCAACTCCGGCATCCCCAACCGCGCCTTCTACCTCACCGCCGAGTCGCTCGGCGGGCACTCCTGGGAACGGGCCGGACAGATCTGGTACGACGTCCTCACCGGCGGCGAGCTGGCCCAGGACGCGTCGTTCGAGGACTTCGCGAAGCTGACGGTCGCGGCGGCCCGCGCCAAGTACGGCGACGGCGACGAGCTCAAGGCGGTCGTGGACGCGTGGGCGCAGGTCAAGGTGCCCGCGAGCTGAACCGGCCGGGAGCCTTCGGTGCCACCTGGCGGGGCGTCGGCGCCTGGAGTAGACAGGACCCATGCGTATCCAGGTGAAGCGCACCGGAGGTTTCGCGGGCATCGAGCGGCACGCGGAGGTGGACACCACCGCGCGTCCCGACGCCCAGGAGTGGCACGATCTGGCCGAACGAGCCGAGGCCGACGGCCGGGGCACGCCCCCCATAGGCGTGCCCGACGGATTCAACTACCAGATCACCATCGACGGGCGGACCGTGTACTGCTCGGACCCCCGGCTCACGGAGGAGCAACGGAAGCTGATCAGCCGGGTGCTCAAGGAAGGGTCTTGAGGAAGGGCCTCAGGGGGCGGGGGCGACGGCGGGCCGGTCGGCGTTCGACACCCGGGGTGCGCCCGCACAACAGCCGCTCCGTGCACGGGCGTTGACTTCCGTACCAGCCGGTACGGATGATCGCGCGCATGGCGACGACGCGCGCACCGCTGCCCCGCTTCCCCCGCGACTTCCTGTGGGGGGTGTCCACCTCCGCCCACCAGATCGAGGGCGCCGCCGACCAGCGCGGCCCCTCGGTATGGGACGCCTTCACCGCCCTGGCCGGCACCGTCAAGGACGGCACGACGGCCGCCGTGGCCTGCGACCACGTCCACCGCTACCGCGACGACGTCGCCCTGATCCGCGACCTCGGCGTGGGCGCGTACCGCTTCTCCGTCTCCTGGCCGCGCGTGCTGCCGCACGGCACCGGCGCGGTCAGCGAGCGCGGCCTCGACTTCTACGACCGGCTCGTGGACGAGCTGTGCGCGGCGGGCGTGCGCCCCGTGCCCACGCTCTTCCACTGGGACACGCCCCTCGCCGTCGAGGAGGCGGGCGGGTGGCTCTCCCGGGACACCGCACACCGGTTCGCGGAGTACGCCGCCGTCGTCGCGGCGCGTATCGGGGACCGCGTACCGAAGTGGATCACGCTGAACGAGCCCGCCGAGCACACGCTCCTCGGCCACGCGCTCGGGCAGCACGCCCCGGGCAGGCAGCTCCTCTTCGACGCGCTTCCCGTCGCGCACCACCAGCTCCTCGGGCACGGGCTCGCGGTGAGCGCGCTGCGGGCCGGGGGCGCCGACGACATCGGGGTGGCGAACTCGCACGGGCCGACGTGGCCCGCCTCGGACGACGCCGCGGACCGGGAGGCGGCGGACCTCTACGACGTGCTCCTCAACCGGATGTTCTCCGACCCGCTGATCGTGGGCCGCTACCCGGAAGTGATCGCCGAAATCCTCGGCGCCGAAGTCCCCGATCTGGACGGCGACCTGAAGGTCATCTCGGCGCCGATCGACTGGTACGGGATCAACTTCTACCAGCCCACGAAGGTGGGCGCGCCCCGCGCGGAGCCCACCCCCACGGAGTTCTCCGGCCTCACCCTGCCGTCCGGACTCCCCTTCTCCCCCCGGCCGATCGACGGCTACCCGACCACGTCCTTCGGCTGGCCCGTGGTCCCCGACGCCCTCACCGAGCTCCTCCTCGCCCTCCGCGACCGCTACGCCGACCGCCTCCCGCCCCTCCTCATCACCGAGAACGGCTGCTCCTACGACGGCCTCGACGACCAGGAGCGCATCAGCTACCTCGACGGTCATCTGCGCGCCCTGCACCGCGCCCTGGAGGCCGGAGTCGACGTGCGCGGCTACTTCGTCTGGTCCCTGCTCGACAACTTCGAGTGGGCAGCGGGGTACGCGCAGCGGTTCGGCCTGGTCCACGTGGACTACGCCACGCAGCGGCGGACGCCCAAGGCGTCGTACGGGTGGCTGCGGCGGGAACTGCTCGCGCAGCACGCCCCCGGGGCCGGCGACCCCGGACCCGCGCGGGGCTAGAAGCCCAGCTTGCGCAGCTGGCGCGGGTCCCGCTGCCAGTCCTTGGCGACCTTGACGTGCAGGTCGAGGTAGACGGGCGTACCGAGCAGCGCCTCGATCTGCTGCCGGGACTTGATCCCGACGTCCTTGAGCCGCTTGCCCTTGGGGCCGATGATGATCCCCTTCTGGCTGGGCCGCTCGATGTAGACGAAGGCGTGGATGTCGAGGAGCGGCTTGTCGGCGGGCCGGTCCTCGCGGGGCAGCATCTCCTCGACGACGACGGCGATGGAGTGCGGCAACTCGTCCCGCACCCCTTCCAACGCCGCTTCGCGGATGAGCTCGGCGACCATGACCTGCTCGGGCTCGTCGGTGAGATCGCCCTCGGGGTAGAGGGCGGGTCCCTCCGGCAGGAGGGGGACGAGCAGATCGGCGAGCAGGTCGACCTGCTTCTCACCGACGGCGGAGACGGGCACGATCTCGGCCCACTCGAAGCCCAGCTCCTTGCCGAGCTGGTCGATGGCGATGAGCTGCTCGGCGAGCGCCTTGCTGTCGACGAGGTCGGTCTTCGTGACGATGGCGATCTTCGGCGTCTTCTTGATGGACGCCAGTTCCTTGGCGATGAACCGGTCGCCGGGCCCGAGCTTCTCGTTGGCGGGCAGGCAGAACCCGATGACGTCGACCTCGGCCCAGGTGGCGCGGACGACGTCGTTGAGCCGCTCGCCGAGGAGCGTGCGCGGCTTGTGGAGGCCGGGGGTGTCGACGAGGATCAGCTGGGCCTCGGGCCGGTGCACGATGCCGCGGACGGTGTGCCGCGTCGTCTGCGGCCGGTTGGAGGTGATCGCCACCTTCTTGCCGACCAGAGCGTTCGTGAGGGTGGACTTGCCCGCGTTGGGGCGGCCGACGAAGCAGGCGAAACCGGCGCGGTGGGCGGCCTGCTCGGACGGCTCGGGTGACTGGGTACGCACGCTCATACGGCCCATTGTCCCCGATCCCGCGCCCCGCACCGCACCACGAGGCCCGTCCGGGCCCCGCGGCGGGGCGCTCGGCCCGCCCCGGCGGAGGGCTCAGCCCGCCTGGGCCGTGACCCGTACCACTCCGTCGGGCCCGGCGAGGAACACCGGCGTCCCGGCCCCGCCGAGGTCCCGTACCGCCGCCAGGTCCTCCGCGCCCAGCGCCGCCGCGCCGGAGACGACGGCCGCCGCCTCCAGGGATTCCGCCCCGGACGCCACGGCCATCGCCACGGCCGTGCGCAGCGCGGAGAGGCGCAGCGAGGCCAGCTCGACGGTCCCGGCGACGTACGTGCGTCCCGTCTCGTCCCGCACCGCCGCGCCCTCCGGCACGCCGTTGCGGGCGCGGGCCGAGCGGGCGAGGGTGACGATCTTCTGGTCCTCGGGGCCGAGGTCGGTGCGCTCAGTCATGGCACGAGCATAAGGAGCCGCCGCGGCGGCTCAGCCCGCCACCCGGTACATCGTGCCGCGCCGGGCCTCCGGCGACGCCAGCCACTCCAGCTTCGCCGCGGTGTCGGCCAACGGCAGCGGGGTGTGCAGGACGATCGTGAGGTGGGGCTGCGCGGGCACCTTCAGGGCGGTCGACTCCACGTGCAGGACGCCGACCAGCGGGTGGTCGAGTTCCTTGTGCACCTGGCCGGCGGGGCGGATGTCCTGCCGCTGCCACAGCGACGTGAACTCCTCGCCGGTGGCGTGCAGCCGGGCCAGGAGGTCCTGGAAGCCCTCGTCCTCGGGGTGCTCGGAGCAGGCCGCGCGCAGCTGCGCGACGAGCGTCGCCGCGTTCCGCTCCCAACTCGTGTTCCGGGAGCGGTACATGGGGTCGGTGAAGAAGTCGAGGACGCAGTTCTGGGTGGTCTCGGGGCGCATGCTGAGAACCATCGCGGCGGCGTCGTTGTAGACGAGGCAGTTGTAGTAGCGGTCCATGATGTGCGCCGGGTACGGCATCCAGGTGTCGATGAGCCGCCGCAGGCCCTCGCACATCTCCGCGCAGTCCTCATCGGCCTGCACGGCGGGCGGGTTGAGGCCCGCGAGCACGTACAGGTGGCGGCGTTCGATGCCGGACAGCTTCAGGACCCGCGCCACGGCGTCCAGGACCTGCGGGGACACGGAGATGTCGCGGCCCTGCTCCAGCCACTGGTACCAGGACGCGCCGACGCCCGCGAGCACCGCGACCTCCTCGCGGCGCAGCCCCGGCGTGCGGCGTCTGCCGCCCTCGGGGAGGCCCGCGTCGGCCGGGCTCACCCGGGCGCGGCGGCTCATCAGGAAGTCCCGCAGCTCCACTCGGCGACGCGCCTTCGTCCCGTCGGCCCGCTCCTCGACCTGGCCCGCCACCGCTCCCCCTGTCGTCCGTCCGCGCGCACGGTCACCCGCACACGGCCCCGCTGGTCGTACTCGTACGCGTGGTGCCTGGTGTTCGCACCACCAGCATAAGTTCCCGCTCCCCACGGCTATTCCTGCCGGTGGAGGCTCTTGACCATGGCGATAGACACCTCCCCTCCCTCCCCCACGACCCCGGGCACCACCGGCACCACAGACACCACCGGCACTGCAGACACCACCGGCACCTCGGGCACCTCGGCACCGGGCGATGCCCCGAAGACCTCGGGCCGCGCGGCCGCCGGAGCCGCCGCGGCCGCCCCGGCCGCCCCCCGGCTCTCCCGCCGCGACCAGCTCATCCTCTTCGTGCTGTGCGCAGCGCAGTTCATGGTCGCCCTCGACTTCTCCGTACTGAACGTGGCCCTGCCCGTCCTCGGCTCGGACCTCGGCATGAGCCATGCCGCGCTCCAGTGGGCCGTCACCGCCTTCGCGCTGCCGTCCGGCGGCTTCCTGCTGCTCTTCGGGCGGTTCGGCGACCTCTTCGGACGGCGCAGGCTGTTCCTCGGCGGGCTCGCCCTGTTCGGCGCCGCCTCACTGCTCGCGACGCTCGCCTGGGACCCGGCGTCGTTCCTCGCCGGGCGGGCGCTGCAGGGCGTGGGCGCGGCGGCGATCGTGCCGACCGGCATGTCGCTGCTCACCACGACCTTCCCCGAGGGCCCGCAGCGCGACCGCGCGCTCGGCATCTCCGGCACGCTGCTCTCCCTCGGCTTCACCGTCGGCATGGTCCTCGGCGGTGTCCTCACCGACACGCTCGGCTGGCGCTCCACGATGGGGCTGCTCACCCTGTTCGCCCTGCTCGTGCTCCCGCTGGCCCCCGGCCTGCTCCCCGAGTCCCGGACCCCGGACCGCCCGCGCCTCGACATCCCCGGCGCCGTCACCGTCACCGGCGGGCTGCTCGCCCTCATCTACGCCCTGTCCACCGCCGCCGAGCGCGGCTTCGGCGGCACCGACGTCATCGTCACGCTGATCGCGGGCGTGGTGCTGCTCGCCCTCTTCGGGTACGTCGAGTCGCGCGCCGCCGCGCCGCTGGTCTCGCTGCCGATGCTGCGGCGCCGCAGCGTCGCCTGGGGCAACCTCGCCGGGATCGTCACCTTCTCGATGATGACGACGGTCGTCTTCGTCCTCACCCTCTACTTCCAGGACGTCCTGGACCTGTCCGCCTTCCAGACCGGCCTCGTCTTCGGCGTGCAGGGCGTGCTCTCCGTCGTCGCGGGCATGCTCGCGCCCAAGGTCATCGGGCGCTTCGGGCCGCGCCGCACCCTCGTCTGGGGGCTTCTCGGCCAGGGGCTGTTCGTGGCCGCGCTCATCGGGGTCGGGGAGCAGATGTGGTCCGTGTGGCTGGCGGCCGCCGCGATCTCCGTGGCCAGCATGTTCCACCTCGGTGCGATCGTCTCGTACGGGGTGACGGTGACGTCGGGCGTGCCCGACTCGGAACAGGGCCTGGCCACCGGCCTCGTCACCTCCACCCAGCAGGTGGGCATCACCATCGGCATCCCCCTCCTCGGCATCCTCGCCACGACGTCGTCCGACGTCCTGACGGGCACCCGCACGGTCCTGGCCCTCGACGCGGCCATCGTCCTCGCCACCGCGGCACTCGTGGCCGTGGGCCTGCGCCCGCGCCGCCCCTAGGTCCGACCCATCGGACCGGCCCTAGGGCCGGTCCAGCCGAAGGCGTACGGCCCGGGGCAGCCCGGCGACCACCAAGTCGTACGAGTCCTCGATGAGTTCCCGGAGCTGGCGGTCGGGGAGGGCGCCGGACAGGGACACCGTGTTCCAGTGGCGCTTGTTCATGTGCCAGCCCGGGACGATCTCGGGGTGCGCAGCCCGGAGTTGGAGGGCGATCTCCGGCTCGCACTTGAGGTTCACGCGCAGGGGGTCCGCGTCCAGCGCCGACAGGGCGAAGAGCTTCCCGGCGACCTTGAAGACCGAGGTGTCCGGGCCGAAGGGGAACTCCTCGACGGTGTCGTTGAAGGAGAGGCAGAAGGCCCGGAGTTCGGCGGGGGTCATCGCGGGCCGCCTTCTCCGGGGCCGGGCCGCACCGGCGGCACCGGCTGCACCGGCTCCACAAGGACTGTGATGATCTTGTTGCGGCGCCCGGCCGCCGCCTCGGCGGTGAGCTTCAGGGCGCGCCCGTCGGGAAGGTCGACGACGGCCGAGGCCCCGGCGATGGGCACCCGCCCGAGGGCCTTGGCGAGCAGCCCGCCGACGGTCTCGACGTCCTCGTCGTCGTAGGACTCCAGGCCGTACAGCTCGCCGAGGTCGCCGATGTCGAGGCGGGCGGTGACGCGGTGGCAGTCGCCGTCGAGTTCCTCGACGGGCGGCAGCTCGCGGTCGTACTCGTCGGTGATCTCGCCGACGATCTCCTCGAGGATGTCCTCGATGGTGACGATCCCGGCGGTGCCGCCGTACTCGTCGATGACGACGGCGACGTGGTTGCGCTCCTGCTGCATCTCGCGCAGCAGGTCACCCGCGTTCTTCGTGTCGGGGACGAAGGTGGCGGGCCGCATGGCCGTGGAGACGAGGTCGTTCTCGGCGTCGCGGTTGATGTGGGTCTTGCGGACGAGGTCCTTCAAGTACACGATCCCGACCACGTCGTCGTCGCTCTCGCCGGTGACGGGGATGCGGGAGAAGCCCGAGCGGAGCGCGAGCGTCAGCGCCTGCCGGACGGTCTTGAAGCGCTCGATGGCGATCAAGTCGGTGCGCGGGACCATGACTTCGCGGACGAGGGTGTCGCCGAGCTCGAAGACGGAGTGCACCATGCGGCGCTCGTCGTCCTCGATCAGGGACTCCTTCTCGGCGAGGTCGACCATGGCCCGCAGCTCGGCCTCGGAGGCGAACGGGCCGCGCCGGAAGCCCTTGCCTGGGGTGAGGGCGTTGCCGATGAGGATGAGGAGCGGCGGGATGGGGCCCATGACGCGGGCGAGCGGCAGCAGGACGTACGCCGCGGCGGTGGCCGTGTTCAGCGGGTGCTGGCGGCCGATGGTGCGCGGGGAGACGCCGACGGCGACGTAGCTGACGAGCACCATCACGCCGATGGCGATGGCGAGGGCCTCCCAGGTGGCGTCGACGGCCTGCAGGCAGGCGTACGTGACGAGGGCGGCGGCCGCCATCTCGCAGGCGACGCGCACGAGCAGCGCCACGTTGAGGTAGCGGACGGGGTCGGCGGCGACCTGCGCGAGCTTCGCGCTGCCGCGCCGCCCGGAACGCACGGCCTCCTCGGCGCGGAAGCTGGAGACGCGGGCGATGCCCGCCTCGGCGCAGGCGGCGAGCCAGGCCACCACGATCAGGGCGACCGCGCCGGCGATGAGCTGGAAGGACATGGCGTCAGGAGACGGTGGGCGCCGGGGACGGGCCGGTGAGGCCCTGCTCCGCGCGCCAGCCGTCGACGATCGCCGCCTGCAGGCCGAACATCTCGGCCTTCTCGTCGGGCTCCTCGTGGTCGTACCCGAGCAGGTGCAGCACTCCGTGCACGGTGAGGAGCTGGAGCTCCTCGTTCATGGAGTGCTGCGTCGGCGCTTCCTGGCCCTGCTTCAGGGCGACCTCGGGGCAGAGCACGATGTCGCCGAGGAGGCCCTGCGGGGGCTCGTCGTCGTCCTTCATGGGCGGGCGCAGCTCGTCCATGGGGAAGGACATGACGTCCGTGGGCCCCGGCAGGTCCATCCACTGGATGTGCAGCTGCTCCATGGCGTCGGCGTCCACGACGATCACCGAGAGCTCGGAGAGCGGGTGGATGCGCATCCGCGCGAGCGCGTAGCGGGCGATGTCGAGGATCGCCTGCTCGTCGACCTCGGTTCCGGATTCGTTGTTGACGTCGATCGACATGGTGCTGTTCCGCTACTTCCCTCTGGACCGGCCGCGGCTCTGGTGGGAGCCGTTCTCCGTACCGTTCTCGCTGTCGTACTTCTCGTACGCGTCGACGATACGGCCGACGAGCTTGTGCCGTACGACATCACTCGACGTGAGCCGCGAGAAGTGCACGTCGTCCACCCCGTCTAGGATGTCCTGGACCTGGCGCAGACCGGACTTCGTGCCGTTGGGCAGGTCGATCTGCGTCACGTCGCCCGTGATCACGATCTTCGATTCGAAGCCGAGGCGGGTGAGGAACATCTTCATCTGCTCGGGGTTCGTGTTCTGCGCCTCGTCCAGGATGATGAACGCGTCGTTCAGCGTCCGGCCGCGCATGTACGCCAGCGGGGCGACCTCGATGGTGCCCGCGGCCATCAGGCGCGGGATCGAGTCCGGGTCCAGCATGTCGTGCAGCGCGTCGTACAGCGGGCGCAGATACGGGTCGATCTTCTCGTAGAGCGTGCCCGGCAGGAAGCCGAGGCGCTCGCCGGCCTCCACCGCGGGGCGGGTCAGGATGATCCTGCTGACCTGCTTGGACTGCAGGGCCTGGACCGCCTTGGCCATGGCCAGATAGGTCTTGCCGGTGCCCGCGGGGCCGATGCCGAACACGATCGTGTTCTTGTCGATCGCGTCGACGTACCGCTTCTGGTTGAGCGTCTTGGGGCGGATGGTGCGGCCGCGGGAGGAGAGGATGTTCTGCGTCAGGACGTCGGCGGGGGTCTCGTCGCCGTCGGCCTCGCCGCTGTCGTCCGCCCTGAGCATGGCGATCGAGCGTTCCACTGCGTCCTCCGTCATCGGCTGTCCGGTGCGCAGCACCAGCATCATCTGGTCGAACAGGCGCTGGACGAGGGCGACTTCGTGGGCGTCACCGACCGCGCTGATCTCGTTGCCCCGGACGTGGATGTCGGCCGCCGGGAAGGCCGTCTCGATCACTCGCAGCAGTGCGTCTCCGGAGCCCAGGACCATCACCATGGGGTGGTTGGCCGGGACGGTGAAATGAGCCTTGGCGCTGCCCTTGGCGGGCGCCTTCGTCCGTGCCGTGTCCTGTTCCGCGTCCTGCGGCTGCGCAGGGGTCTGAGCTGTCGGTGTCTGCGTCATGGGCCGGCCACTGAGGGCCTGCACATCCTCCTCGTCACGGGACTCGCCGCGAGGCGACTTCTGCACTCCCAAGCGTACGACGCGCCACTGACAAGGCCTAAGCCCTTTTCCGGGACCGGCGGGGACGAACAGCGACGGGCAGCGGCGGACGCGCCCTACAGCGACCGGCCGAAGCCGATCGTCGGCACCGCCCGACGCAGCGGCCAGGCCCGGCCGCCCGCGGGCAGCAGGTCCTCCAGGAAGGCGTACCGCCGCAGGGCCACCGGGTCCTGCTCGTCGAACTCGCCGACCCGCCGCCACCAGGCCGCGACCTCCGCCCACCCGGGCGCCGACAGGGAGCCGCCGAACTCCTGCACGGACAGCGCCGCGGTGAGCCCGGCGAAGGCGAGCCGGTCGGCGAGCGGCCACCCGGCCAGCGTGCCGGTGACGAACCCCGCGACGAACACGTCGCCCGCGCCGGTGGGGTCGAGGGCCTCCACCTCGATGGCGGGCACGGACGCCGTCTCGCCGGTGCGCCCGTCGACCGCGTACGCCCCCTCGGCGCCGAGGGTGACCACGGCGAGCGGAACGTGCTCGGTGAGGGCGTGCGCGGCGGCGCGCGGGCAGGTGGTGCCCGTGTACCGCATGGCCTCCTGGGCGTTCGGCAGGAACGCCTCGCAGTGCGCCAGGTCCGGCAGCGCGGTCAGGTCCCAGGCGCCGGTGTCGTCCCAGCCCACGTCCGCGAAGATGCGCGTCCCGCGCCGGGCCGCCGCGGCGATCCACGGCGCCCGCACCCCGGGCACCAGGGAGGCGATGGCGGCCCGCGCCCGCGGCGGGCACTTCGGGGCGCCGCCGTCCGGGGAGTCCGCGTCGGGCGGCGGCTCGTGGCCGTGGCTGACCATGGTCCGCTCGCCCTCGTACGCCATGGACACCGTCACCGGCGAGTGCCAGCCGGGCACCGTCCGTGACGACGACAGGTCGATGCCCTCGCCCCGCTCCAGGGCGTCCCAGCAGTACTCCCCGTAGTGGTCGTCGCCGAAGGCGGCGGCCAGGGAGGTGCGCAGGCCGAGCCGGGCCAGGGCGCTCGCCATGTTGGCGACGCCGCCCGGGCTCGACCCCATGCCGCGCGCCCACGACTCGGTGCCGCGCACGGGCGCCGAGTCGAGGCCGGTGAAGATGATGTCCAGGAAGACGGTCCCGGTGAGGTACACGTCGCAGGGCGGATCGCCCGCCCTGCGCGCCGACTTGAGGGGATCGACGACGGTCTCCGCAGCCGCGGCGGGTGTCTCCTGCGGTACGCCGGGTGGTACAGCGGGTGGTACGGCCATGAGGGCAACGTAACCCAGGCCTGTGACAACGCGTCGCGTACGTCGCCGGGACGGCCCGGTGTCCGTCAGTCGAACTCGTACGCCGCGACCTCCGCGAGGTACCGCGCGCGCAGCGCCTCCTCCTCCGGGCCGCCGTCCAGGAACGCGGCCTCGAAGGAGTTGCGGGCGAGCTCGCGCAGCCCCTCGGGGCCGATGCCCAGGGCCTCGTGCACGGCGTGGAACGTGTCGTCCACATAGCCGCCGAAGTAGGCGGGGTCGTCGGAGTTGATGGTGCACAGCAGCCCGGCCGCCATCATCCGCGGCAGCGGGTGCTGCTCCAGGATGTCGACGGCCCGCAGCCGCACGTTGGACAGCGGGCACAGCGTCAGCGGCACCCGGTCCCGCACCAGCCGCTCGACCAGCTCCGGGTCCTCCACGCAGCGCAGCCCGTGGTCGATCCGCTCGACCCCGAGTACGTCGAGCGCCTCCCGCACGTACGCGGCCGGGCCCTCCTCCCCCGCGTGCGCCACCTTCCGCAGCCCGAGCACGCCCGCGGCCTCGTACACGGCGGCGAACTTGCTCGGCGGGTGGCCGACCTCGGCGGAGTCCAGGCCGACGCCGATGATCCGGTCCAGGTGCGGCTTCGCGGCCTCCAGGGTCGCCATCGCCGACTCGGCGGACTGATCGCGCAGGAAGCACATGATGAGGCGGGTGGAGACGCCGTGCCGCTCCTCGCTGCGGTCCAGGGCGCGGCCGAGGCCCTCGACGACCGTGGCGAACGGGATGCCGCGCGCGGTGTGCGCCTGCGGGTCGAAGAAGATCTCGGCGTGCCGCACGCCCTGCGCGGCGGCCCGCGCGAGATAGGCGTCCGCGAGGTCCTCGAAGTCGGCCTCGGTGCGCAGGACGGCCATCAGGCCGTAGTAGAGGTCGAGGAACGACTGCAGGTCGTCGAAGAGGTAGGCCTTGCGCAGCTCTTCGGTGTCGGCGTACGGCAGCGGGACGCCGTTGCGTTCGGCGAGCGCGAAGGCGAGTTCGGGTTCGAGGGTGCCTTCGATGTGCAGGTGCAGTTCGGCCTTGGGGAGGGGCATGGTGGCGCGTTTCTCTCGGGTGACTCAGCTGTCTCAGATGGGTGGTGCTAGGGGGTGCGCTTGGGCAGCGGTACGCGCATCAGGTCCCGCGCGACCGTCAGCTCGCCCTCGAACCCGGCGGCCCGCGCCTGCCGTTCGAAGAGCGCGGGGTCGGCGTACCGCTGGCTGAAGTGGGTGAGGACGAGGTGGCGCACCCCGGCGTCCCGGGCCACGCCCGCGGCCTGCCCGGCGGTCAGATGACCGTGGTCGGAGGCGAGCCGGTGGTCCTCGTCGAGGAAGGTCGACTCGATGACAAGCATGTCGCAGCCGTCGGCGAGGGCGTGCACGCCGTCGCACAGCCGGGTGTCCATCACGAAGGCGAACCGCTGCCCGCGCCGCACCTCGCTGACCTCGTCGAGGGTCACGCCGCGCAGGCTGCCCGCGCGTTGCAGGACGCCGATGTCGGGGCCCTTGATGCCGCGTTCGGCGAGCAGCGCGGGCAGGATGCGGCGCCCGTCGGGCTCGACGAGGCGGTAGCCGTACGCCTCCACGGGGTGGGAGAGCTTCGCGGTCTCCAGGCGGTACGAGGGCGCGTCGGCGATGACGCCGTCGGCGGCCACCGGCGCCTGCACCAGGTCGACGGTCTCGCGGTAGGCGGTGGAGTACCGCAGCCGGTCGAAGAAGTGCTGGCCGGACGCCGGGTAGTGGGCGATGACGGGGTGCGGCACGCGGTCCAGGTTGATGCGCTGGATCACGCCCGCGAGGCCCAGGCTGTGGTCGCCGTGGAAGTGCGTGACGCAGAGCCGGTTCAGGTCGTGCGCGGCGACGGAGGCACGCAGCATCTGGCGCTGCGTGCCCTCGCCCGGGTCGAAGAGGATGCCCTCGCCGTCCCAGAGCAGGACGTAGCCGTTGTGATTGCGCTGGCGGGTCGGCACCTGGCTCGCGGTGCCGAGGACCACCAATTCACGTACGGACACAGGGGATCGTCCAAGCTGTTCGGGGTGCGGGCGGAGGTGGCGGTGCCGTGTCGGCTAGCCGGGGGGCCACTGGAGGCCGCGGCCGCCGAGGACGTGGGCGTGCGCGTGGAAGACGGTCTGCCCGGCGCCGGAGCCGGTGTTGAAGACGATGCGGTAGCTCTCGGCCTTCTCCTCGGCGGCGACCTCACCGGCCGCGCGCAGCACGTCAGCGGCGGCCTTCGGATCGGCGGCGGCGAGGGACGCGGCGTCCGGGTAGTGCACCTTGGGGATCACCAGGACGTGCGTGGGGGCCTGCGGGTTGATGTCGCGGAAGGCGACGGTCGTCTCGGTCTCCCGCACGACGGTCGCGGGCACCTCACCCGCGACGATCTTGCAGAACAGGCAGTCGGCCTGCGGTTCACCCGCCATGGGGACACCCTCCCGGGTCACTGGAATCACGTGAGTCGCATCGTATCGGGGTGGGGTGCGGGGTCGGCGGGGCGGCAGTGTGCCCGAGGGGCGAGGGGGGGCGGGCCGAGGGCAGGCGCCCCCGGCCGCGGCGGCGACCGTCAGGCCGACGGCGCCCCGTCCCCGGGCCCACCGGGCACGGCGGGCGGAGTCTTCGCCGGGGTCACCTCGAGCGCCGCCAACGCCACGCGTACGGCCTCGTCCAACTGCGGGTCCCGCCCCGCCGCGTAGTCCTCGGGGGTCACCACGACCTCGACGTCCGGGTCGACCCCGTAGTTCTCGACCCCCCACCCGTACCCCTCCATCCAGAAGGCGTACTTGGGCTGCGTCACGAGCGTGCCGTCGACGAGGTGGTACCGGCTGTCTATGCCGACGACGCCGCCCCACGTGCGCGTACCGACGACGGGACCGATCCCGAGCGCCTTGATCGCCGCGTTGACGATGTCCCCGTCGGAGCCGGAGAACTCGTTGGCGACGGCGACGACGGGCCCGCGCGGCGCGTCCCCGGGATAGCTGAGCGGCCCGGACCCGCGCGGCAGGTCCCAGCCGACGATGCGGCGGGCCAGCTTCTCCACGACGAGTTGCGAGGTGTGCCCGCCGCGGTTCTCGCGGACGTCGACGACAAGCCCCTCCCGGGCGACCTCGATCCGCAGGTCCCGGTGGATCTGGGCCCAGCCGGGCGCCTGCATGTCGGGCACGTGCAGATAGCCGAGCCGCCCGCCGGAGCGCTCGTGGACGTAGGCCCGCCGGTCGGCGACCCACGCGTGGTATCGCAGCGGCTCCTCGTCGTCCACGGGAACGACGACGGCGTGCCGCGGGTCGCCGCCGCCCGCGGGCGACACGGTCAGCTCGACGGGCTTGCCCGCGGTGCCGACGAGCAGCGGCCCGGGCCCGGTCACCGGGTCGACGGGCCGCCCGCCCACGGCGAGGATCGCGTCGCCCGCCCGCACCGCGACCCCGGGCGCGGCCAGCGGCGAACGCGCGTCCGGGTCGGACGTCTCGGACGGCAGCACCCGGTCGACGCGCCACGCCCCGTCCTCCCCGCGCGAGAGGTCCACGCCGAGCAGCCCCTGCCGGGTGCCCGCGCCGCCGCCCCAGCCGCCGCGCGGCGTCACGTAGGCGTGCGAGGTGCCGAGTTCGCCCTGCACCTCCCACAGCAGGTCCATGAGGTCGTCGTGGGTGGCGACGCGGGCGAGGACGGGGCGGTAGCGCTCCAGGACGGCGTCCCAGTCGACGCCGCCCATGTCGGGCCGCCAGAAGTTGTCCCGCATGAGGCGCCCGGCCTCGTCGTACATCTGCCGCCACTCGGCGGCCGGGTCGATGGTCTGGCGTACGCGGCCGAGGTCGACGGTGATGTTCGTGTCGCTGTCCTCGTCGCCGGACGCCCGCCGGTCGCTCGGCACGACCTTCAGCTTGCCGTCGGCCCACAGCAGCACCCGCTTGCCGTCGCCGGTGACCGCGAAGTGCTCGGCGACACCGGCGAGTTCCTCGACGCGGTGCTGCGCGAGGTCGTAGCGCTCCAGCTCGGAGCTGGGGTCGGGGTCCGTCGGGGTGGCGCGGGACGCCCCGAGCACGCCGTGCACGGGGTGGCGCAGCCACAGCAGTCCGTCCTTGGCGGCGCGCAGTGTGGAGTAGCGGGCGGCCTCCACGGGGAACGGCACGACGCGTTCGGCGAGCCCGTCGAGGTCGACGCGGGTCGCGGGCGTGCCCTCGCTGTCGGGCGTCTCGGCGTGCGGGGTGTCCGGGGCGTCGAAGGCCCGGCCGTGCCGCTGCGGCCCGAACGGCGAGGGCGTCGTGGCCGCGAGGGTGATCAGGTGCGGCCGGGCGCCGCCGACGAACGCGAGGTCGAAGACGTGGTCGTCGTAGACGGGGTCGAAGGCCCGCGCGGACAGGAACGCGAGGTGCTTGCCGTCGAGGGTGAACGCCGGGCTGTAGTCCCGGAATCTGAGCTGGGTGGCCTCCGACACGGCCAGGTCGGCGGTGTTGGCGAGCTTGAGCTGGCGCAGCGGGCGCGGCCCGGGATGCGACCAGGCGAGCCACGCGGAGTCGGGCGAGAACACGAGCCCGGTGGCCTCGCCGTGCTCCGCCCGGTCCACCTCCCGCACCTCGCCGCTGTCGCGCTCCACGAAGAGCACCCGCCCGTCGTGCGCGGCGACGGCCGCCCGGCTGCCGTCGGGCGCCATGGCGAGCGCGAGGACCCGGCCGAGCTGTCCGGCGGCGAGCCGCCGGGGTGTCGCGCCGGGCGCCAGGCCGGTGGCGGGCGCGAACTCCAGGGCGTCGTCGCCCTCGGCGTCCGTCACCCACACCACGTGCTCCTCGCCGTCCACCCGGAACGTGCGCGGAAGCCGCGCCCGCACCCCCGGTTCGGCGGCGAGCGCCCGGGCGGGCCCCTCGCGGTGCGTGACCCAGTGCACGGCGCCGCGCACGGCGACGGCGCTGCCGCGCCCGGTGTGGTCGGGCGCGGCGGCCCCGAACCAGCGGGCGGCGCTCACCGGATGCGGCTGCAGGTCCGTGCGCTGCCCGCCGAGGACGATGTCCAGGCGGCGCGGCTCGGCGTCCACGAGGTCGTCCAGGAGCCAGAGTTCACCGGCCGCGGTGTACGTGACGCGGGTGCCGTCGGTGGCGGCGTGCCGGGCGTAGAAGCCGCCCCCGACGGGCGTGTGGCGGCGCAGGTCGGTGCCGTCGGGCAGCGAGGAGTACACGGCGCCGACGCCTTCGTGGTCGCTGAGGAACGCGACGCGGTCGCCGACCCACAGCGGGTACTCGATGTTCCCGTCGAGGTCGGCGTGCAGCCGTACGAAGCGGGGCCCCGAGTCAGGACTGTCGGGGCTGTCAGCGCTGTCGGCGCCGGCCGGGCTGTCGGCACTGTCGGCGCCGTCGGCCCCTTCGGCCGCCGTCCCCGCCCCCTGCCGGATCCACAGCTTGCCCGCCGTGCCGCCCCGGTACCGCTTCCACCAGGCGGCCTCCCGCCCCATCGGCGCGGACAGCAGCAGCACGTCGCCCTGCGGCCCGTACGCGACGTCCCCGACGAGGCCGTACGGCAGCGTCTCGGCGGGCCCGCCGTCGAGCGGCACCGCGCGCGCCCGGGTGCGGCGCAGCGACGCCTCGCCCTCGGTGCTGATCGCGAGGACCCGGCCGTCGGCCGTCCAGCCGCGCACGGACGTCTTCCCGCTGCCCCAGTACGTCAGGCGCCGGGTGGGGCCACCGGCCACGGGCGCGACGTGCACCTCGGGGGCGCCGTCGCGCGTGGACGTCCACGCGACGGTGGTGCCGTCCGGGGAGATCCGTGGCTGGGTCACGGGTACGTTGTCGGCGCTGACCCGCCAGGCGCGGCCGCCGTCGAGCGGGGCGAGCCAGACGTCGTCCTCTGCGGTGAAGGCGATCAACTCGCCGCGCAGGTGCGGAAACCGGAGGTAGGCAGGCTGAGTCACACCGTCAGCCTAAGCAGGCGGCGCGCGGGGCGGAGGCGTTTTGGATCACTTGCCCGGTTCCTCGTCCGGCTGTTCGGTCACGGTGACGGTGGCGGTGGGCCCGGGATCGGGCTTCTCGTGCCCGGCGTTGTCGTCACTGCCGTTGCCGTTGCCGTCATGCCCGTCACTGCCGTTGCCGTCGTTGCCATTGCCGTCGTTGCCGTCATTGCCGCTGTCGTCGTTGCCCTGGTCGTCGTTGCCGTCGTCGTCGGGCGTGTGGTCGCAGTTGCCGAGGGCGTCGACGCGGAACCACTCCTCGCTGCCGACCTTCGCGGTCAGATGCCCGCGGACGCAGGCGCCGTTCTGCACCTCCGTCACCCGGCCCTTGATGGTGATGACCTCGTCGTCGTCGGACTGGCCGCGGCAGTCGACCTGCGCGGCCCGCGGCTCGTCGGACTCCGAGGCCTTCTTGTCCCGGCCGATGAACGACGCCGTACAGGTGAGCCAGTCCACCTCGGCGTGCTGGCGCTCCAGCTCCCGCGTGCCCATCTTGTCGGTGGTGATCGCGACGGCGGACGTACTCATGTCGCCCTCGACGGGGTCGCACGCGGTCAGGCCGAGACCGGCCGCCGCCATGGCCGTCACGGCGACGAGAACGCTGCGCGCCCGCCGTGTGCGCGGTATTCGCCTCAATGCCCCCATGAGCGGCAGCGTGCCACCGTGGACGGCACGGCGGTAGACCGCTTGTGGCCATCTGTCCGGTAACCGCCCCCGTCAGCGGCCCTGTCGCGTCCGGTCAGGCGCGATCCGTGCGCAGCAGCAGCCACTCCTGGAGCTCCACCAGGTTCCCCTCGGGGTCCTTGAGGTGGGCCACCCGCATCCGGTCCGTCATCGGCGCGGGCCCGTGCGTCAGCTCCGCGCCGCGCTCGGTGATCCGCTCGCAGTACGCGTCCAGGTCGTCGACGCGCAGCACCACCAGGGAGCGGTGGCCGGTCGCCGACTCGGCGAGTTCGCCGAGGAGTTCGGCCATCACGGTCCGGTCCTGCAGGGCGATGCCCGCGGAGCCCGTCGTGGGGCTGAACTTCTCGTACGGTCCGTTCGCCGCGCCCGACTGGGGCTTCAGGCCGAGGACGTCTGCGTAGAAGCGGTAGCAGGCGGGGAAGTCGGTGACGAGCAGGCGTACCTGGGCGAGTTCCACGGGGATGCCTTTCGGGCGGTGATCAGGACCAGCGTCCGGTCCGGCCGAGGAGGAGGGCCGTCGCGGCGGTGCCCGCGGTCGACGTGCGCAACACGCTACGCCCGAGCCGGTAGGGCTTGGCACCCGCCTGCGCGAACGCCGCCAGCTCGTCCGGGGACACGCCGCCCTCGGGGCCGACGACGAGGACGAGGTGGCCGGTGGCGGGGAGTTCGGCGGTGGCCAGCGGTTCGCTGCCCTCCTCGTGCAGGACGGCGGCGAGGTCGGCGGCGGCCAGGAGCGCCGCGACCTGCTTGGTCGTGGCCAGTTCCGCGACGTCCGGGAAGCGCACGCGGCGCGACTGCTTGCCCGCCTCGCGTGCCGTCGCCCGCCACTTGCCGAGCGCCTTCTGACCGCGCTCGCCCTTCCACTGCGTGATGCAGCGGGACGCGGCCCAGGGCACGACCTCGTCGACGCCGGTCTCCGTCATGGTCTCCACGGCCAGCTCGCCCCGGTCGCCCTTGGGCAGCGCCTGCACGACGGTGATCCTGGGCGTCTCCCGCGCCTCCTCGCGGACGCCGTCGGCGTCCAGGGACACCGTCAGGCGGTCCTTGCCCTCGGTGTCCGTGACGACGCCGTGCGCCCAGCGTCCGGCGCCGTCGGTGAGGACGACGTCCTCGCCCGCGTGCAGCCGCTTCACGGACACCGCGTGCCGCCCCTCGGGCCCTTCGAGTACGTAGCGGCCGCCGGGGCCCGCGCCCCGGAAGTCCTCGACGACGAAGACCGGCGCCGTCACTCCGCACCCCGCGCGCCGAACACGGCCTTCGCCTCGTCGAGTTCGGCGACCAGGACCTCCATCAGCTCCCCGGCGGGCAGCGCCCGCGCCAGGCGGTGACCCTGGCCCGCCCACAGCGCCATGGCCTGCGGGTCACCGGCCTTGGCCGCGGCCTTGCGCAGGCCCGCGGTGAGGTAGTGGACCTGCGGGTACGCGGCCGGGGCGTACGGGCCGTGCTCGCGCATGAAGCGGTTGACCAGGCCGCGGGCGGGGCGGCCGGAGAAGGCCCGGGTCAGCTCGGTGTGGCTGAACAGGGGGTTCGTCATGGCCTGCTTGTGCAGCGGCTGCGCGCCCGACTCGGGGGTGACCAGGAACGCGGTGCCGAGCTGGGCGAAGGCGGCGCCCGCGGCGAGGACGGCGGCGATCTGGCCGCCGCGCATCAGGCCGCCCGCCGCGATCACCGGCAGCTGCACGGTCTCGCGGACCTGCGCGATCAGGCTCAGCAGGCCGATGCCGGAGCCGTCCGCCTCCGGGTTGTCGCGGTGCGTGCCCTGGTGGCCGCCCGCCTCGATGCCCTGCACGCACACCGCGTCGGCACCCGCCCGCTGGGCCGCGCGGGCCTCCTCGGGCGTGGTGACGGTGACGACGGTACGGGTACCCACGCGGTCCAGCGCCTGTACAGCCTCCCGGGTCGGGCAGCCGAACGTGAACGACACCAGCGGCACCGGGTCGTCGAGGAGGATCGCGAGCTTCGCGTCGTAGCCGTCGTCGCGCTTACCCTCGGTGTCGCCGAGCTGCGTCTCGTACCAGGTGGCCTCGCCCGCGAGCTGGTTGCGGTACACCTCGACGGCGGCGTCGAGGGGCGCGGCGCCGACCGCTCCGGTGGAACCGGGGCCCGCACCGGGGTACTCCGGCTGCGGCATGAACAGGTTCACGCCGAACGGCCGCGCCGTCAGGCCCCTGACCTGCTTGATCTCCTGATACATCCCGTCGGCGGTTTTGTACCCGGCAGCGAGGAAGCCCAGCCCCCCGGCCTCAGCGACCGCCGCCGCGAGCTGCGGCGTCGAGCCACCGCCCGCCATCGGGGCCTGCACGATCGGATAGCGACAGAGATCGGTGAGCGCGGAGGACATACCGGCATCGTGCCACGTCTGGCGGAGGCGCCTCGTCCGGGGTCCAGCGGCGGCGCACCGTCCTGCCCGTCCTGCCCTGTGGGCAGCTGGGCCGCCAGGGGCGGCACGGGTGGGCACAGCCCCGGCCGACGGAGCCATCGCGCACAGGGTGACCACGCAAGTCGGCCCGGGGTGAGCGTGACGTCCACGCTCACCCCGGGCCGCCCAAGGCGCTAGCGCCCGTTGAACGCGTCCTTCAGGCGCGAGAAGAGCCCCTGCTGCCCCGGTTGAAACTGGCCGGTAGGCCGCTCCTCACCCCGCAGCTGCGCAAGCTCCCGCAGCAACCGTTCCTGCTCGGGATCGAGCTTGGACGGCGTGAGCACCTCGACGTGCACGATGAGGTCACCGCGCCCCCCACCGCGCAGGTGGGTGACCCCGCGCCCGTGCAGCGGGATCGACTGCCCGGACTGCGTACCGGGCCGGATGTCGACCTCCTCCATGCCGTCCAACGTCTCGAGGGGCACCTTCGTGCCGAGCGACGCGGCGGTCATGGGCAGCGTGACGGTGCAGTGCAGATCGTCCCCGCGCCGCTGGAAGACGGCGTGCGGCAGCTCGTGGATCTCCACGTACAGGTCACCGGCGGGACCCCCGCCGGGCCCGACCTCACCCTCACCGGCGAGCTGGATCCGGGTGCCGTTGTCGACCCCGGCCGGGATCTTCACGGTGAGCGTGCGCCGCGACCGGATCCGCCCGTCGCCCGCGCACTCGGGGCACGGCGTCGGCACGACGGTCCCGAAGCCCTGGCACTGCGGGCACGGCCGGGAGGTCATGACCTGGCCGAGGAAGGACCGCGTGACCTGGGACACCTCGCCGCGACCGCGGCACATGTCGCAGGTCTGCGCGGAGGTGCCGGGCGCGGCACCCTCCCCGGAGCACGTCGTGCAGACGACGGCCGTGTCGACCTGGATGTCCTTGGTGGTGCCGAAGGCCGCCTCTTCGAGGTCGATCTCCAGGCGGATCATGGCGTCCTGCCCGCGCCGGGTGCGCGAACGCGGCCCGCGCTGCGACGCCGTACCGAAGAACGCGTCCATGATGTCGGAGAAGTTGCCGAAGCCACCCGCTCCGAAGCCGCCCGCGCCACCGGCGCCGCCGGCCTGGGACAGCGGGTCGCCGCCGAGGTCGTAGACCTGCTTCTTCTGCGGGTCCGACAACACCTCGTACGCGGCGTTGATCTCCTTGAAGCGCTCTTGCGTCTTCGGGTCAGGATTGACGTCCGGGTGCAGCTCGCGTGCGAGCCGCCGGAAGGCCTTCTTGATGTCGTCCTGGGAAGCGTCGCGGCGCACGCCTAGTACGGCGTAGTAGTCCGTGGCCACTTACGACTCCGCCAGGATCTGTCCGACGTAACGTGCCACTGCGCGTACTGCTCCCATCGTTCCCGGATAGTCCATGCGGGTCGGTCCGACCACGCCCAGCTTGGCCACTGCCTCGCTCCCCGAACCGTAGCCGACGGAGACCACCGACGTGGAGCTGAGCCCCTCGTGGGCGTTCTCGTGACCGATCTTGACTGTCATGCCCGAATCCGTCGCCTCACCAAGCAACTTGAGGAGGACGACCTGCTCCTCCAGTGCCTCAAGGACGGGCCTGATGGTGAGGGGAAAGTCATGTCCGAAGCGGGTGAGATTGGCGGTGCCGCCGATCATCAGCCGCTCCTCGGTCTCCTCCACCAGCGTTTCGAGGAGGGTGGAGAGGACCGTCGTCACCGTGCCCCGGTCGTCCTTGTCGAAGGACTCCGCGAGGTCCTGCACGAGCTGCGGCACGTCGGAGAAGCGGCGGCCCGCGACCCGGCTGTTGAGCCGCGCCCGCAGGTCCGCGAGCGACGTCTCACCGAACGGCGCCGGGCAGTCGACCATGCGCTGCTCGACCCGGCCGGTGTCGGTGATGAGGACCAGCATCAGGCGGGCCGGGGCCAGCGAGAGCAGTTCCACGTGCCGCACCGTGGAGCGGGTCAGCGACGGATACTGCACCACCGCGACCTGCCGGGTGAGCTGCGCGAGCAGCCGCACCGTGCGCCCCACGACGTCGTCCAGGTCGACCGCGCCGTCCAGGAAGTTCTGGATCGCGCGCCGCTCCGGCGGCGTCATCGGCTTGACGCCCGCGAGGCGGTCCACGAACAGGCGGTACCCCTTGTCGGTCGGGATCCGCCCGGCGCTGGTGTGCGGCTGGGCGATGAACCCTTCCTCCTCCAGCGCGGCCATGTCGTTGCGGACCGTGGCCGGGGAGACGCCGAGGTGGTGGCGTTCGGTGAGCGCCTTGGAGCCGACGGGCTCCTCCGTGCCCACGTAGTCGTGGACGATGGCGCGCAGCACCTCAAGCCTGCGTTCACTGAGCATCGCGCACACCTCCAGCTGTCGTCCCGCACCCGGAGCCCCCCGCGGTGGCCCCTCACCTTGGCACTCACCACACACGAGTGCCAGCCTTCACCGAGTCAGTGTACGGCCGGTGGGTACAGCCCCGGCAAGGGCCGACCCCTTTGTCATGCCGACGAGTGCCGCCCTTGTCCCGCCTTGTCGTACCGACGGGTACCACCGCGTGACGTCCAGGGCAGCGGTTCGCTCTCGCCCCGGGCCCGTCCTGCCGCCGCGCGCCGTCGGCGTTAGCGTCACCCCATGGATACGAGGGATACGAGCACGCCTTCCCCCGCGCCCGCACCGGCCTGGGCGGAGGCGGGCTGGGAACGGCTCGCCGCGCGCGTGGGGCGGTGCAGGCTGCCGGTGTGGGACTGCACGGCCGGGCTCGTCGTCGGCGACGACGCGGCCCTGATGATCGAGGCCGGGTCGAGCCTGCGCGAGGGCTCCCGGCTGCGCGCCGACGCCCGGCGGCTCCTCGGCGGCGACCGGCGTGTGACCCATCTCGCCCTCACCCACCCCCACTTCGACCACGTCCTCGGCGCGGCGGCGTTCGCGGGCGTCGAGATCTTCGGCGCCGTCGGCGTCGACACGGTCCTGGACCAGGGCCGCGACGAGCTGCGCGCGGACGCCGTCGCCCAGGGCCTGGACCCGGCCGCCGCGGCCGAGGCCGCCGACCTCCTCGTCCACCCGCGCCACCTGGTGTGCGGCGAATGGACCCTGGACCTGGGCGGCATCCAGGTGCTGCTGGCCAACGTCGGCCCCGGCCACTCGGGCCACGACCTGGTGGTCCTGGTTCCCGGCGATGCCGACGGCGGCCCTGAAGTCGTCTTCTGCGGCGACCTGGTCGAGGAGTCCGGCGAGCCGCAGGCCGGTCCCGACGCGGCGCCCCGGCACTGGCCCGCCGCGCTCGACCGGCTCCTCGACCTGGGCGGCGAGGACGCGTTGTACGTGCCCGGGCACGGGGCGGTCGTCGACGCCGCCTTCGTACGCCGCCAACGCGACGAGCTGGCCCGGCGGTTCGGTGTCGCCTGACGCCATGCCATAACGTCTGGCCCATGCGCAGCTACCACCCGGACCTGACCCCGCCCTGGAAGAAGCAGGCTCCCGCCCCCGAGGTGCCCGCCGAGACCGACCTGGTCGTGGAGGAGGTCACCACGGGCTTCTGCGGTGCGGTGATCCGCTGCGAGAAGACGGCCGAGGGGCCGACGGTGACGCTGGAGGACCGCTTCGGCAAGCACCGCGTGTTCCCGATGGCGCCGCGCGGCTTCCTCCTGGAGGGCCGGGTCGTCACGCTGGTCCGCCCGACGGCCGCCGCCGCGCCCCGGCAGCCCGCGCGCACCGCGTCCGGCTCCCTCGCGGTGCCCGGGGCGCGGGCCCGCGTGGCCCGGGCGGGGCGGATCTACGTGGAAGGACGGCACGACGCCGAGCTGGTCGAGAAGGTCTGGGGCGACGACCTGCGCGTCGAGGGCGTCGTCGTCGAGTACCTGGAAGGCATCGACGACCTGCCCGCCGTCGTCGAGGAGTTCGCCCCCGACGCCGGGGCCCGCCTCGGCATCCTCGTCGACCACCTGGTCCCGGGCTCCAAGGAGTCCCGCATCGCCGCGGCCGTCAGCAGCGACCACGCCCTGGTCGTCGGCCACCCCTACATCGACGTGTGGGAGGCCGTGAAGCCGTCCTCCCTGGGCATCACGGCCTGGCCCCGGATCCCCCACGGCCAGGACTGGAAAACCGGCGTGTGCCGCGCCCTCGGCTGGCCGGACAACACCGGCGCGGCCTGGCAGCACATCCTGCGCTCGGTCCACAGCTACAAGGACCTGGAGCCGCAGCTTCTGGGCAGGGTCGAGGAGCTGATCGATTTCGTGACGGCTCCGTAGCCGGGCCCCTGTCAGGCGCCGAACGAGGAGGTATCAGCCCGTCCAGCACTTGAGGACGAGGCGCCGGACGAGGAGGTATCAGCCCGTCCGGCGCTTGAGGACGAGGCGCGAAGCGGCGACAGAGGGGGACAGGGGCGAAGCCCCATACGACCGGTCAGTCGACCAGGTCCCGCACGACGGCGTCGGCCAGCAACCGCCCCCGCAGGGTGAGCACGGCCCGCCCCTCCGCATAGGGCCCGGGGTCAAGCAGTCCGTCGGCAAGGGCACGCCGGGACGCGGCCAGCCCGGCCTCCTTCAACAAAGACAGAGGGCACCCTTCAAGCAGCCGCAGCTCGAGCAGCACCCGCTCGACCCGCCGGTCCTCGTCCGAGAGGACCTCACGCCCGGCCCCGGGCGACCTGCCCCCGGCGAGCGCGGCGGCGTACGCCCCGGGATGCTTCACGTTCCACCACCGCACGCCCCCCACGTGGCTGTGGGCCCCCGGCCCGGCCCCCCACCAGTCGGCGCCCCGCCAGTACAACTCGTTGTGCAGGCACCGCCCGGCCTCGGAGGTGGCCCAGTTGGACACCTCGTACCAGTGGAACCCGGCGCCGGAGAGCCGCTCCTCGGCGATCAGATACCGGTCGGCGTGCACGTCGTCGTCGGTCATGGGCACCTCCCCACGCCGGATCCGCCGCGCGAGCTGCGTCCCCTCCTCGACGATCAGCGCGTACGCGGAGACATGGTCGGGCCCGGCCCCGATGGCGGCGTCCAGCGAGGCCCGCCAGTCGTCATCGGTCTCCCCGGGCGTGCCATAGATCAGGTCGAGGTTGACGTGCTCGAACCCGGCGGCGCGCGCCTCGGCCACGCACGCCTCGGGCCGCCCCGGCGTGTGCGTACGGTCGAGGATCTTCAGGACGTGCTGCTTGGCGCTCTGCATGCCGAAGGAGACGCGGTTGAACCCGCCCTCGCGCAGCGCGCTCAGATAGGCGGGGTCGACGGACTCCGGATTCGCCTCGGTGGTGATCTCCGCGTCGTCGGCGAGCCCGAACTCGTCGCGTACGGCGGCGAGCATCCGTACGAGATCGTCGGCGGCCAGCAGCGTGGGCGTACCGCCGCCGACGAACACGGTCCGCACCGGGCGCGGGTCGTCGCCGAGGACCTTGCGCGCGAGGCGGACCTCGTCGACGAGGGTGTCGGCGTAGTTGTCGCGGGAGGCGAGCACGCCGCCGCTGCCGCGCAGCTCGGTGGCGGTGTAGGTGTTGAAGTCGCAGTAGCCGCAGCGGGTGGCGCAGTACGGCACGTGCAGATAGAACCCGAGCGGCCGCTCACCCGCTCCGACCAGGGCGGAGGCGGGCAGCGCCCCGTCCTCGGGCATGGGCTCACCGTCGGGCAGTGCAGAAGGCATACCTGCCATTGTCCCGGACGCCCGGGGTTCGCGGTCCCCGTAGGGTTGCCGGTCCCCGTGGGCGCCCCCGATCGCGCTGCGCGCTCGTCCTCAATCGCCGGACGGGCTGGTTACAGCCCCTCCGGCGATCGAGGAGCGGGGTCCGGGGCGGAGCCCCGGGTTCGGCGAAGGGGTGGGCCCGGGGCGCCCCGCGATGGCTCCCCTCACTTCGCCCTGAGCACCAGCAGCGCCAGATCATCGTCCGGCGGCCGCTGCGAGAACTCATGGACCAGCCGCCGGATCCGCTCGGCGACGAGCTCCGCGTCAAGGCCCGCACACCCCGCCAGCGCCTTGGCGAGCCCGTCCCCGTCGTCGAAGAGATGCAGCCCGGAGCGCCGCTCGGTCACCCCGTCGGTGACGCACAGCAGCGTGTCGCCGGTGCGCAGCTCGAAGGTGGTGCTGGTGTACGTCTCGTCGTCGACGACCCCGAGCAGCATCTGCGGCGCCGCCACGGCCCGCACCTGCCCGTCGGAGCCGAGCAGCAGCGGCAGCGGATGCCCGGCGCACGCCACGGTGCACCGCACGCCGCCTTCGACGGGCACGAGCTCGCCGTAGAGGAGGGACAGGAACCGGGAGGTGGGCCCGTCGACGGGCTCGTCCTGGCCGCCGGCGACGGCGAGGACGGCCGCGGCGGCGTCGGCGGCCTCGGTGGCGTCGTCGAGGAGGAGCTGGTTGAGCCGGTCGAGGACCTCCGCGACCTGGTACCCCTCGCGGGCGAGCAGCCGCAGCCAGGGCCGGGCGAGCCCGATGACGACGGCCGCTTCGGGCCCCTTGCCCTGGACGTCGCCGAGAGCGAAGCACCAGCGGCCCTGCCCGGCCTGGAACACGTCGTAGAAGTCGCCGCCGGGCCCGCCCTGCTCGCGGGGCTCGTACACGATGCCGCTGTCCATGCCGGGGATCTCGGCGACGGCGCTGGGCAGCAGGCCGCGCTGGAGGACCTGGCTGATGGTGGCCTGGCGCTGGTAGCGGCGGGCGGCGCTGATGGCGAGCGAGACGCGGCGGCTGAAGTCCTCGACGAGCCCGGTGGCCTCGTCGGGGAAGCGCACGAGCCCGGCCCGCCCGATCACGAGCGTGCCGAGCTGGCGGCCGCCCGCCACCAGCCGGTAGGCGAGCGCCGCGCCGCCCGACTGTCCGCCGCCCAGCGCGTCCCCGGGCCACAGCACGGCGACCGCGCCGGACCCCACCGCCTCGGTGAGCCGCGGCGGCTCCTTCTCCAGGAGCCTCCGCAGCTCCTCTATACGGTGTTCGCTGGTGTGCCAGACGCGGGCGAGGCGGGTGCCGGGGGCGCGCCCGTCGGGGGTGCGCCCGGGGCCCTCCGCCTCGTCGTCGAGCCACACCGCGCACCAGTCCGCGAGGCGGGGTACGAGCAGTTGTCCGGCGAGCACGGCGACCAGGTTCTCGTCGAACTGCCCGGCGAGCAGGTCGGAGGCCTCGGCGAGGAAGGTGAGGGCGCCGCGGTTGATCCACTCCGTGTCGTGGGTGGCTCTGCCGGGCAGCGGCGCGAGGATCTCGGCGGCGCGCAGGCCGCGTTGCAGGGCCTGTTCACCGGCGTACGTCTCGATGTCCTGGACGGCGGGGAGGCCTTCGACGGGCAGCCGGGCCCAGACCGTCTTGGTGCCGGAGCGGTAGGTGATGCCCCAGGACTCGGAGAGGGTGGCGACGAGTTGCAGGCCGCGGCCGTACTCGGGGGTGCCGGGCTGAAGGGCGGGGGGTTCGCTGCGCACGGCGCGCGCCGGGTGGTGGTCGGACACCTCGATGACCAGGGCGTCGATGCTCTCGCCCGGTGCGCCCTCGTCGAAGCGGCACAGGACGTCGACGGCGGTGCCCGCGTGCACGACGGCGTTCGTCACCAACTCGCTGACCAGCAGCACCGAGTCGTCGGCGAGCCGGTCGGTGATCCTGGTCGCGGCGGGCACCCCCAGCTCGGTCCAGTCGGCGAGCGCCGCCCGGACGAACCGGCGTGCCGCAGCGGGCGCCAGCGGGTTTCCGGGCAGGGACGTGCGCACCACGGCCCATGGCCCGGGGCGTGCCGCGGGCTGGGCGGAAGCACGAAAACTAGTCTCCCGTTGCATCGGAATGGCCCCCACTGTGCGGCTCCTGAGCAGTTCGGACGAATACGCCTCAGGTGACACGGACAGAGTGACAGACTGACTGGGCCCATAAGCACCGAGTTACCGAAGTGGGCCACCATGAGTGAGAACAGTGCTACGCCCGCGCTCGGACGCGGTCAGATTCCGTCATCCGCCGATACGGGCAGTCCTGCGCGGATTTCGGCCCCGGGTGCCGCGGTGGCTCCCGGCCCAACACCCCCACCGGCCACCGCGGATTCGGGTGGCCTGATCCGGCCCCGGACGGCGGCCGTGACGCCCGGCGAGATCCGGCCAGCCGAAGCGGGCAGCGTCGGCCGCGTCCCACCACCCTCACACCTCCCCCTCCCTAACCCTCTGTCACCGTCAACTGCCGCTGCTTTACCGGGACTTGACGACACGAAGGCGCCCGAATCGGCGACCCCTGGCACCCCGCGCGCATCCATGCCACCGGCGCCCGACGCCGTGCGCACGCCCCCGGCGCCGAAGTGCCCCCGCCCGGTTTCCCCGGCCGAACAGCGCCCCGCCCGCACCGTCCGCGCCAAGATCCCACCCCCGGCCGCGGCACCGCCCACCACCCCGCCCCCGGCCGAACAGCCCTCCGCGGCCACGGCCAGTCGGTCACCCAAACGCCCCGCCAAGTCCACCCGCACGCCGGACCCCGGCCCCGATCTCGGTGACCCGTGCGGCGAGTCCGCCGCCGACCTGCGCGTCCTGCTCGCCGCCATGCGGGCCGCCCGCGACGGCAACTTCACCAAGGCCCCGCACACCAGCTCCGGCCTGGTCGCCGAACTGGTCACGGTGTTCAACGAACTGGTGGACCGCTCCCGGCACTTCGACGGCGAGCTGCTGCGCGTACGCCGGGAGATGGTCCGGCACGGCCGCCTCGACACGCGGTTCACGGCGAGCCCGGGGCAGGGCAGCTGGGCCACCCGGATCATCGAGGCGAACTCGCTCCTGGACTCGCTGGTCGCGCCCGCCACGAACGCGACCCGGGTCCTGAACGCCGTCGCGGGCGGCGACCTCACCCAGCGCGTCGACCTGCACGACGGGTCCCGGGAGCTGCGCGGCGACCTGCGGCGCCTCGGGCGTGCCGTCAACACGATGGTCGACCAGTTGTCACTCTTCACGGGCGAGGTCACGCGCGTGGCCCGCGAGGTCGGCACGGAGGGGCGGCTCGGCGGGCGCGCCAAGGTCCGCGGCCTGTCCGGGAGCTGGCGGGACGTGACGGAGGCCGTGAACACCATGGCCTCCCGGCTGACCGCGCAGGTCCGCGACATCGCGCTGGTCACCACGGCCGTGGCGCAGGGCGACCTGACCCGCACGGTCACCGTCGAGGCCACCGGTGAACTCCTTGAGCTGAAGCTCACCGTGAACACGATGGTCGAGCAGCTCTCCGCGTTCGCCGCCGAGGTGACGCGTGTCGCCCGCGAGGTCGGCACCGAGGGGCGGCTCGGCGGGCGCGCCCAGGCCCGGGGCGTCTCCGGGGTGTGGAAGGACCTCACCGACAACGTCAACTTCATGGCGTCCAACCTCACCTCCCAGGTGCGCAACATCGCGCAGGTCACCACCGCCGTCGCCAACGGCGACCTGAGTCAGAAGATCACCGTGGACGCGCGCGGCGAGATCCTGGAGCTGAAGGACACCGTCAACACGATGGTCGACCAGCTCTCCGCGTTCGCCGACGAGGTGACGCGTGTCGCCCGCGAGGTCGGCACCGAGGGCAACCTCGGCGGCCGCGCGCACGTGCGCGGCGTGTCGGGGGTGTGGAAGGACCTCACCGACAACGTCAACTTCATGGCGGACAACCTCACTTCGCAGGTCCGCAACATCGCCCTGGTGTCGACGGCCGTCGCCCAGGGCGACCTGTCGAAGAAGATCACCGTGGAGGCCAAGGGCGAGATCCTGGAGCTGAAGTCGACGATCAACACGATGGTCGACCAGCTCTCCGCGTTCGCCGACGAGGTGACGCGTGTCGCCCGCGAGGTCGGCACCGAGGGCAACCTCGGCGGTCAGGCGCAGGTGCGGGGCGTCAGCGGCGTCTGGGAAGAACTGACGGACAACGTCAACTTCATGGCGTCCAACCTCACCTCCCAGGTCCGCAACATCGCGCAGGTCACCACCGCCGTCGCCAACGGCGACCTGTCGAAGATGATCACGGTGACGGCGCGCGGCGAGATCCTGGAGCTGAAGGACACCGTCAACACGATGGTCGAGCAGCTGCGCGCCTTCGCCGACGAAGTCACCCGGGTGGCCCGCGAGGTGGGCACGGACGGCAGGCTGGGCGGTCGCGCCCAGGTCCTCGGCGTGTCGGGGGTGTGGAAGGACCTCACCGACAACGTCAACTACATGGCGGACAACCTCACCGGGCAGGTCCGCAACATCGCGCAGGTCGCGACCGCCGTGGCGCAGGGCGACCTGTCGAAGAAGATCGACGTGGACGCGCGCGGCGAGATCCTGGAGCTGAAGACCACCATCAACACCATGGTGGACACCCTGTCGTCGTTCTCCTCCGAGGTCACCCGGGTGGCCCGCGAGGTCGGCTCCGAGGGGCAGCTCGGCGGTCAGGCCCGGGTCGAGGGCGTGTACGGCACCTGGAAGCGCCTGACCACGAACGTCAACGAACTCGCGCTGAACCTCACCACGCAGGTCCGCGCGATCGCCGAGGTCGCCTCCGCGGTGGCGCAGGGCGACATGTCCCGCTCCATCACCGTGGAGACGCGCGGCGAGGTCGCCGAGCTGAAGGACAACATCAACCTGATGGTGTCCAACCTGCGCGAGACCACCCGCGCCAAGGACTGGCTGGAGTCCAACCTGGCCCGCCTCGCCGGCCTGATGCAGGGCCACCGGGACCTGATGGAGGTCGCCGACCTCATCCTGCGCGAGCTGACCCCGCTGGTGAACGCCGGATACGGCGCGTTCTTCCTGGCCGACCCGGACGCCGACGGCACCGTGCCGCTGCAGACCTCGCCCGCCAAGGGCCTCGCCTTCATCGCCGGGTACGGCTCCGCGCAGGGCAGCGCCACCGAGGAGCAGGGCTTCCTCGTCGACACCGGCGGGATGCCCGCGCACGGACTGGTGCGGCAGGCGGCCCTGGAGAAGAAGCGCATCCTCCTCGACGAGGTCCCGCCCGACTACATCAAGATCCACTCAGGGCTCGGGGACGCCTCCCCGGCCAGCGTCGTCATCATCCCGATCCTGTTCGAGGACAAGCTGCTCGGCGTCATCGAGCTGGCCACGTTCTCCCGCTTCTCCGACGTCCACCTGGCGTTCTTCGACCAGTTCGTGAACACCATCGGCGTCGCCATCAACACCATCATCGCCAACTCCCGTACGGAGTCCCTGCTGAGCGAGTCCCAGGGGCTCGCCATCCAGCTGCAGGAGCGCTCCGACGAACTCCAGCGCCAGCAGGCCGAGCTGCGCCGCTCGAACGCCGAACTGGAGGAGAAAGCGGCCCTGCTCGCCACGTCCTCGCAGTACAAGTCGGAGTTCCTCGCGAACATGTCGCACGAGCTGCGCACCCCGCTGAACTCCCTGCTCATCCTGGCCCGGCTGCTCTCCGACAACCCGGACAACCATCTCTCCGACCAGGAGGTGCAGTTCGCGACCACCATTCACCGCTCGGGATCCGACCTGCTCCAACTGATCAACGACATCCTCGACCTGTCGAAGATCGAGGCGGGCCGGATGGACGTACGCCCCAAGAAGCTCCCGCTGATCAAGGTCCTGGACTATGTGCACGCCACGTTCCGGCCGCTCACCATCGACCGCGGCCTCGCCTTCGACGTGACGGTCGGCCACAACGTGCCGCGGGAGATGTTCTCCGACGAGCAGCGGCTCCAGCAGATCCTGCGCAACCTCCTGTCGAACGCGGTCAAGTTCACCGCGAACGGCCGCGTCGAGCTGCGCGTGCAGCACGTCACCGACTCCACCGACCCGCTCCTGAGCGACCGCGGCGACCTGATCAGCTTCGCCGTCCAGGACACCGGCATCGGCATCCCGCCCGAACAACTCCCGGTGATCTTCGAGGCGTTCCAGCAGGTCGACGGCACCACCAACCGTAAGTACGGCGGCACCGGGCTCGGCCTGTCCATCAGCCGCGAGATCGCCGGTCTGCTCGGCGGCCGCATCACCGCGGACAGCAGGCCCGGCGAGGGCTCCACCTTCACGCTGTACGTGCCCGTGGTGCACCCCGGCCACGGCGCGGCGGCCGCGGCGTACGCCTCCGCGCGCATCACGCCCGCCCCGGTCCCGCACGACGAGGCCGCCTCGACCGCGCACACCCTGCCGGAGACCGACGACAACTGGCCCGCGCCGACCAAGCTGGAGGTGTGGAAGGAGGGGCGAGCGGGCCGGATACTGCCGGGCCGCCGGGTGCTCATCGTCGACGACGACATCCGCAACGTCTTCGCCCTGACCCATGTCCTCAGCCGCGTGGGCCTGGTGGTGCTCTACGCCGAGAACGGCCGCGAGGGCATCGAGACCCTGGAGCGCAACCCCGAGACCGACCTGATCCTGATGGACATCATGATGCCGGAGATGGACGGGTACGAGACCATCGCCGCCATCCGCCGCACCCCCCGCTGGACCGGCCTGCCGATCGTCGCCCTCACCGCGAAGGCGATGCCCGGCGACCGCGAGAAGGCCATCTCGCAGGGCGCCACCGACTACGTACCGAAGCCGGTGGACGTCGACCAACTGCTCACGGCCGTCTGCGCACTCCTGGACCCGGAGGGCGCGTCGTTCTACAAACAGGCCAACGCGGCCCTCCACGACGCCACCGACCCGCTGGAACCGGCGTCGCCCGCCGCCGACCTCCTGGAAGCCGAAGCCATCGGCCCCCTCAGCCCCGTCGACCGTGTTGCCCCCATCAGCCCGGTCGGCCTCGTTGAACCCACTGAATCCGTTGACTCGGTGCGGCCCGGTGCGCAGGGGGAGCCTGCCGAGCCGCCCATGACTGAGTGAGGCACTTGTCACCATGAGCACTGAGGCGCCGACCGACAGCCGCGCCAGCATCCTCCTGGTCGACGACATGGAGGACAACCTGATGGCCCTGGAAGCGGTCCTGGGCTCCCTCAACGAGCCGCTCGTGCGGGCCCGTTCGGGAGAGGAGGCGATGAAGGCCCTGCTGCGGCAACGATTCGCCGTGATCCTCCTGGACGTACGGATGCCGGGCATGGACGGCTTCGAAACCGCGTCCAACATCAAGCGCCTCGACCAGACGAAGGACGTGCCCATCATCTTCCTGACGGGCACGGACAACGACGCGGGCTACGCCTTCCGCGGCTACGCGACGGGCGCGGCGGACTACCTCACCAAGCCCTTCGACCCCTGGGTGCTGCGTGCCAAGGTCACCGTCTTCCTCGAACTGCACCGCAAGAACCAGCAGTTGGAACGCATGCTGGCGCGCGAGCAGGTGCAGTTCGACGAACTGTCCGAGCGGCTGTCCGCGATCGAGCGACATATGGCGGCGAGCAGCCTGACCGACGTACTCGAACTGCGTCACCACGTGGCGCACATGGAGGAGCTGCTGCGGGAGATGCGGCGCGTGCGCGGCGGGTGACCGCCCGGGGCTCACGCGCCCCGCGCGGTCGGGCCCCGCGCGGGCCCGCGTACCGTCAGACTCCGCGCGGGCCCGCGTACCGTCAGACTCCGCGCGGGCCCGCGTACCGTCAGGCTTCGCGCGAGCCCGCGTACATCTCCTCGATCAGACCCTTGTACTCGCGCTCCACGACCGGCCGCTTCAGCTTCAGGCTGGGGGTCAACTCGCCGTGCTCGACGTCGAGGTCGCGGGGCAGCAGCTTGAACTTCTTGACGGTCTGCCAGCGCTGCAGGCCGTCGTTCAGCTGCTGCACGTACCCCTCGATGAGCGCGACCGTCGCCGGGGCGGCGACCACCTCGGCGTACGACTTGCCGTCGAGGCCGTTCTCCTTGGCCCAGCCCATGATGGACGGCTCGTCGAGGGCGATGAGCGCGGTGCAGAAGTTCCGGTCGGCGCCGTGCACGAGGATGTTGGAGACGTACGGACACACGGCCTTGAACTGGCCCTCGACCTCGGCGGGCGCGATGTACTTGCCGCCGGACGTCTTGATCAGGTCCTTCTTGCGGTCGGTGATCCGCAGATAGCCGTCGGGGGACAGCTCCCCGATGTCGCCGGTGTGGAACCAGCCGTCGGACTCCAGGACCTCGGCCGTCTTCTCGGGCTGACCGTGGTAGCCCTCCATCACGCCGGGGCTGCGCAGCAGGATCTCGCCGTCGTCCGCGATCCGCACCTCGGTGCCGGGCAGCGGCTTGCCGACGGTGCCGGTGCGGTACGCCTCGCCGGGGTTGACGAAGGACGCGGCGGAGGTCTCGGTGAGGCCGTAGCCCTCCAGGATGTGCACGCCGGCGCCCGCGAAGAAGTACCCGATCTCGGGCGCGAGCGCCGCCGACCCGGACACCGCGGCCCGCAGCCGCCCGCCGAAGGCCTCCCGCAGCTTGCTGTAGACGAGCTTGTCGGCGACCGTGTGCTTCGCGCCGAGCCCGAACGGCACCGAGGCCACCCCGGTCCTGCGGAAGTTGTCCTGGCTGGTCTTCGCGTACTCCCGGGCGACCTCCGCCGCCCACTGGAAGATCTTGTACTTCGCGCCGCCACCGGCCCGCGCCTTGGCCGCGACGCCGTTGTAGACCTTCTCGAAGATGCGCGGCACGGCGGCCATGTACGTCGGCTGCACCACCGGCAGGTTCTCGATGATCTTGTCCACGCGGCCGTCGACGGCGGTGACGTGCCCGAGCTCGATCTGCCCGCTGGTCAGCACCTTGCCGAAGACGTGCGCGAGCGGCAGCCACAGGTACTGCACGTCGTCGGCCGTGAGCAGCCCGGTCGCCGCGATGGCCTTCGCCATGTACGACCAGTTGTCCTGCGGCAGCCGCACGCCCTTGGGGCGGCCCGTCGTCCCCGACGTATAGATGATGGTCGCCAGGTCATCGGACCTGATCGCCTCGATGCGCTCCTTGACCGCCCCGGGGTTCTTCTCCAGATAGGCGGCGCCGCGGGCCTCCAGGTCGGCGAGCGTGAGCACCCAGCCCTCGGGGTCGTCCGCCGCGGGCGCCACGCCCTCGGCGTCGAAGACCACGACGTGCTTCAGCTCGGGCAGGTTCGCCCGCTGCTCGCGCGCCTTCGCCAGCTGCTCGGCGTTGTCGGCGATCAGGACGCGGCTGCCGGAGTCGGCGAGGATGAACGCGGACTCCTCGGCGTTGGTCTGCGGATACACCGTCGTCGTGGCCGCTCCGGCGCACAGGATGCCCAGGTCGGCGAGGATCCACTCGACGCGCGTCGCCGAGGCGAGCGCCACCCGGTCCTCCGGGGCGAGGCCCAGGTCGACGAGGCCGGCCGCGATGGCGAAGACCCGCTCGGAGGCCTCGGCCCAGCTCAGCGACCGCCACTCGTCCGGGCCCTCGCCGGCGGCGGCCGGGACGGGATAGCGGTAGGCCTCGGCATCGGGTGTGGCCGCCACCCGCTCCAGGAAGAGATGCGCCACGGAGGGCGGACGGTTCTCGATCAAGGTCTGTGTGTCGCTCACGACATCCTCCGGGCCCGCGACGGTGCGTCCTGACGGTGCGTTTCTACTGGCTACATGACTGCGGTCGCTGCGCTCCCGTGCCTCTCCGGGCACTTGTTTAACTTGCGAGTAACCTACGAGCAGTGATCAGAGTAAAGGCCGGACGCCATGTGCGTAAGGGGCTGCAGCCTGTCACTTCCTACAGCTTCAGCGGCGGTGAACGCGCAGAGCACCTGCCCGCCAGGCGGACAGGTGCTCTGCGTACGACGCGGCACGGCACGGCACGACGCGGCACGATAGGACGTGCGCGGGCGCCGGGGCGCGGGGCTACTTCTTCTTGCCGGAGCCCTCGTCGCTGGACAGCACCGCGATGAAGGCCTCCTGCGGGACTTCCACGGAGCCGACCATCTTCATCCGCTTCTTGCCTTCCTTCTGCTTCTCGAGCAGCTTCCGCTTACGCGAGATGTCACCGCCGTAGCACTTGGCGAGGACGTCCTTGCGGATGGCGCGGATGGTCTCACGGGCGATGACCCGCGATCCGATGGCGGCCTGCACGGGCACCTCGAAGGCCTGCCGCGGGATCAGCTCGCGCAGCTTGGCGACGAGCCGCACACCGTACGCGTACGCCGCGTCCTTGTGCGTGACGGCGGAGAAGGCGTCGACCTTGTCGCCGTGCAGCAGGATGTCGACCTTGACGAGCTGCGCGGACTGCTCGCCGGTGGGCTCGTAGTCGAGGGAGGCATAACCACGCGTCTTGGACTTCAGCTGGTCGAAGAAGTCGAAGACGATCTCCGCGAGCGGCAGCGTGTACCGGATCTCGACGCGGTCCTCGGACAGATAGTCCATGCCGAGCAGGACGCCGCGCCGGTTCTGGCACAGCTCCATGATCGAGCCGATGAACTCGCTGGGCGCGAGGATCGTGGCGCGCACGACGGGCTCGTACACCTCGTCGATCTTGCCCTCGGGGAACTCGCTCGGGTTGGTGACGACGTGCTCGGCGCCGTCCTCCATGATCACGCGGTAGACCACGTTCGGAGCGGTGGCGATGAGGTCGAGTCCGAACTCGCGCTCAAGGCGCTCACGGATCACGTCGAGGTGCAGCAGGCCCAGGAAGCCGACGCGGAAGCCGAAGCCGAGCGCGGCGGAGGTCTCCGGCTCGTAGACGAGCGCGGCATCGTTGAGCTGCAGCTTGTCGAGAGCGTCGCGCAGGTCGGGGTACTCCGAGCCGTCCAGCGGATAGAGCCCCGAGAACACCATCGGCTTGGGGTCCTTGTAGCCGCCGAGCGCCTCGGTCGCGCCCTTGTGTAGGGAGGTGATCGTGTCACCGACCTTGGACTGACGGACGTCCTTCACGCCGGTGATGATGTAGCCCACCTCGCCGACGCCGATGCCGTCGGCCGGGGTCATTTCGGGGGACGAGACGCCGATCTCAAGAAGCTCGTGCGTCGCGCCGGTCGACATCATCCGGATCCGCTCACGCTTGTTGAGCTGACCGTCGACGACTCGTACGTACGTCACCACGCCCCGGTACGAGTCGTACACCGAGTCGAAGATCATCGCGCGGGCGGGCGCGTCGGCGACGCCGACCGGCGGCGGGACCTCGGCGACGACCTTGTCGAGCAGCGCCTCCACCCCGAGGCCGGTCTTCGCCGAGACCTTCAGCACGTCGTCGGGGTCGCAGCCGATGAGGTTCGCCAGCTCCTCGGAGAACTTCTCCGGCTGCGCGGCCGGCAGGTCGATCTTGTTGAGCACCGGAACGATCTTGAGGTCGTTCTCCATCGCCAGATACAGGTTGGCGAGGGTCTGCGCCTCGATGCCCTGGGCCGCGTCGACCAGGAGGACCGTGCCCTCGCAGGCCGCGAGCGAACGGGAGACCTCATACGTGAAGTCCACGTGGCCCGGGGTGTCGATCATGTTCAGGATGTGCGTCGTGCCCTGGTCGGGGCCCTCGGAGGGGGCCCAGGGCAGACGCACGGCCTGGGACTTGATCGTGATACCGCGCTCGCGCTCGATGTCCATCCGGTCGAGATACTGGGCGCGCATCTGCCGCTGCTCGACCACACCGGTCAGCTGCAGCATGCGGTCGGCAAGCGTGGACTTGCCGTGGTCGATGTGCGCGATGATGCAGAAATTGCGGATCAGAGCCGGGTCGGTACGGCTCGGCGCGGGCACATTCTTAGGGGTCGCGGGCACGCAGGGTCCTGTCTCTTGAGGCGCCTTATGCCTCGGGTCGGATCGATACGTAGCCTCCATGGTCCCACGGGTGGGCCGTGGGGATCGGTTTGGGCCGGTCGGAGGACGGCTGGTAACGTGGTCAGCTGTGTCTCTCAGCCCTCTCGGCATCGAGGCACATGTCAGAGAAATCAGCAGTACCTGAACCTGAGAAGGCTCTTTCGTGGCGAACATCAAGTCCCAGATCAAGCGGAACAAGACCAACGAGAAGGCGCGCCAGCGCAACAAGGCCGTCAAGTCCTCGCTGAAGACCGCGATCCGCAAGGCCCGCGAGGCCGTTGCCTCCGGTGACACCCAGAAGGCGACCGAGCTGACCCGCGAGGCTTCGCGCCAGCTCGACAAGGCCGTCTCCAAGGGCGTCATCCACAAGAACCAGGCCGCCAACAAGAAGTCGGCGCTTGCTTCGAAGGCTTCGTCCCTCTAAGGCCGAACCAGTGATGTAACCGCCGGGAGGACCAGAGCGGGCCCTCTCTCATCCGCTCCCGACCGGCACCCCGATCCACACGCGGCCTGCGTTCGCCACGCGGGTGTGGATCTTGAAGAGCTTGAGCTTGACCGAAGGCCCCGTGCACTGTCCTTCCCCAGGACGGTGAGCGGGGCTTTTCGGGTTAGCGGGGCTTTTCGGGGTCCGGGTTTCGGGTTTCGGGGTCCGGGGTCCGCTGAGGTTGCCGGGGTCCGGGTTTCGGGGGCCCGGGATCCGGGGTCTGGGGTCCGGGGGCCGCCGAGGTCCGGGATCCGGCGAGGTTACCGGGGTCCAGGGCGGAGCCCCGGTTTCGGGAAGGGGCGGGATCGGGGAAGAAAAATCCCGCCGCAACGACGAGCAACCCCGAACAACCGCCCTCGGCGGTGCCAACCCCACCGCCCCCTCCCGGAGGGACGACCTACCCCCGACGAAGCCGAGCCGCCCCCGCAACAGCGACGACGGCCTTCTCCAAGGCGTACGCAGGATCATCCCCGCCCCCCTTGACGCCCGCGTCAGCCTCCGCACAGGCCCGCAACGCGACAGCGACTCCGTCCGGCGTCCACCCCCGCATCTGCTGCCGCACCCGATCAATCTTCCACGGCGGCATCCCCAGCTCCCGAGCAAGATCAGCAGGCCGCCCCCCGCGCGCGGAGGACAGCTTCCCGATGGCCCGCACCCCCTGCGCCAACGCGGAGGTGATCATCACGGGCGCGACGCCGGTCGCCAGAGACCACCGCAACGCCTCAAGCGCCTCCGCGGCCCGCCCCTCCACGGCCCGATCGGCCACGGTGAAGCTGGACGCCTCCGCCCGCCCCGTGTAGTACCGCCCGACGACCGCCTCATCGATCGTCCCCTCGACATCCGCGACCAGCTGCGCCGCCGCGGACGCCAGCTCCCGCAGATCACTGCCGATGGAGTCGACCAGGGCCTGGCACGCCTCGGGCGTCGCCGACCGCCCCAGCGTCCGGAACTCACCCCGCACGAAGGACAGCCGATCCGCGGGCTTGGTCATCTTCGGGCAGGCCACCTCCCGCGCCCCCGCCTTGCGCGCGGCATCGAGCAGCCCCTTGCCCTTGACCCCACCCGCGTGCAGCAGCACCAGGGTGATCTCCTCGACGGGCGCCCCCAGATACCCCTTCACGTCCTTGACCGTGTCCGCCGACAGGTCCTGCGCATTGCGTACGACGACGACCTTGCGCTCGGCGAACAGCGACGGGCTGGTCAGCTCGGCGAGGGTGCCGGGCGCAAGCTGGTCGGGGGTGAGGTCACGGACATCGGTGTCGGCGTCCGCGGCCCGCGCGGCGGCGACCACCTCCTGCACGGCGCGGTCGAGCAGCAGGTCCTCCTGGCCCACGGCGACCGTGAGGGGAGCGAGCGGATTGTCGTTTGCGTTCTTCCTGGCCATCGCGGTCAAGCATCCCACGCACCACTGACAGCGCGGCGCGAAGCGGCACCCGGCACCGCTGCGGGGGGGCGGGACCCACGAGCCCCGAGGCCGGGTCCGAAGCACGGGCACACGGCCCACGAGGCCCGAGCCGGAGCACACCCCGACCCAGCCGTATCGGAGAATGGCCAGGTGACCGACGTACGACATGTCCTGGTGCTGCCCGACCGCGACGCCGCGGAGCAACTCGCCGAAGAACTCCCCGACCGCTTCGGCGTCCCCGAAGAACCCCAGCTCGTCCGGGACGCGCTGGCCGGTGAGGACGACGCCGAGGACGCCCAGTGGCTGGTGGTCGTCGAGGACCCCGAGCGCCGCCTCGACCCGACGGAACTGGACGCACTGGCAGCCGAGTTCGAGGGGTGGCTGGAGGCGCCTTAGCGGGGGGCCTGGCCGGGGGGCCTAGCGGGGACTTCCGCCGGGGCTCCTGCCGGGGACTCCTGGGCTGAGGGCTCCTGGCCGGAGGCTCAAGCCTTGGGCAGGACCTGAATGTCCAACTCGATGGTGATGCTGGCGCCGACTGCCGCGATCCCCCGGGCGAGCATCGTCTGCCACGTGATGGTGAAGTCGTCGCGGTGCAGCTCGGTCGTCGCCCGGCACGCGGCCCGCGTCTCGCCCTCAAGCCCGTGCCCGACGCCCAGGTACTCCGTGTCCAGGGTGACCGTCCGCGTCACACCGTGCAGCGACAGCGCACCGGTGATCGCCCAGCGCGTACCGCCCTTGTGCACGAACTTGTCGCTGTAGAACTCCATCGTCGGAAACCGCGCCACGTCCAGGAAGTCGCCCGACCTCAGGTGGTCGTCGCGCATCTTGACGGCCGTGTCGATGGAGGACGCGTCGATCACGACATGCATCGCGGAGTCCTCCATCCGCTCGGCCAGCCGTATCGCCCCCGCGAACGTGTTGAACCGGCCGTGGATCCGCGCAAGACCGATGTGCCGCGCCGTGAACGCGATCGAGGAGTGCATCGGGTCGATGTCCCAGTCCCCGGACTCCGGCAGCCCCGGGAGCTGCGCGATCTGCAGCGTCACATCCCCCATCGACGCGTGCGCGCCCTCGCCCACCGTGACGTTCGCCCGGTACGGCGTGAACCCCTCCGCCACCACCGCGAGCCGGTACTCCCCCGCCGGCACCGTCGCCACGAACGACCCGAACGGATCCGTCCCCCCGCCGACGATCTTGCGCCCCATGGAATCGCTGACCGACAGCTCCGCGTGCTGCACCGCCTCATTGACCGGATCGAGCACCCGGCAACTGAGCACCCCCGCGCCGGTCGGCACCGTCACCGCCGACAGCGGCCCGGTCCGCCCGCCCCGGCTCAAACGGTTTCCCAGCCAACGGCCGAACACTGCGACACACCCCGCACGCCTTGACAACACCTGCAACGAATAGGCATTCGATCACCGTTGCGGCATTCGATGCAAACGCAACCACTTCAGCAAGAACATTGTGGAATTCCCCGGACCGCCCACACTGCCCCACTAACCCGAATTAACAGTTCCACCCCACTTCGCCTCCCCTCCCCTCCCCCCGGCCCCCGCCCCACCCCTTCGCCGCCCCACCCCTTCGCTGCCTCTGCCCCCGACCCCCTCGGCCCCTCGGCCTCTCGGCCTCGCCCCTCACCTGCGCGTCGTCACCTCCAGCTCGGTCGCCTCGTCCCCGCCCGCACCCGAGCCCCGCCCCGGTGACTCCGCCCGCGCCCCGGTCCGTCCCCCGGTCACCGCGATGGCGCCGCTGGTGTCCGTCCGCAGCACCTGCGCGCCCCCGGCCCGCAGCGCCGCGACCGTCCTGGGCGAGGGGTGTCCGTACGGGTTGTCCTCGCCGCACGAGACCAACGCGAGCCGCGGTGCCGCCCGTCGCAACAGCAACGGATCCTGGTACGCCGACCCGTGGTGCGCGACCTTCAGCACATCCACCCGCGGCAGCGCGGCGCCCGCCGAGGTGCGCAACAGGGCCCGCTGGGCTGGTGGTTCCAGGTCGCCGAGCAGGAGCAGGGTGAGTCCCGCGACCCGCGCCAACAAGGTGACGCTGGCATCGTTCGGCCCCTCCGGCCGCGCCCCAGGACCGGGCGGCGGCCAGAGCACCTGCCACTCCAGCGGCCCGGCACGTCTCCGCTCCCCGGCGACGGCCCGCGTCAGCGGAATCCCCCGCGCGGCCGCCTGCCCGCGCACGAACTCGGCCTGCCCCTGCGGCTCCTGGAACCCCGTCGTCTGGATCGCCCCCACCGACCTCCCCCGCAGCACCCCGGGCAGCCCCGCCACATGATCCGCGTGAAAGTGCGTCAACAGCACCAACGGCACCCTCGTGATCCCGAGCGAGCGCAGACACCGGTCGACCAGCACGGGATCCGGCCCCGCGTCCACGACCACCCCGGCGCCCCCGCCCGCCGCGAGCACCGTCGCGTCCCCCTGCCCCACATCGCACATCACCAGCCGCCACCCCTGCGGCGGCCAGCCCACGATGACCCGGGTGAGGGGCGGAGGTTGAACCACCACCAACAGGAGCAGCAGCACGCATCCCACACTCAGCCACAGATGCCGGGCGAGCCTGCGGCAGGCCAGGACGAGAGCCCCGGTCACGATCGCGAGCAGCAGTGCCCCGCTCCAACTGCCCGGCCAGTCGACCCCGTTCCCCGGCAGCGCCGCCCCCGTCCGAGCGATACTCGCGATCCAGCCCACCGGCCAACTCGCACTCCACGCGAGCACCTTGGCCACTGGCATCGCCACGGGCGCCAGCGCCAGCGCCGCGAACCCCAGCACCGTGGCGGGCGCGACAGCGAACTCCGCGAGCAGGTTGCACGGCACCGCGACCAGACTCACCCGCGCCGCGAGCACCGCCACGACCGGCGCACATACCGCCTGCGCCGCCGCGGCAGCCGCCAACGCCTCGGCCAGTCGCCCTGGAACTCCTCGCCGCCGCATCGCCGCACTCCACCTCGGCGCCAGCGTCAGCAGCGCCCCCGTGGCCAGGACAGACAGCAGGAACCCGTAACTCCGCGACAACCACGGGTCGTACAGCACCAGCACCAGCACCGCCGCAGCCAGCGCGGGCAGCAGCGATCTGCGCCTACCCGTACCGATGGCCAGCAGCACGATCAGGCCGCAGGCCGCCGCCCGCAGCACACTCGGCTCCGGCCTGCACACGATGACGAACCCCAGCGTCAACCCGCCGCCCAGCAGCGCCGTCGTGCGCAGCGGGATGCCCAACCTCGGGGCGAGCCCGCGTCGTTCCGCACGGTGTGCCGTACCGGGCGGGCCGATGAGCAGCGCCAGGATGATCACGAGGTTCCCGCCGCTCACCGCCAACAGGTGAGTGAGGTCCGTCGCCCGGAAGGCCTGGTCCAGGTCCGGTGGCACCCGCGAGGTGTCCCCGATCACCAGCCCCGGCAGCAGCGCCCGGGCATCCGCCGGCAGCCCGTCCGTCGCCTCCCGCAGCCCCGCCCGCAGCTCCCCCGCGAACCGCTGCGTCGCCGACGGTGCCCCGATCACCTGCGGCGCCTGCCCCTCGGGCACCCGCAACACCGCCGCGATCCGCTCGCTGTCGGACCACGGTCCCGCGAGGCTCCCGCGCGCCCGCAGCCGCGTGGACGGCAAGAGGTCCAGCCACGGTGACCCGCGCGGCCGCACATCCGTGCCCTCGGGGCCTACGTCCTCCGGTGAGCCACCGGCGCCGACCGGACCGCCTCGGCCGACGGCACCGTCCGGGCCGCGTGCGTCCTCCGGCCGCCAGGGCCCGCGCCCCGGGCCTTTGCCACTGCTCTCCCTCGGCTGCCTCGTCTCCCCTGCCTCCCTGGTATCCGTCCTCTCTTCGCGCACAATGACCAGCACCGGCGTTCGCGTCACACTCGTCGTGCCGTCGGCCTCTCTGACACGGACGACTTCCGCGTTCAGCACGATGGACGGCGGAGCCGTGCGGTCGCCGGTCACCCGGGGGCGGGTGCGGCGCGGGTCCGACGTCACCTCCACCTCCGCCGTCACCTCGGCGTACCGCTCAGCGAGCGCAGGCACTGGGCCGCGGTGCAGGTCCGCCCCGTGCAGCCCGGCGGAGGTGGCCGACGCCGCGGCGCACAGCAGCACGGCGGCCACACTCACCCGGCCCCATGTGAAGCGGCCCCCTCTCCGGGGCCGGTCATGCCCTCCCCCGATGTCTGCGCGCCCTGCCTGGGCTCGGCCACCCCCTCCTTGGCCCTGGGCCTGGGCACTCCCCGCGCGCGCCCGTCCGCCCCCGCACCCCCACGCGGTCCACACCACCAGGAGCGCTCCTGCCACCACTACGCAGACCACGACCGCGCCGATCACCACCCGGGGTGGGGCGTCCAAGGCGAGGGCCGCCGCGCCCCAGGCCGCGAGGGCGGGTGGGACCAGGCGAAGGTCGGCGGGACCCTCCTGGCGCGGGTCGGCAGGATCCTCCAGGCGTGGGTCGGGTCCGCTGGGACGGGGGTCGGGCCCGGGGGCGGGCGACCGGCGCCTCATGAACGTCCCCGCGCCCCCCGTCCCCGCACCGCCCGTCCCCGTACCGCCCGTCCCCGTACCCCGCGTCCCCGCGCGACTCCTCGCCGTCCCGGCGCCCCCCGTCGCCGTCGCCGCGCCCCTCATGGCCGCACAAGATTCTGCAGATCGGCGAACCGCTTCTCGCCGATGCCGTTCACTTCCCGGAGCTCGTCCACCGAGCGGAATCCCCCGTGCTCCGTGCGGTAGTCGATGATGTGCTGCGCCAGGACCGGGCCCACTCCCGGCAAGGTGTCCAGTTGTTCGGCGGTGGCGGTGTTGAGCCCCACGGGTCCGGCCGCCGCACCGGCGCCCCCTGCCGGTCCGGCCGCTGTGGCCCCAGCCGTCGGGCCCGGGCCGGAGCCCGGTGGGGCAGCTGCCGCGGAGCCTGGTTCCGGTGGCGCGGGGCCGCCCACCACGATCTGCTCGCCGTCGATGAGGAGCCGGGCGCGGTTGAGTCCGTCCGTCTTGGTGCCGGGGCGGACCCCGCCCGCCGCCCGCAATGCGTCGGCCACGCGGGAGCCTCCCGGCAGCCGCTGTACGCCAGGGCTGCGGACCTTGCCCCTGACATCCACGACGACGGCCGCCGCGCCCGCGCCGCTCCCCGCTCCGGTGGTGTCGCCTGCCGCGTCCGCCGGGAGTTCCCCGTCGGGTGCGGGTGGCGTCCCGGGCGACGGGGATGGTCCCGGCTCCCCGCCCGGCCCTGCCGCCTCGCCCACCACGTCCGGCGGCTGGACCGGTTGTGTCCGCCCGGTCCAGAAGTGCTGCGCCGCGAAGACCGCGGCCACGATCAGGACCAGGCCGAGCGCGACGACGCTCCGCCGCTCCATGCCGCACCGCAACCGCAGCCAGAGCGGCAACCGCTCCCGTACGGCAAGCCCGGCCCGCGCCCGCCACGACGACTCCCCTCGGGCATCGGCCCTGGAATCTTCGTCAGCCGCGCGCTCCGTGACCCCTGCGCCCGCCGCAGCCACCCTGCCCGAAGCACCCGCCGCGCCCCACCTTCCTGCGGGGCTCTCCCGACCCACCAGGCCCGAGTCCCCCAGCCCGGGGCCAGGCAAATCCGAGTCCGCCAAGTACGGGCCCAGGTCAGGGTCCGCCGAGCCAGCCAGACCTGCCGGGTCCACCGGGTCCACCGGGTCCACCGGGTCCACCGGGTCCACCGGGTCCACCGGGTAAACGAAACCCCCGTCACCCCCAACTTCCCCAGCCCACCGAGGAGTTCGCCGCACCCCCTGCTCCGGAGGCAAAGGCGACGTAGGAGCCCGCCCCCACCCGCCTCCCCGTACACCCGGCTCAGCGAAAAGCGCCTCGGCCCGCAGCCGCATCGCCTCCGCCGCCGCGCGCCTGCGCCGGGCCCGTCGCCGAGCATGGCGGCGCGTCATGTGTCCCACGGCCACGCGGTGTTCCCGCGTGCGGCCGTCCGATCCCGGCGCCCGGCCGGAACCACCATTCGCCGACCCCACCGAACCGCCGCTCGACGAGCCGACGGAGCCGCCGCTCACCAGGCCGACCGGCGGACCGCCGTCCGCCGAGCCCGCCCGACCACCACTCACCGCGTCTGAACCTGATCGAAGTGCCATGCCGAAAACGCTAGGCACCGCAGCGGAAAGCTGTTGATCTTGCTCAACTTCCGGGGATTACCCGGCAGTTGTGGATAACTCCGTCACCCGCACGAGCGAACCTCGCCCGCGCAGAGGGGAGACCAGACCCCACCTCAGCGCAGAGACAACACATCAGCGCAGAGACCACGCCTCACCGAGGCGAGACCACGGCCCCCAGCAGTCCGGGCCCCGTGTGCGCCCCGATCACCGCCCCCACCTCGCTGACGTGGAGTTCGGCGAGGCCCGGGACGCGGTCGCGGAGGCGGTCCGCGAGGGTTGCCGCGCGCTCGGAGGCCGCGAGGTGGTGCACGGCGATGTCCACGTCGTGTGTCCCGGCCCGCTCGACCACGATCTCCTCCAGGCGGGCGATCGCCTTGGACGCCGTGCGGACCTTCTCCAGCATCTCGATGCGGCCGTCGTCCAGGGACAGCAGCGGCTTCACGGCGAGCGCGGAGCCCAGGAGTGCCTGGGCCGCGCCGATGCGGCCGCCGCGGCGCAGATAGTCGAGGGTGTCGACGTAGAAGAACGCGGACGTGCCCGCGGCCCGCTTCTCCGCGGCGGACACCGCCTCGTCCATCGTGCCACCCGACTCGGCGGTCTCGGCGGCGGCGAGGGCGCAGAAGCCGAGGGCCATCGCGACCATGCCGGTGTCGACGACGCGGACCGGCACGGGTGCCTCGCGGGCGGCGAGGACGGCGGCGTCGTACGTTCCGGAGAATTCGGCCGACAGGTGGAGCGAGACGATGCCCGTGGCGCCTGCCTCCGCGACCTTGCGGTAGGTCTGGGCGAAGACCTCGGGGCTGGGGCGCGAGGTGGTCACGGGGTGGCGTTTCTGCAGTGCCAGCGCGAGCGAGCGGGCCGAGATCTCGGTGCCCTCTTCGAGTGCCTGGTTGCCGAGTACGACCGTCAACGGCACCGCGGTGATGTCGTGCCGCTCCATCGTCCGCTGCGGCAAGTAGGCCGTTGAATCGGTGACGATCGCGACATGGCGGGACATGAGCTGGAGATTACCCGCAGGAACCCTGGTGCGGCAGCCCGACCCCTGCACGCGGGCGCCCGGGGCGACGTGGGCCGACAGGGCTTCGGGCACGCGTGGGCCGGGTCGTGGCCGCGGCGGAGGGTCGTGCCGGTCAGGTGGTGCTCTCGGGCTTGGGCTTCTTCTGCCAGGGGTACGTCGGCTGCGGCGTCGGCGGGGTGATGGCGGCGGGCCTGGTCGGCTCCTGGGCCGTGTGGTCGGCTGTCTGGGGGCGCGACGGCTTGTTCAGGTCGGCGGCGGAGCCGGACGCGGTCTTCGCCTGATCGGGCTTCGGGGTCGCCGCCGGGTCGGACCAGGAGGTGAGGGGCTGGTCGTCGGACGGTCCGGCCGTCCAGTGCCGCAGCGCGCCCGCCTCCATGTCGATCTGCTGGCTGAGCAGATCCAGGTCGTCGTCCGCGAACTTGTGGGCGCGGTCGCGGGCCGCCCAGCGGAGTGAGTCGGCGGCCTTGACGATCTGCTCGGTGCGCTCCTTGAGGGCGGGCAGGCGCTGGCTGAGCTCGATCCGGTCGGGCTCCCGCTCCAAGCGCTTGAGGTCGTCATCCAGCTCATGGCCGTGGGCGCTCAGGCGTTGGAAGAGCGTCAGGGACTCGTGCAGCGAGGAGTCCTCGGCCACGCCCGCGCGCAGCGAGTCCTGGGTGGCCCGCATCGACGTGCGCAGCCGCAGCCGCAGCTGGGCCAGCTCGCCGACGGCGCCGGGCTGCGCGATGGTCCGGGCCCGCAGGGTGGTGTCCTCCACTGTGCGGCGGGCCTGCGTGATCGTGCGGTCCATGCCGCGGCGGGCCGCTCCGACCACCTTGACCGTCGCATACGCTCCCACCGCCAGGAACAGCACGAAGAGCAGCGCGACCACTGCGATCACGGCTTCCACGATGCTTCTCCTTCGGCCCGGCGAATCGGTTTGCGGCGGTTCGGGGTGGTGCGGGATGGTGCGAGGGGTGCTGCGGGATGGTGCGAAGCAGTGTCGGCGGAGCCAGTCTCTCCGCCTTCTCCACGGTAAACGCAGCAGGCCTCCCGAGGGTTCCAGCGGAACCCCCAAGCTGCCCGTAGGGGACTACCCCGATGCGCTGCGCCCGACCCGTAGTTGACCGGCCGCCCTCGGTTCACGACCGCCGGCCCCCGACCGCCCCGGCCAGCCGCAACGGAAAGCGGCGGAGCCCCCTAGGGCCCCGCCGCTCGCGGTCCGCGCCCGGCCGATCAGCCCAGCCGAGCAGCCGGGTCGATCAACCCGGCCCGTCCGCACCGGGCCGAGCAGCCCGGCCGGTCGCGCCGACCGGACCATGAAGGCCCGGTCACGCTGGCCCGACCACGCCACCCGGGTCGGTCCGAATCGCCCCTCACGCAGGAACGATGTTCACCAGCTTCGGCGCCCGCACGATGACCTTGCGGATCCCCGCCCCGGCCAGCGCCGCGACCACACGCTCGTCGCTCAGGGCCGCCTTCTCCAGTTCCTCCTCGGAGATGGCGGGCGGGACCTCCAGGCGGGCCTTGACCTTGCCCTTGATCTGCACGACGCAGGTCACGGTCTCGTCGACGACGTACGCGGGGTCGGCGACCGGGAAGTCCTGGTGGACGACCGAGTCGGTGTGGCCCAGCTTGCGCCACAGTTCCTCGGCGATGTGCGGGGCCAGCGGCGCGATCAGCAGCACCAGGCGTTCGGCGATGGAGCGCGGGACGGGGCCCGCCGCCTTGGTCAGGTGGTTGTTCAGCTCGGTGATCTTGGCGATGGCGGTGTTGAACCGCATGCCGTCCAGGTCCTGGCGCACGCCGTCGATCGCCTTGTGCAGGGCACGCAGGGTGTCCTCGTCGGGCTCGGCGTCGGTGACGGTCAGCTCGCCGGTGGCCTCGTCGACGATCAGGCGCCACATGCGCTGCAGCAGTCGGTACTGGCCGACGACCGCGCGGGTGTCCCAGGGGCGGGAGACGTCCAGGGGGCCCATCGCCATCTCGTACAGGCGCAGCGTGTCGGCGCCGTACTCCTCGCAGATCTCGTCCGGAGTGACGGCGTTCTTCAGGGACTTGCCCATCTTGCCCAGCTCGCGCTTGACCGGCTCGCCCTCGAAGAAGAACTGTCCGTCGCGCTCCTCCACCTCGGTGGCCGGGACCGGGAAGCCGCGGCTGTCGCGGTAGACGTAGGCCTGGATCATGCCCTGGTTGAACAGCTTGTGGAACGGTTCGGCGGACGAGATGTGGCCCAGGTCGAACAGGACCTTCGACCAGAAGCGCGCGTACAGCAGGTGCAGTACGGCGTGCTCGGCGCCGCCGACGTACAGGTCGACGCCGCCGGTGGGCTGGCCCTCGCGGGGGCCCATCCAGTAGCGCTCGGCGTCGGGGGCGACCAGCTTCTGGTCGTTGTGGGGGTCCAGGTAGCGCAGTTCGTACCAGCACGAACCGGCCCAGTTGGGCATGGTGTTGGTCTCGCGGCGGTAGCGGCGCGGGCCGGTGCCGTCGCCCAGGTCCAGGGTGACGTTGACCCAGTCCGCGTTGCGGGACAGCGGGGTCTCCGGCTGGGTGTCGGCGTCGTCCGGGTCGAAGGTGCGGGGGCTGTAGTCGTCGACCTCGGGCAGTTCCAGGGGCAGCATCGACTCGGGCAGCGAGTGGGCGACGCCGTCCTCGTCGTAGACGATCGGGAAGGGCTCGCCCCAGTAGCGCTGGCGGCTGAACAGCCAGTCGCGCAGGCGGAAGTTGACGGTGCCCCGGCCGATGCCCTTGCGCTCCAGCCACTCCGTGATGCGGGCCTTCGCCTCGACGACGACCAGGCCGTCCAGGGTGACGTCGTCCCCGGAGGAGTTGATGATCTTCGCTTCGTACGAGTCGAAGGAGTCGTCCCATGTGGCGGGGTCGGTGCCGCGGTCGTCCGCGGGCTCGACGACGCAGCGCATCGGCAGTTCGAAGGCGCGGGCGAAGGCGAAGTCGCGGGAGTCGTGCGCCGGGACGGCCATGATGGCGCCGGTGCCGTAGCCCATCAGTACGTAGTCGGCGATGAAGACGGGGACCTGCTCGCCGCTGACGGGGTTCGTCGCGTACGCGCCGGTGAAGACGCCGGTCTTCTCCTTGGCGTCGGCCTGGCGCTCGACGTCGGACTTGGCGGCGGCGAAGGCGCGGTACTTGGCGACGGCCTCGGCGGGGGTGGCGTGGCCGCCCGTCCACACGTCGTGGGTGCCTTCGGGCCAGGCGGCCGGGACGATGGTGTCGACCAGCTCGTGCTCGGGCGCCAGGACCATGTAGGTGGCGCCGAACAGGGTGTCCTGGCGGGTGGTGAAGACGGTGATCGCGTCGTCTTCGGAGCCGACGGGGAAGTCGACGCGCGCGCCTTCGGAGCGGCCGATCCAGTTGCGCTGCTGCAGCTTGATGGCCTCGGGCCAGTCCAGCGCGTCCAGGTCGTCCAGCAGGCGGTCGGCGTAGGCGGTGATGCGCATGTTCCACTGGCGCAGCTTGGCCTTGAAGACGGGGAAGTTGCCGCGCTCGGAGCGGCCGTCGGCGGTGACTTCCTCGTTGGCCAGGACGGTGCCCAGGCCCGGGCACCAGTTGACGGGGGCGTCGGAGGCGTAGGCCAGGCGGAAGCCGCTCAGGACGTCGGCGCGCTCCTGGGCGTCCAGTGCGCTCCACGCGCGCGTGGAGTTCGGTACGGCGCGCTCACCGGAGTCGAACTGGGCGATCAGGTCGGCGATGGGGCGGGCCTTCTTCGCCTCGTCGTCGTACCAGGAGTTGAAGATCTGTACGAAGATCCACTGGGTCCACTTGTAGTAGTCCGGGTCGATCGTCGCGAAGGAGCGGCGCTTGTCGTGGCCCAGGCCCAGGGCGCGCAGCTGTGCCTTCATGTTCTCGATGTTGGCTTCCGTCGACACGCGCGGGTGCGTGCCGGTCTGCACGGCGTACTGCTCGGCGGGCAGGCCGAAGGCGTCGAAGCCCAGGGAGTGCAGGACGTTGTGGCCGGTCATGCGCTGGAAGCGGGCGTAGACGTCCGTGGCGATGTAGCCCAGCGGGTGGCCGACGTGCAGGCCCGCACCGGAGGGGTACGGGAACATGTCCATGATGAACTTCTTGGGCCGCTCGACGATCGCCTGGTCACCTGCCAGGTCGCCGCTCGGGTTGGGTGCTTCGTACGTGCCGTTCGCGTCCCAGAAGTCCTGCCAGCGCGCCTCGATCTCGGCTGCCAGGGCGGCCGTGTAGCGGTGCGGGGCGGCTGCCTCGGCGGCGGAGGGGGCGCCTCCCGCGCCTGCCGCGCTTTCAGCAGTGGCGGAGGAATTCGTCTCGCTCATGGTCCTCAAAGCTCCATCGATCGTCTCTGCCTGCGGAAATGGCCGGACGGCCAAATAAAAATGCCCCTCGCACAGGAGGGGACGCCGCGCCGATTCCGACCGCGCTCACTGGGCGGTCGGGACTGATCAGCGCGGCCCGCTAAGCAGAAGGCGTACGGCACGCATGGCGTCAGGGTACCGCAGCGCTTCGGAGCCGGGCCACGCGCTTTGTCCGTATCCCCCGGAGAGCCGTGGTACCTCCCCGGAGGGCCCGGGAACCCCACCCCTGGCCAAGGGTTACTCCGCGTACCGACCACTATCGGGGCAACGCCAAGATCGAGTCGCGCTTTGATAACAACGCAATAACTCAAACCACGTACCCATCGGTATGGCTCGACTTAGCATGCGGCGACCGGACCATTTCGGAGTCGCCCCCATGAACCCTCTGAACCCGCACCGCAAGAGCCGTAGAAGTCCCGCGTCACCCGCAACGCCGCCGCAGCACCCCTCCTCGCCGCGGCGCCCCTCCCCGGCATCCGCGCCCTTCCCGCCGCCCGCACCGCCCTCAGCACCGGGTTTCCCGTCCTTCCGCGCGCCCGGCAGAGCGGCCCGCGGCATCGTCACCACGACCGCGCTGCTGCTGATACCCCTGCTCGTGTTCGCGGGCGGCGACGACTTCCGTGCCGCCCTCGACTTCACCACCGGCGTCCTTTCGCTCGTGTCCCTGACGGCCTCGGTGATGTGGGGCCTGGTCGCGTCGGACCGGCTCTTCCTGCGCTCCCGCCAGCGGCTGCTCGCCCAGGCCGTGCACCGGGCCACGGCGGTCGCGTCGGTGGGTTTCCTGCTGCTGCACGGCACCGTGAAGCTCGCCCTGGACCATGTGTCCGCGGTCGGCGCCCTGGTGCCCTTCGGGCTCGGATTCGGCGGCGGTGACGGGCTCATCGGCCTGGGCTCGCTCGCCGGGCTCCTCATGATCACCACCAGCGTCACCGGCGCGCTGCGCAGCTCCTTCGCCTCGCCGGTCCAGGTCGCGTCCCGGTGGCGGGCGCTGCACATGCTGGCCTACCCGGCCTGGTGCGCGGCCCTGATCCACGGCCTGTACGCGGGCCGCCCGCCGAAGCCGTGGGTGGTGGCCCTGTACTGCCTGTGCCTGCTCGCGGTCGCCGGGGCAGTGGCACTGCGCGCGGCGCCGCGTCCGGTCAAGCGCAAGGTGGCCGCGCGGATCTTCGCCCTCCTCGAACCCGACGCCCGGCCCGCGCCCGACCGCGCCCGCCGCCGCGAGGCCCCCGCGTCCACCCGGGACACCGCGTCGGCCCCGCTGCCCGGCACCGCGTCGGGCCGCGCCGCCGCCCCGCCCGACCAGCCCCCGGTCGTCGGCATCGCCGCTGCCTACCGCGCGCTGGCCGCGCCCTCCGAACCCGACTCGTCCCTGCGCCTGGACCTCCAGCCCACCGAGGTCCTGCCCACGATGACCCCCCGCTGGCCCGCGCCCTCCCCGCCCCCTCCGGCCGAGGCGCCCTCGACCTCGTTGCCGTACGACTCCGTGGACAACGGCTACGACTCCGTAGAGGCCGGATACGACTCCGTAGACACCGGTTACGAGCCGCCGGGCCGCGGTTACGACCGCCGGGACGCCCAGGACACACAGCACGACTACGGAGACAGGGGTTTCGGCTCCAGGGGTGCCGACCCGTACGACCCCTCGTACGGCACCGGCCCGCAGCCCGCCTACCACCCGCCCGTGCACGATCCCCTGCCCGTGCCCGACCCCGGGTACGACGACGGCCCCGCCACCCAACAGCTACCCGGCCCCTTCCAGGCGCCCAGCACCGGCGAACCCTGGAACGCGTCCACCGGAGGCAGCAAGTGAACGCGTCACTGCCCGACGTCCCCGAAGTCCGTGTCGTCGGGCTTCCGCTCCTGACCTCGGGCTTCGATCTGGTCGAGCGGCTCGACCTGGCCATGCACCTGAAGGTGCACGGCCCGCTGGAACCGATCGCGGGCGAGCAGCTCGCCACGCTGGCCGAGCAGATCTCGCTGCGCGGCCGCGGCGGCGCGGGCTTCCCGTTCGCCAAGAAGCTGCGGGCCGTCGCCGAGTCCGCGATCCGCCGGGGCGTACGTCCCGTGGTCGTCGTCAACGGCAGCGAGGACGAGCCCGCATGCCGCAAGGACACCGTGCTGATCAACCGCGCCCCGCACCTCATCCTGGACGGCGCGCTCCTTGCCGCCGAGGCGCTGGGCGCGCGCACGCTCGTCATCGGCGTGACCCGGGACTCCACGGAGGCCTCGATGCAGGCCGCGCTCGCCGAGCGGGGGCTGAGCAACCGGCGCGGATCGATCCTCCGCGCGCGCGTGCAGCGCAATCCCGTGCGCATGGTCACCGGTGAGTCGTCGGCCCTGGTGCGCTCCGCGGACGGCGGCCCGGCGCTGCCTCCGGGGCGCAAGGTGCGGACGTCCGACTCCGGGGTGGGCGGCGCGCCGACACTCCTGTCGAACGCGGAGACGTTCGCGCAGTTGGCCATCGCCGCCCGCATCGGCGCGGACCGCTACCGGCGCACCGGCCTGCGCGACGAGCCGGGCACCGTGCTGCTGACGCTTTCCGGAGCCGTCGCCCGGCCCATGGTCCTTGAGGTCCCAACGGGCGTGCCCCTTCGGTATGTTCTGCAGCTCGCCGGTGCACCGCCGCTGCCACAGGGCGTGCTCACGGGCGGCTATCACGGCAAGTGGCTCGACGCGGTCACCGCGCACGACGCGGTCGTGTCCCGGGCGGCCCTGGAGGCCTGCGGGGGCGCGCTCGGCGCGGGCGCGATCCTGCCGCTCGGCCCGGGCACGTGTCCGCTGGGCGAGGCGCTGCACGTGGCGAACTGGCTGGCCGGGGAGAGCGCCGGTCAGTGCGGGCCCTGCTATCTGGGCCTGCCGGCCGCCGCGCGCGGGCTCGCCGACGTCCTGGACGGCGGTGGGCCCACCGCCCTGGAGGCGCTGCGCGAGGTGACGCGGGCGGTGAAGCGGCGGGGTGCGTGCAAGCATCCGGACGGCTCGGCGGCGTTCCTGGAGTCGACGATCGCGGCGTTCACGGACGATCTCGCCGCGCATGTCCTGGGCGACGGGTGCGGGCGGCCCGTGGAGGGGGTCCTTCCGCTCCAGGACGACAGTCCCCAGGGGGAGGCGTCGAGCGGGCGCAAGCTCGCCGTCGACTGGACGCTGTGCCAGGGCCACGGGCTGTGCGCGGACATCGTCCCGGAGCTGATCCAGCTCGGCCCGGACGGCTTCCCGGCGGTCGCGGAGGCCGCGGTGCCGCGCTACTCGGAGGCGCGTGCGCAGCGTGCGGTGCGCCGCTGTCCGGCGCTGGCCCTGCGCATCGAGGAGGCCCCGGCAGCGCTCCCGGCGCAGGCGCCGTCGGCGGGCCTGCCGATGCTGCCTCGCGGCCGGGGGCGCAGGGCGCTCGGCAGCGGGCGGTGACGGCTGCAAGGGCGGTGCGGGTGGCCTGAGCGACGCGTACGGGGGCCGCTCGGCGTGGAGCTCACAACGAAGGGCCTGGGTGTGTGACCGGGCTCTCCGTACAGCTCCTGGAAGCACACGTTCCAGGCGCAGCCCGAGGCCGCGCGCCCGCACACTCCGTAGGCACCCGTCCCGAACCGGCACCCTCCTTGGGCCCACGGAAAAGCCCCGGGGCACACGAAAAGCGGGCCACCCGATTCGGGTGGCCCGCTCATCTGCTGTGGAGCTAAGGAGAATTGAACTCCTGACCTCCTGCATGCCATGCAGGCGCTCTACCAACTGAGCTATAGCCCCTTGCTGCTGCTCCGCCCGGTTTCCCCGGCGGCTCCGCAAACATTACACGGTCACCCCCGGGGTCCACCAAATCGTTTCCGTCCCGGACACACGCGGTCGTTAGCGTCCCGCCTCGTGTCCGTGATCGCCAGCGTTGTCATCCGCCGCCGCATACCCCTGGCCGCCGGGGGCTGCGTGCTCTCGTTCGCCCTCTTCTGGGCCGCGCAGCGCGCGGCCGACGTCTCGATGGTCGACTTGATGGTCTACCGCGCGGAGGGCGAGGCCGCGCGTACGGGCGCCGACCTGTACGCGCTGCGTGCCACCGAGTACGACCTCCCCATGACGTACCCGCCGTTCGCGGCGCTGCTGTTCATACCGCTGACGCTGCTGGACCCGGTGGACCTGCGTCCGCTCGCGACGGTCGGGAACCTGCTGCTCGTGTTCGCGTTCGTGCGGCTGTCGCTGCGGCTGGTGGGAGAGCGGCGGCACGCGCGCGTGGAGACGGCTCTGTGGGTGTCGGCGGTGGCTGTCTGGGTGGAGCCGGTGTGGACGACGCTGCGCTACGGGCAGGTCAATCTGCTGCTGGCCGTGCTGGTGCTGTGGAGCCTTACGCGGCGCCCGGACCACCGGTGGGCGGGGGTGGGCATCGGGGTCGCCGCGGCGATCAAGCTCACGCCCGCGCTGTTCGTGGTCTTCCTGCTGCTGGTGGGTGCCGTGGCGGGGGTACGGCGGGGTGCGTGGCGGCCGGCCGTGCGGCACGCGTGCGTGGCCGCCGCCGCGTTCCTGGGGGCGACGCTGCTCGCGGCCGCGGTGCTGCCGGGCGCCTCCCGGAACTTCTGGACGCGGGTGGTCTTCGAGGCGGGCCGCGCGGGGCGGGCGGAGAACACCGCGAACCAGTCGGTGCGCGGGGTGCTGGCGCGGCTGCTGCACACCCCGGAGCCGGGTGCCTGGTGGGCGGTCGGGGCGGCGGTGGTCTGTGTGGCCGGGCTGGGCGTGGCGGTGGCCGCTGCGGCGCGCGGGGAGCGGGCCTGGGGCGCGGTCGCCTGTGCGGCGACCGCGCTGCTGGTCAGTCCGGTGTCGTGGTCGCACCACTGGGTGTGGTGCGTGCCGATGGCGCTGCTGCTGTGGACGCGTGCGGCGCGGTGGGGTGGCCGGGGGCGGTGGGCGGCGGCGGGCGGCCTTGCGCTGGTGTTCTGTTCGTACGCGCTGTGGTGGGTGCCGCACGGCCATGGTCGGCCTGAACTCGCCCAGGATTTTGGCGAGATGACACTGTCGGCGATCTATCCACTGGCTGCTGTCGGCTTCCTCGCCGTCGCCGCGGCCGTCGCTCTGGGGTTTCCGCGCAGGGGGTCCAGGGTGCCGCGTGCGGGGGCCGGACGGCCACGTGGAGGGCTCAGGCGGTGGCGAACGAGTAGAAGCGCTTGAGGGTGCAGTGCTCGTCGAGCAGGCGGCCGTAGATCGGCTCGCCTTCGAGCTCGCGGTACGTCTCGATGGGGTCGCCCTTTATGATCAGCGCCCGCGCGCATTCCTCGCACCAGTACTGGTAGTCCGGGTTGACCGGCTCCATGTCGCGGACGATCGGCGTACCACTGCCGCACCAGTCGCATTTACGCCTGTGTGCACCCATCGATCAGCTCCAGCTGTGGCCGCAGGCGGTGCACACGTAACTGACTCCGCCGTTGTCACCGAGGACTTGAGCCACGTGGGCCGAACCGCAGGAAGGGCAGTGGAGGAGCGTGGCATCGCCGACCTGTATGTCCGCCACTTCGAAGAGGCCCCCGGCCTCTTCGAGGATGCTCGAAGGCATCGCGCTCTCCCTCCCGTCGGGTCACCGTCGGCGCTTTGGTGCAGTCCCCTTCCGGCCCCGTCGATTCTGCCACGACCACGGCGAGACGGTCAGCGACGCCTACGTACCAGTCCGGACACGGCCCCCAGGGCAGCCGCCGCGGCGAGCGCGTAGAAGCTCACCAGGAGCGCGTCCGCCGATGAATACGCCCCAGGAGCCCCCTGTGACTCAATCCCGGCGAGGAAAATCGCGCCGAAGACGGCGACGCCGGTGAGCTGCCCGAGCTGGGTGACGGTGGCGAGGAAGCCACTGGCGTCCGCCGCCTCCTCGGGCCGTACCGTCGCCAACGCGCGCGTGAGGGTCGGGCTGAATCCGAGGGACATGCCGACGCCGCCGCCCACCAACGCCGCGTACAGCCAGATGCCGCCGTCGCCGCCGTCCCGCAGCAGCAGCCCCACCGCGACGCAGGAGACCGCCGCGAGGGCGAACCCGCCCGGAATCAGCGCCCGTTGCAGCTGCACGGACCACTTGCGCCAGGTCAGACCGACCACTCCGAAGACGATCGCGGACGGCGCGAACGTCAGCCCCGCGCGCAGCGCGCTGTAGCCGAGGCCGCCCTGCACGTGCAGGGACAGCACGAACAGGAAGCCGGAGTTGACCGCCATCACCGCGCCGAGCCGGAACACGGCGAGACCCATGCCCGGCACCCGCAGGACCCGGGGCGAGATCAGCGGCGCCCCGCCGCGCCGGGCGAGCCGCCCCTCGTACCCGCAGAACAGGGCGAAGATCACGGCCGCGGCGCCGAGGGAGACCCAGGTCCACAGCGGCCAGCCCTCCTGCTCTCCGAGCACGAGCGGCACCGTGAACGCCGAGACGGCGGCGCCGAGCATGACGAGCCCCGGCAGGTCGAGCCCGCGCGCCCGCCCGGGCTCGCTGCGGTCGTCACGGGGCAGCACCCGGGCGGCGACGGCCAGCAGGACCAGGCCGACCGGCACGTTCACCAGGAACACCGGGCGCCAGCCGGTACCGAACAGGTCGGCGCTGACCAGGAGGCCGCCGACGACCTGCCCGGCGGCGGCGCCGGTGGCGAGGACCGCGGAATAGGCGCCGAGGGCCTTCATCCGGGCCTCGCCGGTGAAGTTCCGCTGGATGAGGCTGAGCACCTGCGGGATGAGGACGGCGGAGCCCGCGCCCTGCAGGAGCCGGAACGCGATCAGCTGGCCGGTGCTCTGACTCAGCCCGCAGGCGAGCGAGGCGGCGGTGAACACGGCGAGCCCGACGAGGTAGACGCGGCGGTGGCCGAGTCGTTCTCCGAGGCGCGCGCCGGTGATCAGCAGGACGGCGTACGTGATGGTGTAGCCGGCGATGACGAGCTGCAGCCCGGCGCCGGACGCGTCCAGTTCGACGCGGATCGTGGGCGCGGCGACATTGACGATGAACACGTCGAGCAGCGCCATGAACTGTGCGGTGAGCACGGCCGCGAGGATCCGTCCGGGGCGGATGTCAGTGCCGGGCGCTTTACTGGATCCAGGAGTTGAGGCGGGGGCCGCCGTGGGTGGGGTCGTAGTCGTCATGCCCCGAGCGTGGGCGCGGCCCGGTACAGGTAGTGAGAGCCCGCTGATGCTGGTACTGGCAGCACCTGGCACGGTCGGGCACAGGCACGGATTTTGCACGGACCATGGGGGATGTGACGACGATGGACATGACGGGGGCACCGCGCACGGGACCGGCCGCGCGCACAACAAGCGCCGTGCGTACGACTGGCGCCACGCGTACGGCCGGCGGCGCACGTACGGCCGGCGACGCGCGCACGGAACCGGCGGACACGGCATTCCCACCCGCGCCCCCCGCCGCGCCGCCCTGCCCCACGCCCGCCACCACGTCCTCCCGGCGCCGCCCCGAGCTGGCCGCGTTCCTGCGAGGCCGCAGAGCCCGGGTCACCCCGGCCGACGTGGGCATGCCGCCCGGCCCCCGGCGCCGCACGCCGGGCCTGCGCCGCGAGGAGGTCGCCCAGCTCTCCGGCGTCGGTGTGACGTGGTACACGTGGCTGGAGCAGGGCCGTCCCATCAACGCCTCCGCCCAGGTCCTGGACGCCGTCGCGCGCACGCTGCGCCTGGACCAGCCGGAGCGCGAGCACCTCTACCACCTGGCGGAAGTGCCGTACGCCTCCCGGCACGAGGCGGCCGCGCAGGCGGTGAGCCCGGACGTCCAGACCATCATCGACGCCCTGGATCCGTATCCGGCGGCGGTGTACAACGCGCGGTACGACATCCTCGCCACCAACCCCGCCTACAGAGACCTCTTCCTGATCCCGCCGATCGAGGCGATAGGCGTGGAGAACGTGCTGTGGACGCTGTTCGTGGTGCCGGTGAAGCACTGTCCGCTGGTCTTCCGGGATGCGGAGCTGCCGCTGATGGTGGCGACGCTGCGCGGGGAGTACGGCCGGCATGTGGGCGAGCCCGCCTGGGAGCACTTCATCCGGGAACTGTCCGCGGCCAGCCCGGAGTTCGCGGCGCTGTGGGCGAGCGGCGATGTGGTGCCGCCGGGGCCGCGGGTGAAGACGTTCTGGCACAAGGCGGTCGGCGAGCTGCGGATGACGTCGGTGTCGCTGTCCATCAACGGGATGCCGGACTGCCGGATCGTGGCGTACACGCCGGACGACGAGGAGACGACGGAGCGGATGCGGCAGCTTCGCGACCTTGAGCACGATGACATGCCCGTGTGAGGAGGGGAGCGCCGTCCGTCGGCGTCAGGGGATGCAGGTGGCGCAGTAAGGGGGTGCAGGTGGCAAGGACCCCCGCCACGCACGGACGAAGGCCGTGGAAGACGTACGGACGAAGGCCGTGGAAAATGACGAAAGCGACGCGGCTCACGCTTTCCGTGAGCACACGCCGCTTGTCGATCGAGTGGAGCTAAGGAGAATTGAACTCCTGACCTCCTGCATGCCATGCAGGCGCTCTACCAACTGAGCTATAGCCCCGCGTGTTCTTCCCGCTCGGCGGGCGAACAAGAAGAACTTTAGCCTGCGACCTGCCCGAACGCGAAATCCGCTAGTCGTCGTCGCCGAGGACCGGCTCGGGCAGCGTGCCCGCGTTGTGCTCGAGCAGGCGCCAGCCGCGCGCGCCCTGGCCGAGGACCGACCAGCAGCAGTTGGTGAGCCCGCCCAGGCCCTCCCAGTGGTGCGGCTCCAGGCCGAGGAGGCGGCCGATGGTGGTGCGGATGGTGCCGCCGTGGCTGGCGACGACCAGCGTGCCGTTGTCGGGCAGCTTCTCGGCGTGCCGCAGGACGACGGGGGCGGCGCGGTCGGCCACCTCGGTCTCCAGCTCGCCGCCGCCGCGGCGCACCGGCTCGCCGCGCTTCCACGCGGCGTACTGCTCGCCGTGCCGGGCGATGATCTCGTCGTGGGTCAGGCCCTGCCAGGCCCCGGCGTAGGTCTCGCGCAGGGACTCGTCGTGGGTGACGTCGAGGCCCGTGACGGCGGCCAGCTCGGCGGCGGTGGCGGCGGCCCGCCTGAGGTCGGACGCGATGATCGCGTCCGGCTTCAGGGAGGCGAGCAGCCGGGCGGCGCGCCGGGCCTGGGCCAGGCCGACATCGGTCAGCTCGATGTCCGTGGTGCCCTGGAAGCGGCGCTCCAGGTTCCAGGCGGTCTGGCCGTGCCGCCACAGGATGATCCGGCAGCCGCGGTTGCTCACCGCAGCTCACCGCCCAGCTCGCGCAGGGCTCCGGCCTCCTCGGCGGCCTGCTGCCGGTCGGCGTGCTCGGCGGCCTTGCCGCGGGTGGCCTTGGCCTCGGCGGGCAGCTCGATCTCGGGGCAGTCCTTCCACAGGCGCTCGAGGGCGTAGAAGACACGCTCCTCGCTGTGCTGGACGTGCACCACGATGTCGACGTAGTCGAGGAGGACCCAGCGGGCCTCGCGGTCGCCCTCGCGGCGCACCGGCTTGGCGCCGAGCTCCTTGTTGAGGCGCTCCTCGATCTCGTCGACGATCGACTTGACCTGGCGGTCGTTGGGCGCGGAGGCGAGCAGGAAGGCGTCCGTGATCGACAGCACGTCGCTGACGTCGTACGCGATGATGTCGTGCGCGAGCTTGTCGGCGGCCGCCTGGGCGGCGACGGTGATGAGCTCGGTGGAGCGGTCCGTGGCGGTCACTAGAGAGCTTTCCTTGAGATGGGCAATACCCGTCAAGGGTCTCACGGACCGCGCACGGCTCCCCAGAAGATTGTTTCGGCCCCTCCGGGACCATGCCCGGACCACGCCGGGACCGCTCCAGGAACACCCCGGGAACACCCGAGGGGGCCCTCCCCCACCAACCCGGAAAGGGCCCCCTCCCACCGGGCCTAGTAATCCCCGCCGAGCACCACCGACACGTCCGCGTTCGGTGCCGTCTTGCCCTTGCGGACCGCGCCGACGGGCAGGCCGAGGGTCTTGGCGACCTCCTGCGCCTCCGCCTTCTTGGCCGCGTCCGCGTACGTGACCTGCGACGACGACGCCGACGAGCCGGAGCCGCCGTCGACGAAGGTGTAGCCGCCGTTGACCAGCGCGATGCGGGCCTTCTCCGTGGACTCCTTGGCGCCCGTGGCGTTGCGCACGCCGACCCGGACGGCCGCGCCCTTCTCCGGGCTCTTCACGGCGCCGCCGAGGACGTCCTTGACCACGCTGGCGCTGGCCTTCTCGGTCAGCGTCCCGTCTTCCTGGACGGGCAGGAGCGCGGTGGCGTAGTCGCCGCCCTTGGCGTGGTCGGCGAGCTTCGCGAGGAAGGTGCCGAGGTCCTTCTCCTTCAGCGACGGGTCGAGGATCTGCGCGAGCGACTGCACGGTGACGGTGGCGGCCTGCGGGTCGGACGACAGCTTGCGCAGTACGCCCTGCATGACCTGCCCGAACCGGCTGAGCTGCGCGGTCTCGGCCTCGCCGGGGGCGCGGTAGGTGGCGTACGCGACGGCCATCGGCCCGCTGAGGGTCTGCTGCTCGCCCTTCTTGACGAGCGGCGCCTCGCCCTTCTTCTTCGACTTCGGGTCGGGGACGTCGGCGTTGGTGTCGATGTCGATGTTGCCGACGAGTTCGACGAGGTTGTTGAGGTAGGGAGTGTCCAGGCGCCAGGTGCCCTCGACATGCGTGCCGAGGGCCGTGTCGATCTCCTCGCGGGTACCGGTCGAGCCGTCGTCGTCGACGGACTTGGCGAGCGTCGTCGCACTGCCGTCGTCGCCGGTCAGGGCCAGGGAGTCGGGGAGCAGGACGGTGCTGCCGCGCTTGGTGGTGGTGTTGTTCACCAGGAGCGCGGTGGAGGTGCCGCCGCCCTTGGTGTTGTGCAGGTGGACGACGATGACGTCGCGCTTCTGGGGTCCGTCGGCCGCCTGCGCGCCGGACTTCTCCTCCGCGCCGCCGGGCAGCTTGTCCGAGGCCCACAGGTAGCCGACGCCGCCGACGACGGCCAGGACGAGTACGACGGCCAGCGCGACCACGCGCGAACGCCCGCGCCGCTTGGCCTCCTCGCGCCGCTCGGTGCGGCTCTCGGTGAACTTCAGCCAGTCGATGACGTCTTCGGATTCCTCGTCCGGTTCCTCTATGAACGAGAACTGCTCGGTGCGGTACTCCGGCGCTTCCCCGCCCGCGCCCGGCTGCTCCGGCCCGGCCTCCTGGTCCAAGGAAGAGTCGGGGTGCCGCTGTTGCTGCTGCGACGGCTGGTGGTGCTGCTGCGCGTGCTGCTCATGCTGGGGCTGCGGTGACTGCTGCGGCTGCCGTGCCTGGGGGGACTGCTGTGTCTGGGGGGACTGCTGCTGCGGGACCCACCCCGTCTGCTCCTGGGTGCCGTACGCACCCCCACCCTCGTAAGAGGCCCCGGAGTTGTACGGGTCGTAGCCGTACCCCTGCGGCTGCTGCTGCCCGGCGTACGTGTCGTAGGCGGGCGCCGCCTGCGGGGGCACCTGGGGCTGTTGCACCAGTTGGTACACCGGCCGCCCGTACTCGTCGTACCCGACGACCTCGTACTGGTCCGCCGCGTCAGCCGCGTACTGACCCGCGTACGGGTCCTGGCCCGCGTACGGGTCGTACTGTCGGTCGTTCACCGGTGCCCCTCTCGGCTCACTCGCCGCGGTACAGCTCGCGCTTGTCGATGTAACGCACCACGCCGTCCGGCACCAAGTACCAGACGGGGTCCCCCTTGGCGACTCGCGTACGGCAGTCCGTGGACGAGATCGCCAGGGCCGGTACCTCCACGAAGGAGACGCCGCCCTCGGGCAGGCCGGGGTCGGCCAGGGTGTGGCCGGGCCGGGTGACGCCGATGAAGTGTGCCAGCGAGAACAGCTCTTCGGTGTCGCGCCAGGTGAGGATCTGGCCGAGCGCGTCGGCGCCCGTGATGAAGAAGAGGTCGGTCTCGGGGTTGAGGCGGCGCAGATCGCGCAGGGTGTCCGTGGTGTACGTGGCGCCGCCGCGGTCGATGTCGATGCGGCTGACCGAGAACTGCGGGTTCTCGGCGGTCGCGATGACCGTCATCAGATAGCGGTCCTCGGCCGGCGAGACGTTCTTGTCGCTCTTCTGCCACGGCTGCCCCGTCGGCACGAACACGACCTCGTCGAGGTGGAACTGGGCGGCGACCTCACTGGCCGCCACCAGGTGTCCGTGGTGGATCGGGTCGAACGTTCCGCCCATGACGCCGAGGCGGCGCTTGGCGGCGCTCGCCGGGCCGGAGCCGGGGCCGCCCTGCGGGCCGGTAGGCATGTCCTGCTCTCCCATGCGTGCAGACACTACCGGCCCCGTCGCGGGGCTCAGTTCCAAGGCGCCTCGGCGGGCGGCCCGGGGCTCAGCGGTCGCGGTTGAAGCGGGTGGTGATCCACAGCAGCAGGAGCAGCACCAGGAGGGCGCCGCCACCGGTGATGTACGGGCTGAGGCTTTCGTGGTTGCCGGCGTGCTCGCCCTCGGAGGCGAGGGAGACCAGCTGGGCGGTGGCAGTGCTCTGGAGGCTCATCGTCAGCAGGACCTATCCGGGCTGTGGGATCGGGACAAAGACTCGGGGCCCATCGTATGCGGGCACCCGACCGCCGATCACGCCGACTCCGCCGTTCCGGTACGTGGCGTCAGGCGTCGCGGCCATCGGCGGCGGCGCCCTGGCGCTCCTCGCCGCCCCGGGAACCGTCCTCACCGTCTCGGGAACCGGCCTCGGCGTTCCCGGAACCGACCGCACCGTCCCCGGCGTTCCCGGAACCGACCGCACCGTCCCCGGCGTTCCCGGAACCGCCCCCAGCATCACGGGAACCATCCCCGGGCTCCTGTGCGTTCCCTTGTCGGTAGCCCCTCAGCAGTAGCCACGCCACCAGGACACAACCCACCACCATCACGATCAGCACGACGCGGAGCAGGTTGCCCGCGCCCTGCTTCTCGGCCGCGTGGGCGGCCACGGTGAGGGCTTCGGCTGCGGAGATGTGCTCCATGGCGGATGACTCCTTCTGTGTGCTGCCCTGTCACGGTATCTCCGCCTAGGCTGGGCCCCACCTCGGGGGCAGGAATGAGGACAAGACATGGGGGATGCGGCATGACCGACGGCAACGACAACGGCGCTGGGGACGGGCAGGAGAACGTGCCGAGCCGACAGCGCAGGCGCTTCCCCGGCATCTCCTCGCGGGCGTACGAGCACCCGGCGGACCGCTCGGCCCTGGTGGCCCTGCGCAAGCTCAGCGGCTTCGACACGGTCTTCAAGGCCCTCAGCGGACTGCTGCCGGAGCGCAGCCTGCGGCTGCTGTTCCTCTCGGACTCGGTGCGGGTCTCCGACGCCCAGTTCACGCACCTGCACACGATGCTGCGGGACGCCTGTTACATCCTGGACCTGGAGAAGGTCCCGGCGATGTACGTCCAGCAGGACCCGAAGCCGAACGCCATGTGCATCGGCCTGGACGAGCCGATCATCGTCGTGACGACCGGCCTGGTCGAGCTGCTCGACGAGGAGGAGATGCGCGCGGTGGTGGGCCACGAGGTGGGCCACGCCCTCTCCGGCCACTCCGTGTACCGCACGATCCTGCTGTTCCTCACGAACCTCGCCCTGAAGGTCGCGTGGATCCCGCTGGGCAATGTCGCGATCATGGCGATCGTGACCGCGCTGCGCGAGTGGTTCCGCAAGTCCGAGCTGTCCGCGGACCGCGCGGGTCTGCTGGTCGGCCAGGACCTGCAGGCGTCCATGCGCGGCCTGATGAAGATCGCGGGTGGCAACCACCTGCACGAGATGAACGTGGACGCGTTCCTGGAGCAGGCCGAGGAGTACGAGGCGGGCGGCGACCTGCGCGACTCCGTCCTGAAGATCCTGAACGTGCTGCCGCGTTCACACCCCTTCACCACCGTGCGCGCGGCCGAGCTGAAGAAGTGGGCGGCGACCCGCGACTACCAGCGGATCATGGACGGTCACTACCCGCGCCGCGAGGAGGACAAGGACACGTCGGTCAGCGACTCCTTCCGCCAGTCCGCGTCGTCGTACGCGGAGAACGTGCGCACCAGCAAGGACCCGCTGATGAAGCTGGTCAACGACATCGCGGGCGGCGCGGGCGACCTGGGCGGCAAGCTGCGCGGGAAGTTCACCGGGCAGGGCGGCCAGAGCGACCAGGGCTCGCAGGGCGGCCAGGGCAACGGCGACGGCGGCTCCGCGTCCAACGGCTCGGCGGACCGCCCGTCCGACAACTAGCAGCGCCCACCGGGCAGCGGCGCCCCCACCGGGCGCGCGCTCACAGCTAAGGCCGGGCTCACAGCGAAGGCCGCGCTCACAGCGAAGGCTGGGCGGCCCCCGCCAGCGTCCCGCACAGCGCCGTGGCGTCCCCCGTCGCGTAGGGGTCGGTGCCCGCGGGGCCGCCCGCCGTCGCCTTCTCGCCCGCGAGCAGCGGCCGCAGTTGCCGGGTGGTGTCGGCGGCGCAGGTGAGCGGCCCGGCCTGGACGTAGGAGGCGAGCAGTTCGGCCTGGTGCATGCGCAGGTCGTCGCGGTCGAAGCGGAAGTGCAGCTCGCGCCGGACGGTGAACAGGGAGGCGGGTGCGCCGGCGCCGGTGCGGGCCGCACGCAGCGCGTAGACGAAGGTGTGGTCCGAGGCGACCTCGAGGGTGTTCTTGTCGGTCTCGGAGGCGCGCAGGCTGCCCTGGACGCGCACGCCGGGGTCGGCGAGCGCCGTCCGCCCCGCGTCGAACCGCACCAGCCAGCCGGTCGGCGCGTGCCTGCCGTCGGCTGCGGGGTGCGCGAAGCTGCGGTCGAACTGGTCGAGCTGGCCGGGGTCGAGCAGGACGCGGGCCGGGCGGACGGCGCGGCCCAGAAGCACCTCGGGGTCGAGGGAGGACTGCACGAGGTAGTCCTTGGCGGTGGCGAGCGCGGAGACGACCTGGCCCTCGGAGAAGTGGGCGGTGCGGCGGGCCGCGGGCAGGTTGATGCCGCCCGCGCCGATGCGGAACTGCGCGGCGGGGCTCTTGGCGAACAGGTCGGCGACCTTCGCGGAGCCGGGCACGCGGCCCTGCGGGGCGAGCGGTATGACGGTCATCCGCAGCGGGTCGGGGCGTTTGGCGGCCGGGCTGCCGTACGGGTGTCGTACGCCCATGTAGATCGCGGTGCCGAAGGCGACAGCGATGAGGACGACGAGGACGACGACCTGCCGGGAGAGGCGGCGGTGGGCGTTGGGCCTGCGGCGCACGGCGCGCGCGTGATCGCCCATCCGTTCCCGCGCGGAGAACTCCTGCAGCCGCGCAGCACGCACGAACGACTCGTCGAAGACGACGGATCGGTACTCGTCCTCACCACCGGGAGCGCCCTCGGGTGTCCCCGCAGGTGGTTCTCCTGGCCCGCCCATACCTTCAGGGTAGGTCTCCGGGCCGTCAGGTAAACGCCCTGGTACACGACAAGTTCTGACAACTCCTCACGCACACGGCCCAGTTGGACACACCGGCGCACGCGGGCGGTCGTGGCGGGGCTGGCCTGGGCGGATGCGCCCGGCGGTCAGGGGGTGCGGGGTTCGGCGGGGACCGGGGACTGGCCGAACTCCGCCGACGCGGACGGCCCGCCGGAGTCGCTGGGGCCCGCGTTCTGCTCGATCTCGGTGGTGGCGGGCGGGGGTATCCGGTCCTGGCGGCCGGACGACGCCCCCCGGTAGACCGCGGCGAAGGCGAAGGCGACCATGCCTATGCCGAGCAGGAGGGCGAGCATCCAGGCCACCGGGCGGTGCCAGCGGACCTTGGCGCCGCGGCGGCCGTAGCGCCCTCGGCGGTCCTCCAGGAACTCCTGGTCACCCAGGTCATCGTAGTCGTCGAGGTCGCCGTCGCGGCCGAACTCGCCGCTGCCGTAGCCCTCGTAGAGGTAGTCGTCGTAGTCGTCGTCCGGGCCGTCCGGGCTGCCGGGGCCATGGGGGCCGCGGCGGCGGGAGCGGCTCCTGCGGGCCTCGGCCTCGGATGCCTCGGCGCGTGCCTGGGCGGCGGCGAGCAGCCGCTCCACCGCGGTGGGTTCATGGATCTCGGCGGCCCGCACGAAATCCTCGTCGAAGACCACGGAGGCGAACTCTTCGTCCGCACCCCCGTGGTCGCGGTCGTCGTCGGGCTCCCAGCCGTCGGGAAACGGCGAACCCCCCACGTCCTCCGGCACCCGTCCAGGGTAGACCTGGGAGGGGCAATTTGGGCAGACGCAAAGGCAATTCGACGGTTGTGACCCTCAACGCCCACTACCCCACAGGGGTCACGCGACGTGCCGCGCGCCGCGCACGACCGTCACGCGGCGCCGCGTCCGTGCCCGGGCACGCGGCACGACCGTCACCGCACGTGGCCGTCGCCCGTCACGATGTACTTCGTCGACGTGAGTTCCGGCAGTCCCATCGGGCCACGGGCGTGCAGCTTCTGTGTGGAGATGCCGATCTCGGCGCCGAAGCCGAACTGGCTGCCGTCGGTGAACCGGGTGGAGGCGTTCACGGCGACCGTCGTGGAGTCCACGAGCTGGGTGAACCGGCGGGCGGCCTGCTGCGAGGTGGTGACGATGGCCTCGGTGTGCCCGGAGGTCCACAGCCGGATGTGTTCGACGGCCTGTTCCAGGTCGTCGACGACGGCGGCGGCGATGTCGTACGAGAGGTACTCGGTCTCCCAGTCCTCGGTGGTCGCCGGTACGACGGTGGCCTTGGAGCCGGGGGCGTATGCCTGGACGCGTTCGTCGGCGTGCACGGTGACGCCGGCGTCGGCGAGGGCGTCGAGGGCGCGGGGCAGGAAGGCGTCGGCGATGTCGGCGTGGACGAGCAGGGTCTCGGCGGCGTTGCAGACGCTGACGCGCTGGGCCTTGGAGTTGATGAGGATGTCGACGGCCATGTCGAGGTCGGCGTGCGCGTCGACGTAGACGTGGCAGTTGCCGGTGCCGGTCTCGATGACGGGGACCGTGGACTCCTCGACGACGGTCCGGATCAGGGAGGCGCCGCCGCGCGGGATGAGGACGTCGACGAGGCCTCGGGCCCGCATGAGTTCGCGTACGGACTCGCGGCTCTCGCCGGGGACGAGCTGGACGGCGTCGGCGGGCAGTCCGGCGCCGTGCACGGCGTCGCGCAGCACGCGGACGAGCGCGGTGTTGGACTCGTACGCGGAGGACGAACCGCGCAGGAGCACCGCGTTGCCGGACTTCAGGCAGAGGGCGGCGGCGTCGACGGTGACGTTGGGGCGGGCCTCGTAGATGATGCCGACGACGCCGAGGGGCACGCGGACCTGGCGCAGGTCGATGCCGTTGGGCAGCGTGGAGCCGCGGACGACCTCGCCGACGGGGTCAGGCAGGGCGACGACGTGGCGCACGTCGGCGGCGATGGCGCGGACGCGTTCGGGGGTGAGGGTGAGGCGGTCGACGATCGCCTCGCTGGTACCGGCCTCGCGGGCGCGTGCGATGTCCTTGGCGTTGGCCGCCACGATCTCCGCGGTGCGCACTTCGAGGGCGTCGGCGATGGCGAGCAGCGCGTCGTCCTTCTCGGCGCGCGGCAGCGGCGCGAGGGTGGCCGCGGCGGCGCGGGAGCGGTAGGCGGCCTGGGCGACCGGGGACATGTTGTCGTAGGGCGAGAGCGCGGTCATGAGGGCAGCGTAACGGCGCGTCGCAGGGCGTCCAGACGCTGTTCCGCAGTACGAGACGTGGGGCGGGACGGCGGGCGGGGCGCCTGGCCTCGGGGGTGGGCCGCCGTGCGCGACGCCGCGCCATCGGGGACGGGACGCCGGATGGGACCCCTCGCCGGATGGGACCCCTCGCCGTCCGGGGTGCACCGCCGCACGAGGCCCGGCGTCATGAGACTGGCTGGTATTGACCACCGACCGCGGAACGAGGTGGCTCGCCCGCGCATTCGGGGTAACCCCGCCGGGGTACCCGGATCCGGGGCCCGGAAACCGCAGGCCGGACCGGGCGGGCTAGAACGGGTGGACGCCGACCGGCGTCGCGGGCAGCGGCCCGTAGCCCTCCGCGATCCGGTGGTGATACGTGTCGCGATCGATGACTTCGAGGCCCACGATCTCCCACGGCGGCAGCTGCGCGCTCTGCCGGTGCTCGCCCCACAGGCGCAGCGCGACCGCGGCGGCGTCGTGCAGGTCACGGGCCTCTTCCCAGTAGCGGATCTCCGCGTGGTCCTGGGCGTAGCGGCTGGTGAGCAGGAAGGGGTGGTCGTGGGCGAGCTGTTCCAGGCCGCGCCTGACCTCTTGGAGGGGCGCCTTGGCGCCGGACACGCTGAGCGTGACGTGCCAGAGGCGGGGTGCGTCGGCCGCCTCGCCGTCGTCGCCGTCCCGCGCCTGGCGCTCGCGCGCCTCCCGGTCGTGACCGTCGGCCGCGTCACCGCCGTACGCCGCCCCCGCGGCGACGCTTGTCAGCGCACGCTCAGCCGACCCGCGGGACGCCGCCCCTGGGCGCACTCGTCTCACGACGGCCTCCTTCAACCAGTGATGTCAACCAGTGATGGTGCGGATATGCAACGGTCGTGCGGAACTGCCTTGCAACAAAGTTGAGCAGGACAAGCGGTCCCGCGGGGCGGTTTTGCGGAGTTTCACCTCGGGCGAGCCAGCCGTGACACGGCGTTCGCGCCTGTTTTCGGCCTGATTTGCGCTGGTGTCTCCGGGGCGGGCGGGACTAGGGATGCACCGCCGGGCGGGGTCGGTGGTGCACCGCCGGGCGGGGTGGTGGTGCACGGCCCGGACAGGGTCAGGGCTGCAGGACCACCAGGTCGTCGCGGTGCACCACTTCGCGCTCGTAGGCGGGGCCGAGGTCGCGGGCGAGGTCGCGGGTGGAGCGACCGAAGAGGCGCGGTAGTTCCTTGGCGTCGAAGTTCACCAGGCCGCGGGCGACGGCGCGGCCCGCGGTGTCCCGCAGCTCGACCGGGTCGCCCGCGATGAACTCACCCTCGACCGCGGCGATGCCCGCGGGAAGGAGCGACTTGCGGCCCTCGACGACCGCCCGCACCGCGCCGTCGTCGAGCGTGAGGGAGCCGCGGGGCGCGGAGGCGTGCTGGAGCCACAGGAGGCGGTCCGCCGAGCGGCGTCCGGTGGGGTGGAAGTAGGTGCCGGTGTCGCGGCCCGCGAGCGCGTCGGCGGCCTGGCTGGCGGTGGTGAGCACGACGGGGATGCCGGCGGCCGCGGCGATCCGGGCGGCCTCGACCTTGGTGACCATGCCGCCGGTGCCGACGCCCGCCTTGCCGGTGCTGCCGATCTTGACGTGCGCGATGTCGTCGGGCCCGGTGACCTCGGCGATCCGAGCGGTGCCGGGGACGGCCGGGTCGCCGTCGTACAGGCCGTCGACGTCCGAGAGGAGGACGAGGAGGTCGGCGCGGACGAGGTGGGCGACGAGGGCGGCGAGGCGGTCGTTGTCGCCGAAGCGGATCTCGTCGGTGGCGACCGTGTCGTTCTCGTTGACGACGGGCAGGGCGCCCATGGCGAGGAGCTTGTCGAGGGTGCGGGACGCGTTGCGGTGGTGGGCGCGGCGGCTGGTGTCGTCGGTGGTGAGCAGGACCTGGCCGACGCGGACGCCGTAGCGCGCGAAGGACGCGGTGTAGCGGGCGACGAGGAGGCCCTGGCCGACGCTGGCGGCGGCCTGCTGGCGGGCGAGGTCCTTGGGGCGGCGGCGCAGGCCGAGCGGGGCCAGCCCGGCGGCGATGGCACCGGACGAGACGAGCACGATCTCGCGCTCCCCGCCGCCCGCCCGTCTCCCACCACCGCCCTCAACCGAGGACCTTCGGTCCACCCCCACGATGCGGCTCTTGGCGAGTACGTCCACGAGCGCGTCCACGCGGTCCGCGTCGAGCCCGCCCGACGCGGTGGTCAGCGACGACGACCCCACCTTCACGACGACCCGGTGGGCCCCCGCGACGTCCGTCCGTCCCTTTGCCCCTGTCACGGCCCTTGTCACGTACTTCCCCAATGGTCCCCATGTGCTGTGGACCAGCAATGTACGTGAGGAGGCGGCGGGAGCGCCCGTGCGTTTCGCCGACCGGACCGGCGTACGGAAGTACAGGGGCCCTAAGTCGTCAAGGGGCCGAATTTCGGACTCTGGGTTCCGTTACCTTTGCCCCTTTATCCGGTGATTAGCGTCACGGAAGATTGCTACCGAGGCACCGAGCGTCATACGGTCAGGGGTCTTCCACTAATCCGGATGAGTGTCGCCCACACGTCCGGACCCCGCATGACCGGCTTACCCGGCATTGCCCCGCAGTGCCCCGTAACGCCCTCCCCCATCCGTTACGCCCCCCGCCAGGAGCCAAAGCCCGTGCCCTCCGCCGGACTCGCCCCCCGCCGCCGCGTCGTACAGCTCACCGCCCTGCTGTCGATGTTCGCGCTCTTCACGGCACAGCTCGTTTCCGCGCTCGTCCCGTACGTCCCGGTGTTCGTCGCCGCGGCGGCGGCGAACCTCGCGCTCGACATCTATCTGCAGTACAAGCAGCCGAGTCTGCTCTCCCTCCTGGGCAAGATCCGCTTCGATGTCACCGTCCGGCAGCTCCTGCGCGACATGCTGATCCTCGTCGGCCTGCTGCGCGTCGACGGCATCGAGCCGCTGGCCGAGCAGTCGCCGCTGACGATCACGCTGCTCGCGTTCTACGCCCTGCACTTCTTCTGCCAGGCCGTCGCCGTCATGGTGCGCCGCGCCCGGACGCTGCCGATCGTCACGCGCAACATCGACGCCTCCGCGCTGCACCTGAGCGCCGCGCCGCCGCGCATCCTGTCCCGCCAGCAGGCCCGCCGCCTGCTCTCGTTCTCGGTGCCCGCGACGGCCGGCCTGCTGCTGACCGCGGCCACCACCGACGCGTACTGGGGCGGCATCGGCCTCGGCATCTCCGTCGTCCTGATGGGCGGCGGCGCCGCGTACCTGGCGACCTGGCTGCTGCCGAAGAAGCGCGCGAAGAGCGACCAGGCCGTCATGGAATGGCTCGACCAGTGGCTGGCGGAGTACCAGCCGACGGTCGCCATGTACTTCTCCGGCGGCACCACGTCCGCGTACCAGGCGAACATGTGGCTCTCCACGCTCTCCCAGCTCGACGGCAACCCGCTGATCGTGCTGCGCGAGCGCTTCATGGTGCAGAAGATCGACTCCACGGACGTGCCGATCATCTGCTTCCCGAAGGTCGCCACGATGTTCTCGCTGGAGACGTCGACGCTGAAGATGATGCTGCACCCGGCGAACGCCGCGAAGACCTCCCAGGTCCTGCGCATCCCCTCGCTCAAGCACGCCTTCATCAACCACGGCGAGAGCGACAAGCTGTCGTCCTGCAACCCGTACGCGAAGGCGTACGACGAGGTGTGGGTCGCGGGACCCGCCGCCCGCGACCGCTACCAGCTCGCCGACATCGGCGTCGAGGACAAGGACGTGGTCGAGGTCGGCCGCCCCCAGCTCTCGCCGATCCGCCCGTACGCGGGCCCGCCCACGGGCGCGTACACGACCGTCCTCTACGCCCCGACCTGGGAGGGCTGGGACGGCAACCCCGGCAACACCTCGGTCGTGCTCGCGGGCGAGAACATCGTCCGGCACCTGCTCGCCGACCCCGCCGTACGCCTCATCTACAAGCCGCACCCGATGACCGGCTCGCAGAACCCGGCCGCGGGCGCCGCCAACGAGCGCATCAAGGCCATGATCCGCGAGGCCGCCGCGAAGCGCTCCGGCGCCCGCCCCGGCCCCGAGGCCGCGGCCGAGCTGGCCGCCCGCACGGACGCGTTGAACCTGCTCACCGCCAAGAAGTTCCGCAAGAGCGTGGACGAGCAGGAGCGGATGATGCTCCAGGGCACGCCCGACGGCGACAGCCGGGCCGCGATCGCCGAGGCGACCGCCGCCTGGGAGTCGGCGTACTGGGCCTCGCTGCCCGAGTGGGAGCACCAGATCATCACCGAGTCCCGCCCGGCGATCTTCTCCTGCTTCAACCAGGCCGACCTGCTGATCAGCGATGTCTCCTCGGTCGTCTCGGACTGGCTCAGCAGCGAGAAGCCGTACGCCGTCGCCAACACCTCCGGCCTGTCCGAGGCGGACTTCCGCTCCGGCTTCCCGACGGTGCGGGCCGCGACGATCCTGGCGCCCGAGGCGGACGGCGTGCCCGCCCTCCTGGCGGCCGTGCGCACCCCGGAGACGGACGTGTACGCGGAGGCCCGCGCCGAGCTGAAGGAGCACCTCCTCGGCCCGTCCGACCCGCCCTCCATCGTCCGCTTCAACGCGGCGGCCCTGGCCCTGTCGGCCAAGTCCGACGCCCGCCGCGCCCGCGCCGCGGCCCGCCAGGAGGCGGGGATCCCGGCGCAGCGCGACGAGTCCTCGGACACGGTGGACGCCGCGGAGGCGGCGATGGACGCGGACCCGGCGGAGGAGCTGGAGTCGGCGTGACTGGCCGTGGGCCTTGGCCGGGGGCGGCAGCCGAGAGCCCCGGCGCTCCACGCCGGGGCTCTCCCACCCGCCCACCCGTTACGCTCGTCCCCGCCGTGCCGTAGAGACAGCGAAGGGGCCCCGGAGCAGTTCGCTCCGGGGCCCCTTCGCTGTCAGCCGAGGGTCACACTTCGACGGCAGGCCGGGTCTGGCAGCAACGGGCGGGGCAGCGGTTGCCGCCCCGCCCAAGGCCTCCGGCCCGAACCCGCCTAGAAGGGCTTGAACTCGTCGTACTCCTTCTCCGCCTCGTCCCGCTCCGCGTCGCGGTCCCTGCGGCGCTGTGCGGCCGGGCGGGGCGCCTCCATGCGGTGGTCCTCGCCGCGCCGTCCGAGCATCTCCGCGCCGGCGGACATCGAGGGCTCCCAGTCGAAGACGACCGCGTTGTCCTCGGGGCCGATGGCGACGCCGTCGCCCGCGCGGGCCCCGGCCTTCATCAGCTGGTCCTCGACGCCGAGGCGGTTGAGCCGGTCGGCGAGGTAGCCGACGGCCTCGTCGTTGTTGAAGTCGGTCTGGCGCACCCAGCGCTCCGGCTTCTCGCCGCGTACGCGGAAGACGACGTCCTCGCCGTCGGTCCCGTCCTCGCGGGTGACGGTGAATCCGGCGTCGTCGACGGCCTTGGGCCGGATGACGATCCGCGTGGCCTCTTCCTTGGGCTTCGCGGCCCGCGTCTCGGCGACGAACTCGGCGAGCGCGAAGGACAGCTCCTTGAGGCCCTTGTGGGCGACCGCGGAGACCTCGAAGACGCGGTAGCCGCGCTCCTCCAGGTCGGGCCGCACCAGGTCGGCCAGGTCCTGGCCGTCGGGGATGTCGACCTTGTTGAGGACGACGAGCCGCGGCCGGTTCTCCAGGCCCGCGCCGTACTCGCGCAGCTCGGCCTCGATCACGTCGAGGTCGGAGACGGGGTCGCGGTCGGACTCCAGCGTGGCGGTGTCCAGGACGTGCACGAGGACGGAGCACCGCTCGACGTGGCGCAGGAACTCCAGGCCGAGGCCGCGGCCCTGGCTGGCGCCGGGGATGAGGCCGGGCACGTCGGCGATGGTGTAGACGGTGGAGCCCGCGGTGACGACGCCGAGGTTGGGCACGAGCGTCGTGAACGGGTAGTCCGCGATCTTCGGCTTGGCGGCGCTGAGCACCGAGATCAGCGAGGACTTGCCCGCGCTCGGGTAGCCGACGAGCGCGACGTCCGCGACGGTCTTCAGCTCCAGGACGACGTCGCCGCCGTCACCGGGCTCGCCGAGGAGCGCGAAGCCGGGGGCCTTGCGGCGGGCGGAGGCGAGCGCGGCGTTGCCGAGGCCGCCGCGGCCGCCCTGGGCGGCGACGTACGTGGTGCCGTGGCCGACGAGGTCCGCGAGGACGTTGCCCTGCTTGTCGAGGACGACGGTGCCGTCGGGGACGGGCAGGACCAGGTCCTGGCCGTCCTTGCCGGAGCGGTTGCCACCCTCGCCGGGCTTGCCGTTGGTGGCCTTGCGGTGCGGGCTGTGGTGGTAGTCCAGGAGCGTGGTCACGGACTGGTCGACGACCAGGATGACGTCGCCGCCCCGGCCGCCGTTGCCGCCGTCGGGGCCGCCGAGCGGCTTGAACTTCTCACGGTGGACGGAGGCACAGCCGTGGCCCCCGCTACCCGCGGCGACATGCAGCTCGACGCGGTCCACGAAGGTGGTCATGGTGGGTGCCTCCAGTGACGAACGGCGCGAGCGCCGCATACGTAGGTACTAAATGTCTCAACTGCAACACGCGAAGGGCGGACCCGCTTCCCGGAATCCGGGAAGTGAGGTCCGCCCTCGCGAAGAAAACCGCTCTACGGAGCCTTGAGCCCTGGGAAAGGGATCAGGCGACCGGAACGATGTTCACGACCTTGCGGCCGCGGTGGGTACCGAACTCCACCGCACCGGCGTCCAGCGCGAACAGGGTGTCGTCCTTGCCGCGGCCGACGCCCGTGCCCGGGTGGAAGTGGGTGCCGCGCTGGCGGACCAGGATCTCACCGGCGTTGACGGTCTGACCGCCGAAGCGCTTCACACCGAGCCGCTGAGCATTGGAATCGCGCCCGTTCCGAGTGGACGATGCGCCCTTCTTGTGTGCCATCTTGTCTCAGTCCCTTACTTCGCAGCCGTGGGGATACCGGTGATCTTGATCGCCGTGTACTGCTGACGGTGACCCTGACGACGGCGGTAGCCGGTCTTGTTCTTGTAGCGAAGGATGTCGATCTTCGCGCCCTTGTGGTGGTCCACGACCTCGGCGGTGACCTTGATACCGGCAAGGACCCACGGGTCGCTGGTCACGGCGTCGCCGTCGACAACGAGCAGGGTCGAGAGCTCGACCGTGTCGCCAACCTTGGCGGTGGAAATCTTGTCAACCTCAACGATGTCGTCGACAGCAACCTTGTGCTGGCGACCACCGCTGCGCACGATGGCGTACACGCGGATCTCTCTTTCGCTCGGAACGGGACCCCCGCAGTCCAGCCGCCCCGCGCCGAGGGCACGAACGGCCTCTCCCCGATGTCGCGCGGAATTCCGCGTGATGTCCGGGAGGAATGAGGTTTACAGGGGTTGGACGTGCATAGGAACACGCCGACGGTCAAGGTTACGGGCCTCGTCCGTACGGGTCAAACCGGGTCCGCGCCGCCCTGCCGGGCGGGCTTCTCACCGTCCCGCCGGGCGGCCTTCCGACCGCCCTAGCGGGTGGGCTTCTCGCCGTCCGGCGGCAGCGGCTTCACGCCCCGGCACAGATCGGTCTTGTCGTTGGTCCCCGGCCAGGCCACCTTCTTCACCCGGTCGAAGTGCTTGCGGTAGGTGTCGTGCACCGAGTCGTCGTCGACCTTCACGATCACCTCGTCGTTCTCGCGCAGCGCGGGGGCCGTGTAGTTCTGCGAGCCGGTGAAGGTGACCTTGTTGCGCTTGCCGTCGTACACGCCGTCGATGAGGACGTACTTGCTGTGGATGATGTACGGCGTGGTCAGCTTCTGGCCGGGCACGAGCGGGTCCCGGTCGTCGTTGTAGCAGCGCAGCGCGGGACCGCCGGGCTTGTGCAGGGCCTCCCAGGTGCCGGGGGTGCCGCCCTGGCTCTTGGCGCTGTCGGTCTCGGCGTACACGAGGTCGACCGCGCAGCCCGCCTTCTTCAGGGCGACCAGCTTGTCGGCGATCTGCTTGCGGGTGATCTTGAAGATGGAGGCGCGGACCTTCGTCTGCCGCCGCACGCCGTTCGCGTCCTGGTAGCTGCACGCGACGTTGTTGAGGACCGAGTACATGGTGTCGGTCTCGTTGACCGTGCCCTCGCGCGGGAAGAAGTACGCCTTGTAGAGGCCGTTGCTGACCGTGCGGTAGTCCCAGCCCCGCCAGTCCATGCGGACCATGTCGTCGAAGTACTCGGCGAACGCGTCGTACATCGTCGGGTTGTTCGGGAGCTGCAGCGCGTCGTTGAAGAACTTGGTGTGCGCGGACGGCGTCGAGTTCGACGTGGTCTCCACGACGACGTCGCGGGCGCCCTTGACCTCGGAGAACAGCCAGAACTTGTTGTGCATGATCGACTTGCCGTGGCGCGGGTCGCCCAGACAGGACTTGTCCGTGGGACACAGCGCGACGAACGACTTCTCGGTCCGCTTCGTGCCGAGCGACGTCGCGAGCTTGGCGTACGAGGGGTTGTTCGGGCGGTCCGTGCGGCTCGTCGAGTCGAGCAGGATCTGTACGTTGACGCCGCGCTCACGGGCGTTCAGGAGCGCGTCGACGACCGGGGCCTCCCACACGTGGTAGACGGCGACCTTGATGGTCGAGCCGGGCACGGCCGCGTCGGTGAGCTGGATCAGGCGGGTGCGGATCGCGTGCTGGGCCTCGTCCGTGCCGAGCGGGTCGTTGAAGACCGGGCCCTCGGTCCACGTCGGCGTGGCCGCCGCCGTGTCGTCCGGGGCGGCACCGGCGGCGCCCGTGCCCGCGGCCTGCAGGCTCGCCGCCGCCGACAGGACCGTGGCGAGCGCCGCGGCCTGCCGCCCGCCCTTGACCTGTTTCACGGCGCGATGGCGGCCCGTGCCCTTGAGGCGCAGCTGCGCCATGGTGCATCCCTCCCCTGACTCCGGCGCGCGGTCTCCCCACGGCACACCGGTGTCCTGTCCTCACGGTCGACTCTTCGTCAACTCTTCACGACAACTCTTCACCACTACAAACCGCATGAGTCTTACAGGTAAGACGTGGCGATCCAAGTAGCGGGCGAAAACGGCACATTGGGGCCGCCCGGCGCGCATAACGCGCGCCGACGCGCCGGTGCCCCCGGCAGCGGCGAACTCGCCGTGCCGGGGGCACCGTTGCTGCGGTGACGCCCTGCGACGTCAGCCGGTGTCAGCCGACTGTGTCGCTGTCAGCCACGCGGGCCGACCTCAGCCCGCGTCGGCCGGGGCCGAGACCACGGTGCCCGACTGCTCGGCGGCGGCCTTCTTGGTGGTCTTCGCCGCCTTCTTGGCCGTCGTCTTCTTGGCGGCCGTCTTCTTCGCCGTCGTCTTCTTGGCCGCGGTCTTCTTCGTCGCGGCCTTCTTGGCGGTGGCCTTCTTGGCGGTGGCCTTCTTGGCCGTCTTGCGCGCCGCCTTCTTGGCGGCCGGAGCGGCTTCCTCGGCGGCGTCGGCGGCGGGCGCCTCGGCCGTGGCGTCGGACACCTGCTCCGCGGCTGCCTCGGACGGCTTGTCCGCCGCGGGCACGACCATGACGGCCGTCTCCGCGGACGCGGTCGGCGCGGTGGCCTTGCGCACGGCACGGCGGCGCGGGCGCGCCGGGGCCTCGGTGGCGGTCTCCGCGACCGGCTCGGCCTGCGCCGCCGTGGCGGGCTCGGCGGCCGGGGCCTCGACGACCGGCTCCGGCTTGGCCGGCTCCGCGATGATCACCTCGGCGCTGTCGGCGGCCTTCGGCGAACCGGCCGGAGCCGTCGCCTTGCGGGTCGCCCGACGCCGCGTACGCCCCTTGGGAGCCGCGTCGTCCTCGACGGGAGCGGCGGGGGCCTCGACGGCGGCGGCCACGGGGGCCTCGACCGGCTCGGCGACCGGCGCAGCCGGGGCCTCCTCGGCCGACGCGGCTTCCTCGGCCGGGACGGACTCCGCCTTGACCCTGCCCGCACGGGACTTGGCCTTCTTCTCGGCACGCCCGGCCTTGTCGCCCTTGGCCGCGCGCCCGGACTTGGGGGCCTTGTCGGGCTGTTCGGCCTGCTCCGCGCTCTCGGGCGCCTCGACCTCGGCCGTCTCCGACTTCGGCGCGCCCGCGGGAGCGGACGCCCGGCGCGTGGCCCGGCGCCGCGAACGGCCCCGGGTGGCGGCCGCCTCGGCCTCGGCGGGGCTGCTGTACAGCTCCTCGTCGGGGACGAACGCGGGCTCGGGCAGCGCCACCGGCTCGGCGACCTCCGCGGCGACCTCGGCAGCCGTCTCGGCCTGCTCGGAGACACCGGACTCGGCGGTCTCGTGCGTGTGGTCGTGGCCCGCGCCCTGGTCGCCGCCGCGGCCGCGCTTCTTGCGCTTGCCGCCGCCACCGGCCGTCGTCGCCTGGTCCATGTGCACGATGAGGCCGCGGCCGTTGCAGTGCACACAGGTCTCGGAGAAGGACTCCAGGAGCCCCTGGCCGACGCGCTTGCGGGTCATCTGGACCAGGCCGAGCGAGGTGACCTCGGCGACCTGGTGCTTGGTCCGGTCCCGGCCCAGGCACTCCAGCATCCGGCGCAGGACCAGGTCCCGGTTGGACTCCAGGACCATGTCGATGAAGTCGACGACGACGATGCCGCCGAGGTCGCGCAGGCGCAGCTGGCGCACGATCTCCTCGGCCGCTTCGAGGTTGTTCCTCGTCACGGTCTCTTCGAGGTTGCCGCCCTGACCGGTGAACTTGCCGGTGTTGACGTCGATCACGACCATCGCTTCGGTCTTGTCGATCACCAGCGAGCCGCCGCTGGGCAGCCACACCTTGCGGTCGAGGGCCTTGGCGAGCTGCTCGTCGATCCGGTACGTCGCGAAGACGTCGACCTCGGACGTCCACCGCGAGAGGCGGTCGGCGAGGTCGGGGGCGACGTGCGAGACATAGCCGTGGATGGTCTCCCAGGCCTCGTCGCCGCTGATGATGACCTTCGAGAAGTCCTCGTTGAAGATGTCGCGGACCACCCGGACGGTCATGTCCGGCTCGCCGTACAGCAGGCTCGGCGAGCTGGTGGTGGTCATCTTCGACTTCTTGAGGATGTCCTCCCACTGCGCCTGCAGCCGCTCGACGTCACGGCGCAGCTCGTCCTCGCTCGCGCCCTCGGCGGCGGTGCGCACGATGACGCCCGCGTCCTCGGGGACGATCTTCTTGAGGATGGTCTTCAGCCGGGCGCGCTCGGTGTCGGGCAGCTTGCGGCTGATGCCCGTCATGGAGCCTTCGGGCACGTAGACCAGGTAGCGGCCGGGCAGCGAGACCTGGCTGGTCAGGCGGGCGCCCTTGTGGCCGATCGGGTCCTTGGTGACCTGCACGAGGACGGACTGGCCGGACTTCAGGGCGGACTCGATGCGGCGCGGCCCGTTGGCCATGCCGAGCGCCTCGAAGTTGACCTCACCGGCGTACAGGACGGCGTTGCGGCCCTTGCCGATGTCGATGAAGGCGGCCTCCATCGACGGCAGGACGTTCTGCACCTTGCCCAGGTAGACGTTGCCGACGTAACTCGTCGACTGCTCCTTGTTGACGTAGTGCTCGACGAGGATGTTGTCCTCGAGGACGCCGATCTGGGTGCGGTCGCCGTTCTGACGGACGATCATCTCCCGGTTGACCGCCTCGCGACGGGCCAGGAACTCGGCCTCGGTGATGATCGGGACGCGGCGGCGGCCCTGCTCGCGGCCTTCACGGCGGCGCTGCTTCTTGGCCTCCAGGCGGGTCGAGCCCTTGATGGACTGCACCTCGTCGGAGGGCGAGTCGTCGCCCTTCTTGCGCGGCTCGCGGACCTTGACGACCGTGCGCTCCGGGTCGCCCTCGCCCGGCTCGGCCTCGCCGTTGTCACCGGCGCGACGGCGACGGCGACGGCGGCGACGGCTGCTGCTGGAGCCACCCGCGCCCTCGGCCTCGTCGGTGTCGTCGTCGGGCTGGTCGGCGGCGGCCTCGTCGGACTCGTCGGACTCGTCGGCGGGCTCGTCGGACTGCTCGGCGTCGTCCGACTGCTCGGCGCCGTCGGCGGACTCGCCACGACGGCGGCGACGGCCACCGCGGCGACGGCGACGGCCGTGCCGCTCACCGGCGTCGTCACCGTCGACGTCGTCGGCGGCGGCCTCGTCGGCCGTCTCGGTCCCGGCGTCGGCCTCAGCCGCGACGGGCTCGGCCGCGACGGCCTTCTCGGTCTCCTCGGGCTCCGCCGCGACGGGCGCGGCGGGCTGCTCGTCCACGGCGCGGCGGCGACGACGGCGGCGCGGGCCGGTCTCCTCCTCGGCCACGGGCGCGGGCGCAGGCGCGGGCTCGACGGGCTGCTCGGCCGCCTCGGCGGCGGCAGCGGCGGCGGCGCGCTCCGGGGTCTGGAACATCGGCTCGGCGAAGACGGGCGCCTGGAACACGGCCACGGCGGGCCGCGCGGGGCGGCGCTCGGCGTCGTCGTCGGAGCGCGTGCCCGTCGCTGCGGGCGCGGTGAATCCGGCGGCGGCCTTGCGGGTGGCGCGGCGGCGGGTGCGGCCGCGCGGCGCGTCGGCGTCGGCCTGCTCGGCGGCCTCGGTGTCGCGGCCGTTACGCCCACGCGGGGCGGCGTCGGCCTCCGGCGCGGCGGCCGGGGTGTCGGCCGGGGCAGACACGGCGGCCTCGGCGGGCTGCGTGTCGGCCGCGGTGGCGGCGGCGCGGGTGGCGCGGCGGCGGGAGCGGCGCGGGGCGGCGTCCTCGGCGGCCGGGGCCTCGGCGGTGTCCGGGGCGGCGGCCTGCGGCGCTGCGGCCTCAGTGACCTCGGGGGTCTCCGTGGTCTTCGCCTCGGCGGCGGGCGCGGCGGCACCGCGGGTGGCACGGCGGCGGGCGCGGCGCGGGGCGGCGTCGGCCTCCGGGGCCTCGGGGGTCTCGGCGGCCGCGACGGCCTCCTCGGTCGTGGCGGGCTCCGCGTCCGGGGCGGCCTGCGGCTCGGCGGCGGGCGCGGCCGAGGCACGCGTGGCGCGGCGGCGGGCGCGGCGCGGGGCGGCGTCCTCGGCGGGGGCCTCGGTGGTCTCAGGGGTCTCGGGGGCCTCGGTGGCGGGTGCGGCCGGGCTCTCGGCGACGGCGGCCGACGCCTGCTCGGCCTCGGCTGCCTGCGGCGCACCGGCGGGCGCGGAGGCACGGCGGGTCGCACGGCGACGCGTACGAGCGGGCGCGGACTCCGCCACGGCGGGCTCCTCGACTGCGGCCACCGGCTCGGCGGCGGGGGCGGCCGGGGCGTCGCCCTCGGCGGCGGACTGGGGCGCACCGGCGGGCGCGGAGGCACGCCGGGTCGCGCGGCGACGCGTACGAGCGGGGGCGGCCTCTTCGACGGCGGGCGCGGCCTCAGCGGCGGCCTCGGCGTTCCCTTCCGTCTCCTCGGCCTCGACCTCGTCCTCGAGGTCGCTCGCGGTGTCCACGGCGGTGGCGGGGGTGGCCGGTATGGCCGGCCCGGCGTTCGTGGTGGTGCCCGCGGGCGGTCCCGCGGGACGCGACGCGGCCCGGCGCCGGCGGCGCGGGGGCAGGGTGTCGCTGGGTGTGCTGTTGTTCGAACCCTCAGTGGGGTCGTTCGGCTCAAGCATGCGGGCGGTTCTCCCGTCACGCTCCCGGGCGCCGCGCCTGTACCGGACATGTCCGCGGCTCTCGCTTGCTGCGCGGGGCCGCCATCCGGGGGCGTGGGCGCCGCACGGGAGCTCTCTGTGTCTTGTCTCGCCGGTTCCGTACGCCCCTTGGTGCGGACGGCCTGGCGAAAGTCTTCTGGTCAGTGCGCCGCCCGACCCAGGTGGCTCCCGAGTACGAGGGCGGCGCTGCGGTGTTCTCGGCGAACGCCCCTGCGCGGGACCGTCCCTACTCCGGCGCCGTCGCGGCGGCAGGTGCGGCGTCCCCTGAACGATCGGATCGATCGGCCGGAGCGGCCATGTCTGCCTCGCGGTCGGGCGCGAGCGGGTCGGTCACCGTGCCGGTCTCTTCATCGAAAAGCCCCTGCGCCAGCCTGGTCACCGCTGCGGGGACCGGCGGCGCCAGGTCGGCCACAGCTCGGAGACCGGACAGGACGTCGTCGGGTCGGACGGCAGGTGTCACGTGCCGCACAACCAGCCGCAGTATCGCACAGGGCTTGTCGCTCGGCCTATCGGCACGGGAGGCGAGCGCCTCCGGGCCGAGGCTGTCGAGGCTCACGACGGCCGCGCGGGCGTCGAAGGTGCGCATGCCGTTCTTCGTGCGGCGCTGGACCTCGACGGTCTCGGCGGCGCGGAAGGCGTCGGCGGCGCGCTCGGCGTCGGCGGGCGCCACGCCGTCCAGCCGCAGCTCCCACACGGAGGCGGTGAGCCGGTCGGCGAGGCCCGAGGTGCGGGCCTCGACGGCGTCGGTGATGTCGAGGCCGTCGGGCAGTGACGCGTCGAGCAGCTCCCACAGGGTGTGCGGGTCGCGGTGCTCGGTGAGGGCGATCTCCAGGTACTCGGCCTCGCTGCCCGTGCCGGTGGGTGCGGCATTGGCGTACGACACCTTCGGGTGCGGGGTGAAGCCGGCCGAGTACGCCATGGGCACCTCGGCGCGGCGCAGCGCCCGCTCGAAGGCGCGCTGGAAGTCACGGTGGCTGGTGAACCGGAGGCGGCCGCGCTTGGTGTAGCGCAGTCGGATGCGCTGCACCGCGGGTGCGGGCGGCGGGCCTTCGGGCTGTCGCTTGCCCAGTGGTCTAGTCCTTCGTGAGTACGGTCGTGCCAGGGTCCAGGGTACGTCCCCGGCCGCTGTCCGGTTCCCGCCGGGCCTGCGGGACCCGCTCGACGGGGGTCCGCTCCCGGGCGCCGCCGAACAGGGCGCGCCGCACGTCCGCACGGGCCTGGCGGACGCTCTGCCGGGCGGTGGCCAGGGCCTGCCTGGTGGCCCGGCCCACGGCCCGGGCGGCGTCGGCGGCGGGGCGCCACACCAGGTCGCGGACGGCGTGCCCGGCCGGGGTGAGGACGCTGCGGTACACCCAGCGCGCCGGGCTCACGAAGATCCACCGAAGGAGCTGTCCGAAGAACCGCCACACGGCCCGCGACACGTGCCCCGCGACCCGCCAGGCGTGCCCGAGCGCGTCCCCGATCTCGCGCGCCACCACGGCGATGCCCCGCCCGATCGGCGCGAGCACCCACCGCCACACCGCCACCGCGGGCACCACGAAGATCCACCGCAGCAGCGTCCCGACGACGAACCCGATCCCCCGCAGCAGCCACACGATCCCGGCCCCGAGCCACATCAGCCCGGCGCCGATGCCCCGCGCGACCCAGGCGATCGCGTGCCCGACCGGCGTCAGGACGTATCGGTACAGCGCCACCGCGGGCACCACGAACAGCATCCGCAGCAGCCACCGCACACCGCGCCCGAGCGCCTTGCCGCCGGCGCCGATGCCCCGCGCGACCCAGGCGATCGCGTGCCCGACGGGCGTCAGGACGTACCGGTACAGCGCCACCGCGGGCACCACGAGCAGCAGGTGCAGGAGCCAGCCGAGCCCGAGGCCGACCGGCACGACCACGTACCGCCACAGCCCCACCCAGGGCCAGACGAACAGGCACTTGCCGAGGAAGAGACCGGCTGCCGCGAGCCCCCGGCCCAGCGGAGCGAGGACGTACGTCCACAGCGCGCCCAGCGGCAGCAGCACGAGGGTCCGGCCGAGCCAGGCCAGCGCACGGCCGACAGGGCGCAGCGCGGTGTCGAGCAGGAACCGCCCGGCCACCACGAGCGCGTCCCACACCAGGCGCACCGGCACGACGACCACCAGCGCCACGATCCGCACCGGCAACCGGATGGCCACGACGAGACAGCCCTCCGCCTGCGCGGGGGGCTGTCTCGGTGCGAACTGCGGCGCGGGTGCCGCCGGGTGCTGCGCGGCCTGCTCCGCGGGGGGTGCGGCGGGCCGTTTCTCCAGGTCCATGTGGTGCTAGACGCACGCGGGGGCCATCCGGCTCCCGGTTTCCGCGCCTACCTCTGCCTTTCCGTTCGGGGGCGGTGCCACGGCGACGGCGGGTCACTCCACGGCGATGGCAGGCTAGTCGACGGCGAAGGCTGACTGCTCCACGGCGATGGCTGGTTACTCCACGGCGATGCCGTAGTCCGGCAGGAGCTGCTCCAGGCCGCCGGTGTACCCCTTGCCGCCGAGGACGAAGTCCCAGTCGCCCCCCGCTCTGCGCCGGAACGAGCCGAGGACCAGGGCGGTCTCGCCGGAGCGGCCCTCGGAGACCTCGAGCGTGCCGAGTTCGGTGAGCGCCGGATCCAGGAGGCGGATGCGGGCGTCGGTGAAGCCCGACAGGTCCGCGTGCGGGTTGACCTCGGGGTCGACCGCGGCGACCAGCGCGAGCCGGTCGGCGGCCACGGGCAGGGACTCGAAGGCGACGCGCACCGCGGCCTTGTCCGGCGGGCTCGCGGTGTGCGCGCGCACCGAGCCGTCCGGGGTCCGGGAGTTGTTGAAGAACACGAAGTGGTCGTCGCTCAGGACGCGGTCGCCCGCGCAGACGAGGGCGCAGACGTCCACGGCCACGGTGCCGGACCAGGACATGCCGAGGACGTTGTAGTCCTCCTGGCGCGGGGCGGGGGCCGGGGGCGGCTCGGGGGCCGCGCCGCCGCGTTCGCCGAGGCGGCCGGTGAGTCCGTGCCGGTGCAGCAGGTCGACCAGTTCGGGGCCCGATATCAGCTCCAGCGGCTTGCCGTTGGCGAAGGTGTACGAGCCGGGGCCGAAGCCCGACGTGGTGACCAGGACGCCCTTGTTGGCGCCGCAGTCCTGGACGGTGCCGTACAGATCGCGGACGGCCGTCGGCGGCACGGTGTTGCGGTACCGCTTCACCTGGACGACGATCTTGCCGCCGCGGATCGGGGTGGGGTCGAGCGCGTCGACGTCCACACCGCCGTCGTTCGAGCGCTGCGTCATCACCGCCTGCATGCCCATGGCCCGGAACAGCTCGGCGACCAGGGACTCGAACACGATCGGGTCCATGTCCCGCAGATCCGGTTCCTCCCCCGCGCCGGCGCCGCCGTGGCTCGCGACGTGCTGGCCCACGTCGTCCGGCCTGCGCGCGGGCCGCACCGGGGAGAGCTGGTCGGGCCGCGCCGCCAACTGCCCGCGGAGGCCGTCGACCAGGCAGCTCACCGGGTCCACCTGCGCCAGGCGGAGGTCGGCGAAGGTGGCCCGCGAGGCCATGACCGTGGCGAGGAAGATGTGTGCCCGGACGCCCGTCGCCGGATCGTGGTCGTCGACGAAGGCGTTCAGCGCCACGGATTCGAGCGCGCCGTGCTCGTCCGCCGCGAACAGGTCGTGCAGCACGAGCAGCACGCACTGGGCGACGACGCCCCGGTACAGCGCCCGGCGCTGGCTCACCGGGCGCGGCGCTTCCTTGTCCTCGTCGGCGTTGATCATGTAGCGCACCGACTTCGCCTCGGGCACCACGTCGTAGCCCGGGAGTTCCCAGTCGAGCACCAGTTGGCGCGACGCCGGGTCGTAGGCCGCGGAGACCTGCCGCGGGAAGCCCTCGGGCCAGGCCGTCGAGGAGTACAGCGCGGCCGTGAAGTACTCGACGGCGGCTTCCGCGTCGCCGCTCCGGACGCCCGCGCCGACCTCGGCGATGCCCGCGTTGTGGCGGCGCACCTCCATCAGGTGACTGGTGACCCAGGCGTCGTACTGGCGCCGCAGTGCCGCCAGTTGCTGCTGCCGCTGGGCCTCCGCGGCCTGCGCCGCCTGCCAGTCGTACGCGAACCGGGCCCGCGCCTCCGCCTGCGCCTGGGCCCGGCGGCCCGGCGTCCAGCCGCCCTGCGCCTGATAGACGTCCGGGTCCGGCATGGGCACCGGCACCGCGAGCTGTCCGGCCGAGAACGGCATGACCTCCTCGGACCGCAGCAGGGCCTGCGCCCGGAAGGCGGGGGCACGGCAGCCGGCCGCTAACAGCCCTTGCAGGGACTCCACTTGCGCGTCGAGTTCCTGGGTCAGGCGCCGGGCCTCCGCCTGCCGGTACTCGCGGTAGTCCCGCTCCATCCGGCGCTGCTCGGCACGGGCCCGCCGCTCCTGTTCCCGGCGTTGTCGGGCCTCGGCCTCCAGCTGGCGTTGCTGCTGCCGCTGGACCTCGGCCCAGACACCGACAAGACCACTTGAGCGACGACTCATGCGTGCAGGCCCTCCCCAGGACGCCGACCTCTCCCCAAAACCGCTGGCCGGCCCTCCAACCAGCGGTTATGAGATGACTTTAGCCAGCATCCGGCGTCCCGCCCACGTCGCCGGGGGGCTCACTTCACGGCGGGCGTCTTCACCGACAGCGGCAGCAACTTCTTGCCCGTCGGCCCCACTTGGATCTCCGTCTGCATGGCGGGGCAGACACCGCAGTCGAAGCACGGCGTCCAGCGGCAGTCGTCGACCTCGGTCTCGTCGAGCGCGTCCTGCCAGTCCTCCCAGAGCCAGTCCTTGTCGAGACCGGAGTCCAGGTGGTCCCAGGGCAGCACCTCTTCGTACGTGCGCTCGCGCGTCGTGTACCAGTCGACGTCCAGGCCCACCTCGGGCAGCGTCTTCTCGGCGCACCGCATCCAGCGCTCGTAGCTGAAGTACTCGCGCCAGCCGTCGAAGCGGCCGCCGTCCTCGTAGACGGCGCGGATCACGGCGGCGAGACGGCGGTCGCCGCGGGAGAGCAGGCCCTCGACGATGCCGGGCTTGCCGTCGTGGTAGCGGAAGCCGATGGAGCGGCCGTACTTCTTGTCGCCGCGGATCTTGTCGCGGAGCTTCTCCAGGCGGGCGTCGGTCTCCGCGGCGGAGAGCTGCGGGGCCCACTGGAACGGCGTGTGCGGCTTGGGCACGAAGCCGCCGATGGAGACCGTGCAGCGGATGTCGTTGGAGCCGGAGACCTCGCGGCCCTTCTGGATGACGTTCATCGCCATGTCGGCGATCTGCAGGACGTCCTCGTCGGTCTCGGTGGGCAGGCCGCACATGAAGTACAGCTTCACCTGGCGCCAGCCGTTGCCGTACGCGGTGGCGACGGTGCGGATCAGGTCCTCTTCGGAGACCATCTTGTTGATGACCTTGCGCATGCGCTCACTGCCGCCCTCGGGGGCGAAGGTGAGGCCGGAGCGGCGGCCGTTGCGGGTCAGCTCGTTGGCGAGGTCGACGTTGAAGGCGTCCACACGGGTGGACGGGAGGGACAGGCCGATCTTGTCCTCCTCGTACCGGTCGGCGAGGCCCTTGGCGACCTCGGCGATCTCGGTGTGGTCGGCGGAGGACAGGGACAGCAGGCCGACCTCCTCGAAGCCGGTCGCCTTCAGCCCCTTCTCGACCATCTCGCCGATGCCCGTGATGGAGCGCTCGCGCACCGGGCGGGTGATCATGCCCGCCTGGCAGAAGCGGCAGCCGCGCGTGCAGCCGCGGAAGATCTCCACCGACATCCGCTCGTGCACGGTCTCGGCGAGCGGCACCAGGGGCTGCTTCGGGTAGGGCCACTCGTCGAGGTCCATGACGGTGTGCTTGGACACACGCCACGGGACACCGGACTTGTTCGGTACGACACGGCCGATGCGGCCGTCCGGCAGGTACTCCACGTCGTAGAACGCCGGGATGTAGACACTGCCGGTGCGCGCGAGGCGGAACAGGACCTCTTCGCGGCCGCCGGGGCGGCCCTCAGCCTTCCAGGCGCGGATGATCTCCGTCATGTCGAGCACGGCCTGCTCGCCGTCGCCGATGATCGCCGCGTCGATGAACTCCGCGATCGGCTCGGGGTTGAACGCGGCATGACCGCCCGCGAGGACGATCGGGTCGTCCAGGCCGCGGTCCTTGGACTCCAGCGGGATGCCCGCGAGGTCCAGGGCGGTCAGCATGTTCGTGTAGCCCAGCTCCGTGGAGAAGGACAGGCCGAACACGTCGAAGGCCTTCACCGGGCGGTGGGCGTCCACCGTGAACTGCGGGACCCGGTGCTCGCGCATCAGCGCTTCGAGGTCCGGCCAGACGCTGTACGTGCGCTCGGCGAGGACGCCCGGGCGCTCGTTCAGTACCTCGTAAAGGATCATGACGCCCTGGTTGGGCAGACCGACCTCGTACGCGTCCGGGTACATGAGGGCCCAGCGGACGTCGCACTCGTCCCACGCCTTGACGGTGGAGTTGAGCTCACCGCCCACGTACTGGATCGGCTTCTGCACATGCGGGAGCAGGGCTTCGAGCTGCGGGAAAACCGACTCGACAGACATCGCTGGACCTTCGTGAGCTGACAGGGGTGACCCTCAAGCCTAACGTGGCCCGGACCCGTCCCCGTACCCCGATCGGCCGACCCCCGCGCCCGGCGCTAGCCGCCGAGCGCCGCCCGCGCCTTCGGCCGCGACGCGCGCTCCCACACGCCCACCAGCTCCCGCTCCCGGGCCGCCGCGGCCGCCTCCTCGCGGCCGTACAGCAGCCCCCACACGAACGCCGACTCGCCCGCCCCGTGCGCCTGGATCGCCAGGTCGCGCAGGGCCTCGCGGGCCACCACGGAGTCCTGGTGGTCGCCGAGGACCTTCTGCACGGCCTTCATCCCCTTGGCGAAGCGGGCCGCGGGGTCGCCGAGGGCGGGGGTCGCCGCCTCCCCCGCGTACCTGGCCCGCTTCGCCGCCTTGCGGGCCTCGTGCATCGCCAGGTCCCGGTCCGTGCCGGGGGGCACGGCGAGCGCGTGGTCCACGCGGGTCGCGAGGCGGTCGTAGTCCTTCAGGACCGCCGTGGGCAGGGCCTCGGCGGCGGGGGTCCGCGCGGTCTTGCGGAGCGGAGGGTCGGCCAGGAGGGCGTCCAGGCCGTCGAGCAGGGCCAGGTAGCGCCTGCTGTCGAGCACGGCGACCGTCTTGCGGCGCGAGCCCGCGTGGCCCGCCGCCGTCCACCGGCGCAGTCTGCCGCGGACCGGGCCCAGGAGGAGGGTGCGGGGGATGTCCGTCAGGGCGGCCGTCAGGCGTTCGGTGAGGACCTCTCGGTCGCGGTCCACGCCCAGCTCGGCCGCCAGCCACTTCAGCTCCTCGCCGATCGGGTCCGTGACCGCGCGGTCGAGGATCTTGCTGTACGTCTTGAAGGCGCTGCGGGTCCTGCGGGTCGCCACCCGCATCTGGTGGACGGAGTCGGGGAGGTCCTGGCGGACCGCGGGGTCGAGGTCGACCAGGGCGTTTCGCTGCTCGCGGAGGTAGGCGAGGACTTGGGTGCCCGCTGCGTCGGGGTTCAGCTGGGGCTCGGGCTGCTCGCCGGGACGACTGCCCACAGCGGCAAGGGGCTCCTTCGCCGCCGTCTCGGCCAGGGCCCGTGCCAGCTTCGACTTGGACGTCGACCTGCGTACGCCCGCCTTGCGGAGTCTCTTCTCCACCTTGTCCAGGAGGTGGGGGTCGCCGTTCGGGGCCAGTTCCACCTCGATCTCCGACCAGGACGCGGTGGCCGTGGTGCCGTCCAGGCGGTCGGCGCGGACGGCGTCGACGCTGAGCTCGGCGAGGAGGGTGCCGTCGGTGTCGACGAGGTGACGCAGGTCGCGGGCGGAACGGAGGCGGACGACCGGGGTGAGGGGCGCCTCGCGGACGCGGGAGCGGACCAGGCCGAGGAGGGCGCGGGGGACGTCGTCGGACAGGGGGGCGTGCACCTCGTCGCGGGCGCCCTCGATCTCGGGCACGGGGAGTTTCAGGTGCCAGCCCGCGTCGTGGCCGCCGGTGCGGCGGCGCAGCGTGATGGCGGCCGCCGCGAGGCGCTGGTCGGCGGTGTCGTAGTAGACCGCGTCCAGGTCGGCGACGCCCTTGTCGAGGACGTCGGCCACCCCGGCGACTCCCCTGAGGTCGGGGAGCCCACCGGGGGCGTCGGCGTCGTACTTCCGCTCGATCTCACGCTCGCGCTTCGTGTCCGCCATGAACCGAATCTAGACGCGATCGGCCGTCTTGGGCAGACCCCGGCCGCTATGCCGAGAGCGGTCTTTCCACCTTGATCGACTGGAGTAGGCCCACGGCCAGCCAGACCGCGAACATGGAGGTGCCACCGTAGGACACGAACGGCAGGGGCAGACCGGCGACGGGCATGATGCCGAGGGTCATGCCGATGTTCTCGAAGGCCTGGAAGGCGAACCAGGCGATGATCCCGGCGGCGACGACGGTGCCGTACAGCTCGGTGGTCTCGCGGGCGATGCGGCAGGCGCGCCAGAGGACGACGCCGAGGAGCAGCAGGATGGCGCCCGCGCCGACGAAGCCCAGTTCCTCGCCGGCGACGGTGAAGACGAAGTCCGTCTGCTGTTCGGGGACGAACTGGCCGGTGGTCTGGGAGCCCTTGGTGAGGCCGGTGCCGGTGAGGCCGCCGGAGCCGATCGCGATGCGGGCCTGGTTGGTGTTGTAGCCGACGCCCGCCGGGTCGAGGGCGGGGTTGGCGAAGGCCGCGAAGCGGGCGATCTGGTAGTCGTCGAGGACGCCGAGCTGCCAGATGGCGACGCCGCCGAGGGCGCCCGTGCCGAGCAGGCCGAAGACCCAGCGGTTGGAGGCGCCGGAGGCGAGCAGCACACCGAGCACGATCATCACCATGACCATGACCGAGCCGAGGTCCGGCATGAGCAGGACGATCAGTATCGGGACGGTGGCGAGGCCGAGGGCCTGCAGCACCGTGCGGTGGTCGGGGCGGTCCTTGTCGCCCGCGTCGACGCGGGCCGCGAGGAGCATCGCCATGCCCAGGATGATGGTGATCTTGACGAACTCGGAGGGCTGCAGCGAGAACCCGGCCACCACGATCCAGGCGTGGGCGCCGTTGATGGTCGCGCCGAGCGGGGTGAGCACGAGCAGCACCATGAAGACCGAGATGCCGTAGAGGATCGGCACGGCCGTGCGCAGGTTGCGGTGACCGAGCCAGACCGTGGCGGTCATCAGGGCCAGGCCGATGCCGATGTTCACGACGTGCTTGATCAGGAAGGCGTACGGGTCGTCGCCGACGAGTTCCGTGCGGTTGCGGGTCGCCGAGTAGACGAGCGCGGAGCCGATCACGGAGAGCGCGAGGGCGGCGAGCAGCATCACCCAGTCGAGCCTGCGCAGTATCGAGTCGCGGGCGAACAGGCGGGAGAGCGTGGAGCGTTCGGGGCCGTAGCCCGAGACGGAGAAGCCACCGTTCATGGTCATGGGCGCGGCCCATTCGTCGGAAGGGCGGTGGTGGGAGACGGGTGGGCCATGGACTAGTCACGCCTCCCGGCGGCCGGGGGCCCGGCCAGTTGGGTCTGCTCGTTCGGCGGCTTGGGCTTGCCGGGCTTGAACGGCTTGATCTTCGGGGCGTCGATGGAGCCGTCGGCCTCGATCTTGGGCAGGGACTTCTGCGGCTCGGGCAGCAGGGCCTTCTTCAGGTCCTGGTTGCCGCTGTCGTCCAGGCCGTAGATGGCGTCGTAGATCTTGCGGACGGCGGGCCCGGAGGCGCCGGAGCCGGTACCGCCCTGGGAGATCGTCATCACGATCGAGTAGTCCTTGGTGTACGTGGCGAACCACGACGTCGTCTGCTTGCCGTAGACCTCGGCGGTACCCGTCTTGGCGTGCATCGGGATCTTGTCCTGGGGCCAGCCGCCGAAGCGCCAGGCGGCGGTTCCCTTGGTCGCGACGTCCGCGAGGGCACCGTCTATGTCCTTGCGCAGCGCCGCGTCCATGGGCAGCTTGCCGTGGGACTCGGGCTTGATCTCCTCGACGCGCTTGCCGTCGCCGCTGATGATCGCCTTGCCGACGGTCGGGTTGTACATGGTGCCGCCGTTGGCGATGGCCGAGTAGATGGTGGCCATCTGGATCGGCGTGACGAGGGTGTCGCCCTGGCCGATGGAGTAGTTGACGGAGTCACCGGCGCGCATCTTCATGCCTTCGAGGCAGTTCTCGTAGGCGATGCGCTCGGCGTACTCGCCGTCCTTCTTGCCCTGCTTGCACCAGGCGTCCTTGTTGGCACCCCAGTAGTCCTTCTTCCACTGGCGGTCCGGGACGCGGCCGCTGACCTCGTTGGGCAGGTCGACGCCGGTCTCCTTGCCGAGGCCGAACTGGTGGGCGGTCTTGTAGAACCAGTCCTTGGCGTCCGTCTTCGGCTTGTTGCCGCCGTCCTTGCGCCATTCGTCGTGCGACAGCTTGTAGTAGACGGTGTCGCAGGACACCTCCAGGGCCTGGCCGAGGGAGATGGAGCCGTGGCCCTGGGACTCGAAGTTCTTGAAGACCTGGCCGCCGATGGAGTACGAGCTGGGGCACGGGTAGCGGCCGTTGAACTCGTAGCCCGCGTTGACGGCGGCGGTGGTCGGGATGACCTTGAAGATCGAGCCGGGGGCGGCCTGGCCCTGGATGGCCCGGTTCAGCAGCGGGTAGTTGGACTTCTTGCCGGTGAGGCGGGTGTAGTCCTTGCCGGAGATGCCGCCGACCCAGGCGTTCGGGTCGTAGGTGGGGTTGGAGGCCATGGAGACGATGCGCCCGGTCTTGTTCTCCATGACGACGACGGCGCCCGCGTCGGCCTTGTAGTTCTCGCCGGTGTTGTCGTCGAACTCGTCCCGGGCCTTCTTCATCGCGTCGTTCAGCCAGTACTCGGACACGGCCTGCACGCGCGCGTCGATGCTGGTGACGACGTTGGAGCCGGGCTCGGCGCGGTCGGAGTCGGCCTTCCCTATCACCCGGCCGAGGTTGTCGACCTCGTAGCGGGTGACGCCGGCCTTGCCGCGCAGCTGCTTGTCGTAGGTGCGCTCGAGACCGGAGCGGCCGACCTGGTCGGAGCGCAGGTAGGGCGAGTCGGAGTCCTTGGCCTTGTTGATCTCGTCGTCGGTGACGGGCGAGAGGTAGCCGAGGACCTGCGCGGTGTTGGACTTGCCGGGCGCGGGGTAGCGGCGCACGGCGGTGGGCTCGGCGGTGATGCCGGGGAAGTCCTCGGAGCGCTCCCGGATCTGCAGGGCCTGCTTGGGCGTGGCCTCGTCGGTGATCGGGATGGGCTGGTACGGCGAGCCGTTCCAGCAGGGCTGGGGGGTCTTGGAGTCGCAGAGGCGGACCTTGTCGGCGACGTCCTTGGGGGTCATGTCGAGGACCCCGGCGAGCTTGTCGAGGACGGCCTTGCCGTCGTCCGGCATCTTCATCAGGTCCGTGCGGGACGCGGAGACGACGAGGCGGGTCTGGTTGTCGGCGATGGGCACGCCGCGGGCGTCGAGGATCGCGCCGCGCACGGCGGGCTGGACGACCTGCTGGACGTGGTTGCCGGAGGCCTCCTCGGCGTACTCGGCACCGTTGCGGACCTGGAGGTACCACAGGCGGCCGCCGAGGGTGAGGAGCAGCGAGACGACGAGGATCTGGATGATGACGAGACGGATCTGGACGCGCGGGGTGCGGCCCGTCTCCGGGATGTTGGTCACTGCTGCACTCCTCCCCTGGTGACTGCCGTGCCGGCCGCCCTGGTCACCGCTCCCCCGGTGCCGGGCGCCGTCGGCCGTGCGTACGTCGGCTGCTGCGCGCTCATAGGCGCTTGACCCCCTTGATGCGTCCGGCGCGGGCCATGCGGGCCTTGGCGGCCTTCATGCGCAGGCCGCTGCCGCGCTGGTTGCCGATGCTCAGGCCGGTGCCGGAGGAGAGCCAGCCGGAGGAGACGTCGGCGGCCTTGGCGTTGGCGCCGGTCTCCCCGAGCGGATCGTTCTCGGCGCGCCGGGCGAGCGCGATGATCAGCGGGATGGTGAACGGCGCGAGCAGCAGGTCGTACAGCGCGGCCGTGAAGAGCAGCCCGCCGAGGCCCACATGGCGGGCCGCGTCGTCGCCGACGAGGGCGCCCACGCCCGCGTACAGGAGCGTGGAGCCGATGGCGGAGCTGACCACGACGACGAGGGGGCCGCTGGCCGAGCGCAGCCGGCCGGTCTCGGGTTTGGCGAGTCCTGCCAGGTAGCCGATGACGCACAGGACCAGGGCGTAGCGCCCGGCGGCGTGGTCGGCGGGCGGGGCGAGGTCGGTGAGCAGGCCCGCGCCGAAGCCGATCAGGGCGCCGCCGGTGTGGCCGTAGACCAGGGCCAGGGCCAGGACGGTGAGCAGCACCAGGTCGGGGACGGCGCCGGGCAGTTGGAGCCGGGCGAGGACGCTGACCTGGATGACGAGGGCGACGACGACGAGGGTGCTGGAGAGCAGGATCCGGTTGAAGCGCATGGGGGTGTCAGTGCTCCTACTGCTCGTTGCCGTTGTCTGCGCCGTCGGCCGGGGGCTCCCCGGACGGCGTGGCCGTGACCGTCACCGTCGGGGCGGGTTTCGGCTTGGCCGGCTTGGGCGGGAGGACGGTGTCGCGGGGGTCCTCGCGCGGGGCCTCGACGACCACGCCGACGACGTCGAGCTTGGTGAAGCCGACGTAGGGGCGGACGTAGACGTTGCGGGTGAGGTCGCCGCCGGAGGGGTCGACGCGGACGACCTCGCCGACCGGGACGCCCGGCACGAACGGCTTGTCGGCCTGGGAGCCGAAGGTCACCAGGCGGTCGCCCTTCTTGACCTTGGCCTTGCCGTTGAGCAGCTGGACCCGCAGCGGGCGGTCGCCCTGGCCGGAGGCGAAGCCGAGCTCGTCGGTCTTCTCCATCCGGGTGCCGACGGTGAAGTCGGGGTCGTTGGCGAGCAGGACGGTGGCGGTGGACGGGCCGACGGTGGTGACGCGGCCGACCAGGCCGTCGCCGTTGAGCACCGTCATGTCCCGCTTCAGGCCGTCGTTGGCACCGGCGTCGATGGTGACGGTCCAGGAGAAGCCCTGGGCCGCTCCTATGCCGATGACCTCCGCGCCCTTGATGCCGTACTGTCCCGCGCCGGCCTTCTTCAGCATGGAGTCGAGCTGCGCGACGCGGCTGCGGTTGCGGTCGTCGCTGCCGAGTTTCGCCTTCAACGCGGCGTTCTGGCGCTCCAGTTCGGCGATGCGGTCGTGCCGGTCGCCGGAGTCGCGGACCGCTCCGATCGCGTTGCCGATGGGGTCGACGGCGGACGACATGCCGTCCTCGACGGGGCCGAAGACCGTGGCGGCGGCCTGTCGGGCACCGTCGACCGGCGAGTCCTCGCCGCCGCGGATGTCCACCGTGATCAGAGCGAACGCGATGGCGATCAGCAGCACCAGGAGCAGCCGGCTCTCTCGTGTGTCCCTCACGTGCGGCGGCCGTGCCTTCCTCAAGTCGGAATCTGCGGAAATTCCACTGACCGGACCGAACGGACTGAAGAGTCCGAACAGCCCGAACAGTGTGAACAGTCTGAACAGGTCGGGAATCCACTGAACAGAAATCTATGAAACCGCGAGCAGGCGAGTGCTCGCGGAATTGTGGGTTCCCTCAGTGTTGCCTCTATATCAACGATCCGCCGCACGAGGTGGCAGGCACTCGTACGGCGGACATTGACGCGTCACATCATCTGCGCGGCTGGGCGTCCAGAACCTGCTGGAGCGCCTCGAACTCCTCGACGCACTTGCCGGAGCCGAGCGCCACGCTGTCCAGCGGGTCCTCGGCGATGTGGATCGGCATGCCGGTCTCGCGGCGCAGGCGCTCGTCCAGGCCGCGGAGCAGGGCGCCGCCGCCGGTCAGGACGATGCCGCGGTCCATGACGTCGCCGGAGAGCTCGGGCGGGCACTTGTCGAGCGTGGTCTTCACCGCGTCGACGATCGCGTTGACCGGCTCCTCGATGGCCTTGCGGACCTCGGCGGCGGAGATCACGACGGTCTTGGGCAGGCCGGAGACCAGGTCGCGGCCGCGGATCTCGGTGTGCTCGTCGGCGTCCATGTCGTACGCGGAGCCGATGGTGATCTTGATCTGCTCCGCGGTGCGCTCGCCGAGGAGGAGGGAGTACTCCTTCTTGATGTGCTGGATGATCGCGTTGTCCAGCTCGTCGCCGGCCACCCGGATGGACTGTGCCGTGACGATTCCGCCGAGGCTGATGACGGCCACCTCGGTGGTGCCGCCGCCGATGTCCACCACCATGTTGCCGGTGGCCTCGTGGACCGGCAGGCCCGAGCCGATCGCGGCGGCCATGGGCTCCTCGATGATGTGCACCTGGCGGGCACCGGCCTGCGAGGAGGCCTCGATGACGGCGCGGCGCTCGACGCCGGTGATGCCGGAGGGCACACAGACCACCACGCGCGGGCGGGCCAGATAGCGGCGCTTGTGGATCTTCAGGATGAAGTAGCGCAGCATCCGCTCGGTGATCTCGAAGTCGGCGATGACGCCGTCCTTCAGCGGGCGCACGGCGACGATGTTGCCGGGCGTGCGCCCGATCATCTTCTTCGCTTCGGCGCCGACCGCGAGGATGCCGCCGGTGTTGGTGTTGATCGCGACGACGGACGGTTCGTTGAGTACGATCCCCCGACCCCTGACGTACACCAGCGTGTTGGCGGTCCCGAGGTCGACAGCCATGTCACGGCCGATGAACGACATGTTGTTCCCCATGAGGATGCGTCTGGCCTTCCCTAGTGGAGCGTGTGATGGCTTGTTAGGTAGGCGAGGTGGGTGCTGAGTGGCGTGGAGGCTTCCATCGTAGTCTCGCCCGCACGGACACGGCGCGAGGGTCTGCGCCATTGTCAGCAGATGATGAGCCGCCCCGCTTCTGGAGACGTGCCATCAGGGGCACGGGTTCCCCCAATCGGGCCGCATATGCCAAGGGACGGCCGGATTTCTCCGGCCGTCCCGGCCTTGCGAGAAGCGCCTCACGGGCCTTCGGTCAGCGTCTTCGGGGGCCTCGTGGCGATGGCGCCGTCAAAGAATCCTGATGGAGTACCGCGGGATTCCTGACGCGTCGTCCACGGGTCGGACGGTGCCGTCCGGGCGAGGCTCGGACGGCGCCGTCGGAGCGAGGTTCAGACAGCGCTCGGGAAGAAGATCTTCAGCTCGCGCTCGGCGGACTCCGCGGAGTCCGAGGCGTGGATCAGGTTCTCGCGCACGATCACACCGAAGTCGCCGCGGATGGAGCCGGGGGCGGCGGCGATCGGGTCGGTCGGCCCGGCGAGCGCGCGCACGCCCTCGATGACCCGCTCGCCCTCGACCACGAGGGCGACGACGGGGCCGGAGGCCATGAAGGCGACCAGGGGCTCGTAGAACGGCTTGCCCTGGTGCTCGCCGTAGTGCTGCTCCAGCGTCGCCTGGTCGAGCGAGCGCAGTTCGAGCGCGGAGATGGTCCAGCCCGCCTTGCGCTCGATACGGCCGATGATCTCGCCGATCAGGCCTCGGCGGACGGCGTCCGGCTTGAGGAGGACGAGAGTGCGCTCGCTCATGGTGTGCGGCTCCAAGAGGTGTTTTTACGGTTCCGTGGGAATGCCCGCACGATACCGGGGCCGCTACGCAGTGTGGCCACCGGCCGGGAACCGGCCAGGGGCGGCCGGGAACAGGCCCATGGCGCGGGCCTCAGCCCCCGGACGGCGCCGCCCCGCCCGCCGCCGCGTCCGCGCCGTCCGCCTCCGCCATCGCCGCGAACCGCGCCTTGGCCTCGTCGATCTTTCGGCCGAAGTGCACCGACGCCCACCACAGGGCGGCGAACATCGCGCCCATGAAGAACATCATCGGGACCACCACTCCGCTGGCGATCAGCGCGATCTGCAGGGCCCAGCCGAGCTGGACACCGCCCGGCCGGGTGACCATGCCGCACAGCAGGACGGACAGCGCCATGGCGACGCCGCAGACCGTCCAGACGGTGCTCATCTCCAGGTCCGGGTCCTTCATGGCGACGAGACCGGCGAAGCCGATGACCAGGAACTCGCCGATCAAGGTCGACGAACAGAGCGTACGCACAGCGGTCAGCCCCTCCCCAGGAGCAGTCGGGCCTCGCCGACGGTGATGACGGAGCCGGTGACGAGGACGCCGCCGCCGGCGAACTCCCCCTCCTCCTCGGCCAGGGTGATCGCGGCCTCCAGGGCGTCCGGCAGGCGCGGCTCGACCTGCACGCGGTCCTCGCCGAAGACCTCGACGGCGAGACCCGCGAGCTCGTCGACGTCCTGGGCGCGGTGGCTGGAGTTCTGCGTGATGACGACCTCGGCGAAGATCGGCTCGAAGGCCTCCAGGATGCCGCGGGCGTTCTTGCCGTCGCTGACGCCGATCACGCCGATGAGGCGGCTGAAGTCGAAGACCTCGCCGATCGCCCCGGCTGCGGCGCGGGCGCCCGCGGGGTTGTGCGCGGCGTCCAGGACGACGGTGGGCGAGCGGCGGACGACTTCGAGGCGGCCGGGCGAGGTGACGGTGGCGAAGGCCTTGCGGACGGTCTCGATGTCCAGCGGGCGGGCGTGCTGGGCGCCGATGCCGAAGAACGCCTCCACGGCGGCGAGGGCCACCGCGGCGTTGTGCGCCTGGTGCTCGCCGTGCAGGGGCAGGAACACCTCGGTGTACTCGTTGGCCGCCCCGCCGAGGCCGCGCAGGGTGAGGAGCTGGCCGCCGACGGCGATCTGGCGGCTCGCGACGCCGAACTCCAGGCCCGCGCGGGCGACCGTCGCGTCCACCTCGACGGCCTTCTTCAGGAGCACCTGGGCGGCCTCGACGGGCTGCTGGGCCAGGATGACCGTGGCGTCCGGCTTGATGATGCCGGACTTCTCGGTGGCGATCTCGGCGGGCGTGGTGCCGAGGCGGTCGGTGTGGTCCAGGTCGATGGGGGTGACGACGGCGACGGCGGCGTCGATGACGTTCGTCGCGTCCCAGGTGCCGCCCATGCCGACCTCGACGACGGCGACGTCCACGGGGGCGTCCGCGAAGGCGGCGTACGCCATGCCGGTCATGATCTCGAAGAAGGAGAGCCGGAACTCCTCCTTGGCGTCGACCAGCTCCACGTACGGCTTGATGTCCTCGTATGCCTCGATGAAGCGCTCGGCGCTGATGGGGGCGCCGTCCAGGCTGATGCGCTCGGTGATCGACTGGACGTGCGGGGACGTGTACCGCCCGGTGCGCAGTTCGAAGGCGCCGAGGAGGGCCTCGACCATGCGGGCCGTGGACGTCTTGCCGTTCGTCCCCGTGATGTGGATCGAGGGGTACGCCCGCTGGGGCTCGCCCAGGACGTCCATCAGGGCCGCGATGCGGGTGACCGACGGCTCCAGCTTGGTCTCACCCCAGCGGTCGGCGAGCTCCGCCTCGACGGCGCGCAGCGCCCTGTCCACCTCCGGGTCGGCCGGGCGGACCGGGACGTCGGCCTCGGGCGGGCTCCCCTGGGTGCGCAGGGTGCGGCTGCCGGCCTCGATGACGGCGAGGTCGGGGTCGCGGTCGGTCTCGGCCCCGACGATCTGGTCGAACTCGTCGAGCCCACTGCTCGCACCGGTCCCGCCGATCTCGTCGGCGGGTCCGCGCTCGTCGTCGTCATCGCGCTGGCTGTCGTTCGGAGGGAGGTCGCTCACGTACGCCAGTCTACGGAGGAGTGCTGACAGCGGCCGTGGGGACCGGCCCGTCGCGGTGCCCGTGGGCCCTCCAGGCCCCCTCAGGACCTTCGCCCCGTCCGATTCGGGACTTTGGTCCCTCCGTGTCCCGCTCCCACCGGGCAAACTTGGCGATCATGGACATAGGCATCGACCTCGGCACCGCCAACACCCTTCTCTACGTACGCGGTCAGGGCATCGTGCTCAACGAGCCGTCCGTGGTCGCCGTCAAGGCGGGCGCCCGCCACGCGCTGGCCGTCGGGACGGAGGCCAAGGAGACCATCGGGCGCACCCCCGGCTCCATCACCGCGATCCGCCCCCTCAAGGACGGCGTGATCAGCGACTTCGAAGCCGCCGAGGAGATGATCCGGCACTTCGTGCGCAAGGCAGTGCCCGGGCGCAGGCCCCGTACGCGGATGGTGATCTGCGTGCCCAGCGGCGTCACCCAGGTCGAGCGGCGCGCCATCGTGCACGCCTCGCAGCGGGCCGGGGCGCGGGCCGTCCACCTCGTCGAGGAGCCGATGGCCGCGGCCATCGGGGCGGGTCTGCCGGTGGCCGAGCCGCGCGGGTCGATGATCGTGGACATCGGCGGCGGTACGTCCGAGGTCGCCGTGATCTCCCTCGGCGGGATCGTCACGGCGCAGTCCCTGCGGGTCGGCGGGGACCGGCTCGACACGGCGATCACCGACTACGTACGCCGCGAGCACTCCCTCCTCATCGGCGAGCGCACCGCCGAGGACGTCAAGGTCGCCATCGGGTCGGCGTGGCCGGTGCCGGGCGAGGACGCCTTCGAGATGCGGACGTTCACCGTGCGGGGGCGGGAGAAGGTCGGCGGGCTGCCCAAGACGGTGGACCTGACCGTGCGGGAGGTGCGTGCCGCGCTCGACGAGCCCGTCGAGGCCATCATCGCCGCGGTGCGCACCACCCTGGAGGAGTGCCCGCCCGAGCTGTCCGGCGACGTCATGGAACACGGCATCGTCCTCACCGGCGGCGGCGCGCTCCTCCCCGGCCTCGACCTCCGTCTCGCCTCCGCCACCGGCATCCCCGTCTTCGTCGCCGACGACCCGCTGGACAGCGTGGCGCTGGGCTGCGGGAAGTGCGTGGAGGACTTCGACGGGCTGGAGCGGGTCATGTCCGCGGCGTAGCCCTCCGGGCGGGCCGGGGACGGGGGCCGGCCGTGGGCCGGGGGTACGTCCCTCCGGGCGGGGTGTCCCTGGGACGGGGGTTCGCCGTGGGCCGAGGGGTGCCCCTCGGGGTGGAGGTGCCCCGGGCCGGGGTGGCCCCCGATCGCTCTGCGCGCTCGTCCTCAAGCGCCGGACGGGCTGTTTTCGCGGCTCTGGGTGCCCCAACCCCCAGCAGGAGGTCAATCAGCCCGTCGTGGGTCCCCCCCTGCTCATGCAGGGCTTGGGGGAGCTTGAGGACGAGCCCGGAGGGCGATCGGGGGCGGCCCCGGACGCGGTCGGGATCACCCCCGCAGCAGCAGAAGTGGCTGCAGACCCGCCCCACAGCAGTGGATGAAGGGCGGGCGGGTGGGGAACAGCCCGTCCGGCGCTTGAGGACCAGCGCACAGCGCGACCCGGCGGCCGCCCCGGACGCGGTCAGGTGAGGTCGCCGGAGGGGAGGTCGGCCTCGACCACGTACGCGCCCCCGCGAGGACCCGCCACGAACGTGCCGCCCACCGCCCGGACCCGCTCCGCCATCCCGGCCGTCCCGATCCCGGCGGACACGGGCACCACGCCCCCCGCCCCGGCGCCCGCGGGGCCGACGCCCGCCGCCCCCGGCGAAGCGGTCCCCGCGCCCGTCGGCAAGGCGTTGCGCACCCGCACCCCGAGGCGGTCCCCGGCCACCTGTACGCGGACCTCGACCAGCTCCCCCGGCGCGTGCTTGGCCGCGTTGGTGAGGCACTCCTGCACCACCCGGTGCACCGCGGCCTGCCGCAGCGGCGACAGCCGGTAGGCGGCGCCGTCGACGAGCAGCTCGACGGGACTGCCCGCGCGCCCGCTCGCGGCGGCCAGCTCGGGCAGCGCCTCAAGGCCGGGTGTGGGCGCCCCGTCGACCCCCCGCTGGACGATGATCTCGTTGAGCATCCGGTGCGCCGACCGCGCGGTCTCCGACAGCTCGTCGAACCCGGCCGCGTACGGCGTCGCCCCGGCCCGCCGGGCGAGGACCTGCGAGCGCACGCTCAGCAGGGTCAGCTCGCGTCCGACGAAGTCGTGCACGTCCCGGGCGATCCGCAGCCGCTCCTGCTGGACGGCTTCAAGGGCCTGGGTCGCGGCCCGCTGGGCCTGGAGCTCCCGTACGAGGTCCTGCCGGTTGGCCGCGACGCCCACCCCCGCGGCGAGGACCCCGATCGGCACGACCAGGCTGAGGAATTCGCTGAGGGTGTCCCCGCGGTGCACGGGCCAGCCGGGCAGGGTGAACATCACGTACGCGAACGAGATGTACGCGACGACCCCCACCGCCCCGGCGAGCCGCCCCCGGTACCGCCCCAGCGAGTACAGCGCGAACTGCGCGAGCGTCAGCTCGTGCAGCCAGCCGAGCAGCACCAGCGCGACGAGGAACGGCACCCAGGGGACCGCTCGCCGCAGCAGCAGCGACGACGCGCCCGCCGCGAGGACCAGGGCGGCCATGACGCCGTTGAGGGAGTTGTCCTGCGCCGCGAGGCCCGGGACGTCCAGGGCCATCAGGGCGAGGCAGGCCAGGGCGGTGAGCACGTCCAGGGCCCGGGGTTCGCGGGCGCAACGCCGAGCGAGGCGACGGGCCGCGGCCGCCGCCTTGCGTAGCGCCTCGGCGGCGGGCAGGTCGTACATATCCCTCCCATCATCCCTGGCCCCGCGCCCCCGACACATCGGACTTTTGGCCTTGATGTCCCCCGGCCACCGGACGGCGGCGCCGAGCCTCACCGCGTCCGGGGGCGCCCCCAAGCACCCAGCGCGACCGGCACCCACCCCGGCCAGGAGCACCCCGCCCCCCGCGAAACGGGTGTACCCCCGGCGCGGCAGACGCGCCCCCGTGAGACCCGGCGTTCCAATACGACCATGTGGTATGCCCAGAATCCGGGTCGACGGACCCGCCAGCTCGCCGGTGACGCCGCGGTCCTGCTGTGGACCGCTGCCTGGACCGCCGCCGCGGTCGTCGCGTACCGCCTCGCCGTCCTCCTCACCCGCCCGGGCCCGGACTCGGGCGTCGCCTCCTCCGGCTCACCCGCCGCGCGCCTGCCGCTGGTCGGCGACGACGTGCGCGCCACGCTGCGCTCCGTGGTGGGCGTCGTGGACGACATCGACCCGGTGACGATGCGCGCCGGGCTGGTGGTGAGCGCGGTCGCCCTGCTCCTGGTGCCCGTCGGCCTGGTCCTCGCCCGCTGGCTGCCGCGCCGCCTGCGCTGGGTCCGGCAGGCCGCCGCCGCGCGGGAGCTCGCCGAGTCCGACGACGGCCGCGAACTCCTCGCCCTGCGCTCCCTGCTGCGTCCCCTCGACGAGGTGGCCGTGACCGCCGCCGCCCTCGCGGGCACCCCCGGCCTGCCGGACGCGACGCCCGGCAGCCTCGCCGAGGGCTGGCGCAGCGCCGACCCGCGCGTGCTCGACGCGCTCGCGGACGCCGAACTGGAGCGCCTCGGCCTCGCGCCCACGCCGGGACCGGGACCGGTGGGGGCGCCGGTGGCCGAGCCCGCCGCATGACGGCTGAGCCGCGGGGCCTGCACGCCCCGTACAGCGACGCGGTGCTCCGCGCGATCCCGCTCGGGGCGCTGCTCGTCAGCGAGGACGGCCAAGTGATCGCGGCCAACCCGCAGTTCGCGACGGTGTGCGGGATCGAGGGCGTCGACCTGTCGACGGGCGCCTCGGCCGAGCCCATCGCCGAGGCGATGGCGCGGCTGCTTCCTGACCTGGACGTCGCGTCGGCGCGCGCGCTGCGCGGCCAGTTCGTCCGCAAGGCGGAGCTGCGCCTGGTCGACGGCCGCATCCTGCGCCGCAGCCGCCAGCCGATCGACACCGGCGCCACCCGCCTCGGCGTCCTGTGGCTCGTCGAGGACGTCACCGACCAGCGCCGCCACGAGGACGACCTGCACCGGCACATCGACACCCTCGGCGAACTGGCCCGCGACCGCGCCGAGTTCGCCGCCCGCACCTCCCACGAGCTGCGCACCCCGCTGGCCACCGTGCTCACCTTCTGCGAGCTCCTCGCCGACCCGGCCGCGGGCACCCTCACCGCCGCCCAGCGCGAGTACGTCGACACCATCCGACGCGGCGCCCAGCGCATGCACGACATGGCCGACGGCCTCCTGCACCGCTACGCCCAGGCCGCCGGCACCACCCCGCCCGCCTACGCCCCCCTCGACCCCGGCCCCCTCCTCACCCGCCTCGTCGCCGACACCACCCCCCTCGCCACCCGCGGCGGCGTCTTCGTCAGCCTCGGCCTGCCCGCCGAGCGCCCCCCGCTCGTCGCCGACGCCGACCAGCTGGAGCGGGCCCTGGCCGCGCTGCTCGACAACGCCGTGAAGTTCACGCCCGCGGGCGGCAGCGTCACCGTCACCGCCCGCCCGCACGACGGCCCCGGCACCCCCGGGTGGGAGTTCGTCGTACGCGACGACGGCATCGGCATCCCCAAGGAGTTCCACGAAGAGGTGTTCACCGAGTTCGTGCGCGCCCCCAACGCCCGCCGCGGCCCCTACCCCGGCACCGGGCTCGGCCTCAGCGTCGTCCGCGACGCCGTCCGGCAGCACGCGGGCACGGTCACCCTGCACAGCGCCGAGGGCCACGGCACCGCCGTCGAGGTGTGGCTGCCCGCCGGGGGCCCGCCGGGGAGCGGCCCGGCATGACCTGCCTGCTGCTCGTCGAGGACGACCCCGACCTCGGGCTCGCGCTGCGCGTCCTGTTCACCCGCGCCGGGTACGAGGTCGTGACCGCCGACGACGGCCAGGCGGCGCTGCGCCTCCTCTTCGCCCGGCGGCCCGCCCTCATGGTCCTCGACCTGGTCCTGCCGGGCCTCGACGGCTGGGAGGTCCTCGACCGCACCCGCGACCTCACCGACCTGCCCGTCCTGATCCTCTCCGGCCGCACCAGCCCCGCCGAACGCGTCCGCGGCCTGCGCTCCGGCGCCGACGACTACCTCTGCAAGCCCTTCGACCACGTGGAACTCCTCGCCCGCGTCGAGGCCCTGCTACGCCGCAGCAACCCCGAGCACTGGCGCGGCGACTACGTCGAAGCGGGCCTCCGCCTCGTCCCCGAACGCCGTTCGGCTGTCTGGCAGGGTCACGAGACCCGCCTGAGCGCCATCGAGTACCGCCTCCTCGAAGTCCTCGTCCGCAACCGCGGCCGCGTGGTCACCACCGAACAGCTCCTGGACCTGGTCTGGGACGACCCCGACGCGACGGGCCGCGAACGCGTGAAGTTCGCGGTGCTGCGCCTGCGCAGAAAGCTGGCTGTCGGGGACAGCGAGGACCCCTTGGAGTCGGTCAGGGGCATGGGCTACCGGTACCGGGACACAAGCCCGTCCGGCGATTGAGGACGAGGCGCGGAGCGCCGACAGGCGGGGGAACGGGGGCGCAGCCCCCATCAGGTACCGGCTCCTGGGCCAAAGGTCCCGGCCTCCCGGGACCCATGGGCCAGGGCCTAAGCCCTGAACCAGCCTCGGCCGAAGGCTCGCAACCGTCGAGCAACCGACGGCACCCCGCCCCGGCAACCCACACCCCCCACGCTCCTGGAGTCCGCCGCACCCCGCACCCGCCAGGAGCCCACCCCGTGACGCCCGCCGCCCCGGTGACCCCCATGCCCACGCCCCCGCTGCCCCAGCGCTCCGTGGCCATCGTCCTCGGCACCCGCCCCGAGCTGGTCAAGCTCGCCCACCTGGTCCGTCTCCTCGGCCCCGCCGCGCACCTGGTCCACACGGGCCAGCACTACGACGCCGACCTGTCGGGCCGTTTCCTCACCGAGCTGGGCCTGCCGGAGCCGACCCTCCTGGAGGGCGTCGGCGGCAAGCCCCGCGCCGTACAGATCTCCGCCGCCCTCACGCAGCTCGACGCGCTGTTCGCGGCGGAGCCGCCGCTGGCCGTGGTGGTGCAGGGCGACACGAACGCCTCCCTCGCCGGGGCGCTCGCGGCGAACTCCCGCGGCATCCCCCTCGTACACGTGGAGGCGGGCCTGCGCAGCCACGACCGCGCGATGCCCGAGGAGCACAACCGCATCGTCATCGACCAGCTCGCGGACGTGCTGTGCGCGGCCACCGAGGACAACCGGGACCTGCTGCGCGCCGAGGGCGTCCCGTCCGGACGCGTCGCGGTCACGGGCAACACGGTCGTCGAGGCCGTACAGGAGCATCTGCCCGCCGCCGAGGAGCGTGCCGCGCTGCTCGCCGCGCACGGCGTCACCGCCGACCGCTACGTCCTCGCCACCGTGCACCGCCCGGAGAACACCGACGACCCGGCCGCCCTGCGCGCGATCCTCTCCGAGCTGGCCGCCCTGGCCGCCGACCTGCCGGTCCTCTTCGCCGTGCACCCGCGCACGAAGGCCCGCCTGGAGGCCGCCGGTCTGGGGCACCTGCTCGCCGTGCTCACGCCGCTGCCACCGCTCGGGTACGGGGAGTTCCTCGCGCTGGCCCGGCACGCCGCCGTCCTCGTCTCCGACTCGGGGGGTGTCCAGGAGGAGACCACGGTGCTCGGCCGGCCCCTCGTCGTCGTGCGCCGCTCCACCGAGCGGCCCGAGGCCATGGACTCCGGCTTCGCCGAGCTGGTCGCCCCCGGGCGGGCCATCGGCCGGGCCGTCCGGCGTCGGCTCGCCGAGGGCGAGGCCGGACTGCGGCGCCTGACGGCCGCCCCCTCCCCGTTCGGGGACGGGCTCGCCTCGCAGCGGATCGTGGCGCTCCTCGGCGCGATGGCCTCCGGGCAGCAGCCCGGCCGCCTCTCCGTCGCCGCCTGACCGGCCGCACCTAGGGGGCTGCACCCCCCTGTCCCCCGCCCTTCCGGTCCTTCGGGCCTCGTCCTCAATCGCCGGACGGGCTCACCTGCCCCCGCTCACCGGACGGGCTCGGAAACCCCCACCCGACCCGCCGCGTACTCCCCCACCACCCCGAGGACCCCGTGCTCACCCCCCACCACCTGCTCTACGCCCTGCCGTTCTTCCTGCTCGCCTGCTTCCTCCTGTACTGGGCCGGGGCCCGGCGCGCGTACACGCGCCGCAAGCCCACCCCGGACGGCGACCCGGCGGCCTTCGACTGGCACTTCTTCGTGCCGTGCCGCGACGAGGAAACCGTCATCGGCACGACCGTCACGCAACTGCGCACCGACTTCCCGGCCGCCCACGTCTGGGTGGTCGACGACGACAGCGACGACACCACCGCAGCCGTCGTGACCGCGCTCGCCGACGGCGACAGCCATGTGCACCTGGTCTCGCGCCGCCGCCCCGACGCCCGCATCGGCAAGGGCGCGGCCCTCAACTCGGCGTACGCGGCCCTGAACGACTTCCTGCCCGCCGACGCCGACCGCTCCCGGGCCGTCGTGTGCGTCGTCGACGCGGACGGCCGCCTGGCTCCGGACGCGCTCGCGCGGGTCAGCGGCGAGACCGGCTTCGGCGACCCGGAGATGGGCGGGGTGCAGGTCAGCGTGCGGATGCGCAACGTCACCGAGCCGCGTCCGCTGGCGGAGCACGGCCGCGTCGCCAACGCCTTCGCGCGACTGCTCGTGCGCATGCAGGACATGGAGTTCGCGGTGTCCAACGCGGGGATGCAGCTGCTGCGCGGCCGTACCGGCTCCGTCGGTCTCGGCGGCAACGGCCAGTTCACGCGGCTCAGCGCGCTCGACCGCATCGCCGCCGCCGAGCGCCGCCCCTGGCAGCGCGACGCGCTCCTGGAGGACTACGAGCTGGGCCTGCACATGATCCTCGGCGGCTACCGCGTCGCCCACATCGCCGACACCTACGTCTCGCAGGAGGGCCTGCCGCGCGCCCGGCGCTTCCTCACCCAGCGCACCCGCTGGGCCCAGGGCAACCTGCAGTGCGTGCGCTACGCGCCCCGCATCGTCGGCTCCCGGCACTACTCGGGCCGGGGCGTCCTGGAGACCCTGTACACGTTCATGCAGCCCCTCGCGCACGTCGCCACGCTCGTCCTGAGCGTGCTGCTGCTCGGCGCGGTCGTCGCGGGCGGCTCGATGCGGGACGCGTTCCTCGGCAACTGGCCGCTGATCCTGGTCCTGTGCGCCCTGTCGGTGCTGCCGTTCGTGGCCTGGGGCCCGCTCTACCGCCGGGACTTCGCCCCGGACCGCTCCCGCCTCACCGGCCTGCTGTGGGGGCTGGCCCTGTGGGTGTACGCGTACCACGTGTTCATCGTGTCGGCGCGCGGCTTCCTGCGCCTGCTGCGGGGCCGCAACGGCTGGGCGAAGACCCGCCGCAACGCGGAGTCCGTGGGCACGGGGCCGGTGGCCACCGAGGCCTGAGCGGCCGGGGGTACGAAGACTACGACGGCGACGGCGGTACGAAGACGAAGGCGCCCGGAACCGAACGGTTCCGGGCGCCTTCGTTCGCGTATGCCTGAACTGCCTTACGCGGCCGGGAGGTTGTCCAGCTGCGTCTGGAGGCGGGCGATGTCCTCCTCGGCCTTGGCGAGCCGACCGCGGATCTTGTCCACGACGTTGTCCGGCGCCTTGGCGAGGAACGCCTCGTTGCCGAGCTTGGCCGTGGCCTGGGCCTTCTCCTTCTCGGCACCGGCCAGGTCCTTGGCGAGGCGCTTGCGCTCCGCCGCCACGTCGATCGTGCCGGACAGGTCGAGGGCGACGCTCGCGCCCGCCACCGGCAGCGTCGCCGTCGCCGCGAAGGACTCGCCCTCGGGCTGGAGGCGCAGGAGCTGGCGGACTGCGGCCTCGTGCGGGGCGAACGGCGTGCCGTCCAGGGTGAGGCGGGCCGGGACCTTCTGGCCGGGCTGCAGGCCCTGGTCGGCGCGGAACCGGCGGACCTCGGTGACCAGGTCCTGGAGGGAGAGGATCTCCTTCTCGGCGCCCGCGTCCCGGAAGCCGCTGTCCTTGGGCCACGCGGCGACGACCACGGACTCTCCGCCCGTGAGCGTGGTCCACAGGGTCTCCGTCACGAACGGCACGACCGGGTGCAGCAGGCGCAGCGTGACGTCCAGGACCTCGCCGAGGACGCGCTTGCTGACCTCGGCGGCCGGGCCGCCCGCCATGAACGTCGTCTTCGACAGCTCGACGTACCAGTCGAAGACCTCGTCCCAGGCGAAGTGGAAGAGGGAGTCGGAGAGCTTCGCGAACTGGTAGTCCTCGTAGTACGCGTCGACCTCGGCGACCACCGAGTTCAGGCGGGAGAGGATCCAGCGGTCCGTCGCCGACATGTCGGCGGCGTCCGGCAGCGGGCCCTCGACCGTGGCGCCGTTCATGAGCGCGAAGCGGGTGGCGTTCCAGATCTTGTTGGCGAAGTTCCGGGAGCCCTGCACCCAGTCCTCACCGATCGGCACGTCCACGCCCGGGTTGGCGCCGCGGGCGAGCGTGAAGCGCAGCGCGTCGGAGCCGTACTTGTCCATCCAGTCCAGCGGGTTGACCGCGTTGCCGAAGGACTTCGACATCTTCTTGCCGAACTGGTCGCGGACCATGCCGTGCAGGGCGATGGTGTGGAACGGCGGGGTGCCGTCCATCGCGTACAGGCCGAACATCATCATCCGGGCGACCCAGAAGAAGAGGATGTCGTAGCCGGTGACCAGGACGGAGTTCGGGTAGAACTTCGCGAGGCTGTCGGTCTTCTCCGGCCAGCCGAGCGTGGAGAACGGCCACAGGCCGGAGGAGAACCAGGTGTCGAGGACGTCGGTGTCCTGCGTCCAGCCCTCGCCGGTGGGCGGCTCCTCGTCGGGTCCGACGCAGACGACCTCGCCGTTCGGGCCGTACCAGACGGGGATGCGGTGGCCCCACCAGAGCTGGCGCGAGATGCACCAGTCGTGGAGGTTGTCGACCCAGTCGAAGTAGCGCTTCTCCATCTCCTGCGGGTGGATCTTGACCTGGCCGTCGCGGACCGCGTCACCGGCGGCCTGGGCGAGCGGGCCGACCTTGACCCACCACTGCATGGAGAGCCGGGGCTCGATGGTGGTCTTGCAGCGGGAGCAGTGGCCGACCGAGTGCGAGTACGGGCGCTTCTCGGCGACGATGCGGCCCTCGGCGCGCAGGGCGCCGACGATCGCGGAGCGGGCCTCCAGGCGGTCCAGGCCCTGGAAGGGGCCGGGGACGGTGATGATGGCGTGCTCGTCCATGACCGCGATGTTCGGCAGGCTGTGGCGCTGGCCGATCTCGAAGTCGTTCGGGTCGTGGGCGGGCGTCACCTTGACGGCGCCGGTGCCGAACTCGGGGTCGACGTGCTCGTCGGCGACGACGGGGATGGAGCGGTCGGTCAGCGGCAGCTTGATCTGCTTGCCGACGAGGTGCTTGTACCGCTCGTCCTCGGGGTGCACGGCGACGGCCGTGTCACCGAGCATGGTCTCGGCGCGGGTGGTCGCGACGACGATCGTCTCGTCGCCCTCCCCGTACGTCATCGACACGAGCTCGCCGTCGTCGTCCTGGTACTCCACCTCGATGTCCGAGATGGCGGTCAGGCAGCGCGGGCACCAGTTGATGATGCGCTCGGCGCGGTAGATCAGCTCGTCCTCGAAGAGCCGCTTGAAGATCGTCTGGACGGCCTTGGAGAGGCCCTCGTCCATGGTGAAGCGCTCACGGGACCAGGCGACGCCGTCGCCGAGGCGGCGCATCTGGCCGGAGATCTGCCCGCCGGACTCGCCCTTCCACTGCCAGACGCGCTCGACGAAGGCCTCGCGGCCGAGGTCGTGCCGGGACTTGCCCTCCTTGCCGAGCTCGCGCTCGACGACGTTCTGGGTGGCGATACCGGCGTGGTCCATGCCGGGCTGCCACAGCACCTCGAAGCCCTGCATGCGCTTGCGGCGGGTGAGGGCGTCGATGAGGGTGTGCTCGAAGGCGTGGCCCAGGTGCAGGCTGCCGGTGACGTTGGGCGGCGGGATGACGACGGTGAACGGCGGCTTCTCGCTGCTCGCGTCCGCGTCGAAGTAACCGCGCTCCACCCAGCGCTCGTACAGCGCCCCTTCTACCTCGGACGGCGCGTACTGCGTCGGGAGTTCGGGGGCGGTCGCTGGCGGCTGCTGCTGAGCGTTCTCGGTCACGCGCCCAGTTTAGGGGTTGGGAACTGCTGCCCGCGTACTGTGCTGGAGTCACTCTCAGTGAGGGCGAGGGAGCTTCTCGGCCGGGCCGGGCCCGGCTGTCCGGCCGGGTACCGGGGGGGTCTCCTCTGTCATGACGCGTGCTCTGACTCCCCTTTCAGGATGAGAACGGAAGTTCCTAGATCGAATGGGTGACCGTTACGGGTGATGCTCGTTGACCAACGTGACGGATCTTCGGCCGGGTGGGGTGAACGGGTGGGCAGGCTAAGGGAGTTGACGGCTCCGTTCGTGGTGCCTGGACCCTCCGGGGTGGCTGTCCGGGACCGGCTGCGGATATCGGAGGCGGATGCGGTGGTGCTGGCCGAGGTCGGAAGGTTCCTCGGTTCGCTGGCCGCTGGCGATCTGGCGGATCGGTCCCAGCAAGGGCTGGGACATGATGCGGCCTCGTGGGCGGTGCGCAAGCGGGAGCTGACGGGGAAGTCCTCGGCGCGCTGGGCAGGCAGCAGCACGGCCGAAACAAGCGTTTCCGCCGTCTGATCTCCCGTTTCCCGACCGCGAAACTCCGCGCCCGGCTGGTGTCGATGGCCGCCGAGCAGGACATCGGCATCGTGGCGGTGGACCCGGCGTACACCTCCCGATGGGGTGCCCAGCACTGGCAGAACCCCCTGGCCACCCCGACCCGCAAGATTTCCCGGCACGATGCGGCGAGCATCGCGGTCGGGCGACGCGCCCTCGGACATCCGATCCGGCGACGGACGACACCGCCCCCTCATCACCAGAGCGATGGTGCGGGGCATCGGACCGCCCAGGCCGCCTCGGGTGCCCGTGGGTGTGAGGAACCCCGCCCCCACGTTCCCGGACCGCGCACACGATGCGTGCCACCGGACTGTGGGCCGAAAGCGGGGGACCAGTGTGCCCAGCACCGTTCGGGGCATGCGGCTGAGCACGAGTCCCGGAAACAGGACTCACGCCCGCTCAGTCACTAGGAACGGTGTCACAGACTGGTCCCGAAACCAGAATCTTGAGTAACGGTTGGCTCCCCGGGGCTCACGCGGGTCTCCGCGTCGGTGAGGATGTTGGGAACACATAAGCGCGCGGACAATGCAGGCGCGTTCAGGCGTTCGAGGGGAACCCCAGTAATGAGCTACAACCAGCCGGGCCCGTACGGCGGGCAGCAGCCGCAGCAGCCCGGGCCGTACGGCGGCCAGCCGCAGCAGCCTGGCCCCTATGGCCAGCCGCCGCAGGCCCCGCAGCCCGGCTATGGCTACCCCCAGCAGGCGCCGCAGGGGGTTCCGCCCCAGCAGCCGCCGCAGCCGCCCTACGGCCAGCCGCAGCAGCCCGGCCCCTACGGGCAGCAGCCACAGGCCCCGTACGGTCAGCACCCGCAGGCCCCCTACGGCCAGGTCCCCCCGCCCCCGCAGGGCGGCGGCAAGAAGACGGGCCTGATCATCGGCGCGGTCGCGGTCGTCGCGGCCATCGGCGTCGGCGCCTACTTCGTCCTCGGCGGCAGCGACAGCGGCGGCTCCGGCACGGTGAAGGACGACGGCCCGCACAAGCTGACCACGCCCGCGACGGTCCTCTCCGACTACAACTTGAAGCCGAGCAGCGACTCCGGCAGCGACATGTCGTCCGAGCAGATCGAGAAGGCCGAGGAGTACGGGGTGAAGAACCCCACCGAGGTCAAGGGCCAGTACATGGCGGGCACCGAGGAGGCCCCGCTCGGGCAGAAGATCCTGCAGATGAACGGCGTCTACGGCGACATCGAGGACCCCGAGGCGGTCGTCGACAAGATGTTCTCCTCGGCCAAGGAGAAGTCCGAGGACAGCAGCAACACCGGCGCCACCGGCCGCAAGGTGACGATCATCGGCAGCCCGAAGTCGTACAACCCGTCCGACCTCGACGGCGCGATGATGAAGTGCCAGGAGATGAAGTACGCCATGGGCTCCTCGACCGGCAGCAGCCAGGAACCGAAGGAGATGTCGATGGCGACCTGCATCTGGGGCGACAACAGCACGATCGGCGTCGTGGTCACCGCGGACGTGGCGAGCGCCATGGGCGGCAAGAGCGCCGACCTGGGCGAGGCCGCGGAGAAGACGGCCAAGTTCCGCAAGGAAGTCCGCGTCAAGCTCTGACGCCGAGGCGCGCACCGCGCACCGGCAAGGGCCCCGGCCGTCGCGGCCGGGGCCCGCTTTCCGTCACGATGGTGCGCGCAGCACCGCATCACGAAGGGGGAACCCCACACATGAGCCACAACCAGCCGGGCCCGTACGGCGGCCAGCAGCCCGATCCCTACGGCGGCGGCCAGCCGCAGCAGCCAGGACCCTACGGGCAACAGCCGCCCCAGGGCCCGGGCTACGGCTACCCGCAGCAGCAGCCCCAGCAGCCCGGCTACGGCTACCCCCAGCAGGCCCCGCAGGGCGTGCCGCCGCAGCAGCCGCCGTACGGCCAGCCACAGCAGCCGGGCCCCTACGGGCAGCAGCCGGGAGCCTCCTACGGCCAGGTCCCGCCGCCCCCGCCGGGCGGAGGCGGCGGCAAGAAGACGGGCCTGATCATCGGCGCGGTCGCGGTCGTCGCGGCCATCGGCGTCGGCGCCTACTTCGTCCTCGGCGGCGACGACAGCGGCTCCGCCAAGGTCAAGGACGACGGCCCGCACAAGCTGACCACGCCCGAGACCGTCATCGACGGCGAGTTCAAGAAGGACGGCGCGTCGGGCGGCGCGTTCGGCGGCATCAACACCGAGAAGGCCGAGAAGGCCGGGGTGAAGAACGCCAAGGACGTCGGCGCGGACTACCAGTCCGGGAACAAGGACAACCCGCTGTCGGTCAAGGCCCTGAACTTCGGCGGCGTGTACGGCGAGATCGACGACCCCGAGAGCGTCGTGGACAAGATGTTCGCCAACGCCAAGAAGGAGCAGGCCAAGGGCGGCGGCAACGGGCCGAAGACGACAGTGGTCGGCGACCCGAAGTCGTACAACCCGTCCGAACTCGACGGCGCGGTCATGAAGTGCCAGGAGATGAAGGTCGACACCAGCGGCTCGGCCAACTCCTCGGCACCCAAGGAGACGTCCGCCGCCGTCTGCATCTGGGGCGACCACAGCACGATCGGCTTCACCGTGAACATCGACGTGGCCAGCGCCATGGCGGGCAAGAGCGCCGACCTGGGCGACGCCGCGGAGAAGACCGCCAAGCTCCGCAAGGACGCACGCGTCAAAATCTAAGCGTGACCGACCCCCGTTGGAGGGGGCACTCGCCTGGCCCCCTCCAACGAGCCCGGGGGCGCGCCCCGCCTAGGCCCGTGCCGCACGACAGGCGGTTGAACGCCTCCTGGCGGAAGAGCACATACAGCGGCGGCGGTGGCGGCGACTGCCTGGAATTCGCCGACAACATACCCGGCACCGTCCCCGTCCGCGACAGCAAGAACCCCACCGGCCCCGCCCTGCACTTCCCGCCCACGGCCTGGTCCGCATTCATCGACGACGTCGTCCGCGTCGTCCGGGACCCGGATTCCCACACCCCGGTGAACCGCCCCCCGGCCGCCCACGCCGCTCTTTAAAGCAACGGGAAAGAACCCAAACCCAACCCCGCCCCACCGCCCCAGCCAGCCCAACTCCCCTGGCCACCCGATCGGGTGACAGCCCATCCGATATCCGGATAGGTGGGGTACGGTCGGCCGCGACGACCACAAACAAATAACGGCCCCCGGCAGGACTGCAATCCTGAACGAGGGCCTCACCACCCAGGAAGAAGACGCTTCCCGATGGCTGACCCAAAGTCTAGCGTGGCCCTGCCCGCGCACGCTCTCCCGGACGCATCCTCCGGCGCACTCCCGGGCGGAGCCCCCCGCTCCGGCGTACTCCACGTACGCCACCGCCACACCGACCGCTTCACGGTCGTCGGCAACCACCTCGCCCAGCACCCGCGCCTCTCCGCGGCCGCGATCGGCATCGGCGTCCACCTCCAGTCGCTGCCCGACGGCGCTTCCGCCACCGTCAAAACGCTGACCCTCCGCTTCCGCGAAGGCGAGACCACCATCCGCCGCGCGCTCAACGAGCTTGAGGAAGCCGGGTACTTGGAACGCCGCCGCGTACCCCTCGGCGGCGGCCGCGTCGCCACCCGCACGGTGTTCCACGACAACCCCGGCTGCGTACGAAAACCACAGCACCCGAAGCGACTCCCTCCGGCACCCCCAACCCCCTTACAGCCATGCCCAGTCGACGCCCCCACCGAAGCACCGCCTGACGTACCGCCGACGGAAGCCCCGCAGCACCCAAGGCAGCCACCCCCGAATCCCGCCCAGGGCCCCGCCCCCGACCTTCTGGCGCGCCTCCGCCTGGCCGACCCTCGCCTCCTCCTCTCCACCCACGACGTACGCCGCCTCACCCCGGCCGTCGACGCCTGGCTGACCCGAGCCGCCACCCCCGCCCAGATCACCCACACCCTCACCGCGAACCTCCCACCGGCCCGGGTCCCCATCCACCACCCGGCCCGCTTCCTGGAACACCGCCTCACCACACACCTCCCACCCCTACTGCCACGGAGTCAGCCCGCAGTCATCCCGCCGCCCGCAGCCCCTCTCCACACCTGCGACGGCTGCGACCGCGCCTTCCGCACCCACGACCCCACCGGACTCTGCCGCGACTGCCGCTCAGCAACCCTGGCTGCATGAGCGCGCCCCGTACCGACTGGACCCCACCCCAAAGGAGCCGCATCATGACAGTGATGCTGGAACGACCGACGACAAGCGGCACCGACCCCGACCGCTTCGAGGACCTGTGCAAGGCCCTCGACGAGCTGCACGTGCCCGACGGCTTCAAGGCCGAAATCATCAGGGGAAACATCGTCGTGTCACCGTGGTCGAAGGCGTACTACCTCGACGTGATGGACCTGATCTGCGATCAGCTGCGCCCGCACCTGCCCGAGGAGCATCGCATCAGCTCCGCACCCGCGCTGTACGTGTTCCCAGGAGTCCAGCGGGCGTACGGCCCGGACATCCACGCGGCGCACCGGCGGACCCGCCTGACGACGAGCAACCAGCTGGACGGCGACGGCCTCTCCTTGGTCGCCGAGCTGACCTCCCCCTCCACCCGTGACGACGACCTGACCGACAAGGTCGAGCGGTACGGCAAGGCGGGGGTACCGGTCTATCTCCTGCTCGACATGCAGGAAGAGCTGGCCACCGTCTACTGGTCGCCGACCGCCAAGGGGTACGCCGCCCACACGACCGCCCCGTTCGGGGAAGCGATCCGCGTCCCGGCCCCGTTCGACTGCGCACTCGACACCACCGGCTTCCAGGCCCCGGCCGACGATTCCGACGAAGCCACCGAACACTGACCTACCCCTGGCGTCCCTCCGGTCTCCCGGCTCCGTCAGGATGTCCGCGACACATGGACACCAGGGGGACCAGAAGTGAGCGACAACCAGCGGGGCAGGAAGGCCGTGACCGCCGTGGCCGGGATCGGCATCGTCGCCGTGCTCGGCGTCGGTGCGTACATCGGCTTCGGCGATGACTCCAGCGACGGCGGGGGCGGGGGCGGTGGCTCCGCGGCCGTCAAGGACGACGGCCCGCACAAGCTGATCGCGCCGAAGACCGTGCTCGACGGATACAAGCAGCTCGACGGGATCACCTCGACCGAGCTTGAGGAGCACGCGCGGTTCGGGGTACACGAGGCCGAGAACGTCCAGACGGTGTACGGGAACGGCAGCAAGGGCGATGACATGGGCGGCGGGATGATCCAGTTCACCGGTGCGTACGGGAAGATCGCCGACCCGGAGAAGACCGTGGACGCGATGTTCACGGACCTCTCCGAGAAAGCGGAGAAGGGGCCGGGCAAAGGCGGCGAGAAGAGCACATGGCTCGGCGACGGGCCCGAGGACTTCAGCGCGGACGGCGCGGTCCTCAAGTGTCAGGCGTCGCGGGTCGAGGACAGCTCCACCGCCGCCCGCAAGGGCCTCAGCCCCAAGGAGGCCCGCCTCGCCCTGTGCGTCTGGGCCGACCACAGCACCGTCGCCGTCGTGCTGCCGATGGACACCCGCGCCATCAAGGAGGGCAAGGCCGCGTCCCTCGACGAGGCCGCCACCACAACGAAGAAGCTCCGCAAGGAAGTTCGCGTCAAGCGCTGACGCAGCGACGACGACACGGCGTACGCGTGGAGAAGTAGGCCCGCGAGAGGGCAACGCAAGGGCGCCCGGCGAGGTCAACTCGCCGGGCGCCCTTGGGTGTTGTCGGGACCGCTACGCGGACTTCTGCTCGCCCGCCCCGGGGCCGCGCACCTCGCGCGGCACCAGCGTCGGGTTCACGTTCGAGTGGACGACGTCCGCCGTGATGACGACGCGGGCGACGTCCTTGCGGGACGGCACCTCGTACATCACCGACTGGAGGACCTCCTCCATGATGGCGCGCAGGCCGCGCGCGCCGGTCTGGCGCAGGATCGCCTGGTCGGCGATGGCCTCCAGGGCCTCGCGCTCGAAGTCCAGCTCCACGCCGTCGAGTTCGAAGAGGCGCTGGTACTGCTTGACGAGGGCGTTGCGCGGCTCGACCAGGATCTGGAGAAGCGCTTCACGGTCCAGGTTGTGCACGGACGTGATGACCGGGAGACGGCCGATGAACTCGGGGATCATCCCGAACTTCACCAGGTCCTCCGGCATGATGTCCTCGAACTGGTCCTTCTCCTCCAGCTCCCGCTTGGAGCGGATGGTCGCGCCGAAGCCGATGCCCTTGGCACCCGCCCGCGACTCGATGATCTTCTCCAGGCCCGCGAAGGCACCGCCCACGATGAACAGCACGTTCGTCGTGTCGATCTGGATGAACTCCTGGTGCGGGTGCTTGCGGCCGCCCTGCGGCGGCACGGAGGCCGTCGTGCCCTCCAGGATCTTCAACAGGGCCTGCTGGACGCCTTCACCCGATACGTCGCGCGTGATCGAGGGGTTTTCGCTCTTCCGGGCGACCTTGTCGATCTCGTCGATGTAGATGATGCCCGTCTCGGCCTTCTTGACGTCGTAGTCGGCGGCCTGGATGAGCTTCAGGAGGATGTTCTCGACGTCCTCGCCGACATAGCCCGCCTCCGTGAGCGCCGTCGCGTCCGCGATGGCGAAGGGGACGTTCAGCATGCGGGCGAGCGTCTGCGCGAGCAGCGTCTTGCCGGAGCCGGTGGGGCCGAGCAGCAGGATGTTGGACTTCGCCAGCTCGATGGCGTCGTCGCGGCCCTGCGCGCCGCCGTTCTCCCCGGCCTGGACGCGCTTGTAGTGGTTGTAGACGGCGACGGAGAGCGCCTTCTTGGCGGGCTCCTGACCGACCACGTACCCCTCGAGGAACTCGTAGATCTCGCGGGGCTTGGGCAGTTCCTCCCAGCGGACCTCGCTCGTCTCGGCGAGTTCTTCCTCGATGATCTCGTTACAGAGATCGATGCACTCATCGCAGATGTACACGCCGGGGCCTGCGATGAGCTTCTTGACCTGCTTCTGACTCTTTCCGCAGAACGAGCACTTGAGCAGATCGCCGCCGTCACCGATGCGTGCCACGGTGTGCTTCCCCTTCGCCTGGGAGACGCCGTTGGTCCAGCGGCTCCTGGTGCCTTGTATCCGACGGTACCTTGCCTGGCCCCCCGTTCGGGCCCCCCTTGGCGCGGTTCGCTTCCACGTGGACCGCGTCGAGGGGTGGGCGGATGGTGCTGCGATGCCCCGGGCCAGGCCGGCAGGTGGGCTCGCCCGGGGCTCGGACGAGACTCTAGAGAACCGAGGAGTTGTTCATCTTCCGGGTGGAGATGATCTGGTCGATCAGGCCGTACGCCAGCGCGTCCTCGGCCGTGAGGATCTTGTCGCGCTCGATGTCGTCGCGGATCTTCTCGATCGGCGTCGTGGAGTGCTTGGCCAGCATCTCCTCGAGCTGCGAACGCATCCGGAGGATCTCGTTGGCCGCGATCTCCAGGTCGGAGAGCTGCTCGCGGCCGGTGCCGCCGGAGGGCTGGTGGATCAGCACCCGGGCGTTCGGCAGGGCCATGCGCTTGCCCGGCGTGCCCGCGGCGAGGAGCACGGCGGCCGCGGAGGAGGCCTGGCCCATGCAGACCGTCTGGATGTCGGGCTTCACGAACTGCATCGTGTCGTAGATCGCGGTGAGCGCCGTGAAGGAGCCGCCGGGGCTGTTGATGTAGACCGAGATGTCCCGGTCGGGGTCCATCGACTCCAGGCACAGGAGCTGCGCCATGACGTCGTTGGCGGAGGCGTCGTCGATCTGGACGCCGAGGAAGATCACGCGCTCCTCGAAGAGCTTCGCGTACGGGTCGTACTCGCGCACGCCCTGCGAGGTGCGCTCGACGAAGCGCGGGATCACGTAGCGGTTGTCCACCTGGGGGCCGGTGTGCAGGCCCGCGGGCTGGCCGCTGACGGGGAAGGTGTTCATCTGAGGCGTTCCGTCCTGGTGTGAGCGTGGCTTGGTCGGCTGGGGCCGCTCCCGGCGGCCGCCGCTGCGCGGGGCCGGTGCCGGGGGCCCGGGGGTGCCTTGGTCAGGCCCCCGTGCCGCCGCCGCCCGGAACACCCGAAGCGGCGCTGATGATCTCGTCGATGAGGCCGTACTCCTTGGCCTCCTCGGTGGTGAACCAGCGGTCGCGGTCACCGTCGCGGATGATCGCCTCGACCGTCTGGCCGGAGTGGAGAGCGGTGATCTCGGCCATGCGCTGCTTGGTGCGCAGCAGGTACTCGGCCTGGATCTTGACGTCCGACGCGGTGCCGCCGATGCCGGCGGAGCCCTGGTGCATCAGGATGTCCGTGTGCGGCAGGGCGAAGCGCTTGCCCGCGGTGCCGCCGGTGAGCAGGAACTGGCCCATGGAGGCGGCCATGCCCATGCCGATGGTCACCACGTCGTTCGGGATGTACTGCATGGTGTCGTAGATCGCCATGCCGGCGGTCACCGAGCCGCCGGGGCTGTTGATGTAGAGGTAGATGTCCTTCGACGGGTCGGCCGCGAGGAGGAGCATCTGCGCCGTGATCTTGTTCGCGATGTCGTCGTCGACCTGCTGGCCGAGGAAGACGATGCGCTCGCCGAGCAGTCGGTTGTACACATGGTCGCCGAGGCCACCACCGATGGACGGCTCACCGGCTGCGTAAGGCATCAGATTCGTCACGTATCCACCTGCTCGTCTCTGACGGCTCCGGCCGTCTCGCATCTTCGTCCCGAGGGCAAGGACTCCACTGCCCCCGTATTCATGGACCCTAACGCGCAGGTGGGACAACGCCATCCCGGTTCCTGAACTGTTCGCTGGCAGCGCAAGGTCTGGCGGGGGCGCCTTGGGCAGGCTTGGCGGGTGGGCTTGCCCGGGGTTCCGGGGCGGCCCTGGTCGGGGGCGGCAGCCCTTCCGCCGCTGCGCGGCGGCTCCCCCACCCACCCGCCCGTGACTGCCGTCCTCGAGCCACCCCCGAGGGGCCACCCAGGCCCTGCGGGTGCTCTGCGGAGTGCGGGCAGGGGCGAGGTGGAGGTGCACCGACTGGCTGGAACTGGCGGGCGGGAAGATCGCGGGGGCAGGGGGTGCGGGGCCGCTGTGGGCCGGGGGGTGCGCGGCCCCCGGGCGGTGGGCCTGGGGTGGCCGCGGGGGCCGGGGTCCGGTCGCGCCCCCGTGAGGCGGGGTGCCGGGGCGGGGCGACTGTGCGGGCAGGGGCTTGTTCGCGCCGTAGCGGGTGACGCCTCCCGAAGGGGCCACCCCACGGCACCGCCGGACCCCACCATTTCGGGTGACCACGGAGCCCGGTCCCACCCCCGGCACGCCCTCGTCCGGTTCCGGGCGACCGCCACCCCGCGGCGTGCGGCGGCGGGGGTCGGGGGTCGCAGTGGGGGTACGCCGAAGGCCCCCGTACCGCGCTGGTGCGCTGTGCGGGGGCCTTCGGGGCGTACAGGGAGATCCGGAGATCAGGCCTTGGGCTCGTCCTCGGTGGACTCGGCGGCGGCCTCGGCCGGGGCCTCGGCGGCCTCCGTGGCGGCAGCCTCGTCCTCCTCGTCGTCGAGGTCGACGACCTCGCCGTTGGTGTCCTTGACCGTCGCCGCCTCGACGACGACCGCGAGGGCCTTGCCGCGGGCGACCTCGCCGACGAGCATCGGCACCTGGCCGCCCTCGACGACGGCCTGGGCGAACTGGTCGGGGCTCATGCCGGAGGACTGGGCGCGACGCATGAGGTGCTCGGTGAGCTCCTCCTGGTTCACGTTCAGCTTCTCCTTGTTGACGAGCTCGTCGAGGACGAACTGCGTCTTGATGCCCTTGACCGCCTGCTCACGGGTCTCGGCGTCGAACTCTTCCTCGGTCTTGCCCTGGATCTCCAGGTACTTCGCGAGGTCGAGGCCCATCTGACCGAGCTGGTGGTGCTCCAGGTTGTGCTTGCGGGTGCGGATCTCGTCCTCGAGCAGCTTCTCGGGGACGGGAACCTCGACCAGCTCGAGGAGCTTCTCCAGGACGCGCTCCTGGGCCTGCGTGGCCTGGTCGAACTGACGGGCCGTCTCCAGCCGCTTGCGGCTGTCGGCCTTCAGCTCGTCGAGGGTGTCGAACTCCGACGCGAGCTGCGCGAAGTCGTCGTCCAGCTCCGGCAGTTCACGCTTGGCGACCTGGGTGACCTTGACGGTGACCTCGGACTCCTTGCCGGCCGCCGAGCCGCCCTTGAGCTCGGAGGTGAAGGTGGCCTCGCCACCGGCCTCCAGGCCCTTCACGGCGTCGTCGATGCCTTCGAGCAGCTCGCCGGAGCCGATCGTGTAGGAGACGCCGGACGCGACGCCGTCCTCCAGGACCTCGCCCTCGACCTTGGCCTCCAGGTCGATCGTCACGACGTCGCCGTCCTCGGCGGGGCGCTCGACCGGGGCGGTCGAGGCGAAGCGCTCGCGCAGCTCCTCGACGGCCTTGTCGATGTCCTCGTCGGCGATCTCGACGGCGTCCACCTCGACCTCGATGCCGGAGTAGTCCGGGATCTCGATGGTCGGACGGATGTCGACCTCAGCGGTGAAGTTGAGGGTCTCGTTGTCCTTGAGCTCGGTGATGTCCACCTCGGGCTGGCCCAGGACGTTGAGCTCGGCCTCGTTGACCGCCTCGGTGTAGAACTTCGGGAGGGCGTCGTTGACGGCCTCCTCCAGCACCGCACCGCGGCCGAACCGCTGGTCGATGACGCGGGCCGGGATCTTGCCCTTGCGGAAGCCCTTCACCGTGACCTGCTGGTTGATCTTCTTGTACGCCGCGTCGAGGCTGTCCTTGAGCTCCTCGAAGGGCACCTCGACAGTGAGCCGAACCCGGGTCGGGTTCAGGGTCTCCACGGCGCTCTTCACGGTTCGGTCTCCTTGGTGGGCTGACTTCTTGGATTCTGCCCGGTTGAGAGACACACGGGCACGCAGCTTGCATAGTAACGGCACGCGGGAGCCGACCCACAATGCGATCTTGGACAACGGACCGCCGGGGCCGTGCGGAGTTCAGGTCCCCGCCGGGAAACAGGCCACCGGATGCGGGGGAACCAGCTGGTCGGGGTGGCGGGATTTGAACCCACGGCCTTCCGCTCCCAAAGCGGACGCGCTACCAAGCTGCGCCACACCCCGTCGGTGCGACACGTAGGGTACATGCCCGCAGGCCGTGCGGCGCCCGCTCGCACGGGAGTGAATAGGGGTGTGCGGCGCACGCCCTCGACCCGCTACGATGCTGTCCGTGCCGCGCACGCTGACCTGCGAGGGGTCGCTGCGCGAGCTGTGCGGGCGTAGCTCAATGGTAGAGCCCTAGTCTTCCAAACTAGCTACGCGGGTTCGATTCCCGTCGCCCGCTCTGTGGCCTCCGGCCCGGTGTGCAGGTCCTTCCCTGTGCCCGGGCCGGGGGCTTTTTCGTGCGCTGTCGCGCTTCGGGTCAGGGGTTTCGTACGTCGACGCTGTAGACGGAGCGGACTCCGTACGGGACGTAGAGGGCGTCGCCGACCAGGGTGAGCGCGGCGCCGGTCTCCGAGGCGACGGTCATCCCCGCGCCCCTGCCGCGCGCGGGCAGGCTCCACTTCTCCTCGCCGGTCCTGCGGTCGAGCGCCGCGAGACGGCCGCTCACGGAGGCCAGGTACACATGGCTCCCCGAAGCCAGCGGCGGGCCCGGCGACTCCACGACGGAGTTGACCGACCACCGCTGGCGGCCGGTGCGCGGGTCGATCGCGCGGATGTCGCCGTTGCGGTACGTGAAGTACAGGGTGTCCCCGGTGACCGTGGGCGTCGCCTCGTCGGCCCGGGGCTCGGCGGGAAGCGTCCGCACCCGGCGGGTGGCCAGGTCGAGCACGCTGATCCGGCGGGGCGACTCGTCCACTTCGTCGTGGCTGAGCAGCAGGCGGCCGGACGCCTGGCCCAGGAGTTCCAGGCCGCCGTGCGGCACGGTCGCCGTCCAGTCCGGCTTGCCGGACGTCAGGTCGATGCGGGAGACGCGGGTGCTCCGCGCGCTGTCGGCGCAGAGCAGATAGCCATGGCCCTCGGCGCCGCGCACCCGGCAGTGCGCCGAGGGGAGCTTCTCCCGCCAGCGGGGCTTGCCCGTGTCGCCGCGCAGCAGGGCGTAGTCGTCCCCTTTGGCGCCGAGGGCGGTGAGCACGCCCGCGTCGGTCCACACCGCGCCGCCGTGCTCCGCGTCCGGGACGGGGGGCTCGGCCCCTTCGCCGTGCTGGGCGGCGGTCGTCCACAGCTCCTTGCCGGTGCGGGCGTCGAGGGCCTGGATCGCGTAGTACGGGACGGGCGCCTCGTCGCGGTCGACCTGGTCGTTGCGGTACGCGAAGACACGGCCACCGGACACACCGATGACGCGGCCCTCCATGTCTCCCCACTCTCCCGGCGTCCGGTCGACCGGCCTGCTCCAGCCGAACGCGCCGGTGGCGAGCGAGAACCGCGCGGCCTGCACGTCGTCGCCGGCGCAGAAGAGCCCGCTCCCGGCGGCGACACAGCCGCCGAAGGGGCCTGACGCCTCCTTGCGGTCACGCGTGTCCTTCGCCTCCCAGGCCCGCCAGTTCCCGGGCAGGTCGCCGGCCTCGGGCTCGGCGCCCGTCAGCCACAGGGCGAGCCCCGACGCGACACCGGCGAGAAGTACCCCCGCCACGACGGCGATCAGGCGTGCGCGGCGGCGACGCGCGCGCACCGGGACCGGCGCCGCCACCGCGGGCGGCGGCGCCGGCGGCGGCAGCGGTTCGCCCCGCAGCAACGCCAACAGCTCGTCCGGCGTGGGGCGTTCCTTCGGGTGCTTGGCCAGGCACTGGGTGACGAAGGGGCGCAACTCGGCGGGGACACGGTCGAGTTCGGGGACCGATTCGACGACGCCGGTCGCGGTCTCGTACGGGGACACGGAGTCGAAGGGCCCCCGGCCGGTGGCCGCGTAGGTGAGGACCGAGCCGAGGGAGAAGATGTCGGAGGCGGGGCCCACGTCGCGGGGTGACGTGAGTTGTTCCGGGGACATGTACGGCGGGGTGCCCTCCCCCAAGCTCTCAACTTCGTTCGAGCAGGGCGGTACCCCCATCGCGGCCGGTCTGGGTGAGGGGGTCGCCCGCGAGGGCCGCCGCGGCGCGGGAGACGCCGAAGTCGATGACGCGGGGGCCGTCTTCGGCCAGCATGACATTGGCCGGTTTGAGGTCGCGGTGGACGACGCCTACGGAGGGGGTCCCCCCTGCTCCTTCAGAGCTTGGGGGCGGATGTCGCGCAGCGCCTCAGTGAGCCCGGCGGCGAGTTCCAGAAGGCGGTCCGGGGGCAGCGGGCCCTCGCGGCGGACGTGGGCGCCCAGGTTCTCGCCGGGGATGTAGAGGGTGGCCATCCAGGGCCGCGCGGCGTCGGCGTCGGCGTCCACGACGGGGGCCGTGAACGCGCCGCTGACCTGTCGCGCCGCCGCCACTTCGCGGCTGAACCGGGTGCGGAACTCGGGGTCGTCGGCGTACTGCCCGTGCACGACCTTGACCGCGAGGCGGCGTCCGGAGGCGGAGCGGGCGAGGTAGACGACGCCCATGCCGCCGGAGCCGAGGCGGTCCTCGACCGGATAGCCGCCGATCCGCGGCGGATCGGTTTCCCGCAACGCCATCCGACCAGGACCCCCCGTCCGCCGCCGCACACCGTCAGAACTGTATGTCCCCGATGGTCTCGGCCAGCGAGTCGAGGAGTTCTTGGATGTCGTCGGCCATTCCCGTGGAGGCGAGTACGAAGCCGAAGAGGGCCGCGACGATGGCCGGCCACACCTTGATGTTTCCCTGACGCACCATCATGACGAGGACGATCGCCAACAGCAGCACCACTGACAGCGAAATGGCCACACAGATCACACCCTAGGTCGGTCGCTCTCCCGCCCGGGGGGTACGACCCCGCACTCCCCCGCCAGAACCATCGTGCCACCAACAGGACCTCGCTATGCGGCCGGTGACACATCGTCGGCCAAGCCTTGACCAGTGGTGCGGGTATTCCCGGTGCGCCGGGAGGGCCCGGGAACCACGCGCCGCACACCAACCCGGGCCATCCGTACGGGAATTCGACGGGTCCACCGGACGGCGAATTTCGACTTGATCGTTTCCATGGCCAGCCATCTCGGGGACGTCGGCGCATCATCTTCCGGCCACCCGCGCCCGGCCGCGTACGCATCAGTGGTTCACAGGAATTCGAATTGTTGCCGAGCACACATTTGGCGCCGCGCCAGCACCCGCCACGCACCGATCAACCGGACATTTCACCAGAGTCGCCCGCAGGCGTTATGCACGATTTAAGCGGTGTGAATGCTGACCTATCGGACAGTTGGCCGTGGGGCAACTCGGGTACCCGTGCCACCCATACGGAAAGCCCGACGCGTGTGATGAACGGTGCGGAAGGACAACCGGCGGGCGTGGTGCCGGAAACGAGACAGAAGACGCCAAGGGAACACGGCAGGAACACGGAGCGATGAACGGCATGAATGAGTTGAGGGTTTTACGGGAACACCACGGCGACGCTAGGGTGCCTCAGATGTTCCACGCTGCCATGACCCCCGCAGGCGCAGTGCGGTCCCGGATCGTCTCACCGAGCTCCTGGTGGGAGGGCCTGTGACGAACTCCGCTCAGCCGCACGGGCGGCACCGGGCGCCACTGCCTCCCCTGCAGCCCGCCGGGCAGGAGCCGGTCGCCGGAATGCCGGGCCCCCGCGTCCACCAGTCCACCGCGACCACCGCGGCCCCGGCCACCCCCCGCCCGGCCGGCCGCCACTCCGCCCCACCGGTTCCCCCCACACACCGAACCCCCCACTCCCCCGCGGTTCCCGCCGCCGCACGCCCCGCCGACGGCGCGGGCAAGCCCGCCAAACAGCGCGACGCGTTCTTCGACAACGCCAAGTACCTGGCGATCGTGCTCGTCGCGATGGCCCACGCGTGGGAACCCCTGACGGATCACAGTCGTACCGCCGAAGCGCTGTACATGACCGTCTACACCTTCCACATGCCGGCGTTCATCCTGATCTCCGGCTACTTCTCGCGCAGCTTCGACATGCGCTCCGACCGGCTCAAGCGGCTCGTCACCGGCATCGCCGTGCCGTACGTGATCTTCGAGGTGGCGTACACCTTCTTCAAGCGGTGGGCCGACGACGATCCGACGCAGCCGATCAGCCTGCTCGACCCCTGGTACCTGACCTGGTTCCTGATCGCCCTGTTCGTGTGGCGGCTGACCACCCCGCTGTGGAAGATCGTGCGCTGGCCGGTGCCGCTCGCTCTGGCCATCGCCGTGCTCGCCGTGGTCTCGCCCGACATCGGCGACGACCTGGACCTGCAGCGGGTCCTGCAGTTCATGCCGTTCTTCGTGCTCGGCCTGTTCATCAGGCCCGAGCACTTCCAGCTGGTGCGGCGGCGCGAGGTGCGCATCCTGTCGGTGCCGGTGTTCGCGTGCGCGGTGGCGCTCGCCTACTGGGCCGCCCCGCGGATGACGTCCGTGTGGTTCTACCGCCGCGACAGCGCCCAGGAGCTCGGCGTCCCGTGGTGGGTCGGCGTGGTCATGACGCTGGCGCTCTTCGGCTGCTCGGTGCTGCTCACGGCGTGCTTCTTCGCCTGGGTGCCGCGGCGGAAGATGTGGTTCACGGTGCTCGGCGCCGGGACGCTGTACGGGTACCTGCTGCACGGCTTCCTCGCCAAGGGGTCCCGCTTCTGGGGCTGGTTCGAAGCCCACCCGTGGCTGCACGAGCCCGCCGGTGAGGTGGTCGTGACGGTGATCGCGGGCGCCGTGGTGACGCTCCTGTGCACGCCGCCGGTGCAGCGGATGTTCCGCTTCGCCATGGAGCCCAAGATGGAGTGGGCCTTCCGGCGCGACGCCGCCGCGCTGGCCCGCGAGCGGGGTTCCGCACGCTGACGCCGACGGGCCCGGCGGTGTGGTTCGCACCGCCGGGCCCGTGGGCTCCCGCGCTCCTCAGCACCCCGACAGCAGCGCCCGCAGGTGCGCGTACTTCGCCGTCAGGCGGTCCCGGGTCGTCTCGTCCAGTACGGCGAGGCGGCCCGGGTCCGCGTTGTGGGCCAGGTCGGACTCCTTGACCAGAACCGCGCCGGGTGTGGCCCGGATGCGGGCCGCGTAGGCCTCCGGGGGCTCGCCCGGCCGCTTCGTGAGGGCGAGCACGATGGCCTTCGTGGCGGGCGCGAGGGCCGCCGCCGCCAGCCACTCCGGCGTCAGCGCGTCGTCCTCGATCGCGTCGTGCAGCCACGCCGCCGCGATCTGCCCGTCCGAGCCGCCCCGCGCCCGCGTCCCCTCGGCGACCGCCGCGAGATGCTCGGCGTAGGGCCGCCCGGCCTTGTCCGTCTGCCCGGCGTGGGCCCGCCGGGCCACGGCCTCCACCTCGGCCAGGGTCATGAGCGCGTCCGACGGCTGCAGTGTCATGGGCGGCTCGGGCGGCTCCGGCGACTTGGGCGTCATGACGACGACCCTAGCGCCGCCCGCGCGGGCACACCCGTGGCCACCAGGCCGAGCAGCACGGCCGACCCGGCGAAGGAGACGTACAGCAGCGGCGGGATGTACGGGCCCTCGCCGGTGAGGCCCTTCATCATCGGGACCAGGGTGGCCAGGGCGATGCCGGTGCCGATGATCACGCCCGCGCAGGTCACGAGCAGCGCCTCCCAGCGCACCATCCGCAGCACCTGGCGCCGGGTGGAGCCGATGAGCCGCAGCGTGCCCAGTTCGCGCCGCCGGTCCAGGACCGTCATGACGAGGGTGTTGGCGGCGGCGACGGCCGCGAAGCCGCCGAGTACGGCCGCCATGGTGGTGTTCGCCCAGGCGCCCACCGCGCGGTCCTTGGACTGGGTGGTGGTGTAGTCGTCACGGTCCAGGAGCGTGCCCTGGGCCGTCAGGGGCTTCAGCTCCGCGGCGGAGGCGCCCTTCGTCCAGATCTCCGTGTCGAACGCCGACGTGACGTGCCGCTTCACATCGGCCGCGCCCAGGGTCACCTGGGACAGGCCGAGCCCGCGCTCGTACGTCGCCACGACCTCGGGCCGCGTCCTGGTGCCGTCGGGCAGGCGCAGGTCGACGCGGTCGCCGACCTTCAGGTGGGCGTTGCCGGCGAGGGTCGCGTCGAGGGCCACCTTGCCCTTGCCCAGGTCGAGTTCGCCGGACTTGACGTTGAGGTCCTGCACCTTGGCGAGGTTCGCGACCGTGCCGGTGACGGCCTGCGTGCTCGCCGACTGCAGATAGCGGTCGCCGCCCGAGCCCATGGGCAGCAGCACCGAGGTCTTCAGGAGGCCGACCGCGGAGCCGCCGCCGGGCCCGGTGGCCGCGCGTACCGTCGGCGCGTCGAAGCCCGTCCTCGCCGCCACGATGTGGTCCGCCGTGATGCCGTCCCGCTGCTGGTTCTCCGCGACCTTGTCCTCGGAGGTGTGCATGAAGACGAGCGTGGAGGCGAACGCCATCGCGAGCACGATGGGCGTGATGGCGGAGGCCATCCGGCGGGCGTTGCTGCGGGAGTTGGCCGCGGCGAGCGAGGCGGACGCGCCCGCGCCGCGCAGCGGCAGGCCGAACAGGCCCGCGCAGGCCCGCGCCACCAGCGGCCCGAGGAGCGCCACCGCGAGCATGAAGAGCATCACGACGCCGAGTGCCGCGTTCGCCGCGTCGTCGCCGGTGGCCTTGGCGGCGACGCCGGCGAGGACCACACCGCCGACGGCCGCGGCGACACCGAGGGGCGTACGGATCCAGCCGGGCCGCAGCCGCTCCACGGAGGCCTCGCTGAGGGCCTGGCCCGGCTTGATGCGGGCCGGGCGGTGCGCGGCCATGATCCCGGCGAACAGGGCGGTGAGGATGGCCGTGCCGACGGCGATGAGCAGCGGGAGGTACGACACGGACAGGTCGACGGCCTCCGGGATCGCGCCCCTGTCCTTGAGCTGCCCGAACCACCAGCTCGCCAGGGCGATGCCCGGCAGGCAGCCGAGGGCGCCCGCGAGCGGGGCCACCAGGAGCGTCTCGGTGGCGACGGTGCGGCGGATCTGGCGGGGCGTCGTGCCGATGGCGCGCAGCAGCGCGAACTCGCGGGCCCGCTGGCCCACGGAGAGCGCGACGGTGCCGGCCGCGGTGAACACGGCGACCATCGTGGCGACGCCGCCGAAGGAGCCGCCGAGGCCGGTGAGGAGTTCCTTGGCCTCGGCGAGGCCCGGGTCCTCGGCGCCGCCGCGGCCGTCGCCGGTGTGCACCTCGGCCTTGTCGCCGAGAGCCTTGGCCACCTGGGACTTGAGGGCGTCGTCCGTGACGCCGTCCTTGGGCAGCACGGCGATGGCGTCGATCCGGCCGGGGTGCCCGGAGACCCGTACCGCGTCGGAGTCCGCGAACCAGGCCGTCGGGGCCGTGCCGCCGCTCAGCCCCGAGACCCGGAAGTCCCGCGGTCCGTCCGCCGTCGTCAGCGTGACGCGCTCGCCGACGCGGGCCCCGGCGCCCGCGAGCACCACGTCCCCGGCGCCGGGCGCGCGGCCCGCCGACAGCTTCTCGCCGGTGAAGGCGGTGGAGCCCCAGCCGTGCGCGGTCAGTTCCTTGTCACCGTGCTTGACGGGGAAGGTGAGGTCCGCGACGGCGGTACGCGCGCCGGGCACCGAAGCCGCCTTCGCCACCAGGGAGTTGTCGAGGCGGGCGCGGTCCGGGACCTGCGCGCCGCCGTCGCTGCGGTCCTCGCCGCTGCCGGTCTCGTAAGGGGACTTCTGGTCGGCGGCGGCCACCACGGCCGCGTCGGCGTAGCGCACCGGCGGCACGGAGGCCCGCAGGCCCGTCTCCAGGAGGATGCCGCACGCGGACACGATCAACGCGGCCATCGCGAGGGCGACGAACGTCCCCACGAAGGCGGCGGGCTTGAAGCGGACGGCCGCGCGGGCCAGTCCGTTGGGTACGAAGCTCATGCCGCCACGCCCGCGTACTCCGGGGCGGTGGCCGTCGCCAGATGCGTCATGCGGTGCGCGATCCGGTCGGCCGACGCGCCCTGGAGGTGATCCACGATCGAGCCGTCCGCCAGGAACAGGACGCGGTCCGCGTGGGCCGCCGCGGCCGGGTCGTGCGTGACCATGACCACCGTGGCGCCCATGCCGTCCACGGCCGAGCGCAGCAGGTTCAGGATCTCCCGGGCCGTCGTCGTGTCCAGGGCGCCGGTCGGCTCGTCCGCGAACACCACGTCCGGGGACGTCACCAGGGCGCGGGCGATCGCCACGCGCTGCTGCTGGCCGCCCGACAGCTGGCCCGGGCGGCGCCTGCCCTTGTCCCCCAGGCCCACCCGGGACAGCATCTCCGCCGCCCTGCGGCGGTCCGGGCGGTGGCCCGCCAGGCGCATCGGGAGCAGCACGTTCTGCTCGACGGTGAGCGACGGGAGCAGGTTGAACGCCTGGAACACGAAGCCCAGGCGGGTGCGGCGCAGGGCCGTCAGCTTGTTCTCGCTCATCCCCGTGATCTCCGTGCCGCCCAGGCGGACGCTGCCGTCCGTCGGGCGGTCCAGGCCCGCCGCGCACTGCAGGAAGGTGGACTTGCCCGAGCCGGACGGGCCCATCACCGCGGTGAAGCTGCCCCGCGGCAGGGCCAGGTCTATGCCCCGCAGGGCGTGTACGGCGCCGGTGCCGCGCCCGTACCGGCGGCGCACCCCGCGCAGCTCCACGGCCCAGTCCGTCGCCGTCGGGGCCGGGCCCTCGTGCGGGGCCGGGGCGGAGTCGTGCTGCTGCCGCTGCTTCTTCTTGCGCAGCCCCATGGCGTGTGGCCTTCCGTCGTTCGTGCGTGGTCGATGCATTGAACGTACGGAGTGCGGGGTGGTCGCGACCATGAGGCGGCCCGCCGAGTGTGGGGTGGGGTTTCCCCCACCCTGTGGCGTCGTGCCAGGTGGGGGCCCTGCGGGGCTTTCCCCAGTCCCGCCCCTTCCCGAAACCGGGGCTGCGCCCCTGGACCCCGGGGGTGGGTGTCCCCTTCGGGTGGGACGGTCCGCCGCCGATCGGCCTTCGGCCTCGTCCTCAGACGCCGGACGGGCTGGAATGTGCCGGGCCGGGACTCAGACGCACCCTTTCAGCCGCGCCCCGTCCCGCCCGGAGGGCAAGAACGGCGGGCGGGCGGGGAAAAGCCCGTCCGGCGTTTGAGGACGAGCGCGCAGCGCGATCGGCGGCGGACCGTCCCACCCGCACGGGACACCCACCGAGGCCCCCGGCCAGCTCACGCGTCGCGGCAGATCAGCAGCAGCGCCCGATCGTCGTTGACGTCCTTCGCGACCGCCTCGATGAGGTGCCACGCGGCGCCGTGGAAGCCGCCGGGGACGTAGCGGTCGGCCTCGCCGGTGAGGCGGTCGATGCCTTCGGCGATGTCGCGGTCGGCGGCCTCGACGATGCCGTCGGTGAAGAGCATGAGGACGTCACCGGGGCGCAGGGAGCCCTTGACGGGGTCGAACTGGGCGCCGTCGTAGACGCCGAGGAGGGGCCCTTCGCCGGACTTCTCCTCCCAGCGGCCGGTCCCGGCGCTGAGCTGGAGGGCGGGCAGGTGTCCTGCGGAGAGGAGTTCGTAGTCGCCGGTCTCCAGGTCGAGGACGAGGTGGATGGAGGTGGCGAAGCCCTCGTCCCAGTCCTGGCGGAGGAGGTAGCCGTTGGCGGCGGGCAGGAAGGCGTGCGGCGGCAGGGAGCCGAGGAGGCCGCCGAAGGCGCCGGAGAGGAGCAGGGCCCGTGACCCGGCGTCCATGCCCTTGCCGGAGACGTCGGTGAGGACGACTTCGAGGGTGCGCCCGCCGTTGGTGCGGGCGGCGACGACGAAGTCGCCGGAGAAGGACTGGCCCCCGGCGGGCCGCAGCGCCATCTCGCGGTGCCAGCCGCGCGGCAGCTTGGGGAGCTTGCTCTGGACGCGGATCCGCTCGCGCAGGTCGAAGAGCATGGTCCCGCCGCCCCGCCAGGGCACCCCGACGCGGCTGCGGAACTGGGCGATGAGGAGCCCGAAGAATCCGCAGGCGGCGACGGCGAGGACGGTGCCGGGGGTGACCCGGGCGGGCCCTTCCGTGTAGGGGCCGAGCTGCACGGACTCCACGATGAGGGCGGCGGCCGAGGCGGCGTACAGGCCGAGCAGGCTGGAGGGCCGCAGCAGCAGCCCGCCCGCGACGATCGGCAGCACGAGCGCGGCGGGCGAGAACCACACCGGGTTGACGATCGTGCACGCGGTGATGACAGGGACGGTCAAGAGGAGTGCGGCGAGCGCCACCCAGTCGGAGCCGTCGCCCCGGAAGTAGTCGACACCGGATTTGCGCAGCCCTATGCGCGCCCGGTGCAGCCGCTTCTTCATGCGGGCCGGGAACGTCTCGGCTTCGGCGCGCCGCGCACGCTGCTCGCGCCGCTCGCGCCCTTCTCGTCGTACCGCCATTGCTCGTGGACCCTATCCACCGGGCCAGGCACTTCGCACGGGAGGTACCTCTTGTCCCCCTTCAGGGGCACCTCACCCGTATCTCCACGCCCAGCGTCCACACGCGTTCCGGTACGCGGAAAACAATTCGCCGCGCCCTTGGAGCCCTGGTAGGCATGGCATATGACAGCAGACTTGCGGGAGTTGAGCCAGGGCGACTGGGAGCAGTGGTACAGAACGCTGGACGTCGCCTTCGGGGGCGTCCCCGAGGCTCCGGAGGAGATCGAGCTGTGGCGCGACCTCACCGAGTGCGAGCGCTCGATCGGCGCCTGGGACGGCGAGACCTGCGTGGGCACGGCGGGCGCGTTCAGCTTCCGGATGGCGGTGCCGGGCGGCGCCGTGGTGGACACGGCGGGCGTGACGATGGTGGGCGTGGCGGCCACGCACCGGCGGCGCGGCCTGCTCACGGCGATGATGCGGCGCCAGCTGGACGACGTGCGGGAGCGCGGCGAGGCGGTGGCGGTCCTGACGGCGTCGGAGCCGGAGATCTACGGCCGGTTCGGGTACGGGGCGGGGTCGTTCCACCATCGGATGGAGATCGACAAGACCCGGGTCGGCCTGTCCGTCCCGCCGGGCACCGACGACGTGACGCTGCGCTACGCGAAGCCCGCCGAGGCGCTGCCGCTCTGCGAGGCGGTGTACGCGCAGCGGGTGGCGGGCCGTCCCGGCATGCTGGCGCGGCGGCCCGGCTGGGAGCGCCTGATCATCCTGGACCCGCCGGCCGACCGCAGCGGTGCCTCGCCGCAGCAGTGCGTGCTCGCCGAGCGTGACGGCGAGGTCGTCGGGTACGCGTTCTACGCGGTCAAGCCCGAGTGGGACGCGCAGGGTCCCAAGGGCACGGTCAAGGTCCAGGACGTGGAGGCCCTCGACCCGACGGCGTACGCCGCGCTGTGGCGCTTCCTCTTCGGCATCGACCTGACCTCGACGATCCTGGCGATGAACCGGCCGGTCGACGACCCGGTGGCCCAGCTCGTCACGAACGTCCGCCGCTGCGACCTGCGGACCCGCGAGTCCCTCTACGTGCGCCTGGTGGACCTCGGCGCCGCCCTCGAAGCGCGCACGTACCAGACGCCGGTGGACGTCGTCCTCGACGTCGACGACGCCTTCTGCCCCTGGAACCAGGGCCGTTGGCGCCTCGTCGGCGACCCCAAGGGCGCCTCCTGCAAGCGCGTCCCCGACGACACCCCGGCCGATCTCGCCCTCTCCGCGAAGGAGTTGGGCTCCCTCTACCTGGGCGGCGTCCCCCTCACCCAGCTCACCGCGGCGGGCCGGGTCCGGGAACTGCGCCAGGGCACGGCGGCGGAGGCGGGCCTGGCGTTCGCCTCGCCCGTGGCGCCGTGGCTGCCGCACGGCTTCTAGGCGGGCTCCGGCGGCGGCCCCTGGACCGGCTCCGGGTCACCCGGCCGCGTCCCGCGGGGTTCCTTCGCCGTGCGGGTCGCCAGGTACAGGGCGAGGAACCAGCCGAGGACGCTGGCGCCGAACAGGGCGTTGACGGCCAGGACCAGCCAGCGGTTCTCCGCGTTCCGCCGGAAGGCCACGAGCGCGGGAAGGAAGTAGAGGACGAAGAACGCCACGGTCGCGGCTACCACGAACGGTACGCCCACGTCGTCGAACACGGTGGTGGAACCTCTTCCTGCGAGGGTGCTTGTGCTGGGTCCCGGCCGGTGGCCGGGGCCGGTTACGGCCGGTGGGCCCGGGGCTGGCAGGCCGGGCACCAGAAGAGGTTGCGGGCGGCGAGATCGGCGGTGCGGATCTCGCCGCCACAGATGTGGCAGGCCTGCCGGGCCCTGCGGTACACGTACACCTCGCCGCCGTGGTCATCCACGCGCGGCGGGCGGCCCATCGCCTCCGGCAGGTGCTCGGGCCGGACCGTGTCGATGCGATTGTGCCGGACGCCCTCGCGCATCAGCTCCACCAAGTCCGCCCAGATCGCGGTCCATTGGGCGTACGTGAGGTCCTTGCCGGGCGTGTACGGGTCGATGCCGTGGCGGAACAGGACCTCGGCGCGGTAGACGTTGCCGACGCCCGCGACGATCTTCTGGTCGAGGAGCAGTGCGGCGATCGTCGTGCGGCTGCGGGAGATGCGGCGCCAGGCCGTGTCCGGGTCGTTGCCGTCCTCGTCCCGCGGGCGCAGGGGGTCCGGGCCCAGGCGGGCGTGTATCGCCTGCTTCTCCTCGTCCGTGATCAGGGCGCAGGTCGTCGGGCCGCGCAGGTCCATGTACGCGGTGTCGTTCGCCAGGCGGAGGCGGACCGTGTCCGTGGGCGGGGGTGGCTCCGCCCCGCCGAAGTCGACCTTGCCGAAGAGGCCCAGGTGGATGTGGATCCAGCCGGTGTCGGCGAAGCCCAGGAACAGGTGCTTGCCGTGGGCCTCCGCGGTGTCCATCGTGCTGCCCGTCACCAGGGCCGCGCTGTCGGAGAACTTGCCCTGCGGGCTGGTCGCGGTCGTCTTCCGGCCCTGGAAGCGGTCCCGGTGGTCGGCCGCGAGGCGGTGGATCGTGTGCCCTTCCGGCACGGGGTGCTCCTTCTGCGGGGGTGGGGGGTGGGGCCCTGCCGGGGGCTCTCCCCAGCCCCGCCCCTTCCCGAAACTGGGGCTCCGCCCCAGACCCCGCTCCTCAAACGCCGGAGGGGCTATGGGTAGCCCCTCCGGCGTTTGAGGACGAGGCGCGGAGCGCCGATCAAGCGGGGGCCGGGGGCTCAGCCCTGGGGGTGGTGGGCCGGGATGGCCGGGAGTTCGCCGGTGGTCTCGTAGCGGGAGAGCATGTCGATGCGGCGGGTGTGCCGCTCCTCGCCGGAGTACGGCGTCGAGAGGAAGATCTCGACGAACTTCGTGGCCTCGTCCCGGGTGTGCATCCGCCCACCGATGGAGATCACGTTGGCGTCGTTGTGCTCACGCCCGAGCGCGGCCGTCTGCTCGCTCCAGGCGAGAGCGGCCCGCACCCCCTTCACCTTGTTCGCCGCGATCTGCTCCCCGTTCCCGGAGCCGCCGATGACGATGCCCAGGGACTCGGGGTCCGCGGCCGTCCGCTCCGCGGCGCGGAGGCAGAAGGGGGGGTAGTCGTCCTGGGCGTCGTAGATGTGGGGCCCGCAGTCGACGGGCTCGTGCCCGTGGGCGGTGAGCCATTCGACGAGGTGGTTCTTGAGTTCGTAGCCGGCATGATCCGAGCCGAGGTACACGCGCATGGGCGAAGTCTGGCATGCACGGGGGCGGGCGGCCGCCGTGGGGCGGCGGGGCGCCCCTCCGGGCGCCGATTGGTGCAGGCCAATCCCCTGGTCGGTCATCGTGCGTAAGCGACCGTTCACGCGGCATTCCGCGGAATACAACGATCCGGAGACGGGTCTTTCGTCCCGTACTCCGCTGCGCTTTTAATGCGGGGGCTCGTCCCCGCGAACCAAAGGATCTGCCTATGACCTCGCAACCGTCCCTTGCGAAGGAAGACAGCAAGCCCGAAGGGCCCGATGATTCCCAGTCGGGCAAGGCGGGCAACGGCCATGGGCAGGGCGGCGACGGCCTGCAGGCCGGGCTGAAGAACCGCCATTTGTCGATGATCGCCATCGGTGGCGTGATCGGTGCGGGTCTGTTCGTCGGTTCCGCCTCCGGCATCAAGGCCGCGGGCCCGGCGATCCTCGTGTCGTACGCCCTCGTCGGCACGATGGTCGTGCTCGTGATGCGGATGCTCGGTGAGATGGCCGCGGCCCGGCCGACGTCCGGTTCCTTCTCCGCCTATGCCGATCAGGCGCTCGGCCGCTGGGCGGGCTTCTCCATCGGCTGGCTGTACTGGTTCTTCTGGGTCGTGGTGCTCGCGGTGGAGGCCACCGCCGGCGCCGTGATCCTGGAGGGGTGGATACCCGCCATCCCGCAGTGGGGCTGGGCGCTGATCGTGATGGTGGTGCTCACCGCGACGAACCTGGTCTCGGTCGGCTCGTACGGTGAGTTCGAGTTCTGGTTCGCCGGCATCAAGGTCGTCGCGATCGGCGCGTTCGTGCTGATCGGTGTGCTGGCGGTGTTCGGTGTGCTGCCGGGCTCGGACAACCCGGGTGACGGCTTCGCGCATCTGACGGACGCGGGCGGCTTCATGCCCAACGGCGCGGGCGCCATCCTCACGGGTGTCCTGATGGTGGTCTTCTCCTTCATGGGTTCGGAGATCGTCACGCTCGCCGCCGGTGAGTCGGAGGACCCGCAGCGTGCCGTCACCAAGGCCACGAACAGCGTCATCTGGCGCATCGGCGTGTTCTACCTCGGTTCGATCTTCGTGGTCGTGACGCTGCTGCCCTGGAACGACAAGTCCATCGAGAAGGACGGTTCGTACGTCGCCGCGCTGAACTCGATCGGCATTCCGCACGCCGGTCAGGTGATGAACGTGATCGTGCTCACCGCGGTGCTGTCCTGCCTCAACTCCGGCCTGTACACCGCCTCCCGGATGGCGTTCTCGCTCGGTCAGCGCGGGGACGCGCCGAAGGCCTTCGCCCGCACCGACTCCAACGGTGTGCCGCGGACGGCGATCCTCGGCTCGGTGGTCTTCGGCTTCGCGGCCGTCTGGTTCAACTACCAGTGGCCGGAGACGGTCTTCGACTTCCTCCTGAACTCCTCCGGCGCGGTCGCGCTCTTCGTGTGGCTCGTCATCTGCTTCACGCAGCTGAAGATGCGCGGCATCATCCTGCGCGAGCAGCCGGAGAAGCTCGTCGTGAAGATGTGGCTGTTCCCGTATCTGACCTGGGTCACCATCGGGATGATCTCGTTCGTGATCGTCTACATGCTGTACGACGACGCCGGGCGCAAGCAGATGCTGCTCTCGCTGCTCGTGGCGGCCCTCGTGCTCGGCTTCTCGCTGGTGCGCGAGAAGGTACGGCCCCGGGTCGCCGAGGGCACGGCGGACGCCGCGGGTACGGAGGGCGCGGAGCAGGGCAAGTCCTAGCTCCCACTCGGCGGTAGCGGTACGCGGCGGGGCGGTTCCGGGTCAGACCGGGGTCGCCCCGCCGTCGTCTGCGCGGACGCGGGTTCCGGCGGTCCGCCTCCGGAAAACCTGACGGGAACTGTCAAGTTATCCGGGCAGAGTGGGCCCCGTACGGACAAGATCCACACCACCCGACGGAGGCCCCCCGTGATCGACACCGCCCAGCCCGCCACGCCGCTCGCCTTCCGCCCCGGCCAGGACGGCTACGAGGACGAGCTCGCCGGATTCCAGACCGGGTACGCCCAGCGCCCCGACGTCGTCTTCGCGGTCGCGGGCACGGACGAGGTCGTCGCGGCCGTGGCGTACGCCGCCGAGCGAGGTCTGCCGGTCGGGGTAGAGGCAACCGGGCACGGCCGGCCGGACGCCTCGCGGGGCGGCGTGCTGATCAGCACCCGGCGCCTGGACGAGGTCGTCGTGGACCCCGTGGCGCGCACCGCCCGGGTCGGGGCGGGCGTCCGCTGGGGGCAGGTGGTCGCGGCCGCGGCGCAGCACGGGCTCGCGCCCCTGAACGGCTCGGCGCCGTCCGTGGGCGCCGTGTCGTACACGCTGGGCGGCGGGCTCGGCATCCTGGCGCGGGAGTTCGGGTACGCGGCCGACCACGTGCGGGCCCTGGACGTGGTCACGGCGGACGGCGCCGTGCGGCACGTGACGGCCGAGAGTGATCCGGAGCTGTTCTGGGGGCTGCTCGGCGGCGGCGCGAACCTCGGCGTCGTGACGTCCCTGGAGTTCGGCCTGGTGCCCGTGGCGCGGCTGTACGGGGGCGCGCTCGCCTTCGACGGGCGCGAGGTGGACCCGGCGGCGATTCTGCGCGCGTACACGGCCTGGGCGGAGACGGTCCCGGACGAGGTCAGCTCGTCCCTCGCCGCGCTGGTCTACCCGGACCTGCCGATGCTCCCGGAGGCGCTGCGGGGCCGCTATCTGGTGACCGTGCACGTCGCGTACACGGGCACGGCGGCGGACGGGGAGCGGCTGGTGGCGCCGCTGCGCGCGATCGGACCCGCCCACGACGACTCGCTGCGCGAACTGCCGTACACCGAGAACCACACCATCCACAGCGACCCGGACTTCCCGCACGCCTACTACGGGGAGAACCGCATGCTGGACGCCCTCGACACCGCGGGCCTTGAGCGCGTCCTGTCCCTGACCGGGCCCGCTGCCGACCGCATGCACGTCGTGCACCTCAAGCACCTGGGCGGCGCCCTCGCCCGGCCCGCCGCGAACGCCGTGCCGCACCGGGACGCGCGCTGGCTGCTGAGCATCCTGGCGCCCCTGAACGGCACCGGCGGCACCGAGGACACGGACGGGTCCGACCGGGAGCGCCTGCGGGAGCTGTACGCGGGCCTGTTCGGCGCGGTGGCGCCGGGGGCCGTCGGCCGGGCGCTGAACTTCACGTTCGCCGGGGGCGACCGGACCGAGGGGCTGTACGACGCCGAGACGCGCAAGAGGCTCGCCGGGCTGAAGGCCACGTACGACCCGGCGAACCTCTTCAGGCGGAACTACAACGTCCGTTGACGTACGGACGACGGACGTGCCGCGTCAGCGCTTGTCGTCGATGAGCTTCCACGCCAGCGGCAGCACACCCATCGCGAGCGCCGCCTTGAGCGCGTCGCCGATGAGGAACGGTGTGAGTCCGGCCGCGACCGCCTCGGTGAGGGACATGCCGGTGGCCGCGGCCAGGTACGGCACGCCGACGGCGTAGATGATCGCGGAGCCGAGGACCATCGTCCCGGCCGTGCGCACCACGTTCCGGTCGGCGCCGCGGCGGGCGAGGGCGCCCACGACCAGCGCGGCCAGCATCATGCCGAAGACGTAGCCGAGGCTCGGCGCGCCCATGCCCGCCTTGCCCTGTGCGAACCAGGGCATGCCCGCCATGCCGACGACCGCGTACACCGCGAGCGAGGCCGCGCCGCGGTAGGCGCCGAGCGAGGTGCCGACGAGCAGGGCCGCGAAGGTCTGGCCCGTGACCGGGACCGGGGAGCCGGGGACCGGGACGGCGATCTGGGCCGCGATGCCGGTGAGGGCGGCGCCGCCGAGGACCAGGGTGGCGTCCTTCACGCGGGAGGCGGGGATCAGGTCGGCCAGGACCTGGCCCGGACGGGTTATGGCGGCTGTGCTCATCGGGACTCCGTGATTCTGGGGGCCTGGGGAAGTGGGGTCTCCCCTGCTCGTGCGAAGCCGAGAGCTCGGGGAAGAGCGGGACGCTGTGACCTTATCCCCGGGAGGGGCGCCGGATCAGGGGGTGCCGGTGACAAAGGCAGCGGCCCGGCATTGGTGGGCTTCGTACAAAGGCACCGGGGCACACCTCGTTCGGCGTGACGCTCGTCACTGAGGTCAGTGCCGTGGCGGCCCCGGTTGCTTCGGGGGACATCCAGCGGCGACACTGTGGATTCCCGCCAAACTCCTTGAGCCCGAGAGCCGACGACACGTGAAGCACGACTCCTTGCCGTCCCGGTCTGCGGTGCCCCCTGCGGGAGCGACGGCGGTCGACACGCCCGCCGCCACGGACGCGGGTCCCGAACCCCTCGGCGGCGGCCTCAAGCAGCGCCACCTCACCATGCTGGGCCTCGGCGGCGTCATCGGCGCCGGGCTCTTCGTCGGATCGGGGGCCGGGATCGAGGTCGCGGGTCCCGGGATCGTCCTCTCTTATCTGATCGCGGGCGCGCTCGCGATGTGCGTGATGCGGATGCTCGGCGAGATGTCCGCCGCGATGCCCGCGTCCGGCGCGTTCTCCGTGCACGCGGAGCGGGCGCTGGGCCGGTGGGCCGGGTTCTCGGTGGGGTGGCTGTACTGGTTCCTGCTGGTCGTGGTGCTCGCAGTGGAGGCGACCGGCGCAGCCCGGATCGCGGGCGAGTGGGCGCCGGGGGTGCCGCAGTGGGCGTGGGTGCTGGTCTTCATGGTGTTCTTCACCGGCGCCAACCTCGCGGCCGTGAAGAACTTCGGCGAGTTCGAGTTCTGGTTCGCGGCCCTGAAGGTCTTCGCGATCGTCGCGTTCCTCGTTCTCGGGCTGCTCGCGATCTTCGGGGTCCTGCCCGACACCGACCCGGTCGGCTTCACGCATCTGACCGGTGACGGCGGCTTCCTGCCGCACGGCTGGGACGGGGTGGTCTCCGGTGTGGTCGTGGTGCTCTTCGCCTTCGGCGGTCTGGAGATCGTGACGATCGCGGCGGCGGAGTCCGACGATCCGGTGCGGTCGGTCGCGCGGGCGGTGCGCAGCGCGGTGTACCGCATCCTCTTCTTCTATGTCGGCTCGATGCTGGTCATCGTGACGGTGCTGCCGTGGACGGCGCAGCGGGCGGGTTTCAGCCCGTATGTCACGGTCCTCGACTCCATCGGTGTCCCGTCGGCCGGGACCCTCATGAACATCGTGGTGTTCGTGGCGCTCCTGTCGTCCCTGAACGCCAATCTGTACGGCTCCTCGCGCATGATCTTCTCCCTCGCCGAGCGCGGCGAGGCGCCGAGGGCACTCCTTCAGGTGTCGGGGGGCGGGGTGCCGCGCCGGGCCGTGCTCGCCTCGGTGGCCTTCGGCTTCGTGTCCGTCCTGCTGAATCTGAAGTGGCCCGAGTCCGTCTTCCTCTACATGCTCAACTCGGTCGGCGCGGCGCTGCTGTTCGTGTGGGCGCTGATCGCGCTCTCGCAGTTGCGGCTGCGGCGGCGCATCGAGCGCGAGGCGCCCGAGCGCCTGACCCTGCGGATGTGGTTCTTCCCGTGGCTGACGTGGGCGGCGCTCGCGGCGATGGCCGTGGTGATCGTGCTGATGCTCCGGGACGACGGGGCGCGGCCGCAGTTGCTGTGGTCGGCGGGCGCGACGGCCCTGGTGATCGCGGTGGCGTGGGTACGGGAGTGGCGTACCGGACGCGGACACTCACACTTCTGACGCAAATATGTTCTTGATGTAAAGACTTCTTCACCATGTGTGAGCGTGGTGTCCGTATACCGGTCAACTGTTCCCTGTGAGCGGTGCCCGCGCTCAGACTGTGGCCCGCTCCGCTCTCCCGTCTCTGCTACTGAACAGGGCACGCCCATGTCTCGGACGTCCTTGCAGGACGCACCACCCAAAGTCGATTCCCCGCTGGGCCACGGCCTCAAGCAGCGCCATCTGTCGATGATCGCCCTCGGCGGCGTGATCGGCGCCGGGCTCTTCGTGGGCTCCGGCACCGCCATCGCCGCGGCCGGACCTTCGATCATCCTGGCGTACGCGATCTCCGGCGCCCTGGTCATGCTCGTCATGCGCATGCTGGGCGAGATGGCCGCGGCCAATCCGGCGTCCGGCTCCTTCTCCGTGCACGCCGAGCGGGCGATGGGTCCGTGGGCCGGGTTCACCGCGGGCTGGTCGTTCTGGTTCCTGCTCTGCGTGGCCGTCGGCCTGGAGGGCATCGGCGCCGCGAAGATCGTGCACGGCTGGGTGCCGGGGGTCCCGGAGTGGGCCTGGGTCGCCCTGTTCATGCTGATGTTCTGCGCCACGAACCTCGCGGCCGTGAAGAACTTCGGCGAGTTCGAGTTCTGGTTCGCCGCCCTGAAGGTCGGCGCGATCGTCCTCTTCCTCGGCATCGGCGTGCTCGCCATCCTCGGCTGGCTCCCCGACACCGACGCGCCCGGCATGACCAACCTCACCGGGCAGGGCGGGTTCATGCCCAACGGTGTGGACGGTTTGATCGTCGGACTGCTCGCCTCCGTGTTCGCGTACGGAGGCCTGGAGACCGTCACCATCGCGGCGGCCGAGTCCGAGCACCCCGTGCAGGGCGTGGCCAAGGCCGTCCGCACGGCGATGTGGCGGATCGCGCTCTTCTACGTCGGCTCGATGGCCGTCGTCGTGACGCTGCTGCCGTGGACGGCCGAGGAGGTCGCCGCGAAGGGTCCGTACGTCGCCACGCTCGACCACCTCGGCATCGACGGCGCCGGCCAGATCATGAACGTGGTCGTCCTGATCGCCCTGCTCTCCGCGATGAACGCCAACATCTACGGCGCGTCCCGCATGGCCAACTCCCTGGTGGCGCGCGACCAGGGCCCGAAGGCGCTCGGGCGGCTCTACGGGGGCGTGCCGCGCATCGCCGTCGCCACGTCGTCGGCCTTCGGCTTCCTGTGCGTCCTGCTCAGCTACTGGCGGCCCGACGACATCTTCCAGTGGCTGCTCAACACCATCGGCGCGATCATCCTCGTCGTGTGGTTCTTCATCGCGGTCGCGCAGTTGAGGCTGCGCGCGAAGCTGGAGCGCGAGTCGCCGGAGAAGCTGGTCGTGAAGATGTGGCTCTTCCCCTGGCTCACCTACGTGGCCCTGGCCGGGATGGCGACGGTGTTCGTCCTGATGGCCCGCGAGTCCGAGACCCGCACCCAGCTCCTCTACACGGGCGGCCTGACCCTGCTCCTCATGGTGATCGGCTACGCCCGCCAGAAGGCCGTGGAGAACCGCGACTCCGGCGCGCCCTCCTCCTGACGCCCCCCGGCACCGCCTGGCGCCGACGCGCCCGAAGGCCCCGCTCCCCCTGTGGAGCGGGGCCTTCGGCCGTCCGGGCCGTCCGGGCCGTCCGGGCCGTCCGGGCCGGAGGACCGTGGGTCCCTCGGCCTAGGACGAAGGGCTGATCAACTTCACCGTACTCCTGCTGCTAGCCTGCAGTTGCACATAGGTCGCAATAAGAGGTGCGAAGCGGCGCCGCGCGACACGGCGCGGCACGCACGCAGAGCACGTCGGAGGGCTCTCTCATGGCCATTTACACGCTTCCTGAACTTCCGTACGACTACGCGGCGCTGGAGCCGGTGATCAACCCGCAGATCATCGAGCTGCACCACGACAAGCACCACGCCGCGTACGTCAAGGGCGCGAACGACACCCTGGAGCAGCTGGCGGAGGCCCGCGACAAGGAGTCGTGGGGCGCCATCAACGGCCTGGAGAAGAACCTGGCCTTCCACCTCTCCGGGCACATCCTGCACAGCATCTACTGGCACAACATGAACGGCCCGAAGGACGGCGGCGGCGGTGAGCCCACGGCCGCCGACGGCGTCGGTGAGCTCGCGGACGCCATCACCGAGTCCTTCGGCTCCTTCGCCAAGTTCAAGGCCCAGCTCACCAAGGCCTCGGCGACGACCCAGGGTTCGGGCTGGGGCGTGCTCGCCTACGAGCCGCTCAGCAACCGCCTGATCGTCGAGCAGATCTACGACCACCAGGGCAACGTCGGCCAGGGCTCGACCCCGATCCTGGTCTTCGACGCCTGGGAGCACGCCTTCTACCTGCAGTACAAGAACCAGAAGGTGGACTTCATCGAGGCCATGTGGCAGGTCGTGAACTGGCAGGACGTGGCGAAGCGTTACGAGGCCGCCAAGCAGCGCGTGAACAGCCTGCTGCTGGCTCCGTGACCCCACCTGCCAGGGGGCACCGCCCCCGGTGAATCGTCCTGCCTCGTGATCGTCTTCTCAACCTTCATGACGGCAGGCGGATGGACGAAAGGCCTCCGCGAGGACGTGACTCGCGGGGGCCTTTCGGTGTGCCGGAATCCGGCAGAAAGTGGCTCCATGCCGCAACCCACAGAGCTGTCCTGCTGGACATGCCCGACCAACGAGCTGCAGTTGCACCGTCCGTTGACCGAGGCGCAGAAGATCTGGCTGCGCGCCAAGATCGACGAGACCTACGTGGAGCACTACTGGATGTGCGCCAAACCCGGCTGCCGGAACGTACGCACCTATATGACCGAGCGGAGCTTCCGGGGCACGCCCGTGAAAATACCGCCGGGCATCGACTGAGCGCCCGTCGACGGTCAGTCGAAGATCGGACCCTGCGTACGCGTCCGCTTGATCTCGTAGAAGCCCGGCGTGGACGCCACCAGGAGCGTGCCGTCCCACAGGCGGGCCGCCGCCTCGCCCTTGGGGGCGGGGGTGACGACCGGGCCGAAGAAGGCGACCTGTTCGCCGTCGGTGCCGGGGACGGCGATGACGGGGGTGCCCACCTCCTGGCCGACCTTCTCGATGCCCTCGTTGTGGGAGGCGCGCAGCTCGGCGTCGTAGGGCGTGGACTCCCAGTGGTCGAGGAGCGAGTCGGGCAGGCTCACGTCCTTCAGGGCGCCCGCGACGGCCTCCCTGGTGGGGCCTTCGCCCTGGTTGTGGATGCGGGTGCCGAGCGCGGTGTAGAAGTCGCCGAGGACCTCGGGGCCGTGCTCCTGCTGGGCCGCGATGACGACGCGCACGGGACCCCAGGCGTGGGTCTCCAGCATCTCGCGGTACTCCTCCGGCAGCTCGTCGAGCTTGTTCTCGTTGAGGACGGCGAGGCTCATCACATGCCAGCGGACCTCGATGTCGCGGACCTTCTCGACCTCGAGGACCCAGCGCGAGGTCATCCACGCCCAGGGGCACAGCGGGTCGAACCAGAAGTCGACCGGGGTCTTGCCGTTCGCGGTCTGGGCGGCGTTCTCAGCCATGTCTCTCCCTAAGGGATCCGTTCGGGGACTGGCTTCGAAACGTCGGGGGCGCACCGGGGCATTCCCGGATGTCCGCCGAACGGACCGCGTGCGAGGATCAGTGGCATTCGAACGATTCATGCGAGCCACAAGGGAGTGCCGCCCGTGCCCGGTGAGAATCTGTCCCGCGACGAGGCCCAGGAGCGGGCCGCGCTGTTGTCCGTCGAGGGGTACGAGGTCTTCCTCGACCTGCGCTCGGCGGTGGGCGACAGCGACGGCGACGCGGGAGGTCCGCGCACGTTCCGGTCGGTGACGACGCTGCGCTTCCGCTGTGCCGAGCCGGGCGCCGCGAGCTTCGCGGACCTGATCGCGCCGAGCGTGACGGCCGTGTCCCTCAACGGCAAGGACCTGGACCCCTCGGAGGTCTTCGACGGCGCCCGCATCGCCCTTGAGGACCTGCGCGAGGAGAACGAGCTGGTGGTGGACGCCCAGTGCGCCTACAGCCGCACCGGTGAGGGCATGCACCGCTTCGTCGACCCCGAGGACGGCGAGGTCTATCTCTACACGCAGTACGAGCCCGCCGACTCCCGCCGCGTCTTCGCCAACTTCGAACAGCCCGACCTGAAGGCCCCGTTCCGCTTCTCCGTGCAGGCGCCGGAGGGGTGGACGGTGTGGAGCAACGGCGTCGGCGAGGTGACCGACCGGGTCTGGAAGTTCGCGGAGACCAAGCCCATCTCGACGTACATCACGGCGGTCGTGGCGGGTCCCTATCACTACGTGACCGACTCCTACGAGCGCGTCTTCGAGGACGGCACGCGCCTGGAGATCCCGCTCGGCGCGATGTGCCGCAAGGGCCTGGCCAAGCACTTCGACGCGGACGACGTCTTCCTCGTCACCAAGCAGGGCCTGGACTTCTTCCACGACAACTTCGACTATCCGTACCCCTTCGGGAAGTACGACCAGGCCTTCGTGCCGGAGTACAACCTCGGGGCGATGGAGAACCCGGGCTGTGTCACGTTCCGCGAGGAGTTCATCTTCCGCGGCAAGGTGACCCAGGCGTCCTACGAACGCCGGGCCAACGTCATCCTGCACGAGATGGCGCACATGTGGTTCGGCGACCTCGTCACCATGCAGTGGTGGGACGACCTGTGGCTCAAGGAGTCCTTCGCCGACTTCATGGGCTCCTTCTCCATGGTCGAGGCGACCCGGTTCACCAGCGGCTGGACCACCTTCGCCAACAACCGCAAGGCCTGGGCGTACCGCGCCGACCAGCTGCCCTCCACCCACCCCGTCACGGCCGACATCCGCGACCTGGAGGACGCCAAGCTCAACTTCGACGGGATCACGTACGCCAAGGGCGCCTCGGTGCTCAAGCAGCTCGTGGCCTACGCCGGGCGGGACGCCTTCCTGGAGGGCGCCCGGCGCTACTTCAAGCGGCACGCGTACGGCAACACCCGCCTCGGCGACCTCCTCTCCGTCCTGGAGGAGACCAGCGGCCGCGACATGACGGCCTGGTCGCGGGCGTGGCTGCAGACGGCGGGTGTCAACTCCCTCACCCCGCAGGTGACCCTGAACGCGGAGGGCCGGATCACGGAGCTCGCCGTCGTGCAGGAGGCCGCGGAGTCGCACCCGGAGCTGCGCCCGCACCGCGTGGCCGTGGGCCTGTACCGCAGGGCGGCGGGCGGCGAGCTGGTGCGGTACGCCCGCGCGGAGGTGGACGTCGAGGGTCCCCGGACCTCGGTCGCCGAGCTGGCCGGGGCCGAGGCGCCGGAGCTGGTCCTCGTCAACGACGACGACCTGACGTACTGCAAGATCCGCTTCGACGAGACGTCCCTCGGCACGCTCCGCGACCACCTCGGGGACATCACCGACCCGCTGGCCCGCGCGCTGTGCTGGTCGGCGCTGTGGAACCTCACGCGGGACGCGCTCATGCCCGCGCGGGACTTCATCGGCCTGGTCCTGCGCTTCGCCGGGCAGGAGTCCGACATCGGCGTCCTGCAGATGCTGCACACCTGGGCCAACACCGCCCGCACGCACTACGCCACCGCCGACTGGCGCGCGGAGGGCGGCCGCGCGCTCGCCGAGGGCGCCCTGCGGGAGCTGCGCGTGGCCGAGCCGGGCAGCCAGCACCAGCTCACCTGGGCGCGGTTCTTCGCGTCGGTGGCGTCGTCGGCGGCCGATCTGCAGTTGCTCCAGGGCCTGTTGGACGGCACCGCGAAGATCGACGGGCTCGATGTGGACCAGGAGCTGCGCTGGGCGTTCCTGGGCACGCTCGCGGTGAGCGGCGCGGCGGACGAGCAGGCGCTGGCCGCCGAGCTGGCCCGCGACGACACGGCGTCCGGCAAGCGGCACCAGGTGCGGTGTCTGGCCGCGCGGCCCTCGGCGGCGGTGAAGGCGCAGGCGTGGGCCTCCGTGGTGGAGTCGGACGCGCTGTCCAACGCCCTGGTGGAGGCGACGATCGCGGGGATCCAGCAGCCCTCGCAGCGCGAGCTGACCGCTCCGTACGCGCCGAAGTACTTCGAGGTGATCGAGCGGGTGTGGGCCGAGCGGTCCATCCAGATCGGCATGGACGTGGTGCGGGGCCTGTTCCCGCACTTCCAGGACCGCCAGGAGACGCTGGACGCGGCGGATGCGTGGCTCACCGGGCACGAGCAGGCGCCGCCCGCGCTGCGCCGCCTGGTCCTTGAGGCCAGGGACGACTTGGCGCGCTCGCTGCGGGCGCAGGCATGCGATGGGGCCGCGGGCCCCGTTTGAGGGGAGTAGGTGGGCCCGGGGGGGGCGCCCCCTGGGCCCCGACCGCCGCGCTGCGCGCTTGTCTTTCGTGTTTCGCGCCGCGGTGCTCGTTGTCAGGGCATCGCGCTGCGCGCTCGTCCTCAGACGTCGGACGGGCTGTGGTAGCCCCGCCCGGCGGTTGAGCTCGCGCTCGTCCTCAGACGCCGGACGGGCTGTGGTAGCCCCGCCCGGCGGTTGAGGGGGTGCGCCCGTGAAGGGCTGGTGGTGCGTCAGCCGATCTGGGCCCCGTAGCGGGACAGGGCGTCGGTGACCGGGGCGAAGAACGTCTGGCCGCCGCTGGAGCAGTTGCCGCTGCCGCCCGAGGTCAGGCCGAGGGCGCTGTTGCCGGCGAACATGGCGCCGCCGCTGTCGCCGGGCTCGGCGCAGACGTTGGTCTGGATGAGGCCGTTGACGGTGCCCTGCGGGTAGGTGACGGAGACGTTCAGGGCCTGGACGGAGCCGCCGTGCAGTTTGGTGGTGCTGCCGCTGCGCTGTACCTGCTCGCCGACGACGGCCGTGCGGGCGCCGGTGATCTGCTGGGCGCTGCCGTTGTAGAGGTTGACCTCGCTCGGGTGCGCCGTGCTGGCGGTGTACTTCACGATGGCGTCGTCACGGCCGGGGAAGCCGTAGTCCTCGACGGTGCCGATGGCCGAGCCGCCCTGGGTCTCCGACCAGGTGGTCCCGGCGAGCGCGGCGCAGTGGCCGGCGGTCAGGAAGTACGGCTGACCGTTCTTCACCACGTTGAAGCCGAGGGAGCAACGGCCGCTGGAGGCGTAGATGGCGTCGCCGCCGCGGATGAGGGGCTGGAACTTGCCCGCGGTGCGCTTGAGCACGGCCTTGCCGTCCTGGGCGGCGACCTCCGCGCGCAGCCGGTTCAGGGCCGCGCCCTTGACCGTGCTGTCGGCGGTGACGACGACCTTGTTGGCGACCGGGTCGACGGCGCGGGACGTGCCCGGGACGGCACGCTCGCCCAGGGACTTCTGCACGGAGTTCAGCTCGGCCCGGGAGTTCTTGACGAGCCTGGCCTCGGCGCCGGACGCGCGCGCCTGGTCGGCCGCCGCGCTGTCGAGCACGCTCACGACGAGCTTCTTGGCCGTGGCGTCGTAGTGGGCGCCTGCCAGGTCGCTCTTCAGGTCGGTGGAGAGGGAGTTCGCGAGCTTGCCCGCCGCGGTCGCGGTCAGGGTGTCCGGGGTGGGGGCGGGCGCCGCGGCGCTGGTGTTCGCCATCGTCAGGGTGCCGGCGACCAAGGCGGCGACCCCGACTCCGGTGATGGTCAGACGTCGCCTGCTCGCTCGTTGGGTGTTCACGCAGTACCTCCATGGGGGGATGGACCGCTCAAGTGGGGGGCGGTCATCGGGAGTTACCGGTGCCTGGCGCGGGCGCGCCTCAGGGATTGCCCGACTTACGTCGCGTCCATGCCAAACATCGCGCCGAGTATGACAACGGTGTCCGCCGCCCACAAGAGGGCCTCACAACGCCCCGCGCGCCCCTCGCCGCACCGGCGCGCCCCCCGAACCGGCCATTTTCGGCTCTCGAACGCCCGTACTTTAGGGCGGGGTTGTCCGGTTTTGTCGACGGGACTGTAACAGCGGTTAGCGGGCCGTCCAGGCGCGGGAAAAGCCCCGTCATGAACCACAACACCCCGCTCTCCCCCCGCCCCCTGCGTCACCTCACCGCCGTCCAGCGCCGCGTGATGAGCGCTGCCCAACTGCGCGAGCACGGCGTCTCCGGCGCCGACACCAGCGCGCACTGCCGCCCGGGCGGCCCCTGGCAGCAGTTCCTGCCCGGCGTCTTCCTGCTCCACCCCGGACCGCCCACCAGCGAGGAGCGGCTGCACGGCGTGCTCCTGTACTGCGGCCGCCCCCCGGCCAAGGAGGCCAGGACCGTGCCCGCGCAGCCCGGCGCGGGCGAGCCGCACGCCGCGTACGCGGACGCGATGATCACCGGACTCGCCGCGCTCGCGCTGCACCGCTTCTCCTCCGCGCCGCCGTTGCTCTCCCTCGACCGCATCGACGTGCTCGTCCCCCGCACCCGGCGGCTGCGCTCCACCGGCTCCGCCCGTCTCGTCCGCAGCAACAGCCTGCCGACTCCCCAGCAGATCACCGGACTTCCCGTCGCCCCCGTGCCGCGCGCGCTCGCCGACGCCGTCGCACAGCTCGCCGAGGCGGGCGCGGTGCGGCGGCTGCTCACCGAGGCGGTGCGCGGCGGCCACTGCGAACCAGCGGCGGTGGTAAGGGAGTTGAACAACGCACGGCTGCTCACCCGGCCGCATGTGGTGGACGCGGTGGAGTCGCTGCTCGCCGAGGGCCGGGCGATCGCGGAGGACCGGATGTACGCGCTGGTACGGGAGTTCGGCCTGCCCGACCCGCTGTGGAACGTCGACCTGCGACTGCCCGGCGGCCCGCATCTGGGCGGCGTCGACGCCTACTGGCCCGAGCACTCCGTCGCCCTCGAACTGGACACGCGGGCGCCGCGCCAGGGCGAGGACGGCCTGGACCCCTCCCTCACCGAGCGGAGCCGAGAGCTTGGGGAATGGTCCGAACAAGCCCGAAAGCGCGAGCACTTGGAGCGCCTGGGCATCACCGTCGTGCACGTCACCCCGAAGAAGCTCAGGGACACGCCGGAGCAGCAGGCCATGGTCGTGCGGACCGCGCTGATGGCGGCGGCCGACCGGGACCCGGCGGCGTACGTCGTGGTGCTGCCCAGATAGGCAGGCCACGGCGGACCGCAGGAGGGGAGTGCGGGGGCGGAACCCTGGACGGCGGGGTTCCGCCCCCGTACGCGTGCCCGGGACGCGCCCCTTGCGCAGGCCGGGCGCGCCCCCTACGCAGCCCCGGCCGGGGCTACTCGGCGCAGAACTCCGCCTCGACGATCGGCTTCAGGTCGCCCGTCCAGTCCCCGTTGAGGTTGAAGGCCAGCGCGCGGCGCCCGTCACCGGTGGCCATCGCCTCGGACTGCGAGCCCTGGATGCCGCCGCCGTGCCCCCACACGGCCGTCCCGCAGGACAGCTTGAGGCGCATCAGGCCGAGGCCGTAGCCGACGCCGGGGCCCAGGTCGGTCGCCGGGACCGTCTCCTTCATCTCGGAGAGCTGCTCGTCGGGCAGCAGCCGCCCGTCCAGCAGCGCCCGGTAGAAGCGGTTGAGGTCCGCCGAGCTGGAGATCATCTCGCCTGCGGCGCCCGCCTCGGACGGGTTCAGCTCGGTGACGTCGTAGGTCGTGGACCGCGACTCGGCGAACAGCTTGGAGTACGCCCGGGAGCTGGGCCGCGGCAGGGTCGGCCGGGTGCCGGGCACGGAGGTGTGGCGCAGGCCGAGGGGTTCGATGACGCGCGCGCGGATCTCGTCGGCGTAGGAGTGGCCCGTCGCCCGCTCCACGATCATTCCGGCGAGCAGGTAGTTGGTGTTGGAGTAGCCCCAGGCGGTGCCGGGCGGGAACTGCGGCCGGTGGCGCATGGCCAGGCGCACCCAGTGCTCGGGCGGCCGGGTGTCGAAGCGGTGCCGCATGAACTCCGGGGAGAAGTAGGCGCGTTGGAACTCGGGGTCGGCGAGGTAGTCGTAGATGCCGCTCGTGTGGTTGAGGAGTTGGCGGACGGTGATCCGGTCGCCGTCGTGGCCGTGGCCCTCGACGACGCCCGGCAGCCACTCCCCCACGGTGTCGTCCAGGCCGACCTTGCCCTCCGCCGCGAGCTGGAGCAGCACCACGGCGGTGAAGGTCTTCGTGATGCTGCCGACGCGGAAGTGGTCGTACGCGCCGCGCGACGCCCGCGTGCGCAGGTCGCCGATCCCCGAGGTGCCGGTCCACTGCCCGTAGGGGTCGACGGCCTGGCCGGTGACGCCGGGGACGCCGGACGCGACGGCCCGGTCCATGGCGCGCTGCGTGGCGCGGTGGCCGTGGTCGGCGCCGGACGCACCGGGCTCGGCCGGGGCGGCGGACACGGCGGGTGCGCCGAGGACGCCCGCCGCCGTCATCACCGCGGCCACCCCGAGGAGCCGCTTGCGTACTGACATGCGTCGTCCCTTCTCCAGGCCGAGACCGTAGCGCAGCCGGGCCCGGGTCCGGGATCACCCCTTACGCAGGACGAGTTCCGTGTTGCGGTCGCCGGGTTCGCCGCCGAGCGCGGGCTTCGCGCCGGGGGCGTTGAACGACAGCTCGCGGTACAGCGCGGCGAGCCCCGTCTGGGACAGGTCGGCGAAGTCCGTGCGGTGCGGGGCCGCGGACTCGATGAGCGTGGTGAACAGCGAGAGCGTCCCGTCGTGGTTGTCGGCCAGCTCGATGACCCGGGCGAGCTGCGGGAAGTCGATGTGCGACGCGGTGGACACCTCCCAGAACGAGCCGTGCTCCGAGTGGTGCGGGGTGATGGCGTTCTTGTGGCTGTGGCCGTTGACCCAGGCGAGCACCGAGCGGTGCCGCCCGAGCAGCGCCGCGACCTCGTCGCCGCCGTGCCGGGACTCGCGCGGGTGGTGGGGGTCGGTGCGCAGGTTCCGCATGGACTTGCTGGTGTGGTGGCTGAAGACGATGACGTACGACGCGTCGCCGCTCTTCTCGACCTCCGTGAGCCGCCGTTCCAGCCAGCGCAGTTGGGCGGTGCCGAGGGAGCCCTCGTAGTGGCCGCCCGGGTCGGTGGTGTCCAGGCTGATGCCCAGCACGTCGTCGGTGATGCGGAAGGAGTAGTACTGGGTGCGGTCCGCGAGGTTCCGCTCGGTGTAGCCGTGGCCGACGGGGCCGCGGCCCGCGTGCGCCGGGTCCAGGTGGGCCTTGACGTACTCGGCGGGCGTGAAGGGGGCGCGGGACTCGTCCGGGGTGACCGAACGCATCCGCCGGGACTCGGACTTCAGCAGGTCGCGGAAGGCGGCGCCCTTCGGGTCCTGGCCCTTCTTGACGGCCTTCCACAGGGCGGCGCCGCGCGCCTCGTCCAGCGACATCAGCTTCTTGCCGCCGACGGCGAACTCGGTGAAGTACGAGTCGCCGGGGGCGTAGCAGCCGCCGGGCAGGCCGTCGTGGTTGCCGACCGTGGAGTACCACGGCAGATTCAGGCCCGGGCTGTTGACCTCGCGGATCGCGGCGTCCAGGAAACCGTGCAGCCGGGGGAAGCCGACGCCCTTGTCGGCGTCGCGCAGGGCGGCGTCCGGGTGCCAGTAGAGCTTCAGACCGCTGTCCTGTACGCCCTCGTAGCGGCGCGGGTCGCCGGAGTTCGGGGTGACGCGGCCGCCGCTCATCACCTTCAGGAACCAGTCCAGCTCGTTGCGGGAGTTGTTGTCCGTGTTGTCGCCCGTCGTCATCACGAAGTGCAGCGGGGCGCCGGTGGCGGGGGCGCCGCGCAGGCCGTTGACCTGCTCCACCAGTGCCGTCGCGCCCGCGACGGACAGGGACTCCTGCGGGCGCCAGGCGCTGGCCGTCTGCGCCCGCAGGTACTCGTAGCGCAGCGGGTGCTGGACGTCCACCAGGTGCAGGTCCGTGAACTGGACGAACGCGGCCAGGGGGGTGCGGCGGGACTCGCGGCCCGGCTCGGCCGCCGCCAGGTCCGTGCGGACGACGCGGTCCCAGGCCGGGCCGTCGCCGAGGCGGCGGTAGCCGGAGGTGCCGCGCGGTGCCGAGACCGTGGCCAAGGTGGTGCCCGAGCGGTACGGGGCCAGGGGGGCGGACGGGGCCCTGCGGGACATCGGCACCGGGGCCGCGGCCGCGGCCGCCGCCTTGTCCGTGCCCAGGCCCGGGCCCAGGGTGTAGCCGATGCCCGCGGAGAGGGAGACCGCGCCCGTCGCCGCGAGGAACGCGCGGCGGTTCGGCCTTGAGGTGGGTGCGGCTGCTGGATCCGTGGTGGTGGCTGCGGTGGCTGCGGTGGCGACAGAGCGTGTGCGCGACATGGCGCGGTCTCCCCGAGTGCGAACGCTTCGGCAGTGGTCGCGGGAGCCTCGGCGGTGCTTGTGCCGCCGGGGTTTCCCGCTCGTACTGGATCGTTGGCAGCGGGGGTGGCCTGCGCGTTAACGTCGCCACAACGGGTGGCGCCGATCACCGTAAGTGGATCTGGGGGTGCGGTGCGTGTGCACTCGGTGCTCGTTGCGGGGTCGGGGGGTGGTTGCTCCGCGTTCATCTGCTGGGGTAGGCGGGTCCTGCCGGGGGGGCTCCCCAATCCCGCCCCTTCCCGAAACCGGGGGCTGCCGCCCCCGGACCCCCGCTATCGGCGCTTCGCGCCTCGTCCTCAATCGCCGGACGGGCTAAAAGCATTGCTGCACCGGCGAGATATATAGCCCCTCCGGCGTTTGAGGAGCGGGGTCTGGGGCGGAGCCCCAGTTTCGGGAAGGGGCGGGACTGGGGAGCCCCCGGCAGGGCTACGGCAGGTGGCCGTCGGCCGGGCGGGCGCGCCAGAGGTCGAGGCCGACGTCGACCAGGCTGACGCGGTCGAGGGCGGCGACGTCGTCCAAGGGGTGCCACGCCGCCCGGTCCGTCGACCCCGACGTCTCGTGGCGCAGGGACCCCCCGGTGACCCGCCCCTCGTACACGATGCGCACCCCGTGGAAGTCGGCCACGGCACCGAGCCGTCTCGGGTAGCGGCGCCGCAGGGAGTCCACGCCGAGCAGCGCGACCGGCTCCACGGTGTACCCGGTCTCCTCGTCGGCCTCCCGGATCACCGTGTCGTAGGGGTCCTCCCCGTGGTCCATGCCACCCCCGGGCAGCGTCCAGCGCTTGCTGCCGTCACCCGCCACCCAGCGGGCGAGCAGCACGGACCCGTCGCGTACGCATACGGCGTAGGCCGCCACCCGCAGTTCTTTGTGCACGGGCCGACGTTAGACCTCGTACACCGGATAGGCACGTCCCGTTACCCGACGGCCCGGTCACGGGGTGCGCGGCGGGCGCGGGTTGGCCGGGGAGTATTCCGGGGCCGACCAGATCCACGGGGACGCCGACTCCGTCGCCCTCGCCTCGGCCACCGTGAAGCGGACCGTGCGGGTGCCGTCGGCCGCGTACACGGTGACTGCCGTGCCCGTCAGTTGCAGTGTCGCGCCCGTCGTCCAGTCCAGGAACAGCAGGCCGGCGCGGGGGTCGGCCGTGAGGTTGCCCAGGGTCAGGAACATCGCGTTGCCGGGGTAGTCGGGCCATTCCAGTTCGCGGGGCGAGAGCACCCGCACGAAGCCGGGGTTGCCGCCCCGGTGGCTCGCGTCCGCGCCGGTTTCGTGGACCGTGGCGAGGAAGAAGGTGTCGGATGCGGTGATCAGCGCGCACTGGGGAGGGGTGAGGGCGGTACCGCGTGTCGTGCGCGGGGCGAGGTACGGCGCCCGCGCGCCCAGGAGTTCGCGCTTCTGCAGATGCTTCGGGCAGTTCGAGAAGACCTGGTCCGCCTCGATCGCGAGGCCGCGCCGCGTCGGCCGCGCCCTGCCGTTCAGGCGCATCCTTCGGCGGGTGCGCGGGTCCAGGGCGATGGTGCCGACGGGGGTGCCCGCAGTTTTCAGCGCGGGCGTCAGGGGGTCGGTGTCCGGGAGTTCCGTCGTGAGGGAGATCTGGTGCGGTCCCGTCGCCCGTACGAAGCCCGGCTCGCCCGTGCGCAGCGACGCCCACACCTTGCCGCTCGCCGGGTCCGCCCCGCCAAGCACCAGCATCGGCTGGAGTTCCAGGAACGCCGCCGCCACCGGGCGGATGCCCTGGCCCATCGATCTGCCCACGTGGTCGGCGAGTTCGCGCACTCCCACCCGGTCCTGCACGGCACGCGAACTCGGGCGGTAGGGGTCGGCCACGTGCTGTTGCTCGGTGTTCATGCGCACCCCTAGAAGAAGCCGCATGTCGGCGCCGACTCCACCGGAGCCTTCGCCGTCTCCGCGCCCGCGCGGGCGAAGATCTCCAGGCGCGTCCCGTCCGGGTCGTGGAAGAAGATCCCGCCGGACGCCGCGCCCTCGCCGTGCGGGACGACACCGTCGTACGCGAACTCCACTCCGTGCGCGCGCAGTTCCCGCTCGTACGCCCGCACCTCGTCGATCGTGTCGGCCTCGAAGGCGAGGTGGTGCAGGCCCGCGCGGCCGCCGTCGTACGCGTCGGCCGCCTGCTGCCACAGCGTGAGCGTCAGGGCGCCGTCGCGGCCGAGGTAGGCGAACCTGCTGCCCGCCGCCACGCCCTCCGCCCCGTCCGCCTTGCCCTCGGCGAGGACCTCGAAGCCGATGACGTCCCGGTAGAAGGCTAGGGAGCGGTCCAGGTCGGTGACGTTCACGCCGACGTGGCCGGTACGAAGCGTCGTGGAGCTCATGGGGCTCGTGAGGGTCGAGGAGGTCGTGGTCATGGTGCCGCCCTTCGGCATGTGCGGCCCGCCGCATGCGGGCTAACCGTCTAGATTGATGTTAAGGGTTATAGACTGGGAGCGTCAACCAGTCACGTAACCTTCAGGGGTTAGCCCGCCGATGTCGGTGCGGGCACCAGCACCAGCACCAGCACCAGCACCGACATCGGCGTCGACACCGAAGGGAGCCCCATGCCCGCCACCCCCACCCCGCCCGACCCCCGCCCCCTCACCGGCGAACCCCTCTCCCTGGACCTGCTCAACACCCGGTGGATGCACGACGGCGCCCGCGCGGACCTGCTCACCGGCGCGGGCATCACGGGCACAGGCGCGGGCACCGGCACGGGCGCGGGCGGACCCACCGGCACCGAGGAGCCCGACAGCACCGAAGGGCTCGCCGTCTGGCTCCGCGCCAACGCGCTCGACCAGCGCTTCACCGCCGACCAGCGCACCCTGCGGCACCTGCTGCGCGCCCGCGACGCCCTCGCCGGGCTCGTCGACCTGCCGGGCAAGCCCGGCGGGGACCCCGACGCCGTCGCCCGCGTCGACGCCGTCCTCGCGCACGGGCGGATCCGGGCGACGCTGACGCCGACCGGGCCGGGCGAGGAGGCCGAGTTCGAGGACGCGTCGTGGGGGCCCGCGTGGCTGGCGGCGCGGGACTACCTGGAGCTGCTCGCGACCGCCCCGGACCGGATTCGCGGGTGCGCCCACGAGGCGTGTGTCCTGCACTTCTTCGACACCTCACGGAACGGCACCCGCCGCTGGTGCTCGATGGCCGTGTGCGGGAACCGCGCGAAGGCGTCCCGTCACTACGCGCGGTCGCGGGACAGCTAGCGGCGACCGCGGGGAGCGGCGAACGCACCCCCGTAGGCGGCAAGTCCCGTTATGCGGGGCCTTGTTCCCGATGGCGTATGGCGGAAGTACGCCACCGGGCCAATCCAGCCCCGGGCAACTCTCCCCAAACAGGCACCCCTTACGTAAGGCTGAGCGGTCATCCGGCCCCGTATTCCGGACCCTCACCGCATCGGCTCGACCAGCCGATCTTCACGTACAGGGATGCTGATGACCCTCGATTCACCAGGCGCGCCCGAGCAGGGCGCGAGACGTGGCGACCGCGCAAGACGCACGGCCCGTCTCACCACCGCGATAGGCGTGGCCGCCGCACTCTGCGCGGCGGCCCCGCTCCCGCTGGCCCTCGCCGCCGACGGCCCCACCCCCGCCCCGGCCGCCCCCGCGCCCAAGGACGCCGCCGCGAAGCTCGGCGCCCAGGACGCCGAACTGCTCGCCGACGCCAAGGCCGAGGGCGAGAAGACCGTCACGATGATGGTCGCCACCGCGCCCGGCGCGACCGAGCAGGTCGCCGAGCAGCTGGACGCCGTCAAGGGCGGCTCCGTGGGCCGCACCTACGACAAGCTCGGCTACGTCCGCGCCGCCGTCCCGACCGCGCGCGCCGACGCCGCGATCAAGGCCGCGTCGAAGCTGACCTCCGTGCACGCCATCGACCTGCGGCACGAGATCGCGCTCGACGACCCGAAGCCCCGGAGCCCCAAGGGCGCCAAGTCCGCGCAGGGCCGGGCCGCGTACCCGGCACCGGACAAGAGCACGCCCGCCAAGAACCCGTACAACCCGTCGTTCGAGACGGGCGCCGTCGACTTCGTGAAGAAGAACCCGAAGGCGGACGGCCGCGGCACCACCATCGGCATCCTCGACTCGGGCGTCGACCTCGGCCACCCGGCGCTGCAGAAGACCACGACCGGCGAGCGCAAGATCACCGACTGGGTGACGGCGACCGACCCGATCGTCGACGCCGACGCGACCTGGCGCCGGATGACGAACCCGGTGACCGGGCCCGCGTTCACCTTCGACGGCGACTCCTGGAAGGCCCCCGCGGGCTCCTACCAGATCAGCCGCTTCCGCGAGGCCGCCACGACCGGCGGCGACGCCAAGGGCGACCTGAACCGCGACGGGGACACCACGGACACCTGGGGCGTCCTGTACGACCCGGCCGCCGGTACCGTCCGCGTCGACCTGAACGACAACAAGGACTTCGGGGACGACGCGCCCATGAAGCCCTACGGCAAGAACCACCAGGTCGGCTACTTCGGCAAGGACGACCCGGCGACCGACGTCGCCGAGCGCGTGCCGTTCGTCGTGGAGATCCGCAAGGACGTGCCGACGGACCCGTACGGCGGTGACTGGGTCGGCAAGAAGGCCGACTTCGTGAACATCGGCCTCATCGAGTCCGAGCACGGCACCCACGTCGCGGGCATCACCGCCGCCAACAAGCTGTTCGGCGGCAAGATGAACGGCGCCGCCCCCGGCGCCAAGCTGGTGTCCTCGCGCGCCTGCACCTGGACCGGCGGCTGCACCAACGTCGCGCTCACCGAGGGCATGATCGACCTCGTGACGAAGCGCGGCGTCGACATCGTCAACATGTCGATCGGCGGCCTGCCCGCGCTCAACGACGGCAACAACGCGCGCGCCGAGCTCTACAAGCGCCTCATCGACACCTACGGCGTGCAGCTGGTGATCTCCGCGGGCAACTCCGGCCCCGGCGCCAACACCATCGGCGACCCCTCCCTCGCCGACCACGTGGTCTCCGTGGGCGCCTCGGTCTCCAAGGAGACCTGGGCCGCCAACTACGGCTCCGCGGTGAAGAAGAAGTACGACATGTTCAACTTCTCCTCGCGCGGCCCGCGTGAGGACGGCGGCTTCCAGCCCCTGGTGACCGCGCCGGGCTCGGCCATCAACACCACCCAGACCTGGCTGCCGGGCTCCCCGGTCGCCGAGGCGGGCTACCAGCTCCCCGCCGGCTACTCGATGCTGCAGGGTACGTCGATGGCGTCGCCGCAGGCCGCGGGCGCCTCCGCGCTGCTCCTGAGCGCCGCCAAGCAGCAGCGCGTCGACCTCACCCCGGCCAAGCTGCGCACCGCGCTCACCTCGACCGCCCACCGCATCCCGGGCGTGCAGGCCTACGCGCAGGGCACCGGCCTGATCGACGTCGTGGACGCCTGGAGCGCCATCAAGGGCGGCGCCAAGGCCCATGAGTACACGGTCAAGGCCCCCGTCGACACGGCCCTGGAGCAGGAGCTGAAGAAGCCCGGCACCGGCCTGTACGACCGTGAGGGCGGCCTGAAGAAGGGCCAGAAGAAGACGTACAAGGTCACCATCAAGCGGACGACGGGCCCGTCCCGTCCGGTCATGCACAAGCTCGGTTTCGCGGGCAACCACGGCAAGACCTTCCGCCTGGTCGGCGACGACGACGTGCTGCTGCCCCTGAACACGGCCGTGACCGTGAAGGTGCAGGCCAAGCCGGAGTCGTACGGCGTCTCCAGCGCCATCCTCACGGTGAACGACAAGCGCACCCGCGGCATCGACCACCAGATCATGACGACGGTCGTCGTGGCCAAGGACCTGGCCAAGCCCTCGTTCACCGCCGAGGCGGCGGGCTCGGTGCGCCGCAACGGCACCAAGTCGTACTTCGTGACGGTGCCGAAGGGCGCGAAGACCCTGGAGGTCGCCCTCGGCGGCCTGAAGGACAAGAGCCAGACGCGGTTCATCTCCGTGCACCCGTACGGCGTCCCGGCCGAGTCGACGTCCTCGCTCGTCTGCTACCCGGACTTCCCGAACCCCGACAACACCTGCCGCCCCGACCTGCGTTCGTACGCGAACCCGACGCCGGGCGTCTGGGAGATCGAGGTCGAGTCGCGCCGTACGTCGCCGCTGCTCGACAACCCGTACAAGCTCGACATCGCCGCGCTCGGCGTGACCTTCGACCCGGCCACGCAGAAGGTCGCGGAGGCCAAGTCCGGTCAGGCCGCGCCCGTCACCTGGAAGGTGACGAACAAGTACGCCGCCGTCGAGGGCAAGCTGAAGGGCGGCACGCTCGGCTCGGCCGCGACCACGCGTCCCACCATCAAGCAGGGTGAGAAGCAGACCACCACGGTCGAGGTGCCCGCGGGCGCCGAGCGGCTCGACGTGGCGATCGGCGCCACCGCCGACGCGGCCGCCGACCTGGACCTCGCGGTCCTCAAGGACGGCGTGCCGGTGGCCAGTTCGGCGGACGGCGACTCCGAGGAGTCGGTGAGCCTGACGAAGCCCGCCGCGGGCAAGTACACCATCGAGGTCGCGGGCTACTCCATCCCGTCGGGCTCGACCGCGTACGACTACCGCGACGTGTTCTTCTCCGACTCGCTCGGCCAGATCAAGGTCGACGAGTCGAAGACGGTCAAGCTCGCGAACGGGGCGTCCGCGGACGTCTCGGCGGAGGTCGTCGCGAGCGGGCCCGCCGCCGCCGGCCGCGTCCTGTTCGGCGAGGTCAACCTCCTGAACGCGCGCGGGACCGTCGCGGGCACGGGCAGCGTGACGGTGGAGAAGGTCACGCCGTAGTGCGTCACTGATTCCGGCATGACGATGGGGGCGGGCACCGAGTGCCCGCCCCCATCTGTGTGTTCAGCCGGTCCGCCCGTTCAGGCGGGCCCCGCTCAGCCCTTCAGGGAGCTGAGGTCGTGGGCGTAGGTGCCCACCGCGTGCGCGATGACGTCGATGTTCGTCGCGAACGCCTTGCGGTCGATGTTCTTCAGGTCGTCGCCCGCGCCGTGGTAGTTCGGGTCGTACGGCTGACCGGCCTTGCCGCCCGCCTTCGCCGCCTGCTCCTCGGTCTTGAGGCCCTCGGCGCCGGTGAAGGTGCCACCGGCCGGGATGCCGTTCGCGATGAACGCCCCGTAGTCCGAACGGCCGTCGAAGTCGGTGCCCCAGTGCGGGACCTTGTTCTTGTCGAGGAAGCCGTTGATCAGCTTCTCGATCTGGGCGGACCCGGCCGGGCCCGCGCCCTCGCCGACCTTGTCGGAGTCGTCGCCGTCGTAGACCAGCTCGGCCGCGTTGGGCGAGGCGATCATGTCGAAGTTCAGGTACAGCTTGATGTTCTTCTTCTGCCGCGCCGACAGCGACTTCACGTAGTGGTCCGAGCCGAGCAGGCCGAGCTCCTCGGCCGACCACCAGGCGAAGCGGACCTTGTTGGTCAGCTTCTTGCCGCCCTTGGTCTCCTTGGCGAGCTTCTCGGCGACCTCGATCAGGCCGGCGGAGCCGGAGCCGTTGTCGTTGATGCCGGGGCCCTCGGGCACGGAGTCCAGGTGCGCGCCGAGGCCGACGACGCGGTCGGCGCGGCCGCCGCGGGTCTCGGCGACGACGTTGCGGGTCTTGTGCGGGACGGCCTTGGTGGCGACGTCCACGGAGACCTTGACCTCGCCCTTGGCGAGGTCCGCGGCCAGCTTCTCGCCCTCGGCCTTGGTGATGCCGACGGCCGGGATGTGCGCGTTCGCCGGGACCTCCAGGGTGCCCTTCACGGGCTGGTCGCCGGAGTGGTTGTACAGGACGAGGCCGATGGCGCCCGCCTTGGCCGCGGCGGCCTCCTTCTCGGCGAAGGTGCAGGTGCCGCGCTTCACCAGGGCGATCTTGCCGGTGAAGGTGTCGGACGTGTAGTCGTCGGCCTCGCAGCCCGGGGTGTCGTCGACGCGGGCGGCGGCGAGCGGCGCCTGGATGCCGCCCTCGGGCGTGGACTTGCTGAAGTCGAACGCCAGGGTGTTGAGCTTGCGCGCGTCGGGTGTGAGCACGGCGGCGCTCTCGCGCAGCGTCTTTGACTCGTAGAACGTGAAGTTCTGGTACGAGACCTTGTAACCGGCCTTCTTCAGGCGGTCGTACACGTACTTCGTGGACGCCTCGTGGCCCTTGGTGCCCGCGGCGCGGTTGCCGCCGTTGGCGTCGGCTATCTGCTGGAACTTCTCCAGGTGGCGGTAGGCGCTCTTGCCGGTGGACTTCTTCACCAGCTTCTTGGCGAGCTTCTTCGCCTTCTGGGACTGCGTCGACTGGTGCTCGGCGTGCCGGGGCGCGTCCTGGGCGCCCGCGGGGGCGGCGGCGAGCAGGAGCGGGGCGGCGACGGCTGCGGAGACGAGAGCGGCCGTGGTCCGGCTGCGGGGTGCGCGCACGGAGGTCCTTCCTTGCGTGGTCGGAGTTCGGCGCCGGTGACCTCCGTGGTCGGGCACGCGGTCGGTACTGGTCGGGTACGCGACCGGCGTGCGGCGGTGATCAACGGCGAGCGGTGGAAGGACGCTAGCCCGGAAAACGCCTGTTCAGAGCGCTATCCGGGCATCGCAATCGCGCCTTCACGCAGTTGTCACCGGAACTCAGTACTCCGCTACCGACCGGAGCATGACACTCCGGTCAGCGGCTCCGCGCACCGCTCGGCACGTCGTCCCACGTGCGGCTCGGCACGTCGTCCTACGTGCGGCTCAGCGCTTCGTCCCACGCGCTGCTCAGCGCTTCGTCCCCACATGCCGCTCAGCACGTCATCCCGCGCGAGCCGGGCAGCGCCTTCTCGATCCACTTGCGGTCCGCCGCCAGCCGCTTGCCCGTCGTCCAGAGGTCGGGCGTGGACTCGCCCTTGGTGATGCCGATGAGGGCGCGGTCGCCCGCCCGCAGCCGCGGGTCCACGTCCGTGTTCATCACGAACGTGATCCTCGACTCCCCCTCGGCGGGCTTGTAGTAGCGGGACACGTCCAGCGTGATCCGGTCCCGGGTACCGCCGGGCAGCGACTCGACGCGGTGCACGGTGCCCTCGACGACGAGCCGCGCGCAGGCGACGTAGGCCTCGGGCGACCGGTCGTCCGAGGCGCCGTCCGAGCCGTCGGAGCCGTCCTCGTCGTCCTTCGAGGCGTTCGGGGGCTTCGAGGCGTCCGGGGCGTCCGGGGCCCGCGAGGCGTGCTCCCGCGCGTCGCCGCCGCCCGGCACCGAGACCTTGGCGCCGTCGTCGCCCGCCCTGTCCCCGTCCCCGGTCGCACCGCTCGCCCCGAGCCAGACCACGCCGCCGAGCAGTCCGGCGCCGAGCGCGGCCGCGAGGGCGAGCACGGCACGGCGGCGGGCGGCGCCGGGCTGCCGGAAGGGGGCGGTGGGGGGCAGGGCGGGTGGGGGAAGCGGGGCAAGCGAGGGAAGCGGGGGGAGGGGAGCCGTCCGGGCCCGCCCCTCCGCACCGGCCCGCGGCACGCCCTCCGCACCGGCCCGCGTCTCCCCCTCCGTACGCCGCGCCAGCGTGTCCCCCACGATCCTGAGCTGCTCCCGCAGCAGGGCCACATCCGCGACCGCCGCCGCGTGCTCGGCCAGGAACCGTTCGTCGGCGCGCAGCCCCCCGGGCACCGGTGCGTCCGTGACCGCCAGCGTCAGCGCGTCGACGGCGTCGTCAGTCTCCTCGTGCGCCACGGTCACACCACCTCTCCCTCGTGCAGCCGCGTCCGCAGCATCCGTACGGCCGCGTGCAGCCTGCTCTTGACCGTGCCCTCCGGGATGCCCAGCTCGGCGGCGATGTCCCGGACCGGCAGGTCGGCGTAGAAGCGCAGGACGACGACCTGCCGCTGGCTGTCCGGCAGCGCGTCGAGCCCCTGCGCCACGGCCAGCGAAAGCACCCGCGACTCGGCGCCGTCCGCACCGGCCTCCGCGGGGCGCAGCGCGGCGAGCCGCTCGCCGAGCCGTTCCTGGCGGCGCCGGGCCCGGTGGAAGTCCATCGCCCAGTTCGAGGCGACGACCGCGGCCCACGCCGACACGTCGCGCGGCGCCTGCTCCCCCTTCGCCGCCCGCTCCAGGAGCCGCAGCCTGACCTGCTGCACCCCGTCCTGCAGCTCGCCGTGCGGCACCCCGCCCAGCGACAGGACGGCCCGGACCCGGTCCTCCTGGGCCGGGCCGAGCGGGTCGGCGGCCTGTTGTCCCCGTGGTCCGCGGCGCGTGATTCTGCGCAGCAATGGCCCTCCCCCTGTGTCCCGCGCTTGCCCGCGCTTGTCCCGCGTTTCCCCTAGGACGCCGGAGCGGGCCGAAACGTTCGCGGGAATGTGGCGTCCCGCACCTCGGACAATGGATTGGACAAAGCGGCCGTGGACAGACGCATCATGGAGCGGCGGCGGCAGCGCCCCTGGCCGGACGGCCGCACGCCCGGCAGGAGACTGCCGCAGCCAGGCACGCAACTACGGAGGGACCCCTGTGAAGGTCGGAATCGTCGGAGCCACCGGTCAGGTCGGCACGGTCATGCGCAAGATCCTCGCCGAGCGGAAGTTTCCGATCGACGAGCTGCGCCTGTTCGCCTCGGCCCGCTCGGCCGGTTCGGTCCTGGACGGCGTGACGGTCGAGGACGCCTCGACGGCCGACTACACGGGCCTGGACATCGTCCTGTTCTCCGCGGGCGGCGCCACCTCCAAGGCGCTCGCCGAGAAGGTCGCGGCCCAGGGCGCCGTGGTGATCGACAACTCCTCGGCCTGGCGCCGCGACCCCGAGGTGCCGCTGGTCGTCTCCGAGGTGAACCCGCACGCGATCGCGGACCGTCCCAAGGGCATCATCGCGAACCCGAACTGCACGACGATGGCCGCGATGCCGGTCCTCAAGCCGCTGCACCTGGAGGCGGAGCTGACCTCGCTGGTCGTCGCCACCTACCAGGCGGTGTCCGGCTCCGGCCTCGCGGGCGTCGAGGAGCTGTTCGAGCAGGTCAAGAAGGTGGGCGAGGACGCGCCGAAGCTCACGCACGGCGGCGACCAGGTCGAGTTCCCCGAGCCGGACAAGTACGTCGCGCCGATCGCGTACAACGTCCTGCCGCTCGCGGGCTCGATCGTCGACGACGGTCTGAACGAGACCGACGAGGAGCAGAAGCTGCGCCACGAGTCCCGCAAGATCCTGGAGATCCCGGCCCTCAAGGTCTCCGGCACCTGCGTCCGCGTGCCCGTCTTCACCGGCCACTCGCTGCAGATCAACGCCCGCTTCGCGCGGCCGCTGTCCGCCGAGCGCGCCGCCGAGATCCTCGCCGCCGCGGAGGGCGTCGTCCTCACCGACGTCCCCACGCCGCTGGTGGCCGCGGGCCGCGACGAGTCCTTCGTGGGCCGTATCCGCGGCGACGAGACCGTCGAGAACGGCCTCGCGTTCTTCGTCTCCGACGACAACCTCCGCAAGGGCGCCGCGCTGAACGCGGTGCAGATCGCGGAGCTGGTGGCGGCGGAGCTCGCGGCTTCCTGAGCCGCCGGAAAACCTGAGCGATCGGCAAACCTGCTGGTCGCAGGGGATCGTTTCGTCACCCACGGATGAGTGAAACGGCGCATGCCTCCCGGGCGGGTCCGGGCAGTACCTCGGTGCACCAACCGCACCACACACAAGGGAAGTTCATGCGCCGTATCACCGCCGTGGCCGCCATGGCCGTCGGAACCCTCGCTCTCGCCGGTGCGCTCGCCGCCCCGGCGAGCGCCGTCCCGGACCCCGTAGCCACCGTCGACTGCGCGGTCGCCGATGTCACGGGCCTCGTCGACCCGGCCAACCTCGGCGTGCCCGCCGAGGTGCCGGGCGCGGGTTGCCTGGCCCCCTGACCTGACGCTCGCAGGACCGGGACACCACCGCGCCCGTACGGACCCGACCAGGTCCGTACGGGCGCGGTGCCGTTGTCGCGTCACTGCTTGCCGCGCCCCGCAGTCGCCACCACCCCCAGCGCCACCACCGCGAGCCCGCCCCCGACCCACAGGACGTCGGTCACGCCGATCCCGTCGGCGACCCGGCCGCCGGTCAGCGCGCCCACCGCGATGGCCACGTTGAACACCCCCGCGAACAGCGCGGACGCCGCTTCCCTGGCGCCCGGCGCGGCCGCCATCACCCAGTTCTGCGAGGACACCGACACGCCTCCGTACGAGAGGCCCCAGGCGACGAGAAGCACCACCGTCACGGCGAGCGAGCCCCCGGCCGGGACCAGAAGGAGCACCACGCCGCCGAGCGCCGCCGAGATCAGCAGGAGCGCGCGGCGCGGGTCGCGGGCCGCGAGGGAGCCGCCGACGAAGTTGCCGACGATCCCGGCGACGCCGTAGCCGAGCAGCAGCGCGCTGACGAGCCCCGCGCCCAGGTCCGGCACCCGCTCCAGGACCGGCCGCACATAGGTGTACGCGGTGAAGTGCCCGACGACGAGCAGCGCGACCGCGACCAGGCCGACCCGCAGCCTCGGCATGCGCAGCAGCTCCGGGAAGACGCCGAGCCGCACCGGCTCGGTGGGCGGCAGCGGAGGCAGGACGACGGCGAGCAGCCCGGCGACCGCGGCGCCGAGCACGGCGACGGCGCCGAACGCCCAGCGCCAGCCCGCGAGTTCACCGAGGAAGGTGCCCGCGGGGACGCCGAGCACCGAGGCCACGGCTATGCCGCTGAAGATCACGGCGGTGGCCCGCCCGAAGGACTCGGTACGCACCAGACGGATCGCGAGGGAGGCCGCGACGGCCCAGACGCCGCCGATGCACAGGCCGACGACGATGCGCGCGCCGAGCAGCACCGCGAAGGACGGCGCGAGCGCGGACAGCAGGTTCGCGGCACCGAGCAGCAGCATCAGGCCGACCAGCACGGCACGCCGGTCCGCGCGGCGGGCGGCGACGGGCAGCAGCAGCGCGGCGAGGGCCGCGACGAGGCCGGGCAGGGTGACGGTGAGCCCGGCGGTGCCGTCGCTGACGCGCAGCCCCGACGACAGGGAGGTGAGGAGTCCCACGGGCAGCATTTCCGTGGTGACGACGGAGAAGGTGGCGGCCGCGACGGCGACGACGGACAGCGGCAGGGACCGGCGTCCGGTGGGGAGCGGCGCGGTTTCGGTCACGGTTTTCATGGGCACCAGCCAACGCCCGTGGGGTCACCGGGAACAACGGCGGACTTCTCATCCTTGAATGAGCGTGGCTCATTGATCGAGGGACGGGGCGAACGCGTATGAGTGGGCTCGAGGTCCGGGAGCTGGAGTGTTTCCTGGCACTGGCCGAGGAACTGCATTTCGGCCGGGCGGGCGAACGGCTCTATGTCTCCCAGAGCCGGGTCAGTCAGCTGCTGGCCGCGCTGGAACAGCGGATCGGCGCGCGCCTCGTGGAGCGTACTAGCCGCCGGGTCCGGCTGACCCCGCTCGGCGAACGGTTCCACGCGGAACTGCGGCCCGCGTACGCGGAGTTGTCGGGTGTGGTCGAGCGGGCGCGGGAGTCCGCGCGGGGGGTGGCGGGCCGGATCAGGATCGGCTTCCAGGGGACGGCGGACGCGCGCCTGATGGAAGCGATCACGACCTTCCAGAAGCAGCATCCGGGCTGCGTCACGGAGATCGCGGAGGTGCCCTTCGCGGACCCCTTCGGGGCGGTCCGCGCGGGCGAGGTGGACGCGGCGATCGTGCTGCTTCCGGTGGCGGAGCCCGAGCTGGTGCTGGGCCCGCTGTTCTCCCGCCAGCAGCAGACCGTCGCGGTCTCCGTACGGCACCCCTTCGCGTCCCGGCCGTCCCTGACCCCGGCCGACCTCGCCGACACCCCCCTGATCTCGGCGACGGCGCCCGCCCCCGCCTACTGGCGCGAGGCCCAGGCGCCGTCCGCCGTCCCCGCGCCCGCCGTGCGCACCCTCCAGGAGGGCCTGACCCTGGTCGCCGCCGACCGGGGCGCGATGCTGCTGTGCCGTCCGACGGCGGAGTACCACGGGCGGCGGGACGTCGCGTTCGTCCCCGTCACCGGCGTCCCGGACTCCGTCCTCGGCCTGGTGTGGCACCGGGACGGGGAGACGGAGCGGGTGCGGGCGTTCGCGCGGGCGGTGGCGGCGGCGGGCGACGTGGCCGCGTCGGCCGCGTGAGGTGCGCACCGGGCGGCGCGGCGCCGTCCGGGCCGGGCCGTCACCGCGGGCGGCGGACCTCGAAGTGGAAGCAGCCGTACTCCACGGCGCGGACGTGGACCAGGGCGACCTGCGGGTCCCCGAACGCCTCCGTGAGGGCCTCGTCGAAGGCCGCCGTCGTGTCCTCCGGCATCTCCACGAAGCGGCCGCCGACGATGTTGCCGCCGGCGTCGTAGCGGCGGAACGCCCGGAGGGCGCCCGGCCTGACGTACGGGTACTCCGTCCGCGTCGCCTCCGGCTCCGGGCCGTCGCACGGGTCGGCGTGGATGAACACGGGGCCCTGCTCGTCGTACGCCCCCGGGTCCGCGCCGGTCTCCGCCGCCCAGCGGCGCAGCGGGGCGTACGCGACCAGGGCGATGCGGTCGCCCTTGCGGGCGGGGCGCAGGCAGCAGCGGAGGGGGTCGCCGCCCTCCGGGTCGGTGTAGGGGAGGCAGGGGCGGCCCGCGTCGTCCGTGTCGCGGAGCTGCTTGAGGGTGTCGGGGGCGATGGGGCGCGGGGTGAATGTGGTGGTCATGGGCCCAGGTTCGCGCGTGCGCGACCGCTCCGGCTGGCGGTTTCCGGACGTCGACCTCTCCCTCGCTTCCCCTCGCCTTCCCACCATCCCGTCGGGGTGCCCTACCCCACGCCCCAGCTCCCCCTCCCGTTCAGCTCCGCCACGTCCGTCCCCGTCGTCCACCGGTACGCCGCGTCCAGCTCGGACAGCTCCTCGGGGGTGAGGACGTCCTCGACCCGTTCGAACCCCTCGGGGGCCCGCTCGGCGACGACTTGGAGGAGCCGGTCGGCGGGCATGCTCCGGTTGGCGAGGACGAGCTCGGCGGTGGCCTCCCGGCGGACCTCCTCGTACGCCCGCAACCCGGCGACCCGATCGGGGTCGTTGACGGCGAGGGACCGGGCGAGGACCCGCGCGTCGAGGACGGCCTGCGACCCCCCGTTGGACCCGACCGGGTACATGGGGTGGGCGGCGTCCCCGAGGAGGGTGACGGGCCCGCGCCCCCATCGGGGCAACGGCTCCCGGTCGACCATCGGGTACTCCAGGATCCGCCGGGTGGCGGCGAACAGCGCGGGCACGTCGAGATCCCCGATCCGCCACCCGGCGAAGTAGGGCAGGACGTCGGAGAGCCGCCCGCTGCGGTTCCAGTCGGCCGCCCCGGACATCCCCCCGTGCTCGACGGGAAAGCGCACCTCGGCGACCCAGTTGAGCAACGCGCGGCCCCGCCGCTCGGCCTCCCCGGAGATGGGGTAGACGACGAGCTTGGCGTGCGCGTTGCTCCCGGCGATGGCGACGGTGCGCCCGCCGAGCACGGGGTCCCACTCGGCGACGCCGCGCCACATCCGAATGCCGTTCCAGAGCGGCGGCCCCTCCCCGGGATGCAGCCGCGCCCGCACGGTGGAGTAGAGACCGTCCGCGCCGATGAGCGCCCGCACCCGCACGGAGTGCTCCCGCCCGCGCGCCAGGTCCCGCAGGATCACCCGCAGCAACTGCCCCTCGGTCTCGGCGCACCGCACGAACGCCGTGCCGGTGACGACGGCCCGTTCGCCGAGGCGTTCGCGCACCGCGTCGAGGAGGATCATCTGGAGGGCGCCGCGGTGGATGGAGTACTGCGGCCAGTGGTAGCCGAGGGCGTGGCCGCGCGGCTCGCCCCAGATGCGGTTGCCGTGCCGGTCGTAGTGGACCATCCGGGCGGTCGCGACGCCGGTGGCGGCCAGTTGCTCGCCGAGGCCGAGCTCGGTCAACTCCCGTACGGCGTGCGGCAGCAGGTTGATGCCGACGCCGACGGGCCGGAGCACCTGCACCGGCTCGATCACCCGCACCCCGATCCCCGCCGCGTGCAGGCTCAGCGCCGCCGTGAGCCCGCCGATGCCCGCGCCCGCGACCAGTACGTCGGCGTTCGCGGCGTTCATGGCGCTCACGGTCGCCGCACCGCCCGCCCGACCTCGGCCCGCAGCTTCACGAACTCCGGCAGGCCCCGGGTGACGATCTGGTCGCGCGGCGCGGGCAGTTCGACGCGCAGTTCGCTGTGGACGCGGCCGGGGGCACCGGTGAGGACGACGACGCGGTCACCGACGTACACGCTCTCGTCGATGTCGTGGGTGACGAGGAGGATGGTCATTCCGGGACTGCCGCCGCTCTCCGTACCGCCGTCGGCGTCGCCGCCCCCGCCGAAGTCACCGGGCCCGCCGCCGGAATCACCGCCTCCGCCCGACCCCCCACCCGACCCCCCGCCCCCGCCCGCACGCACCGAGAGCAGCAGATCCTCCAGATCCTCCCTGGTCTGCGCGTCGACGGAGCCGAACGGCTCGTCCATCAGGAGCAGGGCGGGCCGGTAGGCGAGCGCGCGGGCGATGGCGACGCGCTGCTGCATGCCGCCGGAGAGCTGCCACGGATAGCGGCCCGCGGTGCCGTCGAGGCCGACCTGGGCGAGGGCGGACTCGGCGCGGGCGCGCCGCTTCGCACGGGCGAGGCCGCGGCGGCGCAGCGGCAGGGCGACGTTGTCGCGGACGGTCAGCCAGGGGAAGAGCGAGCGGGTGTAGTCCTGGAAGACGACGGCGAGGTCGTCGGGCACGCCGTCGACGTCCCGGCCGCCGACGGCGATCCGGCCCTCGCTGGGCCGCTGCAGCCCCGCGACGCACCGCAGCAGCGTGGACTTGCCGCAGCCGGACGGCCCGACGATGCTCACCAACTCGCCGCGTGCGACGTGCAGTTCGACCCCTTCGACGGCCCGGTGCCCGTCGGCGTAGCGATGACTGAGCCCAGCGATCTCCAGCATCCCCTGTTCCCCCTGTCCCCCTGTTGCCAACTGCCTTGCGGTCTACGTGATGTGAGGGTCCGTGAACCCTTTGCGTTCCCTGTGTGTCCCCTGCATCGGGTGGCCGGTCCGCCGCCCGTGCGCCGGGGTGGTCTAGGTGTCCGCCCGTCGTGCGCCCCGGTGCCAGGCCAGGGCCCGGCGCTCGACGAGCAGGAACAGTCCGTTCAGTACGCAGCCGACGGCGCCGAGGAGCACGATCCCGGCCCACAGGTGGTCCGGCCTGAACTCCCGCTCGGCGGCGTTGAGCCGGGCGCCGATGCCTTCGCCGGACCCCATCAGCTCGGCGATGACCATGAGGATCAGGGCGAAGCCGAGGGCGACCCGCAGTCCCGCGAAGATTCTCGGGGCGGCGCCGGGCAGGACGACGTACCGGAGCCGCGCGACGCCGCCGAGCCCGAGTACGCGGGCGGTGTCGAGTTGCAGCGGCTCCACGGAGCGGACGCCGTCGGCGGTGTTGAGCAGCACCGGCCAGACGACGCCGAAGACGATGGCCGCCAGTTGCATGGACGTGCCGAGCCCGAAGGCGACCATGAAGAACGGGATGAGCGTGGGCGGCGGCACGGCCCGCCCGAACTGCAGCACCGGGTCCAGGACGTGGAAGGCCACCCGGGAGAGCCCGATCCCGACCCCCACGGCGATCCCGACGGCCCCGGCGACGGCCCAGCCGAGCAGCAGATGACTGAGACTCGGCACGAAGTCGTCCACGGCGAGATCACTCAGCCACAGCCGCGACGGCGGCCCCGACCACCACAGCTCCCGCATGGCCCGCACGATCCGCGAGGGCGGCGGAAAGTACAGGTCCTCGGCCCGCCGGGCGGCCAACTCCCAGAGCAGCACGAGCAGGACGAGCAGCCAGCCACGAGCGAGCAGCCCGAGGGCGACGCGACGCACACGCCCACTCATCGCCCCGCCCCCGACCCGTCAAGCCCGTCCGGCGACCTCATCGCCCCACCCCCGACCTATCAAGCCCGTCGAGGGGGCCCCTCCCTGCTCCTTCAGAGCCTGGGGGAGATTGAGGACGAGCGCGGAGCGCGACACGGGGGGTCCGGGGGGCGGAGCCCCTCGGTTTCGGGAAGGGGCGGGACTGGGGAAACAACACCCTCTCCACCCCCACGAGCCCAGCGTTCGCCGCAACACCGAGCACCCCCGCCCAACAAGCCCCCGCCACCATCAGATCCGGCCGACCGCCCCCGGACTGCGTATCGAGCAAATAGACGCCGAGTCCCCCGTCACCCCCGGCCCGCAACTCCGCGCTGACCGCCACGATCAACCCCACGGACGCGGCGATCCGCACCCCGGTGACGACGAAGGGCCCCGCGCTGGGCAGCGACACCCGCCACACCACCCCGAGCGGCCCGAACCCGAAGGACCGGAGGGTCTCCTTGGCGACGGGGTCGACGTCCCGGAGCCCGTAGAGGGTGTTGAGGAGGATGGGCCAGAGCGCGGCGTAACAGACGAGGGACCGCTCCACCCGGTCGGGCTCGACGAAGACGAGGATGGCGAGGGGGATGAGGGCGACGGAGGGGATGGGCCGGGCGAGTTCGACGACGGCGAGGGCGGCGGCGCGCAGCCGGGGCAGGGAGCCGAGGAGCAGCCCGGCGGGCACGGCGAGGGCGACGGCGAGGGCGAGCCCGCCGAGCCAGGCGGCGACGGTGGCCCACAGGTCGTCGAGGAACCCGTCGTCGACGGCCATCTCGGCGGCGCGGGCGAGCACGGCGGAGGCGGGCGGCAGCGCCTGCTCGTCGAACACCCCGCTGCGGGCGACGAGTTCGACGACGAGGAAGGCCCCGCAGAGCCCGAACGCCCCGAGCAGGGCACGGCCCGACCTGCGCTCGACCAGCTGCCCGGCGCGCCCACCGGCGCGCAGGCGAGCGCGCGCCCCGAACCCCGGGCCGAGGCCCGGACCGGAGCGCGCGCCCCGTTTCACCGCATCGCCCCATTCATCGCATCGCCCGCCGCACCGCGCAGCCACCGCACCGCGTGACCCGCCGCACCGCGCAGCCACCGCACCGCGTGACCCGCCGCACCGCGCAGCCACCGCACCGCGTGACCCGCCTCATCGCGTAGCCCACATCGTCCCCGTCACGCACGTCACGCCATCCCCCTGGCATCCCGTCGCCACCCTCACGGCCCCGCCCGCACCAGCAGCGGCTCCACGTCCAGTTCCCGCTTCAGATACCCGAACTCCCGCATCAGCCCGACCACCCGGCGCAGTCGCGCCGGATCGAGGGCCGCGGGGTAGCCGCCGAGGTTCAGCTGGGCGGCCTGGTCGGCGGTGATCTTCGTGTAGTCGGGGAGCGTGGCGACGACGGCGGAGCGGTTGGCGGCCTGTTTCTGGGCGCGGGCCATGGCGCGCTGGAAGGCGGCGACCGTCTTGGGGTTGTCCTTGGCGAACGACGCCGTGGCCGCGTACCCGGCGACCGGGAAGCCCGCGGTGGGCGGCTTGCCGAGGTCGGCGACGACCCGGCCGGTGCCGGAGCGCTCGATCGCGCTGACGAAGGGCTCGACGGCCTGTACGGCCTCGACGCTGCCGGACTTCAGGGCGGTCTCCATGTTCGGCATGTCGACCTCGGCGAAGTTCTTGTCGTCGTCGAAGGTGGCGCCCTCCGCCTTTCCGGCCTTCTTGACCAGCAGGGCGCTGATGTTCCGCTTGGTGTTGACGCCGATCTTCTTGTCCTGGAGGTCCTTCAGGGACTTGACCGGCGAGTCCTTGCGGACCAGGACCGCGTGCGTGCGGGGCGCGGACTGGAAGGCGTCGGAGACGATGCGGACGTCGATGGCCTTGTTGGCGTGGGCGAGGAAGTACGAGACGTAGTTGCCGAAGGAGATGTCGAGGGCGCCCGCCCGCAGCCGGCTGACGGACTCCGCGCCACCGCTGAGCGTGGTGGTGCGCACGGTCAGCCCCTCCGCCTTGAAGAAGCCCTTGCGCTGGGCCATCTCCAGCGGGGCGGTGTCGGCGACGGGCATGGTGCCGACGGTGATCCGGGTCTTCTCCGGACCCTTGCCGTCACTCCGGCCGGAGTCGTCGGACGAGCCGCAGCCGGCGGCGGCCAGCAGGACCAGGGCGAGGGCGGGCGCGGCCGCGCCGTGTAACCGTGCCCGGCTCCGTGACCGCCGCGGCCCGCGCGGGCCCTGTGCACCGCGTGCACCCCTTGCCATATGCATCTGCTCCCGCTGCTCCGGACCGTCGCGGTCGGCGTCCGGCCGCCTACGGCTGCTTCCGTCCGCTTCGGTCCCGCTTCCGTCCGCTCCTTGACCTGAGCCGACGCGCGGATGTTAACGGCCGCACGACCTGAGAACAATGGCCCGGGGCAGGCGGTGACCGCGCATGGAAGGATGGCGAGAAACATCGCAAAAAGTTCGCAAGTCGTACCGAGGAGATGACCGCGTGCCCGGCACCAATCTGACCCGTGAAGAGGCGCAGCAGCGGGCGAAGCTGCTCACCGTTGACTCGTACGAGATCGATCTCGACCTCTCCGGAGCGCAGGAGGGAGGGACGTACCGGTCGGTGACCACGGTGCGTTTCGACTCCGCCGAGGCGAACGCCGAGACCTTCATCGATCTGATCGCCCCCGCCGTCCACGAGGTCGTCCTGAACGGGCACGCCCTGGAGGTGGGCGCCGTCTTCCGCGACTCGCGGATCGCCCTGAGGCATCTGCACGAGGGCGCCAACGAGCTGAAGGTCGTCGCGGACTGCGAGTACACGAACACCGGCGAGGGCCTGCACCGCTTCGTCGACCCGGTCGACCAGCAGGCGTACCTGTACACCCAGTTCGAGGTCCCGGACGCGCGCCGCGTGTTCGCCTCCTTCGAGCAGCCCGACCTGAAGGCCACCTTCCAGTTCACCGTGAAGGCGCCCTCCGGCTGGACCGTCATCTCCAACTCGCCGACGCCGGAGCCGAAGGACGACGTCTGGACGTTCGCGCCGACACCGCGCCTTTCCACGTACGTCACGGCGCTGATCGTCGGCCCGTACCACGCGGTGCACAGCGTCTACGAGAAGGACGGGCAGTCGGTCCCGCTCGGCATCTACTGCCGTCCCTCCCTCGCGGAGTTCCTGGACGCGGACGCGATCTTCGACGTCACCCGGCAGGGCTTCGACTGGTTCCAGGAGAAGTTCGACTACACCTACCCGTTCGCGAAGTACGACCAGCTCTTCGTGCCGGAGTTCAACGCGGGCGCGATGGAGAACGCGGGCGCCGTCACCATCCGTGACCAGTACGTGTTCCGGTCCAAGGTGACCGACGCCGCGTACGAGGTGCGGGCCGCGACGATCCTGCACGAGCTGGCGCACATGTGGTTCGGCGACCTCGTGACCATGGAGTGGTGGAACGACCTGTGGCTGAACGAGTCGTTCGCGACGTTCGCCGAGGCGGCCTGCCAGGCGTACGCGCCCGGGTCGAAGTGGCCGCACTCCTGGACCACGTTCGCGAACTCCATGAAGACCTGGGCGTACCGGCAGGACCAGCTGCCGTCCACGCACCCGATCATGGCGGACATCCGCGACCTGGACGACGTGCTCGTCAACTTCGACGGCATCACGTACGCCAAGGGCGCGAGCGTCCTCAAGCAGCTCGTCGCGTACGTCGGCATGGACGAGTTCTTCAGCGGCGTGCAGGCGTACTTCAAGCGGCACGCGTTCGGCAACACGCGCCTGTCCGATCTGCTCGGCGCCCTGGAGGAGACCAGCGGCCGGGACCTGAAGACCTGGTCGAAGAAGTGGCTGGAGACGGCCGGCATCAACGTGCTGCGGCCCGTCGTGGACGTCGACTCCGCCGGGAACATCACCTCCTTCGCCATCAAGCAGGAGGCCCCGGCGCTGCCCGAGGGCGCCAAGGGCGAGCCGACGCTGCGCCCGCACCGCATCGCCATCGGCCTGTACGACCTCGACGACGACTCCGGCAAGCTGCTGCGCACCGACCGCGTCGAGCTGGACGTCGACGGCGAGCTGACCGCGGTGGAGGCGCTCGTGGGCCGCGCCCGGCCCGACGTGATCCTGCTCAACGACGACGACCTGTCGTACGCCAAGGTCCGTTTGGACACCGAGTCCCTCGCCTTCGTCACCGAGCACCTCGGCGACTTCGAGGCCTCGCTGCCGCGGGCGCTGTGCTGGGCGTCGGCGTGGGACATGACGCGCGACGCCGAGCTGTCGACGCGCGACTACCTCTCCCTCATCCTGTCCGGCATCGGCAAGGAGTCCGACATCGGCGTCGTGCAGTCGCTGCACCGGCAGGTGAAGCTGGCGCTCGACCTGTACGCCGCCCCGGCCGGCCGCGAGGCCGCGCTCACCCGGTGGACCGAGGCCACCCTGGAGCACCTGCGGGCGGCCCGGCCCGGCGGTGACCACCAGCTGGCGTGGGCGCGGGCGTTCGCCGCGACCGCCCGCACGGAGTCCGACCTGGCGCTCCTTGAGGGGCTCCTCGACGGCTCCGAGACCATCGAGGGGCTCGCCGTCGACACCGAGCTGCGGTGGGCGTTCGTGGCGCGGCTCGCCGCGACCGGGCGGCTCGACGAGGGCGGGATCGCCGCCGAGTTCGAGCGGGACAAGACCGCCGCGGGTGAGCGGCACGCCGCCGCGGCGCGGGCCGCCCGGCCCACCGCCGCCGCCAAGGCCGAGGCGTGGGCTTCCGTCGTCGAGTCCGACAAGCTGCCCAACGCCGTGCAGGAGGCGGTGATCTCCGGCTTCGTCCAGACCGAGCAGCGGGAGTTGCTCGCGCCCTACACCGCGAAGTACTTCGACGCCGTCAAGGCAGTCTGGGAGTCCCGCTCCCACGAGATGGCCCAGCAGGTCGTGGTCGGCCTGTACCCGGCCGTCCAGGTCTCCCAGGCCACCCTGGACGCGACGGACACCTGGCTCAAGTCCGCGGAGCCCACGGCCGCGCTGCACCGTCTCATCACGGAGTCCCGCGCGGGCGTCGAGCGGGCTCTGCGCGCGCAGTCCGCCGACGCGTAGCCCTCCGGGCGTCCGGGGACGCCGGGGGTGGGCCCAACGCAGGCCGTTGCGCCCACCCCCGGCACCGGACGCCCGTCTCCCCGGCGCCCCGCAGAGCCCCGGAGCCCCGCCGTCAAGCGCGCGTCGCCCCCCGCAGCGCCGCCAGGACGTGGCTCACCGTCGGCGAAGCCTCCGCGCCGCGGCGTACGGCGGCGATCACATGGCGGCGCGGGCGGTCCGCCGCCAGCTCCCGCATCGCCACCCCGCTCCGGCCAAAGGCCCCCGCCCCGGCCATCCTCGGCACGAGAGCCACCCCCATCCCGGCCTCCACCATCGCCAGAATCGCCTCCCACCCCGCCGCGCTGTGCGCCTGCTCGGGCACGAACCCGGCGGCCTCGCACGCGGTCCGCGTGATCTCGGACCAGGGCCCGGAGCCGCCGAAGATCCACGGCTCGGAGGCGAGGTCGGCGAGCCGCAGGGCGGCGGTGCGGGCGAGGGGATGGTCGCGGGGCAGCGCGACGTCGAGGGGATCGGCGAGCAGCGTGACCTGGGTGAACCGCCCTCCCTCGAACTCTCGGGGCGCCTGCGCGGCCAGGGACAGGGCGAGGTCGACGTCCCCGGCGGCCAGCAGGTCGTAGGCCTCCCCCGCCTCGGCCTCCCGGACGCGGACGGAGATCCCGGGGTGCGCGCCCCGCAGGGCCCGTACGGCGGGCACCACGAGCGCGGGCACGGCGGTGGCGAAGGCGCCGACCCGCACCTCCCCGGCCTCCCCCTTGGCATACGCGGCCAACTCCGCGTCGGCCCGCTCCAGTTGAGCGAGAACGGCGTCGGCGTGCCGGAGCAGAAGACGCGCGGCCCCGGTGAGCCGCACCCGCCGCCCGTGGGCCTCCAGGAGCGGCACACCGACCTGCTTGGCGAGGTTGGAGAGTTGCTGGGAGACGGCGGAGGGGGTCATCAGGAGCACCTGGGCCGTCGCGGTGACGGTCCCGCGTTCGTTGAGGGTGCGCAGGATCTGCAGCTTCTTGATGTCCCACTCGGTCATGGCGTCAACGTACCCGCGCACGTGCCGCTACTTCCCGCCCGCGGAGCCGAGCACCACGCCGCCCAGGATCAGCGCCATGCACATGACCTGCAGCCATCCCATCCCCTCGCCGAGGAGGGCGAAGGACAGCAGGGCCACACACACGGGCTGGAGGTAGTAGACGACGCCCGCGCGGGCCGCGCCGATGACGGAGATCGCCTTGTTCCAGGCGAAGAAGGCGACCGCCGATGAGACCACGCCGACGTACAGGAGCGGGGACACCGTCGCGGCCGTCGGCTCGAAGCCGCCCTGGACGACGAGGTTGACGAGGAACACGGGCAGCAGCATCAGCGCGCCCAGGACGAAGGTGGCGAAGAGGAAGGGCAGTCCGGAGATCTCGGCGGGCCTGCGGCGGAGCAGCGCGCTGTACGAGCCGAAGGCGACGGCGCCGCCGATCACCCACAGGTCGCCGACCGCGAGGTCCATGCCGAGGGAGCCGCCGCTGACCAGGAGCAGGACTCCGGCGCAGGCGACGAGCATGCCCGTGACGCGCCGCGCTCCGAGCCGGGCGCCGCCGAGGCGTTCGTACACCGCCATCAGGACCGGCGAGGCGGCCATGATCATGCCCATGTTGCCCGCGGTGGTGGTGACTCCGGCCTGGTTGACGAGGGTGTTGTAGACGGTGACGCCGAGCAGGGAGGCGGCGACCAGGAAGCCGAAGTGGCGGCGGAGCAGAGCTCGTTGACGCCAGGCCTGGCGGGCCGCGAACGGCGCGACGGCCGCGATGGCGATGAGCCAGCGCCAGAACGCGTGCTGGATCGGCGGGACGCTGTCGGCGAGGGCGCGGGAGGTGACGAAGCTGCCCGACCAGACGACGGTGGCGAGCGCGGCGAGCGCGAGCCCGACGCCGAGCCCTCCGGCGGCGGTACGCCCACCTCCCACGCCCCGCACACTCGCGCTGCCGCTGCCGCTGCTCCGGTCCAGGTCCAGGACGCTCGCCACTGGTATCCCCTTGCCTCTCTCCCCTGTACGGGGCTCTCGCCCGGCCCCCCTGCGGGACCGGGCGAGAGCTACCGTCGCAGCCCAGGACTGCTCAGGTCCATCGAATCTTTTCGATCATTCTTTGAAGCAGATCTGAACGATTACTTGATGAGTACTTGCGCCTGCGCCCCCTCGGTCACCTGCGCCCCCGCCCCCTCGGGCACCCGCGGCTGCGACTCCGCGAGCACCTGGTCCCGCGGCTTCGGCCGCGGCTTCGCCCGCAGTTGCCCGAACACCGTCGCCCCGAACGCGAGCACCATCCCCGCCACCTGCACCGGCGTCAGCGACTGGCCGAGCGCCGCCCACCCGATGACCGCGGCCGTGAGCGGCGAGAGCGGGCCGAGGAGGCTGGCCTGGGTGGCGCTGAGGCGGCCGATGCCGCGGAACCACAGCCAGTACGCGACGGCCGTACCGGCGAGGGACAGGTAGAGGTAGCCCGCGATGTTCCGTCCGTCCAGGGCGGGCGGCGCGCCCTCGACCAGGAACGCGACGGGGGCGATGAGCAGGCCGCCGACCGTGAGCTGCCAGGCCGTGAGCGCGAGCGGGCCGATGCCGTCCGGGCGCCCCCACCGCTTGGTGAGCACCGTGCCCGTGGACATCGAGGCCGTCGATCCCACGGCCGCGAGCAGCCCGACCGTGTCGAGCGCCCCGGTGGCCTTGAGGACGACCAGGCTGACGCCGAGCGCCGCCGCGGCGCCGGTGAGCAGGGTGCGCGGGGTGGGCCGGTCGGCGAGGAGGAGCGCCGCGAGTCCGGCGACGAAGAGCGGGCCGACGGAGCCGACGACGGCGGCCATGCCGCCGGGCAGGCGGTAGGCGGACAGGAAGAGCAGCGGGAAGAAGGCGCCGATGTTCAGGGCGCCGAGGACCGCCGACTTCCACCACCACTCCCCTCGGGGCAGCCGTCTGGCGAGCAGGAGCAGCAGCAGGCCGGCGGGCAGGGCCCGCGTCAGGGCCGTGAACAGGGGCCGGTCCGCGGGCAGGAACTCGGTGGTGACGGCGTAGGTGGAGCCCCAGGTGAGGGGGGCGTAGGCGGTGAGGAGGATCGCGGTGGCGCGGTTCATGACGGACGTCTCCCGAGGGCTCACGAAGGAAGCTGAGTGATGAGTAGCTTAGCCCTAAGCTACTTACGGTCAAGTCACTTAGTTGGAACCCACTCATTTGCAACCCACTTACTTGCAAGCATCCGTATCTCGTGGATACTTCCCTCATGAACGCGAGCAACGTGATGTCCTCCCCGAGCGCGACGCACTCCGGAGAAGCGGCCGCCCCGGCCGTGCCGGACGGCGTCGACGCGATCATCGAGCAGTGGGCCGCAGTCCGGCCGGATCTGGAGACCACGCCCATGGAGGTCTTCGGCCGCGTCTACCGCACCACGCAGGCCATGGGCGACCGCATCGAGAAGGCGTACCGCCGACTCGGCACCACGCGCGGCGAGTTCGACGTCCTCGCGACGCTGCGCCGCCACGGCGAGCCGTACACGCTCTCGCCGCGTCAGCTCTCCTCGACGCTGATGCTGACGACGGGCGGCATGACGGGGCGCCTGGACAAGCTGGAGCGGGCCGGGCTGCTGCGCCGCTCCCCCGACCCGCACGACCGGCGGGGCCTGCAGGTCACGCTGACCGAGGAGGGCCGGGAGCTGGTGGACCGGGCGGTCGCGGCGGGTCTGGAGGTGCAGCACGCGGCGCTCGTGGCCGCGGGGCTCGACGAGGCGGAGACGGCGCAGCTCGCGGCCCTGCTGCGCAAGCTGCTCGCGGGCTCGCAGCCGGGCGACGGCTCATGACGGCGGGTGGGGCCGGGGGTTTGTGAAACACCGAGGGCGCCCTCCGGCCTCGTCCGCGGACGTCAACAGGCGTCCGTGTACGCGGCCGAGGGGCGCCCTCGGCGAAGAAAAGCGAAAAGCGTGCAGGGGCGGACCCGCGTCGTCAGCTCTGCTTCTGCTGCTTGCGGGACTTGTCGCCGACCATCACCAGACCGGCGATCACCAGGAACAGCACGATCGGCGCGGCGACATACAGGCCCAGCGTCTCCATCACGCTCAGGCCCGGGCCCGGGTCGTCGCCGTCGTCGCGGTTGAGCGCGAGCGCGGGGGACGACATGAGCAGCATCATCAGCGTCGTACCGGCCGTCAGAGCACCGGCGCGCAGGGCGTTCTTCTTGTCCACGGTGCCAACGTAGCGAACCGCCGCGCGGCCCGCGCGCCCGGGGTGCCCGTACGGGCGCCTCATCCGGCGCCCGGCGGGTGCGGCCGCGGCTCCCGGAACGCGCGGAACACCTCCAGCAGGGCGTGCAGCCGGGGTGCGGCGGCCAGGTCCTCCAGGGTGACGGGGCGGCCCGCGGCGTCGGCGATCGGCAGGCGCCAGTTGGGGTACTGGTCCCGGGTGCCGGGCAGGTTCTGCGGGCGGCGGTCGCCGACGGTGTCGGGCAGCCAGACGCCGACCATGCGGGCGGGCGTCGCGAGCAGGAACCGGTGCACGGCGCGGACCTCGTCCTCCTCGTTCCCGGCGCCGCCCGGCAGCAGGCCGAGCCGGGACAGCAGGCCGAGCCATTCGCGGACGTCGGCGGCGGCCTCGGCGCGTTCGGCGGCCAGCGGGCGGCTGAGCAGGCCCAGGTCGTGCCGGAGGCGCACGTGGGAGCCGGTGACGCGGGCGGCGGTGGACGGCAGGTCGTGGGTGGTGGCGGTGGCCAGGCAGTCGGCGCGCCACGCGTCGGGCGCGAGGGGCTGGCCGGTGCCGTCCCAGTCCCGCTCGAACCACAGCACGGAGGTGCCGAGCACCCCGTGCTCGCGCAGCGTCCCGCGCACGCCCGGCTCGACCGTGCCGAGGTCCTCGCCGATGACGAGGGCGCCCGCGCGGTGCGCTTCCAGGACGAGGACGGCGAGCATGGCTTCGGCGTCGTAGCGTACGTACGTCCCGTCGACGGGGGTACGTCCGACCGGCACCCACCACAGCCGGAAGAGCCCCATGACGTGGTCGACGCGCACGGCGCCCGCGTGCCGCAGCGTCGCGCGCAGCAGCGCGCGGAACGGGGCGTAGCCGGACTCCGCGAGCCGGTCGGGCCGCCAGGGCGGCAGCCCCCAGTCCTGGCCGCGTTCGTTGAAGGCGTCCGGGGGCGCGCCCACGGACATGCCCGCCGCGAAGTACCGCTGCTGCGCCCAGGCGTCGGCGCCGTCCGGATGCACGCCGACGGCGAGGTCGTGGATGAGGCCGATGGCCATCCCGGCGTCGCGGGCGGCCCGCTGCGCGGCGGCGAGTTGCGCGTCGGTGAGCCACGCGAGCCGCTCGTGAAAGTCCACACGGTCCATCAACTCGGCGCGGGCGCGGGCGGTTTCGGGGGACGTCGGGTCCTGGAGGGCGGCGGGCCAGGCATGCCAGTCCGGCCCGTGCCGTTCGGCGAGCGCACACCAGGTCGCGTGGTCCTCCAAGTCCTCCCCGTGCTCGGCGAGGAAGTCGCTGTACGCGGCGCACCGGCCCGGACCGAGCGGCACGTCCCGGATCAACTCCAGCGCGGCCGCCTTGAGTTCCCACACCGCGTCCCGGTCGATGAGCCCGCCCGCACGCAGCACCGCCCGGCGCAGCTCCGCGCCCCGCTCCGCACAGCCGCCCGCCCGCTCGCGCGCCTCGCCCCGCAGGTGGGCGAACTCCGGGACGTTCTCGACGCGCAGGTGCACGGGGTCCGGGAAGCGGCGGGAGGACGGGCGGTACGGCGAGGGGTCCCCGGCACCGCCCACCGGTCTGGGCACCGCCGCGTGCAACGGATTCACCTGCACGAACCCCGCCCCCAACGCCCGCCCCGCCCACGCGGCCAGCTCCGCGAGATCGCCCAGGTCGCCCATGCCCCAGGAGTGCCCGCTCAGGAGGGAGTAGAGCTGGACGAGGAAGCCGTGGGTACGGGGCGGGGGCGCGGGGGCGCGGCGGGGGGCGACGATGAGGTGGGTGCGGGCGGTGACGCCGTCGGGGGTGGTGGCCGTCAGACGGTGAACGCCCAGGGGGAGCCGGGGGGATGCCGGGGTCGGGTGCTCTCCGGCGAGGGCGGCGGTGAGGTCGATCGGGGGCCCGTCTTGTTCCGTCTCCACGGTGAGCCGGGTGCCCGGGGGGAGACCGGAGAGGGCGGCCGGGGCTTGCGGGGGCTCCTGCGGCGTGGGGTGCGCGTGGCCCTCACGGTCGTCACGGTCCTCGCGGTCCTCGCGGTCCTCGCGGTCGTCACGGTCCTCGCGGTCCTCGCGGTCCTCGCGGTCCTCGCGGTCCTCGCGGTCGTCACGGTCCTCGCGGTCCTCGCGGTCCTCGCGCGGCGGATCCGCGCCCTCGCGTACGGGCCGTTCGTCCGTCCACAGCACCACTGTGGGGGGTAACAGCCTCTCCCGTAACTCCCGTTCGCGTGCCGCCACCGCGTCCCGTACCGCCTCCGGCGTGCTCGCGTCGACGTCGAGCGCGGCGAGGGCCGCGACGACCGCGGCCTCGGAGGCCCGGACCGTACGGTCCGGGGACGGTGCGTAGGAGGTGGCCACGCCGTACAGAGCGGCCAGCCGGGCAAGGGTCATCTATACGCCCATGGGGTCCAGGCCCGCGGCCATGCCCGTCGAGGTGGGCTCGCTGGTCAGCGGTGCGGCGTCCATGAGGGACGGCTCGCTGGTGAGGGGGGCGGCGTCGGCCAGCGGGGGCTCGCTCGTCAGGGGCGGCTCCAGACAGCCGCAGGAGCAGGAGCCGTCGAGGCCGGAGTCGGGGTGCGAGACCTGTTTGGACAGGGCGGAGAGGAGGAGGTTCGCGGAGGCGGGCATGGGGTGCTCCCTAGGTCGCGGATGCCGGTTCCGAAGCCCTACCCACTGCGGTGGGGGGCATCCGTATACGGCTGGGGAACGTGGCACTGGTCACACCGCACCCCGGCCGGAGGCTCCCCAACCCCGCCCCTTCCCGAAACCGGGGCTGCGCCCCTGGACCCCGAGGGTGGGTGCCCCTTTCGGGTGGAACGGGGCACCGCCGATACGGGGGTCCGGGGGCGGAGCCCTCCCCCGCGGCGGAGCCGCACATGGTCACAGCCGGGAAGGGGCGGGGCAGGGGAACGAACCGCCGGAGGCAACGCCCGCCCCCCACCCCCGCTTTGACACCCTCCCCACCCCGATGATGGGCTTCCGGCACCCTGTGTGACCACGCGAGTGTCCACAGTGACGAGACCGGCGGGGCGGGCCACCCCCGGAGTACTGCCGAGCGGCAAGGAGAAGGCGTGGAGCTGCGACGCGGGAAGGGCGCAGCCGCCCTCGCCCTCGCGGTGATCGCGGGCGCTCTCGGCGCGGCCCCGGACGCCTCCGGCACCCCACCCCCACCGGGCGGCACCCCGACCGCGCCGCCGGGCGGCACCTCGACCGCACCCCCGGACGACCAGCGATCGACGGCCGTGCCGGAGGTCTGGCCGAGGCCGCACGCCCAGGAGGCCACGGGCCGGGGGAACACGGTGGCCGTCGGCGACGAGGTGGCCCTCGTCACGGGCGAGCGGGCCGACCCGCACGCCGTGGAAGTCCTGCGCACCGTCCTCCGTACCACCGGCGCCCGCAGCGTCACCGAGGTCCAGGAGGGCACCCGACTCCCGCCAGGCCCCCACCTCGTGGTGCACGCCGGAGGCGCGAGCGCCGCGGAGGCGTTGCGCGCCCTGGGCGCGAAGCCCCGCGCCGACCTTCCCCGAGGCGGCTACCGCCTCGCCGTCGGCCGCGCGGCGGGCCGCGCCACCGTGGCCCTGGACGGCGTGGGCCCGGACGGCCTGTTCCACGCGGCGCAGACGCTGCGACAGCTCACCGACCCCAGGACCCGCACCATCCCGGGCACCCGCATCCGCGACTGGCCGGCGACGCCGGTCCGCGGCCTCGCGGAGGGCTTCTACGGCACCCCGTGGACCCACCCCCAACGCCTCGCCCAACTCGACTTCATGGGCCGCACGAAGCAGAACCGCTACCTGTACGCACCGGGCGAGGACCTGTACCGCCAGGCCCGCTGGCGCGAGCCGTACCCGGCGGCACGCCGAGCCGAGTTCCGCGCCCTCGCCGAGCGAGCCGCCCGCAACCACGTGACGCTCGCCTGGTCCGTGGCCCCCGGCCAGTCGATGTGCCTGTCGGAGGACGACGACGTCAGGGCCCTGACGCGGAAGGTGGACGCGATGGGGGCGCTGGGCGTGCGGGCGTTCCAACTGCAGTTCCAGGACGTGAGTTACAGCGAGTGGCACTGCGGCCGGGACGCGGAGGTCTTCGGCTCGGGTCCGCGCGCGGCGGCCCGGGCGCAGGCCCGCGTCGCCAACGCCGTCGCGCGGCACCTCGCCGCGCGGCACCCGGCCGCCCGGCCGCTGTCCCTCATGCCGACCGAGTACTTCCAGGACGGCGCCACGGACTACCGCGCGGCCCTGTCCGCCGCGCTCGACGACTCCGTCGAGGTGACGTGGACGGGGGTCGGCGTCGTACCGCGCACCATCACGGGCCGCGAACTGGCGCGGGTCCAGCGGGCGTTCGGGGATCATCCGCTGGTCACGGCGGACAACTACCCCGTGAACGACTTCGCCCAGGACCGGATCTTCCTCGGCCCGTACCGGGGCCGGGAACCCGCCGTCGCGCAGGGGTCCGTCGCGCTGCTCGGCAACGCGATGGCGCAGGCCGCGGCGTCCCGCATCCCGCTGTTCACCGTCGCCGACTTCGCCTGGAATCCCCGGGGTTACCGCCCCCGGGAGTCCTGGCGCGCCGCGAGCGCCGACCTCGCGGGCGGCGACTCGAAGGCGCGTGCCGCGCTGGCGGCGCTCGCCGGGAACGACGCGTCGTCCGTCCTCGGCGCCGACGAGTCGGTGTATCTCCGGCCGCTGATGCGGGAGTTCTGGCGTTCGCGTACGACGGCGGGACCGGGCCGCTTCGAGGCCGCCGGGCGCGCGCTGGGCGGTGCCTTCCGGGTGCTGCGGGACGCGCCGGGGCTGCTCGCCGGGAGCGACGTGGACGGCGTCGGCGACCTCGCGGCGGAGGTGCGGCCCTGGACGGAGCGGCTGGCACGCTACGGCGAGGCGGGTGAGACGGCTGTCCGGATGCTGAGCGCGGCGGCGCGCGGGGACGGGGAGGGCGCGTGGACGGCGGCGCGCGCCCTGCACGCACAACGTGCTGATCTGGCGGCGGAGGACAACAGGGAGGGGGGTCGGGTGACGGTCGGGGAGGGGGTTCTCGAACCGTTTCTGCAACGGGCGGAGGAGGCGTACGGGAGGTGGGCGGGGCTGGACGGGGAGCACGCCGTCCGGGGCGCGGTCGCTCGTTGGCGGGGTGCCCGGCCGCTCGCCGGGGTGACGGTCCTGACCGACCCCGGCAGTCGCGGCACCCTGGCGGGCCACGTCCCCGGCGAGGGCTGGCGCCGCCTCACGGCGCTGTCCCCTTCGGGCTGCACGGAGCCGGTGCCGCCCGTCCTCCCGGAAGGCCTGCGTGCCGACGCCCTCCGCGTCACCCTCGACCGAGGCGCCGTCCGGCACCTCGTGCCGTGGTTCGCCGACACGCCCGTCGCCCGGCTCGGGGTGGAGCGCGCGGAGGCGGACGCGGAGATCGGCGGCGGCCCGCGCCGGGTCACGGCGACGCTGCGGTCCCGGCGGCCCGGTGACGTACGGGGTGAGGTGACGGTGGCGGCGCCCGGGGGCGTGGAGGTGCGGGCGCCGCGGGCGGTGACGCTGCCGCGGGGCACGGAGGTCGGCGTGCCGCTCGGGGTGCGGGTGCCGGAGGGGACGCGCGCGGGGGCGTACGAGGTGTCCGTCACGTTCGGGGGCGAGACGCGGACCGTGCGGGTGCGGGCGTTCCCGCGCACCGGCGGACCGGATCTCGCGCGCGGCGCCAGGGCCACGTCCTCGGGTGACGAGACGGCGGACTTCCCGGCGGCGGCCGCGAACGACGGCGACGCCACGACCCGCTGGTCCTCGCCCGCCGAGGACGACGCGTGGTGGCAGCTGGAGCTGGCCGGGCCCGTGCGCCTCGGCCGGGTGGTGCTGCGCTGGCAGGACGCGTACGCCGCCGGGTACCGGATCCAGACCTCGGCGGACGGCAGGACCTGGCGCACCGCCGCCGTCGTGCGCGACGGCGCGGGCGGCCGCGAGTCCGTCCGCATGGACGCCCCGGACACCCGCTTCGTGCGGGTGCGGGGCGAGCGGCGGGCGACCCGCTTCGGCTACTCGCTGTGGTCGGTGGCGGCCTACGCGGTGGCGGAGGACTGAGCCCGCCTCCGGCACCGCGTGCGGCAGGGCGCGGGCGCCGGAGGCCCGGGTACGACAAGGCCCGGGTACACCCCCGGGTACAACAAGGCCCGGATCGGTTCCTAGGCGGAAATTCCGTCGATCCGGGCCATCGCGTCGTCCGCGCCGAACGGCTGCAAGTACGGCAGCCAGCGCGGATCCCTATGCCCGGTGCCGATGATGCGCCAGGCGAGGCCGGTGGGTGGCGCGGGCTTGTGGCGCAGGCGCCAGCCGAGTTCGAACAGGTGCCGGTCGGCCTTGACGTGGTTGCAGCGGCGGCACGAGGCCACCACGTTGTCCCAGGCGTGCCGGCCGCCCCGGCTGCGCGGAATGACGTGGTCGACGCTGGTTGCGACGCCACCGCAGTACATGCACCGGCCGCCGTCGCGGGCGAACAGGGCACGGCGGGTCAGTGGAACGGGCCCCCGGTAGGGGACCCGCACGAAGCGCTTGAGCCGGACCACGCTGGGTGCGGGGATGGTGCAGGTCGCGCTGTGCATGAAGGCGCCGGACTCCTCAAGGCAGAGTGCCTTGTTCTCCAGGACGAGGACGAGCGCGCGGCGGAGCGGTACGACGCCGAGCGGCTCGTACGACGCGTTGAGGACCAGGACATGCGGCACGGATGCCTCCTTGTACGCCGGCGGCGCGTGGCTCGCGCCGGGACGATCTGTAGCCAGTCTCCCCTCATGCCTGGTCGTAGCGCCACCATGTGCCGGTAACGGCCTTGAAGTGTTTTCGAGCACATCTCCGACGGCGCGCCCGTCCGCCCTGGTGAGCACCGTCTCTCCTTCGAACATGACAACGATCCCCACACAATGCCCCGTTAGTGTGGTGAGTCTGCCCGGTGCATCTCCTGGGCAGGCCGCTATGCCTGGAGGTACCAGCCGTGTTCCTGTCCGCCCTGTCGGCCGCCGGGGCCGACCCGGACCCGACACCGACGCCGACGCGCAAACCCGTGACGCTCGACGACGCCCAGGAGAGCGCGACCAACGCCGCCAGCTGGGTGGAGGAGAACTGGTCGACGTGGCTCGCCATCGGCCTGCGCATCCTGCTGATCGTCGTGATCGCCATGGTGCTCCGCGTGATCGTGCGGCGCGCCATCACCAAGCTGATAGAGCGGATGAACCGCACGGCGCAGGCCGTGGACGGCACCGCGCTGGGCGGTCTGCTCGTCAATGTGGAGCGCCGTCGGCAGCGCTCGCAGGCCATCGGGTCGGTGCTGCGGTCGGTGGCGTCGTTCCTGATCCTCGGCACGGCCGGGCTGATGATCCTCGGTACGTTCCAGATCAATCTGGCGCCGCTGCTCGCTTCCGCGGGTGTCGCGGGTGTCGCGATCGGCTTCGGCGCCCGGAACCTGGTGACCGACTTCCTGTCCGGCGTCTTCATGATCCTGGAGGACCAGTACGGCGTCGGTGACTCGATCGACGCCGGGGTGGCTTCCGGCGAGGTCATAGAGGTCGGGCTGCGCGTGACCAAGCTGCGCGGCGACGACGGCGAGATCTGGTACGTCCGCAACGGCGAGGTCAAGCGCATCGGCAACCTCTCCCAGGGCTGGTCGACGGCCGGTGTCGACGTGACGGTGCGCCCGGACGAGGACCTGGACAAGATCAAGCGGGTGCTCGGCGAGGTCGGCGAGCGGCTCGGCAAGGACGAGCCGTGGAACGAGCAGCTGTGGGGCCCGGTCGAGGTGCTCGGCCTGGACAGCGTGCTGCTCGACCAGATGGTGGTGCGGGTCTCGGCCAAGACGATGCCGGGCAAGTCGCTCGGGGTGGAGCGGGAGCTGCGCTGGCGCATCAAGCGGGCCTTCGACGCGGAGGGCATCCGCCTCGTGGGCGGCCTGCCGGTGCTGCCGGACGGCGGCGTGGCGCAGGCCCCGGACCCGACGGCGGGCATGGCGGCCCCGTCCGCGTACGCCTCGACGACGTCCCCGCAGTCGATGGCGGCGTCGCCGATAGCGCCGCCGCCGAACCTGTCGAAGTAGCCGCGCGCACGGCCCCGCACGACAGCGCCCCCGCAGGTAACGACTTGGTTGCCGCGGGGGCGCTTGCTCTTGACGCCCCCTTCACGGGCCTTTACGTTCCTCGCATCCAATAGGAAGCCTTCCTAACAGTGACATGAGGGAGGCGGGTCGCCGAAGGGCAGGTGTCGTCAGCGATGGCTGGAACCACCCCATCCAATGGGTCTCCCGGCGTGCCGGGCACGCCCCGCGTGCTCCGCGCCATGAACGACCGCGCCGCGCTCGACCTGCTCGCCGCCCACGGACCGCTCACCCGCACCCGCATCGGCGAGCTGACCGGCCTGTCCAAGCCCACCACGTCCCAGCTCCTGAGCCGCCTGGAGAGCGCCGGGCTCGTGCGCACCACCGGCCGCCAGAGCGGACGGCCAGGGCCCAACGCCGTCCTGTACGAGATCGACCCGGCCGTCGGCCACGTCGCCGCCCTGTCCGCCGACCCCACCGGCATCACCGCCCTGGTCGCCGACATCACCGGACGCGAGGTGGGCCGCTGCCGGATCGAGGCCGATTCCGTCTCCGAGGAGGTGCGGCACCGCACCGCCCAACTGGTCGTGGAGGCCGTGGACGGCGCCCTCGCCCAGGCCGGGCTCGGCCACCACGACCTGCGCGCCACCGTCATCGGCACGCCCGGCGCCATCGACCCGCACAGCGGCCAGCTCCGCTACGCCCCGCACCTGCCCGGCTGGCACTCCCGGGCCCTGCGCGCCGAGCTGGCCGAGGTCCTCGGCACACCGGTGGCCATCGAGAACGACGTGAACCTCGCCGCCATCGCCGAGCAGTACGAAGGCGCGGCGCAGGACAACGACGACTTCGTCCTGGTCTGGCTGGACGAGGGCGTGGGCGCGGCGATCGTGCTCGGGGGCGTGCTGCTGCGCGGCGCGACGGGCGGCGCGGGCGAGATCGGCTACATGCCGGTGCCGGGCGCGCCGCTGTTGCGCGGCCCCGGGGGGACGCCGTCCTCGTACCGGGGCGGCTTCGAGAGCCTCGTCTCCGGTGCGGTGGTCCGCGAGCGGGCGGGGGGCAAGCCGCTGCCCGACGCGCTCGCCGACGCCGTCGTGCGCGACGAGCTGGCCCACCACATCGCCACCTGCCTGGCCGCGATCGTGGCGGTCGTCGACCCCGAACTCGTCGTCCTGTCCGGCCAGGTGGCCCAGGCGGGCGGCGAGGAGCTGCGCCTGCGCGTCAAGGAGGAGATGACCGGGCTCGCGCTGCCGCGCCCGCTCCTGCGGATCAGCGAGCTGGACGGCGACCCGATCCTCACCGGCGCCCTGCGCACCGCCCTCGACCAGGCCCGCGAAACCCTCTTCGACACCGCCTGAGCCCACCGGCTCCACATCCCCCCGGGCACACCCCGCCCCGGACCCGCACCCGAGGTCGACCCGGCCCCGCCCCCGACGCCCCCTCCCGCAAAGGAAGTCCGCCATGCCGCGATGGCGCATACGCACCCGCGTGCCGGTCGCGCTCGCCACCGCCGGGCTGCTGTTGGCCGGTTGTGCCAACCCGAGCACCGGCAGCGCCGACGACGACCCGACGAAGCCGGTGACGCTGAAGTTCTGGCACGGCTGGGCGGCGCCCGGCGAGGTCAAGGCGATCAACGCGAGCATCGACCGGTTCGAGAAGCTGCACCCGAACATCAAGGTGAAGGCGACCGGCAACGTCACCGACGCCACGATCAACCAGGCGCTGCGGGCGGGCGGCGGGGACAGCCCCGACGTGGTGTCGTCGTTCACCACGAACAACGTCGGGCAGTACTGCGACTCCGGCATGTGGGTCGACCTCGACCCGTTCATGAAGAAGACGGGCCTCGACAAGAAGAAGACGTTCCCCAAGACCCTCCTCGACTACACGAGTTACGAGGGCACCCAGTGCGCGCTGCCGTTCCTCGCGGACGCGTTCGGCATGTACTACAACAAGGACGCCTTCAAGGAGGCGGGCATCAAGCGCCCGCCGCGCACCATGTCGGAGTTCAAGAAGGCCGCGGCGAAGCTGACGGTGCGCAGCGGCAAGGACTCGTACCGGCGCGTCGGTTTCATGCCGAACTTCCGGCTCTACCAGAACTCCCCCGACCGGCTGTTCGCGCAGTGGGGCCCGAAGTACTTCGACGCCGAGGGCAAGTCGAACCTCGCGAACGAGCCGAAGACGTACGACTTCTACAAGACCACCAATGAGCTGATCAGGGCGCAGGGCGGCTACGACGACCTGGAGAAGTTCCGGTCCACGTTCGGCGACGAGATGTCGAGCCAGAACGGCTTCCTCACCGGCAAGCTGGCGATGCACCTGGACGGCGAGTGGCGCGGGCTGATGCTGGACGACGCGAAGGCGAAGTTCGACTGGGGGGTCGCGCCGCTGCCGGTGCCGGACGACCAGGCCGACACCTACGGCCGCGGCTTCATCACCGGCACGGTCCTCGGCATCGCGCACAGCAGCAAGCGCCAGAACGCCGCCTGGGAGCTGGTCAGGTTCCTGACCGCGAACACGAACCAGGTCGTGGACCTCGCCAACGACATCCACAACGTCCCGTCCACCTTCGCGGCCCTCAAGTCGCCGCGCCTGGACGCCGATCCGCGCTTCCGCACCTTCTTCAAGATCCTGGAGAGCAAGCACAGCACGGCGCTCCCGCCGTCCACGAACGGCGGCGCGTACATCGTCTCGCTGGGCGACTTCTCGTACTCCGTGGAGGCGGGCGGCAAGAAGAACCTGCGCGCGGAGCTGAAGAAGCTCGACGACCAGATCGACGCCGACAACCTCCAGGCAGAGAACTGAGGAGCGCCCCGCCATGGCCCTGTCACTCTCCAATCCCGCGCGCCGCAGACTGCGCGTCCTCGGCTTCCTCTCCCCCTGGCTGATCGGCTTCAGCGTCTTCTTCCTGTATCCGCTGATCGCCACCGTCTACTTCTCGTTCATGCACTACAACCAGATCAAGGAGCCCACCTTCGTGGGCCTCAGGAACTGGCGGTACGTGTTCGAGCAGATGCCGCTGTTCGGCCCGGCGCTGTGGAACACGCTGTGGCTGGTGGTGGTGATGGTGGCGCTGCGGGTGGTCTTCGGGCTCTCGCTCGGGCTGCTCATCACGAAGCTCAAGTCGGGCGTCGGCCTCTTCCGCACCGCGTTCTACATCCCCTACCTCGCCCCGCCGGTGGCGGCGACGGTCGCCTTCGTCTTCCTCCTGAACCCGGGCACGGGTCCGGTCAACGAGATCCTGTCCCGGGTCGGCATCGACGCGCCCACCTGGTTCAACGACCCGAACTGGGCGAAACCGTCGCTGGTGATGCTGTCCCTGTGGGGCATCGGCGACCTGATGGTGATCTTCATGGCGGCGCTGCTCGACGTACCGAAGGAGCAGTACGAGGCCGCGGAGCTCGACGGCGCGGGCGCCTGGGCGAAGTTCCGGTACGTCACCTGGCCGTCGATCACACCGATCGTGATGTTCGCGGTGGTCACGGGCGTCGTCCAGACCATGCAGTACTACACGCAGGCCCTGGTCGCGGGAAAGATCGCCTCCGGTGTCTCCATCGGCCCCGGCTCGGTGATCCAGCCCGGCTATCCGGACCACTCGACCCTCACGGTCCCCCAGCTCGTCTACTCGATGGGCTTCCAGAACTTCAACACCGGTGCGGCGTGCGTGCTCTCGCTCGTGCTCTTCGCCATCGCCATGGCCGTGACGATGCTGCTGATGCGCAAGCGCTCCGGCCTGCTCTCGGCGGAGGACTGATCACCGATGACTTCCACGACACTCAGCGCACCCGCCGCGAAGGCCCCCGACGCCCCCGTGCGGCCGCACGGCCCGGAGGCCGCCCGCGCCCGCCGCAAGCGGATCCTGCACTGGATAGCGGTCCACAGCGTCGCCATCGCCGTGGCCCTGCTCTTCATCCTGCCCTTCGTGTTCGTCTTCCTGACGTCCGTGATGAGCGACTCGCAGGCGATGAGCGGCGACCTGTGGCCGTCCTCCTGGCACTGGGAGAACTACAAGGCCGTCTTCGAGACGGACGGCTTCCTCACCTGGTGGCGCAACTCCCTGATGTACGCGGGCCTCGGCACCCTCTTCACGGTGTGCTCGGCGATCCCGGTGGCGTACGCCCTCGCCAAGTTCCGCTTCCGCGGCCGGCGCACGGCGATGCTGCTCGTCATCTCGACGATGATGCTGCCGCCGCAGGTCATCGTGATCCCGATGTACCTGGTGTGGGCGCAGCAGTTCCACCTGTCGGGCACGCTGTGGCCGCTGATCATCCCGATGGCGTTCGGCGACGCGTACTCGATCTTCCTGCTCCGCCAGTTCCTCCTGACCATTCCCAAGGAGTACATCGAGTCGGCGCGCGTGGACGGCTGCGGCGAGTTCCGCACCCTGCTCACGATCATCGTGCCGATGGCGAAGCCCGGCATCGCGGCGATCGCGCTGTTCCAGTTCTTCTACTGCTGGAACGACTACTTCGGCCCGCAGATCTACGCGGCCCAGGACCCGGGCTCGTGGACGCTCTCCTACGGCCTCGAATCGTTCAAGAGCGCCCACATGGTGAACTGGAACATGACCATGGCGGCGACGCTGCTGGTCATGGCTCCGGTCATCGTCATCTTCTTCTTCGCACAGAAGGCCTTCGTCGAAGGCGTCACCCTCACCGGAGTAAAGGGCTGATTCAGCACATGAAGCTCGCAGTGGTCGGCGGAGGCTCGACCTACACACCCGAACTCATCGACGGATTCGCGCGGTTGAGGGACACCCTGCCGATCGAGGAACTCGTCCTCGTCGACCCGGCGGCCGACCGCCTGGAGCTGGTCGGCGGCCTCGCCCGCCGCATCTTCGCCAAGCAGGGCCACCCGGGCCGCATCGTCACCACGTCCGACGTGGACGCGGGCGTCGCCGACGCCGACGCGGTCCTCCTCCAGCTCCGCGTGGGCGGCCAGGCGGCCCGCCAGCAGGACGAGACCTGGCCCCTGGAGTGCGGCTGCGTCGGCCAGGAGACGACCGGCGCGGGCGGCCTCGCCAAGGCGCTGCGCACGGTCCCGGTGGTCCTCGACATCGCCGAGCGCGTCCGCCGCACCAACCCGAACGCCTGGATCATCGACTTCACCAACCCCGTCGGCATCGTCACCCGCGCCCTGCTCCAGGCCGGGCACAAGGCCGTCGGCCTGTGCAACGTCGCCATCGGCTTCCAGCGGAAGTTCGCCGCGCACCTGGGCGTGGACCCGGCGCAGGTGCACCTGGACCATGTGGGCCTGAACCACCTCACCTGGGAGCTGGGCGCGCGCGTCGGCGGCCCCGAAGGCGAGAACGTCCTGCCGAAGCTCCTCGCCGAGCACGGCGAGGCCATCGCCGCGGACCTGCACATGCCGCAGACGATCGTCGACCGCCTCGGCGTGGTCCCGTCCTACTACCTCCGCTACTACTACCAGCACGACGCGGTCGTACGGGAACTGCGCACCAAGCCGTCCCGGGCGGCGGAAGTGGCCGCGATGGAAGCCGAGTTGCTGACGATGTACGGCGACCCGGCGCTCGACGAGAAGCCGGAGCTGCTGGCCAAGCGGGGCGGCGCGTTCTACTCCGAGGCGGCGGTGGACCTGGCGGCGTCGCTCCTCGGCGGCGGCGGAAGCCCGTACCAAGTGGTGAACACCCGCAACAACGGCACGCTGCCCTTCCTCCCCGACGACGCGGTCATCGAGGTACAGGCATCCGTGGACGGCACCGGCGCCACCCCGCTGGCCGTCCCCGCCCTGGACCCGCTGTTCTCCGGCCTGATCGCGAACGTCACCGCGTACGAGGACCTGGCGCTGCACGCGGCCCTGCACGGCGGCCGCGACCGCGTCTTCAAGGCGCTGCTCGCCCACCCCCTGGTGGGCCAGTACGAGTACGCGGAGAAGCTCACGGACGACCTCGTCGCACACAACCGGGAGCACCTCGCGTGGGCCTGAGTACAACGCACGGCGCGGGCCCTTCGGCGTCCCTGTCCCTGCTCGCCATCGACGCGGGCAACAGCAAGACCGACGTCGCGGTGGTCACGGCGGCCGGAGAGGTCGTCGGCGCGGCGCGGGGCGGCGGCTTCCAGCCCCCGCTGGTCGGCGTGGAGACGGCCGTCGACATCCTCGCCGAGGCGGTGGACCGGGCGCTGGCCCAGGCCGGGCGCACCTCGGTCGGGCATGTCTCGGCGTGCCTGGCCAACGCCGATCTGCCAGTGGAGGAACGGGAGTTGGCGGCGGCGCTGCGGCGGCGCGGCTGGAGCACGAGCGTCGACGTCCGCAACGACACCTTCGCGATCCTGCGGGCGGGCCTCGTCGAGGACGCGGAACCGCGCGGGGTCGCGGTGGTGTGCGGCGCGGGCATCAACTGCGTGGGCATGCTCCCGGACGGCCGCACGGCCCGCTTCCCGGCGATCGGCAAGATCTCCGGCGACTGGGGCGGGGGCGGCGGCCTGGCCCAGGAGGCCCTGTGGCACGCGGCCCGCGCGGAGGACGGCCGGGGCGGGCCGACGGCCCTCATGGCGACCCTCCCCGCCCACTTCGGCCTGCCCACCATGTACGCCCTCATCGAGGCCCTGCACCTGGGGCACATCCCCCCGTCCCGCCAACACGAACTGACCCCCGTCCTCTTCGCCACCGCCGCCGCCGACGACCCCGTCGCCTGCTCCCTGGTGGACCGCATGGCCGAGGAGGTGGTGGCCATGTCCACCGTGGCCCTCGCCCGCCTCGGCCTCCTCGACGAGGCGGCCCCCGTCCTCCTCGGCGGCAGCGTCCTGGCGGCCCGCCACCCCCGCCTCGACGACACCATCCGCACCCTCCTGGCGGACCGCGCCCCCAAGGCGAATCCCCGCGTGGTCACGGAACGCCCGGTCCTCGGGGCGATCCTCCTGGGCCTGGACGAACTGGGCACTCCGGCGAAGGTGCACGCACGGGTGCGGGACCACTACACGACGCCCCACCACTAGGGCCTGTCCGGTGGGCAGGCCCCAGCCGCTCGGGGAGCCCCCGGCAGGGCCCCACCCGTCCCCACCCCGCGCGAAGGGAACCGAACACGCTCCCGAGGCGTGTTCAAAGACGCCAGGCCGGCCACCAATCCGCACAAGATCGAGTCAAGCCCTGTGCGGATGTCAGTCCCTACGGCGATACTTGCGGCCGTGCACTGCTTCCGCAGCCACCAAGGCCCGGAGGCAAGGGCAGTCCGAAGACCAAGGGGGAGGTCGAGGTCAGGTGACACACCCACCACAGGCACCACCGCAAGTGCCCGCGCCCAGCCACCCGCCGCTGCCGACGCAGGCAGCGGCGACGGCCAAGGCACCGCGCCAGGCGCCCACGCCGGCGCGAAGCACGGCGTGGGCCGAGGGCGTGGACCGCCTGCGCGCGGCGGCGACGACGGAGCCGGGCAGGCTCCGCGCGATAGGCGCCGTCCTGGCGGCCCTGGTCCTGGTGTTCGGCGCGGTCACGGCCTGGCAGACGACGTCCCGGGCGGACGCGGCGGACCGCGTCCTGAACCGCAGCCAGCCGCTGAGCAACGACGCGGCGGCGATCTACCGCTCGCTGGCGGACGCCAACACGGCGGCGTCGAGCGGCTTCCTGGCGGGCGGCCAGGAACCGGCGAAGGTCCGCGAGCGCTATCAGCGCGACATCGACCGGGCGAGCGAGAAGCTGGCGACGGCCGCGTCGAACGCGGGCTCGGACGCCTCGTCGGCGGCGTCGGTGAGCCAGTTGAACAAGCTCCTCCCCCAGTACACGGCCCTGATCGAGCGGGCCCGCGCCAACAACCGCCAGGGCCTGCCGCTGGGCGGCGCCTATCTGCGGTACGCGAACGACACGATGCAGACCCGGATGCTCCCGGCCGCCGAGAAGCTCTACAAGGCGGAGAACGAGCGCCTGACCGATGACTACGGGGACGCGAAGCCGTATCCGTGGCTGGCGATCGCCTTCGGAGTCGTGGCCCTCGCCGCCCTCGGCTGGGCCCAGCACCGCAACTACCGCCGTACGAACAGGGTGTTCAACACGGGCCTGGTGGCGGCCACGACGGCCGCGGCGGTGGCGCTCCTGTGGCTGCTGGCCGGACACACCTTCGCCCGCTCGGGCCTGAACGAGTCCTACGACCGCGGTGTGAAGTCCCTGAACGTCCTCAACGACGCCCGCATCAGCTCCCTGAAGGCCCGGGGCAACGAGAATCTGACGCTGGTCAGCCGCGGCGCCGAGACGGTCCTCGTGGGCGACGCCACGAAGGACAAGTTCGACGTGGCCTACCAACGGCAGATGGCACGGCTCGCGGGCGCGAAGGCGGGCGACGAGGGGCTGCTCGGCAGGGCCGCGGAGCTGGCCGACGACGCGTCGGGCGAGCGCCCGGTGGCGGCGGCCGCGAAGAACGTGACCGAATGGAAGGACCGCCACAAGTCGGCCCGCGCGAGCGACGACTCGGGTGACTACGAGGGCGCGCTCGACAAGGTCATAGGCGCGAAGAGCGCCGAGCCGACCGGCGAGTCCTTCGACAACGTGGACGCGGCCCTCGATGTCGCGCTCGCGCACGAGCAGCGCGAGTTCAAGCGGGCCGCCGAGGACGGCAAGGGCGCCATGACGGGCCTGCCCGTGGGCGCGGCCGTGCTCGCGGTCGTCGGTGCGGCGGCCGCCGTGCTGGGCATCGGCCGCAGGCTTTCGGAGTACCGGTGATGGGGGGCGCGCGGACGATGCGTACGCGACCTGGCGGGACGGAACAGCACGGCGCCGGAGCGCACCCGCGCCGCGGCCTCGCGGCACTGCGCGGCTGGGGCGGGGTCGCCTCGATGGCCCTCGCCTGTCTCCTGGCGACCGCCCTGATCCTGGCCCTGCCGCAGCTGCGCGGCGACAACGACCCGGGCAAGGACGGCGGTTCGGACGCGGCCGACCGACTGACGCAGGCCGCGCCCGCGCGCGCCGACGAGTGCCAGGCGCCCGAGCGCAGCCTGCGCCCCGCCACCAAGGACGGCCCGACGATCGAGAAGATCAAGCAGCGCAAGGTCAAGAAGCTCGTCGTCGGCGTCGACCAGAACAGCTACCGCTGGGGCTACCGCGACCCCAACAAGGGCGTCGGCAAGCTGGAGGGCTTCGACATCGACCTGGCGCACGAGATCGCCGAGAAGCTGCTCGGCGACCGCGACGCCGTGGTGTTCCGCGCGATCCCCACCAACCAGCGCGTGCCGGCGATCCAGAGCGGCCAGGTCGACATGGTCGTGCGCACGATGACCGTCAACTGCGACCGCATCAAGGACGTCGCCTTCTCCACGGCGTACTTCGAGACCGGCCAGCAGGTCCTCGCCCCGAAGACCTCCGACATCACGGGCTACGACGACTCGCTGAAGGGCAAGAAGGTCTGCTCCGCGGCGGGCTCCACGGCGGAGACGGCACTCAAGGAGAAGAGCTTCGGTGCCGACATCAGGACCACGGTGCCGAACCAACTCGACTGCCTGGTAAGGCTTCAGCTCGGCGAGGTGGACGCGGTGGTCACCGACAGCGCGCTCGCCGCGGGCCAGGCCGCCCAGGACCCGACGGTGGAGCTGAAGGGCGACAAGCCGTTCACCACGGAGTACTACGGCGTGGCGATGAAGAAGGACGCGGACGACCTGGTGCGGCGCGTGAACGACGTACTGGACGACTTCCGCAAGGACAAGGACGGCTGGCGCGCCTCCTACGACAGGTGGCTCGCGGACGACCTCGGCGACTCGGCGGGCCCGCCGAAGCCGAAGTACAAGGACTGACCCCCGGATACAAGGACTGACCCCCGGCCCACCCGGCAGCACCCGGACCACCCAGAAGCACACGGAACGCAGCAACGCAGAGCGGAGAGGTGATCGATGAGCGTCGCGGGACCCCCCGGCCCTGTCATGGACCGGGACGAGGTGGACCGTGCGCTGGTGCGGCTCGACGCCGAGCACGAGGCGATCGAGACGTCGCTCCTCGCCCTCCAGGACCACGCGGGCCGCCGCCTCCTCGAAGGCGCCCGGCTCACCGGCACCACGTACGAACGCTGGCTCGGCACAGAAGCCCAGATCACGCTGCTCTGGACGTACTTCGACGCGTACGCGGGCGCCCTGAACACCGCCCGCGACGTGCGTGAGCGCAGGCGCTGGCCCAACCGCGACGACCTGCTCGAACTGACCCGGCTGCTGCGCGGCCGGGGCGTCACCGTCGCGGGCGGCTCGTCGTCCGGCGCCGCGCCGTCGATCACGGGGCCCGCGAAGCTCACCGAACAGTTCACGCTCGAAGAGCTGGTCGCGCGGATGAACGAGCTGTACGCGCACTCCCTGGACATGGTCGTCGCCGCCGACGCCGTCTGGTCCGCGCTGCCCGCCCGCATCGACCTGCTCGCCGCCGAACTCCAGCGCACCCGCCAGCTCGCGCACTCCGTCGGCGTGCGCCCCGGCGAGCACCCCTCGGGCGACGACCTGGAGCGCATCACGCGGGAGCTGACGGCACTGCGCGAGCAGGTGGTGTCCGACCCGCTCGCGTTCTGGCAGCCCACGCGCGGCAGTTCGGCACCCGGCGGCGGCCGCCCGCACACCGACCGCTACGACCACGCGGCCCGCGCCCTGGAGGACGTGCGCCGCGAGATCGACGCCGTGCTCACGGTCCGCCAGGACGCCGAGGCGCGCCTGGGCAGGCTGCGCGACGTGCTGTCCCGCGCGGACCGCACCCTCGCCGAAGCCCGCTCCGCGCGCGGGGAGGTGCTCGCGAAGATCGCCGCCTCCGAGGTGCCCGCCGTCTCCGGGCCGCCGACCGCGCTCCAGGAACAGCTCGCGATGGCCGCGGACTACCGCAGGCACGCCCAGTGGCACCGCCTGTCGCCGCTCCTGGAGTCCCTGGAGGAGAAGGCCGAGGACGAACTGCTGCGCGCCCGCGAGTCGTTGACGGCGGTCACCGCGCCGCTCGCGGTCCGCGCGGAGCTGCGCGGCCGCCTCGACGCGTACAAGGCGAAGGTCGCCCGGCACGGCCTCGCGGAGGACCCGGTCCTCATCGAGCGGTACGACGCGGCGCGCCGCATGCTCTGGAGCGCGCCCTGCGACCTGCGCGTGGCCGAGCAGGCCGTGCTGCGCTATCAACAGGCGGCGGCCGACGCGCTGGCGCCCAGGGTCCCGCAACCGGGCGGGCCCACCGACCGGAGGGGGGAAGCATGAGCGAGGAGAACGGCGGACAGCAGCCGTGTCAGCGGCCCAAGTGCACGGGTTCGTACGAGGACGTGGGCGGCGGCGAGCTGTACTGCGACACGTGCGGACTCGCCCCGGTCGTGTCGGCGAGCGGCATGGTGGGCTCCCCGGCGACGGGCATCACGGTCGGCGGGCGCAGCGCCCGGGGCTCGCGGGCCTCGTCGAGCATCGGCACCCACGGCACCCGCGGCAGCACGCGCTCCTCCCGGTCGTCCTCGTCGCGCCGCTCGGTGTCGGGGCGCCTCTCGCGCTCCACGTCGGGCAGTACGTCGACGCGGTCGGTGTCGGTGCGCAGCTCCGGGTCGTCGGCGGCGTCGTCCGCCCGCAGCAGGCTGGGCGTCGGCCTGGTCTCGGTGCCGCAGGTGCCGCGCCCGGACCCGCGGGGCGCGGTGCAGCAGAACCCCGAGGTGCCCGAGCGGAAGCGATTCTGCTCGCGCTCCGACTGCGGCGCTCCGGTGGGCCGCGCCCGCGGTGAGCGCTCGGGCCGCACGGAGGGCTTCTGCACCAAGTGCGGCCACCCGTACTCGTTCGTGCCGAAGTTGACCACGGGCGACATCGTGCACGGCCAGTACGAGGTCGTGGGCTGTCTCGCGCACGGCGGGCTCGGCTGGGTGTATCTCGCCGTGGACCGCGCGGTGTCGGACCGCTGGGTGGTCCTCAAGGGCCTGCTCGACACCGGCGACCAGGACGCGATGGCCGCGGCGATCTCCGAGCGCCGCTTCCTCGCCGAGATCGAGCACGCCAACATCGTGCGGATCTACAACTTCGTCGAGCACCTGGACCAGCGCACCGGCTCCATGGACGGCTACATCGTCATGGAGTACGTCGGCGGCAAGTCCCTCAAGGAGATCGCCAACGGCCGCCGCACGCCCACCGGCAAGCGCGATCCGCTGCCCGTGGAACAGGCCTGCGCGTACGGCATCGAGGCCCTGGAGGCCCTCGGCCATCTGCACAGCCGCAACCTGCTGTACTGCGACTTCAAGGTCGACAACGCCATCCAGACCGAGGACCAGCTCAAGCTCATCGACATGGGCGCGGTCCGCCGCATGGACGACGACGAGTCGGCGATCTACGGCACCGTGGGCTACCAGGCCCCGGAGGTCGCGGAGGTCGGCCCGTCGGTGGCCTCCGACCTGTACACGGTCGCGCGCACCCTCGCCGTGCTCACCTTCGACTTCCAGGGCTACACGAACGTCTTCGTGGACTCGCTGCCCGACCCGGACAACATCGAGGTCTTCCGGACGTACGAGTCGTTCTACCGGCTGCTCGTGCGCGCCACCGACCCCGACCCGGCGCGGCGGTTCGGCTCCGCGCAGGAGATGGCCGAGCAGCTCACCGGCGTCCTGCGGGAGGTCGTGGCGGTGCAGAGCGGGCGGCCCCGGCCCGCGCTCTCGACGCTGTTCGGCCCTGAAGTGAAGGTCACGGACACGGAGTTGTTCGCGGAGCTGGCCGGGGAGGTGTCCGTGCTGGGGGCGCGGGGGCCGGTGGTCAAGGCTGCTGCCGGTACCGGGGGCGGCGGGGTGCTGGGCGCCGGGGCCGCCAGCGTGCTGGGACTTGAGGCATTCACGGAGGGCTCCGGGAGCGGTGCCGGTGCGCAGCCCGGCGGGACCGGCCCCGGGGAGGGCGCGGAGCCCGTGTCGATGGTGCGCGCGCTGGACGCCCCGGTGACGTCGCTCGCCCTGCCGGTGCCCCGGGTCGACCCCGGTGACGCCAACGCCGGTTTCCTCGCCGGGCTCGTGGACTCGGCGGGCAGCGAGCTGATCGCCGCCCTCGGGGCCGCGCCCGCGACCTCCACCGAGCTGCGCCTGCGCGAGCTGCGCGCCCTGCTCACCATGGGCGACCCCGCCGGGGCGGGCAAGACGCTGGAGTCCCTGGAGATCGACCACCCCGACGACTGGCGGGTGATCTGGTACCGCGGGGTCGCCTCGCTCACCAGCGGCGACCACGAGATCGCGGCGCTCTCCTTCGACGCGGTGTACGACGCGTTCCCGGGCGAGCCCGCGCCCAAGCTCGCCCTCGGCGTCTGCGCGGAGGTACTCGGCCAGCTCGACAACGCCGCCGAGTACTACCGCCTGGTGTGGGCGACCGACCCGAGCTACGTCAGCGCCGCGTTCGGGCTCGCCCGGGTGCAGCTCGCCGCGGGCGACCGGAGCGGGGCGGTGCGTACGCTGGAGTCCGTGCCGGAGTCGTCGATCCACTACACGGCGGCGCGTGTCGCCGCGGTGCGGGCGCGGCTGCGGCGGCGTATGACCTTCGACACGACGGCCGGGCCAGGAGCCCGCTTCCTGGACGACCTGACGGCCGCCGCCGGGCAGGTCGAGGCGCTCGCGGGCTTCGGCCTCGACGCGGTGCGCAGAGAGCGCCTGTCGACGGAAGTCCTCGGCACGGCGCTCGACTGGGTACTCTCCGGTAGCCACTCCGGCCACGCCACCGGCCCCTCCGGGCCCCCGGCGGCCGCGGGCGACGGGCGTACGGGAGCCGTACTGCTCGGCAGCGAGCTGGACGAGCGCGGCCTCCGGTTCGGTCTGGAGCGTTCGTACCGGACCCTGGCCCGGCTCGCACAGGGTGGCGAGGAAAGGATCGAACTGGTGGAGCGGGCCAACCGTTTCCGCCCCCGGACGTGGGTGTGAAAATGGCGCAGATGCACCAACCGGCGGCATTGTCCACGTGTCCGAGCTGCGAGGAGCCCCTGGAGACGGGCGACTTGTTCTGCGGCGCGTGCGGCTACGACCTCTCGGCTGTTCCGGCGCCGCCGGACGACCGGCCCACGCTCGCGATCAACGGCCTGCCGCCGATGCCGGGCTCGGCGCCCGCGGCTGCGGCTGCCTCCGGCCCGGGTTCCGGTGCCGATCCCGGCTTCGGCCCCGGCTCCGCCCGGTGGCCCGTCGCCCCCGAGGTCGACAGCTCCGACACCCCGGCCCCCACCCACCGGTCCTCCGACCTGCCCGGCACCGACTCCTCGGGCGGCGAACTCGGGGATTCCGGCGGCGTGGGCGCACCGGGCGCCGGGGCGGGGACGCCCGGACCCGCGGCCGCCCCGGGGGGCGAGGCGCGTGCTCCTGGCCGACCGGCCGCTCCGGCCGCTCCGGGCAGCGCGGAGCCTAGTACGACCGGCCACGCGGCCGCCCCCGCAGCCGAGCCGGACGACTACCCCCTGCCCGCCCCCGACCCACGCGCCGGCGCACCCACCCCCGAGCAGTCGGCGTCCCCGGCCCTCGCCCCCACCCCGCCCGCAGGAACGAAACTCTGCGTCGCCTGCCGCTCCGGCCACGTCGCCCCCGACGGCTACTGCGAGAACTGCGGGCACGCCCAGCCGCGCGAGCGCGACCACATGGAACTGGAGCTGGACGCGGTCGCCGCCGTCAGCGACCGGGGCCTGCGCCACCACCGCAACGAGGACGCGTTCGCGATCTCCGCGGCCACGCTGCCCGACGGCTCGCCCGCCGTCATCGCCGTCGTCTGCGACGGCGTCTCCTCGGCGACCCGGCCCGACGAGGCCTCCATGGCCGCGTCCCGCGCCGCCGACACGGTCCTGCGCGCCGCCCTGCCGCGCGGCACCCACCCGCAGCAGGCCATGCACGAGGCGATCGTCGCCGCCGCCGAGGCCGTGAACGCGCTCGCCGACGAGCCCACCGGAGCCCGCGAGCACAGCCCGCACCAGAACGCGCCCGCCTGCACCCTCGTCGGCGCCGTCGTCGCGGGCGGCCTGCTCGTCATCGGCTGGGTCGGCGACAGCCGCGTCTACTGGGTTCCGGTCGACCGCTCCGGCCCCGCCGCCCGCCTCACCGAGGACGACTCCTGGGCCGCCCAGATGGTCGCCGCGGGCCTGATGAGCGAGGCCGAGGCGTACGCGGACGAACGGGCGCACGCCATCACGGGCTGGCTCGGCGCGGACGCGTACGAACTGGAGCCGCACACCGCTTCCTTCAAGCCGGACCGCCCGGGTGTAGTGGTGGTGTGCACGGACGGCCTGTGGAACTACGCGGAGGCGGCCGAGGACATGGCCCGCGCCATCCCCGTCGACGCCGCCCTGCGGCCGCTGCACAGCGCCCAGGTCCTCGTCGGCCACGCGCTCGACGGCGGGGGCCACGACAACGTAACAGTGGCGGTCCTGCCGTTCCCCGCGGCGCCGCAAGGGGCAGGATCGGCCTAGCGCGGACGGGGACCGCGCCGCGCGGCCGACGGCCGGGAGGACCGACCGGCCCGCCGGTCGGCCGACCTGCCGCCGCACCACGTGCGTCACCGGCACCACCCGCACGCGCGGGCACCGCGGCGGGCACCAAGGCGAGCACCAGATCCGAGCTTCTGTGGAATGAAGTCCTAGGGGGGAGCACCATCCATGGCCAATTTCTCCAAGTCGAACGTGCCGCAGTTCACGGTCGACGTCTACCAGAACGAGTACCTGCCCGAGGGCGGCCGCGAGGTCAACGCGATCGCCACGGTCACCTCGACGGGCGGCGGAACCGTCGGCTCCGCGGTCGGCGCGCCCCATCTGTACGCGGTGGGGGAGGGCCCCGACGCCGCGGTCGCGATCATGGTCGACTGCTCGGGCTCCATGGACTACCCGCCGACGAAGATGCGCGGCGCCCGTGACGCCACCGCCGCCGCCATCGACGCCGTGCGCGACGGCGTCCACTTCGCCGTCATCGGCGGCACCCACGTCGCCACCGAGGTCTACCCCGGCGGCGGCCGCCTCGCCGTCGCCGGACCCCAGACCCGCACCCAGGCCAAGGAGGCGCTGCGCAAGCTCAGCGCGGGCGGCGGCACCGCCATCGGCACCTGGCTGCGCCTGGCCGACCGGCTCCTCGCCTCCGCCGACGTGTCCATCAGGCACGGCATCCTGCTCACCGACGGCCGCAACGAACACGAGTCACCCGAGGACCTGCGCGCCTCCCTCGACGCCTGCGCGGGCCGGTTCACGTGTGACGCGCGCGGCGTCGGCACCGACTGGGAAGTGAAAGAGGTCACAGGCATCGCCTCGGCGCTGCTCGGCACCGCCGACATCGTCGCCGACCCCGCGGGCCTCGCCGCCGACTTCACGCAGATGATGGAGTCGGCCATGGGCAAGGAGGTCGCCGACGTCAGCCTGCGGCTGTGGACGCCCATGGGCGTGGAGATCATGTTCGTGAAGCAAGTGGCACCCACGGTCGAGGAGTTGACCGACCGACGCACCGAGGCGGGTCCCCGTGCGGGTGACTATCCGACCGGCTCCTGGGGCGACGAGTCCCGCGACTACCACGTCTGTGTCCGCGTCCCCGGCGCCGATCTCGGCCAGGAGATGCTCGCGGCCCGTGTCTCGCTCGTCGTACCGGCCGCCGACGGCACCGTGCAGACCCTGTCCCAGGGCCTGGTCCGGGCCGTCTGGACGGACGACATGGCGGCCTCCACCTCCATCAATCCGCAGGTCGCGCACTACACCGGCCAGGCGGAACTGGCCCAGGTCATCCAGCAGGGCCTCGACGCTCGCAAATCGGGCGATTACGACGGCGCAACGGCCAAACTGGGCCGGGCAGTTCAACTTGCGAGCGCCTCCGGCAACGCGGACACCGCCAAGCTCCTTTCCAAGGTGGTGGACGTGGTCGACGCCGCGACAGGTACTGTTCGATTGAAGGCGCGGGTCGCCGAGGCCGACGAGATGACACTCGAGACGCGCTCGACGAAAACGGTCCGCGTGAAGAAGTAGCGAGGAAGCAGCAGGGCGCCTCGCGGCGTCCCGCACGCCCGGTACGCATCGCGTACGCCCTGTCAGTACCCGAAGAACGCCAGCGCACGCGGCCCACGGGCCGGAGAAGGAGAGGGGGAAGCGCCGACATGCCGACCTGCCCGAACGGACACCAGTCGGGTTCCGACGACTGGTGCGAGGTCTGCGGTCACCGCATGGCCGGTGCCGTACCACCGCCGCCTCCACCACCGCCCCCGGCCGCCGGTTACGGCTACCCGCCGGGGCCCGGCCAGCCCGGTGGGCCTGGTGGCCCCGGCGGTCCCGGTGGGCCCGGTGGCCCCGGCCAGCCCGGCCGCTCGCATCTCTCCGCGGTGCCGGACCTCGGGCCCGAGCCCGAGCTCTGCCCGCAGTGCCGCACGCCCCGCGAGGCCAACGCGCCGTTCTGCGAGGAGTGCCGGTGGAACTTCCTCACCGGTACGGCCACGTCGTACACGCCTGCCGCGCCTAATCCGCCGTTGCCCGGTGGTGGGCCCGGGGGTCCTGGTGGGCCTGGTGGTCCGGGGATGACTGGGCCTGGTGGGCACGGTCCGGGTGGTCCCGGTGGTCCCGGCCCGGGCGGTCCCGGTGGTCCCGGTGGTCCTGGGTTTGGTGGGCGTGGTCCCGGTCCTGGTGGTCCGGGTGCCGGTGGTCCCGATGGGTACGGGTATCCGCCGCAGGGTCCTGGTCAGCCTGGTGGTCCGGGGCAGCCCGGTGGTCCCGGTCCCGGTGGTCCCGGTCCCGGTGGTCCGGGTGCTGGTGGTCCTGGTCCTGGTCCCGGTGGGTCCGGTCCTGGTGGGTACGGGTATCCGCCGCAGGGTCCTGGTCAGCCTGGTGGTCCCGGGCAGCCCGGCGGTCCTGGGCAGCCCGGTGGTCCCGGTCAGCCCGGTGGGTTCGACGGTCCCGGCGGTCCTGGTCCCGGCGCGCACGGCGGGCCCGGCGGCCCTGGGCAGCCCGGTGGTCCCGGTCAGCCCGGTGGGTTCGACGGTCCCGGTGGGCCTCGTCCCGGTGGTCCCGGTGGCTTCGACGGACCCGGCGGTCCTCGTCCCGGCGGACCCGGTGGTCCCGGTGGTCCCGGTGGGTTCGACGGACCCGGCGGGCCCGGTGGCTTCGACGGTCCCGGTGGACCGGGCGGACCCGGCGGGCCTGGCGCCCCCAACCCCTCGCAGCAGTTCCAGCAAGGCCCTCCCCCGCCCCCGCCGGGCCCCGGCGCTCCGGGCGGCCCCGGTGGACCTGGTGGCCCCGGTGGACCTGGTGGCCCCGGCGCGTTCGACGGTCCTGGCGGCCCGGGCGGACCCGGCGCCCCGGGCGGACCTGGCGCGCCCGGTGGCCCTGGCGGCCCCGGCGCACCCGGCACCACCTCCCCGACCGGCCAGCAGTCCCCCGGCCCCGGCCAGGACCCGTTCGGCTACCAGGGCTCCCGGCCCTCGCAGATGAACCGTCCCGCCGAGCCGATCCCGCCGTTCGGCACGGGCAACGGCGGCCCCGGCGGCGGCGGACCCGGTGGTCCTGGCGGCCCTGGCGGCCCCGGCAGCGCGCCCGGGCAGAACCAGCCCGGCGCCCCGCAGGCGTTCCAGCAGCAGGGTCCGCCCGCACCGCCCGCGTTCCCGCAGGAGACCGGCGCCCCGCAGGGCCCGCCGCCCCCGCCCGGCCACGGCGGCCCCGGTGGACCTGGTGGCCCCGGCGGACCTGGCGCGGGCCCCGGTGGACCCGGCGCGCAGTCCTTCGGCCCCGGCGGAGACGACTGGGTCCTCTCCCCGCCCGCCTCCGGAGCACCCGGCCAGGGTCACCCCGGCGGCCCGGGCGGACCCGGCGCCCCGGCCCAGCAGCCCCCGCAGGGCTACCCCGGCCAGGGCGCTCCGCCCCAGCAGGCGGGCCCCGGCACCTGGACCGCGACCATCGGCCCCGACCGTGACTACTTCATGGCGATGATGCAGCGCAGCGGCCCCGAGGCCACGGGCCTGAACCTGCCCGCGTACTCCCCGGAGCAGCAGCGTCCGCTGATCGGCAACCAGATCACGATCGGCCGCCGCCGCCACTCCACCGGCGACACCCCCGACATCGACCTGTCGGTGCCGCCGGAGGACCCGGGCGTATCGCACCAGCACGCGGTCCTGGTCCAGCAACCGGACGGCGGCTGGGCGGTCGTCGACCAGAACTCGACCAACGGCACCACGGTCAACGGCGGCGAGGAGCCCATCCAGCCCTTCGTCCCGATCCCGCTGCAGGACGGCGACCGGGTGCACGTCGGCGCCTGGACGACGATCACCGTCCGCCGGGACTGACCCCGGCCGGCACCGAGGCCCCCGGGCCACCCGCACCACCGAAGGGCCGTACGCCTGGCCACCGCTTCACAGCGGCCAGGCGTACGGCCCTTCCGGGTCGTCCAGCCACGCCCACGCGTACGGCCCGCTGACCGTGACCCCGAACCGTTCCCGCACCGGCCGCCGCTCCCGCTGCCACAGCGCCAGCGCCTCGTGCGGGTCGAGGCTCCCCGCGGTGAGTTCGAGCAGGAACCGGAACAGCTCGCTCTGCAGCGCCCGGCGCGGCAGCCCGCCGATGTGCTGCTCGGTCCGCGGCGCCGCGCTGCCGCCGCGCAACGGCACGAAGTACGCGGGGGTGTGCAGGAACCGCCCCTCCGCGTGCTCGGCGTCCGCGACCCGCAGCGCGATCAGGCCGGTCGCCAGCGGCGCGAGCACCCGCGCGCCGGGGCGGCACTGCGCGAGCCAGGCCCGCGGCACCGAACTGAGCGTGCAGGTGGCGATGATCCGGTCGAAGGGCGCCCGCCGCGGACAGCCCGCGGCGCCGTCGCCGGTCGCGACGACCGGCCGGTACCCGGCGGCCGTCAGATGCCGGCGCGCGGACTCGGTGATCTCCGGGTCGAGGTCGACGGTGGTGACGTGCTCGTCCCCGAGCCGGTGCGCGAGCAGCGCCGCGTTGTAGCCCGTACCGGCCCCGATCTCCAGGACGTCGTGCCGCGCCCCGTCCCCGACGTCCAGCTCGATGAGCATCTTCGCCATCAGCGAGGGCTGGCTGCTGGACGAGACCAGCTCACCGTCCCGTACCCGGGTGGCCAGCGGCGCGTCCGCGTACGCCCCGCGCAGCCACCGCCCCCGCCGCACCGGGTCGGGGTCCTCGCCCCACAGCCGCTCGTACCCGCCGCTCGTGCTCACGTAGTAGTACGGCACGAACAGGTGCCGCGGCACCGCCTGGAACGCCTCCCGCCAGGCAGGATCGTCGTCCCAGACCCCGCCGGCCTCGATCTCCCGCACCAGCCCGGCCCGGGCCTCGGCCGCCTGCACGGGGTCGGGCCCACCGGGTTCGTCGGCAAGTGGAGCTTGCGCACCCATACCACCACTGTGCTGCCCCGGGCCGCTCGATGCGAGTGGTCCTAAGCCTTCCGTCCTCGGCCGTCGCGTCTGAGACCATGGAGGAGTGAACGAGATCCCGCGCGGCACGCTTCAGGAGCAGACCTTCTACGAACAGGTCGGCGGCGAGGAGACCTTCAGGCGCCTGGTGCACCACTTCTACCAGGGTGTGGCCGAGGACCCGCTGCTCCGGCCGATGTACCCGGAGGAGGACCTGGGCCCGGCCGAGGAACGCCTCGTCCTGTTCCTGATGCAGTACTGGGGCGGCCCCCGCACCTACAGCGACAACCGCGGCCACCCCCGCCTGCGCATGCGCCACGCCCCCTTCACGGTCAACAAGGAGGCCCACGACGCCTGGCTCAAGCACATGCGGGCCGCCGTCGACGCCCTCAACCTCTCCGAGGAACACGACCGCACCCTGTGGAACTACCTGACCTACGCGGCAGCTTCCATGGTCAACACCCCCGGCTGACCGAAGCGCCCCACAGCAGCCCCACCTGCTGTGGGCAGGCGCGGCCCCGATCACCGTGCCGCCGCCGCTGTGCGCACGTCGACGGTCAGTGTCAGGTCGGCGTGACGGTGAGCGCCCCGACGCCGGTCCGGCGCAGCGCGATGGAGCCGAAGGGCGTCCGCAGCCGCAGCCAGGGCCCGGCCGACAGCAAGTCCAAGGCGTCGCCCCGCAAAAAACCCAGCGCGTGCGCCGCGTGCGCGGCCCGCACGGGCAACTGGGTCCCAGGAATCTCCCGGGACCAGATCTCCCGCCCCACCAGATCCAGTTCGGCCCGAACCCGCCGCTCGGGCGCCAACTCCTCCACCCGCCCCCGGAATTCGGCGACGGCGTCCCGCACGAGCTCCCGCACCTCCCCCGCCGAAGGCAGCCCGTGCACCTGCCGCCACCCCGCGCGGGGCGGCAGCACTCCGGCCCACGGCGGCCCGGTGACCGCCTCCGGCACCACAGCCGTACCCGCGGTCTCCTCGGCCTCACCCGCCTCGGCCACGGCCTCCAGGAACTCCCCGGCGGAGACGGTTACATCGAGCGAGGTGTCGAGCCCGTACTCGTACGGCTTGGCGAGGCGCGCCGTACGCACGGCGAGCACCTCGAACGACGGCGGCCGCCCGAACACCGCCAGGGTGTCCCCCGCGGCCTGCAACCGCACCGCGGCCGCCTTGTCGTAGTGGACGAGCCGTGCCAGGAAGGCGGTGAGATCCACCGCCTCCCCGGCGTCGACGAAGTCCAGTCGCACGGTCATGCGACAAGCGCCCCCGCACCGCCCGCGCGCCGGCCACCGGCCGCGCCCGCGGTGTCCTCGGGGCGGTACTCCTCGAGCACGGCCCGCTCCTCGGCGGTGATCCGCCGCGGCCGCTGCGCGCTCAGGTCGAACGGCACGACGATCGTCGACGCCCGCACGTACACCTGCCCGCCCGCCTCGGGCTCCTTTATCTCGTACGAGATCGTCAGCGACGCGGCCCCGATCTTCGTCACCCACGACTCGATGGTGACCGGCTCGTGCCGGTGCACCAACGGCCGCAGATAGTCGATCTCGTGGCGCGCCACCACGGAGCCGCCCGAGAACGACGGCCCGCCGTCGTCGGACGAGAGCCGGAACATGAAGTCGATCCGCGCCTCTTCCAAGTACCGCAGGAAGACGGCGTTGTTGACGTGCCCGAAGGCATCCATGTCCGACCACCGCAACGGGCAGCTGTAGATGTGGCGCGCCATGTCAGCCTCGCGTGAGCTTCTTGTACGTGGCGCGGTGCGGACGCGCCGCGTCCGGGCCGAGCCGCTCGACCTTGTTCTTCTCGTACGACTCGAAGTTGCCCTCGAACCAGTACCACTTGGAGTCGCCCTCGTACGCCAGGATGTGCGTGGCGACCCGGTCGAGGAACCACCGGTCGTGGGAGATCACGACAGCGGCACCCGGGAACTCCAGGAGCGCGTTCTCCAGGGAGGACAGGGTCTCGACGTCCAGGTCGTTCGTCGGCTCGTCGAGGAGCAGCAGGTTGCCGCCCTCCTTGAGCGTCAGCGCGAGGTTGAGGCGGTTGCGCTCACCACCGGAGAGCACCCCGGCAGGCTTCTGCTGGTCCGGCCCCTTGAACCCGAAGGCGCTGACATACGCGCGCGAGGGCATCTCGACCTGACCGACGTTGATGTAGTCGAGCTCGTCGCTCACCACGGCCCACAGCGTCTTCTTCGGGTCGATGTTGGCGCGGCTCTGGTCGACGTAGGAGATCTTGACCGTGTCGCCGATCTTGATCTTGCCGGAGTCCGGCGTCTCCAAGCCCTGGATCATCTTGAACAGCGTGGTCTTGCCCGCGCCGTTCGGACCGATGATGCCGACGATGCCGTTGCGCGGCAGCGTGAAGCTCAGGTCGTCGACCAGAACCTTGTCGCCGAAGGCCTTGGAAAGGTTCTCGACCTCGACGACGACCGAGCCGAGCCGCGGACCCGGCGGAATCTGGATCTCCTCGAAGTCCAGCTTCCGCATCTTGTCCGCCTCGGCGGCCATCTCCTCGTAACGGGCGAGGCGCGCCTTGGACTTGGCCTGACGCCCCTTGGCGTTGGACCGCACCCACTCGAGTTCTTCCTTGAGCCGCTTGGCTCGCTTCTCGTCCTTGCGGCCCTCGACCTTGAGGCGCGTGGCCTTCTTGTCCAGGTACGTGGAGTAGTTGCCCTCGTAGGGGTGTGCGCGGCCGCGGTCGAGTTCGAGGATCCACTCGGCGACGTTGTCCAGGAAGTACCGGTCGTGGGTGACCGCGACGACAGCGCCGGCGTACTTGGAGAGGTGCTGCTCCAGCCAGTTCACCGACTCGGCATCGAGGTGGTTGGTGGGCTCGTCGAGGAGGAGCAGGTCGGGCGCCTCGATGAGGAGCTTGCAGAGCGCGACACGACGCTTCTCGCCACCGGAGAGGTTCACCACGGGCCAGTCGCCGGGCGGGCAGCCGAGCGCGTCCATGGCCTGCTCGAGCTGGGCATCGAGGTCCCACGCGTTGGCGTGGTCCAGGTCCTCCTGGAGCTTGCCCATCTCCTCCATGAGCGCGTCCGAGTAGTCGGTCGCCATGAGCTCGGCGACCTCGTTGAAGCGCTTGAGCTTGCCCATGATCTCGGCGGCCCCGTCCTGCACGTTCTCCAGGACCGTCTTCGACTCGTCGAGCTCCGGCTCCTGCATGAGGATGCCGACGCTGAAGCCGGGCGACAGGAACGCGTCACCGTTGGACGGCTGCTCGAGCCCCGCCATGATCTTCAGCACCGTGGACTTACCGGCGCCGTTGGGACCCACGACACCGATCTTCGCGCCGGGCAGAAAGCTCAGGGTGACGTCATCAAGAATCACCTTGTCGCCGTGCGCCTTGCGCGTCTTGCGCATGGTGTAGATGTACTCAGCCAAGAGAAACCGTCCGGCAATCAGTGTGTGGGCAGATACACCCCATCTTGCCGTACAGCCACCCCCCGCAAGAAACCAGTATCACGAGGACCGCGTGACCTGGCCCTTCCGTGCCCACCTGCGTAGTTGATCATCCACCCAACGTAGTTGCCGCTCGCCGCCGGCGCCGCTCACTCCTCGGGCGACGCAGCCTCCGCGGACCCCGCCGGGTCCTTCTTCCTGCGCAGGAAGAACACCGCGCCACCGCCGACCACGACAAGCACCACCGCGATGCCGGCTATCAGCGGCGTCGCGTTCGACCCGCCGGTCTCCGCGAGGTCACCGCCGCCGCTCGTACCGCCCGCCGACGCCGGGCTCGGGTTCGACGCGGGCTGCGCCTTGCCGTCGACCGCGACCGCGTTGCCCTCGGTCCGGCAGTCGAGCACTCCCTTGAACCGCTTCTCGAACCCGCCAGGGCCCATGATCGTGAAGTCGTAGGGCTGGTCCTCCTGCAGCGGTATCGTCACTGTCCGTCGCTCACCGGCCTTGATGGTGTGCTTGAACCGCATCAGGCTGAAGGTGAACGCCGCGTCCCCCTTGTTGCTCGCGGTGATGTCCACGCCGCTCTTGGCGCAGTTCTTCTCCGCCGACAGCGCGGGTATCGCGCCCTTCTTCGCCCACTGCGCCGTCGCCGCGGCGGACACCGTGGACTCGCTGGAGCCCGCGAGTATCTGCGTCTGGCTGCGGGTCTCGGAGGTGAAGGCCCGCCCGACCGGCACGGTCGTCGCCGCCTGCACCTCCAGCGAGGCCGCGCCGTCCGGCGTGCCCTTCGGCACGTCGAAGAACAGTCGGCTGCCGTCACGCGCCGTCTTGACCTGCTTGCCGTTCTTGCCGACGACCTTCACCCCGCTCGCCGAGTCCGCGGGCGGCGTGACGGTCACGCTCTCCGCGTCGGTCCGCACGGTCACCGGGCCCAGGCGCTTCCCGGCGCCGCCTGCGACGGCCGACGGCTCCAGCGTCAGTGACGCCTTCGGCTCGGGGCTGTTGCGCGCGCTGCGCTCCAGATAGTCCGCGAGCTTCTCGGCCCGCGGGTCGACGGCTGCCACCTTCGTCCTGCGCGGCTTCACCGATTCACTCGCCGCACGGGGCTCACCGGACTTGCCCGCCTTGCTCGACTCGCTCGGCTTGCTCGACTTGTTCGCGCTGCTCGACGTATGCGGCTTGCTCGGGATTTCCGAGAACCGCCAGATCGCCACCTGGGTGCCGGCCGCGGCCGACTTCTCGGTGAGCGAGCCCGCGCCCGACCGCCGCGCGAGCTGGGCGAGGTTGTTCACCCGGGGATAGGAGTGCTGCAGGATCCAGCGGATCTTGCCCGCGTGCGGGTTGCCGTTCAGGGACGTGCCGCTCCAGGGAGTCTCCTGGTACTTCGCGTCCTTCTGCGTGGGGTTGTGGAGGTCGATGCAGTACGTCTGCAGCGTGCCGCCGTTGTCCACGGACATCTCGAACAGGCCCGCGGGGATTCTGTGGCTCTCGCCGTTCTCACGGACGACCGCCTGGCCGTACGTCTGCAGGCCGCTGAGGGTCGCGCTCGCCCCGCCCCGGTACTCCGGGGCGTCCACCGCCGCGGCCTCGGCCGCGGTGACCGTCACGCCGGCCATGACAAGGCCGGAGGCCACCGTCGCGGCGGCGAGCCGGGCGGCACCTCGGCCACGCAGGGGCGATATCGCGAACGCCTTGAGCGCCCGACACCCTGACAACGCAGAAAACACAGAAATCCCCTCCGAGCGGGACCCAATTCACATGGGGGGACTGGCCCCGCCAGCAGATTCAACCGAGCAGACTCACCTGCCGACCGCTCCGTTCGGGCCTCAACCGCCCCACAGAGCCACGCCCGGCATCCTAAGGAAGCGACGCATCGCCGTTCCCAGTAGCGCCGTCAGACAACCGATCCGAATCGGAATTGTTATCGACAACGCCCCTTCTGAGCTGGGCATATCGACAAATCCATGGTTCCGGTTAGCGGCTCGGACGGTGTCCGGCCGCGCAGCGGGGTCACCCGACGGGGGCCGGGTCCCGCTCCAACTCGACGTCCGGGACGCCTTCCGAGACGACTTCCGGCAGGACCGCCGAGGCGATGTCCGGGACGACCGCCGAAGCGGCTTCCGGCGCGGTTTCCGACCCGACTGCCGACCCGACTTGCAGCTCGTCGTGCGGCTCGGCCTCCGACTTGGCCCGTGTCTCCGCCCCCGACCCCATCAGCGTCCGCGCCTCCTGCTGGGACTGGGCGTGGGCCCGGTCCCGGGCGCCGGACTGGGTGGGGAACTCGAACTCCGGCTCATCCCCCGTACCCCGCACGGGACTTCGCTCCTTCGCCGCGGAGTGCCCCGTCCTGCCTCCGCGCCGGAACGCGGACGTCCCGCGGGCGAGGTCGTGCCCGATGGACTGGGCGTCGATGTCCACCGACCGGAAGTGCTGCCCGCCCCGCTCCTCGTCCCGCACCCTCAACCTGCCCTGCACGATGACCGGTTCGCCGATCGCGAGCGAGCCCTGCACATTCACGCCGAGCGCCCGCCAGGCCCACACCGTGAAGAAGTTGGTGTGCCCGTCCGCCCACACGTTGCGCGAGCGGTCGAAGTGCCGTGCCGTGACCGCGATCCGAAAGCGTGTCACCGGCCCCGACGGCAGCTCCCGGAACACCGGCGTCGTCGCCACGTTCCCCACCACCGTCACCACCGTGTCGTTCATGCCGACCCCTCCCTACGTCCCCACACGTGCGGGCCCGTCCCGCACGCCCACGTCTGAGTCCGCGGCCGCGCACCCCCGTCCGCACCTCCGCCTTCGCGTTCCGGCGTCGGCGGTGGGTGGCTGCCGCGATCTCAGATTGCACCGGCCGGGCCGAGCCCGCTGAGCCCTGTGTTCTACCGGCCGGTTGTGGACAACTCCGTCACCCGACGGAGCCCTTCCGCTTCCCCTCGCTCCCCGGACCGCGCCCGGACCTCCTCCCCCGGTCCCGGGGCCCGGCCAGGGGCCCGGCCACCCCCCCGCCTCACCATCCGGCCCGCACAGCCCGCCCCCTCACCCCCGCTGAGCCACCCGCACGTACTGCTCCCGGACCTCCCGGTACCGCAACAGCTCCGCCGCCACCGGATCCAGCACCCGCGCCCGCCCGCACCCCGCGGCCGCCTCCCGCAGTCGGCGCTCGGCCTCGAAGCCGTACCGTCTGGCCGGCCCGCGCGCCGCCATCCCGCTGGCCCACTCCACGCACGGACCGCCGACGATGCCCAGGGCCATCAGGAGCACCGGCACGCCCAGGTTCGGCTCCACGACCCCGACGATCTGCCCCACCAGCCACAGCCCGCCGACGACTTGGAGCAGCGTCATCACCGCCTGCGCCAGGACCGCGACCGGCCACCAGCCGGGCCGCGGCGGTCGCCCGTCCGGCAGCGCGGCCCGCAGCGCCAGCTCGTCGAGCGCCTCGGGCAGCCCCTGTGCTCCCCGCGCCGCCGCCTCGCGTACGGCCTGCCCCCAGGGCGTGGGCAGTCCGGTGGCGGCCTCCTCGGCGACGGTGCGCACGGCGTGCTCCACGCGCGCGCGTGCCGTCGCCTCCTCGTCCGCGGGGGGCGCCACGACGTGCCTGCCGGTGCTGTGCGGGAAGCGCTGTGTCTCGTACCAGCGCCACAGCCGCAGCCATGGCGAGGAGCACGCCTTGCCCGCGTGCCTGCGCCAGGCCCGCTCGGCGGCCTGGCCCGCCGCCGCCGCGCCGACCGCCTCCGCGAGCCGGTCGGAGAACTCCTCGCGGGCCTCCTCGCTGAGCCCGATCGCGCCCCGCGCGGACGCGGATCCCACCCCGGCGGCGTACACCGGCCGCAGGCGGGCCGCCGCCGCGTCCAGGTCCGCCTCGACGCGCCGTGCCGCGGCTCCCCGCTCGCGGGTGAACTGGCTGAGGGCCTCCCGCAGATCGCCGACGCCCTCTCCGGTGAGCGCGGACAGCGCGAGCACCGTGGCACCCGGTTCGCCGTGCTCGCCGAGGGCGATGCCGTCCTCGTCGAGCAGCCGCCGCAGATCGTCGAGGACCTGGTCGGCGGCGTCTCCGGAGAGCCGGTCCACCTGGTTGAGCACGACGAACATGACCTCGGCGTGCCCCGCGAGCGGCCGCAGATAGCGCTCGTGCAGCATCGCGTCGGCGTACTTCTCGGGGTCGACGACCCAGATGACCGCGTCGACGAGCCCGAGGATCCGGTCCACGTGCTCGCGGTGGTCCCCCGCCGCCGAGTCGTGGTCGGGCAGGTCGACCAGAACGAGACCCTGGAGGACCTGCGCGTCGGCCCCCGGGAGCGGCCGTCTGCGCAGCCTTCCGGGGATGCCGAGCCGGTCCAGCAGCCCCGCGGCGCCGTCCGTCCAGCTGCACCCGATGGGCGCGGCGGTGGTGGGTCTGCGTACGCCCGTCTCCGAAATCATCACGCCCGCCAGGGCGTTGAAAAGGGTCGACTTGCCACTCCCCGTGGCACCCGCGAGCGCGACAACGGTGTGCCGGTCGGACAGCCGTCGCCGCGCGGCGGCCTCGTCGAGCACCCGCCCGGCCTCGGCGAGCGTCCCGGTGTCGAGCCGCGTACGGGACAGCCCGATCAACTCCCGCAGCGCGTCGAGGCGGCCGCGCAGGGCCCCTTCGTAGACGACGGTTGTGTCCTGCGTGGCGGTGCTGTTCTCGTACGGGGGCCGGGTGTCGTACGCGGCGGAGTCCCCGTACGAGGACGGCCTCTCCGTAGCCGTGGACACAGCCGACGGCGAACCGGACGCGACCGACCCGGCAAGGACCTCGGCCACCGTCCTGGGGTCCCCGTTCCCCGGGGACGAGCCGGGCACGACGCGCCGTGCGATGAGCCCGTCGTCCCAGACGCCTTCGGCCTCGCGCGCGTGGTTGCCGTTCTCCTCGCCGTCCCCGGCCTGCTGAACACCCCCCGCATCGCCGTCCATGCCCGGCGCGCTGGCGACACTCTCAGTGCTCTCCGCACCGCCGGGGCCGCCTGCCGTGCCGCCTGTGCCTTCCGTGTCGTCTGTACGTTCCAGATCGCCCGTGTGATCGGTGTGGCCCGTGACGGCGGTCACCGCGGTCACCTCTCCTTCTGCAGTACGGACAGCGCGGCGATGAGTTCGGCCTGGGGCTCCGGGTTGACGTCGAGTGCGTCGAGGGGGGCCAGGCGGCGCTCCCGCTCCGCGCCGAGGACCTTGTCCAGGTAGTCGGTGAGCAGTCGGCCGCCGCGGTCGCGCAGCCGCAGCGCCCCGTGGGCGCCGATGCGCTCGGCGAGGGTCTCTCCGGCGGTGCGTGCCCGCCGCCCGCCTAGCAGGGCGGTGGCGAGCAGCGCGGCGACGACGTCGGCGTCGGGAAGGGAGTTCTTGTCGGCGCGGTCGAGGGTGCGGACCTCGTCCTCGGCGTACTCCTCGAGTTCGCGCCGCCAGCGCCGTACAGCCATGCCGATGCGGTGTTCGGGGCTGTCGCCGTCTTCGTAGGGGGCTCTTTCGTACCGTCCGCCGCGGCGGACGAGCGCGGGGGCCTGGGCGGCGGGCTCGCGCCGCCACGCGTCGTCGATGTGTTCGTCGGCGGCGGTGACCGCGCACAGCAGGAGGGCTTCGAGGCTTTCGGAGATGGCGTCGAGGAGCTCTCCGGGGCCGCAGTCGAGCGGGTAGGCGCGCCAGCGCTTCAGGGCGTCTCCGGCGAGCGCGGCGCCTGCCTGGAGGCGGGCGCGGACGCGCGCGTGCTCGCTCTCGTAGGCCTCGTCGACGGCGGAGGTGAGGCGGAGGGCGGCGGCGTACTGGGCGGCGACGGCACCGGCGAGTTCCGGCATGCGGGAGTTGAGTGAACCGAGGACTCCGTAGGCGGTGCGTTCGATGGCCTGTCTACGGGAGGAGGGTTCCTGGGCGCGGTGGGCGAGCCAGGTGCGCAGGGGTTCGACGGCGGTGGCGGGGAGGAGTCCGCCACCGCCGGCGGACTCGGGGAGTTCGGGGACGGTGAAGCGCGGTACGTCGCCGAGTCCGGCCTTGGCGAGGAGGGCGCCGTACTGCCGGGACACCTCGCCGACGACCTGGTGGGGCACGCGGTCGAGGACGGTGACGAGGGTGGCGTCCTGTTCCTTGGCGGTACGCAGGAGGTGCCAGGGGACGGCGTCGGCGTACCGGGAGGCGGTGGTGACCATGACCCACACGTCCGCGGCGCAGATCAGCTCGGCGGCGAGCACGCGGTTGTCGGCGACGAGGGAGTCGATGTCGGGGGCGTCGAGGAGGGCGAGGCCGCAGGGCAGGGTGTCGGCGGTCAGCACGCGCAGCAGGCGCTCGCTGTCGCCCCCGGGGCCCGGGGCCGCCCCGTCGTCACCCTCACGGCCCTGGCGGGGTGCCCACGCGCGCGTGAGGTGCGGCAGGACGCGCATCCCGGCGAACCAGTGCTGGTCGTCCGGATGGCACACCAGGACGGGCGTGCGGGTCGTGGGCCGCAGGACGCCCGCCTCGCTCACCTGGCGGCCCACCAGAGAGTTCACGAGCGTGGACTTGCCGGCGCCGGTGGAGCCGCCGACAACGGCCAGCAACGGCGCTTCGGGGGCCCGTAGCCGGGGCACCAGATAGTCGTCGAGCTGTGCGAGGAGCTCGTCCCGGTTGGCCCGCGCGCGTGGCGCCCCCGCGAGGGGGAGCGGAAAGCGTGCGGCGGCGACACGCTCACGCAGGGCGGAGAGTGCGTCAAGCAGTTGAGGCCGTACGTCCAAGGTCACCACATGCGAAGAATGCCCAATTTTGGCGCCTTTCTGAAGCATATGGGCACCCCTGCGCGCCGATCGGACACCCGCGACGGAAGGGACGACTGGGGCGCAGGCATAACGAGTGCACAACACCCGGGGCGACAGACGCCAAAAGCGATGCGAGATTCGCACCTGCCTGCGATTATCAGGATCGCTTCACCGAACCTCCACATCGCGTGGCGGAGGTGAAGCATCAGGGACAAGCCACCAGGAGCCCTATCCTTGTCCCCGGTCCATGGTCCACGCCCCCCGGCAAGGCCACGGACCACCCACCGGGCTCCAGGCCACCGGCCGCCACCCGGCCCCCGTAGCTCAGTGGATAGAGCAGGTGCCTTCTAAGCACTTGGCCGCAGGTTCGAGTCCTGCCGGGGGCGCCACACTGAAGGTTCGCGCGGCACGCCCGTGGCGGCTACCGGGCCGTCGGCGACCAGGGCGGACAAATCGACTGTTTCAGGGCATGTCGCTGTGGCGTGTTCCGTCGAACCTGTTCATGCGTTCCAGGACCTGGAGGGCGTCCGGCCGCCGGACCTCATCGACGATGCGGCCGTCCGCGAGGAAGACGACACGGTCCGTGCGGGCGGCTGCCGCGGGGTCGTGCGTCACCATGACGATCGTCTGCCCCAGCTCCCGGGCCAACTGTCCGAGCAGCGAGAGAACTTCCGCCCCGGCCCGGGTGTCCAGGTTTCCCGTCGGCTCATCGGCGAAGATGATGGCGGGGCGCCCCGCCATCGCCCGCGCGCAGGCCACCCGCTGCTGCTGACCGCCGGACAACTGCGGCGGGCGGTGGGAGAGACGGTCCATCAGACCCAGCGCCGTGACGATCTGTTCGAGCCACTGCGGCTCCGGGCGCCGCCCGGCGATGCTCAAAGGGAGCGTGATGTTCTCGGCCACCGTCAGAGCGGGCAGGAGATGGAAATCCTGGAAGATGAACCCGATCCGCTCCCTGCGCAGTCGGGTCAGCGCCCTGTCGGAGAGTCCTGACAGCTCGACGCCTCCGACCCGCACCGACCCGGAGGTGGGGCTGTCGAGCCCCGCCAAACACTGCATCAAGGTGGACTTCCCCGAACCGGACGGCCCCATGATGGCCGTGAATTGCCCCTGGTAGAAGGAGACGGAGACATCGGCCAGGGCGGTGACTCGCTGTGCGGCGTCGCCGAGCACCTTGGTGAGGTCCGAGGCGGATGCCGCCACAGGGAGTGCCCGTGTCCGAGATCCCAGGTCGTTGGGCAGGTGGGCTGAAGTCACGTGGCACTCCTAGCGGTTCGCGGATCGATTGCCGGTGGAGGGCGCGCGCAAGCCCGTCCGGCCGGCCAGCAGAGCGAGGAAGCGGGCGTTCAAGGCCCGGGCGGCGCTTCCGGACCGTCCGTCGTGCCCGCCGTCCTCGTGATGGTCGAGGAGAACCGGTGCGTCACTGGAGGTGGCCTCCTGCAGCGCCGCACACAGCTTCCAGGCGTGCCACGGGCGCACCCGCGCGTCATTGCCCCCGGTCACGAAGAGCGTGGCGGGGTAGGGCGTGCCGTCACGGACTCGGTGGTACGGGGAGTACCCCAGCAGCGCCCGCAGCGCGTCCCGGTCCGCGGGATCTCCGTATTCGGCATGCCAGAGGTTGCCCAGGCCGCCGATGTGATAGCGCGCCATGTCCGTGAGCGGGGCCACGCAGACCGTGGCGGCGAAGAGGTGGGAGGCACGCACCATGGCCGCCGCCACGACCATCCCCCCGTTGCTGGCGGAGAGGGCGGCGAGCTGTCCCGGACCCGCCTCGCCTCCCGACTGGAGGTACCGGGCGGCCGCACACAGGTCGTCGACGGTTCCGGACTTTCCTGGACCGCGTCCGGCCCGGGCCCAGCGCGGCCCGAGCTCACCGCCGCCACGGGCATGAACCCAGGCGATGCGACCGCCCGCGGCCAGCCACGCCGCGACGATCGGATCCCAGGAAGGTTCGAGTGAGACGCCGAAGCCGCCGTAGACGGTGATCAGGGTAGGAGCCGCCTGGCCCGCGGACACGAACGGCGGGTCGCAGATGGTGAGGGGGACGGTGGCCCCGTCACCGCTCGTGGCGGCAGCCGCGCGCAGGACCGACCTGCGTGCGCGTGGGACGCACGGCGCCCCCACGGTGACTCGATGGCTGACCGCGCCGAACCGAGGGTCGTCCACCAGGACCCAGGCCCCGTCACCCGGTCCACCGTCGGCGCGGCGAGCGGTCGGTCCGATCCGAAGTCGCGCGTGCCAGGTGAACCCGGATGCGGCCGGTTCCCCGTTTCCTTCATCCGCGGTCGCCACCGCGTCGGACGCCACCGCACCGGATCCCGGCTCACCGAATCCCCGCTCACCGGATGCCACCGCATCGGATTCCGGCTCGTCGGGCACCGCGCCATGCGCTGCGATCACACGCTGGACGTCGAGCCGCCGCGTGGTGCCCAACTGCCGCAGCACCGCGAGCGACGGAGCGGCGTCGGCGCTGCCGGAGTCGAGTACGCGAAGTGCACGGATCGTCCCTTCGCTCCCGCCCTCGGACGGAGGCGGGACGAGCGGGCCGAGGGGAACGAGAGGGAGGAGGCGCACCGGGCAGCCCCGGGACACAGACACCAGGTCGAGCCCGAGCAGCCCGTTCCCGCCGATGTACATGTCGTTCGGGCCGACGGCGAACGCCGTGACAGGGAGACCGGCCAGCGGCAGCTCCTGCCAGTCCGGCGTGCCCGAGCCGTCCCACCGCGTGCACCACCAGCGCGCGGCCGGAGAAGCGGGTGCCCGGGTCCGCAGGAGCAGGTGGCCGCCAGGACCTGTGTGCAGCGAAAGCCGTACGGGTCCCGGAACGGGCAGCGCGACAGTCCGAGGAGTCCCGCCGGGAAGTCGACGGACACGCAGCTCGTGCTCGGTGCGACTCCCGGAGCTGTACAGCAGCAGCTCGCCGACGAACACGACGGCGGGGTGGGGGGACGCGTCGGGGACGTACCACGCCTCGCGGCCGTGAGCGGCGGGGACGATGTGGAGGCCGCCGTTCTCGTGACCGTCGAGGTGGAGTTGCAGCGCGACGGAATTCCCAGCGGCGTCCGGGAGCCAGCGGGCCACACGACCGTGCGCGGCGTGGTCGCCGGTGTCGAGGAGTACGCGGCTGCGGCCATCCGGTTCGGACACTGCGATCAACTCACCGCCATCAGCGGTGAGTTGATGGCTGAAGATGCTGTCGCCGATTTCCGTACGGGGGCTCAGCTCACGCCCGACGGCAGCGGCATCGATCTCTTTGAGTATGTGTCCCCAGGTACGTTCCTCATGGTGGCGTGCATGTCGTTCGAGCAGGCCTTGTTGAAGACGGAGCCACGAGCGCGTGCGCGGGGAACCCTCCTCCTCCAGCCAACGGTAGGGGTCGGCGCTGTCGTCCAGCGGCGCTTCGGAAGAGCCGACTGCTGCGGCGTCATCCACGATGAGCCTCCAGGCGGGGTGCTTCGGGGTGCGGGAGGTTGTCGGGATCCCTCGCGTGGTGGGTGGTGATGAAAGCGCCGACGGCGGCGAGAAGGAGCACCAGACCGGCTGCCCCGAACACCGTCGGTGTCAGGCCGAACGCATGGGAACTGGCCCCGGCCAGTACGGGGCCGAGCGGCGCAATGGCCTGAGCGAGGAAGCCGCTGCCGCTGTGAACCCTGCCCTGCAGACTCAGCGGGGTGATGCGCATCTGCGCGGCGGAGACGACCACAGAGATGACCGGTCCCGCGGCGGCGGCGAGCGCGAGCATGAGCGCCGAGCCCCAGGTGTCCTGTGCCACCGCGAAACCCGTCAGCGCGGCGGCGATCACGGCGGTGGCGCCGACAATGGCGTGTCGTACGGGAAGGTGTCGCGCCACGGGGGCCGCGGCGAGGGCGCCGACGAGAGCTCCCGCGCCGAGTGCGGCGGTCTGCACGCCGACGCTCACTTCGCCGGTGCCCTCGCGCTGGGAGGAGGCGATGATGACGATCAGGAGCCCGTTGAAGACGAGGTTGAGCACGGTGGCGTTGAGGGCGCCGTAGCGCAACAGGGGAGATCGCCACAGGAAGCGCAGGCCTTCGGCGGTGGCTCTGAGCGGTGTCTTCTCCGCACTGACGGGGCCCGTTCTCGAAGGGAGGAGGAAGGCACAGCAGGCGGCAGTGAGGTACGTGAGGGCATCGGCGCCGAACACCCAGGCGGCGTCGGCCTTGAGGAGCGCGCCGCCCGCCAGGGGCCCGGCGATCATGGCGAAGGCCGAACGGCCCTGGAGCAGGGCCAGTGCCCTCGGCAGGAGCGCCGCGTCGACGACGTTGCGCACGGCGACGTTCTCGGCGGGAGCCAGGGTGCTGCCGACGGTTCCCAGGAGGAAGGCGGCGACGAGGAGCACGGCCAGCTGCGCCGCGTGCGCTGCCTGCAGGACCGCGAGCGCGCCCAGGACCAGCGCGCCCACGGCGTTGCACCACAGCAGGATCGTCCTGCGCTCGTGCCGGTCGGCGAGCAGACCCGCCGGCAGCCTGGCGGCGACGATGCCGACGGACAGGGCGGTGCTGACGAGCCCTGCCGCCCGGACGTCACCGCTGTCCTGGAAGGAGACCAGCGGCAGCGCGATCGCCGAGGCGCCCGTTCCCACCGCGGAGGCGGACTCGCCGCAGAACAGCAGCCAGAACACTCCTCCCAACCGCGGTCTCACGCCCTCCTCCTGGCGAACTGCTCCTGGACGTTGTGCAGGGGATGGGCCGTCATGGCGGAAGGGACCGCGACGGCCAGCACCGCGGCGACCAGCACGCCGGCGGTCCAGGGCAGGTCGAGGGCCGGGGCCGCACCGACATCGAGCACCATGGCCAGCGGGATCAGGCAGGCCAACGCGGTGATCGCCGCCAGGCCGACACCGATCGTGGCGGCGCCGACCGATTCGTAGAGGACGCAGCGCAGCATCTGGACGCGGCCCAGTCCCAGTGCGCGGAGGTGGGCGTGCTGGGCGCGCCGGTCACGTTGGGCGAGCGAACACGTATTGGCGGCGGCCAACAGCGCGTACCCCGAGATGACGGAGACGATCAGGCGGGATGCCAGGTCGTCCGCCGGGTTCCTCGGGGTGAGGTGGTCGAGATAGTGGGCGCGCGTCTCCAGCTTCTGGCCCTTGTCGGCGGGCCATGAGCGCAGGGCGCCCGCGAGCAGGATCTTGTCGGCGTAGGGGGCCTTGGTGTGCTTGAGCGCCGTGGTGCGCGGGACCACGTACTCCGGGAAGGCCAGGTCGCGTTCGTAGACGGCCACCAGGGTCAGCGTCTGCCGTGATCCGTCCGCCATGGTCAGCCGGACGCGCTGACCGAGCCGCCAGTGATGCGAGTCGGCCTGCATGGCGCCCGCGGCGAAGGTTCCCCCGCGCAGGGCGGACATCCGGCCTTCGCGCACCCCGAGATCGAGCACCCGCACCAGTCGTGGGCCGTCCACACCCCAGGTATCGGCGGGTTCCGGCTGGTCGTCCAACGAGGTCGGCGCGGCGGTCACTTCGGTGTGTACGAGCGCTGTCGCGGATCCGCCGGGAAAGCGGGGGGCGGCGGGAAGGCGGTGTCCCGGCTCCGCGGTCACCACGCCGTCGGCGAGCAGCCCGTCCTCGGCCTGGTGGTGCACGGCCTTCCCAATGGTGGCACCGGCGCCGAGCAAGGACACGGCGACCCCGACCGCCAGCATGACCGGTACCGCCATGGCTGTCGTCCGCGAGGCGGCCGCGCTGAGTCCGGCCGCGGCCACGCGCCCGACGCGGCGGTCGACGATCCGCAGGACGGCGGACACCGGACGGATCAGGGGCGGCACGATCCAGGGAGCGAGCACGGCGAGGCTGGGAATCAGGGTCAGGGCGAGACCAGGGGTCATCGCGGCCCGCACGGTCACCGGCAGATCCATGAAAGCCATGACGCACAGCAGGGGAACGCACAGCATCAGGATCATGAGGAGACCGGTCACCAGGCGAGCCCGGCTGCGGGCGGTCGCCGTGGCCGACCCCGGGTCCTTCAGGAGCAGCCCGGGGCTGACGCGACCCGCCGCGAGCACACTGGCCAGCGCCGCCAGGACCGCCACGGCTCCGGTGATCAGGCAGACCCCGGCTCCTGTCGACCAGACGTGGCCGGCGGAGGGCAGCGAAGCCGTCTCGGGGAAGAGTTCGCGGTCCACGAGGAGCCGGCGTCCGAGCCGGGCGAGGGGCACCATGCCCAGCGCCGCCCCCACGGCGGCGGAGACGAGGGCCAGCATCAGCACGTCACCGGCGACCATGCGACGCAGCCGCCCGGACGTGACTCCGAGGGCACGCAACACGGCGAACTGGTGCAGCCGTTGCCCCGTCCAGAGCGCGACGGTGGAGCCGACGACCAGCACCGCGGACATCACCAGCAAGGACAGGAGCAGGGCCAGCACGTCCTGGGCGTCCTGAGCGGCGGCGGCCTCGACCGAGCCCTCCGCGTAGTCCGGGAGACTCGCGCCGATGAGCAGCAGTGCGCTCGCGCCCACCCCGGCCGCGGTCACGGCGCAGGCCAGGGCGGTGCCGGCGACCCGGCCGGGGTACACCCTGGCTTCTGAAACGAATAGACGGCGCATGCTGGTCGAGCCAGCAAGGGAACGAGAGGTGCGTGACGCCGCGGACATCGGCTTTCTGTCCTCCACCGGGGGCACATATGCTGGGAGGAGTACGGGGGGCCACCCGAATCGTGGCCCCCCGTACTCATTGGTGAGAACGGGACGGTCATGCTCCCGTTTCCAACGGGGCGGTCATGCTCCCGTTTCAGTGGCAGGCGGCGCCGCTGAGGGTACTGATCGGAGCGTCAATGACGGTCTCCTCGTCGAGCTCCTGAAGAGCCAGAACGTTCTGCATGTGCAATCACCTCCCTTCATCGCACGTCACCGACCGACAACCTCCGCTCATGCCTCAGTGGCAGCCGGCGGCGCTGAAGGTACTGATCGGAGCGTCAATGACGGTCTCCTCGTCGAGCTCCTGAAGAGCCAGAACGTTCTGCACGTGCAATCACCTCCCTTCATCGATCGACGGTCCGCACCCGCGTCTCAGTGGCAGCTGCCCACGCTGATCGTGGTCACGGGGTGGCAGCCGGTGAGGCTGAGGGTGCTGAGCAGGGCGTCGACGCCTGTCTCCTCGTCAAGCTCTTGGAGCTCAAGGACTTCGAGCATGCGGAGTGGCCTTCCCTCACGTCGCATTAGGGTCGATCGAGCCCGGCCGTGGCCAGGACCACCGATCAGTGGCAGCCACCGATGCTGATGGTGCTGACCAGCGCATCCGCGCCGGTCTCCGCAGCAAGCTCTTGGAGCGCGAGAACATTCAGCACAAGAAGTCACCTCCTCTCATGGGTCGGTACGGCAGGGTTCCGGAGTGTCCGCTTCAACCGAGGTCCACCTCGCAGACCGGGTGGGCGCCGGGGAGCAGACAACTGCCGGGGCTTTGGGCGGCCACCTGTGTGAGCACCGCACCCGCGGAGCCCGTGGCCAGATCCGTTGACAGCCGGATGAGCTGGTCGCCGTGCAGGACCTGGGCGTCCTTGAACGGTGCCAGGTGAAGCGCGAGGGCGCGAAGGTGATCGTCCAGCGCTTCCCGCCACTGGGGCGCTCGGGCGACGGCGTGGCAGAGCAAGTAGGCGAGCCCGGCTCTGCCGTTGAAGAGGCCGCCCTGGATGACGACTTCGACAGCGCCGGCCCGGACGGCCCCGTCGACGACGCGTTCGACGCCGAGGGAATCGGCTTGGGCTGCGGGCAGCGCCAGGGCGGCGAGCGCCACGCCGGCGGAGCCCTCACCGAGGTAGGGCAGCAGCCGATCCGAGCTGTGCATCTCCAGCATGCCGTCCAGTTCCCGGGCGTGGCGCAGATCGCAGCGCACCGCACGCTCGGCAGCCTGAGCCCACTCCAGGTCCCCGGTCGACTCGGCGCAGCGGGCGAACAGGACCGCGGGGCCGGACCAGCCGAACATCAGCCCGGGTCGGTCCAACAGGCCTTCCGTCCCGATGCGTTCGCGTACCCGAAGGGCCAGTTCGAGCGCTTCCTCCTTGAGGCCGACGTCCAGGAACAGATGGGCGATGCCGGTGCTCCCGCCGAACAACCCGGGCGAGGCGGGCATGGGACCGTCGATTAGGCGATCGATGAGGTTCGGAGCTTCCGGGTGGCCGAGTCGATGCAGGAGCCACGCGGCGCCCGCAAGGCCGTCGTAGAGTCCGGTCGGCCCGTCGGAGGGAGCCTGCCGTGCGGTGCGTACCAGCCATTCGACGTGCTCAGCGGCTGGTCTCACGCCCGCTGCGCGCTGTGCCAGCAGCACACCAGGAGTTCCATGGGCGAGCCCGAGGGACGCTCCTGGCTGGTGTCCGTGGACGTCTCCGGGAAACAGCCGGTCCGTACGCCCGGTATCCGCCGCACGAGAGATTCCGCGCAGCAGGTCCGCGGTGTCCGGAACGGGCAAGGGGGCAGCCGTCGCGGCCCCGGGAGAGGGCAGGTGGGGGCGGAGCGCCGGGGACAGTGCCAAGCGCTCGATCATCCGTCGCACGAAATCCGTCGGCACCGTCGGAAAGGACCTGGTCGCCATGTCGATCAGGGAGGCGACGACGGCTGGATTCCGCAGTGTCAGCACGGTGAGCGGAGCGAGAACCGCGAGTTGGCAGCATCCCAGTGCGAACAGATCCGCATCGCGTGGGTCGGTGATGGTCGTATCCGTGAAGCCCGGTGCGCCCAACGCGGCCTTGCGGACGGCGTCCACGGGTGTCGCGAGTTCGAAGTCGATGAGCGCGACGGTGTTGTCGGGGCGGATCAGGATGTTGCGGTGATGCAGGTCTCCGAAGGCGACTCCCGCGTCGTGCAGTGCCTCGATACAGGCTTCGACCTGTTCCAGGCGGTCAACGGCGAGTGCGGCGAATTCCACGCGGGCAGCCTCTGTGGGGCGGTGCCGCGTAAGGGGGAACTCGCGCCCCAGCCAGGAAGTGACGGTCTCCCCTGCCACGTACTCCATGACGAGAAAGGAGTGTTCCCAGGAGGTGAAGGAGTCGAATCGCCGGGGGACGAAAGGCAGTTGCTCAAGCCTCTTGAGCATGTCGTCCTCGATGCGCAGCCGGTCGACCGCGTCGACTCCGTTCGCGTCGAGACCCGCGTACCGCCGGGCCTCTTTGAGTACGACCTGTCGGCCTTGGGCGTCCTGAGCCTGATAGACGCCACCGCCATTGGAGAAGTGCAGCGCCTTCTCCACCCGGTACGCCGCCAACGGGCCACCGTTGTCGGTCGATTCGCCGGACGCCAACCCCTCGGCCAGGAAACGCGGGGTGTCGGCCCAGTCCGGCACGGTGAAGACGGGGCGGCGCTGATCAGGGACGAGCCGCCCCTGGGGGTCACGCAACGCCGGCACGCGGGAACCGTCGGGAAGTTCGCACCACATCAGCGTGAAGGCCCCGTACCGCACGGACACAGGCCCCTTGTTCCATCGGCGGTCGGACAGCACGTAGGGGCCCGGTCCGCCCCCCAGCGCGGTGTCCAGTTCTTCGAGTGCGGTGTGCAGCTCCTCGGCGGTCCGCGGGTACACCGTTATCGCCTTGCCACTTGTGGCCCGATTCGCGTACTTGGAGTTCATCATCGTGACGATGTGTCTGCTGCGCAGAAACTTCCAGGGAAGCGCCAGGCGACGGCACACCTCCCAGGCCGTCTCGATGGTTTCCGCGGCGCCGTCCGGAGTCGCACTGACATGTATCTTCCAGCCCTGCTCCGGCAGTTCACCGCCGCCATCCGGCGCGAGGAACCGCCAGACTCCGTGGTCTTCCCGACGCCAGCCCCGCGGCGGCTCCGCCGCACCCAGGGCGAACAGGGAGTCTGAATCCTTGCAGCGCTCCAACGGCTCGTACCACGTGGCGTCTGCGATTGCGTACGCCTCATATCTCGGATTCATGCACTCCCCCACCGGGCCAAGAGTTCACAGCGTTCAGTTCTTCATGAAACAGCGTTCAGTTCTTCATGAATCTGCGACGCGGGCAGGCGCGTCGGGCCGAACTCGAACCCAAGAGCCAGGAGCCATCGCTGCCCGTTGCACCTAATCTTTCAGCGTGGCGCTTTACGGCAGCAACCTTCTTAAGGTCACCCTTAATCGGAAGATTTCCCTCCGATTGCGAGCGATTTTCAGCCCGCCGATCCCATGGCAGAACCCTCCGCACAACGGCCGCCGCGCTGGCCGAGATTGCTCGATCGTGGCCTGAATTCTCCACCTGCATGCGATCACCTCGCATGGCACCATGAACGGCATGAAGACGCGCGTGCTCCTGGCGGACGACCAAGTCAGTATCCGGACAGGTTTTCGCAGGATCCTGGAAGCTCAGCACGACCTGCAGGTCGTCGGCGAGGCCGAGAATGGGGTGACGGCCCTGGCGGCCACCCGTTCCCTCGTACCCGATGTGCTGCTCGCGGATATCCGCATGCCGGAGATGAACGGTCTTGAGCTGACTCGGGAAGTCATGCAATCCACGCCTTCCGTGCACGTGGTGATCGTCACCACGTTCGACCTCGACGAATACGTTCATGCCGCGTTGGGCGCGGGAGCCTGCGGGTTCCTCCTCAAACGTTCCAGGTCCGCCGTGCTCATCGAGGCGGTCCGGGCCGCGGCGGCAGGCGATTCCATGATCAGCCCCGAGATCACCACCCGGCTTCTGAGCCGCTTTCGGAATAGGCCGCTCGTCGTTCATCAATCCAGTGAGCTCCTGACCAAGCGTGAACAGGAAGTCGCCAGGCTGGTGGCGGAAGGAATGACCAACGCCGATATCGGTGCCGAATTGTTCATCTCCGCGGGAACGGTCAAGACACACCTCGCGCACCTCCAGAAGAAGCTGAAGGTCCAGAACCGCGTGGGTATCGCCGCATGGGTCTGGGGCTCCGGACTGATGGAAGAACCGTAGCTCCGACCCCCCGCGCACGGCGCAATCTGCCGAACGGCCGATAGCCCGGCACCGCCGCTTTCGACATCATGAGCGGTGTGCGGAGGAATTCAGGTGTGCGGAGGAATTCAATGGTCTGCGTCGCCAAGGTGCTGCCCCCAACACGTCATGCGAAGGTCGGTCGCGGTGCGGACGCGGTCGGCCACGATTCAAGTGCCCCCACTTGCAGCAAAAGGCGGCCGAGGTGCGTGACGGTATGGACCACATGGCTGCGATTGCGATGCGTGGCGATCAGGCCGGCGGCCCGCAGTACGGTCGTGTGCTGGCTCACCGCGGCGGCGGACACCCCGAGCCGTTCGGCGAGTTCGGCGTTCTTCCAGCCTTCGCGCTCTCTCAGCACACGGAGCGCGGCGGCTCTCGTTCTGCCAAGGAGTGCCGCGAGGCCGTCCGATTCCCTGCCGCGCCGCTCGCCCGCAGCGGTGGTGTCACTCAGCAGGCGCGCGAGCTCATCCGCTGCCGGACGGTCGGGAAAGAACAGGACCGGAACGTCACGCCCTCTCCCGCCGGTGAACCGGGCCACGTGCCCGGCGCTCTGCAAGAAAATCGAAGGTGCCAATACGAGTCCGGTCCCGTTCAGTTCCAGCTCGCCCGCTTCGACATTGTGGATCTCCAACGCCGGAGCGTTCCAGCGGATGTCCGGGCCCAGGGCATCGAGCAGCACGCGGACCCCCTCGCGGGACATCACGTCTCTGCGCGTGTCCCCGGCCAGGCTCAAGTGGGCGCGCAAAGGCTCCCAGTGCGGCGCGACAGCCAGGCGGAAGAAGTCCCGTATCGCCGACATCGCCTGAGCCCGCGACGCGCTGATGTCACCGCGCGGCCTGGATTCCGAGGGTCCCGCGCCGGTACACAACGCAAGGAGTACCTCCGGATCGCTGACGGTACGGACCAGGTTCGCAGTACGTTGTGCCCGCGCACCCGAGCGCATCAAGTTCCTCGCTACGCGTAACCGCCACTCACCGAATCCATCATGGCCACTGCCGTGGAGCGCCTGCAGAGCAAAGACGGCCTCCACGGACGGATTGTTTGTCTCGCTTACCCTGATGCGCATGATGTCGTCAGCAGACAGAATGATTCGATACACAGCGAAGCTCCCCTGAGGGCAATGTATAAACAATCTACAAACAGGCAGCACAAACAGCCGACTCAAGTCGGCGGCAATCTGGTTCACACCTCCACATCGCACGTCTGTTGCGCACCATTCAGATCCATGATGGTGACACCTGGCGACGCCGAGACGAACACATCGACATCCGGGGGAAGGTGGACAACGTACTCAACGCTGCAATTTATCGCGATGCCGGTGCAGCGCGCGAAGAGGCGCAGGACCTGATCCTCCAGGCTCCAGGATGAATTCCCCTTCTTTGCCGCCGCACCGGTCAGCTTCCGGGTAACGGTGACCTCGTTCTTCTTCCCGTACCGCAGCCTTGCGCGGCCGTCGCCGTGCACCACGACGGAAAGGCGCGTTCCGTCGAAGACGAACTGGCGTCGTCCGTCACGAGGGCTGGCGTCCAGGTCGTCCAGCGCACCCGTGCTCACCCCGGTCAGCGCGACAAGTGTCGCCAGCGCCAACGCCAGAACGATCTTCGCCCCCGTTCGCTCAGACATGAGGATCATGCTGCCAGGACGGCCCTCATCCCGGTATCGGCCGTTTGGCAGATGCAAATCGGGTCAGGTGGGCGTCTCGCCTGGCAGGGGCACCAAGATGCTCACGCTCCACCCGTGCGGTGGGTGCGGGCCCGCCGTCAACTCGCCCCCCAGCGCCGCTGCCCGGTCGGCGAGACCGCTGATACCGGTGCCGCCCACACCTGTCGCACGGTCCACCAGGCCGGGCACGGGCTGCGGATGCTCGGCGTCGTCCGTGACCACGATGCGCAGTGCGTCGTCGCCGCGCCAGGTGTCGCCGCTGAGCACGATCTCCACCCGTGAGGCCGCGGCGGCGTGGCGACGCACATTGGTGAGGGCCTCCACGACCACGCGGTATCCCAGCGCGCTCACGTCCGCCGGCAGGCGCTCCAGTACTCCATCGGCCACCTCAAGGACCGCTTCAGGGGTGCCGGTGCGATTGAACCGGGCGACCAGGGCGGGCAGTTCACTGAGGTCACGCCGCGCTCCCGGGCCTCTCTTCGGGCGCGGCACCCCGTTCTCCCCGCCCGCCTCGCGCGGAGGCACGCTGCCGCTCGCCACCTCCGCAGCGCCGTCCCGCTCCGTACCCGACGGGGCCTCGGAGAGCAGCTGAACCGTGTGGTCCATCGCTTGCAGGGCCTGCACCCCGGCGGCGCCGATCTCGGGAAGCAGCTCCAACGCCTGTTGGGGGTGCTCGACGGCCAGGACCTGGGCGGCTTCGACAAGGACGACGACCGCCGAGATGTCGTGGGCGGCGTAGTCGTGCAAGTCCCGTGCCAGACTGATCCGTTCGGCTCGACGCTCGGCAGCCGCCCTGGCGAGGCTGCGGGTGTCCAGGCTGCGCAGATAGACGCCGATGCCTGCAGCGGCCATCGCAAAGATGGCCCACAGCAAGCAGAGCTGCAGGGTCTCGGCACCGCTCGCTCGAGGAACGACGTTCATGGTGATGCGCAGGGGCGACAGAATGATCGAGGTGGCCAGCAGGGTGCTGAGCCCCAAGGCCGTACTCACCGTCGCCCGGCGGACGCTGAAGATCACCAACGCCATCAGCGCCAGCGTCTCGGCCGTCCACCAGTTCGCCGCCGCGGTCCTGGCCGGACCCTGATAGGTGAAGGTGACGATCAGGGATGTCCCCGCCGCGATCAACATGGTGGGGAGCAGCACCGCCGACCGGCGTGATCGCCATGCGGTCAGCATCAGCACGGCTGCGACCGTCACCGAGCCGGACCCGCTGATGAGCGGCCCGACTGACGGAGTCGTGGCGGTGGCCACGATCAGCGTCACCACCGCCGACAGCGCGCAGAGAAGTTCGCGTAATCCCGTCCGCTTCCGTCTCGTCACGCAACGAAAGCGTAGTGGTGGCCGGGCGCCGTTAGTTCGTGTCCCTCAGTCGCCCCAGGGCCACGCATGACGGGCGCGACGTGGGCAGCCTTCGCCCCGTCACGCGTGGCCGTGCGGCGTCGACGCCTCCTCCGCCAAGCGGCGCTTCGCCTCCGCCCAGTCGATCGGCAGCTCCCCCGCCGGGACCTCCCAGAACGTGAACACCGAGTCCCGCATCGTCGGGCGCAGGCCCGTCATGATGCTCTTGTGGGGTTCCGTGCGGGCGTACGCGTACAGGGCGGCGCGGTCCTGCCAGGCGGAGAGGGTGTAGAAGACGCCCTTGGTGAGCTGGGCCTCCAGGGAGGCACCCAGGGCTCCGGGGGCGGTGCGGACCTGTTTCCAGGTCGCGTAGGACTTCCAGAAGAAGCGCGGGACGTGCTTCAGGGACTTCACCTCCAGGCGGGAGGCCATCACGAACGCGATCGTGTCGGGGGCCGCCTTGTGCGGGGTCACCCAGGGAATGATCGGCACGGTATCCTCGATCCCTAGTTAGAGAGTGGCGCTATCCATATTAGGTAGTGGCGCTCTCTAATGCCATAGGGTCAGTCACAGGGAGAGGGTCGGCGGCTGTGCGTATCTCCGAGTTGAGTCGGCGCAGCGGGGTGCCCACCGCGACGATCAAGTTCTATCTGCGTGAGGGGCTCATGCCGCCCGGGCGGGCCACCTCCGCCACGCAGGCCGAGTACGACGAGTCGCATCTGCGGCGGCTGCGGCTCGTCCGGGCGCTGATCGGCGCGCGCGGGCTGAGTGTCAGTGCGGCCAAGGAGATCGTGGGCAGCCTGAGTGAGGTGGAGGGCGATACGTACGAGTTGCTGGGGCTCGTCTTCGGGGTGTGGCCCGGGGCGGGCGGCGGCACGGACACCGGCGCCGGGCAGGGCGCCAAGGCCGATGGCGACGCCGACTCCAGCGCTAACGCCGGTCAGGACGCCGAAGTCGACGCGCTCATCGCCGAACTCGGCTGGGACGTCACCGAGTTCAGCCCCGCCCGCAAGACCGTCACGCGGACCCTGAACACGCTGCGCGGCCTCGGCATCGCGTACGACTGGCGCGCCCTGCTCCCCTACGCCCGCCTCGCCGAGCGCACCGCCGCCCTCGACCTCGACCAGATCGAGGGCCCGGAGGACCCGCTGGAGAAGGCCGAGCGCGCCGTCCAGCTCACCTTCCTCCTGGAACCGGCCCTGCTCGCGCTCCGCCGCCTCGCCCAGGAGTCGGAGGCGGCGGCGCGCTACCGCGGCCCATCGGACAGGCCCTAGCGCCCACCCGAGTCGTACAGTCCCTCGATCTCCTTCGCGTACGCCCCCACGACCGCCCCGCGCTTGAGTTTCAGGGATGGTGTGAGGAGGCCGTTCTCCTCGGTGAACGCGCCCTCGACGACCACGAAGCGGCGGATGGACTCCGCGCGGGACACTGCCTCGTTGGTGTAGTCCACCGCCTTCTGCAGGTCCTCAAGGAGCTGTGGGTCGTGGCACAGCTCGGACAGGGGGGTGTCCTTGGGGCGCTTGCGCACGGTCAGCCAGTGGGCGACGGCTTCCGGATCGAGGGTGATGACGGCGGCTACGTAGGGGCGGTTGTCTCCGACGACGAGGCACTGGCCGACGAGGGGGCGGCCGCGCAGGCGGTCCTCCAGGACGGCGGGTGAGACGTTCTTGCCTCCGGAGGTGACGATGATGTCCTTCTTGCGGCCGGTGATGGTGAGGTAGCCGTCGTCGTCGAGGGAGCCGAGGTCCCCGGTCGCCAGCCAGTCGTCCGCGAGGACGGCGTCGGTGGCTTCTTTGTTGTTCCAGTAGGCGTTGAAGACGATGCCGCCCTTGATGAGCACCTCGCCGTCGTCCGCGATGCGGATCGCCGTGCCGGGTACGGGCGTTCCGACCGTACCCGCGCGCGGGCCGAGCGGCGGCACGATGGTCGCGGCCGCGGTGGTCTCCGTCAGGCCGTACCCCTCGTAGATGAGGATTCCGGCGGCGTAGAAGAAGAGGTTGAGGCGTTTGTCGAGCGGGGAGCCGCCGCTGATCGCGTACCGCAGGCGGCCGCCGACCTCCTTGCGGACGCGGCGGTAGACGAGGAGTTCGTACAGCGCCCAGCCGGCGTAGAGGCCCAGGGACGGGCCGCGGCCGCGGCCCTGGAACTTGTTCAGGTACGCCTCGGCGAAGCGCACGGCGATGCGGTCCGCGCGGTCGAAGGAGGCGCCGCGGCCCATCCGTTCGGCCGTCGCGCGCCCGGTGTCGTGGATCCGCTCGAAGAGGTACGGGACGCCGACGACGAACGTCGGTCTGAAGGCGCGCAGTTCGGGGCGGAGCTCGTCCGGTCTGACGCTCGGGAAGTGGCCCAGTTCGATGCGGGCGAGCATGCAGGCGATCTGGATGGAGCGGCCCAGGATGTGGGCCAGCGGCAGGAACAGGAGGGTCGACGCGGTCTGGCCGGTGACCTCCTTGAAGACCGGGTGCATCAACGCGACGGTGTTCGCGGCCTCGGCGTGCAGGTTGCCGTGCGTGAGGACGCAGCCCTTGGGTCTGCCGGTGGTCCCGGAGGTGTAGCAGACGGTGGCTACGGAGTCGGGGGTGAGGGCCGCGCGGCGCGCGGTGACCTCCTCGTCGCCCACCCCGTGCCCGCGCTCCGCGAGTTCGAGGACCGCGCCGTCGTCGAGGACCGACACGGCCGGGGGCGTGGGGTGTCCGGCGACCGCGCGGCGCGCCGTCGCCGCGTTCTCCCCGGTCTCGGCGATGAGGAGCGTGGCGCCGGAGTCGCGGACGATCCACTCGATCTGTTCGGCGGACGACGTCGGGTAGACGGGCACGGTCTGGCCGCCCGCCGCCCAGATCGCGAAGTCGAGGACCGCCCACTCGTAGCGGGTACGGGACATCAGGGCGACCCGGCCGCCCGGTTCGAGGCCGGACGCGATCAGGCCCTTGGCGGCCGCGGTGACCTCGCGGGCGAAGGCGGCGGCCGTGACGGGGCGCCACTGGTCCGCCTCCTTGCGGCGCAGGACGACGGCGCCGGGGGCCTCGGCGGCGTTGGTGAAGGGGATGTCGGCGGTGCTGCCGCGGGTGGCCGACGCCGCCAGGGCGGGGGTGCGGGCCTCCCGTACGACGCCCTGGTCGTCCCTGACGGTCTCGACCTTGGCTCGGTCGGCCAGATCGGTGCGGCGGCGCGCCTGTTTCAGGTCCTTGCGTACGCCCATGACGGCTCCCGTTCGTTCGCTCGGCGCGGGTGCGGGGGTGCGGTGCATTTGCGGTGCGGGGTGTGGGGGATGCGGTGCGGGGGTGCGGTGTGGTGCAGGGGGCGCGGTGTGGCGCCGGTGCGGCGGATCCCAACGCTTACTTTCGAGTCAACTTACCGACGCGTAAGGGAATTTCAATGGTTCGCGCAGAAGAACTCCGGGCCGGGCGCGGGGCTCGAAACACACCGACCACACCGAGAGCATGCTGGTCCAGGCCCGCGCGCGGGAACATCCACCCCACGCTGAGGACGACGACGTCCGGCGGCCCGACGGGGACGTCGTCGCGCACCAGCGCGGCACGTACCGCGGCTACGCGCGGGAGCAGGGCCTCGGCCTCCTCAAGAGGTGCGGATTCCAGGCGGAGCACGGGAGTGGGAACGGTCCGTTCCCCGGCTGTACGCGGCTGCAGCCGGCTGGACAGCCACCGTTCAAGACCCGGCTGACCTGCGCCGAAGTACGGTGCATGACCTCTACACGCACCCCTGTCCGGCGCCGCGGCACGCTGGGCGCCCTCGCCGCCCTCGCCGGCACGGCCGCCGCACGGCCGGGCGGCCGACCCGGCCCCGCCCGGCCGCTCCTGCGGGCCGCCCTCTGCCTGGCGCCCGCGCTCGTGCTCCTCGTCGCCGGGTTCCAGCGGCGCTGGATGTCCGACGACGGGCACATCTACGTCCGCACGGTCCGGCAGATCCTCGCCGGGAACGGACCGGTGTTCAACGCGGGCGAGCGCGCCGAGTCGTCCACGGGGACGCTGTGGCAGTGGCTGCTGGTGCTCGCGGGGCTGCCGGGCGCCGATGTGGCCACCGCCGCCGTGTACGGCGGGCTGCTGCTCACCGCGGCCGGGTTCGGGCTCGCGGCGTGGGGGGCGGTGCGGCTGCACGACGGGGACGGCACAAGGGGCGGCGCGGATGGCGGCCGCGCCGGGGCCCGCGGCACCCGGACGCTGCTCCCCCTCGGCGCCCTGATCCCCCTGGCCCTCCCGCCCGTCTGGGACTTCGCCACGTCCGGTCTGGAGACCGGGCTCGCCACCTGCTGGATCGGCGGCGCCTGGCTGCTGCTCGTCACCCGGCCGCGCTCCCTCGCCACCGCCTTCGTCCTCGGGCTCGGCCCGCTCGTACGGCCCGATCTGGCCCTGGTGTCCGCCGTGTTCCTGGGCGCGCAGTGGCTGAGCGCGCGCCCCTCCCGGCGCGCCGCGCTGGCCGGTGCGGGCGCGGCGGGGGCGCTGCCGGTCGCGTACGAGATCTTCCGCATGGGCTACTACGGGCATCTGGTGCCGCTGCCCGGCGTCACCAAGGAGGCCTCGCAGAGCCTGTGGGGGCGCGGCCTGGGCTACCTCGGCGACTTCGCCGGACCGTATCTGCTGTGGGTGCCCGCGCTGTTCGTGGTGGCGGCGGTGCTGCCGTCGGGGCGCACCCGGCTGTCCGCACGCGGCGAGTGGTCCGTGCGCGCCGGGGCGGCCGCGCCCGCCGCGATGTCCGGGCCCGCCCACCCGACCGTACCGCTCGTCCCGGCACTCGCCCCCGTCCTCGCGGGCCTGCTCTGCTGGGCGTACGTCATCAAGGTCGGCGGTGACTTCATGCACGCCCGGATGTTCCTGCCGGGACTGTTCCTGATGGTCCTGCCGGTCTTCCTGGTGCCCGCCACGCGCGCGTGGGCGCTGGCCGCCACGGGGGTGTGCGGGTGGGCCGTGGTGTGCGCCGCCGTGCTGCGGATCGGGTACGAGGGGCACATCGGGCCCGGCGGCATCGCGGACGAACGCGGGGTGTACGTACGGCAGAACGCCGCCGCCCACCCCGTCCACCACACCTTCGGCGGCTACCGCGAGAACGCGGCCTACGCGCGCGAGGTGCGCGCGGCCGGGCACGGCGGCGCTTCCGCCCTGTTCGTCTCCCGCACCCGCGTCGACGCCGCCGCCCCCGCCGTGACCGGCTTCTACGCCACCCTCGGCCTCAACGGCACCGTCGTCCCCCTCGACGGCGCCGCCCTCGACCCCATCGGCCTCGCCTACCCCCTGGCCGCCCACTCCCAGCGCATCGCCCACGCGCGCGTGGGCCACGACAAGTGGCTGCCCGACGAGTGGGTCGTCGCCGACCGCGGCACCGCCGACCTGCCGTCCGGACTCGACCCGGCCCGGGTGGCCGCCGCCCGCCGCGCCCTCGGCTGCGGCCCGCTCGCCGAACTGCGCGCCGCCACGCGCGCCCCCCTCACACCGGGGCGCTTCCTGCGCAACGCCGCCGGCGCCCTGGAGCGGACGTCGTTCCGCTTCCCGAACGATCCGGTGCGGGCGGAACGGGAGTTGTGCGGCGGAGGGCGCTGAGGGGGGCGCGCGGCACTGCGGGGCGCGCGGCGCTGCGGCGGCGGGTACGACCGAAGCCGCAGTCGCCTCCGTCAGCGCGGCGTGGACCCGCCGTACCCCGGCGCCGGTGTCCCCGTGGCGTACGGGGCGGGCGGCGTCGTGTCCTGCCGTGTGGGCGCCCGCTCCCGCAGGTCGTTCGCCTTGCGGATGCTCTCCGCGAGATCGCGCACGTCCTCGTCGTCCGTCGTGTACGCGAGGCCGCGCGCCCACTGCTCGAGCCGGTCCGGCGACGGGGCGCCCGGCAGCGGTGTCGTCGTGCTGTCCTCGCCCTGGCTGCCGTAGTCCTCCCGGCCGTCCTCGCCGTATGTCTCGCCGCCGTCGGGGCGGTCGTACGGCGAGCGCAGCCCGTCGGCGAAGTACGCGGCGGTGGCGGCCACTTGGAAGCGCGGGTCGGCCTTGTCCAGCGTGCCGTCCAGGTCGCCGGCGCGGAGGTCGGCCGACTCCTCGCGCGGGGCGCGGCTCTCCGGGTCGAGCCAGCGGACGTGCGCCGTGGCCAGCGGGCCGCTCGCGCCGGGCCGGGTGCGGACCGCGTACAGGGCCGTCACGGTGTGGCCGGGCCCGACCTCCCCGCCGTCCACGCGGTCGTCGCGGAAGTCGTCGTCGGCGACGCGCCGGTTGTCGTACCCGATGAGCCGGAACCGCTCGACCGTCCGCGGGTCGAAGGACACCTGGGCCTTGGCGTCGCGGGCGCGCAGGTCGATGTTGGCGGGCAGTTGCTCGCAGAACACCTTGCGGGCGTCCTTCTCGTCCGCCACGTACGTGGTGTGGCCGTCGCCCCGGTCGGCGAGCCGTTCCATCAGGGCGTCTCCGTAGTCGCTGCCCACGCCGACGCCGAACAGCGTGATGCCGTGCGCCCTGCGGGCGTCCTCGACCCGGCGCAGGATGCCGTCGGCGCTGGTGTCGCCGGTGTTGGCGAGGGCGTCGGAGAGCAGTACGACGCGGTTGGTGGCGCCCTTGCGCAGGCCGCGGGACGCGGTGTCGTAGCCGGTGGTGATGCCCGCCTCCACGTTCGTGGACGCGGTGGGGCGCAGTGCGTCGACGGCGCCGTGCACGCGGTCGCGGTGGTCGCCGAGGCGGGTCATGGGCAGGACCGTCTCGGCACGGTCGCTGAAGGTCACGAGGGCCACCGAGTCGTCGTCGCGCAGCTGGTCGGTCATGACGCCCAGGGACTTCCTGACCAGGTCGAGGCGGCCCGGCTCGGCCATGGAGCCGGAGATGTCGATGACGAACGTGAGGGCGGCGGGCGGGCGGCGGCGCTCCTCGTCGTCCGGGCGGGTGGCGAGGCCGACGCGCATCAGGGACCAGCCGTCGGCGTTGGTGCGGGCGCCGTCCACGCTCACGGAGAAGCCGTCGCCGTCGGGCTTGCGGTAGTCCTGCCGGAAGCTGTTGACGAACTCCTCGGGGCGCACCGTCGCCGGGTCGGGCAGGCTGCCCCGGTCCAGGGTGCGGCGGGCGAAGCCGTACGAGGCGGTGTCGACGTCCAGGGCGAAGGTGGAGCGCATGTCGGCGGGGGTGGGACTGGGGGCGATGTCGTCGCGCTTGCCGTCCTGTTGCTCCCGCGAGTCCCGCGCCCCGTCGGGGACCGCCGGTGCGGGCGCGGGCAGCGCGTTCGACCCGCGTTCCTTGCTCGCCGTGCGGCGCTTGTCGCCGCCGCTGTCGTCCCCGCCGCCGCTGCAGCCCGCGAGGAGCATGCCGCCCGCGAGGAGGGCGGCGGCCAGCGCGGTGCGGCGGCGTCGGTCAGGTATGCGGGTGCGTGCGCGGGTGTGGCTGCGGGTGCGTGAGAAGGGCGTGTGTTTCATGGGTCGGTCCCCCGGTTCGTCTCGTCAGCGCTCGTGACTGTGACGGCCGAGGGGCCCAGGACGATCGATCCCGGATGTTGCGGAAGGGTCTCAAGTCGGCCACGGCGAGCGGAAGTCGATCCTCCGCCTCCGCCGAGCCCCGGCGCCCGCGCCTGCCCCGGCGCCCGCGCACCTGCACCACCCCGGGACCCACCCCGCCTACGACACCACGTCCTTCCGCGAGAACCCCCGGAACGCGAGCGCGAACAGCACCAGGGCGTACGTCACCGAGATCGCCGACCCCTGGATCATGCCGCCCCACTCCGGAGTCGGCTGGAACACGTCCGCCCAGGCGAACTGCCAGTGCGCGGGCAGGAAGTCGCGCCAGCTCCCGAGGGCCGTCACGGCGTCCAGGACGTTCCCGGCGATGGTGAGACCGACGGCGCCGCCGACCGCGCCCAGCGGGGCGTCGGTCTTCGTCGACAGCCAGAAGGCGAGGCCCGCGGTGACGAGTTGCGACACGAAGACGTACGCCACCACGATCGCCAGGCGCTGCGCGGCCGTGCCCGCGTCGAGCGTGCCACCGGTCGGGATCTCCAGCGGCCCCCACCCGTACGCCGCCACCCCGACCGCGAGCGCGACCACCGGAAGCAGCAGCATCGCGGCGGCGCTCAGGCCGAGCGCCACGGCGAGCTTGGACCACAGCAGCCGGGCTCGGGGCACGGGCGCCGCGAGCAGATAGCGCAGGCTGGACCAGCCCGCCTCGGAGGCGACGGTGTCCCCGCAGAACAGCGCCACGGGGATCACCAGCAGGAACCCGGCCGACACGAACAGACAGGTCGCGGCGAAGTTCACGCCGGACGCCGTCGCCGTGTCCATGAGGGTGACCTGGTCGTTCCGCCCGCCCGGCGACCCTGCGACGGCGAAGGCGATGAGCAGCACGAACGGGAGCAGGGCGAGGATGCCGCCCATCACCAGGGTGCGCCGCCGCTTGAGCTGGCGGACCGCCTCGACGCGCAGGGGCAGGGTGCGCCCGGCGCGGTATCCGGGCGCGGTGGCGCGCTCACCGGGGCCCGCTCCGGGGTCGGCGGTCACCGCGTCGGCCACGCCCACCGCGACCGACGCCTTCGAAGCGTCCGTCGCATTCGTCGCGTCCGGCACGTCGGGGGCGTCCGTCGCGTCGGGTGCGTCCGGTGTGCTCTCGGTCGCCGTCATGCGGTGCCTCCGATCAGGGTCAGGAACGCGTCCTCCAGGCGGCGGTGCGGTCCGGCGGACTCGACGGGGACTTCGAGCCGTACGAGTTCGACGAGCAGCCGCGCCGCCGGGGAGCCGTCCCCGGTCCCCGGTCCTTCGAGGCGCACCAGGAGCCCGCCCTCCGCGCGCGTGGCCGACACCACGCCCGGCAGCGACGCCACCTTCTCCACCAGCGGGTCCGGGACGTCGGCGGCGAGGCCGACCAGGAGCGTGTCTCCGGAGCCGACGATCTCGTCCACGGGCCCCGCCTGGACGAGGCGGCCTCGGTCCATGACGACCAGGTGCGTGCAGGACTGCTCGACCTCCGCGAGGAGGTGGCTGGAGACGATGACGGTGCGCCCGCCCTCGGCGTACCGGATCATCACCTCGCGCATCTCGCGGATCTGCGGCGGGTCGAGGCCGTTGGTCGGCTCGTCGAGGATGAGCAGGTCCGGCAGGCCGAGCATGGCCTGGGCGATGGCGAGGCGCTGACGCATGCCCTGGGAGTACGTCCGCACCGCGCGGGCGAGGGCGTCGCCGAGCCCGGCGATCTCCAGGGCCTCGTCGAGGTGGGCGTCCGCGGCGGGGCGGCCGGTGGCGGCCCAGTACAGCTCCAGGTTCTCCCGGCCGGAGAGGTGCGGCAGGAAACCGGCGCCCTCGACGAACGCGCCGACCCGGGACAGGACGGGCGCGCCGGGCCGGATCGCGCGGCCGAAGACGCGGATCTCGCCCGCGTCGGGGCGGATGAGGCCCATGAGCATGCGCAGGGTCGTCGTCTTGCCCGCGCCGTTCGGCCCGAGCAGGCCGAGGACCTGGCCCTTCTCGACGCGGAAGGAGACGTCCCGGACCGCGTACCGGTCGGTCGACTTCGCGTACCGCTTGCTCAGGTCCGTGATCTGCAGGGGGACTTCGGCGAGCGCCGGGTCGGGCGCGGGCGCCGTGGTGCGCCTGCGGCCGAGGACCAGCAGGCCCACCGCGAGGACGGCGCCGGTGATCGGCAGCCACCACACCCAGGCGGGCAGCGGGGCCGCGGCGGTGTCCACGCCGGGGGCCGTCGGGACCTTCAGGTCGCTCTTCAACGACACCGTGTACGCGGCCGGTCGGGCCGGTGAGGCGTAGCCGAGGTCGGTCGAGGCGAGCACGAGGCGCAGCCGGTGGCCCTTCTTCAACTCGTGGTCGACGGCGGGCAGCGTCAGGTCGACGTCCACGCCGTCCACGGCGTCCGCCACCCGCACCGGTGCGACGAGTTGGGCGGGCAGGACCCGCTGGTCGCCGCCGGGCCCGACGTCGTACACCTTCCCGAAGAGGACCGTGTCCTCGCTGTCGGACTTCACATGCGCCCGCACGGTCGGCGCGCCGGTGACGTGCAGGTCTTCGGAGACCGGCTTCGACTCGAACGACGCGTTCTGGCCGGGGAAGTCGAGGGAGACGCCGATGCCGAGCGAGGAGAGCTGGGCGAGACCGCCGCCGCGGCCGCCGCCACCGGCCGCCGTGCCGATGCCGGGCAGCGCGGACACGGCGGGCGGCGAGGCGCCCGCGGGGTTGTCGAAGGTCTGTGGGCGCCCGGCGAGGGGCACGTCGCGGACGCCGCTCTCCAGGCCCGGGTAGCGGTCGGCGCTCGCGCCGCGCAGGGTGGCCGCGCCGTCTGTGGAGTCGATGCCTCCGGTGCGCGTGACGCGGAAGGCGGGGCCGGTGTCGACGCCCTTGTCGTCCTTCAGATAGCGGTCGAACCAGGTGCCGACCCGGCCCGCGACCCGGTCGGTCTCCATGTCGCCGCCGTCGTGCCCGCCCGCGATCCAGTCGACCGACACGGGGGCGTGGTTGTCGCGGATCGCCCTGGCCATGGCGTCGGACTGGTTGAGCGTGAACAGCGAGTCGGTCTGGCCCTGCACGATCAGCGCGGGCACCTTGATGCGGTCGCCGACGGCGGACGGGCTGCGCTCGGACAGCAGCTCACGCGCCTTCGCGTCCGGCTTCCCGGCCACCGCGACCCGGTCGTACATCTCGCACAGCCGCTTCTCGAACCGGTCGCAGCCGCCGCCCGCGCTGAGGAAGATCCCGGCCCACAGCTTCTTGAACACGCCCTGGGGGAACAGGGCGTCCGCCAGGTTCCAGTACGTGATCACCGGGGCGATCGCGTCGACCCGCTGGTCGTACCCGGCGGCGAGCAGCGCGGCCGCGCCGCCGTACGAGGCGCCCGTGACGCCCACACGCGGGTCGCCCGCCTTGTCGAGGCGCACCTCGGGGCGCTCGGCCAGCCAGTCGATGAGCCGGGAGACGTCGGCGACCTCGCCCTTCGGGTCGTTCAGACCGATCCGGCCGGTGGACTTGCCGAAGCCGCGCGCGGACCACGTCATGACCGCGTAGCCCTTGCGGGCGAGCTTCTCGGCCTGCTCGCGCACATCGCTCTTGCTGCCGCCGAAGCCATGCCCGACGAGGACGGCGGGGCGCTTCTCGCCGGGGTCGCCCGCCGTGAAGTACGACGTGTCGATCCGCACGTCCTGGCCGTCGGCCGCCTTGCCCATGGCGAGCGTCTGGTCCGAGCGCCGCACGTCCGGGCCCTCGTCCGACAGCGCCGGCACCACCGTCAACGTACCCGCCCCGGCGAGCACCACCACGGCGGCCGCGGCGGCGAACAGCCGCCTCGGCCCGCGCAGCGCGGCCTTCCAGGCTCCGGCCTTGGGCCGTCGTAGATCCATGGCGTCAACGGTACGGGGGCCCGCCGACAACCAATGCCCCCGGCGGTCGGAACCCCGGGGCCTCCCCGGGAAGTACGGCGGGGTGCTGGCGTACCACCGACGCGGTAGGCGGGGGCCGGGTCCCGCCCTTGCCGCCGCGCCCCTCAGCGAGTCAACTGTCAGGGGCGCCTACCCTGTTGACCCATGACACCTCCGCCCGCGGCCCCCGGCGGCCCCGCCGTCCCCACGGAATCACTGGCCATCGGCCAGCGCTCGCTCGGCGACCCCTCCGTGCGGTTCCCGCTGTGGCCACCGCTCACCGAGGGCTGCCCGGTCACGTCTACGGAGTCCGTCGCGTACCCCGTAGAGGTCGATTACGCCTACGACAAGGTGCCCGCCGACTTCTTCGCGACCGCCGCGGAGCGGCCGCGCGGGCACGAGCGGTGGGCGCCGCTGCTTCCGCCCCTGCACTCCCCCGGGCTCGCGGAGGGGGGCACTCCGCTGGTGCCCCTGGAGGACGGGGTGTGGATCAAGGACGAGTCCCGCAATCCGACCTGGAGCCACAAGGACCGGCTCAACCGGGTCGCCGTCGGCGCGGCGGCCGGCGTCGGCGCGGCGGGGGTCGTCGTCGCCTCCTCCGGCAACCACGGTGCCTCCGCGGCGGCGTACGCCGCTAGGGCCGGGCTGCGGTGCGTCGTCCTCACCTCGGCGGAGGTGCCGCCCGCCGTCGACGCGTTTCTGCGCGGCTACGGGGCCGTTGTGCTGCGCGTCCCCGCGGAGGCGCGGTGGCCGCTTCTCCGGCGGATCGCCGAGCGGACCGGGTACCACCCCGTCAGCAATCTCACGCCCGCCGCGCACACCGGGCACGGGTTCGGGCCCGAGGGTTACAAGACGCTCGCCTACGAGATGTTCGCCGACCTCGGTGTCGTCCCGCGCGTGGCGTTCGTGCCCACCGGCTACGGAGAGATGCTGTTCGGCATCTGGAAGGGGTTCGCCGAGCTGGTGCGGCTCGGGTGTGCCGAGCGGGTGCCTCTTCTGTACGGGTGCGAGCCTGCCGCCGGGGGGCCGCTTGCCGCGGCCGTGCGGGACGGGGTGCCCGCGGCGCATGTCCCTCTGGGGCCCACCGCCGCGTACGCCATCGCCTGTCCCGTCGGTGGCTACCGTGGGGTCGTCGCCCTCCGCGAGTCGCACGGCGCGGCCCTGCTCGTCACCGACGACGAGATGACCGCCGCGCGCTCCGAGCTGGCTCGGAACGGGATCTGGGCGGAGCTCTCCGCCGCCGCGGCCCTCGCCGGCCTCCGCCGGCTCGGGCCCCAGGAGGGTCCCGTCGTCTGCGTCTCCACCTCCAGCGGCTTCAAGGACCTCGACCTCCTGACGGCCCGCCCCTCCGAGACGATCGACCCGGATGACTGGCCGGCCGTGGAACGCCGCCTCCGCGCCTAGCGCTGCCCTCGGGGGCTGGGGCGCCGACCCATCAGCCGCGTCAACAACCCTGCGAGTCAATACACCTAGTCCGTGGGGACCGTCACCAGCCACCGGCTCTCCCGCCGCGGCCGCAGGTACAGCGCCCAGTACAGCGTCGCCACGCCCACGATCCCCCCGGTCCACAGCAGATAGGGCGCCTCCTGCTGGCTCAGGACGTAGGCGAGGACGGCGATGAGGACCACGGGCACCCCGGGCCACAGCGGCATGCGCCACGCGGGAGCGGCCCCGTGGGACCCCCGCCGGGCGAGCAGCGCGGCGACGGCGACGAGGAGGTACATCCCGGTGACGGACACCCCGGTCACCCCGTACAGGGTGTCGAGGTTGACGAAGCAGAGGGCCGCGCCGGGCACGCCGACCAGGAGCGTGGCGACCCACGGCGAGCCGAAGCGCCCGAGCCGGGACAGGACGGAGTTCACGGGCGCGGGCCACGCCTTGTCGCGGGCGGAGGCGAAGAGGACGCGGGAGTTCTGGATGACCATGACGATGCCCGCGTTGATGATGGCGAGGGCGACGCACAGGCTGATGAAGGTGCCGACCCCGGAGCTGGACCAGGCGGCGACCATCGCGCCGATGTCCCCGCTGGTGAGCGCGGCGAGGTCGGGTGCGCCCATGGTGATCGCGGCGACGGGCACGAGGAGCACGACGGCCGAGATGCCGAGGGTGAGCAGCACGGTACGGGCGACGTTCCTGCGCGGGTTCTCCATCTCCTCGGAGAGGTACACGGCGGTGGAGAAGCCCTGGGTGACGAAGAGGGCGATGGCGAGCCCGGAGACGATCAGCATGGCGGTGACGGCTTTCGTGCCGTCGCCGGAGCCGGACCCCGTGGCCACGGTGAGGTCCACGAGGCTCCCCGCCCCCCGCTCCGCGTGCGCGAACCCCAGCACCGCCACCACTCCCGCGGCGATCACCTCGAGGACGAGGAAGATCCCGGTGATCCACGCGTTGGCCCGCAGGTCGAGGAGGCCCGCGAGGGTGGCGAGGAGCATGACTCCGGCGCCCGCGTAGGACGGGTCGAGGTGGACGACGGGGGCGAGGTAGTCGGCCGTGCCCATGGCGATCACGGGCGGCACGATCATCACGACGAGCAGGGAGAGGACGAAGACGAGCCAGCCCGCGAGCCGTCCGGCCATGGTCGACACCATCGCGTACTCGCCGCCCGCGCTGGGGATGAGGGTGCCCAGCTCCGAGTAGCAGAAGGCGACGCCCACGCAGAGCAGCGCGCCGATGGCGATGGTGAGGGCGGTGGCGGTGCCGAGGGTGGAGAAGAGGTCGGGTACGACGACGAAGAGCGTGGAGGCGGGCGTGACGCAGGACAGCGTGAGCAGGGTGCCGCCGACGACGCCGATGGAACGCTTCAGCTTGCGCGGGGCCTCGGCGGCCGTGGGAGCCGCCGGTTCCGTCGGCGCGGAAGCGGGCACGGCCACGGGCTCGGGCAGCGTGCGAAGCGTTTCGCTCATGCGGCGGTTCCGTTCGGTTCGGGCGGCAGAGCCGTCATGGAAACCCCGGCGTAAGGGGAACGTCAATGCCCGATTACCTACGGAATCCGCAGCCCTTCACGTAGCCAACTCGCCGTTGATTCCCAGCCCTTCGCAGCCATAGGTGAATTTCACCTGATCGATTTCACCCATGACCTTTGATAGCAAGGTCGATTACGAGTGCAGCCTGCGTCACCCGTTTCATCCCCTCTCCACGAGAACCGCAGCCCGAACCCCGAAAAAGAAACGAAGCCGTCCGGAATCCGGACGGCTTCGTCACCTGCTTCGCGACTGCTCAGTGGTTGCGCGGGAACCCCAGGTCGACCCCCGCCGGCGCGTCCGACGGGTCCGGCCAGCGGGTCGTGACGACCTTGCCGCGGGTGTAGAAGTGCGTGCCGTCGTTGCCGTAGATGTGGTGATCGCCGAAGAGCGAGTCCTTCCAGCCGCCGAAGGAGTGGTAGCCCACCGGCACCGGGATCGGCACGTTCACGCCGACCATGCCCGCCTCGACCTCCAGCTGGAAGCGGCGCGCGGCGCCGCCGTCCCGGGTGAAGATCGCGGTGCCGTTGCCGAACGGCGAGGCGTTGATGAGGGCGAGGCCCTCCTCGTACGTCTCCACGCGCAGCACGCACAGGACCGGGCCGAAGATCTCGTCCTTGTACGCGTCCGCCGTCACCGGCACCCGGTCGAGCAGCGAGAGCCCGATCCAGTGGCCGTCCTCGTGGCCCTCGACGGTGTAGCCGGTGCCGTCCAGGACGACCTCGCTGCCCTGGGCTGCGGCGCCCGCCACGTATGAGGCGACCTTGTCGCGGTGGGCGGCGGTGATGAGCGGGCCCATCTCGGAGGCCGGGTCGTTGCCGGGACCGATCTTGATCTTCTCGGCGCGCTCCTTGATCTTCGCGACGAGTTCGTCGCCGACCGCGCCGACGGCGACGACGGCCGAGATGGCCATACAGCGCTCGCCCGCCGAGCCGTACGCGGCCGAGACGGCGGCGTCGGCGGCCGCGTCCAGGTCGGCGTCGGGCAGGACCAGCATGTGGTTCTTGGCTCCGCCGAGGGCCTGCACGCGCTTGCCGTTGGCGGAAGCGGTGGTGTGGATGTAGCGGGCGATGGGGGTGGAGCCCACGAAGGACACGGCCGCCACGTCCGGGTGCTCCAGGAGGCGGTCCACGGCCACCTTGTCACCATGGACGACGTTGAACACGCCGTCCGGCAGGCCCGCCTCGGCGAGCAGCTCCGCGACCTTCATCGCGGCCGACGGGTCCTTCTCGCTCGGCTTGAGCACGAAGGTGTTGCCGCACGCGATGGCGAGCGGGAACATCCACATCGGCACCATGGCCGGGAAGTTGAAGGGCGTGATGCCCGCGACGACGCCGAGGGGCTGCCGGATGGAGGAGACGTCCACGCGGCTGGCGACCTGCGTGGACAGCTCGCCCTTGAGCTGCACGTTGATGCCGCAGGCCAGGTCGACGACCTCCAGGCCGCGGGCGACCTCGCCGAGGGCGTCGGAGTGCACCTTGCCGTGCTCGGCGGTGATCAGCTCGGCGATCTCGTCGCGGTGCGCGTCGAGCAGCGCCCGGAACTTGAACAGGATCGAGGTGCGCTGCGCGAGCGAGGACTGACCCCAGGTCAGGTACGCGGCCTGCGCGGCGGCGACCGCCGCGTCCACCTCGGCCACGGACGCGAACGCCACCCGGGTCGTCACGGCACCGGTCGCCGGGTCGGTGACCGGGCCGTACGTGCCGGACGCGCCCTCGACGCTCTTGCCGCCGATCCAGTGGTCGACGGTCTTCGTCGTGCTCGTCATGCCAAGAACTCCTTCACAGATGGCGGCGCCGGGCGGACACGTGCCGGTCGTACTCCTCGCGTGCCTTGACCGCCGACGCCCGGGTCGCGGTCTCGGCCACGGGCACATCCCACCACGCCTGTGCCGGGGGCGGGCCCGACACTGTGTCTGCCGTTTCCGTCTCCACGTAGACACATGTGGGGCCGTCCGCTTCGCGTGCTTCGCGCAGGGCCTCGCGCAGGTCGCCGACGGTCTTCGCGCGCCGCACCGGCAGTCCGAGGGAGGCCGCGTTGGCGGCGAGGTCGACGGGCAGCGGGGGGCCCGTGTAGGTGCCGTCGGGCGCGCGGTGGCGGTAGGCGGTGCCGAAGCGTTCGCCGCCGACGGACTCGGAGAGGCCGCCGATGGACGCGTACCCGTGGTTCTGCAGGATCACGACCTTGATCGGGATGTTCTCCTGCACGGCCGTGACGATCTCGGTGGGCATCATCAGGTACGTCCCGTCGCCGACCAGCGCCCACACGGGCCGCTCGGGCGAGGCCAGGGACACCCCGATCGCGGCCGGGATCTCGTAGCCCATGCAGGAGTAGCCGTACTCCACGTGGTACTGCCGGGGCGAGCGGGCCCGCCACAGCTTGTGCAGGTCGCCGGGGAGCGATCCGGCCGCGTTGATGAGGACGTCGGCGTCGGTGACCAGCTCGTCGAGGAGGCCGAGGACCTGTGTCTGGGTGGGCCGCACATCGGGCTCGTCCGCCGCGTAGGCGGCGAAAGCCTCGTCAACACGCCGCTCCCAGCGCTCCTTGTCGTCGGTGTACTCCACCGCGTACGCCGGGTCGACGCGGTGGCCGGACAGCATGTCCCGCAGGCCTTCGATGGCGGCGCGGGCGTCGGCGACGACCGTGGCGCCCGCCATCTTGTGCGCGTCGAACGCGGCGACGTTGATGTTGAGGAAGCGCACGCCGGGCGCGCCGAAGAGGGTGCCGGACGCGGTGGTGAAGTCGGTGTAGCGGGTGCCGACACCGATCACCAGGTCGGCGGTGCGGGCGAGTTCGTCGGCGGTCGCGGTGCCGGTGTGGCCGATGCCGCCGACGTCGGCGGGGTGGTCGTGGCGCAGCGAGCCCTTCCCGGCCTGGGTGGCGGCGACGGGGATGCCGGTGGCGGCGGCGAGGTCGGCGAGGGCCTGCTCGGCGGCGCTGTGGTGGACGCCGCCGCCCGCGATGATCAGGGGCCGGTCGCTGTCGCGCACGAGGCGGGCGGCGGCGGCGAGTTCGGCGGGGTCGGGGGCCTGGCGGCGTACCGTCCACACCCGCTCGACGAAGAACTCCTCGGGCCAGTCGTAGCCTTCCGCCTGCACGTCCTGCGGGAGCGCGAGGGTGACGGCGCCCGTCTCGACGGGGTCGGTGAGCACGCGCATCGCCTGCAGCGCGGCCGGGATCAGCGCCTCGGGGCGGGTGACACGGTCGAAGTACTTCGAGACGGGCCGCAGGCAGTCGTTCACGGACACGTCGCCCGCATAGGGCACTTCGAGCTGCTGGAGCACCGGGTCGGCGGGGCGGGTGGCGAAGGTGTCGCCGGGCAGCAGGAGCACCGGCAGGTGGTTGACGGTCGCGAGGGCCGCACCCGTGACGAGGTTGGTGGCACCGGGCCCGATGGACGTGGTCACGGCGTGCGTGGCCAGGCGCCCGCACTGCCGGGCGTACCCGACGGCCGCGTGCACCATGGCCTGTTCGTTGCGGCCCTGGTGGAACGGCATCTGCTCGCCGTACTCCACGAGCGCCTGGCCGAGGCCCGCGACGTTGCCGTGCCCGAAGATGCCCCAGGTCGCGCCGATGAGGCGGCGCCGCTCGCCGTCCCGCTCGGTGAACTGGCGCCCCAGGAAGCGCACCAGGGCCTGGGCCGTCGTGAGCCGGACCGTGCCGGGCGCGGCGCGCGTGCCCCCCTGCGTATCGCTCATCGGTAACCCTCCGTGTGGTCGGGGTGGAAGCAGATCTTCCACTCCCGCTCGTCCCCCGGTCCCGCCATGACGTTCAGGTAGTACATGGGGTGCCCCGGCTGGGCGATGGACGGGCCGTGCCAGCCGTCGGGCACGAGCACCGCGTCGCCGGAACGCACCTCGGCGAGCACGTCGGTGCCGCCCTCGCGGGAGGGGAACACCCGCTGGTAGCCGAAGCCGTGCTCGCCCTCGATCTCGAAGTAGTAGATCTCTTCGAGGACCGACTCGACGCCGGGACGGTGCTCGTCGTGCTTGTGCGGCGGATACGAGGACCAGTTGCCGCCCGGCGTGATCACCTCCACGGCGATGAGCCGGTCACAGTCGAAGGCGTCCGCGGACGCGAAGTTGCGGACCTGGCGCGCGCAGCTTCCGCTGCCGCGCGCTTCGACGGGGACCTCCGGCGCGGGGCCGTAGCGGGCGGGGAGTCGGCGCTCGCACTTCGCTCCTGCCAGGGCGAAGCGGCCTCCCACGCCGGAGGCGATTTGGATGTGGGCGTCACGGGGCACGTAAGCGAAGTCGGTGACTCCGCTGAACACGCTCCCACGGCCCAGGAGTTCGATGATCTCGCCCTCCGCGTGCACCGTACAGCCGCCGGTCAGCGGGAGCACGATCCATTCACTCTCACCGGTGGCGAAGGAGTGCGATCCACCGGCCGGGATCTCGACGACACGCAGCCCCGCATACGTCCAGGCTGCGCTTTTCGGGTCGATGGCGACGGCGTAGGGCCCGTCGGCCGCACTTCCTTTTGGTACGTACGTCATGCGGGGCTCCTCCTGATTGCGTACGTCACGGCTACAGCAGGCCGACCGCGGTGTCGACGGCGCCCGCGACATCGCCGTCCGCCGGGTACAGCAGCGTCCGCCCGGCGACCAGGCCCTGCACGGTGGGCAGCCGCAGGGCGCCGCGCCACTTCTCGTACGCGGCGTCCGCGTCCCCGGCGATGTCGCCGCCGAGCAGCACGGCGGGCAGCGTCGAGGTCTCCATGACGCGGGCCATGTCGTCGGGGTTCTCGGTGACGGGGACCTTCAGCCAGGTGTACGCCGAGGTGCCGCCGAGTCCCGCGGCGATGGCGATGGACCGGGTGACGGCCGCCGCGCTCAGGTCGTTGCGCAGCACGCCGTCGTCGGACCTGCGGCACAGGAACGGCTCCACGAACACGGGCAGCCTGCGCGCGGCCATGGCGTCGACGGCGCGGGCGGTGGCCTCCAGGGTGGTGAGGGACCCGGGGTCGGTGTAGTCGACGCGGAGCAGCAGCTTGCCCGCGTCGAAGCCGAGGCGGCGCAGGTCCCGGGGGCGGTAGCCGGTGAAGCGGTCGTCCAGCTCGAAGGCGGCGCCCGCGAGGCCGCCGCGGTTCATCGACCCCATGACGACCTTGCCGTCGAGCGCGCCGAGCAGCAGCAGGTCGTCCAGGATGTCGGCGGTGGCCAGCACGCCGTCCACGCCGGGGCGGGACAGGGCGAGGCACAGGCGGGCGAGGAGGTCGGCCCGGTCGGCCATGGCCATCGGGTCCTTGCCGACGCCGAGGGCGCCGCGGGCCGGGTGGTCCGCCGCGATGATCATCAGCCGCCCGGAGTCGCCGACCAGCTCCCGCCGCTTACGCCGGGCGGCGGCCTCGGCGATGGCTTCGGGCTCCCGCACCCGGGTCCGCACGAGCTCGCCCACGTCTACGGTGGTCACGCGACCACCTCCCCACCACTGTGGGCAATCGTGCCGCAGGGCGGCACGGGTGGGCACGGCCCACGGCGCACGGTACTGCGAGTCCAACGGTTCACAGGACAGCCCCCGCCTGAAGCGCAGCTTCAACCTCACCGGCGTACGGCATCGCCGACGAACACTCCAGCCGAGAGGCGACGATCGCCCCCGCCGCGTTCGCGTACCGAATCACCCGCTCCAACTCCCACCCCGCAAGCAGCCCGTGACACAGCGCCCCACCGAACGCGTCCCCGGCCCCGAGCCCGTTGAGGACGGTCACCGGCAGCGGCGGCACCTCGACGGTGTCCCCCGCCTGGTTCATGGCGAGCACCCCCTTGGGCCCCTGCTTGACCACGGCGAGCTCGACGCCCGCGGCGAGCAGCGCCCCCGCCGCGGCCCGGGGCTCCCGCACCCCGGTGGCGATCTCGACCTCGTCCACGTTGCCCACGGCGACACTCGCGTGCCGCAGCGCGGCGGCATAGTGCGGCCGGGCTTCGTCGGGGTCGCTCCAGAACATCGGCCGCCAGTCGAGGTCGAAGACGGTGATGCCGCCGGAGCGCGCCCCGAGCGCGGCGATGGTCGCGGTCCGGCTGGGCTCGGCGCAGAGCCCCGTCCCGGTGACCCAGAAGATGCTGGCCTCGGCGATCGCGTCGAGGTCGAGCTCGGCGGCGGACAGCTCCAGGTCGGGCGCCTTGGGCTGCCGGTAGAAGTACAGCGGAAAGTCGTCGGGCGGGAAGATCTCGCAGAACGTCACGGGCGTGGGCAGGCCGGCGACCGCGCCGACCCACCGGTCGTCGACCCCGAACTCCCGCAGCTGCTCGCGCAGATACGTGCCGAAGGGGTCCTGTCCGGTCCGCGTGACCACGCCCACGCGCCGCCCGAGCCGCGCCGCCGCGACCGCCACGTTGGTGGCCGAGCCGCCGAGGAACTTCCCGAACGTCGTGACCTTCGAGAGCGGCACCCCGGTCTGCAGGGGGTAGAGGTCCACCCCGATCCGGCCCATCGTGATGACGTCGTACGCGTCGTACGGATCGGTGTTCGGATCGCTCACCCTGCACATCCCTTCCTGGAGGCAGCCTGTCGTCGCCTGCCTCAGGTCTAATCCCGTCCCAGGAACCCTGTCAACATTTTGTCCTTACATTCGGACTACTCCTTGACACTCTTCTCGGCCGCCGTGGAGGCTGACGCCCATGGCGACCAAGACCCCCTTGACCCCATCGTCGGCATCGTCGGCTCTGTCCCGCATCCGCATCGGCTCCGCCCCCGACTCCTGGGGCGTGTGGTTCCCCGAGGATCCCCAGCAGGTCCCCTGGACGCGCTTCCTGGACGAAGTCGCCGACTCCGGTTACGAGTGGATCGAGCTGGGCCCGTACGGCTATCTGCCGACCGACCCGGCGCGGCTGACCGCCGAGACGGACCGCCGCGGCCTCAAGGTGTCCGCCGGAACGGTCTTCACGGGCCTGCACCACGGCCCGGACGTCTGGGACAGGACCTGGGACCACGTCTCCGCGATCGCCGAGCTGACCCGGGCGATGGGCGCACGCCACCTCGTCGTCATCCCGTCCTTCTGGCGCGACGACAAGACCGGCGAGGTCCTGGAGGACGCCACCCTCACCCCCGGGCAGTGGCGCCAGCTCACCACCCAGACCGAGCGCCTGGGCCGCGAGGTGCGCGAGCGCTACGGCCTCACGATCGTCGTCCACCCGCACGCCGACACCCACATCGACACCGAGGAGAACGTCGCCCGGTTCCTGGACGGCACGGACTCCGACCTGGTCTCGCTGTGCCTGGACACCGGGCACTACGCGTACTGCGGCGGCGACAGCGTCAAGCTCATCGAGACGTACGGCGAGCGCATCGGCTATCTGCACCTGAAGCAGGTCGACCCGGCCGTGCTCGCCGAGGTGCGCGCGCAGGACATGCCGTTCGGGCCCGCCGTCGCGCGCGGCGTGATGTGCGAACCGCCCACGGGGGTGCCCGCGCTCGGTCCTGTCCTGGAGGCCGCGCAGAAGCTGGACGTCGACCTGTTCGCCATCGTCGAGCAGGACATGTACCCGTGCGAGCCGGACAAGCCGCTGCCGATCGCCCGCCGCACCCGCTCGTTCCTGCGCTCCTGCGGCGCGTGAGCGCTTCGCTGGATGTGCGGTCTTGCTCCTGCGGGCCGGTGGGGGCTGGTCGCGCAGTTCCCCGCGCCCCTTAGGGGCGCTTCGTACCGCGGCGGACTTTGTCTGCCCGCTCGGAGCCCTGGCCCCGTCCGGGGCCTCCTGCCCGGCGCGCGGTTGCGGCACGCTTGTCCCACGACGGGCGGGGCCGGGCCGACGACGAGCGGGAGGCCGGATGAACGCGGGCCGCTGGCACGACGCACGTACGCGCACCCCGGTGCGCTCCCTGCGCGGCCCGGACGGCCTCTGGGAGGTCGCCCTGGCCCGGCCGCACCCCCGGCTGCGGCCGGGCGTCCTCAGCTACCGCGGCTTCCGGCTCGCCCTCGGCGCGCCCCGGCAACGGCTCGAAGTCCCCATCGGCGCGGTCACCTTGATGCTGGGATTCGGTGACCGACTGCGCATCCGGGGCCTCCCGGGCTCCACCCGCCCGCCGGTGTCGCTGGTCTCGGTGGTCTCCGGGCTCACCACGCGGCCGGTGCTCGGCGAGCACGACGGGCGCATCGCCGGCGTCGAGGTGCTGCTCACGCCGTGGGCCGCGTTCACGCTCTTCGGCACGGAACAGCACGAGCTGGCCGAGCGCGCCCTGGACCCGGACACGCTCGGCGTCCGGCCGGGGCGGGGCCGCCGGGACCACGTCGGGGACCTGGCGGCGGCGCTCGCCGCGCTGCCCCGCTGGAGCGACCGCTTCGGCCTCCTCGACGACGTCCTCGCCCACTGGTCGCAGGACGGGCCGCCGTGCTCGGCGCGGATCGTGCGGGCCTGGGACGCGTTGACGCGCACCGGTGGCCGGGCGTCCGTGGCCCGGATCGCGGAGGAGGTCGGCTGGAGCGTACGGCAGTTGGAGAACCGGTTCCGCGAGCAGATCGGCGTCGGCCCGAAGGCGGCCGGCCGGATCCTGCGCCTGCAGCGCGCCCGCCGCCTGCTCGCCGCGGGCCGCAGTCAGGCGGAGACGGCGGCGCTCTGCGGCTTCTACGACCAGGCGCACCTCAGCGGCGAGTTCAAGGCCATGACGGGCTGCACCCCGCGCCGGTTCGTGCTCGCCGGGGCGGTCCCGCTCCCGGCGCACAGCGGGCCGCCGTCCGCCGAGCGGCTCGCGGGCGAGCAGACGAGCCTGGTCCTGGTGCCGGGGTCGCCCGGGCAGCGGGCGGTGTTCGCGTCGACCGGACGCCGCCGCTGAGGGCACGGCGACACCGACGAATACCACCACGTGTAGTCACGCGCCCCGGACACGCCCCGTGTCCACGCCCTGCGCGAGCGGCACTTCCGTCACAAACACCCTTTTCCTGTCACACATGTCCCGGGTACGCGGGTCTTGCGTCACAGCCAGTCGACAGACGCCCCCGCGCGGTCACTCTGCGTCGTTCGCCGGGCACAGGCTGAGTGATCGCCAGTGTCGCGCCCAGCTCCCCCGTCGGCCGTACCGGCCGCCCCTGGGCGCGCACAGGGAGGAGCCACCCATGACCGACCGAAGGCTCTGGTCGTACAAGGACATCGCGGCGCACATCCGGGTCCAGCCCGACACCGTGCGCTCCTACCGCAAGCACGGTCTGCTGCCCGAGCCCGACCACGTCGAGGGCGGCAAGCCCTACTGGTACGCCGACACCATCCGCGCCTGGGTGGCCTCCCGGCCCGGCAACCGGGCCCGCAGAGACGGCTGAGAAGAGCCCGCCGCCCCCTCTTGGATGAGTACCCCCTAGGGGTATAGTGTGAAGCACGTCAGGGGTTCCCTGGAACCAACGGGACCCCACGCGTGCACAGACGTCCACCACGTCCACACCCTTCACCGAGGAGAACGACATGACCGCCAACGCCCAGACCTCGCAGACCGACTCCGTCACCACGGTGTTCGCCGTGACGGGCATGACGTGCGGCCACTGCGAGGGCGCCGTGTCCAGCGAGATCGGCGAGCTCGCGGGCGTCAGCTCGGTCAAGGCCGAGGCGTCCAGCGGCAAGGTGACCGTGGTCTCCGCCGCGCCGCTGGACGAGGAGGCGGTCCGCGCCGCGGTCGACGAGGCCGGCTACGAGCTCGTCGGCAAGGCCTGACCGCCACCTCGCCCCTCCCCCGGGCCCCGCGGCACGCCACCCACGGCCGCGGGGCCCGGCGCCTTCCCCGAAAGAGCCGTCATGAACACCTCCGAGGTCGAACTCGCCATCGGCGGAATGACCTGTGCCTCCTGCTCGGCCCGCATCGAGAAGAAGCTGAACCGCCTGGAGGGCGTGACCGCTTCGGTCAACCTCGCCACCGAGAAGGCCAAGGTCGCCTACCCGGACGGGATCGAGGTCGGCCAGCTCGTCGCCACCGTCGAGAAGCTCGGCTACTCGGCGCACGAGATCGTCCCGCCCCCACCGGACGCCGGGCCGGGCGACGGTGCCGACCGGCCCGTCAGCACCGACCTCACCGAGGCCGACCGGCTGCTGCAGCGCCTGCTCGTCTCCGCCGCCCTCGCGCTGCCCGTCGTGGTGCTCGCGATGGTGCCCTCGTTCCAGTTCGAGTACTGGCAGTGGCTGTCCCTGACGCTGGCCGCGCCGGTCGTCGTGTGGGGCGGGCTGCCCTTCCACAAGGCGGCGCTCACCAACGCCCGGCACGGCGCGGCGACCATGGACACCCTGGTGTCCCTCGGCACGCTCGCCGCGTTCGGCTGGTCGGTGTGGGCGCTGTTCCTGGGCACGGCGGGCGAGCCGGGCATGCGGCACGGCTTCGAGTTCACGATCGCGCGCGGCGACAGCTCCTCGGCGCTCTATCTCGAAGTGGCCGCGGGGGTCGTCACGTTCATCCTGCTCGGCCGCTATCTGGAGGCCCGCTCCAAGCGGAAGGCGGGCGCGGCCCTGCGGGCCCTGCTCGAACTCGGCGCCAAGGACGTGTCCGTACTCGGCCCCGACGGCACGGAGACGCGGGTCCCGGTGGGGCGGCTCGCCGTCGGGGACCGCTTCGTCGTACGCCCCGGGGAGACCGTCGCCACCGACGGCACCGTGGTCGAGGGCGCGTCCGCCGTCGACGTGTCGATGCTGACCGGCGAGTCCGTGCCCGCCGACGTCACAGTCGGCGACGCGGTCACCGGCGCGACCGTGAACGCGGGCGGGCGCCTGGTCGTCGAGGCCACCCGCGTCGGCGCCGACACCCAACTGGCCCGCATGGCCCGCCTCGTCGAGGACGCGCAGAGCGGCAAGGCCGAGGTGCAGCGCCTCGCCGACCGCGTCGCCGCCGTCTTCGTCCCCGTCGTCATCGCGCTCGCCGTGGCCACGCTCGGCTTCTGGCTCGGCAACGGCGTGGGCGCCGCCGCCGCGTTCACGGCCGCCGTCGCCGTACTGATCATCGCCTGCCCCTGCGCGCTCGGCCTCGCCACGCCCACCGCCCTGCTCGTCGGCACCGGCCGCGGCGCCCAGCTCGGCATCCTCATCAAGGGCCCCGAGGTCCTGGAGTCCACCCGCCGCGTCGACACGATCGTCCTCGACAAGACCGGCACGGTGACGACGGGACGCATGACCCTCCAGGAGGTGTACGCGGCCGAGGGCGCCGAAGAGAAGGAGCTGCTGCGGCTCGCGGGCGCCCTGGAACACGCCTCCGAGCACCCGGTCGCACGGGCCGTCGCGGCGGGCGCCGCCCAGCGGCTCGGCCTCGACGCGGGCGCCCTGCCGGTGCCGACGGACTTCGAGAACGTCCCCGGGTCCGGGGTGCGCGGCACGGTCGACGGGCACGAGGTGCTGGCCGGGCGCGAACGGCTGCTCGCACAGGCGGGCGTGACCGGCCTGGCCGAGCTGACCGCCGCGCGCGAGCGGGCCGAGGCCGCGGGCCGCACGGCCGTGCTCGTCGCCCGGGACGGGGTGGCCTGCGGGCTGCTCGCCGTCGCCGACACCGTCAAGGACACCAGCGCCGACGCCGTCCGCCGTCTGCGTGAACTCGGGTTGCGGCCGGTGCTGTTGACCGGCGACAACCAGGCCGTGGCGGAGACGGTCGCGCGGGACGTCGGGATCGCGCCCGAGGCCGTGTACGCGGAGGTCCTGCCCGCGGACAAGGCCGACGTGGTGCGGCGCCTGCAGGGCGAGGGGCGGGTCGTTGCCATGGTCGGGGACGGCGTGAACGACGCGGCCGCGCTGGCGACGGCCGACCTCGGGCTGGCCATGGGAACCGGCACGGACGCCGCCATCGAGGCGGGCGATCTCACCCTCGTCCGGGGTGACTTGCGCGTGGCCGCCGACGCCATCCGGCTCGCCCGCCGCACCCTCGCCACCATCAAGGGCAACCTCTGCTGGGCCTTCGGCTACAACGTCGCCGCGCTGCCCCTCGCGGCCGCCGGACTGCTCAACCCGATGATCGCCGGAGCGGCCATGGCGTTCTCCTCCGTGTTCGTCGTCACCAACAGCCTCCGCTTGCGGTCTTTCACATAGCCTCGCGATCCTTCACACTGTCTTCGCGGGACTCTCACCTCAAGGGAGATATCCGCATATGGGCCCCCTTGCGCGCGTTCGATGGCATATGCAAGAGACGTAGATCACAGCGATCGCAACGTAACCATCAGGGGGGCTCGCGAGTCTAAGAGGGCGACACCAGAGGGATCTTGGGGGATCCATCGGGCGTCGGGGGACATCTTGGGGGATGTCCCTGATGGAGGAACCCCTCTGCTCCTGCAGAGCTTGGGGGAGCGTTGGCCGGGGCACGTGCACCGGGGAGCTTTGAGCGGCCCTCCCGATCCCGTACGCGTCCCGGCAGATCGCACACCATCCATTCAGGACCCGCGCGCCCCCAGCGCGCACGACAGACTCCCGGCCGGATCCCGTGGGGGGAATCCGCACCGGGGCACAGGAAAGCGCCCCGACCGTCGACCCGTGGGGGGATCGACGGCGGGGCGCTTTTCATTGGCGGGGCGCCTTGACCAGTGGGCACCCGCGAGGCCGACCTGAGCCCGGTCAGGGGCGCGGGGAACTGCGCGACCAGCCACAGCGAAAGCCGCAGTCGCGTCTGCCGAGATCCCGGCAGACGCGACTGCGGCTCTTCGCGCGCTGAGCGCGCAGTTCCCCGCGCCCCTTGCGGGGCACAGAGTCAGCCGCGGCCGCAGGCTAGCGGGACTCCACCGGGACGAAGTCCCGGATCACCTCGCCGGTGTAGATCTGGCGGGGACGGCCGATGCGGGAGCCGGGCTCCTTGATCATTTCGTGCCACTGGGCGATCCAGCCCGGCAGGCGGCCGAGGGCGAAGAGGACCGTGAACATCTCGGTCGGGAAGCCCATGGCGCGGTAGATGAGGCCGGTGTAGAAGTCCACGTTGGGGTACAGCTTGCGCTCGACGAAGTAGTCGTCGGCCAGCGCGTGCTCTTCCAGCTTCAGTGCGATGTCGAGCAGCTCGTCGGACTTGCCGAGCGCCGAGAGGACATCGTGCGCCGCCGCCTTGATGATCTTCGCCCGGGGGTCGAAGTTCTTGTAGACGCGGTGCCCGAAGCCCATGAGCTTCACGCCGTCTTCCTTGTTCTTCACCTTGCGGATGAAGGTGTCGACGTCGCCGCCGGAGGCCTGGATGCCCTCCAGCATCTCCAGGACCGACTGGTTGGCGCCGCCGTGCAGCGGGCCCCAGAGGGCGGAGATGCCCGCGGAGATCGACGCGAACATGTTGGCCTGCGAGGAGCCGACCAGACGGACCGTGGACGTCGAACAGTTCTGCTCGTGGTCCGCGTGCAGGATCAGGAGCTTGTCGAGCGCGGCGACGACGACCGGGTCCAGGTCGTACTCGGCGGCGGGCACCGAGAAGGTCATGCGCAGGAAGTTCTCGACGTAGCCGAGGTCGTTGCGCGGGTAGACGACCGGGTGGCCCTGCGACTTCTTGTACGCGTACGCCGCGATCGTCGGAAGCTTGGCGAGCAGGCGGATCGTGGAGAGGTGCCGCTGCTTCTCGTCGAACGGGTTGTGGCTGTCCTGGTAGAACGTCGACAGCGCGGAGACGACCGACGACAGCATCGCCATCGGGTGCGCGTCGCGCGGGAAGCCGTCGTAGAACCGCTTGACGTCCTCGTGCAGCAGGGTGTGCTGGGTGATCTCGTTCTTGAAGGTGGCCAGCTCGTCGACCTTCGGCAGCTCGCCGTTGATCAGCAGGTACGCCACCTCGGTGAAGGTGGAGCGCTCCGCGAGCTGCTCGATCGGGTAGCCGCGGTAGCGCAGGATGCCCTGCTCGCCGTCGAGATAGGTGATGGCGGATTTATAGGCGGCGGTGTTTCCATAGCCGCTGTCCAGGGTCACCAGACCGGTCTGGGCGCGGAGCTTCCCGATGTCGAAGCCCTTGTCGCCGACGGTCGACTCGATCACCGGGTAGGTGTACTCGCTGTCGCCGTACCGCAGTACTACACCGTTGTTAGCGTTCTCGCTCACGTCATCCCTCACCGACGTTGTGCCTCTTCTTCGAGGTGCCCTGACTGTCTCTACCATCCCCCATTTGGCCCTGGAGAGTGCACTCGGGGTCGACCATTGGGCCTATTGGCGGCACTCAGTGCCGCCAACCTGCTCATCCTGCCCCCTTCGCCCCAGTTCCGAAAGTGCTGTGTGACCTTTCCGACTCGTTTGATCGATCAAAGGTCGGCAGTGCCTTGACGCCTACCCTCAACCGCCGCGCCGAACCGCGAGCCGATGATCCAGTGCCGTCCATCTGCGGCCCGCGGAGACCGTGCGGACCGCCTGCCCGAGAGCCTTGCGCGAGCCGACCAGGACGACCAGTTTCCGGGCCCGCGTCACGGCCGTGTAGAGCAGGTTCCGCTGCAGCATCATCCAGGCGCCGGTGGTGACCGGGATCACGACCGCTGGGTACTCACTTCCCTGGGAGCGGTGGATTGTCACCGCATAGGCGTGGGCGAGTTCGTCGAGTTCGTCGAAGTCGTACGCGACCTCCTCGTCCTCGTCCGTGCGGACGGTCAGGCGCTGCTCGTCGGCGTCCAGGGCGGTGACCACGCCGACCGTGCCGTTGAAGACGCCGTTGGCGCCCTTGTCGTAGTTGTTGCGGATCTGTGTGACCTTGTCGCCGACGCGGAAGACGCGGCCGCCGAAGCGCTTCTCCGGCAGATCGGGGCGGCCGGGGGTGATGGCCTGCTGGAGCAGGCCGTTCAGGTGACCCGCGCCCGCCGGGCCCCGGTGCATGGGGGCGAGGACCTGCACGTCCCGGCGCGGGTCGAGGCCGAACTTCGCGGGCAGGCGGCGGGCGGCCACGTCGACGGTGAGCCGCCCGGCCTCCTCGGTGTCGTCCTCGACGAAGAGGAAGAAGTCGTCCAGGCCCTGGGTGAGGGGTGACTGCCCGGCGTTGATGCGGTGGGCGTTGGTGACCACGCCGGACTGCTGCGCCTGCCGGAAGACCCGGGTCAGCCGCACCGCGGGGACGGGGCTGTCCGTGCTGAGCAGGTCCCGCAGGACCTCGCCCGCGCCGACGCTGGGGAGCTGGTCGACGTCGCCCACGAAGAGCAGGTGCGCGCCCGGCGGGACGGCCTTGACCAGCTTGTTGGCGAGGAGCAGGTCGAGCATGGAGGCCTCGTCGACGACCACCAGGTCGGCGTCCAGGGGCCGGTCCTTGTCGTACGCCGCGTCGCCGCCGGGCTTCAGCTCCAGGAGGCGGTGGACGGTGGACGCCTCGGCGCCGGTCAGCTCGGCCAGGCGCTTGGCGGCGCGGCCCGTGGGCGCGGCGAGCAGCACCTTGGCCTTCTTGGCGCGGGCCAGCTCCACGATCGAGCGGACCGTGAAGGACTTGCCGCAGCCCGGCCCGCCGGTGAGGACGGCGACCTTGCTGGTCAGGGCGAGCCGGACGGCCTCCTCCTGCTCGGGCGCGAGCTCGGCCCCCGTGCGCCCCTTGAGCCAGCCGAGCGCCTTGCCCCAGTCGACGTCCCCGAACCCCGGCATCCGGTCGTCCGGCGTCCGCAGCAGCCGCAGGAGCTGGGCGGACAGGGACAGCTCGGCGCGGTGGAAGGGGACCAGGAAGACGGCCGTGACGTCGCCCCCGCCGTCCGGTCCAGGGACGGGCTCGCGGACCACCCCTTCGGGGTCCTGGGCCAGCTCTCCGAGGCAGTCGATGACGAGGCCCGTGTCGACCTGGAGGAGCTTGACCGCGTCGGCGATCAGGCGCTCCTCGGGCAGGAAGCAGTTGCCCTGGTCGGTGGATTGCGAAAGGGCGTACTGCAGACCGGCCTTGACGCGCTCCGGGCTGTCGTGCGGGATGCCGACCGACTGGGCGATGCGGTCGGCGGTGAGGAAGCCGATGCCCCACACGTCGGCGGCGAGCCGGTACGGCTGGTTCCGGACGATGGAGATCGAGGCGTCCTCGTACTTCTTGTAGATCCGCACGGCGATCGACGTGGAGACGCCGACGCCCTGGAGGAAGACCATCACCTCCTTGATCGCCTTCTGCTCCTCCCATGCGGCGGCGATCTTCTTCGTGCGCTTGGGGCCGAGGCCGGGGACCTCGATGAGGCGCTTGGGCTCGGTCTCGATGACGTCGAGGGTGTCCACGCCGAAGTGCGTCGTGATGCGGTCGGCCATCACCGGGCCGATGCCCTTGATGAGGCCGGAGCCGAGATAGCGCCGGATGCCCTGGATCGTGGCCGGGAGGACCGTCGTGTAGTTCTCCACGGTGAACTGCTTGCCGTACTGCGCGTGGGAGCCCCAACGGCCCTCCATCCGCAGCGACTCGCCGACCTGCGCGCCGAGCAGCGCGCCGACCACGGTCAGCAGGTCACCGGCGCCGCGCCCGGTGTCCACGCGCGCGACCGTGTACCCGTTCTCCTCGTTGGCGTACGTCACCCTCTCCAGGACGCCCTCGACGACGGCCATGCGGGGTGCGGGAACACCGGCGACGCTCTTCCGCTGTGCGGCACTGGACATGACCCGACGCTACCGCCGCCCACTGACAGCGCCTCGCCAGGGGCGCATGCGGGGAGATGCCGTGCCCCGTCAGGGGCGCGGGGAACTGCGCGACCAGCCCCAGCAAAAGCCGCAGTCGCGTCTGCCGAGATCCCGGCAGACGCGACTGCGGCTTCTCGCGCGCTGAGCGCGCAGTTCCCCGCGCCCCTGACGGGGCCCAGCCGCTGGTCAAGGCGCCCCCACCCGGTCAAGGCGCCCACGCCAGCAAAAATCACGATCGAGTTTCAGCCATCGGACAGGGGGTTGCCACCAGCCGTGTAATCGATTCCAATCCTCGTGTAATCGATTCCACGAGGAGGTGGCATCGGCAGTGGCAAGCGTCGGCATCAAAGACGTCGCGGCCCGTGCGGGCGTCTCCGTGGCCACGGTCTCGCGTGTCCTGAACGCGCACGCGTCCGTGAGTCCGGCCGCCCGGGAGCGCGTGCTCGCCGCGGTGGACGCGCTCGGCTACCGGCCCAACACGCTCGCCCGGTCCCTCAGGACGGACCAGACGCGCACGCTGGGCCTGGTCATCAGCGACGTACTGAACCCCTACTTCACCGAGTTGGCCCGCTCCGTCGAGGAGGAGGCCCGCGCGCTCGGCTACAGCATCATCTTCGGCAACGCCGACGAGCGGCCCGAGTTGCAGGACCACCACATCCGCACGCTCCTGGACCGCCGCATCGACGGCCTCCTCGTCTCCCCCGCCGACGGCGGCTCCCCGCTCGTCCTGGACGCGGCCCGCGCGGGCACCCCGATGGTCTTCGTCGACCGCTGGATCCCCGGCCTCGACGTGCCCGTCGTGCGGGCCGACGGAAGCTCCGCCGTGCGCGACCTGGTCGCCCATCTGCACGGGCTCGGCCACCGCAGGCTCGCCATCATCGCGGGCCCGGCGGCGACGACCACCGGCAGCGAGCGCGTGGCGGCGTTCCGGGACGCGCTGGCCGCGTACGGCCTTGAGCTGCCCGCCGAGTACATCGGGCAGGGCGACTTCCAGGCCGCGAGCGGGCGCCGCGCCACCGAGCGGTTCCTGGCGCTGCCCGAGCCGCCCGAGGTCGTCTTCGCCGCCGACAACCTGATGGCGCTCGGCGCGCTGGACGCGATCCGCGCGCGCGGGCTGCGGATTCCGCAGGACATCGCGCTCGCCGCGTTCGACGACATCCCCTGGTTCGTGCACACCGATCCGCCGGTCACGGCGATCGCCCAGCCCACGGGCGAGTTGGGCCGGGCGGCCGTGCGGGCGCTCACCGACCTGATCGAGGGCCGGACGCCGGAGTCGGTGACGCTGCCCGCGCGCCTCGTCGTACGCAGCTCGTGCGGCGAGCACCCCCCGACCGGCACGACCCGAAGGAGTGACGCATGACTGGCCCCGCACCGGTGCGCGACGCCGCGCAGGACGCGCCGGAACTGCTGCGCGTCGAGGGCATCCGCAAGGCCTTCCCCGGCGTCGTCGCCCTCGACGGCGTGGACTTCGACCTGCGCGGCGGGGAGGTGCACGTACTCCTCGGCGAGAACGGGGCGGGCAAGAGCACGCTCATCAAGATGTTCTCCGGCGCCAACCAGCCCGACGCGGGCCGGATCCTGGTCGGCGGCGCGGAGGTGCGCGTCCACGGCGCGCAGGACGCCGAGCGGCTCGGGATCGCCACCATCTACCAGGAGTTCAACCTCGTCCCCGATCTGACGGTCGCCGAGAACATCTTCCTGGGCCGCCAGCCCCGCCGCTTCGGTCTGATCGACCGCAAGAAGATGGAGGCCGACGCGGCCGAGCTCCTCGCGCGCGTGGGCGTCGACGTCTCGCCGCGCGCCCGCTGCCGCGAACTCGGCATCGCCCGGCTGCAGATGGTGGAGATCGCCAAGGCGCTCAGCCTGCACGCGCGCGTGCTCGTGATGGACGAGCCGACGGCCGTGCTCACCTCCGAGGAGGTGGAGAAGCTCTTCACCATCGTGCGCGGGCTGCGCGCCGACGGTGTCGGCATCGTCTTCATCACCCACCACCTGGAGGAGATCGCCGCGCTCGGCGACCGTGTGAGCGTGCTGCGCGACGGCCGCAGCGTGGGGCAGGTGCCCGCGTCGACGCCGGAGGACGAACTCGTACGCCTCATGGTGGGGCGGTCCATCGAGCAGCAGTATCCGCGCGAGCGGGGCGCCGCGGGCGAACCGGCCGACGGGGACGCGCCGTTGCTGCGGGTGCGCGGCCTCACCCGGGGCGGGGTCTTCCACGACGTCGGCTTCGAGGTGCGGGCCGGTGAGGTCGTCGGCGTCGCGGGCCTGGTCGGCGCGGGGCGCACGGAGGTGGCGCGGGCCGTGTTCGGCGCGGATCCGTACGACGCGGGCACGGTGGAGGTCGCGGGGCGGGCGCTGCCCCGGCACGACGTGTACGCGGCGATGACCGCCGGCGTCGGGCTGGTCCCGGAGGACCGCAAGGGCCAAGGTCTGGTGCTCGACGCGTCCGTCGAGGAGAACCTGGGCCTGGTGACGCTGCGCTCGGCGACCCGGGCGGGCCTGGTCGACCGGGCCGGGCAGCGCGCCGCCGCCGAGCGGATCGCGGGCCAGCTCGGGGTGCGCATGGCCGGGCTCGGCCAGCACGTGCGCACCCTCTCCGGCGGCAACCAGCAGAAGGTCGTCATCGGCAAGTGGCTGCTCGCCCAGGCGAAGGTGCTCATCCTCGACGAGCCGACGCGCGGCATCGACGTCGGCGCGAAGGTCGAGATCTACCAGCTCATCAACGAACTCACGGCCGCCGGGCACGCCGTCCTGATGATCTCCAGCGATCTGCCGGAGGTCCTCGGGATGAGCGACCGGGTCCTGGTCATGGCACAGGGCCGCATCGCGGGCGAACTCGGCGCGGCCGAGGCGACGCAGGACGCGGTGATGGCGCTCGCCGTCAGCACCACGACCCCGGCAGTGCACAACGACAACGCCCCTGCGGGGGACGCGAAGGAGGACTCCCGTGGCAACCACTGACACCCGGCCGGACAACACCGGCAAGACGGGCACGGGCCGCGGCGGGGGCCTCGACCTGCGCCGCGTCCTGCTCGACAACGGCGCGCTCAGCGCCCTCGTGGTCCTGGTGGTCGCGATGTCGCTGCTCTCCGGCGACTTCCTGACCACGCAGAACCTCCTCAACGTCGGCGTGCAGGCGGCCGTGACGGCGATCCTCGCGTTCGGCGTCACCTTCGTCATCGTCGCCGCGGGCATCGACCTGTCGGTCGGCTCGGTGGCGGCGCTGTCCGCGACGGTCCTCGCCTGGTCGGCGACGAAGGAAGGTGTGCCCGTCTGGATCGCGGTGCTCCTCGCGGTCGCCACGGGCATCGCCTGCGGTCTGGTCAACGGCGTGCTCGTCTCGTACGGGAAACTCCCGCCGTTCATCGCGACGCTCGCGATGCTGTCCATCGGCCGCGGCCTGTCCCTGGTGATCTCGCAGGGCTCCCCGATCGCGTTCCCCGAGTCGGTCTCCAAGGTCGGTGACACGCTGGGCGGCTGGCTGCCGGTGCCGGTCATCGTGATGGTGGCGATGGGCCTGATCACGGCGCTGATCCTGACGCGTACGTACATCGGCCGCTCCATGTACGCGATCGGCGGCAACGAGGAGGCCGCGCGCCTCTCGGGCCTTCGGGTGAAGCGCCAGAAGATCATCATCTACGCGCTCTCGGGCCTGTTCGCGGCCGTCGCGGGCATCGTCCTCGCCTCCCGCCTGGTGTCCGCGCAGCCGCAGGCCGCGCAGGGCTACGAGCTGGACGCGATCGCCGCCGTCGTCATCGGCGGCGCGAGCCTCGCGGGCGGCGTCGGCAAGGCGTCGGGCACGCTCATCGGCGCGCTGATCCTCGCGGTGCTGCGCAACGGCCTCAACCTCCTTTCCGTGTCGGCGTTCTGGCAGCAGGTCGTCATCGGCGTCGTGATCGCCCTCGCGGTGCTCCTGGACACGCTGCGCAGGAAGGCCGGGGCGGGCGCGGGCGGCGGGGGTGCCGTCGGCAGCACGTCGTCCGGGTCCGGCGGCAAGGGACCGCAAGCCCTCAAGTACACGCTCGCCGCCGTGGTCGCGGCGGCCGTCATCGCCGCGGTGTCCGTCTTCCACTCCGGCTCGTCCGGTACGTCCACGAAGATCGGCCTGTCCCTCTCCACCCTGAACAACCCCTTCTTCGTACAGATGAAGGAGGGCGCGCAGGCGGAGGCCAAGAAGGCGGGCGTCGACCTGACGGTCACGGACGCGCAGAACGACGCGTCCCAACAGGCCAATCAGCTGCAGAACTTCACCAGCGAGAGCATGAAGGCCGTCATCGTCAACCCGGTCGACTCCGACGCCGTCGGCCCGGCCGTGCGCGCCGCGAACAAGGCGGACATCCCCGTCGTCGCCGCCGACCGGGGCGTGAACAAGGCGGACGTGGCCACCCTCGTGGCCTCCGACAACGTCGCGGGCGGCAGGCAGGCCGCGAAGGCCCTCGCCGACAAGCTCGGCGGCAAGGGCGAGGTCGTCGTCCTCCAGGGCACGGCGGGCACGTCCGCGAGCCGGGAGCGCGGGCAGGGCTTCGCCGAGGGCATCAAGGCGTTCCCCGGCATCAAGGTCGTCGCCAAGCAGCCCGCGGACTTCGACCGCACCAAGGGCCTGGACGTCATGACGAACCTGCTCCAGGGCAACCCGGGCGTCGACGGCGTCTTCGCGGAGAACGACGAGATGGCGCTCGGCGCGGTCAAGGCCCTCGGCGACAAGGCGGGCAGGTCGGTGTCGGTGGTCGGCTTCGACGGCACGCCCGACGGCCTGAAGGCGGTCGAGGCGGGCACGTTGTACGCGTCGGTGGCGCAGCAGCCCGCGGAGCTGGGCCGGATCGCGGTGCGCAACGCGATCCGCGCGGCGGACGACAAGAAGGTGTCCTCCGTGGTGAAGGTGCCGGTGAAGGTGGTCACCGAGAAGAACGTGGCACGGTTCAAGTGAGGTTCTCCGCGCGCGGGGCCACACGTGGCGTTCCGCGCGCGGAGGCGCACGTACACGGGGAAAGACTGGAAAGGCAGAACCACGATGCATGACTACGACCTGCTGGTCGTGGGCTCGGCCAACGCCGACCTGGTGACCGCCGTCGAGCGGCGGCCCGCCGCGGGCGAGACGGTCCTCGGCTCGGACCTGGCCGTCCACCCGGGCGGCAAGGGCGCGAACCAGGCGGTGGCGGCGGCCCGGCTCGGCGCGCGCACGGCGCTCCTGGCGCGGGTCGGCGACGACGCGTACGGGCGGCTGCTCCTGGACTCGCAGCGGTCGGCGGGGGTGGACACGGTGGGGGTCCTGGTGGGCGGCGCGCCGACCGGGGTCGCGCTGATCACGGTGGACCCGTCGGGCGACAACAGCATCGTGGTGGCGCCGGGCGCGAACTCGCGCCTGACACCCGAGGACGTACGGGCGGCCGGGAGCCTCTTCCAGGCGGCCCGGGTGGTGTCGGTGCAACTGGAGATCCCCCTCGACACGGTCGCGGAGGTGGTCCGCGCCCTGCCCGCGGAGACCCGCCTGGTCCTGAACCCGTCGCCGCCCGCTCCCCTGCCGCACGAGGTCCTGGCGGCCTGCGATCCCCTCGTGGTGAACGAGCACGAGGCGCGGGTGGTCCTGCGGGGCGCCGGGGCGGACGTCCCCGACGCGCCGGAGGAGTGGGCGAAGGGGCTGCTGGCGCTCGGCCCGAGGTCGGTGGTGGTGACCCTCGGCGGCGATGGCGCGCTGGTGGCGGGCCCGGACGGGATGGCGCGGGTGCCGTCGGTGACGGTGGACGCCGTGGACACGACGGGTGCCGGGGACGCGTTCACGGCGGCCCTCGCGTGGCGGCTCGGCGCGGGCGAGGGCCTGGAGTCGGCGGCGCGCTACGCGGCGAAGGTGGGGGCGCTCGCGGTGACGCGGGCGGGCGCGCAGGTGTCGTACCCGTCGGGTCCTGAGGTGGCCGCGCTGTGAGGAAGGCCGGGATACTCAACCGCCATCTGTCGGGCGCGCTGGCGGAGCTGGGTCACGGTGACCGGGTCCTGGTGTGCGACGCGGGCATGCCGATTCCGGCGGGCCCGCGGGTGGTGGACCTGGCGTTCGTCGCCGGGGTGCCGTCGTTCGCGCAGGTCCTGGACGGGCTGCTCGCGGAGCTCGTGGTGGAGGGTGCGGTGGCGGCGCGGGAGGTGCGGGACGCGAATCCGGGGGCGGCGGCGTTGCTGGAGCGGCGGTTTCCGGGGGCGGCGCTGGGGTGGGTGCCGCACGAGGAGCTGAAGGAGCTGTCGGCGGGGGCGCGGCTCGTGGTGCGGACGGGCGAGGCGAGTCCGTACGCGAACGCGTTGCTGACGTGCGGGGTCTTCTTCTGAGCCCGGGAACGTTTCGAGGGGGCCCTGTCCGTCGACCGGGCCCCCTCGGTTTCCCTCCCCTTGTCAGTTGCTCCGCGGATCCCCCCGGATCCCCCCTCCAGAGCTTCTGACACCCAGTACGACACGCATGGTGGCGGAAGGGTTGCACGCCGTCGGCAAGTTCCCCCGGAAGATTTCAGCGCGCCGACGAACCACCGCGGACGTAGCGTTTCGCCCATGAGCGACGACACCTCATTCGAGCAGGACGTACTGACCGAGCTGGGCGACGACAGGCTCCAGGAGATCGCCGACGCGCTCGGCACAGACCCGGCCGCGGCGCAGGCCGTCGTGGGCGAGACGGTCTCGACGCTGTCCGGCTCCTTGCGGGACAAGGCCCAGGCGGCCGACCCGGCGGAGGCGGCCGAGGTGCGCCAGGCCTTCACGGCGGAGGCCCCCCTCCAGGGCGTGGCCACCCTGGGCGGCGGCCTCGGCGGGCTGCTCGGCGGCGGCGTCATGGCAGGCATGCTCGGCAAGCTGAGCCGCCCGGTGGCGAACGCGGTCGCGAAGAAGACCGGCCTCCCGGTGGCGACGGTGACGCGCGCGGTGGAACTCCTGATCCCGGTGGTTCTCGCGGTGCTCACGAAGCGCGCCCAGAAGACGCAGCGGACCGGGTCCTCCGGCGCCGCGCCGGGTGCGGCGCCCACCGCCGGTCAGGGCGGCGGCGGGAGCGGGGGCGGGCTCGGGGATCTGCTGGGCGACATTCTGGGGAGCGGCAAGAAGTAGCCGCACGCGGCGGCACGCCCGCGAGCGCCGCGCCCCGCACCCGTCAAACGCCGCGCCCTGGACCCGTCAACAGCGGCGTGCGGCCTGCAGCCAGGCGAGGTTCATCACCGCGATCGCACCCCAGATCCAGCAGACGACGGCGCTTCCGTCCGGCGCCAGCGCCGTGGCGAGTGCGCCCAGTGCGACCGTGCCGAGCACCAGTCTGGTGCCGCGCCTCAGCTCCAGTGCCGTGCGCAGTGGCCCCGGTTCGGCCAGCCTGTCGGCCAGGTAGGCATCGAACGCCTCCGCGACCTGGTCGTCGATCTCGTCCCGCAACTGGGCATCCAGCGAGTCAGCCATGGTCGGCCACCCCCGCCCGGTTCTTCCGCATCTCGACCCCCGAGCGCTCCGGCGCCCGTTGGCGCCCCTTGAACCAACGTAGCCATTGCAGAGAGATTCTGCAAACAATCTCTGCAACAACTGCAGAGACTCTCTGCAGTACCCTGGTCGGCATGGTCGAGCGCCCCGAGAAGAGAGTCCTCACCGGCCCGGACCTCAAGGCCTTCTACAAGGCGCTGTCCAACCCGGTGCGCCGCGACATCCTGAGCTATCTGGGCGAGCACGGCGAAGCGAACTCCACCAGCGTCGCCAAGGCCCTCGGCGAGAGCACCGGCACCACCAGCTACCACCTGCGCAAACTCGCCGACCTGAAGCTGATCGCCGAGATCGAGGAGCGGTCCACCGGCCGGGAGCGCTGGTGGAAGTCGCTCATGACGGACATCTTCACGCCGCCGGGCCTGGAGCTGACGGCCGACGAACGCGAGGCCGCCGTCAAGATCGGCGCGCTCAAGATGACCCAGGACCTGAACCTGGTCGTGCGCGCGTACGCCGGGTACGACGCCTCCGCGGGCTGGAACCAGATCCATCGCTCCGGGCTGCGGATGACGAAGGAGCAGGTCGCCGCGTTCGCCGAGGAGTACCAGACACTGCTGCGCAAGTACCAGTCCGAGCCGGGCGACCACCCGCCCGGCTCACGGCAGGTGGCCGTACGCCTGGTGGTCGTGCCCGACGAAGGCCCCCGGCCCACCCTGCCGACCGTGCCTGACGACGAGTGACGGGCGGGCCGGGCAGGCTCAGCAGGCGTGCGCCAGATACCTCCGCACCGTCTCCCCCAGCACCTCCCGGCCGTCCCCCGCCCACAGGGTGTCGTTGAAGAGCTCGACCTCGATCGGGCCGGTGAAGCCGGAGGACTCGACCAGGGAGCGCCAGAAGCGGAAGTCGACGGCGCCGTCGCCGAGTTGGCCGCGGCCGGTGAGGACGCCGTGGGGCAACGGGGTGGTCCAGTCGGCGAGTTGGAAGGCGTGCAGGCGGCCCGTGGTGGTGGCGCGGGTGAGGGCGGCGGGGGCCTGGTCGTCCCACCAGATGTGGTACGTGTCGGCGCAGACGCCGACCTGGTCGGCGGGGAAGCGTTCGGCCAGGTCGAGGGCCTGGGTGAGGGTGGAGACCACGCAGCGGTCGGCGGCGTACATCGGGTGCAGGGGTTCGATGGCGAGGCGGACGGCGCGGGCGGCGGCGTAGGGGGCGAGGTCGGCGAGGGCGTCGGCGACGCGTTCGCGGGCGGCGGGCAGGTCGCGGTCCCGGTCGCCGGCGGGGAGGCCGCCGGAGACCAGGACCAGGGTGTCGGTGCCGAGGGTGGCGGCCTCGTCGACGGCGGCGCGGTTGTCGGCCAGGGCACGGGCCCGTTCGGCGGGGTCGCGCGCGGTGAAGAAGCCGCCCCGGCAGAGCGTGGTGACGGTCAGACCGGCGCCCCGCACCAGCTTCGCGGCCGCCTCCACCCCGTACTCCCTGACCGGCTGGCGCCACAGGCCGACGCCCCGGATGCCCAAGTCGGCGCAGGCGGTGACCAGTTCGGGGAGCGAGAGCTGCTTCACCGTCATCTGGTTGATGCTGAAGTGGGCCGGGGCGCGGGGCGGGGCGGGGGTCATGGGGTGACTCCGTGGATCGTCAGGAGCGTCCGCATGCGGTACGCGGCCAGGTCCGGGTCGGGGAACAGGTGCAGGTCGGCGGCCAGTTCGTACGCCCGGGTGAGGTGCGGCAGCGAGCGCGCCGACTGCCAGCCGCCGACCATCGTGAAGTGGCTCTGGTGTCCGGCCAGCCAGGCCAGGAAGACGACGCCCGTCTTGTAGAAGCGGGTGGGCGGCTGGAAGAGGTGGCGGGCCAACTCGACGGTGGGGTCGAGGAGTTCGCGGAAGGCCTTGGGGTCGTCCGCGTCCAGGGCGCGTACGGCTCGGGCCGCGAGGGGTGCCAGCGGGTCGAAGACGCCGAGGAGCGCGTCGCTGTGGCCCTGGTCGTCGCCCGCGATCAGGTCGGGGTAGTGGAAGTCGTCGCCCGTGTAGCAGCGCACCCCGTCCGGCAGGCGGCGGCGCAGGGCGACCTCGCGGTCCGCGTCCAGGAGCGAGATCTTCACGCCGTCCACCTTGCCGGGGTGCGCGGCGATCACCTCCAGGAAGGTGTCCGTGGCGGCGTCCAGGCCGGCCGAGCCCCAGTAGCCCGCGAGTGCCGGGTCGAACATGGGGCCCAGCCAGTGCAGGATCACGGGAGCGGCGGCCTGGCGGAGCAGGTGGTCGTACGTGGCCAGGTAGTCGTCGGCGCCGCGCGCCACGGCCGCCAGCGCGCGCGACGCCATCAGGATGGCCCGCGCGCCGGTCCCCTCCACGAGGCCCAACTGCTCCTCGTACGCGTGCCGTACGTCGGCGAGGGTCGCCGCGGGCGAGGTCAGCTGGTCCGTGCCGACGCCGCACGCGATCCGGCCGCCCACCGCCTCGGCCTCCGCCGCCGACCGCCGGATCAGCTCGGCCGCGCCCGCCCAGTCCAGGCCCATGCCGCGCTGCGCGGTGTCCATGGCCTCGGCGACGCCCAGGCCGTGTGCCCACAGATGGCGGCGGAAGGCGAGGGTGGCGTCCCAGTCGACGGCGGCGGGGTCGTCCGGGGACACGTCGGCACGCGGGTCGGCGACGACGTGGGCGGCGGCGAAGACGGTGCGGGTGCGCAAGGGGGGTGAGGGGGATGCAGGGGGCGAGGAGGGCGAGGAGGGCACGGACGCCGCGTTCACAGCGCGATCTCCGGTACGTCGATCCGGCGCCCCTCCGCCGACGACCGCAGCCCCAGCTCCGCCAGTTGCACGCCCCGCGCGCCCGCGAACAGGTCCCAGCGGTAGGGCGCGTCGGCGTACACGTGTCGCAGGAACAGCTCCCACTGTGCCTTGAAGCCGTTGTCGGACTCGCCCGCGGACCCGTTGTCGGGCACCTCCTGCCACTGGTCGCGGAAGGAGTGCGCGGCGGGCAGGTCGGGGTTCCAGACCGGCTTCGGGGTGGCCGCGCGGTGCTGGAAGCGGCAGCCGCGCAGGCCCGCGACGGCCGAGCCCTCGGTGCCGTCGACCTGGAACTCGACCAGTTCGTCGCGGTGCACCCGGACCGCCCAGGACGAGTTGATCTGCGCGACGGCGCCCCCGTCGAGCTCGAAGACGCCGTACGCGGCGTCGTCCGCCGTGGCGTCGTACGGCTTGCCGCGTTCGTCCCAGCGCTGCGGCACGTGGGTGACGGCGAGCGCCTGCACGGAGCGCACCCGGCCGAACAGTTCGTGCAGGACGTACTCCCAGTGCGGGAACATGTCGACGACGATGCCGCCGCCGTCCTCGGTCCGGTAGTTCCACGACGGGCGCTGGGCCTCCTGCCAGTCGCCCTCGAAGACCCAGTAGCCGAACTCGCCGCGCACGGACAGGATCTGCCCGAAGAAACCGCCGTCCACCAGGCGCTTCAGCTTGCGCAGGCCCGGCAGGAAGAGCTTGTCCTGGACGACGCCGTGCTTGACGCCGGCGTCCCGGGCGCGCCGGGCCAGGTCGAGGGCGGCGGCGAAGGAGGTGGCGGAGGGCTTCTCGGTGTAGAGGTGCTTGCCGGCGGCGAGCGCCTTCTTGATCGCGTCCTCGCGGGCCGAGGTGACCTGCGCGTCGAAGTAGATGTCGACCTCGGGGTCGGCGAGGACGGCGTCCAGGTCGGTCGACCAGTGCGTGAGGCCGTGGCGCCCGGCGAGCTCGCGCAGCGCGTGCTCCCTGCGGCCCACGAGGACCGGCTCCGGCCACAGCCGGGTGCCGTCGCCCAGGTCGAGGCCGCCCTCCTCGCGCAGCGCGAGGATCGAGCGGACCAGGTGCTGGCGGTGACCCATGCGTCCCGTCACGCCGTTCATGGCGATGCGGACCGTCTTGCGTGTCACGTGGTTCCTCCGTAGGCGCGGGGCGCTGGGCGCGCGGCGGGTGGGCGGGGGCGGTGGGCGGGGCGGTGGTCCTGTGCCCGGCGGGGTTCTTGGGCCCGGTGCGTCACTCCATGCGTAGCAAGCGCTTTCTATTGGGGAGAAGCTAGCCTGCCGGACAAGGTTCGTACAAGACCGGAGGCCAACAGATGACCGTGACCCTGGCGGACGTGGCGGCTCGCGCCCAGGTGTCCCCCGCCACCGTGTCCCGCGTACTGAACGGCAACTACCCCGTCGCCGCGGCGACGCGGGAGCGCGTACTGCGCGCGGTGGACGACCTGGAGTACGTCCTGAACGGCCCCGCGAGCTCGCTGGCCGCCGCGACCTCGGACCTGGTGGGCATCCTCGTCAACGACATCGCCGACCCGTTCTTCGGGATCATGGCGAGCGCGGTCCAGTCGGAGATCACCGGGCCCGGCGGGCGGGCCGGGGGCGAGCGGATGGCCGTCGTCTGCAACACCGGCGGCTCCCCCGAGCGCGAGCTGACCTACCTGACCCTGCTCCAGCGCCAGCGGGCCGCGGCCGTCGTGGTGACCGGCGGCGCCATCGAGGACGCGCCGCACGCGGCGGCGATCGGCGGGAAGCTGCGGCGGCTCGGCGAGGCGGGCTCGCAGGTGGTGCTGTGCGGGCGGCCGCCCGCCGACGAGGCGCCCGACGCGGTGGCCCTGACCTTCGACAACCGAGGCGGCGGGCGCCGCCTCACCGACCACCTCATCGGCCTGGGCCACCGCCGCATCGGCTACATCGCGGGCCCCACGGAGCGCACCACCACCCGCCACCGCCTGGAGGGCCACCAGGAGGCCCTCGCCGCCGCGGGCGTCCCCGACGACCCCCGCCTGACCCTGCACGGCCCCTACGACCGCCGCTCCGGCTACGACGCCACCCTCGAACTCCTGCGCCGCGCCCCCGAGTTGACCGCCGTCGTCGCCGCCAACGACACGGTGGCCCTGGGCGCCTGCGCGGCTCTGCGCGACCGCGGCCTGACCATCCCCGACGACGTCTCGGTGGCGGGCTTCGACGACCTCCCCTTCAGCATCGACGCGGTCCCGGCGCTGACGACGGTGCGGCTTCCCCTGTACGAGGCGGGGGCGCGGGCCGGGCGGATCGCCATGGGCCGCGAGGAGGAGCCGCCCGGGGGCATCGCGACGGTCCACGGCGAACTGATGGTGCGCGGCTCCACGGGGGCGCCGCGCCGGGCCTGAGGCCTCCGGGCCGCCTCCCGTCACCCCCGGTCGCCCCGGGCCCGCCTCAGGCCCCCGTGATCGTCCACCGGCCGACCTCCCGATGGGCGGAATCGAGGACGGTCTCGCCCGCCCCGGGCTCCATGCCGTAGTACCGCAGGTTGCCCGCCCAGTAACGGAGGATGCGCCCCAGCTCCCGGGTGGTGTCCTCCGCGGACGCGGTGTCGTCGACGTCGACTTCGAGCAGGAACTTCACGACGGCCTCCACAGGCGCACTCGGGGCGGGGCCGATGCCACCGCCCACTCGTGGGTTCCAGCATTTCATTGAAGTTGCTCTGGGGACTTTTCCAGAATCCTGGCAGGTCAGCGACTCGCGTAACGCGACAAGTCTCAAATGGGGACGGTGGCGTGCCCGGCCCTGGTCACCGGTCACGACGGCGGAGGCAGCCACGACCAAGCTGTTGGGTTCCGGGGCGTCCGGATCGTCGTGGTACCCGGTCCGTGCCATCAGGCGGTCTGACGCGCCTCGAACGGGTACTGGTATGACTGGTGCATGCAGGAAGAGGCCGCGCAGTCCGCGATCGACACGTTCATCTCCGCCTTCAACGCCCCGGACGACAGTCGGGTGACGACCCTGCTCTCCCAGGCCCTGACCTCGGACGTGGTCTTCTGGGGGCCGCTCGGGCAGCGGGAGGGGATCGAGGAGGTCGAGCGGTTCGTGCTGGATCTTCGGCGGCATCCGGCGGGGGCCGGGACCATGGTGCGGTGCTCGGCGGTGGACATGCCGGACGAGTGGGCCCGGTACCAGTGGGTCTTCACCACGCCGGACGGGGGGCCGCGGCTCGCGGGCACGGATGTCGTGCATCTGCGGCGGAGTCTCATCGACCAGATCATCGTGTTCGCCGGGGAGATCAAGCCGTCCGGCTCCTGAGTCCGTTCGCTTGAGGGGCGTGATACCGGCGGGAACTCCGGGTACCCAAGTGGGCTCTGCTCGCCGAAGCTGAAGGGGAGTTCGTCTCCTTCCCTGCCAGTCGATGCGGAGAGTTGAACCATGGCCCCAGAGAATCCCTCGGCCCGCGCGTCCGGGCCGGTCGGCACGCCCCGTCGCACCGTGCTCGCCGGTGCGGTCGCCTCCGCCGTCGCCTCCGCCGTCGCCGTCGCCGCGGGTACCGGCGCCGCGCGGGCCGCGTCCGGGCGCGGCGGCTGGCCCAGCACCTTCCCGCTGCCCAACGGGTTTCGGCCCGAGGGCATCGCCGTCGGGAGAGCGCCGTACGCCTATGTGGGGTCGCTGGGCACCGGGGGCGTGTACCGGGCCGATCTGCGCACCGGGCGGGGCGAGTTGCTGCACGCGGGCGCGCCCGGCGTCCCCGCCGTCGGGATGAAGGCCGGGCGGGACGGGCTGCTGTACGTCGCCGGGGGCGCCAGCGGTACCGCGCGCGTGCTGGATCTGCGCACCGGCGCGATCGTGGCCACGTACCAACTCGCGGCGGAAACCGGCCACTTCATCAATGATGTGCACCTTGCGGAGGACCGCGCCTGGTTCACGGATTCGAGTGACCGGGTGCTGTACGGCGTACCGCGTGGGCGCGGGCGCCGGGGGGACGTCCGCCGGGTGCGGCTCGGTGGGGACTGGCAGCAGGAGCCCGGTGTCATCAACGCCAACGGCATCACGTCCACTCCTGACGGGCGGGGGCTGATCGTCGTCAGGAGTCTGCCCGCCGGGCGGCTGTACCGGGTCGACGCGCGCAGCGGTGACGCTGTGGAGATCCGGCTGAAGGGCGCGGCCGACGTGCAGTACGGCGACGGTCTCGTGCGGGTGGGGCGCACGTTGTTCGTGGTGCAGAACCGGCTCAACGTCGTCACCGGGTTCCGGCTCGGGGCCGATGGGCGCAGCGCCGTCCTGCGCCATCGCCTCACCGACCCCCGCCTCGACGTTCCCGCGACCGCCGCCCGCTTCGGCGACCGCCTCTACCTGGTCAACGCCCGGTTCACGACTCCGCCCGCGCCCGACACCACGTACGACGTCGTCGCCGTGCCGCTGCCCGGGGCCACGGCCAGGTGATGTCAGGCCATGGCTCCTGGCCGGTTCCGGTCGTATGCTCGGAGTTGCATCTCTGACTGAGTCAACTATCCGCCGGGAGAGGTGGTGGCGCGTGAGCGTTCAGGAGATCCGTTCCTTCAACCGCTTCTACACGAATCTCATCGGCGCGCTGGACTACAGCCGCCACCTGTACGCGCCCTACACCCTCACCGAGTCCCGGGTGCTGTACGAACTGGCCCACTCGCCGCGCACCGACGTCGCCGATCTGCGGGGTGAACTCTCTCTGGACGCCGGGTACCTGAGCCGCATCCTGGCCAAGTTCGAGGAGGACGGGCTGGTCGAGCGGACGCCGTCGGAGCGGGATCCGCGGCGGCGGCGCGTCACGCTCACCCCGCGCGGGCGCACCGCCGCCGAACTGCTCGACGAGCGGTCGCGGGAGGCGGTCGGCTCGCTCCTCGCGACCGTTCCGGCCGCCGAGCGTGAGCGGCTCACGGCCGCCATGGCGACCGTCCGCGCCGTCCTGTCCGACGGCACCCGCCGCCCGCCCCGCGCCGACGACGTGCTGCTGCGCGAGCCCGTGGCGGGCGAGCTGGGGTGGATCGTGCAGCGCAACGGCGCGGTGTACGCCGCCGAGTTCGGGTGGAACGCCGACTACGAAGGCCTGGTGGCCCGCATCGTCGCCGACTTCGCGCAGGACCACGACCCGTACCTGGAGCGGGTGTGGATCGCCGAGCTGGACGGGCGGCCCGTCGGGTGCGTGATGTGCGTACGCGACGAGGCGCCGGGCACGGCGCGGCTGCGGCTGCTGCTCGTCGAGCCGGAGGCTCGGGGGCTCGGCATCGGGGATCGGCTGGTGGGGGCGGTGGTGGAGTTCGCCCGGGAGGTGGGGTACCGGGAGCTGGTGCTGTGGACCAACGACGTGCTGGCCGCGGCCCGGCCCCTCTATCAGCGGCACGGGTTCGTGCTGGTGGCGGAGAAGGCGCACCGGTCGTTCGGGGTGGATCTGGTGGGGCAGGACTGGCGGTTGCAGGTGCAGAGCGGGGCGCTTTGAGCTGCGACAGGGCGTGGGGCGCCCCGTCAGGGGGTTCGGCCGTCCCGCCAGGGGGCTCGGCCGTCCCGCCAGGGGGCTCGGCCGCCGCCCTCGGGCGAGGGAAGTCCGCGGTTGCGTCTGCTTGGTCGGCCTGTCTGTGCGGCTGCGGGTTCGCTGTGGCTTGTCGCGCAGTTCCCCGCGCCCCATACGGGGCACTCAGTACCGCGCCGCTTACGGGGCGCTCGGCACCGCGCCTCTTGCGGGGTGCCCCTTACGGGGCACCCCGCCCCTCACCCCTCTCCAGGGGCGTTTCCGTCGGCGTCCTCGGGAAAGAAGTTCGGCCATGAAACTCGCCTTCTCCACGCTCGGCGTACCCGGCATGCCCGTCCCGGACGTACTGCGCCTCGCCGTCACCCACGGCTATCACGGCGTCGAGCTGCGCGCACACCCCGAGGAACCCGTCCACCCGGGCCTCGGCCTCACCGAACGGGCCGACGTGGCCGCCGAGTTCAAGGACGCGGGCATCGACGTCCTCGGCATCGCGGGGTACCCGCGCGTCGCGGCGCCCGGTGCCGACGAGCCCGTCCTGGACGAGATCAGGACGCTGCTCGGCCTGGCCAGGGACCTCGGCGCGCCGTTCGTCCGTGTCTTTCCCGGCGGATTCCCCGGCGGTTCCTCGGCCGACGGCCCCGAGCCGTCCCAGGAGCAGCGGGACGAGGCCGACGCGAGAGCCGCGCGACGGCTCGGCACCGCCGCCGAGTACGCCGCCGACGTCGGCGTCCGCATCCTCCTGGAGACCCACGACTCGCACCGCACCGGCGCCGCCGCGGCCCGCGTCCTCGGCCCCGTCGGCCACCGGCACGCCGGGGCCCTGTGGGACGTGATGCACACCTGGCTCGGCGGCGAGCAGATCGCCGACACCTACGCCGCGCTGTCCCCGTTCCTCGGCTACATCCAGGTCAAGGACATCGCGAGCGCCGACGACACCACCCCGCTCCCCCTCGGCGCGGGCGTCCTGCCCCTCGCCGAGTGCGTGGAACTCCTGACCCGCAAGGGCTGGGACGGCTGGCTGTGCTGGGAGTACGAGAAGCGGTGGTACGAGGGGGCAGCACCGTTGCCCGAACTGCTCGGGCCAGGGCGGGAGTTGCTGGCGCGGTTGCTCACGGAGTCGGCCTGAGGGAGCCGGGTGCGCCCCCGCGGGTCGGTGTCGGCCCGCCGGTGCCCCGGGCCACCCGAACCGCTCAGGCCTCCCTGCCCCCGCCCAAGTACCCGTCCAACAACCCCGCCCCCGCCAGCATCGCCCGCGACCTCCGCGTCAGCTCCTCCTGGCGGCGGGCCAACGCCGCTCGCAGCGCCTCGCTGCTGCCCGTCTCGCGGAGGCCGTCCAGGACGGGGCGGATCGCGGGCAGGGGGTAACCGGCCTGCCGGAGCATGGTGATCATGCGGGCGTCGCGGATGTCCGCCGCGCCGTAACGGCGGTACCCGGTGCCCCGCTCCCGCGCGGGCGCCAGCAGCCCCGCCGACTCCCAGACCCGCAGCGCCGACGTCCGCACGCCGACCCGGGCGGCGACCTCGCCGACGGTCAGGGCCGGGCGGGACGGCGCCGCGGCCGCGACGGGCGCCCCCGTGGGCCCCGACCCGGCCAGCCCCGAAGCGGCGGACGCCGACCCCACGGACGCCGACCCCGCAGACGCCGACCCCGCAGACGCCGACCCCACGGACGCCGACCCCGCAGACGCCGTTCCCACGGACGCCGACCCCGCCCCCACATCCCCACCGGCCACATCCGCCAACGCCTCCCCCGTCTCCCGCAGCGCCTCCCGCTCCGCATGCAGCTCCGCGTGCGCGGCGTCCAGCAGGCGCAGCGCCTCGGGTACCTCCCCCGCGTGCACCGCCCGCATCACCGCCCGCGCCGTGTCGGGGCCGAAGCCCTTCGCCAGGGCGCGGTAGGCCAGCAGGGCCCGGCCGTGGACGGGGGCGAAGCGGCGGTAGCCGGAGGGGGTGCGGGGGGTGGGCGGCAGGATGCCCGCGTCGGCGTAGTCGCGTACGAGCTGGGTGGAGACGCCCGCCATCCGGGCCAGGTCGATGGGGCGCAGGGCCTTGGGAAGCGGCCGCGCGGGGCGCGGGGTCATGCTCGGGGCGCGGGTTCCGGGATCACTTCGTCAGCGTACGTCTCCGGGGCGGGCGGGGAGGGCGGCGGAGAGACCGGGGACGCCTGGGGTGCTTGGGACGCCGAGGACACCGAGGACGCCGAGGACACCGAGGACACCGAGGACGCCGAGGACGCCGAGGACGCCGCAGCGGACTTCCCCCGGCTCCGGCCCGGCAGCGACGTCAGCGCCACCCCGCACACCAGCAGCGCCGCCGCGCACCACTGCAGCCCGCCCACCGACTCGCCCAGGAACAGCGCGGCCGACGACATGCCGAAGACCGGGACCAGAAGCGAGAACGGGGCGACCGTCGACGCCGGGTAGCGGCGCAGCAGGTAGCCCCAGACGCCGAAGCCGAACACGGTCGTGACCCACGCGACGTACGCGATGATCCCCACGCCCTGCCAGTCGAGGGAGCGCAGCGCGTCGAGGTCGCGTGCGGGGCCCTCGAAGAGGAGCGAGAGGGCGAGGAGGGGGAGGATCGGGACGGTGCTCACCCACACCATGAAGTTCAGGGCGTCGGGCGGCGAGGCCTTGCGGGTGAGGACGTTCGACACGCCCCAGCAGGCCGCCGCGGCGACGGTCAGGCCGAAGGCGGTGAGCGGTCCGGACGCGCCCTCGTGGACGGCCGCGACCCCGATGCCCGCGAGGGCGACCGCCATGCCCAACACCCGTATCCGGGCCGGGCGTTCACCCAGTACGGCGAAGGCGATGAGCGCGGTGAACACGGCCTGGATCTGGAGGACGAGCGACGACAGACCGGCCGGCATCCCCGCGTCCATGCCGATGAACAGCAGCCCGAACTTGGCCACGCCGAGCGCGAGACCCACGCCCACCAGCCACTTCCAGGCGACCTTGGGGCGGCCGACGAAGAACACGGCGGGCAGCGCCGCGACGAGGAACCGCAGGGCGGAGAAGAGGAGGGGCGGGAAGTGGTCGAGGCCTACCTCGATGACGACGAAGTTGACGCCCCAGAGGGCGGCGACCAGGACGGCGAGGAGGATGTGGGTGGGGCGCATGCGTCGAGGATCACGCGACCCGAGTGTTCAGCACCAGCGCGAGTTTCTTCATGATTGCCTGAAGCGTTGCTTAGGAATGGCTCCCCCGGCCGCACCGGAGACGTCCTTCGACCGCCGGGACTCGACCGCTGAGAGACGAGGTGACCCCCGTGCTGGATCTCGCCCGGCTCCGCGCCCTGCACGCCGTGTCCGTCCACGGCACCGTCGGCGCCGCCGCCGCGGCGCTCGGCTACACGGCCTCCGCCGTGTCCCAGCAGATCGCCAAGCTGGAGCGGGAGACCCGTACGACGTTGCTGGAGCGGCGGGGCCGGGGCGTGGCCCTGACCGAGGAGGCGGTGCGGCTCGTCGAGGCGGCGCAGGAGTTGCTGGCGATCGTGGAGCGCGCGGAGACGGACCTGGAGGAGCGGCGGGGCGTCCCGGCCGGGCGCCTGACGGTCGTGGCGTTCGCGTCGGCGGCGCGCGGCCTGCTGCCCGGGGTGCTCGCCGAGCTGGCCCGCCGCCACCCGGCGCTCGACGCGCGCCTGTCGGAGATCGAGCCGCACCTGTCGGTGGACCTCGTCGCCAAGGGCGCCGCGGACCTGGCGGTCGCGCACGACTGGGACATCGCGCCGCTGCCCGCGCCGCCCGGCGTCGAACAGGCCGTGATCGGCGACGACTTGTGCGACCTCCTGGTCCCGGCCGGGCACCGGCTGGCCGGGCGGACGTCGGTGCGGCGGGAGGAGCTGCGGGGCGAGCGGTGGATCTCGCAGCCGCCGGGGCGGGTGTGCCACGACTGGCTGCTGCGGACGATGCGGGCGGCGGGCTGCGAGCCGGACATCGTGCACCGCGCCGAGGAGAACCCCACCCTGATCGCGCTGGTCGCGGCCGGTCTGGGCATCGCCGTGATCCCGCGCCTCGGCCGCGGCCCGCTGCCGGCGGGGGTGACGGCGGTCCACCTCGATCCGCTGCCGGTGCGCAGGCTGTACGCGGTGTGGCGGACGGGGGCGGCGCGGCGCCCGGCGATCGCGGAGGCGGTGCGGGTGCTGCGGGAGGCGTGGGTGCGGGAGCCGGGCGAGACGGGCGGCGGACCGCACGCCGACGCGGGCGGCGGACCGCACGCCGACGCGGACAGCGGACCGCACGCCGACGCGGACAGCGGACCGCACGCCGAGACGGACGGCGGACCACCCACCGACCCGGGCGGCGGACCGCACGCTGAAGCCCCCGAGAGGCCGTCGCGGGGTGCGAGCTGACCCCACGCCCCCCAGTCGCACCAACTTCCGGCGATCGGGGGCTGTTCGGGAACCCTGGCGCGCGCCCCGGCGTCCAAGGGGCACGCTGCCGGAGAGTCTCCGCGAGGCGGTGTCGGCATCGCTGCTGGCTGCGAACGCTGACCACCCTCTCCGCCGCCCGTGGCCGGCAGCGCGCCGCCACCGGTGCGCCCCTCCCTTGCATCGGTGGCGGCCCCTTCGACACCCGTCCGCGACCGACGGCCGCCACACTCTTGACCCACCGCACCCCACGGGATATCCGTGGCAGGTGCCTCACGACTCCCACTCCACCCCCAGCGGCCAGGACACCCCCGACGACCACGACGCCCACCCGCGCGCCCTGCTCTCCCGCATGACGCTCGAAGAGAAGGTCGGCCAGCTCTTCGTCCTGCATGTGTACGGGCAGCACGCGAGCGCCCCGGACCCGGCCGACATCGAGCTGAACGAGCGGGAGCTCGGCGTGCGCACCGCCGCCGACGCCGTCGCCAAGTACCGTCCGGGCGGGCTCATCTACTTCGGCTGGGCCCACAACACCCGCGACCCGCACCAGCTCGCGGCGCTCTCCAACGACGTGCAGCGCGTGGCCCACGCCACCTCACCGGGCGTACCGCTGCTGCTCTCCGTGGACCAGGAGCACGGCATCGTCGCCCGCATCGGCGCGCCCGCCACGCTCCTGCCGGGCGCGATGGCGCTCGGCGCGGGCGGCTCCGCCGACGACGTCCGCGAGGCGGCCCGGATCGCGGGCGCCGAGCTGCGCGCGCTCGGCATCTTCCAGAACTACGCCCCGTCCGCCGACGTCAACGTGAACCCGGCCAACCCGGTCATCGGCGTACGGTCCTTCGGCGCGGGCCCGGACGCGGTGGCCGCGTTCGTGACCGCGCAGATCGAGGGCTACGAGCAGGCGGGCATCGCCCCGGCCGTGAAGCACTTCCCGGGCCACGGCGACACCGAGACCGACAGCCACTCCGCGCTGCCGCACATCCACCACACCCGCGAGCAGTGGGAGGAGCTGGACGCCCCGCCGTTCCGCGCCGCGCTCGCCACCGGCATCGACGTGGTGATGACCGCGCACATCGTGGTGCCCGCGCTCGACCCGGCGCTCGACCCCGCGACGCTCTCGTACCCCATCGTCACCGGCATCCTGCGCGAACAGCTCGGCCACGACGGCGTGATCGTCACCGACTCCCTGTCCATGCAGGGGGTGCGCACCAAGTACGGGGACGACCGTGTCGCCGTCCTCGCCCTCAAGGCGGGCGTCGACCAGCTGCTGCACCCGCCGCAGCCCGAACTCGCGTGGAACGCGGTCCTCCAGGCCGTCCGCGACGGCGAGCTGACCGAGGCCCGCATCGACGAGTCCGTCCTGCGCATTCTCCGGCTCAAGCGGAAGCTGGGCCTGTTCGAGCAGGCGTACACGACCGAGGCCGACGTCGACGCCACCGTCGGCAGCGCCGGCCATCTCGCCGCCGCCGACCGCATCGCCGAGCGCACCACGACGCTCCTGCGCAACGAGGGCGGCCTGCTCCCCCTGTCCCCCGACACCCACCGCCGCCTCCTGGTCCTCGGCGCCGACCCGGTCTCGCCGTCGGGCACCACCGGACCGCCGACCACCGTCCTCGCCGCCGCCCTCACCGAACTCGGCTTCACCGCAACGGCGTTGAGCACCGGCATGGAGCCGTCCCCCGAAGCCGTCGACAAGGCGCTCGCCGAGGCGGCCTCCGGCCACGACGCCGTGATCGTCACGACGTACGACGTCACGGACGGCGACCGCCAGCACGCCCTGGTGACGGCCCTCACAGCCACCCCCGGGGGCCCGCCCGTCGTCACCGTCTCCGTCCGCACCCCGCACGACGTGACCCGGCTCCCCGGCGTGACCGCCGCCCTCGCCGCGTACTCCTGGACGGACGTCGAACTCCGCGCCGCCGCCCGCGTCCTCGCGGGCCGCGTCCGGCCCGTCGGCCGCCTGCCCGTGCCGGTGCCGAGCCCGGACGACCCCGGGCAGGTGCGGTACCCCATCGGCTACGGACTCTCGTACGAGCCCTACGCCACCGCCGACCCGCAGGCGTAGCAGGCGTACGCAGCCCGCCGCCAGCGCCGGGGCCAACGTGCGCAAAGCCCCCCGCGCGGCTGGCGTGCGCCCGCCGCGCGGGGTCACGCTGGGTGCACATGGCGTACGTGTCGGGGGGTCCGGCCATGCGGGTGTCGGGAGCGGTGGTGGCGTGCGGTGGCACGCTGCTCGTCGCCGCGCTCGCCCTGACCGGGTGCCAGAAGTCCCCCGGCTCCGGATCCGGGCCCTCCGGCGACACCTCGCCCGCCGGGTCCGCCGGGACCGGATCGGTCTTCCTCGGTGCGGACGAGTGCAGTTCACGGGGGCGGGAGGCCTTCACCGAGGTGCCCTGCGGCAGCGAGCGGGCCGCCGCCCGGGTCATCGCCCGGCACGGGGGGCGGGTCGGGGACGGGCCCCGCTGTCCCGGGCGGACCGACTTCGTCCTCCACATCAGCGCCAATCGGCCCTCCGTCGACGAGGACGGGGACGGGGCCGTGCCCCAGGGGTACGCCTGCATGCGCAATCTGGAGTCGCCGCATCCCGGGGATCCCGGGGCCGGGGGCGGGCCTCGTACCGTCGTCGGGGACTGTGTGTACGGGGCCGGGCGGGGGCAGGTCCGGGAGACCGCCTGCGAGGGGTCGGGGCGGCGGGCCCCCGAGTACCGCGTGGTCGCGGCCGTCCGCTCCCGCGACCTCTGCCCTGCGGGCACGCGGCTGTATGTGGCTCTGGGTGGGGGGCGGCCGGTGGGGTGTGCGGTGCGGGTGCAGGCGCCCCGCTGATCGGCGCTCCGCGCCTCGTCCTCAAACGCCGGACGGGCTGAAATCAGCCCGTCCGGCGTTTGAGGAGCGGGGTCCGGGGCGGAGCCCCGGTTTCGGGAAAGGGGCGGGACTGGGGCGCCCCGCGACGGCCTACCGCCGCAGCATCTGCTCCCGGTCCCGGTCTCGACGGTCGAGCTTCGCGTCGTAGGGCGCCAGCGGCTTCGCCTGAGCGGCCTGAGCGGCGGGCACCCCGGCCCAGGCGAGGATCCGCTCGGTGGCCTTGGCCTTGTCCGCGGCGGCGAGCCCGGCCACGTTGGCGCCGTGGTTGGCGCCGGGCGCGGTCAGGACGTGGGAGTCGTGCTTGGCACCGCGCGCGGGCCGGAACGGCTCGGCGCCCCACGGGTCGTTCTCGCCATACACGAACAGCATGCGGTGGGAGTTGTGCCGCACCCACCGGTCGACGTCCTTCATGGCGTTCTTCTGGAACTTCATCGGGATCTCCCGGGGCACGAAGTTCCGCGGCGGCTGGTACCCGTAGCGGCTGAGGCCCTTGAGCCAGGGCTGCTTGATGTCGGGGGAACCGAGCTGCGTACCGGCCTGGTAGTAGTACGGCGTGTAGTACTCAAGGCCCTGGTCGGTGTAGGAGGCCCAGCCGCCGACCTCGTCGATCCAGCCGAACAGCGTGGCATCGCTGGCGGTCTTGGCGACGGGCACGTCGGCGCAGGCGGTGGCGGCCGGCTGGTACTGCCAGAAGCCCCAGTTGACGTCGAGGACGACGGCCTCGAAGGCCTTGTCGATGCCGCCGATGGTCTTGAAGGTGTGGTTGTTGGCGGCGGCGAAGTCGGCGTACAGCTTCTTCATGGGCGCGCGCCGCACGAGCGACTCGTGCTGCACGGCCTCGATCTTCGCGCGGCACTCCTTGGTGCCGACGGTGTCGAGGAAGCGGTCGTACGCGGAGTCCTCGCGGTTGTTGACGTCGTTGGGCGCGACGTAGGCGACGACGCCGTCCATGTCACGCGGGTAGAAGCGCTCGAAGTAGGTGGCGGTCATGCCGCCCTTGGAGGCGCCCGTGGACAGCCACTTCTTGCCGTAGATCGGCTTGAGGACCTTGAAGATGCGGTGCTGGTCGGTGGCGGCCTGCCAGATGTTCAGCTTCGACCAGTCGGCGGGCGCGGGGCGGGACGGCGTGAAGAAGCGGTACTCCATGGAGACCTGGTTGCCGTCGATGAGGCGGGTGGGCTCCGCGCGGCCCGGGTTGGTGTTGAGTCCGTAGCCCGAGGTCGAGAAGACGGTGGGCCGGGCGGTGTCCTTGTGCAGCACGGTGATGCGCTGCTGGAACGTGCCCTTGGACGGGTGCCGGTGGTCGACCGGCTGGGTGTAGTTGAGGACGAAGAAGCGGTAGCCGTCGTACGGCTTCTCCTCGATCAGGCTCATGCCCTTGATGGCGAGGAGCCGGTCCTTGATGTCCTTCTGTGCGGCGGGCGCGCCCTGTTCGGCGTCGGTCGCCGCCGTGGCGGTGACTCCGGTGAAGCCCACGGTGCCTATGAGCACCACGAGCGAGAGCACCCATCTGAGGGTCTTGCGCATGCATCCTCCCCTGTCGGCGCAGCGATTGACCGGAACCTAACCGAGCAACTCGTCGCACACCAGGGCACATTGAGGACAAAGCGAACAAAGAAGGCTCAGGAAAATTCACTGAGAGGACGGGGACATCCGCTGACCGGACAACTCGGGCTCAGCAGAGGATCCAGCCCGAGCTGACCTTCGCCCGGCCCACCGAGCCCTTGATCCAGACGCAGCGGTGTCCCGCGTGCACCTTCACGGGGCCCGCGAGGCGGGTGAAGGTGCCCGCGTCCCGCACGGGGCGGCTGCCGCGGGCCTGCACGCTGATCGACATCTTCTTGCGGGCGCCGGGGTTCTTGGCGTACGTCACGGCGCAGACGTAGCCGCGTTTCTTGTAGAGGACGACCTTGCCGGTGCTGAAGGTCAGGGTGCGGGCCTTGTGGCCGGGGCAGGGCCCGGCGGCCTCGGCGGCTCCGACGCCGGGTCCCGCGAGTGCGAGCAGGACGGCAGCCGCGAGCGCGGCGGTGCCCGTCGACAGGCCCAGCCGTATCCGACCACTCTTCACGTGTGCCCCTCCCATACACCCCCGCATCAGCGTACTGACGTACTGACGCCGGATCCGCATCCGATGGTTGCGGAACCTCACCTCTCAGTTCTGCCGCGCCCGGAACCCGGGACCCATCGGACAGCCCTAGGCCCCCACCGGCTCCCCCACGAACGTCCGCCACAGCCGCGCGTACCGGCCGCCCAGCGCGAGCAGCTCCTCGTGCGTGCCGTCCTCGGCGACCCGGCCGTGGTCCATCACGATCACGCGGTCCGCGCGGGCGGCCGTGGTGAGGCGGTGGGCGACGATCAAGGTGGTGCGCGTGCCGGCGCTCGACGCGGGGTGGTCGTCGGGCGACGGGTGGGCACGCTTGCCCGCGATGCGGTCGGTGGCCTGGTTGACCTGGGCCTCGGTGGCGAGGTCGAGGGCGGCGGTGGCCTCGTCCAGGAGCAGGATGTCGGGGTCGACGAGCTCGGCGCGGGCCAGGGCGATGAGCTGGCGCTGTCCGGCCGAGAGGTTGCGGCCGCGTTCGGAGACCTCGTGCAGATAGCCGCCGTCGAGCGTGGCGATCATGTCGTGCGCGCCGACGGCCCGCGCCGCCGCCTCGACCTGCGCGTCGGTGGCGTCGGGGCGGCCGTAGGCGATGGCGTCGCGGAGGGTGCCCGCGAACAGATAGGCCTCCTGCGGGACGACGCCGAGCCGGTGGCGGTACGAGGTGAGGTCCAGGGAGCGCAGGTCGGTGCCGTCGACCGTGACCCGGCCCGACGTCGGGTCGTAGAACCGGGCGACGAGCTTGACCAGCGTGGACTTGCCCGCGCCGGTCTCGCCGACGAAGGCGACGGTCTGCCCGGCCGGGATGTGCAGCCGGACCCCGCTCAGCGCGGCCTCCGGCTCGGCGGCCGAGCCGTAGCCGAAGTCGACGTCCTCGAAGGCGATCTCGCCGCGCAGGGAGAGCACGTCGAGGGGTTCGTCGGCGGACTTGGTGGACGTGGGTTCCTGGAGCAGTTCCTGGATGCGGCCGAGGGAGACGGTCGCCTGCTGGTAGCCGTCGAAGACCTGGGAGAGCTGCTGGACGGGGGCGAAGAACAGGTCGATGTAGAGGAGGTACGCGACCAGGGCGCCGGTGGTGAGCGTGCCCGCGTCGACCCGGTGCGCGCCCACCATCAGGACGGCCACGACGGCCACGGACGACAGGAGCTGCACGAACGGGAAGTACACCGAGATCAGCCACTGGCCGCGGATGCGGGCCGCGCGGTAGTCGGCGCTGCGCGCGGCGAACGACTCGCTGCCGGAGCGCTCGCGCCGGAAGGCCTGCACGATCCGCAGCCCGGACACCATCTCCTGGAGGTCGGCGTTGACCACCGACACGCGCTCGCGCGCCAGCTCGTACGCCTTGACGCTGGAGCGGCGGAAGAAGAACGTGCCGACGACCAGGAGCGGCAGCGTCGCGAACACGACGAGGGCGAGCTGGACGTCGATGACGAGCAGCGCGACCAGGATGCCGAAGAAGGTGACGACGGAGACGAACGCGGTGACCAGGCCGGTCTGCAGGAACGTGGACAGGGCGTCCACGTCCGTGGTCATCCGGGTCATGATGCGCCCGGTCAGCTCCCGCTCGTAGTAGTCGAGGCCGAGCCGCTGGAGCTGCGCGAAGATCTTCAGGCGCAGCGCGTACAGGACCCGTTCGCCGGTGCGGCCCGTCATCCGGATCTCGCCGGTCTGCGCCGCCCACTGCACGCCGACGGCGACGAGGGCGAGCGCGGACGCGGTCCACACGGCGCCGAGGGCGAGCTGGGAGACGCCCTCGTCGATGCCGTGCCGGATCAGGACGGGAAGCAGCAGGCCCACCCCGGCGTCGACGGCGACGAGCAGCAGGCTCAGGGCGAGCGGCGCGCCGAAGCCACGCAGCAGGCGGCGCAGTCCGTACGACTCCTCGGCGGTGACGGCCCGCGCCTCGTCGATGGCCGGGGTGTCGGTGGCGGGCGGCAACGCGTCGACCTGGGCGAGGAGTTCGGGGGTCGCCGGGGTCCCGGACATCGCGATGTCCCGGGGCTCCCGGTCGCCGACCCACAGGCGCGGGGTGATGCCGCGCTCGGCGTCGAACTCGGCGTCCAGCTCGTCGCGTACGGAGGTGTCCTCGACGGCCTCGGCGGGCGCGGCGGGGGCGACGTGGCCGGGCGAGACGCCGCCCAGCTCGTCGGGGTCGGTGAGCAGGCGCCGGTACAGCGGGGAGCGGCGCTCCAGCTCGGCGTGGGTGCCGATGTCGGCGAGGCGGCCGCCGTCGAGGACGGCGATGCGGTCGGCGAGGTTCAGGGTGGAGCGGCGGTGCGCGATGAGGAGGGTCGTACGGCCCTCCATGACGTGCTTGAGGGCCTCGTGGATCTCGTGCTCGACGCGGGCGTCCACCGCCGAGGTGGCGTCGTCCAGGACGAGCAGGCGCGGGTCGGTGAGGATGGCGCGGGCCAGGGCGACGCGCTGGCGCTGGCCGCCGGAGAGGGTCAGGCCGTGCTCGCCGACCTTGGTGTCATAGCCCGCGGGCAGCTCGGCGATGAAGCCGTCGGCCTGGGCGGCGCGGGCGGCGCGCTCGATCTCCTCGTCGGTGGCGCCGGGGTGGCCGTAGGCGATGTTGGCGCGGACGGTGTCGGAGAACAGGAACGAGTCCTCGGGGACCAGGCCGATGGCGGCGCGCAGCGAGTCCTGCGTCAGCTCGCGCACGTCGTGGCCGCCGATGAGGACGGCGCCGCGCGACACGTCGTAGAAGCGGGGCAGGAGCAGCGACACCGTCGACTTGCCGCTGCCGGAGGAGCCGACGACGGCGAGGGTCTCGCCGGGGCGTATCTCGAAGCTCAGCCCGTCGAGGACCGGGCGGCCTTCCTCGTACGCGAACGACACGTCGTCGAACTCGACGGTCGCCGGGGCGTCGTCCGGCAGCTCCTTCGTGCCGTCCCGCATCGTCGGCTCGGTGTCGATCAGCTCCAGGACCCGCTCCACGCCCGCGCGGGCCTGCTGGGCGACGGTCAGGACCATCGCGAGCATGCGGACGGGGCCGACGAGCTGGGCGAGGTAGGTGGAGAACGCCACGAACGTGCCGAGCGTGATCTCGCCCTTGACCGCGAGCCAGCCGCCGAGCGCCAGCATCGCGACCTGGCCGAGCATCGGCACGGACTGCAGGGCGGGGGTGTAGCGCGCATTCAGCTTGATGGTGCGAAGGCGACCCGCGAAGAGCCTGCGGCCGACCTCCCTGAGCTTCCCCGTCTCCTGCTCCTCCTGCCCGAAGCCCTTCACCACGCGGACACCGCCGACGGCACCGTCGACGACCCCCGCGACGGCGGCGGCCTGCGCCTGCGCGTACCAGGTGGCGGGGTGCAGCTTGGAGCGGCTGCGGCGGGCGATCCAGAGCAGGGCGGGGGCGACGGCGAGGGCGACCAGGGTCAGCGGCAGCGACAGCCACGCCATGATCACCAGCGACATCACGAACAGCAGGACGTTCCCGATGGTCATCGGCAGCATGAACAGCAGGCCCTGGATGAGCTGCAGGTCGCTGGTCGCCCGGCCCACGACCTGCCCGGTCGACAGCTCGTCCTGCCGCCGCCCGTCGAGGCGCGTGACCGTGTCGTACATCTCGGTCCGCAGGTCGTGCTGCACGTCGAGGGCGAGGCGGCCGCCGTAGTAGCGCCGGATGTACGTGAACACGTACACGAGGACCGCGGCGCCGATGAGGGCGGCGGCCCAGGGCCCCATCGACCTGCTGTGATCACCGATCACGTCATCGATGACGACCTTCGTGAACAGGGGCACCAGTGCCATGACGGCCATGCCGCCCAGCGAGGAGCCGAGCGCGAGCACCACGTCCAGGGGGTGCCGCCACGCATACCCCCACAGCCGCTTGGCCCACCCCTGCACTGGACTCTCCGGCTGCCCCGGTGTCACCGGCTGCTCCGCCACTGTCCGCCTCCCGTCGACCTGACCTGCCGAGAGGCCCAACGCGGGGGTCTACCGATTTCATCCCGCCGCAACAAAACAGCTGGGGGCTGCGCCCCCGTTCCCCCTGCCTTTTCGGCGCTCCGCGCCTCGTCCTCAAGCGCCGGACCGGCTGTTTCCCCCGCCCGCCCCTGTCAGGGGCGGGCGGGCGGGGGAAATCCGCCGCGAAGCGGCGGAGCAGGCGAACGCCCCGGTCCGGGCCGGGGTCCGGGGTCAGGACTGCGGGACCGGGACCGCGGCTTCCTTCGGGGTCTCCGTCGGGGCGAAGCGGGTGGGGGCCTGGGTGAGGGGGGTGAGGTCCTTGTGGATGGCCTTGGCTACTCGCTGGATGGTGTCCACGCCGTAGTTCATGCTGCTGTTGCCGTGGGTGAGCACGGAGAGGGTGTAGTCGTGGCCGCGGCCCTTGAAGGCGCCGAGGCTGTGGACGCGCCAGCCGTGCGTGGCCCGCGGCAGCCAGCCGTTCTTGACGGCGATGGAGGTGCCGGACGGGGCGCCCGCCGGGGTGCCCCAGCGCTGGTCGCGGACGACCTTGCCCATCAGCTTCAGGATGTACGCGCGAGCGTTGTCGCTGAGGACGTTGTTCTTGCCGGTGACCAGGGCGAGCAGCTTCTGCTCGTCGGTGGCGTTGATCCGGGTGAGGCCCCAGTAGCCGCCGGAGCCGGGCACCGTCTTGGTCATCTTGGCGGCGGCCAGGAACTTCTTGACCTTGGTGACACCGAGCTGCCGCCACAGCGCGCTGGTGGCGTCGTTGTCCGATCTGGTGATCATGGCGGTGGCGAGGTTGGACTCGCGCTCCGTCAGGTACCGGTTCGTCTTCTTCGCGTCCCACAGCAGGGTCGCGAGCACGGTCACCTTGACGACGCTGGCCGAGTCGAACGACGTGGAGCCGCGCAGGGTGCAGGTGGTCTTCGTGGCCTTGTCGTGGAAGCCCACGGCGATGGTGCCCTTGCGGTTCTTCAGGGCGGCCGTGATGTCCTTCGTCAGCTTCTTCGCCAGCTCGGGCTGGGCCGACGAGGTGCACTTGACCTGGGCCGTCGCGGCGGCGGCCGGGGTGGCGGCGGCCACCCCGGCGACGGGCACGAGGACGGCGGCGGCCGCCCCCGCGCTCAGGATGCGGGCACGCCGGGATATGCGGTGAGTCATGGAGGTTCCCCCCGTAGTCGGACACGCGTACGCCCCCAGCGCACGCGTATCACTTGACTCACCGGCCTGGGTGAAAGGTTGCACGCGGAACGAAAAAACCTCAGCCCAGATGTGTAGGCGCGAACATCCGCAGCAGCGCGGGCAGCACCACGACCGACGGCCCCGGCGAGGCGAGTGCCTCGGCCAGGTCGTCCCGCAGCCGCTCCGGCGAGCTCCGCACCCCCGGCACCCCGAAGGACTCCGCGAGCGCCACGAAGTCCGGCCGGGCCAGCTCCGTGCCGGTCGCCTCGCCGAAGGCGTCCGCCATGTACTCGCGCAGGATGCCGTAGCCGCCGTCGTCGACGATGAGCCAGGTCACGTCGAGCCCGTACTGCTTGGCGGTGGCCAGCTCCGCGAGCGAGTACATCGCGCCGCCGTCGCCGGAGACGGCGAGGACGGGCCGCGTCGGGTCGGCCGCAGCGGCGCCGAGGGCGGCGGGGAAGCCGTAGCCGAGCCCGCCCGCGCCCTGCGCGGAGTGCATGGTGCCCGGCCGCCGCGCGTCGAAGGCGGACCAGGCCCAGTAGGCCAGGATCGTCATGTCCCAGAAGGACGGGGACCCGTCCGGCAGGGCGGCCCGCACGGCGGCGAGGACGTCCTGCTCCAGGGTCAGCTCCTGCCCGTCGATCCGCTCCCGGACGGCGGCGAGGACCTGACGTACCCGCTCCGGAGCCGCCGGATCGGCCCGCTCCCCGACCGTCTCCAGGAGCGCCGACAGGGCGATCCTGGCGTCCGCGTGGATGCCGAGCGCCGGGTGGTTGGACTCCAGCTTGCCGAGGTCGGCCTCGATCTGGATGACGCGCCCGCGCGGCTTGAACGTGTGGTAGTTGGACGACAGTTCACCGAGCCCGGAGCCGACGACCAGCAGGACGTCGGCGTCCTCCAGGAAGTCGGTGGTGTGCCGGTCCTCCAGCCACGACTGGAGGGACAGCGGGTGCTCCCAGGGGAAGGCGCCCTTGCCGCCGAAGGTGGTGACGACGGGCGCGTTCAGGCGCTCGGCGAGCGCGCGCAGCTTGCCGGAGGCGTCGGCGCGCACGACACCGCCGCCCGCGATGATCGCGGGCCGCTCGGCGCGGGCCAGCAGGTCGGCGGCCACGGCGGTGAGCTCGGGCCGGGGCACGAGCTCGTGCGGGGTCGCGTCGACGGCCGTGACGACCGGCAGCGTGGTCTCGGCGAGCAGCACGTCCTGCGGGATCTCCACCCACACCGGACCGTGCGGCGCGGTGAGCGCGGACTGCCAGGCGGCGGCGACGGCGGACGGGATCTGCGCGGCGGTCCGCACGGTGTGCACGGACTTCACCACGTCCCGGAACGAGGCCTGCTGGTCCCGCAGCTCGTGCAGATACCCGTGGCGCCCGCCGCCGAGCCCGGCGACCGGGATCTGGCTGCCGATGGCGAGCACCGGCGAGGACCCGGCGGCGGCCTCCTGGAGCGCGGCCAGCGAGGTGAGCGCGCCCGGCCCGGTCGACAGGAGCAGCGGCGCGACCTCGCCGGTGATCCGGCCGTACGCGTCGGCGGCGAAGCCGGTGTTGTTCTCCACGCGCAGCCCCACGTACCGCAGGGAGGAGCGGCGCAGCGCGTCGAACATGCCGAGCGCGTGCTGGCCGGGAAGGCCGAAGACAGTGGTGGCGCCGAGGCCCTGGAGGGTCTCGACGACGAGGTCACCGCCGTTGCGTCCCGGCGGGGGGTTCAGCGCGGCGTGCGTCTGCGCGGCGGTGGGCCGCAGCACGAGATCGTGGTCATGGGTCATGTCGGTCGTCCTTCCGTCGCGCGCGGCGGCCCGGCGGCACAGGTCACTTCGCGGCCCGGTCCGCCTCGGCGGCGGCACGCTCCTCGGCGGCGCGGCTCGCGGCGATCTGCCGGGACATGATCGTCGTCAGTTCGTACGCGGTGTGGGAGGCGGCCACGGCCGTGATCTCGGCGTGGTCGTAGGCGGGGGCGACCTCCACGACGTCGGCGGAGACCAGGTTGCAGGAGGCGAGTCCGCGCAGGATCTCCAGGAGCTCCCGGGAGGTCATGCCACCGGCCTCCGGCGTGCCCGTGCCCGGGGCGTGCGCCGGGTCCAGGCAGTCGATGTCGATGGAGATGTACAGCGGCCGGTCGCCGATGCGCTGGCGCAGCTGGTCGGCGACCTCGTCCGCGCCGCGGCGGTAGATGTCCGACGACGTGACGATGCCGAAGCCCATCTTCTCGTCGTCGGTCAGGTCCTTGCGGCCGTACAGCGGACCGCGCGTGCCGACGTGGGAGAGCGCCTCCGTGTCGAGGATGCCCTCCTCCACCGCCCGGCGGAACGGGGTGCCGTGCGTGTACTCCGCCCCGAAGTACGTGTCCCACGTGTCCAGGTGCGCGTCGAAGTGGAGGAGCGCGACCGGGCCGTGCTTCTTCGCCATCGAGCGCAGCAGCGGCAGCGCGATCGTGTGGTCGCCGCCGAGCGTCATCATGCGCGCGCCCGTCGCGAGCAGGTCGTCGGCCGCCGCCTCGATCGTCTCCACGGCCTCGTTGATGTTGAACGGGTTCGCGGCGATGTCGCCGGCGTCGGCGACCTGGGCCAGGGCGAAGGGGGACGCGTCCTGGGCCGGGTTGTACGGGCGCAGCAGGCGCGAGGCCTCGCGGATGGCGTTGCCGCCGAAGCGGGCACCCGGGCGGTACGACACGCCCGTGTCGAAGGGGACGCCGACGACGGCGATGTCCGTGGTGCCCACCTCGTCGAGGCGGGGGAGCCTTGCGTACGTGGCGGGGCCCGCGTAGCGCGGGACGCGCGAGGAGTCCACGGGGCCGCGGGGCTCGTTCGGGACGCTGCTGCTGGTCATGGTCGGGTTCCTCCAGGTGGTGCATGTCTTGCGTGGTCGAGTGTGGCGTGGTGGTGGGCCCTGCCGGGGGCTCCCCGACCCCGCCCCTTCCCGTAACTGGGGGCTACGCCCCCAGACCCCCTTGTCGGCCTGAACGGCCTCGTCCTCAAACGCCGGACGGGCTGAGAATGTGCTGGTGAGTTGTCAGCCCGTCCGGCGTTTGAGGACGAGCCGCGAAGCGGCGATCGGCGGGGGTCCAGGGGGCGGCAGCCGCCCGGTTTCTGGGAAGGGGTGGTTTGGGGACTCTTCATGCGGCCACCGAAGCCTCCGGCACCGTCTCCTCGGGCCCGCGCCCAGCGACCCGCTCACGCCAAGCGGCCAGCGTCGCCGCATCAGTGGGCGGCGTGGCCAGCGACACGGCCACGTACACCACGAGCGAGGTCAACAGCCCGTAATAGATGGGCTCGTTGGCGAGGATGCCGTAGTGCCACATCAGGCCGATGACGGAGAGCCCGCCGGCGGAGACGGCGGCCAACGCCCCCGCCCCGGTCCCCCGCCGCCACAGCAACCCGCCCAGAATGGGCACGAGCAGCCCACCCACCAGCAGGTTGTACGCGACGGTCAGCGCCTGGACGACGTCGTTGAGGGCGATGGACACGCAGATGACGGCGATGCCCATGACGAGGATGAAGAGGCGGTTGCCCTTCACCTCGTCGTGCGGCTCCCCCGCACCCGAGTCCCCGCGCACGGCGCCCCGCACCCGCGCCCAGATGTCGTTGTTGGCGACGGTCGCGCAGGCGATGAGCGCCCCGGACGAGGTGGACATCACGGCGGCAAGGGCGGCGGCGAGCACCAACCCCCGTACCCCCATGGGCAGTTCGTCCTTGACGATGGTGGCGAAGGCGGCATCCGCGCTGGGCAGCTTCGGGTACATGACCTTCGCGGCGGTCCCGATGACGGCTCCCGCGAGGGCGTACACGAGGCAGTACGTCCCGGCGACGGTCCCCCCGTACCGGGCGACCTTGTCACTGCGCGCCGTGAACACGCGCTGCCAGATGTCCTGCCCGATGAGCATGCCGAACGTGTAGATCAGGACGTACGTGAAGATCGTCTCGGCGCCGACGCCGAGCGGCGCGAAGTACTCGTCGGGCAGCTTGTCCCGCATCTCGCCGAAGCCACCGGCCTTGACGACGGCGATGGGCAGCAGCAGGAGCAGCACGCCGACCGTCTTGACGACGAACTGCACCATGTCGGTCAGCGTGATCGACCACATGCCGCCGAGGGTGGAGTACGCGACGACGATGGAGCCGCCGATGACGATCGCGAGCGTGCGGTTCATGTCGAAGAGGACGTCGAAGATGGTGGCGTACGCGATGGTCGAGGTGACGGCGAGCATCAGCGTGTACGCCCACATGACGACGCCGGAGAGGACGCCCGCGCGACCGCCGTAGCGCAGGTCGAGCATCTCGGAGACCGTGTAGACCCGCAGCCGGGCGATGCGCGCCGAGAAGAAGACCGACAGGGCGAGCAGGCCGAGCCCGATCGTGAACACCATCCACGCGCCGGACAGGCCGTGCGTGTAGCCGAGGCCGACGCCGCCGATGGTGGACGCGCCGCCGAGGACGATCGCGGCCATCGTGCCGGAGTACATCCACGGCCCGAGGCGACGCCCGGCGACCAGGAATTCGCTCTTCGACTTGGCGCGGCGCATGCCCCACCAGCCCATGGCCAGCATTCCGGCGAGATAGACGACGATCACTGTGTAGTCGACGGCCATGGAGGCCCTCCTTGCGCGCTCGGTCGGTGGCGTGTCGTGCGGGTGGAGTGCTGCGGCGACCGGCCGCGGGGACATCCGCCCGTACCCGAGGCCCCGGTCGGCACGACCCTAGGTGGCCGGAAAGCGACGCTGAAGTGTACGTTTCCTACACTCGCCGAGCGGTGGATGGAGGAAGTGTCCATGGTGCCGAACCCCGAACCCGCGCCGCCGCCGTCGCCGACACCACGGGACGCGTCCGCCACACCGTCGGCGACACCAGCACCACCCCCTCCCCCCGCCGCTCCCCCGACCCCGCCCGTCCCCCTGACCGCCCTGCTCGCCCACGAGGAGCTGGGCCTGCGCCAGATCGCGGGCCCGGACGCGGCGCGCACCGGCGCCGTCGTGCACTGGGTGCACACCTCGGAGATGGCCGACCCGTACCCGTACCTGCTGGGCGGCGAGCTGCTGCTCACGGCCGGGGTGCACGTGCCGGCGGCGGACGCGGACGGCGCGGCCGACCGCCTGGACGCGTACGCGGCGCGCATCGTGGCGGCGGGCGGCGCCGCGCTCGGCTTCGGGGTGGCCCCCGTCCACGACACGGTGCCGCAGGCTCTGGTCGAGGCCTGCGAACGGCACGGCCTCCCCCTCCTGGAGGTGCCCCCGCGCACGACGTTCAGCGGCATCGCCCGCGCGGTGTGGCAACTCATGGCCGAGGCCCGGCACGCCGAACTGCGCCGCGTCGCCCAGGCCCAACAGGGCCTCGCGGCAGCGGCGTCCCGCCCGGACCCGGTACCGGCCCTGCTCCGGCAACTGGCGGCGCGCCTCGGCGGGTACGCGGCGCTGTACGGCCCGGACGGGACGCCCACCCAGGCGGCGGGGACGTCGCCGGAGGCGGCGGCGGGGGTGGCGTTGGGGCGGCTGGTGGGGGTGGTCAATCCGGGTGCGGTGCCGGGCGCCGTCGTGGGTGCGGGGCAGGGGCAGGCGGGGGTGGCGGGCCAGCCGGGGCACGTCGGCCAGGCGGGCCAGACGGGCCAGGCGGGCCAGGCGGGCCAGGCCGAGCGGGCTCCGCGTCCGGCGCCCGCCTCCGCCACCGACACCGTCACCGGCACCCACCTCGCGGCGTACGCACTCGCCGGGGCCCACGGGCTCGCGCTCGGGGTGGCCACGCGGCAGCGGGAGCCGGGCGACCACACGCTGGCCGGGGTCGCCGCCGTGCTCCTGTCGCTGCTGACCGCGCCGCACCAGGGCGCGGCCGAGTCCGCCCGGTCGGCGGCGCTGGTGGGGCTGCTGCTGGGCGCGGAACCGGAGGACGTGGCGCCCCTGCTCGGCGCCGGAAGCTGGACCGTCGTCCACGCGCGCGTACGACGCGGCGACCACGAGCGGCCCCCGCCCACCCCGGCGTCCCTGGCGGCGGCCCTCGGCAGCACGCTGGCGGACGACGGCAGGCGGGCCGAGGGCTACGCCGAGACCCGGGCCGACGCGGCGGCGGACGGCACCCCCCACCCCGTACGCCTGCTGCTGCCCGCCGACCGGGAACCCGCCCCGCAGAGCGGCTGGACGCTCGGGGTCTCCGCGCCCGCCGGGGCCGGCGCCCTGCCCGCCGCCGACGCGCAGGCCGCGCGGGCCCTGCGTCGGGCCGAGGCGACGCGGGTGCCGCTGGTGCGGCACCGCGAGACCGGTCTGGCCGGGCTTGTCGCACCGGCCGAGGCCGACGCGCACGCGCGGGCGCTGCTCGCCCCGCTCGGCGGGGGGCCGCTCGCCGAGACGCTGCGCACCTGGCTGTCCCTGCACGGCAGTTGGGACCGTACGGCCGCCGCACTGGCCGTGCACCGCAACACCGTCCGTCAGCGCATCACCCGCTGCGCGGCGCTGCTGGACGCGGACCTGGACGACCCGGACGTCCGCATGGAGTTGTGGTTCGCCCTGGGCCGCACGGACGGGGTGGGCTGAGCACGGGTAGCCGCACGGCCCCGGAGCGACGGGCGACGGGGCGACGGCCGTACTCGCAGGCGACACCGGCCGCCCGCCCCCGTGACCCGCCCCGAGAGCCCCGAGCCGTACGCACCGGAGTGGTCAGGGGCCTCCGCACGCCCCCAGGACGCCCCCGCACCGCCCCGCCCCCGGAACGTGAGTCGCCGCACAGGTCCAGCGTGCGGGACGGCCCGCGCCGGGGTCGTTGACGACGGCACAATGGGTCGTATGCCGATACCCAGCCGCGCCGCGCTCGTCGATCATCTCGTCCGCACCCGCATCGCGGGCGATGTCGCGACGCCCCGCGACAACAACCTCTCCCACTACCGCAAACTCGCGAACGGCGACCGCCACTACTGGCTGGGGCTCGAACTGGGCGACCGCTGGACCGACGAGCAGGACGTGCTCGCGGTGATGGCCGAGCGCTGCGGCGTGAACGACGACCCCGAGTACCGCCAGGGGCAGGACACCATCGACCCGGAGCTGACCGTCGACGCCCTGGAGCGCATGGCCGGGCGGCTGCGCAAGGCCGCTTCCGCCCAGGAGCGCGTGCTCTTCGCCACCGGTCACCCCGGCGGCCTCCTCGACGTGCACCGCGCCACCGCCGCGGCCCTGCGCGCCGCGGGCTGCGAGATCGTCGTCATCCCGGAGGGCCTCACCGCCGACGAGGGCTTCGTCTTCCAGTTCGCGGACGTCGCCGTCCTGGAGCGCGGCGCGACCCTCTGGCACACCCACTCCCCCGAGCCGATGAACGCCATCCTGGACGGCCTGCTGCGCGAGGAGCGGCCCCTGCCGGACCTCGTCGTCGCCGACCACGGCTGGGCGGGCCGCGCGGGCCAGCGCGGGATCGACTCCGTCGGGTACGCGGACTGCAACGACCCCGCCCTGTTCATCGGCGAGGCCGAGGGGACCGTGCAGGTCACGGTGCCGCTCGACGACCACGTGACCAGTCCGCGGTTCTATGACCCGCTGACGGCGTACCTGCTGGACGCGGCGGGGCTCGGGGGAGCTGTCTAAGCCCGTCCGTCGTTCGAGGACGAGCGAGGCCGAAGGCCGCGATCAACGGTGCCCCGGCGTCGGGTCGAGGTACACACGGCTCACCGCGGGAAAGCGGGCCTGGATTCGTTGAGCCATCCGGTCGCAGGCCAGCTCGATGTCGGCAGCCGTGGACACGTCCCGGAAGTCCACCTTGGCGGCGACCAGCGCCTCCTTCGGGCCCTGGAGCAGCGTGGTCAGCTCCAGTACGGCCACCACGTGCGGGTCCGCGAGGAGTTCGGCCCGCACCGCGTCCCGGATCGGCTTCGGCAGCGGCCGCCCGATGAGCAGCTCCGCGTTCGCGTGCCCGAGGACCCACGCCACGTACACGAGCAGCACGCCGATGCACAGCGACGCGATGCCGTCCCAGACGCCGGAGCCGGTGAGCTGGCCGCCGAGCAGGCCGCCCGCGGCGAGCACGAGGCCCGCGAGGGCGGCCGAGTCCTCCATGACGACGGCCTTCACCGCGGTGTCGGGCGTGTGCCGCAGGTAGTGCTTGACGTGCACCCCGAACCGGTCGGCCTCGCCCCGCGCCTGCTTGAGGCCGGTGCGCAGGGAGTAGCCCTCCAGGAGGAAGGCGACGCCGAGGACGAGGTACGAGACGAGCGGGTCGCCCGGTTCCTCGCCGTGCGTGAGGGTGTGGACGCCGTCGTACACGGCGAAGACGCCGCCGCCGACGAACGTGGCGACGGAGGCGAGCAGCGCCCAGATGTAGCGGGCGCCGCCGTAGCCGAGCGGATGGTCCTCGTCGGCGGGGCGCCGCGCGCTCCGCAGCGAGACGAGCAGCATCAGCTCCGTGACGGTGTCGGCCACGGAGTGCGCCGCCTCCGACAGCATCGCGCTGGATCCGCTGAGCACCCCGGCGGCGGCCTTGGCGACGGCGATGCCGAGGTTGGCGAGGGCGGCGACGAGAACGGTGACGGTGCTTTCGGCTGCGGGTTCACCCATGGTGGGGCAGTATGCCGGAATTATGACCGCGGAGCGGCCGGGATCTCAGTCCCGGGGAACCCGGACCACACCCTCCTGGATCACCGTCACGGCCAGCTTCCCGTCCCTCGTCCAGATCCGCCCCTGGCCGAGGCCGCGCCCGCCCCCGGACGACGGGGACTCCTGGTCGTAGAGGAGCCACTCGTCCGCCCGGAACGGCCGGTGGAACCACATGGCGTGGTCGAGCGAGGCGCCGACGACGTCCCCGACGGCCCACCCGCCGCGCCCGTGGGCGAGCAGGACGGAGTCGAGGAGCGTCATGTCGGAGACGTACGTGGCGAGGCAGAGGTGCAGGAGGGAGCCCGCGGGCTCCGCGCCCAGCTTGCCGTTGGTGCGGAACCAGACCTGGGACCGCGCCTGCCGGGGCGCGCCGACGCTGGCGAACGGCGGCTCGTCCACGTACCGCAGGTCGACGGCGGCCCGCGCTTCGAGGAGCCGCCGCACGACGTCGGCTCCGAGCACGTCCTCGTACCGGGGCAGCGAATCCGCGGCGGTGGGCAGCGTCTCCGGGTCGGGCGCGGGCGGCATCGCGTCCTGGTGCTCCAGGCCCTCCTCGTACGCCTGGAACGACGCGGAGAGGTGGAAGATCGGCTGCCCGTGCTGCACGGCGACGACGCGGCGCGTGGTGAAGGAGCGCCCGTCGCGGATGCGGTCGACGGTGTAGACGATGGGCGCGCCCGGGTCGCCGGGGCGCAGGAAGTAGGCGTGCAGGGAGTGCGCGGGCCGTTCGCCGGGGACCGTGCGCCCGGCGGCGACGAGGGCCTGCGCGGCGACCTGGCCGCCGAAGACGCGCGGCACCAGCGACGTCCGGCTGACGCCGCGGAAGATCTCCTCCTCGACCCGTTCCAGGTCGAGGAGGCCGAGCAGGCTGTCGAGTTCCTCGCTCATCGGCGAGTTACAGACCCATCGACTTCGCGATGATCATCTTCATGACCTCGCTGGTGCCGCCGTAGATGCGGTTGACGCGGTTGTCCGCGTACAGGCGGGCGATCGGGTACTCGTTCATGAAGCCGTAGCCGCCGTGCAGCTGGAGGCAGCGGTCGATGACGCGGTGCGCGACCTCGGTGCAGAACAGCTTCGCGGAGGCGGCCTCGGCGGGGGTCAGCTCGCCCGCGTCCAGGGCCTCCAGGGCGCGGTCGGCGACGGCCTCGGCGGCGTCCACCTCGGCCTGGCAGGCGGCCAGTTCGAACTTGGTGTTCTGGAACGAGGCGACCGGCTTGCCGAAGACGGCCCGCTCCTGGACGTACTCCTTGGCGAACCGCACGGCCGCCTTGGCCTGCGCGTACGCGCCGAAGGCGATGCCCCAGCGCTCGGAGGCGAGGTTGTGGCCGAGGTAGTGGAAGCCCTTGTTCTCCTCGCCGAGCAGGTCGTCGACGGGGACCTCGACGTCCACGAAGGCCAGTTCGGCGGTGTCGGAGACCTTCAGGCCGAGCTTGTCGAGCTTGCGGCCGACGGAGTAGCCCGCGGACTTGGTGTCGACGGCGAAGAGCGAGATGCCGAAGCGGCGGTCGTCCTCGCGCGGGGCGGAGGTGCGGGCGCAGACGATCACGCGGTCGGCGTGCACGCCGCCGGTGATGAAGGTCTTGGCGCCGTTGAGGACGTAGTGCGTGCCGTCGGCGGAGAGCTTGGCGGTGGTCTTCATGCCCGCGACGTCGGAGCCGGTGCCGGGCTCGGTCATGGCGAGCGCCCACATCTCCTCGCCGGAGACGAACTTGGGCAGGAAGCGCTTCTTCTGCTCGTCGGTGGCGAGCATCTCGATGTACGGCAGGCCGAGCAGGACGTGCACGCCGGAGCCGCCGAAGGAGACGCCCGCGCGGGCCGTCTCCTCGTACATGACCGCCTCGAACTTGTGCGAGTCGATGCCCGCGCCGCCGAACTCCTCGGGGACGCGGATGCCGAAGACGCCGAGCTCGCCGAGCTTGTAGTAGAAGTCCCGGGGCGCCTGGCCCGCCGCGAACCACTCGTCGTAGACCGGGACGACCTCGGCCTCGATGAAGGCCCGGACGGTTTCCCGGAATGCCTCGTGGTCCTCGTTGAAGACGGTACGCCGCACGACTGCTCCCTGGGTCACGGATCCGACTAAGCGCTTGCTCATCCTGAGGTTACCGGTGAGTTCCGGTGACCGTCCAGGGCACAATCCGTGACCGTCGGCCACCGCGCCCTTGATCGCGGCCCGCGGCCCGGCCCGCCCTCAAACGCCGGACGGGCTTGTTCCCCTCCCCCGACCGTCGGGGGGTTCAGCCCCCTTCGGCCGCCGCCGCCAGCGCCCCGTGCGCCAAGCGGTTCAGCAGATCCGCCATCGCCTCCCGGTCCGGCAGCGAACCCGGGCGGCCCAGGTGCGGCGTCGAGTTCAGGAGGCCGAACACCGCGTGCACCGACGCCCGCGCCTCCGCCTCGGCGAGCCCGGCGTACACCTCCCGCACCGCGGAAACCCACAGCTCGACGTACCGCCGTTGCAGCGAGCGGACCAGTTTGCGGTCGCTGTCCCGCAGGCGGTCCAGCTCGCGGTCGTGGAGAGTGATCAGCGGGCGGTCGTCGAGGGCGAAGTCGATGTGACCCTCGACGAGCGAGTCGAGCACGGCGCCGGGCGACCCCGCGGCCTCCGCGGCCCGGCGTTCGCCGCCCCGCAGCAGCTGCTCGCTGATGCCCACGAGGAGTTCGGCCAGCATCGCGTCCTTGCCCGCGAAGTGGCGGTAGAGGCCGGGCCCGCTGATGCCGACGGCGGCCCCTATCTCGTCCACGCCGACGCCGTGGAAGCCGCGCTCGGCGAACAGCCGGGCGGCTTCCTTGAGGATCTGCTCGCGGCGGGTGGGGGCGTCGGTCCTGGTGGCCATGGAAACAATTCTAGACAGCACGGTTAGCGGTCGTTAACCTTGGCGACATACGTTAACGCTCACTAACAGCGGGAGCACAGCGGATGCAACAGGCACCAGTCCTCGCGAGCGCGGCGGACCCCGCCTCGGAAGCCTGGCGGTCGAACGAGACGGCGCACCGCGCCCTGGCCGAGGAGCTGCGCGGCAAACTCGCGGCGGCCCGGCTCGGCGGCGGCGAGCGTGCCCGGCAGCGGCACGTGGCGCGCGGCAAGCTGCTGCCGCGCGACCGCGTGGACGCCCTCCTCGACCCCGGCTCGCCGTTCCTCGAACTGGCCCCGCTCGCGGCTGACGGGATGTACGACGGGGCGGCCCCGGCCGCCGGCGTCATCGCGGGTGTCGGCCGGGTCAGCGGGCGCGACTGCGTCATCGTCGCCAACGACGCCACCGTCAAGGGCGGGACGTACTACCCGATGACGGTCAAGAAGCACCTGCGGGCGCAGGAGATCGCCCTGGAGAACCGGCTCCCCTGCCTGTACCTGGTGGACTCGGGCGGCGCCTTCCTGCCGATGCAGGACGAGGTGTTCCCCGACCGGGAGCACTTCGGGCGGATCTTCTACAACCAGGCGCGGATGTCGGGCGCGGGCATCCCGCAGATCGCGGCGGTCCTCGGCTCCTGCACGGCGGGCGGCGCGTACGTCCCCGCGATGAGCGACGAGGCCGTGATCGTCCGCAACCAGGGCACGATCTTCCTGGGCGGCCCGCCCCTGGTGAAGGCCGCCACCGGCGAGGTCGTCACCGCCGAGGAGCTGGGCGGCGGCGAGGTGCACTCCCGGGTGTCGGGCGTCACCGACCACCTCGCGGAGGACGACCCGCACGCCCTGCGCATCGTCCGCACGATCGTCTCGACGCTCCCCGCGCGCGGGCAACTGCCCTGGGAGGTCCGGCCGGTCGAGGAGCCGAAGGTCGACCCGCTCGGCCTGTACGGCGCGGTGCCGGTGGACTCCCGCACTCCGTACGACGTCCGCGAGGTCATCGCCCGCGTCGTCGACGGCTCGCGCTTCGCCGAGTTCAAGTCCGAGTACGGCCAGACCCTGGTGACCGGCTTCGCGCACATCCACGGCCACCCGGTCGGGATCGTCGCGAACAACGGCATCCTGTTCTCCGAGTCCGCCCAGAAGGGCGCCCACTTCATCGAGCTGTGCGACCAGCGCGGCATCCCGCTGGTGTTCCTGCAGAACATCTCCGGCTTCATGGTGGGCCGGGACTACGAGGCCGGGGGCATCGCCAAGCACGGCGCGAAGATGGTCACGGCCGTGGCCTGCACCCGTGTCCCGAAGCTGACGGTGGTGGTCGGCGGATCGTACGGAGCGGGCAACTACTCGATGTGCGGCCGGGCCTATTCACCGCGCTTCCTGTGGATGTGGCCCAACGCCAAGATCTCCGTGATGGGCGGCGAGCAGGCCGCCTCCGTCCTCGCCACCGTCAAGCGCGACCAGCTCGAAGCGCGGGGCGAGGAGTGGTCGGCCGAGGACGAGGACGCCTTCAAGGCCCCGGTCCGCGCGCAGTACGAACAGCAGGGCAACGCCTATTACGCCACGGCACGGCTGTGGGACGACGGTGTCATCGACCCGTTGGAGACCCGCCAGGTGCTCGGCCTGGCTCTGACCGCGTGTGCCGGGGCGCCCTTGGGCGAACGCGGCTTCGGCGTCTTCCGGATGTGAGGGACCAGACCCCATGAGCATGTTCGACACAGTCCTGGTGGCCAACCGGGGCGAGATCGCCGTCCGCGTCATCCGCACGCTGCGGACGCTCGGCGTCCGTTCGGTGGCCGTCTTCTCCGACGCCGACGCCGACGCCCGGCACGTCCGCGAGGCCGACACGGCGGTGCGGCTCGGGCCCGCCCCGGCCGCCGAGAGCTATCTGTCGGCCGAGCGGCTCCTGGCCGCCGCCGCGGCGTCCGGCGCCCAGGCCGTCCACCCCGGCTACGGCTTCCTCGCCGAGAACGCCGCCTTCGCGGCGGCCTGCGCGGACGCCGGGCTCGCCTTCATCGGACCGCCCGCCGCCGCCATCGACCTGATGGGCGACAAGATCCGGGCCAAGGAGACGGTACGGAAGGCCGGGGTTCCGGTCGTCCCCGGCTCCTCGGGCAGCGGCCTCACCGACGCCCAGCTCATCGACGCCGCCCGGGAGATCGGCACCCCCGTGCTGCTCAAGCCCTCCGCGGGCGGCGGCGGCAAGGGCATGCGCCTGGTCCGGGACGCCGCCCTCCTCGGCGACGAGATCGCCGCCGCGCGCCGCGAGGCCCGCGCCTCCTTCGGCGACGACACGCTGCTCGTCGAGCGGTGGGTGGACCGGCCCCGGCACATCGAGATCCAGGTCCTCGCCGACGCCCACGGCAACGTGGTCCACCTCGGCGAGCGCGAGTGCTCCCTCCAGCGGCGCCACCAGAAGATCATCGAGGAGGCGCCGTCCGTCCTCCTCGACGAGGCGACGCGGGCCGCGATGGGGTCCGCCGCCGTGGAGGCCGCGCGCTCCTGCGGGTACGTCGGCGCGGGCACGGTCGAGTTCATCGTCCCGGGCGACGACCCCGCCTCGTACTACTTCATGGAGATGAACACCCGCCTCCAGGTCGAGCACCCCGTCACGGAGCTGGTCGTATCCGTTGATCCGGCTGCCGCCGGGGGCGGGCTCGACCTGGTCGAATGGCAGCTCCGTGTCGCCTCCGGCGAGCCGCTGCCCTTCGCGCAGGACGACATCACCCTCACCGGGCACGCCGTCGAGGCCCGCATCTGCGCCGAGGACCCTTCCCGCGGCTTCCTGCCGTCCGGCGGGACCGTCCTCGCCCTGCACGAGCCGTCCGGCGACGGCGTGCGCACCGACTCCGGGCTCAGTGAGGGCACGGAGGTCGGGAGCCTGTACGACCCGATGCTGTCGAAGGTGATCGCGTACGGGCCCGACCGGGCGACGGCTCTGCGCAAGCTGCGGGGCGCGCTCGCGGAGACGGTCACCCTGGGGGTGCCGACGAACGCGGGGTTCCTGCGGAGGCTGTTGGCCCATCCGGCGGTGGTGGCCGGGGACATCGACACCGGCCTGGTCGAACGCGAGGCCGAGAACCTGGTGGACCCGGACGTCCCGGCCGAGGTCTACCTGGCTGCCGCGTTGGTGCGGGTCCGTCGTGCCCACCCGTCCCGCCCTGCGGGACGACTGCCCACGACGACGGCGGCAGCAGGATGGCTGGACCCGTTCTCCGTGCCCAACGGCTGGCGGCTCGGCGGCGAAGCCGCGTGGACGGTGCACCACTTGCGCGTACCGGGGCACGAACCGGTCGTCGTCCGCACCCGCCCCGGTGCCGAAGGCATCGAGATCCAGCTCCCCTCCGGGGAGACGGCCTGGGGGCCCGGGGGCCTGCCCCCGGTTTCGGGAAGGGGCGGGCTCGGGGAGCCCCCGGCAGGGCCCACCACCGTCACCCTCCACCACCAGGACCGGACCCACACCTTCCACCACGCCGGCGACTGGCTCGGCCAGGACGGCCACGCCTGGCACGTCCAGGACCACGACCCCGTGGAAGCCGCCCTCAGCGGCGCGGCCCATACGGGCCTGGACGCCCTGACGGCCCCGATGCCCGGCACCGTCACCGTCGTCAAGGTGGCGACCGGCGACGAGGTGACCGCGGGCCAGAGCCTCCTGGTCGTGGAGGCGATGAAGATGGAGCACGTCATCTCCGCCCCGCACGCGGGCACCGTCACCGAACTGGACGTCACCCCGGGCACCACGGTCGCCATGGACCAGGTCCTGGCCGTGGTGACCCCCGCGGAGGAGGACGCGTCATGAGCACCGAAGCGAGCGGCGGCACCGCGGCGCGCGGCAGCGCCCCGGCGAACGCCCTCCCCATGGTCGTCCCCACCGAGGACCTCCCGCCCCGCGTCCGCATCCACGAGGTGGGCGCGCGGGACGGCCTGCAGAACGAGAAGGCGACCGTACCGACCGAGGTGAAGGCGGAGTTCATCCACCGCCTCGCCGCCGCGGGCCTCACCACGATCGAGGCGACCAGCTTCGTGCACCCCAAGTGGGTGCCCCAACTGGCCGACGCGGAGGACCTGTTCCCGCTGCTCGGGGACCTGCGCGAGACCCAGGGCACGCACCTGCCCGTCCTGGTCCCCAACGCCCGCGGCCTCGACCGCGCCCTCGCGCTCGGGGCCCGGCGCGTCGCGGTGTTCGCGAGCGCCACCGAGTCCTTCGCCAAGGCCAACCTGAACCGGACGGTGGACGAGGCGCTCGCCATGTTCGAGCCGGTGGTGGCGCGGGCGAAGGCGGCGGAGAGCGCGCACGACCAGGTGCACGTGCGCGGCTATCTGTCGATGTGCTTCGGCGACCCCTGGGAGGGCGCCGTGCCCATCGCCCAGGTGGCGCGGGTCTGCAGGGCGCTGATCGACATGGGCTGCGACGAGCTGAGCCTCGGCGACACCATCGGCGTGGCGACCCCCGGCCACGTACAGGAACTGCTCGCCACCCTCAACGAGCAGGGCATGCCGACGCACCGCATCGGTGTGCACTTCCACGACACCTACGGCCAGGCGCTGTCCAACACCCTGGCCGCCCTGCAGCACGGGGTGACCACCGTGGACGCCTCCGCGGGCGGCCTCGGCGGCTGCCCGTTCGCGAAGAGCGCCACCGGAAACCTCGCCACCGAAGACCTCGTGTGGATGCTTCACGGCCTCGGCATCGAGACCGGGGTCGACCTCGGCCGTCTCACCGCCACCAGCGTGTGGATGGCCGGCCAGTTGGGCCGACCGAGCCCGTCCCGCACCGTGCGTGCCCTCTCCCACCAGGAGCAGTGAGAACGATGGACCACCACCTCTCCCCCGAACACGAGGAACTGCGGCGCACCGTCGAGGCGTTCGCCCACGACGTGGTCGCCCCGAAGATCGGCGACCTCTACGAGCGGCACGAGTTCCCGTACGAGATCGTGCGCGAGATGGGCCGCATGGGCCTCTTCGGCCTGCCCTTCCCCGAGGAGTACGGCGGCATGGGCGGCGACTACCTGGCGCTCGGCATCGCCCTGGAGGAACTGGCGCGCGTCGACTCGTCCGTGGCGATCACGCTGGAGGCGGGCGTATCGCTCGGTGCCATGCCGCTGCACCTCTTCGGCACCGAGGAGCAGAAGCGGGAGTGGCTGCCGAGGCTGTGCTCCGGCGAGATGCTCGGCGCCTTCGGCCTGACCGAGCCGGACGGCGGTTCGGACGCGGGCGGTACGCGGACGACGGCGCGCCTGGACGAGGCGACCGACGAGTGGGTCATCAACGGCACGAAGTGCTTCATCACCAACTCCGGGACCGACATCACGGGCCTGGTGACGGTGACGGCGGTGACGGGCCGCACGGACGCGGGCAAGCCGCTGATCTCCTCGATCATCGTGCCGTCCGGCACCCCGGGCTTCACAGTCGCGGCGCCCTACTCGAAGGTCGGCTGGAACTCCTCGGACACCCGGGAGCTGTCGTTCGCCGACGTGCGGGTGCCGCGGGCGAACCTGCTCGGCGAGATCGGGCGCGGCTACGCGCAGTTCCTGCGGATCCTGGACGAGGGGCGGATCGCGATCGCGGCCCTGGGCACGGGGCTCGCGCAGGGGTGCGTCGACGAGTCGGTGAAGTACGCCAAGGAGCGGCACGCGTTCGGGCGCCCCATCGGCTCGAACCAGGCCATCCAGTTCAAGATCGCCGACATGGAGATGAAGGCGCACACGGCGCGGCTCACCTGGCGCGACGCGGCCTCGCGCCTCGTCTCGGGCGAGCCGTTCAAGAAGGAGGCGGCGCTCGCGAAGCTGTACTCGTCGACGGTCGCCGTCGACAACGCGCGCGAGGCCACGCAGATCCACGGCGGGTACGGGTTCATGAACGAGTACCCGGTGGCGCGGATGTGGCGGGACTCCAAGATCCTGGAGATCGGCGAGGGCACGAGCGAGGTGCAGCGCATGCTGATCGCCCGGGAGCTGGGCCTCACGGGCTGAGGCCGGGCTCCCGGCGAGAGCTCCGCGAAGGCCCTGCGAGGGCTGTGCGGGGGGGGCTGTGCGGGTCCGGTGAGGACCCGGTGCGGGGGGCCACTGGACCGGAAGCAAGGTTAGGTTAACCTAAGCTCGACTTCCGGCCAGTGCCCCGTACGAAAGCAGAGACCTCATGTCGCACAGCCTCCGCACGCCCTCGCGCCGCGGCATCCTCGCCGCGGGCGGCGCCCTCGGGCTCACCGCCGTCCTCGCCGCCTGCGGGGACGAGAAGAAGGACAAGAGCGGCTCGGGCAGCGGCACCGAGGACGGCGGCCCCTGGTCCTTCAAGGACGACCGGGGCAAGACGGCCAAGACGGACGCGACGCCCGCGAACATCGTGGCGTTCACCGGCGTCGCCGCCGCGCTGTACGACTACGGCATCGAGGTCAAGGGCGTCTTCGGCCCGACGAAGACCAAGGACGGCAAGCCGGACGTCCAGGCCGGTGACATGGACATCAGCAAGCTGACGATCCTCGGCAACGCCTGGGACCAGTTCAACATCGAGAAGTACGTGGGCCTCCAGCCGGACGTCCTCATCTCCACGATGTTCGACGACAAGGGCACCCTCTGGTACGTGCCCGAGCAGTCCAAGGACAAGATCCTGGGGCTCGCCCCGAGCGTCGGCGTCTCCGTCTACGACCGGCAGCTGGCCAAGCCCCTGGAGCGCATCCTCGCCCTCGCCGAGTCGCTCGGCGCGGACGTGAAGTCGGACAAGGTCGTCACGGCGAAGAAGCGCTTCGAGGCCGCCTCGGAGCGGCTGCGCAAGGCCGCGAAGTCCCGCCCGGAGATCAAGGTCCTGGTCGGCTCGGCGAGCGCGGAGATCTTCTACGTCTCCGGCTCCGACCTCTCCGCCGACCTGGAGTACTTCAAGGCGCTCGGCGTGCACCTCGTCGAGCCGCCGGAGAACGCCAAGAAGGAGAGCGGGGGCTGGTTCCAGAACCTGTCCTGGGAGAACGTCGACACCTACAAGGCCGACGTGATCATGATGGACAACCGCACGTCGGCGTTGCAGCCCGCGGACCTGGCCAAGCAGAAGCCCACCTGGGGGAAGCTGCCCGCCGTCAAGGCCGGTCAGGTCATCCCGCGCGTCACCGAGCCGATCTTCTCGTACGCCAAGTGCGCGCCGATCCTGGAGGACCTGGCCAAGGCCATCGAGAAGGCCAAGAAGGTCTCCTAGCGGAGGCTGGTGAACGCTGGCCTTGGCGCGCCGTCCATCGCGGCCTTCGGCCTGGCTCGTCCTCAATCGCCGGACGGGCTTGATCTCCCCCAGTGCCGCCCGGCTGCTCTCCGCAGCCGGGCGGCACTGCGTTTGTGACCTGCGAGCTTGTGGACGACGCGTGAATATCCCGGTGATGTGCGAGGCGGAAGGGGCCCACGAGCACTGTCACAATGAACTTAGGTTAGGCTAACCTAAGTTCCATGTCGCGCCCTCGGCCCTCCCTGCTGTGCCCTGTCCCGGGGGCGCGACCAAGTCCCCTCACCTGGAGGACAGTTCATGCGCTCGCACCTGCTCAATGACACCACCACGGAGTCGTACCGCGCCTCCGTGACCGAAGGAGTCGAGCGGGTGGCGGCCAGAATCGCCACCACCTCCCGTCCGTTCACCGGCGTCTCCGCGGACGCTCTCACCCCCCGCGTCGCGGCCGTCGACCTCGACACCCCCCTGCACGACACCGGCGCCGCCCTCGACGAGCTGGACGAGCTGTACCTGCGCGACGCCGTCTACTTCCACCACCCCCGCTACCTCGCCCACCTCAACTGCCCGGTCGTCATCCCGGCCGTGCTCGGCGAGGCCGTCCTGTCCGCCGTGAACTCGTCCCTGGACACCTGGGACCAGTCCGCGGGCGGCACCCTCATCGAGCGCCGCCTGATCGACTGGACCACCGAGCGGATCGGCCTCGGGCCCGCCGCCGACGGCGTGTTCACCTCCGGCGGCACCCAGTCCAACCTGCAGGCGCTGCTGCTCGCCCGCGAGGAGGCCAAGACGGACTCCCCCGCCCGGCTGCGCATCCTCGCCTCCGAGGTCGGCCACTTCAGCGTCCAGAAGGCCGCGAAGATGCTCGGCCTCGGCCAGGACGCCGTCGTGGTGATCCCCACCGACCGCACCAAGCGCATGCAGACCGTCGCGCTGGCCCGCGAGCTGGCCCGCCTGGACGCCGAGGGCCTCGTCCCGATGGCCGTCGTCGCGACCGCGGGCACCACCGACTTCGGCTCCATCGACCCGCTGCCGCAGATCGCCGACCTCTGCGCGCAGTACGAGACCTGGCTGCACGTCGACGCCGCCTACGGCTGCGGTCTGCTCGCCTCACGCACCCGCCGTGACCTCCTCGAGGGCATCGAGCGCGCCGACTCCGTCACGGTCGACTACCACAAGTCGTTCTTCCAGCCGGTGAGTTCGTCGGCGCTCCTGGTCCGGGACGCGGCGACGCTGCGGCACGCCACGTACCACGCCGAGTATCTGAACCCCCGGCGCGCGGTGCAGGAGCGCATCCCCAACCAGGTCGACAAGTCCCTGCAGACCACCCGCCGCTTCGACGCGCTGAAACTGTGGATGACGCTGCGCGTGATGGGCGCCGACGCCATCGGCGACCTCTTCGACGAGGTGTGCGCCCTGGCGGACGAGGGCTTCGACCTGCTCGCCGCCGACCCGCGCTTCGACGTCGTCGTACAGCCGCAGCTCTCCACGCTCGTCTTCCGCTACATCCCGGCGGCGATCTGCGACCCGACGGCCATCGACCGCGCCAACCTGTACGCCCGCAAGGCCCTGTTCGCCTCCGGTGCCGCCGTGGTCGCGGGCACCAAGGTGGGCGAGCGCCAGTACCTGAAGTTCACCCTGCTCAACCCCGAGACCACGGCCGCCGACATCGCCGCCGTCCTCGACCTGATAGCCGGCCACGCCGAGCAGTACCTGGGAGAGAACCTTGACCGCGCCAGCTGACCTCCGCGACGCGCGGCCGACAGCCTCGAAGACGCCGACGGCGGCCCGGCCGACGTACGACTTCATCGGCATCGGCCTCGGCCCCTTCAACCTCGGCCTAGCCTGCCTCACCGAGCCCCTGGACGATCTGAACGGCCTGTTCCTGGAGTCCAAGCCGGACTTCGAGTGGCACTCCGGCATGTTCCTGGACGGCGCCCACCTGCAGACGCCGTTCATGTCGGACCTGGTGACGCTCGCCGATCCGACCTCCCCGTACTCCTTCCTGAACTTCCTGAAGGAATCGGGGCGGCTGTACTCCTTCTACATCCGCGAGAACTTCTATCCGCTGCGCCGGGAGTACAACGACTACTGCCGCTGGGCCGCCGGGAAACTCTCGTCCGTCCGCTTCGGCACGACGGTGACACGGGTGACGTACGACAACGGCCTGTACTTCATCACCACCGGCTCCGGCGACACCTTCCGCGCCCGCCACCTCGTCCTCGGCACCGGCACCCCGCCGCACATCCCGGAGGCGTGCCGGGGCCTCGGCGGCGACTTCCTGCACAACTCCCGCTACCTGGAGCACAAGGAGGAGCTGCAGAAGAAGAACTCGCTGACCATCGTGGGCAGCGGCCAGAGCGCCGCCGAGATCTACTACGACCTGCTCGCCGACATGGACACCCACGGCTACCGCCTCAACTGGGTGACCCGCTCGCCGCGCTTCTTCCCGCTGGAGTACACGAAACTGACCCTGGAGATGACCTCTCCGGAGTACATCGACTACTTCCACGCACTGCCCGAGGACACCCGCTACCGCCTGGAGAGCGAGCAGAGGAGTCTCTTCAAGGGCATCGACGGCGAGCTGATCGACGCCATCTTCGATCTGCTGTACCAGAAGAACCTGGACGGGCCCGTGCCGACGCGGCTGGTCACCAACGCGAGCCTGCGGAAAGCCCGTTACACCCATGGCGTCTACACCCTCGGCCTGCGTCAGGAGGAGCAGGGCAAGGACTTCGAGGTGACGACGGAGGGTCTGATCCTCGCCACCGGCTACCGGTACGCCGTCCCCGCGTTCCTGGAGCCGCTGCGCGCGCACCTGCGCTTCGACGGGCACGGCCGTTTCGACGTGGCCCGCAACTACTCCGTCGACGACAGCGGGCGCGGCGTCTTCCTCCAGAACGCCGCCGTCCACACCCACTCCATGACCAGCCCCGACCTGGGCATGGGCCCGTACCGCAACGCGTACATCATCCGCGAGCTGCTCGGCCGCGAGGTCTACCCGGTCGAGAAGTCCATCGCCTTCCAGGAGTTCGCCGTATGAGCTGGATGAGAGGGACGGGCCGGACGAGCGGCGTGAGCGGGATGAGGCGCACGCCGAGCAGGGACCGCGGCGTCGGCACCCTCGCCATGCGCCCCCTCGACCCGTTCGAAGACACCGAGCTGGTCCACTCCTGGGTCACCCACCCCAAGTCGGCCTTCTGGCTGCTCCAGGACGCCCGGCTGCAGGACATCGAGCGCGAGTACATGGCCATCGCCGCCTCCGAGCACCACGACGCGTTCGTGGGCCTGCACGACGGGGAGCCCGCGTTCCTGATGGAGCGCTACGACCCCCGGTACATCGAGCTGGTCGGCCTGTACGAGCCCGAGCCCGGCGACGTCGGCATGCACTTCCTGGTCGCCCCCACCGACCGGCCGGTGCACGGCTTCACCCGCGCCGTCATCGCCACGGTGATGGAGCACCTGTTCGCCGACCCGCGCACCCATCGCGTCGTCGTCGAGCCCGACGTCACCAACACGGCCGTGCACCGCCTCAACGAGGAGGTCGGCTTCGTGCCGGAGCGCGAGATCGACAAGCCGGAGAAGCGGGCACTGCTCAGCTTCTGCACCCGCGAGAGTTACGACGCGGCCGTGGTGCGCCACGCCGTGGCGACACGCCCCACCGCAGTTTCTGGAGCACGGACATGACCCTGACCCCCGCCGCACCCCTGTCCCCCGCCGCCCCCCGGACGCCGCTGTCGGCCCTGTCCCCGCAGGCCCGGGCCGTGGACCATCTGAACCCGGAGCGCTGGGCCGAGGCCAACCGGCTCCTCATCCGCAAAGCCCTCGCCGAGTTCGCGCACGAGCGCCTCCTCACGCCGGAGGACCTGGGCGCGGGCCGGTACGTCGTCCGCAGCGACGACGGTCTGACCCGCTACCGCTTCGCCGCGCGCGTCTTCGCCCTCGACCACTGGGCCGTCGACGCCGCGTCCCTCACCCGGCACCGCGACGGCGTCGAACTCCCCCTGAACGCACTGGAGTTCTTCACCGAGCTGCGCGGCACCCTCGGCCTGAGCGAGAAGGTCCTGCCGGTGTACCTGGAGGAGATCTCCTCCACCCTCTCCGGCACCTGCTTCAAACTCGCCAAGCCCCACGTCTCCGCCGCCGACCTGGTCACCGCCGGTTTCCAGGAGATCGAGACCGGCATGACCGAGGGCCACCCCTGCTTCGTCGCGAACAACGGCCGGCTCGGCTTCGGCGTGCACGAGTACCTGTCGTACGCCCCCGAGACCGCGAGCCCCGTCCGGCTCATCTGGCTGGCCGCGCGCCGCGACCGGGCCGCGTTCACCGCGGGCGAGGGCCTGGAGTACGAGTCGTTCCTCCGCGCCGAGCTGGGCAGGGAGACCCTGGACCGGTTCGACGCCGTGCTGCGCGCCCAGGACCTCGACCCGGCCGACTACCTCCTCATCCCCGCCCACCCCTGGCAGTGGTGGAACAAGCTGTCCGTGACCTTCGCCGCCGAGATCGCCGACCGGCGCCTGGTGTGCCTGGGCGAGGGCGACGACGAGTATCTGGCCCAGCAGTCGATCCGGACGTTCTTCAACGCCTCCGCCCCGGCCAAGCACTATGTGAAGACGGCCCTTTCCGTCATCAACATGGGCTTCATGCGCGGCCTCTCGGCGGCGTACATGAAGGCGACCCCGGCCATCAACGACTGGCTCCACGGCCTCGTCGCCTCCGACGAGGTCCTGCGCTCCACCGGCCTCGGCATCATCCGCGAGCGCGCCGCCGTCGGCTACCGGCACCTGGAGTACGAAGCCGCCACCGACCGCTACTCGCCGTACCGCAAAATGCTCGCCGCGCTGTGGCGGGAAAGCCCCGTGCCTGCCCTCAAGGACGGCGAGAGCCTCGCCACCATGGCGTCGCTGCTGCACACCGACCGCGACGGGGCCTCCTTCGCGGGCGCCCTCATGCAACGCTCGGGCCTGGCCCCGGCGGAGTGGCTGCGCCGCTATCTGCGCGCCTATCTGACGCCGCTCCTTCACTGCTTCTACGCGTACGACCTGGTGTTCATGCCGCACGGCGAGAACGTGATCATGGTCCTGAAGGACGGTGTCGTCGACCGGGTCCTGTTCAAGGACATCGCCGAGGAGATCGCGGTGATGGACCCGGCGGCGGTGCTGCCGCCCGAGGTCGAGCGGATCCGCGTCGACGTGCCCGAGGACCGCAAACTCCTGTCGATCCTCACGGACGTCTTCGACTGCTTCTTCCGCTTCCTGTCCGCGAGCCTCGTCACCGAGGGCCTCCTCGACGAGGACGTCTTCTGGCGCACGGTCGCCGAGTGCGTCCGCGACTACCAGCACTCCATGCCCGAACTGGCCGACAGGTTCCGGCAGTACGACATGTTCGCGCCCGAGTTCGCGCTGTCCTGCCTGAACCGGCTCCAGCTGCGCGACAACGAGCAGATGCTGGACCTCGCCGACCCGGCGGGCGCCCTCCAGCTCATCGGCACCCTGAAGAACCCGATCGCCTAGACCGGGCTGCCCGAGACCGGGCGGGGCTCCGCGGACGGTCCCGCGGAGCCCCGCTCACGAATGCCCCTGCCGTCCCTAGCGCTTGCCGGGCCAGGGCACCTGCGGCGACTTGTAGTAGGTGATGCCGAGCGCGTCCCAGCGCGGCGCCTGCTCCGCGAGCCGCGTCCTGTACGTGTTCCAGTCGTGCGTGGACGCGGGCGACCAGCCGAGCTCGGCGATGCCGGGCAGGCGCGGGAACGCCATGTAGTCCAGCTGCGCGGGCGTGGACAGGGTCTCCGTCCACAGCGGCGCCTCGACGCCGAGCACCGCGTCGGCCGGGGCCCCTTGCAGATACGTGCCCGGGTCCCAGTCGTAGGAGCGCTGCACCTCGACGTAGCCCGCCCAGGACAGGCCGAGCGGGGTGTCCTTGTCGTACTTCATGTCGAGGTAGGCGCGGTCGGCCGGGGAGAGCACCAGCTTGGTGCCCTTCTTCGCCGCGTTCACGACCTGGTCGCGCTCGGCCTGGCCGGTGCGGTCGTAGCCCCAGTACTGGGCGACGGCGCCCTGGACCGGGTTGGCCCCGGCCAGTTGGTGCCAGCCCATCACGTTCTTGCCGTACTTGGTGACGAGGGGCTGCACCTTGCCCATGAACGTCACGAAGTCCTCGTGGCTGGTGGAGTGCGCCTCGTCGCCGCCGATGTGCACGCTCCCGCCGGGCGTGAGCGCGCTCAGCTCCCGGACGACGTCCGCCACGAACTTGTACGTCACGTCCTTCTTGACGCACAGCGAGCTGAAGCCGACGTTCGTGCCGGTGTACAGCGGTGGCGCGACGCCGTCGCAGTTCAGTTCGGCGTACGAGGCGAGCGCGGCGTTGGTGTGGCCCGGCATGTCGATCTCCGGGACGACCTCCATCTGCCGGGACGCGGCGTAGGCGACGATCTCCTTGTACTGGGCCTTGGTGTAGTGGCCGCCGGGGCCACCGCCGACCTGGGTGGAACCGCCGTACGTGGCCAGGCGCGGCCAGGAGTCGATGGCGATGCGCCACCCCTGGTCGTCGCTCAGGTGCAGATGCAGCTTGTTCATCTTGTACAGCACCATCTGGTCGATGTAGCGCTTGACGTGCTCGACCGGGAAGAAGTGCCGGGACACGTCCAGCATCGAACCGCGGTAGGCGTAGCGCGGCTTGTCCTTGATGGTGCCGCCCGCGATCAGCCACGGTCCCGGCTGCTTGGTCTTCCGCTCCGCGGCGGCGGGCAGCTGCTGGCGCACCGTCTGCACGCCGTAGAAGAGACCGGCGGACGACCGGGACGTGATGGTGAGGGAGCCGCGCTTGGAGATGACGCGGTAGCCCTCGTCGCCGAGGGCCCTGTTCGCCGGCTCGGCACTGATGCGCAGCCGGATGGCGTCGCCGCCCCCGCGGTCGGTGACCGGGAGGCGGTAGCCGGTGGAGGGGCGCAGGACGCCCGCGAGGTACTCGCCGACGCGGCGCTCCTCGGGCCGGTCGCCGACGCGTATGCGGGTCTTGGAGGTGATCTCGAACGCGGATCCGCCCGGCTCCGCCTGCAGGGGCACCGGCACGACGCGGCCGAGCGGAACGGGCTCGGCCCGGTCGGGAGCGGGGCCGGGGGCGGCCGCCGAGGACGATGTCCCGGCAGCGGCGATCAGCAGGAGTGATCCGATGACACAGGCAGTTCTGTGGTGCTGTCTCACAAGCGGGTCCCTTCGCCGGGCAACGCGGATGTGACGCAGTCGAACCGTTCACCATGCGTACCGCGCACCCCAGACCAGGTCAAGGTGTAGACCACCTGGCCCAGCACACGATGCGAGAATCAGTTCATGGCGGAAATCATCCAGCGCGACGGCACCTGGACCTTCGACGGAGAGACGCTGCGGCTCGTCCCCGGCCGCGACAAAGCCGTCTCGTTGCTGCGCAAGACCCTCGGCGAACTCACGGTGCCGCTCACGGCGTTGGCGGGCATCGCCTTCGAACAGGGGAAGAAGAGCGGCCGGCTGCGACTGCGCCTGCGGGACGGCGCGGACCCGCTGCTCCAGGCGACGGGCGGCAAACTCACCGACGCCTCCGACCCGTACCAACTCACCGTGGAGCCGGACCGGTACGGCGTCGCGGAGTACGTGGTCGACGAGGTGCGCAACGCGCTGCTCCTGGAGCAGGTCCCCGCCAAGCGCTGCGAGAGCTATCTGTTGTCGGGCCCCTCGGTGCCGCTGCAGGTCGCCGCCGGTGACGCCACGGTGAGCTTCGACGGGGAGCACGTCCGCCTGGAGTGGAACTGGAAGACGGAGGAGGCCAAGGCCGCGTCCGGCACCCGCTCCATCGACCTCGCCGATGTCGCCGCCGTGGAGTGGCAGCCCGCCATAGGCCTGGAGAACGGGTATCTGCGGTTCACGGTGAAGAACGCCCCCACCAAGGCCCCGCCGAAGTACGACCCGAACTCCGTGGAGCTGTGGGGCTTCAAGAAGGACCCGCTGATGGCGCTCGTCGCGGCGGCCGTGCAGGCCCGCCTGCCGCACCCGGCCACGCCCGCGAAGGCGGCGCTCGCCGAGGACGCGCCGGCCGCCTCCGACGCCCCGGCCGCGCTGCCCGCCGCCCCGGCCGAGGACAGCCATGACGCGCTGCTCCGGCGGCTGCGGGAGCTGGGTGAGCTGCACCAGAGCGGCATCCTCACGGACGAGGAGTTCGCGGCGGCCAAGCAGGCGGTGCTGAAGCGGATGTGAAGGGGTTCGGGGCCCGATAAAAGTACGGACCAAGCCGCTCCTGCCCGATATCGGGCAGGATTCTTGCGAAAGCTCCCCTCGTACCCCAGGATCAACGGGTGCACGAAGAACTTGTCGATCACCTGACGCGCTCCACCCAGCTCCATCGCGGCGAGGCGCTGCGGGTGATCCAGGACGTGCTCGCGTACTTCGACGAGACGACCGAGGCGTTCGTCCGCCGCCGCCACCGTGAGCTCCAGGGTCAGGGCCTGGTGAACACGGAGATCTTCGAGCGGATCGCGGCGGACCTGCGCTATCGCGCGGTCGCGCCGCCCGAGCTCACGCTCAGACAGCTGCGCCGCGTCGTCTACGGCTGACCCCTGTCCACACCAACCCGAGGGACCCTTATGTGCGGAATCGTCGGATATATCGGCAAGCGTGATGTCGCCCCGCTGCTCCTGGAAGGCCTGCAGCGCCTGGAGTACCGCGGCTACGACTCCGCGGGCGTCGTGATCACCAGCCCGAAGGCCACCGGCCTGAAGATGGTCAAGGCCAAGGGCCGCGTCCGCGACCTGGAGGCCCGCGTCCCCAAGCGCTTCACCGGTACCACCGGCATCGCCCACACCCGCTGGGCCACCCACGGCGCCCCCTCCGACGAGAACGCCCACCCCCACCTGGACGGCGAGAACAAGGTCGCCGTCGTCCACAACGGCATCATCGACAACGCCTCCGAGCTGCGCGCCAAGCTGACCGCGGACGGCGTCGAGTTCCGCTCCGAGACCGACACCGAGGTGATCACCCACCTCATCGCCCGCTCCACGGCCGAGAAGCTGGAGGACCGGGTCCGCGAGGCGCTTCGCCACATCGAGGGCACGTACGGCATCGCCGTCCTGCACGCCGACTTCAACGACCGCATCGTCGTCGCCCGCAACGGCTCGCCCGTCGTCCTCGGCATCGGCGAGAAGGAGATGTTCGTCGCCTCGGACGTCGCCGCCCTGGTCTCGCACACCCGCCAGGTCGTCACCCTCGACGACGGCGAGATGGCCACCATCAAGGCCGACGACTACCGCACGTACACGACCGAGGGTTCGCGCACCTCGGCCGAGCCGACCACCGTGGAGTGGGAGGCCGAGTCGTACGACATGGGCGGCCACGACACGTACATGCACAAGGAGATCTTCGAGCAGCCCGACGCGGTGGACCGCGTCCTGCGCGGCCGCATCGACGACCGCTTCGCCACCGTGCACCTCGGCGGCCTGAACCTGGACGCGCACGACGCCCGCAAGGTGCGCCGCGTCAAGATCCTCGGCTGCGGCACCTCGTACCACGCGGGCATGATCGGCGCCCAGATGATCGAGGAGCTGGCCCGCATCCCCGCCGACGCCGAGCCCGCCTCGGAGTTCCGCTACCGCAACGCGGTCGTCGACCCCGACACCCTGTACGTCGCCGTCTCCCAGTCCGGCGAGACCTACGACGTGCTCGCCGCCGTGCAGGAGCTCAAGCGCAAGGGCGCCCGCGTCTTCGGCGTCGTGAACGTCGTCGGCTCCGCGATCGCCCGCGAGGCGGACGCGGGCGTGTACGTGCACGCGGGCCCGGAGGTCTGCGTCGTCTCCACCAAGTGCTTCACCAACACCACCGTCGCCTTCGCGCTGCTCGCCCTGCACCTGGGCCGCATCCGTGACCTGTCGGCCTCCGACGGCAAGCGGATCATCGCGGGCCTGCGCCAACTGCCCGCGCAGATCGAGCAGATGCTGGCGCGCGAGGACGAGATCAAGAAGCTCGCGGAGGAGTACGCCGACGCCAGGTCGATGCTGTTCATCGGCCGGGTGCGCGGTTACCCCGTGGCGCGCGAGGCCTCCCTGAAGCTCAAGGAGATCTCCTACATCCACGCCGAGGCCTACCCCGCGTCGGAGTTGAAGCACGGCCCGCTCGCCCTGATCGAGCCCGCCCTGCCGACGGTCGCGATCGTCCCCGACGACGACCTCCTGGAGAAGAACCGCGCCGCCCTGGAGGAGATCAAGGCCCGCAGCGGCAAGATCCTCGCGGTCGCCCACCAGGAGCAGGAGAAGGCCGACCACACGATCGTCGTCCCGAAGAACGAGGACGAGCTCGACCCGATCCTGATGGGCATCCCGCTCCAGCTCCTCGCCTACCACACGGCCCTGGTCCTGGGCCGGGACATCGACAAGCCGAGGAATCTCGCGAAGTCGGTCACGGTGGAGTAGTCCTGCCACTGATCACGGCGGCGAAAATTGAGCAACCCCCACGGTGAGCAACCACCTCCGCGAGAGCGGCGGCGGTTTAGCCGCAAAGGGGCGAACGGTCCCCTGTGTGTGCCACCAAACGCACAGGGGACCGTTCTTCGAGGGACCGGGGTCGCCCATTACCCCGGCCCGCGCCTGCTCAGCCGGCGGCCGTCACCCCCCGACCTGCAGGGCATACACCGCGCACGTCGGCGCGGAACGCCGGACGCCGCCGTACGGGCACTGGGCCGTGGTTGCCCCAACAAGCGGTATGTACCCTTCACAAGGGCACGAACCACCTCTACGCGCGAGTAGATTTATGCGTCGCCAGCAGGCGGCCGACGCCGCGCACTCCTCATCCCACCTGGGACGAAAGGGAGTTGCGGAGCTACGGGATCACGACGACGGGCCGTTGCGCACGGCGCGCGAGACGGCCCGCGACCGAGCCGAAGATGCGCCCCACGATCCCGTGCGTCGAGCCGACCACGATGGCGTCCGCGGAGTACTCCCGGCCGACCTCTTCGAGTTCGTGGCAGATGTCGCCGCCGCGCTCGACCAGGATCCAGGGCACCTCCGACAGATACTCCGCGCAAGCCAGTTCGAGGCCGAGGACCTCGGTGCGGTGGTCGGGGACGTCGACGAAGACCGGGGGTTCGCAGCCCGCCCAGACGGTGGTGGGCAGCCGGTTGGCGACGTGGACGATGATCAGGCCGGAGCCGGATCGGTGTGCCATCCCGATCGCGTAGGCGAGGGCCCGCTCGCTGGATGTCGAGCCGTCGAAGCCGACGACGACACCGTGCCGGAAGGCGGGATCGCAGGAGTGACGTGGTTCTTCCGCCGCTTGGGGGGTCGCGCTCGGATCGGCGACCTGCCGCTTGCGGTTCGCGGGTTCGGAGAATTCGTGACCGGCCATCGGTGTCTCGGCGAAGGAGTCCTCTGTGGGAGGGTCGGCTTTTTCCAGGTGCGCGGTCTGGCTGCGCGGTAGGGAACATGGCGGTACAAGCAGGTTCGGATGTGTGCGGATCACCGCAGGTCGGGCACTGTGGCGAAGCACATCACCGGACGCGTGTCCGGGAATCATCTTCCCAACCCCTTACCCCCAAGGGTACGGCCGCACTCCTCTCCTGCCCAGCTCTCGACGAGCCTCGTCCGGGTCCCCGCGGAACCCGCCCGGGAGGTGCCCCGGGGCGCCGCCGCAGGCCTGTTCGAGGCCCGCAAAAGGCCCCACTGAGGCCTCACGGCGTTCACCGGAGCATGCATGAGCCGGGCCCGGATGGCAATGGCGGCTGCCCCGTACAGGCGGTTTGCGCCCGGTTCGCGCGCGCGGCCCCTTCAGGCCAGTGACCGGCCGGTCGGCCGCGCGTTGAACCCTTGAAACCACTCTTTCGGAGACATCCGCCGCCACCGCCACACCGTGCGAAACCACTGCCGCAGGGAGCACGCCGTGCCAGGACCGTCCACCGCCGCCCCGGTCGTCGCAGCCACCACCCGCCGCCGCGCGCCCGAGGGGGCGCGCGAGCGCCGGGCCCCCTCGGTCCCGACGCCCCGCCCCGCCCGGACCCCGGCCCCCGCCCCGCAGGAAGCGGCGAGCGACGTGGTGCGCTGGGCGGCGTTCTCCTGCGTCCTGGTTCCGGTGGTCCTCGTCGGGTACGGGACCTCGCTGGCCGGCGCGGGCGGAGCGGCCCTCGGACTCGCCGCCGTGACCGGGGTGTGCCGAGTGCTCCTGCAGCAGTCCGAGCGCGGGGCCGCGCGGGCGCGCGCGCAGCGGGGTGCGGGCACGCGCGGACGGCGGCAGCGGCAGGCGCCCGGGGCGCACCGGGGCGGCCGTCGTCCGGGGCCGGATGCGCCGGTGGACTGACTGATTCCCACGCACTCCCCCGTATGTTTTCAGCCAACTTCCCAGCCGTCGACATTCCCAGGCGGAACAGGGGGTCAACGCACGTCTCACCAGGGGCGAAAGGAGCGGGGAAAGGCTCTGCACCCTACGTTGACCGGCCACTGGCACAAGGCGCACTTCCCTGCGCGGCCCGTGAGTGCGACGCTTCGTGATCGAATGCTTCACGCCAAGTTGCCATGTCGACAATGCGCCGGGTGCTGAACTGGTCACAGCGGCGTCACACGACGCAGTAGATTCGATCTTGACTGTAGTACGGCGGGGGACTGGTGGAGGACCGAGGGGAAACGTGCAGGAGCGACAGGCCCAAAAAGCACGTCAAGAACAGGGAGCCGCGACGACCGAGGGGGGCTTAGCACCATGAGCCACGACTCCACTGCCGTGCAGGAAGCCGCGGCGCGGAAACTCTCCGGGCGGCGACGTCGGGAGATCGTCGCGGTGCTGCTCTTCAGCGGTGGTCCCATTTTCGAGAGTTCCATACCTCTCTCCGTGTTCGGCATTGACCGGCAGGACGCGGGAGTACCCCGATACCGGCTGCTCGTATGCGCCGGTGAAGAGGGGCCGCTGCGCACCACCGGCGGGCTCGAACTGACCGCGCCCCACGGGCTGGAGGCGATCTCGCGGGCGGGCACCGTAGTGGTGCCGGCCTGGCGCTCGATCACATCGCCGCCCCCGTTGGAGGCACTCGACGCGCTGCGCCGCGCGCACGAGGAGGGCGCACGCATCGTCGGGCTCTGCACCGGCGCGTTCGTCCTGGCCGCGGCCGGTTTACTGGACGGCCGACCGGCGACGACGCACTGGATGTACGCGCCGACGCTGGCCAAGCGCTACCCGTCCGTGCACGTCGACCCGCGCGAGCTGTTCGTCGACGACGGCGATGTGCTCACGTCGGCCGGCACCGCGGCCGGAATTGATCTCTGCCTGCACATCGTGCGCACGGATCACGGCAATGAGGCGGCGGGCGCACTCGCCCGCAGGCTCGTCGTGCCACCGCGCCGGGCCGGCGGCCAGGAACGCTACCTGGACCGGTCGCTGCCGGAGGAGATCGGCGCCGACCCGCTCGCCGAGGTCGTCGCCTGGGCGCTGGAACACCTCCACGAGCAGTTCGACGTGGAGACGCTGGCCGCCCGCGCCTACATGAGCCGGCGCACCTTCGACCGGCGGTTCCGCTCGCTCACCGGGAGCGCTCCCCTGCAGTGGCTGATCACCCAGCGGGTGCTGCAGGCACAGCGGCTCCTGGAGACCTCCGACTACTCCGTCGACGAGGTCGCCGGGCGCTGCGGGTTCCGCTCGCCGGTCGCGCTGCGCGGCCACTTCCGGCGTCAGCTCGGCTCCTCGCCCGCGGCCTACCGCGCGGCGTACCGGGCGCGGCGGCCGCAGAACGAGCGATCCCTGGAGTCCGCGTCGGCACCGTCGGCGGCCCCGGCCGCCTCCGGGGCCACCGCGGCGGCCGCCATGGCCACCGGACCCTCGGTGGTCGCCACGGACGGGCCAGGACCTGGTCCGGGCGGAAATCCCGGTCTGACACCGGGCCCCGTCCCGTCCCAGACCCGGCGTACGGCCGCCGCCAGCTCACTCGGCGCCGCGGCTTCGCTGCCGATGGATCCGGGCAAGCCGCACTCCGACGCGTACGCGCCGGGCCGCACTCCCCTGCCCGGTCAGAGGAGCGCGCCGTAGGGTTGGGCGCATGAACGATCGCATGGTGTGGATCGACTGCGAGATGACCGGGCTCTCGCTGACGGACGACGCACTTATCGAGGTGGCCGCACTGGTCACCGACTCGGAACTGAACGTGCTCGGCGAAGGTGTGGACATCGTGATCCGCCCGCCGGACGCGGCCCTGGAGACCATGCCCGAGGTGGTGCGGCAGATGCACACCACCTCGGGGCTCCTCGACGAGCTGGCCGGCGGCACCACGCTGGCCGACGCCGAGGAGCAGGTCATCGCCTACATCCGGCAGCACGTGAAGGAGCCCCGCAAGGCCCCGCTGTGCGGCAACTCGGTCGGCACGGACCGCGGCTTCCTGCTGCGGGACATGCCGACCCTCGAGGACTTCCTGCACTACCGCATCGTCGACGTCTCCTCCATCAAGGAGCTGGCCCGGCGCTGGTACCCGCGGGCGTACTTCAACAGCCCGGACAAGAACGGCAACCACCGCGCCCTCGCCGACATCCGCGAGTCCATCGCGGAGCTGCGCTACTACCGCGAGGCGATCTTCGTCCCGCAGCCCGGGCCCGACTCCGACACCGCCAAGTCGATCGCCGCGAAGCACGTCCTGCCTGCGGATTAACCCTCCGCGGCACCCCGTGTACGGGGTCCGTAAAAGGGGTGCGCGAGCACCCCTTCGGACCCTGTACACTTTTTCTCGGCCGGTCAGAAGAACACCAAAGACCGGCTCATGGTGGGTGTAGCTCAGTTGGTAGAGCACCTGGTTGTGGTCCAGGTGGCCGCGGGTTCAAGTCCCGTCACTCACCCTGAAGGATCGGCCCCTGACCCGGGAACGGGTTGGGGGCCGATTTGTTTCCCTGGCAGGGGCGGCCCGTCTGCACGGGGCAGGGCTCAGGAAGCATGACGCGTCACATCAGTGATCCGGCAGACGACCTTCCCCGAAGCCTCCCGGAAGCCGGACGCGGACTCGTTCGCGACCTGGTCCGGCGCCAAGTTGCTCGTACCAGCAACTCCCTCGGCGATGCGCACGCCGTCGGCGTCCACGAACTCCACCTCGACCCAGTAGTCGGACGTCTTCGAGCTGTGGTTGGTGATGCGCAACTCAGCGTTGGGCCAGCGGGTATTCGGCTCCACCGAACACTTGATGATCTCCACATCGGCGCGCGGACCCGACACGGGCGGAGCGGTCTGCTCCTGCGAGGGGCTCCTGCCGGGCGGCGTCTCCTCGTCGCTGCCGCCGATGAGCGCCACCGCCACCAAGATCGCCATCAGGGCGACGGCCATCAGGACCACGTACAGAAGCACCCGCCCGAGCCGCCTCCTCTTGGGCGGAGGGCGCTGCCCCCACCCACTCGGCGGTGCTGCGGCAGGAGGCCGCTGAGGTGACATGGCGCCCTCAGGTGGGGCGTGGGGCTAATACGTCAAGCATCTCTCCGCACGGCGAAAAGCGCACGTCAGGCCTTGTCTCCGGGGCCGCGCGCACAGCGCCGAGCGCCTCAGGACGACGCCCTGCACACCAGTTCCGTAGGCAGCACGATCTGCTGGCGGGCGAGGTGGCGGGTCCCGGCGGGGCGGGTGTCGGCTATTTCGGCGAGGAGGACGTCAGTCATGGTGCGGCCCATCTCGGTGATGGGCTGGCGCACGCTGGTCAGCGGTGGGTCCATATGGCGGGCGATGGCCGAGTCGTCGAAGCCGACCAGGGCCACGTCGTCCGGTATCCGGCGGCCGACCTCGCGCAGGACCTGGCGGGCGCCCGCGGCCATCACGTCCGAGCCGGCGAAGACCGCGTCCAGGTCGGGGCGGCGGGCCAGGAGCTCGGTCATGGCGCGGCGGCCGCCGTCCTCGGTGAAGTCACCGCGGGCTATCAGGGACTCCTCGACGGGGTGGCCCGCCTCGGTGAGGGCGTCGCGGTAGCCGTCGAGGCGGCGCTGGGCGCCGTACACGTCCAGGCGCCCCGTGATCGTGGCTATCGTGCGGCGGCCCCGGTCGAGGAGGTGACCGACGGCCGCGCGGGCGCCCGCGAAGTTGTCGGAGTCGACGGAGGCCAGCGGCTCGTCGGCCGAGCGGCGGCCGCTGATCACGGCGGGGATGCCGAGCTGCCGGAGCAGGTCGGGAAGGGGGTCGTCGGCGTGGACGGAGACGAGCAGGACGCCGTCCACGCGGTGCGCCGACAGGTACTGGGCGAGGCTGCGGCGCTCCCGGTCACCGCCCGCGAACGTCAGCAGGAGCTGCATGTCCGTCTCGGCGAGCGCCGCGCCCACCCCGTGGATGATGTCCGAGAAGTACGGCTCGGCGAAGAACCGCGACTCCGGCTCGGGCACGACCACGGCGATCGAGTCCGTACGGTTCGCGGCGAGCGCGCGGGCCGCCGTGTTCGGGACATAGCCGAGCTCCGCGACCGCCTCCTCGACGGCGGCCCGCGTGTGCTCGCTCACCCGGGGCGAACCGTTGATCACCCGGGACACGGTGCCGCGCCCGACCCCCGCCCGCGCGGCGACCTGCTCCAGCGTGGGCCGTGCCCCGCCGCGCCCCCTGGGCTGACCGCTCCCCATCAGTGCCTCCCCACGACGCGAATCTAACAGCCACGCCACGACCACCAGCGACGGCGCCCGCGGCCCGCAACTCCCGGCGTCCGGTGCCTTGACACCCCCCTGGCGAGCCGCGACCCTTCAAGGCATCACACATGGGAGCGCTCCCACCCTACCCGGCTCTTACACGACCCGCACGTCCCGTCCGAGCCAATTCCTACCAACTCGCCCATTTCATATGAGAGTTGACCGGCTTTCGGTACGTCCGGGACCAGGAGGACGCAATGCGCTACAGGACTCGAACGTCCCGCACGGCCGTGGTCCTCGCGGCCGTCACCACTCTTGCCGCCGGACTGCTCGCCGGCTGCGCGGAGGACTCCGACGAGGACGAGCCCGGTGGCTCCTCGGGCGGCGGCGGGGGCGGAAAGGGCAAGACGACCCTGACCGTCGGGGTGTTCGGCGCCTTCGGCCTGCAGGAGGCCGGTCTCTACGACGAGTACGAGAAGCTCAACCCCGACATCAACATCAAGCAGAACTCCGTACAGCGCAACGAGAACTACTGGCCCGCCCTCCTCACCCACCTGAGCAGCGGCAGCGGCCTCTCCGACGTCCAGGCCGTCGAGGTCGGCAACATCGCCGAGCTGACCGGCACCCACGCGTCCAAGCTGGTGGATCTCGGCAAGACCTCCGGCGTCGACAAGAACGCCTACCTCGACTGGAAGTGGCAGCAGGGCACCACCGACGACGGCAAGACGATCGGTCTCGGCACCGACATCGGGCCGACCGGCATCTGTTACCGCAAGGACCTGTTCAAGAAGGCCGGTCTGCCCACGGACCGGGAGGCGGTCGGCAAGCTCTGGGCGGGCGACTGGAGCAAGTACCTGGACGCGGGCAAGCGGTACCAGAAGAAGGCGCCCAAGGGCACCGCCTTCGTCGACGGCGCCACCGGCGTGATGGCGGCCGTGCACGCCTCCGGCAAGGAGAAGTTCTACGACGCCGAGGGCGAGCTGATCTACCAGGACAGCGCGGGCGTGCAGGAGGGCTGGGACCTCGCGGCGCAGTTCGCCGAGGCCGGACTCACCGCCAAGCTCCAGCAGTTCCAGCCCAGTTGGGACCAGGCCTTCTCCAACGGCTCCTTCGCCACCGTGACCTGCCCGCCCTGGATGCTCGGCTACATCAAGGACAAGGCGGGCGACAAGGGCGAGGACCAGTGGGACGTCGCCGCCGCGCCGAAGCCCGGCAACTGGGGCGGCTCCTTCCTGACCGTGCCCGAGGCGGGCAAGAACAAGGAGGAGGCCGCCAAGCTCGTCGCCTGGCTGACCGCCCCGAAGCAGCAGGCCAAGCTGTTCGACAAGCGGGCCAGCTTCCCGAGCGCCGAGGCCGCGTACGGGCTGCCCGAGGTGAAGGACGCCAAGAACCCCTACTTCGGCGACGCGCCCGTCGGACAGGTCTTCGCCAAGGCCGCCGAGGGCGTGCCGGTCCAGCCCATCGGCCCCAAGGACGGGATCATCTCCCAGTACCTGGCCGACACCGGGATGCTCGGCGTCGACCAGAAGGGCACGTCTCCCGACAAGGCCTGGGACAAGGCAGTGAAGACGATCGACAACGCACTGGACCAGTGATCATCCGGTGACCGACATCCCGAGCGACACCCGTACCGCCGCGCCCTCCACGGGGGAGGAGGGCGCGGCCCCGCGCGCGCGGGCCGTGGCAGCGCTCGACCCGGCCGCCGAGCGCCGCCGGGCCCGGCGCAGCCGCCGCTACCGCTGGGACATGAAGTGGAGTCCCTACGCCCTGATCGCGCCGTTCTTCCTCTTCTTCATCGCCTTCGGCCTCTTCCCGCTGCTGTACACGGGGTGGGCCTCGCTGCACCGCGTGGAGCTGGGGACGCCCACGGACATGGAGTGGGTGGGGCTGCGCAACTTCTCGCGGCTGCTGGAGGACGACTTCTTCTGGAACGCGCTGCGCAACACCTTCACCATCGGCATCATCTCGACGGTGCCGCAGCTGGTGATGGCGCTCGGCATCGCCCACCTCCTTCACTACCGCCTGCGCGGCTCCATGTTCTTCCGCGTCGCGATCCTCACCCCCTACGCCACCTCCGTGGCCGCGGCGACCCTCGTCTTCGTGCTCATGTTCAGCCGTACCGACCACGGCATGATCAACTGGGCGCTCGGGCTCATCGGCGTCGATGCCGTGGACTGGCAGAACGGCGACTGGACCGCGCAGTTCGCCGTGTCCTCGATCGTCATCTGGCGGTGGACCGGCTACAACGCGCTGATCTATCTCGCCGCGATGCAGGCCATCCCCAACGATCTGTACGAGTCGGCGGCGCTGGACGGCGCGAGCCGCTGGCAGCAGTTCCGGCACGTCACGATTCCCTCGCTGCGGCCGACGATCCTGTTCACCTGTGTGGTGTCGACGATCGGGGCGACCCAGCTCTTCGGTGAGCCGCTCCTGTTCAGCCAGGGCGCGAGCCCCACCGGCGGCTCCGACCACCAGTTCCAGACGCTCGGTCTCTATCTGTACGAACAGGGCTGGTTCAACCAGCACCTGGGCCGGTCCTCGGCGATCGCCTGGACCATGTTCCTGATTCTCGTCCTGATCGGCCTGGTCAACTGGGCGATCAGCCGCTGGATCCGCAGAAGCGCGTGAGGGGATGACGTGGCAAGCCTCAAGAAACGCGGCGCCGGGCGCCAACTGCACGGCGGCAAGGTGGCCTACGCCGTACTGATCCTGTTCACCATCGGCTCCCTCTTCCCCCTGGTGTGGACCGCGATCGCCGCGTCCCGCAACAACACGCGGCTCGCCGAGACGCCTCCGCCCTTCTGGTTCGGCGGGAACCTGTTCAAGAACCTGGAGATCGCCTGGACCGACGCCAACATGGGCACGGCCCTGATCAACACCCTGGTGGTGGCGGGCACCATCACCGTGGGCACCGTGCTCTTCTCCACCCTCGCGGGTTTCGCCTTCGCCAAGCTGCGCTTCCGCTTCCGGGGGCTCCTTCTGCTCCTTGTGATCGGCACGATGATGGTGCCGCCGCAGCTCAGTGTCGTACCGCTGTTCATGATGGTGGCCGAGTTCGGCTGGACCGATCAGCTGCAGTCGGTGATCCTGCCGACGCTGGTGAGCGCCTTCGGGGTGTTTTTCATGCGGCAGTACCTCATCGAGGCGCTGCCCACCGAGGTGATCGAGGCCGCCCGGGTCGACGGGGCCAGCAGTCTGCGGCTGATCTGGCACGTGGTGTTCCCCGCGGCCCGGCCCGCGATGGCCGTCCTCGGCATGCTGACCTTCGTCATGGCCTGGAACGACTTCTTCTGGCCCATCATCGCGCTGACCCAGGGCGGCGAGCCGACCGTGCAGGTGGCCCTCGCCGGACTCGGCCGCGGCCAGATCCCCGACCAGTCCGTGATCATGGCGGGCGCGCTGCTCGGGACGCTGCCGCTGCTCATCGCCTTCGTCCTGTTCGGCAAGCAGATCGTGGGCGGCATCATGCAGGGCGCCGTCAAGGGCTGACCCGCACCACCGCTCCTCGCCGCACCCCCACGACTCGCCGCACCGCCGTCCCGGCTCGACGTGCACCGACCTTTCCGTACGACCCATGGGAGCGCTTCCATGCCTGATGCGAAGTCCGACGTGAAGTCCGCCGTGAGGCCCGACCCGAAGCCCGCTGCCGGCCTCCGGTTTCCGTCCTCCTTTCTGTGGGGCGCCGCCACCGCCGCGTACCAGATCGAGGGGGCCGCGCGGGAGGACGGCAGGACGCCGTCGATCTGGGACACCTTCAGTCATACGCCGGGCAAGGTGCTCGGCGGGGACACCGGGGACGTGGCCTGCGACCACTTCCACCGGTGGCGCGACGACGTGCGGCTGATGGCCGACCTCGGGATCGGCTCGTACCGCTTCTCCGTGTCCTGGCCGCGGGTGCAGCCCACCGGGCGCGGCCCCGCCGTGCAGCGCGGCCTCGACTTCTACCGCGCGCTCGTCGACGAACTGCTCGCGCACGGCATCACGCCGATGGTCACGCTCTACCACTGGGACCTGCCCCAGGAGCTTGAGTCGGCCTTCCCCAGCGGCTCCCCGGCGGGCGGCGGCTGGCCGGAGCGGGACACCGCCTACCGCTTCGAGGAGTACGCGGGCATCGTCGCCGGGGCGCTCGGCGACCGCGTGGAGCTGTGGGCGACCCTCAACGAGCCCTGGTGCAGCGCGTTCCTCGGCTACGGCTCGGGCGTGCACGCGCCCGGCCGCACCGACCCCGCGGCCGCCCTGCGCGCGGCCCATCACCTCAACCTCGCCCACGGCCTGGGCGTCCGCGCGCTGCGCGCGGCCCTGCCGACCCGCGCCCAGGTCGGCGTCTGTCTCAACCCGAGCGCCGTGCGCCCGCTCACCCCGTCCGCCGCGGACCTCGACGCGCGGCGCCGCATCGACGCGCTCGCCAACCGTGTCTTCACCGGGCCGATGCTCCGCGGGACGTACGACGACGACCTGCTCGCCGACACCGCGCGGATCACGGACTGGTCCTTCGTGCGCGACCGCGACCTGGCCACCGCCCGGCAGCCGCTGGACTTCCTCGGCATCAACTACTACTCCCCCGCTGTCGTGTCGGCCGCCCCGCACGCGGACGGACCGCGCCTGGACGGACACGGCGCCGCCGACCACTCCCCCTGGCCGGGCGCCGACTCCGTCTCCTTCCACCGGGCGCCCGGCGAACTCACCGCCATGGACTGGCCGGTGGACCCCACCGGCCTGAAAGACCTTCTCCTTGAGTACACCGCTCAGGCCCCCGGGGTTCCCCTCTATGTGACGGAGAACGGCGCGGCCTACGACGACAAGCCCGGCGCGGGCGGCCAGGTCCACGACCCCGACCGGATCCGCTATCTGCACGGCCACCTCGCCGCCCTGCACGAGGCGATCCTCGCGGGCGCCGACGTCCGCGGCTATTTCCTCTGGTCGCTCATGGACAACTTCGAGTGGGCGTACGGCTACAGCAAGCGGTTCGGGGCGGTGCACGTCGACTACGAGACGCAGAAGCGGACGCCCAAGTCGAGCGCGCACTGGTACGGGAAGGTGGCGGCGAGCGGGGAGCTGCGCGCGGCCGAGGAGGAGTAGAGAAGGGTGCGCCCCGGCCGGGTGGGGGGAAATGCCGGCCGGGGCGCGTGTGGGGGGAGAGAGTGGCTATGGGGGAGAGAGTGGCCAGAGGGAAGGCAGTGGCTACTTGTACGCCGCGAACGCCTTCGTGAACGCCAGCGGGTCCTGCGCGATCGACGAGCACGTCGGCTGGACGCCGCCGGAGCCGCCGGGGCAGGCCTTGTCGCGCGTCGAGGACCACATCGACAGCCAGCCGATCCCCTTGTCCTGCGCGAACTTCACCAGCTGGGTGGCGTCGTCGACCTTGAAGATCTCCGTGGTGACGTCGTTGACGCCGATCATCGGCGTGACCGCGACGGTCTTCCACGCCTGCGCGTCCGACAGGCCGAGCACGCCCTTGATCTGTGCCTGCGTGGCGGTGGCCGCCTGGGTGGCGTACGTGCCCATGTCGTCGCTGTAGGCGGGGCCGTAGTCCATGGCCATGATGTTCACGGCGGAGATCTTGACGCCGTTCTTCTTGGCGTCGGCGAGCAGGTCGACGCCGGGCTGGGTCAGGCCCTCGGGCATCACGGGCAGGGTGAAGGAGACGTCGAGGCCCGGGTGGTCCTTCTGGAGGGCGGCGATCGCCTGCGCGCGGCGGGAGTTGGCGGCGGTGTCCGGCAGGGCCGCGCCCTCGATGTCGAAGTCGACCTTGGTCAGCTTGTACGCGTCGATGACCTTGCCGTACGCCTTGGCGAGGGCGCCCGCGCTGTCGCAGCGCAGGCCGAGTTCCGAGCCGGCCGCGCCGCCGAAGGACACGCGGACGTCGCCGCCCTTGGCGCGCAGGTCGCCGATCTGGGCGGCCACCTTGTCGTCACCGAGTGCGGTGCTGCCGCCCCACAGGGGCTCGCAGCCGCCGCCGGAGGTGACGAAGGCCAGGTTGAACTCCTTCACGCCGGTCTTCGCGGCCGTGTCGAGGAGGTCGTAGGCCGGGGCGAGGGAGGTGTCCACGAAGGGAGCGAACTTGGCGGCGCCCTGGGAGCCGGTGCCCTCCGTGGGCTTCCCCGTAGGCGTCGGCTTCTCGGTGGGCTTCTCCGTAGGAGTGGGCTTCCCGGTCGGCTTCTCCGTAGGCGTCGGTTCGGGCTTCTCGGTGGGGCGGCCGGACGGCGCGGGCGTGGCGTCGTCGTCCGCCGCGCACTTGGCGTCGTCGATCAGACACGTGACCGGGTCGGCCGTGCCGGACACGACGAAGCCGACCGTCACCGACTCGCCGGGGGCCAGCTCCTTGTCCCACTTGGGCGGCGTGACGGTGACGCGGCGCCCCTCGACCTTGTGCTCGGCGTTCCACAGCGAGCTGAGCTTCGCCTTCGCGGGCAGCTCGAACTCCAGGGTCCAGTCGGCCTTGGCCTTGTCGGTGCTGTTCTTGACGACGTACTGCGCGGTGTAACCGCCCGACCAGTCGCTGGTCTTGGTGTACGCGGCGCCGACGCCGGCCGCCTGGGCCGTACCGGAGAGCAGGAAGGCGCCGCCTCCGACGACGGCCGCGGTGACGAGGGCACCTATCGCCTTCTGGCCGCCGGTGATTCTGCGACGGTGGGTGGTCATGGGGGGCCTGCCTCTTCGGGGGGAGTGCGGGGGTGGGGACCGCTTGCACGTTAGCCCCGCCGTACGCGACAAAAGGGGCTTCCCGGGCGCGACTTGGCGATCTTAGGGTTGGCTTAAGAGTGGGATCGGGGTCGGGAAAGGTTGGGCCCCGCACCGGGCGCCAAAGCCCCAGGCCAACCCGGACCTAGTCCGCCCCGGCCCCCGTCCCCTGCTCCGCCCCCGCCACCCGCACCCGCTTCCGCCGCCGCACCACCCTGCGCCGCCCCCGCACCCCCGCCGCGGGCCGACGCGGATCCCGCTGGATCCAGAGGCGTACCTCCGTACCGCCCAGGACCGACCGGCCGATCCGCACATCACCGCCGGTGGACTCCGCGAGGCGGCGGACGATGTCGAGGCCGAGGCCGGTCGACCCCGTCGAGCCGGTCGCGGCGCCGGAGCCGCCGCGGGCGAGCGCGGCCCCGGGGTCGGCGATCCCGCCCCCGGCGTCGGAGACGAGCACGATCACCGCGTCCTCGCCGCTGTGCACGTCCACGGCGAAGGCGGAGCCCTCGCTCGTGTGCCGGAAGACGTTGCCGAGCAGGGCGTCGACCGTGGCGACCAGGTCCGCCCGGGCCACCGGGAGCCACACCGGCTGCTCCACCCCGGCGACCCGCGCCTCGCGCCCCTCGTCCTCCGCGAGCGCCGACCAGAACTCCATGCGTTCGCGGATCACCTCGGCGGCGTCGCACCCGGCGCCGGGGCCGGTGAGGACACCGGCGGCGGTCTGCGGCTTCGCGTCGCGGGCGGTGCGGATGATGGTGTCGACCTCGCGTTCGAGGCGTTCGACGGCGGTCCGGGTCTGTTCGGCGGCGGCGCCGTCGCCGAGCGAGGCGGCGTTCAGGCGGAGGACCGTCAGGGGCGTCCGCAGCCGGTGCGACAGGTCCGCCGCCAGCTCCCGCTCGTTGGCGAGGAGTTGGACGACCTGGTCGGCCATGGAGTTGAACGCCACGGCGGCGAGCCGCAGTTCGGTGGGCCCGTCCTCCGGCACCCGCGCCCCGAGCTTGCCCTCGCCGAGGTCGTGCGCGGCGCCGACGAGCCGCCGGGCGGGCTGGACCATGCGGACGCCGAGGCGGTCGGCGACCGCGACGGACCCGATGATGAGCGCCACGCCGACGCCCGCGAGCACCAGCCACGCCGTGGTCACGCCGTTGCTGACCTCGCTCTCCGGCACGAAGATCTCGACGACGGCGATCTCGCCGGAACCCAGCCCGAAGGGCTGGAGCAGCGCCGAGCCACCGGGCACGCCCGCGGTCCTGGCCCGCCCCTCCGCGCGGGTGGCGGCCACGTCGTGGGCGGCGGCGCGGCGGTCGCCGATCCGCAGCGGCGGCTGCTCGCCGACGGCCGGTACGTACACGGCCATCCGCCCGTCGCCGCCCGCCTCGGAGGTGGCGACGGCCCGGGTGAGCTGGGCGCGGTCGGTGGTGATGGAGAGCGTCGGGCCCATGCCCGCGGCGTGCCGTTCGGCGGCGGAGAAGGCGCGGTCGCGGGCCATCTCCTGAATGACGAGGCCCAGCGGGATGGCGAACGCGGCCACGACCATCGTGGTGACGGCCAGGCACACCCGCACGAGCGCCCACCTCACGGCGCGGCTCCGGCCCGCCGGGCGCGGGTCACAGGGGTGGCTCCAGCTTCACGCCGACGCCCCGCAGGGTGTGCAGATAGCGCGGGTTGGCGGCGTTTTCGCCCAGTTTCCGGCGCAGCCAGGACAGATGGACGTCGATGGTCTGGTCGTCGCCGTAGCTCTGCTGCCAGACCTCGGCGAGCAGTTCCTTGCGCGGTACGACGACGCCGGGCCGCCCGGCGAGGAAGGCGAGCAGGTCGAACTCGCGCCGGGTCAGGTCGAGCCGGGCGCCGTCCAACTCGGCCTGGCGCCGCAGCGGGTCGACGGTGAGGCCGCCGACCTGGAGGGCGCGGCTCGGCGGCGCCTCACCGGAGCCGGAGCCGCGCGCTCGCCGGAGCACGGCGGCCATGCGCGCGGACAGGTGCTCGACGGAGAACGGCTTGGTCAGGTAGTCGTCGGCGCCGTCGTTGAGGAGCCGGACGATCTCCGTCTCGTCGTCCCGCGCGGTCGCGATGATCACGGGTACGTCGGTGATGCCGCGCAGCATCTTCAGCGCCTCGGCGCCGTCCAGGTCGGGCAGGCCGAGGTCCAGAATGACCAGGTCGAAACGGAAATGGGCGACCTCGCGCAGCGCCTCCAGGGCGGTTCCGACGCTCCGTACCGTGTGGGAGGCGTCGGTGAGATGCCGGATGAGGGCCGAGCGTACGAACTGGTCGTCCTCGACGACGAGCACACTTGCCATGGGCGGCACCGTACGCCATTCGGGGGACACGGGTGCCGAGCGGGACTCTTGGCCCGGACTTGGGTCCGATGTCCGCTGCCGGACCGGGTGCCGAAGGTAAGCGGAAGCCTCAACTCCTGGTCCTCGGCACGGCGGGTGGTGCACTATGGCCCGCGATGCACAGAGGTCTCGTACACGCGATCGCGTGGTCGCTCGCCACGGGCGCGGCGGTCACGCTGTCGTGGTGGGGCGTGCACACGGTGATGGCGGGCACGGCGTACGACCCGCCGCGCGCCCTGCCCCTCGCGTCCGGCGACCGCGCGGCGGACCCCCTGTCGTCGTCGACGCACCGCCCCGAGCCGACGTCGAGCAGCAGGCCCCCGAAGTCCGGCGCCCCGTCCAAGTCGCAGCGCCCGGACCCCACGAAGAGCCCGCAGCACCCCCGGAGCCCGTCCCCGGACCACTCGGCCAAGCCTCCGAGGACGCCCGCCCACCCGTCCCCCTCGGGCAGCGTGAAGGGCTACAACACCGACGGTGGCCGGGTCGTCTTCGACCTCGGCGACACGTACGCGACGCTGGTGTCGTCGTCGCCGTCGGCGGGTTGGTCGATGCAGGTGTGGAAGGCGTCGACGTGGATCCGGGTGGAGTTCACGTCGGGCGCGGACCGGGTGTCGGTGTTCTGCACGTGGCACGACCACGCGCCGCGGGTGGACCTCAACACGTACTGAGCCCGACGGCTCGGGGAACCCCGACGGCTAGCGGAACACGGACGACGGCGGTGCGGGCGACGCCACGGCGCTCGCGTCCGTCACGGCCGCCGCGCCGCCGCTGAAGTCGCCGAGCGCGGGCCCGTGTTCGACCCGGGCGGGGTGCGGGTCGCCGGCGCTGCGCCGGGTGAGTTCGGCGATGGGCAGGGGCTGTCCGGCGCCGAGGAGGACGGCGTTGCCGAAACGTTTGCCGCGCAGGACGGCCGGGTCGGCGACGAGGGCGAGTTCGGGGAAGACGGTGGCGGCGGTGGCGAGTTGGCCGCGGAGGTAGCCGAGCGGCGGGCCGTCGGCGAGGTTGGCGGCGTACCAGCCGGTGGGTTTCAGGGCTCTGCGGACGTCGCCGAGGAATTCCGCGGTGGTGAGGTGGGCGGGGGTGCGGGCGCCGCTGAACACGTCGGCTATGACGAGGTCGGCCCAGCCGTCGGGGGTCTTCGCGAGCCCTTCGCGGGCGTCGGTGCCGCGGATGCGGATGCGGGCGCCGGGGTCGAGGGGCAGGGCGCGGCGGACGAGTTGGACGAGGGCGGTGTCGCGTTCGACGACCTGCTGGGTGGAGCGGGGGCGGGTGGCGGCGACGTACCGGGCGAGGGTGAGGGCGCCACCGCCGAGGTGCAGGACGTGCACGGGCCGCCCGGGCGGCGCGACGAGGTCCACGATGTGCCCGATCCGCCGCTGGTACTCGAACCCGAGATGAGCGGGATCGTCGAGGTCGACGTGCGACTGCGGCGCCCCGTCGACGAGCAGGGTCCACCCGCGGGCCCGCTCCCGGTCGGGCATCAGCTCGGCAAGCCCGCCGTCAACCTCCTCGACGAGTGCTTCCCGCGTCTGCCGTCCCCGCCGATTCCGTGCCACGCGCCCATTATCGCCGCAGACAGAAACGGCCGCCCGACGAGACCGTCTCCGCCCGTCCGGCGCTTCAGGGCGAGCCGCGAAGCGGCGACGAAGCGGGGCAAGGGGCACCGCCCCCGCCACCCACACCGCAGGTCAACGACAGTTGTCCGCCGCTTCGATCATGCGGGCGGCCTCGCCGAGCGCGGCCCGCAGCACAGCCGGATCCGTCACCGGGTCGGTGTCCCCGGGCGGCACCAGCCACCCCGTCCCGGCGACAGGCGGCGCAGGCACCGGGTCCGGGTCCCGGGCCAGGGCGACCCCCCGGCCGAAGGTCTGCGTACAAGCACTGCCGGGCAGGTCCCACCCGTCCGCCGTGCCGGGCGGCACGAGAAAGCCGAGGGTGTCGCACCCGCCGTCGTGCAGAACGGGCCCCACGGCCTCCTCGCCGGCACCCCGGCGCAGAATGTCGACGGCTTCGAGCCCCTGGCGCGCGGGAACAGTCACGAGGTCGCACTCCTCGTGACCGTCGGGGTCCTCATGACCGTCAAGGCCGTCGTAGCCGGGCCCCGGGCTGTGGTCCTGGCTCGGCCGGTGCCGGGCGGTCGTCAGCGCGCCCCCGGATTCGCTGTTCTCCATGCCGAACTCCAACAAGGGAACCTCCTCGCCAGGGCGGAAGCGGCGTCGCTCCCTCTCCGCATGGTTCAACGCGCCAAGGCGTCAACGGCTACGGCGCCACGCCGCCGCAAAGGATGGCAGTTCATGGCAGATCACGGGTGAGATATCCGGTTTGTAGCCAAACTCCGCGTGGTGGCCGGTTCGCAACCGGTACGTTCATGCTCCGCCGGAACAGGTCCGCCCCCGCCGCATCCCACCCAGCCGAACGCCGGCAGGCGTACCAGCGGCCGACGGCGCGGGACGGCGCGCCACGGTCCGGCACCGTCCGGCACGGTCCCCAGCGAGAGGATCCGGCATGGCGTCGTCGACACCGGCATCGTCAACTCCGCCTCCGCGTCCGAATCTCACGTTCCGGCAGCTGCGCGGGCAGCGCTCCCCGGGCGAGTTCGCGGCCGCGGTGCGGCGGGCCGCGCGCGAGATCGGCGAGCGGGTCAGCTGCGACGCGCGGTACGTCGGCCGGGTGGAGGCCGGTGAGATCCGCTGCCCCAACTACGCGTACGAACGGGTGTTCCTGCACATGTTCCCCGGCCGGACGCTGACGGACCTGGGCTTCGCGCCGCGCGCGGCCGTCCGGGGCCGGGGGGCGCGGGCCGCCGGGGACGCGCGGGGGGCGGCCACCGGCCGCCCGCATGACGACCAGGACCCGAGGTACCCGCGTGCCAGTGACAGCGACAACACCTTCAGCACCGAGGAGAGCGACGTGCGGCGTCGCGCATTCATGACCAGCGGCACGGCCACCGTGGCCGCCGCCTCGCTGGGGGCCGTCGGGCTCCCGCTGGGCGGCGTCGCCGCGGCCCGCGTCCGCGAGCCGCGCCGCCTTCGCGCGGCGGACGAGCACGAGGTGAACGCCGTCGAGGAGGCCGTCCGCGCGATCCGGCTGCTCGACGACCGGCACGGCGCCGACGGCCTCTACCGGCGGGCCGCCACCCCGCTGCGCACGGCCTACGCCCTGCTCGACGCGGGCACCACCCGGCAGGCCGGGAAGGCGGTGGCCGACCGGCTGTACTCGAGCGCGGGCGAGCTCGCCATCTCCGTCGGCTGGCTCGCCCACGACTCCGGCCGCTTCGACGACGCCCGCTCGCACTACGCGGAGGCACTGGCGACGGCACGGATGGCCGGGGACCCCGCCCTGGAGGCGCACGCGTTCTGCAACACGGCGTTCCTGGCCCGGGACTGCGGGCGGCCCCGGGAGGCGGTGCGGGCGGCGCAGGCCGCGGCGCGCGCCGCCCGGTACCTCGACTCGCCCCGGTTCCTGTCGCTGCTCGCGCTGCGCGAGGCGGGCGGCTGGGCCGGGCTCGGCGACCGCACGGGCTGCCGACAGGCGCTCACCCGCGCGCACGCCCTGTTCGACCGGGGCGCGGCCGAGACCGACCCGGAGTGGATGACGTTCTACGGAGCCGCCGAGCTGGAGGGCCTGGAGGCGCAGTGCTGGTCGGCGCTCGGGCAGTGGGAGCGCGCGTCCCGGCACGCGCACCGCGCGGCGGGCGTGGCGGCGGCGCAGACGCCCGAATTCACGCGGAACATCGCGCTGTACACCGCGGAGCTGGCCGACGACCTGGCTCGCGCGGGCCGGCCGGACGAGGCCGCGGCGGCGGGCCTGCGGGTCCTTGCCCTGCTGGACGAGGTCCAGTCGTCGCGGATCGAGGCCATGCTCGCGACCACCGCCCGGCTGCTGTTGCCGCACCGGCGGGCCACCGAGGTGACGGGCTTCCTGGAGCAGCACTGCGCACGCGCGCGTGGGTGACGATTCCGTCGGCGTGCGGACGGTCCGGGGCTCGGGCCTCCGCCCCGCCGCCCTACGGCTGTCCCGCGAGGTGGCCCGTCTCGTTCCAGGACTCCAGGGCGGGCTCTCCGTAGGCCCAGCCCAGGACGGAGAGGGACGTCGGGTTGAGGCGGATGCGGGACGCGAAGTCGATGTCGTAGCCGAGCCAGCGGGCGCCGATGGCGCGCAGGATGTGGCCGTGCGCGAAGACCAGGACGTCCCGGTCGGCCTCGCGCGCCCAGGCGACGACCTCGTCCGCGCGGGCGGACACCTGCGCCAGCGTCTCGCCGTCCGGGACCCCGTCGCGCCAGATGAACCACCCGGGGCGCAGGGCCTGGATGTCGGCGGGCGTCAGTCCGTCGTACGCCCCGTAGTCGAACTCCATCAGCGCGTCCCACTCGGCGGCCCGGTCGCCGAACCCGGCCAGCTCGCACGTCTCCCGCGCGCGGGACAGCGGGCTGGTGCGCACCTCGACTCCGGGGAGGCCGTCATAGGGCGCCCGGTGCAGCCGCTGGCCGAGGAGCTTCGCGCCGCGCCTGCCCTCTTCGAGGAGCGGGATGTCCGTCCTGCCGGTGTGCTTTCCGGACAGCGACCACTCGGTCTGTCCGTGCCGGGCCAGCAGGATGCGCGGTGCCATGAGAAGCCTTTCTAGAGGGACATGCAAGGACAAAAAGGGACAGTCGCCCGTCCGTTCCTTCCATCATCACTCACACCGCGAAGGCGCAACCCGGGCGGCGATCTCTGCGTCTTTGACGACCAGGGGGATGGCTCATCGGCCTTCGCGTACGCCGTAAAGTGACCCAGCGGCCGTACGCCGCACCAACTGAGCGGGAACAGCGCGAATGAGATGGGGGACCCACCGGATGCCGCAGACCGAGGCACAGGGCGCCGGCAGCCGCGGCATATCCGAGAGCCGGACGTCCCGGATCCACCTGCGCTGGTGGACCGAGCTGCCGCTGATCCTCCTGGTGTACGGGGCCTACTCGGCCGGGCGGCTGCTCGCGCGCGGGGACGTCGAGACGGCCGTGGGCCACGGCCTGGACATCCTGCGGGTCGAGAAGGCCCTGAACCTCAACCTGGAGCATCCGCTCAACCGGCTCTTCACGGCCCATACCTCCATCGGCGTCCCGGCGGACTTCTGGTACGCCTCGCTGCACTACCTGGTCACGCCGCTGGTGCTGATCTGGCTGTTCCGCAGCAGGGCCGTGCACTACGCCGCCGCCCGCACCTGGCTGATGGTGTCCACGCTCATCGGCCTGATCGGCTTCACGCTGATGCCGACCTGCCCGCCGCGGCTCCTCGACAAGAGCCACGGCTTCGTCGACACCATGGCGCAGTACAGCGACTGGGGCTGGTGGGGCGGCCAGGCCAGCGCCCCGCGCGGGCTCGGCGGCATGACCAACCAGTACGCGGCGATGCCAAGCCTGCACGTCGGCTGGTCGCTGTGGTGCGGCGTGGTGCTGTGGCGGTACGGCCGCACGCCGCTGGTGAAGGCGCTCGCCATCGTCTATCCGCTGTTCACGACCATCGTCGTCATGGGCACGGCCAACCACTACTTCCTCGACGCGGTCGCGGGCGCGGCCGTGATGGGCCTGGGCCTGCTGCTCGTCCGGCCTGTGCAGCGCGGCGCGGCGCGGCTCAAGGCCCGGCTGCGGCCGATCGTCGCGACCGCCCTCGCAGGCCGCGGCGCCGGGCGGGCCACGGCCCCCGCGGACGCCACCGCCACCTCTTCCGCCACTGAGTCCTCGATTGTCAGTGCCGGATGCCAGACTTCGGCGGGTGAGCGAATTCCCCATCAGCGCAAGCTCGGGACCGATCCGGGCGGCAAGTCCGCGGCCAAGCCGGGCGGCAAGCCCCGCGGGAACAAGGGCGCCAGACCCGCGGGCCACGCCGCGGACACCGGGGACAGCGCTCAGACATCGGCTCGCGGAGCTGCGCGGACCTGACGTGCCGCCGCAGTCCCTGGACGCCCGCGCCCTGGCGGCGCTCGCGGCCAACCCGGGCTGCGGGCGGCGCGCGCTGCTGGACGGCGCGGGCGTGCCCAAGGCGGCGCTCGCCCAGGCGCTCGGCTCGCCGTCGGGCTTCGGGCAGTCGCAGTTCGCGTTCATGCGCGGGCACGCCTTCGAGGCGCGGGTGAAGGCCGACGGCGGCACGGAGCTGCTGCGCCTCACGCACGCGTGCCTGGGCGGCGGCCCGGAGCCGGAGCCCGGTGCGGCGAGCGTGCCGGACCTCACGGCGGCCGGGCCCGAGGGCCGCGCGGCCCGCACGGAACTCGCCCTGGACGAGGCCTCGGCCGCCCGCACCTGGACGCTGCTCGACCACCCGATGCTGGCCCTGGACGTCGCGGGCACGCCCGCCTTCCTGGAGCCGGACGCCGTGGTCGTCGCGCCGGACGGGACGTGGACGGTCGTCGAGATCAAGTCCTTCCCCATGATCGACGGCTCGGCGGACGCGGCGAAGGTGGGCGCGGCGGCGCGCCAGTCCGCGGTGTACGTCCTCGCCCTGGAGCAGGTCGCGCGGCGGCTCGACCCCGCGCCGGAGGTGCGCCACCGTGCGCTCCTCGTCTGCCCCAAGGACTTCTCGAACCTCCCGACCGCCTCGGCCGTGGACGTCCGCAAGCAGCTCGCCGTCACCCGCCGCCAGCTCTCCAGGCTGACCCGAGTCGAGGACATCGCGGCCACGCTGGCCCCCGGCACCACGTTCGACGTGACACGGCCCGCCGCCGAGCTGGCCGCCGCCGTCGACGCGGTCCCCGCGACGTACGCCCCCGAGTGCCTGGCCGCCTGCGAGCTGGCCTTCCACTGCCGCGACCGCGCCCGCGCGGCGGGCGAGCTGACCTCCCTCGGCCGCTCCCTGCGCGCCGACCTCGGCACGCTGGCCACCATCGACGAGGCCCTGGCCGCGGCCCGCGGCGAGGCGGGCGACCCCGACGACCCGGCCGTGTCCGCGCTGCGCCGCGCGGGCGCGCTGCGCGCGGAGGCGCTCGCCGGAGGTGTGCGTTGTCCCTGATCGACAACCTGGCCCGGCTCGACGCCGCCACCACCGGCCGCGCCCAACCGAGGGCCACCGTCCGGCACCGGCACCTGTCCCAGCGCCCCCTCGTCTTCGTGCCGCTCATCACCGCCGGTGAGGCGGGCGCCCCGCTCGGCGCCCTGATCGGCACCGAGCGCACCTCCCCCCGCCTGCTCACGGTGGCCCAGCCCCGCGACCGCGACCTGCGCTTCGCGTTCCTGTCCCGGCTCGCCGAGATCCTGCTGCCGTACGTCGAGTCGTACGCGGACGACGTCGAGCCCGCCGAGCGCACCGAGGCCGACCCGGAGACCGGCAAGCGCGTCAAGGTCGAGGTCGAGCTGTGCGCGGACGCGCCGCAGCTCATCGTGCCGAGCCGCACGGGCATCGAGTTCGTACGGCTGCTCGGCCGGTCCATGCGGTTCCGGCGGACCGCCGAGCAGGACCCGGACGCGCCGTATCCCGCGCCCCCGCGCGTGCCGCTGCTCGGGCGCTGGCTCACGCACTACGGCGAGCGCTCCCGGGTGCCCGGCTCGTCGCTGCTGCTCGCCATGACCGACCTGCTGTCCCGGCACTGGGCCACCGGCCAGTCCTCCCTGGAGGAGCAGCACCTGGGCGCGCTGCTCGCCTGGATCGAGGCGCCCGAGGGGACGTCCGGCGCGGACGCGGCGCTCCGCGCGGAGCTGGCCCGGGACGCCGACGGGCAGTTGCTGTGCCCGCCCGCGGGCCCCGCCACCGACCCGGCGTTCGACAACCAGCTCCTCGCTCCGGCCATCGAGCGCCACGACCGGGCGCGCACCGCTCTGGCCGCCGCCGCGGACGGCGTCGAGGCGGACGCGCTGCTCGCCTCCCTCGGCGCGGCCGAGCGCGAGATCGACGCCCTGGTGGCCAGCCGCACCCGGCCCACCTGGGACGCGGTGTGGCGTGGCCTGGACGCGCTGTGCACTCTGCCCGAGGCCCCGCACACCGTCGACCGGTGGCGCGGGGACCGCTGGTCGTTCACCGGGCACCGCGACCGCGTCGCCGCCGGTGAGCCGCCGCAGCCCCGCGTCGACGACGCGGTCACCGCCGCGAACAAGCTCGCCACCCGCGAGCGCGAACAGGCCCGGCTCGACGCCCAGGAGGCCCTCGACGACCCCCTCGTCATGGCCGGGCGGCGGCTCGCGGGCGAGGCCTTCGCCGGTGAGGTGACCGACGTCGTCATGGCGTACAGCGAGGGCCGCGCGCCCCGCCCACGCCCCCTCGTCACCGTCCGCACCCCCGACCGCCCCCAGCTCGACGAGGGCGTCAAGGCCTACCGCTCCCTCGCCGGCAAGCCCCAGTCCTTCCAGTTCGTCACCCACACCCCCGACGGCGCCCTCGTCCTGCGCCTCCTCGACAAGATGGGCCGCGGCAAGGAGCCCGAGCCCGGCTCGGTGCCCGAGGTCGGCGACCACGTGTGCTGGACGCTCTTCGAGCACGAGCAGCGGGGCGGGCCGCGCCTCCCGGACCCGGAGGACACCCCGTGGACGCACGGCGGCCCTCCGGAGACAGCGGCCACGACGCCCGCCGTAGGCACCCCGCCCGCCCCGGTCGGCGACAGGCCGGACCCCGTGACCGCGGAGGACATCCTGTGAACCCGGTCCCCTTCCCATTCCCAGCGAACCCGGCATCCTTCGACCCCGGCGCCGAGGCCACCCGCGCCACCGACGCGATCCTGCGCGACACCCTGGACGGCGCGCACCGCGGTGTCGTCGTCGACTCGCCCCCCGGCGCCGGAAAGTCCACCCTCGTCGTCCGCGCCGCCCTCGAACTCGCCGCCGCGGGACGCCCCTTGATGGTCGTCGCCCAGACCAACGCCCAAGTCGACGACCTCGTCCTGCGCCTCGCCGAGAAGAACTCCGACCTCCCCGTCGGACGGCTGCACAGCAGCGACCCCGACCCGTACGACAAGGCACTCGACGCCCTGCCGAACGTACGCAAGTCCGCGAAGGTCGGCGACCTCTCGGGGCTCGACGTCGTCGTGTCCACCGCCGCGAAGTGGGGGCACGTCAAGGACGTCGAGCCCTGGCGGCACGCGATCGTCGACGAGGCGTACCAGATGCGGTCGGACGCGCTCCTCGCCGTCGCCGGGCTCTTCGAGCGGGCCCTGTTCGTGGGCGACCCGGGGCAGTTGGACCCCTTCGCCATCGCCGAGGCCGAGCAGTGGGCGGGGCTCGCGTACGACCCGTCGGCCAGCGCGGTGACCACGCTGCTCGCCCACAATCCGGGGCTGCCGCAGCATCGGCTGCCCGTGTCGTGGCGGCTGCCCGCCTCGGCCGCGCCGCTGGTGTCCGACGCGTTCTACCCTTTTACGCCCTTCCGCAGCGGCACGGAGCACGCCGACCGGGCTCTCGACTTCGCTGTCCCGTCCGACGGTTCCGGCCCCGACCGGGTCATCGACGAAGCGGCCCTCTCCGGGTGGGGCCTGCTCGAACTGCCCGCCCGGCACACCCCGCGTACGGACCCCGAGGCGGTCCGGGCCGTCGCCCTCGTGGTGCGGCGGCTGCTCGACCGGGGCGGGGCGGCGACGTCCGAGCGGGCACCCGAGCCCGTGCCCCTCACGGCCGACCGGATCGCCGTCGGGACGGCGCATCGGGATCAGGCCGCGGCCGTACGTGGCGCGCTCGCCGCTCTCGGGGTCGTGGACGTGACCGTCGACACGGCCAATCGCCTGCAAGGCCGGGAGTTCGACGTGACCGTCGTGCTCCATCCGCTCTCCGGGCGGCCGGACGCCACAGCCTTCCATCTGGAGACGGGGCGGCTGTGTGTGCTCGCGTCCCGGCATCGGCACGCGTGCATCGTGGTGTGCCGGGCGGGAGTTGACACGCTCTTGGACGACCACCCGTCCACGGAGCCGGTCCAACTCGGCGTCACCGTCAAGTTCCCCGACGGCTGGGAGGCGAACCACGCAATCCTCTCGCGCCTCGCGCACCACCGGATCCCCTGGCCGTAGTCCCACACCACGCCCGGGCGTCGCCGCTCCCTCCCTCGCATCACAGACACCCTCGGCCCGGGACCGTGGCCCTCCCCTCCCCTCACATCAAAGTCACCGTGGGACGGGGCTGTGCCCACCCTCCCCCAAGCTCTCGGCTTCGCTCGAGCAGGGAGGTACCCCCATCGCCCTGCAGAACGATTGCCCACAGGGTGGGACGCGACAGCAAAGCCAGACCACCACCCTCACCGGACCACCACCCCCACCGAACCGAAGGCCGAACGCGGCACCCCCACCGAACCGATCGCCGCCATCCGAACCGGAGGGGACGTGCCGGTATGTCCGCGCGCAGCTCGGCCCACCACGACGCACGTACACGAAACGTTCCGAACGACACACACGCGAGCACGGACATACCGGCACGGCCCCGCCCCACCACCGGAAAGAAGGCGACAGGACCGCAACCACCCCGGAGAGACGGCGAGAGGACCCCACCCCACCACCGAAGAGATGGCGGGGGGAGCACGACCGGCGCGCGGGCCTCTTGCGCGGGGAGGGACAATGGATGCGGCAACGCGGCGTACGACGAGAGGAAAACGACATGGCGGAGCCCTCGCGGCCCCGGTCCAGCCAGCGCATGCGCCCCGCACCGCTCCTCTTCGAGCCCGCGGAAGCCACCGCCGACCCCGAGCACTTCTTCGACCTGGAGTCCATCGACGACCCGCGTGAACTCCTCGCCCGGGCCACCGAGTTGACCCTCGCCTTCCGCGCCGCGACCGACCGCTCCGTCGAGTTCCAGGCCCTGGCCGCCGCCCAGCTCGCCGACCCGCGCCGCTTCGACCGCCTCACCCCGGCCGACATCGCCGAGCGCGCCGAGTGGACCGAGGACTACGCGAAGAAGATGATCGAGTTCGGCCGCGAGCTGCAGAGCGGCACCTCCGACACGACAGGGCCCACGGGAACGCCGGGGGCGCCGGGCGCACCGGATTCGACCGGCTCGGCGGACTAGGCGGACCAGGCGGGCGGAACCCACGCCCCACGCGGCCACAAGATCCGCTGGCATATGCCGGTGGGGCAAGGTACCCCACGCCCCCACCCACTGTCCCGGATTCCCGCAACTCTGCGAGACCGAGCGCTCACCACCGGTAGATGTATCGACATGAGCAGCTCCCCCCTCACTCTCGCCGCCCACACCCCCACCGCCCCCACAACACCCTCCACCCCGGCCCCCGCCCCCACTCCCGCCAACGCCTGCGACGTCACCCCCGCAGGCGCGGCCTGGCTGGCCTCCGCCGAAACGTATCCCCACAGCGTCCTGGCCGACTGGCGCGCCCACCCCGGCACCCCGGCCGTCCTGTCCTGCGGCACCGTCTTCGACGTGGTCAGCGTGCCCGGCGTCTTCGGCCGGCGGATGGTCGACCGGCTGTGGCACGAGGGCCCCGGCTCCGGCCCGGTCGCCACGTACCGGGGCCGCATGCTGCTCTTCGCCGCCCCGGGCACGGCCCGCCGTCTCCCCGCGCTCCTGGAGTGGGAGGAATGGGGCTCCGCGGTCCCCGCCCTGCTCTGCCACGGCCCGGGCGACGCCGTCACCGTGCCCCCGCTCACAGCGAGCCGCGGCACCGGACCGGGAGCGGCACCGGGGGCCGACGACCGGCTCGGATCGCGCTGGCTGGTCGCCCCCGACACCCGCCGGCCCTGGCTCCCGGGCCCCGACGTAGTGCTCTGGGCATGCGTCCGCGCGGCCCGCGCCGCGGCCGGATCCGCAGTGCGTATATCGATTTTTCCTCGCGGCGATCAGGATGCTAAGGTCTACGACGTCAGCAGGCGCCGCTAGCTCAGTTGGTTAGAGCAGCTGACTCTTAATCAGCGGGTCCGGGGTTCGAGTCCCTGGCGGCGCACGACACCGACAGCGAGGCATGTCCACGGAAAACGTGGACCGGCCTCGCTGTCGTGGTTTTTGCGCGGCTTCGCCGCGCGTTGTGGGGGCTTCGCCACCCACACCCCCCTGGGTCCCTTGGGGTCGGCCGGGATGCCGGAACATCTGGGTACCCCGGATCAGGTGGGGCTGATCTTGACGGTCCAGGCCCCGGACGGAGTCCTGTCCTCGACCTCGATCCGGACCCGCTCCCCGGGCACCGTGAAGGCCTCCCCCACCCGCACCGGCGCGTCCGCCAGCGGCGGGTAGACCGATTCCGTGTCGCACGCCTCCGAGTCGGGGTGGGCGTCGATGACCTCGACGGGCCCCCGGCCGGACGCCGTCTCGTTGCGGACGCGGTAGGCGAGGACCCCCTCGCTGCAGGTGCCCCGGTCGTTGCCCACGGCACCCCGCGCCTCGATGGCGACGGCGCTGCCCCGGCCCGTGCGGACGACGGCGAGCTTGGCGGCGCCGACGCCGCCGGAAGGGGGCTGGGCCGCCAGCGGGTCGAGGGTCAGGCGCCGCGGGCCGCTGTCGACACAGACGACCTGGCGGGGCCCGAGCCAGCCGAGCTTCCACTTGTGCCAGGCGAAGAGTTCGGGGGCGAGGCCGAACTGGCTGCCCATGACGTCCCAGTCGCCGACGTGGGTGTCCCAGTCGCCCTTGCCGTCGGTGGGGCGGTGATAGAGGTCGGGCAGGTCGAAGACGTGGCCGGTCTCGTGGGCGAGGACGTTGCGATCCGGCGGATGGCGCTCGAAGACGGTGACGATGCGGCGGATGCTGGTGCCGTCGGCCCGCATGGGGCGGTCGAAGTTCACGACCTTCGTGGCGTCCGAGTTCACGCCGGGCGCGTCCGGATCGGCGACGAAGTACACGATGTCGTACGCGGAGAAGTCCACCCGCGGATCGGCCGCGGCGACCGCGTCCCGGAGGTAGGAGGCGCGGTGCTGCGGGTCCCAGTCCCGCTCTATGGCGTACATCGTGGAATCTTCCGGCATTTCCACCCATTCGTGTTGCGGGTGGGGGCGCAGCTTGAACCTCCCGTAGGAGGCTTGGTCGAAGAAGTCGCTCGTGGCCGGGAAGTAGTCGGCTGCCAGCTCCTGCGGTGTCGTCAGCGGTGGCGAGTCGGGAAAGGAGAGGAAGACCATGACGGCGTCGAGGGCGCGGGCGGGGCGCGGGTAGGCGCCGTTCCAGGTGTCGAGGCCTTCCGAGTGGTGCGCGGGCGTGCGCCGCAGGGCGCACGGACCCGCCTCGCCGTGGGCGATCGCGGGCCCGGCGACCAGCGAGGTGGCGGCGAGAGCGGTCAGACAGGTGAAGAGGATGCCCGCGGTGCGCAGGCGCGGCCTCTCCCCTCCACGAGTGAGCATCCAAGGGGGGAGCTGACGCTCCACGTCGACCTCCGGGTGCGGAATGCGAGACACCTCACCCACCCTGTGATGGTTTGTCGCACTTCGCCCTGTTTGTCTGACCCGGTCGAGTGAGGATCGGCCAGGATGCGACACTCCGACCACTCACCGGCTGTCACAAGCGGTCGAGCAGCAAATAAGCCCGTACAGGCCCGAGCAGAAACGATCTGTCGGGCGCCTCGGAGGCCCCCGCGGGGCGTGGTACGGCTGGAACGGGTCGTCGGCCTGCCTCTATGATCGGCACACTTTCCCGGCCCCGTCGGCCGTCCCCCAACCGGCCGACCGCCTCCCCAGACCCGCCAGGATTCGGGGCCCATCGACCTGCTCGACATCAATTGCACTGCGGGAGCAAGCGGTGAACGGAACCTCACAAGGGCCGACCGCCACAGCGGTCGCAGACCCCGGCCGTGCCCGGCCTGCCGTCACAGAGCGTCACCAACCCGGCCCGACCGGGCCCCTCGCCCAGTACGCCGCCGACTACCGCGCCGCCTTCGCCGCGGCCCCCCTCGCCCTCGCCGTCGTCGACCGCGAGGGCCTGGTCGTCAGCGCCAACGACGCGCTGGGCGAGCTGCTCGGCGCCGACGCCGCCGACCTCACCGGCCGGGTCGCCGCCGACCTGGTGGACCTCGCGTCCGACGCCCGCACCTGGCACGCGTACCGCGAGGTGCTCCGCGGTCGGCAGGCCAAGCTCCGCTGCACCCGCCGCCTGAAACACCCCGACGGGCACTCGCTGTGGACCCAGATCACCGCGTCGCCGCTGCCCGGCGGGAGTGAGCGGTGCGGCGCGGGCAGCGTCCTGCTCGCCGCCGCCGACATCAGCGCGCGCCGCGATCTGCAGGCCCGGCTGCGGCATCTGCAGATGCACGACCCGGTGACCCGGCTGCCCAACCGCGCGCTGTTCTTCGAGCGCCTGGCCACGGCCCTTGAGGCGGGCGCCTACGACGACACCAGCACCGGCCGGATCGGTCTGTGCTACCTGGACCTCGACGGCTTCAAAGCTGTCAACGACACCCTCGGCCATCGCGTCGGCGACCGGCTGCTCGCCGCCGTCGCCGAGCGGCTGACCGCCCTCGCCGACCGCGCCGGGTACGGCAGGGCGTCGGCGCCGCTGGTCGCACGGCTCGGCGGGGACGAGTTCGCGCTACTCGTGGAGGACTCCACGGGCACCGACCAGCTCACCGAACTCGCCGAGACGGTCCTGCGGACGCTCCAGGAGCCCTTCGACCTGTCCGGGCAGCGGCTGTCCGTGTCGGCCTCCATCGGCGTCGTCGAGCGGCGCGCCGCCGGGACCACGACGACCGGCCTGATGCAGGCCGCCGACACCACGCTGTACTGGGCGAAGGCCGACGGCAAGGCCCGCTGGACCCTCTTCGACCCCGAGCGCAACGCGCACCGCATGACCCGTCAGGCGCTCGCCAGTTCGCTGCGCCCCGCCGTGGAGCGCGACGAATTCGTCCTGGACTACCAGCCGTTGGTGTGCCTGGAGAGCGGCGACGTGCGCGGTGTCGAGGCACTCGTACGGTGGAATCATCCGCAGTTCGGACTGCTCACGCCGAATCGGTTCATCGGACTTGCTGAAGAAGACGGCTCGATCGTGCAGCTCGGCCGCTGGGTGCTGCGCACCGCCTGCCGGCAGGCCCGGCGGTGGCAGCTCGAACACCCCGGCCGGGACCCGCTGTTCGTGAGCGTCAACGTCGCCGTGCGGCAGGTGTGGGACTCCGACCTGGTGGCGGACGTCGCTGACATCCTGGCCGAGACCGGTCTCGCGCCGGGGCTGCTGCAACTGGAGCTGACCGAGTCCGCCGTCATGGGCTCCGCGGGCCGCCCGCTGCAGGCCCTCCAAGCGCTCAGCGACATGGGCGTGCGCATCGCCATCGACGACTTCGGCACCGGCTACTCCAACCTCGCCTACCTCAGCCGTCTCCCGGTGTCCGTCCTGAAGCTGGACGGCTCCTTCGTGCGCGGCTTCCAGTACGACGAGGGCGAGTACGGCGAGGCGTCCGCGCACATCAACCCCGCCGACGAGGTGATCGTCGAGGCCCTGGTGCAGCTCGCCCACCGCCTCGGGCTCACCGTCACCGCGGAGTGCGTGGAGACGTCCGGGCAGGCGGAGCGGCTGCGCAGGATCGGGTGCGACACCGGGCAGGGGTGGCTGTACTCACGGCCGGTGGGGGCGGATCGTATCTCCGTACTTCTCGGGTCGCGAGGCGACTGACGCCCCCGGTCACGGCGCGGGCTCCGGTTCGTCGCGCGCGGCCGCGCATGCCCCTACGAAGTCCCGTACGACCTGCGGGACTTGAGCGCCCCGGGCGCAGGCCACGCCGACCCCGGCGGGGCTGATGCCGCGCACGGGGCGGTAGACCACGTCGGGGCGGTGGCCGGTGCGGGCCGTGGCCGCCGAGGCCAGGGAGACGCCCGCGCCGTCCGCGATGGCGGTCAGCCACTCCGCCGCGGTGCGGGCGACGGCGCCGATCTTCGCCGGGCGGCCGTCACGCTCGGCCGTCGCGAGCCAGTGGTCGCGCCACCAGCCGGACTCCGGCGGGGCCGCGACGAAGGGCTCGTCGAGGAGCTCGGCGAAGTCGACCTCCTCGGCCTCGGCCAGACGGTGCCCGGCGGGCAGTGCCACCCAGCGCGGTTCGGTCAGCAACACCTCGATGTCCAGGGCCTCCTGGCCGGGAAACGGCAGCCGCAGCAGCGCCGCGTCGGCGGTGCCCGCCGCCAGGCCCGCCGTCGGGTCGTCCGCCGCGGCCTGCGTGAGGCGCACCCGCCAACCAGGCCTGCGGCGCGCGAACTCCGCCACGCTCCGCCGCGTGAGACCGTCCGCCCCGCCGGTCACGAAGCCGACGCGCAGCACCCGGTCCGCCCGCGCCGCCGCGCCCCGTGTGGCGCCGAGCGCCGCGTCCCAAGCGTCGACCACCGCGGGCGCGGCGGCGGCGAGCGCCGCACCCGCGTCCGTCAGCGCCATCCCGGCGCGCGACCGCGTGAACAACTCCGTCCCCAACTGCGTCTCAAGGCGCCTGAGCTGCCGGGTCAGCACGGGCGCCGACAGGAACAGACGGTCGGCGGCACGGGTGAGGTCGCCCTCCTGGGCGACGGCGGTGAAGCAGCGCAGCAGTCGGGTGTCCATGTCCATGGCGACAGGTTAGGGAAGGGGGTGGGGCCTGAGGGGTGGGGGGTGGGGGTGGGGCGAGTGCCCCAACGGACTTATGAGAGGGGGGAGTTCAGGGTGCCACCACCGTCGGGGGCAGCACCCCTTCGTCGCCGTGTGCCGGTCGCGGTCAGTCCGGGGTCGGCAATCCGTAGGCGTCCGCGATGAGTTCGTAGCTGCGCAGGCGTACGTCGCCGCTGTGCGCGTTGGCCGTGAGCATCAGCTCGTCCGCGCCGGTGCGCTTGGCGAGGTCGTCGAGGCCGGTGCGGACCTGGTCGGCGGTGCCGTGGACGACGTTGGAGTTCCAGCTCGTGATGAAGTCCCGCTCCATGTCCGTGAACCGGTGGGCCTCGGCCTCCTCCGGCGTGGGCACCAGGCCGGGACGGCCGGTGCGCAGCCGGACCATGTTCAGGGCGGCGGCCAGCACCTGGCGGCGGGCCTCCTGCTCGTCGTCCGTCGCCAGCGCCGAGACGCCGATGAGGGCGTACGGGGCGTCGAGGAGGGCGGACGGGCGGAACGAATCCCGGTACAGGTCGAGGGCCGGGATCGTGTTCTGCGCGGAGAAGTGGTGCGCGAACGCGAAGGGCAGGCCGAGCATGCCCGCGAGGCGGGCGCTGAAGCCGGACGAGCCGAGCAGCCAGACCGGCGGGCGGTGCGGGGACTGGACGCCGCCCGGGGACGTGGACTGGACGGGGCCCGGGACCGCGTGGATGCGGGCGTAGGGGTGGCCGTCGGGGAAGTCGTCGTCCAGGAAGCGGGTCAGCTCCGCGAGCTGCTGGGGGAAGTCGTCGGCGCCCTCGTTGAGCTGGTCCGTGCGGCGCAGGGCCGCGGCCGTGGCGCCGTCCGTGCCGGGGGCCCGGCCCAGGCCCAGGTCCACTCGGCCCGGGGCCAGGGCCTCCAGGGTGCCGAACTGCTCCGCGATGACCAAGGGGGCGTGGTTGGGCAGCATGACGCCGCCCGAGCCCAGACGGATGCGGGTCGTGTGGGCTGCCAGGTGGGCGAGGATCACCGCCGGGGAGGAGGAGGCCACGCCCGGCATGGAGTGGTGCTCGGCCACCCAGTGGCGGTGGTAGCCGCGGGACTCGGCCAGCTTGGCCAGGGCCACGCTGGTGTGGAGGGCGTCGGTGGCCGTGCGGCCCGCGCCCACGGTCACCAGGTCCAGTACGGACAGTGGGGTCGGGGCTTCGCCGTACCTGGGGGCGCGGATTCCCTCGGTCTCGGCGGGCCCGGGCGCGCCTTCGCCTGCGGGGGTGCCGTCGCCGTTCTGCTCCACTGTCACCGGGGCCTCCTGGTCTTCGCATACGTGTGGCTTACGCATCGTCGAACAGGAGGGTGGCTCCGCTTATTCCCTCGCGGGGCGCCCCGGTCCCGCCCCTTCCCGAAACTGGGGGCTGCCGCCCCCTGGGCCCCCGCTTGTCGGCGCTCCGCCTGTCGGCGCTCCGCGCCTCGTCCTCAATCTCCCCCAAGCTCTTAAGGAGCAGGGGGGACCCCCACGACGGGCTAGAGACAGCCCCTCCGGCGTCTGAGGAGCTGGGTCCGGGGCGGAGCCCCCGGCAGGGCTACTGGTTGCGGAGTTGGATGATGGGCTCCTTCGTGAAGAGGGCGCCCAGGGTGGGGGCGTTCATGCGGCGGGAGGTCAGGCGGAGGGCTTCCCAGAGGGTCACTTGGTTGGCGGTGAGGACGGGTTTGCCGAGGGCCGCTTCGAGGGGCTGGATGTGGGCGGCCGTGTGGAGGGCCGTGTCGGGGAGGAGGACGGCGGCCGCGTCGGGGTGATCGCCCGCGCGGGCGAGGGCGAGGACCTCGTCCCAGCCCCAGGTGCCGACCTCCGCGGCGGTGATGATCCCGCTGCCGCGCATGGCCACGACTTCGACGCCCGCCGTCTTGAGGAAGGCGGCGAAGTGGACGGCCACGTCGTCGGGGTAGGTGGCGGCGATGGCGACGCGATCGACGCCGAGTTCACGTACCGCGTGGGCGAAGGCGAAGGACGTGGAGGAGGCGGGCAGACCGGCGGCCCGGGCGAGCGCGCGGACCTGGTCGTGCGCCCCGTCCCAGCCGAAGACGAAGCTGCCGCTGGTGCAGGCCCAGACGACGGCCTCCGCGCCGGTGAGCCGCAGGTCCTCGACCCCGGCGGCGAGCCGCGCCGCCGAGCCCATCTCCAGGAGCGCGTCCACGCGGTGCGCGTCCTCGCCGATGTCCGTGTGCACGACGTGCAGGCGGATGTCGGAGTCGAGGAGTTGTTCCATACGGGGGTAGTCGTCCTCGGCCGAGTGTCCGGGGTAGAGGAATCCGAGTGCGGTCAAGTCCAGCCTCCTTCGGCGGTCGGTCCTGCGGGCCCGGTGGGTTCCGCGGGACCGGCTGGTCCCCCGGGCGGGTCGGGCAGGCTGTCCGAGGGCGCCCCTGCGGGCGGCACCGCGGGGGACACGGGCGGCTCGGCGAGTGCGTCGAGGGCGCCGTACTCCGCACTGCCGGGCCGCGCGCCCGCGTTGATCAGCGCTTGGTAGGGCCCCACGGCTCGCGTACCCAGCCTGCGCAGGGACGACCACATCGTGACCTGGTTCGCGGAGATCACCGGCATCCGCAGTTCCGCCTCCAGTTGGGGGATGACGTCGTACGTGGGCAGGTTCGTGCAGCTGATGAAGAGCGCGTCGACGGGCCCGGAGGCCGCTTGCCGCGCCATGTCGGCGACGTCGCGGTAGGGCACCTTCCAGATGTGCCGGGTGAGCCCCAGGTAGGCGCGGCCCACGACCGAGACGCCCGCCTCGGCCAGATACTCCTCCAGGGACTGGGTGACCGACCAGGTGTAGGGCGTGACCAGGGCGATGCGCCGCGCGTCCAGCTCGTCGAGCGCTTCGAGCAGGGCGCCGGACGTCGTCACCGAGGCCACCGAACCCTCGCGCGACATGGCCTCGCACATCGCGCGCTCGCCCGCGATGCCGCCGACGAAACTGCCCGAGGTGCAGGCGTAGGCGAGGACTTCCGGTTCGGCGGCCGTGAGCGCGCGGACCGCCTCGGCCAGGGTCTCGTGCTCGCTGACCAGGCGGGCCAGGTCGAGGCTGACTTCGACGGGCACGTACGGCGTACGCGTCAGATGCAGGGAGACCTCGTCCGGGACCCAGCGCCACAGCTCCCGGTCGAGGGCGAAGTCGAAGGGTGCGACGACACCGACACCGCGCTGAGGGTGTGGTCCGCCGAGCGAGGAAAAGGAAGTGACGTCCATGAGCAGGCCCTAAATTCGTGCGTGCAGGGACAGGGCCGGCCGGGGGCCGGACAGTGGAGCTTGGCGGCGCGCGACGCGCCGGGACGTCGGGACGGGGGTGCGTGTGCGGCGAGCACACCGTGCGCGAGGGAGCGGGCACGCAGCGTACTCGTCCCTGTGGTGCCTGAGCTGAACTGCTTCTGTTGACGAAGGTAGGTTGGGGTGCGAGCGTGGTCAATCCGCACATCTCAGACGGCTGAGAACGTCGGCCGCCGGGACACTGCGGTGTCGTCCTGACGCTCTCCCAGGGAAGCGGGCTCTCGTTGCGAAACGGTTTCTCTGCCATGTCCGAAAGCGGTGGCTCCGGGGGTGGGGCTTCCGGAAGCACTGCGGCCAGTGAGGGCGCACCCCGGAGTGCTGAGGCGCGGGGTCCGGCGCCCGGTGAGACCCCTGCGCCCCCTGCCGTCCCCACCGTTCTCGTGCTCGACGCCCCCTCCCCCGCACCCCCGCCCCGCCTCGGCTCCCTCACCGGCCGCGCCCGTGTGCTGCACGCCGACGAGAGCACCCTCGCGGATCAACTGCCGGGCGCGGACGTGCTCCTGGTGTGGGACTTCCTCTCGCACGCGGTGCGGCGCGCGTGGCCCGGCGAGGGGCCGCGGCCCGCGTGGGTGCACACCGCGAGCGCCGGCGTCGACCATCTGATGTGCCCCGAACTCGCCGACTCCGACGCGGTGGTGACCAACGCGCGGGGCGTCTTCGACGAGCCGATCGCCGAGTACGTGGCCGCGCTCGTGCTCGCCATGGCCAAGGACCTGCCGCGCACCCTCGACCTCCAGCGGGAGCGGACCTGGCTGCACCGCGAGAGCCGCCGGATCACGGGCACGCGGGCGTGTGTGGTCGGTTCGGGCCCGATCGGTCGCGCCATCGCCCGCACCCTGAAGGCGCTCGGCATCGCCCCCGCGCTCGTCGGGCGCGCCCCGCGCACCGGCGTGCACGGCCCGGAGGACCTCAACCGCCTCCTGGCGCGCGCCGACTGGGTGGTGTGCGCGGCGCCGCTGACCGACGACACCCGCGGCATGTTCGACGTGCGCCGCTTCGGCGTCATGCAGCCGTCGGCGCACTTCATCAACGTGGGCCGGGGCCAGCTCGTCGTCGAGGACGACCTCGCCGCCGCGCTGTCGAAGCGGTGGATCGCGGGCGCCGCCCTCGACGTCTTCGAGCGGGAGCCGCTGCCTGCCGACAGCCCGCTGTGGACGGCGCCCGGCCTGATCGTCTCGCCGCACATGAGCGGCGACACGGTCGGCTGGCGGGACGAACTCGGCGCGCAGTTCGTGACGTTGTACGGGCAGTGGGAGGAGGGTCGGCCGCTGGCGAACGTGGTCGACAAGAAACGTGGGTATGTCCCTGGGCACTGATCGTCCAGTGCCCGGCCCGGACTCCGGACGATCACCCCGGGCCGTCGTCGGTGCCCGCCCGCCCCGCCCCCGTCTCCCTGAGGAGCACGCATGACCGAGCTCACGGACCTCACCGCCGTACAACTCGTCGATGGCTACCGCAAGGGCGAATTCAGCCCCGTGGATGTCACCCGTGCGGTGCTGCGCAGGGCCGAGGAGATCCAGCCGGTCGTCAACGCGTTCGTACGGCTGGACCACGAGGGTGCGCTCGCGCGGGCCGAGGAGAGTACGGAGCGGTGGCGGCGGGGTGCGCCCGTCGGGCTTGTCGACGGCGTGCCGGTCACCGTCAAGGACCTGCTGCTGCAGCGTGGCGCGCCCACCCTCCGTGGCTCCAAGTCCGTTTCGGAGAAGGGGCCTTGGGACGAGGACGCGCCGTCGGTGGCGCGGCTGCGTGAGCACGGCGCGGTGTTCGTCGGCAAGACGACGTCTCCGGAGTTCGGCTGGAAGGGCGTGACGGACAGCCCGCGGCACGGCGTGACCCGTAATCCGTACGGCATCTCGCGCACCTCGGGCGGCTCCAGCGGCGGCAGCGCGGCGGCGGTCGCCCTTGGTGCGGGGCCCCTTTCCCTCGGCACGGACGGCGGCGGCTCGGTGCGGATCCCCGCCGCGTTCTGCGGGATCTTCGGGTTCAAGCCGACGTACGGCAGGGTGCCCCTGTATCCGGCGTCGGCGTTCGGGACGCTCGCGCACGTCGGGCCGATGACGCGGGACGCGGCCGACGCCGCCCTGATGATGGACGTGATCTCCGCCCCGGACGCGCGCGACTGGTCCCACCTCGGACCGGCCCCCGGGAGCTTCCGGGACGGGCTCGACGGCGGGGTGCGGGGGCTGCGGGTGGCCTACTCGCCCTCGCTCGGCGGGCAGGTCGCGGTGCGGCCCGCCGTCGCTGCGGCCGTGCGGGACGCGGTGGGGAAGCTGGCCTCGCTCGGCGCGTACGTCGAGGAGGCCGATCCCGACTTCACCGATCCCGTGGACGCCTTTCACACGCTGTGGTTCAGCGGGGCCGCGCGGGTGGTGCAGCAGTTGCCGCCCGGGCGGCGGGAGTTGCTCGATCCGGGGCTGCGGGAGATCTGCGCGCAGGGGGCTCGGTTCAGTGCGCTCGACTATCTGGCGGCTGTTGATGTGCGGATGGCGCTGGGGCGGCGGATGGGGCTTTTCCATGAGACGTACGACCTGTTGGTGACGCCTGCGTTGCCGGTCACCGCGTTCGAGGCGGGGGTCGAGGTGCCGGGGAAGTCGGGGCTTCGGCGGTGGACGGGGTGGACGCCGTTCACGTACCCCTTCAATTTGACGCAGCAGCCTGCCGCGACTGTTCCCTGCGGGGTGGACGGGGAGGGGTTGCCGGTGGGGGTGCAACTGGTGGCCGCCCGGCATGGGGATGCGTTGGTGTTGCGGGTCGCGCAGGCGTTGTACGGCGGGGGCGCCGCGCTGAGCGTTCCCCGACCCCTCCCCTTTCCGTAACCGGGGGCCGCCGCCCCCGGCGTCACGCGCGCCTGAAGTTCAGCGTCTCCCCCAGCGCCCCCGTCCGCCACAGGTCGTTGCACGCCTCCGCCATCCCGTCGAGGCCCTCGACGATCTGGCCCCAGACGATGCCAGGGACCCAGCCCACATCGCCGTTGATCAGCAGGTTGTTGCGTTCGTAGAACAGGGCCAGGTCGACGATCGTGCCCTGCTGGGACGTCTCGTAGCCGTGGGACTTCGTGCCCAGTTCTGTGCCGGAGAAGGTGAAATAGCACAGGTCGCCGGGGATGGGGGTGATCGTGGGGTTTTCCAGGGGAGGCTCCTCGGGGGCGAAGGCCGGAAACAGGGCATAAACCTCGTTCCGGGCATACTTCGCGTGGTACACATCCCCGCCCAGCGGGAGCGCGTCCCAGACCGCCGCGCATGTCACCGGGGCCCGGTCGTCGAGGAGCTTCGCCGTGGCCTGAACTCCCCGCTTGGCGAGGGAGACTTCGATGTATCGGTCTGCCATGCGCCCCATGGTCCTCCCCGGGTCGGCGCCCGCGTCAAGTGCGCAACGATCGGATCAGGGGCTGAAATTCAACGGCATACCTCGCGTGGGCTCGGGTAGCCGCGCGCCCATGGCTCCACCATCGAGGAACCCAAACAAGACAGAGAGCGCACGAGCGCCGGGCGTGCGCCGGAGATCCCTGTTGGCCTCCGCCGCCGTCCTGGGCGCGGGCGCGCTCGGCGCCACGGCGTGCAGCCGGGTGCCCACGGGCGACACGCTGGCCCGGCTGAAGTCGCAGGGCACGGTGCGGCTCGGCATCGCGGGCGAGGCCCCGTACGGTTACATCGACGAGAAGGGCGAATTCACCGGTGAGGCGGTGGAACTCGCGAAGATCATCTTCAAGCGCCTCGGCGTGGACAATGTGCAGCCCGTCGCCACCGACTTCAGCTCCCTGATCCCGGGCCTGAAGACGCAGCAGTTCGATGTCGTGTCGGCCGGGATGTACATCAACAAAGAGCGCTGCCAGCAGGTGATCTTCTCCGATCCCGAGTACCAGATGCTGGACTCGTTCATCGTGCGCAAGGGCAACCCGAAGGGGCTGCACACGTACGCCGACGTCGTGAAGAAGAAGGCCAAGTTCGGGACGGGGACCGGGTACGCGGAGATCGCGTACGCCGTCGACGCCGGGTACAAGGAGAGCGACATCGTGATCCTCCAGGACCCGGTGGCGGGGCTCAACGCCGTCGAGGCCGGACGGATCGACGTCTTCGGCGGGACCGCCCTGACCGCCCGCGGCGTGGTCAGGAAGAGCCGCAAGGCCGAGGCCACCGAGGCCTTCGCGCCCCTCGTCGACGGCAAGAAGCACGTCGACGGCGGCGGCTTCACCTTCCGCCCCAACGACACCAAGCTCCGCGACGCCTTCAACGTCGAGATCCACAAGATGAAGAAGAGCGGCGAGCTCTTCCGGGTGCTCAAGCGGTTCGGTTTCACCAAGGACGAGATGACCGACCTGACCGCAGAGGAGCTGTGCAAATGACAGCGGGACTGTGGGAACACTGGGTACTCCCCGGCATCTGGATCACCATTCAGCTCACGCTCTACAGCGCGGCGCTCGCGACCGTCGTGGCCTTCGGCATCGGCATCGCGCGCACGCACCATCTGCGTGTGGTGCGGTTCTTCGCCGGGTTCTATACAGAGGTCTTCCGCGGGACGTCCTCGCTCGTGCTGATGTTCTGGATCTTCTTCGTACTGCCGCAGCTCGCGGGCTGGGCGCTCGTCCCGATGTGGGCGGCGGTGCTCGCACTCGGGCTTTCGTACGGTGCGTACGGTGCCGAGATCGTCCGGGGCGCCCTGAACGCGGTGGCCCCCGCGCAGCGCGAGGCGGGGGTCGCGCTGAGCTTCACGCCGTGGCAGCGGATGCGGCTCATCCTGCTGCCGCAGGCCGTGCCGGAGATGATCCCACCGTTCTCGAACCTGCTGATCGAGTTGCTCAAGGGCACCGCCCTGGTGTCGCTGCTCGGCATCGGTGACGTGTCCTTCGCCGCCTATCTGGTGCGGCTCGCCACCACCGAGAGCGCGGAGATCTACTCGATCACGCTCGTCATCTACTTCGTGATCGCCTTCTTGCTGACACGGGGCATGCGGGTCCTTGAGCGCAAGGCCAAGGCGGGCATCGGGCAGAAGCCCGAACCGGGCGTCGGCATCCTGCGCAGGCTCAACCTCCGGAAGACGACCGAGAAACCGAGCAACGTCATCGTCGGCGGGGGTGGCTCATGAACAACGGCACCGACAAGTGGGACTGGGGCGCCGTCTCCGACTTCATGCCGCACTTCTGGGACGGGGTGCTCGTCACCCTCCAGGTGCTCGCCCTCGGCTCGCTGATCTCCTTCGGGGTCGGGCTGCTGTGGGCGCTCGCGTTCCGGGCGCCGACGCGGTTCATCCGCTGGCCCGTCGGGATCATCACCGAGTTCATCCGCAACACGCCGCTGCTCGTGCAGCTGTTCTTCCTGTTCTTCGTGCTGCCGGAGTGGGACATCCAATTCTCCGCCGAGACCACCGGCATCCTCGCGATCGGCCTGCACTACTCGACGTACACCGCGCAGGTCTACCGCGCGGGCATCGACGCCGTGCCCGTCGGCCAGTGGGAGGCGGCCAAGGCGCTGAGCCTGTCGTACCCGCGCACCTGGACCGCGGTGATCCTGCCGCAGGCGATCCGCCGCGTGATCCCGGCGCTCGGCAACTACGTCATCGCGATGCTCAAGGACACGCCGCTGCTCGCCAGCATCGGCGTCCTTGAGCTGTTGCAGCGGTCGCGTCTCGAAGCCGCGCAGACCTTCCAGTACACCGAGGCCCTGACCGTCGTCGGTGTCGCCTTCATCCTCATCGCCTATCCGTCCTCCCTCCTCCTGCGAGCCCTGGAGCGCCGTCTTGTCCGCTGACACGAACCTCACCAAGGACCAGCCGAACCCGGCGGTGGACGGCAGCGAGCTGATCCGCTTCGACAAGGTGGTCAAGCGCTTCGGGTCCAACACGGTCCTGGACGAGCTGGACTTCTCCGTCGCCTCCGGCAAGCACGTCACCCTGATCGGCCCGTCCGGATCCGGCAAGACGACGATCCTGCGGCTCCTCATGACCCTGCTCAAGCCGGACGAGGGCACGATCAAGGTCGGCGGGGAGTACCTGACGCACGAGGAGAAGAACGGCAAGCTCGTCCCGGCGGGCGAGAAGCACGTGCGCGAGGTCCGCAAGAACATCGGCATGGTCTTCCAGCAGTTCAACCTCTTCCCGAACATGAAGGTCCTGCGCAACATCACCGAGGCGCCGGTCACCGTGCTCGGCCTGTCCAAGGACGAGGCGGAGCAGCGGGCCCGGGACCTGCTCGACCTGGTCGGGCTCGGCGACCGCTGCGACGCCTATCCGACGCAGCTCTCCGGCGGCCAGCAGCAGCGCGTCGCGATCGCCCGCGCCCTCGCGATGCGGCCGCAGGTGCTGCTCCTGGACGAGGTGACGTCCGCGCTCGACCCGGAGCTCGTCGCGGGCGTCCTCGACGTCCTGCGGGACATCGCGCACACCACCGACATCACCATGCTGTGCGTGACCCACGAGATGAACTTCGCCCGGGACATCTCCGACCAAGTGCTGATGTTCGACGCGGGCCGGGTGATCGAATCCGGGCCGCCGGAGAAGATCTTCTCGGATCCGGAGCACGAGCGGACCCGGGGATTCCTGTCCGCGGTGCTCTGAGCACGGCCGACGCACCACGGAGTGCCATGAGCGCGGCGCGCAACGCGTGCGGCCATGGCGCTGGAGCATTCACTTGGCATATGCCAGGGTGGCGCGTTCCTGCTCAGCGGGGCGGAAACGCGCCACTCTTGTGGCCAACACCCTCTCCCCAGGGGGTATTTGGCGGTTATCGTGGACAGTGTCCAGCTGTCCGGAACCGTTCCATCTCAGGCGCAGGGATCAGGGAGAAGCCGTGGCGGTGCAGCGCGAGTCGACGACGGCCCACCAGTTGGTGCAGAACGCCCTGCGGGTACTGGAGATCGTCGCGCGCCGCGGCACCGGCGTCACCGAGGACGAGCTGGCCCGGCGCACCGCCCTGCCCGCCACCCAGCTCGCCGGCCTCCTTCGCATGCTGCGCCGCGAGGGGTACGTCGAACAGATCACCGACGGCGCGTACGTCACGGGCGCCTCGCTCACCCGCCTCGGCTCCGCCCACGACCGCGCCCTGGCCCTGCGCGACAAGCTCCGGCACACCCTCGGCGGACTGCGCGACTCCATCGGCGCCGCGGTCTACGTCAGCCGGTACGTGGACGGCGAGATCCGGGTCACCGACTTCGCCGACGGCCCGCACACCCCGAAGGTCAACGAGTGGGTGGACTTCCGGGTCTCCGCGCACGCCAGCGCCGTCGGCAAGAGCCTGCTCGGCCAGCTCGACCTCGACGCCCGCCGCGACCACCTCTCCCGGCACAAGATGGCCCGCCTCACCTCGCGCACCATCACCAGCGAGCGCGTCCTCCTGAACAACCTCGACGCCCAGGCCGCCACGGTCCCCGTCCTCGACCTCCAGGAGTACGCGGTCGGCACGGTCTGCGCCGCCGTCCCGATCACCGCGGGCGCGACGGTCGGCTCGCTCGCCCTGTCGCTGCCCGTCGAGCACGCCCACCGGCTGCGCGAGGCCGCGGAGACGCTGAACCGGAAGGCCGCGCCCGTCCTGCTCTCCCTGGCGATCTAGACGGCCCCGTCCGGGTCCGGTCCGAGTCCGGGTCCGGTCCGGGGCCCGCCCCGGTCCGCCCCGGGTGGTCCAGAGCACCCCCGGGGACCAGGTATTATTTTCGAGTCAGCAGGCGCCGCTAGCTCAGTTGGTTAGAGCAGCTGACTCTTAATCAGCGGGTCCGGGGTTCGAGTCCCTGGCGGCGCACGACACCGACAGCGAGGCATGTCCACGGAAAACGTGGACCGGCCTCGCTGTCGTCATTTCTGCGCGGCTTCGCCGCGCGCTGTGGGGGCTTCGCCGCCCACACCCCCCTTTGAGGCCGGCCGAAGTGCCGGGCCATGGGCCGAAGGCGAGTGGCGGTGCGCCGCGTCCCGGACGGAGTGCCACACCTCACAGGCCGGGCGGGCCCCTCGGCCAGGTGGCCGTCGGCGGGCGGTGGAATCATGAGGGCCGACCGAAGTGCCGTCACCCGCCGGTGGAGGCACCGGCGACTGGGGGACGGTCATGGTGTGGACGCAGGCAGTCGAGTCACGGCCCTTCGCGTCGGGCCGCCTGGTGTGCTTCCCGCACGCCGGGGGCTCGCCGTACTTCTACCGCTCGTGGGGCAAGGCGCTCACGGACGTCGAGGTCCACACGGTCTGCTACCCGGGACGCGCCGCCCGCATCGCCGAACCGCCCGCCACGGACCTCAAGGCGATGGCGCGCGACCTCGCCGCCGAGCTGCGCCCGCTGCCCGACGGGCGGCCCACGGCGTTCTTCGGGCACAGCATGGGCGCGTTCGTCGCCTACGAAGTGGCGCGGCTCTGGCAGGCCGACGGCGCGGACGTCGGCCACTTCTTCGCGTCGGCCGCCCGCGCCCCGCGCACGGCGCACGGCACCCCGGAACGCGCCGCCGAGATGGACGACGCCGCCGTCCTGCGCACGCTGGCCCAGCTGGGCGGCACGGACGCGGCGCTCCTCGACAACCCGGTCTTCCTGGAGCTCGTGATGCCGTACGTGGGCGCGGACTTCCGGATGGTCGCGGGCTACACGGGGCAGCCGGACGCGCTCCTGGACTGCCCCGTCACGGTGCTCCGCGGCGCGACGGACCCCCGGGTGAGCCCCGCGGAAGCCGCCGCCTGGCGGCAGCAGACCCGGGGCCCGGTCACCCTGCACACGCTCGCCGGCGGGCACTTCTACCTGACGGACGAGCCGCCCCTGCGGATCGTCGAGGACGCCCTGCGCGCTGGCTGACGCCGGTGTGCCCCGCAGGGGTCGCGGTGCGCCCGGATCACCTCCCGCGGTACATCTCGGCCAGCAGGAACGCCAGGTCCAGGGACTGGGTGTGGTTGAGGCGGGGGTCGCAGGCCGTCTCGTAACGGTGCGGCAGGTCCTCCTCCAGGACGGCGTTGCCGCCGCCGACGCATTCCGTCACGTCGTCGCCGGTCAGCTCGACGTGAATGCCGCCGGGGTGGGTGCCGAGCTCCTGGTGGACCTCCACGAACCCGCGCACCTCGTCCAGGACCGTGTCGAACCGCCGGGTCTTGTGGCCGCTCGGCGCCGTCGTGGTGTTGCCGTGCATGGGGTCGCTCACCCAAGCGACCTGCGCGCCCTCGGCGTTGGCCTTCTCCACCAGCGTCGGCAGCAGGTCCCGCACGCGTTCGGCGCCCGCGCGCACCACGAACGTGAGGCGGCCGGGCTCCCGGTCCGGGTCGAGCCGGTCGAGCAGGGACACGACGGTGTCGGGGGACGTCGTCGGGCCGAGCTTGACGGCGATGGGGTTGGCGACGCGGGAGAAGTACTCGACGTGGGCGCCGTCGAGGTCGCGGGTGCGCTCGCCGATCCAGAGGAGGTGGCCGCTGGTGGCGTAGGCGCGGCCGGAGTCGGGCTCGGTGCGGGTCAGGGCCGCCTCGTAGTCGAGGAGCAGCCCCTCGTGGCCGACGAAGAACTCGGTGGTGGCCAGCTCCCGGGTGTCGACGCCGCAGGCCCGCATGAAGTCGAGGGTGCGGCCGATCTCGTCGGCGAGCTGTTCGTAGCGCTCGCCCGCGCCGGACGCGGCCACGAACCCCTCGTTCCAGGCGTGCACTTGGCGCAGGTCGGCGAAACCGCCCGTGGTCAGGGCCCGCACCAGGTTGAGGGTGCGGGCCGACGCCTCGTACATCGTGCGCAGGCGCCGCGGGTCCGGGACGCGGGCCGCCTCGGTGAACTCCAGGCCGTTGACCGCGTCGCCCCGGTACGAGGGCAGGGCGACCCCGGCACGCTCCTCGACCGCGCTGGACCGCGGCTTGGCGTACTGCCCGGCCATGCGCCCGACCTTCACGACCGGCAGCGCGGTGGCGTGGGACAGGACCACGGCCATCTGGAGCAGCGTCTGGAGCTTGCCGCGGATCGCGTCGGTGGTGGTCCGCTCGAAGGTCTCGGCGCAGTCGCCGCCCTGGAGCAGGATGGCCTCGCCGCGCGCGACCGCCGCCATGCGCCGCCGCAACTGGTCGCACTCCGCGGCGAAGACCAGCGGTGGCGCGGCGGCCAGGTCGTCGGTGACAGCCCGCAGGGCGCGCGGGTCCGGCCAGTCGGGCTGCTGCCGGGCAGGGAACGCCCGCCAGGACGCGGCGGCCGGGTGCTCCGCTTCGCTTTCCCTTTTGCTGGCTCTTGTGCTGTCTTTCATGACGGCCTTCCCCGTGCGGACATAGGACAGGAGGAACAGAGGAGCAGGAACGAGCTACCACTGAATCCGTGCGCCCACGCCCGGGTCAAGCGATTCGGAATTGGTCCGCATCGGGGCCCGGGAATTGGTCTGGCACGGGTGGTGAGGGCGCTGCTTGACTTTCCGGCAACAACAGAAGGCAGCCGTGGGGGCAATCCGACGGCGGTGAATTCACTGGGAGTTCGCCACGCCGGAAGGGAGTTCTCCATGCCGGAAATGACCACGGTCGACGTGCGGGTGACCGACAGCGAACTGCCCCGCCACGACCCCCTGGACCTGTACGTCCCGCTGCGTGCGGCCCTCGGTCAGGACGACGTGTTCCTGTTCGAGAGCGTCGACGGCGCCGACCAGGACCGCCGCGCGGCCGTCGTCGGCTTCGGGCGGCTCGCGGAGATCCGGGTGTACGACGGGTACGTCGACCTCGACGGCACGCCCGCCCTCGGCCGCGCGCTCGCCGGGGCGGCCCTGGCGGCCGGGCTGTGCGGGGACCACCCGCAGGAGCCGGAGCCGGGCGTGCACCGGCTCCGCCTCACCGCCCCCGACCAGGTCTGGGACTTCCTCGCCCGCGCGCAGCGCCTGTTCGCCCTGGACACCGAACTGCCCACGACGGGCTACGCGTTCGGCTTCCTGACGACGCTGGCGTACGAGACCGCCTGGCACCTGGAGGCGCTGCCCGCCCGCACCGAGCAGCCGGATGCCCCGGACATGACGCTCACGCTCTTCCGGGACACCGTCTGGTACGACCTGGCCGACGGGGCGGTGCGTCATCTGCAGGCCGCGAGCGGGGCGTTCGGGGAGGGTGACCCGACGGCGGCCCGGGAGGTGGCGTACGAGGCGGCGCTGGCGGCCGCTTCGGGCACCCGCCGGCCGGTGCCGGTCCCCGAAGCGCCCGGGCCGGAGTCCGTGCGGGACAGCGTGGACCGCGAGACGTTCCTGGGCTGGGCGAAGACGTGTCTGGAGCACATCGGGGTCGGTGACATCTACCAGATCCAGATCGGCCACCGCATCGACGTCCGCACCGAGTTGACGCCCGTCGACGTCTACCGGCGGCTGCGCGCCCGCAACCCGTCGCCGTACATGTATCTGATGCCGCGCGCGGGCCGCACGCTGATCGGGGCGAGCCCGGAGCTGTTCTTCCGGATCGAAGGCGACGAGATCGTGATGCGCCCCATCGCGGGCACCGCGCGGCGCGGCCCCGACGCGGAGGAGAACCAGCGCCGGGTCAAGGAGATGCGCGAGTCCATCAAGGAGCAGGCCGAGCACATCATGCTGGTCGACCTGTGCCGCAACGACATCGGCCGGGTGACCACGGCGAGCACCAAGCCGGTGGACCGGCTGATGGCCGTGGAGGGCTTCAGCCACGTCTTCCACCTGGTGTCGACGGTGTCGGGGCGTCTTGAGGAAGGCGTGGACGCCTGGCAGGCGGTGCGCGCGACGTTCCCCGCGGGCACCATGACCGGGGCGCCGAAGGTGCGCGCCATGGAGATCATCGACGGCCTGGAGCGGGAGCGGCGCGGTGCCTACGCGGGCGCCGTGGGCCTGGTCGACGTGCGCGGCTGGAGCGAACTCGCGCTGTGCATCCGCACGGTCGAGCACGACGGGGACACCTACTCCACGCAGAGCTCGGCGGGGCTCGTCGCCCAGTCCGAGCCCGAGGCCGAGTGGCGCGAGACGCTGGCGAAGATGGGCGCCGCGTACTGGGCTCTGACCGGTGCGGAGCTGCTGCCGTGACCGGCACACCGCGGCCGTGCGGGCCGCGCGGACTCACTCCGCCGCCCGCGTCGACCGCCCCCCGCACCCCGTCCGCGTACGACACCCCCCGGCCCCGTACGAGAGAGGCATCCCGGGCATGAACGTCCTGCTGATCGACGCCTACGACAGCTTCGTCCACATCATCGACCAGTACCTGCGCACGCTCGGGGCGCGCACCCGGGTGGTGCGCTCGCTGACCCGGTCCCCCGCCGACCTGGCCGCGACCGAGCCCGACGCGGTGGTGCTCGGGCCCGGTCCCGGGCATCCCGCCGCGTCCGGACACGTGGAGCTGGTACGGGAGTTCGCGGGGCGGGTACCGCTGCTCGGCGTGTGTCTGGGGCACCAGGCGATCGCGCTCGCGTACGGCGGGCGGATCGAGGTGGCCGGGCAGGTGATGCACGGTCGGACCAGCACGGTGCGGCACGACGGCGCCGGGGTCTTCCAGGGCCTCGGCCACACCCTCGAAGCCACCCGCTACCACTCCCTGGTCGTCGCCGAACCGCTGCCCGCGCAGCTGGTGACGACGGCCACCGACCTCGACCACGGGTACGTGATGGGGCTGCGGCACCGGACCCTGCCCGTGGAGGGCGTGCAGTTCCACCCCGAGAGCATCATGACGAGCGGCGGGCTCGCGATGATGGAGAACTTCCTGGGGCGGGCCGCCACCACCGGGGCCACCGCGGCCGGTGTCGGCGCCGACGGGTTCACCGCCGCCCCCTGACCACCTCCCCGATCTCCCGTATCGCCTCCGCGACGCCCGAGCTGGGCAGGTGGGCGTGGCCGACGACCAGCGCGGGCGCCGTGGGACCCGGCCGGGCGTGGAACGCCGCGCCGCCGCGCACCAGGACGGAGCGGGCGAACGCCCCGGACACCACCACGGCCTCGTCCACGTGCCGGGGCAGCCGCACATACGCGTGCAGGCCCGCCTCCCGCCCGATGACCCGCGCACCGGGAAGCTGCTTCCGCACCGCCTCCTCCAGGGCCTCGCGGCGGCTGCGGGCGCGGGCGTTGAGGCGGCGCAGATGGCGGTCGAACTGGCCGCCGCGCAGGAGCTCCGCGAACGCCAGCTGGGTGAGGGTGTCCGTGCCCAGGTCCTGCCGGGCGCGCACCCTCAGCAGCCGGTCGAGCAGCGGCCGGGGCGCGGCGATCCAGCCGAGGCGCAGGCCGGGGACGAGGGTCTTGCTGGCCGTGCCCGAGTACACGACGTGGTCGGGGGCCTCGCGCTGGAAGGCGAGCGGGCGGATGCTGCCCTGCTCGTACCAGAGTCCGCCGTCGTAGTCGTCCTCGATGACCAGGCCGCCGGTCTCGCGCGCCCAGCGGGCCAGCGCCTCCCGGCGGCTCGCGGACAGCTCGACGCCGGTGGGGAACTGGTGGGCGGGTGTGACCAGGACGGCGCGCAGGCCGGACGCGGCGAGCGCCTCGACGTCGAGGCCCTCCGCGTCCACCGGCAGCGGCACCGGGCGCAGTCCGCTGTCACGCACGAACTGCCGCTGCCCGGGGTGGCCCGGGTCCTCGATGCCGATCTCCCCGATGCCGTCCTCGGCGAGCATCGCGCACACCAGGGACAGCGTCTGGGCGAACCCGGCGACCACCATCACCTGGTCCGCCCCCGTGCGCACGCCCCGCAACCTGCCCAGGCAGTGGGCCAGTTCGACGCGCAGGGCCGGCTCGCCCGCGGGCGACGGATAACCGTGGTCGCTGGCGGCGGCGCGATCCAGGACGCGCTGGTAGCAGCTCAGCCACTCGCGGCGCGGGAACGCCGCGAACGTGTGGCTGCCGGGTCTGAGGTCCCAGCGGGCGCCGAAGGCGTGCGGGGCCGGTCCGTCGTCGAGCAGCGCGGGCACGACCTGCGGCGGCTCGGTCTCCAGATGCGCCACCACGCGGGTGCCCGCGCCCCGCACGGCCTCCAGATAGCCCTCGGCGACGAGCTGCCCGAACGCCTCCACGACCACGCTGCGGGAGACTCCCAGGTCGTCCGCGAGGCGGCGGCTGGACGGCAGCCGCGTGCCCGGGTGCAGGATGCCCTCCGCTATCTCCTTCCTGATGAAGCCCTGTATCTGGGAGGTCAGGGACTGTTCGGATTCCCTGACGACGTCCACTGCCATGTGCAGGGCCACGGCCCTCCCTTTCCCTTCGCTTCGTGAACTCCGATGTTCTCGTGAACTCCCGCGCATTTCCTAGTGATTGCCTGTCGGGGGCAGAGAATGGTCCGTACGGATCCTCAAAAAGTGGTCTGGAGGACGCGTCCCGCGCTCCCCAGAATCAAAAGGACGAGCCCTCCACCCCCTCTTCTTCGAGGAGAGTTCCCGTGATCGCCGAAGAGCCACAGGGCCGTACCTGGCCGGAACTTCTGAACGCACTGCTGAGCCGCAGGGATCTGTCCGCGGCCGAGACCGCCTGGGCGATGGATCAGGTGATGTCGGGCGCCGCGGGCCCCGCGCGGCTCGCGGGTCTGATGGTGGCGCTGCGCGCCAAGGGCGAGACCGCCGAGGAGATCGACGGTCTGGTCGACGCCATGTACGCGCACGCCGTGCCGTTGTCCGTGCCCGGACCCACGCTCGACATCGTCGGCACCGGTGGCGACGGGTCCCACAGCGTCAACATCTCCACGATGTCGGCTGTCGTCGCCGCCGGTGCCGGTGCGCGGGTAGTCAAGCACGGCAACCGCTCGGCGTCCTCCGCCTGCGGCTCCGCCGACGTCCTGGAGGAGCTGGGCGTGGCGCTCGACCTGCCCGCGCCGAAGATAGCGGAAGTGGCGGAGGAGGTGGGCATCACGTTCTGCTTCGCGCCGCTGTTCCACCCGGCGATGCGGCACGCGGCCGGGCCGCGCCGCGAGTTGGGCATCCGCACGGTCTTCAACATCCTGGGCCCGCTGACGAACCCCGCCGCGCCGATGGCCCGCGCGGTGGGTGTCGCGGACGCCCGGCTCGCACCGCTGCTCGCGGCGGTCCTCGCCCGGCGGGGCGTGTCGGCGCTGGTGTTCCGGGGTGACGACGGGATGGACGAACTGACGGTCACGACCACCTCCACGGTCTGGTCGGTCTCCGGCTCCGAGGTGCGCGAGGAGTCCTTCGACCCGAGGGACATCGGCATGGCGTACGCCACCGAGGACGCGCTGCGCGGCGGTGACCGGACGCACAACGCGCGGGTGGCACGCGAGTTGGTCGCGGGGGCCCGCGGCCCGGTCCGGGACGCCGTCCTGCTCTCGGCCGCCGCGGGGCTCGCGGCCCTGGAGCCGAGCACCGCCTCCGTCACGGAGCGGATCGCCGCCGGGGTGGACCGCGCCGCCGAGGCCCTCGACTCGGGCGCCGCCGCGGCCGTGCTCGACCGGTGGGCGGCGGTCACGACGAAGCGCCGCGACACGGGGGCGTGAGCGGGCGGGCCGGGACGAGCGCCGCCCACGGGCCCCGGGCGACCGGGGCCTTCGCCCGTCGGGGCCGGGGCGGCGGGCGGCGTCGCGGGAGGACGGCGGGCGCGGCGTGCACACTTGAACGCGCACCTCACCCACCGCACGACCCGCACGGAACACAGGACGGCCAGATGCCCCGCACGCCCCGCCCCGCCCACCTGGCCCTCACCCTCGTCACCGTCCTCGCGGTACTCACCGGCTGCGCCACCTCCGACCGGTCCACCGAGCGGAAGCCCACCGACCGCCGCACCACCACCGGGAAGACGCCCCGCCCGCCCCGCGCCGACACCCCCTTCGACTACCAACTCGGCGGCCCCTACACACCCCCGGACGGCGTCCGCGCCGTCTCCCGCGACCGCTCCGCGAGCCCCGCCCCCGGCCGCTACAACATCTGCTACGTCAACGCCTTCCAGGCCCAGCCGGGCAAGGAGGCCGCCGCCTGGTGGGACGACGAGCACCCCGACCTGATCCTGCGCGACGACGACGGCGACCCGGTGGTCGACGAGGACTGGGACGAACCGCTGCTCGACATCTCCACCGCCGCCAGGCGCACGGAGCTCCTCGGCGTCGTCGGCGACTGGATCGACGGCTGCGCGCGCTCCGGCTTCGACGCGGTCGAGCCGGACAACCTCGACTCCTACGCCCGCTCCGACGACCGGCTCGACCCGGCCGACGCGACGGCGTTCGCGCGGCTCCTGGTCCGCCGGGCGCACGACCGGGGGCTCGCCATCGCGCAGAAGAACACCGCCGAACTGCTGGGCAAGGGCATCGGGTTCGACTTCGCGGTGGTCGAGGAGTGCGGGCAGTACGACGAGTGCGAGCCGTTCTCGTCCGCGTACGACGGGAGGGTCTTCGACATCGAGTACGAGACGAAGGGGTACGACACCGCGTGCCGCCGCTGGGGCAAGGACCTCTCGATCGTCCTGCGCGACCGGGACGTGCGCCCCGCCGGGGAGAAGGGCCACGTGTACCGGCGGTGCTGAGCCGCGCCCCGCACCGCCGGGGACGCCGGGCCACGCCCCCCGCCCCCGGCGAAGCCGCCCCGCGTCCCCCGCGTCCCCCGCTCCACCGATCCACCGCCCCCGGCATCTCCCCCGCACCGGCGAGGACGCGCCCCGCCGCCCACCGCGATACTGGCAGCCGCCTCCGCCCGGGAGCCGCCGTATGCCGCGCCTCGACCTGCCCGAACCACCCGGCCCGAATGTCCCGTCCGACCGGACGCGCCGCCCCCTCCGCACGCTGATCCGGACGCGCTCGCGTGCGCTCAGCAGGCACCCGTACGTCGTGGACGCCGCCCTCGCCGCCCTCGTCCTGTTCGCCGTCTCGCTGCAGTTCGTCTTCCCCGACGAGGGCGACGACCGGCTCTCGGCGGTCGGCTTCCTGCTCGGGGCGGGAACGGCCGTGCCGCTCGCGTGGCGGCGCCGGTCGCCGATGACGGCCGTGTACCTCGTCAGCCTGTTCACGCCCGCGATGGCGGTGTACCGGCAGCCGCCGCCGGACGTGGCGTACGGCGGGCTGGTCGCGCTGTACACGCTGGCGCTGGTCGCGCGGCCCGTGCAGCGGCGGGTGCTGCTCGGGGTGTGGCTGGTCGCGTCGACGGCGACGATGACGTTCCGGGAGCAGGCACAGCCGTTCGAGTACGCCTTCCATCTGCTCAGCTTCGTCACGGCGTACGGGTTCGGGGTGCTGGCCCGGGTGCAGCGGGCGTACACGGCGGCGCTGGAGGACCGGGCCCGGCGCCTGGAGCGGGAGCGGGCCGCCGAGACGGCACGGGCCGTCGCGCGGGAGCGGGCGCGCATCGCCCGGGACATGCACGACGTGCTCGCGCACGCCGTGAGCCTGATGGTGGTGCAGGCGGAGGCGGGGCCCGTGGTGGTGCGGGACGATCCGGCGCGGGCGATCACGGCGTTCGACGCGATCAGCGGCGCGGGGCGGGACGCGATGGCCCAGTTGCGGCGGATCCTCGGGGTGCTGCGGGACGCGGAGGGGGCCGGGGACGGGGCCGGGGAGGGCGGGGCGGCTGGGGCTACAGGGGTGGCTGGAACTGCTGGGGGCGCTGGGGCGTCGGTGGACCGGGGGCCGCAGCCGACGCTGGCCGCCCTGCCCTCCCTGATACGGGACGTCGAACTCGCCGGGACACCGGTCGAGTCGCGGGTCACCGGGGAGCCGGTCGCGCTCCGGCCGGACGTGGAGGTCGCGGCGTACCGGGTGGCGCAGGAGGCGCTGACGAACGTACTCAAGCACGCGGGCACCGCACGCGTGACATTCCAACTAGCCTGGCTGCCAGGCGAGTTGACGCTCACGGTCACGGACGACGGGGCCCGGGCAGGTCCCAACGGCACCCCCGCGTCAAGGGCACCCTTCGGGACGGCCCCCCACAGTGGTGAACGGCCGCGCGGCCAGGGCCTCGTCGGCATCGCCGAGCGCGCCGCCGCCTGCGGCGGGACGGCGGAGTCCGGTCCCGTACCGGCCGGAGGTTTCCGTGTCGCCGTACGCCTGCCCACGGCATCCTTGACGGATGAGCATCCGCGTAGTGGTGGCCGACGACCAGGAGCTGGTCCGCAGCGGCTTCACGATGATCCTTGACGCGCAGCCCGACATCGAGGTGGTGGCGGAGGCGGGCGACGGCGCGCAGGCGCTGGAGGCGGTGCGTCGGCACACCCCGGACGTGGCCCTCCTGGACATCCGGATGCCCGTGATGGACGGCATCGAGGCGGCGCGCGCGGTGTGCGCGGAGTCGGCCTGCCGGGTGGTCATGCTGACGACGTTCGACGTCGACGCGTATGTGTACGACGCCCTGTACGCGGGCGCGAGCGGCTTCCTGCTCAAGGACGTGCGCCGCGACGACCTGGTGCACGCGGTGCGCGTCGTCGCGGCGGGCGACTCGCTGCTCGCGCCGTCCGTGACGCGGCGCCTGGTCGCGGACTTCGTACGCCGGGGACGTACGACGCGGTCCGTGACGGCGTCGCCCGCGCAGCGCCTCGCGGTGCTCACCGCGCGCGAGGAGGAGACGCTGCGGCTGCTGGCGCGCGGCCTGTCGAACGCGGAGATCGCGGCGTCGTTCGTGGTGAGCGAGCACACCGTGAAGACGCATGTCAGCAACGTCCTCTCGAAGTTGGCGCTGCGGGACCGGGTGCAGGCGGTGATCTGCGCGTACGAGAGCGGCCTCGTCGCACCGGGCGACACCGGGCCGGGACCGGGCACGCCGGACGACGACGGGGCGCGCTGACCGCGAAGGGCACGCGCACGCGCTGACCCCCCGCACACGGCCAAATACCCTGCGGCAGCCCCCTCCCCCGCCCGACGGAGCCCTCCCCCGCACGGGCGAGGCCCCAAGACCGCTCCGCGCGGCGATCCGTCGCGCCCGTTCCACGGCGAAGGTGTGGCCAAGGCGTTCGGGGTCGCCCGGCCCCGGACGCCCCTCCCGCCAGGGATCCGGTCCCGCCAGGGTTCCGGCCTCACACGCCTCCAAGCTCCCGAGGAGCGGTCATGCTCGCGACCCTCGCCAGGACGGCCACGCGCCGCCCCCGCACCGTGCTCTTCATCTGGTTCCTGCTGCTCGCCGTCGGACTCGGCTTCGGTACCCGGGTGTTCGGCGACCTCACCTCGACGGTGGAGGACGTGCCGGGCAGCGAGTCGGTGGTCGCGGACGACCTGTTGTCCCGGCTCGACCCCGACGGCGACGACTTCACGGCGGTCGTCTTCGGCGGCCCGGTCCGCGCCGCCGACGTGCGCGCGGCGGTGACCGGGGCCGTCGCGGACGTCCGGAAGGCGCCCGGGATCTCCGTCGCCGCCGACCCGTACAGGACCGACGGCCTGGTCGCACGCGACGGCAAGGCGCTGCTGATCCCCGTGACGCTCAAGAGCGGCCTCGACGACGACGCCGAGGAGGACGTGGTCGGCGACGTCGCGGACCGGCTGCGGGAGATCGGCGGGGCGGTGGACGGCCGCGTCGACGTGGCGGTGAGCGGCGATCCGCTGCTCGGGGAGCAGATGGGCGGGCGGGCCCAGGAGGACGTGGCACGCGCGGAGTTGATCACGCTGCCCGCCGTCCTCGTCGTCCTGCTGCTGATCTTCGGCGGGCTGCGGGCGGCCGGGCTCCCGCTGCTCGTCGCGCTCAGCGGCGTGGCGGGCGCGTTCCTCACGCTGCTCGGGTTCCAGCAGGTCACGGAGATCTCCGTGTACGCGGTGCAGGTGGTCACGATGCTCGGGCTCGGGCTCGCGGTGGACTACGCGCTGCTCCTTGTGATGCGGTTCCGGGAGGAGCGGGTACGGGAGGACGACGTGGTGCGGGCGGTGCGGGCGACGGTCGCGCACGCCGGGCGGACCGTGCTGTTCTCCGGGCTGACGGTGGCCGTGTGCCTGTCGGGGCTCGTGTGGTTCCCGAGCCCGTTCCTGCGGAGCATGGGACTTGCGGCGGGCGCGGTGGTCGTGGTCGACATGCTGGCGGCGCTGACGCTGCTGCCCGCGCTGCTCACGCTGTTCGGGGGCCGGATGACGCCGAGGGAGCGCAGGTCGCGCGGCGGCGGGTGGTTCCGCTTCCCGGGACGTCGGGCCCCGCGCAAGGCCCGTACGGCAGCGGCCACTTCACACACGGCCACGACGGAGATGGCCACCGCGCCGGAAGCAGCCGCACCCGCGAAGGCGCCCGGGGCCTTCTTCGCCCGCCTCGCCCTGTTCTCCCTGCGCCGCCCCCTCGCCGTCGTGGTGACCGTCGTGGCCGGGCTCGTCGTGCTCGCGCTGCCGGTGTTCGGGCTGCGCATCGAGATCGGCGACGCGCGCCAGCTGCCGCACGACACCGAGGCGCGCCAGCTGCACGACGCCGTGCACGCGCACTACCCGCCGGGCACGGGCACCGACACCGTCGACGTCCTGATCAGGCCGGGCGCGGACCCGGACTGCGCACGCAAGATCCGCGCGCTGCCGGGCGTGACCCGGGTGGAGAACGGGCGGATGACCGACGGCACGATCCTGCTGCGCCTGACGCCGCGCGGTTCGGCGGACGGCCCGGAGGCGACCCGTCTGGTGGAGCGGGTACGGGACCTGCGCGGCACCGAACCCGTCGAGGTCACCGGCGACGCGGCCCGGCTCGTGGACTTCCGCGAGATGCTCGCCGACCGTGCCCCGTGGGCCGTACTGACCGTCCTCGCGGGCCTGTTCGCCCTGCTCTTCGCCTTCACCGGGTCGCTGCTCAGCCCGCTGCGGACGCTCCTGACGACGCTCCTGAGCCTCGGTGCCGCGCTCGGCGTGGTGGTGTGGGTGTTCCAGGACGGGCACGGCGCGAGCCTGCTCGGCGGCGAGGGACTCGGGGCGCTCAGTCTGACCGCGCCGCCGCTGATCATCGCGATCGCGTTCGGCCTGGCGATGGACTACGAGCTGTTCATCCTGGCGCGGATGCGCGAGTCGTGGGTGGAGACCGGCGACCACCGGACGGCGATCGTGTCGGGGCTGCGCAGCTCGGGGCGCGTGGTGAGCTGCGCGGCGCTGCTCCTCGCGATCGTGTTCGGCGGGTTCATGACGGGCGGCTTCTCGCCGATCCTGCAGATCGGGCTCGGCCTGACGCTGGCGGTCCTGATCGACGCGACGGTCGTGCGGATGTTCCTGGTACCGGCGGCGATGGCGCTGCTCGGGCGCCGTGCGTGGTGGGCGCCGCCGGGGCTGCGGCGGCTGCACGAGCGGTACGGGCTCTCCGAGGGGCCGGTGCCGGCTGCCCGCCGGGACAGCACGACCATGTCCACCCGCTAGGACAGCACCACCACGTCCATGAGCAGCGCCGCGACCAGGCCGGCACCCAGCAGATAGCTGCCGAGCCTGGTCCGGCCGCGTCTGCTGAGCTCGATGACCAGGCCGCAGAGGATGAGCAGCAGTCCGTACACGCCCACGACGAGCACGGACGACCGGCTCGCGAGCCGGACGGCGAGCAGCACGGCCGCCGTGGCCATCAGGAGCGAGGCGGCGCCGATGCGCAGCCGCCGGGCCTGGCGCGGGGTGAGCCCGAGACGTTCGGGCGCGTCGGCGGGCTCGTCGGCGAACGGCTCCTGGCCGGACGGCGCTTCGTCGGCGGCCGCTTCGTCGGAGGGCGCTTGGTCAGGGACGCTCATGACCCGGAAGCGTAGTCGAGGGGTACACGTCAAGAGATCCAGGCCCACGGGTACTCGGGCCCGCGGGTGGGGGCTCAGCCCCGCAGATACGCGAGGACCGCGAGCACCCGCCGGTGCGTCCCGTCGGTGACCGGCAGGTCGAGCTTGGCGAGGATGTTGCCGACGTGCTTGCCCACCGCCGCCTCCGTGACGACGAGTTCGGCGGCGACGGCCGCGTTCGAGCGGCCCTCGGCGACGAGGGCGAGGACCTCGCGCTCGCGCGGGGTCAGCCGCTCCAGGGGGTCGCGGCGGCGGCGCAGCAACTGGCGTACGACTTCGGGGTCCACGACGGTGCCGCCCGCCGCGACCCGCGTGAACGCGTCGACGAACTGCTCGACCTGGCCCACCCGGTCCTTCAGGAGATAGCCGACGCCGCCGCCGTCCCCGGTGTCGAGCAACTCGGCGGCGTACGACCGCTGGACGTACTGGCTGAGCACGAGCACCGGCAGCCCGGGCCGCTCCGCGCGCAGGGCGATCGCGGCGCGCAGCCCCTCGTCCTGGAATCCGGGCGGCATCCGCACGTCGGTGACGACGATGTCCGGTTCGTACGTGGCCACGGCGTCCCGCAGCGCGTCCGCGTCGCCGACCGCGGCCACCACCTCGTGCCCGAACCGGCCGAGCACCCCGACCAGGCCCTCGCGCAGCAGCACACTGTCCTCGGCGAGGACTACTCGGTGGGCGCGGGGCCGCTCGGTGGGCGCGGGGTGCACGGGATCTCCAAGGTCAGGACGGTGGGGCCACCGGGCGGGCTGGTGACGGTCAGTGTGCCATCGAGGACGGCGAGGCGGTCGGCGAGCCCGGTGAGGCCGGAGCCGCGGGCGGGGTCGGCGCCGCCGGTGCCGTCGTCGCGCACGGTCAGGCGCAGGGCGCCGTCGGCGTGGCGGGCGCGCACGGCGGCGCGGGTGGCGCCGCTGTGCCGGGCGACGTTGGTGAGGGCTTCGCGGACGGCGAAGTAGGCGGCGGACTCGACGGGTTCGGACAGCCGGGGCAGCCCGGCGCCGCTGTCCACCGCCACGTCGACGGGGACGGGCGAGCGGTCGGCGGCGTCCTCGATGGCGGCGGGCAGGCCGTAGTCGGCGAGGACTTGGGGGTGGATGCCGCGGATGAGTTCCCGCAGTTCGGCGAGGACGGCGTCGGCCTCGCCGTGGGCGGAGGCGAGGCGGGCGGCGAGCGGGCTGCCCGCCTCGGCGTCGAGGCGGGCGAGGCCGAGGGTCATGCTGAGGGCGACCAGGCGCTGCTGGGCGCCGTCGTGCAAGTCCCGTTCGACGCGGCGGCGTTCGGCCTCGAAGGCGGTGACGAGGCGGGCCCGGGAGCGGGTCACCTCGGCGAGCTGTGCCCGCGTCTCCGCCTCGCGCGGGGCGAGCAGGAGCCGGGCGAGGGCGGCGCGGGCGGCGGCGTACGCGCCGAGGGGGTAGAGCAGGGCGACGAGCAGGGCGAGGCCCAGGACGGCGGTGCCGCAGGCCGCCGGATAGCTCTCGACCAGCCAGAGCTTGGCCGGGCGTACGCCGCCCTCGGCGGGGCCGCCCGTGAGGGCGAGGTGGGCGGGGGCTCCGGCCAGGAGGAGGGGCAGGGCGAGGGTGCAGGCGGCCGCCGCCAGGTCCAGGGGCCACAGGACGAACGCCATGAGGACGGCGTACGCCAGCTCGCGCCACGTCGCCTGCTCGCGGACGCGCAGCCGCAGCCAGGCGGTGAGGCCCGGGGCGTCCGGGGCGCGGTGGGGGCTCGGCGCGGGCGCCGGGTCGACGGAGCGGAGCCTGCGGCGCTCCAGGGCGGCGACGGGGAGGCCCACGAAGGCGAGAGCGGCGAGGAGGGGCAGCCCCACCAGGAACACGCTGAGAACGACCCCCACGGCAAGGGACGCCACCAGCGTGACCAGCACGGGTACGCCGACGAGCGCCCCGCCGCCCACGTACGCGGCCGCCCGCCACGGCGCGGCCCCCCGCAGGTACCGTCGGCCACCGCCCCGCAGGTCGGCCCACACACTCTCCCGTCCCATGCCCGCACGCTACCGACCCGCCGCCGAGCCCTCATCAGGCACCGAGCCCCCAAAAGGCACCGAACCCCCCTCAGGCACCGAACCCCGCCTTCACCCCAACAACCCCTCCCGCCCCCTCTCCCGAAACTCCCCCACCACCCCCTCGGCATCCCTCACCGTGAACTCCCGATAAGCCCCACCCCCACCAGGCCGCCACCACACAACCCCCGCCTCCACCCCGGCCGTGGCCCCCACCCCAACCTCAACCCCGGCCCCGGCCCCAGCCCCAGCCCCAGCCCCAGCCCCAGCCCCAACGCAGCGAAACCCCTCCCTGCGCAGCGCGCCCCGCGCCACCTTGTGCGTAGCGGTCACGGGCAACCGTGGCAGCACCCGCACGAACCGAGGCGCCATCTTCGTCCCCAAATCCCCCTGTTCCAGCAGAAACTCGGCGAAGGCCAACGGGTCGAAGGACGACACCCCCGCCCGCAGCGCGAGCGCCGCCATCACCTGATCCCCGGCAACAGGGTCCGGCACGGCGTACACGGCGACACCCACCACCGGCTCCCACCGCGCGAGGATCGCCTCGATCACCGCCGCCGCCAGGTTCTCGCTGTCGACCCGCAGCCGGTCGTCCGCGCGCCCGGCGAAGTACAAGTACCCCTCGGCATCGCGGTAGAAGAGGTCCCCGGTCCAGTACCAACCGTCCCCCCGGACCCGCTCCGCCTCGGCCGCCGCGTTGCGCCAGTAGCCCTCGAAGGGGCTGCGCCCCCGGTTGACCAGCTCGCCGATCGCCGCGTCCCCGTTGAGCAGCCGCCCGCCGGGCCCGAACTCGGCCGCCGCGCACTCCGCCCCGGTCCCGGGGTCGAGCACGGCGAGGTCGTCCCCGGGCGCGGCCCGCCCGATCGCCCCCTGGGGCGTGCCGGGCGAGCGCTGGATGGCGGCCCCGCCCTCCGACGACCCGTACCCCTCGACGAGCCGCACCCCGAACCGCTCCTCGAAGCGCCGCGCGTCCACCGCCCCGGCCTCGGTGCCGAAGCCGAGGCGCAGCGGGTGCGCGCGGTCGTCGGCGCGGGCGGGCGTGGCGAGGAGGTACTGCACGGCCCGGCCGACGTACGTGAAGTAGGTGGCGCCGAACCACCGTACGTCCGTGAGGAATCCGGACGCGGAGAAGCGCCGCCGCAGCGCGACCCCGGCCCCGGCGGCGACCGCGGGCGCCCAGTCGGCGATGACGGCGTTGCCGTGGAACATGGGCATGCAGACGTAGTGGACGTCGTCGGGCCGCACGCCGAAGTGCGTACAGAGGGAGTGCCCGGCCGCCGCGAGCCGCCGCTGGCTGCACACGGCGGCCTTGGGGGCGCCGGTCGACCCGGAGGTGAAGTAGAGGAGCAGCCGGGCGGCGGGGGTGGCGGCCGGGGACGGCTCCGGTGCGGCCCCGGCGTAGGGCGCGAGGAGTTCGTCGTACGCGGCCGTGTCCGTGACCAGGATCCGTACGCCGGGCAGGTCGAGCCCGGTGAGCAGGGGCAGGTGGGCCCGCTCGGTCACGAGCACCTGGCAGTCGGTGTGCAGGATGTCGCGGGCGAGTTCGGCGCCGCGCCGGGTCGGGTTGATCCCGGCGACGGCCGCCCCGGCCAGCGCGGCGGCGCTCAGCCACAGCGGGTACTCGGGGGTGTTGTCGAGCAGGACGCCGAGGTGCGGTGCCCGGCGCGCGGAAAGCAGGTCCCGCAGCAGCGCGGCCCGCGCCGCCGCGCCCGCGGCGACCTGGTGGTGGCTGAGTTCCTGGTCCTCGAAGCGGAGCCCGGGGCGGTGGTCGCCCCACCGCGCGAGGACGAGTTCCGCGACCGTCTCGGGTTCGGACTTCATGGCGGCGCACGATAATTGACGTACCGTCAGAAGTGGAGGGGCGAGACGGCTCGGCGCACCCCGGACAGCACGATGCCGGGGCCGTCCTGCGCACGCCGCCGCCTCCGCGGACGGCGTGCACAGAACTTACCCGTGGGGGGTGGCAGTTCCGCTGGACCAGGTCAGAACTGAACGTCCGAGCAGGCGTAGAACGCGTTCCCCGTGTCGTGGACGGTCCATACGGCCACGATCACGTGGTGGCCGCTGCGGCCGCCGGGGATCGTGCCGCTGTGCGACAGGGTCGCGGGCGGCTGCTGGCCGCCATAGGGGACGTTGAGGAACGGCTGGGTGTCGAGCGCCGCCCGGGTCACCGGCTGGCCCTCGTTCCAACCCTGCTTGGTGATGTAGTACTTGAAGTCGGTGGTCCGGTGCCGGGCCGTGAACTGCCAGCGGAAGCTGTAGTTCTGACCGGCCGAGACCTTCGTCGTGGGCCAGGCGCCGCCGCCCGGCTTGGTCGCCTTGTCCAGCGAACTGAAGCCCGCGATGCCGGCGGAGCATATCTTTCCGTCGGCCGGACCGGACGCCGGGAAGCCCTTGGGGCCCTCGACGCTCTGCGGTTCGTACTGGATGGCGCCACAGCCGGTCACCACGCCCTTGGCGCAGTTGATCTGACGGCTTGCTGGCAGGTCGGTGTAGCCATGGCTGCTGGCGCCGCCGGTCGAGAGCACGAACGCTCCCACCGTCGCCATCCCGAGCATGGCCGCGGAAATCTTCTTTCGCATGCTGCCGCTCCTGAAGAACGTGGGGGTGTTCCATGAGCCGTGCGCGCGCTAACGGTCGTGCGTCGCCCTTCGAGGCACCGTCGGTTCCCGAGACTGCTGCGTACCTCTGGGGGCGATGTTGGGGAAGTACTTGCTGTGCTTGTGGTGCTTGCTGTTCTTGTCGTGCGTGAAGTGCGGGTCGTGCGTACTGCTGATGCTGCGTGACGTGCGATCCTGCGTGTTCTGCGGTCTAGACCAAGCCTCAGATTATTGCGAGTAGTTGAACATGTCCATACCAATCGTGGAGAGGATCCGGTCGCACCGCCCGCGCGAGGCCGCCACGAGTTCACCGTTCGGAACGTCGTTCTCCGCGACCCACGCGCGCGCCGCGTCCGGCCCCCGTCCGCCCGCCAACTGCCGCTCCACCAGCCGCCCCTGGAGCACCCCGGCGGGCGCCTCCAGGTACCAGCACGCCGCCATCAGCTCCCGCGCCGCCCGCCAGCCCGGCAGGTCGCACGCCAGGTAGTTGCCCTCGGTCACCACGAGCCGCGCGGCGGGCGCGACCCGGTGCCGGGCGGCGACGGGCTCGTGCAGGGTGCGGTCGTAATCGGGTACGTAGACATCGGCGGCCGTGTCGTCGAGGACCCGGTGCAGCAGGGCGAGGTACCCGCGCGCGTCGAAGCTCGGCTCCGAGCCCTTGCGGGACGTCAGGCCGAGGCGCTCCAGCTGGACGTTCGACAGATGGAAGCCGTCGAGGGGCAGATACGCGGCGCCGTCGCCCAGCTCGGCGACCAGCGCGCGGGCGAGGGTGGACTTCCCGGCACCGGGCGGCCCCGCGAGTCCGAGGACGACGCGCGGTCCGCGCTCGGTCAGCTGCCAGGCGTCGGCCGCCAGTGCCGTCAGGCTCGTGGCCGGATTCATGGGCGGGTTCATGGGCGGGGACGATACGACGGCCACGCTCGCGGCGGGCGGGCGCCCCGGCGTCGGGCGCCCGGGGTCGGGGGTGGGCAGGGCAGGCGCCGTCCCCGCCCGGCGGCCACGCCGTCAGGTGCTGTCGCCGCCCCGCCCCGTGCAGAACGCCACCGTCAGGTCCTTCACCAGCGCCCTGCGCTCGTAGTCGTCGAGCTCGACCAGGCCCCGCGTGGTCAGCCGGGTCACCGTGTCCTCCACGGAGTCCACCACCGACGTGAGCAGGCTGTCGCGGTGCCGGGCGTCGAGGGCGGCGATGCGGTGGCGGTGCATGGCTGCGGCGACCTCGGGCGCGTACTCGATGCGCGTCGGCTGCACCGAGAAGATCTCCACGCCCACCGGCTCCGTCTGCGCGGCGAGCGCCCGCGTCAGCGCCTCGCCGACGGCCTCCGCGTCCCGCAGCGTCGGCGCGTCGTCGTGGAAGGCGTCGGCGGGCAGCTTCGAGAGCACCCGCGCGGTGGTCGCCTCCACGCACTCCCGCAGGTACTCCTGGTGGTCGGCGACGGCGAGCGTCGCCCGCGCGGTGTCCTTGACCCGCCACACCACGAGCACCACCACCCGCAGCGCGACCCCGGACCGGTCCACGGCCGCCATCGGTTCGCTCCGCCAGTGCCGCAGGCGTACGTCGACACGGCGCCGCAGCAGCAGCGGGTTCACCCACAGCAGCCCGGTGCGCCGCACGCTCCCCCGGTACCGGCCGAACAGCGAAAGCACCCACGCCCCGCCGACCCGCCCCCGCGCCAGGCCGCCGAACCCGAAGAGCGACAGCGCCCCCGATCCGGCGAGCGCGGCCCACTGCCCCACCGAGACCCCGGCCGACCCACCGCCCCGCAGGTCCCCGTCCGGCGCCACCAGATCCACCAGCGGCTCCGGCAGCACCCCCGCCCACCACAGCGCGAGCGCGCACCCGGCCGCGCCGACCCCGCCGCCGAACACCCCGACCGCCCCGGGCAGCACCCGGGCACGACGCTCGACGAGCCCGGTCTCCACGTGGGCCACGCAGGGCGCGGGCCGCACCGCCGCCACCGGCGGCCGGCCCGCCTGCGCCTGCTGTCCGGCTCGCCCCGCCTGTCCCGCGCCGGCCGCGCGCCCCGACCCGCCGGCCCGGCCGGGCCCACCCGCACCCCGGCCCCGTACGCCACCCGCGAGCACCGGCTCCCGCCGCACCACCGCGGCCCCGAGCGGTACGCCCGTCGTGCCGGACGCCGCCGCCATGTCCTGGGGGTCGTCACGGAAGAGCAGGTGGACGGGGATCTCCATGGTGGCCTCGCTGTGGATCAGGCGGGGCGAGCGGGCGGCCGGTCCCGGGCCCTCGCCGGACTCCGGCGGCCGCTGTGTCGTCGTACTCATCCGTGCCTCCGTCATGAGTTCCGTACCGCACGAGGGCTCCTCATGCGAAGAGCCGCCGCCACGTCTCCGGCCCCGGCATCCCGTCGGCCGCCCCGCCCCGCCACCCCTGCGCCCGCTGGAACGCCTCGACCGCGCGCCGGTCCGCCTCGCCCCAGCGCGGCCCGGGACCCTGCGCGTAGTACTTGCCGAACCCCGCGCGCACGAGCTGCCGCCCGAGCCGGGTCACGTAGGCGTTGGACTGCCCCGGCCGGAAGTACGCCTTGCCCGGGAAGGCCGGAGCGGCCGGGGCTCCGGGGGCACCCGGGGTGCCCTTGGGGGCGGGAATGTCCTTGCCCTTGCCGCCCACCAGGTACGCCCACGTCGTGGGGCCCGGCAGGCCGTCCGCGTCGGCGCCGGACCAGCCCTGCGCCCGCTGGAAGGCCCGCGTCGCGGCCCGGTCGGCCTCGCTCCAGCGCGACCCGGGGCCGGTGCGGTAGAAGCGGGCGCCGCCGCGCGCCACCAGCATCTCGCCGAGCCGGGTGACGTGGTCGTTGTCGGCGCCGGGACCGAAGTACCCGGCCCCGGGGAACCGCGCCGACCCCGGCCCCGAGCCCGCCTGGCCGGTCGGCCGCAGCCCGTTGTAGCGGTACGCCAGATAGCGGTCGCCGTGGTTCCAGTACGCGTACGGCGTGGCCTGCCTGCGGGCGTGCGGGCGGGCCTGTTCGTAGGCGAGGTAATAGCCGCGGGTGTAGTCGGTCCAGCCGCCGAAAATGGTCACGTGCGAACCTCTCTCCGGGTTCGCCGGATTGTGGAAGAGGAGAATGTCGCCGGGCTTCAGTTCTTCCTTGGAGATATGCGTCGCATACCGGTCGAGGCTCCCCGTCCATTCGTTTCCGCCGAGATTCCAGGCCATCGACACAAAGCCCGAGCAGTCCTGCCGGTAACCGTCGGCCGTGAACTTCTGCATGCTGTACGGCACCTTCGCCGCGACCCACCGCTTGGCCCGGGTGATGATCTCGGCGCGGCTGGTCGTGCGGGCCGCGGCGCTCTTGCCGGGCGCTCCGTGCAGGGCGCTCCGTCCGCCCTGCGGGGTGTCGGGGCCGTCCGCTCCCGGCAGGCCCGCGGGGCCCCCGGCCGGGGTGGTGCGTGATGGCTCGCCCGGCTGCGCGGGACGCTCGTCCACCTCTCCCACCTGCTGGGACGCCGCCGCGGGCAGGGTGTGGGCGGAGCCGAGGACGGAACCTGCGGCGGCCGCGAGGACGAGGGCGCGGCGGGCGCCGCGGGCGGCCGGGTGGCCGCCGAGGCGGGGCGGCAGGGCGTGTGTCTTGGAGCGCCGCCGATGCACGCACCCCGGGCAGTCGCAGTCGTTCGCGGGCTCGAATTCCTCGAATACAGGAGCAGCCTCCATGCGATTCCCCTCACACTCCGGCGCATTCCCGATGACGTCGGGGAACGGGCCCGGGAAAGTCTCTCCGCGCGTCTGCACATCCGTCAGCTTCTCAACTGTCGGGAGATGGCGCATGTTGACGGTCCGAATGATGCAGCGGCCGTCCCCGCCACCCGCCCCGGACGCTCCGGCCCCCGCCCCGACGCCTTCCGCGCGCCGCACCCGGGGTGGTCAGGAGCACCCCCGGGAGTCCGGTAGAGTTATCCGCGTCAGCAGGCGCCGCTAGCTCAGTTGGTTAGAGCAGCTGACTCTTAATCAGCGGGTCCGGGGTTCGAGTCCCTGGCGGCGCACGACACCGACAGCGAGGCGTGTCCACGGAAAACGTGGACCGGCCTCGCTGTCGTGGTTTTTGCGCGGCTTCGCCGCGCGTTGTGGGGGCTTCGCCACCCACACCCCCCTCCCGGTCGGCCGGGGTCGACGTGAATCTTTCCGCCGGGCGGGGGCGACGGGGGCCTTTCCGTCAGCCGGGGCGACACAGACCCGTTCCGTCGACCGGGGGCGACGTAGGCCTTTCCGTCGACCGGGGTCGACGCGGGTCTTCTCGTCGGGCGGGGGCGACGCGGGCCTTTCCGTCAGCCGGGGCGACACAGACCCGTTCCGTCGGCCGGGGGTGACGTAGGCCTTTCCGTCGACCGGGGTCGACGCGGGTCTTCTCGTCGGGCGGGGGCGACGCGGGCTTTTCTGTCGGCCGGGGCGACACGGACCTTCCCCCCTGGCGGGAGCCTTCGTGCTGCTCACGCCACCGCTCGGTGCCGCTGGCGCCCCCGCACACCCCTGGGTCCGGGCGGGCCGGGCCGCTACGGTTGCGCCATGCCACGCGACCTCCAGGAGCGGATCAAAAAGCTCATCATCGACCAGCGGCTGCCCTCGGGAGCCGTGCTGCCCACCGAGCCGGAACTGATGGAGCGGCTCGGCGCCAGCAGGAACTCGGTGCGGGAGGCGCTGAAGGCGCTGCAGGCGATGGGCATCGTCGAGATCCGGCACGGCTTCGGCACCTACGTCGGACCGATGTCGGTGGCCCCGATGATCGAGGGCCTGACCTTCCGCACCGTCGCGGGCCACTACCGGGGCGAGGACAGCCTGCTCCAGCTCCTGGAACTGCGCGAAGCCGTGGAGGCCGGACTCATCGCCCGCCTCGCCGGCTCCCTGCCCCCGGCCGACCTCGCGGAACTGGACGCCCTCGTCGACCGCATGGACGCCGAGGCCGCGGGCCCGGACGGCGCCGTGCGCGCCGAGACCGACCGCGCCTTCCACGCCACCCTCTACAGATGCCTGGGAAACCCCCTGCTCGGCGAGGTCCTGGAGGCGTTCTGGGACGCTTTCCACCGAGTTCGCACCGACCTCGTGGACATCCCGCAGGACCCCAAGGTCACCTGCCGCCAGCACCGCGAGATCCTCGACGCGGTGCGCTCCTCGGACGTGCTCCGCGCCGAGCGGGCGATACGGGAACACTTCGGTAACATTCGCACCCGCCTGAGCGCACCCGCCTCAACTGCCCTCCCGCACCCCAGTTATGACCGGTAAACTGCTTGTTTCGCTCTTGCGATCATGCTTAACCGCATAGAACCCTGACGGGAGGCTCGGGCACCGGCCCGGCTCTCAGCAGGCGCGCGGCACGGGGCAGTTGGGGGGCCCGGACGCCGGCGCACGAGAGCCCGCGTGAACGCCTGGACGGGGGTCCCCGCGTTCATGAACGGATGCCGAGGGGGGCATCATGCAACCGGAAGGTCTCCTTTCGCTGTCCTAGGGAAAGGTGGCCTGCCACTGATGCGTCCGCGAAGGTCGAGGGGGACCGGGCGGGCGGAGACCGACGAACACGCGGGCGATCGCGTGCGGGGGGATGACTCATGACGTCGCAGCCGACGGGCCAGGGCCACAACGACCCGTCCCAGACGACCCAGCTCAGGGTCCTCTCGAACCGGACCGGCGGCTTCAGACGCATCAAGAAGTCACTGCCACGGTACGACTACGAGCATTACAGCCGACTCGCGGGTCCCCTCACCCAGCCGGACCCTTCGAAGCCGTACAAGGTCCAGTACCGCTCGCTGCTGTCCCAGGAACCGCACCGCCTGCGCGCCGCGCTCATGCTCGGCGCGGCCCCGCTGCTCTCCCTCGTCCTGCTCGCCTGGCTGCTCCAGCCCGAGCACTGGACGGAGCGCGACTACGTGGCGAACGACTGGCTGCCCGCACTCGACATCGTCATGCTCGTCTCGATCGGCCTGATCGAGTTCTTCCGCTGCATGAACGTCCTTTCGAACGCGCACGCCACCCTCGTCGCCCGCGACCCGGTCCCGGTGGTGCCCGAGAACGGCACCCGCGTCGCCTTCCTCACCTCGTTCGTGCCCGGCAAGGAGCCGCTCGAGATGGTGACGAAGACACTGGAGGCGGCGGTGAAATTGCGCCACCGCGGCCTGCTGCACGTCTGGCTGCTCGACGAGGGCGACGACCCCGCGGTGAAGGAGGTCTGCGCGCGCCTCGGCGTGCACCACTTCTCCCGCAAGGGCGTCGCCAAGTGGAACCAGGCCAAGGGCCCGCACCGCGCCAAGACCAAGCACGGCAACTACAACGCCTGGCTGGACGCGCACGGCGACGGCTACGACTACTTCGCCTCCGTGGACACCGACCACGTCCCGATGCCCAACTACCTGGAGCGGATGCTCGGCTTCTTCCGCGACCCGGACGTCGGCTTCGTCATCGGCCCGCAGGTGTACGGCAACTACGACACGTTCGTCACCAAGGCCGCCGAGTCCCAGCAGTTCCTCTTCCACGCCCTGATCCAGCGCGCGGGCAACGCCTACGGCTCCCCGATGTTCGTGGGCACGTCCAACGCCGTACGCATCAGCGCGCTGAAGCAGATCGGCGGTCTGTACGACTCGATCACCGAGGACATGGCGACGGGCTTCGAGATCCACCGCCACAAGAACCCCGCCACGGGCAAGAAGTGGAAGTCGGTCTACACCCCGGACGTGCTGGCCGTCGGCGAGGGCCCGAACGCCTGGACGGACTTCTTCACCCAGCAGCTCCGCTGGTCGCGCGGCACCTACGAGACCATCCTCAAGCAGTTCTGGAAGGCGCCCTTCTCGCTGCCCCCGGGCCGTCTCTTCAACTACACGATGATGGTCATCTTCTACCCGATGTCCGCGATGAACTGGATCCTCGCGGCCCTGAGCTGCGCGCTGTTCCTGGGCCTCGGCGCGTCCGGCGTGAACATCGACCCGACCATCTGGCTGATGCTGTACGGCAACGCCTCGGCGCTGCAGATCGGCCTGTACATCTGGAACCGCCGCCACAACGTCTCGCCGCACGAGCCCGAGGGCTCCGGCGGCATCGCGGGCATGGTGATGTCGGCGCTGTCCGCGCCGATCTACGCCCGCTCCCTGATGGACGCCGTGCTGCGCCGCAAGTCCTCGTTCGTCGTCACGCCCAAGGGCGACTCGGCGAGCCCGGACACGCTGTTCGGCACGTTCCGCATCCACTTGTTCTTCATCCTGGTCTTCGCCGGGTCGATCGCGGCGGCGTACGTGTACGACCACGCGCATCCGGCGATGATCGTCTGGGCCACGTTCGCGCTGCTCGTCACGGCCGCGCCGATCTTCGCGTGGCGGCACGGCATGCGCCAGGACAAGAAGAAGGCCGCCGCCACCGCGAGCCAGGCCGACCAGCACGTCCCGCAGCCCCGGCACGCCGCCCCGACCGTGTACGCGCCGCAGCCCATACCGCAGCAGGCCGCCCAGCACGGACAACACGGGCAGCACGGACAGCACGCCCAGCCCCAGCAGTCGTATCCGCAACAGCAGTACCCGCCGCACTCCGCGCCACCGCACGCGCGGCCGGCACCGCACGCGCCGCAGCAGAAGCCCAGTTGGGCCTCGAATGACGAGACCATGCAGACCGCCCTCGGGAGCCACGAACAATGAAAGACCCGTCCAGCCGCCGCCGCGTCCGCCGGATCGCTATAGGTACGGCGGTGGTACTGGCCCTGGCCGGAATGAACGGCCCCTGGCTGTGGCGCGTGGGCTCCGAGAAGTACCACAACTACAAGATCAATCAGCCGGAGTACAAGGCCGACAACGGCAAGTGGGAGGTCATCGACTTCCCGGAGGAGTACCGGCAGAACACGATCCACGCGTCGCTGCTGCACACCGGGAAGATCCTGATGGTGGCCGGGTCGGGCAACAACCAGAAGAACTTCGACGACAAGAAGTTCGACACCCGGCTGTGGGACCCGGTCAAGAACACCGTCAAGAAGATCCCGACACCCGTCGACCTGTTCTGCACCGGCCACACCCAGCTCGCCGACGGCAAGCTCCTCATCGCGGGCGGCACCAAGCGCTACGAGAAGCTGAAGGGTGACGTCACCAAGGCCGGCGGCCTGATGATCGTGCACAACGAGAACCCGGACAAGCCGATCACGCTGCCCGCGGGCACCAGGTTCACCGGCAAGAAGAACGGCAAGACGTTCGTGTCGAAGGACGCGGTCGTGGTCGAGCGCGCGAAGAAGGTCTTCGACAAGGAGACCGGCGCGTTCCTGCGCAACGACCCGGGCCTCGGCCGCATCTACGTCGAGGCGCAGCAGAGCGGCTCGAAGTACGAGACCGGCACGCAGGACAACTATCGCGTGCAGGGCCTCAGCGGCGGCGACACCCGCAACACGTACGGCATCGCACAGAAGCTCGCCCTGGACAAGAAGGACTTCCAGGGCATCAAGGACACCTTCGAGTTCGACCCGATCGCCGAGAAGTACATCAAGGTCGATCCGATGAACGAGGCCCGCTGGTATCCCACGCTGACCACGCTCACCGACGGCAAGGTGCTCAGCCTCTCCGGCCTGGACGAGATCGGCCAGCTCGTGCCGGGCAAGAACGAGGTGTACGACCCGAAGACCAAGAAGTGGACGTACACCAAGGGCATCCGGCAGTTCCCGACCTACCCGGCGATCTTCCAGATGGCCGACGGCAGGCTCTTCTACTCCGGCTCCAACGCCGGGTACGGCCCCGACGACGTCGGCCGCAAGCCGGGCATCTGGGACCTGGAGACCAACAAGTTCCAGAAGATCCCGGGCATGAGCGACCCGAACCTCCTGGAGACCTCCAACACCGTGGAGCTGCCGCCCGCGCAGGACCAGCGGTACATGGTGGTCGGCGGCGGTGGCGTCGGCGAGTCCAAGGACTCCTCGTCGAAGACCCGCATCGTGGACCTCAGGGAAACCGCCCCGAGGTTCCGGGACGGCCCGGAGCTGGACAAGGGCACCCGCTACCCGCAGGCGTCCGTCCTCCCCGACGACTCGGTCCTCATCTCCGGCGGCTCCGAGGACTACCGCGGCCGCGGCGCCTCCAACATCAAGGAAGCCCGCCTGTACGACCCCACGTCCAACACCCTCGACAAGGTCGCCGACCCGCTCGTGGGCCGCAACTACCACTCGGGCTCGATCCTGCTGCCCGACGGCCGCGTGATGTTCTTCGGCTCGGACTCCCTGTACTCCGACAAGGGCAACACGAAGCCGGGCGTCTTCGAGCAGCGCGTGGAGATCTACACCCCGCCGTACCTGTACCACGGCTCCCAGCCCACCCTGGGCGCGGGCCCCAAGAAGATCGCCCGCGGCGGCTCCGGAACGTTCCCGACGAGCCACGCCGCCTCGATCAAGAAGGCCCGCCTGATCCGGCCGTCCGCCACGACCCACGTGACGGACATCGACCAGACGTCCATCGCCCTCGACATGAAGAAGACGGCGAAGGGTCTGACGGTCACCATCCCGAAGAACCGCAGCCTGGTCGAATCGGGTTGGTACATGCTCTTCGTCACGGACGACGAGGGCACCCCGAGCAAGGCCCAGTGGGTCCACGTGCCCTAGCCCCGTCCGGGGCCGGGTGACGTACCCCGTAAGGGGAGCGGGGGGTCGCACACTCGGTGTGCGACCCCCCGCTCCCCTTACGGGGCGCCCTACTTACTGGCCTTCGCCAGCGCGAGCGCGTACTCCGGGTACCACTGCCCGGCCTGCGGGCCACCACGGCACGTCCCGTCGGACTCCCCGGGCCGCTTGACCCACACATAGGCGTCGACCAGGTCGTCCCCGGTCTTCGTGGTGGGCGCTTCGCCCAGGGCCCGCCCCGGCGGGTTGCACCAGGGGTCCTTGCCCTTGCCGGTGTACGGCCCGTTGCCGTTGCGGCTGGTGTCGATGATGAACGGCTTGCCCCCGACCTTCGAGGACAAGGTCTTGCCGTAGGCCTTGCTCGCCTCCGTGGTCTGGAAGTTGGAGACGTTGACGGAGAACCCGTCCCCCAGCTCGACTCCGGACCGCTTCAGCGGGTCGTGGAGCGAGTCCGGCTGGGACCACCCCGCGTTGCCCGCGTCGAGATAGACCTTCGTGTTCTTCAGGGACTTGAGCTTGGTGACGGCGCCCTTGAGGAGGTCGTACCGCTCCTCGTGGAACTGCTCGGGCGTGCACTTGTCGACCATGTGCAGGACCGCGTCCGGCTCCAGGACGACCGTGGCGTGCCGGTCACCGATGCCCTTGGCCACGCCGTCGATCCAGGCGCGGTAGGCGTTGCCGTCGGCGGCGCCGCCCTTGGAGAACTGGCCGCAGTCGCGGTGCGGGATGTTGTAGAGGACGAGGAGGGCGTCGCGGTCGGCCTTCTCGGCGGCCTCCGTGTACCCGCGGGCCTCCTCCTCGGGCTTCTCGGGGCCGATCCACTCGCCGACGGGCTGCTCGGCGATCTTGCGGATCTGCTTCGCGTCGTCCTTCTTCCCGTCCTTGTCGTACGCGGCGACCTGCTTGGCGGCGTTCCCCTCGGGGTTGACCCAGAACGGGTCCTTGCCCTTGGGCTGTTGGCTGACTCCGCTGCCGGAGCCCTCCTCGTCCTTGCCGTCGCCGTCCGACGAGCAGCCGGACAGCAGCAGCGCGGCCCCCGCGAGTGCCACGGTCACCGACACCCCCCTGGCCGCGTAGCCCCGCGCGCGACCTGTGTTTTTGCGGTACATCCACTCCCCCTAGGGTGCACTGTCCGGTGCTCAATCCTGACATAACTGCGTGCGGCCCACGAGGCCGGACCGGCGCGGCGACACACCTATTGATGACCTGTTACAGCCTGCCGATGCGGGGTAGGCGAGGAGCCGTGGGGGGCGGGTAAGGAGGGGAGGGTCATGCTGGACCGCACCTCTGCGCGCAGGCTGGCACAGGTCCTGGTGGAGGCCGCCGACACGGCCGCCGACGACTTCGACGCGGAGCGCCACCTGCGCCGCTTCTCCCAGCACTGCGCCGAACTCCTCGGTGTCCTCGGCGCCGGTGTGATGTACGCCGACGCCGGCAGCGCAGTCCGCCTCGCCGTCAGCGACAAGGGCGGTGAGCTGGCCCAGGACCTCCTCGAAGCACAGGCGACGGACGGCCCCTGCCTGGAGTCCTACGGCACCGGCAGCCGCGTGCCGCCCGTCCGGCTCACCACGGCCGACGCGCTCGCCCGCTGGCCGGACTTCACTAAGCGGGCCCGCGCGCGGGGTGTGGTCGCCACGTACGCGGTGCCGCTGCGGGCCCGGAAGCGGGTCCTGGGCGCGCTCAACGTGTTCACGGCACCGGAGCCGAACGGGAACCGACCCGACGGCTCTCCGCAAGAGGGCGAAGACGACAGCGCGTTGGCGCTCGCGCAGGCGCTCGCTGACGCCGCCGGGGTCGGGTTGCACAACCACCGCGCGTACGCCCAGTACCGCGACCTCTCCCAGCAGCTGCAAGCCGCCCTGACCAGCCGCATCCGCATCGAGCAGGCCAAGGGGATACTGGCCGAGCGCTGGCGGACCGAACTCGACGTGGCCTTCGAGGCGCTGCGGCGGCACGCGCGCCGGGAGCGCCTGGTGATGGACGTGGTCGCCGGAATGGTGATCGAAGGTGCCCTGGACGACGCCACGTTGCTCGGCTAGGAGCCGTAACCGCCTTGGACACGTGGTGGACTTGGCGTCAAAGGCCCTCTAGGCCACGGCCGCCTTCCGCTCTAGAGTCTTCCCTACGGCCCAAGCCCCCGGCCGGAGTTGCCTTTTTCCACAGCGTTGGGACCATCCACACCGTTGGGACCATCCAAGGCCTCCCGTGCCGGCGCCGGGTTTCTCCCGCAGCTCGAGCGCGCGCGGTCGAGGACCAGCCCGGTCGACGGCTCCGGGGGGAGCGGGTCGTTGGCCGGGCCAGGTTGCGTCTTGGGCGCGCCGTGGGCGCCGAGGGTATGCGGCGCGTTCTCCGGCGCGTGGGCACGGAGGGGGCGCGAGGTGCCCGTTCACGCTCCGAAGGTGCCTGTCAGGGGCACGAGACCTGGTTGACAGTGTCCATGACCACCTGGGACTCTCCGGGCGACAAGTCCATACATCGAGGCGACGGTTGCCAGGAACCCGGTGCGACTCCGGGACGGTCCCGCCACTGTTACCCCGCGCGAGCCACCGCTCGCCCGCGCGAGGAAGTCAGGAACTGACCCGTCGTCCTCCTGCCATGGGGCGTGGAAACCCCAGAAGGAGAAAAACGGTATGTCCACAGCTACGCCTGCGCACAGCTCGGCACAGTCAGGTACCGCGGCGATACAGTCCGCGACGATCGAGACCCGCGACTGGCTGATCGCCGCGGCCGCCGCGATCGTCGCCCTGATCGCGCTGTACGCCGTCTTCATGGACAACGGTTCGCTGATCTCGGCGACCGGCGACTACCTGCACGAGTTCGCGCACGACGGCCGGCACCTCTTCGGTGCTCCCTGCCACTGATCGGGGCCGCACGCACCATGCCGACGTCCCCGAATTCCCCGAACTCCCCTACCGCTCCCCGCACTTCCCCCTCGTCATCGTCATCGCCATCATCCTCGGCGACCGGCGATTCCCCTGAATCCGCCGAGTCCCCCGACTCCACCAACTCCCCCAAGTCCCCCGACATATCCGACACCCCTGCCCCCTCCGGGCCCGGTGGCTCCCCCGTGCTTCCGCTGCTCGGGCGCGGGATGGTCGCCGGGGCGCTCGGCGGGCTCGCCGCGGGCCTGTTCTCGCTGCTGCTCGCCGAACCCCTGATGGACAAGGCGATCCGCGCCGAGGAGGCCCGTTCGCACGAGCACGAGCCCGCGGGCGGTGCCGTGCAGCACCACGAGGAGCTGTTCTCGCGCTCCACGCAGCACGCGGGCCTGGTGATCGCCCTGGTCGTGGCGGGTCTCGCGATCGGTGTGCTGTTCGCCGTCGCGTACGCGCTCGTGCACCGGCGTGATCCGCGGGGCAACCCGTGGCCGCGGGCGCTCGCGTTCTGCGCGGCCGCGTTCTGCGCCGTCTCCCTGTTCCCCGCGCTGCGCTATCCGGCGGCCCCGCCCGGGGTCGGGGACGCGGGCACGGTCGGCGACCGGCAGGAGATGTGGCTGGGCTCGGTCGTCCTCGGCGTGCTCGGCATGTTCCTGGTGTGGCAGGTGTACGTACGCCTCGCCGCGCGCCCCGTTCCGGTACGGCAGTGCGCGGCTGCCGTGACGGCGGTGGCGGTCCTCGCGCTGCTCTGGGCGCTGCCCGACAACCCCGATCCGGTACCGGTCAGCGCGACGCTGCTGTGGGACTTCCGGATGCTGTCCCTGGCGTCGCACGTGCTGATGTGGGCGGTGTTCGCGGGCGTCTTCGGCGGTCTCGGGCTGCGCGCGCTGCGCACGAAGGCGCCGGTCACGGCCGCCGCGACGGGCTACGCCTCGGCGGCGCCCGTGCGCTGACGGCTACGGCCCCGCGGCCCCCGTGAGGTAGGCGGACACGACGACGTTGGCCGAGTAGGTGCGGCTGGCGCGGTCGAAGGTGCCGCCGCAGGTGATCAGGCGCAGTTCGGCCCGGCCCTCCTCACGGGGGCCGTAGGCCGTGCGCGCGCTGAAGTCGTCGCGGCCGAGGACCTGCACGTCGTCCACCGTGAACTCGGCGATCGAGCCGTCGTCCCTGGTCACGCGCACCTTCTCGCCGGGGCGCAGGGCGCTGAGGTGGTAGAAGACGGCGGGCTTGCTCTCGGTGTCGACGTGCCCCACGAACAGGGAGGTGCCGCGGGCGCCGGGGCGCACCCCGCCCCCGTACCAGCCCACGACGCCCGGCTGCGCGAACGGCGGCGGGTCGATGGCGCCCTCCGCGTCCAGGCCGCGGGCGACGACGGGGGCGCGGACGCCGAGGCCCGGTACGTCGACGCGCTGCGGGCGGGCGGCGGGCAGCGGCTTGTGCGCGGGTGGCAGGTCGACCCCGGCGGGGCGGCCGACGGCGGCGACGTCGCCGGTCGTGGGGTCGGAGAGGCCGCCGCGCACGTCGGTGAGCTCGTTGCCCCACAGCCAGAGGCCCACCAGCAGGAGCGCCCAGGCCACGCCCATGACGAGGCGGCTCGACCCGGGCGGGTGCGGGGCGGCGTCCGGGTCCGGGCCGGTCACCGCGTCACTCCGGGTGGCGGCGGCGGACGCTGCGCAGGGCCACGGCGACGGCCGCGACGCCCGCGAGGACCAGGCCGACGACCGCGTGCCGGGTGCCGGGGCCCGCCTCGTCGGCGGCGGCCGAGGTCAGCGGGGCGGTGCCGCCGCCTCCGGCGCGGACCGGGGCCGTCGGGGTCTGCCCCGTACCCGCCCCCGCGCCCTTGACCTGGACGGTGCCCACGCCCTGGTGCGGGTGCCCGTCACAGGTGACGGTGATCTCGTACGTCCCCGAAACGCCCTGCCGAACGCGGGTCGTCCCCGACAGCACGCCCTTCCCCCCGTCCCGCCCGGTCAGCTCGACGTCCCGCACGAACGCCCCTGACCCCGCCGCGCCGGTGGTCCCGTCGCACCCCTTGACCCGCACGTCGACCCGCGCCCCCGGGGCGGCGCTCTCGGGGGTGACCTGCGCCTTCACCTTGTCCTGATCGTGCGCGAGGGCTGGCCCCTGGGCCAGTGCGGCGACGAGGACGGCGGCCCCCGTGCCACGCACGGCAACCGAACATATACCCATCGTGAACCTCCTGTACCAGCAGGTTCCCGCCCTCCCCGGGCCCACGCATCCCCGAGACGCCCGTCCGGGCAGGGGGCGGCGCGGGGGCGGGGTGGTGCGCCCCGTCAGGGGCGCGGGGAACTGCGCGCTCAGCGCGGGAAAAGCCGCAGACGCGTCTGCGGAGATCCCGGCAGATGCGTCTGCGGCTTTGCGGTGGCTGGTCGCGCAGTTCCCCGCGCCCCTGACGGGGCTCCCCTCAGCCCGAGCGGAAGGGCGCCCCTGACGGGGCTCGGTCAGACGCGGTCGACCAGGTCCGCGATCGAGTCGACCACGTTCGACGGGCGGAACGGGTGCCGGTCGATGTCCGCGCGGGTCGTGAGACCCGTGAGGACGAGGAAGGTCTCCATTCCGGCTTCCAGTCCGGCGAGGACATCCGTGTCCATGCGGTCACCGATCATCGCGCTGGTCTCGGAATGGGCCCCGATCGCGTTCAGGCCCGTCCGCATCATCAGCGGATTCGGCTTGCCCGCGAAGTACGGCTGCTTGCCGGTGGCCTTGGTGATGAGGGCGGCGACGGCACCGGTGGCGGGCAGCGGCCCCTCCGTGGAGGGACCCGTCTCGTCCGGGTTGGTGCAGATGAAGCGGGCGCCGCCGTTGATGAGCCGGACGGCCTTGGTCATCGCTTCGAAGCTGTAGGTGCGGGTCTCGCCGAGGACGACGTAGTCGGGGGCGTGGTCGGTGAGGACGTACCCGATGTCGTGCAGGGCGGTGGTGAGTCCGGCCTCGCCGATGACGTACGCGGTGCCGCCGGGCCGCTGGTCGTCGAGGAACTTGGCGGTGGCGAGCGCGGAGGTCCAGATGTTGTCGACGGGCACGTCGAGGCCCATGCGGTTGAGCCGGGCCTGGAGGTCGCGGGCGGTGTAGATGGAGTTGTTGGTGAGGACCAGGAACGGCTTGCCCGAGTCGCGCAGCTTCTTGATGAACGCGTCGGCGCCGGGGATCGGCACGCCTTCGTGGATGAGCACGCCGTCCATGTCGGTGAGCCACGATTCGATGGGCTTGCGCTCTGCCATGGGGTGCACTCCTGCGGTCTGCGCGAACTGATGCTGCTGGGGGCGCCGGGACGACAGTGTGCCGACGCCCCCAGCCTAATCACGATGCGCTGATCTTCACCCCGTCGATCACCCAGAACCAGTTGTTGCCGCCGGTGTAGCGGAACCGGACCTGAGCGGTCCGCGCGTCCGCGGGGACCTGGAGCCGCAGCGACTCGACGACGGAGGGGGTGTCGGCGGCGTACGTCTTCACGACGACCGGCGTCCCGCCGTCGTAGGAGACGAGCACTTCGCCCTTCTGCGGTGCCTCGTGGCGGTAGAAGGTCGTGTAAGTGAGGGTCGCCGCGGCCCCGCCCCGCACCTCGTACGCGGGGCTGATCAGCGTCGAGTCGAAGGTGCCGGTGACGGCCTTGTCGGACCACTCGTCGCCGTCGGCGACGGCGAAGACGTTCCGGGCGCGGATGTTGAGTTCGCGCTGCTGGTCGCGCTGGGCCTTGGTCCAGAACTCGTCGGTCGTGAACGACCAGCCGCGCCACTCGGTGACCCCGCCGCCGCCCATCCGCGCGTTGTCGACGGACCAGCCGCTCGGCGGGGCGTGCGTGAACCCGATGACCCCGGATCCGATGCCCGTCTCGTCGACGGGCGGCTTCAGACCGGCCCGCAGCGCGTCGAAGTCGTCCGGCGTCGGCTGCTGGACCGGGCGGCCGTCGAGCCCCCAGGCCGGGTCCACCGGGACACCGAGGTGGACGAGCGCGCTGACGGCGACGTCGGGCATCCGCACGTCGTGCCGCACCGACCCGGCCGTCGCCCCGCCCCCGCGCGCGATCAGGAACGTCTGCCGCTCGGGCCAGCTCGACCCGCCGTGCCCGCCCGCGTCGGTGTGCCCGTGGTCGGCGGTGATCATGATCAGCCAGTCCTCGTCGCCGTACGAGGCACGGGAGGTGACGGCGGCGACCAGCTGCCCGACCTGCCCGTCGGCGGTACGGATGGCGTCCAGGTACTGCTGGCTCGCGGCGCCGTCGCTGTGTCCGGCGTGGTCGATGTTGTCGAGCTGCACGAACACGGCGTCCGGGTCGGTGTCGCGCAGCCGCGCGACGGCCCGCGCGGTGGTGCCGGTGTCGTACTCGGCGGCCGGGGTCGACACCCGGGTGTCGACCTTCGGCGAGAAGATCGTGTCGGTGATGGGTGCCCAGGAGGACACGGCGTAGGTGTTCAGGGACGGCTTCGCGGCCTCGGCGCGGGTCATGAAGTCCGGGTAGCGGGCGAGGTCGTGGCCCGTGAAGTCGTTGTTGAGGACCTTGTGCTTGTCGGGCCAGACGCCGGTGAGGAGCGTGGACCAGCCGGGTCCTGACGAGGTGGGCGCGAGCGGGTTGGCGTAGAGGGCGCTGGGGGCGGTGAGCCCGTCGGCCATCAGGGACTTGAGGGTGGGCGCTGCGGCGTCCTTGATCCGGCTGAGGAGTGCGCCGTCGAGGCCGATGATCAGGACCTTGGGCCCCCGCGCACCGGCGTGGGCGACGGCGGCCAGTGGCCCGGTGGAGACGGCGACGGCCGCACCGAGGGAGGCGGCGGAGGCGAGGAGCGAGCGGCGAGACGGACCGTGGGACACGGTTCCTCCAGAGAGGTCGCGACGGGAAACAGCTCGGGAACGGGGCGTGCAGGCATGCCAACGCCCCTGGCGGTGCAGGGGCGTTGGTCCGGACTCGTTGCCGTCGGAGGCGACGGCGGGGGTGTTCAGCTGCCGGTGGCCGACTTCCAGTCCTCGACGTACGACTTGAGGTTCTTGGAGATGTCGTCCCAGTCCGGTTCGAAGACCTCGACGCCGTCCATGAGCTTGTCGAGGGCGATGGCGTTGGCGTCGGTGGCCTTGATGTCCTTGCGGGCGGCGAAGCCCCCGCCGATCTCGCTGACCTGCGCCTGTGCGGTGCGGCTGAGCAGGTGGTCGAGGAACTTCTTGGCGTTGGCGCTGTGCGGCGCCTTGTCGACCAGACCGGCCGCGTACGGCAGCGCGAAGGTGGTGGGCTTCTTGCCCTTCTTCGCCGGGAACCAGATGCCGAGGTTCGGCATGTCCTTGGACTGCGCGTAGTTCATCTGGACGTCGCCGTTGGCGACGAGCAGTTCGCCCTTGTCGACCTTGGGGGCGAGCTTGCCGGTGGAGGCGGACGGGCCGACGTTGTTGGACTGGAGCTTCTCCAGGTACTTCATGGCGGCTTCCTTGCCGCCGAAGTCGTGCATGGCCTTGATGAGGACGGCGGTCCCGTCGCCCGCGACACCGGGCGTGGAGTACTGGAGCTTGTTCTTGTACGTGCCGTCCGTCAGCTCGTCCCAGGTCTTGGGCGCCTCGGCGCCGCCCAGCTCCTTCTTGTTGTGGATGAACCCGAAGTAGTTGTTCACGACGGAGGTCCACTTGCCGTCGGCCGCCTTGTTCGCGCCGTCGACCTGCGCGGACCCCTGGGGCTCGTACGCCTGCAGCAGGCCCTTCTCGTCGGCCTGCTGGATGAACGGCGGGAGCGTGACGATGACGTCGGCCTGGGTGTTGGACTTCTCGCGGACGGCGCGCTGCACCATCTCGCCGGAGCCGCCCTCGACGTACTTGACCTTGATGCCGGTCTTCTTCTCGAAGTCCTTGAACACCTGGTCGTACCAGCCGTCGCCGTTCTCGCCCTTGAGGCCGTCGGCGCTGTAGACGGTGACGACCTTGGCGTCGGACGCGGCGGAGCTGCCGCCGCAGGCGGTGAGCGTACCGGCGAGGACGAGGCAGCCGGAGAGGGCGGCGAGCGCGCGGACGGGGACGCGGGGGTGGCGGGACATGACGTGTCGTACTCCTAACGGGTCGGGGCGGGGCGGTAGTTGGTGACGCGGGGAATCGGGTATTCGGGGAACTGGGGAATCGGGGAGTCGCGGAGGGGTCAGCGGTACGGGGCCTTGGTGCGGATCCGGGAGACGGCGAACAGGACGAGCAGCGTCGCCGTCATGAGGACCACGGCCAGGGCGGCGCCGGTGAAGGTGGCGCCGCGGTCGGTGGCGGCGTAGATCCGCACGGGCAGCGGGGTCCAGTCCGGCGGGTAGAGCATCATCGTGGCGCTCAGCTCACCCATGGACAGGGCGAAGCAGAGCCCGGCGGCGGCGGTCAGGGACGGCAGCAGCAGGGGCAGTTTCACCCGCCACAGGACGTACGCGGGCCGGGCGCCCAGGGACGCCGCGGCCTGCTCGTACGCCGGGTCGAGACGCACGATGGCGGCCGCGACCGACTGGTAGGCGAACGCCGTGACAAGAATGGCGTGCGCGAGGACGACGATCGTGGACGTGCCGTTGAGGATCATCGGCGGCTTGCTGAAGGCGACGAGGACCGCGAGTCCCACGACGACCGACGGCACGGCGACGGGCAGCATGAACAGGGTGTCGAGGGTCCGCCCGCACAGCCGCGAGAGCCGGGTCGTGCCGTCCCCGCGCTGCTTCAGCCGGGCGGCGGCGAGGGCGGCCCAGGTGCCCGCGGTGAGCGCGATGAGGCTGGCGCCGAGGGCGGTGAGCAGGCTGGTGGTGAGGGCCTGGAGGGATTCGCCGCGGGTGGCCGCCGAGTAGTGCTCGCCGGTGAAGCCGGACGGGAACGCCCCCGACCAGTGCCCGGCGAACGACGCCGCGACGATCACGAGCAGCGGCAGCGCGAACAGCGGCAGGAACAGCACGAAGAAGAGGGCCCAGGTCGCCCACTTGCCCTTGCGGCTATGCACCAGCACGACGGCTCACCACCCGGTACAGGCCGTACAGGCCCACGGAGATCGCGATGTTGACGACGGCGACGACGCAGGCCGCCGGGTAGTCGGACTCGAGCATCGCCTTGCTGTACACCAGCATCGGCAGCGTCGTGACGTCCTTCGCCCCGGTGAACAGCACGATCCCGAACTCGTTCAGGCACATCACCAGGACGAGGCTGCCGCCGGCGGCGAGCGCGGGCAGCGCCTCCGGCAGGATGACCTGCCGCACCACCCGCAGGGGCCGTGCCCCCAACGAGGAGGCGACCTCCAGCTGGGCCGTGTCGATCGCCGAGAACGCGGCGAGCAGCGGCCGCATCACGAACGGCGTGAAGTACGTGATCTCGGCGAGCAGCACGCCCCACGGCGTGGTCAGGAACTGGAAGGGACCGTCGCCGGTGGACCCGGTCGCGTCCGTCCACAGCCCGTTGGCCATGCCCTTGGTGCCGTAGATGAACAGCAACGCGAGCGTGATCAGGAAGGACGGGAAGGACAGAAACACGTCGATGAACTTGGCGACGGCCTTGCCGCCCGGGAACGGCACGAACGCGATCACCAACGCGAGCGCGAACCCCAGCACGAGACACCCGACAGTGGCCCCCACCGCCAGCCACACCGTCGTCCCGAGCGCCTCCCGGAACGACTCGGAGGCGAAGACGTCGGAGTACGGCTGCAGCGAGGTCCCGCCGGTATCGGGCTGCACGGACTGCTGCACGACGAGGGCGAGGGGATAGAGAAAGACGAGCCCGAGGAGGGCGACGGGTGGCAACGCCCAGACGAACGCCGGAACCTTCCATCCCCGCTGTGGACAATCGTCCCGCGGGGCGGGCTCCCGACCCTCAACTGCAGCCCCGGGCCGACGGCCACTGTCAATCGAGGGCTCAGCGGGACTACCCATCGGTCACCCCTGCGGCCAGCAGCACGGCGTCCTCCGGCGCGAAGTGCAACGTGACCTCGCTGCCAAGCGCAGGCGGCTCCCGAAGCTCCCGCAGGTCCGCCTTCACGGAGTGCCCCGCCACGTCGACGTACACCCGGTGCGTAGCGCCACGCCACTGCACCTCGGTGACCTTCCCGCCAAGGGAGTTGGGCCCGGCCCCGAGCCCGACAAGATGCGGCCGCACGCACAAGGTGGCAGAAACCCCCGAGGCCACCTCCCCGGTATCGACCTTCAACTCGGCCCCACCCAGGGAAACCGACCCCACCCCCACAGAAACCGGCAGGAGATTCGCATTGCCCACGAACGAAGCCGTGAACTCGTTCCGCGGCCTCCGATACAGCTCCTGCGGAGTCCCGCAGTCCTGCAACCGAGCCCGATCCATCACGGCGATCCGGTCGGCGAGGGTGAGCGCCTCGACCTGGTCATGGGTGACGTACAGAATGGAGACGTCGGGCAACTCCCGGTGCAGCCGGGCGAGTTCGGCCAGCATCCCGGACCGGAGCTGCGCGTCGAGCGCGGACAGCGGCTCGTCGAGAAGCAGCACCCCCGGCCGGATGGCAAGAGCCCGGGCGATGGCGACACGCTGCTGCTGCCCGCCGGACAGCTCACGGGGAAACCGCTTGGCGTAGGCGGCCATGCCGGTCATCTCCAGGGCGTCGGCGACCCGCCCGGGAATCTCGGCCCGCGAAACCTTCTGCGCCTTGAGGCCGAAGGCCACGTTGTCCTCGACCCGCATGTGCGGGAACAGCGCGTACTGCTGGACGACCATGCCGATGCCCCGCCGGTGCGGCGGCAGCGCGGTGACGTCCCGGTCGCCGATGAGCACCCGCCCGGACGCGGGCCGCACGAACCCGGCGACGGCCCGCAGCGCGGTGGTCTTCCCGGAGCCGGAGGGCCCGAGCAGCGCCATGACCTCGCCGGGCTCGACGGTCAGGTCCAGCGAGTCGAGCACTGTGTTCTCGCCGTTCCTGCCGTACGCGACCGACACCGAGTCGAAGCGTATGCCGCTGCTCATCGGCCGAAGCCCCGCAGCAGCGCGGGCAGTTCGACGACCGAGCCGAGGACGTGGGTGGCCCCGGCGTCCGCGAGCGCGGCCGCGTCGTGGGCGCCGGTGAGGACTCCGGCTACGACCCCGGCCCCGGACCGCACCCCGCTGCGCATGTCGTACGCGGTGTCACCGGCGACGGCGATCTCGCGGACGTCGGCGGCGGCGCCGGTGCGCAGGAACGCGGCGAGGACCATGTCGGGGTAGGGCCGCCCGCGGCCGCCCGCGTCGGCGGGGCACAGGGTGAGGGCGACGAGGCCGCGCCAGCCGAGGGCGTCGAGGATGGCGTCCTGGGTGACGCGGGCGAAGCCGGTGGTGAGGGCGACGGTCAGGCCGTCGGCCCGCAGTTCCTCGATGGCTTCGCGCGCCCCGGGGACGGGGGCGATGCGGCCGCCGTCCACGAGCTGCCCGTACGCCTTCTCGAAGGCCACGTTCGCCCGCTGCGCGAGCGTCTCCTCGCCGAACAGGTGCCGGAAGACGGAGATCTTCGACTCGCCCATGGTGGCGCGGACGTACTCCAGTTTCGCGGCGTGGTCGGCGGAGCCCTCCGCGACGCCGAGTTCGCGCGCGGCGGCGGCGAAGGCCTGCTCGACGAGCCCGCCGTCGGCGACGGTGGTCCCGGCCATGTCGAGCACCACAAGTCGGACGTTGTCAGTCACTGTGTTCACCATCCCAGCTCGTCGGCGGTCTTCTCGGCGATGGCGGGCGAGCAGGTCATGCCGCGCCCGCCGGGCCCGGTGACCAGCACGACGCCGTCGCGCACCTGCTCGCGGTGCACGACCCGGCTGGTGTCGACGCACTGCGCGTACACCCCGGCCCAGCGCCGCTGGATCTTCGGCAGCGGGCGGCCCAGGAAGCCCTCGACGACCTCGGTGAGGTGGTCGTAGGGGTCTTCGAAGGTGTCGAAGGCGAAGGGGTGCTCGTACTCGTGGGTGTCGCCGATGGTCAGGCCGCCGTCGGCGCGCTGCACCATGAGCAGCTGCATCTTGTGGGCGGCGGCGGTCGGTGCCTGCGCCTGCCCGGCGTTGAGGGCGTCCAACTCCGGTGATCTGTACGCCGGGTAGTAGCGGAAGCTGTCGGCGTCGGCGACGGACGTGGTGAGGGGCTCGCCGAGCGGGGCGGTCTGCATCATCTGGAGGCGGACGCGGCGCACCGGCAGCTCCGGCGCCAGCTCGCGCACGAGCCCGCCGAGCCAGGCGCCGGTGCACAGCACCACGACGTCGCCGCGGTGCACCTCGCCGTGGTCGTCGCGCACGGCGCCCGCGCCCACGACCTCACGGACCTCGCGGCCCGGCAGGAAGGTGTAGCGGGGCGACTTGAGCAGCTCAGCGCGCAGGTGCAGCTGTGCGGTGCGCGGCTCGACGGCCGCGTCCCGCTCGCACCACAGGGCGGCGGTGAACGCGCCGCGCAGCGCCGGGTTGAGCGCGCGGGCCTCGTCGGCGCCGAGCAGCTTGTAGCCGCGGGCGGCCGCGTCGGGGCGGGCGAGGGCGGCCTCGGCGACGGCCCGCTCGCGCTCGTTGCGCACGAGGGTCAGCGAGCCGATGGCGCGGAAGCCGAGGCCCGGGACGCGGGCGCCGATCTCCTCCCACAGCTCACGGGCGCGCAGCGCCGTGTCCAGCTCCTCGCCGCCCGCGCGGCCGCTGACCCATATCTGCCCGAAGTTGCGGAGCGACGCCCCGCGGGCCTCGCTCTCGCGCTCGATCTGTACGACCTCGTGGCCGCGCTCCACTGCGTGCCAGGCGTGCATGGTTCCCACCACGCCGGCTCCTACGACGATGACTCTCACGACGGCAACGCTCCTGTCGACGGGTGACCCGGCGGGGTCCGGTTGGCAACGGGACGGTGAACGGCCTCTCAAGCTTGGACTAGACCCGTTACCATTCCGTAATCGTCACGGACCAACTGGCGTACGGGAAGGGGCGGTTCGGCCGGTTTTCGGCCCGCGTGCCGCCGGAGCGGGCCGCCGGGCCAGGTCAGCCCTCGCTGGCCAGGTGCGCCGTGAAGGAGAAGCGGTCGCCTCGGTAGAGGGTGCGCACGCGCTCCAGGGGCCGCCCCTGCGTGTCGCGGGACACGCGGTGGATGAGGAGCATGGGCAGCGCGGGCGGCGTCCCGATGAGCAGGGCCTCGCGGGGGGTCGCGAGCACCGTCTCGATGCGTTCGTCGGCGTCGCCGAAGGGGATGCCGAGTTGTTCGCGCAGGTAGGCGTAGAAGGACGAGTCGGGCTCGAAGTCCCGGTCCAGGCGCGGCACCCGCGCCACGGAGACGTACGTGGACTCCAGGCCCACCCGCTCCTCGTCGGCGAGCAGCACCCGCTCCATGTGCCACACGGGCTCGCCGACCGGCACTCCTATGTCGGCGGCGAGCGCGGCCGGGCACGGGAAGCGGTCGAGGGAGATGAGGGTACGGCCGGGGGTGCGGCCCTGCCTGCGGACGCCCTCGGTGTAGCTGGCGAGCGACAGGGGCTGTGCCAGCTTGGGCCCGGCGACGACGGTGCCGCGGCCCTGGCGGCGCAGGCGGCCCTCCAGGAGCAGTTCACGCAGGGCCTGCCGGACGGTCTCGCGGGCGACCTCGTACCGCTCGGCGAGGTCCCGCTCCGTGGGCAGGGTCCGCCCGTCGCCCAACTCGTCGATCAGCTCCGCGATGCGGGCCTTCACGGCGTAGTACTTCGGGATGCGGCCGTGCTCGGGGATGCCGGAGCGGATCGGGGCTCCGGGGGCCTGGTCGCGCAGGTGGTCGGGCGGGGCGGCGTTGGGCTTGTCCACGGGCAGATGTTCGCACGTCGCGGGGGTGGGGGGGCGGCGGGCGTACCCCGCTCCGCGCCCGCGCGACCGGGAGCACGAGGAAGGCCGGGCCCGTGCCGCCGGGTGTTGCTCGGCTGGGGCGGCACGGACACGGCCTTTCCGGAGGCGGCGGGACGGCTGTGTCAGCTCCCTCTGGCCCGAAGGCGCCGAGATCCCACCACAAGGGCCACGCCGCCGAGGAGGAGGGCGGCGGCGGTGACCCCGAGCCCGGGCAGGTGTCCCGGGCCGGTCTTCGCGAGTTCGGCGGCGGTCGGGCCGGTGGGCCCGTCCGCGCCGACGAGGTCGAACGTGTAGTCGTTGGAGGCGCCCACCCAGTCCCCGTCGTCGTCGCGGCGCCGCACCACGGCGGCGCTCGCCACGACCCGGCCGGGCGCGGCGTCGGAGCTGAAGGCGAGCCGGAGGCCGACGGTGCGGGTGCTGCCGGGGGCGAGGGTGAAGCCGGGGCCCGCGTGCGCCGCGTCGCCCCCGCCGAGGACGCCGACGTTCTCGTCCCGGTCCGTCCGCTCGAACCGCACCGGCCGCCGTCGCGTCCCGTCGTCGAACTCCAACTGGACCTGACCGGGCCGCAGGGACTTGGCGCGGTCGACGAGCACCACGACCGGATGGACGTTTCCGCAGGTGTCGTCCGTGGTGTTGGTCAACTCCAGGGACCAGGCGCGGAAGCCGCCGCCGCGCTCGTACGTGTCCGGGCCGCCGCTGATGCGGGTGCTGATCGGGAACCCGTCACCGGCGCCCGTCGCACAGCTCGGCCGCAGCGCGCCCGGACCGCTCGCCCCCGCCGGGTCGCCGACCGCCGCCGCCACCCCGGCCCCGGCGGGCACGAGGGTGACGGCGGCGGCGACGGCGACGCCTGCCGAACGGGAACTGCGAAGTCGCATGGGGGTCCTTGCTGGTGGCCGGGTGCGCGGGGCGCCGGGGACGGCCGAACTGGCGGCGGGACAGCGCCCGTTGAGATGTCCGGCGCACGGCCGGACGGCACAACGGGGCACGGCCCAGACCCTGCCACGCGCGCGCGACCCCGCACCCGCCCCACCGCCACCGGGGACCCGTTCGGCTGGCCGATTCCCCCCTAACAGCCGATTCTTCGTCAAGTCCGATTGGCGGGAAAGGCGGCACTCTCCCGGCCGAACAGCGGGGCGAGGACGAGCTGCGCGGCACCCTCCGCGACCCCCCGGTCACCCCCGGGCGCGACCCGCACCCCGACGGCCGCCCGCGCCCCCTCCCGCCGGGCCCGCTCGGCGACGACGGCACCCACCCCCCGTACGAACAACTCCTCGGCGGCACCGACGGTCCGCCCGCCGAGCAGCACGAGGTCGATGTCGAGCAGCGCGACCAGGTTGCCAGCGGCGGTCCCGAGCACCCGCGCGGCCTCGTCGAGGTCCCCCCGCGCGACGGCGGCCAGGCACAACGCCTCGACACACCCCCGGTCCCCGCACTCGCAGGGCGGCCCGTCCAGTTGCACCACCTGGTGCCCGAACTCCCCGGCCCCGGTCCGCGCCCCCCGGTACAACCCCCCGCCCAGCACGAGCCCGGCCCCGAGCCCGGTCCCCAGATGCAGATACGCGAACGACTCGGCGGCCCCGCCCAGCGCGAGCCCGAGCGCGGCGGCATTGGTGTCCTTGTCCACGGCGACGGGCAGCCCGAGCCGCGAGGCGAGCACGTCCCGCAAGGGGTACCCGTCCCACTCGGGAAACCCGGTGACCCGCTGCAGCACTCCGGCGACGTGGTCGAGCGGCCCGGGGAGGGCGACGCCGACGCCGAGAACTACGCTCCCCGCTGTGGGCAGCCGCTCTCCGGCCGCAACCGCCGTGTTCGCTGTATCCGCTGTATCCGCTGTGGGCAGTTGTTCCGCAGGGCGGAACGGGTGGGCACAGCCCCCGGTGCCGGGTGCCCCTGCTTCCAGGCCCACCAAAGTCCCGCTGACCAGCGCGGTCACCGCTTCCGCGGCAGCCTCGACGACGGCGTCGGCCCCGCCCGCGAAGTCCACCCCGGCCCGCCGCTCGGCGACCACGACCCCACTCAGGTCGACCAGCACGGCCACCAGGGAGTCCCGCTCAAGGTGCACCCCCACGGCGTACCCCGCCCCGGGAACGAGCCGGAGCAGCGTCTGGGGCTTGCCCCCGGTGGAGGCCCGGCGTCCCGCGTCGGCGACCAGACCCTCCTCCCGCAGCCGGGCGACGATCTTGCTGACGGCCTGGGGCGTGAGCCCGGTCAGCGACGCCAGCTCCAGCCGCCCCACTCCCTCGCCCCCGGCCCGCCGCAGGAGATCAAGCACAAGCGCCGCGTTGTGCCCCCGCAGCGCCCGCAGATTCACCCCGGTCCCGCCGGGAACCCCCGGCCTCTTCTCGCTGTTCACACCCCCATTGTGGGCATCGCTTGCACTTTGGCAACACCGTTGCCAAAGTAGAGGGCATGACTCAAGGCACGCATGACCTCCGCGTGGGCCTGATCGGCTACGGCCTCGCGGGCTCCGTCTTCCACGCCCCCCTGATCGCCGCGACCGAGGGCCTGGCCCTGGACACGGTGGTCACGTCGAACGCCGAGCGGCAGGCGCAGGCGCGCGCCGAGTTCGGCGCGGACCTGCGCTGCGCGGCGGACGCCGACGAGCTGTGGGCCCGCGCGGACGACCTCGACCTGATCGTCGTGGCGTCGCCGAACAAGACGCACGTACCGCTCGCCACCGCCGCGCTGAAGGCGGGCCTGCCGGTCGTCGTGGACAAGCCGCTGGCGGGCACCGCGGCCGAGGCCCGCGACCTGGCCGCCCTCGCGGACGAACGCGGCCTGCTCCTCTCCGTCTTCCAGAACCGCCGCTGGGACAACGACTTCCGCACCCTGCGCAAGCTGATCGCCGACGGCGAGCTCGGCGACGTACAGCGCTTCGAGTCCCGCTTCGAGCGCTGGCGCCCGCAGCCGAAGGGCGGCTGGCGCGAGTCCGGCGACCCCGAGGAGATCGGCGGCCTGCTGTACGACCTGGGGAGCCACGTGGTCGACCAGGCCCTGGTCCTCTTCGGCCCGGCGGTGCGGGTGTACGCGGAGGCGGACGTGCGCAGGCCGGGCGCGCAGGCCGACGACGACACGTTCATCGCCGTGACGCACGCGAACGGCGTCCGCTCGCACCTGTACGTGAGCGCGACGACGGCCCAGCTCGGCCCGCGCTTCCGCGCGCTCGGCTCGGCGGCGGGCTATGTGAAGTACGGCCTCGACCCGCAGGAGGCCGCGCTCCGCGAGGGCCGGCGACCGGCGGCCGGGGACCCGTGGGGCGTGGAGCCGGAGGCCCTGTGGGGCCGGGTCGGCTCGGGCGAGTCCCCGCTGACCGGCGGCGGCCGCCCCGAGCCCACGCTGCCGGGCGACTACCCCGCGTACTACGCCGCCGTGGCCGCCGCCCTGCGCGGCGAGGGCGCGAACCCGGTCACCGCGCAGGAGGCCGCCGCGACGCTCGACGTCCTGGAGGCCGCGCGGCGCTCGGCCCGCGAGGGCGTGGCGGTGACCCTGTGACCACGCGCCCCGCCACACCCACGGAAGCCCCCGCCGCCCCCGCCGTCGCCGAACTGGAGGAGCAGGAGCGCCGCCTGACGCTCCCCCGCTTCACGTACGACGACGCCTGGGCGCTCGGCTCCCTCCTGGTGGACATGGCGCGGGAGCGCGAGGCGCCGGTCGCCATCGACATCCGGCGCGGCGGCCAGCAGCTCTTCCACGCCGCGCTGCCCGGCTCGACGCCCGACAACGACGCGTGGATCGACCGCAAGCGCCGCGTCGTCGAGCGGTACGGCTGCTCCTCGTACCTGGTGGGCAGCAGGTTCCGCGCCAAGGGCACGACGTTCGAGGAGTCCTCGCGCCTCGACCCCGACCGGTACGCGGCGCACGGCGGCGCCTTCCCGATCACGGTCGAGGGCGCGGGCGTCATCGGCACGGTGGTCGTCTCGGGCCTCCCCCAGCTCGCGGATCACGCGCTGGTGGTGGCGGCCCTGGAGCGCTTCATCGCGTCCTGACGGCCCGGAGGACCGGGCGGGCCGCCCCGCGCGCTCAGCACACGGGGCGGCCCGCCCGGATCGACAGCTCCTCGGTTCGGTCCGCTCAGTCCGCCTGGTCCTCGGCGCGGCGGCGGATCATCACCACGAACCCGACACCGGTCCCGACGAGGGCCGCGGCGATCGCGCCCACCAGCGCCAGCTCACCGGACGAGGTGCCGGTGTGGGCCATCTCGTCGCTCTTGCTGGGGCTGGGCTGCGGGTGGGGGTGCGTGGGCGAGTCGGACGGGGACGGACTCGGGCCATCGCTGTCCGACGGGGACGGGCTGGGGCCGTCACTGTCCGAGGGCGAAGGGCTGGGCCCGTCACTGTCGGAGGGCGAAGGACTCGGGCCGTCACTGTCGGAGGGCGAAGGACTGGGCCCGTCACTGTCCGACGGCGAAGGACTCGGGCCATCGCTGTCCGAGGGCGAAGGACTGGGCCCGTCACTGTCGGAGGGCGAAGGACTCGGCCCGTCACTGTCCGACGGCGAAGGACTGGGGCCGTCACTGTCGGAGGGGGACGGACTCGGCCCGTCACTGTCGGAGGGGGACGGACTCGGCCCGTCACTGTCGGAGGGTGAAGGGCTCGGGCCGTCGCTGTCCGACGGCGAGGGGGACGGCGCCGTGCACGACGGCAGATCGCCGGTGAACGGGTACGCGTGGATCTCCTGGCCGCCCCCGGCCAGCGAGGTGTGGGTCAGCGAACCCACCGTGAAGAAGCGTCCGTTCATGCCGGGCAGCGTCACCGTCGTCGAGCTGCCGGGCGACCCGACGAGCACGCTCCCCTGGAACTGCCCGCTGCCCCCGAACCGCACCGAGGAGGCGTCCGGCACGTTCCACAGCAGCTTCTCGCGGCTGACGCCGGACAGCAGGCCGCTGTAGGTGCGCACCGTGCGGGCGTCGCCGACGAGGTTGACCAGGACGGTGGCGTCGTCCGGGATGTTCCGGAACGAGATGCCCTGGTCGCCGCCGGTGCGGCTGACCATGTCGAAGTCCACGTTGAAGACCTGGATCTTGGAGGTGCCGTCACCGGTGAAGACGGTCTCGCTGCCGTTGTTGACCGCCGTGCCGGTGGTCTCACGGGGCGAGCCGTTCTCGTACGCGTAGCACTGGCTGGCCTCGGTCAGCTGGGCGGGCAGCATCGCGTACTTGTCGGTGGCGTTGGCGTCGTACACCGGCGCGGGGATGACCCGGCCGCTGAGCACGGCACCGCCGTACCGCACGACCCCGGAGACGCTGCCCTCCTCGGCGAGCAGCCGCTGCCCGGTGGCGACGGTCAGGTCGCCGCCGACCGTCAGGAAGTCCGAGCCGTTGGGCGGCGGCACCCGGGAGCCCACACCGGCGACGCCCACGTTGTAGATCTGCGAGGCCCCGGCGCGCTTGTTCTGGTCGAACTCGCCGAGGACGACGACCTTGCCCTCGGCCTCCGCGGCCGCCTCGCGCACCAGCATGTTCTCGCCGACGAAGACGTTGATGTTCTCGTCCCGGCCCGCCACCGGGCCGTTGTTCACCTCCGGGTACCCGTTCTCCGGACAGGCCGCGCCCTTGCAGGGGCCGAGCCCACCGGGCAGGGGATCGGCGACACCAAGACCGGCCAGACCGCCGACGATGGCGGCGGCCGCGACGGTGACTGCCGCCGCCACATACGCTGAACGTTTTCTTCGCATACTCGGAAATATGCGTAATTAAGACAAAAGTAATGGGAGACACGCTCACCGCTTCCCCCATTGGCCTACGCCCGCGGACGCGACCCGGACCGGACCCGACCCCGGGCCCGGCCCCGGACCGGACCCGGCCCCACGGCACCTGACCGGACGTCAGGCCCCCTTCAGCTCCTGCCGCTGCCGCCCCAGACCGTCGATCTCCAGCTCCACCACGTCCCCGGCCCGCAGATACGGCTTCGGCTCGGGCCGGCCGAGGGCGACCCCGGCCGGCGTACCGGTGTTGATCACGTCGCCCGGGTACAGGGTCATGAACTGGCTGACGTAGCGCACCACTTCCGCGACCGGGAAGATCTGCTGGGCCGTCGTCCCGTCCTGCTTCAGCTCGCCGTTGACCCACAGGCGCAGCCCGAGCGCCTGCGGATCGGGCACCTCGTCGGCGGTGACCAGCCAGGGGCCGAGCGGATTGAAGGTCTCGCAGTTCTTGCCCTTGTCCCAGGTGCCGCCGCGCTCGATCTGGAACTCGCGCTCGGAGACGTCGTGCGCGACCGCGTATCCCGCGACGTGCGCGAGCGCCTCCTCGTGCGACTCCAGATAGCGCGCGGTGCGCCCGATGACGACGGCCAGCTCGACCTCCCAGTCCGTCTTCACCGAGCCGCGCGGTACGAGCACGGTGTCGTCGGGGCCGACCACGGTGTCCGCCGCCTTGAAGAACACCACGGGCTCGGCGGGCGGCTCGGCGCCGGTCTCGGCCGCGTGGTCGTGGTAGTTCAGGCCGATGCACACGACCTTGCCTATGCGGGCGAGCGGCGGCCCCACCCGCAGCCCGGCCGGGTGCAGCGCGGGCAGCGTGCCCGCGTCGGCGGCGGCGCGGACGCGGGCGAGCGCGGCGTCGTCCGCGAGCAGCGCGCCGTCGATGTCGGCGACCGTGCCGGACAGGTCGCGCAGGGTGCCCCCGGCGTCGAGCAGCGCCGGGCGCTCGGCGCCTGCCGTACCGACTCGCAGCAGCTTCATGGTCTGACTCCCTGGGGTCGAGCGGGGTCCCGGATGGTGTGCGGCCATCGGAGGTGTCGCCGATGAGTGTGAGCACCGGCGATTTGGCCGATCCTCCAAGCTCGGCGTCCGCTCCGCAAGACCCCGTTCACGTACTGGACCGTCACACCCCGTGCCCGGTGGGCGTCGCATCCCGGGCCCGGTGGCGTCGCGTCCCGCGCGGCAGAACCGTCACAGCACGGCCGCCGCCCCCATCGCACCGGCCCCGGTCGGCATGTCCCGGTACAGCACGGCCCGCTCGACGGCGCTCCACGTCGTGCTGGTCACCACGTACAGCGCGGCGGCCAGCGGCACCACGGCCACCGTGAACAGCGTCATGAAGGACATGAACGGCATGAACTTGCCCATCGCGGCCATGGCGTTCGCGCCGGGCGCCTGCTCGCCGCCGGGCGCGGCCGGCGGGTTCGCGGCGAGCTGGCGCTTCGTACGCCGGTAGTTGAAGGTCGCGACGGCGGTGACGAGGGCGAACAGGGCGAGGTAGAGCAGCCCGGCCGCGCCGAAGAGGCCGCCGTCGCCGAGGGCGTCCGCGAAACGGCCGCCGAGGGGCGCCGCGAACAGCTTGTGGTCGAGGAGTTCGTTGGCCTTGCCGCCGATGTCCGAGCTGGAGAACAGGTGGTAGAGCAGGAAGAAGGCGGGCAGCTGGAAGAGGCCGGGCAGGCAGCCGGACAGCGGCGAGACCTGCTCCTCGCGGTGCAGCTCCATGACCGCCTTCTGGAACTTCTCCGGGTTCTTGCCGTGCTTCTCGCGCAGCGCGGCGATCTGCGGCGAGAGCTTGGCGCGGGCCTTCTGGCCGCGGGCGGCGGCCCGCGACAGGGGGTGGACGAGCAGGCGCACGCAGGCGGTGACCAGGACGATGGCCGCGGCCATCGCCGAGCCGTGGAACAGCGGTGCGAGCAGGTCGGCGAGGTCGGCGACCAGGCTGGCGAAGAAAGACATGGGTGAGCCCTCCGGGGGTCTCGTCGTGCCGGAATGCCTCAGCGGGAGGCGGACGTGTCGGCATGACGACCCGCGCGGGGTCAGGGAGCCGGACTCGTGGAGGTCCGGAAGATCCGGGAAACCCGGAAGTCCCCTACGCGGCCGTCAGGAGGGGACGGCCGGGTGCTCGCGGCCGGGTGCGGCCGCGGGCGTCGGGGTCGCGCTGCGGCAGGAACGCGGTGCGTTGCTCGCGGTCGCGGATGGCGGTGCGCACCCGGGTGCGGGGCACGGCGGGCGCACAGCGCGCGGCGAGCAGCGAGCACAGGGCGAGGGCGGAGCCCGCGGCGGCGGTCGCGGCGAGCGCGACGGCGGCGGAGAGGCTGCCGGTGTCGGCGAGGACGGTCTCGACGAGGAGGAAGAGGAACAGGGCGGCGGGGCGCAGCGCGGCGAGCCACTTGCCGAGCACCCGCTTGGTCAGATCCTTGACCACGTCGCCACCTCCCCTCGTCCCGTCGCTCGCTCAGATGTCCTGCTGCTGTTTATACAGGATCGATCCGGACGGGCTGAAGGAGCCTGCGCGGTCCGAGCATCGCCCGGCTGACCGGGTCGGCCGGGTCGGGGTCGAGCCCGGGTCCCGGCGGCATCTCCACGTCCTCCAGCGGTACGAGGCCGCCGCACCGCGGGCACTCCCCGGCGAGGCCGAGTTCGGTGCCGCAGGCGGCGGGCCTCGCGGTGGTGGCGGCGGTCAGCGTCGTCCTGCTGCGGGAGCGCCGCCCGGGGCGGGGGTGACGCCTTCGTCGGGGCCGTCCCCGAGGTCCTCGTCGGCCGGGTCCCGCGCGAGCACTTCCCCGTCCGGCCGGGTGTCCCGGTCGGCAGGACCGGCGTACGAAACCGCGAGCGCCACCGCCAGATTGGCCGCGAGCGCGACGATCCCCGCGTTCACGCCGAACACCGGGTCGCGCTCGGTGAAGACGAGCCCGCACACGATCGCCACCCCCACGACGAGCCCGCTCACGGCCCCCACCAGCGTCAGCCGCCGCCAGACCAGGCCGAGCAGCAGCATCGGCAGGAGCTGCGCCATCCCCTCGTACGAGATCAGCGAGAGCCGTACGAGGGTGTTGGGCGCCGCGTACGTCATGACGAGGGCGAGCGCGCCCGCGACCACGACGACGGTCTGCGAGGCGCGCTTCTGCCGCGCGGGCGCCCGCAGCGCCGGCAGCAGCGACAGCACGCTCCGCCCCCACATCGTCCCGATGACCAGCATGAACACGGCCATCGGCACGATCGACGACAGCGCGGCCGCGACCCCGACGAGCCCCACCACCCACGCGGGCAGCGAGTCCACGACCAGCTTGAACAGCGCCAGGTTCGACCCGGCCCCGGTGAGCCCCGGCACCACGAACAGCGCGGCCATGCCGAGCAGCATCGGCACGAACAGCAGGATGTTGTACGCGGGCAGCAGCACGGCGTTGCGGCGCAGCCCGTCGGCACTGCGGGCGCCCAGATAGCCCGCGACGGTGGTCGGGAAGATGACGACGGTGAGCGCGTTCAGGAAGGTGGTCGTGGCGAACCACGCCTGCCCGTACGGACTGTTCCCGCTGCCCGGCAGCGTCAGCCAGTCGCCCTTCTCCCGCACGACCCGGTCGAGGAAGTCCCCGTACCCGTCGAAGTAGTGCAGCGGCACGTACACGACGAGGAACGCGAGCGTGCCGATGACGAGGACGTCCTTGAGCACGGAGACCCAGGCGCTGCCGCGCAGCCCGCTGACGACCACGAACCCCGTGGTGACGGCGAAGCCGATGAAATAGGCCCAGTTGAGGCTGATGGCGCCGTACGAGATCGTCGAGACGACGACGCCCATGCCCGTGATCTGCAACTGGATGTACGGCAGCAGGAAGACCGTCACCATGACGGCGACGGCGGCACCGAGCCACGGCCGCCCGTAGCGGTGCGCCACCATGTCGGTGATGCCGACGAGCCCGTGGCGCCGCGCGTACGCCCAGAGCATCGGCCCCACGACGTACCCCACCGCGTACCCGCAGGACATGTACGCGACGACGTACAGGACGGGCGCGCCGTAGTTGTACCCCCAGCCCGCGGCACCCAGATAGCTGAAGCTGGTGTAGCCCTCACCGGCCATCAGCACCCAGATGAGCACGGTCCCGAGGGAGCGCCCGCCGACGGACCACTCGGCGAGGGCGCCCTTCGGGGAGCTCTCGGCGTCCCCTGCCCTCCGCCCTCGTACGGCCAGCAGCCCGAGGCCGACGGTGGCCACCATGAAGACAGCGAAGATGCTGGTGGCGATGGTGGCGTTCACGAGACCCGCCGCCGCGTGTTCTTGTCCCCGCGGTAGGCGAGCCAGACGGCGACCGGCGTGACGAGGGTGGCCGCGAGCAGCCAGGCGAACAGGAACGGCAGCCCGAGGACGAGGGGCCGTACGCGATTGACGAAGGGCAACGCCCCCACGTACAGCACGAAGGGCACGAGGAGCCACAGGAGGTGGGGGCGGCGCTTGATCACGGGGCAGCAGCTTAATCGGGCCGCTCGGCCTGGGTGGGGGCGCGTCTCCCGGGTGGAGCCGCGTCTATGGGTGAGGCCGCGTCCTGGGTGGGGCCGCGCCTCGCTCAACGGGGCCGCATGGCCGTCAGCTTCCCCCACACCACGAGGCGGTACTTGGAGGTGTACGCCGGGGTGCAGGTGGTGAGCGTGACGTAGTACCCGGCGCGGTCGTACCCGTGCCCCGGCCGGACCGCGCTGCGCGGCACCGGCGCGATGACGCCGCCGTCGCGCGGGCTCGTGCGGTCGAGGGTCTTGTCGACGGTGTACGTGTAGACGGCGTCCCGCGTCCCGACGGTCATCCGGTCACCGGGGCGCAGCCGGTCGAGGTGCCGGAAGGGCTCGCCGTGGGTGTTCCGGTGCCCCGCGAGCGCGAAGTTCCCGGGGCGGCCGGGCCGGGCGGTGCGGGGGTAGTGGCCGACGTACCCCTTGTTGAGCACCCCGCCCTTGCTGACGCCGTCGGCGACGGGGACGCGGAGGCCGAGGCGGGGGATGCGGAGGACGGCGTAGGCGTGCTGGGTGGGGGGTCCGGCGGGGGCGCCGCGGGTGGGGATGTGCGGGGGCGGGGGTGTGCCGGGGGCACCGCGGGGTGTGCCGCGGTCGCGGACGGCACCGCCCTCGCCGGAAGATCCCCGAGCGCGCGCCGCACCCTCCCCCGCCTTCTCCTTCCACTCCCGCTCCAGGGAGTCGGCCTTCTTCTCGGCGGCGGCGCGGGCCTGCCGGTTGGTCCACCAGAGCTGATGGGCGACGAGGAGGAGCAGGACGAGGCCGAGGGTGAGGACGGCTTCGGCGGCGTACCAGAGGAGGCGGGTGAGGGGGCGGCGGGCGGGGGCCTGCCCGTGGACGACAACGGGCACCCGTGTCCGGGCCGGACGTACCACTGGTCCACCTCCCTGCTGGCCGGGCAGCCGCAAGATAGGGCCGGAGCCCGCAACAGACCAGACCCGCGCTCGCCCGGACCCGCGATGACGCGACCGCGCCACACCCCATACACCCCACCCCGGGAACGGCAGTACGGTGTCACCCATGCGCCCCGACACGCCTGCCGACCACGTCGACCACATCGCCGAAGCGGAGCGCCTGGAGCGCACCGCGGGCCTCTATCCGGAGGACGCGGAACACCTGCTGCTGCAGGCCGCGGCCCACCTTGAGCTGGCCGACGCCCGTGACCGCGCGACGACGCTCTACGACGGCCTGCTGTCGCCGTCGGCGTCGCACCCGCCGGAGAACCCGACCCTGATCCGCGCGCTGAAGGCGGCGAACCTCTGGGAGTACGGCCACGAGGCGGAGGCGCGGGCGATCATAGACGGCGTCCGCGGCACGGCGCCGGCGGACGCGGCGCCGTGGGTGATCGTGGCGGAGGCGCTGGAGGCCCACGACGAGCTGGACCAGGCGCACGAGACGTTCACGCAGGCACTGACGCGCCTGCTGCCGCCGGCGAGCGCGGACGCGGGGGCCGAACCGCCTTACCCCACCCACCCGTTGCTGTTCGGTCGCCACCGGGTACGCCGCCTGCTCGGCGCGGAGCACGACGCGTGGGACGGCCTGGCGGACCAGGTGCACCGCTCGCGCGCGGCGGCGTCGGGCCGGGCGCCGGTACCGCTGGACGAACTCCACGACCCGAAGCGGGTCTGGGCCCTCGGCTCCGAGAACCCCGAGGACCTCCGCGCCGAAATCGCCCGCCTCCAGTCCGAGTTGGGCTCGTACCGCGAGGCCCTCTCCCGCCCGTTCCCGGTAGCGGTCCTGCACTGGCCGTCCACAGAACTGACGGAACTCCTCACGGCGTACCCGTCCCTCTCGACGGAATACCCCTCCGAAGAGGCCCACTTGGCGACCATAGAGTCATCGCTGCGCGAGCTGGCAGCCTCCGGCACGCCCAACTTGGGCATCGTGACGGGCACGGTCCCCTCCTACGAGGCTTTCGCCGCCTCGGAGGGCGCCTCTCCCGACGACCCGCTACTGCTGCCGCAGTACGCGACGACGCTGGCTGCGCGGGGGCGGGCTGTGGGGTGGCCGCCGGAGCGGGGGGATGGGTGTTGGTGTGGGTCGGGGCGGGCTTATGGGGAGTGTCACGGGGCTGGGTAGGCGCTGAGGGCGCGAACCCCACGTCCGGTTTCGTCGAGCCCCCGTGCGCACTCGCTGCACAACGGTCAGACTCGCTTGGTTGACCTGCATGGCCACGATTCCCGCCACGGCCATGTCCGCATATGACCGAGGACGTTCATGCGCAGCAGCACACGCACCGGCATAGGCTTCACCCCGTTCCCCCACCAGAAGGACATGCTGGAGCGCTTGGAGGTCGAGCGCGCAGTACGTGGCCGTCGCCGCAACCTTCTCGTCGCCGCGACAGGGACGGGGAAGACGGTGATGGCTGCGCTCGACTACGAGCAGTTGTCGCGCACAGCACGCCGTAGGCTACGACTCCTCTTTGTCGCGCATCGCAGGGAGATCCTGGAGCAGTCACGGGACACCTACCGACGCGTCCTGGGGGACACGGACTTCGGCGAGTCGTTCCACAGCAGCGAACGTCCCGAGGAGTGGGACCACGTCTTCGCCAGCGTGCAGTCGCTCAACTCGCGCGCGTTGGACCGGTTCTCGCCTGACCACTTCGATGTGATCGTCATCGATGAGTTCCATCACGGTACGTCCCCTACGTACCGGAAGATCCTTGACCACTTCACGCCCACGGAACTCCTCGCGCTCACCGCGACACCCGAGCGCATGGACGGAAAGAACATCCAGGACGAGTTCTTCGAGGGGCACATCACAGCAGAGATGCGCCTGTGGGAAGCCCTGGAGAACGAACTACTCAGCCCCTTTCGGTACTTCGGGATCAGCGACGAGACCGACTTGAGCACAGTGGAGTGGAAGCGCGGAGCATACGACTCAGGGCAGCTCAGCAATATACTCACCGGAGACCACGCACGCGCCCGACTGATCGTGAAGTCCGTGCGCGAGAAGGTCACGAATCCGAGATCCATGCGCGCGCTCGGGTTCTGCGTTTCCGTATCGCACGCCCACTTCATGGCCGAGCGCTTTACCAGGGATGACATTGCCGCCGTCGCCCTCTCCGGCGAGAATCACCGCGATGAGCGCAAGCAAGCCCTCGATGATCTCAAGGACGGAAAGATCCAAGTGATCTTCTCTGTCGACCTGTTCAACGAAGGACTCGACATCCCCGACGTCGATACGCTGCTCCTCCTCCGCCCCACGGAGAGCGCCACGCTCTTCTTGCAGCAGCTTGGCCGCGGCTTGCGTCGAACACCGGACAAGGACGTACTAACAGTCCTCGACTTCATCGGCCAGCACCGCAAGGAATTCCGCTTCGAGAATCAGTTCCGGGCGCTGACGAACCTGACGAGGAAGCGCCTACTGAACAGCCTTGAGCATGGGTTCCCCATGCTGCCGTCCCGCTGCCAGATCATCTTGGAGCCCAAGGCCAAGCAGACCATCATCGGCAACATCAAGGCGCAGCTCAAGGTCAACTCAACTACTCTCGTCCGCGAGGTATCCGCGTACGGCGAGTCGCGACTGGCTGCCTACCTGGAAGAGAGCGGCCGGGAGATCAAGGAGATCTACCGCGGCAATGGCAACTCGTGGACCAAGCTCCTACGCGGCGCCAAACTCCTCGCCGATGCTGCACCTGAAGGTGAGTCGAACCTGCTGAAGCGCGTCCCTTCCTTCCTTCACGTCGATGACAAGGAACGCATCGAGGCCTACCAGCGGCTCCTGGTCGACGATGCACCCGCATACGACGCCTTGCCCCCGCGGGAGCAGACATACGCCCGCATGCTCTTCTTCAACATCTGGGACAAGGCCGGTGGTCACTCCACCTACCAGGCCGGGCTCTCCTCACTTCTCAAGCACAAGCCCGTTCGCGAAGAACTCCGCCAGGTCCTTGATCACTGTCTCGCCCACGCGGATCATTTCCCCTTGCCTCTAGAGGGGCCGCACCGCGACCTCCCCTTGAAGGTACACAGCTCGTACAACCGGTCCGAGATCCTCGCCGCCCTCGGCGTAGCCCGCTTCGGCGGCCAGATGCCAGGCTCCTTCGCCCAAGGGGTAGTTGAGGTGAAGGACATCAGCACCGACGCCTTGCTCATCACCCTGGAGAAGGACGAGAAAGAGTTCTCGCCCACCACGCGGTATCAGGACTACGCCATGAGTCCGACCCAGTTCCACTGGGAGTCGCAGAACGCGACCGCCGAAGAATCCGCCACAGGGCGCCGCTACCGCGAGCACGTCCAGCGCGGAAGCCACATTCTGCTCTTCGTCCGCCGCTACAAAAACACCGACATCGGCGGCGCCGAGCCTTGGATGCTCCTGGGGCCCGCGCGCTACGTCGCGCATGAGGGCAGCAAACCCATGGCGATCACTTGGGAGCTTGAGTACGAGATGCCAGCGGATGTGTGGACGTACGCGTCGATCCCATCCAGCTGACTGGCCGAGGCAACTGTTCCCTCAGCTCCCCGCTTCCACCTCCGCCTCGAAGTGGATCTGTGCTCGATCTAGCGCTTCGTCGGGGTCACAGCCGTGAGCCTGGAGCCAGTGCAGGAGGTCGGCGATCAGATCGATCGCCGCCTCCTCGGCCACAGCTACGCCAAGCCGCCCTGAGCGGGAAAACAGCCCAACGCGCTCGGCGCCATACAGGGCGAGATGCCCTTCCACCCGCGCCGCCCGTGAACCTTCGGCATGGCCAGCCGACGGGACAAGGTCTGTCGCCAGCTCACACCACACCACCTTCGCCGCCTCTCGCACAGACACGCCCCAGCGATGGTCAGTAATCGCATCGACGAGGGCCATGCCTCGGCCCGATTCCGCGTCGCGCCCAGGGGCGAGAAGCGTCGGCAGTGCTCGCGCATCAGGGTCGAGCATCTCGATGCGGACGAACGTGCCAGCCATGGAGATCGTGAGCGTTACGGGCGTACCCGCACCCACGTGCTTGATGACATTTGAGGTCAGTTCTGTGACACACGTCTGAGCCGCCTCAACCACTTCCTGCAGTCCCCACAGAGTCAGTTGCATCCACACCGCTCGCCGCAGGCCTGCGACTTCGCGCGGCTCTGCCGTGAAGGACCGCCCCCAGGGGTCCCGCCTGCCGGTTTCGCTGGCGTAGATCATCGCCCCTACCTCCTGCGCACCACGTCGTGCACTGCGTGACCATCGATCACTCTTAGTGAGAGAGTTGCAGCGCTCATCCCGCCGTGCAACATGCATAGCGAGATTCCCCCGATGGAGTGATTGGCCTTTCGCGTCACTTCCGATGAGATAGAACGTCCGCTACAGCAACAGGAGTTGACATGGCAGGCTCCCCCACCGCGCGCCGCCGTCGATTGGCCATCGAACTCAAGAGGCTCCGCGAAGAGAACGGCTTCACCTGCAACCACGTGGGCAAGGAGCTGGACTGGAGCAGCTCCAAGGTCAACCGCATGGAGACAGGACAAGGCCGCGTCCAACCGTCCGACGTCGAAGCTCTCTGCCGCTTCTACGCCACCTCCGACGAACTGCGCGATCTACTCAAGTCCTTGGCCAAGGAGTCGAAGACCAAGGGGTGGTGGCACGCCCACGGGGACGCCGTCCCCTCCTGGTTCTCCGTCTACGTAGGCCTGGAACAGGCGGCATCCAGCCTGCGCAGCTACCAAGGCGAGTTCATCCCCGGCCTGCTCCAGACACCCGCGTACGCAGCGGAGCTGAGTCGAGCCTGGGCCGACCACACACCCGAAGACGTCCAGCGCATGGTCGACGTCCGGATGCGACGACAAGAACTGCTGCGGAGCGACAGTGCACCGGATCTGTGGGTCGTCGTGCACCAGAGCGCGCTCATGCACGTCATCGGATCTCGCCAGGTCATGGCGGGCCAGCTCGAACGTATGCTGGAAATGGCGGAGTTCAGGAACGTGACGGTGCAGACCCTGCCGTTCGACGCGGGCGCCTACCCCACCGCGGGATCGTTCACGGTCCTTGGCTTCCCGGAGCAGGAGGACCCGGACATGGTGTATCGAGAAGGGCTGACAGACTCCGTCTACCTCGAACAACCTCAGGACGTGGACCTCTACGCGAAGGCGTTCGATCACCTCAGGGCGCTGGCCCTGAGTCCGCAACGATCAGCCCTGCTGATCAGGAGAACTCTGGAGGACCACTCCCGATGACGCTGCCCCCAACTATCCGGTGGCGGAAGAGTAGTTACAGCAACGGTATGGGCGGAGAGTGCGTTGAGGTTGCGTTGCTCCTTGGTGACATAGCCGTGCGGGACTCCAAGGCCGTGCCGGGGCCCTGGATCACTGTTGGCACCGGTGCCTGGGAATCCTTCGTGGGCGCTGTCCGCGTGGAGAGCCCCGCCAGAAGCGCGACCAATTGACGAGTCGCGGTTCCTAGACGACGGGCTGGTTGGGGTCGCGAAGAACCTCACCCGCTCGATCAAGGAACTGCGTACGCACGTCAGTTACGTGCTCACTCCTTTCCAACCAGTCCCGCCAACGAGCCTCCGATTCCGCAGCCCCCTGGCCCGCACCCTGCTCCGCGAGCTTCAGCGTTTGCGCCGCATCAGCCGTCGCCGCCCTGAGTACCTGAGCCAACACCACTACGGCTTCCGGTCCCCAGAGGGCGAGTTGGCTCGTACACGACTGCATGGCGGAGACCTGGCCACGGAATGCGTCCCGTTCAGCAACGGGGAACTCGTCACCTCTGCGTATGGCAACGGCCGCCCGCTTCAGCGTGTCCTCGGCCGCTGAGTGCGCATCCAGCAGCTTGGCGCAAGCCTGCTGTCGCTGCTCCTTGACCCACTGCTGGTGCCCAGTCGCGGCTTGTCGATCTGCTTGCGCAAGCGCCGCTTCCACGCCCGCCTCACCACCAATGCGTGCACCGCGCACACTGGCGAGCCCACCTACAGCCGCTCCGCCCAGCGCACCGGCCACCCCAATAGCTGCGGCAACTATCGCCGCCATTCCGCCATCCATACGGCCATCATCCCGCACAGCCCCTCCCCCTCACGGGCAACCGCAAGAGTCTCAGGCACATCAGGCGAGTTGAGGTGCTACGTGTCAACGCCGCCTACTAGCCTGTGCACATGTCAACTGTTGCTCCCTCCTTCCAACCTGGCGACATCCTCACGCGAGCGGAAATTCGCAAGGAGTTGGGAGGCAGCCCGCAGGGCGGCATCTGCCCATCTGTGGAGAAGAAGACGGTAGTCCTCTACTCCGACATCAAGTCGGGGGAGCAGTACGGCTACCACGACGGCTGGCGCCGGGAAGAGGATCGACTGGGTCCCATCTTCGAGTACACCGGAGCCGGAACCGAGGGGGACCAGACGTTCACTGGCGCCACTGGTACGGGCAACGCCGCGATACTCCAGCACACTCTTGACGACCGCACTCTCCACGTGTTTATCGGACATGGGAAAGTCCCTGGCACAGGCATTAGGACGCATCGCTACATAGGGGCTTTCGAGGTGGACCACGAACGCCCCTATGTCATAAGACAGGCCCGTGACAAGTCCCAACAGGATCGCGACGTCATCGTCTTTCGGCTGCGCCCACTTGGGATTTACCAACGCTCCGAAAGTGATGTAATACCGCCGGTCGCTCAGACTAACGTCAGGTTTGTTCAGTCTGGAACCAGGCGGCGCCCAGAGGCTCCAGCTCGCCTCCGGGAATCATGGGAACGAGATCGATCGGCAGCAAGGGCGACCTACCGGCGCGAGCAAATAGCAGCCGAGTTCGGCGACGTACTCACCAACCGCCAACACCGCGTCGGCCGGTTGGAAGTGCAGGTGAGAGGCATGGAGGAGGCAATGGAAGCAACCCTCTACGACCAGAGCGAACGCACCATCTATGAGCCAGCAGACAGCAACTCACGGCAAGCGCTGAGGGATGCCCTGATGCAACTCATGGACCTCAGAATGCACTTGAGCAGGATAGAGAACGGCATGCCGATCCGCTGCATGGTGCTCGCACCTGGGATACCCAGCGAGGATACGCGCCAGCTGCTAACAGAGTACGGCGTGGGAATTGTCTACCGTAACGCAAACGGTGACTTCAGCGAGCTGCCAGGAGAAGGACAGAACCCTCCGGCGGACGGAGTACCGAGCCGCTTCCCTTGCGCCAACTGCCCATCCCGATCGATCTAAACGAGCCATTCCGAAGCCAGCCCCTGGAGCGAAATCGCCAACATGGAGGGTGCTGGGGAAATGATCGGTTCCGGCCCCGTGGAAAGCCCTCGTTCAGACGCGGCGTAGCCTCGGATCCGACCATACTCACGACGGAGGTTGTTGACGCCATGGCCCGTACACGACGCATTCCCAGCACCCCCATCGCTGCTGCCGGGCTCGTCGGCGGGTACGCCGTCGCCCGGTTCACGAAGAACCGCCCCCTAGGCGGAGCCGTCCTCGCCCTCGCCGGAGCCGCCGCCGCGTACCAATGGCGCCAGCAGGCCGGGCCGAAGACCGCCGCCGCGCTCAGCGCCGCGTACGTCGCCGGGTTCGCCGGGTCTCATCCGTTGGCCAAGAAGGTCGGCGCCTGGCCCTCCGTCCTCGGGGTCGCCGGGAGCGTGGCGCTCGCGTCCTGGGTGGTCGTCGACCGGCGCCACAGCTGACGCAAGCCGCCACAGCCGCCGCACGCGCCGCACACCGACGCACGCCGCCGCACACCGAGGCACGCCGCCGCACGCCAACGGCCCCGCACACCACCCGGTGTGCGGGGCCGCGCCTCCCCCAGGACGCCAGGACCTCAAGACGCCTGGCCGTCAGACCGTCACGCCGACTCGAACAACCACTTCTGGTTCCGCTCTCCCACCCACTCCTCCAGGTTGAGCTGCGTGCCCTTCCTGTTCGACGGGAGGGTGATGACGCCGTTGGCGTAGACGAAGGCGATGCGGAACAGGTTTTCGCCGACTGGTTCGATCGACCACTGGAGCGGGACGGGCTGGCCCGCGATCAGGGGCGGGTAGATGCGGATGTCGCTCTGCGAGATGAACGACTCGCCCGCGGCGCTCTTGATGATGTACTGGTTCACGCCGTTGGTGGTCGTGACGCGCCACTTCTGGTTGGCACCCTTGTGCAGCTCCCAGCCGCTGATCGGCGTGTTCGGGGCGGTGGAGCTGCCGCTCAGGTCTATGTACAGATCCTCGAACGCCGCGTTCCTGATCCAGTAGTCGCCGTCCGGGATGATCGGAGCCATGCGTCAGCCTCCGTACGAGTTACGAGATACGAGAGAGGGGCGGCGCCCAAGCGGGCAACGCCCAGCGGGCGGACCTCAACGTAGGCGGCGCACACGGGTCATGTAACGGGCCCTTCCGGTCGTAGCGCGGGACTTGGGGACGGCCTGGTCATCGCGGTACATGTCCAGCCATTCGGCCAGAGGTGGGCGTAGGGGTGTGAGGTGGGCGGGGTGCCCCTCACCTCGTCGGGGCCGGGACCTTTCCTGGTACGGGAGCGCCGTGCGGGTGGACGGGACGCGGCGGGGTCGGCAGGGGCGCCGGTCTCGGATTCGTCAACTGCCCTGAACCGTAGGCCCCGTACGCCCCCGGGCAGCCACACCCCCGCGTCACCCGGCGGCCGACCCTAGGCCACCCGCCCGTCCCCCCGGAACTGCCGCGCGAACCCCGCCACCGCCAGCACCACACCACCCCCGGCCATCACCATGACCAGCCACGCCACCGGCCAGGCAGCAGCGAGCTCGGTGCGTTCATGTGTACGGCGGTTACGGTCCCGGCGCGACCGTGCCCGAGTGCGCGTACTCAGCCGCCTATGCGTACAGGGCCACGGTCACCCACGTGTGCCCAACCGCCCCCTGAACGTCGCCCGATACGCCCCCGGCGACACCCCCACCCCCGCCTGGAAGTGCGCCCGCAGCGACGCCCCCGTGCCGAAGCCGCACTCCGCCGCGATGCGGTCGACCGTATGGTCGGTCTCCTCCAGGAGCTGGCAGGCGCGGTCCACGCGGCGCTGGGTGAGCCACTGGACCGGGGTGAGGCCCGTCTCGTCGCGGAAGCGGCGGCTGAAGGTGCGGACGCTCATCGATGACTGGGCGGCCAGTTCGGCGAGGGGCAGGGGCTCGGCGAGGCGGGTCAGGGCCCAGGCCCGCGCCGCGCCCGTCGATGTCGACTCGGGCTCCGTGACCGGGCGTTGGATGTACTGGGCCTGGCCGCCCTCCCGGTGCGGCGGCACCACCGTCCGGCGTGCCACGGCCGCCGCGACCGCCGCCCCGTGGTCCCGGCGGATGAGGTGCAGGCACAGGTCCACCCCGGCCGCCTCGCCCGCCGAGGTCAGGACGGCGCCCTCGTCGACGTACAGGACATCCGGGTCGACCGTGACGGCGGGGAAGGCGCGGGCGAAGAGGTCCGCCGACAGCCAGTGCGTCGTCGCCCGGCGGCCGTCCAGGAGGCCCCCGGCGGCCAGGACGAACGCGCCCGTGCAGATCGAGGCGATACGGCGCGCGGAGGAGGCCAGGGCCAGGGCCTCGGCCAGGGGGGCGGGCAGTTCCCCGGGGCGCAGCGACTCGTCCTCGCGGTGCGACGCGGGCACGATCACCGTGTCCGCGCCCGCCAGGACCTCGGGGCCGTGCGGCGCGCGGATCGGGAAGTCGGCGTCCGTGTCGACCATGCCGGGGCGCAGGGCGCAGGTCAGGGGCGTGTAGAGGGGAGCGCCCGCGGCGTCGCGCGCGCTGCCGAACAACTGGTGGACCAGGCCGAGTTCCATGGGCAGGACGCCGTCGCGGACGAGGACGGCGACGGTGCGCCGCTCTGTTTCCGGTTCCCCGGCCGCGTATGCCTCCTGGATCGCCATGGCCAGATACTTGCACATCCTGGCCATCTGGCCACTCGTCGCGATCACCCCGGCGGACGGACGCTCGGTTCATGAGTACGTCGCCGAGCACGCCGACCAGGGGGACCGGGCCGACGGCCACGGGGAACACGGGGCGAACACCCCGCCTCCCCCGCACCCCTTGGACCATCGCCGCCACCGCCGCCCTCGCCATCATCACGGCGGGTGCCTTCACCACCCTCGCCGGACTCCTCGTCGGCCCGCTGCACGCCGAACTCGGCTGGTCGCGCGGCGCCATCGGGGTGGGCAGCGCGGTGAACATGGTCGTGTACGGGGCCACCGCGCCGTTCGCGGCCGCGCTGATGGACCGGTTCGGGATGCGGTACGTGACGACGGGCGCCCTCGGCCTCGTCGGCGTCGGGGCCGTGCTCACCGCCACCGCGATGACGGCGGCCTGGCAGTTCGCGCTCTACTGGGGCGTCCTGGTGGGGCTCGGCACCGGCGCCACGGCGATGGCGTTCGCGGCCACCGTCACCGAGCGGTGGTTCGTGGCGCGGCGGGGCCTGGTCACGGGGCTGCTCACGGCGGCGAGCGTGGTGGGGCAGTTCGTGTTCCTGCCGGTGCTTTCGGAGGTGGTGGGGCGGTACGGGTGGCGGGCGGCGGCGCTGACGCTCGCGGGCGCGGCCGTGCTCGCCGCGCCGCTGGTGTGGCTGACGCTGCGGGACCACCCGGCGGAGGTGGGGCAACGCCCGCACGGGGCGGTGGAGTTCGTGCCGCGGCCCGCGCCGGTCCGGGGAGCGGCACGGCGCGCCGTCCGCGTCCTGCTCCGCGCGGCCCGCACCGGCCCCTTCTGGCTGCTCGCCGGGACCTTCGCGATCTGCGGGGCATCGACGAACGGCGTGATGTGGACGCACTTCGCGCCCGCCGCGCACGACCACGGCATGCCGATGACGGCCGCCGCGTCGCTCCTGGCGCTGATCGGGATCTTCAACGTGGCGGGCACGGTGGCCTCCGGTTGGCTCACCGACCGCCGGGACGCGCGGCGGCTGCTCGCCGCGTACTTCGCCCTGCGCGGCCTCGCCCTCCTCGCGCTGCCGCTGCTGCTCACCGCGACCGTGCGGCCGCCGCTGGTCGCCTTCGTGGTCGTCTTCGGGCTGCTCGACGTGGCGACGGTGCCGCCGACGATCGCGCTGTGCCGCGCGCACTTCGGGCCCGACGCGGCCGTCGTGTTCGGCTGGGTCAACTCCGCACACCAGGTGGGCGCGGGCACCGTCGCGTTCCTCGGCGGCGCGGCCCGGGACGCGTTCGGATCGTACGACCTGGTGTGGGTGGGGACGGCGGCGCTGTGCGCGACGGCGGCGATGCTGTCGCTGGCGAGCCCCGGCGCCCACCGGCCGGACCGGCGCTAGCCCCCGAGCGCCCGCGACACCGTATAGATCAAAAGCCCCGCCAACGACCCGACCACCGTGCCGTTGATGCGGATGAACTGCAGGTCACGGCCGATGTGTGCCTCGATCTTCTTCGAGGTGTGCTCGGCGTCCCAGCCGGCGACGGTGTCTGTGATGAGGGAGGTGATCTCGTCGCGGTACGTCGTCACGACGTACACCGCGGCGCCCTCGACCCAGCCGTCGACCTTCTCCTGGAGGCGGGCGTCGGTGGCCATGCGCTGGCCGAGGGAGAGCAGGGCGGCGCGGACGCGCAGACGCAGTTCGCTGCGCTCGTCCTCGGCGGCGGCGACGATCATCTGGCGGACCGCGGACCAGGCGGAGGCGATGAGGTCCTGGACCTCGCCGCGGGCGAGGACCTCGCGCTTGAGGTGCTCGACGCGGGCGCGGGTGTCCGTGTCGGACTGGAGGTCGGAGGCGAAGTCGGTGAGGAAGCGGTCGAGGGCGCCGCGGGCCGGGTGGCCCGGCATGTCGCGCATCTCGGTGACGAAGCGGAGGAGTTCCTTGTAGACGCGCTCGCCGACCTTCTTGTCGACGAAGCGCGGGGTCCAGCCGGGGGCGCCGCCCTCGACGGCGTCCATCACCGAGTCCGCGTGCACCACCAGCCAGTCGTGGGCGCGTACGCAGACGAGGTCCACGACGCGCTTGTGGCCGCCGTCGGTGACGACCTTCTCCAGCATCTTGCCGATGCCGGGTGCGATCTCCTGGGCGTCGGCGCGGCGCGTGATGGCCTCGCCGACGACGGCCTGGACGTCCGAGTCGCGCAGGACGGTGAGGGCGCCGCGCAGCGCGGTGGCCAGCTCGGCGGTGACGCGGTCGGCGTGCTCCGGCTCGGCCAGCCAGGTGCCGAGGCGGCTGCCGATGCCGACGGCCCGCAGGCGCTGGCGCACGACCGTGCGGGAGAGGAAGTTCTCGCCGACGAATTCCCCGAGGGAGACGCCGAGCTGGTCCTTCTTCTTCGGGATGATCGCGGTGTGCGGGATGGGGATGCCCAGGGGGTGGCGGAACAGGGCCGTCACCGCGAACCAGTCGGCGAGCGCGCCGACCATGCCCGCCTCGGCGGCCGCCGCGACATATCCGGCCCAGGCGCCGGCGCCCGTGTTCTGCGCCCACTTCGCGAGCACGTACACGACCGCGACGAACAGCAGCAGGCCCGTCGCGGTCAGCTTCATCCGGCGGACGCCGCGCTGCTTCTCGGCGTCGGCCTCACTGAAGGCGCCGGGTCCGGCGAAGCCGCCGCCCGCGTTCGGGGAGCGGCCGTCGCGGGCATGCTGTTCCCTGCCCGCCTCGGCCGTTTCCTCCGTGTTCGTACCTTGCATTGCTGAAGCCCCGTTTTCGCGTCGCTGTCGGTGCGCGTACCTCGTGATCCGTACGCCCTCGTCATACGCCTCGGCCGTACGCCTGCGCCGTACGTCCTAGCCGTACACGTTCGTCGAGCGCGTCACTCGTACACATCGCCCGTACGCATTGTCTCTTCCAGTCCTACTCCTGGAACGAACCACAAGTTCCCGGCGTCTGAGTGAGCGGAGGGGGGCAGTGTCGGCCCTCTCGCGGCCCATGACGCATCATGGGGTGTTCACACCGGAGCCTCGGGCTCCCCCTGCCCGAGGAGAAACAGCCCGCATGACCAAGCGTCACGGTTATGCACTGCTGGCCGCCGTGCTCGCGGTCATCGTGGTCGTCTCTGCGGCCATATACATCGGCGTCACGGGCGCCGACGACGACACGAAGGACCAGCTCAGCGCCTCTCCGCGCGGGCCGCGCAACTCCGCGGCGCCGGCCTCGTCGGGCACCTGGGTGGGCACCTGGTCCGCCTCCCCCGCGGGCGCCGAACCCGGCACCGAGGCGCGCGGCATGGCGGGCCGTTCCGTACGCAACGTGGTGCACACCAGCGTCGGCGGCGAGAGCACCCGGATCACCCTGTCGAACCTGTACGGCACCCGGCCGCTCACCGTCACGCACGCCTCCGTCGCCGTGGCCACCGCCTCGAACAACCCGACGGCTGCCGCCGGTACGCTGCGGCGGCTCACCTTCCGCGGTGACACGTCCGTGGTGATCCAGCCGGGGCAGCAGATCGTCAGCGACGCGGTCCGGCTGCGCGTGCCGCACGACTCCGACCTGCTCGTCACGACGTTCTCGCCGACGGCGTCCGGGCCGGTGACGTACCACCCGCACGCGCGGCAGATCTCGTACGTCGCCGACGGTGACCACACCGAGGACCCGAGCGGGTCGGCGTACCACGAGCAGAGCCCCTACTGGCGGTATCTCGCCGCCGTCGACGTCCTCAGCAGCGAGACCGACGGCACCGTCGTCGTCATCGGTGACTCCATCACCGACGGCATCACCTCCACCATGGGTGCCAACCGGCGCTGGACCGACGTCCTCGCCGACCGGCTCCGCGAGGACTCCGGCGCGCCGCGCTACAGCGTCGTGAACCAGGGCATCAGCGGGAACCGCGTCCTGTCCGACGGGAGGCCCGGCGCGCGGGGCGGGCCCGGGGCCAACCCGAGCGGGCTCGCCCGGTTCGACCGGGACGTCCTCGGGCGCACCGGCGTGAAGGCCGTCGTCATCGCCCTCGGCATCAACGACATCCTGCGCAATCCGCAGGAAACCGATCCCCGGCGCATCACCGAGGGGCTGCGGGAGCTGACCCGGCAAGCCCACGCCCGTGGGCTGCGGGTCGTCGGGGCGACCCTGATGCCCTTCGGTGGACACCGGGGCTACACGCCCGCCCTGGAGGGTGTGCGGCAGGCCGTCAACAAGGAGATCCGCTCCGGCAAGGTCTTCGACTCGGTCGTCGACTTCGACAAGGCGCTGCGGGATCCGTACGACCCCCGGGCGCTGCTCGACCGGTACGACTCCGGGGACAACCTTCACCCCAGCGACGAGGGGTTCCGCCGGATGGCCCAGGCGTTCGACCCGGCCGACCTGAAGGGGTCGTCGGCCGCGGAGCTCTAGCCCGCCGGGGCGCGCGCCGGACGGGCTGAAACCCGGCCCGTCCGGCGATTGGGGACGAGGCGCGAAGCGCCGATCAGCCGGGGTCCAGGGGGCGCGGCCCCCGGTTTCGGAGAAGGGGCGGGCCCGGGGCGCCCCGCGAAGGTCAGTTCGGCCGCCGCCGTTCCTCCCTGCGCCGCTCATGCAGCGCGCGCCACTCGTCCCTGCGCTGCTCCTGCAAGGCACGCCGTTCCTCCCGCCGCCGCGCCTGCAGCTCCCGTCGCTCGGCCTTGAGCCGCGCCCGCTCCCGCTTGCGCAGCTTCCGTTCGACGCCGACCCCGCCCATGAGGGCGAAGCCGGTGACGACGACGCGCGGCGACCCCGGTGTGCCGGGCCCGGTGGCCTCGTCGCTGAAGCCGCCCATGATCCCGAAGCCCTTGACGGTGACGTTGAGTTCGGGCGGCACGGTGACCTGGATGCCGCCCATGAGGGCGAAGCACCGGATGACGACGTCCCGCTCGGCGAACCGCGCCTCGCGCAGGTCGATGTCCCCGCCGCCCCACATCGCGAAGGACGTGAAGAGGCGCCCGACGGTCCAGCCGCCCTTGCGGTTGAACCCGCCCCAGATCGCGATGGCCCCGCTGGACGAGGGCTCGCCGCCGACGATCCGCTCGTCCCAGTCGATCTCGTCGCTCTCCTCGCCCTCGGAGCGCTTGACCATGGACACCTTGGGCGCGGGCGCGACGGCGGACGGCAGGTCGCGGGTGAGGGGGGCGAGCTCGCCGTAGGTCCGGGCCTGGAGCGCCGCGTCGAGGCGCTCGCCGAACTCCTCCATGTCGAGCCGCCCCTCGGCCAGCGCCTCGCGCAGCGCGTCGGCGACCTTCTCGCGGTCGGCGTCGGAGGCGCGCAGCTCGGCGGGGCTCAGCTCGGCGGACGGCCTCGGAGCGGCGGCGGAGGACGGCTCGGCGGTGGAGGACGGCTCGGCGGCGCCGGAGGGTGACCCGGAGGCGGCGGAGGGTGACCCGGGGGCGGCGGGCGGCCCAGCGGTGCCCCGCCCGGCAGCTTCGGGCAGTTTGTTCGGCGGCGTGGGCTCGGCGTCCGTCATACCAGCAGCCTACGAGGTCCCCCGGTCCGCGTACATCTTGGCAATCACGGCCTCGATGTCGGGCTCGCGCACGGAGAGGTCCACGAGCGGATAGCGCGCGGCGATCGCGGCGAGCAGCGGCGCGGCCGACGCGGCGGCCGGGAACGCCAGCCACTGCCGGGGCCCGTCGACCTTCACGACCCGCGCCGACTCGACCTCCAGGGGCGGAAGTTCGCGTTCCAGGTCGACCACGAGGGTGCGCTCGCTCTCACCGACCTCGTGCAGCCCGGCCAGCGGCCCGTCGTACATGAGGCGCCCGTGGTCGATGACCATCACGCGTTTGCAGAGCTGCTCGATGTCGGTGAGGTCGTGGGTGGTCAGCAGGACGGTCGTGCCGGACTCGGCGTTCAAGTCGCGCAGGAACGCGCGGACCTTCGCCTTGCTGACGACGTCGAGGCCGATCGTGGGCTCGTCGAGGTACAGCACCTCGGGGTCGTGCAGGAGCGCCGCCGCGATGTCGCCGCGCATCCGCTGCCCGAGCGAGAGCTGCCGCACGGGCACGTCCAACAGCTCGCCCAGGTCGAGGAGTTGGACGCAGCGGTCGAGGTTCTCGGCGTAACGCCTGTCGGGGATGCGGTACATGCGGTGCATCAGCCGGTACGAGTCGATGAGCGGCAGGTCCCACCACAGGGTGGTGCGCTGGCCGAAGACGACGCCGATGCGGCGGGCGAGCCGGGTGCGCTCCCGGGCGGGGTCGACGCCCGCGACCCGGAGGCGGCCGCCGCTGGGGGTGAGGATGCCGGTCAGCATCTTGATCGTGGTCGACTTGCCCGCGCCGTTGGGGCCGATGTAGCCGACCATCTCGCCGCGCGGCACCCGGAAGGTGATGCCGTCGACGGCGCGCACCTGGTGCCGCTCGCGGCGCAGGAAACCGGTCTTCCGTCGCACGTCGAAGATCTTCTCGACGCCATCGAGGGCGATGAAGTCGGCGTCCACCACGTCGGCCGCGGTCTCCGTGTGCTCCATGGCGTATCAGCTCCCTGTGCTGCGGTACGAGCGGAGTCCCGCGCGCCACGCGAGGCCCGCGAGCGCGCAGCACGCCACGGCCACCAGCGGCGGCGTGAAGGCGGCCCACGACGGCAGGCCGAGCGGATAGGGGCGGCCGAGCACGTACAGGCCGGGCAGCCAGTTCACGAAGGCGATGGGGACCAGGAAGGTGGCGCCGCGCACCAGGTCCTTGCCGAAGACGGACGGCGGGTACTGCAGAAGCGTGTTGCCGCCGTAGGTGAAGGCGTTCTGCACCTCGGAGGCGTCCTGCGCGACGAACTGGAAGGCCGCGCCGACGACGAAGACGGCCATGAAGATCCCCGCGCCGCTGACCAGCATCACCGGGACCAGGAGGACCTTCAGCGGCGTCCAGTCGACGTCGACGGCGGTGACGGCGTACCCGAGGACCAGCAGCCCCTGCACCACCCGGCCCAGCCTGCGCAGCGCGAACTGGTCGGCCGCGACCTGCGCGAGCACCGGCGCGGGCCGCACCAGGAGGGTGTCGAGGGTGCCGTCGCGCACGCGTCTGCCGAGCCGGTCCATGGAGCCGATGGCGAGATCGGCGATCCCGAAGGCGCAGGCCGCGGCGCCGTACAGGAAGGCGACCTCGGGGAGCCGGTAGCCGCCGAGGACGTCGACCTGGGAGAACATCAGCAGGATCGCGGCGAAGTCGAGAGCGGTCGCCGTGAGGTTGCCGAGGGCCGTCATGACGAAGGACGCGCGGTAGGCGAGGGTGGAGCGGATCCACATCGCGGTGATCATCCGGTAGGCGCGCAGGCCGTCCCGGACGCGGTCCACCGGCCCGTCGGAGGTGCCTTCGCGCAGGCCGGACGGACGCGCCGGACCGGCCGGGCCCATCGGACCCCCGCCCCGCCCGTCCCCGCGGTCCACCGGACCCGCACCCCGCCCGTCCCCGCGTCGGCCCTTTTCAGCCACCTTGCACCACCACCCGGCGCGTGGCCACGGCCTGCAGCAGCCGCCCGGCGGCGAGCAGCACGACGGCCCACCCGGCCTGGAACGCGTACGCCCCCGCGAGATCCGCGCCCGAGCGCTCGCCCAGCAGCACGTCGGCGGGCACCTGGATCAGCGCCGACCAGGGCAGCGCGCGGGCGATCTCGCCGAGGGCGCCGGGGAAGACGCTCAACGGCAGCAGCATCCCGGAGAAGAACGTGCTCGCGAGCCACGAGATCTGCGCCACGCCCGTGCCGTCGAGCAGCCAGAAGGCGCTGAGCGCCACCAGGAAGCGCACCGCGAAGCTGACGACCACCGCGAGCAGCACGGCGAGCGCCGTGGCGAGCCACGTCAACACGTCGCCCGGAAGAGCCAGTTGGAAGAGGAGCGCGCCGAACATCATGGGCGCGGCGCCGCGCGCCAGGAGCTGGAACAGCGCCCGGCCCAGGTCGCCCGCCAGCCACCAGGCCTGAAGATCGGCGGGGCGGTACAGGTCGATGGCGACGTCGCCGGTGCGGATGCGCCGCATCAGTTCGTCCTCGAAGCCGCCGCCCATCACCGCGACGGTCGTCAGGAGCGCCTGCCCGAGCCACACGTACGTGAGAGCCTGCGCCTGGTCGTATCCTCCAAGTCCAGGCTTCTCGTCCCACAGGGCAATATAGGTGTAGGTCAGGATCACTCCGAAGACAGTGTTGGTGAACACACCGGCCAAGGTCGCGATCCGGTACGTGGCGTATCGCCGGAAGCTGCCGGCGGCGACGGCCGCGTACAGGCGGAACCGTCCTGATCTCACGAACATCCCTTTCAGAGGGCCTCGTACCGCTCCAGGCCACCGCGCCCGGGCTCGTGCCCGGACCAAAGCGCAGGAGCCTAGTGCGGTCAGGGCCGCCCGTGCCAGGCAATTTCGCCCCACGGAGCGTGCCTGGCCGGAAAGGCATACGGCGACAGTGTGCAATGGGTCGTACGAGGCGTACTGGATGTATGAGGCGTACGAGATGTACGACGCGAACTGGGAGTTCCGCGAGACATGAGCAGCGACGAGCCACAGCGGCAGCCGGGCGACGGGCCCGAGGAGCCCACCGCCCGGCCGAGCGAACCCGCTGCCCGGCAGGACGGGCCCGCCGAGGGACCGGACGAGCGGGCCTCCCGGCCGAGTGATCCCACACCGGGCCGCGAGCCGGGCGACCGCGCTCCGGACAGCCACCCGACCCCTCCGAAGGGCGCCCCCGGCGTCCCCGACGGCGGCCCCTCCACGACGCAGCTCCGCCCGGTCGGCCGCCCGAAGGCCCCCGACCCCTCCACGCAGCAGCTCCGCCCCATTCCCCCGGGACCGGGGCAGGGCCAGAGCCAGAGCCAGGGTCCGGGTCAGGGGCAAGGTCCGAGCCAGGGCCAGCAGCACCAGGGCTGGGCCCCGCGCGAGCCCGAGCAGGGCGCCGCGGGCGCTGCCGCCTCCGTGGCCGCCGGTACCGCGGGTGACGGCGCACCGGGCGCGCCGGGCGGCGCGCCGACGAAGAAGGGCAAGAAGAAGCGCCCCAAGCGCAAGGGCTGGCGGCGCCTCTTCCCGACCTGGCGGATGGTGCTCGCCGGGTTCATCTTCGTGGTCCTGCTGCTCGCGGGCGGTTTCACCGCGGGCTATCTGCTGATCGACATCCCGCCCGCGAACGCGCTCGCCACCAAGCAGGCCAACGTCTACCTGTACGCCGACGGCAGCGAGCTGGCCCGCGACAGCAAGGGCGCGAACCGCGAGAACGTGCCCCTGTCCAAGGTCCCCAAGCACGTGCAGCACGCCGTGCTCGCCGCCGAGGACCGGGACTTCTACGGGGAGTCCGCCGTCGACCCGAAGGCGATGCTCCGCGCCGCCTGGAACACGGTCACCGGCAAGGGCAAGCAGTCCGGCTCGACGATCACGCAGCAGTACGTGAAGAACTACTACCTGGGCCAGGAGCAGACCGTCACCCGCAAGGTGAAGGAGTTCTTCATCTCGATCAAGCTGGACCGCGAGGTGAGCAAGGACGACATCCTCGAGGGCTATCTGAACACCAGCTACTTCGGCCGCAACGCGTACGGCGTGCAGGCCGCGGCCCAGGCGTACTACGGCAAGGACGTCGAGGACCTGTCCGTGGCCCAGGGCGGGTACCTCGCGACGCTCGTGAACTCCCCGAACGCGTACGACGTGGCGACGCACCCAGAGAACAAGGCCGCCGCGCAGGGCCGCTGGAGCTACGTCCTGAACGGCATGGTCAAGGAGGGCTGGCTGCCCGCCGCCGACCGCAAGAAGCAGAAGTTCCCGATGCCGGACCAGGCCAAGGGCACCCAGGACCTGTCCGGGCAGCGCGGCTATGTGGTCAAGGCCGTCGAGGACTACCTCATCGAGAACAAGATCATCGAGGAGGACGCCCTCAGCAAGGGCGGCTACCGCATCACGACCACCCTGCAGAAGCCGCGCCAGAACGCGTTCGTGAAGGCCGTCGACGACCAGGTGATGTCGAAGCTCGACAAGAAGGCCCGCAAGATCGACCGGAACGTGCGCGTCGGCGGCGCGTCCGTGGACCCGAAGACCGGCAAGGTCGTCGCGATGTACGGCGGCATCGACTACACCAAGCAGTTCGTGAACAACGCCACCCGACGGGACTACCAGGTCGGTTCGACCTTCAAGCCGTTCGTGTTCACCTCGGCCGTGCAGAACGGCTCGACCACGCAGTCCGGCACCCCGATCACGCCGAACACGATCTACGACGGCAACAACCGGCGTCCGGTGCAGGGCTGGGACGGCGGCCAGTACGCGCCCGCCAACGAGGACGACGGCCAGTACGGCGACATCACGGTGCGCGAGGCCACGGACAAGTCGGTGAACTCCGTGTACGCGCAGATGGCCGTCGACGTGGGCTCCGACAAGGTCAAGGACACCGCGGTCGCGCTCGGCGTGCCGCCGAAGACCCCGGACCTCACCGCGTCCCCGTCGATCGCGCTCGGCCCGTCCACGGCGTCCGTGCTCGACATGACGGAGGCGTACGCGACGCTGGCGAACCACGGCCAGCACGGCTCGTACACGCTCGTCGAGAAGATCACCAAGAACGGCGAGGACGTCGCGCTGCCGGAGCGGGGCGAGAAGACGGCGGTGAGCCGCGAGGCCGCGGACACCACCACGTCGGTCCTGCGCAGCGTCGTCGACTCCGGCACGGGCACCGAGGCGCTCGCCGCGGGCCGCCCGGCGGCCGGCAAGACCGGCACGGCGGAGGAGGACAAGGCGGCCTGGTTCGCGGGCTACACGCCGGATCTGGCGACCGTCGTCTCGATCATGGGCGCGGACCCGGCCACGGCCAAACAGACCCCGCTGTACGGCGCGCTCGGCGAGCGGCGCATCAACGGCGGCGGCTATCCGGCGCGGATCTGGGCGCAGTTCACCAAGGACGCCCTTGAGGGCAAGCCGGTCAAGGAGTTCGACCTGGAGCTAGAGCCCGGCGCGGACGTGCCGGTGCAGCCGGACCCGTCGGACAGCGCCGAGGCACCGGACCCCGACGAGGACACGGGCGGCGCGACCGACGGCGCCACTGACGGCGGCGCGGCCGACGGCGGTGCCGCGGACGGCGGCGCCGACCAGGGCGGCCAGAACCAGGGGCAGAACCAAGGCCAGAACCAGGGTCAGAACCAGGGCCCGACCGGCGGCCAGGACCAGGGACAGACCCAAGGCCCGACCGGCGGTCAGGACCAGGGGCAGACCCAGGGCCAGGACCAGGGGCAGACCCAGGGTCCGACCGGCGGGGCCGACGGGGGTGCCGACGACGGCGGCGCCGACCAGGGCGGCCAACAGGGCGCCCTGGCCGGGCTCACTCAGGGGACGACCACCGGGCCACGCGGCCGCGGCGACTGACCCGGCCGGGTCTCACCGACCCGGTCGGGCCGCGGTGCCCGCTCGTCGCCTCAGTGACCGCTCGTCGCCTTCAGGCCCACGACGGCGACGAGCAGCAGGCACACGAAGAAGATCCGGGCCGCGGTGGCGGGCTCGCCGAGCGCGACCATGCCGACCACCGCGGCTCCGGCCGCTCCGATGCCGACCCACACGCCGTAGGCGGTGCCGATGGGCAGGGTCTTGGCGGCGTAGGACAGCAGCAGCATGCTGGCGACGATGCCCGCGCCGGTGAACACACTCGGCCACAGACGGGTGAACCCCTCGGTGAACTTCATGCCGATCGACCAGCCGACCTCAAGCAGACCGGCGACGACGAGCAGGACCCAGGCCATGACGGCACCTCCGAAAATGGGACTTCAGGGGTGCGTCGTCTTTGCGGATCCCGGTACGGCGCGTCTCGTCGGGTTCCTTCCAAGGTAGCAAAGGGCACGCACAAGGGGCTGGTGACGATGGTCACCAGCCCCTTCTCGGCTGCGGCGGACCCGGGGCACCAGGGCCCCGGGGTGTTACAGGTACAGGCCGGTGGAGTCCTCGGACCCCTCGAAGCGGTCCGCGGCCACGGCGTGCAGATCGCGCTCGCGCATCAGGACGTACGCCACGCCCCGCACCTCGACCTCGGCGCGGTCCTCGGGGTCGTACAGGACCCGGTCGCCCGGCTCCACCGTGCGCACGTTCTGCCCCACGGCGACGACCTCGGCCCAGGCCAGGCGCTTGCCGACGGCCGCGGTCGCGGGGATCAGGATGCCGCCGCCGGAGCGCCGCTCGCCCTCCGCCGTGTCCTGGCGCACGAGCACGCGGTCGTGCAGCATCCGGATCGGCAGCTTGTCGTCGTGGGTCCTTGGTTCAGATGTCTTGGCGCTCACGCCCCGAACCTACCTGCCTCCGCGCGTCCTGTACGCCTCCGGGTCAGCCCTTGCGGCGCTTGGAGCCCGCCGCGAGGAGCCCCACGACGCCCACCACGACCAGGGCCACCGGCACGATCCGCTCGAGGCGGGGCGCGCCGTCCTCCGCGACGAACCGGCCCTTCACCTCGGAGACGAAGCGATTCGCCCCGACGTAGGCCCGCCCGAGCGACTGGTCGACACTTGAGGCGATCTTGGCCTTGGCGTCCCCGACGATCGTCTTCGGGTGGACCCGCACCCCGATCTCGTCGAGTGTCTCGGCGAGCTGGTCGCGCCGGAGCTTGATGTCCGCCTCGATCTGCGCAGGGGTCCTGGCATCCGCATCCGACACCGCGCTGCCTCCGTGGGTGTGTTCCGTGTACTGGGTACTGGTCGTCCACAGTCTGTCAGCTTCGCCCCCGTCGCACCCCATGGCACCCCCATTACCCTCGACTCCGTCACCACACCCCTGTGCGTGCGCGCCCCCGCGCGCGCTGTTGCGAGGAGACCGTAAATGAGCGAGCGACTTCAGCCCGGCGACACCGCCCCCGCCTTCACCCTGCCCGACGCCGACGGCAAGGACGTCTCCCTCGCCGACCACAAGGGCCGCAAGGTCATCGTGTACTTCTACCCGGCCGCCCTGACCCCCGGCTGCACCAAGCAGGCCTGCGACTTCACCGACAACCTGGACGTGCTCGCGGCCGCGGGCTACGACGTCATCGGCGTCTCCCCCGACAAGCCGGAGAAGCTCGCCAAGTTCCGCGAGAAGGAGAACCTGAAGGTCACCCTGGTCGGCGACCCGGCCAAGGAGACCCTGGAGGCGTACGGCGCCTTCGGCGAGAAGAAGCTGTACGGCAAGACGGTGACCGGCGTGATCCGCTCGACCGTCGTCGTGGACGAGGCGGGCAAGGTCGAGCACGCCTTCTACAACGTGAAGGCGACCGGCCACGTGGCCAAGATCATCCGGGACCTGGGGGTCTGACGTTCCCTGGCCCCGAGCCCTGCGCCCCCACCGCCTCGGCCCGCCCGGAGCAAACCGCTCCGCATTCTGTGTGTAACCGTACGATATTCGGTTCGTCACTCCGTGCGAGACCGCGAACGCGCGGCCGGAAACGGAGGGGAACCGATGGGGCCGAGCCCATACACACAGGAACGGCTGGCCGAGGCGGCGGCGTCTTCGCGGACGCTGTCGGAGGCGTTGGGGAAGTTGGGGGTTGATCCGAAGAGTTCGCGACGCGCTTACATCAGGGAGCGGATGAAGAAGCTGGGGGTGGACACTTCGCACTTCGTGCGGGAGAACGGCACACGCCGCATCAAGGCGTACGGAATCGATACATCGCACTTCGTCGAGCAAGCACGGACGGAGGCAATGCGGGACAACCGCAGGAGGCGGTCCCCCTCAGAGATCCTGGTCATCGACGCCCCCAGACGCGTGCCCAGCACACGGCTCAAACGGGCCATGACAGAGCTGGGCGCTGCCGAGCAGTGCGCGCTGTGCGGAATCGGACCGACTTGGCTGGGCGAGCCGTTAACCCTTGAGGTGGACCACATCGGTGGCGACTGGCGCAACAACCGGATCGAGAACCTGCGGCTGCTGTGCCCCAACTGCCACAGCACCACGGACACGTACCGAGGACGCGCCAAGAGGCGGCGGTCATGACGGAGCGGCCGGTCCGCTACACCCGGGAGCTGCTGGCGAAAGCGGCTGAGAGCTGCTCATCCATCGATGACGTCATCACATTCCTGGGGACGCGCCCTTACGAGAACCTCCGCCGCTACCCCGTTGGTGTGCTTGGCCGAGGAAATGGGAGACAGGTGCGGGACCCCGCCCGAATGGAACGGGAAGCCCATGACGCTGGAGATCGACCACATCAACGGTGACTGGAGCGACAACCGGCGCGAGAACCTGCGATTGCTGCGCCCCAACTGTCACGCGATCACCAGCACGTGGTGCGGAGGTGGACGTCGACACACCAGCGGCTCACGCGGCCCAGTAAAGTAGACGGAGCTGCGGGCCCGTACCCCAGCTGGTAAAGAGGGCGCCGGTTTAGGTCCGGTGTGTCGTGGGTTCGAGTCCCACCGGGCCCACCGTGAAGAGGCCCGGCTCGCGCACCCCGCCAGCCGGGCCTTCGCCGTACGGGCACGGGTTCAGCCCAACAACTCACGCACCACCGGCACCAGCGCCCTGAACGCCTTGCCTCGGTGGCTGATCGCGTTCTTCTCGTCGGCCGTCAGCTCGGCGCAGGTGCGGGTCTCGCCCGCGGGCTGCAGGACCGGGTCGTAGCCGAAGCCGCCGGTGCCCGCCGGGGCGTGCCGGAGGGTGCCGAGCAGCCGTCCCTCGACCACCCGCTCGGTGCCGTCCGGCAGCGCGAGGGCCGCCGCGCACGCGAAGTGGGCGCCGCGGTGCGGGTCGTCGATGTCGCCGAGCTGGGCGAGCAGCAGGTCCAGGTTGGCGCGGTCGTCGCCGTGGCGGCCCGCCCAGCGCGCGGAGAAGATGCCGGGGGCGCCGTTCAGCACGTCGACGCACAGGCCCGAGTCGTCGGCGACGGCGGGCAGTCCGGTGGCCTCGGCCAGGGCGTGCGCCTTCAGGAGCGCGTTCTCGGCGAAGGTGACGCCGGTCTCCTTGACGTCGGGGATCTCCGGGTAGGCGGCCGCGCCGAGCAGCTCGTGGTCGAGCCGGGCGGCGGCGAGGATCGCCGTCAGCTCGGTGAGCTTGCCTGCGTTGCGGGTGGCGAGGATGAGGCGGGTCATGGGACCAGTATCGCGGCCCCGTGACCGGCCGTTCGCGCGGTGCCCCGTCCCGTCCGGCGTGCCACGCCGTGCCGCCCGGAACGGGGCGCGCCGCGCGGTTGCGGTCAGTCGGTGCAGACCTTCGTCAGCTCCTTGGCCGCGTCGACGGCCGGGCTGAGGTCGGGCGACTTGTCGCCGCCCTCCTTGGAGGCGTCGCGGATGTTGTCGACGGCCTTCTCCAGGTGGTCGAGGGCCTTGTCCACGTCGGCGTCGTCGGACTTGTCGCGGATGTCGTCGAGGTTGTCCTCGACGTCGTCCAGGGCGTCGTCCGCCTTGCTCGGGTTCAGCGCGGCGTCCTGCGCGGCGTCCTGCATGTCCTGGACGTTGTCGTGGATCGCGTCGGCCGTCTTGACGCAGTCGACGGCCTTGTCGACGGGGTCGCAGGCCACGAGGCCGGAGACCGCCGGAACTGCGATCAGAGCGGTGATGATGGCGGTAACGGTACGGCGGTGGCGCGCGGCCATGCGGAATTCCCTCCCCGTTGCGGACGGACGCACGGCTTGGCCCGTACGCCCGCATCCGTAAGAACGCCCGTCCGGGCCCCGAGGGTTGCTTCCCCTGCTGGCAGGACCGAACCGCGAATCGCCCGCACTCCCACTCAACCCGCCCGCACCGCGCGCCACTTGGGCCGCGCCGGCGCCACGCCCTACTGGTCCGCCACGACCGCTTCGAGCGCTTCGCGCTGGTACGCGGCGAGGCTGGCGCAGCCGCCGACGGCCAGGTCGAGCAGCGCGTTCAGCTCCTCGCGGGCGAACGGCTCGGCCTCGGCGGTGCCCTGCACCTCGACGAAGCGGCCGTCGCCGGTGCACACCACGTTCATGTCGGTGTCGGCCTTCACGTCCTCCTCGTAGCAGAGGTCGAGCAGCGGTACACCGCCGACGATGCCGACGGAGACGGCGCTGACGGTGCCGGTGAGCGGCTTGCGCCCGGCCTTGATCAGCTTCTTGCCCTGCGCCCAGGCGACGGCGTCGGCCAGCGCGACGTAGGCGCCGGTGATGGCGGCGGTGCGGGTGCCGCCGTCGGCCTGCAGGACGTCGCAGTCGAGGACGATGGTGTTCTCGCCCAGGGCCTTGTAGTCGATGACGGCGCGCAGGCTGCGGCCGATCAGCCGGGAGATCTCGTGCGTACGGCCACCGATCTTGCCGCGCACCGACTCGCGGTCGCCGCGGGTGTTCGTGGACCGCGGGAGCATCGAGTACTCGGCGGTGACCCAGCCCTCGCCGCTGCCCTTGCGCCAGCGGGGGACGCCCTCCGTGACGGAGGCCGTGCAGAAGACCTTGGTGTCGCCGAAGGAGACGAGGACGGAGCCCTCGGCGTGCTTGCTCCACCCGCGCTCGATGGTGACGGGGCGAAGCGTTTCGGGGGTACGGCCGTCGATACGTGACATGCGCTTGAGCCTATCGGGACGGACACCCGCCTCGGGCCGGACGGGGGGCACCCCCGATCGGCCTGCGGCCTCGTCCGCAAACGCCGGACGTGCTGCTCCCCGTCCGAGGGCGAGCGGTGATCGGCGGCGCCCACGCACACGTGAGGGCTCCGCTCCGGGAACCGGAACAGAGCCCTCACGAGTCATGCACAGCGCAAGCGCTACATCATGTCCTCGATGTCCGCGGCGATGGGGTCGGCGTCCGTCCCGATGACCACCTGAATCGCCGTCCCCATCTTCACGACCCCGTGCGCCCCCGCGGCCTTGAGCGCGGCTTCGTCGACCAGGCTCGGGTCGTTGACCTCCGTGCGGAGACGCGTGATGCAGCCCTCGACCTCTTCGATGTTGTCGATGCCGCCGAGCCCGGCAACGATCTTCTCAGCCTTGCTGGCCATGGTGTTCTCCCTGCTCTGAAAAGGACGCGGCCACGACACCGTAGGTCCGCTTTGTCACGGTAACGCACGGTTGGCCCATCTTCGCGGGCGGTCACGGCACTCGTACCCAATCATGACGATCAAGGTGTCACCCCTTGCGGGGGCGGTGCCGACCACCGTCCACAACTGGTCTACACCAGTTTTCAACGACCGCCAAACCTGGCTGGTTCCGGGAGGAACGCCGATGAGTTCCACTGCCGCCGCGATACCCCAGAAGAAGTGGTGGAACGGCCTTTTCCAGGGCCTGCAGAAGATGGGCCGCAGCCTCCAACTGCCCATCGCCGTCCTGCCCGCCGCCGGCATCCTGAACCGGCTCGGCCAGCCGGACGTCTTCGGCGACGACGGCCTCGGCTGGACCAACGTGGCCAAGGTCTTCGCGGCGGCGGGCGGCGCCCTGCTCGACTCCTCGCTCGGCCTGCCGCTCCTCTTCTGCATCGGCGTCGCGATCGGCATGGCGAAGAAGTCGGACGGCTCCACCGCGCTCGCCGCGGTCGCGGGCTTCCTCGTCTACTACGCGGTCCTGCGCGCCTTCCCCGACGACTGCCCGGCGGGCGCCGACTTCGCGGGCGCCGGGATGTGGAGCGGGGTCTGCGTGGCCGAGGACGGCACCCCGGCGCAGGCCGCGTACCAGAATCCAGGGGTCTTCGGCGGCATCGTGATGGGCCTGCTCTCGGCCTGGTTCTGGCAGCGCTACCACCGCGTGAAGCTGGTGGACTGGCTCGGCTTCTTCAACGGCCGCCGCCTGGTGCCGATCATCATGGCGTTCGTCGGCCTGGTCTTCGCGGGCCTGTGCGTCTGGGTCTGGCCGCCCATCGGTGACGGCCTGACCAGCTTCTCCAAGTGGCTGGTCGACCTCGGCTGGCTGGGCTCGGGCATCTTCGGCGTGGCCAACCGCGCGCTGCTGACCGTGGGCCTGCACCAGTTCCTGAACACCTTCGTCTGGTTCCAGTTCGGCGACTACACCAAGGCGGACGGCACGATCGTCCACGGCGACATCAACCGCTTCCTGGCGGGCGACCCGACCGCGGGCCAGTTCACCTCGGGCTTCTTCCCGATCATGATGTTCGCGCTGCCCGCCGCGGCCCTCGCGATCACGCACGCGGCCCGCCCGGAGCGCCGCAAGGTGGTCGGCGGCATGATGCTCTCGGTCGGCCTGACGTCCTTCGTCACCGGCATCACCGAGCCGATCGAGTACTCGTTCCTGTTCATCGCGCCCGCGCTGTACGCGATCCACGCGCTGCTCACCGGCGTCTCGATGGCGGTCACCTGGGGGCTCGGGGTGAAGGACGGCTTCAGCTTCTCGGCGGGGCTCATCGACTACGTCATCAACTGGAGCCTGGCCACGAAACCCTGGCTGATCATCCCCATCGGGCTCGCCTTCGCGGTGGTCTATTACTTCTTGTTCCTCTTCGTGATCAAGAAGTTCGACCTGGCCACTCCGGGACGCGAACCGGAAGAGGAGGCAAAGGTGTTGGACGAGGAGCAGACCAAGGCGTAGGCACGGAAGCGGAACCTCCCGCGATACCCTTTGGCAGGCCCCCGGACCCTTCGGTCCGGGGGCCTTTCGCCGTGGCTGCGGTGTTATGGCCGACCCCACAGGAATCGCGGGTTCCTTATGTCGCCTTAACCGTGTTACAACAGGTCTACACCACTGAGTGGTGTAGACCACCTGGATGCTGTCGCACCCCTGAACTGTCCCCTGACAGCACCCGCACATGGAGGAAGTCATGAGTACGGCCACCGCCAAGGCGGCGCCCGCGAAGAAGCGGGGCTCAAGTCTGTTGCAGGGCCTGCAGAAGGTGGGTCGCAGCCTGCAGCTGCCCATCGCCGTCCTGCCCGCGGCCGGCATCCTGCTGCGCCTCGGCCAGCCGGACGTGTTCGGCGCCGACGGCCTCGGCTGGGGCAAGGTCGCCACGGTCTTCGCCACCGCCGGTGACGCCGTCTTCGCGAACATGCCGCTGCTGTTCTGCATCGGTGTCGCGATCGGCTTCGCGAAGAAGGCGGACGGCTCCACGGCGCTGGCCGCGCTCGTCGGCTTCCTGGTCTACAAGAACGTGCTGACCGCGTTCCCGGTCACCGAAGCGAAGATCACCAAGGGTGCGGACGTCGCCGCGACGTACAACGACCCCAAGGTCTTCGGCGGCATCATCATGGGCCTCATATCCGCCGTCGTCTGGCAGCGGTTCCACCGCACCAAGCTGGTGGACTGGCTCGGCTTCTTCAACGGCCGCCGCCTGGTGCCGATCCTGATGGCCTTCATCGGCACCGCCCTGGGTGTCGTCTTCGGCCTCGCCTGGGGCCCGGTCGGCGACGCCATCACCAACTTCGGCGAGTGGATGACCGACCTCGGCTCGGTCGGCGCCGGCATCTTCGGCGTGGTCAACCGCGCGCTCCTGCCGGTCGGCATGCACCAGTTCGTGAACACCGTCGCCTGGCAGGAGATCGGCTCCTTCACGGACTCCGCCGGTGGCGTCTGGCACGGCGACATCCAGCGCTTCATGCACGGCGACCCGACCGCGGGCCAGTTCATGTCCGGCTTCTTCCCGATCATGATGTTCGCGCTGCCCGCCGTGGCCCTGGCCATCACCCACACCGCCCGCCCCGAGCGCCGCAAAGTCGTCGGCGGCATGATGATGTCCCTCGCGCTGACCTCGTTCGTCACCGGCATCACCGAGCCGATCGAGTTCGCCTTCATGTTCATCGCGCCGGTCCTCTACGTGATCCACGCGATCCTCACCGCCGTCGCCATGACCGTCACCTGGGCCCTGGGCGTGCACCACGGCTTCACCTTCTCCGCGGGCGCCATCGACTACTTCCTGAACTGGAAGTTCGCCGAGAAGCCCTGGCTGATCATCCCCATCGGCCTCGTCTTCGCAGCGGTCTACTACGTCGTCTTCCGCTTCGCGATCGTCAAGTTCAACCTCCCGACCCCGGGCCGCGAGCCCGAGGAGGAGGTCGAGGACCTCACGAAGGCGTGAGCCTCTCCTGACGCAATGACGTGGGCCCCGGAACCGTTCGGTTCCGGGGCCCACGTCATGAGGAGGCGACTGACGCCTGCCATCCCTTCCGTCCCTGTCGTCCCTGCCATCCCTCAGATCTCGTACGTCGCCCCCGCGGCGGCGAGCTCCGTCGGACCGGTGGTGAAGACCTCCCGGGCGTCGGCGAGATTCACCGCCGGGTCCGTCCACGGCGGGATGTGCGTGAGCACCAGGCGCCGCGCGCCCGCGCGGCGGGCGGACTCCCCGGCCTCGCGGCCGTTGAGGTGCAGGTCGGGGATGTTCTCCTTGCCGTGCGTGAAGGCGGCCTCGCAGAGGAAGAGATCGGTGCCGGCGGCGAGTTCGTCGAGGGCCGCGCAGGTGCCGGTGTCCCCGGAGTACGTCAGCGACCGGCCGCCGTGCTCGACGCGGATGGCGTACGCCTCGACGGGGTGGCACACCTTCTCCGTACGCACGGAGAAGGGGCCGATGTCGAAGGCCCCCGGCTTGACCGTATGAAAATCGAAGACCTCGCTCATCGACGACGCGGAGGGCGTGTCGGCGTACGCCGTGGTCAGGCGCTGCTCGGTGCCCTCGGGGCCGTAGACCGGGATGGGGGCGCAGCGGCCGCCGTCATGCCGGTAGTAGCGGGCCACGAAGTACGCGCACATGTCGATGCAGTGGTCGGCGTGCAGATGGCTGAGGAAGATCGCGTCGAGGTCGTACAGACCGATGTGGCGCTGCAGCTCGCCCAGGGCGCCGTTGCCCATGTCGAGCAGCAACCGGAAGCCGTCGGCCTCGACGAGGTAGCTCGAGCAGGCCGAGTCCGCGGACGGAAACGACCCCGAGCAGCCGACGACGGTGAGCTTCATAGAGCTGGAACCTCCACGCTGGCGATCGGGGGAAACGGGGGCGTGCGGTCCGTCGAGCGTAAAGCGCGAAAGGGCGCCTCGCTCCTCCGTCGTGGGCCGTTGTGGGCGAAGTCACCGGTCACGTCACTCTTCCCCCGTAGTTCCACGGGGCGAGCGGCACTCTTCGCGCCCTGAGTCAGCACCGGGTCTCGGCAGCCCCAGGGAGCTGCGTCTCGTCCACGGCGGCGGACGGCACGGCCGGAAGATCAGCCCCCCCCGGAACGGGGACTCGCCGATGCCCCGCCCGGGAGCACTCGGGGGGCGCGTAGAGGCGAACGCCGATGACAGGGCATCCGGCCTCTGCTCTATTGAGGGCCTGCAAGGCGGGAGGGGCTTGGAGATGAGCGGTCACACATGCCCTGAGTGTCAACTGAATGACCGGGTCGCCAAGGTGTCGGCCATAGTGGCCGCCGGCACGAGCACGACCACAGGTTCCACAACAGGTTGGAGCCCAGGGATCTCCGCTGACGGGGACTTCACGTTCTCCCTGCCGTTCGGCAGCTCTGACCAGGTCACAGCGACGGAGCTGAGCCGGAAGCTGAGGCTGGCGGAGGAGCGCGGGGACGGCGCCGACGCCTTCGGAGCGTTCCTGTTCTTCGCGCTCTCCACGGGGCTGGTGGTGCTCTTCGCGTGGGGCGTCGGTGAACCCGATTTCAAAGCCTCGACGGCAGCTGTCGTGCTCCTCTCCGCTCTCGGGTGCCTGACCCTCTCGGTCATGCTCGCCGTGATTCATGACAAGAGCAGCCAGCGAGCCAAAGAGCGCAACCAGCGGGCCCGTGCCGTCTGGGAAACCCTCTACTACTGCCAGCGAGACGACGTCGTCTACGTCCCCCGTCAGCCGAGCAGGTGCGTTCCCTCTGACCGCATGTCTGATCTCTGGCGGGATGGGAATTGACCGTCAGTGGAATGGGCGAACGAATCCCCGGCCCAGGGACTGGGGTGCGGCGGCGCGGAGCGGGGGGCGCCGGTACCGTCGGGGCATGGACACGTCGTGGTGGCCGGCGCTGGCCGCCGTGGTGGTACTGGCCCTTCTCGTCGCCCTCGTGGACGGGTGGGCCCGCTCCGGGCGGCCGGCTCGGCGGCGTCGGCCGCCCGGGCGGCCGACGGGCCGGGAGCGGGGCGGGAAGCGGGGTGGGCGGCCGCAGGCCGGGGAGATCTGGTGGGCGCGGGTGCCCTATGAGGAGGGGGGCGGGGAGAAGGACCGGCCGTGTCTTGTGCTGGCGGTCCACGGGGACAGCGTGCGGGTCGCGAAGATCACCAGTAAGTACCGGGACGAGCGGGCCGGGGTGATTCCGTTGCCGCCCGGGGCCGTCGGGGACGCGCACGGGCGGGCCAGTTTCCTGGAGACGGATGAGTTGCGGGAGGTGCCGGTGTGGGACTTCCGGCGGCGGGCGGGGGTGGTGGATCCGGTGCTGTGGGATCAGGTGCGGTATCTGGCTGGGTAGCCCTGGCGGGGCATTCCCCAGTCCCGCCCCTTCCCGAAACCGGGGGCTGCGCCCCCGGACCCCCGCTGATCGGCGCTCCGCGCCTCGTCCTCAAACTCCCCCAAGCTCTTAAGGAGCAGGGGGACTCCCATGACGGGCTGATTTCAGCCCGTCCGGCGTTTGAGGCGCGGGGCTCCCAGCCTGGCTACGCCCATAGCTGCCCCTGCACCGTCGCGATGGCCTCCTCGTCCGTCGCCGCCGTGTAGACGCCGGTCGAGAGGTACTTCCAGCCCCCGTCGGCCACGACGAAGACGATGTCGGCGGGCTCGCCCGCCTTGACGGCCTTGCGGCCGACGCCGATCGCGGCGTGGAGGGCGGCGCCGGTGGAGACCCCGGCGAAGATGCCCTCCTCGCGGAGGAGTTCCCGGGTGCGGGTCACCGCGTCGGCGGAGCCGACGGAGAAGCGGGTGGTGAGGACGGAGGCGTCGTAGAGCTCGGGGACGAAGCCCTCGTCGAGGTTGCGCAGGCCGTAGACGAGGTCGTCGTAACGCGGCTCGGCGGCGACGATCTTGACGTCGGGCAGCTGCTCGCGGAGGTAGCGGCCGACGCCCATGAGGGTGCCGGTGGTGCCGAGGCCCGCCACGAAGTGGGTGAGGGACGGCAGGTCGGCGAGGATCTCGGGGCCGGTGGTGGCGTAGTGGGCGCCCGCGTTTTCCGGGTTGCCGTACTGGTAGAGCATCACCCAGTCGGGATGTTCGGCCGCCAGTTCCTTGGCGACGCGTACGGCCGTGTTGGAACCTCCCGCCGCGGGCGAGGAGATGATCTCCGCGCCCCACATGGTCAGCAGGTCGCGCCGCTCCTGGGAGGTGTTCTCCGGCATGACGCACACGATGCGGTAGCCCTTGAGCCGGGCCGCCATGGCGAGGGAGATGCCGGTGTTGCCGGAGGTGGGCTCCAGGATGGTGCAGCCGGGCGTCAACCGGCCGTCCTTCTCGGCCTGTTCGACCATGTGGAGCGCCGGCCGGTCCTTGACGGAGCCGGTCGGGTTGCGGTCCTCCAGCTTGGCCCAGATGCGGACCTCGGCGGACGGCGACAGACGCGGGAGGCGGACCAGCGGCGTGTTGCCGACGGCCGCGAGCGGGGAGTCGTAACGCATCGGTGAGCCGGGGCCCTCAGGCCATGCCGCCGGCGACGGCCGGCAGGATCGTGACGCTGTCGCCGTCGGCGAGCTTGGTGGAGACGCCGTCGAGGAAGCGGACGTCCTCGTCGTTGAGGTACACGTTCACGAAGCGGCGCAGCGCGTTGCCCTTGTCCTTGTCGATGAGCCGGTCCTGGATGCCCGTGTGCCGGGACTCGAGGTCGGCGAAGAGGGCGGCGATGGTGTCGCCGTTGCCCTCGACGGCCTTCGCGCCGTCGGTGTAGGTGCGGAGGATGGTCGGGATGCGGACCTCGATGGCCATGCGGAGGGCTCCTGTCGGGGAGTGGTTCTGGGGTGCGTTCGTGGATGGTGCGGCGGTGCGGGGTGGTGCTGCGCGGTGCGGGGTGGAGCGGGGTGGAGCGGTATGAGGCGGGGCTCTGCGGGAGTCCCGGTGGGGATGGTGGCACGGGGCGCGCCGGGCGGGGCGCGCGGCGGGGTGTGGGGCCGCGGGTACGGCGCCGCTGCTCACCGCCGCGCTGCGGCGGGCGGGGCGGCGCCCGTCAGGGCCGACAGATGGCGCTGGCGAGGCGGCACAGGTCGACGTGCAGCCGGCCGACGAGCAGGGCGCCCGGCGTCGTATCGATGCTCACGTCGTTCGAAACCATGCGGTCATCGTAACGATTCCCGGTCCGGGACCCGGAATGTGATCTCGGATGCCGGACGGATCGCGTTCGGTGGCCGGACGGGGTGGGGTGTTCCGGCCGTTCACGGCCCGCCTCAGCCCACCGCCCCCGGCAGATACGTCACCGTCGGCGCCCCCGTGGCCGGATGCACCGCCACCTCCGCCGCGACCCCGTACACCTCCGCCAGGAGCTCGCCGGTGAGGACCTCCCGCGGGGGCCCGGACGCGACGACCCGGCCCCCGTCGAGGACGTACAGGCGGTCGCAGTAGTACGCGGCGAGCGTCAGGTCGTGCAGGGCGAGCAGGTTGGCCGTGCCGAGGCCGCGGACCAGGCCGAGGATCTCCAGCTGGTAGCGGATGTCGAGGTGGTTCGTCGGCTCGTCGAGGACGAGTACGGCCGGTTCCTGCACCAATGCCCGTGCGGTCAGGACGCGTTGGCGTTCGCCGCCGGAGAGCCGCGCGAACGACCGCCCGGCCAGGGCGGCCGCGCCCACCCGCTCCAGGGCGTCGTGGACCAGCTCCTCGTCGGCGGCCGTGTCGCCCTCCCAGAAGCGTTTGTGCGGGGAGCGGCCCATGGCGACGATCTGGCGGACGGTGAGTTCGAAGCCCGTCTGGCCGTCCTGCGGGACCGTCGCGATCCGGCGCGCGCGGGCCTTGACGCCGGCGTCCGCCAAGTCGTCGCCGTCGAGCAGGACGCGGCCGCCGGTGGGCGTGAGCGCCCCGTACACACAGCGAAGGAGCGTCGTCTTGCCGCTGCCGTTGGGGCCGACCAGTCCCACCGTCTCGCCCGCGGAGACGCTGAGTGAGACGGCGTCGACCAGGCGGCGGCCCGAGCGGATCTCGTACGTCAGGTCCTCCGTGCGCAGCCTCATGCCGCCTCCTCCCGCGTCCGCCCCCGCCGCAGCAGCCACAGGAAGAACGGGCCGCCGGTGAGCGCCGTGAGCACGCCCACCGGGATGTCCTGCGGCGCCGCCACCGTGCGGGCCGCGAGGTCCGCCACCACCAGGAACACCGCGCCCATCAGCGCCGCCACCGGAAGCAGCGCCCGGTGTGCCGCGCCCACCAGCATCCGGGCCGCGTGCGGCACCATCAGGCCGACGAAGCCGATGGCTCCGCTGTGCGCGACCAGTACGCCCGTCACCAGCGAGGTGAGGACGAACACGGCCGCGCGGAACCGGGCCGTGTCCAGGCCGAGCACGGTCGCGCCCTCCTCGCCGACCAGGAGCAGGTCCAGTGGGCGGGCCAGCGCGATCAGCAGGGCCGTGCCGACGGCCAGGACCGTCAACGGCACCGCGAGCATGTCCCAGCGGGCGCTGCCCAGGCCGCCGAGGGTCCAGTACAGGACCTCCTTGAGGTGGTCGGCCCGGGCCGAGACGACCAGGATCAGGCTGGTCAGGGCGGCCAGGACGTAGGAGACGGCGACGCCCGCGAGGATCAGGCGGCTGGTGGTGAAGCCGCCGCCGGGCTCGCGCGCGAGGGCGTACACGACGAGCAGCGCGAGGAACGCCCCCGCGAAGGATGCCGCCGGGATCGTGACCGTGGTCGCCATGCCCGCGCCGATGCCCAGCACGATCACCGCTACGGCGGCGGCCGAGGCGCCGGAGGAGACGCCCAGCAGGAAGGGGTCCGCCAGAGGGTTGCGGACCAGGGCCTGGAGGGTCGTGCCGACCACGGCCAGGCCCGCGCCCACGGCTGCGCCCAGCAGGACCCTGGGGAGGCGGACGTCCAGGACGATCGTGCGGTACGGGGACGGGTCCGCGTTGCCCGTCAGGATGTGGACCACGTCCGCCGCGGGAATCCTTACGGAGCCCCAGGCCAGCGCGGCGATGGCGGCGGCCGCCAGGGCCAGGGTGAGCGTGGCCATGACGGCTGCGAAGCGGAGGCCGGTGCGTCCCTCGGGTGGCACGGGCCCCCGCCGATCGGCCTGCGGCCTCGGCCTCGTCCTCGAACGCCGGACGGGCTGGTCGGTCACCGCAACTGCTCCGCCAGCTTCCGCACCGCCCCTGGTGCCCGCACCCCCAGCACCACGTCCGACAGCGGCAGTACCGCGAAGCGCTTGTTCTTGATGGCGGGGACGTCCTTGAGGGCCGGGTCGTCCAGGAGGCGCTTCTTCTTCTGGGCGACCGTGGACGCGCCGTAGTCGTAGATCACGATGACGTCGGGGCGGCGGTCGACCACCGTTTCCCAGGAGGCGTCGCCGAAGGGCTTGTCGAGGTCGGCCATGATGTTGCGGCCGCCCGCGCGCTCGATGATGTCGTTGCCGATGCCCCGGCCGCCCGCGGTGAACGCGGTCTTGTCGCCGCTGTCGTAGACGAAGACGGCGGGTGCCTTGCCGCCCTTCGCCGACTTCTCGGCGGTGGCGGCCAGGTGCGCCCTGGCGTCGCGCACCCACTTCTGCGCCCGGTCGCGGACGCCGAAGGTGGCGCCCGCCTCGCGCACCTCGCGGTAGACGTCGTCCATCGTGACGGACTTCTTGGCGCAGCCCTCGATGTTGAGGCGGCTCTTGATGCCGGACTTGGCCAGGGCCTCGCGGGAGCGGCCGTCGCCCGCCGCGAAGGCGCTCGCGTAACCGCCGTAGACGAAGTCGGGGTTGGCGGCGAGCAGCTTCTCGTAGGAGGGGTACTCCTTGGCGAGGACCGGGCGGGAGTCGTACGCCTTCTTGTACTCGGGGAGCACCTTGTCGTCGAGGTAGGCCGTCCCGGCTATGCGGTCCTTCAGGCCCAGTTCGAGGAGGATTTCCGTCACGTGCTGGTTCATGGTGACCGCGCGCTTCGGGGGTGCCTCGTATGTCGTCTTCGTACCGCAGTTGGTGACGGTGTACGGGAATCCGGCGGCGTGGGAATCAGCTGTCCCGGAGTTCTCGTCGTCGGACGACGAGGACGACGAGCACGCCGTCAGGGGCAGCAGGATCGCCGCCGCGGCGAGCAGGGCGCGGGTACGCATGGGGATGCGGGCCTCCTCCAGGGGATTTCCGCGTCCCCTGTGCGAAGTGGAGGAGGCGGCAGGTCAGTTCCTGACTCCCGGGCGCGCGCCGCGGCCGGTCACAGTGGCGGGACCGCGCCGGATTTCCACCGGCTTCCTGGGTCCTGCCGCCTCGAAGGTCGGCATCAGTATGCCTGTACGACCTGGACCTCTTCCTCGGTGACCGTCCCCGCCACGATCCGGAACGAGCGGAACTGGAAGGGACCCGCTTCGTCGGTGTCGGCGGTGGAGACGAGGACGTAGTGGGCGCCGGGCTCGTTGGCGTACGTGATGTCGGTGCGCGAGGGGTAGGCCTCCGTGGCCGTGTGCGAGTGGTAGATGACCACGGGCTCCTCGTCGCGGTCGTCCAGGTCGCGGTAGAGCTTGAGCAGGTCGGCCGAGTCGAACTCGTAGAACGTGGGCGAGCGGGCCGCGTTCAGCATCGGGACGAACCGCTCGGGGCGGTCGCTGCCCGCCGGGCCCGCGACGACGCCGCACGCCTCGTCGGGGTGGTCCTGGCGCGCGTGCGCGACGATCTGGTCGTGGAGGGCCTGGGTGATGGTCAGCATGTCGGCCAGGATAAGCAGCAGGGCGGCCCCGTACCGAAGTGTGGTACGGAGCCGCCCGCATGCTGGACGAGGCCCGGTGCGGCCCGGGTCAGTCCTTGGTGACCGGGGCGGCCTGGCCGGCGTGCACGCGCTTCTTGAAGGCGGCGGCGTCCGGGTTGCGGCTCTTCAGGACCAGGTAGGACACGCACAGGATGGCGGCCCAGATCGGCGCGCAGTAGAGCGAGATCCGCGCGTCCTTGTCGATGCCCATCATCACGATGACCATGCCGATGAAGGCGAGGGCGAACCAGCTCGTGTACGGGGCGCCGGGCGCCTTGAAGGTGGACTGGGGCACCTCGCCGCGGTCGGCCTTGCGGCGGTAGTTGATCTGGGAGACCAGGATCATGATCCAGGCCCACATGCCGGAGATGGTCGCGAAGGAGACGACGTAGTTGAACGCCTCGCCCGGCCACTGGTAGTTGATCCACACGCCGACCAGCATCAGCGCGGCGGAGGCGGTGGTGCCGACCAGCGGCAGGCCGTTCTTGGTGAGCTTGGTGAAGAACTTCGGGCCCTGGCCGTTGAGCGCGAGGTCGCGCAGCATGCGGCCGGTGGAGTACATGCCCGAGTTGCAGGAGGAGAGCGCGGCGGTGAGGACCACGAAGTTCACGATCGCGGCGCCGACGCCGAGGCCCATCTTCTCGAAGGCGGCGACGAACGGCGAGACGCCCGGCTGGAAGGACGTCCACGGCACGACCGAGAGGATCATGATCAGGGCGCCGACGTAGAAGACGGCGATGCGCCACGGCACGGTGTTGATCGCCTTGGGCAGGGTCTTCTTCGGGTCCTTGGACTCGCCCGCGGTGACGCCGACCAGCTCGACGGCGAGGAAGGCGAACATCACGATCTGCAGGGTCATCAGCGTGTTGCCGATGCCGTTGGGGAAGAAGCCGCCGTTGTCCCACAGGTGCGAGACGGACGCGGTGTCACCGGCGTCGGAGAAGCCGATGGTGAGGATGCCGGCACAGATCAGGATCATGCCGATGATCGCGGTGACCTTGACCATCGAGAACCAGAACTCCAGCTCGCCGAAGAGCTTCACGGAGATCAGGTTGGCGCCGTACAGGATGACCGTGAAGATCAGTGCGTACGCCCATTGTGGAATGGAGTCATGTGTCCAGTACTGCATGTACTGGGCGGCCGCGGTGACTTCGGTGATGCCGGTGACGACCCAGAAGAGCCAGTACGTCCAGCCGGTCACGAACCCGAAGAACGGGCCGACGAATTCACGGGCGTACTCCGAGAACGAGCCCGACACGGGCCGGTACATCAGGAGCTCGCCGAGCGCGCGCATGATGAAGAAGATCACGAGGCCCGCGATGGCGTACGCGAGGATGAGGCTGGGCCCGGCCTTGTGGATGGCCTTGCCCGCACCGAGGAACAGGCCGGTGCCGATGGCACCGCCGATCGCGATCATCTGGATCTGCCGGGCTCCCAGCCCGCGCTGATAACCCTCGTTGTCGCCGGACGAGCCCTCCGTGGCCGCCGCGGCCTCATTGCCGTCGTGGTGTTCTTCGACCTGCACTGAGGTCATGGTGACGCCTTTCTCCATGCTGATCCGCGCCGCGAACTGCGGTTTCGCCGCGGACCAGGTCCTGATCCCCCCGGATGGTGATGGAGTGCCACCGGCGGTCTGCCGGCCTGAGCGCCCCCGGTGACATGGGTGGCGTCACCGAGCGGTCGTGAAGATTTATCACGACCGTCACAGTGATCGAATGAGTCATATGTGGCATACGACACAGGAAGAAGCGGACAAAAACGCCCTGCCGATATAAAGAGGGCGTGAAGGTGACAGGATCGTTATCCGGATTTGAGCGTCCGTTGAGCGAACGCTCATGATCTTCAAATCAACGTCACGCGAAGGTCAGAGAACCGTCACGGCATCAGCGTCTCGACGAGCGTCTCCTGCAGCCCGCCCAGCCACAAATAGGCCATCACCATCGGCTTGCGCGGATCGGAATCGGGCAGCCGGTAGAGGAGGTCGGCGTCCTCCTCGTCGGCCACGTCGAGCCGGGCGCCGATCGCGAGCCGCAGGTCGTTGAGCGCGCCGAGCCAGCTCCGCGACTCCTCCGCGGACAGTTCCAGGACGGCGCCGCCCTCGCCCGCGACGGTGAGCGCGTCCAGGGAGCGGATCACGGCGAGCGCGTCGTCGCGCTTGCGGGCCCGCAGGTCGTTCTCGGTGAAGCGCCGGAACTCGGCGGAGTACGCCCGCAGCTCGTCGGCCTTCTCCAGGGAGCTCGGCTCACTGCCGGGACCGCCGTACGCGTCCGGGAGCAACCGCTTGAGCACCGGGTCGGCGGGCGGCTCGCTCGGGCCCTCCGCGAACAGCTCCGCGAACAGGTCGCCGTCCTCGCCGGCCGGCTCCTCGCCCGGGCCGATCAGCTCCAGGAGCTGCACGGCGAGCGAGCGGATGATCGAGATCTCGACCTCGTCGAGGGCGACGGCCGCGCCGCCGCCCGGGATCGGTTCGAAGTGTCCTGGCATCAGTCGCGTCGCTACTTCCGGTCCTGCTGGAGCGTTGCCCACAGCCCGTATCCGTGCATCGCCTGCACGTCCCGTTCCATCTCCTCGCGGGAGCCGCTGGAGACGACGGCCCGGCCCTTGTGGTGCACGTCCATCATCAGCTTGGTGGCCTTGTCCTTCGAGTACCCGAAGTACGTCTGGAAGACATAGGTCACATAGCTCATCAGATTGACCGGGTCGTTGTGCACGAGCGTGATCCACGGAACGTCCGGCTCGGGGACCGCGAAGGTCTCCTCTTCCGCGTCCGGGCGTGTGATCTCTACGGGAGCAGCGCTACTCACTTGCCCCATGCTGCCACCCGGGGCGGCCCACCGCACAAACGGACCCCCGAAATCGTCAGAGTGACGAGATGCGGGGTAGCATTCTTGTCATGAACTCTGGGGAGCATGACCTGGGGCTGCCGGTGGACGTACCGTCCACAGCGCTGTTCACAGATCACTACGAGTTGACGATGCTGCAGGGCGCGCTGAAGTCGGGCACCGCCGACCGGCGCTCGGTCTTCGAGGTGTTCACCCGCAGACTGCCCGAGGGCCGCCGCTACGGCGTCGTGGCCGGGACCGGGCGGGTCCTGGACGCCGTCGAGAACTTCCGCTTCGACGCCGACGTCCTCGCCTTCCTGCGCGAGCGCGGCGTCGTCGACGAGCCGACGCTCGACTGGCTGGCCTCGTACCGCTTCAGCGGGGACATCTGGGGCTACCCGGAGGGCGAGACGTACTTCCCGGGCTCGCCGATCCTGCGGGTCGAGGGCTCCTTCGCGGAGTGCGTGCTCCTGGAGACGGTGATCCTCTCCATCCTCAACCACGACTCGGCCATCGCCGCCGCCGCCTCCCGCATGGCCTCCGCCGCGGGCGACCGGCCGCTGATCGAGATGGGCGCCCGCCGCACCCACGAGCTGGCCGCCGTCGCCGCCGCCCGGGCCGCGTACATCGGCGGCTTCACCACCACCTCCGACCTCGCGGCCGGGTTCCGGTACGGCATCCCGACCGTCGGCACCTCCGCGCACTCCTTCACCCTCGCCCACGACAGCGAGCGCGACGCCTTCCGCGCCCAGGTCGACGCCCTCGGCCGGGGCACCACCCTGCTCGTCGACACCTACGACGTCGGCGAGGCCGTCCGGATGGCCGTCGAGATCGCCGGGCCCGAGCTCGGCGCCGTCCGCATCGACTCCGGTGACCTGCTGCTCGTCGCCCACCGGGTACGTCAGCAGCTCGACGAGCTGGGCGCCACCAACACCAAGATCGTGGTCACCTCCGACCTGGACGAGTACGCCATCGCCTCGCTCGCCGCGGCGCCCGTCGACGCGTACGGCGTGGGCACGCAGCTCGTCACCGGCTCCGGGCACCCCACCTGCTCCATGGTCTACAAGCTCGTCGCCCGCGCCCGCTCCGCCGACCCCAAGGCCCCCCTGGAACCCGTCGCCAAGAAGTCCCTCGGCGGGAAGTCGTCCCTCGGCGGCCGCAAGTGGGCCGCGCGGCGCGTCGACGACGCCGGGATCGCCGAGGCCGAGGTCGTCGGCACCGGTGCCGTGCCCGGCGACCTCGCCGACCGGCAGCTCCTCGTCGAGCTGGTCAAGGGCGGGGACGTCGTCGCCCGCGAACCCCTCGACGCGGTCCGCGAGCGGCACGCCGCCGCACGCGGGCGGCTGCCGCTCTCGGCCACCCAGCTGTCGCGCGGGGAGGCGGTCATTCCCACCGAGTACCTGGCCTGAGTGCGCCGCCCGCCCTCTCCCGCAACGGAGTGGAAGTCTCTACGCTCGGTTCATCCAGCTAGCTGAAGGAAACCCGCCATGCGTCGCGCCCTGATCGTCGTCGATGTACAGAACGACTTCTGCGAAGGGGGCAGCCTCGCGGTGTCCGGCGGAGCGGATGTGGCTGCCGCCATCACCGAACTCATCGGCCAGGCCTCCCCCTGCTACCGCCACGTCGTGGCCACCCGGGACCACCACGTCGACCCCGGCGACCACTTCTCCGCCGCGCCCGACTTCGTCCGGTCCTGGCCGCCGCACTGCGTGGCCGGGACGGAGGGGGTGGGGTTCCATCCGAACTTCGCGCCCGCTGTGGCGTCCGGGGCGATCGACGCCGTCTTCGACAAGGGGGCGCACTCCGCCGCCTACAGCGGGTTCGAGGGGGTCGACGAGAACGGGGTCTCCCTCGCGGAGTGGCTGCGGGCCCGGCAGATCCAGGAGGTCGACGTCGTCGGGATCGCCACCGACCACTGCGTGCGGGCCACCGCGCTCGACGCCGTACGCGAGGGTTTTCGCACCCACGTCCTCCTCGACCTCACCGCCGGTGTCGCCGAGGAGACCACCCACCGGGCCCTGGACGAGCTCCGCGCGGCGGGCGCGGAACTGACCGGCAAGCCGGTGGTGTAGCCCTGGCGGGGGCGCCCCGGGCACGCCCCTTCTCCGAAACCGGGGGCTACCGCCCCCTGGACCCCCGCTGTCGGCGCTCCGCGCCTCGTCCTCAAACTCCCCCAAGCTCTTAAGGAGCAGGGGGGACCCCCACGACGGGCTGAGATCAGCTACGCGGCCGCGCTCCGCCTGAGCAGCGCCCGGATCGGGTGCCACAGCTCCGCCGCCGCGTCCGGCGCCGTGCGCCATATGAGGCCGTCGGGATGGTGCAGGACGGCGGTCACCTCGTCCGGAGTGGGAGGCTCCGCGTTGCCGCGGAGGTAGACGGCGCGCAGGCCGAGGTTGCGGAGGCGGGTCAGGGCACGGGCCCGGTTCGCCGCCCGTACGAGCACCCGCACACTGCCGCCCCCGGCCCCGGGACTCGGCAGGGTCAGCGCCACCACCACACTGCCGTTGGGCAGCTTGCAGAAGCCTCCTGCGGCCATGGTCTGTCACACCCCCGTGAGACGTCGTGTCAATAAGAGAACCACAGCACGCACTCAAACACGATCGGCCGCCGCCCGCTAGAGGGCGACGGCCGATCGGCCAGAAACAGGCGCTTGACCTGCGTCAATGAGATTTACTTGGCGGACTTGCCCACCTGGAGCGTGATCGTCGAGCCGTCCTTGGGCTGCTTGAGGATCTTTATCCGGGTGTTGGTGTCAGTGACCTTGACACTTCCGGTGGGGTTCTCCGCGTACCAGTAGGTGCCCTTGCGGTCGTCGAAGACCGAGACGCCCTTCTGAGACTTGATCTTGAGCGCGACGTCGGCGTTGTGGAGCGTGAGCGCGTCGGTCGCGTACTTCGAGAACGGCGCGTCGAACGGCTGGATCTTGTTGCGCAGGAGCGAGCCGTCCTTCCACTTCAGCGGCTTGGCGTGGGCGTCGATCGGGAGGATCAGACCCTTGCCGGGGTGCTGGCTGACGTTGTTGTCCTTCTGGGAGGTGTCCCACTGCCAGATCATCAGGCCGGTCTGGTAGGGGTAGTGCTCGACCCAGTCGGGACGGGAGTTGGCGAAGCCGAAGTTGTACGGGCCGACCTTGAGGGTCTTGTCGTACGACACGTACTGCCGGTTCTCCGCGAGGTAGTACTGCTCGTACTGCTTGGTGAAGGACTCGCCGATGCGCGAGAAGCCCTTCGTCTTCCAGCCGTTGTCGTCGGCCTCGGCGCCGTCCTCGAAGAGCTTGGCGCCGTCCGCGGTCAGGGTGATCGCGTCGGCGGTGAAGCCCTTGAGCGCGGTGCCGCCGTCGGTGGCGTAGCGGAAGCGGACGTCGATCTTCTTGCCCGCGTAGGCGTCCAGCGGGAAGACCAGCTTCTGGTACTTCTTCGAGGAGCCGGTCAACGCGGGCTTGTCGCCGGCGTCGCGGGTGATCTGCTTGCCGTCGGCCGTGCCGTCGACGGGCGTCCAGTTGGCGCCGTTGTCGGTGGACACCTCGGTGTAGAGGTAGTCGTAGCTGGACTCGATGTCCCACCAACCCTGCAGGGACAGCTCGGCCTTGGCCTTGCCGGTGAGGTCGACGCTGCGGGTGAGCGTGTTCTTCAGGTCGTCGTCCTGACCGCTCCACCACTGCTTGGTGCCCTCGGCGGGCTTCACGACCGTCGTGGTGACCGGCTTCTTGGGCAGGTCGACGAGGAGCGCCTGGCGGTGCCGGGTGTTGTACTCGGACACGCCGAGCTTGTGCTCGGAGGTCGTCGCGGCCTTCGCCCGGTCGTAGTTGAGCCAGCCGAGCTGGAACTTGTCCCAGGCGGTCATGTCGCCGGGCAGGTCACCGATGGAGCCCTTGCCGGTGCCGAGCCAGGAACCGGCGGACATCAACGACCAGAAGCCCACGGAGTTCTCGGCCTTGCCGGTGGTGTCGTACAGGTCGGGCAGGCCCAGGTCGTGGCCGTACTCGTGGGCGAAGACGCCGAGGCCGCCGTTCTCGGGCTGCATCGTGTAGTCGCCGACCCAGATGCCGGAGTCACCGATCTGCGTGCCGCCCGACTTGTTGTCGGCGGGGCCGGTCTTGCCCGCGTCGTTGCCGTACGCGTACCAGCGGTGCGCCCACAGGGCGTCCTTGCCCTCGGCGCCGCCGCCCGCGGACTCGTCCTCGCCCGCGTGCACGATCTGGAAGTGGTCGATGTACCCGTCGGGCTCGTTGAAGTTGCCGTCGCCGTCGAAGTCGTAGCGGTCCCACAGGTCGTACTTGGCGAGGTCCGCCTTGATCTGGGCGTCCGTGCGGCCCTTGGCCTTCTGGTCCTTGACCCAGGCCGTGGTGCCGTCGCGGACCGCGTCCCAGACGTTGGCGCAGTTGGACTCGCCGCACCAGTTGGAGCCGTAGCGGGCCTCGTTGTAGTCGACCTTGACCCAGTCGGAGACCTCGCCGTCGACCGAGTACCGGCCCGACGACGTCTTCTCGTAGTAGGTCTTCAGGGAGTGCTTGGGCTTGCCCTTGCTGTCCTTGCCCGCACCGAAGTACAGGTCCTTGAAGTGCTTCTGGTTGTAGTCCGCCTGCCAGGCCGTGCTGTTGTCCTTCGCACGGTCCGGCTTGGCTATTTTGTTGTGCGCGGGGCCGGGCTTGCCGCCGTATTTCTTGATCGGCTGCTCGGGGCCGTCAGGACCGTCGGGGTCGTACATGGTGGTGTCGTCCACCTTGTCCCCGAACTCCACGAGAATCGTGAAGATCTTGTCGGTCTTCTCCCGGCCCAGCTCGACGTATTTCTTGTCGTCGAGCTTGACCACGTTCGACCCGCCGCGCTTGCGCACCTTGGCGTCGCCCGCGACGACCTGTTCCAGGGCGGCCTTGCGCTGCTGGGCCTGCTGCTTGCTGAACGGCCCCTCGAGGTCGTGGTCGGCGTGGGCCTTCGCGTCCGCCGGGTCCCGGCGGTCGATGGCGGCTGCCTTGCCGGTCGCGGACGCCTTGTCGCCGCTCCCGCCGTCTTCGGCCGCCGCCACTGAATACGCGGAGAACGTCGCGGTCGCCGCCGCGAGAGCGACCGCTGCCGCGGTTGCTCTGAACGTCCGTCTCTTGATGGTCACTTGATGCTGTCCTCCCCCGCGCCCGCATCACGGACCGAAATTCCCGGTCGAGGAGGTCCGCGCGCGATATGCGCGTCACAAGTGACGACATTCGACCGGAGAGAGGGAAGAAAAGACAGACCTTGACTTGAACAGGCCAAGTGCTCTATGCAGACTCGACCGACCGCTATCCGAACATGATCACGCGCGGGTGCGGCGGCGCACGCGCGTCATCCCCCGTCTCCTCAACAGGCGCGCCCCGCCGTCCAATTGGCGGGACGCATGAATCCATGCGCCCCCTGTGCACCGGCACCGTGGGTTAGGTCACGCTTACCGCACGTTCCCGTCGGGCATGCAGGCGAATAGAGTCATTTCGACGGTGCGCACGGGTACTCGGCGAAGCTTCCAAGTCGCCACCTTTGAGCACCCTTTGATTCGTATACGTCCACATCGTCTTGGATCTCCCCCGCATCTGCTGTCCCGAGGACGGATCACGCCATGCCTCGCCCCATGCCTCGTCCGACCGTCGCACAGCTCACCTACGGTTCCGCGACCGTCATCTGTTCGGCGCTCGCCATGCTGCTGCTCTCCCAGGCGAGTTCCGCGCCCGGTATAGCGGTCATCGCCCTCGCCGCGCTCGGCCTCGGCCTGCTCGTGGCGCTGACGGTGCCCCTGCCCAAACCGACCCCGGAGCCGCTGGGGACGCCGGCGGCCGCCACCGCGGTCCCGGTCCCGGCCGCGGTCCCCGCCTCCTCCCCCGTGGAGGAGCGGATCCCGGTCCAGCGCACGGTGATCGCCCCCGACTCCACCACCCCGCACGCCCCCGTGCCCGTACGCGAACCGGCGGGCCCCTGAGCGTCGCATGCCCTCGCATGTGACGCCCACGGACCCGCCGCAGGTACCGCCCGGCGCCGCCGCAGCGCCGGGCCGTACGCCTGCCTCCGTACCGCCCGGTCCGGGCCTCAGCCCACGCTGACCACCACGGTCTTGGCCGCCTTGTCGTGCAGCCCTTGCTTGTACGGCTTGTCGAAGAAGCTCCAGCCGCCGCAGATCGCCGTCCAGATGCAGGCACAGCAGAACGCGAACGGGATCCACAGCACCGCCGCGCGCACGAGCGCCGTCTGCAGCGTCGGGTTCGCCCCGTCGTTGAGGTTCGCCACCCGCAGCCCGAGCCACTTCTTGCCGAGCGTCTGCCCCGTCTTCGAGATCAGATAGCTGTCGTACGCCATGTACAGCACCGCGGCGAGCAGCGACTGCCCGAACGACCGCCCCGCGTCCACCTTGTCCGGGTCCAAGTCGTACTCGTTCGTCCCGAACAGCAGGGTGAGCAGGACGACGACCACGCCGATGAGGACCATGTCGATGATGCGGGCGAGGACGCGCTTGCCGCTGTCGGCGAGCGGGGGCATGCCCGCGAGGGGGTCCTGGCCGCCGGCACCGGCGCCGCCGTAGGGGTCGCCGCCGTAGGGCGGGGGTGGGGTGCCGCCGCCGAAGGGGGCGCCGCCGCCCGCGCCGTACGGGTCGCCGCCCGCGCCGGGTGGCGTCGGGCCGCCCGCACCCGGCGGGGGCGGGTCGTAGGGGGAGCCCGCGCCCGGGGGCGGGGAGCCCTCGGAGGACGGCGGATGCTGCTTCTTGAAGGGGTCGTTGTCGTCGGGGTCCGGGGGGCCGGGGTATTGCGGCGGTTCGGTGCTCATGGGGTGAGTGCACCTCGAAGTGGAGTGCGCCGCATGCGACGAGCGGCTGTCCGGGTTACGGCCCCCTGCGGGGACCTCTACCGAAACTAGGCCCGCGTCCGGCCCGGCGACAGCCCACAGACAGGCCGCACCCGCGCGGGCCCGGCCGCACCGGCGCGGCCCGGACAGGCCCTAGCCCGCCACGAACGTCCCCGCCGCCTTGTCGTGCCAGCACTGGCGCCAGGGCCGGTCGAAGAGGCACCACAGCACCCCGACGACCCCGACGAGCAGGACCCCCGGCACGCTGTACACCAGCCAGCGCCGCAGCGCCGCCCCGAACGACGGCGCCCCGTGCTCCTCGATGTCCCGCACCTCGATGCCGCACACCTTCTTGCCGAGGGTGCGCCCCCACTTGGCCGTGGGCAGCGCCTCGTACAGCACCCCGAAGAGCAGCAGCACCCCGAGCACGATCCCGAGGTACCCGGCCGTCGTCCCGTCGAGCAGCCACACCGTGGCCTTCTCGCCCGACAGCTTCGCCGCGTCGATCTTGCTGTCGATGTGGTCCGCGGCCCGCGTGCCGAGCGGCAGCGCGGCCCCCGCGGTCACCGCGGCGAGCACCACCGTGTCGACGAGCCGCGCGGCCAGCCGCTTGCCGAGCCCGGCGGGCCGCGCCTCCGACTGCGCCTGCACCACGGCCGCGAACGGGTCCGCCGCCACCGGCTTCCACGGCAGTACGGGGCCTTCGCCGCCCGGCGCCGACTGGCCCTGCTGGGGCGACTGGGCGAGCTGGTGCACCTGCTGGGCCCAGGAGGCCGAGCCGCCACCGGGGCCCGACGTCAGCGGGGAGGCGACCCCGGCCTGCGGGGGCACGCTCTGCTGCTGGACCTGGGCCTGCGGCGGCAACCCCTGCTGCGGGGGCACGGCCTGCTGCGGCACCACCGGCGCCTGCGCCGCAGCGGCAGGCGCAGAAGCAGCAGACGCGGAAGGAGAAGCCGCCGAAGCCGCAGCCGGAGAACCAGAAGAGCCCGCAGCCGTGCCGGAAGTGGTGCCGGTCTGCCCCGACTTGGGCCGCAAGGCCCGAATCGCCATCGTCCCCTCGGTCCCGCCGTCCGCGTCCGGTGTCCCGGCTCCCGCCGGCTTCACCGGTCCTGTCGGCCGCCGGAAGGTCACCGTTCCCTCGGTGGTGGCGGGTTTCGGTACGCCGGGCTTGACGGCCCGGATCGTCACCGTGCCCGGCCCGTCCGCGTCGGCCTCGTCAGGTCGGCCACCGGCCGCCGGAGCCTGCTCCCGCTGCCCCGGCTCCTGCCGCGCACCGGACTGCTGTTGCGCCGGTACGCGCCGCGCACCGCTCTCGGCCGCGCTCCCCGCGGCCGCCCCCGCCGGGGCCGCCGCGCCGGGCGCCGCCCCCTCGCCCCGCGCGCGCGGGTCCCGGGGGTCCGCCTGCCCGGGCGCACCGGTCGCCCCGGCCGATCCCCACGACACCCGCTGGTCCTGCTCGCCGCCGAGCCCCGTCTGCCGGGCCGCGTCCGCCTGCCAGGCCGAAGCGGGCTCGGGCTTGGCCCCGTGCTGCCCGTCCCCGGCGCCGACCCCGGCACCCGAACCAGCACCCGAAGCGGCCCCGGCGCCAGCCCCGGTGCCGCCGACGTCATGGCCGGGCCCGAAGCCCGGTCCGACCCCAAGACCGATGTTCGTGTCCGTGTCGGGCCCGGTCTGCGTCACCCCTCCCGGCTCCTCGTCGAAGAACACCGGCCCGGTCTCCTCGGCGGCCGCGGGCGCCGGGGGCGGGGTGGCCGAACGGGGCGGCGCGGGCAGGGGTTCGCCGTCGGACGGTGCGGGACGGCTCGTACCGGGCACCCAGGCCGCACCGTTCCAGTACCGGACATATCCCGGAATGGACGGATCGGGGTAGTAGCCTTCGCGGGGCCTGTCGTCGCCGGGGGCCGGGGTTGGGGCGCTCATGTCCGTCGTCCCGTATCTGCTCGGGGGTCTTGTAAGGCTCCACATCTATCAGACCCGCGCGCCGCGTCGGGCGGCTCCCGCCGCACCGCCCCCTTCCGTGCACGGTTCCTCCCCGCCGCCCGAACACGGTCTCCCGCCCTCTTGTCGTACCCGGCGAAAAAATCTTCCCGAAGTCGCGTAATGCCTGGCCGTCCGCACGCTCTCACTCTCTGCGGGCCCGAAACGGGTCCGGTGCACGGACCCGGTCCCGGGCCGCGTACAGAGCGAGAGAAAGGAAGCACACGCGCTATGCACACCGTGGTGGAACGCGAGCTGGAGCTCAAACTCGTCCTCTCGCCGGAACGGGCGATCCCCGTCCCGGCCCGGCTCAGCTACCGCACCGACGATCCGTACGCCGTCCACATCGCCTTTCACATCGGCTCCGAGAACCCGGTGAACTGGACGTTCGCCCGTGAACTCCTCGTGGAGGGGGTGTTCAGGCCGTGCGGCCACGGCGATGTGCGGGTGTGGCCGACGAAGGTCGACGGCCGGTCCGTCGTCCTGATGGCGCTCAGCTCGCCCGACGGCGACGCGCTCCTGGAGGCGCCGGCGCCCGCCGTGTCCGCCTGGCTGGAGCGCACCCTGCGGGTGGTCCCTCCGGGCTCTGAGGCCGAGCGGCTCGGCATCGACGACGGCCTCGCCGAGCTGCTCGCCCCCACCCCTGGCCGCGCGGACGAGCTGTGGCTGCGCGACCCGTGGCCGAGTGACGAGTCGAAGGACGGTGAGTGAGCACTGAGCACACGGGGGGTCAGAAGAGCTTGCCTGGGTTGAGGAGGTGGTGCGGGTCGAACGCCGTCTTGACGGCGCGCTGCATCTCCACGCCCACCGGTCCGAGCTCGCGTGCCAGCCACTCCTTCTTCAGGACGCCGACGCCGTGTTCACCGGTGATGGTGCCGCCGAGTTCGAGGCCGAGGGCCATGATCTCGTCGAAGGACTCGCGGGCGCGCCGCGACTCATCGGGGTCTGCCGCGTCGAAGCAGACGGTGGGGTGGGTGTTGCCGTCGCCCGCGTGCGCGCAGACCCCGATGGTCAGTCCGTACTTGTCGGCGATGCGCTCGACGCCGTCGAGCATGTCGCCGAGCCGGGTGCGCGGTACGCACACGTCGTCGATCATCGTCGTGCCCTTCACCGCTTCGAGTGCGGTGAGGGACAACCGCCGTGCCTGGAGGAGGAGTTCGGACTCGGCCGCGTCCTCCGCCGGGACGACCTGGGTCGCGCCCGCGGCCTCGCACAGGGCGCCGACGGCGGCGAGGTCGGTGGCGGGGTCCGGGGTGTCGAAGGCGGCGAGGAGCAGCGCCTCGGTGGTCTCCGGGAGGCCCATGTGGGCGATGGCGTTGACGGCGCGGATCGTCGTACGGTCCATCAGCTCCAGGAGCGACGGCACATGACCGCCCTCCATGATCTTGCAGACGGCCGCGCAGGCGGCGGCCGCCGAGCCGAACTCGGCGGCGAGGACGAGCTGTTGGGGCGGTTGCGGCTTGAGGGCGAGGACGGCGCGGACGACGATGCCGAGGCTGCCCTCCGAGCCGACGAACAGGCGCGTCAGGTCGTATCCGGCGACGCCCTTGGCCGTACGCCGTCCGGTGCTCAGCAGGCGCCCGTCGGCGAGGACGACGTCGAGGCCGAGGACGTACTCCGCCGTCACCCCGTACTTCACGCAGCACAGACCGCCGGAGGCCGTGCCGATGTTGCCGCCGATGGTGCACATCTCCCAACTGGAGGGATCCGGCGGGTAGAAGAGGCCGTGCTCGGCGACGGCGCGGGAGAGCGTGGCGTTGATGACGCCGGGCTCGACGACGGCGATCCGGTCGACGGGGTTGATCTCGATGATCCGGTCCATCTTGACGAGTGAGAGGACGACGCAGCCCTCGCTCGCGTTCGCCGCGCCGGACAGGCCGGTGCGGGCGCCCTGCGGGACGACCGGGACCTTCAGCTCGGTGGCGGTCCGCATGACGTGCTGGACCTCTTCGACGGTGCGCGGCAGGACCACGACGGCGGGCGTTCCCGCCTCGCAGAAGCTCGCCATGTCGTGGGCGTACGAGGCCGTGACGTCCGGGTCCGTGAGGAGCGCGTCGGCGGGGAGCCCGGCGCGGAGGCGGTCCAGGAGGTCGGCGGGTGCGGCGGGGGTGCCCGGCTTGCTGTGCGTGCCACTGCTCATGATCACAGCCTCGCACTCGGGGCCATCGGTGTGAACCCGTGTGCGACGCCGTTCACGTGCCGGGATGTGCTCTTCGTATTGACGCACAGTGAGCGCCATGGAGACCGAGAGGACGCCCCAGCACTCACCCCAGGACCCACCTGAGGCTTCGGCCCGGTCCGTGCCCGAGGCGTCGCCCGCCGCCCCGTCGACGGCACCGGCCGTGCAGAGCTCGGACGGCGTACGGATCCCTCGGCACGCGCGGACGTCACTGACCGCGGGGACCGCGCTCGGTGGCGGTCCCGGTCCGCGCCGCTCCCCCGCCCTGCGGCGCGCGCTCGTCGCCGCCGTCGCGGGCGGTGTCGTGCTCGGCGGGGTCCTGGTGCTGCTCCCCGACCGGAGCCGGGACTCCGCGCCGCCCGCGCTCGGCCCGGCCGGGCGGGCGGCGGCCGCGGTGGGCGCCGGGGCACCGGCCGCGATGCCCGACCTGACGGTCCTCATCGGTGCGCGCGAGGCGCATCTGCGGGCGCACCCCGGGGACGACCAGTCGTGGGCGGTACTCGGATCCGCCTACGTCGAACGGGGCCTCCGGACGGCCGACTCCGCGTACTACCCGAAGGCCGAGAACGCCCTGCGTACGTCGCTCCGCACCCGGCCCGAGCGGAACGTGGCCGCCCTCACCGGGCTCGCGAACCTCGCCAACGCCCGGCACGACTTCCGCGGCGCGAGGAAGTGGGGCGAACAGGCGGTGCGGCTCGCGCCGCGGCGGTGGGCGGCGCACGCGGCCCTGCTCGACGCCTACCGGGGGCTCGGGGACGCCAAGGGGGTCGGGCGGGCGCTGGCGAAGGTGCGGAAGCTCCGGTCCGGGGCGGCCGTCCGGATCCGCTCCGGCGCCGTCTACCGGGACCGGGGCTGGCGCGAGGACGCGGCGGCGGCGCTCACGGACGCGGCGGCGCTCGCGGAGACGCCCGCCGAACGGGCGGCGTGCCTGTACCGGGTCGGGGAGCTGGCCTGGGAGCGGGGTGAGCCCGGCGACGCGCTCCGCCACTACGACGCGGCGCTCGCGGCCGACCCCGACCTGCACCCCGCGCTGGCCGCGAAGGGGCGCGCCCTCGCCTCGGTCGGCCGGACGTCGGACGCCCTGCGCGCGTACCGGGCCGCGCTCGCCCGCCGCCCCGCGCCCGAATACGCCCTGGAACTGGGCGAGTTGTACGAGTCCCTGAAGCTGCGGCCCGCCGCGACCGCCCAGTACGACCTGCTGCGGGAGCGGGTGCGGCAGGGGGGTCTCGGCGGGGTGAACGACGAGCGGGTGCTCGGGGTGTTCGAGGCGGAGCACGGGGATGCGGGGGCGGCGGTGCGGAGGCTGACCGCGGAGTTCAAGCGGCACGCGTCGCCGGAGAACGCGGACGCGTTGGGGTGGGCGCTGCATCGCTCCGGGGAGTCCAAGGCGGGCCTCAAGCACGTCGAGTCCGCTGTGAAGAAGGGCCCCCGCAGTGCCCTGTTCGCCTACCACCGCGGCGAGATCGAACGCGCCCTCGGCCGCTACGGCGCGGCCCGCCGCCACCTGACGGAGGCCCTCCGCATCAACCCCCACTTCTCGCCTCTGAGGGCCCCAGCGGCCCACGCCGCCCTGAAGTCCCTGGGCGACCCCCCAGAGGGCGGCCCGGCCCAGGTGTACGCCCCCCGCGGGGCCCCCATCCCCAAACTCCCCCGCCCCACCAAGCCCTCCAGACAGTCCGACTGACCCCCCGTCACGGGCACCGCCGACCGGGGCTGTGCCCACCCTTCCCCAAGCTCTCGGCTTCGCTCAAGCAGGGGAGACCCCTGTCGCCCTGCGGGACGATTGCCCACAGGGTTGGGGGGTGGGGCGGCAGTCACCGGCAAGTCCCGCGCGCCTCAGTGACGCCAGAGCACCTGTCGCGGCACCGGTGCCCCGGGTGACCCGCAGGAGAGGCGGGCGGCCATCACGGATGCGGCCCGAGGCGCCGCGGTAGCGGCGGGGGCCGGGGCACCCCCGCCCCCGCCGCAGACGAAGGCGAAACCCCGGACTAGAGGTTGCCCCGCTTCTCCTGCTCGCGCTCGATCGCTTCGAACAGCGCCTTGAAGTTGCCCTTGCCGAAGCCCATCGAGCCGTGCCGCTCGATCATCTCGAAGAAGACGGTCGGCCGGTCCTGGACCGGCTTGGTGAAGATCTGGAGCAGGTACCCGTCCTCGTCCCGGTCGACGAGGATCTTCTGCTCGCGCAGGGTCTCCACGGGCACCCGGGTCTCACCGGCCCACTCGCCGAGGGTGTCGTAGTAACTGCCCGGCACGTCGAGGAACTCGACACCCGCGGCCCGCATGGCCTTCACGGTGGCCACGATGTCGTTGGTGGCGAGCGCCATGTGCTGGACGCCGGGACCGCCGTAGAACTCGAGGTACTCGTCGATCTGCGACTTCTTCTTCGCGATCGCCGGCTCGTTGATCGGGAACTTGACCTTCTTGGTGCCGTCCGCGACGACCTTCGACATCAGGGCGCTGTACTCGGTGGCGATGTCGTCGCCCACGAACTCCTTCATGTTCGTGAAGCCCATGACCTTGTTGTAGAAGGCGCACCACTCGTTCATCTTGCCGAGTTCCACGTTGCCGACGCAGTGGTCGATGGCCTGGAAGGTCCGCTTGGCGGGGGGCTCCACGATCGGCTGCGCGGGGACGAAGCCGGGCAGGTAGGGGCCGTCGTAGCCGGCGCGCTCGACGAGGGTGTGGCGGGTCTGGCCGTACGTGGCGATGGCGGCGCGGACGACGGTGCCGTGCTCGTCCTTCGTCTCGTAGGGCTCCTCGAGGCCGGTGGCGCCGTGCTCGACGGCGTAGGCGTACGCGGCGCGCGCGTCCGGGACCTCGATGGCGAGGTCGACGACACCGTCACCGTGCTCCGCGACGTGGCCCTCGAGGAAGCGGCCCCAGTCGGTGGAGGCCTTGATGACGGAGGTGAGGACGAAGCGGGCGGCACCGCTCTCCAGCACGTAGCTGGCGGTCTCGCGGCTGCCGTTCTCCGGTCCGGAGTAGGCCACGAGTTTCATGCCGAACGCCGTGGAGTAGTAGTGCGCGGCCTGCTTGGCGTTGCCCACGGCGAAGACGACCGCGTCCATTCCCTTCACCGGGAAGGGGTCGGCCTCGCGCGCGGTTTCGGGGGTGGTGTGTGTGGTCTGAGTCATAGAGGGAGGCTCCCGCCGAAGCGCAGGATGCGCAATAGTTCGCGTATTCGCTGGGCAATATGCGCAGCAGAACACCCAATCCAGCGGGCGTTCTGTACACGATGCTCATCATGGAGGCGGCATGGCGATCGATCATTTGGACGGCAGGCTCATCGTGCTGCTCGCGCGGGAGCCGCGGATCGGCGTCCTGGAGGCGTCCCGGCGCCTGGGGGTCGCGCGGGGCACGGTGCAGGCGCGGATGGACCGGCTTCAGTCGAACGGAGTCATCCGGGGTTTCGGCCCGGACGTGGATCCGGCGGCGCTCGGCTATCCGGTGACGGCGTTCGCGACGCTGGAGATCAAACAGGGCCAGGGCGCCGACGTACGGGCGCATTTGGCGACGGTGGCGGAGGTCCTGGAGCTGCACACGATCACCGGTCACGGGGACATGCTGTGCCGTCTGGTGGCCCGCTCGAACGCCGATCTCCAACGTGTGATCGACCGGGTGGTGGGTTTTGATGGCATCGTCCGGGCCTCCACGGCGATCGTCATGGAGAACCCGGTTCCGCTGCGCATCATCCCGCTGGTGGAGCAGGCGTCCGACGACACGGAACCTGGGTAGGGACGACGAGTACGGCACGCGGGTGCCGGGAGCCTCCCGGCGCCGTCCGAGCGCTCCCGGCGAGGTGAACGGCACAGATGAACTTCTGGGACTACCTCGGCAACCGTCACCAGCAGTTGCTGATGGACGCGTACCAGCACGCGAGCGCCGTCTTCCAGTGCATGGTCGTGGCCACGGCCATCGGCGTACTGATCGGCGTCCTGACGTACCGCAGCGAGTGGGCGGGGAACCTCGCCACCACCCTGACGTCCACGATCCTCACCGTCCCGTCGCTCGCCATGATCGGTCTGCTGATCCCGATCGTGGGTCTGGGGGTGGCGCCGACGGTGACGGCGCTGATCCTGTACGGCCTGCTGCCGATCGTGCGCAATTCGATCGTCGGCCTGCGCGGGGTCGACCCGACGCTGGTGGACGCGGCGAAGGGCATCGGGATGTCGCGGCTGCACCGGCTGGTCAGGATCGAGCTGCCGCTGGCGTGGCCGCCGATCCTGACGGGCATCCGGGTGTCCACGCAGATGCTGATGGGCATCGCCGCGATCGCCGCGTACGCCTCCGGTCCCGGCCTGGGCAATGAGATCTTCCGCGGCATCGCCTCGCTGGGCAGCAAGAACGCGCTCAATCAGGTGCTCGCGGGCACGCTGGGGATCATCGTCCTCGCGCTGCTCTTCGACGCCGCGTACGTCCTGATCGGCCGGCTGACGATTCCGAGGGGTATCCGTGTCTGAGACGTCCGATACGACCGCCGCCACACCCGAGGACCCGGCGCCCGCTCCCGCGACCACCACCGGCGCGACGATCGATCTTGAGAACCTCACCAAGCGCTATCCGGGCAGCGGCGACCCGGCCGTGGACAGCGTGAACATGGAGATCAAGGCGGGCGAGATCGTCATCTTCGTGGGCCCCTCGGGCTGCGGGAAGTCCACCACGCTGAAGATGATCAACCGCCTGATCGAGCCGACCAGCGGCCGCATCCGCATCAACGGCGAGGACGTCACGGACATCGACCCGGTGAAGCTGCGCCGCAAGGTCGGCTACGCCATCCAGTCCTCCGGGCTCTTCCCGCACATGACGGTCGCTCAGAACATCGCGCTGGTACCGAAGATGGTCGGCTGGGGCAAGTCGAAGATCAAGTCGCGGGTCGAGGAGATGCTGGACCTGGTGGGCCTGGACCCGGCCGAGTTCCACGGCCGCTATCCGCGCCAGCTCTCCGGCGGCCAGCAGCAACGCGTGGGCGTGGCGCGGGCGTTGGCCGCCGACCCGCCCGTGCTCCTGATGGACGAGCCGTTCGGCGCGGTCGACCCGATCACCCGCGACCACCTCCAGGACGAGCTGATCCGGCTCCAGCACGAGCTGCACAAGACGATCGTCTTCGTCACGCACGACTTCGACGAGGCCATCAAGCTGGGCGACCGCATCGCCGTCCTGCGGGAGCGCTCGCACATCGCGCAGTTCGACACCCCAGAGGCGATCCTCACCAACCCGGCCGACGACTTCGTGTCGGGTTTCGTGGGCGCGGGCGCGGCCCTGAAGCGCCTGAACCTGACGCGCGTACGCGATGTGGAGATGGCGGACGTGCCGACGGTGACCGTCGACGACCCGCTGCAGGAGATCTTCGACAAGCTGCGCGCGAGCGGCACCAACGAGCTGCTCCTGCTCGACAAGCGCGGCCGCCCCTACAAGTGGCTGCGCCGCGGCGACCTGATGCGCGCCAAGGGCTCCCTGGCCCGCGCGGGCACCCTCGTGCACGACACGGTGACCCGCGACGCGACCCTGCGGGACGCCCTGGAGGCGGTCCTCACCGACAACGCCGGGCGGGTCGCCGTCACCGGGCGGCGGGGCGAGTACACGGGCGTCGTCGACATGGAGACCCTGATGAACTCCGTGCACGAGATGCTGGAGGCCGACCGCCTCGAAGCGATGGAGCACCAGCACGAACTGGAGGAGCAGCGCGCCCAGTTGACGCAGGCGGCGCAGGAGGGCACCGCCGGGGAGGCGAAGGCGTGAGCCCGCCGCCCGGGGGCGAGCCCCGCATCCCCGAACGCAAGGCGGCGGCCAAGGCACCCGCGCGCCCGCGGGGCGAGCACGAGGTCAAGGGCCTGGCGTTCCGCGACGAGGGCGAGGCCGAGCAGGAGGCCCCCGCGCCCGCCGTCGCGGCGCGGCCGGCGCGCCGGATCACCTGGCAGAAGCTGACGGTGCTGCCCGCGGTCCTGGCGGCCGTGCTGCTCGCCACCTGGCTCTGGTTCGAGCAGGCGGACCTGGACTCGATCTCCGAGAACGCGCTGTCCAACGGGCAGGTCGGCAAGGCGCTGCGGCAGCACGTCGAGCTGACGGCGATCTCGACGTTCTTCGTCCTGATCATCGCGATCCCGCTGGGCATCCTGCTGACCCGGCGCGCCTTCCGCAAGGGCGCCCCGGTGGCGATGGCGCTGGCCAACATGGGCCAGGCGACACCGGCGATCGGTCTGCTCGCGCTGCTCGTCATCTGGCTGGGCATCGGCGAGAAGGCGGCCCTGACGGGCATCATCATCTACGCCGTCCTGCCGGTCCTCTCCAACACCATCGCGGGCCTGCGCGCCAACGACCCGACGCTCCTGGAGGCCGCGCGCGGCATCGGCATGTCCCCCCTGGGCGTCCTCGGGAAGGTCGAACTCCCGCTGGCCGTACCGCTGATCCTCGCGGGTGTGCGCACCGCCCTCGTCCTGAACGTGGGCACGGCGACGCTCGCGACCTTCGGCGGTGGCGGCGGCCTCGGCGTCCTGATCACGACGGGCATCACCAATCAGCGGATGCCCGTCCTGATGCTCGGCTCGATCCTGACGGTGGTCCTCGCCCTGCTGGTGGACTGGCTGGCCTCGCTGGCCGAGCTGGTGCTCAGCCCGCGCGGCCTGGAGGTGCGGTCATGAGGGTCGAGACACGCAGGCGTACGGGCAGGCGTACGTCCAGACATACCCGGACGAAGGCGCTCGTGGCCGTGGGCGGGGTGCTGCTCGTGGCCGCCGGGTGCGGTCTGACCAGCGGCTCGCCGATGGTGGACGACGTGAAGCCCGGCATCGTCGGGCAGGGCAAGCCGCTGGCGGGCGCCGACCTCACCGTCACGTCCAAGGAGTTCACCGAGCAGCTCATCCTCGGCGCCATCATGGGCATCGCCTTCCAGGCGGCGGGGGCGGACGTCCTCGACCGGACCGGCATCCAGGGTTCCATCGGGGCGCGCGAGGCGGTCAAGGGCGGGGACGCGGACGCCATGTACGAGTACACGGGCACGGCCTGGATCACGTACCTCGGCAACTCCGCCCCCATCCCGGACCCGCAGCAGCAGTGGGACGCCGTCCGGAAGGCCGACGCGAAGAACGGCGTGACGTGGCTGGCGCCCGCGGCCCTCAACAACACCTACGCCCTCGCCCTGAACGAGTCCAACCTCAAGAAGTACGGCACGAAGACCCTCTCCGACGTCGCCGCCCTGTCGAAGTCCGACCCGAAGGCGGTCACGCTCTGCGTGGAGGGCGAGTTCGCCAACCGCGCCGACGGCCTGCCCGGCATGCAGAAGAAGTACGGCATGAAGCTGCCGTCCGGGAACATCACGCAGATGGACACCGGGATCATCTACACCCAGGCCGAGAAGGGCAGTTGCACCTACGGCGAGGTCTTCACCACCGACGGCCGCATCAAGGCGATGAACCTGACGCCGATGGCCGACGACAAGCACTTCTTCCCCAACTACAACGCCGCCCCCGAGGTCAACAGCAAGGCCCTGAAGAAGTACCCGGCGATCGCCGAGGTCCTGGCCCCCGTCACCAAGAAGCTCGACAACAAGGTGGCTCAGGAGCTGAACGCGAAGGTGGACGTGGACGGGGAGGACCCGCACGAGGTGGCGAAGGACTGGATGGTGGCGGAGGGCTTCGTCAAGGAGTAGCCGCGCCGACCGCCCGGGGCAGGGCCGGGCAGCACTCCCACCCACGTACAAAGACTTCGTTGCAAAGAAAGTGTTGCAACGGAGTCTTTGCATGCGTAGGCTGCGGAGCATGACGGAAGAACAGCAGCCCGAGCCGGACGCACAGGCGCGCAAGGTCTTGAATCTCGACCCGCGCTCGCTGCGCGGGATCGCGCATCCGCTGCGGATGCGGCTCCTCAGCTCGCTGCGCCTGGACGGGCCCGCGACGGCCTCCCAACTCGCCCAGCGGCTCAGCGAGTCGAGCGGAGCCACGAGCTATCACCTGCGGCAGCTCGCGGAGTACGGATTCGTGGAGGACGACCCGGAGCGCGGCAAGGGGCGCGAGCGGTGGTGGCGCGCCGCCTATGCGGGCACGTATCTGGACAGCGAGCTCGGCCGGGACGCGGACCCCGCCGTGCGCGGCGCCTACAGCACCTACCTGCACCAGCACGCGACGAACCACGCCGAAGAGGTCTCCACCTGGATCGCCACCCGGCACGAGTGGTCCCAGGAGTGGGCCGAGAGCTCGGACATCAGCGACTTCACGCTGCGCCTGACGCCCGACAGCGCCGCGGAACTCAGCGCGAGGATGCACGAACTCATCGAGGAATACCGGACGTTGACGCCGGCGGAGGGCGCCCCCGACGCCGCCAAGGTCCGCCTCCACACCCACCTGATCCCGACCCGCCACACGGACTGAGAGGAAGCTGCGGCATGCACCCCGACGCACACCTGTACGTGCACCACGCCCGCGCGGCGGAATTACAGCGCGCGGCCACCGGCCCCCGACAGCCCCGGCATGCCCCGGTCCGCGCTCAACTGGGCTGGACGCTGGTCGAGTTGGGCCTGCGTCTGATCAGCAGCTCGGGACCTTCGCGCCCTTGTCCAGGGCTCGCAGCGCGTCGACCGTACTCGCCAGCGTAGTCACCGGCACGAGCCGGAGCCCCTTCGGCTTCTCGGCCTCGGCGTCCGAGCACTCGGCCTCGGGCACGAGGAAGACCGTGGCGCCGTCGCGGGCCGCGGCCTGGGTCTTCATGGAGACACCGCCGACCGGGCCGACCTTGCCGCTCGCGGAGATGGTGCCGGTGCCCGCGATGGTGCGGCCGCCGGTCAGATCGCCCCCGCTGCCGTCGCCGTCCAGCTTGTCGATGATGCCGAGCGAGAGGAACAGGCCCGCGCTCGGCCCGCCGATCTTGCCGAGGTCGGCCTTGACCTTGATCTTGCCGGTGCCGTCCACGCCGTTCGCCCGCAGATAGCCCAGGGCCGCCTTCGTGGCGTCGTCCTGCGACTCCCGCATGTCGCCGAGGTTGTGCTCCTCGACTTCCTTGACGTTGTCGCCCTCCGGGTAGACGGAGTCCTTCGGCATCACGGCCCGGTCCGTACGGAACCAGCCGTCGATGACGTCACCGAGCCGCACGTCCATCTGCGGCCCGGTCGCCACGATGGTCGTCATCCGCAGCTCGCCCTTGGTCTCCCGGGTCGGCGCTCCGCTGATCGTGAGGACGGTCTTGCCCTCGTACGTCCCGAGCACGTCGGCGGTGCCGCCCGGCTGGGCGACGGCGAACGGCAGCGGCGCGAGCCCGACGACGGCGAGCAGGCCGACGAGGGGTACGGCGGCGACAGCCAGGGCCTTGGGGCGGCTCAGACGAGCGAGACGAGACAGCACACGTCCAATCTAACGCGAGCCGAAGACGAGCCCGCGCGGCCTCAGCGCAACGCGTCGGCCACTTCCCGTGCGGCGTCCACCACCCGCGGCCCCACCCGCTCCGGCACGGAGTCCGCCAGCATGACGACCCCCACGCTCCCCTCTATCCCGGTCACCCCGACCAAGGGGGCCGCGGCGCCACTGGCCCCGGCCTCCAGCTCGCCGTGGGTGAGGGCGTACCCCGGGTCGGTCACCTGGGCCTGGCGTGCCGCCAGAATCGCCTTGCCCGCGGCGCCCCGGTCCAGCGGGTGCCGGAAGCCGGTGCGATAGGCCACGTGGTAGTCGGTCCAGGTCGGCTCGACGACCGCGACGGCGAGCGCCTCGGTGCCGTCGACGAGGGTGAGGTGCGCGGTGGCGCCGATGTCCTCGGCCAGGGCGCGCAGCGCGGGCAGCGCGGCCTCGCGGACGAGCGGGTGGACCTGCCGGCCGAGCCGCAGCACGCCGAGGCCGACGCGGGCGCGGCCGCCCAAGTCACGCCGCACGAGGGCGTGTTGTTCGAGCGTGGCGAGCAGGCGGTACACCACGGTGCGGTTCACACCGAGCTTGTTGGACAGCTCGGTGACGGTCAGACCGTGGTCGGTGTCGGCGAGCAGCTTGAGGACGCGCAGTCCTCGGTCGAGCGTCTGAGATGTCTCCGCTGTCACGACGCCCACTCCTTTAGTGGTGAGGGTCGACGGCCCCCTCTGGCGGCGGGCACCGGACGCGCTCCGGGGCGACGCTGCCACGGGGCGTTGTGTAGCGGGGACAGTAGCGAGGGCGTCCCGCTCAGCGGAAGACTCCGTCCAGAATCCGGTCAAGGGGAGGGAAAGAGAGACCGGAATGCCCCGATAGATCCCGTGCCATATGGACGCTGCGTACACAACGTCTACACGCGGAGCGCACGATTCCCCAGGAGGCGGAGTACGGACCCTTACGGGCGGGTGTACGCGCGGCGGTACGGGCGGGCGTACCGGCCGCCGCAGGGGCGGCCGCACCGGCCGGGCTACCGCATGCGGGTGGCCCACTCCTGCACCTTGGCGACCCGCTGCCGCAGCTGCCCGGCCGTGGCCTCCGCGCTCGGCGGCCCGCCACAGGTGCGGCGCAGCTCGGTGTGGATCACGCCGTGGGGCTTGCCGCTCTGGTGGGAGTACGCGCCGACCATGGTGTTGAGCTGCTTGCGCAGTTCGAGCATCTCCTTGTGGGAGACCACGGGCCGCCGCTCGGCGGGCAGTTCGAGGAGGTCGGCCTCCTCGGCGGGCTTCTTCTTGCTGTGGGCGATCTGCCGGGCCTGCCGCTTCTGGAGCAGCATCTGCACCTGGTCGGGTTCGAGGAGCCCCGGAATCCCCAGGTAGTCCTGCTCCTCCTCGCTGCCCGGGTGCGCCTGCATGCCGAACTCGGCGCCGTCGTAGAGGACCCGGTCGAAGACGGCCTCGGACTCCAGGGCCTCGAAGGAGAACTGCTCCTGCTCCCCAGTGTCCTCGTCCTGCTGCTTGTTGGCCTCGTCCATCTCCTGCTCGGACTCGGCGTAGGGGTCCTCCTCGCCGTGCTTCTTCGGCCTGTCGAGCACGTGGTCGCGCTCGACCTCCATCTCGTTGGCGAAGCCGAGCAGGTCGGGCACGGTGGGCAGGAAGACGGAGGCGGTCTCGCCGCGCCGCCGGGACCGCACGAAGCGCCCCACCGCCTGGGCGAAGAACAACGGCGTCGAAATGGTCGTCGCGTACACACCCACCGCGAGCCGCGGCACGTCCACGCCCTCCGACACCATCCGCACCGCGACCATCCACCGCTGGTCGCTGCCGCTGAAGTCGTCGATGCGTTTGGAGGCACCGGCGTCGTCGGAGAGCACGAGGGTGGCCTTGGTGCCGGTGATCTCGCGGATGAGCTTGGCGTAGGCGCGGGCGGAGTCCTGGTCGGAGGCGATGACGAGGCCACCGGCGTCCGGGATGGCCTTGCGCACCTCGCCGAGGCGCCGGTCGGCGGCCTTCAGGACGTTCGGCATCCAGTCGCCGCGCGGGTCGAGGGCGGTGCGCCAGGCCTGCGAGACGGCGTCCTTGGTCATGGGCTCGCCGAGCCGGGCGGCGATCTCGTCCCCGGCCTTCGTGCGCCACCGCATGTTGCCGCTGTACGACAGGAAGATCACGGGCCGCACGACGCCGTCGCCGAGGGCGCTGCCGTAGCCGTACGTGTAGTCGGCGGAGGACCGCCGGATGCCGTCGTTCCCCTCCTCGTACACGACGAAGGGGATGGGGTTGGTGTCGGACCGGAAGGGCGTACCGGTGAGGGCGAGCCGCCGGGTGGCGGGCTCGAAGGCCTCAAGGCACGCCTCGCCCCAGGACTTGCTGTCCCCGGCGTGGTGGATCTCGTCCAGGATCACCAGCGTCTTGCGCTGCTCCACCCGGTTCCGGTGCAGCATGGGCCGCACGCCGACACCGGCGTACGTGATCGCGACGCCCTGGTACTCCTTGCTGAGCGGCCCCGCGCTGTACTCGGGATCCAGCTTGATCCCTATCCGCGCGGCCGCCTCGGCCCACTGCTTCTTCAGATGCTCCGTGGGCGCGACCACGGTCACCTGCTGCACCACGTGGTGGTGCAGCAGCCAGGACGCGAGCGTCAGCGCGAACGTCGTCTTGCCGGCACCGGGCGTGGCCACGGCGAGGAAGTCGCGCGGCTGCTCCTGGAGGTACTTCTCCATCGCACCCTGCTGCCAGGCGCGCAGCTTGCTGGCGGTGCCCCAGGGGGCGCGGCCCGGGAAGGCGGGGGAAAGGTGGTGTGACGAGGAGGCGGCGGTAGTAGTCACGGTCTCCGGTTCGTTCGGGCTCGGCGGCACGGCTACGTATGACAACCGGGCCACCTTACCGGTGCGACCCCGGGGCACCGGGTTGACGACCCCGGGGACGGACAGGTGGGACACGTCTCACACCCGAGTACCGATTCAGCCCGTCCGGCGCTTGAGGACGAGGCGCGAAGCGCCGATACGGGGGTCCGGGGGCGGAGCCCCCCGGTTACGTGAAGGGGCGCCCGCGCGCGAAGCGCGCTAATGGACACTGCGGGGGCTGCGCAGCCGCGTCCCCAGCCACGCCCCCGCCAGAGCGACCACCGCCATCGGCAGGAACACGGCGGTGAACGCGGCCGGGTGGGACCCCGTCGCCTCGGCGGCGTGGGCGCCGCCGGTCAGCCCGCCCCCGAGGGCGGCGAACGCGGCACCGCCCGCAGCGAGGAGCAGGGCGTTGGACAGGCCGTCGGATATCTGGAGGGCGGCGGAGTTGGAGCCCGCTTCCTCGGGCGCCGAGAGGCGCAGCAGCAGGACGCTGGTCGAGGCGATCACCATGCCCATGCCGAGGCAGCCGAAGGCCCACGCGACGGCGATGGTCCACACCGGGACGGCGTCGATGAGGACGCTGGGCGCGGTGGCGATGGCGGCGGCCACGAGCACCATCCCGGTGACCACCAGCTTCTCCCGGTGCGCCTCCATGGCGGGCCGCGACTGAACGTACGAGCCGAGCGCCCAGGTCGCACCGCCCGCCGCCAGCGAGAGCCCGGCGAGCGTCGGCGAGAGGCCGCGCTCGGTGACGAGCATCAGCGGTACGAAGGACTCGGCGGCGATGAACGAGCCCGCGGCGACGCCGCGAAGGAGCACGACGGACGGAAGGCCGCGCGCCGCCCGGTAGGTGCCACGCGGCAGCAGCCCGAGCACGGCGGGCACGAGGACGGCGGCGCCGAGCACGGCCGGGAGCAGGGACAGCCAACGCAGCTCCTGCCCCGCGTACTGCAGCAGCGCGGCGCCGAGCGAGATGCCGAGTGCGAGGCGGACGCGGCGCCGGTCGAAGGCCTCGACGGGGGCGTCCGGGTCGACCGGCCCCGACGCCGTCCGCCGAATCGCGGGCAGGGCGAGTGCGAGCGGGACGGCGACGAGGGCGGGGATGCCGAGGAACACCCAGCGCCAGCCCGCGTGTTCGGTGACCGTGCCCGCGATCAGCGGGCCGATCACCGACGGTATGACCCAGCTCGCGGCGAACGCCGCCAGGATGGACGGCCGCAGCGCCTCCGGGTAGGCCCGGCTGACCACCACGTACAGCGCCACGATGACGAGCCCGCCACCGAGCCCCTGCACCGCGCGCCCCAGAATGAACTGCCACATCGCTCCCGCGGTGCCCGCGAGCAGCAGCCCCGCCGCGAACGCCCCGATCCCGCCCGCCAGCGCTCCCAGCGGCCCGCGCCGGTCGGCCCACTGCCCCGCCAGCACCATCCCGAACAGGCTCGTCGTGAAGTACGCCGAGAACGCGAAGGCGTACAGCGGGATCCCGTCGAGCTCCCGCGCCGCGACGGGCATCGCCGTCCCGACGGCCGTCGCCTCGAAGGCGATGAGGAAGACGACGGACACGATGCCGATGCTCAGCGCGCGGTGGGGTTTGCCGAGGACACCGCCTTGCGGCTCCGGCGATCCGGTCTCCACGGACAGGGCTTGGGCGACATCGGTGTCGCTGGGGTCGAGGGTGGTCATGCGAGCCACGGTAAGGGCCACGACCGAGTTTGACCCCTGTCCGGAGGAGGCCGCCCGCTGGTCCCTTGGTCGTACGACCCGGGGCCGGTGACGGGCGGGCACCGACTCCGCGCGCTCAGATCCCCTGGGACCCCGGGTCGCCGGAACCGGACCCCCCGGTCCCCGACCCCCCGGACCCGGAGCCGCCGCTCCCCGCGTCGCCCCCGCCCGCGCCGTCCTCCGACCAGTCCAGGAACCGCTTGTACGTCTCCTTCCCGGTCCTGCCCTGGTCCCAGGTGACGGTCAGGGTGTCGCCGCCGGAGAAGACGAGGTTCCCGTAGATCTCCTTCTTGTCGCGCTCGCACAGCAGCCCGATCCGGTACGAGCGGCCCGCCTCGATCACGCGCCGCAGGCCCGTGCAGCGGCCGTCGTCGAGCAGCGACACCGACGCCTTCTTCGGCTTCGTCGTGTCCGGGCTGTCCCGCAGCCCGAGGATCCCGCCGCCCGGCTTCTCCGACCGCCAGAACCCGACGAGGGTGGTCCCGGTGGGCCCGCCGCCGGGCTCGTCCTCGCTCTCCCCGGAGTCGGGGTCGGCGTACGGGTCGTCGGACTCCCCCGCGCCGTCCGACTCCTCCGCGCTCGGCGTCCCGCTGGGCCGGGGCTCGGCGTCGGCGGTCCCGCCGGCCTTGGCGGCGGGCTTCTTCGACTCCCCGTCGTCCCCCTTGCCAACCGCGAACCAGACCCCGCCGCCGATGACGGCTAACGCGGCCACGGCGGCGGTGACGGCCAGCCACCGCTTGGGCTTCGGACCGCCGTCGCCGAGGGTGGGGAACTGAGGCGGGTAACCGCCGTAGGGCGGTTGGGGGTTGGGGTGGGCGTAGGGCTGGGCGCCCGGCTCCGCGTAGGGCTGCGCGTTCGGCTGACCCCCGGGCTGCGCATTCGGCTGGCTCCCCGGCTGCGCGTACGGATTGTCGGCCGACGGCTGCTGTGCGCCGTACGGCCGCAGTCGTGGCGGCGCGTAGGGCCCCTGTGCCGCCGGAGGCGGCCCGAATCCCCCGCCCTGCCACGACTGCGGCTGGCCGGGCTGCTGCCCGGGCGGCTGCGTCATCTGTGGTTCCTCCCCCGTCACTCCGACAACAGACTGTCCAGCCAAGCGGCCGGTGTACGTACGTTGCAAGTGCAATTTGAGCCAGCCGGAACGCGCCTGCCCGCGCCCGGTTCAGGTCAGCGCCACGCTCGCCAGCACGTCGTCCACCGTGTCCTCGTCCAGCGGTCCCCTGTCCGCGTTCGGACCGGTGCCCAACCCCGGCGTCGCGATCCCCAGCAGGAACGCGGACCGGCCGCCGTCCAACGAGACGAGCGTCATCCGCAGATGGGCGGTGCCGCCCTCGCCGTCCCGCACCGCGAGCGCGACCGTGTGGGCGGGGCGGCCACCGACCGTGGTCGCCTCGGACTCCTTGACCTCCGACGATCCGTCCGGGTAGAAGAACTCCGCGTTGGAGCGCGCGGCCCGCTCCGTCTCGCTCTGCAGCGCGGACTCGGGCACCGCACCCGACCGCCCCGCGAGCGCGAGACCGCCGCGCTCCTCCTTGTTGCCTTCCTCCGCCGAGTCCCCGAGCCCCCTGCCCTTCGAGGCGATCGACGACGTGAACGCGCCGATCAAGTCCCCCTCCTTGTTGTTGCGTTCCCACCCCCCGGGAATCCCGTACGACACTCCCGCCCGGGCGTCCGTCACCCGCGGCCTGCCCGCGAGCGGCCCCTCGTCGCCGTCCCGCGTCCACCACCAGGCGCCGAGGCCCGCGGCGACCACCGCGAGGACCACGACCACGACGACCAGGGCGGTCCTGCCCCGGTGGCCACTGACAGGCCGCGGCGGCTGCGGGTACTGCGCGTGCGGCTGCGGGGGCGTCGGCGGAACCGGGGGCGTCGTAGTCATGCGCCAAGACTCGCCGCCCGGCCCCGCCCCCTCCTGAGTACGCCTACTCAAGGCCCTACTCACTCGCACACATACACCACGCACACCAGTCCCGTGCAGCTCTCGGACGGCAAGTTTTCCGGCCAGCTTTCCCCTGTGACCAGGCGCACCCGCCGTGGAGCAGACGTGAAGATCTTTCACGCTATCCTCACGTAAGGCGCAGGATTTGCGGTCTGAGCACCGCCAGGACGCATGGACAGCAGAATCCTGCTCGTCCAACTCTGCACTATTTACCCGCAGTTGTCCGTAATAAGGGGCAACTCTTCCCGCCGATTACGGCGCCGCGCCTTCCCCCCTGTACGCATGGCCTGGGCAGTCCGGCCGACCACCGGAACCGCCCCTTCACCACGCTCACTTGGGGGTTTTACGCATGTCCGGAATCACCCGCCGCCGGGCCATCGGCGCCGCGGCGAGCGCCGCCGCCGGTCTCGCCGTCGTCGGCGCCACCCGTGCCGCGGCGACGGCGGCCGAGCCGCACGCCCAGGCCCACCCGGGCGCCGAGCCCGACGCCTTCGACGAGGTGTACCTCGGGCGCCGCATCCAGGGCGGGCCGTCCCACGGCGGCGGCCACCACGCAGCCGGGCACGGGGGCCACGGCACCGGCTACTCCGTCCGCATAGACGGCGACGAACTCCACCTCATGCGCAACGCCGACGGCACCTGGATCAGCGTCATCAACCACTACGAGCCGCAGGCGTCCCCCCGCACCCTCGCCCGCGCCGCCGTGGTCGAGCTCCAGGGCGCGAGTCTCGTCCCGCTCGCCCCGCCCGCGCCCTCGTCGTCCCCGTCCGCCGCCTGACCCGGAGCCCCGCCGCCATGACCGTACGCAAGAACCAGTCCCAGCTCACCGCCGACGAGAAGCGGCGCTTCATCGGCGCCCTGCTCGCCCTCAAGCGCGACGGGCGCTACGACTCCTTCGTCAGCACCCACAACGACTTCATCATGAGCGACACCGACAACGGCGACCGCGTCGGCCACCGTTCGCCGTCCTTCCTGCCCTGGCACCGCCGCTTCCTCATCCAGTTCGAGCAGGCGCTGCAGTCCGTGGACCCGTCCGTCGCCCTGCCCTACTGGGACTGGACCACCGACCGCACCCCGGCCGCCTCCCTCTGGGCCCCCGACTTCCTCGGCGGCACCGGGCGCAGCCGCGACAGCCAGGTCACCGACGGCGCGTTCGCCTCGTCCGGCAGCGGCTGGCGCATCAACGTACGCGTGGACGGCCGCGACTTCCTGCGCCGCAGCCTCGGCGGGGGCGGCCGCCAGCTCCCCACCAAGGCCGAGGTCGACTCCGTCCTCGCCATGTCCACGTACGACATGCCGCCGTGGAACAGCGCCTCCGACGGCTTCCGCAACCACCTCGAAGGCTGGCGCGGCGTCAACCTCCACAACCGCGTCCACGTCTGGGTCGGCGGCCACATGGCGACCGGCGCCTCCCCCAACGACCCGGTCTTCTGGCTCCACCACGCGTACGTCGACAAGCTGTGGACCCAGTGGCAGTCCCGCCACCCGAACTCGCCCTACCTGCCCGCCTCCGGTACGCGCGACGTGGTCGACCTGAACGACACGATGCGGCCGTGGGGCGACGTCACGCCCGCCGACATGCTGGATCACACGCGGTACTACACCTACGACGTGGCCGCCTGAACGAAGTCACGCCAGGCCCCCGCCGCGAACGCGAGGTGGGGGCCTTGGCGGTTTTTGGAGTCGCGTACGTGGATGGTGGTGGGGGTGGAGGCGACTTCGACGCAGTCGTTGCCGTCACCGCTGCTGCTGTAGCTGCTCTTGGTCCACTCCAGCGCGACCTCGACGCAGTCGCCGGGTTCATTGCTGCTGCTGTAGCTGCTCTTGAACCAATTCAGCTCGCGGGCGTCCCTGGCAGTGGGCTTGAGGGTCATGTTTCTCCCAGCACTTCCTCGATGAAGGCCAGCGACTCCGGTGGCGTCAGAGCCTGGGCCCGGATCATGCCGTACCGCAGCTCAAGGATACGGAGTTGCTTGGGGTCCGACACAGGACGGCTGTTGAACGCACCCTCGGAGCGTCCGATCGCCGAGCCGTCCTCGAACTTCAGCACTTCGATCAGGCCGCCCATCCCGGCGTGCTCCTCACGGTCCGTAGGCATCACCTGAAGGGCCACGTTCCGCAACCGCCCCACCTCCAGCAGATGTTCGAGCTGTCGGCGCCATACCGTTTCGCCGCCGAGCGGGCGTCGCAGCGCCGCCTCTTCCAGGACGAAGCCGAACGCCGGGGCCGGTGACCGCTCGTAGATGGACTGTCGGCTGAGTCGCGCTTCCACCTCACGATCCACCACGTCCTCCGTGAGCGCAGGCTGCCTCATGTCGTAGAGAGCCCGCATGTACTCCTCCGTCTGCAACAACCCGTGCAAGTTGTGGTTGCAGTACAGGAGCAGCTCAACCGCCCGCTCCTCCATCTTCGCCAGCTCCCGGACCTTCTTCGGGTACCGGGCCTTGGTCATCTCCTCCTTCATCGCCGAGATGAACCCGCCCGCCCCGAGGACGCGGTCGGCCGCGTCCAAGTACTCCGGGCGCGGGATACGCGCCCCGCGCTCGACCTTGCGGACAAGGTCCTCCCCGTACCCGATCGCCTGGCCGAAATCCCCCGCGGTCAGCCCGGCCGCCTCGCGCCACCGCTTCTGCTGGTGGCCCAGCGCCTCGACCACCGAGGCGATCTCGTCCTCGGGCTCGACGTCCCAGCCCGCCTCGTCCACACCTTCGCCGTCCGCACTCATCATGCCCACCTCCGAAAAGCGCCGCCCCGCTCCAACGCGCAGCCGTACCCGTAAGGCACTCCGGACAGCCGGGACAGCACCGGACAGCGACCGGACAGTCACCGTACGTGCACCGCGCATCACGGTGCAGGGGAAGCGGCCGGCGTCACGCTGAGGTGCATGGACACGGAGACCACGCAAGCCCCCGCCGCCGTACGGACGTTCAGCATCCGGCTCTCCTCGACGCCGAGAGGCGCCCGCCTGGCGCGCAGAGCGGCGGTGGGCCAACTCCACGCGTGGGGTGTGCCGTTCGAGCCCGCGCAGCACATCGTGGCGGAGCTGGCGAGCAACGCGGTGCGGCACGGTCACGTACCGGGCCGGGACTTCCGCCTGACGCTGCGGCTCACGGCGGGCGGGGTGCTGCGCGTCGAGGTGACGGACACGTGCACGGAGCGGCTGCCCCGCCCGCCGGGCCCGGTGGCCCCGGACGCCGAGTCGGGCCGGGGCCTGCTCCTGGTCGAGGCACTCGCCACGCGCTGGGGCACCGAGGTGGGGCCCGCGCCGGGCAAGACGGTGTGGGCGGAGGTCGGCGACGGCTGAACCGTGCGGCTCAGGAGAAGGAGAGCTCCTGCGTGCGCAGGGTTCCCCCGCGTCGGCCGGGCGCTTCCTGGCGGTGCCAGTAGAGGTTGGTGTGCGCGATCACCAGGTCCGGGGACGGGGCACCGTACCCGCTCAGGTCCTCCGTGGTGTGGGCGTCGGCCACGAGGGTCGCGTCGTAGCCACGGGTGAGGGCGCCGTGGAGGGTGGAGCGGATGCAGACGTCGGTCTGGGCGCCGGTGACGACGAGGTGGCCGACGGCGTGTTCGGCGAGGACGGACTCCAGGTCGGTGGCCTCGAAGGAGTCGCCGTAGAGCTTGTGGACGAGGGGCTCGCCGTCCCGGCGGACCAGCTCGGGGACGTAGGCCCAACTCTCGCTGTCGCGCGGGAGTTCGTCGTCGGAGTGCTGGACCCAGATCACGGGCACGTCCGCCGCGCGCGCCTTGTCCACGACGGTGGCTATGTTCGCGATGACGGCGTCACGCTCGTGCGCCTCGGCCACCACACCGTTCTGCATGTCGATGACCAGCACGGCGGTACGGGTGCGGTCGGGCAGGGTTGTCATGGGGGTCTCCAGTTCCACGGTCCCCGGTCCACGGGGTCGCTGTCGCGGCGTTCCCTGTTTCGTGAACGCCGCATGGCAGTCGCGTTGCGGCGGCGGCCCGGCGCTTGAACGGCGCGGGCCGTGCCGCCTACGGTCGATACGTCACGTACGGCGAGAGCGTACGACGTGGCCGTGTGCCCGAGTGGCTTAGGGATTCGCCTGCAAAGCGAAGCACACCGGTTCGATTCCGGTCACGGCCTCCAAGCCCCCGTAAGAGATCACGCGTTCAGGGCGCTGCCCGCTCGCCACTCGTCCCACGAGACGTTCCAGTCGCCGTAGCCGTTGCCGGGGGCCACCGTCTCCTTGGAGCCGGTCACGCGGATGACGTCGCCGGGGATCACCTCTTCGTAGAAGCGGCGGGCCGTGCCGTCCGTGGCGAGGCCTATGCAGCCGTGCGTGACGTTGGAGTTGCCCGCGTACGTGTTGGCCTTCGGGTTCTCGTGGAGGTACGTGCCGGACGTGGTGAGGTGGACCGCGTAGCTGTAGTAACCGGCGTACGCGTCCGCGTAGCCGACCGTGCGGGAGTCCATGAAGACGCGGCGCTGCTTGTCGGAGACCACCATCGTGCCGTTCCAGGTGTCCATGCCGGGCGCGCCCGCGGTGATCGGCACGCGGCGCGTCACGCCGTCCTTGACCACGGTCATCGTGTGGCTGCGTACGTCGACGGTGGCGACCAGGGAGCGGGCCACCGTGAAGCCGCGGTCGATGCCGGAGCCCACCCGGACGGTGACCTTCGTGCCGGGCTTCCAATACGCCTTGGGGCGGTAGTCGACGCGCTGGCCCTCGTGCAGGTTGCGGTCCTTGACCCAGCTCCAGGAGCCCGTCGTCGGCGTGCTCGCGCGCACCTTCAGGCGCCGCTCCACCGCGGCCCGTTCGGCCTTCGGCACAGGGCGGTCGAAGGTCACGGACACCGGCATGCCGACGCCCACCCGCTGCCCGTCCGCCACGTTCACCCGCACCCCGCCCCGGCGCAGCGCCGCGGGCTCCACCACCGGCTTCGCCCGGGGCGAGGGCGTCCCGGCCGAGGCGGGCTTCCGGTCGTCCTCCGTCGGCGCCGCCGACCCGCTCTCACCACCCACCGAGCAGCCCGCGAGGACACCCGCGCAGAGCACGGCGGCCGCCGCCCCGCGTACGACGTGACGGATTCTGGTGCGCCTGGCCATCGGGTCCCCCTGTGTGGTGTTCCGGCCGGGGCCGGTGTGTTTCCATGTACGCCACCCATACGCACGGCGGAGACCGCCGGGTTGCATGGGGCGTGCGGGAGAAATTCGGGGCTGGTTGCGACGGGGCGCGGCGTGGGCGGCGGACGGTCGCGGTCGTGGACAGGAACGGCGGGGGCATGACGGAGGACGAGTTCGACGCGTTCTACGCGTCCGCGTTCCCGCGCGTCGTCGGCCAGGTCTACGCCTTCACCGGCGACCACGGACAGGCCCAGGACGTCGTCCAGGAGGCGTTCGTACGCGCCTGGGACCGGCGGCGCGACCTCGCGGCCGTGCACGCGCCCGAGGCCTGGGTCCGCACGGTGGCCGTGCGGCTCGCGGTGAGCCACTGGCGGCGGGCCCGGCGCTGGCTGGAGCTGGTCCGCAAGGAGCCGCCGCCCGAGCACACGGCGGGGCCCGGACCCGAGCACGTGACGCTCGTCGCGGCACTGCGGAAGCTGCCCGAGGCACAGCGGCTCGCGATCGTGCTGCACCACCTGTGTGACCTCAGCGTGGAGCAGGTAGCCTCCGAGACCGGCGCCCCCACCGGCACGGTCAAGGCGCGGCTCTCGCGCGGACGCGCGGCGCTGGCCAAGCACCTGTCCGGGGACGACGGAGGCGACGGGGGCGATGGCGTCCTCGGCGGGACGAGCAACGGGAAGGAGGGGGATCGGGATCATGTCCGATGAACCCTCGGCCCCCGGCCCGGCCCCCGACTCCGACCTCTCCGCCGCCCTGCACGCCCTCGCCGTCGACGCCCGCTCCCCCGCCCCCGGCCCCGGCGCCGCCGTCCGCCGCCGCGCCGTGTCCCGGCGCCGCCGCAGGCACGCGGCCCTCGTCGGCGGTGGCGCCGTCGCGGCGGCGGCCCTGGTGGTCGGCCTGGTCGTGGGCCTCGGCGACGACTCCGGCTCCCGGCCCGCCCCGCCCGCCGCCCCCACCACGTCCGCCGGGCCGACCGCGCCCGCCGCCACCGCCGACCTCGGGCGCCGTGAGCTGTCCGTGGCGGGCCGGAAGCTGCCCCTGTCGTCGGGCCGCGCGAAGTACCCGACGAAGCCCGGCCGCATGACGGTCGTGGCCAAGCACCGCTCGACGAAGCTGTCCGGCAACACCGTCGGCCTCGGCGAGACGTACGACGTGTACTTCCACTGGGTCCTCGAACTGCGCGACGCCGACGGCCGCACCAACTACGTCGTCGCCCTCACCTTCGACGAGGCCTCCGTCGGCAAACGCGATGTGACCCACGGCTGGCTCGGCCTGCGCGCGGCGGACGCCAAGTGGCTCTACGGGAAGCTCAGTCCGGGCTCGGTGGTCACCATCGAGGGGAAGGCGCCCGGGGCCTCGGGCTGACGCGAGCCGCCCGCGCCCGCGGCGTCCGCGGGCACGCGAAGAGGGGCGGTCCCCTGAAGGAACCGCCCCTCCGATACCGCCGGGATCAGCCCCAGCCCGTGTCGTTGTCATCCCCCATGACACATCTCCCCCGTAGTGACCGAGTTGTTCGGGACTCTTCGATGGTGCCCTGCAACTGGCCCTACCTAAAAGGGATTTATGGGCGGATCACATGCCTGGAGCGTCATCGCGACCCGACCGGCACCGGTCGGAGACATTCCACTCTCAGGCCACGGCCGCCTCGCGCAGGCGCGACAGAATCGCGTCCACCGTCTGATCCACCGTCAACTCCGAGCTGTCCAGCCACAGTCCGATACGTGGCGTGGTGGCACGCATCCCCTCGTCCAGGGCCTCTACCGTCCACTCGCCGTAGCCCGTCTTGCCGCGGGCCGCCTCGCGCTCGGCGACGGCGGTCGGGCGGGGGGCGAGCACGACCACGTGCAGCGGGCGCGTCCGCACCAGGTCGGCGTACCGCTTCAGCTCCTCGCCGAGGATCACGTCCTGGACGATCGCGGTGAAGCCCGCCTCGGCGTACGCGTCGGCCGTCGACGCCGACAGGCCGTAGCGGAGCCGGAGTTGGGCCTCCGCCTCGGCGCCCGCCCCGGGCTCGTACTCCTCCCGCCCGGAGACGACCATGCGCCGGAAGACGTCGCCCCGCACGTGTGCGGCGCGTGGGAGCCGTTCGGCGAGGGCCTGTGCGACCGTGGACTTTCCGGCGGCCATGATGCCGGTGATGACGATGACCCCTTCGGGGGTGGTGGGGGCGCTCATCTGCGCGAAGTTACCGGAGCCGGGGCTGGAGTTCCTCCCGGTTTTCCTGGGGTGGGGTGCGTGGGGGGGGGCCGCGTGGGACGCCCCAGTCCCACCCCTTCCCGAAACCGGGGGCGCTGCCCCCGGGCCCCCGGGGGGGGTGGGGGTCCCGGGCGGGTGGGACGGCCCCCGCCTCATCGCCGCTGCGCGGCTCGTCCTCAAACGCCGGACGGGCTGGAATAGGTGGGTGTCCCCTGCGGGTGGGACAGGCTGGAATAGGCGGGTGCCCCCCGCGGGTAGGACAGGCCGCCACCGATCGACCTTCGGCCTCGTCCTCAAACGCCGGACGGGCTGGAATAGGCGGGTGTCCCCTGCGGGTGGGACAGGCCGCCGCCGATCGGCCTCCGGCCTCGTCCTCAAACGCCGGACGGGCTGAAATCCCTCACGCTGCGCCGGACGGGCTGAATTGCCTCACGCTGCGCCGGACGGGCCGAGTCCCCTCATGCCAGTTCCGCCCCCACCGCCGCCTGCGGGCGGATCGGCAGGCGGTTCACGGGGCGGCCCGTCGCCGCCCGTACCGCCGCGGCGATCGCCGCCGGGGACGTCACCACCGGCACCGCGCTCGCGGCCTTCGCGCCGAAGGGGGCGACTACGTCGCGTTCCTCGACTAGTTTCACGATGCGGATGTCGGGGGCGTCGAGGGCGGTGGGCAGGGCGTAGCCGGTGAGGTCGGGGTGGCGGACGAGGCCGCGGGGGGTGCGGAGGTTCTCGGTGAGGGCGGCGCCGACGCCCTGGGTGACGCCCGCCTCGATGCGGACGCGGAGTTGCGCGGGGTTGAGGATGCGGCCGACGTCCTGGGCGACGGCCAGCTCCACGACCCGTACGGAACCGATCTCGATGTCCACGTCCACGACCGCGCGGACCGCGCAGAAGGCCATGCCCACGAAGGCGTCGCCCTGGCCGTCCGCGTCGAGCGGCTCGGTGGGGTGCGGGCGGCACTGCGCCGTGGCCCACAGCTCCTTGCCGTCCATCGCCTCCTCGACGGTGGTGGAGAGCACCCCGTCGTACGAGGTGATCTTGCCGTCGGCGATCTGGAGCAGTTCGGTCGACATGCCGAACTTGTGCGCCAGGGGCTGGAGGAGCTGGGTGCGCACCATCTTCGCGGCGCGCTCGACCGCGCCGCCGGAGACCCAGGTGTGGCGGCCGTGGCAGCTCGGGCCCGCGGGCGGCTGGTCGGTGTCGACGGGGGCGACGCGGACGTCGTCGATGCCCAGGGTCTCCTGGACGATCTGGCGGGCGAGGGTGGTGAAGCCCTGGCCGGTCTCGACGGCCGCGCAGATCACCGTGGCGATGCCGTCGTGCACCTTCACGGTGGCCGTGGACACCTCGTCGGTGCCCTCCGCGCCGAGGAGTTGGACCATGCCGAGGCCGTAGCCGACGCCGCGCCGGACGGCGGCGGGTTCGCCCGCGCCCTCGGGTCCGCCGGGCAGCAGCCAGTCCTCCTGCGGGGTGTCCTTGGGCAGGCCGGGCAGCGGGAAGTCCCGTACGGCACCGAGGAGTTCGGCGACCGGGGCCGGGCAGGTCACGGTCTGCCCGGTGGGCAGGATGTCGCCGGTCGCGAGGGCGTTGCGCAGCCGCAGGTCGGCCGGGTCGACGCCGAGCTTCTTGGCGAGCTTGTCCATCTGCGCCTCGTAGGCGGCGCAGACCTGGAGGGCGCCCTCGCCGCGGACGTGGCCGGACGGCGGGTTGTTCGTGCGGACGGCCCAGCCCTCGATGAAGGCGTTGGGGACGACGTAGGGGCCGCAGGCGAAGGAGACGGCCGCCGCGAGGGCGTCCGCCGAGGTGTCCGCGTACGCGCCCGCGTCGAGCAGGATCTGCGCCTCCACCTTCACCAACTGGCCCTCGGCGTCCGCGTGGTGGCGATAGCGCAGCAGAGTCGGGTGGCGGTGGGCGTGGCCGAGGAAGGACTCCTCGCGGGTCGCGGTGAGCTTGACGGGACGGCTGGTGCGCAGGGCGAGCAGCCCGAGCGGCAGCTGGAAGCTCGCGTCCTCGCGGTCGGCGCTGGCCCCGGGCACGCCGGTGACGACGACCTTGACCTGCTCGGGCGTGAGGCCGTAGCAGGCGGCGGCCATGTCCCGGTCGCCGTGCGGGTCGGTCGAGGCGATGTACAGCTCGACGCCGCCGTCCGGGCGCGGCACCGCGAGCCCGGCCTCCGCGCCGATGGGCGCCGGGTCCTGGCGCCCGATGCGGTACAGGCCCTCGACGACGACCTCACCGGCCGCCTCCGGGTCGCCGTGGCGCAGCGGGATGTGCCGGATCAGATTGCCGTCGGGGTGCAGCGGCGCGGCCTCGAAGGCCTGCTCGGGGTCGGTCACCGGGTCGAGCACCTCGTACTCGACGATGATCGCGGCGGCGGCCATCCGGGCCGTGTCCGGGTGGTCGGCGGCGACGGCGGCGATGGCCTCGCCGTGGTGGCGTACGACATCGGACGCGAACAGCGGCCGGTCCGCGGTCTTGCGGCCGTGCCGCGGCTTGCCCGGCACGTCCTCGTGGGTGATGACGGCGCGGACACCCGGCATGTCCTCGGCGTGCGTGACGTCGATGGACACGATGCGCGCGTGCGCGTGCGGCGAGCGCAGCACCGCCGCCCACAGCAGCCCCTCGGCCCACAGGTCGGAGGCGTACGGGAACGTGCCCTCCGTCTTGGCCCTGATCTCCGCCGACGGCAGCGACGAGCCGATGCCGTGCGGCAGTTGCTCGGCCCCCGGCGCGGCGGCTGTCTCGTTGCTCACGCCTGGGCTCCGTCCTGGCCGTACGGGCCCGACTGGTGCGGTACGCGGGGTCCGCCGGCGTCGGACTCGTCCCGCTGCTCGGCCGCGGCGCCCTTCGCCTCGCGCTCGGCGACCACGTCGCGGACCGCGTCGAGCACGCCCCGGTAGCCGGAGCAGCGGCACAGGTTGCCGCAGAGCGCGCGGCGGGTCTCGAGGTCGCTGGGTGCCGGGTTGCCTTCGAGCAGGTCGTGCAGGGTCATCGCCATGCCCGGTACGCAGAATCCGCACTGCACGGCCCCGCAGTTGGCGAGCGCGCGCTGCACGTCGGAGGGTCGGCCGTCGACGGCGAGGCCCTCGACGGTGCGCACCTCGCTGCCCGCCGCGGTGGCCGCGGGCACCAGGCAGGACGCCACGAGCCGCCCGTCCACCTGCACGTTGCAGGCCCCGCACTCACCCTGCGAGCAGCCGTCCTTGGCCCCCGCGAGCCCGAGCCGCTCCCGCAGCACGTACAGCAGCGACTCGCCGATCCAGGCGTCGGTGACGGGCCGGTCGGCGCCGTTCACCCGCAGGACGTAGGAGACGAGGGGGTGTTCGTCGTGCGCGAGAGCTGGCTCCTGAGCCTTGGCCGGGACGTCGGCGGCCGGGACGTCGGCCTCGACCCCGGCGGGGTCCGCCGCTGCGGGGTCCGCCTCCGGGGCGGAGTCCGGCTCGGAGGCCTCCTCCGGCTCGGAAGCCGGGTTCAGCTCGGCCGGTTCGTCCAGCTCCGGCGCGTCGTCCGCCTCGGGGGCGTCGTCCGCCTCGGGGGCCTGCTCCGCCGCTGCGGGGTCCGGCTCCGGGGTGTGGTCCGCCTCGGGAGTCGGGTCCACGGCGGGGATCGGCTCGGGCGCCGGGACCGCCTCGGCGGCGTGCGGCTCGGCCGCCTGCGCGGGGGCCGGTACGTGGGCGGGGTCGGCCTCGTGCGGAGGGATCGCGGCGGGGGCCGCGAGGCCGAACGAGGTCGCGGGTGCGGGCTCCGCCGGGTGGACGGGCTGCGGCGCGAGCGCCGGGTCCGGCTCGGCCACCGGGACCGCCTCCACGGCGTGCGGGAACGCGGGCGCGGGCGCGAGGCCCGCCGTCTGCGGGGGGTGCACGTCGTACGGCGCGTGCTCGTCGTACGCCGGGCCGTCCTCGTACGCGGAGTCCGGCGCCGGTGCGAGGTGCGGGGCGTGCTCGGCGGGCGGGGCGTGCTCGGCGTCGGGGCCGAAGTCGCCCTCAGGGGCGGCCGGATCGAGCAAACCAGCCGGGATGACCGTTTCGCCCGACGCATCCGATGTATTCGATACGCCTGACACCTCTGGTGCAGCCGATGTGCCTGATGTGCCTGATGTGCCTGATGCGTCCGGCGCAACCGGAGCTTCCGGCACACCCGGTACGCCCGGTGCGTGGTCCGAAGGCCCGCCGGGCCCGAGGGAGCCGTCCGGGCGCTGCTTGACCACGAACAGCTTGGCGGTCCGCTCGAAGGGGGTCTCCTCGGCGGCACGGGCGGGCCGCACGGGCGCCGCCTCCGGGGCCATGGGCGGCCCGACCGGCGCCTGCTCCACGAAGGCCTGGGCGGCCGGGTACTGGGGCGCCTGCGGGGCGTGGGGCGCCTCGGGGGCGTGCGGGGCCTGGAGCGCCTCGGGGGCGAGCGGGGCGTGCGGCGGCTGAGGCGCTTCCGGGGCCTGCGTCGGCCACGACGTGGCCCACGGCGCGGGCGCACCGCCGGGCAGCGTCGCGGGCGGCGGTGCGCCCCCCCACTGCGCGGCGAGCGACGACGCCGAGTACTCCCCGGACTCCTCCGGCAGGTCGCCGTCCGCCACCGGGATGGACCACTGGCCGGTCACGTCGTGCGGGGCGGGCGCGTGCCCGTTCTGGGCACCCGGCTGCTCCGGGGGCGTGGCGGCGTCCGGGAACGTCCACTGGCCGGTGGCCCGCGGATCGTACGCGTCCGGGGCCGCGGGCGCGGCCGGGAACTGCTGGTCGGGGTGGGTGCCGACGTGCGTGCCGGGGTCGGGCCAGCTCACGGCCTGCGTCCCGGCGGCGGGCAGGACGCCGGTCACCTCGGGCGGCAGCACCCAGGCGCCGGTGGCGGCCGGGTCGGTCGCGTCGGGGGCCGTCGGCGTGACCGTTATCTGCGGCGGCACATAGCCGTGCCCGGGGGCGGCGAGCGGCGTGCTCACGGCGTCGGCCGCGCCCTCGGGGAGCTGCACGAACGCGGTGGCGTCCGCGTCGTACTCGCCCTGCGGGTGCGGCTGCCAGCCGCCCGCGCCATTCCTCTGGCCGTCGGTCACGACAGCGCCCTCCCCAGTGCTCGTCGGGCCAGCGCGGCGACGGTGCGCCGCAGATGCAGTACGGCGGGCGGCAGCGGCTGTGCGGTGCCGTCCTCGGCGGGCGGGTGGTCGGGGATGCACGCCGCGGCGACGTACTCGCCGAAGCCCGTCAGGGCCTCCGGCACCAGACCGCGCTCGCCGTCCCAGTCGATGAGTCCGGCCACCCACTGCTCGGCCTCCAGGGGCCGCAGCGGCATGGGCGCGATGGCGCCGACGGCGCATCGCACGCCTCTGCGCGCCGGGTCGAGCACCAGGGCGACCGACGCGGTCGCGCGGCCGGGGCCGGTGCGTCCGGTCGCCTTCAGGAAGACCTGCGGGGCGTGCAGCAGCGGCACCCGGACAAAGCCGATCAATTCGCCGGGCGCCAGCATCTCCATGCCCGCGAGCAGGTGCGAGACCGGGATCTCGCGGCGGGTGCCACCCGGGCCCGCGATGATCAACACGGCTTCCAGTGCGGCGAGTACGGGCAGCGAGTCACCGGCGGGCGCGGCCGACGCGATGTTGCCGCCGAGGGTGCCCGCGTTGCGGATCTGCGGCGGTCCGGCGGCGCGCGCGGCGGCGGCGAGCGCCGGGATGAGCGCCGCGAAGTCAGGGCGCCCCATCCGGGCGTGCGTCAGTCCGGCGCCGAGGAGCGCGTGCCCGTCCTGGTACTGCCAGCCGCGGATCTCGCTGATGCGGCCGAGGCCGACGAGGGCCGCGGGGCGGAGCTGGCCTGCGTTGACCGACGACATCAGGTCCGTGCCGCCCGCGACGGGCACGGCGGCGGGCACGGCGGCGAGCGCCGCGACGGCCTCGTCGAGCGTGACAGGCAGCGACACAGACTGCGCCCCCTGCGCCGCCCGCGGTGCGTGCGTGGTCAAAACCGGCTGCCCCTTCCCGATGGCCCGGCGGCTTGCGCGCCGTTCTCACCGTTACGCCTGTTCCGCCGTACGGTACGTGCTCACAACCCGGACGTGGCAACTCTGGCACATCTTCACCGGGCCCCGGCGCGGGGGTCCGCTAGGAGACGTTCGTCCGCAGACCTGGGGGATATGCCGTTTTCGCACTCCCTCGCCGGTCAGCGGGAATTGCCACCCTTCGGTGATCCTTGTACGGCTTTCCCCAGGTGGCCCACGGTCGCACCGCGGGCCACCAGGAGCACACGCTCAGGGCGTCACCTCACACGTTTGGGGGCGCCCCCTCGATCGGGCGTCCGAGCACTCCGGGACGTTTCTGCCAGGGCAACGGGCCGCCCGGCGGACGGTAGTCGACACCGAGGGCGTCAAGTCGGGCGTAGTGGGCGGTCATTCGCCGTTCGAAATCGGCGAAATCCCGCTCGGCGGGCGCGGGGAGCTCGCGCCAGGCGACCTCCGCGAGGGCCGCGAGCCGAGGGAAGACCTGGTAGTCCACGCGGCCGTGGTACTCCATCACCTCGGTCCACACATTGGCCTGCGTGCCGAGCACGTGCCGCGCCTCCTCCTCGGTCAGCTCGCCCGGCACCGGCTCGAAGCGGTAGACGTCCTCCAGGGTGCGGACGAAGCCGATCGGCACCGGCTCGTCGGCCCCGCCGTGCTGCCGGTGGTCCAGGTACACGTGCTGCTCCGGGCACATCACCACGTCGTGGCCCGCCTGCGCCGCGGCGATGCCGCCGCCGTACCCGCGCCAGGACGACACGGCCGCGCCCTCCGCGAGCCCGCCCTCCAGGATCTCGTCCCAGCCGATGAGCCGACGCCCGCGCGCGGACAGCCACTTGTCGAAGTGCCGGATGAACCAGCTCTGCAACTCGTCCTCGTTGCTGAGCCCCAGCTCCTCGATGCGCTCCTGGACGGCCGCCGAGTCCTTCCACTGCTCCTTGGGGCACTCGTCACCGCCGACGTGGATGAAGGTCGACGGGAACAGCTCAAGGACTTCCTCGAACACGCCCTCGTAGAAACGGAGGGTGGTGTCGCTCGGCGCGAGCACATTGGGCGTGACGCCCCACGAGTCCCACACCCCGAGCGCGGCCGTGTCGATGACATCGGTGTTGCCCAGCTCCGGATAGGCGGCGATGGCCGCCTGCGAATGGCCCGGAACGTCGATCTCCGGGACGACGGTGATGTGCAGGGAGCCGGCGTACGCGACGATTTCGCGGATGTCGTCCTGGGTGTAGAACCCGCCGTGCGGCTTCTCGTCCCACAACTCCGAGGCGCGGTGGCCCCACTTGGTGCGCGACCGCCAGGAGGCGACCTCGGTGAGCTTCGGGTAGCGCTTGATCTCGACGCGCCAGCCCTGGTCGTCCGTCAGATGGAAGTGGAAGACGTTCAGCTTGTGCGCGGCGAGCAGGTCCAGATACCGCAGCACGCCTTCCTTCGGCATGAAGTGCCGGGCCACGTCGAGCATCATGCCGCGCCAGCCGAAGCGGGGGGCGTCCTCGACGACGCCCGGCGGCACGGTGCGCTCCTGCCCGGGCCTGACGGCCGCCCGCCGGAAGGCGTCCGCCCCGAGCAGTTGACGGAACGTCTGCGCGCCCCAGAACACGCCCGCGGCGCTGCCGCCCCGGATCTCCACCCCGTCCGCCGCGACGGTCAGCCGGTACGCCTCGGCCGCCAGCTCCCCGTCGACGCGCAGCGAGACACTCCCCGGCGCACCTTCCGCCCCGGGCGCCAACGGCAATTGCAGCGCACCCCCCAGAGTGCTCCGCAACCACCGCTCCGTGCCCTCGGTTCCGGCCCCCGCCCAGAGCGTGGTCGCCCCGTCGAGAACGAATCCGCCACCACTGTGTCCCTCGGCGCGTGCGGGCGCCGGGATCAGTTGCTCAAAGGTCATGGCCAGAGGCTGCCACGCGATTGCACGCGACAAAAGGGCCGTTGCGGGGCATGCAACGACACAGAGAACGCCGGACGGGCCGCGTACGGACCGCCCGGCGTTCCCAGAAGGAGGCGCGGACTACTTCTTGCCGTCCTTGCCACCCTTGTCCTTGTCGCCGCCTGCGCCCATGGACTCGTAGATCTCCTTGCACATGGGACAGACGGGATACTTCTTCGGGTCGCGGCCGGGGACCCACACCTTGCCGCACAGCGCCACGACGGGCGTGCCGTCGAGCGCGCTCGCCATGATCTTGTCCTTCTGGACGTAGTGCGCGTAGCGCTCGTGGTCGCCGTCACCGTGCGACACCTGTGGCGTCGGCTCTACGAGGGTCCCCGTACCTGCCCCGCGCTCGGGCTCGGGCTCAAGAGTGCTCATAAGTGCCAAGGGTACTCACGCCGGGCGCGTCCTGGCAGCGGCTGCCGTCCGAGCCGTGCCGGTGCGGCCCCGTGCGCCGCGCACGCGCCGCCACGCCGTGCAGCGCGAGCCCAAGGGCGGCCACCCCGGCCGCCACCCACGGCAGCGCGTCCGCCCCGAGGCCGGCCGACAGGGCGAGGCCCGCGGCGCCGGAGCCGACGGCGCTGCCGAGGTAGAGCGCGGAGTTGTTCAGCGCGAGCGCCACCGTGCCGCGCTCGGCGGACAGCGCCAACAGCCGGTGCTGCTGAGGCACTTGCAGGGCCCAGCCGACCGCACCCCAGAGCACCAGCGCCGGGAAGGCCGCCGCCCCGAGCACCGGCAGCGCGAGCTCGGCCACCACCAGGGCCGCCATCAGTCCCGCGACCAGGGCGTACAGTCTCCCCCACCGGTCCACGAGCGGCCCCGCGAGCACACTGCCGAGCACCCCGCCGATCCCCCACGCCCAGAGGTACGGCGCCACGTCGCCCTCGCCGACACCGCCCGCGGCCGCCAGGACCGGCGCGAGGTACGTGTACAGGCCGAGGCTCGACACCGCGCCCAGGAAGGAGACGCCGACGACCGGCAGGACGGCCCGGTCGGCGAGCGCCCCGAGCCGCGCCCGCACCGGCACCGGCGGCGCGGACGGCACCTCCGGCAGCCCGCCGGCGAGCCCCACGAGGGCCGCCGCGCCGAGCCCGGTGACCAGCCACATGGTCGAACGCCACGAGGTGTGGTCGGCGAGCAGCACCCCGAGCGGCACCCCGAGGACCGTGCCGGAGCTCATGCCGCCCATGATCAGCGCGAGCGCCCGCCCGCGCCGCTCGGGCCCGGCGAGGGCCGCGGCGGCGGCCGTGGACAGGGCCGAGTAGACCCCGGCACCCGCCCCGGCCACGGCGCGCGCGAGGAGCAGCACGGCGAGGCCCGGCGCGAGCGCGGTCGCGGCGTTGCCGAGGGTGAAGACGGCGAGCGCGGCGATGATCAGCACGCGGGGGCGGACGCCCGCCAGGAGGCCCGCGACGAGCGGCGCGCTCACCGCGTACGCGAGTGTGAAGACCGTGACCATCTGTCCGGCGAGGGACACGGTCGTGCCCAGGTCGTCCGCGACCACGGGCAGCAGCCCCGCCATCACGTAGGCGTCGAGCCCCAATGTGAAGGCCCCCAGCATCAGCAGCCATATTCGCCGCACCGCACCCAGCTCCCTTCGTCCGCGTGGCGGCACGGGTCGCGTGCCGCCGAGAAGAAACGCCAGAAACGTAGGCAGTCTCCGGTTCGGCGGGGAAATGCCCACCGAGGTGCATTTATGCTCCGTAGGCATGGATGCATCGCCCCCCGAGAGCGCCCCCGACGGAGTCGAGCTGCGCCACCTGCGCGCCTTCCTCGCCGTCGCCGACGAGCTGAGCTTCACGCACGCCGCCGCCGTCCTGCGCATCGGCCAGCCCGCCCTGACGCGTACGGTGCGGGCCCTGGAGACCGCCCTCGGCGCCCGGCTCCTGGACCGCACGACCCGCAGCGTCGAACTCACCGACGCGGGGCGTCGCCTGCGCGACGAACTGGGGCCGCTGCTGTCCCGCCTCGACGCGACCCTCGGCGCCGCCCGGGGCGGGCCGCCGCTCCTCCGGCTCGGCTTCACCTCGCTGCTGCCGGAGGCCTGCGGGCCGCTCACCGTCGCCTTCAAGGCGGCCACCGGCGCGGGGGTGCGGCTGGTGCGGCGGGCCGAGCCGCTGGCCGGGCTCGCGGCGGGGGTGTGCGACATCGCTGTCGTACGCGGGGAGATTCCGCCGGGGATGGCGGTGCGTGACCGGGTGCTGCTGCACGAGCCGCGCATCGCCGTGGTGGCCCGGGGGTCGGGCGATCTGGCGCATCGGCGGGTCGTGGACTGGGCGGAGCTGGCGGATGTGCCGTTGGTCGTGAACACCGTCACCGGGACCACCCGGCCCGATCTCTGGCCGGTGGGGCGGCGGCCTCGGCTCGCCTGCACCGCCGACAACTTCGACGAGTGGCTGGAGGCCGTGGTGGCGGGGCACGGGGTGGGGGTCGCGCCGGAGCCGGTCGCCCGGCGGCATACGCATCCGGGGCTGCGGTACGTGCGGCTCAAGAACGCGCCGCCGGTCGCCGTGCGGCTTGCCGTGCCCGCTCGGGACGCGCATCCGCTGGCTGAGCGGTATTTGCAGGTGCGGGTGGGGTAGCCCGGCCGGGGGCTCTCCCCCGTCCCGCCCCTTCCCGAAACTGGGGCTCCGCCCCAGACGCCGCTCCTCAAACGCCGGAGGGGCTGAGACTTACCCGCACATCAAGGCGCCGTCGGAGGGGCTGAAACCCAGCGGTACGTCAATTCAGCGACGGGTCGTCCGGATACGTCGCCACCATCGCCAGTTCGCTGCGCTGGCGGCGCAGCACCGCTCGCCACAGGCGTTCCGGGTCCGGGGACGACACGTCGCCCGGCTCGGACTCGACGACGTACCAGGCGCCCTCCACCAGTTCGTCTTCGAGCTGGCCGGGGCCCCAGCCCGCGTAACCGGCGAAGATGCGGAGGCTGCCCAGGGCGGAGGCGAGGAGTTCGGGTGGGGCCTCCAGGTCCACGAGGCCGATCGCGCCGTGCACGCGGCGCCAGCCGAGGGGGCCCTCCTCGCCGGGGATGACGGCGACGCCGAGAGCCGAGTCGAGGGAGACCGGGCCGCCCTGGAAGACGACGCCGGGGGCGCCCGCGAGGTCGCCCCAGCCGTCCAGGATGTCCGCGACGTCCACCGGGGTCGGGCGGTTGAGGACGACGCCCAGGGAGCCCTCCTCGTCGTGGTCGAGGAGCAGCACCACCGCGCGGTCGAAATTGGGGTCCGACAGGGCCGGCGTGGCCACGAGCAGCCGCCCTGTGAGCGAGGACACCTCGGTCATGCCAGACATGATCCCGCATCCCGGGCGCCCGTGGGGAGCCAATCGACCGACGCGCGGGAACGCAGCTCAGCGGGTGCCGGGGCCGGTGGAGCGGGCGATTGCCCCCGTGACCGTGAGCGTCCGGTTCCGCACGGTTCGTGTTGTAGCGGACTCATGACGCGTCTGAGGCCTCCTCGGGCTTACTTAAGGGGGGTACGGGGCCATTACGCTTGGCCCTTTGGTCCCCCCGTCCACCTCATCGGAACGCGAGATTCATGACCGTCACCGGCACCCAAGACGTACTGCTTGTCCATGGCGGAACCCCGCTGGAGGGTGAGATCCGCGTCCGCGGCGCGAAGAACCTCGTGCCCAAGGCCATGGTCGCCGCCCTGCTCGGAAGCGCTCCGAGCCGGCTGCGCAATGTCCCGGACATCCGCGACGTACGCGTCGTACGCGGCCTGCTGCAACTGCACGGTGTGACGGTCCGCCCCGGTGAGGAGCCGGGTGAGCTGCTGCTCGACCCCTCGCACGTGGAGAGCGCGAACGTCGCCGACATCGACGCGCACGCGGGCTCCTCCCGCATTCCGATCCTGTTCTGCGGACCGCTCCTGCACCGTCTCGGGCACGCCTTCATCCCGGGCCTCGGCGGCTGCGACATCGGCGGCCGGCCGATCGACTTCCACTTCGAGGTGCTCCGCCAGTTCGGCGCGACCATCGAGAAGCGCGAGGGCGGCCAGTACCTGGAGGCCCCGCAGCGGCTGCGCGGCACGAAGATCAAGCTGCCGTACCCCTCCGTGGGCGCCACCGAGCAGGTCCTGCTCACCGCCGTCCTCGCCGAGGGCGTGACGGAGCTCTCCAACGCCGCGGTGGAGCCGGAGATCGAGGACCTGATCTGCGTCCTGCAGAAAATGGGCGCGATCATCGCCATGGACACCGACCGGACCATCCGGATCACCGGTGTCGACAAGCTCGGCGGCTACAACCACGCGGCCCTGCCGGACCGCCTGGAGGCCGCCTCCTGGGCGTCCGCGGCCCTGGCGACCGAAGGCAACATCTACATCCGCGGCGCCCAGCAGCGCTCGATGATGACGTTCCTGAACACCTTCCGGAAGGTGGGCGGTGCCTTCGAGATCGACGACGAGGGCATCCGCTTCTGGCACCCGGGCGGCCAGCTCAAGTCCATCGCCCTGGAGACGGACGTCCACCCCGGTTTCCAGACCGACTGGCAGCAGCCCCTGGTCGTCGCCCTGACGCAGGCCACGGGCCTGTCCATCGTCCACGAGACGGTGTACGAGTCCCGGCTCGGCTTCACCTCCGCGCTGAACCAGATGGGCGCCCACATCCAGCTCTACCGCGAGTGCCTGGGCGGTTCCGACTGCCGCTTCGGCCAGCGCAACTTCCTGCACTCCGCGGTGGTCAGCGGACCCACCAAGCTGCAGGGCGCCGACCTGGTCATTCCCGACCTGCGCGGCGGCTTCTCGTACCTGATCGCCGCCCTCGCGGCGCAGGGCACCTCCCGTGTCCACGGCATCGACCTGATCAACCGCGGCTACGAGAACTTCATGGACAAGCTCACGGAACTCGGCGCGAAGGTCGAGCTCCCGGGCAAGCCCGCGCTGGGCTAGCCCGCAGCACGCGAAGAGGGCGGCCACCCCACCGGGTGGCCGCCCTCTTTCGCTGCTCGGGGCTACTTGCCCTTTGCCGCTTCCTTCAGCTTGGAACCGGCCGAAACCTTGACGCTGTAGCCGGCCGGGATGTTGATCGGCTCGCCGGTCTGCGGGTTGCGGGCGGTGCGAGCGGCACGGTGGGTGCGCTCGAAGGTCAGGAAGCCGGGGATGGTGACCTTCTCGTCGCCCTTGGCAACGATCTCGCCGACGGTCTCGGCGAACGCGGCCAGCACGGCGTCGGCGTCCTTACGGGTCACCTCGGCGCGGTCGGCCAGCGCGGCCACCAGCTCACTGCGGTTCATGTTTGTACTCCCGTGTTCTTCTTGCTGTTGAGGCGTGCCTCGCGGCGGAGCCGCATATCGGGCACAGCGAAGCCGATGCTGCCAGGGTCCTCAGGCGGCCCCGGACCCGGGTCCGTCGTCAGACCCTCGCGCCCAGAGACGCATCCTGCCCCCACCTGCGGCGGGAAAGCCAATCCGGCACCCGTGGGAGTCACACGAAAAGCACTGTTTCTCGGCAGTTGCCTCGAAATGGTGACGCTCCGTCCGCTCCCGGTGCCGGACCGCATGCCCTGACGGACCGGCGGGGGCCGGCGCAGGGCCCCTCGGGGGCCGGTCGGGCCGCGCGGGCCCTGCGGCCCGCGTCCCGCCACCCTAGAGGGCCGTTGTCGGCGCCGCGTTCCGCGACGCGCCGTGCTGTCAGGCCGTGGCGCCCGTCACAGCCGCCCCGGCGGCCTTGGCGGCGGTGCGCACCGCACCGGCGACCGCGCCCGCGACCTTGTCGTTGAAGACGCTGGGGATGATGTAGTTCGGGTTCAGCTCGTCCTCGGTGACCACGTCGGCCAGGGCGGTGGCCGCGGCCAGCATCATCTCCGTGTTGACCGTGCGCGACTGGGCGTCGAGCAGGCCGCGGAAGACGCCGGGGAACACCAGGACGTTGTTGATCTGGTTGGGGAAGTCCGACCGTCCGGTGGCCACAACTGCCGCCGTCTGGCGGGCGATTGCGGGGTCGACCTCGGGATCCGGATTCGCGAGCGCGAACACGATGGCGTCGTCCGCCATGGCCGCCACGTCGTCCGCGCCGAGCACGTTCGGGGCCGATACCCCGATGAACACATCGGCGCCGACGACGGCCTCCTTGAGGGTGCCGGTGACGCCCTCCGGGTTGGTGTTGTCGGCGATCCAGCGCAGCGGCGAACCGGCCGCGGCGTCCACCAGGTCCTCGCGGCCCGCGTGCACGACGCCGTGGATGTCGGCGACGACGGCGTGCTTGACGCCCGCGGCGAGCAGCAGCTTCAGGATGGCCGTACCGGCCGCCCCGGCGCCGGACATGACCACGCGCACGTCGCCGATCCCCTTGCCCACCACGCGCAGCGCGTTGGTCAGGGCGGCGAGCACGACGATCGCGGTGCCGTGCTGGTCGTCGTGGAAGACGGGGATGTCCAGGGCCTCGCGGAGGCGGGCCTCGATCTCGAAGCAGCGGGGCGCGGAGATGTCCTCCAGATTGATGCCCGCGAAGCCGGGGGCGATCGCCTTGACGATCTCGACGATCGCGTCGGTGTCCTGGGTGTCCAGGCACAGCGGCCAGGCGTCGATGCCCGCGAAGCGCTTGAAGAGGGCCGCCTTGCCCTCCATGACGGGCAGCGCGGCCTTCGGCCCGATGTTCCCCAGGCCCAGCACGGCGGAGCCGTCCGTCACGACCGCAACGGAGTTGCGCTTGATGGTGAGGCGGCGCGCGTCCTCGGGGTTCTCGGCGATCGCCATGCACACGCGGGCGACGCCCGGGGTGTAGATCATGGAGAGGTCGTCGCGGTTGCGGATGGGGTGCTTCGACTGCATCTCGATCTTGCCGCCGAGGTGCATCAGGAACGTACGGTCGGAGACCTTGCCGAGGGTGACGCCCTCGATGCCGCGCAGCTCCTCGACGATCTCGTCGGCGTGCGCGGTGGAGGTCGCGGCGATCGTGACGTCGATACGGAGCTTCTCGTGGCCGGACGCCGTGACGTCGAGGCCGGTGACCGAGCCGCCGGAGGACTCCACGGCCGTGGTGAGCTGGGAGACCGCGGTTCCGCTCGCGGGCACCTCCAGCCTGACCGTCATCGAGTAGGAGACGCTGGGCGCCGTTGCCATGGCGGACTTCCTCTGCTTTCACCTTGTAGCTGTTGCCGTCCGATCGTCGCACCTACCCCTGAGTACGCGGTAGCCGCATCGGATTACGAACGTTTTGTTCACGCATATTTCGGAAAGTGGTTTCCACCATACGAGAACTTCAGGGAAACGAGAAGAGGTCCACGTCATCAGTGACGTGGACCTCTTCCGTACGTTCAGTGACACCGACCCGCCATGCTCGCCTCGCGGCAAGTGGTCGCTCGTAGCGACGAAGGTTGGGCCCGGGGGCTTGGATCGGGCCGGTGCCACATCAACGGTAACAAACGATCCCCGTAAGGCAATTCCCGTCCCGCACAATCTCCCCGGGCCCACGGCGCGCCGTCGTGACGTTCACTCCCGCAGCAGATCCGGTACGCCCTCCCCGTCCGGCTCGTCGCGCTCCCCCGACAGGACCGTGAGCTGTTGGGTGGCGCGGGTCAGCGCCACGTACAGGACGCGCAGGCCCGCCGGGGACTCGTCGGCGATCTCCGCGGGCGACACCACGAGCGTCGCGTCGTACTCCAGGCCCTTGGCCTCCAGGCTGCCGAGCGCCACCACCCTCCCCCAGTCCCGGCTTCGCTCGCCCGGGGGGACCCCCATGCCGTGCCCGGCGAGCCAGCGGGCGGCCTGCTCGCGGCGGCCCATGGCCACCACGACGCCGACGGTGCCCTCGACCCGGTCGAGCAGCCGCGCCGCCTCCTCGCGCACGGACCTGCCCAGGTCCCGGTCCCGTACGACGGCGAAGCGCGGCTCGATGCCGGTCGAGCGGACCGCCGACGGCGACGTCGAGCCCGGCATCGCGAGCGCCAGGACCTTCGCCGCCAGGTCGGCGATCTCGGCCGGGTTGCGGTAGTTGACGGTCAGGGTGAAGCGGCGGCGCGGGCGGGTGCCGAGGGCCTCGTCGCGGGCCGCCGCCGCCTCGTCCGGGTCGGACCAGGAGGACTGCGCCGGGTCGCCGACGACCGTCCAGGTGGCGTGGCGGCCCCGGCGGCCCACCATGCGCCACTGCATCGGCGTCAGGTCCTGCGCCTCGTCGACGATGACGTGCGCGTACTCGGTGCGTTCCGCCGCCAGGCGCTCGGCGCGCTCCCACTGGGACTCCTCGCGCGTCGGCATCAGCTCGTCCAGGCCCGTCAGCAGGTCGAGCGGGTCCAGCTCCTTCTTCTTGCGGGGGCGGTGCGGGGTGCCCAGGATCGACTGGAGCTCGTCGAGGAGCGCCACGTCGTGCACGGACAGCGCGGCGCGCCTCAGGGAGCGGGCCACCTTGCGGACCTCGCCCGGGTTCAGGATGCGGCGGGCCCAGCGGTTCAGGGCGCGCTCGTCGCTCATCGCGGTGAGGACGCCGCGCGGGGTGAGCTCGGGCCACCAGGCGTCCAGGAAGGTGAGGAAGTCGTCCTCGGACGTGATGTCCTCGTCGAAGGACGAGCGGAGTTCGGCGGCCAGTTCCGGGTCGCTGTGCCGTCCGGCCGCGCCGGACTGGTCCCAGAGGGCGTCCAGGAGGAGCTTTCTCGCCCGGGGGCGGAGCAGGTTGACCGGGGCCGTTCCGCTCAGGGCCGTCTGGCGGATCCGGGAGAGGTGGTCCGCGTCCAGCTCCAGGCGGCGGCCGAACGCCACCACTCTGAGGCGGGTGGGGGTGGTCCTCTTCGCCTCGCCTCCGGCTTCGGGGCCTTCCTCGCCGAAGGCGAGTTGGTGTGCGTTCGCCATCGGCGCCTGCGGGTCCGCTGCGCCCGCCCGTTCCGCCCCCTGGGCGGACCGGCCGCCCGCAGTGGAGGCAGCAGAGCCGCCGCTCGCGGCGGAGGCGGTGGCATCCCGTTCCAGCGCACCCCGTGCGGCCCGCCGCAGCACCTTCAGCATCCGCGACGAACCCTTGACACGAGCCACTGCCGGGCTGTCGTAGACCGTGGCTTCGGTGCCGTCCACCAGGGAGCCGACCGCGCGGATGGCCACCTGGCCCTCCTCGCCGAGGGAGGGCAGGACACCCTCGGTGTAGGCGACCAGGAGCGGGGTCGGGGAGACGATGAGGATGCCGCCGGCGTAGCGGCGGCGGTCCTGGTAGAGGAGGTACGCGGCGCGGTGCAGGGCGACGGCCGTCTTGCCGGTGCCGGGGCCGCCCTCCACGTACGTCACCGACGCGGCGGGCGCCCGGATCACCAGGTCCTGCTCGGCCTGGATGGACGCCACGATGTCCCGCATGGAGTGGCTGCGGGCCTGCCCGAGCGCGGCCATCAGGGCGCCGTCGCCGATGACGGGCAGCTCCTCGCCGTCGAGGAACGCCGTCAGCTCCGGGCGCATCAGGTCGTCCTCGACACCGAGGACCTTGCGGCCCTTGGAGCGGATGACGCGGCGGCGCACCACGCGGCCCGGGTCGACCGGGGTCGAGCGGTAGAACGGCGCGGCGGCGGGCGCGCGCCAGTCGATGACCAGCGGCGAGTAGTCCGCGTCGAGGACGCCGATGCGGCCGATGTGGAGGGTCTCGGCGATGTCGGCGAACTGCCGCCCGTCCCCGCCCTCGGGGTCCGCGCGCACCGCGCCCTCGGCCGGTTCGACGGCGGTGTACGCGCCGTCCGGCCCCTTCTTGCCGTCCTTGCCGAGCAACAGGTCGATACGGCCGAAGAGGAAGTCCTCGAACTCGTTGTTCAGCCGGTTGAGATGGACACCCGCGCGGAAGACCTGCGCGTCCCGCTCGGCGAGCGCGCCCGGCGTGCCCACCTGGGACCGCTTGGCCGCGTCGTTCATCAGGAACTCGGCCTCGTGGATCTTCTCTTCGAGGCGGCGGTAGACCTGGTCGAGGTGTTCCTGTTCGACACTGATCTCGCGCTCGCGTACGTCGGCCACCGGGGCCCCTTTCCTGACGTGCTGCTGCCCGTATTGAGCAGCCGTCCACCGTACGCGAAAGGGGCCCCTGTTGTGCAGTCGTCGGGCCGTGTGCGCCGCCGTTCCCGCGGAGGTCAGGCGTCCACCTCCACCAGCCGCTCGCCGTCGAACGTACGCACCTCGAAGTGGTCGATGTCGTTGCGGTCGAACGCGGCGCCGCCGTGCACGTACAGCGGGTTGCGGGACGCCTCGTGCGGGCTGTCCTTGATGCCGTAGCCCCACTGGGGCACCGACCAGGTCGTCACGGTCTCCTTCTTGCCGTCCTTGCCGACCGCGATCAGCGAGCACTTCAGGGGGCCCTTGACGTTCTTCAGCTCCAGGACGGTGTGGGTGCCCCAGGCCTTCTTCTCGGTGCCGACGGTCGCGGTGACCTTGGTCCTGGGGTCGGTGGCGGCGATCTTGTCGTCCATGTGGTTGAAGAAGGCGTCCTCGGCGGGCGAGGTGGGGTGCGGGTCGCCGCCCGCCACCTCCTTCGTGCCGCCGCCGTCGTCGTCGTTGACCGCGAGGACCGCCAGCGGGCCGCCGATGACCAGCGCGGCCGCCGCCGCGACCAGGTACATCCCGCGCCTGCGCCGCTGGGCGCGCTTGGCCGCGACCTCGTCCACGAGGCGGTCCGCGAGCCGCGGGCTCGGCCGGGTGGCGAGCTGGGCGCCGATGTCGGGCGTGCCGCGCGGACCGGGAAGACCGGCCGCGGGCAGGTCGGCGAGGGCGGCGAGCACCGGCGGCATGCCGGCGAACTCCTCCAGTTGGTGCGCGCAGAAGTCGCAGCCCGCGAGGTGCGCCTCGAACTCGGTGGCCTCCGCGTCGTCGAGGATGCCGAGCGCGTAGGCGCCCACGGTCTCGTGCACGTCGCCAGGACCGGAGCCGCCGTCGAAGCCGGGGCCCCACGGCCCCTGGCCGTGTGCGTCGTACGGCGTGCTCATGCCGTCACCCCCCGCTCCTCGAGCGCCAGCTTCATCGAACGCAACGCGTAGAAGACCCGCGAGCGCACTGTCCCGCTCGGTATGCCCAGTGTCTCGGCCGCCTCATTGACCGTACGCCCTTTGAAGTAGGTCTCGACAAGTACCTCCCGGTGCGCGGGAGTCAGGTCCTCCAGCGCGTCCGAGAGTGTCATCAGCCACAGCGCCTTATCGATCTCGTCCTCCGCGGGGATGACCTCCAGCGGCGACGGGTCGACCTCCTGCGGCCGGGCCTGCCGACTGCGGTGGCCGTCGATGACGATGCGACGCGCGACCGTCACCAGCCAGGGGCGTACCGAACCGGTAGCTCGGTTGAGCTGACCGGCGTTCTTCCAGGCACGGATGAGCGTTTCCTGTACGACATCTTCGGCGCGCTGCCGGTCGCCCGCCACCAGGCGGAGCACATAGGCGAGAAGTGGACCGGCGTGCTCGCGGTAGAGCGCGCGCATGAGTTCCTCGTCCGGCTCCGGCGCGGGAGTCGGCGTCAGTCGATGTCGTCGGTGCGGGCGTTCATCGGCCACGGCGGAATCCTTGCGCACGTCTGCCTCCGCTGTCCGCTGTTCGTCTCGGCTGACCGTCCCGGCCGCACTGTCGGTGTGGCCGACGTCGTCGGGCCTGCTGGCTGGTCACCCTGGACGTACGGACCGGGACCGGCATCTGTTCAACGCGGGGCGCGGAATTCCGGCCGCGGGCACGGGATGTCCGGGTGTGCGGCGGAACGTGCCCGGTCAGGCCCGCGCGAGCGCCGCGCGCCGCCGGTGCCTGGCCACGCGTTCCCGGTTGCCGCACACCTCGCTGGAGCACCAGCGGCGACGGCGTCCGCGTGAGGTGTCGAGGTAGACGATGGCGCAGTTGTCGCCCGCGCACTGGCGGAGGAGCGACCGGGCCACCGGGTCGGTGAGCAGTTCCACGGCGTCCCTGGCGACGGCGGCGAGCAGCGCCGTACGGCCGGGGGCGCCGTGCAGGGCGCGGGTGAGGGTGCCGTCGGGGTGCCGGACGGCGCGGGGGGCGGGCGGAGCCGCGGCGGCGAGGGCGTTGACGCGGGCGAGGGCGGCGTCCGCGGGGCGGCCCGCCAGCTCGGCGCGGACGAGCTGGGCGATATGACCGCGCAGCTCGCGGAACGCGGCGAGCCAGGTCACGTCGGCCCCGGGCAGCGGCGTGCCCTGCGGGACCAGGCCCGCCCCGGCCAGCCAGGCCCGCAGCCGCCGGACGTCGCCGAGGCGCTCCACGGGGTGGGCGGTGGCGACGAGGTCGAGGCAGGGCCGGCCGGCGTCGAAGCGGAGTTCGTGGAACGCGGGATGGTACGCAGCAGGGGTCGCGGCCTTGGACGTGCCCAACACCATGCGCCTGTCACCGCCTTGGGGTGTGCCGGTGAGTGCCGTACCCCTACAGTGCCCGCCCGCGGGCGCCACCGGAACCCCTGCCACCGGCCAGGGCATGTGCCGATCTCGCGCAGCGGCCCGGACCGTCCCGAGCGGACGCCCCCGGTCCGCGCGCAGACGCCCGCGTATGTCCCCGCGCTTCTGAACCATGGCCGGTGCGCGCGCCCCGCGCTTGACTCGGATCACGAGCTGAAACGGCAGCTCGGCAAGGCGGAACGCGATGACGAAAACGGGGCGGCACACCATGACTGCACAGAACACCGCGACTGCACACAGCACCGCGACCGCACGGACCACCGCACGGGACAACGGGCGCGCCGGAGTGGTCCTCGGCGCCGCCACCGTGGCCATGGGCCTGATCGCCGGAGCCTTCTACACCTTCTCCTGCGGCGTGATGCCGGGCCTGGCCCGCAGCTCGGACCGCGCGTACATCGAGGCCACGCAGCACATCAACGACGCGATCCTGAACCCGGTGTTCTTCGCGAGCCTCTTCGGCGCGCTGCTGCTCACGGGGGCCGCGGCCTGGATGCTGCGCCGCACCCCCGCGAACTGGTGGGTGCTCGCGGCGCTGCTCGCGTACGTCGCGGCGTTCGCCGTCACCGTCGTGGTGAACGTCCCCCTGAACGAGCAGCTCGCGGACGCGGGTGACCCCGCGAAGATCGCCGATCCGGCGGCGGTGCGCGCCGACTTCGAGGACGCGTGGGTGGTGTGGAACGCGGTGCGGGCCGTGCTCAGCACCGTCGCCGTCGCGTTCCTGGCCCGGGCCCTGGTGCTGTTCGGCAGGGCGCGCCGGGAGAGCGCGGCTCAGTCCGCGTACTTGGACCCCGCCGCCGGGTCCAGCGCCAGCCGGTAACCGCGCTTGACGACCGTCTGGATGAGCTTGGGCGCTCCGAGTGCCGTCCGCAGCCGGGCCATCGCCGTCTCGACGGCGTGCTCGTCGCGGCCCGCACCCGGCAGCGCCCGCAGCAGTTCGGCGCGCGCCACGACCCAGCCGGGCCGCCGCACCAGGGCCCGCAGGAGTGCCATCCCGGCGGGCGGCACGGCCCGCAGCTCCCCGTCGACGAGCACCGCGTGCCCCCGGATCTCCACCCGGCGCCCGGCGACGGGCAGCGACCTGGCCCGCCCGGGCAGCTCCTGGCACAGCAGTTGTACGAGGGGTCCAAGGCGGAAGCGTTCGGGCTGCACGGTGTCCAGGCCCCGGGTCTGCAGCGGCAGCGCGGTGACCGGGCCGACGCAGGCGGGCAGCACGTCGTGGCGGAGCGCGGCGGTCAGCTCGGCCGTCATCCCGCGCTCCTCGGCCCGCGCGAACAGCGAGGCCGCGGCGGGCGCGGAGGTGAAGGTCACGGCGTCCAGGCCGCGGCTCACGGCGGCGTCGAGGAGCCGGTCGACCGGGGTGAGGTCGGCGGGCGGGAGCCACCGGTAGACGGGGACGAGGACGACGTCGGCGCCGCCCGCCCGCAGCGCCTCGACGAAGCCGGGCAGCGGCTCCCCGTGCAGTTGCAGGGCGATGCGCCGCCCGTCGACGCCTTCGCCGAGGAGCCGGTCGAGGACCTCGGCCATGGACTCCGACGACGGCGACCAGTGCTCGGTGAGCCCCGCGGCCCGTACGGCGCCCTTCACCTTCGGCCCCCGGGCGAGCAGTTCGACGCCCCGCAGCCGGTCGAGCAGGTCCTCGCCGTGCCCCCACCCGTCGGCGGCCTCGACCCAGCCCCGGAACCCGATGGCGGTGGTGGCGACCACCACGTCCGGGGCGAGGTCGATCAGCTCCTTGGTGGCGGCGAGGAGTTCGCTGTCGTCCGCGAGCGGCACGATGCGCAGGGCGGGGGCGTGCAGGACGGTGGCGCCGCGCCGCTGGAGCAGCGCGCCCAGCTCGTCGGCGCGGCGCGCGGCGGTGACGCCGACGGTGAACCCGGAGAGGGGTCCGTGCTGCTGCTGGCCGCCGTCCATGGCTCCCCTCCTGTCCTGTTCCGGTTCCGGCTGGTCCGGAACCCCGAGCCTGCCAACGCCGGGTGACGGTCCCGGATCACGCCGATGTCCGCCGTGTTACGTCGCTTTCCGGCGCACGTGACCTGCGACTCGTCGGCACCGGGTGGACGAGTCACACCTGCGCGTACACCCGCTGCGGCTCGCTCCCCGCCGTGGCCGCGGCCTCGGCGGCCGGGGCGGCCGGGCGGCGAAGGTATACGGCCCAGGTGACCGCGAAGCAGGCGGCGTAGCAGACGAGGAAGGCGACGAAGGCGCCCGTGCCCGTGCCCGCCGTCTGGAAGGACTGCCGGAAGGCGAGGTTGATCCCCAGGCCGCCGAGCGCGCCGACGGCCCCGATGAGCCCCATGGAGGCCCCGGAGAGCCGCCGTCCGTAGCGCGCGGCCTCCTCCCCCACGAGCCCCGCGCGGACCGCCTTGGCGTGGAAGATCCCCGGGATCATCTTGTACGTGGCCCCGTTGCCGAGCCCGCTGAGCACGAACAGCACCACGAACGCGCCGGTGAACAGCGCGAGCGACTCCCGCACCGAGGCGAGCACCACGACTCCGGTGGCCGCCGCCATCCCGACGAAGTTCCACAGCGTGATGCGGGCCCCGCCGAACCGGTCGGCGAGCCGTCCCCCGACGGGGCGGATCAGCGACCCCAGCAGCGGCCCCAGGAAGGTGATCTGGGCGGCTTCGAGCGGCGTACGGCCGAACTGCGTCTGGAGTACGAGCCCGAAGGCGAAGCTGTACCCGATGAACGACCCGAACGTCCCCACGTACAGCAGGGACATGATCCAGGTGTGCGGGTCGCGCAGGGCCTCACGCGCGGCCCCCGTGTCGTTCTTCACGGCGGCGATGTTGTCCATGAACAGCGCGGCGCACACGGCGGAGACCACGACGAGCGGGATGTAGATCCCCAGCAGCACGCGCGGACCGCCGCTGGCGCCGATGACGGCGAGGGCCATGAGCTGCATGACGGGGACGCCGATGTTGCCGCCCCCGGCGTTGAGGCCGAGCGCCCAGCCCTTCTTCCGCAGCGGGAAGAAGGAGTTGATGTTGGTCATGGAGGACGCGAAGTTGCCGCCGCCGACGCCGGTGAGCAGCGCGCACACCATGAAGGTGGCGTACGAGGTCCCCGGCTCCATCACGACGAAGGCCGCGACGGTGGGCAACAGGAGCATCGACGCGGCGACGATGGTCCAGTTCCGCCCGCCGAAGCGGGCGACGGCGAAGGTGTACGGGACCCGGACGACGGCCCCCACCAGGGTGGCCATCGACACCAGGAAGAACTTCCCGGCCGGGTCGATCCCGTACTCCGGCCCCATGAACAGCACCATGACCGACCACAGGGTCCAGACGGAGAACCCGATGTGCTCGGACAGGATCGAGAAGACGAGGTTGCGCCGGGCGACGCGGGCCCCTTCCCGCTCCCAGAACTCGTCGTCCTCGGGATCCCACCGCGAGATCCACGTACCTGTCGTACCCCTCGTACCTGTCCTCGTCATCCCAAGCTCCCCGGCCGGCGGCTGATGATCCCGAAGGTAGGGATGGCTCATTTCAGCGCTGTGCCGGTGGATGACCGCCGGGGAACTTCGGACTCACGGCGGGGCGGGGCGGGGGGTGAGGCGCTGGCCTTGGATCAGTCCCCTGAGTCAGCCCCCTGGGACAGCCCCTGGAACAACCCCCGGAACGATCCCCCCTGGATCAATCCAGACCCCCGGCCCACTTGAGGGTGTCGGAGCCGCCCTTGTCCCAGTCCATGACGACGGAGTCGCCGGAGCGGGACAGATCGGCGCCGATGAACTTCTCGTTGGTGCCGCTGCCGCACTTGAGGGCGAGCCGGAACTTGCCCCCGGCGCGGTCCTGCCCGAGGCCGGTGCACATGCCGTCACCACCGGGGTCGAGGTAGGAGACGATGTGCTTGCCCGCGGCCTGGCCGACGGTCTGCTTGTCGGCGATGGTGAGGGTCTTGAGCTTCTCGTTCTGCCACTGCCCCTTGTACCCGGTGGCGGGCGCGGGCCCGTCGTCGTCATCGCCGCCGATGCCGCCGCCGCCCGGGGTGCTGGGTATCCCGGTGGTGGGTTCGGTGGACGGCAGGGAGGGGGTCTCGCTGGCGTCGCCGGAGGGCTCGGCGGGCGCACCGGGCGTCACCTTGTCGGCCGCGCTCTTGTCGGCCTGGGGCTTCTTGTCCTTGTCGTCCTTGTCGTCACCATCGCTGACAAGGAAGAAGACACCGCCACCGATGACCAGGACGGCGGCCACGGCGACCGCGATGATCATGTTCCGCTTCTTCGCGTCACCGCCGCCCGGGGGCGGCGGCGGGTAGGCGCCGAACTGGGGCTGCCCGTAAGGGGGCTGCTGCCCGTACGGGGGCATGGCCTGGGTCTGCCCCTGGGCGTGCCCGTACGGGTCCTGGCCCTGGGGCTGGCCGTACGGATCCTGCGGCTGGCCGTACGGCCCCGGAGGCGGGGCTCCGTGCGGGGCCGGGGGCTGCTGCGGATAGCCGTAGCCGGGCTGCGGCCCGGGGGGCGGCGGCGGGGCGGCCGGCGGCTGGCCGGGGAAGGGCGGCTGGGGCTGGTTCGGCTGGGGCTGCGGGGCGCCGAATCCATCCTGGGGCGGCTGGCCGGGAGGCTGCGTCATAGCGCGTGAGCCTAATCGCCGGGGGGCGACGACCACATCAGCAATACGAACGACTGCGTCACACCGGGGGTGGCCCTGAGGACGGGGGTACGCCGCTGGACGCCGCCGCGACCTCCCTGCCCAGACCGTCAGCACTCCTCCTGGCGAGCCGCCCGGTCAGCATCTGGCGCTTGCCCCCGAACGCCTCCACGCGAAAGATCTGGACAGCCTGTTCGTGCAGCTGCGGGCGCGGCACATTCGTGCCATACGGTGGCATCGGTGCCGCGTATCGCGGTGCCGGGGCCGACAGGCCAGTCGACGCCATGAGCGCCCCCGGACGGAGCGCGCGCCGTCGGCGGAGTCACGACAACCCTCGCCACGCGAAACTGAGGTACCTGCCTGCTATGCCTTCCTACGACAGCTCCCGGGCACGATTCCGGCTGGCCGACCGCCACATAGCGGTGTTCGCCCATCTCCTGGACGGCGAGACTCCGCCCGATGAGCTCTGGCCCTCACTGAGCGAACTCATGCAGATCGGCCTGGTCGGCGAGGAGGGCGAACTGGCTCCGCTCCTCAGGGGACTTCTCGGTGCTTTGGCCGCCCCGCTGGTCCTGGCGACCGTCGAAGTCACGGGTGAGCACGGGACGATCAACCACGGGCTCATCATCGGCCAGGAGGCCGTGATCGCGCACGAGGGCTGGCCCGGCGAGGAGGAGTCCGAGTACACGCCCATCGCCCCGCACAGCCTGGTCTGGGAGCTGGCCCGCATGGTCAACCTCCAGGCCGACGGCACCGCGACCAGTGAGGTCTCCCGTATCGAGACGACCATGGGTGCCCTCGACGCCGCCCTCTCAGCTCTCGACGAGGGGGCGGGCGACGAGGCCGCGACCAGGGACCTCATCCGCAAGGCGCTGACCGAGGCCGGCAGCCCCAAGGAGCCGGAGCTGTCCGAGCTCACCGAACTCGTCATGGCGATGAACGCGATGTGGCGCATCAGCACCGCCTGGGACGGAAAGCACGAGGGCGAACGGGCCGCAATGGTCCGGGGGCTGGCGGTGTGGGACTGCGGGCCGCGCGGCTACTGGGTCAGGGAGAAGCCCGAGGAGCCCATTGTCGAGGGGCAGGTCGGGCCGGACAGCGAGCTGTGCCTGGTGCGGACGAGGAACGGCAAGATCTGGGAGAAGATCACGGACCTGCTTCCGGACAAGGAAGACATGATCGACGCCTGAGCCGTCGACAGCGGACGACAGCGGACGACAGCGGACGACAGCGCGAACGGGCGCCCCCTACGGGGACGGCGCCAGGTCCCGCTCCTCTACCACCAGTTCTTCGGATTGAGCTTGCGGCCGATCTTCTTCCCGGTCCCGACGGGATCCCGCACGGCTTCCCTGGCTCTGTCGCCAACCTCGTCGACGGCCTTCCCCGCCCCCTTCTTGATGCCGTCCCAGTGCTCGACGACCTTGGCGCCCACATAGACACCGCCGAACACGACGGTGGCGCCAATGGTGAAAGGGTTCGGCGCTACGGTGGCCGCCGTGAGCGAAGCGTGGAAACCGACCTCGGCGACGTTGGCGACATACGCCGCACCCTTCTGGCGGGTGCTGAAATTCCCGTTATGCCATGGCAGGCCCCGGTGATAGAGCTCGTTGCCAGCGAGGGCCGTCGAAAAGACTCCGCCAACGACCCCGAGGCCGCGCAGCGCTCCCGAGACCTTTCCGGCTCCGGCCAGCCCCTTGGCCAGCGCCAGCCCTCGCCCCCAACCCACGGCACGACCGCGGGTGAAGATGTGGGAAGCCACCTTGATGAGGTTGGCGTTGGCGGCACGGGCTACCGGCTGACCGGAGTGGGTAAGCCCGCCGAAGCGCGCGGCGAGCGTGTCATTGCCGACGAGACCGTTGATGAAGCTGTTCACCGATAAGCCGCGCCAGATGGGAGACCTCATGAACGACGCGCCTCGGGCCGCGTCGTAGGCACTGCCTATTCCGACGCGCCCGTTGGTGAAGGGAACGCTCCCCGAGGTCCCCGCCCAAGTGGCAAGTCTGCTCGGCAACCAACTCCCCGGCGCCTGCAGCGACTTGATGGGCGGCTTCCACCTGATGACACCATTGCCGAGATCCTGGAGTCGTCCGTTGGCGGAGCCTCGCAGAGCCACCCCCACCCGGGTCTTCCAAGTCCGCAGTGCACCTCGTGCGAACGTGTTGTGAACGAGCACTTTGGTCAACGCTGCACCCTGGATGGTAACCGTGGTGGCAGCCCCGGCGCCGCTCTTCCAATCGCCGTAGAGACCGACGAAACTCTGGATGGTCGCTTCGTGCGGCTGCAGGCCGGGGATTTTCGCCAGCGCATGGGCCTTGAGACGGTCGATCCAGTCGGTCACCGCCTCGTCGTCCCGGCGTGCGAGGCTCTTCTTGCCGGGGTCGTCACTGGCGGCAACGGAGTTGGCGAGCAGCAGAACATCGGGCGTGAGCCCTTTGCCCTCGTATTTCTTCAGATCCTCCGAGGTGAAACCGGCCCAACGCAGCCCAGCTTCCGGGTCACCGCCGTCAAGCCGCACGAGCGCCGCGCGCCTGCGAAGGTCCGGTCCCTGCTCCGTGGACCAGGCGGCAAGCGGCTTGAGAGTCGACAGCTTGGAGGCCACATCAAGGGTGGACGCCCGGGTGAAAGCTTCCTTGAGCTTGTCACCTAATCCACCCCTGCCATCGATGAGCTTGGAGAGCTGTTCCAGATCCTCTGGATTGACGTTACGCACCTAAGCCCTCCGCCGGTAAGCGTTCCCCTGTGGACGGCCAACCGACCCAGCTCACTCGGTCAAATGTCCCCAAGTACGGCGAACGCAAAGGCGAGGCGACGGTCCAGCCAATCCGCCTTGATCCCGATCTGCTTGATGCTCTCGGAAACCATGACCAACTCATCGCCTGACCGCCATTCCAGCCTTCGGCTCTTCTTTCCAGGTTCTTCACTGCCGTCGTATCCCATGCTGGCCGCGACGCTGACCATCTCCGAGAGAACCCTTCCGGCTCCCCTCTCGGCGATCCGCATGGCGTCGCCGCTCGCCCACTGATTACGTCCGACGACCTCAGGGTGTCCGGGCTGGTCGATACGCCAAGTATGTTTGAAAGGTTTGCGAGACGGAGGAATGCGCCGGATAGCGCCGACTTTCTCGCCTTGGTCGTCATGCACCCAGAAGTGACGTTCACCCTTCTCTCCCTCTTCGGCTACGAGGTAGCACAGGAGGCGCTGCGCTTCGGGGTCCTCGAAGAGGCATGGCTCCAGGGCGGACGGCGGCGCGGGCGGTGCCACTGGAGCGGTGTAGGCGCAGGGAGCGAAAACCCTTGAGTTTCCCGCCCCCTTGGGGACACGAATGGCCCGCGGGCCACGCACGGGACGGACACGGCTCTTCGTGACCGGACGCTCCACAGTGCCGATGGTGAACTCACGCACCCCAGCCCACTCGACGGCGGGTACGGGGGTCTCATCCCGCGCCCCACCCTTCCCGAACGCCACGTCATCTCCTCACTGCTCGCATCTGTCTCCTACGCCACAACCGTAGCCCGCAGACCGTACGCTGGTGGCGCAACTATGTGTTGATGAGGTGAGGGCGACACAGCCTCACCTGCAAAGGAAAGAATTCAGCCAAACTCCCCGCCCACAAGGTCCGGGTTACCCCGGCCGACCAGGGACGCTTGGCTGTCCAGCCTTCAGCCAAAGCATCTTTGCGGCAGCGCACGAAACACGGCATGAGATCTGCCCTACAACTGATGGTGACAGTGGCAGATCGACACCTCTGACACCCCCGAGGTCCGTCAGGGTTATCACCCATTTCTTCGATCAGCCGTTGCCGCTCCCCCGAGCCCGGCACCACACTGGATCCATGCAAGGCGATCTCTCCAGGACAGACGATTCCGTGCCCCGTCGCCCCGTGGCCGAGCAGCGGGTCTCCCATCGAGACCGGGATCACGCCGTGGAGATTCTGCGGGTCGCGGCCGGTGACGGGCGGCTGACGGGCGAGGAGTTGGACGAGCGCGTCGAAGCGGCCCTCGCGGCACGGACGGCTGCCGACCTCGCGGAGCTGACCGCCGACCTGCCGCTCCACGGGATGCCGCCGCAGGCCCGCGAGGTGGTCCGGATCGACCAGCGCTTCGGCGAGGGCAAGCGCGCGGGGCGCTGGCTGGTGCCGCACCGGATGGAGATCCGGCTGATGTTCACCGACCTCAAGCTCGACTTCACCGAGGCCGTGATCAGCTATGACACCCTGCACATCGCCCTCGACCTGCGCATCGGCGGCAATCTGACCCTGGTGACCGGCCCGGGCATCGTGGTCGACGCAGACGACATCACGTACACCCGTGGCGAGGTCAAGATCCGCCCGGTGACCGGCCCGGAGGTCCCGGTACGCCTACGCGTGGTGCTGACCGGAAAGTCGACCGGCGGCGACATCGTGGCCCGCCCGCCACGCCGGACACCGGGGCAGTGGCTTCGACGCAAGGCGTGAGCACTCGGCTCTCAGCTGTCACCGAGAACGGCGTAGGCGAAGGCGAGACGGCGGTCCAGCCAATTCGCCTTGACCGTAAGTGCGGTGATGCTCTGAGAGACCATCACCAACTCGCCGCCGGACCACCACTCCAGCGTTCGGCTGGGGCCTTTCGGGGGACTCTTGTGAGTGCCCAAGGTGAGTACGGTTTCCACCGTTTCTGTCACGATTTTGATTGCTGCCCGCTCAGCGAGATGCCTGGCGCCCCTCCTTCATCAAGGCGGCCGCCCCGGCACACACGCTGCCGGGGCGGCCTCATCAGGTCACTCATGCCTTAGTGATCAACGGTTGATGGACTGGATCTCCTTGACGACGACGTTCTGGTCGGCGCCGAACTCGCCGTCGGGCAACCGGCCACCGGGCTCGGTCGTGCTCGTCCAGGTGATCTTCCACGTGACGGTCGCGTTGAGCTTGTACGACCCGTCGCCGGACGAGCGTAGATACTTCACGCCGCACGGCGGAGTCTTCTTGGACTTGCCCTTGGCCCACGGCTCACCGATCCGACCGTCCACGATGGGGCACTCGCCGGAGGCCGGATAGGTCGTGGCGTCCTTCGTGCCCGGGTTGATCTTCAGCGAGACCGGCTCGGCGGTCGTCGTGGCTGAGATGTTGGTGTCAGGAAGGCTGGCCGTCACCGAAACCTTCTTGAACCTGGCCTTGTCGAGCCAGATCCAGGTCGGCAGATTGACCTTCGTCTCGCCCTCGGGTGCCATCGTGATCTCGGTCTTCGGAAGCGGGAGTTCATCGTAGGCGTACTCAGCGAGGATCTTGGGAGTTACGGCCTGGGGCTCCTTGGGTGTTTCGGTTTCAGGCACCCAGAACGGCAGCTTGTCGCAGGAGTTGGCTTCCGGATCGTCCTTGCGGTTGGGGTTGACTGCCGCGGCCCAGAACATCCCTTCGCCCTGCTTGTCCAGGTTGTAGTCCTTGTAGGGGTCGCCGTCCTTGTAGTACGCGTCGAAGACGTCGCCCACGAAGTCCCCGATGCCGAAGAACTTCACCTTCCGCCACGCCTTGACCCTGGATTCGATCTCCTTGGGCGAGAAGGCCGGCTCATACCAACAGGCCGGCGGGGTCCAGTCACCATCCACGGATGAGAGCTTCCCGGCCTTGGCCGGACCAGAGCTGCCGTTGACCTTTGTCTGAACTCTCGTCTCGACATTGATCTTGCCGTTCTGCAGGCCGCCCTGCGAACTGGAACTGTCGCGCTGGTTCTTGGGTCCTCCTTCGCCGCCCGCCGCGTAAGCGGTGGCAGGCACAGCTGTAACCACCGCGGCCAACGCGATCGCGGCCAGCTTGGTGGTCCCCCTCGGACGTATCACATGCACTTCTTCGCTCCCGTCTCGGACAGGACATCGACGGACTGCCAGACGCCCTTGGCGTTCTTTTTCAGGCGCTCGTTGAAGAACGTGTAGTCGTTGGCAGAGGCGGGGATGGACTTGTCGACCTTGCCGGTCTTGCGATTCTTGGGATAGGACTTCGTCGCATCGGCGCAATACGTCACGGTCGCCTCACTCGCCCCGTGGAACGTGACCTGCCGGTCGTAGTAGCGAGTGGCTCCGACGTAGCTCTTCCCGTCGTCGTAGTAGCCCTGGATGTAGGAGGCCGTGGCGATGAGAGCCTTGCCGTCGTTGTAGAACTTGAGCGCCTTCTGGGAAGATTTCCCACCCACTGTGATCGCGACGTCGATGGCGTCAAGGTTCCGCGCGTTGTCCTCGAGGACGGCGTCCTTCTTCGCATCCCCGGTCGACCCGCCCTCGAACACATTGCTCACGCCCTTGGGCATGTCGACCTTCGGCCGGTCGGACCGGTCCGCTGCCTCTGACGCCGACGGCGAGGCCTTCTCGCTCGCCGTCGAACCGGCACCCTCGATCTTGTCGTCACCCTTGGAGTCGCCGTCTCCGCCACCGCAGGCGGAGAGCGACAGGGCCGCGGCGGTGGTCAGCGCGGCCACCGCGAGCAAGGCAGGTCGGCGGTTCACAGTCAGCTCCCGATGGGACGTGGGTTCAGTGGGTTCACTTGAGTGAACCCACGCTATCCAGGGGCACTGCGCGAAGCGAGGGTGAGGTTTCCCCAGCACGGGGACAGATGTGGGCATATCGAAGCCCTGTGCGGGACGTTGTTGCCTAACGGTCGCACAACGCCGAGCGATGATTACCGGCCTGTGCCGATTCGGGGTATTGAGTTTCGGGCCCGGCGCCAGGCGCCCCCACCGCTCCCGTACGGCGCAGTTTCTGCCAACGGAGGCGTCCGCCGGTGAGGGCGGTGATCCAGGACTGGAGGAGGACGACGTACATGAGCTGGCGGTAGAGGAGTTGCTGGAGGGGGAGGGATATGAGGTGGGTCGGGGGTTCGCGGTCGAGATGGAAGGCGTACGCCGCGCAGACCGCCTGGACGGTGAGGACGCCCAGCCAGGCGATGACGGTCTGCCGGGTGGGGCCGAAGGCCAGGCCGTAGAGGAGGAAGACGTCGATCAAGGGGGCGAGGAGGGGTGCGACGATCATGAAGAGGGAGACCAGGGGCAGGCCGACGCGTCCGAAGCGGCCGGACGGGCCGCCGTCGACGAGCGCGCGGCGGTGCTTCCAGATGGCCTGCATCGTGCCGTACGACCAGCGGTAGCGCTGGGACCAGAGCTGCCGCACGGTCTCCGGCGCCTCGGTCCACGCGCGCGCCCGCTCCGCGTAGACGACGTGCCAGCCGTCGCGGTGCAGGGCCATCGTGATGTCGGTGTCCTCGGCGAGCGTGTCGTCGCTCATGCCGCCGACGCGCTCCAGGGCGGTGCGGCGGAAGGCGCCCACCGCGCCGGGGATGGTCGGCATGCAGCGCAGTACGTCGTACATGCGGCGGTCGAGGTTGAAGCCCATCACGTACTCGATGTGCTGCCAGGACCCGATGAGGGAGTTCCGATTGCCCACCTTCGCGTTGCCCGCGACGGCGCCCACGCGCGGGTCGGCGAACGGCTGGACCAGTTCGCGGACTGTGGCCGCCTCGAAGACGGTGTCGCCGTCCATCATGACGATCAGGTCGTGCCGGGCGTTGGCCAAGCCCCGGTTCAGGGCGGCGGGCTTGCCCGCGTTGTGCTGTCGTACGACGCGTACGTTCGGCAGGCCGAGGCCTTCGACCGTGCGGGCCGTGCCGTCCGTGGAACCGTCGTCGATGACGATGACCTCGATGGGGTGGTCGCTCGCCGTGAGGGAACGGACGGTGTTCTCGATGCACTTCGCCTCGTTGTAGGCGGGCACCAGGACCGACACCGGCTCCGTCACCACCGCGCCGCCCCAGCGGAAGTCCCGCTTCCGTACCCTCCGGGCGTGCGCCGCCGAAAGCAGCAGCATCAGGCCGAAGCGGGCCATGACCAGGACGCCCACGACCGCAAGGCCGATCACCAGCACGTCGGTGATGTGTTCCGCGGCGCCGACCAGGAGGACCCAGGCCTTGCCCCGCCACAGCTCGAAGCCCTCCACGCGCGCGTGGGCGCCGGTCGCACCGGCCCCCAGAGCTTCGGTGAGGTTGGTGAACTCGTAGCCCCGCTCGGAGAGTTGGGGGATGAGGCGGTCCAGGGCGGTGACCGTCTGGGAGCGGTCGCCGCCCGAGTCGTGCAGCAGGACGACGGCGCCCTTGCCGCCGGTGGGCGTGACGCGGCGGACGATCTCGTCGGCGCCGGGGCGCTTCCAGTCCTCACTGTCGGCGTCGGTGACCACCGTGAGGTACCCGCGGCTGCCGATGTGCTGGGTGACCGGCCACGACCTGTTGTCCATGGCACCGGCGGACGACGAGTACGGCGGCCGGAACAGGGACGTGCGGATGCCGGCCGCGCCCGCGAGTGCCAGCTGGCTCTGGGACAGCTCCCGGTCGACGCGGTCCTTCGACTGGTACGACAGGTCCGGGTGGTTGAAGGTGTGCAGGCCCACCTCGTGCCCCTCGTCGACCATGCGGCGGACCAGGCCGGGGTGGCGCGAGGCCATCGCGCCGGTGACGAAGAAGACGGCGTGCGCGTCGTGTTCGGCGAGCACGTCGAGGACCTTGGGGGTCCACTTCGGGTCCGGGCCGTCGTCGAAGGTCAGCACCAGGCGGTGGTCGGGGACGCTCAGCGACTGCGCCCGCCCGCCGCGCGTGTCGATGACCGGGCCGCCCCGCACGATCTCCTTCGGCACCCGGTCCGTGGCCGCGGGCGGGCGCACCCGGTGGTCGGCCAGGATCTCGCTGTGTACGTAGCCGCGCAGCATCAGCATCGCGAGCAGGGCTACGAGGAGGAGGGAGGGGAGGAGGTAGCGCATCGGGAGGCGAGGGCGCAGCCGGGGGCGCTCGGTGGTACGTCCGCGCCTGCTGTGGCGTGCGGGGCCGCGACCTTCGCCGGGGGCGGTAGCGGAGGCGGTAGCGGTAGCGGTCCGCTCTGCGGGGGCGGTTGCCGTTGCGGAAGCCGGAGTTGGGCCCTCGCCCGCCGACCCCCACCCGCCGGAACGGGAGTTCATGACTCTACGCCCGCCGTGTCCGCGCCCCCCTGGCCCTGCCCGTCGGACACAGCCCGCACCCCGGTCATCGCATCGCCGCCCGTGTCCGCCCCGTCGCCGCCGCCAGCCGCACTGCCATCACCGCCACCGCCACCGCCATCAGCACCATTGCCGTCACCGTCCGGCGTCCGCGTCGGTGGAGCCAAGGGCGGAGCCGTCGCTTCCGTGGGACCCGGGTCCGGAGCCACAGCGGGAGGCGTGGGATCACCGCCGGGCGCGGGCAAGGCGGGCGAGCCACCACCGCTCGGCCGCGATCCGGGCTCACCACCGGACCCACCACCCCCAGGCACCAGAAGCACCCCCGAGGACCCCCCGGCCCGCCCCTCCACACCACCGCCCCGCGACGGCACGGAGCGCCCCGGCCCCCCACTCACCCCTGGCTCCCCACCCCCACCAGCCCGCGCACCGGCACCGGCACCCGCACCCGCACCCGCACCCGCACCCGCAGAAGGCGAAGCAGAAGCAGCAGGCGACGCCGCCCCCGCGCCCCCGGCTCCCGGCGGCGACCCCACAGCCGACTCCGTCGAAACCTCAGGGCTGTCGACCTGACCGGCGGGCTGCTCGTCCTTGGGATCAGGCACCGGCAGCCACGGCGCGCTGGAGTTGCCTGAGACGAGCGTGGCGGCCATGACCACCGCGTACGCCCCGCAGAGGAGGCCGACGGCCGCACCGATCCGCCGATACCTCCTGCCCCGGCGGCCCGTCTCGTCGACGAACACCGGTGTATCAGCCACGCTCCGGGTGTCTGGAATTCCCCGCATGACGCGGGTGCCGCCGTCCGTGGAGCCGCTGCCCTCCCCCATCAGGCGTCGACCGACGCCGTCGATCTGGACGGTGACCTCGTTCGGGTCGTGCGCCGACGCGGGCCGCCCGGCCGACCACTCCGGGAGCCCGTCCGAAGACCCAGAAAGGCCTTCCGCCGACCTCGTCGGCCCGTTCTCTCGCCAATTCTCCATGCGTACGCGAACCCCCCACGGGTCGTCATGCGGGCGCGTGCGACTCGCCGGGCACTCGTCGTCCGAACCGGGTCCCCACCCGACCCAGGCGCCCCCATTTAGCACATCGCACCCGGAATCCGAACGTAGCGCACGCCAGTGACAACCGTGGCTTTACGTCAGTCCTGAATCATCATGATGAGTGCATCGGTGGCCGGAATCCATCCGTCCGCCGGTCGGTTCAGCCAGTCTTCCTCCGCCGCGAGTTGGGCCGCGGCGCGGCGCAACGCGTCGAGGCCGGGGTGCCGCAGGCCGCGGCGCCACACCAGGGACACCGGCGACAGCGGTACGGGGTCGACGAGCGGCCGCAGCACGGAGCCGGGCAGCTCGGGGAAGCCGACGACGGCGAGCACGGGGTTGCGGTGCTTCGCCATGATCCGCGCGAACTCCTCGGGGCCGACGGCGAGCGGGGCGGGCGGCGCGACCTCGATGCCGCGGCCTTCGAAGAGGCGGCGGGCGAGGTCGGTCCACTCCGGGGTGCGGTCGTTGCCCGCGCCCGCGTAGACCTGTTCGCCCGCGAGCCGGTCGAGCGGCACCGCGTCAAGCCCCACCAGCGGGTGGTCGACGGGGAGCAGCACCGCCATCGGCTCGTACCGCACGGGCTGTTGGTCGAGCCCCGCGCGTACGGCCTCGGGCAGCCCCGCGAACCGGCCGAACGACGCGTCCAGCCGCCCCGCCGCGATCTCGGCGGCGGCGCCGGTCAGGCCGCTCTCGAAGCGGGCCATCAGCTCGCACTGCGGCGCCAGTTCACGGGCCCGGTCCAGGATCCGGCCGAAGACCAGGCCGGGGCTGTTGAGGTCGACGAGCAGCGGCCGGAGCTCCGCGGCCGTGCTCCCGCGCGCGAAAGCGGCCGACAGCTCGTCGTGCGCCGCGAGGACCCGCCGCGCGTACGGCAGCAGGCGCTCGCCGTCAGCGGTCAGCGTCACCTGCCGCGTCGACCGCGCGAACAGGTCCACGGCCAGCTCCCGTTCGAGCCGCCGCACATCCCGGCTGAGGGCCTGCTGGGCCACGTACAGGCGGGCGGCGGCACGGGTGAAGTGCAGCTCCTCGGCCACGGCGAGGAAGGCGCGCAGGAGGCGGGGGTCCACGTCACGGGGGACGGCGGGCGGCGGCGCGGGCACGGAGGCAGAGGCGAAGGCGGAGCCAGAGGCAGAGGCGGAGGCAGACGAGGGCTCGGGCACCGGCACGGACGGCACCCCCGACGACGGTTCGGTCATCCCGTGAATTTACAACCCAGGCGCGTGAATCGCCCTCCAGAAGGTGTTGGACCACCCCCACGCGCGGAGGCGAGCCTTGAGCCATGCCCGAGGCCCCCGCCGACTCCCGCACCCCGCAAGCCAGCTCCCGCACCCCGCAAGCCGACTCCCGCACCCCGCGAGCCCACTCCCGTACGCCGCAATCGCCCTCGACCGCCCCCGCGCCCCCGTCGACAGACACCCCCCGCCCCCGCAACCCCTACGCCCGCCTCTTCGCGATACCCGGCGCCACCGCCTTCACCGTCGGCAACCTCATCGCCCGGCTGCCCATGGGCATGTTCAGCGTGAGCGCCGTGATCATGATCGCGGGGGCCCGCGACTCGTACGCTCTCGCGGGCGCCGTCACCGCGACCGGGCTCGCCGCGACCGCCGTCGTGGCGCCCTGGACGGCCCGCATGGTCGACCGGTACGGGCAGGCACGCGTCGCCGTGCCCGCCACGGTCCTGGCCGTGCTCGGCTCGCTGTCGCTGCTGCTGTGCGTGCGCTTCGGGGCACCGGACTGGACGCTGTTCGCCTCGTACGCGGCGACGGCGACCACCCCGAACACCGGAGGCATGTCGCGTGCACGCTGGTCGCATCTGCTGCGGGGCGAGCCGAAGGCGCTGCACACCGCCAACTCCTTCGAGCAGGCGGCGGACGAGCTGTGCTTCATGCTCGGCCCGGTGCTCGCGGCGTTCCTGTGCGGCGCGCTGTTCCCGCAGGCGGGCACGCTCGTGGGCGCCGTGCTGCTGCTGACCGGCGTACTGCTCTTCGCCGCCCAGCGCTCGACGGAACCCCCGCTCCCGCGGCGTACGGACGGGGCACCGAAGCCGAAGTCGCCCCTCCGCACACCCGGAATGCCCGCCCTGCTGATCGTCTTCCTCGCCACGGGGGCGGTCTTCGGCTCCATGGAGGTCGCGACGATCGCCTACGCGGACGAGCAGGGCCACAAGGCGGCCGCGGGCGTCGTCCTGGCCCTGCAGGCCGCGGGCTCATGCGCGGCGGGGCTCGGCTACGGAGCGCTGCGGCCGAGCGGTTCCCCGGACCGGCGGCACGTCCTGTGCGGGGCCGCGATGGCGGTCCTGATGGCTCTGCCGCTCCTTGCCGTGGTGACGACCGGCTCGCTCGTGGTGCTCGCCGGGGCGCTGCTGGTGGCAGGGATGGCGACCGCGCCGACGATGGTCACGGGCATGACGCTGGTGCAACGGTACGCCCCCGAGGGGCAGTTGAACGAGGCCATGACCCTCGCCGTGACCGGCCTCCTCGGGGGCATCGCGTGCGGCGCGGCGGGCGGCGGCTGGACGGCGGAGCACATGAGCCCCGCCGCCGCCTACACCGTGCCGGTCGCCGCGGCGCTGTGCGCGCTCCTGCTCAGCACCGCGCGGGCTTGCGCCACGAGCACTCGAGCGCGCCGTCCTGGTCCGCCGAGCGCTCCGCACGCGGCCTGACCAGGACGGCCTTGTCCTCGTCGGACTTCGCGAGAGTGACGACGATGGCGTCCTCCAGGGCCTTCACCGAGGAGGGCAGGTAGTTGTTCAGGACGATGCTGAAGACCAGCTCGCGGCCGCCCGCGTCGGTCACGTACCCGGAGAGGGCCGACGCGCCGGTCAGCGACCCGGTCTTCGCGTGCGCGTTGAGCGCCGCCGGCGTCCCGCACATGCGCGTGCGCAACGTGCCGCCGCCGAACTTGTCCGGGTCGCACGCCACCGGCAGGGACCGGTACCAGTCGGCGAACCACGGCTCGCCCTTGACCGAGCGGAGCAGCTTGATGAACTGGTCGGCGGCCACGTTGTCCTTGCGGGACAGCCCGGAGCCGTCGACCTGGCGCAGCTTGCCCGGGTCGACCCCGGCGGTCTTCAGGTAGCTGCCGATCGCCGCGACGCCGTCGCCCCAGTTGCCGGGCCGACCGGTCGCCTTGTGGCCCATGGCCTTCGTCAGGGACTCGGCATGCATGTTGTTGGACAGCTTCATGAACGGGATCAGCAGGTCCCTGAGCTGCATGGAGTCGTGCGAGGCCAGCTCGCGCGCGCCCTTGGGGGTGGCGATTCCGGCCCTGGTCGGTCCGCTCACCCGCACGCCGTGGTCGGCGAGCGCGTCCCGGAAGACCGCGGCGGCGTACCGGGTCGGCTCCCAGACGGTGATCCACTCCTTGGTGGTGGACCCGCCGACGGGCACGTTGCCGGTGACGGTGATCGTGTTGTTGCCGTGCTGCCGTTCGACGGCGATGGTGTCGCCGCCGCCCGCGGCGACCGTCCTGGCGCGCAGATCGATGTCTACGTAGTCGGTCTTCGGCGTCACGGTGACGCGCGGCTTGTCCCCGGCGGCGGCTCCCGGCGCCACCTCGACGATGACCGTCCCCGTGTCGTAGTCCGTGTCGGGGGCGACGCTCAGCGCGGAGATCTGCGCGGCGTAGTACGAGGACTCGTCGTCGGCGCCCCAGGTGTCGCCCTGGCGGCGGTCGTCGAAGCGGGTGTCGTCCGCGACGAGCCGCCCCGAGACGCGCTTGACGCCCTTGGCCGCGATGTCCGCGGCCAGCTTGTCGTAGTCCTTGGCGAGCGTCGTCGGGTCGCCGGTGCCGCGCAGGTACAGGTCGCCCTTGAGGACGGGCCCGTGCCGGTCGCCGTCGGTGAGCACGTCGGTGCTGAACCGGTGGTCGGGGCCGAGCAGCTCCAGGGCGGCGGCGGAGGTGAGCATCTTGGTGTTGGAGGCGGGCATCAGGCGTCCGCTGGGCAGGTGCTGGTAGAGGATGTCGCCGGACTCGGCGTCGGCGACCACGACGCTGGCCGCGCCGCCCTCCATGCGGGGGTCCCCGAGGATGGTGTCGATGGCTTCGGGCAGCCCGCTCCGGTCGGAGTCGGCCCCGGCCGGGGAGCCGAAGGAGAAGGTGGCCACGGTGAGGCCGAGCACGGCGGGCCAGATCCAGTGGCGCATGCGGTGGTTGACGCGTCTCACGGGTCTACTCATGACCCTGGAGCATCCCCGAAGTCGGCACGCGGCGACAGACCACCGCACGCGTGTCGTGCCCGGACACGACAAAGGCCCGCCGACCGCTGGGGTCGCCGGGCCTTCGCCTCACATGGGAATTGTGGAGATGGCGGGAATCGAACCCGCGTCCAACGGTGCGGAATCAGGGCTTCTCCGTGTGCAGTTCGCTGCGATTTTCTCGGCCCCGGTGATCTCGCGAACAAGTCTCCGACGGGCCCAGTCACTGTTTGATTTCCTCCTGGACCCCGTGACCGGGTCTAGAAGTTTAGTTCCCTAGCTGATGCCAGGATCCGGGTCGGGAACAGCCCCGGGCTGACACTTCGCAAAGTCGCTACTTAGGCAGCGAGGGCGAAGGAATCGCGCTTGGTGTTGGCGATTATTGGTTGCGACATATGGTTTACGAGATCATTGCCGCTTCCTCGACACGCTTCCCCTGCTTCGACATCCGCTGTCGAAACCGATCATCCCCATGTTGTTTTTTCAAGCCGCTCCGGCGGACCGAAGCGGTGCTCGCCCCTTCAGGAGGGGCATGAGCCATCGTACGTGACCAACGCCGACGGGTGCCAGCCTATTCCTGCGAGCGTGGGACAAGGGCCCCGGACCAGGTCTCCGGCCCGGCTACTCGATGCCCTGCCGCCGCCTGGCCGAGGAGATCGCGCGGTTCGTCTCCCGGGTGTCCTGCTTCTCCCGCAGCGTCTGCCGCTTGTCGTACTCCTTCTTGCCCTTGGCCAGCGCGATCTCGACCTTGACCCGGCTGTCCTTGAAGTACAGGGCGAGGGGCACGATCGTGTGGCCCGTCTCCTGGGACTTCGACTCCAGCTTGTCGATCTCGGTGCGGTGCAGCAGGAGCTTGCGCTTCCGGGTGGCCGAGTGGTTGGTCCAGGTGCCCTGCACGTACTCGGGGACGTGGATGTTGTGCAGCCACGCCTCACCGCCGTCGATGTGCACGAAGCCGTCCACCAGGGAGGCCCGGCCCAGACGCAGCGACTTGACCTCGGTGCCCATCAGCACCAGGCCGCACTCGTACGTGTCCAGGATGTGGTAGTCGTGCCGCGCCTTCTTGTTCTGCGCGATCATCTTGCGGGCGGGTGCCTTCTCGGCGGCCTTCGCGGCCTTGCGCTTTACCTTTTCCTTCGCCATAGTGCGGCCATTTTCGCACTACGAGGGGGGCCCGAGGCCAGTCAATACTTTCTCGGCCCGCTCCTGGGCACCGTCGTCGACCTCCAGGTCAGGCGTGATGCCCCGGCCGTCGACCGTCTTCCCCGAAGGGGTGCGGTAGTGCCCGACCGTCAGCTCGGCGACGGAGCCGTCCGGCAGCCTGCTCGGCATCTGCACCGAGCCCTTGCCGAACGTCCTGGAGCCCACGACGACCGCGCGGCCGCGGTCCTGGAGGGCCCCGGTGAGCAGCTCGGCCGCGCTCATCGTGCCGCCGTCGACGAGCGCGACCACGGGTCTGGTGGTGTTCCCGCCCTGCTGGGCGTGGAGCGCCCGCTGCTTGCCCCGTACGTCGTACGTCGCGACGAGGCCGCCGTCCAGGATCGCGGAGGAGGCCGTGGTGGCCTCGGAGACCAGGCCGCCGGAGTTGCCGCGCAGGTCCAGGAGGATCCCGGCGCCCGCGGGGGCGCGGCGCACCGCGTTCCGCACGGCCTCGCCGGAGCCCTTCGTGAACGCCGCGACCTTGATCAGCACGGCGCCGCCGCGGAGCCGGGTGACGGTCACGGAGTCCGTCGACAGGCGCGCGCGGCGCAGGGTCTCCGTCCACGCGCGCGTGCCGCGCTCCAGGCCGAGGGTGACGGGGGTGTTCGCGCGGTCGCCGCGCAGCAGGGACACGACGTCGGTGACGGGGCGGCCGGTGACGTTCTTGTGGTCGATGGCGGTGAGCTTGTCGCCCGCGCGGATGCCGGCCCGGTCGGCGGGCCCGCCGCGCTGCACCCGGGACACCTCGATCCTGCCGTCGGCCTCGCGCCGGGCCCACAGGCCGACACCGGTGTAGGCGCCGCCGAGGGACTGCTCGAACTCGCGGTACTCCCCCTGGGAGTAGACCGACGACCAGCGGTCGCCGCTGCGGCTGACCACGTCCTCGGCGGCCGCCTTGCCGGACTTGCCGTCGGCCATCGCCTCGGCGGCGGCTTCGGCGGCCTCGTCGGCGGGGTCCGTCTTCCGGTCCCGGGGGTCCTTGGAGTCGCGGCTGGCGGAAACGGAGCGGGTCGACAGAGCCGCCTTGTTCCGGCCTTCCGCAGCGTCCTCGGACCAGGATCCGGTGGCCGCGCCGGTGGCGAGGACGCTCGCGAAGACCAACGTCAGGGCCGCCCCGCGGCGGATGCGGCGGGGCTCGATGTGCCAATCAGGGCCTGACATGTCGGTGAGTCTAGGACAACGAGGGGCGCCGCACGGCAGGTTGACCGCACGGCGCCCGAGGCACTCCTCACACCCGTAGGAGCGGCGAATACCTGCCGTCTCACACCTTCAGGTACTTGCGCAGGGCGAAGAACGCGGCAAGCGCGGGCATCAGCAGACCGATGGCGAGCACCAGCGGCAGCTTGGCGAGCACCGCGTCCCAGCCGATGAAGTTGATCAGGTTGAGCTTCTCGGAGAGCTGCAGGCCGTGGTCGATGATGAAGTACCGGCCGAGGAGCAGGAATCCGCACGCGAGCCCGCCGCCGATCAGGCCGGCGACCGCCGCCTCCAGGATGAACGGCATCTGGATGTAGAAGCTGGACGCGCCGACCAGACGCATGATCCCGGTTTCACGGCGACGGCTGAACGCCGAGACGCGCACGGTGTTGACGATCAGCATCAGCGCCACGACGAGCATCAGCGCCATCACCGCGAGCGCCGCCCAGTTCATGCCGTTGAGCAGCTCGAAGAGGTTGTCCAGGACGCCCTTCTGGTCCTCCACGGACTGCACGCCGTCCCTCCCGGAGAAGGCGGTCGCGACCACCTGGTACTTCTCCGGGTCCTTCAGCTTGATGCGGTACGACTCCTGCATCTGGTCCGGCGTCAGCGAGCTGGACAGCGGGGAGTCGCCGAACTGCTCCTTGTAGTGCTTGTACGCCTGGTCCGCCGTCTCGTGCTGGACCGTGTCGACGACCGGCATCTTCTTCAGATCGGTGAGGATCCGGTCCTTCTGCTCGTTCGTGACGGCGCCCTTGGCGCACTTCGGGTCCTGCTCGGCGTCCGCCTTGTTGCACAGGAAGATCGAGACGTTGACCTTGTCGTACCAGTAGCCCTTCATCGTGCTCACCTGGTCGCGCATGAGCAGCGAGCCACCGAAGAGGGCGAGCGAGAGCGCTACGGAGACGACGACCGCGAAGGTCATCGTGAGATTGCGGCGGAGACCGACGCCGATCTCCGACAGGACGAACTGGGCGCGCATGGCGGCCTTTCAATGGATCAGGGGGAGCGGTGCGGCGGGGGCGGGCGCGGCGGCCGGCCGCGGTCGGCGGCGGCCGGGAGGGCGCGCCGACGACCGGATCAGTGCTGGTAGCCGTAGACGCCGCGGGACTGGTCGCGGACCAGGCGGCCCTTCTCCAGCTCGATGACGCGCTTGCGCATCTGGTCCACGATCTGCTGATCGTGGGTGGCCATCACGACGGTGGTGCCGGTCCGGTTGATGCGGTCGAGGAGCTTCATGATGCCGACCGACGTCTGCGGGTCGAGGTTGCCCGTCGGCTCGTCGGCGATCAGGAGCTTCGGCCGGTTGACGAAGGCCCGCGCGATCGCGACGCGCTGCTGCTCACCGCCGGACAGCTCGCCGGGCATCCGGTCCTCCTTGCCGCCGAGGCCGACGAGGTCGAGGACCTGGGGCACGGACTTGCGGATCTCGCCGCGCGACTTGCCGATGACCTCCTGGGCGAAGGCCACGTTCTCGGCGACGGTCTTGTTCGGCAGCAGGCGGAAGTCCTGGAAGACGGTGCCCAGCTGGCGGCGCATGTGCGGCACCTTCCAGTTGGAGAGCCGGGCCAGGTCCTTGCCCAGGACGTGCACCTGGCCGTGGCTGGTGCGCTCCTCGCGGAGGATCAGCCGCAGGAAGGTCGACTTTCCGGAGCCGGATGACCCCACCAGGAAGACGAACTCGCCCTTCTCGATCTCCAGCGACACATCGCGGAGGGCCGGACGGTTCTGCTTCGGATAGGCCTTGGACACATTGTCGAATCGGATCACGGATGCACCACGGGTAGCCGGGGGTAGGTGAGCGTGACCATACGCGAACCGGAAGGGGCCGCGCAGTCGGCGTCCTGAGTTGCGCGGTTTGTTGCGGATCCGACCCGGAACAAATGGGACGCCCGATGCCGTGGGGGCGGGCTCGGCGGCCGGGGCGGGGCGGGCGTCAACCGGGGGCGGGCGGCGGCCCGCGCCGAATTCCGCGGAAGCTGGCACAGTGGTAGGGGGAACGGTTGAGGTTCCCCGAGCGTTGGGCAGGCTGAGACTGTGCGGGAGGAGAAGCGCATGACCTATGACAGGTTGGTGTGCGCGAACTGCGCGGCGCCTGTGAGCGAGGGCCGCTGCCCCGTGTGCCGGGCCAACCGGGAGCGGATGCAGCACGAGGGCCCCTTCGGCGGCCTCAGCCCCGCGGCCCTGATAGGGCTGCTGGTGGTGCTGATCATGGCAATGGCTCTGCTGGCGCACCAGACCGCGTAGTCGCTGGGCACTGAACACGTGGAAGGGCCCGGAGCCGATGCGGCTCCGGGCCCTTCCACGTGTTCAGCCAGCTCCTGAGGGACGTCCGCTACGGCGCGTACGTCTCCGTACGCGCCGCGTCACGCGTGGTCCCTCCAGGCGCCCCGCCGGTCAGGCCGCGGCGCCGCGGTTGCCGACCAGGCGCGGCAGGAAGCGGAAGCCGACGCCACCGGCGATCATGGTGGCGGCACCGATGATCAGGAAGGTGGTCTCGGCGGCACCCGTCTCGGCCAGCTCGCCGTCGTTCTTGCCGCTGCCGGTGTCGGAGACCCGCTCGACCGGCTTGGTGCCGGTGTCGGTCAGGCTGTCCTTGCCGCCCTGCTCGGCGGGGTTGGAGCCGCCGCCGTCGGGGTCGGTGTCGTTGCCGCCGTTGCCACCCGTGCCGCCGCCGGTGCCGTTGTCACCCGGGTCGGTGGGCCGGGTGGGCGGGTCCGAGGGCTCGGTGGGCGGGTCGGTCGGCTCCGTGGGCGGGTCCGTCGGCTCGGTCGGCGGGTCCGTGGGCTCCGTGGGCGGGTCCGTGGGCTCGGTCGGCGGGTCCGTCGGCTCGGTCGGCTCGTCGGTCGGCTCCGGCGGGTTGGTGGGCTCGTCCGGGTCGTCATCGTCGCCCGGCAGGTCGACGTCGACTCCGATGCCGTTCTCGTCGGCGGAGGCGCTCGCGCCGGTCCCGCCGAGCTCGACGCCGACGTCCAGGGCCGAGGCGGCGCCGGCGGCGGTCAGCGAGGCGCCGGCGGCGATCACCGCGCCGGCGGCTATCCGCGCGATGCGGATCCGCGTCTTCTTCGTCATCTGGCTGCTACCCCCAGTAGCTGAATCGTCAGTGAGGCAGCGTTCCGGACCGCGGTCGCGGGGTGGCTCTCGATCGGCCCCCCGGATCACACGCGTCCCGGAGATACGCATGCCGCCCGCTAGCCTTTCCAGTTTTCGAAGCACCGTCAAGGTCGTTGCGGGCGCGATGCCCGTTATGGGGATAGTTGACCGGCGTACGGACATGTGACTGTGACGTAAAAGGCGCAAGAAGCCCACACGAGGCCCCGGAAGGCCCATAAACAAAGGCAACTGCCGCCCGGGGGGTGGCAGTTGCCTCGCTCAGCTTTGTCGACAAAGCGTCGAAATTACTTCTCCTGCTGCTTGCGCCAGCGAATTCCGGCCTCCAGGAAGCCGTCGATCTCCCCGTTGAAAACGGCCTCGGGGTTGCCGACTTCGAACTCCGTGCGCAGGTCCTTCACCATCTGGTACGGGTGCAGGACGTACGAACGCATCTGGTTGCCCCAGGAGTTGCCGCCGTCGCCCTTGAGGGCGTTCATCTTCGCCTGCTCCTCCTGGCGGCGGCGCTCGAGCAGCTTCGCCTGGAGGACGTTCATCGCGGTCGCCTTGTTCTGGATCTGCGAGCGCTCGTTCTGACAGGAGACGACGATGCCGGTGGGCAGGTGGGTCAGGCGGACCGCGGAGTCGGTCGTGTTCACGCCCTGGCCGCCGGGGCCCGAGGAGCGGTACACGTCGATGCGCAGCTCGCTCTCGTCGATCTCGATGTGGTCGGTCTGCTCGACCACCGGGAGGATCTCGACGCCCGCGAAGGACGTCTGGCGACGGCCCTGGTTGTCGAACGGCGAGATGCGCACCAGACGGTGCGTGCCCTGCTCCACGGAGAGCGTGCCGTACGAGTACGGAGCCTGCACGGCGAAGGTGGTCGACTTGATGCCGGCCTCTTCCGCGTACGACGTCTCGTAGAGCTCGGTCTTGTAGCCGTGGCGCTCCGCCCAGCGCAGGTACATCCGCTGGAGCTTCTCGGCGAAGTCGGAGGCGTCGACGCCGCCGGCCTCCGCGCGGATGGTGACGAGCGCCTCACGGGCGTCGTACTCCCCGGAGAGGAGGGTGCGGACCTCCATCTCGTCCAGCGCCTTCTTGACCGCCGTGAGCTCCGACTCGGCCTCCGCGCGGGTGTCCGGGTCGTCCTCCTCCTCGGCCATCTCGAAGAGCACGCTCAGATCGTCGATACGCCCGCGCAGCGCCTCGGCCTTCCTGACCTCCGCCTGGAGGTGGCTCAGCTTGCTGGTGATCTTCTGCGCCGCGTCCGGGTCGTCCCAGAGGGACGGCGCGGCCGCCTGCTCCTCGAGCACGGCGATGTCTGCCCTCAGCTTGTCGAGGTCCAGGACGGCCTCGATCGACTCCATGGTCGAGGAGAGGGACTTGAGCTCTTCGGATACGTCGACGACTGCCACCACACCAGCGTAACGGCTACGGCAAGCGGTCTTCCCCCGGCGGCGGGCCCGGGACCTACGGGACCGGCGGCGCCGAGTTGCTGTTGTCGGGGGTTCCCGGGTCGCTGTCGTCCCCGGAGGTGGCGTACCAGGCGCCCGCGCCCACCGCCGCGGCGAGCACGGCCCCCGCCACGCCGAGCGTGATCCGGCGGCGCCGGGCCGAGGCGCGGTGGCGGGCCGAGCCGGGCCGTACGGTGCCTGCCGCGCGGGGAGCCCGTGCGGTGCCGCGGGCGCCGCCCGCCAGCTCGTCGGGGGCGGGGACGCGCATGGAGGTGTGGGTGTCGCGGTTGGCGTCGGCGGGGGCCGCGCCGGGGACGAGGGGCACGGCGCCGCGGCGCGGAGGCTTCTCGTGCGGCTCCGGAGAGGTCTCTTCGTAGGGCTCGTCTCCGGAGGGCTCCGCTTCCGGCTCGTCGACGTCCAGCGGCGGCATGCCCGCGAGCAGGGGGAGCTGCTCGCGCAGCCGGGCGCCCAGCTCGGAGGCGCGCAGGCGGGAGGCCGGGGCCTTGGCCAGGCACTGGACCATGAGCTGCCAGAGCTCGTCGGGGATGCCGGGCAGCGGGACCACGGTCTCGGTGACGTGGCGGCGCAGGACGGCCCCGGGGTGCCCGCCGCCGAACGGCGTGAAGCCCGCGAGGAGCTCGTACAGGACGGTGGCGAGGGCGTAGATGTCGACGGCCGCGCGCGGGGGCAGGCCCTCGATGATCTCGGGGGCCAGGTAGTCCGGCGTGCCGATGATCTTCGTGGCGCGGGTGCGGCGGGGCGAGTCGATGAGCTTGGCGACGCCGAAGTCGGTGAGGAGGGCCGGGTGCGCCCCGCCGGGGCCGAGGGGGCCCTGCATGTCCAGGAGCACGTTCTCGGGCTTCACGTCCCGGTGTACGATCCCCGCCGCGTGCGCCGCGGCCAGCGCGTCGGCGACGTCCGCGACGATCGCGACGGCGGCCTCGGGGGCGAGCCTGCGCTCGCGCTCCAGGCGGGTGCGCAGATCCGTCCCTCGTACGAGGTCCATCACGAGCGCCAGGTCGTTGCCGTCGACCACCAGGTCGTGGACGCCCACCACGCGCGCGTGGTCGAGGCTGAGGAGCGCGGTGCGCTCCTGGACGAAGCGGCCGACGAGTTCCTGGTCGGACGCCAGGTCCTCGCGCAGCAGCTTGATGGCGACCGGCCCTTCGGGGCCTTCGCCGAGCCACACCGTGCCGGCGCTGCCCCGTCCCAGAATCTGGTGGGCCGTGTACCGGCTGCCGATCTTCCGTCCCAAGACTGCTCCTACGGATGTGTGTTGGCCCAAAACTACGCGGCCAGGGCGCCAACCATCACATCCACAGGGGAAATCACCCCGCAGGAGTCGACAAATCCACAGAGTCGGCCGGGTTCGGCTCCCGAACCCGGCCCGGACTCAGTTCCCGCCGACCTTGCTCGACCAGTCGGACACCGTGTTGTAGACGTCCTTGATCTGGTCCCAGTAGCTCTTCGTCGTGCCGATCCAGTCCTGCAGCGGGCTCAGCTCCCAGACCAGCCAGCTCGCGATGAACAGGATGACGAGGACGACCAGGCAGCCCTTGAGGCAGCCGAGGCCGGGGATCCGCGTCCGGTTCGGGTTCGGCCCGCGCTGGCGGCGCGGCTCCGGGGGCGCGGGCTGCGGCGGCGCGGGCTGTTGCGGCGGCTGGTACGGCTGCGGCGCGTACGGCTGCGGTTGCGGCTGCATCTGCTGGCGCGGCTGCACCGGCGGCTGGTACGGCTGCGGCTGGTGCTGCGGGGCGTACGGCTGCGGCTGCTGGGGCTGCTGCGGGCGGGCCACCTGGCGCTGCGGGCGGCGGCGCAGCGGGTCCTGGCTCGGGTCCAGGTACTGCACCTGCGTCTGGTCGTTGCGGTCGCGGGCCGCGCGCATCTGGTTCTGCCAGGGGTGCGGCTCGTCGGGGTTGCCGCCCTGGTTGTGGCCGACCGGCGGCATGACGGCCGTCGGGTCGGCGTTCGGACCCTGGGGGCCGGTGTTCGGCATGACGCTGGTGGCGGCGCTCGGGTCGTACGCGCCCGCGTTGGTCGGCAGGACCTGTGTGGGGTCGGCCGCGCCCGGGGTGCCGGGGACCGGCGCGGGCGCCGGGTCGGGCGCGAGCAGCGCGGCGACGCCCTCGGCGGCGGCGATCTGGGCGGCGCTCGCGTGCACCCCGATGCCGTCGGCGACGGCCCGCAGCCCGCGCGCGAGGTTCTCGGCGCTGGGGCGGCAGTCGGGGTCCTTGCTGAGGCAGCGCTCGATGACCGTCCACAGCGGGTCGGGCACGGTCGAGGGGCGGCGCGGCTCGGCGCTCAGGTGCTGGTGCAGCACTTCGAGTGCGGAGCCCCCGGCGAACGGCGGGCGGCCGGTGACCAGCTCGTACAGCAGGATGCCGGCGCCGTAGATGTCGACGGCGCTCGTCTGCGGGCGGCCCTCGGCGGACTCCGGCGCGACGTACGCGGGCGTGCCGACGAACTCCTGGGTGCGGGTCAGGCCCGGGGAGTCGGCGAGGCGGGCGATGCCGAAGTCCGTGAGCATCGGGTGCATGCCGCTCGCGTCCTGCTTGAGCAGCACGTTCGCGGGCTTCAGATCGCGGTGCACGACGCCGTCGGCATGGCTCGCGGCCAGCGCGTCGGCGATCTGGGCGGTCAGCAGGGCCGCCGCGGCCGGGGTGAACGGGCCGCTCTCGCGCAGGTACTTGTGCAGGTCCGGGCCCTCGACGAGGTCCATGACCAGTGCGAGCAGATCGCCCTCGACGACCAGGTCGCGGGTGCGCACGATGTTCGGGTGCGTCAGCCTGAGCAGGACGGAGCGCTCCCTGAGGAAGCGCATCACCACGTCCGGATCGTTGGCCAGCTCCTCCTTGAGGACCTTGATCGCCACGGTCTCGCCCGGCTGACCGGGAACCGCCGCCTCGGCGCCCGCGGTCTCCCGCTGGCTGGCTCGCCAGACGGTGCCCGTGGCGCCGCGCCCGAGCGGCTCCTCGAGCAGGTACTTGCTGCCTACCGGCCGCACGTCATGCGCTCCCTGCTGATCTGGCTGGTCTGTGGTCCCGTGGTGCGGTTCCGCCGCCCCGAGGTGCGGTGGTGCGGTCCCGCTCTCTCGCGGTGCTGGTGTGCTGGTCTGCTCTTCGCGCCGCCCCGTCGTCCGGTACAGCGTTCCGACCCACTGTAGTGCCGCCGAACGGGGCACCGTCCGACGATCTTGCGCCTCTCGGCGGCCGGAATCGGCCGCACGGCGGACCTTTGTTCGGAGGGAAGACGCTGGACCAGCGCGGTTGGTTGCCGAGGGGGCGCCGTCGGCGCCGGAAACGGACTTTGGTCCCGGCCGCGGCCGGACTCGGTCCGGCGCGGCCCGATCCGGTCCGGTGTGGTCCCGTGTGGTCCGGCGTGGTCCCGTGTGGTCCGGTTCGGTCCCGCTTCCGTGCCGGCATGCGGCCGGGCGCTCATGGTCATCACCGCCCACATCGGTCCGAGCAGGCACTTTGCGGGCACGTTTCCGAGCAGAGCCGACCAATCAAGATCAAATGCGGGTGGGGGGCGGGCGTGTTGTCAGTGGCAGGTGCGAGGATGCTTTCCGTACTGGCCGACGTGCCCGTGTGCGGTGGGGGGAATCACAGCGCGAGTCCCCGTGCCGGGCGCCCAGCGCAGGAAGGGACCGCTGACGGCGATGCAGATCCGGCTGACCGTCCTCGGGCCGCGTGGCGGCCAGACCGAGCCGGGGGGACGCCCCGCGGCGACCTGCGACGTGCTGGTCACCGCCCCCGCCGGGACCGCGCTCGCCGCGGTCGCCTCCGGCCTGGCCGCGGCCGTGGCCGCGGGCGACGGACCCACCGTGCTGTACGCCCAGTCGGACCGCCTCGACCTCCAGCGCTGCACGCTCGGCGAGCCGCCCCTGGTCGACGGCGCCGTGCTGTCCGTCGGCGCCCCCGCCGAGCCCGGACCCGACCTCGCCGAGGCCACCGCCCGGCTGCACGTGGTCGCGGGCCCCGACGCGGGCGGCGTGCACCTGCTGCACGGCGGCCAGATCCGCGTCGGCCGCTCCGCACAGGCCGACGTGCCCCTCGACGACCCGGACGTGTCCCGCCTGCACTGCGCGGTCACCCTCGACCCGGACGGCCGCGTCACGGTCACCGACCTCGGCTCGACGAACGGCACGACGGTCGACGGCCGCGCCATCTCCGACCGCCCGGTCCGTCTCGCCTCCGGCTCCCTCCTGCGCGTCGGCGAGTCCGTCCTCCGGCTCACCGCGGGTGGCGGCGTGGAGGCGGCGCTGCCGACCGCCTCGGACGGCGAGGGGCATGTGCGGGTGCGGGTTGCCGGTGTGGAGGGGGCGGTCCTTGCGCAGGGGGCAGGGGTCCCTGTGCAGGGGGCTGTGGGGGGTTCGCGGCGGGGCGGCCCGGTGGGCTCTGGTCATGGGGCGCCGGGTGCGGCTGAGGACGGCAGATCCGGGTCCGGGGACGGGGACGGGGACGGAAGGTCCGCGGGCGCGGGGCCGGGGGGCGCCGGGTCCGGGGACGTACGGCAGGGGGATGTGCGGCCGGGGGCCGCACGACAAGGTGAGGTGCGGCCGGGGGACGCACGCCACGGCGATGGGCGGCCGGAGGGCGGCTCGACGCAGCATGCGTATGGCTCGGCAGGCTGGGGGGCTGCCGAGGGCAGCGAAGGCGGGCACGGGGGTGGGCCCGGGGACGAGGGGCTCGTGAACGGGCCGGAGAGGGCTGGGGCGTTGGGAGCCGCTGGGGCTCCCGGCGGGCCCGGAGCCCCGGGTGCGCCTGGGACCAACAGTGCGCCTGGAGCACCGGGCATGCCTGGGACTCCCGGCAGAGCTGGGACTCCCGGCATGCCGGGGACCGCGGGTACGCCCGGAGCGCCGGGCGCGTCTGGGATCCCGGGGTCGCCGGGTACACCCGCGCCCACCGCGCACCCGGCGCACCCCGCAGCCCCCACGCCCCCGGCGGCACCCGGCACCCCGGGCCCGCCCCCCTCTTCCCCCTACCCCTCGCCCACTTCCTCCCCTTCTTCCTCCCCTTCCTCCCCTTCTCCTTCCTCCCCCTCCCCCGAGACCCCCGTGGTGCCGCAGCAGGGTGGGGTGCCGGAGATGGAGCGGCACCGGGCGGGGACGCCGCCCCGGGGGACGACTGTGCCGCGCGGGGTGCGCAAGCGCGGTGGGCTGTCCGCGTGGGCGCGGCGGCTGGCCGGCGGGCGGGGCGAGGAGGCGGAGCGCGAGCACGCCGCGTACGACGAGACGCATGACGGGCCCCGGAACGCCGGGGCGTACGAGGACGACTGGCCGGACGGGACGGAGTCGGCGGGTGCCGAGGGGGTGTCCGGCGCGGGCGCACGGGTGCCCGAGGCATGGCCCGACGCGGCAGCGCTGCTCCTGACGGCGCTCGGGCCGGGGGCGCGGCTCTGGGAGCGCGGACCCGGGCACCCGGAGGCGCTGGCCGTGCGGCTCGGCACGGTGGACAGGGCCGCTCCGGGTGCGGACGGGCTGCTGCCCGCGGTGCCGGTGACGGTGAGTCTGCGGGAGGCGGGGGCGCTGGGGCTCGCGGGGCCGCGTGAACGGCTCGCGGGCCTGGCGAGGTCGGTGCTCGCGCAGTTGGCGGCGCTGCACTCGCCCGCCGCGCTGGAGATCGTCCTGATCAGCACGGACCGTACGCGTACGCCGCGGCAGCGGGCCGCTGAGTGGGCGTGGCTGGGCTGGCTTCCGCACGTCAGGCCGGGGCACGGGCAGGACTGCCGGTTGCTGCTGGCGTACGACCGGGATCAGGCGGCGGCGCGTACGGACGAGTTGCTGCGACGCCTCGACGAACCGGCGGAGCCGGCGGCGGGGTTCGGGGCGGCATCCGGCCAACCTGGCTTCCCCGTAGGCGCGTTGGACGGCTCGGCCGCGAGTGCGCCCGCGTCCGGGCCGCGCACGGTCGTGGTCGTGGACGGCGATCCGGGCTCGGCCGGGCTGCGGGAGGCGGCCGTGCGGCTCGCGCGTGAGGGGGCGCGGGCCGGGATCCATGTGGTGTGCCTCGCCGAGACGACGGCGGCGTCGCCCACGTCACCGGTGACGGACACGTACGAGGCGGCGTGCGAGGTGTCGCCCGCGTTCCGCGCGTGCGGGGCGGCGGCGCTGCTCAGCGGGGACGTGGCGACGGCGCTGCGGGTACTGCGCACGGCGGACGGGCGGCCCGCGGGGCAGGGCACGGTCGCCGTGGTGGACGCGGTGTCGGCGGCGTGGGCGCAGCGGTTCGCGCGGGCCCTGGCGCCGCTGCGGCCGGACGGGGCGACGGCGGGGGGCGGAGCCCGGGTGGCGGTGCCGCTGCCCCAATCGGCGCGGCTTCTGGACGAGTTGGGGCTGGCCCGGGCCACGCCCGCGTCGCTGATGGCGCGGTGGGCGGCCGCCGCGGACGACGCGCAGGCGCTGGGCGGGCGGGCCTGGGCGGTGCTCGGCGCGGGGGCGCGCGGGCCGGTCGTGGCGGACCTCGTCGCGGACGGGCCGCACCTCCTCATCGAGGGGCCCACGGGCAGCGGACGCACGGAGCTCCTTCGGTCCGTGGCGGCGTCCCTCGCGGCGGCCGAGCGGCCCGACCGGCTCGGCATCGTCCTCATCGACGGCCGGGACGCCGGACCGGGCAGCGGTTCCGGGACGGGCGGCGGGACCGGGGCCGGGGAGCGGCCGGGGGACGGCCTGCGGGCCTGTACGGAGCTGCCCCACGTGACCACGCATCTCGCCGCCAACGACCCGGTCCGGATGCGGGAGTTCGCGCAGTCGCTCACGGCCGAGCTGAAGCGGCGGGCGGAGTTGCTGGGGCGGGTGGGCTTCGCCGAGTGGCATACGCAGCGGGAAGTGTCGGGGCGGATGGTGGCACAGCGGTCCGGTGCGCCCGGGGCGTCGGGGGACGGGGTTGGCGCGGAGCGCGGGGGCGGGCGGGTCGCCGGGGCGTCCGGGGATGGCGTCGGCGCGGGGCGCGGGGGTGGGGCGCACGGTGCCGAGGGGGCCGGCGGTGCGGGTGGCACCGCCGGGACCAGGGGGTCCGGCGTGTCCCGTGGGCCCGACGCGCCCGGCGGACCGGGTGACTCCCGTGGCACAAGTGCCCCTGACGGAGCGGAACTCGACCCGCCGACGAGTGCCACCTTGCGGCTGCGGCCCGTCGGGGTGCGGCGCGCCGAGCCCGGGCCGCCGCTGGCGCGGCTGGTCGTGCTCGTGGACGACTTCGACGCGTTGCTCGCGCCCGCGCTCGGGTCGCCCGGGCGGCCCGCGGCCGGGTCCGTGGTGCGGGCGCTTGAGGCGGTGGCGCGGGACGGGGAGCGGCTCGGGGTCCATCTGGTGGCGGCGGCGCGGGGTGAGCGGGCCGGGGCCTCGGAGGTGGGGCGACGGGCCGGGCTCGTGGTCGCGCTGGACGCGGTGGGGGCCGGGGCGGAAGATCCCACTCCGGGGCGGGGTGTCCTGCGGGGCGTGGACGGGCGCGGGGCTGCCTTCCAGGCCGGGCGGGTCACCGGGAGGATTCCCCGGACCGCGACGCTGCGGCCCACCGTCGTGCCCGTCGAGTGGGAGCGGATGGGCGATCCCCCGACCCGGCGGCCCGTACGGGAGCTCGGCAACGGGCCCACGGATCTGGCCCTGCTGGCCAGTGCGCTGGAGAGGGCGGCGCGATCTGTGTCCGCGGAGCGGGTGCCGTCGCTGCTGTGAGCTTGGGCCGGGGCCACGCGCGGGGTGATCGCCGCCCGCGACGCCCACGTCGCCGGGGTGCCCCGCCAGCGGGCGGGGCGGAAGTCGTCCCTGCCATGGCCCCGGCCACGCCCAGGCCCACGTCCGGTGCGACCGCAGACGGCTGACGCACCATCGGCGTGCGCTGTACCCACCCCGTGCAGAGTGATCGCCGCCCGTGACACCCACGTCGACGGGGGCACACCGCCCACTGACGAGGCGGAGGCCGCCCCCGCGACAGCCCCGACCACGCCCAGACCCGCCCCCGGCCCACCCGCCAACAGCTGACGCACCACCGACGTGAGCCGCACCCACCCTCCCCCGAGCTCTCGGCTTCCCTCGGCCAGGGGATGCCCCTGTCGCCCTCTGGGCGGCCCCAGCCGCCCCCCCCAGCAGGGGGTAGGCGCACCGCCCGGTCGCCCGCGAGGGCAAGGCGCGTCCCACGGTGACGGGTGGGCGGGTGGGGAAAACCATCGCGGAGCGGTGGGGCGGAGGGCGCGGCGGCAGCCGGGGGGCACGGCCGCCCAAAGGGGCACGCAAAGGGGCACCGCCCCTCGTCCGAAAAGGCGCCCACGCCAGATGACGGCACGTCACAACGCCATCACGATCACCGACTTGACGCCGTTGACCATCTTGCCGCCCCTGACCGCGCGGGCGTAGACAGACCGCAACGGGACCAGTCGGGGAAGAGAACGGGGCAGTGATGCGCAGCACTCTTCGTACACGCACACCTCATGCACGTCGCACACGTGGGGCGGCCGCCAAGATAGTCGCCTGCGCCGCCGTCGGCGCCCTCGCGCTGGGGCTCAGCGCCTGCGGGGGCGACGACAAGGACGACGGCAAGGCAGACGGCGACAAGTCGGGCGGTGGCGGCAAGGAGAGCACGGCCGCCGTGCAACTGCCCAAGCTGGACGGCGAGAAGGTGTCGGTGGCCGCCGTGTGGGGCGGCGCCGAGCGGAAGGTGTTCCTCAAGGTCCTGGACGAGTTCGAGAAGCGTACGGGCGCCGAGGTGTCGTTCGTACCGGCTCAGGACCCCATCATCAGCTTCCTGGAGTCGAAGGTGGCGGGCGGGCAGCCGCCGGACGTGGCGATGCTGCCGCAGGTCGGCGCCATCGAGCAGGCGGTGCGGAACAAGTGGGCCAAGCCGGTCGGACCGGAGGCGCAGAAGCAGCTCGACAAGAACTACGCCCAGGGGTGGAAGGACCTCGGGGCGGTGGACGGCAAGCAGTACGGGGTGTACTTCAAGGCCGCCAACAAGTCGCTGATCTGGTACAACACCGAGGTCTTCGCGAACGCGGGCGTCAAGGAGCCCAAGACCTGGGCGGACTTCATGAAGACGGCGCAGACCGTCTACGACTCGGGTGTCACGCCGGTGTCCGTGGCCGGCGCGGAGGCGTGGACCCTCACCGACTGGTTCGAGAACATCTACCTCTCGCAGGCCGGTCCGGAGAAGTACGACCAGCTCGCCCAGCACAAGATCAAGTGGACGGATCCGTCCGTCAAGGACGCCCTGACGACGCTCGGGGGCCTCTTCGGGAAGAAGGGGTTCATCGCGGGCGGGGCGAGCGGCGCGCTGCAGACCGAGTTCCCCGCGTCCGTGAAGCAGACCTTCACCGGCGGCGACCAGCCGAAGGCGGGCATGGTCTTCGAGGGCGACATGGTGTCCCTGGCGATCGCGGAGACCAAGGCCGAGGTGGGCACGGACGCGAAGGTGTTCCCGTTCCCGGCGGTCGGGGACGAGTCGCCCGCCGTCGTCGGCGGTGACGCGGCCGTCGCGCTGAAGAACAGCAAGGGCGCGCAGGCCCTGCTCACGTTCCTGGCCACGCCCGACGCCGCGAAGATCTGGGCCGAGGCGGGCGGCTTCGTGTCGCCGAACAAGAACCTGGACCTGAAGGCGTACCCGAACGACGTGCAGCGCGGCATCGCGGACGCCCTGATCAAGGCGGGCGACGACATCCGCTTCGACATGTCGGACCAGGCCCCGCAGTCGTTCGGCGGCACGCCCGGCAAGGGCGAGTGGAAGGCGTTGCAGGACTTCCTGAAGAACCCGAAGAACGTCGCGGGCACCCAGCGCACGCTGGAGGACGCGGCGGCCAAGGCGTACAAGAAGAACTGACCGGACGATGACGACCCCTGATGCCGGGGGCACCGCGGCGGTGCCCCCGGCCAAGGCGACGCCGCCGCCCGCCACGTCCGGCCCGCACCGGGCCGGTCCCCGCAGGAGCGTCACCGGGACCCGCAAGACGATCGCGGCGCTGTTCCTGCTGCCCGCGCTCGTGCTGCTCGGCGCGCTCGTGCTCTATCCGATCGGCTACTCGGTCGGCCGCAGCTTCTTCGACACGGCGGGCGAATTCACCGGCTTCGACAACTACGAGACGATGTTCTCCGATGACGGGATCCGTACCGCCATCAAGAACAACGCGATCTGGCTGGTGGCCGCCCCCGCCCTGACGACCGCGCTCGGCCTGATCTTCGCGGTGCTCACCGAACGGGTGCGCTGGAGCACGGCGTTCAAGCTCATCATCTTCATGCCGATGGTGATCTCGATGCTGGCGGCGGGCATCATCTTCCGGCTCGTGTACGAGTCGGACCCCGACCGCGGTGTCGCCAACGCCATGCTGGTGGGGGTGCACGACACGTTCGCCGAGTCGTCCGCCTTCCCGCAGGGCCACCCGGGCGCGCGCTCCCCGCTGAAGGGCGCGGGCGGCGGCGCGTTCATCACCAAGGACCCGGTGCGCGCGGGCGAGCCGGTGGCGCTGCCGCTCACCGGTGTGCCGCCGGACCAGATGCCCGGCGACGCCACGTCCGCGAAGCCCGCCGCGGCCGACCCGGGCAAGGTCACCGGCACGGCCTGGCAGGACTTCACCCGCGGCAAGGGCCGGGGCAAGCTGAACGCCCCGGACACCGCCGAGTTCGGCTACCCCGGCATCAAGATCGAGGCGGTCAAGGGCGGCGACGTGGTGGCGTCGACGGAGGCCGCGGCCGACGGGACGTTCAGCCTGCCGAAGGAGGCCGACGGGGCCCAACTGCGCTATCCCGCCTCGAACTTCCGGGAGCCGTACAACGGCGTGGACTGGCTCGGCCCGTCCCTGATCACGCCCGCCATCATCGGCAGCTACATCTGGATGTGGGCCGGGTTCGCGATGGTCCTGATCGCGGCCGGGCTCGCGAGCGTGCCGCGTGAGCTCCTGGAAGCGGCGCGCGTGGACGGCGCCAACGAGTGGCAGGTGTTCCGGCGGGTCACGGTGCCGCTGCTCGCGCCGGTCCTCGCGGTCGTCGTGGTCACGCTGATGATCAACGTGATGAAGATCTTCGACCTGGTCTTCGTGATCCCGCCGGGCTCGTCGAAGGACGAGGCGAACGTCCTCGCGGTGCAGCTCTACAACTCGGCGTTCGGGGACCGCGACGCGGGCGTGGCCAGCGCCATCGCGGTGTTCCTCTTCCTCCTGGTGATTCCAGTGATGCTGTTCAACATGCGGCGGATGCGACGGGAGGGGCGGCGATGAGCACCCAGAGCGAGACCGTGAAAGCGTCCCCGGTGCGGGTGGTCAAGGCCAAGCAGTCCCTCGGCGGCCGGATCGCCGCCGTCGTCAGCGGCAGCGCGCTGCGGGTGTTCCTGGTCGTGGTCGGCCTGTTCTGGCTGGTGCCGACGCTCGGGCTGATGATCGGTTCGCTGCGCACATCCGAGGACATGAGCGAGAGCGGCTGGTGGAAGGTCTTCAGCAAGCCCTCGCAGCTGACCTTCGAGAACTACTCCAACCTGCTCAAGGACGAGACGATCACCGACTCGATCCTGACGAGCCTGGCGATCACGGTGCCGGCGACGCTGCTCGTCGTGGTGATCGGCTCGCTCGCGGGCTACGCGTTCGCGTGGATGGAGTTCCCGGGCCGCGACTGGTGGTTCCTGGGCGTGGTCGGGCTGCTCGTGGTGCCGGTGCAGGTGGCGCTGCTCCCGGTGGCGAAGCTGTTCGGCGAGATCGGGATCTTCGAGTCGACGACGGGCGTGGTGCTCTTCCACACCGCCTTCGGCCTGCCGTTCGCGATCTTCCTGCTGCGGAACTTCTTCGCGGATATCCCCCGCGAACTCCTGGAGGCGGCACGCCTCGACGGGGCCGGGGAGCTGCGGCTCTTCCTGCGCGTGGTGATGCCGCTCGGCGCGCCCGCGATCGCCTCGCTCGGCATCTTCCAGTTCCTGTGGGTGTGGAACGACATGCTGATCGCGTTGATCTTCGCGGACGCGGGCAGCCCGCCGATCACGGTGGCGCTGCAGCAGCAGGTGCGGTTCTTCGGCGACAACGTGCAGATCCTGGCGCCGGGCGCGTTCATCTCCATGGTCATCCCGCTGGCGGTGTTCTTCGCCTTCCAGCGGCAGTTCGTGTCGGGCGTCATGGCGGGGGCGGTCAAGTGAGACATGCGGGTCCGGCGGCGCGGCCGGTGCGGTCGCGTGCCGCGTACGGGTCCGGCGGCGCGGCCGGTGCGGTCGCGTGCCGCGTACGGGTCCGGCGGCACCCGCCCGTGCCGTCAGGTGACGAGCGGGTGACGTAGAGGGGAAAGGGGACCCAAGGAGTCGGGGGCGTGTCGTGCCGCTTCGGCGGCGTGTCGTGCGGGTTGTGGTGTCCGGCGGATTCCGGCCACTACGGTCGATCGCGGCGCACTGCCCCCGACTCCAGGACCTGACATGCCCGAAGCCTCCGCTTCCGTACCGACGTCCGCCCAGGAATTGGATGACCTGCCGCTCCCGACCGACCTCGCCGCGGTGAAGGGTTGGTTCCACCCCGCCGACCAGGTGCTCTTCGACTGGTTCCTGAACCGCCAGCGGACCCGCGACGAACCCGGCGACCTGCTCGAACTCGGCGTCTACCTCGGCAAGAGCGCGATCTTCATGGGCGACTTCCTGCGCCCCGGCGAGACCTTCACGGTCTGCGACCTCTTCGACTCGCCCGCGCCCGACGACGCCAACTCCCAGGAGATGAACCGCTCGTACGCGACACTCACCCGGCGCGCCTTCGAGGCCAACTACCGTTCCTTCCACGACGAGCTGCCCGCCGTCGTCCAGGCCCCCTCGGCCGGCATCACCGCCCACGTCCGCGCGGACAGCTGCCGCTTCGTCCACATCGACGCCTCGCACCTGTACGAGCACGTGCACGCCGACATCGCCGCCGCGCGGCGCCTGCTCCGCCGGGACGGGATCGTCGTCCTGGACGACTTCCGCGCCGAGCACTGCCCCGGCGTCGCCGCCGCCACCTGGGGCGCGGTGGCCACGACCGGCCTCAAGCCGCTGTGCATCACGGCGACCAAGTTCTACGGGACGTGGGGCGCCTACGACGAGGTGCACGGGGAGCTGAAGGCGTTCCTGGAGGGCCGGGACGACATGTGGCACGGGGCCGAGGAGGTCGCGGGGCAGCCGATGATCCGCATCAGCGGCGGGAAGGCGCGGATGCCCGCGCATCCGGTGTCGCGGCACGCCTCGGGGGTGCCGGGGCAGGGGGCGGCTGTCGCGGGGGCGGCTGCCGCCGGGGCGGCGCAGGCCAAGGGCGCGGCGCAGGCCACGGCCGGCCAGCAGGCGCCGGGCAAGCCCGGTCGGCGGAACGGGGACAACCGACGGCCCAAGGGGCGGGGGCTCGTCTCGTTCCTGAGCCGCCGGTCCTGAGCCGCCGTCCTGAGTCACCGGTCCTCAGCCGCCACCCTGAGCCACCGGTCCTCAGCCACCGGCCCTCACGCCGGTCCTGGGCCACCGGCCCTCAGCCGCCGGTCCTGAGTACGAGGCACGCGTCGGGGTGGAGGTCGGGTTCCGGCCGTCCGCCCCGGCGGGTGCCGCTCACCGCGAGCTGTTCGCCGCCCCGGTCAGGCACCGGGCGCGTGCCGTACCGATGAATTCTGGGTGAATAGCGCCAAAGTGGGGCAATGCAACACCATCCCACGACCCCGGCGGCCACACCGGCCCCGACCGCCCCGGCACGCGCCGCCCGCCCCGCAGCCCGAGCCGCCCGCGCGCCCCGCGCCCTCCGCCCCCGCCGCCTCACCGCTCTCGCCCGCACCGCCCGCTTCCGCCTGGAGCGCGCCACCGCCGGGCGCGGCACCGGGCCGGACGCCCTCCTCCCCCCGCCCGCGCACCTCTCCCTGCGCGACAGCCGCACCCTCAACCTCGCGCTCGCCGCGCCCGAGCCGGACCTGCGCGCCGCCGAACTCCTCATCACCCGTGGCCACCGCCGCTTCCGCGTCCCGCTCGCCGTCGAACGGGACACCGACGGCGGCCCGCTCCTGACGGCGACGGCGACCCTGCGCGACGTGCTGGACGGCGCCCACGCGGCACGGGACACGCACCCCGCGCCCGCCCCCGCCCCCCTCCTCAGCGAGGGCGTCTGGCGCCTCACCCTCGCGACGACCGGCGCCGACGGCCGCGTACGCCGTCGCGGACTCGCCCTCGCCGACGGCGCCGCGCCGCCGCCCGGCCCCACCGCCCCGCACGCCCCCAACCCCCGCACGGGCACCCTCATCCGGGTCGTCCGCTGCCGCGGCGGGCGCGCGGCGGTGCAGGTCACGCGGTCGCGGCCGCGGGCCGAGCTGGTGCGGTTCGTGCCGCGCGGGGACGGGATCACGGTGTACGGGCGGGTGGTCGCCGGGCCCCGGGAGCGGGACCGGGTGCGGTGGGCCGCGCGGGCCGTGCGGCGCCGGGACGGCCTCGTCGCGCCCGTCCGACTCGCCTGGGACGGGGACCGGTTCAGCTTCGCGCTGCCGCTCGACGCGATGGCGGGCGCCGGGCCCGGCCAGTGGGTGTGGGACTTCCGCGTGGGCGAGCTCGGCCTCGGGCGCCGCCTGACCGACGTACGCGATCTGCCGTCGGCGTTCCCCACGCCGTTCCGGCTCGTCGCGCTGCCCGGGGGCCGCCTGGTGCGCGCGCACCCGCATCTGACCGCGTCCGGCGCCTTCGCCGTCACCTGCCTGGACATCACGAAGGAGACCTCATGAAGATCACCTATCTGCTCGGCTGGGGCGACGAGATGGGCGGCACCGAGCTGGCCACGTACACCCAGGCGCTGCACCTCGCCGAGCGGCACGACGTCGAGGTCGTCTCCGTCTTCCGCACCCGGCCCGAGCCGTTCTTCCCCGAGGCGCGGCAGGTGCCCGTGCGGTATCTGGTGGACCGTACGGTGACGCCGGAGCGGCCGGTGCGGGAGTCGCGGCTCGACGAGGCGGCGTGCCGGACCCTCGCCGCGCTGCCGAGCGAACTGATCGAGCCCGCCTGGGAGTCGGCGTTCGACCGCCTGTCGGACGTGGAGCTGACGGCGGCCCTCAGCACCCTCGACACGGACGTCCTGGTCACGACGACGCCAGCGCTGCTCGCCGCCGCCGTCGGCCTCGTACCGCCGCGCGTGCTGACCGTGCACCAGGAGCACCGCCCCACCCAGCGCCGGGGCCGCTCCGGCGAGCCGCTGCTGCTGCACGCGCCGCGCCTGGACGCCCTGGTGACGCTGACCGGGCGGACGCGGGACTGGATCGCGGAGTCCCTGGGGGCGACGGCGCCGGAGCTGGCCGTGATCCCGAACGCCGTGCCCGACGGGTTCCGGCCGCGCGCGGACGGCGAGAGCAAGGTCATCGTGATGGCGGCGCGCCTGACCGGCGAGAAGCGCGTCGACCACGCCATCCGGGCGTTCGCGCGGGTCGCGGAGGCGCACCCGGAGTGGACGCTGCGGATCTTCGGTGGCGGGCACCGCGAGCAGAGTCTGCGCCGCCTGGTGGACGCCTTCGGCCTGCAGGACCGCGTCGAACTCCTCGGCCCCTGCCAGGACATGGCCGCCGAGTGGGCGACGGCGGGCCTGTCCCTGATGACGGCGGGCCACAACGAGGCGTTCCCGCTGGTGCTGCTCGAAGCGCTCGCGGCCGGGGTGCCCGTGGTCGCGTACGACGTGCTCACGGGACCGGCGGAGATCGTGCGCCATCGGGTGGACGGGCTGCTCGTGCCGCCCGGCGAGATCGGTGAACTCGCCGCTGCGATGGACGAGTTGATGTCCGACGACGCGCTCAGGCGCGGGTGTGCGCGGGCGGCCAGGGAGGGGGTGTACGAGCGGTTCTCCTCGGCCGGGGTGACGGCGCTGTGGGAGGAGCTGTACACGCGGCTCCTGGCGGGGCGCGACCGGCCGGAGCGGCTGGCCGGGCGGGCGGACCGGGTCGCGCTCGGCGTGGCGTCCGGGGGCTGCGGGTTCCGGCCGACGGCGCCGCACACCTTCAACGCGGACGCGTCCGCCGACGAGCGGGCCCGCGAGGACGAGATCATCGCCGCCGCCCCGGAGGGCCGGGTGATCCGTTCCGTGGGCCGCCTCGCCGAGTGCCGGGACGACGTGCTCGCGCCGCGCATGGCCGAGTGGAACCTCGAAGTCACCGCGGCCGCCCTGGAGTCGCGGCAGATCCCCTACGTCCTGGTGCGCACCGACGGCACGGCCCACACCCTCGCCGTGGACGAGGACGACCGCGACCGCGCCCTCAAGGCCCTCGCGGAGCGGCTGCACGGGGAGCCGGTCTACGCCGAGCTGGTCAATCCGCGGGACGCGGCGCCGGGCGCGGTGTTGGCCGAACGGCTCGACGGGATCGGTGAGTTGGCGGGCGTCAAGGTGTTCCGGCCGGTGACCACGACGACGCTCTCGCTGCGCCACGGGGTGCAGCAGGCGTGCACGGTGGCGTTCTGGCCCCGCGTCCGGGGGCCGGAGGGCACCGCCGCGGCGGACTCCCCCGACTCCCCGGAGTCCGCAGCCGGGCCCGACGCCACCACCGCGCCCCCCGGGCCCCCGGAGCCGTCCCGGCGCCGCGCCCCCTTCGGCAGCACCCTCGCCGGAGCCGAGCTGCCGTCCCTCGCCCCCACCGCCCGCCTGCGCGTCGGCGAGCGCGAGTACCCGACCCTCGACGTCTTCACCCAGCGCCTCATGAACGACGCCGACTTCCCCGTCGACGCCGTCTACACCTGGGTCGACGACTCCGACCCCGACTGGCGCGCCGCCCGCACCGCCGCGCTCGGCGGCACCCCCGGCGCCCCCGGCACCACCGCCGCCGACGCCTCGGCGGACAGCGGCACGGTCCGCTTCCGCAACCGCGACGAACTGCGCTACTCCCTGCGTTCGTTGGCGATGTACGCCCCCTGGGTGCGGCACGTGTACCTCGTCACCGCCGGTCAGGTCCCGGACTGGCTCGACCGCGACCACCCGGGCCTCACGGTGGTCGACCACCGCGAGCTCTTCGCCGACCGCGGCGCCCTGCCGACCTTCAACTCCCACGCCATCGAAACCCAGTTGCACCGCATCGAGGGCCTGGCGGAGCACTTCCTCTACTTCAACGACGACATGTTCCTGGGCCGCCCGACGACCCCGGGCACCTTCTTCCTCGGCTCCGGCCTGCCCAAGTTCTTCTGGTCGTCGGCGTCCGTGCCCGCGCTGCCCGTCGACGAGACGGACGAGGGCTATCTGGCGGCGGCGAAGAACAACCGCGAGCTGCTGCGCCGCGACTTCGGCCGCACCGCGACGCACTGCTTCCTGCACGTGCCGTACGCGCTGCGCCGGAGCGTCCTCGAAGAGCTGGGCGAGCGCTACGCCGGCGAGCTGGCCGCGACGGCCCGCGCCCGCTTCCGCGGCACCACCGACCACTCCCTGGTGTCGTCGCTGCACCAGCACTACGCGTACCTGACGGGCCGCGCCGTGCCGGGCTCCGTGTCGTACGACTTCGTGGACATCGGCAGCCGCGCCGACCACGCCCGGCTCGGGCAGCTCCTGCAGTCGCGGAACAAGACGGCGTTCTGCATCGGGGAGTCGCCCGACAGCGGCATGTCCGACGAGGAGATGGCGCTGGCCGTGCGGTCGTTCCTGACGGCGTACTTCCCGGTGCGCTCGCCCTACGAGCGCGCCGCCTCGGTCTGAGCGCCACCGCTGCCCGGGCCCGCGCCCGGGCAGCGGCACGTCCTCAGGACAGGAACACCCGCCGCACCACCCGCTCCGCGGCGCCCCCGTCGTCGTACGGGCAGAACCGCTCCCGGAACGCCTTCCGCAGCGCCGTCGTCGCCGCCGTGTCCCAGCCGCCGCCCCGGAACAGTCCCGTCAGCTCGTCCTCGGTGGTCGCGAGGGCGCCGGGGGTCTCGCCCGGGTGGCCGGACAGGAGGTCGAAGTAGGTGCCGCGGGCGAGGCGGTAGGCCTGCCAGTCGGGGGCGTAGGTGACGATCGGGCGGTCCAGGCAGGCGTAGTCGAACATCAGCGACGAGTAGTCCGTGATCAGGGCGTCGGCGGCGAGGCACAGGTCCTCCACGCGCGCGTGGCCGGTGACGTCGAGCAGGCCGGGATGTGCGGCGAGGCCCGCGTCGGCGCCGTAGAAGTAGTGCGCCCGGACCAGGACGACCCAGTCGGGGCCGAGTGCCGTCGCGAACCGCTCCAGGTCGAGGCGGGGCAGGAAGCCCTTCTGGTAGTCGCGGTGGGTGGGCGCGTAGAGGAGGGTCCGCCGGCCGGGGCGCACGCCGAGGTCGGCGCGGATGCGGGCGATGTCGTCGGCGCCGGTCGTGAAGTACACGTCGTTGCGCGGATAGCCCGCCTCCAGGGCCTGGTACGCGGCCGGGTACACGCGCTCCCACACCTCCGTGGAGTGCGGGTTGGCGGACAGGCTGTAGTCCCACTGGTCGGTGTGGTCGAGGACCTTCTGGAAGCTGATGCCGTGCGTGCCCGCGGGGTAGCGGCGCTGGTCGAGGCCCATCTTCTTCAGGGGCGTGCCGTGGTGGGTCTGGAGGTAGACCTGGCCGGGGCGCTTGGTGAAGCCGCCGGGGAAGGAGGAGTTGTTGACGAGGTAGGTGGCGCGGGCCATCGCCCGCCAGTAGCGCCGCGAGCCCTCGATGACGTACTCGACGCCGGGCGGCACGCGGTGCTTGTTGCGGCTGGAGACGACCCACACGCCCCGGATGTGGGGGGCGAGTTCGCGGGCCTTGGCGTGGATCGCGGCCGGGTTGCAGCTGACGCCGCGGTTCCAGTAGGCGCCGTAGACGGCGAGGTTCGGGTCGAGGGAGCGGCGCAGGTCGGCGCGGTAGGTGACGCGCATGGCGCGGGCGCGGACGGACTTCTTGCGCCGGGCCAGGACCGAGCGGACGGTCTTCATCCGGCCGCCCGCGCGCGCCAGGCCCCGGTAGGTGGCGTACGAGCCGGAGACGAGGGCCTGTTGACGTTCCGTCAGGGGTGCGTGGGCCGCGGGGCGGTGGGCGCGCAGCATGCCCGCCGCTGCCCGGAAGTACGCGGCGCGGTCGCCCGGCGCGATCCGGCCCGGGTCGTCGAGGACGGCCAGGAGGTGGTCGACGGCGCGCGGGAAGAGCCGGTCCGTCGCCCCGGCGCCGTCCGTGAACAGTTCCTCGTACCGCCCGATCACCGCGAAGTGCTCCCGCCCCGGCGACTTCGCGAAGCTGCCGCCGCGCCGCTCCCGCCAGCGCACGCACACCCGGTCGAGCGCGCCGACCCGGTCGCCGGCGGCCAGCGTCGCCCGGTGCACGGGCACCACGTCCTCGTACGCGCCCCTGGAGAAGGCGAGGCCCCGCGCGGACCAGAAGGACCGCCGGAAGACGCGGTTCCAGGCGGCGACGGTGACGGCGAGGGGGTCGCCCGTGACGTCCTCGCCGGGCGGCCGGCGGACGGTCTCCCACCAGTCGGTGCGGTCGTGCGCGAAGAGGAGCACGTCCAGGCCGCGGGAGCCGTCGGCGCCCTCCTCCGACTGCGCCAGCTTCCGGTCGAGCGCCGCGAGCGCCCCCGGCAGCAGCACGTCGTCGCCGTCCAGGAACAGCAGCCACGCGCCGGTGGCGCGCGCCGCCCCCGCGTCGCGGGCGGGTCCGGTCCCCTGCCGTCGGGTGAGCCGGACGAGTTGCACGCGCGGATCGCGCTGCGCATACTCCGCCGCGATCGCGGCGCAGGCGTCCGGCGAGGCGTCGTCGACGACGAGGAGTTCGAGGTCGGCGCAGGACTGGTCGAGGACGGACTCCAGGCATTCCCGCAGGTACCCCTGGACACGGTGGGCGGGCACGACGACTGAGAAGCGCGGCATGGACACCGACCGTAGTCACGCGTACACGCTCTGTCGAAGACCGCGCCTCACTCGATGGGGTGATCGCGAACCTCGTTGGGGTGAGCGGCGGCAAAGAAGTTGATCGCGACGGGCAAAAGGTGTGAATACGCCCGTACCAGGTCGTAACGTCAGCCGACTTCTACGAAAGGCCGCTCGCCGTGCAGCCCCGACTCAGCGTCGTCGTGCCCATCTACAACGTCGAGGAGTTCCTGGAGGAGTGCCTGGAGTCGATCGCCCGGCAGACCCTGGATGGAGGGGCCGGAGGGGACGCCGGGGGCAGCGGTCCCGGTGGGCTCGAAGTCGTCCTCGTCGACGACGGCTCCACCGACGCCAGCCCCCGCATCGCCCGCGCCTTCGCCGTCCGCGACCCCCGCTTCGTGTACGTCCGCCAGCCCAACGCGGGCCTGAGCGCCGCCCGCAACACCGGCGTGCGGCACGCGAATCCGAACGCCGAGTACCTGACGTTCGTGGACAGCGACGACATCGTCCCGCACGACGCGTACGCCCGCATGATCGCGAGCCTGGACGCCAGCGGCTCCGACTTCGCGAGCGGCAACGTGTGGCGCCTGACCGAGCGCGGCCGGTCACAGGCCTGGCAGTACCAGTGGCTCACCGCGCCGCGCACCCGTACCCACATCTCCCGCGATCTGGCGCTGCTCGCCGACCGGGTCGCCTGGAACAAGGTCTTCCGGCGCACCTTCTGGGACCGGCACGGCTTCCTCTTCCCCGAGGGGCGGCTGTACGAGGACACACCGGTGATGATCCCGGCGCACTTCCTCGCCTCGTCCGTGGACGTCCTCAGCGACCACGTCTACTACTGGCGGGTGCGCGAGGGCTCCATCACACGGCGGCGCACCGACGTCAAGGGCGTGCGCGACCGGATCGCGGCCTGCGCGCACGTCAGCGGCTTCCTCGCCGAGCACGCGCCCGAGCTGAAGGCCACGTACGACGTCTCCTGTCTGCGGGACGACTTCGTGTACTTCCTGGAGGGCCTGCCGATGGGCGGGCCCGAGTACCGGTCGGCGTTCCTCGCGGACACCGCCGAGTTCCTGCGCACCGCCGACCCGGCGATCCTGCGGCGGCTTCCCGTGGACCTGCGCGTGAAGTGGCATCTCGTGCGCGAGCGGCGCACCGGTGAGCTGATCGAGCTGCTCGACCGCGAACGCCGGGGCGGCAAGGGCGCGTTCGCGGTCCGCGGCTCGCTGCGCCGGTACGCGGACTACCCCGGCGTCGACCGGCTCCCCCGCGACCTCACCCGCCTCGACCAGAGCGAACTGCCCGCCGTGGCCAGGCTCGGCGAGGCCACCTGGGACGAGGAGGGGCGGCTGCGGATCCGCGGCCACGCCTATGTGCGCAACCTGGAGGCGGCGCGGCCCGCGCAGTCGGTGAAGGCGGGGCTGCTCAAGTCGGCGCACAGCAGGGGCCGGTTCAAGCGGGTGCCGACGCGGAGCGTGCCCGCGCCGGAGGCCACCGAGCGCTCCGGGCAGCGCCTGCACTGCTACGACCTGTCCGGCTTCGAGATGACCGTCGACCCCGAACAGTTGAAGACCGGCGGCCGGTGGCGGCCCGGGAACTGGCTGCTCGGCGTGGTCGTCGCGGGCCACGGCACCGTGCGGCGGGCCGCCGTGCGCGCGCCGGACGGCGCCCGCACGCAGTCCCTGGTGCGGGACCTCGGGGACGGGCTGCGCCTGGTGCTCGGCTTCAGCAAGGGGCGGCTCGTGCTGCGGGTGCAGGAGTACGCGGCGCGGGTGGACGGCCACCGGGCGGACGGCGGTGACGTGGTGCTCAGCGGGAGGCTCACCGGCGCCCGCACGGGCACCGGCACCGGCGCTCAGCGGTCCGGCCCCCGCCCCGGCCCCGCCCGCCCCAGGTCCCTGCGCCTGACCCACCCCGCCACCGGCACCGCCTTCAGCTACCCGGTCGCCCTCGTCGACGACCGCTTCGAGGCCCGCGTACGCCTCGCCGACCTGGAGGACGTACCGCCCGCCCCGCACCACGCCCCCGCCCAGGTCGAGCCGCCGCACGGCGACCGCTGGGGCGCCGTCCTCGAACTCGCCGACGGCACCACGGTGTCCCCGGCGGCCGCCCTCGACCTGCCCCCCGGCCGCTACGCGACCCGCGCGGGCCGTGAGCTGTGCGCCACCGCCGACGACCGCGGCGCGCTCGTCGTGGAACTCACCCGGCGCCCCGTCGCGGACCGCGTCGCCTGGGCCGACGACGGCGGCCTCACCGTCGAGGGCACCGCGGCGGAGGCGAGCTGGCCGTCGGCCGAGCTGGTCCTGCGGCACAGCGGGCGCGACGACGAGGTGACCGTGCCGGTGGAGCTGTCCGGCGGGCGGTTCCGGGCGCGGGTGGCGCCGGGGGGCGGGGTGCTGCGGGAGGGGCGGTGGTACGCGTTCCTGCGGGAGGTGGGGCACGGCGGGGCGGGGGTGCCGGTGCGGGTGCTCACGTCGGTGGGGGCCGGGATGCCGGACCACCGGGTCGTCCAGGGGCGGGAGTTCAGCGCCGACCGGCGCTTCGGCGACCGGCTCCTGATCGACGCGGGTTCGGTGCTCGCGCCCACCGAGCGCGGCGCGTACCGGCGCCACCGGCTGCGTACGGAGCACTATCCGCGCGAGCGTGCCAAGCGCCTGCGCGACGCCGTCCTGTACTTCGACGGCGACTCGCCGCGCGCCGTCCACGAGGAACTGGTGCGGCGCGGCGCCGATGTCGAGCACCTGTGGGTCACGCACGACCAGCAGACGCGGGTCCCGGCGGGCGCGCGCGGCGTGGCGGAGCACAGCACCGAGTGGTACGGGGCCCTGGCCCGCTGCCGTCGCATCGTCACCGCGGGCCATCTGCCGGACTTCTTCGAGCGCCGCGAGGGCCAGACCGTCGTCCAGACCTGGCACGGCACCCCCCTCAAGCGCCTCGGCACCGACCTCACGGACACCCTGTACGCCGACCACGGCCACCTCGACCGGCTGCCCCGCCTCGCCGCGCAGTGGAACGTCCTGGTCTCCCCCAGTGGCTTCGCCACCCCGCACCTGGGCCGCGCCCTCACCTACGACGGCGAGGTCCTGGAAGCCGGATCGCCCCGCAACGACGTCCTGTTCGCCGACGACCGCCACAAGGTCACCGAACGCGTCCGGCGCGAACTGGGCCTGGCCCCCGGCAAACGGATCGTCCTGTACGCCCCGACCTACCGCGACCACCTCGGCTTCGGCCCCGGCCGCTTCCGCTACGACCCCGCCCTCGACCTGCGTGCCGCCGAGGACGTCCTCGGCGACGACCACGTCCTGCTCGTCCGCAAGCACCCGCTGACCTCCGGCCGACTCCCCGGCGCCCGCGCCCCCTTCGTCCGCGACGTCACCGGCCACCCCCGCACCGCCGAACTCCTCCTGGTCGCCGACGTGTTGATCACCGACTACTCGTCCCTGATGTTCGACTTCGCGCACACCGGCCGCCCGATGCTCTTCCACGCCTACGACCTGGAGCACTACCGCGACACCGTGCGCGGCTTCTACCTCGACTTCGAGACCCGCGCGCCGGGCCCGCTGCTCGCCTCCACCGGCGAGGTCGTCGACGCCCTGCGCGACCTCGACACCGTCTCCGCCCGCCACCGCAAGGCGTACGCGGCGTTCCGCGAGGCGTACTGCGACCTCGACGACGGCCGGGCGGCGGAGCGGGTCGCGGACAGGCTGATGCGATGAGGGCGGCGGGCGCCGCGGGTACGACGACGGCCGCTTCGAGCGCCTCGGGCACGACGGCGGCGCCCGGCCCGGGGGCCGCCGAAGCCGCCGGGGCCGCCTCGGCCACGACGTGGCGGCGGCACCGCGCCCGGCTCGGCGCGACCGCCACCGGGTTCGGCATCCGCTGGCACCCGAGCCCGTACCTCGTCCTCGGCGGGCTCTTCTGGCTGGTGATGTCGCTCGCGTACTGGCGGGTGCCGATCTGCTGCGACTTCGGCCAGCACGCGGCGGTCGTCGAACGCCTCAAGGACGACCTGCTGCACCCCCGGCACCCGATGGCCGACCTGCCGGGCGACGGCAGCGCGTACTACTCGCCGTACGCCGTCGCGCAGGCCCTGCTCGCCAAGGCGACGGGCCTCGCGGGCTGGCAGGTCGTCAAACTGTCGGGCCCGCTGAACCTGCTCGCCCTGCTCACCGGCATCGGCCGCTTCGTCCGCGTCCTCACGCCGCGCCCGTGGGCACCCGTCCTCGCCCTGTTCGCGATGGTCCTGCTGTGGGGCACGCGGATGGCCTGGTGGAGCGGCTACCTGGGCCTGATGTCGATGACGGGCAACCTCGGCTACCCGTCGACGTTCGGCATCGCGCTGATGTTCTGGGCGTGGGCGTGGGCGGGATCGCTGGCGGGGGCGCCGGGGGGCTGGTGGCCGTACGCGGGCCTGGGCGCCCTGTGCGGTCTGATCCTCCTGATCCACCCGATCACCTCGGTGGCGGCGGTGATCGGCGTGGCGGCGTTCGCGCTGCCGCGCTCGCGGTCACCGCTGCGGTGGGCGGTCACCGGGCTCACGGCCCTGGCGGTGGCCACCACCTGGCCGTACTTCAACCCGCTCACCCTGGTCGGAGACCAGTCCGTCGACTGGATCCACCGACAGCTCTACACCGACATGCCCCAGCGCTTCTGGCTGGCCGCCCTGGGCCTCCCGGCCCTGTTCCTGCGCTGGCGGCGCGACCGCAAGGACCCCCTGGTCCTGATGTTCGCCCTGGACTGCGCGGTGGTCGGCTACGGCTGGCTCAGCGGCCACTACACCTACGGCCGCATCCTCGGCCTCACCCTCGTCCCCCTCCAGTTCGCCCTGGCCGTCGAGTTGACGGCCCCCCGCACCTGGGGCAACCGCCGCGCCGCCCTCGCCGGGGCCACCGCGCTCGGCGCGTGCGTCGGCTTCGTCCAGATCCAGGCGGGCGCCGTCGTGCCCCGCACCCTCGATCCGATCGGCTTCGACCAGCCCCCGCGCTGGCCGAGCTACGCGTGGGCGGCAACCCACATGAACCGCGGCGACGTCGTCCTCACCGACGGCTACCGCCCCATGCGCTCGATGCCCGCGTTCGGCGTCAACCTGGTCGCGCCCGCCTGGCCGGACGCGTCCCTGGCGGAGTCCGTACGCAACGAGCGGCTGAGCGAGGTGCGCGCGTACCTCGACCCGGCCACCTCGGCCACGGACCGCGCCGCCGTCGTCCGGCGTTACCACGTGCGCTGGCTCCTGGTCGCCCCGCAGCAGCCGCTGCCGCCGGAGGCGGTGGTGGTGTCGTGGAGCGCGCAGACCGGCGAGATCCTCGCGCGCGTGAGCGGCGGCAAACCTGTCGGCAGGCCCGCCGCCACGCCCTCCGTCACACCCGCCGCCACCGCCACCGGCACCCCGCCCGGCACCCGTCCGGCACTCCGTGACGAAGCCCCCTAATCGGATAATTTTCACTAAGCCCTAAAATTCCCCCTGTGGACCCCATCTCACCTCAAGAGCCCCAGATCACCGTCGTCGTGATCGGCTACGACGACGCCCCGCACATCGCCGACGCGGTGCGCTCCGCGCTCGCGCAGGGCCCCGTGGTGGGCGAGGTGATCGCGGTCGACGACTGCTCGACGGACGACACCCCGGCCGTCCTCGCGGAACTGGCCGCCGCCGACGGGCGGGTGCGGGTCGTCCGGCGCACCGTGAACAGCGGCGGCTGCGGCGCCCCGCGCAACGACGGCGCGGCCGCGGCGACGCTGCCGTACCTGATGTTCCTGGACAGCGACGACGTGCTCGCGCCGGGCGGCGCGCGGGCGCTCCTGGACGCGGCGCTGCGGCACCGCGCGGAGGTCGCGTCGGGCCTGTGCGTGCGGCGCGAGCTGCCGTCGGGGCGCGAGACGCCCTGGCAGCCCGAGCTGTACCGCAAGGCCGCGCTGGTGGCACGCCCGGAGCTGCGCCCGCGCCTCGTGCACGACACGCTGTGCGTCAACAAGCTCTACCGCACGGACTTCCTGCGCGAGCACGGCATCCGCTTCCCCGAAGGCCGCTTCATCTACGAGGACTTCGTCTTCGGCGCCCGGGTCCTGGCCGCCGCGCCGCGCATCGCCCTGGTCCCGGACACCGTGTACGTGTGGCACGTGCGGCGCACCGCGGCCAAGCTGTCGATCTCCCTGGACCGCGCGGGCATCGAGAACTGGCGGGCCCGGATCACCGCGCACCGCCAGGCCGTGGACATCCTGCGCGGCGCCGCCGACGGCGACAAGGTCCTCGCGCGGGCGGCCCGCGCCCAGTTCCTCGACCACGGCCTGCGCATGTACACGCGGGAGCTGCCCCAGCGCGGCGCGGAGTACCAGCGCGCGTGGTGGGCCGTCACCCGCGCCTACCTCGCCGAGTTCGACGAGGCCGACCTGGCCGCCGCCCCCGCCCCCGGCCGCGTCATCGCCCGGGTGGTCCTCGCCGCCGCCGAGCCACGCGACCTGGACCGCCTCAAGCAGGTCGCGGCGCGCCCGGCCCGGCTCGCCCCGCCGTACGCGCGCGCCGCCGACGACACCCCCGTCTGGTCGGCGGACCTGCCCCAGGTCACCCTGGAGCACCTGCTCGCGCGGCCGCTGCGGCTGCTGCCGCTCGCGGTGGACGCCGAACTGCGCCCGCGCGGGGGCGCGAGCGTGCTGCGGCTTCGCCTGCACGAGCTGTACGGGCGGGTCGCGGAGGCGGGCCCGGGTGTGGTCGACGTGGAGCTGACTCACCGGGGCGGCGGGCGGCCCGGGGTGCGGCGGTCGGCGGCGTTCACGGTCGAGGAGCCGGGGCGGACGTGGGCGGCCGAGGTCCGGGTCGACCTCGCGGCGCTCGACGGGGACGTGTGGGACCTGCGCGTCCGGCTCCTGTTCGCGGACGGCACCGCGCGCGAGAGCACGGCGCGCGCGGTGGCCGGGCCCGGCCTGCTGCGCCGCACGGTGGTGCCGGGCGGACGGCACGGCGTGCTGCTCGTCCAGCCGTACGCGACGCAGGCCGGGAACCTGTCGGTGCGGCTCGCGCCGGGGCTGCGCGGGGTGGCGGCGGTGGCGCGGCGACGGCTCGCGCGGCTCGTGCGGAGGCTGCCGGGCGGGCGGGCCGACGGCCCCTGACGCGCCCCGTACCCGCGCTCTGCGACACTGCACGTCCGGGATGTCCGGGGTACATCCACGACGAACACGACACGACAGGACGAGTTGACCATGACCTGGCTGATCACCGGCGGCGCGGGATACATCGGGGGACACGTCGTGCGCGCCATGGCGGAGGCGGGCGAGCGCACGGTGGTCTACGACGACCTGTCGTCGGGCCTCGCCGAGCGCGTGCCGGAGGGTGTGCCCCTCGTCGTCGGCTCGACCCTGGACGCGGACCTGGTCGCGCGCGCCCTGCGGGACCACGCGGTCACAGGTGTCGTCCACCTGGCGGCGAAGAAGCAGGTCGGCGAGTCGGTCGAACAGCCGCTGCGCTACTACCGGGAGAACGTGGAAGGCCTCAGGGTCCTCCTGGAGGCGGTCGCGGACGCGCAGGTGCCGTCCTTCGTCCTCTCGTCGTCGGCAGCCGTGTACGGCATGCCGGATGTGGACCTGGTCACCGAGGACACGCCCTGCGTGCCGATGAGTCCGTACGGCGAGACGAAGCTCGCGGGCGAGTGGCTGACCCGCGCGGTGGGCCGCGCCACGGGCCTGCGCACGGCCTGCCTGCGGTACTTCAACGTGGCGGGCGCGGCGAGCCCCGACCTCGCCGACACCGGCGTGTTCAACCTCGTCCCGATGGTCTTCGAGAAGCTCACCGCGGGCGCCGCCCCCCGGATCTTCGGCGCCGACTATCCGACCCCGGACGGCACCTGCGTACGGGACTACATCCACGTCACGGACCTCGCCGAGGCCCATGTGGCCGCCGCCCGCCGCCTCGCGGGCGCGCCCGAGGCCACCGACCTGACCCTCAACGTCGGCCGCGGCGAGGGGGTTTCGGTGCGCGAGATGGTCGACCTGATCGCGGACGTCACCGGGTACGACATCCCGGCGACGGTCACCGGGCGGCGCGCGGGCGACCCGGCGCGGGTGGTCGCCGCCGCCGACCGCGTCACCGCCGAGCTCGGCTGGTCGGCCAAGCGGGACGTGCGCGAGATGGTGGAGTCGGCCTGGGCGGGGTGGGTGCGCCGACACCCGGAGGCACGCACCGAACGGTAAGTACCCCACTAAATAGTGAGTACTTGAGGAAACCCGCAGCAAGCTCCAGCCTGGGAACGAGGGGGCCGCGCCACCCGGTGCCCCCCCTCAACCCTCCCCGGAATCCCAGGAATTGGAGCACTCATGCCCGAGCACGCCCGCACGCCCGTGACCATCGTGGGACTCGGCGCGATGGGCGCGGCCCTGGCGTCGGCGTACGTCGCGGCCGGGCACCCCACCACCGTGTGGAACCGCAGCCCGGAGAAGGCCGCCCCGCTGGTGGCGCAGGGTGCCGTGCACTTCCTCGACGTCCGCGACGCGATCGCCGCGAGCCCTCTGACCATCGCCTGCCTGACGACGTACGAAGCGACCCTGGCCGCCCTCGAACCGGCCGCCGCCGCGCTCGCCGGACGCACCCTCGTCACCGTCAACTCCGGCATCCCGTCCGGCGCCCGCGCCATGGCCGACTGGGCCACCCGGCACGGCGCCCGCTTCCTGGACGGCGCCATCAAGAACGTCCCCGCGACCGTGGGCGCGGCCGACACCCTGCACTACTACAGCGGCGACCGCGCCCTCTTCGACGAGTACGAGGCCACGCTGCGGGTCATCGGCGGCGACACCGTGCACCTGGGCACCGAACCGGACCTCGCGGCGCTGTACGAGTCGGCCGTCGGCGGCACCCTGCTGCCCGCGCTGCTCGGCTTCTTCCAGGGCGCGGCGCTCGTCACGGCGCGCGGCCTGGAGGCCGGCACGATGGTGCCGTACACGCAGAAGTGGCTGGCCATGATCAGCTCGATGCTGCCGCACTACGCCGCCGAGATCGACCGGGGCGACTTCGGCGAACCCCAGTCGGCCGTCGGCATCTTCCACGCGGGCATGCCCGCCGAGACCCAGGTCGCCGCCGAGGCCGGGCTCGACACGCGCTGGCACGAGCCGATGCACGCGCTCCTGGAGCGGGCGGTGGCGGAGGGCCGCGCGGACCAGAGCATCGCGGCCCTGGTGGAGGTGTTGCGCGCGCCCGCACGGGACGCGGTGGTGTAGCAGGCTGCACCCCCACCTCGGGGGCGTGCCCTCTCGTGGCCGAGGGGCCCGGATTCCTAGCGTTCTCAGTGGTAGGCGGCGGGTGCCGTGACAGTCACCGAGAGGGCGTACGGGATGTTCAGGCGGCGCGGTCCGGCGCGGTTGGCGACGACGGGACGGGCGGGGAGCGGCGGCTCCGCCCTCGCGCCCGGCGGTGGCGCGCTCGCCCTCGACGGGGTCGGTCGTACGTACCGCGGCGGGGCCGTCGTCGCGCTGCACCCGACCGATCTGGCCGTGCCGCGTGGCCGGTTCGTCGCCGTCATGGGGCCCTCGGGGTCCGGCAAGTCGACGCTGCTCCAGTGCGCGGCCGGGCTCGACCGGCCGACGTCCGGGAGCGTCCGCGTGGAGGGCGTCGAGATCGGCTCGCTGAAGGAGGCCGCGCTGACGCGGCTGCGCCGGGAGCGGATCGGCTTCGTCTTCCAGGCGCACAACCTCGTGCCGTCGCTGAGCGTCGCGGAGAACGTGGCGCTGCCCCTGATGCTTGGCGGCGCCGACGGCACCGACGGGGCGACGGCGCGGCGCGCGGCGGTGGCCCTCGCCTCCGTCGGGCTCGGCGACCGCGCCGACGACCGCCCCACCGAACTCTCCGGCGGCCAGCAGCAGCGCGTCGCGATCGCCCGCGCCCTGGTCACCGACCCGGCCGTGGTCTTCGCCGACGAGCCCACCGGCGCCCTGGACCCGGCGACCGCCCACGACGTCCTCGCCCTCCTCCGCCAGGCCGTCGACCAGGACGGCCACACGGTCGTCATGGTGACCCACGACCCGGCCGCGGCGGCGTGGTGCGACGAGGCGGTGTTCCTCGCCCAGGGCCGCGTCGTGGCGGCGCTGCACCGACCGGACGCGGAACGGGTGCACGCGGTGATGCGACGACTGGGGCGCGGGGCGGTGGCGGCGTGACGAAGCCCGCACCGGAGCCCACGCCCTGGCCCGAGCCCACGTCCTGGCCCGAGCCCACGCCCACACCCGAACCCACACCCTGGCCCGAGCCCACGCCCACACCCTGCGCCCCACCCACCCACAGGTCCCAGCCCGCCCCCAAAGTCACCACCCTCCTGGCCACCCGCGCCGCCCGCACCCACCGCAAGGCCTGGGCCGCCGTCTTCGCCGCTCTCGTCCTGACCTCCGCCCTCCTCGGCACCTTCGCCCTCGCGGTGACGTCGGCGGCCCTCGGCCACGCCCCCGTGGAGCGGTACGCCGCGGCCGACCTCGTGGTCGCCGGCGATCAGAACACCCGCTACACGGCCAAGCCCTGGGGCTCCGAACCGGAGACGCAGACCACGGGCCTGACCGAGCGGGTGCGGGTGCCGGAGGCCGCGCTCGGCGTGGTCGAGAGGGTCCCGGGCGTCGAGGCGGCCGTCGCCGACCGGGTGTTCCCGGTGGGGCTCAAGGGCGAGTCGGTCACCGGACGGCCCTGGGACGCGGCCCGGCTCGCGCCGTACGCGCTGCGGGACGGCCGGGCGCCGGGGCGTCCGGGCGAGGTCGTCGTGGGCGCGGGCCGGGCCCGCACCGGCGACCGGGTGACGCTCCGCGTCGGCGGTGCGGACACCGCGTACCGCGTGGTGGGCGTGGCCGACGGGCCCGGCGCGGCCGTGTACTTCACCGCCGGGCGGGCCCGCGACCTGGCCGGACACGCGGGCACGGTCGACACCATCGGCGTCGTGGCCGGGCCCGGCGTGAGCGCGGGCGAGCTGTACGGGCGGGTGCGGGACGCGGTGGACGAGGCGAAGCTGCGGGCCGCCGGTGACCGGGCCGACGGGGACGGCGCCGGGCTGCGGGTGCTGGCCGGGGACGGCAGGGGCGCCGCGGAGCAGCTGGCGGCGGCGCCCGCCCGTACGACCATGATGGAGATCCTCGGCGCGGTCGCCGGGACCGTGGTCATGATCGCCGCCCTGGTGGTGTCGTCGACGGTCGTGCAGGCGCTGCGCCAACGAAGCCACGAGCTGGGCCTGTTGCGGGCCGTGGGCGCGACGCCCCGGCAGCTGCGGGGCGCGGTGGGCCGCGAGGTGGGCCGGGTCGCGGTGGCCGCGTCGGCGGTGGGCGCCGTCCTCGCCGTACCCGCCTACCTGGGCCTGCGCGCACTCCTGGACGCACGCGGAGCCCTGGCGGGCGGCCTCCAGCTCCCGCTGCCGCCCTGGCTGTTGGCGGCGCCGCTGGTGACCGCCGCGGTGACGGTCCTCGTCGCCCGCCTGTCCGCCCTGTTCGCCGTCGGCCGCGCGGCGAAGGTACGTCCGGCGGAGGCGCTGCGCGAGTCACCGCCCGGAACCGCCCGCCGCGTCACCGGACTCGTCCTGCTCGGCGTCGGCGTGACCGCGGCGGGCGCGGCGGCGACGCAGCACGGCCAGGCGGCCGCGGCGGCGTCGAGCACGGCCGCCGTCTCGATGGTCATCGCGTGCGCGGTGCTCGGCCCGTGGATCGCGACGGGCGCGATGCGGGTCCTCGGCGCCCCGATGCGCCGCTTCGGCGGCCCCGGCGGGGGGCTGGCCGCCGCCAACTGCACGGCGGCGGCCGCCCGGCTGGGCGCGGCGATCACCCCGATCGTGCTGGTCACCGCGTTCTCCGTGGTCCAGCTCGCGGCGGGCGCCACGATCACGCACGAGGCGAAGGCGCAGGCGCGGGACATGGCCCGGGCGGATCTGGTGGTGCGGGCGGACGGCGGCCTGCCGCGTGGCGCCCTCGACCGCATCCGGTCCGTGCCCGGCGTGTCCGCGGCGACCGAGGTGGTGCGCAGCACGGTGGTCCTCGCCCGCAAGGAGGCCGGCTCACCCGTGCTCGAACGCGTCCCCGTCCTCGGCGTCACCCCGCAGCGGCTGACCCGCACCCTCGACCCCGACGTCCGCGAGGGCACCCTCTCCGGCCTGCGCCCCGGCACCGTCGCCCTCTCCGCCGACCGCGCCCGCTCCCTCGGCGCGCGGCCCGGCTCGACGGTGGCGCTGCGCTTCGGCGACGGCACGGCGGGGCGCCCGCGGGTGGTCGCGGTGTACGAACGGGGCCTGGGCGCGGGGGACTTCCTGCTCTCGCGGGACGAGGTGCTGCGGCACACGTCCGGTGCCGGGGCGGCCCGGGTGCTCGTGGCGACGGACGGCGGGGCGGGTACGGTACACGCGGTCGGCGCGGCCGTGCCCGGGGCCCGGGTGGACCAAGGCGCCGGGGCGGTGCGGGACGCGGCCCGCGTCGAGCCGGAGGACCGGGCCCTGGGCGAGGTCGTCAACGCGACGGCGGTCGGTGCGATCGGCGCCTTCACGGTCATCGCCGTCCTGAGCACCCTCACCCTGATCTCGATCGGCCGCCGCCCCGAACTCACCCTCCTGCGCCGGGCGGGCGCCGCCCGCGCCCAGCTCCGCCGCATGCTCCGCACGGAGGCCGCCGCGGTCGCCCTGACCGGCGTCGCCGTGGGCCTCGCGGTGGCCCTGATCCCCCTCCTCGCCTTCAGCCTCTCCGTCGCCGGCTCCCTGCCCTACCTCCCGCCGGTCCACCTGGCGTTGATCGTGGGGGTGGTCGGGGTGACGGCGCTCGCGGGGACGCTGCCGCCGGTGTGGCGGGTACTGCGGGGGCGGTATCCGACGGGGTGAGGCACGCGTGCCTCACCGGGGTGGGCCCGCCGAGGGCCCACCCCTTCCCCCGCCTCGGCCCGGGGCCTGTCCGACGGATCGGCGCGGCGTCCCGTCGGACGGGCCCTAGCCCTTGTTCAAGTACGCCAGCACGGCCAGCACCCGCCGATGCCCGCTGTCGCTCGGCGGCAGCCCCAGCTTCAGGAACACGTTCCCGATGTGCTTGCTGACCGCCCGGTCCGAGATGGACATCGTGGCGCCGATGGTCGCGTTGTCGCGCCCCTCGGCCATGAGGTGCAGCGCCTCGCGTTCGCGGGGCGTGAGCGAGTCCAGCGGGTCGTTTCCGCGCCGGGTCAGGAGTTCCGTGACGACCTCGGGGTCGAGGGCGGTGCCGCCCGCGGCGACCCGCTCCAGCGCGTCGAGGAACTCGTCGACGCGGCCGACGCGGTCCTTGAGGAGATAGCCGACGCCGCTCGCCCCGGCGCCGAGGAGCTCGGCCGCGTACGTCTCCTCGACGTACTGGGAGAGGACGAGCACCGGCAGCTCCGGCAGCTGCTTGCGGGCCGCGAGGGCCGCGCGCAGGCCCTCGTCGCGGAAGCCGGGCGGCATCCGCACGTCGAGGACGGCGACGTCCGGGCGGTGTTCGAGGAGCGCGGGCAGCACCTCGGGCCCGGTGGCCGCGACGGCCGCCACCTCATGGCCCACGGACGTGAGGAGCAGCACCATCCCCTCCCGCAGCAGGGCGTTGTCCTCCGCGATCACCACACGCACGGCAGCTCCACTCCGATCAGGGTCGGCCCCCCGGCGGGGCTGACCACCTCCATGGTCCCGTCCAGGGCGGCGACCCGGCGCCGCATGCCGAGCAGCCCGGTGCCACCCGATTCGTCGGCTCCGCCGCGCCCCTCGTCGCGTACGAGAATCCGCAACCCGGTGGCGGCACGGGCCAGTTCGACCTCGGCGCGGCGCGCCCCGCTGTGCTTGGCCGCGTTCGTCAGGGCCTCCGCCATGACGAAGTACGCGGCCGCCTCCACGGCCGCGGGCGCGCGCGGCCCGCCCTCCACGCCGTCGTCGCGGACGGCCACTTCGAGGCCGCTGCTGGCGGCGAGGGCCCGGACGGCGCCGACGAGTCCGCGGTCGGTGAGGATGGGCGGGTGGATGCCGCGCACGACGTGCCGCAGCTCGGTCAGGGCCTCCTCGGCCTGGTCCTGCGCGTCGTCGAGGAGCCTGCGGACGACGTCGGGGTCGGGGGCCTCGGCGCCGGGGGCGGCGGCGACCTGCTTGTCGTACGCCCGCCTGGCCAGGCCGACGCGCATCGAGAGGGAGACGAGGCGTGCCTGGGTGCCGTCGTGCAGGTCCCGTTCGATGCGCCGCAGTTCGGCGCCGTGCGCCGCGACCGCGCCCGCCCGGGTGACCGTCAACTCCTCGACCCGCTCGGCCAGTTCGGCGTTGCGCTCGGCGTCGGGAGACGGCTTGAGGAGCGCCCGCGACCAGCGCGCGTCAAGGGCGGCGAGGCGCACGATCAGCGGCAGGACGACGGCCCGGCGGCGCAGCAGCCCGCACCACACGCCGTCGACCAGCGCGCCGATCACCCACAGCGGCAGAGCCACGTACAGCAGCAACAGGCCGTAGAAGAAGTGCAGGACGAGCCACCGCAGGTCCCGGTACGTGCCGGGGTCCTTGACCGCCTTCCGCACCCGCTCGACGAGGGTCCCGGTCAGCGGCGTGTACGCCTCGGGGATGCGCCGCCCCGACCACTCGCCGACCTGCCGCCGCTTGATCCCGGCCAGCTTGCGCAGCAGCAGGACCGTCTCGGGCAGCATCCCCAGGCCGACCACGATGAGCGACGCGGCGAGGGCGAAGAGGAGGATGCCGACGAAGACGTACGAGACGATCGACAGGCCGGAGGCCATGAGCAGCAGCATGGAGGCGCGGTCCGCCCGGTCGATCGTGTCTCGCATGGACCTCAGGCTATGTGAGCGCGTCCGTGGGCACGGGCGAGCCCGCTCCCGGGGGGAGGGTGTAGCGGGCTGCACCTCTGCTCCGGGGGGACCCTCCCTCGCCATCGGGCGGCGGGACGGGCAGGGTTGATCACGTACGAAACCCCGACGGACCCCCAGCCCTCAGCCCCCTCCCGCTCTTCCGCCCTCCCGAAAGGTCAATCCATGAAGGCCGCCCTCTGGCTCGTGCTCGCCCTCGGCATCATCATCAACGCCTTCGACAGCATCCTGTTCGACGGCGCGTTGGAGATCGTGGTCAGCGTCGTCACGGGTGTCGCCGTCATCGGCTCGATCACGGCGCTGGTGCTGACGCGGGAGCGGCGGGCCTGAGCGGGGGCCGGGCGGGGCGGGCCGGAGCGGGGCCCGGCCCTACAGCGCCCTGAGCGCCGCCGCGGTGGCCCCCACCAAGCTCCCCAAGTACCCCTTGGGCAGCTCCCCCCGCACCACGACCGCCCGCCAGTAGAGCGGCCCCGACATCAGGTCGAGGGCCAGCTCCTGGTCCCCCTCGGCCAGGCCCGCGCGCAGCTCGCCGCGCGCCACCGCCTGGGCGACGATGCCGCTCGCGACGCCGTGCTGGCCCTCGCGGAGCGCCTTCTGCAGGGCCGCCTCGATCTCGGGATTGCGGGCCGCCTCCGCCTGCAGGTCGGGGATGACCTGGGAGGCGACGGGGTGGCGCAGCGCGCGGGACGTCACCTCGTACAGCAGCCGCAGGTCGCCCTCGAGAGAGCCGGTGTCGGGCGTGGGCAGGCCCTGGACGGCGAGGGCCGACACCAGGTCGAGGACGAGGTGCAGCTTGGAGCGCCAGCGCCGGTACACGGCCGTCTTGCCGACGCCCGCGCGGCGGGCGATGCCCTCGATCGACATGCGCGCGTAGCCGACGGCGGCGAGTTCCGCGAAGACGGCGGTGCGGATGGCCTCGGTCACGTCCTCGCGGAGCACGGCGGCCCCGGCGGGCGCCCGGCGGCCGGGCTCGCCCGGCTTCTTCTCGTTCACCGTCATGCCTGCTCCCCGTTCGCCGTCATGCGGACAGCATAGGACGTGACGACGAAACGGTTGCGTTCCGACGTCGGAAGGTTCTACTGTCGACGTCACGACGATACGGTCCCGTCCCGACGTAAGGGCGGGCCGTGCCCCGTCGGCCCCCACGTCCCCGAGCGAAAGCAGCGGCCGTGCGCCAGGTCCTCCTCGACGAACTCCCCGCGACACCTTCGGGCCCGCCCGGCCCGCCCGGCCCTCGCGGCCTGTCCACGCCCGCCGACTCCCGCCCGGCCGCCGAATCGGCCGCCGACCTCGCCGCCCGCCACGGCCTGACCGTCAGCGGCGCCCGCCCGACCCTGCCCGCCTACGTACGTCGGCTCTGGCACCGGCGGCACTTCATCACCGCGTTCGCCACGGCCAAGCTGACCGCGCAGTACAGCCAGGCGAAGCTGGGTCAGCTCTGGCAGATCATGACGCCGCTCCTGAACGCGGCCGTGTACTACGTCATCTTCGGCGTGCTGATGAACACCAAGCGCGGGGTGCCGGACTACGTCCCGTTCCTGGTCACCGGCGTGTTCGTGTTCACGTTCACGCAGCAGTCGGTGATGGCGGGCACGCGGGCGATCTCCGGCAGCCTCGGCCTGGTGCGCGCCCTGCACTTCCCGCGCGCCGCGCTCCCCCTGTCGTACTGCCTGCAACAGCTCCAGCAACTGCTGTTCTCCCTGTGCGCGCTGGTGGCGATCCTGCTCGCCTTCGGCGTGCCACCCACCGCGTCCTGGCTGCTCGCGGTCCCCGCGCTCACGCTCCAATTCACGTTCAACGCCGGGCTGGCGCTCGTCATGGCGCGGCTCGGCGCGCAGACCCCGGACATCGCGCAGCTGATGCCGTTCGTGCTGCGGACGTGGATGTACGCGTCCGGGGTGATGTGGAGCATCGACACGGTTCTGAAGGACCGCCACCTGCCGCACGCGCTGACCGTGCTCCTGGAGGCCAACCCGGCCGCCGTCTACATCGACCTGATGCGCTTCGCCCTCATCGACAGCTTCCACGCGAACCGCCTCCCGGACCACGTGTGGGCGTGGGCGACGGGGTGGGCGCTGCTCGCCGGGGTCGGCGGGTTCATCTACTTCTGGAAGGCAGAGGAGACGTACGGACGTGGCTGACACCCTGACGAGGACCGAGCCGCCCGAGGCGAAGACCGCCCCCGCCCCCACCGTGATCGCCGACGCCGTGGACATCGTCTACCGCGTCCACGGCGCGGGCACCGCCACCGGCCGGGGCGCGGCGACCGCCGCCCTGGGCCGCATCCTGCGCCGCCACCGGGACGGGCAGGAGCGCGGCGTACGCACGGTGCACGCCGTCCGCAACGTCTCCTTCACCGCCCGCAGAGGCGAGGCGATCGGCCTGATCGGCACGAACGGCTCGGGCAAGTCCACCCTGCTCAAGGCGGTCGCCGGACTCCTCCCGGTCGAGCGCGGCCGCATCTACACCGATGGCCAGCCCTCCCTCCTCGGCGTCAACGCGGCCCTGATGAACGACCTCACCGGCGAGCGCAACGTCCACCTGGGCGGCCTGGCGATGGGCATGTCCCGCGCCCAGATCCGTGAGCGCTACCGGCAGATCGTCGACTTCTCCGGGATCGACGACAAGGGCGACTTCATCTCCCTGCCGATGCGCACGTACTCCTCCGGCATGGCGGCCCGCCTCCGCTTCGCCATCGGCTCGGCCAAGGACCACGACGTCCTCCTCATCGACGAGGCCCTGGCCACCGGCGACCGCTCCTTTCAGAAGCGCTCCGAGTCCCGCATCCGGGAACTGCGCGAGCGCGCGGGCACGGTCTTCCTGGTCAGCCACAACAACAAGTCCATCCGCGACACCTGCGACCGCGTCCTGTGGCTGGAGCACGGCGAACTGCGCCTGGACGGCCCGACGGCGGAGGTCATGAGGGAGTACGAGCGGTTCACGGGCGGCCGGGCCTGACGCCCCCTGAAACCCCCGCCCCCCCCACCCGCGCCATCAATCCCCCGCCCCCGAACCCCACTCCTCCGCCCCACCCCCACGCCACTCGATCAACGCCGGATCGTCCAGGTCGACGGCGTCCGGATCGAGGCCCGACCGGCGCAGGAACTCCCTGAGATCCCCGGGCCCCAGCGCAAGGCCCACGATCTGCTCGCGGATCGTCACCCGGCGGCCGCCGCTGGGCGACGGCGGGTGGACTATTACGGGCGGATGTTCGGTCATGCCCCCAGCTTCGTGGGTCCCGGCCGACCACGCACCACCCGCCACGCGAACCGTGCCCGCCAGGAAGCACAAGCGCCGGCAGGTGAGCAGACCAACCATGCCCCTTTTGTCGCATCAATACGCAGATCCTTACACTATGGGAGCGTTTAGCGACACAAACGAAAGAAGACCCGCAGGCCCGCAGGGCCGGCGGAGTTCCGCGACCTGGCGGACGGGCGGGCCGCATGAGCACGGGAGAGGCGGGCAGCGTGGTGCCGGAACTGAGCGTCGTCGTGTACGGCCGCAACGTACAGGGGCATCTGCCCGAGGCCCTGGCGGAGCTGACGGGTGCTGGACCCGCGGGGACCGGCCTCGCCGGGACCGGCCCGGTCGGCACGGCGGGCCCCGCCCCCGGCGAAGCGCCAACCACCCCCGCCCCCGTCGTCGAGGTGATCGTCGCCGCCGTGGGCCCCACCGCCCAGGACGCCGCCGCCCGCCACCCCTCCGTCACCGTCGTCCCGCTCCCCGACGGCACCCCGGACAGCACGGCCCGCGCGGCCGGCGCGGCGCGGGCGACGGGCCGCTGGCTGCAGTTCGCGCACAGCAAGGACGGCGTGACGGCGCTGGCGGCCCGCGGCGCCGCCGAACGCGCGGCGGCCCTCCCGGAGACGGTCGACGTCCTCCTCACCGACCATGTCCGCTCCACCTGGCGGTACGCGCGCACGCCGAGCCCGGACGGCAGGTTCCTGGCCAAGCCGGGCCGCCGTGACGTACCGGTCGGGGACTGCCCGGACCTGCTGAAGGTCACGCCGCTCCTCGGGACGAGGATCGTGCGGGCCGACTTCTGGCGGGCGCACGCCGAGCTGTTCGCCACGGACGACGAGCTGTTCGTGGCGTACGCGGCCCTGCTCGCCGCCGACCGCGTGGCGGCGTACGACCAAGTCGCCCTGGAGGACCGGCAGTTGCGCGCGGAGAGCCTGCCGCCGGTCACGCCGGACGACCGCTTCGCGCTCCTGGAGACGTACGAGCGGCTGCTCCGGCTGGCCGCCGAGCGGGCGGCGGGCCCCGGTCCGACCGCTGTGCTGTACGCGGCGATGGTCACCGCGAGCCTGCGGATCATCGCCCGCGCCAAGCTGCCCGAACCGGCAGCCCGGGACTTCTTCCGCCGGGCCTCGCGCGCGGCGGTCGCCCACCGCCCGCCCGGGTACCGCCGCCCCGGCGGCCTGGAGGGGGTGCGGCGCCGCCTCCTGGAGGAGGACGTGTACGCGAAGTACCGCGCGTTCCAGGCGGCCAACCAGCAGCGCCGCAAGGTGCGTTCGACCATCGGCGCGGGCCGCCAGGCCGTCGGCAGGAAGGTCCGGGACGCTCGCTACCACCAGGACCTGCGGCGCCCCGTCGACCCGGACCTGGCCGTGTTCTCCGCGTACTGGGACCGCGGCGTCGCCTGCAACCCCGCCGCGATCGCCGCGAAGCTCGCCGAACTCGCCCCGCACGTCCACCCGGTGTGGATCGTCGGCGCCGAGAACGTACCGCTGCTCCCGCCCGGCACCGACCACGTCGTCCCCGGCACCCGCCGCTACTGGCGCACCCTGGCGACCGCCAAGTACCTGGTGAACAACGCCAACTTCCCCAACGCCGTCGTCAAGCGCCCCGACGCCGTGCACGTCCAGACCCACCACGGCACCCCCCTCAAGCGCATGGGCCTCGACCAGCTCGACTACCCGGCCGCCGCCAAGGGCCTGAACTTCCACGAGCTGCTCGCGCGCGTGGACCGGTGGGACTACAGCGTCTCCTCCAACAGCCACTCCACCCAGATGTGGCAGCGCGCCTACCAGTCCCGGTACGAGGAGCTGGACCACGGCTACCCGCGCAACGACGTCTACTACACGGCCACCGCCGCCGACGTCCGCGCCGTCCGCGAGCGCCTCGGCATCGCCCCGGGCAGCCGCGCCCTCCTCTACGCCCCCACCCACCGCGACTACGAGGCCACCTGGACCCCCCGCCTGGACCTCGCCGCCCTCGCCGAACGCCTCGGCGAGGAAACGGTGCTGCTGGTCCGCGGCCACTACTTCTACGGCGGCGCGGCCTCGCCCCTGACGGGCCTGCGCCGCGCGGGCCGCGTCATCGACGTCTCGTCGTACGACCCGGTGGAGGACCTCGCCCTCGCGGCGGACGCCCTGATCACGGACTACTCCTCCATCATGTTCGACTACGCCAACCTGGACCGCCCGATCGTCATCTACGCCGACGACTGGGAGACGTACGCGAAGACACGCGGCGTCTACTTCGACCTCCTGGCCGAACCACCGGGCCACGTAGCCCGCACCCAGGAGGAGTTGACCCGCCTGCTCACCTCCCCCGCCTGGCGCGACGAGACGGCGGCGAAGGCGCGCGCGGCCTTCCGGCGGCGCTTCTGCGAGTTCGACGACGGGCGGGCGGCGGAGCGCGTCGTACGCCGCGTCTTCCTCGGTGAGAGCCCGACGGAGCTGCCGCCGATCACGCCCCTGGACGAACGGACCCCGGCGCCGACCCCGGAGGAGGCCACCTCATGACCCCCGACAGCACAGCCACCCCCGACGTCACCATCACCGTCATCGTCTACAACGACGCCGAACGCCTCCCCCGCGCGGTGGCATCCCTCCGCCGCCAGACCCACCCGGACATCGAGATCGTCATCAGCGACGACCACTCGACGGACGCGACCCCGCAGGTGGCACGGGAACTGGCGGCGAGCGACGACCGCATCACCTACCTCCGCCTCCCCCGGAACAGCGGCGGCTGCAGCGCGCCCCGCAACCGGGCGATCGACATCGCGCGCGCCCCGTTCCTGATGTTCCTGGACAGCGACGACGAACTCCCGGAGCGGGCGGTCGAGTTGCTCCTGTCCGCCCATGCCGCCACCGAGGTCGACTTCGTGATGGGGGCGGTGGAGCGGGTCCGCGTGGACACCGGCCGCACGTCGACGTGGATGCCGCATCTCGTCGCGGAGCGCCGCACGGTGGCGGGCATCGAGGCCGAACCGGCCCTGTTCTTCGAGCACTTGTCGACCAGCAAGATGTACCGCAAGGCCTTCCTCGACCGGAACAACCTCCGCTTCCCCGAGGGCATCCACTACGAGGACCAGCTCTTCTCGGCCCAGGCGTACTGCCTGGCCAAGGCGTTCACGGTGATCCCCGAGCCGGTCTACCGCTGGTACATAGAGCCCTACGGCGCCGCCGACGCCGCCTCCATCTCCAACCAGCGCCACAAGCTGTCCAACGTCCGCGACCGCGTCCACGTCCAGGGCCTCATCGACACGTTCCTGACGGAGAGCGGCCACGCGGGGGTGCGCGAGGCCAAGGACTACAAGTTCCTCAAGCACGACTTCCGCATGTACGCGGGCGACTTGCCGTTCCGCGACGAGGAGTGGCTGCGCGGCTTCGCGGACATCGTGAACCCGTATCTGGCGGGCCTTGCGCAGGGGGCGTACGAGCGGCTCCCCCGGGCCGAACGTGTCGTTCTGCAACTGGTACGGGACGGGCGGCTCGCGGAAGCACAGGTGGCCGCACGGGGGCTCGGCCATGGGGTGGCGCCCCGCGAGGTGTGCGTGGACGGGGACGGGCGACTGTACTGGGGCGCCCAGGTCCCGGACACGTCATCCGCGCGAAGGGAGCTGACCCTGACAGAACTTGTCCTGGTTGCGCGTCCTTTTCCCAGTGCGCAGTTCCGGCATGAGATCACGCGTATCGACCGGTCGCCGGAGGGAGCGGGCCTCGCCCTCCGCATCCGGACGTACGACCCCGGTCTTCGCCTCCCCGTGGGCCCCCAGGTGGCGAACCTGGTCGTGGCCCCGGGCCGCCGCCGCATGACAACCCGCTTCCGCCTGGACCCGATCCGCCCGGGCGTCTTCGAGGGCCGGGTCACCCTGGACCTGGCCTCGGCCCCCATCCCCCGGGACGGCTTCGAGGGCGTACGCCACCCGCTGATCCAACTCACGGAGGGCCACCTACGCAACAGCGGCCTGCTCCTGGCCCCCCTGTCCTTCCCCCGCCTGCGGGCACACATCCCGTACCGCTCCGGCACGTCCCCCCACGTGGTGACCGCCGAACCGGAGGGCCGAGGCGCGGGCCGCCTCCAACTCCGCTGGACCCCGGTGGGCGTCACGTCCCACGTGGTCCGACCGCTTACCCGTCGCCTGGTGGGCGGCAGGGGCTCCCGCGTCCGGCGCGCAGCCCGCCTGGTGGCAAGCGTGTTCCACTGAGCGAGCCTCCGCCGAGGCCACGGCTCCGACCCCTGACGCCCGTACGACTCCGCCCGAGCCCGTCCGCATCCCCGCACGCCCACCCGATCACCGCCGTCCCCGCCGCACCGCCTTTGCCCACCCACCACCCTCGCCACCCGGTGAACACAGGCGCCACCGGAGCCGACACGCCGTCGCCCTCGCCGCCCCGCCGAATCCCCCCACCCCCCCGCCGTCGAATGGACGCCACCCCGACCTACGCGGTCGCACGGCCAGGTCACTTCTCCCCGACCCCAGGCCTCAACTCTTCATACGCTTCCCGCAGTTCCGCGGCTTCGGGCAGCCCTCGCCCCTCGACCGCCCTCACGATCTCCAACGCCCGCCAGTGGTTCGCGGGCAGCAGCCGCCCGGACGCGATCGCCCGCCGCGCGACATCGCACGCCTCGTCGAGCCGGTCGCAGGACAGCAGCGTCAGCGCGAGGTCGATGTGGGCGGAAACGGCGCGGCGCGGCCAGGACGTCGCGTCGCCGCCGAGGTGGAACTGTGCGATCACCTCGCGCGCGGGCTGCTCCGCCGCCGGGTCGCCCATCCAGGCCAAGGTCGTGGCGGTGTACGACGTGGCCTTCGCGGGGTCGTACTGGTAGTGGTGCTCCGCCCGCGCGCGCAGCACCATCGTGGTGGCGAGCCGCTGGACGCGCTCGATGGCGTCGTACGCCTCCCGCCGCTGTCCGAGACGGGCGCGTGCCCTGCCTTCCTGGGCGGTCGCCTGCAGCTCCGCGGACCCCCCGCGCGGGGCGACGTACTGGGCCGCCTGCGACAGTTCCACCGCGCGTGGATAGTCGCCGGTGGTGAGCGCCCGCCACGCCTCCGTCTCGTACGTCCACGCGTGGATCTCAGGGTGCTCGGCGTGTTGAGCCAGTGAGGCGGCGGTGGTGAGCCGCGCCGCTGCCGCCCGGCTCTGCCTGAGGTCGACGTGCAAGGTCGCGGCGAGCAGCGAGAGCCAGCCGCCCAGGACGATGAGCCGCCGGTGTTCGCTCAGCGTCTTGCGGTCGTCCAGCAGCTTGGTCACGTACGACAGGTGTCGGCGCACATCACTCAACAGCTCGGGCGGCGGTGCCGTCTGATAGCGGACCGCCAGCTCGTCGAACGCCCCCTCCAGCCGGTCGAGCGTCTCCGCGCCGACATCACTGGCCCGCACGCGCCGCGCCAGCTCGACCGCTTCCAGGTCGTCGCCGGATTCCGCGCCCGCATCGCCCGCTGCCGCCGGCCCGGTGATGCTCGCCGCCAGCAGCGCCCCACCGGCTCCCGTCAGCCGGTCCAGGCCACGCCTCAGGTTTTCGGAGGGCCGCTGCTTCCCCTTCAGGACGCGGGACAGATACGCCACGTCGTAGTTGAGCGTACGCGCGGCCTGGCGCATGGAGATGCCCTGGTCCGCCAGGGCATCGCGGGCACGGGTGGCGAAGTCGGTCACGGGGCACTCCGGACAGTTGTCGACCGTTGACTCTGAGTCTAGTCAACGGCCGGTCCACTGGGCGGGGTTGCGGCCGATGGCGAAGCATCGTCAGCGCAAACCGTCACCCGGTGCCGCCTCCGGCCCGGGGCCCCCGGCCAGACTGGAGCACCGCATGCCCGAACCCGTCCCCGCGCCCGGAACCCCGAGCAACACACCCCCCGCCCCCGGAATGACCCTCCGCGTCTACACCGTGAGCCGCGACGGCACCGTCACCCAAGACACCGGCACCCGCCGCATCACCCCGAACAGCCCTCCCCCGCCCGTGAGTTCACGGCCACCCCTGTGCGTGTGCTCGCGCTGTCTGGGGCGCCCCGCGACCCCGCTCAGGTAGTGGCGGGCTGGGCCGTGGGGCGCCGGGTGGTCGCCTGTTCCAGGGCGAGTTCCCGGGCCACGGACATGTCGCTGAACGGGAGCAGCCGCTCGCGGACGGTCTGGTGCGGCTCACTGCCCTTGCCCGCGATGAGGACCGTGTCCTGAGGGCCCGCCGCCGACAGGGCGAAGGCGATCGCCTCGCGGCGGTCGGCGAGGCGGTCGAAGGGGGTGCCGGTCACGGCGAGGCCGGGCACGATCTGGTCGAGGATGGTCTCCGGGTCCTCGTCGCGAGGGTTGTCGGAGGTGAGGACGCACAGGTCGGAGTGGGTCCCGGCGATCCTGCCCATGTCGGCCCGCTTCGTGGTGTCCCGGTCGCCGCCGCAGCCGAAGACGGTGATCACCCGGCCGCGTGTGTAGCCGCGGATGGTGGTCAGGACCTGGTCCAGGGAGTCGGGGGAATGGGCGTAGTCCACGATCACGGAGGTGCCGTCGGGGGTCTCGAAGCGTTCGAACCGGCCGGGTACGGGCGGCAGGTGGGCGAGTGCGGCGACGAGGGCGTCCAGATCGTGTCCCAGGACGTGGCAGGAGGCCAGCGCGGCAAGGGCGTTGGCCACCGCGTACCGGCCGGGGAACGGTATCGACGCCGGATGCGCGCGCCCACCGTGCCGGAGCGTGAACCGCGTACCGGCGGCGCTCACGACGAGGCCGGTGGCCCGGTAGTCCGCCGGTACGTCGTCGAGTGCGTACGTGGTCACCGCACCCGGCATCATCGCCCCGATCCCCGCGCCCACGGGGTCGTCCGCGTTGACCACCGCGTGCCGGCACAGGCCCTGGAAGAGCCGGAGCTTGGCGTCCCGGTAGTCGGCCATCGTCCCGTGGTCGTCCAGGTGGTCCTGCGTCAGATTGGTGAACACCCCGACGTCGATGAACGTCCGGTCCACCCGGTGGGTCAGCAGAGCCATCGAGGTGGCTTCCAGGACCACGCTGCCGGTCGCACGATCCCGCATGTGTCCCAGCAGGTACTGCAGGTCGGGCGACTCCGGAGTGGTGAGCACCGAGGGCGGCATGGGGATCAGCTCGTCACCGATCCGGCTGCCGGCCGTCCCGATGACTCCGACCTTCGCCCCCGCGGACATCCGCAGGAGGGCTTCGACCATGTACGAGACCGACGTCTTGCCGTTGGTGCCGGTGATCGCCACCATGTCCATCCACCGGCCCGGCTCGCCGACGTACCGCGAGGCCACGACCGCGGCCGCCCGTCGGGTGTCCGGCACCCGCACGGTGCACCTGCCCGCGGACCCCGACGTCTCCGGAAGCGCCGCATCCGCGCCTTCGACGATCACAGCGGCGGCGCCCCGCGCGAACGCGGCCGCCACGGAGCCGGGCCCGCCCTCCCGGTGTCCGGGCACGGCGATGAAGACGGAACCGGGCGTGACCCGGTCGACGTCGAAGGTCGCACCCGCCGTGACCTCGGTCCTGCCCGGGTCACCCTCAAGTACCTGATGTTCCTGTCCGGCCAGCAGCTCGCTCAGCTTCACAGTGATCCCTTCGAGGTGGCCCGGCCCGGTCGTGCGGCGGAGCCAGGTGGCAGTACCGGCGGAGGCCGGCAGGCTGGTGTGGCGGCGTGGAGCGGGAAGGGGGATCGCCCGGCGGGGAGGGGCGAAGCGGCTCTCGGCCACGGGAGATCCCGGAGATCCCCGAGATCCCGGAGATTCCGGGGGTCCCGGGAGGAGGCGCGGCGCGCGGTATTAAGAAGCGGCGCGCCAGTGCGGGGAGCCGGTGCGGCGAACCGGTGCGCGGAGCGCTAACCGTGCCCGTGGAGGGCGCGTGCGATACGCCGGATCTGATGCGTCTCGACGTCCCCGGCGTCGACAACCCGGTCGACGACGACTGGGCGCAGTGCTGAGGCCGCCCTGTGCGGGCACTGCCTCAGAGAACCCGTGCGACCCATGAGCCCGAGTGTACGGCCGTGCCAGGGGACGGCCGCACAGCTCACCCCAGCACGCGGTACAGCACCTGCCCCCGCGGCCCCGTCCCCACCTTCCGCAGCGCGGGGTCGTCCGCCCGCAGCCCCCCGTCCCCGGGGTACGCCACGACCCACCGCACCCGGTACCGCCGCAGCACCTCCACCCGCTCGGCCCGGGGCGTACCCGGCGCAAAGTACCGGCGTACGGCGTCCTCGCGGGCGGCTTCGTCCGGGAGGAAGAAGTCGGGGTAGCCGGGGGCCACGGTGTACGCCCCGTACGCCGGGAGCTGCCGGGCGGGGAACGTCTTCGCCATGACCACGTCCCCATACCGCACCCACGGAGTGATCCACCGGTAACCGGGCCACGGCGCCCGGTACTTCCCGGCGACCGCCGACGGCAGCGCGCCCTGGGGCAGGACGTAGCCGAGCGTCCCGGCCTGCGTCCACGCGCCGACGGCGAGGGCCCCGGCGAGGACCCCGGCGAACACCTGCCGGGCACGGACACGGGCACGGACACGAGCACGGGCCCGGTCCCCGCACGCCACCTCCGCGGCCTCCACAGCGGCGGCGACCTGCGCGGGCAGCAGCGCCGCGGGCAGCACCCTCCCCCACGAGTAGTGGCCGGTCAGGCCGCCCGCCGCGAACACGAGCACGCCCAGCGCGAAGAACAGCACCAGTGGATCCCGCCGGTCCCGCCGGAAGCGCAGGGCCAGCGCGGCCACGCCCACGAGGGCCAGGCCGAAGCGACCCGGCAGGTTCCGGTACAGCGCGCGGTGGATCCGCTCCAGGTCGCCGCCCGCGCCGAAGAGGTCGAAGAAGGAGTAGTACGGCCAGCCGGCGAGGACCACGAGGCCGAGGGCGAAACCCGCGGCCAGCCGCAGCAGCACCGGGCGCGACGGAAACGGCCGTGCGCCGAGCAGCATCGCCGCCGCGCCCAGCGAGGCGACGACACCCGTGAACTGGTGAGTGAGCAGCACGACGGCCCACAGCACCCCGAGACCGGGGAACACCAGCCACCCGGAGCCCGCCCGCAGGGCCTTCCGCAGCCACGCCCACAGGTGGAAGGACAGGCCGAGCGCGAACGTACTCGGGTACGACACCGTCAGGGCAAGGGAGTTGAGCCCGAGGAAGCCGCTCCACTCGAACAGCACCGGGCCCCACAGGAACAGCACGCACAGCACGGCCAGGGGCGGGGCGGCCCGGCGTTCCGTCAGCGTGCGGACGAAGTGCCAGACCCCGGAGAGCAGGAGCGCGAGGCCGATGACGGCCGCGCCGCGCAGCACCCCGAAGGTGCCCGCCCCCGTCGCCTTGGCGAGGCAGCCGAGGAGGACGGTCCACGGCGAGTAGTAGGGGCTGGGTACGTCGGCGTCGACCAGGGGGTCGCCGGGGTGGACCGGGTCGTGGCGGAGGCGTTCGATCGTCGCCGCGTGCATGCCCAGGTCACCGACCCAGGGAAGGCGGACCACGACGGCGAGGAGAAGGGCGGCGACGGCGCCCGTCACCGCCCGGAGCCCCCACGTCCAGCGGGCCTCGCCCCGGCTAGGGCCGCCGGGCGTCATGGTGGGCCCGGTCCTTGAACACCCAGGTCCGGTACACCAGGAAGCGGAACGCGGACGCCAGCACGATGGACTGCGCCTTCGCGATGTTCGAGCCGAGCGGCCCGCTGAGGCCCGCTCCGTGGTACGCGGCGTAGAACAGCAGGCTCTCCATCACGACGCCGATGCCGCTGAAGACGAAGAACAGGGCGATCTGCCGCTTGGTGCGCGAGGCGCGGTCCCGGTACGCGTAGAAGCGGAAGCCGAGGTAGTTGGTGCCCATGGCGACGCAGCTCGCCAGGACCGTGGCGGTCATCGGGGCCCGGCCCAGGCCGTGCAGGAGGAGGTTGAAGACGACGAGGTTGACGGCCACTCCGCTGCCGCCGACGACGCCGAACCGGACGACCTCAAGGAAGAGGCGGCGCAGCCGGGCGAGGGGAACGCGGGGCGCGGCGGGTGCCGGAGCGGCGACGGTCCCGGCCGGCGCCTCGTGCAGCGTGCTGGTCATACGGACGGCCCCGGACCCGACTCGGGCCGATCACCCTGTACGCCACGGGCCCCACGGGCAAGCCGCAGCTTCCACGGCATCACCACCGACTCCAGCTGCACCATCAGGTTCATCTTCGACTCACCGACCGTCCGATCCTCGAAGTGGATCGGCACCTCCATCACGTCGAAGCCGTACCGCACCGCGCGGTACTTCATCTCGACCTGGAAGCTGTAGCCCGCGCTGTCGACGGACCCGAGGTCGACCGCGCGGACCGCGTCGGCCCGCCACAGGTTGAAGCCGCCGGTGATGTCCCGGACGCGGGTGCCGAGGATCGTGCCCGCGTACGCGTTGGCCCAGCGGGACAGCAGCTTGCGGTGGGCGCCCCAGGCGTCGGAGAGCGTGCCGCCCTGGACGTACCGGCTGCCGACCACGACCCCCGCGTCCGTGGCGAGCGCGACGCCGAGCAGTTCGGCGGCCTTCTCCACGGGGTGGCTGCCGTCGGCGTCCATCTGCAGGACGTAGTGCGCGCCGTCCTCGACGGCCTTGGCCATCCCGGCCGCGTAGGCCCGGCCCAGGCCGTCCTTCGCGGTGCGGTGCAGCACGTGCATGCGGCGGCGGCCGTCCGTCTCCGCGTGTCGCCGCGCGCACTTCTCGGCGAGGTCGCCGGTGCCGTCGGGGCTGGAGTCGTCGACGACGAGCAGGCTGAGGCCCGGCAGCGGCAGGGCGAGCAGCGCGTCGGCCATGCCGGGCAGGTTGCCCGCCTCGTTGTACGTCGGCATCACGACGGTCAGCGGTGTGGCGGCCCACTCCTCGGGCAGCCGTCCGGCGCCGAGCACCCGGACCGCGCGCTCCGCCGCGTCCAACGGACTTGCTTCTGTCATCGGCTTACCCTGCTCCCTCCGGGATCCATCCGTCAGACAATCTCATCTACCGTAGCCCAAATGCCGGAATTAACGGCATATGGCATCGCTCGTCACCCGTTCCGCAGACGGCGGGCGCCCACCGTCGCGCCCGAAAGCACCCCGAAGGCACCCCGAGCACCTAGAAAAACGCGACGGGGGCGCCCCGCACCACACGGTGCGGAGCGCCCCCGGCAACGTACGACCTACGAATGCGTGCGCAGCAGCGTCCGCATCGTCCGCATGGCCACCGACAGGTTCGCCAGGTCGAAGGCGTCGGAGCCCTGGATCTCCTCCAGGGTGGTCCGGGCCCGGCCCAGGATCGCCGCGTTCTTCTCCTCCCACGCCTTGAACCGCTGCTCGGGCGTGGCCGTGCCGTTGCCGACGGCCAGGACGTCGGCCGTCAGCGCGGAGTGGGCCGCGTACAGGTCCTCGCGGATGGAGGCGCGCGCCATGGACTGCCAGCGGTCGGCCCGCGGCAGTTCGATGATCCGGTCCATGAGCTGGGTGATCCGGAGCCGGTCGGCGAGGTCGTAGTAGACCTCGGCGACGGCCAGCGGGTCCTTGCCCATGCGGTCGGCGACAGCCACGATGTCGAGCGACGGGAAGGCCGAGGAGAACCCGGCGACCCGCTGCGCCAGCTCGTCGGGGACGCCCGCCCCGGCCAGCTCCTCGCGGATGTTCTCGTACCACTCCAGGTCGGAGCCGCGCATCAGCTTGGGCAGCTCGGTCCACACCTGGTCGACACCGGCCCGGAAGAACTCGACGGTCTCGGCGAGCTGCAGCGGCTGCGGCCGGTTGTTGAGCAGCCAGCGCGTGCCGCGCTCGACGAGGCGGCGGCAGTGCAGCCGCACCCGCGTCTGCACATCGGCGGCGACCTCGTTGTCGAGGGCCTCGACGGCGTCCCAGACCTCGCCGAGCCCGAAGATCTCGCGCGCGCAGAGCTGGGCGCGCACGATCTCCTCGAGCGAAGCGCCGGTCTCCTCGCGGAGGCGGTGCAGGAAGGTCGAGCCACCGCTGTTGACGGTGTCGTTGACCATGACGGTGGTGATGATCTCGCGGCGCAGCGCGTGCGCGTCGACCTGGTCGGCGAACTTCTCGCGCAGCGCCTTCGGGAAGTACGCGTGCAGCAGCCGCCGCAGGTAGTCGTCGTCGGGCAGCGTCGTGTGGATCAGCTCGTCCGCGGCGACGATCTTCGTGTACGCGAGGAGTACGGCGAGCTCGGGCTGCGAGAGGCCGCGGCCGGAGCTGAGCAGCTCCCGGATCTGCCGGTCGGCGGGCAGGAACTCCAGGCCCCGGTCGAGCTGGCCCTCCCGGCCCAGGCGCCGCATGAAGCGCTGGTGGGCGTGGAGCAGCGAGGGCGACTCGAAGACGGAGTTGGCGAGCGCGGTGTTCTGCGCGTAGTTGTTGCGGAGCACCAACTGGCCGACCTCGTCGGTCATTTCGGCGAGCAGCTTGTTGCGCTGCTTGACCGTCATGTCCCCGGCCTGCACCACGGCGTTCAGCAGGATCTTGATGTTCACCTCGTGGTCGGAGGTGTCCACGCCCGCGCTGTTGTCGATGGCGTCGGTGTTGATGCGGCCACCGGCGCGCGCGAACTCGATCCGGCCGAGCTGGGTCAGGCCCAGGTTGCCGCCCTCGCCGACGACCTTCACGCGCAGGTCGGCGCCGTCGACGCGGATCGCGTCGTTGGCCTTGTCGCCGACGTCCGCGTGCGACTCGGTGGACGCCTTCACGTACGTGCCGATGCCGCCGTTCCACAGCAGGTCCACCGGCGCCTTGAGGATGGCCTGCATCAGCTCGGCCGGGGTCATCTTGGCGCCGCCGGTCTCGATGCCGAGGGCCTGGCGGATGTGCGCGTTGAGCTGGATCGCCTTGGCCGAGCGGGGGAAGATCCCGCCGCCCGCGGAGAGCAGCTCCTTGTTGTAGTCGGCCCAGCTGGAGCGGGGCAGTTCGAACAGGCGGCGGCGCTCGGCGTAGGAGGTGGCCGCGTCCGGGTTGGGGTCGATGAAGATGTGCCGGTGGTCGAAGGCGGCGACCAGGCGGATGTGCTCGGAGAGCAGCATGCCGTTGCCGAACACGTCACCGGACATGTCGCCGACGCCGACCGCGGTGAAGTCCTCGGTCTGGGTGTCGTGGCCCAGCTCGCGGAAGTGCCGCTTGACCGACTCCCAGGCGCCGCGGGCGGTGATGCCCATGCCCTTGTGGTCGTAGCCCGCGGAGCCGCCGGAGGCGAAGGCGTCCCCGAGCCAGAAGTTGTACGACTCGGCGACCGCGTTGGCGATGTCGGAGAACGTCGCCGTGCCCTTGTCGGCCGCGACCACCAGGTAGGTGTCGTCCTCGTCGTGCCGGACCACGTCGGCCGGGGGCACGACCTCGCCCGCGACCAGGTTGTCGGTGATGTCGAGCAGCGCCGAGATGAACGTCTTGTAGCAGGCGACGCCCTCCGCCAGCCACGCGTCGCGGTCCACGGACGGGTCGGGGAGCTGCTTGGCGACGAAGCCGCCCTTCGCGCCGACCGGCACGATGACGGTGTTCTTCACCATCTGCGCCTTCACCAGGCCGAGGATCTCCGTACGGAAGTCCTCACGCCGGTCGGACCAGCGCAGACCGCCGCGCGCGACCTTGCCGAAGCGCAGGTGCACGCCCTCGACGCGCGGCGAGTACACCCAGATCTCGTACGCGGGGCGCGGCTCGGGCAGGTCGGGGATGGCCTGCGGGTCCAGCTTCATGGAGACGTACGAGTGCGGCTTGCCGCCGCCCGCCTCCTGACCCCTCTTGTCGCTTCCCTCGCTTGCGCTCTGGAAGAAGTTGGTGCGCAGCGTCGCCTTGATGACGGTGAGGAAGGAGCGCAGGATGCGGTCCTCGTCGAGCGACGCGACCTGGTCGAGCGCGCCGTCGAGCTCTTCGAGCAGGCCGTCGGTCAGCTCGGTGCCCGCGCGCTGGCGGTCCGGGGACATCCGGGCCTCGAAGAGCGAGACGAGCAGCCGGGTGGTGTGGACGTTGTTGAGGAGGGTGTCCTCCATGTAGTCCTGGCTGAACGTGGAGCCCGCCTGGCGCAGGTACTTGGCGTACGCCCGCAGGACCATCGCCTGGCGCCAGTTCAGCCCGGCCCGCAGGACCAGGGAGTTGAAGCCGTCGACCTCGGCCTCGCCGGTCCAGGCGGCGGCGAAGGCCTCCTGGAAGCGGCCCCGGCCGTCGTCGCCCAGGTAGTCGCCGTTGCCGTTCTGCGCCTTCGGCATGCGCAGGCCGAAGTCGTAGATCCAGGCGCTGGTGCGGTCGGAGCAGCGCAGCTCGTACGGCCGCTCGTCGGTGACCTCGACGCCGAGACGCTGCAGCACGGGCAGCACGGCCGACAGCGAGATCTGGGCGCCGGAGCGGTAGATCTTGAAGCGGCGCTCGTCGGGCGCCGCGCCCACCGGCTCGTACAGGCTGAGCGCGAAGTCCTGCTGGCTCTGCTGGGAGAGCCGCTCCAGGTGGACGAGGTCGGCGACGGCGGCGCGCGGGGTGTGGTCGGCCTTGTAGCCCTCGGGGAAGGCGTTGGCGTACCGGCGCAGCAGTTCCGCGGCGCGCTCCTCGCCGAGCTCGGCGGTCAGTGCCTCGCCGAAGCCGTCGGCCCAGGAGCGGGCGGCCTCGACCAGACGCGCCTCGATGCGCTCGACGTCGGCGTCGGAGAGGTCGGGCACCTCGCCGCCCTTGGGCACGCGGACGACGAAGTGGATGCGGGAGAGGATCGACTCGGTGTTCCAGGCCGTGAAGTCGACGCTGGCGCCGTTCAGCTCTTCCTTGAGGATGTCGATGATCCGCAGCCGCACCCCGGTGGTGTAGCGGTCGCGGGGCAGGTAGACGAGCGCGGAGTAGTAACGGCCGTACTCGTCCTTGCGCAGGTACAGGCGCAGGCGGCGGCGCTCCTGGAGGTACAGCACGGACGTGACGATGGCCCGCAGCTCGTCGGCCGGGGTCTGGAACAGCTCGTCGCGCGGGTACGTCTCCAGGATCTGCAGCAGGTCCCGGCCGTCGTGGCTGTTGGGCGTGAAGCCCGCGCCCTTGAGGACCTCCTCGACCTTGCGGCGGATGACCGGCACGCGGCGCACCGACTCGGTGTACGCGGCCGAGGAGAACAGGCCGAGGAAGCGGCGCTCGCCGACGACGTTGCCGTGCTCGTCGAACTTCTTCACGCCGACGTAGTCGAGGTAGCTGGGCCGGTGCACCGTGGAGCGGCTGTTGGCCTTCGTCAGGACCAGGAGCTTGTGCTCGCGGGCCTTGGCGCGGGCGTCGGCCGGCAGGCGGTTGAAGGACGGGCTGACCGGGTGGTGGTCGTCGTCCTCGCTGTGGTGCGGGTCGGCGCGCAGGATGCCGAGGCCGGTGCCGGGGACGGCGGCGAGGGAGTCCTCGTCCGTCAGGTCGTACTCGCGGTAGCCGAGGAACGTGAAGTGGTCGGCGGACAGCCAGCGCAGCAGCTCGCGGGCCTCCTCGACCTCCTGGTCGCGCACGTCGTCGGCGGTCGGCTCGGTCGGCAGCTCGTCGGCGATGCGCAGCGCGGCGTCCCGCATCTTGTCCCAGTCCTCGACCGTCTCGCGGACGTCGGACAGGATGCGCAGCAGATCGGCGGTGATCTGCTTCAGGTCGGCTCGGTCGGTCTCACGGTCGATCTCGACGTGGATCCAGGACTCGGTGACGGCGTCGTGCGGGCGCTCGGCGCCGACGTTCTGGCCCTCGGGGAGTACTTCGAGGAGCTTGCCGGTGAGGTCGCGGCGGACCACCACCTGCGGGTGGATGACGACGTGGATGCCGCGTCCCTGCCGGGACAGCTCGTTGGTGACGGAGTCCACCAGGAACGGCATGTCGTCGGTCACGACCTCGACGACGGAGTGGCTGCAGGTCCAGCCGTTCTCCTCGACGGTCGGGGTGTGCACCCGGACGTTGGCGGTGCCCTGGGGGCGGGTCTCGGCCAGTCGGTAATGGGAGTAGGCGGCGCCGAAGACGTCGACCGGGTCGCGGTCGCTCAGGTCCTCGGGAGCGGTGTGCAGGTAGTAGCGCTGGAGGAACGCGAGCACCTTCGAGGGGTCCGCCGGGTCGGCCTGGTCCGCCGCGGCGGCCTTGCCGGTCTTGCCGCCCTTGCGGGCGCCCGGGGCGGACCCGCCGGTGTCGGGGCTCCCGCCCGTGGACCCGGTCGGTGCTCCCGTTGGCAGGCGCCCCCCGACCGGGCTGTTCTCAGCTACCCGGGCGGCCCGCGCGAGCAGCTCGGCCTTGGCTTCGTCCAGCTTGGTCTGCATTGTCCTCTGACTCCTGTCGCGCGCCGTTGCGTGACGTAGAAGGAAGTGATGTGACATGACGCCGCGACACGGGGTCTCCGGTCGAGGTCGACGTTATGCCGCGATGAGCGCTGAGCGAGCGGAAATCCGCCATTTCTGGCGAAGTCATTGGCCGGCCCAGGTGTCTGCGATGTCCGCGACGTCCGCTCTGGGAAGAGTCGTCAGCGAGGCGCCCGGCACGGTTCGTGTACACCGTGGTCTCCGGGCGCGGGGCGGAGGCGCCGTCGCCTCCGCGGGATATCGCGCTGATCACGGGACAAGGCTATCGCCCCGCACCCGGAAGTCGTCATGAGCCGTATGTGTACAAAACCAGGGGGTCAACTTTGACAGTCTGCACAGTCGCATCTCGCGCATCGTGTGCCGAACCGGCCACGGGGGCGGGGCGGACGCGTGGTGGACGTGCGGCAGGCGGGCGGGGACGGGCGGTCGGACACGGTCGGCACCCGCCGGGCAAGGGGTCGGCACGCGCCGGGCACGCGGTCGGCACGCGCCGGGCGCGCTGCGGGCCGGTCGGGGGCGCGCCCGCGCCAATCCGGGCGCCCTCTTGGCAAACGCGGCGAAGCGATGCACGTTGAGCGTGACGGACCACACAGCGAGCCCGACGGACCATACAGCGCGCGACCTGACCCTGGCGACACCAGCGACCCCGGGAGCGAACAGCGATGGCAGCCAAGATCCTCATAGTCACCGGTGACGCGGCTGAGTCACTGGAGGTCCTCTACCCCTACCAGCGGCTGCGCGAGGAGGGCTACGACGTCCACATCGCGGCCCCCGCCCGCAAGAAGCTCCAGTTCGTGGTGCACGACTTCGAGCCGGGCTTCGACACGTACACGGAGAAGCCGGGCTACACCTGGCCCGCCGACCTGGCCTTCGCCGAGGTCGACCCCGGTCAGTACGTCGCCCTGGTCATCCCCGGCGGCCGCGCCCCCGAGTACCTCCGCGGCGACCCCGAGCTGCGCAAGATCCTCAAGTCCTTCTTCGACGCGGACAAGCCCGTCGCCCAGATCTGCCACGGCCCTCTCCTCACCGCGGCCGTGGGCGCCCTGGCGGGCCGCCGCGTCACGGCCTACCCGGCCCTGGAAATCGACATGCAGACGGCCGGCGCGACATACCAGGACGCGGAGGCGGTGGTGGACGGCACGCTGGTCTCATCGAGGGCTTGGCCGGACCACTCACGCTGGATGCGAGAGTTCCTCACGGTGCTGAGGGCCAAGGCTCCGGTGACCTAGCCACCCCTCCCCTCCGGCCGCCCCGCCCGCCGGTCTCCGCTGCGGGCAGCCGGGGGCGCCGTGCCTGCCGGTCCCCCCGGCGGGCAGCTGGGCCGCCAGGGGCGGCACGGGTGGGCACAGCCCGGGTCCGGCGCCAGCTGTCACGACCGCGGCTCCCCGGCCGACCCAGGGCGCCGAGCCGCCCACCCTCAGGCGACCAGCCGCTCCGCGGTCTCCACCGCCTCATCAAGGCTGTCGACAACGGGCACCCCAGCCACCTCAAGGCTGGCCCGACTGTGCGACCCCCCGGTGTACAGCACGGCCCGCGCCCCCACATGCAGCGCGGCAACGGCGTCGTCCACGGCGTCCCCGATCACGACGACCCGCCCGGCCTCGACCTCCCCCAACTCCCCCAGATGCCGAACCATCCGCTCGGCCTTCCCGGCATGGGAGGAATCCGTACGCCCATCGATCCGCACGAACCGCTCAGCGATCCCGTGCCGCCGCACCAACGGCACCAAGTGCTCATGCGGAGCAAGCGACAACAACGACTGCGTACGCCCAGAGGCCTGCCGCGAGGCGAGCAACTCGGCTGCCCCCTCGGCCAGCCCGCAGGCGTCCACCCGGGCCCCGTAGTGCTTGTGGAACACCGCGTCCATCACAAGCCACTCGTCCTCGCTGGGCAGCCGCCCCATGAGCCGCTTGTAGAACAGCGGCACCGGCACGCAGTACAGCTCCCGATACCGCTCCAGCGTGATCGGCTCGAGCCCGATCTCCAGGAACGACGCGTTCGTCGCGCCGATCACGGCATCGATGTCGTACAGAAGGGTCCCGTTCCAGTCCCAAACGATGTGCGCCCCGCGCTGTAGCTTCCCCATGCCAAAAACCGTACCCGCCCCCACCGACAGCCCGACCGGCCCGAGCCCCGCCCGGGGCGCGACACCTGGGCGCGGCGCCGTCCACGCGGGCCGCCCACCTCGGGCTACGCCTCCGGCCGCACCAGATTCGGGATCTCCTGCGTGGCGAACCAGAGCAGCTCATGGTCCTCGGCCCCGTCGACGACGAACTGCGCGTCATCGTCCCCCTGGTCCGCGGCGCCCAACGCGTCCGCAGCGGCGACGACGTCGGCCTCGGCGTCCCCGCCGTCCACATGCACCGCGGCCGCCTTGGCCAACGGCAGCGCGGCCGTGATCCGCACCTCGCCGAGCGCACCCCGGTCGAGCCCGCGGTCGGGGTCGACGACCGCCGCGCCGTCCGGCACGTCCGCCGCGAGGACGACCCGCCGCCGCGCGGTCCCCGGCTCCCCGGCGAGCAGCCGCAGGGAGTGCAGCGCCGCCCGGTTCAGGGCCGCGTACTCCAGCTCCTCAAGGTCGTCCGAGACGTACCACTCGCGCAGCGCGGGCGTCACGGCGTACGCGGTCAGCGGCCCGGGACCCAGCTCACCGGCCTCGTGCGCCTGCGCGAGACGGGGCAGTGTCAGGGGAACGTACACGCGCATGGCTGGCCGCTTTCGTAGTCGCGAAGGCTCCCGGGAGGGGCCTCCAGGACTCCCGGGACGGGCCCCCAGGATACGTGCGGGCGTCCCCCTTCGAGCTGCCGCCCGACCCCCCGGCCGCGTCCACCCTGAGCCACGCCCTCACCCGCCCGGCCCCGGCGAACACGGGCTCCGCACCACCCCCGCTCACCCAGATGAGTGAACCACTCCGGGCCCCGCGGACCCCCTCGCCGACCGTTGCGGCACCCGCCCCGGCCCCCGTACAAGATCCCCAGCACAAGTTACCCCCCGGTACTCACCGGCGGACCCACCGAACACCCCACCCCGAGCCCCGGACGGAGCCCGCACCATGCCCGAGCCCGCAACCACCTCCCCCGCCCGCCCCGCCCCCGCCCCCGCTCCCGGCCCCCGAACAGCCACCCGGCCCCACACGCCCCCGGCCCCCATGCCCAAGGTCATGACGAGGCCCCGCCGCCGCCCGGGCGGCCCACGCCCACCGGGCACCCGCCCCCCGGCCACCCGCCCGCCGGGCAGCCGCCCACCCGGCACCCACCCGCCGGGCCGTCACGACACCCGCGTCCCCGAGCCGCGCCGCCCGCGCCAGCCGCTCACGCCGGTCCAGCCGCCCCCGCACCCCACGGAGCTGTTCACCGAGCGCCTCATGCTGGTCCTCAGCGGTCAGCGCCCCCTGCACTGGGTGGCCCGTCACATCGCCCACACCGCGTACGACGACCTGGCCCGCCTCGCCGAACGCCGCCCCCTGGGCACGGTCGGCGGTCACCGCCCGGCCGTGCACCGGGTCGGGCACTACGAGGTGCGCCCCGGGGTCTTCGAGGTCTTCGCGCGCGTGGGCGCGGGCACGGCGTTACGCGCCCTCGCGTTCCGCCTGCACCGGGGCGACGACCAGCGCTGGCGCTGCACGGCGGTGGAGGTGGCCGGACCGCCCCTCCACCGCGGCTGACCACCAGCAGACTGATCGCCGACGGGCTGATCGCCGACAGGCCGACCGCCGACAACGCGAAGGGCCGGACACCACCCGGTGTCCGGCCCTCGCACAAACCCTGCCTACGCCCTGCGCGGCAGCGCTACTTCTTGCGGCGCCGTCCGCCCTTCTGGGCCTTGCGGCGCTCCGCGCGGGTCAGGCCGTCGCCGGACGCCGTCGTGCTGCCGGACGGCTGGTCGGAGGTCGCGAAGTCGCCCTCGTCGACACCGCCCTCGGCGTTCGGCGCCTGGAAGTGCAGGCGGTCGGGGCGCTGCGGGGCGTCGAGGCCCTTGGCGCGGATCTCCGGGCGGGCACCGGCCGGGACCGCGTCCTGGGCGCCGTCCTTGGAGAGCGACGGCGTGGCGTCCGACACCGGGACCTCCTCGACCTGCTGCTCGACCTGGACCTCCAGGTTGAACAGATAGCCGACGGACTCCTCCTTGATGCCGTCCATCATGGCGTTGAACATGTCGAAGCCCTCGCGCTGGTACTCGACCAGGGGGTCCTTCTGCGCCATGGCGCGCAGGCCGATGCCCTCCTGGAGGTAGTCCATCTCGTAGAGGTGCTCGCGCCACTTGCGGTCCAGGACGGACAGCACGACGCGGCGCTCCAGCTCGCGCATGATGTCGGAGCCGAGCTGCGCCTCACGGGACTCGTACTGCGCGTGGACGTCGTCCTTGATGGCCTCGGAGATGAACTCGGCGGTCAGACCGGCACGGTCGCCGACCTCGTCCTCCAGCTCCTCGACGGTGACCTTCACCGGGTAGAGCTGCTTGAAGGCGCTCCACAGGCGGTCGAGGTCCCACTCCTCGGCGAAGCCCTCGGCGGCCTCCGCGGTGACGTAGGCGTCGATGGTGTCGTCCATGAAGTGCACGATCTGCTCGTGCAGGTCCTCGCCCTTCAGGACCCGACGGCGCTCTCCGTAGATGACCTCGCGCTGGCGGTTGAGGACCTCGTCGTACTTGAGGACGTTCTTGCGGGTCTCGAAGTTCTGCTGCTCGACCTGGGACTGCGCGGAGGCGATGGCGCGGGTGACCATCTTGTTCTCGATCGGCACGTCGTCGGGGACGTTGGCCATCGACATCACGCGCTCGACCATCTGGGCCTTGAACAGGCGCATCAGGTCGTCACCGAGGGACAGGTAGAAGCGGGACTCGCCGGGGTCGCCCTGACGGCCGGAGCGGCCGCGCAGCTGGTTGTCGATGCGGCGCGACTCGTGCCGCTCGGTGCCGAGGACGTACAGCCCGCCGAGGTCCTTGACCTCTTGGAACTCGGCCTGCACGGAGCGCTCGGCCTTCTCCAGGGCGGCGGGCAGCGCCGCGGCCCACTCCTCGACGTGCTCGACCGGGTCGAGGCCGCGCTGGCGCAGCTCCGCCTCGGCGAGGTCGTCGGGGTTGCCGCCGAGCTTGATGTCGGTGCCTCGTCCGGCCATGTTCGTGGCGACGGTGACGGCGCCCTTGCGGCCGGCCTGGGCGACGATCGTCGCCTCCCGGTCGTGCTGCTTGGCGTTCAGGACCTCGTGCTGGACGCCGCGCTTGGAGAGCTGCTGCGAGAGGTACTCCGACTTCTCGACGGAGGTGGTGCCGACCAGGATCGGCTGGCCCTTCTCGTGCTTCTCCGCGATGTCGTCGACGACGGCGGCGAACTTGGCGACCTCGGTGCGGTAGATCAGGTCGGACTGGTCGGCGCGGACCATGGGCCGGTTCGTCGGGATCGGCACGACGCCCAGCTTGTAGATCTGGTGGAACTCGGCGGCCTCGGTCATGGCCGTACCGGTCATGCCGCAGAGGCCGGGGGTTTCCTTGCCCTCGTGGTCGTGGCGCTTGTAGAGGCGGAAGAAGTTCTGCAGGGTGATGGTCGCCAGGGTCTGGTTCTCATCCTTGATGTCCACCCCTTCCTTCGCCTCGATCGCCTGGTGCATGCCCTCGTTGTAGCGGCGGCCGGCGAGGATACGGCCGGTGTGCTCGTCGACGATCATGACTTCGCCGTCGATGACGACGTAGTCCTTGTCGTTCTTGAAGAGTTCCTTGGCCTTGATGGCGTTGTTCAGGTAACCCACGAGCGGGGTGTTCACCGACTCGTAGAGGTTGTCGATGCCGAGCCAGTCCTCGACCTTGGCGACGCCGGACTCGTGGATGCCGACGGTGCGCTTCTTCTCGTCGACCTCGTAGTCCCCGGTCTCCTCGATGCCCTTGAGGGGCTCGCCGGGCTTGCCCTTGGTGAGGCGGGTGACCAGCTTGGCGAAGTCGCCGTACCACTTGGTGGCCTGGTCGGCGGGGCCGGAGATGATCAGCGGCGTACGCGCCTCGTCGACGAGGATCGAGTCGACCTCGTCCACGATCGCGAAGTTGTGGCCGCGCTGGACCAGTTCCTCCTGGGACCACGCCATGTTGTCGCGGAGGTAGTCGAAGCCGAACTCGTTGTTCGTGCCGTACGTGATGTCGCAGTTGTACATCTCGCGGCGCTCGGCGGGCGGCATGTTCGCGAGGATGCAGCCGACGCTCAGGCCGAGGAACTTGTGGACGCGACCCATCATCTCGGAGTCGCGCTCGGCCAAGTAGTCATTGACCGTGATCAGGTGCACGCCCTTGCCCGAGAGTGCGTTCAGATACGCGGGCAGGGTGCCGACCAGCGTCTTGCCCTCACCGGTCTTCATCTCCGCGACATAGCCGAGGTGCAGGGCCGCGCCGCCCATCATCTGCACGTCGTAGTGCCGCTGGCCGAGGACGCGCTTGGCGGCCTCGCGGACCGTGGCGAAGGCTTCCGGCAGGAGGTCGTCGAGGGTTTCGCCGTCGGCGTACCGCTCCTTGTACTCCGCGGTCAACGCGCGCAGCTCGGCGTCGGAGAGGGCGGTGAAGTCCTCTTCGATGGAGTTGACCTGGTCCGCGATGCGGTGCAGCTTGCGCAGGATCTTGCCTTCGCCTGCACGCATGATCTTCGAGAGGACGGACACGGGGGTTGGTCTCCTTGCCGGTCGGGCGCTGGCACGGTCGGTTTTACTCGTCGGGCAACGGCCATCGTATGCGAGGACCCGGCCGTGCCGGGAGGTCTGCCATGACGTCAACGGCCGGGCACCCGCGAAGGTGCCGCTCCCGACCCCCGAATCCTCCCTCACCCCACCCCCGACTCCTCCCCCACGGCACCTCCGGTACACCCCCGCCCCCTATCGGCGAGGAGACCGCCCCCGTACAAACCGCTGGCGTCACCCGCTCCGCCACAAGCAGAATCAGCCGATGGAGCCCGTCACCCTCACCACCGAGCGCCTGCTGCTGCGCACCTTCACGCCGGACGACATCGACGAGGTGTACGCGGCCTGCCAGGATCCCGAGATCCAGCGCTGGACCACGGTCCCGTCGCCCTACGCGCGCGTGGACGCCGAGGGCTTCGTCGGCCGCATGGTCCCGGACGGCTGGCGCTACGACATGGAGTACACCTGGGCCGTACGCCCGCGCGGCGGCGGCCCCCTCGTCGCCGCCGCCAGCCTGCACCACCCGCGCTCGGGCGCCTGGGAGATCGGCTTCTGGACCGCCGCCGAACACCGCGGCCAGGGCTACATGACCGAGGTCGCCCAGGCCGTCGCCCACTGGTCCTTCGAACGCCTCGGCTGCACCCGCCTCGAATGGCGCGCGGAAGTCGGCAACCACGGCTCCCGCGCGGTAGCCGAAAAAGCCGGCTTCACCATCGAAGGCACCCTCCGCGCCGCCCTCCTCAACAAGGGCACCCTCCGCGACTGCTGGGTAGGTGCCCTGCTCCCCTCGGACATCGCCCTCCCGTCCCTCCAGCCGTACCTGCCCAGCCCGTCCGGCGCTTGAGGACGAGCGCGCAGCGCGATCGGCGCGGGCTGCCCCACCCGCACGGCACGGCGAGCGAACAGCTGAGGCCCAGGGGGTGCGGGGCCCCGCGAGGCCCCGCACCCCACCCCCGCTGTCAGACCCTCCCCCTATCGTTCCGCCCATGACGACGAGCATGCCGCGCCCCCACCTCACCCTCTCCGCCGACGAGGCCCGCCGCATCGCCCTACGAGCCCAGGGCTTCCTCGGCGCCCCCGACCGAAGGTCAGGCGTCCGCGGCGTGCTCCGCCACCTCGGCGCGGTCCAGCTGGACACGATCTCGGTCCTGGCCCGCTCCCACGAACTGATCCCGTACGCCCGCCTGGGCGCGGTGGGCCGCAAGCAGGTCGAGTCGTCGTACTGGACGGCCACACCCCCCGGTACGACCCCGGCACGACCCCACGCCTTCGAGTACTGGTCCCACGCGGCCTGCATCCTCCCCATCGAGGAGTGGCCCCACTTCGCCTTCCGCCGCCGCGCCTACCGCGCCCGCCCGCACTGGCACCACGACCTCCCGGACGGCGCGTACGACCAGGTCATCAAGCAGCTCCGCGCCGAAGGCCCGCTCACGGCGACGGAGTTGGGCGGCGCGAAGAACAAGGGCGAGTGGTGGGACTGGTCCGACTCCAAGATCGCCGTGGAGCGCGCGCTGATGTACGGCGAGGTGGTGTGCACGGAGCGCCGCTCCTGGAAGCGGGTGTACGACCTGGCGGAGCGCGCCGTCCCGGACGAGCTGCTGCACGACGACCTGGACGACAAGGAGTGCGTACGCCGCCTGGTGGCCCTGGCGGGCCGGTCCCTGGGCGTGGGCACGCGCGCGGACATCGCGGACTACCACCGCCTGAAGGGCGAGGAGTTCGACGCGGTGGTGGCGGACTCGGGCCTGGTCCCGGTGGCCGTGGCGGGCTGGGACAAGCCGGCCTGGGCGGACCCGCAAGCGCTGGCGACACCCCCGCGCGGCCGCCACCGCACCACGCTCCTGTCGCCGTTCGACTCCCTGATCTGGGAGCGGGCCCGCACCGAGCGGATCTTCGGCTTCACGCACCGCCTGGAGGCGTACGTCCCCAAGCCGAAGCGGGTGTACGGCTACTTCGCGATGCCTGTCCTCGCGGGCGGCCGTCTGGTCGGCCGCGTGGACCCCGCGCGCGAGGGCTCCACGCTGGTGGCCAAGCAGGTGTCCCTGGAGGGCCCGAAGGCGGTACCCGCGGTGGCGCAGGCGCTGCTCGAGGCGGCGCGGTGGGTGGACTGCGACTCCGTACGCATCGAGCGCGTCGACCGTCCGGAGCTGACCGCGGACCTGGTCCGAGCGGTCAGCTGACCTCGGCTCCGCCCGGCCCCCGACCGGGGCCGCCGCCGGGGATCAGCGGATCTCGAGGATCTTCTCCCGCATCGCGTAGACCACGGCCTCCATCCTGGAGTGCAGCTGCAGCTTCTCCAGGATGTTGCGCACGTGGTTCTTCACGGTGTTCTCGGAGATGAACAGCTCCTTGGCGATGTCCCGGTTGTTCATCCCCGTGGCGACGAGCTTGAGGACCTCCAGCTCCCGGTCGGTCAGCCGGGGGGCGGGCACGAGCCGCCGCTCGTCGGTGCGCTGGATCATCGACTTGAACTCGGTGAGCAGCTTCGAGGCCATCGAGGGGCTGATCTGCGACTGCCCGTCGGCCACCGCGCGGATGGCCGTGGCGACCTCGTCGGTGGAGATCTCCTTCAGGAGATAGCCGGTCGCGCCCGCCTTGATGGCGTCGTAGAGATCCGCTTCCTCGTCGCTGATCGTCAGCATGATGATCTTGGCGCTGGGCGCCACCTCCTTGATGGAGGTGCACGCCTCGATGCCGCCGCGCTTCGGCATCCGTACGTCCATGAGCACGATGTCCGGCAGCAGGTCAGCGGCCTTGTCCACCGCCTCGGCGCCGTCGCCGGCCTCCCCGACCACCTGGATGTCCTCCTCGGCGGCGAGGACGATCTCCAGGCCGCGACGGAAGAGCGCGTGGTCGTCCACGACCAGGACCCTGATGGGCTCCTTGCGCGGGGCGCCCGCGTCCGTGCCGATGCCGATGCCGTCACCGGCATCTTCGCTCCGCATCGGTCCGAAGCTGTCCGCCATCGTTCCTCCCCCTGAAGGCCAGGGCCAGTCTCTTGCCTTGGCTGCGCCAACCCTAGGCAGAGTCAAGCGGGTTGGGCCGTCGGGCCCATGATTCCATGCCCGACCCCCCGGTCGTGCGCCCAGTGGTCGCACGGGGGTGCCCCTGGGGGCGCACCAGCGCTCCAGGGGCACCCTTCCGTGCGCTCCGCGAAGGGAGTGTCAGCCGCCGAGGACCCCGCTCCCGCCGGCCTGCGGGTGCGTGACCATGGGGTCGGTGTTGAGGCGGATGACGCCGTAGTCGTAGGCGTGCCGCCGGTAGACGACGCTGGGTTCCTTGGTCTCGGAGTCGACGTACAGGTAGAAGTCGTGTCCGACCAGTTCCATCTCGTAGAGCGCCTGGTCGAGGGACATGGGCGCCGCGACGTGCGTCTTCTCGCGGACCACGAGGGGGCCTTCGCCCTGGATCTCCAGGGAGCCGATCCTGGTGGTGGGCACGCCCTCGGGCTCTTCGTCACGGACCAGGCTGCCGTCTCCGTTGAGAAGCGCCGCGTCCGGGACCTGGGTGGCGACTTCAGCGGCGGTGAGCCTGCCGTTGCCGCGCCTGTTGTGCCGCTTCTCGTGCTGCTTGCGCAGTCGTGCCTCGAGCTTGGCGGTGGCCAGGTCGAGCGCCGCGTACTGATCCGACGCCGAGGCTTCCGCACGGATCACGGGTCCACGTCCACGGACGGTGATCTCCACGCGGTCGGAACGGTCGGCCTGACGCGGGTTGGTTTCCTTGGACACCTCGACGTCGAGGCTGATCACCTTGCCGTCGAGCTTCTGGATCTTGTCCAGCTTCAGCTTCTCGGCCACGTGCTTGCGGAACCGCTCGGGCACCTCGGTCTTGCGGCCCTTGACGACGATGTCCACGCAGAACTCCGTTCCCGGATAGCTCCGCTGCTTCGGCGGAGCTTCTCCCTTTTGCACCAGGCCCCGGAAACTCCCGGAGCCTCGGACTCGGTGACTTCCACCTCCTCCTCCCCCGTGGACAAGATCTCCACCCCACCGGCCCCGGGTGATTACGGAGAACCCAGAGACCAGCATTCCGATATGCGAGGGGCGCAGTCCGCCGTTCCTCACAACCGAACATATCTCGCCCGGACGGATGTCGTCACCCTCTACTGACACGTACCTCCATTCGGGTGGATAGGCCCTCTCACTACCTGCAACGATGAAAGTTCTCGGTCAGTTCCGGTTTATTTCGAAAGAAGTCGCGGAAGTGGCGACAACTGCTGCCTGGATGATGTTTAAGCGCGCCATTCCGCTGGCCGGACGCCCTTTCCCGGCCCTCCCCACGACGCCGTCCCGGCCGCTCCAGCTTGGCCGGAACCCGACCTGGCGCTCCGCCGCCACCTGTGTCCTCCGTCCGATCCTGTCGCTCCCTCTGCCCTCGCCGGTCACCCCTGCCGCCACCTCCTCCTGACCCCGCTGGCCCACCCGGCCCTCGGCACCCTCCGCGCCCTCCGCACTCTCGCCGTCCCCCTCGCCCCCTGCCCTGTCGCCTACCCCGTGTACGCCACATACGCCTCCCAACGCCCGCGCCGCCTCGGTCAGCGAGGCACCCGTCGTCATGAGGTCGTCCACGACGACGATCCGCCCCGCACCCCGCAGCAGCCGCCCGGCACCGGCCGCCACCTCCAGCGCGCCCGACAGGTTCGCCTGCCGCTGCCGGGAGTTGAGCCCCGCCTGATCCGCGACCACGCGCCGCTGCCGCAACACGGACAGCACGCTCACCGGCATCCCGGCCCGCCGCAGCTCCCCCGCCGCCGCCAACGCGATCCGGCGCACCGGGTCGTGCCCGCGCGCCCGCACCGACCGCCGCGCGGACGGCACCGGAACCAACAGCACAGGCCCTACAGGGACTTGGCCCACGGCCCCGTCCGCCGCCACGCTCTCCGCCCCGTCCACCTCCGCGGCCCGGAGCCCCGCCAACACCGCCCCCGCGAGGGCCTCGCCCAACACCCCCGCCAGCGGCAGCGCGCCCCGTTCCTTGTGCGCGAGCAGCACCGCCCGCACCGCTTCCCCGTACGGCGCGGCCGCGTGCACCACCGGCAGCCCACGCGGCTCCGGGTCCGGTCGCACCCCGCGCGGCGCCGCCCCGCACAGCGCGGCCCGGCACCCGGCGCACAGCGCCACGCGCGGCCGCCCGCAGCCCGCGCAGTCAGCCGGCAGCACCAGATCCGTGAGGTCCTGCCACCACCCCCGCATGTCCCCACTGTGCCAACCCGCACGCCGCCCGGCCACCCCTGTGGACAACCACCTGTGGATAACTCGGCGCACCCCGATTGACCTGGGACGAAGCGCTGTTGGAGGTGGGAGGGACCACGCGCTGAAGGAACGCGAGGCCCGACGGCGAGGGCACGGGGAGTGCGCGGGTGCGGATGAGGACGAGGAGCGGAACCGCCCCCGTCCGACCGGGTCCGGCGCACCCGGGCCAGCCCGGCCAGGTCCGGCTCACCTCGGCCAGCATCGGCACACCCGGGCCAGCCCGACCAGCACCGACTCACGCAGACCAGCCTGGCCAGCCCGACCACCACCGACTCACTCACCCGGACCGGAGGGAAGCCCTCCAGACCAAGAGGAACCCCTCACCCGGGGTAGATCGGCGCCGTCCCCTCCTTGACCACGGTCTGCCACTGCGCCCCGGACGGCAGCCGCACGATCCCGTCGTCCGAGTGCGCCACCAGCGGCTGCCGCTCGTCCTCCGACGCGGCGATCTCCTTCGCGCCGGTGAGGCCGGGCAGCGTCGCCCCCGTCCGCGCGGACCCGTCGCACTGGACGTACCGCATCTGCTGCACACCGCCGGACTCACGGCCGACCACCACGAGGCGGCTGACGCCAGCCCAGGACATGGCGGTGACCTCCTCCATCTGCGGTGCCGCCTCAAGCAGTTCGACGACGGAGATGTCGGGCTGTCCGCCCTTGCCGTCCGTCCACTCGACGCGGCCGATCTGCAGCTTGGTCTCGCCGTTCTTCGTCACCAGGAGCGCGACCCGCACCCCGTCGGCCGCGACCCGCACCGCCTCGATGCGCCCGTTCAGGTCGGGGACGCGGACCTGGACCGGCTCGCCGGTGCCCTCCGAGAGCCACAGCAGCCGCGGCCGCTTCCGGTCCCGGTCGGCCACCCACAGGTTGCCCCGCCCGTCCCAACTGGGCGTCGAGAGGCCGTCCTTCTCCGACTTGGCGTGGGAGCGCAGCTCCGGCCCGCCGAGCGTGGACTTGGACACCACCGACGTCGTGTAGAGCCGCCGCCCGTCGGGGGACACCCCGGCCGCGTGCTCCTCGTCGCGGGACACCGCCGCCGAGCGCAGCGGCTGCTCCTCGTCGCCGAACGGCCCGGTCACCGGCTCGGGCGCGGCGTTGCTGCCCGCGTTCCCGGGCATCCGGACCAGGCGCTTCTTCTCGTCGATGAAGTACTGGTACGCCGGGAGGTCCGCCGTGCGGTGCGGCGCGACGGTCTCGGCGCGGTCCTTGCTGAGGACACACAGCTGCGAGCCGTTTCTGCGCTGCAGTTCCACCTGTTCCACGCCGGAGGCCGTCAGGTCCTGGAGCGTGAAGAGCAGTTGGGCGGCCACCTGCGTGCACTGATCGTGCCCGAGCGTGTCGGCACGGTCGTTCAGCGGCACGACCAGCTTGTTCTTGTCGTCGGGCGTCAGCGACTTGGTGCCGGAGGCGAGCCGCGCACCTATCGGGACCGCCGAACGCACCACCGGCGCGAGCCAGTTGCTGGGGCCGTCGAGCAGCGCCCGCACCGTCTCGGTCAGCGGGTCGATGCGCTGGCGTACGTAGATGGGGTCCGCGACGAGCCCCTGCTGCCCGCCGGGCCTGTCACGGGTTTTCACGTTCCCCGGAGGCAACGCGAAGTAGTACTTGTTGACGGCCTGGTAGTTCCGCTCGAAGTCGGACTCGCCGATCACGACGCCCGAGGGCGGGACGTCGATGCGCCACACCGGGCCGTTCGGGCCGCTCTGCTGGGTGAGGTGCACGGCCTGCCGGTACTGCTTCGCGTCGGGCTTGTACGCGCGCTGCGCGTTGACCGTGGCGAGCCTGCGGCCGGTCAGCGAGTACGTGCGCTCGCCCTCGCTGTTGTTGCCCACGTTGTCCGCGACCGTGTTCGGGCCGTCGGCGAGCACCGTGGTGGAGCGCTCCGGGTGCCAGTTCTGGGACGCCTTCTTCGTGAGGTACTTCCGCGCGATCGCGAAGTCCGGGTCGTCGCTGGTCAGCGCCTCAAGGAAGCCCTGGACGATGTCGACGGCACCCGCGTCCTCGGGCGGCGGCATCGCGTACACCCGCACCTGGGACTGCGAGTCGGGCCGCTGCGAGGCGTCGACCTTCTTCATGTTGCCCTCGTCGGGCATGGCGGCACATCCGGCGACCAGCACGCCGCACGCGGCGAGCACCACTCCGGTGCGCAGCGGGCGTATGCGCCCCCGCAGTTGACCCTCAGCGCCCACGCGAGGCCTCCTCTTCCCTGCCCGCGACGGCGTCCGCGCCGGTGGGGACGTCACTGTCCGCCGACGCATCCGTGCTGATGGGGGTGTCACTGTCCGCGCCTGCGTTCGCGCCGGAGGCGTCGCCGTCCACGACAGCGTTCCCGCCGGTCGAGGCATCACTGTCCACGACGACGTCAGCACCCGCTGGGACGTCCCTGTCCGCCGGGGCACCTCCGTCTACGGAGCCGTCGCCGACGGTGTCCGCATCGGCCTCCGCGGCCGCTGCGGCACCCGTATGCGAATCGCTCTCTCCGTAGAGGCCGATTTCCACGTCCGCGCCGAACCTTCCGCCCGCTACGGACGCGTCGTCCACGCCGGACTCGAATCCGTCCCTGACCGCCAGGCTCGCAGCGGACTCCCCGCCCACTCCGGAGGCCGCCCCCGACTCCTCCCAGGCCTGTCGCGGTACGACCCGCGCCCCGCTGCCCGGCAGCGCCGTCGGATCCACGTCCAGGGCGGCCGACGCGGCCAGCCGGGGCGCGATGGGCGCCTTGGCGGGCACGGGCGGCGGCACCCGGTCCGGGGGCGCCTGATGGGGCACTGTGGCCCGCTTCGTACCGCCCCCGAGGGGCAGCCCGGCGCCGTTGAGGCCGCGGTGGCGGCGGGAGTCGTCGGGCTCCAGCGGTATCGGTGAGCCCCGCAGCGGCTCGTCGGCCGTGCGCGGCAGCGTGAGCCGGAACTGCGACCCGCCGCCCGGCTCGCCCCAGGCCTGCAGCCATCCGCCGTGCAGGCGCGCGTCCTCCAGGGCGATGGAGAGCCCGAGGCCCGTCCCGCCGGTGGTACGCGCGCGTGCCGGGTCGGCCCGCCAGAAGCGGCTGAACACGCGCGTGGCCTCGCCGGGCTTGAGCCCGACCCCGTAGTCCCGCACCGCTACGGCGACGGCGCCGCCCGCGGCCGCGAGGCGGACCACCACATCCTTGCCGTCGCCGTGCTCCACGGCGTTGACGACGAGGTTGCGAAGCACCCGCTCGACCCGCCGTGCGTCCGCCTCGGCGACGACGGGCTGCTGGTCGCCGACGACCCGTATGTGGATGCCCTTGCGCTCCGCCAACGGCTCGGCGCCGCCCACGACCCGGCGTACCACCTCACGCAGATCTATCGGCTCGGCCTCCAGGGCCGCCGCGCCCGCGTCGAACCGGCTGATCTCAAGCAGGTCGGCGAGCAGTGACTCGAAGCGGTCCAGCTGGTCGGCGAGCAGCTCCGCGGAGCGGGCCGTCACCGGGTCGAAGTCCACGCGTGCCTCATGGATGACGTCGGCGGCCATCCGCACGGTCGTCAGCGGCGTACGCAGCTCGTGCGACACGTCGGAGACGAACCGCCGCTGCATCCGGGACAGCTCCTCGAGCTGCTGGATCTTGAGCTGGAGATTCGACGCCATCTTGTTGAAGGCCTCACCGAGGCGCGCGATGTCGTCCTCCCCGGTGACCTTCATCCGTTCCTGAAGGCGCCCCGCGGACAGCCGCTCGGCGATCCCGGCCGCCATCCGCACGGGCGTGACGACCTGACGCACCACCAGCCAGGCGATGGCCCCGAGGAGCACCACCACGAACAGACCGGCCGTGGCGAGCGTGCCGCGCACCAGGTTCATCGACTCCTCTTCCTGCGTCAGCGGGAAGAGGTAGTAGAGCTGGTACGAGTCGCCGTTGAGGTCGCTGAGCTGCTTGCCGATGACCAGGCCGGGCTGGGACTCGCGGTGGTCGATGAAGTCGATGCGCGTATTGCTCTGGTACGCGAGCGAGCCGCCGTCGACCCGGTCGCGCAGGTCCACGGGGACGCTCTCGATCGGGTCCACGCCGCCGGAGGCCCGCGGCCCGCGCACGCTGCCGCTGTCGCTCGCGCTGGAGCTGAGCGTGACTACGTAGAAGGCGTTCTGGCCGCCGCTGGCGAGCTGTTCAGCCAGCTCGGACAGCCATACGGCGGCGTTCTGTGCGGTGGGACCGTCCGCGGCGTCACCGCCCTGGCCGGTGGGCTGGTGAGCGGTGTTGGCCTGCTCCTGGGCGGCCCGGAAACCGCCGTCGGCCTGGCTCTGCGCCGCGTTCACCTTGGCCTTGAGCAGGCCGTTGCTCACCGAGCTCATGACGACGAAGCCGAGTAGCAGCACCACACCGAGCGACATCAGAAGCGTCGTGACGACGACTTTCAGCTGGATGTTGCGCCGCCACAGCCGCATCATCGGCAGCAGCGGGCGGCGCACCCAGCGCGTGAAGAGCCGCAGCAGCGGGCTGCTGCCCTGCACGCCGCCCTGCAGCATCAGACCGCTGTCGACCAGCGCCCCGAACCGCGGACCGCGCCGCGGCGGGCTCGACGGCCGCACAGCCCGCCCCGGCCGCGTTCCCGGTTCGCCGGGCGCCGGAGAGGAACTGTCCCGGGACACGTCAGCTCGGTCCGGCCTTGTAACCGACGCCACGGACGGTCACGACGATCTCCGGACGCTCCGGGTCGCGCTCGACCTTGGAGCGCAGCCGCTGCACATGCACATTCACCAGGCGGGTGTCCGCCGCGTGCCGGTAGCCCCAGACCTGCTCCAGGAGCACCTCGCGCGTGAACACCTGCCACGGCTTGCGGGCCAGCGCCACCAGCAGGTCGAACTCCAGCGGCGTCAGCGCGATCGACTGCCCGTCCCGCTTCACGGAGTGCCCCGCCACGTCGATGACCAGGTCACCGATGGCCAGCTGCTCCGGCGCGGGCTCCTCGGAACGGCGCAGCCGCGCACGGATGCGGGCCACCAGCTCCTTGGGCTTGAACGGCTTGACGATGTAGTCGTCGGCCCCCGACTCCAGACCGACCACCACATCCACGGTGTCGCTCTTGGCCGTGAGCATGACGATGGGCACCCCGGACTCCGCCCTGATCAGGCGGCACACCTCGATGCCGTCCCGGCCGGGCAGCATCAGGTCGAGGAGCACCAGATCGGGCTTGGCCTCCCGGAAAGCGGCCAGCGCCTTGTCGCCATCAGCTACGAACGACGGCTCAAAACCTTCACCACGCAGCACAATCCCGAGCATCTCGGCCAGTGCGGTGTCGTCGTCGACGACAAGGACTCGTCCCTTCATGCCTGACATCATCCCATTCTCATAACGGCAGCGAACACGGTGGTGAGATAGGTCACTGACCAGCGACGTTAACCGCGTGTGCCCGCTGGTGTCTGCCCGTGTTCGCGACCGTTGATGTCAGTAACGGATGCCGGGCCCGGATCACCTTGCCCGCACGGCCGGCGAAGATACGCCGAGCTATCCGCTGAGAGCTTCCACGAGGTTGACGAAGAAGTCCATGCCGAGCACGGCGACGACCGCCAGTCCGATGACCGTCAGCGAACAGAGCAAAGCGATCACGACCATGACCGCCGGGCACTGTACAGAGCCACGGAGAGGGGACGTCACCGCCTCACGACGTCCCTCTACTAGCTGATCGTCACCTGGCGCGACCTGGCGCACAGCTCGGCGAGACCCTCCGCCGTCACGGGTGAGACGGCACCCTCCTCCGTGACGATCGCCGTCACCAACTCGGGCGGCGTGACATCGAACGCCGGGTTGTACGCCTGCGTCCCCAGCGGCGCCACCGCGATCCCCCCGCCCGCCTCCGCCCCGGTCCCCGCCACCGGCACGAAGGGCACTGTGACCTCCGTCACCTCATGGCCGGCCCGCTGCTCCACCTCGATGGCGGCCCCGTCCGGGGTCTCCGGGTCCACGGTCGTCACCGGCGCCACCACGATGAACGGCACGTGGTGATAACGGGCGAGCACCGCGAGCGGATAGCTCCCCACCTTGTTGGCCACCGACCCGTCGGCCGCGATCCGGTCGGCGCCGATCAGCACGGCGTCCACCTCACCGGCCGCGAACAGCGAACCCGCGGCGTTGTCGGTCAGCAGCGTGTACGGCATGCCGTTGCGCGCCGCCTCGTACGCCGTCAGCCGGGCGCCCTGGAGCAGCGGCCGGGTCTCGTCGACCCACAGCCTGCGCAGCCGCCCCTCTCGGTGCGCGGCGAGCGCCACCGCGAACGCCGTGCCCTCGCCTCCGGAGACCAGCGCCCCCGTGTTGCAGTGCGTGAGGACGCGGTGGCCGCCGCCGGGCATCAGCTCGTCGAGCAGCGCCAGGCCGTGCACCGCCATCCGCCCGCTGGCCTCGGCGTCCTCCGCGTGCACCGCCCGCGCCGCGGCGAGGACCGCCCCCGCCGCCCTCCGCTCGTCCGCGCCACCGGCCAGCGCCTCGCGGTACGCCGTCTGGGCCCTGCGCGCGCCGTACGCCAGGTTGACCGCGGTGGGCCGCGCACCCGCGAGGGCGTCGGCGGCCTCGTCCACGTCGAAGCCGCGGGCCGCGGCCAGCGCGACGCCGTACGCACCCGCGATGCCGAGCAGCGGGGCCCCGCGCACCGCGAGCGTCCGGATGGCCTGCACCAGGGCGGGTGGGTCGGTGCACACCAGCTCGCTCTCCTCACCCGGCAGCCGGGTCTGGTCGAGGAGGACGAGGACGGGCCCCTCCGGTGGCTCGTCCCAGCGGATCGCGGGAATCGCGGGGATCGCGGGGATCTCAGGGATCTCGGACGGCCGCACGGCCTCGCCGGATTGCGCGTACTGATCAGCCATCCGCCCAGTCTGCCCGCTACCCGCCGGACAATAGAAGGTGTGCAGCCCATACAGCGCCAGCGCTCGGCCTCCGCGGCACCGCGCCTGGCCCCGGGGCAACCGCCCCGTGGCACGATGGCTGCCAACCTGCCGCCGCGACGGCGGACGGGCACTGTGAAGGAGCGACGATGAACGACACTCCGGGCTGGGCCTCGCCCGGATCTGCCCCCTCCGACGGCCACGACCCCGGCAAGAAGGGGTCCGACGAGCCCGCGGACCAGCCGAGCGGCCCGGGCTCGAAGTGGTCCAAGGAGCAGCCGCCGCCCGCCCAGTGGTCCGCGCCCAGCCCGCCGGCCCCCGGCCAGAACCCACCACCGCCCGCGCCTCCCGGCCAGGGCTGGGGCGGAGGTCCCGGCGGCCCGGGCGGTCCCGGTGGCTCCGGAGGGCCCGGCTGGGGCAGCGGTCCCGGTGGCCCCGGTGGCCCGTACCGCGGCTGGGGCGCCTGGCAGGGCCCGCCGGCCGCCGCCAAGCCCGGCGTCATCCCGCTGCGCCCGCTGGCCGTCGGCGAGATCCTGGACGGCGCGGTCTCCACGATGCGTACGTACTGGCGCACGGTCCTCGGCATCTCGCTGACCGTCGCCGTCGTCACCGAGCTCTGCCTCGTCCTCCTCCAGGGTCTGGTCCTCAACGACAACACCAGCCTCGAGGCCCTCGACGACTCCAGCGCGACCTCCGGCGAGGTGGCGCGCGCCCTGCGGGACACGCTCCTCGGCTTCGGTGTCGTCATCGTCGTCATGCTGCTCGGCACGATCGTCGCGACCGCCCTGTTGACGATGGTCACGAGCCGGGCCGTGCTGGGTAAGTCGGTCACCACGGCCGAGGCCTGGCGCGACGCGCGGCCGCAACTGTGGAAGCTGCTCGGTCTGACGCTGCTCCTGCCGCTCATCGCCATGGGCGTGGTCGCCGTCGGCACCGTGCCCGGCCTCCTGGTCACGCTCGCCGGCGGGGGCGACGGCGGGATCGCCCTCATCTTCCTCGGCGGGATCGCGGCAGGCGTCGTCGCCGTCTGGCTGGTGGTCCGCTTCTCCCTCGCCTCCCCCGCGCTGATGCTGGAGAAGCAGGGCGTGAAGCAGGCGCTCCGCCGCTCCACGAAGCTGGTGCGCCTCTCCTGGTGGCGGGTTTTCGGCATCAACCTGCTGGCCATGGTCATCACGAACGTCGTCGTGTCGATCATCGGCATCCCGTTCACCCTCATCGCGGGCGCGGTCAGCGGCGACGGTGTGTCCGGCTTCCTGGACAGCAGCACGAGCGACGTCGGCTGGACCTTCCTGATCGTCAGCGGCATCGGGCAGGTGATCGGCTCCATGCTGACGTTCCCGATCACCGCCGGGGTCACGGTGCTCCTCTACATCGACCAGCGCATCCGCCGCGAGGCCCTCGACCTCGAACTGGCCCGCGCCGCCGGTGTGCCGGGCCACGGCCCCACCGACGCCCCCGGCACACCGGGGAGCTGATGCGGTGACGCCGGCGGGGGCGGTACTCGACGTGCTCGGCGCGGCCGCACGGCTGCCGCACGCCTTCTTCGGCGCGGCCTCCGCGCCGCCGCGCCCCGGCTTCCGGGCGGCCGTGGTGCCGCCCGGAACCGGCGTCGCGGTGGGCATGTCACCCCCCGGCTCCGGCATCCGTACGGGCGTGACGCTGCCCCGCACCGGCGACGACCCCCCGGTGACGATCCCGAGCGGCCCCGCGCGGGAGGCGGCCGAGCGCGAGCTGTCCAAGCCGATGTACCACGAGAACGACCCGAGCCTCCTCCAGCGCGCCCTGAACCGCTTCTGGGGCTGGGTCGACGACCTGTTCGGCGCGGCTTCCGGGGCGGCCCCGGGCGGTGTGATCGGCCTGGTCGTCATCGTGCTCGCGGTGGTGGCGGTCGCCGCGGCCTTCTGGTGGCGCCTCGGCACCCCCCACCGCACGCCCACCACCTCGGCGGCACTCTTCGACGACCGCCCGCGCAGCGCCGCCGAGCACCGCACGGCCGCCGAGACGCACGCGGCCCAGGGCCACTGGACCCAGGCCCTCCAGGAGCGGATGCGGGCGATCGTGCGCTCCCTGGAGGAACGCGCCCTCCTCGACCCGCGCCCCGGCCGCACCGCCGACGAGGCAGCCGCGGAGGCCGCCCGCCCCCTGCCCGGCCACGAGGACCGCCTGCACGCGGCGGCTCTGGAGTTCGACGACGTGACGTACGGAGGCCGCACGGCCACGGAAGCGGCGTACCACCGGCTCGCCGACCTGGACCGCGACCTGGAACACACCAAGCCGCTCCTCACCACCACACCCGACGCCCCGGCCAGCGCCTCCTGGGGAGCCATCCGATGACGGACTCCCCCGGCACCCCGCCCACACCTACGCCCCACACGCCCCAGGCCCCCGCCGGGCCACCCACCAGCGCCCCCGGAGCACCCGCCAGCACGCCCGCCACGCCCACCGCCGCCCCCGCACCGGCCACCGACGGCCCGCCCCCTGCCGATGGATCGACCCCCGTCAGCGGACCACCGGACGCCCCGTCGACCTCGACGGCCCCCACCCCCCGCCAGCTCTGGACCCGCACCCGAGGAATCGTTCTCGCCGCCGTCGTCCTCCTGGGAACCGCCGTCGCCATCGCGGCCGTCCGCTCCAACGCCGAGCACGGCAAACTCGATCCGCGCTCCGCCGACCCCTACGGCAGCCGCGCCGTCGCCGAACTCCTCGCCGACCGGGGCGTGTCCACGCGCGTCGTCACCACCACCGCCGAGGCGCGGTCCGCCGCGGGCCCCGACACCACCCTCCTGGTGGCCAACCCGGACCTGCTCACCGACCGTCAGCAGTCCCAACTGCACGACGCCACCGAGGGCTCCGGCGGCCGCACCGTCCTGGTCGCCCCCGGCACCCCGTCGGTGGCGAAGCTCGCCCCCGGGGTCGCCGCGGACGCCACCCCCAGCGACGACTCGACGCTGTCCCCGGACTGCGACCTGCCCGCGGCCCGCCGCGCCGGCTCCGCGGACGTCGGCGGCATCCGCTACGACTCCCTCGCCCCCGGCGCCGAGTCCTGCTACCGCTACGACGGCCTGCCCAGCCTTCTCGTACTCCCCAGCACGACCGCGAAGGACGGCTCTCCGGAGACCGGCGACAACCCGGAGGACACCCCACAGGAAGCCCAGGAAGGCACCACGGGGAACACCCCGGAGAAGTCCCCGGCGCGCGGCGACACGGTCGTCCTCGGCGCCCCCGACATCCTCCACAACGACCGCCTCGACAAGCACGGCAATGCCTCGCTCGCCCTGCAACTGCTCGGTTCGCGCCCCCACTTGGTCTGGTACCTCCCCTCGCTCTCCGACGACGCGGTCGACGACACAGCCGACGACAGCTTCTTCGACCTGATCCCCTCCGGCTGGCTCTGGGGCACGCTGCAGCTCACCTTCGCCGCCGTCCTCGCGGCCCTGTGGCGCGCCCGCCGCCTCGGCCCCCTCGTCCCCGAGAAACTCCCCGTCGCGATCCGCGCCTCCGAGACCGCCGAGGGCCGCGCCCGCCTCTACCGCAAGGCCGACGCCCGCGACCGCGCCGCCGCGGCCCTGCGCGCGGCCACCCGCACCCGACTCGCCCCCCTCATCGGCGTCCCCACCGCCCAGGCCCATACGCCCGAAGCGCTCCTGTCCGCCCTGACCAGCCGTCTCCGCACGCCCGGCCAGGACCTGCTCCCCCTCCTCTTCGGCCCGCCCCCCGGCGACGACGCAGGGCTCATCGCCCTCGCCGACCAACTCGACGCCCTCGAAAGTGAGGTACGTACTTCATGATGGACCCGACCACTGACAACGCCGGGAGCTCCGGCGGCGCCCGCTCCTCCCTGGAGTCCCTGCGCACGGAGATCTCCAAGGCCGTGGTCGGCCAGGACCCCGCCGTCACCGGCCTCGTCGTGGCCCTGCTCTGCCGCGGCCACGTCCTGCTCGAAGGCGTCCCGGGCGTCGCCAAGACCCTGCTCGTACGCGCCCTCGCCGCGTCCCTCGAACTCGACACCAAGCGCGTCCAGTTCACCCCCGACCTGATGCCCAGCGACGTCACGGGCTCCCTCGTCTACGACGCCCGCACCACCGAGTTCTCCTTCCAGCCGGGTCCGGTCTTCACCAATCTCCTGCTCGCCGACGAAATCAACCGCACCCCGCCCAAGACCCAGTCGTCCCTCCTCGAAGCGATGGAGGAACGCCAGGTCACGGTCGACGGCACCCCGCGCCCCCTCCCCGAGCCGTTCCTCGTCGCCGCCACCCAGAACCCGGTCGAGTACGAGGGCACGTATCCCCTCCCCGAGGCCCAGCTGGACCGTTTCCTCTTGAAGTTGACGGTCCCCCTGCCCAGCCGCCAGGACGAGATCGCCGTCCTGACGCGCCACGCGGACGGCTTCAACCCGCGCGACCTGCGCGCCGCCGGCGTGCGCCCCGTGGCGGGCCCCGAGGACCTGGAGGCGGCCCGCGCGGCCGTCGCGAAGACAGCCGTCTCCTCTGAAATCACCGCCTACGTAGTCGACATCTGCCGCGCCACCCGCGAATCGCCGTCCCTCACGCTCGGCGTGTCCCCGCGCGGCGCCACAGCCCTGCTCTCCACGGCCCGCGCCTGGGCCTGGCTGACGGGCCGCGACTACGTCATCCCCGACGATGTGAAGGCCCTCGCCCTCCCCGCGCTCCGCCACCGCGTCCAACTGCGCCCCGAGGCCGAGATGGAGGGCGTGACGGCCGACTCGGTCATCAACGCGATCCTCGCCCACGTCCCGGTGCCCCGCTGATGCCCCTGACCGGCCGCACCGCGCTCCTGGCGGCCCTGGGCTCCCTCCCCGTAGGCATCGTGGAGCCCAGTTGGACCGGCATCCTCGCGGTCAACGCCCCGCTGGCCCTGGCCTGCGCCTGCGACTTCGCCCTGGCCGCTCCGGTACGTCGCCTCGGCCTGACCCGCTCCGGCGGCACTTCCGTACGCCTCGGCGAGCCCGCGGACGTCCAGCTCACCGTCACCAACCCCACCAACCGCCGCTTGCGCGCCGAGGTCCGCGACGCCTGGCCGCCGAGCAGTTGGCGGCCGGGCACCGAGGTCACCGCGTCCAGGAACCCCCTCGACGTCCCATCCGGCGAACGCCGCCGCATCACGACCCGTCTGCGCCCCACCCGCCGCGGCGACCACCGGGCCGACCGCGTCACGATCCGCTCGAAGGGCCCCCTGGGCCTGTTCAGCCGCCAGGGCAGCCACCGAGTCCCCTGGACTCTCCGCGTCCTGCCGCCGTTCGCCAGCCGCAAGCACCTGCCGTCAAAACTGGCCCGCCTGCGTGAACTCGACGGCCGCACCAGCGTGCTGATCCGCGGTCAGGGCACGGAGTTCGACAGCCTCCGCGAGTACGTTCCCGGCGACGACACCCGCTCCATCGACTGGCGCGCCACCGCACGTCAGTCCTCGGTGGCCGTCCGCACCTGGCGCCCCGAACGGGACCGCCACATCCTCCTGGTCCTCGACACCGGCCGCACCTCCGCGGGCCGCGTCGGCGACGCCCCACGCCTCGACGCGTCGATGGATGCCGCTCTCCTCCTCGCCGCCCTTGCCTCCCGCGCGGGCGACCGCGTGGACCTCCTCGCCTACGACCGCCGGGTACGCGCCCTGGTCCAGGGCAAGGCCGCAGGCGATGTGCTGCCGTCCCTCGTCAACGCCCTGGCCCCCCTCGAACCCGAGCTCGTCGAGACTGACGCCCGCGGCCTCACGGCGACAGCGCTCCGCGCCGCCCCCCGAAGCTCTCTGATCGTGCTGCTCACGAGCCTCGAAGCGGCCCCCATCGAGGAGGGCCTGCTGCCGGTACTCTCCCGACTCACGCAGCGCCACACGGTGCTGGTCGCCTCGGTCGCCGACCCGCACATCACCCGGATGGCGAAGTCCCGGGGAACGGCAGAGGCCGTGTACGACGCGGCAGCAGCAGCCCAGGCGCAGGCAGAACGCCAACGCACAGCGGAACAACTCACCCGCCACGGCGTCACGGTCGTCGACGCCACCCCCGACAATCTGCCGCCCGCACTGGCTGACGCCTACTTGTCCCTGAAGGCAGCGGGCCGCCTGTGAGACAACGAGCCGTGGGAAAGGAAGAAGAGAAAGCCACCGGAACGCAAAAAAAAGCCGTATCCCCCGAGTCGAAACTCGGGGGATACGGCTTTATCAAAATTAGTTCGGCGGCGTCCTACTCTCCCACAGGGTCCCCCCTGCAGTACCATC
>NZ_BMVR01000002.1 GCF_014650815.1 Streptomyces flavofungini
CACCGGGCGACGCGGGGCAGCCGCAAGCACCGGGCGACGCGGGGCAGCCGCAAGCGCCGGGTGAGCTGAAGGGGCTGGGGCGGCGATGAGTCTCGCGATTCTGGTCGGGGAGACGGTCGGGCGGGCCGTGCCGGTGGTGGCCGGGGTGCTCGGCGCCGGGGGCGTGGCCGTGGCGGCGCTGCCGGCGCGGGTGCGGATGCGGGCCGAACTGCGTCGGCGGTGGCGGACCTGGGCGCTGGCGGCGCCGCTGTTCCTGGGGGCGTTCTGGGCGGGCCCGGCGGGCGCGTTCGTGCTCGCGGCGGGGCTCGGGGCGGTCGCGGTCGGCGAGTACGCCCGGATGGCGGCCCTGCCGCGCGGCGAGCGCGCGGTGCTGTGGACGGCGGCGGTACTGCTCCCGGCGGCGGCGTGGGGCGCGCCGGACACCCTCGACGTCCGCACCTTCGGCGCGCTCCTGCTCCTCGCGGCGCTGCCCGCGCTGTTCTCGGGCGACACGGCCCACGGCTTCACCCGCACCGCCCGCGCCGTCTTCGGCCTGCTGTGGATCCCGGTGTCCCTGACCGGCCTGGTCCTGCTCGGCGACACGGCGGTCGCGGTGGGCGTGGCGGTGGCGTTCGGCGACGTGGGCGCGTGGTGCGGCGGCACGGCGCTGGGCCGCAGCGGCCCGCTGTCCCGCCCCCTCTCCCCCCTGTCCCCCCACAAGACCTGGGCGGGCGTCCTCGGCTCGGCAGCCGCAACGGCCGCCGCCCTGGCCGCGATCGGCGCCTTCACACCCCTGCTCTGGGCCGCGGTCCTCACCGGCGGCGTCCTGGGCGACCTCCTGGAGTCCATGGTGAAACGCGAGGCGGGCGTGAAGGACGCGGGCACCTGGCTCCCGGGCTTCGGCGGCCTCTTGGACCGCGTCGACTCGTTGCTCCTGGCCCTGCTGGTGACGATGGCGGTGACCCTGTGAGCACGCCGACAGCAAGCAAGTTTCAGCCCGTCCGGCGCTTGAGGACGAGCCGCGGAGCGGCGATCCGGCGGGGGCCTGTCCCACCCGCACGGGACACCCGCCTCCGGGGGTCCCCCGGTTTCGGGAAGGGGCGGGACCGGGGATGGCGCAGCGCGGCGCTCCTGCGCCGAGCCCTCTGGTGGACCCTCCTCACCCTCACCGGCGGCGTCTCCCGCCGCGGCCACCTCCCCCGGGGCGGCTGCGTGGTCGTGGCCAACCACACGTCCCACGCGGACACGGCGGCCCTGCTCGCGGCCCTGGACGCGACCCACGCCCCCACGATCGCCGCAGCCGCGGACTACTGGTTCGCCTCCCCCTGGCGAAGCCGCGTCTGCTCCCGCCTGGCCGCAGGCTTCCCCGTACGCCGCACGGGCGGCGGAATGGACGACCTGCTGGCCCGGACGGGCGCCCTCCGCGCGGGCCGAGCGGTGGTCCTGTTCCCGGAGGGCACCCGCGCCCGGGCGGGCGAGCTGGGCGCGTTCCACAAGGGCGCCCTGGTCCTGGCCAGGGAGGCGAACGTCCCCGTGGTCCCCGTGGGCATCGCGGGCACGGACCGCCTCCTGCCCAAGCACGGCAAGCTCCGCCCGTCCCTGGTCCGCGTCCGCATCGGCACCCCGCTGCCGCCGACGGCGACCCCGGAGGAGGCCCGCGCGGCGGTGGCGGCGCTGCACCGCCGTACGGCCGAGGAGCCCTTGAGGGACTCCCGCACCCGCAAGCGCGTCGCCCGCGTCCTGACGAGCCGCTGGGCCCTCCCGCTGGCGTTCGCCTGGGCGTTCGCGGAGGCGTTGAGCTGGCCGCTGATGCCGGAGCTGCTCCTGGCGATCGTGTGCGTGGCGGTCCCGCGCCGCGCCCTGACGCTGTCCCTGACGGCGCTTGCGGGCACACTGGCGGGCGGCGTACTGGCCCTCCAACTGGCCACCTCCGGAACGCACTTGCCGCACCCCCTCACAACGGACCGCATGCGCGCGGAAGTGCACCGGGAGCTGACGGCCGACGCGGCGGCGGCCGTCCGCGACCAGCCGTGGAACGGCATCCCCTTCAAGGTGTACGCGGCGGAGGCGGGCCACGCCGACGTCCCCACGCCGGACTGGCTGGCCCAGTCGGCCCTCGCGCGCGGCTCGCGCACCCTGACGGTGGGCCTGGCGTTCGGCGCGTTCGGCTTCCTGGCCCACCGCCTGCGCCGGTTCTACGGCCTGTATCTGGCCCTGCTCGGCACGGGTTTCACGATCGGCCTGTCGCTGATCGTGCGGAGCTGGACCTGACCGGAGGCACCACACCGAAGACGGCACACCGCCACCTCCCGCACCCGAAACGAAGCCAAATCCCGCACCGCCCCCTGTCCGCCCCCGCCCCCGCGCGGCACACTCGGCTCATGCCTGATACCGAACAGAGCAAGCCGGAGACCGGACACCCCGAAGAGCGCTGGACCCCGATCCACGGGCAGCCCTACCGCTCCATCCCCTACCGCCCGGCGCGGATGCCGGAGGCCGAATCCCTCAGCCAGGCGGCCGAGTTGAAGGACCGCATGCGGGAGCGCCGCACCGTACGGCAGTTCTCGCCGGACCCGGTGCCGACGCAGGCCGTACGGGACGCCATCGCCTGCGCGGCGACCGCACCCTCGGGCGCGCACCAGCAGCCGTGGACGTTCGCCCTCGTGCAGGACCCGGAGATACGCCGCCGCATCCGCGAGGCCGCCGAGCACGAGGAGCGCGTCTCCTACGACGGGCGGCTGGGCGAGGAGTGGCTGGCCGCGCTGCGCCCGCTCGGCACGGACGAGGTGAAGCGGCACCTGACGGACGCGCCCGCACTGATCGTCGTCTTCCAGCAGCGCTACTGGCTGGGCGAGGACGGCACGAAGCACAAGCACTACTACGTGGACGAGTCCGTCGGCATCGCCGTCGGCATGCTGCTGTCCGCGCTGCACCTGTCGGGCCTGGCCGCGCTGGTGCACACGCCGAGCCCGATGCGGTTCCTGTCCCAGGTGCTCGGCCGCCCGGAGAACGAGAAGGCGTTCGCGGTGGTCCCCGTCGGCTACCCGGCCCCGGACTGCCAGGTCCCCGACCTCGTACGCAAAGCGCTGGACCAGGTCCTCGTGGAGGTGTAGCCGCACCCGCCCGCACCGCCGCCGACTCCACTCCCGGCTCCACCCCACCTCCGCCTAACCAGTAAAAGACACTTGACTGGTTAGGCGGAGGCATGCTCGAATCATCTCATCGGCAACCACCTAAAGAGCGATGAGGGGTTAGAGATGAGCACCCAGGTCCACTACCGGTCCGTCCAGGTCCGCGGCCACGAGGTCTTCTACCGCGAGGCGGGCCCCGCCGACGCCCCCGCCCTACTGCTCCTGCACGGCTTCCCGACCAGCTCGCACATGTTCCGCGACCTCATCCCGCGCCTCGCCGGGCGCTACCGCGTCATCGCCCCGGACCACCTCGGCTTCGGCCGTTCGGCGACGCCCGCCGCCGCGGACTTCCCGTACACCTTCGCCGAACTCGCCGCCGTCACGGCCGAGTTCACGCAGCAGATCGGCCTGGACCGGTTCGCGCTGTACGTGCAGGACTACGGCGCCCCGATCGGCCTGCGCCTCGCGCTCGCCCACCCGGAGCGGGTCACGGCGATCGTCACGCAGAACGGCAACGCGTACGAGGAGGGGCTCGGCAAGGAGGCGTGGGCGCCCGTGTTCGCGTACATCGCGGCACCGAGCGAGGAGACGGCCGGGCCCGTCCGCGCGATCCGCTCCCCCGAGGGCATCAAGTGGCAGTACACGCACGGCGTCCCGGACCCGAGCACGGTCAGCCCCGACGCCTGGGAGCACGACACGGCCCTGATGGCGCGCGCGGGGCAGGACGGGATCCAGCTCGCCCTCATGGGCGACTACGGCAGCAACATCGACCTCTACCCGGACTTCCAGGCGTACTTCCGCGCGAGCCGGGTGCCGGTGCTCGCCGTGTGGGGCGGCCACGACGAGATCTTCGTACCCGCCGGGGCGCTCGCCTTCCAGCGCGACCTGCCCGAGGCGGAGGTCCACCTGCTGCCGACGGGCCACTTCGCCCTGGAGACGCACGCGGCGCAGATCGCGGGCCTGATGGACGACTTCCTCGCCCGGCGGGTGGGCTGACGCGGATACGTCACCGCCCCCGGCCGGGGTGGGGCCCGGGCCGGGGGCGGGGGTCAGGGTGGCGTCGGGCCGGGGCGAGGCCCGACGCCGGTCGGGGGTCAGCCCATGTGCGGGTAGCCGTACTCGGTCGGCGGGACCAGCGTCTCCTTGATGGCGCGGGTCAGGGTCCAGCGCTGCAGGTTCTGCGGGGCGCCGGCCTTGTCGTTGGTGCCGGAGGCACGGCCGCCGCCGAAGGGCTGCTGGCCGACGACGGCGCCGGTCGACTTGTCGTTGATGTAGAAGTTGCCCGCGGCGTAGCGGAGCTTCTCCATCGTGTACGCGGCGGCCGCGCGGTCGCCCGCGATGACCGAGCCGGTGAGGGCGTAGTCCGACGCCGACTCCATCTGGGTCAGCATGTCGTCGTACTTGTCGTCCTCGTAGACGTGCACGGCGAGGAACGGGCCGAAGTACTCGGTCTTGAAGACCTCGTTCTCCGGGTCCGCGCACTCGACGACGGTCGGCCGCACGAAGTAGCCGACGGAGTCGTCGTACGTGCCGCCCGCGACGATCGTGCAGGAGTCGTCCGCCTTGGCGCGGTCGATGGCCGCCTTGTTCTTGGCGAACGCGCGGTCGTCGATGACGGCGCCGATGAAGTTCGACAGGTCGGTGACGTCACCCATCTTGATGCCGTCGACCTCGGCCGCGAACTCCTCCTTGAAACCGGAGTTCCAGATCGAGGCCGGGACGTAGGCGCGCGAGGTGGCGGAGCACTTCTGGCCCTGGAACTCGAAGGAGCCGCGGGTCAGCGCGGTCTTCAGGATGGCGCGGTCGGCGCTCGGGTGCGCGACGACGAAGTCCTTGCCGCCGGTCTCGCCGACCAGACGCGGGTACGTGCGGTACTTGGCGATGTTCTCGCCGACCGTCTTCCACAGGTGCTGGAAGGTCGGCGTCGAGCCGGTGAAGTGGATGCCCGCGAGGTCACGGTGGTGCAGGGCGACCTCGGAGACCGCGATGCCGTCACCGGTGACGAGGTTGATGACGCCCTTGGGCAGGCCCGCCTCCTCCAGGAGCTGCATGAGAAGCACGGCGGCGTGCGTCTGCGTCGGGGACGGCTTCCACACGACCACGTTGCCCATCAGGGCCGGGGCGGTGGGCAGGTTGCCCGCGATGGCCGTGAAGTTGAACGGCGTGATCGCGTAGACGAAGCCCTCGAGCGGACGGTGGTCCAGGCGGTTCCAGACGCCCGTGGAGTTCGCCGGGGGCTGCTCGGCGAGCAGGTCGCGGGCGTACTTCACGTTGAAGCGCCAGAAGTCGACGAGCTCGCAGGGAGTGTCGATCTCGGCCTGCTGGGCGGTCTTGGACTGGCCGAGCATGGTGGAGGCGGCCAGCGTCTCGCGCCACGTCGTGGACAGCAGCTCGGCGGCGCGCAGGATGATCGCGGCACGGTCGTCGAACGACATCGCGCGCCACGCCGGAGCGGCGGCCAGGGCGGCGTCGATCGCGTCCTGGGCGTCCTGCTGGGTGGCGCCGCGGCCGGTGCCGATGACGGCCTGGTGATTGTGCGGCTGCACGACCTGGAAGGGCTCGCCGCCGCCGAGGCGCTTCACGCCGCCGATCGTCATCGGCAGCTCGATCGGGTTCTCGGACAGCTCCTTGAGCTTGGTCTCGAGCCGGGCGCGCTCCGGGGAGCCGGGGGCGTAGCCGTGGACCGGCTCATTGACCGGGGCGGGGACCTGGGTCACAGCGTCCATGAGTTCCGTAACTCCTTTGTGCGGGGGAAATCTGGCGGCCGGGGGCGGGCTCAGCCCTTGGTGAGGACCGAACGGGCGAAGAACAGCAGGTTCGCCGGCTTCTCCGCGAGACGGCGCATGAAATAGCCGTACCAGTCGGTTCCGTAGGCGGTGTACACGCGCATCCGGTGGCCCTCGGCGGCGAGCCGCAGGTGCTCGTCGCTGCGGATGCCGTACAGCATCTGGAATTCGTACTCGTCCAGTTTGCGCCCGGCGCGGCGCGCGAGCTCCTGGGTGATGGCGATGAGCCGCGGGTCGTGGGACCCGATCATCGGGTAGCCGGAGCCGTCCATCAGGATCTTCAGGATCCGGACGTACGCCTTGTCGATCTCGGCCTTGTCCTGGTACGCGACGGCGGCGGGCTCCTTGTAGGCGCCCTTGACGACCCGTACGCGGCTGCCGTTCGCGGCCAGGCGGCGGGCGTCGTCCTCGGTGCGGAACAGGTACGACTGGATGACGCAGCCGGTCTGCGGGAAGTCCTTCCGCAGCTCCTCGTGGATGGCGAACATCGAGTCGAGGGTGGTGTGGTCCTCGGCGTCGAGGGTGACGGTGGTGCCGATCGCGGCGGCGGCCTCCACGACGGGGCGGACGTTGGCGAGGGCGAGCTCGTGGCCGTCCTGGAATTGTTCCGCGGACCCGGAGGGCCCCCCGTTGAGGGTGGTGGTGGCAGACGGGAGGGCTTGTCCGAACATCGACAGCTTCACGGACATCTCGGCCTTGGTGCCGAGGCCGAGGTCCTTGAGCCGGTCGATCAGCTCCAGGTAGGCGTCGCGCGCGGCGTGGGACTGCTCGACGGTGGTGATGTCCTCGCCCACCACGTCCAGGGTGACCTCAAGGCCCTTGTCGGCGGCGTCGACGACGATCGGGACCACCTGGTCGACCGTCTCACCGGCGATGAACCGGTCGACGACCTGCTTGGTGCCCGGCGCCGCCGACACGAAACGGCGCATCTGGTCACTGCGCGACGCGGCAAGGATCACGGGACCCAGCACGGGCACCTCCACGGGAGTACGAGCGAGTGCCGTACCGACAATTTTGCGACAAAACCGGTACGACACGGAGAACCACCGTGAAACTTATGGATCCCTCCGACCCTGGGCCATCGACACCTGTCACGCATCCGTGGGCTGGATCTCAGACATATGTATGAGGGGCGGGCGGGACTGCGTGACAATGGGTTCCGGACGGGCCCGGGACGGGCTTCGTACGGCACGGGCGCGAGCGAAGGGCGGCAGCGGGTGAAAGGCGACTACCAGGAACTGGTCGACGAGATCTCGACCCTGCTCGGCGCGCCCGCCACGCTGGAGAACCGCGACTTCGAGCTGATCGCCTTCGGCGCGCACGACGGCGGCGACGGCCTCGACGCCCCCGACCTCGACCCGGTCCGGACCCGCTCGATCCTCACGCGCCGCTCCACCGCCCAGGTCCGCGCCTGGTTCGAGAGCTTCGGCATCACCCGCGCGACCCGCCCGGTCCGCATCCCGCCCACCCCGGAGGAGGGCGTGCACCGCGGCCGGGTCTGTCTTCCGGTACGCCATCGGGGGTTCGCCCTGGGCTACGTCTGGCTGCTCGACGACGAGCCGGGCCCCACGGACGCGCAGCTCACCGCCGCCATGGAGGTGGCCGCGCGGATCGGGGCGCTGCTCGCCGAGGAGGTGCGGGCGGGCGCCGACCTCACCCGGGAGTTCCGGGCGGCCCTGACGGCGGAGCGCGGCTGGCAGCGGGACATGACGGTGGCGGCGCTGCGCACGGCCCTCGGCCCGCGCGCGGACGGGCCGCACGTGCTGGTGTGCGTGGCGCCCTGGCACACCCCCGGCGCCCGCCGCCGCTCCGGCAGCGGACCGGGCGGCGACTCCGGGCCCGACCCGATCGCCGACCCGGACGACGCGCCCGCGCTGCGGACGGTGCCGGGGGCGGCGGCGCTGTGCACGGTGCCGTGGGCCGGCGGGGCGGCCCTCGGCGTCCTGGTGCGGCTGCGGTCGGCGGACGCCCTGACGCCCGCGCTGACGGTGGCCGCGCGGCTCGCGGAGTCGGCGGGGCCGGGCGCCGCGGCCGGAGTGGCCGGGGCGCGGCGGGGGCTCGACGACCTCGGGGCGGCCTGGGGCGAGGCGACGGCGGCGGCGCGGGCGGCGCTCGCCGAACCGCGGTTCGCGCCGCTCGCGCGCTGGTCGGACATCGGGCCGTACCGCCTGCTCACGGCGCTCCCCCCGGAGGCGGCGCGCGACGCGGCGGCCCGCGAACTGCTCTCCCCCACCCATCGCGAACTGGCCCGCACGGCCGAGGTGTTCCTCGACCGCGCGGGCCAGGCGGGGCGCGCGGCGGCCGAGTTGGGCATCCACCGCCAGACCCTCTACTACCGCCTCTCCCGCGTGGAGCAGCTCACCAAGCTGGACCTGGACGAGGGCGAGGACCGCCTCCTGCTGCACATGATCCTCAAGGCGTCCCGCCTGTAGCGGGTCTCATCTGTAGCGGGTTCCGCCTGTAGCGGGTCCCCCTCGGACAGGCCCTAGCCGACCAGGTCGTCCACCGTCGGGGCGATCCTGCCGAACAGGTCACCGATCGTGGCCAGTGCGGCGGTGTGCAGGGCCGCCGCGGGCAGGGCGGTGCCGTCGGTGTCGGCGAGGGTGCGGGTGGCGGTGGCCTCGGCCACGACGGTGGGCCGGTAGCCGAGGTTGAAGGCGCCCTGGGCGGTGAAGGTGACGCACATGTGCGTCATGAACCCGGCGAGCACCAGCTCCGCGCCCGCCTCGACACCCAGCTCACGCAGCACCTCCTCAAGGCGGGTCTCGTGGAAGGAGTTGGGGAACTGCTTCACCACGACCGGCTCCCCGTCGACGGGCGCGACCTCGTCGCAGACGGCGCCGATCTCCGCGCGGATGTCGTAAGGGGTGCCCTCGCCCCCGTCGTTCACGACGTGGATCACGGGGATCTCGGCGGCACGGGCGGCGGCGAGGAGGCGCGCACCGGCGGCGAGCGCTTCCTTCGCGCCCTCCAGTTCCATCACGCCGGTGGTGTACGTGTTCTGGTAGTCGATCAGGACGAGGGTGGTGTCGGCGAGCCGGGGCAGCTCGGCCTCCAGGCCGATCACCTGACGGAGGGTGGCGGAGGGCTTCGCGGCTGCGGTCATGGCAGTGGGTCCTTTCGGGGTGGGTGATGCGTAGGGGTACGGGGGCTTGCGGGCACCAGGACCCGCGGGCACGCGGGCATGCGGGCACGGCGAAACCGCACGGCTCGCGCGCGAGCCCGGTGCCGGGTGAGGGGGTGGTGGGTGGTCGGTGGTGGGGCTGGTGTCGGGCGCGTGGGCCCGAACGATCAGGTGGCAGCCGTACGGAATCGACGGCGGTAGGCCGCGGGCGTCGTGTCGATCTGCTTGCGCAGCGCCCGGTGCAAGGTCTCCACGGAGCCGAACCCGCTGGCGGCGGCGACCTGTTCCAACGGCTCGTCGGTGCTCTCCAGGATGCGGCGGGCCGCCTCCACCCGGACGGCCTCGACGTAGGCGGCGGGTCCGGTGCCGGTCTCCTGGCGGAAGACCCGCGCGAAGTGCCGTTCGCTGAGGGACATCCGCCCGGCGAGGGCCGGCGCCGACAGGTCGGCGTCGAGGTGCTCCGCGATGTACATCCGCAGCTCCTCGATGTCCCGCCGGGACGCGGGCGGACGGCTCAGCGGTACGGAGAACTGGCTCTGCCCGCCCTGGCGCTTGAGGTACATCACCAGTTGCCGGGCCACCGTGAGGGCGACCTTCTCGCCCAGGTCCTCGGCGACCAGGGCGAGCGCCAGATCCATGCAGGCGCTGATCCCCGCCCCGGTCCAGATCCGCCCCGACCGCACGAAGATCGGGTCGGCGTCGACGATCACCGCCGGGTGGTCGGCGGCGAGTTGGGCGGCGGTCGACCAGTGGGTGGTCACCCGCTTCCCGTCGAGCAGCCCGGCCGCGGCGAGCACATGCGCGCCGACGCACACGGACGCCACCCGCCGGGCGCCGGGAGCGGTGGCCTTCACCCATGCGACGACGTCCTGGTCGATCCGGGCGACCGGACCTTCCGGGAGCATGTCCACGGCTCCGGGCACGAGCAGGGTGTCGATCACCCCGCCGCCCCCGCCGCGCCCGCCCTCCTCAGCACCCTCGCCACCCCCGCCGACCTCGGCGAAGGAGACGTCGACCAGCAGCCGCACCCCGGCCGACGTGGTGACGGCGCCGCCGGAAGGGCCCGCCAACTGCACGTGGTAGCCCGCGCGGCCGCCGGTCTCCCGGTTGGCGAGCGCGAACACCTCGGCCGGACCGGTCACGTCGAGAAGGTCGACGTCCGGGAAGACCGCGATGACGATGCGTCGGGAACGGGGCATGCGTCCATCGTCGCCCCCGCCTCGTACATCCACAATGACGCGCTTCTGTCACATCCGGACACACACGTACGTCAGGAATCCAGGCCAGGCGCCCCCGGCGCACCAGGCACCTCAGGCACACCGGACACCGCAGTCCCCCCAGGCGCCCCCGCCCGCCCCAGCACGCGCCGCAGCCCCTCCGTCAGCTGGGCCGCGTCCGTCGCCGAATCCGGGTCGAAGAGCCACTGCACCATCAGCCCGTTGAGCAGCGTCGTATAGAGCCGCCCCTCGGCGTCCAGGACGTCGTCGGACAGCCGGTCCTCGTCGATGCCGAGCATCATCGCGGCCAGCCCCGCGCGCCCCTCCCCCTGCGCCTTGACCACGAGTTCGCGCACGCCGGGAAGCCGGTCGCCGTGGGTGATGAACTCCATGGTGAGCACCCACACCCCGCGCGCCTCCGGGAACGTACGGATGACGTTCCCCCACACCTCCTGGAACCGCTCCAGGGACCCGCCGGGCGCCTCACCGGCTCCGGCCGCCGGGCCGAAGGCGTCACCGATGGACTCGATGAGCGCGATGTAGGCCTGCGCGAGCAGGGCGTCCTTCGAGCCGTAGTGGTAGCCGATCGACGCGAGGTTCGTCCCCGACTCCTTGACGATGTCGCGCGCCGTGGTGCGCACGAACCCCTTCTCCAGCAGGCAGCGCTTGGCGCCTTCGAGCAGATCCTCACGATGTCCCATGCACCGAACCCTACCCACGATCCAGACACTCGTCCCATACGTACGTCCCATACATACGTCCCATACAATCGTTCTAGACAACTGTTTAAGACGCCCGTACAGTCCCGGTCATGCCTACGAACCCAGACCTGGTGACGCCCCCGGTGACCTCCGCACCCGTCCCGGCCCGCGCGGGCCGCAAGGAGTGGACGGCCCTGGCCGTCCTGATGCTGCCGCTGCTGCTCGTCTCGATGGACGTCTCGGTCCTGTACTTCGCGGTCCCCGCGATCAACGCCGACCTGGAGCCCACCGGCACCCAACAGCTGTGGATCTTCGACGTGTACGCGTTCGTGCTCGCCGGACTGCTCATGACCATGGGCTCGCTGGGTGACCGCGCGGGCCGCCGCAAGCTGCTGCTGTTCGGCGCCGCCGCGTTCGGCGCGGCCTCCCTCACCGCCGCGTACGCCGACAGCGCGGAACTCCTCATCGCCGCCCGCGCCGTCCTCGGCATCGGCGGCGCCACCCTGATGCCGTCCACGCTCGCGCTGGTGCGCACCCTGTTCCGCGACCCCGGGCAGCGCGCGCAGGCGATCGGCATCTGGTCCGGCGTGCTCGTCGCCGGTGTCGCGCTCGGCTCGGTGCTCAGCGGGCTGCTCGTCGAATTCTTCTGGTGGGGCTCGGTTTTCCTGGTCAACCTGCCCGCGATGGCGCTGCTCCTGCTCCTCGCGCCGGTCCTCATCCCGGAGTCCAGGGACCCGCACGCGGGCCGCTTCGACCTCCTCAGCGTGCCCCTGTCGCTGGCCGCGGTGCTCCCGGTCGTCTACGGCCTCAAGGAGATCCCCTCCGAAGGCCCGCGCACGGAGTACGTCGTGTCGATCGCCGTGGGGCTCGTCTTCGCCGCCCTCTTCGTCCGCCGCCAGCGCACCGCCGCGTCACCGCTGATCTCCCCCGCCCTGTTCCGCGGGGCGCGCGGCTTCGGCCCCGCCGTCGTCCTGAACCTCATCTCGTCGTTCGCGATGATGGGTTCGGCGTACTACACGACGCAGTACCTGCAGTCCGTGCTCGGCAAGAGCGCGCTGGAGGCCGCCCTGTGGGCGCTGCTCCCGTCGGTCCTCATCGGCTGCGCGGTGCCGGTCGCGACGGCACTGGTGCGGCGGGGCACGGACCGGGCGAGTGTGGTGGCGGGCGGCTTCGCGGTGGCCGCGTGCGGGTACGGTCTGCTGTTCCTCGCGGACACCGACGCGCTGTGGACCGTACTGGCCGGGGCGGGGGTGCTCGCCTGCGGCGCGGTCGTCGTCGGCTCGCAACTGACCGACCTGGCGCTCGGGTCGGCGCCCGTGGAGAAGGCCGGGGCGGCGTCGTCGCTCCTGGAGACCGGGCAGGAGTTCGGCGGGGCGCTCGGGATGGCGGTCCTCGGGTCGATCGGCACCGCCGTGTACCGGCACGAGATGCCGTCCGGGGCGCCGGACGAGGCGCGCGAGACCCTCGGCGGCGCCCTGGCCGCCACCGGCCACCTGCCGTCACCGGCGGCGGACGCCCTTGCCGCGGCGGCGCGTTCGGCGTTCACCAGCGGTATGCACGTGGCTGCGGTGGCGGGGGCGGGGGTGCTGCTCGCGGCGGCGGGGCTGGCGGTGGTGGCGCTGCGCGGGGCTCCCTCAATCGCCGGAGGGGCTGGAGACAGCCCCTCCGGCGATTGAGGACGAGGCGCGGAGCGCCGACAGCGGGGGTCCGGGGGCTGCCGCCCCCGGGTCCGGGAAGAGGCGGGGTTGGGGAAAGCCCCGCAGGGCGCCCTAATCCGCCAGGTTCACCGAGCGCGCCGAAGCCGCCCCGGTCTCCTCCGCCAGCTCCGCCAGGACCGGCTGCGGCACCGTGTCGTCGACGGTGAGAACGGCAAGCGCCTCACCGCCCACATCGGCCCGCGCGACCTGCATCCCGGCGATGTTGATCCCGGCCTCACCGAGGACGCGCCCGACGGTGCCGACGACACCGGGCCGGTCGGCGTACCGGAGCACGACCATGTGGTCGGCAAGGGCGAGATCGACGTCGTAGTCGCCGACGGCCACGATCTTCTGGTGGTGCTTGGGCCCGGCGAGCGTGCCGGACACGGCGATCTCCTCGCCGTCGCCGAGCGTGCCCCGCACGGTGACGACGTTGCGGTGGTCGGGCGACTCGGAGGAGGTGGTGAGCCGCACCTCGACGCCGCGCTCCTGGGCGAAGAGGGGGGCGTTGACGTAGCTGACGGTCTCGTCGACGACGTCCTCGAACACGCCCTTGAGGGCGGAGAGTTCGAGCACCTTGACGTCGTGCTGGGTGATCTCGCCGTACACCTCGACGTCGAGCCGCGCGGCGACCTCGCCCGCGAGGGCGGTGAAGATGCGGCCGAGCTTCTCGGCGAGGGGCAGGCCGGGACGGACGTCCTCGGCGATGACGCCGCCCTGGACGTTCACGGCGTCGGGCACCAGCTCACCGGCGAGGGCGAGCCGCACGGACTTGGCGACGGAGATGCCCGCCTTCTCCTGGGCCTCGTCGGTGGAGGCGCCGAGGTGCGGGGTGCAGACGACCTGGTCGAGCTCGAAGAGCGGGGAGTCGGTGCAGGGCTCCTTGGCGTACACGTCGAGACCGGCACCGGCGACGCGGCCCTCCTTGAGGGCGGAGTACAGCGCCTCCTCGTCGACGATGCCGCCGCGGGCGGCGTTGACGATGCGCACGGACGGCTTGACCTTGTGCAGCGCGTCGTCGCCGATGAGGCCGAGGGTCTCGGGGGTCTTCGGCAGGTGCACGGTGATGAAGTCGGAGACTTCGAGGAGCTCGTCGAGGGAGAGCACCTTGACGCCCATCTGGGCGGCGCGCGCGGGCTGTACGTACGGGTCGTAGGCGACGACCTTCATGCCGAAGGCCGACATGCGCTGCGCGACGAGCGCGCCGATGCGGCCGAGGCCGACGACGCCGAGGGTCTTCTCGGCGAGTTCGACGCCGGTGTACTTGGAGCGCTTCCACTCGCCGTTCTTCAGGGCGGTGTTGGCCTGCGGAATGTTGCGCGCGGTGGCGACGAGCAGGCCGCAGGCCAGCTCGGCGGCGGTGACGATGTTCGACGTCGGGGCGTTGACGACCATCACGCCGGCCTTGGTGGCGGCGGAGACGTCGACGTTGTCGAGGCCGACGCCCGCGCGGGCGACGACCTTCAGCTTGGGCGCGGCCGCGATGGCCTCGGCGTCGACCTTGGTCGCGGAGCGGACAAGCACGGCGTCGGCGTCGGCGATGGCGGGCAGCAGTTCGGCGCGGTCCGCGCCGTTGCAGTGCCGGATCTCGAAGTCCGGGCCCAGGGCGTCGACGGTGGCGGGCGACAGCTCTTCAGCGATGAGTACGACCGGTTTGCCGTTGGCAGCAGTGCTCACGTGAGTCCTCACAAGTCCAATGCGGACGGCCGTCCCGACGGCCGCAGGCGGTGTCGCTTAGCCGCGTGGAAGACGCACGACGCTGTGGGCCTGACGCGAATGTGGTTGCAGTGTAGTGGCGCGCAGGGGGCCCGCTTGCGCCTGACTGGAAGGATCACCCGGACGTGGCTGGCCACTCCGGACAACAGGATCCAGCCCTTCCGGCGACTGCGGAGGGGCGCCGGGGCGGCGCCCCGGAACCACGACGGCGCGGGTACGGCACCGGTTCCCCGGTGCCGTACCCGCGCCGCGCGGCCTACTTGTCCTCGTCGACCCAGGACATGAGCTTGCGCAGCTCCTTGCCGGTGGTCTCCAGGAGGTGCTCGGAGTCCTGCGTCTTGTACTCGTTGTACTTCTTCAGGCCGCCGTGGTACTCGTCCATCCACTGCTGGGCGAAGGTGCCGTCCTGGATCTCGGCGAGGACCTTCTTCATCTCGGCCTTGGTGGCGTCCGTGATGATGCGCGGGCCGGTGACGTAGTCGCCCCACTCGGCGGTCTCGGAGACCGACCAGCGCATCTTCTCCAGGCCGCCCTCGTACATGAGGTCCACGATCAGCTTCAGCTCGTGCAGGCACTCGAAGTACGCGATCTCCGGCTGGTAGCCGGCCTCGGTCAGCGTCTCGAAGCCCGCCTTGACCAGCGCGGCCGTACCGCCGCAGAGCACGGCCTGCTCGCCGAACAGGTCGGTCTCGGTCTCCTCGGTGAAGGTCGTCTTGATGACGCCCGCACGCGTGCCGCCGATGCCCTTGGCGTACGAGAGCGCCAGCGGGAAGCCGTTGCCCGTGGCGTCCTGCTCGACCGCCGCGATGCACGGGACGCCGCGGCCCTCCTCGTACTGGCGGCGCACCAGGTGACCCGGGCCCTTGGGGGCGACCATGGCGACGTCGACGCCCGCCGGGGGCTTGATGAAGCCGAAGCGGATGTTCAGGCCGTGGCCGAAGAAGAGCGCGTCGCCCTCCTTCAGGTTGTCCTTGATGGACTCCTCGTAGACCTGGGCCTGGATCGGGTCCGGGACCAGGATCATGATGACGTCGGCTTCCTTGGCGGCCTCGGCGGGCGTGACCACGCGCAGGCCCTGCTCCTCGGCCTTCGCCTTGGACTTGGAGCCCTCGTGCAGGCCGACCCGCACGTCCACACCGGAGTCGCGCAGCGAGAGGGCGTGGGCGTGGCCCTGGCTGCCGTAACCGATGACCGCGACCTTGCGGCCCTGGATGATGGACAGGTCGGCGTCGGCGTCGTAGAACAGCTCGGCCACTGGAAATCTCCTATGTGTGCTGATGTTGCGTCCCACCGTACGGCGGGCTGGGTGAGGGAAGTTGTCAGGTCTCGCTATCCGGGACCCACCGGCCGCGCGCGGGAGCGGTGCGGGGGTGTGCGGTCTCCCGCGCGGGGGGGCGCTACGCGGAGCGGTCGAGCGCGCGCAGGCTGCGGTCCGTGATGGAGCGCGAGCCGCGGCCGATCGCGATGGTGCCGGACTGCACCAGCTCCTTGATGCCGAAGGGTTCCAGCATCTTGAGCATGGCCTCCAGCTTGTCGCTGCTGCCGGTGGCCTCGATGGTGACCGCCTCCGGGGAGACGTCCACGGTCTTGGCGCGGAACAGCTGGACGATCTCGACGATCTGGGAGCGGGTCTCGTTGTCGGCGCGCACCTTGGCGAGGACCAGCTCGCGCTGCACGGCCGCACCCGGCTCGAGTTCGACGATCTTCAGGACGTTGACCAGCTTGTTGAGCTGCTTGGTGACCTGTTCGAGCGGGAGTTCCTCGACATTCACGACGATGGTGATGCGGGAGATGTCGGGGTGCTCGGTGACGCCGACGGCAAGGGAGTCGATGTTGAAGCCGCGGCGGGAGAAGAGGGCGGCGATCCTGGCCAGGATGCCGGGGGTGTTCTCGACGAGGACCGAGAGCGTGTGCTTCGACATGGGGGTCATGGCGGTCATTCCTCTTCCTGGTTCCTGCTGCTCTCAGTCGTCTTCGTTGTCGCCGAAGTCGGGGCGCACGCCCCGGGCGGCCATGACCTCGTCGTTGGAGGTCCCGGCGGCGACCATCGGCCACACCTGGGCGTCCTCGTGCACGATGAAGTCGATCACGACGGGGCGGTCGTTGACGGCGTTGGCCTCCGCGATCACCTTGTCGAGGTCGGCCGGGTCCTCGCAGCGGATCGCGTAGCAGCCCATCGCCTCGGACAGCTTGACGAAGTCCGGGACCCGGGTGCCCGCGCTCGGCTGCTTGCCGTCCGCCTCCGGGCCGCTGTGCAGCACGGTGTTGGAGTAGCGCTGGTTGTAGAACAGCGTCTGCCACTGGCGGACCATGCCGAGCGCGCCGTTGTTGATGATGGCGACCTTGATCGGGATGTTGTTCAGGGCGCAGGTGGTCAGTTCCTGGTTGGTCATCTGGAAGCAGCCGTCGCCGTCGATCGCCCAGACCGTGCGCTCGGGCTGTCCGGCCTTCGCGCCCATCGCGGCCGGGACGGCGTAGCCCATGGTTCCGGCGCCGCCGGAGTTGAGCCAGGTCGCGGGCTGCTCGTACTGGATGAAGTGCGCGGCCCACATCTGGTGCTGGCCGACGCCCGCGGCGAAGATCGTCCCTTCCGGGGCGAGCTGGCCGACGCGCTCGATGACCTGCTGCGGCGAGAGCTGACCGTTGTCCGGGTGGTCGTAGCCGAGCGGGTACGTCTCGCGCCAGCGGTTCAGGTCGGCCCACCAGGCCGCGTATCCCTTTCCGGTGTGACCGGCCGTGTGCTCGGCCTGGATGGCCTGCACCAGGTCGGCGATGACCTCGCGGGCGTCGCCGACGATCGGGACGTCGGCGGTGCGGTTCTTGCCGATCTCGGCGGGGTCGATGTCGGCGTGCACGATCTTCGCGTGCGGGGCGAAGCTGTCCAGCTTGCCGGTGACGCGGTCGTCGAAGCGGGCTCCGAGGGCGACGATCAGGTCGGCCTTCTGCAGCGCGGTGACGGCGGTGACCGCACCGTGCATGCCCGGCATTCCCACGTGCAGCGGGTGGCTGTCGGGGAACGCGCCCAGCGCCATCAGGGTGGTGGTGACGGGCGCCGAGGTGAGTTCGGCGAGGACCTTCAGCTCGGCGGTGGCGCCGGCCTTGATGACGCCACCGCCGACGTACAGGACGGGGCGCTTGGCGGCGGTGATGAGCTTCGCGGCCTCGCGGATCTGCTTGGCGTGCGGCTTGGTCACCGGGCGGTAGCCGGGCAGTTCCTGCTGCGGCGGCCAGGAGAACGTGGTGCGCGCCTGCAGGGCGTCCTTGGCGATGTCGACGAGGACGGGGCCCGGGCGGCCGGTCGAGGCGATGTGGAAGGCCTCCGCGATGGTGCGCGGGATGTCCTCGGCCTTGGTGACCAGGAAGTTGTGCTTGGTGATCGGCATCGTGATGCCGACGATGTCCGCCTCCTGGAAGGCGTCCGTGCCGATCGCCTTGGACGCCACCTGGCCGGTGATCGCGACCAGCGGGACGGAGTCCATGTGGGCGTCCGCGATGGGCGTGACCAGGTTGGTGGCGCCGGGGCCCGACGTCGCCATGCAGACGCCGACCTTGCCGGTGGCCTGCGCGTACCCGGTGGCCGCGTGGCCCGCGCCCTGCTCGTGGCGGACCAGGATGTGGCGCACCCGGGTGGAGTCCATCATCGGGTCGTACGCGGGGAGGATGGCGCCTCCGGGAATGCCGAATACCGTGTCGGCCCCGACTTCCTCGAGAGAGCGGATCAGCGACTGCGCGCCCGTGACGTTCTCGACGGCGACGGACTGCGGTCCTGAGGTTCGGGGCCGGGGCTGCGGATGGTGGGCCCCGGAGGCCTGCTCGGTCATCGGCATTCTCTTCTCGAAGCTGAGGGTCTTTGCTGAGGATTCTGCGGGGGTGGCGCGGGGTTTTTGCCAGGGTTTGGCAGGTGCCAGTGCAACAAAAAACCCCTCGTGCCGTGAGGCAAGCGAGGGGAGCGCGCCGGGTGCGGTCGCTGGGAGTCTCCGGTGTCCGGACCGGTGCGTCCCAGCTTCAGCCGACGCGCTTTCCAAGTACGAGAATTCGGGTGCGCATGGCTCTGACCCTCCCTCCGGCGCGCCACACCTGTCAAGTAGGTGGGACGGGCGTCTCAATATGTGAGCGCCCATAGGAGGGAGATCCGGCCGCCAGGGCCGCTCCCGCCCCGCCGAAGGGTGTCGTGGGCCCGCCGAACGGCGTCGGCGACTCGCCGTACGCGGCCGAGGCAGCCTTGAAGGCGGGCGCCCCCTCGCCGTAGGCCACGGGCTCGGGCGCCGGGCCGCCGACGCACACCGGCTCGACGGCGCCGTGCGGCACGGGATACTCCCCCACCGTCAGGGCCCGGCGCAGCCGGTACTCGTCGAGCGGACCCGAGAACGCCATTCCGTACCCGTGCGTGCAGCCCATCGCGCGCAGGGCGACGACCTGTTCGGGCAAGTCGACGCCCTCGGCGACGGAGCACAGGCCGAGGTCGCCCGAGATCCGCAGGAGACCCGAGGTGATCTTGTGCAGCCGCGCGGACTCCACGACGCCCTCAACCAGACCGCGGTCCAGTTTCAGTACGTCGACGGGGAGCCGCCGCAGCGCGGTGATCGCCGCGCTGCCGCTGCCGAACCCGTCGAGGGCGATGCGGACGCCGAGGCGGCGCAGGGACGCCAGACGGCGCTCCAGGTCGTCGACGGACACCCTCGGGTCGCTGTCGGCCAGCTCGATGACGAGCCCGCCGGACGGCAGGCCGTGTCGGGTGAGCAGCGCCTCGATGGAGCCGAGCGGCATGGAGCGGTCCACCAGGCGGCGCGCCCCGACGCGCACGCACACGGGCACCGCGTGGCCCGTCCTGCCGCGCTCGGCGGCCTGCTCGACGGCTTCCTCCAGGAGCCAGCGGCCCAGCTCGGCGGCACGGTCGCCGCCGTCGGCGGTGCGCAGGAACTCGGCGGGCGTGAAGAGGATGCCCTGGGCCGAGCGCCAGCGCGCCTGGGCCGCGACGGAGGTGACCCGGCCGGTCTCCAGGGACACCACGGGCTGGTGCAGGAGCACGAACTCGCCGTCGTGCAGGGCGCTGCGCAACCGCGTGGCCAGCTCGGCCTTGCGTGCGACGTCGGCCTGCATCTGGGGGGCGTACAGCTCGACGCGGCCCTTGCCCGCCGCCTTCGCGCGGTACATCGCGAGGTCGGCGTTGCGCAGCAACTCGCCCGCGCCGACGCCCGGTTCGGCGAAGGCGACGCCGATGGACGCGGCGACCCGGACGTCGTTGCCGTCGATGTCGTAGGGCTGGGAGAGGCGGATTCTGAGGCGGTCGGCGAGCTCGAAGATGTGCCGTTCGCGGGCGGCGTGGTCGCGGCTGCCGTCGCCGACGATGAGGGCGGCGAACTCGTCCCCGCCGAGCCGGGACGCGGTGTCCGAGGAGCGGACGGCCTCCTGGAGCCGCTGGGCGGCCTTGACGAGCAGCGCGTCGCCCGCCTGGTGCCCGATGGTGTCGTTGACGGCCTTGAATCCGTCGAGGTCGATGAAGAGGACTGCCGTGCCCCGGTCGGTGACTCTGCGACCGCCGAGCGCGGCGGCGACCCGGCGGGTGAAGAGTGCCCGGTTGGGCAGGTCGGTGAGCGGATCGTGCTCGGCGTTGTGCTGCAACTGCGCCTGGAGGCGCACGCGTTCGGTGACGTCGCGGCTGTTGAAGATGAGGCCGCCGTGGTGGCGGTTAACGGTGGACTCGACATTGAGCCAGTCGCCGCAGCCGGACTTGAAGCGGCATTCGATGCGGGTGGTCGGCTCCTCCACGGGGTTGGCGGCGAGGAAGCGGCGCACCTCGTGGACGACGCGGCCGAGGTCCTCGGGGTGGATCAGCGTGGCCAGTTCGGAGCCCACGAGGTCGTCGGCCTCGCGGCCGTAGACCCCGGCGGCGGCCGGGCTGACGTACCGCAGGATGCCGCTCGGCGCGGCGATCATGATGACGTCGCTCGATCCCTGGACCAGGGAGCGGAAGTGGTTCTCCTTCTGGGCCAGTTCCTGGGTGAGCGTGATGTTGTCGAGGAGCATGATGCCCTGGCGCACGACGAGCGCGAGGACGACCGTGCCCGCGGTGAACAGCACGACCTCGTCGACGCTGCGGCCGTTGAGGACGTTGTAGAGGATCCCCAGGGTGCAGACCGCCGCGGCCAGGTACGGCGTGAGGGCGGCGAGCGAGCCGGCGATGGGGCGGGTGGTGGCGTACCGCCCGCGGCCGTCGGGACGCTCGCCGGGTCGTTCGTCGCGGTCGTAGCGCTCGTCGTGTCCGCGCGGGCCGCGGCTTTCGATGCAGCGTGCCTTGCCGTACGCCCGGTACGCCGCGCGCACCGGGCCCGCGTCGGCGCGGGCGGGCCCGGGGTCGCCGCGGGTGTGCCCGGACGCCGCCCAGGGTGCGTAGGCGAGCAGGAGCGAACCGGCGAACCAGCCCGCGTCCAGGAGCTGGCCCGAGCGGTAGCTGGCGTGCAGCATCGGTGAGGTGAACAGCGCGTCGCACACCACCGTGAGCGCGAGGGCGCCGATGGCGGTGTTCACGGCGGTGCGGTTCGCCGAGGACCGTCTGAAGTGCAGCGCGAGGACCATGCTGACGAGCGCGATGTCCAGGAGCGGATACGCGAGCGACAGCGCGGCGTGCGCGACGCTGGGGCCCTCGAACTGCGCGTTGTGCGCGAGGGCGAGGCTCCAGGAGAGCGTGAGCAGGGAGCCGCCGATGAGCCAGGCGTCGAGCGCGAGGCAGACCCAACCGGCCTTCGTGACCGGCCGCTTGGCGAGCACGAGCAGGCCGATGATCGCGGGCGGCGCGAAGCACAGGAAGAACAGGTCCGCGTAGCCCGGGCTGGGGACGGGGCGCTCGAGGACGACCTCGTACCATCCCCAGACGCCGTTGCCGCAGGCTGCCATCGCCGAGGAGAGCGCGAACAGCAGCCAGGCGGGTCGAAAGCGGCTGCGGCGGGTGCGGGAGTACCGGAAGCAGGAGACGGCGGCGATGCCGGCGGCGGCGCTGAGTCCGAAGTCCCCCATGATGAACGCGAGCTGTTTCGATCCCCAGCCGAGCGCGGAGCCGGTCGCGTATCCCCCGCAGACCAGCAGCAGGACGGCCTGCGAGAGGAGTCCGGAGCCGCCGCCGGAGGCCGGGCGCCGGGCCAGCGGCGCTCCCGGCGGCGGCCCGGGCGGCCCGAGCCGGCCCTCCAGGACGGTCGCGGAAGCCGACTGCCCGCTCACCGGCCCGCCCCGCTCCTCGCGGTGGCCACCCGGCGAGGGGCGCCACGTCCACAGACCGCGGGAGCCGCGCGCCGTGTACGCGGCGGCCGCGGGCGGCCACAGGACGGGCACGGGCCACCGGAGCGGCGCAGGAGTCGGTGACGCCGGGTGGTGTCCCGGTGTCTGCGGATCGGTGTGCGCGAGAGTCGTCGGCGGTCGTCCCGCCGCGTCGGATCGTTCGCCCATAGGCCGTACATCGCCCGTCGCCCCCCTCGCAGTCCTGTTGCCACAACCCCGGCGCCGAATGGTTCACGGCGCAGCCCCAGTCGGGACGATACACCAGTCTCGTCACTCAGGGACAGGGTTGCTCTACTCTCCGTGACTGCCAGCGTCAATGCGGACACGCGGCGCACGCGGGCGGGTGCGGAGCGTGCGCGGAATATTCCCTACCGCTTCCGCGCCCCTTGGCTACGCGGTCGTCAGGACGACGTTGGCGAGCGGCTCCCCGGCGGCGTAGCGGTTCAACTGGCCGGACAGCAGGCGCTTGGCGCGGGGCAGGAACGCGGATGTCGGGCCGCCCACGTGCGGGCTGATGAGCACGCCGGGGGCCTGCCACAAGGGGTGACCGGGGGGCAGCGGCTCCGGGTCGGTGACGTCCAGGGCCGCGGTGAGGCGGCCGCTCTCCAACTCGGCCAGGAGCGCCTTGGTGTCGACGACGGGGCCGCGGGACACGTTCACAAGGAGCGCGCCGTCCTTCATGTGCGCGAGGAAATCGGCGTTCACCAGGCCGCGCGTGGAGTCGCTCAGCGGCGTGGAGAGGATCACGACGTCGGCTTCGGGGAGCAGTCCGGGCAGTTCGGAGAGCGGAAGCACAGGACCGCGCTCCGTGGCACGCTCGGAGCGCGCAACGCGCGCCACCCGCGCACACTCAAAGCCCGTGAGCCGGTCTTCGATCGCCGAACCGATCGCTCCGTAGCCCACGATGAGGACGGACTTGTCGGCAAGCGCCGGGTTGAACCCCTGCCGCCACTCCTGCACCCGCTGCCCCTCCACGAAACGCGGAATGCCCCGCAAGGAGGCGAGGGTCAGCGTCAGCGCGAGCTCGGCGGTGCTCGCCTCGTGCACCCCGCGCGCGTTGCACAACCGAACGCCCGGAGCGAGGTGTTCCACGGCGGGCAGCACGTGGTCGACGCCCGCGGTCAGAGTCTGGACGACGCGCAGGGACGTCATCCTGGACAGCGGACGCACGCAGACCGCGGGGTCGATCATGTAGGGGACCCCGTAGAAGACACAGTCGGCGGGGTCGGCGGGAAAGTCCGCGCCGCCGTCCCAGAATCGGTAGGTGAAGCCCCCGTCGTGGGTGGCGGGCAGGCCCTCGATCTCGGCTGCCGCCACGGGCAGCCATACGTCGGTCGTCATGCCCTGGAGGCTAATGCGCACAGGCCGCACGCGGCGCGGGCGGGCACAGAGGTTACGTTGGGGGCCGCCCGGACGAAGATCATCGGACAGGGGAGGGCACGGCCAGGTGGAGCGCAGGACGATCGGCGCGGGGGCGCTCGGGGTGGGCGCCGTCGGACTCGGCTGCATGCCGATGAGCTGGGCCTACACCGGCTCCCGACAGCGCGGCGACGCCTCGATGCGGACCGTGCACGCGGCGCTCGACGAGGGCTCGACGCTCCTCGACACGGCGGACATGTACGGGCCGTTCACCAATGAGCTGCTGATCGGCCGGGTGCTCAAGGAACGGCGCGCGGAGGCCTTCGTGTCCACGAAGTGCGGGCTGCTCGTCGGCGAGCAGCACATCGTCGCCAACGGCCGCCCCGGCTATGTGAAGCGGGCCTGCCACGCCTCCCTGCGGCGCCTGCAGACGGACACCATCGACCTCTACCAGCTGCACCGCGCCGACCCCGAGGTGCCGATCGAGGAGACCTGGGGCGCGATGGCCGAGCTGGTGTCGGCGGGCAAGGTGCGCTCGCTGGGGCTGTGCGCGGTGGGCGCGCGGGCGGGCCGCCGCACCGGGCGCGCGGGGCTGTACGACGCCACGATCCGGCAGTTGGAGCGCGTCCAGCAGGTCTTCCCGGTGACGGCGGTGCAGGCCGAGTTGTCGGTGTGGTCGCCGGAGGCGCTGGTCGCGCTGCTGCCGTGGTGCGCGGCGCGCGGCGTGGGGCTGCTGGCGGCGATGCCGCTGGGCAACGGTTTCCTCACCGGCACGCTGACGCCGGGGCAGGGCTTCGAGCCGGACGACCTGCGGGCCCGGCATCCCCGCTTCACCGCCGAGATGATGGCCGCCAACCAGCCGCTGCTGGTGGGCCTGCGCCGGGTCGCCGAGCGGCACGGCGCGACGCCCGCGCAGGCCGCGCTGGCGTGGGTGCTCGCGCAGGGGCCGCAGGTGGTGCCGGTACCGGGCGCCAAGCGGGAGCGCTGGGCGCGGGAGAACGCGGGGGCCGCGGGGGTGGTCCTGACGCCGACGGACCTGGCGGAGCTGGCGGCGCTGCCCGCGGCGCAGGGGTCGTGGGACTAGGGCCTGTCCGATGGGTCGGGCCCGGGTCCAGGTGCGAGTTCGCGTTCGCGAGGGCCGGGCGGAATTGGCGCGCGGGGAATGGGAACCTGCGGGGCGGCTGCGGTGTATGAACAGTAGAAGCTCCGCGTCGAAGGGACCTGATCGTGCTGAGTGCTCACCATCCTCACCGTGCCGCCGCGACGGCCGTGTTGGCCGCCGCCGCGCTCCTGCTGGCGACCGGGTGCTCGTCGGACGACGACGGCCCTTCGGGCGACAAGAGCGCGGAGTCCAGCTCCGCCGACTCGGGCGCGGCACCGTCGGGCGACGCCGCCGACGCGCCACCGGAGAAGGGCTCGGCCGAGGTCACCAAGACCCTCGCCACGGGCCTGAAGTCCCCCTGGGGCCTGGCCCCGCTGCCGGGCGGCGACCTGCTCGTGTCCTCCCGCGACGAGGGCACGATCACCCGGATCGACGGCGAGAGCGGCAAGAAGACCGAGGTCGGCTCGGTCCCCGGGGTCGCCGCCGCGGGCGAGGGCGGCCTGATGGGCCTCGCCCTCTCCCCGACGTACGCCTCCGACCACCAGGTGTACGCGTACTTCACCACGGAGTCCGACAACCGCGTCGCCCGCATGCTGTACGACGAGAAGAAGCCGTCCGGTCAGCAACTGGGCGCCCCCGACACGGTGTTCAAGGGCATCCCGAAGGGCGTGATCCACAACGGCGGCCGGATCGCCTTCGGCCCGGACAAGATGTTGTACGCGGGCACCGGCGAGACCGGTGAGACGGACCTCGCGCAGGACAAGAAGTCCCTGGGCGGCAAGATCCTGCGCCTGACCCCGGACGGCGACCCGGCCCCGGGCAACCCCTTCGCCGACTCCCCCGTTTATTCGTACGGCCACCGCAACGTCCAGGGCCTGGACTGGGACGAGGACAAGCGCCTGTGGGCCTCGGAGTTCGGGCAGGACACCTGGGACGAGCTGAACGAGATCAAGGCCGGCGACAACTACGGCTGGCCGGAGGTCGAGGGCAAGGGCGATGACGACGCCGATGACGGCTTCCACGCGCCCGTCGCCGAGTGGAAGACGTCGGAGGCCTCCCCGAGCGGCGTTGCCTACGCGAAGGGCTCGGTCTGGATGGCGGGCCTGCGCGGCGAGCGGCTGTGGCGCATCCCGGTGCGGGGCGTGAGCGGCGACCCGAAGACGGAGGCGTTCCTCACGGAGAAGTACGGGCGGTTGCGCACGGTGGTCGCGGCGGACGGCGACAAGCTGTGGCTGGTGACCAGCGAGACGGACTCGCGGGGGACGCCCGGGAAGGAGGACGACAAGATTCTGGAGGTGCGGGTGAAGTGAGAAGCGAGTGAAGCCGGGAGCCGGTGACATGAGGTGAGCGGCGCCTGACGTGAAGTGTTGGTGCGGCGGCGGCCAAGGGGCCTCGGGCGTCAGACCTCGGGCTCGGCCCCGGGGAGGTCAGGCCTCCGGCTCGGCCTCGGGGTCCGTGCGGTCCCCCGGAGCCTGCTGGGGCACCCGCACCACGACCTTGCCGGAGGACAGGTCTATCGGCCCGCGTCCGGGGTCGCCGTCGTCCACGTCGACCCGTGACAGCTCCAGGCGCTTGTTCTCGTCGTCCGTGTGTTTGCGGCCCGGCGCGAAGAGCTGTTCGAACACGTTGAACACTGCGCCTCCAGGGAACGGAACGGGGTCCTGTTCTCCAGCGTAAGCGAGCGCGCGGGAAACAAGCCGGGGCTCCGTCAGGCGGTGGCTCGGGGCGCGGGGCCCGTGGAGTCCGGGGGATCTGCCGGGAACAAGTGGAGGCGGTGGGCGAGGGCCGCCGCCTCGCCGCGGCCCGCGACGCCGAGCTTGGCGAGGATGTTGGAGACGTGCACGCTCGCCGTCTTCGGGGAGATGAACAGTTCCTCGGCGATCTGGCGGTTGGTGCGGCCGGCGGTGACCAGGCGCAGGACGTCCCGTTCGCGGGAGGTCAGGCCGAAGGCGTCGGCCGGGTCGGCGGGTGTGGCCGGGGGCGCGCCGGTGAGGGAGAGCCGGGTGCGCTGGGCGAGCCGGTCGACGGCGTCGGCGAGGGGGCGGGCGCCCAGGTGCTCGGCGACGGCTCCGGCCTGGCGGAGGAGTTCGGCGGCCCGGTCGCGGTCGGCGTCACCAGCGCCGGTTCCGGGGGTGAGCAGGGCCTCGGCGAGGCGGTGTCGGACGCGGGCGAGGTCGTAGGGGCGCTCCAGAGGGCCGACGGCGGTGAGGGCGGCCAGCCACTCGTCGGGGGTGGCGCGGCCTTCGGCGCGCAGGAGTTCGGCGCGGACCCAGAGTTCGTAGGCCGCCCAGACGGGGGCGATCGTGGGCAGGGACTTGGCGGTGGTGCGGATGAGGTGGAGGGTGTCGGCGCGGCCGGGGGCGGCGATGGGCAGGCCCCGGGCGTCGGCCTCGGCGGTGGCGGCGGCGAGGAGCAGGGGCCAGCCGTAGCGCTGGGTGCCGGGCGGGAAGCCCTCGGCGAGGGCGCGTTCGAGTTCGGTGCGGGCGTCGAGGAGACGGCCCTCGCCCGCGGCGACGCCGATGGCGACGCGGTGCAGCGGCAGCGAGTTCTGCGGCATCGGGTCGTGGGTGCCGAAGTGCTTGCGGGCCTCGGCGAGTTGGTGGGCGGCCTCGGCGATGTCGCCGCGGGCGAGCGCGAGGTGGGCCAGGCGCAGACAGGCGCCGCCGCGGGGCTTGGCACTGAGGCCCGCGCGGCGGGCGGCTTCGACGGCTTCGGTCCAGCGGCCGAGGGCGTAGAGCGCCTCTGACTGGTTGGCCCACATCCAGGGCTCGGATTCGAGGAGGCCGTAGCGCTGGGCGAGGCGGATGCCCTCGTCGAGGAGTTCGGCGGCCTCGCGGGAGCGGCCGATGCCTTCGAGGACGGACGGGAGGTTGATGAAGGTGCGGCCGACAGGGCCGACGCTGCCACCGGCGAGGACCTGCTCGCGGACCGCGAACATCTCGGCGACCCCGGCGTCGACGTCGCCCGCGTCGACCATCAGGCCGCCGAGGGTGAGGCGGGCGGACAGTTCGATGTCGCGGGCACCGACCATGCGGGCGTACTCCACGGCCTTTTCGGCGGCGGCGAAGGCGTCGGGTCCCGGCTCGTGGAGCATCGACCACCCGGCGACCATGGAGAGCACTTCCGCGTGCACGACCGACGGCGGCAGGCCGCGGACGAGGTCCTGGGCGGTGGCGAGTTCCTTCCAGCCGTCGCCGCGGGCGAGGGTCTGCACGAGCCGGGAGCGCTGCACCCAGAACCAGGCGGCGCGCAGCGCGTCCGGCTCGTCGTCGAGGAGGCGCAGGGCCCGCTTGGTGATTTTCAGGGCGCGTTCGCGTTCGCCGCAGATGCGGCCCGCGACGGCGGCCTCGGCCATCAGGTCCAGGTAGCGCAGCGGGGTGGTCTCGGGGTCGCAGCCGCAGGGCGGGTAGACCTCGGTGTAGTCGACGGGGCGCAGTTGGACGCGGACGTCGTCGGGGGCGCCGTCCCAGAGTTCCATCGCCCGCTCCAGGAGCCGCAGTTGCTCGGCGTAGGCGTGCCGGCAGCGGGCCTCGACGGAGGCGTTGAGGACGGCGGGCAGGGCCTTGGCGGCGTCGTGGGCGTGGTACCAGTAGCTGGCCAGGCGGGTGGCGCGCTGGTCGGCGGCGACGAGCGCGGGGTCGGCTTCAAGGGCGGTGGCGAAGCGGCGGTTGATGCGGGAGCGCTCGCCGGGCAGCAGGTCGTCACCGACGGCTTCGCGGACCAGGGAGTGCCGGAAGCGGTAGCCGTCGCCGCCGGGCGAGGGGATCAGGATGTTGGCGCCGACGGCGGCACGCAGTGCGTCGATGAGGTCGTCCTCGCCGAGGCCGCTGACCTCGGCGAGCAGGTCGTACTCGACGGTGGAGCCGCCCTCCGCGACGATCCGCGCCACCCGCTGGGTGTCCTCGGGGAGTTCCTCGACACGGACGAGGAGCAGGTCGCGCAGCGAGTCGGTGAGGGCGGCGCAGCTGCCGCCGTGGGAGGCGACGGCGAGTTCCTCGACGAAGAAGGCGTTGCCGTCGGAGCGTTCGAAGATGTCGTCGACCAGCTTCGACGCGGGCTGGGCGCCGAGGATCCCGGCCATCTGGCGGCCGACCTCGTCACGGGTGAAGCGGCCCACCTCGACGCGGCGGACGGTGCGCAGCCGGTCGAGTTCGGCGAGCAGGGGGCGCAGCGGGTGGCGGCGGTGGACGTCGTCGGCGCGGTAGCTGGCCAGGACGACGAGGCGGCCGCGGCGCAGCGTGCGGAAGAGGTACGACAGGAGGTGGCGGGTGGAGGCGTCGGCCCAGTGCAGGTCTTCCAGGGCGAGGACGATGGTCTGTTCGGAGGCGAGTGCTTCCAGCAGCCGCGCGGTCAGTTCGAAGAGCCTGGCCGTGGCTTCCTCGCCGTTGCGCCCGCCGGTGCCCGGGAGCGGCGCCGAGTCGCACAGCTCCGGCAGCAGCCGGGACAGTTCCTCCTCCTGGCCCGCGGCCGCGGCGGCGAACCGGTCGGGCAGTCTCCGGCGCAGGGTGCGCAGGGCGGTGGAGAAGGGGGCGAAGGGCAGCCCGTCGGCGCCGATCTCCACGCAGCCGCCGACGGCGACGACCGCGCCGCGCGCGCAGGCCACGCTCGCGAACTCCTCCAGGAGCCTGGTCTTGCCGACGCCCGCCTCGCCGCCGAGCAGCAACGCCTGTGGCTCGCCCGCGGCCGGTGCGGCGGCGCGGGCGAGCGCGTCTTCGAGGGCGCCCAGTTCGTCGGTCCGGCCGACGAACACCGGGCTGACGGACCTGGTCTCCATGGTCGTGAGCATGGCACAGACCTGCGACTTCGTGGCAGACCGTTTCCCGGTGGGCGAAACCGGGGCGGCCTCGGACGGTGCGACCGGGGCCGCCTCGGGTGCCGTGGGAGGGGTGGGGTTCACCCCCGGCGCCGGGTGCGGGGCGGGCACGCCCGGCCCCTCACGCGGCGCGCGTGAAGCGGTCGGTGAGGCGTTCCGTTATGCGCCCGGGGGTCACCCGCCCCTCGGTTTCGTTGCCGCGTCGGCCCCGGCGGCCCGCGCGGGCGGCCTTGCGGGCCTCCCGCACCAGGCGGTCGTGCTCGGCGGCCTGGGCGAGCTCGGCGGTGCGCTGCTGGTGGAGTTCGTACTCGAACATGGTGTGCTCCCTGGCTGGTCAGTGGTGCTCTGTGGTGTTCGCCTCGCGTTCGGCGATGACTCCACTTTCGTCTGCCAGGGGGGTGCGGCACATCGGGAGAGTGCCGCATCTTGGGGCCGGTGGGGGTCTTAGGGAGGGAGTGGGTGCTTAGGGAGGTGCTGGTTCCGGGGCGAGGGGGGCCTTAGGGCAGGTGAGGGCCTACGTGAGGGCTTAGGCAGGACTTGGGAGAGGGCTTAGGCGAGGGTGGCCCAGAGGGGTGGGACCGCAGGTCAGGGGGGCCTGGTCCGGGGCCAGGAGGGCCTGGTCCGGGGCCAGGAGGGCCTGGTCCGGGGCCAGGGCGGCGTCACCACGGTCCCGATACGTGTGGGACTCCGCCGCGAGGGCCGCCTAGGACACGTCGGGCAGCAGGGCGCGGAGTTCGGTGGTGGTGCGCGTACGGCCGTCAGGCATGGCGTGCACGATGCGGATGCGTACGGGGTACGGCAGCAGTCCGACCGTTTCCGTGGGCCGGTGTGCTCACCCTCCGGATCCTCGTCGGCCTCGCCCCCCGCGTCCGTGCCGGACGGGAGAAGGGCGAGGCCGAGAGGGAGTTGAGAGCACGGCGGGGAGCCGCGCCGCGCTCTCGGTCGTGCCGTGGCGCTTCGTCGGCGGCGCTAGCTCGTCGACAGCGGTGTTAGCTCGTCGTCGGCGGCGCTAGCTCGTCGACGGCAGGTCCAGGAGTACGTTCGTGTACTTCGCGATCGCCAGCAGCAGCCCGATCACGCCCAGCGCGACTCCGGCCCACGCCACCGACTTGATCCACGGCGCCTGCGGCCGCCCCGGCTCGCCGAACGCGGGGCGCACCAGGACACCGGCGCCGACCACCAGGGCCGCGAGCGCGAACAGCCCGCCGACCAGGGCGGTGGTCTTCCAGGAGTCGCCGTAGACCTCCTGGACCTGCTGGGCCACGCTCGCGCCCTGCGACGTCTTGAGCTGGCCCATCAGCGACTCGCGGGCGGACGCGACGGTGCCGAGCCAGCCGCCGGAGAGCCCGACCACGCCGAGCGCGGCGGCGACGACGGCACCGGCGCCCTGGCCGACCCCGGCGGACGAGGCGGCGGCGTCGGCCGCGGCGGCCTCGAACTCGTCGTCCTCGTCGTCGGCCTCATCGTCGTCGACCTCATCGGCCGCGCCGTCCACCAACTCCCCGTCCGCCGCGGCGCCGTCGGCCTTCGCGACCTCGTCGGCCTCAGCAGCCGCCGGGCTCACCTTCGCAGCGCCCGCAGCGCTCTCGGCCTCATCCGCGCCCTCGCCCTTCTTGAGGTCGACCTCGGCCTCGGCCCCGGCGCCAGCGGTGTCTGCGGTCTCGTCAACTGCCTTGGTTCCCATGCCCCGCACCGTACGGACGCAGTATGAGAACTCCCTTACGGAGACGGCCCGTTTATGAGAGCCCGCTTAACGCCGGGCGCGGCCGGGCACCCCCGAGCCGCGCCCCGACAGCGACTCGTCCTAAGCCTGGGCCCCAGCGGCCCCAGCGGCCTCAGCGCCTTCAGCGGCCTCCCGCGCGGCCCGCGCCTCCCGCCACTCCGGCGCGAGGACCGACCACACCTCCATGTCGTGCCGCACCCCCTGCCAGGGGAAGGACTCCCGCAGCACCCCGTCGAGGACGAAGCCGAGCCGCGCCGCCACGCCCTTGCTGCGTTCGTTGCGGGAGGACACCAGCCACTCGATGCGGTGCATGCCGCGCTGGTCGACCGCCCAGTCGATGATGACGCGCGATGCGTTGGTGATCAGGCCGCGCCCGGCCGCGGACGGCTCCAGCCACACCCCGACCTCGCAGGACTCGACGGCGGTGTCGAAGATCCGGAAGAGGACGCCGCCCACGAGCGTGCCGTCGAGCCAGATGCCGTAGAGGCGCCCCGTGTCGGCGGCCTGCCGCTCGGCGAAGTGCTGGAGGTGGGCCCGCGCCGACTCAAGGTCCTTGACCTTCACGGTGAACGGGACCCAGGGGCCCGCGTACTCGCGCGCCCGCTCCACATGAGCCAGCAGCTCCTCGGCGTGCCACGGCTCGATCGGCCGCAGCTCGGCCCCTTCGCCCACGGATATCGCGAACATCCCGCTCCTCACACGTCACACGGCACAGGTCGAGGCACGCCGCTCGCCGTGCGCGCTCACGTGCCCTCTCCAGGTCCTCGAAGACCCCTACAGATCCTTCAGCGCGAGCGGCGCGTCCTCCACCGCACGCTGTCCCGGGATCCTCGCACGCACGCGCGATTCGGGCACCTCAATACTGATCCGGGGCAGCCAGCGGTCGAGGCGCTTGGGCAGCCACCAGTTGGCGCCGCCGAGCATGTGCATCAGGGCGGGCACGAGCAGCGTGCGCAGCACGAACGCGTCGAGCGCGACGGCCGCCGCGAGCGCGATGCCGAACATGGCGATCACCCGGTCCCCGCTGAGCACGAACGCCAGGAAGACCGAAATCATGATCACCGCCGCGGAGTTGATCACGCGGCTGGTCTCGGCGAGGCCGACGCGGACGGCGACGCGGTTGTCGCCGGTCTCCAACCACTCCTCGTACATCCTGCTGACCAGGAACACCTGGTAGTCCATGGAGAGGCCGAAGAGGACCGAGACCATGATCACGGGGAGGAAGGGCTCGATCGGCCCGGCCCGGCCGAGCCCCATCAGCTCGCTCCCCCAGCCCCACTGGAACACCGCCACCACGACGCCGAAGGCCGCCGCCACCGCCGCCACGTTCATCACGGCGGCCTTGAGCGGGATGCCGACCGAGCGGAAGGCGAGCAGCAGCAGGACGCAGCCGAGGCCGATCACGACGCCCACGAACAGCGGGAGCTTGCCGACGATGATCTCGGCGAAGTCGTCGTATCCGGCCGTCACGCCGCCGACGTGCACGTCGAGGGAGGTGTCGGTCTGGGCCTTGGGCAGCACGTCGGAGCGGAGTCGGTCGACCAGGTCGCTGGTCTGCTGGGACTGGGGCGAGGAGTCCGGAACGACGGTGAGGAAAGCCGCGCTGCCGCTGTCGTCGTACGTCACGGGGCTCACGGAGGAGACGCCCGGCGTGGACTTCAGGGTGGCGCCGAGGTTGTCGAGGGCGAGCCGGTCGGGGGCGCCGTGGACCTCGGTGACGAGGGTGAGGGGGCCGTTGACGCCGGGGCCGAAGCCGTCGGCGAGGAGGTCGTAGGCCTGCCGGGTGGTGGCCGACGAGGGGTTGTTGCCCTGGTCGGAGGTGCCGAGGTGAAGGGAGAGGGTGGGGATGGCGAGCAGCGCGATCACGGCGACGGCGATGCCGCCGAGCAGCTTGGGGTGCCGCTCCACGAACGCCGACCAGCGGGCGGCGAGCCCCGTCGGCACCTCCGGCTCGGGCCCGCGCTCGGCCAGCTTGCGGCGCTCGCGGCGGCTGAGGGCGCGCGGGCCGATGAAGGAGAGCAGCGCCGGGAGCAGCGTCACGGAGGCGGCCACCGTGAGGATCACGGTGAGGGACGCGGCGATGGCGACGCCGTTGAGGAAGCTCAGGCGCAGGATCAGCATGCCGAGCAGGGCGATGCAGACGGTGGCGCCCGCGAAGACGACGGCGCGGCCGGTGGTGGCGACGGCCCGTTCGGCGGCCTCGGCCACGGGCAGACCGCTCTTGAGGCCCTTGCGGTGGCGGGTCACGATGAACAGCGCGTAGTCGATGCCGACGCCGAGCCCGATGAGGGTGCCGAGCATCGGCGCGAAGTCGGCGACGGTCATGAAGTGGCCGAGCAGCACGATGCCCGCGTACGCCGTGCCGACGGAGACGACCGCCGTGGCGATGGGCAGCAGCGAGGCGGCCAGCGAGCCGAAGGCCAGGAAGAGCACGACGGCGGCGACGGCCACGCCGACGATCTCGGCGGTCTTGGCGCTCTTGGACTCGGTGAGCCCGATCGCGCCGCCGCCGAGTTCGATGTCGAGGCCGTCGAGACCTACCGCCTCGGCGGCCTTCGCGGTGTCGACGACGGCCTGGGCCTGGGCCTGGTCGAGGGAGTCGATCTGGTCGCGGAAGGTGACGGTGGCGTAGGCGGTGCGGCCGTCCGCGCTGATCTGGGCGGCGCCCCGGTCGGCGTACGGGCTGGCGACGGAGGCGACGCCCGGCAGCTCCGCGATCTTGTCGAGGGTCTCGGTCATCGTCTGCTCGACGGCGGCGGAGCGGACCTTCTGGTCCGCGGGGGTGTGCCAGACGACGGTGTCGCTGTCGCCGCCGAGGTCGGGGAAGCCCGCGGCCAGGAGCTTCGTCGCGCGGTCGGACTCGGTGCCGGGCACTTCGTAGTTGTTCGAGTACGCGGAGCCGACGGCGGCGGCAGCGGCGGCCGTGCCGCCGAGTGCGAGAAGCCAGAGCAGTACGGCGACTAGGCGGTGCCGGACGCACCACCGGGCGAGTGCTGCCACGAACTGGCTCCCTGAGTTATTCGTGGATCTTCAGCGGGAGCAGCCGGGAAGCGTCGGAGTGACCCGTAAAGAACACATGAGCGACATGAGCGGGGAAATGGATCATGATCATCGCTTATGCGGCGAGATGACCCATGCGCAGACACTCTGACAGCCCCCGGAGATCCTTGGTCCCTTTCGTGGCCTTACTCACAAGGGCACAAGGGGAACCCCAGAAGGCTTCGAGGCCCTTCTGGGGTTCCCGGTGAACAGGTCAGCCGGAGACGCCGGCGCGACCGTTCTCGATGTGCCCCATCAGGCGCCGCCGGAAGCCCTTGTCGCCCTCGGCGGTGACCTCGATGTCGTACCAGCCGCGCTCGTCGCCCGTCTGCCAGGCGATGGTGCGGCTGCTTCCTGCCTTGATCCTCACCGTGCGGGTGCGCCGCCGGACGTCGGCTTCCTCGACGTATCCGATCGGCTTGACCGTGAAGACGAGGTGCCCCCTGCCCCGGTTGGCCAGCGTCAGATGGATCTCGCGCCGGGTGATCGCCGAGGAGAGGGCGGCCGCGCCTTCCCTCTGTCCTACGAATTCGCGGCGGAATCCGTTCGGCCCGGTGACGGTGAAGTGATACGCGTCACTCTGCGCGGGCAGGGTCCAGGAGCCGTCGTGCACCACGTCCTGATGCTGCGGCAGGGGGAACTCCGCGGCGTACGGGTACAGCGCGAAGTGCGCGGCGCGCCGGCCGCCGTTGCGCAGCCGCACCTTCAGGGTGCCGTCCTTGGTGCGCTTGAGGTCGGCGTCCGGCTGGTACGGCAGCGGCCGGGCCCGGCGCACGCCCGGCTCCTGCACGGGCATCGTCTGCTTCTCCGGCGGCTTGGGCTGCCAGCGGCCGGAGAACACCGGGATGGTGCCGGGCTGCTCGACCTCGGGCTGACGGTGGCCGCGGTGGAAGTCGAAGGCGCCGGTGAGGTCGCCGGTGACCTTGCGGCGCCAGGGGCCGATGTTGGGCTCGCGCACACCCGTCCACTTCTCCAGGAAGCGCACGACGGAGGTGTGGTCGAAGACCTCGGAGCACACGTAGCCGCCGACGGTCCACGGCGACACCACCAGCATCGGCACCCGCGCCCCGAGCCCGGTCGGCCGCCCCTCCCAGCGCTCCGCCTGTTCCTCGGCGGAGTCCCCGCCCGGCACGGGCGGCGGCACGTGGTCGAAGAAGCCGTCGTTCTCGTCGTAGTTGATGAAGACGGCGGTGCGCCGCCACACCTCCGGGTGCGAGGCGAGCGCGTCCAGGACCTTGTAGACGATGGTGGCACTGTGCACCGGCGAAGACACCGACGGGTGCTCGGAGTCGAGCGCGGACGGCACCAGATAGTTCACCTTGGCCAGCTTGCCGCGCGCGACGTCCTTGGCGAACCGGTCGGCCAGCGTGCCGGTGGGCACCCGCCTGAGCCCCCGCTCGAACAGCGACCGCTCCCGCTTGCTGAGCGTCTTGACGCCCTCGTCGAGCGCGGCGAGCAGCTTGCCCCGCTCCACCTGATCCTTGGCGTCGCGCACCTTGGCGTAGAACGCCTCCATGAACGTGTCGCCGGTCTTGGCCAGGACCTTGCGCGCGATCGCCTTGAAGGTGGTGAAGAACTCGATCTGGTTGTCGGTGAAGTTCTCCCACTCGGTGTACGTCTGCCAGCTCACCCCGGCCTTCTCCAGGCGCTCCGCGTACGTCCCCCAGTCGTAGCCCGGGTGCGTGCCCTCGGCGTACGCGTCGTTCTCGACGGCGCGCCTGCCGTTCGCCTCGAAGCCGGTCTTGCCGCTCCACAGGTGGTTGCGGTTGGGGCTGGTGGAGGTGTGGATGGAGGAGTGGTAGGCGTCGCAGACGGTGAAGGTGTCCGCGAGTTCGTAGTGCAGCGGGATGTCCTCGCGCGTGTAGTACGCCATCGTGGCCGCGGTCTTCGCGGTGATCCAGCCATCCATCCAGCCGTCGTGCCAGGCCTTGGCGCCGCCGCTCCAGGAGTGGTCGAGGGCGCCGATGTACTGCAGGTCCTTCTGCTGCGCGGCCGCGGCCTCGCGGACCGGGAAGGGCAGGACGGAGCGCAGCGGCCCGGGCTGCTCGAACACGCTCCTGCCGCCGGGCAGTTGGATCGCGTTGCGGTCGGAGAAGCCGCGCACCCCGCGCAGCGTCCCGAAGTAGTGGTCGAACGAGCGGTTCTCCTGCATCAGGATCACCACGTGCTCGATGGCGCCGAGCCCGCCCTTCGGCGGCTCCTTGGCGAGCGCCTGCTGGAGGGACGGCGGCAGGAAGGAACCCACGGTGGCGGCGCCCAGGGCACCACCGCCCACTGCCATCAGCCGTCTGCGCGATATCTCCGCTGCCACGCCCAACCTCCAGTCGACACCCAATGGTTGTCCATTGATCCATTGGTCTGCTGAGCTGGGACGGTAGTGACTCCCGGTGGACCAGGGAAGACCGGTGACCGAAGTCGGCGTGAACGTCCCCGCCACGCGAAGGGGCGCCGCACCGAATCGGTGCGGCGCCCCTTCGCGTACGGGAACGAGTCGGCGTCAGCCCTCGACGCCCAACTGCTGCAGGATCAGCTCCTTGACGCGGGCCGCGTCGGCCTGCCCCCGGGTGGCCTTCATGACCGCGCCGACCAGCGCGCCGGCCGCCGCCACCTTGCCGCCGCGGATCTTGTCCGCGATGGCCGGGTTGCCGGCGATGGCCTCCTCGACGGCCGCGGTCAGCGCGCCCTCGTCGGAGACGACCTTCAGGCCGCGCTTCTCGACGACCTCGTCGGGCGTGCCCTCGCCCTTGAGGACGCCCTCGATGACCTGACGGGCCAGCTTGTCGTTCAGCTCACCGGCGGCGACGAGCGCGGCGACCCGCGCCACCTGCTCCGGGGTGATCGGCAGCGAACCGAGTTCCACGGCCTGCTCGTTGGCGTTGCGCGCCAGCTCGCCCATCCACCACTTGCGGGCGGAGACGGCGTCCGCGCCCGCGTTGATGGTGGCGACGATCGGGCCGATGGCACCGGCGTTGAGGATCGACTGCATGTCGTGGGCGGACACGCCCCACTCCTCGCGCAGCCGGTTGCGCTGGGCCAGCGGCAGCTCGGGCAGTTCGGCGCGCAGCGCCTCGACCCACTCGCGGGACGGGGCGACCGGCACCAGGTCCGGCTCCGGGAAGTAGCGGTAGTCCTCCGCCTCTTCCTTCACCCGGCCCGACGTGGTCGAACCGTCGTCCTCGTGGAAGTGCCGGGTCTCCTGGATGATCGTCCCGCCCGCGTTGAGCACGGCCGCGTGGCGCTGGATCTCGAAGCGGGCGGCACGCTCCACGGAGCGCAGCGAGTTGACGTTCTTCGTCTCGGAGCGGGTGCCGAACTTCTCCCGGCCGTGCGGGCGCAGCGAGAGGTTCACGTCGCAGCGCATCTGGCCCTGCTCCATGCGCGCCTCGGAGACGCCGAGGGCCTTGATGAGCTCGCGCAGCTCGGCGACGTACGCCTTGGCGACCTCGGGAGCACGCTCCCCCGCACCCTCGATCGGCTTGGTGACGATCTCGATGAGCGGGATGCCCGCGCGGTTGTAGTCGAGCAGCGAGTGCGAGGCGCCGTGGATGCGGCCGGTGGCGCCGCCGACGTGCGTCGACTTGCCGGTGTCCTCCTCCATGTGGGCGCGCTCGATCTCCACGCGGAAGACCTCGCCGTCCTCCAGCTGGACGTCCAGATAGCCGTTGAAGGCGATCGGCTCGTCGTACTGGGAGGTCTGGAAGTTCTTCGGCATGTCCGGATAGAAGTAGTTCTTCCGGGCGAAGCGGCACCACTCGGCGATCTCGCAGTGCAGCGCGAGGCCGATCTTGATGGCGGACTCCACGCCGATCTCGTTGACGACCGGCAGCGCGCCGGGCAGGCCGAGACAGGTGGGGCAGGTCTGCGTGTTGGCGTCCTGCTTCAGCTCCGTGGAGCAGCCGCAGAACATCTTGGTCTTCGTGCCGAGCTCGACATGGACCTCAAGGCCCATGACCGGGTCGTACGTCGCGAGCGCGTCCTCGTACGACACCAGCTCGGGGGTGGTCGTGGCAGTCACGGTGTTGGAACTTCCCTCTCAGCCGAGCAGAACGTCGTCGTCGCCGATGCGCTTCAGCTCACGCACCAGGATGGCGATGCCCGTGACGATGGCGGCGGCGGAGACGACCGCGTCGACGAGCTTGAGCGTGTCGTGCTCGGCGCGGGCCTTCTTGACCTGCTTGAGCGTGCTGAGCGCGCCGAACGCGGTGGTGCCGATGGACAGATACGTGCCGGTCTTGGACTTCTTGAAGCCCTTGGCCTTGGTCAGTGTTTTCGACGTCTTGTTGCTCACAGCGACGGTGCCTCCTCAAGGAGCGGGTGACCCCACTTTTCCACGAAGGCGGCCTCGACGGCGGCGCCCACCTTGTAGAGACGGTCGTCCTTCAGGGCGGGGGCGATGATCTGCAGTCCGACCGGCAGGCCGTCCTCCGGCGCGAGGCCGCAGGGCAGCGACATGGCGGCGTTGCCCGCCAGGTTGGTCGGGATGGTGCAGAGGTCGGCCAGGTACATCGCCATCGGGTCGTCGGCGCGCTCGCCGATCGGGAAGGCGGTTGTGGGCGTGGTCGGCGAGACGATCACGTCGACCTGCTCGAAGGCCTTCTCGAAGTCGCGCGTGATGAGCGTGCGGACCTTCTGGGCGCTGCCGTAGTACGCGTCGTAGTAGCCGGAGCTGAGGGCGTACGTACCGAGCATCACGCGGCGCTTGACCTCGTCGCCGAAGCCGGCCTCGCGGGTGAGCGCGGTGACGTCCTCGGCGGACCTGGTGCCGTCGTCGCCGACGCGCAGGCCGTAGCGCATGGCGTCGAAGCGGGCCAGGTTCGAGGAGCACTCGGACGGCGCGATCAGGTAGTACGCGGACAGGCCCAGGTCGAAGGACGGGCAGTCCAGCTCGACGACCTCGGCGCCGAGGGACTTGAGCAGCTCGACGGACTCGTCGAAGCGCTGCATCACCCCGGCCTGGTAGTGCTCGCCACGGAACTGCTTCACGACGCCGACGCGCATGCCCTGGACCGAGCCGTTGCGGGCTGCCTCGACGACCGGCGGGACCGGGGCGTCGATGGACGTGGAGTCCAGCGGGTCGTGCCCGGCGATGACCTCGTGCAGCAGGGCCGCGTCCAGGACCGTACGGGCGCAGGGCCCGCCCTGGTCGAGGGAGGACGAGAACGCCACCATGCCGTAGCGGGAGACGCCGCCGTAGGTCGGCTTGACGCCGACCGTGCCGGTGACGGCCGCGGGCTGGCGGATGGAACCGCCGGTGTCGGTGCCCATGGCGAGCGGGGCCTCGTACGCCGCCAGGGACGCGGACGAGCCGCCGCCGGAGCCGCCCGGGATGCGGGTGAGGTCCCAGGGGTTGCCGGTCGGGCCGTACGCGCTGTTCTCCGTCGACGACCCCATGGCGAACTCGTCCATGTTGGTCTTGCCGAGGATGACGACGTCGGCGGCCTTGAGGCGCTTGGTGACCGTCGCGTCGTACGGCGGGATCCAGCCTTCGAGGATCTTGGAACCGACCGTGGTCGGCACCCCCTCGGTGGTGAAGATGTCCTTGAGCGCGATCGGGACACCGGCGAGCGGGCCGAGCTTCTCGCCCCGCGCGCGCTTCTCGTCCACGGCGCGGGCCTGCGCGAGCGCGCCCTCGCGGTCGACGTGCAGGAAGGCGTGCACCTTCTCGTCGACGGCGTCGATGCGGGCCAGGTGGGCCTCGGTGACCTCGACGGCGGTGAGCACGCCGGAGGCGATGTTCTCGGCGATCTCGGCAGCGGTGAGCTTGATGATGTGGTTCTGGTCCGTCATGACTTCTTAGTCCTCCCCCAGGATCTGCGGCACCTTGAAACGCTGCTGCTCCTGTGCCGGGGCTCCGGAGAGCGCCTGCTCGGGGGTGAGCGACGGACGGACCTCGTCCGCGCGCATGACGTTCGTCAGCGGCAGCGGGTGGGAGGTCGGCGGTACGTCTTGGTCGGCGACCTCCGAGACGCGGGCGACCGCGCCGATGATGTCGTCGAGCTGTCCGGCGAAGTGGTCGAGCTCTTCGTCCTTCAGCTCCAGACGTGCAAGGCGGGCGAGGTGGGCGACCTCCTCGCGCGTGATGCCAGGCATGCGGCGATCCTCAGGGGTGAGTGTGATGGTTTCGGCCCCAATCCTATGGGGCTGGCCGCGCTGCCCGCGCCCGAGTTCCCTCCGGCCCCTCGCGAGCGCTGCCGCCACCGGCCGCGACCGCCCCCGTTGCGCCACCCGGCGCACTGTTCCGCCGCTCCCCCGGTGAGCCGCCGGTGAGCTGCGCGGACGGGAGGTGGGGCGGGGCCGAGCATGCGGGCATGGGACTGCGTCACGCCCGCACCGGGCTCCGTACCGCCGAGGGCCGTCGGGCCCTGATCCTGGGGGCGCCCGTCGTCGGCGCGCTCCTGTTCGCCGCTTCGCTCATCGCGTGGTGGTACGTCGTGACGGACCCGACGTACGCCGGTGCGCGCAGCCCGGCCGACCTGAGCGTGTACCTGGACGCGGCGGACGCGCCGGACCGGGGCCTGTACGAGGGCAAGTACGGCATCCACGGGCTGCCGTACCTCTACCCGCCCTTCGCCCTGCTGCCGTTCCGGGCCTTCGCGGGTGCGGACCTCGTGGTCGCGGTGCGGGTGCTGGCGGGGGTGTCGATCCTCGCGATGGTGCTGGTCGCGTGGGCGGCGGCGCGGGCGGTGGCCGGGCAGCGGTCGGAGTCAGGGCCGGAGTCGGGGTCGGGGTCGGCGGCGGGCACGGCCGGGCGGCGGCCGGGGGCGGTCACCGCCGGGTTCGCGTTCGCCGTCGCCGGGGTCGCCCTGTGGACCGAGCCGGTGCTGCAGAACCTGGACTTCGGGCAGGTGAACCTCGTCCTCCTCGCCCTGGTGCTCACCGACCTCGCGACGAACGACCGGCGGCCGTGGAAGGGGCTCGGCGTCGGCGTCGCGGCGGGCCTGAAGCTGACGCCCGCGCTGTTCATCGTGTACTTGCTGCTCACCCGGCGGTTCCGGGCGGCCGCGCTGGCGACGGCGGCGTTCGTGGGCACCGTGCTCGGCGGCTGGATCGCGCTGCCGGAGGCGTCGGCGGACTTCTGGGGCGGGGCGCTCGCGGGCAGCCCGGGAGGCAGGGACTATCTGGCGAACCAGTCCCTGAACGGCGTCTTCGTCCGCCTCGGCTTCGGCGGCGACGGGGTCGGCGGGCCGTGGTGGGGCGCGGCGTGCGGGCTGCTCGTGGTGGCCGGGCTCGCGGCGGCGACGGTGGCCTCGCGGCGGGGCCGCGAACTGGTGGCGATCTGCGTCGTCGGCGCGCTGACCCTGGTGTGCTCGCCGCTCTCCTGGACCCACCACTGGGTCTGGATCGTGCCGGCCCTGGTCCTCGCGGGCGACGCGGCGGCCCGCCGGGCCACGGCGAGGGCCTGGCTGTGGGTGACTGGCCTGTTCGCGCTGTTCGCGGCGTGGCCGATCCGCATCGACGGCTTCGGCACCTGGGACCCGACTCGGCCGCTCCTCCCCTACGGCCTCCTCTGGTACACCCCGCACTGGCACCGCGAACAGGACTGGGACCCGTTCCACTTCGTCTCGGGCAACTTCTATGTGTGGCTCGGACTTGGGTACGTGGTGTGGGCGGTTCGGGTGTTCGGGGGGTGGGGACCTGCACGGCGGGCGCGCGAGGTGCGCGGTGCGCGGGAGGTCGGGGGGCCGCTGGGCGCGGGGGCCGAGGTGCCGGGGCCCGGGGTGGAGGCGGGGGCGCCGGGGGGCTCTTCAGGGGTGGAACAGGAGGCCGCGGGGATCGGGCGGCGTCCGGGGTAGTGCGGTGGGGGCGGGGCCGGGGCGCTGAGCAGCCGGCGGGGCCTGGGGCGTTGCGGGCGGACGGGTACCCGGAGGGGCGGTTACGTCACTTGGCCGCGCGGGTGGGGGACGGTGGGGCCGGGTCCGGGGTGTCGGGGGTGGTGGCGGGCGGGGGCGGGTCGACGGCGCGGTGCCAGCCGCGTTCGCCGCGGGTGCGCAGCCAGGCCGTCGTCTCGTTCGGGGGCATCGCGGCGGCGACGAGCCAGCCCTGGACGGCGTCGCAGCCCAGGTCCCGCAGCCGCTCCCAGGTCTCGTCGTCCTCGACGCCCTCGGCGACGACGAGCAGGCCGAGGGAGTGCGCGAGGTCGACGGTGCAGCGCACGATCTCGGCGTCCTCGTTGTCGACGGCGAGCCGGGCCACGAACGACCGGTCGATCTTCAGCTCGCTGACGGGCAGGCGGCGCAGATGGACCAGGGAGGAGTACCCGGTGCCGAAGTCGTCCAGGGACATCTTCACGCCGTGGCCGGTGAGCCCGGCGAGGGTGTCGGCGGCGCGCTGCGGGTCCTCCAGGAGCACGTGTTCCGTTATTTCGAGCTGGAGGGCACCGGCGGGCACCCCGTGCCGGGCAAGGCGCGCCGCGACGGCACCCGCGAAACCGGGGGTGTGCACGTCGCGCGGCGACACGTTCACCGCGACCGGGACCTTCAGGCCCTGCGCACGCCACCGCGCCACCTGGGCGAGGGCGGACTCCAGGACGTACTCCGTGAGGTGCGGCATGAGCCCGGACGACTCGGCGATGGCGATGAACTCGTCCGGCGGCACCTTGCCCCGCTCCGGGTGCACCCACCGCACCAGCGCTTCCAGCCCGGCGACCTGCCCGTCGAAGCGGACCTTCGGCTGGTAGTGCAGCTCCACGTCGCCCGCGTCCAGGGCGCGGCGCAGATCGCCGAGGAGGCCGAGCCGGTCGGGGGTGTTGGAGTCCCGCTTGGACTCGTACACCTCCACGCCGGTGCGGTCCCGCTTGGCCTGGTACATCGCCACGTCCGCGCGCCGAAGGAGCCCCTCGGCGTCGAGCGCGTGGTCGGGGAAGACGGCGAGCCCGGCGCTGGCCTCCAGGACGAGGCTGAGTCCGTCCAGGTCGAGGGGCGAGCCGAGGGCGGCGACCAGGGATCGGGCGACGCGCGTGGCCGACGTGGTGGAGTCGGCGACCGGGAGCAGCACGGCGAACTCGTCGCCGCCGAGCCGGGCCGCCTCCGCGCCGCGCGGCAGCGCGAGCCGCAGCCGGTCGGCGATCTGCAGCAGCAGCCGGTCACCGGCGAGGTGGCCGAGGGTGTCGTTGACCGAGCGGAAGCGGTCCATGTCGATCAGCATCAGGGCGGAGCGCGCACCGATGCGCTCCGCGTCGTCGAGGGCCGTCCAGGTCCGCTCCAGGAGCCACTGCCGGTTGGGCAGTCCGGTCAGCGGGTCGCGGAGCTGCTCCTCGGCTCTGGCCCGCGCGATCCACAGCGTGGAGTCCAGGGCGACGAGCGGGATCGTGAACAGGGGCAGGAGCAGCGGCAGGGACATCGCGACGACGCAGATCAGCGGCGCGATGCCGAGCAGGGCCACGCCGAGCAGTCCCTGCCTGACCAGCGCGGTGCGGGTGACCGTGGGCAGCGCGCCGGTGCGCGGGGCGTGCACGTACCAGAGCAGGACGCGCGTGACGGCGAGGTAGGCGACGGCGACGAGGGCGACCTCGGGTGCCGTGTAGAGGTCCCAACTCTCGGGGTTCCAGGGGGCGTCGGCTGCCGGTGCGGTGCCGAACGCCGCGAGGGTGAGGGCACCCGCGCCGATGCCGAGGATGTCGACGGCGCCGTGCAGCACGCCCTGGCGCCAGCGGTGGCGGCGGGCGACGCCGACGAGGACGACGACGGTGAGGCTGACCATGCCCGCGGGCATCCAGCCGTACAGCAGCAGCACGGCGACGGTCAGCGCGCCGCCGGAGCCCGTGCCGCCCCACCAGCGGTCGCGGCCGAGCGCGACGAGGTGGCCGACGATGAGTCCGGTGAGGACGGCGAGGGACCAGCCGACCGTGCCGGACGGGAAGAGCGGGTGGCCGCCGGTGAACGCGTGGAAGAAGCCCGTGCCGAGGACGACGGCGGCCGCCGCGACGACGGCCGCGGGCAGCAGCTGCCAACTCCCGCGCCCCTCGGCCTCGTCCGCGCCCCCGTCGGCCCCGTCGAGACCGCCCTGGCCCCGCAGGTCCGTCCCGCGCCCGCCGTGCCACAGCCCGCGCCGCGCACCGCCGCCCGCGGCTCCGCGGGCGGCCGAGGCATCCCCGCCGACGGCACCACCGCCGCCGATCCTGCCGATCCCGACACCGCCCGTACTGACACCGCCGATCGCGGCACCATCCCCGATACGGCCGATCCCGACCCCACCGGTCCCGACACCGCCGATCCCGACCCCACCGGTCCCGACACCGCCGGTCCCGACCCCGGCCGCCCCGCTGCCGCCGATACCGCTGCCGCCACCGGCACCACCGCCTCCGGTCGCCGCACCCCGGCCGCTCCCGACGTCACCGCCACCCGCGGAGCCCCCGGAACCGCCCACAGCGGCCCGGACACCCGCGGGGCCGGGCCCCGCGCCTTCTCCGAATCCCGCGCCGAACCCAGCGCCTCCCGCCGCCCGTACGGCCAGGCCCTCGCCACCGGCGGCCGACACCGCCCCGGCGGCCGTCACCGCACCGCGCACCGCCGCCGCGCCCACCGCGGCGCTCTCGGCGAATCCGCTACCGGACGCCGCGTCAACTCCCGCCGCCCGCACGGCGGGTGACGCTCCGTCCGCCACGGTGTCCGTCTCGTCCCTGCCGGGCCGGGGCGCACCGTGGCCACCCGCACCCCGCCGTTCACCTTCGGCACTCGCCGTCACGCCAGCCTCCGCCGGGACCGCAGTTCCGTGACCGCCGGTTCCCCGCACAGGCGCCCGTCGTCCGCCCGGCTCCGGTCCCTCACCAACTGGCTTACCCCGTATGCCCGTTACTTCCTCCTGCACGGCCGCATCGGGGCCGGAAACGGCCGCCCGGCCCAGGATCTCGTCCGCGTCCACGCCGCCCGAGGTCCAGGCGCGCTCGCGGGGACGGAAGCCGGGCGTCCCGTCGACCCGCGCGGCCGAGGCGTCATTCGGGTCGCGCACCGTGTCGCGCGCACGCCCGCGCCGGGCGCCGAGCGCGCGCCGCAGGCGCGACCGCAGCCATGAGTCCGGGGCGACGCTCTCGGTCGGTTCCATTCCCGTCCCTCTCACAGCCGGCGGTGCCCACGCCACGCGGAGCCACGCGGACTTGAAGATCCCTGGACAGCCGCGTCCGAAAACCCTGCCCCGGCTCTCGGCGAGCAGGGGAGACCCCATCCGCAGCGGGGCACGGCAGGCGCACACCTCAACAGTAGGCCGCAGAAGGCTTCCACGGGCAGCGGTCGTCTACGGTTGCCCGAATGCGACCCGGCCACCCGTATGCATCTGATATGCGCTGAACGGGTGGCCTTCAACCGCTATTCTTCGGCCGGAAGTGCGGCTTCCCGAGCGGCGTCCGCCCCTTGTTCCAGCAGGACGGCGAAGCCGTCCTCATTGAGAACCGGAACCTTCAGTTGCATGGCCTTGTCGTACTTGGAACCGGGGTTGTCCCCCACTACGACGAATCCCGTCTTCTTTGAAACGGAACCGGTGACTTTCGCCCCGCGGCTCTGCAGCGCCTCTTTCGCGCCATCCCGGGTGTGGTGCTCCAGTGTGCCCGTGACGACGACGGTGAGTCCTTCCAGGGGACGCGGCCCTTCGTCCTCTCCCGCGCCCTCTTCCTCCATCCGGACTCCGGCGGCGCGCCACTTGCGCAGGATCTCCCGGTGCCAGTCCTCGGCGAACCACTGCTTGAGGGACTCCGCGATGGTCTTGCCGACGCCCTCGACGGCCTCGAGCTCCTCCACCGAGGCCTGCTCGATGCGGTCGATGGAGCGGAACTCGCGGGCCAGCGCCTCGGCGGCGACCGGGCCGACATGGCGAATGGACAGGCCGGTGAGGATGCGGGCGAGCGGGCGCTCCTTGGCGGCGGCGATGTTCTCCAGCATGGCGAGCGTGTTCTTCTTCGGCTCGCCCTCCTGGTTGGCGAAGAAGGTCACGACCTTTTCCTCGCCGGTCTTCGGATCCCGCTTGGGCAGGCCCGTGTCCTGGTCGAGGACGTACGACTTGATGGGGAGCAGTTCCTCGACCTTCAGGTCGAAGATGTCGCCCTCGTCGAGGATCGGGGGTTCGGCGGGCTCCAGCGGCTTTGTCAGCGCGGCCGCGGCCACGTACCCGAAGTTCTCGATGTCGAGGCATTTGCGGCCCGCGAGATAGAACAGGCGCTCGCGCAACTGGGCGGGGCACGTCTGTCCGTTCGGGCAGCGGAGGTCGATGTCACCCTCTTTCATGGGCCGCAGCGCGGTGCCGCACTCGGGGCACTCGGCGGGCATCACGAACGCGCGCTCGCTGCCGTCGCGCAGGTCGACGACCGGGCCGAGGATCTCCGGGATGACGTCGCCGGCCTTGCGCAGCACCACCGTGTCGCCGATGAAGACGCCCTTGGCCTTGACCACGTCCTGGTTGTGCAGCGTGGCGAACTCGACCTCGGAGCCCGCGACCGTGACGGGCTCCACCACGGCGTACGGCGTGACGCGGCCGGTGCGGCCGACGCCGACTCTGATGTCGACGAGCTTGGTGTTGACCTCCTCGGGCGCGTACTTCCAGGCGATAGCCCAGCGCGGGGCGCGGGAGGTGGAGCCGAGGCGGCCCTGGAGGGGGATCTCGTCGAGCTTGACGACGACGCCGTCGATCTCGTGCTCCACGGAGTGGCGGTTCTCCCCGAAGTACGTGATGAACTCGCGGACGCCGTCGAGGCCGTCGACCACCTTGTTGTGCTTGGCGGTGGGCAGGCCCCACTCGCGCAGCAGGTCGTACGCGTGCGAGAGGCAGTCGATGTCGAAGCCCTCACGGGCGCCGATGCCGTGCACCACCATGTGCAGCGGGCGGGTGGCCGTGACCCGCGGGTCCTTCTGGCGCAGCGAACCCGCCGCCGCGTTGCGCGGGTTGGCGAAGGGCTTGTCCCCGGCCTCCACCAGGCGGGCGTTCAGCTCCTCGAACTTCTCCATCGGGAAGAAGACCTCGCCGCGGATCTCGACGAGGGCCGGGACGCGGTCGCCCTGGAGGCGCTCGGGGATGTCCGTGATGGTGCGGACGTTGGGCGTGATGTCCTCGCCGGTGCGGCCGTCGCCGCGGGTGGCGGCGCGGGTCAGCCTGCCGTTCTCGTACGTCAGGTTGACCGCGAGGCCGTCGATCTTCAGCTCGCACAGGAAGTGGTGGTCGCCGGTGCCGACTTCCTTGGCGACGCGGTCGGCCCAGGCGGCCAGCTCCTCGTCGTCGAAGGCGTTGTCGAGGGACAGCATCCGCTCGCGGTGCTCGACGGAGGCGAAGTCGGTCTCGTAGGAACCGGCGACCTTCTGGGTCGGCGAGTCCGGTGTGCGCAGCTCCGAATACCGCTCCTCCAGGGCCTCCAGCGAGCGCAGCAGCTTGTCGAACTCGGCGTCGCTGACGACGGGCTGGTCCTTCACGTAGTACCGGAAGCGGTGCTCCTCGATCTGTTCGGCGAGCTGGGCATGCTCGTCGCGTGCCTCGGCCGGCACCGTGCCTTCCTGTTCGACAGCCACCGTCTCGTCCTCCCGTTACCTTCAGACCCAGTTGCTCAGCGTTACTCAGGAGAGTCCGCGAGTGATCTCGCCGCCCGGGCGCAGTGCGCGAGCGCCGCACGGGCATATGCGGGCGAAGCACCCGCGAGACCGCACGACGGCGTCACCGTGACCGACTCCGCGAGTGACCCCGGATTCAGCCCCAGCCTGCGCCACAGCGTCCTGACACCCATGACGCTACCGGCAGGGTCTGACAATGAGCCGTCCGCGCCCGGTACGACACCGGCGAACAGCTTCGTGCCGGCCTCGACGGCCTCGCCGAGCACCTCGTCATCACGCTCGGTGAGCAGCGAGAAGTCGAACGACACAGCGTCCGCGCCCGCCCTGCGCAGCAGCGCGAAGGGTACGTCGGGCGCGCAGGAGTGGACGAGCGCGGGGCCGTCGTGGACGGCCAGGACGTCGCGCAGCGCGCTCTCGACGAGCTGGCGGTCCACGGCGCGGTGGGTGCGGTACTGGCTCGCGGTCTTGATCTGCCCGCGCAGTACGGCGGTGAGCGACGGCTCGTCGAGCTGGAGGACGAGGTGTGCGCCCGGCACCCGCCGCTTGACCTCGGCGAGGTGGGTGCGCAGCCCCTCCGTGAGCGATCCGGCCAGGTCCCGGCAGGCGCCGGGGTCGGAGAGCGCGGCCTCGCCGTTGCGCAGTTCCAGGGCGGCCGCGAGCGTCCAGGGGCCGACGGCCTGGACCTTCAGCGGGCCCTGGTAGCCCTGCGTGAACTCCTCCAGGGCGTCCAGGTCCTCGCCGAGCCAGGACGCCGCGCGGCGCGTGTCGCGTCCCGGCCGGTCGCCGAGGCGCCAGCCGCTGGGCTCCACGCGCGCGTACAGCTCGACGAGCAGCCCGGCCGTGCGGCCGATCATGTCGGCGCCGGGTCCGCGCGCGGGCAGCTCGGCCAGGTACGGCATGCCCTGCTCGGCGCCGTCGAAGGTGCCCGTGACGGTCTTCGCGGTCTCGCGCGCGTCGCCGCCGGGCATGGATCCGACGCCGGTGGCGCCGCCCCACCGCATGGTGCTCACCGGGTCGCTCACCGTCCGGGCCGCACCGTCAGGTCGTTGACCTCGGCGTCGCGCGGCAGGTCCAGGGCCATCACGATCGTCGTGGCGACCGACTCGGGGTCGATCCACTGCCCGGCGTCGTACTCCTTGCCCTCCTGCTGGTGCACCTTGGCCTGCATGGGGCTCGCCGTGCGCCCCGGGTACACGGAGGTGACGCGCACGCCGTTGCCGTGCTCCTCGTTGCGCAGGGAGTCCGCGAGGGCCTTCAGGCCGTGCTTGGAGGCGGCGTACGCGGACCACTCGGCGCTCGCGCGCAGGCCCGCGCCGGAGTTCACGAAGATCACGTGGCCCTGGGTGACGCGGAGTTGGGGCAGGAAGTGCCGGGTCAGCTCGGCGGGCGCGATCAGGTTGACGTTCAGCTGGTGGCGCCAGGACTTGGGGGTGAGGTCGCCGACGGGGCCGAGGTCGACGACACCCGCGATGTGCAGCAGCGAGTCCACCCGGTCCGGGAGGCTCTGGTGGGAGAAGGCCCAGGAGAGCTTGTCGGGGTCCGCGAGGTCGCCGACCAGGGTGCTCGCGCCCGGGAACTCGGCGGCGAGCTCCTTGGCGCGGCCCGCGTCGCGCGCGTGCAGCACGAGGGTGTCCCCGCGCGCGTGGAGGCGGCGGGCGACGGCCGCGCCGATGCCGGAGCCCGCCCCGGTGATCACATGAGTTGCCATGTGCCCATCGTCGCATTGCGGCCGGTCAGCGCGTGCCCATGGCCTCCTCCAGGTAGGCGAGGGCACCCACCGGCTCCTCCGCGAAGAAGACCAGGTCGGTCAGCGGCACCGGCAGGAAGCCCTCGGCCTCCATGCGGCGGAACTGCTCCTTCAACCCGTCGTAGAACCCGCCGGAGTTGAGCAGCACCACCGGCTTGGTGGTCCTGCCGTGCTTCTTCAGCTCCAGGATCTCGGTGGCCTCGTCGAGCGTGCCCGTGCCGCCGACCATGATCACGACGGCGTCGGCCTTCTCCACGAGCAGCGCCTTGCGCTCCGCAAGGTCCTTGGCGATCACCATGTCGTCCACGCCCGGCCGGGCCTTGGCGGCGAGGAAGTCGACCGAGACGCCCATGAGGCGCCCGCCGGCCTCCTGCACGCCGTCCGCGACGACCTTCATCAGGCCCACGTCCGAACCGCCCCACACCAGCGTGTGGCCGCCCTTGCCGAGCAACTCGGCGAATTCGCGGGCGGGGCGGGTGTAGGTCTCGGGCAGGTCGGCGGCGGAGAGGAAGACGCAGATGTTCATGCCGTCCACGGTACGTTCCGGCTCCGGCGGTCCGGCAGCACCCCGGAACCGGGAGGATCAGCACCCCGGAACCGGGAAGAACGGCCCCCGTGGACGCGCTGAACCGGGAACACGACTCCTACGGAAGGCCACCACCGTGACCCAGGGACACCGCATCACCGTCGAGCAGGGCACCCAGCACGTCCGCGTGGAGCAGGGCGGCCAGGTCGTGGCCGAGAGCAAGCGGCCGCTCCTGCTGCGTGAGACGGGCTTCCCGGTGCGCTACTACCTGCCTCCGGAGGACGTCCGCACCGACCTCCTGGCACCGTCCGACACCCACACGTACTGCCCCTTCAAGGGCACGGCGTCCTACTGGTCGCTGCCGGACACTCCCGACGCCGTGTGGGCGTACCCGGACCCGAAGCCCGAAGTGGCCGAGATCAAGGACCACTTCTGCTTCTACGAGGTGGCGGAGGTGCCCGCCGCCTAGGCCGCGGTGGCCGTGAACGTCCTGCGGTAGGCCGCCGGTGAGACGCCGAGCACGGACCGCATGTGCTGGCGCAGCGAGTTGGCGGTGCCGAAGCCCGCGCGGTGGGCCACCAGGTCGATGGGCAGGTCGCTGGCCTCCAGGAGGTGGCGGGCCAGTTCGAGACGCTGGGCGGTGAGCCAGCGGCCCGGCGTGGTGCCCACCTCGTCGCGGAAGCGGCGCGTGAACGTGCGCAGGCTCATGCGCGCGTGGTCGGCCATCTCCCCCAGCGTCAGGGGCTCCTGGAGCCGCTGCAGCGCCCACGCGCGCGTGTCCGCCGTGGTGGCGAGGGTGGCCGCGGGGACGGGCCGTTCGATGTACTGCGCCTGGCCGCCGTCGCGCCAGGGCGGCACGACGCAGGAGCGCGCGACGTGGTTGGCGACGGCGCTGCCGTGGTCGCGGCGGACGAGGTGCAGGCACAGGTCGACCCCGGCGGCCACACCGGCCGAGGTGAGGATGTCGCCGTCGTCCACGAAGAGCACGTCCTCGTCCACGCGCACGCGCGGGAAGGTGCGCTGGAAGTGCGGGGCGACGTGCCAGTGGGTCGTCGCGGGGCGCCCGTCGAGGAGCCCCGCGGCGGCGAGGACGTAGGAGGCGCTGCAGAACGACACCAGGCGGGCCCCGGTCCTGATCCGGCCGAGCGCGGCGGCGATCGGCTCCGGGAGCAGTTCACCGGTCAGGCCCTTGTCGAGTTCGCTGGTGGGCGGGATCACGACCGTGTCGGCGCTCTCCAGGGCCTCGGGTCCGTACTCGACGGCTACGGAGAAGCCCGCTTCCGTACGTACAGGGCGGCCGTCCACCGTGCAGACCACGATGTCGTACAGCGGCCGTCCCGCCTCGTCCGCCGCCGTGCCGAAGACGCGCGAGGGAATGCCCAGCTCGAAGGGGTACACGCCCTCCAGGGCGAGGACGACGACACGGTGGGTACTGCTGGAGGCCATGGCCAGATTCTGTCACATGATGGCCAAACTGCCAGCACTGCGAGCGGGCCGGCGGGCGCACGCTGGTGGTCGCTCAGCAGAAAGGACCAGATCAATGAGCTCCCGTACGACCGCCACCATGCGTGCCGTCAGCCCGCGCGCGTGGGGCACCCCCGACGTCCTCGTTCCCGTCGAGGTGGACCGCCCCGAGCCCGGGATCACCGAGATCCTGGTCAAGGTGCACGCGGCCGGGGTGAATCCGGTCGACTGGAAGACGCGTGCCGCGGGCGAGTTCGGGGCCTGGGGCGACACCCCGATCCTCGGCTACGACGTGTCCGGCACGGTCGAGGCCGTCGGCCCCGGGGTGACGCTGTTCGCGCCCGGTGACGAGGTGTTCGGCATGCCGCGCTTCCCGGAGCAGGCGGGCGGCTACGCCGAGTACGTCGTCGCCCCGGCCCGGCGCTTCGCCCGCAAGCCCGCGAACATCGGCCACGTCGAGGCGGCCGCACTGCCCCTGGCGGCGCTCACCGCCTGGCAGGCCCTGATCGAGACGGCCGGCCTGCGCGCGGGACAGCGCGTCCTGATCCACGCGGCGGCCGGGGGCGTCGGCCACCTCGCCGTGCAGATCGCCAAGGCACAGGGCGCGTACGTCATCGGAACGGCGCGCGCCGACAAGCACGACTTCCTGCGCTCCCTCGGCGCGGACGAGCTGATCGACTACACGACGACGGACTTCGCCGAGGCGGTCCGCGACGTGGACGTGGTCCTGGACGGCGTCGGCGGCCCGTACGGCGACCGTTCGCTGCCCGTGCTGCGGCGCGGCGGCCACCTGGTGACGCTGCCCGACCCGGGCGGCCTGCCGGACGCCGAGCGGGCGCGGGAGCGCGGCATCCACACGGGCTGGACCATCGTGGAGCCGGACCGGCACGGCATGCTGGAGATCGCCCGGCTGGTCGCGGAGGGACGTCTGCGCGCCGAGGTCGCCGAGACGTTCCCGCTGGCGCGGGCGGCCGAGGCGCACGCCCTGGGCGAACGGTCCCGTACCCAGGGCAAGCTGGTCCTCACGGTGAGCACGAGCCCGTCCGGCGACTGAGGACGAGCCCGTCCGGCGATTGAGGGCGAGCCGGGGCCTCAGGTCAGGGCCGCGACCCGCTCCGTGGCGGCGATCGTCGCCGAGCCCACCACGCGCGAGCCGTCGTACAGGACGATCGCCTGCCCGGGCGCGACGCCGCGCACGGGCTCGGTGAAGCTGACGTGCAGACGGTCGTCGACCAGTTCGGCGGTGACCTCGGTCTCGCCGCCGTGGGCGCGCAGCTGCGCGGTGTAGGTGCCCGCTCCGGAGGGGGCGGCACCGCACCAGCGGGGCTTGACGGCCGTCAGGGCCGTCACGTCCAGGGCGGCGGCCGGGCCGACCGTCACCGTGTTGTCGACCGGGGAGATGTCCAGGACGTAGCGGGGCTTGCCGTCGGGCGCGGGCGTGCCGATGCGCAGGCCCTTGCGCTGGCCGATGGTGAAGCCGAACGCGCCCTCGTGGCTGCCGACGACCTCGCCGGACTCGTCGACGATGTCGCCCTCCGCCTTGCCGAGGCGGGAGGCCAGGAAGCCCTGGGTGTCGCCGTCCGCGATGAAGCAGATGTCGTGGCTGTCGGGCTTCTTGGCGACGGCGAGTCCGCGCCGCTCGGCCTCCGCGCGGATCTCGTCCTTCGTGGTGACCGTGTCGCCGAGCGGGAACATCGCGTGCGCGAGCTGCCGGTCGTCGAGCACCCCGAGGACGTAGGACTGGTCCTTGGCCATGTCCGAGGCGCGGTGCAGTTCGCGCACCCCGTCCGCGCCCGTGATCACCTGGGCGTAGTGGCCGGTGCAGACCGCGTCGAAGCCGAGGGCCAGGGCCTTGTCCAGGAGCGCCGCGAACTTGATCTTCTCGTTGCAGCGCAGGCACGGGTTCGGGGTGCGCCCGGCCTCGTACTCGGCGATGAAGTCCTCGACCACGTCCTCGCGGAAGCGCTCGGCGAGGTCCCACACGTAGAACGGGATGCCGATGACGTCCGCCGCGCGGCGGGCGTCGCGCGAGTCCTCGATGGTGCAGCAGCCGCGCGCGCCCGTACGGAACGACTGCGGGTTCGCCGACAGCGCCAGATGCACACCGGTCACGTCGTGCCCGGCTTCGGCGGCACGGGCGGCGGCGACGGCGGAATCCACCCCGCCGGACATGGCGGCGAGGACACGGAGCGGGCGGCTGGTGCGCGGCGGGGCCGACGGGATCTGCGAAGTCATAGCCCTAACAGGGTACGGGTCCGCGGGAACCCGGCGCCCCTGAGTATGCGTTGGGGATCGCATGGGGGCCGAGAAGACGGAGAGCACCGAGGACGGCGGGAACACCGCGCCACCGCCGGGTCGTGCGGTCAGTCGGCGCGCGCTCCTGCTCGGCGGCACCGCCGCCGTGGGCGTGGGGGTGTACGCGCTCGCCCACGACGAGCTGGGACGGCTGCGGTGGCGGATCCCCGGAGTGGTGAAGAAGCGCAAAGAGGGCGCGGTCGACGCTCGGGGCGTGCAGTGGACAGCGGCGTCCTCCGCGAACTGGCGGCGGGCCGACCGCCCCGACGACTACGAGATCGACCGCGTCGTCATCCACGTCGTGCAGGGCAGCTATCGCACCGCCCTGAAGGTCTTCAAGGACCCCGGCCACGGCGCCGCCGCGCACTACGTGGTCCGTAAGGACGGCCACATCGCCCAGATGATCCGGGAGCTCGACGTGGCGTTCCACGCGGGCAGCAGGGACATGAACGAGCGCAGCGTGGGCATCGAGCACGAGGGTTTCGTGGACAAGAAGGAGTCGTTCACGGACGCGATGTACGAGGCGTCGGCGCGGCTCACCGCGGGGATCTGTGAGCGGTACGACATCCCGGTCGACCGGAAGCACATCATCGGGCACGTGGAGGTCGAAGGGACGGATCACACGGATCCGGGGCCGCACTGGGACTGGGAGCGGTATTTGCGGCTTGTGCGGCGGGAGCGGGATCGGCCCGCCCGCACCAAGGCTCCGGCCTAGCGCCCCCCACCGCGCGGGGGGGCCGGGGTGCCCGGCCGGGAGCTCCCGATCCCGCCGCTTCCCGATCCTGGGGCTCCGCCCCAGACCCCGCTCCTCAATCGCCGGAGGGGCAAAAAGTCACCGGAGGCGCCAGACGTCAGCTCAGGCCCGCCGTCCGCGCCCGTTCCACCGCCGGGCCGATCGCCGCCGCCACCGCCTCCACATCCCCCTTCGTCGACGTGTGGCCCAGGGAGAAGCGCAGGGTGCCGCGGGCCAGGTCCGGGTCGGTGCCCGTGGCGAGGAGGACGTGGCTGGGCTGGGCCACGCCCGCGGTGCAGGCGGAGCCGGTGGAGCACTCGATGCCCTGGGCGTCCAGGAGCAGCAGGAGGGAGTCGCCCTCGCAGCCGGGGAAGGTGAAGTGGGCGTTGGCGGGGAGCCGCCCGGCGGGGTCGGGGTCGCCGCCGAGGATCGCGTCGGGGACGGCGGCGCGGACGGCCGCGACCAGGTCGTCGCGGAGCGCGCCCACCTCGTGGGCGAACTGCTCGCGGCGCTCGGCGGCGAGCCGCCCGGCCACGGCGAACGCGGCGACCGCGGGCACGTCGAGGGTGCCGGAGCGCACGTGCCGCTCCTGGCCGCCGCCGTGCAGCACGGGCACGGGGCTGTAGGCGCGGCCGAGCAGCAGCGCGCCGATGCCGTAGGGGCCGCCGATCTTGTGCCCGGAGACGGTCATCGCGGCGAGCCCGGAGGCGCCGAAGTCGACGGGCACCTGCCCGAAGGCCTGCACCGCGTCGGCGTGCAACGGCACGTCGAACTCGGCGCAGACGTCGGCCAGTTCGCGTACGGGCTGCAGGGTGCCGATCTCGTTGTTGGCCCACATGACGGTGGCGAGGGCGACGTCGTCGGGGTTGCGGGCGATGGCCTCGCGCAGCGCTTCGGGGTGCACGCGGCCGTGCGCGTCGACGGGGAGGTACTCGACGGTGGCGCCCTCGTGCTCGCCGAGCCAGTCGACGGCGTCGAGGACGGCGTGGTGCTCGACGGGGCTGGCGAGGACCCGGGTGCGGGCCTGCCCGCCGTCCGGGCCGGGGCGCCGCGCCCAGTACAGGCCCTTCACGGCGAGGTTGTCCGCCTCGGTGCCGCCGGAGGTGAACACCACCTCGCTGGGGCGCGCGCCGAGCGACTCGGCCAGCGTCTCACGGGCCTCCTCGACGGTGCGGCGAGCCCGGCGGCCCGCCGCGTGCAGTGAGGAGGCGTTGCCGGTGACGGCGAGCTGGGCGGTCATCGCCGAGATCGCTTCCGGGAGCATCGGGGTGGTCGCGGCGTGGTCGAGGTAGGCCATGGTGGGCTCGATTCTACGAGCCGCGGCCGGGCGGCCGGACCCCGCGGTGGCGCGTCCGCGCCGGTCAGCCCGCGAAGCTCCAGGACACCGAGTTGTTCAGGGACATCAGCGCGACGAGGACGACGAGATCGGCCACGCCGAGACCGAGTCCGAGCAGCGCGCGGCCGCGCCGGGCGGTGCCGCGCCACAGCGCGACGGACGCGAGGGCGATGGCGACGGGGCCGAGCACGATGTTCAGGACGAGCAGCCCGAGCAGGCCGAGGACGAAGGACGCCACGGCCATGCCGTCGGTGTCACGGCGGCCGACGGGGAGGTTCCGCGACCCGCTGTCGGTCGGCAGCGGGCCGGTGCCGGTCGTCCGCGGAGCGCTGTCGGTGGGCGCCTGTGCGGTGAGTTCCATGGTGCGACTCCTCAGGGTGGTCGGAGGTCGTACGGAGTCGGGCGGCCGTACGGCGGTCAGCGGTGGCGCGCGTGCCGCTCGCGCAGCGCGAACACCAGCAGCCAGACGCCGATGACGGCGGCAAGGGCGAGTGAGACGGACAGCGGGGCGTGCGCCACGGTGCCCATGGCGACGCCGAGGAGCAGGAGCGCGGCGACGAGGAACAGCATGAGAAGAACCCCTCCTGTACGGACAGCTGCCGAAGCTTCGGTGAACGATTGTGGTTACAACTGTTCACTGACTGGAGAGTCTACTCCCCTCACGGCTTTCAAATCTCAGAGAACAGTTGTTAACTGCATGGCATGAGTCACACCCTCGACGGCCCGGCCCCGGGCGCCCGGCAGGCGCAGAAGCAGCGGACCCGGCAGGCCCTGCTCGACGCGGCGCTGCACCTGCTCGCGGAGCAGAGCCTGTCCAGCCTCGGCCTGCGCGAGGTGACCCGCGCCGTCGGGGTGGCCCCCACCGCCTTCTACCGGCACTTCCGCGACACGGCCGACCTGGGCGTGGCCCTCGTCGAGGAGGCCCTGGGCAGCCTGCACAGCACGCTCGTCGCCACGCTCGCGGCGACGGGTGACGGCGAGGAGCGCATCACGGCCGCCGTGGACCTGATCGTCGCGTACGTCCGCACGTATCCCGCCCACGCCCGCTTCATCGCGCGCGAGCAGCACGGCGGCGTGAAGCAGGTCCGCGAGGCCATAGGCGGCCAACTCACGCTGTTCGCAGAGGAGGTGGCGGCGCAGTTCGCCAAGGAGCCGGAGGCGGCGGGCTGGAGCGCGGAGGACCTGCTGATGCTCGCCCGGATGTATGTGGACCACATGGTGATGACCGCGTCCGCCCTCCTGGGCACCGACGACGAGGAGCCGGTGGCCGACCGGGCCCGCCGGCAGTTGCGGCTGCTCACCCTGGGGCGCCGCCACTGGCTGGACGCACCGCCGGAGGGAAGCGGCGGATAGCGACAGCGGAGGGAAGAGACGGAGGGAAACGGTGGACGGACACGGTGACGAAACTGGCCGGTACTCGACGGACAGGTAAGGGGCAACTAGCCTTCTGGGCTATGACACGCACCCACGCCGACTGGCTCCTCGACCAGACCTTCGCCTCCTCCTCGGGCACCGTCCGCTGGGCCGCCCTCGGGCCGGCCGACGCGCCGCCCGTCGTCCTGGTCCACGGCACCCCGTTCTCGTCGTACGTGTGGCGGGGCGTCGCCAAGGCGCTCGCGCGCGAACACCGCGTGTACGTATGGGACCTGCCCGGGTACGGGGCGTCCGAGATGCGGGCCGGGCAGGACGTGTCGCTCGCCGCGCAGGCCCGGGTGTTCACCGAACTGCTCGCCCACTGGGGCCTGGACCGAGAGGACCTCCCGGCCGTCCTCGCCCACGACTTCGGCGGCTGCGTGGCGCTGCGGGCGTACCTGCTGCACGACGCGCGCTACGCCCGGCTCGCCGTGGTCGACCCGGTGGCCCTCGCGCCGTGGGGCTCGCCCACGTACCGGCTGCTCGGCGCGCACGCGGACGTGTTCGCCCAACTGCCGCCCGCGCTGCACGAGGTACTGGTGCGGGAGTACGTCGGCTCGGCGAGCCACCGCGGGCTGCACCCGGACGTGCTCGACCGGCTCGTGGCGCCCTGGTGCACGGAAGCGGGACGGCCCGCGTTCTACCGGCAGATCCAGCAGAACGACCAGCGCTTCACGGACGAGATCCAGGGCAGGTACGGCGAGTTGAAGCTGCCCGTCCTGGTCTGCTGGGGCACCGAGGACACCTGGATCCCGGTGGCGCGCGGCCACGAACTCGCCGGTCTCGTCCCCGGCGCCGAGCTGCGGCTGATCGAGGGCGCGGGACATCTCGTACAAGAGGACGCTCCGGCGGAACTCACGGGGGCGCTCGCCCGTTTCCTCAATGCGGGCCCTCGTACAGAGCGCTGACAGCCGCGGCGGCCCGCGCCAGCTCTTCACGCACCTCCGGCGGCGAAAGCACCTCGACGGCGTCGGAGAACGCGAGCAGGACGCGCGCCGCCCGCTCCTCCTCCACGACGAGGCGCACGGTCACCCACTCCCCCGCGTCCTGGGCGCCCTCGGCGTCCCCGCAACCGACCCCGCCCTCGCCCCCGGCACCACGAGCCCCCTCAGCACCCCCGCCCTCCTCACCCCCCTCCTCCACGACCTCAGTGATCGCACCCCCGTGCAGCCGCAGAAACCGCCCGTAGCGATCCCGGCGCACCCGCGCCGTCACCTCGATGCCACCGACCCGCCTCTCCACCCACTCCTTCAACCCCTCCCAGACATCCGTGAGTTCCACACCGGGTCGGCGCCGCACCGGCTCGTCCGTCAGGCACGCCGAGCGCACCCGGTCGGCGCGGAAGAGTCTCGGCTCCGCGTCCCGGTCGGCCACGAGGTACCAGACGCCCGCCTTGGACACGAGGCCGTAGGGGTCGAGGGTGTAGTCCCGGGCGCCGTCGGACCCGCTGTGCACATAGCTCACCCGCACCCGCCGGTCGGCGAAGACCGCGTCCTGGAGCGTGCCCAGCTGGTCCGGGGCCAGGCCGGGGCCCGGGCCGCGCGTCCAGCGCGCGGCGTCGACGAGGATGCGGCGGCTGGTCAGCTCGGCGGCGGGCCGGTGCGGTGCGGGCAGCGCCGCCATCACCTTGCGCAGGGCCGAGCCGATGGCCGCGTCCAGGCCGAGCGCGGCGTGCGCGCCCTGCGCGGCGAGGACGAACAGGGCGCGGGACTCGTCGGCGGTCAGGCCCGTGACGTCGGTGCGGTAGCCGGGCAGCAGCGTGATGCCGCCGTGCCGCCCGCGTTCGGCGTACACCGGGACGCCCGCGGCGGACAGCGCCTCGACGTCGCGGTAGATGGTGCGGACGGACACCTCCAGGCGCTCGGCGAGTTCGGGCGCGGGCACCGTGCCCCGGGTCTGGAGCAGCAACAGGATCGAGAGCAGCCGGTCGGACTTCACCCGGCCAAGGATCGCCCACTCCCCGCAAGCGGGACGCCCGCACTCCGGATCCAGAAGCGACGGAAAAGGCCCGTCAACTGTTCCCAAATTTTGCTTATGATTCGGAGGTGTTCGACTCCCGGCACATCAGGTCCTTCCACGAAGTGGTCCGCACCGGTTCCTACTCCGCCGCGGCCCGCTCGCTCGGCTATACGCAACCCGCCATCACCCAGCAGATGAAGGCACTCGAACGGTCCGTGGGCACGGTCCTGTTCACCCGCGTCGGACGCCGGATGCGGCTGACCGAGGCGGGCGAGGCGCTGTCCCGGCACGCCGGGGTGATCCTCGGCAACATCGACGCGGCCCAGCAGCAGATGAACGCGATCACGCGGCTGCGCACCGGCAAGGTCCGGCTGTGCGCGTTCCCGAGCGCCACCGCCACGCTGATACCGGAGGCGCTGGCCGGTCTGGCCCGCCACCACCGCGGCATCCGCGTCGAACTCCAGGAGTACGAGCCGCCGGAGTCGCTGCAGCGCCTGGTGCACGGCGACGCCGACGTCACCCTCGCCTTCACCTATCCCGGCCTGCTCGAAGAGGTGCCGGACGAGGTCGTCGAAGTACCGCTGATGGAGGACCAGTTGACGGTCCTGATGCCGACCCGGCACCCGATGGCGCGGCGCCGCTCGGTGCGGCTGGCCGATCTGTCCGAGGAGCGCTGGATCGCCGGGTGCCTGCGCTGCCGGGCCAACTTCCTGCACGAGTGCGCCGAGCAGGGCTTCGCCCCGGACATCGCCTTCACCACCGACGACAACCTCGTCATCCAGAGCCTCGTCTCCGAGGGCCTCGGCATCGCGATGATGCCGGGCCTCGTCCTGAACTTCCTGTGCCACCGCTCGGTCACCGGCCGCCCCCTCGACCCGGCGTCACGGCGGCAGGTGTCGGCGTACGTCCTGCGGGAGCACCTGCGCATTCCGGCCACGGCACTGGTGCTCGACGAGTTGAAGGCGGTGGCGGCGAACCGCGTCGGCTGCTGACCCCGACCGGCCGCCGAGCGGCGCCCCGCCGTCCGTTGAATCGCCAACCCATAAGCGTTTTTTTAGGCAACGCCAAGAAACTGTCGTTGGACGTGATGGATGTGGCGGGCCGACGCTGCCGGTATGACCACCCCCACCGCGCACACCCGCACCGCGCCCGCCCGCCCCTGTACGACGTCCCGCCTCGACGCGCTGATCGCCGACATCCGCGAGGCCGTCGGCCGCGGTCTGCCCCCGGACCTGACCGCGTACCTGGTCGGCGAGCGCCTCGCGCCGCATCTCGGCGCCGCCGACCTGCTCACCGCCGAGCAGTGCGAGGGCGACCCCGACCGCTACCGCCAGCACCTGCTGCACGCCGAGACCGACGGCAGCTTCTCCGTCGTCGGCCTGGTGTGGCTGCCCGGCCAGCGCACGTCCGTGCACGACCACGTGTCGTGGTGCGTGACCGGGGTGCACGAGGGCGAGGAGCACGAGCGGCGCTACCGGCTCGTGCCCGCCGAGGACGGCACCCCCGCACACCTCGTCGCCACGGAGGACGTGGTGAACCCGCAGGGCGCGGTGTGCGGTTTCGCGCCGCCCGGAGACATCCACCGGGTGTGGAACGCGGGCTCCGGACGCGCGATATCCCTGCACGTCTACGGCGCCGACATCGGGCGGCTCGGCAGCAGCGTACGACGCGTGTACGACCTCCCGGCCGACCGCTGATGGCCCTGCTCGGACAGCGCCCGCAGCGGACGGCGCCGGCGCGGAGCACGGCGGCGGCGCCCGGGCCGCGGGCGCGCGTCACGGGCCCCTGGCCGGGCCTCGCCCTGGCGGCGGCGGGCGTCGCCGTCGCCTGGCTGACGCACCGGCTGGTGCCGGACGTGCCGATGCTGACGGTCGCGATCGTCCTCGGCCTCGCCGCCGCGCAGGTGCCGGGGTCCCGGGTGTGGGTACGCGGCTGGGCCAAGCCCGGCCTGACCTTCGCCGCGAAGCGGCTGATGCGGGTCGGCGTGGTGCTGCTCGGCCTGAAGCTGAGCCTGCGCGATGTCCTCGGGGTGGGCTGGGCGACCGTCGCGATGGTGCTCGTGGTGGTCGCGGCGACGTTCTTCGGTACGTGGTGGCTGGGCCGGAAGCTGGGCCTCCCCGGCGACCAGCCGCTCCTCATCGCCACCGGGTACTCGATCTGCGGGGCGTCCGCGATCGGCGCGGTGAGCGACGTCTCCAAGAGCGAGGAACGGGACACGGCCACGTCGGTGGCCGTGGTGACCCTCTGCGGGACCCTCGCCATCGCCGTGCTCCCCCTCCTCCAGGGCCCGCTGGGCCTCACGGACGCGGAGTTCGGCCGCTGGGTCGGCGCCAGCGTGCACGACGTGGGCCAGGTCGTCGCCACCGCCCAGACCGCCGGGGGCGACGCCCTCGGCGAGGGCGTCCTGGTCAAGCTGATGCGGGTGGCACTGCTCGCGCCGCTGGTCGCGGGCGTGGCGCTCTCGGTACGGGCCCGCCGCGCCGCCGCCGCGGACGGCACCGGCACCCCGGGGGCGGGCGAGCGGCGCCCTCCCCTGGTGCCGCTGTTCGTCGCGGGCTTCGTGGCGATGGTCGCCGTACGCAGCACGGGCCGGCTCCCGGACCCGGCCCTCGACACGGCGGCGATCGCCCAGGAACTGCTCCTCGCCGCCGCGCTGTTCGGCCTCGGCGCGGCGGTGGACCTGCGGACGCTGATACGCACCGGGGGCCGGGTGGGGCTTGTGGGGCTGTGCGCCTGGGTGGTGGTGGGTGGCGTTTCGTACGCGGGGGTCTGCCTCACCGGGTGAGGGCGGGGTGGGCGAGCGTTCGGCGGGGTGAGCGCGGTCCGGGCGGCCGGGTGGGCCCCGGCGGCCGTCCGGGCGGACGCGTGCCGCCCGGGCCGGAGGCGTCGGCCCGGGCGGACCCGCGGGCGGGGCGGGTCAGGTGAGGCGGGCGCGGGCCAGTTGGCGGGACTGGGCCACCAGCCGGTCCGCGGCGTCCCAGACCTCGGCGTCCTCCTCCAGGAAGCCGCCCGCGAGGTTGCGCGTGGTGATGGAGACGCGCAGGGGGCCCGGCACGGGCCTGGCCCGCACGTGGACGGTGAGTTCGATCGTGGGCACCCAGCCCGAAAGGCCCATCTCGAACGCCGTCGGGGGCAGCGCGTCCACCGCAAGCAGCAGCGACAGCGGATCGGCGTCCCGCCCGTCGGCGAGCCCGAACCACGCCCGCATCTCGCCCTTGCCGGACGGCTGGCCCAGCGCCCACCCGAGCGTCGACGGGTCCAGCTTCAGCCACAGCCGGTCGGCGATCGCGGACGAGCCGGGCACCGCCCGCTGCTCCGGCGGGGCGTCGTCGGCGCCGAAGCACTGGTCGACCGGGGGCAGCTCCGGGGGCTTGGCCGTCGTGCGCACGTCGTCGGGCAGGGCGTCCAGGTCCCCGTACGACGCGAGCACCCGCAGCCGCTCGACCTCGGTGCCGTCCGCCTCGAACTGCACCAGCGAGGCCTGCCCGGTGGACAGGCCGCGCCCGGTCCGCACGGTCTCGGTGCGGATGACGGCGGGGCCCGGGTCGGACGCCGTCAGATAGTGCGCGGAGATCGTGAACGGGTCGGAGTGCGGCAGCGCGTGCGCGAGGGCGCGGCCGACGACGGCGAGGAGATAGCCGCCGTTCACGGCGTTGACGATGGTCCAGCCCGCGGAGAGGTCGATGTCGTAGACGCCTGGCTCCCGCTGGGTGACCGCCGTGTCGCGGTCGAACTCGCTGTCTCCGACGGTGGCGCGCACGGTGGGCGCCGCTGCTGTGTCAGCCATGGCAGCAACGTACAACACGAAACTACTAAGCGGTAGCTTTTTCTGGTTCCTCCGTCGCCGAGGAACGGCGGTTCCACGCGCGCGGCGCCCGCCAGTGGTAGTGCATCGCGAGCAGCCGCAGCACGAACGCCGTGACGATGGCCAGCGCCGTCGTGATGCCGTTCAGCACCTCGAAGCGGATCGACAGGGCGACGATGGTGGCGCCCACGATGGCGGGGACCGCGTACAGGTCACGGTCCCAGCGGACCAGCGACGGGACCTCGTTCGCGATGATGTCGCGCAGCACGCCGCCGCCGACCGCCGTGGCCAGGCCCAGCGTCGCCGACGCGGTCAGGCCGAGCCCGTAGTCGTACGCCTTCGTGGTGCCCGTGACGCAGAACAGGCCGAGGCCCGCCGCGTCGAAGACGTTCACCGCGAACTGGGTGCGCTCGACCTGCGGGTGCAGGAAGAAGACGAGGAGGGCGGCGAGCAGCGGGGTGAGGAAGTAGCCGAGGTCCGTGAAGGCCGCCGGGGGGACCGCGCCGATCACCAGGTCCCGGAACAGGCCGCCGCCGAGGGCCGTGACCTCGGCGAGTACGGCGATGCCGAAGACGTCGAAGTTCTTGCGTACGGCGAGGAGGGCGCCCGAGATCGCGAAGACGAAGATGCCGACGATGTCCAGTGCGTGCTGGACCCCCGGACTGAACAGTTCCTGAAGCACGCCGCATTGTCCCTCGCCCCGGGCGCACCCTCGCTCGCCGGCTCCGCCGAGCGCGTCCGCAAGCGCCGGACGGGCTGTTCCCCGCCCGTCCGTCCCGGAAAGGGAGCGGACGGGCGGGAGCATTCAGCCCGTCCGGCGTTTGCGGACGAGGCCGAAGGCCGATCGGCCCGAGGTCAGTCCTTGGTGACGTCGGTCGTCCCGGCCGCGGGCTCCTGCTTCTCCTCCGCCACGGCAGCGGACTTCTTCGCCGCGGGCGCAGACTCCTTCGCAGGCGCGGACTTCTCCGCCGCAGGCGCAGACTCCTTCGCAGGCGCGGACTTCTCCGCCGCAGGCGCAGACTCCTTCGCAGGCGCGGACTTCTCCGCACCCGCACCCTCGGCGCCAGCGGCTTCCACGCCAGCGGCTTCCGCGTCAGCGGTGTCCGCCGCCGTCGCCACGGTCACGACCTCGATGGCGTCTCGCGCCACGGAGAGCAGCTTCGTGTCCTCCGGCGCCTGGTCGGGCGCGTTCTCCGGGTGGTGGCAGGCCACCTGGTGCGCCGTTTCGAGGGCGATGAACGGCGGCTCCTTGACCGCGCAGATCTCCGTGGCCTTCCAGCACCGCGTGTGGAAGCGGCACCCGCTGGGCGGGTCGATCGGCGAGGGCACGTCGCCGCGCAGCAGGATGCGCTCGCTCTTGACCCCGCGCCGCTTGGGGTCGGGCACGGGCACCGCGGACAGGAGCGCCTTGGTGTACGGGTGCATGGGCTTGGTGTACAAGTCCTTGCGGTCCGCGAGTTCGACGATCTTGCCGAGGTACATGACCGCGATGCGGTCGGACACGTGCCGGATGACCGACAGGTCGTGCGCGATGATCACGTAGGTGAGCCCGAGCTCGTCCTGCAGGTCGTCCAGGAGGTTGACCACCTGGGCCTGGATGGAGACGTCCAGGGCCGAGACCGGCTCGTCCGCCACGACCAGCTTGGGCTGCAGGGCGAGCGCCCGGGCGATGCCGATGCGCTGCCGCTGACCGCCGGAGAACTCGTGCGGGTAGCGGTTGTAGTGCTCGGGGCTGAGGCCGACCCGCTCCAGCATCCCCTGGACGGTCTTCTTGATGCCGCCCTCGGGGTTCACGCCCTGCAGCTTGAAGGGTGCCCCGACGATCGTGCCGATGGTGTGCCGGGGGTTCAGCGACGAGTACGGGTCCTGGAAGATCATCTGGACGTCGCGGCGCAGCGGCCGCATCTTCGCCGTGCCCAGGTGCGTGATGTCCGTACCCTCGAACTCCACCCGCCCGCTGGTCGGTTCAAGCAGCCGGGTGATGAGCCGGCCCATGGTCGACTTGCCGCAGCCGGACTCGCCGACGACGCCGAGGGTCTCACCGGAGCGCACGTCGAAGCTGATCCCGTCGACGGCCTGGACGGCCGCGACCTGACGCTGGAGGAGCCCCTTCTTGATGGGGAAGTGCTTCACCAGGCCGTCGACCTTGAGGAGCACGTCCCGCTCGGAGTCCGGGGCGGGTTTCGCCTGCGCGGGGATGGTCATGTCCTGGTCCTTCACAGCTTCGGCGCAATCTCTTCGGTCCAGATCCGGGTGCGCTCCTCGCGCGACATGTGGCAGGCCGAGTAGTGCCCGGAGCCGACGAGGCTCAGCTCGGGGCGCTCGGTGCGCGTGATCTGGTCCTTGGGCACGTCGGCGTACGGGCAGCGCGGGTTGAAGGCGCAGCCGCTCGGCAGGTTGATGAGGCTGGGCGGGGAGCCCTTGACCGGCACGAGGCGCTCGGTCTCCTCGCGGTCGATGCGCGGCATCGAGCCGAGCAGGCCCCAGGTGTAGGGGTGCTGGGGCTCGTAGAAGACCTGCTGCGCGGAGCCGCGCTCGACGCACCGGCCGCCGTACATCACGAGCAGCTCGTCGGCCATCTCCGCCACCACGCCCAGGTCGTGGGTGATCATGATGACCGCGGAGCCGAACTCCTTCTGCAGGTCCCGGATCAGGTCCAGGATCTGCGCCTGCACCGTCACGTCGAGGGCCGTGGTCGGCTCGTCGGCGATCAGGAGCTCGGGGTTGTTGACGAGCGCCATGGCGATCATCGCACGCTGCCGCATGCCGCCGGAGAACTCGTGCGGGTAGGAGTCGACGCGCTTGTCGGGCTGCGGGATGCCGACCCGGTCGAGCATGTCGATGGCGTGCTTGCGCGCCGCCTTCTTGTCGACGTTGTTGTGGACCCGGTACGCCTCGATGATCTGCTTGCCGATCGAGTAGTACGGGTGCAGCGCCGACAGCGGGTCCTGGAAGATCATCGCCATCTCGCGGCCGCGGAGCTTGCGCACCTCGTCCGCGGGGGCGCTGAGCAGCTCGGTGCCGTTCAGCCAGATCTCGCCGGAGAGCTGCGCCTTGCGGCGGCCGTACTGCCCGGCGGTGTGCAGGCCGAGGATGCCGAGCGAGGTGACCGACTTGCCGGAACCGGACTCGCCGACGATGCCGAGGGTGCGGCCCTTCTCCAGGCTGAAGCTGAGCCCGTCGACGGACTTGACCAGGCCGTCGTCGGTCGGGAAGTGCACCTTGAGGTCGCGCACCTCAAGGAAGGCGGAGGGAGCGGGCGAGCCGGAGACGACTTCGCCGACGGCCGTGCCGGTCTTCGACACCGTGGCCTGCGCGCCGCCCTCGGGCGCCGCTCCGCTCTTGGACAGTTCGGTCATCCCAGCCTCACTCGCGGGTCGATGACGGCGTACAGAAGGTCGACGACGAGGTTGGCCACGGCGATCGCGAGGGCCGCACACAGGGTGACGCCGAGGATCACGGGCAGGTCCTTGCTGCTGATGGCCCTGACCGCTTCCAGGCCGAGGCCCGGAAGGTTGAAGGTGGACTCGGTGAGCACGGCGCCGCCCATGAGCACGCCGAGGTCGAGTCCGAAGACGGTGAGGATCGGCGTCATCGCGGAGCGCAGCGCGTGTCTGCGGATCACGACGGCTTCGCCGAGGCCCTTGGCGCGCGCGGTGCGGATGTAGTCCTCGCCCAGCACTTCCAGCATGGTGGCGCGGGTGAGGCGGGCGTACATCGCGGCGTTCAGGAAGGCGAGCACGACCCAGGGCAGGATCAGTGTCTCGAACCAGACGTCGATGGAGTCGTCGGTACTGAGGCTGTCGGCGATCTTCACCCAGCCCAGGTTGTGGACGAAGACACCCATCGCGATCATGCCGGTGAAGAAGACGGGGAGCGAGACGCCGCCGAGGGCGGTGGTCATCGCGGCACGGTCCCAGATGGTGCCCCGCTTGAGCGCGGAGATCACACCGGTGAGGACACCGGCGCCGAGCCACAGCACACAGGCACCGGCGGCGAGCGCGGCGGTGACGGGCAGGGCGTCCTTGAGGGTCTCCCAGACGGGGGCCTCGGTACGGAAGGAGTAGCCGAAGCACGGCGCCGGGCAGTGGGTGACGTCACTGCCGTTGGCGTAGTCGCGGCCCATCGGGATGCCCTTGACGAAGTCCCAGAACTGCACGAGCAGCGGGTCGTCGAGGCCCAGTTTGGTCCGGATGCCTTCGAGCTGCTCGGCTCCGGACGCCTTGCCGGCGAAGAGGACGGCGATGTCCTGTCCCGCCCACTTGGGCAGCATGAAGAAGACGGTGAAGGTCGCGAGCAGTACGACCAGCACCATGATGATTACGGCGATCAGGCGCCGGATGAGATAAGCAAGCACTGTGCGCGGCCCGGCGGTGGCCCGGTACCCCCTCGTGAGGGGCTCCGGTCACCGCCCGGGGCCATCACCTGCCCTTCGGACTGGCGGGATGCGGCGGTGGCGTGACGGTCGGTCAAGAGCGGTCGCCGCGGCGGGATTTCACCCGCCGCGGCGGCACGCGGTGTTACTTCTTCTCGTTGATGCCGAGCGAGACGTAGTCGTACCGGCCGTTGAACGCGTCGGACATGTACGCGTTCGTCAGCCGCGGACCGCGCCAGGTGATGTTCTTCTCGTACAGGAAGGGCATCCAGTCGGCCTGGTCGAGGATCCGCTTGTCGAGCTTCTTGTAGATCTCACCGGCCTTGACCGGGTCGGTCTCGGCGATCGCCTGGTCGAAGAGCCCGTCGATCTTCTTGTCCTTGATCTGGGACTCGTTGTAGTTACCGGTCTCGGCGAGGAAGCGGCTGTCGAACAGCGGCTGCGCGTAGCCCTGGCCGGAGGGGAAGTCCGGGCCCCAGCCGCTCATCTGCATGCTGTAGCCGCGCTTCTTCACCACGGACGGCGAACCGGTGATGCTGGAGGAGTCCGCACCGTCGAGGGTCTCGACGGAGAGGTTGATGTTGACCTTCTTCAGCTGCGCCTGCAGCGCCTCGGCGGTGTCCTCCTCGCCCGGGTTGTTGTTACGGGCGGTGATCTTGGCGCTGAAGCCGTCAGGCTTGCCGCACTTCTTCAGCTCGTCCTTGGCCTTGGCCGGGTCCGGCTTGCCCTCACGCTTGAGCAGGCCGTACGGGTCGTAGTCGCTGTAGCCCGGGATCGCCTTCGGGAAGGTGCTGTTGGCGATGTCACCGGCCGCGAGCTTGCCGCCGCGGGTCTGCTGCAGGGCCGCGAAGTCCGTGCCGTAGAAGACGGCCTTGCGGCAGTGCACGTTGTCGAACGGCTTCGCGGTGTGGATCAGCGCGACGTAGCGCACGAAGGACGTGTGCATGTTGTCGATGCTGTCGCGGTGGTCCTGGATCGCGGTGACGCGGCCGGACTGGGTCATGCCGGTGCCGTTGAGGTCGACGTCGTAGTCGCCGGCCATCAGGCGCTTGTCGTTCTCCTCCAGGTTGGCGGAGATCGTCACGTCGACCTTGTCGGGAAGGGCGGCGCGGATCGGGTCCGAGGCCTTCTTCCACTTGTCGTTGCGGACCAGGACGATCTTCTTGCCCGGCTTGTACTGCGAGAACTTGTACGGGCCCGCGGAGAACGGCCGCTGGGTGTACTTGGCCTTGGTGTCCTTGGCCGCCTTCACCGGCGAGCCGGACGGCATGGCCAGGAACTGCTCGAAGTCACCGTTGGGCTTCGGCAGCTTGAAGATGATGGTCTTGTCGTCGGGCGTCTCGATCGCCTTCAGGCCGAGCTTGTCCTTGGACGAGTCCTTGTAGGGGCCCTTGTACTCGCCCTTGGGGTCGAGCGCCTTCATCAGGTACTGCGGGCCACCGGTGATGGTGTCCGTCGCCCAGATGCGCTCGATGCCGTACTTGACGTCCTTGGAGGTCAGCGGCGAGCCGTCCTCCCAGGTGACGCCGTCGCGCAGCGTGTACGTGTAGGTCTTGCCGCCGTCCGAGATCTTGCCGTTGGCCTCGGCGAGGTCCGGGACCAGCTTGGTGCCGGCCTTGCCCGCCTTGGTGTCGTACGACACCAGCTGACGGGTGTAGAAGCGCATGAAGTCCCAGGACATGCCGTAGTAGGCACGCTGCGGGTCGGCCGAGTCCAGGTCCTGCTTTCCGACCATGCGCAGGGTGCCGCCGGCCTTCTTGGACGGGTTGGCGACCTTGTTCAGGGCCGCGTTGTAGCCGGCCCCCTTGCCGTCGCCGTCACCGTCACCGTCGCCGCCGCCGCACGCGGTGGTGGTCACCAGCGCCGCGACGACGAGGGCCGCACCAGCGGTGAGCCGTCGTTTCGAGGAAACTGTGGGCATTTGTCGCAAACCTCCGAGATTCGCGGTCCCTGGCCATGAGCTGCCTGAGAACCATGGAAAGAGCCACCTGACTGCGGCAGGGGCAAGTCAGTTGGGGACTGCTTTAGCGGGTTCCCTTGGGGTCGAGCGCGTCGCGCAGACCGTCCCCGAAGAGGTTGAAGGCGAGCACCGTGATGAAGATCGTCACGCCGGGGAAAACCATGAACATCGGATCGTGCTCGTACGTCTCCAGGGCGTCGCGGAGCATCCCGCCCCAGGAGGCGGTCGGCGGCTTGACGCCGGCGCCCAGGAAGCTGAGGGCGGCCTCGGTGAGGATGTTGGTCGGGATCATCAGCGTCGCGTAGACGGTGATGGGGGCGACCAGGTTGGGCAGCAGCTCCTTGAAGAGGATGTGGCGTCGGCCGCCGCCGAGGCTGCGGGCCGCCTCGACGTACTCGCGTTCACGGAGGCTGAGCGTCTGGCCGCGGACGATCCGGCCGACGTAGGGCCAGCCGAAGAAGCCGATCACCAGGATCAGGATCGCCACCCGGACGCTCGTGCCCTGCAGGCCGAGCAGGTCGTCCGGGAGCACGGAGACCAGGGAGATGATGAAGAGCAGCTGCGGGAAGGACAGCAGCACGTCCATCACGCGGCTGATCAGCGCGTCGACCCAGCCGCCGAAGTAACCGGCGATGATGCCGAAGAGCGTGCCCAGGACCACCGCGACCACGGCGGCCAGGAACGCCACGAGCAGCGAGATCCGCGCGCCGTAGACGATCCGGCTGAACACGTCGCGGCCCTTGTTGGGCTCGACGCCGAACAGGAAGTCGCTGCTCACGCCGCCCAGCGAGCCCGTGGGCAGGTTGGTCAGCGGATCCAGCTTGTCCTGGTGGAAGTCGTTCGGCGGGTGGCCGAGGACGCTGACGATCAGGGGCGCGAAGACCGCGACCAGGACCAGGACCAGCACGGTGATACCGCCGGCCAGGGCGACCTTGTCCCGCTTCAGTCGGTTCCAGGCGATCTGCTTGAGCGACCGCCCCTCGACCTTCTTCACCCCCGCACCAGCTGCGGAAGCGACATCCTCAGTCGGTTTCGCGTCCGCAGGTGTGTCATGCAATGGCGCCGTCATCGTGGCAGGGACCCCTCTCAACCGGCGGTGACCGGCCCGCACTTGCCGCTGTAGCGACGTGATCGTCCGTCGTACACAGGGGCGAAGGCCCCTTGGAGCGGGAGTCTTCAACGGGGTCGTGATCTGTTACCAGACTTGTCGGGGAATGGATGCGCAACCGTGATGCTGATCGAGGTGTTCCGTTATCCGGACGAGGCTGAACGCCGGGCGAACGCGGGGCACTTCAGGGTCAAGGCGCCACAGGAGTCCATACCGTCACTCAGGTGCCATTAGTGGACATCGCCCGCGTCAGTGCTGCTCAGCTCGCTCCCGGGCGGCGAAATCCGGACGCTGTCCAGATCAGTGCGGTGGGGTTTGCGGTGATGTGGTCAGTACGGGGCGGGATAGCCGTATCCGCCCGCGGCGGGGGCCGGGGCCGCCTGCGCGTCGCGGTCGTAGAACGGGCGGGCGTTGGCGCGCAGCCACATCGCCACCGGGTCGTGCGGGTCGGCCATCGCGACCGTGGAGACCGGCAGGCCCTCGGGAACGGCGCCGATGGACTGCTGCATCATCGCGCGGACCGTGTCGACGGCGCCCGGTGAGGTGTCGTACACGTCCAGGCCGATGGCCAGGTACGGAGCGCCGAGGGCGGGTTGCACCCAGGCGCGGCGCAGCGAGCGGACCGTGGGGGTGCGGTGGGCGTTCTGGCTCAGCAGGGCGTAGAACTGCGGGAGCTCGATGGCCGGGTCGGTCAGGCGCAGGGGTCCCGCGGGCTGGAGGTCCAGGCCGCTGGCGATGCGCCGCAGGTCCAGCCAGGGGATGCCGACGCCGCCGCCCGGGGCATGCGGATTCAGCCACAGGCCGTAGTGGTCGGGGTAGAGGGCGCGGGCCGCGTCGAGGCCGCCGAGGACCTCGTAGCCGCGGTTCCAGCCGCTGGCGGAGAGCTCCTGGGCGGAGGTCACGCAGGGGGCGTAGCCGAGGCCGTCGACCTCCATGTTGCCGTACTGCGCGTCGGGGGAGCCCGACTGGCCGTGCCAGAGCAGCATCCACACCTGGCCGTCGGCGACGGCTCCGAGCAGCGCCTCGTACGCGTCGTAGCGCCCCGGCGCCACCTGGCGCAGCATGTGCTCGACGTTTCCCCAAGCTCGCGGGCGCGCTCGAACAGGGGAGGCCCCGTCGCCCGCGGCCGTGCCCGACGCACTCACCCGTAACCGCCCCTTCACGACTTGCCCGACGTGCTCGACCTGTCCGCACGGCCGTGCTCCGACCGAGTCAATGGAACCAGCTTACTTCTGGCATGGGGGCCTTGATCGGCCCTCACGCACCCCGCGCCCGTCAGCCCGGCCGCGTCGGCCGAGCCGCGGAAACCCCTGCCGCCGCCGCGCGGCGGGCTCCCCGCCGCCGACCCGTTCCCGTCGCCCCCGGCGGGAGGGCCGGGGGTGTTGCCGTCGGGCCGGGCGGGATCGCGGGTGCCGGTCAGTGGGACGCGTAGAACGGGCGGACGTGGGCGCGGAGCCAGTCGGAGACCGGGTCCTGGGCGGCGTCCAGGAGGACCAGGTTGACCGGCCAGGGGGGCGGGAAGGCGGTGAGGGCCCGGGCCAGGGCCTGCATGGGGGCCTCGCGGGCGTCGCCCTCCCAGGAGGAGAGTTCGACGCCGACGAACAGGGTCGGGTCCTCGCCCTCGACGCTGGCCAGGCAGCGGCGCGCCGTCAGGACCACCCCGGTCGCCTGGAACTCGCGCGACGCGGCGCCCAGGAAGTCGACCGGGTCCTCCTTCCAGTCCGGCTCGAACAGGCGTACCCGGCCGCCCGTCGTGGGGCCGTCCAGCTCCGTGCGTCCCACCTGGCACAGCGCGGCCACGGCGGGCGGCGGCAGCGGGACGGCGACGGTGCCCTCGGGGTTCAGGACGATCCCGAGCTGCGGCTGGAGCCCGCGTGCGAACTCCACCGCGGGCGCCACCGTCCAGCTCATCCGGCCGCCCGTGACCTGCTGGAACTGCTGCTCCGACGTGAAGACGGGGACGTACGCCTGGCCGTCGATCTCCAGCGTGGGCAGGTCCAGCGTGCCGCTGTCGGGGCCCCCTCCGGACGGCAGCGGGATCCACACCCGGCCGCGGCCCAGCGTCTCCACGATGCGCGCGCCCACCGCGTCCGACGGCGGCGCGCCGAGCGACGCCGCCAGGACCTCCTCCAGCTCGTTGGCCGGCCATCCCCCGTGCGGATGGGGGTGCGGGTGGGGGTCAGGATGGGGATGGGGCTGCGCCTGCGGGTGCGCGTGACCCTGCGGGGGCGGGTATCCCTGCGGGTGCTGGTTCGGCTGCGCCTGCGGGTGCTGGTTCGGGTGCGGCTGTGCCGGAATGCCTCCGGGGGTGTCCCCCGGGTACTCCCCCGGATAGTTCATCTGTCCTCGGCCTCTGCTCTGCTGCCCCGCTGCTCCGCGGCGCTCCTGTGCTGCGCGCCCGACCCTAACCGGCGGCCCCGCACCCCCGCCTACTCAGCCCCCTGAGCCCCCTCAGCCCCCTTCAGCCCCGTCAGCCCCTTCAGCCCCCGAACCCGATCTCCCGCAGCGCCCCCGCCGCCTCCCGGTCGAGCAGCACCGCCGAGCCGCAGCCCCGCGGCAGGTCGCCCCGCTCGGCGGCGCGGACCAGGTGGCCGACCGTCCTGCGGTGCCGCGCGAAGGCGTACCGCGACACCCCCCGGCCGCGCTCCCGCTGACCGTCGAGAGCGACGTCGTCGGGCACGTCGAGCAGCAGCAGGTGCAGTGTCGCGCCGCGCCGGGCAGCCGCGCGGCCCAGCCAGCGGCGCACCCACGGCTGCGTACCGCAGTCGTGGACGACGACGCCGCTGCCGGAGCGCAGCACCCGGCGCAGGCCCGCGTAGTGTCCGAGGCGGACCAGGGGGCGGTAGAGGGCGTACGGGAGCAGCCGCGGCATGCGGGCCGCCCAGCGGTCGCGGGTGTCCTGGGAGTCCACGCGTGGGCCCGCCACCGCGCGCCGCATCAGCGTGGACTTGCCGCTGCCGGGCAGCCCGGAGACGACCACGATGTCGCCCGCGGCGAACACCAGGCGGCGCGGGCCGCGCCGGGCCCGGTCTCTGAGGTCGCGCACGACGGGCCGCGGGAAGTACCCGAGGCTCTCGCGCGCCGGGGCGCCGGGCTGCGCCGGCACCACCTCGCTCCCGGGCAGCGCCACACCCGTGGTGGTCGCATAAGCACCGCTCCTGCGCACCGTGATCGGCCTCCCCATGCTGGTCACGTCACTCATCCCCAGTACTTCTCCGTCGAGTGTAAAGAGACGGTAATGCCGCACAAGTACATTCCCAGGTTGCTGCTGTCGTGAAGCGGGGGCGCGTGCAATGATGTGCGCGCCAACTCCATACCGGCCGCTTGAATCCGCGCGGGAGAGTTCCCGGAAACGCGTACCGCACTCTGACGCGGACGTCGTCCCGGGGCGCCGAAGGAGCAAGTTCCTCCCTTGAATCTCTCAGGCCCCGTACCGCGCGGGCGAGGCACATCTGAAAAGCGGGCCCCTCCCCGGCCACACCGGCCACAGGGGCGGCTCCACCCAAGGTGCAAGTCATGACCCGTCATACGCACGGGTCGTGGTGAACCTCTCAGGTTCGATGACAGATGGGGAGGATCGACCTCGCCCGTCATGCCCCGGGAGCCTGTACTCATGAGCAATACCCCACGCCACACCGCCCTCGATGCCCTGCATCGTTCGCTGGGCGCGACCATGACCGACTTCGCGGGCTGGGACATGCCGCTGCGGTACGCCAGTGAGCGCGACGAGCACAACGCGGTCCGTACCCGCGCCGGTCTCTTCGACCTCTCCCACATGGGCGAGATCACCGTCAGCGGCCCCGCGGCCGTCGACCTCCTTAACCACGCGCTCGTCGGCAACATCGGTTCCGTCGGCGTCGGCCGCGCCCGCTACACCATGATCTGTCAGGCCGACGGCGGCATCCTGGACGACCTGATCGTCTACCGGCTCCAGGACCAGGAGGCCGCCCAGGCCAAGTATCTGGTCGTGGCGAACGCCGGGAACGCCCAGGTCGTGCTCGACGCGCTGACCGAGCGGGCCGGTGGCTTCGACGCCGTGGTCCGCGACGACCGCGACGCCTACGCCCTGATCGCCGTCCAGGGACCGGAGTCCCCCGGCATCCTGAAGGCGGTCACGGACGCCGACCTCGACGGCCTGAAGTACTACGCGGGCCTGCCCGGCACCGTCGCGGGCGTCCCCGCCCTGATCGCCCGCACGGGCTACACCGGCGAGGACGGCTTCGAACTGTTCGTGGCCCCCGAGCACGCCGAGCAGCTGTGGCGCGCGCTGACCGAGGCCGGTGCCCCGGTGGGCCTGGTCCCCTGCGGCCTGTCCTGCCGGGACACGCTGCGCCTGGAGGCGGGCATGCCGCTGTACGGGAACGAGCTGACGACGGCCCTCACGCCGTTCGACGCCGGTCTGGGGCGAGTCGTCAAGTTTGACAAGACGACGCACGCGGACGACTTCGTGGGCGTCGAGGCGCTGCGGGCCGCCGCCGAGCGCGCCGAGACCGCTCCCCCGCGCAAGCTGGTCGGCCTGATCGCCGAGGGCCGCCGGGTCCCTCGCGCGGGCATGCCCGTGGTGGTCGGCGGCGAGATCGTCGGCGAGGTCACCTCCGGCGCGCCGTCCCCGACGCTCGGCAAGCCGATCGCGATGGCGTACGTCGACGCGGCGCACGCGGCCCCCGGCACGGCGGGCGTGGGCGTGGACATCCGCGGCACGCACGAGCCGTACGAGGTCGTCGCGCTGCCGTTCTACAAGCGCCAGAAGTAGTCCGGCGGCGAGGTCCGCACGCGCTGGAGGACGCCTCCCGCGTCCCGTCGGCGCCCGTGGTGACACGCGCCCGTCTCAGTCCGTAAGACCCACGTTCATCAGCACTCGCCCGCGTACAGGAGAATTCAGGCCATGAGCAACCCCCAGCAGCTGCGTTACAGCAAGGAGCACGAGTGGCTGTCGGCCACCGAGGACGGTGTGGCGACGATCGGCATCACCGAGTTCGCGGCCAACGCGCTCGGTGACGTCGTCTTCGCCCAGCTCCCGGCGGTCGGCGACACGGTGACCGCGGGCGAGTCCTGCGGTGAGCTGGAGTCGACGAAGTCGGTCAGCGATCTGTACTCGCCGGTGACCGGTGAGGTCACCGAGGCCAACCAGGACGTCGTGGACGACCCGTCCCTGGTGAACTCGGCCCCCTTCGAGGGTGGCTGGCTGTTCAAGGTGCGCATCTCGGGTGAGCCGGACGACCTGATGTCCGCCACCGAGTACGACGCCTTCACCGCCGGCTGAGCCAAGGTTTAAGGATCCCCGATGTCGCAGATGAACACGCCTCTCCACGAGCTCGACCCGGACGTCGCCGCCGCCGTCGACGCCGAGCTCGTCCGCCAGCAGTCCACCCTCGAGATGATCGCGTCGGAGAACTTCGCTCCGGTCGCCGTCATGGAGGCCCAGGGCACGGTCCTCACCAACAAGTACGCCGAGGGCTACCCGGGCCGCCGCTACTACGGCGGCTGTGAGCACGTCGACGTGGCCGAGCAGATCGCGATCGACCGGGTCAAGGACCTGTTCGGCGCCGAGTACGCCAACGTCCAGCCGCACTCCGGCGCCTCCGCCAACCAGGCCGCCCTCTTCGCGATCGCCCAGCCCGGCGACACGATCCTCGGCCTGGACCTGGCGCACGGCGGCCACCTCACCCACGGCATGCGCCTGAACTTCTCCGGCAAGCAGTTCAACGTGGTCGCCTACCACGTCGACGCGGCCGGTCTGGTCGACATGGCCGAGGTCGAGCGCCTGGCCAAGGAGAACAACCCGAAGGTGATCATCGCGGGCTGGTCCGCCTACCCGCGCCAGCTCGACTTCGCGGAGTTCCGCCGGATCGCCGACGAGGTCGGCGCGAAGCTGTGGGTCGACATGGCGCACTTCGCCGGTCTCGTCGCCGCCGGGCTGCACCCGAACCCGGTGCCCTTCGCGGACGTGGTCACCTCCACGACCCACAAGACCCTGGGCGGCCCGCGCGGCGGCGTCATCCTGGCCCGCAGCAAGGAGTTCGCGAAGAAGCTGAACTCCGCGGTCTTCCCCGGCTTCCAGGGCGGCCCCCTTGAGCACGTGATCGCGGCCAAGGCCGTGTCCTTCAAGGTCGCGGCCTCGGCGGAGTTCAAGGAGCGTCAGCAGCGCACCCTGGACGGCGCCCGCATCCTGGCCGAGCGCCTGGTGCAGGACGACGTCAAGGCCGTCGGCGTGGACGTCCTGTCCGGTGGCACGGACGTGCACCTGGTCCTGGTCGACCTGCGCGACAGCGAGCTCGACGGCCAGCAGGCCGAGGACCGCCTCCACGAGGTCGGCATCACGGTCAACCGCAACGCCATCCCGAACGACCCGCGCCCCCCGATGGTCACCTCGGGCCTGCGGATCGGCACCCCCGCCCTCGCCACCCGCGGCTTCCAGGCCGAGGACTTCCGCGAGGTCGCGGACATCATCGCCGAGGCCCTCAAGCCCGGCTTCGACACCGCGGCCCTGGCGGCCCGCGTGTCCGCTCTGGCCGCGAAGCACCCGCTGTACCCCGGCCTGAAGTAGTTTCGTACGCTTTAGTTAGTACGAACTTCCGGGGCACCGCGCACACTGGACATGAGGACAGTGCGCACGGTGCCCCGCACCACGTGCCCTCCGGCACGGCAAGCTGCCCCCGCACCACCCGGCGGACAACGGCGTCTACCACCCATCATTGGAGTTCCACCGTGGCCATCTCGGTCTTCGACCTGTTCTCGATCGGCATCGGCCCGTCCAGCTCCCACACGGTCGGCCCGATGCGCGCGGCGCGCATGTTCGCCCGCCGCCTCAAGAACGAGGGCCTGCTGGCCCACACCGCCTCGATACGCGCGGAGCTGTACGGCTCCCTGGGCGCCACCGGCCACGGCCACGGCACCCCCAAGGCCGTCCTGCTCGGCCTGGAGGGCGAGTCGCCGCGCACGGTGAACGTGGAGTCGGCGGACGGCCGCGTCGAGGAGATCAAGTCCACGGGCCGTCTGAACGTCCTCGGCATGCACGACATCGCCTTCGACTTCGACGCCGACCTGGTCCTGCACCGCCGCAAGGCCCTGCCGTACCACGCCAACGGCATGACGGTCTTCGCGTACGACGCCGACGGCGCGCTCGTCCTGGAGAAGACGTACTACTCGGTCGGCGGCGGCTTCGTGGTCGACGAGACCGTGCTTTCCCAGGAGGGGGCGGCCGGGGAGAACCCGATCGTCCCGGACGACACCGTCCTGAAGTACCCGTTCCGCACCGGCGACGAGCTGCTCCGCCTGTCCTCCGAGACCGGCCTGTCCATCTCCGCCCTGATGCTGGAGAACGAGAAGGCCTGGCGCACCGAGGACGAGATCCGCTCCGGCCTGCTCGACATCTGGCGCGTCATGCAGGCCTGCGTGTCCCGGGGCATGTCCCGCGAGGGCATCCTGCCGGGCGGCCTGAAGGTCCGCCGCCGCGCCGCTAACTCGGCCCGGCAGCTGCGCGCCGAGGGCGACCCGGGGGCCCGCGCGATGGAGTGGATCACGCTGTACGCGATGGCGGTGAACGAGGAGAACGCCGCGGGCGGCCGCGTGGTCACCGCCCCGACGAACGGCGCCGCCGGGATCATCCCCGCCGTCCTGCACTACTACATGAACTTCGTGCCTGGCGGCTCCTCCCAGGAGGAAAAGGATGAGGGCGTCGTCCGCTTCCTGCTCGCCGCGGGCGCCATCGGCATGCTCTTCAAGGAGAACGCCTCCATCTCCGGCGCCGAGGTCGGCTGCCAGGGCGAGGTCGGCTCCGCCTGCTCGATGGCCGCGGGCGCCCTCGCCGAGGTCCTCGGCGGCTCCCCGGAGCAGGTCGAGAACGCCGCCGAGATCGGCATGGAGCACAACCTCGGCCTGACCTGCGACCCGGTCGGCGGGCTCGTCCAGATCCCGTGCATCGAGCGCAACGGCATGGCGGCCGTGAAGGCCGTCACCGCCGCGAAGATGGCGATGCGCGGCGACGGCAGCCACAAGGTGTCCCTCGACAAGGTCATCAAGACCATGAAGGAGACCGGCGCCGACATGAGCGTGAAGTACAAGGAGACGGCGCGCGGCGGGCTCGCGGTCAACATCATCGAGTGCTGAGCCCGGCCGCGCCTGCCGGTGTCCGGGTGCGGTCTAGTTGTGCGCGATCAGTGACTCCACCAGTCCGGCGCGGGTGTTCGGGTAGTCCATCGGGACGATGCCGAGCCCGCGCCAGGCGCGCCCTTCCGCGCTGTCGAGCAGGGAGTGCGTCTTCGGGTTGAGGTCGTCGGCGTTCCAGCGCGGCGGGATCGCGGCCGCCGTGCTGACGAAGTTGATGTACTGCTTGCCGGGCTGGGCCGCGGCCTTCCGGAAGTGGGCCTCGACCTTGGGGAACTTGGCGGCGGGTACGGCGTTGTAGTCGTCCTGGATGTCGAAGAGGCCGCCGTCGCCCCAGCGGATGCCGCCGGGCAGGCCGCCGTTGTCGGCGATCAGCACGACCTTCCCGCGCACCTCGCCGAGGCGCGGCCAGGCGTTCCCGATGTGGAACAGGGAGCGCCAGCCGCGCCGGTCGAGGTAGTCGTCGAAGAGCGCCCGGAACGTCGCGTCGCTCTCCTGCGAGTACTCCTGCTTGACCCGCATCAGCACGGTCTCCGTGGGCTGTCCGCGCAGGAAGTCCCGGCAGGCGCCGAGCACGTCGTCGAAGTTCAGGTTCTGGTAGAACGCGCCGTGGTGGATGCTGAACGACCCCTCGAAGGCCCGGCACCGGATGTCCAGGAACCGTATGCCGGAGCCCAGTTGCTGCCCCAGCGTGGTGTTCTGGCACTCCACCCACCAGCCGCCGAAACGGGCACCGGAGTCATGGGTGCCGGGGATCGTGAGGCGCTGCAGGGGAGTTGAGGCGTCGATGCCCGCCATCCAGTTCTGCACGCCGAGAGCACGCGTGCGGCTCCTGGCGGACGCGGGGGCGGTGAGAAGGGCGGTGGCGGCGGTGGCCGTGGCGCCGGTGAGGAAGGCGCGGCGGGTCAGGGGCATGTGGGGTCCCGTATCCGTGAGTGGGGAGGGCGGACGCGCGTGTCCGTACTCCATACACGTACGGAGGCAAGGAACGCCAGTACGAGGGTGGAACCCGCCCCTCACGGGGAACGGTCAAGTAACAGTCAACCGTTGACCGTTCACACGCCGGACCTGAACCGATCACCGATCACCCCTTACGCGCCGGACCCGGCCACCCCACGGCCCCCCGGCGCCGGGCCCACTCCCCCCACTCCGCTGGAGGCCACATGCTGCGCGGCATCGACGTCAGCTCCCACCAGTCGTCCTTCTCCACCGACGGACTCTCCTTCGTCATCATCAAGGCGACGGAGGGCCGCTCCTACATCAACCCCCGCCTCACCGCCCAGACGAAACTCGCCCGCGACGGCGGCTGCGTCGTCGGCTTCTACCACTTCCTGTGGCCGGGCAACATCACCGCCCAGGCCGAGTACTTCGTGAGCAAGGCACCCGAGAGGGCCGGGGACTTCCTGGCCGTCGACTGGGAGTGGACGGGCGACCACACGGCCGCCACGAACGCGGAGAAGGACCGTTTCATCCGCGAGGTGAAGCGCCTGCGCCCGAACCATCGGACCACGTTGTACACGAACCGCGATTTTTGGTTGAACCGCGACACGACTTCGTACGCGGGCGACGGCCTATGGATCGCCGACTACGTGACCGCGGGCAAGCCCCGTATCCAGGCGAAGTGGCGCATCCACCAGTACACGTCGACGCCGCTGGACAAGAACGTGGCGGACTTCGCGAGCGAGGACGCGATGCGGGACTGGGCCACTCCTTAGCCGCCTTGGGCAAGCTGCTCCTTCCGGAGCAGCTTGGCCGACGGGTTGGCGAGATAGCTGTCGAGCAGTCGAAGGTGCGTAGCTCGGGCGGGAGCGCTTCGTACCAGGCGAGACCACAGGCGTTGCAGTTCGAGCACACGAGGCCACGTACGTATGCTCCGCAGCACCCCCGGCCGGGACAGCACGCGTGATCGTGGTCAATGTGCAGTGAGCGCCTCACCTCCTCTGCGGAAGCTCCGCAGATGGCGCGGCGCCCTCCCTGACGGCGGAGCAGCAGATCGATGAAGTCACTCGTCACGCCATAGAGAGCGAGCCGTACTCGTTCGGCGTTGCACGGCTTGCAGTACGGACGCGGGGCACCGCCCGGATTGACGAGGGAGTACTCCGAGACCGGCTTGCTCTCGCCGCATGCGAGACAGTCGACGACGCCGCGCTGGAGCATCGCCTGACAGGACGCGCTGTCTCGCTTTCTCCGTGAAGGCGCGAGAGGCCGCCCTGCACTCTGCTGGTCGTAGTGTCCTGTGTAGAGCCCTCTGGCAGAGACGGTCCGGTCACAGCCATCGAACGCACAGGGTCGGTAGCCACCCGGTGCGGAGCGGTGACGCGTGACGGGGGCCGAGGTCTTGCCTCGATGGAGCTGTGAGTAGGGAGCACGGCACAGCCCCTTTGTCAGGGGAAACCTGTCGGACGACCGGTCACACGCCCAGTCGTCCCCGCTTGCAGAACAGTTGCGCGTGTATCGATCAACGAGCCGAACGGCCTTGCGTCACCCCGGCATTGACACCGGGGTGACCGTACGATCGCTACGGCCGCACCACGATCTTCCCGACGTGGGTGTTCGTCTCCATGAGGCGGTGGGCGTCCGGCATCCGGTCGAGGCCGTCGAAGCTCCTGGCGATCTTGGGGCGCAGGGTGCCGTCCCGTAGGCCCGAGTTGAGGTAGGCGGAGGCGCGGCGGCGGGCGTCGGTGGCGTCGGTGGTGTCGGTGGTGTCGGTGACGATGGCGTTGTTGTAGCCGTGGACGGTTACGGGCCAGGTCATGGGGACGGTGGCGGGGCGGGCGTCGAGCCAGCCGTAGAGGACGTATGCGGCGTTCTCCGTGTGGACCGGTTCGAGCTGAACCCGGACGGGTCCTGGCCGCAACCTCCCGAGCGGCTGCCGGACGACGCGACGGGCGAGCCGCCCGCCGCGGTGCTCCTCTGCGGCGCCTACCGCCTCGACCGCGCCCGCGCCCACCCGCTCCTGGCCGAGCTGCCCGAGGTGATCCACCTGCCCGCCCGCGTCGGCGCCCACAGCTCGCTGCGCGCGGCCGTGGAACTGCTCGGCGCCGAGCTGGACGACCCGAAGCCGGGCTCGGACACCATCGTGTCGGCGCTGCTCGACACGCTGCTGCTGTACATCCTGCGGGCCTGGTGGCTGGGCGAACGGCAGGGCGCGGGGCATCCGACGGGCTGGGCGGCGGCGCTCGCCGACCCAGCGGTGGCGGCGGCGCTGCGGGCCGTGCACGCCGACCCCGCGCATCCGTGGACGGTGGCGGAGCTCGGCGCGCTCGGCGGGCTTTCCCGGGCCCCGTTCGCCCGCCGGTTCGCGGCGACGGTGGGCCGCCTCCTGCGCACGGAGGAAGCGCCGCTGCGCGTGGTCGCGGAACGCAGCGGTTACGCCTCGGAGTTCGCGTTCGCCAAGGCGTTCAAGCGGCAGTCCGGGGTGGCGCCGGGGCAGTACCGCAGGGGGCGGGCCGCGTAGGGGCGGGCCGTCACGGCCCGACGGGCAGCTGTCGCTTGTGGTCGGTGAGGCGGTAGCGGCGGACGATCGTGTCGAAGGCCCGCGCGTCCACCGGCTTGCCCTCCAGGAAGTCGTCGACGTCGTCGTAGGTGACGCCGAGCGCGTCCTCGTCGGCCTTGCCCGGGTCGAGGGTCTCCAGGTCGGCCGTGGGGGTCTTCCACACCAGCTCGGTGGGCGCGCCGAGGGCGTCCGCGACGGCACGCACCCGGCGCTTGGTCAGACCGGTGAGCGGGACCAGGTCGGCGGCGCCGTCGCCGAACTTGGTGAAGAACCCGGAGACCGCCTCGGCGGCGTGGTCGGTGCCGACGACCAGGCCGTCGTGCGCCCCGGCGACCGCGTACTGGGCGATCATGCGCTGCCGGGCCTTGATGTTGCCGTGCACGAAGTCCTGGTGGTGGGCGTCGCGGAAGCCGACACCGGCGGCCACGGAGGCTTCGAGGGCGGCGTCGCTGGCGGGCTTGATGTCGACGGTCAGCACGTCGTCGGCCTGGATGAAGGAGAGCGCGAGCTGCGCGTCGTGCTCGTCGGCCTGGACGCCGTACGGCAGCCGCATGGCGTGGAAGCGGGCCTCGTGCCCGGCGGCGCGGGCCCGCTCGACGGCGAGCTGGCAGAGCCGTCCGGTGGTGGTGGAGTCGACGCCGCCGCTGATGCCGAGCACGAGGGAGCGCAGGCCGGTGCCGGTCAGCCGCTCGGCGAGGAACGCGACCCGGCGCTCGATCTCGCGCTCGGCCTCGAAGACCTCGGCCACCTGGAGTTCCCGGGCGATCTCCTGCTGCAGGGCGATGGCCGCCGACTCGCTCACGTCTGGCTCCTTGTTCCGGTTCACGATGTGCCGCCCAGCCTACCGAGGGGTTTTTCCGGGCAGCACGGACGTCACGTACTCGGCGGCTTCGGCGAGCAGCGCCTGGTCGTACGGGGCGTCCTGCGCCGCCTTGCTCGTCATGATCGCGAGGAGGACGGGCGGCGCGGACTCCGGGGGCCAGAGGACGGCGATGTCGTTGAGGGTGCCGTAGTCGCCGGTGCCGGTCTTGTCGGCGATGGTCCAGCCGCGCGGCAGTCCGGCCTTGATCCGCTCGGCGCCGGTGGCGTTGCGCTTCAGGAGGTCGAGGAGGAAGGCGCGCTTCCGGGCCGCGAGCGCGTCGCCGAGGACGATCTTCCGGTACGTGCCGCCGAAGGCCCGGGGCGAGCTGGTGTCGCGGGGGTCGCCGGGGGTGGCCTCGGTGATCGCCGGTTCGATCCGGTCCATGCGCGTGACCTTGTCGCCGAGGCCGCGGGCGTACGCGGTGAGGCGGTCGGGGCCGCCGAGGTCGCGGAGCAGGAGGTTCCCGGCGGTGCCGTCGCTGAAGCGGATGGCCGCGTCGCAGAGCTGCCGGATCGTCATGCCGGTGTCGACGTGGCGCGCGGTGATCGGCGCGTGCTTCATGAGATCGGCTCTGCTGTACGTGACCCGCTGGTCGAGGTGGGACAGCGGGTTGCCGTCGAGGACCGCGGCCGCGGCCAGGGCCTTGAACGCCGAGCAGAACGCGAACCGCTCGTCCGCCCGGTGGGCGAGGGTGGCGCCGGTGCCGGTGTCGAGGGCGTAGACGCCGAGGCGGGCGTCGAACTTCCGCTCCAGGCCGGCGAATCGACGGCGGTGACGACGGCGGTCGGCCGCGGGGACGGAAGGGGAGTCCGTCGGGTCCGGGGCCGACGACGAGCCGCGCGGCGGGGCGTCGGACTCCGAGTCCTTCGAGCAGGCGGCCAACGGCACCAGCGCCGCCGCCCCCAGTAACCCGCGGCGCGTCAGGGCCGGTCGGGGCGACGTCATGGCCTTCCCTCCGTCGGAGTTCGCGAAGACAACACTTCGCGAACACAACGCTTCGCGAAGACAACGATCTGGAGCGAACGATACCTGCGGCCCGGGCACGCGAAGGGGCCGCTCCCCGGACTCCGGGTGCGGCCCCTTCGTGGGCGCGGGGGCGGCCGTGCGGCGCGCCGGCACACGCTACTTGTTCAGGCTCGCCCAGAACTCGTCGAAGGACAGCAGCTTGTCGCCGTTGGTGTCCTTGGACTTGATGATGGCCTCGGCGACCGACTCGGTGACGTTCCAGTCCCCCATCTGCGCCATGGCCGTCTTGTACTCCGTCGCCGTGATGAATCCGTCGCCGTCCGCGTCGAATCGCTCGAACGTCTTGCGTGCCTCTTCGATGTCCGCCACCGGGTCCGCCCCTTCTTCGTGTCTTACTGCCGGTGGTCAGGGTAACGGCCGGTCCGGGTGGCGCTCGCAAGGAGTACGGCCATGGTCAGCGCACCGGTGCCGGTCGACGGCGTCCTCGTCCGGCCCGTGGGCGCGGAGGCCTTGTCCTTCGGCGGTGGCGGGGTGCCCCGGGGAGGGCGCACGCGCTGGATCATTCAGTCGCGCGCCGGGATTCTTGCGATATCGCGCGTTGTTCCGGCCACGCCGCATCGCGATCTTTGAGGAGTGCCTCCGCCTGGACCGTGGCGGGGGCCTCTTCATGGAGGAGTGACGTCGTGGCCGGGTACTTCGAACCGTTGACCATGGGCAAACTGGAGCTGCCGAACCGTCTGGTGATGGCGCCGGCTGCAGTTCGTCGCGCAGCCCGTGGCCGACCTCGGTCAACGAGACGCGTCTGCAATATCTCCATCTCGGCGCGTTCCGTCATCATCTCGGCGCGTTCCGTCATCCGACTGATCCCCCCTGATCAAACCGCCGATGTACGCGATTGCGCCGCATCGTTCACACCCGCTGAACGACGGCCACCCGTCGGCGCCCCTTCCCCGGCGGCGCGGCCCCCGAACTCGCCCTCCCCCCCCACGGCGTGGACGGCGTTCACCGCGCATGCCGCTCAGCGGAAGATGCCGGTGTGACCCAGTGAGTAACGGCCCGGCTGCGGATACACGGCCAGGCCGTGCGGGCCCCCGCCCACGGGGATGCGGGCCACCTGGACACCGGTCCGGGTGTCGATCGCGTAGACCTCCGAGTCGTACCGGCCGGAGAGCCACAGCGTGTGGCCGTCGGCCGAGACCCCGCCCATGTCAGGGCTCCCGCCGTCCGGCAGGCGCCACTTCTTCGTGAGCTTGTCCTGGCGGAAGTCGAAGACGGAGACCGTGCCCTCGCCCCGGTTCGACACGTACATCTCGCGGGAGTCGCGGCTGACGTACAGGCCGTGGCAGCCCTTGCCGGTCGGCAGGAGCTCGGGCTTGCCGAAGGTGTCGCCGTCGAGGACCCACATGCCGTCGGCCATCATGTCGGCGACGTAGAACTTCTTGCCGTCGGGGGACATCTTCACGTCCTGCGGCATGGCTCCGTCGAAGGGCAGCTTCTGCTGCCCGACGACCTTCATCTTCTCGGTGTCGACCTTCAGCAGCTCCCCGCTGAACTCGCAGGAGACGATGAAGTAGCGCCCGTCGAGGGAGAAGTCGGCGTGGTTGACGCCGTAGCAGCTGACCGGCTCGGTCTTGACGCGCTTCATGCTGTGCGGGTCGCGGAAGACGAGTTCCCGGTCGAGCGAGGCCATGACGACGGCGTACTTGCCGTTGGGCGTGAAGTAGAGGTTGTAGGGGTCGTGGACCTCCACCGGCTTGCCCGCCTTGCCGGACTGGGGGTCGATCGGCGTGAGGGTGTGGCCGCGGTTGTTGTTGACCCAGAGCGTCTTCATGTCCCAGGAGGGCACGACGTGCTGGGGCTGGACCCCCACGGGGATGGTGTCGATGACCTTGTACGTCGCCGGGTCGATGACCGAGACCGTGTTGGAGTTGGTGTTGGGGACATAGACCCGGGACGGGAAGTCCTTGACCACCGGGGAGAGCTTGTTCGGCCGGTCGGCGGCGTAGACGTCCTTGGGGTCGAGGACGGGCGGCATGCCGGGCAGGCCGTGGATCTTCTTCGGCTCGGCCGGTTTGACGGGGGCCTTGGTCGCGAGGGCCTTGTTCTCACGGCCCCCGCGCTCGGTGCCGCAGCCCGCGAGGGCGGTGAGGACGGCCGTGCTCGCGAGCAGGGCGGCGACGCGCGTGGCCAGGGTCAGGTTTCGCATCAGGTGAGCAGCTCCGTGGTCGTGACGGCGCGCAGGCCGCGGCGGTCGAGTTCGTCCAGGACGGCGGGGAGCGCGGCGACCGTGTCCGCGTACCCGAAGTGCAGGCTCACCAAGGAGCCCGGACGGACCTCGGCGGCGATCTTGCGGGTGACGGCCGGGGCGCCGGGCGAGGTGAAGTCGAGGGAGTCGACGTCGTAGGAGAGGACGTGCGGGTAGCCCGCGCGCCGGGCCAGACGGGCGACGAGCGGGGTGGCGCGCTCGGCCCGCGAGGGGCGGAACCAGTTGCCGATGCCGCCGGTGAGGCGACGCAGGCGGTCCGCGCAGCCGGTGATCTCGGCGTAGGCCTCGGCTTCGGGGAGGCTGTTGATGGTGCGGTGGCGCAGGGTGTGGTTGCCCAGGTCGTGGCCACCGTCGAGGATCCGTCGGGCCAGAGCGGGGTGTTCGTCGAGCCAGGTGCCGACGGCGAGGACGGTGACGCGGGCGCCCGCGCGTTCGGCTTCGGCGAGCAGGGCGCGGGCGGTGGCGGGGTCGCCCTGGCCGTGGAAGGTGAGGGCGACCTCGGGGCGGCCGCGGGGGCTGTGGGCGATCTGGGCGGGCAGGCCGGGGAAGGCCCGGGGGCCCGGCGCGGGCGCCCGGTGCGGCTGTCTCGCGGGGCGCGGCCCACGGCTGCTTCCCGCCGTGGCGCAGCCCGCGAGGGGGGTGAGGGCGAGCCCAGTGCCGATGCGCAGCGCGCCGCGCCGGTCGGTCGAAGTCACGCGACCCATTTATAGGGCGGCGACCTCCGAAAGCCGCTGATCGACATGAGGAGCGGTCCAGACCAAGGAGTTCCGCTCGGGCTCGCGATGACCCCCCACAGGTGCCGTTTAGCCATCGTTTACAAGGTGCGTGCTCTATCTCACCAAGGATTCACCTTTAAACTGTCACGATATGACCGTGAATGCCCGCATTGGGACTTTTGGATCGGAGGCCCCCGTCTGCCATAGTCGACGGAGCGACCCTCTTTGACCCGAGCTACGTCGCCTTACGGGCTGCGGACCACACCCACACACGGTCCCGGCCTCGCTTGAAGGCCCCCGACAGCGCCGCCACCCACGGCCCCGGGGGCTTTCGCGTATCTCGACGGACCTTCGCTTGCCCCGAGGGGCTCACGCGCACCCGGACGGGCGCGATCGCTAGCGGTCGGTGATCCGCATCTCGAACCACGTCGTCTTGCCGCGCGGCAGCAGATCCACGCCCCAGCGGTCGGCGAGCTTGTCGACGAGGAACAGGCCCCGGCCGCTGATGTCGAGCTCATGGACGGGCATCAGACACGGCAGTCCGCGCGAGGGGTCGCGCACCTCGACCCGGATCCAGCCGCGCCGCCGCAGCGTGCGCAGACCGAAGACGCGGGCGCCGGTGTGCCGCACGGCGTTGCCGACGAGCTCGGACACCAGCAGGACGACGTCCTCGGTGAGCTTGGGGGTCAGTCCCCAGTGGCGCAGGACGACCACCTGCGCGAGGCGGCGGGCGATGGCTGCGGACTCCGGGCGCGAGGGCAGCGGGACCTCGGCTTCGGTCGGGTTGCCGAACAACTCCAGTGCCTTCAGGCCGTGTTCGTCCTCCACTGCCGGAGACCAGCGCGCCGCGGTCACACCTGCGTGCCGCTGCGGCTGTTCGATGCCCTCCTGCCCCGCCATGCCCCCCATCATGGCCGCCCCGCGACCGCGTTGGGGCCGTTCCGACGGAATAAGCCCCCCGGAAGCTTCCATTCCGGGGGGCCGTCCAGGCATATGCCAACGGCAGTTCGGGCCCTGCCGCACCCGCTCTCACCTGCGATGACTTCTTGCTCATGGGTGATCACAGAGTGCCCATCAGGGCACCGCCTTAAGGTTGTCTTAAGCCTGCCATAAACCGCCCCTTCGGGGGACACTTTGGCTGACGGGCCTTCAACTGGCCTGACTCCGGCCTGACTTCAGCGGAACTTCGCCTTGCCGGGGCCGTCCTCCACGAAGCTGCGCATGCCCCGCTCGCGGTCCTCGGTGGCGAACAGGCCCGCGAACCACGTGCGTTCGATGGCGAGGCCGGTGTCGATGTCCGCCTCCAGGCCCGCGTCCACACTCTCCTTGGCGGCCCGCAGCGCGAACGCGGGACCCTGCGCCAGCTTGGCGGCCCACGCGTGCGCCTGCTCGTACACCTCGGCGGCGGGCACCACCCGGTCCACCAGGCCGATGGCCAGGGCCTCGTCGGCCTTGACCATGCGGCCGGTGAAGATCAGGTCCTTCGCCTTGGCCGGGCCGACCAGGCGCGGCAGGCGCTGGGTGCCGCCCGCGCCCGGGATCAGGCCGAGCAGGATCTCGGGCTGGCCCAGCTTGGCGTTGTCGGCGGCCATGCGGAAGTCCGCGCACAGGGCCAGTTCGCAGCCGCCGCCGAGGGCGTACCCGGTGACGGCGGCCACGACCGGCTTGGGAATGCGGGCGATGGCGGTGAAGGAGTCCTGCAGGGCCCGGGACCGCACGATCATCGCCGCGTGGTCCATGTCCTGCATCTCCTTGATGTCCGCGCCCGCCGCGAACACCTTCTCGCCGCCGTAGAGGACGACGGCCCGTACGTCGTCGCGGGCGGTCGCCTCCGCCGCGAGGTCCTTCAGGCCGTCCTGGAGCTCGATGTCCAGGGCGTTCATCGGGGGCCGGTCGAGACGGATCGTCCCGACGCCCGCGGCGACTTCGAGATGCACAGTTGTCATGCGGGGCACGTTAGCGGGCGTTCACGGGGAAAGGCCCGGTGCACTGCGTCACAGTGCGCCGGGCCTTTCCGAAAACCGTCAGGAGTCGAAGCCGACCCGTTGGGACAGGCGCTAGGACTTCCACTTCTCCCAGGACATGTTCCAGCCGTTGTAGCCGTTGTCCGGCGCGATGATCTTGTCGTTCGAGTTCTTCACCACGACGACGTCACCGACCATCGAGTGGTTGAAGAACCAGGCGGACGGCACCTGCTTGTCGTAGCCGCCGCGCACGTCGCGCAGGCCGATGCAGCCGTGCGAGGCGTTGTAGTTGCCGAAGGCGTCGCCGCCCCAGTAGTTGCCGTGGATGAACGTGCCCGACGTGGACAGGCGCTGCGCGTGCGGCACGTCCTTGATGTCGTACTCGCCGCCGTAGCCGACGGTCTCGCCGTTCATGCGGGTCACCTCGAGGCGCTCGCTGATGACCATCTGGCCGTTCCACGTCTCGTAGCCGGGCTTGCCGGTGGTGACGGGGATCTTCTTGAAGACCTTGCCGTCGCGCACGACGGTCATCTTCTTGGTCTTGACGTCGACGGTGGAGACCTGGCTGCGGCCGATCTCGAAGGTGAGGGTCTTGGACTGCTTGCCGTAGACCCCCGGGCGGCCCTCGACGCCGTCGAGGTTCATCTTCACGGTGACCTTGGTGCCGGGCTTCCAGTACTTCTCCGGGCGGAAGTCCAGGCGGTCGTTGCCGAACCAGTGGCCCTCGACCGGCACGGACGGCTCGGTCTTGATCTCGATGGCCTTCTCGACTGCCGCCGGCGACGTGATGCCGCGCGAGAAGTTCACCGAGAACGGCATCCCGACGCCGACCTTGGTGCCGTCCTCCGGGTTGAACTGGCCGACGAAGGTGTTCTTCGGCACCAGGGTCGTGAACGCCGAGTCCTTGGCGGACGCACGGCCCTCGGAGTCCTTGGCGATCGCGTGGACCTTGTACTTGGTGCCGGCCGCGAGATGCCGCTCGGGCGCCCACTTCGCGCCATCGGCCACGATCTTCCCGGGGACGGCCTTGCCCTTGGGGTCCTTGACCGTCACCTCGGACAGCTTGCCCTTGGCCGCGGATATCCTCAGCGCGCCGCTGGTGGCCACGGCGTCCGCGCCGTCCTTGGGGGCGATGGTGACGACGGCCTGCGAGGGCTTGTTGTCGTCCGCCTTGCCCTTGCCGCCGTCCCCGTCGCCGGAGTCCCCGCCACCGCCGCACGCGGTCACGAGCAGCAGCGTCGCCCCGGACGCCGCCGCGAACAGTGTCTTGGCGCCCCGCCGCCGCCCGCGCTTTCGCGCGTGGGCCGACGCCCCCGATATCGGTCGCCCGTTCAAAGCGTTCTCCCCTCGCACGGCCCGATCAGGCCCGCACTCCAGTGCCCCGCGCGGTGGTCGAGAATGAGCCGACTCGCGCACTGCGCTAGATAATCACAGGCCCCGAAGCGATGACTCCCCGCCAATGTCACCGTTCCGTTCCAACTGCGTTCACGGTGCGGACCTGTGGCCGTCAGGGGCGGCCCGAGCGGGGCCTCTTGTCGTCCTTTTCCCTATCTGCGGCTTTCTTTCCCGTCTTCCATTCCGTCCAGTCCATGTTCCAGCCGCCGAGTCCGTTGTCGGGAGCGACTTTCTTGTCGTTGCTGTTGACGACCTCGACGACGTCACCGATGAGGCTGCGGTCGAAGAACCAGCCCGCGGGCGTCCGCGAACTGCCGCCCTTCACGTCGCGCAGGCCCACGCAGCCGTGGCTGACGTTGGTGTTGCCGGGGGCGTTCGGCGCCCAGTAGTTGCCGTGCAGGAAGGTGCCGGAGGTGGTCAGGCGCATGGCGTGCGGCACGTCCGGGATGTCGTACTCGCCGCCGAAGCCGACGGTGCGGCTGTTCATGCGGGTCACCTCGAGCATCTCGGTGACGACCATCTTGCCGTTGTACGTCGTGGTCTTCGGGGCGCCCGCGGTGATCGGGACCGTGGAGAGCAGCTCGCCGTCGCGGCGTACCGCCATGGTGTGCGCGGCGGCGTCGACCAGGCTGACCTGGCTGCGGCCGATGGTGAAGGAGAACGTCTTGTCCTGCAGGCCGTAGACGCCGGGGGCGGCCTTCACGTCGCGCAGGTCCAGGTCCACGGTGACCTCGGTGCCGGGCCGCCAGTACTTCTGCGGGCGGAAGTCGAGGCGGGTGGCGCCGAACCAGTGCGGCCGGATCTCCACGTCCGGTGCCGCGCTGACCCGGACGGCGCGCTGGACGGCCTCCTTGTCGACGACCTCGCGGTTGAACTCCAGGGACACGATCATGCCGGTGCCGACCGTGGCGCGGTTCTCCGGCGTGACGTACCCGATGAAGCGCTCGTCGGGGACGAACGTGGTGAACGTGGTGTGCCGCGCGGTGCGCCGCCCGTGGCCGTCCAGGGCGACCGCGTCCACCGTGTACTTGGCGGCGAGCGCGAGCGGCCCGTCGTCCACCGGGCGCCACGTCGAGCGGTCCTTGCCGATGCGCCCGGGCACCTCGGCCTCCTGTGCGTCCTGGGACCGCACCACCCGCACGGACTCCAGGCGCCCGTCCGGCACCCGCACTTCGAGGCGCTCCCCGGCGCGCACGTTCTTGTCGCCGTCGCCGGGCGTGACCCGGATCGCGTCGGCGGGCCGCGGCGGCTTGCCCAGCATCCCGTCGAACTCCGAGCCGGAGCAGCCCGTGGCTCCGAGTACCAGTCCTGCCCATGCCACCGCTGCGGCCAGCGCGGCCCCTGCGCGCCGAGCGCGCCTCGTTGCCTGTCTCACGTGGGTCCCAACGACCGTGCCCGCCCGGGGAAACGTGAGTGCGACGCACCGGCTGGGCAGAACAGACAGCAAGGACGTTGTGCGGGCAGCCGCGGCCGGGACGCCGCACGCCCTGATCGCGCGCGTCGACCGGCCGGAGCCGCGGGAGGCGAGCAGGTGTCGAGCGCAGCCGAGCAGGAGGCAGTCCAGCGGGCGCGGGTCCACGGCCGGCCGGAGGACGGCCGGACCACCGCCGCCGGGTCGAACGGCGGGCGCGGGGCGCGGGCCCGGCAGGCACCCGCGCGAACCGTGTGGCCGGGGGCGCCGACGCCGCTGGGCGCGCGGTTCCGGGTGGGGCCCGACGGGGTCGCGGGCACCAACTTCGCGCTGTGGGCGGGCGGGGCGGAGGCCGTCGAGCTGTGTCTGTTCGACACCGACGACACCGACGACAGCACGGACAGGGCGGACGGCACGGGTGGCGGCGGGAGCGGTCGTACCGTCGAGACCCGCTGTCCGCTCACGGAGCTGACGCACGAGATCTGGCACGGCTTCCTGCCGGGTGTCCTTCCGGGGCAGCGGTACGGCTTCCGGGTGCACGGCCGCTGGGACCCGTGGACGGGCGCCCGGTTCAACGCGGCGAAGCTGCTGCTCGACCCGTACGCCCGCGCGGTCGACGCGGGCGCGGGCGACGACTACGGCGCGCTGCCGCCGGAGGTGTACGGCCATGTCCGGGACTGGCCGCAGCAGCACGTCGCCGACACCGTGCGCGACGACCGCGACTCGGCCCCGTACGTGCCCAAGGGCGTGGTGGTGCACGACGACGCGCCCGACGACGAGTGGTGCGACGACCGGCGCCCGAAGACGCCCTGGGCGGACTCGGTCATCTACGAACTCCATGTCCGCGGCTTCACCCGGCTGCACCCGGGCGTCCCGGAGCACCTGCGCGGTACGTACGCGGGGCTCGCGCACCCGGCCGCGATCGACCATCTCGTACGCCTCGGGGTGACGGCCGTCGAGCTGCTTCCCGTGCACCAGTTCGCGCACGAGGACCACCTGCTGCGCCGGGGCCTCAGGAACTACTGGGGCTACAACTCGATTGGGTACTTCGCGCCGCACGCGGCCTACGCGGCGTCCGGCACCCGCGGCCAGCAGGTCGGCGAGTTCCGGCGGATGGTGCGGGCGCTGCACGAGGCCGGGATCGAGGTGATCCTCGACGTCGTCTACAACCACACGGCAGAGGCGGGCGAGCTGGGGCCGATGCTGTCCCTGAAGGGCATCGACAACCGCGGCTACTACCGGCTCCAGGGCGACGCGCGCCGGTACGCCGACTACACCGGGTGCGGCAACACCCTGCACGTCGTCCAGCCGCACGTGCTCCGCCTGATCACCGACTCGCTGCGGTACTGGGTGACGGAGATGGGCGTGGACGGCTTCCGCTTCGACCTCGCGGCGGCGCTCGCGCGCTCCTTCCACGACGTCGACATGCTCTCGCCGTTCCTCGCGGTCATCGCGCAGGACCCGGTGCTTCGGCGCGTGAAGCTGATCGCCGAGCCGTGGGACGTGGGGTCCGGCGGCTATCAGGTGGGGGCGTTCCCACCTCTGTGGACGGAGTGGAACGACCGTTACAGGGGCGCGGTCCGGGACTTCTGGCGCGGCGCCCTGCCGGATGTACGGGATCTGGGGTACCGCCTGTCCGGGTCGAGCGACCTGTACGCGTGGGGCGGGCGGCGGCCGTACGCGTCGGTGAACTTCGTGACGGCCCACGACGGCTTCACGCTCCGCGACCTGGTGACGTACGAACGCAAGCACAACGAGGCCAACGGCGAGGGGAACAGGGACGGTGCGGACGACAACCGGTCCTGGAACTGCGGGGTCGAGGGCGAGACGGACGACCCGGACGTGGCCGCGCTGCGGCGGCGGCAGCTGCGGAACCTGATGACCACGCTGCTGTTGTCCACGGGCGTGCCGATGCTCGTCGCGGGCGACGAGATGGGGCGCACACAGGGCGGCAGCAACAACGCGTACTGCCAGGACAACGAGATCAGCTGGGTGGACTGGGAGCAGCGCGCGGAGCCCGGCTGGCGGGAGCTGCTCGCGCTGACGTCGCGGCTCATCGCCCTGCGGCACCGGCATCCGGTGCTGCGGCGGCGGTCCTTCTTCTCCGGCCGGGCGCACTCGGCGGACGGGCTGCGGGACCTGGCGTGGTTCACGGCGCGCGGCACGGAGATGACGGAGGCCGACTGGTACGCGCCCGCGGCGACGCTCGGCATGTATCTGTCGGGGCGCGACATACCGGGCCGGGACGCGCACGGGGTGCCGGTCACGGACGACAGCTTCCTCGCCGTGCTGCACACCGCGGAGCGGCCCGTGGACTTCGTACTGCCGGGGCCGCCGTGGGCTGCCGCCTATGAGGTCCTGGTCGACACCTCGCTAGAGGAGCAGGGAGAGGCGCCGGGGGCGTTGCTGGCGGCGGGGACGGCGGTGCGGGTGGACGCGCGGTCGGTGTTGCTGCTGCGGGCGGTGCCCGGCGATGCGGAGGCGGGAGCAGGAGCGGGGTGAGCGGGTGGGGTGACAGGGCCATGTCGGGGAGCCCCTGCGGGACTTGATGGGCTTTCAGGTCCGTACCAAGGTATTGCCGATGGCGCGGACGCGGACGAAGCTCACCGCATGGACCTGGAGTTGCGGCACCTGAAGACGATCCGGGCGATCGCCGACGCGGGCAGCCTCACCAAGGCGGCCACCGCCCTGGGCCTCGCGCAGCCCGCGCTCAGCACCCAGCTGAAGCGGATCGAACGGGCCCTGGGCGGGGAGCTGTTCGAGCGCGGGAGGTCGGGGGTGCGGGCCACCGCGCTCGGTGAGTTCGTGCTCGCCCGGGCGCGCATCGTGCTGCCCGCGGTGACCGGGCTCCAGGAGGAGGCCGAGCGGTTCACACGTGGCTGGCAGGATCAGCGCGGTTTCCGGCTCGGGGGTACGCACGGGCCGCTGCTCGGCGGGCTCGTCGACCGGCTGGCCGCGGCGCATCCCGATCAGCCCGTGTCCACGTACACCTCCTGGTCGGAGCGGGAGATCGCCGCCCAGGTGGCGGCCGCCCGGCTGGACTTCGCCCTGGTCGGGACGTGCGGGGCCAGCACACCGCCGGAGAGTGAGCGACTGGTGTGGCGGGAGGTGGCTCGGGATCCGGTGTTCGTCATGCTGGCCACGGGGCATCGGCTTGCGGGGGCCACGGAGGTCGAGCTGGGCGGGCTTGCGGGCGAGGCCTGGACGGACGTGCCCGGGGACGGGTGCTTCGGGGACTGCTTCACCGCCGCGTGCGCGCGGGCCGGGTTCGCGCCGTCTTCGGTGTACGAGACCGATACCGCGTCGTGCGTGCATTTGGTGCAGGTGGGGCGGGCTGTGGGGTTGTGCCGGGCCACGTTTCCGCCTACCGGGGGGATCGTCACTCGGCCGCTTGCGGGGGCGCCGTTGTACTGGCGGCATCTGCTGGGGTGGCATCCGGAGACCTACGCGCATGACACGGCCGCGGAGGTGCTGGCGCATGCGCGGGCCGCGCACGCGGAGGCCGCGGCTCGCAGTGAGAGCTATTCGGCTTGGCTGGCTCTGCCGGGGGCGGAGGTGGGTTAGCCCTGGCGGGGCGCTCGGGTGGTGCCGGGCTCGGGCGCAGGCAATCCCTGAGCGCACGGTCAGCCGGTCCACGCCTTCAAGGACTCGGCGGTCAGATCGCCCCGGGGCCCGACCGCTTCGGCCACCCCGAGGCACTCGCTGTCGCGGAAGACACCCAGTTCGTAGGACACGGAATCGGCATCGACGGAGCGCACGACGACACCTATCTCGTAACGGCCGGGATAGGTCACCTCGCCGAGGTAGTGCACTCGGTACGACTGCGGGGGCAGGTCCGGCACCGGATCGGTTTCGGCCGTTCCCGCCGCGTGCCGCACGAACGCGGCGATCGCCTCGTCGTAATAGGTGGCCAGGGCTATGTAGTTGACGTGTTGGTTGGAGTCGACATCCCCAATGCGCGCGAGCAGCGGGGCGAAGTACCGATAGTGGTCCCGCTGGCCGCGTTCCGGGCCCGGCCGGGCCGAGGGTGCGGCGCTCGACTCAGGCAACGCCAGCTCACCGAGGTCCTCGACCAGCTCGTCCGGAAGCGGGAGGGCGCCGCTTGCGCCGACGAGCACGATGGTGGCATTCCCGCTCGCCACACGGCCGCCGTCGATGAAGGCGGCCTGCTCGTAGGTGAACGACGATCGTCCGATGCGGCGCACACCGGTGTGGACCTGGGCCCGGGCGCCTGCCCGGCCGACGGGACGAAGACGCTCGACGTGCTGGTTCACAAAGAATATCTGGAACGGAACGAACCCGCCGGAGGCCACCAGTCGTTCGAAGCGGCGCAGGCGCAGCCGTATCCGGGCATCCTCCAGCCAGCGGGCCACGCCGATCGCGTCGGCCGAGCCGTCGCGGCCCAGATCGGCCTGGCGAACCAGGACGTCGGACTGCACGGGGAATGTGGAACCGTCAGCATCGGGCATGGGTCTCAACCTCTCGATGGGCGCTAGGGGCCGACGATACCGATGGCCCGATCCTCACCGGCTCGGGCATCCCACGCCCGCCGGCCCAACGGCAGCGGCTCCTCCTGTCCCCACCGTCCATAACGTCGGCGTAGGGGGGCAACTGGCATCTATTTACCGGCTGTTGACCCTTCTACGGTGTGGTCGACCGGAGAACGCGCGGGTCCCGCTTCCCCGCTTTCAGGGATCCGCCGCTCCCCGTCCACACCGAGGAGACCCCCATGCAGCTCAGACATGCCTCCCCGACTCACGACAGTTGTAAAGCGCTCCGCCGCGCGCAGGCGGCGGGTGCCGCGCTGGCCGCCGCTGGTGCGCTCGTGCTCGCCGGGCTGCCCGGCTCGGCGGTCGCGCAGTCCGACTCCCCGTCCCCCTCCCCCACTCCCCGTGACGCCGCGGCTGCCGCCGCCGTGGGTCAGACGTCGCCCGAGGTCCTGAAGGCGATGCAGCGTGATCTGCGGCTGACCGCAGGGCAGGCCAAGGCGCGGCTGGCCAACGAGGCGGAGGCGGGGGCCGCGGGCGGCGCCCTGCGGTCCGCGCTCGGCCGGGACTTCGCGGGCGCCTGGGTGAGCGGCGCCACCTCGGCCTCGTTCACCGTCGCCACCACCGACGCCCGGGACGTCGCGGCCATCGAGGCCGAGGGCGCCCGCGCCCTGGTGGTACGCCACTCACTCGGCCAACTGGACGCCGCCAAGGCCAAGTTGGACCGGGCCGCGAAGAGCACCCGGACCGCCGACGCGCCCGTGTGGTACGTCGATGTGAAGTCCAACGCGATCGTGGTGAACGCCGTCAAGGCCTCCGCCGCGCACCAGCTGGTCAAGGCGGCGAAGGTCGATCGCGGGCTCGTCCAGGTACAGAGGACCGCCGAACGGCCGCGGCCCTTCTACGACATCGTGGGCGGCGAGGCGTACTACATGGGCAGCGGTGGCCGCTGCTCCGTGGGCTTCTCCATCACACAGGGCGCCACGCAGGGTTTCGCCACGGCGGGTCACTGCGGACGTGCGGGCACGACCACGCGCGGCGTGAACCAGCAGGCCCAGGGCACGTTCCGGGCCTCGATCTTCCCGGGCCGGGACATGGCGTGGGTGGCCGCCAACGCGCAGTGGACGTCGACGCCCTACGTCAAGGGCTCCGGCGGTCAGCGCGTGAGCGTCGCCGGTTCGACGCAGTCGCCGGTGGGCGGTTCGATCTGCCGCTCCGGATCGACGACCGGCTGGCACTGCGGCACGATCTCGCAGCACAACACCAGCGTCACCTACCCCGAGGGCACCATCAGCGGTGTGACCCGTACGACCGTGTGCGCGGAGCCCGGTGACTCCGGCGGCTCGTACATCTCAGGCAGCCAGGCGCAGGGCGTGACGTCCGGTGGTTCGGGCAACTGCCGCTCCGGCGGCACCACGTTCCACCAGCCGATCAACCCGCTGCTTCAGCAATACCAGCTGACGCTGAAGACGACGGGCGGCGGCCAGGACCCGGGCCCCGGCCCCGGTGACCCGTCCGGCACCTGGGCGGCCGGCTCCGTGTACGCGGCCGGTGACACCGTCACCTACGACGGCGCCACCTACCGCTGCCTCCAGCCGCACCAGTCCCAGCCCGGCTGGGAGCCCCCGAACACTCCCGCCCTGTGGGAGGCCGCCTGACCCTGCCCGGGCCCGCCCTGACCGGGCGGGCCCGTCCGGTCCCGGGCGGCACCACTGGCCCGCCCGGGTCCCGGACGGCACCACTGCTCATCCGCGCTGGTGGGAGCGTGGATGCGGACCCATGGCCGTCAGGCCGCGACTCCGGGGGGAGACGTGGCTGCAAGGATCGGATTCCGGCCTCGGCCGACCGCGTGGACGGTCAGTCGAGGATGCCGCGGCGATAGGCCGTTGCCACTGCCGCGGCCCGGTCCTTGACGTCCAACTTGCCGTAGATATGGGTGAGGTGGGTCTTGACCGTGGCCTCGCTGATGAACAGCCCCTTCGCGATGTCGCGGTTGGACGTGCCCCTGGCGACGAGCACGAGCACTTCCCGTTCTCGGGTGCTCAGCTGCTCGTCGTCAGGGGCACGTACGCGTCGTACCAGGCGCGACGCGACGGCCGGGGACAGCACGGTGCGGCCCTCGGCGGCGGCGCGGACGGCGCCGAACAGCTCGTCGCGCGGGGCGTCTTTGAGCAGATAGCCCGTCGCGCCCGCCTCGATGGCGGGCAGCGTGTCGGTGTCCGTGTCGTACGTGGTGAGCACCAGGACGCGGGCCCTGGCTCCGCGTCGGGTCAGCTCGGCGATGGCGTCGACACCGCCGCCGCCCGGCATCCGCAGGTCCATGAGGACGACGTCCGGGTCGAGCCGGGCCGTCAGCTCGACGGCCCCCACGCCGTCGGCCGCCTCGCCGAGAACCTCGAAGCCGGGCGCCGACTCGAACATGCCCCGCAGTCCGTCGCGCACGACCGGGTGGTCGTCCACGACGACGAGGGTGATCGTTTCAATGTTCATCGCCCACCAACGGTACGCGCGCCGATACCGCCGTACCGCCGCCCGACTCCGACTCCACGCTGAGGGCGCCCGCGATGCGCTCGGCGCGGGCCCGCATGCCCCTGAGCCCGAAGCCGCCGGTGCGGGTGCGGGCGGGCAGGGCGAGCGGGTCGAAGCCGCGGCCGTCGTCGCGGACGTCGAGGGCGACCTCGCCCGCCATGTACGACAGGGTGACGCCGACGCGGGTCGGCGCCGCGTGCCGGGCGGCGTTGGACAGGGCCTCCTCGACGATGCGCAGCAGGGTCGCCTCCACCTCCTCGTGGAGGGGCTTGCCGGTGCCAGTGACCGTGAAGTCGGCGCGCACGCCCGTCCGATCGCCCCACTCCCTGACCGTCTTGCGCAGGGCCTTGGGCAGGCTGTCGTGCTCCAGGGCGACCGGGGCGAGGTTGTGCACGGAGCGGCGGGCCTCGCCGAGGCTGTGCCGGGCCAGGGCGGTGGCCCGGTCCAGGTGCTCGCGGGCGAGCTCCTGGTCGGGGGTGTTCGCGACGACCTGGAGCTGGGCGATGATGCCGGTCAGGCCCTGCGCGATGGTGTCGTGGATCTCGGCGGCCAGGCGTCTGCGCTCGTCGGCGACGCCCGCTTCGCGTGCTTGGAGCAGGAGTTGGGCGTGCAGCGCGGCGTTCTCGTCCATGGCCTGCTGCAGCGCGGCGTTGGCGGCCTCCAACTGGTCGATGGTCCGCTCCTGGAACCGGGTGCGCTCCTCCTCCTTGTTCGCGATGTGGGCGAAGACCGTGATCAGCCCGACGTTGGCCCCGAGCATCGCCCCGAACACCACCCAGCCGATCCGCCCGTGCGGCGGCAGCCCACCCGCCTGCGCCCCCGCCATGGTCACGGCCGTCGCGAACAGCCCGGCCGGGACCAGCCGGCGCGTGAGCAGCCGCTCCGACCCGAAGTACCCCGTGACGGCGTAGAACACGAAGAACGGGTTCAGCCACGCCAGCGTGAACGCGAGCCCCCAGCGCACGAAGTAGTACGCGGTGCCCGACCGGGACGGCCCCGGCCGAGAGCGCGCGGCCCCGATCCACCTGACCTGGAGGACCACGGCGACGCCGACGAGGACCACCGCCACGGTCCACTCCCCCCGCCCCATCCCGACGACAGCGCTGGTGGCCGCGGAGAGCAGGGTGCCGAAGGCGAGGAGGGCGAGGGGACCCCAGCGGTGGAACAGCTCCCAGCGTTCGGTGACGAGGGTGGCGGGGGTGGGGATGGTGGAGGTGGCGAGGGTGGCGCCGGGGATGGTGGGAGTACCCGGCGTGCCCGGCGTGCCCGGCGCTGCGGGTGCGGGGTCGTTCGGCGTGCTGGGTCGTGCCATGGGCCCAGTCTCGTCCACCCGGCCCACAGCGCCCGCCGCGCGGTCGGTCACTCCCAGCGGAACCATCGCGCCGCCGCCGTGGTGAGCACCGCCGTCCACAGGACCAGGACGCCCAGGTGGGCCGGGCCGGGCCAGTCGCCGGACGCCGCCTGGTTGAGGGCCTCCGCGGCCGCGCCGAACGGCAGGGCCTCGACGACCTGGGCGAGGGTGTCCGGCATCGCCTGCACCGGCAGCCAGACGCCCGCGCTGAACATCATCGGGAAGAACACCGCCGAACCGACCGCCGTCGCCGCCTTGGAGGTGCGCGACAGCGCCGACACCAGGGCGCCCAGCGCCAGCGCGGAGGCGACGGCAAGGACCAGGGCGACCGCGTACCCGAATATCTGCCGGGGCAGCGGCACGTCGAAGACCGCCCGGCCCACCGCCAGGGAGAGCAGCGCCGAGCCGAGCGCGGCCGCGCCGTGCAGTCCCATCTGCGCGCCGAGCACCGCCGTGGGCCGCACGGGCGTGGCCGACATCCGGCGCAGGATCCCCCGCTCGCGGTACCCCGTGATCACCGGCGGCATCGCCTGGACCCCGGCCATGATCATGGACAGCAGCACGGTCACGGGCACATACGCGTCGACCAGCCGGATGCCGCCCAGGTCGTCCTGTGCCTCCCGGAAGGACGGGACGGACCCGAGGACCACCAGGAGCACCGTGGGGAAGGCGAGGACCCAGAAGAGGGAGCCCGGTTCCCGCCGGAACAGCCGCACTTCGGCCTTGAGGACGGCTCGGGCGGCACCGGGGGTGCGGGCCGGGGCGGAGTGCGGGCCGGGGGCGGAGGCAGGGGTGGTGGGGCCGGTGGCCGGCGGGCTGGTGGCGTCGGCTGAGGCGGCTGGAGTGGTCATGCCGGGGCTCCGTGGTGTCCGGGGCGGGTGGGTGCGGGGGCGTCGGTGGGGTCGTGGCTGTCGGTGGGCGGGTGGCCGCCGGTGGGTGCGTGGCCGCCGGGGTGGCCCTCGGACCGGGCCGTCGGGTGGTCCTCTGTGGGCGTGGGCGTGGGCGTGGACGTGGTCGTCAGGTCCAGGAACGCGTCGTCCAACGTGGCTTCGGTGACGCGGAGTTGGTGGGCCGTGATCCGGTGTCGGGCCAGCAGGGTGAGGAGGGCGTCGACGGTGGCGTCGGTGCCGTTGAGGGTGAGGCGGCCGTCCTTCTCCGTGGCGGAGCTGAGCCGGGGCAGCGCGGCCAGGTCGGCGGGGGTGAGCGGCACCGACGGCGTGAAGGAGATGACCGTGGAGCCCGCGGAGCGGCCGATGAGACCTGCCGGGGTGTCGAGCGCGGCCACCCGGCCCCGGTCGATCACCGCTATGCGGTCGCACAACCGCTGGGCCTCCTCCATGAAGTGGGTGACGAGCAGGACCGTGACACCGCTGTCCCGCACTTCCTCGATCAGTTGCCAGGTGTCCCGGCGTGCCCGCGGGTCGAGGCCGGTGGTCAGCTCGTCGAGGACGACGACGCGGGGACTGCCGATCAGGGCGAGGGCGATGAACAGGCGCTGCTTCTGGCCGCCGGAGAGCTTGGCGAAGCGGGTGTTCAGCTTGTCGGTGAGGCCGAGGCGCTCGGCGAGCGGGCGCCAGTCGGCCGGGCGGGTGTAGAACGCGGCGTACAGCTCGAGTGCCTCGCGGACCGTGAGCTTCGGCTGCAGTTCGCTCTCCTGGAGCTGCGCGCCGAGGACGCGGGTGACCTGGGCGTGGTCCGCCACCGGGTCGAGTCCGGCGACGCGCACCGCGCCCACGTCGGGCACGCGCAGGCCCTCGACGCATTCGACGGTGGTCGTCTTGCCCGCGCCGTTGGGCCCGAGGACGCCGAAGATCTCGCCCTGCTCGACGGCGAAGGTGACGCCGTCGACGACGGCTCGGCCGCCGTAGACCTTGCGCAGGTCCCTGACTTCGATGATGGGAGGAGGCATGGACCAAGCCTCGCCGTCACGGCCCCCGGCCCACATCGTCCATCCCGCTGCGACCGCCATCAACCGATCGGTTGATGGACCCCTACGACCCCCCGGCGGCCCCCGAACGCACCACGGCAACGGCCGCCGAATCACTGCGGCAGCGGCCCCGAATCACCCCAGCAACAGCCCGCGAATCACCTCAGCAGCGGCCCGCGACCTAGGACCAGCGGACGACCCCGACCGGGCCGAAACTCGGTGGGCGCTGTCAGTGGTGAAACGTAGGCTCACTGCTGATGTCCACGACACATGCACCTGCCCAGGACCCCGGCGGACGCTCCGCCGTCAGGACGCTCAGACGGCTCTGGCCGTATGTGCGCCCCGTACGAACACGCCTGTTCAGCGCGGCGTTCATCGCCGTCGTGGCGTCCTGTACGGGCCTGCTGTTCCCGCTCGTCCTGAAGTGGATGGTGGACGGCCCCGTGGCCGACCGGGACACGGGTGGCGTCTGGCTCGGGGCGCTGCTCCTGCTGGGGCTCGGCGTCGTGGAGGCGGTGCTGTTCGGCTTCCGGCGCTGGCTCGTCGCACGGCCGCTCGCGGGGGTGGAGGCGGAGATGCGGGCGGACCTGTTCCGCCATCTGCAGCGCGTGCCCGTCGCCTTCCACGACCGGTGGGCCTCCGGCCAGTTGCTCTCGCGCGGCACCACCGATCTGATGATGGTGCGCATGTTCCTCGCGTTCCCGCTGACGTTCCTGCTGGTCAACGGCGCGACGATCGTGGTCGGCATGGCCATTCTGCTCGCCCAGGACTGGACGCTCGGCCTGGTGCTGCTCGCCCCCGTGGTGCCGATGGTGGTCTTCCTCTCGTACTCCGAGGAGCGGTACGCCGCCGTGGCGCGGCGCGCGCAGGACCAGGTGGGCGACCTGACGACGGTCGTCGAGGAGAGCGTGCTCGGCATCCGGATCATCAAGGGCTTCGGGCGCCACCGCAGCCAGGCCCGGGCGTTCCGCGAGCTGTCGGGCACGCTGCGCGGCACGGAGCTGGTCAAGGCCCGGCTGCTCGCGGCGATCTACGCCGTGATCATGACGCTGCCGGAGCTGGCGATCGGGGCCGCGCTCGTCCTCGGCTCGGTCCAGGTGGCCGACGGCGGGCTCTCCACGGGCACGCTGGTGGCGTTCCTGTCGACGGCGCTCGCGCTGCGCTGGCCGGTGGAGTCGATCGGCTTCCTGCTCGCGATGAGCCAGGAGGCGGCGACGGCCACGGAGCGGTACTTCGAGGTCATGGACGCGGAGCCGGAGTCGGACGTGCGGGCGGAAGCGGGCTCGGGTTCGGGTTCGGGTTCGGGTTCGGGTTCGGGCCCAGCCTCGGCTTCGGCTTCGGCTTCGGCTGCGGCTTCGGGCAAGGCGCGCGCGGTCGCCGCCGTCCCGGCGCCCCGTACCCCCGCCGACGGCATCCGCTTCGAAGCCGTCGAGTTCCGCTACCCCGACGCCCCCGACGACACCCCGCCCGTCCTGGACCGCATCGACCTGCACATCCGCACCGGCGAGACACTGGCCCTCGTCGGCGCCACCGGCAGCGGCAAGACCACGCTGACGGCCCTCGTGCCCCGGCTGCACGAGCTGACGGGCGGGCGCATCACGCTCGACGGCGAGGACATCGCGGCGATGCCGCGCGCACGCGTGCGCACGCTGGTGTCCATGGCCTTCGAGGAGCCCACGCTGTTCTCCGCGTCCGTGGGCGAGAACGTGCTCATGGGGGCCGACGGGGGCGCGGGCGCGGAGGAGTTGGGGCGGGCTCTCGCGGTCGCGCAGGCCGAGTTCGTGCACGGGCTGCCGAAGGGGGCGGACACGCAGGTCGGCGAGCAGGGGCTGAGCCTGTCCGGCGGGCAGCGGCAGCGGCTCGCGCTGGCCCGCGCGGTGGTGGGCAAGCCGCGCTTCCTCGTCCTCGACGACCCGCTGTCCGCGCTGGACGTCCACACGGAGGCGCTGGTGGAGGCGGCGCTGCGGCGGGTCCTGAAGGACACCACGGCGCTGGTGGTGGCGCACCGCCCGTCGACGGTGCTCCTGGCGGACCGGGTCGCGCTGCTGTCCGGCGGCCGGATCACGGCCGTGGGCACGCACCAGGAACTGCTGCGGGAGAACGCCGAGTACGCATGGCTGATGTCTGGGGGGACGGACGAATGAGCACGGTCGGCGACAAGAGCCGCAGGGGCGACGAGAGAACCGGGCCGGACGACGGGCCCTCGGGTCCCCCCGCCAAGGAAGCCATCACCCACGAAGCAAGCTCCCATGGAGCCATCACCCAAGAAGGCAGCCCCTACGAAGGCAGCCCCTACGAAGGCACCACCCACAAAGACAGCGACCGCAAAGACAGCGTCCACGAAAGCACCGCCTACGACGGCACCGCCCAAGAAGCCCTGGACGACGCCTTCGACAACGACACCCTGCCCGCTCCCCCGGGCGCGACCGGCACCCTCCTGCGCTCCCTGCTCGCGCCCCGCCGCGCCCGAGTCGTCGTGGCCGCCCTGCTGCTCCTCGTCCAGCAGGCCGTCATCCAGGCCGGGCCGCTGCTGGTCGCGTACGCCATTGACCGTGCCGTGCCCGCGTTCCGCGCGGACGACCACGGCCCGCTGATCGCGGTCGGCGTGGCCTATCTGGTGTGCGCGGCGGCCGCGGGGGCGTTCCAGTACGCCTTCATCGTGGCGTCCGCCCGCGTGAACCAGGACGTGCTGCTCGATCTGCGGGGGCGGATCTTCCGGCACGCGCAGGCGCTCAGCGTGGACTTCCACGAGCGGTACACGTCGGGGCGGCTGATCTCCCGCGCCACCACGGATGTGGAGTCGCTGCGGGAGCTGCTCAACGAGGGCCTGCAGGAACTGCTCACGGTGGTGCTGTCGTTCGTCACCATCTCGGCGATGCTGCTCTGGCTCGACCTGGGCCTCGGCGCGGTCGCCGTCCTGTCGTTCGTGCCCCTGTACGCGCTGATCCGGCTCTACCAGCACCGCGCGGGGAAGGTGTTCCGCGTCCGCTCGACCGCGGTCGCCGCCGTCATCGTGAAGTTCACGGAGACAATGAACGGCATCCGTCCGGTGCGCGCGTTCCGCCGCGAGAAGGCCAACGAGGAGCAGTTCGCGGCGCTCAACCACCGGCACGAGCGCACCAACGGCGACGCGCTCCTGGAGATGGCGCGGTACGTGGTCGGCTCGCGGCTCGTCGCGAACACGGCCGTCGCGGGGATCGTGCTGTGGGGCGCGTACCGCGTCGCGCAGGACACGCTCGCGCTCGGTGTGCTCGCCGCGGCGGTGCTGTACCTGCGGCGGCTGTACGACCCGATCGACCGGCTCGGCATGTTCCTCAACTCGTACCAGTCGGCGGCGGCTTCCCTGGAGAAGATCGCGGGGCTGCTCGCGCAGACGCCGTCCGTGCCGGAGCCCGCGCCCGGCACCGAGAAGCAACTGCCGCCGCTCGCCTCCGAGCACCCGGGCCGCACCGTCGAGTTCGACGGCACGCGCTTCGCGTACCGCACGGGCGGTGAGGTCCTGCCGCACTTCGACCTGACGCTGCCCGCCGGACAGACCGTCGCCGTCGTCGGCTCGACCGGCGCGGGCAAGTCGACGCTGGCGAAGCTGCTCGCCCGCTTCTACGACCCGACGGACGGGCGCGTCCTGCTGGACGGCGTCGACCTGCGCGACCTCGCCAACGCCGAGCTGCGGCGGGGCGTCGTGATGGTCACCCAGGAGGCGTTCCTGTTCTCCGGCACGGTCGCCGAGAACATCGCGATCGGGCGCCCCGACGCGACCCGCGAGGACATCGAGCGCGCCGCGAAGGCCATCGGCGCCCACGACTTCATCACCTCCCTGCCCGACGGCTACGACACGGACGTACGCAAGCGCGGCGGCCGCATCTCGGCGGGCCAGCGCCAGCTCGTCGCGTTCGCCCGCGCCCTGCTCGCCGACCCCGCCGTGCTGATCCTCGACGAGGCCACCAGCTCCCTGGACATCCCCGGCGAGCGCGCCGTGCAGCGGGCGATGGACACGGTCCTGCGCGGCCGCACCGCCGTCGTGATCGCCCACCGCCTGTCCACGGTGGAGATCGCCGACCGGGTCCTCGTGATGGAGCACGGCCGGATCGTGGAGGACGGCCCGCCCGCCGAACTCATCGCGGGGACGGGGTCGTTCGCGGAGCTGCACCGGGCTTGGCGGGACAGCGTGGTGGGGAGCGGGGCGTAGCGGCTCCGCCGGGGTGGTCCCGGGGGGCCGGGAGGTGCGGTTGTCGCGCGTGGTGCGCATCCGGCGCATCTTCCCGGTGGCGGCCTCGAAGGCGCGGACCTCGCCCGCACCGCTGCGGCACACCAGGCCGCCCTTCGCCGCCCTTCGCCGCCCTTCGCCGCCAGGACGGGGATGCCGGTGCCCTGCGCCGCCCAGCGGACGCGGCCGATCGCCGCCCCCTTGGGAATCCCTGATGGGTTAGCCACAGCCCGACTTGGGGGCCTGCTGGCTCACCCCGACCACCCGCCGCCGGAAATGCTGGGAGACGGCACCCGAGCCGCAGCACCCCCGCCCCAGCCATCCCCCGAGGAGTCGCCGTGCACGAGCGCGTACCGAACCGGTCCCGTTCCCTCAGCCGCCCCCGGCGCGGTCACCGCGGGGCCGTGCCGACCGCGCTCGCCGTGGCCACCGGCGTCCTGGCGGCCGGAGCGCTCGCGGCACCCGTGGCGACCGCGGCCCCCTCAGCGACCGCCAGGACCTCCGCCCCCGGACCGCGGTCCGCGGCCTCCGCCCCCGAGCCCGACCGCGTACAGCGCACCCTCGACAAGCTCGTCCACGACGACGGCCTGCCCGCCGCGCTGGCCGCCGTCAGAAGGCTCGACGGACCGAACAGGAACTACACCGCGGGCGTCGGCGACGTGGCCACCGGCGCGAAGGTGCCGAGGAACGGGCAGGTGCGGATCGGCAGCAACACCAAGAGCCCGGGCCCCGGCCCCCACACCCCCACACCGTCCTGGACACCGAACTGAACCTCCTCGTCGAAACCGGCCACTTGCCCCCCCCCGCCGCCCGCCCCGGCGCCGACTTCGTCATCTGGACGGCCGTCCACGGCCTCGCCACCCTCCTCGCCGACGGCCTCATCACCGTCGACGACCCCCAGGCCGCCGATCGCCAGACGGAGCGCGTCGTCCGCGCCGTCCTCACCGGGCTGCGGCAGGAGCCCGAGGCCACCGAGCCCTGGCCGAAGGTGCGTTCGGCCCACACCGAGCGCACGGCCGGGCGGCCCCGCGCCTGAGCGCACCCGCACCGGAGCCGCCCTCGGCCACCCCCTCCGCGCCACCGTCCGCACCCTCGTCCGCACCCTCGTCCGCGCCCCGCGAGAAACCGCATACCGGACTCAAAAATTCGGGCACCGAACGGAATCCAGCCAAAGTACGTTCACCGACCTGACATGTCCCTGTCTCGAATGGCACTCTTCCCCTCACCAGTCGCACGCGCGCTCACGCGTGGGCGGCTCCCGCGCACGATGTCGTGCGCGTCGCACAGCACCACGGCCGACACCACGGCTCACCGCACCGTGCACCACCGTTCACCGCACCGTGCACCACAGCTCATCGCACCACGTACTGCCTGCTCCGCCCCGGACGGTCACCGCCGCCCGGTCGCCCCCTGGCCGCTCCACCGGCGGCCGCGCAGAAGGAGTCCGTGTTGAGCAACTCCCCCACACCCCGCAGACGTTCCGCTCGCAGGCGGGCCACCGCCATCGGCACCTTCACGGCCGTCGCCGCCCTCCTCGGCATGGCCGTGCAGGCGGGTACCGCCACCGCCGACGGCCCGGCCACCGGCTCCAAGGTCGACACCGGATCGCTGCCCGCGAAGCTCTCCCCCTCGCAGCGCGCCGAGCTGCTCCGCGACGCGGACGCGACGAAGGCCGCGACCGCCGACACCCTCGGCCTCAGTGCCAAGGAGAAGCTCGTCGTCCGTGATGTCATCAAGGACCGCGACGGCACCACGCACACCCGCTACGAGCGCACCTACGCCGGACTCCCCGTCCTCGGCGGCGACATGGTGGTCGCCACCGACAAGGCGGGCAAGGTGACGGACGTCAACCGCGCCTCCAAGGCCCGCCTCGCCGGGACCGACACCGGGGCGGAGGTGAAGCCCGCCGCCGCCGAGAAGCAGGCGCTGGGTGCCGCCAAGTCCCAGAAGTCCACGAAGACCAAGGCGGCCGAGCCGCGCAAGGTCGTCTGGCTCGCCGACAGCACGACCGGCTCCCCCGTCATCGCGTACGAGACCGTGGTCGGCGGGCTGCAGAAGGACGGCACGCCGAACGAGCTGCACGTCGTCACGGACGCGGCCACCGGCAAGAAGCTCCGCCAGTGGCAGGGCGTGCACAACGGCACCGGCAACACGCAGTACAGCGGCCAGGTGCAGCTCACCACGCAGCAGTCGGGCTCGCAGTACACGCTCACCGACACGGCGCGCGGCAACCACCAGACGCGCAATCTGAACCGCGGCACGTCCGGCTCCGGCACGCTGTTCACCGGCCCCGACGACGTCTGGGGCAACGGCCAGGCCGCCAACGCGGAGACCGCCGGCGCGGACGCCCACTACGGCGCGGCGCTGACGTGGGACTACTACAAGAACGTGCACGGCCGCAACGGCATCAAGAACGACGGCCGGGGCGCCACCTCCCGCGTGCACTACGGCAACAACTACGTCAACGCGTTCTGGCAGGACTCCTGCTTCTGCATGACGTACGGGGACGGCTCGGGCAACGCCAAGCCGCTGACGTCCATCGACGTCGCCGCGCACGAGATGACCCACGGCGTCACCTCGGCCACCGGCAACATGCAGTACAGCCGCGAGCCGGGCGGTCTCAACGAGGCGACCAGCGACATCTTCGCCGCCGCCGTCGAGTTCAACGCCAAGAACCCCTCGGACGTCGGCGACTACCTCGTCGGCGAGAAGATCGACATCCGGGGCAACGGCACGCCGCTGCGCTACATGGACAAGCCCTCCAAGGACGGCCGTTCGCTCGACAACTGGAGCAGCAGCGCGGGCAACGTCGACGTGCACTACTCGTCGGGCATCGCCAACCACTTCTTCTACCTGCTCAGCGAGGGCAGCGGGAAGAAGGTCGTGAACGGCGTCTCCTACGACTCGCCGACGTACGACAACAAGCCCGTGACCGGAATTGGTATCGACAAGGCCGCCAAGATCTGGTTCAGGGCACTCACCACGAAGTTCAACACGACCACCAACTACGCGGCGGCGCGCACCGGCACCCTCACCGCCACGAGCGAGCTGTACGGCGGCACGGGCAGCGCCGAGTACAAGGCCGTGGCCAACGCGTGGGCCGCGGTCAACGTCGGCACCCGGCCGTGATCACGACGCCGTAGCCACGGCTCCGTGAGGCAACGCCGTCCCGGACAGCCTCATTTCCGCCAACTGTCCGGGACGGTGGCTCTCTTCATCCGCTGTTCGCATTGCGGACCTTGACCTTCGGCCAACGAACTTCTTTTGGCCAACATTCAATCAAGGTCCTGACATGTACCTGGCCCAAATGGCACGCTTCCCCCGCACGGCACACCAGTACCTCCGCACAGCACTTATCGGCCCGGGTGGTCCCCCATGCCACCCGGGCTCCCCCACACAAGGAGCTTGCGTGACCCCCCACATATCGAGGAAGCGTTCCACCCTGGTCATCGCCACCGCAGTCGCCGCCGGAGCGCTGCTCACCGCCGGACTGACCACCGGCGCCTCCGCACAGCCGGACGTCAACGACAACGCCGCCGAGGTGTCGTCCGCCGCCCCCATGCGGCTGTCCGCCTCCGTGCGCACCGGCCTGATCCAGGACGCCGAGGCGAAGACGGCGGCCACCGCCGCGAGGATCGGCCTCGGCGCCAAGGAGAAGCTGGTCGTCAAGGACGTCGTCAAGGACCGCGACGGCACCACGCACACCCGCTACGAGCGCACCTACGCGGGCCTGCCCGTGCTCGGCGGCGACCTGGTCGTGCACACCGCCAAGAGCGGTGCCGTCAAGGGCGTCAGCAAGGCCACCAAGGCGTCCGTGAAGGTCAAGTCGATCAGCGCGAAGCTCGCGCCGAAGGCGGTCGCGAAGGCCGCCGAGTCGACGGCGGCGAAGACCGGCGAGACGAAGAAGGCGGACGCCAACGCGCCGCGCAAGGTCGTCTGGGCGGCCGAGGGCAAGCCGACCCTGGCCTTCGAGACGGTCGTCACCGGCACGCAGAAGGACGGCACGCCCAGCGAGCTGCACGTCATCACCGACGCGGCCACCGGCAAGAAGCTGTTCCAGTACCAGGCCATCGAGAACGGCAAGGGCCACAGCCAGTACAGCGGCGACGTCGAGGTCGGCTCCACCAAGGCGGGCAGCGGCTTCGAGCTGACCGACGGCGGGCGCGGCGACCACAAGACGCTCGACCTCAACCACGGCTCCAGCGGCGGCAAGCTGTACACCGACGAGGACGACACCTGGGGCACCGGCAAGCCGGCCGACACCCAGACCGCGGCCGTCGACGCCGCCTACGGCGCCGGTCTCACCTGGGACTACTACAAGGACGTGCACGGCCGCAGCGGCATCAAGGGCGACGGCAAGGGCGCCACGTCCCGCGTGCACTACGGCAACAACTACGTCAACGCGTTCTGGCAGGACTCCTGCTTCTGCATGACGTACGGCGACGGCGACGGCAACGCCAAGCCGCTCACGTCGATCGACGTGGCCGCCCACGAGATGACGCACGGCGTCACCTCGGCCACCGGCAACATGGAGTACAGCGGCGAGTCCGGCGGCCTCAACGAGGCCACCAGCGACATCTTCGCCGCCGCCGTCGAGTTCAAGGCCGACAACGCCCAGGACAAGGGCGACTACCTCGTCGGCGAGAAGATCGACATCAACGGCGACGGCACCCCGCTGCGCTACATGGACAAGCCCTCCCAGGACGGCTCGTCGCTCGACTACTGGGACGAGAACGCCGGCAACGTCGACGTGCACTACTCGTCCGGCATCGCCAACCACTTCTTCTACCTGCTGAGCGAGGGCAGCGGCGCGAAGGAGATCAACGGCGTCAAGTACGACAGCCCGACCAAGGACGGCTCCAAGGTCGAGGGTATCGGGCGCGACAAGGCCGAGAAGATCTGGTTCAAGGCCCTGTCGACGTACTTCACCACCACGACGGACTACGCCCAGGCCCGCAAGGACACGGTGAAGGCCGCCGCCGATCTGTACGGCGCCGACTCCGCCGAGCAGAAGGCCGTCGAGGCCGCGTGGACGGGTGTGAACGTCAAGTAACCGGCCCTCGGGGCCAGTAGAGCCGGGCGGCATCCGGGGGACCAACCCCTCCGGGTGCCGCCCGTTCCATGCGCGCGGTGCCGACCGCTCACCGCATCAGGACCCCCGCCCCCTCCCCCGTCCCCTCCGAGGGCAGCGCCACCAGGCCCAGTTCCGCGCCGTCGGCGAGCAGGCGGTGGGCGGGCAGGACGCGGACGGTGTAGCCGAAGGGGCCGGTGCGGTCCAGGGCCAGGGGGCCCTCGTAGAGGAGCCGGCCCTCGCTGTCGGGGCCGCTCGCGGGCTTCAGCGGCACCGGGGTGGCGTCCGCGATGTGGTCCTCCGGGTCCACGCGGCCCGCGATTGCCTGCACGTCGACGTCGTCGGGCGCCAGGTCGCCGAGTTGGACGCGCACGCGCAGCGCGAGCGTCGTGCCGAGCTCGGCGGTGGCGCCCACCGCCGACGCCTCCACGTGGTCCACGGCGACCCCCGGCCACGCGCCGCGCACGCGGGACTTCCAGGCGGCGAGGGCGGTGGCGGCGTCCGGCGCGAGCATGCGGTGGGCGCGGGCGGCGGGGACGTACAGGCGCTCCACGTACTCGCGCACCATGCGGCCCGCGAGGACCTTCGGGCCGAGCCGGGTCAGGGTCCTGCGGACCATCTCGATCCAGCGGTCGGGCAGGCCGCCGGGGCCGTGTTCGTAGAAGCGGGGCGTGATGCGGCGCTCCAGGAGGTCGTAGAGCGCGGCGGCCTCCAGGTCGTCGCGGCGGTGGTCGTCGGTGGCGGCGCCGTCGGCGGTGGGGATGGCCCAGCCGAAGTCGGGCTCGAACCACTCGTCCCACCAGCCGTCCAGGACGGACAGGTTGAGGCAGCCGTTGAGGGCGGCCTTCATGCCGGAGGTGCCGCAGGCCTCCAAGGGGCGCAGCGGGTTGTTGAGCCAGACGTCGCAGCCCGCGTACAGCTTCTGCGCCATCGCCATGCCGTAGTCCGGCAGGAACACGGTCCGGTGGCGCACGCGCGGGTCGTCAGTGAAGCGCACCAGGTCCTGGATGAGCCGCTTGCCGCCGTCGTCGGCGGGGTGGGCCTTGCCCGCGACGACGATCTGCACGGGCCGCTCGGGGTGGGTGAGCAGCTCCATGAGCCGGTCCTGGTCGCGGAGCATCAGCGTCAGCCGTTTGTACGAGGGGACGCGGCGGGCGAAGCCGATGGTGAGGACGTCGGGGTCGAGGACCTCGTCGATCCAGCCGAGTTCGGCGGTGGCGGCGCCGCGCTGCCGCCAGGAGAGGTGCAGGCGTCGCCGTACCTCGTCGACGAGCTGGGCGCGCAGTTCGCGGCGGAGCAGCCAGATGTCGCCGTCCGGGATGTCGGCGACGGCGTCCCAGCGTTCGGAGCCGCCGACGGACAGGGCGCGGTCGGTGCGGTCCTGGCCGATCCGGCGGGCGCCGAGCCGGATCACCTCGGGGGCGACCCAGGTGGGGGCGTGCACGCCGTTGGTGACGGAGGTGATGGGCACCTCCTCGGGGTCGAAGCCGGGCCACAGGCCCTGGAACATCTCCCGGCTGACCTTGCCGTGCAGCGTGGACACGCCGTTGGCGCAGCGGCCGAGGCGCAGCCCCATGACGGCCATGTTGAAGAGGTTGGGCTCGCCGCCGGGGTAGGTCTCCATGCCGAGGCGCAAGATCAACTCGACGTCGATGCCGGGCAGTTCGGCGGCGGGGCCGAAGTGGTGGGCGACGAGTTCGCGGTCGAAGCGGTCGATGCCCGCGGGCACGGGGGTGTGGGTGGTGAAGACGGTGCCGCCGCGCACGGACTCCAGGGCGGCGTCGAAGTCGAGTCCGTCGGCGACGCGTTCGTGGATGCGTTCCAGGCCGAGGAATCCGGCGTGGCCCTCGTTGGTGTGGAACACCTCGGGTTCGGCGTGCCCGGTACGGCGGCAGTAGGCGCGGACGGCCCGCACGCCGCCGATGCCGAGCAGCATCTCCTGGAGCAGCCGGTGTTCGCTGCCGCCGCCGTAGAGCCGGTCGGTCACGTCGCGCGCGGCCGGGTCGTTCTCCTCGACGTCCGAGTCGAGCAGGAGCAGCGGTACGCGGCCGACCTGCGCCTGCCAGACGTGGGCGCGCAGGGACCGGCCGCCGGGCAGGGCGAGCCGCACCTGGGCCGGGGTGCCGTCGGTCTCGCGCAGGAGCATGAGGGGCAGTTCGTTGGGGTCGAGCACGGGGTAGTGCTCCTGCTGCCAGCCGTCGCGGGTCAGGGACTGCCGGAAGTAGCCGTGCCGGTAGAGCAGTCCGACGCCGATCAGCGGAACACCGAGGTCGCTGGCGGCCTTCAAATGATCACCGGCGAGGATGCCGAGCCCACCGGAGTACTGCGGCAGGGCGGCGGTGACGCCGAACTCGGGCGAGAAGTAGGCGATGGCGGCGGGCAGTTCGCCGCCGGGCTCGTCCTGCCGCTCCTGGTACCAGCGCTCCCCGGTGACGTACTCGCGCAGGTCGTCGGCGGCCTCGCGCAGCCGCCGCAGATAGCCGTCGTCGGTGGCGAGGGCGGTGAGCCGCGCGGACGGCACCGAGCCGAGCAGCCGCACGGGGTCGCCGCCCGCGGCCTCCCACAGGGCCGGGTCGATGTCGCGGAACAGGTCGCGGGTCCCTGGGTGCCAGGACCAGCGCAGATTGCGGGCGAGCTCGGCGAGCGGGCCGAGCGGGGCAGGGAGTACGGGACGTACGGTGAATCGACGGATGGCTTTCACGGGGCACCTCTGTCGGAAAGGCGTACGTGACGTTGTCGGCGTATCGACGGTAGCGGTGCGAGGGCTCGGCAACCACGGCGCACGGGGTGCGCCCGAGGCGCCCCACATTGACGTGGACCTGTCGCACAAGAGGTGCTGCCGTAGGGATAACGTGACCCCCGGTCACGAGAGTTCACGCGGTCACAGGGGGTACGGGGCGGATGATCGGCCAGCTTCGGGAGTCGTCACCACGCCGGATAGGTCCGTACGAGACGCTGGCACGGCTCGGCGCGGGCGGCATGGGCGAGGTGTTCCTGGCCCGGCCGCGGGAGCTGTCCGGGTACGGGCCCGGGGACCTGGTCGCCGTCAAGGCCATCCGGAACGAACTGGCGACGGACGCGGTGTTCCAGCGCCGCTTCCGGCGGGAGGCCGAGGTCGCCGCCTCGATCCGCAACCCGTACGTGGCCCGCCTGGTCGGCAGCGACACCGACGGCGAACAGCCCTGGCTGGCCACGGAGTACGTGGTCGGCCCCACCCTCGCCGAGGCCGTCCGCGGCCACGGGCCGCTGCCCGCGGGCGCCGTCGCCTCCCTCGGCGAAGGCATGGCCCGCGCCCTGACCGGGGTGCACGCGGCGGGCGCGCTGCACCGCGACCTCAAGCCCGCCAACATCCTGCTCGCCCTCGACGGGCCCAAGATGATCGACTTCGGTGTGGCCCGGGTCCAGGCGGCGTCCACCATGACGTCGACGGGGCTGCTCGTGGGCACGCCGGGCTTCATGTCGCCCGAGCACGTGGCGGGCGGCAGACATGTGGTGGCGGCCTCCGACGTCTTCTGCCTCGCCTCCGTGCTCACGTACGCGGTGACCGGCCGCGACCCCTTCGGGGACGGCCCGGTGGCCGCCGTCCTCTACCGCGTCTCGCAGGCCGAGACCGACCTCGGCGGCATGCCCGACGAGCTGCGCTCCCTGCTCGCGGCCTGCCTCGTGCGCGACCCGGACGAGCGGCCCGCTCCGGCCGACCTCGTCGAACGCTTCGGCGCCCTGCGGGCGGCGGCGACCGCACCGGAGTGGCCCGAGCCCGTCCGCGCGCAGATCGCCGAGGCACGCCGGGACGTGGAGCAACTGTGCGCCTCGGGGCGGCCGTTGCTGCCGGTGCCGGTGTGGCCGGAGGCGGAGGCGGGGGCCGGGCATCCGGAGACCGCTCAGGACGGGCCCGCGACGGCGCCGGGGCAGGCGGGGGCCGAGGCTGGACAGACGGGACAGGTGGGACAGGCGGGGCCGGGTGCCGGGCGCGGTCCTGGCGGCCCCGGCGGCGCCCACCAGTTGCCGACGATGAGCGGCTCCCCGCCGCCCGTGCCGGGGGACGCCGCCGGTCCCGCCCGCTCCCGGCGCCGCCGCGCCGTCCTCGGCATCGTCGCCGTCGCGATGGTGGCGGCGGCGCTCGGCGGGGCGCTCGCGGCGTGGGGGCCGGGTTCGTCGGACGGGGGCGAGGGCGGTGGCGGGAGCACCAAGGGCCCGGGGAGCAGCGCGCGGCGCGGCTGGGTCGAGCCCGGCCCGAAGGACCCCGCGGCCATCAGGAAGCTGATCGCGCGGGCCGAGGTGAGCGCCGGCGGCACGTCGGACGCGTCGGGGGCCGTGCCGCAGATCGCGACCCAGCGCCCCAAGGGCTGGAAGGCCTGGCGCGGCAAGCTCAGCCACGCGCCGATGGGCTGCTCCGCCGACACCCGCGCCCTGGTGTGCCTGCTCACGAACGGCACGTACGAGGCCGTGCGCACGAGCGACGGCAAGCGGCTGTGGACGTCCGGGAAAGTCGACCCGGAGGGCGGCATGGACGAGGCGTACTACGGGCCGAGCGGGTCCTTCTTCATGCCCGGCGACCGCCTCGAACCGGCCGTCAGGGGCGGCAGGGCGGCCATCGCCCGCGACGGCGTCCTGCACCTGCGCGACTCCACGACGGGCAAGGTGCTCTGGAAGGCCGAACCCCCGGACGAGCGGCGCGTGTTCAGCCCGGCGCCCTTCCTCGACGACCACGTCGTGCTTGTCGTCGCCCAGGTGCCGTACGTCCAGGAGGACGACCCGGCGCCGTCCCTGTACGCGTACGACGCCGCCACCGGCCGCCGCCTCTGGGAGAAGCCGCTCGGCGAGGCCCCGCGAGCCAAGGTGGACCTCAATCTCTACGGGGTACGGGCCCTGCGCGACGGCGTCGTCTACGCCGACCAGAAGCAGGGCCTGGCCGCGTACGACGCCAGGACCGGTGACCTCCTCGGCCAGTCCGCCGACACCTGCGACGCGGTCCTCGCGACCGAGAAGGCGGTGCTGTGCGCGGCCTCCGACGAGGGCGGCGCCTCGGCGGCGCGCCCGCCGATGCTGCGGCTGACGCCACGCACCCTCAAGCGGATGGACGGCCCGCTGCCGTACCCGTCGTCGCGGGGCAGCGGCCCGGCGCCCGCGGTGGCCGCCGTGGACGACGCCGTGGCGGTGGCCACGGACGGCCGCGCGGGCCGGGTCCTCGTGCACGACGTGCGCACGGGGAAGCCCCTGTACGCCGAGCGGCGGCCCAAGGACAACGTCCCGCCCTCGGCGCCGCTCATCCTCGGCAACCGCGTCGTCTACGCCAGCAACGCGGCGCTGTACACGCTTCCGCTCGGCCCCGGCCACGGCAGGGCCACCCGCCGTCCGGTGCCGGGTGCGCCCGGCGACCGCCCCGAGCCGCCGCCGAACGCGGCCGCCACGGTCATCTCCGAGACGCTGCGCCCGCCGACCGTCCTGGCCCTCGGGGGCGTCGCGCACATCGTCTACGACGAGGGCAGGATCTCGTCGGTGGCCATCCCCTAGCAGGCCGCCTCCCCGGCGGCCCACCCCTTGGCGGGGCCCGTCCCCGCTGCCCTCAACCGCCCCCGAACCGACCCGAGGAGTCCCATGCTCGTCCCCCTCCCCCCGGGCGCCCCCCGCCGCATCGGCCCGCACACCCTGCTCGCCAGGATCGGTGCGGGCGGCATGGGCGAGGTGTTCCTGGCGCGCCGGGACGGGCAGGGCGCGGCCGCGCTGGTCGCGGTGAAGGTGGTGCGGCAGGACCTGGACCTCGACGACGCGTTCCGGACCCGGTTCCGGCGGGAGATCGCGGCGGCGCGCGCCGTCACGGGCCCGTTCACCGCCGCCCTGGTGGCCGCCGACGCGGACGCCGAACGCCCCTGGCTGGCCACGGAGTACATACCGGGCCCGTCCCTGGCCGACGTGGTGGAGCGCTGCGGCCCGCTGCCCGTGCCCGCGGTGCGCGCGCTGGGTGGAGCGCTCGCCCGCGCGCTCACGGCCGTGCACGGGGCGCGGGTGCTGCACCGGGACCTGAAGCCGGGCAACGTGCTGCTGGCGCCGGACGGGCCGCGCCTGATCGACTTCGGCATCGCCCAGGCCTTCGAGGCGACGGCCCTGACCATGACGGGTGTCCTGGTGGGCACGCCGGGCTTCCTCGCCCCGGAGCAGATCGAGGGCTCGCACGCGGTCGTGCCCGCGTCGGACGTGTTCTCGCTCGGCGCGGTCCTGTGCCACGCGGCGACCGGCCACGGCCCGTTCGACGACCCGGAGGCGGCCGCCGTCGTCTTCCGCATCGTGCGGGGCGACGCGGACCTGTCCGGCGTACCGCCCGAACTGCGCGACACCCTCGCCGCCTGCCTGCACCCGGCCCCCGGAAGCCGCCCCACCCCGACGGAACTCGCGGCCACCCTGTCCGGCCCGGCCGGTGCCGCCCCCGCCTTCCCCTGGCCCGCCGACGTCCTGTCGCTCCTCGCCGCGTACCGGGAGGCCGCCGCGACCGCCGAACACGCCCACGACCAGGGCGGGTTCGCCGACGCCGCGACCACGGCGGGCAGTTCGGGGCCCCGGCTGCGGGCCGAACCGTCCCCGACGCTGGGCGTGGCTCCGGCGCCACGGCCGGTCCCGCCGCCCACCGCCGCCGCGCCCCTGCGCGGCCGCCGTCGGCTGTGGGTCCTGGCGGCGGCGCTCACCACGGCCGGACTCGCGGTGGCCGCCGTGACGCTGCCGGACGCGCTGCGGGACCGCCCGGGCGACGGCCCGTCGAAGAAGGCGCCGAGCGCCCCCCGGGTCGCGGCCGACCGCGTGGTCACCCCGTACGGGAACCAGGACCACTCCGGCGAGTTCGGCCCGTCGGCGGCCGACCGTGCCGAGCGCCCCGGCGACTGGCGGTTCTGGTCCCGCGAGCGATCCGACGGCATGGACGGCATGGGGAAGGGCTGCGTCCTGACCGGGGACACCCTCGTGTGCCGGGACGGGCGCGGTGCCGCGCGGGCCCTGGACGCGGCCACGGGTGCCGACCGCTGGTCGACGCCCGGCTTCTCCGGCGCGCCGAGCGGCTTCCAGGAGGTGCCTCCCGAGGCCGACGCCGAGCGGGTCTTCGTCCCGGGCGAACGGGGCGTCAGCGCGCTCGGGGTGAAGCGGGGCGAGGTGGTCTGGCGGCACCGGACGCCCCGATACGCGGGTCTGATCTCGATGACGTACGCCCAAGGGGTGGTGTACACCGCCGAGTTCCACCTCGACGGCGCCCCCGACGCGTACACCACCACCGTGCGCGCCAGGAACGCCGTGACGGGCGGCCAGCTCTGGCGGACCACGATCAAGGGCAAGCCCCAGGGCACCCCGCTCGTCCGGGACGGTGTGCTGTACACCGCCCTGGAGAACGGCGGCGTGGTCGCGCTGTCCGCCAAGGACGGCGACCGGACCGCCCGCGTCGCGCAGCCGCGGTGCGACAGCCTCCTCGGCCACCGCGACGCGGTGGTGTGCTGGTCCCGGACGGAGGACGGGGTGCGGGTCCTCGACGGGGAGACCCTCGCCGTGCGCCGGACCATCGGGCGGGGCAAGCCGCTCGCCCCGCCGGTCGTGGGGACCGCCGACGTCCTGGTCATCGCCCGTTCCCCCGGCCCCCGGACCCCCAACCGCCTGACGGGCTACGCCTGGCGGTCGGGGAAGAGGCTGTGGGACCTGCCCTCGGGCGGCGACGCCACGGCGCTCGCGCTGTCCGAGGACCGGGTGTTCGTCGTGAACTCGCACGACGTCCGTGGCGTTCCGCTCGACGGTGCCGCGGAGCGGGTCACCACCTGGTCCATCCCCTACTCCGCCACGGGCCCGGAGCCCAAGACGCTGTACACGCCCCTCTTCCTGGGCGGCGCGGTGTTCGCCGAGTCCGGCAAGGGGCCGATCGTCTCGGGCCGGATCCTGTGAGCCCCCGCGCTCACCGGTCCTGCGGATACCAGCGCAGCTCCACGGAGTTCCCGTCCGGATCCTGTACGTAGACCGACTCCGCGCTCCCTCTCGCGCCGAACCGGCCGACCGGGCCCTCCAGGACGGTGAAGCGGCCGGAGTCGATGACCTGCTGCCAGTCCAGCGGCTCCACGACCAGGCAGATGTGGTCGACGTTGGACTCGCCGCGCTCCCCCACGACCAGGTCGATGATGGTCACCGCGCTGACCCGCGCGGAGGGGAACGGGACCTTCCCGGCGCGCCACTCCTCGACCCGGACCGGTTCGAGGCCGAGGGTGCCGCAGTAGAAGTCCAGGGCGCGCTCGACGTCCTGGACGTTCAGGACGAGGTGGTCGAAGTCCTTGACGCGCACGATGCTTCGCTCAGTGGTCACGGGTGTTCCTTCCGCAGAGGCGTGCGGTACCGGAGAGGCCCCCGGTACCGGCGGGAACGGTACCTCGGCGAGGACCGGGACCAGCCAGGTCTCCTCGTACACCAGGTGCTCCGTCAGGTCCGCGGCGAGCCGGTCGAAGTCCGTCAGGAACGCGTCGGGGTCGGCCGTGGCGAGGTCGGCGAGCAGCCCGACCAGGTTCTCCTTGAGCCGGGCGATGGCGCGGTGCTCCTCGCTCAGCCGGTCCAGGGTGGGCCGCAGGTGCGGGTGGAATGCGGCGATGCCCGGGAAGACGTGGTCGTCCTCGCTGGTGTGGTGGAAGGTCAGCGCGTCACAGAACTCCAGGCAGCGCTGCCGGATCTGCAGGCCGAGGCCGGGCGCGGGCGGCTGTCCGGGGCCCTGGTGGGCGGCGCGTTCGGCGAAGTGCGCGGCGGCCTCGGCGCGCAGCGCGACCAGCTGGTCGCGCAGCCAGTCGTGCACTTCGAGGAGCTTGTCGGCGAGGGTGTGGATCTCCCGGGGGGCGGGCCTGGGCGTACTGGTGGGCGTGGGCATGCGGGAGGGGTTCTCCAGACAGGTGTATGCGGCACGGAGTCCGCGAAAGGAAGAAAAAGGAAGAAAGCAGAGAGGGGTTGCCTGGGGGCGCGGGCGCGCTCAGGCCCGAGGGGTCCGGCGCGCGGGCACGGTCACGTCGAAGACGACGTGCCGACGCGCGGCGAGGTGAAGTGATCGGTACACAAGGTCATGTCCCTTGGTGCGGGTGCTCACCCGGTCACCGGCCTGCCCACTGCTCTGTGGCCGGTGCCACGCGGCACCCGCCCATTACAAACGCCGTTCCGGCGCCCTGTCAACGCGGAGCGGCGCACCCTGCCGACGCGGCAGGCGCCCCTGTTCGACGCGCGGCCCCGGCTCGCGGCCGCGCCGGACCAGGCCGGGGTCGGGTCGGCACCCGCCCGCTCCCCCGCCGGAGTCCGGACTGCGGCGGGGGTCCGGGACGGGTTGCCGCCCAGGGCCCTGCCGCGATCTTCCGACACCCCCAAACCCCAAGTCAATCCTCGCAATTGCTCGTACGAACCCAAGTCAAGGCTTGGATGCACAGCTCTTTGATCATGCTTCGTGGCGATACGAAACGTTCCACCCGCTGATGCGGCCTTGTCGCACTTCTCCCCGCACGAGACGCTGCGGGGGACGACGCCGCCGAGCACCGTGCCCGCGGACGCGCGCGCACGTCGGCGGAGGCTGCCGTCGGTCCCAGGGGAGGGAATCCAGTCATGGCTGAACCACGAGCAAGACACCTACGCCTCACAGGAGTTCTGGCGGCGGCCGTCACCGCCGCCGCGCTCTCGATCGTCCCGACCGCCGCACACGGCGCACCCGCCGCGGACGGCACGTCCGCCGGGCCCGGGGAGGCCCGCCGCGGCTACATCGTGACGCTCGCACCGGGCACGCACGCCGCGTCGGTCGCGGGCCGCGACCTCGCCGAGCGGTACGGGGCGAGCATCGACCGCACGTACAGCGCGGCGCTCAACGGCTTCGCCGTGCGGGCGGACGCCGCCGGGGCGGCCCGTCTGGCCGCCGACCCGGCGGTCGCCGCCGTCACCCCGGACACCCGCGTGCGCACCGGCGCACGGCAGCGGAACCCGCCGTCGTGGGGCCTCGACCGCATCGACCAGAAGAAGTTGCCGCTCGACAAGTCGTACACGGCGCCGACGCGGGCGGGCGCGGGTGTCACGGTGTACGTCATCGACACCGGCGTCCGCACCTCGCACCGCGACTTCGGCGGGCGCGCCCGCTCCGGCCGGGACTTCGTGCAGAACGACGGGGTCGCGCAGGACGGCAACGGCCACGGCACGCACGTGGCCGCGACCGTCGCGGGCACCAAGTACGGCGTCGCGAAGAAGGCGAAGATCGTGGCCGTGCGGGTGCTCGACGACGAGGGCTCCGGCACCCTCGCCCAGGTCCTCGCGGGCATCGACTGGGTGACCCGGCACGCCCACAAGCCCGCCGTCGCCAACCTGAGCCTCGGCGGCCCGCCCAACGCCCAGCTCGACGCGGCCGTCCGCGCGTCCCTCGCGAAGGGCGTGACGTACGCGGTGGCGGCGGGCAACAAGAACGAGCCCGTGAGCCGTTCCTCGCCCGCTCGCGTCAAGCAGGCCCTGACGGTCGGCGCCACCGACCGCCGGGACGCCCGCGCCGCGTTCTCCAACCGGGGCGCGGGCCTGGACCTGTTCGCGCCCGGCGTGGCCATCCGGTCCGCGTCGATCAGGAACGACACCGCGACCACCCTCTCGTCGGGTACGTCGATGGCGGCGCCGCACGTCGCGGGCGCGGCCGCGCTGTATCTGTCCGGCCATCCGTCGGCGCGGCCCGCCGACGTCGCCAAGGCGCTGCTCGCACGCTCCGTCAAGGGCCGGGTCACCGGTCCCGGGGCCGGCTCACCGAACAGGTTATTGCAGGTGAGCGGGTTGTAGGCGGTGGTCAGCGCCGGTGGCGCGCTGTGGTCGGGACCGGCTCCGTCCCTCCGGGCGGGGCCGGTCCCGTGCCTGCCGGACCGCGTTCGGGGAGCAGTTGGTCTTGTGCGTGCCGTTACGCGCGAGTAGTTAACAAGGCGCCGGATTGCCCACCCGAGAAGCGTGGGAAGGCTCCTCCGGTACGCACACGCACGCGCCTGAAGCGGGCCTCGTACGTGTGCGCAGCGGAACCCCTCCACGACTCATCTCCGCCCACTCGCACGCGGAACAGGAGCGGTCATGCCTCAACCCCGTAAGGCCCCCAGGGAGTTCGTCATCCGACCCCGCACCGGACGGGTCCCCGTCCTGGACGTGGCCCCGGTCGTGCACGGCGGGCGCGCCCCCGCCAAAGCCGTCGTCGGCGAGACGTTCCAGGTCACCGCCACCCTCTTCCGCGAAGGGCACGACGCGGTCGGCGGCAATGTCGTGCTGCGGGACCCAGCGGGGCATCCGGGTCCCTGGACGCCGATGCGGGAGCTGGCGCCGGGCACCGACCGGTGGGGCGCGCGGGTCACGCCCGACCGGGCGGGCGAGTGGACCTTCGCCGTAGAGGCGTGGGGCGACCCGGTGACGACCTGGCGGCAGCACGCGGGGATCAAGATACCCGCGGGCATCGACACCGAACTGGTCCTGGAGGAGGGCGCCCGGCTGTACGAACGGGCGGCGGCGGAGATCCCCGTACCTCCGGCCGCCGCACCCGTGCCCGCGACCCCCGCGGCCGTGGACGCGTCCCACACCCCCGCCCCCGCCACGGCCCGCGCCCCGTCCCCCGCCGCCGTCCTGCTCGCCGCGGCCGAGGCCTTGCGCGACCGCACCCGCCAGCCCGCCGCGAGACTCGCCGCCGCCTTCACCCCCGAGGTCGACGCGGTCCTGGCCCGCCATCCGCTGCGCGAACTCCTCACCGCCAGCGCGGAGTTCCCGCTGCGGGTGGACCGCGAGCGGGCGCTCTTCGGGGCCTGGTACGAGTTCTTCCCGCGCTCGGAGGGTGCCGTGGTGCGCGAGGGCGCCCCGCCGGTCACCGGCACCTTCCGCACGGCCGCCGGACGCCTGCCCGCCATCGCGGACATGGGCTTCGACATCGTGTACCTGCCGCCGATCCACCCCATCGGCTCCACCTTCCGCAAGGGCCCGGGCAACTCCCTGTCGGCCGGCCCCCACGACGTCGGCGTGCCCTGGGCCATCGGCTCGCCGGAGGGCGGCCACGACGCCGTCCACCCGGACCTCGGCACCCTGGACGACTTCGACGCGTTCGTGCGCGAGGCGGGACGGCTCGGCCTGGAGGTGGCCCTGGACTTCGCGCTGCAGTGCTCGCCGGACCACCCCTGGGTGGACAAGCACCCGGACTGGTTCGCCCACCGCGCCGACGGCACCATCGCGTACGCGGAGAACCCGCCGAAGAAGTACCAGGACATCTACCCGCTGGCCTTCGACCGGGACCTGCCGGGCCTGGTGGCCGAGACGGTCCGGCTGCTGCGGTTCTGGATCGGCCACGGCGTGCGGGTCTTCCGCGTCGACAACCCGCACACCAAACCCGTCGTGTTCTGGGAGGAGGTGCTCGCCGAGATCCATCACACCGACCCAGACGTGCTGTTCCTCGCGGAGGCCTTCACCCGCCCCGCGATGCTGCGCACCCTGGCGGCGATCGGCTTCCACCAGTCGTACACGTACTTCACCTGGCGCAACACGAAGGACGAACTCACCGACTATCTGCGGGAGTTGTCCGGTGAGACCGCGCACTATCTGCGGCCCAACTTCTTCGTGAACACCCCGGACATCCTGCACGCCTACCTGCAGGACGGCGGGCGGCCCGCGTTCGAGGCGCGCGCGGTGCTGGCCGCGACGCTCTCGCCCACCTGGGGCGTGTACAGCGGCTTCGAGCTGTGCGAGAACACCCCCGCGCGCCCCGGCAGCGAGGAGTACCTGGACTCGGAGAAGTACCAACTGCGCCCGCGCGACTGGGCGGCCGCCGAGCGCGCGGGCACCACCATCGCGCCCCTGATCGCCACGCTGAACCGGGTCCGGCGCGCCAACCGGGCCCTCGCCACCCTCCGCGACCTGCACTTCCACGACACCGACAACGACTCGGTGCTCGCCTACTCCAAGTCGGCGGCGGTCCCCGGCGGTTCGAACACGGTTCTGGTGGTCGTCAACCTCGACCCCCACCACACCCAGGAAGCTACCGTCTCGTTGAACATGCCGCAGCTCGGGCTCCCATGGCACGAGTCCGTGCCGGTGCGCGACGAGCTCACCGGCGAGACCTACCACTGGGGCAGGAACAACTACGTGCGCCTCGACCCGGGCCGGGCGCCCGCGCACGTACTCGTCCTGCGACCGTCCTCACCGCTGATCGGAGGGTCACCCACACCATGATCTTCAACGAGCCCGTCCAGGACACCTTCGAGGACACGCCCACCAAGGACCGCGACCCCGACTGGTTCAAACGCGCCGTCTTCTACGAGGTCCTGGTCCGCTCCTTCCAGGACAGCAACGGCGACGGCATCGGGGACCTCAAGGGCCTCACCGCCAAGCTGGACTACCTGCAGTGGCTGGGCGTGGACTGCCTGTGGCTGCCGCCGTTCTTCAAGTCGCCGCTGCGCGACGGCGGTTACGACGTCTCCGACTACACGGCGGTGCTTCCCGAGTTCGGGGACCTCGCGGACTTCGTGGAGTTCGTGGACTGCGCGCACCAGCGCGGCATGCGCGTGATCATCGACTTCGTGATGAACCACACCAGCGACCAGCACCCGTGGTTCCAGGCCTCGCGCTCCGACCCCGAGGGCCCCTACGGCGACTACTACGTCTGGGCGGACGACGACAAGCAGTACCAGGACGCCCGCATCATCTTCGTCGACACCGAGGCCTCCAACTGGACCTTCGACCCGGTCCGCAAGCAGTACTACTGGCACCGCTTCTTCTCCCACCAGCCGGACCTCAACTTCGAGAACCCGGCCGTCCAGGAGGAGATCGTCTCGGCCCTGCGCTTCTGGCTCGACCTCGGCATCGACGGCTTCCGCCTGGACGCCGTGCCCTACCTGTACGCGGAGGAGGGCACCAACTGCGAGAACCTGCCGCGCACCCACCACCTGCTCAAGCGGGTCCGCGCGGAGATCGACGCGCACTACCCCGACACAGTGCTGCTCGCCGAGGCCAACCAGTGGCCCGAGGACGTCGTCGACTACTTCGGTGACTTCGCGCACGGCGGCGACGAGTGCCACATGGCGTTCCACTTCCCGGTGATGCCCCGGATCTTCATGGCGGTGCGGCGCGAGTCCCGCTATCCGGTCTCGGAGATCCTCGCCAAGACCCCGGCCATCCCGTCCGGCTGCCAGTGGGGCATCTTCCTGCGCAACCACGACGAGCTGACCCTGGAAATGGTCACGGACGAAGAGCGCGACTACATGTACGCGGAGTACGCCAAGGACCCGCGCATGCGCGCCAATATCGGCATCCGCCGCCGCCTGGCCCCGCTCCTCGACAACGACCGCAACCAGATCGAGCTGTTCACCGCCCTGCTCCTGTCGCTGCCTGGATCACCGATCCTGTACTACGGCGACGAGATCGGCATGGGCGACAACATCTGGCTCGGCGACCGCGACGCGGTGCGCACCCCCATGCAGTGGACGCCCGACCGCAACGCGGGCTTCTCCTCCTGCGATCCGGGCCGCCTCTATCTGCCCACGATCATGGATCCGGTGTACGGCTACCAGGTCACCAACGTCGAGGCGTCCATGTCGTCCCCGGCGTCGCTCCTGCACTGGACCCGCCGGATGATCGAGATCCGCAAGCAGAACCCGGCCTTCGGCCTCGGCTCGTACACCGAACTCCCCTCGTCCAACCCGGCGGTGCTCGCCTTCCTGCGCGAGGCGCCCTCCACCGGTGAGGACGGCGACGACCTGGTGCTGTGCGTGCACAACTTCTCCCGCTTCGCCCAGCCCACCGAGCTCGACCTGCAGGCCTTCAACGGCCGCCACCCCGTCGAACTCATCGGCGGAGTGCGCTTTCCGGCCATCGGTGAACTGCCGTACCTGCTGACACTCGCGGGGCACGGGTTCTACTGGTTCCGGCTGCGCGACGACTCGGCGTAAGGTCGCCGTTACGGGCGGCGTGAGTCGGCCTCTCCCGGCGTGACCCACCCCGCACGGGGCACTCGTCCACGGCACGTTCCACCGCACGGCACGCTCCTCCGCACGGCCTGTTCCCGGTTCGGCATCTCCCCCGCACGGCACGTTCCTGCTCGGCACCTCCCTCGGTACCTGACTTGTCCGCGGCGCGGAAAGGACGGGACATCATGTCGGAAGCCGCCACCCGCCCCAGTGCCGACCCCGGCGCGCTCCTCGCGTCCCTCGATCCGCTGCTGCGCGGCTGGCTGCCGCGCCAGCGGTGGTTCGCGGGCAAGGGCCGCCCCGTCGCGGGCTTCGACCTGGTGGCGGCGACCGAACTCCTGCCGCCGGGCGCCGAGCAGGGACTGCTGCACCTGCTGATCCGCGTACGCCAGCCCCTGCCGGGGTCCGCTCCGACGGCCGACCACGAACTCCCCGCCGACTGCTACCAGTTGCTGCTCGGCATCCGCACCGAACTCCCGCCCCGGCTCGCCCCCGCCCTCATCGGCCACGTGACCGGCGGCGCGCTCGCCGGGCGTACGGTCTACGAGGCGCTGTACGACCCGCGTCTCGCGGCGCTGCTCCTGGAACGGCTGCGGCTGCCGGGGCGGCTCGGGGTGCTGCGGTTCCTGCGGGCCCGGGGGGCCGGGGGCGGCCAGGACTCCCCCGGCTCCCCCGACGGCCCCGGCTCGCTGGATTCGCGGGGCTCCGCGGGAGCGCCCGCCGCCGGGAACGCGCACGGCATCGACATACCGCCCGGCCTCGTGCCCCGCGCGCTCGGCGTGGAGCAGTCCAACTCCTCACTCGTCTACGGAGATACGTTCATCCTGAAGCTGTTCCGGCGGGTGGTGCCCGGCGTCAACCCCGACCTGGAACTGCCGCTCGCCCTCGCCGCGCAGGGCTGCCGCCGGGTGCCGCCGCCCGCCGCGTGGCTGACGGCCGACGGCGCCGACGAACCGCTGGTCCTCGGGGTCCTCCAGCCGTACGTGGCCGGGGCGAAGGACGGCTGGGAGCTGGCCCTCCAAAGCCTCGCCAAGGGCACGGACTTCAGCGCCGAGGCCCGCGCGCTCGGCCGCGCCACCGCCGAGGTGCACGCCGCCCTCGCCGCGGCCCTGCCCACGGTGACGCTCGGCCGCGCGCAGGTCGAGCTGCTCGCGCGGGGCATGACGGAGCGCCTGCGGGCCGCGGTCCGGGCCGTGCCCGCGCTGCGCCCCTACGCGCCCGCGCTGCGCACCGCCTACGACGCCCTCGCCGACCTCGCCGCCGAGGGCGAGACGCAGCTCATGGCCCAGCGCGTGCACGGCGATCTGCACCTGGGCCAGTGCCTGCGGGCGCCGTCCGGCACCTGGTCCCTCATCGACTTCGAGGGCGAGCCCGCGCGCCCGCTCGCCGAGCGTCGCATGCCCCAGCCGCCCGCCCGCGACGTCGCGGGCATGCTCCGCTCCTTCGACTACGCCGCCCGCAGCAACCACCCCTGGACCCCCGAGTGGGCCGACACCTGCCGCGCCGCGTACTGCTCCGGCTACGCCGACGTCTCCGGCCGCGACCCCCGCACCTCCCCCGTGCTCCTGCGCGCCCACGAGACGGACAAGGCCGTCTACGAAGCCGTGTACGAAGCCCGCCACCGCCCGGACTGGCTTCCGGTACCCCTGGCCGCCCTGGACCGCCTGGCCACGGGCTCGACCCGCGAGGAAGCCACCGACCCCGGCACCGACGCACCCCTCTGACCACGCCGAACCTCCCTCCGCCCCGCCCCGCCGCGCACCCCTCGCCCGCCGACAGGAGGCCACCCCCGTGACCCGCCGCCCCACCTCCCGCACCCCGTCGGACCAGCCCGAACGCGAGCCCGAGAGCACCGCCCCGCAGCCGGATCCGGCGCGGCCGACGAGGACCCCGGAGGCGGCCACGTCAGCCGGCACGGCCGGGACGGGCAAGACGACGGGCAAGGCGAAGACCAGGAAGACGGCCCGAACGGCCGCCAAGAAGACGGCGCGGAAGTCCGCCAGGACGGCCGGGGCGGCCGTGCCCGCGAACAGCGGCAAGGCCACGCGGACGGCCGCGTCCGCTCCCGTCCCCGACGCCGACCGCACCCAGCTGCTCGCCGGAACCCACCACGACCCGCACGCCGTGCTCGGCGCGCACCTCACCGCCGACGGGGTGGCGTTCCGCGCGCTGCGGCCGTACGCCCGTGCCGTGGCCGTCGTCGTCGGGGACCTGCGGGCCGAACTGCTCGACGACGGGGACGGGTTCTTCTCGGCCGTGGTGCCGCTGCGGGCCGTACCCGAGGCGTATCGGCTGCACGTGGCGTACGACGAGGCGGAGTGGGAGATCCCGGACGCGTACGGGTTCCTGCCCGCGCTCGGTGAGTTCGATCTGCATCTGCTCGGTGAGGGGCGGCACGAGCGGCTGTGGGACGCGCTCGGGGCGCGGCCGATGACGCACCAGGGCGTGCGCGGCACCCGCTTCACGGTGTGGGCCCCGAACGCCCGGGGCGTGCGGGTGGTGGGGAACTTCAACTTCTGGGACGGCGTGGGCTTCCCGATGCGGTCGCTCGGCGGCAGCGGGGTGTGGGAGCTGTTCGTGCCGGGCCTCGACGTGGGTGAGCTGTACAAGTTCCAGATCACGCGGCCGGACGGCGGCATGACGTTCCGCGCGGACCCGCTGGCGCGCCGCACGGAGGTGCCGCCCGCGAACTCCTCCGTGGTCGACGAGTCGGCGTACGTGTGGGGGGACGAGGAGTGGCTGCGGCGGCGCGGTGCGACACCCGTGCACGAGGCGCCGCTCTCGGTGTACGAGGTGCACCTGCCGTCGTGGCGGCCCGGCCTCACGTACCGCCAGCTGGCCGATCAACTCCCCGCCTACATAGCCGACCTGGGCTTCACGCACGTGGAGCTGATGCCGGTCGCCGAGCACCCCTTCGGCGGCTCCTGGGGCTACCAGGTCACCGGCTTCTACGCGCCGACCGCGCGCCTCGGCACGCCCGACGACTTCAAGCACCTCGTCGACGCGCTGCACCGGGCCGGGATCGGCGTGCTCATGGACTGGGTGCCCGCGCACTTCCCGCGCGACGACTGGGCGCTCGCCGAGTTCGACGGGCGGCCGCTGTACGAGCACGAGGATCCGGCGCGGGCGGCGCACCCCGACTGGGGGACGCTCGAGTTCGACTACGGCCGCAAGGAGGTGCGCAACTTCCTGGTCGCCAACGCCACGTACTGGTGCGAGGAGTTCCACATCGACGGCCTGCGCGTGGACGCGGTCGCCTCGATGCTCTACCTCGACTACTCGCGCGAGCACGGCGAGTGGTCGCCGAACGAGCACGGCGGCCGGGAGAACCTGGACGCCGTGGCGTTCCTCCAGGAGATGAACGCGACCGTCTACCGGCGCTGCCCCGGCGTCGTCACCATCGCCGAGGAGTCCACGGCCTGGGACGGCGTGACCCGGGCGACGCACCACACCGGCCCCGGCGGCTTCGGGGGCCTCGGCTTCGGCCTGAAGTGGAACATGGGCTGGATGCACGACTCGCTCGGCTACATGTCCAAGGACCCGGTGCACCGCAAGCACCACCACCACGAGATGACGTTCTCGATGGTGTACGCCTACAGCGAGAACTACGTCCTGCCGATCTCGCACGACGAGGTGGTGCACGGCAAGCGGGCGCTGGTGTCGAAGATGCCGGGCGACTGGTGGCGGCAGCGGGCCGACCACCGCGCGTACCTGGGCTTCATGTGGGCCCACCCCGGCAAGCAACTCCTGTTCATGGGGCAGGAGTTCGCGCAGGGCGCGGAGTGGTCGGAGGGGCACGGCCCGGACTGGTGGCTGCTCGATCCGGCGTACGGGGCGGAGGCCGACCACCGGGGCGTCCGCGACCTGGTCCGCGACCTGAACGCCCGCTACCGCGCGGTGCCCGCCCTCTGGCAGCGGGACACCGACCCCGGCGGGTTCGCGTGGGTCGACGGGGACGCGGCCGAGGACAACGTGTTCGCGTTCCTCCGCTTCGACGCGCAGGGTGCGCCGCTGCTGGCCGTGTCCCACTTCTCGCCGGTGGTCCGGCGGGACTACCGCCTCGGCGTCCCGGAGGAGTACGCGGCCTGGCAGGAGGTCCTCAACACGGACGCCGCCCGCTACGGCGGCAGCGACACCCTCAACGCCCACACCCTCAAGCCGGACACGACCCCGTCCCACGGCCACCCCACGTCCCTGCGGCTGACCCTGCCCCCGCTCGCGACGCTCTGGCTGCGACCGGCTCAGGGCCTGTCCTAGGCGGCGGTGCAGAGCACGGCGGGGCCGGCCGGGGCCGAGGTGCGGGCCACGGTGGCGGGCACGGGCAGGGCGGCGCGGGTGGTGGCCGGGGCCTGCGCGCGGTTCCGGGCGAAGACGACGAGGCGCAGCACCACGAACCGGGCGACACCGGCGAGCGCGGAGGCGGACAGGTAGACGGCCTGCTCCAGGATCGCGCCGGGCGACGCCACCAGCTGCTGCAGCACGAGCACCGCCACGCTGGTCACCACGTACGCGGCCGCCGCGGACCCGGCCGACTGCGTGTGCTGGCGCCAGGTCGCGCGCCCGCCCTTGCCGAAGGTGAAGCGGGCGTGCAGCTCGGTGGCGAGCAGCGTGGAGATCACGGTGATCAGGGCGTTGGCCAGGACCCAGGGAATCCAGGAGGCGAGGGCCGCCACGGCGAAGCTGGAGGCGACCCCCACCCCGCCGCCGCAGAGCACGAAGCGGGCGAAGGCGGTGAAGGCGCCGGGTGCCGTCTGCTCCTGGCTCTGCGCTGTCTCCATGATCCGACCCCTTCGGCTCTCTCCGCGAAACGCGCGCCCCCGACCGTGTGGCCGAGGGGTGCGCTGCTCATGTCGCCATCATGGCACATCCATGGCGCCATGGCGAGCCACTTATGGCACCACTGATGCCATCGTCGGCGTCACACTCTGGATGAAGTAGCGAACTCGCAGGTCAGCGACGTGGCGTGACTTTGGCACGCTGGCGCCACGCGGGCCGACCGCAGCACTTCGGCGGCACCATCCTCCGCCGAGCGCACCGTCCGGCGACATGGGGTTAGCCCCCCTTGCGGGCGGCGGGGTGGCCGGATCGCCCGGAGGTGCCAGACCCGGACATGCTGATCACGGCGGCAAACACACCGCCGGTTCCCACAAGTTAGTCCCTCTTTCCCCCCTTTACCTCCCCCTTTTTTTGGAGTTGGCACGTGCGTGAGCAGGCAAGGCAGAACGTTCAGTCGTCCGGACGGCGCAGTGGTCGGCGCGGGGTCGTGACGGCGGCGATCGGGGTGGCCCTGGGCGCCCTCACGGTGGGCGCCCTGGCACCGTCCGCGGCGACGGCCGCCACCGGGCCGGACCCCGTACAGGAGGGCCTCAACAAGCTGGTGCGCGACGACGGCATGCCCGCCGCCCTCGCGAGCGTCAAGGACCGCGCGGGCCACACCCGGACGTACACGGCGGGGGTCGGCGACGTGGCCACCGGCGCGCAGGTGCCCCGGGACGGCCAGGTGCGGGTCGGCAGCAACACCAAGGCGTTCACGGCGGTGGTGGTCCTGCAGCTGGTCGCCGAGGGGAAGCTCCGCCTCGACGACCCGGTCGACAAGCATCTGCCGGGTCTCGTACGCGGCGACGGCATCGACGGCGGCGCCATCAAGGTCCGCCACCTCCTGCAGCAGACCAGCGGCCTGCCCAACTACACCGAGTACGACCTGCCGCTCAAGCACTACAAGCCCAAGGACCTCGTCGACATCGCACTGAAGCACAAGGCGAACTTCGCCCCCGGCGACAAGTGGCAGTACAGCAACACCAATTACGTCCTGGCCGGGATGATCATCGAGAAGGTCACCAAGCACACGTACGCGCAGGAGCTGCAGCGGCGCGTCATCAAGCGCATCGGGCTGCGCCACACCTACTTCCCCACCCCCCGGGACGCGACGATCCGGGAGGCCCACCCCAAGGGCTACCTGCAGGAGAAGCCGGGCGCGCCGCTGCAGGACGTCACGGAGATGGACCCCTCCTGGACCTGGTCGGCGGGCCAGCTCGTCTCCACCAACTCCGACCTCAACCGCTTCTACTCCCAGCTCCTCGGCGGCCACCTCCTCAAGCAGCCCCAACTCGACCAGATGCGCACCACGGTCGGCGGCGCCGACAAGACCTTCGGCCCCGGCGCCCGCTACGGCCTGGGCCTGGTGAGCAGGCCCCTCCCCTGCCGCCCCGGCGAGCTCTACTGGGGCCACGGCGGCAGCTTCCCCGGCTACGAGACCCGCGGCGGCGCCACCGACGACGGCCGCGCGGCCAACGTGGCGGTGACGATCCAGCCGACCGACAAGAACGCGATGGCCCACGTGGACAAGGTCGTGGAAAAGGCCCTGTGCCGCTGACCCACCCACCCCGAAGCCCGGCCACAGGCACAACGGGCACTCGGCCTCTCCCACCCACCGCACCCCGCCGAACCGGCTGCTGACGCCACCCCCTCCAGGGCGCGACCGGTCCGACAGGAACAGGTGGGCGGGTGGGAGAGGCCCGCCGCGTCAGCGGCGGGGCTGGAGCAGCGACGCCAAGGCGTCCGGCAGCGCCCCCGACGTGAGGATGCCGAGCCGCTGCGTAGCCCGGGTCAGGGCGACGTACAGATCGCTGGTCCCGTACCAGGCAGGCTCGACGACCACCACCGAGTCGAATTCGAGCCCCTTGGCCTGACGCGGGTCGATGAGCACGACGGCCCGCGTCAGATCCGGCTCCGCGCCGGCGGTGACGTCGGGGAGCTTCCCGGCCAGCTCCTCGTGCAGCGCGCGCGGGGCGATGACGGCGAGCCGCCCGCCCTCCGGCGCCTCCGCGGCCACCACGTCGCCGACGGCCGAGGCGAGGTCGTCCACCCGCCGCGCCCACGGCCGCACGCCGGTGGCCCGCACGGACGACGGCGGCTCGAACCCGACCACCCCCGCGGCCCGCGGCACCTCCGCCGCGAGGTCCATGATCTCGGCGGGCGTCCGGTAGTTGACGCCGAGCCGCGCATACTCCCAGCGGTCCTCGACGTAGGGCGCGAGGATGTCCTGCCAGGAGCCGACGCCCCCGGACTCGGCGGTCTGCGCCGGATCCCCCACGAGCGTCATCGACCGCGTGGGGCTGCGCCGCATCAGCAGCCGCCAGGCCATCGCGGACAGCTCCTGCGCCTCGTCGACGATGATGTGCCCGAACGCCCAGGTCCGGTCGGCCGCGGCCCGCTCGGCGGCGCTGCGGTGGTCGGCCTCCTCCTGGCGCTCGGCCATCCGCTCGGCGTCCATGATGTCGTGCGCGAGCAGCACCTCGGCGCCCTCGGGGTCGGTCTCCTCCTTGTCCTCGAACTCGTAGGTGCGGGAGGCGTACGACACGTCGAGCACCCCCTGCGCGTACGCGACCTCGCGCTGCCACCGGGCCTCCGCGCGGGCGCGCTCGGCACTGTCGTCGACGCCGAGGAGCTCCGCGGCCTCGTCGAGGAGCGGTACGTCGGCGGACGTCCACGCGGCGCCGGGCGCCCGCCGGACGGCGTCGGCGTCCGCGTCGGCGAGGTGCACGGGCTCGGCGAGGAACTCCGTGACGAACCGCTCCGGCGTCAGCGTGGGCCACAGCTGCTCGATGGCGGCGTGCACCTCGGCGCTGACGGCGACGGCCTTGCCGAGCTGGGCGATGTCGTCGGGGCCGAGGAAGTTGGGCCCGCCGTACGGGTCGTGGCCGATGCGCTCGGCGAGCTGCCGGGTGAGCGCGTCGATGACGTGGAAGGCGAACGTGGGCCGCGCGAGGTTGTGCGGCAGGTCCGCCGCGCGGGCGGCGTCCCGCGCCTCGTAGGCGATCTCCCAGTCCAGGATCAGCTCGCCGTCGTCGTGCTCGACGATCAACGGCGCCCCGGGTTCGGGCAGTTGCTGCCGGTCCCGGAGCGCCCGCGCGAGCACGTCGGCCATCTCGACCCGGCCCTTGACCCGCGCCGCCGCGGGCGTCTCCGCGCCGGTCGCGGTGACCCCGGGGAACAGTTCGCCGATGGTGGCGAGCAGCACCCCCGTCTCGCCGAGCGCGGGCAGCACCTCGCCGATGTAGCCGAGGAACGCCGGGTTCGGCCCGACGACGAGGACGGCCCGCTTGGCGAGCAGCTCCCGGTGCGCGTACAGGAGGAACGCCGCGCGGTGCAGCGCGACGACGGTCTTGCCGGTGCCGGGCCCGCCTTCGACGACGAGCACCCCCTGGTGCGGGGCGCGGATCACCCGGTCCTGCTCGGCCTGGATGGTCTGCACGATGTCGTGCATGCGGCCGGTGCGCGCGGAGTCGAGCGCGGCGAGCAGCACCTCGTCGGCGTCGGCGGCCTCGTGCCCGGTGCGGGTGGTGTCGGTGAGGTCGAGGATCTCGTCGTGCAGGGCCGTGACCCGACGGCCCTCGCTGGTGATGTGACGGCGCCGCCGCAGGCCCATCGGGGTGTGCCCGGTGGCGAGGTAGAAGGGCCGCGCCACCTCCGCACGCCAGTCGATGACCAAAGGGGTGCGCTCGATGTCGGACGCGCGGATTCCGATGCGCCCGATGTGATGATCACGGCCGTCCCGGAATTCGAGGCGCCCGAAGCAGAGCCCGTTCTCGCCCGTGTCGAAGGCGGCGAGCAGCCCGGACTGCTCGGCCACCATGACATCGCGCTCCAGACGCGCCTGCGACCCGTTGCCCACCTGCGCCAATGACGCCTGTACGGCGGACTCGGCCTCCTCGCGCAGCGCGTCGAGGCGCGCGTACAGCCCGGAGACGAATTGCTGCTCTTCCCGCAATTCCTCGGTTGACAATTCAGCCCCTCGCCAGTTACAGTGCTCTTATACAGATTCCCGCGTTGCCCCCGCATGCAGAGCTGCAGGCAAATAGGCAGGGCTTCGCGAAAGAATCCAATATACGCAGAGAAAAGCCCCGGACGTCAATTCCTCCGGGGCTTTTCTCATGCACCGCACCGCACTGACCGCGGGGCGGCTACAGGACGCCCGCGGCCGCCAGCTCCCCCACCAGCTTCCGCTTCGCCCGCGCCCCCACCACCTGCCACACCGGCTCGCCGCCCCGGAACACCATCAGCGTCGGCATGGACAGGACGCCGTACGCCACCGTCGTCTCCGGATTGCGGTCCACGTCGAGCTGCACCACCTTCAGTCGGTCCGCCTCCTCCCGGGCGATCTCGCTCAGCACCGGCGCGAGCTGCCGACACGGCCCGCACCACTCCGCCGTGAACTCCACCAGGACCGGCCGGTCCCCGGACAGCACCTCGAACCCGAAGTCCGCGTCGGACACCTCGGCGACACCCTCGGCCATCACACCGCTCATCCCGCTCATCCCCTCGCCTCGCTCACGTCACTTGCCTCACCCAGCTCGCACCGGGGAGCCGGAGCCCCCGCTGCGTCCGCGTCGGCGGCGAGCCCCGCCATCGCCTCCTCGGCCCGCGCCAACTGCGCGCCGACCTGCGCCCGCACGGCAGTCAACTCGCCGATCAGCGCGTCGAGTTCACCGACCTTGCGGCGGTAGACGGCGACGGACGCCGGGCACGAGTCCCCGGCCGGATGCCCGGAGCGCAGACACTCCACGAACGGCCGCGTCTCTTCAAGATCGAACCCGAAGTCCTGCAGGGTCCGGATCTGCTGGAGGAGGCGCACGTCGTCCTCGCCGTACGTGCGATAGCCGTTGCCGTCGCGCCGCGCGGGCAGCAGCCCGCGCGACTCGTAGTAACGCAGCGTCCGGGTGGTCGTCCCCACCCGGTCCGCGAGCTCGCCGATTCGCATGCTCCGACGGTAAGCGTTGACGTCGGGGTCAAGGCCAGCGCTCCGGCACCGGAGCCGGGGCGCGGCTCACGCGCCGGGCTTGCGGATCCCCTCGACCGTCGCCGTCCAACTGTCGGCGCCGTGTCCCAGGTCCACCGCCCGCTTGGCCACGTCCCGCACCCCGCGCAGCACGGACACGTCCAGGCCGCGGCGCTCGGCGGCGTGCAGGATGTGCTCGACGCCCTCCAGCTCCATGGCGAGGTTCCCCTCCTCGCCCGGGTACACGCCCCGGTCCACGTCCTTGGCCGTCTCGCCGATCAGCATCGCGAGGAGCGAGAAGTGGGACTGCAGGAAAGGGGCGATCGACGAGGCCGGGACGCCGTCCTTGGCGGCGAGGGCGTACCCGTGCACCAGACCGGCCATCGACGTCCAGAAGAAGTCGAGCATCGACAGGTCGTACACGGCAGCGAGGCCGTGGTCGGCGCCGACGTACGCGGACTGACCGCCGAGGGACTTCAACAGCTCCTCGTGCTTCCGGTACGCGGCCTCGTCACCGGAGTAGAAAAGCAGCGCCTCCGGGGTGCCGACCATCACGGTCGGGATCATGACGGCGCCGTCCAGATAGGCGATTTCGTGCGCGGCCGCCCACTCGGCGGCCGCGCGGGCCCGCTCCGGGGAGTCCGAGGTGACGTTGACGAGGACGCGGCCGGAGAGGTCGGCGGCGAGCGGCTCCAGGATCGCCTGGGAGGCGTCGTAGTCGACGACGCACACGAGGACGACCTCGCCCGCGCGCACCGCCGCCGCGGCGCTCGCGGCGCGGGTGGCGCCCCGGGCGACCAGGTCGTCGCCCTTGCCCGCCGAACGGTTCCAGATGGTCGTCGGGTGCCCGGACTTGAGCAAGGCCCCCGCGAGGGCCTGGCCCATGGCGCCGAGGCCGAGGACGGTGACAGGAGTGGTCTTGGGGTCGGTGGAGTACGGGGAATTCGTCGCGTTCGGCATGCCCCCATCGTTGATCCGCGCACACCACCCCACAAGTACCTACTATTTAGTCAGGTACTCACCAAAAGGTAAGTAAGCGGTGTCGCGCACGCGCGAGGGCTCGTACTCCTGCGTGCCCACCGATTCGAGCGCCAGCGCGGCGAGCGCGCAGCCGAGCCGCGCCGACCGGTCGGCCGGCCAGCCCCGCGCGACCCCCGCGAGATACCCGGCGCGGAAGGCGTCGCCCGCGCCCGTCGGGTCGGCGATCCGGCGTGCGGGCACGGCGGCGAGACGCAGCGGCGCCCGGCCCGCGCGGGCGATGGTCACGCCGTCCGCGCCGAGCGTCGTGATCCACGCGCCGACGCGGGTGAGCACCTCCTCCTCGGTCCAGCCGGTGCGCTTGCACAGCAGCCCCGCCTCGTACGCGTTGGTGAACAACAGGCTCGCCCCGAAGACGAGTTGGCGGGTCTGGGTCTCGTCGAGCCGGGCGAGCTGCTGGGCGGGGTCCGCCGCGAACGGGATGCCCAGCGACCGGCAGGTCGCCGTGTGGCGGAGCATCGCCGCGGGGTCGTCGGCGCCGATGTGGACGAGCAGGAGGCCGTCGGGGCGCGGGACGAGGGCGGCGAGGTCGATGGCACGGGCCTCGGCCATCGCCCCGGCGTAGAAGGTGGCGATCTGGTTCTGGTCGCGGTCGGTGGTGCAGACGAAGCGCGCGGTGTGCCGCTCGGCGCTGACGCGCACGCCGGAGGTGTCGACTCCGGCGGCGCGCAGCCGGGCGGCGTACTCGGCGAAGTCCCGCCCGGCCGCGCCCACGAGCAGCGGCCTGAGGCCGAGGCCGCCGAGCCCGAAGGCGATGTTGGCGGCCACGCCCCCGTGCCGTACCTCCAGGTCGTCGGCCAGGAAGGACAGCGAGACGCGGTCGAGCCGGTCGGCGATGAGCTGCTCGGCGAACCGGCCCGGATAGGTGAGGAGGTGGTCGGTGGCGATGGATCCGGTGACGGCGATCCGCGCGCCGGGACCGCTCGGGCCCGTCGCTCCCAGGGGCGTGCCGGGCAGCGCGTCGCCCGCCGTGTCGCTCAGCGGCTCGATCGCGGTGTCGCGCGCGGTGTCCCGCGTCGGGGCGGACACCGGCTCAGGCCCCGGCCGCGGCGCGCAGCGCGTCCGCGCGGTCGACGCGTTCCCAGGTGAAGTCCGGGAGTTCGCGCCCGAAGTGCCCGTACGCGGAGGTCTGCGCGTAGATCGGGCGCAGCAGGTCGAGGTCGCGGATGAGGGCGGCCGGACGCAGGTCGAAGACGTCGGCGATGGCCTGCTCGATGCGCGCCTGCGACACGGTCGCGGTGCCGAAGGTCTCCACGAACAGGCCGACCGGCTCCGCGCGGCCGATGGCGTACGCGACCTGCGCCTCGCAGCGCCGCGCGAGCCCGGCGGCGACCACGTTCTTGGCGACCCAGCGCATCGCGTACGCCGCCGAACGGTCCACCTTGGAGGGGTCCTTGCCGGAGAACGCGCCGCCGCCGTGGCGGGCCATCCCGCCGTACGTGTCGATGATGATCTTCCGCCCGGTCAGGCCCGCGTCGCCCATCGGGCCGCCGATCTCGAACCGGCCCGTGGGGTTCACCAGGAGCCGGTAGCCCTCGGTGCCCAACTGCGTTCCCTCGTCGCGCAGTTCCTCCAGGACCTGGTCCACGACGAACTTGCGTATGTCGGGCAGCAGCAGCGCGTCCAGGTCGATGTGGGCGGCGTGCTGGGAGGAGACGACGACGGTGTCGAGGCGCACCGGGCGGCTGCCCTCGTACTCGATGGTGACCTGGGTCTTGCCGTCCGGGCGCAGATACGGCACGGAGCCGTTCTTGCGGACCTCGGTGAGGCGGCGGGCGAGCCGATGCGCGAGCTGGATCGGCAGCGGCATGTACGTCGGCGTCTCGTCGGTGGCGTAGCCGAACATCATGCCCTGGTCGCCCGCGCCGCCGGTGTCCACGCCCTGCGCGATGTCGGGCGACTGCGCGCCGATGGACAGCGAGACCCCGCAGGAGGCGCCGTCGAAGCCCTTCGTCGAGGAGTCGTAGCCGATGTCGATGACGGCGTCGCGGACGAGCTGCGCCATGGGGGCGTACGCGGTGCTGGTGACCTCGCCCGCGAGGTGCACCAGGCCCGTGGTGACCAGGGTCTCCACGGCCACGCGGGACGTGGGGTCGGCGCGCAGGAGGGCGTCGAGGACCGTATCGCTGATCCGGTCGGCGATCTTGTCGGGGTGGCCCTCGGTGACGGATTCGGAGGTGAACAGGCGTCGCGGCATGAACTTCCCTTTCGTACAGCGGTGTTGGTGTTGTCGGAGCGGTCGGTCGGGGGCGGCGGTCGCAGCCGGGCCGTCACAGCCAGGCGGCCGCCGCCCCGAGGAGCAGCAGGTTGCAGACGCCCTGGGCGGCGGCGCAGGCGAGCGCGGAGCCGGTGACGGCGCGCAGCACGCCTAGGGCGAGACCCATCAGGAACACCGAGGGCAACAGCCCGCAGAGCACCTTCAGGTTGAACGGATTGAGGCCGTAGTCGCCGACGTGGACGGCCGCCCACCCGGCGGCCGTGGTGACGACGGCCGCGTAGCCGCCCCAGCGCACCTCGACGGCCCGGTACAGGACGCCCCGGTAGCAGACCTCCTCGACCAGCGGGACGAGCACGCCGAGGGCGAGGACCATCGCGACGACGTCCGCCCAGGGCACGCCCGGCACCGTGCCCTCGAAGAGCTTGGGCATCCAGGTGGTCCAGTTGTCCTCGCCGTCGCCGAAGGCGTCGCGGGTGGCCAGGAACGTCTGGCCGTAGACGACGGCCACCAGGGCGGTGCCGAGGACGGCGGGCACGAGCGCGAACCGGCGCAGCCCGGCGGCGGCCCAGTCCGTGCGCGGCAGGACCAGGAGCACGGCCGCGCTCAGCGCCACGGACAGGACCATCACCACGAAGGTGAAGGCCCCGGCCACGCGCACCGCCGCGAGCACCGCGAACAGCGCGGCGGCCGAGGTCACCGGGTACGCGGCGTGGTGCAGCCGGAGCCGGTCGAGCCTGCCGGGCCGGGGCGCGCCGGGCTCGGCCTCGTCGTGGATCTCCAGCGTCACGCGCGTCACCCCGCCGTCGCCTTGTCGAGTCGGCGCCTGCGGATGCCGAGGCTGGGCAGCCACCAGTTGTACTTGCGCAGGAGCAGCAGGGTGGCCGGGACGAAGAGCATCCGGATGACGGTCGCGTCGAGCAGGACGGCCAGGCCGAGCCCGGCCCCGTACTCCTGGAGCATCAGCGTGGACGAGAGCGCCATCGTGCCGAGGCTCCCCGCCATGACCAGGCCCGCCGCGTTGATGACGCGGCCGGTGTCGACGACGGCCCGCATGGTGGCCTCCTCCTGGGAGAGGCCGCTGCGCAGCAGGTCGCGGACGCGGGTGACGAGGAAGATCTCGTAGTCCATGCCGAGCCCCATCATCAGCACGGTGAGGAAGATCGGCAGATCGTCGATGATCGCCTCGCCGCGCCAGTGGTGGAAGATCAGCACGGTGAGCCCGACGGCCCAGACGTTGCTGAGCATGATGGTGGCGATCAGGCGCAGCGGTACGAGCAGCGAGCGCAGCGTGATCATCAGCATCACGAAGACGCCGACGCTGACGAGCGCGACCATCTGCCAGAAGCTGGAGTTGAGCGCGGACCCGTACTGCCGGTCGACCTGCGTGGTGCCGCCGACCTCCAACTCCCCCACGCCGCCGTCCGCTTCGGCGACGACGCGTTCGACGCGGTCGACCGTGGCGGCCGCCTGCTCGGCGTACGGATCGTCGTCGAGGGCGATCACGAAGCGCAGGGTGCCGTCGCGGGAGACGTAGTCGTCGAGGAGCGGGCGGCCCGCGTCCGCGAGCTGCCGGTCGGACCAGCGGGTGCCGAACGGGTGGGTCGCCGAGTCCACGGAGGCGACGCCGGGAACGGCGCCGAGGCGGTCGGTGAGCCGGGCCACCGTGGTGCGCCCGTCGGGCGTGAGCTGCCCGTCGCGGACGACGCCGGGCGCGGCGCGGCCGACGGCGATGGTCGGCATGACGGCCGCGTCGCCCCACTCCCGGGCCACGGTCTCGAAGCCGTCGCGGGAGTCGGTCGCCGGGCTGAGCGCGACCGGGTCGGACGTGGAGCGGTTCCCGGCGACGAGCAGCGCGAAGGGGATGGTCGCGGCGAGGAACGCCACCACGATCCACCCCTTGCGGCGGCGTGCGAACTCCGCCGTGCGGCGCAGGTGTCTGCCCATCGCCCCCTGGTGTTCCAGGTCGGACAGCGGGTCGCGGCCCACCGCGAAGAACCGGTCGCCGAGCAGCACGAGCAGACAGGGCGTGAGGGTGAGCGCGGCGGCGAGCACGATGGGGATGCCGATGAGACCGCCGTAGCCGAGCGGCGGGATCCAGTCCACCGGCGAGAGCAGCGTCGCGCCGAAGGCGAGGGCCACCGCGACGGCGGCGAGCAGCATGCTCTCGCCCGCGTGCACGGTGGCGTGGATCGCCGCTTCGCGCGGGTCGCGCCCGGCGAGGCGTTCCTGCCGGTAGCGGGACGACAGCAGCATGCTGTAGTCGACGCCCGCGCCCAGCATCACGAACGTCATGATGGTGACGGTGAACTGAGTGAGCGTCACCTGTTCGCCGAGCAGATGCAGTCCCGCCTGGCTGACGTTCATGGACAGGCCGATGACGGCCAGCGTGAGGACCGCGGGGACCAGGGCGCGGAAGAAGACCAGCAGGATGACGAAGATGATGACGTACGCCACCGACTCCATCAGCGAGTTGTCGGCCTCCGCCTGCTCGTACGTGTCGTGGATGAGGGCGAGTTCCCCGGTGACGTGCACCTGGGCGGTCTTGCCCAGGCCGCTGTCGGCGAGCAGTTCGCGGGCGGTGTCGCGCAGCCACTCCACGTCCGGGTCGGCGCCCGCCTTGTCCGTGTAACTCACCGACGCGAGCGCGGACTTGCCGTCCTCGGAGACCAGCCGCGCGACGGCGTCACCCGGCACCGGCAGCGGGTAGCCGCGCCAGTCGGTGGCCGCCGCGAACTTCCCGGCGATGCGGGGCACGGCGGCCGCCTCGGGCGCCTCGGCCGCCGCGCGGGCGGGCGCGACGAGCGCGGCGGGGACCCGCCCCCGGTCCGCCTCGCGGTCCACGAACGCGCGCCGCCCCTTCGGGTCGTCGGCCGCCGCGCGGGCACCGTCACGCACTTCGGCGAGGAACGCGGCGGTCGCGTCCCGGTACAGCGTGTACGCGGACGACGTGCGCTCGACCTCGCCGGTGCCGCGCAGCTTCGCGATCCTGCCGTCCAACTGGGCGAACAGGGACCGCACCGCACCGCCGCGCACGTCGGGCGCCTCGACGACGACGGTCACCTCCCGCTCCGAGCGGTGCGGGAAGGCCTTCTTCGTCAGCTCGTCGGCGCGGGCGCTGCTGGTGCCGGGGACGACCTTGGAGGCACCCTGGTCGGTGAGCACATCGTCGAGCCCGAGGGCGTACGGCGTGCACACCGCGATCAGCACCGCCCACACCGCGATCACGGTCTTGGGCCGGGCGGCCAGTCTCTCGGCGAAGCGGTGCAGGGCCCGTTGGACGGCGCCGCGCGCCGGTCCGGGCCGCGCCCGCTCGCCGTCCCCCGGCGGCGGCGTCGGCGCGGGCGCTCCCGCGGCCCTGGTCGGGTTCGTCATGCGACGCCGGCCTCCTCGCCGGTGCGGGCCCCGTGCCGGGCGCGGGGGGCGGTGGGCTTGGCGCCGGTGACCACGACGAAGGTGTGCTGGATGTCCAACGCGCCCTGGCGGGCGAGGAGTTCGGCGAGGGCCGCCTCGACGCGGTCGAGGACGAGCTGCTGGCGTTCGTTGTCCACGGCGGTCTTGAAGCCCGCGGCGGCGCCGGAGCGCTGCACCCACTCCAGGACGGCCGCCGGGGTGTGCGCCGGGATGATCTGGGCGCCGTCGCGCTGCCCGGTGACGGTCAGGCCCGCCTTGCCGAACCAGCCGGCCACCGCCGCCGCGTTCTTCGGCAGCGACACCCGGATGAGGCTGGTGAGCAGCGAGGGGTCGTCGGCGAAAACCTGCTCCAGGCCCTCGGTGAGCGCCTGGTGGGCATCCGCCCGGGTCTCGATGACCATGACCCGGCCGCCCGGCTTGAGCACCCGGCCGATCTCCGCGAGCAGCCGCGTCGGCTTCGTGTAGCAGATGGCCCAGCCCACCACGACCAGATCGGCGCTGCGGTCGGGCTGGGTCCGTATGAACGCGTCCATGTCGTCCACGAAGAGCCGGACGTCCAGACCGGGCCTGCCCTCGGTGAGCGCGTCCACCTTCCGCCGGGCGACCTCCAGCATCCCGGGCGACTTGTCGATGGCCCGCACGGAGCCCCGGCCGTCCAGGCGCCGGATGATCTCGGCGGTCAAGTGCCCGGTGCCGCAGGCGAGTTCGACGACCCGGTCACCGGGCGCGATGGGCACCTCGGCCAGGGCGGCGGTGGAGTGCCCGCCCATGACGGGGCTGAAGAACGTGTCGTAGTCGGAACTGGCCGCGTCGTAGTCCGCGGTCGGATCGGCGTGCGCCCGGTTCAGCGCGAGACGCAGGGCACGGGCGGCTAGACGGATACGGGACATGTGCGGCTCCCTGGGTGAGGTTGTGTGGGTGTTCCGTGGGTCGGTGCTCGGTGCTCGGTGCTCGAGGGGGCGGGTCGGTGGGTTGGCAGGTCGGTGGATCGGTGCTCGTGCCGTCGAGCCGGGCGTACGTGGACGGGTCGGCGTCCGCCCCGGTGGTGGGCCGTGCGCCGGTGGCCCGTACCTCGGTGGGCCGTGCGTCAGCGGGGCGACGTCCACGCAGGGGCCGTGCGGGCGAGGTACAGGAGTCCGGCCGCGCAGGCGAAGGTGCCCGCCGCGCCCTGCGCCTGCGGCAGCCACCAGGCGGCGGTGAGGGCGCCCGCGGCGAGGGCGACGGCGGACAGGGCGGCGTACCGGGCTCTCGCCCCGGGCGCCCCGGGCGATACGGACGCCCCCAACGCCCCCGACGCCGCAGCCGCCCCGGACACCGCCACCACCCCCACGAACCCGGCCCCCGCCGCGCACACGCACAGCGCCACCACCGCCGCGGCGGCCGCGCCCCCGCCGCCCGCGCACAGCAGCGCCGTGCCGAGGACGAGGAGCGCGGCGGCGACCACGGGGCGGAGGTCGCCGCCACGCGGATCCGAGGTGCCGCGCGGCCCGGAGGCGGCGCCCCACCCGGGGCGGCCCCGGTGCGCGAACAGCGCGCCCGCGACGAGCGCGAGGCCCCAGCCGAGCAGGGCGAGCCTCGGCACGCCGACCCCGCCCTCCGGGTCGAAGCAGGCCGCGGCGGACACCCCGGCCACACCCGCGGCGGCCACGAGGGCGAGCCCCGCACCGGAGGAGCCCGGGGCGCCCGGGGTCTCCGGGGTGCCGGAGAAGCCCAGGGACCCAGACAAGCCAGACGCGCCAGACGAGCCCGCCGAGCCGGATGAGCCCACCGAGCCCGCCGAGCCGGAGGAGTCGGCGCCCCCCGGCCCCACGAGCCCGGCCCGCCGCGCCTCGCCCGCACGGCCGCCCTCGGCCGAGTGGCTCACGCCACGCTCACCGACGAGGCGACCCGGTCCCCGGCGCGCCGCAACTCCGGCTCCGCGCCGAGGACTTCGACGACCCGGTCGAGCTGGGCGAGGGTGTGGGTGGCCATGTAGCTGGTCCGCAGCCGGGGCGTGGCGGCGGGCGGCAGGACCGGGTTGACGTAGACGCCCGCGCGGACCAGGCGTTCCCAGATGGCGAGGGTCCCGGCGGCGTCGGGCACCGGGACGGGGATGATCGGCGTGGTGCTGTCGCCGGTGCCGACCCCGGCGGCGGTGAGCCCGCGCCGTACGTGGTCGGCCTTGGCGCGCACGTCGGTGGTGAGGTGCGGTTCGGCGCGCAGTATCCGCAGCGCGGTGAGCGCGGCGGCGGTACTCGTGGGCGTCATGGAGGCGCTGAACATCAGGCTGCGCGCCTTGTGCTTCAGGTAGTGGATGGCTTCCTCGCTGCCGACGACGGCGCCGCCGAGGGAGGCGAGGGCCTTGCTGAAGGTGACGGTGATCAGGTCGACCTGGTCGGTGAGGTCGAAGTGGGCGGCGGTGCCGCGGCCGCCCGCGAGGACGCCGAGGCCGTGCGCGTCGTCGACCAGGAGCCGGGCGCCGTACTGGGCGCAGACCGCGGTGAGGGCGGGCAGGTCGCAGATGTCTCCTTCCATGGAGTAGACGCCGTCGACGATGACGAGCCGGGCGGCGTCGTCGGGCAGTTGCTCCAGGGTGCGGCGCAGTCCCTCGGCGTCGTTGTGCGGGAACCTGCGCACCTTGGCGCCGCTGAGGCGGCAGCCGTCGACGAGGGAGGCGTGCGCGTCCCGGTCGACGACGGCGTAGTCGCGCGGGGTGAGCAGTCCGGCGAGGGCGCCGAGGTTGGCCTGGTAGCCGGTGGACAGGACCAGGGCGGCGGGCTTGCCGAGGTAGTCGGCGAGTTCGGCCTCCAGTTCCTCGTGCAGGTCGGTGTTGCCGTTGAGGAAGCGGGATCCGGTACTGGAACTGCCGTACCGGTCGAGGGCGGCGCGGGCGGCGGCGTGGACGCGCGGGTCGGCGGTGAGGCCCAGGTAGTTGTTCGAGCCGCACATGATCAGTTCCCGTCCGCTCCTGCGGACGGTCGCCCCCTCCTGTCCGGCAAGCGGCAGGAAGTAGGGGTAGAGACCGGCCTTCATCAGGTCGTACGCCTCGGTAAAACTCGCGCAGCGGGCGAATAGGTCGGGCGGTTCCGATGCATTGAACATTTATTTCCCTCTGTGAATTCAGGCGCTTCCCGGAAAGCAAAGTGGCGCGGCAGAACCGCACGGGATTCAGGGATGCGCGCAGGACTTTGCATGCCACTGGATTCCCCTGGGCACGGGCAGGCGCAGGCGCCGCCGGCGGGAACATCCGCAGCATGAGAGCGAACCGGTGCCAGGTCCGTGGCCCCCGCCACGGACTCGAAAGGTCGCCATTGACCTGGGCAGATACCGGCCCCGGCGGGCGGCGTGAAGCCCGCGGGCAACGGGCACCAGGAGCCCGTTCACCGGCTGACACAGAGAGTTAATACGCAGATGACTCGAACATGCAGCCCCCGATTGATGATCAATTCTGGCTGGGATTCGTCGACCGAATCAGCCAGGCAGCGACTTTAGACAACCTTCGACGAAAGCGTCAACCAATCTTTTGACCAACCCGGTGCGGTGAAATGCAGAATTAATCGTTCCGCTTCTCCCGCGCCCCCCGCGGAATGTCCTCACACCCCGCTCGGAGGCCATGCTAGCCTGCATTCGACCGTCCAGACGGTCGGAAACTCGGAACGTGACCACGGAAAACAAGATCAGCGATCTTTTGAAAGTGATCAGGGGAGAAGAATGACCGACGACCGAAAGACGGTGTGAGGCGTGCGCAACCGGCTCCTGAACGCGGCAGAGAGACTCCTGGTCAAGCAGGGTGTGGACGCCATCCGCCTGGACGCGGTGGCGGCGGAGGCAGGCGTCAGCAAGGGCGGTCTGCTCTACCACTTCCCGACGAAACTGGCCCTCGTCCAGGGCGTGGTGGAACGGCTCGCGGACCGCTTCGAAGAAGTACTGCCGGGACCGGACGCACCACCGGGCGCGTTCGCGCGCGCCTGGCTCGACGCTTCGATCCCGGCCGAGGCCCCCGAGGGCGAGGCCGCCCCCTCGGACTCGGTCCCCGTGGCGCTGCTCGCGGCGGCCAACGGCCCGGAGGTGCTCGGCATCCTCCAGCAGCGGTACGAGGCCTGGCAGGAGCGCCTGGAGCAGGACGGCCTGCCCCCGGGTGTCGCCACCCTCGTCCGCATGGCCGTCGACGGCTGGTGGACCGCCCGCCTCCTGGGCCTCGCCACCCCCACGGGCGCAGACCACCGCCAACTCCGGCGACTGCTCCTGGACTTGACCGGGGAGGCCGGATAGTGGGCATCCTCCTCGTCGCGGGCGCCATCGTCTCCGAGATCGCCGCCACCCTCTCCCTGCGCGCGTCCCACGGCCTCACCCGCCTCGGCCCCAGCATCCTCGTGGCCATCGGCTACGCCGCCGCGTTCGTGCTCCTCGCCCAGGCCCTGAAGACCCTCGACGTCGGCCCCGTGTACGCGGTGTGGTCCGGCCTCGGCACCATCGGCGCCCTGGTCGGCGGCGTGCTCCTGTTCGACGAGAACGTCCGCCTGGCCACGGTCGCGGGCGCCGTCCTCATCGCCCTCGGGGTGGCGGTCATGTACGTGGGCGGAGGCCTGGAGCACTGATGGTCCAGGCACCGCCACGGCAGCCCGGCACCGACCGGCCGGTCCGCCCCGGGCTCACCACCGTCAAGATCGCCATGCTGATCACCGACATCGGCTTTCTCGCGTACTGGAGCGCCGCGCTCCTCGGCCTGATCCCCGCCGAGTACGCGTACAAGGACTACGACGACCCGGTGATGAGCGACTGGAACTACTCGTTCCTGCCGCTGGACGTCGCGGCCAGCGCGACGGGCCTCGCCTCGCTGCACCTGTGCCGCCGCGAACGCCGCGACGGCCCTTCGCGGCGCATCGCCTGGCGTCCCCTGATGCTGGTCTCCCTCACCCTCACCAGCACGGCCGGGCTCCAGGCCGTCGTGTTCTGGGCGCTGCGCGGCGACTGGTCCCCGACGTGGTGGATCCCGAACCTGGCGCTGCTCCTGTTCCCCGTCCCCGCGATCGCGCGGCTGCTGCGGCACGAGGGCCCGGAGGCGCCGGTGCGGTGACCCGAAGATCCCGCCAGCTCCCGTCCCCCGGCCGTCACGGCAGGCGCCGCGGCAGCGGGCGGTACGACGCCGCCGTGAAGAACCCGCCGCCGTTCTCACCCAGGCGCCCGGGGCCCGGCCGACGGGGGCGCGGACGGCCACCGGAGCCGCCGCCACCCCCGTCGTCGTCATCACCGTCATCACCGTCGTCGCCGTCGTCGTCGAAGGCGACGTCGTCCTCCGGGTCGTCGGGGTCCTCGTCCACCGGCACCCCGAGCAGCCGACGCGTCAACTGGTCCTGGTCCGAGAGGAGTTCACCGACGGCCGCGCGGACGTCCTGGGCCTCGGTGTCCGCGTCCCGCTCGGCGGCGATGAGCACGGCCCGCCGCACCAGCTCCTTCGCGAACGACGCCGTCGTACCGTCCGTACGCTCGACGGTCTCTTCCAGGACCTCCTCGTCGAGGCCGAGGCCGCCCCCGTACAGGTCGAGCAGGCGGCGCCGCCCCGTGGCGTCGGGCAGCGGGATCTCGACGGCGAGGTCGACGCGGCCAGGGCGCTGGGCGAGGGCGGGCTCCAGGAGGTCGGCGCGGTTGGTGGTGAGCAGGAACGCCACGTCGGCGTCGTCTCCGAGGCCGTCCATCTCGTTCAACACCTGGAAGAGCAGGGGCTGTTCGCCGCCGCCGAAGTCGCGGGACTCGGCGATGAGGTCGCAGTCCTCCAGGACGACGAGGGCGGGCTGCAGCATCCGGGCGAGGGCGCAGGCCGGGCCGATGGCGCCGATGGTGGTGCCGGACAGCAGGACGACGGTGAAGTCCGGCAGGCCGGAGAGGAGGTAGCGGATCGTGTGGGTCTTGCCGGTGCCGGGCGGACCGTACAGGAGCAGGCCGCGGCGCAGGTGCTGGCCCGCCGCCCGCAGTCGCTCGCGCTGCCGGGCCACGCCCACGACCTGCCGCTCCACCCGGTCGAGCAGGCCGTCGGGGAGCACGATGTGGTCGCGGGTCAGGCCCGGGCGGCGGTGGAAGCGGAACGGGCCGAGGCCCTCGCCGAAGGCGTCGCCCTGGAAGGACAGGACCTGGCCGCGGAAGATGTTGTGCTCGCTCAGGTACGCGTCGACGCGGGCGAGCAGCCGCCGGGCGGTGTCGCGGGACGCGGCGAGCACCTCCAGCTGGACCTTCTCGCGGCCGTAGTCCTCGTTCGGGCCGCGCAGCAGGGCGACGCAGCGCTCCTCGCCGCCGTCGGGGGTGCGCTCCGTGCCGAGGTAGATCCCGAAGGACACGCAGGCGAGTTCGTCGTCCGGCGAGATCGGCAGGTGGGTGTAGTCGACGGCGCCGATCACGAACTTGTCGAAGCGGTCGGCGGATTCGATGATCTCCGAGAGGGAGTAGTGATTGCGGTGGTCGGAGCCCGTCATGCCCAGGAGTTCGTACGAGCGGGAGTCGGCCGTGAACCAGCGCTCCAGGGCGAGGTGGACGTTCGGGTGGTCGTACGGCGCGTAGGTGGCCTTGACCACGGGGGCGTCGCCGGGCTCGATGCCGAGGTGGTCGCGCAGGCGGGCGGTGAGGTCGCGGTCCGGGCTGTCGCTGCGGGGCGGGCGCGCGACCGCCTCCAGGAACTCCTCGAAGAGCTGGCCCACGCGCTCGTGCCCGACGCCCCCGTCGTCGGACGGGCGCCCCGCCACGATCTTCGTCACCCTGTCTTCCCCCTGGTCCATGGCTGTCCACTCCCTGTGCGTCCGCGTGCGGCTGCCGCTGGTCGGGCGGCACCGGCAGTTCCGGTGTCTCAGCGTGCGTGGCGGCGGGGGTGCGGTGCAACCGGATTGCGGCCCGCCCGGACTCCGGCGGCGAACCCGGCCGCCCCTTCGGGAAGTTGACGGCGTACAGCCATTGACGGCACCGCCGCCCACAACTACAAAACCCTGAGAGCGCTCTCAGCGAACAGCGACACCACGCAAGGCGCACCCCGCGCCACGCAACCGCGCCACCGCCTCGCCCCCACTCCCTACGGAGGTGCCCCATGGGCACGAGCCGCACGAGCCGCTACTTCCGTACGAGACGCGCCACCCCTCTCCTCGCCGGGCTCGCCGCGGCGGGCCTGTGCGCCGCGCTCCTGAGCCCGTCCGAGGCCAGGGGCGACGTCCCCCCGGCACCCGGCTGGACCCTGCAGTGGAGCGACGACTTCAACGGACCCGCCCGCTCCCTGCCGTCCGCCGCGAACTGGCAGATCGACACCGGCCACAACTACCCCGGCGGCCCCGCGAACTGGGGCACGGGCGAGATCCAGAGCTACACCTCGTCCCCCGACAACCTGAGCCTGGACGGCAACGGCAATCTGCGCATCACGCCGCTGCGGGACGGCGCGGGCAACTGGACCTCGGGCCGGATCGAGACCAAGCGCGCCGACTTCAAGGCTCCGGCGGGCGGCACCCTCGCCATCGAGGGCCGGATCCAGATGCCGAACGTCACCGGCGAGCAGGCGCTCGGCTACTGGCCCGCGTTCTGGGCGCTGGGCGCGCCGTACCGGGGCGACTACTGGAACTGGCCGGGCATCGGCGAGTTCGACGTGATGGAGAACGTCAACGGCATCAACTCGGTGTGGGGCGTGCTGCACTGCGGGGTGAACCCGGGCGGGCCGTGCAACGAGACGAACGGGATCGGCGCGAGCCGCGCCTGCCCGGGCGCCTCGTGCCAGTCGGCCTTCCACACGTACCGCTTCGAATGGGACCGGGCGGCGAGCCCCAATGTGCTGCGCTGGTACGTCGACGGGCAGCTCTACCACAGCGTCGACCAGAACCGGGTGGGCGCCGAGGCGTGGAACAACATGACGAACCACGCGGGCTACTTCATCCTCCTGAACGTGGCGATGGGCGGCGCGTTCCCGGACGGCGTCGCGGGCCGGGCGACGCCGGTGGCGGCCACCGTGCCCGGCCGGGCGATGGCCGTCGACTACGTGGCGGTGTGGACGCGCGGCGGCGGTGGCGGCGACCCCGGCACCCCCGCCACCCTGCATCTGCGCCCGGGCGGCACCCTCGGCCCGGCGACGGGCTCCGCGGCGGCCACGACCCTCGCCCCGGCGGGCGGCGCCAACCACGACGGGACCCCGCACGATCCGCAGACGTTCACGGCGACCGGCGTGAACGGCACCTACAGCGGCGGGTCCACGGAGTTCGACCTGCTCGTCGACGCGGGCTCGGCGGTCGCCAACGGGCAACAGGTACGGGTGAGTTACGACCGTACGGGCGACGGCTCCTGGGAGCGCGCCGAGACGTATCAGTATTTCGCCACCGACCCGGTGCCGGGATATGAGCACTACACCCAGTCCAAGGGTCTCAAATCGGCCACCGGCACCCACGGCACGATGACGAACGGCACGGTGCGGGTGGAGGTGTGGAACGCGATCGGCAACGGCGCCAGCACGGTGGGGACGGGCAACCAGTCCCTCGTACGGATCCCGTTCACGCCGTAGCCGGGGCAGGCCCGTGGGGGCCGGGCCGCACCGGCCCGGCCCCCTCACGACTCTCGTCCCGCCCTGTTCCCGTCAGGCGGCGTCGAGCGCCTCGGTGATCTTGCGGTCCATGTCGACGAGGACCGGGCTCGGCTCGCCCTTGTCGGCACGGGCGGCGGTTTCGACGGCTACGAGGACGGTGGTGCGGAAGTTGTCGGCCTCGGCCTGGTCCTGCTTCCTGAGCAGGGTCATGGCCTCGGTCAGCTTCGGCAGCACGAGGTCGGCGAGTTCGGCCACGGACTTGCCGCTGAGGTCGCTGCCCTTGGGGTAATCGGCGAGCACGTGCCCGACCAGGCCGGTCGCCGCGGTCAGGGCGAGGGAGCCCTGGGCGGCGATCTTGCCGGGCTTGCCGGAGGCACCCGCGGCGGCCATCAGCATGACGGCGCCGTACGCGGCGGTGCGGAGGGTGAACTTGTCCTGGTCGGAAAGGGTGGTGGACATGGTGGTGTGCTCCTCTGAAGCAGTGATGGTGACGGCTGATGAAGCAGTGATGGTGGCGGCTGAAGCCGTGGTGGTGGCTGTTGCAGCCGTGGTGGCGGCTGTGCCGGAAGTCGGTCGAGCTGTGCCGAGAGGTGGCTGAACCGCCTTGCGAGCAGGCCGGGTTCAGGCGTCGATCGTCTGGTAGAGCGTGGTCCAGAAGTCGTGGATGAGCTGCGCCGGGGCCGGGACGGAGAGGCCGACCTGGGTGAGCAGGATGCCGGTGAGCCCGGTGTGCGGGTCGGCGTACGTCGAGGTGCCGGTGCCGCCGTCCCAGCCGAACTGGCCGATGGGCGCGTAGTCGCCGCGGTAGGTGCGCACGGCCATCCCGAAGCCCCAACCGCCCTGCTGCCCCTGCCCGAACGACACGTGCACGCTGTTGCGGGCGAGCGCCGTGCGGGCGGCCTCCTGCTCGGGCGTGAGGCAGTTGGTGGTCATGAGCCGGACGGCGGGCCGGGACAGGATCCGCTCGGTCCCGTGCGTGCCGCCGTTGAGCAGCATCCGGAAGTACGCGTGGTAGTCGTCGGCGGTGGAGACGAGGCCGCCGCCGCCCCCTTGGAACGCCGGGGCCGCGCTGTACTGTCCGCCGACCGCCTCGTCCCACACGTGGAACTTCCCGGACTCCGGGTCGGGGGCGTAGCTCGGCGGCAGCCGGTCGATCTTGTCGGCGGGCACGTGGAAGCCGGTGTCCTTCATCCCCAGCGGATCGAGGATCCGCTCCCGCAGGAACGTCTCGAACGGCCGGCCCGTGACCCGCGAGACGAGCACGCCGAGCACGTCGTGGCTGAGGTGGTACTGCCACTGCTCGCCGGGCTGCCGCATCAGGGGCAGCTCACCGAGGGCGCGCAGCCACGCGTCCTGCTCGGGCAGCGGCGTCGCGCCCTGGCTGAAGACGCCGCTGGTGAAGACCTCGTTCATGACCGGGGAGCCGAGGGCCGTCAGGTCGATGCCGAGCCCGAACGTGGAGGTGACGAGGTCCCGTACGGTGATCGGCCGCCGCGCGGGCACGGTCTCGTCGAGCGGGCCGTCGATGCGCTTCAGCACCCGGCGGTCGGCGAGTTCGGGCAACCACTGGTCGACCGGGTCGTCCAGGCGCAGCCTGCACTCGTCGAGCAGCGCCATCGTCGCCGCCATCGTGACCGGCTTGGACGTGGACGCCATCCGGAAGATCGTGTCCCGGCGCATCGGCGCGCCGCCTTCGTGGCGCATCGTGCCGATGGTCTCGACGTGCGTCTGGTCGCCTCGGCCGACGAGGGCGACGACGCCGGGGATCTTCCCGGAGTCGACGTGCCGGTTCAGTACGTCGCGCACCTTGCGCAGCCCTGCTTCGGAGAAGCCGCCGTTGCCCTTGCTCATCACGAACCCCCATGCGTACCTTCGCGTTCGTTCAGCAATCGCTGAACAACTGAGAAGGTACATTGCATTCACTGATCCGTCAAAGGTCGGCGGGCGCCTAAATAGCCAGCTAGACAAGGACTACAAGACAGACATTGCAATGAGCCTGGCACTGAATGCAATGGATGATCTCTTGCGTGATTGCAATGGGCTGTGAATGAACGCATACTTCGCAGGTGCGGGCGCCGAGCCCCGTGCGGGGCGGCAGAGCAAGACCGGAACAAGAGGGGAACACCGATGCCCGGAGGCAGACTCACCAACGAGGAGCGCCGGCACATCGCCGCGGGACTGGCGGCGGGGCTCGGATACACGGAGATCGGCCGCCGCCTGGAGCGGCCCGCCTCGACGATCATGCGGGAGGTCACCCGGAACGGCGGCCCCGACGACTACGGGGCGGACCGGGCGGAGCAGGCCACCCGGCACCGGGCGCGCCGCCAGAAGCAGGATCCGCCACCGGCGCCGCCGCTCCCCGACAGCGGCCACGGGCGCGACCCGCAGGCGGTGCGGGACTTCACGGAGTCGTTCACCGATCTCCTCGTGCAGCAGGGCCTGCCCCGGATGATGGCCCGGGTCCTCGCCTGTCTGCTGGTCACCGACTCCGGCGCGCTGACCGCCGCCGAGCTGGTCCAGCGCCTGCGCGTCAGCCCCGCGTCCGTCTCGCACGCGGTCACGTTCCTGGAGGAGCAGGGCATGCTCACGCGGGAACGGCCGCCGGGCGGGCGCCGCGAACGCTATGTCATCGACGACGAGGTCTGGCTGCGGTCCACGCTCGCGGCGCGGCAGATGAACGACGTCCTGGCGGCCGCGTCGCGGCGCGCGACCGAGGTGCTCGGGGCGGCGACACCGGCGGGGGCGCGCTTCCACTCCTCCGGCGAGTTCCTGCTCCTCGTGAACGAGGCGCTGCAGAACGCGATGGACCAGTGGCGGCGGAACCAGGCCGCGCGGAACGCGGAACGGAGCGCGGACCCGGGTCCATGACGGACGCTCAGGAGCCGCGCTCCGACGGGGAGAACGTGGCGGGTCGGCCGTGCGCCACCGGCTCGGCGGACCAGGACCGACCCGTGCGCCACCAGCTCGCGGACCGGGACCAGCCCGTGCGCCACCGGCTCGCGGACCGGGACTAGCCGTGCGCCACCGGCTCCTTGGCCGCCTCCCGGCTGGACACGGGGGCCTCGGGGCCGACCTCGGCGGGCTGCCGCTTCTCCTGCCCCTTCCTGGGCAGCAGGAACGCCACGATCACCGTCCCCGCGCCGAGGACCACCGCGGCGACCAGGCTCGTGTGGGCGACCGAGTCCGAGAACGCCGAGCCCACCGCGTGCTTCATCTGCTCGGCGCCCTGGGCGAGTTCGCCCGCCTGTGCCTTCAGCTCGGCGGCCTTCTGGGGGGTGGTGCCGGGCGCCGCGGCCTGCTCGGCGAGCTTGCGGGCCTGGCCGCCGATGGCCTGGGCGACGCCGCCGCCCGCGCCCACGGAGTCCTGCGCCTGCTCCAGGGCGGACGCGGGAAGCTTGCTGCCCTTGGTCTCGTCGGCGAGGCCGTCGGCGTACGAACTGGCGAGCACCGAGCCGAGGACGGCGATGCCGAGGGAGCCGCCCAGCTCCAGGGAGGTGTCGTTGACGGCGCCGCCGACGCCGAGTTCCGACTCCGGGAAGGCGCCCATGATGGCGTCCGTGCACGGCGACACGGCGAAGCCGAGGGACACGCCGAGGATGATCAGGGACGGTACGAAGTCGCCGTACGACGAGGTGGCGTCCGTGGCCGTGAGCAGGGCCAGGGCCGTCGTGCCGCCGACCATGCCCGCCGTGACCATGACCTTCGTGCCGAGGCGCGGGGTGAGGAAGCCGGTGAGCGCCGAGCCGACGAACACCGCTCCGGCCAGCGGCAGCATCCGCACGCCGGTCTCCAGCGGGTCGTACTGGAGGACGAACTGGAGGTGCTGGGTGAGGAAGTAGAAGGCGCCGAACACGGCCACGAAGAACAGGGCCACGGCGAGGTTCGCGCCGGAGAAGCCGCGCTCGGCGAACTTCCGCACGTCCAGGACGGGCCGCGGGTGCCGCAGCTCCCAGACGACGAACAGGACGAGGCCCACGGCGGCGATCACCGCGGCGACCACCGCGCTCGCACCCCAGCCGAAGCCGGGCCCTTCGATGATCATGTAGATGAGCGCGCCGATCCAGACGACGGACAGCAGCCCGCCGACGTAGTCGATACGTCCCGTGGTCGCGGCCTTGGACGGCGGTACGAGGACGAAGGCGCCGACGATCGCGACCGCCGCCACCGGGATGTCGATGAGGAACGTCGACGCCCAGCCGTTGTCCTCCAGGAGCGCGCCCGCGATCAGCGGTCCGGCGGCGATCGCGATGCCGGACGTCGCCGCCCACAGCGTGATCGCCTTGGCCCGGTCCGCGCGCGGGAACGTCGAGGCGAGCAGCGAGAGCGTCGCGGGCATGATCATCGCCGCGCCCACGCCCATCACCGCGCGGGCGGCGATCACGGCGGTCGAGCTGTCCGAGAGCGCCCCGGCAGCGGCGCCGGCGCTGAGGACGACGAGCCCGAGCACGAGGGCGCCGCGACGGCTGTACTTGTCGCCGATCGCGCCGAACAGCAGCATCAGGGCGGCGTACGGGACGGTGTACGCGTCGATGACCCACTGCAGGTCGGAGCTGGAGAGGTCCAGGTCGCGGGTCATGTCCGGGGCCGCGACCGTGAGCGCCGTGTTCGCCATCACGGCGATCAGCAGGCTCAGGCACAGCACGAGCAGGGCCCACCAGCGGCGGGCGTACGGCCCGTCCATCCGCTCGACCGGCTCCTTGATCAGCAAAGGCATCGGGTCCACCCCTCGCAACGTTCCGCCATCGCCCGCAGGGCGCGTACGGCACTCATCGGATTCCCGCACAGCACAGATCTTGCACAGCACTGTGCAATTGCACGTCTCTGTGCAATGTACGCGATGGGCAGCCATGTTGCACATCGGTGTGCAACTGTCCGGCTGGCGGCAGAATGAGCCCATGAGCCGTACGCAGCCGACGACGCCGCCCGTGCCCCCCGCAGGCCCCTCGGCGGGGGCTGCCTCCGGGCCGACCTCGGGGGCCGCCGCCGCGCCCTCCGCCGAAGCCGCCTCCGCACCCGTCGCCGTATCCGCCGCGCAGGCCCGCGCCGACGCCAATCGCCGCCGCATCCTGGACGTCGCCTTCGCCGAGCTGACCCGGGACCCGGACGCGTCCATGGACCAGATCGCGCGCGCCGCCGGTGTCGTACGCCGCACCGTGTACGGCCACTTCCCGAGCCGCGACGCCCTCGTCACCGCGATCCTCGACGAGGCCGTCGCGGCCGTCAGCGCCGCGCACGCCGCCGGGTACGAGGGCGTCGACGACCCGCCGCGCGCCGTCGCCAGCGCGATGCTCGCCGTCTGGCACGTCACCGACCGCTACCGGCTGCTGATCTCCCTGGCCCAGCGCGCCATCGCCATGGAAGGCATCCGCGAACGCCTCGCCCCCGTGCACGAGCGCGGCACCGCGATGCTGCAACGGGGCCTGGACGAGGGCCGGTTCGTCTCACCGATGCCCGCGAGCGCCCTCGCCTACGTCGTCGAGAACATCATGTTCGCCCTCATGGAGGCGGTGAACGACGGCCTCATGGAGCCGGAAGCGGCCGGTCGGGCAGCGGCGGTCACGTTCCTGTGCGCGGGAGGAGTTCCCTCGACGGAGGCGGAGGCGCTGGTGGCCGAGGTGGCCGCCGAGCGGGCGTCGACCTCGACGTCGGAGCAGGGCTCCTGACTTCCCCACCCACCCCTCGCCGAAGTTAGACCTCCTTACCGGGGACAGTCTCGGTGGGCGGGTTGGACCCGGCGCCGAAGGAACGGGAGACCAGGAGCGCCGGGTCGGGCGCGTCGACGACTTCCACCGGATGCCCCAAGGGCCGCAGACCGCCGACCGCGTCAGCCCGGAACGCTCGCCATCGCCCCTCCGTCACGTCCCGGGCGACGAAGTACCACCGGCGTTCGGCGTGGACGAGGCGGTACGGGTCGACGTCCCGGACCGTGCCCCTCCCCTCCCAGTCGACGTACGAGAGGCGGACGCGCACGCCCTCGCGGCACGCGGCGGCCAGCTCAAGGAGCAGGCCCGGCATGGCATGCGGCTCTTCGGCCCGGGCGGCGGCTACGAAGGCGGCGTCCCGTTCGTCCAGCCGGTCGATGATCCGGCGCGGCAGCACCTGCCGCAGTTTCAGCAGCGCGGACAACGCGGCCCGCTCACCGCCGAGGGCGCCTCCGAGCGCGGCTTCGCACAGGCCGACAGCCACGGCGAACGCTTCTTCGTCATCGAGTATCAGCGGTGGCACCGTGGATCCGGCGCGGAGGCGGTAGCCGCCCCATGGCCCCGGGTCCGACTCGATGGCGTACCCGAGGTCCCGGAGCTTGGCGATGTCCCGCCGCACGGTGCGCTCAGTGACGTCGATGCGGTCGGCAAGTTCGGCGTTGGTCCACGATGGCTGGGCGGCCAGCAAGGAGACCAGTCGCAGGAGACGTGCGGATGTGCTGATCACGTTGCGAGTTTTCCCCATGACCCGGACGGAAGGTGTCCTGGTCTTGGCGTGGGGGCGTTGTTCATGTTGACGTGGGGCGGGGGAGCTTGGCGCGGACGGTCTTGCCGTGGCCCGCGCGCAGGAACCAGCCGAATTCGTCGGTGAGTTGGCGTACGACGAGGAGGCCACGGCCGCCCTCGCCGGGGGCGACGGCCCCGCCCTCGAACCCGGGGAACGTGCGGCCCGGGTCCGATACGTCGACGATCAGCTCGTCCTCGTCGGTGAGGGCGAGCCGCAGCCACAGGTGGCGGCCGGTCGCCTTGCCGTGCCGGGCGGCGTTGGCGACGAGCTCGGAGACGACGAGGACGGCGTCGTCGAGGTCCCCGGCCCAGTGCCAGGCGGTCAGCCGACACCGCGAGTGCTGCCGGGCGAGACGGGCGGAGGCGGGGGTCATGGGGTAACTGGAGAACCAGTTCCGGGTGGGGAGGGGAGTGTGGGGCGGAGCCACGGGATTGGTCATGTGATGACGGTTGCGGGCTTGCCCGTTCGGTCGCAATCGAAAGTCCGCTGAATATCCAGCAGGGGAACATTGGACTATGCCCGGATATGCGCAAGCCGCTGCGGAGGTGCAGCAGCGACTGCCACACTCGACGCACGGCAACCGCCGTTGCACACAGCGCGACGAAGGCGAGTGGCATGGCAGCGAAGCGTGGGCGCACCAGTCAGCGCCTGGAACTGGGCCTACAGCTGAGGCAGTTGCGTGAATCCTGCGGGCAGAGCGAGAGCGGTGGCGGCCTCACCCGGAAGCAGGCGGTCCAAGGGCTGAAGATCTCCGAGACCTCGCTGCAACGGATCGAGACCGGCGCCCTCAACTTCCGGAACGTCGGTGACTTGCGCAGGCTGCTGACCAAGTACGGCGTCACGGACGAGGAGATCGTCAGCTCCTTCCTCAACCTCAACCGGGAGTCGTCGACGCAGGATTGGCTCACGCAGTACCGTGGACCCTTGCCGCCCGAGCTGCCCAGCTTCGTCGGGCTGGAACCCGAGGCGCGCAGCATGATGGCGTACCACCCGACACTGGTGTACGGCCTCCTCCAGACGGCGCCCTACACGAAGGCGCTGCACGAGGTCCAGAAGCCGGTTGAGGAAACGACGTCGGAAAGCATCCGCAGCAGCGTGGAACTACGCATGCGGCGACAGGAAGTCCTCACCCGGGAGAACCCGGTCAAGCTGCACGTCATCCTCGGCGAGGCCGCCCTGCGGTACCCCGTCGGAGGCCCGGACGTGATGCGCGAACAGTACGCACGGCTCCTGGAACGCTCGGAGTTGGAGCACGTGACGCTCCAAGTGCTGCCCTTCCGCTGGGGATACCGTGCCACCAACGACTTCGCGATCCTCGACCTGGGTGACCGGTTCCCACCGCGAGTCCAGATCGACAGCGCCTGGAACGCTGTGTCCACCTCGGACCGGCCCCGCGAAGTCGCCCGCTTCACACGCCGGTTCAACGCTCTGGTGGCCTCAGCCCTGCCACCCGAGGACACCCCCAAGTTCCTGCACCAACTAGAGCGAAAGCTGTGACCCCATGAACGCACGTTTCAACGCACCCGACCTCGCCCCCGCAGCGGCCTGGTTCAAGTCGTCGTACAGCGATGGCGTCCCCAGCAACTGCCTTGAGGTCGCCGACCTCACCCCCCACCCCGCCGGAGGCAACCGCGTAGGCATACGCGACTCCAAGAACCCCGACGGCCCCGCCCTCCTCCTCGGACTCCCCGCCTGGCAGGCGTTCCTGACCGGGCTCTGAGGCCACCTCACCGGGGATTCCGCGCCAGCCACTCCCGCAGCTCCCGGTGCCGGAACTCGTACTCGCCGCCTACCACGCGGAGCAGCCCCGCGTGGTAGGCCCAGGCCAGAAACGCGCCGGGACGGGGCGGCACCCGGCCAAGAACCGCACCGCCTAGGGCCGACGCACCGCGCGCCATGCTGCTGCCGAGTTCGGCGGCACTGAAGGCGACGACAAGGAAAACGGCTCCGGCGAAACCGATCATCGCTTCGTATCCCCTGCCGAGAAGGAGCGCGATGCAGAGCACGGGCAGGTTCGACGTCTGTGCGGCCTGTCGCCAGAGGCGACCGACGACGTCCGCGCGGGGCTCGCTGCCCGGGCCGAGGAAGACGCAGCCGAGGATGTAGAAGAGCAGGACGCCCACGGTGGCGCCGCTCTTGAAACCGTCGTCCGGTGCCGGGATGTCGTGCGCCATACCGATCACGGTGGCCACGCCCCCGCCGACCAGGGCGAAGCCGGGTAGGGCGCGGGCGCGCCACAGCAGGAGGGCGACGAGGGCGAGCGCGCCCGCGCAGGCGAGGGCGAGCACGGGGTCGTACGCCATGGCGACCCAGGCGACGGGCCCGGCGACGAGGGGCACCGCCACGCAGGCGACGAGCCCGCGCCGGTCGCGGTGGGTGACGAAGGGGGTGCCCACGAGGTAGGCCAGGCCCACGCACTGGGCGATGAGGACCCCCACCGCGTACCAGACTTCCTGCGGCACGGCGGCGTACGCGTCGCTGAAGGGGGCCATGGCGCCAAGAGCGAAAGCTGCCAGGGCCAGGGCCACCGAACCCGCGCTGGAGACGGCGGACCACAGGGCGCGGCGCGACCGTTCCGGCCACCGGGACCGCGACTGGCGCACGCGCTCCGACGACCCCACGGGGGTGCGCTCGCACAACGTGGCCGACTGCGTGTGGGCGGCGCCCAACGCGACGAGCCCCGCGAACAGCAGGGACTGCGCAAGCCCTTCGCGGTGGACCCACCACGCCTCGGGTACGAGCCCGCGCACCAGGTCGGGCACGACGTACAGCGCGACGGCGGTGACGGCACCGACCGTCAGCATCGACGCGGCACGGGTCACGTAGGGCCCCACGACCCGCCCGTGCGTGGCGCCCCCGCGCTCCTCGGCCTCGGCCATGCGCCTCAGCCACCGGTGGACCCGCCGGGGCGCGTACTCGCGCTGCCGCGCCCACACGGTCCGGTCCCCGGTCAGGCTCCCCCGCGCCCACCGCACCGCCGCGTTGGCGGAGCGGGTGGCGGCCGGGACGTACCGGGCGAGCAGCTGCTCACGGATCTGGTCGGCCGAAGCACCGTCGACGGGCGGCGCCACATCGGCGGACTCCCCGTACACGGCGAGCGCGAGCCCCAAATAGAACGGCGAACTGAGGGCCTCGGCGACGGCCCCGCCCGCGCCTCCGTCCCGCATGGCGTCGACGACGGCGTCCATCGGAGAGGGCCGCCCGTCGGACCGGAGAGCGACATACCGCCGCGCCTGCTCGGCGTCGACGCCGCCGACGCGCAGCAGCGTGGCCTCACGGAGCCATGTGTGCAGGCCGGACAGCTCCGCGTACCGCTGCTCGCGGCAGGTCAGGACGAGGGGCGCGCTGCCGCCGGCGGCCTGGTAGGCGTTGAGTTCGCCGAGGGCCTGGCAGGCCCGCTCCGGCTCCTCGCCCTCGGGATCCATCTCGTCGAGCCCGTCCAGTACGGGAACGACGAGCCGCCGCGCGACGAGATCCCCGGCGACAGCCACCGGCACCTCGTACGCCTTGACGAGACTGTCCTTGAGCCAGTGCTCGAACCCGCCGACGGTGCGACGCCCGCCCCACCACCGGCGCCGGGTCCGCGCCGGAGGCAGATCCCGGACGGCGAGCCGCACGGGCACCGCGTCCTCGGCTCCGCGCACGCCGAGCAACCGCACCACGAGGTGCACGGCGAACACGGTCTTCCCGGCCCCCGGCTCCCCGATCACGACAAGCCGCCCGGGCTCCGCGCAGTACCACCCGGCCACATCGGACAACCGCTGCCGCCCGGACGGCTCGGCACCGCCCTGACGTGGGGTCACGTCCACCGGCAGGTCGATGAGGTGCGCGCCGGTGCCGAGCATGTGAGTGCGCTCGGCGACCTCCACGTCCTGGACGGCGTGGGCGAGTTGGGCGAGCGCGGCCGCGCGGGCGTCGGTCGCCTGCTGGAGGCGGAGCGCGCGGAGACTGACGGCGGCGCCGACGAGAATGCCGAGGACGCCGAGCGGCAGTCCAAGCACCCCGGCCATGTCCTGCGGTTCGAGCGCGTTGTGCCGCAGGGTCACGGCCGCCCAGCCGCACCCCGCGAGCAACAGCGCGGCCCCGCCCCCGAACAACCACCGCAGGCCGCTGTCCCGCCTCCCCGCATTCATGGCTCAAAGCATGCCGAGCACCCGCTCGCGAAACCACCTCGCCGCGTCGAGCAGCCACCAACGGCCGCCGAACGCGCGTGCGCGGAAACCGTAAGTGACCGAAACCCAGCAGCCGTTCACACGGACGCCGTACCGTACGCGTTGATCACCGATACGTTGCGGTGGCACATGCACACCGCTTGTCGGCGCGACACAGGAACGGGGAGGACACGCGTGGCGTGGGAGGAGTGGGAGCAGCTCAAAGCCGAGGCCGCCGAGCAGCACACCGCACGAATGCAACTGAACCAGACGGAGCCCGGCTCCGGGGTCGACACCGGAAGCCTGGTGTCGGACAAGAAGGCCTGGGCCAAGGCGGGCCACGACATCGGCTCGTTGCGCGAGGGCATCGGCAAGGCGCTCGATCAGCTCTCCGACGGCCAGAACGGCCTGGGAGCGGACAGCGGCTGCCGGACGGCGGGCGCCCAGAAGGAGGTCCACGCCTCCTGGGAGCGCTACGTGAAGGCCGTGAACCGCCGTTGCGGAGCGCTCGCGGGGCTCCTTGAGAAGGCCGGCAACGAGCAGTTGAGGACCGACGATTCGGTCAGGGCCGCGATCGGCAACCTGAAGATCGCGTACGGGGACACGCCCGCGATCGGCGGACAGGGCAAGGGACGGTAGTCGGGCGTCATGGATCTTGCGACACTCAAGGCCCTGAAACCGAACGAGTACGCGGAGGCGGCCAACGGATACCGCCGCACGTCGGACATGGCGCGCGCGGCTCACGACCGCGTCGGGACGCAGATCGCCGCGGCCATGCGGAAGTCGTTGAAGGGCGAGGCCGCGTCGGCGGCGATCAAGCAACTGGCGGAGCTGGGGAAGAACTTCCACTACGTCCAGACCGAGTGCGGTCTCGTCGGTTCGGCCCTCGACGCGTTCTCGTACGAGATGGAAGCGGCCAAGAAGAAGCTCGACGCGGCCCTCGCCGACGCCAAGGCCGCCGGGCTCACCGTGCACGCCGACGGCTCGGTCGGCTATCCGCCGGGCGGCGAGAAGGGCAAGGACGGCAGGACCCCGGACGGCGGCACGGCCACCGGCCTGACCGACGACACCGCCTCCGCCGTCGGCCGCCAGGCGGCCGGGTTCGACCCCAACCCCAAGGCCCGCCTCGCCCAGGACTGCGCGGACCGGATCGCCGCGGCCCTCAAGGAAGCGACGGAGGCCGACACGAAGTGGGCCCCGAAGCTGCGTGCGCTGAAGGCCGACGACGACTTGACGGTCAGCGACCGTGACTGGGCTGACGTCTCCTCGGACACCAAGGGGGTGAACGCGGCGGGCAAGGAGTACCTCGACTCACTGCCGCAACCGCCCAAGAACGGCGACCCGAAGGCCAACGCGGAGTGGTGGAAGGGCCTCGACGCCGACGAACGATCGGCGTGGACCGCCATGCGCCCGGACTCCGTCGGCAGCCTGGACGGCCTGCCCTCCACCGTCCGTGACGAGGCGAACCGGATGGTCCTCGCCGAGGCCCGCGGGACCGCGCAGGTCGAGTACGACACCTGGCTGAAGAAGCATCCGGAGCCCGCGCGCTACACGGAATTCACCAACCCCCAGACCGGGGAGGTGAACAGAAAGGTCGAGAACCCGGAGTGGTGGAAGTGGGAAAAGGCACGCAGGGACGCCCACAAGTCCATCGACGGGATGGAGCTGATTCAGAAGCGCTTCGACTCAGCCGGTACAACGAGGACTCCCCCGGCGTACTTGCTGGGATTCAGCACCGAGGGTGACGGCCGCGCGATCATCGCCAACGGAAACCCGGACACGGCGGATCACCAGTCTGTCTACGTGCCGGGGACGAAAGCATCACTCCCGAACATCGAGGGTGACATCAACCGCGCGGTCAAGGTATGGAACGCGGCCGACGGCCTGGCCGGCGAGAAGTCCGTTTCCACCATCACCTGGCTCGGATACGACGCTCCTGACACCGTCGGAAAGGACGCGCCCTTCGAGCACTACGCGTACGACGGAGCCCCGGCGTTCAACCAGTTCCTGGACGGCCTCGAGGCAGCCCACACGGGCGATTCGGAACCCCACCGCAGCGTGATCGGCCATTCCTACGGATCAACCCTTATCGGCGCGGCGGCCGAGACCGGGGATCTCAACGCCGACGATGTCGTCTTCGCGGGCAGCCCCGGCGTCAAGGTGTCGGGCGCCGACGAGCTGGACGTCCCCAAGGGGCACGTGTGGAACGAGGAAGCAAAGGGGGATGTGGTCCCCGACCTAGGCCGCTATGGACACGGCGGGGACATGTTCATCATTCCGAGCGACCCGGGATTCGGTGCCAACCAAATGGCCACGGATACCGAAGGCCACAGCGGTTACTGGGACGAGGAATCAGTAAGTCTGCTGAATCAGGCCCGAGTGGTCGCGGGGAGAGACGACGAGGTCAAATTGGAGCCACCGCCGTCCAATCCATTGACGAGCGAAGAAGTTGAGCGTTCGAAGTAGGAGAACCCAGGCATGAGAATCACCATGCGAGCCTCCGTGCTCGCCGCGCCCCTTGCACTTGCGACCCTGACCGGATGTGGCATGAGCGACGACAAATCCGATGGCGTCCCGTCGGCGGGCACCAGCACCTCTCACGACGCCGTCGAAACGATGAAGAAGACGTCCAGCGGCATATACGACCTGATCGGCGTGAAGGGGAAGGCGTCCGACAACGACCCCGGAGTCACGGAATGCTCGGGGAAAGACTCGAAGAAGTACTTCCGCATCTACCATCCGTGGAGCTTCTCCCCCGCCTCGGCGAGCGACCTCGCCGAAGCGATGGCGCGACTCAAGCGGGAACTGCCGAAGCACGGATGGAAGATCGTCGCATACGGGCCGAACACCAGTAAGAACAAGAGCGTCGAAATGACCGCCGACCACGACAAGAAGAAGGTCAGCGTCACCGTCGTCAATATGTCGAAGAGCGATCCGCCGATCCTGAGCCTCAACCTCGTGTCAGGCTGCTACCAAGTCCCGGACGGCCAGAAGGTCGACCTCTACCCCTGATTCCCCGGCTGCCCGCAGGCCCCTCCGCCCTCCGCCGATGAGAGCCGGGCACCCGGGCCCTCACGCCCGGTACTCCACCAGCACCGGCGACTCCCCGTACACCACCCGCTCCCCCGCCCGCACCCGCTCCACCCCGCCGTCCATCCGCCGCAGCCGATGGGCTCCCTTGTCCAACTCGGCCACAGCACGGCCCCGTTGGGTCCAGCGGATCGCGAGGCGGGGACCCGTCGGCCCGGACTCGCGGGATTCGCCGGGCAGGAAGACGCACTCGTAGACGCCGGGCGGGAGGCCGACTCCGGTGCCCTTGCCGCAGGAGGTGATCCGCTGGCCGGCGAGCCAGCCGTGCAGGCGGCCGATGCGGCGGCCCGGCTCCGTGGGCGGGCCGCCGACGGGCTGGACGACCAGGGGGATGTTCCTGCCGCCCCAGGCGTAGAAGTACATCCGCTCGACGAACGACCTACGGGCGTAGAGGCCGACCAGGTAGAAGCGCACGGCATAGTCGTTGGCGCGCCGGGCGGAGAGGCGGGCGCCGTCGTCGACCTCCGCGCCCGGTCCGGTGCCCCACACGCGGCGGCCCTCGTCGTTCCTGCGGAAGATGGCCTCGGCCTTCGCCGCGAGTTCGATGATCTCCTCGGGCGGGCCGTCGGCCCGGCGCGGGTGCAGTTTGAGCGCCGCGGTGTCGCAGAACCCGTACGCCCCGGTGTGGGCGAACTTCGCGAGCAGCGCCCTGCCTTCGGCCGTCCACAGTTTGCCGAAGGAGGGACACGCCACCTTCGCGTCCGGGTCGACGCGCCGGATGATGCGCGCGGCCCGGCGCACCATCTCGGCCAGGGTGGCCATGCTCCCGTCGTAGTGCGTGGTGGCGCCCACGCTGTCCCAGAGTTCGTACGCCCCGATCCGGGAGCGGTAGCGGATGGCGACCTTCTCGACGAAGTGCTCCCAGTCGGCCAGATCGTCCGGGGGCGCGGCACGCGAGTCGTCCGGGTACGGCGTCATCGGGCCGCCGGGGGCCGCCCAGCCCGGAGTGCCGCCGAACACGAACAGCACGGGCAGGTGCTTGCGTTCGGCGCCTCGTACCGTGCGCTCCAGGATCTCCCAGTCGAACTTCCCCCGCTCCGGCTCGACTTGGGCCCACCGGGTCTCGGTCTCCCAGAGGCGGACCCCGCTGACGGCGAAGTCCGGCATGAGGCCGGTGTCGCTGTTCATCGTGACGCCGAAGAACTCGCGGTCGAGCGGCTTGGGCGCCAGGGCCCAGTACGGCCCTTCGGCCTGCTGGCCGGACGGCCGGTCCACGGTGCCGCCGCTGGCCGTACCGGTGCTGCCCGTGCCGCCCGAGTCCGGCCGCCGGTCGAAGGTCACGGCGCTCACCACGGTGACGGCGACGACGACGGCGAGCAGGAGCGTACGCAGGCGCTGCCGGGGGCTTGATCCGGCGATCCAGGCCGCCCCGCGCGGGCGCGGGGACGTCCCCCGGGTTCCCGGGACGTCGCCCTGTGCGGCGGGCCGTTCGACGCCCGCCGCCGCGGCTTCCTCGTCCGCCGCCGCGGCTTCCTCGTCCGCCGCCTCCCGCCCGGCGTCCCGCTCCGCCTCCCGCGCCCGCGCCTCCGCCCGCGCCCACGCCCCGTACAGCCGGTCGAGCTCCCGCTGCCCCGCCCCGCACACCCGCGCGATCCGCTCGACCGTGCCGAAGCTCGCGGGCACGGTCAGGCCCTGGCAGTAGCGGTGCACCGAGGAGCGGCTCAGGCCGGTGCGGCTCGCGAGAGCCGTGTAGCTGCGGCCGCTGCGCTCCTTCAACTCCTGCAGAAGATCGGCCAGTTCGTGAGTCTCACTCATGGGCTTGCCCCTGTGTCCGTCCCACAGCGGCAGAACATAGCAGGCAGGGCGCATGCGGGCGTCCCACCGTCCCAGCGGGACGTGTCCTGCTTGCCGACGGCACGTCTCATCGAGATCGTCGTCCTTGTCGCCGTTCGGGGGATCGGCGACCGCTCGACACCATCGGGGGAACACATCGTGCTGCGTGTCCACTTCACCGCCACCGATCTCGTCCGCACCCGGGTCTCCGACGGGGCCGACCCGCTCTGGGAGACCGTCCTCAGCCTGCACCGGCTCCAGGACCGGCGTCCCGATCCGGCCCTTGCCGCCGGTCGCCGTTCAGGGCACGGCGACCGGCGGGGGCCGCTCGGGATGCTCCTGCCGCTCGTACCGCGGCGCGGGTACTTCCCGGACTTCCTCACCCCGCCCGCCGCGGCGGCCGGACTGGAGCACGGCCTGGAGGCGCTGATGTGCACGCCGCGCACCCGGCTGCGCGCCGAGCTCGCCGTCCTCGGCGACCGCAACCCGCTGCCGTCCTGGACCCGCTCCCTGGCCGACGGCGAACCAGCGGCGCTGCGGCGGCTCGCCCGCGCCCTGCGCACGTACCACCAGGGGACGCTCGGCCCGGACTGGTCCCGCGTCACCCGGCGGGCGCACACCGACCGCGCCCTGCGCCTGCACGCACTGTGGCACGGCGGCGCGGAGGCGATGCTGCGGACGTACGGCCCGTCGATGCGGTGGCGGTCGCCGGTGCTCGAAGTCGCGTACCCGGTCGACCGGGACCTGCGGCTGGACGGGCGGGGGCTGCTCCTGGTGCCGTCCTGCTTCGCCCGCAGCCCGGTCGCCCTCGCGGACACGGCGCTGCCGCCGACGCTCGTGTATCCGGTCCGGCCGCGTCCGGCCGACGCCGCCCGGCCCGCGTACGAGGGTCTCGCTCCGCTGCTCGGCCACACCCGGGCGGCCGTGCTCCAGGCACTCGGCGGCGATCCCACCACCACGGAACTGGCGCGCCGGGCCGGGGTCTCCCTCTCCTCGGCGAGCGAACACGCCGCCGTCCTGCGCGAGGCGGGCCTGGTCTCCAGCGTCCGCCAGAGCAACGCGGTACACCACGTGCTGACGCCCCTGGGTTCGGCGCTGCTGAGGGGGAACCAACAGCCCGTCGTGGGGGTCCCCCCTGCTCCATCGGAGCTCGGGAGAACTTGAGGACGGGGCCGAGAGCCGTTTCGGCCCCGGCCCCGTCCAGGGGCACGCGAGGGTCAGACCTTGACGGCGGCCGCCTCATCCGCGGCGGCCCGTCCCGCGGGGACCTCGTCCTCGGCCTCGGACGCGGGCTTCTTCTCCAGGGAAGGCCCCACGTCCCCGTGGTCGTCATCGAGAAGCGTCCGCTCGTCGAACGGAATCCTGCCGTCGAGGACGGCGGCCACCCGCTCCCGGTCGACCTCCTTCGTCCACGTACCGATCAACAACGTGGCCACCGCGTTGCCGGCGAAGTTCGTCAGCGCCCGAGCCTCGCTCATGAAGCGGTCGACACCGATGATCAGGCCGACGCCGTCGACGAGGGCGGGCTTGTGCGACTGCAGGCCGCTGGCGAGGACAGCGATGCCCGAGCCGGACACCCCCGCCGCGCCCTTGGACGCGATCATCATGAACAGCAGCAGCGAGATCTGCTCGCCGATGCCCAGCGGCTGGTCCATCGCGTCGGCGATGAACAGCGACGCCATCGTCAGGTAGATCATCGTGCCGTCGAGGTTGAAGGAGTAGCCGGTCGGCACGGTGATGCCGACGACGGGACGGCTGACGCCCAGGTGCTCCATCTTCGCGATGAGCCGCGGCAGCGCCGACTCCGACGAGGACGTGGACAGGATGAGCAGGAACTCCCGGCCCAGGTACTTGAGCAGCTTGAACAGGTTCACGCCGGTGGCAAGGCGCAGCAGCGTGCCGAGCACCACCAGGACGAACAGCGCACAGGTGATGTAGAAGCCGATCATGATGGTGGCGAGCGCCTTCAAGGCGTCCGTACCGGTCTCGCCGATCACGGCGGCCATCGCGCCGAACGCGCCGATGGGCGCGGCCCACATGATCATGCCCAGGATGCGGAAGACCAGCTTCTGGATGTGCTGCACCCCGCGCAGCACCGGCTCGCCCGTCTTGCCCATGGCCTGCAGGGCGAAGCCGACGAGGAGGGCCACCAGGAGGGTCTGGAGGACCTCGCCCTCGGTGAAGGCGGAGACCATCGTCTTGGGGATGATGCCGAGCGCGAAGTCGACCAGGCCCTTGTCCGCCTCGTCGGCGGCGGTGTGGCCCGCCTCCTTGTCCGACGAGGTCAGGTCCATGCCGTCGCCGGGGTGCAGGATGTTGCCGACGATCAGGCCGATGGCGAGGGCGACCACGGACATCGCCATGAAGTAGGCGAGAGCGAGCCCGCCGACCTTGCCGACCTTCGCCGCCTGCCGGACGGAGCCCACGCCGAGAACGATCGTGCAGAAGATGATCGGCGAGATCATCATCTTGATCAGGTTCACGAAGCCGGTGCCGATCGGCTTGAGCTCCTTGGCGAAGTCCGGCGCGATGAAGCCGACGGCGATACCGATCAGTACGGCGACGATGACGGCGATGTACAGGTAGTGGGTCCGGTCCCGTTTGGCGGGCGGTGCGCCCGTACCGGCGGTGTCGACCGCCGTCTGTCCCTCTGCCACGGGGTGCCTCCTTGGGCTACGTACGCTGCGTACGACTGGCGTCTGGCTCCTCGCCCGTCGTGCGGCTCACGTCCTGGCGATTCCGGGTGACTATCTCCCGGCCTGTGACGGCGGTCACCCTTACGTTCATTTAGTTCGCACATACACGTCACGGCAGACTGGGAACATGCCCCAGGTCCCCCGACCGCCCCATCCGCCCCGCCGACCCCGCGGGCCGCGCAGCCTCGCCGGTCAGCTCTTCGCGATGCAGGTGGTCCTGGTGGCGGTCGTGGTCGCGGGCTGCGCCCTGTTCACGTACCTGAGCGACCGGAACCAGGCCGAGGAGGCCGCGCTCCGCCAGGCCACGGCCGCCGCCCGCGCGGTGGCCGACTCGCCGTCGGTGCGCGAGGCGATCCGCGGCGAGGACCCGTCCCGCAGGCTGCAGCCGTACGCCACCGACGTGCAGCTGCACACCGGCGTCGACTTCGTGACGATCATGGATCCGCGCGGCATCCGCTGGACCCACCCCGACCCCGACCGCATCGGCGAGCGCTTCCTCGGCCACACCGCGGAGGCCCTGCGCGGCCAGACCTTCACCGAGATCTACACCGGCACCCTCGGCCCCTCCGCGCGCGTGGTCACGCCCGTCTTCGACGGCGGGGACGACCGGCGCGGCGAGCACGGCCGGATCGTCGGCCTGGTCAGCGCGGGCATCACCATCGACGCCATCAGCGAGAAGGCCCGCGGCCAGCTCCTCGCGCTGCTCGGCGTCGCCGTCGCCGCGCTCGCCCTCGGCGCCGTCGGCACCTACGTGATCAACGCCCGCCTGCGCCGCAGCACCCACGGCATGAACGCCGGCGAGCTGAGCCGCATGCACGACTACCACGAGGCCGCGCTGCACGCCGTCCGCGAAGGGCTGCTCATGCTCGACGGGCGGCGCCGCGTCGCCCTCATCAACGACGGCGCCCGCGAGCTGCTCGGCGCGCCCGAGGGTGTCGTCGGCCGGTACGTCACCGACCTCGGCCTGCCCGCGCCGCTCACCGGCGCGCTGCTCGACACCCGGCCGCGGGTGGACGAGGTGCATCTGACGGCCGACCGGGTGCTCGTCGTGAACACCTCGCCGGTGTCCGGCGGCGACCGCAAGGGCACCGTCGTGACCCTGCGCGACCACACCGAACTCCAGGCCCTCGCGGGCGAGCTGAGCTCCGAACGCGGCTTCACCCGGGCGCTGCGCTCGCAGGCCCACGAGGCCGCGAACCGGCTGCACACCGTGGTCTCCCTCATCGAGCTGGGCCGCGCCGACGAGGCCGTGGAGTTCGCCACCGCCGAGCTGGAGCTGGCCCAGGCCCTCACCGACCAGGTCGTCGCCGCCGTCAACGAACCCGTCCTCGCCGCCCTGCTCCTCGGCAAGGCCGCCCAGGCCAACGAGCACGGCGTCGAGCTCGTCGTCTCCGCCGACACCAGCGTCGACGACGGCATGCTCCCCACCGGCCTGCCGCCCCGCGACCTGGTCACCATCCTCGGCAACCTCATCGACAACGCCGTCGACGCGGCCCAGGGCTCCCCCGCGGCCCGCGTCACGGTCACGGTCCGCGCGGAGTCCGGCGGCCTCCTCCTCCGCGTCACGGACACCGGCCCCGGCGTCGACCCCTCCCAACGCGAATCGGTCTTCCAACACGGCTGGAGCACCAAGGCCCCCTCCGGCCGCGGCCTCGGCCTCTCCCTGGTCCACCAGACGGTGACCCGCCACGCCGGCACCTTGACCTTGACGGAACCGGAGGAGGGCGGGGCAGAGTTCACGGCGAGCCTGCCCTTGGAACCCGCACGGGTCGGCGTACGTACCGACGGAAAGGCCGCCAGATGACCGACCCTCAGCCCATCCGGGTCCTGGTCGTCGAGGACGACCCCGTCGCGGCCGACGCCCACGTCCTCTACGTGAACCGGGTCCCCGGCTTCGAGGCCACCGCGACGGCCCACACGGCCGCCGAAGCCCGCAGAGCCCTGGACCGGGCCCCGGTCGACCTGATCCTCCTCGACCTGAACCTCCCCGACGGCCACGGCCTGGCCCTGGCCCGCACCCTCCGCGCGGCGGGCCACCGCGCGGACGTCATCGCGGTGACCTCGGCCCGCGACCTGGCGGTGGTCCGCGAGGGCGTCTCCCTGGGCGTCGTCCAGTACGTACTGAAACCCTTCACCTTCGCAACGCTCCGCGACCGCCTCACCCGCTACGCGGAATTCCGCAACGCCGCAGGCGAGGCGACGGGCCAGGACGAGGTGGACCGCGCCCTCGCGGCCCTGCGGGCCCCGGCCCCCGCCGCCCTGCCGAAGGGCCTCAGCGGCCCCACCCTGGAGAAAGTGACCCGCACGCTCCAGGACGCGGCCCCGGACGGCCTCACCGCCGCGGCGACCGCGGACACCACCGGCCTCTCCCGCATCACGGCCCGCCGCTACCTGGAGCACCTGGTGACCACCGGCCGCGCCGCCCGCAGCCCCCAGTACGGCCACGTGGGCCGCCCGGAACTGATCTACCGCTGGCTGCCCCCGGCCTGACCGCCCCCGGGGCCCGAGGCCTGATCCACAACCCCCAAACCCCCACCCCATAACAACGTTGTCACGTTACTGACAAGCGTCAACGCACTGCTGCAGCAACCCCGTTGCAAGGGCATTGACCTTGCTCCGAGCCCGCGCTTACGTTCACCGGCAGCAGCCCCGCGCGGCAGCACCCCCGCGCCGCGGCGCGGCCGCGTCGGACCGTAGGAGGTCGTGCCCGTGCGCCCCACCGCCCCCGCCCCTCTGCTCCTGGCAGCCGTGCTCGCCGCCTCCACCCTGACCGCCTGCGGCGGCGGCTCCGGCGACGACCCGGACACCGTGAAGGTCTCGTACAAACAGTCGATGGACAACAAGATCCGGGTGATGGACGACTACCTGGAGTCGATGAAGAAGCAGTTCGAGAAGGCCAACCCGGGCAAGAAGGTGAAACTGGTGCCGATCAAGGCGCCGGACGCCGAGTACTACACGAAGGTGCAGCAGATGCTGCGCTCGCCGAAGACCGCCCCGGACCTGGTCTACGAGGACACCTTCCTCATCAACTCCGACATCACCAGCGGGTACTTGAAGCCGCTCGACCCGTATCTGGACAAGTGGAAGGAGTGGCCGAAGTTCATCGACACGGCCAAGGCGGCGGCGAAGGCCGAGGACGGCAAGACGTACGGCGTGCCGGACGGCACGGACACGCGCGGGCTCTGGTTCGACAAGGACATCTTCAAGAAGGCGGGCCTGCCCGCGAACTGGCAGCCGAAGAACTGGGACGAGATCCTGGACGCGGCCCGCACCATCAAGGAGAAGGTCCCCGACGTCGTCCCGCTGAACGTCTACACCGGCAAACCCGGCGGTGAGACCTCGTCCATGCAGGGCATGGAAATGCTGCTCTACGGCACGGGCGAGAACCCGCTGTACGACCCGAAGGCGAAGAAGTGGGTGGTGGGCGGCCAGGGCTTCAAGGACTCCCTGAAGTTCGTGGAGACGGTCTACAAGGAGAAGCTCGGCCCCGACGTCGAGGACGCCCTCGACCCGAACATGGCCACGCGGGTGCGCGGCGAGTTCCTGCCCGAGGGCAAGCTCGGCATCAACCTCGACGGCTCCTGGCTGCCACAGGACTGGCTGCCGGGCTCCGGGCACGAATGGCCTCAGTGGTCCAAGGAGCTGGGGCTCGCGGCGATGCCCACGCAGCACGGCCAGGCGCCCGGCAAGGTGAGCATGTCCGGCGGCTGGACCTGGGCGATCCCGTCCAAGGCGGACAACGCCGACCTGGCGTTCAAGTTCATCGAGACCATGCAGACCAAGGAGAACGCGAAGAAGTGGTACATCGCCAACTCCGGCATCTCGGTCCGCGAGGACGTCGCCAAGGACCCGGCGTACGTGCAGGCGCAGCCCGGCATCAAGTTCTTCACCGACCTGGTCGCGTCCACGCACTACCGCCCGGCGTTCCCCGCGTATCCGAAGGTCTCCACGGCGATGCAGGAGGCCATGGAGCAGGTCACGACGGGCGACGGCTCGGTGGACAAGGCGGCGAGCGGCTATGACGACGAGGTCGGGTCGGCCACCGACGGCAAGGTGATCGAGAAGTGACGGCTCCCCCGGGCCACCGGCGGCTCGCCCGCTCCCTGGCCCGGGCCCTGCCGGTGTCGCCCGCGGTCGTCCTGATGGCCCTGTTCCTCGCGGGCCCGATCGGCTACTGCGCGTACATCGCCTTCACGGACCTCCAGCTCACGGGCCAGGCCCACGAGTCGTTCGTCGGCCTCGAGAACTTCCGGACGGCGTTCGACGACGAGGACTTCATCAACGCGGTCTGGCTGACGCTGGTCTTCACGTTCCTGTCGTCGATCGTCGGCCAGAACACCCTGGGCCTGGCCCTCGCGGCGCTGATGCAGCGGGCGTCCAAGACGGTCCGCACGATCACCGGGGCGGTCGTCGTCACGGCGTGGGTGCTGCCGGAGGTGGTCGCGGGCTTCCTCCTCTACGCCTTCTTCCGCCGCGACGGCACCCTCAACGCGGTCCTGGACTTCCTCCACCTGCCGTCCCAGAACTGGCTCTACACCCTGCCGATCCTGGCGGTGTCGTTCGCCAACGTCTGGCGCGGCACGGCCTTCTCGATGCTCGTGTACTCCGCCGCCCTGAACGAGATCCCCAAGGAGATCACCGAGGCCGCGGAGGTGGACGGCGCGAGCGGCTGGCGCCGCATGTGGCACATCACCCTGCCGATGATCCGCCGCTCCATCGGCACCAACCTGATGCTCAACACCCTGCAGACCCTGTCGGTCTTCGGCCTGATCTGGGTGATGACGCGCGGCGGCCCCGGAAACCGCAGCCAGACCCTCCCGCTGTTCATGTACGAACAGGCCTTCCAGAAGAGCATGATCGGCTACGGCACGGCCGTGGCGCTGCTCCTCCTCCTGGTCGGATCCCTGTTCTCACTCATCTACATGCGCCTGCTGCGCACGGAGGTCTGAGTGTCGTCCACACCGTCCGCACGCCGTACGAGAAGCCGCAAACTGGCCGCGGACATCGGCCTGTTGGCCGTCGCCGCGACCTTCGCGGTACCGCTCGCCTGGGTGCTCCTGTCCGCGCTCGACCCCAAGGCCGACGTGGGCATGAAGGCCCCCGACGGCATCACGCTCGACAACTTCGACGCGGTCCTCACCGACGAGATCACGTTCACGCCGATGCTGAACAGCCTCCTGCTGTGCGGCGGGGGCACTCTCCTGACCGTGATCAGCGCGGCCCTCGCCGCGTACCCGCTGTCCCGCTACAGGTCCCGCCTGAACCGCCCCTTCATGCTCACGATCCTCTTCGCCACCAGCCTGCCCATCACCGCGATCATGGTTCCGGTGTACGCGCTGTTCGTCCGCGTCGACCTCATCGACACCATGCAGGGCACGATCTTCTTCTTCGCCGCGTCCCAGCTCCCGTTCGCGATCTGGCTGATGAAGAACTTCATGGACGGCGTCCCCAAGGAACTGGAGGAGGCCGCCTGGACGGACGGCGCATCGCCCTTCCAGTCCCTGATCCGGATCGTCCTGCCCCTGATGGGCCCCGGTGTGGCCGTCGTGACGGTCTTCTCGTTCGTCATGATGTGGGGCAACTTCTTCGTCCCCTTCATGCTGCTCCTGTCCCCCGACCAGATGCCGGCGGCGGTCAGCATCAACGACTTCTTCGGCTCCAAGGGCGCCATCGTCTACGGCCAGCTCGCGGCGTTCTCCCTCATCTACTCCACGCCGGTGATCCTGCTGTACGTCCTGGTGGCGCGGAAGCTGGGCGGGGGGTTCGCCCTGGGGGGTGCGGTCAAGGGCTGATTCCCGCACAAAGGGGGGCGCGTGGAGCACATGGAGGGCGCCCGCCAGCCGTACTTTCATATGAGCCGCAACCCTGTGTGAACAGACCGTAGTCGCCACCCCCATACGGCCATACCGTGTGCCCGTGCAACCGAGCCAGCCCACGCCGCCCTTCAACTTCCCCGCCGCGCGCCGCCTCCGGGAGGCGCTGGGCATGGCTCCGGGCCACGTCGCGTACGGCATACGGGCCAGCTACGGCCTCGCCCATGTCACGCCGGACACCGTCATGGCGTGGGAGCGCGGGCTCGCCGCGCCGAACGCCGCCGAGCTGGCCGCGCTCGCGGCGACGCTGTGGTGTTCGCCGGGCGAGCTGATGGGCGCGGCCACGACGCTGCGGGAGCACCGCCTCGCCCGCGGCCTCGCCCCGGAGGACGTGGCGCGCGGGGCGGGCGTGGAGATCCAGGCGTATCTGCGCATGGAGGAGACCGACCACTGGCGCGGCACGGACCGCCAGTCCGCGGCCCTCGCGCGCACGCTGCGGCTCTCCCTGCCCGACTTCGTCACGGTGACGGGCCGCGCCGACGACCTCGCCGGGCTGCTGCGCAGCGCGGTGACGACCCGCTGGCAGGGCTACATACGCCCGGTCAGCAAGCTGCTCGCCGTGGAGAAACGGGACGTCGAGGGCCCGCTGCGCAAGCTGCACGACGATTACCAGTCCCGGATGGTGCGCACGCTCAGCTGGGGCGGCGGCGCGAGCGCGGACGCGTCGGGGCACGCGGGCCGCGACTTCCTGGACCGCATCCTCGACCACTTCTGGCCGCTGGTGCCCGACCTCACGGACTGAGGCCTGGGGGCGCGGGCCCGCCCGCCCGGCACCGGCGCCCCGGACGGCACCCCGGGCATCTCCGAGCGCACGCGCCCCTCCTCCTGGAGAGGGCGCGTGCCCTCGCCCCGGGGACCTGGCCCGCGTCGCGCCGTACGTGACCGGGCTCATCCGCCGCTTCAGCGAGTGCTCGACCCATGAACCCGGTCCTGCGCCTGCGCCCGGACCGGATGACCCGCACCCGGCGTCGGCCCGGCCCACTCCGCTCCCACGCGCCCCGCAGTCGGAGCGCGTGCGACCGGCGGCCCGGCGCGCGGGCCGTGCGGTGCGGACGCAGCGCTGCGAGGGGCGTCTCGAACGCCCTCCCCAGGAGCCGTGGAGGGCCTTCCATTGGTGGGTGCGCACGTCAGGCGCTGCTGGACGCGCCTTTCCAAACCCGGTAGAGCGGAGAAGGATTCCCGGGGAGGACACCGCCGGGGAAACCGCCGCCGGCACTGCGACCACTGTGGAGGCGCTCTCCGCGGGCATTCCGTTTCACCACCGGAATCCTGCGTGATCATCGGTAACTTCCGCACCGGCGGGGTGGCTTCGACCCCCGCCCAGGCATTTCCCCCGCGGCCCATCCACCGCCCTTTCCCCTTGCCTTGCTCATAGCGCCCGCTGCATTCGTATTGGCTGTGCATGCCCTGGTCCCAGGCGATAAGGAAGTGCCCGATGAGTCCGCTCCCACGCGACTACCCCGACACCACAGGTCTACCGGATCCATCCGGCCCCACCGCGACGCGGGAAGGATTCCCCCAGGTCGCGAACAACCCCCCACGTCACGTCGCCTTCATTGTGGACGGAAACCGCCGTTGGGCACGCGCCCATGGCCATCCCGTCGAGCAGGGCCACCAGGAGGGCGCGGACAACGTCTGCCGGGCCGTTCACTGGTGTGAGGCCGTGGGCATAGAGACCACCACCTGGTGGCTGCTCTCGACGGACAACCTCAACCGCACGACGGCCGAGCTCCACAAACTCCTGGACATCATCTCCGAACTGACCCGCCGGCTGGCGGCAACCGGGCACTGGCGCATGCGTCACCTCGGGGATCCCCGGCTGCTCCCCCGTTCCCTGGCGGCCGCGCTGAGCGAGGCGGAGACCACCACCCGCCACAACCGTGGCCCACAGATCAACTTCGCGGTCGGCTACAGCGGCCGGGAGGACATCCTCGCCGCGGCGCGCCTCATCGCCCACCAGGCGGTCACGTCCGCCGGCTTCTCCGTGTCCGAGAGGTCGTTCGCGCAGGCCCTGTCCACCAGCGGGTTACCCGATCCGGACCTGGTGATCCGCAGCTCCGGCGAACAACGGCTGTCCGGGTTCATGCTCTGGCAGGCGGCTCTCGCCGAACTCTATTTCTGCCCCGTCCTGTGGCCCGACTTCACCCAGTCGGATCTCCACCGCGCCCTGGCCTTCTACGCCAACCGTCAGCGCCGTTTCGGAAAGTAGCGCCGGAAGGAAGTACGCCATGTCCCAAGGGCCTCTCCTGTTCCCCCACCCCAAGACGACGGACGACATCGCCGGCTCCTACCACTCCCTCAAACCCTGGCTGCTCGCCCATCTGGTCAAGGGACGTGCAACGTACCCCGAGCATCCGCAGACCAGCCGTCTTGAGTCCGCCGTTCTCGCCTGGGCGACCGACCTCGGACTGAGCGAAGACCACATCAAGATAACGAGCGAAGCCACCCCCGGGCACCTGGTGGGGCTTTTCGCCCCGCAGGCCCCCTGGGATGTGCTGCTCCCGCTGGCCAAGCTGCAAATGATCCTGTTCTGGCTGAACTCCGTGGACCTCGGCAGCGATCAGCCGGTCGGTCAGCTGGTGGAACCCGTCCGAGCGACCCTGGAGAAGGGACGTTCCCCGTCCGACGGACCAGACATCCTCAGGCCGTTGGCCAGCCTCCGCGACGACATCGTCGCGGCGGGAGGGGCCGGGCTGATACCCGGCTTCACGCAACTCCTGCTGGGATTCCTGCACGAGTACACGGCTCGGCAAGCATGGGAGAACGGGGCACCTCTCCCGAGCCTGGACCGGTACTTGAGGCATCGGACGCGCACGGCGGGGATCGTTCTCGGCATGTGGGTCCAACGACTTCAGCCGGGCCTCGTCGGGCCGGGTGAGAAGCTTCCTGAACCACTGCTGCAGCTCATGAAACAGGGCAGCCTCCTCGTCGGTCTGGACAACGACCTGCACAGTTGCCACGTGGCCGCCGAGTCGGGGGAACAGCTCAGCCTCGTCGGCGTCATCTGCCAGGAGTACGGGATTCCCCTGGACATGGCCTTCTCCTGCGCGCTCACTCTCAACGCCGCCATGCGCTACGAGAACGCGAACACCGCTGCCGCGATCCACGCGGACACCTCCCTGCCCGACACGGCCAGGAAGCACGCCCAGGCCATCTTCCACTGGGTCGACTCCGTCTACACCTGGTCGCTGGAGACGCCCCGCTACGGGTTGCGCAGCCCCGATGCCCCAGAGGTCCCGGCGTCCTCCCACCTGAACGGAGAAGCGTCCTCCCACCTGAGCGGAGAAGCGTGTTCCCACCTCAACGGAGAGCAGCAGCCATGACGAACTCGCGCCCGGTCCCCCTTGCCCCCAAGGCACGGCCCCTCGTCGGTCATCTGGTTCCGCTGCTCCGCAACCCGCTGGAGTTCCTCAACTCGCTGCCTGCCCACGGTGACCTCGTCCGCATCCGGCTGGGCCCCTTCACGCTGGTGGCGATCTGTGATCCGGAACTGACCCGACGTGCCCTGGTCGACGACCGCGTCTTCGACAAGGGCGGCCCGATCTTCGACCGGGTGCGGGAAGTCGTGGGCGACGACGGGCTCGCCAGCTGTCCGTACAGCGCGCACCGGCGGCTGCGCCGGCTGGCCCAGCCCGCCTTCCACCCGGCGCGGTTCCCCGACTACGCGAAGGCCATGAGCCCCTGCATCGAGGACGTGGCCGATTCGTGGCGTGCCGGGCAGGTCCTGGACGTGCCCACCGAGATGATGACCATCACGTCCAAGGTCACGGCCGCCACCCTGTTCTCCGGTGCGCTGCCCGCAGGCGAACTCGGCCCGGTCCTCAAGGACGTGAAGACCTTCTTCGACGGCTTCTACCAGCGCATGTTCATGGTCCCCCCGCTGGACCGGCTCCCCACCCCGGGCAACCGCTCCCACGTGCGCGCGTGCGCCCGGCTACGCGACGCCTTCGACCAGATCATCGCCCAGCGCCGCGCCGAGGGCGTCGACCACGACGACCTGCTCTCGGCTCTGATCATGGCCCACGACGCCGAAGGCGACGGGCACGGCATGACCGACGCGGAGATCAGCGACACGATCGTCACCTTCTTCCTCGCCGGTACGGAGACCACTGCCGCCCTCCTGGCCTGGGCCCTCGACCTGCTGGCCCGGCACCCCCGGATCGAGCGGCGGCTGCACGCCGAGGTCGACACCGTCCTGAACGGAGCCAGGGCGACCCACGCCGACCTGCCCCGCCTGGAACTGACGCACCGCGTCATCACCGAGACCCTCCGGCTGCGCCCGCCGGGCTGGATCTTCACGCGCACCGTCACCGCCGACACCCACCTGGGCGGGTACCGGCTGCCCGCCGGGAGCAGCGTCGTCTACAGCCCGTACCTCATCCACCACCGGCCGGACCTCTACGACGACCCCGAAACCTTCGACCCCGACCGCTGGGATCCCGAGCGCCCCCAGCCGCCCCGGCACGCTCTCCTCCCCTTCGCCGTCGGCGCCCGCAAATGCATCGGCGACACCTTCGGCATGACGGAGGCCGTCCTCGCCCTCGCGACCATCGCCGCCCGCTGGCGCCTGGAACGCCTGCCCGGCCAGCAGGTCCGCCCCGCGCTGGGGCTGGCGTTGCGGCCCCGCAGGCTCCTCATGCGGGCAACGCCCCGCACCGACGCACGCGACTTCGCGGCAGCTCCTTAGAAGACCGACTCCGCCTCGTCCATCCGGTCCTTCGGCACCGTCTTCAGCTCGGTGACCGCCTCGGCGAGCGGCGCCATCACGATGTCCGTGCCCCGCAGCGCCGTCATGTGGCCGAAGTCGCCGCGGTGCACGGCCTCGACGGCATGCCAGCCGAAGCGGGTGGCGAGGACGCGGTCGTACGCGGTGGGGGTGCCGCCGCGCTGGACGTGGCCGAGGATGACCGGCTTGGCCTCCTTGCCGAGGCGGCTCTCCAGCTCGAAGGCGAGGGCCGTGCCGATGCCCTGGAAGCGCTCGTGGCCGAACTGGTCGATGGCGCCCTTGCCGTAGTTCATGGTGCCGTCGGCGGGGTGCGCGCCCTCGGCGACGCAGATCACGGCGAACTTCTTGCCGCGCGCGAACCGCTCCTCGACCATCTTGACCAGGTCGGCCGGGTCGAAGGGCCGCTCCGGCAGACAGATGCCGTGGGCGCCGCCGGCCATGCCGGACTCCAGGGCGATCCAGCCGGCGTGGCGGCCCATGACCTCGACGACCATGACGCGCTGGTGGGACTCGGCGGTGGTCTTCAGGCGGTCCATGGCCTCGGTGGCGACGCCGACGGCGGTGTCGAAGCCGAAGGTGCGGTCCGTGGAGGAGATGTCGTTGTCGATGGTCTTGGGGACGCCGACCACCGGCACTCCGGCGTCGGACAGCATCTTCGCGGCCGTCAGGGTGCCCTCGCCGCCGATCGGGATGAGCGCGTCGAAGCCGCTCTTCTCGATGAGTTCCTTGGCGTTGTCGCAGGCGGCGCGGAAGCGGGCGCGCTCCAGGCGGGAGGAGCCGAGGATGGTGCCGCCGCGGGAGAGGATGCCGCTGACCGCGTTCAGGTCGAGGGTGCGGTAGCGGCCGTCCAGCAGGCCCGCGTATCCGTCCTCGAAGCCGATGACCTCGTCGCCGTAGTTGGTGACGGCGCGGTGCACGACCGACCGGATCACTGCGTTGAGGCCCGGGCAGTCGCCGCCCGCGGTGAGAATTCCGATACGCATCGCGCTGTGTCTCCTGCTCGCTGCTGATACTTGTGAGCCGATCCGATTGTTCCACGGCCCCGGCGGGGCCGCCGCCCGCCGTCCGGCCTGCGGCCTAGCCAGCCGCAGAGGTATTGTCAAGAGGGCACGGCCAACAATATCGGGTGTATTTCCGGCGCTGCCGGGCTGCTCACCAGCGAAGACAGAGAAGGAGAGCACGCGTGACGCGCAGCGTGTACGTGACCGGGATCGACCGGGGCGACGGCCGCCAGGTCGTCGAGCTGGGAGTGATGGAACTCCTGACCCGTCAGGTCGACCGCGTGGGCGTCTTCCGCCCGCTCGTCCACGACGGACCCGACCGCCTCTTCGAACTGCTCCGCGCCCGCTACCGGCTCGCGCAGGACCCCGCGTCCGTGTACGGCATGGACTACCACGAGGCGTCCGCGCTGCAGGCCGAGAAGGGCACCGACGAGCTGGTCTCCCAGCTCGTCGACCGTTTTCACGCCGTCGCCCGCGCCTACGACGTGGTCCTGGTCCTCGGCACCGACTTCGCCGCCACCCAGCTCCCCGACGAGCTGGCCCTGAACGCGCGGCTCGCGAACGAGTTCGGCGCCTCGGTACTGCCCGTGGTCGGCGGCAAGGACCAGACCGCCGAGTCGGTCCGCGCCGAGACCCGCAACGCCTACCGCGCCTACGACAGCCTCGGCTGCGACGTCCTCGCGATGGTCACCAACCGGGTCGCCCCGGCCGACCGCGACGGCATCCACGAGCGCCTGGCCGCCCGCCTCCCGGTGCCCTGCTACGTCCTGCCGGACGAGCCCGCCCTGGCCGCGCCGACCGTCGCGCAGATCACCCACGCCCTCGGCGGCAAGGTGCTCCTCGGCGACGACTCGGGCCTGGCCCGCGACGCCCTCGACTTCGTCTTCGGCGGCGCCATGCTGCCGAACTTCCTGAACGCCCTGACCCCGGGCTGCCTGGTCGTGACCCCCGGCGACCGCGCCGACCTGGTCGTCGGCGCGCTGGCCGCGCACAGCGCGGGGACGCCGCCGATAGCGGGCGTCCTGCTGACCCTGAACGAGCAGCCGGGCCCGGAGATCCTGCGCCTGGCCGACCGGCTCGCGCCGGGCACGCCCGTGGTCGCCGTCGAGGGCGGCTCCTTCCCGACGGCACAGGAGCTGTTCGCCCTGGAGGGCAAGCTGAACGCGGCGACGCCCCGCAAGGCGGAGACCGCGCTCGGCCTCTTCGAGCGGTACACCGACACCACCGACCTGCTGCGGCGCCTGTCCGTGTTCGGCAGCGACCGCCTCACGCCGATGATGTTCGAGCACAAGCTCCTGGAGCGGGCCCGCGCCGACCGCCGCCGCGTCGTGCTGCCCGAGGGCACCGAGGAGCGCGTGCTGCGCGCCGCCGACGTGCTGCTGCGCCGGGGCGTCTGCGACCTGACCCTGCTCGGCCCGGTGGAGGCCATCCGCAAGAAGGCCGCCGACCTGGGCATCGACCTCAAGGACGCGCAGCTCATCGACCCGGCCACGTCGGACCTGCGGCAGGGCTTCGCCGAGGAGTACGCGCGGCTGCGCGCCCACAAGGGCGTGACGGTGGAGCTGGCGTACGACGTCGTGGCGGACGTGAACTACTTCGGCACGCTGATGGTCCAGGGCGGCCTGGCCGACGGAATGGTGTCCGGCTCCGTGCACTCGACGGCGGCGACGATCCGCCCGGCCTTCGAGATCATCAAGACGAAGCCGGAAGCCTCGATCGTGTCGTCCGTCTTCTTCATGTGCCTGGCCGACAAGGTCCTCGTGTACGGCGACTGCGCGGTCAACCCGGACCCGAACGCCGTCCAGCTCGCCGACATCGCCGTGCAGTCGGCCGCCACCGCCGACCAGTTCGGCGTCGAGCCGCGCATCGCGATGCTGTCGTACTCCACCGGCACCTCCGGCTCGGGCGCCGACGTCGACAAGGTCCGCGAGGCCACCGAGCTGGTGCGCGACCAGCGCCCGGACCTGAAGATCGAGGGCCCGATCCAGTACGACGCGGCCGTCGAGCCGTCGGTCGCGGCCACCAAGCTGCCGGGCTCCGACGTCGCGGGCCAGGCCAGCGTGCTGATCTTCCCGGACCTGAACACCGGCAACAACACCTACAAGGCCGTGCAGCGCTCGGCCGGCGCGATCGCCGTCGGCCCGGTCCTGCAGGGCCTGCGCAAGCCCGTGAACGACCTGTCCCGCGGCGCGCTCGTCCAGGACATCGTCAACACCGTCGCCATCACGGCGATCCAGTCCCAGTCCCCCGCGTCCCAGCCCCCCACCGAGAAGGCAATCCCCCAGTGAGCTCGACCCGCGTCCTCGTCCTCAACTCCGGCTCGTCGTCGCTGAAGTACCAGTTGCTCGACATGGCCGACAGCGCCCGCCTGGCCGTGGGCCTCGTCGAGCGCATCGGCGAGGAGACCTCCCGGCTCAAGCACACCCCGCTGACGGGCGACGGCGCCGAGCGCGAGCGCACCGGCCCGATCGCCGACCACGAGGCCGCCCTGAAGGCCGTCGCGGCGGAGCTGGCCGCCGACGGGCTCGGCCTGGACTCGCCTGAGCTGGCCGCGATCGGCCACCGGGTGGTGCACGGCGGCCTGAAGTTCACCGAGCCCACGGTCATCGACGACGCGGTGCTCGCCGAGATCGAGCGCCTGGTGCCGGTGGCCCCGCTGCACAACCCCGCCAACATCACCGGCATCCGCACGGCCCGGGCGCTGCGCCCCGACCTGCCCCAGGTCGCCGTCTTCGACACCGCCTTCCACACGACGATGCCGGAGGCCGCGGCCCGCTACGCCATCGACGTGGCGACCGCCGACCAGCACCGCGTGCGGCGCTACGGCTTCCACGGCACCTCGCACGCGTACGTCTCGCGGACGACCGCGGAGCTGCTCGGCAAGGCCCCCGAGGACGTGAACGTCATCGTCCTGCACCTCGGCAACGGCGCGTCCGCGTCCGCCGTGCGCGGCGGCCGGTGCGTGGACACCTCGATGGGCCTGACGCCGCTCGAAGGGCTCGTGATGGGCACGCGCTCGGGAGATCTGGACCCGGCCGTCATCTTCCATTTGGCGCGCGTCGGCGGACTGTCCATCGACGAGATCGACACTCTTCTCAACAAGAAGAGCGGCCTTATCGGTCTGTGCGGCGACAACGACATGCGCGAGATCCGCCGCCGCGTCGACGAGGGCGACGAACAGGCCCGGCTCGCCTTCGACATCTACATTCACCGACTGAAGAAGTACATCGGCGCCTATTACGCGGTTCTCGGCCGGGTGGACGCGATCGCGTTCACGGCGGGCGTCGGGGAGAACGCGGCGCCGGTGCGCGCGGCCGCCGTCGCGGGCCTGGAGGAGCTGGGTCTCGCGGTGGACGGCGAGCTGAACGCCGTACGCGGTGACGAGCCGCGGCTGATCTCGCCCGGGTACGCCCGGGTGAAGGTCGCGGTCGTACCGACCGACGAGGAACTGGAAATCGCCTCGCAGACTTATGCACTCGTCGGGCGGCATGAAGAGCGGCTCCGCCGCATGGGCAACTGAGCGCCGACCCGCCCATTTGTATCTTCCGCCAGATGGAATATTCCGAAGCGAAACAAACCGATAGGATCGCCCCCATGCGCCGTTCCAAAATCGTTTGCACGCTGGGCCCCGCCGTCGACTCCGAAGATCAGCTCGTTTCGCTGATCGAAGCCGGAATGAACGTGGCCCGCTTCAACTTCAGCCACGGCACGCACGCCGAGCACCAGGGCCGGTACGACCGCGTCCGGGCCGCGGCGGAGCGGACGGGCCGCGCGATCGGCGTCCTCGCCGACCTGCAGGGCCCGAAGATCCGTCTGGAGACCTTCGCCGAGGGCCCCGTCGAGCTGGTGCGCGGTGACGAGTTCACCATCACCACCGAGGACGTGCCCGGCGACAAGTCGATCTGCGGCACGACCTACAAGGGTCTGCCCGGCGACGTCTCCAAGGGCGACCAGGTCCTCATCAACGACGGCAACGTCGAGCTGCGCGTCGTCGAGGTCGCCGGGCCGCAGGTGAAGACGATCGTGGTCGAGGGCGGCGTCATCTCCGACCACAAGGGCATCAACCTGCCCGGCGCGGCCGTGAACGTCCCCGCCCTGTCCGAGAAGGACATCGAGGACCTGCGGTTCGCGCTGAAGATGGGCTGCGACATGGTCGCGCTGTCCTTCGTGCGCGACGCGGACGACGTCAAGGACGTCCACAAGGTGATGGACGAGGAGGGCCGCCGGGTCCCCGTCATCGCCAAGGTGGAGAAGCCGCAGGCGGTGGCGAACATGGAGGGCGTCGTCGCGGCCTTCGACGCCGTCATGGTGGCGCGCGGCGACCTGGCCGTGGAGTACCCGCTGGAGAAGGTCCCGATGGTGCAGAAGCGCCTCGTGGAGATGTGCCGCCGCAACGCCAAGCCGGTGATCGTCGCGACCCAGATGATGGAGTCGATGATCACCAACTCCCGCCCCACGCGCGCCGAGGCGTCCGACGTCGCCAACGCGATCCTGGACGGCGCGGACGCGGTGATGCTGTCGGCCGAGTCCAGCGTGGGCGCGTACCCGATCGAGACCGTCAAGACGATGTCGAAGATCGTCACGGCGGCCGAGGAGGAGCTGCTCGCCAAGGGCCTGCAGCCGCTCGTCCCGGGCAAGAAGCCGCGTACGCAGGGCGGTTCGGTGGCCCGTGCCGCCTGCGAGATCGCCGACTTCCTCGACGGCAAGGCCCTGGTCGCCTTCACCAAGTCCGGTGACACGGCACGCCGCCTGTCCCGCTACCGCGCGGCCCAGCCGATCCTGGCCTTCACCACGGACACCAGCACCCGCAACCAGCTCGCGCTGAGCTGGGGCGTCGAGGCGTACGTCGTGCCGCACGTGGACAACACGGACGCCATGGTCGAGCTGGTCGACGCCGAGGTCCTGAAGCTGCAGCGCTACAACGACGGCGACACCATGGTCATCACGGCCGGTTCGCCCCCCGGCATCCCCGGCACCACCAACATGGTCCGCGTCCACCACCTGGGTGGCGGCGACCGCGACTGAGCCACGGGTCTCCGGTCCGGATCCCCGACCAGAACCGGACCGGGACCCGTTGTCTCCCGGGAGTGCCCCGGCACTCCCGTGAGTACGTGAAAGGCATCGAGGGCGCCCCCTGCGCAAGGGGGCGCCCTCGATGTGTCGCGGCTCCCGGACCGGGACCGGGCCTCAGTCGGTGATCGACTGGTGCAGGCCGGGGATGGTGAGTTCGCCACCGAACTGGCCCGCCTGCTGCACCTTCACGTTGGTGAAGTAGATCAGCGGCAGGTTGAGCGGCGGCGGGTGCTCCGGGTCGAACGTGATCGGGATCAGACCGAAGAGGTTGCCGGAGATCCGCTCGGTGTACATCGTCGTGTCGCCCTTGCGGATCGTGGACGTGGACCCCTTGGCGGCCTGGACGTGGTACTTCTTGCCGTTCGGGCTCTCGACGATCTGGTGCAGGTCGCCGATGTCCGTGCCGCCGCTGATGATGTACTTCAGCGCCTGCTTGGTCTGCCCGTTGGGCATCTTCAGGTTCACGACGCCCTTGTAGTCCGCGCCCTTCAGGAGCAGCGAACTGGCCTCCAGGTGCCACGGCTGGTTCGGGATCGGCGCGGGCGACTGCTCGTCGTCACCGTCGACCTTCTTCTCCACCACGCACGGGAACGGCTTCTTGCCGTCCTCGTCCGCCGCCATCGGGTCCTTGGCCTCGTCGTCGTCCTCGGCCTTCCCCTCGGCCTTGTCCTTCGCCTTGTCCGCGGCCTTCTCGGCCTTGTCGGCGAGGTCGTCGGCCTTGTCGGCGGCGTCCCGCAGCCGGTCCTCGGCCTTGCCCGCGGTGTCCTTCAGGCCGTCCTTCGCCTTGTCGAGGGTGTCCTCGACGGGCTTGGTGTCCTTGTCGGTACCGTCGGAGTCCTTGGCGTCGCCGTCCGTACCCTCGGCGTCCCGGTCCGAGGAGTCCGAGGACTTCTCGTCGGCCGACTCCCGCTCCGCCTCCTTCTTCTCCTCGGCCCGCTTCTCCTCGGGCGTGAGGATGTCCTTGAGGGCGTCGCCGAGGCCCAGCGGGTCCAGCGGGTTCTTGGGCTCGGCGGGGTCGGGCTCGGCGGCCGCGTCCTCGTCGTCCTTGCCGCCGTCCCCGGAACCCTTGCCGGAGTCGGCGTCGGCGTCACCGGACGGCGTGGACCCGGACTTGCCGTCGTCCCCGTCGCCGCCCGAGGGCTTCGACGAACCGGACGACCCGTTCGCGGACACGTCCCCGTCCTTGTCGGCGCCCTTCCCGGCCTGCCCGTCCTCGCCGTCGGCCTTGTCCTCGGCCTCGTCCGCCTTCTTGCGCGCGGCCTCGGCCTTGTCCTCGGCCTTCTTGGCGGCCTTGGCCCTGGCGTCCTGCTCGTCCTTCTCGGCTTCCTTGGACTGCTCGTCCGGCGCCGTGACACAGGGGCCGTCGCGGAAGGGGTTCTTGGGCACGCCCGGCTTCGCCTGCGCGAGCTGGGGCGTCAGGCCCATGCCCATCAGCACGGCGGTGGGCATGGCGGCGAGGGCTATCGCCTTCCCGGCGGGCACGTGCAGCCGGGTCAGCAGCGGCTTCTTCGGGGCCGCGTGCCGCGGCCCCGTTCTCACACGGGACGTGTCCGCATCAGTCCCGCGGCGCGCCTCGTCAGCCGGCACGGTTCCTCCCGTTCGTCCCGTTGTCCGGGCTCGTTCCTGAGAAGTCATCGGTCGCACCGCCCGCCTCCGGCACGGCTCCGCGCGCGGCCCCCGCGGCCGCGGGCTCCGGAGCCCCGTCGTCGAATCCCCCGGCGTCGGGCGCCTGGGCGCGCCGCCTGGAGCGCTTCTCGGGCTTGGACGGCATCCAGGAGACGCCGAGCGCGCCGCCGATGAGGGCGAGCAGGAAGCCCATGACGAAGCCCCCGAAGTTGGACACCACCAGGGAGACCAGGGCGAGCAGAATCGCCGCGACGCCCGCGAACACGCGGGACATCGGCTGGAACCACATGGTCAGGCCGAGCACGACCAACAGCACACCGATGATCAGCGATCCGGCACCGGCGGTGGTCGCCATCCGGATGGTCATCGTGCCCAGGGTGAGGTTCGCATAGGGGAAGTACATGATCGGGATGCCGCCGAGCAGTGTCAGCAGTCCACCCCAGAACGGGCGCTGACCGCGCCACCCTCGGAACGATTGGCGCATTCGGCCAAGCCTGTTGCCAAGGCCCACTTGCGCTTCGGCGCTCATGTCGTACAGCTCCTCGGGTATGGCGTGTGGTTCTGTGTGTGCGGATTCGGGCACGGGGACGGCTCGTTGGAGAGCATGACGGCGCCCCCGCGCCCGGCCGTTTCAGCGCAACAAGTGCGGCTCAGGGCAGCAATGGCCTCAACGACGGCCTCAACGACGGCCTCGGTCAAGACGAAGCGGATGAGACAGCGGTGACCGAGGCCGTTACCGCCTCAGTAGCACTCGTGCTTGCCCTTCTTGACCGACATGCCGAGGCCAGAGAGCTTGAAGGTGCCGGCGGTGGTCGCCCACGCGCGCTGCTTCACGTCGGTGAAGCGGACCTTGTCGGCCTGCTGCGCGAACGAGTCCGGGACGTACTTGTCGCCCTTGGCCGGACCCGGGCCCTTCGTCGTGCGGTCGACCGAGACGCCGATGTCGACGTTGGTGAACGTCGCGTTGGCGCGCAGGTCGTCGGCGTCGATGTAGAGCTTCTTCGCCTCTACCCTCGGGCTGCCCTTGCCACCGGCCTTGAGCACCATCGAGATGTCGCCGAAGACCGGGACCGGAACGACCACGGACTGGCACAGGTTGGTGATCTTCGCCGATTCCATGCCGACCACGGCCACCGGGTGGTTACCCGACTTGCCGCTGTCCATCGCCCCGTACTGGACGAATCCCGTACCGTCGAGCTGATCCGCGGTCACCTTGAACTGCTGACCGGACACACTGAACGATGCCGCGAGCGCACCCTGCGAGAGGGCCACGCCGATCGCGGCCGTCGCCGCGACGCTCGGCACCATGACCACGGCGAACCGCTTCCATCTGGTTCCGCCACGAGCCACGGACTCCATGACTTTCCTCCTTCTCGGACGTACATCTCCGGCCCTGACTGGTCCCGTTCGGGCGGCTCAGCCGGGCAGGGATGGGAGAAGTGCTACGTCCTCGGTAAGGAGAGCGCCCGCGTAACAGGGGCGCGCTGCGCGCCTCGATCACCGGCGATCACCCCCGAGCGACAACCACTGGTCGCGCCTGACGCATCACGCACAACCTTGCTGGACAGGCCCTGCCGAGGAGCGGCAGAGACCCCCCTGTCCCAGACCGGCGACGGTGCCGCCGGCCTGCCCGGTGGGGACCCAGAAATCCCGTCTCCCGACCGGCTGTCGGGCTGCGGGCAATGGACCGAGCGTGGCCGATCGTGGTGCATTCTCGGCGTCCGCACAAGGGGGTTCGTTACTCGCTGGTAACGGCCGGATAACCGACCCGGCACCGCCCGGCATCGGTCAACGACAGACGGTGGCCTCAACAGGCGGTCAAGATAGGGCGATTGATGAACAGAAACGGGCAGAACGCCGCTCTGCCCTTACTCCAAGTAACAGTGGCCGCGTTTACCAAGATTCGGTAAAACGCGGCCACTATGACGCTGCCTCGACAGGCTTTTCACTTGCGTACCACGGCCATTGAGGCGTAACCACAGGTCAGCGAATGGGCCGGGGCAAATCCGACAGATTGCCGGAGGGCTGGAGGCTAAGGTTCCGCCGACTACTCAACCGGACCGCGACCGATCAGAAAAGCACCCTCGCGAGCGCCGTGCGGTACGCCGTCACCCGCGGGTCGTCGGCGCCGACGACCTCGAAGAGCTCCAACAGCCGCAGCCGCGCGGCCTCCCGGTCGTCACCCGCGGTGCGCCGGACCGTCTCGACCAGGCGCCCGAAGGCGTCCTCGACATGGCCGCCGACCAGGTCCAGGTCGGCCGCGGCGATCTGCGCGGCGGCGTCGCCGGGCTTCTCCGCGGCGTCCTTGCGGACGACGGCGGGGTCCAAGTCCTGCACCCGCCGCAGCAGTTCGGCCTGGGCGAGGCCGAGCTTGGCCTCCGTGTTGCCGGGGTCGTCGCTCAGCACGTTCTGGTACGCCTGGACGGCGCCGCCGAGGTCGCCCGCGTCCAGGGCCTGGACGGCCGCTTCGAGCAGGGCGTCGTAGGGTCCGGCCGGGACGGCGGGGGCGACCCCCGGCTCGTCGCCGGTGGCGCCCGGGTCGACGACCAGGCCCGTGAGGCCGAAGCGCTCCTCGCCGACCTGGATGAGCTGGTCCAGGGTCTGGCGGATCTGCGCCTCGGGCGCCGCGCCCTGGAAGAGCGGCAGGGCCTGGCCCGCCACCACCGCGAAGACCGCCGGGATGCCCTGCACCCCGAACTGCTGCATCAGCATCTGGTTCGCGTCGACGTCGATCTTGGCGAGCAGGAAACGGCCGTTGTACTCCAGCGTCAGGCGCTCCAGGAGCGGGCTGAGCTGCTTGCACGGCTCGCACCACTCGGCCCAGAAGTCGATGACGACCGGCACTTCGGTGGAGCGCTGCAGGACGTCCCGCTCGAAACCCGCCTCGTCGACGTCGATGACGAGACTCGCGGGCGAGACCCCGGCGCCGGCACCCGGGCCGCCCTGCCGGGCCGCTTCGGCGCGCGCCTGCTCCGCCTTCGACTTGGCCTCCTGGGCCGCCTTCACCGCGGCGAGGTCGACGACTCCGCTCATGGACATGTTCCGTGGCTGCATGAGTACATCCTCCCCCAAGCCGCGCGGGAACCGTGCCCGTCCGCAGCTCCCCGCCGGATTGCGGTGCCGCCGGACGAACCGGTTCGCCAGTTCCTGCACGTCCCCAGGAGGGCCGTGGTCTCGCACGGGGTCCCCACCCCGCGCCGTGGTTGCCGCCCGCTGGGCGGTGAGGCTCGTTCGCAGCGGTCCCCGGCCGTACGCGCCTTCGGGGGCGATGGGCCACCCTCGGCGTCCGCACGCGCTTTCGCTACGGCTCGTAGCGTAACTGCAGGACACCGGGCGCGGCAGCGGGCAGCACGTGATCTGCCTCACTCGGCGCTGGCCACGACGCTCATACTGGCCGGTATGGTCGCGGGCATGCAGAGCCGCAACACACCGCCGACGCGCGCCGGGGGCCGCCCCCGCAGCGCCGAGGCGGACACCGCCATCCTCGAAGCGACCAGGCAGGCCCTGGTCGACCTCGGCTGGACCAAGCTGACCCTGGGCGACGTGGCCACCCGGGCGGGGGTCGCCAAGACCACCCTCTACCGGCGCTGGCCGGGCAAGAGCGAGCTGGTGGTGGACGCCGTGGCCGAGCTCTTCGACGAACTGGAGCTCCCCGACAGCGGCAGCCTGGCCACGGACATCGAGGGGGTGGTGCTGCAGTTCGCCGCGTTGCTCGGGCGCCCCGAGACGAAGACCGCGCTCATGGCCGTCGTCGCCGAGTCCACCACCGACGAACCGCTGCGCGCACGCATCCGCGCGTCCATCGTCGACCGCCAGAAGCGCCTCGTCCTCGCCGGCCGCGCCCGCGCCCAGGACCGCGGCGAACTCCCCCTCGAACCCGACCCCGCCACCGCCGCCCGCACCGCCGACCTCATCTTCGACGTCATCGCCGGAGCGGTGGTCCACCGGGCCCTGGTCAGCGCCGAACCCGTCGACGAGGAGTGGGCCCGACGCTTCACCTGGCTGGTCCTCGGCGGCCTCTCGGCGGTCGCCGGCCAGGGGCCCGGACCGGGGTCGCCGTAGGCAGGTTCCTCACACCTGGTAGGTGTGGGCCGCGAACAGGCCGAGGTTCTCGGCGACCCAGGCCGAGGTGCGGGCCAGGCCCTCGCGGAGGGGGACGATCGGCTCCCAGCCGGACAACTCCCGGGCGCGGGAGTTGTCCGAGACGAGGCGTTCGACCTCGCTGCCCGCGGGCCGCATGCGCGCCGGGTCGGACACGACGACCGCGTCCCGCCCGCTCGCGGCGATGAGTTCCTCGGCCAGGTCCCCGATGGAGATCTCCCGGCCGACGCCGAGGTTCACGACCTGCCCGACGGCGGCGTCCCGCTCGGCCACGGCGAGGAAACCGCGCGCGGTGTCGGTCACATAGGTGAAGTCCCGGGTGGGCGTCAGCGACCCCAGCTTGATCTCCCGGGCCCCTGCGTGCAGTTGGGCGAGGATCGTGGGGATGACGGCACGGGCGGACTGCCGCGGGCCGTACGTGTTGAAGGGCCGCACGACGGCGACGGGCAGCTCGAAGGCGTGCCAGTGGGACAGCACGGTCATGTCGGCGCCGATCTTCGACGCGGAGTACGGCGACTGCGGCTGGAGCGGGTGGCTCTCGCTGATGGGAACGGTCAGCGCGGTCCCGTACACCTCGCTGGTCGAGGTGTGGACGAGTCGGCGTACGGAGTGCCGACGGCAGGCCTCGGCGACGTTCTCCGTACCGACGACGTTGGTCTGCACGTACGCGCCCGGAGAGTCGTAGGAGTACGGGATCCCGATGAGCGCGGCGAGGTGGAAGACGGTGTCGCAGCCGTCGACGGCGTCCATGACCCGCCCGGCGTCGCGCACGTCACCGGCGACGAACTCGACGCGCGGGTCCCCGGCGAGATGCGCCAGGTGCCCCTTGTCGCCGTACGGCTTGTAGTGCACGAAGGCGCGGACCTTCGCGCCTCGGTCGAGGAGCAGGTCGACGAGCGTGGAGCCGATGAAGCCCTCGGCGCCGGTGACGAGGACGGTGCGGTCGTGCCAAGAAAAGGGGCCGGAGGGAGCGAAAGAGGCGGAGTCGTTCGGGGCGAGGGCGTTCATGCGGCGTACTCCAGGTGATCGGTGCGGTGGGTGAGGTGCAGGACCCGCTCGGCGAGCAGATCCGCGGCGCGGGCGTGCGGCCCGGGATCCGCGGCGCCGCTCATGGCGGCGAGCCGCGCGGGCTCGGCGAGGAGCGGTTCGAGGAGCCCGGCGAGCCGGTCGGCGGTGGTCTCGGCGTCGGGCAGGAGCAGCCCCGCGCCCGCGTCGGAGAGGACCCGCGCGTTGTGGGTCTGGTGGTCGCCGGGGGCGTGCGGGTAGGGCACGAGGACGGCGGGCACGCCGGTGGCGGCGAGTTCGGCGACGGTGGCGGAGCCCGCGCGGCAGACGACGAGGTCGGCGGCGGCGTAGGCGAGGTCCATCCGGTCGAGGTAGGGCACGGCGCGGGCGACCGCGCCTGCTCCCTCGTGCCCTTCGCGGGCGAGCCGCCGCCGCGTCTCGTCTAGGGCCGCGGGACCGGTCTTGATGAGCAGGGACACGTCACCGCGCCACCGCCAGCGCGCGGCGAGCCCGAGGGCGGCCTCGGTGAGGCGGGCGGCGCCGAGGCTGCCGCCGTTGAAGAGGACGAGGCGGGCCCCGTCGGGCACCCCGAGGGCGCGCCGGGCCTCGGCGCGCAGCGCGGACCGGTCGAGGGCGGCGAGGGCGGCGGCGATGGGCATGCCGGTGGTGACGGCGCGCTCGCCGCCGGGCAGATGGGCGCGGCTGCGGTCGAAGGCGACGGCGATGTGCGGGGTGAGGCGGGCGGCGAAGCGGTTGGCGCGGCCGGGGACGGCGTTGGACTCGTGGATGAGGCTGGGCAGGCCCGCCATGCGGGCGCCGACGATGACGGGGGCGCTGGGGTAGCCGCCCATGCCGACGGCGACCTGCGCGCCCTGGTCGCGCAGGATGGCCCGGCACTGGGCGCCGGACTTCACCAGGGCGGCGGGCAGCAGATAGCGGCGGGCGCCGAGGGACGGGTCGAAGGGGATCATGTCGACGGTGTGCAGCCGGTACCCGGCGTCGGGGATGAGCCGGGTCTCCAGGCCGCGCTCGGTGCCCACGAAGGAGATCACCGCGTCCGGCACGGCGCGGCGCAGGGCGTCGGCGAGGGCGAGGCCCGGGTAGATGTGGCCGCCGGTGCCGCCCGCGCCGATCACGACGGACAGCGGCCTGTTCGTGTGGGTCGCCGCGGCGCGGGCCGTGGCGGAGGTGACGGGATTTCTCATGACGCCGGAGCTTCGCGACCCGTCCTAAGAGGGTTTTAAGAGCCGGGTTTGGCACCTTTGGTGCATGAGTTCGTTCCTGTGCCGCACGAGGTGCGGTCTTCCCGGCACCCGGCCCGCCCCGGGCGTCGCCGTATGACACCGCCGCCCGCGCCGCCGACACGGCCCCCGCACGCCGCCCAGGCCACCCAGGCTGCCCCTGCCTCCAGGGTCCTCGTCGTCGACGACGACCCCGAGGTGCGTGCCGCCGTCGAGGACGCGCTGAGCGTCGAGGGCCATCTGGTGCGCGGCGCCGCCGACGGCCACCATGCGCTGACCGCGGTGGCCAGGTGGGAGCCGGACCTCCTGGTCCTGGACGTGAAGATGCCCGTGCTCGACGGTCTGGCCGTGTGCCGCAGGCTGCGCGCGGCGGGCGACCGCACCCCGGTGCTCGTCCTGACGGCCCTGGACTCGGTGAGCGACCGCGTGGACGGCCTGGACGCGGGCGCCGACGACTACCTGGTCAAGCCGTTCGCCCTGGACGAGCTGGTGGCGCGGGTCCGGGCGCTCCTGCGCCGCGCCGCCCCCGACCCGGCGGGACCGGGCGGCCGGGAGACCGACGGCGACGCCCTGTCGTACGGCGATCTGACGCTCGACACCCGGACCCGCACCGGTGCGCGCGGCGGGCGCCGCATCGAGTTCAGCCGCACCGAGTCCACGCTGCTGGAACTGCTGCTCCGCAACTCCGGGCAGGTACTGCCGCGCGAGCTGATCCACGAGGCGGTGTGGGGCCGGGACTTCGGGCCCGACTCCAACTCCCTGGCGGTGTACGTCGGCTATCTGCGCCGCAAGCTGGAGGCCGAGGGCGAGGCGCGGCTCGTGCACACGGTGCACGGCGTCGGCTACCGGCTCGGGTCGCCGTGAGCGCCCGCCGCGCGCCCCACGCCTCCCGCGGCGGCCGTGGCCGCCGCGCCCTCGGGGCCCGCTGGCGCCGACGCCGTCCGCTGCGCACCCGCCTCGCGGTGGCGGCGTCCGCCGCGGTGGCGCTGGTCGCGATCTGCGTCTGCACGGCGTCGTTCTTCGTGCTCCGCTACAAGCTCTACCAACAGCTGGACCAGAACCTCGCCCAGTCCGCGACCCTGGCCGCCCAACAGCACCGCTCCGAGGAGCAGGACTACGGCGTGCTCGCGGGCGAGTGCCGCTACCTGGGCGCTCCGGCCTGCGCTCAGGTCGTCCCCGCCGCCCCGGCCGACGACCCGAAGAAGCCGTACCTGCTGCCCGTGAACCGCTCCACGCGCCAGGTCGCGGCGGGTGAACTCACCCCCTACTACACGAACTTCACCCTCCCCGGCGGCAAGCCGGGGCGCATGCTCACCACCACCTACGGCAAGGGCGCGGCCGTCCAGGTCGCGCTGCGCGCCGACATCGCCGAGCGCGGGGTGCGGCAGACGGCCGCGATCCTGTCGGTGGTGGGCGGCGCGGGCGTGCTCCTGTCCGCGCTCGGCGGCTACTGGGTCTCCCGCACGGGACTCGCACCCGTCGCGCGGCTCACGGCGACGGCGGAGCGCATCGCCGCGACCCGGGACGCGCGGCACCGCATCGAGCTGCCGCCCGGGCCGCCCGGCGGCCGCGGCGAGGACGAGGTGACGCGGCTCGCCACGGCCTTCAACACCATGCTCGGCGAATTGGAGGACTCGGTCGCGGCGCGCCGCCGACTCGTCGCCGACGCCTCGCACGAACTGCGTACGCCCCTGACGTCATTGCGTACGAACGCGGAACTCCTCGGCCGTGCCGATCGCCTGACGACGGAGCAGCGCGACCGCGCGTCGGCCGCGCTCAGCCGTCAGCTGCGTGAAGTCACCGGCCTGGTCAACGACCTGATCGAGCTGGCCCGCGACGAGGAGCCGCAGCCGCTCCTGGAGGAGGTGCGGGTCGCTCCGCTGGTCGAGCACGTCGTGAACGCGGCGCGCGAGCACTGGCCCGCGATCGTCTTCACGTACGACATCGCTCCCGACGCGGCCGGGACGACCCTGCCCGGTGTGCCCGCCCGCCTCGCCCGGCTCGTCACCAACCTGCTGGACAACGCGGCGAAGTTCAGCCCGCCCGGGGCGGCCGTCGAGGTCTCCCTGACCACCACCGGGCTGGCCGTCCGCGACCACGGCCCCGGCATCGCCCCGCAGGACCTGCCGCACGTCTTCGACCGCTTCTACCGCGCCGAGCGGGCCCGGGCGCTGCCCGGCTCCGGCCTGGGGCTGGCCATGGCACGCCAGATCGCCCGGGCCCACGGCGCGGAGCTGACGGCGGAACACGCCCCCGGCGGGGGCGCGCTGTTCCGTCTGACGTGGCCGTCCTAGGGCGGCGCCGGGGCAGCCGCCCCGCACGCCTCCGGCCGGCGGACTAGAACCCAGCCGGCTCCGTGTAGACGCCCCACTCGTCCCGCAGCACGCCGCAGATCTCCCCGAGCGTCGCCTCGGCCCGGACCGCGTCCAGCATCGGCGCGATCATGTTGGACCGGTCCCGGGCGGCGGTGAGCATCGCGTCCAGCGTGGTCCGGACCCGGGCCTCGTCCCGCTCGCCCTTGCGGGCGGCGAGCACCTTGACCTGCTCCCGCTCGACCTCGTGGCTGACGCGCAGGATCTCCAGGTCACCGGTCACGGAGCCGTGGGCGACGTTGACGCCGACGACCCGCTTGTCGCCCTTCTCCAGGGACCGCTGGTACTGGAAGGCGGACTCGGCGATCTCACCGGTGAACCACCCGTCCTCGATGCCGCGCAGGATGCCGGAGGTGATGGGCCCGATGGGGTGCTGCCCGTCGGGCCGCGCCCGGCGCCCGCGTTCCTTGATCTGCTCGAAGATCTTCTCGGCGTCGGCCTCGATGCGGTCGGTGAGCTGCTCGACGAACCAGGACCCGCCGAGGGGGTCGGCGACGTTGGCGACGCCGGTCTCCTCCATGAGGACCTGCTGGGTGCGCAGGGCGATCTCGGCGGCCTGCTCGCTGGGCAGGGCGAGGGTCTCGTCGAGGGCGTTGGTGTGCAGGGAGTTGGTGCCGCCGAGGACGGCGGCGAGGGCCTCCACGGCGGTCCGCACCACGTTGTTGTACGGCTGCTGCGCGGTCAGCGAGACCCCGGCGGTCTGGGTGTGGAACCGCAGCCACTGGGCCTTGTCGGTCCTGGCGCCGTACTCCTCGCGCATCCACCGGGCCCAGATCCGCCGGGCGGCCCGGAACTTGGCGATCTCCTCGAAGAAGTCGACGTGGGCGTCGAAGAAGAAGGACAGGCCGGGGGCGAAGACGTCGACGTCGAGCCCGCGGCTCAGCCCCAGTTCCACGTACCCGAAGCCGTCCGCGAGGGTGTACGCCAGCTCCTGCGCGGCCGTCGCCCCGGCCTCGCGGATGTGGTAGCCGGAGACGGAGAGGGGCTTGTAGGCGGGGATGTCGCGCGCGCAGTGCTCCATCAGGTCGCCGATGAGGCGCAGGTGGGGCTCGGGCTCGAAGAGCCACTCCTTCTGCGCGATGTACTCCTTGAAGATGTCGGTCTGGAGCGTGCCGTTGAGCACGCCCGGGTCGACGCCCTGCCGCTCGGCGGCGACGAGGTACATGCAGAAGACGGGGACGGCGGGCCCGCTGATCGTCATGGACGTGGTCACGTCGCCGAGGGGGATGTCCTTGAACAGGACCTCCATGTCGGCGGCGGAGTCGATGGCGACACCGCAGTGGCCGACCTCGCCGAGGGCGCGCGGGTCGTCGGAGTCGCGGCCCATGAGCGTCGGCATGTCGAAGGCGACGCTCAGGCCGCCGCCGCCGGCGGCCAGGATCATCTTGTACCGCTCGTTCGTCTGCTCGGCGTTGCCGAAGCCCGCGAACTGGCGGATCGTCCACGTACGTCCTCGGTATCCCGTGGGGTACAGGCCGCGCGTGTACGGATACTCGCCAGGCCATCCGATGCGCTCGAAGCCCTCGTAGGTGTCCCCGGGCCGGGGCCCGTAGGCAGGCTCGACCGGGTCACCGGAGAGCGTCGTGAAATCGGCGTCGCGCTTCTTCGCGGCGTCGTACCGGGCCTGCCAGCGACGGCGGCCCTCTGCGATGGCGTCAGCGTCCATGCCACCAATTTACTTGGACGTCCTAGTAAATGTCGATGGCCAACCGCCACGGACAGCCCGTGGCGGGGGTGCGGCGCGGGTGGCTCAGGCCTTGGCGAGCGGGGTCGCGGGGTCCGTGAGCAGCGGCTCGACCTCGCGGACGACCTTGCGCTCGACGAAGAAGGCGGCCGTGGGAATGGTGCCGGACACCAGCACCCAGAGCAGCTTGCCGAACGGCCACTTCGCCTTGGAGCCGAGGTCGAAGGCGAAGACCAGGTAGATGATGAAGAGGACGCCGTGGATCTGGGAGACCGCGAGCGTCAGGCCCTCACCCTTGTCGAAGCCGTACTTGACCACCATGCAGACGCAGAGGATCAACAACATGACGGCGGTGACGTAGGCCATCACCCGGTAGCGGGTCAGCACGCTGCGTTTCATGGCTACGAGCGTAGCCGTCCCATTTGCGCGATCTTCGGGCGCCCCTTGGGGAGAGCCCGTCCGGCGATCGAGGACGAGGCCGCAGGCCGATCGGGGGCCGCCCAGTCGGCGGCACCCCCCGACGACAAGGGCGCCCTACCGCTCCTCGAAGTCCTGCGCGGCGACCCGCAGGGGCCGCAACAGCGCGAAAATGTCCCCGCACTCCTCCGCGTCGTAGACGCCGAGCCCGAAGTCCATCGCCATCAGCTCCCGCGTCGCCTCCTCGACGACCTCGCGCCCCTTCTCCGTGATGGAGGCCAGCGTGCCGCGCCCGTCGTTCGGGTTCGGCCGCTTGTCCACGAGCCCGGACCGGACGAGCCGGTCCACCGTGTTCGTGACGGACGTCGGATGCACCATCAACCGCTCGCCGATCTTGGACATCGGCAGCTCCCCCGCCTTGGAGAAGGAGAGCAGCACCAGCGCCTCGTAGCGCGCGAAGGTCAGTCCGTACGGCTTGACGACCGCGTCGACCTCGGCGAGCAGGATCTGGTGCGCGCGCATGATGGAGGTGATGGCACCCATCGCGGGCACGGATCCCCAGCGCTGCTTCCAGAGTTCGTCGGCACGGGCGATGGGATCGAAGGGGAGACTGAGCGGCTTCGGCACAGCGTCGACCTTAGCCGCCGGTCACATACCGGTCAGCCCCAGTCTCAGGATTCGGGAGCACGTTCGCCTCCTGCCGCCCCGTCAACTGAACCTCACGGGCCAGGAGCAGACAGCACACCGTGCCGAGCACCCCGGCACCCGCGACCACCGTGCTGACGGCGAAGACCTCGGCGGCGAGCCCGGCGAGCGCCATGCCGACGCCCTGGAGGGTCATGAGGCCCGCCGTGTGCACGGTCATGGCGCGGCCGCGCAGCTCCGCCGGTACGGCGTCCACGAACCAGCGGTCGAGTCCGAGGGTGTACGCCGATCCGAGCCCGGCGAGCACCAGTGCGGGCAGCGCCCAGACCAGGCCGGGGACGAAGGCGTACGCGAGCAGCGGGAGCAGGGTGGTCGCGGCCAGCGGGAGCACGATGCGGGAGCGGGCGGCCGCGGTGAGCGCGGAGCCCGCGTACACCTCGCCCGCGATGGTGCCGACGGGCATCGCGCACATCAGCAGGCCGACCCCTGCGGTGCCGACACCGATCTGCTCCGCGTACGGGGCGGCGAGGGCCTCCGGCGCGACGACGAACATCGGGGGCGCCCAGAGCAGCAACAGCAGCGCGCGGATCCGCCGGTGCCCGAGGACCTCACGGGCACCCGCGAGCGAGTACCGCATGAGCGCGGCATCCCCGCCCCCGCTCCCCCGCTCCCCGCTGCCCCTGCCGCCGCCCCGCGCGGGCCGCCGCTTCGTACCGACGCGCAGCAGCAGCGCCGACGCGAGGAACGTCACCAGCGTGATCCCGAGCGCCCCGCGCGGCGGGACCACGGTGAGCAGCACGCCGCCGAGCCCGAAGCCGACGAGGACGGCGCTCTGCGACACCATCCGCAGCAGCGAACGCCCGAGCACGAACAGGTCGCCGTCGCCGAGGACGTCGGTGAGCGTCGCCATCCGGGTGCCGTTGAACACCGGCGAGACGGCGGCGATCAGGCAGCGCAGCGCCAGCAGCCCGGCCACCGGTGTCACGGGCAGCGCCATCAGCGCGGCACATCCGGCGCACACGAGGTCGCACACCACGAGCACCCGCCGCGGCGGATACCGGTCGGCGACCCCGGCGAACAGCGTCCCGCCCACGAGGTACGGCAGCAGCCCCAACGCGAACGCCAGCGCACTGAGCAACGGCGACCCGGTCAGGTCGTACACGAGCACCGTCAGCGCGATCTCGCTGACGACCACCCCGAGCAACGACATCGCGTGCGCGACGAAGACGGCCCGGAACTCGGCGACGGCGAAGACGCGGCGGTAGCCGTCGCGCTCCTGAGGGGTGCCCGAGGCCGGGCCCGATTCCGGGGGCGAGGGCGGAATGCCGGACGCGGGCCCGGGCGTCGGCCCGGCCGCGGGGCGAGCGCCGGACGCGGGGCCCACCCCGCCCGCACCCGGCTCCACCGCCGGGCCCCCCTCGCCCCCGGCCCCCGTCCCACCCGTCTGCCCCGTGCCCGCGCCCACGCCCGCCCCGATCTTCGGTCCGTCTCCCATGCGCTCACCCTGGCGGCGCCCCGCACCGGCCCCTAAAGTTTCGGCTCCAGCCGAATCACCGAGGCGGCCGAGCCGGAAGCAGCCGCCTACCCGCAGGCGGGCGAGGTGGCAGGGAGGACGGGCCGTGCCCTTTCAGTTGCGGTTCGGGGAGGACGACCTGCTGCGGTGCCGGTTCGCCGTGTCGCCGCTGTGGGAGACGCAGGAGGCGGTGCGGACACTGAAGCGGCGGGAGCGGCACGCGTATCACCCGGGGTGGCTGCGGCGGATCAAGGAGGCGGGGGCGGGGCTCGACCTGGCGGCCGTGTGGCTGTTGATGCCGCCGCGCGGGCACAGCCCGGACTTCCTGGGGCCGCCGCCGCTGGGGCCCGCCGCGGGGTTCGACGAGGAGATCGCCGCGGTGCGCGCGGTGGATCCGGAGGTGGCGCGGGACGACATGGCGCGGGCGCTCGCGGAGACGCCGGGGGCGGCGGGCAGCCCCCTCGGGCGGCATCTGCTCGACGATCCGGCGCGGGCGGTGCGGGAGTTGGCGGACGCCATGGAGGGCGCCTGGCACGCGCTGGTCGAGCCGTACTGGCCCCGCCTGCGCGCCCTCCTCGAAGCCGACGTGGCGTACCACTCGCGGCGCCTCGCCGAGGTCGGCCTCGGCGCCCTGCTGCCCGAGCTGGACCGCCGCCTGGCCTGGGACTCCGGGACGCTGACGGCGCAGTGGCGGGGGCGGCACGTGCGGGACCTGGACGGGCGCGGCCTGGTCCTGATGCCCAGCGTCTTCAGCTGGCCGGACGTGATCAGCGGCTACGACCCGCCCTGGCAGCCGACCCTCGTCTACCCGGCCCGGGGCCTCGCGGGCCTGTGGAGCGCCCCGGCCGACCATGTCCCGGACGCCCTGGCCCGCCTCCTCGGCCGCAACCGCGCCGCCGTCCTCACCGCCCTGGCCGAGCCCGCCACCACCTCGGCCCTCGCCCACCGCCTGGCCCTGGCCCCGTCGTCGGTCTCGGCGCACCTGACGGCGCTGCGCGACGCGGGCCTGCTCACCTCGCGCCGGTACGGGCACCAGGTCCTGTACGAGCGGACCCCGCTCGGCATCGCGTTGGCGGCGGGCGGCTGACGGCGGCGGCGCGCGGTGTCCTACGACGGCGGTGGCACGCGCGGTGTCGTACAGCGAGGCGAATGATCCCTTATGTCACGATTGCCGGACGACTCGCCTGCCCGTCACCGTCGACACCGTCGCTCAAGGGGTCTGGATGCACCGGCTGCTCCGTACGTTCACGGCACTCACGGCCGTCGCGGCCCTAGGGCTCGCGGCGGGGTGCTCGTCCGGGTCAGGACCGGGCAAGGGGAAGGACGAGGGGGAGCCCGCCGTCCGGGAGGAGGCGGCACGGTCGGCGCAGCACCGCTTCTGGGTCGACCCGCAGAGCGCGGCGGCGCGGCAGGTCAGGGAGTGGCGGCAGGAGGGCCGCACCCAGGACGCCGAGGCGCTGCGCCGGATCGCCGAGCAGCCGATGGCGGTGTGGCCGGCCGGGGACGATCCGGCGCCGGACATCGAGAAGGCCACCGCGGGCGCGGCGGACGAGGGCCGCACGGCGGTGCTCGTCGCGTACAACATCCCGCACCGCGACTGCGGCCAGCACTCGGCGGGCGGCGCGCACGACGCCGGGTACTACCGCCAGTGGCTGGGCGCGTTCGCCGACGCGATCGGGCAGAACAAGGCCCTGGTGGTGCTCGAACCGGACGCCGTCGCGCACATCGTGGACGGCTGCACGCCCGCCGAGTACCACGAGGAGCGCTACCAGCTCCTGTCCGAGGCGATCCAGCGCCTCAAGCGGCAGCCGAACGTCAAGGTCTACCTGGACGCGGGCAACCCCGGCTGGATCAACGACGCGCGCAAGCTCACCGAGCCGCTGCGGCGCGCGGGCATCGACCAGGCGGACGGCTTCTCGCTGAACGTCTCCAACTTCCAGAGCGACCGCACCACCAGCACCTACGGCCGCACCCTCGCCGCCACGGTCGGCGGCAAGCACTTCGTGATGGACACCAGCCGCAACGGCAAGGGCCCGCTCGCGGGCGACCGCCAGGACGCCTGGTGCAACCCGCCGGGACGCGGCCTCGGCACCCCGCCCACCGACCGCACCGGCGACCCGCTCCTGGACGCCTACCTGTGGATCAAGCGGCCCGGCGACTCCGACGGCCCCTGCCGCGGCGGCCCGGCCGCGGGGCAGTGGTGGCCGGACTACGCGCTCGGGCTCGTGCGCAACGCGAAGGCGTAGCCGATCTGATGATCGAGTGGACGGTCTGTGGAGGTCAACTCGCGGACCGACAAAGGCCCTTGGTCCCGCTGGCCAAAGCCCCCGCCCGGCTGGCAGCCTGAGGGCGCATGGGGCGTGAAGACTTCTCGCAGGCGGGCTACGGCGTACGTTTCGAGTGGGGCACGTCCGGCGCGAAACGGCTCGCGCCCGCCGTCTCCTGCCTGGTGATCGTCGACGTCCTGTCGTTCACCACGTCGGTGTCGGTCGCCGTCGAGTCCGGCTCGCGGGTCTTCCCGTACCCGTGGCGCGACGAGAGCGCGACGGCGTTCGCCCGGCAGATGGACGCCCGGCTCGCGGTGGGGCGGCGGGCCGTCACCGAGGCCAGCCCCTGGTCGCTGTCCCCGGCCGCGCTGCGGCGCGCCCCGCTCGCCCCGCGCCTGGTCCTGCCCTCGCCCAACGGCTCCGCGATCGCCGCGTCGGCGAGCGGCGTGGACGTCGCCGCCGGTTCGCTGCGCAACGCGACCGCCGTGGCCCGGTGGCTCGCGGACCGGGGCCACGGCACCCCCGAGCACCCCGTCGGTGTGATCGCGTCGGGCGAGCGCTGGCCGGACGGCACGCTGCGGCCCGCCCTGGAGGACCTGCTCGGCGCGGGCGCGGTGATCTCCGCGCTGCGGGAGCACGGCGGCTCGGCACTCTCCCCGGAGGCCGCGACGGCCGCGTCGGCGTTCGTCGCGGCCGTGGACGTGGGGGACGCGGTCGCGTCCTGTTCGTCCGGCCGGGAGCTGGCCGACGGCGGCTACGCGGAGGACGTGGCGATCGCGACGGAGCTGGACGCGTCGGCGGTGGTGCCGGTGCTCACGCACGGGGCGTTCGTCGCGGCCGAGTAAGGGCCCGTCGCGGCCGGGTGCGGGCCGGGTGAAGGCCATCCGGCACCCACCCGGCCCCACCTCGCCTCCTCACTTCACGTGCACCCACTTCGCCTCCGACGAGGCCCCCGACGCGTCCGTCACGAACAGCATGTACCAGCCGGGCGGCACCAGCGCCGCGTCCCCGCGGGGCACGTCCACGGTCACCGAGCCCGGCCCCTTGGTGAGCCCGAGCGCGATCGACCGCTGCTCCACGTCGGTGGTGTGCGTGACCGCGCTCGGCCGCATCAGACGGGCCGAGACCAGCTTCTCCGGGTGCGCGGTACGGAAGGTCGCGCGGCCGTCGGCGGGCAGGACGTCGGGCCCGGTGCCGAGCACGGGCCGGTTCTTGCCGGACTTGTGCAGGGACGGCGGCGTGAAGATCTCCATGCGCTGCTCGAAGTGGCCGAGCTTGGTGTTCTGCTCGTTGTCGAAGAGCGGGTCGGAGCCGAAGGTGGCGACGCGCCCGTCGGGCAGGAGCAGCGCCTCGGAGTGGTAGTTGCGGCCGACCTTGGGATCGGCGGCGGCGCGGAAGGCACCCCGGCCCGCGTCGCCCTTCGGGTCGTAGAACTGGGCCTTGAGGATGTTGCTGGCGCTGCGGCCGCGGTAGTCGGACGAGCCGTTGGTGGTGAACACCGAGTCGTCCGGCATCAGGACGCTGTTCAGGTAGCGGGTGCCCTGCGGCAGTTCGGGCCCGGTCCTGAAGGCGGGGTTGTCCTGCTTCAGGTCGATGACGGCGGTGCGCTTGGTGGCCTTCTTGGACTCGCCGACCCCGCCGCCGCCGAGGATCATCACCTTCTGGTCCTGCGCGGGCGGCAGCAGCACGGACCCGGACGTCTCGGTCTGGTCGAGGTCGGTGAGGCCGGGCACCTTCTCGAACTTGTTGGTCTTCAGGTCCCACAGGCCGGGCGCGCGGCCCTTGTTGGCGGGGCCGTAACCGGCGTTGGAGGCGGGGTAGAAGAGCTTGCCGCCCTTGGTGAGGAACAGCGCCGGGTAGGTGGGGAAGTACCGCTTGGGTCCTTCGGTCCACTTCTTCGTCTTCGGGTCGTAGATCTCGTTGTCGCCGGGGTCGATGACGCCGACGTCGTCGAGCCCGGACACGGCGAGCACCCGGCCGTCCTCCAGGCCGACCAGCGTGGGGTACCAGCGGGCCTTGTCCATCGGCTCCACGGCGACGTACTTCTCCGCGACCGGGTCGAACTCGTAGGCCGCCCTGATGCCCTGGAAGTCCTGCTTGTCCATGGTGAGCTTCTCGGCGATGCCGTACGTGTTGTCGGCCTCCTTGCCGGTCAGGCCCTCGATCTCGTACTGCGCGGACTTCTCCGTGACCATCGGGGCGCCCTCGCGGACGGCCTCCACGAAGACCCGCGCCTCGCTCGCGACGACCTTCGTCTTCCAGGGCCGCATCACACCGGCCTTGGAGTACGTGATCTCGAAGTCGCGTTCGGCCTTGGGAACCGTCACGTCGAAGCGGCTGACGTACTCGACGCCCGACGGCGAGCGGAACTTGGTGCCCTTCTTCAGGACGACGGGCTTGTCCGGGTTCTCGTTCTTGACCCGCATGCCGCCGCCCGCGCGCTCCACCTCGCCGTCGAGGAGTTCGTAGCGCGCGGTGCCGCCCGCGACCAGGAGGCGGCCGTCGGGGAGCTGGGCGTGGCCGGAGCAGAAGAAGTCCACGGGGGTCTTGATCTTCTTGAAGCTGTTGTTCTCGGGGTCCCAGAGCACGGTGTCGAAGGACCCGGCGTCGAACTTCTTCTGCTCGTTCCCGGACCCGGCGACGATCAGTACCTTCCCGGTGTGCAGCAGGGCGGCGTGGATGGCGTTGGTGCGGAACTCCTCCGGAATGCCGACCTGCTTCCACGACCCGTACTTCTTCATGTAGCCGGGCCGGGAGATCTTGTACTCGTGGTACTTCTCCTCGGCGAAGGAGACGGCGGCGGGGGCGTTGAGGCCGATGAGCACGGCGCCCGCGCCCACGCCGAAGACGATCTTCTTGGTGCGCTGGGAGAACTCGGGGGGCCGAAGGGGCATGGCGTCAGTTACCTCCAGTCGTCGTGCCGGTGGCGAAGGCGGGCTCCGGCTCGCCGTCGGCGCCCGCGCCGCTGTCCTTGAGCCGCTGCCGGGCCACGGCGTCCTTGCGGGCCCGCTGGTCGCGGACGGCGGTGAAGGTCCACACCGCGACCGGCGCCAGCGAGATGACCATGGCGAGCACCGCCCAGGTCCGCATCGCCACATGGGTGTGGTCGAGCACGAACGACGCGACCAGCGAACTGGCGAGGACCGCCGCCCAGAACAGATGGACCCGGAAGGTCAGCAGCCGGTCCGGGGTGGCCCCGCCGCCCTTGGGGGTGACGACGAAGCGGCACGGGCGGCGCAGCGCGGCGGCGCCGAGGGACTTGGCGTAGATGGGCGCGGACAGCGCCGACATCCCCATCCCGGCGAGGCCGCCGGAGCCCGCGGGTTCGTGCGGGGAGACGTTGTGGCGCCGGTTCCACAGGTAGAGGCCGATCTGCAGGGCGGCGGCGTCGCTGTAGAGCATCAGCCACACGGAGGCGGCGACCTGCGTTCCGGAGGCCCCGAACCACAGGAACAGCACGCAGCTGAGGATGCCGAGGAGCCAGTTGACGGCCGTCATCGGGTAGTAGACGAGCATCAGCGTGTACGAGAAGAGGCGCCCGGGCGGCATGGTGAACGGCGCCTTCCAGTACTGCTTGATCAGCGTCTCGTACGTGCCGCGCGACCAGCGCAGCTGCTGGGTGAAGAAGTCCGTCCAGGAGGCGGGCCCCTCCCCCACGGCCAGCACGTCCGGGGTGTACACCGACCGCCAGTGCCGTCCGGTGCCCGGGTTCTTGTGCCGGTGCAGCTCGAAGCCGGTGGCCATGTCCTCGGTGATCGAGTCGTACAGGCCGCCGACCTGGCGCAGGGCGGCGATGCGGACGACGTTGTTGGTGCCGACGAACATGGGCGCCCGGTAGCGGTTGCCGGCCCGCTGGATCAGGGCGTGGAAGAGGAACTGCTGGGACTCGGCGGCCTTGGTGACCGGTGAGACGTAGTTGCCGTACACCTGCGGGCCCACGACGAACGCCACGTCCGGGTCGCGGAAGAAGCCCATCATCCGCTCCAGGAAGTTCGGCAGCGGTACGTGGTCGGTGTCCACGGAGGCGAAGAAGTCGTAGTCGCCGCCGTGCATGGCGAGCCAGGCGTTGTAGTTGCCGTGCTTGGTGCGGGTCTTGTGCGGGCCCTTCTTGCGGTTCCACTCCGGGACGCCGAGGCGGGTGAAGTGGCGTACGCCCAGTTCCTCGCAGAGCGCCTTGGCCTGGTCGTCGTCGCCCTCGTCCAGCAGCCAGACGTCCAGGGGGCCGGTGTGGTGTATCCGCACGGCGCCTTCGAGCGTGGCGCGGACCATCGAGATCGGCTCCTTGCCCGGTACGTACGTCGTGAGGAAGGCGACGCGGGTGCCCGCCTCGGGCACGACCGGGACCGGGTCGCGGGCGACCATCGTGGCGTGCGCGATCGACACCACGTTGACCAGCATGAACAGCTCGATCAGGCCGATCGCGACGAGCATCGTCACGTCCAGGCCGACCAGCCAGCGGTCGCCGCCCTCGCGCTCCGTCCAGTGCGTGGGCCAGACGAGGTACACCAGCAGGGCGCCGGTCAGGAGGGGGGCCAGGGTCATCAGCAGGAGGGCGCGTATTCGGTGCGGCTCGCGGGCGAGGAGCGGGCGGTACTGCACCCGGTAGCCGGAGTGCCCGGTGCCCTCGCCGGTGCCGCTCCCGGCCCCGCCGTCCGGCTCGGTGAGCGGTCCGGCGAGCCGGCTGTGGGTGTCGTAGTCGTAGCCCTCCGGCCGCACAGCGCCCTCCAGGTGATCGAACAAGCCGATACCCACACAAAAGTGGAGATTCACCGGCGTGTCGAACCGGACGCGTCCGTGCGAGCGGTTTTATCCTGCGGCGGCTCCGGAACGAGGGGTCACCCCGCGCCCCGCGATGCCCCCTGGGCGGGTGGGCTCACCCCGGCCCGCAGGCTGGCCTGGGGTGCGTGCTTCACCCCCGCCCGCCCACCCGTTTCCGCTGGTCCACAGGCCTCGGGCCGCCCGTGCCACTCCCCCTGTCCGGCGCCCGCAGCCGCACCGTGCCCGGCGCCGGCAGCACGGCCGGTGCCCGCTGCGGCCAACAGGGCGCAGCCGCTCCGCGCGCCGCCCTGGAGCCTGCTTGGCGGAGGGGCACGGCCCCGGGCCGACGGAGCCCGTGATGTGAGGGGAAGGGCACCCCGGCCCCCAGAGGCGTCAGCCCCGCGTCGCCCGGCGCAGGCGGTGGCGTACCGCCCGCTGGGCCACGGGGCCCAGGTCGTCGAGGGCCGCGACCACGGCGCCCAGCTGCTCCAGGGCGTCCAGCGCTCGCAGCGCCCCGTCCTGGTCCACCCCTTCGTAGAGTTCGATGCCGACGAACGACGCCGCGACGGCCCGGGCGAGGCCGACCGGGTCGGCGAACTCGCCGAGGGGGGTGGAGGCGAGGACCCGGACGAGGACCTTCTCGACCTCGGCGACCCAGAGGGACAGCCCCGCGGCGGTCGCGGCGGCGAGCCGAGGCTGCGTCTGCGCCCCGGCGAGCAACTGCCCGAGCACCGCGACATGCCCGGCCTCCCGCTCCACCTCGTGCATCTCCCGCCCGAAGGCGAGCAGTTCGGAGAGGGAGGAGATCGCGGCGAGCCGCTCCCGGTAGCGGCCGACCCGCTGCTCCGTCGCGTACCGGCACGCCTCGGAGAGCAGTTCGTCGACCGACCCGAAGTGGTAGAAGACGAGCGCCTGATTGACCCCGGCGGCCGCCGCGACGGTACGCGCCGACGTCTTGGCGATCCCGTGCTCGGTGAGCGTACGGACGGCCCCGTCGAGCAGCTTCTCCCGCGTCCCCGCTCCCGCCTGCGGACTCACGCCCGCACCTCCTCACGCACGGGCCGCAGCCCCGCCCGCACCCCGCACTCCCGCACCGCGCGGTACCCCGCCACGAACGACCCCTCGTACCCGAACAGCGGCCCGAAGTACCGGTTCAAGACCCGCACTTGGATCCGGAACCGCCCGGAGCGCTCGTCGTACGACTCACGGACCTCCGCGTCGCCCCCGATGACATCGGGAACGGGCACGTCCACCGGCCCCTCCCGGAACCGGTGCGCCCCGGACCGGATGACCAGCGACCCGTCCGGCCGGGCCGCGAAGTGCAGGTCGCTCGCGAGGTGCTGATGGGTGCCCAGATAGTCGAGCACGCGGTCGCCCCGGGGCCCGAGGACCATCTGGGCGTCGAAGCGCCGGGCCCGCCCGGGCAGCTGGAAGGTACGCACGAAGGTCACCGTCTCACGGCCGAACGAGTCGGCGTACGGCACGTTCTCGATGGTGAAGGGGACGTTGCGGCCCGCGCGCGGGACGAGGATGTTGCGGGTCGCGCCGACCGCGAGGAACGGCTTCACGAAGCTGCGCCCGTGCCAGATCCGGTCCATCACGCCCCGCCCGAAGCACGCCTCGCCGCTGTCGAGCCCTACGGAGAAGCGCCGTTGGAGGGCGGGGTGCAGCCGTTCGAAGTCGGCGCCCATGGCGGTGCGGAAGATCGAGGTCATGCGGGCAGCTCCGTACGGTGCGCGGGGGCGGTGGAGGTGGCGGGCCCCTCGGGAGGGGTGGGGACGTCCAGCGCGTCCAGGAGGCGCGGCGCACGCGCCCGCTCCGGGGGCGTGCGCAGGCAGCGCCGCGCCGCCGGAGTCGTCGGCAGCGGCGGCACGACGAGGACGAGCGCGGCGACGACCAGGGCGGCCACCGGCCCGGCGAACACCCCCGCCGCGGCCACGCACAGGGCGCGCGCCACGACCTCACCGACGCCGTGGACGAGCCCCCGCTCGGGGGTGATCCCGCGCTCCAGCCACAGCCGAAGCCGGTCGAAGGACCACGCCGTCGCCCACCCCATCAGCGGCCGCAGGACGGCCCGGTCGGCGAGCGCCCCGAGGCGCCCCCAGCGCGGCCGGTAGTCGTACCCGGTGAGGAAGCGGACTCCGTCGCCCGTCGGTACGTAGCGCCAGTAGCCGCTGCCCTCGGCGAGGAGCGACAGAGGGTGCGGCGAGGCGAACCGGAGCGCCGAGGTCCGGGTGCCGTCCGGTCGGCGCTTCTCGCCCGCGCTGACGCCGGTCCCGGCGATGGTGAGGAAGGGCAGGACGCGCGTGGCGTACCGGAAGCGCCGCGGTGCGCCGGGGGCGCCGGGGGTGCCGGGCAGATAGTCGATCTCCGTGAAGCGCAGGTCCCAGCGCTGGTGGAGCCCGGGCTCCTGCGTGCGCTCCCACAGCTCGTCGAGGTCGGCGCGGATCAGCGCCTCGACGTACAGACTCGGCGGACTTCCGTGAGCCATGACAAACCCCCACGTCGGCAGGTGTTTGAGCGACTGCTCAAACTTCCTGCCCCGGAACCTACCGCCTGTTTGAGCAGTCGCTCAAGTCCAGGCACGCGGGCACGCGAACAGCGGGCACGCGAACAGCGGGCACGCGAACAGCGGGCACGCGAACAGCGGGCACGCGAACAGCGGGCACGCGAACAGCGGGCACGCGAACAGCGGGCACGCGAAAGCCCCCGCCGGGTTTCCCCGGCGGGGGCTTGAGCAGTGCGGGCAGCGGCTACGCCGACAGGTGCCGCTCCACCGTCTCGACCTTGGACGTCATCCCGTCCGTCACGCCCGGCCGGATGTCGGCCTTGAGGACGACGGAGACGCGCGGCGCACGCGCCTCGACGGCGGCGACGGCGCGCTTGACGACGTCCATCACCTCGTCCCACTCACCCTCGATCGAGGTGAACATCGCGTCGGTCCGGTTGGGCAGGCCCGACTCTCGGACGACGCGGACGGCGTCGGCCACGTACTCGCCGACGTCCTCGCCGACGCCAAGCGGCGTCACGGAGAAGGCGACGATCATGCGTTCACGACCCCTTCGCGGCGGGCGCGCGAGGCCATGACCGCCGCCTCGGCCTCCCGCTTCAGCTTGCGGTCGGCGAAGAAGCCGCCGGCCGGGAGCACGGAGAGGACGAAGTAGAGGATGCCCGTCTTGGCGTCCCACCTGGTGCGGATCCAGGCGTCGAGCCAGAACAGCACGTACAGGAGGAACAGCAGGCCGTGGATCATGCCCATCGCCGGGACGGCGTTGAAGTCCGTGGTCCGCTTCAGCACCGAGCAGACGATCAGGAGCAGGAAGGACACGGCCTCGGGAATCGAGACCAGGCGGAGGCGGCGGAGTGCGGAGGCGGTCTTGATGTCCACGGGTCACCTTCGGGGCAGGGTCGGCGTCGATCTTGTGAACGGATGCACAAGCGGTCCCCCATTGTGGCATCAGGGACTGCTCGGGGACCTTCCGGGGTGCGCTCTCCGGGACTTTCCAGGGTGCGGTCAGGGTCGGTGACTCTGTCGCCGGGCACCGCGCTGCGGATACCTTCGCCTTCGTGGCTACGTTCCGATTGCAGGGCAGCAGAGTGCTCGCCGTCGACATGACCGGCGACGCCGTCAAGGCAAAGAACGGCTCGATGGTCGCCTACGACGGCACGATGATCTTCAAGAAACTGACGGGGGGCGGTGAGGGCATCCGCGGCATGGTGACGCGGCGTCTCACCAATGAGCAGATGACGGTGATGGAGGTGAAGGGGCACGGCACGTGCTGGTTCGCCGACCACGCCACGGAGATCAGCCTGGTGGGACTCCAGAGCGACAAGCTCTATGTGGAGTCCAGCAATCTCCTGTGCACGGACGCGGGCCTGCGCACGGGCACCACCTTCACGGGCCTGCGCGGCGCGACGCAGGGCAACGGCGTCTTCACCACCACCGTCGAGGGCACGGGCCAGGCGGCCCTGATCTCGGACGGCCCGGCGGTGATCCTGCGCGTCACGAAGCAGTACCCCCTCCATGTGGACCCGGGCGCGTACGTCGCGCACCAGGGCAATCTCAAGCAGAGCTTCCAGTCGGGCGTCACCTTCCGCACGTTCATGGGCGAGGGCGGCGGCGAGGCCTTCCAGATGCGCTTCGAGGGCGACGGCCTCGTCTATGTCCAGGCCAGCGAGCGCAACACGATCGCGGGAGACGTGTGACATGCCGTTCCGTGAGGTCAACGCGAAGATGGTCGAGGCGACCGTCCAGCCCGGCGCCAAGATGTTCAGCCAGCGCGGCGCCATGCTCGCCTACAAGGGCGACGTCTCCTTCACACCCAACGTCGGCGGCGGCCAGGGCGGCCTGGTGTCCATGATCGGGCGCAGGCTCGCCAACGAGTCGGTCCCGCTGATGACGGTCGAGGGCAACGGCACGGTGATGTTCGGGCACGGCGGCCACCACGTGCACGTGATCAGCCTGACCGGCGACACGCTGTGCGTGGAGGCGGACCGGCTGCTCGCCTTCGACGGCAGCCTGCAGCAGGGCACGATGTTCCTCGGCTCGCAGGGCGGAGTGCTGGGCATGGTGCGCGGCCAGGTGTCGGGCCAGGGCCTGTTCACGACGACCCTGAAGGGTCATGGCGCGGTGGCGGTGATGGCGCACGGCGGCGTCATCGAGCTGCCGATCACGCCCCAGCGCCCGGTGCACGTCGACCCCCAGTCGTACGTGGCGCACCACGGCGACGTGCGCAACAAGCTGTCCACGGCGCTCAGCTGGCGCGACATGGTGGGCCGCGGCTCGGGCGAGGGCTTCCAGCTGGAGCTCAGCGGCAATGGCGCAGTGTACGTCCAGGCATCGGAGGAGAAGCTGTGAGCACGCCCGTGATCTTCGACCCGATGACGCTGCCGAGCGACGACAACGTCAACGCCTACACCTTCTGCGTGGAGCTGACGGGCAGCCAGTGGTTCCTGCAGAAGGGCAAGATGATCGCCTACTACGGGCGCATCGACTTCAACGGCATCGGCCACGGCCGCCTCGACCGCCTCGTGCGGACGTCCTTCCACTCGCCGCTGCACGCCAGCGACTGGGTGGTGGCCGAGGGCGAGGGCAAGATGCTGCTCGCCGACCGGGCCTTCGATGTGAACTCGTACGACCTGGAGGACGGGAACCTCACGATCCGCGCGGGCAACCTCCTCGCTTTTCAGCCAACTCTCGCGCTGAAGCAGTCCATTGTCCCCGGTTTCCTGACCCTGATCGGGACCGGCAAGTTCGTGGCGGTGTCCAGCGGTCCGGTGGTGTTCATGGAGCCGCCGATCCGGGTGGACCCGCAGGCCCTGGTCGGCTGGGCGGACTGCCCCTCGCCCTGCCATCACTACGACCACCAGTACATGACCGGCGTGATCGGCGGCCTGCGGGCCCTCACCGGGATCGGCGGCGCCTCCGGGGAGGAGCACCAGTTCGAGTTCGTGGGCGCGGGCACGGTGCTGCTGCAGTCCTCGGAGGCGCTGATGGCGGAGACGGCGACGGGCGCCGTGCCGCACCAGGACGGGGTGCCGGGAGGAGGGGGCGGTCAGGGCTCTCAGGGCTCATCGGGGCAGCGCGGGCAACATGGCCAACGTGGACAGCAGCCGCAGGGACCGCGCCTTCCCGGACAACTAGGAGACCTCCAGCGTCGCTTCGGCCTGTGAGCGGTAGTCTGCGGAGTGTGACGGCGAACGTCTGTGCCCCTCGAAATCCGGGGGGTGCGAGGCGTGTCACACCCCGACACTCGTTCACCATTCAACTTCTTAGGTAGAATCGATTCCATGGAGACCGAGACGGCCCCGCAGTGGCTGACCGACGAGGAACAGTGCGCCTGGCGCACCCACGTGGAGGTCAACAGGATGCTGACGTACCAGCTGGAGAAGGATCTCCAGCCGTTCAACCTCACCATGAACGACTACGACATCCTCGTACATCTCTCCGAGTCCGAAGACCACCGGATGCGTATGAGCGACCTCGCGGCCGCCACCCTGCAGTCCAAGAGCCGGCTCTCCCACCAGATCACCCGCATGGAGAACGCGGGCCTGGTCCGCCGGGAGAACTGCGAGTCCGACCGGCGCGGCCTCTTCACCGTGCTCACCGACGAGGGCATGGACACCATGAAGCGCGTCGCACCGCACCATGTCGCCTCCGTGCGGCAGCACTTCGTCGACCTGATCTCACCCGAGGCGCTCAGCGACCTCCACAAGGCGCTGACGCCGATCGCGGAACACCTGCGCGGACTGCGCGGCAAGCCCTGACGCGGTGCCGCAGCCGGGCCCCGGGGCACCCGTCGATCACGGGCCGCCGGATCCACGGGCTCAGGCCTCCGGCGCGGACTCCGCGTCGGCGACCGGCAGGCGCAGCACGAAGACGGCCCCGCCGCCCGGCGCGTCGTCTACCGTGAGCGTCCCGCCGTGGCGCGCGGCCACGTCGCGGGCGATGGCGAGACCCAGACCCGCGCCTCCCTCATCACGGGTGCGCGCGTCATCGAGCCGTACGAACCGCTCAAAGATCCGTTCCCGCTCCCCCTGCGGCACTCCGCCGCCGTCGTCCGCCACCTCAAGCACGGCCCAGACCCCGTCGGCCCGGGTGGTGACCGTGACCCGGGAGCGGGTGTGCCGCTGCGCGTTGGTCACGAGGTTGCCGAGCACCCGCGCCAACTGACCGCGGGAACCAGCCACTTCGACACTGTTCAGTTCCGTCGTGACAGCCACCCGGTCCCCCGTGCGCTGCGACAGCTCCTCACGGGCCAGGGCCGCGAGATCCACCCGGCCCCGGCCCGGCTTCTCCCCGGCGTCAAGGCGGGCCAGCAGCAGCAGGTCGGCGGCCAGCTCCTGGAGGCGCACGGTGTCCTCGACGGCGCCGGGCACGTCGAGGAGGTCCGGGTGGGCGGCGCCCACCTCCAGTTGGGTCCGCAGGGACGCGATGGGGCTGCGCAGCTCATGGGAGGCGTCGGCGACGAACCGGCGCTGGCGCTCCACCGATGACTGCAGGGCCGCCAGGGTCTCGTTGGTGGTCCGGGCCAGGCGCGCGATCTCGTCGTGCGTGTCCGGCTCGGGCACCCGGCGCGCCAGGTCCTCGGACGCGGTGATGGCGGCCATCTCGGCGCGGATCGCGTCGACGGGCCGCAGCGCGCGGCGCGTGACCAGCCAGGTCACGCCCGCGATCACGGCGAGCAGCACCGGGAAGCCGATCAGCATCGCGGTCAACGCCGTGGTGACGGCGCTCTGTTCGGCGGTCAGCGAGGCGCCCGCGTGGACGGTGGGCTCACCCTTCGCCCCGGTGTTCACGCGCACCGCGGCGAAGCGGTAGTCCTGGGTCTCGTCGTCGACGGTGGCCGAGCCCTCGCTCACGCGGGTCGCGTCGGAGATCTCGCCGGGCTTGAGCGAGTCCGCGTCGTCGTCGCCGCTGTCCTCGGCTGCGTCCTCGGCGGCTTCGCGGGCGTCCTCCCTGCGGTCCTCGGCGGCTTCGCTCGCGTCGGCGGAGTCGGCCGAATCGTCTGCGTCGTCTGCGTCGTCGTCGGAGTCGGTCTCCGGGTCCGACGGCGTGGGCTTCGGCGACTGCGGCTTCGACGGCTTGGGGGACTTCGGGGACTTCGAGGTGCCGGGCTTCGGGGCCCGGGCGTCGGGATCGACGCGTACGGCGGTGACGCCGGAGCCGGTCACCCGCTTCAGGTCGTCGCTGACCGCGACCAGGCGGCCCTTGTCGTCCACCACCTGGACGGGGTTGTCCTCCTCGTCGGGGAACTCCAGGTCGTCGTACGGGACGTGGGCGGCGAGCTGCGCCGCCACCTTGCGGGCGGCCGACTCGGCCTGCGCGTCGGCCTGGTCGACGAGGCTCGCGCGCAGCGAAAGGAGCACGGCGGCACCCGCGGCGACCAGGGCGAGCGCCACGACGAGCGTCGCGCCCACGGTCGCGCGGGCGCGCACGGAGCCGAACAGCCGCCTCATCGGGGGGCCTCCAAGCGGTATCCGGCGCCGCGCACGGTCTTGATGAGGGGTGCGCCGAGCTTGCGGCGCAGCGTGCTCACGTACACCTCGACGATGTTGGGGTCGCCCTCGTACGCGAAGTCCCAGACGTGCTCCAGGATGTCGGCCTTGGACACCACCTGGCCGACGCGCACGACCAGTTGCTCCAGGACCGCGAACTCCTTCGCGGTGAGCGTGATCTCGGTGCCCGCCCCGCCCTCCGTGGCACCGCGCACGACACGCCGGGCGGCGGTGTCGATCCGCAGGTCGCCCAGGGTGTGGACGGGCGAGGGGGACGCGGCGCGGCGGCGCAGCAGGGCCTTCACGCGGGCGACGAGGACGACGTACGAGAACGGCTTCGTCAGGTAGTCGTCGGCGCCCGTGTCCAGGCCCTCGGCCTCGTCGTACTCGCCGTCCTTCGCGGTCAGCATCAGGATCGGCACGTCGTGTCCCGCGGCGCGCAGGGTCGAGCAGACGCGGTAGCCGTTCATGCCCGGGAGCATGATGTCCAGGATCAGCAGGTCGTACGTGCCCTCGGTGGCACGGTGCAGTCCGTCCAGGCCGTCGTGGACGACGTCGACCGCGTAGCCCTCGGCCATGAGGCCCCTGGCCAGGGACAGGGCGAGACGCTTTTCGTCTTCCACGATCAACAGGCGCATGCGTTCAGGATGCCTGAGCGAACCTGAAGAGTTCTTCAGGCTCCTTCAGGAGGGCTTCAGGAACGTTCAGGCACCTTGGTTCTCGTCGGAACGGACGGCCCCGCAACGGGGCCAACCACTCGGGAGGAACCCTCATGAAGCGCAACATCGTCATCGCCACCATCGCCGCCGCCACGCTCGTCGGAGGCGGGACGGCGACGGCCTTCGCGCTGGGCGGCGACGACGAGTCGTCCGCGGCCGGCAAGTCCAGCGTCCAGCTCAAGAACGACGACAGCCGGGTGTACGACGACCGGGACGATGACGACGCCGACGACGACGCCGAGGACCGTGCGGACGACGCCCGCGACCGGCAGGACGACGCTCGGGACGACGACCGCGACGACCGGGACGACGCCCGTGAGGACGCCCGCGACGACCGCGACGACGCCCGGGAGGACGCCCGGGAGGCGCGGGGCGACAAGGCCGAGAACGCCGCCGAGGCCAAGGGCGCGAAGGTCAGCGCCGCCGAGGCCGTCGCCGCCGCGCTGAAGGCCACGCCCGGCACCGCCGTCTCCGCCGACCTCGACGACGAGAACGGCGGCCTGATCTGGGACGTCGACGTCCTCGACAAGGACGCGCGGACCTGGCACAGCGTCCAGGTCGACCCGGGCACGGGCAAGGTCCTCGGCTCGCACGTCGAGCGGGACGACGACGGGGGCGCCGGGGACGACGCCGCGGAGGCCGCGCGGATCGCCGCCGCCCTCAAGGGCTCCTCGGTCACCGCGGGCGAGGCCGCGAAGGCTGCCGCCGCCAAGGGCACGGTGACCTCCGTGGACGTCGAGGACGACGCGGCCCGGATCGGCGCCTGGGACGTGGAGACCACGTCGGCCAACGGCACCGAGTCCCACTGGAACGTCGACATCACCACCGGCAAGGTCACCGTCGACCGTTTCGACGACTGACCCCTCGCACCCGAAGCCACGGCGCCCCTCCCCCGGGGGCGCCCTGCCCCGCCACTCCGTGGCGGACCCCCCGCCCACCCACCCGGCACCGTCGGCCCCATGGCCCGGCCCGGGTGGGTGGGCTCACTGCATGCCGCAGGCGCACCCAGGTGCAGGCGCACCCAGGTGCGTGCGAGCATCCCCCCGACGCCCACCTCACCCTCGCCCGGCACGCCCTACCCCGCCGCTCCCACCCGGCACCCGGCACCCGTCACCCGGCACCGAACGGTGCGGCGGGGGTGGTCCGGGCGGACCCCGGCCGCAATCCACAGCCAAGCCCTCACCACCCTCGGTGGCGGGGGCATCCTGGCGTCTGCAGCCAGCGGACAAGGCGTCTGCAGCCAGCGGACAATCGGTCCGCCCTCAGCGGGCAGCCTGTTCCAGGCCCTGCCAGGCAGCTGCTCCCCCGTGCGCGGCTGGGCTGCCCAGAGGGCGACAGGGACAGCCCTCACTCAAGGGAAGCCGTCAGCTTGGGGAAAGGCGGGCGCAGCCCGAGCCGACGGTGCCGTCACCTCAGCGGCAACCACCCCGGCCCCCGGCCCTGCTACCTGGACGTCAGCCCCTCCACCAAGGAGTCCGCCGCCGCGTAGGGATCCAGCTCCCCCGCCACGATCCGCTCCGCCAACGCCCCCAACCGCACGTCCCCGTGCAGGTCAGCGATCCGCTCCCGCAGGGCGGTGACGGCGATCGCCTCGACCTCCCCCGCCGCGCGGGAGGCCCGGCGCGAGGCGAGGACCCCGTGCTCCTCCATCCACGCCCGGTGCTTCTCCAGCGCCTCGACGAGCTCGTCGGTGCCCTCACCGCGGGCGGCGACGGTCTTGACGATGGGGGGCCGCCAGTCGCCGGGGGAACGGGACTCCCCGAGCCCCAGCATGTGGTTCAGCTCGCGGGCGGTCGCGTCCGCGCCGTCGCGGTCGGCCTTGTTGACGACGTACACGTCGCCGATCTCCAGGATTCCGGCCTTGGCGGCCTGGATGCCGTCGCCCATGCCGGGCGCGAGCAGGACCACCGAGGTGTCGGCCTGCGCGGCGATCTCCACCTCGGACTGGCCGACGCCGACGGTCTCCACGAGGATCACGTCGCAGCCGGCCGCGTCGAGGACGCGGATGGCCTGGGGGGCGGCCCAGGCGAGCCCGCCGAGGTGGCCGCGGGTGGCCATGGAGCGGATGTAGACGCCGGGGTCGGACGCGTGCTCGGACATCCGGACGCGGTCGCCGAGCAGCGCGCCGCCGGAGAACGGCGAGGACGGGTCGACGGCGAGGACACCGACCCGCTTCCCGGCCCGCCGGTACGCGCTGACCAGTGCCGACGTGGAGGTGGACTTGCCGACGCCCGGTGATCCGGTGAGCCCGACGACGTACGCGTGCCCGGCCAGCGGGGCCAGCGCCGCCATCACCTCCCGCAGCTGCGGCGACGCCCCCTCGACCAGCGAGATGAGCCGGGCCACGGCCCGCGGCCGGCCCTCGCGGGCCTGCGCGACGAGGGAGGGGACGTCCTGCATTGCGGCTCCGTTCGTACGTACGTAGAGACGAATCAAGCGTCGGCGGCGAGGCGGCGGGAGGGAAAGCGAGATGCCCGGAGAGGCGGCGAGAGGCCGGGAGAGGCACCCCGCCGGACGCCTCAGGCCTTCGCCACCTTCAGGATGAGCGCGTCGCCCTGTCCACCGCCGCCGCACAGCGCCGCCGCGCCGACGCCGCCGCCGCGCCGCTTCAGTTCCAGGGCCAGGTGCAGGACGAGGCGGGCGCCGGACATGCCGATGGGGTGGCCGAGGGCAATGGCGCCGCCGTTGACGTTCACCTTTTCCGTGGACACCCCGAGGTCCTTCATTGACTGGACCGCGACGGCGGCGAAGGCCTCGTTGATCTCGATGAGGTCGAGGTCGTCGACGGTCAGGCCCTCCTTCGTGAGGGCGTGCCGGATGGCGTTGGACGGCTGCGACTGGAGGGAGTTGTCGGGTCCTGCGACGTTGCCGTGCGCGCCGATCTCCGCGATCCAGGCGAGGCCGAGCTCCTCGGCCTTGGCCTTGCTCATCACGACGACGGCGGCGGCGCCGTCGGAGATCTGCGAGGCCGTGCCCGCGGTGATGGTGCCGTCCTTGGCGAAGGCGGGGCGCAGCTTGCCGAGGGACTCCGCGGTGGTCTCGGCGCGGATGCCCTCGTCGCGGGCGAAGAGGACCGGGTCGCCCTTGCGCTGCGGGACCTCGACGGGGGTGATCTCGGCGTCGAAGAGGCCGTTCTTCTGGGCGGCGGCGGCGCGCTGGTGGGAGAGGGCGCCGATCTCGTCCTGCGCGGGGCGGGCGATGCCGAGGCGGGTGTTGTGCTTCTCCGTGGACTCGCCCATGGCGATGTTCTCGAAGGGGTCGGTGAGGCCGTCGTGGGCCATCGCGTCGAGCATCTCGATCGCACCGTACTTGTAGCCCTCGCGGGACTTGGGGAGCAGGTGCGGGGCGTTGGTCATGGACTCCTGGCCGCCCGCGACCACGATGTCGAACTCACCGGCGCGGATGAGCTGGTCGGCGAGCGCGATGGCGTCGAGGCCGGAGAGGCACACCTTGTTGACGGTGAGCGCGGGGACGTTCATGGGGATGCCCGCCTTGACGGCGGCCTGGCGTGCCGGGATCTGCCCCGCCCCGGCCTGCAGCACCTGCCCCATGATCACGTACTGCACCTGGTCGCCGCCGATGCCCGCCCGGTCGAGCGCCGCCTTGATCGCGAAGCCACCGAGGTCCGCGCCGGAGAAGGACTTGAGCGAGCCGAGCAGACGCCCCATGGGCGTGCGCGCGCCCGCGACGATCACTGAGGTGGTTCCGGTCGTTCCAGACATGTGGCACGGCCCCTTCCAGCTGGCGAGCTGAGGAGAGTGAACGAGGGTTTACTCGAATGTACTGAGCGGTACGGCGCACGTCACCGGGCAGCCGGTGTGATCGCGCGCACGTTGCGTAATCACGGTCGGGGACGCTGCACTTGACGCATGCTGACGCGAATCGACCACATCGGGATCGCCTGCCGGAACCTCGACGAGACTGTCGAGTTCTATCGTGCTACGTACGGTTTCGAGGTGTTCCACACCGAGGTCAACGAAGAGCAGGGCGTGCGCGAGGCCATGCTGAAGATCAACGAGACCTCGGACGGCGGCGCCTCCTACCTCCAGCTCCTCGAACCCACCCGGGAGGACTCCGCGGTCGGCAAATGGCTGGCCAAGAACGGCGAGGGCGTGCACCACATCGCCTTCGGCACGGCCGACGTCGACGGCGACGCCGCGGCCATCAAGGACAAGGGCGTACGCGTCCTCTACGACCAGCCGCGCATCGGTTCCATGGGCTCGCGGATCACCTTCCTGCACCCCAAGGACTGCCACGGAGTCCTCACCGAACTCGTCACTTCCGCACCCGCCGAACAGACGGAGCACTGAACACCGCATATCCGGGCCGGTAGGGTTGGGGGCGGCCGTCCGAACCTTGGGCGGTCGCTTGCCGGGGTCCGGGTTTCGGGGGACGAGCATCGGGGCAGCAGCCCGAGCTCCACTGTTGATCTGACACCATTCTCCGGGGGCCCCGTTCGTCGGCTGGACGGGGCTCGTACGTCAGGGACATGAGACCAGGAGTGGGGTCTCCCCTGCTCGAGCGAAGCCGAGAGTTTGGGGAAGGATGGGACCGCGCAGTGCGGGGCTACGAGAGCCAGGACAGCCGACGACCGGCTGAGGCCGACCATCTCTCACGGTTCGAAGCCGAGATGGAGCGGCTGAAGACCGAGCGGGAGAAGGCCGTTCAGCACGCCGAGGACCTCGGCTACCAGGTCGAGGTGTTGCGCGCCAAGCTGCACGAGGCGCGCCGCAACCTCGCGTCCCGGCCTGCCTACGACAGCGCCGACATCGGCTATCAGGCCGAGCAGCTGCTGCGGAACGCGCAGATCCAGGCCGAGCAGCTGCGTGCCGACGCCGAGCGCGAGCTGCGCGACGCCCGCGCCCAGACCCAGCGGATCCTCCAGGAGCACGCCGAGCAGCAGGCCCGCCTGCAGTCCGAGCTGCACTCCGAGGCGGTGTCCCGGCGCCAGCAGCTCGACCAGGAGCTGAACGAGCGCCGCCAGACCGTCGAGTCGCACGTCAACGAGAACGTGGCCTGGGCGGAGCAGCTCCGCGCCCGCACCGAGCAGCAGGCCCGCCGCCTCCTCGACGAGTCGCGCGCCGAGGCCGACCAGGCCCTCGCCGCCGCCCGCACCGAGGCCGAGCGCGTCGCCGAGCAGGCCCGCCAGCGGCTCACCGCCGACGCCGAGAGCGCCCGCGCGGAAGCCGAAGCGATCCTGCGCCGGGCCCGCACCGACGCCGAGCGCCTGCTCAACGCCGCCTCCACGCAGGCCCAGGAGGCCACCGAGCACGCCGAGGCGCTGCGCTCGTCCACGGCCACCGAGTCCGACCAGGCGCGTCGCAAGGCCGCCGAGCTGAGCCGGGGCGCCGAGCAGCGCATGGCGGAGGCCGAGACGGCGCTGCGCGAGGCGCGTACGGCGGCCGACAAGGTCGTCGCCGAGGCCAAGGAGGCGGCGGCCAAGCAGCTGGCGTCCGCCGAGGCCGCGGGCGAGCAGCGCACGCGTACGGCCAAGGAGCAGGTCGCCCGGCTCGTCGGCGAGGCCACCAAGGAGGCCGAGGCCGCGAAGGAGGCCGCCGAGCAGAAGCTCCAGGACGCCCGCGCCGAGGCCGAGAAGCTGATCGCGGACGCCGCGGAGAAGGCCCGTTCGATCACCGCCGAGGAGACGGCGTCGGAGATCGCGAAGGCCGCGCGGACCGCCGAGGAGGTCCTGGACAAGGCGTCCGAGGAGGCGAAGGCGACCACGCGCGCCGCCGCCGAGGAGGCCGAGCGGGTCCGCGCCGAGGCGGAGGCGGAGGCCGACCGGCTGCGCGGCGAGGCGCACGACATCGCCGAGCAGCTCAAGGGCGCGGCCAAGGACGACACCAAGGAGTACCGCGCCAAGACGGTCGAGCTGCAGGAGGAGGCGCGGCGGCTGCGCGGCGAGGCCGAGCAGCTGCGGGCCGACGCGGTCGCCGAGGGCGAGAAGATCCGCGGTGAGGCGCGGCGCGAGGCCGTCCAGCAGATCGAGGAGTCGGCGCGCTCCGCGGAGGAGCTGCTGTCCAAGGCGAAGGCCGACGCGGAGGAGGCCCGGCAGTCCGCGACCACGGAGGCCGAGCGGGTCCGTACGGAGGCCATCGAGCGGGCCACGTCCCTGCGCAAGCAGGCCGAGGAGACCCTGGAGCGCACCCGCGCGGAGGCCGAGCGGCACCGCACGGAGGCCGCCGAGCAGGCCGAGAGCGTCAAGTCGGAGGCGCAGACCGCCGCGGAGGCGCTGCGTACGGAGACCGAGCAGGCGATCGCGGCCCGCAAGGCCGAGGCCGACACCGAGTTGGCCCGGCTGCACGCGGAGGCCGAGGAGCGCCTGGCCGCCGCCGAGCAGTCGCTGAGCGACGCCCGCGCCGAGGCCGAGCGGCTCCGGCGCGAGGCCGCCGAGGAGACGGAGCGGCTGCGCACGGAGGCCGCCGAACGCATCCGGACGCTGCAGTCGCAGGCGGAGACGGAGGCCGAGCGGCTGCGCACGGAGGCCGTGGCGGACGCCTCGCAGGCGCGCGCCGAGGGCGAGACGGTCGCGGTGCGGCTGCGCTCGGACGCGGCCGCCGAGGCGGAGCGGCTGAAGACCGAGGCGCAGGAGTCCGCGGACCGGGTGCGCGCGGAGGCCGCGGCGGCCGCCGAGCGCGTCGCCGCGGAGGCCGCCGAGGCCCTGTCGGCCGCGCAGGACGAGGCGGTCCGGCGCCGCCGCGAGGCCGAGGAGACCCTCGGCTCGGCGCGCACGGAGGCCGACCAGGAGCGGGAGCGGGCCCGCGAGCAGAGCGAGGAGCTGCTCGCGTCGGCGCGCAAGCGCGTGGAAGAGGCCCAGGCCGAGGCGGTCCGCCTGGTCGAGGAGGCCGAGGCGCGCGCCACCGAGCTGGTGTCGGCGGCCGAGCAGAAGGCCCAGTCGGTCCGGGACTCGGTGGCGGGTCTGCAGGAGCAGGCGCAGGAGGAGATCGCGGGCCTGCGGTCGGCGGCCGAGCACGCCGCGGAGCGCACCCGCGGCGAGGCGCAGGAGGAGGCGGACCGCGTCCGCGCCGACGCCTACGCGGAGCGGGAGCGGGCGAACGAGGACGCGAGCCGTACGCGCACCGAGGCCACGACGGCGGCGGAGGCCGCCAAGGCGCTGGCGGAGCGCACGGTCGCGGACGCGATCGCGGAGTCCGAGCAGCTGCGTTCGGACGCGTCCGAGCACGCCCAGCGGGTGCGCACGGAGGCGTCGGACACCATCGCGACGGCCGAGCAGGACGCCGCCCGCACCCGCGCCGACGCCCGCGACGACGCGAACCGCATCCGCAACGACGCGGCGAGCCAGGCCGACACCCTGATCGGCGAGGCCCGCAGCGAGGCCGAGCGGCTCACCGCGGAGACGATCTCCGAGACCGACCGGCTGAAGGCCGACACGGCCGCCGAGGCCGAGCGGGTGCGGGCCGAGTCCGTCGCGAAGGCCGAGCGGCTCATCTCGGACGCCTCGGGCGACGCCGAGCGGCTGCGCGCGGAGGCCGCGGAGAACGTCGGCTCGGCGCAGCAGCAGGCCGAGCGCATCCGCACCGACTCCGCGCGCGTCAAGGAGGAGGCCGACGCCGAGGCCGAGCGGGTCACGGCGCGGGCCCGCGAGGAGGCCGAGCGGACCCTCGACGAGGCGCGCAAGGAGGCCAACAAGCGTCGTACGGAGGCCGCGGAGCAGGTCGACACGCTCATCGCGGAGGCCGCGTCCGAGGCGGAGAAGCTGACCACGGAAGCCCAGGAGAAGGCGCTCAAGTCGGCGACGGACGCGGAGGCGCAGGCCGACACGATGGTGGGCGCGGCCCGCAAGGAGGCCGAGCGGCTGGTCGGCGAGGCCACCGTCGAGGGCAACTCGCTGGTGGAGAAGGCGCGTACGGACGCCGATGAACTGCTCGTCGGCGCCCGCCGGGACGCGACCGCGATAAGGGAGCGCTCCGAGGAGCACCGCGACCGCATCACGACGGAGATCGAGGAGCTGCACGAGCGCGCCCGGCGCGAGTCGGCGGAGGCGATGAAGACGGCGGGCGAGCGCTGCGACGCGCTGGTCAAGGCCGCGGAGGAGCAGTTGGCGGAGGCCGAGGCGAAGGCCAAGGAGCTGGTCGCGGACGCCAATTCGGAGGCCAGCTCGGTGCGGATCGCCGCCGTGAAGAAGGCCGAGGGCCTGCTCAAGGAGGCCGGGACGAAGAAGGCCGAGCTGGTGCGCGAGGCCGAGCGGCTGCGTGACGAGGCGCGGGCCGAGGCCGAGCAGATGGTTGACGAGGGCAAGCGGGAACTGGAGGTGCTCGTGCGGCGCCGCGCGGACATCAATGCGGAGATTTCCCGTGTCCAGGACGTGCTCGAGGCGTTGGAATCCTTTGAGGCCCCGCAGACCGGGGGCAAGGACGGTGGCGTCAAGGCGGGGGCCGCGGCCGGTGCGACTCGTTCGGGTGGCAAGCCGTCAGAAGGCTAGCCACCGGACCTGTTCCGTGCTCGGCGAGGACCTTCGGCACTGTCGCTGGCAAGCAGTCTGCCGGTTAGCCACTCAAAAGGGGTGTCATTCTCCAGATCAAACGGGCATACGCTCGATGACACGCCGCAACGCCCCCTAGGATTCCCTCTATCACCTCACCCGGTCTCATTCGACAGGAACCCCATGAGCGACACTTCCCCCTACGGCTTCGAGCTTGTGCGGCGTGGGTACGACCGCGCTCAGGTGGACGAACGTATCTCCAAGCTCGTCTCCGACCGAGACTCCGCTCTCACCCGAATCACTGCTCTGGAAAAGCGCATCGAGGAACTCCACCTCGAGACGCAGAACGCCCAGGCCCAGGTCGCCGACGCCGAGCCGTCGTACGCCGGTCTGGGTGCCCGCGTCGAGAAGATCCTCCGCCTCGCCGAGGAGGAGGCGAAGGACCTGCGCGAGGAGGCCCGCCGCGCCGCCGAGCAGCACCGTGAGCTCGCGGAGTCGGCGGCCCAGCAGGTGCGCAACGACGCCGAGTCGTTCGCCGCCGAGCGCAAGTCCAAGGCCGAGGACGAGGGCGTCCGCATCGTCGAGAAGGCCAAGGGCGAGGCGAGCGCGCTGCGCGCCGAGGCGCAGAAGGACGCGCAGTCCAAGCGCGAGGAGGCGGACGCCCTCTTCGAGGAGACCCGCGCCAAGGCCGCCCAGGCCGCCGCGGACTTCGAGACGAACCTCGCCAAGCGGCGGGAGCAGTCCGAGCGCGACCTGGCATCGCGTCAGGCCAAGGCCGAGAAGCGCCTCGCGGAGATCGAGCACCGCGCGGAGCAGCTGCGCCTGGAGGCGGAGAAGCTGCGCACGGACGCCGAGCGCCGCGCCCGCCAGACGGTGGAGACGGCACAGCGTCAGGCCGAGGACATCGTCGCGGACGCGAACGCCAAGGCGGACCGGATCCGCAGCGAGTCGGAGCGGGAGCTGGCTGCCCTCACCAACCGCCGCGACTCCATCAACGCCCAGCTGACGAACGTCCGCGAGATGCTCGCGACGCTCACCGGCGCGGCGGTCGCCGCCGCGGGCACGCCCGCGGAGGACGAGCCGATCTCGCGGGGGGTCCCGGCCCAGCAGAGCCGCTGACGCGGAGAGCGCCATCACGGGGTGAACGACGACGAAGCCCCCTGCCACACGAGTGGCAGGGGGCTTCGTCCCGTTTTAGCGTGTGCGCATGATCGAGCTCGAGGGGCTGACCAAGCGGTACGGCGAGAAGGTCGCCGTCAACAACCTCACCTTCACCGTCCACCCGGGCACCGTCACGGGCTTCCTCGGGCCGAACGGCGCGGGCAAGTCGACGACGATGCGGATGATGCTGGGGCTCGACAACCCGACCGCGGGCGACGTGCGCATCGACGGCAAGCACTACGCCCAGCTGAAGGACCCGCTGAAGTACATCGGCGCGCTCCTGGACGCCAAGGCCATGCACGGCGGCCGCAGCGCCTTCAACCACCTGCTGTGCCTCGCGCAGTCCAACGGCATCCCGCGGGCCCGGGTCCACGAGGTCCTGGACACCGTCGGCCTGACCGCGGTCGCCAGGAAGAAGGCCAAGGGCTTCTCGCTCGGCATGGGCCAGCGCCTGGGCATCGCGGGCGCGCTGCTCGGCGACCCCGAGATCCTGATGTTCGACGAGCCGGTCAACGGGCTCGACCCCGAGGGCATCCACTGGATCCGCAACCTGATGAAGTCCCTCGCCGCCCAGGGCCGCACGGTCTTCGTCTCCTCGCACCTGATGAGCGAGATGGCGCTCACCGCCGAGCACCTCGTCGTCATCGGCCAGGGCCGCCTGCTCGCCGACACCTCCATGTCGGACTTCATCCAGCAGAACTCACGGTCCTACGTCCGGCTGCGCTCCCCGCAGCGCGAGCGGCTGCTCGACGTCCTGCACCAGGCCGGGATCACCGCCGTCGAGGCGGGCAACGGCACCCTCGAAGTGGACGGCACCGGTCCCGAGCAGCTCGGTGAGCTGGCCGCGCAGCACCAGCTCGTGCTGCATGAACTCAGCCCGCAGCAGGCCTCGTTGGAGGAAGCGTTCATGCAGCTCACGGCCGAGTCGGTGGAGTACCACGCGCACGCCGACCACCAGGGTCCCGGCGCCGCGGCCCCCGGCCCGACGTCACCTCCCGGCGGGACGCCCCCGGACCCGGGTGCTGGCTGGGGCTCCGGCTGGCAGCAGCCGGGGAAGGGGAACTGAGCCATGGCCGCCACGCAGGTACTCAGGTCGGAGTGGACCAAGATCCGCTCGGTCGCCTCCACCCTCTGGACGCTCGGCCTCGCCGTTGTCGTCACCATCGCCCTCGGCATGCTGATCAGCATCCTGTCCAAGAACGACTACGACAGCCTCAGCCGCGAGGACAAGATCACCTTCGACCCGACGTACACCAGCTTCGCCGGGATGTCGCTCGGCCAGCTCGCGATGATCGTCTTCGGCGTCCTGGTCGTCTCCAACGAGTACAACACCGGCATGATCCGCACCTCGCTCGCGGCGGTCCCGCAGCGCGGCACGTTCCTGTTCAGCAAGGTCACCGTCGCGGCGCTGCTCGCGTTCGCGGTCGGCATCGCCACCAGCTTCCTCGCCTTCTTCCTCGGCCAGGCCATGCTCGGCGAGTACAAGGCCCAGATCGGCGACCCGGGCGTCCTGCGGGCGGTCATCGGCGGCGGGCTCTACATGACCCTCATCGCGATGTTCTCGATGGGCGTCGCCGCGATGCTGCGCAGCCCCATGCTCTCCCTCGGCATCCTGATGCCGTTCTTCTTCCTGATCTCCAGCATCCTCGGCAACGTGAGCGCCACCAAGAAGATCGGCCGCTTCCTCCCCGACCAGGCCGGCAGCAAAATCATGCAGGTCAAGACCCCCTTCGACGACGACACCCCGTACGGCCCCTGGGGCGGCCTCGGCATCATGGTGGCGTGGACGGCGGCGGCACTGCTCGGCGGCTACGTACTACTTAAGAAGCGGGACGCTTAGACGAAGGGCGAGGTTTTACCCGCTCTTGGCTGGAACCGTCAGTTCACAGATATCCTCCTAACCCTTACGGGGGCGTGTGCCCCGACGTCCTGAACCATTCGATGGGTGCGGAGAATGATCGAGGCAGTCGGCCTGACGAAGCGCTACGGCGCCAAGACAGCCGTGTACAACCTTTCCTTCCAGGTGCGGCCCGGCACCGTGACCGGCTTCCTCGGCCCCAACGGGTCCGGCAAGTCGACGACGATGCGCATGATCCTCGGGCTCGACGCGCCCTCGCAGGGGCAGGTGACGATCGGCGGCTACCCCTACCGCAAGCTGCCGAACGCACCCCGCCAGGTCGGCGCGCTGCTCGACGCCAAGGCGGTGCACGGTGGCCGGCACGCCCGCAACCACCTGCTGTGCCTGGCGCAGCTCTCCGGCATCCCCGCGCGGCGCGTGGACGAGGTGCTCGGGGTCGTCGGCCTCCAGGAGGTGGCGCGAAAGCGCTCCAAGGGCTTCTCGCTGGGCATGGGGCAGCGCCTCGGCATCGCCGCCGCGCTGCTCGGCGACCCGCAGGTGCTGCTCTTCGACGAGCCGGTCAACGGCCTCGACCCCGAGGGCATCCTGTGGGTGCGCAACCTGATGAAGTCGCTCGCGGCGGAGGGACGTACCGTCTTCGTCTCCTCGCACCTGATGAGCGAGATGGCGCTCACCGCCGAGCACCTGATCGTCATCGGCCGCGGCCAGCTCCTCGCGGACATGAGCGTCACGGACTTCATCTCGACGAACTCCGCCGACTTCGCCCGGGTGCGCACCCCGGACACCGACCCGCAGCAGCGCGAGAAGCTCACCGCCGCGCTCACCGAGGCCGGCGGCCAGGTGATGCCCGAGCAGGACGGCGGCCTCCGCGTCACCGGCCTGCCGCTCCCCCGCATCAGCGACCTCGCGCACGGTGCGGACGTCCGCCTGTGGGAGCTCTCGCCGCACCAGGCCTCGCTGGAAGAGGCGTACATGCGCATGACGCAGGGCGCCGTCGACTACCGCTCCACCGCCGACCAGCGCGCGGGCCTGCAGCAGCAGCTCCCGCCCGGCGCCATGCCGCAGCCCCAGCTCCCGGTGCCCGGCCAGGGCCAGCCCGGCTGGTACGCCCCGCCGCCGCCCCAGCAGGGCGGCCAGCCCTTCGCGATGCCGCAGGGCACGCCCGCCGACGCGAACCCGTACGCCGCGGCCCCCCAGCCCCCGGCCGCGGCCCCCTCCGCCGCCCCCGAGATGACCAAGAGCGCCACCGACAACGAGGATGCAGCCCGATGACCACGCCTCCGACTCCGCAGCAGCCGCAGGCGCAGCCCCAGCAGGCACCGCAGGCCCCGCAGGCCCCTAACCAGGCGGCCCCGCAGCCCCAGGCCCCCGCGCAGCAGCCCCAACAGGCCTACGCGCACGCCGGTGCCCCCGTGCCGCCCGGCGCCCCGGCCATGGCCGCCGCACCGGCGCCCGCCGCCCCGGCCCCGCCGTCGGCCTGGCAGCAGGCCATGAGCAACGCCTACACCTCGCCGATCCCGATCAAGCGGACCAACCTCGGCCACGCCCTGGCCTCCGAGTGGACGAAGATCAAGTCGGTGCGCTCCACGGTGTGGACGCTGAGCATCTTCCTGATCCTGGTCATCGGCATCGGCCTGCTCGCCGTCGCGAACACGCAGTCCGACGACTACCAGGACGTGCCGTTCACGGTCCCGGCGTTCTTCGGCCTGATGCTCGGCCAGATCTGCCTGATCACCCTGGGCGTCCTGGTGACCTCGTCCGAGTACGGCACCGGCATGATCCGCACCACCTTCACCGCGTCGCCGCAGCGCCACCGCGTCCTGGCGGCGAAGGCCCTGATCTTCTTCGCGATCGCCTTCGTGGCGTCCGCGGGATCGATCCTCCTCGTGGGCCTGATGGCGTCGGGCGCGCACAGCGGCCCGGAGGCGGGCGACATCGCGTGGGGCGGCACGGTCGTCAAGGGCGGCCTGTACGTCTCCCTGCTCGGCGTGCTCGCGCTCGCCGTCGGCTCCATGCTGCGCCACTCCGCCGGTGCGATCACGACGATGCTCGGCGTCGTCCTCGTACCCGCGATCCTGCCGGGCTTCCTCGGCATCTGGGAGAGCACCCAGAAGCTCGGCGAGAAGATGGGCGACTACAACGCCATCAACTCGCTCGCCGCGATCTTCCAGATCGACGGCCCCGACAGCAGCACCGGCAGCTCGCAGCTGGTGCTGCTCATCGTGATCACGGCCGCCGCCGTCGTCGGCGCCTTCGCCCTCCTGGAGAAGCGCGACGTGTGACCGCGCCGCCCCATCGGACGGGCCCTAGTACCTCGGCGCGTTACGGGACCGCTGCACCCGCGTGGTGCGGCGGTCCTTCGCGTTCCAGCACGCCGTGTGCCAGTGCCTGCGCTCGTCCACGCCCGAGTGCTCGGGCCAGGCGACGACGTGCGCGAGGCCGGAGCGGATCTCCTGGTCGCAGCCGGGGCAGCGGTAGGTCTTGCCGGCCGCACCGGCGCCCGCGACATGGCGCACGCTCCAGTCCTCGCCCTGCCAGCTCTCGGCGCGCTGGAAGCCGCCGTAGCGGCCGGAGGGCTCCGTGGGCTCGGCGGCCTGGCCCGAACTGGGCTCTCCGGCGCCCTTGGGGCGGTTGCGACGCGGCGACACGGGACACCTCACGAGGGGGACGAGGGCTGGGCTGGGCTGTGCTGGGCTTGGCCGGGCCGGAGACCGACAGCGGACGGGCCTGTGTCCAGCCTACGCACCGTACAGAGGGGTAGACGTCCGCCACCAACCCCCACAGATCCCCCCTGCGCCGCACAGAAAATCTGCCAATCCGCCCGCGAAGCCGTGCCTTTGGCACTTGTCACGCGTTGTTGCCGGTAGGGGAGTGCCTGCGTCGGTGCCAAGGAGGCAGGAAGTTCGATGCGTTTAGGAAGTTTTGTGCTGGCCGCCCAGTTCCCGGGCCAGGGCCACGGGGAAGCACTGCACCGTGCCGTGCGGTCCGTCGAAGTCGCCGAGGAAGCGGGCCTGGAATCGGCCTGGCTCGCCGAACACCACTTCGTGCCGTACGGCACCTGTCCCTCCGCGATCACGCTCGCGGCCCTGCTGCTCGGACGCACCCGACGCATCCGCGTCGGCACCGCGGTGAGTGTGCTGCCCACCGTCCACCCCGTGGCCCTGGGCGAACAGGCCGCGCTGCTGCACATCACCTCCGGCGGGCGCTTCTCGCTGGGCGTGGGGCGCGGCGGCCCCTGGGTGGACCTGGAGGTCTTCGGCTCGGGCATCGAGGCGTACGAGAAGGGGTTCCCGGAATCCCTCGACCTGCTCCTGAGCTGGCTCAGCGGGGCGGGCCGGGTGGCGGGCCCCGGCGGCCGCTTCGCCTTCCGTGACGTCGCGGTCGTGCCGCGCCCGACGGAGTCCTTCGGCGCCTCCTCGGCCCCGTTCCCCGACCTTCCCGCGCCCGCGGAGCCGGACCAGCCCGGCCCGTCGGCGGGCCCCGAGGTGGTCGTCGCGTGCACCTCGCCGTCCAGCGTCCGGCTCGCCGCGGCCCGCGGTCTGCCGATGCTGCTCGGCATGCACGCGGGCGACGAGGAGAAGGCCGAAATGGTGGCGTTGTGGAACAGGCACGCGCGCGCCGCAGGGCGCACACCGGAGGAGGTGGCGCGCGCCGCGCACGTCTCGGCCGGGGTCGCGCAGATCGCGGACCGGCGCGTGGAGGCCAGCGAGACGCTCACAAAGGCCATGCCGGGCTGGCTGAAGTACGGCCTCGACGCCCATGTCACGGTCGACGGCCGCGTTCGCGCCATGCGCGACCCGCTCGGGTACACGGAACTGCTGTGCGGCATCCACCCCGTGGGGACCCCGCAGGTGTGCGCGGACCGCCTCGCGGCGACCTCGGAGCGCACCGGTATCACGCGCTTCGCATTGCTCGTGGAGGGCTCCGGCGACCTCGCGACGACGGAGGAGAACGTACGCCGTCTGGGCACGGAAGTACTGCCGCAGCTCACCTGAGACCCGCTGTGGCCGGATGCCCGGTTTCGATGGCCCCGTTCGACGGGGCGAACGCCGTATGAGGGGCTGCCGCCCCGGACTGAAACACCTCCCGCGTACGGAGCGGCAGCAACTGTCCTCAGCAGTCGCGAAGCTCAGGCGACTGATTCAGCAACTGGCCACGGATCGAGGTGAACTTGGCCAGCCTGTCGTCTGCGGAGCCGTCCAGCGGGAACACCGCCACACGGTGGCAGTTCTGGAACGCCAGACGGACCCCGAAGTGGCGCTGCAGGGCGCCGCGAATCGCGTCACTCGCGAGCGCGCGCAGCAACTGACCACGCGCCTGCTCGTCCGGCGGCGGCGTCTGGTTGTCGGCGAACTCGCCGCCGTCGACCTTCAGCTGGGCCACCAGTGAGCTGACCATCTCCCACGCATAAGGCAGGGAGGTCCGGACGCAGTCGACGAATGCTGCTTCGTCGACCTCGCCTCGCTCGGCCTGTTCCAACAGTGCCGGTGAGACGTCGAGCGACATGGGTTCTCCTCTCGCACCCCCAGGGAGCAGGGGCTCACGGACAGGGAAGGAGCTCGCATACGCAGCGTGCACGTGCGACGACCTCCTGCTTATACGGTAGGCAACGGCTCGGTAGGGCACCAGGAGATTGGGCGCATAACCGGCCAGGATCGAACGGGTTCATCGCTGGACAAGTGGTGCGGCCGAAGGGCCTGTGGAGCCGTGCGTGACCCACGGAATTCGCCGCACCACCCCGCGTCGAGTAGCGTTGCCGACCATGCGTCTCGTCATCGCCCGCTGCTCCGTGGACTACGCGGGCCGGCTCACCGCCCACCTCCCGTCGGCCCCCCGCCTGATCCTCGTCAAGGCGGACGGAAGCGTCTCCATTCACGCTGACGACCGGGCCTACAAGCCCCTCAACTGGATGTCGCCGCCGTGCACCCTGAAGGAGGGCTCCGGCGACGACGCCGGTGTGTGGACCGTCATCAACAAGGCGGGCGAGAAGCTCATCATCACGATGGAGGAAGTCCTCCACGACTCCTCGCACGAACTGGGTGTCGACCCGGGTCTCATCAAGGACGGCGTGGAAGCACACCTTCAGGAGCTGCTCGCCGACCGGATCGAGACACTCGGTGAGGGATATACGCTGATCCGCCGCGAGTACATGACCGCGATCGGCCCGGTCGACATCCTCTGCCGCGACGCCGACGGGCAGACGGTCGCCGTCGAGATCAAGCGCCGCGGCGAGATCGACGGCGTCGAGCAACTCACCCGCTATCTGGAGCTGTTGAACCGCGACCCGCACCTGTCTCCGGTCAAGGGCATCTTCGCCGCCCAGGAGATCAAGCCGCAGGCGCGCGTGCTCGCCACCGACCGAGGCATCGGCTGCGCCGTCCTCGACTACGACGCGCTGCGCGGCATCGAGGACGACAAGCTCCGCCTGTTCTGAACCGCCCGCCCCACGACCGGGGCGACGCATGAAGGGGCCGGACTCCCTGGGGAGTCCGGCCCCTTCATGCGTGCGTGCGCGTCCGCGGGGCGTGACCCGTTCGCGGGCGCGCCCCCAGCTGTCCGTACACCTCCGTCAGCGCGTACGACCCGTCAGATCACCGTCGACGACCCGGCCCCCGCCGTCCCGCCCGTCCCCGAGTCGGAGGCGGCCGGGCTGGACGACGCCGGTCCGCTCGCCGAGTCGGAGGTGTCCGGCGAGGACGGCTGCGTCGACGGGGTGGTCGGCGGCGGGGTCGTCGGGGGCGTCGTCGGCGGGGTGGTGGGCGGCTTCGTCGGCGGAGTCGTGGGGGGCTTCGTCGGCGGCTTCGTGGGCTTGGTGGGCTTGTCCGTGGGCTTGGTCGGCTTGTCGGTCGGCTTGGTCGGCTTGTCCGACGGCTTCGTCGGCTTGCCGCTCGGCTTGTCCGACGGGTCCTTCGGATCGTCGCTCTCCGAGGGCCTGCCGCTCGTCCCCGGCTTCGGGTCGTCGGAGGTGCCGGGCACGCCGTCCTGGCCGGGGTCGGCCGGGCCCGCCGTGGAGCCGTCGCTCGGCTTGTCCGCGCCGATCCCGCCGCCGTCGTCGTCCGCGCTGGCCGACTGGTCGGTGCGCACCCGGTCGGGCGGCCCGTCGTCCTTGTCGGAGGTCGCGCCGAGCGTCACCACCGTGCCGAGCACCGCGACGAGCAGCGCGCCCGCCCCGGCCGCGACCAGGTTGCGCCGCGTACCGCGCACGATCGAGCGGCGCCTCGATCCGGCGCCGTTGCCGGAACCACCGCCGGAACCCCCGGCACCCGCCCCGGAGACGGCCTGCCGGGTGACGACTGTGTCGGCCTCCGGAGGCGGCGGCGCGGGCAGCGCGAACGCCGCGGGGATGCCGCCGGGCGGCGACGCCGACTCCTCGTACCGGGCGTCGGGCACCTCCTCGCCCGCCGTGGCGTGGCCGTCCGGCAGCAGGGCGCCGGAGCGGTCGGCGACCAGGGCGAGGGCCCTGCGGCCCGCGATCATGCCGCGCTTGTCGGCGAGGGCGCCGCGCAGCCCGATGGAGGCCTCCAGCTCGGCGCGGGCCCGGTCGAGGCGTCCGGCGCAGAGCGCGAGGATGCCCAACTCGTGGTGGAAGTAGGCCTCTTCGGCGACCTCGCCGGAGGTGCGTGCGGCTTCCTGGCCGGACCGCAGGGCCCGCTCCCAGGCGCCCCAGTGCAGTCCCCCGGCGAAGGCGGGCGCGGCCGTGCGGGCGAGCAGCACCGCGGCGGACGGCTCGCTGCCGCCGCTGTCGGCCCCGGTGGCGGGGCCGTTGACCAGGGCGGTGAGCGCGGCGAGGACCGTGTCGGCTTCGGCGGCGACCCGCTCGGGGGCGACCGAGGGGTGTCCGGACCACCAGGCGTAGTGCCGGGCGGCGGACTGGGCGTTCGCGGCGGCGTCGTCGGCGTACCCGGCGCCCTCCAGTTGGGTGCGCACCCCGGCCGCGAGGCGGTAGTGGCCGCCGACCGGGGTGACGAGGGCGCAGTCGACCAGTTCGGCGAGCGCGGCGTCGGCATGGGTGTCGCCGACGAGCGCGGGCAGGTGGGCCGGGTGCGGCAGTTCACCGCCGAGCGCGACGGCGATCCGCAGCGTGGCGCGCGCGGACGCGCTGAGGCGGGAGGCGAGGAGCGCGGCGGGCGCGGCACCGTCGGCGAGGGACGGCAGCGGTACGTCGGCGCCGTCGAAGGGCGCGTCCTGGGCCGCGGCGCCGGGGTTCTCGTACGCGTCGTACTCGTCGAAGGCGCCCGGGTCGGCGAGCAGCCGGTCGCGCTGCCGCAGCAGGGCCCCGGCCTGGACGAAGCGCAGCGGCAGGCCCTCGGACTCGAACCACAGGTCCCCGGCCCAGTTGGCCTCGTCGTCGGTGAGGACGCGGCCGACGACGCGCTCCAGGAGCTCCAGGCCGCCGCCGCGGCCGAGCCCGCCGAGGAAGACCTCTTCGAGGTGGGACTCGGGCGAGGGCGCGGCGATGTCGGGCGTCGCGGCGACGAGGAAGGCGCACTCGGGCGTCGCGTCCAGGAGCTCTTCGAGGGCGGCGCCGCCGAACTCCAGGTCGTCGAGGACGACGACGGCGCCGATGTCGCGGAGCAGCTCGCGCAGCAGGGGCCGGTCGGGGCGGTGCAGGGGCGCGTCGTGGACGGCGGCGAAGAGGTCGTACAGGAGGTCGCTGACGGAGCGGTGGTAGCCGCTGAGGCGGATCACGCCGTCGGGGGCGAGGTCCGCGCAGTCGTCGGCGACGGCGCCGAGGAGCGCCGTGCGGCCGGATCCCGCGGGTCCGGTGAGGCGCACGGAGCGGCCGCGGGCGAGGAGGCGCACCAGGCGCTCGCGTTCCTCCTGCCGTTCGAGCAGCGGCAGGCGGGGCAGGGCGGGGCCCGGCGGTACGGGCGGCTGGGCGGCGCGGCGGCGTTCGGCGCGCTCGACGGCGGAGTGCTTGGGCGGGTGTCCGGGCTGCTCCCCCGGCGGGCAGGGCTCTATCTCGCTGCCGTCGACGGGGTTCACGGTGAGCAGGAAGTCGCCGGACACCACTTGGACGGTGCGGGCGACGGCGGGCGGCCCGAAGTCGGCACCGGCAGGACCGCCCGCGGCGGGCGGGCCCGGTGGGGCGTCCTGGGGCGCGTGCTGCTCGTGCGCCGCCGCGCTGTCGGCGTGGGTGCCCTCGTGGCCGATCCCCGCGTCGTCGTGGCCGTACTCTTCTGGTCCCCGGTTCATCGGGTCCATGGTCTCAGCCCCCCAGATGCGTCGTGTGCGAAGCCCCCTCCGGCCCCAGCACACCGCGCTGTCGCTTCTGGTCCGGTGCCTCCCGTGCGGGTTCGTCTCTCGGCAGGCGACCGAACCCTAAACCGTCCTCAGTATCCCCGCCGATGGCGGGGTACCGCCCGGTCCGAGACGTCACAGTCTCGTGAGGATTGTGCGTGAGGGAGCACTCCCGCCCCCCTCGCGCGGCTTATACGCGAGGGAGGGATTCGACCCCGATGCCGCCTTCGATGGCGAGGATGCGGTGGAGCCGGGTGGCGACGAGGAGGCGCTGCATCTGCGGGGGCACGCCGCGCAGTACGAGGCGGCGGCCGCAGCGTCCGGCGCGGCGGTGCGCGCCCATGATGACGCCGAGTCCCGTGGCGTCCCACGAGTCGAGTTCGGACAGGTCGAGCACCAGGTCGCCGGCGCCGTCGTCGACGGCCGAGTGCAGGACCGTACGGGCGTCCGCCGCGCTGCGTACGTCGAGGCGTCCCCCGACGACCAGCTGGGCCTGGTCGCCCCTGATGTGCATATGCGCTCCCCAAGAGTGCGGTGTCGTATGTGGCGCCTGTGCCGCGAGGCGTCTGTGTATGTCACAGCAACTGACTGCCGCTCGGGTACGGAAGTTGCCGTCTGTAAGCGAACCGATACCGAATTCACCCCGAGGGGTGATCCCAGGAGGCGTACAGGCGTCGGTATCCGCCGTCAGTGCTTGTAGAAGCCCTGCCCGCTCTTGCGCCCGATGTCACCGGCGTCAACCATCCGGCGCATCAGCTCCGGCGGGGCGAACTTCTCGTCCTGGGACTCCGTGTAGATGTTGTCGGTGGCGTGCAGCAGGATGTCGACGCCGGTGAGGTCGGCGGTGGCGAGCGGGCCCATGGCGTGGCCGAAGCCCAGCTTGCAGGCGATGTCGATGTCCTCGGCGCTGGCGACGCCCGACTCGTAGAGCTTGGCGGCCTCGACGACGAGCGCCGCGATGAGCCGGGTGGTGACGAAGCCGGCGACGTCGCGGTTGACGACGATGCAGGTCTTGCCGACGGACTCGGCGAACTCACGGGTGGCGGCGAGGGTTTCGTCGCTCGTCTTGTAGCCGCGGACCAGCTCGCAGAGCTGCATCATCGGCACCGGCGAGAAGAAGTGGGCGCCGACGACCCGCTCCGGACGGTCCGTCACGGCCGCGATCTTCGTGATCGGGATGGCGGAGGTGTTGGAGGCGAGCACGGTGTCGTCGCGCACGATCTTGTCGAGCGTACGGAAGATCTCGTGCTTGACCTCGAGCTTCTCGAACACGGCCTCGACCACGATGTCCGCGTCGGCGGCGGCGTCCAGGTCGGTGGTGGTCGTGATGCGGCCGAGCGCGGCTTCGGCGTCGGCGGCGGCGAGCTTGCCCTTGCTGACGAACTTCTCGTACGAGGCCTTGATGCCGTCGGTGCCGCGGGTCAGCGCCTCGTCGGTGACGTCGCGCAGGACGACGTCCCAGCCCGCCTGTGCGGATACCTGGGCGATCCCGGACCCCATGAGTCCGGCTCCGATGACGGCGAGCTTCCGTGCCACGTTACGACTCCCCTTACTTACCGACGACTGAGCGCTTACACGCTGTTTACGTATCGCTCTGGCCCGGACATTAGCGCTCACAGCCGCTCAGGGGACCGCTAAGAGACGCACGCCACGTCCCATTTGACGGACATCACACCGGGAGGGGTCCCCGGGGGGTCGTCAGGGCGTCATGTGGCCGTGCGGATCCCGTAGTTGAGGACCTGCTCGCCGAGCAGCTCCTCCAGTTCGTCGAGCAGATCGAGGGCCTCGCGGGAGACCTCCGCGGGCACCCGGCGCCGCGCCATCTCGGCGCCGATCCAGGCGAAGACGGTGCCGTACGCCCAGCCGAGCTGGCCCGCGACGAGCTCGGGGAGGCGGCCGGGGACCGGGCCCGCCTCCGCGCGCAGGGTGGCCTCCAGGTCCGTGAGGGTCTCCTGGCGCAGGGCCCAGAGGCGGGAGCGCAGGGCGGGCGACGCGGTGATGACCTCCATGAAGTCGGCGTACCCGTCGAAGAGCCCGACGGTCGGCGAGACGCCCTCGACGAGGACGCGCAGCTCGCGCAGGACGGCGTCGGCGGGCGACTCCCCCACGCGGCGGCCGCGCACCCACCGGGAGAGCCGGTCGACCATGTCCAGGCCGCGGTCGAGGAACAGGTCCTCCTTGGCGGGGAAGTAGTTGTAGACCGTGTTGACCGAGACGTCCGCGGCGTCCGCGATCTCGGCGACGGTCACGGCGTCGAACCCGCGCTCCAGGATCAGACCCGTCGCGATGTCCGAGATCCGCTGCCTGGTCTGGCGCTTCTTGCGCTCCCGAAGTCCCTCAGCCATGCCCCCATCGTAGCTTTGTTGGGTTCGATGAAAACTTGGGGGCGTTGCAAAATTTCAGTGGCTCTGTTTTTGTACTCCTCATGGCGATCATCAGCACGGCCGGACTGGCCAAGACGTTCACGACGAAGGCGGGCCCCGTGGCGGCCGTGCGCGGCATCGACCTGACCGTCGCCCCCGGCGAGATCCTCGGCTTCCTCGGCCCGAACGGCGCGGGCAAGACGACCACGCTGCGCATGCTCACCACGCTCCTCCCGCCCACCGGCGGCGCCGCCACCGTCGCGGGCTTCGACCTCGCCCGCGAGCCCGCCGCCGTGCGCGGCCGGATCGGGTACGTGGCCCAGTCCGGCGGCGTCGACCTGAACATCTCGCTGCGCGAGGAGCTGGTCACCCAGGGACGGCTCTACCGCCTGCCGAAAGCCGAAGCCGTCGCCCGCGCCGAGGAGTTGGCCCGCGACCTGGGCCTCACCGACCTGCTCGACCGCAAGTGCGCCGCCCTCTCCGGCGGCCAGCGGCGACGGCTCGACATCGCCATGGGCCTGATGCACCGCCCCGCGATCCTCTTCCTCGACGAACCGACGACCGGCCTGGACCCCGGCGCCCGCGCCGACCTCTGGGACCTGGTGCGCCGCCTGCGCGCCGACCACGGCACGACCGTGTTCCTGACGACGCACTATCTGGACGAGGCGGACGCCCTGGCCGACCGGATCGTCGTCGTGGACGAGGGCGTCGTGGTCGCCGACGGCACCCCGAGCGCCCTCAAGCTCCAGTACGCGGGCTCGGCCGAGGCCGCACTCCAGCACGCGTTCCTCGCCATCACCGGCCGTGGCCCGGCCCCCGCCGACCGCACCCCGGTCGCCGTCTAGAGCCTCGCCGACCCATCGGACAGGCCCTGGCCGCCTCCCCTACGACCTCAGGACTCCCCATGCCCGCGCTCCTCTCCGACACCGCCCTGGTCTTCGGCCGCTACGCCCGCCAGACCCTGCGCTCCAAGTTCCAGATGCTCTTCGGCGTGCTCACGCCGCTGCTCTACCTGCTCTTCTTCGGGCCGCTGCTCACCGACCTGCCACTGGGCTCGCGCGGCGACTCCTGGCAGGTCCTTGTGCCGGGGCTGCTGCTCCAGCTCGGCCTCTTCGGGGCGACGTTCAGCGGGTTCGCGATCATCATCGAGAAGCAGTTCGGGGTGGTGGAGCGGATGCGGGTGACGCCGGTGAGCAGGCTCGCGCTGCTGCTCGGGCGGGTGCTGCGGGACGCGACGCTGTTCGTGTTCCAGGCGGTGCTCCTGGTCCTCGCGGCGCTCGTCATGGGGCTGCGGGCGCCGGTCGCGGGCGTGCTCATCGGCTTCGCGTTCGTGGGCGTCCTGACGCTGTCGCTGGCCGCGCTCTCGTACTCCCTGGCCCTGAAGGTCTCCAAGCCGCACGAGTTCGGGCCCGTGGTGAACGCGGTGAGCATGCCGTCCACGCTGCTGTCCGGCCTGATGCTGCCGATGGCCCTCGCGCCGGGCTGGCTGGACGTCCTGTCGCACTTCATGCCGTTCCGCTATCTCGTGGACGCGGTGCGGGCGGCCTACGTGGGCGACTACGCGAGCGGTGCGGTGCTGTACGGCGTGGTGACGGCCGCCGCGTTCGCCGCGCTGTCCGTGATGGTCGGCACACGCGTCTTCCGCACGGCCGGGGCCTAACTACTCTGGCCGCATGGTCAATCTGACGCGCATCTACACACGGACCGGCGACCAGGGCACCACCGCCCTCGGCGACATGAGCAGGACCGCCAAGACCGACCTCAGGATCTCCGCGTACGCGGACGCCAACGAGGCCAACGCCGCCATCGGCACGGCCATCGCCCTCGGCGGCCTCGCCCCGGAGGTCGTGGCGGTCCTCACCCGGGTCCAGAACGACCTCTTCGACGTCGGCGCGGACCTGTGCACGCCCGTCATCGACGACCCGAAGTACCCGCCGCTGCGCGTCGAGCAGTCGTACGTCGACAAGCTGGAGGCGGACTGCGACCGCTTCAACGAGGACCTGGAGAAGCTGCGCAGCTTCATCCTGCCGGGCGGTACGCCGGGCGCGGCCCTGCTGCACCAGGCGTGCACGGTGGTCCGGCGGGCCGAGCGGTCCACCTGGGCGGCCCTCGACGAGCACGGCTCCGCCGAGCGGGGCGGCAGCATGAACGCGCTCACCGCGACCTACCTCAACCGCCTCTCCGACCTCCTGTTCATTCTCGCCCGTACGGCGAACAAGGAGGTCGGAGACGTGCTGTGGGTGCCCGGCGGGGACCGCTAGCCCGCACGCGCCCCGGCGCCTCGCGGACGACTCCGGCGCTCAGACCTTGGTGAGGTCGTGCGGCCGCTCGTCCCGCTCCCCCGGGGCCGGGGCGGGCTTCCGCTTCGGGAACAGCGTGTAGCTCAGCGCGATCAGGCCGTGGATGCCGGCCGTGCGCCACGCGGTGTACATCCACGAGTCGAGCGACCCCGTGCGGCCCGGGTCGTCCACGTACCACTTGGCGAGCAGCAGCAGCCCGGAGGCGACCGCCGCCGCGACCACCGTGCCCAGCCAGACCTTGCCCTCGTGCCGGGCGCGCGGCCAGCCGTAGCGCGGCGGGCGCGGCACCGGGGTGCCGTTGAAGCGGTGTGCGGCGTGGCCGTCGAGCCACTTCACGGTGCGGTGGCCGTGGCCGACGGTGTAGCCGATGTAGACCGCCGCGAGGCCGTGCTTCCAGCTCGGGTCGGCCCCGTTCTTCAGGTCGACGGCGGTGACGACCAGCAGGAGCAGTTCGAGCAGCGGCTCACAGAGCAGGATCGCGAGGCCGAGGCGCGGCATCTTCAGCAGATAGCGGGCGCCGAGGCCCGCGGCGAGGATCACCCAGAAGCCGACCTCGCAGATGATGATCAAGGTGACGATCACGGCTCGTTCCTCCTGACACCGGCCCCGACGGCCCTGGTCCTCGTGTTCACCTCTCCAGGCTCCCGCCGGGAACGCGGCGGATCGTCGTCGGCAGTGACGAAGTGCGGCTGCATCCTTCGATGTACCGGTGCTTCACCCGTCATAGGGAGGCCGGGGCGCGCCGGGCCGTGTTGGATGGAGTCATGCCGCTGCCGCTCCCCCGCCGCCCGGACGTCGTCGACGTACGCATCTGTGTGGCCAGTCTGCTCAGCGGGCTCGGGCTGTGGGCGCTCGGCATCACGATGCAGACCCGCCCGTTCGGCGAGAGCTGGTCGTTGCTGCCGCTGTTCGCCATGGCGGGCCTGGTGCTGCTGCGCCGCACGGCCCCCACGTTCGCGCTGTGCGCGGGCAGCCTGGCGTTGATCGCCGATCAGTTCACGACGGGGAATCTGGCGACGGTCGTGATGTTCACGGACATCGTGTACGCGGCCGTGGTGTACGGCACGCCCGCCCAGGCCCGGCGCATCCCGGTCACGACGGGCCTGATCACGGTGGCGGTGACCGTCGGCTTCCTGGCTTGGTTCCGGCAGGCGGACGCGATCCTCGTGGGCGCCGTGACCGCACTCGTGACGTTTGCTCCCGCGACGACGGGCGTCCTCGTCCGCAACCACCGGGAGGCCGCCGACCTGGCCCGGCTGCGCGCCGAGCAGACCGCGCTGCTCGCCGAGATGGACCGTACGCAAGCCGTCACCGCCGAGCGCGCGCGGATGGCCCGCGAACTGCACGACATGGTCGCCAACCACCTGTCGGCCATCGCCATCCACTCCACGGCCGCGCTGTCCCTGGACGACCCGCGCACCACGAAGGACGCGCTCACCGTCATCCGCGAGAACAGCGTCGAGGGCCTCGCCGAGATGCGCCGCCTCATCGGCATCCTGCGCGACTCCAGCGGCGACCTGGAACCGGCCGCCGCGCCCACCCTGGACGGCCTCGGCGCCCTCGCCGAGAACGCCCGCACCAACGGCCTCGACGTCCGCCTCGACGACGCCCGCACCCCGCACGACCCACCGCTGCCCGCGCCGGTCGAGCTGGCCGCGTACCGCATCGTCCAGGAATCCCTCACCAACGCCCTCAAGCACGCCGCGCCCGGCCTGGTCACGGTGGCCCTGGCCCGGGAGCCCGACGGCCTGCGGGTGCGCGTGAGCAGCCCGTTCGGCGAGGCCCGGGGGCCGCGCGCGCCCGGCTCCGGCGCCGGGCTCGTCGGCATGCAGGAGCGGGCCGCGCTGCTCGGCGGGACCTTCGAGTCCGGCCCCGAGCCGCATCCGGAGCTGCCCGGCGCCAAGGTGTGGCGGGTCGAGGCCCGGCTGCCCATCGACCCCAAAGACCAAGGAGTCACCGAATGATCCGCGTGCTCGTCGCCGAGGACCAGTCCGCCGTGCGGGCGGGCCTGGTCCTGATCCTGCGCAGCGCGCCCGACATGGAGGTGGTCGGCGAGGCCGCGGACGGCGAGCAGGCGGTGGCCCTGGCCCGGGAGCTGCGGCCCGACCTGGTCCTCATGGACGTGCAGATGCCCCGCCTCGACGGCGTCTCCGCGACCCGCCAGGTGGTGGCCGAAGAGCTGGCGGACGTGCTCGTGCTGACCACGTTCGACCTGGACGAGTACGTCTTCGGGGCGCTGCGCGCGGGCGCGTCCGGCTTCCTCCTGAAGAACACCGAGGCCAAGGACCTCCTGGAGGCGGTGCGCACGGTCGCCCGCGGCGAGGGCCTGATCGCCCCCGCGGTCACCCGCCGCCTGATCGCCGAGTTCGCCACGCCCCGGCGCACCCCGCGCCAGGGCAGCACCGTCGACCCGGCGGTCATCGACTCCCTGACCCGGCGTGAGCGCGAGGTCCTCTCCTGCCTCGGCGAGGGCCTCTCCAACGCGGAGATCGCGACCCGCCTGGACATGGCGGAAGCAACGGTGAAGACCCATGTGAGCCGCCTCCTGGGCAAGTTGGAACTGCGCAGCAGGGTGCAGGCGGCCGTGCTGGCCCAGGAGCTGGGGGTCTGACCGAGGCCGAGGGCGGCCAACTCCAGCCCGTGCGGCCGACGGCGAGCGGCATATAGAGCCCGTCCGGCGATTGAGGACGAGACCGAAGGGCGATCGGCGGCGCCCCGAGGGCAGGGGCACCCGACTGCCCAAGGCCCAAGGGCCCGGGTCCCCTTGACCGTTGGTCCAGACCTTTCTATTCTCGCGGCACTGCGGTGGGCACATGGCAGGCACAGAACACACACTTCGTGCTCACGGGCGTCGCAGGGCTCCACCCCCACCCCCGGAACTCGACCGAGGAGCACCCCTTGCGCGTCAGACACAGGTCAAGACATCGGCTGACAGCCGGGCTCACCACCCTCCTGCTCCCCTTCGCCACCCTCGTCGCCCTCGGCGGCTCCGCCGAGGCGGCCCCGGCCACCGCGCCGCAGAGCGCGCAGGCCGCGCCGAAGGCCGCCGCCGGTGCCACCGCCACGTACGCCAAGACCCAGGACTGGGGCTCCGGCTTCGAGGGCAAGTGGACCATCAAGAACACCGGCACCACCGCGCTCAGCTCCTGGACCGTCGAGTGGGACTTCCCCGCGGGCACCAAGGTGACGTCGGCGTGGGACGCGACGGTCACCAACGCGGGCAACAAGTGGACCGCGAAGAACCTCGGTTGGAACGGCTCCCTCGCCCCCGGCGCGACCGTCAGCTTCGGCTTCAACGGCTCCGGGCCCGGCTCCCCCGCCAACTGTCTGCTGAACGGCGAGAGCTGCGACGGCGGCGGCCAGCCCGGCGACAACCCGCCCTCCGCCCCCGGCACCCCGACCGCGTCCGACATCACCAACACCTCGGTGAAGCTGGACTGGAAGGCCGCGACGGACGACAAGGGCGTCAAGAACTACGACGTGCTGCGCGACGGCGCGAAGGTCGCGACGGTGACCGGCACCACGTACGCCGACTCCGGGCTCACCAAGGGCACCGACTACTCGTACAGCGTCCAGGCCCGTGACACCGCCGACCAGACCGGACCCGCCAGCGGCTCCGTGAAGGTGCGCACCACGGGCGGCGGCCCCGACCCCGACCCGGGCGACAAGGTGAAGCTCGGGTACTTCACCAACTGGGGCGTCTACCAGCGCAACTACCACGTGAAGAACATCGCGTCCTCCGGCTCCGCCGAGAAGATCACGCACATCAACTACGCGTTCGGCAACGTCCAGGGCGGCAAGTGCACCATCGGTGACGCCTACGCCGACTACGACAAGGCGTACACCGCCGACCAGTCCGTCGACGGCGTCGCCGACACCTGGGACCAGCCCCTGCGCGGCAACTTCAACCAGCTGCGCAAGCTGAAGGCCAAGTACCCGCACATCAAGGTCCTCTGGTCGTTCGGCGGCTGGACCTGGTCCGGCGGCTTCACCGACGCCATGAAGAACCCGGAGGCGTTCGCGGACTCCTGCTACAAGCTGGTCGAGGACCCGCGCTGGGCCGACGTCTTCGACGGCATCGACCTGGACTGGGAGTACCCCAACGCCTGCGGCCTGAGCTGTGACACCAGCGGCCCGGCCGTGATGAAGACGATGATGCAGGCGTTCCGGAACAAGTTCGGCGCCAACAACCTCGTCACCGCGGCCATCACCGCCGACGCCTCACCGGGCGGCAAGATCGACTCCGCCGACTACGGCGGCGGCGCGCAGTACGCCGACTGGTACAACGTGATGACGTACGACTTCTTCGGTGCCTGGGACGCCAAGGGTCCGACGGCCCCGCACTCGCCGCTGACCGACTACCCCGGCATCCCGAAGGGCGGCTTCAACTCCGCGGCGGCGATCAACAAGCTGAAGGCCAAGGGCGTACCCGGCAAGAAGCTCCTGCTCGGCATCGGCTTCTACGGCCGAGGCTGGACGGGCGTCACGCAGAAGGAGCCAGGAGGCACGGCCACCGGGGCCGCGCCGGGAACGTACGAGGCGGGCATCGAGGACTACAAGATCCTCAAGAACTCCTGCCCGTCCAACGGCACGGTCGCGGGCACGGCCTACGCCCACTGCGGCAGCAACTGGTGGTCGTACGACACCCCGGCGACGATCCGCGCCAAGATGGCCTGGGCGAAGGAGCAGGGCCTCGGCGGCGCCTTCTTCTGGGAATTCAGCGGCGACACGGCGAACGGCGAGCTGGTGACGGCGATCAATGACGGCCTGAAGTAAGGGCCCACACGACGAAGCCGGGCTGACGGGAACGCCCCCCGTCAGCCCGGCTTCTCCATGCGACAGCGCCCTCAGGCGACATTCACGCGCTGGCCAGGGGGTGCGGCCTCCAACCAGGCCAGGAACCCGGTCAGCGCGTCCTCGCTCATGGCCAGCTCAAGCCGTACGCCCCGGTGCAGACAGCCCAGCACGACGGCGTTCGAGAGCAGCGCCAGCTCCTCCTCGCCGTCCGGAGCGCGCCGGTCGACGACCTCGATCGCCGAGCGCTCCAGGGTGCGGCGCGGCCGGGGAGCGTACGAGAAGATACGGAACCACTCGACCCGGTCGCCGTTGTAGCGGGCGACGCCGTAGCCCCAGCCCTTGCCGGGGACTCCGACGGGCTCCTCGGGGTCGGGGGCGTGCCAGCGCAGGCTGCAGTCGAAGGTGCCGCCGGAGCGCTGGATCAGCCGGCGGCGCAGTCCGAAGACGAAGAGCCCCAGCAACACCAGCGCGATCAACACAAGTCCGCACACGAGCAGAACGAGGATCATCGGCACCGACCTCCTCGCCTCAACACGACTTCTCGAAACGGACCAAACAACCGCACCCGGAACCGCACCCGCATCGCCTCAGCCGCGACCAGGTCCGGAGAGCTCCGGTCCTGGCCGCGGCTGAGTCACGTTACGCCGCGCGCCGAGGGTCAGCGCGCCGCCACCGAACGAAGTCGAACGTCGGCGCGCCGCTCGGCGGAGGCGTCGGCCTCCGACTTGGCACGCTCGAACGCCCGCTCCGCACGCTGGACGTCGATCTCGTCGGAGAGCTCGGCGATCTCGGCGAGCAGTGACAGCTTGTTGTCGGCGAACGAGATGAATCCGCCGTGCACCGCGGCGACGACCGTGTCGCCGTCGCTCGTACGAATGGTCACCGGGCCCGACTCCAGCACACCGAGCAGCGGCTGGTGACCGGGCATGACGCCGATGTCGCCGGACGTGGTACGTGCGACGACCAGGGTGGCCTCGCCGGACCAGACACTGCGGTCCGCGGCGACCAGCTCGACATGCAGCTCAGCAGCCAAGGGTGGCTCCTCGGGTCACCACCCGGCGGTTCAGCCGGGTGTTGGGTCAAATTCTAGTGGGCGTGGGGAGAAGGGCGGACACGACCCCGTGTCGCGGGGTGCACCCGCCCTTCTCCCGATGAGCTGCTGGGCTCAGGAGACGCCGAGCTCCTTGGCGTTCTTCTTCAGGTCCTCGAGACCACCGCACATGAAGAACGCCTGCTCCGGGAAGTGGTCGTACTCGCCGTCGCAGATCGCGTTGAACGCCGCGATCGACTCCTCGAGGGACACGTCCGAACCGTCCACGCCGGTGAACTGCTTGGCGGCGTGGGTGTTCTGGGAGAGGAAGCGCTCCACACGACGGGCACGGGACACGACGAGCTTGTCCTCTTCGCCGAGCTCGTCGATGCCGAGGATCGCGATGATGTCCTGGAGGTCCTTGTACTTCTGCAGGATTCCCTTGACGCGCATGGCGGCGTCGTAGTGGTCCTGCGCGATGTAGCGCGGGTCCAGGATGCGGGACGTGGAGTCCAGCGGGTCCACGGCCGGGTAGATGCCCTTCTCGGAGATCGGACGGGAGAGCACCGTCGTCGCGTCGAGGTGGGCGAAGGTGGTGGCCGGGGCCGGGTCGGTCAGGTCGTCCGCGGGGACGTAGATCGCCTGCATCGAGGTGATCGAGTGACCACGGGTCGAGGTGATGCGCTCCTGGAGGAGACCCATCTCGTCGGCCAGGTTCGGCTGGTAGCCCACCGCGGAGGGCATGCGGCCGAGCAGGGTCGAGACCTCGGAACCGGCCTGCGTGAAGCGGAAGATGTTGTCGATGAAGAACAGCACGTCCTGCTTCTGCACATCGCGGAAGTACTCCGCCATGGTCAGACCGGCCAGGGCCACGCGCAGACGCGTGCCCGGCGGCTCGTCCATCTGGCCGAAGACCAGCGCGGTCTTGTCCAGAACGCCGGCCTCCTCCATCTCGACCATGAGGTCGTTGCCCTCACGGGTGCGCTCGCCGACACCGGCGAAGACGGAGACACCGTCGTGCAGCTTGGCCACACGGACGATCATTTCCTGGATCAGCACGGTCTTGCCGACACCGGCACCACCGAACAGACCGATCTTTCCACCCTTGACGTACGGGGTGAGAAGGTCGACGACCTTCAGGCCGGTCTCGAACATCTCGGTCTTGGACTCGAGCTGGTCGAAGGCCGGGGCCTTGCGGTGGATCGTCCAGCGCTCGGCCTCGGCGACCGTGGACGGGTCGTCGTTCAGGACCTCACCGAGGGTGTTGAACACCCGGCCCTTGGTCACGTCGCCGACCGGGACGGAGATGCCCGCACCCGTGTCGGTCACCGGGGCCTGGCGGACCAGACCGTCGGTGGGCTGCATCGAGATCGCGCGGACCACGCCGTCGCCCAGGTGCTGGGCGACCTCGAGGGTCAGCGTCTTCTTCGCGCCCTCGGTCGACGGGTCGTCGACCTGGACGTGCAGGGCGTTGTAGATCTCCGGCATCGCGTCGACGGGGAACTCCACGTCGACGACCGGGCCGATGACCCGGGCGACGCGGCCCGTGGCAACGGCCGTCTCAACAGTGGTCGTCATTACTTGTCACTCCCCGCGGTCGCGTCGGACAGGGCTGCGGTGCCGCCGACGATCTCGCTGATTTCCTGGGTGATTTCGGCCTGGCGGGCCGCGTTGGCAAGCCGGGACAGATTGTTGATCAAGTCTCCGGCGTTATCGGTGGCCGACTTCATCGCGCGGCGCGTGGCGGCGTGCTTGGAGGCAGCCGACTGCAGCAGCGCGTTGTAGATGCGGCTCTCGACGTAGCGCGGCAGCAGGGCGTCGAGGACGTCCTCCGCCGACGGCTCGAAGTCGAACAGCGGCAGGATCTCGTCCTTCGCCGTCGACTCCTCGGCCACCTCTTCGAGGCTGAGGGGCAGCAGGCGGCCGTCGACCGCCGTCTGCGTCATCATCGACACGAACTCGGTGTAGACGATGTGGAGCTCGTCCACGCCGCCCTCGGCCGTCTCCGTCTCGATGGCCTCGATCAGCGGGCCCGCGACCGCCTTGGCGTCCGCGTACTCGGGCTGGTCGGTGAAGCCGGTCCACTGCTTCGCGACCTTGCGCTCGCGGAAGTTGTAGTGGCCCACACCGCGGCGGCCGACGACGTAGACGTCGACCTCCTTGCCCGCGGCCTCGAGGCGCGCGGTCAGCTGCTCCGCGGCCTTGATGGCGTTGGCGTTGAAGGCGCCGGCGAGACCGCGGTCGCTCGTGAGGAGCAGCACCGCGGCACGCGTCGACGTCTCCGGCTCGGTCGTCAGCGGGTGCTTGGTGTTCGAACCGGTGCCCACCGCCGTGACCGCGCGCGTCAGCTCGGTCGCGTACGGCGTGGAGGCCGCCACCTTGCGCTGCGCCTTGACGACGCGCGAGGCGGCGATCATCTCCATCGCCTTGGTGATCTTCTTGGTCGCGGTGACGGATTTGATGCGACGCTTATAGACCCGGAGCTGGGCTCCCATGAGTCAGGTCCCTTCCGTCGTCACTTGCCGGCAGCGGCAGGAACGTCCTCGCCGAGAAGCTTCCCGTCCGAGGTCTCGAACTGCTTCTTGAACTCCGCGACGGCGTCACCGATGGCCGTGATCGTGTCGTCCGACATCTTGGCGCCCTCCTTGATGGAGGTCATCAGGCCCTGCTCCTTGCGGTGCAGGTAGTCGAGCAGCTCGCGCTCGAAGCGCCGGATGTCGTTGACCGGTACCTCGTCCATCTTGCCGGTGGTGCCGGCCCAGACGGAGATGACCTGGTCCTCGGTGGCCATCGGCTGGTACTGCGGCTGCTTGAGCAGCTCGACCATGCGCTGGCCACGCTCCAGCTGCGCCTTGGACGCGGCGTCCAGGTCGGAACCGAAGGCGGCGAACGCCTCCAGCTCACGGAACTGGGCGAGGTCCACACGCAGTCGGCCGGAGACCTGACGGATCGCCTTGTGCTGCGCGGAACCACCGACTCGGGAGACGGAGATACCGACGTTCAGCGCGGGACGCTGACCGGCGTTGAACAGGTCCGACTCCAGGAAGCACTGGCCGTCGGTGATGGAGATGACGTTGGTCGGGATGAACGCCGACACGTCGTTCGCCTTGGTCTCGACGATCGGCAGACCGGTCATCGAGCCCTTGCCCATCTCGTCCGAGAGCTTCGCGCAGCGCTCGAGGAGGCGGGAGTGCAGGTAGAAGACGTCACCCGGGTAGGCCTCGCGCCCCGGCGGGCGACGGAGCAGCAGGGACACGGCGCGGTAGGCGTCGGCCTGCTTCGAGAGGTCGTCGAAGACGATGAGGACGTGCTTGCCCTCGTACATCCACTGCTGGCCGATGGCCGAGCCGGTGTACGGCGCCAGGTACTTGAAGCCAGCCGGGTCGGACGCCGGGGCGGCGACGATGGTCGTGTACTCCAGGGCGCCGGCCTCTTCGAGGGCACCGCGCACGGAGGCGATGGTGGAGCCCTTCTGACCGATGGCGACGTAGATGCAGCGGACCTGCTTGTTCACGTCACCGGAGCGCCAGTTGTCGCGCTGGTTGATGATCGTGTCGACGGCCAGGGCGGTCTTGCCGGTCTGGCGGTCACCGATGATCAGCTGACGCTGACCGCGGCCGATCGGGGTCATCGCGTCGACGGCCTTGTAGCCGGTCTCCATCGGCTCGTGCACCGACTTGCGCTGCATGACCGTGGGGGCCTGCAGTTCAAGGGCGCGGCGGCCGGACGTCTCAATCTCGCCGAGGCCGTCGATCGGGTTGCCGAGCGGGTCGACGACGCGGCCGAGGTAACCCTCGCCCACCGCGACCGAAAGGACCTCGCCGGTGCGCTGCACCGACTGACCCTCCTCGATGCCGCTGAACTCACCGAGGACGATCGAACCGATCTCGCGCTCTTCCAGGTTCAGCGCGAGACCGAGGGTCCCGTCCTCGAACTTCAGCAGTTCGTTGGCCATGGCCGAGGGCAGGCCCTCGACCTTCGCGATGCCATCGCCGGCCAGGGTGACCGTACCGACCTCCTCGCGCGAGGCCGCGTCCGGCTTGTACGCCTGGACAAAGTTCTCCAGCGCGTCCCGGATCTCCTCCGGCCGGATCGTGAGCTCCGCCATCTGGGTTCCCTGCTCTCCTTGTTGGGCCCGAAGTTTCTTTGGGGGATCTGGGGGCTCCCCCCAGAAACTTTGCATCCTGTGCACGGCCCAACCAGGGCCGTAGATCTTGCTTGTTGAGTTACTGGCCCGCCATACGGCGGTGCGCGTCCTCGATGCGGTCCGCGATGGAGCCGTTGATGACCTCGTCGCCCACCTGCACCCGGATCCCGCCGAGGACCGTCGGGTCCACGTCGAGGTTCAGGTGCATCTGGCGCCCGTAGATCTTCGCGAGCGCCGCACCGAGCCGCTGCTTCTGCTGGTCCGACAGCGGAACAGCGGAGGTGACGACGGCGACCATGCGCTGCCGGCGGTCCGCGGCCAGCTTGGAGAGGGACTCGAGGCCCTCTTCCAGGCTACGTCCACGGGGCACGGTCACAAGACGCTCGACCAGACGCTCCGTGACGACGTCCGCCCGGCGGTCGAGCAGGCCGTGCACCAGGCCGCTCTTGGCCGTGGCGTTCGCGGCCCGGTCGGTGAGCGCCGACCGCAGCTCGGTGCTGGAGGAGACGATCCGGCCGAACCGGAAGAGCTCGTCCTCGACGTTGTCCAGCGCGCCCGACTTCTGCGCGGCGGTCAGGTCGGCGAGGTTGGTCAGCTCTTCCAGGCCGTCCACCAGGTCGCGCGACTGCGACCAGCGGGAGCGCACCAGGCCGGCCACCAGGTCGGCGGTCTCGCCGCCGACCTTGCCGCCGAGCAGCCGGGACACCAGCTCCGCCTTGGCCTCTCCGGACTGCGCCGGGTCGGTCAGGACCCGACGCAGCGAGACCTCGCGGTCGAGCATCGCGGTGACCGCGGCCAGCTCGTCCGCGAGCTGCTTCGCGTCGACCGAGGTGTTGTCGGTCAGCGCGTCGAGACGCTCACGCGCGGCGGCCAGGGCCTCGCGGCTGGCTCCATGCGCTGTCATCGAGTGGCCTCTGCCTTCGCGTCGAGGTCGTCGAGGAAGCGGTCGATGGTGCGGCTCTGCCGGGCGTGCTCTTCGAGCGACTCACCGACGAGCTTGCCGGCCAGTTCGGTGGCCAGCTGGCCCACGTCCTGGCGCAGTGCCTGCGCGGCGGCCTTGCGGTCGGCCGCGATCTGGGTGTGACCGGCGGCGACGATCTCCTCACGCTGCCGCTGGCCCTCGGCCCGCATCTCGGCGATGAGCTGGGCGCCCTGCTCCTGCGCCTCCTGGCGCAGCCGCGCGGCCTCGTGGCGGGCCTCGGCGAGCTGAGCCTTGTACTGCTCGAGGACGCTCTGGGCCTCGGTCTGAGCGGCCTCGGCCTTCTCAATACCGCCTTCGATCGCCTCCCGGCGCTCGTCCAGAACCTTGTTGATGTTCGGGATGAGCTTCTTCCAGAAGAAGAAGAAAACGATGGCGAAGGCGATGGCGCCGACAAGCAGCTCGGGGCCCGGAGGAATGAGCGGGTTCTGCTCTTCCTCGGCCGCCAGCTGAACCAGGTTGGCGATCACATCAGTGCCTTTCGTCGAACGGGACTATTCGTCTGCGGCGATCAGGAGCCGTAGACGAACGGCATGACGATGCCGATGAGGGCGAGCGCCTCACAGAAGGCGAAACCGAGGATCTGGTTGGCACGGATCAGACCGGCGGCTTCGGGCTGACGAGCCAGGGCCTCGGTGCCCTTACCGAAGACGATGCCAACACCGATGCCGGGGCCGATGGCCGCGAGGCCGTAGCCGATGGAGCCGAGGGCCTTGATGTCACCCTGGAGGGCGGCGAGCTCGAGAGTCGCGGACATGCCGTTACTTCCTTCTCTTTCTTGGACCGGTGGGGGTTGGCCACCGGGCGCTTAGGGGGTTGCGGGAGGGTGCTCAGTGATGCTCGGCGAGAGCGCCCTGGATGTACGAGCAGGCGAGGAGCACGAAGACGTACGCCTGGACGGCCTGCACGAAGAGTTCGAAGCCGATCATCGCGATGGTCATCACGAAGGAGACACCGGCGGCCGGGATCAGCCAGCTGTTCAGCAGGTACCAGGAGGCGACGGTGAACATCACCAGCATCAGGTGACCGGCGAACATGTTGGCGAAGAGTCGCACCGCGTGCGTGAAGGGACGCACCAGCAGGTTCGAGAAGAACTCGATGAAGGCGACGAGCCACTTGATCGGGCCAAGGGAGTTGTCGTAGCCGGTGATGTTCTTCCAGCCGCCGACGAAGCCGTGGCGCTTGAACGTCAGGGGCACCCAGACGAAGTACACGATGCCCGCGAGGACGAACGGGTAGGCGATGACCGACGACACCGGGAACTGGGCCAGCGGGATCACCGACCAGATGTTCATGATCCAGATGAAGAAGAACAGCGAGACCATCAGGGGGACGTACTTCTCGCCGTCCTTCTTGCCCATGGTCTCGTACACGATCCCGCGGCGTACGAAGTCGTAGCCGGCCTCGCCGATCATCTGGACCTTGCCGGGGACCATCTTCGCCTTGCCGAAAGCGGCGTAGAAGAAGGTCACCACGAGCGCTGTCGAGATCAGAGCGAGCAGCATCACCTTGTTGAACTCGAACCCACCGACCTCGAAGATCGGCTTGAAGAGGAACGAGTGCAGGCCCGGAGCCGGGAAGCCACAGCCGTTGTCGGACATGATCCGACAGCTCCAGTCAAAGGCGAGCTCAGTTTGGTCAGCACTCACCGCGGGCTCCTTCGGCGTGACGCATAGGTACGGCAACCTCGTTGTCGTGTCGGCGCGGCGCGCAGCCGCGGGTCGGCACCGGACTGGTGTTTCGGAAGTGTGAGCGGCGATCAGGCATCGAGCCTCGCGATGGTGCAGGCGTCAGCTCAGATGCCCGCGCCTGCAGTGCCGCAGTTGGCACCGGACGATAGCAGCATCTCGAACTGGCATTTATCCCGGCCCTACCACTCACGTCGAGGACCCCGACTTCTCCGCCTTTTCGCTCTTCTCGGAAGAGTTGGCGGAGGAAGGTTCGGGTTCCGGGTCGACGTAGAAAATCTTGGCCTTCATGTGCGCGCGCGCCTGCGACGCCATCCACACGACGGTCGAGACGGCGAGCGCGAGCGCGAAGACCTTCGGGTTGAACAAGGTGGTGTCCTTGAACAGACCCATGAAGACGAGAAGCAGCAGCAACTGGGCGACATAGAGCATCATGCCCATCGCCTGGAACAACTGCGGAAGCGATTTTGCCGTCCGCTGGAGGACGTACACACCGAGTCCCATGAAGGCGACGACCACCGCGGTGCCGATGACAGCGCCGAGCGCTCCCTTGCCGCCCGAGACGAAGCCGCTGACGACGGCGATGACCGCGCCGGCGGCGGCCGTGGGCACGGCGCACTGCAGGAGATTCCGGGTGTCTTGAGACGGCATGGCGGCAACTCCGCTTACAGATGGGGGCAGGGTGTCGTCATGGACGAGCGTAGACCCGGTCCGAGTGGGGTCCTCGGGCCAAGAGACCGTCGCACTACGGTCCTTCGGCTCTGTCGCCGGGTTTCGTGAACGGTATCACAAACTATTTGATGAGGTCTTTACCTGCCAGGTGTGCTCGCCGTCACACATGAGAAGTAATCCGCGCGTCTGTGCACGCGAGCGGGCGACTTGTCTGCTAATGGACCGCTTTGGCGGCCGCGTCAACGCGACGAACCGGCCTTGCGCCGGTCCAGGAAGCGCGGGCGGGTGCCCAGGGCGGTCGCCCCGTTGACGCCCGCGCCCACGGGGCGCCGGGAGTGCCCGTCGCCGTCCGCCGCCGCGTCCTCGCCGGTGGCCTCTCCCGCGCCCTCTCCGGGCGTCTCCGCGGCCCCACCGGCCCCGGCCGCCACACCCGCGCCCTGCGCCCCGTACGCCGCCTCGGCGGCCGCCGCCCGCGCCGCCAGAGCCGCCCGCCTGCGCCGGTACCGCGGCGGCACGAAGCCCTCCGCCCAGCCGGGCGTGTGCGGGGTGAAGCGGGGCAGCAGGAGCAGAGCGAGGCCGACCGCGCTGAGGGCGACGATCAGGAGCAGGATCCACATGTTCGTGGAGTGCACCGAGTACGCGACGGTGCCGAAGGCGATGAGGGCCGACCAGAAGTACATGATCAGGACGGCACGGCTGTGCGAGTGGCCGACCTCCAGGAGCCGGTGGTGCAGATGGCCGCGGTCGGCGGCGAACGGCGACTGGCCCTTCCAGGTGCGGCGCACGATGGCGAGCACCAGGTCCGCGAACGGGATCGCGATGATCGTCAGCGGCATCAGCAGCGGGATGAAGACCGGGAGCATCGCGTGCGTGGCGTCCCGGGTGCCGCCCAGGTTCAGCTTCATCGCGTCCGGGTCGACCTGCCCGGTGATGGAGATGGCGCCCGCGGCGAGGACGAGGCCGATGAGCATCGACCCCGAGTCGCCCATGAAGATCCTGGCCGGATGCATGTTGTGCGGCAGGAAGCCCAGGCACATGCCCATCAGGATGGCCGCGAAGAGCGTGGCCGGGGCGGCGGCCTCGATGCCGTAGCCGTACCAGATGCGGTACGCGTACATGAAGAACGCCGCGGCCGCGATGCACACCATGCCCGCCGCCAGGCCGTCCAGGCCGTCGACGAAGTTCACCGCGTTGATCGTGATGACCACCAGGGCGACCGTGAGGAGCGTGCCCTGCCACTGGGTCAGGGAGACCGTCCCGGCGCCCGGGATGGGCAGCCAGAGGATCGTCAGGCCCTGCATGACCATGACGCCCGCGGCGATCATCTGGCCGCCGAGCTTGATCAGCGCGTCGATCTCGAACTTGTCGTCCAGGACGCCGATGAGCCAGATCAGCGCGGCGCCGGAGAGCAGCGCGCGCGGCTCGTTCGACTTCGTGAAGACCTCATTGAGGTTCGGCAGGTGGTCGGCGACCAGGAGCCCCGCGCACAGCCCGAAGAACATCGCGATTCCGCCGAGCCGGGGCGTCGGCTCCCGGTGCACGTCGCGCGCGCGGATTTCCGGCATGGCACCGGCCACGATCGCGAACTTCCGCACCGGGCCGGTCAGCAGATAGGTCACCGCGGCCGTGATGCAGAGCGTCAGCAGATATTCACGCACGGGCTTCCCCACAGGTATCGCTGGCCATCTCAGCACCACACCCTAGCTTCGCGCGCATAAGGTTGGGGACGTCTGGGTAGCGACGATCGTTGCACAAGTCCGCTACGCGGGTGCCGATCCCCCTCTCTCCGCACTCGTCCCCGCACTCGGATACGGCGGAAATCGGCCCGCCAGTTCCCGCACCCCGTCCCTGACTTTGGCCTCCTCGCGGACCGCGCCCGCGAACAGGGCAGCAATTCTTGCCATTTCACCCTCGCCCATGCCCTGCGTGGTGACGGCTGCCGTGCCGAGCCGCAGTCCGCGGCCGTCGCCGTGCGGCAGCGCGCAGGTGTCGAGGACGAGACCCGCCGCGGCGAGCCGGCCGCGGGCCACCGCCGCGGTCACGCCCTGTGGTGCGGGATCCGCCAGGATGAGATGTGTGTCCGTGCCGCCGGTGCTGATGTCGAACCCCTCCCCCGCCAACGCCTCCGCCAACACCTTTGCGTTCGCCACGACTTGATGCGCGTACGCGGTGAAGGCCGGCGTCGCCGCCTCGCCGAACGCCACCGCCTTCGCCGCGATCGTGTGCATCTGGGCGCCGCCCTGCGTGAACGGGAACACCGCCCGGTCCACCCGCTCCGCCAGCTCCCCCCGGCACAGGATCATGCCCCCGCGCGGGCCCCGCAGGACCTTGTGCGTGGTCGCGCACACGACGTCCGCGTACGGCACCGGGTTCGGCGCCGCGCCGCCCGCGACCAGGCCCACCGGGTGGGCCGCGTCCGCGATCAGATGGGCGCCGACGTCGTCCGCCACGGCGCGGAAGGCCGCGTAGTCGATGTGCCGGGGGTAGGCGATCGAGCCGCAGACGATCGCCTTGGGACGGTGGGTTCTGGCCAGGGCTCGGACCTGGTCGTAGTCGATCAGGCCGGTCTCCGGGTCGAGGCCGTACCCGACGAAGTCGAACCAGCGACCCGAGAAGTTCGCCGGGGAGCCGTGCGTGAGGTGGCCGCCGTACGGCAGGCCCATCGCCAGGACCGTGTCCCCCGGGCGCAGCAGGGCCGCGTACGCCGCCAGAACGGCCGCGGAGCCCGAGTGCGGCTGTACGTTCGCGTGGTCGGCGCCGAACAACGCCTTCGCGCGGTCCGTGGCGATGCGCTCCGCCACGTCCACCAGCTCGCAGCCGCCGTGGTGGCGGGCTCCCGGGTAGCCCTCCGCGTACTTGTTCGCCAGCGGGGAGCCCAGGGCCGTCAGGACGGCCTGGGACGTGAAGTTCTCCGCCGCGATCAGCTGCAGGCTCGTCGACTGCCTCGCGAGCTCGCCGAGCACCACGTCGGCCAGCTCCGGGTCCTGCCGTCGCAGCCCCGCGTACGCCGCCGTAGCGGCGGCGGGTTCCGCGTCGGCCGTCGTCATCTCTCCAATGTAGGCCGGGGGTGGGGGTGCTGCCCGGTGGGCGCTACCGCGGGGTCCCCAACCCCGCCCCTTTCCCGAAACTGGGGCTCCGCCCCAGACCCCGCTCCTCAAACGCCGGAGGGGCTACAGATGGCCCGTCCGGCGCTTGAGGACGAGGCGCGAAGCGTCGATGGCGAGGGCCCCTACGCGCGCGCCGCCGGTACCCCCGTCAGCGCCGTCACCACCGGCTCCAGCGCCGTCTGGATCTCGCCGCCGACGGAGCGGAAGAAGGGCAGGGGGGCGCCGTAGGGGTCGTAGACCTCGTCGGCCTCGGCGGAGGGGGCGAGGAGCCAGCCGCGGAGGGCGGCGGCGGCACGGACGAGGGCGCGGGCGCGCTCGACGATGCCGTCGGTGCCGTCGGGGTCGGGCAGCGTGGCCGGATCTATGGCGCGCACGAGCCGGGTGAACTCCTTCAGGGTGAAGGTACGGAGCCCGGCGGAGTGCCCCATGGAGATGACCTGCGCACGATGGTCCCGGGTGGCGGTGAGAACGAGGTCGGCCCGGATGACGTGGTCGTCGAGGAGCTCACGACCGACGAAGCCGGAGGCGTCCGCGCCGAAGTCCGCGAGTACGGCCTCGGCATTGGTCTCCATGGGCGCCCCCTCGTGCCCCCAGGTGCCGGCGCTCTCGACGACGAGCCCCCCGGTGAGCGGATCGCCGAGCCGGTCGGCGAGGGCATGCCGGGTCAGCCGCTCGGTGATGGGCGAGCGGCAGACGTTGCCGGTGCTGACGTGGAGGATGCGGAAGCTGCCGGGCGCACCCGCGGCTCCGAGGGATCCGAAGGACACCGAGTGCTCGGCTGTCTCGCTGCGGCCCGCTATGCCACGCCCCGGCTCAGGGGCCCTCAATTGGCCACCTCGAGGTCGGGTACGACCTTGCGCAGCTCGTCCGCGTCGAGCGCGCCGGCGCGCAGCAGTACGGGCACCTTGCCGGTGACGTCCACGATGGAGGAGGGCACGATGCCGGGCGTGGGGCCGCCGTCGAGGTAGACGGAGACGGAGTCGCCGAGCATGTCCTGGGCGGCGTCGCAGTCCTCCGGCGCCGGGTGCCCGGTGAGGTTGGCGGAGGACACGGCCATCGGGCCGACCTCGGTGAGCAGCTCGATGGCGACGGGGTGCAGGGGCATGCGGATGGCGACGGTGCCGCGGGTGTCGCCGAGGTCCCACTGCAGGGAGGGCTGCTGCCGGGCGACGAGGGTGAGGGCTCCCGGCCAGAAGGCGTCGACGAGCTCCCAGGCGGACTCGGAGAAGTCCGTGACGAGGCCGTGCAGGGTGTTCGGGGAGCCGATCAGGACGGGCGTCGGCATGGTGCGGCCGCGGCCCTTGGCGTCGAGGAGGTCGGCGACCGCCTCGGGGCTGAAGGCGTCGGCGCCGATGCCGTACACGGTGTCCGTGGGCAGCACGACCAGTTCGCCACGGCGGACGGCGGACGCGGCCTCGCGCAGACCGGTCGTACGGTCGGTCGCGTCGTTGGTGTCGTATCGCCGTGCCATCAGCTGGCCTCCTCGTACCCGTACGTCTCGTCGGCGTACATCACGTACATCGTCTTCTTCGTCGCCGCGGTGGTCACGGCAGCGCCTTGCGGGCGGTCGCGAACCGCGGCCGGTTGTTCAGGTCGGGGTGGTCGGCGGCGTCCGCCCAGCCCCGCTCCTCCGTGAAGATCCACGGCACTTGGCCGCCCTGGGTGTCCGCGTGCTCCACCACGACCACCCCGCCGGGCCGCAGCAGCCGGTGCGCGGTGCGCTCGATGCCGCGGATCAGGTCGAGGCCGTCCTCGCCGGAGAACAGGGCGAGTTCGGGATCGTGGTCCCGGGCCTCCGGCGCAACGTACTCCCATTCCGTCAGCGGGATGTACGGGGGGTTGGAGATGACGAGGTCGACCTGGCCGTCGAGTTCGGGGAACGCGTCGCGCGCGTCGCCCTGGCGCAGGTCGACCCTGGAGCCCTCGACGTTCTTGCGCGTCCACGCCAGCGCGTCCGCGGACAGCTCCACGGCGTGCACGCGCGAGCGCGGGACCTCCTGCGCCATGGCGAGGGCGATGGCGCCCGAGCCGGTGCACAGGTCGACGATCAGCGGCTCGACGACGTCCATCGCGCGGACGGCGTCTATGGCCCAGCCGACGACCGACTCGGTCTCCGGGCGCGGCACGAAGACGCCGGGCCCGACCTGCAGCTCCAGGTAGCGGAAGAAGGCGCGGCCGGTGATGTGCTGGAGCGGCTCGCGGGCCTCGCGGCGCGCGATGGTCTCCCAGTAGCGGGCGTCGAAGTCCGCGTCCTTGACGGTGTGCAGCTCGCCCCGCTTCACGCCGTGCACGAAGGCGGCCAGCTCCTCCGCGTCGTTGCGCGGCGAGGGCACGCCGGCGTCGGCGAGACGCTGGGTGGCCTGGGCCACTTCCGCGAGCAGCACGCTGCGGGGGTTCGGGGGTCGCCCCCCAAGGGGTTGCTGCACGCTGGTCCTCCGGGGCTCAGAGCGGATGCGAGCGGAAACGTACGGGAGCGGTGCCTACGCGGCGGCGAGCTTCGCGGCGGAGTCCGCGTCGACGCAGGCCTGGATGACCGCGTCGAGATCGCCGTCGAGCACCTGGTCCAAGTTGTACGCCTTGAAGCCGACGCGGTGGTCCGAGATGCGGTTCTCCGGGAAGTTGTACGTGCGGATCTTCTCGGAGCGGTCGACGGTGCGGACCTGGCTGCGCCGGGCGTCCGCCGCCTCCTTCTCCGCCTCCTCCTGCGCCGCGGCGAGCAGCCTGGAGCGCAGGATACGCATCGCCTGCTCCTTGTTCTGCAGCTGGCTCTTCTCGTTCTGGCAGGAGGCGACGACGCCGGTGGGGATGTGCGTGATGCGCACGGCGGAGTCGGTGGTGTTGACGGACTGGCCGCCGGGCCCGGAGGAGCGGTAGACGTCGATGCGCAGGTCGTTCGCGTGGATCTCGACGTCGACCTCCTCGGCCTCGGGCGTGACCAGGACACCGGCCGCGGAGGTGTGGATGCGGCCCTGCGACTCGGTCGAGGGCACCCGCTGCACGCGGTGCACCCCGCCCTCGTACTTCAGCCGCGCCCAGACGCCCTGGCCGGGCTCGGTGGCGCCCTGACCGCCCTTGGTCTTCACGGCGACCTGGACGTCCTTGTAGCCGCCCAGCTCGGACTCGGTGGCGTCGATGATCTCGGTCTTCCAGCCGACGCGCTCGGCGTATCGCAGATACATGCGAAGGAGGTCACCGGCGAACAGCGCGGACTCGTCGCCGCCCGCGCCCGCCTTGACCTCCAGGATGACGTCCTTGTCGTCGCTCGGGTCGCGCGGCACGAGCAGCAGCCGCAGCTTCTCGGTGACCTCGTCGCGGTCCTTGTCCAGCTCCTTGACCTCGGCCGCGAAGTCCGGGTCGTCGGCGGCGAACTCGCGCGCGGTCTCGATGTCGTCACCGAGCCGCTTCCAGGTGCGGTACGTCGAGACGATCGGCGTCAGCTCGGCGTAGCGCTTGTTGAGCTTGCGCGCGTTGGCCTGATCGGCGTGCACCGAAGGGTCGGCGAGCTTCTTCTCCAGGTCGGCGTGCTCGCCGACCAAATCCTCGACCGCCTCGAACATCGGGGGCTCCTGGTTCTGCGTGAAGGGGCTGCGGGACGGCAAACGCCGGTCCCGGCCGCCCCCTGGTGAGGGCGGCCGAAGACCGGCGCAGGTGGCTCGCTACTTCTTGGCGGAGCCGGCAGCCTTGCCGAAGCGGGCCTCGAAGCGGGCCACACGGCCACCGGTGTCGAGGATCTTCTGCTTGCCCGTGTAGAACGGGTGGCACTCGGAGCAGACCTCGGCGCGGATGGCGCCGGAGGAGATGGTGCTACGGGTGCTGAACGACGCGCCACAGGTGCAGCTGACCTGCGTCTCGACGTACTCGGGGTGGATGTCGCGCTTCAAGGTGTCTCCTAGTTTCGGGAGGGCACCGGGTCGCAGACGCGGGATGCGGATGCGTGAACCGGGGCCGACGTACCAGTCTGCCAGGACTGGCCGCATCTGCCCAAACCGGGGTCGGGCCGGAAGTATTCCCGGCCCGCTCCCGGAGGGCTCGATCGCTGGGCTCGGCCGCCGGCCGGCCGGGGTCATTCGCTGGTGACGACCTTGCCGGCGCTGCCCTTGTCGCCCGCGGACTTGTCGGTGGCGGACTTCGGGATGGCCTTGTCCGCCTTGAGGGCGTCCCAGACCTGCTTGTCGGCCTCTTCGAGGGGAATGACGCGGTTGCGGTCCGCCGGGTCGTACTCGACGGGCAGCGTGACCATCTTCATGTCGCCGGAGCCGATGCCCTTGAGGCCGTTGGCGAAGCCCGCGAGGTCCTTCACCGTGTCCAGGTCCGAGTCGGTGGTGATGGCGCTCGTCGAGGAGTCCGCGAGGTCGTAGAGCTTCTTCGGGTTGCCGAAGAGGTTGATGTCCTTGACCTGGTTGATCAGCGCCTTGATGAAGGCCTGCTGGAGCTGGATGCGGCCGAGGTCGCTGCCGTCGCCGACGCCGTGCCGGGTGCGGACCAGGCCGAGGGCCTGCTCGCCGTTGAGGCTGTGGGAGCCCGCGGGCAGGTCGAGGTGGCTGTCCTTGTCCTTGATCGGCTGCTTGGTGGTGATGTCCACGCCGCCGAGGGTGTCGATGAGCTTCTTGAAGCCCGTGAAGTCGACCTCGATGTAGTGGTCCATGCGGATGCCGGACATCTTCTCGACCGTCTTCACGGCGCAGGCCGGGCCGCCGACCTCGTACGCCGTGTTGAACATCTGGCGCTGCCCGCCCGGGTCGACCTTGCCGTCGCCGCCCTTGGCCGCGCATTCGGGCCGGGTGATGAGGGTGTCGCGGGGTATGGAGACCACGCTGGCCTTCTTGTGGCCCTTGTAGACGTGCACGATCATCGCGGTGTCGGAGCGGGCGGCGCCCTCGTCCTTGCCGTACTTGGAGTTCTTGCCGGAGCGCGAGTCGGAGCCGAGGACGAGGATGTCCTGGGAGCCGTTGTCGATGTCGTCGGGGCGGTCGGTGCCGAGCGCGGCGTTGATGTCGACGCCCTTGATGTTGCCGTTGAGCTTGAAGTACACGTAGCCGAGGCCGGTGCCCCCGAGGACGACCACGGCGGCGGCGGACCACGCCGTGATGACGAGCGCCTTCTTGCGCTTGCTCCGCGGCTTGCGTCGCCGGCCGCCCTTGCCGCGGTGCTTCGGCTTCGCGTCGGCGGGGCTGCTCTCGTCGGTCATGCGCTCCTCAGTCCTCGTCGGTCGGGTACCCCCTGCTTTCAGGGTCAGCTGCGGCTTTTCGTCAATTGTCAGACGTGGAAACCGAAAGAAGGGTTGCACAGCGCCCTGTGAGCACCCCGAGGTCCGATAGCTACGCACCGTGTGCATGGTCTAGTACTTTTGGCCCCCCACCTGGGGTTTCGCTTGCGAGAGCGCTACCGCCAGTGACCGTAAGAAACTCTTATCCATGTGGGCAAGGTCTCTCGGCCGGGCCCGGCCCTCATCAGTGCCGACCGGCCTCTCCATCACACCACGACATACGGAAGGGGCCGCTCCCGTCGCGAGACGGGAACGGCCCCTTCCGGTGCGCCTGGTCCAGGCGCCCGTGCCGGATCAGTCGTTGCCGTTGCCCGGCGCCGGCGTCGTCTTCTGGATCTGCAGCAGGAACTCGGCGTTCGACTTCGTCTGCTTCATCTTGTCCAGGAGCAGCTCGATCGCCTGCTGCTGGTCGAGCGCGTGCAGCACGCGGCGGAGCTTCCAGGTGATGGCGAGCTCGTCGCTGCCGAGCAGGATCTCTTCCTTACGGGTGCTGGACGAGTCCACGTCCACCGCCGGGAAGATCCGCTTGTCGGAGAGCTTGCGGTCCAGCTTGAGCTCGAGGTTGCCGGTGCCCTTGAACTCCTCGAAGATCACCTCGTCCATGCGCGAGCCGGTGTCGACCAGCGCGGTGGCCATGATGGTCAGCGAGCCGCCGTCCTCGATGTTGCGCGCGGCGCCGAAGAAGCGCTTGGGCGGGTAGAGGGCCGTCGAGTCGACACCACCGGACAGGATGCGGCCGGAGGCCGGGGCGGCGAGGTTGTACGCACGGCCCAGACGCGTGATCGAGTCGAGCAGCACGACGACGTCGTGGCCCAGCTCCACCAGCCGCTTGGCGCGCTCGATGGCGAGCTCGGCGACCGTGGTGTGGTCCTCGGCGGGACGGTCGAAGGTCGAGGAGATGACCTCGCCCTTCACCGACCGCTGCATGTCGGTGACCTCTTCCGGACGCTCGTCGACCAGGACGACCATCAGGTGGCACTCGGGGTTGTTGTGCGTGATCGCGTTGGCGATCGCCTGCATGATCATGGTCTTGCCGGTCTTCGGCGGGGCCACGATCAGACCGCGCTGGCCCTTACCGATCGGCGCGACGAGGTCGATGATGCGGGTGGTGAGCACGCCCGGGTCGGTCTCCAGGCGGAGCCGGTCCTGCGGGTAGAGGGGCGTCAGCTTGTTGAACTCCGGCCGCCCGCGCCCGGATTCGGGCGCCATGCCGTTCACCGAGTCGAGCCGCACCAGCGCGTTGAACTTCTCGCGGCGCTCGCCGTCCTTGGGCTGGCGCACCGCACCCGTGACGTGGTCGCCCTTGCGCAGGCCGTTCTTGCGGACCTGGGCCAGCGAGACGTACACGTCGTTCGGGCCGGGGAGGTAGCCCGACGTACGGATGAACGCGTAGTTGTCGAGGATGTCCAGGATGCCCGCGACCGGGATCAGGACGTCGTCGTCGGACACCTGCGGCTCGCCCGCGAAGTCCTCGCGGCCGCGACGGCCACGGCGGTCGCGGTACCGGCCGCGGCGGCCGCGACGGCCACCGCCGTCGTCGTCGAAGTCGTCCTGCGGGCCGTTGTCGCGCTGCTGGCGGTCCTGCCGGTCGGAGCGGTCCTGGCGGTCGGAACGGTCCTGCCGGTCCTGGCGGCCGCCCTGCTCCTTGCGGTTGCCGCCGCCCTGCTGGTCGTCGCCCTTGTTGCCGCGGCGGTCGCGGTCCCGGCCGCGGCCCTGGCGGTCGCGGCGGCCCTGACGGCCCTCGCCGTCGGACTCGCCCTTGGCCTCGGCCTGCTCGGCGCGGGCCTCGGTCTTCGGCTCGCTCTGGGCCTTGGCCTCGGCGGTCACGGTCTCGGGGCTGCCGGCCTCGGCGGTGACACGACGACGACCACGCCCACCCGTGGACTTGTCCTCACTCGCAGGCTGACCGGGGATGTCGATCTGCTGCTGGGCGGCCTTCGGCTGCTCGGCCGGGGCCTCGTCGGCCTTGGCGGACTTGGCGGCGGCCTTCTCGGCGGCCTCGCCGGTGCGCGCCCGGGAGGTGGCGCGGCGCTTCGGCTTGGTCTCGGCGTCCCCGGACGACGCGGCGGCCGGGGCGCTCTTCGCCGGGGCTCCGCCTGCGGCCTGCGCCTCCTTGATGACCTCGATCAGCTGGCTCTTGCGCATCCGCGCGGTGCCCTTGATACCGAGGCCCGATGCGACCTGCTGCAGTTCGGCCAGCACCATGCCCTCGAGGCCGGTGCCGCGGCGCCGCCGGGACCCGGCCGAAGCACCGGTGGCAGGCGCCGTGGAGGCGTCCGTGGCGGGCGTGTCGGCAGTCACGCCCATCAGATCGGTGGTGTCGCTCACGAAGGGTCCTTCCCTGGAGCGGACGTCGGCCTGTCTGGCTCGGCGACCGGTTGTGCTGTCCGGCGGTCCTTGGTGTGTGGACCGTGCCGGGGCGGTTGTCCGCCAACGCGGCGGAAGAGTTCACAGATGTGGCGATTCCCGATGCCGGGCCACTGAGGTGCGGTGGTCACTCGGCTCGATCACGCCGGTTCCGGAGCGTGCTCGGCACCGCTCAGTGCGGGGCACAGAGCAGTTTGGGAGGCTCCCGGAAGGATGGATGTCCCGGACGGGGACACAAAGCACCTCGCCATGGTGGGGTCGGGTGCAGACTTGAGGTTAACACTACCGGATCCAACAAACATTCCCCCTCTCCAAATCCGGACTCCGCGGTTCGCCGCCGGCCCTGTGTCAGGGCGCAAGCGGCAGCACGCTCGCTCCGGTGGCGTCGAGCGCCAGGCGGTTCGCGGCCCAGCCCTCCCCCGCCAGTCGTGCGACCTTGTCGGCCGCACTGTCCTCGGCCAGCGCGAGGACCGTGGGCCCCGCGCCGGAGATCACCGCGGGCACGCCGTCGGCGCGCAGTCGCTCCACCAGGGCGGCGCTCTCGGGCATGGCCGGGGCGCGGTACTCCTGGTGCAGGCGGTCCTCGGTGGCGGGCAGCAGCAGCTCGGGGCGCCTGGTCAGGGCCTCGACGAGCAGGGCCGCCCGGCCCGCGTTGGCGGCCGCGTCCACGTGCGGGACGGTGCGCGGCAGCAGTCCGCGGGCGGTTTCGGTGAGCACGGGCTTTCCCGGGACGAAAACCACCGGAACGATGGAATCAGCGGGATCCATCCTGATCGCGCGGGCCGCGGAGCCGTCCATCCAGGACAGCGTGAAGCCGCCGAGCAGGCAGGCCGCGACGTTGTCGGGGTGGCCCTCGATCTCGGTGGCCAGCTCGAGCAGCGCGGCGTCGTCGAGCTTGCTGTCGCCGCCTATGGTCACCGCGCGGGCGGCGACGATGCCGGCGCAGATGGCGGCGGACGAGGAGCCGAGGCCGCGGCCGTGCGGGATCCGGTTGGCGCAGACGATCTCCAGGCCGCGCGGCTGTCCGCCGAGCAGGTCGAAGGCGGTCCTGAGGGACCGCACGAGCAGGTGCGACTCGTCGCGGGGCAGGGTCTCGCTGCCCTCGCCCGCGATGTCGATGCCCAGGCCGGAGTCGGCGACGCGGACCACCACGTCGTCGTAGAGCCCCAGCGACAGACCCAGGGCGTCGAAGCCCGGGCCGAGGTTTGCGCTGGTGGCAGGCACGCGCACCCTGACGGCGGCGGCGCGGAACGCAGGACCGGCCATCGCTCGATGACTCTCCTTGAGCTCTGTTTTGTGGAGGACTTGCCGTCTGGACCAGCACGCGTCCGGCATGGGACGGCAGCACCCGGGAGCCGTCTCTGCGGACGGCACCACGGCATATGCGGCGGCATATGCGGGGTGGGTTGGCTACAGCCTATCGAAGGAAGGTTCTGCGGCGACATAGGGCGCACAGGAGGCGCACGATGCGTGTCGCGAGCCCCCTGTGCACCCCCTGTGGGGAGTTGAGAGGTTTGGGCGTTACGCCAGACCCAGGCGCTCGGCCGCGGCGGCCGCGTCGACCGGCACCGTGACCGGCTGCGGGGCGCCCGCGACGGCCCAGTCCGGGTCCTTGAGGCCGTTGCCCGTCACCGTACACACGATGCGCTGCCCCTTGTCCACCTTGCCCTGCTCGGCGGCCTTCAGCAGACCGGCGACGGACGCGGCGGACGCGGGCTCGACGAAGACACCCTCCTGGGACGCCAACAGCTTGTAGGCGCGCAGGATCTCACGGTCCGTCACCTCGTCGATGAAGCCGCCCGACTCGTCGCGCGCGGCGAGCGCGTGCTGCCACGAGGCGGGGTTGCCGATGCGGATCGCGGTGGCGATCGTCGAGGGGTCCTTGACGACCTCGCCGCGCACGATGGGCGCGGAGCCGGAGGCCTGGAAGCCCCACATGCGCGGGGTGTGCGTCGACACCGAGTCGGCCGCGTACTCCTTGTAGCCCTTCCAGTAGGCCGTGATGTTGCCCGCGTTGCCGACGGGGAGGACGTGGATGTCGGGCGCGTCGCCGAGGGCGTCGACGATCTCGAAGGACGCCGTCTTCTGGCCCTCGATGCGGAACGGGTTGACCGAATTGACCAGCGCCACCGGGTAGTTCTCGGAGAGCCCGCGCGCGAGGTTCAGGCAGTCGTCGAAGTTCCCGTCGACCTGGAGGATCTTCGAGCCGTAGACGAGCGCCTGACCCATCTTGCCGAGGGCGATCTTGCCCTGCGGCACCAGGACGGCGCAGACCATCCCGGCGCGTACCGCGTAGGCGGCGGCCGAGGCGGAGGTGTTGCCGGTGGAGGCGCAGATGACGGCCTTCGCGCCCTCCTCCTTGGCCTTGGTGATCGCCATGGTCATGCCGCGGTCCTTGAAGGACCCCGTCGGGTTCGCGCCCTCGACCTTGAGGTGGACCTCGCAGCCGGTGCGCTCGGAGAGCACCTGCGCGGGCACGAGCGGCGTGCCGCCCTCGCGGAGCGTCACGACCGGCGTGGTGTCGGAGACCGGGAGGCGGTCCCGGTACTCCTCGATGATTCCGCGCCACTGGTGGGTCATTGCTGCTTACTCCCCTTCAACCCGCATGATGCTGGCGACACCACGCACGGTGTCGAGTCGGCGCAGCGCCTCGACGGTGCCGCTGAGGGCGGCGTCGGGCGCGCGGTGGGTGACGACGACGAGGGAGGCCTCGCCGTCCTTGCCCGTCTGACGGACCGTATCGATGGATACGCCGTGCTCGGCGAAGACCGTCGCGACCTGGGCGAGCACGCCTGGTTTGTCGGCCACGTCGAGGCTGATGTGATACCGCGTGACGACCTCGCCCATGGGGCTCACGGGCAGTTGCGTGTACGCGGAGTCGCCGGGTCCGGTGGCCTCGCCGAGCTTGTTGCGGCAGACCGCGACCAGGTCGCCGAGGACGGCGGACGCGGTGGGCGCGCCGCCCGCGCCGGGGCCGTAGAACATCAGCTGACCGGCGGCCTCGGCCTCCACGAAGACGGCGTTGTAGGCCTCGCGGACGCTCGCCAGCGGGTGGCTGAGCGGAATCATCGCGGGGTGCACGCGCGCGGTGACGGAGCCGCCGTCGGCGGCCCGCTCGCAGATGGCGAGGAGCTTGATGGTGCAGCCCATGCGCTTGGCGGAGGCGAAGTCGGCGGCGGTGACCTCGGCCATGCCCTCGCGGTAGACGTCGTCGAGGCGCACGCGGGTGTGGAAGGCGATGCCGGCCAGGATCGCGGCCTTGGCGGCGGCGTCGAAGCCCTCGACGTCGGCGGTCGGGTCGGCCTCGGCGTACCCGAGGGCGGTGGCCTCGTCGAGGGCCTCCTGGTAGCCCGCCCCCGTCGAGTCCATCTTGTCGAGGATGAAGTTCGTGGTGCCGTTCACGATGCCGAGGACGCGGTTGACCTTGTCCCCGGCGAGGGACTCGCGCAGCGGCCTGATCAGCGGGATCGCTCCGGCGACGGCGGCCTCGTAGTACAGGTCGCGGCCGTGCTGCTCGGCGGCGGCGTGCAGGGCGGCGCCGTCCTGGGCGATGAGCGCCTTGTTCGCGGAGACCACGGACGCGCCGTGCTCGAAGGCGGTGGTGATGAGCGCCCGGGCGGGCTCGATGCCGCCGATGACCTCGACGACCACGTCGATGTCACCGCGTTTCACCAGCGCGGTCGCGTCCGTCGTCACCAGCGCCGGGTCGATGCCCTCGCGCACCTTGGAGGGGCGGCGGACGGCCACCCCGGCCAGCTCGACCGGGGCGCCGATCCTCGCTGTGAGGTCGTCGGCGTGCGTCGTCATGATGCGCGCCACCTCTGAGCCGACAACCCCACAGCCCAGCAGCGCCACCTTCAGCGGACGCGTACGCATCATCCGACCTCGTTTCCTTCTCCAACTGCGGTGGGACCAGTCTCACCCACCGGTACGGTGTTTCTGACCATAGTCCGGATCGTGAGACACGTATTTCACGAACCGGGAGTACTTCGGGGTGGCGGCGCCTTGTGTCGCGCGCCGCGTGTCACCCCACGTCGAGGGGCGATGTCACCCCACGTCGAGGCGGAGCAGGTCCTCCTCCGTCTCGCGGCGCACGATGACGCGGCCCGCGCCTTCGTTCACCGCCACCACCGGCGGCCGCAGCGCGTGGTTGTAGTTGCTGGCCATGGAGCGGCAGTACGCACCCGTCGCGGGCACGGCGATCAGGTCGCCGGGCGCCAGGTCGGCGGGCAGGAACGCGTCGCGTACGACGATGTCGCCGCTCTCGCAGTGCTTGCCGACGACGCGCACGAGCATCGGCTCGGCGTCGGACGACCGCGACACGAGCGCGACGCTGTACTCGGCGTCGTACAGCGCCGTACGGATGTTGTCCGACATGCCGCCGTCGACGGAGACGTACGTCCGCAGCCCGTCCAGCGGCTTGATGGTGCCGACCTCGTACAGCGTGAACGCCGTCGGGCCGACGATGGCGCGGCCCGGCTCGACGGAGATGCGGGGCGTGCGCAGGTTCGCCGCCGCGCACTCCCGCGTCACGATGGCGCGCAGCGCCGTCGCGATCTCGTGCGGCTCGCGCGGGTCGTCGTCCGAGGTGTACGCGATGCCGAGGCCGCCGCCGAGGTCGATCTCGGGCAGCTCGACGCCGTGCTCGTCGCGGATCTCGGCGAGCAGCGACACCACCCGGCGCGCCGCCACCTCGAAGCCCGCCGTGTCGAAGATCTGCGAACCGATGTGGCTGTGGATGCCGATGAGCTCCAGCCCGTCCAGCTTCAGCGCCCGCCGCACCGCCTCCGCCGCCTGGCCCCCGGCGAGCGCCAGGCCGAACTTCTGGTCCTCGTGCGCGGTGGCGATGAACTCGTGGGTGTGCGCCTCGACGCCGACCGTCACCCGGATCTGCACCCGCTGGCGCTTGCCGAGCCGGTCGGCGATGTGCGCGACCCGCACGATCTCCTGGAACGAGTCGAGCACGACGCGGCCGACGCCCGCCGCGACCGCGCGCTCGATCTCCTCCGCGTTCTTGTTGTTGCCGTGGAACGCGATGCGCTCGGCCGGCATACCGGCGTCGAGCGCCGTCGTCAGTTCCCCGCCCGAGCACACGTCGAGGTTCAGGCCCTCCTCGTGCAGCCACCGCACGACGGCGCGCGACAGGAACGCCTTCCCGGCGTAGAACACGTCGGCGTCCGGCCCGAACGCGTCGCGCCAGGCCTGGCAGCGGGCGCGGAAGTCCTGCTCGTCGAGGAAGTACGCGGGCGTGCCGAACTCCTCGGCGAGCCGCGTCACCGCCACGCCGCCGACGGTGACCTTGCCGTCGGCGGTGCGGGTGACCGTGCGGGACCAGACCTTGGGGTCCAGGGCGTTCAGGTCGGCGGGCGGAGCGGAGTAGTGCCCCTCGGGCAGGACGTCTCCGTGGCGGGGACCGGCGGGGTGGGCGGAGCGGCTCATGACTCTTCTGGCTCTTCTCGTCTCACAGGTGTGCGGGCGCGGTGATGCCGAGCAGGGACAGGCCGCCTGCGAGCACCGTCCCGGCGGCTTCGGCGAGCGCGAGCCGGGAGCGGTGGGCGGCCGAGGGTTTCTCGTCGCCGAGCGGCAGCACCGTGTGTGCCTGCGCGAGGAAGGCGTCGGCGGTCCGGACGAGGTGCCGGGTCAGGCGGTCCGGGGCGTGGCGGGTGGCTGCGGTCGCCAGGACGGTGGGGTGGTCGCCCAGGGCTCCCAGCAGCTCGTACGCGGACGCGTCGGTCTCGCCGGGGGCCGCCGTGAAGCCTAGGTCGGCGGCGTTGCGGGTGAGCGCGCGGGTCCTGGCGTAGGCGTACCGGATCCGGAACAGGGGGTTCGACTCGCGCTGGGCGAGGTGCTCGGGGCCGGTGCGGGGGTGGTCGTGGGGCGCGGGGTGCAGGAGGGCCCAGCGGGCCGCGTCGGGGCCCAGGCGGAGGGGGTCGGGGGTGGTGGGCGCCGGGACCGGGCGGAGGGTGGTCAGGGGGGTCGGGGGCCGCCCGTACGCGTCCACCCTCACCCCGAGCACCCGCACCCACTCCGCGTCCGGCTCCGCCTCGCTCGTCACCCGCACCAGCACGCCCTGCGAGCGCAGGATCCGCCGCGTCGCGTCGGCCACGACCACGGCGCGCAGGTCGTGCGGGGTGTGCAGCTGGGCGAGGGCCCCGGTGTCCGGGCTGACGTGCCCGTAGCGCTCCCCCCGCGCCCGCACTTCCGCTACGAGGCCGGGGCCGCCCTGGCCGTCCAGGGTGATGCTGACGAAGCCGGGGCCGGTGACGTCGGCGTGGGCGATGCCCGGCTCTTCGGTGAGGCGGGCCGAGAGGACCTCGGCCACGCGGCGGGGGGGTGCGCCCGCCGCACCGGCGATCCGGAGCGCCAGGTTCGTCGCGTAGTCCCCCGTGCCGCCCGGGCCCGGGCGCTCCACGTGGGCACGCTCCGGGACCTCGGCGCTGAGCTCCCCGGCGTCCACGGCGCGGCGCATGGCGCGCAGGACGGTACGGGAGAGCTGTGCCGGGGTCACGGGACAAGGGTATGGGAGGTGGGGGGTGGGGTGCGCTGGGGTTTCTGGCGGGGGGGGCTTCTCGCTGACGGGGCGCTTCTCGCTGACGGAGGGCTTCTCGCTGGCGGGGGCGCCTTGGGCAGCGGCGTGGCGTCTGCCGTCCCGCCCGGTGGGGAGCTGGGCCGCCCAGAGGGTCCGGGGGCCGGAAGGTCTCGGAAGGCCTCCGAGTGCCTCCGAGGCCTAGGGCGTTTCTGACGGCTCTTGAAACCGTCAGATGGCTGTCACGGGTGTGGGCGCCGGGGCGAGCAGCACCTCGCGGGGCAGCTCCCGTTGCGCCGACGATCTCCCTGGCGGCCGACCAAGAGCCATCAGAAACGCCCTAAGGGCAGCCCGGCACCGCGGACGGGTCCGGAGCCCAGCCCCGGGGACCCTGGCCCCGGTCGACCAGCTGCCGCACGATCCCGAGGAGCTCGGCCGGCTCGAACGGCTTCGCCAGGAACGCGTCGACCCCGACCTCGATCCCCGCCTCGACCTCGTACTGAGTACACGCACTCACCACGACAAGCGGAAGCCCCTGCGTACGCGGATCAGCCCGCAGCCGCGCCGCAGTGCGCAGCCCGTCAAGCCGCGGCATCACCACGTCGAGCGTCACCACATCGGGCCGCACCTGATGGACGACATCCAGACACTCGGCACCATCGGCCGCGGTCACGACCTCGAAGCCCTCCAGCTCGAGATTGACCCTGATCAGTTGCCGGATGACCTTGTTGTCGTCCACAACAAGCACACGGCCGGGCACGCCTGGCACAACTTGAGAGTAGGTCGACAGCCGCCATCGCGTCCGGGTTTTGCCTACTTCTGCCACTTGCGGGCGAGCCGCAACGCCCCGCCGAGGTCTGGACCAGGACCGACGCACGGACCCCGCACGTGAACCGCGACACCGTGTTGCCGAACACACGGACGCCCGCTGGCGCCGCCCCTCCCCACCCACGCACCACACAGGAATCCGCCAAGAGCCGATGCGGAAGCCCATGACGCCCCTTCAGCACGCCGACCGCAAGCGGAGGTTGGCGCCCCCGCGTCCCCCTCCCCCGCCGGACCGGGCGGTACGCTCCGCAACGCCCCACGCGCAAGGCGAGGCCGTGCACAAGGAGAGGCCGTCATGTCAACCTTCGTTGTATTCGACCTGGAGTTCACGACATGGCCGGAAGCGCTTGAGCAGGACTGGTCGGCCCCGGGCCAGTACCGCGAACTCGTCCAGATCGGCGCCCTGCGCCTGCGCCACGACTTCTCCGTGGTCGAGGAGTACGAGGCCCTGGTCCACCCGGTCATGAACCCGCGCCTGTCCCCGTACTTCACCGAACTGACCGGCATCGACCAGGATTCGGTGGACCGCGAGGGCCTCCCGCCGGCGGAAGCCCTCGGCTCCTTCCTCTCCTTCTGCCAAGGCCAGTCCGTGCTCTCCTACGGAAACGACATGGTCGTCCTCGGCGAGAACGTGGCCTGGGCCCGAGCCCGCGGCGAAGAAATCAAAGCCTCCTTCCTCACCCCCGGCTTCCTGAACATCCGCCCCTGGCTCAACAGCGTGGCTCCGGAAACAGCGACATCCAACGTCGGCCGCCTGTGGCGGGTGTTCAACCTTCCCAGGCCGACCACAGGCGGCGAACACTCCGCCCTCTTCGACTGCCACTCCTTCGCGGCGACCCTGAAACACCTGCACACCACCGGCGCGACCTTGCCCAGCGCCTTCCTCTGACAGCCAAGAAGCCCGCGCGGACGCGGGGCGCCCAATGCCCGCCGTCTTGCCCCGCGTTGCCCCTTTCGATCTTGATTGCTAGCGTTCTGGTCGCGCATACCGCATATGGGTTCCAGGAGGGGATTTTTGTGATGTCGAGAAAGACAACTCTCTTTATTGTTGGTGCAGTAGCCAGTGCCGCGCTCGCCGTGTCGGCCCCGGCCGCAAGCGCGGCCTCCAGCTCGGCCCCGGACGCCGCCCCTGTCTCGGCCAAGAGCGCCCCCGCTTACAAGCACATCAAGATCCTCAAGGACGGCATCAACATTCGCGCGAAGGCCACGACGAAGTCGGCCTCGCTCGGTCTTGCCTACAAGAGCCACAAGGTGGCGTTCCTTGCCAGCGTGCGCGGCGAGACCGTCAATGGCGAATTCAACTGGGTGAAGGTCAAGGACAACACGACAGGCGTTACCGGATACATCAACGCCGCCTACGTTGAGCTCATCCCCTAATTGTCCGGCAGTTATCCGGCGTCCGGCGATTGTCCGGCGCGATGACGGCCTCAGCGGCGTGAGAGACGCTCGCCGGGCCGGCACACGGGCCCGTGACCCATGAGGTCACGGGCCTTTGCCGGTCACCGCGTCGCCGTTCTCGTACGCGGACCGTGCGGATCCCCGCGTTCTCGTGAACAGGACCCAGGCTGCTCAACTTCTCGCTTCGGTCTCGTACGTCGGAACACGGGATCGCAAGAAGGGGCACCGCCTGGTGGGCTTCTACGCGGTCATGTACTTCGCAGGGCTCCGTCCCAGTGAGGCTGTGGGGCTCGGGAAGGCTGACTGCTTCCTCCCGGAGAAGGGGTGGGGCGTTCTGACGCTTCACGACACGCACCCCGTGTCGGGCAAGCAGTGGACAGACAGCGGAGAGCGCCACGACAAGCGCGGCCTGAAGTCGAGGGAAGCCAAGGAAGACCGGCCGGTCCTGATCCCTCCGCCGCTCGCGGCCGGGCTCCGCGCCCACCTGAAGGAGTTCGGCACAGCCAAGGATGGGCGGCTCCTCACGAACGAGCGGGGCGGCCTGGTGGGCACCTCCAGCTACTGGCGCGTCTGGCAGGAGGCCCGGCCTTACGCCTTCCCACCGCCGAAGATGCACGTCCTGGCGAAGAAGCCGTACGACGGCCGTGCCACGTGCATCACGGACTGGCTCCGCTCCGGCCTCCCGGTCGCCGAGGTGGCTCGCCGTGCGGGCACGTCCCCAGAGGTCATCGGCCGCCACTACGCCGGGCTCATCGACAACAGCGAGGAGGAGGAAAACAAGAAGATCGAGAGGACGATGGGGTGGGCATCGCCGGACGCGGAATGAGCCGTGCGTGGCTCACGCACTCCTCACGCACAACCAGTGGGAGACAACGAGAAACGGTCGGAGTCAGTGAGACTGACTCCGACCGTTTCATCAAGGCATCCGCGCTGGTCAGGACATGACTTCAGGTCTCTGACTGGCGAGTGCCCCCGGCAGGATTCGAACCTGCGCACACGGCTCCGGAGGCCGTTGCTCTATCCCCTGAGCTACGGGGGCGTGTCGGCCGCTGTTCGGCGGCGACGGGTAGAACCCTACCAGCTTCGTGGGGGTCGGCATGAACGGGTATTTGTGCAGCGTCCGGGGGGCCTGACGGGGTGCCGTCCGGGGGCCTGGCGCGGTTCCCGGGGAGGGCTGCCCGGGGGCCCGGCGGGGCCCCCGGACGGGGCGGGGAGGGGGGTGTCAGGGCTTGCGGGCCACGCCTGCGTAGGCGTCGGCTGCGATCGACGTGTCCGTGGTGGGGTCCGGGCGCCAGTGGGTGACCTGGGTCACTCCGGGGTCGGTGAGGGTGAGGCCGGTGAAGAAGCCGGTGATCTCCTCGACGCTGCGGACGTAGTAGGGGATCGCGCCGCTCTTGTTGTACGCGTCCGACGCCGCGATCATGCCCTCGCTCGTGGCCGTGGAGTCGCTTATCACCAGGTAGCTGCCCGACGGGAGGCCCGCCATGAGGCGGTTCACCAGGTCGCGCGCCTCGTCGTACGAGGAGACGTGGCCGAGGGTGTTCAGGATCATCAGCGCCACCGGCTCGGACAGGTCCAGCGTCTCCCCCGCCGCCGCCAGGATCGCCTCCGGCTCGTACATGTTCGCGTCGATGTACGACGTCACGCCCTCCGGCGTGCTCGTCAGGAGCGCCCGGGCGTGCGCGAGCACCAGCGGGTCGTTGTCCACGTACACGATGCGGGAGTCGGGCGCGACGCGCTGCGCCACGTCGTGCGTGTTGTCCGCCGTCGGCAGGCCCGTGCCGACGTCCAGGAACTGGCGGATCCCCTGCTCCCCCGCCAGGTGGCGGACCGCGCGGCCGAGGAAGTGGCGGCTGGTGAGGGCCACGTCCACCAGGCCCGGGAAGATCTGCTTGATCTGGTCGCCCAGCTCGCGGTCCTTCTCGTAGTTGTCCTTGCCGCCCACGAAGTAGTTCCAGAAGCGCGCCGAGTGCGGCTTACTCGTGTCGATCCGCGCGCGTATCTCGGCGGACGAGTCGAGCCTGGGGTCGGAGCCTGACACGGGGACCTCCTGTGGTGCTTGGGCCGTTCGATCAGGGGCAACCTAGCAAGTGGCCGTTGGCGCGCGGAGTCGTACTCACGCGACTCCGAGTACGCGGACCCATGTGTGCGGCCACCTCGCGGCGCGACTCTGGCGGCATGACGAAACCTCTGCGCAACCTCAAGTGGGCAGTCCTGCGCGGGCTGTTGGGTACGGTCGGGCGGTCCTCGCGAGGGATCCGGATCGGCTGTCGGCACGGGTTCGACAGCGGGACCATGCTGGATTACGTGTACGTGAACCGAGCCCACGGCGTCCTCGGGATCGGGCGTCTCGTCGACCGCGTGTATCTGAACGCCGTCGGCTGGCGCGCCATCCGCGCCCGGCGTGAACTCCTCCAGGACGTGCTGCGCGGGCAGATAGGCGCCCGGCCCGACCGTGAGGTCCTCGTCCTCGACGTCGCCGCCGGGCCCGGGCGCTACCTCCAGGACGTGGCCGCCGCGCACGGGCCCGGGCGGGTGCGCGTGGTGTGCCGGGACCTCGCCGTGGCGGGGCTGCGGCAGGGCGAGCGGCTCGCCCGGGAGCGCGGGATCGGCAACATCTCGTACGAGACCGGGGACGCGCTCGATCCCAAGGAGCCGGACGCGGGCGCTCCGGACGTCATCGTGGTGTCGGGGCTCTATGAGCTGTTGCTCGACGACGACGTCATCCGCGCCTCGATCGAGCGGCTGCGAGGGCTGCTCGCGCCCGGCGGCACCCTCGTCTTCACCACCCAGACCCACCACCCGCAGCTCGACTTCATCGCCAACGTCCTGCCCAACAGGGACGGGCAGTTGTGGGTGATGAAGTGCCGGGACGTCGCAGAGACGGAGGGGTGGGCCCGTGCCGCCGGGTTCGGGGCGGTCAGCAGTCGGCGGGAGGGGGTCGGGCTGTTCACGGTGACGGTTTGCGGGACGCGTGGGTGAGAGGGGTGAGAGGGATGAGTGGGGTGCCAGGGTGAGTAGGGCGAGTGGGGCGGTTGCGGTGAGTGGGTCGTAGTCGGCGGGTGAGGGTTGTGGAGGCGGGTGAGGGTTGCGGGTTGCCGGTTGCGGAGGCGCCTGCGGGGGTTCGTGGGTCTCTACGCCGACGCCCGCTTCGTCGTCTTCTTCGGCGGCGTCGTCGACTTCTTCGACGTGGTCTTCTTCGCCGTCGACTTGGTGGTCGCCGCGCCCGACGCCGTCTTCTTCGTGGTGCTCTTCTTCGGGGCCGCCGTCCTGGCCTTCGCCGGCGTCTTGGCCGTCGACTTCTTACCGCCCACCTGCTTGGGGGCCGCCGGGGACGACTTGCGGGTGGCGGACGCCGACTTCTGGGCGGACGCCGACTTCCGAGCGGGCGTCGACTTCCGAGCGGAGGCCGTCTTCCCGGCCGCCGACTTCTTGGCGCGGGAGCGCAGGGAGGTCACCTCGGCCTCCCGCGCCTGGTCCGCGTCCGCGTCGGACTGCTCGCCGCGCGCCGTGCGCGCCGCCCGCACGCTGTTCTCCAGCGCCGCCATCAGGTCGATGACCTTGCCGCCGCCCGACTCGGCCGCCGGGGCGGGGGTGTAGGTCCCGCCGCCCTCGACCTTCGCGGCGATCATCTCCTCCACGGCCTCGCGGTAGTCGTCGTGGAGGGAGTCGAGGTCGACCTCGCCGAGGGTGTCCATGAGGGCGTCGGCCAGGTCGAGTTCGGCGTCGCGGACCGTGACCTCGGTGTCGGGGGCGACGCTGTCGGTGGCGCGGATCTCGTCCGGCCACAGCAGGCCGTGCATCGCGATGACGTCGTCGACGACGCGCAGCATGCCGAGGCGTTCGCGGCCGCGCAGGGCGAACTTGGCGATGGCCACCTTCCGGCTGCGCTTCAGCGCCTCGCGCAGGAGGGTGTAGGGCTTGGCGGCGGGTACTCCGTTGGCCGACAGGTAGTACGCCGTGTCCATCTGGAGGGGGTCGATGCGGTCGGCCGGGACGAACGCGACGATCTCGATGGTCTTCGCGGTCGGGATCGGCAGGGCGGCCAGGTCGTCCTCGGTGATCGGGATGATCGAGCCGTCCGCGTCCTCGTACCCCTTGCCGATCTCCGCGGTCGTGACCTCGCGGTCCTCCAGCTCGCACACCTTGCGGTAGCGGATGCGGCCGCCGTCCTCCGTGTGGATCTGGCGGAAGGAGATCGCGTGGTTCTCGGTGGCGTTCACGAGCTTGATCGGGATGCTGACCAGGCCGAAGGAGATGGCGCCGTTCCATATGGACCGCATGTGGAGCACCTTTCGGCAGCCAGGGCGGGAGGGTGAGGCGGTGGCCTCGTATGTGTGCGTGGCCTCGCGTGTGTGCGGTGACCTTGTGCGTGGGCGGTGAGCTCGCGCGTGCGCAGTTGTCTTGTGTGCGTATGGGGCTTTAGTACGTGTTTCGTGGGATTCTCATCGTATGACGCCCATCACCGAGGTGGAGGGGCGAAGGCTCGCGCTCAGCAATCTCGACAAGGTGCTCTACGCGGCGAGCGGCTTCACCAAAGGCGAGGTGCTGCACTACTACGCCACCGCCGCGGGGGCCCTGCTCCCCCACCTCCGCAACCGGCCCGTGTCCTTCCTGCGCTTCCCGGACGGGCCCGACGGGCAGCGCTTCTTCGCCAAGAACGTGCCGCCGGGTACGCCCACCTGGGTGCGGACGGCCGAGGTGCGGCGGTCGGACGGGGTCTCGCGGCAGATCCTGGTGCAGGACCTGGCGACGCTGATGTGGGCGGCGAACCTGGTCACCGAGTTCCACACCCCGCAGTGGCAGGCGGACGCGCCCGGGCTCGCCGACCGGCTCGTCCTCGACCTCGACCCCGGGCCGCCCGCGAACGTCGTGGCGGCCTGCGCGGCGGCGCTGTGGCTGCGGGAGCGGCTGGTGGACGACGGGTTCGAGGCGTACGTCAAGACGTCCGGCAGCAAGGGGCTGCACGTGCTCGTGCCGCTGCGGCCAACGCCCAGCAAGGACGTCACGGCGTACGCGAAGGGGCTGGCCGTGGCGGCGGAGCAGGCGCTTCCGGGGCTGGTGGTGCATCGGATGACGCGCAGCCTGCGGCCGGGGAAGGTGTTCGTCGACTTCAGTCAGAACGCGGCGGCGAAGACCACGGCGACGCCGTACACCTTGCGGGCGCGCGCCGAGCCGACGGTGTCCACGCCGGTGACGTGGGCGGAGGTGGCGGCGTGCCGGGAGCGGGGGGACGCGGGGCTGCTGGTCTTCCTCGCGGACGAGTTGGGGGCGCGTCTTGAGCGGTACGGGGATCTGCTCGGGCCGTTGCTCGACCCGAGCCGGGGCGGGGTGCTGCCGACGCCGGGGTGACCCCACCCCTCCCCGGCCCCGCCTCTCCCTGGTCCCGCTCCTCCCTGGTCCCGCTCCTCCCTGGTCCCGCTCCTCCCAGGCCCCGCTCCCCTGGCCCCGCTCCTCCCCGGGGGTCAGATGCGGTTCCACGTCCTGCGGTCGCGCGCCAGCGCGTGCAGTGCCTCCACGTCCGCCGGTTTCAGGACCCCGCCCGTCCGCGCCAGCCCCGGCAGGTCCGCCTCGCACAGCACCCGCACCTCCCGGGGCGGCGCCGCGACCTCCACGTCCACCGCCCCCACCGGTACGAGCACCGCCCGCACCTCCGCCGTCAGCGCGAACGACGCCCGCCCGGCGTCCGCCCGCAGCTCCCGCAGCAGCGGCCCGGCCTGCCCCCGCCCCAGGGCCACCATCGGGTCGGCCACCCGCACGCGCTGCCTGCGGGCCGGTAACGCCCGTACGCAGAACAGGCCGCCGGGGCCGATGAGCAGATGGTCCACGCGCCGGCCGCCGGGCAGGCCGATCGAGTGCAGGGTGTGCCAGCCGACCGCGTCCAGGCGGTCGAGGGCGTCGCCGACCGCGGTCTGCGCCGCGAGCGCCCGGTGCCGGGGGTCGGAGCGGAGCCTGCGCGCGGACGGCGGGTCGCGGTCGAGGTCGACGCGCAGGGCCTCGCCGGGGCGGTTCGGGGCCAAGTCGTCGTCTGGGTGGAGCGTGAGCCGGGCCAGCTCCGCGGGGGTGGGGACGGGGGGTGGGCCCACCGTCACGTTGCCCGTCAGGAACGGGCCGAGTGCGTCCAGAACGTCGGCCTCGCGGTCGGCGCTCAGCAGGTTCACGCGGGCGGTGTCCCGGTCGTACCAGGCCACGTTCCCGCCGTCCGGCCTGCAGACGTAGAGCCGTTCCTGACCGTGCCTCCATGCCGGTACGACACGCAGTCCGCTCATGCCCCATCACCCCATGACCATGGGAGCAGCCCGGGCACCGCTCCGGCAAGCAGCTGACGGCGCTTCCGGGAAGTTGATGGCAATTCGCCCTGTGTTCGCCACCCCGGGCGAGTCCTTCCGCCAGGCCCGCACCCATCCCGTAACGGCACCGCTCGCACAGCTATGGCCCCCTGTTACAAAGTCGCCGAACCGCCGCAATGGCGGACACCTAGCTTCGTAGATGTCACTGCCCGCCGCAGAGCGCAAGGAACGTCCCGTGAGCAACCGCCGCCGCACCTCGGCCCTCCGTACCGCCGCCGTCGCCACGCTCGTCGGCGGCGCGCTGCTGCTCCCGGCGACGGGCGCGTTCGCCGACTCCCCGTCCCCCGCTCCCGCCCCGCACTCCGCCTCCGCCCGCCTCACCGGCGACGCCGCCACCCCCGAGGGCGGCGTGCGGGCGGGCGCCGACGGGGTGCGGGACGCCGGGGATCCCGCGTTCCTGTTCGCGGGCGGTGCCATGGCGGCCGCGGGGGCCGCGGGGCTCGGGTTCGCGATGATGCGCCGCGGGCGCACGGACGCCTGACCGTCCGACCGGCGTCCGGCCCGGATCCCTCGCTTCCGGGTCGCTTCGGTCCCGTCCCGGTCCCGTCCCGTCCCGTCCAAGGAGTCCCCGTGCGCACCACCACCCCCACCCCCGGCGAAGCCGAGCGGGAAGCCCGCCCGAGCCGACCCCGCCGTACCGGCCACGGCGCCCCCGCCCGCCGCCGCCTCGCCGCCGCCGCGGCCCTCACCGCCGCCATCGGCGTCGGCCTCATCGCCTGCGGGCAGGGCGGCGGCTCCGGCGCCGCCGCCCCCGACGTGAGCGTCAAGAACGTCACGGCCGCGCGGGCGAAGCAGGCGCCGCCACCGATGGCGGAGTCCAGGCCGACCGGACTGCGCATCCCGGCCGCGGGCGTGGACGCCCGGCGGATGCTGGACCTCGGCATCGGCCCGGACCGGGAGCTGGAGGTGCCGCCCGCGTCGGAGGCGGATGTACCGGGCTGGTGGACGGGCGGTGTCACCCCTGGTCAGAAGGGTGCGGCGGTCGTGGTCGCGCACTACGACACGGCGAACGGTCCTGCGCTGCTCCGGAACGTCGCGAAGGTGCGGGCCGGCGACCGGATCATGGTGCCGAGGGCGGACGGCTCCACGGCGACGTTCAAGGTGCGTGCGATCCAACAGGTCGGCAAGGAAGACTTTCCAACCCATAAGGTGTACGGGGCGACCGACCGCCCGGAGCTGCGCCTCGTGACCTGCGGCGGCCCGATCAAGGACGGTCACCGCACCGACAACATCATTCTCTACGCCGACCTCGTGCGGTGAGGCCGCGCCCGGGCACCCCCGGCCCCGCGCCGAAGCCCCCGGCGCGGCCCCCGCAAGCAGGAGTGCCAGTTGAACCGCAGCCGCAGGCCGAGCCGTCGCAGGCCCGCCCGCCGACGCGCGCTCGCCGCAGCCGTCCTCGTGCTGGCCGCGGCCGCGCTGGCGTCGGGCTGCGGCGACCCCGGCGACCTGCGGGGCGCGGGCGCCACTCCGACGGCCGTGGGCCCCACCCGGCTGTGGCCGGACCTGCCGCCCGCGTCGTCGCCGGTCGGTGACTACGGCGAGGCGGACACCGAGGAGGTCAAGGGCGTCAAGGTGCCCGGCGGCGATCTGCACAAGGTGAACCCCGTCGACATCGTCAAGGCGGAGGTGACCGCGAACCCCGACGTCTACAGCGGGCCCGACGCGCTCTACAAGGACACCGTCACCGCCCTCAAGGACTGCGGCAGCGAGCCCAAGGACTGCCCGGTCCTCAAGGCGTACTACCGCGACTTCACCGGGGACGGGAAGGACGACCTGGTCATCGGCATCCGCATGCCCGAGGAGCAGCTCGCCGTCCGCGTCTACGCGATGGAGAAGGGGCACCTCACCCAGATCATGGGCACCTCCGACGCGGTGCTCGGCGTCGAGCTGGCCGGGCGCGACCTGGTGGTGCGCGCGGTCTCCGGCATCCCCGGGTACGAGTACCGCACGGCCTGGTCCTGGGACCGGCACCAGCGCGCGATGCTGCCCACCCGCGACGAGATCCTGCGCTCCTCCGACGCGCCCCGCCCCAAGGGCGCCCGCAGCCAGGTGCCCGCGCTGACGGAGGCGGAGCAGGGGGCGGGTCCCGGCCCCGGCGAGACCTCAGGTCCGGGCGAGCGCCCCACGCCGACCGCGGGGCCGACCGCCGACGACCGTCCCGGCGAGGGTTCATGACCGGCCGCGCCGAGCCCGCGGGCCCGCCCCCCGCCGACGCCGGTGCCCCGCCCCGCGCCCGCTCCTCCCGGCTGTCGCGCCCGCCCCGCCTCCCCTTCCGGCTGCCCGCCTGGACCGCGACGCTGACCTGGAAGGCCGCGGTGTTCATCGCCGTGATGTGCTGCGCGCTCGCGGCGCTCCTCGGCGTACTCGTCCATGTCGCGGTGACCAACCAGACCGTCGGCCAGGCCCGCGACCGCGCCCTGACCCGGCTCGACGACGCCACCAAGCAGTACGAGGCGGGCGGGCGGCTCGGCCCCGGAGCGGGCGTCGATCCGCCCGGCCTGCCGCGGCGGCTGCGCGACCTCGCGGTGAGCGGGGAGCGCGGCACGATGGTCGGCGACCACGACGAGCGGCCGACCGTGTGGGCGGCGGGTCCCGCCGACGGCGGGCGGGCCATCGCCGTGCAGGTCGACTACGCGCAGGGCGCCCGCACCATCGACGGGCTCGACCGGGCCATCGTCGGCTCGTCGGTGCTCGCGATCGGGGCGACGCTGCTCGTCGGCTCGTTCGCGGTGACGCGCGTGACGCGGCGGCTGCACCTGACCGCGCGGGTCGCGCGGCGCATCAGCGCGGGCGACCTGGACGCGCGCGTCAACGACCCCCGTACCCACGACGACGGCCGCCACCAGGACGAGGTGGCCACCGTCTCCGGCGCCCTGGACACGATGGCGTCCTCGCTCCAGGGCAAGCTCCTGAGCGAGCAGCGGTTCACCGCGGACGTCGCGCACGAGCTGCGGACGCCGCTCACCGGGCTGCACGCCGCCGCCGAGCTGCTGCCGCCCGGCCGCCCCACCGAGCTGGTCCAGGACCGGGTGGCGACCCTGCGCACCCTCACCGAGGACCTCCTGGAGATCTCCCGCCTCGACTCGCGCAACGAACGCGTGGAGCTCGACGCCGTCCGGCTCGCTCCCCTGGCCGAACGTGTCGTGCGGGCTTCGGGGGCCGAGGTGGAGCTGCTGGTCGTACGGGACATCGTGGTCGAGACCGATGGGCGGCGGCTGGAGCGGGTGCTGGGGAATCTGGTCGGGAACGCCCTGAAGCACGGGGCTCCGCCGGTTTCCCTGACCGTCGACGGGCCGGTGATCACCGTCCGGGATCACGGGCCCGGGTTCCCGGACTACCTCATCGAGCACGGGCCGCAGCGGTTCCGTACGGAGGGGACCACCAAGGGGCACGGGCTGGGGCTGACCATTGCTCTTGGGCAGGCGGAGGTGCTGGGGGCGCGGCTGGTGTTCGCCAACGCGGCCGAGTCCGGTGGGGCGGTGGCCGTGCTGACCCTTCCGTACGAAGTCGCCTCGGACGGCGTGGGGGACGTGGGCTGACCCCGCACGACCGGCTGTGATCGTTTGCGGGCTCCTCGTGTCGCTCCTAGCGTGAAATCGCGGCCCTTGACCCGGTCGCGTTCCCCCACTCCGCTCTGCTGAGGAGGCCTCATGGCCCTTCGTTCCCGGTCCGCCCTCGCCCGCCGTCTCTCCATACTCGTGGCCGGTGGCGCCCTCGCCGCCGCCACCGTGCTCACCGCCGCGCCCGGTGCCGCCGCCGAGGACGCGAACAACAATCCGCCGGTCTACAAGGGGCGCGTCACCGCCAAGTCGGGGCTGCTGCTCCGGGACGCGCCGACGCGGGGCAGCAAGGTCATCCGGACTGAGCCGTACGGGAAGGTCGTGCACATCTTCTGCAAGGCGCGCGGCGAGTACGTCCACCACAACGACCGCTGGTACCTGCTCACCGACGGGACCTGGGCGTGGGGCGCCGCGCACTACATCGCCAACATCGGGCCCGCGCCGCGCTGGTGCTGAGCCGCCGACGGGGCGCCGGGACACCGGCGACATAACCGGACATTAGGCCCGCAGCTTGCTACGTTCCGGGCATGACCGGAACAGCGGCGGAGCCCGCCGCCGTCGCCGCTGTGCGTGTCCCCCGGCGCCGTGGCACCGAGCTGGCGCTGATCGTCGTGGCCGTGCTGCTCTCGGTGTACGGCTACTGCGATGTGGGGCTCGCCCGAAACGGCTCCGTCCCGCCCGGCGCCGCCGGTTACGGCGCCGGGCTCGGGGTGCTCGCGCTGCTCGCCCATGTGGCGGTGCGCCTGCGGGCCCCGTACGCCGATCCGCTGCTCCTGCCGATCGCCGTGCTGCTCAACGGCCTCGGCCTGGTGCTCATCTACCGGCTCGACCTGGAGACCCCCGGCGACCGGGCGGCGCCCACCCAGCTCGTCTGGTCGACGATCGGCGTCGGCCTGTTCATCGGTGTCGTGCTGTTCCTGCGCGACCACCGCGTGCTCAAGGGCTACGCGTACCTGTCCGTGGTCACCGCGCTCGTCCTCATGATCGTGCCGATCTTCTTCCCCGCGGTGAACGGCGCCCGGATCTGGATCCGGATCGGCGGATTCTCCATCCAGCCCGGCGAGTTCGCGAAGATCCTGCTCGCGGTCTTCTTCGCCAGCTACCTCGCGGCCAACCGCACCGCCCTGGCGTACGCGGGCCGCACCGTGTGGAAGTTCAAGCGGCTGCAACTGCCCACCGGGCGGGTGCTCGGGCCGATCGTGGCGATCTGGCTGCTGAGCGTCGGTGTGCTCGTCCTGGAGCGCGACCTCGGCACCTCGCTGCTGTTCTTCGGACTGTTCGTGGTCCTGCTGTACGTCGCCACCGGACGCACCGGCTGGATCGCCGTCGGCCTGTTGCTCGCGGCGGTCGGGGCGTTCGCGGTGGGCTCGTTGGAGCCGCATGTGCACGGCCGCGTCGAGGACTGGCTGCACCCGTTCGCGTCGATCGAGGCGGGTGAGGGGCCGAACCAGCTCGCCCAGTCGCTGTTCGCGTTCGCGGCCGGAGGGATGCTCGGCAGCGGACTCGGGGACGGGCACTCGATCCTCATCGGCTTCGCCGCGAAGTCGGACTTCATCCTGGCGACGGCCGGGGAGGAGCTGGGGCTCACCGGGCTCACGGCGATCTTCCTGCTGTACGCGCTGCTGGTGGAGCGGGGCTTCCGGGCGGGGCTCGCGCTGCGTGACCCGTTCGGGCGGCTGCTCGCGATCGGGCTCGCGTCGATCGTGGCGCTCCAGGTGTTCGTGATCGCGGGCGGGGTGACGGGGCTGATCCCGCTGACGGGGATGGCCATGCCGTTCCTCGCGCAGGGCGGTTCGTCGGTCGTCACCAACTGGATCATCGTGGCGCTGCTCATCCGGGTCAGCGACTCGGCGCGCGCCCAGCCGGTGCCGGTGCCCGCAGCGGGGTCGGCGTCCGGGGTCGCGTACCAGATCGAGGAGGGCCGGGCATGACCCGTCACATCCGCCATGCCGCCGCGTTCTGCGCGCTGCTGCTCGTGGCGCTGCTCGTCAACGCGACCCGGGTGCAGATCGTCGACTCCGCGGCGTACGACGACAATCCCGCCAACCGCCGCACCGCCATCACCCGCTTCGACCAGCCGCGCGGCGACATCCTCGTGGACGGCCGCCCGATCACCGGGTCCAAGGACACCGGCCAGCAGCTCCGCCACGAACGGACGTACCGCAACGGCCCGTTGTACGCCCCCGTGACCGGCTTCGCCTCGCAGGTGTACGGCACCACGTTCCTGGAGCACGCCGAGGACGACATCCTCTCCGGCACCGACCCCATGCTCGCCCCGCTGCCCCTGTGGAACGACATCACCCGCGCCCAGAACCCGGGCGGCGAGGTCGTCACCACCGTCCGGGCGGCCGTGCAGCAGGCCGCGTACGCCGGGCTCGGCGGCAAGAAGGGCGCCGTGGCCGCCCTCGACCCGGCCACCGGCGAGGTCCTGGCGCTGGTGTCCACGCCGTCGTACGACCCCGAGCGGCTCGCGGGCACGGGCAGCGCCGTGACCGGTGCCTGGGCCGGACTGAACGCCGACCCGGACAAGCCGATGCTCAACCGGGCGCTCAGCCAGACCTATCCGCCCGGGTCGACGTTCAAGGTGGTGACGGCGGCGGCGGCGCTCGACGCGGGCGAGATCACCGACCTGGACGCGGACACCAGGTCCCCCGACCCGTACACCCTGCCCGGCACCACGACCAGCCTGGCCAACGAGGTCGAGGGGTGCGCGAACGCCAGCCTGCGGTACGCCTTCCAGTGGTCCTGCAACACCGTCTTCGCCAAGCTCGGCGCCGACACCGGCCAGGACGCCATGGCGGGCACCGCGAAGAAGTTCGGCTTCGACACCCCGGGCCTGCGCATTCCCTCGCCGGTCGCCACCAGCACCTTCGACACCGCCATGGACGACGCCCAGCTCGCCCTCTCCGCCATCGGCCAGTACGACACCCGCGCCACGCCCCTGCAGATGGCGATGGTGTCGGCGGCCGTGGCGGGCGGCGGCTCGGTCAAGGCGCCGTACCTGGTGGACCGGACGACGACCGACGACGGCGACACCGTCGCGTCGACCGGCACCCGGACGCTGCGGCAGGCGATGAACCCGGGCACGGCCGTGCGGTTGCGCGAGCTGATGACGGACGTCGTCGAGAAGGGCACGGGCCGCAACGCCGCCATCGAGGGCGTGACCGTCGGCGGCAAGACGGGCACGGCTCAGCACGGCATCGGCAACGCGGGCACCCCGTACGCCTGGTTCATCGCCTGGGCGCAGAAGCCGGGCGACGCGGAGCCGTCGGTGGCGGTCGCGGTCGTCGTCGAGGACGCGTCGGCGGACCGCTCGGACATCAGCGGGGGCGGGAGCGCGGCGCCGATCGCGAAGGCCGTGATGGAGGCCGCGCTGCGTTGAGGCGGACGTTTTCGGCACCACCGCCAACCAGGACCGTTCCTGTCCTAGTTGGCGTCTAGCGTGGCCGCATGACCGAAACCCAGGAGCTCCTGAACGCCCTGCGCGAGCAGCGCCGCACCCTCCTCATCGCCGTGCGGGGCCTCTCCGAGGAGCAGGCCGCCGCCCGGTCCACCGTCAGCGAGCTGACACTCGGCGGCATCCTGAACCACCTCACCCACGGCGAGCGCAACTGGACGCACGTCCTGAGCAGCGGGACCGGCGAGACGCCGCCCTCGATGTTCGACGTCGAGCAGTACAAGATGCCGCCGGGCGCGAGCGTGCCCGCCCTCGTGGCCGCGTACGAGGCGGCGGCGCGGGCGACCGACGAGGCGGTGGAGCGCGCCGGGCTCGACCGCGTCGTACCGCTGCCGGAGGCGCCGTGGGAGCCCGGAGTCGTACCGCGCTGGTCCGTGCGCCGGATCGTGCTGCACCTCCTGCGCGAGACGGCGCAGCACTCCGGGCACGCGGACATCGTGCGCGAGGCGCTGGACGGGGCGAACACCACGGCGCAGCTCGGCACTTAGGCGTCGGCGGCGCCGGCGGCGATCGCCTCGGAGACCTCCGCGACCCGCTCGTGTTCCTCCGCCGCGAACCGCTCCGCGTCGAGCTTCTCGGCGATCTCCTCGTCCTGCGCCATCAGCTGGTCGAGGTTGGAGTTGCCCATGTCGAACACGCCCATGTCGACGTACGCCTGCTGGAGCCGCTTGCCCCACAGGCCGATGTCCTTGACGCACGGCACGATGCGGCTGAACAGCAACTGCCGGAAGAGCTGCAGGTATTCGGAGCGCTCGCTGTACTCCTCGGCCTCCTTCAGCGGGATGCCGAAGTTGGTGAGGACCTCGACGCCGCGCAGCCGGTCGCGCATCAGGTAGCAGCCGTCGATGACGAACTCCTCGCGTTCGCGCAGTTCGGCGTCGGTGAGCTGCTTGTAGTAGTCGCGCAGCGCCATCCGCCCGAAGGCCACGTGCCGGGCCTCGTCCTGCATGACGTACGCGAGGATCTGCTTGGGCAGCGGCTTGTCGGTGGTGTCGCGGATCATGCCGAAAGCGGCGAGGGCGAGGCCTTCGATGAGGACCTGCATGCCGAGGTAGGGCATGTCCCAGCGGGAGTCGCGCAGCGTGTCGCCGAGCAGCGCCTGCAGATTGTCGTTGATCGGGTAGAGCATGCCGATCTTCTCGTGCAGGAAGCGGCTGTAGATCTCGGCGTGCCGGGCCTCGTCCATGGTCTGGGTGGCGGAGTAGAACTTCGCGTCCAGGTCGGGGACGGACTCCACGATGCGGGCCGCGCACACCATCGCGCCCTGCTCGCCGTGCAGGAACTGGCTGAACTGCCAGGAGGTGTAGTGCTTGCGCAGTTCACCGCGCTCGGCCGCGTTCATCCGGTCCCAGTACCGGGTGCCGTAGATGGACATGGCTTCGTCGGGGGTGCCGAGCGGGTCGAGCGGGTCGACTTCGAGATCCCAGGCGATGCGCTTGGCGCCGTCCCACTGCTTGTCCTTGCCCTTTTGGTAGAGGTTCAGGAGGCGTTCGCGGCCTGAGCCATCTTTTTGCCCAACAAACATGGCCTCCCAGCTGAAGCGGGCCGCTCCGGTCGCGGGCACCGTCCAGGCGAGGGCTCCCCCGCCATCCGTTCCCTGGCCGGTACCGCTCTCCCGGCCTGCGTTGACGTACAGATCGCGTGTGGACACTGACGGCTCCTCGCGGGTCTCGGCGGCCCCCGCTGCCGCGCAACCGCCGCACAGGGGTGGCTCCTTGGCAGGCTCACACGGTGGTAGACGCGGGGTCAACAAGTCGTGCGCAAGGGATTGACGGCCTTGCTGACAAGCAGTCTCATAAGACGTGACCCCCGGTAACCCGCTTGCGAGAGCACACGAGGAGCAGGAGATCTCATGACGACCGTGGCCGAAGACAGCGAACTTGCGGGTCTGCGGGACGCGCTCGGCCTGCTCAAGGACCGCGAGCAGGTGGCCCAGCGCCTCCTCGAGTCCTCCGCGAAGCACTCCTTCGACCCGGACAAGGAGCTGGACTGGGACGCGCCCGTCGAGGACGGCAAGTGGTTCTGGCCGCCCGAGCTGGTCTCGCTCTACGACACCCCGATGTGGCGGCGGATGTCCGAGGAGCAGCGCCACGACCTCGCCCGCCACGAGGCGGCTTCCCTGGCCTCGCTCGGCATCTGGTTCGAGATCATCCTCATGCAGCTGCTCGTGCGGCACATCTACGACAAGTCCGTGACCAGCGCACACGTGCGGTACGCGCTCACGGAGATCGCCGACGAGTGCCGCCACTCGATGATGTTCGCCCGCATGATCGAGAAGGGCGGGGCACCGACGTACCCCGTCACCAGGCTCAACCACAACCTGGCCCGCGTCCTCAAGACCGTCTCCACCACCCCCGGCTCCTTCGCCTGCACGCTGCTCGGCGAGGAGATCCTGGACTGGATGCAGCGCCTGACGTTCCCCGACGAGCGCGTCCAGACCATCGTGCGCGGCGTGACCCGCATCCACGTCGTGGAGGAGGCCCGCCACGTCCGGTACGCCCGCGAGGAGTTGCGGCGCCAGATGGTGACCGCGCCGCGCTGGGAGCGCGAGCTGACCCGCGTCAGCAGCGGCGAGGCGGCCCGCGTCTTCTCTATCGCCTTCGTCAACCCGCAGGTCTACACGAACGTCGGCCTGAACCGCCGCGAAGCCGTCGCCCAGGTCAAGGCCAGCGGCCACCGCCGCGAGGTCATGCAGTCCGGCGCGAAGCGGCTCACGGACTTCCTGGACGACATCGGCGTGCTGCGCGGCCCGGGCAGGCGCCTGTGGAAGTCCTCGGGCCTGCTGGCGTAGGCCGGTACCACCGCGTCCCGGCCACCCTCGCCCCGGCCCGCCCCCGTCCCCATCTCCTCATATCTCTTCGTACGAAATCACGGTTACGCTGCGGGACATGACCCAAGCCGTCGGCCCCACCCGCGCGTACCGGCGCCTCAGCGTCGAGGAGCGGCGGAGTCAGCTCCTCGACGCCGCCCTGAACCTCTTCGCGCACCGCGCGCCCGAGGAGGTCTCGCTCGACGACGTCGCGGAGGCCGCCGGAGTGTCTCGGCCCCTGGTGTACCGCTACTTCCCCGGCGGCAAGCAGCAGTTGTACGAAGCGGCGCTGCGCACGGCCGCCGACGAGCTGGAACAGTGCTTCGCCGAACCGCAGGAGGGCTCCCTCACCCAGCGCCTCGGCCGCGCCCTCGACCGGTATCTCGCCTTCGTCGACGAGCACGACACCGGGTTCAGCGCGCTGCTCCAGGGCGGCAGCGTCATCGAGACCTCGCGCACCAGCGCCATCGTCGACGGCGTCCGCCGCGCGGCGGCCGAGCACATCCTCGCCCACATGGAACTCCCCGGGCCGCCCGGCCCCCGACTGCGCATGACCGTCCGGATGTGGATCACCTCCGTCGAGGCGGCCTCCCTCATCTGGCTCGACGAGGACAAGCAGCCGCCCCTGGACGAACTGCGCGAATGGCTGGTCGAGCAGTTCATCGCCCACATCACGGCCACGGCGGGCCGCGACCCGCAGACCGCCGCCATGGTCCGGCACGCCCTGGCGCTGGAGACGCCGGAGGGACCGGTGGGCAAGCTGGTACGCCGGGTGCTGCCGGTGGCGGCGGAGGCGGTCCACCTGCTCTAGGGGCCGCGCAGGCCACGGGGCCGCCTGGCCGCGGGCCGCGCGGTCGGGTCGCCGGGGAGACACTGGTGCCGTGAAGAGTGAAGAGACCCCCTTCGTGGGCGGCCCCCTGGACGGCCGTGTCCTCCCCGTCCTGCTCGGCCCGACCGGCCACCCGCCGAAGGTCTACCGCGTCCCCGTCCCCGACGACGCGGGCGGCGAACCCACGGTCCTCGTCTACCGCCGCGTACCAGCGGGCACCGCCCGCCGCTTCGGCCTGCATCCGGGGTGGACGTACGAGTACGACGCGGGGGGCGGCGAGGGTGCGGGGGGATGGCGGAACTTGAAGTGGCCCTGGTCCAAGCCGGGCCCTGGACCCGGGGCGAGCTCTGGCCCGGAGGCGAGCCCTGACCCAGAGGCGAGCCCTGACCCGGAGGCGAGCCCTGGCCCGGAAGGCGGGCGCGGACCTCAGTCCTGAGGAGCGGGGTCCGGAGCGGAGCCGGACGCAACCCGCCGCGCCGAGGAGCCCTGGACGAGTGACCTCATTGCGCCAACCGCCCAGTGCCGACGGGCGGCGCCCACGGGGACACCCCATGCTCACGGTGCGCGGCGGACCCTCCGCCCCGCACCGGGAGGTGACGACGTGTCAGGAAGATTCCTACGCTGGGCCTGCACCGGCTCCGCCCTCTCCGCGCTGCTCACGGCCACCCCCCTCACCCCCACCACCCCGGCCCGAGCGGCCCCGACCCCCGACGCCCGCCCCGTGGCCGAACTCCTCACGGACCTCCAACGCCTCTACCGCCAGGCCGAGGAGTCCACGGAGACCTACAACGCGACCGACGAGAAACTCACCGGCCAACGCCGCGAGGTCAAGGACCTCAACCGCACCCTGGCCGAGGCCCGCGCCTCCGCACACGACGGCAGAGGGGCCGCCGGCCGCCTGGCCCGGCAGCAGTACCAGCACGGCACCATCGAGATCTCCTCCTACGTACGCCTCCTCCTGGCCCGCAACCCGCAGGGCGCCCTGGACCAGCGCCACGTCCTGCGCCGCGCCGCCGCCGAACGCGCCGCCACCGTCAACCGCCTCGTCGACGGCGAGAAGAAGGCCGACGGCCTGGCCCGCGCGGCCCGGCGCGCACTCGCCACGCAGGAGTCCCTCGCCCAGCGGCAACGCATCGCCCGGGACGCCGTACGGACCCGGCTCAAGGAGGTCGAGGAGCTGCTCGCCTCCCTCAGCGCCGAGGAGCTGGCCGCGTTGGGCCGGGCCGAGGAGGCCGGGGCCGCACGGGCGCAACGGCGGCTCGTCGCGTCCGGGGCGCTCGGTGCGCCCGCCGGGGTCGGGCGGGCGCCGTCCGCCCGGGGGGAGCGGGCCCTGCGGTACGCCGTCGCGCAGATCGGGAAGCCGTACGAGTGGGGGGCGGAGGGGCCCGCCGCCTTCGACTGCTCCGGGCTCACCCAGCGGGCCTGGGGGGTGGCGGGCCACGGCATCCCCCGGACCAGCCAGCAGCAGTGGGCCCGGCTGCCCCGGGTCCCCCTCCGCGACCTGCGCCCCGGCGACCTCGTCGTCTACTTCCCCCGCGCCACGCACGTCGCCCTCTACCTCGGCCGCGGCAAGGTCGTCCACGCGCCCCGCCCCGGCGCCCGCATCAAGGTCTCCCCCCTCGCCGCCAACCCCGTCCTCGGCGCGGTCCGCCCCGACCCCCGGGCCACGCCCGTCCCCGACTACCGTCCGCCCCGCTTGCCCGCCGGGGCGACGAAGGGGGCGGACCGGGGGTGGGCGGGGTAGGCCCTGCCGGGGGCTCTCCCCAACCCCGCCCCTTCCCGAAACCGGGGCTCCGCCCCGGACCCCGCTCCTCAAACGCCGGAGGGGCTGGTTTTTCCAGCCCGTCGTGGGGGTCCCCCCTGCTCCTTAAGAGCTTGGGGGAGATTGAGGACGAGGCGCGAAGCGCGCCGACAGCGGGGGTCCGGGGGCTGCCGCCCCCGGTTTCGGGAAGGGGCGGGATTGGGGGCTACGCAGCCGCGACCCCCGCCACATACCCCTCCGCCAGCTCCGCCTCATAGAAGTAGTTCTCGAAGTCCGCCGGATCATTGAACCCATTGGCGAAACGGTCGGCGACAGGCTGGAGTTCACCCGCCGCGCCCAGCAGGTTGAGGACGTGCTCGGGCGGCACGCCAAGCATCGCGTTGGTCCACTTGGTGACGTGCTGGGCGGTGGCCCAGTACCGGTCGAACGCCCCCTGCATCCAGGCCTCGTCGAAGGGCCGGTCCCCGTGGGAGACGATGGAGGAGAGGTAGGACGCGGCGCACTTGGAGGCCGAGTTGGACCCCTGCCCGGTGATCGGGTCGTTGGCGACGACGACGTCGGCGACGCCGAGGACGAGCCCGCCGCCGGGCAGCCGCCCGACGGGCTTGCGCACGGTGGGGGCGTACCGCCCGGCCAGAGCACCGCCCGCGTCGGTGAGTTCGACCTTGGTGGCGCGCGCGTACTCCCAGGGAAGGAACTTCTCCAGGAGTTCGAGGGTGAGGGCAAGATGCTCACCGGGGTCCTTGATGCCCTGGAAGACGTCGAGGGGACCGCCGGGGATGCCTTCCCAGAAGAGGATGTCGGCGCGGCCGGACGTGGTGAGCGTCGGCATGACGAAGAGTTCGCCGACCCCGGGCACGAGGTTGCAGCGGACGGCGTCGAACTCGGGGTGTTCGGGCCGCGGCCCGAGCCCGTGGACGTACGCCACGGCGAGCGCCCGCTGCGGCGCGTCGTACGGCGACCGCGAGGCATCCCGCTCGAACATGGACACCAGCTCGCCCTTGCCGGCGGACACGAGCACCAGGTCGTACGTACGGGAGAAGTAGTCCAGGTCGGAGACGGCCGCGCCGTGGATGACGAGCTGCCCGCCGCGCTGCGCGAACGTCTCCATCCAGCCGGCCATCTTCACGCGCTGGTCGACGGACTGCGCGTACCCGTCGAGCTTGCCGACCCAGTCGATGACGCGAGTGGGGTATCCCCTGCTCGAACCCGGTGGAGAGCTCGGGGACGAGTCGGGGCCGGCGACAGAGACGCCGACGCCCTCGATGAGGGGCGCCTGGGACTCCCAGAAGTTCAGGCCCAGGTCGCGCTCGTGCTGGAGGGCGGTGTGGAACATGCACTGGGTGGACATGACCCGGCCGGACCGGATCTCGTCCGCCGTGCGGTTGGACATGAGGGTGACCTCGTACCCCTGCGACTGGAGTCCGAGGGCGATCTGGAGGCCGGACTGACCGGCTCCGACGACAAGTATCTTCCGCATGCTGGTGGGGATCCTTCTGTTCAGGGCTGCTCGGGGGTGCGGTCCAGCGCGTGGCCCACGAGCGCGAGCAGCGACTCGACGGCTGAGATCCGCTGCCGCGCGTCCATGATCAGGACGGGGATGTGCGCGGGTACGGTCAGCGCTTCGCGGACGTCCTCGGCCTCGTACCGCGGGGTGCCCTCGAAGTGGTTGACGGCGACGACGTACGGCAGTCCGCAGCTCTCGAAGTAGTCGAGCGCGGGGAAGCAGTCGGTGAGGCGCCGGGTGTCGGCGAGCACCACGGCGCCGATCGCGCCGCGCACCAAGTCGTCCCACATGAACCAGAAGCGCTGCTGGCCGGGGGTGCCGAAGAGGTACAGCACGAGGTCGTCGTCGAGCGTGATGCGGCCGAAGTCCATGGCGACGGTGGTCGTGGTCTTCTCGGGCGTCGCGCTCAGGTCGTCGGTGTCGGCGCTGGCCTGGGTCATCAGCGCCTCCGTCTGGAGGGGCGTGATCTCGGAGACGGCGGTGACGAGCGTCGTCTTGCCGACGCCGAAGCCGCCCGCGACGACGATCTTCGTGGCGATCGGCGCGCGGGTGTGATCGTTCTGCCAGGCCTGTACGCCCTCCTCGTGGGCGAGGAGTTCGGAGACGGCGGAGTCGGAGACAGTGGAGTCGGAGACAGTGGAGTCGGAGACAGTGGAGTCAGAGACGGCGGAGTCCACTCAGCACCCTTTCGAGCAGTGCGCGGTTCGGCTGCCCGGGGCCGTGGCCCGTTCCGTACACGCGGATCTTTCCCTGGTCGGCGAGGTCGCTGAGCAGAACGCGGACCACGCCGAGGGGCATCTTCAGGAGCGCGGAGATCTCGGCGACCGTACGCATCCGGCGGCAGATCTCGACGATGGCCCGCATCTCCGGCATCACCCGGGAGCTCAGCGGGTCGCCCTTGCCCAGCTCCCGCCGCTCCTCGGGGGCCTCCAGGGCGGGGTTCGCGGCGACGAACGTCTCGACGAGCAGGACGTGCCCGAAACGGGTGCGGCCGCCGGTCAGCGAGTACGGGCGCACGCGCGCGGGCTTCCCCCCGCGGCGCCGGGGGAGCTCGGGCACGGGGCTCAGCACGCGTTCTCCATCGACTGGCGCAGCTCGCTGCGGAGTTCGGGGGTGAGCACGTGTCCGGCGCGGCCGACAAACAGCGCCATGTGGTACGCGACGACCGTCATGTCGCAGTCGGGCGTCGCGTGCACCCCGAGCAGCGAACCGTCGCTGACCGCCATCACGAAGAGGCTGCCCTCCGCCATGGCGACGACGGTCTGCTTCACCGAGCCGCCGTCCATCAGGCGGGCCGCGCCGAGGGTGAGGCTGCCGAGCCCGGACACGATGGTGGCCAGGTCGGCGCTGGAACCCCGGGGCCCGGTGGGGCTGGTGGCGGGGCGGCGCTCGGCGTTGCGCACGGGGTCGGAGGAGAGCAGCAGGAGCCCGTCGGAGGAGACGACGGCGACCGAGAGGATGCCGGGAACCTCCTCGACCAGGTTGGTCAGCAGCCAGTGGAGGTTCTTGGCCTCACTGCTGAGGCCGTACGCGACGGGTTCGCCGGACGGCGGTTCGGCGGTCGCCGACGCGGGGTCGGCGCCCGTGCGGGGTCGCACTGGCTTGGCGGAAGAACCGGGTGTGCGCATGGGCGCAGTCAACTGCTTGCCTCCTCGACTGGGTCCCCCGGAACATCTGCGGCACGGTGGCCTTCGGCACTCTCTTCGGTATGGGCCGATCGCTCTTCGGTACGGGCCAGTTCCGCCGCCACGTCGCGGCGGCCGCTGATGGCCCCCTGCTGGAACCCGCCCAGCCTGCGGCGCAGTTCCTCGGCGTCCACGGCGGGCCGCGGCTTCGGCACCGCGCTCCCCGCGGTCGGGCTGATCCTCGGGGTCCGCTTGGGGAGGCCCTTGGCGGTGAGGACCTGGGCGTCGGCGTCGCGGGCGCGGGCGGTGTCCGTGTCCGGTTCGGCGGCGGTGGCCGCGCCCGGCACGTCCCCGGCTGCCGCGTCCGGTACGACGACGGCCGCCGTGTCCTGCGACGGCGCCGCGGGCTCCCGTACGGCCTCCGCTTCCGAAGGGCCCCCGCCCTCCGGGAGCCCGTCCGGCATCGCTTCCGCCGCCAGTGCGGCATCCCGCTCCGACGGCGACTGCGCGTCCGGCTTCGGGCGCGCCTCCTGCTCCGGCCGGACCTCGTCGTCCGGCCGCGCGTGCGGCTCCGCGTCGTCCGGGTGGTCGGCCGGGACGGGCGGTGCCAGGAGTTCGAGTGTGGTCTCCGCGGCGGCGATCAGGGGGTCCCGGTCGCCCGAACGGGACGGCAGGACATTGGAGTTGGCCTCGGCCTCGGAGCCGGGCAGGTGCACGAGCGGCGCCTCGGCGGGCGCGGCGGGCACCGCTCCGGGCGTCCCGGCCGCGGGCGGCGCGGCGAGGATGCCGTCGGGCAGGACGACGACCGCGGCGACCCCGCCCTGCTTCTGCTCGCGCAGCCGCACCCGCGCCCCGTGCCGGGCGGCGAGCCGCGCCACGACGTACAGGCCGAGCCCGAGGCCGTCGCCGCTCTCCTGGTCGTACACGTCATCAGGGGAGAACTCGGCGAGCCGCGCGTTGAGTTCGTCGAGGCGCTCCGCGCCGACGCCGATGCCCTCGTCCTGCACGGAGAGCATCACCTCACCGTTCTCCAGGAGCCAGCCGGACACCTCGACGGCGGCGTCGGGCGGCGAGAACGAGGTGGCGTTCTCCAGGAGTTCGGCGACCAGGTGGCTGATGTCGTCGGCGGCGAACCCGGCGATGTGGGCGTGCGGCGGCAGCGTGGCGATGGTGACGCGTTCGTACCGCTCGATCTCGCTGACGGCGGCGCGTACGACGTCGACGAGCGGTACCGGACCCGCGTGCTGGTGGCCGTGCTCGGCGCCCGCGAGGACCAGGAGGTTCTCGCTGTGGCGGCGGGTGACGGTGGCGAAGTGGTCGAGCTTGAAGAGGGTGGCGAGCCGGTCGGGGTCCTGCTCGCGCTCCTCCAGGCCCTCGATGACGGCGAGTTGCCGCTCGACCAGACCGAGCGTGCGCAGCGCGAGGTTCACGAACGTGCCGTGGATGCTGCGTCGCACCCGCTCCAGGTGGACGGAGGCCTCGGCGAGTTCGGCGCGCAGCGCGTCGCGTTCGTCGGCCATCTCCTGGCGGGCGTCGGCCATGGTCTGGCGCTGGCCGATGAGGTGCTTGCGGTCGGCCTCCAGGGTGGTGAGGCGTTCCTGGAGGCCGACGGCGTGGCCGTGCAGCGCGTTGACGGAGCGCACGACGGCGGCGAACTCGTCGTCGCGGCCGGTGAAGCGCACCGGCTCCTCGGCCGCGGGCGCGGTCGCGACCCGCTCCGAGCCCCGGCGCAGCGCGGCGAGCGGGCGGGTCAGCGAGCGGGCCGTGCCCATGCACACGCCGACGGCGACGAGCAGCAGCACGCCGACGAGCGCGATGCGGATCTCCAGCGCGGTGACGTCGTCGTCGCGCAGGTCGCCGAGGCTCTGGGTGCGGGCGTCGGCGAGGGCGTTCTCGGCGCCGCGCATGGCCTCGATCCGGGCGGACAGCGCGCTGTCGAGCTTCTTGCGGTCCAGGCGCTGGTCGGCGCCGGAGAGCCGGGGCCGGTCGGTGAGGCGCGCGAGGTACTGCTCGGCGGTGGTCACGCCGTTGCCGGTGACCGTGGAGTCGTAGGTGGCACGGGCCTTGGCGGGCGCGGTGTCCTGGAAGTCGGCGAGCGCGGCCAGTTCCCGCACGTGGGCCTGCTGGGCGGCGGCGCTGAGGCCGTCGCGGCGGCCGTCCTCCTCGCTGTCCTCGGCCCCGGACGAGGTGGGCAGGCCGGTGACGGGGTCGACGGTGGAGCCGGTCGCGGCGGGGCGGGGCACGGCGAGCGCGGCGAGCAGCAGGCCGCGCGCGGAGCCCGCCTGGTCGACGGCGTGGTCGAGGTCGGCGAGGGCGTGGGCGCCGGAGCCCGCGCGTGGCGGGAGCTTCTCGGCCAGTTCGCGGGTGAGGCCGTGGAGTTCGGCGATGGCCTTCGCGTACGCCTTGTGGGCGTCGAGGGCCGTGGTCCTGCCGGTGAGGGCGGCTCTGCGCACGGACGCGAGTCCGGCGAGGTCGCGGCGCAGCTCGGCGGTGACGGAGGTGTTGGTGTTCGCGTCGGCGGCGGCTTCGCGGAGCTCCTCGATGCTCCGGTCCACACGGGCGCTGTGGCTCTCCGAGAGGCTCTTGCCGTCGGGGCGGCCGGCGGCGATGTACGCGGTGACCTCGTCGCGTTCATCGGCCAGGGAGTGACTGAGCGTGATCGACTGCTGGGTCAGCTCGGCGAGCGTCACCAGGCTCTGGGACTCGTTCAGTTGGCTCGTCGCGGTGACGATGACGGGCGCACCGGCGCCGGCGACGGCGGCGGCGACGACTGCGACGGCCACTATGAGGCGGTTGCGGACTCGGGCTTTGGGCGGGGCGGGGGGTGTGGGGGGTACGGGTGCGGTGGCTGGCGTGGCCGTCGCGGGGGGTACGGGCGCGGTGGCTGGCGTGGCCGTCGCGGGGGCGGGCGGGGGCGGGTCACCTGCGGTGCGGGCCGGGGCGTCGGGCGTCGGGCCGACCGGGGCGTCCGTTGCCCCGCCGGATGTGGTTCCCGTCGCCGACGAAGCCGCGCTCGCGCCGGATGTGGCGCCCGTAGTCGGCGAAGCCGTGCTCGCGCGGGATGCGGTGCCACTCACCGACGAGGCCGTACTCGCGCCGGATTCCGGCGTACCCGCCGCGGCGGCGGACCCCCGCTCCGCGGGAGTGGTCGCGCCGAGCGAGTCCCCTCCCGGGGCCTGCTGCCTGCCTTCGCGCCGAGGCCGCATCTCTTGCACCGGTGCTCGCATTCCTGTTTTCGGCTGCCCTGGGGCCCAGGTGACGATCCGTCAACGCGAGCGCTCCCGGCACGGTTCCCGACCTTCGCAGACGATTCCAGCGCCGGAGCGCGGCAGTCGAGCATCGTCTGCCTGGCCACCTGAAGGAGTGAACATCGACAGGGAGTTGGTGAGCAAGTCACCCTGCGTGTCGTGCGGGCCCTGCGCGGTGTGCCAGTTGGACGTCTGTGGGCGGCTTTGGCAGGATGCGCCGCCACACCCCCGCCGGAGATGATCATTCCGGCCGAAATCCGGCGCCCGACCTGCCGACTCCCCCTCCCCCTGGCCTGCCGCGCCCCTCCCGGGGGTCCGCGCCCGCCTCGGGCAGACTGATCGAATGCGCATCGAACTGACCACCGAACCCGGCGACCCGGACCGCCCCAACGAGGACTACGTGTCAGTGGCGCTCCCCGCGTCCGGACAGGGCGGATCACTGGTGCTCCTGGACGGGGTGACGCCCCCGTCCGGCGCCGTCGGCTGTTCGCACAGCGTCCCCTGGTTCACCGCCCGCCTGGGCGGCGCACTGGGTGAACTGTCCGTTTCACACCGGGATATGACGCTGCCTGAGATCCTCGCGGCGGCCATCGCGCGCACCGCGGACACCCACCGTGACGCCTGTGACCTTTCTCACCCGCGCACGCCACAGGCGACGGTGGTCCTCGCGCGGTGGGACGCCGAGCGCGTCGAGTACCTGGTCCTGTCGGACTCCGCGCTGCTCGTGGCGGGCGCCGACGGTGAAGTGGAGGCGGTCCTCGACCCGCGGCTGGACCAGCTCCCGGCCGCGGTCCGCGAGCAGCGCGACGTCGTACGGGCGCTGCCGCGCGGCTCCGCCGAACGGCAGGCGGAGGGGCGCCGGTACGCGGCGGCGGTCGAGGCCCTGCGGAACGCCGAGGGCGGCTTCTTCACGGCCGCGGCGGATCCGGCGGTGGCCGCGCGCGCGGTCACCGGCACCCGCCCCCGCGCAGCCGTCACCGCGCTCGCCGCCCTGACGGACGGCGCCGGGCGCTGGGTCGAGACGTTCCGCGAGGGCGACTGGGCGGAGTGCTTCGGGCTGCTGCGCAAGAGCGGGCCGCAGGCGCTGGTGGACCGGGTACGGGAGCTGGAGCGGGCCGACCCGGAGGGCGCGGGGTTCCCGCGGGGGAAGCGGCATGACGATGCGGCGGTCGCGTACGTGGAGTTGTAGGGCGCCGCGGGGCGGGGCCGCGCCCTGGGTGCCGGGACGCGCCCTGGGTGCCGGGGCCGGGCTGCGCCGTACGCGTTTCAGGTCCCGCCCGGCCGGACAAGAGATAGCCGAAGAATTCAATTCGCCGCCGTTCTGCACCGTTCTCTGCCGTTCTTCACTGTTCTTCACTTTTCTGCACTGCTCTTCACTGCTCTTCTCTGTTCTCAATCGCGGGAATTTCACCCACCCGCACCGAACTGATCTGCGGAACATTTCAACTGAAGTAGCGATCAGGAATTGCCTGTTGAAATTCGGTTCGCCGACAGGGAAGGATCTCCGGGCATGGGGAACACATGGCCACATCCGGTCATGTGCCCACGCACGAAGGAGAATTGAATGTCCCGGCGCATGGCGGTCATCGCGGGTTCGGTACTCGCGGCCGCGCTGGTGCTCAGCGGCTGTGGTTCGGACGACGACGGCGGCGACAGCAAGGAGGGCGGTTCGGGCTCAGCCGGGGCCGAGGCGAAGGTGCTCGCCGAGGTGGCGCAGCCGAAGGTCAGTGAGATGGCCGGGGCCATGGGCATGTGGACGACGGACAAGAATTTCGTCAAGGCCGGGCTCAAGCAGATATCCGGCTATCCGCTCGCCGGCGGAAAGGCCGCGTGGGAGGTCCCGCTGACCGGCGAGATCTGCTGGTCCTCCGAGACGCCCACCAAGGACGGAAAGGTCGCCGTCGTCTTCCAGAACGACAAGGAGGACCCGTCGGTCTGCACGGAGGTCGGCGTGGTCGACATCCAGCGCGGGAAAATGCTCTGGCACAAGCAGGGCGTGAACGCCGACGGCAATGCCGAGATGTTCGACGAGATCGCGGTCGGCGGCGGCACGGTCGCCGCGGCGGGCACCAGCGCGAGCGCGGGCTGGAAGCTCGACGGGACGCCCCTGTGGAAGCCTTCCGACGAGACCTGCGACACCGTCGGCCACGCGGGCGACGAGACGAAGCTGGTCGTGGTCCGCGACTGCGGCGACACCGACAACCCGAAGCTCCAGGTGGAGACGGTCGACCCGGCGACGCGCGCGGCGAAGTCGACGTACAAGCTGCCGCAGGGCACGGAGTACGTCCACGTCGTCGCCGTCGACCCGCTGGTGCTCGCCGCCGACAACGGCAAGTCGCAGGGGGGCTCCGGGATCTCGCAGTTCATCACCGTCGACGACAGTGCCTCGCGCGGCAAGGAGCTGAGCACGATCCCCGTGGGCGGCGGCAAGCACGGCAAGTACGAGGCCGAGTGCCCGGCCACCGAGGTCACGGGCTGCGCCCAGCTGGCGGTCAGCAAGGAGAAGAACGCGCTGTACCTGGGCACTTCGGAGCCCGCGAGCAGCTCGTCCGAGGCGCGCAACGACCTGGTGTCGTTCGACCTGAAGTCCGGCAAGCAGCTCCACCGGACCCCCGGCTCGGACTCGGGCCGTCTGGTGCCGATCGGCCTCGACGACTCCGGCAAGGTCATCGCGTACCAGGAGGCGAACATCGCCCGCGAGGAGGGCGGCGGGGTCTGGCAGGCCGACCCGGCCACCCTCAAGGCGACAAAGATCCTCCAGAACCCGGCCGACAGCTACGAGATGGAGTCCCGCTTCGAGTCCGACCGCCGAGCCCTGTACGCGGGCGGCCGCCTCTACCTGGGCGCGGACCACGTGACGGAACCGTCGACGGTGTACAAGACGGCGCAGCCATTGGCGGTGGTGTTCGGGGAGAAGTAGGGGGACCTGCGGTGCGGGGGGCCCGCGGCGCCTGTGGTGCGGGGGGGCAGCCCGCGGCGCGGACGGGGCCGGGGCAGCGCGCAGGGCAAGGCCTCTGAGACGGGCTGCGGCGCGGCGGATCCCGAGACCTCCGCGCGGGAGCGCAACGCCCACTGTCCGTACTGGGGCGAACGGGTGGAGCGGATGGGAGAAATCCACCGCGAAGCAGGCGGCGTACAACGCACCCCCGACACCGAGCGGGGACAGCGCCGAGCTAGGACTCGGCCCCGGCGTTGAGCTTCCCGAGCAACCGAGCCAGCTCGGCCACCTCCCCCCGATCCCACCCGGCGAGCTGCCGAACGTACCGCTCCCGCCGAGCCCCGCGCACCGTCCAGAACCGCTCACGCCCTTCCTCCGTGAGCCGCACGAGCCAGGCCCTGCCATCGGCGGGGTCTGGCTCACGCGCGACCAGCCCCAACTGCTCCAGCCCCCGCAACTGCCGACTCATCGTCGCCTTGCCGACCCCGATGAAGGCGGCAAGATCGGTGGCCCGCCGGGGCCCGGACTCGTCCAGAAACGCGAGCAGCCCATACGCGGCGGGCTCCAGATCCGGATGCACCTGCCGAGCCATCTCCCCGGACGAGGCCCGCGCCCGCCGAAGCAGCAGCGTCAACTCCCGCTCCAGGGACAGAAACTCGTGGTCCACACCACCGCCGGACCCGGCCCCGCCGGCCCCCGCCTCGCCGCCGCGGCCCGCGTCCTCGCGCATGTCAGCACCCATGCCACACATTTCCGATCCTGAAAGTTTCCGCCGACCACGGCCATCACCGCAGCTCGCCCAGTATTTCGCAGGCGTAGACCAACGGCGGGAGCGAGTGCCCCTTCCCCTTCGGGGTCTACGTGCGTAGCGTCATTGATGACATGTTCACACCAGCGACATGTCGACAGGTCCCCCCACCGAGACCCGTACCCACCGCACGCCCTCCGTACGACGCGGGAACCGTGAACCCCACGTACGGCGAGGCGTACCCGTGTACGAGACTCCACGAGGCCATACGGAGGCACGCCATGCCCGTGCACAGACCTGGAACCGCCCGCCGCACCCACCCCGCGGCCGGCATCCTCCTCGCCGTCCTCTCCGCCCTGTCCCTCCTCATCACCCTGCCCGGCGCCGCGCAGGCCGCCGACGGCGACGACGTCCCGCCGCGCGGCTCCGCCCGCATGGGTATGGGCGTCCTCGAACACGACGGCCAGGGCGGCCGTCCCAGTGGCGGCGACGCCGCCCAGACCGAGGGCGTCGACGTCAGCAGCCACCAGGGCAACGTCAACTGGTCCGCCCTGTGGAACAGCGGCGTGAAGTGGGCCTACGTCAAGGCGACCGAGTCCACCTCCTACAAGAACCCGTACTTCGCCCAGCAGTACAACGGCTCGTACAACATCGGCATGATCCGCGGCGCCTACCACTTCGCCACCCCCGACACCTCCAGCGGCGCCGCGCAGGCCAACTACTTCGCCAGCAACGGCGGCGGCTGGTCCCGCGACGGCAAGACCCTGCCGGGCGCTCTCGACATCGAGTGGAACCCCTACGGCGCCGCCTGCTTCGGCAAGTCGCAGGGCGCGATGGTCGACTGGATCCGCGACTTCCTCACCACCTACAAGGCCCGCACCGGCCGTGACGCCGTGATCTACACGGCCACCAGCTGGTGGAAACAGTGCACCGGCAACTACGGCGGCTTCGGCAGCGCCAACCCGCTGTGGATCGCCCGCTACAACACCAGCCCCGGTGAACTCCCGGCCGGCTGGGGCTTCCACACCATCTGGCAGTACACCTCGTCCGGCCCCATCGTCGGCGACCACAACAAGTTCAACGGCGCCTACGACCGGCTCCAGGCCCTGGCCAACGGCTGACCGCACCACTTCCCGCCCACGCGCGTCCCTCGCCCACCGGGCATCCGACGCCGCGCGGGTGAGCGGCAAGGCCCGGACCCTTCCTGGGGGCCCGGGCCTTTCCCTTCCCCGCCACGCCCGTCACGCCGCGACGGGAACCTGTGTCACGCCGCCGCCGGAACCTTCAGCTCGGCCGGCGCCAGAGCCAGCTCCAGGACCTGGCGGACGTCCGTCACCGCGTGCACGTCCAGCTTCTCCAGGACCTCGGCCGGGACGTCGTCCAGGTCCGGCTCGTTCCGCTTGGGGATCACGACGGTGGTGATCCCCGCCCGGTGCGCGGCGAGCAGCTTCTGCTTCACGCCGCCGATGGGCAGCACTCGCCCGGTCAGCGACACCTCACCGGTCATCGCCACATCCGTACGGACCAGGCGGCCGCTGAGCAGCGACGCCAGCGCCGTCGTCATCGTGACGCCCGCACTCGGACCGTCCTTCGGCACCGCACCCGCCGGGAAGTGGATGTGCACACCCCGCTCCTTCAGGTCACCCACGGGCAGTTCCAGTTCGGCGCCGCGCGAGCGCAGGAAGGACAGCGCGATCTGCGCGGACTCCTTCATCACCTCACCGAGCTGTCCGGTGAGCGTCAGCCCCGCCGCACCCGTCTCCGGGTCGGCCAGCGACGCCTCCACGAACAACACGTCTCCACCGGCCCCGGTGACCGCGAGCCCCGTCGCCACCCCCGGCACCGCAGTCCGCCGCTCGGACGGGTCCTGCGCCGACTCCGGAACGTGGTGCGGCCGACCGATCAGCCCGCGCAGATCACCCGCGCCGACCGTGAACGGCAGCTCCCGCTCGCCCAGTTCGTGCTGCGCCGCGACCTTGCGGAGCAGCCTGGCGACGGACCGCTCCAGATTGCGCACGCCCGCCTCGCGGGTGTACTCCCCCGCCAGTTTGCGCAGCGCGCTCTCGTCGATCGTCACCTCGCCGCCGCCGAGCCCGGCCCGCTCCAACTGTCGCGGCAGCAGGTGGTCACGGGCGATGACGACCTTCTCGTCCTCCGTGTACCCGTCCAGCCTGACCAGCTCCATGCGGTCGAGCAGCGCCTCCGGAATGGCCTCCAGCACGTTGGCCGTCGCCAGGAACACCACGTCGCTCAGGTCGAGTTCGACCTCCAGGTAGTGGTCGCGGAAGGTGTGGTTCTGCGCCGGGTCGAGCACTTCGAGGAGCGCCGCCGCCGGGTCGCCCCGGAAGTCCGAGCCGACCTTGTCGATCTCGTCGAGCAGCACCACCGGGTTCATGGACCCGGCCTCCTTGATGGCCCGCACGATCCGTCCGGGCAGCGCCCCCACGTACGTACGCCGGTGTCCCCGGATCTCCGCCTCGTCCCGCACCCCGCCGAGGGCGACCCGCACGAACTTGCGTCCCATGGCGTGCGCCACGGACTCCCCGAGCGAGGTCTTGCCCACGCCGGGCGGGCCGACCAGGGCCAGGACCGCGCCGCCGCGCCGTCCGCCCACGACCCCCATGCCCCGGTCCGAGCGCCGCTTGCGCACCGCCAGGTACTCGGTGATGCGCTCCTTCACGTCCTGCAGTCCCGCGTGCTCGGCGTCGAGGATCTCCTGAGCACCCTTGATGTCGTACCCGGAAGCACTGTCATCGGTTCGCTCGTTCCACGGCAGTTCGAGCACCGTGTCGAGCCAGGTGCGGATCCAGGAACCCTCGGGCGACTGGTCGCTGGCGCGCTCCAGCTTCTCGACTTCCTTCAGCGCCGCTTCCCGTACCTTCTCCGGCAGATCCGCGGCCTCGACCCGGGCACGGTAGTCGTCGGACTCCTCCTCGCCCTCCTTGCCGTCGAGCTCACGCAGTTCCTTGCGCACTGCCTCCAGCTGGCGCCGCAGCAGGAACTCGCGCTGCTGCTTGTCGACACCCTCCTGCACGTCCTTGGCGATGGACTCGGCCACGTCCTGCTCGGCCAGGTGCTCCCGCAACTGCTCGGTGGCCAGCTTCAGGCGCGCCGTCGGGTCCTCGGTCTCCAGGAGCTGGATCTTCTGCTCGGTGGTGAGGAACGGCGAGTACCCGGAGTTGTCCGCGAGCGCCGACACATCGTCGATCTGCTGCACGCGATCGACCACCTGCCAGGCCCCGCGCTTCTTCAGCCAGCTCGTCGCCAGCGCCTTGTACTCCTTGACCAGCTCGGCGGTGGCACCGGGCATCGGATCCGGCACGGTCTCCTCGACCCGCGCACCCTCCACCCACAGCGCCGCACCGGGCCCGGTCGTACCCGCACCGATCCGCACCCGCCCACGAGCACGGATCAGCGCCCCCGGGTCTCCATCCGCCAGCCGACCGACCTGCTCGACGGTCCCCAGCACACCCGTGCCCGCGTACGTCCCGTCGATCCGCGGAACAAGCAGCACCTGCGGCTTGCTACTGCTTCCACTGGACCGGGCGGCAGCCTGCGCGGCCTCCACCGCGGCCCGTACTTCGGCATCGGAAAGGTCGAACGGCACCACCATGCCGGGCAGCACGACCTCGTCATCGAGCGGCAGCACGGGCAGAGCGAGCGGTGTGTACGACGTGGACTCAGCAGCCATGATCTCCCCTTCGGCATTCAAGTTGAGCTATACCGACTCAATGCTTGTGAGCCTCCGAATGTTCCCCGGGCTTGTTCGCTGTCAGCGATCACCACTGTCGCTGCGGAAATCCCCCTACGTAAGGTTCTCTCGCTAGTTGCAGCTATTACACATCGGTCACCATCTGAAGGGTTTCCCCAATGCACGCGACGCAGACCACGACGCACGCGACAGAGGTGGCAGCGGGAGCCCCACTGGAGGGCCGCGAGGCCGTCCGGGCCTGGATCGACGGCTGGGTCGTCTCCCGCGGTGCCGCCGCGCCGGTCGCGGAGCCCTGGGGCTTCACGGTCGACGTCGGCCAGATCAAGCAGCCGAGCCGGCACGTCCTCGCCACCACGGGCTCGGACGTCCAGGAGTCGGACGTACGCAAGGTCGCCTCATCGGAGACCGGAGCCGGCGTGTGGCTGAAGGTCTTCGACTTTCCGGACCGCGTCGCCCCCTGGATCGGCCCCGAGTGGTGGATCGACCCGGAGGACGGCTACCTGATGACCGTGCCCCTCGCCCCGGCCCCCTCGAACCAGCTCGCCGTTCCGGACGGCTACCGACTCCGCACCTGGTCACAGGGCGGCGTCTTCCGCGCGATGGTCACGACCGCTGACGGCTCCTGGGCTGCTCGCGGCCAGATCGCCCCGACCGGCCGCACAGCCGTCGCCGACCAGATCGAGACGTCCCCGCAGCACCGCCGCAAGGGCCTGGGCAGCCTGGTCATGCGCACCCTCGCGGTCGCCGCCGTCGACGCGGGCGCAGAGATCGGCGTACTGGCCGGGACTCCGGAAGGACGCGCCCTCTACGAGGCGTTGGGGTGGCGCGTGGTCGCCGGCCTGACAAGCGCACGCCGGAAGGGACCGGGGGAAATCTGACCGCTCCGGCTGCCCAAGCCCCGCGGGCTGCCTCACCCGCCCCGGCCGCCCGGCTACTCGGCCGCCGGGGCCGCCGTCTTTCGAGCGCGCGTGTCCGCGTAGGCATAGGGGAGGCCAGGCAGCATCAGGAGCAGCGTCGCCCACACGGGCAGGTGGAAGAGCGTGTCGTCGCCCGCGAGCCAGGAGGCGAGCTGGGCGAACCCGACGCCTATCAGCCCGACGAACAGCCACCTCACAAAACCCAGGGACCCCCGCCGCAGTTCCAGGGCGACGGTGCCCGCCAGTATCACCGCGTAGAAAGCCATGCGCGGGGCCTCGATGGGCAGCGCGAGCGTCCAGTCGATCAGGTGCGTGAGGAGCAGCAGCGCACCGAGGACGAACGGGATCAGCGCGGCCATCCGCAGCACCCGCAGATGCAGGGGCGTGCGCGCCCGGGCCCAGTCGGCGGCGAACGTCTGCACATCGGCACCCACCACGTCCCGCGGGGAGCGACCAGCAGCCGCTGCCTCCTCCAGGTGCGCGGAGAGCTCGGCCAGCATCTCGCGCAGGGAGGCGTCGTCGATGCCCCTGTACTCCCAGTTGCTCCGGCAGACCGCCAATACGCGGGCTCGCTCCGCCTCACCGGGCAGGCCTTCCGGCACCGCACCGGGCGCGCTCTCCCGCGCAGCCTCGCCCGCGGTCACGTCGCCGCTGGTCGTCGTCTCATTGGTCGTCTGCTGCGTCATGCCGTGCCCCCGTGTCCCCCGTGTCGCTGTTCCGTGCACCGCCCCGGCTCCCCAAGGTCCTGGAGACGGCCACCGTGAAGGTGCTCCAGGTGGCGCGGCCCGCAGCCAGCTCGGCCGCGCCCGCGTCGGTGAGGCGGTAGTACTTGCGCGGTGCCCCGCCCGCTGCGGACGGAGCGCGATAGGAGTCGACCAGCCCCGCCCGCTCCATCCGGGCGAGCAGGGGGTAGATGCTGCCCTCGCTCACCAGGTCGAGGCCGCTCTCGGTGAGGGCCTCCACGAACTCGTACCCGTACCGAGGCCGTTCGCCGATGAGTGCGAGCAGGCACAGGTCGAGCACCCCGCGCAGCAACTGACTGCGACGCTGGTCATGCATCGCGGACAGTTCCTTTGCCATGCGGTACAAGATAGTCGCCAAGTACCTTGCACCGCAAGACATTTATCCGGAGGTCATCACTCCATATCCCTCACGGCAAAGAACCGGGCCCCATCGGCCACACGAGTGACATCAAGTGGCACAGAGCCACCTCGAACCTCATGGAACACACAGGCCTCACGGGCCACGCAGCCCCAGAGGCAGGCCAGCCGACTTACGCGGCAGCGCCCCGCCCACGGCCGCCCCGCAGCACCGGCCACGTCGCGACGCCCACGACCAGCGCGAGCAGATGGCCCCAGTTGGTCATCGGGTCCGTGAAGGCGATGAGGTCCTGGAGCAGCATCCAGCCGAACCCCGCGAGCACGGCCCAGCGCAGCCACGGCGTGAGCAGCCCGGCGAGTGCGCCGACGCTGGCCGCTACGCCGAAGCTGATGCCGTAGTCGAGCCGGTAGGCGGAGCTGCCGGGCAGATGGCCGGCCAGCACCGAGAGCCCGACGGGCACCTCGGTGGCCAGCGTGGCGACGGCGTGCCCGAGCAGGAAGACGCCCGCGGTGCGCAGCCCGCCGACGCGGCGCTCCAGCGCGGTGAGGACCAGCAGGAACACGATGGCGTACGGCGAAGTGATGCCGCCCGCGATCCACAGCGCGCTGGCGACGAGGACGAACATCGGCCGGTCCGCGAGGTGCGCCACGTCCGTGCTCGAACCCTGGTGCAGGGAGGAGACGAGGGTGGGATCGCCGTATTCGGCGAAGAGTGAGGTCAGGAGGAGGATGACGGCGTACCCGAAGGTGAAGGGCGTTCCGGTCGGAGACGGCAGCAGCCGCCAGGGCCGCAGCCCGCGCAGCACCCGAAGCCCCGCCCGCACATCGCAGGCCCTGGCTCCGGCTCCGGTCCCAGCTCCGGCACTGGCGCCGACACCGACACCGACACCACCCGCACCGACACCGGCCGCCGCGACACCGCCACCAGCGACACCGCCCCGAGCCACCTCGCCGGACAGCGCCCCCTCGACGGCGCCCTCGCCCCGGGCCGCCCCCTTGGGCACCCCCGGCGCCCGCCCACCGGCGAAGCCCGACCCGGCCGCCTGACTCGGCATCGCGTCCAGCGTCACGAGCCCCGCGACCCCGAGCAGCGCGTCCGCGCCCGCGACCCCCGACAGGCCTACGGCACCCACGGCCCCCTCGGAGCCCGCGGCACCCTCAGTAGCCGCCCCGCCACCGTCCTCACCCACGGCGGCGCCCCCACCCGAAACCCGCACAGACCGGTCCACGCTGAGGCGCTCCTTCCATCACGGCTTCACTGATCTTCCATCACAGAAGGATCACGGGATCACGCTTCACCGATCTTCCCCCTGCTGTCTATGACCGACGCCACGTGAGATGCGATTCACAGGAACTCACAGCAACCCCACACCATTCCCCGGCGTCCCGCAGCACGTCCCTGAGGGGCGGCAGCAGAATGGGCCGATGCACACCCCGTACCGACCCGATCCCCCCGTGGTTCTCGACCGGCACGAAGGCCCCTACGGCGAAGTCGTGCTGCGCCGCCACGGAGACCTGTTGCAGATCATTGCCAACGGCATGTTCCTGATGGACACCTCGGACGGCCGCTCCGAGCGGCTCCTCATTGACGCGGCCTGCGAAGCCCTGGACGGACGGCCGCGGCCGAGCGTCCTCATCGGCGGTCTGGGCGTCGGCTTCTCCCTCGCCCACGCCGCCACGGACCCGCGCTGGGGCCGTATTTCGGTGGTCGAGCGCGAGCGGGCCATCATCGACTGGCACCTCGACGGACCGCTGTCGGGGCTCTCGCGGGAGGCGCTCGCCGACCCGCGCACGGAGATCCTGCACACCGACCTGATCGCATATGTCAACGGCTCATTCGCAGGCGCCAACGCCTCTTCCGACACGTACGACGCCCTGTGCCTCGACATCGACAACGGCCCCGGCTGGACCGTCACCGAGGGCAACGAAAGCCTCTACTCCCCCGCAGGTCTCGCCGCCTGCAAGGCCCGTCTGAACCCCGGCGGAGTGCTCGCCGTGTGGTCCGCGCAGCCCTCACCCGCTTTCGACTCCGCTCTACGGAATGCCGGGTTCCAACAGGTACGTACGGAAGAGATCCCCGTTGCCCGGGGCGTACCGGACGTGGTTCATCTCGCGACAAGGGCTGCGTAGCCGAGGTGCCGTTACGCCCCGTACTCTGCTGACCGGACACCAAGCGATCACGTCAGGGGCGGGGCGATGGAGCAGACACACACCTCCCACAACGGCGCCACGGCAGCGATGCCCGGCGCTCAGCGCCGGGTTCTGGTGGTCGAGGACGACCCGACGATCGTCGACGCCATCGCCGCCCGGCTGCGCGCCGAAGGTTTCGTCGTGCAAACGGCGGCGGACGGCCCGGCAGCAGTGGACACCGCACAGGCCTGGCAGCCGGATCTGCTGATCCTCGACATCATGCTGCCGGGATTCGACGGCCTGGAGGTCTGCCGTCGCGTACAGGCCCAGCGCCCGGTACCCGTGCTGATGCTCACCGCTCGGGACGACGAGACGGACATGCTGGTCGGGCTCGGCGTGGGCGCCGACGACTACATGACCAAGCCGTTCTCGATGCGCGAGCTCGCCGCGCGCGTGCATGTGCTGCTGCGCCGGGTCGAGCGGGCCGCGCTCGCGGCCACGACGCCTCGGAGCGGCATCCTGCGCCTGGGCGAGCTGGAGATCGACCACGCGCAGCGGCGTGTGCGAGTGCGCAGCGAGGACGTACATCTGACGCCGACGGAGTTCGACCTCCTGGTGTGCCTCGCCAACACCCCGCGCGCGGTGCTGTCGCGCGAACAGTTGCTCGCCGAGGTGTGGGACTGGGCCGACGCATCCGGCACCCGCACCGTCGACAGTCACATCAAGGCCCTGCGTCGCAAGATCGGTGCGGAACGCATCCGTACGGTGCACGGGGTCGGGTACGCCCTGGAGACACCGACGCCATGACGGCGGACCCGGGCGCTGCGGACGGAACGGCTCGCGGCGCCCTGAGCGGTACCCCGGGAAGTGCGCACGGCACCCCGGGCGGCACCCCTGGCGGCACTCCCAGCGGCACGGAGAGCGGCCGGGGCACGGCCCGGAAGTGGCGCTGCGACCGGGGCGGGAGCATCGGCCTGAACGGCCCGTTCGCGGGTGTGCGGCCGTTCTCCATCAAGACGAAGCTGGGCACCCTGGTGGTCGTCTCGGTCTTCATCACCACCGGGCTGCTGATGGTGGCCATGGAGACGGAGACCGAGCTCCGCTTCATCACGGTCTTCTCCGTGATCGCCACTCTTCTGATCACACAGTTCGTCGCGCACAGCCTCACCGCGCCGCTCGACGAGATGAACTCGGTGGCCCGCGCGGTCTCGCACGGCGACTACACACGTCGCGTACAGGGAGCCGACCGCCGCGACGAGCTGGGCGACGTGGCGATGACGATCAACCGCATGGCGGACGATCTGGAGGCGCAGGACCAGCAGCGCAAGGAGCTCGTCGCCAACGTCTCGCACGAGCTGCGCACCCCCATCGCCGCGCTGCGCGCCGTCCTGGAGAACGTCGTCGACGGTGTCTCGGCGGCCGACCCGGAGACGATGCGCACGGCCCTGAAGCAGACCGAGCGCCTGGGGCGTCTGGTGGAGACCCTGCTCGACCTGTCGCGCCTCGACAACGGCGTCGTACCGCTCAAAGCGCGGCGCTTCGAAGTGTGGCCCTATCTGTCCGGTGTCCTGAAGGAGGCCAACATGGTGGCTTCCGCGCGCAAAGGGATGACGTCGGGCTCCGGCAGTCACACCCGCACGGACGTGCATCTGCACCTGGACGTCTCGCCTCCGGAGCTGACGGCCCACGCGGACGCGGAGCGGCTGCACCAGGTCGTCGCCAACCTCATCGACAACGCGGTCAAGCACAGCCCGCCGCACGGCCGCGTGACGGTGCTCGCCCGGCGCGGCCGCCACCCGGAGTCCCTGGACCTGGAAGTGCTCGACGAGGGCCCCGGCATCCCCGAGTCCGAGTGGCACCGCGTGTTCGAGCGCTTCAACCGGGGCGCGCACGTCGGTGTCGCGCCGGGCAGCGACGGCGGTACGGGGCTCGGGCTCGCGATCGCGCGCTGGGCGGTCGATCTGCACGGCGGGCACATCGGCGTGGCCGAATCGGCTCGGGGCTGCCGGATTCAGGTCACCCTTCCGGGCCTGCCCGAAGACTGAAGTTGACGTAAGGTTCGAAGCGGAAGCGATCTCTAGCCGCCCGCATGGTGCGCCGGACGGGTCGCAACCGCGTGTCGACGTACCCAGGACGTGCACAGACGTCCCCACCAGGGCTCCACGCGGTGCCTCGCCATAGCCGAACTTCGCTTGTTTCCCGCCATTTACAGCCCCGAAACCAGCTTTCCGGTGTGACTTACGCGACGGATGACCGGCCCGGTCTGCACTGGGCGTCCTTGGAGGCGTAGCCTTTATTTCCGCTGTCCATCACCTTGTGAAGCGGAAGAGGGCGGTTGCCGCCGTGTCGCCACAGTCCCCCAGTAACTCGAGCACCACGACCGACCAAGAAGCGCAGGGCAAGAACCCTGCTGCCGCGTTCGGTCCCAATGAGTGGCTCGTCGACGAGATCTATCAGCAGTACCTCCAGGACCCGAATTCGGTCGACCGTGCCTGGTGGGACTTCTTCGCCGACTACAAGCCGGGCGTGGGCGCCTCCGTCGCCGCCACACCGGCCAAGCCGGCGGGTGACGCGGCCGCGGGGGTCGCGTCCACCACGTCCCCCGCCCCGGCCGCCGCCAAGCCCGCAGCCCAGGCCGCCGCTCCCGCAGCGCCGCCCGCCGCCGCACCCGCGGCGCAGGCCCCGGCTCCCGCCCCGGCGAAGCCCGCGGCCGCCAAGGCCGCGCCCGCGAAGGCGGCACCCGCCAAGGCCGCCGCGGACGCCACGGAGAAGGCGGGTCCCGAGTACGTTCCGCTGCGCGGTCCGTCCGCGGCTGTGGCGAAGAACATGAACGCCTCGCTGGAGCTGCCCACGGCCACGTCCGTGCGCGCCGTCCCGGTGAAGCTGCTGTTCGACAACCGCATCGTCATCAACAACCACCTCAAGCGCGCCCGCGGCGGGAAGATCTCCTTCACGCACCTCATCGGGTACGCGATGGTGCAGGCCATCAAGGCCATGCCGTCGATGAACTACTCCTACGCGGACAGGGACGGCAAGCCGACCCTCGTCAAGCCGGAGCACATCAACTTCGGCCTGGCCATCGACCTGGTGAAGCCCAACGGCGACCGCCAACTGGTTGTTGCGGGCATCAAGAAGGCCGAGACCCTGAACTTCTTCGAGTTCTGGCAGGCCTACGAGGACATCGTCCGCCGTGCTCGTGACAACAAGCTCACGATGGACGACTTCACCGGTGTCACGGTCTCCCTGACCAACCCCGGCGGCCTCGGCACCGTCCACTCCGTGCCGCGTCTGATGCCCGGCCAGTCGGTCATCATGGGCGTCGGCTCGATGGACTACCCGGCGGAGTTCCAGGGCACGTCCCAGGACACCCTGAACAAGCTGGGCATCTCCAAGGTCATGACGCTGACCTCGACGTACGACCACCGTGTGATCCAGGGTGCGGCGTCCGGCGAGTTCCTGCGCATCGTCGCGAACCTCCTCCTCGGCGAGAACGGCTTCTTCGACGAGATCTTCGAGGCGCTGCGGATCCCCTACGAGCCGGTCCGCTGGCTCAAGGACATCGACGCCAGCCACGACGACGACGTCACCAAGGCCGCCCGGGTCTTCGAGCTGATCCACTCCTACCGCGTCCGCGGCCACGTCATGGCCGACACGGACCCGCTGGAGTACAAGCAGCGCAAGCACCCCGACCTGGACATCACCGAGCACGGCCTGACGCTCTGGGACCTGGAGCGCGAGTTCGCCGTCGGCGGCTTCGCCGGCAAGTCGATGATGAAGCTGCGCGACGTCCTCGGCGTCCTGCGCGACTCGTACTGCCGCACCACCGGCGTCGAGTTCATGCACATCCAGGACCCCAAGCAGCGCAAGTGGCTGCAGGACCGCATCGAGCGCCAGCACGCCTCCAAGCCGGAGCGCGAGGAGCAGCTGCGCATCCTGCGCCGGCTGAACGCCGCCGAGGCCTTCGAGACCTTCCTGCAGACGAAGTACGTCGGCCAGAAGCGCTTCTCCCTGGAGGGCGGCGAGTCCGTCATCCCGCTCCTGGACGCGGTCATCGACAGCGCGGCCGAGTCGCGCCTGGACGAGGTCGTCATCGGCATGGCCCACCGCGGCCGCCTGAACGTCCTCGCCAACATCGTGGGCAAGTCGTACGCCCAGATCTTCCGCGAGTTCGAGGGCAACCTCGACCCGAAGTCGATGCACGGCTCCGGAGACGTCAAGTACCACCTGGGCGCCGAGGGCACCTTCACGGGCCTCGACGGCGAGCAGATCAAGGTCTCCCTGGCCGCGAACCCCTCCCACCTGGAGGCGGTCGACCCGGTCCTGGAGGGCATCGCCCGCGCCAAGCAGGACATCATCAACAAGGGCGGCACGGACTTCACGGTCCTGCCGGTGGCCCTCCACGGAGACGCGGCCTTCGCGGGCCAGGGTGTCGTCGCGGAGACCCTGAACATGTCGCAGCTGCGCGGCTACCGCACCGGCGGCACGGTCCACGTCGTCATCAACAACCAGGTCGGCTTCACGGCCGCTCCGGAGTCGTCGCGTTCGTCGATGTACTCCACGGACGTGGCCCGGATGATCGAAGCGCCGATCTTCCACGTGAACGGCGACGACCCGGAGGCCGTCGTCCGTGTCGCGCGGCTCGCCTTCGAGTTCCGCCAGGCGTTCAACAAGGACGTCGTCATCGACCTGATCTGCTACCGCCGCCGCGGACACAACGAGTCCGACAACCCGGCGTTCACGCAGCCGCTGATGTACGACCTGATCGACAAGAAGCGCTCGGTCCGCAAGCTCTACACCGAGTCCCTGATCGGCCGCGGCGACATCACCCTGGAAGAGGCCGAGCAGGCCCTCCAGGACTACCAGGGCCAGCTCGAGAAGGTCTTCACGGAGGTCCGTGAGGCCACCTCGCAGCCCGCCCCGGCGGAGGTCCCCGAGCCGCAGGCCGAGTTCCCGGTGGCGGTCAGCACGGCGATCTCCCAGGAGGTCGTCAAGCGCATCGCCGAGTCCCAGGTCAACATCCCCGACCACGTCACCGTGCACCCGCGTCTGCTGCCGCAGCTGCAGCGCCGCGCGGCCATGGTCGAGGACGGCACGATCGACTGGGGCATGGGCGAGACCCTGGCCATCGGCTCCCTCCTCCTGGAGGGCACCCCGGTGCGCCTGGCGGGCCAGGACTCCCGCCGCGGCACGTTCGGCCAGCGGCACGCCGTCCTGATCGACCGCAACACGGGCGACGACTACACGCCGCTGCTGTACCTCTCCGAGGACCAGGCCCGCTTCAACGCCTATGACTCGCTGCTCTCCGAGTACGCGGCCATGGGCTTCGAGTACGGCTACTCCCTGGCGCGTCCCGAGTCCCTCGTGATGTGGGAGGCGCAGTTCGGCGACTTCGTCAACGGCGCGCAGACGGTCGTGGACGAGTTCATCTCGTCGGCCGAGCAGAAGTGGGGCCAGACGTCCGGCGTCACCCTGCTCCTGCCGCACGGCTACGAGGGCCAGGGCCCCGACCACTCGTCGGCCCGCCCCGAGCGCTTCCTGCAGCTCTGCGCCCAGAACAACATGACGGTCGCGATGCCGACCCTCCCGTCGAACTACTTCCACCTCCTGCGGTGGCAGGTGCACAACCCGCACCACAAGCCGCTGGTGGTCTTCACCCCGAAGTGGATGCTGCGCCTGAAGGCCGCGGCATCCAAGACGGAGGAGTTCACGACGGGCGGCTTCCGCCCGGTCATCGGCGATGACTCGGTGGACGTCAACGCGGTCCGCAAGGTCGTCTTCTGCGCGGGCAAGCTCTACTACGAGCTGGAGGCCGAGCGGAAGAAGCGCGGCGTCACGGACACGGCGATCATCCGCATCGAGCGCCTGTACCCGCTGCCGGGTGCCGAGCTCCAGGCGGAGATCGCCAAGTTCCCGAACGCCGAGAAGTACCTGTGGGCCCAGGAGGAGCCGGCGAACCAGGGCGCGTGGCCCTTCATCGCCCTCAACCTGATCGACCACCTGGACCTGGCGGTCGGCGCCGACATCCCGCACGACGAGCGGCTGCGGCGCATCTCGCGCCCGCACGGCTCGTCCCCGGCGGTCGGCTCCAAGAAGCGCCACGAGCAGGAGCAGGAGCAGCTCCTGAACGAGGTCTTCACGGCCTAGTCCGCGGCTGTTCGCACAGTTCGGTACGTCGGGTGGGCCCGGCCCCGAGTCCTGCTAAGGGACTTGGGGGCCGGGCCCACCGGCGTACGGCCGTACGATGAAACGGTCCCCAACCCGCCCCGGCCGCCGGCCCGGGTCCCGCCCGCACCAGGAGCAAGAGTTGTACTTCACCGACCGTGGCATCGAGGAGCTGGAGAAGCGGCGCGGCGAGGAGGAGGTCACCTTCGAGTGGCTCGCCGAGCAGCTCCGCACCTTCGTGGACCTCAACCCGGACTTCGAGGTCCCGGTGGAGCGCCTCGCCACGTGGCTGGCGCGCCTGGACGACGAGGACGACGACGAGTAGTCGGCCTCTTCGGAGGTGCCGATACCTCTCCTGGATGCCGGTACGGGTATCCCGCTCCTCCTAGGACCCCGGTAGCGGGAACTCCGGTTCGGGCCTCCGGCTCGCCGCAGCGGGCGCGGACGATGCCCCCGCCCCGGGAAAAATCGCTTGCCTGTAGGGCCCGGCCGCCACATACGCTGCCTCCCATGTGCGCATCCGCAGCCGCCGCCGCTGCCACGAGGACCCGCCGCGCCTAGCGGCGGGCCGACCTCACTTCCCCCTGGAACGCCCCGCCGCTTCCACGCGTAAGCGCCGAGCGGCACCTCGTGCTGCCCGGCTTACCTCGAAGCCGCGGAGACCCCTGTGCGCACGCACCATGGTCGTCATGAGTTCGGCCAGAACTTCCTCACCGACCGCTCCACCATCAGCACGTTCGTCGATCTCGTGAGCCGCACCCACGGGCCGATCGTCGAAATCGGCACCGGCGACGGAGCCCTGACCCTCCCCCTGCAGCGGCTGGGCCGACGCCTCACGGGCATCGAGATCGACCACCGCCGGGCCGAACGGCTGCGGCAGCGCACCGGCCCCTCGACGAAGATCGTCACCGCTGACTTCCTGCGCTACCGAACCCCTCCGGAGCCGCACGTCCTGGTCGGCAACCTCCCCTTTCACGAGACGACCCCCATGCTGCGCCGCATCCTGCGCTCGCCCGACTGGACCGACGCCGTCCTGCTCGTGCAGTGGGAGGTCGCACGCCGTCGCGCCGGGGTCGGCGGGGCGACGCTGATGACGGCCCAGTGGTGGCCCTGGTACGAGTTCGGCCTCGAAGGCCGCGTTCCGGCGGCGGCGTTCCGGCCGCGCCCCAACGTCGACGGCGGGCTGATGACGGTCACCCGCCGGGAACGGCCACGGGTCGCGAGCGCGCGTCGGCAGGAGTACCAGGAGTTCGTACGCCGGGTGTTCACCGGCCGGGGCCGAGGGCTGCCCCAGATCCTCGCCTCGGCGGCTCCCGACCTGCCCCGGCACAGGATCAAGGAGTGGGCGCGGCGCGGCGGCCACAGCGCCGCACGCCTGCCCAAGGACCTCGGCGCGGAGGAGTGGGCCGAGCTGTTCGGGATGCGGGTGAGGGGCGGGCGGGAGTAGGGCCGGCGCAGGGCTGGAGTGCGGCGGGTGCGGGGCGCGGCGTCGGTCAGCGGGTCAGGACCGGCGCCAGCTCCCGCCACTGCCGCAAGGGCAGTTCGCGGGGGTCGGCCGTCAGCACCTGTACGCAGACGTGGTCCGCCCCGGCGGCGAAGTGCTCCGCCACGCGCGCGTGGAGGTCGTCGACGTCTCCGTAGGCGACGATCGCGTCCACCAGTCGTCGGCTCGGCGTGCTGCTGTCGGCCTCTTCGGCGAAGCCGAGCCGCCGCAGGCTCGCGGCCTGGTGGGGCGCCTTCAGGTACCCGGCGACATGCTCCGTGGCCACCTCGCGGGCCCGCGTGCGGTCCGTGTCGAGGACGACGGCCTGCTCGACCCCGAGGAACGGCTCAGGGCCCAGGATGTCCCGCGCCCTCGCGGTGTGCGCCACCGGCACGAAGTACGGGTGCGCGCCCCAGGTGCGCTCGGCCGCGAGGCCCAGCATCTTCGGTCCGAGCGCGGCCAGGAGGCGCCGCGGGGCGGGGTCCGGCACGGGGCCGTACGCGGGGGCCGCGGCCATGGCGTCCAGGTAGCCCCGCATGGTCGCGACCGCCCGCCCGCGCGCGGGCACCGGGTAGCCGTCCACGTCCATGACGGTGTCGTCGATGCGGTGCCCGCCGAGGCCCAGGACGTAGCGGCCGGGGAACGCCTCACCGAGGGTGCGCTCGGCGTTGGCCATGGCCAGGGGTTCTCGGTAGGCGATGTTGGCGATGCCGGACGCGACGACGATCCGGCGCGTGGCGGACAGCAGCAGCCACGCCTGCCCGAACGTGTCCCGCCCGAACGCCTCCCCGTACCAGATCGCCCCGTAGCCCAACTCCTCGATCTCCGCGGCGGCTTCGCCCACCCGCCCTGCGGGCTGTCCCTCGAAGGCGAAGGTCCAGATACCCGCCCGCCCGAGCCCGGTGTCTGCGTGGCTGCGCCCGTCGGCTCCTTCGCCGACCCCGCCGACTCCTTGGAGGTCACTCATGTCCACCACCCCCGACCCATTACCGGAGACCCTCTCCGGATAGTTGCGGAGTACGATACGGAGAACCTCTCCGCAAGGCCAGCGCTCCCGCCCCCCTACCTCCCGCACCCCCTCCCCTCGCCCCGACCTCGCCCCGGATCCTGGATCCCGAGCCTGGCCCTCGGGAACCCACACCCCCGGGACCCAGAGATGAACCAGCCCCAGCCCCAAGCACGGCCGACCGCCGCCCCGACGACCACCTCCTCGGCGACCGCCGCCCCGTCGACCGGTCCGGCCCCGATCACCCCGACCTCTACGGGACGACCGGCCCGCGCCGACGCCGTCCGCAACCGGGAACGCCTCGTCGCCGCCGCGCGGGAGGCCTTCGCCGAGGCGGGCCCGGACGCGTCACTGAACGAGATCGCCCGCCGCGCGGGCGTGGGCCCCGGCACGCTCTACCGGCACTTCTCCGGTCGCCCCGAACTGCTCGCGGCCGTCCTGAAGGGGCGCATCGACACGCTGTGCGCCCGCGCGCAGGACCTGCTGGCGGCCGACTCGGCGGGGGCCGCGCTGGCGGAGTGGCTGGGCGCGTTCCTCGACCACGCGCGCGTGAACCAGGGGCTGGGCGGCGCACTGATGCTGGAGGAACTGGAAGCGGCCGGCGCGCTGGGCACCGACTGCCATCAGCGCATCCTCGACGCGGCCACGGCGCTGCTCACCCGCGCCCAGGAGTCCGGTGCCGCCCGCCGTGACCTGTCCCCGGCCGACCTGCTCCAACTGGTTGTCGGGGTCGCCATGTCCATCCCGCACAAGCGGACGTCACCGGCAGGCGATCCGGAGCAGCCGCAGCGGCTGCTCGGCCTGGTCCTCGACGCGACGAAGCCCCACTGAGCGGTTGACGCGACGAACCCCCACCGAGCGGTTTCCGTTCAGACGCCCCCGCAGGTCATTCCCCGTCCCGGGCCTTCCTCCGCTCCCGTACGAGCCCCAGCGCTCCGTGCACCACCAGCACCGCTCCGGCCAGCGCCCAGCCGCCACCGCGTCGGCGCGAGGACCAGAGCAGGAGGGGGATGCCGACCGCGAGTTGGGCCCCGGCCAGGGCGCGGGGCAGCGGTCCACTCTCGACGGCGTCGAGTTCCGCCCGTACCACGTCCCGCCAGCCGGACCACTCGACGTGCCGGACGCCGTCGATGACCCGGGCGACCTCCCGCAGGCGGTCGGCCGGCTCGCCGGGGCTCAGGCCGGGCGGCAGGTCGACGCCCGCCCGGGTGAGGACGGCCAGGAGCCCTCGCATCCGGGCTCGGGCGTCGGCCGCCGAGTCCGGCCGGGCCAGCGCGTCCAGGGCCTGCATGTCGAGCACCGGGTCCAGGCCCAGGCGCGCGGCGAACGACCGCATCGCCTCGTCCTCGCCGACCGGAGTGCCGTTGGCCAGCCACACGTACCCGACCGTCCGCCGGAAGCCCGCCGCCAGGGTGTAGCCGGAGCGGTCGGCGTCCCACCACAGCGCGAGCACCGGCCCCGGCGAGGCGACGGCGAGAGCGGTGGCCCAGCCGGTGAGCACCCGGTCGACCTGCTCGTCGCCGCGCCGCCACGGCTTGCCCTCGGGTACGAGCACGCTCCACTCGTCCCCCGCAGACGCGAGCAGCATCCGCTCGCGCAGCAGTTGCGCGAGCGTCTCGACGGCGTCCAGTCCAGCCCGGCAGAGCAGCAGGGCACCCGTGGTACCGGTCGGCTCGGCCAGATTCACGGACTGCGGGGACGTGACGGACTGTGGCGGCGTGACGGATTGCGGGGGCTCGGCGGATTGCGGGGGCTCGGCGAGATCTGGGGGGTCAGGGGGCACGGCGGGGTCGGAGGGCCGAGAGGGAGGCCACTGCTCGGATGACATGGCTCAACGCTAGGACATTTCATGATTTCCGGCCCGAGAGTCGACGGCGGAGCGCCTTGCGACTGTGGGCGACCGAGGGCAACCGAGAGCCGACCGCAAGGGCGGCCGCAGAGAAGAGATAGGTCTTGACTTTCCGTATCCGCGATATATCGTGTGTATCAGAGACGCGATATGGCGCGTCGTGTCCGACCCGCTCAAGGAGGTCCGCCACCATGCCAGAGTGGTCCGTCGCCGAGCCCCGGAAACTGACGTTCGACGAGCCCGTGAGGACACTGCGCGTGCGCGTGGTGAACGGCGCGGTGAACGTCGTCGGCACAGACGAGGACTCGGCCAGGCTGGAGGTCTCCGAGATATCGGGTCCTCCGCTCACCGTGACGCAGCACGACGGCACCCTGTCCGTCGCGTACGACGACCTGCCGTGGAAGGGCTTCCTGGAGTGGCTCGACCCCCACGGCACCCGCCGCCACACGGTGATATCGCTGGCGGTTCCGGCCGGGACCCGCGTCGAGGTGGGCGCGATCGGCGCGGGCGCCGTGGTCACCGGAATCGAGGGCAGCACCGAGGTGCGGGGCATCACGGGTGACACGACACTCGTCGGCCTCACCGGCCCGGTCCGGGCCGAGACGTTCTCCGGCAACGTCGCGGCCCAGGGCGTCACCGGTGACCTGCGGTTCGACTCGATCTCGGGCGATCTGACCGTCTTCGACGGCTCCGGGTCCTCCGTTCGGGCCGAATCCGTGAGCGGCTCGATGATCGTGGACCTGGATCCGGCCACCGGCTCGGCCGATGTCGGGCTCACCAGCATCTCCGGCGAGATCGCGGTCCGCCTCCCGCACCCGGCGCACGCGGAGGTGCGGGCCAATACGACGAGCGGCTCGATGTCCAGCGACTTCGACGACCTCCGGGTCAGCGGCCAGTGGGGCGCGAAGAAGCTCACCGGCAGGCTCGGGTCGGGCAGCGGCCAGCTGCGGGCGAAGACGATCTCCGGCTCGATCGCGCTTCTGCGCAAACCGTCGGTGGAGGAAGATCTCTACCAGCAAGACCTGTACAAGGCGGATGAGCCCCTGCGGGACGCACCCCCCTCGGACTCCCCGCCGCCGACCCCGCACTCTCCGGCCGCCACCCCGACCGGCGGCCCGGACGCGGACACCCCCGCCGACACCCCCAAGGCGGACGCCGCCGACGCCCCGACCGACAAGAAGGTGCTCTGAGATGCCTCCCGTGTTCGCCCACGGCCGCCTGCGCCTGTATCTGCTCAAGCTCCTGGACGAGGCCCCGCGCCACGGCTATGAGGTGATCCGCCTGCTGGAGGAGCGTTTCCAGGGGCTGTACGCCCCCTCGGCGGGCACCGTGTACCCCCGCCTGGCCAAGCTGGAGGCGGAGGGCCTGGTCACCCACACCACCGAGGGCGGCCGGAAGGTGTATGCGATCACTGACGCGGGCCGCGCCGAGCTGGCGGACCGCAGCGGCGAGCTGGCCGACCTGGAGCTGGAGATCCGCGAGTCGGTGGCAGGGCTCGCCGCCGAGATCCGCGACGGCGCGCAGGGCGCGGCGGGCGAGTTGCGTCGGGAGATGCGGGCGGCCGCCCAGGAGGCGCGCGCCGGCAGCAAGTCCGGCACGGGCGCGGGCTTCCCGAACCCGTCGGACTTCTTCGACAACTCCTGGACGGACAGCGACGGCTGGCGCCAGGCGAAGGAGGAGTTCCGGCGCGCCCGGCAGGAGTGGAAGGAGCAGGCTCGGCGGGCGAAGGACGAGAGCCGCAGGGCCCGCGAGGAGGCCCAGCGGGCGCGCAGGCAGGCGAAGGACGCGCAGGAGCGGGTGCGGGCGGAAGCCCAGGAGGAGCTGCAGCGCATGGCCAAGCGGGTGCAGGAGCAGGTGCAGGACCACTTCGCGCGCGGCGACTGGCCGACGGGTGTCCGTGAGGGCCTGTCCGAACTGGCCAAGGAATTCGGCGACTTCGGGAAGGAGTTCGGCAAGGACTTCGGGGTCGACTTCGGCAAGGACTTCGGTTTCGGGACGTCGGACAAGACGTCGGGGCCCAAGTCGTCCGAGCCGGGGCCCGTGTTCACGGTCGAGCGGGACGAGGTGCCCGTCGAGTACGTCCCGGACTGGGCCCACGAGGAGTCCAGCGGCGAGCCCGCACGCGACCTGGACCGACTCCTGGACCGCTTCCGCGACGACATCCGCGACGCGGCCCGCGACTGCGGGGTGTCCGAGGAGCAGCTCCGCGAGGCCCGCCGGCATCTGTCGGAGGCGGCGGCGCACATCGGGGCGGTGCTGCGGACGCCTAAGGCTCCTGAGTCGCCCAAATCCTGACTCGGCGCCGGGCGGGACGTCGACATCGGCCTGGCGGCGGCCGTGAGGTTGTGGGGCCGTGGGGTGGCGGTGAGGCGATGTCACTCTTCGGCGGGGCTGGTCCGCCCGAAGGAGACGTCGGCGGGAGGGCCGGGGTCCAGGGGGCACAGCGCCCCGGTTTCGGTGAAGGGGTGGGACTGGGGCGCCCCGCAAGGGCGGGCGCTCCGGGCGACGCAGCCCCGAACGGTGCCGGTGCGACCGACGGTGGAAGCCCGTTCAGGACAGGCAGGCCCACAGGGGTGGATCGCGGCCCGGGCAGGCTCCTCGCGGCGCACCCCGTCCGGCAGACACCCCGAAGCCGGACGCAGGTCGGGGTGGCTTCACGGAGCACCCCGACCCGAAGCGGGCCCCAGTCCTGCCGCAAGGCGGGCGAGGTGGCACCCGAGCTCACCCCGCCCCGCAGTCGCCCCTGGGCCTGACGGAACACAGGGCGAGGGAGCATGCCAGCTCCCCCTCGACCCGCAGTCCGTCCCAGGCCGGACGCGAGGCAGGGCGAGGAGCGTCCCAGCCCACCCCGCCCCAGTCGACCCCAGGCCTGCTGCAAGCCGGGGTGAGGTGGCCTGCCAGCCCACCCCACCCCGCAGCTGGCCCTAGGCCTGATACAGCACGCGTTCCACCGCGGCTCGCGTTACCCCGTGGTCCGCCAGGGCCTCGGCGACCATGCCGGGGCGGGTCGTCAGAGCGAGGAGGATGTGTTCGTCGCCGATGCTGCGGTCGCTACGGGCCGTGGCGATGCGGAGGGCTCGTTCCAGGGTGTCCTTGGCGTCGCGGGTGAAGCCGCGGTGGCCGATCCAGGCACCGAGGCCCCGGCGTTCGCGGCGGGCGCCCACGCCCGCCAACGCTCCGGCGCCATGGGCCTGTTCGACGCGGGAGACGATCTCGTCGACGTCGATGCCGAGCCCGGCGAGGGCGTCGGTGTCGGCCTGGGTGAGGCCGCCCCGGCGCCGCGCCTCGGCCAGTGCTCCGGCGATGTCCTCGCGGCGCCGGTCGGCACCGAGGGCGGCCAGGGCGAAGGAGGCGCGGGTGCCCTCGCGGTCGAGCAGCGCGAGCAGGAGGTGTCCGTCGTCGATGGAGTCGGCGCCCGCCCGTTCGGACTGCTCGACCGCGCCCGTGACCACGTCCCGGGCACCCTTGGTGAAGCGTTCGAACATCACTGCCTCCCGTACTTCTTGTGCACGGCCTGCCTGCTCACGCCCAGTTCCGCGGCGATCTCCTGCCACGACCAGCCCTGCTGGCGCGCGCTGCGCACCTGCACGGCCTCGAGCTGCTCCACCAGGCGCCGCAGCGCGGTGACGGCTCGCAGCCCGACTCGTGGATCGCGGTCGCCCGCGCGCTCGGCGAGATCCGTTGCTTCGGTCATGGTGTCAACGTACGTTGACAAGCCCCCACTGTCAACCGTAGTTGACAGTGGGGGCGGACTCGGTGACCTCAGACCGTCAGCACGATCTTGCCGAACTGGTCACCCGCCTCCAGGCGTTCGAAGCCCTCGCGGGCGCGGTCGAGGGGCAGGACCTCGTCGATCACGGGGCGTACACCGGTGGCCGCGCAGAACGACAGGAGGTCTTCCAGTTCGTCCTTGGAGCCCATGGTGGAGCCGACGATGCGCAGTTCCAGGAAGTAGACGCGGGTGAGTTCGGCGTGGGAGGGCCGGTCGCCGCTGGTGGCTCCGGAGATGACGAGGGTGCCGCCGGGGCGCAGCGACTTGATGGAGTGCGACCAGGTGGCGGCGCCGACCGTCTCGATGACCGCGTCGACCCGCTGCGGCAGCCGGGCGCCGGACGGCAGGGCCTCCACCGCGCCCAGTTCGAGGGCGCGCTTGCGCTTGGCCTCGTCGCGGCTGGTGGCGAAGACCTTCAGGCCTGCGGCCTTGGCGAGCACGATGGCGGCGGTCGCCACGCCGCCGCCGGCGCCCTGGACGAGGATCGAGTCTCCGGGGCGTACGCCTGCGTTGGTGAAGAGCATGCGGTATGCGGTGAGCCAGGCGGTGGGGAGGCAGGCGGCCTCGGCGAAGGAGAGTTCCTTGGGCTTGGGGAGGATGTTCCAGGTGGGTACGGCGACCTGCTCGGCGAAGGTGCCCTGGTACTGCTCCGTGAGGATGGAGCGGCGCTCGCGGTGGCCGACGCCGTGGCCGGACTGGCCGATGACGGAGTGCAGGACGACCTCGTTGCCGTCCTCGTCGAGGCCGGCCGCGTCGCAGCCCAGGATCATCGGGAGCTTGCCCTCGTCCAGGCCGACCCCGCGCAGGGACCACAGGTCGTGGTGGTTGAGGGAGGCGGCCTTGACGTTCACGGTCGACCAGCCCGGGCGTGGGGTGGGGGCCGGGCGGTCCCCCAGTTCCAGGCCGGTGAGGGGGTGATCGCGGTTGATGCGGGCGGCGTAGGCAGCGAACATGGCGCCGACGATATGCCTGGCCCCTGGGCCTTCGGAATGTCCCGCGGGTGTGACCCGCGCCGCGTCGCCCGCCCACCGGGCCTGGTCCGGACCGGCCCATCCTGCGCGTCGCCTCCGCCCCGCGACAGGATCGGGCGACGGACCCCGCCCCGGGCCCCGCCAGCACGCCCTCCGGCACCGCCGGCCCGCCAGGCGCCCCCAGCCCCGCACCCCGGACACCCCGGTTCGGCACGGGCAGTCGTGCTCAGCCCCGGACCCGAGGCGCCGCAGCTGTGCCCACCCGTCCCGCCCAGCGGGGACGATTACCCACAGCCCCCCCGGGGGGGCGGGACCAGGGCGAACCCCGAGCCCCTGCCCACCAGGGCAGCCCACCCCGCACCCGCCACCCCGCCCAACCCCAAAAGCAGCACCCACCCTCCGGACGACCAGAAGCGGGTGGGCGGGTGGGAAAACAAAGCGGGCGGGTGCGAAGGCAAAAGCAGGCGGGCGGGAAGACGAAAAGCGAGGGCCCCGCCGAACGACCGGCGGGGCCCCAGACGTCAGCGGCGGGCCACGCCCTCAGCCCTCGCGGCCGCCGCAACAGCCGCGGTGACCGCGGGAGCCACCCGCTCGTCGAACGGCGAGGGGATGACGTAGTCGGCGGACAGCTCGTCGCCGACGACACCGGCCAGCGCGTCGGCGGCCGCGATCTTCATACCCTCGGTGATCCGGGACGCCCGCACCTGCAGCGCGCCCGCGAAGATCCCGGGGAACGCGAGCACGTTGTTGATCTGGTTCGGGTAGTCCGAGCGCCCGGTCGCCACCACGGCGGCGTACTTGTGGGCGATGTCGGGGTGCACCTCGGGGTTCGGGTTGGCCATGGCGAACACGAACGAGTTCGGCGCCATGGAGGCCACCGCGGGCTCGGGCACCGTACCGCCGGAGACGCCGATGAAGACGTCCGCGCCGGCCAGGGCGGATTCGAGTGAGCCGCTGAGCCCGGCCTTGTTGGTGAGCTCGGCGAGCTCCCGCTTGACCGGCGTCAGGTCGTCCCGGTCCCGGGACACGACACCCTTGCGGTCCGCGACGGCGACATCGCCGAGCCCCGCTTCGAGCAGGAACTTCGCGATGGCCACACCGGCCGCGCCCGCGCCCGAGATCACGGCCCGCAGGTCACCGAGGGTGCGCCCGGTCAGCCGCGCCGCGTTGCGCAGGGCGGCCAGGGTGACGACGGCCGTGCCGTGCTGGTCGTCGTGGAAGACCGGGATGTCGAGGCGCTCCTGGAGCCGCCGCTCGATCTCGAAGCAGCGCGGCGCGGAGATGTCCTCCAGGTTGACGCCGCCGAAGGACGGCGCGAGCCGCACCACCGTGTCGATGATCTCGTCGACGTCGGTGGTGGCGAGCGCGATGGGCACCGCGTCGACCCCGCCGAACTGCTTGAAGAGGATGGCCTTGCCCTCCATGACGGGGAGCGAGGCCTCCGGGCCGATGTCGCCGAGGCCGAGCACGGCGGTGCCGTCGGTGACGACGGCGACGACGTTCGACTTCCACGTGTAGTCGTGGACGAGCTCCGGCTTCTCGGCGATGGCGCTGCACACCTTCGCGACGCCCGGCGTGTACGCCAAGGACAGGTCGTCCTTGTCGCGCACCGGCACGGTCGCCTGGACGGCCATTTTGCCGCCGCGGTGCAGCGCGAAGGCCGGATCGAAGGGCTCCTCCGCGCCTTCGTGACCGGCTGTGCTGCCGCTGGAACCCAGGCTTCCGCCGGTACCACGGCTTCCGCTGCGAGGATTGACGATCTCCGCTGCCACTGTGTCTGACCCCTTAATTCTTCTTGGTTGAGGGTGAACCACTTCCTGGTGGAGAAGTGGGGCGGGAACCGCGTCCGTGCTGAGCCCGCGGGCCTTGCGGCCGTTGGCTCCCCGCCTGTCGGCGGAGCGGTACGGGAGGTACGTACGAACGCGCGGGCACGCCGCACACGTGCCCTGGCCCCGGATGAGGGGTGTAACCGTCTTTTCTACCGGATGCCTCCGACCGCCGACGAGCCATATCTGTGTCAGACCGATGTGAACAGCAGGTATCTCCTGGACCAGGAGAGTAAAATGTCCGTATTGCTAGTAAATTCCCACCCCGGCAGTCCGCATCGCGAGATTGGGTGGTTATCAAATGGTTGGCGATCGTTCGCACCGACACGGTAATGACCGTGACGCACCGGGCTGTTGGGGTTTGCCGATCGCCCGTTATCCGATTTTGACATCTCCAGCCCCCAGAATCGGGCTGTCCGAATGGCAAGATGCCTCATCACACGAGGTCGCGACACCCGAAGGTGTGTGCACGACCGCTTGGCTGCTCCCCCATCCGCCGGAGGAACCCCTATGACCGCAGGCACCATTTGTCGCACGACCGCCGCGACGTCCGCGAAGTCCCGGATCGTCGCTGTCGGCGCGATCGCGGTCGCCGGCACGCTGCTGCTCACCGGCTGCGGCGACCAGACGGACAAGAAAGAGGGCAGCGGCAAGAAGGTCGTCAGCGCTCCCCTCTCTGACGAGCTGCCCGCGAACATCCGCAACAAGGGCGTCATCAAGGTCGGCTCGGACATCGCCTACCCGCCGGTCGAGTTCAAGGACAAGGACGGCAAGACGGTCGGTATCGACCCGGACATCGCCGATGCGCTCGGCAAGCAGCTCGGCGTGACGTTCGAGTTCGACAACGGCACCTTCGACACGCTCCTCGGCGGTCTGCGCTCCAAGCGCTACGACATCGCCATGTCGGCCATGACCGACACCAAGAACCGCCAGGAAGGCATCGACGAGGAGACCGGCAAGAAGGTCGGCACCGGCGTCGACTTCGTCGACTACTTCACGGCGGGCGTCTCGATCTACACCAAGAAGGGCGACGACCAGGGCATCAAGACCTGGTCGGACCTCTGCGGGAAGAAGATCGTGGTCCAGCGCGGCACCGTCTCGCACGACCTGGCCAAGGCCGAGTCGAAGAAGTGCAAGAGCGGCAAGATCTCGATCGAGTCCTTCGACAACGACCAGCAGGCCCAGACCCGGCTGCGCTCCGGCGGCGCCGACGCCGGCTCCTCGGACTTCCCGGTCGCGGCGTACGCGGTCAAGACCTCCGGCGGCGGCAAGGACTTCCAGCTCGTGGGCGACCAGGTCGAGGCCGCTCCGTACGGCATCGCGATCGCCAAGAACAACCCCAAGCTGCGCGACGCGATCAAGATGGCGCTGGACGCGATCGTCGCGAACGGCCAGTACGAGAAGATCATCAAGAAGTGGGGCGTCGACGCAGGCGCAGTCAAGGAAGCCAAGATCAACGGCGGCAAGTGACCGCGTCTCGTCATCTCGTCGCTGAAAGGCCACACCCGTGACAACGGACATCAGCAAGTCGGGCGATTCCGCGCCCAAGGATGAGCCACCGCGCTCCGCCCCCGAGGCGATCAAGGCGATCCCGGTGCGCCACTACGGCCGGTACGTAGCGGCCGTCCTCGCCATCGGCGTGCTCGTCGCGATCATCCTCGCGTTCGCCAACGGTGACATCAACTGGAACGCGATCCCGGACAACTTCTTCGACGACCGCATCATGAAGGGCGTCCGGGAGACGCTGATCCTGACGGTCCTCTCGATGCTCATCGGCGTGGTCGGCGGCATCACGCTGTCGGTCATGCGGCTGTCGAAGAACCCGGTGACCTCGTCGATCGCCTGGTTCTACATCTGGTTCTTCCGCGGTACGCCGGTCCTGGTCCAGCTCTTCATCTGGTTCAACCTCGGCTTCGTCTTCGAGTACATCAACCTCGGTCCGATCTACAAGGACGAGTGGTCGGACTTCATGACGCCGTTCCTGACGGCGCTCCTGGGTCTCGGCCTGAACGAGGCCGCGTACATGGCGGAGATCTGCCGCGCGGGCCTGCTGTCGGTCGACGAGGGCCAGACCGAGGCCTCGCAGGCGCTCGGCATGAGCCACAACAAGACGCTGCGCCGCATCGTCATCCCGCAGGCGATGCGCGTGATCGTGCCGCCGACGGGCAACGAAGTCATCAACATGCTGAAGACGACGTCGCTGGTCGCCGCGGTGCAGTACTACGAGCTCCTGAAGTACGCCCAGGACATCGGCACCTCGTCCGGCGCGACGGTGGAGGCGCTGCTCCTGGCCGCCACCTGGTACCTGATCATGACGTCGATCCTCAGCGTCGGTCAGTTCTACCTGGAGCGCTACTACGCGCGCGGCTCCTCGCGCGCCCTGCCGGACACGCCTTGGATGAAGATCAAGGCCAACATGCTGTCGCTCAGCAACCGTGGGGGAGGCATCCGATGACCGCCATGGTGAAGGCCGAGGGCGTCCACAAGTCGTTCGGCCACGTCGAGGTCCTCAAGGGCATCGACCTCGAGGTCAAGTCCGGCGAGGTCTTCTGCCTCATCGGCCCTTCCGGCTCCGGCAAGTCGACGTTCCTGCGCTGCATCAACCACCTGGAGAAGGTCAACGCCGGGCGGCTGTACGTCGACGGGGAGCTGGTCGGCTACCGGCAGAAGGGCGACAAGCTGTACGAGCTCAAGGACAGCGAGGTGGCCCTGAAGCGCCGGGACATCGGCATGGTCTTCCAGCGCTTCAACCTGTTCCCGCACATGACGGCCCTTGAGAACGTCATGGAGGCGCCGGTCCAGGTCAAGGGCCAGCCGAAGGCGGCCGCGCGGGAGCGGGCCGGGCAGCTCCTGGAGCGGGTCGGGCTGGCCGACAAGGCGAAGAGCTACCCCTCGCAGCTCTCCGGCGGCCAGCAGCAGCGCGTGGCGATCGCCCGCGCGCTCGCGATGGACCCGAAGCTGATGCTCTTCGACGAGCCGACGTCGGCGCTCGACCCGGAGCTGGTCGGCGACGTCCTCGACGTCATGCGCGACCTCGCCGAGTCCGGCATGACGATGATCGTCGTCACCCACGAGATGGGGTTCGCCCGCGAGGTCGGCGACAGCCTGGTCTTCATGGACGGCGGTGTGGTGGTCGAGTCCGGCAACCCGCGGGACGTCCTGACCAACCCGCAGCACGACCGGACGAAGTCGTTCCTGTCGAAGGTCCTGTAAGGCGCGAGGTCCCACAAGGGCTGTGAATCGATGCCTACGTAGAGGGGCGGTACGGATCGGTGATCCGTACCGCCCCTCTACGTAGGCGAGTTGCGGCAGAACCGCAGTGCGGCCGAAGTCCCTACTTCAGGCCTAGGACCAGAGCGTCCGACGGCGACGACCACACCGTGCGGGCCTCGGCGAAACCCGCCTCCCGGAGGGTGCGGATGTGCCACTCGGCGGTCGGGGTGTCGCCGTCGGCGTGCTCCCCGTAGATCTCGAACCGCTTGGCGGTGGGCTCGGCGAGGACCGGGTCGTTGGCGGCGAGCGCCCACCAGTCCGCCCAGTCCAGGACACCCGCGGCCTTCGCGGCGGACTGGCGGGCGTGGCGCTGCTCGCGGTCGGCGGCGTTGATGCGCGGGGTGGCGGGGTCGGGCATGTGGTCAGCGTTCATGAAGACGCCGCCGTCGGCCACGATCTTGCCGAGCTGGCCGTAGAGCGCGGCCAGCGGTTCGCTGAACAGCCAGTGCAGGGCGGTCGCGGTGAGGACGGCGTCGTACGAGTCGTGCGGAAGCTGGGAGGTCCAGCCCGGGTCCTTCAGGTCGGCGGTCACGAAGGTGACGCGGTCGTCGTCGGCGAAGGTGCCCTCGGCGATGGCGAGCAGGGCGGGGTCGAGGTCGACGCCCGTGCTGACGGCCTTCGGGAACCTTTTGAGGAGTCTGTCCGTAATACTTCCTGTACCGCACGCGAGGTCAAGGACGCGCGGCTCGGGGCCGACAAGGGCCTCGACCATGTCCAGCATGACGCGGAACCGCTCCTCACGGTCCGGCATGTACCACTCCTGCTGCCGATCCCAACTCTCCTGCCAGGCACGCCAGTCGGTCCCGAACCCCGTACCGCTAGCCGTTTCCGTCACCGGAAGACCTCCGTCCCGTACTACGCTCGACTAATCTCGTCGAGGTAACACCCGCGAGCGAAAAGCGACTGTTACCTCGCACGAGAACGAAGATAGCCCGCCCCCGTAAGGACTACAAGTGGAACTGGCCTATTACTCGGACTACGCCGTACGCCTGGTCAACACCGAGGAACCGGCTCGTCACAAGGACTCGCTGACCTCCGTGGACGCAATCCGCGAACTGTTCGGCGAGAACCAGCAGGCCGCGCGGCGCGCGACGGACTCCGACGTGACGCGCTTCCGCTCGGTACGGGCGCGGCTGCGCGGCGTTTTCGAGGCGGCCGACGGCGGGGACGAGACACTGGCCGTGGACCTGCTGAACTCCCTGCTCCTGGAGTTCCCGGTGAGCCCCCAGATCTCCGGCCACGACTACAGGGACGACGACGGCCGCCCCCTGTGGCACATGCACCTGGCGGACCACCCGTCGAACGTGACCGCCGGGTACGCGGCGATCGCCGCGATGGGCCTCGCCTTCCACCTCACGGAGTACGGCGTGGACCGGCTCGGCCTGTGCGAGGCGACGCCGTGCCGCAACGCCTATCTGGACACCTCGACCAACCGCTCCCGGCGCTACTGCTCGGACCGCTGCGCGACGCGTGCGAACGTCGCGGCCTACCGCGCGCGCAAGCGCCTGGAGAGCGAGCGGTCGGCGAGCACGGGGCGCACCGCCAAGAAGGTCCAGGAGACGAGCGCGGCCAGCGAGAGCTGACGCCGCCCCCGCGCCTCGCGCTCCTCACGGAATCTGCTCAGCGGCCGGAACCGCGCACGCACACGTGCGAGGACCAGCTCCTCCGGCACGACTCCGTAGACCGTGCTGTCGCCCCCCGCGTTGTACGGATTGTCGCCGAGCACCCACCAGCCGCCGTCGCGCCGTTCGACGGCACGCTTGACCACCAGCAGGTCCTGTTGCAGCGGATGACGCAGGATCACCACGTCACCGGGGCGCACCCGGGCACCGTGCCGCACCAGCATCCAGTCCCCCGGATTCAGCGTGGGCACCATCGACGGCCCGTCGACCTCGATCAGCTGGAACGGCACGCGTGTCTCCCGCCCGTCTGCCGTCGTCTCCGGCATCAGACAACCTCCCGGACCCATCCTCCACCGGCCTCCCGGTCCAATCCTCCACCGTCTCCAGTGTGACCCTGGACTTTTGTCCTAAGCCCATGGGGGCACTCGCGAAAACAGGTCTCTCACGGAGTAATGTCCCACCTGAGAAGACGATCACGAGGAAGGACAGCTCAATGCTCTCCCGCCTGTTTGCCCCCAAGGTGAAGGCCAGCGCACACTGCGACCTGCCCTGCGGCGTGTACGACCCGGCCCAGGCCCGCATCGAGGCGGAGTCGGTCAAGGCCGTCCAGGAGAAGATGGCCGCCAACGACGACGCGCACTACCAGGCTCGCGCCACCGTCATCAAGGAGCAGCGCGCCGAGCTCGCCAAGCACCACGTGTCGGTGCTCTGGAGCGACTACTTCAAGCCCCCGCACTTCGAGAAGTACCCGGAGCTGCACACGCTGGTCAACGACACCCTCAAGGCCCTCTCGGCCGCGAAGGCGTCGGCGGACCCGAAGACCGGCGAGAAGGCTCTCGAGCTGATCGCCGAGATCGACCGCATCTTCTGGGAGACCAAGAAGGCCTGAACCGGGCCCGGAATCCGGTCCGCGCGGACCGGCCCCTCGCCCACCCGACCGCACCCGGTCCGCCGGTCCGCCGTAGTCACGGCGGCCCTGACGGGCCGGGTGCGGTCGTCTGTCACGCCGCCAGGACACGGCCCCCGCTCTCTCCCCCCGGCGTACGCAGACGGCCGCCCTCGCCCCTCCCCCGCCCACAAATTCGGTTGCCGCCGCCCGCCACCCCCTGCTGCACTGACCGTGGCACCACCCGCGCCGCGCCCCGCGCGCCGCCACCCGCCCCGAGTGAGCCAGGAGTTCCCCGAATGCGCCAGACGTCCATGTCCCACCAGGAAGGAATCAACCCCCAAAACGAGGACATGACGCCTAGTGCAATCGCACGCCCTTCAACTCACCCAGAGCCGTCAACACACCCTTAACCTGGGCATTCTGGCGCATATCGACGCCGGTAAGACCAGCCTGACCGAGCGGCTGCTGCACGCCGCCGGAGTCATCGACGAGATCGGCAGCGTCGACGCCGGCAGCACCCAGACCGACTCCCTCGCGCTGGAGCGGCAGCGCGGCATCACCATCAAGTCGGCGGTCGTGTCGTTCGCGATCGACGACGTCTCGGTCAACCTCATCGACACCCCCGGCCACCCGGACTTCATCGCCGAGGTGGAGCGGGTCCTGAGCGTGCTCGACGGTGCCGTGCTCGTCGTGTCCGCCGTCGAGGGCGTCCAGGCGCAGACCCGCGTCCTGATGCGTACGCTGCGCAGACTCGCCATCCCCACGCTCGTTTTCGTCAACAAGGTGGACCGCCGCGGCGCGGACCCCGAGCGCGTACTCGCCGAGCTGGCCCGGAAACTGACGCCCGCCATCGCTCCCATGGGCACGGTGCGCGCCCCCGGCGGCCACGCCGCGCGGTACGTCCCGTACGCCGCCGACGATCCCCTCTTCACCGGCCGCCTGGCGGAGCTCCTCGCCGAGCACGACGACGCGCTGCTGTCCGCGTACGTGGAGGACGAAGCCGCCGCCCTTGCGCCCCGCGGGCTGCGTGCGGCCCTCGCGGACCAGACCCGGCGGGCCCGGGTCCACCCGGTGTTCTTCGGCTCGGCCATGACCGGCACCGGCCTGGACGCGCTCACCGGCGCCGTCAAGGAGCTGCTGCCCGCGGCGGCCGGGGCGGCGGACGGACCCGTCGCGGGCACCGTCTTCAAGGTCGAACGCGGCCCCTCGGGCGAGAAGGTGGCGTACGCGCGCCTCTTCTCGGGCACGGTGCGCGTACGCGACCGGGTGGCGCTCGCCGGTCGCGAGCCCGAGCAGGAGCATGCCGACGACAGCAAGGTCACCGCCGTCAGCGTCTTCGAGCAGGGCGCGGCCGTGCGGCGTGACGCCGTGGCCGCCGGGCAGATCGCGAAGCTGTGGGGGCTCACCCGCGTACGCATCGGGGACGTGCTCGGCGACGCGCGCCACGTACCCGAACGGCACACCACCGCGCACCACTTCGCCCCGCCGACCCTCGAAACCGTCGTCGCGCCCCGGCATGCCGCCGACCGGGCCGCCCTGCACGCGGCGCTGACCCAGCTCGCCGAACAGGACCCGCTGATCGACCTGCGGCAGGACGCGCTGCGGCAGGAGATCTCCGTGTCCCTGTACGGGGAGGTGCAGAAGGAGGTCATCGAGGCCACGCTCGCCGACGAGTTCGGCGTCGGCGTGGAGTTCCGCGAGAGCACGACCCTGTGCGTGGAGCGGGTCGTCGGCACCGGCGCGCACACGGAGTTCATCGACACCGACCCCAATCCGTTCCTCGCCACGGTGGGTCTGCGGGTGGAGCCCGCGCCGGCCGGGAAGGGCGTGGAATTCCGGCTGGGGGTGGAACTCGGCTCCATGCCTTACGCGTTCTTCAAGGCAGTGGAGGACACGGTCAGGGAGACGCTGGCACAGGGGCTGCACGGATGGGAGGTGCCCGACTGCCTCGTCACGATGACGCACTCCGGGTACTGGCCGCGGCAGAGCCACGCCCACGCCGTCTTCGACAAGAGCATGTCCAGCACGGCCGGGGACTTCCGCCAGCTCACCCCGCTCGTCCTGATGGACGCGCTGCGGCGGGCGGGGACGCGGGTGCACGAGCCCATGCACCGGTTCCGGCTCACCGTGCCCGCCGACGTGTTCGGCACGCTGCTGTCCGCTCTCGGACGGCTGCGCGCGGTGCCGCACGCGCCGACGGCACACGGGTCCACGTACGTCATCGACGGGGTGATCCCCGCCGCGCACGTGCACGGCCTTGAGCAGGCATTGCCCGGACTGACGCGCGGCGAGGGCGAGTTGGAGTCCGCCTTCGACCACTACGCGCCGGTGACCGGGACGCCGCCGGCGCGCCCGCGCACGGACCACAATCCGCTGGACCGGAAGGAGTACGTGCAGCGGGTCACGCGGCGGACCCGGGTGGGGTGAGGGTCAGTCGGCGGTGGGAGGGGTGCCGTCGGCGGTGGAGGAGGTGCCGTCGGCGGTGTTGGTTCCGGCATCGGCTCCGGCATCCGTGGCGGTTCCCGCCCCGGCGTCGGCGCCCGCGGCGGGTCCCGCGGACGTGACCGCCGCGACCGTCCGCTCGTCCACGAGCTCCCGCAGCCGCTCCTGGTCCGCCAGGATGTTGATCTCGACGATCCGGCCGTCCCTGACGGTGAACTCGCCGACGGAGAACGCCCTTCCGTCGTGGACGGCGATCTGCCCCACCTTGCCGTTGACCAGCGCGAGGTAGGTGGTCGGCGCCAGCGTGGAGAACGAGCGTGCCCCGGCGACCACCGCGGTCGCGCCCCGCACCAGCCGGGAGAGGCCCTCGGCGCCGCCGCCGTCGGCCCGCAGCACCACGCCCGGGTCGAGAAGTTCGAGCAGCGCGTCGAAGTCGCCCTTGCGGGCCGCCGCGAGGAAGGCCTCGACGACCTGGCGGTGCCGGGTGCGGTCCGTGTCCGGGGCGGGCGCCGGGTCCGAGCCGCGCACCCGGCGGCGGGCCCGGCTCGCGAGCTGCCGGGTCGCGGCCGGGGCCCGCTCGACGATGGGCGCGATGTCCTCGAACGGCACGGCGAACATGTCGTGCAGCACGAACGCGAGCCGCTCTGCGGGGCTCAGCGTGTCCAGGACGACGAGCAGCGCGAGCCCCACCGAGTCCGCGAGCAGAGCCTCCTGCTCGGGGTCGACGGCGTCCCGGCCGCCCGGCAGCGGGCTGACCTCCGGGTCGGGCACGTGCGTGTCGGAGGCCTGGACGTCCAGGGGCTGCTCGCCGCGCTGCTTGCGCGCCCGCAGCAGGTCGAGGCAGACGCGGCCGACGACCGTCGTGAGCCAACCGCCCAGGTTCTCCACGCGTTCGTCGTCGACGCGGCTGAGCTTCAACCAGGTCTCCTGGACGGCGTCCTCGGCCTCGCTCAAGGAGCCGAGCATGCGGTACGCGACCGCCTTCAGGCGAGGCCTGTGCTCCTCGAAGCGCTGTGCCAGAAGATCTCTTCCGTCCATCCGTCACATTCCTTCGTCGTGATCCGTCGTAGCGGTGACGTACCCGCGACGACGGTGCGCCGCAGGTCGGCACGGCAGGTGTGGACCAGCAGACCACGAAGCGGTGCGGCGGAAGCGATCTTGCCGATGTGACTTGGAGGACATTGCCATGACGTACGTCGACGCCCCGGTGCGGGCGGACCGCGCGGTGCGAGCGGGCGACACGGGATGGGGTGTGGTGCGGGCGGGCGACACGGGACGGGGTGTGGTGCGGGCGGGCGACACTGGGTGGGGTGCGGTGCCGGGAATGCCGCGGCCACGGATGTCCGCCCGCTGCCCACGCCCCCGGTGCGGGCACCCTCAGCCCAACACGGGCCCCAGCGCCGTCTCCAGGTCGTCCGGCCCCCGGTACAGCACGCCCGTCATGCCCAGCGCGACCGCCGCGTCCACGTTCTCCTCGCGGTCGTCCACGAACAGGCAGCGGGTGACCGCGACACCCAGACGCTCGGCGGCGACTTCGTAGATGCGGCGGTCGGGCTTCACCACGCCGAGTACCGCGCTGGAGACCACGTCGTCCACGAGGGTGTTGAGGCCGAGCAGCGCCAGGTCGTCGTCCAGCCAGGGGGTGGCGTTGGTGACGATCGACACGCGTACGTGCGCGCGGGCCCGCCGCAGCAGGCCGACGACCGTCTGGTCGGCCCAGAACTTGGAGTCGGCCAGGGCGATGCCGAGTTCACGCCCGTGCGCCGGGGCGAGCCCGTGCCCGCGCGCGAGTCCGGCCGCGATCGAGTCGGCCCACTCCGACTTGCCGATCCGCCCGAGCATGAGCGGCAGATCGGTCTCCGGCGCGAACGCGACCTCGGCGGTGGCACCTTCGGGCAGCCCGGCGGCGCGTTCGAGCTCGGCGACGTCGGACATGTCGTAGAAGCGGATGACGCCGTCGAGGTCGGTGAGGACGACGTCGAACGGGAGGTGAGAGTTCCTGTCGGACGGGAGGTGAGACGTCCTGTCAGGCGGGAGGTGAGACTGTCCGCCGAACGGGAGTTGAGGCTTTCCACCGTGCCGGTTCATCCACCGGCTCCCAGCACGCTCCGCACGGTCGACCGCACCCTTTCCTGGTCGGCGCGCACGGCTTCGTACGCGGATCTGTGCCGGGATATGTCGCGCCGCTGCCGCTCGGCCGCGACGGTCCGCCACACCCCGGCGGTGTTGTGCTCGCGCTTGCACTCGATGTCGGCGACGGCCGTGTCCCGCTCGCGCCGGGTGCGCCGGGTGTCGCCGTCGCTGCCGCGGTGCCACGCCTTGTCGCGGAAGGCGGCCTCCGGGCTCGCGTACCGCTTGAAGCCCTTGTCGACGACGCAGTCCGCCCAGGTGTCGAGGGCGCGCCGCATCCGTGGGTCCTTGGCGACGGCCTTGTCGATCGCGGCGCGTCGGCCGACGACGTACGCCGTCATGCGGGTCTCGTCCTTGACGTCCGCCACCACGCGCCGCGCGCCCACCTGGACGCAGCCGGCTTTGGGGACCTCATGTCCGCCGTCCTCGGGGGCCTTGCGCCCGCCTGCCCCGGAGGCACGCCCCGCGGCCGAGTCGTCGCCTGGTGGCATGCCGATGCCGAACAGCATGGTGTTCTCGTCCGGCGTGATCAGGCGTCCCTTCGGCGCGCGCTTCTTCTCGAACGCCTTGAGCGCCTCGCGGTCGAGGCCGTAGCCGCGGCTGCGGGCGCCGCCGAGGTCCAGGCTGCCGTACAGGGTCGTCGAGATGGCCACCGCTGTCCGGGAGCTGGACATGTCGATGCCCTGGTCGCGCCAGCGCAGGGGGAAGTCGGGGAAGCCGTGGGACCGCATGCACCGCTGGGTGAAGCGGGCGGACGCGTCCTCCCGGCGTTCGTGGTCACGCGCACTGAACTCGTACCGCTCCAGGGGCAGTCCGGTCAGGTCCTTCTCGTCGTCGACCTCAGGCACTCCCGAGCCACGCGCCGCGCCCCCGCCGGATCCGCCCGTCGTGGACCCGCACCCCGCCAGTGCCGCCAGCGCCACCACGGCCACCGCGACGGCCACGCGGCGCGACCCCCGCACCCCCCACGTCACCTTCATGCGCAGAACCCTAACCGCGCCCACTGACAGTCGAGGGTCCCGCTCCCCCGCCCCTTCCGGACGCAGCCGTTCCAGTCAGCTCCCTAGAGGCGAGGACTCCGAGGTGTCACGGAGGATCGGGCTCGGGGCGGGGCTTCGGCTCCGCTTGCGCTCCCGTCCGGGAGGCGACTTCCGGTACGGCCTGGGGAGCGGTCGCAGTCGCGCCGGACTCCAGGTCGATCTCCGGCGCGGGCTCCGCCGCGGCCTTGGTGCCGGCCTCCGGGGCGTGCCTCGGCAGGTGCCCGGGCTTGTGCTTGCTCTTGTAGCCGCGTCCCGCCCGCGACTTCTCGTCCGGTTCGTCGGCGACGCACGCGTCGCACTCCGGGTTGTGGCAAGGAGCCGGAGCCCACACCGGGACGTACGCCCCGAGCACCTTGCGCCGCTTGATGGCCGTACCGACGGGCCGTCCGCAGTGCTTGCACACGGGGTCGCTCTGCGGACGGGGGCCGGACCGGCGTCCATCGCTGCCCATGACCTCAGGGTAGGGCGATTCCCCGAGGTCGGACAGCCCAGCGGTCAGTCCTTCCCGCGCTTGCGGGAGTACGTGCGGACGACGACGCCGTTGCCGAAGATCCGGGACGAGGCCAGTTCGAACTCGCTGACCGCGGACTCCACGCCCCCGAACATCGGCATGCCCGAGCCGAGCAGCACCGGATAGGTCTTGAGGACCAGCTCGTCGACCTCGTCGATCAGCTGACCGGCGACCTGGGCACCGCCGCACAGCCAGATGCCGAGCTCGCCGTCCTCGGCCTTGAGCGCGCGGACCTTGCCGAGCAGGTCGTCGGTGATGATCTCGACGTTCGGGCTGGGCGACTCCCCGATGCTGTGCGAGGCGACGTACTCACGCAGGTGCCCGTACGGGCTCGGCTCGCCCTCGTCCAGGCCGAGCTGATAGCTGCCCCTGCCCTGGATGACGGTGTCGAACTTCTCGTTCGGCACGCCGTCGCCGAAGCCGAGGATCTTGCGTCCGGTGGCGGAGACGGTCTCCGGGTACTCGGTCTTGAGGAACCCCAGGAACTCCTCGTCCACGAACGGCATGAAGGAGTTGGCGTCGCCCGTCGGGTCACCGATGAACCCGTCGATCGAGACGGCGACGAAGTAGGTGAGCTTTCGCAAGCTGATTCTCTTTCCGCAGATGACAGTGGGGTTGAGACGAGGGTGACCGGGCCACCCCCGCTTCGAACAACTGCATTTATAGTGCTTCACCCGCAGTGGTTTCAAGTGTTTCTCTGAAACAGCCACAAAAAATCGGCCCCGGGGGCCTGGCGCCCTGCGCCACAGCCGTTCCCGAGGCCGATCCGTGAGCCCGCCCGCAGGCCTCCATGAGCCCGCCCGCAGGCCTGTCTCTGGCCGCCGATGCCGCCGAAGTCTCCGCGTCACACCGCCCGCGGCTCGCGCCACATGGGCCACATCCGCGGCCCGTCCGGCAGGTCCAGCGGGCTGCCGAGGTCGGTGAAGCCGAGCCGCAGATACAGCTCCCGCCCGCGCGGGCTGCTCGCCTCCAAGTAGGCGTGCAGCCCCTCACGGTCGCACCGCGCGAGCACCGGGGCGACGAGCGCCGATCCGATGCCCTCGCCCTGCCGCTCCGGCTTCACCCCGATCATGTGCAGGTACTGGTGCGGCCGGTCGGACGGGTGGATCTCCGACGCCAACCGGCCGATCGTCTCGACGCGTTCGTTGTCCGGGTCGACGGCCTGGCGCAGTTGCACGGGCCCGTCGGCGGCGTCCCCGGGCGGCGGGCCCGCGGGCACCGACCACCACAGGGCGACACCCGAGCCGTCCTCGGCGAGGTCCACGTACCCTTCGGCGAAGGCCATGTCGAGGAAGGCGCCCATGAGCGCGCCGTGCCGCCTCCGCCGCCGCTGCTCGTCCGGGAACACCCAACTGCTCACCGGATCCCGCATGAACGCCTCGTCGAGCAGCCCGACCACCTCCGCCCGGTCGCTCTCCCCGGCTCTCCGGATCGGCACACCCACGACGTCCCCCTCGTCCTTGCCTCGACGACCCGCGACCTCAGGCCCGGCCCCGCACTGCCGGTCGCAGCCTAAGTGATCGTTTCGTACGCGACGACGGCTCCGTAGACAGCTATTTCAGCGGTGGCCGGGGCGTTGTGGGTTCGGTGCCCCCGGCGTTCTCCGACCCTCCGGCCGACCCGCCCGTCAGCGCATGGCGAGCCGGTCGGCGTACGGCCGATGACCGCACGCCGACCGGCAGCGCCCCACCCCCTCCCGCACCACCGGCTGCCCCAAGACGACCGCCGGCTCCCCGGCGGAGCGCCCCCTCTCACGCCCCGCCGGGAAGCCCTCGGACGGTCAGTGCGACCGGCGTGTGACGAACTCCGCGAGCGCCAGCAGGCCACCCGCACGCTCCGGGTCGGGCACCGCCCGGGCCAGTTCCCCGAGCGCCCGCGACATCCGGTCCGCCGCGTGGAGCTGCGCCCAGTCCCGGCCCCCGGCGCCCTCCACGGCGCGGGCCATCCGGTCCAGGTCGCCCTGGTCCGACCCTCGGCCGTACAGCCCGGCGAGTGCCGCGCCTTCGGGCGTGCCGGAGGCCAGCGCGGCGACCACCGGCAGCGACTTCCTGCGGGCGGCGAGGTCCGCGCGCGCGGGCTTGCCGGTGCGCGTGGGATCCCCCCAGATGCCGATCACGTCATCGATGAGCTGGAAAGCGAGCCCGGCCTGCCGCCCGAACCCGTCAAGCGCCTCCACCTCGTCGGCCCCCGCCCCCGCGTACACCGCGCCGATCGCGCAGGCGCACCCGAGGAGCGCGCCGGTCTTGGCCTCGGCCGCGGCCAGGCACTCCGTGAGCGAGACCTCGTCCGGGCCCCGGCTCTCCAGGGCGCGGTCGGCCTGCTGCCCGGCGCAGAGCTCGACGACGCACGCGGCCAGGCGGGCGGCCGCCGCCGGGGCCCCCGGGTGGGGGTCCTCGGCGAGCAGCCGCTGTGCCAGTGCCTGCAGGGCGTCCCCGGCGAGGATCGCGTCGGAGTCGCCGAACACGGTCCACGCGGTGGGGCGGTGCCTACGAGTCGCGTCGCGGTCCATGACGTCGTCGTGGAGCAGCGTGAAGTTGTGCGTCAGCTCCACGGCTGCGGCCGCCCTGACAGCGCTCAGCGGGTCCCCGCCGAGGGCCCGCACCGCGGCCAGGACGAGGGCGGGCCTGATGGCCTTGCCCACGTTCCCGGCCGCGGGCGTCCCGTCGGCGTGTTCCCATCCGAAGTGGTACAGCGCGATGCGGCGCAACGAACCGGGCAGCGACTCGACCGCCGCGCGCAGCTCCGGGTCGACGCACAGCCGCGCCGACGTCAGGATCTCCGCGGCCTCGTACCCCTCCCCGAGGACCTGCCCGCGGGGGCGGGGCGCGCATTCCGTCATGTCCGTGGTGTCCGTCATGGACTCACTCCGGCGGGGCGGCGGACGGTGGCGGATCCTGGACCTGCGGGCGCGTACGCCAGAGGTCTACCCGTCTGCGTTCCCATGGGCACGGGCGACGGCCCGCCACCCGCGACGACGGGGCGTCGCCTCACCTCCACCGGCCGATCTCGACGTTCTCCAGGATGCCGAGGGCGTCCGGTACCAGGACGGCCGCGGAGTAGTACGTCGACACCAGGTAGGAGATGATCGCCTGGTCGCTGATGCCCATGAAGCGGACGGACAGGCTCGGCTCGATCTCGTCCGGGATGCCCGCCTGGTGCAGTCCGACGACGCCCTGCTCGTCCTCGCCCGTACGCATGCAGATGATCGAGGACGTCCGCTCCTCGGTCACCGGGATCTTGTTGCACGGGAAGATCGGCACGCCGCGCCAGGTGGGGATGCGGTTGCCGGACACCTCGATGGTCTCGGGGACCAGCCCGCGCTTGTTGCACTCGCGGCCGAACGCGGCGATCGCGCGCGGGTGGGCGAGGAACAGCTTCGATCCGCGCCTGCGGGTGAGCAGTTCGTCCATGTCGTCGGGGCTCGGCACGCCGTCGTGCGGCTGCAGGCGCTGGTCGTACTCGCAGTTGTTGAGCAGTCCGAACTCTCGGTTGTTGATGAGCTCGTGCTCCTGGCGCTCCTTCAGGGCCTCCACGGTCAGCCGCAGTTGCTGCTCGGTCTGGTTCATCGGCTGGTTGTAGAGGTCGGCCACGCGCGTGTGGATGCGCAGCACGGTCTGGGCGACGCTCAGTTCGTACTCACGCGGCCGCGACTCGTAGTCCACATAGGTGCCCGGCAGGACAGCTTCGCCCACGTGGCCCGAGGAGAGGTCGATGGCGGCCTCTCCGTAGTTGTTGGTGCGCTGGACGGGGATGGCACGCAGCCGGTCGAGGTGGGCGCGCAGGCTCTCGGAGCGCTCCGCGACCTGCTCCAGGTCCTGGCGCGGGAGCGTGAGGACCGTGCAGGCCGTCACCGCGCGCACCGTGTACTCCCAGATGGTCTCCGGGTCGATGAGGGCCTGGTCGCCGAAGTACGCGCCGTCGGCGAGCGTGCCGAGGACGGTGTCGTCGCCGTAGGGACCCGTGCCGATCTTCTCTGCGCGGCCGTGGGCGAGGAGGAACACCTCGTCCGCCTGGTTCCCGAACGACGTGAGCACCCCGCCGGCCTCGAACTCGCGCTGCTGGCAGCGGCGCGCCAGTTCGCTGAGCACCTCCTGGTCCTCGAAGTCCCGCAGGACCGGCAGTTCCCCGAGCTCGGCAGGGATCACCTCGACGCGGTCTCCCGTCTTGACGAACGTGACCCGGCCGTCCCCTACCGAGTAGCTCGTCCTGCGGTTCACGCGGTACGTACCGCCCTGCACCTGCACCCAGGGCAGCATCCGCAGCAGCCAGCGGGAGCTGATCTCCTGCATCTGCGGCGCGGACTTGGTGGTGGTGGCCAGATTCCGCGCGGCGGATGTGCCGAGACTCTGCTGCGGCTGGTCCTGCTCCGAACGGATCTCTTCGCCTACCGACATGGACAATGCCCTCCCAATCATGCGCTGACCTGGCTCGCAACCCTTCCAGCACGGTGAGTACGGGCGCCATTACACAAACGAGCGGGAATGGATCGAGGTGGACCGGGCACGTTGCCGTTTACCAGGCCCGATCCCTCGTACGTTCGTCCAAGGGCCGCTGCGGCGCGGCTCCGCGCGGCCGCAGAAGCGGAATATCAGCCGCCAAGGCGAATGGTTTCAGCCAACCCCTGGCGTGCGGGCCGACCGGCTGACGCGGGCGCCCACCGGGTACGGCGACGGGGCGAAGGGGAACTCCAAGATCCGTGCGTTCGTTCACAAGAGCGAGCGCAGCGTACGCACCATCAGCACCGAACCATCGGGAGAAGCGACATGGCAGGCTTCCTGGACCGCGCCAGAGAACAGGTGCAGCAGGGTCTCAACCAGGGCAAGCAGAAGCTGGACGACGTGCAGGCGCAGCGGGCGGGCAACGACCTGCTCAAGCAGCTCGGCGCGGCGTACTACGCGGAGCGACGCGGCAGCGGCACCCCGGACGCCACCCAGCAGGCACTCGCCGCCCTCGAGGCGCACATCGCGACCCACGGCGACGGCTTCCTGCGCGCCTGACACACCCCCACCGACCAGCCCTCCGGCTGACCGGATCGACTCGCACGGCGCCCGAACAGATGGTTCGGGCGCCGGCGGTTCCGGTACAAGCAGCGTACGAGGCGGATCGCGACCAGCGACCGTCGCGCCCGCAAAGGAGGTGGTCATGGCCCCACCCATGTCCGCGAACAGGTTCCTGGACTTGCTTCGGGACGAAGGCGTCACGGTCGTCGAAGTCGGCAACTGGCGCGAGCACAACCGCAATCATGTGGGCCCCTGGGGCCCGGTGCACGGCGTGATGATCCACCACACCGTCACCTCCGGCAGCGAGCTGACCGTGCGCCTGTGCCGCGACGGTCACTCCACCCTGCCCGGCCCGCTCTGCCACGGCGTCATCACCAAGGACGGCCGCGTCCACCTCGTCGGCTACGGCCGCGCCAACCACGCCGGCCTCGGCGACGACGACGTGCTGCGAGCCGTCATCGCGGAGAAGCGGCTCCCGCCGGACAACGAGGCCAACACCGACGGCAACCGGCACTTCTACGGCTTCGAGTGCGAGAACCTGGGTGACGGCGAGGACCCCTGGACCGACGAGCAGTTGGACGCCATCGAAAGGGTCTCGGCCGCCGTCTGCCGTCACCACGGCTGGACCGAGCGCTCCGTCATCGGCCACCTGGAGTGGCAGCCCGGCAAGATCGACCCCAAGGGGTTCACGATGGACGCGATGCGGGACCGGATCGGAGAGCGGCTGAAGGGCTGAACCAGCCACCACGGCCGGTGTCGACCGGTCTCAGCCGGTTATCCCCCCATCCACGCCTCCACCAGCCCAGACCGCCCACCACGAGGGAGAATGGCGGGGTGCCCGCCACCCCGCCCACCTCCGCCCTGCGACCCCGGCTCCCCACCCCGCTGCAGCCGGTCATGGACCCCCGTTTCGAGGCCCGCGACGTCCGCCTGCTCCTCAAGCGCGACGACCTGATACACCCGGACCTGCCCGGCAACAAGTACCGCAAGCTCGCCCTCAACCTGGAGCAGGCGCGGGCGGCGGGCCACCGCACACTGCTCACCTTCGGCGGCGCCTACTCCAACCACCTGCGGGCCACCGCCGCGGCGGGCCGCCTGCTGGGCTTCGCCACGGTCGGCGTGGTCCGCGGCGACGAACTGGCCGACCGCCCCCTGAACACGTCCCTCGCCCAGTGCGCGGCGGACGGCATGCGGCTGCACTTCGTCGACAGATCGATGTACCGGCAGAAGGCGGATCCCGCGGTCCTGACCGGGCTCCAGCGGGCGACGGCCGCCGAGGACGCGTATGTCATCCCCGAAGGCGGCAGCAACGCGCTCGCCGTCCAGGGCTGCGTGGCCCTCGGCGCGGAGCTGCGCGGCCGCACCGACGTCGCGGCCGTCGCCTGCGGCACCGGCGGCACCCTCGCGGGCCTGGCAGCGGGCCTCGGCCCCGGCCAGCGCGCGCTCGGCATACCCGTCCTGAAGGGCGGCTTCCTGGGGCCTGAGATAGCGGGCCTGCAGCGCGCCGCCTTCGGCGTCCCCGGCACCAACTGGTCCCTCGACGACCGCTTCCACTGCGGCGGCTACGCTCGCACCACCGCCGAACTCACCGCCTTCGCCGACGACTTCGAGCAGCGACACGGGGTCCCCGTAGAGCGCGTCTACGTGGCCAAGCTGCTGTACGCGCTGACCGTGCTCTCCGAAGAGGGCGCTTTCGCCCCGGGGACGACGGTTACGGCGGTCATCACCGGCACGCCATCCGCCTGACCTGCCCGCGGCCTCCCGCCCCCCCCGGCCCCCTTGCTCGCCCGGTCCGCCCGGCCCACTCAGCCCCGGCCCGCCATCCAGCGCCCCCCGGCTCAGTCCTCGATCTCCCGGTGGGCCGCCGCCTCCTCCAGGTCCAGCTTGCGCAGCAGCGTCCGCAACAGCTCGTCGTCGATGCGCCGCTCGTCCCGCATCCGTACGAACACCTCGCGCTCCGCGGCGATCGCCTCGCGCGTGAGCCTGCGGTAGGTCCCGTCCGCGGACTCGCCCGTGACGGGGTTGGACTGGCCGAGCCGCTCCCACACCGAGTTGCGGCGCCGTTCGAGAACGGTGCGCAGACGGTCCTCAAGGGGCCCTGGCAGCCGGTTCCGCTCGTCCTCCATCAGCTCCCGCAGCCGGGCCTCCGCGGCCTGCGAGGCGGCGTTCTGCGCCTGCGCCTCGGCCAGCGTCTGCGCCTGTGCGTCCCGCCCTGGCACCTTCAGGACCCGGATCAGCCACGGCAGTGACAGCCCCTGGACCACCAGCGTCCCGATGACGGTCGTGAAGGTCAGGAAGAGCACGAGGTTGCGGCCCGGGAACGGCTCGTCGTCGTCCGTCATCAACGGAATGGAGAACGCGATCGCCAGGGACACCACGCCGCGCATCCCCGCCCAGCTCACGATCAGCGGCCGCCGCCAGTCCATGTCGCCCTCGCGCTCGCGGATCCGCGCCGACAGCACGCGCGGCAGATAGGTCGCCGGATACGACCACACGAAGCGCACCGCCACGACGCACACGAACACCGCGACGGCGTACCAGATCGCCTGCCCGACGCTGTACTCCCCGAGTTCCCCGAGCACCACGGGCAGCTGCAAGCCGATGAGCGCGAAGACCGCCGACTCCAGGAGGAAGCCCACGACCTTCCAGACCGCGGCCTCCTGGAGCCGCGTCTCGAAGTCGACCTGCCAGGAGCGGTGCCCCAAGTAGAGGGCCACCACGACCACGGCGAGCACTCCGGAAGCGTGGAACTGCTCGGCGGCGGCGTACGCGACGAAGGGGATGAGGAGCGACAGCGTGTTCTGCAGCAGCGACTCCTTCAGGTGGGTGCGCAGCCAGTGGATCGGCACCATCAGGATCAGCCCCACCCCGATCCCGCCGACAGCGGCCACCAGGAACTCCCGGATGCCGCCGCCCCAGCTCGCGCCCTCGCCGACGGCCGCCGCGAGCGCCACCTTGTAGGCGGTGATCGCGGTGGCGTCGTTCACCAGGGACTCGCCCTGGAGGATCGTCGTGATGCGCGAGGGCAGTCCCACGCGGCGCGCGATGGCGGTGGCCGCCACGGCGTCCGGCGGCGCGATCACCGCCCCCAGGACGAGCGCGGCGGTCAGGGGGAGATCGGGGATCAGCAGATATGCGAGCCAGCCGACGACCAGGGTCGCGAACAGAACGTAACCGACGGACAGGAGCGCGACGGGCCGCACATTGGCTCTCAGGTCCAGATACGAGCTCTCCAGGGCGGCCGTGTGCAGCAGCGGCGGCAGGATCAGCGGCAGCACCACGTGCGGGTCGAGGTGGTACTCCGGCACGCCGGGGACGTACGCGGCGATCAGGCCCACGCCCACCAGGAGCAGCGGTGCGGGGACCGGGGTCCGGCGCGCGGCGCCCGCGATCGCGGCACTCGCGGCAATCAGCGCCACCAGGGGCAGTACGTCCATCGGCAAGGCCCTCCGCGGTCCGCTCTCCCGTCGTAACCTGGCCATCATGAACGAGTGCTCGCACGTCAGCGCGCTGCCCCACCCCGAACCGGCACCCTTGAGCGAAACGTGCCTGGAGTGCCTCGCGGCCGGCAGTCACCCCGTGCAGCTACGGCTGTGCCTGAGCTGCGGGCACGTGGGCTGCTGCGACTCGTCGCCGTTCCGGCACGCGACGGTGCACTTCAAGGAGACCGGGCATCCGGTGATGCGGACCTTCGAGCCCGGCGAGAACTGGCGTTGGTGCTTTGTCGACGGTTCGATCGTCTGAGGCCTGGGTACGTCAACCCGACGCTCGCTCTTTCCAATTGGGTCCGCGAAACCCCTAGCCACTGTCCGTACCCGTAGGCTTACTATGAGTGACAGCAACGGGGTGGGGCCCCGGGACACGGAACTGGGCAGCGCGGTAGCGTCACCGCTGAAAAACGTGGTGCGTCACCCGTGTGACGCAGTCCGGACCGCCGCGGCGCGACGGCCGGAGCCCCGAAAGTGCTTGTACCACCTTGGAGGTGAGGGTGTCCCAGATCGCAGGCGAGCCCGGGAATCAGGACTTCGTGGAGGTCCGCCTTCCGGCTGCGGGTGCCTACCTGTCGGTGCTGCGTACGGCCACGGCCGGCCTCGCGGCGCGCTTGGACTTCACCCTGGACGAGATCGAGGACCTCCGCATCGCTGTCGACGAGGCGTGCGCGATCCTGCTCCAGCAGGCCGTGCCCGGTTCCGTGCTCAGCTGCGTCTTCCGGCTCGTCGACGACTCCCTGGAGGTGACCGTCTCGGCGCCCACCACGGACGGCCGCGCCCCGGAGCGCGACACCTTCGCATGGACTGTCCTTTCGGCCCTCGCGGGCAAGGTCAACTCCTCGGTAGCCGACGACAAAACCGTTTCGATCAGCCTCTACAAACAGCGCGGCGCGGGACCCGGGCCGGCGTGAGGAACGGGGACGGGCCGGTGCGGGACGAAGAGCGCGGCACACGTGGCACACACGGTCTGCCCGCCCGCGGCAGGGGCGGCACACGTCCGGCCTCCGGGCGCGGTCCGGTGGAGCCGGGGCCTGCCCCGGGCGGCATCCCCGAGCAGCAGGCCAGGCCGCACCCTCAGGACCCGGAGCAGGCGGGCCAGCGCGCGGCGGCCGGGACGGCCGCCGCGCGAGAGCAGGCAGAGCCGACCGCCGGGGACGGGATCGACGAGCAGTCCGGCCCGGGCGGGCGACAGGACCAAGCAGGCGCCGCACGCAGGGGGTCGCCCCGGGCGTCCAGCACTGGGGGCGAGTCCCCAGAAGGGCGGCGGCGGGTGACGGGCGGGACGATGAGCGAGCACGAGCAGCACAGCCGGCACGATCCACAGGACCGCAGCGGCGCGCGGGCGAAGTTCATCGAGCTGCGCGCCCTGCAGAACGGCAGCCCGGAGTACGCGGAGCTGCGCAATCAGCTGGTCCGCATGCACCTGCCGCTCGTGGAGCACCTGGCCCGCCGCTTCCGCAACCGCGGCGAGCCCCTGGACGACCTGACCCAGGTCGCCACGATCGGCCTCATCAAGTCGGTGGACCGGTTCGACCCGGACCGCGGCGTCGAGTTCTCCACGTACGCCACCCCGACGGTCGTCGGTGAGATCAAGCGCCACTTCCGTGACAAGGGCTGGGCGGTCCGCGTGCCGCGGCGCCTGCAGGAGCTGCGCCTGGCGCTGACGACGGCCACGGCCGAGCTGTCGCAGTTGCACGGCCGTTCCCCGACCGTGCACGAGCTGGCCGAGAAACTGGCGATCTCCGAAGAGGAGGTCCTGGAGGGCCTGGAGTCGGCGAACGCGTACTCCACGCTGTCCCTCGACGTCCCTGACACCGACGACGAGTCACCGGCCGTCGCGGACACCCTCGGCGCCGAGGACGAGGCCCTGGAGGGCGTCGAGTACCGCGAGTCCCTCAAGCCGCTCCTCGAGGATCTGCCGCCGCGCGAGAAGCGCATCCTGCTGCTGCGGTTCTTCGGGAACATGACGCAGTCGCAGATCGCCCAGGAGGTCGGCATCTCCCAGATGCACGTCTCCCGGCTGCTCGCACGCACCCTGGCGCAACTGCGCGAGAAGCTCCTCGTGGAGGAGTGAGGGGGCCGCACGGCCGCACAGCGACGCCACTGGGGGCGGCGAGGATGTCCTCGCCGCCCCCAGTGGCGTCCGCAGACCGCGCGTACCGGTCGTACGGCTACTTGCTGCCCTCTTGTACGTTGCCGGGCCCGCCGATGCCGAGCGCCTCGGTGGTGGCGGGGTGGATCAGCAGCACCAGCGTCGCGACCGCGACCGCGGCGAGCGCGATGCCGCCGGGGATCAGCACGCTGTCGGCCTGGAGGAGCTGCCAGGCCACGGGCAGCGCCATGATCTGCGTGATGATCGCGGGCCCGCGCGCCCAGCGGCGCAGCCGCAGCAGGCCGCGGGCGGCGAGCAGCGGCAGCAGCGCGAGGACGATCAGCGTGACGCCGCCCGTCGTCGCCTGGCGCGGGTTGTCGGGGTCGCCCGCGAGCCCCATGACGAGCATGTAGGCACCGCCGACGACGAGGGCCAGGCCCTCCAGCGCGGCGAGCGCCGCGGCGGCCGTGAGGCGCCCGGGGCGGGGGCCCGACGCGGGGGCTTCGGGGGTGGTCTTCGGCTCAGTGCTCACGCATCGAGGGTAGCCCTGGGCGCCCGGGGACCGGCACATCGGTGCGGTTCAGGCCAGACCTCGGTCTGGGCCGGGTAAAGACCGCTAGGTAGTCTGCTGCGCATGCGTGCACTTCTCGTGGTCAACCCGGCGGCTACTACCACCAGTGCGCGCACACGTGACGTACTGATCCATGCGCTCGCGAGCGAGATGAAGCTGGAAGCGGTGACTACGGAGTACCGCGGTCACGCCCGCGACCTGGGTCGGCAGGCGGCGGAGAGCAAGGACATCGAGCTGGTCGTGGCCCTCGGCGGCGACGGTACGGTCAACGAGGTCGTCAACGGTCTGCTGCACAACGGCCCCTCTCCGGAGAACCTGCCGCGCCTCGCCGTCGTCCCCGGGGGCTCGACGAATGTCTTCGCGCGCGCGCTGGGTCTGCCGAACGACGCCGTGGAGGCGACCGGCGCCCTTCTGGACGCGTTGCGTGAAGGAAGTGAACGCACAGTGAGCCTCGGCCGGGTCTCCGGGACCCCGGGGACGGACGATGAAGCGGTGCCGTCGCGCTGGTTCACGTTCGCTGCCGGGCTGGGATTCGACGCGGGAGTGGTCGGTCGGGTCGAACAGCACCGGGAGCGCGGCAAGCGTTCGACGCACGCTCTTTACGTGCGCCAGGTGGTACGCCAGTTCCTCGGCGAGGGCGACCGCAGGCACGGCTCGATCACGCTGGAGCGGGCCGGCGAGGAGCCGGTGACCGACCTCGTGATGTCCATAGTCTGCAACACGTCCCCCTGGTCCTACCTGGGCAATCGTCCTCTGTACGCGTCCCCGAAGGCGTCCTTCGAAACGGGCCTGGACGTGCTGGGACTCAAGCGTCTTTCGACCGCTTCGGTGGCCCGCTACGGCACCCAGTTGCTGCGGTCGACACCCGATCGCGGGCCCCATGGGAAGAACGCCGTCTCGCTGCACGACCTGACGGACTTCACCTTGCATTCGAAGGCACCCCTCCCCCTCCAGATGGACGGTGACCACCTGGGGCTGCGGACGAGCGTGACGTTCACAGGCGTACGCCGTGCACTGCGTGTGATTGTGTGAGTGGAAGGGCCTAAAGTCCTTTCACTCGAACGTTTAGGCCAGGCTCCACCCCATGGAAGTACGGCTGTGACTCAGTCGACACCGAGGAATCAAAAAAAACTTTCCTGAAGGGGTTGTATCCGCCGCCGAGGTTTGCGAATCTCTACATGGCGATCGGGACGGCCCGCAACATCGGCCTCCACAGGTAGCCAGAACCCCTCCTCTCACTACAGGTCCACACCAGGCAACTGGGAGTCGACCCTTCCCGTGCGGGGGGATTCGTGAAAGCGTTCACATTCACAAGCAATCTTCATGTAAGACCAAGGAGAGGTAGCAGCCATGGACTGGCGTCACAACGCCGTTTGCCGCGAGGAAGACCCCGAGCTGTTCTTCCCCATCGGCAACACCGGTCCTGCGCTGCTGCAGATCGAGGAAGCCAAGGCCGTCTGCCGTCGCTGCCCCGTCATGGAGCAGTGCCTGCAGTGGGCGCTCGAGTCCGGCCAGGACTCCGGCGTCTGGGGTGGCCTCAGCGAGGACGAGCGCCGCGCGATGAAGCGCCGCGCCGCCCGCAACCGGGCGCGCCAGGCCAGCGCCTGACGCCCACGCCCCTTACGAGCCTTAGCTTGGCGGCGCGTGTGCCTGACGGCATTACTCCGTAGACAGCGCGTACGCAACCCCCGCCCCCGAGCCGCAGCCGCGCAGTACCCCCGATGCGCATCGCAACGTGAGCAAGAAGCCCCGGACCAACACGGTCCGGGGCTTCTTGCTGTGTGCGGCGGTACTGGCCCTGGTGCGTGCGCTGATCTTGCTGTGTGCGAGTGCTACTTGTCGCCGCGTACGGGAATGTCCAGGACGACGCGGGTCCCCCGCTCCGGCGCCTTGACCATGTCGAACGTTCCGCCGAGCTCGCCCTCGACGAGGGTGCGTACGATTTGCAGGCCCAGGTTGCCCGAGCGATGCGGGTCGAAGTCGTCGGGCAGTCCGACGCCGTCGTCCTGGACGGTGATCAGGAGCCGGGCGTCCTTCGCGGTGCCGCCGCGGACCGCGGAGACCTCGACGGTGCCGGTGTCCCCCTGTGCGAAACCGTGCTCCAGGGCGTTCTGCAGGATCTCCGTGAGGACCATCGAAAGCGGCGTCGCGACCTCGGCGTCGAGAATGCCGAAGCGGCCCGTGCGCCGGCCCGCGACCGTACCCGGCGAGATCTCCGCGACCATGGCGAGGACGCGGTCGGCGATCTCGTCGAACTCCACGCGCTCGTCCAGGTTCTGGGAGAGCGTCTCGTGCACGATGGCGATGGAGCCGACGCGACGCACGGCCTCCTCCAGGGCCTCGCGGCCGGAAGCGGAGTCGATGCGGCGCGCCTGGAGCCGCAGCAGGGCCGCGACCGTCTGGAGGTTGTTCTTCACCCGGTGGTGGATCTCCCGGATGGTGGCGTCCTTGGTGATCAACTCGCGCTCGCGGCGGCGCAGTTCGGTGACGTCCCGCAGCAGCACGAGCGAACCGATGCGCGGCCCCTTGGGCTTGAGCGGGATGGCACGGAGCTGGATCACGCCGTCGCCGCCCTCGATCTCGAACTCGCGGGGCGCCCAGCCGCTGGCCAGCTTGGTCAGGGCCTCGTCCACCGGGCCCCTGGACGGGGCGAGTTCGGCGGTGGCCTTGCCCAGGTGGTGGCCCACCAGGTCGGCGGCGAGACCGAGGCGGTGGTACGCGGAGAGGGCGTTCGGTGAGGCGTACTGGACGACGCCGTCCGCGTCCAGGCGCAGCAGTCCGTCGCCCACGCGCGGGGAGGCGTCCATGTCGACCTGCTGTCCCTCGAACGGGAACGATCCCGCGGCGATCATCTGCGCCAGGTCGGACGCCGACTGGAGGTAGGTGAGTTCGAGGCGCGAAGGGGTGCGCACCGTAAGGAGGTTGGTGTTGCGCGCGATGACGCCGAGGACGCGTCCCTCCCTGCGTACGGGGATGGACTCGACCCGCACCGGCACCTCCTCGCGCCACTCCGGGTCACCCTCGCGCACGATGCGCCCCTCGTCGAGGGCCGCGTCGAGGAGCGGACGGCGGCCGCGCGGGACGAGGTGGCCGACCATGTCGTCCTGGTAGGACGTCGGGCCGGTGTTGGGCCGCATCTGCGCCACGGAGACGTAGCGCGTGCCGTCGCGCGTGGGCACCCACAGCACGAGGTCGGCGAAGGAGAGGTCGGAGAGCAGCTGCCACTCCGAGACCAGCAGGTGCAGCCACTCGAGGTCGGAGTCGCCGAGGGCCGTGTGCTGGCGTACGAGGTCGTTCATGGAGGGCACGTGTGCGAGCGTACCTGGCGGTCCGGGCAGGTCCGGGGGTTCGGCTCCCGGCGACCGCCGGGGCGCCCGGCACAGGGCGCTTGCTGCGGGGATCCCGGTACGGGGCCACCGCACGGGGCCGTACGCCATGCCGGCACGGGTCCCCGTCGGGCAGCGGCGCCGGGGCGGGACCCTCAACCCGACCCCAACACCGCGGCCCTTCAGGTGCATCGGCAGCCAGAATGTGCGGTACCGGCCACCGATTGAGGAGTGCCCGGCGCGGTCAGGGCAGAGAGCACCGGCTCCTCGGCCGCTCTTCTGTGCGGGAAGAGCGGAGCTTTACTCCCGCATTGTGGACTAGACCATTCTCCCATGTCTATGCGCGGGACGGGGTTTGTTGTCGGATCTTCCTCCAGACCGGGCGAGGGTGGGCTGAGGCCTGCCAGGGAGCCCGGACGGAGGCCTTGCCCGACGGCCTCGCAACCCGCGCCCGACCGCCTCGCGACCCGCGCCGACCACCTCGCAACCCGCGCCCGCTCAGGCCTCCGGCCAGGCCCGCATCGCCAGGTCGACCACGGCCTGCAGGCCCTCCCTCGTGGCGCCGTCGCGGGACTGCTGGGACAGCCCCTGGAACACCGCGCCGACATACCGGGCGAGGTCCTCGGCACCGACGTCGACGGCGATCTCGCCCGCGTCGATCCCCTGCTGGATGCGGGACGCGAAGGTCGCGACGTTCGCGTTGCGCTGCTCGCGCAGGGTCTGCTCGACCTCCGGCGTGGTGCAGTTGGTCGCCGCGTGGATGACGAGGCAGCCATGCGGGTGGCCCGGTTCGGTGAAGGCGTCGGCGGCCTCGCGCAGGACGCGCTCCATCGCGGCGCGGGCGGTCGGCTCCTCGGCCAGCGCGCGCCCGCCGAAGGCTCCGTACGAGCCCGCATAGCGCACCAGGACCTCCCCGAAGAGCGTCCGCTTGTCGCCGAAGGCCGCGTACAGGCTCGGGGCGCCGATGCCCATCTCGCGGGTGAGGTCGGCGACGGTCGTCGCCTCGTACCCGTGCTCCCAGAACTGGCGCAAGGCCTTCTCCAGCGCCGTCTCACGGTCGAAGGAGCGCGGCCTGCCTCGCTGTTTCGTCGCCATGGGGAAATTTTATAGCGGGCGCTAGAAAAGCGGGGCACGATCCGGTACGGTTTTTTATGTAGCGACCGCTAGAGAAAGTTGGGGGGCGCCTGACCATGGGTGCGCTGACGGAGAAGACGACCACCACGCGGACCGCCGATGCGGCGGAGGAGAGCACGGGAGGCGGGGCGCCGGCGAAGCGGCTCGCGGGCAAGACCGCCCTGGTCACGGGCGGAAGCCGGGGCATCGGGCGCGGGATCGCCGAGCGGCTCGCCCAGGACGGCGCGCGGGTCGCCGTGCACTACGGCAGCAATGAGGTGGCCGCGAAGGAGACAGTCGCGGCGATCGAGCAGGCGGGCGGCTCCGCGTTCGCGATCGGGGTGGAGCTGGGCGTGCCGGGTGACGCGGCCGCGCTGTGGGCGGCGTTCGACGCGCACGCGGACGGCCTGGACATCCTGGTGAACAACGCCGGGATCGGTACGTCGCACGCGTTCGCGGAGATGGAAGAGGACGAGCACGACCGGCTGTTCGCGGTGAACGTCAAAGCACCGTTCTTCATCACCCAGCTCGGCGCGGAGCGGCTGCGGGACGGCGGGCGCGTCATCAACATCTCGTCCGGCCTCTCCCGCGCCGCCGCGATGCCGCAGATCATGACGTACGCCATGACGAAGGGCGCCCTGGACGTCTTCACGCAGAACTTGTCGAAGGTGCTCGGCCCCCGCGGCATCACGGTCAACTCGGTGGCCCCGGGCATCGTGGACACGGACGTCAACGCCGCCTGGCTCCGCGGCGAGGAGAACGAGCAGGCGTGGGCGGGCGCGGCAGCCATGTCGGCCCTGGGCAAGGTCGGGACGCCACAGGACATAGCCGACGCGGTCGCGTTCCTCGCCTCGGAGGACGGGCGCTGGGTGACGGGGCACTGGCTGGACGCGACGGGCGGCTCGCTGACCTGACGCCCACCTCCCCCACCCCGTCTCCCTGACCCGCCCCCCATCACCTCATCTCCGTCACCTCATCTCCCTCACCCCACCCCCTCACCCCGCCCCCTCACCTCGTCTCCGTCACCTTGGCGAGAGCCCTCGGCGCGTCCGGGTCCTGGCCACGGGCGATCGTCACCTCGTAGGCGAGGAGTTGGAGGGGGATGATCTCCAGGATGGGCTGGACCTCCTCGGGGACCCCGTCCGTCGGGAGGGCGAACCCGGCGGAGGCCTGCTCGACCTGGATCTTGGGCCCGATGACCACGAGGTCGGCGCCGCGCCCGCGCAGCCGGTCGAGGACGGGCTGAAGCGCCTCCCCTCCCCTGCCGTCCGGTACGACGGCGATGACCGGCGAGATGTTGTCGACCATGGCGAGGGGGCCGTGCAGGAGGTCGGCGCCGGAGTAGGCCAGGGCGGGGATGTAGCTGGTCTCCATCAGCTTCAGGGCTGCTTCCTTGGCCGTGGGATAGCCGTAGCCGCGCGAGGTGATCACCATGCGTTCGGCGAAGCGGTAACGGGCGGCGAGGGTCCGGATCTCCGGTTGGCGGGCCAGGAGGTCGGCGGCCAGGTCGGGCAGCGGTCCGGCGGCGGCGCCGTCGCCGTCGCGCAGCCCCTCGATGAAGAGGTAGAGGGCGAGCAGGGACGCCGTATAGGTCTTCGTGGCCGGCAGGGCCTTCTCCGGCCCCGCGAGGATGTCGATGTGGTGCTCGGAGACCGCGGCGAGCGGGGAGTCGGGGTTGTTGGTGACCGCCAGGGTGATGGCTCCGGCCTCACGGGCGGCCTGGGTGGAGGCGACAAGGTCGGGCGAGCCGCCGGACTGACTCACGGTGACGACGAGGACGTCACGGAGGTCGGGCTTGGCGCCGTAGGCCGTGGTGGTGGACATGGAGGTGAGGCCGCAGGGCAGGCCGAGGCGGACTTCGAGGAGGTATTTGGCGTAGAGGGCGGCGTGGTCGGAGGTGCCGCGGGCGGTGAGGAGGACGAAGCGGGGGCGGCGCGCGGCCACCTGCCGGGCGGTCTCGCGGATCTTCGGGGCACCGGCGCCGAGGAGCCGCCGCAGGACCTCGGGCTGTTCGGCCATCTCACGGGACATGACGCGGCCGGGCTGCTCGCTGTAAGTGGAGGACGACATCACAGTCATGCCTCCCACTGTGCTTGCTACTGGCCGGGAGCGCTTGCCCTCCGGACGGGGAGGCTGGACAGGTCTGGGCCGGGGGCCAAGTGCAGGGCGGGCCGGACTCGGCGTCGGGGAGGGCTGGGGCCGGCGGCGGGCAGCGTGGGGCTGCTGGGTGGGCGGGGCGCGGCTCTGCGGGCTTTGGTGGGGGGCGGCTCTGCGGGCTCCGGGCTACGAGAGCTACGAGGGCTACGGGCACGGTGCGGTTCTGCGGCGGTGGGCACGGCGCGGGTTACAGCAGCTGGTGGGACGCGAACAGCTTGCGGTGCGCACGGCGTGAGCCCGACGGCTCGGCACGGCGCGGGTCGCGACAGCTCACGGGACGAACAGCTCGCGGGCTGGGACGCGGGGTGGGCCCAGCAACTGCGGCACGGCGCGGGGCACCACAGCCCGTGGGACACGACCAGCTCGCGAGCCGGGGCGGGGACCCCCACGGCTGCGGGCACGGCGCTGCCCCTCGACGGGAGGTGGCCCACCTCGTCCCTGGGCGGGAGGAAGCCCACCTCGTCCCTGGGCGGGAGGAAGCCCACCTCGTCCCTGGGCGGGAGGGGGCCACCCCTCCCTTAGACGGGGGGCGACCCCGCGCCTAGGCGGAGGGCTGCCTCGGCGGGCGGGTGCGGGGGGCAGGTCGGAGTATGGACGGGTGGGCGCGGGTGTGGGTACGGGTGGGGAAGGGGTGGTGTCGTGGGAGGGGTGGGTGTGCGACCCCTGCACCTGGGGGGTGCGGCTCTGCTAGATTGGTCTATACCACGCTCTTCCGAGCGTCACTCCCGCCCCTCCCCTACAGCAGATCGGCAGGCCCAGCGTGGAAGTTGTCATCGTCCCGGACGCCAAGGCAGGCGGCGAGCTCATCGCGGAGGCCATGGCCGCCCTGGTGCGCCGCAAGTCCGACGCCCTGCTCGGTGTCGCCACCGGCTCGACCCCGCTGCCCATCTACGAGGCGCTGGCGGCGAAGGTCCGCGCGGGTGAGGTGGACGCGTCGCGGGCCAGGATCTGCCAGCTCGACGAGTATGTGGGGCTGCCGGTCGGGCACCCGGAGTCGTATCGCTCGGTGGTGCTGCGTGAGGTCGTGGCGCCGCTGGGGCTCGACGAGTCGGCCTTCATGGGGCCGGATGGCAGCGCGGCGGACGTGCAGGGCGCGTGCGAGGCGTACGACCGGGCGTTGGCGGAGGCGGGCGGTGTCGACCTGCAGTTGCTGGGGATCGGTACGGACGGGCACATCGGGTTCAACGAGCCCTGCTCGTCGCTGGCCTCGCGGACGCGGATCAAGACGCTGACCGAGCAGACCCGGGTGGACAACGCGCGGTTCTTCGACGGCGACATCGAGCAGGTCCCGCACCACGTCATCACCCAGGGCATCGGCACCATCCTGGAAGCACGGCACCTGGTGCTGCTCGCCACGGGTGAGGGCAAGGCCGACGCCGTGGCCGCGACGGTCGAGGGTCCGGTGGCCTCCGTCGTCCCCGCCTCGGCGCTCCAGTTGCACCCGCACGCCACGGTGATCGTGGACGAGGCGGCCGCGTCCAAGTTGAAGCTGGCGGACTACTTCCGGCACACCTTCGCCAACAAGCCTGGGTGGCAGGGGCTTTAGGCCTCCGTACGGGTACGGACACGGCGCCGGGCGCCCCCGCCAGTGGCGGGGGCGCCCGGCGCCGTGTTGGTACCGGTGACGCTAGGCCTTCGAGTGCGGGCCGGGGTGGGTTTGCGCCGCCCCGGACCGCCCTGCAGGCCGAGTGGGCACAAACCTCTTGGGGGCGTACACGGCGTACACGGCGGACTCGTCACGCCCCCGCCAGCCCCGCCCCCCGTCAGTCAGCCCCGCCCTCGGAGGTCACACCCCCACAAGCACCTCGGCCGCAGCCTGCCCGCAGACCCGGGCGGCGCCGTACGTGGCGATGTGGAGGGAGCCGGTGGGCTTGGACTGGGGGACGCCCATTTCGACGACGACGGTGTCGGGGCGGGCGGTGAGGAGGTGGTCGACGGCGGCGGCCATCCACGGGTGGCGGTGGGCGTCGCGGACGACGGCGACGACACGGCGGGAGCCGGCCGCCGCGAGGGCCTTCGCGCCCGCGTCGGCGCCGCTGAAGGAGCCGGTCTCCGTGCCGGGCAGACGGCGGGTCAGCTCGGCGGCGACGCCCCACGGGGTCTCGTCGCCGACGGCGATGTTGGCCACGGGGGCGAAGGTGGCGACGTAAGGGGCGTCCGTGAGCGGGCCCGCGTAGGTCTCCGTGTGGGTGACCGTCAGGGCGCGGCGGGCCGCGCGCAGGCCGATCTCGGGGTCGGCCGCGCCCCCGGCACCGGCGGCGCGCGAGGCCGAGGCCCAGTCGGCGAGGGCGCGCACCCGGGCGGCGGCCTCGGCGAGCCGCTCCTCCGGGAGTTCGCCCGCGCGCACCGCCGCGACGAGTGCGTCCCGCAGCCGCAGCACGGTCAGCTCGTCGTGCGGGCCGCCGCCCACGCAGATCGCGTCGCAGCCCGCGGCGATGGCGAGGGCGGTGCCGCGCTCCATGCCGTACGTACCGGCGATCGCCCGCATGTCGATGCCGTCGGTGACGATGAGGCCGTCGAAGCCGAGTTCGCCGCGGAGCAGGTCGGTGAGGATGCGGCGGGACAGGGTGCCGGGGTTGTCCGGGTCGAGGGCCGGGACGCTGATGTGGGCGCTCATCACCGCGCGGGTTCCGGCGGCGATCGCGGCGCGGAACGGGGCGAGTTCGCGGGCGGCGAGTACGTCCGCGTCGACGTCGATGTGCGGCACCGCGTGGTGCGAGTCGACCGCGGTGTCGCCGTGGCCGGGGAAGTGCTTGGCGCAGGCGCCGACACCGGAGGACTGCATGCCCTCGATGTAGGCGGCGGTGTGCCGGGCGACGAGGTCCGGGTCGGCGCCGAAGGAGCGTACGCCGATGACCGGGTTGCCGGGGTCGGAGTTGACGTCGGCGGACGGCGCCCAGTTGAAGGTCACCCCGCAGTCCGCGAGGCGCCGGCCGAGCTCGGCGGCGACGCCCCGGGTGAGGGCGGTGTCGTCCACGGCGCCGAGCGCGTGGTTGCCGGGGAAGGAGGAGCCGGTGCGCACCTCCAGGCGGGTGACGTCGCCGCTCTCCTCGTCGATGGCGACGACGATGTCCTCGCGCTCGGCCCGCAACTGGGCGGTGAGCGCGGCCACTTGCTCGGGCGTCTGGATGTTGCGCCCGAACAGGCCCACGGAGGCGAGGCCCTCGCCGATGCGGCGGAGCAGCCAGTCGGGGGCGGTGGTGCCGCCGAAGCCGGGCTGGAGGACGGTCAGGGCGTCGCGCGTGAGGGAGTCCGGCGTACCCGTGGAAGCGATGGAGGAGGAAGCCATGGTGCGTTAGCCCTTCACGGCGCCGTCGGTCAGGCCGGCGACGGCCCTGCGCTGGAGGAAGACGAAGAGGATCAGGATCGGGATGGCGAACAGCGAGGCCGCGGCCATGGTGGCGCCCCAGTCGTCACCGAAGGCGGTCTGGAAGCTGGACAGCCAGATCGGCAGGGTCTTGGCGTCCGCCTCCTTGTTGAGTACGAGGGCCATCGGGAACTCGTTCCAGGCGGTGATGAAGCCGAAGAGCGAGGTCGACATCAGGCCCGGCGCGAGGAGCGGCAGGATCACCCGGCGGAAGGCCTGCATGCGCGTGCAGCCGTCGACCATGGCGGACTCCTCCAGCTCCCTGGGCACGGCGGCGACGAAGCCGCGCAGCGTGAGGAGGGTGAAGGGCAGGATCATCACCATGTAGAAGAGGGTCAGCGGGATCAGGCTGTTCAGCATGTCCGCGTCGCGCACGATGATGTAGATCGCGATGACCATGACTTCCCACGGCGCCATCTGCGCGAGCATGAAGCCGATGATGAAGCCGCGCCGTCCCTTGAAGCGCATCCGGGCGAGGGCGAACGCCGCGGTCACGCCGATGATGAGGGAGAAGAGGACCGCGAGGACGGTCACGGTGAGGGAGTTGCCGACCATGGTCCAGAAGTGGTCGACGTCCATCGCCGTCTTGAAGTGCTCAAGGGTGGCGTCGGTCGGGAACCAGACCGGGTTCTCGGCGATGATGTCGCCGGTCGGCTTGAAGGCCGTCGCGAACATCCAGTACACGGGGAAGACGCACAAGATGAAGATGACGACGGCGACCAGGTTGGGCCACAGGCGGCCGATCAGCGAGCGCTTCACAGCTCGTCCTCCTCTTGCTTGAGCACGATCCGCAGGTAGAACGAGGTGATGGCCAGCAGGATGACGATGGTGAGCAGCGCGATCGCGGCACCCATGCCGAAGTGCTGGTTGCCCATGCCCTCGATGTAGGCGTAGACGGGAAGGATCTCGGTGAGCCGGTCGGGGCCGCCCTCGTTGAGCGTGAAGACCTGCACGAACGCCTTGAAGACCCAGATGATCTCCAGGAACGTCGTGGCGTAGAGGAAGGGCCGCAGATACGGCAGCGTGACCTGGGTGAACTGCTTCCAGGCACCTGCGCCGTCCAGCGACGCGGCCTCGTACAGCTCCTTGGGAATGGTGGTCGTGGCGGCGTACAGATTGATCGCCACGAAGGGGATGGACATCCAGACGATAAGGAGCAGGACGACGAAGAAGGTCGAGTACTGCGTGGCCAGCCAGTCGTGGTCGGCCATCGACTCGAAGCCGATCTTGGCGAGCACCCAGTTGACGACGCCGAAGCGCTGCGCGAACAGCCACTGGTAGACGGTGGTCGCCGCGACGACGGGCATCGCCCAGGCGAGCACGAGGCCGATCAGGAGGAACGTGCGCATCCTGCGGCCGAGGCGCGCGAGCAGCAGTCCCACGAGCGTGCCGAGGATCATGATCAGCACGACGTTGGCGGCGGTGAAGGCGACCGAGCGGCCGGTGACCCGCCAGAAGTCCTCGCCGGTGAGGATCTCCTTGTAGTTGTCGAATCCGTTCCACTCGGTCAAGTGCAGAATGAACTGCCGCATGTTGAGGTTCTGGAACGACAGGATCCCGTTGTTGACCAGCGGCCAGCCGAGCAGCAGCAGGGTGGCGATGATCGCGGGGGCAAGGAGCAGATAGGGCGTCAGGCCGGCGAGACGTCCTGGGTTTCTGCGCGGTCCTTCTGGTCGTGTCCCGCCGTCCGGTGTCTGCACCTCCGTCGGGCCGGAGGGCGGCCGTTCGGTCTTCTGCACGGTCATGCTCGCCATCTCTTTCGTGGGCAACGCGAAGCGCTGGGGGCAGCGCGGGGGACGCCGTGGGCAGCGCGAAGAACGCATGGCCGCGCCACTGGGGGCGCGGAGAGCGCATGGGTGCGCCGGGGGCGGCGGGGTCGGTTCACCCGCCGCCCCCGGCGGGGTCCGCGTTCTTACTGCTTCTGCGACAGACGCTTGTTGAGCTCGCCCTCGACCTGCTTGGCGGCGTCGGCAGGCGACTTACCGTTGAGCACCGCGGTCATGTAGTTCTTGATCGGGTTCGGCGGGTTCTCGACCGCGCCCCACTCCGGGATCAGCGGGGTGATGCCGCCGCCGGGAGTGGCGGGGGACATGGCCTTGGCGGCCGGGTTGCCCGCGAGGGAGGACTCCAGCGACTTCTTGTTCGGGATGACGCCGCCTTCCTTGGCGAACTGCCCCTCGAACTTGTCGGACAGCGCGATCTTCAGGAACTCCTTGGCGAGCTCCTGCTTCTCGCTGGTCGCGGCGATGGCGAGGTTGGAGCCGCCGAGGAACACGCCCTCGGGCTTGGCGGCCGTGGCGCCCGGGATCGTGAAGTAGCCGATGTCCTTCTCGATCTTCTTGTCGGCCTTGATGGCCAGGGCGGCCTCCCACGGCATGGCGATCATCGCGCCGGTCTTGCCCTTGCCGAAGACCTCGCCCTGCTGCGGCGTGGCCTCGTCCTTGTTCTTGGGGGCCTTGGAGAGCTTCTGGAACTCCTGGTACGTCTTCATGGCCTTGGCGACCTTCGGGTCGTCCAGGTTGGAGACGTACTTGTCGCCGTCCTTCTTGACCAGCTCGGCGCCCTCACCGATGGTCAGGCCGACGAAGTGGTACCAGAACTGGCCGGGCATGTAGAGCGGCTCGGCGTCGGTCTTCGCACCGATCTGCTTGAGGTCCTTGAGGAACTCGTCGCGGGTCTTGGGGGTGTCCTTGATGCCGGCCTCGGCCCAGATCTTCTTGTTGTAGATCACGACGCGGTTGAGGACGAACCACGGGGCGGCGTACTGCTTGCCGTCGATGACCGAGGCCTTGTTCATCGACTCGGTCCAGTCGGCGCCGATGCTCTCCTTGAGGTCACCGAGCTCGGCGAGGCCACCGGTCTTGGCGTACGCGGCGGTCTGGGTGTTGCCGATCTCGAAGACGTCCGGCGGGTTCTCCTCGGAGAGGGCGGTCGTCAGCTTCTGCTGAATGCCGTTCCACTGCTGGACCTCGAACTTCAGCTTCGCGCCGGTCTTCTTCTCGAAGGCCGCCGTGACGTCCTTCTGCCACTTCTCCGGCGTCGAGCCGTCCATGGCCCAGAGCGTCAGCGTCTCGCCCTTGAAGCCGTCCGCCCCGGACTTCTTGTCGTCCTTGTCGTCGCCGCCACAGGCCGCGACCGAGACCAACATGCCCGCGACACCGATAGCCGCTATGAGCTTGCGCTTCACAGTCATCCTCCTTTGGATGCCAGCCAACCCCCCACCCGCAGCGACCAAGAGGACCGAAAGTACTGCCCGTGGGACTGGACCTGGTCTTTAATGGTGTAGACCAGTACGGGGAGCTTGGCCTAGACCTTTAGGGGTGTCAAGGGTGTATAAGAAGGGCAGTCGCGTCCGTTATCGGACCGACACCTGAGGGGGCACGGGCCCTCTTCGGGCGCTCGACTCGCCCCGAGTCGGGGTGCTCCGCTGCCCCCGAGTCCGGGCACGGGACTTCCCCGAGTTCACGGCTTCGTGCGAGCTTCGCGCGAGCATGGGGGCGCCCCTCGCCCCGGACCGTGCCACGATGTGAGCCGCGACAGACGGAGGACCCGGTGGCGACAGCGCAGGAGCCGGTGACAACAGCAGCACAGGAGCCGGGAAGGCGGAGCATGGGCACAGAGGCGGGCAGTACCCAGGCCGGGACGGGCACGTCCGTGACGGGGGGAGCGCCCGTGACAGGAACCCCGGCCGCCGCCGCGACGGCGGACGGCTCGGGCCCCGGCAAGTCGGTACGGCCGGCGCGGGTGCCCAAGTACTACCGCCTGAAGCGGCACTTGCTCGACATGACCGAGACCCTGCCGCCCGGCACCCCGGTCCCGCCCGAGCGCACGCTGGCCGCCGAGTTCGACACCTCCCGCACGACGGTGCGCCAGGCCCTGCAGGAACTGGTCGTCGAGGGACGCCTGGAGCGGATCCAGGGCAAGGGCACCTTCGTGGCCAAGCCGAAGGTCTCGCAGGCGCTCCAACTCACCTCGTACACCGAGGACATGCGGGCCCAGGGCCTGGAGCCGACCTCCCAGCTCCTCGACATCGGCTACATCACCGCCGACGACACCCTCGCCGGTCTGCTCGACATCGCCACCGGCGGCCGCGTCCTGCGCATCGAGCGACTGCGCCTGGCCAGCGGCGAGCCGATGGCCATCGAGACCACGCACCTGTCGGCCAAGCGCTTCCCCGCGCTGCGCCGCTCGCTGGTCAAGTACACCTCGCTCTACACGGCGCTCGCCGAGGTGTACGACGTGCACCTCGCGGAGGCCGAGGAGACCATCGAGACCTCCCTCGCCACGCCGCGCGAGGCCGGACTGCTCGGCACCGACGTGGGCCTGCCGATGCTGATGCTCTCCCGCCACTCGCTGGACGGCCAGGGCCAGCCGGTGGAGTGGGTGCGGTCGGTGTACCGGGGCGACCGGTACAAGTTCGTGGCCCGCCTCAAACGGCCGCAGGACTGACCCGCGCGGGCAGACCCGCCCGCCCCCTCGGCACGCCCGTTCGGCCCCAGTCCCGTCCGCCCCATGGCGCGGATCACGTTCCTGCCCTACCGTCCTCCCGTCACCGCAACACGTGAACGGGAGGACGGCCCGTGCGCACAGCGAACCCCAAGAGCATCGCCCTCTGGACAGTCGTCGCGCTGGTCGGCGCCTCCGGCTGGACCGTACTCGCCCTCTCCCGGGACGAGGAGGTGTCGGCCGCCTGGATGGTGGCCGCGGCCCTCGGCTCGTACGCCATCGCGTACCGCTTCTACTCGAAGTTCATCGCGTACAAGGTGCTCAAGGTCGACAAGCGCCGGGCCACGCCCGCCGAGCGCCTCGACAACGGCATCGACTACCACCCGACCGACCGGCGGGTGCTGCTCGGCCATCACTTCGCGGCGATCGCGGGGGCCGGGCCGCTGGTCGGGCCGGTGCTCGCCGCCCAGATGGGCTATTTGCCGGGCACGATCTGGATCATCGCGGGGGTGATCTTCGCGGGGGCCGTGCAGGACATGGTGGTCCTGTTCTTCTCGACCCGCCGCGACGGCCGCTCGCTCGGCCAGATGGCGCGGGACGAGATCGGCCCCTTCGGCGGGGCCGCGGCGCTGCTCGCCGCCTTCGCGATCATGATCATCCTGCTCGGTGTGCTCGCGCTGGTGATCGTGAACGCGCTCGCCGAGTCGCCGTGGGGCACCTTCTCCATCGCGATGACGATCCCGATCGCCCTGTTCATGGGCTTCTACCTGCGGATCCTGCGGCCAGGCCGGGTCAGCGAGGTCTCGCTCATCGGGGTCTCGCTGCTGCTCTTCGCGCTGATCGCGGGGCGCTGGGTGGCGGAGTCCTCGTGGGCGGAGGCGTTCACGCTCGCGCCGTCGACGCTGGTGATCTGGCTGGTGGCGTACGGCTTCATCGCCTCGATCCTGCCGGTGTGGATGCTGCTGGCGCCGCGCGACTACCTGTCGACGTTCATGAAGATCGGCACGATCGTGCTGCTCGCGCTCGGCGTCGTGATCGCGCTGCCGACGCTGAAGATGGACCCGGTCACCGACTTCGCCTCGCGCGGCGACGGGCCGGTCTTCGCGGGCTCGCTGTTCCCGTTCGTGTTCATCACCATCGCGTGCGGCGCGCTCTCCGGGTTCCACTCGCTGATCTCCTCCGGCACGACGCCGAAGATGATCCAGAAGGAGACGCAGGTCCGGATGATCGGGTACGGCTCCATGCTGATGGAGTCGGCGGTGGCGATCATGGCCCTGGTGGCCGCGTCGATCATCGACCCGGGGCTGTACTTCGCGATGAACGCGCCCGCGGGTGTGGTCGGCGACACCGTCCAGGAGGCGTCGAAGGCCGTCGCGGGCTTCGGGTACACCATCTCCCCCGAGGACTTGGCTCAGGCCGCCAAGAACGTGGAGGAGAGTTCACTGCTCTCGCGCACCGGCGGCGCGCCCACGCTGGCCATAGGCGTCTCGGAGATCTTCGCCAAGGTCACCGGCGGCTCGCTGCGGGCCTTCTGGTATCACTTCGCGATCATGTTCGAGGCGCTGTTCATCCTCACGGCGCTCGACGCGGGCACGCGCGTGGGCCGCTTCATGCTCCAGGACATGCTGGGCAACGTCTACAAGCCCTTCAAGAACATCAGCTGGAAGCCGGGCCTGGTCCTCACCAGCGCCGCCGTGACCGGCCTGTGGGGCTACTTCCTCTGGGTCGGGGTGCACGAGCCGCTCGGCGGCATCAACCAGCTCTTCCCGATCTTCGGCATCGCCAACCAGCTCCTCGCGGCCGTCGCCCTCGCCGTCTGCACCACGCTGCTTGTGAAGTCCGGGCGCCTCAAGTGGGCCTGGATCACCGGGATTCCGCTGCTCTGGGACGCGGCGGTGACGCTCACGGCGAGCTGGCAGAAGGTGTTCTCCAGCGACCCGCGCGTCGGCTTCTTCAAGCAGCGCTCGATCTACCAGGACGCCATCGACGACGGCAAGGTCCTGCCGCCCGCCAAGTCGATGGACGACATGCACACCGTCGTCACCAACTCCACGGTGGACGGCGTCCTTTCGGCCGCGCTCGCCCTCCTCATCGTCATCGTCATCGCCGACGCGCTCCGCATCTGCGTCCGCCACATCCGCGATCCGCTGTCGTCGAAGCTGAGCGAGGCGCCGTTCGTGGAGTCCAAGACGGCCGCGCCCGCCGGTCTTTTCGCGACGAAGGAGGAGAAGGCGGAAATCGCGGCGGCCGAGGAGCGCGAGCCGGCGGGCTCGCCATGAGCGGGCCACTGCGGCGCGCGGTGCGCGGACTCCGTTGGTACGTAAGGGAGTTGACCGACGAGTCCGCGTACGAGCGGTACGTGGCGCACCTCCGCAAAGGTCATCCGGACGCCGTCGTGCCGAGCCGCCGGGCGTTCGAGCGGATGCGGACGGACCGGCAGGAGTCGGACCCACGGCAGGGCTTCCGCTGCTGCTGAGCAGGCATGACAGCGTTTCCGGTACCCGTCCGTTATACGGACGGGGGTTCCGTACCGCGAGATCTCTGACTTAGATTTCCCGAACGTTAAGAACGGGATAAGTGAGGGAACGGAGCCGCGGGATGTCAGATGCGCCTGAAGCGCCAGTTGCGCCCGAAGTGAGACAACCGGTGGTCACGCCGGTCCGCGTGATCATCGCCCTCTGCCTCGTGGCGCCCTTCGTGGCGATGCTCTGGGTGAGTTCGTACGCGAAGGCCGACCCGGACTTCATCGGGATCCCGTTCTTCTACTGGTACCAGATGCTCTGGGTGCTGATCTCGACCGCGCTCACACTGATCGCCTACCAGCTGTGGCAGCGTGACCAGCGCGGCCGCAAGGCCCTGAAGGACGGAGCGTCCCGGTGAACGACGGCGTGAACGGCGTCGCGCTCGCCGTCTTCATCTTCTTCTTCCTCGCGGTCACCGTGATGGGCTTCCTGGCGTCCCGCTGGCGCCGGGCCGAGAACGAGCAGAGCCTCGACGAATGGGGCCTGGGCGGCCGGTCGTTCGGCACCTGGGTGACCTGGTTCCTGCTCGGCGGCGACCTGTACACCGCGTACACCTTCGTGGCTGTCCCGGCGGCGATCTACGCGGCGGGCGCGGCCGGCTTCTTCGCCGTGCCGTACACCATCCTCGTCTACCCGCTGATCTTCACCTTCCTGCCCCGCCTGTGGTCCGTCTCGCACAAGCACGGGTACGTGACGACGTCGGACTTCGTCCGGGGCCGGTTCGGCTCCAAGGGGCTGTCGCTGGCCGTGGCGGTCACCGGCATCCTCGCGACGATGCCGTACATCGCGCTCCAACTGGTCGGCATCCAGGCCGTGCTCGACGTGATGGGCGTCGGCGGCGGCGAGGACACCAACTGGTTCATCAAGGACCTGCCGCTGCTCATCGCCTTCGGCGTGCTCGCCGCGTACACCTACTCGTCCGGGCTGCGGGCGCCCGCGCTGATCGCGTTCGTGAAGGACACCCTGATCTACATCGTGATCGTGGTGGCCATCATCTACATCCCGATCAAGCTCGGCGGGTTCGACGACATCTTCAGCGCGGCGGGCGAGAAGTTCTCCGCGACCAACGAGGCCACCGGCAAACCCGTCGGCTCCCTCGTCCCGGGCGACGCGGGCACCTGGACGTACGCGACGCTGGCCCTCGGCTCCGCGCTCGCGCTGTTCATGTACCCGCACTCGATCACCGCGACGCTGTCCTCGCGCAGCCGCGACGTGATCCGCCGCAACACCACCATCCTGCCGCTGTACTCGCTGATGCTCGGCCTGCTCGCGCTGCTCGGGTTCATGGCGATCGCGGCCGGAGTGAAGGTCGAGAACGGGCAGTTGGCGATCCCGCAGCTGTTCGAGGACATGTTCCCGGACTGGTTCACGGGCGTGGCGTTCGCGGCGATCGGCATCGGCGCGCTCGTCCCGGCGGCCATCATGTCGATCGCGGCCGCGAATCTCTTCACCCGCAACATCTACAAGGACTTCATCAGGCCCGACGCGACCCCCGCGCAGGAGACGAAGGTCTCCAAGCTGGTCTCGCTCCTGGTGAAGGTGGGCGCGCTCGCCTTCGTCCTCACCATGGACAAGACCGTGGCCATCAACTTCCAGCTGCTGGGCGGCATCTGGATCCTGCAGACCATGCCCGCCCTCGTCGGCGGCCTGTTCACGCGCTGGTTCCACCGGTGGGCGCTGCTCGCCGGGTGGGCGGTCGGCATGGTCTACGGGACGGTCGCCGCGTACGGGGTCGCCTCGCCGACGCAGAAGCACTTCGGCGGCTCCTCCAAGGAGATCCCGGGCATCGGTGAGATCGGCTACATCGGCCTGACGGCCTTCGTCCTGAACGTCGTCGTGACCGTCGTCCTCACCTTCGTCCTGAAGGCCGTGGGCGCCCCCGACGGCATCGACGAGACGTCCCCGGAGGACTACACGGCGGACGCCGGTGACAAGGGCGTGGCGGTGGAGCTGCCGAAGGTCGGAGCCGGGCACTGACCGCCCGGGGCATCGCCCCGCCCTCCCAGGAGGCCGCCCGCAGGCCGCCCGCAGCCCGCCCCGCAGAGGGCTCCTGAAGAGGCCAGTCGAAGAGGCCGCCGCGTTCCGTCCGGGACGCGGCGGCCTTCGCCGTGCCGCCTCCGGCGCCGAACCGGCGTACGGAAGAATGGGTCCATGCCGCGTCCTCGCCTCCTGCTCCCCACCGCCCTGCTGCTGCTCGCGCCCCTCGCCCTCACCGGCTGCGGCTCCGAGCACGCGGGCTCTGAGAACCCGGACTCCGGGAACGCAGGCTCCGAGCACGCGGGCTCCGGCGCCGGACCGACGCCCTCCCGCGCCGACCTGGAGGACCGCGCCCGCGCCGCCCAGACCCGGACGGCGCACGTGTACGTGACCGAGGCCGACGGGTTCACGCTGGCGGAGCAGTCCGTGGGCGTCCTCGGGGACGACGGCTTCCAGGCGGTGTACGTGGCGAAGGAGGGCGGCGCGCAGATCAAGGTCGGCGTCGAGCGGGGCACCGTCGACGGCAAGACCTGCCGGAGCGTCCATCCCCCGGCCGGGCGCTGCGAGAAGGACGGGAAGGGCTGGTACCGCACGCCCGGCTCCGCGGACTCGTCGGGTTCCGCGGGTTCGTCGGGCGCGTCGGGCTCCACCGGCTCCTGGCACGCGTACGCCCGCTCCGAGCACGGCCTGCGCGTCCAGCTCTCCGCCGACCCCCGCCTCGTGGACCGCGACACGCTGCGCGCCGCCGCCGAGCAGGCCCACCGCGCGGACGCCGCCGAGCTGGACGCCGTACTGCCGAAGAAGACCTCGCCCGCCACGCCGGTGGAGCGCGGCGACATCCCCCGCGACGGCGACGGCGCGCCCCAGGACCCGCCGGGCGCGGGCGGCTGAACGACGCCGCGGTGACGGCCGAGTGGGCCCTCAGCGACCGCTGAGCGGGCCCCGGGCGGCAGCCGGACGCCCCCTTGGAATGCCACGCCCCGCCCCCGAGTTGAGGTTCAGGGCGCCCCGTCCCGCGACAACGCCACTACCCTCCGACACAACATCTAGGGGTGGCACCGAAAGCCAGCACAAGATGTATGCTCGTGCTCGCTGTCGCCGCAGGGGAATCCGGTGCAAGTCCGGAACTGTCCCGCAACGGTGTACTGGTACGCATTTGTGTGCTCGCGCCCGCAACATGCGCCGGTGAGTCCGACGACCTGTCGACAGCGCACCTGGACCGTCCGGTCCTGGTGCCGAGACGTCCGGGCCTCGCGGAATGGGTTGGTGGACGCGGAGTCGCCCCTGCGCGGGCGCAGCCGCGCCGTGCCGCCCTCCGAAGGCCCAGAGCCGAGCGAGGGAGAGCACCACGTGACCATCGCGCCCGCCGAACCCGCGTCAGCGCAGGCCCAGAAGTCGGCGCAGGCCGGCCCGCAGGCCGAGGCCGAGCAGGCCGCGCAGACCACCGACGGCCCAGGGACCGCCCTGCTGCGCACCCTGACCGACCTCACCGCCGACCTCCCCGACGCCGACCCCGGCCGGGTCGCCGCCGCCGCGCTGCGCGGCCGCTCGGCCAAGGCGGACGCGGTGGAGCTGCGGGAGCTGGCGACCGAGGCCGCCGCCGGGTTGATCTCGGAGGACCCCGCGTACTCCCGGCTCGCGGCCCGGCTCCTGACCATCGGTATCCGCGAGGAAGCCGCCTCGCAGGGCGTCACGTCGTTCTCCCAGTCCGTCGCCGTCGGCCACCGCGAGGGCCTGATCGCGGACCGCACCGCCGAGTTCACCACCCTGCACGCGGACCGCCTCGACGGCCTCGTGGACGCCGCGCTCGCCGATGGCGCCGACCGCCGCTTCGGCTACTTCGGCCTGCGCACCCTGCACAGCCGCTATCTGCTCCGGCACCCGATCACCCGCAAGGTCGTCGAGACCCCGCAGCACTTCATGCTGCGCGTGGCCGCCGGTCTCGCCGAGGACGCCTCCGAGCGCGCCCTCGACGAAGTCGCCGCGCTCTACCGCCTGATGAGCCGTCTCGACTACCTGCCGTCCTCGCCGACGCTCTTCAACTCCGGCACCCGGCACCCGCAGATGTCGTCCTGCTATCTCCTCGACTCGCCGCTCGACGAGCTGGACTCCATCTACGACCGCTACCACCAGGTCGCGCGACTCTCCAAGCACGCGGGCGGCATCGGCCTCTCGTACTCCCGCATCCGCTCGCGCGGCTCCCTGATCCGCGGCACCAACGGGCACTCCAACGGCATCGTGCCGTTCCTGAAGACGCTCGACGCCTCCGTCGCCGCCGTGAACCAGGGCGGCCGCCGCAAGGGCGCCGCCGCGGTCTACCTGGAGACCTGGCACTCCGACATCGAGGAGTTCCTGGAGCTGCGGGACAACACCGGCGAGGACGCCCGGCGCACCCACAACCTGAACCTGGCGCACTGGATCCCGGACGAGTTCATGCGCCGCGTCGCCGCCGACCAGCCGTGGTCGCTGTTCTCCCCGGCCGACGTGCCCGAGCTCGTCGACCTGTGGGGCGAGCAGTTCGACGCCGCGTACAAGAAGGCGGAGGCGGCCGGTCTCGCGCAGAAGACCATCCCCGCCCGTGACCTGTACGGCCGCATGATGCGCACCCTCGCGCAGACCGGCAACGGCTGGATGACCTTCAAGGACACCGCCAACCGCACGGCCAACCAGACCGCCGAGCCCGGCCACACCGTCCACTCCTCCAACCTCTGCACGGAGATCCTGGAGGTCACGGACGACGGCGAGACGGCCGTCTGCAACCTCGGGTCGGTGAACCTCGGCGCGTTCGTCGACACCGAGCGCGGCGACATCGACTGGGAGCGGCTCGACGCCACCGTGCGCACGGCCGTCACCTTCCTCGACCGCGTCGTGGACATCAACTTCTACCCGACCGAGCAGGCCGGGCGCTCCAACGCCAAGTGGCGGCCCGTGGGCCTCGGCGCGATGGGCCTCCAGGACGTCTTCTTCCAGCTGAAGCTGCCGTTCGACTCCCCCGAGGCACGGGCGCTCTCGACCCGCATCGCCGAGCGCATCATGCTCGCTTCGTACGAGGCGTCCGCGGACCTCGCCGAGCGCAACGGCCCGCTCCCGGCCTGGGAGAAGACCCGCACCGCGCGCGGCGTCCTGCACCCCGACCACTACGGTGTGGAGCTGACCTGGCCGGAGCGCTGGGCGGCCCTGCGGGAACGCATCGCCGTCACCGGCATGCGCAACTCGCTGCTCCTCGCCATCGCGCCGACCGCCACCATCGCGTCCATCGCGGGCGTGTACGAGTGCATCGAGCCGCAGGTCTCCAACCTGTTCAAGCGCGAGACCCTGTCCGGCGAGTTCCTCCAGGTCAACTCCTACCTGGTGCAGGAGCTGAAGCGGCTCGGCGTGTGGGACGCGCAGACCCGCGAGGCACTGCGCGAGTCCAACGGCTCGGTGCAGGGCTTCACCTGGGTCCCCCAGGACGTCCGCGACCTGTACCGCACGGCCTGGGAGCTTCCGCAGCGCGGCCTCATCGACATGGCCGCCGACCGCACGCCGTTCCTGGACCAGGCGCAGTCCCTGAACCTGTTCCTGGAGACGCCGACCATCGGCAAGCTCTCCTCGATGTACGCCTACGCCTGGCAGCGCGGCCTGAAGACCACGTACTACCTGCGTTCGCGCCCGGCGACGCGCATCGCCCGCGCGGCCGGTGGTTCGGCCGCCGCCGCTGCCCCCACCCCCGTCCCCCAGCAGGTGAGCGACCCCGACGCGATCGCCTGCTCCCTGGAAAACCCCGAGTCCTGCGAGGCATGCCAGTAATCATGAGTGACAAGAACCTGCTCGACCCGGGCTTCGAACTGACCCTGCGGCCCATGCGCTACCCGGACTTCTACGAGCGCTACCGCGACGCGATCAAGAACACCTGGACGGTGGAGGAGGTCGACCTCCACTCGGACGTCGCCGATCTCGCCAAGCTCACCCCCGGCGAGCAGCACATGATCGGCCGCCTGGTCGCGTTCTTCGCGACCGGCGACTCGATCGTCTCCAACAACCTGGTGCTCACGCTCTACAAGCACATCAACTCCCCCGAGGCGCGGCTCTACTTGAGCCGTCAGCTCTTCGAGGAGGCCGTGCACGTCCAGTTCTACCTGACGCTGCTCGACACCTACCTGCCCGACCCGGACGACCGCGCGGCGGCGTTCGACGCGGTCGAGGAGATCCCCTCCATCCGCGAGAAGGCGCAGTTCTGCTTCAAGTGGATCAATGAGGTCGAGAAGATCGAGCGCCTGGAGACGAAGGCCGACCGCCGTCGCTTCCTGCTCAACCTGATCTGCTTCGCGGCGTGCATCGAGGGGCTGTTCTTCTACGGCGCCTTCGCGTACGTCTACTGGTTCCGCTCGCGCGGCCTGCTGCACGGCCTGGCGACCGGCACCAACTGGGTGTTCCGCGACGAGACCATGCACATGAACTTCGCGTTCGAGGTCGTGGACACCGTCCGCAAGGAGGAGCCGGACCTCTTCGACGACGAGCTCAAGGAGCAGGTCACGGACATGCTGCGGGAGGCCGTCGACGCGGAGCTGCAGTTCGGCCGCGACCTGTGCGGCGAGGGTCTGCCGGGCATGAACACCGAGTCGATGCGCCAGTACCTGGAGTGCGTCGCCGACCAGCGGCTCGTGCGTCTCGGCTTCCCCGCGCTGTACGGCTCCGAGAACCCGTTCTCGTTCATGGAGCTGCAGGGCGTTCAGGAGCTGACCAACTTCTTCGAGCGGCGCCCGTCGGCGTACCAGGTCGCCGTGGAGGGCTCGGTCTCCTTCGACGACGAGTTCTGAGTCCGGTCCGGGGCCGGAGCCGGGTTCCGGCCCGGCTCCGGGACCTGCCCGAGGTGGGGTCCGTCCCCGCGCTCGGCCGCGCGCAGCTGCCGGTCGATCCGGCGGTCGTGGGCGTGACCGATCAGTGACGGCAGGGCCATGAGCAGGAAGACTCCGAGGACGGCCAGCGTGTTGAGTGCGTCGTGTGCGTTCATGACATCCACTCTCGCGCCGGCCGTCCTTCGCCGTGAGTGGCAGGACTGCCGCACACCCTCGATTTCCTGCCAGCGCTACGGCACACTGGCAGGATGCTGAACAACGTGGCCGCCGTCGTGCTCGACGGCGTGCATCCCTTCGAACTCGGCGTCGTGTGCGAGGTGTTCGGCCTCGACCGCAGCGACGAGGGGCTGCCGGTGTACGACTTCGCGGTCGCCTCCGCCGAGGGCCCCGTGCTCTCCACCCACGCCGGGTACACGATCACCGCCGCGCACGGCCTCGACCGCCTCGAAGAGGCCGACCTCATCACCGTCCCGGCCGGCGACTCCTACGTGACCAGGGATTTTCCGCCCGACCTGCTCGCCGCCCTGCGCCGCGCCGCCGACCGCGGCACCCGGGTGCTCAGCGTCTGCACCGGGGTCTTCGTGCTCGCCGCCGCCGGACTGCTCGACGGGCGGCGGTGCGCCGTGCACTGGCGGCACGCCGAGGAGCTGAAGCGGCGCCATCCGCGCGCGATCGTGGAACCGGACGTGCTGTACGTCGACGAGGACCCGGTGATCACCTCCGCGGGCACCGCCGCGGGCATCGACGCCTGCCTGCACCTCGTCCGCAGGGAGAACGGCACGGAGGTCGCCAACGCCATCGCCCGCCGGATGATCGTCCCGCCGCACCGCGACGGCGGCCAGGCCCAGTACATCGAGCGGCCGCTGCCCCGCACCGCCTGCGACACCGTCGGCGGCGTGCTCGCGTGGATGGAGCGCCATCTCGACCGGGAGCAGACCGTCGACCAGCTCGCCGCCCGCGCCCACATGTCACCGCGGACGTTCGCGCGCCGCTTCCAGCAGGAGACCGGCACCACGCCCTACCGCTGGCTGCTGCGCCAACGGCTGCTGCGCGCGCAGGAGTTGCTGGAGGCGACGGACGAGACGGTGGACGCGATCGCGGGCCGCGCCGGGTTCGGGAACGCGGCGGCGCTGCGGCATCAGTTCGTCCGGGCGCTCGGCACGACGCCCAACGCGTACCGGCGTACGTTCCGCGGGCCCGAGGCGGACTCGGCCGCCTGACCACGGGCCCGGGGCCGACCCGGCCGCCCGCGGGCGGGGGCGCGTCGGCCTCGGACCCCGTGTCACCCGGTCAGCGCCGTTCGGCGCGCAGGACCAGCTTCTTCGGGTGCAGGGTGATGCCGACCTTGGTGCCGGTGTCGGTCGCCGCGACCGGACTGAGGCGCCACTTCGGCAGGACCGTGGCCAGGATGAGGGTGAGTTCCGCCAGACTGAAGTGATCGCCCGGGCACTTACGGTTGCCGACGCTGAACGGCATCATCGCGAACTCCGGTACGCTCGCGGCGCGTTCCGGATTCCATCGGTCCGGGTCGAACTCCAGATGCCGGTCGAACGAACGCGGATCGCGCTGCATCGCGTACACGCTGTAGACGATGTCCGCGTCGGCCGGAATGCGATAGCCGCCGAGACTGGTCTCGGCCACCGAGCGGCGCGTGAAAATCCACGCGGCCGGGCGTATACGCATCGCCTCCGTGACGACATTGCGGGTGTGCGGCAGCTCCTTGAGATCGGCGAAGGCGACCGGACGTCCCGACGTCACGGAATTTACCTCTTCAACCAACCGCCTTTCCTGCTCCGGGTGTTCGGTGAGCAGATGGAAGGTCCACGCCAGCGTGGACGCGACATTCTCCGCGCCCGCGACGACGAGCGAGACCACATGGTCGTGGATCTCCTGATCGGCGATCGGCTCCCCGGTTTCGTCGCGCGCGCGGAGCAAATCGGCCAGCAGGTCCTGTTCCTGGCCGGTGCCGAGGGCGCGGCGTTCGGCGATGATCTCGTCGACGAGCGCGTGCAGGTCCGCGAGCGCGCGCTCGAAGCGCCGGTTGGCGGGGGTCGGCACGCGGTAGAGCGGGCCGACGGAGAGCACCATGCGGCGGTAGAGACCTTCGAAGACGGTGTGCAGCGAGTCGCTGATGCGGTCCGCCTTCTCCCCGATCGAGTCGACCTCCAGGAGCGAGCGGGACACGATGCGTACGGCGGTGCGGAACATCTCCGCACTGACGTCCACCGTGCCGCCGTGGCCCCAGCGGGCCGCCGTCGCCTGTGCCTCCTCGGCCATCACGCGCGCGTAGTCGGCGATGCGCTCGGGCCGGAACGCGGGCTGCATCATGCGGCGCTGACGGCGGTGCAGCGGGCCGTTGCTGGTGGCCACGCCCTTGCCGAGCAGGACCTCCAGGGTGTCCCAGAGGGGCCCGCCGACGATGTACTCCGGGCTCTTGAGCATCCGGCCGACCAGTTCGGGATCGCACACCGCGTACGCGGTCTTCGGCCCCAGCCTGATCCGGACGAGATCCCCATGGTCACGCAGGTCGGCGAGGAAGCCGAGCGGGTCGCGCACCAGGTTCCATGCGTGGCCGAGAACCGGTGCCCCGCCCTGGACCACCGGTGGGGTGCGGAGCTGTGCGGTGGGCGTGGTCGCGGGTATCGCTGAGGCCGTGAATTCAACGGTCATTCTTCACCACCAGAGGGATCGATTTCTGCCAGGTCGGTGCTCGGGAATTCGGGGGCTCCGGCGTCGGAGACATACGGGGGAAGGGCCCTGTCGTCCCAACTGTCGACGCGATACCTGCCGGATTCGTGATGGAACCAGTACACGGAACTGAACCAGTTCCGCATGTTGAAGACACAGGATTGCAGCGCGGCGCCCGTGCGCTTTCCCTGCTTGCCATCGGCCTTCATCTCGTCGGCGAGGAGCAGGAGTTCCGGCTCCACCGCCAAGAAATCACTGACGCAGTCACGCACACGCCGGTGCACTTCCGCCACGGTCTCCTGCAACGAGAGTCCCTCGTGCTGCATGAGGGATATTCCAAGGTTGTGCACCTCGTCACCGGCCAGCTCTTTGGGAAGCGAGCAGAGGTCGTTGTACCAGGCGGAGAAATCCTGGGTCGCGAGCGCCGCGGCGCGATAGGCCGGGTGTTTACGGACGGCGTCCGGCAATTCGTAACGTGCGGTGGGTTCGAGGAGATCGATCCACACCCAGTGCGCGAAGGTGAGGCGCCGCAGTTCCACGTACGCCTCGACGCCCGGGACGGTCCCGGTGCGCCGGTTGCCGAACTCGTGGTCGTACGCGTCGATCACCGGGTGGAAGTGCCGGGCGAACCGCGCGTTCCAGCGTGGCCCGAGGTGCGAGTAGAGCCTCAGGACGCAGTCAGCGAAGCCCGCGACCAGTGGGTCCGGATGGCCCAGTTGCCGCCGGGGGTGCTCCAGTGTCGTGTGCAGCCCTTGGCACAGCCGCCGCCACTGCGCCGTTCTGCCGTGCACCGCGTCGCGGTCGTGCCGGTCGTCCCAGCCGAAGAACCAGGAGCTCAAGTCCGCGATGGCGGCAAGCAGTTCGTCCGGGGCGCCGATGTAGTACCCGGCGACCAGGTCGGTGTAGCAAAGGCTGTCGGCATATGCCGCGACCTTGTCCGGGGACATGAGCCGCTTTTCCAGGAGCCATGCCCGTGAGTTCTCCTGAAGCTTTGGCCAATACGGATGCAGATGACGGGGAAACTCCGACTCCACCACCGGAAGGGCCAGTGGGGGCGGCACCGATACCGCCCGCGTTCGAACGGCCGGACGCATCGGCCCGGTCGGCTTGCGTCGCTGCCGCGGGACGCGTTCCGCCGCATATGCCGGAAGCCCTGTCGGTACCCGTGCCGTCCGGTCCGACTGTGAAGTGCTGCGTGAGGAAGCAGGCACGAACAAACCCCTCTCGACCGCCTGAGGACACACGCCCCTCCCGCCGTGCCGGGCGCGCGCCGTTGCGTATCCCCGCGCTTTCCATTCAGCACCACAACTGACCGTTCAGGGAACACATTTGCGCCATTCACTACCCCGGTGTGCCGAGAACATCCCCTTACGTGACTGAATCTGGATCACCGGCGGCCGATCATGGGCTAGTCCTGTCCTGTTCTGCACGGGTACGCCAACGGCCCCTGGTCAGTGGGGTGTTCCCGACCAGGGGCCGCTGCTGTCACGTACTTCCCGTGCGCCTCAACCGGTGCACAGTTCAGTCGTTCGGCACCACGGGGTAGCGCGGAGTGCCCTCTTCCATCTGCCGGAGCGCGTCCTTGCGATCCCGCTTGGAGAGCCGGTCGATGTACAGATACCCGTACAGGTGGTCCGTCTCGTGCTGCAGGCAGCGCGCGAAGTAGCCCGTTCCGCGCACCTTGATGGCGTTGCCCTTCTCGTCCTGACCGGTCACGACCGCGTAGTCCGGCCGGGCCAGGTCCGCGTACGCCGTGGGCACGGACAGGCAGCCCTCGCCCGACTCGTCCAGGTGGCGCTGGTCGGCGGGCAGCTCCTGGAGCACGGGGTTGCACACGACGCCGACGTGCCGGACGCCCTCGTCGTCCATGCAGTCGTAGACGAAGACCTTCAGGTCCACGCCGATCTGGTTGGCGGCCAGGCCCACGCCCTGCGCGGTGCGCTGGCTGGCGAACATGTCGTCGACCAGCCGCGCCAGCTCGTCGTCGAAGGCGGTGACGTCCTTGCACTCCTTGTGCAGGACCGGGTTCCCGACGACCGTGATCGGCCGCGAGGTGCCGCGCTCACGGAAGGCCGTCTCGCGCTCCTCGGCGTCCTCCGTGTCCACGACGAACCCCTCGTCGTCGACCGGAAGCACCCCTCCGCCCGGCTGCTGCTGCTCAGTGTCCTGCGCCATGTCCGCCGTATGCCTTCTTCCTGGAAACCGCTGCCTGTCGTGCCCGTACAGGGTACGGCGTCCGCAGGCGCCGGACGGGCTCGCGCTGCTTCCCCCGCCGGGCCGGCAGCGGCTTCAGGGACGGCCGGGGCGGAGGGGTTCAGCCCGTCCCGTCCGACGCCTGCGGACGAGCCGCGCGGCGGCGCCGCGCCGCCCGAAGCCCCGGGGCCAGGGCCGGTCCGATGGATCGGCCCTAGCAAACCTCTTCGAGGTCCCGCCAGTCCCGCGAATCCGGACTGTCCGCGACCCACCCGTCGAGCAACCCCCGCACCAGCCCCGCGGGCGCAGCCAGTCCGCACTCCCGCTCCGGCACCCACAGGGCCCCCGGGCTCCGATGCCCGAGCGGCCCCGGATGCCCGGGCTCGCTGTGGTCGTGGGGATCCAGGTGCTCCCCGTCCCCCTCGTCGCTCGGCATCCGCGACTCCGAACACATCCGGCACAGCAGCCGCACCGAGGACGACCAGTCCTCCGCGGCGAACCCGGCGTCGGCGGCGAGCCGCTCCAGCGCGTCCCGGTCCTCCTCGGTGGCGGCTTCGAGCAGCACCACCCACGTGGGCACCGGCGAGGGCGCCCACAGCTCGATCTCGTCGAAGACGGGGTACGCGTGCCCCGCGGCCGTGGTCCGCTCACCGTGCGGCACCCCGTCGTGCAGGACGACCTCGCCCCAGCGCCGCCCGGAGGACGGCAGCGGGATGGAGAGCACCTCTATCCGCGCCGGGTCGAGGCGACGGCCCCACACGACCTCCGCCTCGCCCTCCGGCGAGAGCCGCACGGCCGCGCTGCCCAGCTCCATGCCCATGGGTTCACCCGTGGCGGCGACCCCGCCGGGCACCTTCAGGCCGTACGCCTGCCAGGCGCGGCGGGCGAGCGGCCAGTCCTGGAGAGCGGTCGCGGCGATGCCGACGTTCCACCAGTCGGGGGCCCCGGCGGAGCGGTCGAGCAGCGCCACGGCCCTGAGGCCCGCGGCCCGCGCCTGCTCCCAGTCGTGCCGGAACTTGTGCAGCAGCGCGAGGTTGAACCAGGACTCGGACAGCCAGGGTTCGAGATCGGCGGCGCGTGTCAGGAGCGCGCCCGCGTCCTCGTAGCGGCCGTCGCCGATGAGCGTGAACGCCCGGTCGGTGGCCTGCCGCCAGGAGGCGGAGGGCCGGTGCCGTCCCTTGCCGAAGATCCTCACGATTCCCGCCTGCCAGCTCTTGTCGGGGTTTCCCCGCTGCCGTGCTGTCGCGCTTTCGCGCTTCCTTCGCATCCAACCACGTACCGTCGGAAGGCCGCTCATTACCCATGGGTTACCCAGCGGAGCACGGGGTCAGACGGCCCGTGGCGCACGCCACCACGGCGTCACCCGCGCTCCCCCGCGGGCCCCTGGGGAAGCCCGTCGGGGGCCTCCTGGGGCGGGCCCGGCGGCTCGGCGGCCTGCCGCCGTTCCCCGGGCCGCCCCCGCCCCCGCGCGAGCACCCGCGCCAGGGCCTCCACGACCTCCGGCTGGTAGTCCCGGCCGGTGGCCAGGCGAAGCCGCTCCAGGGCGCTGAGCGGCCCCTGCGGCCCGTGTTCCCGAGCCATCTCGTCGTATGCGTTCGCGGCGCGCACGATGCGCGCGGTGAGCGGCTGGTCGCGGTACGGATCGGCCTGGCGCTCCACGACCACGGCGACGCCGGCGGCGACACCTGTCTGGCGTACGACGGCGCCGCCGAGCAGGGCGATGCGGCGCTGCTCGGCCTCGGGCAGGGCGGCGGTGGCACCGGCGGGGACGGGGTCGACGAGGGAGAGCTGGCCGATGTCGTGCATCAGGGCGGCGTGCTCCAGGACGCCCAGGTCGGCGCCGGAGAGGCCCAGCTCGCGGCCGGTGGCGCGGCTGAGGTCGGCGACGCGGCGGGCGTGGCCGGGCGGGGTGTACCCGGCGATCTCGGTGGCGCGGGCGAGGGAGGCGATGGTCTGCCGGTAGGTGGTCCGGGCGCCCACGTACCGGCGGAAGGCCAGCTGGGTGAGGAGCAGCGGCAGGCTGAACACGGGCAGCGCCCACAGTCCGGCCACGGCGACGGCCAGCGCCATCACGGCCCCGGTCGCGCACACGGCGGACCCGATCCCGGCCATGCCCCGCAGCTCGTCCCGCAGCAGCGGCCCGAACGGCCACCCCGACCGGGCGTGCGCCAGGGCGGCCGCGAGCACGGCGTCGCACAGCGCGGTGAGCGCGAGCAGTATCACGATGACGGCGGCGTACCCGGGCCCGTGCCCGGCGACGGCCTCCAACCGCCCGGAGTTGTACAGCGGTTGGAAGCACAGCGCGGCGAACGCCACGGCGAGCACCCGGCGGGCGATGTGGTCGAGGGACGGGTCCCGGCCGAGCGCCACCTGCGGCACGGCCCCGACCAGGCCCGCCGCCACCACGACGGCGACGACCTGCAGCACCCCGTGGTGCGTGGCCCGCCCGCCGCACTCCCCCAACAGGGCGTACGCGAGGGCCCCCGCGGACCCCAGCGGCGCGGGCTCCCGCTCCGCCCCGCTCCCCCACCGCGCCAGCTCCCCCACCGCTATGAGCACCCCGAACCCCAAGGCGATCCCCGGCTCCGCGACCCCGCTCCACAGCGTCGCGCCCAGCGCGGCGACGGCGAGAAGGACGGCGGCGCCGCGCACCACGACGGGCAGCCGCACCCCGCTCCGAGGGGTCACCGGCGGAGGGGGCGGTACGCCTCGGGGCGGCGCGCGTCGCCGCCGGGCGCGGACCCGGACCCGCTCACCACCGCGGCCGGAGCCGCCCCGGTCACGGAGCCGCCGCCCGGGCCGGCCGCCCCGCGCCCCTCCGGGCCGCCCGGCTCCCGCTCCTCGGCACCGCCCCCGGCGGTCACCTCCGCGTCCCACCCGTGCCGCGCCAGCGCCCGCACCAGTGCCCCCACCATCTCCGCGTCGAACTGGACCCCGGCGCAGCGCTCCAGTTCGGCGACGGCGGCGGGGACGGGGCGGGCGCGGCGGTAGGAGCGGGAGGAGGTCATGGCGTCGAAGGCGTCGGCGACGGCGACGACGCGGGCGGACTCGGGGATCTGGGTGCCGGTCAGGCCGTAGGGGTAGCCGCTGCCGTCGATGCGTTCGTGGTGGTGCAGGATCGCGGCGCGCGCGTCGCCGAGGAAGCCGATGCCGCGGACCATCTCGTGGCCGTACTCGGGGTGCAGTTCGATCACCCGGCGCTCCTGCGGGGTCAGCGGTCCGTCCTTGCGCAACAGCCGCGTGGGGACGCCGAGTTTGCCGACGTCGTGCAGGATCCCGGCGAAGCGGAGGACCTCCACGCGCGCGTCGTCCATGCCGAGTTCGCGGGCGATCAGGACGGCGGCGCGGCCGACCCGTTCGCTGTGTCCGCGGGTGTAGCGGTCCTTGAGGTCGACGGCCTGGACGAGCGCGCGGATGGTGGCCTGGTGGGCGGCGCGTTCGCGGTGGTACTGCGCGAACACCCAGCAGGAGACCCCCATCGGCAGCAGGACGAGGAGGGCGGCGGGCGGGCCGTAGGGGCTCTGCCAGAGGACGGCCATCATCAGCCCGGCGAGCCCGTGCACGGCGACGGGCGCGAGCGAGCGGGGCAGCAGTCCGCGCCAGGCGGTCCGCGCGGGCACCCGCTCCGCCGTCACGAGGATCCCGCCGTCGAGCGCGGCGAGCACCCCGGCGAAGGCGAGCACGGCGGCCGCGGCGGGCAGCAGGACGTACGGGAAGTCGGGCGCCGAAGCGGCCGCGGGCCCGTCGAACGCGGCGTAGGCCTGCCCGGCGGCCCAGGCGGCCAGGGCGAGTTGGGCGGCGCGCCAGGCCCGGCGCAGTCGGCGCGGCTGCCGTTCGACGCGGGCGCACAGGGCGCCGGGGACGGCGACGAGGGCGGCGGCCGCGGGCGGCAGCAGGAAGACCCCGGCGAGCAGGACGGGGAAGAACGTGCGGGCGGCGACCTCGTGCCGCACGGCGCGCTCGCCCCCGGCGTACAGGGCGGCGAGCAGCGCGACGACGGTCCAGCGGGTGCCGGGACCGAGGGCGGGCGCCACGCAGGCGGCGCCGCCGAGGGCGACGCCGATGACGTAGCCGCGGGCCCGTGCCGGAACCGAGCGCATGGCCGCCTCCTCCCCGATCCAGGTCCGGAGATCCGGAGACTAGAACGGGGTTCGCGCACGCCACGGCTCGCAGCCGCGAATTAGCACCTTCGAGTGAGAAAGCGCGTCAGAAAGAAGAGAAACGAACGACCGGCGGCCGAATTCCACCGCCCGCGCATCTCGGCGGATCGAACCGCCCGACCGCCGCAGCCGATCAAGCCGCCCGGCCGCCTCAGCGGATCAGGCCGTGCCGCACGCGCAGCGGATCAGGCCGTGCCGTCCACCGGCGTCGCCGTCAGGTCCTGGTCGGGCACCGCCTGGCCCGAGCGGATCAGGTCGATCCGGCCCATGACCTTGGCCCGCAGGTCGGCGGGCACGTCGTCCTGGCCGCAGCAGCGCTTCACCAGCTTCTTGACCGCCTGCTCGAGGCCGTACTTCTCCAGGCACGGAGAGCACTCCTCGAAGTGCGTCTCGAACTTGGTGCAGTCACTGTCCGGCATCTCGTGGTCCAGGAACTCATAGAGATGGTCCAGGACCTCACTGCAGTCAGTCTCGTGCGGCTCTCCGCAGCTCATGAGCCTGAGCCTTTCGCTTCGTTCGACTCCCCGGCACCGGCCGGGACCAGACCGCGGTCGCGCGCGTAGTCCTCGAGCATGCCGCGGAGTTGGCGGCGGCCGCGGTGAAGACGGGACATCACCGTACCGATGGGTGTACCCATGATGTCGGCGATCTCCTTGTACGCAAAGCCCTCTACGTCCGCGAGATAGACGGCGATGCGGAATTCCTCCGGGATCGCCTGCAGCGCGTTCTTCACGTCCGAGTCCGGCAAGTGGTCCAGGGCCTGCGACTCGGCCGAGCGCAGACCGGTGGACATGTGCGACTCGGCACGCGCGAGCTGCCAGTCCTCGATCTCCTCGGCGGCGCTGCGCTGGGGCTCGCGCTGCTTCTTGCGGTACGAGTTGATGAACGTGTTCGTGAGGATGCGGTACAACCACGCCTTGAGGTTGGTGCCCTCGCGGAACTGGTGGAACGACGCGTACGCCTTCGCGTAGGTCTCCTGCACCAGGTCCTCCGCGTCCGCCGGGTTGCGCGTCATGCGCAGCGCCGCCGAGTACATCTGGTCGAGGAACGTGAGCGCGTCCCGCTCGAAGCGGGCCGTGCGCTGCGCGGCCGTCTCCTCGGGCTGCCCCGACTGCTCGGCGTGGCCGTTCTCGGTCCCTGCGTCGGTCCCAGTGACCGGACCCACCTCCTCCAACGACGTGGCGGGTCCGAAAGCGGCCCCACTCGAATCGGAGGATAGACGACGACCCCCTCCGCGCGCCGCCCGAATAGGAGCGGCCTTGGGCGCGCTCAGCACCGTCCACTCCAGGTCAGAGGCAGTGGAGCGGTTCGGGCAGATGGTCGATCCCATGCGGGGGCTCCCTCTCGTACGAACACTTGCGGGGTCTGCTCGCCACAACAGTCGTCACGGGCTCAACATTCCCGCCCACCGGGCGACGGCGTCCGTGATGCGTTTCACGGCCTCGTCCTGCCCGATGTCCGCCCGTTTGGGCACGGCGAAGGAGTGATCGCCGAAGGGGATCTCGACGAGTTCGTACGCGGTGTCGTGCGCGGTGGCCTCCGGGAACTCCGCCGGTTTGCCGAAGGGGTCGTTGCCTCCCTGGACGACGAGGGTCGGCACCCCGGCGCCCAGGAGTTCGTCCGCGCGGGACTTCTCCGGCTTGCCCGGCGGGTGCAGCGGGAAGCTGAGCGCGAGCACGGCGGCCGCGCCGAGTCCGGTGGCGGTACGGCAGGCCACGCGGGCCCCGGCGCTGCGGCCGCCCGCGACGACGGGCAGGCCCGGCTCGGCCAGCGCGGGCCAGACGCCGCGCCAGCCGACGTCCAGGGTCTTCGGCGCGGGCGCCACCTTCTTGCCCGCGACCCGCCACGGCTGCTCCACCAGGGCGACGGTCACGCCGTGCGCGGGCAGGGCGGCGGCGATGGCCCGCAGGTCCCGCGCCTCGATCCCGCCGCCCGCCCCGTGGCCGACGGCGAGGACGAGCCGCGCCCGCTTCGCCGGGTGCCAGGTGATCCGGGCCGTACCCGCGTCGGTCTCGACGGTCTCGGTGGTCTCGGTGGTCTCTGCGGTCTCGCTCTTGGCCGCGTCTGCAGCGCCGGACGCCTTGCTCCGGGCGGCGCTGGAAGCCTTGCTCTTGGTCACGTCAGAAGAGTGTGCCCTCTTCCGGACCCTCCAGCTCCGTCAGCAGCTCCGGCCCGTTGTTCTTCACACTGCTCACGGCCGTCGACACCGGGTAGGCCCGCATGAGGCCCGCCGGGGGCGGCTCCAGGAGGGAGCGCAGGTCGTCCACGTCCGTGCGGGACGGGTCGAGCCAGGCGTCCCAGCGGTCGGGGGTCAGCATCAGCGGCATGCGCGGGTGGATGTCCGCCAGCGTCTTGGGGCCTTCCTGGGGGGCCACGCCCAGCGGCGTCGTCTCCGCCTCCGTGGTGATCACGGAGCAGGTCACCCACCACGCCAGCGGGTGCTCGTCCGGCAGCGTCTTGTCCCGCCAGAACTCGTACAGACCCGCCATCGCGAACACCGACCCGTCGGCCGGGGTCACGAAGTACGGCTGCTTGCGGGGCCGCTTCTTCTTGCCCTCGACCTCCAGCTCCCGCTCGGCCTCGCCGGTCACCCACTCGTAATAGCCGTCCGCGGGCAGCACGCACCGGCGCGTGGTGAAGGCCCGCCGGTACGACGGCTTCTCGTGCACGGTCTCGGCGCGCGCGTTGATCATCCGCGCCCCGCCCTCCGGCGTCTTCGCCCAGGACGGTACGAGTCCCCACTTCAGCTTGCGGAGCTGGCGAACCGGACGGCGCTCCTCGGCGTCTTTAAGGGGACGGTCGAGGACGGCGTAGACCTCTTTCGTAGGAGCCACGTTGTAGTCCGGCTCAAGAGCCTCCTCCGGATCCCACTTCTCGATCTCAAAGATTCCTGCGAGATCCTCGGGCCTACGACTCGACGCATACCGTCCGCACATGCGTGCCACACTGCCATGCCCGCCCGTCACCCGACCACCACCCCGCAACGACCGCGCTACGCGCGGGCACCCGCTGCTCGCCGACGACAGGGAGCCAACCCGGCAATGCACACCACCGCTTCCGCCAGCCTGGGCGATCTCTGGGACCGGCTCACGGGCACGCAGGCCGCCCCCGAGCAGTGGCTGGTGCTCGTCACCGGGGCCGTCGCGCTCGCCGCCGTCCTGCCGCACGCCGTCTGGCGGGTCGCCCGCAACGCCGTGACCATCGCCCACGAGGGCGGCCACGGTCTGGTCGCCCTGCTCACCGGGCGCCGCCTGGACGGCATCCGGCTGCACTCCGACACCAGCGGCCTGACCGTCAGCCGCGGCAGGCCCACCGGCCTCGGCATGATCCTCACCGCCGCCGCGGGCTACACCGCGCCCCCGCTGCTCGGCCTCGCGGGCGCCGCGCTGCTCGGCGAGGGCCGCATCACGGCGCTGCTGTGGGTCGCCACGGCCCTGCTCGTCGCCATGCTGGTGATGATCCGCAACGCCTACGGCGCGCTGACCGTGATCGTCTCGGGCGGCGTCTTCCTCGCTGTGTCCTGGCTCGCCGACACCGATGTGCAGGCGGCCTTCGCGTACACCGTGGTGTGGTTCCTGCTGCTCGGCGGCGTACGTCCCGCCTTCGAGCTGCAGGCCAAGCGCAGGCACGGCGGAGCCGGGGACTCCGACGCGGACCAGCTGTCGCGGCTCACGCACGTTCCGGCGGGGATGTGGCTGTTCCTGTTCCACGCCGTTTCGCTGTGCTCGCTGATAGGGGGAGCGCGCTGGATGCTCACGGCGTGACGCCGGGGCTCCCGCTCGTGGCGTGACAGGCGACGGCCCGTGGCGTGACGCCGGCGGGACAGCTCGCGGCCGCCCCGCCGTGGCCCGGTACTCCCCGTACGCCCTACCCGTTCTCTGTTTCGCCTGGGTTTCGCCACTTTTGATCAAGATCTGCGGTCGGCGCGAGACACTAAAGTGTGGGCATGACCGTGAACCCGACACACACCGCCCTCTGGCCCGCCCCGCACGCGAGCGGAGCCGTCGCCGCGACGGTCCACGTGCCGGGATCCAAGTCGGTCACCAACCGTGCCCTCGTCCTCGCCGCGCTCGCCGCCGAGCCCGGCTGGCTGCGCCGCCCGCTGCGCTCGCGCGACACCCTCCTGATGGCGGCCGCGCTGCGCGCGATGGACGTGGGCATCGAGGAAGGCGTGGGCCCCGACGGCTCCGGTGAGGCCTGGCGCGTGATCCCCTCGGGCCTGCGCGGCCCGGCCACGGTCGACGTCGGCAACGCGGGCACGGTCATGCGCTTCCTGCCGCCGGTCGCCGCGCTGGCCGACGGCCCGATCCGCTTCGACGGCGACCCCCGTTCGTACGAGCGCCCGCTGCACGGCGTGATCGACGCGCTGCGCGCGCTCGGCGCCCGCATCGACGACGACGGCCGCGGCGCGCTCCCCCTGACCGTGCACGGCGCCGGCGCCGTGGAGGGCGGCCAGGTCGAGATCGACGCCTCCTCGTCGTCCCAGTTCGTCTCCGCGCTGCTGCTCTCGGGTGCCCGCTTCAACCAGGGCGTGGAGGTGCGCCACGTCGGCAGCGCCCTGCCCTCCATGCCGCACATCCGCATGACCGTCGACATGCTGCGCGCGTGCGGCGCCCAGGTCGACACCCCCGAGGCGGGCGGCGAGCCGAACGTCTGGCGGGTCGCCCCCGGCGCCCTGCTCGGCCGCGACCTGACCGTCGAACCGGACCTGTCCAACGCCCAGCCGTTCCTGGCCGCGGCCCTGATCACCGGCGGCCGGGTCACCGTCCCCGACTGGCCCGCCCGCACCACGCAGCCCGGTGACGCGCTGCGCCGGATCTTCACCGAGATGGGCGGTTCCTGCGAGCTGACCGAGCAGGGCCTCACCTTCACCGGCTCCGGCTCGGTCCACGGCATCGACGTCGACCTCAGCGAGGTCGGCGAGCTGACGCCGGGCATCGCCGCCGTCGCGGCCCTCGCCGACTCCCCCTCCACCCTGCGCGGCGTCGCCCATCTGCGGCTGCACGAGACGGACCGCCTGGCCGCGCTCACCAAGGAGATCAACGAGCTGGGCGGTGACGTCACCGAGACCGCCGACGGCCTGCACATCCGCCCGCGCCCGCTGCACGGCGGCGTCTTCCACACGTACGACGACCACCGCATGGCCACCGCGGGCGCGATCATCGGCCTCGCCGTGCCCGGCGTGCAGATCGAGAACGTCGCGACGACGGCCAAGACGCTGCCCGACTTCCCCGAGCTGTGGGCCGGAATGCTCGGGAACTGACGGGCGATCACGATCATGCGCCGCTACGGCAAGAACCCGGACGAGGACGACATCCGCGTCCGCCCCAACCGCAAGGGCAACCGCCCGCGCACGCACATCCGCCCCAAGCACGAGGACGCCGCCGAGGGCATGGTCCTCACCGTCGACCGCGGCCGCCTCACCTGCCTCGTCGAAGACCGCGTCATCGTCGCCATGAAGGCCCGTGAGCTGGGCCGCAAGGCCGCCGTCGTCGGCGACCGCGTCGGCATCGTCGGCGACCTGTCCGGCAGGAAGGACACCCTCGCGCGCATCGTCCGCATCGAGGGGCGCTCCTCCGTGCTCCGCCGCACCGCCGACGACGACGATCCCTACGAGCGCGTGGTCGTCGCCAACGCCGACCAGCTCGCCATCGTCACCGCCCTCGCCGACCCCGAGCCGCGCCCCCGCATGATCGACCGCTGTCTGGTCGCGGCCTTCGACGGCGGCCTGTCCCCGCTGCTCGTCCTCACCAAGTCCGACCTCGCACCCCCGGACCAACTCCTGGAGCTGTACGGGGACTTGGACATCCCCTACGTCGTCACCAGCCGTGACGAGCTGGAGCACGGCGGCGCGGCCGACGTGGTACGCGCCCAACTCGCCGGGAAGGTCACGGCGTTCGTCGGCCACTCCGGCGTCGGCAAGACCACCCTGGTGAACGCGCTCGTGCCGCCGGAGCGGCGACGCACCGTGGGCCATGTGAACGCCGTGACCGGCCGCGGCCGGCACACCACCACCTCCGCGCTCGCGCTGCCGCTGCCCGACGACGAGGGCTGGGTCGTCGACACCCCGGGCGTGCGCTCCTTCGGCCTGCACCACGTCGACCCGTCGCGCGTCATCCACGCCTTCCCCGACCTGGAGCCCGGCACGGAGAACTGCCCGCGCGCGTGCAGCCACGACGAGCCGGACTGCGCGCTCGACGCGTGGGTGGCCGAGGGGCACGCGGATCCGGCGCGGCTGTACTCGCTGCGGCGGCTGCTCGCCACCCGGGAGCGGCGCGAGGGCGACTGACCGGCCCCGGACTCCGCGTCGTCACCGGCCGTGCCCGTACCCCACGTTGCTCCGCCCGTCCCGAACTCCGCGTTGTTTACGTCTCCGCCGCATCGGTAAGTGCATAATCGCACCAAGATTGATCCAAGCTTTGGTGAAGCGGTCACGGAACGTACGGACGCGGGAGGCACAACCATGGCGTGGCTGCTGGTCATCGTCGCCGGGATCCTCGAAACGGGCTTCGCGGTCTGTCTGAAGCTGTCGCACGGTTTCACCCGGCTCTGGCCGACCATCGCGTTCGCGTCCTTCGCCCTCGGCAGCTTCGGTCTGCTGACGCTGGCCCTGAAGAAGCTGGACGTGGGGCCCGCGTACGCGGTCTGGACGGGCATCGGCGCGGCGGGCACGGCGATCTACGGCATGATCTTCCTCGGCGACCTGGTGTCCACGCTGAAGATCGTCTCGATCTCGCTGGTGATCGTGGGGGTCATCGGCCTCCAGCTCTCGGGCTCGGCGCACTGACGTCGGCGGCATCGGGCGACCGACGCCGCCCAGCCCCGTCGTACCGCCGGAACGGTCATCGCCCCACCGCCCCCGCGATCACCCTCCGCACCAGCCGCGCCGGATCCTCCTCCCGCCCCGCGGGCGCCACCACGTACGACAGCGCGACCCGCACCGCGCTCTCGCACGCCCGCGCCAGCTCCTCCGTCTCCGAGGGTCGGCCGCGTTCGGTGAGCGCGAGCATCGCGCGGTCCCTGACCTGCGCGAGGAGTTCGGCGGGGCTGGGCACGCCCGCGTCGGCGCGGCGCTGGGCGGGGACCGGGGAGCTGGACACGGCCGCCCGGCTCGGCAGCGGCAGGCGTTCGCCCCAGAAGCCGGTGAGCACCGCCCGTACCAACACGTTGTCGCGCGCGGCGCCGATCGTCCACGCGCTCACCGCCGCCAGCCGGTCCACCGGGTCCCTGGCCTGTGCGAGCGCCCGTTCGACGCCCCGCAGATACGTGTCGGTCTCGCGCCGCAGCAACGCCCGCGCGAGGCCGTCCTTGCTGCCGAACTCGTTGTAGAGCGTCTGCCGGGACACCCCGGCGACGGCTGCCACGTCGACCATCCGCACTCCGGCCCACGGCCTGCGGGCCAGCGCGGTGTAGGCCGCGTCCAGCAGTGACTCCCGCGCTGCAGGCATCGTCGCCTCCCGCTGCCCCGGGCCCGGCCGGCCCTTGCGGTCCTGTTCGCCAGAGTTGACGCGCCCGCGGGCACTGTCAAGGGTTCCGGCGGGCAGCGCCCGATACGCGCTGTGGCCCGTGCGAATCGAGATCGATACTGTTCACCCATGCCCGACTACCACGATGATCTGCGCCTGGCCCACGTCCTCGCGGACGCCGCCGACGCCGCGACCATGGACCGGTTCAAGGCCCTCGACCTCAAGGTCGAGACCAAGCCGGACATGACGCCGGTCAGCGAGGCCGACAAGGCCGCCGAGGAGCTGATCCGCGGCCAGCTCCAGCGCGCACGGCCGCGCGACGCGATCCTCGGCGAGGAGTACGGCATCGAGGGCACGGGGCCGCGCCGCTGGGTCATCGACCCGATCGACGGCACCAAGAACTACGTACGCGGCGTACCCGTCTGGGCCACGCTCATCTCCCTCATGGAGGCGGGCGAGGGCGGTTACCAGCCGGTCGTCGGCGTCGTCTCGGCGCCCGCGCTCGGCCGCCGCTGGTGGGCGGCGAAGGGCGGCGGCGCGTACACGGGCCGCAGCCTGACGTCCGCGACGCGGCTGCGCGTCTCCGAGGTCTCACGGCTCCAGGACGCCTCGCTCGCGTACTCCTCGCTGAGCGGCTGGGAGGACCAGGGGCGCCTGGACGGCTTCCTCGACCTCACCCGGGCCTGCTGGCGCACCCGTGGGTACGGGGACTTCTGGCCGTACATGATGGTCGCCGAGGGCTCCGTCGACCTGTGCGCGGAGCCGGAGCTCTCCCTCTGGGACATGGCCGCCACCGCGATCGTCGTGACGGAGGCGGGCGGCACCTTCACCGGCCTCGACGGCACCCCCGGCCCGCACAGCGGCAACGCGGCGGCGTCCAACGGCCTGCTCCACGACGAGCTGCTCGGCTACCTCAACCAGCGCTACTGACACGGGCGACGCCCTCCGCGTACGACGAACAGGACGTGAACCGGCGCTCGTGGCGCCCGGCGAACTGACCCCGCACGCCCTCTTGTTGCCGCCCGGCGCGCCTGCGACTCTGAGAGCTCCCCCACTTGTGAACTTGTGAACTCATTCTCCAAGTCGATGACGATGACGCCTCCGGCCGCTCCGAAGCGGAGGCAATCCTTCGGCATCGCGCGGACCACGGGTTCACCAAGGAGGTGGCTCCAGCCCATGCTCGTCCGCGACGCCATGAGCACGATGGTCCTCACCATCGGCCCCGCCCACACCCTCCGGCAGGCGGCCCGGCTGATGTCGGCCCGCCGCGTCGGCGCGGCCGTCGTCCTCGACCCCGACACCTACGGCCTCGGCATCCTGACCGAACGTGACGTCCTCAACTCCCTCGGCCTCGGCCAGGACCCGAACACCGAGACCGCGGGCACACACACGACGACCGACGTCGTCTTCGCCGCGCCGACCTGGACCCTGGAGGACGCCGCCGACGCGATGTCGCACGGCGGGTTCCGGCACCTCATCGTGCTCGACGGCGACGAGCCGGTGGGCATCGTCTCCGTTCGGGACATCATCCGCTGCTGGGCACCGATACGCCGCCAGGCGGCGACGGTGGCCTGAGCACAACGGCGCCTGCGCGGACTTCATCCGCACAGGCGCCGTACGAGACAGCAATCATCAATTGAGCAACCCCCACGCCGGGCAACCAGGTCCGCGAGAGCGGCGCCGGTTTAGGCGCAAAGGGGGCGGAGGGCCTGGACCGCGGCCTCAACGCGCTTGCCGAAGTCGTCGTCCGCCTGACGGAAGTTGTTGATGGCGCGCTCGGCGATGTCGTCGCGCGAGACACCCGCGATGTTGCCCGCGAGGTTCTCGATCAGGCGCGCCTTCTCGTCCTCCGACATCAGCCGGTAGAGGTCGCCGGCCTGCACGAAGTCGTTGTCCTCGGCGTGGCTCGGGGCCTCGTGGTTGCCGGTGCCGCCGCTGACGGCGGTGGACGCCCACAGCGCCCGGTCCGTCTGGAAGGGGCCGCCGAAGCTGTTCGGCTCGTAGTTCTTCGCGCCCTTGTGGCGGCCGTCGTAGAGGAAGCCGTCCCGGCTGTTCGTCCGCGCCTCGGTGGCGTGCGGGCGGTTCACCGGCAGGTGGTCGGCGTTGATGCCGACGCGGTACCGGTGGGCGTCGCCGTACGCGAACAGGCGGCCCTGGAGCATCTTGTCCGGCGACGGGCCGATGCCCGGCACGAAGTGGGCGGGGCTGAAGATGGACTGCTCGACCTCCGCGAAGACGTTCTCCGGATTGCGGTTGAGCTCCAGCTTGCCGATCTCGATCGGCGGGTAGTCCTCGTGCGGCCACACCTTGGTGAGGTCGAAGGGGTTGAAGCGGTAGTTCGCCGCGTCGGCCGCGGGCATGATCTGCACCTGCACGGTCCAGGTCGGGAAGTCACCGCGCTCGATGGACTCGCGCAGGTCGCGCTGGTGGGAGTCCGGGTCCTTGCCCGCGAGGGCCTCGGCGTCCGCCGCGGTCAGGTTCTTGATCCCCTGGTCGGTCTTGAAGTGGTACTTGACCCAGAAGACCTCACCCGCCTCGTTGTTCCACTGGAACGTGTGCGAGCCGTAGCCGTTCATGTGGCGGTACGACGCCGGGATGCCGCGGTCGCCGAACAGCCAGGTCACCTGGTGGGTCGCCTCCGGGCTGAGCCCCCAGAAGTCCCACACGTTGTCCGCTTCCTGCGAGCCCGTGTACGGGTCGCGCTTCTGCGTGTGGATGAAGTCCGGGAACTTGATGGCGTCCTTGATGAAGAACACCGGGGTGTTGTTGCCGACGAGGTCGTAGTTGCCCTCCTCGGTGTAGAACTTCAGCGAGAAGCCGCGCGGGTCGCGCACCGCGTCGGCCGCGCCGAGGTTCCCGGCCACCGTGGAGAAGCGGAGAAACGTCTCCGTCTCCTTGCCGACCTCGGAGAGGAACGCGGCGCGCGTGTACTTCGTGACGTCCGCGGTCACCGTGAAGGTGCCGTACGCGCCCGCGCCCCGGGCATGCACGACGCGCTCCGGGATGCGCTCGCGGTTGAAGTGCGCGAGCTTCTCGAGCAGCAACTGGTCCTGGATCAGCATCGGCCCGCCGACGCCCGCGGTCTCGCTGTTCTGGTTGTCCGCGACCGGTGCGCCGGTCTCCGTGGTGAGGGGTCCCTGCGTCACGTGCGCCTCCTGCGTCATCTGGTGCAAGTCCTGTCCCTTGGCTTATGCCGAACTCGATCCTACGATAGACAATGTCTAAGTCAAGTAAGCTTCCAAAGTCACATCCGTTCGGGACCTGGTCCCCTGCCTGTTAGGCTGGCTGTATGAGTGACCTGTTGGAACGGCTGCGCGGACGCGGCTGGCGGATGACCGCGCAGCGACGTGTCGTGGCCGAGGTCCTCGACGGAGAGCATGTGCATCTGACGGCGGACGAGGTGCACGCCCGCGCCGTCGACAAGCTGCCCGAGATCTCCCGGGCGACCGTCTACAACACCCTGGGCGAGCTGGTCTCGCTCGGCGAGGTCCTGGAAGTCTCGACGGACCGCCGGGCCAAGCGGTACGACCCGAACGCGCACCGGCCCCACCAGCACCTGGTGTGCGCCCGCTGCGGCGCCATCCGCGATGTGCACCCGACGGGGAACCCGCTGTCGGCGCTCCCCGACTCGGAGCGCTTCGGCTTCACGATCTCGGACGTGGAGGTCACGTATCGAGGCGTGTGCCCCAACTGCGCGGCGGCGTAGCACCGCTTCTCTCGTACGAAGGGCCCGGCACCGTGGGTGCCGGGCCCTTCGCCGCACACTGACCGCTGCCGCACATACGACTGAGGGCCGGATCCGCAATGGATCCGGCCCTCGGTCTTTCAGTAGCGGGGACAGGATTTGAACCTGCGACCTCTGGGTTATGAGCCCAGCGAGCTACCGAGCTGCTCCACCCCGCGTCGGTGAACCCAACAGTACGCCAGGCCCACGACCAGCGCAAATCGCTTCCACCGCCCCCGCCGTGGGCGGCTGTTCCGCCCCCGTGGCGGGGGGGCGGAACCTACGCCGTCAGCTCCTGCCGCAGCGCCTCGCGCAGCCGCGCGGCCCGCTCGGCGACCTCCGCGGGCCCGAGCTCCACAGCCCGGGAAGCCCACCGCTGCCCCTCGGCAAGCTGCCCCCGCCGCGCGTACAGCAGCGCGAGCCGCAGCGCCGCCCGCCCGTGCCCCGCGTCGGCGGCCCGGGTCCACCACAGCGCGGCCTCCGGCTCGCTCCCCTCCCGGGCGAGCAGCAGCCCCAGGTTGAACGCCCCGTTCCGGCTCCCGGCCTCGGCGGCAAGGCGGTACCACCGCGCGGCCTCGACCACATCGCCCCGCCCGGCGGCAAGCATCCCGACCCGCACCTGAGCCCGCCGGTGCCCCTGCTCGGCCGCGCGCTCGTACCACTCCTCGCACTCGGTCTTCTGCGCGGCGGGCTCCCCGAGCGCGGGCGGCCCGGCGGGCGGACGCCGCGCGTCGAGCACGGTCCCGAGCCGGTACGCGGCCTCCGCGCTGCCGCCACCGGCCGCGCACCGCAGGTGCCGCTCGGCGTCCCGCTCGTCGCCGTCGCGCAGCCGCGCCGTGCCGACCTGGAGGGCGGCCTCGGTGTGCCCGGCGGCAGCGGCGCGCTCGTACCACTTGAGGGCCGCGGCGTCGTCCCCCCGACTCGCGTACAGGATCCCGAGGTTGAACGCCGCGTCCACGCTGCCGGCCTCCGCGGCCTTGGAGAACCACGGCTCGGCACCGGCCGCGTCGCCGCCCTGGAGCAGCAGCACGGCGAGCGCGTTGGCGGCCTCGCGGTGCCCGGCGTAGGCGGCGCGGCGGTACCACTGGTCGGCCTGCGCGGTGCGCTTCTGCTCGGCGCAGAGCAGGCCGAGGTTGTACGCGCCGTTGTTGTCGCCCGCGTCCATGGCCGCGCGGTACCAGCGCTCGGCGGTCTGGGTCTCGCCGCGCTCGGCGTGCAGCGCGCCCAGCGCGTTCGCGGCGTTCCCGTCGCCGTCCTGGGCGGCCCGGAGCCACCACACGGCGGCGTTCTCCTCGTCACCCGCGTCGCGCAGCAGGAAGGCGAGCGCGCAGGCGGCGCGCGCCTCGCCGTCCTTGGCGGACGTCAGGTACCAGCGCCCGGCCTCCTTGAGGTCGCCGCGCCGCTCCAGGATCGCGCCGAGGTGCAGGGCGGCCCGGCGGTGTCCGCGCGCGGCCGCCTGCCGGTACCACTGCTCGGCCTCGTCGGTGAGCGAGAGGCCGCGGTCGCCGCGCCGGGCGTCGGCGCCGCCCGCGCGGACACCGTCTTTCCGTCCGTTGTCAGAGCGCGCGTCACCGGAGCGCACACCACCAGCAGGGCGCATGCTTCCGATGCGCGCCCCCATGTCGGGGCGCACGAGACCCGACTTGGCACCGTCGACCCGCCCGCCCACGCCGGGGCGGGAAGAGAGAACAGACAGCGCGGGGCGCAGACCGGTCCCGGTCCGTGCGCCGGACTCCCCCGGCCCCTCCCGCTCGGCGCGCTTGTCCAGGACCCTAGCCAGGCGGTACGCCGCCTCGCGGTGGCCGCGCTCGGCCGCCGTACGCATCCAGCGCTCGGCGCCGACGTCACCGCGGTGTTCCAGGAGGTCGGCGAGGGCGTACGCCCCCAGCGTGTGGCCCTGCTCGGCGGACTGCCGCAGCCAGTACTCGGCGGCGGGCTCGTCGCCGCGCTCGCGGTGGTGGCGGCCGAGCGCGTGCGCCGCGGCGGCGGAACCGGCGACGGCGGCGATGCGCCACCATCCTGCCGCTTCATCGACATATCCACGCTGATGCAGAAGGACACCGAGGTTGTTGGCGGCGGCGCGGTCACCGGACGCGGTCGCGGCCCGCAGCAAGGATTCGGCACCGTCGAGATCACCGCGGCGCAGCAGCAGGCTGCCGAGGACGCTCATCGCGTCCACGTCTCCGGCCTCGGCCGCGAGTCGGTGCCGCATCTCCTCAGCGGCCGATCCGGGATCCTCCCGTTCGGCCGGCTGCGCAAACCGCCCAGTCTCCAACAGAGTTGCCTTGTCCCCCATAACGTCCATCGTCGCACCACCTGCAACCTGGGTACACCTGGTATACCGCAGCCAGTGAGGTCACTTCAGCGTTTTGTCGACATGCCCACAGAGAGATAAGTGAAACACAGCTTTGCCCAACTCCCCCCGCCCGGACCACTCTTCGCACGAACCCCACACCGATGGCATGGGCCACCGGAATAGGCCGCACCGGGACCGGACCGGCGGGACGGGCGCATGACGAAGGCCCGGATCCTGTAGAGGATCCGGGCCTTCGTCGTGAGTAGCGGGGACAGGATTTGAACCTGCGACCTCTGGGTTATGAGCCCAGCGAGCTACCGAGCTGCTCCACCCCGCGCCGTTGTGTTGCAACCGTACCACGGCGCGAGGTGGTGCCTGTGCGCTGCCCGCGCGCTACGGGCGGGCAGCGCGGCGGCTAGCCGCTGTCTCCGTCACCCTTGTCCGATCCCTTGCCGTCACCGCTGCCCGACGGCTTGGTCTGGGCGTCCTCGGCCCGCTGCAAGGCGTCCTGCAGCTTCTGCTGCGCCTTGCCGTAGGCCTCCCAGTCGTCGTTCTTGAGGGCCTCCTTGCCTTCGTCGATCGCCTTCTGGGCGTCGTCGATGGCCTTCTGGAGACTGGGGTTCTCCGTGGTCGGCGGCTTCTCCTTGTCCGGCTTATCGGGTTTGTCACCCTTGTCCGGTGGCTCGGTGGGAGTCTTGGCGGCTGTCCCGAAGACCACGTTGAGCGCCTTGTCCAAGGTGTCCTCGAAGGCGATCTTGTTGCCGTAGGTGACGAGGACCTTCTTCAGAAGCGGATACTTCAGCCCGCCGCCCTTGACGTAGACGGGCTCCACGTAGAGCAGCCCCCCGTCCAACGGCACGGTCAGCAGATTGCCGTAGTCGACCTCTGAGTCACCGCCCTTGAGAAGTCTGATCTGTTCCGCGATCGCTTCGTTGGAGTTGAACTTGCTCTGGACCTGTTTGGGTCCGTCGACCGTCGTGCTCGACGGCATCTTCAGGATTCTGATCTTGCCGTAGTCGCCTGTCCCCGCCTCGGCGTTGACCGACATGAAGGCACTCAGGTTGTCCCGGCCGTTGGGATTGAAGGACGTCGTCAGCGAGAAGTCCTGCTGTTTCTGGCCGGGCATCTTCATGCTCAGGTAGTACGGCGGCACCGCGCTCGACGTCTGGTTCGTCGGGTCGTCCGGCACCTGCCACACCTCGCTGCCGCTGAGGAACGTCTCGGCGTCCTTCACGTGGTAGCGGGTGAGCAGTTCGCGCTGCACCTTGAACAGGTCCTGCGGATAGCGCAGGTGGTCCATCAGGGCCGCGGAGATCTCGCTCTTGTCCTTGACGGTGCCCGGGAACGCCTTGCGCCACGTCTTGAGGACGGGGTCCTTGGTGTCCCACTCGTACAACTTGACGTCTCCGGTGTAGGCGTCGACGGTCGCCTTCACCGAGTTGCGGATGTAGTTGACCTGGTTCTGCTGGGCCACCACCGCGCGCTGGTTGTTCTTCGCCGTCAGCGAGTCGGCCGTGGTGTCGCCGAGCGTGGTCCGCGAGGCGTACGGATAGCCGTTGGTCGTGGTGTATGCGTCGACGATCCACTGGATCTTGTTGCCGACGACCGCCGGGTAGGCGTCGCCGTCGATGGTCAGCCAGGGGGCCACCGCTTCGACGCGTTCCTTGGGCGTGCGGTTGTACAGGATCCGCGAGCCCTCACCGATCGCTCCGGAGTACAGCATCTGCGGTTCGCCGAACGACACCGCGTACGCCGCCCTGTTGAGCGGATTGGAGAGGTTGACGCCGCTCTTGCCCTTGTAGCTGGTCGTCTTCTCGCCGTCGTCGTCGGAGTAGTCGATCTCCTTCTGGGGACCGCCGACGATCGAGTACTGCGTGGTCTTCTCGCCGTAGTAGATCCGCTGCTGGTACTTGCCCAGGTTGCCCTTGGACGGCAGGTCGGACTCGGTGAACTTCGGCCGTCCCTGCTCGTCGGCCTCGGTGCCCTTGGCCGCGACCACTCCGTAGCCGTGGGTGTAGCGGAAGTGGTCGTTGATCCAGTTGTTCTTCGGGATGCCGTCCAGGTTCAGCTCGCGCAGACCGATGACGGTGTCCTGCTCCTTGCCGTCCTTCGACTTGTACCGGTCGACGTCCAGGTTCGACGGGAAGCCGTAGTAGTTCTTCATCTGCTGGAGCTGCTGGAACGTCGGCGAGACGATGTTCGGGTCGAGCAGGCGCAGGCTCGCCGCGCCCGCCACGTCGTCGCGCAGCTTCGTCTTGTCGGTGGTCCGGCTGACGCCGGGGTACTCCGTGACGTCGGTGCCGCCGATGCCGTACGCCTTGCGGGTCGCCTCGAGGTTCTTCTCGACGTACGGCGACTCCTTGGCCTGCTCGTTCGGCTGGACCTGGAACTTCTGCACGATGGCCGGGTACAGACCGCCGATGAGGATCGCGGAGAGCACCATCAGGCCGAAGCCGATGACCGGGAGCTGCCAGGTGCGCCGCCACAGCGTCGCGAAGAACAGCAGCGCGCAGATGACGGCGATGCAGAACAGGATGGTCTTCGCCGGGAGGTAGGCGTTCGCGTCGACGTAGCGCAGGCCCGTCCAGTTGCCGGTGGCCTTGAAGTCACTGGACTTCACCGCGAGGCCGTACCGGTCGAGCCAGTACGCGACCGCCTTGAGGGCCACGAAGATGCCGATGAGCACCGAGAGGTGACCGGTCGCCGCGGCCGTGGCCCGCCCGCCGGGGCTGGTGATGCGCAGCCCGCCGTACAGGTAGTGGGTCAGGGCGGCGGCGATCACCGAGAGCACCGCGGCGGCGAAGCCGAAGCCCAGCAGGAAGCGGTACCAGGGCAGGTCGAAGGCGAAGAAGGACACGTCCAGATGGAACTGGGGGTCCTTCTGGTGGAAGGGGACGCCGTTGACCCACATCAGCCAGGTGCGCCACTGGCCGGCGGCGGACGCGCCCGCGATCAGGCCGACGAGGGCCGTGATGCCGATCAGCAGCCACTTCTTGTAGGGCGCGATCGCCATGCGGTACCGGTCGAGGCTCTGCTGCTCCATCGACATGGCGCTGAGCGGCGGGCGCAGCCGGTGCGCCAGCCAGATGTTCACGCCGACCGCGGCCGCCATGAGCAGACCGAAGACGAAGAACAGGCCGATCTTGGTCCACAGGGTGGTCGTGAAGACCGATGAATAGCCGACCGAGCGGTACCAGAGCCAGTCCGTCCAGAATCCCGCGAACATGACGAACGCCATGGCCAGTACGGCCAGGACGCCCAGCGTCATGAGCAGGGTCCGGACGCGACGGGACGGTCGGCCCACTCTGATCCGTGGCCCCGTCGGGCCTCCGCCGCGGTCCGGCATCTGGAAAGCCAAGGTGCGCACCTCGAAGTTCGCTGTAGCTGTTGCTGTGGCTGGCTGAAACGGGCCCCGCGATCGTAGAGCCCACTCATGCAACTTACCGACGCTTTACTCAGTTCCCGTTCCCGGGTCCGAACGAGGCAGGATATTGGGCATGCCCAACGTTTCCTCCTCCGGCCCACCGATGGCCGCGAGTCCCCTCACCCGCGCAGTGCTCGAAATCGACGACTATGTCGCCGGTCTCGGCTGGGATCAGCCCGCACGGCTCTTCGCGCTCGTCGACACCGCCCGGCTCCGTGTACAGGAGCCGACCCTGGCGGACCGCCTCGGCCTGGCCGACGCCCCGTCCGCCGCGCCCCTGACCCCCATCGAGCAGGAGGAACTGCCCCCGGGCTCCCCGCTCGACGAGTTCCTCGGCACCATCGCCTGGCCCGACTCGGTCGCCGGCTGCGCCCTGAGCGTGGAGCGCCTGATGCTCCCGCCGTCCGCGGAGGCATCCGTTCCGGAGGGCATGAGCGAGAAGCAACTGGCGAAGTGGGTGGCCAAGCACCCCGAGCGCCAGGAGGTCCGCATGACCGTCGCGGTGCTGCGCGACGGCGCCCGCGAGTCGGCGCTGCGGCTGCGCGAGAAGGACGCGGCCACGGACGTCCTCACGGGCTCCGACCTGGTGCCGGGCCTCGCGGAGGCACTGGCGGCGACCTTCGCCGAGTAGCACCTCGCCCGTACGGAGCGAGTTCCTGATCCTGTTCACGCGCTACGTGGCCGGGGCCGGCGTCGGCCGCCCCGGCCACTGCCGTCGTGTCAGCTCTTGGTGGTGCACTTCGGCAGGTCAGCGGTGTCGCCCTTGCTGATGGCCTTGAGCGACTTCACGGCGTCCTTGATGGTGTCCACCTTGACCAGCGTGAGCCCGTCGGGGACGTCGCTCGCGGCGGACGCGCAGTTGTCCTTCGGCGTCAGGAAGTACTCGGCGCCCTTGTCGCGCGCGCCGACGGTCTTCATCTCGATGCCGCCGATCGGGCCGACCTTGCCGTTGTCCTCGATGGTGCCGGTACCGGCGACGAACTTGCCGCCGGTGAGGTCGCCGGGCGTGAGCTTGTCCACGATGCCGAGGGCGAACATCAGCCCGGCGCTGGGCCCGCCCACGTCGGCGAGCTTGATGTCGATGGTGAACGGGTACGTGTGGTCGGTCCCGGCCTTGATGCCGACCATCGCACGCTTGGCGTCGTCCTCGGCCTTCGTCGTGGTGATCTTCACTTCCTCGGTCGCCGCCGGGCGCTTGCCCGCCTTCTCCGCGGCCGCCGCCTCCTTGACGGGGACGATGCCGAACACGACCTGCTCGCCCGGCTTGTGCTTCCTGACGAGCTCGGCGACGTCCGTGAACTCCTTCACGGGCTTGCCGTCGACGCTCCTGATGACGTCACCGGCGTGCAGCCTGCCCTCGGCCGGGCTGTCCTTGTAGACGGTGGCGACGACCACCTGCGACTTCACGGGGATCTTCAGTTCCTTCAGGGCCGCGACCTTCGCGCTCTCCTGGGACTGGCTGAACTCCTCCGCGTTCTCCTGCGTCGACTGCTGCTCGGTCTTGCCGTTCGGGTACAGCGTGTCGTGCGGTACGACGATGTTGTCGTGCGCCAGCCAGCCGTACACGGCCTCCGGGAGGTTCATCTTGTAGTCGGCGCTGGTCACCCGGACCGTCGTCATGTTCAGGTGGCCGCTCGTCGGGTACGTCTTGCGGCCCGAGATCTGCAGCACCGGCTCGCCGTCGTGGTCCCCCAGGGTGTTCACCGTCGGCCCCGGCGACATCTCCGAGTACGGCACCTTGATGAGCACTCCGGCACAGAGCAGCGCGATCAGCATCAGGGTGGAGGCGAGCATCGTCGCAGTGCGGCGTGGCATGGAACGACAGTACGGGACGGTCCTGTGGGTGCATCCCTGGGGCGTCCGTACGGGATCAGGCGGGGCCCGGCCGAGGGGATCAGGCAGGCCGATCAGACAGGCGGATCAGGCAGGGGTGTCGGAGCGCGAGTGGGACTTCTCCATCGCCTCGCGGAACGCGGCATAGCCGTGCAGCTCGGTGTTGTCACCGGTCCTGCCGCTCTTGCGGTTCCGGTTGGCCCAACCGGCCCACAGACCGGCACCGACCGCCGCCAGCAGCGGAATCAGCAACCAGGCAAGCGACGCCATGTCGACCTCCCGACCCCATGAGCGACAAAAAACTGACTGATCAGCAGATTAACCATCCGCTCCGTCAACGCTCACGGCAGGGGTCGGGTTACGCAACCGGAGCCCCCTGGCCTATGCCCCGCCCTGCCCTCCCGTCGCCCGACAGCGCTACGCGCCAACCCACCCTCCCGTCGCCCGACCACCACCCCTCAACGACAGCGCTACGCCCCGACCCATTCTTCTTGGCCATCGGAGAACCGCTGATGCTTCCAGATGGGCACCTCGTGCTTGAGGTCGTCGATCAGCTTGCGGCAGGCGGCGAAGGCCTCGGCCCGGTGCGGGCAGGACACCGCGACCACGACCGCGAGGTCCCCCACGGCGAGGTCACCGACCCGGTGCACGGCGGCCAGGGCGCGCACGGGGAAGTCGGCGACGACCTTCTCGGCCACCCGGCGCAGCTCGGCCTCGGCGCTGGGGTGGCTGGAGTACCCCAGCTCGTCGACGTCCGCGCCCCCGTCGTGATCGCGCACCGTCCCGACGAACAGCGCCGTGCCCCCCGCGGAGTCGTCCCCGACGGCACGGAAGACCTCGTCGAGCGAGAGCGGGGTGTCCCGGATCGCCAACAGCCGAATCGGCTCCTCGGCAGCCCGCTCACCGGGATGGTCCATCGTTTCAAGCGCCATGAACCCATCGTGCCCCACACGACTGACATCCCGGAATAGCCGTTTCCCCCGGCACCGGCACACGCCCCTTGGACGTCCCTACAGCCCCACGCCGCGCTACGGGGCCACCAGCACCCTTACAGCCGCCGCCGAGCCTTCCGAGCCCGCCGCACCAGGGCAGCCGTACCCAGCAGAGCCACCGTGGCCCCCGCCGCCCCCGCAGCCGTGGCGTCCTTGCGCCCGAGCCGCCGCCCAGCCACAGTCCGCCGCCCGGCAACCTCCTCGAGCAACTCCGCGAGCACCTCTTCATTGGTCCACTGCGGCCGCCAGCCCGCATCGTGCAGCCGACTGACACTCACGACCCACGGATACATCGTGTAGGCCAGATCCCCCGCAGGGGACGGAGTGAGCCCGATCCGATGCAGCCGAGCAGCCGCACCGAGCGCGACGGCGGACGGCAGCTCCATGCGCCGGATCCCGCTCAGTTCCTCGACCTCCTCCTGCTCAAGCCACCCGTCGCACCCCACGGCCAGATCCCCGTCGACCTTCTCCACGACGGCGTACTCCAGCGCACTGCACAGATCGTCGACGTGGCAGAACTGCCAAGCGGGCCGCGACCCGGCCACGACAAGGAGCCGAGGCGACTCGAAGTACCTGGTCAGCGCGGTGTCGGTGCCGCCGACGAGGATGGCGGGGCGCACCACGGTGACGTTGAGACCGGGATGCGCGCGCGGCGCGCGACGGGCGAGCCGCTCGATCTCCAGGAGGTCGCCGACACCGGTCGCCTCCGCGGTGGCCTTCAATTCGGCGTCTTCGGAGAGGGGCAGTTCGTTGTCGGCGAGTGCTCCGTAGACCATCGCCGAGGTGCACAGGACGACCCGGTGCACGCCCGCGGCGGCGGCCGCGGTGAGGACGGTCTGGGTGCCCCGCACGTTGTACGCGGTGCGGGCCGCGGCGTCGGTCTCCAGGTCGAGGTCGAGCGCCAGGTGCACCACGACGTCGACGCCGCGCAGCTTCTCGGCGATCGCCGGGTCCCGGACGTCCAGGATGTGCCACTGCGCCTGCGCGCACTCACCGCGGCGCTCGTCGATGGCCACGACCTGCTTGATCTCGTCGGACGCGGCCAGGCGCTCGGTGAGCTGCGCGCCCACGCCCGTGGCCGCGCCGGTGACGGCGACGACGGGGCCGCGCGGGGCTGCGGACGAGGAGCTGTCACGCAGCGGCACCACCGAGGGTGGCGTCTCCTCCGCCGGCGTGGTGTCCGGCCCGCCGCCGGCTTCGGGCGGCGTCGGGTCTTCGGGGTTTCGCGCTGCGCGAACCTGTGGATCTGGGGAACTCACCGGGCGTCTCCAGCGGTTGTCTTCAGTACAGACGCAAACTGACGCGTACGTACCAGGTGGCACCATCCTGCCGCAGCCCCCGGGGCGGCGGAGCACCGAGGCCCGAACCCGCCACGGTGTCTACGCTGGGTGGTGTTGTCGGGCAGCCGCCGCCGGACCCAAGATCCGGTGGCCTTACGAGCCGAGGAACCCCGTGAGTGACACCCCATTCGGATTCGGCCTTCCGCCGGAGGAGCCGGAGAACGGCGACGAGGGCAAGAAGAAGGACACCCCCGGAGGGGGACAGGGTTCCGGTGGCCCTGCCAACCCGTTCGGCTTCGGGCCGCTGGGCCCGGGCGGCGCGGGGGGTGACAACCCCTTCGCCGCGATGTTCGGATCGATGAATCCGAACGACCTGGGCGCGGCGTTCCAGCAGCTCGGCCAGATGCTGTCGTACGAGGGCGGTCCCGTGAACTGGGACATGGCCAAGGACATCGCCCGCCAGACCGTCGCGCAAGGCACCGCGGACGGCACCAAGGACGCGAGCGTCGGCCCGGCCGAGCGCTCCGCGGTCGAGGAGGCCGTGCGCCTGGCGGACCTGTGGCTGGACGACGCGACGTCCCTGCCGTCCGGCGCGGGCAGCGCCGTGGCCTGGAGCCGCGCCGAGTGGGTCGAGGCGACGCTCCCGGCCTGGAAGGAGCTCGTCGACCCGGTCGCCGAGCGCGTCGGCCTCGCCATGGGCGACGTCCTGCCGGACGAGATGCAGGCCATGGCGGGCCCGCTGATCGGCATGATGCGCTCCATGGGCGGCGCCATGTTCGGCCAGCAGATCGGCCAGGCCGTCGGCGTCCTCGCGGGCGAGGTCGTCGGCTCCACGGACATCGGCCTGCCGCTCGGCCCGGCGGGCAAGGCCGCGCTGCTGCCGGTGAACGTGGAGGCGTTCGGCAAGGACCTGGGTGTGCCGATGGATGAGGTGCGCCTGTATCTGGCCCTGCGCGAGGCCGCCCACCAGCGGCTCTTCGCACACGTGCCGTGGCTGCGCTCGCATCTGTTCGGCGCCGTCGAGGGGTACGCGCGCGGGATCAAGGTCGACACCTCCAAGCTGGAGGACGTCGTCGGCCAGTTCGACCCGCAGAACCCGGAGCAGCTGCAGGAGGCGCTCCAGCAGGGCATGTTCCAGCCGGAGGACACCGCCGAGCAGAAGGCGGCCCTCGCCCGCCTGGAGACCGCTCTGGCGCTCGTCGAGGGCTGGGTGGACGCGGTCGTGCACGCGGCGGCCAAGCCCCGTCTGACGTCCGCGGACGCGCTGCGCGAGACGCTGCGCAGGCGCCGTGCCACCGGCGGCCCCGCCGAGCAGACCTTCGCCACCCTGATCGGCCTCGAACTGCGCCCCCGCCGCCTGCGGGACGCCTCGCGCCTGTGGGCCTCGCTCACGGACGCGCGTGGCGTGGACGGCCGCGACGGCCTGTGGGCCCACCCGGACATGCTCCCGACGGCGTCGGACCTGGACGACCCGGACGGCTTCGTGCACCGCGAACAGCTGGACTTCTCCGAGCTGGACAAGATGCTCGGCGAGGCGGCGGACGGCCGGGCGGCGGACAAGCCGGACCTGTCCAAGGGCGACGATGACGGCAGCACCGACAGCAAGGACGACGACGGCAAGTGAGCCTGCACGACGACGCGGTTCTCGTACTGAAGGCATACGACGACCGGGACGACCAGGACGCGACCCAGGAAGAGCTGCGCCAGTACTACCTGGACCACCTGGCCGCGCACCCCGACGACGGCCTGTGGAAGGCCTGCACGGACGGTCATGTGACGGCCAGCGCCCTGGTGATCGACCCGTCGCGCGGGCGCGTGCTGCTCACGCTGCACAAGAAGCTGCGGATGTGGCTCCAGATGGGCGGCCACTGCGAGCCGGGCGACGCCTCCCTGGCCGCCGCCGCGCTGCGCGAGGCCACCGAGGAGTCGGGCGTCCCGGGCCTGTCGCTGCTGCCCGGCGGCCCGGTCCGCCTGGACCGGCACCCGATCCCCGGGCCGTGCACCCAGCACCTGGACGTGCAGTACGCCGCTCTTGCCCCGGCGGACGCGATCGAGGCGATCAGCGACGAATCGTTGGACCTGCGGTGGTTCGCCTACGACGAGGTGGCGGACGTGGCGGACGAGTCCGTCGTACGCCTGGTGCGAGCCACTCGCGCGCGGCTGTGACGCGCCACTGAGACGTGGACATGGGTAAGGGGCGGTCGCCACGGCGACCGCCCCTTACCCATGTCTCCTGGGGAATCAGGTCCAGACGTTGCCCTGGTTCTGCCCCCGGGCGCCCTGCTGTCCCATGCCGAACTGGGCCCGCGCGCCCTGGCCGATGTTGGCGTGCTGCGGCGGCAGCATCTCGCTGGGCTGGACGAGGGCGTAACCCTGCCCCATAAAGCTGAGCTCCCAGCCCTCGCCGGTGTTGCCGCGCCGCCGCCACACGCCCGAGGAGTGCGTCTGGGCCTGCATCTGCACCCGCAGGCCGTTGGACCAGGCGACGATCGCGTCGGCGTCGGCGTTGACGTACCGGTCCGGGGTGACCTGGAGCATCAGCGGCTGGCCCGACGTCATCAGGGCGACCTTGCCGCGCCCGGTGATGTTGAGCTGGTACTTCCCGGAGCCGGAGATGCCGTACTGGCTGTCCACGGCGATGACCTGGTGGGTGAGGGACGAGTCCATGGCGAGGACATAGGCGCTGTCCACCGTCAGGCCGTCCTGGTCCACGTCCACCAGGTGGATGTACTGAGCGAGGTTCGCGAGGTAGACGGTGCCCTGCCCGTGGCAGCGCATCAGGTCCAGGCCCTCGCCGGTGTGCGCGCGGGCACGCTGCTGGCCCCGGCTCTGGAACTCGGCGTCGAACTCGATGAGCCCCTGGTAGGCGACCATCGAGCCCTTGCGGGCGAGCACGTCGTCGTGGCCTTCGAGGGCGACCCGCAGGAGCTGCGGGTTCTGGACGGAGTAGCGCTCCTGAGTCTGTTGCTCAGCGTGCGCGAAAAGCGAGCTCTGCATGGTGTGTTGCTCCCCCTCAGCTCCGGATCCGGAGGCGGTCGGTGCTGTCCTCACTGGGCTGTACGACGACGATGCCCTCGCCGGAGAAGCCCATCTGGTAGGCCTCGCCGCTGCCGCGCCCGATCAGGGAGCCGGCCCTGAAGCTGCGCTTGCCCTTCACCTTCAGGTTCGGCGACCAGGCGATCAGCGCGTCCGGGTCCACGTACGTCTCGTCCTCGCCGCGGCCGCAGTCGACGACGATCGGCGTGCCGCGGGAGGTCAGCGCCACCCAGCCCTGACCGGAGACCTTGATGTTCCACAGGCCCTGCCCGGCGAACTTCGCCAGGCCCTTGACCCGCTCGACACCCCACTGGAGGCTCGCGTCGAAGGCGAGCAGGTTGGTGCCGTTCACGGAGAGCGAGTCGCCCGCCAGGTTGATGATGACGACATCGGCTCCGTAGTCGGCGAGGTACAGCAGGCCGTCTCCGGAGCACTTCATCAGGGGGGCGCCCTCGCCGGTGATCCAGTCGCGCGCGATCTGGCGGACGGCGGGCGGGTTCGGCTCGTACTGCACGAAGCCTTCGTAGGCGACCATCGACCCCACGCGCGCGAGGAGGTCGTTCCCGGTCTGCATGGCGACCTTGACCATGTGGTGGCCGTGGTTCTCCATGCGGGCGGCGACGGGTGCCGGGGCAAAGCCCGCAAGTTGCTGGTTCATGACGGGCTCCCTCAGACCTCGAACGGCTGGACGACGATGAAATTGCCGGGCGCGCCACGGAACTGGAGGTTCACGCTCTCCCCCGTGGAGCCCGCGGAGGCGTTGCCGCGCAGCCTGACCTGGCTGGAGACGATCGCCTGCGCGGCGGCCGACCAGGCGACGACGGCGTGGCAGTCGGCGAACGTCGTCGGCGTGACCGGCAGCACCACGGGCATGCCGTGCGTCTTCACGACGACCGTGCCGGTCCCCTGGAACTGCATGACGAACAGCGCGCCACCGGGAATCCCGTGGCCCTCGATGCGTCGCACCTCGTGCTGCAGCGTCTCGTCGAAGGCGAGGACGTTCTCCGCGGAGACGCAGATCGCGTCGCCCTGGAGCTCGACGGGGTGCAGGTGAGTGCCTTCCTCCGCGAGGAAGACCTGGCCGCGCCCGGAGCAGCGCATGAGCTGCATCTCCTGGCCGGTCGCGTTGCCGACGATGCGGCCCTGGAAGCCCGCGCCCTTGTAGCCGAACTCGACCTTGCCCTGGTACAGGACCATGCTGCCCTGGCGGGCGAGCACCGGCTGGCCGCCGACGCCGAGGTCGACGCGGATCAGCTTCTCGTTCTGCTGCGTCCAGCGCTGTCCCGTGCCCGCCTCGCGGTACTTCTGGAGGGCCGCGGCCACACCGGCGGTCTGCGGGGCGCCCTGCGGGGCTCCGCCGGGGGCGGCCTGGCCGAACGGGGCGGGCGCCTGGCCGGGGATCTGGCCGGGCATCGGGACCTGCGGCGGCTGACCGTAGCCGGGCGGCGCGGGCGCGGCGGCCTGCTGGCCGTACCCGGGCGGCAGGGGTGCCGCGGGCTGCTGCTGGTCGTAGCCGGGCGGGGGCGGTGCCGACGGCTGGCCGTAGCCGGGCGGCAGCGGTGCGGACGGCTGCTGGCCGTAGCCCGGCGGCGGGGGCGGTGTCTGGCCGGGCTGGCCGTAGGGCTGGCCCTGGGGCTGCGCGCCCGGCTGGTTGAGCGGCGCGACGATGGTCTGCGCGGCATGCACCGAGGGGTCGGGGGCCGGGGCGGGCGGCGGCGTGGCGGCCGGGGGCGCGAACTGCTGGGCGGGTGTGGGGGCGGGGGCCGGAACCGGAGCCGGGGGCGGCGTGGCGGGACCGGCGGGCGCGCCGAACACGGGGGGTGCCGCGGCCGCGGGAGGCGCCGCCGCACCGGCGGGCGGCGCGAAGCCGGGGGCCGCCTGCGGCTCGGGCGCCACGGGCTCCTCCTCGGCGACCTCGCCGCCGAAGTTCCTGATCAGCGCGTCCAGGCCGCCGTCGAAGCCCTGCCCGATCGCGGCGAAGCGCCACACGTCCTTCAGATAGAAGTCGCCGAGCATCAGGGCGCGCTCGGTGGAGAACTCCGAGCCGTTGAACGCGTACCGGGCCACTTCCTCGCCGCCGGCCACGATCCGGATGTACCCGGAGGCGAGCTGCGACATCTGCCCGGCGCCGTCGATCGCCGCGGTGAACGACAGCTTCTGGATCTGCGGCGGGATCCGGTCCAGCGTGATGCGGAAGGACTCGTCGTCACCGGCCTGGGCGCCCAGGAGCTGAAGCGACTCCTCCGGAGACTTCGGCTGGTTGAAGAAGATGAAGAAACGGTCGTCCGACAGCCGCTCACTCGCGTCGAGGCCGAAGCAGCTGATGTCGAAGGTCACCCCGGGGGCAGCGATGTGCACGCCTACGTACAGATCGGTCCCCGCAGTGAGGTCACTGATCTTGGCCTTGTGGCCGCGTTGGAATTCCCTGGCCATACGTAACGACCGTCCCCCATCCCGAGTGGTTGCGTCGCGCCAGGCTAACCGCTCCGTCCGACAGTGGACGACGTCGGTACAGACCCGGTACACAACCGGCGCACCAGGCGCCCCTCACTCCTCCCGGGCGGCCGGAAGATGCGGCAGCCGGTCCGCCGCGACCACCCCTTCGAGGTAGCCCCGGGCCCGCTCGGTACGCGGATACGCGTCGAGGAGGCGCCAGAACCGGGGCCCGTGCCCCGGCACGAGGAGGTGCGCCAGCTCATGGAGCAGTACGTAGTCCACCACGTACTCGGGCATGCCCTGCAGCCGGTGGGAGAGCCGGATGCTGCCCTCCGACGGGGTGCACGAGCCCCACCGGGTGTTCTGATTCGTCACCCAGCGCACGGACGAAGGCCGGGCCCGGCCTTCGAAGAACTGCTCGGACAGCCGCTGGGCCCGCTCGGACAGCTCGCTGTCGCCCAGCACCCGCTTGCTCTCCTGCGCCGCCAGCTTGTCCAGCATGACGCCCACCCAGCGCTGCTCCTCCGCCTCGGACATCCGGGCGGGGATGAGGACGACGGTCCGGTCGCCCTCCCGGTACGCCGAGACCGTTCTGCGGCGGCGGGCGCTCCTTCGCACCTCGACCGCGCTCGCCGCCGAGCCGGATGACGGCGGGCTGGTCGCGCTGCGCTGTGGGCTTCCGCGGTGCAGTGGGTCGGCGGGCACGCCACGACGTTACCCGCTTGGCGTGGGGGAAGTCCCGCCTCCGGGACGGTTCGGTCCCGATCCACTCCCCATGCGCTGCATTAGTACGACAAGTACTCACCGCCTGTGGACAACCGAGCGCACGCCCGGGTCCGGCCGGGCATTCTGGCATTCGAGCGGCAGGACGGCGGCGAGCACGGCGTCCGGCCGGACCGACGGGGGGCCGACCATGCATCCGATCCTGAAGCCGAGCCTGCGCCGAGGCTGGCGCGATCTGAATACCGTCCAGTTCGGGGCGACACGGGCCCACGCCCGGGTCCTCGGCCCCGTCGACACGGCGACGGGAAGTTTCCTCACCCTCCTCGACGGCACCCGCGGGCTGCCTCTGCTGCGCGAGGAGGCACAGAAGATAGGGCTGCCGGACGGCCATGTGGACCGGCTCCTGCAGCGGCTGGCCCGGGCCGGACTGCTCGACGACGCGACGGGCGGGGGCCCGGCGGCCGACGCCCTGCGTGCCCGCACGGATGTCATGGACCGGCTGCGCCCCGACCTCGCCGCGCTGTCGGCCGTCACCCCGGAGCCGAACCAGGGCATCCGCACGATGGCCGCGCGCCGGGCCACCCGCGTGCGCGTCAAGGGCGGCGGCCGGGTGGGCGCGGTCATCGCCTCGGTCCTGTCCGGGGCCGGGGTCGGCGAGGTCGACGTGATGGACGGCGGCTGCGTCGAGCCGTGGGACGTCGCCCCCGGCGGGCTGCCACCGGACTCCGTGGGACAGCGCAGGGACGCCGCCGCGAGAACGGCCGCCCGGCGCGCGGCTCCCGGCCGCCCGCCCCGCCATCCCGAGGACCGGGGTGACGGTGAGCGCGCCTGGTCCCTGGTCGTCCTCGCCCCGCGCGACGGCCTGGACGCCTTCGCCCCCGACCCGGCCGCCGCCGAGCCCCTGATCGCCGCGGGGACCCCGCATCTGTACGCCGGAGTGATCGAGGGCACCGGCGTGGTCGGCCCTCTGGTCCTGCCCGGCACGACCGCCTGCGCGGGCTGCCTCGCCCTGGACCGCGCCGACGCGGACGCGGCCTGGCCGCGGATGCTGGCCCAGTGGCGCTCGGGCCGTCGCCGTCAGATCCCGGCCTGCGACCTGGCCCTCGCGGCGGCGGTCTCCGGACTCGCCGCCGCGCACGCCCTGGCCTTTCTGGACGGGGCCGAGCCGGCGCTCGCGGGGCTGCGCTGGGAGGCGTCGACGCCCGGCTTCGACTGGCGCAGGCACCGCGTGCGGGCCCATGGTTCCTGCCCTTGTGGGGCGAGTGAGCAAGTAAAGGGGGAGCACACCTCCGTGGATCGGGAGCCGCACGAGACAATGGCCGAGTAACCGCCTGAAAGGGCGCGGCTGTCTGGGATTTGGAGGGGCGCATGTCTGATCTTCCCCGGAAGGCGGTCACCCGTACCGCCAAGCTGGCCGCGCTGCCGCTCGGCTTCGCCGGGCGGGCGACCTGGGGGCTCGGCAAACGCATCGGCGGCAAGTCGGCGGAGATCGTCGGCCGTGAGCTGCAACAGCGCACGGCGGAGCAACTGTTCAAGGTCCTCGGCGAGCTGAAGGGCGGCGCCATGAAGTTCGGGCAGGCGCTGTCCGTCTTCGAGTCGGCGCTCCCGGAAGAGGTGGCGGGGCCCTATCGGGCGGCGCTGACGAAGCTTCAGGAAGCGGCACCGCCGATGCCGACGCGCACCGTGCACGCGGTCCTCGCGGAGCGGCTCGGCCCGGACTGGCGCGAGCGCTTCCAGGAGTTCGAGGACAAGCCCGCGGCGGCGGCCTCGATCGGCCAGGTGCACCGGGCGGTGTGGGAGGACGGGCGTGACGTCGCGGTGAAGGTGCAGTATCCGGGCGCGGGCGAGGCGCTGCTCTCGGACCTGAACCAACTGAGCCGCTTCGCCCGGGTCCTGGGCCCGCTGATCCCGGGCATGGACATCAAGCCGCTCATCGCCGAGCTGCGCGACCGTGTCTCCGAGGAGTTGGACTACGGCCTGGAGGCACAGGCCCAGCGGGCCCACGCCGAGGAGTTCGCGGACGACCCGGATGTCGTGGTGCCGGACGTGGTGCACCAGAGCGAGCAGGTCCTGGTGACGGAGTGGATGGACGGGGTGCCGCTGTCGGAGGTGATCGCGGAGGGGACGCAGCAGCAGAAGAACCGCGCGGGCCAGCTCCTGACGCGCTTCCTCTTCTCCGGCCCGGCCCGCACGGGCCTGCTGCACGCCGACCCGCACCCGGGCAACTTCCGTCTGCTGCCCGGCGAGAAGGGCGAATGGCGGCTCGGGGTCCTGGACTTCGGCACGGTGGACCGGCTGCCCGGCGGGCTTCCCCCGACGATCGGCGACTCGCTGCGGATGACCGTCGAGGGCGAGGCGGACGCGGTCTACGAAATGCTGTGCGAGGAGAACTTCGTCAAGGAGACCGTCGACCTGGAGCCGGAGGCCGTCCTCGACTATCTGCTGCCGATCATCGAGCCCGCGGTGGCGGAGGAGTTCACCTTCACCCGCGGCTGGATGCGCAGCCAGGCGGCCCGAGTGGCCGACCCCCGCTCCCCCGCCCACCAGTTGGGCAAGCGGCTGAACCTCCCCCCGTCGTACCTCCTGATCCACCGCGTGACGCTCAGCACCATCGGCGTCCTGTGTCAGCTCGGCGCGACGGTGCGGATGCGGGAGGAACTGGAGGAGTGGCTGCCGGGGTTCGTCGTGCGGGAGGGCGAGGAGAAGGCCGACTCGACGGAGGGCCTGGAGGACGACGGCTTGGCGGAAGCGGCGGCGGAGGCGTGACCGTGCGGAGAACACCCCGGCGCGCGGCCCGGGTTGCGGTGATCGCCCCGGACGACGCGGTCTTCCTCTTCGGGTACGACAACGAGGAAGTGGGCGTCCACTGGGCCATGCCCGGCGGCGGCCTGGGTCCGGACGAGGCGCCGCGGGCGGGGGTGCTGCGCGAACTGCGCGAGGAGACCGGCTGGACGGACGTGCGGCCGGGAGCCCTGCTGTGCACGTGGGAACACGACTTCACCCGTGCGGGGGTGCCGGTGCGTCAGCACGAGCACATCTATCTGGCCCGCGGACCACGACGCGCACCCACGAGTGAGGCCGCGGCAGCACACGCCGAGGACGGCATCCTGCGCTGGCGCTGGTGGACGCCGCAGGAGCTGGCCGACGCCGCCGAGCCGATGTGGCCGCCGCAGCTCCCGGAGCTGCTGGGCGCGGTGCGCGCCGCGGGCGGTGCGGTCCCGGCGGCCGTCGACCTCGGGTACATGCCCAACACGGCGGCCTGCCAGGGGTGACATCGGGCAGGCCGGGGACGGCTCACCACCAGGCGGAGTCGAGGCGACCCTCGATCGCACGGATGTTGTCCCGGGAGCAGGCGTCGCAGAAGTAGCGCCGGGCGCCGTTCTCCACGGAGCAGATCCAGGTGGGGGGCCGGCCGTCGGCGACCGTGCCGCAGCGGGAGCACACGACGTTCTCGGTGTCGCTCTTGACGTCGTACTGGGCATCCGCAGGTTCAGGAGGCTGCTGGTCCACGCGGTGAGCCTATCGCCGCCGCCGGAGGATCGGTGGGCACAACGCACCGCGGGGGCCGGTCCGTTCGGACCGGCCCCCGCGGGGTTACTTCCGTGAAGCTCACCGGGAGCTTCGGCTGTGCCTGTGGGCTCGTGGAACTACTGCATGACCGCGATGGCGAGGGCACGCCTGGCGCGCAGGGACGCGCGCTCGGCGCGGCGCTGCATGCGGCGGGCCGCGATCAGGCGGGCGGCCGGGCGGTGCTGCTCGGCCTCACGCAGGCGTTCGTGCATATGCGCACGGGCCAGGGCTTCTGGGATGAGTTGCATTTCGCGGGTCCTGTTCTGGCGCGAGCCGGTCGCGCCGGTGGTGGAGAAGTCTGAGATGGCGGAGCCACTGGGCTCGCTGGTGGGTGCCTTCATCGGGGCCTGCTTCTTGGGGTCGTGCGTCACGGGGCGATCGATGGTTCCGGCGGTACTCATGCCACGACCGGGTTCTTCCGCGGACGGCCACGCGGCCGCTTGCGGGCCACGACCACACCCTGGACGAACAGCTCGCCGCCCCAGACGCCCCACGGCTCACGCCGCTCCTTGGCGCCGGCCAGGCAGGCCTCCATCAGCGGGCAGGTACGGCAGAGGGACTTGGCGTACTCGACGTCGGCCGGAGACTCGGCGAAGAAGACCTCCGGGTCATAGGCACGGCAGGGGACGGGTACGCCGAGGTTCTCGATGGCGTCGTCGAGCGCGGTGAGCGCGGTGAGGGGAGTCAAGGTCGTGTCCTCCGTGGGAACGGGCGGGGGGATCGTGTCTGAAGGCGGTACGGACGGGGCGTGCGCTTCGAGTTGCACGGTGGTGTTTTCCTCGTCTGGTCGTGCCGGCCTGGGTCGGCCGGTTGGCGGCTGGTACCGGGTCTTGCTCAGCCCCTTCGCTCCGTCTCCCTGTTTTGGGGAAAACAGAAGGGCCGCGGATCCCGGGTGGGGTTCCGCGGCCCTGAAGGCGCCGGTCTGATCGAGATCAGACTGGATCACTCCAGGGTTCGAGCCCACGGAAGGCCCACATCGTGTGGTGCTGCTGCTGCGTCGTCTTGTTCCGGAATCCGGCACCGGCTGCCGCGAAGACATAGGCGTCTGCCTGTGCCGTCACTACCGCTTCCGGTGCCTTGGTCGGTCGCTCATTGCCCTCACGGATCTCGAGACCCGACAGAGGCAGGGCGGGGGCCGCCGGACGCACGGCGGCGGTGCCGAGAGACAGAGCGGCATTGCCGACGGACAGACCGGTGCCCTGGTTCGAGAAGCCGAGCAGGCAGGAAGCGACGACCGAGCGATCGGTCATTTTGACGGTGCTGATGAAGCTCTCGTTGTTGCTGATCACTGGAATCGCCTCCTCTCGGCGTCTAGGGGAGCGGCCAAAACCGTTCCTCGGACTGACAAGTACAGCACGGGACCAGGGCTTCGGAGAAGCCGCCGTTCCCGTGCTTAAGAACCTATGGGTCTTCCTTGCGCATGCGCAAACTATTTTTTCGACGAATTTGAATCAGCTCGCCTCGTCGTCGTCCGCAAGCTCCTGACCTGCACAGATAGCAAGGACGTCGGCACCGAAGTGACGCAGCTTGCGCACGACGACGCCCGGGATGCGGGCCAGCTCGCCCTCGTCCTCCGGCACGGCCTCCGCGATGGCGATCAAAGTCTTGTCCGTGAAGACGCAGAACGGAGGCTGGCCCAGGCGCCGCGCCTGGCCCGATCTCCACTCCAGGAGTCGCTCGTAGAGCCCTTCGTCCATGTCCGACGGGCAGTCCTCACAGCGCATGAGCTTCATCTCGCCGGCGTCGGTGAGGGTGCGGCCGCAGACGCGGCAGCGGGCCGGGCTGCGGCTGCCCCGGCGGCGCTCCCGAGGCGCCCCGGCGGCGCCGGGCTCGCCACCGCGGCCGGTGCCGCGCTCGATGCCGCCGGGCCCGCCCGCCGCGCGCGCCCCGGCGGCCGTGCCCGAGCCGGGGCGCAGGCCGTCCAGGAAGCGGCTGGGCCGCCGGTTGGGCCGACCGCCCGGGGACCGGGAGAGGGCCCAGGACAAGGACAGGTGGACGCGGGCGCGGGTCACGCCCACGTACAGGAGCCTGCGCTCCTCCTCGACCTGCTCGTCGGTCTTGGCGTACGTGATCGGCATCATGCCCTCGGCCAGGCCGACCAGGAACACGGCGTCCCACTCCAGGCCCTTCGCCGCGTGCAGGGACGCCAGGGTGACGCCCTCGACGGTGGGGGCGTGCTGGGCGGCGGCGCGCTCGTCCAGCTCGGCCACGAGGTCGGCCAGGGTGGCGTCGGGCCGGGCGGCTGCGAAGTCCTCCGCGAGGCGCACCAGGGCGGCCAGGGACTCCCAGCGGTCGCGGACCGCGCCGGAGCCCGCGGGCGGCTGGGGCGTCCAGCCCTTGGTGGACAGGACGGCCCGCACCTGCGAGGGCAGGTCGACCATGTCGTCCAGCAGGGTGTCGTTGCCGCCGAAGCGGGCGGCGCCGCGCAGGGCCGCCCCGGCCTCGCGGACCTCGGTGCGCTCGAAGAAGCGCTCGGCCCCGCGCAGCAGGTAGGGGATGCCTAGGTCGGCCAGAGCCTGTTCGTAGATCTCCGACTGGGAGTTCGTACGGAACAGGATCGCGATGTCGCCCGCGGGGACGCCGTCGGCGATCAGGGCGCGGATGCGGCGGGCGGCGCCCTCGGCCTCGGCGGGCTCGTCCGCGTACTCCACGTAGACGGGGTCGGTGCCGCGCTCGCGCTGCGAGATCAGTTCCAGGCGGTGGTCGGCGGCGCGGCCGACGGCCTGGGCGAGCAGGCCGTTGGCGAGGTGGACGACCTGGGGGGTGGAGCGGTAGTCCCGGACGAGCTTGACGACGGTGGCGCCTGGGTGGCGGGTGCGGAAGTTCAGCAGGTGGTCGGGGGTCGCGCCGGTGAAGGAGTAGATCGTCTGGCTGGCGTCGCCGACGACGCAGAGGTTGTCGCGCTCGCCGAGCCACAGCTCCAGGAGGCGCTGCTGGAGGGGGCTCACGTCCTGGTACTCGTCGACCACGAAGTGCTGGTACTGGGAGCGGACCTGTTCGGCGATGTCGTGGCGGTCCTGGAGGATGCCGACGGCCAGGAGCAGGACGTCCTCGAAGTCGATGACCGCGCGGTCGCGCTTGAGGTCCTCGTACGCCGCGTAGAGCTGGGAGACCTCGGCGGGGTCGCGGGGGGTGTCGCGGCCGGACTTGGCCGCGACGGCCGCGTAGTCCGCGGGGACGGTCTGGGTGACCTTGGACCACTCGATCTCGCCGGTCACGTCGCGCAGCTCGTTGCGGTCGAGGCGGACGCGGCAGGCCGCCGCGGCCTCGGCGACGAGCTGGACCTTGCGCTCGACGAGGCGGGGCAGCGAGCCGCCGACCGCCTTCGGCCAGAAGTACTGGAGCTGGCGCAGGGCGGCGGAGTGGAACGTGCGCGCCTGGACGCCGGTGGCGCCGAGCTGGCGCAGGCGGCCGCGCATCTCCCCGGCCGCGCGGTTGGTGAACGTGACGGCGAGCACGCTGGTGGGCTGGAGGATCCCGGCCCGCACTCCGTAGGCGATGCGGTGCGTGATGGCACGGGTCTTGCCCGTGCCGGCGCCCGCGAGCACGCACACCGGCCCGTGCAGGGCGGTGGCGACCTCGCGCTGCTCCGGGTCGAGCCCGTCCAGCACGGCGTCGGCGGTGTCCGGGACCCGTGGGAAGAGGGTGGAGTGCGTTGCTGCTGTCACCCCGCCATGCTGCCAGGTCCCACGGGGGTCGAGAGCCGGTTGTCCACAGGGGGGCGCCCGCGGTCGTACTAATGCGGGAATGGTGACCGGGTCGCGTACGTTCGAGTCAGTGCGGCGACGCACACGACGTGCGGTGACGCACCCCGAGCCTTAAGGAGCGCGAGAGACATGCCGGGCACTGTGACGATGTACAGCACCACGTGGTGCGGCTACTGCCGCCGGCTGAAGAGCCAGATGGACCGCGAGGGCATCACGTACGAAGAGGTCAACATCGAGCACGACCCGGACTCCGCGGCCTTCGTAGAGAAGGCGAACGGCGGCAACCAGACGGTTCCCACCGTTCTCTTCCCGGACGGCTCGACGCTGACCAACCCCTCGCTGGCCCAGGTGAAGCAGAAGCTCACCGCCTGATCCGCGGGCCGGACGGCGCGCGCGGCTCAGCCGAGCGTGCCGGGCCGCGGCAGGGGCTTGCCGTACCAGAGCTCGATCAAGCGGGCCGCAATCGAGATGCCGTAGGGAGGCAGCACCTCCCCGGACTCGAAGGCGGCCCGCAGGTCGTCGCGGGAGAACCAGCGCGCCTCGTGGATCTCCTCGCCGTCGACGTCGATCTCCGAAGACGTGGCGCTCGCCATGAAGCCCAGCATCAGGCTGGAGGGGAACGGCCAGGGCTGGCTCGCGACGTACTCGACGTCGCCGACCGTGACGCCCGCCTCCTCGAAGACCTCGCGGCGCACGGACTGCTCGATCGACTCGCCCGGCTCCACGAAGCCCGCGAGCGTCGAGAAACGGCCCTCGGGCCAGTGCACCTGGCGGCCGAGGAGCGCGCGGTCCTGGTCGTCAGTGACCAGCATGATCACGGCCGGGTCGGTGCGCGGGTAGTGCTCGGCGCCGCAGGCCTGGCAGCGGCGGATGTGACCGGCCGCCGCGATGACGGTGCGCTCGCCGCAGCGCGAGCAGAAGCGGTGCATGCGCTGCCAGTTCTCCAGGGCCACGGCGTGCACCATCAGGCCCGCGTCGCGCGGCGAAAGCAGCAGGCCCGCCTCGCGCAGTCCGGCCGCGCGCGCGGACGCGTCCATGCGCCCGGGCAGCGTGTCCTTCTGGAGGGCGAAGTAGCTCACGCCGTCGTCGTCGGTCCCCAGGAAGTACCGGTGCGCTTCGGTGAGGGGCGCCTCGAACGACGGGGTCATCACGAGTTCCGTGCGGCCGTCGGAGGTCTCGTCGATGAGCACCTGGCCGCCGGACACCACGAAGACCCGGGTCGACGGGTGGCTCCACGCGGCGGCGAGCCAGGCCTCGTCGAGTCGGTGATGGGCCGCGCGGTCGATGCCGCTCGGCGCGGTGAGCGAGACGGGACGGTCAGCTGCGCGGTCGGTCCAGGTGGTCACTGGTGCTTCCAACTCCCCCGATGGAATGGGTGGTTCAGCGAGCGGGTCTCTTCAGTGTGCATCGCGGTGCGCGACACGTTTCGCCGGTTCAGTGGGCGCCGCGCCAGTGCTCCGCGAGGTCGCCCCACAGGTAGGCGCTTGTCTCCGCGCCCTTGAGGAGCAGGTCGAGCTCGACCTTCTCGTTGGGCGCGTGCCAGCCGTCCGAGGGAATGGAGATGCCCAGGAACAGCACGGGCGCCCCGAGGACGTCCTGGAGGTCGGCCGCAGGTCCCGAACCGCCCTCCCGGGTGAAACGGATGTCCTGCTCGAAGGCGCGGCCCATGGCGCGCACCACGGACTGCAGGGCCGGGTGGTCCAGCGGCGTCAGACAGGGGCGCGTGGCGCCGCTGAAGGTGATGGTGTGCCCGATGCCCGCGGGCAGCTGGGCGGCCACCCACGCGCTCACGGCCTTCTCCACGCGGGCCGGGTCCTGGCCCGCGACCAGCCGGAACGACAGTTTCAGGAAGGCGCTCGACGGGATGATCGTCTTGCCGCCGGGGCCCTGGTAGCCGCCGCCGATGCCGTTGACCTCTGCCGTCGGACGGGCCCAGATGCGCTCCAGGGTGGTGTGTCCGGCCTCTCCGTAGGGAGCGTGCGACTTGGCCGTACGCAGCCACTCGGCCTCGTCGAAGGGCAGCTCGGCGAAGAGCTCCCGCTCGCGGTCGGTCAGCTCGACGATGCCTTCGTAGAAGCCCGGTACCGCCACGCGCGCGTGCTCGTCGTGCAGCGCGGCCACCAGGCGGGCGGCAGCGGTCGCCGGGTTGGGCACGGCGCCGCCGAAGGAGCCGGAGTGGATGTCCTGGTCGGGTCCTGACAGCTCGATCTCGCACTCGGCGAGGCCGCGCATGCCCGTGCACACCGTGGGGGTGTCCTTGGACCACATGCCGGTGTCGGAGACGATCACCGCGTCGGCGGCGAGGCGCTCGGCGCGCTCCTCGACCAGGGCGCGGAAGTTCGGGGAGCCGGACTCCTCCTCGCCCTCGACGAGCAGCTTCAGGTTCACCGCGGGCGCGCTGCGGCCGGTGGCGGCGAGGTGGGCGCGGACGCCGAGGGTGTGGAAGAACACCTGGCCCTTGTCGTCGGCGGCCCCGCGCGCGTAGAGCCGGTTGTCGCGGACGACCGGCTCGAAGGGGTCGCTGTCCCAGCCGTCCTCGACGGCGGCGGGCTGCACGTCGTGGTGGCCGTAGACGAGGACAGTGGGAGCGTCCGGGTCTCCGGAGGGCCACTCGGCGAAGACGGCGGGGGCGCCGGCGGTCTCCCACACCTCGACCGTCGGGAAGCCGGTGGCGGTGAGCCGCCCGGCGAGCCAGTCGGCGCTGCGGCGCACGTCGGCCGCATGGTCGGGCTGCGCCGACACGGACGGGACGCGCAGCCACTCGGCGAGGTCGTCGAGGAAGGCGGCACGGTGGTCGTCCAGGTACGCGCGCACAGTGCTGACGACGCTGACGACGCTGTCAACGGGATTGCTCATGGTCACGAGCCTATCGGCCCATGGGAGTGGTCCGGTCGGGTGGCCGCTCCCCCCGCTGTCCGTCGGCCTCGGCGGCCTCTCCGAGCAGCATCCGCTCCAGCTCGGCCCGGCCCGGCAGGTTCGCGGGGCGGACGGTCTCGCCGCTGCGTACGTAGAGGAAGGCGGCCCCTACGGAGTCGGGCGGTACGCCGTGCTGCTCGGCCCAGGCCAGGCGGTAGACGGCGAGCTGGAGGGGGTCGGCGTCCTGGGTGTGGCCGGTCTTCCAGTCGAGGATCTCGTACGTGGTGTCGTCGCCGTCGCCGGTCTTGTAGACGGCGTCCATGCGGCCGCGGATGACACGGCCCGCGAGGGCGAGCTGGAAGGGGTACTCCACGCGGTGCGGGGTGCGGCGGGCGTACTCGGTGCGCTCGAAGGCCGCCTTGAGCGCTTCCAGGTCGCGCTCGTCCGCGATCTCCGCCTCGCCGGGGCCGCCGCCCGGCAGCTCCTCCGGGCCGAGCATGGGAAGGCGCAGCTCTTCGAAGCGGGCCTCCACCCAGGCGTGGAAGCGGGTGCCGCGGCGGGCCGCGGGCTGCGGCGGCCGGGGCATGGGCCGCGCGAGCTCCTGCGCGAGGGCGTCCGGGTCACCGGCCAGGCGCAGCAGCTGGGAGGCGGTGAGGGTGGTCGGCAGGAGGACGTCGCGGACGCTCTCGCGGGCGCGCAGCAGCTCGCCGGTGAGGGCGTCCAGGTCGCGGTCCCAGGAGGCGAGGGTGCGGGTCTCCTCCGGGGTGAGGTGGGGGGTCGTGCGGTGCACGCGGGCGTGGGGGATGGCGTCCCTGGCGAGCGGCTCCTCCTCGGACGCGGTGGGCGCCGTGTGGGTCGGGTGTGCCGTGGGCGTCGGGTGGGGCAGCGTCGGGCGCTCCGTGGACCAGGAGTCCCACTCCAAGGGGTTCTCGCCGCTGGTCTCGTGGGCGGGTTCGCTGCCGGTGGCTTCGTAGCGCGCGCCTTCGTGGTCGATGCCTACGAAATCGACGTCCGCGCGGCCGATGTCCGCGCTGTCGATGTCTGCGCTGTCGACGGCTTCGTAGGCAGCGATCTCCTCGTCGTCCGGCGGTGGCGGCCAATCCGGGTCCGCCGCGTACTCCGGAGGCTCGGCCAAGGCCGACGGAGGGGTGTGGTCGGCGGCGGGGTGGGGCTCCTCGTGGGAGCGGGCGTCGTCGGCCGCGAGGCGGTCCAGGTGGGCGAGGACGGTGTCCGCGGCGGCGCGGCGGCGGGCCAGGGAGTCGGCGTCGAGCGGCAGCGGCCAGGCGTGGTCGGCAGCCTTCTCGGACAGCGCCGGGTTCTCCTCGTCCTCGCCCGGCTCGTCCGCCCAGGCCTCGATCTCGCCGTGGCCCGCCGCGCAGTGGTCGTGCAGGGCGTTGAGGAAGTCGGACGGGCCGCGGGGTTTCTTCTGGGTGGGGCCCCACCAGTGGCCCGAGCCGAGCAGGAGGCTGCGGGGGCGGGTGAACGTGACGTACCCGAGGCGCAGTTCCTCGGTGTGCTGGTGGTCCTTCATGTCGGCGTGGAAGGCCTTCATCCCCTTGGCGTCCCACGCGTCGATGTCGGGGAGCGTGTCGGAGTCTCCGCGCAGGGCGTGCGGGACGACCTTGGCCTGGGCCGTCCACTTCTCGCGGCCCTGCGTGCTCGGGAAGGTGCCGGTGACCAGGCCGGGGACGGCGACGACGTCCCACTCCAGGCCCTTGGACTTGTGGGCGGTGAGGACCTTGACGGTGTTCTCGCCGCCGGGCAGGGCGTTGTCGAGGCCCTTCTCGTACTGGGCGGCGGTGCGCAGGAAGCCGAGGAAGGCGAGCAGGGAGGCCGAGGGGTCGTTGGCGGCGAAGGACGCGGCGATGTCCAGGAAGTTCGACAGGGTCTCGCGGCGGCGCGCGGCCAGGGCGTGCGGGGACGCGGAGAGCTCGACCTCGAGGCCGGTGACGGCGAGCACGCGGTGCAGGACGTCCATCAGCGGGTCGGCCAGGGAGCGGCGCAGCTCGCGCAGTTCGGTGGCGAGGCGCGCGAACCGCACGCGTGCCTCGGCGGAGAACGGCAGCCGGTCGTCCCCGGAGCCGTCGCCGGGGGCCTCCAGGAACGTGTCGAGGGCGTCCGCGAGCGATATCACCTCGGACGGGTCGACGCCCTCGACGGCCTCGGCGAGCCGCCGGTCGGCGTCCTCGGGGCCGTCGGGCGCGCTGTGCCGCACCAGGAGGCGGGCACGGCGGCCCAGGAGGGCGAGGTCGCGCGGGCCGATGCGCCAGCGGGGGCCGGTCAGGAGGCGCACCAGGGAGGCGTTGGCGCCCGGGTCCTGGAGGACTTCGCAGACGGCGACGAGGTCGGCGACCTCGGGCAGGTGCAGCAGTCCGGACAGGCCGACGACCTCTACGGGGATGTCGCGGGCGACGAGGGCGGCCTGGATCTCGGCGAAGTCGCCTGCCGTGCGGCACAGGACGGCGATCTCGCCGGGCGCCTTGCCGGTGGCCACGAGGTGGGCGAGGGAGTCGGCGATCCAGTCGATCTCCTCGCTGTGGGTGCGCAGCAGGGCGCAGCGCACGCTGCCGTCGCGCTCGGCGCCCGGGGCGGGCCGCAGGGCCTCCACGCCCGCGTGCAGGGCGCGCAGCGGCGCGGCCAGACCGTTGGCGAGGGCGAGGAGGCGGCCGCCGCTGCGGCGGTTCTCGCTGAGGGCGTGGCGCGCGGCGGGGCGGCCGTCGGCGTGCGCGAAGTGGTCGGGGAAGTCGTCGAGGTTGGCCACGGAGGCGCCGCGCCAGCCGTAGATCGCCTGGCAGGGGTCGCCGACCGCCGTCACGGGGTGGCCGGTGCCGCCGCCGAACAGGCCCGCCAGGAGGACGCGTTGGGCCACCGACGTGTCCTGGTACTCGTCGAGGAGGACGACGCGGAACTCCTCGCGCAGGATCTCGCCGACCTCCGGGCGGGTGCGGGCGAGGGTCGCGGAATGCGCGATCTGGTCGCCGAAGTCAAGGAGGTCGCGGGCGCGCTTGGCCGTGCGGTACCGGTCGACGAGTTCGGCGAGCTGGAGGCGGGCGGTGGCCGTATCGGGGACCTTGCGCAGGTCGGCGTTGGTGAGCTTGGCGCCCGCCAGGCTGCGAAGGAGGTCGATGTCGTGCGCCCGGAGGCGGTCGGGGGCCACCAGGTGCTCGGCCAGTTCGCCGTCGAGGGTCAGGAGGTCGCTGACGAGGTCGGGGAAGGAGCGGGTCAGCGCGGGATACGGGCCGGGGGCCTCGCGCAGGACGCGGGCGGCGAGCTGGAAGCGGGTGGCGTCGGCGAGGAGGCGGGCGGTGGGCTCCAGGCCGATGCGCAGGCCGTGGTCAGTGAGGAGGCGGCCCGCGAACGCGTGGTACGTGGAGATGACCGGCTCGCCCGGAGGGTTGTCCGGGTCGGCGGCTTCGGGGTCGGTGACGCCCGCCTTGATCAGGGCCTTGCGCACCCGCTCGGCCAGCTCGCCCGCCGCCTTGTTCGTGAACGTCAGGCCGAGAACCTGCTCCGGGGCGACCTGGCCGGTGCCGACCAGCCACACCACGCGCGCGGCCATCACCGTGGTCTTCCCCGACCCCGCTCCGGCCACGATCACCTGCGGGGCGGGCGGCGCGGTGATGCAGGCCGTCTGCTCCGGGGTGAACGGGATACCGAGGAGCTCTTTGAGCTGCTCGGGGTCGGTGAGGCGAGGAGACACGTCAGAGAGGCTAGCGGCGGCCACTGACATCAGGGGCGGGACAGGTTCGTCCGTCGCCGCGCGCGTCCGTGGCCGCCGTCACACGGCCCGTCGGGTCAGGAACCCATCAGGTCCTTCTGCTCGACGACCTGGCCGGCCGGCGGGGCCTTGACCGCGACGGGGGACCCGTAGTCGCTGAAGGTCATCTTGGCCGGGCCGTCGCTGTCCTTCTTGTCGATACGCAGGAAGTACGGCTTGCCGTCCATGGCGACGTAGTACGTGACGACCTTCCCGTTCTTGGCCCGGGAGAGGACGGCCACCTTCTCACCGTCGACCTCGGTGTCCTTCTCCCGCTTGAGGCCCTTGAGCTTCGTGGACTCGAACATCACGTCCTTGTCGCACGTCCGGTTCTCCTGGCCCTCAGGCAGCTTCATCCAGCGGCCCTTGACCTTGTCGCCCATGGAGGAGCCGCGCGTGGCGTTCTCCCAGAACTTGTCATCGCCCTTGATGTACGAGGTGCCGCCGGACACGATGATCTCGCCGGTGCCCCCCGTCGCGGAGCGCGTCTTGCCCTGGCAGTCCTCGGACTTGGCGACCGCGAAGTCGACCTTGACCGCCTTGCCGTTCTCGTTGCCCGTTCCGGACACCTTGAAGGAGCCCGCGCCCTTCGAGGCGGTGATGGCCTTCTGCGCGATCTTGTCTGCACTCATCCCCTTGAAGGGGTCCTTGTCGCCGTCGTCGTTGCAGCCCGTGATGCCGACGACCGCGACGGCACAGGCGGCTGCCGCTGCCAGAAGGTTCCGCTTGGCTGCCATTTGCGTATCTCCTAAGAAAGGTGTCTCGGGCACAAAGCCATTCAGCTCGCACAAAGCCATTCAGTTCGACGGCGACTCTAGATGGCTTGTGCGGCTGCTATGAGCACGGACCATGAGACGTGAAGTTGGCCACTCGCGCCCGCAACGCAGCCATCGTCCACGACATGGCGGGCCTCCGCGCGGGCGCGGTTCGAGGCGCGGAAGGTGAGTGCTGGCCGGTCGCAGGCGCGAAGCGCGTCGAGGCCCTTACGGCTGCCGGACAGCACTGCGGCTGGGCCGCCGAAGGCCAACGACTCCCGCGCCCAAGCGGGCAACCACCGAAGCCGACGACCGAGACTCCTTGCCGCCAGCCTCCTGACAGGCGCCGAAGCCAAGAGCTGCCACGTGACGACACGAGCCGGGGGGAGGCTGGCTCCATCATGCGCTGTTTGGAACCCCCGCCACACTCACAGGCAAGATCCACTCACATCCTGTCAAAACAGGCAGTATCACCAGCAGTTGGCAGAATAGACATCGACGGGAGTCGCATGAAGCCACTGAGCATGAAGCGGGTTTTGGTGGCGACCAGCATGGTTGCGGGCGCCGCAATTGCGCCGATCGCGACGGCAGCTCCAGTGTCAGCCACACCTTGGAGCTGCGAGCGATACCTCAAGGATTTCAAGTACATAGTCGGCCCGAAGGCGAAGAAGGCGTGCACAAAGGGGCATAAAAAGGATTCGGTGGCAGGCTGGCCGATCTATCGGGCACAGTGCGAGACAGAGCTAGTCGCCTTGAGGGTCAAGGGGGCTCTCATGCCAACTACGCATGCAGGCTGGCGTTCAACTTGAAGTAATGCAGCCCGCCTCAACTACCTTGCAGGCTGAACTTGTTGAAGATAGTTGGGGATCACTCCACGATCTGCCTGCCCTCCGGGCGGGCGCTGCACGAGGCGCGGAAGGCGCAGTGCGTGCAGTGCTGGCCGGTGACGGGCGTGAAGCGTTCGTCGAGGACCTTGCCCGCCGCCGTGGCGAGCAGGTCGCCGACCCAGTCGCCGGACAGCGGCTCCTGGGCCTGGACCTTGGGCAGCGCGTCGCCGCCGTCCTTCTTGGCGGCGCCCTGGCGGAGCTGGACCAGTTCCGCGCCGCCCACGTCGGGGCGTACGCCTTCGAAGACGTCGTCGGCGGCGCCCTCGCGCACGGCGAGCTGATAGACGGCCAATTGCGGATGGCGGTCGACGTCGGCGGCGCTGGGGGCCTGCTTGCCGGTCTTGAAGTCCACTACGTAGGCACGGCCTTCGCCGTCGCGCTCGACTCGGTCCATGGAGCCGCGTACGCGCACTTCGTAGGGGCCCGCTTCGAGCGTCACGTCGAAGTCGTGCTCACTGGCGACCGGGGTGCGGCCCGAACCGACGTGCCACTGGAGGAAGCGTTCGAGCGCCACGCGCGCGTGCTCCTTCTCCTGGTCCGACTTCCAGGGGGCGTCGAAGACGAGGGCGTCCCAGACGGAGTCGAGGCGTGCCATGAGGACGTCGAGGTCGGCGGGCGTGCGCCCGGAGGCGACCTCGTCGGCAAGGACGTGCACGACGTTGCCGAAGCCCTGGGCGGCGGTCGCGGGGGCGTCGGCCTTCACCTCGCGGCCCAGGAACCACTGCAGGGCGCAGGTGTTGGCGAGCTGGTCGAGCGCGCTCCCGGAGAGGGCGACCGGCTGGTCGCGGTCCCGCAGGGGCACCGCGCTCGCCGTCGGCTCGAACATGCCCCACCAGCGGTGCGGGTGCGCGGACGGCACGAGGGGGCGCTCGTCGGCGTCGCTGAGCGCGGCGAGTCGGGCCAGGCGCTGGGCGGCGGCCTCGCGCAGGGCGTCCGACGCGTGCGGGTCGACGGTGGTGGCGCGCAGCTCCGCGACGAGCGCTGAGACGGACAGCGGGCGGCGCGGGCGGCCGGTCACGTCCTTCGGTTCGACGCCGAGTTCGGTGAGGAAGCGGGAGGGCTGGTCACCGTCGTCGGCGGGCGCCTTGACGGCGGTGACGACGAGTCGTTCCCGCGCGCGCGTGGCGGCCACGTAGAACAACCGGCGCTCTTCGGAGAGGAGTGCTCCCGGGGTCAGCGGCTCGGCGATGCCGTCGCGTCCGATGCGGTCGGCCTCCAGGAGGGAGCCGCGGCGGCGCAGGTCGGGCCAGAGGCCTTCCTGGACGCCCGCGACCACCACGAGCCGCCACTCCAGGCCCTTGGAGCGGTGTGCCGTCATCAGGCGTACGGCGTCGGGGCGCGCCGCGCGGCGCGTGAGCGTGTCCGCGGCGATGTCCTGCGCCTCGATCTCGTCGAGGAAGTTCAGGGCGCCGCGCCCGCCGCTGCGCTCCTCCGCGCGGGCCGCGGTCGCGAACAGGGCGCACACCGCGTCCAGGTCGCGGTCGGCGTTGCGGCCGGCCGCGCCGCCGCGCCGCGCGGTGCGCTCCAGGCGCCTCGGCCAGGGCGTGCCGGACCACAGGTCCCACAGGGCCTGCTCGGCGGTGCCGCCGTCCGCGAGGCGCTTCCTGGCCCGGCTCAGGAGCTCGCCGAGGCGCTGGGCTCCCTTCGCGTACGAGGGGTCGTGCGCTATCAGCCGCTCCGGCTCGGCGAGGGCGCGGGCGAGGAGTTCGTCGGAGGGGGGCGGGACGTGGTTGCCCGCGGCCCGCTCCTCCTCGCGCAGGGCCCGGCCGAGCCGCCGCAGATCGGCGGCATCCATGGCTGCGAGGGGAGAGGTGAGCAGGGTGATGGCGGTCTCGGTGTCGAGCCAGGCGGGGGTGGTGGGGGCGGGCGTGGGCGTCGTGGGGGCGGGCTCGTGGCCGTCGGCGGTGGGCTCCGGGGCGGATTCCTCTGCTCCTTCGCCGTCCTCCGCCGGGGTGGGTTCGTGGCCGTCGGGGGCGGACTCGGGGGCAGACTCGGGGGCAGACTCGGGGTCGGACTCCCCCGCTCCCTCCCCCGCCGGGGCGGGTTCGTGCCCCTCGGCGGTGAGCTCCGGGTCAGGCTCCCCCACGCCCTCCCCCGACTCCGCCCGGGCCACCGCCCGCAGCGCCGTCAGCAGGGCGGTCACCGCGGGCTCGTGGCGCAGGGCGATGTCGTCGCCGTCTATGTCGAGGGGGACGCCCGCCGCGGTGAGGCCGCGGCGGAGGGACGGGATGCTGCGGGCGCCCGCGCGGACGAGGACGGCCATCTCGCTCCAGGGGATGCCGTCCTCCAGGTGCGCGCGGCGCAGGATGTCGGCGATGTTGTCCAGTTCCGTGCCCGCCGTGGGGTACGTACGGACGTCGACGCGGCCGCCGTCCCTGACGGCCGTCAGCTCCCGGTGGGCGCGCACCTTCGCCGCGGGCAGGCGGGTGAGCGGCATGCGGGCGGTGATGAGGCGGGTGGCCGCGAGGAGTCGCGCCCCGGAACGGCGGGACGACGTGAGGACCTCGACCGGCGCCTCGGTGCCGTCCGCGCGCGGGAAGTCCGTCGGGAACCGGAGGATGCCGTTCACGTCGGCGCCCCGGAAGGTGTAGATCGACTGATCGGGGTCTCCGAAGGCGACGAGATCGCGCCCGCCGCCCGCGAGGGCGTGCAGCAGCCGCACCTGCGAGGGATCGGTGTCCTGGTACTCGTCCACGAAGACCGCGTCGTACTGGGCGGCGAGCGCCCGGGCGACCTCGGGGCGGCGGGCGAGCAGCACCGCGCGGTGCACGAGCTCGGCGTAGTCGAGGACCCCTTGGAGGTCGAGCACGTCCAGGTACTCGGCGAGGAACGCCGCCGCCGCGCGCCAGTCCGGCCGGCCGCCGCGCCGGGCGAAGGCGTCCAGGGCGGCCGGACCGAGGCCCAGTTCGCGGCTGCGCGCGAGCACCGCGCGGACCTCGTCGGCGAAGCCGCGCGTGGTCAGGCAGGCGCGCAGCTCGTCCGGCCAGCGCACCCGCGCCAGGCCGTCGCGCGCCAGTTCGGTCTGGCCCGCGAGGAGTTCGCGTACGGCCACGTCCTGCTCGGGTCCGGAGAGCAGCCGCAGGGGTTCCACGAAGAGGTCGGCGTCCTGGTGGGCGCGGACGAGGGCGTAGCAGAACGAGTGGAACGTGGTGGCCTGCGGGGCGTCGGCGGCGCCGATGCGGTGCGCCATGCGGTCGCGCAGCTCGACGGCGGCGCGGCGGCTGAACGTGAGCACCAGGACGCGCTCGGGATCGGTCCCCTTGGCCACCCGCGCGGCCACCGCCTCCACCAGGGTGGTGGTCTTGCCGGTGCCCGGACCTGCGAGAACGAGCAGCGGACCGCCCGTGTGGTCAACCACCGAGCGCTGCCGTGCGTCCAGCTGAGGGGGATCCGTGAGGACCGGCGGGGTACGCACCAGCCGATAGGCACCCGGAGTCCCCTGTCGTACCCGAGGGTGCGACGGGTGCCGGGCGTGCCGGGCGGATGAAAGGGAGCTCACGTGTTCGCCGGTCCTGGTGGGTGTACGGGTCGAGGTGCGGCTGCGTGCCAGCTGCGGGGTGAGTGTGAATGCGTGCTGTCGACGCTACGCCAGCGGATGAGCGAGGCGCGTGGCTTCCCCCGTACGGGCCACCGGGCCGCCGCCCGGGCGGCGCGTGCCGGAAGCTGTCAGGTGTGAGCCTCCGGAGCCACGTCCGCCGCGCCGCCGTCCCAGCGCGCCCTGCGCATGTCCAGGCGCGGCAGGCTCCGCTCGGACGCGCGGCCCGCCTCCCGCAGCGGTGTGCCCTCCGCGCGGTAGGCCTCCAGGGCCCGCAGTTCGTGGCCCGGCAGCAGCACGCCGTCCGAGCGCACCACGCGCCACCACGGCACCGCGCCGCCGTAGAGCGCCATCACCCGGCCGACCTGGCGCGGGCCGCCCTCCTCCAGCCACTCGGCGACGTCTCCGTAGGTCATCACCCGGCCCGGGGGGATGCGCTCCGCGGCATCCAGGACCCGCTCCGCGTACTCGGGGTACTGGGGCACGTCGGAGTGGTCCAGCAGCTCCGGTTCCGGTCGGCTCTCCTCGCTCATCCGGCCCATCCTGCCGCATGGCACCGACACCGTGACGGCCGCGCGACAGAGGGTGCGGTAGGGCGTGCGACGAGGGACGAAGTGGCAAATCGTGACCGTTTCGCGCCCCCGGATTGCCCCCTGATGACCCCCGTTGTCAGCGCGGCATGCCACCATCGTGCGGGCGGTGACTGGTGATACGAGATCAAGAAGAGGCGACGGAGCAGCAGGGCGTGCATTCCGACAAGACGGCTGGCACCTCTGCGGACACGGCGCGCCCGGACACCGATGAGCGGGTCCTGGAGTCGCACGGCACGCCCACCGACAAGTCCCACGGCACGCCCGTCGACAAGCCGCACAGCACGTCAGAGGACAAGCCGCACGGCACGTCCGCCGACAAGCCCGGCACCTCCCACGACGAGCAGTCGCCACCCCCGGACACGGCCGGGGACCCGCCCGCCGAGCCCGGCGCCGAAGACCCCGCCGCCCACGACTGCGCCGAAGTCGACGAGGGCCTGCCCACCGAACGCGTGGAGGGCGACGAACCCCTCCTCCCCGCGCGCGTGCACCGCCCCTCCGACCTCATGCGGCTGCTCGTCGGCATCCTGGCGATCGCCGCGCTGCTCCTGATCTCCGCGTTCGCGCACGGCACGACGTCGGGCCTGGAGCAGGACATCAACGCGGGCACGGGCGAACCCCCGGACCTGCTGATGAAGCTGGCGGGGCTCACCGCGAGCATCGGCGTGCTGCTCGTCCCGGTGGCGTTCGCGATCGAGCGCCTGATCAAACGGGACGGGCTGCGCATCGCGGACGGGGTCCTCGCGGCCGTGCTCGCGCACGGCGTGACGCTGGCCACCGACCTGTGGGTGGCCAAGGCCGCCCCGGAGTCCATCCAGGACGCCCTCACCCAGCCCTCGCCGGGTGACATCCACTCGCTCACGGACCCGGTGCACGGCTACCTCGCGCCGGTCATCGCGTACATGACGGCCGTGGGCATGTCCCGCAGGCCGCGCTGGCGCGTGGTCCTGCTCGTGGTGCTGCTGCTCGAAGCGTTCACCATGCTGGTGTCGGGCAACACGACACCGTTCTCGATCATCCTGACGGTGCTCATCGGCTGGACCGTCGCCTACGGCACGCTGTACGCCGTCGGCTCGCCGAACGTGCAGCCCACCGGGCAGACGCTGCTCGCGGGCCTCAGGCACGTGGGCTTCCGGCCGGTGAGCGCGGCCCGTGAGGAGTCCGGCGACGCCTCCGACCAGGACAACCGCGGCAGACGCTACTTCGTGACGCTGGAGGACGGCCCGCCCCTGGACGTCACGGTCATCGACCGCGAGCAACAGGCGCAGGGCTTCTTCTACCGGGTGTGGCGCAGGCTGACGCTGCGCGGCATCACTCAGCGCCGCAGCCTCCAGTCGCTGCGCCAGGCCCTGGAGCAGGAGGCCCTGCTCGCGTACGCGGCGATCGCGGCCGGTGCGAACGCGCCCAAGCTGATCGCCACCTCCGAGCTCGGCCCGGACGCCGTGATCCTCGTGTACGAGCACACGGGCGGCCGCTCGCTGGACTCGCTGCCGGACTCGGCCCTCACCGACGACCTCCTTCGCGGCACCTGGCGGCAGGTCAAGGCACTCCAGTCGCGGCGCATCGCGCACCGCAGGCTCACGGGTGACGCGATCCTGGTGGATCGTTCCGGCACGGTGATCCTGACGGATCTGCGGGGCGGCGAGATCGCGGCCGGTGACCTGGTGCTGCGCATGGACATCGCCCAGCTCCTGACGGCGTTCGGCCTGCGGGTCGGCGCGGAGCGCGCGGTCGCCACGGCCGTCGAGGTCCTCGGCCCGGACGCCGTGGCGGACTGCCTGCCGCTGCTCCAGCCGATCGCGCTGACCCGCTCCACGCGCGGGACGCTGCGCAAGCGGGCCCGCGAACGCGCCCAGCGGGAGCGGGACGCCGTCCTGGAGGCCTCGCGCAAGGCGAAGGCCGCCCGCCTGGAGGCCGAGGCCGCGGAGGCCGGCACCGAGGCCGTCGCGACCGCAGAACCCGCCACCGCCCACACCGACGACCCCGCCACCGCCCGCAAGACCGAGACCATCGCCGCCCGCAAGTCCCTGCGCGCGGAGAAGCAGGCCGAGAAACAGGCCGTGGACGAGGGCCTGGAACAGGCCCGCGAGGAGGACCTGCTCACGCAGATCCGCCACCAGGTGCTGCTGATCCGGCCGACGGCCCCCGTGGAGCCGGCACAGCTCGAACGCATCAGGCCGCGGACGCTGATCAGCTTCATCGCCGGTGCCTTCGGCGCGTACTTCCTGCTGTCCCAGCTCACGCACATCGACTTCGGCACCATCGTCGGCGAAGCCGAGTGGGGCTGGGTGGCCGCCGCGGTGGCGTTCTCGGCGCTCAGCTACTTCGCCGCGGCGATGAGCCTGCTGGGCTTCGTACCGGAGCGGGTGCCGTTCCTGCGGGCCGTGTCCGCGCAGGTCGCCGGGTCGTTCGTGAAGATCGTGGCGCCCGCGGCGGTCGGCGGTGTGGCGCTCAACACCCGCTTCCTCCAGCGCTCGGGGGTGCGCTCGGGGCTCGCGGTGGCGAGCGTCGGCGCCTCGCAGCTCTTCGGCCTCGGCTCGCACATCCTGCTGCTGCTGATCTTCGGTTACGTCACCGGCACGCAGAAGACGCCGACGCTGACACCGTCCCGTACGGTCATCGCGGGCCTGCTGACGGTCGCGGTGCTCGTCCTGGTGGTGACCGCCATCCCGTTCCTGCGGAAGTTCGTCGTCACGCGCGTGCGATCGCTGTTCGCGGGTGTCGTGCCGCGCATGCTGGACGTCCTGCAGCGGCCGCAGAAGCTGCTCACCGGCATCGGCGGGATGCTGCTCCTGACGTTCCTCTTCGTGCTCTGTCTGGACGCCTCGGTGCGGGCCTTCGCCAGCGAGGAGATGGGCACCCTGAGCCTGGCCAGCGTCGCGGTGGTCTTCCTCGCGGGCAACGCGCTCGGCTCGGCGGCACCCACCCCGGGCGGCGTCGGCGCGGTCGAGGCGACCCTGACGGTCGGTCTGATCGCGGTGGGCGTGCCGAAGGACGTGGCGGCGCCCGCGGTGCTCCTGTACCGACTGCTCACCCTGTGGCTGCCGGTGCTCCCCGGGTGGCTGTTCTTCAACCACCTCACCCGTAAGGGCCTGTTGTAGGCACGGTCTACGTAGAGGGCTGTTTGGGGGCGGGGACCTACGGAGACCGTGGCCCCGCCCGGACCAACGGACCCGGCGGACCGGCGGCCCCGCGCGGACCGGCAGGTCACCCGCACGGCCCGTGTCCCGAGCGCCCCGCCCGCCGCCCCCGCAGGATGGAGCCATGCCCAAGCTCCCGCCGCGTGCCAAGGCCATGGCCGCCACCGCCGTCCTGCTGACCGCCGCGCTCGCGGCGTGCGGCGACTCGGACTCCGACTCCTCGGACGAGGCCCTGCCGGACCAGAAGCTCAGCTGGAAGGACTGCCCGGCCCCGTCCGCCGCGGAGGGCGGCGGTGAGGCGCCCTCGCCGCTGCCCGGCGGCGCGGAGTGGCAGTGTGCCACCATGAAGGCGCCGCTCGACTGGGACGAGCCCAAGGGCGACACCATCGACATCGCGCTGATCCGCGCGAAGACGAGCGGCGACCAGGACAAGCGCATCGGCTCGCTGATCTTCAACTTCGGCGGCCCCGGCGGCTCGGGCATCACCACGCTGCCCGCGTTCGGCTCGGACTACAAGAAGCTGCGCACCCGCTACGACCTGGTGAGCTTCGACCCGCGCGGGGTCGGCCGCAGCGCGGGCGTGAAGTGCGAGGACGACGAGCAGCTCGACGCGTACTTCCAGCAGGACTCGACGCCCGACGACGCGGCGGAACGCAAGCAGCTCATGGACGGCGTCACGAAGTTCAACGGGACGTGCGAGAAAAACTCCAAGAAGGTGCTCCCCCATGTGCGCACCACCGACGCGGCACGCGACATGGATCTGATGCGCCAGGTGCTCGGCGACGACAAGCTGTCCTACTTCGGCATCTCGTACGGCACCGAACTCGGCGGCGTGTACGCCCACTTGTTCCCCAAGAAGGTCGGCCGCGCGGTGTTCGACGCGGTCGTCGACCCCACGGAGACGGCGGAACAGGGTTCGCTCGGGCAGGCCAAGGGGTTCCAGCTCGCGCTCGACAACTTCGCGAAGGACTGCACGTCGCAGGTCGAGGACTGCCCCGTCGGCGACGACGAGCAGGACGTCAAGGACCGCATCGCGGGGCTGCTGAAGGACCTCGACAGCAAGCCGCTGCCCGCGATGCCGCCGCGCGAGCTGACGCAGACGGCGGCGACGAACGGCATCGCGCAGGCCCTGTACTCCAAGGACTACTGGCCCTACCTCGCTCAGGGCCTCGAAGCGGCCTACGACGGCGACGGCAAGATGCTGATGTTCCTGTCCGACTCGATGAACGGGCGCAGCGAGAACGGCGAGTACAGCAACATCCAGGCCGCGAACGTCGCCATCAACTGCGCCGACGACAAGCCGCGCTACACCCCCGCGGACGTCGAGGCGAAGCTGCCCGAGTTCCGGAAGGCCTCGCCGCTGTTCGGCGACTACCTGGCGTGGGGCATGGTCAACTGCGCCGACTGGGCGGTCGACGGCCAGGCCGACCACCCGGACGTGAGCGCGTCGGGCGCGGCGCCCGTCCTCGTCATCGGCAACACCGGCGACCCGGCCACACCGTACGAGGGCGCGCGCAAGATGGTGGACGCCCTCGGCAAGGGCGTCGGCGTCGAGCTGACGTACAAGGGCCAGGGCCACGGGGCGTACGACAGCAAGAACAAGTGCGTGCGGGGCGCCGTGGACGGCTATCTGCTGGACGGCACGGTGCCGAAGGCGGGCACGGTGTGCTCCTGACCGACGGTGGCTCCCGACCAGCGGCAGCTCCCGACCGGCCACGGCCTCTGACCGGCCGCGGGCCCTCACAAGGCCTCCGCCCCACCTGCACAAGGGCTCCGGACCGCCCGCCCGGGCCCTTGTCAGTGGCCGTGCCTACTATGGCCTGACTGCCTTCCGAGGGGGGAAGCGTCATGCCGCGTTTCGTACGGTCAGCAGCTCTGGCCGCCGCAGGGATTCTGGTGGCCGGGCTCGCCGTGGGATGCGGTGGTTCCGACGACGACCAGGACAGCGCCGACGGGAAGCGTCCCGCGCCCACCGGGGCCGACCCGGCGCCGCGGCCCGACCCCTCGTCCACGCTGCCCGCCGCCGTCACGACCCAGAAGCTCGACTGGGGCGGCTGCAAGGCCGCGGGCAGCGATCCGGCGCCGGGCGACGAGTGGCAGTGCGCGACCCTCAAGGTCCCGCTGGACTACGAGAAGCCGGACGGCGAGACCATGGGCGTCGCGCTGATCCGCGCCAAGTCCACCGGCAAGGGCGACCGCATCGGCTCGCTCCTGTTCAACTTCGGCGGCCCGGGCGGCTCCGGCGTCTCCATGCTGCCGTCCTTCGCCGACTCGTACGGCAAGCTGCGCGAGCGGTACGACCTGGTGAGCTTCGACCCGCGCGGGGTGGGCGCCAGCGCGGGCGTGCGCTGTCGCAGCGACCAGGAGACCCAGGCCGCGGAGAAGACCGACCTCACCCCGGACACCCCGGCCGAGGAGAAGGCGTACTTCAAGGACGCCGCGGCCTTCGGAGCGGGCTGCGCGCGGTCCGCGAAGAAGCTGCTGCCGCACGTCTCCACGGCCGAGGCCGCCCGCGACATGGACGTGCTGCGCCAGGTCCTCGGCGACGAGAAGCTGCACTACTTCGGCATCTCGTACGGCACCGAACTCGGCGGTACGTACGCCCACTTGTTCCCCAAGAAGGTCGGCCGCCTCACGCTCGACGCGGTGGTGGACCCGACGGCGGGCTCGGTGGGCCACGCCGAGAACCAGGCGCGCGGCTTCCAGCGCGCCCTCGACAACTACCTGAAGGCCAACGGCCAGGACCCGAAGGCGGGCACGAAGAAGATCGTCGACCTGCTGCGCCGCATCGACACCAAGCCGCTGCCCACGGGCACCGACCGCAGGCTGAACGAGTCCCTGGCGACGACCGGCATCACGGTCACGCTGTACAGCAAGCAGACCTGGCCCGCCCTGACCAACGCCCTGGAGGAGGCGGAGAAGGGCAACGGCGCGGCCCTGCTGCAGCTCGCCGACGCGTACAACGAGCGGGACGCGTCCGGGCGTTACAGCACCCAGAGCCACTCGCAGCGCGCGATCTCCTGCCGGGACGGCAAGGAGCGGCCGACGCCGGAGCAGGCCAAGGCGCGGCTCGACCGGTTCCGCGAGATATCCCCGCTGTTCGGCACGTTCATGGGCTGGGACACGGCGGGCTGGTGCCACGAGTGGCCGGTGGCCGGGCTGCACGACAGCCCGGAGGTGAGCGCCCCCGGCGCCGACCCCGTCCTCGTCGTCGGCAACACCGGCGACCCGGCGACGCCGTACGAGGGCGCGCGGAAGATGGCGGACGAGCTGGGCAAGGGCGTCGGCGTCCACCTGACGTGGAAGGGCGAGGGCCACGGGGCGTACGGCAACGGCAGCGACTGCGTGGACGGCACCATCAACGACTACCTGCTCGACGGCAAGGTCCCGGACGACAACAAGGTGTGCGAGTCCTGACGTCCCCGGCCCGGACCCCGGCCCCCACCCGCGCCCCGGCCCCGGCCCGGACCCCGGCCAAGTCCCGGGCAGCCGAAAGCCCCGCCCACCGGAGAAGGTGAGCGGGGCCCGGACAGCGCGAACGACAGACTCAGTAGACCGGCTTCTCGGGCTCGATCTGGTGAACCCACCCGATCACGCCGCCGCCGACGTGCACCGCGTCCGCGAAGCCCGCGGACTTGAGCACGGCGAGGACTTCCGCACTGCGGACACCCGTCTTGCAGTGCAGGACGATCTTCTTGTCCTGCGGGAGCGTCTCCAGGGCGGTGCCCATGAGGAACTCGTTCTTCGGGATCAGCTTGGCGCCCGGGATGGAGACGATCTCGTACTCGTTCGGCTCCCGGACGTCGATGATCTCGATCTTCTCGTCGGCGTCGATCCACTCCTTGAGCTGCTTGGGAGTGATCGTCGAACCGGCCGCCGCCTCCTGGGCCTCCTCGGAGACGACGCCGCAGAAGGCCTCGTAGTCGATGAGCTCGGTGACGGTGGGGTTCTCGCCGCAGACCGCGCAGTTCGGGTCCTTGCGGACCTTGACCTGGCGGTACTGCATCTCCAGGGCGTCGTAGATCATCAGGCGGCCGACCAGCGGCTCGCCGATGCCCGCGAGGAGCTTGATGGCCTCGTTGACCTGGATGGAGCCGATGGAGGCGCAGAGCACGCCGAGCACGCCGCCCTCGGCGCAGGACGGGACCATGCCGGGGGGCGGGGGCTCCGGGTACAGGCAGCGGTAGCAGGGGCCGTGCTCGGACCAGAAGACCGAGGCCTGGCCGTCGAAGCGGTAGATCGAGCCCCACACGTAGGGCTTGTTCAGGAGCACGCACGCGTCGTTGACCAGGTAGCGCGTGGCGAAGTTGTCCGTGCCGTCGACGATCAGGTCGTACTGGCTGAAGATGTCCATCACGTTCTCGGCCTCGAGCCGCTCTTCGTGCAGGACCACGTTCACGTACGGGTTGATGCCGAGGACGGAGTCCTTCGCGGACTCGGCCTTGGAGCGGCCGATGTCGGCCTGGCTGTGGATGATCTGGCGCTGCAGGTTCGACTCGTCGACCTCGTCGAACTCCACGATGCCGAGGGTGCCGACGCCCGCCGCCGCGAGGTACATCAGCGCCGGTGACCCGAGGCCGCCGGCGCCCACACAGAGCACCTTGGCGTTCTTCAGCCGCTTCTGCCCGTCCATCCCGACGTCGGGGATGATCAGGTGGCGGGAGTACCTGCGGACCTCGTCGACGGTGAGCTCAGATGCTGGCTCGACCAGGGGTGGCAGCGACACGGGGACTCCGTTGGTCGGAAGTGCGATCGGGGTCCCCCGACCCCGCCGCGGCCGGGCTGGGGGACATCAGTTCTCCTGGTAACACTGCCATGGCCATCTTCATTCCGAGACACCTGGTCCGACCCGCGAGACGATCTCGTCCCAGTAACCGGGCAGCGACTCCCAGGGGTCGCCGACCGGGCCGGTGTCGGTGCGGTCGGTGAAGTAGATCGTCGAGGCTCCTTGCCAGCGGGCGACGCGCAGGGCCTCGTCGAGGTGGCCGAGCGGCATGCCGTGGACGAGGTGGCAGAAGCGTTCGGGCGGGTGGTCGGCGGTCCACTCGGCGACCTGGGACCAGCGGTAGTCGCTCCAGGGTCCGGCGAACGTCACCAACTGGTCGGCGGTGTCGGCGTATCCGGGGTGCGGGTGGGTGCCGTGCCCGAGCACGATGTGGCCGTCGTCGGGCCCGTCCCGCAGGAGGGCGCGCAGGGTGGTGACCGTGCGCGCGACCTCCGGCAGGGCGGTGCGTTCGGTGGGGCAGCGGCCGAGGAAGAAGCCGTCGACGAGGTACCAGTCGAGGTAGCGGTGGGCGTCGGAGATCAGCTCGCCGAAGCCGCGTGCGCCGTAGGTCACATCGAGCTGGCCGAGGACGCGGACCCCGGCGTTCCGCAGCCGTCCCGCCGCTTCCAGGCAGCGCGGGTCGGGCCGGTCACCCGGACCATTGTCGACATTCAGGACAACCCAGTGCAAAGGGGTGCCGGGGCGGGTGAGTTCGGCCCATTCGGTGGGCGCGAGCAGGGGGTGGGCGAAGCCGGGGACGCCGAATCCGACGCGTACGTCGGTCTGGGCGACGCCGGTGGCCGTGCTGCTCAGATGCGGCATGCCGCCTCCATCCAGATGTCGGCCAGGGACTCTTCGAGGTTGATGCGGGGCCGCCAGCCCAGCCGGTCGCGCGCGGTGCGCACGTCGGCCTGCTGCCAGCTGCCGCAGCCGTCGGGGTAGGGGTACGCGGTCGGGCCCGCGTGGTCGGGATCGGCGCGGGGGTGGCCGATGACGGGCCGGACGGAGGGCTGGTCGAGTTCGTGCAGCGCGCCGCCGTAGCCCGCGACGCGCGCGAGGACGGCCGCCGCGTCCCGCAGCCGCACGGCACGCCCGGAGCCGATGTTGACGACGCCCTGGGCGGCGGAGAGGGAGGCGGCGTGCACGGCGCGGGCGATGTCGCGTACGTCGATGAAGTCCCGCTGGACGCCGAGTCCGCCGAGTTTGAGCTCGCCGTCGCCGGACTGCATGGCGCGCCGCATGGCCTCGGCGAGGCGGCCGAGCGGTGAGCCCGCCGGGGTGCCCGGCCCGGTGGGCGAGAACACCCGCAGGACGACGGCGTCGAGGCCGGAGCCGAGGACGAGTTCGGTGGCGGCGAGCTTGCTGACGCCGTAGGGGCCGCCGGGCCGGGGCACGGCGTCCTCGGCGGTCGAGGAGCCGGGCTGGCTCGGGCCGTACTCGGCGCCGCAGCCGAGCTGCACCAGGCGGGCCCCGCAGCCGCTGCGGCGCAGGGCCTCGCAGACGGTGGCGACGGCGACGGTGTTGTGCCGGGTGAGTTCGCGGGCGCCGCCGCGGGTGGCGCCGGCGCAGTTGATGACTACGCCCGGGTGCACGGCGTCCAGGAAGCGGGTGAGCGCGCCGGGGCTGCCGTTGGCGAGGTCGAACCGTACGTCGGAGTCGTCGCCCCGGCCGAGCGCGGTGAGCTGCACCGCCGGGTCGGCGAGCAGCCGGTCGGCGACGAAGCGGCCGAGATAGCCGTTGGCTCCGATCAGCAGCACCCTCATCGGACGGCTCCCGGGACGGACGCTCGGAAGGTGGGGGTGGTCATCTGGGCTTCTCCTTCTGGGTGTTGCGAAGTGCGTGGAAGTTCGCGGGCTTTCGCGGTTCTTCGCGGGTTTCGCGGGCTGAGGTCTGGAGGGGCTGGACGGCTAGGGGGGGCGGGGGTTCGGGGGCCGCCGCTGGGGGTGCGGGGGTGCGGGTGCCTGTGGGGGTACGCGCAGGGGTGCGGGTGCCCGTGGAGGTACGTGCAGGGGTGCAGGTGTCTGCGGAGGTACGCGCGCGAGTGCGGGTGCCTGCGGACGTACGCGCGAGGGTGCGCGCGCCCGTTGGGGTGCGGGTGCCGGCTCTGTCGGCCGCGTCGGCCGGGGCTGTGGCGCTCATCGGGTCCCCTCCGCCGCGGCGTGGGCGGAGGCCCGCCCGAGGACCCGGACCGCGCGCGCAAGGAGCACCGCCGCGCCCGTGGCGCACGTGAGGGCAGCGAGCGCTCCTGTCCCCACCTCTTCGACCAGTCCCTCCACCGGCGCGGCCAGGAACCCGCAGCCCGGCAGGCGGCCCGCGAACAGCAGGGCCAGCGCCGCGGCCTGCGCCGCGCCTACCGTGGCGTACACGAGGGTGGGCGCACGACGCGAGCCGTGGGCGCGCAGCATCCGGCCGAGCCACAGGAGCGCGGCCAGCGCACCGGCCCCGGCGGCCGAGAGTGCCGCGCCCGGGCCCGGCACGGGCAGCGCGCCGACGCCGGTGACCAGGGCGCCGACCGCGCACAGGAACAGCGTGAACACGACGATCAGCAACGGCCGTACGGAGGCGGCGAATTCGGCGAGGCCCCGGCTGGCGCCGAGCCTGCCGCCCGCCCGTACCGCGAAGAGCCGCGCGCACCAGGTCCCGGGGGCGACGGCGCCCGCGAGGACGAGAGCGACGGCGGCGGACGGCGGCCAGGGTCCGTCGGGTCCGCCGTCCGTCGCCGTCGCCCGCAGCAGTCCGTCACCGAGCAGGGCGTAGGCGAGGAGCCAGCACACCCAGGTGTGCGTGGCGCGGGTGGCGGGCAGGGCGGCGCGCAGCGGGCCGTACCGCAGGGCGATCCCCGCGGCCGCCGCCACGGCGAGGGCGCCGCCGAGGACCACCGCGAGGCGCGGGCGCCCGTCGACCAGGCCGAGCCCCGCGACAGCGAGCGCGCAGGCCACTCCGGGGAGCAGCGCGAACACGGCCCACCCGGGCGGGACGTGGGCCGCCGTGTCACCGCGTACCGCACGGGTGTCGTCGGCGAGGGCGTCCCATTCCGCGCTGTCCTGCGGCACGCGCGCGTACATCTCCTCCGCGAGCGCGAACACGTCGCGGTGCCGGAACCGCGCGGCCGTCCGGTCGGTGACGCCGTGCGCCTCCAGACCCGCCGCGATCTCCAGCGGGTCCACGGCCCGCTCGCACAGCTCGCGGTGACGGTGCATGAGCGCCTTCACCGGGTCGGCGGGGCCTCGGCGGGGGCCGGGGGCGGGGGCCGGTGCGGGGGCTTGCGCCCGGTCGTGTCCGGGGGTCGGCACCGGACGTGGTGCGGGGGTCGGCACCGGACTCCGTACGGGGGTCGGCGCCGGATCTTGTACGGGGAGGTGCACCGGGCCTTGTACGGGGGCTGGCGGGCCGCCGGGAGCCGCCTCGCCGGGAACAGCCGCGCGCAGCACCGCATCGCCCGGAACAGCCGCGCCCGGCGCCGCCCCGTCCGGCACCGCCGCACCCGCCAGCTCCTCCGACCGCGCGTCCCAGCCCCCCGCGCCACCCGGCGCCCGAGGCACGTCCACTGACCGTTCCGACCGCCCCGTCATGACAGCGCCTCCCTGAAGCCGAGTCCCAACCCGGGCCGCCCGCCGCCCTGTTGGCGTGCCGCGACCCAGCTCGGCGCGGACGCGGACGCGCCGGGAGCACCGACCGGCCAGGGCGCCCCGGACTCACCGGCCGCCCCGGCCCTCGCGTCCGGCGCCCCGTCCGCCCCCGCGGGCACCGCACCGCCGACCGCCCACCGGCCCGGCACCGACGCCTCCGCGGGATGCGCGAACGGCACGGGCTCGCCCGCCTCGTTCAGGGCCTCGCGGCGGACCGGGCAGTGCGAGACGATCTCCAGGTAAATGCCGTTAAATGCTGCGAGGTTCTGCTCGACGGTGAAGAGTTCGAGGGCCCGTGCCCGCGCCGCCGCCCCCAGGCGCGCACGGCGCTCGGGGTCGCGAAGGAGCGCCACGCACGCCTGCGCGAGCGCCCGCGGATTGCGCGGCGGCACCACGAGTCCCGTACCGCCGATGACCTCCACCACCGCGCCGACGTCCGTGGAGACGGTCGCGCGGCCGCAGAGCATCGCCTCGATGAGGCTGATCGGGAAGCCCTCGACGACGCTGGACAGGACGACCACACCGCCCGCCGCGTACGCGTCCGGGAGGTCGGGCAGCTCCGGGCCGCCGATCTCCTCGAAGGACACGGGGTTGTCGCCGACCGCGTGCGCGCCGTCCGCCTCGTCGGGGAACAGCTGGGCGGCGAGGGCCCGGCAGTGCGCGAGGTACGCGGCCGCCTCGGGCCCGTCCGCGAGGGCGCCGACTATGCGCAGGCGCGCCTTGGGCTCCTCCTTGCGGACCTCGGCGAAGGCGTGCAGCAGCGAGATCAGGTCCTTGGACGGCTCGACCCGGCCGACCCAGAGCAGGGTCTCGGGTTCGCCCGGGTCCTCGCGCTCGCCGACCTCGCCGAAGCGGCCCGCGGGCAGCCCCGGGTAGACCGTGCGCAGCTTGGACCGGTCCGCGCCGCACCGTTCCTGCCAGCGGCGGGCGTGCGCGTTGCCGGGGGTGATGAGGGCGGCCTGGCGGTACACCTCGGCGGCCAGGCGGCCATGGAAGGAGGCGAGCAGGGCCCGCGCGGGCGCGGCGAGCCCCGCGTCCCCGCCCGCGTCACCACCGGCACCCGCGCCAGCCCCAGCCCCGACCGCGCCACCGGCGCCAACTCCGGCCCCGGAGCCCGCACCCGCACCCGCACCCGCACCCGCACCCGCACCCGCACCCGCCAGATAGTGCGCCCGCAACTGCACCCCGTACTCGGTGACCAGCAGCGGCACCCCCGCGAAGTGCTTCGCAAGGAGCCCCGGCAGCGCGGCACCGCCGCCCGCCGTGGCGTGGCAGACGTCGACCGCGCCCAGTTCGTCGTCGCCGTACCAGTCGAGGGACAGCGGGCGCAGCACGCGCTCCAGGCGGTCCGCGACGGCGAGCAGGTCGGGTACGCGGGCGGCGCGCGCGGCACGCAACGTGCCCGGCGCGCGGCAGGCGCTCTCCAGGGCGCGCACGGCGGCCTCGGAGCGCAGGGCACCGCTCAAGCCTCCTGACGTACGGGCGAGGTCGGCGAGCCCGTACAACGCACTGCCGAAACGGTCCGCCAACTGACCGGAACTGTCCCGCTCCCCCGCACACACCGCCCGCGCCAGCTCACCGAACCCCTCGGCGAACCGCCGCCGCGCCCGCCACCCGAAACCGAGCCCGGAACCGGAGCCGAACCCGGAACCACCGCCGGAACCGAAACCACCGCCCGAGCCGACCCGGGCCCCGGAGCCACCGCCGGACCCCGACCCGGCACCGGCCTCACCCGCACTCCCGGCCGCGGCACCCCCCGCTCCCCACAGCGCGGCGCTCCGCACCCGCCGCACCTGCGGCGGCAGCGCCACCCACCCCCGCGCCTCCTGTCGCTCGCTGCGGCTCAGCGCGTACACGTCGAATTCGTGCTGCCCGAGCCCGCGCACGAGCCGGTCGCACCAGAGCCTGGCCTCACCGTCCACATACGGATAACCACCCTCCGTAAGCAGTCCTATGCGCACGCGTGCACCCCCGATCTCCCATATGGGGAGCCGCCGTTGGACCGGCGGCTCGCAGCGGGACGAACGTATGCGGACATGACGGTGGCGCGACGGACGGTTGTCCATCGCGCCACCAAAAGGGGTGAAGAGCCGTAACTTTCCTGCGCCGGTAGCGTTCCGTCGCGCTATAGCGGACGTACGACAGGCTTACAGCGCAGCAAAAGCCGCAAGAACAAAGAATGCACCCCACGCGTCCTCACGGAGTGTCACGCTGCGGCCAGTTCCTTCCCGGTGCCGCCGCCGTCGCCACCCTCAGCACTCCCTGTGCCCCCTGCGCTGGCTGAGCCATCCGTGTCCGCCGCGCGCGCCGCCCGTGCGTCGGCTGCCGCGCGCCGACGCGCCGCCCGCCGCTCCTGTGCCGCCGCCGGGTCGAGCGCGGGCACGGCGGCGAGCAGCTGCCGGGTGTACGGGTCCTGCGGCGAGCCGTACACCTCGTCCACGGTCCCGTACTCGACGATCCGGCCGCGCCGCATCACCGCGACCCGGTCGCTGACCTGACGTACCACCGCAAGGTCGTGCGCGACGAAGACGAGGGCCAGCCCCAACTCCCGCTGCAGTTCGGCGAGCAGCGCCGTGACCTGCGCCTGCGTGGTGACGTCGAGCGCGGAGACCGGCTCGTCGCAGACGATGAGGCGGGGCTCGGCGGCGAGCGCCCTGGCGATGCCCACGCGCTGCCGCTGGCCGCCGCTGAACTCGTGCGGGTAGCGGCCGTAGTGCGCGGGGTCGAGGCCGACCCGCGTCATCAGGTCGCGGACGCGGGTGCGGATCGCGTCCTCGTCGCGGTCGCCGCGCGCCCGCAGCGGATCGGCGATGGACTCCCCGACCGAGCGGCGCGGGTTGAGCGAGGAGACGGGGTCCTGGAACACCATCTGCACGCCCGGCACGACGCCCTTGCCCTGCTTCTCCGCACCCCCGTAGCGGAGTTGCCCGGCGGTGGGGTCGAGGAGGCCGACGAGCATCCGGCCGAGGGTGGTCTTGCCGCTGCCGCTCTCGCCGACGACGCCGAGCGTCTCGCCGCGCCGCACGCTGAGCGAGACCCCGTCGACGGCCGCGAAGGCCCGCTTGCCGCGGCCGAACTCCCGCCGCAGCCCGTCGGCCTCGACGACCACGTCGCCCAGGTCGCCGGTGCGCTCCTCGCGGACGGCGTCCACCCGGGGCACGGCGCCGAGGAGCTGTCGGGTGTACGCCTCCCGCGGCGCCGACAGGACATCGGCGACACCCCCGCTCTCGACGACCCGCCCGTGCCGCATGACGAGCACGTCGTCGATGCTCTCCGCCGCGACCCCCACGTCGTGCGTGACCAGGAGCAGACCCATGCCGGTCTCCTCGCGAAGGCCGTGCAGCAGGTCGAGGATCTGCGCCTGCACGGTCACGTCCAGGGCGGTCGTCGGCTCGTCGGCGATGAGCAGCTCCGGCTCGCAGGCGAGCGCCATGGCGATCAGGGCGCGCTGCCGCATGCCGCCGCTGAACTCGTGCGGCCGGGACCGGGCGCGGCGCGGCGCGTCGGGGATCCCGACGCGGTCGAGCACCTCGACGGACCGGGCCCGGGCGGCGCGCCGGGAGACCTTGGAGTGCGTCCGGTACACCTCGGCGATCTGGTCGCCCACCGCGTAGTACGGATCCAGTGAGGACAGCGGGTCCTGGAAGACCATCGCGGCGACCGGGCCACGCAGCCTGCGCAGTTCGGCGTCCGTGGCCGCGCCGATGTCGGTGCCGCCGACGCGTACGGAGCCCGTCACGCGGGCGCCCGTGCCCCGGTGGAGCCCGAGCAGCGCGGACGCGACGGTGGACTTGCCGGATCCCGACTCGCCGACGAGGCCGAGGGCCCCGCCGCGCGCCAGCGTGAAGGAGACCGCGTCCACGGCGCGCACGTCGCCGAACTCGACGGTCAGCCCGTCCACGTGGACGAGGCTCTGGTCGGGGTTCATGACAGCACCACCCGTCGGTCGGCCACCGCGTACAGCACATCCGCGACGGCGTTGGCGAGGACCACGAAGAAGCCGGTGACCATGACCATGCCGACGACCACCGGCAGGTCGACGACCCGGACCGCGTGCACGAGTTCGCGCCCGAGCCCGGGCAGGCCGAACAGCGTCTCGGTGAGCAGCGCGCCGCCGAACATCGACCCGAAGTCGTTGGCGGTGAGCGCGATGACGGGGGCGAGCGCGCCGCGCAGGGCGTGCCGCCCGACGATGGACCGCTCCTTGACGCCGTACGCGCGGAAGGTCCGCACATGGTCCTCGGCGAGCGTCTCCAGCATCGAGGCGCGCGTCAGCCGGGCGTACTTGGCGGCTTCGATGAGCGCGAGCGACACCCAGGGCAGGAGCAGGTTCCACGCCCACTGCTGCGGGTCGTCCGTGAACGGCACGTACTGCGGGAACGGCAGCCACTGCAGCTGGCCGCAGACCAGGATCATCAGGATCAGGCCGATCACGAACACGGGCGTGGCCGTGCCCGCGAGGGTGACGGCGGTCAGGATCCGCTCGGTGGGACGGCCGCGCCGCCAGGCGGACAGGACGCCGGTGCCGACGCCGAGGATCAGCCACAGCACCATCGCGCCGAGGGCGAGCGAGCCGGTGACGGGCACCTTGTTCAGGATCAGCTCGGTGACCTGCTGGTCGGTCTGGTACGACAGGCCGAGGCAGGGCGCGTCGCAGTGCAGCACGCCGGTGCCGGTGGAGTAGTCGTGGCCTACGAAGATGCCGCGCAGGAAGTCCACGTACCGCGTGTACAGCGGGTCGTCGAGCCGGAGCTGGTCCGAGACCTGCTGCACCTGGGCGGGCGAGCAGCGCGGGCCGCAGGTGATCTGGGCGACGTCGCCGGGCGCTACGTAGAAGACGGCGTAGAGGAGAGCCGACAGCACGAAGAGCGTGACGACGACGCCGAGGACCCGGCGTACGACGAAGCCGGTGAAGCCGCCGCCGAGGAGACCGAGGAGGCCGCCGAACCCGCCGGTGGGCCCGAGGGACTTGGCGGGGGCGGGGGCGGTCGCGGTCACGAGCCGTCCTCCCGCTTCCGGCCGGTGCCGATCCGCAGCCGGGACGCCGCCCGCGGGTCGAGCGCCGTGCGCACCCCGTCGCCGAGGACGGTCAGCGCGAGCACGGTCACGAACAGCGCGGCGGCGGGCAGCAGCAGGTACTGCGGGGCCGCCTGGTACCAGACGTCGGCCGAGGTGAGCATCTGTCCCCAGGACGCGGTGGGCGGCTTCACGCCGACGCCGAGGAAGGACAGGGCCGCCTCGACGGTGATGTTCGTGGGGGCGAGCAGCGCGGCGTACGTGATGACGGGTGCGGCGAGCGCGGGCAGCAGCTCACGGCGAGCGATCCGCACCCCGCCCCAGCCGCTGAGCCGGGCCGCCGCCACGTGGTCGAGCGACTTCAGCGACATGGTCTTGGCGCGCACGACCTTCGCGATCCCGCCCCAGCCGACGAACCCGATGACCAGCGCGACGAGCACCGGACGCGGGAAGCCGCTCGGCACCACGGCGAGCAGCGCGAGCGCGAGGACCATCAGGGGCAGCGCCACCATGACGTCGGTGGCGCGGCTGAGGGCCTGGTCGAGCCAGCGCCCGCCGAGCCCGCTGGCGAGCCCGACGGCGACACCGAGGGCGACCTGCAGCACGGTGGCGACGACGGCGACGCCGAGGGACACCCGGGCGCCGTACACGAGCCGGGCGAACAGGTCGCGGCCGGTCTGCGGTTCGACGCCGAGCCAGTGGTCGCCGTCGATCCCGCCGAACGAGCCGACGGGCACGCCGCCACGGGCGGAGTCGACGAGGTCGGGGTGGTACGTGGTGGGGTCCTGGCCCGCCAGGGCGGTGAGCAGGGGCGCGGCGAGCGCCACCAGGACGAGCAGGGCGACGACGGCCGCCGCGACGAGGGCGGCGCGCTGCGTGCGCAGCCGCCGCCAGAACTGACGGGCTCCGGAGGCGGGGGCGGACGCCGCGCTGACGTCCGCCCCCGAGGTCTCCGGGGCCAGGAGGGTCTCACTCATGGAACGACCTGAATCCGTGCTGGGTTCCGGCTACTTGACCGCTGCCTGGGAGATGTCGAGGACACCCGTCCAGTCGCTGATCACGACGTTCTTGACGTCCTTGCCGTACAGCCGCTTGTAGACCGGGTGGAACAGCGGCACGTTCAGGGCCTTGGCGCCGATCTTCTTGTCGAGGGCGCCCCAGCGCTTCGCGGCGGCGGCGTGGTCGGTCAGCTTGTTGATCTCGTCGATCTCCTGGTTGACCGACTTGTCGTTCAGGAAGCTGGAGTTGAAGTTGTAGCCGTCCTCGACGATCTGGCGGCCGTCGAAGATCGGGGCGAGGAAGGGGCCGCCGGAGGGCCAGTCGGCACCCCAGTGGGCCAGGAACAGGCCGGGCTCGTCCTTGGCGTCGTGGACCTTGTCCTCGTAGTCGTTGTCCTCAAGGCCCTGGAGCTTGACGGTGATCCCGGCCTTCTTCAGGGCGTCCTGGAGGGCGGTGGCGATCTCCGGGCTGGTCTCGAAGTTCTTGTCGTTGGAGTGCGTGAGCGTGATGGTCAGGCCGTCCTTGTGACCGGCCTCCTTCAGAAGCTCCTTGGCCTTCTTCGCGTTGCCGGAGGCGCCCGCCGGGAAGTGGTCGAACTTCGTGTATCCGAAGGATTCCTGGTTCGGCAGGAACGTGGTGGCGGGCTCGGCGAGCGAGGAGCCGCCGGCCGCGTTGATGACCGAGGTGCGGTCGACGGCGTAGGCGATGGCCTGGCGGACCTTCGGGTCGTCGAACGGCTTCACCTTCGGGTTGAAGGCGAGGTAGTTGGTGTAGCCGAAGTGGCCGGTGCCGACCTGCGCGGCGAGCTTCTTGTCGCCGCTGACCTTGGCGAGTTCGGCGGGCCCGAGGTTGGTGTCGGTGGTGATCGCGGCGGCGTCGTCGCCCTGGCCCGCGGAGAGCCGCTGGTTGATGACGGACGAGTTGAGACCGGAGCGTACGTCGATCTTGTCGGGGTAGGCCTTGCGCTCGGCGTCGGTCTTCGCGGACCAGTGCGGGTTGCGCTCCAGCTGCAGCCGCTCGCCGTCGCCGCTGTTCTTGACGACCTTGTACGGGCCGGTCGAGTACGGGTGCTCCTCGTACTTGGTGCCCTTGTCCTTGGCCTTCGGGACGGGCGCGAACGAGGTCTGCGTGGCCACGTAGTCGAAGTCGCCGACGGGCTTGTTCAGCCGGAAGACGATGGTGTGGTCGTCCGGCGTCTCGACGGAGTCCAGGCCCTTCTTGTCCTTGTAGGGGCCCTGGTACTTGTCGCCGCCGATGAGCCAGTCCCGCAGGAAGGGCGCGCCGCCGGACAGTTCGGCGGCGAAGGAACGCTCGATGCCGTACTTGATGTCCTTGGTCGTGACCGGCGAGCCGTCCTCGAACTTCAGACCCTTCTTGATCTTGTACGTCCACACCGTGGCGTTCTTGCTCGGCTTGCCGAGGCTCTCGGCGAGGTCCGGGACAACCTTGGTGCCCTCGGCGCCGTCCTCGCGGTTGCGCGTGGTCAGGGTGCGGAAGACGAGACTCGGTACGTTGCCGCCGCCGGAGGTGTAGAGGCGCGCCGGGTCGAAGTCGTTCTGCGGGCTGCTGTTGAGGACGGTGAGCGTGCCGCCCTGCCGGGGCTTGCCGCCGCCGCCCGCCTCGTTCTTGCCGTCCGGGCCCGCGCAGGCGGCGGCGCCGACGGCCAGGACGACCAGGCTGGCGGATGCCGTTGCCGCGCGGCGGGATATGACGGACTTCTGACGACGCAGACGCATCGGAGTGCCTCTCGGAAAGCGAAGAGTAAAGAGTCAGGAATTCGCGAGAGCCCACCCGGGGCGAGGCACGGGGAATGCGACTGCGGGCCTGCCGGACCCGGCCGCGCGCACCGCACGGAGGCGGTTCAGGCGCAGGGCAGGGGGAAATTCGGCGGAGCCGAGAAAACGAAGCAAACGCGACGCACTCGCCGGGGGCGGGCGTCAGCGACAGTGAATGTCGGCCACGCAGAGCGCGGTCACGCCGAAGAGCGCCAGCTCAAGGGCGGCGCTCGCGGCGGCGTGACGGTTCGACATGCGGAGAAATATGGACGATGCCGAGCGGAATGTCAACGCGATGCCCGGTTCGCCCCCGTCCGTGTGACTCAACTCTCCGGGTACACCCAGGGGTTGGCCTTGCAGCGGATTCCGTCGTGGTCGAGGAACTTGGTCTGCTGCTGCATGACCGGCGCCAGCTCGCCGTCGCGGCGGCAGTCGACGTGGCCGTAGCCGAGCCGGTGGCCGACCTCGTGATTGATCAGCATCTGCCGGTACGGGTGGATGCGGTCGCCGTAGGTCTTGGCGCCCTGGGCCCACCGATAGGCGTTGATCATGACGCGCTCGGTGGACGCGGAATCGCAGGACACATTCTGCTGCAGCGTGTCGAGCCCGGATTTCGCGCACCATTTCGCGGTGGTCACCGGGCTCGCCAGCGTGATGACGAAGTCGGGCTGGCCGGAGGAGATCCGCTCGAAGGTGCGGCCGCCGCCGTGCGCCCAACTCCGCTTGTCGTTCAGGGTCTTCTGCACGGCCTGCGCGAACAGACCGCCGTCCAGACCCATGCCCTTTTCGATGTCGACGCGGTAGCGGAATTTCCGGCCCTTGCCGGGCGCCTTGTCGAATCCGCGGACGGCGTCGAAATCCCCGGACGCGGCGAGTTTCGCGTCCAGCGGATACTTCTTGCCCATTTTCTCCGTGTACGTCAGCGGGCGGGCCGGCGCGGACTTGCTCGGCGTGGGCCGGTCGTCCGAGCGGGACGCGGAGTCGCGGCCGTCGCGGCTGTCGCCGCCCTTGTCGGCGGCCCGGGCGGGCGGGCCGTCGTCGCTGCCGCCGTCGGCGACCTGACCGGCCACGATGACGGCGAGCACGGTGGTGACGGCCGCGGCGGCGATGCCGGTGACGGTACGGGCCCGGTTCTTCTCCCGGCCCGTGGCGGCGTCGGGGCGCCCGTCGTCGTCGCCGTACGGGTCGGCGTCATCGTCGCCCCCGCCGTCACCGCCGTCGAAGCCGTCGGACTCCCAGGCCGTCACGGACTCGTACGGGTCGCGGGGCGGGGTGCGCCGCGGGGGCACCGCGCGTCCGGCGAAGGGGTCGGCCTCGTCGAGGTCGTCGGGAGCACCGGGTGCGCCGCCGCCGAAGGCGTCGACGTAGTCGGCCCGGGGCCCGGGCACACCCGGCCCGCGCGCCCCCGGCGGCACGACGCCGTACCCGGCCCCCATCCGGGGCCCGGCCGCCGCGCCTGCGACCTCGCCCCAGCCGCCCCCGGCCTCCCGCTGCTCGGGGTGCCCGCCGCGGACGTGCGGGGTGCCGCCGGGCGGGGTCTGGCGGGGGACGCCGTGGGAGGGGGTGTGCGCGGGGTCGCCGTAGGGCGGGGTGGGTTGGGGCTGGCCGTGCGGCGGGGTGTGCTGGGGGCCGCCGTGGGCCGGAGTGTGCGGTGGCACGCCGTGCGGCGGGGTCTGCTGCGGCACGCCGTGCGGGGGCGTGTGCTGCGGGAACCCGTGGGCCGGGGTGTGCGCCGGGTCGCCGTACGGCGGGGCCTGTCGGGGCGCGCCGCCGGTCGGCGGCAGCTGCGGGATGCCGTGCGCGGGGGTGCCGTCGCCGCCCGGACCGCGTCTGCGACGGCCGGAACCGCCGCCCTGCGCGGGGGCCGGGGGGGCTGCCGGGGTCGGCTGGACCGGCGGGGTCTTGGGGGTGGCGCCCTTTATGCCAGAGGGGCCTGTGGTGTCCGAGGAGGCGGCCGGACCGCGGCGGCTATGACGTCCCACGCGGCGCCTCAGCTCCTCGAACCCGAATCGCGATGGTCACTCACACGGCCACCATCGCGCACACCACGGGTCTCACTCAACTCGTCCGGACCGGCCAACTCCCCTGTATCGGCCAGAAGTTCACGAACCGCGGTGGCGGTCGTCTCCGGATACTCCATCATCGCCACGTGCCCCGCGTCGGGCAGCGTGAGCAGCGTCGAGGAGCGGAACGCGGCCGCCGCCTTGCGCGCCACGCGGTACGACACGAGCTGGTCGCGGCCGCCGTACACGAGCAGGGTCGGTGCGAGCACCCGCTCGGCCTGCCGCCACAGTCCGTGCTGCCCGCCGAGGGTGTAGGCGTTCACGATGCCGCGGGCCGACCGCGCCATCGCGTCCCAGAAGTACGGCAGCGCAAGCCGCCGCTCCATCTCGCGCACGGCGGCCCGGAAGCCCTCGGGCGTGACCCGCCCCGGATCGCCGTAACAGAGCCCGAGCACGCCGCGCACCCGCTGCTCGGCCGTCCACTCCTTGGTGAGCCGCGTGAACAGGCCCGCGACGCCGGGCACGGCGAGCAGCCCCGTGGGCATCGCCGTGCGCTGCACCCGCAGCTCGGGCAGCGCGGGCGAGATCAGCGTGAGCGTGCGCACCAGGTCCGGCCGCACGGCGGCGACCCGCGTCGACACGGCGCCGCCCATCGAGTTGGCCACCAGGTGCACGGGGCCGCGCCCGCTGGCGTCGAGATAGCGGATGACCGCGCGCGCGTGCCCGGTGACCGAGTAGTCGCCGTCGTCCGGCGGCGGCGAGTCGCCGAAGCCCGGCAGGTCGAGCGCCGCGCAGTCCACGACGTCCTCCAGCAGCGGCATCAGGGCCGACCAGTTCAGCGAGGACCCGCCGAGCCCGTGCACGTACAGCGCGGGCGGCAGGCCTGAGCGCACCGACGGGCGCGAGCGCACGTTCAGGGTGAGTCCGGGCAGCGCGACCGAGTCGAGCCGCTCCCCCTCCGCCACGCCGACGGCGCCCGGCTTGGGGGCGACGGCGGCCAGCATGTGCGGCAACTCGGTCGAAGACATGCGGGCAATGTTACGAGACGATCACGCGTGGGATCGCGTGTTCGGCATCACATGTCCCGTACAGATCGCGTAGCGGCTCCCGCACGTCTTCCCTAGGCTCGTAGACAAGCGAGCCTAGGAGTCCACATGACCGTCGACCCCACCGACCCGGACACCTTCGAGGACACAGAGGCGACCGGGGCCGAGTACGACGCGGAGGCCCCCGAGGCCGACGCCGCCGAGCAGCACGCCGACCTCATCCCGCAGCGGGACGACTCCCTCCAGGACGCCGACCCGGACACCGCCAGCGAGGGCGACCTGGCCGAACAGGCGCGTGTGGTGTCCCTCGACGAGGACGACTACCGCTGATCCGGACGGCCGACAAGAACACAGCTGCCCGTGTTTGCCCTGCTACGCGCGGTCGCGCAGACCTGTTGAGGCCATCCAGTCCGTGAAATTCTGCGCTCGTACCGCGCACATCACAGTTACCGAAAAGTACGATGGCGTCGCGGCGCACACCGCAGCACAAGGACGACTTTGGGAGGCGGCGTGACAGCCATCGAGCAGACAGAGGCGGCGCGCCCGCGAGGCACACGCCTGCCGCGCCGTGCCCGACGCAATCAGCTTCTGGGCGCGGCCCAGGAGGTCTTCGTCGCCCAGGGGTACCACGCGGCGGCCATGGACGACATCGCCGAGCGGGCCGGCGTCAGCAAGCCGGTCCTGTACCAGCACTTCCCCGGCAAGCTCGACCTCTATCTGGCCCTGCTGGACCAGCACTGCGAGAACCTGCTGCAGGCGGTCCGCGCGGCGCTCGCGTCGACGACGGACAACAAGCTGCGCGTCGGCGCGACGATGGACGCCTACTTCGGGTACGTCGAGGACGACGGCGGCGCGTTCCGCCTGGTCTTCGAGTCGGACCTGACGAACGAGCCCGCGGTCCGCGAGCGCGTGGACAAGGTGACCCTGGAGTGCGCGGAGGCGATCTGCGAGGTCATCGCGGAGGACACCGGGCTCTCCAAGTCCGAGTCGATGCTCCTGGCCTCCGGCCTCGGCGGCCTCTCCCAGGTCGTCGCGCGCTACTGGCTGCACAGCGACGGCGGCGTGCCGCGCGAGAAGGCGGTGCAGCTGCTCACCTCGCTGGCCTGGCGCGGCATCGCGGGCTTCCCGCTGCACGGCGCCGAAGGTCACTGACCGCGCGTTTGTTCCCGTCCCCCGCGGCCGCCGTGTTCGCTCCTGGCGTGCACGGCCGGAACCGATCCTGTCCCCTCACCGGGCTAATCTGTGCTGGGTACGGCGCGGGTGACCGCGCACATCACTGACCGTCGGAGGGACAAAGCGTGGAGGTCAAGATCGGCGTGCAGCACGCGCCTCGCGAGATCGTTCTGGAGAGCGGTCAGAGCGTCGAGGAGGTCGAGAGCGCGGTGGCCGACGCCCTGTCGGGCAAGGCCCAGCTGCTGACTCTGGCGGACGACAAGGGTCGCAAGATCCTGGTGCCGGCCGACCGCCTCGCGTACGTGGAGATCGGCGAGCCGGCCGTCCGCAAGGTGGGCTTCGGCACCCTGTAGGGCCGCGCGGGAGACGACGGAAGGGCCCGGAGGCATCGCCTCCGGGCCCTTCCGTCGTCTCCGTAGCCGTGCGCGCCCATCTCCGTAGCCGTGCGCGCCTGTCCCCGTAGCCGTGCGCGCCGACTCTGCGGCGGGTGTGCGTCGTCCCCGTAGCCGTGCGCGCGTGGGCTCCGCGGCGGCTGTCCGTCGACTCCGTGGCGGATGCGCCGAGTTCGCCGCCGTCCGCGCTCCGGTGCGCGGCGGGTATGGAGGGTTGCGTTCCGGCAGCCGGGGGTAAGACCGGCTACGACCGTTTTGCACCTGGCCACGAGGGAGGGAACACACCGTGATCCTCGAAGCACTCGGCTCCGCACTGATCGGCCTGGCCCTCGCCTGGGCGACGGCCCGCCGCCTGCCGCACCGGCTGCCCGCGCGGACGCTGGTGCTCGCGACCGGCGTCGGCGGAGCACTGATCGGAGCGTTCATCACGCACATGGCACTGGGCCCCGGAAGTTCTCCCGCGACCCTGGTCGGAGCCCTGGCCGTGTCGGCCGCGCTGCTTTCCCTGCTGCTCCGCCCCACCCGCCGTCTGCACCGCCGCCAGGCTCCTGCCTGACGGCGGAGCGCCCGGCCGGGGCACCGGGTCCGCCGGACGGGCGGACCGGTCCCGCGCCGGAGCCTGGACCTACGCGGCCAGCCCCAGCGCCGCCATCCGCTTCGTGTGCGCCTCGGTGATCCGCGAGAACATCCGGCCGACCTCCGCCAGGTCGAACCCGTCCGCGACACCGCCGACGAGCATGGTCGACAGGGCGTCCCGGTCGGCGACGACCCGCTGCGACTGCGACAGGGCCTCGCCCATCAGCCGTCGCGCCCACAGTGCGAGCCGCCCGCCGACGCGTGGGTCGGCGTCGATCGCGGCGCGCACCTTCTCCACGGCGAAGCTGGCGTGGCCCGTGTCGTCGAGGACGCCGAGCACCAGGCTGCGGGTGTCGCCGTCGAGGCGAGCCGCGACCTCGCGGTAGAAGTCACTCGCGATCGAGTCGCCGACGTACGCCTTGACCAGGCCTTCGAGCCAGTCCGACGGCGCCGTCTGCCGGTGGAAGCCGTCCAGCGCCTCGACGAACGGCTCCATCGCCGCGGTCGGCTCCTCGCCGACGGCCGCGAGCCGGTCCCGCAGGCGCTCGAAGTGGTGGAACTCGGCCGACGCCATCTTCGCCAGCTCCGCCTTGTCGCCGAGGGTCGGCGCCAGCTTCGCGTCCTCCGCGAGCCGCTCGAACGCCGCGAGCTCGCCGTAGGCCAGCGCGCCGAGGAGATCCACGACGGCGGCGCGGTACTGCGGGTCGGCGGACGCTGTCTTCCAGTCCTGGGCGGCGACCCCGGTGGGGGCGGCGGAGTCGGCGTTGTCTTCGGGGGGCTGCGCGGCGGTGTCAGGCGTCTCCATGAAGCGCACAATAGCCCGCCCACCGGATGGCGTAAGGGCCTGGTCAACCACTGTGACGACAGCAACGTGAGGAATTCGCCGGACACGCATGCGAGATTCCGGGGTACAGTGGTAATGCGCCCGCCGAATATTCGACGGGCCGCATGAATGAGGATGCCCGGTCGGTGGCCCGATCGGCTCCGACCAGACAGCCCTCCAGGGCATGCGCACCGTGCGTACGCCACAGCGGAGGGACCCCCTCAGCGGTGTGAGCGCTCGAGCGTCGGCAGTGGTCCCGTACCACCCGGCTCGCCCGGCTCGTTCCAGCAGGCGGCCGGCAGTCCCCGGCACGGTCACGACCCCCAGCGTTCGCCTCGCGCCGCGTCTCACAGAAGAGGCATTGCCCTGACTACGACTTTCCGAGAGCTCGGGATTCTTCCCGAGACAGCCGAGGCCCTTGAGGCCGTCGGCATCGTCAACCCCTTCCCCATCCAAGAGATGACGCTCCCCGTTGCCCTTTCCGGCACCGACGTCATCGGCCAGGCCAAGACCGGCACCGGCAAGACGCTGGGCTTCGGCCTGCCGCTCCTCGAGCGCGTGATCGTCCCCGCCGACGTCGAGGCGGGCCGCGCCGAGCCCGAGCAGCTCACCGAGGCGCCCCAGGCCCTCATCGTCGTCCCCACCCGCGAGCTGTGCCAGCAGGTCACCAACGACCTGCTGACCGCCGGCAAGGCGCGCAACGTCCGCGTCCTCGCCATATACGGCGGCCGTGCCTACGAACCGCAGGTCGAGGCCCTCAAGAAGGGCATCGACGTCGTCGTCGGCACGCCGGGACGACTGCTCGACCTGGCCGGCCAGCGCAAGCTGAACCTGAAGCACGTCAAGTGCCTCGTCCTCGACGAGGCCGACGAGATGCTCGACCTGGGCTTCCTGCCCGACGTCGAGAAGATCATCAACATGCTGCCGCCGAAGCGCCAGACGATGCTCTTCTCCGCGACGATGCCCGGCGCCGTCATCGGGCTCGCCCGGCGGTACATGTCGCAGCCCACGCACATCCGCGCCACCGCGCCGGACGACGAGGGCCAGACCGTGGCGAACACCGCGCAGTTCGTGTACCGCGCGCACTCCATGGACAAGCCGGAGATGGTCTCCCGCATCCTGCAGGCCGACGGCCGCGGGCTCGCGATGATCTTCTGCCGCACGAAGCGGACCGCCGCGGACATCGCCGAGCAGTTGGAGCGCCGCGGCTTCGCCTCGGGCGCCGTCCACGGCGACCTCGGCCAGGGCGCCCGCGAGCAGGCCCTCCGGGCCTTCCGCAACGGCAAGGTCGATGTGCTCGTGTGCACCGACGTCGCCGCTCGCGGCATCGACGTCGAGGGCGTCACGCACGTCATCAACTACCAGTCGCCCGAGGACGAGAAGACCTACCTCCACCGCATCGGCCGCACCGGCCGCGCGGGCGCCAAGGGCATCGCGATCACGCTCGTCGACTGGGACGACATCCCGCGCTGGCAGCTCATCAACAAGGCGCTCGACCTGGGCTTCAACGACCCGGTCGAGACGTACTCCAGCTCCCCGCACCTGTTCGAGGAGCTGAGCATCCCCGCCGGTACGAAGGGTGTCCTGCCGCGCGCCGAGCGCACCCGGGCCGGGCTCGACGCCGAGGAGGTCGAGGACCTGGGCGAGACCGGCGGTCGCGGCGGCTCGCGCGGCTCCCGCGGTCCGCGGCGCGGTGAGCGCGCCGCCGCCCGGCCGCAGGCCGAGGAGGCCGAGCGTCCGGCCCGCACGCCGCGACGCCGCCGCCGCACCCGCGCCGGCGCCCCGCTGGAGGGCGAGGCGGCCGCGACGACGGCGACTGCCCCGGCCGAGGCCGCGGCTGCCGCTGTGGCCGCGCCCGCCGTGCCGGAGGAGGCCGCACCGCGTACGCCGCGTCGCCGCCGCCGGACGCGCTCGGGAGCGGACTCCGCGACGGAGGCACAGTCGACGGCGCCCGCCGCACCAGCCGCGTCGGCCCCGGCCGCCCCGGCAGCGGAGGAAGCCCCGGCGAAGCCGCGCCGCCGCCGCACCCGCAAGCCCGCGGACTCGGCAGACGGCTAGGTCCTGCCCGGACACCCGTAACCCGCGCCCGGGGGCCACTGGCCCCCGGGCGCGGGCCTTTTCCCACCCCTGCTCCGGGGGCGGGCACTGCGGCCAGTGGGCAGCGGCAGCGGCAGCAACCACGTACGGGCCGGACGGTGCCCGGCGGGAGGGTGGGCACAGCCCGGTCCCACGGTCACTGTGATGTCCTGTGATGTGAAGTCTCACGGTCACTGTGATGCGAAGCCCCACGGTCACTGTGATGTGAAGGGAGGGGCACGGCCCCAGGCCCACGGCGCCCGTGATGTCCAGGGGAAGGGCGCCCCCGCGGCCACCGTGACGTCGGCGCAAGGGGTGCCGTTGCCCAAGGCCCAGGGGCCAGTAGCCTCGGGGCATGAGCAGGCCCCCCACTTTCACCCCGCCCGAGGGCACCCTCGCGTACCCCCTCCGTACGGAGCGCGGCGACTTCGCCGTGCTCGACACCCGCCCGACCGGCCAGGTCAAGGGCACCGTCCTGCTCCTGCCGGGGTTCACGGGGAGCAAGGAGGACTTCATCGCCCTGCTCCGGCCCCTCGCCGAGGCCGGCTACCGCACCGTCTCCGTGGACGGCCGAGGCCAGTACGAGTCCCCGGGCCCGGACGACGAATCGGCTTACGCCCAGGCCGAGTTGGCGCACGACGTGCTGGCCCAGGCGGGGGCCGCCCGCACCGCGGACGAGGGCCCGCCCCACCTCCTGGGCCACTCCCTCGGCGGCCTGGTGGCCCGCGCGGCCGTCCTCCTCGCCCCCCGGGACACCTTCGCCTCGCTCACCCTCGTCTCGTCGGGGCCGGCCCGCGTCTCGCCGTCGCAGCGCACCCGCGCCACCCTCCTCACGGACGCCCTCACGGCCCACCCGATGGACGTCGTGTGGGACGCGATGCAGGCCCTGGACCCGGTGGAGGACGCGAAGGCCGGTGCGGACGGCGGCGGCGCCGACGAGGCCGCGCTCCGCGCCCGCTGGCTGCGCAACAACCCGGCCCAGCTCATCGCCACCGGCAAGCAACTCTGCGCCGAACCCGACCGCGTCGACGACCTCGCCGCCGTACCCCTGCCCAAGCACGTCGTGTCCGGCGAGAGCGACGACACCTGGCCCGTACCGCTGCTCGACGAGATGGCGCGCCGCCTGCACGCCCACCGCACCGTGGTCACCGGCGCGAACCACTCCCCCAACACCGACCGCCCGGAGGCGACGGCCACCGCCCTGGCCGCCTTCTGGGACCGGTCCGCCAACGGCGACACGGACACGCGCTAGCTCAGGAGCACTTCTGTCATCAGTAGCACTTCTGCAAGTGGTCCCAGAAGCCGTCCCGCAGCACCCGCCGCAGGTCGGACTGGCCCCGCAGCGAGTAGTCGAGGAGCCGCTCCGCCTCGACCAGGAGCTCCTGGTCGACCGACCCGGGCAGGTAGGGGTGGCCGGGCAGCAGGCCGACCAGCGCCTCGCGGCCGCGCGCGGAGAGCCACTTCGCGGAGATCTGGGCGCCGACGAAGCGCACGTCGTCCCGTGAGGGCCGGGGCGCGGACTGCGTGCCCTCGTACGGCACGGCGGGCCGCCGCGTGACAAACGGCTTGAAGAAGTCCGCTTCGAAGGTGCGCTGGCTGTCGACCTCCCACAGCAGCGGCTCGGCCTGATTGCGGCCGTCGGGCGCGTCGATGCCCCAGAGGTGGACGCGGGCGCCGTACCCCTGTGCCGCCTCGACCGCCGAGACGAGGTCCTCGTCGCCGCCGATGAGCGCCGCGTCGCTGATCGCGCGGTGCCGCGCGAGGGACTCCAGGTCGCTGCGGATCAGCGAGTCGACGCCCTTCTGCTGGTTGTTGGCGTTGAGGTTGCCCAGGCGCACCTTGACGTCGGGAAGCTCGGCGATCGACTGCTGTTCGGAGGTGTGGATGCGGCGTCTCGCGCCGTCGTACCAGTACACGCGCAGCAGCCTGCTGTCCGCGAAGATGGTGCGCGCCTTGTCGATCAGCGCGTCGATCAGCGCCTCGGAGTCGAGGCCGAAGGCGCGCCGGTCCTCGGTGCCCGCGGCGAGCCGCCCGGCGGCGGCGTACAGATAACCGGCGTCGACGAAGATCGCGTGCGTGGACGGGGTCTTCGCCACCTCGGCGAGCATGCGCTCCAAGAGGCCGTTGGTGCGCTCGAGCCGGACCGCGATGTCACCGAACCCGCGGGCCGTGATCTCACCGATCCCACCGAACTCGCGGGCCGTGGCCTCGCCGAACTCGTCAATCGTCTCGTCCATGTCCATACGAAACGCATTGTTCCGTCCGTCACTCGGCAGGCACAACCGGTGGCTGTTACTCAGCGAACACAACCAGCCGCGATACAGTCACGAAACAAGCCGTTCATTAGACTCGCGAAAATTTTCTTTAGCGTAGGGAATGTTTGAGGGAGTCAAGCCGTTGCACCCTACGTAGCCAGCAGTTCTCCTTCAGGAGGATCACCAGACGAAGGGAGAAGCCCATGCGCTTCGAAATCATGCGACTCGACGACGTCGACGGCACCGCCGTGCACACGACCGTCGTGGACGCCGCCTCCGTCAACCGGATCGTGCAGCAAGCCGCCGCCATCGGGCAGCGCCTCTACATCCGTCCGGCCGACGCCTCGGCCTCATAACAGCGCCGAACGGCCTCATCACACACTTCAGAGCCCTGTACGGCACCGGCGCGACCGGTGCCGTACAGGGCTCTGTGCGTGTCGGGCGATCACCCGCACGGCTCAGCCGCCGCGGATCACCTGCGTGACTCCGTTGATGATCTGCTGCACGGCGATCGCCGACAGCATCATCCCCGCGAGTCGCGTCACAAGGACCACACCGCCGTCCTTGATCACGCGGATGATCAGCAGCGAGAAGCGCATCGCCACGAACAGCACCACGTGGATGGCCAGAATCGCCGCCCACACGGAGGCCTGCTCCATGCCGTCGGCGTGCTGCACGGCCAGGATCACCTGCACGATCGCGCCGGGCCCGGCGAGCAGCGGCATGCCGAGCGGCACCAGGGCGACGTTGACGTCCTTGGTCTGCTGCGGCTCGTCGGTCTTGCCGGTGAGCAGGTCGAGCGCGACCAGGAGCAGCAGCAGCCCGCCCGCGATCATCAGCGCCTGGGTGGAGACGTGCAGATAGTCGAGGATCTGCTGGCCGACGATGCCGAAGACGGCGATGACCCCGAAGGCCACGCACACCGCCTGGAAGGCCATTTTCTTCTGCACCTTGGCGGGGCGGCCCGCGGTCAGCGCGAGGAAGATCGGCGTGACCCCAGGGGGGTCCATGATGACAAAAAGGGTGAGAAAGAGGGATCCGAAGACGGCGACGTCGAACACAGTGATGGCCTTGCAGGAGTGGGTCGTACAGAACAGCGGGCGGTGGCCCGGGGCGCGTGACGCGGGCTACGGGGGCGGCGCGTGACGGGACGTGGTGGTGCGGTTCGCGGACGGCGGTCGCGCGGTACGCGGACGGGGTGGCGTTACGCCGAGAGGGCTCCGCCCGCGCCGGGCACCGGGAACGCTCCCGTCGCCCGGCGCGTGATCTCGCCGTAGATCTCGGGGTCGGTGGTGTACTCCCCGAGCACGCACGTCTTGCGGGTGCCGTGGTAGTCGCTCGACCCGGTGACGAGCAGGCCCAGGTCGGCGGCGAGGCCGCGCAGGCGGGGGCCGGACTCGGGCGCGTACGCCAGTTGTTCCGGGTGGTCGACCTCGATGCCGTCGAGGCCCGCCGCGGCCAGCTCGGCGATCGCCGACTCGGGCACCACCTTGCCGCGCTGGGCGGCGGCGGGGTGCGCGAAGACGGTGACGCCGCCCGCGGCCTTGACCAGGCGTATCGCGTCGAAGGGGTCCAGCTCGTGCTTGTCGGCGTAGGCGCGGCCGCCGTCGGCGAGCCAGTCGGGCGTGAACGCGTCCGAGACGGTCGGTACGACGCCCAGCTCGACCAGGGCCTCCGCGACGTGCGGGCGGCCGACGGAGCCGTCACCCGCGATGCGCGCGACCTGCTCCCAGGTGACGTCGACGCCCAGCTCCTGGAGCTTGCGCACCATCGTCTTGGCGCGCGGCACGCGGTCGTCGCGGACGAGTTCGCGCTCTCGGACCAGGTCCGGCTCTTCGGGGTCGAAGAGGTACGCCAGCATGTGCAGGCCCACGCCGTTCAGGCGGCACGACAGCTCCGCGCCGGTGACCAGGGTGAGGCCGGGCGGCAGCGCGGCGATCGCCTCCGCGTGGCCGCGGGTGGAGTCGTGGTCCGTCAACGCGATGACGTCCAGGCCCGCTGCGGCGGCGTTGCGCACCAGCTCGGCGGGGGTGTCCGTGCCGTCGGAGGCGGTGGAGTGGCTGTGCAGATCGATGCGCACGCGAGGCTCCACTGCGGTTCGGGCCGGACGGGGGGACTCCTGAGTCTAACGTTCCGCGCCCCTCGGCCCGCCCCGCGGCGCCTCTCGTCCCGCCCGGGGAGGTTTCAGCCCGTCCGGCGTTTGCGGACGAGGCCGCAGGCCGACCGGCGGCGCCCCGTCCGACCCGCACGGGATGTGCGCGCGGCGCCCCGTCCGACCCGCACGGGATGTGCGCGACGGGCTGGGGTCCAGGGGGGCGCGGCGCCCCGGTTCCGGGAAGGGGCGGGACCGGGGCGCCCCGCGAAGGACACCGCCCCGCCCTACGGCATCAGCAACCGCGGCGACAGCGCCCCGCACGGCACCAGATCCACCTCGGCCCCCGCGTCCCGCAGATCCGTGAGGACGATCTCGTCGTACATGAGGAGCCCGGACTGCTCGGGCCAGGCGATGGCCCAGAGCCACAGCCCCCGAGCCTCCCCGGCGAACACGGCCCGGTCATCGGGCGCACCGGGCACATGCCACATGGCAGTGGGCCGCCCAGCGGCAAGCACCTTGGCCTGGGCGGCCTTCCCGGCGCTCATGGAGGGCCCGGGATCGGGCCCGTCGATACCGGCGTACCGCGCACCGAGCCCCACGCCCAACTCCTCGGCGACGAGGACGAGTTCACCGACGCCACCGAGCGGCGCGGGCCCGGAGCACGCCACGGCGGTGGCACGCCCGCCACTCCGGTCGTCCCCGGCGCAGGCCACCCCGGTGAAGAGCCACCCGACGGGCAACGGCCACGGCATCCACACCGGCACCTGCGCACGCCGCACGACGACCTGGAGGGCCTCGACGCTGGGCGGGATCACGGGTTGCAGCGGGTGCACCGTGCCGTGCACATCGCACTGCCAGGAGTCGGCAAAGAGGCCGGGAGCCCTGACCCGGCCACCACACTTCGGGCAACTGGGTTCGCCCCTCATAGCGACCAACGGTCCTCCCCCCTCGCCGCCCCGTCAAGGACGATCACCCGTCCGGAGGCCGCCTCCTCACCGCACCCCTCCGGCCCGTCACCTCGGAAAACTAGATGTAGCTTGCATTAGTTAGATCACCTAACTACCCTGTGGGCATGGCAACGACCACGCAAGAAGAACCGGCGGACCCCGCCGAAGACGACGGCCCACCAGCCCCCGACCCCGCCTCCACCACCGGGGGCGACCCCTTCGACACCGGAGCGGGCGGCCTCCTCCGCCAGCCCAAGGCCGTATGGGCCACCGCGGGCGCCTCCGTCGTGGCGTTCATGGGCATCGGCCTCGTCGACCCGATCCTGCCGTCCATCGCCCAGGGCCTGGCCGCCACACCGAGCCAGGTCTCGCTCCTGTTCACCTCGTACTTCCTGATCACCGCCGTCGCGATGCTGGTGACCGGCTTCGTCTCCAGCCGCATCGGCGGCAAGAAGACCCTGCTCGCCGGGCTCGCCCTGGTAATCGTCTTCGCCGGGCTCGCCGGTACGTCGGGGTCGGTCGGCGCACTCGTCGGGTTCCGCGCGGGCTGGGGCCTCGGCAACGCGCTGTTCGTGTCGACCGCGCTCGCGGTCATCGTCGGCGCGGCGGCCGGGGGCAGCGCGGCGGCGATCCTGCTGTACGAGTCCGCGCTCGGCCTCGGCATGGCGTGCGGGCCGCTCCTCGGCGCCCTGCTCGGCGACGCGAGCTGGCGCTACCCGTTCTTCGGCACCGCGGCCCTGATGGCCGTCGGCTTCCTGTGCGTCACGGTGTTCCTGAAGGAGCAGCCGAAGCCCGCGCGCAAGACCTCGCTGCTCGACCCGCTCAAGGCGCTCGGCCACGGCGGTCTCGCCTCGGCGGCCGCGTCGGCGTTCTTCTACAACTACACGTTCTTCACGGTCCTGGCCTTCACCCCGTTCGTCCTGAACATGACCCCGTACAAGTCGGGCGCGGTGTTCTTCGCCTGGGGCGTGCTGCTCGCGGTCTTCTCGGTGCTCGTCGCACCCCGGCTGCAGGAGCGGTTCGGGTCCCTGAAGGTGCTCGGCGGTTCGCTGGTGCTGCTCGCGGCGGACGTGCTCGTCCTCGGGTACGGCAGCCACACCGCCGCCGTCGTCTGCACCGTCCTGTCCGGCGCCTTCATCGGCGTGAACAACACCGTCTACACGGAGCTGGCGCTCGGCGTCTCGGACGCCCCGCGGCCCGTGGCGAGCGCGGGCTACAACTTCGTACGGTGGTTCGCCGCCGCCGCGGCCCCCTACTTCGCGCCGAAGATCGAGGAGTGGAGCGACATCCACATCCCGTTCGTGGTCGCCGCCGTCACGGCGGCGCTCGGCGCGGTGGTGGTGTGGGTCCGCCGGAGCGCGCTCACGCACGACGCCGAGGAACTGGAGCCCCGGCACGCGACGGAGGACGGCGTCAGCGTCTTCGCCAACTGACCGGCAGCGGCCGTCAGTCGAGCGCCACGGACGTGCGCAGCGGATCGCGCAGGTCCGTGCCGCTGCCCAGCCAGCGCTCCTGCAGCGCCCCCGCGCCGTGCACCCGCTTCCACGCGGCCTCGTTGGGCGTCATGGGGAGGAGAGGCAGGAAACGCACGGGGTCCATCGGCTCGTCCAGGTCCAGGTCCTCGACCAGGCCGCCCGGCTCGGCGACCAGGACCGAGGTGAACGGCGCGCCCGGCCACAGCGGTTCGCCCACGTCGAGCGAGGCGCCCGGCGCCACGACCAACCCCTCCACCTGCGGCGAGGCGGCGAGCACGGCCAGCGGGCGCAGCACCTTGTCGGTGTCGACGAGCCCGGCCCGTACGGACAGGACGAGTTCGGCACGCGGGCCCTTCACCGGATCGGCGAGGACGGCGGTGGGGTCGGCCATCGGCTGGGCGGACATGCCGAGCGTCGCGTACCGCACGACGGGCCCGCTCCGCTCCCCCAGCTCCCCGGCCGCGCGGCCTGTGAAGCGCAGCACCTCGATGCGGTCCGTGCCCAGGAACGTCACCGCCGCGCGTGCGTCCGGTTCCCCCAGGCCACTACGGAGGCGGGCCTCGACCAGCGCAAGAACATCAGCCATGACGCGAGCATAGAACTCGTCAGTGATGGGTAAAGGTGGGGGTTCGGCGCACCAGTCGGCTGATACTGTTGGCCGCTGGCCCGGGCAGCACGCAGAAGCGTCGCCTTCAAGCCCGGACGCAGGAGACGGCGCCTAGTCGCGCCTGGGACCTCCCCTACGGGGGACCGGCCGGAGGAGGTGGGGCTGCAGTGGATCGAAGTCGACCGTGCAGTACCACTCGCTCTTCCGCCCGCTGAGCATTCCGCAGCAGCGTAGCTGCGGCCCTTCGTACGGCACCCGGGAACGGCACGTTCGCACCCGGCACCTGCCGTGCGAGACGGAAGAGCACCGCGTTTCACCTGATCTGCATCAGTAGCGTTGCTGCCAACGCGACGGTGCGGTGCTCCCCGCTTTGTGGACGTGCCAGAACCCGCAGCAGGACGTCCCCATTCCGGGCAGTTCCACCCGCCGCAGGCGGCCCTTTCGTCGAAGGAGCCTGCCCATGTCGATGATCCGTGACCTGCGTGACGCCGTGCGCCCGTCCCAGCGCAAGGACAGCACCTCCTACAGCTCGTACGACACCACCCGCGACCCCAGCGCCGTCTCCGCCGTCGTGGACTGCGCCGTCTACCGCGACGGCCGCCGCGCCACGTGCGACGAGACCCTGACGCCGCACGAGGCGATGCTCCAGGTGCGCCGCGACGGCGGCTTCGCCTGGATCGGCCTGCACGAGCCGACGGAGGCCGAGTTCGCCGGGATCGCCGCCGAGTTCGGGCTGCACCCGCTGGCCGTGGAGGACGCCGTCCACGCCCACCAGCGGCCCAAGCTGGAGCGCTACGACGACACGCTGTTCACGGTCTTCAAGACCATCCACTACGTCGAGCACGCCGAACTCACCGCCACCAGCGAGGTCGTGGAGACCGGCGAGGTCATGTGCTTCACCGGCCGGGACTTCTTCATCACCGTCCGGCACGGCGGCCACGGCTCGCTGCGCGCGCTGCGCCGCCGCCTCCAGGACGAGCCGGAGCTGCTCGCCAAGGGCCCCTCGTCGGTCCTGCACACCATCGCCGACCACGTCGTCGACGGCTACCTCGCCGTCGCCGACGCCATGCAGGTCGACATCGACGACGTCGAGAACGAGGTGTTCGCGGCCACCGGCAAGGGCGTCTCGCGCGGTGTCGACGCCGGGCGGATCTACCAGCTCAAGCGCGAGGTCCTGGAGTTCAAGCGCGCCGTGTCGCCGCTGCTCCGCCCCATGCAGCTGCTCAGCGAGCGGCCCATGCGGCTCGTCGACCCCGACATCCAGAAGTACTTCCGCGACGTCGCCGACCACCTCGCGCGCGTCCAGGAGCAGGTCCTCGGCTTCGACGAACTCCTCAACTCGATCCTGCAGGCCAACCTCGCGCAGGCCGCCGTCGCGCAGAACGAGGACATGCGCAAGATCACGTCCTGGGCGGCCATCATCGCCGTACCGACGGCCGTGTGCGGTGTCTACGGCATGAACTTCGACCACATGCCGGAACTGCACTGGCGGTTCGGCTACCCGATGGTGCTCGGCCTCATCGGCACGGTCTGCTACGCGATCCACCGCACCCTGAAGCGAAACGGCTGGCTCTGAGCCCGGCCGGGGGTCTCGCTAAGCTTCCCGCATGACTGCTGACGCGCTGTTCGGCCGCGCCCTCGTCGAGGAGGCCACGAAGAAGTCGGGGCTGATCTGGGTGCGCGGCGCCGCGCCCGACGGCCCCGTCCGGGCCCTGTGGCACGTCTGGGTCGACGGCGCGGCCCACCTCGTCGGGGACGGCCCCGGCGAGCAGCCGCTGCCGGACCTCGTCGACGGGGCCGGCGCCGAGGTCACCGTGCGCAGCAAGGACAAGGGCGGCCGGGTGATCGCGTGGACCGCCGCGGTGACCGAGCTGGCGCCGCGCTCCGAGGCCTGGGAGGCGGCCGTCGCCGAACTCAAGGGCAAGCGCCTGAACGCCCCCGACGGCGAGCGGATGGTGGAGCGCTGGGCCGCCGAGTGCCGCGTCCTGCGGCTGACGCCGGTCGGGTCGAGCACGGACCTGCCGGACGGCTCCCTCGCGGCGGCCCCGCTGCCGACGGACGCGACGACCCGCAAGCCCGTACCGGCGGCGCTGCCGCGGCTGCTCCTGGGCCGCAAGAAGAAGCAGAAGCGTTAGGACCTGTCCGGCGCGACGCCGCGCCGATCCGTCGGACAGGCCCCGGGCCCGTCACTGCGTGGGCAGTTGCTTGCCGTAGTCCACCGTCTCGTCCTTGCCCGGCTCCTCCAGGACGAACTCCTTGCCCCACTCGCTGAGCCGCAGCGTGCCCGCGCCGCCCGCGCGCTGGAGCCGCACCGGATAGGGCTTGCCCTCCAGGGACACGTCCAGCGTGCCGCCCGCGCCCTCGTCCCCCGCGATCTTGATGACGTGCTGGGTGCCCGACTCGGACCGCTCGCCCTTCGACAGCTTCCCGTGCAGCGCGAGCGTCCCGTCGAGCATCAGGTCCTTGTCCGTGAAGCCGCTGAGCTGCTGGTACGAGGGGTCGCCCGCGGGCACCTTCACGAACTTGCCGTTGAGCTTGGCCGCGGCGGACCGGTCGCCCGCCGCGCCGCCCGCCTTGCCCTCGGTCTTGTCCTCGTGCGCCCAGAACCCCGAGTCGGCCTTCAGGTACAGGTGCTCGCCGACGCGCAGGAGCTGAAACGTCCCGCCCTTGGAGGTCACCGAGCCCTCGCCGCCCGAGCCCTTGAGGCGCATGTCGAGCTTGTACGTCTGGCCCTTGCTGACGACGGTGCCGGACAGACGTACCGCGGCGGCGCCCTTGGCGGCCTGCCGCGTCTTGATCTGGATCTTCGCGGCCGACAGCTTGCCCACGCCGTTGGTGCCCGCGTCCGGGTCCTCGCCGCCGCCACCGCATCCCGTGAGGCCCGCGCCGCCCATCAGGACCCCCGCGCACACCGTGCTCACCAGCGCCGACCTTCGGGTACGGCGGGCCTGTCGCATCGCAGTCACAGGTGGCGCTGCCTCTCGTGCGGACGTCCTCTACGGCGGCGGCCGTAGCGCGGCTACGGCCTGGCGTACCGCAGCGTACCGGTGCCGGAGACCTGCCTCGGAACCAGTCCGTACGGACGTCTCACCAGGGCGGATGCGTCCGGCAGGGGCTAGCCTGGGGCGCGTACGAAAGATCGTATAAATGCGCCCGAAAGCGACATGGAGCAGTACGACCAGCGGTAGTGAACAGCAGGGAGGCGCCGCGCATGGCGGCAAGCGCGCCCCGGATCTTCGTCTCGCACCTGGCCGGCACCGCCGTCTTCGACCCGAACGGCGACGAGGTCGGCCGGGTGCGCGACCTCGTCGTCATGCTCCGGGTGGGCCGCAGGCCGCCGCGGCTGCTCGGCCTGGTCGTGGAACTCGCCACCCGCCGCCACATCTTCCTGCCCATCACCCGCGTGACCGGCATCGAGTCGGGCCAGGTCATCACCACCGGCGTGCTGAACGTACGGCGCTTCGAGCAGCGTCCGACCGAGCGCCTGATCCTCGGCGAGATGCTGGACCGCCGGGTGCGCCTGGTGGACGGCGGCGAGGAGGTGACGGTCCTCGACGTGTCCGTGCAGCGGCTTCCGGCCCGCCGGGACTGGGAGGCGGACCGGGTCTTCGTACGGAAGGGGAAGGGCGGCGCCTTCCGGCGCAAGGGCGAGACGCTGACCGTCGACTGGTCGGCCGTGGACGGGTTCTCGCTGGAGGAGCACGGGCAGGGCGCGGAGAGCCTGCTCGCCACGTTCGAGCAGCTGCGCCCGGCCGACCTCGCCAACGTGCTGCACCACCTGTCGCCGAAGCGCCGCGCCGAGGTCGCCGCCGCGCTCGCCGACGACCGGCTCGCGGACGTCCTGGAGGAGCTGCCGGAGGACGACCAGATCGAGATCCTCGGCGCCCTCAAGGAGGAGCGCGCCGCCGACGTCCTGGAGGCGATGGACCCGGACGACGCCGCCGACCTCCTCGCCGAGCTGCCGGAGGACGACAAGGAGCGCCTGCTCACCCTGATGCAGCCCGACGACGCGGCCGACGTGCGCCGCCTGATGGCGTACGAGGAGCGCACCGCGGGCGGTCTGATGACGACCGAACCGATCGTGCTGCGGCCGGACGCGACCGTCGCGGACGCCCTCGCGCGGGTGCGCCAGGAGGACCTCTCCCCCGCGCTCGCCGCGCAGGTGTACGTGTGCCGCCCGCCGGACGAGACCCCGACCGGCAAGTACCTGGGCGCCGTGCACTTCCAGCGGCTGCTGCGGGACCCGCCGTACACGCTCGTCGGCTCGATCCTCGACGACGACCTGCGGCCGCTGCGCCCGGAGGCCGAGCTGCCGGTCGTGGCGGGCTTCTTCGCCGCGTACGACATGGTGTCGGCGCCGGTCGTCGACGAGAGCGGCTCGCTGCTCGGCGCGGTCACCGTCGACGACGTGCTCGACCACATGCTGCCCGAGGACTGGCGGGAGTCGGAGTACCACCTCCAGGAGGGGGCCGGTCATGGCGGCGGCTGAGCGGGACCGGGACCGGGACAACAAGGAGCGCGACCGGGAGGCGCGGGGCAAGGAGCGGGACGGCCGGGCGCGGGAGGGCCGGGGGCGGTTCCGGCTCGACCAGCCGCGGGCGCCGCGCCGCAAGCTGCTTCCCGACTACGACCCGGAGGCCTTCGGGCGGCTCTCGGAGCGGATCGCGCGGTTCCTCGGGACGGGCCGGTTCATCGTCTGGATGACGGTCGCCATCGTCCTGTGGGTCGTCTGGAACGTGTCCGCGCCCGAGCACCTGCGCTTCGACAGCTACCCGTTCATCTTCCTGACCCTGATGCTCTCCCTGCAGGCGTCGTACGCCGCCCCGCTGATCCTGCTCGCGCAGAACCGTCAGGACGACCGCGACCGCGTCACGCACGAGCAGGACCGCAAGAGCAACGAGCGGTCCATCGCCGACACCGAGTACCTCACCCGTGAGATCGCGTCCCTGCGCCTGGGCCTCGGCGAGGTCGCCACCCGCGACTGGATCCGCTCCGAACTCCAGGACCTGGTCAAGGAGCTGGAGGAGCAGCGCACGGTATTCCCGTCCGAGTCGACCGGTGCACGTGATGTAGGCGACCGCTGACGGCCCTTTCCGGCCCCCCGCTACTGGGCCGTACCATCGGGGGCATGGCTACGGAAGACGCGGTGCGCGAAGCACTGGCGACGGTGAACGACCCCGAGATCCAGCGACCCATCACCGAGCTCGGGATGGTCAAATCGGTGGAGATCGGCGCCGATGGCGCGGTCGCCGTCACCGTGTACCTGACGGTCTCCGGCTGCCCCATGCGCGAGACGATCACGAAGAACGTGACGGACGCGGTCGCCGCCGTCGAGGGCGTCACGCGTGTCGACGTCACCCTGGACGTGATGAGCGACGAGCAGCGCAAGGAACTCGCCACGGCGCTGCGCGGCGGCACCGCCGAGCGCGAGGTGCCGTTCGCCAAGCCGGGCTCGCTGACCAGGGTGTACGCGGTCGCCTCCGGCAAGGGCGGCGTCGGCAAGTCGTCGGTGACGGTGAACCTGGCGGCGGCGATGGCCGCCGACGGCCTGAAGGTCGGCGTCGTGGACGCCGACATCTACGGCCACAGCGTGCCGCGCATGCTGGGCGCCGAGGGCCGCCCCACCCAGGTCGAGAACATGATCATGCCGCCGTCCGCGAACGGCGTGAAGGTCATCTCCATCGGCATGTTCACCCCCGGCAACGCGCCGGTGGTGTGGCGCGGCCCGATGCTGCACCGCGCGCTCCAGCAGTTCCTCGCGGACGTCTTCTGGGGCGACCTGGACGTGCTGCTCCTGGACCTGCCGCCGGGCACCGGTGACATCGCGATCTCCGTGGCACAGCTGGTCCCGAACGCCGAGATCCTGGTCGTCACGACGCCCCAGCAGGCCGCCGCCGAGGTCGCCGAGCGCGCGGGCTCCATCGCCGTGCAGACCCACCAGAAGATCGTCGGCGTCGTCGAGAACATGTCCGGGCTGCCCTGCCCGCACTGCGGCGAGATGGTCGACGTGTTCGGCACCGGCGGCGGCCAGCGGGTCGCGGAGGGCCTGACGAAGACCACCGGCGCGACCGTGCCGGTCCTCGGCTCCATCCCCATCGACGTGCGCCTGCGCGAGGGCGGCGACGAGGGCAAACCGGTCGTCCTCACCGACCCGGAGTCACCCGCGGGCAGCGCGCTGCGCACCATCGCGGGCAAACTGGGCGGCCGCCAGCGGGGCCTCTCGGGCCTGTCGCTGGGGATCACGCCCAGGAACAAGTTCTGACGGCTGTGGGAAAGCCGGACGGAGGCATGAACAGCCTGTCCGGCGCTTGAGGACGAGGCGCGCAGCGCCGATCGGCGTCCACGCACGTGTGGGGCACCGTCAAGACGAACGGCGCCCCACACCCCTTACCGGTCCGGTGGACTACCCCGCGTACTCGGCGATGTCCTTGATCACCGAGAAGCCGAGGCCGTACGCGCTCATGCCGCGCCCGTACGCCCCCAGATGCACCCCTCCCTCGGTGGACCCGGCGAGCACCCAGCCGTACTCCGACTCCCGGTAGTGGAACGAGGTCGGGACCCCGTCCACGGGCAGCGACAGCGTCGACCAGTCGGACCCGCGCAGGTCGTCCGCGAGCACCCAGGCGGTCTCCGTCTGCTGGTCCAGCCAGTCGTCGCGCAGGCTGTGGTCCATCTGGCCGGGCCAGGTGAAGGCCAGCAGCCCCACACCGGCGAGCCAGGCCGCGGAGGACACCGAGGTGGCCTCCAGGACGCCCGTGCCGTCGGCGCTGCGCCGCACCGGATTGGCGGCGATGGTCACCACGACGGCGAACCGCTCCTTGTCGCCGTTCCCGTAGGAACCCTCCGCCCTGACCGACGGCTCGTCACCGTGACCGATGGAGCCGTGCTCGACGGCCCCGTCCGCGGCGGTGCCGACCTGCATCAGCCAGCGCGGTCCCGTGAAGGCCTCGTCCAGGCCGTACCAGGGGAAGGGCGCCAGCAGGTAGCCGTCGACCGTGCGCCGGGCGGAGGGCACCGCTTGCGCGGCACCATCCGCGGCTGGCGCCTGCGCGCCCACCCGACTTGTCGTCTCCATGTACCCGGCCGCCTCCTCGCTCTCGTCGGTCCGGAGCGGCCCGCCCCCCTCGGGCGTCCTCACGCCGGACAACAAGGCAGGATAGCCACACCGGTTCCGGATGCCGGTGAACCGGTCGGCGGAATGGGTGTTCGCCAGGGCGCCGACCAGGGCATGTCGGGCACCGGGCGGCGCATCTCGGACATGTGCCGGCGCACGCGGGCGCCGGGGGCGGCGCGGGGTTCTCGCGGGACCGCCGTGCGGTGTTGCCGGACTCCGCCGGGTGTCGCCGGACGGTGGCGGGTCGCGTCAGGTGGCGTCCGCGTCGAACGGCGGCGGGTCGCCTGCCGCCGGTTTTCCGGGCTCGGGCCGCTTCTCCATGTCGATGCGGCCGCCGCCGGAGCCGTTGGCCGACGTGGTCGACGACCCCCCGGAACCCGTGCCGCGGCTGCCCGAGTCCTCCGCGGAATCACTCTCACGCCCGTGCACGGCGTCCGCGACTTCGGCCATTTCCTTCTTCAGATCGAAGCCGTTGCGGATTTCCTTCAGACCGAGATCATCGTTCTCCATCTGCTTCCGGATGAACTTCTTCGGGTTCAGGTCTTCGAACTCGAAGTCCTTGAATTCCGGACCCAGTTCATTCCGTATGTCCTGCTTCGCGCTGTCGGAGAATTGGCGGATCTTGCGAATGGTCCGCGTGACGTCCTGAATGAGCTTCGGCAGCTTGTCCGGCCCGAAGATGAGCACGGCGAGGATGACCAGCGTCACTATCTCGAGTGCGCCAATGTCGTTGAACACCTTGAAAGCTCCTTGCCGTCCGGACCGGCTCTACGGTACCCGCCGGGGCTGTCCGTCCGGTAGCCGCACGGCGACAACGGGGCCAATGCCGGGGCTATGGGACGAGGCCAGGGAGGTGGGCGCCACCGGGGCCGGGGCGCGCCACCCGGGCCCGGACCCGGCTGCCGTACTCCCTGCCATTCCCCGCCACTCCCCGCTACTCCCCGCTCGCCGTACCGAGGACCAACGTCACCTTTCGCTCGTCCCCGCCGCGCTCGACGGTCAGCTCCAGGCGGTCCTTGGGGCGATGGGCGCGGATCTTGACGATGAGTTCGTCGCCGGAGTGCACGCGCTGGCCGTCCACGGCGGTGATCACGTCGCCGGGCCGCAGACCGGCCTTGTCGCCGGGGCCGCCGCGGTTGACGGCGGGGCCGCCGTCCCGGCTCTTGCGCGCGATGCGGGCGCCGTCGCCGGTGAACTGCTTGTCGATGGTGACGCCGATGACCGGGTGGGTGGCCTTGCCGGTGTTGATGAGCTCTTCGGCGACGCGTTTGCCCTGGTTGATGGGTATGGCGAAGCCGAGGCCGATGGAACCGGACTGGCCGCCGTCGGGGCCGGAGTCGTTGCCCGCGGAGCGGATGGCGCTGTTGATGCCGATGACGCGGGCCCGGGAGTCCACGAGGGGCCCGCCGGAGTTGCCCGGGTTTATGGGCGCGTCGGTCTGCAGGGCGTTGACGTACGAGATGTCGCTGCCGTCGCCCTTCTCGCCACCCGCGGTGATGGGCCGCTCCTTGGCGCTGATGATGCCGGAGGTGACGGTGTTGGCGAGGTCGAAGGGCGCGCCGATGGCCACGACGGGGTCGCCGACCTGCACGTTCTCGGAGTTGCCGAGGGGCAGGGGCTTGAGTCCGCGGACGCCGGAGACCTTGACGACGGCGAGGTCGTAGCCCGCGTCGCGGCCGACGACCTTGGCGCTCGCGGTCTCGCCGCCGCTGAAGGTGACCGATATGTCGCCGCCGGAACCGCCGGGCTCGACCACATGGTTGTTGGTGAGGATGTGCCCCTTGCCGTCGAGGACGAAGCCGGTACCGGTACCCGCACCGTCATCCCCACGGACGTGCAACGTCACGACACCCGGCAGCGCGCTCGCCGCGATCCCGGCGACGCTGTCCTTGGACCGCTTCTGGGACCCCGAGTCGGCCTGCGGCAACTCCACCTCGGTCCCGAACCCGCCCTCCCGCTCCAGGTAAGCCCCGACAACCCCACCGATCCCACCCGCGCCCAACGCGATAACGGCAGCCCCGACGACCAACACCCGCCGCCCCCGCCGACGCCGCTCAGCCTCGGTCTTCACGGCGGCACCGGTCTGCTGCAGCGGGGCCGTCCAGGGGTCGTAGCGCCCCCAGGGGGCTGCGGGCGCGGCGGCCGGCTGAGCACCGACCGCAGGGGCGCCGTGGGGCTGGGAGGTGTGTTCGTGAGGTGCTCCGTGCGGCGGGGCCGCCGGGTTAGCTCCGTGCGGGGGCGTGCCGGGGGCCGGGGCGCCGGGTGGGGGCGTGCCGGGGCCGGAGGAGGTGTGCGGGGGCACGCCGGGGGCCGGGGCACCGTGCGACTGGACGGCTTGGGCCGGGGTGGCCGGGCCGGGGGTGCCGGGGGCGGGCATGGCTTGGGTCTGGGTCGCGTGGGGCGCGTGGCCCTGCGCGGCGGGGGGCTGGGGCGTGCTGGGGGCCGGGGCGCCGGGTGTGGGCATGGCCTGGGGCGGGGTCCCATGGGCCTGGGGCGCGTGGCCCTGCGCGGCGGGCGGCTGAGGTTTGCCGAGGGCTGGGGTGCCCGGTGCGGGCATGGCCTGAGTCTGGGTCCCATGGGCCTGGGGCTGCTGCCCCTGCGCGACGGGGGGCTGCGGCATGCCGGGGGCCGGGGCGCCGGGGGCGGGCACGCCCTGGTGCAGGGGGCTGGGCGCCGGGGTGCCGTGCGGGGGGACCTCGTGGCTGGGGGTGCCGTGGGCCGGGGTGCCGTGGGCGGGGGTGCCGTGGGCGGGGGTGCCGTGGGCGGGGGTGCCGGGAGCCTGCGGGCCATGTCCCGGAGCGCCGAGGTACGGGGCTCCGGGCGGGGGGACCTCATGAGCGGGCGTGCCCTGGGCCGGGGTGCCGGGAGCCTGCGGGCCGGGTGCCGGAGCGCCGGGGTACGGGGCTCCGGGCGGGGGGACCTCATGAGCGGGCGTGCCCTGGGCCGGGGTGCCGGGAGCCTGCGGGCCGGGTCCCGGAGCGCCGGGGTACGGGGCTCCAGGCGGGGGCGCGCCATGTGTGGGGGCACCGGGGGCCGGGGCGCCGGGTATGGGAGCGCCGTGCCCCCGGGTCCCGTAGACGGGGGTGCCTTGGGCCGGGGTCGCCACGGGGTGCTGCACGGGCGGGGCGAGGGCCCAGGGACCGGGCTCACCGTAGGGCGGCGTGCCGTACGGGTCGGGGTCGTGCAGGGGGCGGGGGCGGTCGGCGGGAGGGTGGGCGGGGGTGTCGGCCGGGGGTGCGTCGGCGGTCGGGCCGGGCACCTGGTCGGCGGGCTGGGGTACGTCGGCTGTGGTCGGGGGCACGTCAGCTCCGGGACGAGGCAGGTCCGTTGCGGCCGAGGGCACATCCGCGCCAGCCGGGGGTACATCCGCTACCGCCGACGGCACATCGCCAGCGGGCCGAGCAGTGTCCACGGCGTCCGGAGGCACGTCGGCCACCGGCCGAGAAGCCCCGGCCGCACCGGCGCCACCGCCACCGGCGGGTTCGCGGGCGCCGACAGCGCCACCACCCACACGAACCGTCGGCCCACTGTCGAGGTCCCCAGAATCCGCACCCTGCGGCATCGCACCGCGGGGCTCCGCACCCTGCGGCACCGCCGCATGCGGCACGGCGCCGTGAGACACCGCGCCGTGCGCAGCCGCAGCACCCGGCACCACGCCCTGGGGCACCACGCCGCCGGGCGCCACGTCCTGGGGCACCGCACCGCGAGGCTCCCCTCCCAGGGGCACCCCGTCCCGAGGCTCCCCGCCAGGGGCACCCGCGTCCTGAAGCCCCCCGCCAGGGGCACCCTGCGCCCCACCAGACGCAACTCCCCCGGCCAGGGGCACGACCTCACCGGACGCCCCGGCCCCGGGGCGTCCGCCCTCAGGCCCAGTGCCAACGTTCGGCTTCGCGTCGTCCATGTTCTCCCCACAACTGGCCCGCGGCGGACGCCGGTTACGTGCTGTTCGCCGGGTCCGCCGGGTCCCCGGCGGGCACGGCCCACCGAGGATTCAACCAGGTCTGCTGCGCCGACGTGCAGCACGCGTCGGCGAGGGGGGTGGTGGGGCGTCAGTGGAACTGGTTGCCGTACAGCGGGTCGGGCCTGGGGGTGGCCTTGGGGGTGGCGTCCGCGGTGGCGTTCAGGGTCATGCCCTGGGGTGCGCCGCCCCGGGGCTCGTCGGCGACGGCCCGGACCAGTGGGGACATGACGCCCGCCCCGGCCAGGAGCGGGGCCGTGACCTGCGGCCCGGGTCGCAGGCGGGCGCCGGCGAGCAGGGGCGCGAGGGCCTGGGGCCGGGGCCCTTGCACGGAGAGCGGATTGCTGCCGCGCCGCCGCACCGAGTCGGGCACGGCGGTGTTGACCGTGCTCGGGGAACGCAGTGGCGACGCGTTGCTGTTGGCCGCGCCGACGCCGCCGGCGCGCTGCTCGCCCGCGGTGAGGGGCGTGCCCATGGTGACCCCGCCGAGTGCTATCGCGGCCAGCGACACCGCCCCGGCCGCGGCGAACGCGAAGCGCCGCCCCAGCCAGACGGACCGCTCGGCCTCGGGCCGGCCGACGTCATGGATGCGGAAGCCGCGCTGCTCACTGGGCAGCACCGCGGCGTGGGCGCCCGACGGCACGTACCCGGCGAAGGGCTCGGGTCTTCCGCGGATGCTGAAGACACCACCCTGGGGCAGGCCGGTGGACTCCGACGAGCCGGTGGCGAAGCCGTCGTCGACGGGCGTCCGGGGGCCCCCGGACCGGCCGATGTCGTCGAGGTCGGCGGCGGGCAGGCTCTGTAGGCGGGCGAGGAAGCTCTCGCTGGGGGGCGGCGCCGCGGTCTGCGCGAAGACGTTCTTGAGGCGGCGCTGCGCGTCGGCCTCGGTCTTGCACTTCGGACAGGTCGCGATGTGCGCGAGCACTCGCTCGCGTGCGTCATGACCGAGCTCACCGTCGACCAGCGCGGCGAGCCGGTCCCCCAGGTGCTGCTCGGCGAGATGCCGCTCGGCAGGATTGGACCGTGATCCACTCACGCGGTCGCGCCCCCTCCTCCCAGCGCCACGGCTCCGCTCACGGCCAGCGAGCGGCGCTCGGCGCGGGCCTCGGGCGAACGGTGCTGGAGGGCCTTGCGGAGCTGGGAGCGACCGCGGTGGATACGGCTGCGGACCGTACCGAGCTTGACGCCCAGGGTGGCGGCGATCTCCTCGTACGAAAGGCCTTCGATGTCGCACAGGACGACGGCGGCACGGAACTCGGGCGCGAGGGTGTCGAGCGCCTGCTGGACGTCCGCGTCGAAGTGGGTGTCGTTGAACACCTGCTGGGGCGAGGGCTCGCGGCTGGGCAGTCGCTCCGCGGCGTCGTCCCCGAGGGCGTCGAAGCGGATGCGCTGCTTGCGCCGGACCATGTCCAGGAAGAGGTTCGTGGTGATGCGGTGCAGCCAGCCCTCGAAGGTGCCGGGCGTGTACGTCGACAGCGAGCGGAAGACGCGGACGAAGACTTCCTGCGTGAGGTCCTCGGCGTCGTGCTGGTTGCCCGTCAGGCGGTAGGCGAGGCGGTAGACGCGGCCGCTGTGCGTGCTGACGATCTCTTCCCAGGTGGGAGGAGTCCACGCCTGCGATTCCGCGTCAGCGGCAAAGGTCGCGGTCTGAGCGGAGTCGGTGGCGCGGGAACGGTCAGCGGTGTCGGTCACGGATTTCGGCTTACCCGCCCATCCCAGAAAGCGCCTGCGCGCTCCTCTGCGATCTGCGGATGCAGCCGCACCTCCCCTGTCGGCTCTGGTGGTGTCCAGTGGAGCCCCTACCATAACCACCTCGCCCGTTAGCTCCGGATAAGCGTTTTTACGTGAATTTGGTACTTGGCTCTTGCCGTACCCAGCCCGTCGGGTCTGCTTCACGCAAACTCCGCGGGCCGACTTGAGTTCCAGATCCATGTCTATGCCCCCGCTGTCCTCACACCCCTTCTAAACGCACGGTCCCATCTGCGGGTTCCCGGCCCCAACGGATACAGTCACGGCCAGGCAACCACGGGGACAGGAGAGGGCCATTACCGGCAACCGGCAGACGAACTGGGCGTTCGCCGACGCCTTTGTCGCCGAGGACGAGGCGCTGCGCTGGGCCCGGGACCGGGCGCGGGAGGCCGGGCTGCGCTCGGTGTCCCCCGGCACCGGCGCCGCGCTGGGCATGCTGGCCGCCACCGTGGACGCCAAGGCGGTCGCCGAGATCGGTACGGGCACGGGAGTGTCGGGCATCCACCTGCTGCACGGAATGCGCTCCGACGGCGTCCTGACCACGGTCGATCCGGAGCCGGAGCGTCAGCAGTTCGCCCGTACGGCCTTCCGCGCCGCCGGTTTCGCGGGCAACCGCGCCCGTTTCATCCCCGGCCGCGCCCTCGACGTCCTGCCCCGGCTCGCGGACGGCGGGTACGACCTGGTCTTCTGCGACGGCGACCGGACGGAAGTCCTCGACTACCTCGCTGAATCGTTGCGCCTGCTCCGTCCGGGCGGGCTCGTCTGCTTCGAGGGCGTCTTCGCGGACGGCCGCACGGTGGACTCGGGGCCGCAGCCCGCGGAGGTGCTGCGGCTGCGTGAGCTGTTGCGGGCCATCCGCGAGAGCCAGGACCTGGTGCCGTCGCTGCTCCCGGTCGGCGACGGCCTCCTCTGCGCCGTCAAGCGCTAGCCACCCCGGTTCCCCGCCCCGCCCCCGGCCGCGCCCCGACCCAGTGATTCCGGCCGTTCACCCCGGCGGAATCCGGACGTATCCGCAGGCCGAGGGGCCCGCCGGAGCCCCTCCCCCGGGGAGCTCACGGATGCCCTCGGCCCCCGTACACAGCGCTGCCCCGGCTCGTCGTACGATGCCGGGGCAGTGCAAAAAACGGTGAACAGTGTGGGCGCTATCGCGTCAGCCGACAACCTTCTTCAGGGCATCGCCGAGGGCGTCAGCCTCGTCGGGGGTCAGTTCGACGACAAGTCGACCGCCACCTTCGAGCGGAACGCGCATGACGATGCCCCGCCCCTCCTTGGTCACCTCGAGCGGGCCGTCGCCCGTCCGCGGCTTCATGGCCGCCATGCTCGTTCCCCTTCCTGAAACCAGCTTGTCGCAGCCGACAACCCAGGTGTCAGCGGCATCGAACACATTGCTTCCAGGTCATTATCCCGCATCGCGGGACCCGATGACCAACATCAGTCGGCATCGCTTGCGCAACGCGCGTCCGCAAAACCACTCAATTCGGCGATGTGACTGCAATACTTCGCCGCCCCACACGCTTCTTCCGCCCCGCGCACTTTGACGCAGGTCACATCGGCGGCGGCGTACCGAGGGCCGATGATCTAGGTCATGCTGGGCCCCGAAGCCACCGGACAGCGGACCACAGGACCAGCGGAGGGGACCCATCATGGCCGACACCGTGCTCTACGAGGTGAGCGACGGACTCGCGACGATCACGTTGAACCGCCCCGACGCGATGAACGCGATGAACGTCGAGGCCAAGGTCGCCCTCAGGGAGGCGGCGCAGGCGGCCGCGGCGGACCCCGCCGTGCGCGCGGTACTGCTCACCGCCACCGGGCGCGCCTTCTGCGTGGGCCAGGACCTCAAGGAGCACGTGGGCCTGCTGCAGGCGGACCGTGAGTCCGGCTCGGGGCAGACCATGAGCACGGTGCGGGAGCACTACAACCCGATCGTGCGGGCCCTGACCGGCATGCAGAAGCCGGTCGTGGCGGGCGTCAACGGCGTGGCGGCCGGTGCGGGCTTCGGCTTCGCGCTCGCCGCGGACTACCGGATCGTCGCGGACACGGCGTCGTTCAACACGTCGTTCGCGGGCGTCGCGCTGACCGCCGACTCCGGGGTCTCCTGGACCCTCTCGCGCCTCATCGGCCCGGGCCGCGCCGCCGACCTGCTGCTCTTCCCGCGCGGCATCAAGGCGCAGGAGGCGTACGACCTGGGGATCGCCCAGCAGGTCGTGCCCGCGGCCGAGCTGGCGGAGACGGCCCTGAAGACGGCCCGCACGCTGGCCGACGGCCCGACCCTCGCCTACGCGGCGATCAAGGAGTCGCTCGCCTTCGCCGCAGGTCACAGCCTGGACGAGGCCCTGGACAAGGAGGACGAGCTGCAGACCCGGGCGGGTGCGTCCGAGGACCACACGATCGCGGTGCAGGCCTTCCTCGACAAGGCCAAGCCGAAGTACCTCGGCCGCTAGGCCTCAAGGCGGCGGGCCCTCGGACGACGGGCCCCAGGACGACGGGCCCCGGGACGGCTGCGGCCACCCGGGGCCCGGACTGCGGCCGCCCGCCGTCTCAGACACCACCCGCACGGGGCGTCAGACACCACCCGCACGGGGCGTCAGGCACCGCCCACACGAGCCTCAGGAACCGCCCACGCGGGGCCCCGGGCCCCGTCCGCCCACGGCCTGGGCCCCGCCCGCCTCGCGGGCCACACAGTCCACGAGGTGGTCGTTCACCAGGCCGCAGGCCTGCATCAGGGCATAGGCCGTGGTGGGCCCGACGAAGCGGAGGCCGCGCTTCTTCAGGGCCTTGGACAGGGCCGTCGACTCGTCCGTGACCGCGGGCACGTCCGCGAGGGACCGCGGCGCCGGGCGCCCGGCCGGGTCCGGGGCGAACGACCAGATCAGCTCGTCCAGTTCGCCGGCGGACCAGTCCGCGAGCACGCGCGCGTTGGCCATCGTCGCGTCGACCTTCGCGCGGTTGCGGATGATGCCCGCGTCGGCGAGCAGCCGCTCCCGGTCCGCGTCCCCGAACTCCGCGACCGCGGCGATCTTGAAGCCGGAGAACGCCGCGCGGAAGCCCTCACGGCGCCGCAGGATCGTGATCCAGGACAGGCCCGACTGGAAGGCCTCCAGGGACACCCGCTCGAACAGCGCGTCGTCGCCGTGGACCGGACGGCCCCACTCCTGATCGTGGTACGCCACGTAGTCCTCGGTGGACAGGCCCCACGGGCAGCGCAGGCCACCGTCCGGGCCCGGAATCGCCCCGCTGCTCATCTGCCGTCCTCCGGTCGCTCGTCCGTCGGCGCCGGGGCGCCGTGCTGTCCGTGCCCGCGCTCCGCGGCGTCGTACTTCTCGAACAGCCCGGGCCCGCCGACCGCCGTCGCCTGGGCGCCCGCGAGGGCCGTCTCCAGCTCGGCGATGCGGGCGTCCCGCTCCGCCAGCTCGGCGCCGATGCGGTCCAGGGCCTCGTCCACGTCCACCATGCGATAGCCGCGCACCGTCATCGGGAAGCGCACCGCCTCCACGTCGGCGCGGCGCAGCGGGCGGTCCGGCGGCAGCGGGTCCGTGAACCGCTCCGGCGCCGCCTCGGGCAGCGCGGCGCTCTCCCCGCCGCCGAGGACCGCCATGGTCACCGCGCCCACCACGACGACGAGGGCGATGACCAGGAACAGGAACATGACCATCTCTGCGGTCCCCACGCTCGGATGCCGGACCGCGCTGCGGCCGACACGGAAACTGTCTGGCTCCGATCGTGCCATGCGGCTCTGACAGTTAAGGTCGCAGGCGGCCGGTCCGCGAGGCCGGACAGAAGAACGACAAGGAGGCTCACAGGGGATGCTCAGGCTGGGCAGGCGCGAGTTCGACGCGCACGAGCCGGTGATCATGGCGATCGTGAACCGGACCCCGGACTCCTTCTACGACCAGGGGGCCACGTTCCGCGACGAACCCGCCCTCGCGCGCGTGGAGCAGGCCATCGCCGAAGGTGCCGCCATCATCGACATCGGCGGGGTGAAGGCCGGGCCCGGCGAGGAGGTCACCGCCGAGGAGGAGGCGCGGCGGACCGTCGGCTTCGTCGCTGAGGTGCGGCGGCGCTTCCCCGACGTCGTCATCAGCGTGGACACCTGGCGGCACGAGGTCGGCGAGGCCGTCTGCGACGTCGGGGCCGACGTCCTCAACGACGCCTGGGGCGGCGTCGACCCCAAGCTCGCCGAGGTCGCCGCGCGGTACGGGGTCGGGCTCGTGTGCACCCACGCGGGTGGCGCCGAGCCGCGTACGCGGCCCCATCGCGTCGAGTACGACGACGTCGTCGCCGACATCCTCCGCGTCACCGTCGGGCTCGCCGAGCGGGCCGTCGAGCTCGGTGTGCCCCGGGAGTCCGTCCTCATCGACCCCGGGCACGACTTCGGCAAGAACACCCGGCACTCGCTCGAGGCGACGCGGCGGCTCGGGGAGCTCGTCGACACGGGGTGGCCCGTGCTCGTCTCCCTCTCCAACAAGGACTTCGTCGGGGAGACGCTGGACACGCCGCTCAAGGAGCGGGTGGTGGGGACGTTGGCCACGACCGCTGTGTCCGCGTGGCTGGGGGCGCAGGTGTATCGCGTCCACGAGGTCGCGGAGACCCGTCAGGTCGTCGACATGGTCGCCACCATCGCCGGCCATCGGCCTCCGGCGGTGGCCCGGCGGGGGCTGGCGTAGGGCCCTGCGGGGCTTTCCCCAGTCCCGCCCCTTCCCGAAACCGGGGGCTGCGCCCCCGGACCCCAGCTCCTCAAACGCCGGACGGGCTGTAGACAGCCCGTCCGGCGTTTGAGGACGAGGCGCGGAGCGCCGATCACGCCCGCCAAAGGCCCAGGGGCCAGACTCAACGGCCCACTTCCTTCGTCACCAACGCCACCGCCTCCTCCACCTCGTCCGTGACGTGGAAGAGGAGGAGGTCCTTTTCGGAGGCCTTGCCCTGGGCGACGACGGTGTCACGGAGCCAGTCGACGAGGCCGCCCCAGTACGCGGTGCCGAAGAGGACGATGGGGAAGCGGGTGACCTTGCGGGTCTGCACGAGGGTGAGGGCCTCGAAGAGCTCGTCGAGGGTGCCGAGGCCGCCGGGCAGGACGACGAACCCCTGGGCGTACTTCACGAACATGGTCTTGCGCACGAAGAAGTAGCGGAAGTTGACGCCGATGTCGACGTGCGGGTTGAGCCCCTGCTCGAAGGGCAGCTCGATGCCGAGCCCGACGGAGATGCCGTCGGCCTCGCGGGCCCCCTTGTTGGCGGCCTCCATGGCGCCGGGCCCGCCGCCGGTGATCACGGCGAAGCCGGCGTCGACGAGGGCCTTGCCGATGCGCACGCCGGCCTCGTACTCGGGGGTGCCGGGCTTGGTCCGGGCGGAGCCGAAGACGCTGATGGCGCTGGGGAGTTCGGCGAGCGCGCCGAAGCCCTCGACGAACTCGGACTGGATGCGCATGACCCGCCAGGGGTCGGTGTGCACCCACTCGGTGTCGCCCTCGGTGTCGAGGAGCCGCTGGTCGGTGGTGCCGGGCGTGATCTGATCGCGCCGCCGCACCACCGGCCCCAGGTGCTGCTCCTCCGGCGGACTCTGCGCTTCCGGATTGCCCATGAACATCCCCTTCCACTGCCGGTCGACCCCGGCCCATCAGCGCGGCCGCGCTCAACTCACTCGTTGTGCCACTTCAGCGTAGGTCTACGGGCGTTACGCGGGGCGTAACTCCAGAAGTCGGGAGACCGCGTCCGGTCGGAAGGCCGCGTCCGGCGGTCGATCAGGCGGTCAGGAAGTCAGGCGGTCACGCGGTCAGCCACGCGCGCAGCCGGGCCTCCGCCTCCGGGATCAGGGACGCCTCGACCCGCTCGTCGACCTTGTGGGCGAGGATCGGGTTGCCGGGGCTGTAGTTGACCGCGGGCACGCCGAGCGCGCTGAAGCGGGAGACGTCCGTCCAGCCGTACTTGGGCCGGGCCTCGCCGCCGACGGACTCCATGAAGGCGGCCGCGACGGGGTGCGTGAGGCCGGGGCGGGCGCCCGGGGAGTGGTCGTCGACGATGAACTCGTCGATCCCGCAGTCGGCGAAGTACGCGCGCACGAAGGCCTCGGCCTCCTCGGCCGTACGGTCCGGCGCGTAGCGGAAGTTGACGACGACGGTGCACTCGTCGGGGATGACGTTGGTGGCGACGCCGCCTTCGATGCGGACGGCGTTGAGGCCCTCGTGGTACTGCAGGCCGTCGACGACCGGCTTGCGCGGTTCGTACGCGGCCAGCTTCCGCAGGATCGGCGTGGCGGCGTGGATCGCGTTGGAGCCCATCCACGCGCGCGCTGAGTGCGCCCGCTCGCCCTTCGTCTTCAGGAAGACGCGCAGGGTGCCCTGGCAGCCGCCCTCGACCTGCCCGTCGGTGGGTTCGAGCAGGACCGCGAAGTCGCCCGCCAGCCAGTCGGGGTGGGCGTCGGCGACCTTCCCCAGGCCGTTGAGGTGCGCGGCGACCTCTTCGTTGTCGTAGAAGACGAAGGTGAGGTCGCGGTTCGGCTCGGTGACGGTCTGCGCGATGCGGAGCTGCACCGCGACGCCGGACTTCATGTCGCAGGTGCCGCAGCCCCACAGGACGCCGTCCTCGTCCAGGCGCGAGGGGACGTTGTCCGCGATCGGCACGGTGTCGATGTGGCCCGCGAGGATCACGCGCTCGGCGCGGCCCAGATGCGTGCGGGCCACCACGTTGTTGCCGTGCCGGTCGACCGTCAGGTGCGGCAGGGCGCGCAGGGCGGTCTCGATGGCGTCCGCGAGCGCCTTCTCCTCGCCGCTCGGCGACGGGAAGTCGACGAGCGCGGCGGTCAGCGCGGCGGCGTCGAGGGTGAGGTCGAGCGGGGCCGCGCCTGCCGGAGCGGGCTGAGCGGCGGTGTGAGCTGGCGTCCGGTCCATGGCTCCGACCCTAACTCGCCGCGCGGAACCCCCTTGTCCGAGTCCGTTCACCCCCCACCGTTCCGGCCCCGCCCATCCGTTCCGGCGCCGCTCGCCCGTTCCGGCCCCGCGCGCCGCCGTCCGCCCCTCCTGGCCCCCTGCGGCCCCGCCCGTCACCCCGGCGCTGTCAGTGCGCTCCAGTACCTTGGTGCGCGTGTCCGGTACGTCCGCTCCCGTACGACGTGGCCGCCTCCCGCACATCGGGGTGGCCGTGGCCGTACTGCTCGCGGTCGCGGGCTATGCGGTGCTGCAGTACGTGTCCGGGGAGCCGGGGCCCCGGTGCGTTGTGGTGTCGGGCGACGGCGACGGAGCCGCGTACGAACTGAGCGCGGAGCAGGCTGCGAACGCCTCGACGATCGCGGCCGTGGGCACCAGACGCGGGATGCCGGAGCGCGCCGTGACGATCGCCCTGGCGACCGCGCTGCAGGAGTCCGGGCTGCACAACATCCACCACGGCGACCGCGATTCGCTGGGCCTCTTCCAGCAGCGGCCCTCACAGGGCTGGGGCACGCGGGGGCAGATCATGGACCCGGTGTACGCGGCCGGGCGGTTCTACGCCCGCCTCGGCCAGGTCCCGGGCTATTCGCGGCTGCCCCTGACCGTGGCCGCGCAGCGCGTCCAGCGCAGCGGCTTCCCGCAGGCGTACGCCAAGCACGAGCCGGACGCCGTCCTGCTCGCCGCCGCCCTCACCGGCCGCGCCCCCGCGACCCTCACCTGCGAGGGGCGGCCCGGCATGAACCCCGGCGGCCCGGACCGGGTACGCCGGGCGCTGGTGCGGGACTTCGGGCCGGACGTCCTGCCGAAGGGCGGCGGCGTGGGCGGCGACGTGGTCCGCGTACCGGTGCCGGGTACGGCCGCGCGGCCGTACCCGAACGGCGCCGCCACACCGGACGGCGACGTTCCGCGACGCGGCTGGGAGCTGGCCCACTGGGCCGTGGCACACGCCTCCGCGCTGCACATCGCGCGCGTGTCGTACGCGGGCCGCGAGTGGCGGGCCGGGGACGCCGGTTACGGCACGTACGCGGCGAACACCGGGGATTCTGCGGATTCCGCTTCGGATTCCGGGAATGCCGAGGGTTCCGGGGATTCTGTGGATTCTGTGGATGAATGGCGAAAGACGGAGGCCGGTCCGCAGAAGTCCGAAGTGAGCGAAAATACCGGGTCCGGTGGTGCCGGGAATGGCTCCGCCGATGATTCCGGCAGTGCCTCCGGCGGCGTCGGCGCGGATTCCGGAATTAAGGATTCCGGGGTCGCGAGCGGGCGGGACGAGGGCGCGGCGGGCCGCTCCGAGCCGTCCGGCGCGGGCTCCGAGCCCGTCGGCGAGGTCCGAATCGTCACTGGGCAGTAGTGCGGCCGATCACCCGAAGGGGGCACGGCGAACGCAGCGGGGTGACGCCTGCGGCGGCTGTTCGCGGGCCCCTTCGCCGCTACCGCAAAGCCCTTGGGGGCAAAGGGCTTTACGGGGGTGGACCCCCTGTACGCGAATGCTGTTTGCCCGATTTTATCCGTAGCTGATTATGCGACGCATTGCCAACTCTTTACGTTGGCGCACCGCAACCTTCGGGACCTTCGAGCGGTAGTCACTGCGTCCGAACGCCGAAGTCCACTCGGCCGGACAACTCAACGTTCTCTCCGTCTGAAGGAGCATCATGTCCCTCCCCCTGACCCGTCGGATCGCCCGTGCCGCACTGCTCGTCGCGGCGGGAGCGGCACCCGTGGTCGGTGCGGCCGGCTCCGCCAGCGCCGCCGAGCTCCCGGCCGCCCCCGCAGTCAGCGGGATCACCACCCTGGACGGCGCGAACCTGGGTGACGCCGCCGACGACGCGGCGCAGAACATCACCGAGCTCGCGGGCCACACCGGCAGCAAGGCCGTGCAGAAGGGTGCTCCGGCCGTGGGGCAGGCCCTGGGCAAGAGCGTGCAGACCACGGCGCCCGCCGCCCAGCAGACCGGCGGTGACCTCGCCGGAGCCGCCGGTGACGTCGTCGGCGACACCGCGGACACGGCCACCAAGAGCGGCCTGCCGACCGACGCGCTCGGCAAGGGCGCGCCCACCGCCGGGCTCCCGCAGCTGCCCCTCGGCTGATCCGCCCGCGTACGCGCTGATCCCCCCCAGCGCGTACGCCGAAGGGGTGCGGGAAGCTCACAGCTTCCCGCACCCCTTCTTCACGTTCCCGGGCCCCGCACGCTGCCGGAGCCACACCTCCGGGGGCACAACGCCGGAGGCACACCACAGGAGGCGGCCTCAGCGCAGCCGCGCCACCGCCGCCGCCACCCGCTCGTCCGTCGCCGTCATGGCGACCCGGACGAAGTCGCGCCCCGCCTCGCCGTAGAAGTCGCCGGGGGCCACCAGGATGCCGAGGGCGGCGAGGTGGGCGACCGTGTCCCAGCAGGACTCGTCGCGGGTGGCCCACAGGTACAGGCTGGCCTCGCTGTGCTCGATGCGGAAGCCGTGGCCCAGGAGGGCGTCGCGCAGGGCCGTGCGGCGGGCGGCGTACCGCTCGCGCTGCTCCTGGACGTGCGCGTCGTCGCCGAGGGCGGCCACCGCCGCCGCCTGCGTCGGGGCGGACGTCATCATGCCGCCGTGCTTGCGGATCTGCAGGAGGTCGCCGAGCACGTCGGCGTCCCCGGCCAGGAACGCCGCCCGGTACCCGGCGAGGTTCGAGCGCTTGGACAGGGAGTGCACCGCGATCAGGCCCTCGTAGGAGCCGCCGCACACGTCCGGGTGCAGGACCGACGTCGGCTCCGCCTCCCAGCCCAGTTCCAGGTAGCACTCGTCGCTCGCCACCAGCACGCCGTGGCTGCGCGCCCAGGCCACGACGCGCGTCAGTTCGTCCTTTGACAGGACACGGCCGGTCGGGTTCGAGGGCGAGTTGAGCCAGAGCAGCTTCAGGCCCGTCGGGTCCAGCTCCATGGGGTCGTCGTACGTGACGTACTCCGCGCCGGCCAGGCGGGCGCCCACCTCGTACGTGGGGTAGGCGAGGCGCGGGTAGGCGACCACGCTTCTGGATGTGGCGGTAGCGGGGCCGAGGCCGAGCTGGGTCGGGAGCCAGGCCACCAGCTCCTTGGAGCCGACGATCGGCAGCACGTTCCGGTGCGTGATGCCGCGCGCGCCGAGGCGGCGGGCGCACCAGCCGGTGATGGCGTCGCGCAGCTCCGGGGTGCCCCACACCGTGGGGTAGCCCGGCGAGTCGGCGGCGTCGACGAGCGCCTTCTGGATCAGCTCGGGCACGGGGTCGACCGGGGTGCCCACGGACAGGTCGACGATGCCGTCGGGGTGGGCGGCCGCCGTCGCCTTGTAGGGCTCCAGCTTGTCCCAGGGGAAGTCGGGGAGGCGGTCGCGCGGCGACGCTCCTCGGGGGGTGCCGGACGGGCGGTCGGGGGCTCCAGACACGGACGGGCTCCAGGGGTGTGTAGGTCCTGACAAACGCCTCGGTCCCGTACGGCGTGAAGAGCCGTACGGGACCGGGGCGGCGCTCGGGCGACCGCTGCTACTGGTTCTGCGGCGGCAGCGCGGCGATGAAGGCGTGGTCGCGCTCGATCAGGCCGAGCTTGCTGGCACCACCGGGCGAGCCGAGGTCGTCGAAGAACTCGACGTTCGCCTTGTAGTAGTCCTGCCACTCTTCAGGAGTGTCGTCTTCGTAGAAGATCGCCTCGACCGGGCAGACCGGTTCGCAGGCACCACAGTCGACGCATTCGTCCGGGTGGATGTACAAGGACCGCTTGCCCTCGTAAATGCAGTCGACCGGGCACTCCTCGATGCACGCCTTGTCCTTGACGTCGACACAAGGCTGCGCGATGACGTAGGTCACGCTGTCGTTCCTCCTCGATACGGGCGTTGGCGGGCCGTCCTCAGGCTCCGCTCGCCTGGCGCGCGGGAGCGCGGCGTCGTCGATGCCCGCACCTAGTATCTCCGTTCCCGGGCATGATCCGAACAGGAGGGGCGTACAGAGCTGTGGAATTCACCGTCAGCGGACGACTCGAGGTCCGAATTACCCCTTCTGACGTGGGCAAACGTGTCTCTGTCCGACGACTGGTCGAAGGTGGGGCGCAGCGACAGGAGTTCACCGACACGGTGGGTGTTCTCACATCGTGGAATGACGATGTGCTGGTGATCACACGCCGGGACGGGCAAATTGTCCGGATCGCGCAGCGAACGCTGGTCGCCGGCAAGGTCGTGCCGACCGCGCCCGCCCGTCGGCGCGGCCCCGCGGCGACGTACCCGGAGCTGGCGCGGGTCGCGGCGCGGGCCTGGCAGCCGGTGGTGAGCGAGCGGCTCGGCGACTGGGAACTGCGGGCCGCGTCCGGGTTCACGCGGCGCGCCAACTCGGTGCTGCCGCTGGGGGATCCGGGGCGGCCGCTCGACGAGGCGCTGGCGTTCGTGCGGCGCTGGTACGCCGACCGGGGGCTGCCCGCGTACGTGCAGACCGCGACCGGGGGCGAGGGCACGCAGGAGCAGTTGTGCGCCTGGCTCGTGGACCGGGGCTGGGAGCGGGAGGTGAGCGCCGAGCTGCGGGTGGGCGCGCTCGCACCGGTCGGGGACCTCGACGTGGACACCGAACGGGTGACGCTGTCACGGTCCGTCGACGCGGACTGGCTCGGCCGCTACCAGCGGTCCGGGGAGGTCGGCCCCGATGTGCTGCGGGTGCTCGGCAGCGGCCCGTCGGTGTGGTTCGCGACCGTGCCCGGCGGCGAGGGGGCGCCCGCGGCCATCGGACGGTGCGTGGTCGACGGGCGGTGGGCCGGGTTCATGGCGGTCGAGGTGGATCCGGCGCGGCGGCGTGCGGGGCTCGCGACGGCCGTGATGGCGGCGCTGGCGCGGCGGGCCCTGGACGAGGGCGCGTCGGCCGCGTGGCTCCAGGTGGAGGAGGACAACGGCGGCGCGCGGGCCCTGTACGACGGGATGGGCTTCGCGACGCATCACAGCTATCACCACTACCGGGCACCGGAGGGGGACGGTCCGGGCGATGTCGTACGAGAGTGAACCCTCGGGGTGACCCGCGAGGGTGCCCCCGGGGTGAACTGCCCGTGCCGTGACGGGCGGTGCGCGGACGAGCTGTCCTGAGTGACGGAAACGACCAAGACGCGGTCGATCCGGGCGACGGAGAGTGCGGACTGTGGTCGCGGGCATGAGCGGTGCGATATGGCCAGTCACCGGTGGTGCCGACGCTTACCGCTAAGGTCCCCCGGGAATTTGCCTCTCCGGCAACACGACGGGGGACCACCGCACGACCGCTCCACCACCCGCCCCAGGGGCGCCGCCCGACCTCGGCGCCCCGGGGGCCGCACCACCGGCAACCGCACCACGGAGAACCCCCACCGGAGAATTCCACCGGTGCCTGACAGAAACGACAGAGGCACGGATGCGCGCACAGCCCGCGAAGTCCAGTGAATGGCGGCGCAGGTTCGCCGACGAGGCCAGGTCCGAGCGACCCGACCTGTCCCTGTTGTGCCTGCTGCTGAGCGGGGAGGCGGACCCGGCGCTGGACGAGGCGGGCATCGACGCGGCGCAGATCGAGCTGGACAAGCTCGCCGGACAGCTTCCCTTTCGGCCCGGCGGGCCCCGCGAGTGGGCGGCGGCGGTCGCCGAAGTCCTCGGCGGGCAGCACGGGTTCCACGGCACCCCGCCGGATTACCAGCGTTTGGACTCGTCCCTGCTCCACCAGGTGCTCCGGCGCAGGCGGGGCCTGCCGATCCTGCTCTCCGTCGTCTGGATCGAGGTCGCCCGCCGCGCCGGGGCACCGGTGTACGGGGTGGCCCTGCCCGGCCACTTCGTCGTCGGCTTCGGCTCCCCCGACGCGTACGGCAAGCCGGAACAGGTGCTCGCCGACCCGTTCAACGGCGGTCGGCTGCTGTCCACCGAGGACGCCGAGCAGTTGGTGTCCCAGGCGTCGGGCGGCAGGCTCAACCCCTCGCTGCTCGCGGCGGCCGACCCCCTGAACATCATGCTGCGCATCCTCAACAACATCCGCGCCTGGGCGGCAGCCCGCTCCGAGCGCTCCCACGTGGCGCTGTGGGCCCTGGAACTGTCCCTCCTGCTGCCCGCGCACCCGGCGCGCCTGCGCTACGAACGCGCCCATCTGCTGGTCGAGCGCGGCGACTTCCTCGCGGGCGCGCGGGGCCTGGACGAGTACGCCGACGTGGTGGCGTCGATCGAGCCGACGACGGCGGAGCGGGTACGCCTGGAGGCGCGGGCGGCGCGGGCGAAGCTGAACTGAGGGGCAGGAAGGGCGTGCCCGCGGGGCCGGGCGGGTCCCCGCGGGATCCGGACGGCATGGCGCACACCACCCACAGGCGATGTGCTTGGCCCGCGCACCGACCGGTAGCGATCGGTCCGGACGGGCACCACGGACATATGCACCCCCGACCCGCCCGGACCACACCGTGGCGCCGGGCCTTCGCAGCCGAGGCCAGGGCCGAGCGGCCCGACCTGTCCCTGTTGTGCCTGCTGATCGGCACGGAGGCGGACCCCGCGCTCGACGACCCGGGCATGGCGGCGGCACGGCGGCGCCTGGACCGCCTCGCGGCCCTCCTGCCCGCCGGGCCCGGCTGCCCGCGCGCGTGGGCGGCCGCCGTCGCCGAACTGCTCGGCGTGCGCTGCGGGTTCAGAGGCCACCCCGGCGACTACCAGCGCCTGGAGTCGTCGCTCCTCCACCAGGTCCTGCGGCGCGGGCGCGGCCTGCCGATCCTGCTCTCCGTCGTCTGGATCGAGGTCGCCCGCCGCGCCGGGGCACCGGTGTACGGGGTGGCCCTGCCCGGCCACTTCGTCGTCGGCTTCGGCCCCCATGACGCGTACGAGCGATGCGTACTGGCCAATCCCTTCGACGGCGGCCGGGTCCTGAGCGCCCTGGACGCGCAGCTGATGGTCGCCGGGGCCACCGGGGCGCCGCTGGACCCCGCGATGCTGCGTCCCGCCGGTGTCCTGGACATCGTGCGGCGCGTCCTGAACAACATCCGCGCCTGGGCCGCCGCCCGCCCCGAGCACGCCGACGTCGCCCTGTGGGCCGTCGAACTCGCCCTGCTCCTGCCCGCGCACGAGGACCGCCTGCACTACGACCGGGCCCAGCTCCTGGTCCGGCTCGGCGACTTCCGCACGGGGGCCGCCGAACTCGACACGTACGCCGAGGCGCTGGCCGTCCACGACGAGGAGGCGGCGGACCGGGTGCGGGGTCAGGCGCGGGCGGCGCGGGCGCGGCTCAACTGACCGCTCGGATGACCGCTCGGATGACCGCTCGGATGACCGCTCAGAGCCAGCCCTTCTCACGCGCGATGCCGACCGCCTCCGCGCGGTTGCGGGCCGCCAGCTTCTGGATGGCCGTCGACAGGTAGTTGCGGACCGTGCCCTGGGAGAGGTGCAGGGTGGCGGCCAGCTCGGCGTTGGTGGCGCCGTCGGCCGCGGCGCGCAGGATCTCGCGCTCGCGGTCCGTCAGCGGGTTGGCGCCCTCGGCCAGGGCGGCGGCGGCCAGCGTGGGGTCGATGACGCGCTCCCCCGCGAGGACCCGGCGTACCGCGTCGGCGAGTTGGGCGGCGGGCGCGTCCTTGACCAGGAAGGCGACGGCCCCGGCCTCCATGGCGCTGCGCAGATAGCCGGGCCGCCCGAAGGTGGTGAGCACGACGACCTTCAGGTCGGGCAGCGCCGTCCGCAGCTCGGCCGCCGCCTCGATGCCGGTGCGGCCCGGCATCTCGATGTCCAGGAGCGCCACGTCCACGGCCTGGGCCCGGGCGGCGGCGAGCACCTCGTCGCCCCGGGCGGCCTGCGCGACGACCTCGATGTCCGGCTCCAGGCCGAGCAGCGCGGCGAGGGCCTCGCGGACCATCGACTGGTCCTCGGCGAGGAGCACGCGGATGGGGCGGTCGCCGGAGGCGCTGTCGGAAGCGCTGTCGGAGGCGGTCGTGCCGTCGGGCCCGGAGCCCCCGCCCGGCCCAGTACCCCCGCCCGGCCCCGTGCCGCCGCCCGCCCCGGTGGTCCTGCCCGCTGCCCCGCTGGCCCCAACCGGCCCGTGCGTACCGCTCATGCCGACGATCCTAGGACGGTCGGCGCCGCCCCCTCCGCCCGGCCCGGTACCAGCGGCACCCGCGCCGCGAGCCGGAACCCCGGCCGGTCCCCGCCCTGCCGCCGACGGCCGCCGAGCGCCGGACCCGCCCCGGCAGCAGCCCCAGCCACCGCCCCGGCCGCCGCCCCTGACGACACGTCAAGGACCCCGCCGACCGCCTCCAGGCGCTCCGAGAGCCCCGTCAGACCGTTGCCGTGATCGCCCTGCCCGCCGCCGGACGCGAGCCCCACGCCGTCGTCCTCGACCGCGAGTTCCAGCACGGGCCCCGCCAGGGTCTGGCGGCGGGTCAGCGTGACCGTGCAGCGCCGGGCACCGCTGTGGCGTACGACGTTGGTGACCGCCTCGCGCAGCGCCCAGGCGAGGGCGGCCTCCCGTTCCTCGTCCGGCGCGGCGTCGGCGCCGGGGGCCTCCAGGGGCACGTCGGCGTCGATGCCCGCGGCGGTGAGGGCCGTGCGGGCCCCGGCGAGCTGTCCGGCGAGGGTGAGCCGCCGGTAGCCGGTGACGGCCTCGCGGACGTCCACCAGGGCCTGGCGGCTGACCTGTTCGATGTCGGCGACCTGCTGGGCGGCCTTGTCGGGGTGGTCGGGGAGCATCCGCCCGGCCAGCTCGCTCTTGAGGGTGATCAGGGACAGGGAGTGGCCGAGCAGGTCGTGCAGGTCCCGGGAGAGCCGCAGCCGCTCCTCGTTGGCGGCCAGTTGGGCGACCGTGGCACGCGCCTGCCGCAGCTCCATCGTGGTGCGGATCAGCTGGCGCACGCCCGTCATGGCGAAGCCGACGAGGAGCGTGGTCACGCCGAGGCCGGGGAACAGGTCCGCCGCGTCGGTGTCCCGCATCCCGATCCCCAGCATCAGGAGCGTGACCGCCGGGATGGCCCACACGGCGAGCCGCATCGGCAGGACCGCGCCCGCCGCCACCGCCGCGTACACGAACAGGCCGAGCCAGGCCGTTCCCATGCCGAGGGCGAGGACCGCCGCGAGGGCGGTGAGGGCCGCGAGCGTCACGTACACGACGGGCCAGTCGCGGATCCTGGTCGTGTACCGGAAGACCAGCGTGAGGTAGCAGCCGACGAACGCCGTCAGGCCCAGCGAGCCGAGCGCGGTGGCGGCGACGCCGTGGCCGCCGTCGACCAGGTCCTTCACGGGCGCGGCCAGGAACACCAGCCAGATGCCGATCCAGGCCAGCTTCACGCGGGCCTGGCGGCGGTCGAGGACCGGCTGCCCGAAGGAGTGCATGGGGTGGCGGTCGTGGTCGAGTGGTTCGTTCACGCCTTCAGTGTGTCCTTCCGGTACAGCCAGGCCGCGCCGCCCGCGAACACCAGGAAGTACGCGAGGAGCAGCACCACGTCCCGGGCGTGGGGCGCGCCGCCCAGCTCGATGGCCCGGCCGAGCGCCGCGTACGCGTGCGTGGGCGTCCAGTCCGCGAGCGTCTGGAGCCAGTGCGGGAACGTGGTGGTCGGCATCCACAGGCCGCCGAGCAGGGACAGGGCGAAGTACAGGATCATCGTGACGGGCCGCACCGCGTCGCCCGTGGCGCTGTAGCCGACGGCCACGCCGAGCGCGGCGAAGCACAGGCTGCCCGCCCAGATCGCGCCGGTCAGGGCCAGCCACTGCCAGGCGTCCAGGCGTACGTCCTTGACCGCGGCGGCGGTCACGAACACCACGACGATCGACGGCAGGCTGACCACGGCCGCGCTGGCCGTCTTGGCCAGGACGTAGCCGCGCCCCGGCAGGCTGGTCAGCCTGAGCTGGCGCACCCAGCCGCTCTGCCGCTCCTTGGCGATGCGCTCGCTGTTGCCCATCAGGACGGCCGTGAGCGCGCCGAAGGACGCCATCGACACCATCATGAACGCGGGCAGGGCGAGGCCCGTCCCGTCGACCTCGGTGGTGCTGTCGGCGCCGCCCGCGATGATCACGAAGAGCAGCGCCGGGTAGATCACGGAGAAGAAGAGGAACTTCTTGTTCCGCAGGGCGCGCCGGACCTCGAGGGTGACCAGGGCGCCGGAGGTGAAGCGCGGGCCGCCCGAGGTACGGGCGTGCGGTGTGGCGTGCGTGGTCATGTGGCTCTCCTTCTCCGGGCCGCGGGTGCGGGCCGCCTCGTCGATCGCGCTGTCCGCCCCGCTCATGCCGACCTCGCCTCCTCCGCCGCCGTGATCGCGACGAAGGCCTGCTCCAGGCCGAGGCCCGCGACCTCCAGGTTGCGGGGGTGGACGCCGAGGCCGTACAGCGCGTACACGGTGGCGTCGGCGTCGGTCGACTGGAGCCGGACCGTGTGGCCCGAGATGTCGAGCGTCGACAGGAACGGCAGCCCCCGCAGCCGCTGTTCGAGGGCCGCGCCGTTCTCGCGCAGCTCGTCCAGGTCGAAGCTGACCTTGCGGGCGCCCGCCCTGGCCTTGATCTCGGCGGCGGTGCCGTCGGCGAGGAGCCGGCCGCGGTGCAGGACGAGGACGCGGTCCGCGATCGCGTCGGCCTCTTCCAGGTAGTGCGTGGCGAAGAGGACCGCGCGGCCCCGGTCGGCCTGCTCGCGCATGGTCGCCCAGAAGGCCTGGCGCGCGGTGACGTCCATGCCGGTGGTGGGCTCGTCGAGGACGATCAGGTCGTTGGCCCCGGCGGTGGCGAGGGCGAAGCGGACGCGCTGCTCCTGGCCGCCGGAGAGCTTGTTGACCCGGCGGTCGGCGATCTGGTCGATCCCGGCGGCGGCGAGGACGTCCTGCACGCGGTAGGGCCGCGGGTGCAGGTCGCAGGCGAGTCGCACCAGCTCGCCGACGGTGACCTCGTCCATGAGGCCGCCGCTCTGCAGCATCGCGCCGACCCGTCCCGCGGTGATCGCCTCGCGCGGGCCGGTGCCGAACACCCTCACCGTGCCGCTGTCCGGGCGCCGCAGGCCGAGCAGCAGGTCGAGCGTGGACGACTTGCCCGCGCCGTTCGGCCCGAGCAGCGCCACGGTCTCGCCCGGGTACAGGTCCAGGCTGAGCCCGTCCACCGCCACCACGTCGCCGTACTTCTTGGTCACCCGGTCGAAGCTCACGGCGCTCACGGCCGCTCCCGCAGCCGTGTCCCGGGCCCCGCCCGCCGTTGTCCCTGTCGTCGTCATGTCCCCATCTTTGCTGGTCAGAGGGGTGCGGCAGCAGTGTCTTGTGTGAGCGGACGGGGATGACAGTTGTCATGCGGTACGGGTGACGGGGCGAGATGACGGCCACGCGGCGGGTGCGCCGGGCAGGGGCAGGCGAACGGGCGGGGCGCCTTTCGGCACCCCGCCCGTTTCAGAACCGCCCGTCTCAGAACCGCCCGGCCCCGGACCGTCCGGTGCGGAGCCTCCCGGCCCCGCCTCGGCTAGCTCGGATTCGTCTCGATCACGCCTTCCCGCTCGGCGGGCGTCTTGCCTCGGAGGGCCTTGCCCATGGCCACGGCGACGTCCGTCGGCTGGACCGGCGTCTTCTTGCCGTTGCCGCGCTGGATGAGGATGCCGTCGAAGGTGTTGCCGTAGAGCTGCTTGAGCACCTTCAGGTCGTACGTCTCCGTCAGCCTGCCGCTGCTGGCGGGCTTGGCGCCGAGGATCTGCGGCAGCGACTTGGCGGGGCCGAGCGGGATCGACGCGCTGGTCCCCTTCACGCTGATGGTGACGTTGGCCGACATGGCGGGCTTCGCGAACCGCTGCATGAACGCGTCGACCTCGGCGTTCGAGACCGTCGGCTTGCGGTTGGTGACCGGCACGGTGACGGTGCCCGCGCTGCCCGTCTCGACCTGCTTCTTGTACGCCTCGGCGACGGCCGCGGACGCCTTGTCGGCGTCGATGCCCTTGCCCGCCTTGCCGTACACGGCGACGGCCTTGCCGGGCACGAACTTGACCGTGCCCTCCTTGGCCGATCCCGAGCCGCCCGCGGAGCGCTCCAGGGCGGCCGCCAGCTTCTCCTCGTCGACGGGCATCTCGGGCTCGACGACGCGCTCGCCGCCGAAGAGGCCGCCGATGACCGACACCGGGTTGTAGTCGCTGCCCGCGGCGGCGCGGACGGTGGCCTGGCTGTCGAGAGTGAGGCCCGCCTGGTCCGGCTTGAGGGTGACGGTGTCGCCGCCCACCGTCAGCTTCAGGGGCTTGTTGACGCGCTCGCCGAGCGCCGCGTCGAGCTTCTTCACGGCCTCGTCGCGGGTGCCGCCGCCGACGTCGACGCCGAGGACGGTGGTGCCCTTCGGCACGTCGGCGTGGTTCATCAACAGGCCCGCGCCGTACGCCCCGCAGCCGAGGACGACGACCACGCCGCCGAGCAGGACCAGCTTGCTGCGGCCCTTTTTCTTCTTCTTGGGCGCGGCCGCCGCGGGCACGTTCGGCTGCACCGGCTCGGGCAGCTTCGGCGGCGTGTGCGGCACCGGCTCGTCGAGGTGCGCGCCGGGCGCGAACGGCGAGTTCTGCGCGGGCGGGACGACGGGGATGCCGCTGTTCAGCGTGTCGCCGGAGACGTTGCCGCCGGGGCCGCCGGGTACGCCCGCACCGGGGACGGGCGGACGCGGGCCGCCGGGGGCGGGGTTCTGCGGGGTGAGGATGGCGGTGTCGTCGCTCATGCGGGCGGGGGCACCGGGGATGTTGGGGGTGTTGGGGCCACCGGGACCACCCTGGCCGCCGGGACCACCCGGTCCGCCCGGACCACCCTGACCGCCGGGACCACCCGCACCACCGCGACCGCCCGAGCCGTCGCCCAGGGGCCCGCCGTTGGGGAACGCGTCCGACCCGGAGCCGTACCCCGCGCTGCCGTACAGGTCGGTACCGCCGGGATAGCCCGGCTCGGCCCCCGGACCGCCGGGCGGCAGCATCGGGCCGTCGCCGGTCACCGGTCCCCCGGTCGGCCCGACCGGACCGCCGGCTCCGTACTCGCCCTCGCCGCCGGAGAAGTACGGCAGGTCCCCGCGCTGCGGCTCGCCACCGTGCGGCCCGCCCGACCCCAGCGGCCCGGCCGCGACGGCGCCGGACACGTCGTACGCACCGCTGCCGGAGCCGTCGGACCCGCCGGAAGAGCCCGTCGCGGGCGTGCCGGAGGACGCCGCCGGATCCGGGCCGCCCTTGCCGCCCGCGGCCTTGCGCGGCGCGAACCAGTCGCTGGCCTTCTCGTCGCCGTCCTCGGCGCCCGCGGCTCCCTGCGGCGACGCCGCGTCCCCGGGGGGCGGGGCGGTGGCCGGGGAGGCGGCGGAAGCGGAAGATGCCCCCGCGCCGGAGGGGCCGGTGAGACCCGAGGGACCCGTCGTGCCCGCGCCACTGCGGGCGCCCGTGCCCGACCCCGCGCCCCCGGCGCCGCCCGGGCGCCGGTCGTCCGCGCCTCTGTCGCCGTCGGCGTCGCCGACGGGCGTACGCATGACGACCGGCGGGATCGGCCGCGAACCGGGGATGTTGATCCGGATGCGGGTGGTCAGCGTGGTCTCGGTCTTGGGTTCGTCGTTCCGCTCGTCGCCGGCCCCCTGGCCGACGCCGTCCGGACCGCCCTCGGGCGCGGCGCCCTGTGCGGGCGAGCCGTACGGCGGCGTACCCGACGGGTACGCGGCCCCCGTGCGCCCCTGGGGACCGGAGGACGAACTGTCAGTTTCACGACTCAAGGCAGGTTCTCCTGGTTGGCTCCACCGCCCGTCTCGACCACTCGGGCGGCTCGGCGGCGCGCACCACCATACTGGCCGCCGCCCACGGTCATCCCGTGACCGGCGTCAAACCCGTGCGGGACACGGGCTCAAGTGGTACGTCACTTGCCAAGTCGGGCGTCGGACGCGCCCGGTTGCGGTGACTGCCCGAGGGTGGCACACATCACAGCCACCCCCATACCGCCCAGCAGGAAGACATACGACCCCAGACCGGCGCCGAAGACGAAGTCGCCTTCCGGTCGCGTCGCGGTGAGCAGCATGACGGCGACGAGCCAACCCGCGGCGGGCGCGATGGCCCCGGCGCGGGTGCCGGTGGCGCGCGAGCCGCCGTAGAAGGCACCGGCGCTGCCGAGGAGCGCGAGCAGCAATCCGCCCGGGAACCAGCCCTGTTGGGCGAGCGCGCCCGCCACCCCGACGACGGCTCCGAGCAGGAAGAGCCCGGCGTACGCCACCAGGCGCACGGCGTTCAACGGCTGCGCGAGGAAGCTCCCGGGCGCCGCGGCGGCCCCTGCGCCGGAGGTTTTGGCCGGGGCGGCCTGAGCGGCCGCCCGGCCCGCCGGAGCCTTGGCCGACTTGGCCGACTTCGCTCCCGCGACCTTGGCCGAACCGGATGCCTTGGCCGCCTTGCCCGCCCGCGCTCCCGCCGCCTCGGCCCCCTTGGCCGACGCCGAAGACGAAGAAGACGAAGAAGCCGAGGAGGACGAAGAGGATGGGGAGGACGAAGAGGATGAAGAAGCCCTCGACCGCGCGCTCACTTCTCTCCCCCCGCCGGGCCGAGCCCCGCGAACAGATCCGTCTCGCGTCCGCCGTCCGGCATCACGCCCGCCTCGCCTCTCGCCAGTTCGTAGTACTCCACGTCGAAGATCGGCTGCGCCAGGCCGTTGGACAGGGCGAACAGCGGCGCGTGGACCTCGATCTGGGTCGCGTGGGCGCGCATCGCCGCCGCCTTCGCGGCCCCGAAGGCCCGCCCGTCGATCTCCGTCGTGATGCGGGCGTCGTCGGTCACTCCGGGCACGTCGGCCACGGTGGCGACGGCGGTGAACGGCGAGGCGGGCAGCTCGTCCGGGAGCCGCAGGAAGCGCTCCTCGACGGTCGAGCGGGGGGCGCGGTTCCAGTAGACCTTGGCGACGGTGTGCGCCTCGCCGAGGTCGGCGCGGTAGGCGGGCTCGGCCGCGAGGTCCACGGCGCGCATGGCGACGCGGTGGGCCTGGATGTGGTCGGGGTGGCCGTAGCCGCCGTCCGGGTCGTAGGTGACGAGCACCTGCGGGCGCAGTTCGCGGATCACCTCGACGAGCGGGGCCGCCGCCTCGTCGACGTCGGCGGCCCAGAAGGCGCCGGGGCGGTGGTTCTGCTCGGTGCCCATCATCCCGGAGTCGCGGTAGCGGCCGGTGCCGCCGAGGAAGCGGTGGTCGGCGACGCCGACCTCCTTCATCGCGGCGGCGACCTCACCGATGCGGTGCGCGCCGAGGGCGTCCTCGCGGTCGGCGGCCAGATGGGCGAGGGCGGGCGGGATGACCTCGCCCTCCTCGCCGAGCGTGCACGTCACCACCGTGACTCGGGCGCCCTCGGCCGCGTACTTGGCCATGGTCGCGCCATTGTTGATCGACTCGTCGTCGGGGTGCGCGTGCACGAGCAGCAGGCGCCGGGCGGGCTGTTCCGTCATGGGAACAGCCTACGAGCCCGGAGCACCCCCGCCACGGGGCCGCGAGCCCCCCGCGCCCCCTCGTCTCCCCCTCCCGCTGCCCTCGGGCCCGCCCGACCCGATTCGCCCCCTTCCGCCCCGTTCGCCCCCGTTGCCCCTGATATCCCCTTCGCCCCCGCCAGGCCGAGGCCGGCCGCGGCGGCGCGTACCGCGGGTGCCGTCAGAACTTGATGTCCTCGATGACCCCCGCGAGGTTCGTCGACAGCTCATCGATGGTCGGCGCGAGCGACGAACTGGCGAGATAGAAACCGAGCAGCGCGCAGACGATCGCGTGGATCGTCTTGAGCCCCTGTTTCCGCACCAGCATGACCACGATGATCGCCAGCAGCAGCACCACCGATACCGAGAGTGCCACGGCGGTTCACCTCCCATTCCCATCACGCGACAACGTTCCGACCAACTGTCCCGAGCTGCCCCCGGGCTCCCCCGGGGGCGCCCCCTGCGTCCGGCCGACAGGACCCAACTCGCCGTGCCAGCAAGGTCATACCCACCAAGCGCTACGGATCATAACTATGTGTCGAGCCACATGAGTCGGAGCACCGCAGCACAAGGGGCGCATGAGCCATAGGCTCGGGGAATGACCATCGAGACCCCGGAAACCGACGGGCCCCAGGACGGTGCCGCGCAGCGGCTTTCCTTCCCGCGCCAGCACGCCCGCACGCAGCGCTTCTCCCTGGGCGCGCCGCGCGCCTTCACCGCGGCTCCCGACGGGTCCCGCGTCGTCTTCGTCCGCTCCGCGTCCGGCACCGACCGCACGGGCATGCTCTGGGTCCTCGACCTCGCCGACGGCGGCGGCACCGAGCGGGTCGCCGCCGATCCGCGGGCGCTGCTCGACGGCTCGGCGGAGCAGCTCTCCGCGGCGGAGCGGGCGCGGCGCGAGCGCAGCCGCGAGGGCGGCGCCGGCATCGTCGGGTACGCCACCGACGCGGCCGTGGAACTCGCCGCCTTCGCCCTGTCGGGCCGCCTCTTCGTCGCGGAGCTGCGCGCGGGCACGGCACGCGAACTGCCCGCCCCCGCCCCGGTGATCGACCCGCGGCCCGCGCCCGACGGCCGGCACATCGCGTACGTGTCCGGGGGCGCCCTGCGCGTCACGGGTGCCGACGGCGAGGGCGACCGGGCGCTCGCGGCGCCGGACGCGGTGGAGGCCGCCACGGTGACGTACGGGCTCGCGGAGTTCATCGCGGCCGAGGAGATGGACCGCTTCCGCGGCTTCTGGTGGTCGCCGGAGTCCGACCGGCTGCTCGTCGCGCGGGTCGACGAGGCGCCCGTACAGCGCTGGTGGATCGCCGATCCCGCGCATCCGGACCGGGAGCCGACCTCGGTCGCCTATCCGGCGGCGGGCACCGACAACGCGGACGTACGGCTGTTCGTGGTCGGTCTGGACGGGGTGCGCACGGAGGTCTCGTGGGACCGGGCCCGCTATCCGTACCTGGCGCGGGTGCACTGGTCGGCGGACGGGGCGCCGCTGCTCCTGGTGCAGGCCCGGGACCAGCGCAGCGCGCTGTACCTCGCCGTCGACCCCGACAACGGCTCGACGCGGATGGTGCACGCCGACGAGGACGCCGACTGGCTTGAACTCTTCCCCGGTTCGCCCTGCTGGTCGCCCAGCGGGCGGCTCGTGCGCATCGTGGACGAGGGCGGCGCCCGGGTACTCGCCTGGGGCGAACGGCCGCTGACGGGTCCTCAGCTCCATGTCCGCGCCGTGCTCGACGTGACCGAGGACTCCGCGCTGATCTCGGCCTCCGCGGGCGAGGGCGCCGCCGATCCGGAGATCGGCGAGGTGCATGTCTACCGCGTCAACGAACTCGGCGTGGAGCGGGTCTCGCAGGAGCCCGGGGTGCACTCCGCGGTGCGCGCGGGCGATGTCACCGTGCTGGTTTCGGCCACTCTCGACCGTCCCGGCTCACGGGTGTCCGTGCTGCGCGACGGCAAGCAGGTCGCGACCGTCGCCTCGCACGCCCAGCACCCGGGGCTCACCCCGCGCGTGACGCTCGCCGAAGGGGGCGCGCGGCGGATTCCGTGCGCCGTGTTGCTCCCCACCGGGTACGACCCGGCGGACGGGCCGCTTCCCGTACTCATGGATCCGTACGGCGGTCCGCACGGGCAGCGCGTCATGAAGGCCCACAACGTCTACCTGACCTCGCAGTGGTTCGCCGACCAGGGGTTCGCCGTCATCGTCGCCGACGGGCGCGGTACGCCGGGGCGGTCGCCCGCCTGGGAGAAGTCCGTCAAGGGGGATCTCACCCGCACCCTGGAGGACCAGGTCGAGGCGCTGCACGCGCTCGCCGAGCGGTTCCCGCTCGACCTCGGCCGCGTCGCCATGCGCGGCTGGTCCTTCGGCGGGTACCTCTCCGCCATGGCCGTCCTGCGGCGGCCCGACGTCTTCCACGCGGCCGTCGTGGGGGCGCCCGTCACCGATCTCCGCCTGTACGACACCCACTACCAGGAGCGGTACCTCGACGATCCCCGGACCTCCCCCGAGGCCTACCGCAACAGCTCCCTCGTCTCGGACGACGGGCTCGTCGACCCCGGCCAGCCGCACCGTCCGATGCAGATCATCCACGGCCTCGCCGACGACAACGTGGTCGTGGCCCACGCCCTGCGCCTGTCCTCGGCCCTCCTCGCCGCCGGCCGCCCGCACGAGGTCCTCCCCCTCTCGGGAGTCACGCACATGACCCCGCAGGAGCAGGTGGCCGAGAACCTCCTCCTGCTCCAGGTCGACTTCCTCCGCCGTTCCCTGAACCTCGCCTGACCCCGCCCCGAAAAGCAGCGACCGGTCGGGGCGACATGGCGCACCCCGACCGGTCCAACGGCACCCGCACGGCCGTACGTCCCACACCCTGCCGGACACGTGTCTCCCCGACGGGTCCACGGCGTTGCCCGAATGTTTCCTCTCCCCGCCCCCGCCCCTTCCCGAAACCGGGAGGCTCCACCCCCGGACCCCCGTATCGGCCTGAACGGCCTCGTCCTCAAACGCCGGACGGGCTGGGTATGTGCTGGTGGGCTGGATCTTTCAGTCCGTCCGGCGTTTGACGACGAGGCGCGGAGCGCCGATTCGGCGGAAGCTGTCCCGCCCGAAGGGGGCGTCGGCAGGGGGCTGGGATCCAGGGGCGCAGCGCCCCGGTTTCGGCGAAGGGGTGGGACCGGGGCGCCCCGCGAGGGCTACGGCACCACGTGCTTCTCCTCCGCGAAGTGGCACGCGGAATCATGTGCCGCAGGCCCCTCCACCCCCCGGAACTCCGCCGGAACGGCGAGTTCCGGTACCTCCAGGGCGCACCGCTCCTGCGCCTTCCAGCACCGCGTGCGAAACCGGCAGCCGGACGGCGGATTGGCGGGCGACGGCACGTCCCCGCTGAGGATGATGCGTTCGCGATGCTCGCGCGCGGTCGGATCGGGCACCGGCACGGCGGAGAGCAACGCCTGCGTGTAGGGATGCGTCGGATGCTCGTAGATCTCGGCGTCGGTGCCGGTCTCGACGATCCGCCCGAGGTACATGACCCCGACCCGGTCGGAGATGTGCCGCACGATGGACAGGTCGTGGGCGATGAAGACGTACGACAGCTCGAATTCGCTCTGGAGCTTGTCCAGCAGGTTGACGACCTGCGCCTGCACCGACACGTCGAGCGCCGACACCGGCTCGTCGGCGACGATGATCTCGGGCCGCAGCGCGAGCCCGCGCGCGATGCCGATGCGCTGCCGCTGACCGCCCGAGAACTGGTGCGGGTAGCGGTTGATGTACTCGGGGTTCAGGCCGACGACGTCCAGGAGGTCCTGGACCTTGCGGCGGCGGTCGCCTTTCGGCGCCACCTCCGGGTGGATCTCGTACGGCTCGCCGATGATGTCGCCGACTGTCATCCGGGGGTTCAAGGACGTGTAGGGGTCCTGGAACACCATCTGGATGTTGCGGCGCACAGCCTTCAGCGCACGCCCCGAAAGCCGGGTGATGTCCTCGCCCTTGTAGCGGATCACCCCGGCGGTCGGCCGCTCCAGGTTGACGAGCATCTTCGCGACGGTGGACTTCCCGCACCCGGATTCTCCGACGATGCCGAGCGTCTCCCCGGTGCCGAGGTCGAAGTCCACACCGTCGACGGCCTTCACCGCGCCGATCTGGCGCTTGATCAGAATCCCCTGCGTGAGCGGATAGTGCTTCACGAGCCCCCGCACCTCCAGGATGGGCTCAGCCACGGAGGGTCTCCTTCCAGAAGTGGCAGGCGCTGCGGCGCTCCGCCGTCAGCCCCTCGTACGTGACCGTGGCCAGCGGCGGGACGTCGGTGCGGCACACGTCCTGGGCCATGGGGCAGCGCGGGTTGAAGGCGCAGCCGGGCGGGATGTTCATGAGGTTGGGCGGCAGGCCCTTGATGGCGAAGAGGTCCTGGCCCTTCTGGTCCAGGCGCGGGATGGATTCGAGCAGGCCCTTGGTGTACGGGTGCGCGGGGGCCTTGTAGATCTCGTGGACGGGGGCCTTCTCGACGATGCGGCCCGCGTACATGACGGCGATGGTGTCGGCGACGTCGGCGACCACGCCGAGGTCGTGGGTGATCAGGATGAGGCCCATGTTCAGCTCGCGCTGGAGCTCGGCGAGCAGGTCCATGACCTGGGCCTGGACGGTGACGTCGAGGGCGGTGGTGGGCTCGTCGGCGATGATGAGGGAGGGTTCGAGCGCCATCGCCATGGCGATCATGATGCGCTGGCGCATGCCGCCGCTGAACTGGTGCGGGTACTGGGTGACGCGTTCCTTGGCGGCGGGGATGCGGACCCGGTCCATCAGCTCGACGGACTTGGCGCGGGCGTCCTTGCGCGACATCCCGCGGTGGACGACGAACATCTCGCCGAGCTGGTCGCCGACGCTGAGGACGGGGTTCAGGGAGCTGAGGGCGTCCTGGAAGATCATGGCCATGCCCGCGCCACGGATCTTGCGCCGCTCGTCCTCCTTGAGCTTCAGCAGGTCCTGGCCCTGGAAGAGGATCTCGCCGGAGGTGATGCGGCCGGGCGGGATGTCGAGGATGCCCATGATGGCCTGGGCGGTGACGGACTTGCCGGAGCCGGACTCGCCGAGCACGGCGAGGGTCTCGCCGGCGTCCACGCCGTAGTCGACGCCGTTGACGGCCTTGGCGACACCGTCACGCGTCCTGAACTCCACGTGCAGGTCGCGCACTTCGAGCAGTTTGGATGCCGTGTTCGCCATGGGCGGCTACCTCAGCTTCGGGTCGAGGGCGTCGCGCACCGCGTCGCCGAGCATGATGAACGCGAGCACGGTGACCGCGAGGGCGCCCGCGGGCCAGAGCAGCATGTGCGGGGCGTTGCGGATGTACTGGGACGCGGCGGAGATGTCGATGCCCCAGCTCACGGTGGGGGGCTTCAGGCCGACGCCCAGGTACGACAGGGTCGCCTCCAGGGAGATGTACGTGCCGAGGGCGATGGTCGCGACGACGATGACCGGGGCGACGGCGTTGGGCGCGATGTGCCGGAGCAGCATCCGCGAGTTGGAGGCGCCGAGGGCGCGGGCGGCCTGGACGTAGTCGTTCTGTTTGGCGGTGATGACGGAGCCGCGGGCGATGCGGGAGAGCTGCGGCCAGCCGAGCAGGACCATGAAGCCGATGACGGGCCAGACGGTGTTGCTGGTGACGACGGAGAGCAGCACCAGGCCGCCGAGGACGACGGGGATGGCGAAGAAGATGTCGGTGATGCGGGAGAGGATCGCGTCCCACACGCCGCCGAAGAACCCGGCGAGCCCGCCGAGCACGCTGCCGAGGACGGCCACGCCGAGGGTGGCGCACACACCGACGGTCACGGAGGCGCGGGCGCCGTACACGGTCCGCGTGTAGACGTCGCAGCCCTGGCCGTTGAAGCCGAAGGGGTGGCCGGGCGAGGAGCCCTTCTGGGCGTTGGCGAGGTCGCAGTCGAGCGGGTCGCCGGAGGCGATCAGCGAGGGCCACAGGGAGATGACGACCAGGAAGAGGATGATCAGGCCCGAGATGATGAAGATCGGGTTGCGGCGCAGGTCGCGCCAGGCGTCGGACCACAGGCTGCGGGCGGGCGCGGCGGCTCCGGTGCCGCCGGGGCCGCCTTCGGGGCCGCCGGGGGTGAGCGTCGTCGCCTCGCTCGCCGCGAGGTCCATCGCGCCGCCCGCGCCGGTCCCAGCGATGGCGCCCTCGGCGGGCTCATGGGGTTCAGGCATAGCGGATCCTCGGGTCGAGTACGGCGTACAACAGGTCGACGATCAGGTTCGCCAGCAGGAAGACGAGGACGAGCACCGTCACGAAGCCGACGACGGTCTGGGTGCTCTGCCGCAGGATCCCCTGGTAGAGCTGGAAACCGACGCCGTGGATGTTGAAGATCCGCTCGGTGACGATGGCGCCGCCCATGAGCGCGCCGACGTCCGTGCCGATGAAGGTGACCACCGGGATGAGTGAGTTCCGCAGCAGGTGCTTGGTGATGACGCGCCGTCGCGGCAGGCCCTTGGCGACGGCGGTGCGCACGTAGTCGGCGCGGCGGTTCTCGGCGATGGAGGTCCGCGTGAGGCGGGTGACGTACGCCAGCGAGACGGAGGCCAGCACGAGTCCCGGCACGATCAGTTCGTCGACCGTGGCCTCCGACGACACGGACGGTTTGATGACGCCCCACTCGACGCCGAGCAGCAGTTGCAGGAGCAGGCCGGTCACGAACGTGGGGATGGAGATGACCACGAGGGTCAGGAGCAGCACGACCGTGTCGACGGGCTTGCCGCGCCGCAGGCCGGTGAGGACGCCCAGCGAGATGCCGATGACGATCTCGAAGACGATGGCGACGAGGGTGAGCCTGAGGGTCACGGGGAACGCCGACGACATCAGCTCGGTGACCTTCTGGCCGTTGAAGGCGGTACCGAAGTCGCCCGTGAAGACGTTGCCCATGTACGTCGCGTATTGCTGCCACACGGGCTTGTCGAGGCCGAACTCCTTCTTGAGCTGGGCCGCCGTCGCGGGATCGCACTTGCGGTCGCCACAGAGGCCCGCGATGGGGTCGCCCATCACGTTGACCATCAGGAAGATCAGCAGGGTGGCGCCGAAGAAGACCGGGATCATCTGCAGCAGACGCCGGATCACATAACGACCCATGAGGGCTCGCTCCGGAGGTAGCGGGAGGTGGCTGGAGGTGGCGGAGCGGCCGCCCGGCGGGGGCCGGACAGGGGCCGGGCGGGGCCGGACGGCCGCTCCTCCGACGTCAGTTGACCTTGATCTCCTCGTACACCGGCACGCTGAACTGGTTCAGCGCGACGTCCGAGACCTTGTCCGAGTAGCCGGCGCTGCCGTTCTGGTACCAGAGCGGGATGGCGGGCATGTCCTTGGCGAGGATCTTCTCGGCGTCCTGGAACTTGGTGACGGCCTTGGCGGCGTCCGTCTCCGCGTTGGCCTCGTTGATGAGCTTGTCGAAGTCCTTGTTGGAGTACTTGCCGTCGTTGGACGAGGCATCCGTGAAGTAGTTCGGCTCCAGGAAGTTCTGGATCAGCGGGTAGTCCATCTGCCAGCCCGCGCGCCAGGCCCCGTCAAGCTTCTGCTGGGACGCCTGGCTGCGGAAGTCGGCGAAGGTGCCGATGGGGTTGCCCACGCACGCCTTGTCGTTGCCGAGCGCCCGGTTGATGGAGTTGCAGACGGCGTCCACCCACTCCTTGTGCGAGCCGGTGTCCGCGTTGTACGAGATCTTCAGGGTGCCGCCGGGGATGCCGCCGCCCTCCTCGACCAGCTTCTTGGCCTCGGCCGCGTTGTACTCGCAGGCGTCGCCGCAGAGGCTGTCGCTGTAGCCGCCGTCCTCGCCGAGCACGGGCGAGGTCCAGTCCTTGGCGGGGGTGCGGGTCTTCTGGAAGATCGTGTCGGTGATCTGCTTCCGGTTGATGGCCATGGAGAGGCCGCGCCGGACCTTCTCGCTGCCGGCCTTGTCCCACTTGGCGTCGTAGAACGGGAAGGCGAGCGTCTGGATGATCCCGGCAGGCGTGTTGATGTACCGGTCCCCGAGGTCGCTCTTGACGTTCTTGAGCTGCGAGGCGGGCACGTCGTCGACGAGGTCGAGGTTCCCCGCCATCAGGTCCGTGTACGCGGTGTTGTTGTCGGTGTAGACCTTGAGGTCGACTCCCCCGTTCTGCGCCTTGTCGTCCCCCTTGTAGTCGTCCCACTTCCTGAGCTCCATCTTGGAGCCCTTCTGGTACGACTTGATGGAGTACGGGCCGTTGCCGACGGGCTTGGACAGCCAGGCCTCGTGGTCGGTGAAGAACGCCTTGGGCAGCGGCGCGAAGGACGGGTAGCCGAGGGTCTCGGGCCAGGTGGAGAACTTCTGCGTGAGCTTCACGGTGAAGGTCTTCTCGTCGACGACCTTCAGCCCCGACAGGGTCTCGGCGCTCGCGCTCCCCTTCTCCGGGTGGACCTTGGCGTACCCGTCGATGTACCCGAAGAAGTACGCGTTCTTCTGGTTGTTCTTCAGGTGCGCCCCGTAGTTCCAGGCGTCCACGAACGACTTGGCGGTGACCTTCTCGCCGTTGCTGAACTTCCACCCGTCCTTGATCTTGACGGTGAAGTTCTGTGAGTCCTTCGTCTCGATGGACTCGGCGATCATGTCCTTCGCCTCGCCGGTCTTCGGGTCGTACCGCTTCAGCCCCCGGAAGATCATGTCCAGGACCTTGCCCCCCTGGACCTCGTTCGTGTTCGCGGGCTCCAGCGGGTTCTGCGGATCCCCCCAGGACGACCCCACCACCCCGGAGCCGTCGCCACCGCCACCGCTGCTCCCACCCCCACAGGCCGTCGCCGCGAGTGCGACGGCCACCGCACCGGCGGCCCACTTGGCGTGCGTGGCTCCACGCATGGAGTGCCTCCTCGATCGCTCTGCGCGCCGACTGTGCGCGCGTTACCGCAAATATCGCGGCAGAGCGGACGAACCGCACATTTAGCCCGGCCGTATGAGGAGGAGGCCATCCGGATGTACGCATGCGGCCCCGCGGGGCCTCGCTACGCTGCACATATGGACTACGCCAAGATGCGCGCGATCGCCGAGGAGCTCGGGGCCTACGCCGAGCAGCTCGAGGGCTCCTGGAGCGTAGAGATCGGCCCTTCCGGGCCGATACTGGCCATGATGTGCCCGTCCAAGAGGCACGAGGGCACGGTCCGTCGAATCTGCAAACAACTCGACGAGCAGCTTCCAGCTACCCACCCCGGCTACATCTGCGCCAACGGCCCCGAGATCGAGCACCCTTCGATCGGCCGCATGCGCCGACCGGACGCCGTGGTGATCCCGGAGGCGGTGCTCGACGAGGAAGGCCTGGCCGTGGACGCCTCCCAGGTCCTGGCGGTCATCGAGATCGTCTCCCCCTCGAACCCGGAGAACGACTACGTCGGAAAGCTCGCCGACTACCCCGCGATGGGCATCGAGCACTACCTGATCGTCGACCCCAGGAAGGGCACCATCGAGGTGCACACCGAGCCGTGCGGGACGCACTACAGGAAGACGGAGCCCTACATCTTCGGCGACCAGGTCTCCCTGGGCCCCTGGACCATCGACACATCCGCCTTCCGGCGTTACGCGAAGCCGGGGGAAGCCGGGGGCTGAGTCACGCCTGGCCGCGTGCGCTCGCCTTGATGTGGTGGAGGAGCCCGCGCAGGGCGGCCGGGGTGGTCGTGGCCATCTCTGCGGGGCGGTCGCTCTCGCGGAGGTGGATGCGGCCGGTGGGGTCGGTGGCCAACTCGACGCATTCGCCCTCGCCGCCGGTACTGTACGAGGACTTCTGCCACGTGAGCTGGAACATCCGACTCCCCTACCTAGAGCTCGTACATGACGTGCTGGATCAGGCTGAGCGAGTCCCGGCCGTGATGGGACTCCGGCGCGGCCTCGGGGTCGACCGGCGCGAGCGCCAGTTCCGAGAGCCGTTCGAACATCTTGCCGTACCGGTCGTTGGCCTCTCCATCCCCCAGGAAGACGGACTTCAGCGGATGCTCCAGGTAGACACTGTCCAACTCACGCGCGGCCCCCTCGAAGAGGACGAAGGGGCGACTGAACGCGGAGTAGGCGCCACGCTCGAACGGGAAGATCTGGAGCGTCACGTTCGGCAGGCGGGCGATCTCGATCAACCGCAGCAACTGCTTGCGCATGGTCCTGGTACCACCCGTGTGCACGCGCAGCGCCGCCTCGTGGACGATGGCGTGGTACGGCACCGCCTTGGGTGCGTCCAGGATCCGCTGGCGCGCCAGACGGAACTCGACGTAGCGGTCCACCCGCCCCTGATCCTCCTCCGAAACCGTGAGCACCGCGTGTGCGTAGTCGCGGGTCTGCAACATGCCCGGGATGAACAGTGGCTCGTGAATGCGGATGGCTGACGCACGATGTTCAAGCTCCGCCAGATCTCGCGCCCTTGGCCCGATGGCTCCCTGGAACTCGTCCCACCAGCCCTTGCCGCGGTGTTGGGCCATGTCCATCAGCCCGTCGAAGTACGCCCCGTCCGGACAACCGTAGGCACGTAGCAACTTGTACAACCCGTTGCGCGGAACATCGACCCGTCCCGCCTCGATGTGGCTGATCCGAGTCCGCTCAGCGTCCAGCAACGCACCTGCGTCGTCACCCGACAACCGCGCGCGCAGCCTCAGTCTGCGCAGCTCCGCGCCCAGTCGCCGCTGACGCTCACTCGGGCTCGTCCTCGGTGGCATGTATCCCTCCCTATGGCCGTGCGCAGTGTGCCGACCCCGCGCGGCAGCCGTCCACCTCCTTGGGCGGACGTCACCCGTCAGGGGTGCACTTCACGTTCACGGTTGTAACAAGCCTACTAGTGCCCCTACCGTCAAAGTCGACCAGTCCAACCCGCACCGCACGCGGAAGTACCCCCGACCACAACGGAGTTGGCGGACACCGTCATCGCGACGCGCGCCCCAGGAGGCCCCGTGGAGGACCACCCGCACGACGTGTACCTCGTCTTCCCGCCGCACCCCGCATGGGTCCGCACCGCCCGCGAAACGGTGCGCACCCTCCTCGCGACCTCCGGGCACCCCGAACTCACCGACACCGCGGTCCTCCTGACCTCAGAGGCGGTCACGAACGCCGTCAACGCCTGCGCGGCCAAGGACTGCGCCGCGCCGGTGACCCTGTTCGCGGGCTGGGCGGACCCCGCAGGCACCTGCCTGCGGATCCTCGTCCAGGACCAGGCCCCGGGCCTCCCGGCCCGCCAGTCCCCCTCGGACGAGGACGAGACGGGCAGGGGCATACAGCTGATCTCGTACGGAGCGGACGCCTGGGGCGTGTGCACGCACGGCCCCGGCCGGGGCAAGGCGACATGGTTCGAGCTGGGGCCGATGGAGGAAGCATGAGTTGTCCACAGGCTCAGACGGCCCCGCACCCCCACGAGTACGCTGGCGAGCAGTGGGCAGACCGGCGATGTACCACCCCGAGGAGCCAGCACATGAGCACCGCACCGCACTCCGGTTCCGACGACCTCGTCAGCCCGCAACCGGCAAGCACACCGGAGGACCTGCGGGCTGCCCTCGCTCGGCTCGCCCCCGACGCGCTGCCCACGTTCGACGCCGAGCGGGCCGACGCACTGCGCCTCGCCCGCGAGCAGGTCAGCGCGGCGCCGATGAGACGCTTCGTCGGCCAGTGGGCGGTGTATGTGGCGGTGGAGCGTCACCCCGAGCGGGCGGCCCGTCTGCGCGCCTTGGAGGCACGGGCCGCCACCACCGAGAGCGTGGACGAAGCCCGCGCCATCGCGGCCGAGATCGGCTCCATCCTCGATGTCTCGTGCGCCGAGGCGGGAATCGAGCGGAGCGAGGGCCCGGGTGAGTGACGCCGACGAATGGCGCTGGGAGTACGACCCGGACGCCGAACACGTAGTAGCCGGGTTTCCGCAGCACATCATCGACGAGGTCGAGCGCCTCGCAGGTGAGATGGTCGCTCTGGCCGAGGTGGGCGTCGATGTCACGGACATCGGTGAGGGACCGCGACGCGGAGTCCCTGGTGGCGTACGACGCATCCCGCTCCTCACCGATGGGTGGTTCTACGCCCTTCCGGTGCCGCGTCTCCGCCTGGTCGCGATCACACGCGTGATCCCACCCTTCGATTGCCTTTAGACAGATGCCGGGCACGAGTGGTGCACCAGCGGCGTAGCGTCGACAGCATGGACGACTCCACGATCAAGGTGCCCGAGGACCGCGATCACCTCGCCGCCGTCGCCAAGGAACGCGGCACGACGACAGAAGCCTTGGTGGCCGCCCTCGCGGCCGAGCAACTGACCACCGCGCAGTCCCGGGCCCGCGTGGCCGAGGCGCGCAAGGTGCTGCGCGAGCGGATGGGCGTCGCGCTGACCGACGAGGAATTCGACAGGACCCCGCACGCCCTCGACCGCGTCTACGAGGTCGCGGCGCAGAGCGGCTCGACGACTGAGCGGACAGGGACAGGGGCAGGCCCAGATCCCGGCCAACCGTCCTCCGGGTCGGCCACCACCTCCACCACCGAGACCCACTTACCGTTCCGCTCGGCCGTCACGCGCAGGCGTGGGCCGTCGCCGTCGGCGGTGCCCGACCAGTGGGGCGCTGATCGCCCCACGACTACGCCTGCTGACAGCGGTTAGCCGTGCTTGACCCACGCACACATGAGTTCGCCCCGCCGGACAGCAAGTCCTGCGGGGCGAACTCATGGCAACAAGACGCTATGCCGCGTGCACGACGTCCTTCTCCTCCGCGAAGTGGCACGCCGACTCGTGCGCGGCAGGCGTGTCCTGGCCCGCGAAGCGCTCCGGGATCGCGAGCAGCGGGACCTCCTCCGCGCACTTGTCCTGCGCCTTCCAGCAGCGGGTGCGGAAGCGGCAGCCGGACGGCGGGTTCGCCGGGGACGGGACGTCGCCGGTGAGGATGATGCGCTCGCGGCCCTCGCGCGCCTCCGGGTCCGGCACGGGCACCGCGGACAGCAGCGCCTGCGTGTACGGGTGCGTCGGGTGGTCGTAGATCTGCTCGTCGGAGCCGATCTCGGCCATCTTGCCGAGGTACATCACGCCCACGCGGTCCGAGATGTGCCGGACGATCGACAGGTCGTGCGCGATGAAGAGGTAGGACAGGTTGAACTCGTCCTGGAGCTTCTCCATCAGGTTGATGACCTGGGCCTGGACGGACACGTCCAGGGCCGAGACCGGCTCGTCGCAGATGATGATCTCGGGGTTGAGCGCCAGGCCGCGCGCGATGCCGATGCGCTGGCGCTGACCGCCCGAGAACTGGTGCGGGTAGCGGTTGATGTACTCGGGGTTGAGGCCGACGACGTCCAGGAGGTCCTGGACCTTCTGGCGCCGCGAACCCTTCGGGGCCACCTCGGGGTGGATCTCGAAGGGCTCCCCGATGATGTCGCCCACCGTCATACGGGGGTTGAGCGACGTGTACGGGTCCTGGAACACCATCTGGATGTTCCGGCGGACCGCCTTCAGGGCGCGGCCGGACAGCTTGGTGATGTCCTGGCCCTTGTAGAAGACCTCGCCCGCCGTGGCCCGCTCCAGGGTCATCAGGAGCTTGGCGACCGTGGACTTGCCACAGCCGGACTCGCCCACGATGCCCAGTGTCTCGCCCTGGTAGAGGTCGAAGGAGATCCCGTCGACCGCCTTCACCGCACCGATCTGACGCTTGACGATGATGCCCTGCGTCAGCGGGAAGTGCTTGACCAGATTGCGGACCTGGAGGATCGGCTCGCCGCGCTCGGCCGGGGCCTCGATGACCGCCACCGCTTCCTCGGGCGTCGCCACGTCGACCGTCTCGACCTCGGTCACGTTCGGAGTGGCGTCCGTCGGCTCGGCGCCCTCGGGCTCAGCGCCCTTCTTGAGCTCAGCCATGGATCGTCTCCTTCCAGAAGTGGCACGCGCTGCCGCGGCCCACCAGCTCCGCGCCGTCCTGCTCCGTCACCGGAACCAGCGGCGGGACCTCCGTACGGCAGATGTCCGTCGCCTTGGGGCAGCGCGGGTTGAACGCGCAGCCCGACGGGATCTTCAGGAGGTTGGGCGGCAGCCCCTTGATCGCGTAGAGCTCGTGGCCCTTCTGGTCAAGGCGCGGGATCGAGTCGAGCAGGCCGCGCGTGTATGGGTGCGCCGGGCGCTTGTAGAGCTCGTGCACCGGGGCCGTCTCCACGATCCGGCCCGCGTACATGACAGCGATCTTGTCTGCCACGTCCGCGACCACGCCCAGGTCGTGGGTGATGAGGATGAGCCCCATGTTGTACTCGCGCTGGAGCTCCGCGAGCAGGTCCATGACCTGGGCCTGGACCGTCACGTCGAGGGCCGTGGTCGGCTCGTCGGCGATGATCAGGTCCGGCTCCAGGGCGAGCGCCATCGCGATCATGATGCGCTGGCGCATACCGCCGGAGAACTGGTGCGGGTAGTCGTTCACCCGCTCCTTGGCGGCCGGGATCTTCACCCGGTCCATCAGCTCGATGGACTTGGCCTTGGCCTCCTTGCGGGACAGGCCGTCGTGTACCCGGAACATCTCGCCGAGCTGGTAGCCCACGCTCAGCACCGGGTTCAGGGACGACAGCGCGTCCTGGAAGATCATCGCGATCTTGCGGCCGCGGATCTTCCTGCGCTCCTCGTTGGACATCTTCAGCATGTCCTGGCCGCGGAAGAGGATCTCGCCCTGCGGGATCTTCCCGGGCGGCATGTCGAGGATGCCCATGATGGCCTGCGCGGTCACGGACTTGCCGGAGCCGGACTCGCCGAGCACGGCGAGCGTCTCACCCGCGTCCACGCTGTAGTTGACGCCGTTGACGGCCTTGACCACACCGTCGCGGGTGTGGAACTCGACGTGCAGGTCCTTCACGTCGAGCAGCCGGCCGCTCTTTTCCTCGCCCGAGCGGGGAGCGGGGACGTCCGCGGTTTTATCAGTGATCGTCACGTACGCCTCCCTCAGCGCAACTTCGGGTCGAGGGCTTCGCGTACGGCGTCACCCATCATGATGAACGCCAGCACGGTGATGCTGAGCATCCCGGCGGGGAAGATCAGCGTGTGCGGGTTGTTCCGGATGTCGTTCAGGGCGTCGGAGATGTCACTGCCCCAGGAGAACGAGTCGTTGCCGAAGCCGAGACCCAGGAACGAGAGGGTCGACTCGGCGACGATGTACGTGCCGAGCGAGATGGTCGCGACCACGATCACCGGAGCGAGGGCGTTGGGCAGGATGTGGCGGAACAGGATCCGCCCGGTGCCCGCGCCCAGAGCCTTCGCCGCCATCACGTAGTCCGCGTGCTTGGTCGTGATGACCGCGCCGCGCATGACGCGGGCGATCTGTGTCCAGCCCAGGAACGCCAGCGCGCCGATGATCACCATCGCGGTGCGGTCGGTGAAGGCGTTCAGGACGACCATCGCGCCGAGCAGGAACGGGATGCCGAAGAACACGTCGACGATCCGGGACAGCAGGCTGTCCCAGAAGCCGCCGAAGTACCCGGCGAGCATGCCGACCAGACCGCCGAAGGCGGTCACCAGGATCGTGACGCCGAGGCCGACCATGATCGAGTTACGAGCGCCGAAGATGACGCGGGCGTAGATGCTGCGGCCCTGCCGGTCGTACCCGAACCAGTCGGCCTGGAAGAAGTGGCCGAGGTTGGGCTTCTCCAGGAAGTGGTTCTGGAGATCGCCGGATTCCGGGTTGGCGTCCGTGAACAGACCGGGGAACGCGGCCACCAGGATGAGGACCACGATCAGCGCCGCGGATATCACGAACAGCGGCCGACGCCGCAGATCCCGCCAGGCGTCGCCCCACAGGCTGCGCGGCTTGCCGCTCGCCTCGCCGCCGTCGACGACCTTGGCGGCGACCGGTGTCTCGGCCACGGCTTCCGCGGCCGTGGTCTTGGTGGCGTCAGGCATAACGAATCCTCGGGTCCAGGACCGCGTAGAGCAGGTCGACGATCAGGCTGGCGAGGAGGTACACGAGCACCAGGACGGTCACGATGCCCACGATGACGGCGCCCTCGCGATCGCCCAGGGCGTCGAAGAGAAGGTTGCCGACACCGGTCACGTTGAAGATGCCCTCGGTGATGACCGCGCCGCCCATCAGGGTGCCGATGTCCGTACCGAGGTAAGTGACCACCGGGATCAGGGAGTTGCGCAGCAGGTGCCGGGTGATGATGCGCTGGCGCGGCAGGCCCTTGGCGACCGCGGTGCGCATGTAGTCCGCCTGCCGGTTCTCGGCGATGGCCGTGCGCGTCAGGCGCGCCACATAGGCGAGTCCGACGAGGCCGAGCACCAGCGCCGGCAACATGAGCTCTCCGAAGTTCTCGGAGTCCTGGACCGTCGGTGTCACCCAGCCGAGTTCGTTGCCGAAGACCATCTGGAGCGCCAGGCCGAAGACGAAGATCGGGACGGAGATCACGAGCAGCGTGAAGAGCGTCACCGTGTTGTCGATGAAGCGGCCGCGCTTCACACCTGCCAGCACGCCCAGGGCGATGCCGACGACGAGCTCGAACGTCCACGCCATGATGGCGAGCCGTGCCGAGACCGGGAAGGCCTGCTTGATCTCGTCGATGATGGGTCTGTTACCGGCAATGGTCTTGCCGAAGTCGCCCTGCAGCAGCCCCTTCATGTAGTGCAGGTACTGCTCCCACAGCGGCAGATCGAGCCCTCGGTCGTGCTTGATCTGCGCCACCTGCGCGGGGTCCGGCGGCTTGTCTCCCCACAGCGCCCGTACCGGGTCGCCGGGGAGGACGTTGACCATCAGGAAGATCAGCAGGGTTGTCCCGATGAAGACCGGGATCATCTGGAGCAGTCGCCTCGCGACGTAGCGCCCCATGGTGGTGCCTCCGTCCATTGCGGAGCCGTTCCGCAAGCGACGCCCGGGGTCGCCGGGCGTCGCTTTACGGGAACGGGACTCCGGCGACTGCTACTTCTCGAAGACCTGGACCTCGGAGAGGATCGGGTCACCGGCCTGGTCGAACTCGACGTTCTTCACGTTGTTCGAGTACGCGGAGAGCGTCTTGTTGTACCAGAGCGGGATGCCCGGGAAGCTGTTCTGCAGTTCCTTCTCGGCCTGCGTGTACAGCTTGGCGGACTCGTCGATGGTCTTGGCCTTGTCGGCCTGCGCGGTCAGCTTGTCGAACTTCTTGTCCGAGAAGCCGCCCTTGTTGCCGTCGACGCCGGTGCCGTAGAGGTCGGCGAGGAAGTTGCCGTTGAACGGGTAGTCGAGCACCCAGCCGGAGCGGTAGATCGACTTGACCTTCTTCTGGTCACGGATCTCGGTGTCGGCCGCGAAGTCCGTCACCGGGTCGCCGACGCACTTCACGCCGGTGCTCTTGGTGATGGAGTTGCAGACCGCGACGACCCAGTCCTTGTGCGGCTGGTCGGCGTTGTACTGGATGGAGATCTTGTTGCCCGGGACGCCGCCGCCGTCCTTGATGAGCTGCTTGGCCTTCTTGGCGTCGAACTTGCAGTACTCGCCGCAGGTGTTGGCCTCGTAGCCCTTCACGCCCTTGGCGACCCAGCTGGTGGCCGACTCACGGGTGCCGCTGAACACCGTCTTGGCGATGGTGTCGCGGTCGATGGCCATCGACAGGCCCTGAATGACCTTGACGTCGATGTCCTTCCACTGCTTGGTGTAGAAGGCGGGGTTGATCGTGTTGATGGCCGAGAAGTCCATCTCGATCGCGCGGTCGCCGAAGTCGTTCTTGAAGTTGGCGATCTCGCTGTTCGGGACGAGCGGCATCGTGTCGACCTTGTCGGACCGCAGGTCGGCGTAGGCGCCGGTGTCCTTGTTGTAGGCCTTGAAGTCGATGCCGCCGTTCTTCGGCTTGTCCGCGCCCTTGTAGCCGGGCCAGGTGCGGACCGAGATCATCTTCTTGCGGTCCCACTTGGAGAACTTGTACGGGCCGTTGCCGACCGGCGCCTCGCCGTACTTCTTCGGGTCCTTGAGCGCGGCCGCGGGCAGCGGGAAGAAGGGCTTGTAGACCAGCTTGTACGCGTAGTACGGGATGCCCGTCTTCAGCGTGATGGTGAAGGTGTTCTCGTCCACGACCTTGAGGCCGGACATCGCCTTCTTGGTGGCCTTGCCCTTGGCCGGGTGCACGGCCTCGTAGCCCACGATGTCGCGGTACCACGAGCTGTTCTGCTGGCCGTTGGCCGGGTCGGCGGCCCAGTTCCAGGCGTCCACGTACGACTTGGCCGTGACCGGCGTGTTGTCGTGGAACTTCCAGCCCGGCTTGAGCTTGACCGTCCAGACCTTGTTGCCCTCCGACGGCTTCACCGACTCGGCGTTCTCGTACGTGATGTTGCCCTGCTTGTCATAGTGAACAAGCCCGGTGAAGAGCGCATCGATGACGACGCTGCCGTACGCCTCCATGGTGTTGGACGGCTGCAGCAGGTTCTGCGGCTCACCATTGGCGTAGCTGACGATCCCCTTGGGGTCGACCTTGCCGCTGCCCTTGTCGTCGTCGCCGCCACCACAGGCAGTAGCGGTAAGCGCCACAACGCCGGCTATGGCGACCCACTTGGCGCTCTTGGCACCACGCATGGGGTTCCTCCTCATGAGTCCACTTGTTCACTACAAGAGGGGGTACGCGGAGCAGCGCCGACACCCCTGCCGGCGAAGATCGAGTACCCCAGTGTGCTCGTGAGTCGGCGCTCCCCACAGCGCGTGACCCATTGACCCGAGCTATACGCGGTCAACTATTAGCCATGAGGTACGGCCCGACCACACCCTTTTGGTCTCGGTTCAATCACACCTGACACGTACAACTTCCAAAATCCGGACAAACCGATCCCAGATAGATGGTTGCGAAACGGACGTGTTACACATCTAACGGTCAAGTGGGTCCGCATACCGGACAGATCGCGGGCGAAAACCGGTTGCCAGGCGACCCGTCGACGGCCCCCGAGGTCGACGCGCGTCACGCCGTCACCGTATCGCCCGCCGCAACGTGAGAGGCCGGTTCTCCCGCACACAACCTGTGCGGGAGAACCGGCCTCAGCGACCGAAGGGGCGCGGGGAACTGCGCGACCAGCCACGACGGAGTCGCGGACGAGAGACGGCAGGTGGCGACCCAGCTCGGAGGGCTAGGCCACGCCCGCGTGGCTCAGCCGTGCTTGGCGCGCGAAGCCGTGCGGCCGCGCTCCTTCTGGTCCAGGACGACCTTGCGGATGCGCACGGACTCCGGGGTCACCTCGACGCACTCGTCGTCGCGGCAGAACTCCAGGGACTGCTCCAGGGAGAGCTTGCGCGGCGGGACGATCGCCTCGAAGGAGTCGGCGGAGGAGGAGCGCATGTTGGTGAGCTTCTTCTCCTTGGTGATGTTCACGTCCATGTCGTCGGAGCGCGAGTTCTCGCCGACGATCATGCCCTCGTACACCTCGGTGCCGGGGTCGGTGAACAGCACGCCGCGCTCCTGCAGGTTCGTCATCGCGAAGGCGGTGACGGCACCGGCGCGGTCGGCGACCAGCGAGCCGTTGTTACGGGTCTTCAGCTCGCCGAACCACGGCTCGTGGCCCTCGTGGATGGAGTGCGCGATGCCCGTGCCGCGGGTCTGGGTCAGGAACTCCGTGCGGAAGCCGATGAGGCCGCGGGACGGGACGACGAACTCCAGGCGGACCCAGCCGGAGCCGTGGTTCGACATGTTGTCCATGCGGCCCTTGCGGACGCCCATGAGCTGCGTGACGGCGCCCATGTGCTCCTCGGGCACGTCGATGGTCATGCGCTCGACGGGCTCGTACGTCTTGCCCTCGACCTGCTTGGTGACGACCTGCGGCTTGCCGATGGTCATCTCGAAGCCCTCGCGGCGCATCTGCTCGACCAGGATCGCGAGCGCCAGCTCGCCGCGGCCCTGCACCTCCCAGGCGTCGGGGCGCGCGGTGTCCAGGACGCGGAGCGAGACGTTACCGATCAGCTCGCGGTCCAGGCGGTCCTTGACCTGGCGGGCGGTGACCTTGCGGTCCTTGACGGCCGCCTTGGCCTCCGCGCCCTTGCCGGTGCCGCCGCGGCCGACCAGCGGCGAGGTGTTCGTACCGATGGTCATGGAGATCGCGGGCTCGTCGACCGTGATCAGCGGGAGCGCGATCGGGTTCTCGGGGTCGGCGAGGGTCTCGCCGATCATGATGTCCGGGATGCCGGCGACGGCGCAGATGTCGCCGGGGCCCGCGACCTCGGCGGGCTTGCGGGTGAGCGCCTCGGTCATCATCAGCTCGGTGATGCGGACGTTGGCGATCGAGCCGTCCCGCTTGATCCACGCGACGGTCTGGCCCTTGCGCAGCTCGCCCTGCTCGACGCGGAGCAGCGCGATGCGGCCGAGGAAGTTGTCGGCGTCCAGGTTGGTGACGTGGGCCTGGAGGGGCGCGCTCTCGTCGTACTCCGGCGCCGGGACGTGCTGGAGCAGCGTGGTGAAGAACGGCTCCAGGTTGGTGCTGTCGGCCGGGACGGTGCCGTCCTCCGGCTTGGTCAGCGAGGCCACGCCGTCACGGCCGCAGGCGTAGACGATCGGGAACTCGATCTGGTCCTCGTCGGCGTCCAGGTCGAGGAAGAGGTCGTACGTCTCGTTCACGACCTCGTCGATGCGCGAGTCCGGACGGTCCGTCTTGTTGATGCAGAGGATGACGGGCAGCCGCTGCTGGAGCGCCTTGCGGAGCACGAAGCGGGTCTGCGGCAGCGGGCCCTCGGAGGCGTCGACGAGGAGGACGACCGCGTCCACCATCGACAGACCGCGCTCGACCTCGCCGCCGAAGTCGGCGTGGCCGGGGGTGTCGATGATGTTGATGGTGATGACGTCGCCGCCATCCTTGGGGTGGTACTTGACGGCCGTGTTCTTGGCCAGGATCGTGATGCCCTTCTCACGCTCCAGGTCGTTGCTGTCCATCATGCGGTCGTCGAGGGACTCAGCGGCGTGCGCGGCAAAGGCGCCCGCCTGCTTGAGCATGGCGTCGACGATGGTCGTCTTGCCGTGGTCGACGTGGGCGACGATGGCGACGTTACGAATGTCGTGGCGCGTGGGCATGCGAGGTGCGCTTCTCCCGGGAGGCTTGGACGGCGGCGCGTACGTCCATTTCGTACGCGTGCCCTGCCGGGCAGACGTGCCACGGCCTTACCCCATCCTACGGGTCCGCGCCGGGGGCGGCTTGTCGGGCTCCTGGGCGGCCCCCGGAACAAGGGGTTCCGGGGGGCCGGGGGCCGCCCGGGAGCGCGTCCTCCGGCCCGGCTCGTCCGCCGTCGCCGGACGGGCTTGCTACCTCCCGGAGCGACTCATTCGGCCTTCGGCTGCCTGCTCGCCTTCGCGCCCGGCTTCAGGAAGCCCATGTCCTGGTAGACGGGGGTCTCGAAGCCGAAGGCGCCCGCGTTGGCGAGGTTGGTGCGGGCCGCCATCAGCTGGGGGCGCTGGTAGAGGGGGACGGAGCCCGCCGCCGCCCAGATGCGGGCGTCGGCCTTCTTCACCAGGGAGCGGTTCTCGGACTCGTCCAGCTCGCTCACGGCCTGGTCGAAGAGCTGGTCGATGTGGTCGGTGCCGACGCGGGTGTAGTTCTGCTCGACGTTCAGGGAGCCGTCGGCGGCGGGCACCGGCTTGGCGAAGATCGGGCGGGCGTCGGTGGCGGGGAAGGCCGACGCGGGCCAGGAGTACAGCGCCAGGTCGTACTGGCCGGACGCGATGTGGTCCTTGAAGTAGCTGTCGTCGGCGACCTTGGCGATCTCCGTACGGACCCCGATGCGCTGCAGCATCCGCGAGATCCGGTCGGCGACACCGCGCAGCGACTCCGAGCCCGTCCCGGAGGGGAGCACGAAGCGCAGGGTGAGCGCCTTGCCGTCCTTGGCCAGCGGGCCCGCCCCGGCACCCTTGGCGCCCTTGGCCGCCTTGGGGGCGGCGGTGCCCTTGGGGGCGTACGCACCCGGGGCGCCGCCCTGGGCCTGCTTCTTCGCGTGCTGCTTGGCGTGCCCGCCGGGGTCCTTCTTCTGCTCCTTGTCGGCCTCGCGGCGCGCGATAAGGGCGTCGGCCTGCCGCATCAGGACGGCCTGCTGGTAGGCGGCGGCGCGGGCGGGGGCCAGGAGGGCGGTGCGGGGGTCGCCGGGCTTCTGGTCGTCCTCGCCGACGATGTAGGTGCCGTCGTCGGACTCGGAGCCGGAGCCGGACTCGGTGTCGTCCTCGGCGGCCTCCGAGCCCGCGTCCCCCTCGCCCTTCTCTCCCTTCTCGCCCTTCTCCCCCTTCTTCTTGCCCTTCTCCTTGAGCGGGCCGCCGGGGGTCCAGCCCGCGTCGGCGAGGAGGGCGGAGGCCTCTGCGGTGTCCTGGTCGCCGAGGGCGCCGCTGTTGTCGGCGTAGGCGTCCTGACCGGCGAGGGCGAGGTGGCTGCCGACGGGCTCGGCGGGCAGGCCGAGGGGCTTCAGAACCGTTTCCGCAAGTTCGTCGCGGTTCAGGGCGCGGGCGACGGCGCGGCGGACGCGGTCGTCGGCGAGGGGGCCCTCGGAGCCGTTGAGGGCGAGCTGGGTGTAGGCGGGTTCGAGGGACTTGCGGACCTGGTAGCCGCGCAGGCCGGACTGCTCCTCGGCGTACCGCTCGACGGCCTTGGCGGACTTCTCGCGGGCCTGCTGCTCGGTGTCCGCGGCCTCCTCGTCGGAGCCGTGGGCGCGGGCCCAGGAGCGGAGGGCGGCGGCCGGGGTGAGGGCGGCGCCGGGGCCGTGGGCGAGCGGGCCCCCGGCGCCCTTGTCGCGGCGGGCGAGGGCGATGCGACCGGCTTCCGAGGCGTCGATCTCGGCGAGGTCGACCTTGCCGTCGGCGAGGGCGGCGGCGCGCTTGTCGCGGGGTACGGCGCGCAGGACCAGCTTGTCGAGCTTGGCGGGGCTGCCCCACCAGCGGGGGCTGCGGCGGAGGGTGAGCTCGCCCGCGGCGCGGTCGACGTCCTTCAGGGCGAAGGGGCCCGCGGTGACCTTGAGCTTGGTGCGGGCGCCGTCGTTGAAGGAGTCGGGGGTGCCCATGACCTCCTTCGGGTACAGCGGGGAGAACAGGGAGCGCCAGTCCGCGTAGGGCTTGTCGAAGGTGACGCGGACCTCCAGGTTGTTGGCGCCGCGTTCGATCTTGCCGATGCGGTCGTAGCCCGCGTTGCGGGCGGTCCAGTACGCGCTGTCCTTGCCGGAGAGGGCGCGCCACTGGGCGGCGAAGTCGTCGGCGCCGATCTCGCGGCCGTCGCTCCAGACCGCCTGCTGGTTCAGCTTGTAGAGCACGACCTGCTGGGGCTCGCGCTCGACGACCTTCGCGGACTCCAGGAAGTCGGCGTTGGGCTGGGGTCTGCCGCGGGCGTCGAGGCGGTACATCGACGGGAGTACGGCGGCGGCGACGCGGGTGGTGGCCTCGTCGGCGTCGGACTGGAAGGAGTTGAAGGTCTCCGGGAGGGCGTCGACGGCCCACTTCATCGAGCCGCCGTCGGCGACCAGGTCCCGGGCCGCGGGGGCGATGTCCTGCCCGGCCGTCGGGGCGCCCGACTCCTCGCCGGAGCCGCAGCCGGTGAGGGCGGGCAGGGCGAGGACTCCGGCGGCGAGGAACACGGCGGATCGGGCCGTGGCCGCCGGGCGGACCGGTCGCGGCCTGGCGCGGTCGTGGGGCATGACGGTACCTCCGGGGGTTGCCCGGGCTCGCCCGCCCTGCCGGGACGGGGGCGGGGGCGGCCGGATGTGGTGGCTTCGCCGTTTGTGCGCGTTTGCACGTTTGGCGGTACTACAGGGGGAATATGGAGTTGATCACACGTATGGCATCCACTGAAGGGGACGCCCAGCCGGGGGCGGCGCCGACACGGCGGGGCGGGCGGGGGATGCCACCCGTGCGGCCCAACGGGCGCCCGCGGCCGCGGCTGTCCGCCCTCGGCCGGCTCGGCTCGACGTGCCTCCAGCCCTGCGCCGGGGGTTCCCTGCGGGAGATTTTGAGCCCGTCCGGCGATTGAGGACGCGCGCGGAGCGCGATCGGGAGCGCCCCCGGCCCACGGCCGGAGAACGTCCCCTTCAAGGCGCCCCCGCCCGAATCCGTGCGCATGGGTTCCCAATCCGGGATGTGAGGCGCGACACTCTCAGGCGCATGAGCGTTGCCACCGCACCCGTGAAGTGAGGGCAAGTCATGGCTCTGCACGACGATCTGACGGCCATTCAGCGCTGCGTCGACGAATTGGTCCGCACGATGGGCCAGGTCGAGCGGCGCGCCGGCGCCGAACTCGCGGGCGTCGACTTCCGCCGCGTCCGCATGGACACCGACCACCTGCGCGAGAGCGTCGCCCTGCTGCGCGCGGCCGCCACCTCCGCCGCCGCGCCACCGACCCCATCCGCACCCCCCAAGCCCCGCCCCGACCTGGTCACGATCCCGGACACGCCGTACGACCGCTCCCTGTGGACGGACTCGGACGACGAGGGCCTGGGCGCCCGCGACCGCCACGCGCCCTAGCGAACCGGCGGGCCGTCCGCCCCGGCACCCCCACCCGCCCGGCACCTCGCCCGCAGGGCCCCCATCCCCCGTCGACGAAGGAGTGGAGCCTCGTTGGCCACTGGCACGGAACCCCATCTGAAGAAGGGCACGAGCCCCGGCGGCGTACGGCACCACACGCGCGCCGCGATCTCCGCTGCCCATTTGCGGACGGACCGCTGGTGGCTCCAGCCCGCCGCGACCGCCGCCGGACTCTTCGCCTTCGTCGTGTACTCGACGTGGCGGGCGTTCGCGAACGCCGACTACTACGCGGCACCGTACGTCTCGCCGTTCTACTCGCCGTGCGTCGCGGAGAACTGCGAGCCCATGAAGAACGGCCCCAACTGGGAGATCTTCGGGAGCTGGTGGGGCCTGTCCCCCGCGCTGCTCATCCTGATCTTCCCGCTCGGCTTCCGCCTCACCTGCTACTACTACCGCAAGGCCTACTACCGCGGCTTCTGGGCGTCCCCGCCCGCCTGCGCGGTGGCGGAACCGCACGCGAAGTACACGGGTGAGACGCGTTTCCCGCTGATCCTGCAGAACATCCACCGGTACTTCTTCTACGCGGCGGTACCGGTCGCGGGCATTCTCACGTACGACACCGTCCTCTCCTTCCGGAACGAGGACTACGAGTGGGGGCACGCCGGACTCGGCACCCTCGTCTTCGTCGTGAACATCAGCCTCATCTGGGCGTACACGCTCTCCTGCCATTCCTGCCGGCACATCGTCGGCGGCAAGCTCAAGCACTTCTCCAAGCATCCGGTGCGCTACCGGATGTGGCGCTGGGTCGGCTGGCTGAACGGCCGTCACATGCTGCTCGCCTGGGCGTCGTTGATCAGCGTCGCACTCGCCGACTTCTACGTGTATCTGATCGCTTCCGGCGCTTTCGACGATCCGAGGTTCTTCTAGATGTCTCAAGTAGAGCGGCAGCAGTGGGATGTCGTCGTCGTGGGCGCGGGCGGCGCCGGTCTGCGGGCCGCCATCGAGGCGCGGGAGCAGGGCGCCCGTACGGCCGTGATCTGCAAGTCGCTGTTCGGCAAGGCCCATACGGTGATGGCCGAGGGCGGCATCGCGGCGTCCATGGGCAATGTGAACTCCGGCGACAACTGGCAGGTGCACTTCCGCGACACCCTGCGCGGCGGCAAGTTCCTCAACCAGTGGCGGATGGCGGAGCTGCACGCCCGCGAGGCCCCCGACCGGGTGTGGGAGCTGGAGACGTGGGGCGCGCTCTTCGACCGCACGCGGGACGGCCGCATCTCGCAGCGCAACTTCGGCGGGCACGAGTACCCCCGCCTCGCGCACGTGGGCGACCGGACGGGCCTTGAGCTCATCCGGACCCTGCAGCAGAAGATCGTCGCGCTGCAGCAGGAGGACAAGCGTGAATTCGGCGACTACGAAGCCCGGTTGAAGGTCTTTCAGGAGTGCACGGTCACACGTGTGCTGAAGGACGGCGACCGGGTTTCGGGCGCCTTCTGCTACGAGCGCGAGAGCGGGCGCTTCTTCGTCATCGAGGCGCCGAGCGTGGTCCTCGCCACCGGCGGCATCGGCAAGTCCTTCAAGGTGACGTCGAATTCGTGGGAGTACACCGGTGACGGGCACGCGCTCGCGCTGCTCGCCGGGGCGCCGCTCCTGAACATGGAGTTCGTGCAGTTCCATCCGACCGGAATGGTCTGGCCGCCGTCGGTGAAGGGCATTCTCGTCACCGAGTCCGTGCGCGGCGACGGTGGCGTACTGCGCAATTCCGAGGGCAAGCGCTTCATGTTCGACTACATCCCGGACGTCTTCAAGGAGAAGTACGCCGAGTCGGAGGCGGAGGGCGACCGCTGGTACGACGACCCGGACCGCAACCGCCGCCCGCCCGAGCTGCTCCCCCGCGACGAGGTGGCCCGCGCCATCAACTCCGAGGTGAAGGCGGGCCGCGGCTCGCCGCACGGCGGGGTGTTCCTGGACGTGTCGACGCGGATGCCCGCCGAGGTCATCCGGCGCCGACTGCCGTCGATGTACCACCAGTTCAAGGAGCTGGCGGACGTCGACATCACCGCCGAGGCGATGGAGGTCGGGCCGACCTGCCACTACGTGATGGGCGGCATCGCCGTCGAGTCGGACACGGCGGCGGCGCGCGGCGTGCCGGGTCTGTTCGCGGCCGGTGAGGTCGCGGGCGGCATGCACGGCTCGAACCGGCTCGGCGGCAACTCGCTCTCCGACCTGCTGGTGTTCGGGCGCCGCGCCGGGCTCTACGCGGCGCGCTACGCGGACGCCCTGACCACCGCCCCGGTCGTGGACAACGCCCAGGTGGACGCGGCGGCCGCCGAGGCCCTGCGGCCGTTCAGCGCCGAGGGCCCCGAGGCCGGGACGGCGCCCGAGAACCCGTACACCCTGCACCAGGAACTCCAGCAGACGATGAACGACCTGGTCGGCATCATCCGCCGCGAGGGCGAGATGGCGCAGGCCCTGGAGAAGCTGGCCGAGCTGCGCCAGCGCGCCCGCAGGGCCGGGGTCGAGGGGCACCGCCAGTTCAACCCGGGCTGGCACCTGTCGCTCGACCTGCGCAACATGCTCCTGGTCAGCGAGTGCGTGGCGCGCGCCGCCCTGGAGCGCACCGAGAGCCGCGGCGGGCACACCCGCGAGGACCACCCCGGCATGGACCGCGACTGGCGCCGCGTGAACCTGCTGTGCGCCCTCGCCGACCCCACGGGCGCCCTCGCGCTGAGCGACCCGGCCCGCGGCCAGATCGACCTCACCCGGGTCACGACCGACCCCATCCGCCCCGACCTGCTCGCCCTCTTCGACAAGGAGGAGCTGGTCAAGTACCTCGCCGAAGAGGAGCTCCACGAGTGAGTACGAGGACGACTTCCGGCACGGGTTCCAGCGCCGCCGACGGGGACGCGGGCGGGGATTCGGGGGCGTACGACGCGCGCTTCCGGGTCTGGCGCGGCGACGTCGACGGCGGTGGCCTGAAGGACTTCACCGTCCAGGTCAACGACGGCGAGGTGGTGCTCGACATCATCCACCGGCTGCAGGCCACCCAGGCCCCCGACCTGGCCGTGCGGTGGAACTGCAAGGCGGGCAAGTGCGGTTCGTGCTCCGCGGAGATCAACGGCCGCCCACGGCTGCTGTGCATGACCCGGATGTCGGTGTTCGGCCGCGACGAGGTCATCACGGTGACGCCGCTGCGGGCCTTCCCGGTGGTGCGGGACCTGGTGACGGACGTGGGCTTCAACTACACGAAGGCCCGGGAGGTGCCCGCGTTCGTACCGCCCGCGGAGCTGGCCCCCGGCGAGTACCGCATGATGCAGGAGGACGTGGACCGCTCCCAGGAGTTCCGCAAGTGCATCGAGTGCTTCCTGTGCCAGGACACCTGCCACGTGGTGCGCGACCACGAGGAGAACAAGACGGCCTTCGCCGGGCCCCGCTTCCTCATGCGCGTCGCCGAGCTCGACATGCACCCCCTGGACGCGGCCGCCGCCACCGGCCTCGACCGCAAGGCCACCGCCCAGGAGGAGCACGGCCTCGGCTACTGCAACATCACCAAGTGCTGCACGGAGGTGTGCCCCGAGGGCATCCACATCACCGACAACGCGCTGATCCCGTTGAAGGAGCGGGCCGTCGACCGCAAGTACGATCCGCTGGTCTGGCTGGGCAACAAGATCCGGCGGCGGCCGACGACATGACGTAGCCAGGGCCCGGAGGTGGGGGTAATCCCCCACCCCGGATTCTCGGGATTGCCTCCATGGTGGCGGGCGTTCGGCCAGGTCAGCATGGAGGCATGGACCTCAGCGATCGTCAGACCTCCCGTTCGACCCGCCCTTCCCCGCCCGCCCGGAGGGGTGCGCTCGCCCTCGGCCTCGCGGTCGCGACCGTGCTGGCCGCCGGGGCCGCGGCGCCGGTCTCCGCGCAGGAACCGGCGGGGGCGCCGGGCCCACGGGACGGCGTGCGCGCCACTCTGCCCGCGCCGACGGGACCGCACGCCATCGGTACGTACTCCACCCGCCTCGTCGACAGGTCCCGGCACGACCCGTGGGTCGGCTCGCAGCCGTACCGGGAGCTGATGGTGAGCGTCTGGTACCCGGCGCGGGCGTCCGGCGGGCACCCCGTCGCCCCGTACATGGCGAAGGGCGCCGCCGCGCGCTGGAACGCCGGCGTGCGGCACGGGGTCCCGAAGGGCGCGGTCGACTGGGCGGGCATGCGGACCCATGCCCGGCAGGGGGCGCCCCTGAAGGCCGCGGGCGGCAAGCGGCTGCCCGTCCTCGTGTACAGCGCGGGCGCGGGCGACCCCCGCACCTGGGGTACCTCCCTCGCCGAGGAGATGGCGAGCCGCGGCTATGTCGTGGTGACCGTCGACCACACCTACGAGTCCCCGGGCGTCGAGTTCCCCGACGGCTCCGTGAAGGACGACACGCCCCTGCTGGACGCGCTCGCGCAGGCGGAGCAGAACGGGGGGAACCTGAGGCCTCTCATGAAGAAGGTGATGGACGCCCGCGTCGCCGACGACAAGTTCGTCCTCGACCGGCTGAAGTCGCTGCCCCACGGCGTCGGCGAGGCGATCGACTCCCGGCGCATCGGCATGTTCGGGCAGTCCGGGGGCGGGATGGCCGCCGCCCAGACCATGTACGAGGACAAGCGGGTGAAGGCGGGCGTCAATCTGGACGGCACCCTGGAGCACAACTCGGAGCCTGTCGGCACCCACCTCACGCCCGTCGCCCGGCACGGCCTCGACCGGCCGTTCCTGCTGATGGGGCGGGACGGCAGCGACCACACCACCGAGCCGTCCTGGGGCTCCTTCTGGAAGCACAGCACGGGCTGGAAGCGGGATCTGAACCTGCGCGGCGCCAGGCACCAGGCGTACACCGACCTGGCGTCGGTCCTGCCGCAGGCCGGGGTGGGGCGCGACGTCGTCAAGGAGAACATCGGCACCGTCGACCCGGCGCGCGCCACGGCCGCCCAGCGCGCGTACGTGGCCTCGTTCTTCGACCGCTGGCTCGGCGGCCGCAACGACCACCTCCTGGACGGGCCTTCGCCGCGCTTCCCCGAGGTCCGGTTCGTGCGGCCTTAGGGGGGGCCGGGGTCGGGGGGCGACCGGGGCGGGGCGGCGACGGGGGTGCCGCCCCGCCCCGGTCGCGTGACCTCAAAGGCGGTCATACGCTGCCAGATGTGACGCCGTCCTCCCGCGCCCCGTCGCACATAGCCGCGCGGGCGGCGGCCGCCGCGCTGCTGCTCTGGTGCTGGCTCCCGCTGTCGGCACCCGCGGCGAGCGCGGCGTCCGCGCTGCCCGCCGCTCCCCACGCGCCGCCCGCGCCCCCTGCGCCCGCCGCTCCCCGCGCGCCCGCCGCCGACCCGGTCCCCCTCGACCGCGACGGCCAGATCACCGACCGCACCGACGCGCTCGGCGACCGCCGCGAGGCCGTGGCCACCGCCCTCGACCGGCTCTACGAGGAGCAGCGGGTCCAGCTCTTCGTCGTGTACGTACGCGACTTCTCCGGCAGGTCCGCGCAGGGCTGGGCCGACGCCACCGCCGACCGCAACGGCCTCGGCACCGACGACGTGCTGCTCGCCGTCGCCACCCACGACCGGCAGTACGCCTACTCCGTCGACACCGCGTCCCGGCTCACCGACGACCAGCTCCGGGACGTCGCCCGCACCGCCGTCGAGCCCGCCCTGCGGCGCCACGACTGGGCGGGTGCCGCCGTCGGCGCCGCGAACGGGTACGCGGCGGTGCTCGACGGGCAGCGGGTGCCGACGCCGACGATCACACCGGGCGCGGCCGACCCGGGCGGGGGCGGCACGGGCGCCGCCGACGACGGGGTGGCGGGTGATCTGGTGCTGCCGGTGGTCGCGGCCTGCGCGGCGGGCGGCTTCGCCGTGGTCGCGTACCGGCGTCGACGGCGGCGCTTCACCTCCCGTACGACACCCGGGCGGCCCGCCGGCGCCGGGCCCGTGCCGCTGCCCGAGCTGGACGCGCGCGCCAGGGCCCTGCTCGTCGGGACCGACGACGCGGTGCGCACCAGCACCGAGGAACTCGGCTTCGCCACCGCCCAGTTCGGCGAGGAGGCCGCGCGGCCCTTCACCGATGCCCTGGCCGCCGCGCGCGACGAGCTGACGGCGGCCTTCCGGCTGCGCCAGCAGCTCGACGACGCGCATCCCGAGGACGACGCGACCCGGCGCCGCATGCTCGACGAGATCGTCGCCCGCTGCACCGAGGCGGGCCGCCGCCTGGACGCCGAGGCCGCCGCCTTCGACCAGCTCCGCGCCCTGGAACGCGGCGCACCCGCCGCCCTCGACCACGCCGAGACGGTGTTCCAGCAGGTCAGCGCCCGCACCCTGGACGCCGAGAGCACCCTCAAGGTACTGCGCGCGAGCTACGCCCCCGGCGCGAGCGAGGCCGTCCTCGGCAACGTCGAGCAGGCCAAGGACCGGCTCACGTTCGCCACCGCCCAACTCCACCAGGCCCGCACGGCCGTCGACGGCGCCGACAACGGCACGGCCGCCGTCCACCTGCGCGCGGCCGAGGGCGCCGTCGACCAGGCCGCCACGTTCCTCACGGCCGTGGAGCGCCGCGCCGGTGAACTCGCCGCAGCGGCGGGCCGGTTGCCGGGCGCGCTGAGCGAGGCGGACGCCGACCTCGCCGAGGCACACGGTCGGCTCACGGGCACCGGCGACGCGCCCGACGCCGACCTGCGCGGGCGCGTGGCCCGGGTGGAGGCCGTCATCGGCGAGGTGCGGCGGGCCCTCGCCTCCGGACCGTACGACCCGATCGACGCCCTGCGCCGCGTGGAGGAGGCGGACGCCGCCCTCGACGCCGCCCTGTCCGGCGCCCGCACCCGCGAGGACGCCGACACCCGCGCCCGCTCCCTCCTCGGCCAGGCCCTCCTCACCGCCCGCAGCGCGGTCGCCGCCGCCGCGGACTACGTCACGACGCACCGGGGTGCGGTGGGCAGCGCCGCGCGGACGCGGCTGGCGGAGGCGCAGCGGCATGTGGAGCGGGCGGAGGGGCTGTCGGGTGCGGCCACCACGGCGACCGCGGCCGGGAGCGGTGGCGGCGGTGGCACGCAGCCCTCGGCCGCGCTCGACGAGGCCCGGCGCGCCGACGCCCTCGCCCGCGAGGCCCAGGCCCTCGCCGAGCGGGACGTCCGGGCCTACGGCAATCCGTACGGCGGCGGGGGCGGTGGCCGAGGCGGGACGGGCGGTGCCGTCCTCGGCGGGATCGTCCTCGGGCAGATCCTCGGCGGGATGGGACGCGGGGGTTTGGGCGGGTCGGGTGGGGGCGGCTTCGGCGGGGGCGGCGGGCCCGGGCCCGGGAGCTTCGGCGGGGGCGGGACCCGGGGCCGCAGGGGCGGGGGCGGACGGTTCTGACCCTCGTACGCGCACCCCGTGGACACACCCCGTACGCGTAGACACACCTCGTACGCAAGGAGACAGCCCTCATGGCCAAGCAGACGATCCTCGGGCGTGTGGCGCAGTTGGCGAAGGCCAACATCAACGCCCTCCTCGACCAGGCCGAGGACCCGCAGAAGATGCTGGACCAGCTCATCCGCGACTACTCGGAGAACATCCGGGAGGCCGAGCAGGCCGTCGCGACCACGATCGGGAACCTGCGGCTGCTGGAGCAGGACCACAAGGAAGACGTGGCGGCCGCCGGCGAGTGGGGCGGCAAGGCGCTCGCGGCCAGCAAGAAGGCGGACGCGCTGCGGATGTCCGGGAACGCCGCGGAGGCCGACCGGTTCGACTCGCTCGCCAAGGTGGCGCTCGGGCGGCAACTGCGGTCGGAGCAGGAGGCGAAGGACGCCGAGCCGACGATCGCCGCGCAGTCCGAGGTGGTCGGCAAGCTCAAGGACGGCCTGGACTCAATGAAGATCAAGCTGACGGAACTGCAGTCGAAGCGGGACCAGTTGGTGGCCCGCGCCAAGTCCGCGCAGGCGCAGAACCAGATGCTGGACGCGGCCCGGAGCGTCGACGTCCTCGATCCGACGAGCGAGCTGAGCCGGTTCGAGGAGAAGGTGCGGCGCGAGGAGGCGCGGGCCCTCGGCAAGCAGGAGCTGGCCGCCTCCTCGCTGGACGCGCAGTTCGAGCAGCTGGACAGCCTGAGCGACACGGCGGAGGTGGAGGCACGGCTGGCCGCGCTCAAGGCGACAACGTGAGGGCACGGCTGTACGGAGGGCGGGCACACCCAGGGCGTACGCGGGCAGCGCGCACACGGACCGCGAGCTCCCGGACAGCGCGCACGCCCGGCCCGACCGCCCTCAGAACAGACTCATCAGCGCCTCCGCCGCGTCCATCGGCTCCGAGTCCCCGTCCGGCAGCGCGAGTTCGAACCAGACCGTCTTGCCGCGCGGTGTCCGACGTGAGCCCCAGGCCGCGCTCAGCAGGCCGACGAGCTGCAGTCCGCGTCCGCCCTCGTCGGTGTCGCGGGCGCGGCGGCGGCGCGGCTGGACGAGCCCCGCGTCCCACACCTCGCAGACCAGGGTGCGGTCGAGCAGGAGCCGCAGCCGGATCTCGCCCTGGCCGTACCGCAGGGCGTTCGTGACCAGTTCGCTGACCAGGAGTTCGGCGGTGTCGACGAGCGCTTCGAGGTCCCACGCGCGCAGCCGCTCGCAGGCCAGTTCGCGGGCGCGGCCCACGGACTGCGGTTCGCGCGGCAGCGTCCAGTCGCCGACGTGCTCGGCGGGCAGGCCCTGCACCCGCGCCATGAGCAGCGCGATGTCGTCCTCGCCGTGGTGGGTGTCGAGGGTGCTCAGGACGTGGTCGCAGATGTCCTCAAGGGCCTGCGCGGGGTCGGTGAGCGCGCCCACGAAGGCGTTCAGGCCCTCGTCCAGGGAGTGGTCGCGGGACTCGACGAGGCCGTCCGTGTAGAGGGCGAGGAGCGCGCCCTCGGGCAGGTCGACGTCGACCTCCTCGAAGGGTTCGCCGCCGACGCCAAGCGGCATGCCCGGGGGGACGTCGAGCATGAGCGCGGACTCGCCGGGTTCGACGAGGACGGGCGGCAGATGGCCCGCGTTGGCGAAGGTGACGCGGCGGGTGACGGCGTCGTACACCGCGTACACGCAGGTCGCGAGGTAGACCTCGGCGAGGTCGTCGGTGTCGCGGCCGCGGCCCCTGGCGGTGCCGGCGCGGCGGGGGTGCTGCGGGCCCGGCGGGTTGCCGAGGCCGCGGGCGATCTCGTCGAGCGCGGAGAGGACCTCGGCGGGCTCCAGGTCGAGCAGCGCGAGGGTGCGCACGGCGGAGCGCAGTTCGCCCATGGCGACGGCGGCGCGCAGGCCGCGGCCCATGACGTCGCCGACGACCAGGGCGGTGCGGTGGCCGGGCAGTTCGATGACGTCGAACCAGTCGCCGCCGACCTCGGTGGCGGCGTTGCCGGGCAGATAGCGGCAGGCGATGTCGAGCCCGGCGGCCTCCGGGTCGCCGGGCGGGAGCAGGGACCGTTGCAGTATCAGGGCGCGCTCGTGCTCGCGGCGGTAGAGGCGGGCGTTGTCGATGCAGACGGCGGCGCGCGCGGCGAGCTCGACGGCGAGGGCCCGGTCGCGTTCGCCGAAGGGTTCGCTGCCCTTCGTACGGGAGAACTGGGCGAGGCCGACGACGGTGTCGTGCGCGACCATCGGCACGGCGAGCGTGGACTGGATGAGTCCGCTGGTGAGGCGGCGGGCGGGCCCGCAGTCGTCGTCGGCGGCGACCAGCCGGGGCCGGGCCGTGCGCAGGGCCTCCGCGCAGGGCGAGGTGAAGGCGAAGCGGTGCACGGAGCCGACGTCGACGGGGCCGGTGCCGTCGGGGAAGGGCGCGTCGGCGACGGCGCTCGCGAAGGCGACCCGGCGCAGTTCGGCGCTGCCCTCGGCGAGGCTCTGGCGGATGTGGGCGGCCTCGTCGCCGTCCAGGAGGCCTTGGTAGAGGTCGACGGAGGCGAGGTCGCAGAAGCCGGGGACGGCGACGTCGAGGAGCTCGCGTGCGGTGGTCTCCAGGTCGAGGGAGTTGCCGATGCGGGCGCCGGCCTCGTTGAGGAGGGCGAGGTTGCGGCGGGCGTGGGCGGCCTCGCGGGCGGCGGCGTGGCGGTTGGTGACGTCGTTGCCGAGGCCCGCGACGCCGATGGGGCGGCCCGAACCGCTGTGCACGCGGTAGAGGTTGATCGACCAGTGGCGGCGTTCGTTGCTGCCCGGGGCCGGGCCGACGATCTGCATGTCCGTGACGGCCTCGCCGGTCTCCAGGCAGCGGCGCATCGCGTCCTGCATGCGGTCGGCCTCGTGGCGGGGCAGATAGTCGTAAACGGTGCGGCCGCGGTGGTCGTCGACGACGCCGCCGAAGACGGCGGCGAAGCGGCGGTTGGCGCGCTGCACCTTGAGGTCGGTACCGAACAACAGGAAGCCGAAAGGAGATTGACCGAAAATGGCCTGCGAGGCGGCGAGGTCGGTCTCGATCCGGCGCAGCGCGCGGACGTCGACGACGATGCAGACGGCGGACCGCTCGCCCTCGGGCGTCCTGGCGGGCATCACATAGACCTCGGCGATGCCCTCGATCCCGGCGGCGCCCGCGGCGGCCCCGGCAGACCCGCGCGCGGCGGCTCCGGCACCCGCGACGCCCGGACCGCTGTCCGGAGTTCCCGTCCCGGACTCCGGCGCCCGGACCCCGGACTCCGGCACCCGGAACGGGACGGACCCCGTCCACTCCCGCCCGTCGAGGATCTCGGCCATCTTGCGCCGCCCCGCGGGCCGCAGCTCGGGCGCGATGAACGCGTCAATGGGGTCCTTGCCCACGGCGTCCCGCGCGGCCACGCCGAACAGCCGCTCGGCGCGGGCGCTCCACTGGTCGACCAGGCCGTCCGGGCCGATCGAGAAGGAGGCCACCTTGATGTAGTCGTAGATGGACCCGGGCGGGCTGCTCTGCCAGATGACGTCGTCCGGTGTGTGGGGCGGGTCGTCGACACGGGCGGGCACCGCACCGGCGCCGCGGTGACGCGCGTCGGCGTCCCCGGGCATCCCGGCTACGCCATGCGACCCACGGGTGCCTACGGTTCCGGGCGCGCCGAGGTCTACGTCACGCGGGGGGCCGTCGTCCGGAAGGGCGTCGTCCGCGGCGCCCCCGTCCACGGGGCCGTCGTCCGCGGGTCCGGGCGCGTCCTCGCCCCCGGGGTCGCCGGGGCCGTGGCCGGTGCCGGGACCGGCGGTGGCGCGTGCGCCGCCGCCTGCCACGTCCGCCGCACCCGTCGCACCTGTCACGACGTCGGTGGTCCCCGTCGGCGCCGACGAGAGAGGTCCGCCCCCGGCTCCCGGCACCGGACGTGCGGGGAGCACCCCGCCCGACCGCGCCACAGGCCGCTTCGAACCCGTCGCCTTCGCTGGTATCTCGCTCACGCGAACCGTCCCCTCCAGCTCACCGCGTCCGGTACCGGTCACCGGATGTGGCTGCCCGCAGTATCCAGCACTACGGTGCCGGGCCACACGCCGTTCACGATCACAGCACGGACTAAACGCTTTTTGGCCCGTGTCCGCCTTGTGCTCGTCCCGTGCACTTGTACGTACCGGCGCCCTCTGTCTTCTATCCGGGCAGCGCCAGCTCGAACCACACCGTCTTCCCCGTCGTGCCCGTGCGCCCCGGCCGCGTACCCCAGCGCCGGGACGACCGGGCGACGAGCTGGATGCCCCGGCCGCCCTCGTCGTCGGGCGCCGCGGCCCGTTCCCGGGGCGGGTCCGGCAGCGGGTCGGACACCTCGACGAGCAGTGTGCCGAGCGGATCGGCCGGGCGCACCAGGCGGACGCCGATGGGGCCCGAGGCATACCGCAGGGAATTGGTCACCAGTTCGCTGACGAGCAGCACGGTGACATCGCCGAGGGCGCCGAGCCCCCACGCGCCGAGTTGCGCGCGGACGACGGCACGGGCCGTGCGGACGGCGCCCGGGTCCGCGGGAAAGTCCCACTCGGCGCATTCGCCTTCGGTGTCGATCACGCCGATCACTTCCCGGCCCAGCGGCGGACCTATGTCCGGTTTCATGGGGTTAATGGGCACATACCCGATATCCAGGTGGAAGTACCGCGTTCCAGGTGTCGTTGTGGCACGAACGGCGTAGAGAGGCGTACGACCTGTCCCGTCATCACCTCGCGCGCCCCTGCGCCCCGGCCGCCGCAAGGCCGGGCAGGCCGCCGACAGCTCCGGCTCCGGTGGGGTGTTCCGGCAGGTCGGAGGGGTGGCGGAGGGTCCGTCAGGCGGGGTGTTTCGCCAGGCGGGGGGGGTGCCGAGGCGCCGACGGTAGCGCGGCGCGCTCGGGCCCCGCCGGGAGATCCGGGCGAAAGTCCGTCAGGATTCCGTCAGGGCGTGGATCGCCGGGATGTCGCCGGGGAGCCAGTCCACGGTCCACAGTTCGCCGGGGCCGAGCCACCGCAGCTCGTCGTGGTCCTCAAGAGCCTTGGGCTCCCCCGCGAGCAGCCGGGCCCGCCACACCCGCATCACATAGCCGCGCCCGAGGTCGAACTCCCCCGGCACCCGCGCGAGGGGCTCCGCCTCGACGCCCAGCTCCTCGCGCAGCTCGCGCACCAAGGCGTCCTCGCCGCGCTCGCCGGGCTCGACCTTGCCGCCGGGCAGCTCCCAGCGTCCGGCGAGTTCCTCGGGCGCGCTGCGCCGGGCGGCGAGCAGCCGGCCTTCGTCGTACAGGGCCGCGCCCACCACCAGGATCCGATCGGTCATGCGCGGGAGCTTACGACCTTCACCGCGCGCCGTTCTGGTTCAGCCGCTCCACCCAGTAGAGCTGCTCCCTGCCGCGGTCGTCGAGGCTGTCCGCGATCTTCTGCGCCTCGGCCTTGGTCGCGTACCTTCCGACGCGGTAGCGGTTGCCGTTGTCGTCCTGACGTATCACGAGCCAGGGCAGTATGACCGTCCCGTCGTTCATGCCGTCCCTCCGCTCCCCGCCCCCGGCGCACCCCACGCCTCGATCAGTAAGGAAACCGCAATCCGCATATGCCCGAGCTTACGCCCGACCTTTACGCAGCGGATACGACTTTGCACAAAGAGATACGCAATCGGCCAGCGCGGAGGGGGCGCGTCCTCGTGGACGCGCCCCCTCCAACGGCCGCCGACGAGCGCGGCAAGCCCGAACTCGGCCCCCTTTACGGCTCGTTGGTGAATGCCCCGCTGTCGTGCGCCCCGCCTCGCGAACCCCCCGTCGGCGCGGGCACCGCCGGCACCGTCGGCACCGGCATGAGCACGGGGCCGCTCACGGGCGACGTACGGCAGACGTCCCCGCACTGGGCGTCCAGCGAGCAGCACAGCGAGCAGATCGGCCCCGACTGGACGGGGCAGTCGGCGATGTCGGGGAGTTCGTACGCCGTCTCGCACACCGCGCAGAGGTGGGTGGCCGTGAGGTCGGGGACCTCGACGTGCGGGCCGTTCACCGGGTTCGGCCGCGCCAGGTAGTACCTGCCCCGGGTGGCCCAGGCGATCAACGGGCACAGGAGCAGGGCGAGTCCGGCGGCGATGAAGGTCGAGAAGGCCTCGGCGTACCGGCCGAACAGACCGAAGAACGCCAGGATGGAGACCGTCGAGGCGATCACCATCGCACCGAATCCGGCTGGGTTCACCGCGTACAGATAGGCCCGTTTGAACTCGATGTACGGCGGACTCCACCCGACCCGTTTGTTGATGACCAGGTCGGCCGCGACGGCGACGATCCATGCGATGCCCACGTTGGCGTAGAAGCCGAGCAGCTTGTTGAGGGCCGCGAACATGTTCATCTCCATCAGCGTCAGCGCGATGGCGAGGTTGAGGAAGATGTACCAGACCCGGCCCGGGTGGCGGTGGGTGACGCGGGAGAAGAAGTTCGACCAGGACAGCGAACCGCTGTAGGCGTTGGTCACGTTGATCTTGATCTGGGAGACGATCACGAAGACCGCGGCGGCGGGCAGCGCGAACGAGCCGAGCCAGGGGCGCAGCGCCTCGATCTGCGGAGCGATCGGCTCCAGGGCGTGCGTCCTGCCGACCGCTTCGAGCGCCACGAAGGCCAGGAACGCGCCACCGAGCTGCTTGGCGGCACCGATGATCACCCAGCCGGGACCGGCCGCGAGAACGGCCAGATTCCATCGCCTCTTGTTCGCCTCGGTCTTGGCCGGCATGAAGCGCAAGTAGTCGGCCTGTTCACCGATCTGGGCGATGAGGGAGAGCGCGACGCCGGTGCCGAGCCCGAAGCCGATCCAGGAGAAGCCCGCTCCCGCGCCCTCCGTCCCCTCGAACGATCCGAAGGCGCCCCAGGCGTCCGGCGCCTCGAAGGCGAGCACCAGGAACGGCAGGACCATGCCGATGATCCAGATCGGCTGCGTCCAGGCCTGCACCTTGGCGAGCGCGCCCATGCCGCGGAACACGATCGGGATGACGATCAGCGTCGTCACCAAGTAGCCGATCTCCACCGGGAGTCCGACGGCCTGGTGCATGGCCTGCGCCATGATCGAGCCTTCGAGGGCGAAGAAGATGAAGGTGAACGAGGCGTAGATGAGGGACGTGAGGGTGGAGCCGAAGTAGCCGAAGCCCGCGCCGCGCGTGACCAGGTCCATGTCCAGGCCGTACGTCGCACAGGCCCGGGCGATCGGGATGCCGGTGACGAAGATGATCGTCGCGGCGCACAGGATGGACGCGAAGCCGCTGGTGAAACCGTACGTGAAGACGATGGACGCGCCGATCGCGAAGTCCGCGAGATAGGCGATGCCGCCGAGCGCCGTGGACGCGACCATGGTCGGCGACCAGCGGCGGAAGGAGTGCGGGGCATAGCGCAGCGAGTAGTCCTCGCGGCTCTCGTCGGCGGCGAGCCTGGCGTAGCTGCGCCGCGGCGGGCCGTCGGCCGGGGCGGCGGCGCCCGCCGTGGCCGCGTCGTCGCGCGTGACCGTATCCGTCATGTGGATTCCTGACTTCCGAAACGTCCGACCGGACTGCGGGTACGGAGGGGGAAGTTAGGAGCCGTGCGTGACGATCCGCTGCGGGGCGCCGTTGCCCGGGCGTTACGGAACCCGGGCGGGCGTTAACTCGCGATCACGCGGGACGGACGGGCCGTTCGCATTCCGGTCGGGCCGGGGCGGCGAGCAGCCCCGGCGGCCGGGCGGGCGGTCACCGCACCGGCAGGTGGTATGCGATGCGATAGCGGTCGGCGGGGACGACGATGTCGGCCGTCTCCACGGGGCGTCCCGAGGCGTAGTACGTCCGCTGGAGGGCGAGGACGACGTGGCCGGGGACGCCGCCGAGGGCGAGCAACTCCTCGGCGAGGCCGGGGCGGGCGCCGACCTCCTCCGCGACGTTGTCCACGATCACGTCGATGGCGGCCATGCGGTCCACGACGCCGCAGCCGCCGAGGGGGCCCTCCTCCGGGAGCATCACCGGGGTGCGGCCGGTGACGGCCAGGGGCTCCCAGGACGTGGAGATCATCATCGCCTCGCCCGCGTCCCGGAAGACATAGCGCGTGCACATCACACGGTCCCCGGGGCGGATGGCGAGACGCTCGGCGATCTCTTCGTTCGCGTCCGCCTGCTCGCTGCGGGACTCCCAGGTGCCGCGGGCGTTCTCGGCGGCCTGCTCCTGGCGGAACGGGGTGGAGGTGCCGGGGCCGCGGAAGCCGGTGCGGGCGACGCGGCGGGGGTCGGGGCGCTCGCGCACATAGGTGCCGGAGCCGGAGCGCCCCTCGACCAGGCCCTCGGCCATGAGCACCTTGCGGGCTTCGAGAGCGACCGTGTCCGAGACCCCGTACTCCTCGCGGATTCTGGCCTGCGAGGGGAGCCGGGTGTGCGGCGGCAGCGAACCATCGGTGATCTTCTTACGGAGATCACCCGCGACGCGCAGATAGGCCGGCTGCTCACCGAATGTCACTGGCCACTCCCATCAGGTTGACAGACAGCAACAGCCTGGCAACCGTGGGTTGTTGGCCGCAACCCTAGGCCAAGGAATCACTCGAAGTGATGATTTCCTTGTGGGCAGGTCTTTACGCAGGGCCTTTCGAGCGATATAGCAATCAACTAACCGACCGGTCATCCCAGTTACCCCACCAGCGCACGCCGGTCACCGCACGGCGCACGCTGGTCACCGCAGGGGCGCACGAGGGGTGGCTCCGCGCGGGTGGGCAACGGGCCCTGCCCTTCGGGTTCCTGGCCGTCCGGCGCCACACGCGCCTCGTCCTCGCGGCCGGCTGGGTCACGGACCCGGAGCCGTACCGCGAGGACGAGGATGAAGAGGTGTGCCGGTGAAGCCGATTGATCAGTTTTGATCAGTCAGACCCGACGGGCGTCAGAACTGCAGGCCCCACGAGTCCAGGGTCCCGATGTCCTGGGCAGCGTTGTCGGTGACCTTCAGCTTCCAGGTGCCGTTGGCCGTCTCCGAGGAGGCGTTGACGGTGTACGAGGTGTTGATGTCGTCCGAGCTGCCGCCCGCGCCGAAGGCCTTGAGGACGTAGGCGGTCCCGTCCGGGGCGACGAGTTCGATCTTCAGGTCACCGACGTACGTGTGCTTGATGGCGACCGGGACGCTGAGCGCCGACGGGGCGTTGCCGGGGACGCCGGTGACGGTCACCGGCGACTCGACGGTGGAGTTGTCGGTGATGGCGAAGTCCGCGCCGTTCTCGAACTTCGGCCCGGGCGGGTTGGTGCCGCCCCCGCCCACGTACAGGAGGCGGTTGGGCGAGCCGGTGCCGGGGCTGCCGACGACGTTCGGGGTTGCGGCGGTCGTCAGGGCCGTGGAGACCTGCGCCGGGGTGGCCGACGGGTTCTCGGCGACGTACAGGGCCGCGGCGCCCGCGACGTGCGGGGACGCCATCGACGTACCGGAGATCGTGTTGGTCGCCGTGTCGTTGGTGTTCCACGTCGACGTGATGCTGGAACCGGGGGCGAACAGGTCGAGGACCGTGCCGAAGTTGGAGTAGCTCGCCTTGGCGTCGGTGTTGGTGGTGGCGCCGACGGTGATGGCCTCGGTGACGCGTGCGGGCGAGCGGGTGTTGGCGTTGGTGGTCTCGTTGCCCGCGGCGACGGCGAAGGTGATGCCGGCGGCTATGGAGTTGCGGACGGCGGTGTCGAGCGCGCTGTCGGCCGGGCCGCCGAGGCTCATGTTGGCGACGGCGGGCTTGGTGGCGTTGCGGGTCACCCAGTCGATACCCGCGACGACCTGCGCGGTGGTGCCGGAGCCCGAGTTGTTGAGCACGCGGACGCCGACGATCTTGGCCTTCTTGGCGACGCCGTGCGCGATGCCGCCGACGGTCCCGGCGACGTGCGTGCCGTGGCCGTGGCCGTCCTGCGCGGTGTTGTCGTTGTCGATGGCGTCGTAGCCGTCGACCGCGCGGCCGCCGAAGTCCTGGTGCGTCTTACGGACACCGGTGTCGATGATGTAGACCGTGGCACCCTCACCGGCCTTGTCCGGGTAGGTGTACTTCTGGTCCAGCGGGAGGTTGCGCTGGTCGATGCGGTCCAAACCCCACGACGGCGGGTTGGGCTGGGTCGCGGCGACCGTGTACGTACGGTTCTGCACGACGGAGGCGACGGCCGGGTCGGCGGCGAACTTCTTCGCCTCGGCCTCGGACGCCTGCACCTCGTAGCCGTTCAGGACCTTCTTGTACGTCCGCTCGATCTCGGCGCCGTGCTTCTTCGCGAGCGCCTTGCCCGCGGGCGAGTCCGCCTTCGGGGCGTCCGCGTCGAGGGTGACGATGTAGCTGCCGGCGATCGAGCCGGGGGCGTCCGCGTACTGGATCCGGCCTTCGTCCGCCTTCGGCTGCGCGCTCGCGGGGAGCGCGGCGACGACACCGAGGGCGACGGCGGTGGCGGCGGTCAGGGCGAGGGTGCCCGTACCGGCCAGTCTTCGGCGGGGGTGACGCATCACTGCCATCTGAGGGGTCCTCCTCAATCGGTGGTGCGCTGGTGGGGGATGCGACAAGGGCATGACAATGTTTGGCCGACATGTTCACGCCGAGTTGATCAATGTTCAACTCTCTGTCGCCGACGAAAGATTGGCGGATCCATAGGAAACCCACAAGGGCGGTGTTCGGACGTAACACGACCGCCACGCACCGGCCATGACATGGCAGCAATAATCCGTGCATTACCCCCGTAAAGGTGGCGTGGCACGTGGGGCGGGGTGGCACCACCGGACTGCGGCTTCCGCGAGGCGGAGGGGGCGGGGGTGCGGCGATGGCGCGATTTCAGCCACCATCGATTTCGCGCGGGCGGGGCGGGGGTCGGGGAGCGGGCGGGGCGGGGGTCGGGGAGCGGGCGGGGCGCCCCGACCGACCGGACCCGGCCAGCCGACGCCGTCCCGCCGATCCACCCCCTGGACCGGCCGATGCCCGCGGCGCCGCCGCGCCCGCGGTGGCGCTACGAGATCGACGCGTCGCCGTGCAGCTCCAGGAACTTGCGGAGCAGCGCCGCGGCGGCGTCGACCTCCTCGGGGTCGAGGCCGTCGAGGAGCCGGGCGTAGCGGCCGAGGTGGTCGGCCATCAGGGTGTCCGTGAGCTGCTTGCCGTGCTCGGTGAGCTTGATCCGTACGGTGCGGCGGTCGGCGCCGTCCCTGACCCGCTCGACCAGGCCCTTGGCCTCCATCTTGTCGATCCGGTTGGTGATCGCGCCCGAGGTGACCATGGCCGCCTTGAGGAAGGCGCCCGCGGTGAGGGCGTACGGCGGCCCGGAGCGCCGCAGCGTCGTCAGGACGTCGAACTCGCCCCACTCCACGCCGTGCTTGGCGCAGAACACCTTGGCCTCGCGGTCCAGGATGCGGTTCATCCGCTGGACCCGCGCGATCAGCTGGACCGGCCAGAGGGCGTCACCCAGCTCGGGCCGCTCCTGGTCCCACTGCCCGACGATCGCGTCCACGGCGTCGCTCATGCCCCACCACTCCCATTCCTCAACACTGACTCTCTCAATACTAAGACACTTGACGTTGAACGAACCCCCGTGGTTTTATCTCAACGTTGAGATTCTCAGTCCTGATAAGACGAACCCGAAGACAACTCGTCCGGGGCGTGCTCGGCCGAACCCGGCCGAGGACGACTCGGCCGAAGACACCTCACAGGAGTACGCCATGTCCCCGCTCGCCCTCGCCCCCGCCGCCCAGGACCTGCTCTTCCGCGAGGCCCGCACGGCCAACACCTTCACCGCCGAGCCCGTCACCGACGAGCAGGTCCAGGCGATCTACGACCTGGTCAAGTACGGCCCCACGGCCTTCAACCAGTCCCCGCTGCGCGTCATACTCGTCCGCACCCCCGAGGGCCGCGAACGCCTGGTCAAGCACATGGCCGAGGGCAACCGCGGCAAGACCGAGACGGCCCCGCTGGTCGCGATCCTCGCCACCGACCACGAGTTCCACGAGGAGCTCCCCCAGCTGGTGCCGCACGCCCCGGGCATCGGCGAGACGTACTTCTCCGACCGCGCCGTCCGCGAGGACTCCGCCCTCCTCAACGGCGCCCTCCAGGCGGCCTACTTCATCGTCGGCGTCCGCGCCGCCGGTCTCGCCGCCGGACCGATGACGGGGTACGACGCCGCCGGGCTCCGCGAGGAGTTCCTGGACGCGGACCACGAGCCGCTGATGGTGGTCAACATCGGCCGCCCCGGAGAGGAGGCGTGGTTCCCGCGGTCGCCGCGGCTGGCGTACGAGGACGTCGTGACGACGGTCTGAGCGGGTCCCCCCCCCTCACCCGCCCATCGCGGGCCCACCCGCCTCGCCCACCCATCGCGGGCCCACCCGCCTCGCCCGCCATCCACCATCGCCGGTTCCGCTCCAGGGGGTCCCCGTGTCCAGTACGACCGCGTCCGCCACCGCACCCACCACCACCGTCACCACGCCCGTCGCCACCACGACCGGCACCGACACCCCCCGCCAAGTCCCCGTCTTCTGGCTGGCGTTGCTCGCCGCCCCCGTGGCCGCCGGAGCCAACGCCCCCGTCCTGATCCTCCCCGACATCGCACGCTCCCTCGGCGTCGCGACCGCCACGGCGACGTGGCTGGTGACGGCCTTCGCCTGGGCCATGGCGGCAGGCACCCCGCTGCTCGCGGCCCTGCTGCGGCGCCGCGGCCTGAAGCCGCTGCTGCGCCTGAGCTCGGCCCTCGTGCTCGGCGGCACCGCGCTGGTGGCGATCGCGCCCTGGCTGCCGGTGGCCCTCGCGGGCCGCGTCGCGCAGTCCCTCGGCGGGGCGGGCCTGGTCGCGGCGGCGATGAACCTGGCGGGCAGCGCGCGCCGGATGGGCGTGATCAGCTCCGGCTTCGGCGTCATGGGCGCGGCGGGACCGCTGCTCGGGGCGACCCTCACGGACGCGGTGTCGTGGCGCCTCGCGTTCGCGGTGTCGGCGATCGCGCTGCTCGCGGTGCCCGCCGTGGCGCGCTACGCCCGCAGTACGCCGCCCGGCGAGGGCCGCTTCGACGCACGCGGCGCAGCACTGCTGATCGCACTCGCGACCTCTCTGATCCTGCTGCCGACCGCCCCGCTCCCGGCCCTCGCGGCCGCCCTGCTCACCGCCGTGCTCCTCACCCTGCACGTCCGCAACCGCCCGGAGGGCTTCGTACCCGCAGGCCTCCTCCGCTCCCCCGTCTTCCTCACCTCCGCGGCCCTCGGCGCGACCCTCTCCACCACCTACTTCACGCTCCTCTTCACCGTGCCGACCCTGCTCCAGGACCGGGCGGGCTGGTCGAAGGGCGCGATCGGAACGGGCCAGCTGGTGACCCTGCTCATCGCGTCGGCCCTGTCCTGGCTGCTCGCGGCGAGCTCGGCCCGCCTCGGCCGGACGGCGGTCCGCACGGTCCTGCTGACGGTCGGCGCGACGGCCGTGGCGACGGCGGTCTTCGCCGGCTCGGGCCTCCTGCTCCTCCTGGCGGCGGGCGCGGCCGCCTTCACCGCGACAGGCGCCAACGCCACCCTCTCGGTCCACGCCGCCACCTCCACCACCCCCGCCCAACGCCCCACCGCCATCGGCCTCTTCGCCCTCAGCTACCAACTGGGCGGCGCCTTCGGCCCCGGCATCACCACCCTCCTGATCCTCACCTGATCACCGCCCCCAGCACACGACGGCCCCCACCCACCAGGGCGGGGGCCGCACCGCCGCCCGACGACCGACCCCGTGACCAGCTGTGTGCCGCACCGAGCAAGAATCGCCGAAGAGCCCGCCCTCACCCCTTGGCCCGCTCCACGAGCCAGCCCGCCATCGCGCGCACACCGACCCCGATGGCCCGCTCGTCGGGATCGAAGGCGCCGTAGTGCGGATAGCCCTTCGTGATGACGGCTCCCGGAGGCCGTACGCCGAGGAAGGTGTACGTACCGGGGATCTTGTCCAGGAACAGCGCGAAGTCCTCGCCGTTGAAGGGGAACGCGGCGTGCATCACGGTCACCGCGTCCGCCCCGAACCGCCGCCGCAGGTGCCGCCCGAGCTCCCGGGCATCCGCCTCAGGGCAGACCATGGCGGGGAACGGCTCCTTGGCGAACTTCACGACGGCACCGTCATGAGGCTTCGCCAGCCGCTGGATGGCCGCGCGCACCTCGGTGTACCGCTCCTCGGGCCAGCAGCGGTACGAGACGGGAACAGTGACCTTCCCCGTCCCGGGGTCCTTCACAGCGCCCGCCCTGACGACAACGAACCTGGCCAGCGGCCCGTCAGCCGTCTGCACGTCGGCGACCATCTTCTCCAGATCGGCGGGCGTCTCCGGGAAGGCCACCGTGGAGAGCTTCTTGATCTCGGCGGCGAGCCGCTCCGCCGAAGCGAACGCGTCCGGACCGCTCATCTCGATCACGGCCTCGTCCTGCCCCGGCAGCCCGCTCCCGGGCGTCACGGCGAACTGCCCCACGGGGAAGGGCCCACAGTGCAGCGCGTGAATCTCCTCGGGCCGATAGTCCTGCAGCACACGGGCCTCGATCATCGCCCTGGCCCCCACGAGGGCCTCCTCCCCGGGCTGGAAGAAGAAGACCACGGTGCCACTGAGCCGCTCCCGCAACTGGGCGAGGGTCTGCGCGACGCCAACGCCGACGGTGGTGTGGATGTCATGCCCACAGGCATGAGCGGGCTCGGCACCCTTGGGGATGATCCCTGTCTCCGGTACGGCATCCATGTCGGCGCGATAGGCGACGGTACGCCCGGGCCGCGCCCCCTTCAGCACGGCGACGACGCCGTGCCCCCCGACATCGGTCCGCACCTCAAGCCCGGCGAAGCGCAGCAGATGAGCCACGATCCGGGACGTGCCGACCTCCTTCCCGGCCAGCTCGGGGTACCGGTGGAAGTCCCGCCGCAACGCGACCAGATGCGCGTCGAGCCGAGCGACGACACCATCGATGGCGCCCTGCCCCATCCCTCCACGCCGCCCACGGACCCCGGCACCGGCACCAGCACCAGCACCAGCACCAGCACCGGACCGAGTACCGGCCACGGCGACGCCCGTCGGCAACACCACCCCGGCCCCGACGGCCGCGGTCCCCCCGAGCAGCGCACGACGATGCAGAGCGGGCTTCCCAGAACGCGTCATTCTTCCCCCAGGCTCACGGCGCGAGGGCACAGCGAACACCGACCCCCGTCAAGCTCACCGCAAGTCAACCAACAGCCCCCACCACAACCTCAACTGCCCCCCGCGGCAAGGAAACCGGAACCCAGAAACGCAGCGGGACCGGACGCCACAGCGCCCGGCCCCGCTCACCCGCAACAGCGGTCACACGTTGAAGCGGAACTCCACCACATCCCCGTCCTGCATCACATACTCCTTGCCCTCCATGCGGGCCTTGCCCGCCGAGCGGGCGTCGGCCACCGAGCCGGTCTCGACCAGGTCGGCGAAGGAGATGACCTCGGCCTTGATGAAGCCCTTCTGGAAGTCGGTGTGGATGACGCCGGCCGCCTCGGGGGCCGTCGCGCCCTGCTTGATGGTCCAGGCGCGGGATTCCTTGGGGCCTGCCGTGAGGTAGGTCTGCAGGCCGAGGGTGCGGAAGCCGACGTGGGCGAGGGTGGCGAGGCCGGGCTCCTCCTGGCCGACGGACTGGAGGAGTTCGAGGGCCTCCTCGTCGTCCAGCTCGGCGAGGTCCGCCTCCAGCTTGGCGTTGAGGAAGATCGCCTCGGCCGGGGCGACCAGGGCGCGCTGCTCGGCCTTGAAGTCGTCGTCCGTCAGCTCGTCCTCGTCGACGTTGAAGACGTAGAGGAAGGGCTTGGTGGTCAGGAGGTGCAGGTCGTGCAGGAGCTCCGCGCGCTCCGAGCCCTGGACGATGCCCTGCGAGAAGAGCGTGTCGCCCTTCTCCAGGATGTCCTTCGCCGCCTCCACCGCCGCCACCTTCGGGGCGATGTCCTTCTTGATGCGCGACTCCTTCTGGAGGCGCGGCAGGACCTTCTCGATCGTCTGGAGGTCCGCGAGGATCAGCTCGGTGTTGATCGTCTCGATGTCGTCCTTCGGCGAGACCTTGCCGTCGACGTGGACGACGTTCTCGTCCTTGAAGGCCCGGATGACCTGGCAGATCGCGTCGGACTCGCGGATGTTCGCGAGGAACTTGTTGCCCAGGCCCTCGCCCTCGCTCGCGCCGCGCACGATGCCCGCGATGTCGACGAAGTCGACGGTGGCGGGGAGGATCTTCTGGGAGCTGAAGATCTCCGCCAGCTTGGTGAGGCGGGGGTCGGGGACGCCGACCACGCCCACGTTCGGCTCGATCGTCGCGAACGGGTAGTTGGCCGCAAGGACGTCGTTCTTGGTCAGGGCGTTGAACAGGGTCGACTTGCCGACGTTGGGCAGACCGACGATTCCGATCGTGAGCGACACGTTGCGACTTCCCGTACGTGAGGACTGGCAGAGGACTCTGTCAGGGGACTGGCTGGGGTGACAGGGGCTGGCTTGCCTCCCGGGACGGTCGGCGGTGCTGCGCGCTGTCCTCGTCGTCCGGGGCGATCCACCAGTCTGGCGATCCACCAGTCTACGGCGTGTCGCGCCCCGCCCCCGTACCGCCGTCCGGCCCGCCCGGGGACGCCGTCGGGCCCCGCCCCGGGGCACCGGCACCCCCGCCCCGTACCGCCGCCCTGTCGAACGCATCGCCAAGGTCGGCCAAAACGCGTGTCCCAATACGGTATGACCACCCGGGCCGACCTAGGTTGGTCCGGTGGAGCAACACAGGACCCGTCCCCCGGGCGCAAGGCCGCGCCGCACCGCGCCGCTGCCCGAACAAGGCAGCCCCGCGGAGCCCCCCGTCCCCCGTACCCCGCCGGGCCCCCGCAGGCCCGCGTCGCCGGTCGTCCGCGTCCTGCGCAGAACGCCGGTGTACCGCAAGGTCAGCCGGATGCCGCTGTACCGGGCGCTGCGCCGCATGCCCAATCCGCGCCTGACCGGCCTCGGCAGCGGGCTCTTCGCCGCGGCCGTGATGTTCGTCCTCGCGTGTCTGCTCCGGCTGCTCTTCGGCGGTTCGCTCGTCGCGTACGGCGTGCTGTTCCTGCCCGTGAGCGCGCTCACCGCGCTGTGGGTGCGGCCCGCCGACCTGGTCACCGCGCCCGTCGCGGTGCCGATCGCGTTCGCGGCCGGGGTGCTGCCGATCTCCGGCGGCACCGGTGGCTTCGGCGGTCAGTTCATGGGGCTGCTCACGTCGCTCGCGCTGCACGCGGGGTGGCTGTACGGCGGGACGCTGGTCGCCGGTGTCATCGTGACCGTACGCAAGGTCAAGCTCATGACGCGGCGGCGGCAGCAGCGACAGTGGCAGCAGCAACAGCAGCGGCAGCGGGGTGGGCAGGTACGGCCGGGCGGACAGCCGCAGCGGCGCGTGCCTGCCTCCTAGGGCCAGGAGGTCGCGCCGGGGCGCCGCGCCGGGGCGCGCCCCCTCCGGGCCGCACGGGGCACGTGCCGCCCAGGCCGCACGGGGCACCCGCCCTGCCGACCCCACGGGCACCGCACGGGCACCCCACCGCCGGGCCCCGCGGGCTACGCCCCCTGACCGGCCGCCCGCGCGGCCATCGCCGCGCCCACGATGCCCGCGTTGTTCTGCAGTTCCGCCGGGACGATCTCGGCCTCGATGCCCTCGATCAGGGGCAGGAACTTGTGGGCCTTGCGGCTCACGCCGCCGCCGATGATGAACAGCTCGGGCGAGAACAGCATCTCGACGTGGGCCAGGTACTTCTGGACGCGGTGCGCCCAGTGCTCCCAGGTCAGCTCCTCGTCCTCGCGGGCCTTGGAGGAGGCCTTCTTCTCCGCGTCGTGACCGTGCAGCTCCAGGTGGCCCAGTTCGGTGTTCGGCACGAGGTGGCCGCCGGTGAAGACGGCGCTGCCGATGCCCGTGCCGAGGGTCAGCGTGATGACCGTGCCGGTCCGGCCGCGGCCCGCGCCGAAGTGCATCTCGGCGACGCCCGCCGCGTCCGCGTCGTTCAGGACGGTCACCGGGGCGCCGCCGATGCGCTCGGAGACCAGGGCCCGGATGTCCGTACCGATCCAGCTCTTGTCGACGTTCGCCGCCGTCCGCGCCGCGCCGTCCATGATCACGCCCGGGAACGTGGCACCGACCGGGCCGGTCCAGCCGAAGTGCTCGACGACCTCGCGCACGCCCTCGACCACGCCCTCGGGCGTGGCCGGCTGCGGCGTCAGCACCTTGTGCCGCTCCTGGGCCAGGTCCCCGCGCTCCAGGTCAACGGGTGCCCCCTTGATCCCGGATCCGCCGATGTCCACACCGAAGATCTGCATGGGCTCCACGTTACGACGCCGGACTGACCGTCACTCCCCGGTTGCCCCGGACGGCAGCGCCCGGGGCTACTTCTTCCCGGACAGCTCCGCCGCCTCGCCGCGCAGGTCACGGCGCAGCTCCTTGGGCAGCGAGAACGTGATCGACTCGTCGGCCGTCTTCACCGTCTCCACGTCCGCGTACCCGCGCTCGGCCAGCCACTCCAGGACGCCGTTCACCAGGACGTCCGGGACGGACGCGCCCGAGGTCAGGCCGACCGTGGTGACGCCCTCCAGCCAGGCCTCGTCGATCTCGTCGGCGCTGTCCACCAGGTGGGACGCGGGCACGCCCGCTTCCAGGGCGACCTCGACCATGCGGATGGAGTTCGAGGAGTTCTTGGAGCCGACGACGATGACGAGCTCGGCGTCCTCCGCGAGCTTCTTCACCGCGATCTGGCGGTTCTGGGTGGCGTAGCAGATGTCGTCGCTCGGCGGCGAGAGGAGGTTCGGGAACTTGCCCTTCAGGGCGTCCACCGTCTCCATGGTCTCGTCCACGGAGAGCGTGGTCTGGGAGAGCCAGACGACCTTGTCCGGGTCGCGCACCTCGACGTTGGCGACGTCCTCGGGGCCGTCGACAAGCGTGATGTGGTCGGGGGCCTCACCGGACGTGCCGATGACCTCCTCGTGCCCCTCGTGGCCGATCAGGAGGATGTCGAAGTCCTCCTTGGCGAACCGCACCGCTTCTTTGTGGACCTTGGTCACCAGCGGGCAGGTCGCGTCGATCGTCGCGAGCTTGCGCTCGGCGGCCTCCGCGTGGACCGTCGGCGCGACGCCGTGCGCGGAGAACATCACGATGGAGCCCTCCGGCACCTCCTCCACCTGGTCTACGAAGATGGCGCCCTTCTTCTCCAGGGTCTGCACGACGTACTTGTTGTGGACGATCTCGTGGCGGACATAGATCGGGGCCCCGTACTGCTCCAGGGCCTTCTCGACGGCGATCACGGCACGGTCCACACCCGCGCAGTAGCCACGGGGAGCGGCGAGCAGGACACGGCGGGAGCCAGGCGTTGCAGTCATGCAGACCATCGTAAGGCCGCGTACGACAGGTCAAAGATCGCCTCAGTGGGGAGACTGGAGCCACTGCGTGACCAGCGGAGGCACCCGGAGGCTCGATGTCCCCCCACACGACGAATGCGCCCCTGCCGCCCGACGGGGACGGACCCCCGGCCGAGGGCGAGGGCCTCAGACGGAGCCTCGGCTTCCGTGACCTCGTCGTCTACGGGCTCCTCTTCATCGCCCCGATGGCCCCGGTCGGCGTCTTCGGGACGCTCGACGCGAAGTCGCACGGCGCGGTCGCGCTGGTCTACGTCATCGCGACCGTCGCCATGGCGTTCACCGCCTTCAGCTACGCGCAGATGGTGAAAGTGGTCCCCCTGGCGGGCTCGGTGTTCGCCTACGCGCGCGCGGGGCTCGGCAACGGGCCCGGGTTCGTCGCGGGCTGGATGGCGATGCTGGACTATCTGCTCATCCCGGCCGTCGCGTACCTCTTCTCCGGGATCGCCATGCACGAGCTGGTGCCGTCGGTGGGCCAGTGGGTGTGGACGTCGATCGCGGTGGCCCTGACGACGGCCTTGAACCTGTGGGGGGTGCGGCCCGCGGCCCGGGTCGGGTTCGCGGTGCTCGCGCTGGAGATCGTGGTCCTGCTGGTGTTCGTGGTGTCGGCCGTCGTGGTGCTCGCGCGGGACGGGGCGGAGCGGGGGTGGCTCTCGCCGCTCACGGGCGACGGTACGCAGGGGGCGTTCGCCCTTTCGGCGGTGGTGGGCGCCGTGTCCGTGGCCGTCCTGTCCTACCTCGGGTTCGACGCGATCGCGTCGTTCGCGGAGGAGGTGACGGGCGGGTCGGCGAAGGTGGCTCGGGCGGTGCTGTTCTGTCTGGCTCTGACCGGTGTGCTGTTCGTCGCGCAGACGTATCTGGTGGCGCTGCTGTCGCCGGTCTCGTCGGCCGACCTCGCCGCCCATCCCGGCGATCAGGGGTCCGCGTTCTACTCCGCCGTGGACGCGGCGGTCGGGGACTGGCTGCATGACCTGGTGGCGGTCAGCAAGGCGATCGGTGCGGCGTTCGCGGCGCTGGCCGGGCAGGCGGCCGCGGGGCGGTTGCTGTTCGCCATGTCGCGGGATCGGCGGTTGCCCCGGCTGCTGTCAAAGACCGAGTCGGGTACGCCCCGGGTCGCGCTGCTGTGTGCGGCTGTCGTCACGCTCGTCGCCGCCGTGTGGGCGTCCCGGCGGGACGACGGCATGGACCATCTGGTGTCCGTCGTGGACATCGGGGCGCTGACGGCCTTCTTCCTGCTGCACGCGAGCGTGGTGGGGTGGTTCGCGGTGCGGCGGCGGGCGGGTGCGGTGAGCTGGTGGCGGCATGTTCTGGTGCCGGTGCTCGGTGCGGCGATCGTCGTCGCCGTCATCGTGGAGGCGTCCGGCTCGGCGCAGGTGGTGGGCGCGATCTGGCTGGGGGTGGGGCTTGCGGTGCTGGCCGCCCAGGGGGCTCGGGGCAAGCCGCCGGTTCCGTAGGGGGCGGTGTCAGTGAGGGCCGTTACGCTCGGCTCATGGGTCTCAATACGTCCGCTGACGCGCCGCTTCCCGTGGGGGAGGTGTCCCGGCTCATCGGAGGGTGGATCGATCGGCTCGGGGCGATCTGGGTGGAGGGGCAGATCACGCAGTTGTCGCGGCGGCCGGGGGCGGGCGTGGTGTTCATGACGCTGCGCGACCCCTCGCACGACATCTCCGTGAGCGTCACGTGCTACCGGCAGGTGTTCGATGCCATCGCGGACGTCGTGTCGGAGGGCGCCCGCGTCGTGGTGCACGCCAAGCCGGAGTGGTACGCGCCGCGGGGCCAGCTGTCCCTGCGGGCGGCGGAGATCAAGCCGGTCGGCGTCGGGGAGCTGCTCGCCCGACTTGAGCAGCTCAAGAAGTCCCTGGCCGCCGAGGGCCTGTTCGCGCCGGAGCGCAAGAAGCCGCTGCCGTTCCTGCCGCAGCTCATCGGCCTGGTCTGCGGCCGCGCCTCGGCCGCCGAGCGGGACGTCCTGGAGAACGCCCGGCACCGCTGGCCGGCCGTCCGCTTCGAGGTGCGCAACGTCCCGGTGCAGGGCGTGCACGCCGTGCCCCAGGTGGTGCAGGCGGTCAAGGAGCTGGACGCGCTGGACGAGGTCGACGTGATCGTCGTCGCGAGGGGCGGCGGCAGCGTGGAGGACCTGCTGCCGTTCTCCGACGAGCAGTTGGTCCGGACGGTGGCCTCGTGCCGTACGCCCGTGGTGTCCGCGATCGGCCACGAGCCGGACACGCCCCTGCTCGACTACGTGGCGGACCTGCGCGCCTCGACCCCCACGGACGCGGCGAAGAAGGTCGTGCCGGACGTCGGCGAGGAGTACGAACGCGTCGCGTTCCTGCGGGACCGCGCGCGCCGCAGCGTCGAGGCCTACCTGGACCGCGAGGAGCGCGGCCTCGCGCACGCCCTGGCCCGCCCCTGCATGGAGCGCCCGCACCGCATGGTCGAGGAGCGCGAGGAGCAGATCACGGCGTACGCGGACCGCGCGCGCCGTACGCTCGGCCACCTCCTGGACCGCGCGGAGTCGGAGCTGACCCACACGCACGCGCGCGTGGTGGCCCTCTCCCCCGCGGCCACGCTCCAGCGGGGGTACGCGGTGCTGCAGAAGCAGACCGCGGCCGGGGGCGGTGGCGCGGTGGTCCGGGCGGCCGACGAGGTGACGTCCGGCGAGGAGTTGCGGGCCCGGGTCGCCGACGGCGAATTCACGGTACGAGTCGACATCTAGGGTGGGCGCATGACCAGCAGTACGGACACGGAAGCGGCGTCGCTCGGCTACGAGCAGGCCCGGGACGAGCTGATCGAGGTGGTGCGCCGCCTGGAGGCCGGGGGCACGAGCCTGGAGGAGTCGCTCGCCCTGTGGGAACGCGGCGAGGAGCTGGCCGCGGCCTGCCGCCGCTGGCTGGACGGGGCCCGCGCCCGCCTCGACGCGGCGCTTGCGGCACCGGACGCCGCCGACGACGACTCGGACGCCGAGGACGCGTAGGCCACCGCGGCCGCGCAGGCCACGCAGGCCACGTAAGACAAGCCAGGGCGGCCCCCGGGCACCGGCCCCCCGGGGCACCGCCTGATCCACTTCCACTCCTGTGAAGCGGATCACCACACCCCGGTTTTAGTTGAACATTGAACCTCGCTGTCGTACTGTCGATCTCACCGGCAGCCACCGGAGCACCCCCCAAGTGCCCCGACACCCCCGCCGGAACCCTCAGCCACGCATCGAGAAGGTTGTAAAGATGTCCCTCGTTCTTGACCCCGCCGCCCAGGACCTGCTGTTCCGCGAGGCCCGCACCGCGAACACCTTCACCGACGAGCCCGTCACCGAGGAGCAGGTCCAGGCCATCTACGACCTGGTCAAGTACGGGCCCACCGCCTTCAACCAGTCGCCGCTGCGCGTGACCCTGGTCCGCTCCCCCGAGGCCCGCGAGCGCCTGGTGCAGCACATGGCCGAGGGCAACCGCCCGAAGACCGCCACGGCGCCGCTGGTCGCGATCCTCGCCGCGGACAACGAGTTCCACGAGGAGCTCCCGGCCCTCTTCCCGCACTTCCCGCAGGCCAAGGACGCGTTCTTCTCCGAGCGCCCCGTCCGTGAGCAGGCCGCGGGACTGAACGCCGCCCTGCAGGCCGCGTACTTCATCGTCGGCATCCGCGCCGCCGGCCTCGCCGCCGGACCGATGACCGGCTTCGACTTCGCGGGCGTGCAGAAGGAGTTCCTGGACGACGACCACACCCCGCTGATGGTCGTCAACATCGGCAAGCCGGGCGACGACGCCTGGTTCCCGCGCTCCCCGCGCCTGGAGTACGACGACGTCATCACGACCGTCTGAGTCCCGCCGTACGACGAGAGGCCCCCGGCAACCGCCGGGGGCCTCTCGTCGTACGGCGAACCGCCGCGCGCGAACCGCTACACGCTGGTCTCGACCGGCGTCCGCTTCATCTCCAGGGACTCCGCCATCGCCGTGAGCTGACCGAACGAGGCCGTCCCGGCGACCACCGTCGTGGCGCCCTTGTCCTGCAGGACGAGCGCGTCGTAGCGCGAACCCTCGTAGCGGTGCCAGGTCTTGCCCGCGATCTTCTGGGTCCGGTCCGTCTTGCGGGCCTTCTGCGTGGCCGTGTCGATGAACTGGGACGGCTTGGCCGTGGACTGCTTGACCGTCACGTACTCGCCGGCCGGGTCGAGGAAGCCCAGGTGCCAGCTGTCGTGGTCGGCGCCGTTGAACCGCACCGACGTCGGCTTCCACGACTTGGGCAGGCCCTGGGGCGCCGCCACCGGATACGCCGCGGCCCGCCGGGCGGTCAGAAGCTCGACGCGGTAGTCGACCCGCTCGACCGGTTGCTCGGACTCGTCGTGCGGGACGAAGACGTAGATCACTGCCACCACGATGCCGATGACGGCCATCGAGAGCAGCATGTTCCGCACGGTCTGCTTGCCATTTCTGCCTGCCACGCCCCCAATCGTCGCAGGTCCCGTCAGCGCCCCGGGCCGCACCCCCACCCGCGCTCAGGTGTAGGGCCCTCTGCTCATTCTTTCGACCTGCGGATAGAGTCAAGGCATATCCCTCATCCGGCCGCCCGCCCGTCTCCCACCCCCGCCCTTCCAGGGACGCCCTTCGGGCGCAGTTTTTATTCGCATCAGAAAGGTGCGCCTCGATGACCGAGCATCATTCGCTGCCGTCCGAACTCGTGGTCTCCCCGGAGGCCCCCGACCGCAACCTGGCCCTGGAGCTCGTCCGGGTCACCGAAGCCGCCGCCATGGCCGCGGGCCGCTGGGTCGGCCGCGGCGACAAGATCGGCGCGGACGGTGCCGCCGTCAGGGCCATGCGGACCCTCGTCCACACCGTGTCGATGAACGGCGTCGTCGTCATCGGGGAGGGCGAGAAGGACGAGGCGCCGATGCTCTTCAACGGCGAGCGGATCGGCGACGGCACGGGCGCCGAGGTCGACATCGCCGTCGACCCGATCGACGGCACCACCCTGACCGCCAAGGGCCAGCCCAACGCCATCGCCGTCCTTGCCGCCGCGGACCGCGGCGCCATGTTCGACCCGTCCGCCGTGTTCTACATGGACAAGCTGGTCACCGGCCCCGAGGCCGCCGACTACGTGGACATCAACGCGCCCGCCGCGGTCAACATCCGGCGCGTCGCCAAGGCCAAGAAGTCCTCGCCCGAGGACGTCACGGTGATGATCCTGGACCGACCCCGGCACGAGGGCATCGTCAAGGAGATCCGCGAGACCGGCGCCCGCATCAAGTTCATCTCGGACGGCGACGTGGCCGGTTCGGTCATGGCGGTCCGCGAGGGCACCGGCGTCGACCTGCTGATGGGCGTCGGCGGCACCCCCGAGGGCATCATCAGCGCCTGCGCGATCAAGTGCCTGGGCGGCGTCATCCAGGGCAAGCTGTGGCCCAAGGACGACGAGGAGAAGCAGCGCGCGATCGACGCCGGGCACGACCTGGACCGCACGCTCTCCACGAACGACCTGGTCAGCGGCGACAACGTGTTCTTCGTCGCGACCGGCATCACCGACGGCGAACTGCTCCGCGGGGTGCGCTACCGCGCGGAGAACGCCTCGACGTCCTCGCTCGTGATGCGCTCCAAGTCCGGCACCATCCGGCAGATCGACTCCGACCACCGGCTCTCGAAGCTGCGCGCGTACAGCGCCATCGACTTCGATCGCGCCAAGTAGGCACGGGCCGCGGTCGGCGGCGTACGACGACGGGGGCGCTCCGTGCGGGAAGCGCCCCCGTCGTCGTACGAGGATGCGGTCTCGTGGCGAACGGGACCTAGCCCGCGGCCGCGATGGTGCCCGCCGCGGTGCGGGTGGCCTTCTGCAGCTCCAGGTCGCGGCGGCGGCGCCGGGCCAGGACCACGCGGCGCTCGGCGGCGGTCAGGCCGCCCCAGACGCCGTACGGCTCGGGCTGGAGCAGGGCGTGCTCACGGCACTCGACCATCACGGGACAGCGGGCGCAGACGCGCTTCGCGGCCTCCTCGCGGGAGAGCCGGGCGGCGGTGGGCTCCTTGGACGGGGCGAAGAACAGTCCGGCCTCGTCCCGGCGGCACACGGCGTCGGAGTGCCATGGGTTGTCCTGGTCCCGCTCTCGCGCTGGCACCCTTCCCCAAGCATTCGACTGCCCTCGTGCAGGGGCGGCCCCGTCCGCCGGGGCGGCGACCTGCAGGGACTGATGCGTCGGTTGCAGCACGGTCTACTCCTGACGACGGCTTCGCGAGCGAGAGACGATGCCCGAAGCTCTACCCGCTGTGTGCGGGCCTATGCACTGTGTTCCGGTGTACGGAAGCTCCGGTTCCTGCCATGCGGCGCGGGTGGCCGGAACCTGTCGTCGTGGGGAGTGCGCCGGAGCGCGGCCGCGGCGGGCGGTCCGCTCAGCCCTCCAGCCGCTTGCGCAGATATCCGCGCAGGTCACGGACGAGTTTGCCGCGCTTGGGGCGGGCCTTGATGTCCCCGAAGACGGCGCAGCCCTCGACGAAGACGACCGGGGCGTCCTCCTCCTCGGCGTCCAGGGTGTCCACTTCGACGGTGCCGAAGACTCCGGTGCCGCGGCCGCGCAGCGAGATGTTCTCCGGGACCCGGATCCGCACGTCGCCGAACAGCGCGAATCCCTTGATCACGACCTGCCGGTGCTCGAACACGGCCTCGCTGAGGTCGATCACCACGTCGCTGAACACGGCGTACGCGTGCGTGCGGCGGCCGACGCGCCAGCGGCCCTTGCGGACGGCGTCACCGAAGACCGCGTGCAGGGTCTCGTCGGCGGTCTCGGGGACCTCTCCGGGCGCGGGGCGGGCGGGGGCCTTCTGGAACGCGGGGGCCTTGTCGCCGGGGGCGGGCAGGTCCTCCACGAAGGGTTCGAGCTCGGCGACGGTCTTGGCGTGGTAGACCCCGTCGAGCCGCTCGCCGTGCTCCTCCGGGTCCAGGCGGCCCGTGGCGAGCGCCTCGGCGAGGATGTCGGCGGCGCGGTCTCGGTCGGCGTCCGAGGCGCGCAGCGGCGCGGGCGCCTTGGCGGCAGGGGGCTGGGAACGCTTCTCTAGGTCCACGCCGTCAGCGTACCCAGACGCGATAGATCGCGACTAGCCCCCGCGACGGGTGGCTCCCCCGGCGCCGTCAAGTGAGCCTTACCTCACCAGATGACCGCGCCCGGCGCGCTCTACGCTGGTCTGGCGCCACCAATGGAGGTCGCGCCGCTGTCTGCCGAGTGAGGAATTGGGCGTCATGCCAGAGTTTGCGTACTCCGATCTGCTCCCGCTGGGAGAGGACACCACTCCGTACCGGTTGGTGACCTCCGAGGGTGTGTCCACCTTCGAGGCCGACGGGCGCACGTTCCTCAAGGTCGAGCCGGAGGCGCTGCGCAAGCTCGCCGCCGAGGCGATCCACGACATCCAGCACTATCTGCGCCCCGCCCACCTGGCGCAGCTGCGGCGCATCGTGGACGACCCGGAGGCCTCGGGCAACGACAAGTTCGTGGCCCTGGACCTGCTGAAGAACGCGAACATCGCCGCCGCGGGCGTCCTGCCCATGTGCCAGGACACCGGCACGGCCATCGTGATGGGCAAGCGCGGCCAGCACGTCCTCACCGAGGGCGGCGACGAGGAAGCCCTCTCGCGCGGCATCTACGACGCGTACACGAAGCTGAACCTGCGCTACTCGCAGATGGCCCCGCTGACCATGTGGGACGAGAAGAACACCGGCTCCAACCTGCCCGCGCAGATCGAGCTGTACGCGACCGACGGCGGCGCCTACAAGTTCCTCTTCATGGCCAAGGGCGGCGGCAGCGCCAACAAGTCCTTCCTCTACCAGGAGACCAAGGCGGTCCTGAACGAGGCCTCCATGATGAAGTTCCTGGAGGAGAAGATCCGTTCGCTCGGCACGGCCGCCTGCCCGCCGTACCACCTGGCGATCGTCGTCGGCGGCACGTCCGCCGAGTTCGCCCTGAAGACCGCGAAGTACGCCTCCGCGCACTACCTGGACGAGCTGCCCGCCGAGGGCTCGGCGACCGGCCACGGCTTCCGGGACAAGGATCTTGAGGAGAAGGTCTTCGAGCTGACGCAGAAGATCGGCATCGGCGCGCAGTTCGGCGGCAAGTACTTCTGCCACGACGTGCGCGTGGTGCGCCTGCCCCGGCACGGCGCCTCGCTGCCCGTCGCGATCGCCGTGTCCTGCTCGGCCGACCGCCAGGCCACCGCGAAGATCACCGCCGAGGGCGTGTTCCTGGAACAGTTGGAGACGGACCCGGCGCGCTTCCTGCCGGACACCGAGGACTCCCACCTGGACGAGTCCGGCGACGTCGTCAAGATCGACCTCAACCAGCCCATGGACGCCATCCTCGCCGAGCTGACCAAGCACCCGGTGAAGACCCGCCTCTCCCTCACCGGACCGCTCGTCGTGGCCCGCGACATCGCGCACGCCAAGATCAAGGAGCGGCTCGACGCGGGCGAGGAGATGCCGCAGTACCTGAAGGACCACCCGGTGTACTACGCCGGTCCCGCGAAGACCCCCGAGGGCTACGCCTCCGGCTCCTTCGGGCCGACCACGGCCGGGCGCATGGACTCCTACGTGGAGCAGTTCCAGGCGGCGGGCGGTTCCAAGGTGATGCTGGCCAAGGGCAACCGCTCGCAGCAGGTCACCGCCGCGTGCGACGCGCACGGCGGCTTCTACCTGGGCTCCATCGGCGGCCCGGCCGCGCGGCTCGCGCAGGACTGCATCAAGAAGGTCGAGGTCGTCGAGTACGAGGAGCTCGGCATGGAGGCCGTCTGGAAGATCGAGGTCGAGGACTTCCCGGCGTTCGTCGTCGTCGACGACAAGGGCAACGACTTCTTCCAGAACCCGGCTCCCGAGCCGACGTTCACGTCCATTCCGGTGCGGGGGCCGGGGCTGGCGTAGCGGTTGCGGACGGCGGGGGATGGATTTCGCCCCCGCCGCCCCTACCCGTCCCGTCACCAGGGGCTGCGCCCCTTTGACCCCCAAGTGCGGGCTATCTGTGGCTGGGCGCGCAGTTCCCCGCGCCCCTTTGGGGCGCTTACGCGAACCGCTGGTTCGCCGCGCCCGTGCACTTCTGGAGCCGCAGCGGCTCCTTCGCGCCCGCGAGGGTCAGGCAGAGCGTGCTGTCCGCCGCCGGGCGCAGGGTCCCGGACTGCTTGACGAACTTCTGGTTGCCGTCGCCGTGGCAGTTCCAGAGGGTGACGGCGGTGCCTTCCTTGTACGCGCCCTCGGGCACGTCCAGGCAGCGGTCCTGGGTGAGGCCCGTGTGCAGGGAGCGTTGCCCGGAGTCGTACCACCAGGTCTGGTTGCGGTTGCCGGTGCAGTCCCAGCCCTGGACCTTGGTGCCGTTGCGGCTGCTTGAGGCGTCCACGTCGACGCAGGTCTTCGTGGCCTCGTTCGTCAGCGGCCGGTACGCGTCGTCCCAGCCGCCCTCCTGGAGCTTGGCGCTGCCCGTGGAGGCCGGGTCGGCGCAGCTGCCCTCGCGCCAGCCCGAGTTGTAGAGCTGGGTGAGGCAGGAGGCGAAGGCGCCGTGGCCCCGGGCGTTGGGGTGGAAGGACTGGCGGACCGAGTTGGAGTCCGGCGGGAACGGGTTGGTCAGGTCCACGTACAGGCCGCGGGCCCAGGTGTCCTCCATGCAGACCTCGTGGCCGTGGAAGAGCCGGGAGTTGTCGAGGTAGAGCGCGCCGGAGTTCTTCGCGGCCCTGCGCATCCCGCGTTCGAAGGCGGGCACGGCCTCGTTGCGGCCCCACTCGGTGTCGGAGTCGTACCCGAGGCCCCCGCAGGCCAGCTTGCCGGGGAACTGCGGGTTGTCGCGGAAGTCGGGGCCGATCGGGCTCGGGTAGCCCATGACGACGAGCTTGTAGTCGCCGCCCGCGTAGCCCGCCTGGTCCATGACGGTGCGCAGATCGCGTACGGACTGCTCGACCTTGGGCACCAGCGCGTCGACGCGGGCCTGCCAGCCCGCCTTGTACTTGGGCGCGCAGGGGCCCTGGAAGGTGAGATAGCGGGTCACGCAGTCGGTCATGACCGGTGAGAACTGCAGGTCGTCGTTGGCGCCGATGACGAGCAGGATCGTCTTGATCCGGGTGTTGCGGGCCTTGATGGCGAGGTTGTCGCTCTGCACCAGCTCGTCCGCGTACTGCTGCTGGCCGCCGATCCTGATGTTGGCGGTCTGCGCGCCCGAGCAGGCCACGTTGTACGTGACGTCCGCCGGGATGCCGGTGCGGTGGATGGCGGCGTCCGGCGAGCGGTGGCACCAGTTGTCGGGACCATTGGTGCCCTGCTCGTACGTGCCGATGCCCTCGCCGCTGATCTCGCTGTCCCCGAGGGAGATCAGGCCGGTCTTGCGGTCGGCGAGCGGGCGCTCGGCGGCGTCGCCGTAGAGCTTGGTGGCCTCGGCCGCGCGGATCTTCTCAAGCTCCGGCGGCAGTGGCGTCGCCGCCGGGGCGGGGCCCTTCGGGTCCGCGGCCTGCGCGGGGACGGCCGTCGCGGCCCCGCCGATCAGGACCGCGACGGCGGCGGCCGCCGTGAGCGTGCCGCGCAGCCGGCTCGCGCCGTCACGTCTGACGCGTTGAACGCGCTTCATTGCGCCTCCCCGGTTTCGTGTTACCCACGGTTTTTACTGGTGGGTAGGGGGGCTTGGGAATACTCCGAACAAGACAAGTGCTCAACTTTCTGAGGCAGTTGCGCATCCGGCACCACGGAAGGACCAACGGACATGAGCGGCGGCGACAGCGGCGAGCTTGGCCGAGACAACGGCGTTGACCAGGGCGGATACCGCGTCGAACACGACTCCATGGGCGAGGTGCGGGTCCCGGCCGACGCCAAGTGGCGGGCCCAGACCCAGCGCGCCGTGGAGAACTTCCCCGTCTCCGGCCAGCGTCTGGAGCGCGCCCACATCGCGGCCCTCGCCGAGATCAAGGCGGCCGCCGCGAAGGTCAACGCGGAGCTCGGCGTCCTCGACGCGGACATCGCCGGGGCCATCGTGGACGCCGCGCGCGAGGTCGCCGACGGGCGCTGGGACGCGCACTTCCCCGTCGACGTCTTCCAGACCGGCTCCGGCACCTCGTCCAACATGAACACCAACGAGGTCATCGCCACCCTCGCCACCGAGCGGCTCGGCCGGGACGTCCACCCCAACGACCACGTCAACGCCTCGCAGTCCTCCAACGACGTCTTCCCCTCCTCCCTCCACATCGCCGCCACCGCCGCCGTCACCGGCGACCTGATCCCCGCCCTCGACCACCTCGCCGCCGCCCTGTCGCGCAAGGCCGAGGAGTTCGCCGACGTCGTCAAGTCCGGGCGCACGCATCTGATGGACGCCACCCCCGTCACCCTCGGGCAGGAATTCGGGGGGTACGCGGCGCAGGTGCGGTACGGGGTCGAGCGGCTGCGGGCCTCGCTGCCGCGGCTCGCCGAACTGCCGCTCGGCGGGACCGCCGTGGGCACCGGCATCAACACCCCGCCCGGGTTCTCCGCCGCCGTCATCGCCGAGGTCGCGCGGGCCACGGGGCTGCCGCTCACCGAGGCGCGGGATCACTTCGAGGCGCAGGGAGCGCGGGACGGGGTGGTCGAGACCTCCGGTCAGCTCCGGACCATCGCCGTCGGGCTCACCAAGATCTCCAACGATCTGCGGTGGATGGCCTCCGGGCCGCGGACCGGGCTCGCCGAGATCAGCCTGCCCGACCTGCAGCCCGGATCCTCGATCATGCCCGGCAAGGTGAATCCCGTCGTTCCCGAGGCCGTCCTCATGGTGGCCGCGCAGGTCACCGGCAACGACACCACCGTCGCCGTCGCGGGGGCCGCCGGGAACTTCGAGCTCAACGTCATGCTGCCCGTCATCGCCAAGAACGTCCTGGAGTCGGTGCGGCTGCTCGCCAACGCGTCGCGGCTGCTCGCCGACCGGACGGTCGACGGGATCGTCGCCCATCGCGAGCGGGCCCGCGAGTACGCCGAGTCCTCGCCGTCCGTCGTCACCCCGCTCAACAAGTACATCGGGTACGAGGAGGCGGCGAAGGTCGCCAAGCGGGCGCTGGCGGAGCGCCGGACGATTCGTGAGGTGGTCCTCGACGCGGGGTACGTCGACCGGGGCGCCCTGACCCTCGCCCAGTTGGACGAGGCGCTGGACGTGCTGCGGATGACGCGGCCGTAGGCCTTCGTGGGGGCGCCCCAGTCCCACCCCTTCCCGGTCCCCGGGGCTCCGCCCCGGACCCCGCTCCTCAATCGCCGGAGGGGCTGGATTTTCCAGCCCGTCGTGGGGGTCCCCCCTGCTCCTTAAGAGCTTGGGGGAGATTGAGGACGAGGCGCGAAGCGCCGACAGCGGGGGTCCGAGGGCGGCAGCCCCCGGTTACGGGAAGGGGCGGGACTGGGGAAGCCCCCGGCAGGGCCCGCGGCCGCAGACCCTAATATCTGTTCATGACAGACGACGACGGAGCGGGCGCGGCGAAGGCGGCCCGGTGGGAGCCGGGGGCACAGATTCTGTGGCGGTACCGGGAGAACGCCGGGGACGGGTTCCACATTTGTCGGCCCGTCACCGTCGTGCGGGACGAAGAGGACCTGCTGGCCGTCTGGATGGCACCGGGCACGGAGTGCGTGAAGCCGGTGTTGGAGGACGGGACTCCGGTGCATCGGGAGCCGTTGGCCACGCGGTACACGAAGCCGCGTACGACCCGTCGGGACCACTGGTTCGGGACGGGTGTGCTGAAGCTGGCGCGGCCGGGCGAGCCGTGGTCGGTGTGGCTGTTCTGGGAGCCGGGCTGGCGGTTCAAGAACTGGTACGTGAACCTGGAGGAGCCGCGTACCCGCTGGCGCGGCGGCGTGGACTCCGAGGACCACTTCCTGGACATCTCCGTACACCCGGACCGAAGTTGGCGCTGGCACGACGAGGACGAGTTCGCCCAGGCCCAGCGGGCGGGCCTGATGACGACGGCGCAGGCGGAGGCGGTGCGGGCGGCGGGTCACGCGGCCGTGGACGTCATCCGCGCCTGGGGCCCCCCTTTCGGGGACGACTGGCCGAGCTGGCGCCCGGACCCGTCGTGGCGAATTCCCGCCCTCCCGGAGGACTGGGACCGTACGCCCGCGCACGTGTCCTCATGAGACCCTTGATGCGCCCCCGTGGTTCAAACGTAGGATCGTCCTCCGCAAGGGCGCACAGCAACAACTCCTCGTGCCCCCGCAGCGCCTGACAGGATGTCATCAAGGAGCGGCTGAACGTGAGCGAGGCATACCGCGCGCCTGGCGGCCACGACCGCACGGGCCAGGCCGAGGCGTTCGACGCCATCGGCTCGGCCTACGACGTCGCGTTCCCGCACAAGGCGGGTCAACTCGCGGCCGGCCGCCGCCTCGCCGCGGAACTGCCCGCGGGCTCCCGGATCCTGGATGTGGGCTGCGGCACGGGCCTGCCGACGGCCCGGCAGTTCACGGAGGCGGGGCACACGGTACTCGGCGTGGACCTGTCGGCGGGCATGCTGGAGCTGGCGCGCGCGAACGTTCCGTCACCGATGGCCGAGTTCCGCCGGGTGGATCTGGCGGATCTGCGCCCCTCGGGCGAAGGACCGGGCGCTGTGGGGCAGTTCGACGGAATTGCCTGTTTCTTCGCGCTGTTGATGCTGCCCCGGAAGGAGATACCGTCTGCTCTTCGACTGCTGCGGTCCCTGCTCAGGCCCGGCGGTCTGCTGGGAATGTCCATGGTCGAGGCCGACCTTGACGACGCGGCAATTCCGTTCCTGGGGCACACAATCCGGGTATCCGGTTACCTGCGGGACGAACTGCGGCAGGTCGTGCGGGACGCCGGCTTCGACATCGCCCACGAGGAGTCGTACTCGTACGCCCCGGCGAGGATCGATGCACCACCCGAGCACCAGTTATTCCTGCACTGCCGACGCGGCTGAGCAACGCTTGGACGGCGCGCGCGGCGCGCAGCCCCGGACGGACGGATTCGAAACGCGTGACGGAGCACCTCAGCCCCTACGAGGGCCGCAAGGCACCAGTTGCCCGGCCGACCGCCCCCGCGGATCCCCGCGGGGCACTGCTGCGTGCCCCGGAGACGGACACGTTCGGCTCCGGGGGCGTGAACGCCCTGCCCGCGCAGGCGCGCACGGGTGAACAGGACGCGGGCACGGGCAGCGAGCACGCCCAGTCGTCCACGCCCGCCACGGACGGCCCGGGCAGCCACCGCCCGCGCCCGGCTCCCGAGGGCGTACCGACGCAGCCACACCCCGGCCCCGACGCGGCCAGGCCCGGCACCGAGGGCCCGACGGCCCTCCCCGGCGTGAGTGACGTGCCGGGCGCCCCCGATGGCGCCGAGCGCCGCTCGGGCCGCCCGCGCCCGCCGGGTCCGGCGTCGATGCGGCGCGACGGGGACCGGCTGCGGTTCGTGGGCGCCGCCACCCGGCGCATCGCCCGCGGCATCGACCTCGACGAGATCGTGATGGGCCTGTGCCGGGCCACGGTGCCGACGTTCTCGGACGCGATCCTCGTCTATCTGCGCGATCCGCTGCCGGTCGGCGACGAACGCCCGGCCGGGCCGCTGCTGCTGCGCCTGCGCCGCACCGACCGCATCCCGGAGGACCAGGACACCGACGGCGGCACGCTGCCCGCCTTCCAGGTCCAGTCCGACCTGTCGTCGGCCGCGGAGCTGTGCGAGGTCCGGGTGGGCAGCGCGCTCGCCGAGGTCCTGCGCGGGGTGCGGCCGGTGTTCGCGGACGCCGCGACGGCGCGCGGCGCGCTGCCCGAACTGCTCGGCGAGGGGCGCACGGTGCCCGGCGGTCAGCGCGCGATCCTGGCGCCGCTGCGGGGGCGGCGTCGGGTCATCGGCGCCGCGGTCTTCCTGCGCCGCCCGGACCGGCACCCCTTCGAGGCCGACGACCTCCTGGTCGCCGCGCAGCTCGCCACGCACAGCGCGCTCGGCATCGACAAGGCCGTCCTGTACGGCCGCGAGGCGTACATCGCCGACGAGTTGCAGCGCACGATGCTGCCCGAGACCTTGCCGCGCGCCACCGGCGTGCGCCTGGCCTCGCGCTACCTCCCGGCCGCCGAGACCGCCCGCGTCGGCGGCGACTGGTATGACGCGATCCCGCTGCCCGGCAGCCGCGTCGCCCTGGTCGTCGGTGACGTCATGGGCCACTCCATGACCTCCGCCGCGATCATGGGCCAGCTCCGCACCACCGCGCAGACCCTCGCCGGGCTCGACCTGCCGCCCCAGGAGGTCCTGCACCACCTCGACGAGCAGGCCCAGCGCCTCGGCTCCGACCGCATGGCGACCTGTCTGTACGCGGTGTACGACCCCGTCTCGCACCGCATCACCATCGCCAACGCGGGCCACCCGCCGCCCGTCCTGCTGCACCTGGGCGGCCGCGCGGAGGTCCTGCGGGTACCGCCGGGCGCGCCCATCGGCGTGGGCGGCGTCGACTTCGAGGCCGTCGAGCTGGACGCGCCCGCGGGCGCCACGCTGCTGCTGTACACGGACGGGCTCGTCGAGTCCCGCCTGCGCGACGTGTGGACCGGTATAGAACAGCTCCGCGAGCGCCTCGCCGCGACCGCGCAGCTCACCGGGCACGACCACCCGCCGCCGCTTGAGGCCCTGTGCGACGAGGTCCTCGACATGCTCGGCCCCGGCGACCGCGACGACGACATCGCGCTGCTCGCCGCCCGCTTCGACGGGATCGCCCCGAGCGACGTGGCGTACTGGTTCCTGGAACCGGAGGACGCCACGCCGTCGCGGGCCCGGCGGCTCGCCCGCAGCGCCCTGGAGCGCTGGGGCCTGACCGAGCTGAACGACGCCGTGGAACTCCTGGTGAGCGAGGTCGTCACCAACGCCGTGCGGTACGCCACGCGGCCGATCACGCTGCGGCTGCTGCGCACGGACGTGCTGCGCTGCGAGGTCGGCGACGACGTGCCGCAGCTCCCCCGGCTGCGCCAGGCCCGCGCGACGGACGAGGGCGGCCGCGGGCTCTACCTGGTCAACAGGCTGGCGCGGCGCTGGGGTGCCACGCGGCTGAGCACGGGGAAGGTCGTCTGGTTCGAGCTGAACCAGAACGGCTGACCGGCTGACGGCTGACCGGCTGACGGCTGACGGCTGACCGGCTGACCGGCTGACCGGCTGACCGGCTGACGGCACAAGCGAAGGCGCCCGGAACCGAAGAGGTTCCGGGCGCCTTCGTGCTGCCCTGTGCGGCGGGCGTCGCCCGCTCAGTCAGCCCGGTCCGAGCGGTCCGCCCGGTCGTCCGGGTCGTCCGGGATGCCCCACGTCGGCGGCGGTGTCGTCGGCGTCGTGGGCGGGTCCGTCGGCGTCGTCGGGGTCGTCGGCGGCGTCGTCGGCGGGGTCGTCGGCGGCTTGGTCGTCGGGGGCTTCGTCGACGGCGGCCGGGTCGTCGGCTTGTCCTTGTCCTCGTCGTCCGTCTCGGTGGGCGGGGCCGTCGGGGTCCGCGGGGCCTGCGTCGTCGGCTCGGGCGGCGCCTCGACGCCGGAGCCCATGTCCGTGTCGAGCTTGAACTTGGTGCGCGAGCCCGTCGCGTTGAACGTGTACGCCGCCCAGACCTCGGCCGGGAAGCTGCCGCCGTCGACGCGCGGCTTGCCGCCCGCGCCCTTCATCGACACCTGCTGGCCGCGCTTGAGCTCGCCGTCGTTCTCGGGCTGCTCGCCGAACAGGCCGACGGACGTGACCAGCTTCGGCGTGTAGCCCACGAACCAGGCCGACTTGTTGTCGTCGGACGTACCGGTCTTGCCCGCGACCGACTGGCCCTTGCGGTTGCTCGCGTCGCGCACCGACGCCCGCGCCGTACCGTCGTCGACCACGCCGGTCAGCACGGACGTGACGGAGTCCGCGGCGCCCCGGCTGATGACCTCGTCGCCGATCGCGTCCGGCAGGTCGATGGAGCGGTCCTTGTGCTCGACCGACTTCACCAGCTGCGGCGTGACCTTCTTGCCGTGGTTGTCGAGCGTCGCGTACGCGCCCGCCATCTCCAGCGGGCTCGCGCCCATCGACCCGAGCGTCTGCGCGGGCACGGCGGGCAGGCCCTTGACGTCCATGCCGAGCTTGCCCGCGGTCTCGAGCACCTTGTCCATGTCCACGTCCACGCCCATCTGCGCGAACACGGAGTTGATGGACTTGTTCATCGCCGTCTGCACGGTGACGGGGCCGTAGGAGTGGCCGTCCTCGTTGGGCGGCGCGAAGCCGATGTCGCTGCCCTTGACGGGGCGCTTGCTGCGGCCGCTGTAGATGGTGTCCGCCGTGATCGGCCTGCCCTCCTGCGTCTTCGCGCCCTGTTCCAGGGCGGCGGCGAGGATCAGCGGCTTGAAGGTGGAGGCGGGCTGGTAGTCGGCGCGGGTCGCGTTGTTCGTGAAGTGCTTCAGATAGTCGCGGCCGCCGTACATCGCGACGACCCCGCCGGTCTTCGGGTCGACGGACACCGCACCGGCCTGCACGCGCGCGTCGGCCTTGTCCTTGCCCGGCTTCAGCTTGTCGTTGAGCTTCTTGTCGACCGCCTTCTCCAGCTGGCGCTGCTTCTTGGGGTCGATGTTGAGCGTGATGGTGTAGCCGCCGGCCTTGAGCTGCGCCTCCGCCTCGGACTTGGTGTAGCCCTCCTTGACGAGCTGTGCCTCGATGGCCTCGTTGGCGGCCCGGACCAGATAGCCGGTCTGCCCCTTCATCTCGGGGTCGGGCTTCGGCCCGTGCGGCTTCGGGAACGTCAGGCGGTCGCGCTCGGCGGAGTCGAGCCAGCCCTGCTCGACCATGTTGTTCAGTACGTAGTCCCAGCGCTCCCGGACCAGCTTCTTGCCGGTGGGCGTGGCCACCGCCCAGTCGTAGGAACTGGGGGCCTGGAGGAGCGCGGCGAGGTAGGCGCCCTGGGCGACGTTCAGCTTCTCGGCGTCGACGCCGTAGTAGGCCTGGGCCGCGGCCTGGATGCCGTAGGCGCCGCGGCCGTAGTACACGGTGTTGAGGTAGCCCGCGAGGATGTCGTCCTTGCTCTTCTCGCGGTCCACCTTCAGTGAGATGACCAGTTCCTTCAGCTTGCGCGAGACGGTCTGGTCCTGCGTGAGGTAGTAGTTCTTCACGTACTGCTGGGTGATCGTCGAGCCGCCCTGCTTGCCCTTGCCCGCCAGCGTGTTCAGCACACCGCGGGCGGTGCCCTTCAGGTCGACGCCCGAGTCCTTGTAGAAGGACTTGTTCTCGGCGGCGACGAAGGTGCGCTGCACCGGCTTCGGGATCTTGTCCAGGTCGATGATCTCGCGGTTCACGTCGCCGTCGCCGTCGCGGGCGAGGAGCGAGCCGTCGCTGTACTTGTAGACGTTGCTCTGCAGCTTCGCGGCGGCGTTGCCCTCGGGGATGTCCACGACGAGGTACAGCACGACGAAGCCGAGCATGCCGAGCAGGATGAAGCTGAAGAAGGCGCCCAGGAGCTTCTTCCAGGTGAAGAAGCGGCGGATGCCGGTGCGCTTGGGCTTGGCCGAGCGGGCGCGGCGGGCCGCGCGGCCACCGTCGCCGTCGCCCTCACCGGACTCGCTCGCGCCGGGTATGCCCTCGCGCGCGGTGTCCTCGCCGCCGGGGCCGCCGGGGCCGCCGGGGTCGACGCCCGTCGGCCCGTCCCCGCCGGGTCCGGCGACGGACGGACTGCCGGTGGCGGGGGCGCCGCCGGACGGGCGGGGGCGCGCTGCCCGGCGCGCACCGCGCTGCCGCGCTTTTCGCTCTTCCGCTCGGCCCATGACTGTGGCGCTCCGCTTCGTCTCGTCGTCTTGGTGCTTCGTGCTGCGTGCTGCGTCGTGCTCGGTTCGTGCTCGGGTCGTGCCTCTGCGTACCGATGGCACCTCAGGTCAGCTCATGAAGCTAACACCGCGCCAGAGGACAAACTCCCCACGATCCAGCCTTTTCCGGACGTGACAATCAGCACCCATCCCTGGGGAACCAGTGCCGTCCCACCCAAATCGACTCACCAGGGCCACTGACGGTTGCCCGCGACCCGAACACACAGTCGTCCGGCGACCTAGACACTGCGCGTATACACACCACGTATACGTGCTGTGTATAGTGCTCCGCATGTCCATCGGTCACACCCTCCTCGGGCTCCTGGAATCCGGGCCCCGCCACGGCTACGACCTCAAGCGCGCCTTCGACGAGAAGTTCGGGCACGACAAGCCGCTGCACTACGGCCAGGTCTACTCGACCATGTCCCGGCTCCTGAAGAACGGCCTCGTCGAGGTCGACGGGGTGGAGGCGGGCGGCGGTCCCGAGCGGAAGCGGTACGCCATCACCGAGGCGGGCATCACCGATGTCCAGCGGTGGCTCGCGACGCCGGAGAAGCCCGAGCCGTACCTCCAGTCGACGCTCTACACCAAGGTCGTCCTCGCGCTCCTCACCGACCGCGACGCCGGCGACATCCTCGACACCCAGCGCGCAGAACACCTGCGCCTGATGCGGATCCTCACCGACCGCAAGCGGAAGGGCGATCTCGCCGATCAGCTCATCTGCGACCACGCCCTGTTCCATCTCGAAGCCGACCTGCGCTGGCTGGAGCTCACCTCCGCCCGACTGGGCAAGCTCGCCAAGGAGGTGCTCCCCTCATGACCCCCGCTGGTTCCCTGCTCACCGCAGACGGGCTGCGCAAGGCCTACGGCCCGACCACCGCGCTCGACGGCGCCGAGTTCTCCATCCACCCGGGCGAGATCGTCGCCGTGATGGGCCCCTCCGGCTCCGGCAAGTCCACGCTCCTGCACTGCCTCGCGGGGATCGTGCGGCCGGACGCGGGCGAGATCACGTACAACGGCCGGAGCCTGGCCGGCATGAGCGACACCGCGCTCAGCGCGCTGCGCCGCAGCGAGTTCGGGTTCGTGTTCCAGTTCGGGCAGCTCGTCCCGGAGCTGACGTGCCTGGAGAACGTCGCCCTTCCGCTCAGGCTCAACGGCGCCAAGCGCCGCGACGCCGAGCGGACCGCCCTGACCTGGATGGAGCGCCTGGAGGTCGACGACGTACGCGACAAGCGTCCCGGCCAGGCGTCCGGCGGCCAGGGCCAGCGCGTCGCCGTGGCCCGCTCCCTCGTCACCAACCCGCGCGTGCTGTTCGCGGACGAGCCGACCGGCGCCCTCGACTCCCTCAACGGCGAGCGCGTGATGGAACTGCTCACCGACGCCGCCCGCTCCACCAACGCGGCCGTCGTCCTCGTCACCCACGAGACCCGGGTCGCCGCCTATTCCGACCGCGAGGTCGTCGTGCGCGACGGCAAGTCCCGGGACATGGAGCGCCTGGTATGAGCACGACCCGTACGAAGCCGGTGGAGCGGCCCGTCACCGCGGACCGGCCCACCGGACCCACCGGCGCCCGCGCCTGGCTGCGCGACCTCGTCATGGGCATCCGCTTCGCGGTCGGCGGCGGCCGGGAGGGCTGGGTGCGCACCGCGCTCACCGCCGTCGGCGTGGGCCTGGGCGTCGCGCTCCTTCTCGGCGCCGCCTCCGTGCCCGACCTGCTCACCAACCGCGACGCCCGCGCGACGGCGCGCCATCCCGCGGACACGATGGCCGCCAAGAAGATCGACCGCTCCGACTCGACGATCCTGATCGTCGACGCGGGCACCGACTTCCGCGACTCGGAGATCGGCGGCCGCTCGGTGCGCGCCGACGGCGACCACCCGGTGCTCCCGCCCGGCGTGAGCGAGCTGCCCAAGGGCGGCGAGATGGTGGTCTCGCCCGCCCTGCGCGACCTGATGAACAGCTCCGAGGGCAAACTCCTCAAGGAGCGCTTCGAGGGCTACCGCGTCACGGGCACCATCGGTGACGCGGGCCTCATGAGCCCCAAGGAGCTCTACTACTACACGGGTTCCGACACCCTCACCAAGGATCAGGGCGCCCACCGCATCAAGGCGTTCGGCTACGACGACCCGGCCGAGCCGCTCGACCCCCTCCTGGTCGTGCTCGTCGTCCTGATCTGCGTCGTGCTGCTCACCCCGGTGCTCATCTTCATCGGCACCGCGGTGCGCTTCGGCGGCGAGCGGCGCGACCAGCGCCTCGCGGCGCTGCGGCTCGTCGGCGCGGACCGGCGTTCGGTGCGCCGGATCGCGGCGGGCGAGGCGCTCTTCGGCGCCCTCCTCGGCCTCGCGCTCGGTGCCGTGTTCTTCCTGGGCGTACGGCAGTTGGTGGGCGTCGTCGACATCTGGAAGGTCAGCGCGTTCCCCTCTGACATGGTGCCGATGCCCGGCCTCGCCGCGCTGATCGCGGTGGCCGTGCCGGTCTCGTCCGTGCTCGTCACCCTGGTCTCGCTGCGCGCCGTCGCCATCGAGCCCCTCGGTGTCGTACGCAGCACGACGGCACGCAAGCGGCGGCTGTGGTGGCGGCTGGTTCTGCCCGTCGGCGGCCTGGTGATCCTGCTCAACCAGGACCAGGTGACCCGCACCGCGGGCGAGAACGTGCAGGTGTACTCCATCGCCGCGGGCGCCACCCTCGTCCTGGTGGGCCTCGCGACGCTGATGCCCTGGCTGGTCGAGGCGGCCGTGGCCAGGCTGCGCGGCGGCCCCGTGCCCTGGCAGCTCGCCACCCGGCGGCTGCAGTTGAGCAGCGGCACGGCGGCCCGCGCGGTCAGCGGCATCACGGTCGCGGTGGCGGGCGCGGTCGCGCTGCAGATGCTCTTCGCGTCCATGCACGACGACTTCAACACCACCACCGACCAGGACCCGCGGCGCGCCCAGCTCAACGTCAGCTCGCCGGAGGCCAGCGGTCCGCTGGCGCAGCGGATGATCGACGACTTCCGCACCGCGAAGGGCGTCAAGGGCGTCATCGGCCGGGTCTCGTCGTACGTGGTCAAGCCGGGCGAGCTGAAGAACGCCGACGACATGCGGCCCACCACCGAGCTGTCCGTCGGCACCTGCGCGACCCTGCGCGAACTGGCGCGGGTCGACTCCTGCAAGGACGGCGACACCTTCGTCGTGCACACCGGGGACCGGGACCTGGACCAGTGGGTGGACCAGACGGCACGGCCCGGCAAGAAGGTCGACCTCAACAGCGAGAGCTGGGGCGACTACGCGAGCAAGCCGCGCGGGAAGCACATCCCGTGGACGCTGCCGAAGTCGAGCCGCACGGTCACCTCGCGCCCCGACCCGGTGGGCGACCGCTACAACGGCATTTTCGTGACGCCCGGCGCGATCGACGTGGCGAAGCTGGAGGACGCGAACACCCAGGCCCTCGTGCAGATCGACCCGAAGGTCAAGGACGCCGAGGAGTACGTGCGCAACGCGGCCACGCAGATCGATCCGCTGATCCGCGTGTACACGATCCGCATGATCGAGCGCGACAAGCAGTACGCCTCGGTGCAGAAGGGGCTGCAGGCGGGCGCGATCGCCACGATGATGCTGATCGCCGCGTCCATGCTGGTCTCCACCCTTGAGCAACTGCGGGAGCGCAAGCGGCTCCTGGCCGCCCTGACCGCCTTCGGCACCCGGCGCTCGTCGATGGCCTGGTCGGTGCTGTGGCAGACGGCCGTCCCGGTGGTGCTCGGCCTCGGCCTCGCCATCGCCGGCGGCCTGGCCCTCGGGGCCGTGATGTGCCGGATGGTGGACAAGTCCGTCACCGACTGGCTGGTGTTCCTGCCGCTGTGTGCGGCGGGCGCGGCGCTGGTCGCGACGGTGACGCTGCTGAGCCTGCCTGCGCTGTGGCGGATGATGCGGCCGGACGGGCTCCGCACGGAGTAGCTCCCGCGGGGTGACGTCAGCGGGGGGGTGGGGGCACACAGCTCGGCTGTGTGCCCCCACCCCCCGTTTCCTCACAACACCCGCACCGGCAACGGCCGCAGCGCCTCCCGCAACGCCCCCGCCAACTCCTCGTACTCAGCCGCCCGCGCGGCCCCCGTACGCATCGCGAGTGCGACCCTCCGCGTCGGGGCCGGGTCGGCGAAGTACCCCGTCAGGAGCTGGCTGCTGCGGCTCGCCTCGACGCGGAGTGCCGTACGCGGCAGCAGGGTCACGCCGAGGCCGCCCGCGACGAGCTGGACGAGGGTGGAGAGGCCTGCGGCGGTCGTGGTGACGGGCGCGTCCGCGCGGCCCACCTCGCGGCAGATGTCGAGCGCCTGGTCGCGCAGGCAGTGCCCCTCGTCCAGGAGCAGCAGGTTGAGTTCCTTGAGCGCCTCGCGCGGAATGCCCTCGCGGCCGCCGAGCCAGTGGTCGAGGGGCGTGACGAGCACGAAGTCCTCGTCGAAGAGCGGGAGTTCGGTGACTCCGGGCACACCGAGGGGCACCGCGAGCAGCAGCAGGTCGAGCCGCCCCGCCGCGAGCCCTTCGAGGAGCGAGGAGGTCTGCTCCTCGTGCACCTGGAGGTCGAGGTCCGGGTACTTCTCGTGGACCAGGGTGATCAGCGTCGGCAGCAGGTACGGCGCCACCGTCGGGATCACCCCGAGCCGCAGCGCGCCGGTGAACGGCGCCTTCACCGCGTCCGCCTCCTCCATCAGCGCCTCGACCTCGTCGAGCACCGCCTTGGCGCGCACCGCGAGCCGCTCCCCCGCCGGGGAGAGCAGCACCTTGCGGGTGGTGCGCTCCAGGAGCTGGACACCCAGTGCCTCCTCCAGCGCGGACACCGCACCGGACAGCGCGGGCTGACTCATCCCGATTGCTGCCGCCGCGTCCCTGAAGTGCAGGTGCTCGGCCACGGCCGCGAAGGCGCGCAGCTGCGCCAGGCTGGGTTGCTTGCCCCTATTTATGGCTCGCACTGATAGCTACCTCCGATCAACACGACCGAGTGTAGCTATTTCCCTAATCAATGCACTCTGTGCCACGATCGACAGCAGTCCAACCCCCTGGAGCCCCTTACCGGGCTCCTACGCTGCAAGGAGAGCGCGTGCTCACTGTCGGTGACAAGTTCCCCGAGTTCGACCTGACTGCCTGTGTCTCGCTGGAGACGGGCAAGGAGTTCGAGCAGATCAACCACAAGACCTACGAGGGCAAGTGGAAGATCGTCTTCGCGTGGCCCAAGGACTTCACCTTCGTGTGCCCGACCGAGATCGCCGCCTTCGGCAAGCTGAACGACGAGTTCGCCGACCGTGACGCGCAGGTCCTCGGCTTCTCCGGCGACTCCGAGTTCGTGCACCACGCCTGGCGCAAGGACCACCCGGACCTGACCGACCTGCCCTTCCCGATGCTGGCCGACTCCAAGCACGAGCTCATGCGTGACCTCGGCATCGAGGGCGAGGACGGCTTCGCGCAGCGCGCCGTCTTCATCGTGGACCAGAACAACGAGATCCAGTTCACGATGGTGACCGCCGGTTCCGTCGGCCGTAACCCCAAGGAGGTCCTGCGGGTCCTCGACGCCCTCCAGACGGACGAGCTGTGCCCGTGCAACTGGAGCAAGGGTGACGAGACCCTGGACCCGGTCGCGCTGCTCTCCGGCGAGTGACGGAGCACTGATCCTCATGGCTCTCGACGAACTCAAGTCCGCCGTACCGGACTACGCCAAGGACCTGCGCCTGAACCTGGGCTCGGTCATCGGCAACAGCGACCTGCCGCAGCAGCAGCTGTGGGGCACCGTGCTCGCCTGCGCGATCGCCTCGCGCTCGCCGCGCGTGCTGCGTGAGCTGGAGCCCGAGGCGAAGGCGAACCTCTCCCCCGAGGCGTACACCGCCGCGAAGTCGGCTGCCGCCGTCATGGCGATGAACAACGTCTTCTACCGCACGCGGCACCTGCTCTCCGACCCGGAGTACGGGACGCTGCGCGCCGGTCTGCGGATGAACGTCATCGGCAACCCGGGCGTGGAGAAGGTCGACTTCGAGCTCTGGTCCCTCGCGGTCTCCGCGATCAACGGCTGCGGGCAGTGCCTCGACTCCCACGAGCAGGTGCTCCGCAAGGCCGGTGTCGACCGCGAAACCATCCAGGAAGCGGTCAAGATCGCCGCCGTCGTCCAGGCGGTCGGCGTCACGCTCGACTCCGAGGAGCACCTCGCGGGCTGACCCCCGACGACTCCTCCGGTACGTCCACGTAGGGCCCCGCTCACCTCGAGCGGGGCCCTACGCGCACCCCACCCCCGGTCGGCGCTCCGCACCTCGTCCTCAATCGCCGGACGGGCTCTTCCCCCACCCACCCGCCCCCCTTGCCCTCCGGGCGGGGCGATGAGTGACCGGGGGTGGGGTGCACCCTCCGGGCGGGCGAGGCGAGCCGGGCGGGCGCGCCCTGCGAGGGGACGGGTGGGGATTGCCCTCCGGACAGGGCGGGTGGAGTTCACCCTTCGGGTGGGGCAGACGGGCTTCGCTCTCCGAGCTGACTGAGACGACCGGGCGGGGAAATCCAGCCCGTCCGGCGCTTGAGGACGAGGCCGCAGGCCGATCGGGGGAGGACCGTCCGACCCGACGGGGACACCCAGCCGTCCCAGCCCGTCCGGCGCTTGAGGACGAGGCGCGGAGCGCCGATCGGCGGAGGACCGTCCCACCCGACGGGGACACCCAGCCATCCCAGCCCGTCCGGCGCTTGAGGACGAGGCGCGGAGCGCCGATCAGGGGGGAGAGAGACCAGCACGCCCGCACGGGGCAAGCCTCGGCGCAGGTCAGGCCTCGGGGCCCGTGGAGGTGGGGGCCAGTTCGGAGGCGGTGGCTCCGCGGGGTTGGGGAGCCTGCTTCAGCGCCGCCTCGCGGGCGTACGCGCGGAGATAGCCGACCACCGTGTTCGTCACCGCGACCAACGGCACCGCCACCACCGCCCCGCCGATCCCGGCGACCATCCCCCCGGCGGCCACCGAGAGCACCACGGCCAGCGGATGCACGGCCACTGCCCGCCCGAGGATGAAGGGCTGCAGGATGTGGCCCTCGATCTGCTGCACCGCGAGCACCACGATCAGCGCCATCACCGCCGTGAACACGCCCTGCGTGACCAGCGCGACGACCACGGCGAGCGCCCCGGAGATGACGGCGCCGACGAGCGGGATGAACGCGAAGAGGAAGATGAAGACGGCGAGCGGCACGGCCATGGGCACGCCGAGGAAGTAGATGCCGACGCCGATGAACACGGCGTCGATGAGAGCCACTATCACCGTGCCCCGCACATACGCGGTGAGCGTCCGCCACGCCCGCGGACCCGCGCCCGCGACGCCCGGCCGGGCCGCGGCGGGCACCAGCTTCAGGAACCATTTCCAGATGCGCGGCCCGTCGTACAGCAGGAACAGCGTGGAGAACATCGCGAGGAGGATGCCGGTCATCGCCTCGACGATGACGGTGACGCCTTCGAGCCCGGCGGAGGTGATCTCCTCGGAGTTGGCGCCGACGGCCTCGCGCAGCGATTTGGCGATGTCGTTGATCTGGTCCTCGGTGACGTGGAAGGGGCTGTTGAGCAGCCACTTCCGCAAGTCCTCGATGCCGTCCTGGACTTGGCTGGAGAGGTTGTCGACGTTCTCCATGACCTGCCAGACCACGAACCAGCCCACGAGCCCGATGATCACGAAGCCGAGCACGGCGGTGCAGACGGTGGCGAGCCCCTGCGGCAGCCCGAGCCGCTTGAGGCGGGCGACGGTGGGCTGGAGCAGCGCGGTGATGAGGAGCGCGGCGACGAAGGCGAAGACGACGAGCTGGACGGCGCTGATGACCTTCATCAGGACCCAGACGGTCCCGGCGAGGACGAGCAGCCGCCACCCGGCCTCGGCGGCGACCCGCACCCCCCAGGGCACGGCGGCGACGGGGTCGGGCCGTGCTCCTATGTCGGGCGCGTAGGCCGGCGGGGCGGGAACGGCGGGGACCTGGTCGGCGGCGCCGGAGCCGGACGCGCCGGAGTCCGACGGCAGGTCGTCCGACAGGTCGTCCAGAGCGTCCTCGGCGGCCGCGGCGGCCCGCACCCGGTCCGCGTACCGCTTGCGCAGCGACAGCTTCCCGTGGCCGGCGGCACCCTCGGCCGTGGCACCGTCGGCGGTGGCGGCGTGGGCCGCGGACCCGTTGGCCGCAGCACGGTCGGAGACACTCACGTCGGGCGCGCTCGCGTCCGCGTCGGCACCCGTGCCCGCGGCCCACTCCTTGGAGCCGTCCGCGCCCAGGCGTTCTCCCATCCTGGTCAGCGCGCCGCCCACGCGGCCGCGCCACCCTGGAACTCGCGCCATGATCCGTCCTCTACCCCCGTCTTGCCCCACCACGTACCAAGTCCCCCGGTTCTGCTCGGGGGACTGTCGGACCGACCGTACACGGGCGGGACCCCTCACCGTAGGACGGTGAGGGGTCCCTGAAGGTTGAGAGCGAGCGCGGCGCTGTTCATCGCTGGTCAGCGCCCGCCGCACACCTCAGTACCAGTTGTTGTTCTGCCAGAAGTCCCAGGCACCGCACGGGCTGCCGTAGCGGTCGTTCATGTAGTTCAGGCCCCACTTGATCTGGGTGGCCGGGTTGGTGCGCCAGTCCGCGCCCGCGGAGGACATCTTGGAACCGGGCAGCGCCTGAACGAGGCCGTACGCGCCGGAGGAGGCGTTGGTGGCCTTGTAGTTCCAGGTCGACTCGTGGTTCACGATGTTGCTGAAGCACTGGAACTGACCGGCCGGGACCATCTGCCGGGCCATCGCCTGGACCTGCGAGACGGAGTAGGAGCTCTGCGGCGCGAAGTCGGAGGCGTCGCGTCCGGAGGAGCGGCTGGCCTTGGTCTCGGCGGCCTTCTCACGCTCCTTCTTCTCCGCGGCCTTCTTCGCGGCGGCTTCCTTCTCGGCCTTCTCCGCCTTCTCGGCCGCCTGCTGCTTGGCTACGGCGTCCTTGGCGGCCTGCTTGCGCGCGGCCTCGGCCGCGGACTTCTTCGCCGCCGTGTCGGCGGCCATCGCCTGGGCGTCGGCCTGCTGCGCCACGGACGTGGTCTGCACCTGGGCGTGCTGACCCGCGGGTATGTCTGCGAGGAGAGTCGCGTCGCTTGCCGTCGTCTCGAGGTCGTTGGACTTCGAGGACTGGGTGTCGCCCGAGGCAACACCCACGACAGCGCCGACGGTGGTGACCGCAGTGGCCGAAGCCACCGCGAATCCCCGGACCGAGATCCGGCTCACACGGTTTCCTTCCAGCATCGCCCGCATAGGTGACCCCGCGGACGCAATCGTGCCCCTGGCGCTGGCCTCCGCTGGGTACTTCGGTCACGGGAGGCGCGGGCCCGGTGGACAACTCCTTGGACAGGAGCGCCGCTTGGTGCTCGGGCGGCATACGGCTACCACTATGAAGTTCTGTTGTTCTGTACCGCTGGGGGTACAGGAGTGCCGTATGCGGGGCCTGACAGGACCCAGACTCTGCCGTAGCGAGACGCCGCGAGGCAATTCTGCGTTGCGTGGGAAAGCTCACACCCCGTTTGCCCCAGGAGTTTTGCGGAAACACCCGCACACCAAGACGCCGCCCGGCTAGGCTCACTCGCTTCGCCGGGCGGCGCCAACTACCCCGTAGGGGAACCGAACTTGGACAGATGCCCCAGATCCAACGGACCTCTCGGCCTGCTCGTATCAGGCGGTGTCAGATCTGGACGTCCTCCAGCATTTCGGTCACAAGCGCCGCGATCTGCGACCTCTCGGACCGGGTGAGGGTGACATGCGCGAAGAGCGGATGCCCCTTCAGTTTCTCGATGACGGCCACGACTCCGTCGTACCGGCCGACCCGGAGGTTGTCGCGCTGGGCGACGTCATGGGTCAGTACGACACGTGAATTCGCCCCGATCCTGGACAGAACGGTCAAGAGGACGTTCCGCTCCAGGGATTGGGCCTCGTCCACGATGACGAAGGCGTCGTGCAGCGAGCGGCCCCGGATGTGGGTGAGCGGCAGCACCTCCAGCATGCCGCGCGCCGAGACCTCCTCGATGACCTCCTTGCCCGCGACGGACCCGAGGGTGTCGAAGACGGCCTGTGCCCAGGGCCCCATCTTCTCGGCCTCGGTGCCCGGCAGATAGCCGAGCTCCTGCCCGCCCACCGCGTACAGCGGCCGGAACACCATCACCTTCTGGTGCTGGCGGCGTTCCAGGACGGCCTCCAGGCCCGCGCAGAGGGCTAGCGCCGACTTGCCGGTGCCCGCGCGGCCACCCATCGACATGATGCCGACGTCCGGATCGAGCAGGAGGTCGAGCGCGATGCGCTGTTCCGCGCTGCGCCCCTTGATGCCGAAGGCCTCGCGATCGCCGCGTACGAGACGGACGTTGCCCTCGGGCGAGATCCGGCCGAGCGCCTTGCCGCGCTCGGACTGGATGGTCAGGCCCGTGTGCACGGGCAGGTCGGCGACCTCGGGGACGTACAGGCTGTCCGTCTCGAAGAGAAGGTCGACCTGCTCCCCCGAGAGGGTCAGTTCGGACATTCCGGTCCAGCCGGAGGCGTCCGTGATGGCGAGCTCCGCGCGGTACTCCTCGGCGAGGAGACCGACGGACGATGCCTTGATTCTGAGCGGCAGGTCCTTGGAGACGACCGTGACCTCGTACCCCTCCGCCTGGAGGTTGCGTGCCACCGCGAGGATCCGTGAGTCGTTGTCGCCCAGGCGGTAGCCCGCCGGGAGCACGCCGGGGTCGGAGTGGTTGAGCTCGACGCGCAGCGTGCCGCCCAGGTCGCCGATCGGGATCGGCGCGTCCAGGCGCCCGAAGCGGATCCGGCAGTCGTCGAGCAGACGCAGCGCCTGCCGGGCGAAGTAGCCGAGCTCGGGATGGTGCCGCTTGGCCTCGAGCTCCGTCACGACGACGATCGGCAGCACTACTTCGTGCTCGTCGAAGCGGGACAGGGCGTTCGGGTCGGCGAGCAGAACGCTGGTGTCAAGAACATAGGTGCGCCGGCCTTGCTGGCGCTTTGTGCTGGTCACCACGGAAGGACGTACCCCCTCGGATGAGGTCGGGGAGCGACGGAGGGAACTGGGCCGGTGACTGGCCACCCTGCGCGGGCCGAACACCGGCCCTCCCTGTCGTCCGCGCTCGGCGCGCGGTCGTCCTGGTGCAAAGGGCCTCCCGGGCGGACGGCCCCGTGCCGTCCGCTGAGATCCGGCGTCCGTGAATCGGACGCCGACCTGCAAGTGGTATTCCCTCGAACAAGCGCAGCCATGCCATGGCATATGACGGCGCGTTGGTTAACTCCTGGTTACCGAGACCTCATCGGGGCTGCTGCGTCATCCGCCGTAACGGCGGTGGCGCGCGGCGTAATCACGCAGCGCACGCAGGAAGTCGACCTTGCGGAAGGCCGGCCAGAAGACTTCGCAGAAGTAGTACTCGGAGTGAGCGGACTGCCAGAGCATGAAGCCCGAGAGCCGCTGTTCACCACTCGTCCGGATCACCAGATCGGGGTCGGGCTGGCCACTCGTATAGAGGTGCTTGGAGATCTGCTCGACGTCGACGCTCTCGGCGACGTCCTCGATGGCGGTGCCGCGCTCGGCGTGGTCGAGCAGCAGGGAGCGGACGGCGTCGGCGATCTCCTGGCGGCCGCCGTAGCCCACGGCGACGTTCACGAGTATGCCGGTGCGGGTGTGCGTGGCCTGCTCGGCCTCCTTCAGCACGCCCTGGGTGCGGGACGGCAGCAGGTCGAGGGCGCCGACGTGGTGCACGCGCCAGCGGCCGTCGTCGACGAGGCTGCGGACGGTGTCCTCGATGATGCCGAGGAGCGGGATCAGCTCCTCCTCGGGGCGGTCGAAGTTGTCCGTGGAGAGCATCCACAGCGTGACGACCTCGACGTCGGTCTCGGCACACCAGCCGAGGAATTCCTCGATCTTGTACGCGCCCGCCTGGTGACCCTGGGCGGTGGTGCCGCCGGAGGCCTTCGCCCAGCGGCGGTTGCCGTCGAGGATGACGCCGATGTGCTTGGGCACCTGGTCGTGGTCGAGGCGGCCTTCCACCCGGCGTGCGTAGAGTCCGTACACCAGGTCGCGCAGCTTCACGTGTGTCAGCCCCTCCAACAGACGGCAGTCCCCGAAGGCGAAAGCGTACCGCTGCCGGAGGGGGCCTCGTTCCGCGTGGGCGGGGCGGGCTCCGGCCTTCGCCCGCGAGGCCGCCCGGCGCCGGGCCGGTCGGCGCGGTGCGGCCGTACGCGGATCCGTCGCACACGGCACTGCGGCCGTACCCGCGTCCCCTCAAGTAGCTTCGTCCTCATGAACGACACCTCCGAGTACCGCGCAGCAGCGGACCGTTACGAGTCCATGGAGTACCGGCGCAGCGGCCGCAGCGGCCTGAAGCTGCCCGCCGTCTCCCTCGGCCTGTGGCACAACTTCGGCGACGACCGCGCCCTCGACGCGCAGCGCGCGATCCTGCGCCGCGCCTTCGACCTGGGCGTCACCCACTTCGACCTGGCGAACAACTACGGCCCGCCGCCCGGCAGCGCGGAGCTGAACTTCGGCAAGCTCTTCGCCCAGGACTTCGCCCCCCACCGGGACGAGCTGGTCATCTCGACCAAGGCGGGCTACCTCATGTACGACGGTCCGTACGGCGAGTGGGGTTCCCGGAAGTACCTGCTGTCCTCGCTCGACGCGTCCCTGGACCGCATGGGCCTGGACTACGTGGACATCTTCTACTCGCACCGCTTCGACCCGGACACCCCGCTCGAGGAGACGATGGGCGCCCTCGCCTCGGCGGTCCAGCAGGGCAAGGCGCTGTACGTCGGCGTCTCCTCGTACAACAGCGAGCAGACCGCGGAGGCGGCGCGGCTGCTGCGCGAGATGGGCGTACGCCCCCTCATCCACCAGCCGTCCTACTCGATGATCAACCGCTGGACCGAGGACGACGGCCTGCTCGACACCCTGGAGGCGGAGGGCATGGGCTGCATCTCCTTCGTCCCGCTCGCCCAGGGCCTGCTGACGAACAAGTACCTGAAGGGCATCCCCGAGGGCTCCCGCGCCACCCAGGGCAAGTCCCTCGACCCGCAGCTCCTCAGCGACGAGGTCGTACGCCGCCTCAATGGCCTGAACGACATCGCAGCGCGGCGCGGGCAGTCGCTCGCGCAACTGGCCCTGAACTGGGTCCTGCGCGACGAGCGCATGACGTCCGCCCTCATCGGCGCCTCCAGCGTGCGGCAGCTGGAGGAGAACGTGGCGGCGCTGTCCGGGCCGAAGCTCACGGACGCGGAGCTCTCCGAGATCGACGCGTTCGCCGTTTCCACGGCGGGGACGAACATCTGGGCCGGCCGGGGCTAGGTCCGGCGGGGGCGCCCTGGGGGTGGGGTGCCCTTGGGCCGGGGGCACCGCCGATCGGCCTCCGGCCTCGTCCTCAAACGCCGGACGGGCTGAATCGGTGCTGGTCAGGCTGCTGGTCGGGCGGGGGCCGGAGGGGGCTCGGGGGCGAGGCCGTCCGGCCTGCTCCTCGGCCGCTCCGCAGGGGCCCGAAAGTGGGCACAAAAAACGGGCCGGTCCGTGGGGGGGGGAGACGGACCGGCCCGAGGGGGGGTTTCCACCATAACCCTTCGTAAGTGGTTCGGGGTGCATCGGCGTGCCACAACTACGCTCCGAAGTTGCCCGACAACTGGCTGAGCCTGTTCTCCCACCGGATTTCGGCCCTCCCGGCGCGATCCGGTCGCCGACGGCGGGTACTCCCGACGGGTGACGCGGGCGCGGGGCGCGGGCTTGACGGCGGCGGGGTGAGGGTGGGGCGCGGCGAACGGAGGCGGGGCCTCGACGGGGCGGCGGCCGGGCGGGGCGTCGGGCTTCGATGGACGCACGAGGCCGCGCAGCCCCCTCCACTGCGCGGCACCGCCCGCGCAGCTTTGCTCACGCGAATTAGCGTTGGTCTGAACTTACGGGAGGCGCGGGGCGGAATCGAGCCAGTTCGGATAACGATGCGGAATCGACTGGCGGGGCGTTGGCGAATTGCCCCGATTCGTACGCCCGAGGGGACTGATTCGCACACTCAGGCGGACTGGACGGCCGCGCTTGCGGCACCCGACCGGCCACCGCCGCCACCGGCCTCGGCACCTCCGCCACCGGTCTTCGCCCCCTCGGCGTCGGTCTTCGCACCCCCGCCGCCGGTCTTCTCGGCGTGCCGCTCCACCAGCCGCTCCATGTGCTGGTCGCCCCAGATGCCGAGGGGGACGAGGGCCATGTTCAGGGTCTGGCCGAGCTCGGTGAGGGAGTACTCGACCTTGGGCGGCACCTCGCGGTAGACCTCGCGGTGGACGATGCCGTCGGCTTCCATCTCGCGGAGCTGCTGGATCAGCATCTTCTCGCTGACGCCGGGCACATGCCGCCGCAGCTCACCGAAACGGAGCGTACGACCGGCGTACAGCGCCCACAGGATCAGGGGCTTCCACTTGCCGCCGACGACATCCACGGCCGCGTCCAGGCCGCAGAGGTACGGTCCCTTGCGATGCGCCATGCCAACTCCTCGTCCACGTACCGGCTCCGCCGACTCACTTACCGAACCGACAGTACCGCCGAACGGATGACTACCGCTGGGCTGGCGACTACCGCAGCACTGGCGGCTACCGCCGGACTGGCCGACTACCGCAGCACCGCTGGCTACCGCTTCACCGCTTCGAACAGGTGGCGGGTGCTGTGGGCGACGAACGGCCCCTCGTCGCGGATCAGCTCGTGCAGTTCGCGCAGGCGCGGCCGGTAGGCGTCTACCGTGAACCCCGGCACCATCCACACGACCTTCCGCAGGAAGTGGACGACGGCCCCGATGTCGTAGAACTCCATCCGCAACCGCTCGGCACGCAACGAGACGACATCGAGCCCGGCGGCCTCGGCCCGCACCCGCTCCCCCTCCGGATCCCGCGCGCCCCTGACCTCCGCGGGCTGCTCCCCCAAGAAGTACTCGACCAGCTCGAACACACTGCTTGGCCCCACGTGCTGGGCGAAGTACGTCCCACCGGGCCGCAGCACACGAGCGATCTCCTCGAAGTGCGGCGTCACCGGATGACGGCTGGTGACCAGGTCGAACCCCCCGTCCGCGAACGGCAACGGCGCGTCCTCCGGCGAGGCCACGACGACCACACCGCGCGGATGCAGGAGGGCGGCGGCCTTGGCGACATTGGGCGCCCACCCCTCGGTGGCGACGGCGAGCGGCGGCAGCACGGGCGCGGAGGCCAGCACCTCACCCCCACCGGTCTGCAGATCGAGCGCCGCCTCGGCCCGCCCGAGCCGCTCGCCCATGGCCCGCGCGTACCCCCACGAGGGCCGCGCCTCGGTGGCCCGGCCCTCGAACCAGGAGAAGTCCCAGCCCGCTGTGGGGGCGGCTTCGGCTTCGGCCACGAGCTGGTCGAACGTGGGGGAGGTGGGGGTGGTCATGGGGTGATCGTAAGCATCTGGTCGGCGGGTGGGCTACGCGTTTCTCAGGTGTCGGCTGAGCGCCTCGAGGTCGGTCCAGGCATCCGGGCTCGTGCCGTCACTCAGGCGGTAGTGCAGAGCGGGGGCGGCGGTGAGACCGAGTGAGGTGGGCGGCTGCGGCAGGGGTGGGCGGCGGGCGTGGTCGAGGCCCACGGCTTGTACGTCTGCGGCGCCCAGCGTGAAGGAGACGGGGATGGGCGGGCCTTCGAGGTGGGCCGGAACTGTGAGGTCGTGGCGGGACCGGCGCAGGGTGATGAGCAGGGTGCTCAGACCGTGCTCGGACGCGAGGGCTCCGGCCAGCGTCTCCAGGGTGTCCAGGGGCGGGGACTCGTCGGCCGTGTATCCGAGAGTGAGCGAGGCCTCCTCCGCGACTCCGGACTTCGTTCGACTCACGCGCAGGCTCGCGATCGCGGGGCGGCCGGGGTGACCGACGGCCAGGAGGTGGCTCGGGGCCGGGGCGCGGTCGCGGGCCAGTGCGGTCAACTGGCGGCGCGACCAGGGCAGGTTGACGGGTTCGGCGGTACCCCAGCCCGCCGGGGCCGCGCCGGTGAGATGGTGCCAGGCGGTTTCGAGGGAACGGCCCAGGACGAGGTCGGAGTCGGGGGTGTGGTGAGTGCGTACGGAGAGGGTGAGCTGCTGTTCGGACGGGGGTGCGGGCGGTGTGAAGCCCTTGGCCGCCACGGTCTCGCCGTCGTCGTCGAGGGCGGGGGTGAAGGTGCCGTCCCGCCAGTGCAGTACGGCGCCGGACAGGCCGTCGTAGTAGCCGCCCTGGGGAGCCTGCACCACCCAGCGGTTCGGCGGGCCGGTCAGGGCGGTGCGCAGAGACAGGCTCAGGCGGGAGCGGGACGGGGTGACGATGTGCAGTGCTCTGCCCGCGTCCGCCGTGGCACGCAGGACTTCGGAGAGCCAGGCCGTCAGGGCGACGACCGGGCGGTCGGCCAGGACGACGGCGGTGGAGTCGGTGAGGATGTCGACGGCGGGCAGGGCGCCTTCGGGCTCGGGACCGGCCTCCTCGCCGGTCGGCCCTTCGGCTGTGTGGACGACACCGACGGTCGCGGCCTCCGGCGGCCACGTGGTGCCGCCGAGCAGCAGGGTGAGGCGGCCGCAGAACGATCCGGCGAGGTCCGCCGCCTCGGCGACAGCGGTGGACGCACGGACCTCCGTCCACCAGAACGGCACGTCGGGCGCCTCGACTTGGGAATCGAGCAGGCGCTGGGCCTCTCCCGGCGTCTGGACGAGCACGGGTGCCTCGACGGAGACCAGGGGGCGGCCGTCCGGCGTGCGCAGCTGGACGACGGCCCCTTCGGCCAGGGAGTGGACGCTGAGCTCGGGCCCGCCCGCGTGCAGACCGGCCAGCAGGGCCATGGCGTCGGGCATCTCGGGCGTGAGGGCGATGACGTCCTTGGTCACAGGTGCTTCGTCGCTTCCGGTTCGTCGTCGGAGGATTTCGTGTCGGCGGCTTCGGGGGCTTCGGCCTCGTGGGCCAGGGCCGTCTGGATCAGCCGGTGGGGGCGGCCGCGGCGGACGAGGGTGCCTCTGCCCGGGGGCTGAGGGGAGGCGTACAAGCCCGGGAAGAGCTGGCCTTCGCTGCGGTCGCCGGTCATCAGGAGGGTGGTGGTGCCGGTCTCTCGGAGGGTGGTGAGGAACGGCTCGTACAGGGCGCGGGCGGATCCCGCGGTGCGGCGGGCGACGACGAAGTGCAGGCCTATGTCCTGGGCGGAGGAGATGTAGGGGAGGAAGGGGGTCAGGGGCTGCTGGCCCGCAGTGGTGAGGATGTCGTAGTCGTCGATGAGGATGACGATGCGCGGTCCGGTGAAGGCGGGCTCGGTGCCGGTCGCGTCGGGGTCGGCGGTCTCCGGGAGGCGCTTGTCGAGTTCACCCGCGATGCCGGTGGCGAGAGCCGCCGCGAGCTTGGCGTTGTGGGCGTAGCCGCCTCGGTACGGCTCGGGGACGACGCCGCGCAGGCCGCGGCGCGGGTCGAAGACGCCGAAGACGAGTTCGTCGTCGCCGTGGCGGGCGGCGAGCTGGTCGACGATCAGTGTCAGCAGGTTGGTCTTGCCGCACTCGTTGTCGCCGAGGATCAGGAGGTGCTGGTCCTGGCCGAACAGGTCGAGGTATTCCGGACAGAGGCTGTCCTGGTCGACGCCGAACGGAACCCGGTGCGGTTCAGCGTGGGCCGAGGGCAGACCGGTGGCGGGCAGGCGGGTGGGCAGGACGCGTACGGGCGGGGCGAGTTCGCCGTGCCAGGTGGCGGCGAGGGTGCGCGCCGTGCTGTCGAGGGCGGCGCCCAGGTCCTCGGGGCTCGGCAGCCCGTCGGTGCGCGGCAGTGCGGTCTGCGCGAACAGCTTGCCGTCGGTCAGGACACGTCCCGGGGTGTCCGCGGTGAACGTCTCGGCGAGCTTGCGGTCGACCGTGGAGTCGGACGGATCGTTCAGGCGCAGCTCCACCCGCGTGCCGAACATCGACTGGGTGGCGATGCGCACGTCGTTCCAGCGCAGCATTCCGGCGACGACGTGGATGCCGTAACCGCCGCCGCGCTTGAGGAGTTCGGCGATCCGCTCGTCCAGCTCGTCGAACTCCTCGCGCAGCGAGCCGAAGCCGTCGACGAGCAACACGATGTCGGTGGCGCCGAGCTCGGGGAGGCCGCCTGCGGCCCGCAACTGCCGCAGTTGGTCCAGGGAGTCGATGCCGTGCTCGCGGCACAGTTCCTCGCGCAGGGCGAGCTGGGCGGTCACCTCGGCGACCGTGCGGGCGAGCCGCTCGTGGTCGGCCCGCGACGCGACCCCGCCCACATGCGGCAGCCCGGCCAGCGCCGACAGGCCGCCGCCGACGAGGTCGAGGCCGTACACGGCGACCTCGTCGGGGGTGTGGGTGAGCGCCAGGGACAGGGTGAGCGTGCGCAGCAGCGTCGTCTTGCCGGACTGGGGGCCGCCGATGACGGCCACGTGCCCGCCGGCCACGTTCAGGTCGAGCGTCCACAGCCCCTGCCACTGCTGGGCCGGGTCGTCCAGGACGCCAAGGGGCACGTTCAGGCGCCCGGGGGCGCGGGTGAAGTGCAGGCCGCGTTCGGAGACCCGCAGGGGGCCCGCCGCGGCGTCGAGGGTGACGGCGTCCGGGAGCGGCGGCAGCCAGATGCGGCGTACCGGCGGGGCGGCGGTGGCGAGCTGGGCGACCACGGTGGACATCACGGTCGGCCCGGTCTCGCGCTCGCGCGCCGGTGCGGAGTCCTGCGGGCGGTCGGCGGCGCTGGGGTTCGGGTCCGGGTTGTACGCCGGGTACGTCCAGGCGAGCGGCCCGCTCTCGTCGGACCGGTCGGCCGTCGGCCCCCGGTGGGCCCCGGAGACGTACCCCGCCTTGAAGCGCGTGTACGTGGACGTGTCCACCTTCAGATAGCCGAAGCCGGGCAGCGGCGGCAGCTGGAAGGCGTCGACCGTGTCGAGGACGGTCCGTGACTCGTCGGCGGAGAACGTGCGCAGGCCGAGCCGGTAGGACAGATACGTCTCCAGGCCCTTCAGCTTGCCGGACTCGACGCGCTGGCTGGACAGCAGCAGGTGCACGCCGATGGAGCGGCCGATCCGGCCGATCGACAGGAACAGGTCGATGAAGTCCGGCTTGGCGGTGATGAGTTCACCGAACTCGTCGATGACGACGAACAGGTGCGGCAGCGGTTCGAGGCCGAGGTCGGGCCGCCGTTCCCGCAGGGCGGCGTAGTGCCCGACGTCGGCGACGTTGCCCGCGTCCTTGAGGACCTGCTGGCGACGCTTGATCTCGCCCGCGAGGCTGGTGTGGACGCGCTCGACGAGGTCGGCCTGGTTCTCCAGGTTGGTGATGACACCGGCGACGTGCGGCAGTTCCGTGAAGGGCGCGAAGGTCGCGCCGCCCTTGTAGTCGACGAGGACCATCGCGAGGTCCTCGGGCGAGTGCGTGGCGGTGAGCGCCAGGACGAGGGTCCGAAGGAGTTCGCTCTTGCCGGAGCCGGTCGCGCCCACGCACAGCCCGTGCGGGCCCATGCCCAGCTCGGCCGACTCCTTCAGGTCGAGCAGCACCGGCTCGTGCCGGTCGTCGAGCCCGATCGGCACCCGCAGGAAGTCCCGCTCGGTGCGCGGCGCCCACAGTCGGTCCAGGTCCACCGCGGCCGGGTCGTCGATGCCGAGCAGCGCCGGGAAGTCGACGGGGCCGGACACCGGGGTGCCTTCGGCGGCGGACTCGGCGGAGAGGCGGAGGGACGCCAGCATGCGGGCGAGGCCTTCGGCGCCGGGGATGCTCACGTCGTCGGCGAGGCCGTGCACGACGGCGGCCTGCCCGGCGGTCGGCTGCGCACCGCCCGGGTGCGCGCCCTCCGACGAGGCGCCGCCCGCCCTCGACGCACGCAGGTCCTCGACGACGACCTGATCGCCCTCGACGGTGATCCGCACACTCACCTCGTCCGGCTCGTGGATCTGCCGTTCCAGCAGGTGCAGCACGGTCACGCCCATGTCGGCGAGCCCGACCGCGGTGTCCGGGCGCGGCAGTTCCTCGGCGTTCTCGCCATGCGTGTCACTGACCACGAGCAGCCGGTCGGTGAGCTGCAGCGCGTTCTTGTCGGACAGGCCGCGCCGCACCTCGGCCGCGTACGAGGAGCGGCGGCGCAGGTCGGCGCCGCACAGCCGGGCGAGCTGCGCCACGTCCGGTGCGATGCGCCGGGCCGCGACCGGCCCTTCGTACGCCTCCGGGTCGGCCGTCGGGTCCTGCGCGTGCGGCAGCCACTTCGCCCACTCCCACTCCGGCAGCCGCTCCCCCGGCACGCCGAGCGCGATCCCCAGATCGTCCGGCGCGTGCGTCACGGCGGCCTGGACCAGCAAGGCGCGGGCCACGCGCAGCGTGCCCTCGCGATCCCCGATGACGCTCACGTTCCCCGCCCGGTCGAGGGGCACGGCCAGCGGGAAGTCGGGCGCCACGGCGAACCGCGCCTGCAGGGCACGCGCCTCGTTGAGCATGAACGGGTCGGGCGGCGTGAGCACGCCGCTCCCGCTGTGCTGCCCGATCACCACTTCCTGTACGGGTACGTCGCCACAGCCCACCCGCACGGCGAGGAAGTCCGCGTCGGCGCGGCGGCGCTCCCAGAGCCGGGCCGGATCCCGTACGAGGTCGTACAGCGCCTGCGGCGGCGGATTCAGCAACCGCGCCCGCCGCCGCAACTCCCGCTCGGTCTCGCCGAGTTCGACGCGCTGCTCCTCCACGTACTCCAGATACCGCTCCCGCTGCGTACGCCGGGTGCGCTGCGCCTTGCCGCGCTGCGACCAGAACAGGGCGACGCCGCCGAGCAGCGCGAAGACCAGCACGATGGCGCCGAGGGCGGCGAACTGGCTGTTGCGGATGACGGTCATCATCACGACCGAGCCCATGACGCCGACCATCGGGAGCAGCGCGGTGGCGGCGTTGCCCATCTTGCCCTCGGGGAGGTTCGGGGGCGGTTCGATGGTGCGCCGGGCGGTGACGGCCGGGGGGCGGGTGGAGCGGGCGGGGCGATGTACGAGGCGGTGGGTCATCGGGTCCTCACTGCGTGACTCACCGCACCCGCACCGCGCGCCGCATCGCCTCGGCGGCGAGGTGGACGGCGGCGTCGCGGGCGGCCTGGCCGAGGTGAGTGCCGCGGACGGGGCCGCCCTGGGCGAGATGGCGGTCGTACGCGACGGGCACCACGGCCACGCCGGTCTCCCGCAGGTGTGCGGCGGCGGTCTTCAAGTCGAGTGTCATGTCGGGTGAGTTGGCGGTGAGGGCGACGACGGTGGTGGCGAGCGCGGAGTGCGGCAGCTGGGCCAGCCAGTCCAGGACGAGGCGGGTGCCGTTGACGCCCTCCACGGTCATGGGGGCGACGACGACTCGGGCGTGGGCGGTGTCCATCGCGGTGCGGGCCACCTCGCCGGGCAGCGTCTCGCAGTCGACGACGGTCACCGCGAAGTAGCGGCGCAGGGCGAGGGTCACGGTGCGGTACGTGGGTACGTCCAGGGGGGCGCCGACGCGGCCCTGGCTGGCGGGCAGGAGCCAGCCTCCGTCCGGCACCGGCACCAAGTAGCCCGTGATGTCCGTCAATTGCATCGTCGGCGTCAGGATCCGCGCGAGGTCCGCGCAGGACCAGCGCACCGAATCGGCGCCGAGGCGCACCGGCAGCGTGCCGAGCGCGGCGTCGGCCTCTAGAGCGAGGACCGGGTCGTGCCGGTAGTGGTGGAACGTACGGCTCAGGAGTGCGGCGACGGTGGTCTTGCCGACTCCGCCCCGGATCGACGTCACTGCGATGACCCGGCCGGTGGTGACGGGCTGCTGCACCTCACGTGCGATGCGGCTCTCCTCCGCCACGTCCTGCGACGCGGAGGAGACGAGCTTGCGCAGGGAGCGGGTGGTGCGGCGGGGAAGGGGGTCGCCGTGCTGGGGGCGGCCCAGGGCGAGGGCCAGGCGGGGGTCGGCTGTGGGGGTGGATTCGGGGGTGGGGGGCGCTCCGCGGAGGGAGGTGGGTGGGGTGGCCCTGGGTGTGGCGGGGGTGGGTCCGGGTGTGGACTGGGGAGTGGGCTCGGCTGCGGGCATGCCGCTCACGGGCGGGGCAGCGGCGGGGGCGGCGGGCCGGGCAGGGGCGGGCGCGGAGGCAGGGGCAGGCGTCGGGGCGACGGTCGGGGCGGCGGCTGATGGCGAGACGAAGGCCCCGCCCGCAGTCGTAGTCGTAGTCGCCCCCGCCCCCGCACCCGCACCCGCACCCAACTCCCGCAGCAAGTCCCGCTGCCAGTCCCTCGCCTCAGTCATGTCGTCCCGCACCCTTACGCGAAGGTGTCGAGGAGTCGCCCGTACACCCCGAACACCCCGAGCGCCAACGGAATCAGGGCGATGGCGCCCAGCGACTCCAGCGTGTCCCCGACCCTGCGCAGCCGCACCCGCACGTGTTCGGCGGGCCGCATGGCGAGTACGAGGAGCGGGACGAGGGCGAGTACGACGAGCAGCGTCAACGGCCCGCCCGCGGTCCCGGACTCGCCGAGCCACACCCACACGAGCCGCCCCACGACGGCCGCCGCGGCCGCGAGCAGGGCGACCACCTCGACGATGAGCGGAAACGCCCGCGCGCGCAGGGCCATGACCAGAGCTGCCGCCCCCGTGAGAAGCACCGACCACACGGACACGGCACGCAGGGCGAGCACTCCGGCGGCCCCCGCGGACACGGCGAACGCCACCGTGGTGAGCACGAGCCCACGGTGGGTGGCCGCGAGGGCGCTCCCCACGTCGTACCGACTGACCGACGCCCCACCCGACCGCCGGTCGTCGAGCCCGGAAAGCCCCGAAGCCATCAGAGCGAGCCGCGGCAGCACACCGAGAGCGACGACCGACACAACAACAAGCACGGCGCCCACACGGTCGACGTGCCCGCCGCCCTGAATCCCGAGAACGGCCTCCCACACGACAGCGCACCCGGCGAGGGCACCACCACCAACGACCCCGCCCCGCCCCAACGGCGTGAACCACCCGAGCAGCAACAACGCAGCAACAAGAACGCAGACGACACTCGCAAGCCGCGCGCCCCCGGACCACCCGTGCGCGCCCCCGAGCGTCCAGGCCCCGAAGACCCCGAGCACCGCCGCGGCCCCGATGAGCGTGGCGGCGAGACCGTGCCGCCGAGCCCGCCCGAAAACCGCACCGCCGACCGCGGCCACGGCACTGACGCCCAACAGCCCCGCCCCCACCCGAGAGGCATCGAACTCCTCCCGAGCAAGCACCGCAGCGACGAGAGCCCAAGCCCCCACAGCAACCCCACACACCACACGCCGGGCCCCGGCCCCCCACCGCCAGGCCCGCACGTCCAGATCCCCGGCGGCCTCATCGGTGACGTCGTGCACGACGGGCGCGGAAGGCGCATCTTCAGCCCGCACGAGCCGCAACACAGCCCCATCAGCGACACCGGCCGACTCCAGCGTGCTGTCCTGCGCCAGCGCGGACCCGTCAGCCGCCACGAGATACCGCAGTTCGGGCCGCGCCCCCACCTGATCGTCGAGCAGCCGCATCACCTCGGGCAACAACAGCCCGACCGGCTCCTGAGAAGGCAGTACGAGATCCACTCGCCGCCGCTCCCCCACCAAGGTCACCCGGCTCAACGCCACTCGTCCCTGGCTACGGCTCATTGCCCCCGCAGATATCACAAGTTCGAACCTATCACCGAGAAGAAGCGGACACGGAGGGCGATTCAGACACGTCAGGCGGCGAAGAAGTACGTGTGACGGAACTCGCCCCGCCCGGCTTCTCCTTCATGACCCGATGAGAAATGAACGACCACCCCACGCACCCCGCACACAACACAGCAGCGATCACAATCCCACCGACAAACTTCCCCAACCGCTCATCCCACCCACGCCGCTGCCGCGCCCCACCGAACACCACGGCATCCCGAAGCCGCCGCCGCCGAACGGCCACCGACTCCAAGAGCTGGCTGTCGTAATCCTGCGCTGCCACTCGCTACCTTCCTCGCGCTGTCCATGGTTTCACAGAGACGCCTCCACGTGGAGGGCAAGCCACCGACAGCAACGGCAAGTTGGCACGCCAACGCCCTCCATCATGACCAGATTTGATGCGAGCCGTCGTGCAACGCCGTCTTCACTATGCGTCCCCGAGATGCCAATTCCGGGTCGGTCGGCCATGTTCATCCCACTGGGACTCCTCACGCAGAGTCAGGCCGTCTTCATCAAAGACCTTCCTTGACGCCAGCACGCCATTGGCGTGCCACTCCTTGAATTCTCCGCAAGGAAAACCCCTCCGCACAGCCCCCTCAGAGCGGAGAGTCCCGTCCTCGTACCACTCGCGCGACAAGCCATCCTGCAGCCCGTCGACATAAACATCCAGACTAATGACCTTCTCACCGAAGTACTCCGCCACTTCCCCAGTAAACGGGACTCCACGGTAGAGCAGGCGCTGAGCCGCATCCATGTCTACGTCCGGGTCATCAATGTCAATTCGCTTGGCAAGGTTGTTCATTGGATCCAATTTTCATCACTCGGGGGGAAACCGGTGAACCGCCCATGACTGCTTGGTACCCCTTGAAGCATGTGGTTACAGTTTGCGCAGAACGGAGCCGGCCGCCCAGGGTTTCCTGTTGTCTTATTTGACAAGAACGGGAACTCCACCGAGGCTCGCATCTCCGCGAGGGCAGACTCCCCATCGGGCAATCCCTGTTTTGTCCGTTCCCAGAGTAGTTCGTTGGCCGCCTTGACTTCGGCATGCCCCAAAGGATGATCGTTGTGGGGTGGTGGATCCCCGATGGAGGTATAGCGCGACGCCAAGGTTGGATGGAGCCTTTCGGGCGGAATGATGACGTCGGCCTTTCCGTTGATACCCTCGATGACCTTGCCTGTTCGCAGGTCGATCACAGCGCCCACACACGCGCCTGTCTGCTTCCGCGGGAAGGTCCTGGCATCCTTCGCCGCGCGGTACGCGGCACCACGATCGCCAGCAAGGTCATCCAGATAGTCGGCGACCGGCCGTCCGTCGACGTGTGTGATGATCCCGTCCGCACGCCTTACCCGTGCGTCGCCGAGGTGCTCAAGCACCTTCTCGCCTGGACCAACAGGTGGCATGGCAGGCTCAGCCTGGCCATGTGAACTAGGCAGGTCACCGTCATCGCCAGCCCTGTGCCCTTCTGGGCTGCGATCGCTACCCGAACCCGCACCATTCGGAGAGGAATGGTCGTGGCCACCCTGATGCCCCTCTCCAGGATCCCGATCAACATGATGGGGCCCATCGCCGACATGTGAGTGTCTGGAGGAAGGCCTGCCGCCCGCTTCGGAGACGCCACCTCCAGACAGGTGTCGGCCAGCATCCCCGGGGAGACCGTGAGTCGAGCCACCTCCCGGTGGGTCGTCGCCAACGCGGCCCGCCACCCCTTCACCTCCACGCGCACCAACCAGGGCGGGCCGACCCTCCGGAGTGTGCGGGGAGGGCAGCACTTCACGGTGAGTCCCGGCACCCCGCTCGTTCGCCGAGCCCTCCCCCGGGGCGTCCTCCGCCTTCTGCAGCACCTTGCCGTGGTCGTCGAGCAAGTCGCCCTTGCTCGTCAGGTACACGGTGTTGCCCTTGTTGTCGGCGTACCGCACCGCGTCGTCCGGCACAGCCGCAGGCCGCGCGGGCACGCCCGCACCCTCGTCCACCAGACGGTAGGGGCCGCCCGCCCCCGCGTACGTACCCGCCCGGCCGCCGTTCCGCAGTGGCCCCACCAGGTCCCCGACCTTGACCGCCGCGAACTTGACCCCCTTCCCCACGTACGTGAACGGATCGACCGCCCGGCCCACCCTGCCGGTCACCGAGACCACCTTCGCCACAGCCCCGCCCCTGACGGCGGCCCCCGCACCCCGCGTGGCCACGACGGTGAGGGCGTTGAAGCCGACCAGACCGGCCGCCCGCGCCGGATTCTTGCCCCACTGGTCGTAGGCGATCAGCCCCTTGCCGGTGTCGACCACCGCCTTGCGGGAATCCCTCAGCCAGCCCGGGAGCTGCTCGTCCTTGGCCATCCAGAAGGCCCCGCCGAGCGGCGTCATGGTGAGGGTCAGACCAGTGCCCAGCTTGGCCAGGTTGGTCCACGCCTCCCCGGCCGCACCCCAGCCGTCCTTGCCTCCCAGCGCGCCGAGCGCCTTGACCGTGCCGACGATGCCGTCCACGACGAAGCCCTTGCCGAAGTCCACGGCCTTGTGGGCAAGCCATTCGATGCCGTCGTAGTCCCGCTCGGCCGCGGCTCCCCAGGGGAGTTCCTCGGCCTGGTCGAGGACTTCTTCGGTGTAGCCATACGTCCCGCAACTGGTCTCGCCGTCACTGCTCGGCTTCAGCTGGATCCCGTCGACCAACCCGGTGATCTTGTTGTGGCATTCGATCTCGGCCGCCTGGAAGGCCAGGGTGGCGGCCTGGACGTCGTCCACCAGCCGGTTGTTGTGGTCGACCTTGTCCTGGTCCTTGCGCCATTCGTCATCGGTCGAGACGTCATCGATGACGAAGGCACTGGCCTCGATCTGGAGCTGCTTGAGCTTCTTCGCCAGCGGCCGCACCTCGGTCGCGTAGTCACTCAAGGCCTGCGCGACCTTCTCCAGCTGGTCGGCGAACGCGTCCGACCGCGTGGCCACCGGCTTGGTCGTCGCGAACAGTTCCTCCGCCTCAGGCGCCTCGTAGAACGCCGAGAGCCCTTGGAAGATGGAGTGCACCTGGCCGCCGCTGAGGCGGAACAGCGATGCCTCCATGGTGAGATCCGTGGCGTCCCGCTCAAGCTGCTCCAGGTTGCCCGTGAACTGCGGTATGCCGTTGGGGTCGATGAGCTCGCTGCTCACTTGTCACCGCCCCGCGCGCCACCGCCGGCACCAGGCATGTCGGGCATCGGCATCGCCGCGAGCGCATTGCCCTGCTTCTTGGCCGCCATGTCCAGGTCGCCCTTGATGTACTCCAGGGTGGCCCGGTTCGCGCCGTTCAGCGAACTACCGGTCCGCTTCGCGATGTACGTGAGGTTCTTCGACCACTGGTTGAAGAACACGCCCAGGGCGGACCCCACCGGTCCCGGAGTTCCCTGCCCCTCGTGCCCGCCCTCAACGACGGTCCCCGCGTGCTTCGCCGCCTGCGGCAGCGTCTTCTGCATCTGCTTGCCGGCGCTCGCCATGGTCTCGGCCGCCGTACCGGCCCTCTGGAGCACGCCCCGAACGCCTCCGGGTTGAATGTCCCACGCCGTCATCACATGCCCCCTCGAACTCCGTGCGCCGGACCGCCCGCCTGCGATCCGATTTCTCAACGCGCCTGCGCTACCCGCGCTCAGCCGATGTTGTTGACCGCGGCCCGCGCGCGCGACAGCGTGGTCTGCGCCGTCCCGTCGTTCTCCTCCAGCGTCGACCGCACCAGCCGGATGATCTCGCGGACCTCGTTCGCCGCGTTGTTCCAGCGCACTTCCTTGCCGTGGTACTCGTCCGACACCCCGTCGGCCTGGTAGTCGGCCATCGCCGCCTTCACCGCACGGTCGCGGTCGCCGAGCACCCGCTCCAGTTGCCCGATGATGATGTGCAGACTGCCCTGCACGTCGGCGGAGGCGCCGGTGTCGTACGAACGCCGGTCCTGGTTCCCAGCCATGACGAAACTCCCCGTGTAGCGGTGTTGTTGAGTGGAAGGGGCGAGCTCCCCCAGCTGCCCCGCGGCCCTAGCCCTCAGCCGGAGAAGCGCGCCGCCTGGAAGTTGGCCGCGCCCATGTTCTTGTGAGCGTTGTCCGACTGCTCCTGCACACCCGTCCCGAACGCCTCGTCCATCCCCGCCTGGCCGCCCAGAATCGACGCCAGCGAGCCGTTCAACGCAGCCGTGATCTCATCCGCCCGCAGCTTGAACGAGTCGAACGTCGCCTTGCCCGCCCCGTTGAACTTCCCCTCCAACGGCTCCGCCGACTGCACCAACGCCCGGATCAACGTCCCCAGATCATCACTCGACCCCGACGTGTTCTTTCCCAACACGGCAAGCGTCGTCTCACCCATGTCGAACTTCACAAGCCACCCCCGCAGAAACCCCCGCCGACCAACCGGTAGTTGATCGGCGCAACGACATCACTCCATGCCCACCGGGCACTCACGCCACGTAGCGCATCGAACATACTCTCCCACATCGCGTTGCAGGCGCAACGCACTTGGGTGCGCAAACGGCGTGATCCCGCCACCTCCATACCCGGCTCGCCAAAGCCGTGCCGACGCCCGACGAACGCCCCTCTCTCCTTGGCGCCCCAGCAGTAAGAAGGCCGCATGCTCCGGCGAGGGAGACAACTGCTCCCGCATACGCGCTGGAGCCGAGGGCGCATATGTCGACCGACAGCCACAGGTGCTCCGTACCCACATTCGCGACCTGGGGCAGGCAAAGCCAACCACCTGCCGTGGGGTCCCGCGAAGGCGCCGTCCACTCCCAACTGCCGGGCACAGAAAGCGCAATCACTGGGATCTTGCCCGTCCCGAACGTAGTCTCAATGACTACACATCTGTGCCTGCGCAGGAACGGGGTCCGGGTCCCGCTCTTGCCAATGATCTTGAGGAGTCCCTCCATGGGCGAGCCCACAGTCGGCCACGCCGGACTGCCGACTGCCACCGACGGCGAAGTGAGCAGTGCGCGGTTCTGGAACGCGGCCCAGGGCGGCAAGGACAACTACGAGCGTGACCGGCAGGCCGTGGAGGCGGTGGAGAAGTTCGCGCCCGGCATCACCGCCGACGCGCGCTCGGCCCGCCAGTTCCTGCGCCGGACCGTCCGCTGGGCCGCGGCGGAGGCCGGAGTCACCCAGTACCTGGACCTCGGCGCGGGCCTGCCGCTGGCGCCCGACATCCACCACATCGTCAGCAAGCACCAGCCGGACGCGCGCGTGCTGTACGTCGACAGCGACCCTGTTGTCCTGGCCCACCAGAGCGCGTACCAGGACCCGCCCCTGAGCAGCTACATCGACGCCGACATGCGCGACACCGGCACCGTCCTGGAGCACGCCGCCGCGCACTTCGACCTCACCAAGCCCGTGATGCTGACCTTCAGCAGCGTCCTGGGGCACTTCTCCGACGACGAAGCGCACGCGATCATCGGACGCCTCCTCGATCCGCTCGCCGCCGGCAGTTGCCTCATGCTCAGCCACGACATCCCCACACCCACGATCATCGCCGCCTGCGAGGTCTACTCCGCCGCGCCCGGAGCGCTGCCCTACCAGCCGCGCACCATCGAGCAGTTGCTGGCGTTCTTCGAGGGAATGGATCTCGTCGAGCCCGGTCTCGTGCCGCTCTTCGAGTGGCAGCCGGACGACGCCACGGAGATCACCGAGGTGATGGGGTACGGCGGCGTGGGACGCACCCGGGGCTGAGCGGTCCGGAGGCGGGGCGCGGCGCGCGGCGGGGCGCGGCGCGCCTCAGCTGCCGCCCTCCACCGAAGGCGCGCCCGAGGCGCCCCTCGGGAACGACACCTCCACCCGCCGGTTCTTCTTCCGGCCCTCCTCCGACCCGTTGTCCGCGATCGGGTAGTCCTCGCTGTAGCCGCGCACGGCGTACGTGACCTCCGGACCCAGGTGGGTCGCCAGTTCGTCGTGGACGGCCTCGGCGCGGTCCTTGGAGAGCTTCTTGCCGTGGCCGTACGAGCCGAGGTTGTCCGTGAAGCCGAAGACGCGGACGTCCGTGGCCTTCTGGGCCTTGGCCTCCTCGGCGATCGCCTTGATGCGGGCCGCCGCCTCCGGGTTCAGCTTGGGGCTGTCCTTCGGGAAGAGGACCTCCGCCTGGAGCGCGAACTTCACGTCCGTGTTGGTGTCCTCGCGGCGTTCCTCGCCGCCCATGTCCTCCACGACGGACTTGATGTCGAGGACCTTGACAGGGGCGAGCGTCGCGCCGTCCGCCAGCTTCAGGCCGGGGCTGTTGGAGTCGACCTCGGGGGGTGGGGAGGTGGTGGTGCTGCCGGGGGGCGCACTGGGGTCGTCGTCGTCCGCCCAGGCCGCCGGGGTGGGGGCGAGGAGGAGGAAGGCGGTGAGGGTGGTGGCTGTGGCGGTGGCCAGGGATCGGGAGCGAGTCATGGCTTACTCGCCCTCGGAGATCTCGATGGGGGTGGGGGGCATGGTCGGTACCTGAAACTGCACCTTGTCGGTGCCTTCCGGCGGTGCCGGGAACTGCGCGAACCAGTCGACGGACCCGTTCTTGTCGACGCCGCCCTCGAACTTGGTGCACAAGCACCTGCCTGTGGTGTCGCGGAGCACGAGATACCTCTTCTTGCCCTCCGCGTCCACCAGTGCCGCACCGGCCAACGAGCCGCCGTTCTGCTTCAGCTCGCTCTCGTCGCTCTGCCACTCGCGGGCGACCCAGATACCCGACGTCCCATTGGTCACGCGCCCACTGACAGTCAGGAAGCCGCCTTCGTCGCGGGACGCGGAGTTGACCGTCAGGGTGATCCCGTTGCTCCTCACCTCCGCCAACGCCTCTTGCTGCGGAGAGTCACTGGATCCGTTCTCGTCGCCGGCGTCATCACCCTTGGGGGACGACGAAGATGAGGAGCCCTTGCCGGACTTGTCGCCGCCTTCGTCGCCGTCATCCCCGCCTCCACAGCCGACCACGGCGAGGGCCAGCCCAGTCGCTATCGCCACGGCGGTCATTGCCCTGCGGGTCTTCATGGTGCGCCGAAGTTTCATCTCAACGGCTTCCTTTTCTCATTGATCGCTCGTCAGTCGGCCAGGTGGACGGAGAAGAGAGCGGACGCGTCCGGGAGGTCGCCCTGATCGAAGTCGTCCGGATCGATCTCGATCGGCTCATCGTCACCGTCGCACATGAACTCCACAACCTTCTCCGGGTCGGCAGCCTCAGCCAGGCTGCAACGGGGCTTGATGACAGCGGTAGCCTCAGCCTTGGCGTGCTTCGCCTCCGTGCCCGGGATGATCGAGTCACCCACTGTGTAGTCGGTGGTGACCTCCGCCCAGTAGCCCGGGTAGCCGTTCACTTCATCCGGCTCGAATCCAGACACATGGGAGTCGTTCTCGGCAGCCAATGCGTCTGCCGCCGCCTCGGCCTCACCATCCGGAGTGGCCACGGCACCGTCGAGCCAGTCCAGCCAATCGTCGCCTTCGCCGGTCGTGATCGCCTGCCCCAGACCATCAACCAACTCGTCACGAGTGGCCTGAGCAGCAGCCAGCGCGGCAGCGTCCGCAGCCGATTGGGCGCCATTTCGTGCGGACGCGGCCTGGGCGAATGCGAAGAACGCCAGCGAGATGAAGAGCAGCATGCCCGTCAACCAGATGTAGAGGGGGAGTGTCGACCCTCGGTCACCTCGCAGGCGGCTCCATGTCAGCCGATGACGCGCTCGACGGCGTTGCCGATCGCCGTTGAGATCTTGCCGTCCAGCCCCAGCTGGTCGATGAACGTGTAGATCCCCGCAATCAGAATCATCAGCCCCGCGTACTCCACGAACCCGGCCCCCCGGTCGCCCGCCCTCCCGCGGGCCTGGCTCATCCGGGAGGACACTGTCAGCGTCCACTTCACCCACGCCCCTAGTACGCGATCCTTCAGCACGACGGACGACCTTTCTCTCCCACCCGGTACCGCGACCTTCACCGACGCCGCTGTTGTCATGGGCAACGTACGCGACAACACGTATCTCGGCAGCAACTCTGCGCGACCGATGCGGCTCCAGGCACGCCCGATGCGCAAGTTGGCGAGTTCCCTTCCCTCTCGGGGTGATCACCATGCACCCCGAAGGGCGGATGTACGCAGCTCCACGACGCGCCCCTCCGGTGAACTCGGCTGCTCCAGGAGCCGTTTGGCTCGCCCTGCCGACTCTGGCACATCCCCTCGCAGCCACTGCGGGCTTTCGCTCACTTTGTACGGGAGCCGTCGCCTTGTCGTGGCTCGGTGCCCTCCAGGCCACCTCCACGTCACCCACCGGCATCGGCGGGTGCACAGACCGCGGTTAACTAGAGCGTTCGTTACAGTGGGCACCACTCACAGCGGCTGCGGGAGGGGCGCGGTGTTCTGGTGGCAGTCGGTGGCTGAAAAGAACCATCCGAGGCCTGCGGCCGACCTGGACGGCGGCATGGAAGACGGCTACGACGCCGAAGAACACCACTGCCCTGGCCGCCGGTGGCAGGCCCTCGTCTTCTGGATCGCTCTCCTGCTGGCGTTGCTGTGGTGGGGATGCGCAGCCGCGGGCACTGACGGGTACGACGGTGAGCCCTGCGGCGAGGCCGGGGCCTTCGCCGACCGCTGTGCCGCGGCGCTTGCATACGGGGAGGTGTGGGGAGGGCGCTACCTGCTCTTCGCCGCCGCGCTCGGCGTCGTACACCTCGTGCTCCCGCCGGGCGGCGGATACGCCGCGGCCGTACGTGGGCCGGTGTTCGCCGTCGCGATGGCATGCCTGCTCGCCAGCGTGGTGACGAATGCCAACTCCATGCGCTACCACGGCAAGGGCAACGAGATGAACAATCCCGCCCTGCGGGCGCCCCACTCCGCCCCGCTTGGCCCCGATGGGCCCCGCAGGTCCTCCTAAGCCTCCCTAGTCCCCCAGAATCGACCCGAAGTCCGACCCCGACCCCAGAAACATCCCGGACGCGATCAGGATCATCGTCGCCGGAAGCATGAAGACGAGCGTCACCATCGTCGCCTTCGGGATCGTCTTCGCGGCCCGGCGGCGGGAGTTCTGGGCGTCGGTGCGGCGCATGTCGGTGGCGAGTTGGATGAGGGTCTCGGCGATGGGGGAACCCAGTTCCTCGCCCTGCTGGAGGGCGGAGACGAACTGGGCGACCTGCTCGGAGGAGTTGCGTTTGCGGAGTTCGTCGAAGGCCTGGCGGCGGCTGACGCCCATGTCCATCTGGCGGAGGGTGATGCGGAGTTCGTCGGCCCACGGGCCCTCGTACTTCTCGGCGACGCGGTCCAGGGCCTGGCGGAAACCCAGGCCCGCGGAGACGACCACGGCGAGGACTTCGAGGAAGTCGGGGAGGGTGCGGTCGATGACCTCGCGGCGTTCGCGGATGGCCTGCCAGATCAGGGCGTCAGCCGCCACCGCGCCGAACACGAAGGTCATGGCGGCGAAGAGGGGCTGGGCGTTGGTGAGGAAGACCAGGCCGAGGACGGCGCCGAAGATTCCGTACACCGCGCGGCGGGCCGCGTAGCGGTCGATGGTGAGGCCGCCGGGGTTGCCCGCCATGTCGATGCGGCGGCGCTTGGCCGTGACGCGCTTGGGGCCCATGAGGCGCAGGACGAGGGGGGCGAACCGCATGCCCAGGCGGTCCACCGCGCCGCCCGCGACCGAGACGCGGCTCGCGCCGACCTCCAGGGCCACGGCCAGGTCGGCCGGGAGCTTCGCCTCGGCGCGGTACATGCGGATGCCCTGCGCGGCACCGGCCACGGCCAGACCCATCAGGGCGGCAAGCAGCAGAGCGGTCATCGGGACGTCAGCTCCCCTCGGGCACGTGCGGCGTCCACCCTCACACCTCGATCTTTCCGAGGCGCCTGATCACGAAGAAGCCGACGGCGTAGAGGCCGAGCGAGATCAGGATCAGGGTCTGGCCGAGGGGAGAGCCGGTCACCCGCTCCAGCGCGCCCTCGTTCGAGGAGTTGATGAGGAGGAGGGAGCCGAGGCCGAGGAGCGGGACGGTGAAGGCCGTCGCGTGGACCTCCGAGAGCATCGTGCGGACCTCGCGCCGGGTCTCCTTGCGGTCCTCCAGGGTCTGGGTGAGGTTGCGGAGGGAGTTGACGACCGATCCGCCCGCCTTGTTGGAGAGGACCAGTGTCGTGACGAGGACTATCAGTTCGCGGGAGGGGAGGCGTCGCGCCAGTTCCTCCAGGGTGTCGTCGATGGAGCGGCCGAGGGTGAGCTGGCGGGCCACGTGGGAGAGCTCCTCGCCCGCGGGGGCCTCCAGCTCCTCCGCCGCCATCGCCAGGGAGGTGCGCAGCGCCAGGCCCGCCGCCGTCGCGTTGGCGAGGATGCGGGCGACGTCGGGGAGCTGGTTGATGAAGGCCTCGATGCGCTTCTGGCGTTGCCAGTTGAGGAAGATGACCGCGCTCCAGACGGCCACGACTCCGGCGATGGGGCCGAAGAAGGGGGCCAGGGACGCGGCCGCTATCAGCCAGAGGGCGGCGACGACCGCCATGACGTACGTGAAGAACTCGCCGGGGGTCAGGTCGAGGCCTGTGGCGGAGAGGCGCAGGTGGAGTTCGCGGCCCAGGCGGGTGCGGCGCAGGCGGCGGTCGACGGCCGTGAAGCGGCGGACGCGGCCGCCGCCCTCCAGGGCGGGCCGGGTGCCCTCGCCCGCCAGGCGGTCCTCCAGGGCCTGGCGCTGGGCGCGCCCGGACGCGTACGTCTGGAGTCCGGCGACGGCCAGCGTGCCGGTGAGGAGCGTGGCGCCGAGGGCCAGCAGCGTGGGGTTGTTCATCAGCCGGTCGCTTTCGTCGTGTTCGTGGCCGTCGGCTTCCTCGTGTTCATGGCCATCAGCCGATTCGTAGGCATCAGCCGATCGCTTCCCTGGTGTCCAGGACGTCGATGGCCTCGGCCACTCCGTAGGCGGGCGGCACCGGCTCCCCCGCCACGTACAGCTTCTCCGCGACGGGGCGCGGCAGCGGCAGGTGCTCGAAGTAGCCGTGGACGATGCGGTCGGGGCCGGCCGGGCGCGGCACGAAACGGGTCACGGGCGCGATGCGGAACTGCTGGCGGCCGTGGCTGACCAGGAGCACGATCTCGGCGACCTTGCGGGAGCCGTCGGCGTGCCGGGCGAGCTGGACGACGACGTCCACGGCCGAGTTGATCTGGTCGCGCAGGGCCTCGAAGGGGACCTGGACCTCGGACATGGAGCCGAGGGTCTGGAGGCGGGTGAGGGCGTCCTCGGCCGTGTTCGCGTGGACCGTCGCCAGGGAGCCGTCGTGGCCCGTGGACATGGCCTGGAGCATGTCGAGGGTCTCGCCGCCGCGGACCTCGCCGACGATGATGCGGTCGGGGCGCATGCGCAGGGAGTTGCGGACCAGGTCGCGGATGGTTATCTGGCCCTTGCCCTCGACGTTGGGGGGCCTGGATTCGAGGCGGATCACGTGGTCCTGCTGGAGCTGGAGTTCCGCGGAGTCCTCGATGGTGATGATGCGTTCGTGGGCGGGGAGCAGGCCGGAGAGGGCGTTGAGGAGGGTCGTCTTGCCGGAGCCGGTGCCTCCGCTGACGATGATGTTGAAGCGGGCCCGTACGAACGCGGCGAGCAGCATCAGCATGTGCTCGTCGAGCGAGCCGAGGCCGATGAGTTCGGGGAGCGTGTAGGCGCGCGGGAAGCGGCGGATGGTGAGGGTCGCGCCGGTCAGGGCGAGCGGCGGGATGATGACGTTGACGCGTTCGCCGGTGGGCAGGCGGGCGTCGACCATGGGGTTGGACTCGTCGACGCGGCGGTTCACGGTCGAGACGATGCGTTCGATCGTCTGCATCAGCTGGTCCTCGGAGGCGAAGCGGAGGGGCAGCTGTTCCACGCGGCCGGCGCGCTCCACGAAGATCGAGTCGGGGCCGTTGACCATGATCTCCGTGATGGAGGCGTCCGCGAGGAGCGGTTCGAGTACGCCGAGACCCAGGGCCTCGTCGACGACGCGGCGGACCAGGTGGGCGCGCTCGGAGGAGGAGAGGACCGGGCCCTCGCGGCTGATGATGTGGTTGAGGACGCGCTCCAGGCGCAGCCGCCGGTCGGCCGCCGCGAGGGACGACATCTCGGCCAGGTCGATCTCTTCGAGGAGCTTCGCGCGGTACGTCGCCACGAGGCCCTCGTCGCGGTCGGGCGTGACCGCGTCGGCGGGCGAGGCGATACGGGCTCTCAGGCTCATCCGGGTCGGCCTCCGGCCTCGGGGTCGTCGTTGGGCATCGTCGCGGACTTCTCCACGGTCCAGTCGGTGTCGACGAAGGGCAGGAGGGTGGGGACCTGGACGACCACCGTCGCGGTGGTCGTCTCGCCGCTGCCGTCGCCGACGTCGACGGCGGCGTCGATCCCGCTGTCCATGGCGGCGTGCCCGGCCGCCTCCCCGCCGCCCTCGCCCTGCGAGGCCACGCGGGCCGCCGCGCGGGCGCCGGAACCGGCCTGGTTCGCGGCGTAGCCGACGAGGCCGAGCTGGATCGCGGCGAGGCCGATGAGGAGGAGGATGGGGAGGTAGCCGGCGAACTCGAGCATGGAGACGCCCGCGTCGTCGTAGGGGCGGGGGCGGCTCAGTCGCCGGGGGTGGTTCCGTCGCCGGGGGTGTCGCTGTCGCCAGGGGTGGTTCCGTTGCCGGGGATGCCATGACGTCGGCTTCCGGGCGCCCCACGACCGCGGCGCGACGCGCCCGGCCCCCGCCCGGTGCCCGGCCGGCGCGCCCGACGACCACCGCGCCCACCGCCTCACCGCGAGTCCTCCCCCTCGCGAGCCGCCCCCGCCTCCCCCTTCACGGTCCACCCGGCGTCGACCCCCGGGAAGAACAGCGGAACCTCCACGTCCACACGGGCCTTCCACACGTCGCCCTCCTGCGCGCAGGTGATCGAGGCGTCCTGCCAGGCCCCGGGCAGATGCTCCTTGCCCGCGGCCGCGCAGGCCCCCTGGAAGTCCCCGTGCACCGCGGCCGCGGCCGTCGCCGCCCGCGCCGCCTCATCGGCCGCGTTCCCCGCCAGCGAGTACGAGTACCCGTACAGCGCGCACTGCCACAGCAGCCCGACCACGGTGAGCACCAGCGGGAACATCCCGGCGAATTCAAGGGTCACCGCACCCCGGTCGGACCGCAGCCCGTCCTTCACAGTGCCCGCGGAGGCCCCGTCCCCCCGCCCCCGCTCCGACTTCCCCAAACGCCGCGTCCCCCGCCCACCCTTCCGCCCGTGCCCCGCGGACTCCGGCTCCACAAGGCCGAGTTCGCCCGCGAGCCCCCACAGCGCCTGCTTGACCGTGGACTTGCTGTCGAGGTCCTGGAGGCGGCCCGCGTCGACGGGGGCCTGGAGTTCCTTGGGGGCGTCGGGGACGGTGGCGCGGGCGGCTCGGGTGCCGGTGACGCGGGAGACGAGGGACGGCTGGATCTCGGCGCCGCGGGCGGCGCGGTTGACGACCGTCACCGTCTCCTCGGCCTTGCGGATCTGGAGCCGGTCCCAGAGCCGCACCATGCGTTTGGCGGCGCGCACGGCCACCACGTCGGGGGTCACCAGGAGCACGGCCTGGTCGGCCATCTCGATGGCGGTGGCGGTGGCCGACGTGACGTACGTACCGCAGTCGACGACCACGACGTCGTACCGCCCGCGCAGCGCGTTGACCGTCTGCCGGGCGACCCGGTCGGTGATCTCCTCGCCGCGCTCGCCGTCGGCCGGGGCGAGCAGCAGCCCGACGCCGGACTCGTGGGCGTACACCGCGTCCTGGACCACGCGCGGCGAGATGTCGCTGATGGCGGCGAGGTCGGCGACGGAGCGGCGGAACTGCACGTCCAGGTACGAGGCGACGTCGCCCGACTGCAGGTCGAGGTCGAGCAGCGCGGTGCTGCGGCCCGAGGCCTGCGCGGCGAGGGCGAGCTGGACGGCGGCCAGCGTGGTGCCGACGCCGCCCTTCGCGCCGGTGACGGCCACGACCTGGCCGCCGCCGGGCACGGCCGCGCCCGGGCCGCCGCCGTACAACTCCACGGCCGTGCTGCCCAGATGCCGCCGCATCCCGCTCGACCAGGCCGCCGCGGCCTGCACCCGCTCGGCGAGGGCGTCGTAGGCGAGCGGGAAGGTGACGATGCCGCGGGCGCCGCTGTCCATCGCGGCGGTGAGCAGCGCCGGGCTGGTGTCGGCGGTGACGAGCACGACGCCCACCGCGGGGAACCGCAGGACCAGGTCGCGGATCAGGTCGAGCGCGGGCACGGGCGCGATGCGTTCGTGGACGAGGACGACCTCGGGCAGCTCGTCGAGGGAGGCGGCGGCGAGCCGGGCCAGGGTGTCGAGGAGGGCCGTGGAGTCCGTGACGGGCGGGGCGGGTTCGGCGTCGGGGAGCTGCGCGGCGAGGCCGGTGAGGGCGCGGGCGGCGTCCACGTCGCCGACGGCGGGCAGGATGCGGGTGATCACGCTCGGCCTCCCCGGGGCCGGACCCACCGCGCGCGATGAGAGGGAACGTACATAGGCCTGCTCCCCTTACTTGTCCTCGTCCAGGGTGTACGTACGGTCCCCGCGCGGCACGTCGGCCTCGCCCCCCTGCCCGACCAGGGCGAGCCGCACATGGGAGGCGAACGACTCGGCGTACGCGACGCGTTGGGCGTCGCGTGTGTCGAGGGCGAACGTGATGGGCACGGCCTCGTCCTCGCGGCGGCGGCTGCGGTCGTCGCGGTCGCCGTCGAGAGCGGTCAGCTTCCCGACGTCGATGACCTTGGCGCCTTCGACGATGACCTTCGACTGGTCCTTGCCGCGGTCGGTCTCAGCCTTGAAGGTGGCGTAGATGTTGACGGTGGAACCGGGCGTGATCTTCCCCGCCACCCCTGTCGCCGCGTCGATCATGATCGCGATCTCCTGCTGCCCCGGGTCGAGTTGGGGCCGCTTCACGATCATGTCGGTCTGCAGCAGCGACCCCTTCCGCAACTGGGTGACGGCGATCTTCCCGCGGATCTCCCGCAGGTTGGTCACGGCGTTGTCGGACAGCCACCGCTCGGGCATCTCGACCTTCTTGAACTGGTCCGGCTCCAGTTCCTTGTACGGCGCGATGTCCCGCTTCAGCTCGTACGCCTCGACCTCCGGCCCGACCTTGGAGTTCACGTCCCGGATCACCGAGAGCACCCCGGCGAAGGCGCCGAGCGCGCACAGGACCGACAGGACCAGCAGGATGACACCTCGGCGCTGGCGTGAGTTCATGGGCCGGACTACCTACCTCGTTCGTGCGGCGAGTGCGTGTGGCTACGGACAGTGAGCGGGGTGGTGCGTGGGTGTCGGACGCGTGGGTACGCGAACGGGTGCGGCGTTAGGTCCCGCCGCGGGGCAGGGCGTGCACGGCCGGTTCGGGTGCGGCCGGTGGCATCGGCGCGGCGCAGAACGCGCAGCGGTCACCGATGAGTTCGAGACCGCACCAGTGGCAGTCCTCCCTCCGCACGGACGACACCAGTTGGTAGAGCACGGAGATGTCCGGGATGGCCGCGGCGAACTCGACGACCTTGCCGGTGGCCCACCAGCGGGGCGAGTCCGCGGGCAGTTCGACGTCGGCGCAGCCCTGCGCGTTCCAGGCGGGCGCGAGCGTGTCGACGACCCAGTCCGGGGCGAGCTGCCCGGCCGCGTAAAGGAGCTTCGTGCTGAACCCGGGCCCGGCGGGCAGCGCCTCGCCGCCCAGCTTCACCAGCTCGGGCCGCGGCGCCGCGAGCACCGCGAACTGCGCCCCCGGGACCCATGACTTGGTGTGCGACCGCAAGCTCACCGGCACCCGGTCGAGCTTGGCGACGGACCCGAGGAGCGCGCCCGCGTAGATGTAGTGACTGAGCAGCCGGGCGGCGCAGGCGAGCACGCCCGGGCTGAAGTCGCAGATCGACAACTGCCGTAGCTGGAGGGCGAGGACGGAGAGCCCGAGGGGCGGCAGATCGCTGCGCACGATCGCGATGCGGTCGCTCTCCAGGACGGAACGGATGGCGTGCAGCCGGTGCGGGACGGCGGGCGGCGCGGAGGCGGGGCACAGCACGATCACGTGGCCGTGGTGCTCGATCAGCGTGTGCATCTCGGTGAGCGCGTCGTCCAGCGAGGACGCCGTGCGCGCCGCGGACGTCTTCGGCGACTGGGCGACGCCCTGCAGGACTGCGGCGGTCGGGGTGTGGCGGTCGGGCGAGGGCAGCACCAGCTCGGGGCTGGTAACGGCTATCGCGGTCGGCATCCGCACACCCCCGGCTCCGGTCCTCACGCCCACCCTGTCCTCATACGCCTTCTGCCTGAGCACCATATCCAGGCAGGGGCCACCTCAACACCCAACTTCCCACTGTTCACCTCTGGGTTCGCGCGGCGAACACTCCGCGCGAACCCGTCGCGGGAACCTGAACCGGACACACGGGAGGAATGCCCCGCCTCGCCGCACACGTCAGACCATCGCCGGGAGAGCCCCGCGCGGCAGCCCCGCCTGACGCACCATCATGCTCACCGGTCACGCAAGAAGTCTTGACAACCCCAATGGTCTGGACCAGCTTGTACGACCAGCGGTGGCCACCGTTTTCGCACCTCCTCCCCCCGACTCCCCCCACGGAGGCAGAAGATGGACCGCGCACGCAGGAAAAGGAGTGCCCTCGTCGGCGGGCTTGCCGCGCTCGGGCTCGCGATAGCCGGGCTCGCGACCGGTGGCGCCGGGACGGCGGACGCGTCGCAGGGCGCGCAGGACACCGGGACCAAGGCCGCCGTCGGAACCAAGGCCGCCGGGGCCCGGGCCGTGCCCAAGCACGCCGTCACCGGCTACTGGCAGAACTTCAACAACGGCGCCACCGTGCAGAAGCTGAGCCAGGTGCAGGACCAGTACGACATCATCGCCGTGGCCTTCGCCGATGCCACCGGGACGCCCGGGCAGGTGACCTTCAACCTGGACTCGGCCGGGCTCGGCGGGTACACCGTCGACCAGTTCAAGGCCGACATCAAGGCGAAGAAGGCGGCGGGCAAGTCCGTCATCGTCTCGGTCGGCGGTGAGCGCGGGGCGGTCGCGGTGAACAGCCCCACCGCCGCCACGAACTTCGCGAACTCCGTCTACTCCCTCATGCAGGAGTACGGCTTCGACGGCGTCGACATCGACCTGGAGAACGGGCTCGACTCCACCTATATGACGCAGGCCCTGAAGTCGCTGGGGCAGAAGGCCGGGCCCGGGTTCGTCCTGACGATGGCTCCGCAGACCATCGACATGCAGAACACGAACAACGAGTACTTCAAGACGGCCCTGAACGTGAAGGACATCCTCACGGTCGTCAACATGCAGTACTACAACAGCGGTTCGATGCTCGGCTGCGACGGCAAGGTGTACAGCCAGGGTTCCGTGGACTTCCTGACCGCACTCGCCTGCATCCAGCTGGAGGGCGGGCTCGCGCCGTCCCAGGTCGGCATCGGCACACCCGCCTCGACGCGCGGCGCCGGGTCCGGCTACGTCGCCCCGTCCGTCGTCAACAACGCCCTCAACTGCCTGGCCAAGGGCACCGACTGCGGTTCCTTCAAGCCGTCCAAGACCTACCCGGGCATCCGGGGCGCGATGACCTGGTCCACCAACTGGGACGCGGCGGGCGGCAACGCGTGGTCCAACGCCGTGGGCCCGCACGTGCACGGGCTTCCGTAGCCGTACCGTCCGGGGTCACCCTCTGTCCGCAGCGCCGCCGCTCCCCCGGCGGCGCTGCTGTGTGCGTGGGCGTACGGCGGCGCGTCAGAAGAAGCTGCCCCAGTCCTGGTCCGTGATCTGCTTGACGCACAGGATCAGGAACAGCAGTCCCGCGATGGCCAGCATGCCGTTGCTCAGCCAGCCGTTGCGCCACTCGGCGGGCGTGCGCGAGGAGTTGAGCAGCCAGATCAGGGTCAGGGCGAGGAACGGCATGAAGGCCGCGCCGAGCACTCCGTAGAGGATGATCAGGCGGAACGGCTGGCCCTCGAAGAGCAGGATCATCGGCGGGAACGTGAGCCACAGCAGGTACGCGCGGAACGGCACCGACTTCTCGCGGGCGCCGGACGCCACCTCCGCGCCGGTCAGGGCCGTGCTGCCGGCACCCGAGCTCGACTTCCGGTAGCGCTCGACGAAGTCCGCGAACATCAGGCTCACGCCGTGCCAGACGCCGATGAGGGAGGTGAAGGACGTGGCGAGGAAGCCGATCAGGAACAGTTTGGCGGTGGCGTTCCCGTACTCCTTCTCCAGGATGTCGGAGAGCTGGACGAGCCCCTTGTCGCCGCCGGCGATCGCGACGTTCGCGGAGTGCAGCATCTCGGCGCCGACGAAGAGCATCGCGACGACGAAGATCCCGGTGGTGATGTACGCGACGCGGTTGTCGAGGCGCATCACCTTCATCCAGCCCGTGTTCGTCCAGCCCTTGGCGTTGACCCAGTAGCCGTACGCGGCGAGCGTGATGGTGCCGCCGACGCCGCCGATCAGGCCGAGGGTGTTGAGGATCGAGTCCTTCTCGTCCGGCAGGACGGGCAGCAGGCCCGCGAAGGCGTCGCCGAGGTTGGGGGTGACGCGGATCGCCAGGTAGACGGTGACCACGAACATGACGCCGACGAGGACCGTCATGACCTTCTCGAAGACCGCGTACTTGTTGAACCAGACGAAGACCAGGCCGACGACGCCGGTCAGGATCGACCACCACTTCAGGTCCATGACGTCCGGGAACAGCGCCTGCAGCGGCAGCCCCGACGACGACATCGCCGCCGCGCCGTACACGAAACCCCAGATCACGACGTAGACCACGAAGAACCACGTCGTCCAGCGGCCGAGGCTCGACCAGCCGTCGAAGAGGGTGCGGCCGGTGGAGAGGTGCCAGCGGCCGGCCGCCTCGGCCAGGGAGATCTTCACGACGCAGCCGATGACGGCGGCCCACAGCAGTGTGTAGCCGAAGTTGCTGCCCGCGATGAGCGTGGCGACGAGGTCGCCCGCCCCGACGCCGGTCGCGGCCACGACGATGCCGGGGCCGATGTACTTCCAACTGGACTTGCGGGGCACCGCGACGTCCCCTGCTGCGCTGGGTCCACCCTTGGTTTCGGCCATGCGATCAAGAAAGCGCAAAGACTCCTGGTGCACAAGGGGTGCGCAGGGACGGCTCAAAGGAGCCATTGACCGGAGCATGCCATGCCGCGACCATGGGCCCGCACGGCCGTACCACCGGGCGTACGCGCCGCACTCGGCGTACGCCGCACACCCCCGCTCCTCCTTGTAAGCCGCACGCCGCACGGCACCACCCCCCACCCCCACAGGAGCATTCATGCGACTTCGCATACGCGGAAAGAGATCAGCGGCCCTCGCGGCCATGCTGGCCCTCGCGGTCGCGGCGCCCCTCAGCGCCAACGCCTCCGACTCCTCGTCCCCTTCGGCCAAGAAGGCGGCCGCCGCCACCGCGGCCGACGAGGACGTCCGCCAGTACTCCATCCCGGGTCCCTCGACCCCCGCCGCGCGCACGGCGGTCGCCGCCACCGGCGTGTCCATCGACGAGGCCGACGACCACGCGGTCGTCGTCACCGCGGACGCCGCCCAGGCCAAGAAGCTGCGCGCCCTCGGGTACAAGCTCAAGGTGCTGCCCGCGCCGCCCGCCCGCACCGACGGCAAGCGCGCCGAGGTACGGGACTTCCCGCCCGCCGACTCCCGCTACCACAACTACGCCGAGATGAACGCGGAGATCGACCAGCGGCTCCAGCAGTACCCGAACCTGATGAGCAAGCGCGTCATCGGCAAGACGCACCAGGGCCGCGACATCGTCGCCATCAAGATCAGCGACAACGTCGGCACGGACGAGGCCGAGCCCGAGGTCCTCTTCACCCACCACCAGCACGCCCGTGAGCACCTGACGGTGGAGATGGCCCTCTACCTGATGCGCGAACTGGGCGCGGGCTACTCCACCGACGCCCGCGTCAAGAAGGTCGTCGACTCCCGCGAGATCTGGATCGTGCCGGACCTCAACCCCGACGGCGGCGAGTACGACATCGCCAGCGGCTCCTACCGCAGCTGGCGCAAGAACCGCCAGCCCAACGCCGGTTCGTCGAACGTCGGCACCGACATGAACCGCAACTGGAACTTCAAGTGGGGCTGCTGCGGCGGTTCCTCCGGCTCCACCGGCTCCGAGACCTACCGCGGCCCGCGCGCCGAGTCGGCCCCCGAGGTCAAGGTCGTCGCGGACTTCGTACGCAGCCGGGTCGTCGGCGGCAAGCAGCAGATCAAGGCCGGCATCGACTTCCACACGTACAGCGAACTGATCCTGTGGCCCTACGGCTACACCACCGCCGACACGGCCCCCGGCCTCACCCAGGACGACCGCGACGCCCACGCCGCCGTCGGCCGCAAGATGGCCGCGAGCAACGGCTACACCCCCGAACAGGCCAGCGACCTCTACATCACCGACGGCTCCATCGACGACTGGCTGTGGGGCAACCAGAAGATCTTCAGCTACACCTTCGAGATGTACCCGCGCTCCGGCGGTGGCGGCTTCTATCCGCCCGACGAGGTCATCGAACGGGAGACGTCCCGGAACCGGGACGCGGTGCTGCAGCTTCTGGAGAACTCGGACTGCATGTATCGGTCTATTGGGAAGGAGCAGCAGTACTGCTCCGGTAGTTGACGCTGGTTTCGGGGCGCGGAGTGGGGTTGGCCTGGTTCGACCAACCCCACTCCGCGCCCCTTGCCGTCAGTCCCCTTTTGGCGCACCAAGCGTGGGCGGGCCGCTGGGGAGGGTTGCGCCCTCGTCGCACTGATACACCTTCTTGCGAGCTAGGCGCATCACGTCAGCAGCCAGTTCGGCAAATGCCTTGGCGTCCGATTCATTCGACGCAAAATCACCCTCGTCTCTGACAGTCACCTCGATAACTCCAGCCATATCGCGATCTCGGCAGTTCAATAGGAGTACCGCGTCATGCTCCCTTGCGTACCCATAGGACTGCCCAAGCGATACTGGCACGCTACCTTGGATACTAGACCCCTTCTCAACTTTCCGCCTCGCTTCATCTGCAGACCAGACGCCGAGGGATTTCGCATTGAAGACACGGTTGTACTCAACCGACACCCACCGACCTCCACCACTGAAATTGCAGCTCGGAGATGGCTCCTCAGGACGATGAGGGGCACCAAACCCGGCATCCCCATTAATGTACTCGTAATATCTCTTGCCATTCTTCGGCAAGAGCTGGGAAACCGAGTCCGCGGGCAACGATTTCGTGCACACTCGAGCAGGCACCGACACGGCAGGTGCATCCGATGGCCACAGTTGCCATACGGCTACACCGGCAGAGATGGCGACTACCGCAGACACGGCCCCCCACAGTTTGGGCTTTCGATTCAAACCGATGAACATTTTCCTCAGCCACCCCCGCCTTCACCCTGAATCTCAACCTTATAGTGAAGCCGGGTGTCCTGTTCCGCGGCATCTGCCAGCAAAACAGCCTTACGATCTCGGTAGCCCTGCTCCAGGGCCGCGCGGTAAGTCGCCTGATAGACCGCCCGCCCAGTACCCTCCAACTGATCGTTCAGGAATTGTCTTCTTTCTTTACCTGCCACATCACTTGAATCTCGAGTATATTTCTCAACAACAGACTCGCGAGCGTCCTCGGCGATCCAACTGATAGCGTCACCGACAACCGGGAACTTGTTAGCCCCGAGATCAATGACGCGTCCAGCCCACTTGTCAGCGGTGCGAATGCCCTCGTTGAACTCCGCATCCTGTGCGATTCTGTCGTCGTAAACGGCTTGCGTGCGCGCTTCTGCCATGACTCCCGCAATCTGGCCTCCTGGAGACACCAGGTTCTTCACGTCCGTCGCGATCATGCCGTCGGACATTCCCGCGCGGTCCCGAAGGGTTTCGTTGACGAGGTCCGTGGTGACGGATTGCTGGGCGTTGAGGATGGCGCCGTAGGCGTCGGGGTCCTTCCCGACCGCCCCCAGGAAGTCCCGCAGCGTGGAGCCCCCCAGCGAGCCAAGGTTCGCGTTGCTTCCATTGGTCGCGATCTCCCGCTCCCCGTTCATCCCGTCCTGGAAGTCCCGCATGTACTCCGCCGTGATGTTCCCCATGCTGCCCCGCAGCTTCGAATCCTCGAGGATTTCTGGGTTGTTGCCGTAGTAGTCCACGAGGCGGTTGACGAAGGACGCGCTGGCGGCCGAGTGCGGCTTCGGTGGTGCGTCGGCGTCGTAGGGGGTCTGGATGGCGGCGGATTCCAGGGCGTGGCCGAGGCTGGTCTCGTACTGGTCGCGGGGGCCGTCGCCGATGCCCAGCGGTTTCATGGCGTCGTACAGACTGTTGCGGGAGCCGTCCCCGTGGCCGACGAGGTAGTCCCAGTTGTTCTTGGCGTCGGGGCCGCTGTGGAGGAACTGGAGGGACGCCTCCGGGTTGTGGCCGAGGGATTCCATGAAACCGGAGACGGCGTCGCTGGGGGCGTCGCCAGGGAGGTAGTTGAACTGGTTCCCGGAAGTCCGGGCCTCGAAGAGGGGGAGCCCCTTCTCGTGCTCCAGGAGTTTGCCGCCGTAGTCCTGAAGGAACTTGGTGTCGAACTTCCCCTTCTGCATCAGGCTCGACATGACGTCGAAGCCGTACGGCGGGGTGCCCCCACCCATTCCCGGGACGGCGGGCAGCCGCTGGCCCCCGGCCTCGATCATGTCCTTCTTCCACGCGTCCATCGCCGGGCTCTCGACCTTGGTGGCCCCGGCGAGCGTGAGGCTCAGGTTCTCCTGGACACCGCCGAGGATCTCGGCACGTTCGGGCCCCACCACGCCCATCGTCCCGGCGGGGACGGCGAGGTCGCGCCAGAAGCGGAGGGTGCCCTCGGCGCCGAGCTCGGTGGCGAAGCGTTCACCGAAGGCGGGGGTGTCCCGGTAGCGGGCGAGGTCGTCGTTGAAGCGTTTGAGCTTCTCGTCGCTCCACCCGGCGGCGTCGCCCTTGGCGACCTCCTTGGCCCAGCGGTCCGCGTCCGCCCGGCCCTGGAGGTCCTTCGCGTGGGCGAGGCCGTTCACATGGACGTCGGAGAAGTCGTGCTTGCCGCGTGCCAGCGCGCGTAGGGCCCGTTCGGCGATGCGGTCCGTCTCGTCCGCCTCGCGCAGGACGCGGGTCGCGTCCACCATGACCGCGACCAGATCCGCCTGCGTGGGCACGCCGTCCTCGGCGGCGTCCCGCGGGGAGCGAGCCTCCGCCCCGCCCGCGGGGGTGATGCGGATGTTGCGCTTCGCGGCGCCGTCCGCCACCCGCTCCATCTCGTCCTTGTGCTGGGCGAACGCCTTGAGCGCACCCTGAAGGACCGCGAGGACGCTCCGCGCCGAGGTGACGGCGTCGTCGAACTCGGACGCCGTCTTGACCACGAAGCCCTTGCCCACCGTGGCGTTGACGCCCTTCCAACTGGCCAGTTCCGCCTTGCGCTTGAGCAGGGCCGCGCTGTCGGCGCCGCCCCCGCCGGTGGCCAGCTCGCTCAGACGCCGCGCCATCACCTCCCAGTCGTCCACGGCGGACCCCAGTCTGCCCAGCCTGAGCCCAAGGAGGTCCTGAACGGTCAGCATGCTCGCGCCCTCGTCTCCGTCCCCGGCTCCGTCACTTCATGTACTTGTCGATGGCCGACGCGGAAACGGACGTGGCGACCTTGTCGTCGTCCTTCTTGTGCTGTGCGCGGGTGAAGTCGAGGTGGTTGGAGATGTGGCCGCACGCGTCCACGAGGGTCCTCGACTTGGAGTTCCAGGCGTCGTGCAGCTCGGTGAGGGCGGCGCCGATGTCGAGCCCCTCGTTGGACAGTTCGACGGCTGCGCCGAAGGTCGCCTCGCGGGCGTGGTCGGAGTCCTTGCGGAGGCGGTCGCGGAGCCGGTAGGCGATGCCGCCGAGCTGGCCCAGCTCGGCGTCGTGGACGACGAGGTCTCCGTCTGCGCCCGGGCCGGTGGAGGGGTCCACCTGGTTCAGGCGGGTACGCGCGGCCGCCTTCTGGGCGGCTTCGGCCTTCAGCTGCTCCCACTCTTCCCACGCCATGTCATGGCCTCCCCGTGACGTGCACGTCTGCCGCGGCCCGCCGCTTGCGGGCCGCCAGGGCGGCGACCGCCCCACCGATCAACGCCGCCGCCCCGACTCCCGTCACGATCCAGGTTGTTGCGCCCGCGCCGCCGCCCCCGCCCTCGGTGGCCTCCGGGGCTGCCGCCGGGGTCTCTTCAGCGTCCGGCGCCGCTGCCTTGGAGCGCGAAGGAGCGGGCGTGGACTGCTTCAGGTCCGGCAGCGGGTACTCGTCCGCCGGACCTGGATCGCCGGGGTTCCGCAGGGCGACCCGGGGGCGGACGATGCCGTAGCCGATGGAGTCGTTGCGCTTGGCGCCGTCCGTGGGGGCGCCGATGGTGTTGAGCATGACGCGGAGGACCTGGTTGTTGGTCCAGTCGGGGTGCTTGGACCAGATCAACGCGGCGCTGGCGGAGGCGAGGGCGGTAGCGCTGCTGGTGCCGTGGCTGTTGCAGACGCCCTTGCCCGACGCACAGGTTGTGTAGATCTCATCGCCGGGTGCGGCCATGTCCACCTGCCTGCCGTATTGGGACTCCTTCGTCTTACGGAGGTTCTTGCCGACTGCTCCCACTCCGACCACGCCTGGTGTGCCCGCCGGATAGCGAAGCTCCGAGATCCCCTCGTTGCCGACTCCCGCAAAAACGAGCGAGCCCTTGTCCAGGGCGTACCGCACAGCCGCTGTGAGCTGTGGGGATCCCTTGGTCATCCCCATCGAGATGCTGATGACCTTCGCCCCGTGATCGGCCGCGTAGCGGATGCCCTGGCTGAAAGCCCTGTTGCCCTCGCCGAGGTGCTGATTGGAATCCAGCCCGTACTCCGGGATCCGGATAGGCAGAAGCTTGGCTCCCGGCGCGAGGCCGAAGGTGCCGGTTCCACCGCCTCCCTTGCCTGTTCCCGCGATCAGGAGTGCCATGTTGGTTCCGTGACCTTGTGGGTCGGTGTGTTCGTCACCCGCCCTCGTGAGCGCCAGGTCCTTGCCCGGTAGCACTCGGCCCCGCAGATCCGACAGGTCGGGGTTGACGCCCGTGTCGATGACAGCGACGGTGACGCCCTTGCCCGTACTGCTCCGCCAGACCTTCTCGGCCTGCATGGCGCTGAGGTGCCACTGCTTCTCACGCACGGACTCCGCGTGAGCGGGCGCGGCCGCGACACCCGCCAGCAGGATGCCCACAGCACCCGAGACGACGCTCCGCCACCGTCCGTTGTGCAGCGTACTGGCAGCCATCTGCTCTCTCATGACCTCATGGTTTCTGGGTGGGGGATCAGTGGGTGGGGGACTGGCCGAAGGGTCACTGGAGTTCAGTCAATGACAGGCGGGACTACCCGGCGACCGTCGGGACGCCAGGTCTCCGGGTCCTCCGTGAGGTAGTCCGGCCTTCCGTCCCGCTCCTCGTCTCGTCGTGAACGTGCGGGCTGAGCGGTGCTCGGCGGCATGGCGCCACGCGTCGGCCCTTGGCGTCGGGGCTGCCCTCCTACGACGCCGTTGGTAGCACCTATGGGCCGCTGCCCCGCTGCCGTCCCTCGCCCAGCGCCCGACCCGCCCGGGCCCGTCCCGACAGGAGTCCCACCGGCGACCGCCCCTCGGGGCAACCCTCCGGTCGGCCCGCTAGGGGCTGACGGCGTGGGACGGCCGCCGATGATGCCGGAGCCTCCCGGCACACGTCCAGCAGGTGGGCTCGCGGGTGGAACCCTGGGGGTGCCTCCGACCACTGGCTGTGCCGGGCTCGTCGGGCGCGGGGGCGGCAGGGCCGGTCCCCCGCTGGGCGTTCGCCCAGGAGCCGGTCCCACCGGTCCACCTCCGGTCGGGCGTCCAAGGGACGGCCCTACCGGTCCGACACCCGTTGGACGTCCGGGAGGAGGCCCCACCGGCCCGTCACGGGGCGGCAGGAGTGAACGACCACCGGGCCCCACGGGACCTGGGCCCGGTCGCTTCACGGCATTCATGGGCGGACTCAGCCGCCGTCCCGAAGGTGGCGGAAACAGGCCTATGGGTTGTGTCATTCCATCGGGTCTGACCGGGGTCGACGGAACCCCTGGAGGGGAAGACGAAGGTGCAGACGGGACGTCAGGGAGCGTTTGCGTACTGTCGACTTGGACGCCCACCGCATCCGGGACAGGGGGCACGGGGCGGGGGCCCATGCCCGTTGGAGTGTCAGGGCTGCCTCCTGCCCCGCCGGGCCCGGAGGCAGCGACTGGTGGCCGTACCGATTCACCGAGGGGAGCCGAACCCGCTGGCACTCCCCCAAGCCCTCCAGCAGTTGGCACGGTCCCGCCATCGTCACCAGGGGACACCGCATTGATGCGCCATGACGGCCCCGGTCTCATATCCACCGGTACCCGAGGAAACCGCGGCCTCTCCAACCCCTCCAACTGCTCCGCAGACAACTGATACGCCTGCCCCAGCTTCCGCATCTCCGCCGCCGCCTCCTGGCGGACCTTCTCCTTGCCCGCCGCGATCCGCTCCAGCTCGTCCGCCGACTTCGAGCCGACCGCCCGCGCGTCCGGGTCGTTGGGGTTGGCCTGGGCGGCCTTCAAGTTGGCCTGGGCGTCGCCCTTGTCGCGCGGGATCGACGCCTGGGCCGTGGCGATCGCCTCGGACGCCCGGGCGAGCCACTTCGCGGACTCCTCGCTGAAGTCGCCCAGACGGAGCGTGGAGTTGGCCAGGTCGCCGCTCCACGTACGGAACGCCGTCGCACCCTCGCCCTTCCACCGCACCCACTGCGGCCGCACCTTCAGCTCATCCGCGATCTTCCGGATCTCCGTGGCCGCGGCGACGAGCCGGTCGGCGGCCGCCTGGACGTGGCCGCTGTTCGCCTGGTCCAGCCAGGCCAGCATCTGCTCGTGGCTCATGGACTCGAACGAGGTGCCGCCCATCAGATCGTGCCGCCCATCAGATCGTCCCTCCCGCGTCGCCCGACCCGCCGGTCGACCCCCGGTCCGCCCGCCCCGGATTCTCCCTGCCGCCGGCGCCCCCTGCGCCGCCCGCGCCACCCGCACCGTCGGCCTCGTACCGCTCCGCGATCCCCGCACTGATCTCCGCCATGCGATCGCGAATGTCGTCGTCGACGTTCCGATAGCCCTTGTGCGCGGCGAGGACGGCGATGCCCATGCCCTCTATGGAGTCGGAGAGGAGCTTGGACAGCTTCTCCAGTTCGGTGATCACCGTTTCGTACGCGCCGAAGACGCCGGACGCCTCGGCCCACGCCCCGTCCCCGCCCCCGAACTGAGCGCGCGCAAGGGGCTCTTGTCCCACCTTGGCCGGGCCTGCCGGGGATCCTTTGAGGTCGTGGATCAGCTCGTCGACGCGCTGTCTGAACCTGACGAAGGACGAGAACTCCGTGGCCACATCGGCGGCGGCGTCCCGTACGCCGCCGAGCACGTCCGGCATCCCCGACGCATCGCCCGACCGCCCTGACGGCGTCGCACCACCCGAGCCTGACAGCACCAGTCCACCCCCACGAACGACCACAGCCAGATCACATAGCTATCGCGAACTGCTGAGCAACTCTAGCCACGGGGTACGACAGTCCGTATTCAGATGATCACCCGCGGCACCAGTTCCAGCCATCACGAGGTCCACCAGGCCGACCCATCGCTCCGTCGCACGGCGCCTTGCCCTGTCCAGGGCTGCTCGCGGAGGGCCATGCGCCAACGACCGCGCCGTACCAGCCAAAGCATGTGCGTTGCCGCGAACGGCGCGTCTCGGCAGCAGCAACGGGTGCCCACCCAACGGCTCACAGCCCGGCCCCTGGGGCACGTGGCTCAGGAGGCGGGAGGCGCCCCGGGGTTGGGCACCGCCCGGCCCCAAAGTTCTTCTGCGTGCTCAGTGAACCGCGCGAACATTCCCGAGTCGCCCTGTCGACGCAGATGCAGCAGCGGTGAATCGTGACCGACCAGCCGGGCCAAGTGAGGCGTCACCAAAGCGTCGTCGTCGAAGCGGAATACCGACAGAGATACATGATTCACCGCGTCTTCCGCGCTGATGCGACGTGCCTCCAGGCCGGGGAGGGACCCCAGCCGCTCAAGGTGCTCAAGCGTGATCCGGATGCGAGTGGACACGCTCAGGGCCACGTCTTCAATGACCTCACGTTGCCGCGTCACCTCCCCCTCCGGATCGCCGACGAGGAAGCGCACCTTCACGCCTGCTTCGGCCTTCCGGCGCACGGTGTCGGCGAACTGCGGGATCTGCGTCCAGAAGAAGTAGTTCGTGTAGCCGGCCAGGAAGATTTCGGACTCGGCGCCTTCTACGAGATCTGACCACACCGTCGAAGGGCAGGCCGAGCGATACGGGTAGCTGTGGACGATCTCACGGTCGATGCCGGTCTTGATGCGGTTCTTGACAGCCTGCGGCCACAGCATCTCTTCATCCACTCCCAACGCTCGCGCGGCGTCCTCACGATTCCTTGCGTGCGGGGTCAACTCGGCGTCCCCGAGCCACCGTTCCACTTGCTTCCGCGACACTCCCACCCGGTGCGCCAACTGTCGCGGCGTCAGGCCCGCCTCCATTAAGGCCACCTGCAGAGCGTTGTTCAATGTCAACCCCCGCGACATGGACGTTTGGGCCTTCTTCGACCTTAGCCGCGAACTGCCCAACTGTCCCCGAAAGCACGTCGATACGTTCGCAAAGCACAGCCACGATCTCGTCATGACCGAGCCGACGCGATACCCCGGACAACCCATCGAGCTTCCGCTGGACCCGTGGCTGTACGACTGCCTACCGATGCACGGCTGCGAGGTCTGCGAGGCATTGGCCCGACAGCGGAACGCCGCCCTCAAGAGCGGCGACACTTGGACTGCCTATCGGGCAGCCTCGGAAATCCGCGACCACCGCAACCACTCGGTCGCGGCGGTCCACGAAGTGACGTGCAGCCCGGACCAGCCATAGCGTCGCCCTGCCGCCCGCAGCGGCCCGCGACTTCGTCCGCTCCATCAAGGCGGGCAAGGCGGACCACCTCCCTCCAGAGGAGATCTCCTGATCGTCGAGGGACCCGACGTGAACCCAAATGCAGCCAGTTGACGCCCAGTTGAAGCATTTCCCCGGCGCCGCCCGGCTGCCACACTCCCGGCATGGGATCGATCTTCGCGTTTCTCGCCGGCGTCAACGCCTACGATCCGCGGCTCGCCAGGCCCCTGCGCGGCTGCGTCAACGACGTCACCGCTGCCCGCGAGCTGCTGACCCGGCGCACGAGCGGCGCGGCGCGGACCGCCGTGGTGTGCGACGGCGAGGTGACCGTGGACGTGGTCGAGGACGGCATCCGGCGCTTCCTGGGCGCGGCGGGTCCGGGTGACACGGCGCTGTTCTGGTTCTCGGGGCACGGCACGCACACCTGGGCTGCGGGCGCCGACCTGCTGATCGAGGCGACCGGCCGCAACCAGGCCCTGCTGTGCGCCGACGGCCCGTTGTCCGACAAGCGCCTCGGCGCGCTCCTCGGCGCGGTGGCCGCGCGTGGCGCGCACGTCGCCGCCGTCCTCGACTGCTGTTTCTCGGGCGGTGCGACACGGGAGCCGGAGGGCCTCGTCGCACGGTTCGCGCCCACGCCCGCCCCGGCGGCGGCGCCCGGCACGGATCCGTCGCACCCGCGTGCGCCGTGGGCGGCCGAGGGCCGGGACGTGCCGGTACGCGAGGACGCCGGGCAGCACGTGCTGCTCGCCGCGAGCCGGCTCGACCAGCTGTCGTACGAGGGGCAGTTCGGTGGCCGACCGCACGGCGCGTTCACGTACACGCTGCTCGGTGCGGTCCGGGACGCGGGGCCCGACGTGACGTACCGGAACCTCCTCGCGGCGGCGGACGCGCGGGTGCAGCGCGGCGGCGTCGGCCAGCAGCCGGTGCTGTTCCCGGCGGCTCCGGGGGGCGTCGCGGACCTGCCGTTCCTGGGCGGGGCCGTGGCCCGGGTGCCGGGTCCGTATCTGCTGCGGCTCGGCGCGCGGGGGTGGGAGGTCGACTGCGGGACGGGGCACGGGCTACGGGACGGGGCGGGGGCGTCGGGGACGGAGTTCCGGGTCGTGGGGGATGAAGGGGTCGGGGACGAGGGTGTCGGGGGTGAAGGGGTCGGGGACGAGCCTCTCGGGGATGAGCGTGTCGGGGACGGAGGGGAGATCGGGGGCGCGGCTGAGGGTTCCGCGCGGGGCCGGGAACCCCAGGCACAGGAACCCCAGGCACAGGAACCCCAGGCACAGGAACCACGGGCACAGGAACCCCAGGCACAGGAACCCCAGGCACAGGAACCACGGGCACAGGAACCCCAGGCCCGGGTGCTGCGGGCGCGCGAGGTGCACGCCGACCGTTCGCTCGTGGACCCGCTGGGGTGGGAGCCCGACGCCGGGCGGGTGTACCCGGTGGCGCTGTCGGCGCTGGCGCTCGCGCCCGCGACGGTGACCTTCGACGCGGCCTCGGGCGGGACGCGTGCGGCCGAACCCGACGGCAGCCGACTCGCCGCCCTGGAAGCCGACTTCAGGCACGCCCTCGCGACCTCCGGCCCGGGCGACGGCCCCTCCCCCCTGCTCCGCCCGACCCCCGCCCCCACCGGCACAGCCGCCCCCGCCGACGCCGCCGACCTCCACTTCCGCGTCGCGCCCCGAGACGGCCTCGCCCACGTCCTGCGGCGCGACGGCACCCCCTTCACCGCGCCGCTGCCCCTCGCCGGGCCCGGCGACGTACCGCGGCTCGTGAGCTGCCTGGCGCACCTCACCCGCTGGCATCAGATCCGCGATCTGGCGGCGCGCCCCTCGGTGCTCGACAACCTGGTCCAGGTGGAGATCGCTCCGTGGGGCGCCCCGCCGGGGCAGGTCCTGGTGCCGGACGGCAGTGGTGAGATCGTCTGCGCGTACGCGCCGGAAGGGGCGGAGCCGCGTGAGCCCTGGGTGTCCATCCGGCTGCACAACCGGTCCCCCGGGCGCACCCTGTGGTGCCTGCTGCTCGACCTCACCGACAGCTATGGAAGCCATTCCGCGCTGTTCCCCGGCCACTTCATCGGTCCGGGCCGCACCGGGCACGCGCTGGACGGCGAGCCGGTGCAGTTGTCGCTGCCCGCGTCGCGGCCCGCCGTGCCGGGGGCGTCGGCGCGCGACTGGCTGAAGCTCGTCGTCGCCGAGGGCGAGCTGAACACGGTGCCGTTCCACCTGCCCTCGTGGGACGCGGACCGCTCGGGGGCGCGGGACGCCGTCGTCGACTTCGGCGCGGGGGCGCTGCGGCTCGACCCGCCCGAAGCCGCTCACGGCCGCGACCTGGGCGGCGTCACCTCGGGCTCCCCCGGCCGCTGGACCGCCCGCACGATCAGCGTGCGCACCGTCGTGCCGGGCGGCTACTGACCGAGGTGGGTGAACCCCGCCCACGCGCTCAGGTCGTCCGGGTCGATGTGCCGGGCCCGGAACGCGAGGGACGGGGGCAGCGTGGGCGGCAGGACCCGGTCCGGGTCGACCATCCACAGCTGGGCGCGGCGCAGGGCCCGGGCGGGCGGCTCGCCCTCGGCCCTGAGGTAGTGGTGGGCCATGAACATCAGGACCGACGTGGCGTCGTCGGGCACCGGCCAGAGGGAGCCCACGACGGACCGCGCGCCCGCCACCAGGAACGCGGTCGCGAGACTGTACGCCTCGTTGTGGCCGTGCCCGGAGACATGGCTGCGGCAGGCCGCGAGCAGGACCAGGCCGAGCCGCCCCCGGCGGCCCGCGCCCACCGCCTCGGTGAGTTCCTCGGCCGACAACTCGCCGCCGTACAGGCTCAGGTGGGAGCTGCGCCGGGCGCTGGGCGTGACGGCGGCGTGGCAGGCGAGGTGCAGGACGGCGCTGTCGTCACCGCCGTCGCGGGTCAGCCAGGACACCACCTCGTGCGGCGTCCCGGGACCGGCGCCGCCCCCGCCCGCGCGGCGCCCGAGGAACTGGCCGCGCGGGTAGAAGACACGCTGTACGGCGTCCGCCTCCTCGCCCGCGTACCGCAGGTCGCCGGTGGGGTCGCCGACGACCAGGGCGGCACCCGTGTGCGGGACGGCGGGGCGTGCGGCCACCTCGCAGAGCAGCCGCGCCGACGCGGCGTACGAGATCTCCGCCTCGGCGAGGGCGTACCGGCGGCGGCCGTCGGGGCCGTCGGTCCAGGCCGCGTGCCAGGGCACCTGGCCGAGGGTGCCCATCGGGACGAGCACCAGGCGCGGGCCGAGCCCGCCGGGGGTGGCGAAGGTGTCCAGGAGCGGCCCGACACCGGCGTGCCAGGCCCAGCCGCAGAGCCGGTCGAGCTGGGTCCGCAGCGGCTCCGGGCGGTGGGCCGGGGCCGCGCCGGGCACGGGGCCGAGGTCGCGGGCGGCGACGGCGCCGGGCCGGTAGTCGCGCAGCGGCGCCGCGTCCTGGGTGAGCCGGGGCAGCGGCACGGTGTGCACGTCGGCGCGGCAGGTGACGACGACGGCGGTGCCGCCGATGTCGTCGGACGCGGGCACGAGGTAGACCAGGGCGTCCTTGCCGTGGATGCGCAGCGCCGCCGCGATCTCGGCCGTCGTGGGCGGGGTGAGGAGCCGGTCCTGGGCGCCGTCGGAGCCGGTGAGGGCGGCGAGCACGCGGCGGCGCAGCGCACTGGGCACGGTCGGCGCGGCGGCGGCCGGGTCGCGCGCGGCCTCCGCCCCGGACTCCCGCCACTGCCGGGCCAGGTCCTCGTGTCCGGTGGCGGCGAGTCGTTCGGGCACGGTGCTCGACGTGGTGGCCGCGTGCAGGACCAGGCCGCGGCAGGCGTCGAGCGCCCGCACCGCCTCGGCCGGGGTGTTGTCGCGCAGACACCAGGCGGCGACTTCGAGTGCGGCGTCGGTGGCCTGCGCGGCGGCCTGTGCGGCGTGGTCGGTGCCGGACTGCAGGAGCGCCGCCCAGGTGTGGCCGCGCAGGGCGTCGAGGCCGGTGCGGCGGGCGGTGTCGTGGTCGCCGCGCAGGCGCTGGGCGTGGGCGAGCGCGCGGCCCGCTTCGGCGTAGAGGCGGTGCTCGGGGCCGCCGCAGCCGTGCAGCGCCGTCTCCAGGAGGCCGACGCCGCTCGCGAGGGAGCGGGCGCGGGCGGCGGGGTCGGGCTCCGCCTCGGCGAGGGCGCAGTGGCCGCCGCCGAGACCCATGGCGTACCGCAGGCTGTCGTCGCTGCCCTGCTCGGCCAGGTCGTACGCCTCTTGGAGCAGGTCCATGGCGTCCTGGACCGCGGCCGGATCCCAGGGGGCGGCGGCGCGGGCCATGCGCGCGGCGCCGCTGTCGCCGAGGACCCGGGCCCGGCGGTCGCGCGGCAGGCGGCGGGCCTCGGCGCGCAGCCGGTCCGCGCCGAGCCGACCGGCCAGGGGCGGTGCGTCGGGGACTCCGAGGGTGCGGGCGAGCAGGTCGCGGGCGAGGAGCAGGTCCTCCAGGACGGTGCCGAGTTCGGCGCGTGCCGGGTGGTCGTCCGCGAGGCCGTCGCGGGCCTCGACGGCGACGCGGATGCTCCGGTCGGCCGCGGCCACGTCGCCGCGCGCCACGGCGTCCTGGGCGTCGACGGCGGCGTACTTGGCGTCCATGAGGCGGCGGTTGTGCTCGGTGATCTGCGGGCTGTGGCGCAGTTGCGCCCACTTCGACCGGGCGGCGTCCCGGTCGTCGCGGGTCGCGGCGTGCTCCCCGCGCGCGCCGAGGGCCTCGATGTGGCCGATCTCCGCGGCGTGCCGGTGGTGCCGTTCCGCGTCCGAGCCGGTGTCGCCCTCGTCTCCGGCGGCGCCCGGCGCTCCGGTGGCCGGGCGGGCTCCGGCCCGTGTGAAGTGGTCGATGATGTCGTCGAACCGGTTGTCGAGTCCTGCCATGGAGTCCCGCAGCCGTACGTTGCCGACCGCGGCGTGGGCCTGCCGCTGCCAGTCTGGGTCGTCCGGGCGGAACGCGAGGACGCAGGCGATCAGCGCGTCCTTCTCCTTCGCCCGGTCGAAGAACATCGGCATGTGCGGCATGTACCGCAGCATTTCGAGGGCCGCCTCGGCGCGCTTCTCCTCGGACTCCGTCCTGCTCCAGGCGGCGAACGCCCGGTCGAGGCGGGGGACGAGCTCGTCCGTCGGCGTGGCGCCGGACGACCAGCCCGGCATGCCCTCGACACCACCGCTGTGGTCGAAATAGAGGAACCCCTCCTCCACCGCGCCCATCACCCCTTGGATGGCGGCGGACATGGCGTCGCCGGAGTCCGGGACGAGGCCGCGTTCGTGGAGGACGAACCGGGCCCAGCCGGCCATCATCTGCCCGCCCGCGTGCACGGCGCGGGACACCCGGTCCTCGGCCCGGCCTTCGGCGAGGATCACGTCCGCGAGTCCGGCGACTTCGTGGAGGCGGCGTACGTCCCCGTCGTCGTAGTAGCGCGCCTGGAGGAACTGGGCCAGACACAGCGCCGTCCTGGCGACGCTGCCGTCCCGCTCGGGCCGCCAGGCGGCGATCGCGCGCCGCAGCAGGGCGATGGCCCGGTCACGGCCCTCGGCGTCACCGCGGTGCGTCGCCCGCTCGTAGAGGATCTTCCCGAAGCCGTCGAAGTGGCCCGGGCCGAGCAGCGCCTCGTACTCCGGGTCGTCGAGCACGTGGAGCACCTGCCCCTCAAGGGCCTCGGCCTGCTGCGGATCGGGCCAGGTGCTCCAGACCGCGCCGCGGACGTAGACGGAGCGGAGCACCGCGTCCCGCACCCAGGGCGGCTCGTCCCCGGGGCGCTGCCGCACCTCGCTGAGCGCGCGGTCCAACTCCGCGGCGGCCTCTTCCAGCCGGGCCCGCTCGACCGTCCTGTCCACGAGGCTCCCGGACGCGAACGCCAGCTCCGCCAGCGCGACCCCGAGGCCGTACCGCACCTGCTGCAGGTCGCTGGACGGATGGCCCGCGTCGAGGACCGCCGCGTAGTGCGCGGCGGACGCCTCGGCGTCGGCGGCGGTGCCGCCGTGCCGCAGCTTGCGCTGGAGGTACAAGTGGCCCTGGTTGGCGCGCATGCCGAGGACGACGGCGTCGTCGAGGCCCTCGCAGCGGGCCGCTTCCTCGTACCGGCGCAGTGCCTCGTCGAGAAGTCCGGGCCGCGGGTCGGCCTCGTAGCGGAACGCGGCGACGTGGGCGTACGAGGCCCGCCACAGGCTCCAGTCGGCCGAGTCGCCGGGCGCCAGGAAGGCCGCGTCGAACGCCTCGGCCGCCCGGCCCAGGTCGTCCGGGCGCCAGTCCTCCATGAACGCGAGGAGGCCCAGGAACCCGGCGCGGCCGTACAGTTCGGGCGCGTCCGCGTCGTCGGGGGCCAGGCCGGAGAGCACGTCGAGGAGCTCGTCGCGCTCGGCGCGGAGGTCGTCGGCACGGGTGGGGTCCGCGGCGTCTGCAGTGGTCACTCGTGGCCTTCGCAGGAGGAGAAGGGCGGGCCGGGGGCCCGCGCCGGACGGGAGGGGGCGGGGTTCACGGCGCGATGCGGACGAAGTACGGCTCCAGCAGGGAGTCGAGCCACTCCTGGCCGTCCCGCGTGCCGAAGTCCACGACGCCGTCCTCGACGACCTCGACGGTCCCCGGCGGGCACCGGTCCCCGAAGAGGACCACCGCCCGGTCGCCCGGCTCCCGCTTGGAGGCCCAGACGAGGCCCTGTGCCCAGGGCTCGGTGTGGCCGCGGATCCAGTGCGCCCAGTCACGGGTGTACGCGTACTCGCCGGCCTCGGTGTGCACCAGCCAGCTGTCCTGGTGCACGGCGGCGAGGTCCCGCGCGGTGGCCAGGGAGACGACGTCGACGTCGGCGGCGAGCCGCAGGGTGCTCAGGCGCCGCTGTTCGACGCCCACCCGGGGCAGCAGCCGCGGCCCGCCGTCCGGGTCGAAGGGCAGCGAGCGCAGCAGGCTCTCGCAGACGGCGGCGGCCGTGCCGGTGCCCGCGTAGAGGTAGGCGTACGGATCGCAGGAGGTGCCGTCGAACCGGCCGCCCCCGTACAGGCAGTGGGAGGGGTGCGGGTTGAAGGCGGTGGCGTCGCGGTGGCGGGAGTGCACGCGGTACAAGGTGGTGCCGCGCGGGAGGGTCGCCTTCGTGGGCGTGCCCTGCGGCCGTGCCGGGGGGCGGTAGTTCGGCACGTCTACCCCTCCTCCATCAACAGCCGCGCGGTGTCGGCGAGTCGGCGGTCCCGGCCGGTGTCGAGGAGCCGGGCGGGGCGGGCGCCGAGCCAGGCGTTGTCCGACAGCCACCAGTCGGCGGCACCCCACGGGTCCCGGTCGGCGGCGAGGTGGGTGTTGACCTCGATGACGACGGGCCGGGCGGCCCCGGCGCCGGTGAACTGGAACCGGGGCAGGCGCGGCCGTCCGCCCGCGCCGGGGAGCCGGATGAGGCCGGGCAGGCCGGGGTCGCCGCCGAGCCGTGTCAGCGCTTCGGCGTCCCACGCGGGGGCGGCGAGCAGCCGTTCCCGTACGGGTCCGAGCACCGGCCCGACCATGCGGTGCCCGTCGGTCAGCAGGACGGCGAGGTCCTCGGCCGAGAAGCCCTGGTAGGCGGGGTGCGGTTCGGTGTCGGGGGCGACGTCGACGAGACCTCCGGCGAGCCGCCCGTCCGGCCCGGCGTCGAACTCCTCCGGCAGCTGTCGCAGCAGCAGGGCGGCGGCTTCCTCGGCCGCGGCCCGCCGTTCGGTCTCCGGCACGCCCCGTCGGCGTACGACGGCGAGCAGGGCGGTGAGGGTGTCGCGCGGTGAGCCGGTGAGCCGGTCGGCCAGGCGGTGCCAGGCGGCGGCGGTGGCGGCCAGGACGACGTAGGGATTCACGGTTCTCCCACCCCTCTTGGGCTGCTCTCCTTGGCGTGCCTGGGCCGGTCCGCTGTTCCTGGGGGCGGGGGTGCCCCGGGGGTCACGGGGTGCCCCCGCCGCCGGGTCCGCCCCGGTCGCCGCCCGGTCCGCCCCGGCCGCCGCCGAGTCCGGCGAGGAGTCGCTCGACGAGGTCGGCGCGGGCGTGCCTGTTCACCACGAAGTGCACGTCGAGCGCGGCGCCGCGGACGAGTTCCGCCTCCACGGCCGCCCACAGCGCCGAGAAGCTCTCCAGCGGCGACAGGCCGCCGCGGCCCGCGCCGAGCAGGGGCAGGCAGACGGAGGCGAGCGGCGGCTCGGCGTGCGCGTTCTCCGCCGCGAGGAGCGCGAGGGCGCGGGCGACGCCGCGGGTCACGTCGGCGGGCTGGACGTCGTAGTCGTTGGTACCGGGCCGGGGCACGGCCACCGCCACGTGGTAGATCCGCCGGATGCCCTGCTCGGCGAGCGCCCCCGCCGAGGTGGCGGCGACCGTGCCGGGCAGGGCCTCCCGCCCCGGCGCCGCGTGCCGGGCGGCCCACCGCGCCAGTTCGTCGTGGACGCGGTCCTCGACGAGTCCGCCCGACGCGTCCCTGCGTGCCCCGGCCCGCCGCAGGGTCGCCGCCACGGACGACTTGTAGGCGGCGGGCAGCGAGAAGTAGGTGTTGGACGGCGAGAGGACGACGTCGACGTCCCGCAGGAGGTCCACCGAGTGGACGTGCACGGTGACGGGGACGGTGCGGTGGGCGAGGCGGACGGGGACGGTGCGGTGGGCGGGCGGGAGGGCGAGGGGGGTCGGTCGCTGCCCCGGGGAGGGGATGGCGGTGGCCGTCGACGCGTGCCCGGGGGCCGGGCCGCCGCCCTCCAGAGGTGCCTCGCCGAAGGGCCGCCGTGGCTGCCCCTCCGCCACCGGGGGCGCGGGCTGCGGGCCGCGCGCCGCGATGTCGACGATCCGCTCGGCTATCTGCCCGAGCACCATCAGCTCGTGGTGTTTGCGGAAGCGTTCGACGCTGACCCCGTACACCTGCGCGGCGCGCCTGCGGCGGGAGGACGCGGGCCAGTCCCGGGTGCCCTGGGCGAGCCCGAGGGTGAACTCGGCGGCCTCCTGGAGCGTGCCTCCGCCGACCGCGGCGACGGCGGTCCGCAACAGCCGTTCCACGGCCCCGCTGTCCGTCGGCTGCGCCGCCGCCGAGGGTAACTCGCGGCCGACGCGGACCAGTTCGGGTACGTCGAGTTCGCGCAGCCTGAGGAGTCCGGCACGCCGCACTCTCCTCACCTCCGCGAGAACCGATCCGTGATCGGGTGGACGGGGAGTGACCGGCATGGCGGCAAGGATCGCACCGCCCCACACCCACCACAAGCCCCGCCCACCCGGCTCCCCCCTGCTTCTCCATTGCACATGAGGGGCCGGTCGGGGACGGGGCGCGGCGGGGCGGTTCGGGGGCGGATCCGGGGCGAAGGCGGGGCGGTTCGCCCGCGACCGCCCTTGCTACGTCGCCGGGTACTTGCGGGCCGAGGTCACCTGGCACGAGTAGACGAGGCGGTCGTTGGTGCTGTAGGGCGCGTGCATCTTGACGGTCCGGTCGCCGCCCGAGGAAACGGTCGCCGTGTCGCTCCGGTAGGCGATGGTCCTGGTCGCGACCGCGGAGCTGGCGGACTGGCCGACCTTGAACACCACCGAGAAGGAGTACCGGAAGGCCTGGTCGGTGGAGGAGTTCTGGATGTCGACGTCGTAGTTGATCCGCCCGGTGCTGCGCTCGTAGCTGCAGTTCTGGCCGATCACCTCGCCGATGGCGTTCGGGTCGTACGTCGGCTGGCCGCTGCTGCCGCCGGAGCTGAGCCCGCCCGAGCCGCTGCTGCCGCCGGAAGTGAGCCCGCCCGAGCCGCTGGACCCGCCGGAGCTGAGCCCGCCGGACTCGCTGGAGCCGCCCGACGACGTGCCCGGGGTGTCGGGCAGTCCGCTGGGCCTCGGCGACAGCGAGGGATTCGGCATGGTCGGCATGGTCGGTGGCGCGGGCGCGTCGCCGCCGCCGAAGGCCTTGTCCTCCGGGTCGTCGGTGCAACCGGAGAGCACGGCGACGGCGGTGAGAGCGAGAGCGGCGGCGCCGACGGTGCGTCGAACACGCATGTACTGATCCCCCGAGTACTGAATTTCCGACAGTTCGCACAGAGCGGACGGTGCGAACAAGTGATTGAAAGGCGAAGAGCCCCGGGCAGGTTACCCGGTCGCTCCCGGAAATCCGTGGGAGGCCGCACCCGTAGCACTCCCGTTGCGCTCCCGTGCCCATCCTGTAGCTCACCCCGGCGGACTCGCCGGCCGTACGGCACCGCCCCGCGTCTCGGGCTCCATGGCCACGCGGACCCCTTGGTACCTTGACCGCTCCCGCACCCATGTGCAGCGAACACATCCACCATCGGGGGACTCATGAGCCAGTCCTGGCAGCCACAGCCGCCGCAGTACGGCCAGCCACCGCAGTACGGCCAGCCACCACAGCAACCGGGATACGGCTATCCGGGCCCGGGCCAGAACATGGCCCCCTACCCTCCCCAGCAGCCGATGCCGCACGGCTACCCCTACGCCCCCGGCTTCCCGCCCCCCGGCGGCGCGCAGCCGGGCAGGGCCTTCTTCCTCGGCCTGCTCATCTCGACAGGCCTCGGCCTTGCCTACGCGGGCATTCTGTTCGCCGGCCACGAGGACCTCTCCAGGGTGGGGCTCCAGGCCAGCTACCTGGCCTGTGCCGCGGTGCTCGCGGTGGTCGTGGGCGTGGTGACCGGCCGCACGGGCGGCCGCGGCGCCGGACCGCACGTCTGGGCCGCCGTCCTGGCCGCGCTGGGCGCGTACCTCGGCGTCGCCAACGGCTATGTGTTCACCCTGCTGGACATCGGCGGCACCGACCTGCTGGAGACGATGCTGGACAACGAGCCCATGGCTCCGCACAAGTTCTGGTGGAAGCGCCTCGACGCCGGCATCGCCCTCGCGGGCCTGGCCGTGGCCATGGTCGGTGCCTACACCGTGGCCCACGCGGTCAGCAAGAAGCAGCCGCACTGAGCATGCGAAGGGGGATGCGCGACCGGGTCGCCGCGCATCCCCCTTCAGGTACCGCCGGACAGCCGGTCACGTACCGCCGGACACCGGAGTCACGGCTACACGAACAGGCTCACCACCGCCGCCACCACGAATCCCGCGACCGAGAGCACCGACTCCAGGACCGTCCAGGTCTTCAGGGTGTCGCGCTCGGAGATGCCGAAGTACTTCGCCACGATCCAGAAGCCGCCGTCGTTGACGTGCGAGGCGAAGATCGAGCCCGCGGAGATGGCCATGATGACCAGGGCGGTGAAGGCGTTGGAGTAGTCGCCCTCGGCGAGCAGCGGCGCGACGATGCCCGCCGTGGTGACGATCGCGACCGTCGCCGAACCCTGGGCCACCCGCAGGACCAGGGAGATGAGGTACGCGAGGACGATGACCGGCAGGCCCACGTCGTTGAAGGTGTCGGCGAGGGCGCCCGCGACGCCGCTGCCCTTGAGCACGGCGCCGAAGACCCCGCCCGCACCGACGACGAGAAGGATGTTGCCGACCGGCTTCAGGGACGCCGTGGACACCGTCTCCAGGGACTTGCGCGACCAGCCGCGGCGGATGCCGAGCAGGTAGTACGCCATCAGGAGCGCGATCGTCAGGGCGACGAAGGGGTGGCCGAAGAACTCGATCACGCTGCGGAGGGTGGAGGGGTCGAAGGCAATGGAGGAGAACGTCGCCAGGAGGATGAGCAGCAGCGGCGTGCCGATGATCAGGAAGACGGTGCTCAGCGCGACCGGCTCCTCCGTCGGGGTCAGGCCCTGCGCGCGCTGCTCCTCGGCGACGGCCGCCTTCGCCTCCTCGGAGGCCTCCAGCATGTCCTGCGGTACGGGGACGAAGATCCGCTTGCCGATCCAGGCGGCGAAGACCCAGGCCGCGAGCACGGCCGGGACGCCGCAGACGACGCCCATGAGGATGACCCAGCCGAGGTCCACGTTCAGCAGTCCCGCGGCGGCCACGGGCCCGGGGTGCGGGGGCAGGAAGGCGTGGGTCATGGACAGGCCCGCGAGCAGCGGCAGGCAGTAGAGCAGGATCGACTTGCCGCTGCGCTTGGCGGCGGCGTAGACGATCGGCGCGAGGACGAAGATGCCGACGTCGAAGAAGACCGGGATGCCGAAGATGAGGCCGGTCAGGCCCATGGCCACGGGGGCGCGCTTCTCGCCGAAGAGGTCGAGGAGGCGCCTGGACAACACCTCGGCGCCGCCGGAGACCTCCAGGATCGCGCCGAGCATCGTGCCCAGGCCGATGATGATCGCGACATGGCCGAGGATGCCGCCCATGCCGGTCTCGATGAGGGAGACCGCGTCCGACTTCTGGACCGTGCCGAAGAGTTCGGTGACCGAGAGGCCCGCTGCCAGGCCGACGGCTATGGAGACGGCCAGGAGGGCCACGAACGGCTGGAGCCGGACTTTGATGATCAGGAAGAGGAGCAGCAGGATGCCGAGGGCCGCGACGGTCAGCAGGCCTGCCGTGCCGTCGATCAGGACCATCAGGCCACCGGTGTGCGGTGGGGTCTCTTGTGCGGGGGCGGTGGCCGCGAGCGTCGCGGACAGGGGGGAGGACGGGGACATCGTGGACCTCGTAAGTGCATGGGGCTTTCTTGGGCAGGGGGGATCGCGGCGCGGCGCCCCGGATGGGGGTCCCCCCTGCTCGAGCGAAGCCGAGAGCTTGGGGGAGTGGGGCGCGGCGCCGTGACGACGTGCGGCTTGCGTGGGGTGGGGGGTGCGGCGGGAGACGGGGAGGCCGGGTGCGGCCTCCCCCTCTCAGGCGCCGAAGGCGACTGCGGTCAGCCGAGTACGGCCAGCGCGTCGATCTCGATGAGCAGGCCCTTGGGCAGGCCGACGTAGACCGTGGTGCGGGCGGACGCCGGGGCCTTGAGGCCCTGCTCCTCGAAGTACTGGTTGTAGATCGCGTTCATCTCCGCGAAGTGGTCGACGTCCGTGAGGTAGACGCGCATCATCATCACGTCGTCCCAGGTGGCGCCGCCCTCTTCGAGGATCGCCTTGACGTTGGCGAACGTCTGGAGGGTCTGCTCGCGCAGGGTCGGGCCCGCGGGGGTGGGGGCCTTGCCCTCCTCGGCGGGCAGGAAGCCGACCTGCCCTGCGACCTGGAGGATGTTGCCCTTCTTGACGCCGTGCGAGAACTTCGCGGGCGGGGCGGTGTGGGTGGCGGGGGTGATGGCGGTCTTCTCGCTCATGGACTTGCTCTCTTCGTAGGGGTGTTACGGGGGTGCTTGACGCCGCCAGCCGACGGGTGCCGACGGTGCTGCCGAGTACTACTTCTCCGGGGCGTGGCCCGAGTACTCCCTGCTGATCGCCTCCGCCGTACGCCGTACCAGCGGCAGCAGCCGCAGGAGTTCCTCGGCGGTGACGACGACGTTCGGCGCGGACACCGACATGGCGGCGACGACCCGGCCGTCGGCGCCGCGGATGGGGGCGCCGACGCAGTTGATGGACTCCTCGTGGCCGCCGAGGTCGGTGGCCCAGCCCTGTTCGCGGACCTGCGCCAGCTCCTTGAGGAAGGCGGCGGCGTTGGGGGTGGAACGGGACGTGTACGCGGGATAGTCGAGCTTCTCCGCGAGGGCACGGCGCTCGGCCTCGGGGAAGTCGGACAGGAGCAGCTTGGCGACGGCGGCGACGGTGAGCGCGACGGGCTTGCCGATGCGCGAGTACATCCGGACCGGGTAGCGGCTCTCCACCTTGTCGATGTAGAGGACCTCCTGCTCCTCGTACACGGCGAGGTGGACGGTATGGCCGCACTTCTCGTTCAGGGCGAGGAGGTGGGGGTGCGCGATCTCGCGGACGTCGAGGTTCTCCACGGCCTCCTGGGCGAGGGCGAAGAGCCGGGCGCCGAGGCGGTAGCGCTGGTCGGACTGGCGGAAGACCAGGCCGTGTTCGTGCAGGGTGCGCAGCAGGCGCAGGGCCGTGGACTTGTGCACGCCGAGGCGGTCGGCGACCTGGCCGAGGTCGGCGGGGCCCTCGGCGAGCAGCGGCAGGATGGACAGGGCGCGGTCGACGGTCTGGCTCATGACGTACGTACCTCCTCGTCGGCCACGGCGGTGGCCCGGGTCGGGTCGGCCGCCGTCCAGCCGGGGCGAAGACGCAGTGTCTCCCAGGCGGCGGGGTCGAGGGCGGCGAGCGCGTCGGCGCGGTCGCGGGACGGCGGGGTCGCGAGGTCGCCGGGGACGGTGAGGGCGGCGGCGGCCATCAGGTGGCCGTGGCGCAGGCGGCGCTCGGCGGGCAGGCCGCGCAGGGTCGCGGAGAGGAATCCGGCGGCGAAGGCGTCCCCGGCGCCGACGGGTGCGACGACGTCGACGCGCAGGGCGGGGACGAAGGTGATGGTGTCGCAGCCCGTGGCGTGGTCGGTGGCGAAGACGGTCGCGCCGCGTGCGCCCTGCTTGACGACGAGCACGGCGGGTTCGGGCAGCGCGGCGCGGATCGCGGCCGGGCCGCCGGTGACGTCCCAGGCCGCGGCGGCCTCGTCCTCGCCGACGAAGACGAGGTCGGCGCCGCGGGCGAGGTCGAGCAGCACGTCCGCGCCGTCGTGCGCGCGCCACAGGCCGGGGCGGTGGTTGACGTCGAAGGAGACCAGGGAGCGGCGGCCGGGCTTGCGGTCGCACAGGTCGCGGACGAGGGCGAGGCAGTCGGCGGAGAGGGCGGCGGTGATGCCGGACAGATGGAGCACGCGGCCCGACCAGAGGGCGTCGTACGGCATGGTCGCGGGCGACATCGCGGAGGCGGCGGAGCCCGCGCGGTAGTAGACGACCTCGTGGGCGTCGGTGCCTCGGTCGTCGGCGGTGCGGAAGTAGATGCCGGTGGGGCGGTGCGGGTCGCGGCCGACGGCGGAGGTGTCGACGCCGTACCGGCCGATGGCCTCCACCAGGTGGTCGCCGAAGCCGTCGGCGCCGACCCGGCCGACCCAGCGGGTGCGGTGGCCGGCGGCGGCCAGGGCGCAGGCGACGTTCGACTCGGCGCCGCCGATGCCGCGCTCGAACGACGGTACGTCGGCGAGGCGGCCCGGGCGCGACGGCAGGAACGTCACCATGGACTCGCCCACCGCCACCACGTCGGTGTCCAGGGAGTTCGTGTCTCCGGCGGCGCCTGCTCGGGTCACGTCGGTGTCAGCCTCTCGCTCGCTTCACTCGCCCGCCGGATCCGTTGACCCGGCGTTGGCTCGGATGTTAGACAGCAGTAAGCGACATACGCAATGAACGTTGCATATTGTGCAACGCCCTCGCGGGAGGGTGTTGCGGAGCCACACTGAAGAGCCCGAAGAGCCGAGGAGGCGCCCCATGGCCGCCGACAAGCCCGCCCCCGCCGACCGCCGCGCGCACGCCCTCGCGCGCCTCGCCGAGGAGCGCGTCGACCACCGCTTCAAGGCGTTGCCGCCGGACGCCGACGGGCTGACCGTCGGCGAGCTGGCCGCCGAGCGCCGCAACCTCTTCACCGGCGGCTTCACCACCCCCGTCCTCGCCCTCTCCGCCGAGCGCCTCGAACACAACCTCGCGCTCATGGAGGAGTACGCCACCCGCCACTCCCTCGCCTTCGCACCGCACGGCAAGACGTCCATGGCCCCCCAGCTCTTCCAGCGCCAACTCGACCACGGCGCCTGGGGCATCACCCTCGCCGTCCCCCACCAGGTGCGGGTGGCCCGCGAGTTCGGCATCGGCCGGATCTTCCTCGCCAACGAACTCGTCGACGCGGCCGCGCTGCGCTGGCTCGCCGGAGAGCTCGACTCCGACCCCGGCTTCCGCTTCATCTGCTACGTCGACTCGGTGCCCGGCGTCGCGCTCATGGACGCCGCCCTGCGCGCCGCGGGCGCCCGCCGCCCCGTCGACGTCGTCGTCGAACTCGCCGCCGGCGACGGGGCCCGCACCGGCGCCCGCACCGAGGCCGACTGCGCGGACGTCGCCGACGCCGTCGCCGCCACCCGGACGCTGCGGCTCGTCGGGGTCGCCGGGTACGAGGGCGAGGTGCCGGACGCCACGCCCGAGCGGGTGCACGCGTGGCTGCGGCGGTTGGTGGCGCTGGCCGAGGAGTTCGATGTGGCGGGGCGGTTCAAGGGTCCGGACGGCGCCGGTGGGCACGGTCTGGACGAGATCGTCGTCAGCGCCGGGGGGTCGGCGTGGTTCGACGCGGTGGCCGACGAGTTCGCCTCCCTCCCCGCGCTCTCCCTGCCCGTCCTCAAGCTCCTTCGCTCCGGGGCGTACGTCTCCCACGACGACGGTCACTACAAGCACCTCACCCCCTTCAACCGCGTGCCCGAGGAAGGCGCCCTCCACCCCGCCTTCCGGCTGTGGGCGCAGGTCGTGTCCCGGCCGACGCCGGAGCAGGCCTTCGTCAACGCCGGCAAGCGGGACGCGGCGTACGACCTCGATCTGCCCGCCGCGCAGGTCGTCCGGCGTGCCGACGGGACGGAGGAGGACGCCGCGGGGGTCACGCTGACCGGGCTCTCCGACCAGCACGGGTGGCTGCGGACCGCCGCGGGCGCCGTGCAGGTCGGGGACTGGGTCGGGCTCGGGCTCTCCCACCCCTGCACGTCCTTCGACAAGTGGCAGCTGATCCCCCTCGTCGAGGCGGACGGAACGGTCACGGACTACATCCGCACCTACTTCTGACCGCGGCGGCATCCCGTGCGGGCGGGCCGGGGCACCCCCGAATCGGCGCTCCGCGCCTCGTCCTCAATCGCCGGACAGGCTCTCTCCCACCCACCCGCCCAACCTTGCACCTGCTGACCAACAGCCCGGCACATTGAGCCTGTCCGGCGATTGAGGACGAGGCCGCAGGCCGATCGGGGGCGGACCGTCCCACCCGCACCAGAAAGGCACCCCACCATGGACCTGGTCATCCGCGGAGCCCGCCTCATCGACGGCACCGGCGACGCCTCGTACACAGCCGACGTAGGCATAGCGGCCGGCCGCATCGCCGAGATCCGCAGAGAGGGCGAGGGCCCCCGCCCGACGGGCGCGCGGACCGTCGAGGCCGACGGCCTCGCCCTGAGCCCCGGCTTCATCGACATGCACGCCCACAGCGACCTCGCCCTGCTCCGCGACCCCGACCACAGCGCGAAGGCGGCCCAGGGCGTCACCCTGGAGGTCATCGGCCAGGACGGCCTGTCCTACGCCCCGGTGGACGACCGCACCCTCGCCCAGGTCCGCCAGGCCATCACGGGCTGGAACGGCGGTGCGCCCGGGGACACGTCCGTCGACTTCGACTGGCGCACGGTCGGCGAGTACCTGGACCGCCTGGACCGGGCGCACGGCGGCGCGGGCATCGCGGTGAACGCGGCGTACCTGATCCCGCAGGGCACGGTCCGGATGTACGCGGTGGGCTGGGACGACCGCGAGGCGACAGCGGCGGAGCTGGACCGGATGAAGGACCTGGTGGCGCAGGGCCTGCGGGAGGGCGCGGTCGGCATGTCGTCGGGCCTTACGTACACGCCGGGCATGTACGCGAAGGACGCCGAGCTGACGGAGCTGTGCCGGGTGGTGGCGGCGCACGGCGGCTACTACTGCCCGCACCACCGCAGTTACGGCGCGGGCGCCCTGGAGGCATACGCGGAGATGGTGGAGCTGACGCGGTCCGCGGACTGCCCGCTGCACCTGGCGCACGCCACGATGAACTTCGGCGTGAACAAGGGCCGGGCGCCGGACCTGCTCGCGCTCCTGGACGACGCGCTGGCCGCCGGGGCCGACATCACCCTGGACACGTACCCCTACACCCCCGGCTGCACGACCCTCGTGGCGATGCTGCCGAGCTGGGCCGGCGAGGGCGGCCCCGACGCGATCCTCGCCCGGCTGCGGGACGACGGGACGGCCGCGCGGATCCGGCACCACATGGAGGTCATCGGCGCGGACGGCTGTCACGGCGTGCCCATCGAGTGGGACACCATCGAGATCTCCGGCGTCTCCGACCCGGGCCTCGCCTCCTGCGTGGGCAAGACGATCAAGCAGTCGGCCGACATGCGCGGCGAGGAGCCGTGGGTCACGGCCCGGCGGCTGCTGATCAACGACCGCCTGGGCTCGACGATCCTCCAGCACGTGGGCCACGAGGAGAACGTCCGGGCGATCATGCGCCACCCGGTGCACACTGGCGGCAGCGACGGCATCCTGCAGGGCTTCAAGCCGCACCCGCGGGCGTACGGCACGTTCCCGCAGTATCTGGGCAAGTACGTACGGGAGTTGGGGGTGCTGCCCCTGGAGGAGTGCGTCGCGCACCTCACGTCACGCCCGGCGGCGCGGCTCCGGCTGCCCGACCGGGGCCTGGTGCGCAAGGGCTACCGCGCCGACCTCGTCCTCTTCGACCCGGACACGGTCGCGGCGGGCTCGACGTTCGAGGCGCCGCGCACACTGCCCGTGGGCATCCCGCACGTCCTCATCGACGGGAAGTTCGTGATCGAGGACGGCCGGCGCACGGACGTCCTCGCGGGACGTGCCGTGCGCCGGACCGAAACCTGATCCCCGAGAGGGTCAGGGCTTGGGCAGCGTGCAGCCCGGGCGGTTCAGGTCGATCTTGTTACCGGCCCCGACGCAGGGGACGATGGTGTAGCTCTGCTGGCCGTAGTTGATGCCCTGGCGGACGGTGACCTTGCCGTTCTCGTCGACCTCGCACGGGTTGTTGTCCGTGCAGCGCTCGCCGTTCTCATTGCCGGTGTTGTTGACGGCGACGACCTTGCCGGTCGCGTCGTCGACCACCGGCGAGCCCGACGTACCGCCGATCGTCTGGCACGCGGAGGTGTAGCGGACCGAGTCCTTCCAGGTCCACTGGCCCTCCTTGAGCCGGTACGCGAAGCCGTCGACGTTGCACTTGTACATCCGCTTCCAGTAGCCGGACACGACCGTGATGGCCTTGCCCTGCGTCGGACGCGCGGAGTCCAGTTCCAGCGCCTTGATGCCGTACCGGCTCTCGATGTCCTTGTACGTGCTGGTGAGCTGGTACAGCGAGACGTCCGTGTCGGTCATGGTGCCGTACGCGATCTTGCTGGCCCGCACGGTCCCCGCGTTCCCGCCACTGGCGTTCAGGAGCGTGAAGCTGCGGGACGACGCGCGGTCGACGATGACCTGGCCGGGGCCCGGGAATCCGGTCTCCAGGCAGTGGCCGTTGGACATCACGAGCGCGGGGTCGGTGGGCTGCGAGGACGGTACGCGGACGACGGAGCCGGAACAGTTGCTGAGCGCCACGGTGCCGGCGAAGCTCACGGCCTTCGCCTTGGCCTTGGCGGCCGCGGGCTGCGCCGTGGCGACGGGCACCGTCGCCGTCCGCTTGTCGGGCGACGGCGCGTCATTGCTGACGGCCGCCGCGGGCACGCTCGCCACGCCGAGGAGTACGGCGGTGAGTGCGGCTCCGACGAGAGGCTTGTTCATGTGGGGGTCCCCTCTGATGACTGTGTGACCGAAGGTCCTTCGGTTTTGTCATGCGCATTGTTGGGGTGTCCCGGCGCCGGGACAAGACCGCGTACGGCCAAGAAACAAGCCCCGCAGGGGCGGACGGCACAGGTGACCGAGCTCTCCCGCACAAGGCGCCCCCGCCCGAGTACGCTCGGCGACATGCAGGTGATCCAGTCGACCAAGCTCGCCAACGTCTGTTACGAGATCCGCGGCCCGGTGCTCGAGGAGGCGATGCGGCTGGAGGCCGCGGGCCACCGCATCCTCAAGCTCAACACCGGCAACCCCGCGGCCTTCGGCTTCGAGTGCCCGCCGGAGATCCTGGAGGACATCCTCCGCAACGTCGGCGACGCGCACGGGTACGGCGACGCGAAGGGCCTGCTCGCGGCGCGGCGCGCCGTCGTGATGCACAACCAGACCCTCGGCATCGAGACCGACGTCGAGCACGTCTTCATCGGCAACGGCGTCTCCGAGCTGATCGTGATGGCCATGCAGGGCCTGCTCGACGACGGCGACGAGGTCCTCGTCCCGGCGCCCGACTACCCCCTGTGGACCGCCGCGGTCTGCCTCTCCGGCGGCACCGCCGTGCACTACCGCTGCGACGAGCAGGCGGACTGGATGCCGGACCTCGCCGACATCGAGCGCAAGATCACCGACCGCACCAAGGCGATCGTGATCATCAACCCGAACAACCCGACCGGCGCGGTCTACGACGAGGCGATGGTGCGCGCCCTCACCGACATCGCGCGCCGCCACAACCTCCTGGTCTGCTCGGACGAGATCTACGACAAGATCCTGTACGACGGCGCGACGCACACGCCGACCGCCGCGGTCGCCCCGGATCTGCTGACGCTGACCTTCAACGGCATGTCGAAGGCGTACCGCGTGGCCGGGTACCGCGTCGGGTGGATGTCGGTCTCCGGGCCGAAGGCCCACGCCGCCTCGTACATCGAGGGCCTGACGATCCTGGCGAACATGCGCCTGTGCGCGAACATGCCGGGCCAGCACGGCGTGGTCGCCGCGCTCGGCGGGCGGCAGACCATCGACGATCTCGTGCTGCCGGGCGGGCGGCTGCTCGAACAGCGCGACACCGCGTACGAGCTGCTGACCCAGATCCCCGGCGTGACCTGCGTGAAGCCGAAGGGGTCCCTCTACCTCTTCCCGCGGCTCGACCCGAAGGTCTTCAAGGTCAAGGACGACCGGCAGCTCGTCCTCGACCTGCTCCGCGCCGAGAAGATCATGGTCGTCCACGGCACCGGCTTCAACTGGCCCGAGCCCGACCACTTCCGCGTGGTGACGCTGCCGACGGCGCCGGACCTGGCCGACGCGGTGACCCGGATCGGGACCTTCCTGGACGGCTACGGCCAGCCGTAGCCCCGCTTTCCAGGATCCAGTCAACTTTAGACAGAATCTAAGCTAGGATGGCTTTCAAGTAACCCGCTTGGAGGCCATCTCATGTACGAGCCGATCCGCACCAAGTCGGTCCATGCCATGGCCGACCCGGGCGACTTCCCGCACCGCACCCGCGAGGAGGAGCTGGACATCCAGCTCGCCGGACACCTCGCCGCGCTGCTCGCGGTCACGGACGAACTGCGCGGGCTCACCCCGTCGGCGGGGCTCGATGCCGCCGCGGAGCAGCTCGCGTCCCAGGTGACGCGGCTGCGGGGCGGGCTGCCGCCCGTCCGCGCGGGGGTGGTCGCCGCCATCCACGAGCCGCATGTGTCCGGCCTGCACCAGCGCGCCCACGCCCTCGCGGGCCGGGCCCTGGTCGTGGCCGCGTCCCGCGCCGACACGGCCGCGGCGATCCTGGCCGCCGAGCGCATGGACGCGCACGCGGCCGCCGCCCACCTCGTGGGCGCCGCCTGAACGACCCCGGGCCGCGCGCCTCAGCGGCGCGCGGCCCGGGTGTCATGAGGCTCGGCCTCGCTCCCGCTCAGCCGAGGCGGGCGACCAGCTCGCGGTACTCGTCCCACAGCTCCTTGGGGGTGTGGTCCCCGAAGGTGTTGAGGTGCTCGGGCACCAGCGCGGCCTCCTCGCGCCAGACCTCCTTGTCGACCGTGAGCAGGAACTCCAGGTCGGCGGCGGGGAGTTCGAGGCCGTTCGTGTCCAGCGAGTCGGCCGTCGGCAGGATGCCGATGGGGGTCTCGACGCCCTCGGCCCTGCCGTCGAGGCGGTCCACGATCCACTTCAGGACACGGGAGTTCTCGCCGAAGCCGGGCCAGACGAACTTGCCGTCCGCGTTCTTCCGGAACCAGTTGACGTAGTAGATCTTGGGCAGCTTCGCCTGGTCCCCCTTAGCTGTCGCAGTGGCACCGACCTTGACCCAGTGGGCCATGTAGTCGCCCATGTTGTAGCCGCAGAACGGCAGCATGGCGAACGGGTCGCGGCGCAGCTCGCCGACCTTGCCCTCGGCGGCGGCGGTCTTCTCGGAGGCGACGTTCGCACCGAGGAAGACACCGTGGTTCCAGTCGAAGGACTCGGTCACCAGCGGTACGGCGCTCGCGCGGCGGCCGCCGAAGAGGATCGCCGAGATCGGCACGCCCTTGGGGTCCTCCCACTCGGGCGCGATGATCGGGCACTGCGCGGCCGGGGTGGTGAAGCGGGCATTGGGGTGCGCGGCCGGGACGCCTGAGTCCGGCGTCCAGTCGTTGCCCTTCCAGTCGGTGAGGTGCTTCGGAGTCTCCTCCGTCATGCCCTCCCACCAGACGTCACCGTCGTCCGTCAGCGCGACGTTGGTGAAGACGGAGTTGCCCCACAGCGTCTTCATGGCGTTGGCGTTGGTGTGCTCGCCGGTGCCGGGCGCGACGCCGAAGAAACCGGCCTCGGGGTTGATCGCGTACAGGCGGCCGTCCGCGCCGAACCGCATCCAGGCGATGTCGTCGCCGATGGTCTCGACGGTCCAGCCGGAGATCGTGGGCTCCAGCATGGCGAGGTTGGTCTTGCCGCAGGCCGACGGGAACGCGGCGGCGACGTACTTGGACTCACCGGTGGGCGGCGTGAGCTTCAGGATCAGCATGTGCTCGGCGAGCCAACCCTCGTCGCGCGCCATGACGGACGCGATGCGCAGGGCGTAGCACTTCTTGCCGAGCAGCGCGTTGCCGCCGTAGCCGGAGCCGTACGACCAGATCTCGCGGGACTCCGGGAAGTGCGAGATGTACTTCGTGGAGTTGCAGGGCCACGGCACGTCCGCCTGGCCGGACTCCAGCGGGGCGCCGAGGGTGTGCACGGCCTTCACGAAGAAGCCGTCGGAGCCCAGCTCGTCCAGGACCGGCTGCCCCATGCGGGTCATGGTGCGCATGGAGACGGCGACGTACGCGGAGTCGGTGATCTCGACGCCGATCGCGGACAGCGGCGAGCCGAGCGGGCCCATGCAGAACGGCACGACGTACATCGTGCGACCGCGCATGGAGCCCCGGAAGACGCCGCCCTCGCCGCCCGCGCCGGAGAAGATCTCCCGCATCTCCGCGGGGGCCTTCCAGTGGTTGGTGGGCCCGGCGTCCGCCTCTTTCTCGGAGCAGATGAAGGTGCGGTCCTCGACGCGCGCGACGTCGGTCGGGTCGGAGGCCGCGTAGTAGGAGTTGGGCCGCTTGATCGGGTCCAGCTTCTTGAAGGTGCCCTTGGCCACGAGCTCCTCGCACAGGCGCTCGTACTCGGCCTCGGAGCCGTCACACCAGACCACGCTGTCCGGCTGGGTCAGTTCGGCGATCTCGTTCACCCAGGACACGAGTGCCTGGTGGTCGGTGGGGACGGTGCCCACGGACGTCACTGACAGGGGAGCCGCGATATCGCGCGCCACGATTGCTCCTATACGAGGGTTTTGTGGTTGGGGCCCCGTGGGGGCTGCGACCCGGATGCTTCACTGCTTCGATCTTCCTGGCGCTCATCCGGTGCCGACCGCACTCATTTGATCATCCGACGCATATGCGCATCTGTCCAGAGTGCCTCACAACTGAGCGGCGTGAGCATTGCCACTCCCGGCCGCCCCGCTTCTCCCCGCCCCTCCCAGACTCTGCCCGCCCCTCCCCACCCCGCCCCGCTCCCCCGGCCCCTCCCGCCTCTCCCAGCTCCCCCAGCAGGGCACCCCCGCCCCCCGTGACCGTGAGTCCCGCCACTAGTACCCTCTTGATGCGTCACTTTTGATACCTAACTTACGGTTCCGTAGGTACGATGCCGCCCATGACTTCACCCGTCCCCGACGCGCTCGTGAACTCCCCCGCCGGCGACGCCGACCCGGCCGCGGCCGACACGTCCGCGCCCGACCGTCCGGTGAAGCCCAAGCTGCGCGGCTGGCTGCACGCCGGGATGTTCCCCGCGGTGCTGGTCTCCGGCCTCTTCCTGACCGCACTCGCCGACTCCACGCGCGGCCGCATAGCCTGCGGGATCTACGCCCTCACGGCCTGCCTGCTGTTCGGCGTCAGCGCGCTCTACCACCGCGGCGACTGGAGCCCCCGCGCGGACGGCGTCCTGCGCAGGCTCGACCACGCCAACATCTTCCTGATCATCGCGGGCACGTACACGCCGCTGACCCTGCTGCTCCTGCCCGACGCCAAGGGCCAGTGGCTGATGTGGGGCATCTGGGCGGCGGCCGCGGCGGGCATAGTGTTCCGGGTGTTCTGGGTCGGCGCCCCGCGCTGGCTCTACACCCCCTGCTACCTGGCCATGGGCTGGGCGGCGGTCTTCTTCCTCCCCGACTTCCTCCGCACCGGCGGCATCGCCGTCCTGGTCCTGGTGATCGTCGGCGGCCTGCTCTACAGCGTCGGCGGGGTGGTCTACGGCTTCAAGCGCCCCAACCCCTCCCCCCGTTGGTTCGGCTTCCACGAGGTCTTCCACTCGTTCACGCTGGCCGCGTTCGCCGTGCACTACGTGGGCATCTCGATGGTGGCGTACCAGCACGCCTGAGGTGACGCGGGCCATATCCTGACCGGATGAACGGTCCGGAGATCCTCATCGACTTCGCCCCCGACCTCGCCCTGTTCGTCCCGCACGAGCGGCGCGGACGCACCACCACCGCCGTCACCGACGGGGCGTCCTCGCTGGGGCACGTCGTGGAGTCGCTCGGCGTCCCCCTCACCGAGGTCGGCGCGCTGGTCGTGGACGGGCACGAGGTGCCGGTGGGGCACGTGCCCGCGGACGGGCAGCGCGTCGAGGTGCGGTGCGTGCCGCGGCCGCAGCGGGTGCGGCCCGACGAGCAGCCGCCCGAGGAACCCCTGCGCTTCCTCCTGGACGTCCACCTGGGCACGCTCGCCCGGCGCCTGCGGCTGCTCGGCGTCGACGCCGCGTACGAGAGCACGGACATCGGCGACCCCGCCCTCGCCGCCCGCTCCGCCGCCGAGCGCCGGGTCCTGCTCAGCCGGGACCGGGGGCTGCTGCGCCGCCGTGAGCTGTGGGCGGGCGCGTACGTCTACAGCGACCGGCCCGAGGACCAGCTCAGCGACATCCTGGAGCGGTTCGCGCCGCCACTGCGGCCGTGGACGCGCTGCACGGCCTGCAACGGGGGGCTGCGGCCCGCCACCAAGGAGGACGTGGCGGAGCGGCTTGAGGGCGGGACCCGGGGGACGTACGACGTGTTCGCGGAGTGCGGTGACTGCGCCCGCGTGTACTGGCGGGGCGCCCACCACGAGCGCCTGCAGTCCATCGTCCGGCAGGCCGTCGCCGCGTCGGAGGGAACGGTCGCGCTGCCCCCGGGCTGACCCGGCCGCGCCCTAGCGGGACGCCCCCAGCGCCGCCGCCAGCTCCGCCGCCCGAGTCGTCGGGCGGTCGCAGACGAAGCCCCGGCACACGTACGCCGTCTCCTTGCCGTCCACCAGGGAACGGCCCGCGAGCAACGGCAGTTCGCCGTCCGGCGCCCCGGCGGCGACGACGGCCCCGGGCGCGGTCGCGAGCAGCGCCACCCGGTGCAGCGCGCCGCCGACCTCACCGGCGACGGCCACCTCCCGCGGCCCGTCGAGGGCGGCCTCGGCGACGGCGAGCCCGTGCCCGATGAACCGCGGCGCGCGCGGGGCGAGGGCGGTGACGACGCCGAGGGCCCGCTCGGCCGCCTCCCGGTGGGGCGTCGCCCCGGTCTGCGCCGCGTACGACAGGAGCGCGCCCGCCGCCGCGGTCCACCCCGAGGGCGCCGCGTTGTCCGTGGGGTCCTGCGGGCGCCGGATGAGCCGCTCGCCGTCCGCCGCCGTGTCGTACAGCGCGCCGGACTCCGCGTCGACGAACTGGGCGAGGACGTGGTCGAGCAGGAACCCGGCGAACTCCAGCCACACGCCCTCGCCGGTCACGGAGGCGAGCGCGAGGAAGCCCTCGGCCACGTCGGCGTAGTCCTCCAGGACCCCGGCGTTGGCGCCGACGTGCCCGTCCTTGGAGGTGCGGGCGAGGCGCGCCCGGTCGTCGAGGTGGAGGCGGACGAGCAGGTCGCCCGCGGCGACGGCCGCCGCGACCAGGTCGGGGCGGTCGAAGAGGGCGCCCGTCTCGGCGAGCGCGGCGATCGCGAGGCCGTTCCAGGCGGCGACCACCTTGTCGTCACGGGCGGGCGCGGGCCGCTCGGCGCGGGCGGCGAGGAGGCGTTCGCGGACGGCGGCGATCCGGTCGGCGTCGACGACCGCGCCGTCCTCCCCGCGCGGGAGCTGCAGCACGGAGGCGCCCTCTTCGAAGGTGCCCTCCTCGGTCACGCCGAAGTACGCGGCGGCGAGGTCGCCGTCGGCCTCGCCCAGGACCTCGCGGAGCTGCGCGGGCGTCCAGACGTAGTACGCGCCCTCGACGAGCCTGCCCGTGGCGTCCTCGCTGTCGGCGTCCAGGGCGGAGGCGAACCCGCCCTCGTTGGTGCGCAGTTCCCGCACCATGAAGTCGGCCGTCTCCAGGGCCACGCGGCGAGCCAGGTCCGATCCGGTGGTCCGCCACAGGTGGGCGTACGCGCGGCACAGCAGCGCGTTGTCGTACAGCATCTTCTCGAAGTGCGGCACGACCCACTCACGGTCGACGGAGTAGCGGGCGAAGCCGCCGCCGAGCTGGTCGTAGATGCCGCCGCGGGCCATCTGCTCGCAGGTGTCGGCGGCCATCTGCAGGGCGCCCTCGGAGCCGGTGCGGGCGTGGCTGCGCAGCAGGAACTCGACGACCATGGACGGCGGGAACTTGGGGGCGCCGCCGAAGCCGCCGTGCGTCGCGTCGTAGTCCCGGGTCAGGCCGAGCAGCGCCTGGGCCAGCACCTCCTCGCCGGGGCGGGCGCCGTCGCCGACGGCCAGTTGACGCTCTGACAGGTCTTGGGTGATCTTCCCGGCGACCTCGCCGACCTCGTCGCGCCGGTCCGTCCAGGCCCGGTGCACCCCGTCGAGGACCTGCGGGAAGGACGGCATGCCGTGCCGGGGCTCCGGCGGGAAGTAGGTGCCGAAGTAGAACGGTTCGGCGTCGGCGGTGAGGAAGACCGTCATGGGCCAGCCGCCCTGCCCGGTCGCGGCCTGCACGGCCTCCATGTAGACGGCGTCGACGTCGGGGCGCTCCTCGCGGTCGACCTTGATGTTCACGAAGTGCTCGTTCATGAGGGCGGCCGTCGCCTCGTCCTCGAACGATTCGTGCGCCATCACATGACACCAGTGGCAGCTCGAATACCCGACGGAAAGGAGCACCGGCACCCCGCGCTCCCGGGCGGCGGCGAACGCTTCGGCCGACCAGGGCCACCAGTCGACGGGGTTGGCGGCGTGCTGGAGGAGGTAGGGGGACGTCTCATGGGCCAGTCGGTTCGGCATGGACCCATCCTCGCGCACACCGCCCCCTGATCCGCCGACTCCCTCGCGCCGACGCCACGTACGCAGGACACTGACACGTACATGTAGAGGTACGGGGCAGACGTACCCCTACATGGGGCACACGCACGGACACGTGTCGACGGCACGTGCCGCTCTCGGAGGGGGACCACATGCGGGACAGCCATCGGGCCGAAGCCGAGCGGCTGTTGGCACGGGCGGTCGAGGAGGAGGTCCGGCGCACCGGCGGGCGCACGGACGGCGGGGTGCTGCTGTCGCGGGCGCGCGGCGCGCTGGACGCCATGGCGCAGACGGCGGCGGAGGAGTACGAGGCGTACACGCGGGCCCTGGACGAGGCCGCGGCGGGCCAGCTGACGTTCGCTCAGCGGTACGCGAAGGAGGGCGCGGGCACCCCCCTGCTCGTCGTGGCCGTCGCCGCCATCGCCGCCACGACCGCCGACCTCGCACTCGGCACGGGCGGGGGCACGGCGCTCGGCGCGGGCGCGGCCGTCGCGGTGGCGGGTGCCGCCGCGACCGTGGTGAAGGTGACGGCGTCGCACGTCCCGGCGGCGCAGCGGCACGCGGGCGCGGTGAGCCAGCCGGGCGGGCCCGAGCAGCTGCGGCTGCAGTGGCTGACGGCGCTCGAAGTGCGCGGGATCCGGCCGTTCCTCGACCAGCAGCGGGTCCTCAACGCCGCGAGCGGCGGCGGGGTTTCCGGCGGATCCGGCGGGCAGAAGAAGGCGGCGCCGCAGCTGCGCCGCACCGACAAGAGCGCGGCGGCCCGGCGGCGTACCGTCCTCGAACAGTCCTTCGCCCAACTCCCGCAGCCCGACGGCACGTTCGCCGGGCGGCGGGCCGAGCTGGGCCGGATCGCGCAGTGGGTGCACGCGGCGCGCGCCAGCACCCAGACCAAGCCGACCGTGGTCGTGCTGCACGGCGCGCCCGGCGCGGGCCGCTCCTCGCTGGCCGTACGCGCGGCGCACGACGTGCAGGACCAGTTCCGCGGCGCCTGCCTGGTGGACCTGCGCGGCGAGAGCCCCGACACCCCGCCCCTGTCGACCCGCGACGCCCTCCTGCACCTCCTCAACCGCCTCGGCGCACCCCGCGAACAGCTCCTGTTTCGCGCACGGTCCACGCAGGAACAGCAGGTCAGACGGCTCAGCGAGGTCTACCACCAGCATCTGACGGGCCTTGAGGTGGTCGTCGTCCTCGACGACGCCTGCGACCCGGACCAGGTGCGCACCCTCATCCCCGAGCGCTCCGACAGCCTCGTCCTCGTCACCGCCCGCAAACCGCTCGACCTGCCCGAGGACCTGCCCGCGTGGGTGCACCACCTGCCGGTGGCGGAGCTGGACGCGGCGGGCGCCGAGCAGTTGCTGCGCACCGCGGCGGAGGAGCTGACCGGCCCCTACGACGCCGCGTCCCTGGAGACCGTGCGGGACCTCTGCGGCGGGCTGCCGCTCGCGCTCCGCGCCGCCGGTTCGTCGCTCGGTCCGCGCACCCCGTTGGAGCTGGTCACCGACCTGTCCGCGTACGGGCCGCAGACCGCTGTCGCCCCCGTCGAGCGGGCCCTGTCGCTGCGCTACGCCGACCAGGCCGAGCCCGCGCGGCGGCTGCTGCGACGGCTGGCGCTCGCCGGGCGGGCCTCGCTCGGCACGGCCGCGGCCGCCGCGCTGCTCGCCACCGACGAGGCCGAGGGGGGCCGCCAGCTCACCGCGCTGTCCCGGGCGGGCCTCGTCGACCACGTCCGCGGCGACCGCTACCGACTGCACGACCTGGTGCGCTCCTTCGCCCAGGCCCGTCTCGCCGACGAGGAGGAGCCCGGTGAGCGCACCGCCGCGCAGGAACGTCTCATCGTCAGCTACGGCGAGCTCGCCGACTCCGTGATCCGCCTCGTCGACGGCAAGACCTCCACCCGCGCCGATCATTTCGGCCAGCACGGCTTCACGTCCCTGGACTCCGCGCTGCGCTGGCTCGACGACGAGTCGAGCTTCATCACGGCGGCGCTGCGGCACGCCGAGGGCGTCGACCCGCAGGCCGTCCTCAATCTCCTCGGCGCCCTGTGCGACTACTGCCTGCTGCGCGGCGACCTCTACCGCCTCGGCGAGATCAGCGAGTTCGCGCAGTCCCTGGAGAAGCTGGAGCAGGGCGCGGCGCCCGCCGGGGGCCCGGCGGGGCGGGGCCGGATGGAGCGCAGCGTGCAGTGGCGCACCGGCATAGCGGCCCGCCAGATCGGCGACCTCGACCAGGCCCGCTCCACCCTGTCGTCCGTCGTCGACCTGTACTTCGAGGCCCACCAGGACGCGGCCGCGGCCCGCGCGCTCGGCTCGCTCGGCATCACCCTGCACCACCAGGGCAACCTGTCCGAGGCCGCGGCCCGCCTGCGCGAGGCCCTCGACCTGCAGGTGTCCGAGGGGCTCGCGGGCGACCGCGCCTGGACCCTGCACGCCCTCGCCGCCGTCGAACGCGACCGCTCCCGCCTCGGCGAGGCCGAGGAGATGCTGCGCACCGCCCTGGTCCTGCACCGCGAGAGCGAGTCCGTGCACGGCGAGGCCTGGGCGCACTTCCAGCTCGGCCAGGTGTGCCTGCGCCGGGGCGACGTGCCGCGCGCCGAGAAGGAGTTGGGGCGCGCCCTCGACCTGTACGGCAGCACGCGCGACTCCCGCGGTGAGGCGTGGGCCCTCACCCAGCTCTCCCGCGCCCGGCTCGTCGCGGGCGACCCGGCGCCCGCCGTCGACGGCCTGCGCCAGGCGGTCTCCCGGCACCGCGACAACGAGGACGCCCGCGGCGAGGCCTGGTCCCTGTACTACCTCGGCCAGGCCCTGGAGGAGACCGGCAACCTCGAACAGGCCGTCCGCGACCTGGAGCGGGCCCGCACCATGTTCTCCCGCATGCGCGACGTCTACGGCCTCGCCTGCGCCCGCCACCACTCGGCCCGCGTCACCCGCGACCAGCGCGCCGCGCAGACCGGCTCGCTGCGCAACTCCGGCTTCGCCCGCCAGCTCCTCATGGACGCCCGCGCCGACTTCCAGCGCATCGGCGTCGCCCACGGCGAGGCCTGGACGTGCCTGGAACTCGCCGTCGTCGACGCGGGGAACGCCCGTACGCAGGCCGCGCTCTCCCTCTGCGACGAGGCCATCGCCCTCTTCGCCTCCTACGGCGACCGGCGCGGCGAGGACTGGGCGCACTTCCTGCGCGCCACGCTCCTGCCCTACGCCTCCCCCGGCGGCTGGGAGATCGGCACGGCGGTCGCCCAGGAGGAACTGGTCCAACTCGCCCGCGCGGTCCATCCGTTGCGGGACGGGAAGCTCGATCAGTACGTCGAGGCGTATCTGCTGCTCCTGGAGCGGGGGGCCGAGCTGGACGCGGGGTGGCAGGCGTGGCGGCTGGGGATGACGCCGGACCGGCACGCCCGGGAGATCATGGGGGTTTCGGTGACGACGCATTAACGGGGCCGCCATAGTGGGGAGTTGACTGACCCAAGGGCCGGGGGGTGGGGTACGTGGAGGGGTGGCTGCCGGACGATCTGTCGCCGTACGACGGGCCTCGCGAGGTGGCGGAGCTGCCGCCCGCGCTGCGTGCGTTCCTCCGGCCCGGGCCCGACGACGAGGGCCCCGCGATCCTGGAGCTGTACGGGACGCCGGGCGCCGGGACGTACCCGCTGGCGGTCCGGCTGGCCCACCTGGCCCGGGACACGGCGGCGGAGGCGGCGCGGTTCACCACCTGCTGGGTGCCGCTCGGCGCCGCCGACGCCACGCCCGACCACGTCCTGCTGACCCTCCTTGAACAGCTGCTCGACGGCCGCCCCCCGCAGTCCCTGTACGACCTGGTGCCGGCCGAGCCCGACGGGCTGGACGAGGCGCTGGCCTGGCCGTGCCGTGACGTGCTGCTGCAAGGGCGCTGTCTGGTGGTGCTCGACGGGCTGCCCGCCGGAGCGCCCGGAGTGGAACTCCTGCGCCTGGCCCACTGGCTCGTCGAGGGCACGGACTCCCGGGTCCTGGCCGTCTCCGAGGTCGCGCACGAGGTGCCCGAGGCGCCGCTGGCCGCCTACGAGGTGGCGGACGGCACCGACGCCGGGGACGCCCCCCGTCACCACGGGCTCCGCACGCGGGCCACGCGGCTGCTGAAGGTGCTCGCGCGCTGGGCGGGCGACGAGGTCAACACGTCGGTGGCGGCCGTTCTGGAGACGCCGCAGGCCGAGCCGCAGCCCGTCGAACAGGTCCGGCGGGCGCTGCGGGACCTGTACGCGAGCGGGCTGCTCCAGGCCACGCGGCACGAGTGGTACCGGCTGCCCCCGGCCCTGCGCACGGAAGCCTCCCCGCGCCTGGACCTCGACCTCGCCAGGGCGGTACTCGACGGCACCGCCGACCCGCGCGAAGGCGCGGACGCGTACGTCGACCTCGTGGCGCGCCTCGCCCGCGCCGGGGCCGAGGGAACCGCCGCCGCCTTGCTCGACCGGCTCGAACCCCAACTGGTGGGACGTCAGGGCCTGTTCCGGCTGCTGCGGCTGAAGCAGGCCCACTGGCACGCGACCGGCGGCTGGGAACCGCTGAAGCTCACGGCGGCCGTCTCGGCCAGGGAGACCGGCAGCCCCCTGCCCGCCCTGGAGGCCCTGACAGCCCTGGCCGCGCACGGCTCCGTGCGCGCCGCCGTCCACAAGGCGATCGCCCAGCACCACACGGGCCAGCTGCGCGAGGCCGCGGCCACGCTCGACGCCCTCCCCGACGCCGTACCGCCGGACGGCTGGGTGCTGCACACCCGCGCCGCCGTCCAGTGCGACACCGGAGAACTCCGCGGCACCGAACGGATGTTGCGCAGCGCCGTGGAAGCCCACCAGGTGCGGGGGGACGCGCGCGGCGAGGCCTGGGCCATGCACCACTACGGGCGGCTGCGGATGGTGCGCGGCGACCTGGAGGAGGCGCAGAAGCGCCTGGAGGCCGCCCGGCACCTGTTCATGGAGCTCGGCGACCGCCAGGGCCAGGCCTGGACGGAGACCGAACTCGGCCGGAACCACGTGCTGTTCGGGAGCCACGCGGAGGCCCGCCACCAGCTGCACAAGGCGCTCGGGCTGCACCTGTCGAACGGCGACGTACGCGGGAAGGGGTGGACGTATCTGTATCTCGCGCTGGCCCACGAGGCTTGTGGCGACCCGGAGGGGGCCACGCCCCTGGCCCGCACGGCGGAACGCGAGCTGCGCGACGTCCCCGACCAACTGGGCCACGCCTGGGCACAGCACTGTCGCGCGCTCCTGCCGTTCGCAGGCCGCACGACCTCACCGAAGGCGGAGGCGCAGCTCCAGTCGGCGATGAGCCTCTTCCAACGGTCCGGCTGCCCGCACGGCCAGGCCTGGAACACCCTGGAGCTGGCGCGGCTGTGGCGGCGGGAGGGGGCGAGTTCGCTGGCCAAGGCCGAGGTGGGGCTGTACCGGGACGCCGAGCGCCGGTTCGAGGCCATCGGTGACTCCTTCGGCCGGGGGTGGGCCATGGCGCTGCGCGCCAGTGCCTTCGACCTGAGCCGCCGCCCGGAGCACATCCCCCTGACCGCCCGCCACCTCGTCCCCGAGCCGGGCGCCCGCACCCACCAGGCCGCCTTCCCCACCACCCTCTCCCACATCCGCCTCACCCTCCTCGACGACGAGTCCACCGCCGGTACCGCGTCCCGCATCGCCCTGCGCGTCGAACCGGGCCCCGAGCACCCCTGGTCGGCCCCGGCTCCCGACCTCCCGTGGCTGACCGCCCGGGCCACGCCCCTCACCGCCGCCGACGTCGAGCCCGTGCACGCGGTGACCATCAGGCCCTCGCCCCGGGACCAGGACGGCGCCGAGTTCCTGTTCACACCGCGCCGGGCGGGCCGCCACCGGCTGCTGTTCACCGTGGAGGACTCCGCGACGGCCACCGTCCTGCAACAGGTCGAGACGTTCATCGACGTCACCGACGGCGAGGGCGGCCCGCGGGACGCCCTGTCGCCCGAAGCACTGCGGAGGGCCTAGGACCCATGGCCCACGAGCTCCCCACCCGCGTCACGCACGACCCGAGCCTCGGCTTCACCCGGCTCCCCCGGCACGTCATCCGCCACCCCGATCTCGTCGTCGGGCTCGACGCGCGCCGCGAGGACGAGCCCGTGCAGGCGCGCATGTACGGGCCCGAGGTCCCCTCGCTCAGCGGCTCCGAGCACACGGTGACGCTCAACGTCCGCCCCCGCGAGGTCCGTTCGGTGGCCGCGCGGCTGCGGCAAGTGTGGAAGGACGAGTTCGTCGCGCTCCAGCCGCTGGACGCGTCCGGCCGCCCCGCCCTCGGCCGCACCCCGCTCCCGTACGCCTCCCTCGTCGATCTGACCGCCGAACCCGAGGCCGAACTGCGCGCCGCGCTCGCCCGGCTCGCCCGCTACGGCGCCCAGTTGCTCTACGACGTCCTCCTCGGCGGCGACTCCGAGGAGCTCAAGCTCTTCCGCGGCTTCCTCACGGACGTCCTCGGCGCCGACCGGCCCCTGCGCGTCCGCTTCCACTCCGACCTCCACCTGCCCTGGCCGATGCTGTGCCTGCCCGCCGCCCCGGACGAGGGCCCCGAGCCGGACCTGGACGGCCTGTTCGGCCGCTTCCTCGGCTACCGCCACCAGCTCGAACACACCGGCGGCAACGCGTACGCCCGCGTCGCCGACGACCGCGACCCGCCGCCCCGCTCGGCCCCGGCCGTCAGCCTCAACCACGACACCGGCGTCGACGCGGAGGGCCTGACCCGCGCCGCCGACGTCGCCACCGCCCTCGCCGACGGCGGCGACCTCGTCGAACGCACCACCCGCGACGAACTGGAACGCGCCCTCGGGGACACCCTCCTCGACGAGCAGCTCATGTACTTCTGGTGCCACGGCCACTTCACCGCCTCCGGCGACGAACCCCCGTACCTGGTCCTGAAGTTGACCGACCAGCGGGCCATCGACGCGCACAGCCTGCGCGCCCACCGCCCGCCCCCGCGCGCCTGCGTGCCGTTCCGCCCCTTCGTCCTGCTCAACGCCTGCTACGCGGGGCTCCCCGGCAACGCCGACCTGGCCTACCTCGGCAAGGCCCTGTTCGACGCGGGCGCCTGCGGGGTCCTCGGGCCGCAGATCGAGATGCCCCAGCGTTTCGCCGCCGAGTACGCCCTCGCCTTCGTCACCCGCTATCTGACCGGGCGGGAGACCGCGGGCGACATCGCCCACGCCCTGTCCCGGCACTTCGCCGACACCTGCCACAACCCGCTGGCCTTCGCGTACGCGCTGCACAGCGGCATGGACAGCCGCCTGGAGCGCACGGCGTGAACGAACCACTTGGGTAAAACGAACGCTCTATTCAGACGTGCGAGGAGTACGGGGATGCCTGAGGAGTACGGGGACGACCGCGTCGCCGTCGTCGATCTCGACAGGACCGGGTGGCCCCTGCGGCCCACCCGCGACGGGCCGCGCCCCGTGCCGCCGCCCGGCCTCGACGCGTACCTCGCACAGCGGCTGACCCCGCCGCCTTGGGCGACGGACATCGTCGTGTACGTCCACGGGTGGCAGACGTCGGAGGCGTCGGCGCTGGGGGCGCTGCGGACGTTGATGGGGCTGGTGGAGCGGCAGCGGGGCGCGGGGGCGGAGCTGTATCCGCGGCTCGGACGGGATGCCCCCGGGCGGCGGGGCTTCGCTCCGTGGCCCGTCCTCGTCCGGTGGCCCTCCCGCTCCCTGCCCTCCCTCGGCGGCTACCGCCGCATCCGCGACCGCGCGCACGCCATGGGCACCGAGGGGCACGCCGCCCGCGTCATCGCGCAACTCCTGGGCTATCTGGACGCCCACCGGGGCGACCCGTACGCCGCGCCCGTCCTCGCCAACCGCGGCGGCCAGTACCTGCACCTCGTGGGGCATTCGTTCGGCTGCCGGTTGCTGTGCGAGGCGGTGCAGTGGGCCGCGGCGGCGCCGCCGGGCGGGACGCTGGGGTGGAGCATGCCCGCGCCGCCGGGGCGGCCGTTCACCGTCGACTCGATGCTGCTGTTGCAGATGGCGGCGGCGCGTGACGCCTTCGCCGCGACGTTCACCGCGCTCGCGGGGGCGCCGCTGCACGGGCCGGTCGTGGCCACGTACTCCCAGCACGACCGCGCCACGGGCTTCTGGCACCTGCGGGCCGAGAAGCGGGCGGGCATCGGGTACGCCGGGATCGGCACGGCGCCCGCGCCCGTGTCGGGGATACGGATGCGGGGCACCGGCGAGGCGTACCCGCACGATGCCCTCGACCACCGCTTCGTCAGCGTCGACGCGGGCGGCGTCTTCGTCCGGGGACGCGGCCCCGCGGGCGCGCACTCCGACCACCTGCGGCCGGAGTCCGCGCACCTGCTGCTGTCCCTGGCGGACCACTCACGGTGAGCTGCTGACCGCTCACGGTGAGCTGCCGACGGTCAGGCTTCCTTGGAGCCCTTGGCCGCCGCACCGGACTTGCCCGGGGCACCCGCCGCACCCGCCGACGCCGGCTCGGTGTTCTCGGCGGCGCCCGAGGCGTCCGCGCCGGTCGAGTCGGTCGAGTCCGTCGAGTCGGGGGACTCCTTGAAGTCCACCTTCCCCATGTGCCGGTTCATTGACTTCATCAGTCGCCACACCGCGAGCGCCATCACCGCGAACACGATGAACCCCAGGACCCCGGGGGTCACCTTGTTCTCGTCGACCTCCTTGGCGAGGGGGACGAGGTGCGTCACTGCCAGGCTTGCGCTTCCGCTCATGTCAGGCATTGTCGCGGATGCCCGCGAAGAGGTCGTCCTCGGGGAGGGAGGTATCGACGAGAGACTTCGCCAGCTCGTACTCCTCGGTCGGCCAGACCTCCCGCTGGACGTCCATCGGGACCCGGAACCAGCCGCCGTCGGGGTCGATCTGCGTGGCGTGCGCGATCAGCGCCTTGTCGCGGATCTCATAGAAGTCGCCGCACGGAACGTGCGTGGTCAGCGTGCGCTCGACCCGCTCGAACTCGTCCCAGCGCTTCAGCCACTCCCCGTAGGGCGACTCCAGGCCCCGGTCCAGCATGGCCTGGTGCAGCGCCTCGGTGCGCGGCCGGTTGAAGCCCTGGTTGTAGTACAGCTTCTGCGGCGTGAAGACCGGCCCGAACTCGCTCTCCGGGTACTTCTCCGCGTCCGCCGCGCCCTCGAAGGCCACCATCGAGATCTTGTGGGTCATGATGTGGTCCGGGTGCGGATACCCGCCGTTCTCGTCGTACGTCGTGATCACCTGCGGGCGGAACGTACGGATCTGCTTCACCAGCTCCCCCGCCGCCTTGTCGACGTCCTCAAGGGCGAAGCAGCCCTCCGGCAGCGGCGGCAGCGGGTCGCCCTCGGGCAGGCCGGAGTCGACGAAGCCGAGCCACTCCTGCTTGACGCCGAGGATCTCGCGGGCCTCGTCCATCTCCTTCTTGCGCACCTCGTGAATGTGCTCCTGGATGTACGTGTCGCCCTGGAGCTTGGGGTTGAGGATGTCGCCGCGCTCTCCGCCCGTGCAGGTCACGACGAGCACGTCCACCCCTTCGGACACGTACTTGGCCATCGTGGCCGCGCCCTTGCTCGACTCGTCGTCGGGGTGGGCGTGAACGGCCATCAGTCGAAGCTGCTCAGTCAAGACTCGATCCTCAGGTGTCCGGCGCCGGTGCGTGCTAGTGGCGCCCTCGGTCATCAGGCGTTGTGCGGGGCTTCTATAGTGACGGAACCGGGGGGCGGAAAATTCCGGCATTCCTTGCCCGTCTGTGCGGGCTTTCCTTGCCCGTCTGGAGGACGATCATGACCGCGGTGAGCGGCGGCGACAGCGGCGGCCTGGCCACGCGGGTCCCCGAGGACCGCTACGGCAGGTCGGCGGACGAGCGCGCCGACCGCAAGCTCAAGATCGTCGGCTCCGTCCTCGGTGTGCTGCTGCTCGGCGTGGTCGGCTGGTTCGGGTACGACTCCGTCGCCGGGGCCAAGCTCAGCGGCGAGATGATCAAGTTCGACGTGGTCTCGGACACGGCCGTCGAGGTGCACCTCGAGGTGCGCAAGGACGCGGATGCGAACGGCTACTGCACGCTCCGCTCCCAGGCCGAGAACGGCGCCGAGGTGGGCCGCGCCGACTTCCGCTTCGACCAGGACAAGGGCCGCGTCGACAAGACCGTCACGCTGCGCACGACCGAACGCGCCACCAGCGCGGAGCTCGTCGGCTGCCACGCCGACTGACGCCGCACCGGCTCGGAGCCGCCCCGGGAGTCACTCCGGTTCACCGGCACCCCCGGCACCCCGCACGGGGTCGGCGACACGCCACGTTGCTCCGGGCACCCTCGCCTTCACCTGCGCTAACACTTTTCTGATGGCTTATGTCCTCCCCCTCCGGCACCGAAATTGTTAGGCTCGTGGTTTCGCCCACCCGTTAGGGAACATCCTTCTGGGTAGGGCGATGCTTTGTATTCCCAGTACCTACGAGGAGCACCTGTGACCCAGACCAGCGACAACGTCACCTGGCTGACCCAGGAGGCGTACAACCAGCTCAAGGCCGAGCTGGAGTACCTGTCTGGTCCTGCGCGCACCGAGATCGCATCCAAGATCGCGGCGGCGCGTGAGGAGGGCGACCTGCGCGAGAACGGCGGGTACCACGCGGCCAAGGAGGAGCAGGGCAAGCAGGAGCTCCGCGTCCGCCAGCTGACCCAGCTCCTGGAGCATGCCAAGGTCGGTGAGGCGCCCGCTGCGGACGGCATGGTCGCTCCCGGCATGGTCGTCACCATCGCCTTCGACGGCGACCCGGACGACACGCTGACCTTCCTGCTCGCCTCCCGCGAGTACGCGAGCAGCGACATCGAGACGTACTCCCCTCAGTCGCCGCTCGGCACCGGCGTCAACGGCAAGAAGATCGGCGCGGACGCCCAGTACGAACTGCCGAACGGCAAGCTGGCCTCCGTCAAGGTCCTCGAGGCCAAGCCGTACCAGGGCTGAGTCCCCGCCTCGGGACCGGCCAGTCCTCCCTGGACGGCTGAGTCCCCTCGGGACGCACGAGACCCCCGGCGCTCTGCGCGCCGGGGGTCTCGTGCGTGCGGGCGGCTCCGGGGCACTTAGCGGCACTGAGCGGCTACGGGTGCGGGACCGAGTCCTTGAGCCCTTGAGTCCTTGAGCCCTTAGCCCTTAGCCCTTGAGCCCTCGGTGGCGTGTCAGGCGGCCGCCGAGCGGTACTTGCGCACCGAGAGCGTGCGGAAGACGACCAGGATCAGGACCGACCAGAGCACCGAGGCCAGCACCGGGTGCTGCATCGGCCAGGCGTCCGGGGTCTTGAAGCCGGGCGGCAGGTTGCCGAACAGCTCGCGGCACGCCTGCACGGTGGTGCTGAACGGGTTCCACTCGGCGATGTGCCGGAAGAACGTCGGCAGGTTGTTGGAGTCCACGAAGGCGTTCGAGATGAACGTCAGCGGGAACAGCCAGATCAGCCCGCCCGAGGTCGCCGCCTCCGGCGTCCGCACCGACAGGCCGATCAGGGCCCCGATCCACGAGAAGGCGTACCCGAGCAGGAGCAGCAGGCCGAAGCCCGCGAGGATCTTGCCGACGTTCTCGTGGGTGCGCCAGCCGATGAGGAGCGCGACCAGGGCGAGCACGACCAGGGTCAGCGCGGTCTGCACCAGGTCCGCCACGGTGCGGCCGGTGAGGACGGCGCCGCGCGCCATGGGCAGGGAGCGGAAGCGGTCGATGAGGCCCTTGTGCATGTCGTCGGCGATACCGGCGCCCGCACCGGCCGTGGCGAACGTGACCGTCTGGGCGAAGATGCCCGCCATCAGGAACTCGCGGTAGTCCTGCGACGAGAGCGAGCCGCCGACCTGGATGGACCCGCCGAAGACATACGTGAACAGGACCACGAACATCACTGGCTGCACGAGGCCGAAGAGGACCATCTCAGGAATCCGGGACATGCGAAGTAGGTTGCGACGTGCAATGACCAGAGAGTCCCGAACGGACTTGCTGATGCCCCACCCTGCGGGAGGGGGCGCGGGCTTCCTTGCGTCGGTTACAGCGCCCATGTCACCTGCTCCTTACAAGGGGAGTCCCGCCGCACGCCGCCGCCATCGAGCTTGGGGAGGAGTGCGGCGAGTCGCAACTTAGCGAAGCTGCGCCAACAGGATTCGGGATCCGGCTCATGCGAATCAGATTCCGGCGGGCGATGACAAGGGAGTCGCGGACGGACTTGCCGATGCCGCCCGCGGGTCCGGGCGCGGGAGCGGTGCGCGTGACAGCACTCACGGGGCGGCCTCCTTCTTGTGCTTGTCCTTGGCGGCTCTGTGCTTGTCCTTGGCTACCTCGTGCTTGTCCTTGGCAGCGGCCGCGCCCTTCGCGCCCCTGCCGCCGTTCGTGCCGTCCGCGCCGTTCTCTTCGTCCTTGACCTCGGCCAGGTGGCCCGTCAGGGAGATGAACACGTCGTCGAGGGTGGGGCGGCGCAGGCCGATGTCGTCGATCTCGATGCCGCGGACGTCGAGTTCACGGATGACCTCGGCGAGCAGCTTCGCGCCGCCGGCGACGGGGACGGTCAGCTTGCGGGTGTGCCGGGCGACGGTCGCCTCGCCCTTGCCGAAGCCGGCGAGCACCTGGGCGGCGGTCGTGATGTGGTCCGGCTCGTGCACCACGACCTCGACGCGCTCGCCGCCGATCTGGGCCTTGAGCTGGTCGGCGGTGCCGCGCGCGATGACGCGGCCGTGGTCGACGACGCAGATGTCGTGCGCCAGATGGTCGGCCTCCTCCAGATACTGCGTGGTGAGGAGGAGGGTGGTGCCGCCGGCGACGAGTTCCTGGATCACTTCCCAGAGCCCCTGGCGGTTCCGGGGGTCCAGTCCGGTCGTGGGCTCGTCCATGAACATCACCGGCGGCGAGACGACCAGGGCGGCGGCGAGGTCGAGGCGGCGCCGCATGCCGCCCGAGTACGTCTTGGAGGGGCGGTCCGCCGCGTCCGCGAGATTGAAGCGCTCGAGCAGCTCGCCCGCCCGCTCCTTGGCCCGCTTGGCCCGCATCTCATAGAGCCGGCCGACCATCTGGAGGTTCTCGCGGCCCGTCAAGTACTCGTCCACGGCGGCGAACTGGCCGGACAGGCCGATCGAGCGGCGCACTTCGTTCGGATGCTTCAGTACGTCGAACCCGGCGACGAATGCGGTGCCGCTGTCCGGGGTCAGCAGCGTGGTCAGACAGCGCACCACCGTCGTCTTTCCCGCGCCGTTCGGCCCGAGGAGGCCAAGGACGGTGCCTTCAGGGACATCGAGATCGACGCCGTCCAGAGCCCTTACGTCACCGAAGGTCTTCACCAGACCTTCGGCGTAGATGGCACCTGGCATAGGGGGTCTCCCATGTTTTGGGCGGTTTCCTAGCGAAAAGCTTAGGATCGTCGCCTTCCGATCGCCCGACTCTCAGCGACGCGAATCACCACGCTAACGCGATACATCGCGTCACTCAATGGAATCGGGGAACCACGCGACAGCCGGCGAGGCGCGGGAGTCGTCGCGCGCCCCCCGCGTCGCCCGCGCGCCCTCACCCGCCGTGCGGGGGCGGCGCCCCGAGCCGACGACCGGCGTACGCGACGTACCCCGCGTCAGCCGATGCGCGTGCCCGGCATCAGCCGATGATCGTGTCCCGACATCGGCCAACGACCGTGTCCCGACGTCAGCCGATCACCGTGTGCCTGACGTCAGCCGATGGCTGTGTGCCCGACGTCAGCCGATCACCGTGTGCCCGACGTCAGCCGATGACTGTGTACCCGGCGTCCCGCAACGCCGTCGCGACCTCCGCGCAGTGCTCGGGCCCCTTGGTCTCCAGCTGCAGCTCCACCTCCGCCTCCGTGAGCCCGAGCCGGGGGTCCGTCCGCACGTGGCTCACGTCGAGGACGTTGGCGTCCACCGCCGACAGCACCCCGAGCAGCGTGGCCAGGGCGCCCGGCCGGTCCGTCAGACGCAGCCGCAGCGACAGGTAGCGGCCCGCCGCCGCCATGCCGTGGCGCAGGATGCGCTGCATCAGCAGCGGGTCGACGTTGCCGCCGGAGAGGAGCGCGACCACGGGGCCCTCGAAGGCGCGCGGATCGCTCAGGAGCGCCGCCACCGGGCTCGCTCCCGCAGGTTCGACGACCATCTTGGCCCGCTCCAGACAGAGCAGCAGCGCACTCGACAAATGGTCCTCGGAGACCGTGACGATGTCGTCCACGAGGTCCTCGACGAGGCGGAACGGCACGTCCCCGGGGCGGCCCACCTTGATGCCGTCCGCCATGGTCACGGGGTTGTCGATCGACACCGGTCGCCCGGCGGCCAGCGAGGGCGGGTACGCCGCCGCGCCCGCCGCCTGCACCCCCACCACGCGTACGTCCGGGCGCAGCGACTTGACCGCGACCGCGATGCCCGCCGCCAGGCCGCCGCCGCCCACGCCGACGACGAGCGTGCGCACCTCCGGGCACTGCTCCAGGATCTCCAGGCCGACGGTGCCCTGACCGGCGACGACGTCCGGGTGGTCGAAGGGGTGGATGAAGACCGCGCCCGTCTCGCGCGCGTAGTCCTGCGCGGCGGCCAGGGTCTCGTCGACGACGTTGCCCCGGAGGCGGACCTCCGCTCCGTAGTCGCGGGTCGCCGCGACCTTCGGCAGCGGGGCACCGGCCGGCATGAACACCGTGGCGCGTACGCCGAGCAGGGCGGAGGCGAGGGCCACGCCCTGCGCGTGGTTCCCGGCGCTGGCGGCGACGACACCGGCGGCGCGCTCCTCGGGGAGCAGCCCGGAGATGCGTACGTAGGCGCCGCGGAGCTTGAAGGAGCCGGTCCGCTGGAGGTTCTCGCACTTGAGGTGCACCGGCGCGCCGACGAGGTGCGACAGGTGCCTGCTGCCTTCCATGGCGGTGACCCGGGAGACGCCGACGAGCATCTTCTGGGCCCCCCGTACGTCGTCGAGCGTGACGGCCGGAAAGGAGCGAGTCGTGCGGTAGCTCATGACTGCAGTCTCGCAGTTCACGCCCGTCCCCTCCTCGGGTGACCAAGCGGCGAGACGGGTTTGCGCAGCGCCGGTACGGGTAGCGCCCGGGCCGCGTACCCTGTCCCCCAACCCACCACCCTTCCCATGAAGTGAGCCCCCGGCCATGCCCACATCTCCGGACATGACGACCGCCAGCGATCCCGGTCTCCTCGATACGCTGCAGCACCAGGTTGCGGTGTTCGCACGGCGTGCGGAGCAGACCCGCCTCGGCGGCGTCGGACAGGTCCGCAACTCCATGGACCGCGCTGCGTACCTGCTGCTCAACCGCCTCGACAAGGAAGGTCCCATGGGCGTCAAGGCGCTCGCGGCGAGCATGGGCATCGACTCGTCGACCGTCACCCGGCAGGTCGCGCCCCTGGTCGACACCGGCCTGGTCAAGCGCACCTCCCACCCCGAGGACGGCCGTGCCGTCGTCCTGCAGCTGTCCCCGCGCGGGCAGGCCCGCCTGGACGAGGTCCGCTCCTCGCGGCGCGAACTGATGGCGGAGCTCACCCAGGACTGGGCTCCGGCGGAACGCGAGAGCTTCACCGCGCTCCTCACCCGCTTCAACACGGCGCTCTCGGCGCGGCAGTCCTCCCAGGCGGTACCGGACTCCGTCGCTCCGACCGACTCCTGAGCCACCGGCCGCGGTACGCCGACCACCGCGGCCGGGCGCCGGGCGGAACTGTCCGCTCGCGCAGGGCTCTTGACCTGGGCGCCGTGCCTGGCCTCAGATGAAACCGAGTCCCCCTACGCCGGACGGCGGGAGGCACGGTGCGAGAGCGGCAGGCCGCCCAACAGGCCCGCCGCGCCCGGGAGTTCCAATCGTTCGTCGCGGGCGCGGCAGGGCGCCTCCTGCATGCCGCCACGCTGCTCACCGGCGAGCGGTCCGACGCCAACCCGCGCGCGCGGGCGCTGCTCACGGCCGCTCTCGCGGCCACGTACGCCTCCTGGGACAAGCTGCGCGGCGAGGATCCCTACGACCGCACCCGCACCGTCCTCGTCGTCCGCTTCGCCCGCGGCGCCTGGCGGCGGCCCCGGGGGCGCGCGGGGCTGCTCGCCCGGCTCTCCCCGCAGGAGCGGCTCGTCCTGGTCCTCCGGCTGTACGAGGGCGTCGCCGAGGAGCAGACGGCGGCGCTGCTCGGGCTGCCCGTCGAGCGGGTACGCGTCCTCTGCGCGCGGGCCGTCGCCTCGGTCCTCCATCCCCCTCGGGGGCCGGCGCCCGCCGCGCCCGGCATGCCGCCGGGCACCCTCGGGAAGGCGGCCTCCTCATGAGCCAGCAGGAACGCCGGGAGGCCGTGGTCCGGGGGATGCTCGACGCCGAGGGCCCCGCCTCCGTACCCCCCGACCTGCACGGCGAAGCCGTGCGCCGGGGCACCCGGATGCTCCGCCGCCGTACCGTCCTGCGCCGCGTCCTGTGGCTGCTCCTGCTCGCCGCGGCCGTGGCCTTCACGATCTGGGCCGCGGAAACCCAGCCCTGGGTGGAGCCCCCGTCGAGCCGGACGCCACCCCTGACGAGCTGGTAGCGCTGCCGTGGGCGCAGGGGACCGTCGGGCACCGCCGGGGGCGGCCGAGCCGCCAGGAGCGGCCGGGGTCACCCCCGGCCGCCCCGCACCGCCGAGCGCCCGCGCGCCCGGACCCGCGCCTAGCCCAGCGCCTGCTGCAAGTCCGCCAGCAGGTCATCCGCCGACTCGATGCCCACGGAGAGGCGGACCAGGTCGGCCGGGACCTCCAGGGCGGAGCCCGCGACGGAGGCGTGGGTCATGCGGCCGGGGTGTTCGATGAGGGACTCGACGCCGCCGAGGGACTCGCCGAGGGTGAACAGCCTGGCCCGGTCGCAGACGGCGACGGCCGCCTCCTCGCCGCCCTCGACCTGGAAGGACACCATGCCGCCGAAGGACTTCATCTGCTTGGCGGCGATCTCGTGGCCGGGGTGCGAGGCGAGCCCCGGGTAGAGGACGTTGGTCACGCGCGCGTGCCGCGTGAGCATGTCGACGACGCGCGCGGCGTTCTCGCTGTGCCGGTCCATGCGGACGGCCAGCGTCTTGATGCCGCGCAGGACGAGCCAGGAGTCGAAGGGCCCGGCGACGGCACCCATCGCGTTCTGGTGGAACGCCAACTCCTCGCCGAGCTCGGCGTCGTTGACGACGAGCGCGCCGCCGACGACGTCGGAGTGCCCGCCCATGTACTTCGTCATGGAGTGCACGACGACGTCCGCGCCGAGGGCGAGCGGCTGCTGCAGGTAGGGGCTGGCGAAGGTGTTGTCGACGACGAGCCGCGCGCCCGCCTCCCGGGCGATCTGGGCGGTGGCCTCGATGTCGGTGATGCCGAGCAGCGGGTTGGAGGGGGTCTCCACCCACACGGCCTTGGTACGCGGCGTGATCGCGGCCCGCACCGACGCCGGGTCGGAGGTGTCGGCGACCGACCACTCCACGCCCCACCGCGAGACGACCTTGGCGAACAGGCGGAACGTACCGCCGTACGCGTCATTGGGGATGACCACGTGGTCGCCGGGACCGAGCAGCGTACGCAGCAGGCAGTCCTCGGCGGCGAGGCCGGAGGCGAAGGCGAGGCCGCGGCGGCCGCCTTCGAGGGCGGCGAGGTTCTCCTCCAGGGCGGTGCGCGTGGGGTTGGCGCTGCGGCTGTACTCGTAGCCGCCGCGGAGTCCGCCGACTCCGTCCTGCTTGTACGTGGACACCTGGTAGATGGGCGGGACGACGGCGCCGGTGAGCGGGTCGGCGGTGTTGCCCGCGTGAATGGCGACGGTCTCGAAGTTCTGGCTGCTGTGCGAGTCACTCATGCGGCCTGAGCGTAATGCGGCGGGGCGCCGCGGGCCGGGCGGGGCGGCTGCCCGCGGCGGTGCGGGGGCCCAGGTTGACCGGCGGGGACGGTCAGGTTGGCCAATTGTCACAGGCGTCTGGTTCGCTTGTACGTATGGAGATTCTCTGGGTCCTGATGGCAGTGGTCATGATCGGGGCGGTGCTGGGGCCGGTCCTGCTGCGCAGGCGCGGCGGAATCCGCCAGGTGCACCCGGGCGCCCCGGACGCGGCGGACCCGGCGAACTACGGCTTCGCGCGCCAGGAGGAGCTGGACATCCGCATGCCCGGCCCCGACGCGGACCTCCTCGAGGTCCTGGACCTGGTGCAGCGCACGCAGGACTGGCGTGCCGCGTCGCAGTTGCTCGCCAGGACGGAGGTGCACGGTGAGCAGCGGTGGCAGCGTGTGCAGGCCTTCGCGGGCGCGGCGTCCCTGGAGCTGCAGCAGCGGCCCGGCGGGGTCAGCGATGCCCCGGGCGGGCAGTGGCTGCGGGTGTGGCGGGCGGAGGCCCCGAAGGACGCGGGCGGCGCGGCCGTGCACGCCGAGTTCCTGGTGCAGCAGGCCTGGCGCTCCTCGACGGCCGGGACGGACGAGTTCCGCATCATCCTGGAGGAGGCGAAGGAGGCCTGCGGCCAGGCGGCGCTCCTCTCCCCCGGCGACCCGATCCCGTACATCGTCGAGCTGTCGATCGCCCGCGGCATGGCCTACCCGCGCGCGGACTTCGACCAGCTCTGGCTGAAGATCCTGGACCGCGCCCCGGCGCACATGGGCGCGCACCTGGCGGCGCTGCACTACTGGTGCGAGAAGTGGCACGGCACCCGCGAGGAGGCGTACGCCTTCGCGGAGGCCGCCGCGGCCCGCGCCCCCAAGGGCTCCCTGCTCTCCGCGCTCCCCCTCTTCGCGGTGTACGAGCACCTGCCCGAGGTGAACCTGGTGCGCGGGTTCTACCAGAGCGAGGTCGTCACCAAGGCGATCGAGGGCGCCAAGTTCGCGGTCCACTCCGCCCGCCCGGACGACCCGATGCTGGCCCACGTCCGCCACCTCCTGGTCTTCTTCCTGGTCCGCTGCGAGCGCTGGGGCGAGGCCATGGACCAGCTCGTCCACGTCGACGGCCACGTGGGCGCCCTCCCCTGGACCCTGTCCCCCGACCCGGCCGCGGACTACGCGGTCTACCGCGCCCTGGCCGTAGCGGGCTACGAGGCCAACGGCGGCAGCCCGGCGACGCTGCCGCACTGACCGGCAGGAATGCCGGTCAGTGCGGAGACGTTGGACCTACACGCCGCGCACCCCGCCCACGAGGAGTGAAACCCCATGATCTTCGGCCGCACGCCCGTCCTCCCCACCCCCGAGGAGGCCCTCAAGGGCCGCGAGACGCCCGAGTTCGAGGTTCCCTCGCGGCACACGGTGCTCGGGAACGCCCTGCTCGGCCCCTATCCCGAGGGCCTGGAGGTGGCGGACTTCGGTCTCGGCTGCTTCTGGGGCGCGGAGCGCAAGTTCTGGCAGACCGAGGGCGTCTGGACGACCCTCGTCGGCTACCAGGGCGGCTTCACGCGCAACCCCTCCTACGAAGAGGTCTGCTCCGGCCGCACCGGCCACACCGAGGTCGTACGCGTCGTCTTCGACCCGGCCAAGGTCACGTACGCCGAGCTCCTGAAGCTCTTCTGGGAGTCCCACAACCCGACCCAGGGTTTCCGCCAGGGCAACGACGTGGGCACCCAGTACCGCTCCGCGATCTACACCCACACCCCCGCCCAGGAAGCCACCGCCGCGGCCTCCCGCGACGCCTACCAGCAGGTCCTCACGGCAGCGGGCCACGCCACCATCACCACCACGGTCCTCCCCGCCGCCGACCGCGCCTTCTGGCCCGCCGAGCCCTACCACCAGCAGTACCTGGACAAGAACCCCGACGGCTACTGCGGCATCGGCGGCACGGGCGTCAAGCTGGGCGACCCCTTCGAGACCAACTGGGGCGTGTCCTGCCCGACGGGCATCGCGCCGGCGCCCGAGGCAGCGGACAAGTAACCGAGAACCCCCGCCGCCAAGGACCTCCATGCCCCACGCCTACGCCCCCGACGGCACCGCCCTGCACTATGAACTCCGTGGCTCCGGCGAGCCGTTGGTGTTGTTGAGCGGGCAGTCCAACAACCGGCACTGGTGGGATCCGGTCGTCGAGGACTTCGCCGCCGCGTTCACCACCGTCACGCTGGACTGGCGCGGGACGGGGGACAGTGATCGGCCCGACAGCGACACGTACAGCACGCGTGGGTTCGCCGATGATGTGGGCGTCGTGCTCGATGACGCGGGGATCGGGCGGGCCCATGTGTACGGGACGTCCATGGGCGGGCGAGTCGCGCAGTGGTTCGCCGCCGAGTTCCCGGAGCGGGTGGAGCGGCTCGTGCTCGGGTGTACGTCGCCGGGGGCTCCGCACGGTGTCGAGCGGGGGGCCGAGGTGCGGCGGGCGCTCGCGCAGGGCGATGCCGTCGCCGCGCGCCGGGTGCTCCTTGAGCTGATGTACACGCCCGCGTGGATCGCCGCCCAGGAGGCGGGCGGGCGGCGGGAGTTCGGCACCCTCGGTGATCCGGCCATGCCCGCCCACGCCCGCCGCCGCCATCTGCGCGCCAGCGCCCGGCACGACGCCTGGGACGCCCTCGTCCGGGTCAAGGCGCCGACCCTCGTCGTGCACGGCGACGACGACACCTTCAACCCCACCGCCAACGCGCCGCTGCTCGCCGGGCGCCTGCCGGACGCCCGGATGCGGCTCGTCCCGGGCGCGCGGCACGCCTACTTCGAGGAGTTCGCGGAGGTGGCCACCCCTCTGGTCCTCGGGTTCCTGCGCGACGGCGAGGCCTGAAGCCCCCCGTCGCGCCGCCCCGGAGGGCTACGCCCCGGACCCGTACTCCCGCGTGATGATCTCCAGCTTGTGCCCGTCCGGGTCGTCCCAGTACACCCCGCGGCCGCCGTCGTTCGTGTTGATCTGGTTCTCCTGCTTGTGGTACGGGTCCGCCCAGTAGGTCAGGCCCCGCTCCTTGATGCGGCCGAAGATCGCGTCGAACTCGCCCTCGGAGACCAGGAACGCGTAGTGCTGCGGCACCAACGGGCCGCCGTCGCCCTCGTAGTAGTCGAGGGTGACGCCGTTGGGGATGGTCACGGGGATGAACGGGCCGTACTGCGGGCTGACTTCGAGCCCCAGGATGTCGGCGAGGAACTGCGCGGACGCCTTCTTGTCCGTGGCCGCGACAATCGTGTGGTTCAGCTCGATGGTCATCGTGCGGACCTCCTCGTAGTCCGGCCGTCGCATCCGATCCGGCACCGATATGGACGGCCTTGCGGTGTATGACCTCTGTACCTGACACCGACCACGGTACGTACGGCTGCCCGGGCCCGGCATCCGTCAGCGGGCCGTCCCGCGCTGCGCATTGCGGCCTAGGCCGCTGGTCCCAGGCGAAATCCGGTCATGGGGCGACGGTGGTGCGTACGGCTAGCATCTCGTGGATGAGCGACCAGCAGAGCACAGGAGCCGTTGTCCTCACCGGCGCCGCCGGGAAGATCGGGGCGGTGCTGCGGGACCGACTGCGTGACCGGAAGGGCGGGCTGATCCTCGTCGACCGGGTCGCCCCACCCGGCCCCTTCGCGCCCCACGAGCACCCCCGCACCGTCGACCTCACCGACTTCGCCGCCACCGTCGCGGCGTTCGAGGGCGCCGGAGCCGTCGTCCACATGGCCGGGATCCCGGACGAGGCCCCGTTCGCGGACCTCCTGGAGGCCAACGTCCTGTGCACGCACCACGTCCTGGAGGCCGCCCGCCGCCACGGGATCACGCGCGTGGTCCTGGCGAGCAGCAACCGCGCGGCCGGTTACTACCCGAACTCGCACGTCACGGGCCCGCTCGACCCGGTACGGCCCGACGGCCTGTACGGGGTCAGCAAGGCCGCCGTCGAGGCCCTCGGCCGGATGTACGCCGACAAGTTCGGCCTTGACGTGACCTGTCTGCGGATCGGCAGCTTCGAGGAAGTGCCGAGCGAGGCGCGGCACTTGGCGACGTGGCTCAGTCACCGCGACGCGGGCGGGTACGTCCTGGCGGCGCTCGACGGGGCTCCGGAGCCCGGCCGGTTCGAGATCGTGTACGCCGTCTCCGGGAACGCGCGCCGCTTCTGGGAGCTGACGGGTGCGTACTCCCCGGTGGACGACGCGGCGGCGTACGCCGGGGAGATCCCCGACGCCGCCGCCGCGTTCGACCCGGACGCGCCCCAGTCGGGCGGCTTCGCGGCGCCGGAGTTCACGCTGCCGCACCTGCCGTGACGGGGCTGCCCGGTCGGGTCAGATCGTGTCCGCGTCGATCACGAAGCGGTACCGCACATCGCTGGCGAGCACCCGCTCGTACGCCTCGTTGATCTGCTCCGCCCGGATCACCTCGATCTCCGCGCCCAGGCCGTGCTCGGCGCAGAAGTCCAGCATCTCCTGGGTCTCCTGGATGCCGCCGATGCCGGAGCCCGCGAGGCTCCTGCGGCCCAGGATCAGGGAGAAGAGGTTGAGGGACACGGGCTCCTCGGGGGCGCCGACGTTCACGAACGCGCCGTCCGTCTTCAGCAGGCCGAGGTACTTGTCGAGGGGCAGCGGCGCCGACACGGTGGAGACGATCAGGTCGAGGCTGCCCGCGAGCTGCTCGAAGGTGGCGTCGTCGCTGGTCGCGTAGTAGTGGTCGGCGCCCAGGCGCAGGCCGTCGTCCTTCTTGCGCAGGGACTGCGACAGGACGGTCACCTCCGCGCCCATGGCGTGCGCGATCTTGACGGCCATGTGGCCGAGCCCGCCGAGGCCGACGACGGCGACCTTCTTGCCGGGGCCGGCGTTCCAGTGGGCCAGCGGGGAGTACGTGGTGATGCCCGCGCACAGCAGCGGCGCGGCCACGTCGAGGGCGAGGCCGTCGGGGATGCGCAGGGTGAAGGCCTCGTCGACGACGATGTGCTTGGAGTAGCCGCCGTAGGTGGGCTCGCCGTTCTTGTCGAGGGCGTTGTACGTCTGGATGTTGCCCTTGGCGCAGTACTGCTCCAGGCCCGCCCTGCAGTTCTCGCACTCGCGGCAGGAGTCGACCATGCAGCCGACGCCGACGCGGTCGCCGACCTTGAACTTGGTGACGTCGGCGCCGACCGCCGCCACCACACCGGCGATCTCGTGGCCGGGCACCATCGGGAAGATGCCCTCGCCCCAGCCGTCGCGGGCCTGGTGGATGTCGGAGTGGCAGATACCGGCGTACTTGACGTCGATCAGGACGTCGGAGGCGCCGACGGCGCGGCGCTCGATGGTGGTGCGCTCCAGCGGGGCCTTGGCCGAGGGGGCGGCGTAAGCGGGGACGATCATGGTCTGTGCGGTCATGTCCACAACGCTGTCACCTGCGGAAAGGACCACCCAGCCCTCCGTTGTGCCTACGCCGGGCGGTCCTACCACCACTGGTATCAGGCTCAGTGGCGTACGACCCTGAATACTGGAACGTATGGATGAGAACGCCCCGCAGGGCCCGCCGCCCCCGGTGCCGCCCCCGGAGGGCCTGGACCGCCGTGCCGAGCTGAGCGAGTTCCTGCGCACCCGCAGGGCCCGCCTCCAGCCGCACGACGTGGGACTGCCCAGCTACGGCAGGCACCGCAGGGTGCCCGGCCTGCGCCGCGAGGAGCTGGCACAGCTCGCCGGGGTGTCCGTGGCGTACTACACCCGGCTCGAACAGGGCAACGGGCGGAACGTGTCCGCGGAGGTCCTGGACGCCATCGCGCGCGCCCTGCGCCTGACCGACGCCGAGCACGCGCACCTCACGCACCTCGCCAAGCCCGCCGCGCACAAGAAGAAGCGGGTACCGCGCACGCAGGCGATGCGGCCCGCGGTGGGGCAGCTGATGGACGTGATGGACGGCGTGCCCGCGTACGTGGTGGGGCGGCGCTCCGACATCCTCGGCTGGAACCGGATGGCGGCCGCGCTGTTCGGCGACTGGGGGCGGCTTCCCGCCGAGGAGCGGAACTGGGCGCGGCTCGTCTTCCTCGACGAGCACATGCGGGAGCTGTTCTCCGACACCTGGGCCCAGAAGGCGTCGGACATCGTCAGCTTCCTGCGCATGGACGCGGGCTGCTACCCAAACGACCCGCTCCTGTCCGCCCTGGTCGGCGAACTCTCCGTGAAGAGCGAGGAGTTCAGACGCCTGTGGGCCACGCACGACGTCCGGGAGAAGGGCCACGGCGTGAAGCACCTCCGGCATCCCCTGGTCGGGGAGCTGACCCTCTCCTTCGAGACGATGCGCCTCCCGGACGACACGGAACAGTCCTTGGTGACGTACCACGCGGAGCCGGGCTCCCCCTCGGCGGAGAGCCTGCGGCTCCTGGCGAGCTGGGGTGTGGACGCCGTGAGCTCCTCACGGCACGGGGTGTCCTAGCGGTACCGGGGGAATTCGGCCGTGTCGATGGCCCACGCGCCCATGGGGACGGTGTCGCCGAACTTGTACTGGCGGGGGGTGTCGGCGTACCTGGGCTCGCCACTGGCCGTGTCCGGACCGGAGTGCACGGTGATCGTGCCGTCCCGGGGGTCGACGATCACGTACTCAGGGACACCCATGCGTGCCCGGCCGCGCGACCGGGTCCCGTCTTCACGGTACCCGCCGCGCGTCCGCGCCCGCCCGCTTCCTCCCCGAACGAGAGATCAGGGCTGGTAAGGCGGCGCCGCCCCCCAGTTCCACAGCGGCACCGGCTGCCCGGCGGGACGCGCCGCGTCCGGCCCCGAGAAGTACACCGCGAGGCGCGTACCCCACTCGATGTACGCCACGAACGCCGAGCGGAACTCCGCGTCCGTCGGCAGCCCCGCCTCGTCCGCCGCGTCCTGGATGAGGTTCACCCAGCGGCGCCGCTGGGGCTCCGTGATGCCCTTGCCGAAGTGCTTGCCGACCATGTGGGCGTGGGCACCGGAGCCGCCCTCCCCGCCGTGCTCCTTGGAGTACACCGCCGGGCCGCCGAAGACCTCGCCGAGCCACTGCGCGACGTGCGCGGCGTGCTCGGGCGCGAGGCCCGCGAAGACCGGGGCGAGCAGGTCGTCGGCGAGGACCTTCTCGTAGAAGGCCTCGGTGAGGCGGTCGAAGCGCTCCGTGCCGCCCGCCCACGCGTACAGCGTCGGCGTGGAGGCGCCCGATCCGCGCACGGACGTCGGGGTGTAGTGCCGCATCTCCTCGATGTTCTCGACGTACGGACGGATGTGCGCGAAGAAGTCCCTGAACTGCTGGGAGGATCTGAAGCCCTCCAGGTGGTCTTTCGTGGACGTCCAGGTGATGCGCAGGATGAAGTGCTCGAAATCCTCTTCGCAGCGCGTGAGTTCGTAGTCCACGCACTGCGGCGCGGCGGCCAGCGGCACGGCCGCGAGGGTGTACGCGGACAGGAACTCGGCGGCGCGGTCCTCGGGGACGCGGTAGCGGATGTACTCGACGGTGTGGGTGCTCATGGGGTGACGGTTTCCTCTTCCCTGGGAGCCGGGTGCTGGGCGCCCCAGTCCCAGAGAGCCTGCAGGACTGGACCCAGATCCCGGCCGTGCGACGTCAGTTCATAGGTGACGGTGGGCGGCCATCCGGGAGTCCGGGTGCGCCGGACGACTCCGGCGGCGGTCAGCTGCGCCAGCCGCTCCGCAAGTACTTTGTCGGACAACTGCGGGAGCGCGGCTGCCAGTTCGCTGTACGCGTACACGTCACCCGCGAGCAACTCGCGCACCAAAAGCGTCGTCCAGCGCCCACGAAGCGCCGCGAGGGTGACCTCGACGGGGCAGTCGGGGCTCGGTGCGGGGACGCGGGCGCGGGGGTCGTCGGGCAGGCCGGGGCGCGGCTCCCGGGTGGCCGGGGGTGCCTGCCTTACCGTTCGGTGAGCCACGGACGCGCCTCCTACTGTGCCGGTCATGAGCACTTTCATCCTGCCCCAGCGCCCCGAGGACGTCCCGTCGGCGTTCGCCGAACGCTTCAACAGCGGCGACCCGGACGCCGTGCGCGAGCTGTACGAACCCGGTGCCTGCTTCGTCCCCGAGTCGGGTACCCCCGTCCACGGCGCCGACGCGATCGCCGCGCAGAACGCCCCGTTCCTCGCCCTCGGCCTGCCCGTCTCGGTGACGCCCCGGCATGTGCACGTCGCGGGTGACACCGCGCTCCTCCTCGTCGACTGGGAGATCGACGGCACGGTGCGGGCCACCGCCACGGACGTGGCGCGCCGGGGTGCCGACGGGTACTGGCGATATCTGATCGACAGCCCGTTCGGTGCCGGGCGCCGGGACGCCTGAACGCGACGGGACGCGTGCCCCACCCCCGTGGAGGCACGCGTCCCTCGTATCGCGCCGTGCGGATCCCTCAGCTCGCGCCGTGCGGATCCCTCAGCTCGCGCCGTACGGATCCTTCAGCTCGCGCCGTACGCGGCGCCCCTCACTTCCCGTAGTACGCGTCGCGGATCGCCACCGTCGCCTTGTTCCCCTTCTTGTCCTCGACCTCGGCGCGGAAGGAGACCGACTTGCCCGCGGCCGGGTTCCGTACGGAGATCCGGCCGTCGCGCACCGTCGCCTTCTTCCAGGTGCGGCCCCGGTCGCGGGAGACGTACACGGCAAGGGACTTGAGGTTGTCGCCCGCGGCGGAGCCCTGGACCGTCACCGGCACGGACTGGGTCACCCCGGCGGGCACCCGGCTGTCCAGTCCCACCTTCGGTGTGAAGCGGACCGTCGACGCGGGCAGCCGTACCTCCCCGGCGACCTTCTTGGAGCGGAACGTCCAGCTCGCGTCGACGCGCGAGGAGACGGGCGCCACGCGCGGGTCCCGCCGCACGGACGTGACGAGGCGGTACCCGGCGTCCGCCGCGGGAACCTTGAAGGCCTCGCTGCCGGAGAGCGGGTCCTTGTTCTCGCCGATCTTGCGGCCGTCGCGGTACAGGGTCGTCCGCACCGAAGAGAAGAGCGAATCGCCCTCGTTCCCCTCGCCGTCGGCGACCACCGGCACGAAGCCGGAGATCTCGTTGCCCTCGCGGTAGATCCCCAGGTCACCGCCGAGGCGCGGCCCGAACACGGCCGTGTTGAACGTCCTCGTGTAGGTCCTGCCCGGCTGGTACGTCGCCGGCGAGTGGACCCCGTAGCTCGCCTCGGAGATCACGTCGCCGTTCTGATCCGTCGCCAACTGGTCGAAGAACGTGTCCCACTCCACCTTGTCCGCCGTGGACACGTGGAACGTCCGCGTGGTGTGGGCGTCCTGCGGGGCCATCCAGCCGGTGCCGATACCGCTGCCCCCGGGCAGCCACCCCGTGGCGCCGACCACCCCCCTCTTGCCCTTGGCCGACGCTCCGAAGCGGGTCTTCAGGGTGGCGAGTTCGCTGTCCTCGAAGTGCCTGGTGTAGCCGGTCGCGAGCCGGTCGACCTTGCCGCCGACGAGGATGTCGTACTGCTCGTCGCCGCCCTTGACCCACGACCCGGCCCACTGCTGGTGCAGCGAGCCGTCCGTGACCTCGGGGCCGAGGTGCGCGGTGCGCAGCTGGGCGTAGGAATCGACTCCCACTCCCGCGCGGATGTCGTCCGGCAGCTCGAACTGGGGATAGGCGGTCACCTGCTCGGCGCCCTGGTCGGGCACCGTGACGTCGACCGGCTTCGCCGCCCGCGCGTCCACCTTCAGTGTCATGTCCCTGGTGACGTCCAGCTTCGGCCGGGCGAGCCAGTCGATGCCCTTGGCGGCGTCCTCCGGGTCCTCGTAGATCTTGGCGTCGAGGAGGTAACCGCCCCTGGGCACCCGGAGCTTGACCGTTCCGGAGACGTCGTGGACCTCGAAGTCCGCATCGGCTGCGGGCCCGCTCAGACCGATGAGGCCGGACGAGTAGAACCTGGCGGGCCGGCCGTCCCGCCCGACGTACTTCAGCGTCAGGTCGTACGCCTCCCCTTCGCGCTGGACCACGGCGGCCGTGCGGACGGACTGGCCGCCGCCCTTCGCCACGACGTACGCGGAGTAGGTGCCGCGCCCCGAGCCGCCGAGCTCGGTGTGCGCCGTCAGGTCGACGGCCGCGCGTCCGCCCGCGGGCACCGTCACCTTCTTCGCGCCGAGCGTGTAGAAGCCGTCCGGAGCCGGTCGCCCCTTCGGGTCGGTGGCGGTCACCGTGAGGTCGAGGGTGACGTCCTTCGTACCGAGGTTGCTGTACGTCACCTTCTTGGTGACCGGCTTGTCGTCGGCGTGCGGCCACTTCGGCGCGCCGAGGTTCAGCGACACCGGGTCGGCGACCACGGTCTGCTTCATGGCCTTGTCGACGGCGATACGGCCCGAACCCTGCTGGTACGGCGTGTAGGTGCCGCCCTTCGTGGACGACGTCAGGGCCCGCTTGAGGTCGGCCGCCTGCCAGTCGGGGTGCCGCTGCTTGAGGAGGGCGGCGGCGCCCGCGGCGTGCGGGGTGGCCATCGACGTGCCGGAGATCGTCAGATAGCCCTCGGGCTTCTGGCCGACCTCCTTCTCGATCCCACTGCCGGGGGCCGCGGCGGCCGTGATGTCGACACCGGGCGCCGTCACGTCCGGCTTGACCGCGGCGTCACCGGCGCGCGGCCCCTCGCTGGAGAAGCCCGCCGGCTTGTCGTGGCCGTCGACCGCGCCGACGGTCAGCGCCGCGTCCGCGCTGCCCGGCGAGTCGATGGAGCCGCGATAGCCCTCGTTGCCCGCCGCGACGGCGAACAGGACGCCCCGGTCGGCGGAGAGCCTGTTGACCGCCTCCTCCAGCGGGTCGACGCCGATGTCGTCGGCGCCGCCCAGGCTGAGGTTGACGACGTCGGCACCCTGCGCGGCCGCCCACTCCATGCCCGCGATGATCCCGGAGTCGCTGCCCCTGCCGTCGTCGCCGAGGACCTTGCCGTTCAGGACCTTGGCCCCGGGCGCGACGCCCTTGAACCTGCCGCCCGACTTGGCCCCGGTACCGGCCGCTGTGGACGCGACGTGCGTGCCGTGGCCGACGCGGTCCTTGGTGTCGGGTGACGGCGTGAAGTTCTTCGCCCCGACGACCTGTTCCTTCAGGTCCGGGTGGGTGGCGTCGACACCGGTGTCCAGAACGGCGATCTTGACGCCCTTGCCGTCGTACCCGGCCTGCCAGGCCTTCGGCGCGCCGATCTGCCGGACGGACTTGTCGAGGCTCGCCCGCCGCGTCCCGTCCAGCCAGACGCGGCTGACGCCGGACGCGGTGCCGCGCTCGCCCGTCAGGCTCTTCCAGAGAGCGGACGCGTCCCGCGCGGGGGTGGTCACGGCGTCCGCGTTCAGGGACGTCAGTCCCCGGCGGACCGTCGTGTCACCGGCCGCGCGGACACCGGCCCTGGCGGCGCGCGCGGTGCCCCGGTAGCCGACGATCAGCCGCAGGCCCTGCCGCTGGGCCTTGCGGTTCACCTTGCTGGTCAGCTCGGTGATGTCGAAGAGCCGCCGGTCGACCTTGCCCTCTGCGATGAGCCGCTCGGCGTCGTAGGGCAGGACCAGCGCGTGCCCGCGCACGGTCCGGGTGCTCACGGGTATGCGCTCGCGCCCCTTGGCCGGGGTGAAGCGGAGCAGGCGGCCCTTGGGCCCGACGGTGACACGGTCGCCGGTGACGAGGGTGAGGTGCTGTGCGGGGCCGGCCTGCGCGCGGTGCGGGGGCCCGGCCTGCGCGGGCGCCCGCCCGGAGCCCCGGGAGTCCGCCCCGGCACCCGCGGGCCCGACCACCCCCGCCCCCAGCGCCACGGCGATCACCACCGCGCACGCCTTCTTCCTGTGCTGATTCCTGTGCTGCCGCACACCAACCCCCTGCCGTCGAAGTGTGTTCCGTGGACAGGAAGCGGCTCCCGGGGCCCGTCGGGCCCCGGGAGCCGCTCCTCACACTCCTTCAACTGTCCGCGGGAACCAGGTGGGTTCCCGCCGGACGCGGGTCAGTTTCCGCGCTGCGCGAGCAGTACGGGAAGGGTCACTTCCCGTAGTACGCGTTGTAGATCGAGATCGTGGACTTGTTGCCCTTCTTGTCCGTGATCTTGGCGTGGAACGAGATCGCCTTGCCCTTCTCCGGGTTCTTGACCTCGACCTTGCCGTTCTTGACCTCCAGCCGCTCCCACTGCTGGCCGTAGTCGTAACTGGCGTAGAAGTACAGCGACTTGAGGTTGGCACCCGCGCCCGCACCCGTCACCGACACCGGCACGGACTGCTTGGCGCCCGCGGGGGCCCGGCTGTCGAGGCCGACGGCCGCGTCGACGCGCACGCCGGAGACCGGCAGCTTCGTGGCGGCGGTCGTCTTCTTGGAGCGGAACACCCAGCTCGCGTCGATCCGCGTGGAGGCCGCGGCGACGGCCACCGAGCGCTTCACCGACGTCGACAGCTTGTACTCGGCGTCAGCGGCGGGGACCGTGAACGGCTTCTCACCGGTCAGCGGGTCGTCGTTGGTGCCGATCTGGGTGCCGTTGCGGGCCAGCGTCGTCTTCACCGAGGTGACGCGCGAGCCGCCCGCGTGGGTCTTGCCGTCGGCGAACACCGGCAGGAAGCCCGCGAGCTTGTCGCCGTTGCGCACCACGCCGTAGTCACCGCCGACGCGCGGCCCGATCACGGCCGTGTTGAACGTCTTCGTGTACGTCTTGCCCGCGCCGAACGCCTGCGGCTTGCCCAGCGTGTACGACGCGTCGACGATCGGCCAGCCGTCCGGGTCGACGCCGCCCTGCTGCTCGTACTCCAGGCTCCAGGTGACCTTGTCGTCCGTGGAGACGTACAGGGTGCGGGTGCCCGGCGCCTTCTGCGGCACGCTGAGGCCGGTGGCGCTGAAGCTGCCGGGGAGCCTGCCGAACGCGGTGGCGGTGGCCTTCTTGCCGCTGGAGGACGCGCCGAGGCCCGCCTTCACGGTGGCGAGCTCGGACTCCTTGTACTCGCGGGTGTAGCCGGTCGCGAGCTTCTTCACGGGGCCGCCGGCGACGGTGCTGTACTGCGCCTTCTCGCCCTTCGTCCAGTGGCCCTCCCACTTCTGCAGGAGCGAGCCGTCGGTGACCTGCGGGCCGAGGTGCGCGCTGCGCAGCCCGTCGTAGCGGTCCAGCCACCAGCCGAAGCCGTACCCGTCGCCGCCCGCGGTGATCTCGTACGAGGGCGAGGCGAACTCGGACTTCGCGGCGGACGACGGCACGCTGATGTCGACCGGCTTGGCGGTGCGCGCGTCCACCGTCACCGTCGCGTCCTTGCCGACGTCCAGCTTCGGCTGCGCGATCCAGTCGGCGCCCTTGGTGATGTCCTCCGGGTCGACGAAGATCCCGGCGTCCAGGACGTAACCGCCCTTGGGCACGCGGACCTTGGCGGTCCCGGAGTCGTCGTGCACCTGGAGGAACTGCTCCTTGCCGAGCCCGGAGAGGCCGACGAGGGAGGTGTTGTAGTACTTCGCGGCCTGCCCGTCACGGCCGATGTGCTTGACGGTGAGGTCGTACGACTCCACCTCGCGGTCGACCGCGGCGGCCGTGCGGACGCTCTGCCCGCCGCCGCTCGCCACGACGTACGCGGAGTAGGCGCCGTCGACCGCGCCGCCCAGGCGCGTGTCGGCCGTGAGGTCGACCGAGGCCGTACCGCCCGCGGGGACGGTGACCTTCTTGGCGCCGAGGGTGAAGAACCCGTCCGGCGCGGGCTTGCCCGTCGGGTCACTGGCCTCGGCGGTGAGGTCGAGGGTGACCTCCTCCTTGCCGAGGTTCCTGTAGGTGACCTTCTTGGTGACCGGCTTGTCGTCGGTGTGCGGCCACAGCTGGGTGCCGAAGCTGACCGACACCGGGTCGGCGATCACCGACTGCTTGATGGCCTGGTCCACGGCGATGCGGCCCGAACCCTGCTGGAACGCCGTGTACTTGCCGCCCTTGGTGGACGCGGTCAGGGCGCCCTTCAGCTCCGGCTGCTTCCAGTCCGGGTGCTGCTGCTTGAGGAGGGCGGCGGCGCCCGCGGCGTGCGGGGTCGCCATCGACGTGCCGGAGATCGTCAGATAGCCCTCGGGCTTCTGGCCGACCTCCTTCTCGATCTCGCTGCCGGGCGCGGCGGCCGCGGTGATGTCGACACCGGGCGCGGTCACGTCGGGCTTGATGGCGCCGTCGCCGATCCGCGGGCCCTGGCTGGAGAACTGGGCCAGCTTGTCGTTGTCGTCGACCGCGCCGACGGTCAGCGCCGCGTCCGCGCTGCCCGGCGAGCCGACCGAGCGGGGCGAGCCGTCGTTCCCGGCGGCGATCGCGAAGAGGATGCCCTTGTCCGCGGAGACCTTGTCGACCGCCGCCTCCAGCGGGTCCACGCCGGGCGTGTCGCCGCCGCCGAGGCTCAGGTTCACCACGTCGGCGCCCTCGGCCGCGGCCCAGTCGATGCCCGCGATGATGCCGGAGTCGTCGCCGGAGCCGGTGTCCCCCAGGACCTTGCCCGCAAGCACCTTGGCGCCGGGCGCGACGCCCTTGTACAGGGCGTTCTTGGTGCCGGTGCCCGCCGCGATGGACGCGACGTGCGTGCCGTGGCCGACGCGGTCCTTGGTGTCGGGTGACGGCGTGAAGTTCTTCGCCCCGACGACCTGTTCCTTCAGGTCCGGGTGGGTGGCGTCGACACCGGTGTCCAGGACGGCGATCTTGACGCCCTTGCCGTCGTACCCGGCCTCCCACGCCTTCGGCGCGCCGATCTGCCGGACGGACTTGTCGAGGTTGGTGCGGCGCACCCCGTCCAGCCAGACGCGGCTGATGCCGGCGGCAGTCGTGCGCGCCCCGTCCCGCTCGGCCGTCAGGGACTGCCAGAGCCGGGCGGCGTCCTGCTTCGGGGTGAGGACCGCGTCGGCGTTGAGGGTCTTCAGGGTGCGGCGGAGCTTGGTGCCGCCCGCGTCGCGCACATCGGCCTTGGCCGCGGCGGCCGCGCCCTTGTAGGCCACGATGACCTTCAGGCCCTGCTGCTGGGCGGTGCGGTTGGCCTTCTTGCTCAGCTCGGTGACGTCGAAAAGGCGCTGGTCGAGCGTGCCGTCGGCGATCAGGCGCTGGGCGTCCGCCGGTATGACCAGGGTGTGTCCGTCCCGCTGGACGGTGCGCACGGGTATCCGCTCACGGCCCTTGGCGGGGTCGAACGCGGTGACGCGCCCGGAGGTGTCGACGGTGACGCGGTCGCCGGTGAGCAACGTGATGTGGTGGCGTACCGGCACCCTGACCTCGTCCGCCGACGTACCGGCGGGGCGGGTCGGGTCCGGGTCGGCCTGCGCCGGGCTGGTCATGCCCGCCGCGAGTGCCACGGCCGCCGCGGTGGCGACGGCGGCCGCGGCCGCACGCCGTGCGGTGACCGGTCTCTTCGCTTTCTGGACTTGTCTGAGCAAGTTTCCCCCTCAAGGTGAAAGCACTGAGTCACGCAGTATGTCGAGGGGGACGATATCTGCTCAACTATGAGGCAGAAGTGATTAGTTGAAGTTGTTGGCCGGTTCAACATGGTGCCGCAACACGACCGACACGACGCGGCACGCACGGCACGCCGGGCACGGACGGAGGCGGCCCGCACCCCCGCACACACGGAAGTGGCCCGCACCCCGGCGGGGTGCGGGCCACTTCACGTGGGCCGAGGGCGGGCGCCGGTCAGAGGGCGGAGCCCGCCTTCCACTGCGACCAGCTCATGTTCCAGCCGTTGAGGCCGTTGTCCGGCGCGATCGTCTTGTCGCCGGTGTTGCGGACGTCCACGACGTCACCGGTGATCGAGTTCTCGAAGAACCAGGCGCCGGGCTTCGACTTGTCGCCCGCGCCCTTCGCGTCCTGCAGGCCGATGCAGCCGTGGCTGGTGTTCGCGTTGCCGAAGATCGACGGCGAGCCCCAGTAGTTGCCGTGGATGAAGGTGCCGGAGCTGGACAGGCGCATGGCGTGCGGCACGTCCTTGATGTCGTACTCGCCCTTGCCGTCGTTGTCCGTGAAGCCGACGGTGGCGCCGTTCATCCGGGTCTCCTTGAACTTCTCGGAGATCACCATCTTGCCGTTGTACGTCTTGTTGTCCGGCGAGCCCGCGGAGATCGGGATGGTCTTGACGACCTTGCCGTCCCGCATGATCTTCATCTGCTTGGTCTTGGCGTCGACGACCGAGACCTGGTTGCGGCCGATCTTGAAGGTGACGGTCTTCTGCTGGACGCCGTAGACCCCGTCGGCACCCTCGACGCCGTCCAGGTTCAGCTTCAGCGTGACCGTGGAGTTGCCCTTCCAGTAGTCCTGCGGGCGGAAGTCGAGGCGGTTCGCCCCGAACCAGTGCCCGACGATCTCCTGACCGCTGCTGGACGACACCTTCACCCGCGACTGCACGGACTTCCTGTTCGTGATCGCCTTGTCGAAGTTGATCGACACCGGCATGCCCACGCCGACCGTCGAGCCGTCCTCCGGCGTGAAGCTGCCGATGAAGCTGTTGGCCTTCGAGACGGTCGTGAACGAGGAGTTCTCGTGCGCCTTGCGGCCCTCGGAGTCCTTCGCCGTCACCGCGATCTTGTACGTGGTGGCGCGCTCCAGCTGGGCGCTGGGCCGCCAGGACTTCTTGTCCGCGGATATGTCACCCGCGACGGCGGCGCCGCCCTCCGCCTTCATGACCACGTTCGTGAGCGTGCCCTCACTCACGGTGACCTTTGCGTCCTTGTTGATGCCGGTATTGTCGGAGCCGTTCTTCGGCGCGATGTCGATCTTGGCTTCGGAGGTCTTCTCGGCCGCCGCCTCGTCGACCTGGTTCTGCGACTTCTTGCCGCTGCCCGAGCTGTCCTTGCCGCCGCCGTCGTCGCTACAGGCGGAGAGCACAAGCACCCCGCCGACCAGGGCGGACACGGCCATCAGACCCCTGCGCCGCTTACTGTCCGTCATTACACGCTTCTCCATCGTCGCCGAATCCCCAAGACCCCGCGGGTCCCCCCGCAACCCCGCCTAACGCCTTGCCGGTTCATCCCGTTCCATTTCAGCCGAAGATGTGGTGAACGCCACGTCGGCGGGACGGCCGGGACAGTCGTGCGTCCAAGAGACGACTGAGCCCCGGGCGGCGGTTGCCGCCCGGGGCTCCCAGTTTCGGAAACGCTTCCCGGGGCGCTGTCCGCCCGCCGCGGCTACGGCTCGTCGCCGTCCTCGGCGTCATCATGCTCGTCCGGGTCCCATTCCGGCGAATCGGGGTCGTAGTCGATCACCTCGCTGCTCCACGAGGCCTGGGTCAGCTCCACGCCGGGGACGTTCCCGACCAGGTCGACCGGGTCCACGAGGTAGGCGAGGGCCTCCGCGTCGTCCTCCTTCACGGCGGCCTGGGCGTGCGCCCGCTCGTCCTCCGGCATGTACGTGTCCTGGGCGATGCGCCCGAGGGCGGTGGAGCGCAGGTCCTCGGGGCCGCCGACCTCGACCACCAATTCGACGCGCAGTCGCACAAAGCGTGATGTCTCGTCCGTACTCATACGCCGGAGCGTACGGCCCCCCACCGGCATGGCTTTCCCGCGACCCGCGCCTTTCACTAGCATCGCCCCAGACGGCCAATTCGCCAGCTCCACAAGGGGGATCCGTTTCCCGTGATCGCACGTCGACCGCTGCTGACCGCAGCCGCAGCCGGGGCCCTGCTCGGCGCCCTGTGGTTCGTCCCCTCCGCGAAGGCGACCGCGTCGCCGGGCGCGCCGGGTGACATCGCCCGCCACTCGGCGGCCTCGACGCACACCACAGCCCACGGCCACCTCGCCGACACCGGCGGCGTCGACACGACTCCGTACGTGGCCGGGGGCACGGCGTTCCTGGGGCTCGGGGCGGGGTTCGTCCTGTACTCGATACGGCGGGAGCGGGCGGAGGGCGTCTGACGGCGGCTGCCGGGGAACTGCTGACGGGAAACTGACGGAGAACTGAACTCCCCTTTACCGTCGGCCCTCTTGGGCGCGGTGGCGATCGTCCGTACCTTTGCCGATCAGCCGCACCGACCGCCCGCGCCCAGGAGGCTCCCGTGCCGGAACCGGGCTTTGCCCGCCGCGTCGGCCCGTTCCAGGCCACGGCCATCAACATGAGCCAGATGTGCGGCATCGGGCCGTTCGTGACGATCCCGCTGATGGTGGCGGCGTTCGGCGGGCCGCAGGCGGTCACCGGGTTCGTGGCGGGCGCGCTGCTCGCGCTGTGCGACGGTCTCGTGTGGGCCGAGCTGAGCGCGGCCATGCCGGGCTCGGGCGGCAGCTACGTCTATCTGCGGCAGGCGTTCCAGTACCGCACGGGCCGCCTGATGCCCTTCCTGTTCGTCTGGACGGCGATGCTGTTCATCCCGATCGGCATGTCCACGGGCATCGTCGGGTTCGTGCAGTACCTGGGCTATCTGGCGCCGGACATGGGGCAGACCACCGGCGACCTGATCGGGCTCGGCGTCATCGCGCTCGTCATCGCGCTGCTGTGGCGGGGCATCGAGCACATCGCGCGGATCACGGCCGTGATGTGGGTCGTGATGATCGTTTCGGTCGGGTGCGTGATCCTCGCGTCGCTCACGCACTTCGACGCCGACCTGGCGTTCACGTACCCCGCCGGCGCCTTCGAGGTGACGAGCAATCACTTCTGGGTGGGCTTCGCCGGGGGCCTGACCATCGGCATCTACGACTACCTCGGCTACAACACGGCCGCGTACATGGGCGCCGAGATCAAGGACCCGGGCCGCACCCTGCCCCGCGCCATCGTCTTCTCGATCCTCGGCATCATGACGATCTACCTGCTCCTGCAGATCGGCACGCTCGGTGTCATCGACTGGCACCGCATGACGGACCCGGGCGACGTGGCCTCGACGTCCGTCGCCTCGGCGGTCCTGGAGGAGACCTGGGGCAAGGGCGCGGCCGACACGGTGACCGTGCTGATCCTCGTCACGGCGTTCGCGTCGGTCTTCGCGGGGCTGCTGGGCGGCTCCCGGGTGCCGTACGACGCGGCCCGCGACCGGGTGTTCTTCCGCCCGTACGCGAAGCTGCACCCCCAGCACCGCTTCCCGGTGCTCGGCCTCGCGACGATGGGCGTGGTGACGTCCGGGGGCTTCCTGATCGGCCGCCACACCGACCTGGCCACGCTCATCCAACTGCTCACCGCGGTCATGGTCCTGGTGCAGGCGCTCGCCCAGATCCTGGCCCTGACCGTGCTGCGCCGCCGCAGGCCCCACCTCCGCCGCCCCTACCGCATGTGGCTCTACCCGCTGCCGAGCTTCGTCGCCCTCGCGGGCTGGCTGGTCATCTACGGGTACGCGGACGAGAACTCGCCGGGCCGCCGTCCCATCGAGTGGTCCCTGGCGTGGGTGGCGCTCGGGTGCGTGGCGTTCGTGGTGTGGGCGCGGTTCGAGAAGGTGTGGCCGTTCGGGCCGAAGGAGATCAGCGAGGAGTTCCGCACGGAGGCGGAGGAGGCAGAGGAGGCGGTGGCCAGGGCCGCCGCCGGTGCGGCGGGCGACGGCCCGGCTCCGGACGAGCCGGAGCCGGAGCCGCTGCCGAAGCCCTAGGGCCGGGGGGCGGCCTGCCGGGTCAGGCCAGCGGGCCGGTGACCGTCTCCGCGGCCGCGACGACCCCGCCCCGCCGTACGAAGTCGTCGGCCGCCGCGAGGTCCGGCGCCAGGTAGCGGTCGGGGCCCGGTCCCTCGACGCCCGCCTTGCGGACGGCCTCGATGACGGCGCGGCTCGCGGGCGCCGGGGTCAGGCCCGTGCGCAGCTCGACGGCGCGCGTGGCCGCGTACAGCTCCACCGCGATGATCCGCGCCAGATTGGCCACGGCCGTCCGCAGCTTGCGCGCGGCCGACCAGCCCATGGAGACGTGGTCCTCCTGCATCGCCGAGGACGGGATGGAGTCGGCGGAGGCGGGCACCGCGAGCCGCTTCATCTCGCTGACCAGGGCCGCCTGCGTGTACTGGGCGATCATCAGGCCCGAGTCGACGCCCGCGTCGTCCGCGAGGAACGGCGGCAGGCCGTGGCTGCGGTTCTTGTCGAGCAGCCGGTCGGTGCGGCGCTCGGCGATCGAGCCGAGGTCGGCGGCGGCGATGGCGAGGAAGTCGAGGACGTACGCCACGGGGGCGCCGTGGAAGTTGCCGTTGGACTCGACGCGGCCGTCGGGCAGCACGACGGGGTTGTCGACGGCGGCGGCCAGCTCGCGCTCGGCGACCAGGCGCGCGTGCGCGATCGTGTCCCGGCCCGCGCCCGCGACCTGCGGGGCGCAGCGCACCGAGTACGCGTCCTGCACGCGGGGCGCGTCGTCCTGGTGGTGGCCCGTCAGGCCCGAACCGTCGAGCACGGCGGCCATGTTGGCGGCGGAGGCGGCCTGGCCCGGGTGCGGGCGGATGGCGTGCAGCTCGGGGGCGAGGACCTTGGCGGTGCCGAGCAGCGCCTCCAGGCTGAGGGCGGCGGTGACGTCGGCGGACTTGTAGAGCGTGTCGAGGTCGGCGAGGGCCATGACCAGCATGCCGAGCATGCCGTCGGTGCCGTTGAGGAGGGCGAGGCCCTCCTTCTCGCGCAGCTCGACGGGGGTGATGCCGTGTGCGGCGAGCAGGTCGGCGGCGGGCTTGGTCGCCCCGTCCGGGCCCTCGGCCTCGCCCTCGCCCATCAGCGTCAGCGCGCAGTGGCTGAGCGGGGCGAGGTCGCCGGAGCAGCCCAGGGAGCCGTACTCGTGGACGACCGGGGTGATCCCGGCGTTCAGGACGTCCGCCATGGTCTGCGCGACCTCGGGGCGGACGCCGGTGTGGCCCGAGCAGACCGTCTTCAGGCGCAGGAACATCAGCGCGCGCACGACCTCGCGCTCCACCCGCGGGCCCATGCCCGCCGCGTGCGAACGCACGATGTTCCGCTGCAACTGGGCGCGCAGGTCCGGGCCGATGTGCCGGGTGGCGAGCGCGCCGAAGCCGGTGCTGACGCCGTAGACGGGCTCCGGCTTGGCCGCGAGCGCGTCCACGATCTCGCGGGCCGCGGCGAGGGCGGTGACGGCGTCCGCGCCGAGTTCGACGCGTGCGTTGTGGCGGGCGACGGCTACGACGTCCTCTGCGGTTGTGCCGGTGGTACCCAGCACCACGGTCTGCATATCCATATTCAGGGAGCCTACGCACTGAATCGCCTCGTGTCACGAGTCCGCCTGCCCCGCCTTTGGCCCCACGGGCGGGCCGGGCTGCCGCCGCCGGGGAGGGTGGTACGGCGCCGAGGGCGCGGACGGGGGGTGGGCGCAGCCCGGTCCGACGGCGCCCGCACCGCCCGGGCCCACGGCACCGTGACGCCAGGGGCGCCCCGCCCCTACCGCCCGCGGAAGCGCCGCCGCTCCCCCGCCCCCGCGGGCCGCGTCGAGTCGGCGAGCCGGATCACCGGGTCCCCGCCCGCAGGCCCCTCCCGCCCCGCCACCACGGGCTTCGCCGCCCGCGCGGCCTTCGCCCGGTACTGAGCCGCGTCCGCCAGCCGGAACAACCGCCGGGCCGTCCGCACCGCCCCGATCGGATCCCCCGTGGAGGCCACACCGCAGGCGACCCCGTCCCCCAGCTCCAACTCCCCGGCCCGCACGCACAGTTCATCCGCCACCCGCACCACCTCGTCCGCCGACGGCCCCACCGAGAGCAGGCAGAACTCGTCCCCGCCAAGACGCGCCGCGAGCGCCCCCGGCAGCATCGCCCCACACAGCGACAGCACCGACCCGAACCGCTCCAGCAGCCGGTCCCCCACCGCGTGCCCACGGCTGTCGTTGACCCGCTTCAGCCCGTTCAGGTCGCACACGACCAGGCTCACCACCGCCCCCTCCGCCCGGTGCCGCTCCACCGCCTCGTCGAGCCGCAGATCGACCGCACGCCGATTGGCGAGCCCGGTCAGGGAATCCGTGAAGGCCAGCCGCCGCGCCTCCTCCAACCGCTCCGTCTGGGCGATCCCGGCGGCGACCACGGCCGCGAGCACGGAGGCGAAGTCCGCGTCCCCCCGCGCGAAGGGCGGCGCCCCCACCGGCCGGGCCACGTACAGCTCCCCCCACGCCCGCCCGTGCAGCACGATCGGCGCCACCACGCAACACCCGCGCCCCCTCCTGCGCAGCGCGGCCACCCGCTGATGGCAGTACCCGGCCCGCTCCCGCTCCCCGGGCCCACCCGCCGTCTCCACCCACGCGTGCGGCTCCCCGCCCCCGGCCCAGCGCTCGTGCAGGAACTCGGTGATCTCCGGAAACTGGTGCACCGGGTACGCCTCCCCCTCGGGGAACTCCTCCTCCCCCGGGGCGCGTTCACCGACGTTGGCCAGCACGCGCAGCCGCCCCCGCTCCCGCTCCCACACGGACAGCGCGGCGAAGCTCCCGCCCAGGGCGAGCAGCGCGCCCTGGGCGGCGGCCCGCCAGGACTCACGCGGAGTGTGCGCGGCAGCCATGCCCTGTGCCAGGGCCACAACGGCGCGCAGCCGGACGTCCTCACCCATTGCTCCAGGTTACGGACATTTCACGCATTGAGTACACCAGCGTGCACAAACCCCACGCCCACCCGCCCGCGGGGCCCCGGGACACCCGGGCCCCGGCACCCTTTCCGCCCGTCGTGGGGGTACCCCCTGCCCCTCCCGAGCCCGGGCGAGCTAGAGGACGCGGCCGCAGGCCGATCGACGGCGCCCCGCCCGCCTACTCACCGGGCCACTGCGGCTTCCGCTTCTCGTTGAACGCGGCCACGCCCTCCGCCCGATCCCCGGAGAACGCCACCGACCGCCAGGCCGCGTCCTCGACCTCCAGCCCCGCCCGCAGGTCAAGCCCGTGCCCCAGGCGCAGCGCCCGCTTGGCGGCGCGCAGCCCGACCGGCGAGTTGCCCGCGATCCGCGCCGCGAGGGCGAGGGCCTCGTCCCGGTCCTCACCGTCCCCGGCGACGATGTCGACGAGCCCCAACTCCTTGGCCTCGGCGGCCTCCACGCGCCGCGCGGAGAAGATCAGCTCGGCGGCGCGGGCGGCGCCCACGCGCCGGGGCAGCAGTTGCGTACCGCCGCCGCCGGGGATCACACCGACGGACACCTCGGGCAGGCCGACCACGGCCGTGGGGTCGGCGACGATGATGTCGCAGGAGAGCGCGAGCTCGAACCCGCCGCCGAGCGCGAAGCCGTGGACGGCGGCGACAGTCGGCATGGGCAGTTCAAGGACGCCGGTGTAGGCGCCGCGCGCGACGGGCCGCTGGCGCACCAACTCGGCGTCGGAGAAGGAGTTCCGCTCCTTGAGGTCGGCGCCGACGCAGAAGGCGCGCTCATGGGTGGAGGTGAGGACGACGACGCGGGCGTCCGGGTCGGCGGCGAGCGCCGCGCAGGCCTCGCCGATGGACCGGGCCATGGCGCTGGACACGGCGTTCATGGCCTTGGGCCGGTCCAGCGCGAGCTCGGCCACGTACCCGTGCCGCCGTACCTCCACGAACTCCCCGAACCGACGCTCGCCCATGACCAGTCCACCTCCGGTTAACGACCGTTACCCGGCGATCATGTCAGCCGACGCGCCCCTTGGGTACCCGGCCCGGAGGACGGGTCAGCCGCGCCGGGCGAGCAGCCAGGGCTCGACGATGCCGAGCCCGCGGACGGGCCGCTGCCACATGGGCTGCAGGGCGAAGCGGTAGCCGGGCGGCTCCTCGCCCTCCTTCTCGGCCTTCTCGGCCAGGGCGGCGGCCTCCGTCTCGGAGGCGGGCGCGTCGCCGGTGCGCACCAGCTCCTCGGCGAGCGCGCCGTCGACGAGGACGGCGTCGCGCGGCGCTATCGAGGTGAGCCGGGACGCGAGGTTCACGGTGGTGCCGAAGACGTCGCCCATGCGCGTGGTGACGGTGCCGAAGGCGATGCCGACGCGCAGCTCGGGCATGGTCTCGTCGTTGGCCATGGTCTCGATGAGGCGCAGCGCGATCTCCGCGGCGGTGCCCGCGTCGTCGGCGGCGTAGAGGACCTCGTCGCCGAGGGTCTTGATGAGCCGCCCGCCGTGCGCGGCGACCAGGTCCGCGGCGGTGGTCTCGAACGCCTCGACCAGCTCGCCCAGTTCCTCCTCCTCCATGCGCCGGGTCAGCCGCGTGAAACCGACGAGGTCGGCGAACCCGACGGCGAGCCGCCGGTCGACCATCTCCTCGTCGTCGGCGGCCTGCACGACGCGCCCGGTGGCGGCGGCGAGCTGGCGCCGCCACACGTACACGAGGAACTCCTCGAGCTCCGGCAGGAGCAGTTCCACCAGGGGGTACGTCACCTCGGTGCGGGTCATGCCCGGCTCCGGCGGCTCCGTGAGGCCCTCCAGGAAGGAGTCGATCTGCCATTCGGCCAGGCGGGCGGTGGTCTGTCCGGTGGAGCGCGCCACCTGCACGGCCATGGCCTCGCTGAGCAGCCCCGCCTCCACCAGACCGGCGAGCCGCCGCAGCGCGAGCACGTCGGCCTCCGTCAGCGCCTTGGCCTGACCGATGTCCGGGAAGCCCATGGCCCGCCAGAAGCGCGAGGCCAACTCCATGGAGACACCGGCACTGCGGGCCGCCTGGAACGGGGTGTAGCGGCGGTCCGCACCGAGGATGAGCTGTTCGAGCCGGAGCGCGAGCGGATTCTTGCCCTCGCCGTCCAGATCGTCCAGGCCGCCGTCGTCCACGCCGAGGTCCGGTTCGTCGGGCTTCTCGTCGGGGGCCGGGCTGTCGTCGCCCGCGCCGCTCGCGTCGTTCTCGGGGTACGCCGATTCCGCCGGGCGGGGGGCACCGTCGGGGCCGGGGGGTGTGCCCTGGCCGGAGCCGGTGTCGTCGACGGTCACGCCTGCTGCCCTTCCGATCTGCCGTGGTCAGATATCGACCGGCGCCAACTTTACGGCAGGTGTGCCGCAGCTCACTCCCCACTCCGGCGCGCCGCACCACCCGACCTTCGTCCGACACCCACGCGGAACCGTCGACGACACCGCCCCCGCCCACCCGGGACCGCGCCCCCCGCCGCCCGCGGCGCGCCGCCGCCCCGCCTCACCCCTCCCCGGCCCCCCGCAGATGCACCACGTCGCCCGCCCCCACCGGCTCCCGCACCCCGTCCTCCGTGGCCAGGACCAGGCGGCCGTCGCCGTCCACGGCCACCGCCTCGCCGGTGACGTCCCGGCCGCCGGGGAGTTCGGCGCGGACGCGGCGGCCGAGCGTGGCGCAGCCGGCCGCGTACGCCTCCTGGAGGCGGGTCAGTGACGGGTCGCCCTTCGCGGCGCGCCACTCGCGGTACCAGCGCTCCAGTTCGCGCAGTACGGAGCGCAGGATCGGATCGCGGTCCGTGCCGACGGCCCCGGCCAGCGCCAGCGAGCCCGCTCCGGGGACGGGCAGTTCGTCGGCGCGCAGGGTGACGTTGACGCCGATGCCGACGACGATTCCGCCGCCGCCGACGGATCCGGCGCGCTCCGCGAGGATGCCACCGGCCTTGCGCTCCGCGCCGTCGACCTTGATCAGGAGGTCGTTGGGCCACTTCAGGGCGGTGTCGACCCCGGCGGTGCGGGCGATGCCCGCGGCGACGGCGACGCCGGTGAGGAGGGGGAGCCAGCCCCACCGCTCCACGGGCACGTCGTCCGGCTTGAGGAGGACGGAGAAGAACAGGCCGGAGCGCGGGGGCGCGCTCCAGCGCCGGTCGAGGCGCCCGCGCCCCGCGCTCTGCTCCTCGGCGACGAGCACCGCGCCCTCGGGCAGCTCGTCGGCGCGGGCGGCGAGGTCGGTGTTGGTGGAGCCGGTGGCGGCGACGACGTCGAGGGAGGTCCACAGGCCGCCCTCGCGGACGAGGGCACGGCGCAGCGAGGCGGCGTCGAGGGGCGGCCGGTCGAGGTCGGACCAGCGGTTCGGGGGGTCGTTTGAGTCATTCGGCGGCGTCATGCAAGCCACCCTAGGTGTGGTAAACGCCGCACTGCACAGGCGTATCCCCGCCGATACGCTACGGGTCAGTAGCCAGCTGGCACCGCGTGCCACCAACGCACGCCGTCACCCGCCCCAGTCCCCATTGAGCAGGCAGGGAGCCGCGACCCGATGTCCGAGCCGCAAGAGCCCAACCAAGCCGACACGCCCGACACCGAGATCGACATCCACACGACGGCGGGCAAGCTCGCCGATCTGCGGCGCCGCATCGACGAGGCGAAGCACGCGGGTTCCGCGCGGGCGGTCGAGAAGCAGCACGCGAAGGGGAAGCTGACGGCGCGCGAGCGGGTCGAACTGCTTCTGGACGAGGGGTCCTTCGTCGAGCTCGACGAGTTCGCCCAGCACCGCTCGACGAACTTCGGCCTGGAGGCCAACCGTCCGTACGGGGACGGCGTGGTAACCGGGTACGGCACCGTGGACGGCCGTCCGGTGGCGGTGTTCTCGCAGGACTTCACCGTGTTCGGCGGTGCGCTCGGCGAGGTCTTCGGCCAGAAGATCGTGAAGGTGATGGACTTCGCCCTGAAGACGGGCTGTCCGGTCATCGGCATCAACGACTCGGGCGGCGCCCGCATCCAGGAGGGCGTGATGGCGCTCGGGATGTACGGGGAGATCTTCCGCAGGAACACCCACGCTTCGGGGGTGATCCCGCAGATCAGTCTCGTGGTCGGGCCGTGTGCCGGTGGCGCCGTGTACTCGCCCGCGATCACCGACTTCACGGTCATGGTCGACCAGACGTCCCACATGTTCATCACGGGCCCGGACGTCATCAAGACGGTCACCGGCGAGGACGTCGGCTTCGAGGAGCTGGGCGGCGCCCGCACGCACAACGCGACCTCCGGCGTGGCGCACCACATGGCGGGCGACGAGAAGGACGCCATCGAGTACGTCAAGTCGCTGCTCTCGTACCTGCCGTCGAACAACCTGACCGAGCCCCCGGCCTTCCCGGAGGAGGCGGACCTCGAACTCTCCGACGAGGACCGCGAGCTGGACACGCTGGTGCCGGACAGCGCGAACCAGCCGTACGACATGCACACGGTGCTCGAGCACGTCCTGGACGACGCCGAGTTCTTCGAGACGCAGCCGCTGTTCGCGCCGAACATCATCACGGGCTTCGGCCGCGTCGAGGGCCACCCGGTGGGCCTCGTCGCCAACCAGCCGATGCAGTTCGCGGGCTGCCTGGACATCGACGCGTCCGAGAAGGCGGCGCGGTTCGTGCGCACCTGCGACGCGTTCAACGTGCCCGTGATCACCTTCGTGGACGTGCCGGGCTTCCTGCCGGGCGTCGACCAGGAGCACACGGGCATCATCCGGCGCGGCGCCAAGCTCATCTACGCGTACGCCGAGGCCACCGTCCCCCTCATCACCGTCATCACGCGCAAGGCGTTCGGCGGCGCGTACGACGTGATGGGCTCCAAGCACCTGGGCGCCGACCTGAACCTCGCCTGGCCGACCGCGCAGATCGCGGTGATGGGCGCGCAGGGCGCGGTGAACATCCTGCACCGCCGCACCATCGCGGCGGCCGACCCGGCGGACCAGGAGGCCACCCGGGCCCGCCTCATCCAGGAGTACGAGGACGCGCTCCTGAACCCGTACACGGCGGCCGAGCGCGGCTACATCGACGCCGTGGTCCTGCCGTCGGAGACCCGCTCGCACCTCGTACGCGGACTGCGTCAGCTGCGGACGAAGCGGGAATCCCTGCCTCCGAAGAAGCACGGCAACATCCCGCTCTAGTCCGTGCCGCCCCCGAAGGGAGCCATTGTGATCAAGGTCGTACGGGGCAATCCCACCCCCGAGGAGCTGGCCGCCGCCCTGGCGGTGGTCCAGGCGCGCGCCGCGGCGGCCGCGAACGCGCCGTCCGGCGCGCCCCCGATCCCGGCCGCCTGGGCGGACCCGGCGCGGGTGGCCCGCGAGCGGATGCCCGCACCGGGCGCGGCGGCGTGGAGCCGCACGTACTGGCCGGGGTGACCAAGGCTGTCCGTCCGGCCGGGGTGACCACGGGTGTCCGTGGGGCGCGCGCGATCCGTGCGCGCCCCACGGCCCGGCCCCCGGATCAGCTCCCGAGCACCGACCCGAAGCTCTTGTTCTGGTAGGTGAGCCCGAACGCCTTCTCGCTGAGCGCGTACGCAGAGGTCGCCGTGACCCCGGCGGCCGACCCGCGCAGCACCCAGTTCGAGCCGTCGGACCAGCGCGCGCCGGGGAACACGTCCTCGCCGGTCGCCGCGACGACGACCTCGGCACGGCCGTCGCCGTTCGTGTCCCGCGCGTGGACGGCGGAGCCGAAGCGGTCGTCGTCCTCGGCGGCGCCGGGCACACCCGCGGTGCTCTGGTTCAGGGCCTGCGCGCCGGCGCCGGTGAGGCCGGACGCGGAGCCCTTGAGGAGGGTGACGGCGCCCGTGGCGACGCGGCCGTCGACGTCCTCGGCGGGCGCGCCCACCGCCACGTCCGCGTAGCCGTCGCCGTCCACATCGCCGACCGCGGCGCTCGCGCCGAACTCGTCGGCGCCCTCGTCCACGCCCGGTACACCCGGGCTGTCCTGGTCGAGGACGGTCTTGCCGCCGGTGCCGGGTCCGGCGGGGCCGCCGTAGTAGACGCCCACGCCGCCGCCCTTGCCGACGTTGAAGTCGGTGACGACGACGTCCGCGTAGCCGTCCTTGTCGATGTCGCCGGAGCCCTTCAGGCCGGTGCGGGTCGGAGGCAGGGCGGCGGGCTGGTCGGTGAACTCCATGCCGTCGCGGCCGCCGGACCAGTGCCCGAACCAGCCGTTCAGCTCGTCGCCCTCGGCGTTCTCGATGCCGGAGGCGAGCAGGTCGTCGTCGCCGTCGCCGTCGTAGTCACCGGCGTCCAGGCGCTCGACGAGCCGGAAGCCGTCGGTGTCGCCGAGGGAGAGCCGCCGCTGCTCGGGCGCCCTGGTCCGGGTGAAGCCGTCACCGGACAGGCTGACGGCGCCGTAGTACGAGTGCGTGGCGAGCTGCTGCTTGCCGTCGCCGTCGAAGTCGCCGACGACGACGGACTGGCCGTAGTGCAGGTCGAGGTCCGGGTGCGGCGTCGCCGTGCTCAGGCCGCCGTTGTCCAGCCCGCCCCGGCCGCCCCACAGAACGGTCATGAGCCCGGCGTTGTCGTTCTCGCCCGGCACGCCGACGACCAGGTCGGTGTACCCGTCGCCGTCCAGGTCCCCGGTGTCGTACGCGCCCCCGAACCGGTCCCCGGCCTCCGGGGTGCCGGGCACCTTCGCGGAGGCCTGGCTGAGCAGCGCCTTGCGGCCGCCCTCGACGCCCCGCGCCGAGCCGTACAGGACGGCGACGTGCCCGGCCTTCTTGACGCCGTTCACGGTGGCCTTGGGGGTGGCGAGCACCAGGTCGCCGTAGCCGTCGCCGTTGAAGTCGGCGGCCTCGGGGGCGGCGGGGGCCGCCGCGGCGGTGCCGGACAGCGGGACCAGCAGTCCCGCGGCGGCCGTCACGGCCGTCGCCACCGCGGTCAGGACACTTCTGCGCATCTTGCGCATATCGGTTCGCTCCGTTCCCTGGAAACCCTCGGCTGGTTGACTCCGGGCGGCGGGCGGGGGTTGTACGGGTGAACGGACTCGGGGCGGGAAGCGCGGGAAGTTGAGTACGCGTACTCAGGCGCGGGCCGCGGGCCGGTCGCACCATCGGAGCCATGCTGTGGTCCGACCCGGAGAACGACCCGCCCAAGGACATGCGGGAGATGCAGGCGAAGATGCGCCGCGCTGGTGTCCTGCTCGCCCTCGCGATGGTGGTGGCGATGGTCGTCCTGGGCGTGATCTGAGCCGCCGGGACCGCCCGGGGCGCGCACCATGGCGCCCGGCGGCGCTCGCTAGGCTGACCGCATGAGCGATCAACCCCGCCGTCTCGTCCTCGCCTCCCAGTCCCCGGCCCGGCTCGGCCTGCTGCGCCAGGCGGGCCTCGCGCCCGAGGTGATCGTCAGCGGCGTCGACGAGGACGCGGTGACCGCGCCGACCCCCGCCGAGCTCGCCAAGGCCCTCGCCGTGGCGAAGGCGTCGGTGGTCGCGGCCCGCCCGGAGGCCAACGGCGCCCTGGTCGTCGGCTGCGACTCGGTCCTGGAGCTGGACGGCCGGGCCCTCGGCAAGCCCGCGGACGTCGCCGAGGCCACCGCCCGCTGGCAGGACATGCGGGGCCGCGCGGGCGTCCTGCAGACCGGGCACTGCGTGTACGACACGCTCTCCGGCGAGCACATGGCGGCGACCGCGTCGACGGTGGTCCGCTTCGGCAAGCCGTCCGACGCGGAGATCGCCGCGTACGTGGCCAGCGGTGAACCGCTGCACGTGGCGGGCGCGTTCACGCTCGACGGCCGCTCGGCGCCGTTCATCGACGGCATCGACGGCGACCACGGCAACGTGATCGGCCTCTCGCTGCCGATGCTGCGGCGCCTGCTCGGGGAACTGGGCGTCGGGATCACGGAGTTGTGGACGGACAGGCCCTAGGGGCAGTCTCAGGGGCAGACCCGAGCGGCTGGGCAGACAGACCCGAGCGGCCGCGCAGGCAGACCTACGCGGCCGCTCGGGCAGCCTCAGGGGGCCGCTCAGGCAGTCTGCGGGGCGCCGTTCCCCGGCGTCCCGTCCACGCCCGCCGCGGCCCTCCGGTCGTACGCCACCAGCGGCAGCACGATGAGCCCGAGCACCACCATCATGAAGACGAACGCGAGCCAGCCCACCAGGCCGACCGCGAACGCGCCCAGCAGACCGTGCACGACGGCGGCGCTGATCAGCAGGGGCTTCCCGAAGCGGCCGGGCGCGCGGTCGCGGACGGCGGTACGGGCGAGCGCCAGGCCGCACACCGCGAGGTAGAGCCCGAAGAGGCCGCCCGCGACCCACGCGCCCACGCTCATCGCGTGCGGGTCGAGGCCGCCCATCGACATGTCCTGCTTGTCGACGACGAGCCCGAGGAACCAGTTGAGGAGGACGATCCCGACCGCCTCGGCCCAGAGCGCGATCGCGCCCACCCACGCCACTGGTCTGCGCGCCACGGCGCCCACCCACTCTCTGCCGACCGCTGTTACCGCTAGTACGTGTGAGACATCGGCACGCTACTAACGGGTAAACCCAAGGACAAGGGCTGTACCGCAGGCAAAGAATCCTTGGGCCATTCGTAGGGACTCCACAAAGAATGACCGCGCGCCGCAGCACTGCCTCACAGAGACCTTGACCACACCGGAGGGCTACGCTGCCGGGAAAGGACCCTGCGTACCACGGTGCGACAAGGGATTTCGGGGATCGACAGGACCTCGGATCACGCTCCGTGTGGGCAAGCTCACCATTGGGGACGGGTCGTGAGGTCGTGTCGGCAGTCCCTAAACTCGGCTTGTTTCAAGGAGGGAGCCATCGTGCGCAAGGTGCTCATCGCCAACCGTGGCGAAATCGCTGTCCGGGTCGCCCGGGCGTGCCGGGATGCCGGGATCGCGAGCGTTGCCGTTTACGCGGACCCCGACCGGGACGCACTGCATGTGCGGGCCGCTGACGAGGCGTTCGCTCTTGGCGGTGACACTCCGGCCACCAGCTACCTGGACATGGCGAAGGTGCTCGCCGCGGCCAAGGACTCGGGGGCGGACGCCGTCCACCCGGGCTACGGCTTCCTTTCCGAGAACGCGGAGTTCGCCCAGGCCGTCCTGGACGCCGGACTGACGTGGATCGGCCCGCCGCCGCAGGCGATCCGTGACCTCGGTGACAAGGTCGCCGCCCGGCACATCGCGCAGCGCGCGGGTGCCCCGCTGGTCGCGGGCACGCCGGACCCGGTAGCGGGCTCGGACGAGGTCGTCGCGTTCGCCGAGGAGAACGGCCTGCCGATCGCCATCAAGGCGGCGTTCGGCGGCGGCGGCCGCGGCCTGAAGGTCGCCCGCACCCTCGAAGAGGTGCCGGAGCTGTACGACTCCGCGGTGCGCGAGGCCGTCGCGGCCTTCGGTCGCGGCGAGTGCTTCGTGGAGCGCTACCTGGACAAGCCGCGGCACGTGGAGACCCAGTGCCTGGCCGACCAGCACGGCAACGTGGTCGTCGTCTCCACCCGTGACTGCTCGCTGCAGCGCCGCCACCAGAAGCTCGTCGAGGAGGCCCCCGCGCCCTTCCTGACCGACGAGCAGAACGCCGAGCTGTACCGCGCCTCCAAGGCGATCCTGCGCGAGGCCGGCTATGTCGGCGCCGGGACCGTGGAGTTCCTGGTCGGCGTGGACGGCACGATCTCCTTCCTGGAGGTCAACACCCGCCTCCAGGTGGAACACCCGGTCACCGAGGAGGTCGCCGGGATCGACCTGGTCCGCGAGATGTTCCGCATCGCCGACGGCGAGGAACTGGGCTACGACGACCCGGCGTTGCGCGGGCACTCCTTCGAGTTCCGCATCAACGGCGAGGACCCGGGCCGGGGCTTCCTGCCCGCGCCCGGCACGGTCACCAGGTTCGACGGCCCGTCCGGTCCCGGTGTCCGCCTCGACGCGGGCGTCGAGTCCGGCTCGGTCATCGGCCCGGCCTGGGACTCGCTGCTCGCCAAGCTGATCGTCACCGGCCGCACCCGGAAGGAGGCCCTGGAGCGGGCCGCCCGTGCGCTGGCCGAGTTCGAGGTCGAGGGCATGGCCACCGCCATCCCGTTCCACCGCAAGGTGGTCGCCGACCCGGCGTTCGCGCCCGAACTGACCGGCTCCGACGAGCCGTTCACGGTCTTCACCCGGTGGATCGAGACCGAGTTCGTCAACGACATCCCGCCGTTCGCGCCCGTGGGCGGCGACGCCGAGGAAGAGGACGGCGACCGCGAGACGATCGTCGTCGAGGTCGGCGGCAAGCGCCTCGAGGTCTCGCTGCCCGCCGGTATGGGAATGTCCCTGGCCCGCACGGGGCTTTCGGCGGGTGCCAAGCCGAAGCGCCGCGCGACCAAGAAGTCCGGGCCCGCCGCCTCCGGCGACACCCTCGCCTCGCCCATGCAGGGCACGATCGTCAAGGTCGCGGTCGAGGAGGGCCAGGAGGTCAAGGAGGGCGACCTCATCGTGGTCCTGGAGGCCATGAAGATGGAACAGCCCCTCAACGCCCACCGCTCCGGTACGGTCAAGGGCCTGCAGGCGGAGGTCGGGGCGTCGCTGACGTCGGGCGCCGCGATCTGCGAGATCAAGGACTGAGTACTCCCCAACCCCGCCCCTTCCCGAACCTGGGGGCGCTGCCCCAGACCCCCGCTCCGCGAACGCCGGAGGGGCTGAATTACTTGCCGGTGCGGCAAGGCTTTAGCCCGCCCCGGCTAGTTCCAGCCCGTCCGGCGATTGAGGACGAGGCGCGGAGCACCGATCAGCGGGGGTCCGGGGGCGCAAGCCCCCGGTTTCGGAGAAGGGGCGGGACTGGGACGCCCCCGCGAGGAGACCTCATGCGAGCCGACGCCCGCCGCAACTACCAGCGGCTCCTCAGCGAGGCCCGCACCGCGTTCGCGGAACACGGCACGGACACCTCCCTGGAGGACGTGGCCCGCCGCGCGGGCGTGGGCATCGGCACCCTGTACCGCCACTTCCCCACCCGCCACGCCCTGTTGAGCGCGGTCTTCGAGGACGCGGTGAGCGACCTCCTGACCCGCTCCGGTGACCTCCTGGACGCCCCGCAGCCGTGCACCGCCCTGGTGGACTGGCTACGAGCGATCATCACTCATGCGGGTGAGTACCGCGGGCTGGCCCACGCCCTCATGTCCGCCTCCCGGGACGACAGTTCGGCGCTGGCCCGGTGCAGCCGCCCGATGCGGGAGGCAGGCACCAAGCTCCTGGAACGCGCCCAGTCGGCGGGCGCCGTACGCCAGGGCGTGTCGATCGACGACCTGCTCCAGCTCACGAACGCGATCGCCCTGGCGGCGGAGGAGTCCCCGGACGACCCGGAACTGGCGGACCGCCTCCTGACCCTGACGCTGCGCGGCCTCAAGGCGGAACCCGGCGCCTGAAGGCGCCTGCGGAGGCTCCAGCGAAGAAAGGCCGGGCGGGACGGGAAAAGGGCCGGGCGGACCGGAGAGAGCCCGTCCGGCGATTGAGGACGAGGCGCGCAGCGCCGGCAAGGGGCACCCCCGGCCAAGGAGCAGGCACAGGCCGCCCGCCGGGCAAGCAGGGGCCCACCCTCCCGCCCAGGGCCCAGGGGCCAGCTACCGTCTGCGCAGGTCGGCGACCCTCGCCGCCCGCTCCCCGCCCTGCTGCTCACCGAGGACGGACGCGCTGCGCAACTGCGGCCCGGCGCCGGGCCCCGCGCCATGGCCCCCGTGCCCCCGCCGCTGACCGGGCAACGGCACGTCTCTGCGTGGCTGCCGGCCTGCTGGGACGGAGTCAACTCCGGGGGCCTGGCCGGGGCCCGCTGACGCTCCGGCGACCGCGATCTGCACGCCCTGGTCGGCCAGTGCCTGCAACTCGGTCGCCGCGCGGTCGTCGTGCGCGGGCGGCTCGTCCGTGACCAGACGTGTGATGACGTCCGTCGGCACCGTCTGGAACATCGTGTCGGTGCCGAGCTTGGTGTGGTCGGCGAGGACCACCACCTCCGCGGCGGCCTGCACGAGCGCGCGGTCCACGCTCGCCGACAGCATGTTGGAGGTGGACAGGCCACGTTCGGCGGTCAGGCCGCTGCCCGACAGGAACGCCCGCGACACCCTCAGACCCTGTAGGGACTGCTCGGCGCCGCTGCCCACCAGCGCGTAGTTGGAGCCGCGCAGGGTGCCGCCGGTCATGACGACTTCGACCCGGTTGGCGTGGGCGAGGGCCTGCGCCACCAGCAGGGAGTTGGTGACGACGGTCAGGCCGGGCACCCGCGCGAGCCGGCGGGCCAGCTCCTGCGTGGTCGTACCCGCCCCGACGACGATGGCTTCGCCCTCTTCGACGAGACCCGCCGCGAGATCGGCGATGGCCGTCTTCTCGGCGGACGCGAGATGTGATTTCTGCGGAAAGCCGGACTCCCGCGTGAATCCGCCCGGCAATACCGCACCGCCATGTCGGCGGTCGAGGAGTCCTTCTGCCTCCAGCGCGCGCACGTCCCGCCGTACGGTCACTTCGGAGGTCTGGACGACGCGGGCGAGCTCACGGAGCGACACCGCTCCGTTGGCCCGCACCATTTCGAGGATCAATTGGCGACGTTCTGCAGCGAACACGAAACTGACAGTAACCCCAACGACCGTCTGCTTTCAGCAGTTTGCGCCGAATTACAGAAGTTGTTCGCACAGTAGGGGTGGAAGTGGTATAGGGGGTACTCTCCGCGCCTATGCCGAGCGAATGGTCGGCAACAGGCTGTGACCTGCGGAGAGTTGATTCCGGCCGACCGGACGATCACATCGGCCGATCGGCGCCCGCTGACCGAACGGTCGGGATCAGGCCTCCCCGGCGACCTTACGCGTGTGCAACTGACGGGCGACTTCGGCGATCGAGCCCGAAAGCGATGGGTACACGGTGAAGGCGTTAGCGATCTGCTCCACCGTCAGATTGTTGTCGACCGCGATCGAGATGGGATGGATCAGTTCCGATGCGCGGGGCGAGACGACGACACCGCCGACCACGATTCCCGTACCCGGACGGCAGAAGATCTTGACGAAGCCGTCGCGGATGCCCTGCATCTTCGCGCGCGGATTGCGGAGCAGCGGGAGCTTGACGACGCGGGCGTCGATCTTTCCGGCGTCGACGTCGGCCTGGCTGTAGCCGACGGTCGCGATCTCCGGGTCGGTGAAGACGTTCGACGAGACCGTCTTCAGGTTCAGCGGGGTCACCGCGTCGCCCAGGAAGTGGTACATCGCGATGCGGCCCTGCATGGCGGCGACCGAGGCGAGGGCGAAGATGCCGGTGACGTCACCGGCGGCGTACACGCCGGGGGCGGAGGTGCGCGAGACCCGGTCGGTCCAGATGTGCCCGGACTCCTTGACCTTGACCCCGGCCTCCTCCAGGCCCATCCCGTCGCTGTTGGGGATGGCACCGACGGCCATCAGGCAGTGCGAGCCGGTGATGACGCGGCCGTCGGCGAGGGTGACCTCCACGCGGTCGCCCACGCGCTTGGCGGAGGCGGCGCGGGTGCGGCCCATGACGTTCATGCCGCGGCGGCGGAAGACGTCCTCCAGGACGGCGGCGGCGTCCGGGTCCTCACCGGGCAGCACGCGGTCGCGCGACGAGACGAGGGTGACCCGCGAGCCGAGCGCCTGGTAGGCACCGGCGAACTCGGCGCCCGTCACACCCGACCCGACCACGATGAGCTCCTCGGGCAGCTCGTCGAGGTCGTACACCTGCGTCCAGTTCAGGATCCGCTCGCCGTCGGGCTGCGCGTCCGGCAGCTCACGCGGGTGGCCGCCGGTGGCGATCAGGACGGCGTCGGCCACGAGGGTCTCCTCCGAGCCGTCGGCGGCACGCACGACGACCTTGCGGGAGCCGTCCATGGCCTGCTGGCCCTCCAGGCGCCCACGGCCGCGCATGACGCGTGCTCCGGCCCGGGTCACGGACGCCGTGATGTCGTGCGACTGCGCGAGCGCGAGCCGCTTCACACGCCGGTTCACCTTGCCGAGGTCCACGCCCACGACGCGGGCCGCCTGATCGATGTGCGGGGTGTCGTCCTCGACGATGATCCCCAGCTCCTCGTACGAGGAGTCGAAGGTGGTCATCACCTCGGCCGTCGCGATCAGGGTCTTCGACGGTACGCAGTCGGTGAGCACCGACGCCCCGCCCAGACCGTCGCAGTCGACGACGGTCACCTCCGCGCCGAGCTGGGCGGCCACCAGGGCCGCCTCATATCCGCCGGGTCCGCCACCAATGATCACGATCCGAGTCACGTACTCCATTGTCCCGCACGACCGGGCGACCCGTACCCCCGGGGCCCTCCGTAGCGGCGGCCACGCCGGTGACCACGGGAGTGACGGTTGCGGCAAGAGGGGTACACCCGGCTGCCGTAGTCTCGTGGTCATGTCGCTCTACGCCGCGTACGCCGGCAATCTCGACGCGCGGCTGATGACGCGCCGCGCACCGCACTCGCCGCTGCGCGCGACCGGCTGGCTCAACGACTGGCGGCTGACGTTCGGCGGCGAGCACATGGGCTGGGAGGGCGCGCTCGCGACCATCGTCGAGGCGCCGCGCTCGCAGGTCTTCGTCGCGCTGTACGACATCGCCCCGATGGACGAGGACTCCATGGACCGGTGGGAGGGTGTCGGCCTCGACATCTACCGCCGCATGCGGATCCGCGTCCACACGCTTGAGGGCGAGGAGGCCGCCTGGGTGTACGTCCTCAACGGCTACGAGGGCGGCCTGCCCTCCGCCCGCTACCTCGGCGAGCTCGCCGACGCGGCGGAGTCGGCGGGGGCACCGCACGACTACGTCATGAACCTCCGCAAACGTCCCTGCTAGGACGGGCGCTACGGGCACGGCGGGCACTACGGGGGCTCCGCCCCCGCCCGCGCAGCCGACTTCGTCGGAAACGACAAGGCAACGATCCGGATCCCGTGGGCATCGTCATCTACGCGCGTAGGGCGTAACCGGCTACCCTCGTCGGCGTGAACGCTTCAGTTATTCCGGACGACATCCAGGGCGACCCCTACGCCGCCGCCGACGCCGCCGCGGCCCGCCTCCGCGAGCTGACCGGCGCCGAGACCCACGACGTGGCCCTGGTGATGGGCTCCGGCTGGGCACCGGCCGTCGAGGCCCTCGGCGCTCCCGAGGCCGAGTTCCCGGTCACGGAGCTGCCGGGCTTCCCGCCGCCGGCGGTCGCGGGCCACGGCGGCCGCATCCGCTCCTTCAAGGTCGGCGCGAAGCGCGCCCTGGTCTTCCTGGGCCGCACGCACTACTACGAGGGCCGCGGCGTGGCCGCGGTGGCGCACGGCGTACGGACCGCCGTGGCCGCGGGCTGCAAGACGATCGTGCTGACCAATGGCTGCGGCGGCCTCCGCGAGGGCATGCGCCCGGGCCAGCCCGTGCTGATCAGCGACCACCTGAACCTGACGGCGACGTCCCCGATCGTCGGTGCGAACTTCGTCGACCTGACGGACCTGTACTCGCCGCGGCTGCGCGCGCTGTGCAAGGAGATCGACCCGAGCCTGGAAGAGGGCGTGTACGCCCAGTTCCCCGGCCCGCACTACGAGACCCCGGCCGAGATCCGCATGGCCCGCACGATCGGCGCGGACCTGGTCGGCATGTCGACGGTCCTGGAGGCCATCGCGGCGCGCGAGGCGGGCGCCGAGGTCCTCGGCATCTCCCTGGTGACGAACCTCGCCGCGGGCATGACGGGCGAGCCGCTGAACCACGAAGAGGTCCTGCAGGCGGGCCGCGACTCCGCCACGCGGATGGGCGAGCTGCTCGGGCAGGTCCTGGGCCGCATCTGACCCGTCCGACCCCGCCGGGGGCGCGGCGGATCGGTCCGCGCCCCGGGCGGGTACGCCGTCCACAGCAAGACCCCCTTCACGGAGAGGCCGACCACACGTGCAGGACCACGGAGAACTCATCGCCCGCGCCCGGGCCTGGCTGGCCGAGGACCCGGACCCGGAGACCCGCGAGGAGCTGGCGAAGCTCGTCGACGCGGCGCCGGGCACCCTGGCCGTCCTGGCGGAGCTGGCCGCGCGGTTCGCGGGCACGCTGCAGTTCGGCACCGCGGGACTGCGCGGCGAGCTGGGCGCGGGACCGCTGCGGATGAACCGTTCCGTGGTCATCCGCGCGGCGGCGGGCCTGGCGGCGTACCTGAAGGGCAAGGGCCACAGCGGCGGTCTCGTCGTCATCGGATACGACGCCCGCTACAAGTCGGCCGACTTCGCGCGCGACACCGCCGCCGTGATGACCGGCGCGGGCCTGCGCGCCGCCGTCCTGCCGCGCCCCCTGCCGACCCCCGTCCTCGCCTTCGCCATACGGCACCTGGGCGCGGTCGCGGGCGTGGAGGTCACGGCCAGCCACAACCCGCCGCGCGACAACGGCTACAAGGTCTATCTGGGCGACGGCTCGCAGATCGTGCCGCCCGCGGACGGCGAGATCGCCGCCGAGATCGACGCCGTACGGAGCCTGCACGACGTACCGCGTCCTGACAGCGGCTGGGAAACCCTCGGCGAGGACGTCCTGGAGGCCTATCTGGCGCGTACGGACGCCGTCCTGGCCGCGGGGTCCCCGCGGACCGCGCGGACCGTCTACACGGCCATGCACGGCGTCGGCAAGGACACGCTCCTCGCGGCGTTCGCGCGAGCCGGCTTCCCCGCGCCGGTGCTCGTCGCGGAGCAGGCGGAGCCCGACCCGGACTTCCCGACGGTCGCCTTCCCCAACCCGGAGGAGCCGGGCGCGATGGACCTGTCCTTCGCGACGGCCCGCGAGGCGCGCCCCGACCTGGTGATCGCCAACGACCCGGACGCGGACCGCTGCGCGGTGGCCGTGCCCGGGGGCGACGGGGACTGGCGGATGCTGCGCGGCGACGAGGTCGGCGCGCTGCTCGCCGCGCACCTGGTGCGCCGGGGCGTGTCCGCGGACGGCGGCCGGGTGTTCGCCGAGTCGATCGTGTCGTCGTCGCTGCTCGGCCGCATCGCCGAGAAGGCGGGCCTCGGCTACGAGGAGACGCTGACGGGCTTCAAGTGGATCGCCCGCGTCGACGGCCTGCGGTACGGCTACGAAGAGGCCCTCGGCTACTGCGTCGACCCCGAGGGCGTACGCGACAAGGACGGCATCACGGCGGCGCTGCTGATCACGGAGCTGGCCTCCGAGCTGAAGGAGGAGGGCCGCACGCTCCTCGACCTGCTCGACGACCTGGCCGTGGAGCACGGCCTGCACGCCACGGACCAGCTGTCGGTGCGCGTGGAGGACCTGTCGCTGATCGCGGCCGCGATGCGGCGCCTGCGCGAGCGGCAGCCGGAGCGTCTCGCCGGGCTCGCGGTGACCCGCGCGGAGGACCTCACCAAGGGCACGGAGACGCTGCCGCCCACGGACGGCCTGCGGTACACCCTCGACGGCGCCCGCGTCATCGTGCGCCCCAGCGGCACCGAGCCGAAGCTCAAGTGCTACCTGGAGGTCGTGGTGCCGGTCGCGGACCGCGCCGCGCTCCCCGGGGCCCATGAGAAGGCGGCGGAGCTGCTGGCCGCGCTGAAGCGGGATCTGGCGGGGGCTGCGGGGATCTGAGGCGCGGGGGGGGCGCGACGGCTGCGGGTGCTCGCGTACGACGGGGCGGGCGGCTCGTACGGGCTCGTTCGGCCGCGTGGGTGACGTCGTCCAGGCGGCGTCACCTCCACCCCACCCCCGCCACCCGTACGGGTGGTTCCGGTACGGCGACTGACGCGGCTCCCCGCTGCGCCACCGGTCCCTCGGGAAGGGTCGACCGGTAGCGCACCTTCTCGTACCGGGAGCCGCAGTGCCGTACGGACCACCCTCCGACCTGTCGACCACCGCGCCGACCCGCGTACCCGCCTCCCGCCGCCCCCGCGCCAAGGCCCCGCGCGCGGCCGCGCACCGGCGTGCGGCCCGCGCGCTGCGGTACGCGGCGCCCGCGCTCCTCGCGTACGCCGCCGTCCGCGTCCTCGGCCTGCTCGTCCTCGCCGTCTGGGCCCGCCGCGAGCACCGTGAACTGTGGCATCTGCTCGCCGAGTCCTGGGACTGCGACTGGTACCTGAGGATCGCGGCGGACGGCTACGCGGACACCCTCGGGCATGCCTTCGACACCAACAACCTGGCGTTCTTCCCGCTGTTCCCGCTCCTGATCCGGGCGGGCGACGCGCTGCTCCCGGCGCCGCGCGGCGGGGTCGGGCTCGCGCTCGCCGTCGGCTGCTCGTTCCTCGCGGCGTGGGGGATCTTCAAGGTCGGCGACCGGCTGCACGGGCGGCGCGCGGGCGTGCTCCTGGTGACGCTGTGGGCCTGCCTGCCGGTCGCCCTCGTGCAGTGGATGGGCTACACGGAATCGCTGTTCACGGCGCTCGCGGCCTGGTCGCTGTACGCGGTGCTCACCGGCCGCTGGGTGTGGGCCGGGGCGCTCGCCGCGCTCGCGGGCCTGACCCGGCCGACCGGGGTCGCCGTCGCCGCCGCCGTGTCCCTCACCGCGCTGCTCGCGCTGCGCCGCCGCTTCGACGCCCGCGCCCTGACCGGCGCGCTGCTCGCGCCGCTCGGCTGGCTCGCGTACGTCGGCTGGGTGGGCGCGCGCCTCGGCCGCTGGGACGGCTACTTCGCGGTGCAGAAGCTGTGGCACAACGAGTGGGACGGCGGCATCGGCACCCTGCGCTGGATGAAGCGGCTGTTCCTGGTGGAGCGCCCGCAACTGTTCCTGGTCCTGGTGACGCTCGTCCTGCTCGGCGCGCTCGTGCTGTACGTCCTGTCGGTGGCCGGGCGCGAACAGCCGCTGCCGCTCCTGGTGTTCACGGGGCTGCTGGTCGCGATCGTGCTCGGCTCCAGCGGCGTCTACTTCCCCCGCGCCCGCTTCCTGCTGCCCGGCTTCCCCCTGCTCCTCCCGGTGGCCCTCGCGCTCGCACGGGCCCGTACCCGGGTGACGCTCGCGGTGCTCTCGACGGCGGCACTGACGTCGGCGGCGTTCGGCGGGCACATGCTGCTGGTGTGGCTGGGGCCGCCGTGAGCGGTGTTGTCGGCGGTGGTCTTCGACGTGAGCGGCCCGGTCGAGTTCCCGCGCACGGTGCGGGCGACTGAGGGAAATGCCGAGGGAGGCGCCAAGGAAATCCCGCGGGAAACGCTGCGGGGAATTGGGGGCCCGCGGAGGGGAACCCCGGGGCGGTGGGCGGTGTATCAGGGGTAGTTGCTGATTCGCCGCGGGGCGGCGGCGGGGCGGAATGGGGGGCGTCGCATGGATGGGCGGGTTCGGGGTGGTGGGGGCTTCGGGGAGTGGTGGCTTGCGTGGTGGTGGCGTGTGGGGGCGGCGGGGGTTCCGGGCCTCCGGACGGGCCGGAGCGGCGCGCGGGGCTAGGGCCATGGGTCGGCGCGACGTCGCGGCGTCTGGCACTTCCCCAAGCTCTCGGCTTCGTACGAGCAGGGGAGACCCCATCCGAGGACCTTCCGGCGCCTTGCGATCGCACGCTCCCCCGAGTTCTCGGCTTCGCTCGAACAGGGGGACCCCCATGACGCCGCTGCTTCCTCCACGCCGACCCATCGGACAGGCCCTAGGGAACCGAGGCGGACGGCGGCGGGCGGTCGGGGGCGGGCCGACAAGGGCGCGGCCGAGCCGGGCGCCTCGCGGCCCACCCGGCCCATCCGACTCACCCGGCCCATCCGGCCCACGGACCCGTCAGCCCACCCGCGCTCGTCAGCCCACGGCCAGCAGCACCGCGAGGAGCACCGCTCCGGCGACGCTGGGCGCCAGGATCTCGTAGGCCCAGCGGACCACCGGCTCGCCCTGTGCGGCCTCGGCGTTCTCGCGCCGCTCGGCGATCTCCCGCAGGTCGTCCATGGACTGGTCACCGGCGTCGCGGGTGTGGGGGTGGGTGGCGCCCGGGGCGCCGGGCCGGACGCGGCTCGCGGCCGGGTCGTCCGCGGCGACCTGCTGGGCGTGGCGCCGGGCGGCCTTCTTGCGGCCGCGCAGCGAGACGGGGATGGCCCAGAGCTGGAACTTGGTGCCGTCCTGCGTGAAGACCTCGTTCGAGTAGCCGGAGCGCAGTCCGGAGATGGCGCCCCAGGGCAGCGTGATGGTGCGGAACGGGTTGCGGATGCGCAGCCGGTCCTCGTTGGCGTACACCGCGGGCCGCAGGGTGTAGGCGATGACGAGGGGCACCGCGAAGAACAGCCCGGCGAGGGCCACCCACGGGGTGCGTCCCTCGCCCCGGATCAGCGCGTCGATGCCGAGCCAGGCGCCGATGGCGAGCAGCAGGACGCCACCGGCGATGGCTCCGTGGGACCGGTAGCCGCGGTCCTTGTAGACGGGGTCGGTCTGGTCGGCTGCCTGGTCGGCCGCGTCGACCGACTTCACCCGGGCTGCCGCCTTGGCCGGGGCTGCCGCCTTGGCCGGGGCCGCCGACTTGGCCGAGGCAGCCGCCTTCGCCGGGGCCGCCGCCTTCGCCGCGTCGGCCGACGTCGCCACGTCGGCTTGTGCCGCGTCGGTCGCCTGCGCCGCGTCGGTCGCCTGCACCGCGTCGTCCGGCTTCGCCGCCCGCGCCGGGGCTGCCGCCTTGGGTCGGGCCGCCGATTCACCCGGGTCGGCCGTCTTCCCCGGATCGGCCGGACTCGCCGGGGTCGCCGGGTCCTGCTCCGCCGGGGTGGGCTGCGGGTCGCTCGTCATGGGCCTGATTCTGCCTGACGCGATGACGGCGGCCGCGCGCGGCGGGGGTATGGGGATTGGTCCAGACCTAGTACGGTCGAGGGTTGTCATGTACGCCGACAACCAGTCGGCGGCGCGAGGAACCGGCGCCACGCGAACCTCCAAGGAGTCACCCGCACGACACACCCCCGAGGAGAGTCATGACCCCCACGGAAAGAGGATCCAGGAGAACGCCAGGAGTCTTACGAAGAGCGACCGAAGCCGTGCACGGCCGCACCGCCGCGCTGCTGATCGCCCTGCTGCTCCCGCTCTCCCTGCTCACCGCCCTCACGGCGGCCCCCGCGCACGCGGCGGGCACGCTCACCGCGACGTTCACGACGGAGGGCAGCGGCTCGTCCTGGCAGGGCAAGTACGTCGTCCGGAACAGCGGGTCCGCGCCGTCGACGGCCTGGACGCTGGAGTTCGACCTGCCGCCGGGCGTCACCGTCAGCGGGCACACACACGGCGAGGCGACGGTGTCCGGCAGCCACGTCACCGTGAAGAACGCGTACTACAACGGCCGGGTCCCGGCGGGCGGTTCGACCGAGCCGTACAGCTACCAGTTCACGGGCAGGGGGCCGGTCGGGACGCCGACGGGCTGCACGATCAACGGCGACAAGTGCGACGGCACACCCGACAAGCCGCCGACGGCGCCCGGCACCCCGACGGTCACCACCGCCACGTCCCGCACGATCTCGCTGGGCTGGCCCCCGGCCGGGGCGGGCGACTACCCGGTCACGACGTACGAGGTGCTCAGCGGCGAGAACGTGGTGGCGACCTCGGCGACGAACAGCGCGACGGTCACCGACCTCACCCCGGCGACGCGCTACACCTTCACCGTCCGCGCCAAGGACCGACGCGGCAACACCAGCCCCCAGAGCACCCCGGTCACGGCGACGACCGTCGACCCGTCGACCGACCCGACCCCGCCGACCGCGCCCGGCAATCTGCGCGCCACCGGCAAGACGCAGGTGTCGGCGGCCCTGGCCTGGGAGAAGTCGACGGACAACGTGGGCGTGGCCGCGTACGACATCTACCGTGGCGACGCGCTGGTGAAGACGGTCCCGGCCGCGGCGACGACCGCGACCGTGGAGGGCCTGACCCCCGCGACCACCTACGCGTTCACCGTGAAGGCGCGGGACACGGCCGACAACTCCTCCCCCGCCTCGAACACCGTGAGCGTCACCACGGACGACGCGGCCGGTCCCGGTAATCACCTCAAGGTGGGCTACTTCGCGCAGTGGGGCATCTACGGCCGCCAGCACTTCGTGAAGAACCTGGACACGTCCGGGGCGGCGGCGAAGCTCGACGTGATCAACTACGCCTTCGAGAACGTCGATCCGACCAACCACACCTGCCTCGCCGGAGTGGTGAAGGGCGTGTCCGGCAATCCGCAGGACCCGGACGAGGGCACCGGCGCGGGTGACGCGGAGGCGGACTACGGCCGGGCGTTCTCCGCCGCGCAGTCCGTGGACGGGGTGGCCGACGACGGCTGGGGCAAGCTGCGCGGCAACTTCAACCAGCTGAAGAAGCTCAAGGCCAAGCACCCGCACCTGAAGGTCGTGGTCTCGCTCGGCGGCTGGACGTTCTCGAAGTTCTTCGCGGACGCGGCGGCGACCCCGGCCTCCCGCGCGAAGTTCGTCAAGTCCTGCGTGGACACCTGGATCAAGGGCGACCTGCCCCTCTACAACGGCGCGGGCGGCCCCGGCACCGGCGCGGGCGTCTTCGACGGCATCGACATCGACTGGGAGTGGCCGGGCTCCGAGGGCCACCCCGGCAACCACTACGGCGCGGCCGACAAGGACAACCTGACGGCGCTGCTCGCCGAGTTCCGCAAGCAGCTCGACGCGACCGGCGGCAGCCACAAGCTCCTGACCGCGTTCACCCCGGCCGACCCGGTGAAGATCGAGGCGGGCTGGGACATCAAGAAGATCTTCGAGTACCTGGACTTCGCCAATGTCCAGGGCTACGACTTCCACGGCGCCGGCAGCGACAACTCCTGGGAGCCCAAGCGCACCGGCCACCAGGCCAACCTGCGCCGCGACGCCCAGGACCCGTACCCCTTCGAGTTCAGCGTCGAGAAGGCGATCCAGACCTACCTGGACGCCGGGGTCAACCCGCGCAAGCTGACCATCGGCTTCCCGTTCTACGGCCGCGGCTGGAAGGAAGTGGCCGACGGCGGCGCGAAGGGCGAATGGCAGTCGGCGAACGGCGCGGCCCCCGGCCAGTTCCCCGAGGAGGCGGGGACGAAGGGCTACCACAACCTGATCACCACGGTCCCGAACCTCACCGTCCACCACGACGAACAGTCCATATCCACCTACGGCTACACCGGGAACGGCGGCCAGTGGTGGAGCTTCGACGACACCTGGTCGATCGGCAAGAAGACCGAGTGGATCAGATCGAAGGGCCTGCTCGGCGGGATGGTCTGGGAGATGTCGGGCGACACCCCCACCGGCACGCTCATGACGGCCTTGGACAACGGCTTGAAGTGAGCGCCGTCACGCCTCATTGAAGTTCGCATCACGAACTAATACTATTCGTGATGCGAACTAAATGCGCGGCCCGCGCCGGGCGCACGCACACCGACCGACCGCGGGCCGCGCACGACAACGGCGAGTGGACACATGAGCAGCAAAACCGTCGCGGTGACAGGCGGGGGCTACGGCGGCGCCGCGGTCGCCAAGGCGCTCGACGAGCACACCGACGTCGTCCTCATCGAGCCGAAGGACGCCTTCGTGCACGCGGCCGGATCGCTGCGCGCCCTGGTCCGCCCGGACCGGGCGGGCAACACCTTCTTCCCGTACGACGGGCTGCTGCGGCGCGGCAAGGTCATACGGGAGTACGCGGCCTCGGTCGACCCGGACGGCGTCACCCTCGCCCCCGGCGCCCGCGTCGAAGCCGACTACCTCGCGCTGGCGACCCGCTCCGGCTACGCCTTCCCGGCCAAGGCGGACACGGACGACACCGCCGAGGCCCTGGCCCGCCCGCGTGCCACGCACGAGGAGCTGGCGGGCGCGGACCGGGTGCTGATCGCGGGCGCGGGGCCGGTGGGCCTGGAGCTGGCGGGCGAGATCAAGGCGGTGTGGCCGGACAAGGGGGTGACGATCGTCGACCCGGGCGCGGAACTGCTCCCGGGCTTCGACCCCGCCCTGCGCGCGGACCTGCACCGCCAACTCTCCGGCCTGGGCGTGGAGGTGCGCCTGTCCACGACCCTGACGGAGGAGCCGCCCGCCGACCCCGGAAAGGCGAAGACCTTCACGGTGGCCACGACGGGCGCCGACGCGCAGGAGCTGACGGCGGACATCTGGTTCCGCTGCCACGGAGTGCGCACCAACAGCGGCTACCTGAGCGACGGCCGCCTCACCCCCCGCACCCCCAAGGGCCAGGTCCCGGTGACCGAGTCACTGAACGTCCGGGGCCACGACCACGTGTACGCGCTCGGCGACCTCACGGACCTGGCCGAGGCCAAGACGGCGGGTTACGCGATGCGGCACGCGGAGGTGGTGGCCCAGAACATCCTGGCGCGGACGCGCGACGAGGAGCCCACGGCCACCTACCGCCCCTCCCCCGTCCCGGCGGTCCCGCTCCCCCTCGGCCCGGCGGGTGGGGTGGGCCAGCTGCCGACGGAGGGCGGCGCCGAGATCCTGCCCCCGGAAACGGTGGCGGAACACAAGGGCAGAACGCTCTTCACAGACCGCTTCGCGGACCTGTTCAACACCGCCCCTCAGGCGGACGGGACCTGACCGGACCCGACCTCGTCCCCGAAAACCACCGGCACGTCGTTGTCGAGCACGAGCCGCCCGAGCAGCCCGGCCAACTGAGCCCGCTCGGCCTCGCCGAAGCCGAGCGGCAGCTCGTCCATGCGCCGGCAGGTGGCGGCGTAGAACTCGTCCACGAGCACGCTCCCCTCCTCGGTGAGCGCCACCCGGATGGCCCGTCCGTCGGCCGGATCCGCCTCCCGCCGCACCAGCCCGCGCCGGGCGGTCCGGTCGACGAGCCCCGTAAGACTGGACTTGGCAAGCCCGAGGGCGGCCCCCAGCTCACTCATCCCGTACGGCTGCGCCATGAGCACACACAGGAGCTGCCCCTGCTGAGCGGTGATCCCGTACGCCCGGCTGGACTCGGCATACACGGCATTGACCAGGAACGCAGACCGCACCAGAGCGGTGGCGACCCCCATGGGCCCATCGACGGCTTTCCCCATCCCCCCACCCTAGACCGGGGGTCCCAGGGGGCGGAGCCCCTTGGTTCCGGTGGCAGGGCGGGCCCGGGGCGCCCCGCGGGGGCACCCACCCCCACCCGCCCCCTGTACACGCCGCTACGCGCGTAGATATGCTCCCCTCGTGACTATGCCGACGACGCCATCACCCCCAAGGACAGCCGCGCCCGCAGGGCCGCCGCAACCCTTCGCTGACGTCACCGCGTCGGCATCCACACTCCGCCGCTTCCTCCACGGCCTCCCGGGCGTGGACGCGGTCGGTCTGGAGGCCCGCGCGGCGGGCCTCGGGACGCGCTCGATCAAGACCTCGGCCAAGGCGTACGCCATCGACCTGGCCATCTCCATGATCGACCTGACGACCCTGGAGGGCGCGGACACCCCGGGCAAGGTCCGCGCGCTGGGCGCGAAGGCCGTCCACCCGGACCCGACGGACCGCACGACGCCGCGCACGGCGGCGGTGTGCGTGTACCCGGACATGGTGGCGACGGCGAAGCAGGCGGTCGCGGGCACGGACGTGAAGGTCGCCTCGGTGGCGACGGCGTTCCCCGCGGGCCGCGCGGCGCTGGCCGTGAAGCTCGCGGACGTCCGCGACGCGGTGGCGGCGGGCGCGGACGAGATCGACATGGTCATCGACCGCGGCGCGTTCCTCGCGGGCGACTACCTGAAGGTGTACGAGGAGATCGTCGCCGTGAAGGAGGTCTCCGCGCAGGCCCGCCTGAAGGTCATCTTCGAGACCGGCGAACTCTCGACGTACGACAACATCCGCCGTGCGAGCTGGATCGGCATGCTCGCGGGCGCGGACTTCATCAAGACGTCGACCGGCAAGGTCGGGGTGAACGCGACCCCCGCGAACACCCTGCTCATGCTGGAGGCGGTCCGCGACTTCCGCGCGCAGACCGGTGTCCAGGTGGGCGTGAAGCCCGCCGGCGGCATCCGCAGCACCAAGGACGCCATCAAGTTCCTGGTCCTGGTCAACGAGACCGCGGGCGCGGACTGGCTGGACAACCACTGGTTCCGCTTCGGCGCGTCCAGTCTGCTCAACGACCTGCTGATGCAACGCCAGAAGCTGGCCACCGGACGCTACTCCGGCCCCGACTACGTGACGGTGGACTGAGACCCATGAAGACGGAAAACGTGTCACCTGCATCCCCGTTCGCGTACGCACCGGCACCCGAGTCCCGCTCGGTGGTCGACATCGCCCCCTCCTACGGCCTGTTCATCGACGGCGAGTTCACCGAGGCGGCCGACGGCAAGGTGTTCAAGTCGCTGTCGCCGTCGACCGAGGAGGTCCTCTCCGAGGTCGCGCAGGCGGGCGAGGCGGACGTCGACCGCGCCGTGAAGGCGGCCCGCAAGGCGTTCGAGAAGTGGTCCGCGCTGCCGGGCGCCGAGCGTGCGAAGTACCTCTTCCGCATCGCCCGGATCATCCAGGAGCGCAGCCGTGAGCTGGCCGTCCTGGAGACCCTCGACAACGGCAAGCCGATCAAGGAGACCCGCGACGCGGACCTCCCCCTGGTCGCCGCGCACTTCTTCTACTACGCGGGCTGGGCCGACAAGCTCGACCACGCCGGCTACGGCGCGAACCCGCGCCCGCTCGGCGTCGCGGGCCAGGTCATCCCCTGGAACTTCCCGCTCCTGATGCTGGCGTGGAAGATCGCCCCGGCGCTCGCGACGGGCAACACGGTGGTCCTCAAGCCCGCCGAGACGACCCCCCTCTCCGCACTCTTCTTCGCGGACATCTGCCGCCAGGCGGGCCTCCCGAAGGGCGTGGTCAACATCCTCCCCGGGTACGGCGACGCGGGCGCGGCCCTGACCGCCCACCCGGACGTGAACAAGGTGGCCTTCACCGGCTCCACGGCCGTGGGCAAGCAGATCGCGCGCACGGTGGCGGGCACGGACAAGAAGCTGACGCTCGAACTCGGCGGCAAGGGCGCGAACATCGTCTTCGACGACGCACCGATCGACCAGGCCGTCGAGGGCATCGTCACGGGCATCTTCTTCAACCAGGGCCAGGTCTGCTGCGCGGGCAGCCGCCTCCTCGTCCAGGAGTCGATCCAGGACGAGCTCCTGGACTCCCTGAAGCGCCGCCTGTCGACCCTCCGCCTGGGCGACCCGCTGGACAAGAACACCGACATCGGCGCGATCAACTCGGCCGAGCAGCTCGCCCGCATCACGGCGCTCGCCGAGACGGGCGAGGCGGAGGGCGCGGAGCGCTGGAGCGCGCCCTGCGAACTCCCGGCGTCGGGCTACTGGTTCGCCCCGACGCTCTTCACGAACGTCACCCAGGCGCACACGGTCGCCCGCGACGAGATCTTCGGCCCGGTCCTCTCGGTCCTCACCTTCCGCACCCCGGAAGAGGCCGTGGCCAAGGCCAACAACACGCAGTACGGCCTGTCGGCGGGCATCTGGACGGAGAAGGGCTCGCGCATCCTCGCGGTCGCGAACAGGCTCCGCGCCGGGGTCGTCTGGGCCAACACGTTCAACAAGTTCGACCCGACCTCGCCCTTCGGCGGCTACAAGGAGTCGGGCTTCGGCCGCGAGGGCGGTCGCCACGGCCTGGAGGCGTACCTCGATGTCTGACAAGTCCGAGCGCTTGACTGTCTTCAAGACCTACAAGCTGTACGTGGGCGGCAAGTTCCCGCGTTCCGAGAGCGGCCGGGTGTACGAGGTGACCACAGCGACATCAGCCGCTGCCGCGGCGGGCAAGGGCAAGTGGCTGGCGAACGCCCCCCTGGCGTCCCGCAAGGACGCGCGGGACGCCGTCGTGGCGGCCCGCAAGGCGTTCGGCGGCTGGTCGACGGCGACGGCGTACCTGCGCGGCCAGATCCTCTACCGCGTCGCCGAGATGCTGGAGGGCCGCCGCGACCAGTTCGTGCGCGAGGTCGCCGAGGCGGAGGGCCTGTCGAAGTCCAAGGCGGCGGCCGTCGTGGACGCGGCCATCGACCGCTGGGTCTGGTACGCGGGCTGGACGGACAAGATCACGCAGGTGGTGGGCGGGGCGAACCCGGTGGCGGGCCCGTACTTCAACCTCTCCACCCCCGAGCCGACCGGCGTCGTCACCGTCATCGCCCCCCAGGAGTCGTCCTTCCTGGGCCTGGTGTCGGTCATCGCCCCCGTGATCGCGGCGGGCAACACGGCGGTCGTCATCGCCTCCGAGAAGTCCCCGCTCCCCGCCCTCTCCCTCGGCGAGGTCCTGGCCACCTCGGACCTGCCGGGCGGCGTCGTCAACGTCCTCAGCGGCAGGACCGCGGAGCTGGCCCTCCCCCTCGCCGCCCACCAGGACGTGAACGGCCTGGACCTGGCCGGCGCGGACGCCGACCTGGCGAAGGACCTGGAGATCGCGGCGGCCGACAACCTGAAGCGCGTCCTGCGTCCACAGGCTGTGGACACGGACGCGGACTTCAGCACGGCCCCCGGCACCCACCGCCTGACCACGTTCCTGGAAACCAAAACGGTCTGGCACCCCACGGGCTCCCTGGGCGCATCGGGCTCCGCCTACTAGCCGCCCCCGCTTCAGCCCTCAGCCCGCCCGCCGTCCAGGGCGGGCTGAGGGCGTTTTCAGGGGGCTCGGCGCAGGCCGCTCCATGTCGCCCGCCTCGGCGAAGTCTTCAGCCCGTCGTGGGGTCCCCTGATCCTCAAGAGCTTGGGGGAGTTTGACGAGGCGCGGCGGCGGACCGTCCTGCCCGAAGGGGACATCCACCCCGGGGTCCGGGGCAGAGGCCCGGTTCCGGGAAGGGGCGGGACTGGGGAATGCCCCGCGGGGCCCTACCCGGGCAACACGCCAGCCACCGTCCCCACGACGGGCATCTCCGCCAACGACCCGCCCTGAGTCAACGGCCCCGTGGCCACGGCCGTGGACACCGGCTTGAAGTCGGCCACCTGGGTCCCCACCGCGTTGTCGAGCGGATCGACCCCGGTCCCGGCCAACGGGTTGAGCCGCAGGTTCTTGGCGGCCCCCAGCCCACCGGCGGTAGCCCGGTGCAGCCCATCGGTGAGCGCGCTCCCGGCAATGGCGGGATCGACGTCCCCCACCGGCGTGGCCAGCTCCGAGGCGGGCACGGCCGCAGGCGCGGCGCCGGCGACCCCACCCCCGAGCCCCAGTGCCGCCCCCGCGACGGAGACGCTGAGCCCCGCGCGCAGCAGCGCCCGGGACGCGGAGGAACTCTTCGTCGCCGCGTGCCGCGCCGAGTCACGTGCAGGGTTTCGAGCCATGGGGACCACCTCACGGAACATACGTAAGTAATCGAGCGTGCACGAAGAGTAGTTGACCGGGCCCCCTCGTATCAAAGACCACCCCAGCGCCGACCACCTCACCGCTCCCCAAAATCCCCCGCCGCGCCCCGCCCCGAGCCCACCCCGTCCCCCCACAGAGCTACACCCCGAACCGCCCCCCAGCGGGACGCCCCCCACCCCTTCGGTCGCATAGCGTCACCACGACCCTGCCCACAGGCCGACCGGCCGACCGGCACCCGGGCCCAGCCACACCCCGCCCGAAGGACAACGACCGTGCCCACCACCCCCGCGAGCGGCGGACCACCTCCCACCTCCCGGCCCGAAGCCCCCACGAACCCCCGCACCACCCTCCGCACCACCCCCCGCAAGCCCCTCATCGCGAACGTCCTCAACCCCCTCCTCACCACCACCCCCCACCCCCTCCCCGCACTGACCTGGCCCCGCCCCCTCCGCCACCTCCCCCACACCCTGGTGCTCCTCGCGGCCGTAGCCCTGTCCGCGACGGGCGCCGACCTGCCGGCACGCCTCCTGGCGATCACCCACGCGGCCACGCTCCTGCTCGCCCTGCGCCGACCGCCCCTGGCGTACTGGCTGTCCCTCGCCTGCTTCACCGCCCTCGCACTCGGCCACCCGCCCACCCCGGCCAACGAGTTGTGGGCCTGGCTGGTCCAGGCAGGAACCCTCTTCCTCCTGGCCCTGCGCCTCCCCCTGCTCCCGGCGGCGACGGCGACGGCACTGAGCGCCGCCCTGGGGGCGTCCCTGAAACTCCTCGGCGCGGGCGTCGGCTCGTGGGCGACGGTGGCGACCGGCACCGCCCTGTACGCCACCGCCCTCCTCGCGGGAGCCATCCGCCGGGGCCGCCGCGAGGACAGGAATCGCCTGGCGGAACAGATCGCGGCGACGGCGGAGGAGCGCGCGCAGCGCACGGTGCTGGAGGAGCGCGCCCGCATCGCCCGCGAGCTGCACGACGTGGTGGCCCACCACATGTCGCTGATCTCGATCCAGGCGGACGCCGCCCCGTACCGCGTCCCGGACCCGCCGCCCGAACTGGTCACCGAGCTGGCGTCGATCCGCGCCAACGCCCTGGAGGGCCTGGCCGAACTGCGCCGCCTGCTGGGCCTGCTGCGCGCCGACCCCCCCGGCGGCACCCGGGCCGACACCACCCCGCAGCCCTCGCTGGACCAGCTCGACGCCCTCCTGTCCCAGGTGCGGGCCACCGGTCTGCCCGTGTCCGCACGGGTGCGGGGCGCCCGCCGCACGCTCCCGCCGGGCGTGGAGCTGTCGGCGTACCGCATCGTCCAGGAGGCCCTCAGCAACACCCTGCGCCACGCGCCCGGCGCCCCCACGACCGTCGAACTCGGCTACGGTCGCACCACCTTGACCCTGCGCGTCACCAACGCCCCGGCCACCGGGCCCGCCCCGCCCTCGCCCGGCGCGGGGCACGGCCTCACCGGCATGCGGGAGCGCGCCGCGATGCTCGACGGCGACTTCACGGCGGGCCCCACACCGGAGGGCGGGTACGAAGTGGCCGCGACCCTCCCCACCCGCACCACGCCCGCGCCCCCTACCGACAAGGACACCCCCGCATGACGATCCGCGTGGTGATCGCCGACGACCAGGCGATGGTCCGCGACGCGTTCTCGGTGCTGCTCGGCGCCCAGCCGGACATCGAGGTCGCCGGCACGGCACGGGACGGCGCGGAGGCCGTGGACCTCGCGCGGGACCTGCGCCCCGACGTGATCGTGATGGACATCCGCATGCCCGGCGTCGACGGCATCGACGCCACCCGCCGCATCACCGCGCACCCCGACACCCACCCGAAGGTCCTGGTCCTGACCACCTTCAACCTCGACGAGTACGTGTACGAGGCGCTGCGCGCGGGCGCCGCGGGCTTCCTCCTGAAGGACGCGTCGGGCGTCGAACTCGCCGAGGCCGTACGGGTGGTGGCGGGCGGCGACGCGCTGCTCTCGCCGGACCTCACCCGGCGCCTCATCGCGGAGTTCGCCCGCCTGGGCACCGGTCCAGCGCGGGCCTCCGGCGCCCGGGTCCAGGGGCTGACCGGCCGGGAGACGGAGGTGCTCGCCCGGATCGCGCAGGGCCTGTCCAACACGGAGATCGCCGCGGCGCTCACCGTCGCCGAGGAGACGGTCAAGACCCACGTGGGCCGCATCCTGCACAAACTCCAGCTGCGCGACCGCACCCAGGCCGCGGTCTTCGCGTACGAGAGCGGCCTCGTCGTCCCGGGCGGCAACGCGGGCTGACGGCACGCCACCATCCGGCCCGCCGCCCCGACCGCTTCCCCCAAGCCGCTTCCCCCAAGCCGCCTCCCGGCCCGCGTCCGGCCGCCTGGCTCCCCAGAGCCACCCCCGGAGTCGGCTCCCCAGCGGGACTCGCCCCGGACACCCCCGCTCCTACGTTGAGGTGGCCGAGGCCGCCGCGATCCGGTGCGGCCGCGAATCAAGGAGCCCACAGCCATGCAGACGCGCCGCCGCACAGCCGTCGCCGCCCTCCTCACCTGTGCCCTCACCGGCGGGACCGCGGCCCTCACCACCGGTGCCCGAGCGGCCCCGGCCCCGTCGGCCACGACCGCCGACGCCGGGCCCACGACCGCCGGGCTCACCGCCGCCAAGACCCAGGCCCCGAGCCCCCGACTGCGCCTCCCCCGGCCGACGGGCCCGCACGCCGTCGGCCGCGCCTCCCTGCACCTGGTCGACCACAGCCGCCGCGACCCCTGGGTGCCGAAGGCGGGCGCGCGGGAGCTGATGGTGTCGCTGTACTACCCGGCGCGGACGGGCACCGGGACCCCGGCGCCGTACATGAGCCGCAAGGGTGCCCGGCTCTTCCTCGCGGACCGGGGGCTCGACGACGTACCGGCGGAGGTCCTGAGCGGCACCCGCACCCACACCCGCACCGGCGCGCGCCCGGCGCCCGGCTCGCACCCGCTGGTGGTTCTCTCGCCCGGCTTCTCCGTGCCCGGCACCACCCTCACGGGCCTGGCCGAGGAGCTGACGAGCCGGGGGTACGTCGTCGCGGTCGTCGACCACGCCTACGAGGCCGTGGGCGTGGCGTTCCCCGGCCGGGGGATCCTGCCGTGCGCGGCCTGCGACCGGGTCGGCGACGACACCTTCGAACCCGCCGCGAAGGGCCGCGCCAAGGACCTGCGGTTCGTCCTCGACCGGCTGACCGGCGCCCGGCCGGGGTGGCGGCACGCGGGCCTGATCGACAAGAAGCGCGTGGGCATGGCCGGGCACTCGCTCGGCGGCGCGGGCGCGGCGGCGGCCACCGCGGGCGACGCCCGGGTGCGGGCCGCGGTGAACATGGACGGCCCCTTCGCCGACGTCGGCCCCGCGTCGGACCTGTCCGGCCGCCCGCTGCTGATGCTGGGCACGGCGGCGGACCACAGCGGCAGGGACAAGCTGTGGGAGGCCACCTGGGACCGGATCAGCGGCTGGAAGCGCTGGCTGCGGGTGGCGGGGGCGGACCACTTCGCCTTCACCGACCTGGCACCGCTGGCGGGGCAGTTAGGCGAGGACACGCCGGGCGGGCTGCCGGGCCGTCGTGCGGCGGCGATCACCGGCACGTATGTCGGCGCGTTCTTCGACCAGCACCTGCGCGGCCGCCCGCAGCCGGTCCTGAACGGCCCGAGCGCCGCGAACCCGGAAGTCCGCTTCCATCACCTGGCCCCTCCCACGTCACAGAACTGACGTTTCCGCAAGCCGGTCCGTGGCGGCCGCACATTGCCGCCGCCCCGGGTCTGGGCACCCGCCTCGCACCGGTTGATAATGACCCGGACCACCGCCGACGAGCCGTGCCCGCAGCAACGGCCCGCCGACCCCCGGACCCCGGCGCCGAACCGCCCTCCCGCGCGCGTACCCACAGGTGCGCGCGCACCCGAGAGCGGAGCGGGACACGGCCGGACCAGCCGGGACCGAGGGGGTCAGCAGGGCCGAAAGCGGCAGCCACAGCCGATCCGTCGGCAAGACCACTGGTGAGAAGGTTCACAGCATTGGGTTCCCATCCCCCGATACCCACCCGAGTCGTGCTGCTCGCCGGCCCCTCCGGCTCGGGCAAGTCGTCGTTCGCGTCCCGCACGGGACTGCCCGTGCTGTGCCTCGACGACTTCTACAAGGAAGGCACCGACCCGTCGCTGCCTCAGGTCGCCGGCACTTCGGACATCGACTGGGACTCCCCGCTGTCCTGGGACGCCGACGTCGCCCTCGCCGCGATCGGTGAGCTGTGCCGCACCGGCCGCACCCGGGTCCCGGTGTACGACATCGCGACGAGCTCGCGGGTCGGCGAGGAGGCACTCGACATCGAGCGCACCCCGCTGTTCATCGCGGAGGGCATCTTCGCCGCCGACATCGTGGACCGCTGCCGTGAGCTCGGCGTCCTCGCGGACGCGATCTGCCTGCGCGGCCGCCCCTCGACGACGTTCCGGCGCAGGCTGCTGCGCGATCTGCGCGAGGGCCGCAAGTCGGTGCCGTTCCTGCTGCGCCGCGGCTGGCGGCTGATGCGCGCGGAGCGCTCCATCGTGGCCCGGCAGACGGCGCTCGGTGCGCACGCCTGCGGCAAGGAGGAGGCCCTCGGGCGGCTCGCGGCCGCGGCGGCGGGCCGCTGCGTGAAGGCCCGCGCGGCGGCCTGACCCGGCCCTCGCGCCCCGCGCACCGGCTCCCCCGCGCCCCGGCCCCGCGACACGCCGGGCCGCGCACGCCAAACAGCGGGCCCGGAAGGACCCCCCGGCCCTCCGGTCCCGCTGTCTGTTTTTTCCTTGATTTCCCCCGTGCACCCCCGTGCGTCCCCCCGTGGGTTCCCCCGAACCCCCCGGTTCCCCCGTGGGTCCCCCACCTCTTGCTCCCGCCGCCTCCCCCGAAGCGACGGCCCCCGTGCCCCCCCGTCCTCAGGCGACCAACTCGCCGAAGGACTCTTCCTGGTCACGGCCGAAGCTGAGGACCTCGTCCTCGCGCAGCCGGCGGAGCGACCGCCAGATGCTGGACTTCACCGTGCCCACGCTGATGTCGAGGATGTCCGCGATCTCCGGGTCCGTACGGCCCTCGTAGTAACGGAGGACCAGCATGGTGCGCTGGAGCTCGGGCAGCCGGGCCAGGGCCTGCCACAGCACGGCGCGCAGCTCGGTGCCGCGCATCGCGTCCGTGTCGCCCACCGTCTCCGGCAGTTCCTCGGTCGGGTACTCGTTGAGCTTGCGGCGGCGCCAGGCACTGATGTGCAGGTTCGTCATGGTGCGCCGCAGATAACCGCCGACGGCGGCCTTGTCGCTGATCCTGTCCCAGGCCCGGTACGTCGAGAAGAGGGCGCTCTGCAGCAGGTCCTCGGCCTCGAACCGGTCACCGGTCAGGTGGTAGGCGGTGGCGTACAGGGAGGCGCGGCGCTCCTGGACGTAGGCCGTGAACGCCGCTTCGGCGTCCTCGCTCCCCGTCCGGGACTGCGTCCGCTCCCCCGAGACCTCCCTGTACGCGGCTCCCCCGTGAGCTCCCCCGTCACCGCCGCCCTTGAGTGCGTCAACCACCGTCATGTACGTGGTGTGCTGACGCCCGGTGCCGCGAGCGCACCCCCGCCCGCTCACGGCACCGGACTTCTCGTGCTTCTCAGAACTCCGGTGGACGTCGTGCAGACGCGTGACAACTGCGCTTGAGCTGGTGCTGTGCAGCGTGTTCATCTCGCGCCCCCCGTCGTGGAGTCTGGGATTTCCGTGTGACCAAAACTCTGCCCGGCCCACTTCATGGCGGTGTCCGCCGACTGTCACAGGCCTGCAACAGGCCTCGTGGCACCGAAAGCGCGCCGCAGACTCGTGTGGGTGCGGTGTGAGACCCCCACCAACAGTCGAACTGGGCCCGCACCATGGGACAGAATGACGTTTGTGCCTTCCCTGTTGCTGATCGAGGACGACGACGCCATCCGGACGGCCCTGGAGCTTTCGCTGACGCGCCAGGGCCACCGGGTGGCCACCGCTGCCACCGGCGAGGACGGTCTGAAGCTGCTCAGCGAGCAGCGCCCGGACCTGATCGTGCTGGATGTGATGCTGCCGGGCATCGACGGCTTCGAGGTGTGCCGTCGCATCCGGCGCACCGACCAGCTGCCGATCATCCTGCTGACCGCGCGCAACGACGACATCGACGTGGTCGTGGGCCTGGAGTCCGGGGCCGACGACTATGTGGTCAAACCCGTGCAGGGGCGGGTGCTCGACGCTCGTATCCGCGCGGTCCTGCGCCGCGGCGAGCGCGAGGCCAACGACGCGGCGACGTTCGGTTCGCTGGTGATCGACCGCGCGGCCATGACGGTGACGAAGAACGGCGAGGACCTGCAGCTCACGCCGACGGAGCTGCGGCTGCTCCTGGAGCTGAGCCGCAGGCCCGGGCAGGCGCTGTCGCGCCAGCAGTTGCTGCGCCTGGTGTGGGAGCACGACTATCTCGGTGACTCACGGCTCGTCGACGCCTGCGTGCAGCGGCTGCGCGCGAAGGTGGAGGACGTGCCGTCCTCGCCGACGCTGATCCGTACGGTGCGCGGCGTGGGATACCGGCTGGACACGCCTCAGTGACCAAACCGCACGACAAGCTCCGCGGGCTGCCCGCGGCCCGCAAGAAGATCCTGTCCGGCCTGCGCTTCACCAGTCTGCGGCTGCGCCTGGTCGTGGTGTTCGCGCTGGTGGCGCTGACCGCCGCCGTGTCCGCGTCCGGCATCGCGTACTGGCTGAACCGCGAGGCCGTCCTGACGCGCGCGCAGGACGCGGCCCTGAAGGACTTCCGGCAGCAGTTGCAGACCCGTGCGGGCGCGCTGCCGCTGAACCCCACGCAGGACGAGCTGCAGACCGCCGCCGGGCAGATGGCGAACAGCAGCCAGCGCTACAGCGTGCTCCTGATCAGCGAGAACGCCAGCGGTGACCAGGTGCTCGGCTACTCCGACCTGGAGTCCTTCACTCTCGCCAAGGTGCCGAAGTCGCTGCGGGACGCGGTCAAGAAGGAGCAGTCGGTCTCGTCGGGCAACAAGAGCCCGTACCACCTGTACTGGCAGCGGACCGTGGACCACGGCACGCCGTACCTGGTGGGCGGGGCGAAGGTGATCGGCGGCGGGCCGACGGGCTACATGCTCAAGTCGCTCGAACCGGAGGCCAAGGACCTCAGTTCGCTCGGCTGGTCCCTCGCGATCGCCACGGCGCTGGCCCTGGTCGGTTCGGCGCTGCTCGCGCAGGCCGCCGCGACGACCGTCCTGAAACCCGTGCACCGGCTCGGGGTGGCCGCGCGCAGGCTCGGCGAGGGCAAGCTGGACACGCGGCTCAGGGTGTCGGGCACCGACGAGCTGGCGGATCTGTCACGGACGTTCAACCGCACCGCGGAGAACCTGGAGAAGAAGGTCGCGGACATGAGCGCCCGCGACGAGGCGAGCCGTCGCTTCGTGGCGGACATGTCGCACGAGCTGCGCACCCCGCTCACCGCGATCACCGCCGTCACGGAGGTCCTGGAGGAGGAGCTGGACGCCGAGACCGGCTCCGTCGACCCCATGATCGAGCCCGCCGTCCGCCTCGTCGTCAGCGAGACCCGACGCCTGAACGACCTGGTCGAGAACCTGATGGAGGTCACCCGCTTCGACGCGGGCACCGCCCGGCTCGTCCTGGACGACGTCGACATCGCCGACCAGATCACCGCGTGCATCGACGCCCGCGCCTGGCTCGACGCCGTCGACCTGGACGCCGAGCGCGGCACCACCGTCCGCCTGGACCCGCGCCGCCTCGACGTCATCCTCGCCAACCTCATCGGCAACGCCCTCAAGCACGGCGGCTCCCCGGTGAAGGTCTCGGTGCGCCTGGACGGCGACAGCCTGGTCATCTCCGTACGCGACGGGGGTCCGGGCATCCCCGAGGACGTGCTGCCGCACGTCTTCGACCGGTTCTACAAGGCCAGCGCGTCCCGGCCGCGGTCGGAGGGCAGCGGGCTCGGGCTCTCCATCGCCCTGGAGAACGCGCACATCCACGGCGGCGAGATCACCGCGGCCAACTCCCCGGCCGGGGGCGCGGTGTTCACGCTGCGGCTGCCGCGGGACCCCTCGCCGCTGACGGAGGAGCCCGGTCCCGACCGGGAGGACGGGGCGGACGCCGACGGGGACCGGGGCGAGGACCGCTCCGAGGAAGGCAAGGAACAGAAATGACCAGGCGACGGCTGAGCGCCGCGCTTGCCACCGCCGTGCTCACCGCCACGCTGACCGGCTGCGGCATCCGCTCCACGGAGGTGCCGACCGACTTCGGGGCGGCGCCCTCGCGGGTGCCGTGCGTGGCGTCGGGCCCGGACATCTCCGCGCGCGACTCGGTCACCGGCGTGCCCGTGCAGGTCTTCCTGGTGTGCGCGTCGCAGCTGGTGATCGTCGACCGGACGGTGCGGATCCCCACCGAGAAGGCGACCACGGACCGGGTGCGGATCGCGCAGGCGCTCCTCGACGAGCTGTCCGTGCCGCCGTCCCAGGCCGCCAAGCAGGCCGGGTACGCCACCGACGTGCGCCGTGGCATGACCGTCACCGGCCCCCAGCGCGACGACCCGGACGAGGCGCTGCGCCTGAGCACCCGCCCGCGGAGCCTGTCGGCGCACGCGCTCGCGCAGATCGTCTGCACGTACGCGGACAGCGCCGCGTCGGACGGTGACGGCTCCGTCGTCCTGGGCGGCCCCGCCGGTACCGGCCTGGAGCGCTACGAGTGCACGCAGGCCGTGCGGGCCCGCCCCGGCACGGTGTCGCCGCCGTCGGAGCCGCTGGACTCCTGAGCCGGAGCCGCTGGACTCCTGAGGGGCCCGGGGCGGGCGCCTGCCCCACCACGTACGCAGGAGTCCCGACCCGTGCGGAACCGATCCCGCCGCCACCGGCGTCTTGGGGGGCGTGCGTCAAGGCTCGGGCGGGCGCGGTGCCGCCATTCGCTTTCGCGCGGCGGGGATGCTTCTCCTCGCCGCGCATCTCCTGGTCGTCGCGTGGATCACGCTGCGCCCGCTGGACGTGCCCTGGGTGAGCGCGGCGAACCTGGAGCCGCTGGCCGGCATCAAGGCGGACCTGGAGCGCGGCCCGGAGCAGGCGGCCCGGCAGATCGGCGGGGCGCTGCTCCTTCTCGCGCCGCTCGGGGTGCTGCTGCCGCTGGTCGGGGGGCGTCTCGACGTCTCGCGCCTCGCGTCGCTCGCCCGTACGGTCGCGGCGGGGGCGCTGCTCTCGCTGGGCATCGAGCTGTTGCAGACCGGGGTGCCCGGGCAGGTCGTCGACGTCGACTCGCTGCTCCTGAACACGCTGGGCGTGGCGCTCGCGCATGTCGCCGTGGTGCCCGCGGCCCGGGCCCGGCTGCGCCGCCGCTCCTCCGTGCGGCCCCGGACGGCCCGCCTCAGGGAGGAGGCCCCTCAGGGGTCGACCCCGACGATTCCCAGGGTCGGCATCGCTCCGTAGCCTGACGCTTTGCCCGTTTCGCGGACCTACCTTGGGTATATCGAGGCGCCGACAAGCCGACGCCTCCCGCCCAGACCCGACAACGGTCGACGAGGAGCCCCCATGTCCGCCCTTGCCCGCCCCACCGACGGCCGCATGATCGGCGGCGTGTGCGCTGCCATCGCCCGCCGCTTCGGCTGGTCCGCCACGACCGTGCGCGTCGCGTTCGTGCTGTCGTGCCTGCTGCCCGGCCCGCAGTTCCTGCTCTACATCGCCATGTGGATCGTGCTCCCGAGTGAGAACAGGGCGAAGACGGCCTGGTGACGACGGCACCGGTCCGGTACGCCGACGGACCAGTCCCGGTACGGCGACGGGGCGCACCCCCCAGAGGGTGCGCCCCGTCGTGCGTGTGCCGGGTGGTTCAGGTCAGCCGAGCGGCAGGCCCGAAACGGCCCCCAGGGGCGTGCCCTGGGTGGGCAGCGCGCCGGTCACCGCGTCGGTGGGGAGGGCGTTGGTGCCCAGGCCCTGGGCGACGGGGACGCCACCGAGCAGGCCCTTGACCGGGTCGGCGGGCTTCGGCGCGGGCTTGGTGCTCATGGCCCGGTCGGCGGCGCCCTCGCCCTGGTCGTCGCCGAGCGGGAGGAGCTTGTCGGTGGTGGGCTTGGCGGACTTCAGGCCGCTCTGCAGCGCGCTGTGGCCGGCGGCCAGGGCCTCGGGGGCCCCGTCGGGCAGGCTCTGGGCGGTCTCCTCCAGCGGCAGCGTCGAGGCGACCGTGCTCAGGGCGCCCACGGCGTCCGGTCCGGCGGCAGCGCTCGCGGCACCGGCGCCCGTGGCGGCGAAGGCGGCACCGAGAGCGGCGACACCGAGGGTCTTGACGGCAGACTGCTTCATGTTGAATGCGTCCTTGATGACGGGGGCGTTGAGCGGGGCTCGACGGTAAGCACCCGCTGGTACAGCCCGCAAACAGTCGAAAGCGGCCGGGAGTTACTCCTCCCGGCCGCCGTGTTGACGTACAAAATCCGCTTAGCTGTCGACGGACCCGCTGGTCGAGACCGTCTGGCGGAAGAGCCACTCGGACTTCAGCTCGGCGTAGCCGGGCTTGATGACGTCATTGATCATGGCGAGGCGTTCATCGAAAGGAATGAACGCCGACTTCATGGCATTGACGGTGAACCACTGCATGTCGTCGAGCGTGTAGCCGAAGGTGCCGACCAGGTGCTCGAACTCGCGGCTCATGCTGGTGCCGGACATCAGGCGGTTGTCGGTGTTGACGGTGGCCCGGAAGTGCAGCTTGCGGAGCAGGCCGATGGGGTGCTCGGCGTACGAGGTGGCGGCGCCGGTCTGCAGGTTCGAGCTCGGGCACAGCTCCAGCGGGATGCGCTTGTCGCGGACGTAGGAGGCGAGGCGGCCGAGCTGGACCGTGCCGTCGTCGGCGACCTTGATGTCGTCGATGATGCGCACGCCGTGGCCGAGGCGGTCGGCGCCGCACCACTGCAGGGCCTGCCAGATCGACGGCAGGCCGAAGGCCTCACCGGCGTGGATGGTGAAGTGGTTGTTCTCCCGCTTCAGGTACTCGAACGCGTCCAGGTGCCGGGTGGGAGGGAAGCCCGCCTCGGCGCCCGCGATGTCGAAGCCGACCACGCCCAGATCGCGGTAGCGGTTGGCGAGTTCGGCGATCTCCAGGGCGCGGGCCGCGTGCCGCATCGCGGTGAGCAGGGCGCCGACGCGGATGCGGTGGCCGTTGGCCTTGGCGCGGCGCTCGCCCTCGCGGAAGCCCTCGTTCACGGCCTCGACGACCTCTTCGAGGGTGAGGCCGCCCTCCAGGTGCTGCTCGGGGGCGTAGCGGATCTCGGCGTAGACGACGCCGTCCTCGGCCAGGTCCTCGGCGCACTCGGCGGCGACGCGGAACAGCGCCTCGCGGGTCTGCATGACGGCGCAGGTGTGCGCGAACGTCTCCAAGTACCGCTCCAGGGAGCCGGAGTCGGCCGCCTCGCGGAACCAGACGCCGAGCTTGTCGGGGTCGGTCTCGGGCAGGCCGTCGTATCCGTTCTCGCGGGCCAGCTCGACGATCGTGCCGGGGCGCAGGCCGCCGTCGAGGTGGTCGTGGAGGAGGACCTTCGGGGCGCGGCGGATCTGCTCGGGGTCGGGGGTGCCGGAGTGGCTTTCACGGCCCGGGCGGCCGCTCGCTGCGCTGATCTTGCTGGTCTGGCTCGTCATTTCCGCACTCTAACTCCTACGCGCGTAGAACTCACCGGGTCGATATGTAACAGTGACCCTGCGGACGGGTGGCATACACCATGACTTCTGACACTGTTCTGCCATGGCACAGCAAGCGACGTCCTGTCCCGTGCGCACGGCCAGGCTCGGGCGTGTGATCGGCCCCCGCCCCTCGACGGTGAGCGCGGTGGCGCTGCTGTTGCCGGGTGGGCACGAGACGTCCGGCCGCAAGCCCTCGCCCCTCACCGGCGGGGCGATACGTTCCCTCGGGCGGACCCTCGGCCGGGCCGGGCAGGGCGACGGACTCGCCGCGCACGTCGTGCGCTACCGGGTCGCCGGGTGGAACGGCGCCGAGGCGGAGCTTGCCCGGGACGCCGAGTGGGCCGCCGACGAGGTCGTGCGGCGCTACGGCGATGTGCCCGTCTGTCTCGTCGGGGTCGACATGGGCGGGCGGGCCGCGCTGTGGGCCGCCGCGCATTCCGCCGTCAACTCCGTACTGGCGTTGGCTCCCTGGCTGCCCGAGGACGATGTGGCCGCGCCCGCCGAGCCCGTCAAGCAGCTTGCCGGGCGGCAGGTGATGATCGTGCACGGCACCAATGACGAGCGGACCGACCCTGAGCTGTCGTTCCGGCTCGCCGAGCGGGCCAAGAAGGCCAATCGGGACGTCTGCCGGTTCGAGGTGCATTCGGACGGGCATCGGCTCAGCCAGCATCACGCCGAGGTGCATGCGCTCGCCGTGAACTTCGTCCAGGGGGCCCTGTTCGGGCAGCGGTACGCCCGGCCGGTCGAGGACGCGTTGGCCGCGCCGCCGCCTTTGGGGTTACGTATGCCGCTCGCCTCCGGCTTTGGCAGGACGCTGGGCTAGGCCGGTGTCGAGCGCGGGTGGGACCACCCGCCGATCGGCCTGCGGCCTCGTCGGCAAGCTCCCCCAAGCTCTGGAGGAGCAGGGGGTGCCCCCACGACGGGCGGAAGCGGTGCGGCCATCTTCCACCCATGCGGGGTGATTTGGGGGCATCGGGGCCGCGCACATCGCCGGGCGCAGCACCATGAGCGCGTGACCAACTCCCCCCAGCACGTCGGCCTTCGCAGTGACTCTCGGTTCCAGGACATCGCTGATGCCTCCTGGTGGCGGATGGCCTCGCGGTTGCCGCAGGCGCTCGGGGCCGCTGTGCGGCTGGGGTGGGCTGCCGACCGGGGGGCCATGGGGTGGCTCGCCGGGTGCCAGTTGGCTGTGGTGGGGGCCTCGGTCGTGGGGCTCGCGGCGTTGCCGGGGGCGTTGGCGCAGTTGTTTCACGGCGGGGCGGTGGGTGAGCGGGTGGGGGCGGCCGCTCCGGCGCTGCTGGTGGTCGCGGGGGCGGCCGGGGTGCGTGCGGGGGCCGACGCGCTCGGTGTGTACGCCTCCGCCCGGCTGGCGCCGGAGGTCGCGTCCGAGGCTGATCTGCGGATTCTCGCGGCGGCGCCGCGGGTGGAGTTGGAGGCGTACGACCAACCGGGCTTCGCCGACCGGCTGCAGGCCGCGGGGCGGGGTGCGAAGGCGACCGAGAATCTGATCGCCGACGCCCAGGCGCTGCTCTCCGCGCTCGGCCAACTCGTCGCCGCCGCCACGGTCCTGGCCGTGCTCCACCCCGTACTGCTGCCGCTGCTCGTGCTCGCCGTGGTCCCCAAGGGCACCGCCGCCGTCACCACCGCGCGCATCCGGCACCGCGCCGACCACCAGAACATCGCGGACAGTCATCTGCGGTACCTGCTCCGGCACTACGCCACCCACCAGCGCACCGCGGCCGAAGCGCGCGCCACCATCATGGCCGACGTCCTGGCGGGCTGGTACGCGGAGATCACCGGCCGGATCAAGGCCACCCACCGCCGTGCCGCCCCCCGCGTCCTGCGCGTCACCCTGCTCGGCGCCGGTCTCAGCGGCCTGATGCCCGCCTCGACGTGGGCCGCCCTCGGCTGGCTCGCCGCCGGCGGGCGCCTCGACCTCGCCCTCGCCGCCACGGCCGTCGTCGCCGTCCGCACCTCCACCGGCGCCCTGACCTCGCTGGTCCTGGCCGCCGCCCGGCTGTTCCGCACCAGCCTGTACCTGGAGGACTGGCAGGCCTTCCTGCGCCGGGCCGCCGCCCTGCGGGCCGTGCGCGGGTCCCTGCCCATCCCGGCCGGGGCGCCCGCCGAGATCCGCGCCGAGGACGTGACGTACACCTGTCCCGGCGCCACCACCCCCGCCGTCGACGGCGTCAGCCTCACCCCGCGGCGCGGTGAACTCATCGCCCTGGTCGGCGAGAACGGGTCCGGCAAGACCACCTTGTCCGCCCTGCTCACCGGGCTCCGCATCGCCTCCACCGGCACGGGCCGCTGGGACCCAGGGCCTCGCCGCGGGTCAGTTCGGCGAAGTCACCGACTTCCACCATGGCCGGGGGTTCGTACACTTCTTCGTGCTGCATGAAGGCTTCTCCTTCGTCCGCCGGTGGCATGGAACTCCACGCCGATGCGGACCGTGCCCAGGGCATTTCGACACCATGCCCCAGGGGTGCTCGTCCCACTCGATGCAGTGAAGTGAGCGGATTTCTCGCCTCGAAGGAGGCACGGGGGCGGCGCCGTGCGCGCCCGGAGCCGGGTGGCGAGGGACGGCACGGGAGGCATCCCGGGCAAGCCGAAGGGACCGCTACCGATGAGTTCCGACCGCCGGGGCGGTCCCCCTAACGTGGCTGTCTCTCAAGCGCATTCGCCGAACTTGCTGGTCATGAGCGGGCCCGTCCGCCAGGACGACATACCGCGGCTCGTCGCCGACCTGTGTGCCGTCGCGCACGCGTCCGGCGCCGCCGAGGTGATCTGCGACGTCGGCGGTATCACCACCGCCGACCTGATGACCGTGGAGGCGGTGGCGCGGCTCGGACTGGCCGCCCGCAGGGCGGGGACGGGGCTGCGGCTCCGCGGCCCCACCCCGGCCCTGTGGGCGCTGCTCCGGCTGGTCGGTCTCGCGGAGCTATGCGTCGAGGTGGAGGGGGACCCCGAAGAGCGGGAACCACCGCTGGGTGTCGAGGAAGCAGTGGAATCCGGCGACGCGGCCCGCTGAGATCTCGATGACCTGGATCGCCCAGGGCATGTACCCGCCGTTGTCGGGGTCGGGCTTGTACTGCGCGAAGCCCGGGGTGCCGTTGACCTCGACCGGGAGCAGCCGGGAGCCCTCGCACGGGGCGCCCATGGTCGCCATGAAGCCTGTGATGTCCCGCGGGCCGCGCAGCCACAGGTCGAACGGGGGCATCGTCATGACCGCGTCCTCGGCGAGGAGGGCGGTGAGCGCCGCCATGTCGTACCCCTCGAAGGCCGTGACGTAGCGCTCCAGGAGCTTCTGCTGCTCGTCGTCCAGCGGGTCGGACGTCGCCGTGTCGTCGGCCGGGCGGTCGGCGAGGGTGGCGCGGGCGCGCTGGAGGGCGCTGTTGACCGAGGCGACCGTCGTGCCGAGCAGCTCGGCGACCTCGGTCGCCTTCCACGCGAGCACCTCGCGCAGGATCAGCACCGCCCGCTGTTTGGCGGGCAGTTGCTGCAGGGCGGCGATGAAGGCGAGGCGCACCGACTCCTTGGCGACGGCGGCCTCGGCGGGGTCGCCGAGGGTGGGCAGGACCCGGCCGTCCGGTATCGGCTCCAGCCAGACGTTGTCCGCGCGGGGGGTCAGGGCCGCCTGGGCGAGGGGCGTGGAGGCGGTCAGGTCCATGGGGCGGGCGCGGCGGTTGCCCGCGTTCAGCATGTCCAGGCAGACGTTCGTCGCGATGCGGTACAGCCAGGAGCGGAGGCTGGAGCGGCCCTCGAACTTGTCGAAGCTGCGCCAGGCGCGGACCATCGTGTCCTGCACCGCGTCCTCGGCCTCGAAGGCCGAGCCCAGCATCCGATAGCAGTACCCCGTCAGCTCGACGCGGTGCTTTTCGAGCCCCGCGTCCAGTTCTGTGGTCGCCCCTGCGCTGCTACTCATCCCCACCCACCCCTGTGCCTGTGCGTGCCTCATGGTGCCTGCGTCTTGCCGACGCGGAATTCCCAGCACCTCGGAAGCTACCGCAGCCCACTGACAATGGCCTGCGGAGCGGCGAAAACGGCAGCTCAAAGGGGTTGTTTACGGTAAGGGCGCACCGCCGGTGGACCGGCGGCGCACCCTTGCCCGGATGCCGAAAGCCCGACGTCAGGCGGTGCGTGCCGTCGCCACCCGCTGCACGCGCGCCACCCGGCTCCCGTACAGCGTGATCGACACGACGCCGACGACGGCGAGGATGCCGAGGCCGACCGTGCCGCCCCAGCCGCCCGCGTGGAAGGCCATGGCGCCGAGGGTGCCGCCGAGGCTGGAGCCCACGTAGTACGCGGACTGGTACAGCGCGGAGGCCTGCGCGCGGCCCGTGGTGGCCGTGCGGCTCACCGACGAGGACGCGACCGCGTGGCCCGCGAAGAAGCCCGCGGTGATCAGGACCAGGCCGAGCAGGACCAGCAGGAGGGACGTCGACAGGGACAGCAGCAGGCCGCCCGCCGTGGTGCTCACGGCCAGGTACAGGGCGCCGCGCCTGCCGAGCCGGGCCACCAGCTTCCCGGCCGCCGCCGACGACGCCGTACCGACGAGGTAGACGAGGAAGATCGAGCCGATGACGCCCTGCGGGAGCGAGAACGGGGCCTCGGTGAGGCGGTAGCCGATCACCGTGTAGACCGCGCCGAAGACGGTCATGAACAGCGCGCCGATCGCGTACAGGCGGCACAGGAGCGGGTTCGACAGGTGCGAACGGACCGTGCGGGCCAGGGACTTGGGGCTGAGCGTGCCCGGCGTGAAGTGGCGCGGGGCGGGCAGCAGCGCGCGGAAGGCCAGCGCGCCGGCCACCGCGAGCAGGCCGACCACGGCGAGCGCCCAGCGCCAGCCCCAGGCCTGCGCGGCCCAGCCCGTGACGATGCGGCCGCTCATGCCGCCGATGGAGTTGCCCGCGACGAACATGCCGATCGCGGCGACCAGCGCCTTGGGGCGGACCTCCTCCGCGAGGTACGCCATCGCGGACGCCGGGAGTCCGGCGAGGGCCGCGCCCTGCACGGCGCGCAGCGCGATCAGTACGCCGATGTTCGGCGCGAACGGGACCAGCAGGCCCACCGCGACCGCGACCGTCAGCGAGACCGTCATCAGGGTGCGGCGTCCGAACCGCTCCGACAGGGCGCTCAGCGGCAGGACGAACAGGGCCAGCGCGCCGGTCGCCGCCGACACCGTCCAGCTCGCCGTGGACGCGCTCACGCCGAGGTCGGCGGAGATCAGCGGAAGCAGGGCCTGCGTGGAGTAGAGCAGCGCGAACGTGGCTACGCCCGCCAGGAAAAGGGCGAAGCTCATGCGGCGGAAGCCCGGGCCTCCCGGTGCCATGCGCGAGTCGTGCGTGGTGGTGGATTCGGTGGACTTGGAATCGGGGGACGACGGAGTGAGGGCGACCGCGTGGGTGGCGGACGCCCCGCTACTGGCAGGAGGCATGCCACGAACGTACGACCATGATTCTCATGCGTCCAATGCATGGAATCGCCATAATCGTTCCCATGCAGCATCAGCAGAGGTCAGGCGGTCGCCTGTCGCAGAACAGTGACACAGAGGACACAGCTCACATCGTGCGGCTGCTCGCGCCCCGGCTCGCGTACTTCGCCGGGGCGGCCCGGACGGAGCACGTCACGCGGGCCGCGCAGGAGTTGGAGGTGCCGCAGTCGACGCTGTCGCGGGCGCTGGTGCGGCTCGAACGGGACCTGGGTGTCGAGTTGTTCGCCCGGCACGGCCGCACGGTGTCGCTGACGCCCGCCGGCCGTACGTTCCTGGCCTCGGCCGAGCGGGCGCTATCGGAGGTGGGCAAGGCGGTCGAATCGGTCCGCGCGGACGCCGACCCCACCTCCGGCAAGGTGGCCTTCGGCTTCCTCCACACCATGGGCTCCGAGACCGTCCCCGGCCTGATCCGCGCCTTCCGCGCGGACCACCCCCGCATCCGCTTCTCCCTCGTCCAGAACTACGGCGAGGCCATGCTGGACCGCCTGCGCGCCGGGGAACTCGACCTGTGCCTGACGTCCCCCGTACCCGACGCCCCCGGCCTCGTCGCCCGCCGCCTCGACGAACAGCGCCTCCGCCTCGTCGTCCCCGACGACCACCGCCTCGCCACCCGCAAACGCATCCGCCTCGCCGAGGCCGCCGACGAGGCCTTCGTGACCCTCGAACCCGGCTACGGCCTGCGCCGCATCACCGACGACCTGTGCGCCGAGGCCGGGTTCCGGCCCCGGGTCGCCTTCGAGGGGGAGGAGGCGGAGACGCTGCGCGGGTTGGTCGCGGCGGGGCTCGGTGTGGCCCTGCTCCCGCCGCCCGCGGTGGCCCGGCCCGGGGTCGTCGAGCTCACCGTCACCGGGCAGCGGGCCGTGCGGGAGATCGGGGTGGCGTGGCTGGAGGGGCATCCGGACACGGCTCCGGTGGCGGCGTTCAAGAAGTTCCTGCTGGGGAGGAGGGGGCGACTGCTCCCGGAGTAGGCGGGGCGCCCCTCCTCGGGGGACGCCCCCGCCCGGCGTCCAGGACGAGGCCGGTCAGGCCGAGACGCGTTCCAGGACGATCGGCCGCGCCGAGAACTCCGTCCCCGCCGGAGCCACGTCGTACGCGCCCTCCAGGGACTTGAGGGCGTACTCGAAACGCTCGGGTGTGTCCGTGTGGAGGGTGAGGAGAGGGGTGCCCGCCACCACGGAGTCGCCCGGCTTGGCGTGGAGCTCGACGCCCGCGCCCGCCTGGACGACGTCCTCCTTGCGGGCCCGGCCCGCGCCGAGGCGCCACGCGGCGACGCCGATGTCGTACGCGTCGAGGCGGGTCAGGACGCCGGAGGCGGGGGCGGTGACGGTGTGGGTCTCGCGGGCCACGGGCAGGGGGGCGTCCGGGTCGCCGCCCTGGGCCGCGATCATCCGGCGCCAGACGTCCATCGCGGAGCCGTCGGCGAGGGCCTTCGCGGGGTCGGCATCCGGCAGTCCGGCCGCCGCGAGCATCTCGCGGGCGAGCGCGAGGGTCAGGTCGACGACGTCGGCGGGGCCGCCGCCCGCGAGGACCTCGACCGACTCGCGGACTTCGAGGGCGTTGCCCGCGGTCAGGCCCAGCGGGGTGGACATGTCGGTGAGGAGGGCCACCGTGCGGACGCCGTGGTCGGTGCCGAGGCCCACCATCGTCGAGGCCAGTTCGCGCGCGTCGTCCAGGGTCTTCATGAACGCGCCGGTGCCCACCTTCACGTCCAGGACCAGGGAACCCGTGCCCTCGGCGATCTTCTTGGACATGATGGAGGAGGCGATGAGCGGGATCGCCTCGACGGTGCCGGTCACATCGCGGAGCGCGTACAGCTTCTTGTCGGCGGGGGCCAGGCCGTCGCCCGCCGCGCAGATCACCGAGCCCGCGTCGTTCAGTACGTTCAGCATCTCCTCGTTCGAGAGGAGGGCGCGCCAGCCGGGGATCGCCTCCAGCTTGTCCAAGGTGCCGCCGGTGTGGCCGAGGCCCCGGCCGGAGAGCTGCGGGACGGCCGCGCCGCAGGCCGCCACCAAGGGGGCGAGCGGGAGCGTGATCTTGTCGCCCACGCCGCCGGTGGAGTGCTTGTCGGCGGTGGGGCGGGCGAGGGAGGAGAAGTCCATGCGCTCGCCGGAGGCGATCATCGCCGCTGTCCAGCGGGCGATCTCACGGCGGTTCATGCCGTTCAGGAGGATCGCCATCGCCAGGGACGACATCTGCTCGTCGGCCACGGTCCCGCGCGTGTACGCGTCGATCACCCAGTCGATCTGCTCGTCGCTCAGCTCGCCCCGGTCCCGCTTCGTACGGATGACGGAAATAACGTCCATGGCAGCAGCCCTTCTTCGCGCCTAAACCGGCTCCGCTCTCGCGGACCGAATTGCTCGCCGTGGGGGTTGCTCAATTGATGGTGCGGTGATCACTGGGCGCCACGGCAATCTTGCAGGGGAACTCTACGCGCATAGAGTCATGAGGTGAAGGTGGCCCCTCGCCCAGGATTCCAAGGGCGGGGGGCCGACCGTCAGTTCAGGTGTTCCGGGCCGAACGCGTCCGGCAGCATGTCGCCGAGCGACCGCACCCCGGCCGACGTCTCCAGGAGCAGGCCGACGCCGCCGAACTCGTACAGGAGCTGGCGGCAACGGCCGCACGGCATCAGGACGTCGCCCTTGCCGTCCACGCAGGTGAAGTGGGTGAGGCGGCCGCCGCCGGTGAGCTGGAGCTGGGAGACCAGGCCGCACTCGGCGCACAGGCCGAGGCCGTACGAGGCGTTCTCGACGTTGCAGCCGGTCACGGTCCGGCCGTCGTCGACCAGCGCCGCGGCGCCGACCGGGAAGCCCGAGTAGGGGGCGTACGCACGGGACATGGCCTCGCGCGCGGCATCCCGCAGGCCGTCCCAGTCGACGTCCGCGGCAGCGGTCATTTCCCTTGTCCCTTCCGGTACGGCATCCCGTTCGCCTTCGGCATCCGCAGGCGCTGGGCGGAGAGCGAGAGCACCAGCAGCGTGACGACGTACGGCGTGGCGGTGACGACCTGGTTCGGCACCTCGTCGGTGAGGCCGTACCAGAGGAACATCAGCGCCGAGGCCGCCGCGGTGATCACCGCGGGGACGTAGCGCTTGCGCCAGATCAGGTAGGCCGCGCCGATGAGAAGAAGGATGGCGATCAGGAGCAGCAGGGCGTGGACATTCGTGCCGCCGCCCCGCAGCTTCAGGCTGTCGGTGTAACCGAACAGGCCGGCGCCGAGCGCGAGTCCGCCCGGCATCCAGTTGCCGAAGATCATGGCGGCGAGGCCGATGTAGCCGCGCTGGCCGGTCTGGCCCTCCAGGTAGATGTTGGAGGCGACCAGGGACAGGAACGCGCCGCCGAGGCCCGCGAGGCCGCCGGAGATGATGACGGCCAGGTACTTGTACTTGTAGACGTTGACGCCGAGGGACTCCGCCGCGATCGGGTTCTCGCCGCAGGAGCGCAGCCGCAGACCGAACGCCGTGCGCCAGAGGATGAACCAGCTCAGCGGCACCATGGCGACGGCGATGAGGGTGAGCGGCGAGACGTCGGTGAGCAGACCGCCGAGCAGACCCGCGATGTCGGACACCAGGAACCACTGCTTCTGGTTGAGGTCCTGGAGCCAGTCCGAGAGACCCGGCACCGAGAACTTCCCCAGGGATTCCACACCGGGCGACTGCTTCGACGTACCGCCGTCCTCACCCTCGAAGGCGAAGGTGGAGAGGTAGCGCGTGGTGCCGAGGGCGAGGATGTTCAGGGCCACACCGGAGACGATGTGGTTGACGTTGAAGGTGACGGTGACGATCGCGTGCAGCAGGCCGCCGAGCGCCCCGCCGAGCACGCCGAAGACGATGCCGACCCACGGGCCCCACTGGAAGCCCGCCCAGGCACCGAACCAGGTCCCGAGGATCATCATGCCCTCAAGACCGATGTTGACGACGCCCGCGCGCTCGGCCCACAGGCCGCCGAGGCCCGCGAGGCCGATCGGCACGGCCAGGCGCAGGGCGCCGGACATCTGGCCGGTGGAGGTGATGCCGTGGGCGTCGGTGATGAGCCGGACCACGGAGGTCAGGACCAGGACGCCCGCGATGATCAGGAGCAGGACGGGGAGCGAGACGCGGCGGCGGCCCGGCGCGGTCTTCGCGGGCGCGGCCTTGGTGACGGTTGCCGTGCTCATCGGGCAGCCACCTCCTTCACGGAGTCGTTGTTGCCGGGGTTGCCGGGGTTGCCGTTGTCGTCACGGGCGGCACGGGCCGCGGCGGCCAGTTCCTCACCGACGCGCTGCTGCTGGCGGCGCAGGCCCCAGCGGCGTACCGCCTCGTAGGAGACGACGACCGCGATCACGATGAGGCCCTGCATGATCACCGCGATCTCCTTGTCGTACGCCACCGGCTGGGCGTAGTCGAGGGCGGGCGAGGCCTTGTCGAGGAAGGCGATGAGCAGCGCGGCGAACGCGATGCCGACCGGGTTGTTGCGGCCGAGCAGGGCGATGGTGATGCCGGTGAAGCCGAGGCCGGTGGGGAAGCTCAGGCTGTACGTGTGGACGTCGCCGAGGAGGATCGGCATGCCCGCGAGGCCCGCGACCGCGCCGGAGATCAGCATGGCGGTGAGCACCATGCGCTTGGCGTTCACACCGGAGGCGGCGGCGGCCGACTGCGAGGCGCCGGTGGCGCGCAGGTCGAAGCCGAAGCGGGTGCGGTTGAGGACGAGCCAGTACAGGACGCCCGCGAGGGCCGCGATGATCACGAAGCCGTAGATCTCGCCGGAGTCGCCCATGGCGATGCCGGGGAACCAGCCGGACTTGTGCATGATGCCGGTGGTCTGGTTGTTGCCGACCGGGACGCCGAAGTTCTCGGTGAGGGTGAGGTAGCCGATGACGCTCGTCGCGATCGCGTTGAGCATGATCGTGGCGACGACCTCGCTGACGCCCCGGGTGGTCTTCAGGATGCCCGCGATGCCCGCCCAGAACGCGCCGGTCAGCATCGCGACCAGGATGAGCAGCGGGATCTGCAGGCCGGACGGCAGCGAGACGTGCGCGCCGACGACGGCCGTGACCATCGCGGCGAGCCGGTACTGGCCGTCCACACCGATGTTGAACAGGTTCATGCGGAAGCCGATGGCCACCGCGAGGGCCGCCAGGTAGTACATCCCGGCCTGGTTGATGATCAGGACCTGGACGTCGGAGAACCCGGCCTGCTCGAACATCAGGCTGTACGGCTCGATCGGGCTCTTGCCCGAGGCGAGCAGCACGACCGACGTCAGGGCGACGGCCGCGATGAGCGCGATGACCGGACCGGCCACCGCGAGGAGCACGCGCTCCTTGTCGAACTTCTTCATCGGGCCTCGTCCTCCGGGGCGGCTTCTTTGCGTACGTCGACGGCGTCGGCCGCATCGGCCGCGGCCGCGTCGGTGTTCTCGGGGTCCGCGGCCGCGTCGTCGTTCTCGGCGTCCTCGACGTGCTCCAGGTGGCCGGAGGCCGCGCCCGTCATCGCCGAGCCCAGCTCCTCCGGGGTGACCGTCGCCGGGTCGGCGTCCGCGACCAGGCGGCCCCGGTAGATCACGCGGAGGGTGTCGGACAGGCCGATCAGCTCGTCCAGGTCGGCGGAGATGAGGAGCACCGCGAGGCCTTCGCGGCGGGCTTCGCGGATCTGGTCCCAGATCTGCGCCTGCGCGCCGACGTCCACACCGCGGGTGGGGTGCGCGGCGATGAGGAAGCGCGGCTGATGGCTCATCTCGCGGCCGACGATCAGCTTCTGCTGGTTGCCGCCAGACAGGGAGGCCGCGGTGACGTCGATGCCGGGGGTACGGACGTCGTACTCCTCGACGATGCGCCGGGTGTCGGCCTGCGCGCCCTTGGTGTCCAGCCAGAAGCCGCCGCCGCGGCTGTTGGGCTTCTCGGTGACGTGGCCGAGGATGCGGTTCTCCCAGAGCGGGGCGTCCAGGAGCAGGCCGTGGCGGTGCCGGTCCTCGGGGATGTAGCCGACGCCGCCCTCGCGGCGCCTGCGGGTGGCCCAGTCGGTGATGTTCTCGCCGGACATCCGGATGACGCCGGAGTCGGCGTGCTTGAGGCCGATGAGGGCGTCGATGAGTTCGGTCTGGCCGTTGCCCTCCACGCCCGCGAGGCCGAGCACTTCGCCCTCGTGGATGGTGAAGGAGATGTCGTCGAGGAGGGCGCGGCCCGATTCGCCGTCGGCGAGCAGCCTCAGGCCCTCGACCTCGATCATCGGCCGGTCGGTGACCGTGGACTCCGCGGTCTCCGGCGTCGGCAGCTCGGAGCCCACCATCAGCTCGGCGAGCTGGCGCGGGGTGGTCTCGGACGGCACGGCCGTGCCCACCGTCGTACCGCGCCGGATGACGGTGATGTCGTCGGCGACGGAGAGGACCTCACCGAGCTTGTGCGAGATGAAGATGACGGACAGGCCCTCGGACTTGAGCTCGCGCAGGTTGTCGAAGAGCGCGTCGACCTCCTGCGGGACCAGGACCGCGGTCGGCTCGTCGAGGATGAGGGTGGTGGCGCCGCGGTAGAGGACCTTGAGGATCTCCACGCGCTGCCGGTCGGCGACGCCGAGGTCCTCGACGTAGGCGTCGGGGCGCACCCCGAGGCCGTAGCGGTCGGAGAGCTCGGCGATCTTGCGGCGGGCCCCGGTACCGATGCCGTGCAGCTGCTCGCTGCCGAGCGCGATGTTCTCCAGGACGGTCAGCTGGTCGGCCAGCATGAAGTGCTGGTGGACCATGCCGATGCCGCGGCTGATGGCGTCCGCGGGGCTGGCGAAGGAGACCTTCTCCCCGTCGACGGCGATGGTGCCCTCGTCGGGCTTCTGCATGCCGTACAGGATCTTCATCAGCGTCGACTTGCCGGCGCCGTTCTCGCCGACGAGGGCGTGGACGGTGCCCTTGCGGACGCTCAGGTGGATGTCGTGGTTGGCCACGACGCCCGGGAACCGCTTGGTGATGCCGACGAGTTCGACGGCGCAGGCGGGCGCCCGGTCGGTGGACGGAGGGCTGGTGGACGCGTCGATGGCGCACTCTCCTCGGGAAACTTAAAGGAAAGGGGCCGGACCCGCACACGCGGTGTGCCCCTGCTTCACGCCTCAGTCGCCACCGGACGGCCGACCGAGCTCACGGAGTACGACGCCTGCCGGCTGTCGTACGCCGTCAACTGGGGTGCCGGGCGCGGTGGTTGAGGCCCTGGCCGCGCGAACGGGGCGCGAGGAGGCCGTTGCGCCAGTGTCCTCACACCCCGTTCCGCCGCCATGACGGCGCCGTTACAGCGTCGTCTTGACCTTGATCTTGTCGGTGGTGATGCCCTGCTCGGCCTTCTTGATGGCGGCCTGCAGGTCCTTCATCTTGGTGAACTCGGGGTTGGAGTCGGCGAGACCGACACCGCCCGACTTGAGGTCCGCGCGCACGACGCCGCCCTCGGCCTTGTCATCCTTCACCGACTTCACCAGGTTGTACACCGCTCCGGCGACGTCCTTGGTGGCCGAGGTGAGGATGTACTTCTTGTACTTGCCGAGCGCCTTCTGCTGGTACTGGTCGGAGTCGACGCCGATCGCCCAGATCTTCTTGGCGGCGGCGGCCTCGATGACGCCCTGACCGGAGAGACCGGCCGCGTGGTAGACCACGTCGGCGCCGCCCTCGATCTGGCCGCTGGCCGCCTCCTTGCCCCGGTCCGGGCTGGAGAAGCCGCCGTCCTCGGCCTTCTCGGTGAGGAACTGGCGCTTGACCTTGACCGACTTGTCGGTGTCCTGGACGCCCTGGACGAAGCCCGCCTCGAACTTGCGGATCAGCGGGTTGTCGACACCGCCGATGAAGCCGACGGTCTTGGACTTGGTGGCCTTGGCGGCGGCGACACCGGCCAGGTACGAGGACTGCTCCTCGTTGAAGACCAGGTCGGCGACGTTGTCGGCCTTGATGGTGGCGTCGTCGACGATGCCGAAGGTGACGTCCGGGTTCTTGGCCGCGACCTCCTTGATCGCGGGCGCGTAGGCGTAGCCGACGCCGATGACCGGGTTGTAGCCCTGCTTGGCCAGCTCGGTGAGGCGCTGGACCTTGTCGGCGTCGGACTCGCCATCGGTGGGCTCGACGGCCTTCTTGCCGACCTTGAGCTCCTTGGAGGCACGGTCCATGCCCGCGGTGGCGGCGTCGTTGAACGACTGGTCGCCCGCGCCGCCGACGTCGTACGCGATCGCGACACCCTTGCTCTTGCCGTCGTCGTTCTTGGCGGCGTCGCTGGAGGTACCGCCGCAGGCGGTGGCGGAAACGGCGAGAGCGGCGGTCGCGGCAGACGCGAGCGCTATTCGGGACACCCGGCGCATAGAGACGAACTCCTTATGTACAAGGACGTGAGTACGGACGCGGCTTGGCGGACCTGGGGACACACGACCGGCCACGTACGTGCAGTGCGCCTCACCCGGCGCTGATTTCGCCGCAGCGTAACGCGCGTAGACCTGACATAAGAACCCTTCTGTCCGGTCCGTTATCGAGCTGTGGCCACCAGGCGTCGGGCGGGTGACGGGCGGGTGCGGCGGCCATCGGAGGCCTGAACTGCGGCGGATTCACCGGGGGCCAACGGGTTATACGTACGACCCGGGTACGGCGGTCCGACGCCGTTATACGTACGACGTCGGACACACCACACAAAACCCGGATCAAGGCCGGGTCTTGACCTTCACCTTGCCCTCGACGATGTCCTTCTTGGCCTTCTCGACGGCGGCCACGACATCCTTCATGTCCCGGTACGCCGGGTTGGCGTCGGAGAAGCCGACCCTGCCCGACTTGAGGTCGTAGCGCTGGGTGCCGGTCATCGGCTTGCCCTCGACGACGGACTCGGTGAGGTCGTAGACCGCGCCGCCGACGTCCTTCAGGGCGGAGCCGAGGATGTACTTCTTGTACTTGGCGAGCGCCTTCTGCTTGTACTGGTCGGAGTCGACGCCGATCGCCCACTTCTGCTGCGACCCGGCCTCCTGGATCACGCCCTGCCCGGAGAGCCCGGCCGCGTGGTAGAGCACGTCGGCCCCGGCTTCGAGCTGTCCGCTGGCCGCGTCCTGGCCCTTGTCGGGACTGGCGAAGCCGCCTTCCTCGGGCTTCTCCGTCAGATACCGCTTCTCGATTTTGATCTTCGGGTCGACCGACTTCACCCCCTGCACGAACCCGGCCTCGAATTTGTGGATGATCGGGATGTCCACACCGCCGATGAATCCGACGTGCTTGACCTTGGTCGCTTTCGCGGCGGCGACACCGGCGAGATATGAACCCTGTTCCTCGTGGAATACGAGATCGGCGATGTTGTCGGCCTTGACGGTGTCGTCGTCGATGATCCCGAAAGTGACCTTCGGATACTTCTTCGCGACTTCCTGCACGGCGGGCGCGTACACGAATCCGACGCCGATCACCGGGTCGTAGCCCTGCCGGGCCAGCGTCTCGATGCGCTGTGTCTTGTCGGCGCTGGACTCGCCGTCGCCCGGCTCCATGTCGATGCCGCCGATCTTGAAGTCCTTGCGGGCCCGCTCGTACCCGGAGAACGCGGCGTCGTTGAAGGACTGGTCGCCCCGCCCGCCGATGTCGTACGCGAGGCCTATGCCCTTGGCCGCGTACTTCCCGTCGTCCTTCTTCCCCCCGTCGTCGTCCTTGGCGGCATCGCTGCTGGTGCCACCGCACGCGGAGGCCACGAGGGCGAACGTCGCCACCGTCACGGCCACTTGGGAAATCCTCGACACCCGACGCCGACGCATAGGACGCACCCCTTACGTTTCGAACGTTCCCCAACGCACCTGTGACGGCGCTGATTTCGGCGCACATTAACGCGCGTAGAAAGGGAGGGGAACGGGTCCGGCGGTGGCCGTTATCGATTCGTGGCGGGGTGCGTCGCGGAGCGCGTCGCGAGTGTCCGGGACGGTACGGGTTACGCCCGCGTAAGGGGAGTTACGCGGGCGTTGATCGGGGTGGCGGCGGGGCCCGGTGGATTTCCGGGCGCCCCGTCGCGCCGTCAACTCGGGCGGTTCGCGCCGTCGATGAGGGCCGCGGCCGTGAAGAGTTCGACGCCCACGGTGATGGCGTGTTCGTCGGCGTCGAAGTCGCCCTGGTGCAGGTCGCGGACGCCGCGCTCGCCGGGGGTGCGGACGCCGAGCCGCGCCATGGCACCCGGGACGTGCTCCAGGTACCAGGAGAAGTCCTCGCCGCCGAGGCTCTGCTCGGTGTCCTCCACGGACGCGGCGCCGCGCCGGGCGGTCATGGCGTCCCTGAGCAGGTCCGTGACCACCGGTTCGTTGACGACGGGCGGGACCCCGCGGACGTAGTTGATCTCGGACTTGGCGCGGTAGAGGTCGGCGATCTCCTGGATGGCGCCGTGCACCAGGTCGGGCGCCTGCCGCCAGGCCGCGAGGTCGAGGCAGCGGATGGTGCCGGACAGCTCGGCGTGCTGGGGGATGACGTTGCAGGCGTGGCCCGCCTCGATGCGGCCCCAGGTGACGGCGAGGCCCGAGCGGGCGTCGATGCGGCGGGACACCAGGGCCGGGACCTCGGTGACGACCTTCGCGGCGGCGGTGACGAGGTCCGTCGTCAGGTGCGGCCGTGCGGTGTGGCCGCCGGGGCCGTCGAGCGAGACCTCCAGGCGGTCGCAGGCCGAGGTGATCGGCCCGTGCCGCAGGCCGATGCGGCCCGCGTCGACGCGCGGGTCGCAGTGCACGCCGATGATCCGGCCGACGCCGTCCAGGGCGCCGCACTCGATGGCGTCCGTGGCGCCGCCGGGCAGCACCTCCTCGGCGGGCTGGAAGATCAGCCGCACGGGCTGCGGGAGCAGTCCCTGCTTCGCGAGCTCGGCGAGCACGAGCCCGGCGCCGAGGACGACGGTCGTGTGCACGTCGTGGCCGCAGGCGTGGGCGCGGTCGGGGACGGTGGAGCGGTAGGGCACGCCGGTCTTGGTGTCCGGGATGGGGAGGGCGTCGATGTCGGCGCGGAGGGCGAGGACGGGGCGGGGGCGGGTCGCGGGGGTGGCGCCGGTGCCGGTGCGCCCCCTGTCTCCTGTGCCCCCTGTACTGGTGCCTCCTGTACCCCCTGGACTGGTGACCCCGATGTCGCAGATGAGCCCGGTGCCGGTGCGCAGGACGCGGGGTTCGAGCCCCGCTGCCTCAAGCCGGGCCTTCAGTGCCGCGGTGGTGCGGAACTCCTGGTGGCCCAGTTCCGGATGCATATGCAAGTCGCGACGGAAGGCTACGAGTTCGGCGCGCAGCTCTTCTGGCAGCGCGCCGGGCAGATCTCCGGGCGGCACGGACTCGGATTCGGACTCGCGGGACATCAATTGGTTCACCCTGTGAAGGGTAAGGCGATCGACGGGTCAACTACGGCTCGATCAACAAAAGTTCAGCCAGATTGAGGTAAGAAAGCTGGCCGCGTGCGCATGTCCGGCTGGTACGGCGGGTATGAAGATTAGTTACCTCCGCTAGGCGGAGAGCGATCACCGCAGGTCATTCGGCTCCACCTCTGGGTGTGGGGTCATCCTTGCGGCGTAGGGCGCGGGAAGATCGCGCCAAGCGGCTGACGGGCAGCTGACGGGCGGCGGCGGGCGGATGACCGCTCGGCGCGGGTGCCCCCGGGGGCGTGTGGCCGCCGGGCCCCCGCCCGCCGACGGGAACGGCGCCGCCCCTCCCCTGCCGAGGGCGGCGCCGTCGTCGTGCACCCGCGCACGGGTGTACGTCTGCTTGCCGGTGTACGTCTACTTGCCGGCGAACTTCCAGACGTACGGCTCGCCGTCCTCCTTCTCGGCCCAGTGGACCTCCAGGGCCTTGGCGCCCTTGGGCACGAGGTAGGTCTCACAGAGCTCGTGGCTCTCGCCCTGCTTCCAGCCCTCGATGTCCAGCGGGTCGTCGCAACCGGGCGCGTCCTCGGCGGCACCGATGACGAGGCCCCCGCGCCGGCCGTCGGCCCAGATCTCCGTGGTGTCGGCGACGTCGGGAGTCTCCTTCACGACACCACCGCCCTTGTGCGTGAACTTCAGGTGCGCGACGGCCGGGACGAGCCCCTTGGCCTTCTTCGGGTCCCGCACCATCTTCTGCGTGTCGGCCTCGGTCCCGACGTCGACCTTCTGCGCGACCACTTCGTACGTGACGGGGGTGGCGCCCTCCTTCACCTTGCCGGTGGCGCTCTTGCCGACGCCGAGCGCGCCGCCGCCGGTCGACTTGTCCCCGGCCGGCTTGTCCTTCGAGTCCGCCGCCGGTGCCTCGTTCTTGGATTTGCTGTTCGACTTCTTCGAGCCGCCGTCGTCCCCGCCGCACGCGGTGAGCGTGAGTGCGAGCACGGCTGCGGGCACGCCGAAGCGGAGGATGTTCTTTCGGTAGAGCAAAGGTGACTCCTGGTACGGAAACTGAGTGAGCGGCAAGAGTAGGAGGCCGCCATGCGGGGAGTCCAGGCGCCCCCCTGCTGGTGAGGCGGACCTCTCACTTGCCGTACGCAAACACCAACAGAGAAGGCGAGTTCAGACAGATGACCCCGAAGTAACCCTCTGCCAGGGCTACCTGACGATTCATTCGCCAGGACAAATCAGCAACGATGCCCAATCCTCCCCGCCCGGCGTTCCGAAGGTAGGGAGGCGGACGCGTCCCAGGTCTTCCGGGGCTCTCCCGGTCCCCGGGAGGGGTCGGCGCCGTTGTCGCCTCCCCGCGAGGGGGCGCCGACCTGTCCGCCCCACGGCATGCTCGCGGAGTTCCCGGAGTTCCCGGAAAAGCGAGTGCGGCGTACGTCCAGCCTCCCGCCGTCATGACGGCTCGTAGCTGCAGGTCGTCGTAGGTGCAGGTGAGGGTCTCGGGGCCGAGTCCGCCCGCGGCGGGGACGCTCTGCGACTGGACGGTGCCGTCCGGGTTGTACTGGGTGCCGAAGTCGTAGATGCCCGCGAGCTCGGCGGCAGTGTCACCGCCCAGCGCCACCTTGGTCGGTCTACGCCGGGGCCGTCTGCCCCAGTGTCGAAGGTGACCCCGCGGCAGCCGCAAGGCCCTCCGGGTCCTCCGCGGCCGCAGAGTCGTCGGCCTCCGAAGCCAGCCGGTGCACATCCCGAGCAGTCCCCGTAACCCCCGACAGGAACCCCTGCGCCCGGGGCGACGCCGTGTCGGTGAGCCAGGACGGGTCGATGTCCATGACCGCGACCTTGACCTCGGTGCCCGCGAGGGCGAGGGGGAGGGTGTGGACGACGGTGGAGGGGAAGCTGAGGATGGTGCGGCCGATGGGGCCTCTGCGGGCGATGAGTTCGAGGGGGAGGTCGGGGCGTACGACCTGGAGGCCCGTGTCGACGGCCAGGCGGTGGAGCTTCTCCGCGCTCTCGCGGCGGTGGGCGAAGTAGCGCGTCGCGCCGTGCGTGCGGGCCAGCGCCGCCACCGCCTCGATGTAGCGGTCGAGGTCCACCACGCCCGTCTCCACCAGGGACGTGCCGACCAGGTCCGCGCCCTTGGTGATGCGCGGCGGGCCGAAGCGGGCCCGGGTCCACGCGAAGGAGTTGACCGTGACGGTCACGCCGTCCGGGGCCGTCTCGATCGGCATGGAGGAGAAGACCTCCACCCTGCGGTCGCCGTCGGGCGTCAGGCGGCGGCGCGCCTTCGACGACACCGGCATGAACACCACGTCCCGCGCGCCGGGGCGGCCGCCGCGTCGGTGCCAGCGCACCAGGCGCTCGCCGCGCGCCAGTTGGGAGATGAACTCCATCGTGGCCGTGCCGTCGTCCACCACCACCAGGTCGCGGGCGCGCGTGATGGTCAGGAGCAGTTGTACGTAACGGGAGAACGGGTCGCCGATCACTATCCGGCGGGCCCGGCGCAGCGGTCCGGCGAGGCCGCCGATCGTGTGGAACGGCGCCGTGGTGCCGCCGCGCGCCTCCTCCCAGCGCACCTGGAAGCCCTCGCCGCGCGCCAGTTCGGCCATGCGGCGGAGCTGGCCCCGGGTCATGGGGTCGGTGGGCGAGAGGACGACGAGGGTGAGCCGGTCCTCGGGTCGCGCTTCGGGGTCGGGCTCTTCGTCCGGGGTGCGGGCGGCCGTCGCCATCCCCGCCGCGTACGCCCACTCCAGCACGTTCAGCAACTGCACCGGCGACTCCACGAACGCCAGCGTGCCGTCGGCGGTCGTCGTGGGGGCGGCGCGCCGACCGGTTCGTACTGACATGAGTCCTCCCGTGTGCAGCGGTGCGGCGGTCCCCCGTGGAGCCGCCGAAGACCCGGCCCCGTGGACCGGGGCCGGAGCCGACGGAACCGGCGCCCCCGCGTTCCCGGGGCGCCGGTGGGCCGACAGGTGTCAGACGGCGACCAGCTCGCGGTCGCCCGTCTCGGACTCGGCGACGACGCCCGCGACGCGGCGGAGCTTCTTCATCGGGCCGAGCTCGGACTCGTACACCTTCTTGACGCCGTCGCCGAGCGACGCCTCGATGGTGCGGATGTCGCGGACGAGGCGGGACAGGCCCTGCGGCTCGACGGAGGCGGCCTGGTCGGAGCCCCACATCGCGCGGTCGAGGGTGATGTGGCGCTCGACGAAGGTGGCACCGAGGGCGACGGCCGCGAGGGTGGTCTGCAGGCCCGTCTCGTGGCCGGAGTAGCCGATCGGGACGTTCGGGTACTCGGCCTGGAGGGTGTTGATGACGCGCAGGTTCAGCTCCTCGGCCTTCGCCGGGTACGTCGACGTGGCGTGGCAGAGCAGGATGTTGTCCGAGCCGAGGACCTCGACGGCGTGCCGGATCTGCTTCGGGGTCGACATGCCCGTGGACAGGATGACCGTGCGGCCCGTCGCGCGCAGGGCGCGGAGCAGCTCGTCGTCCGTGAGGGACGCGGAGGCGACCTTGTGGGCCGGGACGTCGAACTTCTCCAGGAAGGCGACGGCCTCGGTGTCCCACGGGGAGGCGAACCAGTCGATGCCGCGCTTGGCGCAGTGCTCGCTGATGGCCTGGTACTCGGACTCGCCGAACTCCACGCGGTGGCGGTAGTCGATGTACGTCATCCGGCCCCAGGGGGTGTCGCGCTCGATGTCCCACTGGTCGCGCGGGGTGCAGATCTCCGGGGTGCGCTTCTGGAACTTCACCGCGTCGCAGCCGGCGTCGGCGGCCACGTCGATGAGCGCGAAGGCGTTCTCCAGGTCGCCGTTGTGGTTGATGCCGATCTCGCCGGTGATGTAGACCGGGTGGCCGGGGCCCGCGGTCTTCGAACCGAACGTGCGCAGGCGGTCGTTGGAGGCCGTGTTGCTCATGGGGGGACTTTCCTTAACTGTTGAGGGAGGGGCCGAGGATCCAGGCGGCGATCTCTCGGATCGCGCCGTCACCACCGGGGACGGAGGTGACCGCGCGTGCGGCGCCGCGCACGACGTCGTGGGCGCTCGCGACCGCCACGGGCCAGCCGACAAGGCCGAAGCACGGGAGGTCATTGACGTCGTTGCCGACGTAGAGCACGCGCTCGGGAGCGATGCCCTGCTCCTCGCACCACTGCTTCAGTGCGAGGTCTTTGCGGTCGATGCCGTGCAGGACGGGGATGTCGAGCTTCCGTCCGCGGGCGGCGACGACCGGGTTCCGTTCCGTGGACAGGATCAGCATCGTCAGGCCCGACCTGCGCAGGGCGGCGATGCCGAGCCCGTCACCGCGGTGCACGGTGACGAACTCCCGTCCGTCGGAGTCGATCAGCACCCGGTCGTCCGTCTGGGTGCCGTCGAAGTCGAGTACGACCGCGTCGATGTCGGCGCGGGTCGGGAGCGCCCCGTCGCGGTCCGCGTCGAAGAGCGGGGCGAGGGCGCGGGCGCGGGCGAGATCGTGCGGGTCGTCGATCTCCAGGACCCGCGCGGGGTCGGTGCGGACGAGTTCCGTGTGCCCGAAGAAGCGGTGCTTGTGGGTGCGGAACCCGGTGGCGGCCATGCCGTACACCGCGCCGGTCTCCAGGAGGTCCTGGGGGCGGTCCTGGCGGCGGGGGCGGAAGGACTTGTCGTGGTTCACGCCGTAGCCGCCGGAGGTGGTGGTGTCGGTGACGACCGTGGTCGTACCGCCCTCGGCGGCCGTGCGCTCGCCCTCTATGGCGGGCGGCTCGTCCCCGGCGTCGCGCCACACGAAGCCGTGGAACGGCGCGACGGTGTGCGCGGTGTCCGCGCCGCCCCGGGTGATCGCCCCGACCACGCCGTCGACGTCCTCGCGGATGATGAAGGGGCTGGTGCACTGCACGAGCAGGACCACGTCGACCGTGACGCCGTGCCGCTCCTCGTAGCCGTCCATGGCGTGCAGCACCGCGGCCTCGCTGGTCGCGGTGTCCCCGGCGATGGCGGCGGGGCGCAGCACGACCTCGGCCCCGGCGGCGCGGGCGGTCTCGGCGATCACCGTGTCGTCGGTGGACACGACGACGTCGGTGACCAGCGGCGAGGCCACGCAGGCACGGATCGCCCGGGCCACCAGCGGGACGCCGCCGACCGGCGCGAGGTTCTTGGCGGGCACACCCTTGGAGCCGCCCCGCGCGGGGATGACGGCGAGGACGCGGCGCACCGCTTCGCCCTCCGGGTGGGACGGGCCCGCTGGGTGGGGCTTGGACATGGAGGCTCCTTCAGGGATGCCTGGTGGGGGGCTGGTCGGGGCGGCAGTGGTCGGCGTGGGCCCGGCGGGGGTGGTCGGTGCGGGCCGGGCGGGTCCCTGCGGCGGGATCGCGGCGCCCGCCTCCGGCCCCCTCACAGCTCCCCCATCCGCCGGATCACCGGCGCCACCCGCTGCACCCCGTGCCGGTACGCCCCGCGTGCCGCGCTGCGGACGGCCTGGCGGACGGGGCCCGGGTCGCGGTCGGCGGACGGGGCGCCGGGCAGGGGCGCGGCGTCGGGGCCGAGGTGGTGGCGGGCGAGGATGCCGGGGAGGTAGCCGGGGGCGGTGACCTGGGTGTAGTACGGCTGGATCGGCGGGAGTCGGCCGTCGCGGGCGAGGCCGGTCAGCTCCGCCACCCGGGCGCGGGCCGCGTCGAACGCCGTCTCGTACGCCCCGTCGGCGGCGACGCCCTGCCGGGCGACCCAGTCGGGGTCGGGCTCGGGGCTCTGCCCGGCGTCGAGCTGGTCCCAGGAGGCGAGGCAGCCGGAGCCGATGAAGGCGTGGTTGCCGAGGGCCTCGCGGACGCCGAGGTCGGTGAGGACGGCGGTGGGGATGCGGCGGTGCAGGGATTCGAGGGCGGCGGTGGAGCTGATGGTGACGAGCAGGTCGGTGCGGTCGAGGACCTCGCCCATGTGCCCGTAGACGAGGCGGAAGTTGGCGGGCTGCTCCGCGCCGCGGACCAGCTTCTGGTACGGCAGTTCCTCGATGTGCGTGGTGTGCTCGCCGGGCTTGCTGCGCAGCTTGAGGAGGACCTCGCGCTCGGGGTGGCGCCGGGCGTGCTGGAGGAGCCGGGACAGCAGGTAGGCCCGGTCGGCGCGCTTCTCCGGCACGGACGGCTGGGCGGCGAAGACCACGGTGTAGGGGTCGCGGGGCGCGTACGGCTCGCCGCCGAGGAACGGCAGCGCGGCCTCCACGACGCCGGACGCGTCGGCGCCCACTCCCTCGTACACCGCGCGGAAACGCTCGGCGTCCTGGCGGGAGTTGGCGAGGACGACGTCCGCGCCGTGCCGCAGGAGGAGTCCGTCGGCCAGCTTCTCGTAGACGACGCCGACGTAGCCGGTGACGACGACGGGGCGCCGGGCCATGCCGTTCCAGGCGCGGGCGAGGCCGTGCAGGACGGCCTGGACGGCGCCGCCGACGAGGGCGAGGACGACGACGTCGTACGCCTCCTCGTCGCGGGCGGACCCGACGGCGTTCAGGAACTCTATGGCGGTGACCTCGCGCATGCTGTCCGCGCGGACTCCCACCTCTTCGAGCTGGCGGGGGGTGGGGGTGGCCCGGCCGCGGAGCAGGTATCCGTCGAGGTGGAGGTCCGGGGCGGCCGCACCGCCCGCGGCCTCGGTGGCCTCGGCCGCACCGCCCTCGACGGCTCCCGTGAGGCGCTTCGCGGTGAGCGAGCCCCATTTCCACCGGGTGTCGGAGTCGGCGAGCACGGCGACCCGCGTCGTCTTGTTGCTTACTGGCACAGCGAAGACGCTAGGAAGGCATTCCGATTGATGGCCCAACTCAGGTGCAACAAACGGTTAACAGCATGCCGACGAATGGCGAATCGGCCTGGCAAACGTGTGACGGGACGCCCGGTTAACCATTCCGCCACGCTTCGTTCACCTGACATCCCACTGCGGGACAAGACGAATGCCGGGCCGACACCTAACGTCTCGCACGTGGTTAAGCTCTCCGTCATCGTGCCGTTCTACAACGTGCAGCAATACGCGCCCGACACCTTGAAGTCCCTGCACGCGAACGCGCGTGGAGACTTCGAATTCATTTTCGTCGACGACTGTTCGACGGACGACACCCCGGACGTGCTCGAGCGTGCCGCGCGCGAGCTCCCCGGCGCCGTCCATCTCAGACATGAACAGAACGGGGGCCTGGCCACGGCCCGCAACACGGGTCTGGACGCGGCCCGCGGCGAGTACATCACCTTCCTGGACGGCGACGACTGGCTCGCGCCCGGCTACTACGAGCAACTGCTCGCCGCCATGGAGGAGTTGGGCTGCGACTTCGTCCGCACCGACCATGTGCAGTGCACCGCGCGCGCCCGCAGCGTGCACCGGGTGCCGCACGGCCTGCGCGGCGTGGTGATGTCCCCGCGCGACGTGATCCTGCCCGCCGACCGCTCCACGTCCGTGGACTACGCCTTCGCCTGGGCCGGGATGTACCACCGCCGCCTGCTCGACCAGGGGCTCCTGCACTTCACCCACGGGCTGCGCACGGCCGAGGACCGGCCGTGGATCTGGCGCCTGCACCGGGAGGCGAAGTCGTTCGCCGCGGTGGGGCTGCTCGGCGTCTTCTACCGGCGCGGCGTCGCGTCGTCGCTGACGCAGATCGGCGACGTGCGCCAGCTCGATTTCATCAAGGCGTTCGATCAAGTGGTGCGGGAGACGGCCGCGGACCGCGACGCGGACATCCTCCTCCCGAAGGCCGTGCGCACGTACTGCGCGATCATCTCCCACCACCTGGGATCCATCGAAAGGTTCGAGCCGGCCGTGGCCCGGAAACTGAAGTCGCTGAGCGCCGCCGCGCTCAAGCGCATGCCCCAGGGCGTCCTCGACGAGGCCCTGGACTCCATGGACGTCCAGCGCGCCACCCGGCTCCGCCGCCTGCGCCGCCGCGCCGTCGGCGCCGGGGAGGTGGCCGCGTGAGCCCCGCAGGCCAGGCCGTGCCCGACCCGCACGCCGCCGCCCTCGCCGCCGCGCGCCCCGACGCCCGCCGCCGCACCACGCAGATCTTCTTCGCGTCCACGCTGTACGGCGTCGCCACCCTGGCCGCCGCCCTGGACGCCGACCGCTTCGGCCCGGCCGACCGGCGCGTGCTCCTGATCGCCAACAACGCGGCGACGCCCGAGACCACGCCGTCCGTCGACACGATGCCCGGCTTCGAGCGGCTGCGCGGCCGCTTCGACGACGTCCTGTCGTGGAACGAGGCCATCTCGCCGTTCCACCCGGGCAGTTGGTCCCCGCGCGGCGACGACCTGCCGCTGTGGCAGCGCTATCTGCGGCTCGCCTGGGGCCTCGGCGACGACAACGTCGAGCTGGCCGTGGAGTCGATCCAGGTCCACCCGGCCCTCGCGCTCACGCAGATCTTCGCGGGCGTGCCCGTCGACGTGTACGCCGACGGCCTGATGAGCTACGGCCCCACCCGCAACAAGATCGACCCGCTGGTCGGCACCCGGGTGCGACGGCTGCTCCACCTCGACCTGGTGCCCGGCCTGAAGCCGCTCCTGCTCACCGAGTTCGGCGTCGAGCCCGAGCTCGTACCGACCGACACCTTCCTGAAGGTCCTCGGTGAACTCGCCGACAGCGAGGCGGAGTCGGGCGCCCTGGACGCGGTGTCGCGGATCGGCGAACCGGCGCTGCTGCTCGGCCAGTACCTCTCCGCCCTCAACATCCTCACCACCGAGGAGGAAGAGGACCTGCACGCGCGGATGCTGCGCGGCGCGGCGGCGCTCGGGCACACCCGGGTGGTGTTCAAGCCCCATCCGACGGCCCCCGCGCGCTGGTCGCGGCAGCTGGAGCAGGAGGCGGAGCGGCTCGGCGTGGAGCTGACCGTCCTGGACACGCCGGTGCTCGCGGAGGTCCTCTACCAGCGGATGCGGCCCGCGCTCGTCGTCGGCTGCTTCTCCACGGCGCTGCTCACCGCCTCCGCGTTCTACGACCTGCCGGTGGCCCGCATCGGCACGGAGACGCTGCTTGAGCGCCTGAAGCCGTACGAGAACAGCAACCGCATCCCGGTCACGCTGGTCGACGCGCTGCTGCCCGACCTCGGCGATGGCGAGGCCGTCTCCGGGCGGCGCCGGGAGCCGGACGCGGCGGCGCTGAGCGGCCTGGTGCGGGCCGTGGGCTTCGCCATGCAGCCGAAGATCTACCCGGGCCTGCGCGCGGCCACGGAGCGCTATCTCGCCACGCGCCTGGACGAGCGCACCTGGCGGTACTTCAAGAAGCGCAGGCTGACCGCGCTGGCGCTGCCGGGCGGGATTCCGGTGCAGCTCGCCTTCATCCCGCGGAACGCGGCGGTGCGCAAGGTGGCGCGGCGGGCCCGGTCGATCAAGCGGGCGGCGCTGGGCTGAGGGCGCCGGGGCGGTCCTGGGGGTGCGCGGCACCGGCGTGCCGGGCACCCCGGCTGCGGGTAAGGTGAAAATCCGCTCGCGTTCACGGGGAATTCATCTTCGCGGACCTTCTCGGCCGTCCTGCGGCTGTCCAAAAGCAGCATTGCGGCACGCGCCTTGACCGTCTCCGGGATATCCCCCCTGGTTTCCCCGGAAACGTGCGTCCGCACCAAGGAGTGGGTTTTCCCTCATGTCTGCTGCGCACGACATATCCACGCCCCCGCAAGAGCTCAGCGACGTTCCCGGCTGGTTCCCGAATCTTGATCAAATGCTGTTCGGCTGGCTGCTCACCCGGCAGCAGGACCGGGGAGTTCGGGGCGATCTCCTGGAGATCGGCGTCTATCTGGGCAAGAGTGCGATTTTCCTCGGCCACCATCTGGTCGACGGCGAGGGCTACACGGTCTGCGATCTGTTCGAGGACGACGCACCGGACGGGGCCAACGAGGCGGAGTCCAGGAAGTCCTATCCGTCGCTGACCAAGCAGGCGTTCGAGCGGAACTACCTCTCCTTCCACGACGAGCTGCCGCGCGTGCTGCGCGGGCCCAGCTCGGTGGTGCCGGGTGAAGTGCCGCCGAGGTCCTGCCGGTTCGTGCACGTCGACGCCTCGCACCTGTACGAGCACGTGCACGGCGACATCGGCGCGGCCAGGGACACCCTGCTGCCCGAGGGCATCGTGGTCCTGGACGACTTCCGCTCCGAGCACACGCCGGGCGTGTCCATCGCGGCCTGGGAGGCGGTGCTCAACCGCGGCCTGAAGCCGATCTGCCTGAGCACGCAGAAGCTGTACGGCACCTGGGACGAGCCGGGGCCCGTGCAGGAGGAGCTCCTGGCCATGGTGCGGGAGCGGGACGACTGCCACCTGAGCGTGCAGGAGGCGGCCGGGCACCGGATCATCCGGGTCAAGTCCAAGGAGGGCATGGCGGCACCGGAGTTCCCCCCGTCGCGGCACCACCGCGCCCCGGCCGGCCCCCGCCCCGGCGCCCCCGAGCACGGCCCCCGCACCGCCGACCGGTCCCCCGCGTCCGGCACCCGGCGCCCCACCGCCCGCTCCCTGGCCCGCGCCCGCGCCCGCCGCATCGCCGCCGACCTGCTGCCCCCGGTCGTCACACGGGCCGTGCGCCGGGGCCGAGCAGGGTGACGCCGACCCCGGCCACCACCGCGGCGAGGCCCGCCTCGAAGCCGTCCTCGTACCCCCGGAACATCTCCTCGCCCGCGGCCGCGGCCAGCGGGTAGTCCTTGAGCCGCTCGGCGCGCGCGGCGAGGTCGTAACCCTCGCTGCCCGCCCCGTCCGTGCCGCCCTCGCCGTCCGTGCCCGGGCGCGGCCCCGTGGCCTGCTCCTCGATGACGTATCCGATGGTGTAGCTCGTCGCGGTCAGCAGGGCGCGGGCCGCGGCGCCCGGTGTGAAGCCCGCCTCGGTGAGGCGGCGCAGTTGGGCCTCGACGGGCGCGGCGTACGACGTGTCGGTGAAGTACGTGCCGCTGTACACCTTCGCGCCGTCGCGGTAGCGCAGCAGCATGCGGCGCAGGGCGCGCATGGCCGTGGTGACGGAGGTCCGCCAGTCGGCGTCGGGCGCGCCCGCGAGGTCGGCCGCCGCGGCGCGCACCATCTCCGTCGCCATCTCGTCGAGCAGCGCCTGCTTGTCCTTGAAGTGCCAGTACAGCGCGGGCGCCTTGACGTCCAGCTCCTTGGCGATCGCGCGCAGGGTCAGGCCGTCGAGCCCGGTCTCGTTCAGGAGGTCGAGCGCGACGCGCGCCACCCGCCGCCGGTCCAGTCGTGTCGTAGCCACCTTGACAACTTAACACCGTTAAGCGCATTCTCGGGGCATGGCACTTAACAGCGTTAAGGCAATAGGTGGAAATCCTGTGGAATCGCCGCTGGCGGCGACGGTCGAGGTCCTGGTCGTGGGTGCGGGCCCCACCGGTCTGACCCTCGCCTGCGATCTGGCGCGGCGCGGCGTGCGCGCCCTCGTCGTGGAGCGCGCGACGGGGCTCTTCCCCGGTTCGCGCGGCAAGGGCGTGCAGCCGCGCACGCTCGAAGTCTTCGACGACCTCGGGGTGGTCGGGGCGATCCTGGCGGCGGGCGGCGCGCCGCCGGTCGGCATGGTGTGGCGGGACGGGGTCCGGCAGGGCGAGTACCGGATGTTCGACGAGCCGGAGCCGAGCGGATCGGCGCCGTACGCGGGTCCGGTCCTGGTGCCGCAGTGGCGCACGCAGGAGATCCTGTACGCCCGCCTGACGGAGCTCGGCGGGTCGGTCGCCTTCGGCACGGAGGTCACGGGGCTCGCGCAGGACGCGGACGGCGTCACGGCGAGCCTGGCGGACGGCGGCACGATCCGGGCGGCGTACGCGGTCGCCGCCGACGGCGGCCGGTCCGCCGTACGGCGCGCGCTCGGCATCGGCATGACGGGCGGGACCGTGGACCCGCAGCCCATGCTCGTCGCCGACATCCGGATCGCCGAGGGCGCGCTCGACCGCGACAACTGGCATGTGTTCCCGCCCGAGGGCGCCCACCCGGCCGAGGGTGCCGCGAGCGGCGGCGACTTCGCCGCGATCTGCCCGCTGCCGGGCATCCCGGACTTCCAGTTGGTCGCCCGGTTCACGGACGGCGCCGAGCCCGACCTGTCCCCCGAGGGGGTACGCGCGGCGGTCGCGGCCCGCACCCATCTGACCGGCGCCGACGTCACCGAGGTCCGCTGGGCCTCCGACTTCCGGCCGCGCGCCGCCCTCGCGGACGCCTTCCGCGCGGGCCGCGTGTTCCTCGCGGGCGACGCGGCGCACGTGCACTCCCCCGCGGGCGGCCAGGGCCTCAACACCAGCGTGCAGGACGCCTACAACCTGGGCTGGAAGCTGGGCACGGTGCTGCGACACGGGGCGGACACGGGGCTGCTCGACACGTACGAGGAGGAGCGGCGGGTGGTCGCCGCGCGGATGCTGGACCTGTCCACGCGCATCCACCACGGCACCAGCAGGCGCGGCGCGGCGACGCGCCAACTCGGCCTGGGCTACCGGGAGTCCTCACTGTCCGCCGAGACACTGCTCACCGCCGGGACGCCGCTCACCGCCGGGACCTCGGCGGGCGACCGCGCCCCCGACGCCCCCGTGGGCGCGGGCCGCCTCTTCGACGCCCTCCGCGGCCCGCACTTCACGCTGCTCGCGGTGGCCACGGACGCCGGACTCCCGCCACTGGACAGCGACTTGGTGCACGTACACCACACAGCCGAACGCACCCTCTACGCGGCGGGGCTGTACCTGATCCGCCCGGACGGATACATCGGCTGGACGGGCCGCGACCAGGAAGGCCTCAGGAAGTATTTGACCTCAACCAAACTTGAGGTCCTAGCTTCGGGGGCATGACGAAAACCAACGCGAACACGACCGCGAAGAGCCCTGCCGCCAAGCCCCCCTTCACCCCGTCCCACAGTGACGCCGACCTGGTCAACCAGCCCATCGGCTACTGGAGTTCGGCGGCGGGCAAGGCCGTCGTCCACCACATCCGCGCCATGCTCGCCGAGAACGGTCTCACCCAGCCCCAGTGGTGGGTCCTGAACCAGGTCGTCGGCCACGAGAACGGCCGCGACCGCAAGGAGGTCGTCCATGTCCTGCGCGGCTACCTGGAGTTCGGCGAGGGGCCGTTGCAGCACGACATCGACTCCCTGATCCAGCGGGCGCTGCTCAGCCAGGACCCCGGCACGGCGGACGCCCCGCTGCACATCACCGACGCGGGCACGGAGTTGCGGAACCGGGTCGCGGCGCTGCAGGAGCGGACGCGGGCGGAGATCCACGAGGGCATCGACGACGCCGACTACGTACGGGCCCTGAAGGTCCTCCAGCGCATGATCCACAACGTGGACGGGCAGGCCTGGCACCACTGACGCAGGCTTCACAACCATTCGCTCATGGGAAACACTTCGGGGAGTGATGTCCGGTGGAGCGGCGTGGGGGATGCGATGAGCAGGGACGCGATAGCCAGGGGACGCGCGGCGGCGGGAGCCGTCGTCGCCCTGGCCCTGGCGTGCGGGTGCACGGCGCAGGCCGTGGAGACGACGGGCAGGAGCGAGAAGTCGCCAACCGCCCGCTCGTCTTCGGACAACTCCTCGCCCACGCCGAGCGAATCACCCCTGAAGAAGATGAAGTCCCCGGTGTCGCGGGCGGAGTTGCCGCAGTCGAAGACCCCTGAGGTGCCGTCCACGCCGCCGGCTCGGCCGCGTACGAGTACCCCGCCGCCCCCGGCCCCGCCCGAGCCGGGACCGGTCGTCCTGGCCCGCGGCCAGGACGGCAGGAAGGTGCGCGAACTCCAGGCGCGGCTCCGGCAGATCGGCTGGTTCGGGCAGCACCCGACGGGGACGTACGGCCCGGTCACGGCGATCGCCGTCGAGGGCTTCCAGGGCAAGCGGGGCCTGCTGCGCACCGGCGCGACCGACACCCGCACCTGGTCCCGGCTGCTCGCGATGACGCGCGAGCCGACGAGGAACGAGCTGTACCCCGACGGCGGCATGCCGCCCGCGAAGCCGGACCGGCGCTGTCTGACCGGCCGGGTCATGTGCATCAGCAAGGAGAGCCGCACGCTGACCTGGATGATCGACGGCAGGTCCGTGACGACGGTGGACGTGCGCTTCGGCTCGGAGTTCACTCCGACCCGCGAGGGCGAGTTCCGTGTCTTCTGGAAGAACCGCGACCACGTCTCGACCCTGTACGACACTCCGATGCCGTACGCCATGTTCTTCAGCGGCGGCCAGGCGGTGCACTACTCGTCGGACTTCGCAGCCCGCGGCTACAACGGCGCGTCCCACGGCTGCGTGAACGTACGCGACAAGAAGTCCCTGGCAAGCCTCTTCAAGCAGGTCAGGACAGGCGACAAGGTAGTCGTCTACAAGTGACCACGAGGACCACCAGAACGACCACGGCCACCACGGCCACCACGCCCACCACGCCCACCACGCCCACCACGCCCACCAATAAGTCCCCCACAACGAACCGAACCATCAATTGAGCAACCCCCACGGCGATCAATTTGGTCCGCGAGAGCGCGCGCCGGTTTAGGCGCAAAATACGGCGCGGGCGGAATCGGGGGAACGTATCCCGCCCGCGCCAGTGGCACGGAGCCGTAGGTACGGGGGGAACCCCGGCTCGTGCGCAGCCGATGACCAGTCGGCTCACTTCTTACTGCGCCGCTGATTCGGAAAACGTCACACCCTGCTGGTGCGGCCTGGGTCACACTTTCGTGGCGGATGCACGGAGTGTTGGGTGCCGAACGCTGCGTGCGGTCAGCGGGCCGGCAGGGCGCTGTACGAGGTCGACGGCTGCGGGAGCGGGGCGGGCAGTATGACGGGCGGGGCGTGGCCGCCGCCGCTCTGGCCGTCGCCGGGGCCGTGGTTGCCGCCGTCGTTGTCGTCGTCCCCGTCCCCGTCGCCGTGGCCGCCGTCGTTGTCGCCCTTGCCGCCGCCCTTGCCGTTCAGGACGCGCTCGCAGAACCGGTGCACGCGCTCGGCGCCGCGCGCGGCTTCCTCCAGGCGGCGGCGCTTGTCGCCCTGGAGTGCGCCGCTCTGGTAGTCGCGGCAGGCGGAGAGCACGCGCTTGCGCCACTTCCTGGCGTCGCCGTGCTGCCCGCCCTCGCCCGTGTCGGGCCCCTGGCCCTTGTCGGGCTTGTCGGCGGTGTCCTTGCCGCCGTCGGTGCCTTCCGTGCCGCCGCCCGGTTTCTCGGTGTTCCGGGGCGGCGTGCTGCTCTCCGGGGGCTTGGACGGGTCGTCCTCGGGGGCGGAGCTGACGTCGTCGGGCAGGTCCTCGGGCGGCTCGACCTCGTCGTCCGAGGGCGTGCTGAGCGGCTGCTCCGGCGTCGCCACCGGGGACGCGCTGGTCGCGGGCCCCTGCTCGCTGTGCGTGAACGGCGAGGGAATCACCCCGGTCCCGGCGGCGACGGCGACCCCACCGGCCATGCAGGCGGCGAGCGCGGCGGCCACGCCGAGGCGTACGGGGCGCGCCCAGCGGGTGGGGCGGGGGGTGCCGCGGCCGATGCGGACGGCCTGGTCGGCCTGGTCGGTGCGGCCGGGGGGTGTCACGAGGGCGGTGGGAGCGCCGGGCACACCGGGGGCACGGGCCGCACCGATGACGCCGGGGCTCCCGGGACCCACAGCACCGACAGGGCCGCCGTTGCTCGACTCACTCGGCACGCTGACCGCACCGGCCGCCCCCACACCGGCGGCACCAGCCGCCCCACCACCCCCACGCGCAGCACGAAACGCAGCCAGCGCCCCGGCCTCACCGGGCAACTCGGCCTTCCCGGCAGAACCGGCCGCGGAACCGCACCCGGAACCCGCCGCGGAACCAGCCGCGGAAGACGATTCGGGAGCGCCTTCGGGGGCAGACGTGGAAGCGGCCGAAGAAGCGGTCGGAAGGACCGGCGCACGCAGCGCGATCAGCGCTTCCGTGAGGCGTTCCGCCTGTTCGCGCTCGTGATCACCGATGCCGTCGAGCCGCTCGCCGCGGAGCAATCGCTCCGCGGCATCGCGGTCCAGCCACTTGTACTGCTCGTCGGCCATCACATGTCCTTCTGCGTCCGCGTACGCGAATGCGTCACACACGGGGACGGTGGCACCGCACGTCCGTGCGGGTCAGGCTGCGGGGGTACGGCACCGAGTCCGCGCCCCTGCGCGGGGGCATCGGCGCCCATCAGCTCGGCGAGGCGCTTGAGGCCGCGGTGGGCGGCGGTGCGGACCGCGCCGGGGCGTTTGCCCAGCGTCTCGGCGGCGCTCTTGGCGTCGAGGCCGACCACGACCCGCAGCACGACGGCCTCCGCCTGGTCCTGCGGGAGCTGGGCTATGAGGGCGAGCGCGGCGCCCGTGGAGAGCGACTCGATGGCCTCGCCCGCGGTGTCGGCCTCGGCGGGCCTGCCGGTCAGCTCGGTCTCGTCGCCGCCGATGGCGGGGCGGCGGCCGCGCATCCGGATGTGGTCCAGGGCGCGGTTGCGGGCGATGCGCGCGGCCCAGCCGCGGAAGCGGTCCGCGTCGCCGCTGAACCGGTCGAGGTCGCGGGCGATCTGGAGCCACGCCTCGGACGCGACGTCCTCCGCGTCGAGGTCGCCGACGAGCGTACGTACGTAGCCGAGCAGCCGCGGGTGCACGGAGCGGTACACAGTCCGGAACGCGGTCTCGTCCCCGTCCTGTGCCGCAAGCACGGCGGCGGTCAGCTCAGCGTCGTCCTCCCCCTGCACTGCGTGCCCCTCTGCGCCTGGTCAGGCGCCGCTCTCACGGGTCTGTCTTCTCGCGGTCGTGCGCCGCTGCACCGCTCGCGGTGGTCCGGCAGGCGGTCGCGTCGATGGGTCGCAACGCGGCGCGAACCTGCACGCTACGGCGTGAAACCGGTGCGCGTCCATGTTTGTACAACATGCAACTAGCGGGTGACACATCGCGGTGTGACAGAAAACGCACCCGGGACGCAGAAGGGAGTACGGACCGCCAAGCGGTTCGTGCCGTGTGACGGCCGGGGCCTCTCCTGTGGGGGGTGGCGGCCCCGGCCGCTCACTCGCCGGCGGTGGCTCAGACCTCGAAGAGGTCGGCCCCCGCCGGTCCCCCGAACTCGCTCGGGTCGACGACCTCGGACGCGGGCGGCGCCTCGACCTCGAAGGGCTCGTCGTAGTCGGACAGCTTGAGGACGCGGCGCTCGCCGCCCTCCTCGGCCTCGTAGGCCGTGATGCGGTGCTTGCCCTCGGCGGCGACGTACATGACGTTCTTGTCGCCACGCTCGACGTCGACAATCGGGATGACGTGGCGGCCGTACCGGTACGTCGGCCGTTCGGCGCGGACGGTGCCGTCGAAGTCCTCGTCGCCCATCTCGTCGATCGCCTGGTGCAGGCTGCCCAGGTCGCACATGCCGTTGGAGAAGGCGGCGCCGTCCTTCGGCATCTTCAGGTACTTGCCGCGGACCAGCGCGACCCGCTTCCTGATGACCGAGGCGGCGGCGGGCTCCTCCGCCTCGGCCTGGGCGAGCAGGCCGTCCAGCGAGGCCTCGGTGAACCGGATGTGCGTCGGGCCGCCGTCGACCACGAGCAGTTCGCCGCGCTGCCCCTGGCCGCCGTCGAAAGTGCCCGTGCAGTTGGAGTGCCGGTCGACGCGCAGCGAGACCTCGATGCGCCGGGCGGTTCCCGCGGTCGCCGAGCCCTGGGTGATCGCGGCGGTCAAGCGCACCGAATCCGCCGACCTGAGCAGGCGCACGCCCTCCGTCGCGAGCTGCTTGCCGCGTGCCTGGTCCGGGGGCAGTTCCCGCTGGAAGGTCCCGTTCAGCCGCACCGGCTCGTCGTCGGCGCCGCAGGCCGTCAGCGCGGACGCCGTCGCGGCGGCCACGAGCACGACGGCCACGACCCGGTTCCGGCGCCCGCCGACCCGTGTCCCGCGCCCCGCCCTCAGCCCCACAGTGCCCACCCGCCCCGCCGACCTTTCCCGTTCCCGTTCGCGCACGCGTTCTCATGCGTTTCTCATGCGACCCGTCCTATGAACCCTGCGTGGCCGTCGACCGGGTTGTCACATCGGTTCGCCGAGGGAAAGGTCACGCGACATTTCGCCCCGCCGCGTACAACCCTTCCGTTCTCCGGGTAGTCGTACGAACTCGCTGATTCACCAGAAGCTCACCAGAGCAGCTCACCAGAGGGGTTGGGGCATTTGAGCCTGCGAAAGGCGCACCGCGGTGCGTGGCTTGCCGTCGGAGCCGTCGTGCTCGGCGGCACCGGAGTCATGGCGGGCACGACGGCGCACGCGGCCGACGTCACCCCCGCCGCACCCACGGCCGACTACGACCGCGACGGCACCGCCGACCTGATCGTGGCCACCCCGCGCGCCTCCGGGTCGAAGGGGTCCGTGACCGTCGTGCCGGGCGGCGCGGGCGGCCCGGTCGCGGGCAAGAAGAAGACGCTCACGCAGTCGAGCACGGGTGTGCCCGGCGTGAGCGAGTCCGGCGACCGGTGGGGCGCGGCCACCGCGTGGGGCGACATCGACGGCGACGGCAACGCGGACCTCGTGATCGGCGCGCCGGGCGAGGACGACATGTCGGGCCACCGGGACCGCGGCGCCGTGACGATGCTGTACGGCCCGACGTTCACGTCCGGCACGGACCTGCAGCTCTCCGAGGACTTCGCCTACAGCGGCGCGCGGTTCGGCTCGGCGGTCGCCGTCGGCGACTTCGACGCCGACGGCAAGGCGGACGTGTTCGCCGCGGCCACGGGCACGGGCGGCAGCTGGTCGGCACGGTTCGCGGCGGGCCGCGAGACGGCGGGCACGATCACGTCCGGCGACCAGGCCATCGCGTACGCCGATGCCGCGTCCGGCGACTTCAACGGCGACAAGTACGCCGACGTGGCGCTCACGTACCGCGACGCGGCCGGGAAGGGGAAGGTCGTCTGGTTCAAGGGCACCCGCTCCGGGCTGAGCCGCGTGAGCACGCTGACCGCCAAGGGCGGGCGCTCGGTCGCGGCGGGCGACGTGACCGGCGACGGCCGCGACGACCTCGTCATCGGCCAGCCGTACACCTCCGAGTCGGCCGCGCACGCGGGCGGCCAGGTGACGGTCGTGCCCGGTACGGCGTCGGGCCTGTCCTCCGCCGGTGCGACCACGGTCCACCAGGCGAGCCCCGGGGTGCCGGGCGCCGCCGAGGCAGGCGACGCGCTCGGCTGGTCGGTGGCGGTGGGCGACGTCGACAAGGACGGGCACGCGGACGTCCTGGCCGGCGCGCCCGGCGAGGACATCACGCGCGCGGGCAAGTCCCGTACGGACGCGGGAACCTCACTGCTCTTCAAGGGCACCGCGGCCGGCCTGACGGGCACGGGCGCGCTCGCCGTCAGCCAGGACGAGCCGGACGTGCCCGGCTCCACCGAGTCCGGCGACCGGCTCGGCTCGGCGGTCTCGCTGGCCGACTTCGACGGCGACGGCCGCGCGGACGCGGCGATCGGCGCCGACGGCGAGGACGAGGGCGCCGGTACGGTCCTGCAACTGGACACCGACGCCTCGGGGGCGCCGGTGCTCAAGAGCGGGGTCTACTACGGGCGGACACAGTTCGGTACGCCCGCGACGGCGCACCTGGGCGAGGCCCTGACGCCCTGACAGGACCACCACCAGGGGACGCCCTTGAGCGATCACGGAGCGGGCGGTGCCGACGCGGCCTCGGCAGGCCGGGGCCGGTTCACCGCCCGCTCCAGTGCGTCGAAGGCCTGGTGCACCAACGCGCGGTGGCCAACGGCGGCTTCGTCGGCGCCGGTGCCCGCGAGCTGGCGGCGGGCCGTCGTGACGTACGCGGTGCGGTACGCCGCCACGGTCAGGGCGGCCGTGAGGCGGGCGTCGGTGCCGGGCGCGGCGGGGTCCTCGCCCGCGGCCCGCGCGAAGGCCGCCGCGAGGGCGTCCTCCAGCTCCCCCAGGGCCTCGCGGGCGCGCGAGCGCAGCGCGGGCGAGTCGAGGACCACCTGCCAGAAGCGCGGGAAGGACTCGCCGACGGCGCCGAACGGGTGCCGCTCGTCGAGGAACGCGAGGACGTTGCGGCGCAGCGCGGCCAGCGGTGTCTCGTCCGGGCGGCGGTCCTCGACGGCCCGGGTCACCGCCTCGATGCCCTCCGGGACGCGGTCGAGGAACAGGTCCTCCTTGCGCGGGAAGTGGTTGAAGACGGTCATCGTCGAGACCTCGGCCGCGGCCGCCACCTCCGCGACGGTCACGTTCTCGAAGCCCCGGTCCAGGATCAGCAGCGTGGCCTCGTCGGCGATGCGCTGCCGGGTCCGCCGCTTCTTGCGCTCCCGCAGGCCCAGCTCGCCGTCCCGCGGCTGCCCCGTATGCCTCTCCATGACCATCACTATACCTGCTATAAACTTTTAGTGACTACAGTCAAATGCATGACAACGAACTCATGCGACGTGGTCGTGGTCGGCGGTGGCCCCGTGGGCCTGATGCTGGCCTGCGAACTCCGGCTCGGCGGCGCCTCCGTGGTCGTACTGGAACGGCTGACGGAGATCGACACGACCATCAAGGCCGGTGCGGTGAACACGCCGAGCGCCGAGGCGTTCTACCGCCGCGGCCTGCTCCCCGCCCTCGCGGCCGAGCAGGAGCGCGCCCTGCGGAAGGTCACGGAGTTCGTACGGCAGCGCGCGGCGGAGTCCGGCGCCCCGCCGGGCCCGGTCAAAATGGCGCCGCGCTTCTCCGGGCACTTCGCGGGGATCCCGCTGAGCGCCGACCTCCTGGACGCGGCCGACCCGGACTTCGACGGCCGGGGCCCCGCCGACCACGTCGGCCTGGTGCCGCAGGCCACGGTTGAGGAGGTCCTCGCGGCCCACGCCGAGGCGCTCGGCGTGGACGTGCGCCGGGGCACGGCGGTGACGGGCTTCGACCAAGGCCCCGACCAGGGCCCCGACCAGGGCTTCGAGCACGGCTTCGACCAAGGCGCGGACGGCGTGACCGTGCGGACGACCGCCGGGACGCTGCGCGCGGGCTGGCTCGTCGGCTGCGACGGCGGGCGCAGCCTCGTCCGCAAGACCGCGGGCTTCGACTTCCCCGGCACCGACCCGGAGATCACCGGCCACCAGGCCCTCGTCGAGCTGGCGAACGCCGAGGGCCTGCGCCTCGGCTGGAACACCACCGCCACCGGCATCTACGCCTTCGGCCCGATGCCCGGCCGCATCCTGACCGTCGAGTTCGACGGCGCGCCCCAGGACCGTGACGCGCCCGTCACCGAGGCGGAGATGCAGGCGAGCATCCGGGCCGTGACCGGCGTCGACGTCACCGTCACACGGGTGCACACCGCGACCCGCTTCACCGACAACGCCCGGCAGGCCACGACGTACCGGCTGGGCCGGGTGCTGCTCGCGGGCGACGCCGCGCACGTCCACTCGCCGTTCGGCGGCCAGGGCCTGAACCTGGGCCTCGGCGACGCGCTGAACCTCGGCTGGAAGCTCGCCGCCACCGTGCGCGGGGACGCGCCCGACGGCCTGCTCGACACGTACACCGCCGAGCGGCACCCCCTCGGCGCCTGGGTCCTGGAGTGGACGCGGGCGCAGATCGCCGTGATGCGCCCGGACCCGCGCGCCCGCGCCCTGCGGACGGTCGTCGGCGACCTGATGGGGACGGTCACCGGCACGACGTACTTCGTCAAGAAGATCTCCGGCGTCCGGCAGCGGTACGACCTCGGCACGTCCCACCCGCTCGTCGGCGCCAGCGCCCCCGACTTCGCGTTCGCCGACGGCGGCCGCCTGGCCGACCTGCTCCACGACGGCCGCGCCCTGCTGCTCGACCTCACGGACGACGCGGCGCTGCGGGGGCGGGCCGAGGGGTACGGGGAGCGGCTGCGCACGCACACCGCCGCGTGCCCGGACCAGCCGAAGCTGGCGGCCGTGCTCGTCCGGCCGGACGGGTACGTGGCGTGGGCGGCGGACGCCGGGGGCGACGCGGGGGCCGCGTCGGACGGCCTGACGGCGGCTCTGTCGCGCTGGCTGGGCGAGCCCGCGCGCTGAAGTCTGCCCAACGGGTGGGCGGGACCTGGGGCTTGCCCAAGGGGTCGGCGGGACCTGGGGCCTGTCCAAGGGGTCGGCGGGACCTGGGGCCTGTCCAAGGGGTCGGCGGGACCTGGGGCCTGTCCAAGGGGTCGGCGGGACCTGGGGCCTGTCCGACGGGTCGGCGGACCTAGTCCGTCCCCGCCCCCGACCGCCGCGACCGCGACACCACCGCCCGCAGCACCCGCCGTCCCTCGGTCGACACGTCGAGCACCTGGCGCAGGCCGCCGCCGGTGCCCGCGCGGCCGCCGAGCAGTTCGAGGACCCGTACCTGGCGCCGCAGTTCGGCGGCGACGAGCGGTGACACGCCGTCGTTCCCGGCGTCCAGGAGCCGGTGGATCTGCAGGGCCGCGGCCGAGCAGCCGTCGGCCCAGGGGCGCAGGGAGTCGGCGGAGCGGGCGGCCGGGACGGCGTCGAGCATGCGCCGGGCGAGGGCGGCGGCGTCCCGGTCGGCGGCACCGGGGTCCGCGCCGGGCGCACCGGAACGACCAGGGCCACCGGCCCCGCTGGCGCCGCCGGAGGCAAGCGCCCCGCGCACCTCCGTCAACGCCCCCTCCCAGGCCGTCCCGTCGGCAAGGCTCACCCACAAGGGGCGCAGCACCTGGTCGTCGCCGTCGAGCAGCGGCAGGCAGCGGTCGAGGCAGCCGAGGCCGCTCGCGGCCAGGGCGGTCTCGTCGGCCTCGGCGATGAGACCGACCAGGCTCGGCTGGCCGGTAAATGACTCTCCGGCGGCGCCGAGCGCGCTATCCGGCCAGGCGTCGCCCGCCCGCGCCTGCAGGTCTGAACTGGACAAAGGGCTCGTACTCATGACGTACGCCGTCTCCCGTCGCGGACTGGGCACCTCCGCATGCCCCACTTGCCCTTACTGCGTACGGAGGCTCAGTAACGTCACAGCGGCCGGAATTCGACGCTGCGGGACACGCTACTGCGGGAACACCCCGAGCCGGTCGAGAAAGCGGAAGAACAGTTCTTCCGCGGACGGTTCGGGGGCGGCGGTGAGGACGTCGAGCAGCGCCGCGGTCTGTGCGGTGCGGCCCGACTCGGCGGCCCAGGCGACGGCGCGGTCGGCGGCGTCGCGCGGCTCCAGGAAGTAGTCCTCGACGGTCAGTTCGTCCTCGCCGAGGTATCCGGCCATCGCCTCGCGGGCCAGACACGTCGTCCACGCGCCGCTCTCCGGCGCCGCCGCCTCGACGACCACGCAGTCGCTGTCCAGGACGTACCCGAAGAGCGCGGGCGCCGCCGTCTCCCGCGCGAGCGCGTTCATGTTGCCGACGTCCACGGAACCGTCGCCCGGGCACTCCCAGACCTGCCAGCCGTCGGGCCGCTCCTCAAGGAGCGTGAGCCGGTCGCGTACGCCCGCCACCGCGTCGTACTCCCCGAGCGGCCGCGCGCTCCTGCCGACGACGTAGTACCCCCAGTAGCCCATCTCCGTGCCCCCGTCGTGCTCGAACCGTTGTTTCCGGCTTCCGGCCGAATACACCACAGGGCGCGTGCCCGCGCCACCGAATGCACGGATCACGCACAGCACGCGCGGATGATCCACGCGTTCGGCCACGACCCGCCCAAGCGGGCGACCGCACCGGACTACCCGAAGGACTGCCCCATCGGCCCAGGGCCGGAACGCGCCATCGCGTCCCGCACCGCCACCAAACGGGCATCAGGCCCTCAGCGCGCGGGCCGTGCGGGCCCTGCGGACCCTGCGGACCCTTCCAAGGATCCCGCCAACCGCACGAACGCCTCCCACGGCCGCGTCGGCCCCCGCTCGTCCCACAGCTTCTGCGCCGTCGCCCGCAGCGGCATCCGGACCCCGCGCGCCACCTCGTCCTGCGTCTGCGACCCGGCGAGGTCGCACCACACGGCGAAGGTGCCGCCGAGGATCTGCCGGTCGTAGGAGGCGGGGACGGGCCGGGTGCCGCGCACGACGAGGGGGGTCCACTGTTCGTAGATGCGCTGCCCGGTGGGGTACTGGAAGTCGTTGGGCTCGCCGAGGACGTAATAGAGGTACTCGTCGTTGTAGTTGACGACGTCGCGGCCGTCGCGCAGGTACTCCACGGGCTCGCGCGCGCCGAGCTCCTTGCCGGTCCAGTACGCGACCTCGACGCGGTCGTCGACGCGGGTGACGCCGCCGCGGAAGAACCCGTCGTTCCAGGCCCGCACCGCCCGGCCCCGGCCCACCGCCTGCGCGCGGTCGTTCAGCCACGCCGTCGCCAGGTCCTGCACGCGCGCGTCCGGGCCGAGGCGGTCGCGGGCCGCGGCGGCGAGCTGCGGGTAGGAGGCCTCCGGGTCGCTCCGGGTCAGGGCCTGGTACTCGTCGGCGCCGAGGTGCCAGCGCGCGCCGGGGAACAGCTCGCCGTACTCGCGCAGCAGGTCGTCGACGATCTCGGCGGCCTTCGGCTTCGCGATGTCGACGGCGCCGCTCGTCGCCACGCCGCGGCTGTCGCGCAGTTGCAGGTCCGGGTGGGCGGCTATGACCGCGCCGAGGTGTCCGGGCGAGTCGATCTCCGGTACGACGGTGATGTGCCGCTCGGCCGCGAGGTCGACGATGCGGCGGACCTGCGCCTTGCTGAGGTGGTCGGCGGAGACGACCTCGGGGTGCGCGTCGGAGGCGATGCGGAAGGCCTGGTCGTCGGAGAAGTGCAGGCCGATCTCGTTGTACTTGAGGTCGCCGAGGTCACGGATCCGGTCCTCGATCCACTGGGCGGAGAAGTGCTTGCGGGCTATGTCGATCATGAAGCCGCGGCGCGGCTTGGCGGGCCGGTCCCGCACGACGCCCTCGGGAGCCGTCCGGCCGCCCGCGACCTCCTGCTTGAGGGTGCGGGTGCCGTAGAAGACACCGGCCTCGGCGGGCGCGGCGATCCGCACGGTGCGGTCCTCGACGGTGAGGGTGTACGACTCGGGGCCGCCGCCGTCCCGCCCCTCGCCGCTGTCCTTGTTGCCCTTGTTGCCCTTGTTGCCCTTGGCCAGCTCCAGGCGTACGTCGCCCGCGCGCGGCTTCGCCTCCCCCGCGTACCGCAGCCGCAGCTCCCCGGCGAGCAGCCGCGCCTCGTCGGCGAGGACCCGGTCCCCGACGACGACCCGCCCGCCGTCGCCCGGCCGCCAGCCGGGGCCCCGGGCGGGGGTGTGCTCGCGGACGGCGGGGATGGTGGCGGGCGCCTTGGACAGGGCGTACGACGTGGTGGGCGCGGGCTCGCGCGGGGCGGTCGCGGAGGCCGTCGCCGTGCCCGGCGTCCGGTCCCCGTCACCGGCAGCCCGCCCGCCGTCCCCCGCGCCCCCGCCGCCGGACCCGTCGGGCCAGAACCCGACCGCGAGGGCCACCGCCCCCGCCGCGACGATCCCCGTGCCCACGGCGAGCCCCCGCCGGATCACGACCCGCCACCCGCCACCGCAACCGCGCCACCCGAAGCCGACGCGCCCGCCGCACCCACCGCGTCCGGGGCCGACGGGGCCACGGCAACCGAAGCCGACGCGCCCGAAGCCGACGCGCCCGTGCCACTCGCGGCCGACCCGCCCGCCGCACCAGAAGTCAGAGCCTCCATCCCCCCACGCTAAGCCCGCCCCGACACCGCCCGCTCGTCCACCCGGGAAGAGCCACCGCGTCCACCCGACACCCCCAAACTCTCCCATTCGGATGAAATCCGGGTACCACACGAACACCCCTCTCCCCTCCCCGCTAGCGTTGCCCCAGACCCCGCACCGGTGAGTCACACCCGCGTCGGGACCACCCGTCACCGCCGGGACCACCCGCCACCCGCTGCTCTGTGCCGAGGAGCTCCCCTGCCGCCGCACCGCGCCATACCGGACGCCCTGAACGCCGCGCAGCCGCACGACGCCGAGCGCACCCTGCTGACCTGCTGCGGAAGCCGTCACTGGGCGCACCGCGTCGCCGCCCACCGGCCCTACCCGGACCTGGACGCGCTGCTCGCCGCCGCCGACGAGGCGGCCTACGACCTGGCCCCCGACGACCTCGCCGAGGCCCTGGCCGCCGAACCCCTGCGGCCCGCGTTCCCGCCCGGCCCCGGCTACGAGGCCGCGGCCACCGCCCTGCGCGCCGCCACGGCCGCGTACGAGAGCCGCTTCGGCCACGCCTTCGTGGTCTGCCTCGACGCCGTCGCCCCCAGCGAGGCCCTGGACCACCTGCTCGCCTCCATCCGCGCCCGGCTCGGCCACGACCCGGAGGAGGAGCGTGCCGTGGCCGCCGAGGAACTGCGGCGCCTGGCCCGCGGCCGCCTCACCCGGCTGGCCCACAGTCAGATCGAGAACGCTGAAAGCGCTGCGACCGCCGCAAACACCGCGCACGCCGCGAGCACGGTGCGCGCCACGCCGCCCGCCGCTCGGGAGCACGCCGTCGCAGCCCCCGCACAGCGCGGCGGGCCCCATCGCGATAGCCCGTACGTACCAGTTTGATTGCCTGTTTGATCACACCAGCGGACCCCGGGCGGGGAAGCCGACAACTCGTCGATACGATGTCGAGCGGCCGGTGGACCGTACCCGGCCGGGCTCGTCCGACCGAGAAGCCGGCCGGCCCCAATCCCCGCTCCCGGAGGGTTCTTCCGTGCCGGCTGGAACGCTGTACCGCGGCCGGGAAGGCATGTGGTCATGGGTGGCTCATCGAGTCACCGGTGTCCTCATCTTCTTCTTCCTGTTCGTGCATGTCCTCGACACCGCTCTCGTCCGCGTCTCCCCGGAGGCGTACGACGATGTCGTGGCTACCTACAAGACGCCCCTCGTCGCTCTCCTTGAGTACGGCCTGGTCGCCGCCATCCTCTTCCACGCGCTCAACGGCCTGCGCGTCATCGCCGTCGACTTCTGGTCGAAGGGCCCGCGGTACCAGAAGCAGATGCTCTGGACCGTGGTGGGCATCTGGGTCGTGCTGATGGTCGGCGCGCTCTACCCGGTCCTCGGCCACGCCGTCCGTGAAGTATTCGGGAGCTGAGGCCAGACATGTCCACTGACACGACCGTAGAGAAGTCCGGCGGCTCCGGCGTCGGCCCCGTCGAGGACGTCGCGCTGTACGACGTCGACCACCCGGCCCCCCTCATCGAGGCCCCCCGCAAGCGCACCTCGAAGACCCCGCGCGCCACGCGCGGCAACTTCGAGATGGCCGCCTGGCTGTTCATGCGCCTGTCCGGTGTCGTCCTCGTCGTCCTGGTCATCACGCACCTGCTGATCCAGCTCGTCCTGGACGGCGGCGTCTCCAAGATCGGCTTCGCGTTCGTCGCCGGCCGCTGGGCCTCGCCGTTCTGGCAGGTCTGGGACCTGCTGATGCTGTGGCTCGCGATGCTGCACGGCGCGAACGGTCTGCGTACGGTCATCAACGACTACGCGGAGCGCCCGAACACGCGCCTGTGGCTGAAGGGCCTGCTGTACACCGCCACGGTGTTCACCATCCTGCTGGGCACGCTGGTGATCTTCACCTTCGACCCGAACATCCGCTAGGCACGGGGCTGAGGTAACCACCCATGAAGATCCACAAGTACGACACCGTCATCGTCGGCGCGGGCGGCGCCGGCATGCGCGCCGCCATCGAGGCGACGAAGCGCAGCCGCACCGCCGTGCTCACCAAGCTCTACCCCACGCGTTCCCACACGGGCGCGGCGCAGGGCGGCATGGCCGCCGCGCTCGCCAACGTGGAGGAGGACAACTGGGAGTGGCACACCTTCGACACGATCAAGGGCGGCGACTACCTGGTCGACCAGGACGCCGCCGAGATCCTGGCGAAGGAGGCCATCGACGCGGTCCTCGACCTCGAGAAGATGGGCCTGCCGTTCAACCGCACCCCGGACGGCACCATCGACCAGCGCCGCTTCGGCGGCCACTCCCGCAACCACGGTGAGGCGCCGGTGCGCCGGTCCTGCTACGCCGCGGACCGCACCGGCCACATGATCCTGCAGACCCTCTACCAGAACTGCGTCAAGGAGGGTGTGGAGTTCTTCAACGAGTTCTACGTCCTCGACCAGCTCATCGTGGAGGAGGACGGCGTCAAGAAGTCGGCGGGCGTCGTCGCGTACGAGCTGGCCACCGGCGAGATCCACGTCTTCCAGGCGAAGGCCGTCGTGTACGCCTCCGGCGGCACCGGCAAGTTCTTCAAGGTGACGTCGAACGCGCACACCCTGACCGGTGACGGCCAGGCCGCCTGCTACCGCCGGGGGCTGCCGCTGGAGGACATGGAGTTCTTCCAGTTCCACCCGACCGGCATCTGGCGCATGGGCATCCTGCTGACGGAGGGCGCCCGCGGTGAGGGCGGCATCCTGCGCAACAAGGACGGCGAGCGCTTCATGGAGAAGTACGCGCCGGTCATGAAGGACCTCGCGTCCCGTGACGTCGTGTCCCGCTCCATCTACACGGAGATCCGTGAGGGCCGCGGCTGCGGTCCCGAGGGCGACCACGTCTACCTCGACCTCACGCACCTGCCGCCGGAGCAGCTCGACGCGAAGCTCCCGGACATCACCGAGTTCGCGCGCACCTACCTCGGCATCGAGCCCTACACGGACCCGATCCCGATCCAGCCCACCGCGCACTACGCCATGGGCGGCATCCCGACGAACGTCGAGGGTGAGGTCCTCTCGGACAACACCACCGTCGTCCCGGGCCTGTACGCGGCCGGCGAGGTCGCCTGCGTGTCGGTGCACGGCGCCAACCGCCTGGGCACCAACTCGCTCCTGGACATCAACGTCTTCGGCCGCCGCGCGGGCATCGCCGCCGCGGAGTACTCGGCGCAGGCCGACTACGTGGAGCTGCCGGAGAACCCGGCGGAGCTCGTCGTCTCGCTGGTGGAGCAGCTGCGCGACTCCACCGGTACGGAGCGCGTCGCGGACATCCGCAAGGAGCTCCAGGAGACGATGGACGCCAACGTCATGGTCTTCCGCACCGAGCAGACGATCAAGACGGCCGTCGAGAAGATCGCCGAGCTGCGCGCGCGCTACCAGAACGTCTCGGTCCAGGACAAGGGCAAGCGCTTCAACACCGACCTCCTGGAGGCCATCGAGCTGGGCAACCTGCTCGACCTCGCCGAGGTCATGGCGGTCTCGGCCCTCGCCCGCAAGGAGTCCCGCGGCGGCCACTACCGCGAGGACTACCCGAACCGCGACGACGTCAACTTCATGCGCCACACCATGGCGTACCGCGAGGTCGCCGACGACGGCAAGGACTCGATCCGCCTCGACTACAAGCCGGTCGTCCAGACCCGCTACCAGCCGATGGAGCGTAAGTACTGATGGCAACTCCGACGATGGACAAGGTCGAGGCGGAAGCCGCGGCCTCGGACCACCTCATCACCGTCACCTTCCGGATCCGCCGCTTCAACCCGGAGGTCTCGGCGGACGCGGTCTGGGAGGACTTCCAGCTGGAGATCGACCCCAAGGAGCGGGTCCTCGACGGCCTCCACAAGATCAAGTGGGATCTGGACGGCACCCTGACGTTCCGCCGGTCCTGCGCGCACGGCATCTGCGGCTCGGACGCCATGCGCATCAACGGCAAGAACCGCCTTGCCTGCAAGACCCTGATCAAGGACATCAACCCGGCCAAGCCGATCACGGTCGAGCCCATCAAGGGCCTCACGGTCCTGAAGGACCTCGTCGTCGACATGGACCCGTTCTTCCAGGCCTACCGCGACGTGATGCCCTTCCTGGTCACCTCCGGCAACGAGCCGACCCGGGAGCGCCTGCAGTCCGCCGAGGACCGCGAGCGCTTCGACGACACCACGAAGTGCATCCTGTGCGCCGCGTGCACGTCGTCCTGCCCGGTCTTCTGGAACGACGGCCAGTACTTCGGCCCGGCGGCGATCGTCAACGCCCACCGCTTCATCTTCGACTCGCGTGACGAGGCGGGCGAGCAGCGCCTGGAGATCCTGAACGACAAGGACGGCGTGTGGCGCTGCCGCACCACGTTCAACTGCACCGACGCGTGCCCGCGCGGCATCGAGGTGACGAAGGCGATCCAGGAAGTGAAGCGGGCGCTGATCACGCGCCGCTTCTAGCCCTGCTCTCTGCTTTCAGCCCTGCTCTCTCAGGGCGCACGCGTAAGGGCCCCGCTCCTTTCGGAGCGGGGCCCTTACGCGTTGCTCGTCAGGCGCGCAGTGCGTCAGGCACGGGGTTCTCGTAGCTGATCAGCAGCCGCGCCGTTTCCTTCCGGGTCGCTTCCCGCATGAAGGGGATGGCCCGCTCGACGAAGTGCTCTTCTTCGAGGAGTGCCTCCAGGACCTGGAAGTACACCCTGCGCCCGAGCGACAGCGCGCCGCTCACCGCGAAAGCCAGAACTCCCCCGGCGGCGCCACGTACACGCGTACGCGCCCCATCACCACACCTCACTCCAAAAATGAAGATTTCCTGAAACAACCGAAACAACCGAAACAACCGACAGAACCTATCCGCCGGTACGGGGGAATGTCATGACCTCTCATGGTTGCCCGACTTGTGGAAGCGATCGCATAACCACCCGGTCACACCAAGATCACATCGCTGGGTGCCGACGGCGGTCGCGTGGCCGGGCACGGGCCACGACGTGCCGCGCACCCTCGCCTTCGCCCCGCCCTGCCCCGCCCCGCCGGCCCGGCCCGGCCCGGCGGGAAACGCGCCGTACGGCATGGACGCGGCGCCTGGGCCGAATCGACCCGTATTCTGACGACATGTCAGACAATAGCCAGCCGTCGACTGCCTCCGACCTGCTCGGATTCGACAACGCGCTGTTCCCCGTGGGCGACCTCGACGAGGCGGTCGGCTTCTACGAGCGCGCCGGGTTCCCCCTCACGTACCGCCTGGACGAGGCCGGGCTCGCCATCCTGAAGGTGGGCGCGGAGACGCCCGGCGTGCTCCTGCGCGTCGAGGGGGGCGTCGACCGGCGCCCGCCGCCGTGGCCCGCGCCGCGCGTCTGGCTGGAGGTGCGGGACGCCCGCGCGAAGGCCCGGGAGCTGGGCGAGGCCGGGATCGCGGTGCTCGCCGAACCGGCCTCGGTGGCGACCGGCTGGACCGTGGAGATCACCGACCCGTGGGGCAACGTGGTCGGCTTCACGGACTACTCGAAGCGGCCGGGCCTGGCCCGCGCCTAGGTGTATTGGCCCGCGGGGTTGTTGACGCGGGTGATGGGTGGGTGGCCGCCGAGTGC
>NZ_BMVR01000003.1 GCF_014650815.1 Streptomyces flavofungini
CTCGCCGCCTGCCTGATCACCCACCGCCACGTCGAACGCCTTTGTTAGCACCTCTAAGCCCCTCAGCGCTCGTCCGGGCCGGTCAGCGCACGTCAGTGACCGTCGGGGCTCGGCTGCTCCACCTCGCCGCGCCGGTGGACCCGCCGCGCGAGCAGGCCGCCGATGAACCCGGCGACAAGACCCCAGGCCACGGCGAGGAACAGCGCGGTCCCCAGTTGCGGCTGCAGCTTCACCAGGCCGGACAGGCCGCTGCCGAGGTCCCCGATGCCCAGGAGCGACAGGCCGACATGGGCGGAGACGCGGGCGAGCAGGCAGACGGTGAGCACCGTGAGGGTCAGCGCCACCGCCATGTGCACGGCGTGCTGCCAGGCCCGCATCCGGGCCGGTGAGCGCGCCGCCATCAGGAACGCGGCCCCCAGCACCGCGACCGCCGCGACGACAAGCAGCCACCACACCCCGCCGTCGTGTGCGGAGAGCGTCCGCAGATTCAGCGTGGAGTCGCTCGGTGTCCGCAGGACCTGGTCCAGCACGCGCGGCATGGGCAACCCGAACGGCCCGTCCACCCGGCCCTCCCAGGACACGCCGAGCCCGAGGGTGAAGGCGAGCCAGAGGAGGTTGGGCAGCCCCAGCAGCAGCACCGCGAGGGTCTCGGCGGTGTGCCCCCGCGTCGCCGCGACGAGCACGCCGATGACCAGCCCCGCGGCGACGTACGCGAGCAGCAGGACCAGCATGGCGTGGGCCGCGGGACGCACCGACTCCTGGAAGCGCACCAGGCGGGCGGGGAGCGGCGCCTTGCGCGAGACCAGCAGCGCCATGGCGAGCACGCCCACCAGCCACAGCAGGCCGTAGACGAGGGTCTCCGGCACGTCCGTCTCGAAGCCGACCTTGGGCGTGGCACCCAGCAGATCACCGATGTCGGCCGCGGTCCCCTCCCCGAGCTCGATGGTGAACCGGTGGCCGGCCACCTGTCCGAGCCCCACGAGGAGCAGCACCCACAGCAACGCGATCCGGGCGGCCCAGCCGGCCAGTTCCTTGCTGTCGGCGACGGCCCGGTGCCGCAGCGGCCGGAGGAATCCGGCGCCGATCACCAGCGCGCCCACGAGGGCGACCGAGAGGGGAACCACGGAGAGCGCCGCGTCCGTCTCGGCGATCCCCCCGGCGCCGCCGGACAGCCCCACGGAGCCGCCGACCGCCATCACGACGACTGCGGCGACCACGCTGGGGAAGGCGCCGCCGGGCAGGTCCCCGGCCCCGGCGGCCCACAGCCCGAGCCCGCCGACGACGGCCATGGCCACCAGGGCGGCGAGCACGGCGGCGCAGGCATGGGGCCAGCCGTGGGGGTCCCGTCGGCTCGGCGACGCACGCTGCGTGCCTGCCTGGCCGGGCGGTGTCTGGTGACTCACGTTGTCACGCTAAGCAGCCCCGCGGCGGCGCGCCCCTCGGGAGGGCCGACCGCGTCGGCTTGCGGGTCCCCACGAACCGGGACACACAATAGGCGCGTAATGGAGTAAAGCGTGTGGAACGGTTGAAATCATGACCAGGCTCGTACGTCGCAGCCCCCTCCGCAGCCGGTACACAATCCCGTTCCTGTACGCAGCACCGTTCCCGTACGCAGCCCTTACGCAGTCCCCTACGCAGGGAAGAAGTCTTCGTGAGCGTCGAACCGCCGTCGTCAGGCCGCCCCACCGGACCCCCCTCCGGCCCGCTCTCGGGCCCGTCGCAGCCGGGCGCCACCCAGCAGAGCGGGACCCCGGGCGCGGGCCCGCCCGGTGCGACGCCGCCGCCGGGCGGGGACCGGCCGTCGGGCGGTGGTCCGCCGAGCGGTCAGGGTCCGGGTGGTGCGGGTGGCGGGGGCGCCGGGGGCACCGGGGGAGGGGACGGGCCGCCCGAGGGCCCCGGCGGGAGCCCGGAGCCGGAGCGTCCCTGGTGGAGGTCGGCGCCGCGCGTGGCGATGATCGGCCTCGCCGTCGTGGCGGCCGTGGTCCTCACCGTCGTCCTCACCCGGCCCGACGGCACCAAGGAATCCCGTGGCGAGGTCCTCCTGCAGGCCGCCGGGAAGTCGGGCCCCGACCCCTTCACCGAGTCGACGGCCCGCGACGACGACACGCCGCCGTCCGCGACGCCCCTGCCCAGTTCCTCCGCGTCGGCCAACGTGACGCGCGGCGTCGACGGCTCCGCTCCCGGCCTCTACGGCGGGACCCGCAAGGTCGGAGCCTGCGACGTGGAGAAGCAGGTCGACGCCCTCGGGCAGGACCCGGCGAAGAACAAGGCGTTCGCCTCGGTCCTCGGCATCGACGCGGCAGCCGTCCCCGCGTACCTGCGGGCGCTCACCCCCGTGCAGTTGCGCATGGACGCCCGCGTCACCAACCACGGCTACCGCGACGGCGCCCCCACCGCCTACCAGGCGGTCCTGCAGGCCGGCACCGCCGTGCTCGTCGACGACCGGGGCGTGCCGCGCGTGCGCTGCGCGTGCGGGAACCCGCTGCTGCCGCCCGTCGCGCAGCGGAGCACCCCGAAGAGGACGGGTGACGCGTGGCCCGGGTACCGGTCGTCGGACGTGGTGTTCGTGGCGCCCGCCACCCACGTCGTGAACGTGTTCGTCATGTACGACCCGAAGAGCGGCAAGTGGTTCGAGCGCGACAAGGGCGACACGGGCACCGGCGACAAGGAGACGCAGCCGCCGGTGAACCAGCCGTCCCCCTCTCCGTCCCTGTCGTTGTCGTCGTCACCGTCGTCCTCGCCCTCTTCCCCCTCGCCTTCCACCTCCCCGTCCGCCAGCGAGTCGGCTTCGCCGTCGGCCTCGTCGCCCTCCTCGGAGCAGGAGCAGCCGCCGGAGTACCGGTCCCCGGAAACGCCGCCGTCGCCAGGGGCATATTGAGGTCCGTGATCGAGCAGGTGCTGACAGGCGCTAGCGTGGTGGGTGCTGTCGGCGAGGCCCCTGCTGGGGTGGTCCTCGATCCGGGGCACAGGAGGGGAAAGCGAGCATGCGGGCCGGAGCGGCGTCTTGAGAATTCTGCACACGTCCGACTGGCATCTGGGCCGGGCGCTGCACCGGGTGAGCATGCTCGGCGCGCAGGCCGAGTTCATCGGCCACCTCGTCGCCACCGTCCGCGCACGCGCGGTGGACGCCGTCGTCGTGTCGGGAGACGTGTACGACAGGGCGGTGCCGCCGCTCGCCGCCGTCGAGCTGTACGACGACGCCCTGCACCGGCTCGCCGACCTCGGCGTGCCGACGGTGCTGATCTCCGGGAACCACGACTCGGCGCGCCGCCTCGGCGTCGGCGCCCGGCTCATCGACCGCGCGGGCATCCACCTGCGGACGGACCCCGCGGGCTGCGGACAGCCCGTGGTGCTCGCCGACACGCACGGGGACGTGGCGTTCTACGGCCTGCCGTATCTCGAACCGGCCCTGGTCAAGGACGAGTTCGGCGTCGAGCGCGGCGGGCACGAGGCGGTCATCGGCGCCGCCATGGACCGGGTCCGCGCCGACCTGGCCGCGCGTGCCGACGGCACCCGCTCCGTCGTCCTCGCGCACGCCTTCGTGACCGGCGGCGCGCCGAGCGACAGCGAGCGGGACATCACGGTCGGCGGTGTCGCCTCCGTGCCGTCCGGGGTGTTCGACGGCGTCGACTACGTGGCGCTCGGTCACCTCCACGGCAGCCAGGTCATCAGCGAGCGCGTGCGCTACAGCGGCTCCCCGCTGGCGTACTCCTTCTCGGAGGCCGACCACCGCAAGAGCATGTGGCTGATCGAGCTGGGCCCGGCGGGCGAGCTGACCGGGGCCGAGCGGATCGACTGCCCCGTGCCCCGCCCGCTCGCCCGCATCCGAGGGCGCCTCGACGTGCTCCTGGACGACCCGGACCTCACGCGCCACGAGCAGGCGTGGATCGAGGCGACCCTCACGGACGCGGTTCGCCCGGACGAGCCGATGGCCCGCCTCGCCGAGCGCTTCCCGCACACCCTCAGCCTCGCCTTCGACCCGGACCGCGCCCCCGAGGACCCCGACGTGTCGTACGCCCAGCGGCTCAAGGGCCGCGACGACCAGCAGATCGCCGAGGACTTCGTGACCCATGTGCGCGGCGCGGGCCCGGACGCGCGCGAGCGGGACGTGCTGCGGGACGCCTTCGACGCCGTCCGCGCCGACGACGTGCTCCGCGAGGTGGCCCGATGAGGCTGCACCGGCTGCGGATCACCGCCTTCGGGCCGTTCGGCGCCACCCAGGAGGTCGACTTCGACGACCTGTCGGCGGCCGGTCTCTTCCTGCTGCACGGCCCGACGGGCGCGGGCAAGACGTCCGTCCTGGACGCCGTGTGCTACGCGCTGTACGGCTCCGTCCCCGGCCCGCGCCAGGGCGGCGGCCAGGGCGCGACCCTGCGCAGCGACCACGCGAGCCCGGACACCCGCACCGAGGTGTGCCTCGAACTGACCGTCGCCGGACGCCGCTTGGAGATCACCCGGCAGCCGCCCTGGGAGCGCCCGAAGAAGCGCGGCACGGGCACGACGACGGACAAGGCGCAGAGCTGGCTGCGGGAGTACGGGGGCGGGGTGGGCGCCGCCCGGGCTTCCGGGGCCGGTGCCACGGGCGGCGTGGGCGGCGGCGAGGCCTTCGGCGCGGATGCCGATGAGGTCTCCGGCGCGGTCGTCGCCGCGTCCCCTCTCGCAGCCGCCACCGCATCCCCTGGCGCGGACGGCACCTCCACCGGCGCGGGCAGCACCGCACCTGGTACGGGCGCCTCCGCCAGGTCGAACGGCTGGAAGGACCTGAGCCGCTCCCACCAAGAGATCGGCGAGGAGATCACCCAGCTCCTCGGCATGAGCAAGGAGCAGTTCTGCCAGGTCGTGCTGTTGCCGCAGGGCGACTTCTCGCGCTTCCTGCGCGCGGACGCCGAGGCCCGCGGCAAGCTCCTCGGCAGGCTCTTCGACACGCGCCGGTTCGCCGCCGTCGAGGCGAGGCTCGCCGAGCAGCGGCGCGCGGCGGAGGCGGAGGTGCGCGAGGGCGACGCGGAACTGCTCGCGGACGCGCACCGCATGCAGCAGGCGGCCGGGGCGGGGCGCGAGGGCGCCGAGCTGCCGCTGCCCGACGCCGCCCCCGGTGACCCGGGGCTCGCGGACGCCGTGCTCGCCTGGGCCGCCGTGGCCCGCGCGGGCGCCCGCGAGCGCCGCGACGTCGCCCGCAGCGCCCTCGCCCACGCGGAGTCCGCGCACGCGAGGGCGGCCGCCGAGCTGGACGACGTACGCGAACTGGCGCGGCTGCAGCGGCGGTTCGCCGACGCCACGGAGCGTGCGGCCCGCCTGGAGGCGCGCGCCGACGAGCACCGGCAGCTCACCGCCCGCATGGAGCGGGCCCGCAAGGCCGAGACCGTCGCCCCGGCCCTCGCCCTGCGCGCGGAGGCCGACGAGGAGCACCACCGCGCCACGGCCGAGGAGGCACGCGCGCGTGCGTACCTCCCCGCCACGTACGCCGACGAGGGCGCGGCGGGCCTCGCGGGCGCCGCGCGCCGGGCCAGCGAGGATCTCGGCGGCCTCGCCGCCGCCCGCCGCGCGGAGTCGCGCCTGACCGAACTGACCGCCCAGCGCGCCGACTTGGACCAGCAGGAACGGGCCGACGACGAACTCCTCGCCGAGGCCGGGGGCTGGCTCGCCGACTGGGACGCCCGCCGGACCGGCCTGCGCGACGCCGTCGAGGACGCCCAGGACGCCACGACCCGCACCGAGCACCTGGCGGGACGCCTCCAGCCCGCCCAGGAGAAGCTGGACGCCGCCCGCCGCCGCGACCGCCTCGCCCAGGAGGCCGACGCGGCCCAGGAGCGCGCGCTCGCCGCCCGCGAGCACGCCGGGTCGACGCGTGCGGCCTGGCTCGACCTCAAGGAGCAGCGCCTCGCGAACATCGCCGCCGAACTCGCCGCGAACCTCACCGACGGCGCCCCCTGCGCCGTCTGCGGCGCCACCGAACACCCCGCCCCCGCACGGAAGTCCGCGGGCCACGTCGACCGCGCCGCCGAAGAGGCCGCCCTCGCCGCCCACCAGCGGGCCGACGAGGCGCGCGGCACGGCCGAGCGGGACCTCGCCGCCGTACGGGAGTCGCTCGCCGTCGCCACCGCGGCCGCCTCCGACACCCCGGTCGCCGAACTCGCCGCGGCCGTCGAGGAGGTGCGGCACGCCCACACCGAGGCCCGGGCCCGCGCGTCGCGGCTGCACGCGGCCCGTGAGGAGCTGGCCCAGGCCGAGCGCGAGCACGACCGCCGGGTCACGGCGCAGCAGGAGGCCGCCCGCCGGGTCGACTCCCGTGCCGCCATGCGGGACGCGCTCACCGATGAACAGGCGGGCCTGGAGGAGGAGTTGACCCGCGTGCGCGGCGGCGCCGCGAGCGTCGCCCAGCGCGCCGCGCAACTGGAGCGCCAGACCACGCTCCTCACCGCGGCCGCCGACGCCGCGCGCGCCGCCGACGAGTCCGCCCAGCGCCTCAAGGACGCCGACGCGCGACTCGCCGACGCCGCCTTCCGCGCCGGGTTCGACACCCCGTCCGCCGCGTCGGCGGCGCTCGTCGACGACACCGGCCACCGCGAGCTGCAGCACCGCATCGACGCCTGGCAGAACGAACAGGCCGCCGTCCGCGCGCTGCTCGCCGAGCCCGACGCGGCCGCTGCGGCACGGCAGCCACCCGCGCGGCTCGCCGCCGCCGAGTCCGCCGCCGAGACGGCCGCCGCCCGCGTGCGTACCGTCGCCTCCGCGTGCGACGCCGCCGCCCGGCGCTGCGGCGAACTCGACCGGCTCTCCGCCCGCTCGGCCGCCGCCGCCCGGCGCCTCGCCCCGCTGCGCGAGACGCACGACCGCGTGGCGCGCCTCGCCACCCTCGCCGCGGGCACCTCCGCCGACAACGAACGCCGGATGCGCCTGGAGTCGTACGTCCTCGCGGCCCGCCTGGAACAGGTCGCCGCCGCGGCGACGGCCCGCCTGCACCGCATGTCGTCCGGCCGCTACACCCTCGTCCACTCCGACGACCGCACCGGCCGCGGCCGTTCGGGCCTCGGCCTGCATGTGGTCGACGCGTGGACGGGCCGCGAGCGCGACGCGAGCACCCTCTCCGGCGGCGAGACGTTCTTCGCCTCCCTCGCCCTCGCCCTCGGCCTCGCGGACGTCGTCACGGACGAGGCGGGCGGCGTGCGCCTGGACACCCTCTTCATCGACGAGGGCTTCGGCTCCCTCGACGACCAGACGCTCGACGAGGTCCTCGACGTCCTGGACGCCCTGCGCGAGCGGGACCGCAGCGTGGGCATCGTCAGCCACGTCGCGGACCTGCGGCGCCGGGTGCACGCGCAGCTGGAGGTCGTGAAGGGCAGGGCGGGGTCGGTGGTGCGGCAGCGGGGCGGGGGCTGAGGGACGGGGGCTGAAGGGCGGGCGGCCGGCCCTGGTGGGGCGGCTGTCGGCGCTGGGGCGGCCGCCGGACCGGCGGGCGGCCGTCAGGCCTGGTGGCCGCCCGACCACAAGGACACCGGCAGCGGCCTGCCCGTCTCCGCGTACGTCTTCAGGTTCGAGAGGACCATCGACCAGCCGCCCGCGGTCCGGCGGCGCCCGGTGTCGTCGCGCGGGTTCTCGTGCGTGACGGTGAGCTGGACGGCGTCGCCGTGCGGGTCAGGCACTCCCACACCCTCTCCGGGGTGGCCTCGATGCAGATCGTGTGGACGAAGTCGGGCTTGCCGCTCATGCTGGCGGGTCATCCCTACGTTCTCGCACAGCTCGCCGAGGCTCTGGCCGTTGTTCTCGTGCAGCCGGTCGAGGAGGAGGCGGCGGGTGGGGTCGGCCAAGGCCTTGAAGTCCTTGTCCATGCCGGTGCTCGCCCCTCCATCATGCAAGTACGTGCCTGCACGTCGAACAGGGGGCACCCGCATGTCTTGGGGGCGCCCGCGCGCCCGGCGGCACCCCATGCGGCCCTGGAGGGTTCGCCTCACTGCCCCAAGGGCCGCCTGGTCAGCGGGGACGAGTAGACGACGCTCGTCGTCACCGCGCCCAGCGCGCCGATCTTGCCGGAGACCTCCTCCAGGTGCCGCATCGAGCGCGCGGTGACCTTGATGACGAAGCAGTCGTCGCCGGTGACGTGGTGCGCCTCCAGGATCTCCGGCGTCGCGTCGACCAGGTCGTGGAACGGCTTGTAGTTGCCGTTCGGGTAGCGGAGCCGGACGAAGGCGAGCACCGGCAGGCCGAGGCGCTCCGGGTCGACCACGGCCGCGTACCCCTGGATGACACCGGCCTCCTCCAGGCGCCGCACACGTTCGGTGACCGCGCTCGGGGACATGGAGACGGCGCGCGCCAGCTCGGCGTAACTGGCGCGGCCCTGCCGTTGGAGGACGTCGAGGATGCGCCAGTCGGTGGCGTCCGTGGAATAAGCGGTCATGTCCGAGAGGAAACAGGGAAAACCCCGGCTGATCAAGAGGTGGACAGGGAATCGCCCCTTCAGGACCGCGGGCCTTGGCCATAGATTTTTGGCCATGACCTCCACGACTGCCGCAAGCCCGACGAACGCCGCGACCAGCACGAACCGTGCGCACGCCGTGGCTGCGAACCCCGTCCAGCGCGTGCCCCCGGCGGCACCCGCCGCGGCCGCCGCCTACTTCTCCGCGAGCCTCGCCTTCCACGCGGACGTGTCCGACGTCGCCGCCGCGCTCGCCGCCGACGGCGACCCCGGCTTCGTCGTCGTCGATTCCCGCTCCACCGCCTCCTGGGACCAGGGCCACGTCCCCGGCGCCGTCCACCTGCCCACCGCGCTCATCCCGGCCCAGGCCGAGCAGCTCCTGGACAGGTCGGTCCCGGTCGTCACCTATTGCTGGGGCCCCGGCTGCAACGGCGCGACCCGTGCCGCCCTCGCCCTGGCCGAGCTGGGCTTCCAGGTCAAGGAGATGCTCGGCGGCTTCGAGTACTGGGCCCGCGAGGGCTTCGCGTACGAGACCTGGGAGGGCCCGGAGCGCCGCACCGCGGACCCGCTGACGGCCCCCGCGGACGGGGCGGACTGCGGCTGCTGAGCCGGACGGGCGGAGGGCGGGCCCCGGCTCACATCGGCTGTACGAAGTCCGCCCGCCACGCGGGCGACGGGTCGGCGCCGACCTCGCTCCAGTACTCGCGGCCCGCGACGATCCGCCCGTCCCACACCGTCCAGAAGGAGGCCACGCGGTGGGTCCCCATGGCCTCGTGCTCCACCTCCACCTCGGAGACCACCGTGTCGCCGTCCGCCACGATCCGCAGCAGGCGGATCGACCAGCCTTCCGGGTACTCCGCGTTCACGCGCAGGTAGTTGTCCCTGCCCACGATGCGCTCGGCGCTGACCGGCCACTCGACGACGACGTCCTCGGCAAGGAGCGCCCCCACCCCCGCCCAGTCCCGTGCCTGCATGCGGTCCCACAGCGCCGTGACGATCTCCGTAGGTGTCATGCGGGCATCGTGGCAGCAGCCACTGACAACGGGCGTTCGACCGCGTCCGGTTGAGCCCGTCCACCGGGTTGAGCCCGTCCACCCTGGCCGGTCCCGTCCACCCTGGTTAATCACGTGCGCCCGCGAGACATGAGCGCCCATCATGATCTGTCATGCCCCAGCTTCCCCAGCCCACCGCCGCCGAACTCCGCCGCGACCCGCTGCCGTTGCGAGGCCGCACCGCTCTCGTCACCGGCGCGAGCCGCCGCGGCGGCATCGGCCACGCCGTCGCCCGCCGTCTCGTCGCGTACGGGGCGAGCGTCTATCTGCACCACCATGTACCGCACGACGCCGAGATGCCCTGGGGCGCCGACCGGCCGGAGGACGTCGTCGCCTCCGTGCGCGCGGCGCAGGCCGACCCGGACGCCCGCGTCTGCCACGGCCCCGCGGACCTCGCCGACGCCGCCGCGCCCGCCGCGCTCATCGCCGCGGCGGCCGAAGCGCTCGGCGGGCGCCTGGACATCCTCGTCGCCAACCACGCCCGCAGCGGCCGGGACGGCACCCTCGACGAGATCGACGCGGACATGCTCGACGCCCACTGGGCGGTCGACACCCGCTCGGTGATCCTGCTCGTGCAGGCGTACGCACGGTTGCGCGCCGGGCTCGCGCCGCGCACGCCCGGCGGCCGCGTCATGATGATGACGTCGGGCCAGGACATCGCGGGCGGCATGCCGGGCGAGATCGCGTACGGCCTGCAGAAGGGGGCGCTCGCCTCGGCGACCCGTTCGCTCGCCACCTCGCTCGCCGACCTCGCCGTCACCGTGAACACCGTCAACCCCGGCCCTGTGGACACGGATTACCTGACGGGCAAGGAGTACGACGCCATCGCGGCACTCTTCCCCGCGGGCCGCTGGGGGATGCCCGACGACCCGGCCCGTCTCATCGCGTGGCTCGCGACGGACGAGGCCGAGTGGGTCACCGGGCAGGTCGTCAACTCGGAGGGCGGCGTCCGGCACTGACGCCGTCATGGCCGGGGCGGCGGCGCTCCGGATGCGCTCCGAGTGCCCCGCCGCCCCGCTCTCCGTGGTGTCAGGGCGCCGACAACTCGTCCACCTTCAGCGCGTCACAACGCCGACAGCTCGTCCACCAGATCGTCGAGCCCGAGCGACCCCTGCGACAGCGCCGCCATGTGCCACGCCTTCGCGTCGAACGCGTCGCCGTGCCGCCGCCGCGCGTTCTCGCGGCCGAGCAGCCACGCGCGCTCGCCGAGCTTGTAGCCGATGGCCTGGCCGGGGATCGTGAGGTAGCGGGTCATCTCGCTCTCCACGAAGTCCGCGGGCCGGCTGCAGTGCGAGCCGTAGAACTCCTGTGCCAGTTCGGGCGTCCAGCGCTCGCCCGGGTGGAACGGCGAGTCCGCCGGGATCTCCAGCTCCAGGTGCATGCCGATGTCGACGATGACCCGCAGCGCGCGCATCATCTGCGCGTCCAGGTAGCCGAGGCGCCGCTCGGGGTCGGTGAGGAAGCCCAGCTCGTCCATCAGGCGCTCCGCGTACAGGGCCCAGCCCTCCGCGTTGGCGCTGACCATGCCCACGGTCGCCTGGTAGCGGGACAGGTTCTCGGCGACGTGCGCCCACTGCGCGATCTGCAGGTGGTGGCCGGGCACGCCCTCGTGGTACCAGGTGGACACCAGGTCGTACACGGGGAAGCGGGTCTCGCCCATGGTGGGCAGCCAGGTCCGGCCGGGCCGCGAGAAGTCCTCGGAGGGGCCGGTGTAGTACGGGGCCGCCGCACCGCCGGGCGGCGCGATCCGCGACTCCACCTTCCGTACCCGCTCGGCGAGTTCGAAGTGCGTGCCGTCAAGCGCCTCGATCGCCTCGTCCATGAGGTCCTGCAGCCACTGCCTGACCTCGTCGACGCCCTCGATGTGCGCGCCGTGCTCGTCGACGTGCGCGAGCGCCGCCCACGGCGTCGCCGCGCCCGGCAGGATCTTCTCGGCCTCGGCCCGCATCTCGCCGAGCAGCCGGTGGTACTCGGCCCAGCCGTACGCGTACGCCTCGTCGAGATCCAGGTCCGTGCCGTTGAAGTGGCGCGACATGCGGGCGTAGCGCTCGCGGCCCACGACCTCGGGCGCGCCCGCGATCGCGGGCGCGTACACGTCCCGCATCCAGTCGCGCAGCGCCACGACCGCGCCGGTCGCCGCCTTCGCGGCCGTGTCCAGTTCGGTCCGCAGCGCCTGCGGCCCGTCCGCCGCGAACTCCTCGTACCAGCCGGGCCCGCCCTCGGCCCCCGCCCACTGCGTGAGCTGCTCGACGAACGTCGCCGTCGGCCGGGGCGCCGCGAACAGCTCGCGCTCCAGGCCGAGTTCGAGCGAGGCGCGATAGCCCTCGTACGCCGCGGGCACCGCCCGCAGCCGGTCGGCGATCGCTGCCCAGTCCTCGTCCGTGTCCATCGGCGTGACCGTGAAGATCTCCCGGACCGAGTGCGGCGGGGTGTGCAGGTTGCCGACGGCGCGCAGGCCCTCGTCGGCGTCGTGCACGGCCAGTTCCGCCGTGAGCCGCTCGCGCAGCAGCCGCGCGCAGCGCCGCTCCACCTCGGCGTCGGCGCCCGGGCGCCCCTCCGCCTCGTCGAGCCGCGCCAGCGTCGTGCGCGCGAGCGCCGCGAGGGCGTCCAGGCCCGCGGGGGAGAGGTCGGGGAGCTTGCTGCTGCTCTCCTTGACGCCGAGGTAGGTGCCGGTGACGGGGTCGAGGGCGATGAGCTCGTCGACGTAGGTGTCGGCGACCTCGCGGGGCAGCGGGCCGGGGCCCGCGGCCGTGGGGGTGATGTTCGTGTCTGACATGCGGACATCCTGATACGGGACAGGGCCGCACGTCACGGGCGCGTTGCCGCCGCACGGGGCGCGGCGGCGATCTTCCTTCCTTTAGTTGACTGATCGTTCCAGATGGAGTTAGCGTCTGTCCCATGGCCAGGACCAAGGAATTCGACCCCGACGCCGCGCTCAGGGCCGCGCTCGACCTGTTCTGGAGCCGTGGCTACGAGGCGACGTCCATGGCGGACCTCGTCGAGCACCTGGGTATCGGCCGCGCCAGTATCTACGCGACCTTCGGCAACAAGCGCGAGCTGTATCTGAAGGCGATGGACCGCTACACGGAACTCAACGATCCGCTGCTGCTCGACGAACTCTCCCGGCCGGGACCCGCGCTGCCGGGCATCCGTGCCCTGTTCGACCGGTTCGTGGCCGAGTCGTCGGCGCCCGACTCCCGGCTCGCGGGCTGCTTCGTCACCAACACGGCGGCGGAGCTGGCCCCGCACGACCCCGCGGCCGACCGCAGGGTCGAGCTGAACTGGGAGCAGATCGAGACGCTCCTCCATGCCGCGCTCACCCGCGCGCGGGCCCAGGGGGAGATCCCCGCGGACCGTGATCCGCGTGCCCTCGCCCGCATGCTGCTCGTGCTGTTGCAGGGGATGCGGGTGGTCGGCAAGGTCTCCGGCGGGGAGGCCCGGGTGCGGGGGGCGGCGAAACAGGCGCTGGCCCTGCTCGTGTAGACGCACGCTGTCTCCGGGTCTCCGGGTCTCCGGGTCTCCGGGTCTCCGGGTCTCCGGGTCTCCGGGCCTCGGGGTTTCCGGGTCTTCCGGGGTTCAGCTCTCCCTGCTCCAGCCCTCTCCGTCCCAACTCCCTCTGTCCCAACTCCCTCTCTTCCACGTCCCTCTGCCTGGACTCGACCTGCCTTGACGGTTCGTGTCCCGGGCAGGGATTCTCACGCCTCAATAACAGAACGATCGGTCAATTATGACAGTCTCTTCGAGGAGGACGCACATGGCGCAGAAGAAGGTCGCCGTACTGGGCACCGGGATCATCGGCGCGCCCGTGGCCCGCCATCTGCAGGCGCACTTCGCGGTACGCGTCTGGAACAGGACCCACGCCAGGGCGGAACCCCTCGCCGCGTACGAGGGCATCGAGGTGTGCGGCACCCCGGCCGAGGCGGTCGCGGGCGCCGACGTCGTGGTGACCGTCCTCAAGGACGGACCCGCCGTGCGCGAGGCGCTGACGGCGGCCGCGCCCGCGCTGGCCGAGGGCGCGGTGTGGGTGCAGTTGAGCACGGTCGGCGCGGACGCGATCGACGAGCTGGCGCGGCTCGCGGAGGAGTACGGGCTCGTGCTGTACGACGCGCCGGTGCAGGGCACCAAGCAGCCCGCGGAGAACGGCGCGTTGGTGATCCTCGCCTCGGGGCCGCGCGCCGCCGGGGAGCCGCTGGAGCCGGCGCGGCTGGTGTTCGACGCGATCGGCGGGCGCACGGTCTGGGTCTCGGACGAGCCCGGCGTGGCCAGCCGCCTCAAGCTCGCCCTGAACAGCCTCGTGTTCGCCCTCACGCATGGCGCCGCCGAGAGCCTCGCCCTGGCCGAGGCGTTGGGCGTGGACCCGGCGCTGGTCGTCGACGCGGTCGCGGGCGGACCGCTGGACAGCGGGTTCTTCCAGGCCAAGGCCGCCGCGATGCTCAAGGGCGACTACGCGACCAGCTTCTCCGTGGGCAACTCGGTCAAGGACGCGGAACTCGTCGTGGCGGCGGCGGAGTCGGCCGGGGTGGCGGCCGAGGTGAGCGCGGCCGGGCTGGACAGGTTCCGGCGGGCGGCCGACGCCGGGCACGGGGACAAGGACATGGCTGCCTCGTACCTCGTGGCCCGGCCCGCCCAGGGCGCTCCCGCCGACCGTGCCGGAGGCGTCGCGTGAGGGGTGCCGGTGGGGCCTCCGCCGATTCGAGGGCGGTCACCGGTACGCCGACCGGCGGGGCCTCCGCCGATACGGCGGCGGTCACCGGTACGCCGACCGCCACCGACCCGGGCAAGCCCCCGACCGCGGACCGCATACCCATCGCCCGGCTGCTCGCCTTCACCACCGCCGGATTCCTCACGATCATGACGGAGACGATGCCCGCCGGGCTGCTGCCCCAGATCGGGCGGGGCCTGGACGTGTCGGAGGGGCTCGCCGGGCAGCTCGTCACGCTGTACGCCGTCGGCTCGGTCGTGGCCGCGATCCCGGTCATCGCCGCGACGCGCAGCGTACGGAGACGGCCGCTGCTCCTGTGCGCCGTCGGCGGCCTGTTCCTGTTCAACTCGGTGACCGCCCTGTCGTCCGACTACGCGCTCACCCTCGTGGCCCGGTTCGCCGCGGGCATGGCGGCGGGGGTGATCTGGGGGCTGCTCGCGGGGTACGCGCGGCGCCTCGTCCCGCCGCGACTGCAGGGCCGGGCGCTGGCCGTCGTGGGCGTGGGGCAGCCGGTCGCGCTGGCCTTCGGCGTGCCGCTCGGCGCGTGGCTGGGGTCGCTGTTCGACTGGCGCGGGGTGTTCTGGACGATGTCGGCGCTGGCGCTCGCCCTCATGGTGTGGGTGCGGGCCCTCGTGCCCGACTTCCCGGGGCAGGACGCGGGCAGCCGCGAGCCCGTACGGCGGATCTTCCTGAAGCCCGGCATCCGCCCGGTCCTCGGCGTGATCCTCCTCTGGATCCTCGCGCACAACGTCCTCTACACCTACATCGCGCCGTACGCGAAGAAGTCCGGCCTCGACGACCGGGTCGACCTCGTCCTGCTGGTCTTCGGCGCCTCGGCCATCGCGGGCATCTGGGTGACGGGGCTGCTCGTCGACCGGATGCTGCGGGCGCTGACCCTGCTGGGGCTAGCCGGATTCGCCTGCGCCGCGCTCGTGCTCGGCGTCGGCAGCGGGTCGGCGGGCGCGGTGCTCGTGGGGGTCGTCGCGTGGGGTGCGACGTTCGGGGGCGCGCCCACGCTCCTCCAGACGGCGATCGCGGACACGGCCGGGGACGGGGCCGACGTCGCGCAGTCGATGCTGGTCACCGTCTTCAACCTCGCCGTCGCCGGTGGGGGCCTGGTCGGCGGGCTGCTCCTGGCGCCGGTCGGGGCGGCGGCCTTCCCGTGGCTCTTGTTGGTGCTGGGGCTGCTGGCGCTCGTGGTCGTCCGGTGGGCGCGCGGGCACGGGTTCACGCCGGGGGAGCGGGCTGCGGGCGCCTGAAACAGAGCCTGACGCAGACCCTGCGGCGACACCTGGGCGGGGCCTGGAAGTACGGCCCCTCCGGTACGCGGTACACGGCTACGGCGGACGCCCGCACCCCGATCGCACGAGGCGATGGGGCACGGGCGTCCGGTCGAGGCTGGACCTATGGGTGGCGCAGGCGCTACTGACGGCTGTCGTACGGCAGGTGCGACCGCACCGGTGTCGCGTCGAGGCGGGCGGTGATGACCAGCGTGCCCTCCTCGATCTGGAAGTCCAGGGGGAGGTTGAGGCCGCGCATCGCGGCGACCATGCCGGTGTTGGAGGACTGTGTGACCGCGTACACGCTCTCGCAGCCCGCCTCGGTCGCCATCGTGACCAGGCGGCCCAGGAGTTCGCCGCCGATGCCGCGCCGCTGCCAGTCGTCCTCGACGAGCAGCGCGATCTCCGTCTCGTCGCCGTCCCACAGCAGATGGCCGAGGCCGACGACCCGGCCGGACGCGGTGCGGGCGGCGAGCGTGCGGCCGAAGCGCGGGCTCAGGAGGTGGTTGAGGTAGCGGTCGGCGTCGTTGACCGGACCGTGGTACCGCATGCCCAGGGTGCGCTTCGAGCAGCGGTCGTGCATGTCCTTGGCGGCCCGGAGGTCGCCCGTGTCGGCGCGGCTCACCGTGATGTCGCTGCCCTCGGGGAGCGTCAGCACGTCCTGCCCGCGCGGGATGCGCGGGCCGAGCCGGGCGTCCAGCTCCACGAGCGCCCGCGCGCGGGCGAACTCCGTGGGGGTGAACGGGAGATAGGGACGCTCGACCGTGATCACTCCGCCTTCGGGGGCCCGCAGCCGCAGCACGGTCCCGTCCAGTACGCCCTCGACGGGCGCCTCCTCTGCGAGGGCTCGCCCCGGCTTGGCGGGCAGCGAGCGGATCGTGCAGCGGCCCAGCAACTGGCGCAGCGCGAGCGGCAGTTCCGCCGCGTCCAGGGCCGTGCGCGTGGCCAGGCCCAGGATGCGGGTGGGCGCGTCCACCAGGTCGTGGGCGTCGGCCCGCTCGATCCAGGTGCTCGACCCGCCCGCCCGGGAGACCGTGCGCGTCAGGTCGGCCGCGGGCAGCGCCGCCGGGGCCCGCAGCAGGAACTCGTCGACCGTGCCGTCGGCCAGCGGGTGGGTCTGCAGGCTCAGGATGTCGACGCTGTCCCCGGCCAGCGCCGCGCACAGCAGGGCCAGCGAGCCGGGGGCGTCGCGCACGGTCGTGCGCAGGCGCCACAGCGTCGTCGGCCCGGGCGCCGGACCGGCCGCCGCGCCGGAGGCCCCCGGCGCGGTCGTGGCGGACTCGGTCGTCGTCCCGGTGGCAGTGGTGGCGGTGTCGGCGGGCTGCTCCTGGTCCGGGAGCAGCGGCGTATCCGTATCGCGGCCGTCCGCGCCTGGCGGCGCATGCGTGTGGCGTCGTGCCCACCATGTGTGGAACCCGGCCGTGGCCGCCAGGAGCACGGCCGACACAAGGAGCAGCTCGGGCCCGTCCGGCCCGTGCCCCACGAGATTGGCCACCGCGTCCGCCACGGCAACGGCCGTGAACAGCGCGGCGAGTTCGACGAGGTCCCGGCGCCAGTGGTGCACCGGCCTGCCGTGCCTCTTGCGCGTCACATCAGACATGTCAGCACTCATGCAGTCACTCTGGCCGAAGGGTGTTGCGTGATCACGAACGGTTTGTGACTGATGGGTTAAGAGCGGTTCTGTCCGTTTCATTACTCTTTGCTCACCCCGGTTGTCCGTTGCTGTCCCCCGTATGCCCGCAACGGTCCACGCGGGTGCCGACCGGCCGTAGGGTCGGCCCGCACCCGCGCGGGTCGTCACTGGCCCACGCGTCCCGGCTGCAGCACCTTGGTGAAGAGCACGCCTCCGCCCTGCTGCCGCAGTCGCACCGTCAACTCGCCGCTGTCGCCGTCGATGTCCACCTCTCCGTAGTAGGGCGGTGTCTCCGCCGGCGATGTGTTGGCTCGGTCCGGCGCCTTGACGAACGTCTGGTCCGGGCCGAAGGTTCCATCGAGTTTCACGGCCGGGAAACCGCCCGCGGCGAGGGGCCCGGACACGAATTCCCAGAACGGCGCGAAGTCCTTGAAGGCGGCGCGCGAGGGGTCGTAGTGCTGCGCCGAGGTGTAGTGCACATCGGCCGTCAGCCACACCGTGCCGGTGATCCGGCGGTGCTTGATGTGCCGCAGCAACTCGGCGATCTGCAGCTCACGGCCGAGCGGCGCGCCCGGGTCGCCCTGCGCGACGGCCTCGAAGTTCACCTGGCCGTCCCCGACCACCAGGCCCAGCGGCATGTCGGAGGCGATGACCTTCCACACCGCGCGCGAGCGCGACAGCTCCCGCTTCAGCCAGGCGAGCTGTTCGGCGCCCAGGATGCCGGTGGCGTCCTCGGGCTGCCGGTTCGGCGAGTTGGCGTTGCGGTACGTACGCATGTCGAGCACGAACACGTCCAGGAGCGGGCCGTGCCGGAGGACCCGGTACACCCGGCCGTCGCGGTCGCCGGGGCGCTGCGTGGAGATCGGGTAGTACTCGCTGAACGCGCGCAGCGAACGCCCCGCGAGGACGTCGACGTCCTTCTCCGTGTAGCGGGCGTCCTCCAGGATCTGTCCCGGGTACCAGTTGTTGCGCACCTCGTGGTCGTCCCACTGCACGATGGACGGCACCTGGGCGTTGAAGCGGCGCAGGTGCTCGTCGAGCAGGTTGTAGCGGAAGTTGCCGCGGAACTCCGCGAGGGTCTCGGCGACCTTCGACTTCTCCGGAGTGGTGATGTTCTTCCACACCCGCCCGTCGGGCAGCTTGACGCTCGCCTGGATGGGGCCGTCGGCGTAGATGTTGTCGCCGCTGCACAGGAAGAAGTCGGGGTTGCGGCCGCGCATCTCTTCGTAGACCTGCCAGCCGCCCAGCTCCGGGTTGATGCCCCAGCCCTGGCCCGCGATGTCCCCCGACCAAAGGAAGCGCACGTCGTCCCGGCGTCTCAGGGAGGTCGTACGGAACGTGCCGGTCACCGGTTTCCCGGTGCGGCGCGGGTCGTCGGGGTCGGCCAGGAGCACGCGGTAGTGGATCTGCTCGCCCGAGGGCAGCCCGCGCAGCCGCGTCGTCCCGGTGAAGTCGGTGCGGGGGCCGAGCAGCGGGCCGTGCCAGCGGGTCGGTCGCCGGAACGACTCCGTGGCGGACGTCTCCACGATCATGTGGGCGGGCCGGTCGGAGCGGACCCACACGAGCCCCGAGTGCGCGCCCACGTCACCGGCCTGTACCCCCCAGTCGGCGCTCGGGCGCCCCCGCAGGGCCAGCGCCGGGGCCGCGCCGGACAGTGCGGGCACCGCGAGCGCCGCGGCGGGCACGGCGAGCGAACCGCGCAGCAGGCTGCGGCGGCGCGGGGACGGGCTCGACGGACGGTGTGACATGAAGACGCCTCCAGAGACGGCGAATCGGCCGGATGTGCAGTGCCACGTGTACTGCGGCGCCACGGCGCCCACGCGAACCACAAGTGAACAACTGCCCATGGGCACAGGGGAACCGCCGCGCCGGGCATCGACTCGCGCGGCACCGGTCCCGGGGCCGCGGCCCCAGGTCAGGGGCCGGTCATGTCCGGTCGTGCCCGGTCGTACGAGGACGGCCGACGCGTGCCGACGCTGGAGGGCGACGGCCTGTGCCCGGCCTCCGGCGGTCAGCGGCTGGTGTCGAGGACGACGCGCGCCACGAGTGCCGGGTCGTCGTGCATCGGGACGTGCCCGCATCCGGGCAGCCGCACGAGGCGGGCCCCGGGGATGGCGTGCTTGGCGCGGACGCCCTGGCGGCGCAGCAGCAGCCGGTCCTGGGTGCCCCAGGCGATGGTGACCGGCAGCCCCGGCACGTCGGCGCGGAAGCGCACGGACCGCCCGGCGGCCAACGTCTCGTGGAAGCCGGTGGCGTTCCGCAGCGCCAGCGTCTCCGCGACCACCGCGTCCGGCGAACGGTGCCCCGGGTGGGCGTAGATGGTGCTGGTGAGCGCGGTCCGGCCGACGGCGCTGCGCGACAGCCGCTCGACCATCGGCAGGGGCATGCTCCGCGCGATCCCGTGCATCGCGCGGAGCGTCGTGAACGCGTACCGGCGCTCCGCCTCGCTCCAGAACCCGGCGGGCGACAGCGCGGTGACGGACCGTACGAGCTTCTCCCGGCCCAGTTCGAGGGCGAGCAGACCGCCCAGCGAGTTGCCCGCCACGTGCGGTCGTTCGACGCCCAGGGCCCCGCACAGGGCGTGCAGCGCGGGCACCACCGTCGACAGGTCGTACGTGAGCCCGTCCGGCAGGGCCGGGGAGACGCCGAAGCCGGGCAGGTCCACGGCGATCACGTCACGCTCGGCCGCGAGAATGCCGATCACGGGGTCCCAGGCCTGCCGGTGGTGACCGATGCCGTGCAGCAGGAGCAGTGGTGCCCCGGTGCCGGAGCGCTGGTACGAGACGGTCACCGGGCGCGGCCCGCGGTGCGACTCGACGCTGAACGACACCTCTGCGGCCTCTGCGACCTCTGCCACCCGTGCGGCCATGACTGCTCCTGACTTAGACACCTTGTCAGGAACAATTACCGCTCAGTAGGTACGACTTCAAGAGCGCGGCGGCGCCGACTTGCGGCCGCGCCCGGGCACGGCCGGTCGCGCGCCCGATGTGATCCTCGTCCGCTTGTCCGGCACGGGTGGACACGAGCAGATCCGTCGGCTGGGATGGTCGGGTGGCTACCGACACCGCGACCGACGTCTTCGAAGAGCACCGGCCCGTCCTCATGGGCGTCGCCTACCGCATGCTCGGGCGGGTGGCCGACGCCGAGGACGTCGTCCAGGACGCCTGGCTGCGCTGGTCGGCGGGCGACCGCGAGGAAGTGCGTGAACCGCGCGCCTACCTGGTGCGGATCACCACCCGCCTCGCCATCGACCGGCTGCGCCACGCGCAGTCGCGCCGCGAGTCCTACGTCGGGCCGTGGCTCCCCGAGCCGCTGGTCACGGACTTCGGGCCGACCGTGCCCGACACCGCGGAGAAGGCCGTTCTCGCCGACACCGTGTCGCTCGCCGTCCTCGTCGTCCTGGAGTCCCTGTCGCCGCTGGAACGCGCGGTGTTCGTGCTGCGCGAGGCCTTCGGGTTCCCGTTCGCTGAGATCGCCGAGACGCTCGACCGCAGCGAGGCCGCCGTCCGTCAGCTCGCCGGGCGCGCCCGCAAGCACGTCGAGGAGGGGCGGCCCCGCTTCGAGGTCGACCCGGCCGAGCGCCGCGACCTCACCGAGCGCTTCCTCGCCGCCGCCGTGGACGGCGACCTGGACGGGCTGGTGTCCATGCTCGCGCCGGACGCCCACCTGGTGGGCGACAGCGGCGGCAAGGCCAGGGCGCCGCTGCGGGTCGTGCAGTCGGCCGACAAGGTGGGCCGCTTCATCGTGGGCGCCACCCGCAAGGGCGCCGCGGAGAGCCCCGGGTTCGAGATTCGCTACCTGGAGCTGAACGGCATCGAATCCATCCTCTTCGTAGTCGACGGCAAGCCCGACAGCGTCATCCAGTTGGCGATCGCCGACGGACACGTCCAGCGCGTGTACATCGTGCGGAATCCGGACAAGCTCGTGGGGCTCGGCGCCTAGCGCCCCGACCCGCGCGACACAGCCCCTGCCCGTGCACCGGACGGGGGCTGCGCTGTGCGCGGCCACGGCGGCGACGTATCGAATCGCGTCACGCCCGCAGGTCCGGTGTCGACCACGCGCGAACAGCACGTGAATGCTCTGTGGCACCACTTCACTGCGGGCTGTAACGGACTCAGGATTGGTCTTGACCAAGGGTGAGCGCGGCTCTATCGTCGCTGAGATAGTGCAGGAACCTTTAATAAACAAGGCGCGAAAAAGCCGCCTGCGCACGGCGATTGCGGAGGACAGGGTGGGGACCACGCAGCTGGAATCGGTGCCGGAGCCGAAGTACTGGCACCTCAAGACCGTGCTCAGCGAAGCACTGGACTCCGAGTTCGCCGTGGGCGAGATCCTGCCCAACGAACGCGACCTCGCGGCCCGGTTCGGCGTCGCCCGCGCGACGCTCCGCCAGGCCCTGGAACAGCTTGAGCTGGAAGGACGCCTGCAGCGCCGGCGCGGCGTCGGCACGACCGTCGCGCCGCCCCGCATGGGCGTGGCCGTCGGCTCCGCCCAGGGCACCTGGCCCGGCGAGGCCGGGGACGCCTGGCAGCCCGCGGACAGCGAGCCCGCGCTCCCGCCCGCCGAGGTGGCCCGCGCCCTGGACATCGACCCGGACGAGCCGGTGCACGTGGTGCGCCGCACCCGCGTCTCGCACGGCCAGCCCGTCGCCGCCGAGCTGCTGTACGTCCCGGCGGCCTCGGTCCCCGACCTCTCCGCGATCGACGCCCCCGCGGGCGCGGCACGCGCGCGGGCCGTGCTGCGCGAGCTGGGCCGCCTCGCCCTGGAGGGCCAGGACCGCTCCGTCGAGCTCGGCTCCGCCCGCGCGGACGACGCCAAGGCCCTGGACCGGCTGCCCGGTGCCCCGGTCCTGGTCGTCACCACGCGCTTCCTCGCCGACGGGCGCACGGCCGCGCTCTCCATGGCGACGTACCGCGCGGACACCTGCCGCCTCACCTTCGGCGACCAGGGCGCGGTCGAGATCCACCACGGGCCGGAGCAGCAGGCTTCCTGACCCGCGACAGCAGGCTTCTTGAAGGCGAGGCCCCCTCTCGATCCGTCGAGAGGGGGCCTCGCCTGCTGGCGTCGAAAGCCTTGCGGCGGCGGAAGCCTGCTGGTGTCGACAGCCTTGTGGCGTCAAGCAAGCCGACGTCGAGCGGGAGAGCCGGCGGGCCCCACGCCCCGGGGACGTGAGCACTTCCGCGCCCTACTGCCGCGCGGTCACCGTGCCCTCCACCGCGAACAGCTCCTCCTCCACGTGGTCGAGCGCGAGCCGCAACGCGCCCGTGGCCACCGCCGCCTCGCCGAGCATCGACAGCGTCACCCGGGGCGGCCGCAGGCAGTAGCGGGCCAGCTCCCGGTGCAGCGGCTCCAGGACGCCGTCCAGGCCCGCCGCCCAGCCGCCCACCACGACCAGCTCCGGGTCGAGCGCGAGGACCAGCGCGGCCACGTCGTGCACCAGGCGGCGGATGAAGCGGTCGACCGCCGCCCGCGCCCGCTCGTCGCCCTCGCGCGCGTGGGCGAAGACCTCGGCGACCGCCTGCTCGTCCAGCGGGTGCAGCGGCTCGTCCGTGGTCGAGAGCAGCGTCTCCGGAGTCACCTCACGGCCCAGCAGGTGCAGCGCGCCGATCTCGCCCGCCGCCCCGCCGTACCCCCGGTGCAGCCGCCCGCCGATCAGCGAACCGGCACCGGGGCTCAGCCCGGCCAGGACGAACACCACGTCGTCCGACTCCGTCGCCGCGCCCTTCCAGTGCTCGGCGACCGCTGCCGCGTTGGCGTCGTTCTCCACCAGGACCGGACACTTGAAGGAGCGCCGCAGCCGCTCGCCCAGCGGCAGGCCCGTCCAGCCCGGCAGCGCCGTGCTCAGCCGCACGGAGCCGTCGGCCTCCACGATCCCCGGGCTGCCGACGCCGACGGCGCGCAGCGAGCCACGAGAGACGCCCGCGCGGCGCAGCAGATCGGCGACGGCGCTCCGCATCCGGTCGAGGCGCTCGTCGGCGGGTGCCGTCTCGGACACGTCCTTCGCCGCGGTGCCGAGGATCTTGCCGTCGAGGTCGGACAGGACGGCGGCGACGCGGTGCGGACCGATCTCGAGACCGAGCAGATGTCCCGCCTCCGCCCGGAACCGGAACTTCCGCGCCGGTCGACCCTGCCGCCGCGCGCCCCCCTCGTCCGCGTCCGTCTCCACGACGAGCCCGGCCTCGCTGAGCCCTTCGACCACGCCCTCGACGGTGGGCCGCGAAAGCCCCGTCACCCGGGTGATCTCGGTGAGTGTCGCGAAGTCCGCCGCACGCAGCGCGTGCAGCACGACCGCGGAGTTGATCCGCCGTAGCAGAGAAGGATCTCCGCCGGTCAGCCGCCCCAACGTCCGTCCTTCCATCCCATGCGCATGATGGGCGAAGAGTACTCGGAAGCCACCGATCGGGGCGAGTGCCGATCAGGCCGCCCGCAAGAGGGCCGGTTCAGCCCGGAGCCACGAAGCCGGATTCGTACGCCACGATGACGGCCTGGGTCCGGTCGCGCGCCCCGAGTTTCGCGAGCAGCGAGCTCACATGCGACTTCACCGTCTCGTTGCCGACGACGAGGCGCGCCGCGATCTCCGCGTTCGACAGACCGCGCGCCATCAGCCGCAGCACCTCCTCCTCGCGCCCCGTCAGCGCGGCCCGCTCCAGGGCCGCCCGGGCGTCCGGATTGCCCCGCTGCCGCCCGTGGGCGCCCGCAAGATCACGCACCGCAGCCGGGAACAGCAGCGACTCGCCCTCGGCCACCAGGCGCACCGCGTGCACGATCTCCGCGGGCCTGGCCCGCTTCAGCAGGAAGCCGTCGGCGCCCGCGCGCAGCGCCTCGTACACGTACTCGTCGTTCTCGAAGGTCGTGATGACGAGGATCTTGGGCGGGTCGGTGACCGTGCGCAGCACCGCGCGGGTGGCCTCGATGCCGTCGAGCAGCGGCATGCGCACGTCCATGGCGACCACGTCCGGCCGCAGCTCCCGCACCAGCGGGATCACGGCGGCGCCGTCCGCGGCCTCCCCGACGACCTCGATGTCGGGCTGCGCCTCCAGGACGGCACGCAGACCCGCGCGGACGAGGGGCTCGTCGTCGACGAGCAGGACGGTGACCGGCATTCGGTCAGCGTAGATCACGGGTTTTCCGGTACGCCGCCGAGTCCCGAAGCGAGCCCTACGGCCGCCGCGTCCCGAAGCGGGCGCTACGTAGGAAGTCGGCCGCTATGTGCGAAGTGAGCCTCTACGTAGTCCGTGCCGTCGTCGTTTCGGCCGTGGCTGCCGTCACGTCAGGGGCAGTTCGACGTGGACCCGCCAGTCGCCTTCGTGCGGCCCCGTGTGTGCCCGCCCGCCGAGCAGGGTCGCGCGCTCGCGGATCCCGCGCAGGCCGCTGCCGCCGCGCCCGGTGGGTGTCGCGGGCCCGGACAGGGCGTTGCGTACGTCGAGCGTGAGCAGGCCGTCGTCGGCGGCGACTCGGACGTGTACCGGCACCGGGCCCGCGTGCCGCAGGACGTTCGTCAGGGACTCCTGGAGCATGCGGTAGCCCTCGCCTGACACCGGCCCCGGCAGCCGGTCCACCGGGCCCGTCACCTCGGCCTCGACCTTCACCCCCGACGTGCGCGCGGAGTCAAGCAGCCGGTCGGCGTCCGCGAGCGTCGGCCGCTGGCGCGCGGGCTGGCCGTCCTCCCGCAGCACCCGCAGGACCCGCTCCAGGTCCTCCAAGGCATGGCGGCCGGTGTCCTCGATGGCTTCCAGGGCGCGCTCGGTGAACGCCGGGTCGGCGGTGGCCCGCGCGGCGCCCGCCTGCACCACCGCGACGGTCAGCGCGTGCCCGATGGAGTCGTGCAGTTCGCGGGCGATGCGGTTGCGCTCCAGGAGTTGCTCGGTGCGCTCCTCCAGGGCGGCGAGGCGCTGGGCGGGGGAGGGGCCGAGGAGGCGTTCGGCGATGGCTGCCACGAAGTGCCCCACCACGACGACGAAGCCGAGCAGGATCAGCAGCGGCACGGGGACGAGCAGCGCGTCCACCCACCAGGGGCCGTCCGCCAGCGAGGGGAAGAACAGCGCCGGATCCGCCGTCCGCTCCTGCGCCGTCGCACCGATCAGCGCCAGCGTCTGCCCGATGAGCAGCGTCGACGCGAAACCCGTCGCGCACCCCGTCTCCATGCGCAGCAGCAGCCAGAGCGCCGTGCGGCACCGCTCGTTCCAGGAGGCCGACGGCATGACGGAGACACCGGAGTCGACGCGCTCCGCGTCGGACGGACCGGCCGCCCCGCGCGCGTGGGCGCCGGGAAACAGCATCAGCCGCGCCTGCAGGCCCTCGGCCCGGCGCATCGCTGGCACCAGACCGGCCGCGATGCCCAGGGGGATCGGGAGGACGAAGAACCCCACGAACAGGTCGAGGGCCTTCGCATCCGAGATCCCGTAGACCGACGCGCACGTCAGCCCGGGGACGGCGCCGAGGAGCACGTGCAGCCAGCGGGTGTACGTGACCGCGCGGGCGAGCGGTCGCAGGAAGCGGGGCATGCCGTCATCGTGCCAGCACCCGCGCCGGGCCCGGCTCCCCCGCACGGGGGAGACGATCTCCCCGGGCGGGGGAAGCCGCCGCCCCGCGCCGACCGCGACGCTGTGCCCATGACCAGCATCGACGTCCAACAGCTCACCAAGGAGTACGGCACCACCCGCGCGGTGGACGACGTGACCTTCAGCGTCCGCCCCGGCCAGGTCACCGGCTTCCTCGGCCCCAACGGCGCCGGAAAGTCCACCACGTTGCGCATCGTGCTCGGCCTCGACCGGCCCACGTCCGGCACCGCCACCGTCGGCGGCCGCCCGTACGCCACGTACGACGAACCGCTCCGCCAGGTCGGCGCCCTGCTCGACGCGCAGGCCGCGCACGGGTCCCGCACCGCCCGCAACCACCTCCTCGCGCTCGCCGTGAGCAACCGCATCGCCCCCGCGCGCGTGGACGAGGTCCTGGAGGAGACCGGCCTCACCGCGGTCGCGGGCCGCCGCGTGAAGACGTACTCCCTGGGCATGCGGCAGCGCCTCGGGATCGCCGCCGCGCTGCTCGGGGACCCCGCCGTGGTGCTCCTGGACGAACCGTCCAACGGGCTCGACCCCGAAGGGATCATCTGGATCCGTGAGCTGATGCTGCGTCTGGCCCGCGAGGGCCGCACCGTCCTGGTGTCCAGCCACCTCATGAACGAGACCGCGACGTTCGCCGACCACCTGGTGGTCCTCGGCCGGGGCAGGCTGCTCGCGGACATGCCGATGCGGGAGTTCATCGCCGGGCACAGCCGACCGCGCGTCCGGGCGCGCACCACCGACCCGGCCCGGCTGCGCGCGGTGCTCGCCCGCGCGGGGCACGAGCTGACCGAGGCGGACGACGGCCGCTGGACGGTCGACGGCGTCCGGGCCGAGGTGATCGGCAGGCTCGCCGCCCAGGACGGCGTGCCGATCCTCGAACTCGCCGACGAGGAGGCCTCCCTGGAGGAGGCGTACCTCACGCTGACCGCCGCCGAGACGGAGTTCGCCGCGTCCGCTGCCGACCCCGCACCCCTCCAGGAGGCCTGACCGTGTCCACGTCCGCCGTGCTCCACTCCGAATGGATCAAGATCAAGTCGCTGCGGGGGAGCGTCGGCTCGCTCATCGCGGTGTTCGTGGCGACCGTCGCGATCACGGTCCTCGTCTTCGCCACCGTCGGCCGCGCGGAGGCCGACAACGCCGACGCCGAACCCCTCTTCGACGCCTTCTACGCGTTCAACTTCGGGCAGGTCGCCGTCATCAGCTTCGGTGCGACGGCCGTCAGCTCCGAGTACGTCAACAGCGCGCTGCGGGTCTCCCTGGCGGCCGTGCCGCGCCGGGGCCTGTTCTACGGGGCGAAGATCGCCGTCCTGGGCGCGGCGGCGCTCCTGGTGGGGCTCGTCACCAGCTTCACCACGTTCCTGGGCGGCCAGGCCTTCCTCGGTGAGTACGCGATCGGGCTCGGCCACCCGGGGGCGGTGCGCGCGTGCGTCGGGGGCGGCGTGTACCTCGCGCTGATGGCGCTGTTCGCGGCGGGCCTCACGGCGGTGCTGCGCAGCGGGGTCGCCGTGCTCGGCGTGCTGATCCCGTTCACCCTGATCGTCCCGTTCGTGCTCGGGGACATGTCGGGCGGCGCGGCCCAGTTCCTGCCCGGCCGGGCCGGACAGCAGATCCTGCACGAGGACCCCAGCGGAATGCTCGGCCCCTGGGCGGGTCTCGGGGTGACCGTGCTGTGGGCCGCGGCGGCGCTGGCCGCCGGGTGGTGGGCGGTGCGGCGGCGGGACGCGTGAGGCCTCGTCAGTCGTCCGACGCCTGACGGGCAGCCAAATGTCAGTGGCGGCGGCTTTACTGGACACATGAGCAGCGCAGACCACCTCGCCGCGATCGACCTGCTGCGCGCCCGGGACTTCCCCGCGGCGCCCGGCAGGTCGGAGCACGGCTACGGCGGACCCGGTTTCCACGTCGCGGAGTTAGCGACGCACGACCAGCTGTGGGACGACGACGGCACGGCCCACGAGGAGACGGAGGCGCAGTGCGAGGCCGAGCGGGACGCCTTGGCCGTGCTCCTCACCGAGCGCTGGGGCGAGCCGCAGGTCTTCGGCCTGACCGGCGTCCTCATCCGCGTCATGGCCCAGGAGGCCGACGGTGCGGGCGAGCCGATCCCCGACCCGTGGGCCACGCTCAGCGAATCCGTCCCCGACCTCCACCTGTGGCGGGTCGAAGGGCACTGGATAGCCCTGGGCGTCGCCCGCTGGGGTGAGCGTCTCGCCGTGCAACTCCTCGCCGTGATCACGGTGGTCGACCCGCCGTAGCCGGGAGCAGGCGCGGTCGGCGGTGAGGGCGAAGCCGGGAGCGGCGCCGTCAGCACGGCAGAGCCCTATCCGACGGCGCGCCAGGCCCGGGGTGCGGCTCCACCCGCTCAGGGACGCAGCCCCAACTCCCCATACGCACAAGGCCCGAAGAACCGCTCCACGGCCGCCTCCGTCACCGACCCCAGCTCGGCGGGCGACCACCGCGGGGCCCGGTCCTTGTCGACGACCTGGGCCCGCACCCCCTCCGGGAAGTCCGGCGCCGTCAGACAGGCGCACGACACCCGGTACTCCTGGTTGAGCGCCTCCTCCAGGTAACCCAGGGCCCGCGCCCGGCGCAGCGCGGCCAGCGTGACCTTCAGCGCGGTGGGGGAGCGCGACAGCAGGACCTCGGCGGTCTCCTTCGCCGCCCGCTCGCCACAGGACTGCAGGCGGTCGACGATCTCCTCCACCGAGTCGGCGGCGTAGCAGGAGTCGATCCACGCGCGGCGAGCGGCGAGTTCGCCCTCCGGCGCAGGCGCGGCGTAGGTCCGCACGGCGTCCGGCGCGTCGGTGTCCGCGAGCGCCGCCGTGAAGTCCGCGAGGCGCTCCGACGGCACGTAGTGGTCGGCGAGGCCGCACAGCAGCGCGTCGCCCGCGCCCATCGCCGTGCCGGTCAGCGCCAGATGCGTACCGAGTTCGCCCGGCGCCCGCGTCAGCAGGTGCGTGGCGCCGACGTCCAGGACGAAGCCGATGATCGTCTCCGGCATGGCGACCTGGGACCGCTCGGTGACGACGCGCACGTCGCCGTGTGCCGAGACCCCGACGCCGCCGCCCATCACGTACCCGTCCATCACCGCCACGTACGGCTTCCCGTAGCGCGCGATGCGGGCGTTGAGCAGGTACTCGTCGTGCCAGAACGCCGCCGACGCCGCGCCGCCGCCCGCGAGGATGTCCGCACGCACGGCCCGGATGTCACCGCCCGCGCACAGGCCGCGCTCACCGGCGCCCGTCACGACAACCGTGCGGACCGCGTCGTCGTGCTCCCACGCGGTCAGCGCCTCGTCGATGAGGCGGACCATCGGGTGGTCGAGCGCGTTCAGGGCGCGGGGCCGGTTCAGGACGATGTGGCCCGCGCGGCCCTCGACCCTCGTCAGCACCGGCGGTGCGTCGACACTCACTGAGCCGAGTCCTCCTTGGTGCCGGTGCCGGTGCCGGTGCCGGTGCCGGTGCCGGTGCCGGTGTCCGTGCTGGTGCTGGCGGTTCTGCTGGTGCCGGTGTCCGTGCCGGACGGCTGCTGGAACGCGTCCAGGATCCGCTCCGCCGCCGACGTCGCCGTCAGCGTCCCCTCCCGCACCCGCTGCTCCAGGTCCGGTGCGAGGCGTCGCACGTCGGGGTGGGCGTGCAGGCGGCCGAGGAGTTCGTCGCGCACCATCGTCCACGTCCAGTCGACCTGCTGGTCACGGCGTTTCGCGGCGAGGCGGCCGGTGGAGTCCAGGAGCGCCCGATGCTGTTCGAGCCGGTCCCAGAGGGTGTCCAGGCCCTTGGACTCGCGGGCGCTGCAGCTCAGCACGGGCGGCGTCCACGCGGCGTCGGAGGGGTGCATGAGGCGCAGGGCGCCCGCCAGCTCCCGTGCCGCCGAGCGCGCGTCCCGCTCGTGCGGGCCGTCCGCCTTGTTGACCGCGATCACGTCGGCCAGCTCCAGGACGCCCTTCTTGATGCCCTGCAGTTGGTCGCCGGTGCGGGCGAGGGTCAGGAGCAGGAACGTGTCGACCATGTTCGCCACGGCCGTCTCGGACTGGCCGACGCCGACGGTCTCCACGAGCACCACGTCGTACCCCGCCGCCTCCATCACCACGATGGACTCCCGCGTCGCCTTCGCGACGCCGCCGAGCGTCCCCGCCGTGGGCGAGGGCCGCACGAACGCCATCGGGTCCACCGCGAGGCGTTCCATCCGGGTCTTGTCGCCCAGGATGGAGCCGCCCGTCCGCGTCGAGGACGGGTCGACGGCGAGCACCGCGACCCGGTGGCCCAGCGACGTCAGCATCGTGCCGAGCGCGTCGATGAACGTCGACTTGCCGACTCCCGGCACGCCGCTGATGCCGATGCGCCGCGCCCGCCCCGAGTGCGGGAGCAGCTGTGTCAGCAACTGCTGGGCGAGCGCCCGGTGTTCGGCCCTGGTGGACTCCACGAGCGTGATCGCCCGCGCGATGTGCGCGCGCTTGCCGTCGAGCACGCCCTTCACATATGTGTCGAGATCGATCCTCGGTGCCATGGGCTCAGCGGCTCACAGCTCGCCACTGCCGGAAGCGGCCTCGCCGGGCAGTTCGTGGCCCAGACCGGCGGCGAGCCGCCGCACCAGGTCGTACGCCGCGTCGGGGATGACCGTGCCGGGCGGGAACACCGCCGCCGCGCCCGCCTCGTGCAGCGCCGCCACGTCCTGCGGGGGGATCACGCCGCCCACGACGATCATGATGTCCTCGCGGCCCTCCTCGGCCAGCTCCGCGCGCAGCGCCGGGACCAGCGTCAGGTGCCCCGCCGCCAGCGAGGAGACGCCGACGATGTGCACGTCCGCCTCGACGGCCTGCCGCGCCACCTCCGCGGGCGTCTGGAACAGCGGGCCGACGTCGACGTCGAAGCCCAGGTCGGCGAAGGCGGTCGCGATGACTTTCTGGCCGCGGTCGTGACCGTCCTGGCCCATCTTGGCGACCAGGATGCGCGGACGGCGGCCCTCGGCCTCCTCGAAGGACTTCACCAGCGCGCGAGTGCGCTCCACGGACGGCGACGGGCCTGCTTCGGTGCGGTACACACCGGAGATCGTACGGATCTGGCCCGCGTGCCGCCCGTACGCCTTCTCCAGGGCGTCCGAGATCTCGCCGACCGTCGCCTTCGCGCGGGCCGCGTCGACCGCGAGCGCGAGCAGGTTGCCCTCAAGACCGGGGCCCGAGCCGCGCTCGGCCGACGCGGTGAGCTTGCGCAGCGCGTCCTGGCAGACCGCCTCGTCGCGCTCCTCGCGCAGCCGCCGCAGCTTCTCGATCTGCTGGGTCCGCACCGAGGAGTTGTCGACCTTCAGGACCTCGATCTGCTCGTCGCTGTCCACACGGTACTTGTTCACGCCGATCACCGGCTGCCGCCCGGAGTCGATGCGGGCCTGCGTGCGCGCCGCGGCCTCCTCCACGCGCAGCTTCGGGATGCCCGCGTCGATGGCCTGCGCCATGCCGCCCGCCGCCTCGACCTCCTGGATGTGCTGCCAGGTGCGGCGCGCCAGGTCGTACGTCAGCTTCTCCACGTACGCGCTGCCGCCCCACGGGTCGATGACCCGGCAGGTGCCCGACTCCTGCTGGAGCAGGAGCTGGGTGTTGCGGGCGATGCGCGCCGAGAAGTCCGTGGGCAGGGCCAGCGCCTCGTCGAGGGCGTTCGTGTGCAGGGACTGGGTGTGGCCCTGCGTCGCCGCCATCGCCTCCACGCAGGTGCGGGTCACGTTGTTGAAGACGTCCTGCGCGGTCAGGGACCAGCCGGAGGTCTGCGAATGGGTGCGCAACGACAGGGACTTGGCGTTCTTCGGCTCGAACTGCTTGACCAGCTTCGCCCACAGCAGCCGAGCCGCGCGGAGCTTGGCGACCTCCATGAAGAAGTTCATGCCGATCGCCCAGAAGAACGACAGGCGCGGCGCGAACGCGTCCACGTCCAGCCCCGCTTCCCGGCCCGCCCGCAGGTACTCGACGCCGTCCGCGAGGGTGTACGCCAGCTCCAGGTCGGCCGTCGCTCCGGCTTCCTGGATGTGATAGCCGGAGATCGAGATGGAGTTGTAGCGCGGCATCTTCTGCGAGGTGAACGAGAAGATGTCGGAGATGATCCGCATCGAGGGCTTCGGCGGATAGATGTAGGTGTTGCGGACCATGAACTCTTTGAGGATGTCGTTCTGGATGGTCCCCGCCAGCTTCTCCGGCGGCACCCCCTGCTCCTCGGCGGCGACGATGTACAGCGCGAGCACGGGCAGCACGGCGCCGTTCATCGTCATCGACACGGTCATCTTGTCCAGCGGAATGCCGTCGAAGAGCTGCCGCATGTCGTAGATCGAGTCGATCGCCACGCCCGCCATGCCGACGTCACCGGTCACCCGCGGGTGGTCGCTGTCGTAGCCGCGGTGGGTCGGCAGGTCGAAGGCGACGGACAGGCCCTTCTGGCCCGCCGCGAGGTTGCGGCGGTAGAAGGCGTTGGACTCCTGAGCCGTGGAGAAGCCCGCGTACTGCCGGATCGTCCAGGGCTGGTTGACGTACATCGTCGGATACGGACCGCGCAGATACGGCGCGACGCCCGGGTACGTGCCCAGGAAGTCCAGGCCCTCCAGGTCGGCGCCCGTGTACAGCGGCTGGACGGCGATGCCCTCCGGGGTCTCCCACAGCAGGTCGTCCGCGTCCTTGCCGGTGGCCGTCTCGACCGCGGCGCGCCACTGCTCGGCGGAGCCCCGCGGGGCCGCGTCCGGCTCCAGGCCGATGCCGGAGAAGTCGGGGATCGTCATGGCGCCACTCCCATGAGGTCGAGGGTGGAGGTGAGCACGGCCACGGCGTCGCAGCCGGCGAAGACATAGGCGTCGACGTCCCCGAACTCACCGGGCCGTCCAGCAAGGAATACCCGCTCCGCGCCCGCCGACTTCAGCGCGGCGGCGACCGCGGCCGCCTCCTCCGCGTACAGGGCGTCACTGGAGCACAGGCAGGCGACGCGCGCACCACTGGCCAGGAAGGCGTCGGCGGCGCTCGCGGCGTCCACGGACACCGGGTCGTGGACGGCCTCGATGCCACCCGCCTGGAAGAGGTTCGAGGCGAACGCGGCGCGCGCGGTGTGAGCCGCGGCCGGGCCGAGGGCCGCCAGGAACACCTTGGGGCGGGTGCCGGTCCCGGCGAGGTGGGCGTCGGAGCGGGCCCGCAGGGCTTCGTACGCCTCGTCGCGGCGCACGCGCGGCAGGCCGCCCGTCGGACCGGCGGGAGCGCTCTCGCGCCGCACGGGCTTCTCGGCGAGGTTCGGGAACTCGCTGACGCCCGTGATGGGTTCGCGGCGCTTGGCGAGCTTCTTGCCGCGCTCCGCCCACGTCGCCGCCAGCCGGTCGCCGAGCAGACCGGAGCGCAGGGCCGCCGCCTGGCCGCCCGCGCGCTCGATCTCCTGGAAGAACTCCCAGGCGGCGTGCGCGAGTTCGTCGGTGAGCCGCTCCACGTAGTACGAGCCGCCCGCCGGGTCGATGACCCGCGCCAGGTGTGACTCCTCCAGGAGGATCGTCGAGGTGTTGCGGGCGATGCGGCGCGCGAAGGCGTCCGGCTGGCCCAGGGAGTGGTCGAACGGCAGCACGGTGACCGCGTCCGCGCCGCCCGCGCCCGCGCTCAGGCAGGCCACGGTGGTGCGGAGCATGTTCACCCACGGGTCGCGGCGCGCCATCATCACCGGCGAGGTCACCGCGTGCTGGCGCTGCGCGCCCGCGTCGACGTCGCCGCTCGCCTCGGCGACGCGCGCCCAAAGGCGCCGGGCCGCGCGGAGCTTGGCGATGGTCAGGAACTGGTCGGCCGTGGCCGCGTACCGGAACTCCAGTTGCGCGCACGCCTCTTGCAGGGTGAGGCCCGCGCCGGTCAGGAGTCGCAGATAGGCCACGCCGGTCGCCAGGGACGCGCCCAGCTCCTGCGCGGCCGAGCCGCCCGCCTCGTGGTACGGCAGGGAGTCCACGGTGAACGCGCGCAGGCCGCCGTACTCACGGCCGCACAGCCGCGCCAGTTCGACGGCCGCCTCCGACTCCAACTCCTGTCCCGTGCGCGCCTCGTACGCCAGCGGGTCGGCGCCGAGGTTGCCGCGCGCCGCGTCCTTGGCGACGCCCGCGGCCTCGATCAGGCGCAGCAACTCACGGGCGGCGGGCCCGACATCGGCTCCGGCGTCGAGCACGATCGGGGCCAGGTCCAGATAGACGCCGGCGAGCGCCCGCTCCAGGCCGGACACCGGCAGCGCGTCCGGGCCGAGGGTGAGCCACAGCGACGTCACGCCGTTCTCGAGGTCGGCGAGGATCGACTCGTTCGTGCGGACGGGGTCGCCCGTCGTGTGCCGCTGCCGTACGTCCCAACCGGTCGCGGCACCGCCCGCGGCGCGTCCGCCGCGTACGAACGGGGCGAAACCCGGATGGCCGACATCGGCCACCGCGTCACGGGCGGTGTACAGGGGGCGGGTGCTGAGCCCGTCCTCGAGCGCGGTGGACAGCGCTTTCTCCGCCGCCGTCCCCGATACGTCCTTACCCGACTTCCGCAGTACGCCCTCCACCAGGCGTTGCCACTGCTCATGGGTCGCATCAGGGAACTCGGCGGCCAGGGAAAGCCCGTCGTCAGGCTGGACCGTCATGTTCCGATGCTAGGGCTCAATCAGGGCCCTATGCCCGGGCACCGCTGTGACCTTGCACTCTCCCCGTCAGTCTTGAACTCGGCCAGCCCGCAAGTTATTACCCGCAGGTAATATATAGGGGTTTCGTAGGGGTCGCAGCGGTGCTCCGCACGCCTTCAAACAGGGGTTTTCGCCGACATCCGCGGGGTGGCCTGGGCGGGGACCAACCCCTGTCCGGCGGTGTGGCCGATGTCGGCGCCGGTGCCGCGCGGGGCGCCGCCGGTGACGTAGTGGGTGTACTCGCGCTCCAGGCGGAACCCGGCCGTCCAGGCGAGCAGGCGACTGGGCCGGTTGGCGCGGGCACAGGACCAGCTCGCGGTGCGGCCGCGGGCCGAAATGTCCGCCGTGAGCGCGGCGACGCAAGCGTGCGCGAGGCCCTTGCGGCGGTGCTCGGGCGCGGTGGCCACGGCCACGTCCTCGTACGCGTCGCCCGCGAAGTAGGCGCACGCCACGGCCACGGCCCGGTCGGCACGGTCGAAGGCGGCGACGGCGTGCCCGGAGGCGGCCAGCGCCGAGGGGCCGCCCCAACTGGAGTGGATCCAGCCCGAGTCGGGCCAGAGCGCCGCGAGTGCGAGCGCGTCGTCACTCGTCACCCGGCGCACCCGCACCCCGCGCGGCGGCCGGGGCGCGACGGCGCGCTCCCGGTGGACGTACACCATGCGCTCGTCGGGCACGAGGCGGTCGAAGGCGGCGGCGAGCACGGGCAGGAACCGTGCCGAGGCCACGACATGACTGGTCGTGAACTGCGCGAGGCCGCCCGGAGCCACCGCGCTCGGGTCGCCGCTGAGCAGCACATGACCGGCGCAGGACACCGCGAGGGCGCGCGGCGCGTCGGCGCGGTCGGCCCACCACTGGCCGGTGCCGTGCGCCCGGACGTGCTCGGGCAGCGCGGCCGTGCCGGCGGCTCCGGCGGCGAACCAGCTGGTGAGGGCGGGAAGTCGGTGCCGCGGGAGCGGGATCACGGGGTGGTCCTCCGGGAGGGGCGTGGGGCGGGCGTTCGGGAGTGCGGGGTGGCGCCGGAGCTCTGGCGCGGTCGTCCGAGGGCGGTGCTGCGGTCGGCCGGGGGCCGGGGTGGGACGGGGGATGCCCTGGGTGCGGTCGGTGCGGGGCTCTGAGGCGGTCAGCGGTGCCGTCCCCGGGTCTGGAGGACGGCACCGCTGACCAGGTGGCGGCAGGCTAGCTCCCTGCCTTGCTGCCGTGGTTGGCCTTCTTCCTACGGCGGGCTCTCTTCTTGCGTGCGCGCTTGGACATCCAGGCGTTCGACTCCTTCAAGAGGTGTGGCCCACCAGCAGGGCGGCGAGCTTGTTCAGACGCTTGACGGTGCGGTCCTCCAGGGCGGCCGCGGCCGGCTCGACCCGCTCGGAGCGGTCGTAGTACGCGCCGTTGACGATCTCCGTGGCCGGGTCGCACAGGCGCACCACGTGCGCGGCGCCCGCGGTGGCCGACGTGCCCTCGTGGGCGTACAGCGGCAGCAGCGCGGTGTCGCACACGCCGGGGTGCACGGACACGGCGGTGACGCGCGGGTCGGCGGCGAAGACCGTGAGCGCGAGCTGCGACTGGGCGTAGGCGGCCAGGCGGGAGTAGCGGCGGGCGCGGTTCGGGTCGCTCCACTGGATGGACGCGGTGCGGTGCAGCGACGACGAGACGTTGACGACGCGGCCGCCGGGCTCGCTGGTCAGGGACGCCTCCAGCAGGCCGGTCAGGAGGAAGTGGGCGAGGAAGTTCACCTGGAAGGCGATCTCGTTGCCGTCGGCGGTGATGGTGTGGCGCTCCGGCGCGGCCATGCCCGCGTTGTTCACCAGGACGTCCAGGTGCGGGTGTTCGGCGACGACGAGGGCAGCGAGCCGCTCGACTTCCTCCAGATGGGTGAAGTCGGCGGCGAGGGCGCGCAGCCGCGAGGCGTCGATGCCGGCCATGGCGATGAGCCTGTCGACGGCGGCCTGGGCCTCGTCGGCGGTGCGGCCGTGCACGAGCACGGTGACGCCGCGCTCGGCGAGGAGGCGCGCGGTCTCGTAGCCGATGCCGGAGGTGGCTCCGGTGACGAGCGCGGTACGCCCGGACAGTGAGGCAGAAGACATGTCTGATCCTGTGGTGGAGGCATGCCGGGGCAGCCCTCGGCGAGGGCTTGCGGCATGCGCTGCGAAAAGGCCGTGCGCGCTCGTCAGGAGCGCCGGTCACGGCGGGGGAGGGTGCGGTGCGGCGTCAGCGCACCGTGCTGTGAACAGGGCGCGGGACCGGCACCGCCGTATGAGGCGGCCGGTCGTCATGGCGCACGAAGCAGTTCACGTCGTTCATCTAACTGGCCCGTGAGCGGGGCTTCAAGTGCCGCTCACGGGCTTTGACGGGGCCCTGATGTGCGGGCCCGCAGGGGTGGCCGTCAGGGGCCTCAGCTGAGGCCCGGGAGCGTCGACACCACCAGGTCGATCAGTTTGATGCCGAGGAAGGGCAGCACGAGCCCGCCGAGTCCGTACACCGCGAGGTTGCGCCGCAGCAGGTCGTGCGCGGACGCCGGGGTGTAGCGCACGCCGCGCAGGGCGAGCGGGATCAGCACCACGATGATGAGCGCGTTGAAGATGATCGCCGAGGTGATCGCGGACTTCGGGCTGTGCAGCCCCATGATGTTGAGCGACTCCAGGCCCGGGTAGGCCCCCGCGAACATCGCGGGGATGATCGCGAAGTACTTGGCGACGTCGTTGGTGATCGAGAAGGTGGTCAGCGCGCCGCGGGTGATCAGCAGTTGCTTGCCGATCTCGACGATCTCGATGAGCTTGGTCGGGTTGGAGTCCAGGTCCACCATGTTCCCGGCCTCCTTGGCGGCCGAGGTGCCGGTGTTCATGGCCACGCCGACGTCGGCCTGCGCGAGCGCCGGGGCGTCGTTGGTGCCGTCGCCGGTCATTGCGACGAGCTTGCCGCCCTCCTGTTCCTTCTTGATCAGGTCGAGCTTGTCCTCGGGGGTCGCCTCCGCGAGGAAGTCGTCGACGCCCGCCTCCCGGGCGATGGCGCGCGCCGTGAGCACGTTGTCACCGGTGATCATGACGGTACGGATGCCCATGCGGCGCAGCTCTGCGAACCGCTCCCGGATGCCGTCCTTCACCACGTCCTTGAGCTGGATGACACCGAGGACCCGCGGCCCGTCCCAGTCGTGCACGGCGACCAGCAGCGGCGTACCGCCGGCGGCGGCGACGGAGTCCGCGAACATCCGCGCCTGCGGCGGCACCTGGCCGCCGCGCAGTTCCACCCAGGTGATGACCTGGGCCGCGGCACCCTTGCGGATGGCGCAGGCGGCCCCGTTGTCCCAGCGCAGGTCGATGCCGCTCATCCGGGTCTGCGCGGTGAACCCCACGAACTGCGCGTTGGCCAGCTCGCCCCGCGCCGGTGCGCGCAGCCCGTACGTGTTCTTGGCGTGCACGACGATCGAGCGGCCCTCGGGCGTCTCGTCGGCCAGCGAGGAGAGCTGGGCGGCGTCCGCCAAGTGCAGTTCGTCGACGCCGGGGAGCGGCATGAACGCGTCCGCCGCACGGTCGCCGAGGGTGATGGTGCCGGTCTTGTCGAGGAGCAGGGTGTTCACGTCGCCCGCCGCCTCGACCGCGCGGCCGGACATGGCGAGCACGTTGCGCTGCACGAGCCGGTCCATGCCCGCGATGCCGATCGCGGAGAGCAGCGCGCCGATCGTCGTCGGGATCAGCGTCACGAGCAGCGCCACGAGCACGGTTGTGGGCTGCGCCGCGTCCGCGTACGAAGCCATCGACTGCAGGCTGACGACGACGAGGACGAACACGATGGTGAGCGCCGCGAGCAGGATGTTGAGGGCTATCTCGTTCGGCGTCTTCTGCCGGGACGCGCCCTCGACGAGGGAGATCATCCGGTCCAGGAAGGAGTGCCCGGCGCGCGAGGTGACCCGTACGACGATCCGGTCGGACAGCACCGTCGTACCGCCCGTGACGCCGCTGCGGTCCCCGCCCGACTCCCGGATGACCGGCGCCGACTCACCCGTGACCGCGGACTCGTCGACCGCGGCGACCCCGTCGACGACATCGCCGTCCGCCGGGATCAGCTCGCCCGCCTCGACCAGGACGAAGTCGAAGGGCCGCAGCTCGGTGGCGGCCACCGCCTCCGTCTCCGCGTCCCGCAGGTCGGTGCCCACCCGCCAGTTGTGCCGCAGGCGCAGGGCGACCGTGTCCGTACGCGCCTTGCGCAGCGCGAGCGCCTGCGCCTTGCCCCGGCCCTCCGCCACCGCCTCCGCGAGGTTCGCGAAGAAGACCGTGAGCCACAGCCAGACACCGATGATCCATGAGAACACCGACGGGTCGAACACCGCGGTCCCCGTCGTGATCACCGCGCCGCAGCCCACCACGAACAGGACGGGGTTCTTGACCAGCGCGCGCGGGCGCAGCTTGCGCAGCGCGTCGGGGAACGACTTGAGGATCTGCACGGGATCGACGAGGCCGCCGGGGCGCACGCGCCGACGGCCGGGACGGCTCCGGGGACTGCGCCCGGACGACTGGCTCTCGGGCGCCGGGGGAGCCTGCTGCGGGGCGGCGGGAAGCATCGGTGGAGGTGACTTTCTGGTGGGGGAGCGGCCACGGAGCGCGGCCGTGCGGAGAGGAAGCTAGCCGTCCCCAGCACACCAAATCGCCTTCGCAGCGGGGAATTTACGACCCCCTGACAGGCCTTCTTGAACATCCGTCAAGCCTTCGTCAAGAAGGCCTGGTGGTGCATCAGGAGGGCGTCAACAAAACCGGGAAGGGCTGCGGCGGACCCAAGAATGATCACCACGGGGGAACGGGCGAACGAGTCCGTGATGTGAGGTCGAGAGCACGTGACGATCACGGCCGGCAGTGCGCACAGTCCAGATGCGGGGGCCGGGACTGTGCCCGCAGCACATCAGGATCCGGTCGTTCGTCCACAGGGATGTCCCGACCCGCGGCTCAGAGGGGGGCCGCGGGCCGGGCGTCCCCAACGCCCTGACATCCGGCTGGCGTTACGGCGCCTGGGACGCCGTGGTCGACGGCGAGGCGCCCCGCCCCACGCCGCCATGACGGGCCGTCATGTCCTTGGTGTCGCCGGGCATCGCGACGCCGACCCGCGCCCAAGACGCCCTGGGCGCCCTGTGGTTGGGCCACTGGGGCTACGACTGGCGACCGGCCGTGCAGTCGCCGCGTTCGGACGGCACCCGCGGGACACCGGGGTGAGCGGGCGACACCGGAACGATCAGCTCCCGCGAGGTGCGGCGATCTGGTGAACGAGGCATGGCCACACCGTAAGAGAGGCGTCAACGGTATCCCGACCGCCGTATGAGAGGCGTCAAGAGCGACAGCGAACCCGCTGGTGGGCGCTTTGCTTCACAGGACCGCATCATCTTGTGGGCCCCGCCCGCAACAATCTTGTGGGCTCGGCCCGCAACAATCTTGTGGGCTCGGCCCGCACGCACTTTCAGGAGGCGGCACACCGATGACCCGGGTGCTGGTGGTCGAGGACGACCCACAGCTCGTACGGGCTCTGGAGATCAACCTCAAGGCACGCAAGTACGAGGTGGACGCGGCGGTCGACGGGGGCACGGCCCAGCGTCTGGCAGCGGCCCGTCCGCCGGACGTGGTCCTGCTTGATCTCGGGCTGCCCGACATGGACGGCATCGACGTGGTGAGGTGGCTGCGGGGCTTCAGCCGCGCCCCCATCCTCGTCGTGTCCGCCCGCCAGGCCTCCGACGAGAAGGTCGCGGCGCTCGACGCGGGCGCCGACGACTACATCACCAAACCGTTCAGCATGGACGAACTCCTCGCCCGGCTGCGGGCCGCCGCCCGCAGAACCCACTCCGCGGAGCGCGGCGAGACCTCCGTCCTCGTCGAGACCGAGGGCTTCACCCTCGACCTGCTCGCCAAGAAGGCCTTGCGCGACGGCCGCGCCGTGCGCCTCACCCCCACCGAGTGGCACCTCCTGGAGGTCCTGGTCCGCCACCGCGGCCGCCTGGTCAGCCAGCAGCAACTGCTCGGTGAAGTCTGGGGACCCTCGCACAGCACGCGGACCAACTACCTGCGGGTCTACATGGCTCAACTGCGACGCAAGCTGGAGCCGGATCCGGCGCATCCGCGACATCTGATCACGGCGCCGGGGATGGGGTATCGGTTCGAGGGGTGAGGGGGCCGGTCGCCGGGCCTTGGCGGGGGCGGCTGATGTTCCGGCGGGTCTCAGGGCGCCGCTGATGTTCCGGCGGGTCTCAGGGCGCCGCTGTCGCGCTGCCCGCCGTCCCGGTGTCGCGCAGGTCGGCCACGACCGCCGCGTGGTCGGACGGCCAGACGCCGTCCACCGGGCCGTCGCCCGCGCGCCGTACCGCGCGCACCGAGCCGAGGCCGCCGGGGCCCGGCGGCCCGACATGGATGTAGTCGATCCGGACACTCGGTTCGTACGTGGGCGCCACGTACGGGTTCGCCGCGTCCCAGGTGGCGGACGCAGCGCCCGGCTCGGCGTACTCCCAGGCGTCCAGCAGCGACTGCCCCGCGACGGGCGGCGCCGTACGGTACCCGCCCAGGAGCCGGATCTCGTCCGAGTCCGGCCAGGCGTTGAAGTCACCCGTGATGACGGGCGGGAACGCGGTGCCGCCCCGGTGCCTGGCCACGAAGGCGGCGAGCGTCGCGACCTGCGCGCACCGCGCCGCCGACTGCCACGGGGCGGACGTCAGATGGGTGGTGAAGAACGGCACCTCCTGGCCGGGCGCCGCCAGCCGCGCGTACAACGCGAGCCGGCCGTCGTCCTCCGCCCCGTCCGGCGGCGGCAGCTGTACGACCGCCCGGTCCGCCACGGGCCAGCGGCTGAGGACCGCGTTGCCCATGGCCACCTCCGGATCGCCGATCCGCCGCTGCCACCGCCCGGGCGCCCGCGACGGCTCCCACGTCCAGTGCAGGCCCAACTCGCCCGCGAGCCACCCCGCGACGTTCTCGCCGTCGCGCTCCCAGACCTCCTGCAGGCCGACGACGTCCGGCCGCAGCACGCGCAGCACAGCGAGAATCGCCTTCCGGCGCTGCTCCCACGGCCCGAATCGCCACCATACGTTCCACGTCACCATGCGCACGTATGCCCTCACTCGTCCAGGTCGGTGTGCCGGGCCGCGCGTCAGCAGAGTGTCAGCGTGCGCCGAATTGCCGTCAACGGCTCGTCAGTGCCGGTCGGTTGACACCCCGTGCCGGGCATACCGTCACTGTGTGCCCGGTGCCCGCCACCGGATCCACGGCGACCGCCCAACCCTACGAGGGCCTGCCGAGGCTCCTCAAGGAGGAATTCCATGACGCAGCAGCTGGTGTGCGGAGAAGACCCCGAGCCTTGCGAACGCGGCCCGGCCGGACCGCTGTTCGTTCCCGTCCGGCCGGGACCCGCGGGCTGTGTCGCCCGCCTGTTCCGCACCCCTGTCGGCGACCGCACGGCCGTCGCCTTTACGACACCGCAACGCCTCACCGACGAACTCGGCGCCCGGCAGCCCTGGATCCGGCTCTCCGAACCCGCCCTCCGCGCGCTCACCGAACCACTCGGCGTTCCCCGGGTCACGGTCGACCCTCGCCTTACGCCGGGCTCGGCGACTCCGGGTCGTACGTCCGCCACCACAGGTCGTACGTCCGCCACCACGGGTCGCACCTCCGCTGCCCTGGGGCGCACCTCCGCGACCGCGGGTCGCACGTCCGCTGCCACAGGTCGCACTTTCGCTGCCACGGGCCACACTTCGGCCGCCACCGGCCGCACCCCGGGCTCCCCGGCCCCTCGGCGCACCCCGGCTTCGTCCGCCCCACGGCTCACGCCCGCCGCACCCCGGCCCGTGGCCGCCTCCGCGGACAGTGCCCCGCGCACCTCCCGCTGGCGGGACTGTGACCCACAGGCCGTCGGCGCGCTGCGCGTCACCGGAGCGGCGGCGCTGGTCGGCGCCCTGACCGCCTGGATCGGCTGACCCGGCGTTCCCGCGGACTGAGGACAGTGCTTCCGCTACGTGAGGCCGGTGCTGCCGCACCCGGGGTTGGTGTTCCCGCGTCCGCGGCCGGTGTTGGCGCGCCCGGGGACGGGGTTTCCGTAGCCCGAGGGCAGCGCTCCCGTAGTCCGAGGGCGGCACCCCCGCATGGCGGGGACCGGGATCCCGTAGCCAGCCGACAGGGTCTCCGCAGCCCGAGAACTGGGTGCCGACGGGCCGTGGAAACCAGTGCACCGCAGGCGCCGGAGAAGCCGAGGTCAATGGTGACGCCACCGCCACCGCCACCGTCGTCGCAGTCGCAGTCGCAGTCGCAGTCGCAGCCGCCGCTGAAGACGGTGCGACTGGTGCTGCCGCAGACGTGGCCGAGGCTGCTGACGACGGGACTGGCGACGCTGACGCCGCCATCACCGCTGCCGAGGCCACCTCGGACGCCACCGCCACCGCCACCGCCACCGCATTCGCCCTCGGTCCCGGACCTCCCGACAGGGCGTGAGCGGCCGCAGCCCAGGAGCGAGCACGACTGGCACCGGAGGCCAGCACGACTGGCGCCCGGGCCAAGCACGGCGGGCGCCCCCGGCGACCACAACTGCCTTCCGAGGAAAGCACGACCAGCCCGACCAGCGCTCCCGGCGAGTACAACTGCCGTCCGAGCCAAGCCCAACTACCACTACCGCCCCAGGCGACCACAACTACCGCCCGAGGCAAGCACGACCGACGCCCCCGCAGGAGCACAGGCACCTGAGACGAGAACGACGACGTGAAGACGACGACGTGAAGACGACGAGGCGAAAAGAGAAGCCAGCCATGACCCTTGCGGACATCCCCGCCACACCCGGCCACCCTCCGGTCGCCGTCGACGCCCCGCCCGTGGACGCGGCCGACGACCTGACCGTGTGGCCGCACTCCACCACGCGGCTCGCGCACGGAGACCTGGCCGTCGGCGGCGTACCGCTCACCGCGATCGCCGACCGCTTCGGCACCCCGGCCTACCTCCTCGACGAGGCCGACGTACGCGAGCGCTGCCGCACCTATCTGCACGCCTTCCCCGACACCGACGTCCTGTACGCGGCCAAGGCGTTCCTGTGCCGCGCCATGGCCCACTGGGTCGCCGAAGAGGGCCTGGGCCTCGACGTCTGCTCCGCCGGTGAACTCGAACTGGCCGTCACCACCGGCTTCCCCGCCGCCCGCATCGTCCTGCACGGCAACGCCAAGAGCCCCGAGGACCTGCGCTCCGCCCTGCGGCTCGGCGTCGGACGCATCGTCATCGACAGCGCCTCGGAGATCGCCCGCCTTGCCGCCGCCGTACCGTCCGGCAGCCGCCAGAAGGTCCTCGTCCGGGTCGTCCCCGGCATCGCCGCGGGCGGCCACAGCAAGATCCAGACGGGCACGGACGACCAGAAGTTCGGCCTGTCCATCACCGACGGCTCCGCCCAGCACGCCATCGCCCGCATCCTCGACCAGCCCGGCCTCGAACTGGTCGGCCTGCACTGCCACTTGGGCTCCCAGATCACCTCCGACAAGCCGTACCTGTGCGCCGTGCGCCGCCTCGTCGGGCTGATGGCCCGCATCAAGGACCATCACGGCATCACGCTCCCCGAACTGGACCTCGGCGGCGGCCACGGCATCGCCTACCGCCCCGGCGAGGACGCCCTCGACATCACCACCCTCGCCCGCAAGGTACGCGTCGAACTCACCGAGAGCTGCGCCGCCGCGGGCCTGGCCGTACCCCGCCTCGTCGTCGAGCCCGGCCGCGCCATCGTCGGCCCTGCGGGCGTCGCCCTCTACCGCGTTCTGTCCGTCAAGCGCACCAGCGACCGCACCTTCGTCGCAGTCGACGGCGGCATGAGCGACAACCCACGGCCCGCGCTGTACGGCGTGCGCTACCTGCCTCGCCTCATCGGCCGCCGCTCCACCGCTGCCTGCGCCCCCGTGACTGTCGTCGGGCGCCACTGCGAGGCGGGCGACGTACTCGCCACCGACATCCAACTCCCCGCCGACACCCGCCCCGGCGACCTCCTCGCCGTCCCCGTCGCGGGCGCCTACCACCTCTCCATGGCCTCCGGCTACAACCTCGTCGGCCGCCCCCCGGTGGTCGCCGTCGCCGACGGCCACGCCCGACTCCTCGTGCGCCGCGAGTCCCTGGAGGACTTCCGCAGCCGCGACGTCGGCCTCTAGCCGCGGTCCTGCGCTCTCAAGGCCGGACGGCGACGCGGCCGGGCACCCGCCCCGTCGGCGTCACGAGTCGAGAAAGCGCAGGATCGCCAGCACACGACGGCTGTAGCCGCTGACATCGGACAGCTCCAACTTGTCGAAGATGGCGTTCACATACTTCTCGACCGCGCTCTGCGAGACGTGCAACTGCTTCGCGATGGCCGCGTTCGTATGCCCCTGCGCCATCTTCGCGATGACCTCGTGCTCCCGCTCGGTCAGCCGCTGCAACGGGTCCACCTGGCTGCTGAACGTCAGCAACTGCCGCACCACCTCCGGGTCGAAGGCCGTCCGGCCCGCCCCCACGCGGTCGAGCGCGTCCAGGAACTCGTCCACCTGCACGACCCGGTCCTTGAGGAGATAGCCCACCCCCTCCGTGGCCGTGGTCAACAGGTCTGTGGCGTAACGCCGTTCGACATACTGCGATAGCACCAGGACACCCGTGTCCGGCCACTTCTTGCGTATCTCCAGCGCGGCCCGCAACCCCTCGTCGGTGTGCGTCGGAGGCATCCGCACATCCACCACGGCGGCGTCCGGCGGATCGGCGGCGATCGCCTCAAGGAGGGCCTCCGCGTCCCCCACGGACGCCGTCACCTCGTGCCCCTCCTCGACGAGCAGCCGCGCCAGTCCCTCGCGCAGCAGCGTCGAGTCGTCGGCGAGTATTACGCGCATGGCAGCTCCGCTGTGATGACGGTGGGACCTCCGGCCGGGCTGGCCACGGACAACGTACCGTCGACCGCCGCGATCCTCCGGGTCAGGCCCAGCAGTCCGCTCCCGGCCGGATCGGCCCCGCCACGGCCGTCGTCCTCGACCCGCAGCCGCAGCAACTCGCCCTCCCGGTCGGCCCGCACCGTGACCAGTCCGGCACCGGAGTGCTTGACCGCGTTCGTCACGGCTTCGGCGGCGACGAAGTACGCGACCGCCTGCGCCGTCGGCGGCGGGGTGTCCCGCAGTTCGCAGGCAAGCCGGACGGGTATCGCGGCCCGCTCGGCGACCGTTTCGAGCGCGGCGGCGAGTCCGCCCTCGTCGAGTGCCGCCGGATACACCCGCCACGCCACCTCTCTCAGCTCCACCAGCGCCTGCTGCGACTCCTCGTGGGCCTGCCGGAGCAGCTCCGACGACTTCTCCGGGTCCGGGGTGCGGCGGGCCCGGCCGAGCAGCATGCCCAGCGCGACCAGGCGCTGTTGCACTCCGTCGTGCAGGTCCCGCTCGATGCGTCGCCGCTCGTCGTGGACGGCCTCCACGACCCCGGCCCGGCTCTCGGCCAGCTCACCGATGCGGCGCTGCAGCGTTTGGCGATCGCTGGGGCCGAGGTAGTGCCGTATCAACTGCTCGTCCATCAGCGCCACCGCATGCACTCCCTGGATGCACAGGAAGAGCAGGAAGAGACCGCCGAACGCGGCGGGCGCGACGGCTGTCGGCCACTCGTCCAGGTCGACAAGCACCCAGCCCCACGCCAGCAACGACGCATAGCCGGCGCCGATCGCGGCGGCCAGCAGCACCACACCGCCCAGCACCCCCACCGTCCAGCGGGTGGCGACATAGGAGAGGGCGGCCATGCCGGTCAGCGGCGCTGCCAGATCCGCCGTGCCGGTGTCGTACCAGCGGGCCATCCGGCGGCGCTGCAGCTCGGCCCACCAGCGGGCGACCGCCAGTATCCGGGTCTCGCCGCGGCGGTCGTCGGCGGATCGCCCGAGGGTGGCGAGCAGCCACAGCCCGGACGCGAGCGTCATGGCCAACTCGGCAACGGCGCTGAGGGATCCGAGGAGGACCCCGGCGGCGATGCGCAGTCGGCGAGCGAGAAGGTTTCGCATGATCAATGACGCTAGCCGAGCGATGCGCGGAGCGGACTGCGGAAAACCGCAAAGCTGCTTGCGGCAGTCCGCAGCAGTGGTCTGCGGCGGTCCGCAGCGCAACTGTGCGGCCGCCCCCATACCGGCCTGGCCTGCGGTTTCCGTACCGTCGAAGACATGATCCGCACCGCTTCGCACACACTCAGCGCCGCGTACGAATCCGCCTCGGCAGCAGTCCCACCCACGGCCGTGACCTCGGCCGCGACGTCCGCCGGGTCCGAGCCCGCACGGTCCGTCCGCTCCGTCATATACGCGGCCGCACCCGCCGACGCCCCCGCGGGCGGCATAGCGGGATGGGCCGCCGACCTCATGGACTCCCTGGGCGCGATCGGCGCCGGCGCGGCGATCGCGCTGGAGAACCTGTTCCCCCCGCTGCCCAGCGAAGTGATCCTGCCGCTCGCCGGATTTGCCGCGAGCCAGGGCAAGTTCAGTCTGATCGCGGCCCTGCTGTGGACCACGGTCGGCTCCGTCGTCGGGGCGCTCGCGCTGTACTGGGTCGGGGCGCTCCTCGGCCGTGACCGCACCGTCGCCATCGCCGCGCGCCTGCCGCTGGTGAAGACGGCGGACATAGAGAAGACGGAGGCATGGTTCGAACGGCACGGAACCAAGGCCGTGTTCTTCGGCCGCATGATCCCGATCTTCCGCAGCATGATTTCGATACCGGCAGGCATCGAACGGATGCCACTGCCCCTGTTCCTGGGCCTCACGACCCTCGGCAGCCTGCTCTGGAACAGCGTGTTCGTCGTGCTGGGCTACGCGCTCGGCTCCCGCTGGCACGAGGTCACGGACGCCGTTGGCCTGTACTCGAAGGGAGTCCTCGGCGTGGTCGCCCTGGCCGTGGTCGCGTTCGTGGCGGTGCGCATACGGAAGGCGGGCCGCGGTGCGCACCGGGCGAGGAGCTAGTCCCACCGGGTGCGCAGGCCACGGCCCGCCTGTGAAGGCCTTAGAGGATCGAGCCCGGCGTGTAACCCGCCGCCTCGGGGTGCTCCTTCAGCACCGCCTCGATCTGGGCGATGACCGCGGCGACCTGGTCGCTGGCGGCGCCCGTGAACGAGAGCTTGTCGGCCATCAGCTCGTCCAGCTGGGTGCGGTCCAGCGGGATGCGGGAGTCGGCGGCGAGCTTGTCCAGGAGCTCGTTGCGCTCGACGCCCTGCTCGCGCATGGCGAGAGCGGAGGCGACGGCGTTCTCCTTGATGGCCTCGTGGGCCTCCTCGCGGCCGACACCGGCCCGCACCGACGCCATGAGCACCTTGGTCGTGGCGAGGAACGGCAGGTAGCGGTCGAGCTCGCGGGCGACGACGGCGGGGAAGGCACCGAACTCGTCGAGGACCGTCAGGAAGGTCTCGAGGAGGCCGTCCAGCGCGAAGAACGCGTCGGGCAGGGCCACGCGGCGTACGACGGAGCAGGAGACGTCGCCCTCGTTCCACTGGTCGCCGGCCAGCTCGGCGGTCATGGAGGCGTAGCCGCGCAGGATGACGGTGAGGCCGTTGACGCGCTCGCAGGAGCGGGTGTTCATCTTGTGCGGCATCGCGGACGAGCCGACCTGGCCGGGCTTGAAGCCCTCGGTGACCAGTTCGTGTCCGGCCATCAGGCGGATGGTCTTGGCCAGTGAGGACGGGGCGGCGGCGAGCTGGACGAGCGCCGTGACCACCTCGTAGTCGAGGGAGCGGGGGTAGACCTGGCCGACGGAGGTGAAGGCACGGTCGAAGCCGAGGTGGGCGGCGATGCGGCCCTCCAGCTCGGTGAGCTTCTCGGCGTCGCCGCCGAGCAGGTCGAGCATGTCCTGGGCGGTGCCGACGGGGCCCTTGATGCCGCGCAGCGGGTAGCGGCCGAGGAGGTCGTCCAGGCGGCGGTAGGCGACGAGCAGCTCGTCGGCGGCGGTGGCGAAGCGCTTGCCGAGGGTGGTGGCCTGGGCGGCGACGTTGTGGGAGCGGCCGGCCATGACAAGCTCGGCGTACTCACCGGAGAGCCGGCCGAGGCGGGCGAGGACGGCGACGGTGCGGGAGCGGACCAGTTCGAGGGAGAGCCGGACCTGCAGTTGCTCCACGTTCTCGGTGAGGTCGCGGGAGGTCATGCCCTTGTGGACGTGCTCGTGACCGGCGAGGGCGTTGAACTCCTCGATGCGGGCCTTCACATCGTGGCGCGTGACCTTCTCGCGCTCGGCGATGGAGGCCAGGTCGACCTGGTCGAGCACGCGCTCGTAGTCCCCGATCGCGGCGTCCGGCACGTCGATGCCGAGGTCCTTCTGGGCGCGCAGGACGGCAAGCCAGAGGCGGCGCTCCAGCTTCACCTTCTGCTCGGGCGACCAGAGCAGGGCGAGCTCGGTGGAGGCGTAACGCCCGGCGAGGACGTTCGGGATACGGGGCTTTGCAGGCGCGGCAGTCACAGTCGGCCATTCTACTGGCGGTTTCTGCAGGCCAGCGCCATGGCGGTCGTCGTCGGAAGCTACAAGTGGTGGGGGTGGGAGGAGGCCAGGTCAGGGGTGTGCGGCTGGGGGCGGTGGTCGGGGAGGGGTTGACGGGGGATAGGCGTGAGTGGTCTATTACTCACATGGGTACGACGAAGGTGCGCCAGCTCTCCACGGCGGAGGCGCGCAGGGGTGAGGTGCTGGCCACCGCGGCGAAGGTGTTCGCGGGGCGGGGGTACTACGGGACGTCCACGACGGAGGTCGCGAAGGGGGCCGGGATCTCGCAGTCGTACCTGTACCGGCTGTTCCCCGACAAGAAGGCGCTGTTCGTGGCCGTGGTCGAGGATGTCTCGCGGTTGATCCGTGAGCGGCTCGGCGAGTCGGTCGCGAAGGTGGGGAGTGCGGATCCGGGGGAGGTGCTGTGGGCGATGGGGGATGAGTACGCCCGGCTGATCGCGGACCGCGAGGACCTGCTGAAAGTGCTGATGCACGCGAACTGCGCGGCGAGCGAGCCGGAGATCAGGGAGGCGGTGCAGGGGATGTACGCACGCCTCGTGGAGTATGTGCGGTCCGCGTCCGGGGCGCCGGACGGCGCGGTGCAGGAGTTCTTCGCCAGAGGGTTCCTGTGCAATGTGGCGGTCTCGATCGGGGCGCTCGAACTGGACGCGCCGTGGACGAGGACGCTGTTGGCGGGTATCAGACACTACTGAGCCGTCGGGGGGTGCTGCGGTACGGCCGCGAGGGCTTCGCCGTACGAAGGGCCGCATGTGCGGCCTTTCTTTTGGGGCAAGGTGTGAGTGATTGACCACTCTTTCTTCGGTGCGGTGCGGTGCGGTGCGGTGCGGTGCGGTGCGGTGCGGCGGTGCGGTGCGGCTCGCGCTCGGGTTCGGGTTCGCACTCCGGCTCCGGCGCGGGGGCGGGGGCGGCGCAAGGGGCAAAGCCAGGGACTCGGGACTTTGGACTTGGGGGGTGTGACGGTGATGAGACACCAGGACACAGGTGAGGCAGGGGAGGCGGGGTGGATGCCCCGGGTGCCCCCGGCGACGGAGACGCGGCAGGGGCCCGCGCTCGTGGCGCTGGCGACGGCTCAGTTCGTCGTCGTGCTTAGTACGTCGATCGTGAATGTGGCGCTGCCCGCCGTGTCCGGAGGGCTCGGGCTGTCGGCCGGGGCGCTGTCGTGGGTGGTCAATGCCTACGTACTGGCCTTCGGGGCACTGTTGCTGCCTGGTGGCCGGTTCGCGGATCTCTTCGGGCGGCTGCGGATGTTCGTTGCCGGGACGACGGTGTTCGCGCTGGCGTCGCTCGCCGCCGGGCTGGCCCCGAACGCCGCCGCGCTGATCGCCGCCCGCGCCGCCCAGGGCGTCGGCGCCGCGCTGCTCGCGCCCGCAGCGCTCGCCCTGGTCCTGCTGATCTTCCCACCGGGCCCGGTGCCCGGGGGCGGCGCGGGCATGACGCGCGGCGCGGCACTGGGCGTGTGGGGTGCGGTCTCCGGGGCGGGCGGCGCGGCCGGGGTGATCCTCGGTGGCGTACTCACGGAGTGGTACGGCTGGCGGGCGGTGTACCTCGTCGTGGTGCCGCTCGCCGCGGCCTCGCTCGGCGCGACCCTCCTGCTCGTCCCCGCCGACCGGCCGACCGGCGGCGGCCTCGACCTCGTCGGCGCGATCACCTCGACTGCGGGCCTGACGGCAGTCGTCTACGCGCTGACCGCCCGGCAGCCGCTGGCCGCCGCGGCGGGCCTCGTGCTCCTGGCCGCGTTCGCCGACCGCCAGCGCCGGGCGCGCACCCCGCTCGTACCGCCGCGTCTGCTGCGCACCGGACGGGTCGCGGCGGCCAACCTGGCCATGACGCTGCTCGGCGCCGTCTGGGTCGGACTCTTCTACTTCCTGCCGCTGTACCAGCAACAAGTGCTCGGATACAGCGCGTTGGCGGCGGGCCTCACGCAACTCCCGCTCGCGCTCACCGTCGTCGCCGCGTCCACCCTCGCGCCCCGCCTGCCCGGCCGAGCGGGCCTCGCCGCCGCGCTCACCGCTCTCACGCTGGGCCTCGGCTGGCTGGCCCTGGCCCGGACCGACGGCACCTTCGCCGTCGATCTGCTCGGCCCCTCGGTCCTGGTCGGCGCGGGCCTCGGCGTCGCGTTCGTCCGGCTCACCACGCTGGCCACCGACGGCGTGCCGGCCGCCGACTCCGGTCTCGCGGGCGGCCTCGTCAACACCACCCGGCAGATCGGCGGCGCCCTCGGCCTCGCCCTGCTGACCGCCGCCGCACCCGCGGCGGCGGACTACCGCACCGCGTTCGCCGCCACGGCCGTCATCGCCGTTCTCACGACGGCCGCCGTACTCACCACCCTCAGCAGCCCCACCCACCACACCAGGAGGAACCGGTCATGACCAAGAAGCCCTACCTCACCGGCCACTACACACCGGTCACCGACGAGGCCACCGCCCACGGCCTGACCGTGCACGGCACCCTCCCGCCCGAGCTGAACGGCCGCTACTTCCGTAATGGCCACAACCCCAAGCCCGGCATCACCCCCACCCACTGGTTCAAGGGCAGCGGAATGATCCACGGTGTCCGGCTGCGCGACGGCCGCGCCGAGTGGTACCGCAACCGCTGGGTGCACACCCCGGCCCTCGACGGCGTGCCGTACCTGGGTGCCGACGGCATACCGAACCTGCGCGCCAGCGACGCCGCCACCCACGTCATCGAGCACGCGGGCCGCATCCTGGCCCTCCAGGAGGCCAACCTCCCCTACGAGCTGACGCCCGACCTGGAGACCGTCGGCGCCCACGACTTCGGCGGCCGCCTGAAGACCGCGATGACGGCGCACCCGAAGACCGACCCCGCGACCGGCGACCTGCACTTCTTCGGGTACGGACCGTTCCCGCCGCACCTGACGTACCACGTCGCCGACGCCAAGGGCGAGATCGTGCGCAGCGAGGTCGTCGAGGGCGCCGGGCCGTCCCTGATGCACGACTTCGGGATCACCGAGCGGTACGTGGTGTGGCTGGACCTTCCCGTCGTCTTCCACCCCGAGGAGCACTCCGGCATCCCGTACCGCTGGAACGACCGTTACACCCCGCGCATCGGTGTGATGCCGCGCACCGGACCCGCGACGGTGCGCTGGTTCGAGGTGGAGCCCGGCGCCCTTCTGCACGTCGCCAACGCGTACGAGGACGAGAGCGGCCGGGTCGTCCTGACCGGGCCGCGCTACGACCGCGGCGCCTGGGAGCAGACCTGGAAGTTCTGGATCGGCGCACCCGGCCACGCGCCGCAGCCCATGGTCGGTGCGACCCATTATCGGTGGATACTCGACCCGGCCACCGGCGTCGCCACCGAGGAGACGCTGGACGACCTCATCACCGAATTCCCCACCGTCAACGAGGACGTGACGGGCCGCCCGCACCGCTACAGCTACGCCGTGGCCTTCCCCGGACCGGACCTCGACGCGTACGCGATCGTCAAGCACGACCACACCGCGGGCGGACGTGAGCTGATGCCCATGGGGCCGGGCCGGATGCCCGGCGAGGCCGTCTTCGTACCGGCCGAGGGCGCCACCGGCGAGGACGAGGGCTATCTGCTCACCGTGGTCAGCGACCTCGCCGAGGACGCCTCGCAACTGCTCGTCATCGACGCCTCCGCCCCCGGCGCCGGGCCGCTCGCCGTCGTCGAGCTGCCGCGCCGGGTGCCGAGCGGAATCCACGGCTCCTGGATCGCGGACGCCGACGCCCCGGCCGTCGAAGGCGGTGCGGCATGATCAGCACCCGCCACGAGATCACCGTCGCCGCGCCCGTCGAGGTCGTCTGGCGGCTGCACACCGACATCGCCGCCTGGCCGCTGTGGCACAGCGGCATCGAACGGGCCGAGACGTCCGGCGAGTTGAAGGTCGGCATGTCCTTCAGGTGGCTCACGCACGGCCTCGACATCACGTCCACGGTCGCGGCCATCGAGGAGCACCGCTCCATCACCTGGGGCGGCCCCACCTCCGGCATCGACGGCATGCACCGCTGGACCTTCGCGCCGACGGCCGAGGGCGGCACGTCGGTGGTCACCGAGGAGTACTGGACCGGGGCCCCGGTCGACGCCGACCCCGAGGGGATGCGGGCGCTGCTCGCGCAGTCCCTGATCGACTGGCTGGCGGAGCTGAAGGACGCGGTGGAGGCGGGCGGAGCAGGGAGGCGGGAGAACTAGGGCCGACCCGTCGGACAGGCCCTGCACCGGATGGACGCTCGCGCTCAGGCCCCGTCCGGCTCCACGCGCCGCCACGTCTGTACGGGTCCCGGCGTCGCCGCGTCCGCGGGCGTCACCCAGAACGCGCGTCCCGTCACCGGGTCCACCTGGGCGCCCGAGCGGCCGTCGCCGGAGGAGCGGCCGGTCAGGCGGCGGCCGATCCACGGGCCCAGGTACTGCCGGGCGAAGCGGACGTCGGCGACGCGGCGGGGCAGCCAGGCCGCGGGGACGGGGGGAGGCAGCGGGCTGCCCCAGTCGTCCTCCGGCTCGTGGCCGAGCGTCTGCCAGACCGCCTCGGCGACCCGGCGGTGCCCGTCCGCCGTCAGGTGCAGCCGGTCCACGTCCCACAGCCGCTGGTCGGCGAGCGTGGTCGACCCGTACAGGTCGACCACGACGGCGCCGTGCCGTGCCGCGAGGTCGTCGACGTAGCCGAACAGCTCCTCCATGCGCGGACGGAACCGTTCCAGGACCGCGCCCTGGCGGCCGGGGCTGCGCATCAGGACGAGCTGCTTGCAGGCCGGGGCGAGGGTCTCCACCGACTGCTCCAGGAGGCCCCGCACCCGGCCCATGTCGCACTTGGGCCGCAGGGTGTCGTTGAGGCCGCCGACCAGGGTGATCACGTCGGCGCCGAGCGTGGCCGCCATCGGCGCCTGGTCCGCGGCGATCTGCCCGATGAGCTTGCCGCGCACGGCGAGGTTGGCGTACCGGAAGCCGGGGGTGCGGGCCGCGAGGCGCTCGGCCAGCACATCGGCCCAGCCGCGGTAGCTGCCGTCGGGCAGCAGGTCGGACATGCCCTCGGTGAAGGAGTCGCCGACGGCGACGAGGCTCGTGTATCGGGGATCGATCTGCATGGCGATGTGATGGTATCCCGCAGCCCGCACGCCCGCTCGGGCCTGCCCCGAACCCGCATCGGGCCAGCCCTGAGGCCGCCTGGCCCGAACCCGCCTGGCCGGAACCTGCCCGGCCCGAGCCCGCCCGGCCCGGCTCGCACACGAGCGCTCCGCGCTCACCCCAGCGTGAAGCGTTCCGCGTGCTCGCCCCGCAGCCGCCCGGCGGGCAGTCGCCGTCCGAACGCCACAAGGAGCAGGTCCTGCGCGTCGCCCGCCAGCGGCGACCCCGACCCGAAGGACCAGGCAGTGTCGTCGGCCCGCAGCTCCAGGCCGCCGAGGTCGGCGCCGAAGAACTTCGCGGACTTCGGTGTGACGTGGTCGAGGAGGATGCGGAGGCGCTCCTCCGGTACGCGGCGGGGCAGGCGGAGCGGCACGGTGATGTCGAGGCCGTGGACGACGTCGTGGCCGAGCGCGCTCGCGAAGCCGCCGACCGGCGGGGTCCACGGGTGGTCCGCGTGGTCCCGCAGGAACCCCGCGAGGTCGCGCTCGGGGAACGCCGCCGCGTCCGCGCGGGCCCGGCGGTCCGTCATGCGGTGCAGGCTCCCGCGCGCCTTGAGGAGTTCCAGGAGCACGCGGGGGAGGGGGTAGCGGAAGCCCAGGGACATATGGGCGACGACCTCGCGCACCCGCCAGCCCGCGCACAGCGACGGCGCGTCCCACTGTTCGGGGTGCAGGCCGTCCAGGAGGTCGGCCAGGTCCCGGCGTTCGGCCGCGATGGCGGCGCGGATGAGGCGGGTCGACGTGTCCGGCGCGGTCGGTGAGTTCCCCAGTGAGTTCCCCATGCCCCCAAGATCGGCTCGCTGCCGCCATAAGTCCAAGAGCCAGTACGTCTCATGGCTAGCATCCTGAGTTATGGAACTTCGCCAGCTCCGGTACTTCCTCACGGTCGTCGAGGAGGCCAACTTCACGCGTGCCGCCGCCGCGCTGCATGTGGCGCAGCCCGGTGTGAGCGCCCAGATCCGGCAGCTGGAACGGGAGTTGGGGCAGCGGCTCCTCGACCGTTCGGGCCGGTCGGTGACCGTGACGGAGGTGGGCGCGGCGGTCCTGCCGTACGCGCGGGCGGCGCTGGCCGCCGTCGACGGGATGCGGCAGACCGCCGACGAGTTCACCGGGCTGCTGCGCGGGCGCGTCACGATCGGCCTCGTTTCGGGCGCCGCCACGCACGAGTACGACGTGGCGTCGGTCCTCGCCGACTTCCACGACGCGCATCCCCACGTCGAAATGGCCGTCACCGAGGACACCTCGGACCGGATGCTGGCGGCCGTGCGCGAGGGGCGGCTCGACCTCGCCCTGGCCGGGCTCGCCGACGAGGTGCCGCCGGGGGGCGTCAGTTGGGAGGTGGTGGTCGACGAGCCGCTGGCGGCGCTGGTGGCACCGGACGACCCGCTCGTGGCCCTGGCCGTGCCGGCGTGCGACGGCGCGGACGAGGGTGATGAGGGAGACGCGGGCGCGCTCGCGGGAGTCGTCCCGCTGGCAGCCCTCGCCGACCGTCCCCTGATCAGCCTGCCGCGCGGCACCGGGCTGCGCTCCGTGCTCGAACGGGCCTGTACGCGGGCCGGGTTCGCGCCGCACGTCGCCTTCGAGGCGGCCTCGCCGCAGTTGCTGGTCCAGCTCGCGGCGCGCGGTCTCGGCGTGGCCGTGTTCCCGGCTCCGGGTGCGCGGATCGCCGCCGCACGGGGCCTGCGGGTGATCGGGTTCGAGGAGCCGTGCCCGCGCGGGCGGATCGGCCTGGCCTGGCGGACGGACGGCCCGGCGGGGCCCGCGGCCCGCGCGTTCTTGACGCGACTGCGCGCCGCACTGCCTGTACGTGGGTCCCAACCAGCGGGAACATAGCGGTAGTTGAGGACTCACCGAACGGCTCCTCACTACCGGAGAGGGGTCCGCCATGTGGACCGCTGCCTTCTGGAAAGCCACCGGCGAGCGTGCGGTCCGCACCTTCGCGCAGGCCCTCGCCGCCGTCCTCGTCGCGGGGGCGACGAACCTCCTCGACGTGGAGTGGGCCGCCGCGCTCGGCACCGCCGGGATGGCCGCGCTGCTCGCCGTCCTGACCGCGCTCGGCTCCGCGAAGCTCGGCCCGCCCGGCCCCGGCCTCACCGAGGTCCCCGACGGCCGGGGACACCAACCCGTCCGCTGACGACGCCACCCGCCCGCTGCAGCGCCCCGCGCCCTACCCCAGCCCCAGCCTGCCACCCTCCATCCGCACCCGCCGCCCACCGAACCGCTCCCCGAGCCGCCGGTCGTGCGACACCACCACCAGCGTGCCCGCGTACCCCGCGAGCGCCTCGTCCAGCTCCTCGACCAGGGCGGGGGAGAGGTGGTTCGTGGGCTCGTCGAGGAGCAGCAGGTCGGCGGGGGTCGTGACCAGGCGGGCCAGGGCCAGGCGGCGGCGCTGGCCGATGGAGAGGCCCGCCACCGGAACGTGCAGGTCCGCCTCCCGGAACAGGCCGAGGGCGAGGAGCGCGTCCGCGTGGTCCTCGGGCAGCCCGCCCCGCCCGGCGGCGAACGCGTCGAGCAGCGGTACGCCGTCGCCCTCGTGGGCGACCTCCTGGCGCAGGTGGCCGACGCGCGGCGGCAGCCGGACGGTCCCGGAGTCCGGGGTGAGTTCGCCCGCGAGGACGGCGAGCAGCGTCGACTTGCCCGCGCCGTTCGGCCCGGTCACCAGGGTGCGCGAGCCGGGCTCCAGGACGAGGCGGTCCACGGCGAGCCGCGTGCCCGCGGTGACGTCGGCGAGTTCCACGTCGCGTACGAGATCGTGGCCGCCGCCCTCCAGGTCCGCGGCGAACCGCAGCGGGTCCGGCGGGCGCGGCACCGGCTCGGCGTACAGCCTGCGCAGCCGCTCGCGGGCGTTGCGCACGACGCCCGACAACTGGCCCTCCACGGACCGCTGGTGGCCCGCGAAGCGGGGCCGTTCGCTCATCCGCCAGCCCGTGGACAGCTGGGCGGAGCCGCCCTCGGCGAGGCGTTCCTGGCGCTCGACCTCGTCGCGCCAGGCGCGGTGGCGCTCCTCCCAGCGGTGCCGTACGGCCTGCCGCTGCCGCAGATAGCCGTGCCAGCCGCCGCCGTAGCGGGCGACGGCCCTGCGGTCGCCGTCGACCTCGACGATGCTGTCCGCGACCCGGTCGAGGAACACCCGGTCGTGGGTGACGGCCACGACCGTGCCCCGATGGGCGCGCAGCCGCTCCTCCAGCCAGCCGAGCGCCTGGTCGTCGAGGTGGTTGGTCGGCTCGTCCAGGAGCAGCAGCTCGGGCTGCGGCGCCAGGACGCAGGCGAGCGCGAGGCGGGCCGCCTCGCCACCGGACAGCGAGCCGAGGGTCCGGTCGCGGCCGAGGCGCGGCAGGCCGAGCCCGTGCAAGGCGGCGTCCACGCGGGCGTCGGCGCGGTAGCCGTCGCGGGCCTCGAACGCGGCCACCAGATCGCCGTACGCGGCGAGCCGGGCGGACGACGCGTCGCCCGTGAGCGCCGCCTCCGCCGCCCCGATCCGCCGCTCCAGCTCCCGCAGCTCCGCCAGCGCGTCGTCCACCGCGTCCTGCACGGTGGCGTGCGGCGGCAGCCGGAGCGTCTGCGCGAGGTAGCCGACGCCGCCGTCGGCCGCCACGGCGACCTCGCCGTCCGCGGGCACGAACTCACCCGTGATCAGTTTCAGGAGCGTCGACTTGCCCGAGCCGTTCTCGCCGATGACACCTGCCTTGTCGCCCGGAGCAACCGTCAGCGAGACCCGTTCGAGCACGGGCCGTTCCGGATAGCCGTACGACACCTCGCGCAGGACGAGCTGACTCATGACACGCCTCCCCCAGAGATTCACACGGGCTGACCGAACAGCTCCCGCAGTACGTCCTCCATCGTGACCATCCCGGCCAGCCTGCCGTCCTCGCCGAGCACCGCCGCCACATGCGTACGGCTGCCCCGCATGGCCGTGAGGACGTCGTCCAGGGACGTGGTCTCCCGCACCCGGGCGATGGACCGCATGTCCGCCACCCCGAACGGCAGGTCGCGCGGCGACAGGTCGAGCGCGTCCTTCACATGGAGGTAGCCGACGATGCGCCGTCCCTCGTCGACGACGGGGAAGCGCGAGAACCCGGTGTGCGACGACAGCCGCTCCAACTGCTCGGGCGTGACGCCCACGCGCGCGTAGACCACGCGTTCCAGCGGCAGGACCACGTCCCGCACCGGACGGCGGCCCAGCTCAAGGGCGTCGTGCAGCCGCTCCTGCGCGCGGTCGTCGATCAGGCCCGCGTCGCTGGAGTCCTGCACGAGCCGGGCCAGTTCGGCGTCCGAGAACGTCGCCGTGACCTCGTCCTTCGTCTCGACCCGCAGCAGCTTCAGGATCGCGTTGGCGACCGCGTTGATCGTGAACACCAGCGGGCGCACGGCCCGGGCGCACGCCACCAGCGGCGGCCCGAGCACCAGCGCGCTGCGCACCGGCTCGGCGAGCGCGATGTTCTTGGGGATCATCTCGCCGAGCAGCATGTGCAGATACGTCGCCACGGACAGGGCGATGACGAACGAGATCGGGTGCACCAGGCCGTGCGGCACACCCACCGCGTCGAACAGCGGCTCAAGCAGATGCGCGATCGCGGGCTCGGCGACGACACCCAGGACGAGGGTGCACAGCGTGATGCCGAGCTGCGCCGCCGCCATCAGGACGGAGACGTGCTTGAGCCCCCACAGCACGCTCTTGGCGCGCCGGTCGCCCTCCTCGGCGTACGGCTCGATCTGGCTGCGGCGCACGGAGATCAGGGCGAACTCGGCGCCCACGAAGAAGGCGTTGACGACGAGCGTCGCCAGGCCGATCAGCAACTGTATGACGGTCATCGGTCGTCCTCCTCGGGCTCGTCACCGGTCGGTTCGGCGGGCGCGTGCAGCAGGACGCGGGCGGCGCGGCGACCCGTGGCGTCCACGACGTCCAAGTGCCAGCCGGCGACCTCGACGCCGTCGCCGACGGCGGGGATGCGGCCCAGCTCGGTGGCGATCAGACCGGCCAGCGTCTCGTACGGGCCGTCCGGCACCCGCAGGCCCACGCGCGCGAGCTGGTCGGTGCGGGCCGCGCCGTCCGCCGAGTACAGCGCCCGGCCGTCCTCGTCGGTCCCGGCCGGGGCCAGGTCGGGCGTCTCGTGCGGGTCGTGCTCGTCGTGCACCTCGCCGACGACTTCCTCGACGATGTCCTCCAGCGTCGCGACCCCGGCGGTGCCGCCGTACTCGTCGATGACGACGGCCATGGTGCGCTTGCCCGAGAGCCGGTCCAGGAGCCGGTCCACGGTCAGCGACTCCGGTACGAGCAGCGGCTCGCGCATCAGCTCGCTGACGGGGTGGCGCGACCTGCGCTCGGCGGGCACGGCCAGGACGTTCTTGATGTGGACGACCCCGACGACCGAGTCGAGGTTGCCGCGGTAGACCGGGAACCGGGACAGGCCGGTCGCGCGGGTCGCGTTGGCGACGTCCTCGCAGGTGGCGGCCACGTCCAGGGCGACGACCTGGACGCGCGGCGTCATCACGTTCTCGGCGGTGAGGTCGGCCAGGTTCAGCGTGCGCATGAACCGCTCGGCGGTCTCCGCCTCCAGGGCGCCCTCCTTCGCGGAGTGCCGGGCCAGGGCGACCAGCTCCTTGGGGCCGCGCGCGGAGGCCAGCTCCTCGGTGGGCTCCAGGCCGAAGCGGCGCACCGCGCGGTTCGCGGTGTTGTTCAGGTGCCGGATGAAGGGGCGGAACGCGGCGCTGAACACGCGCTGCGGCGTCGCCACGCGCTTGGCGATGGGCAGCGGCGAGGAGATCGCCCAGTTCTTCGGCACCAGCTCGCCGACGACCATCAGGAGGACGGTCGACAGGGCGGTGCCGAGGAGGAGGGCGACGGTCGAGGACGCCGAGTCGGGGACACCGGCGGCGTTCAGCGGGCCCTCGATGAGGTCGCCGATCGCCGGTTTCGCGAGCATGCCGACGACCAGGCCGGTCACGGTGATGCCGAGCTGCGCGCCGGAGAGCTGGAAGGTGAGGTTCTTGACCGCCTTGAGGGCGCTGGCCGCGCCGCGCTCGCCGCGCTCCACGGCGCGCTCCAGGTCGCTGCGCTCGACGGTCGTGAGCGAGAACTCCGCCGCGACGAAGACGCCGCACGCGAGCGAGAGCAGCACCGCCACGAGGAGCAGGAGCACTTCAGTCATCGGGTCACCTCCGTCCCATGATCGGCCAGGGGCGGAGTGAATGCGCGATGTGGGGTACTGGGAGGCTCGCCCATGGGCGGACGCTCACACCTTTCCGTCGGGTTCGAGTAGTGCGCCCATGTTAAAGGATCGGCAAAACCCTACGCTCCACGTTACTCTCTGTCATCTTTCCGGGCCGCCGCGTCGCCGAGGCGGTGGTGCGGTCACTCCGCGAGCGGCTTCACCCAGCGGCTCCACTGCGGCTGCGGGGCGTATCCGGCCGCGTGCCAGGCGTGGTGCGCCAGCTCGTTGCGGTTCAGGACCATCGCGTCGGCCCGCCGCCCGCCGAGCGCGACGAACCGCTCCTCGGCCGCGCGCAGCAGCGCCGAGCCGATCCCCGCCCGCCGGACGTCGGGGTGCACGGCGAGGCGGTACAGCGACGCCCGCCAGCCGTCGAACCCGGCGATCACCGTGCCCACCAGCTCCTCGTCCCGCTCGGCGAGCAGCAGTGCGCCCGGGTCGTGGGCGACCAGGCGCTCCACGCCGGAGCGGTCGTCGCTGATGCTGGTGCCCTCGGCGGCCGCCTTCCAGAAGGCGAGCACGGCGTCCAGGTCGTCGGGGGTCGCGGCGCGTATCCGTAGATCAGTCATGACGGCATCCCATCACCGGGCCTGGCGATGCCGCGCGGAGATTTCGAGATGCGGACAGGCCCTGTCCGGGTCACGGGAAGACCGCGCACGGAGATGCCGTCGGCGCGGCGGGTGCCTCCCCGTACGGCCCCTCAGCTCCCGCGCAGTTCCTCGATCACCGGGCCGAACGTCTCCAGACTCGGCTCCAGGACGGTGAGGTACGAGAACCCGTACCGCTCCCGCTGGGCGCGCAACTGCTCGGCCATCTCCCGGACCGTGCCGAGCAGGAGGATCGGCAGGTCCAGGGCCTCGTCCTCGGTGAGGTGCGGGATGAGCGGCAGGGAGGGCCGGATGGCGGCTCGCCGGTCCCGCGTCACCTCGACGACCTGGATCAGGAGATTCAGTTCGGCCGGTGCGGTACGGGTGGCGGCGTGGCGCTGATACGTGGCGACCCGCTCGTCCAGGCCCGCCGCCGTGATGACGTCCAGCTTGCCGTTCGGGTCGCCCAGGACCGCGCGCGCTCCGGTGAACGCCGCGATGTCGGCGTGCTCGGCGATCATCTTGAGGACCCGGTCGCCGTTGCCGCCGATCAGCAGGGGCGGGCGCGGGCGCTGCAGGGGCTGCGGCTGGTGTTCCGCCGAGGCGAACAGCCTGTCCAACTCCTCGACGGTGCGCACCAGATGGGACACGCGCTCGCCGGGCGTGGGCCAGGGCAGCCCCGCCGTGTCGAACTCCGCCTTCACATATCCGGTGCCGAGCCCCAGTTCGAGCCGTCCGCCGGTGAGCGCGTCCGTCGTGGCCACCTCGCGGGCGAGCAGCGCCGGGTTCCAGAATCCGGCGTTGAGGACGAACGTGCCGACCCGTGGCCGCTCGGTGGCCTCGGCCGCCGCGACGACCGCAGGGAACGGCGCGGGCATGCCCAGATGGTCGGGGACCAGGATCACGTCGTAGCCGAGTTCCTCCGCCCTGCGGCACTTCTTGCGCCACTCGTCTCCCGCCGAGGGGGTGACCATGTTGACCCCGAACCGGAACGGCCTGGACATGAACTCTCCTCACGTGTCGCGCAGTTGGCCGCCTCGGGCACGCGGATCCCCGCTGGCCGCCGCGGGCCATCAGTTCACCACGCGCCCGCCCTCGCGCAACATGTAGCCGAACCCGCACGCGCGGCCCTCACTCGTGCGCGATCGCCTCCAGCACATTCATCCGCGAAGCCCGCAGCGCCGGCAGCAGCGCAGCCACGATCCCGACCACCACCGACCCGACCACGACCGCCACCAGCGTCGACCACGGCACCGCGAACGCCGTCAGGCCCTGCAGCTCCAGGACTTGATGCATCGACACCCCCCACACCAGGCCGAGCGCGAGGCCGAGCACCGCGCCGAACACGGCGATCACCACCGATTCGAGCCGGATCATGCGCCGCAGCTGCCGCCGGGCGAGGCCGATCGCCCGCAGCAGCCCGATCTCCCGGGTGCGCTCGACGACGGACAGGGCAAGGGTGTTGACCACGCCGAGCACGGCGATGACGATCGCGAGGCCGAGGAGCGCGTACACGAGGTAGAGCATCACCGCGATCTGCTCGCGGATCAGCTTCTTGTAGTCGGCCTGGTCGCGGACCTGCACCTGCGGGTACGGGTCGAGCGCGGTGTCGAGCCGGTCGCGCAGCGCCTCGGCGTCCGTGCCGGGTGCGGTGTTGACGTAGACGGCGGAGTCCTGGCCGTCGGGCACGTACTTCTCCAGGGTGCCGAGCCCCATGATGAGCCCGCCCTTCATGCCGGGACCCTCGGCGCCCTCCTGGTCGGTGAGCGCGCCGACCGTCAGCTCGGCCTTGCGCTCGCCGGGGAACTCCACGGGCAGCTTCGCACCGACGCGTACGTCGTGGTCCTTGGCGAAGTCCCGGTCCATCGCGACGTTGCCGGGGGCCAGCGCCCGCGCCGAACTCCCTTGCGCGTACGTGATCTTCACGACGTCGTCGAGCCGGCTCCCGTAGCCGGCGGCGGTCGTCTCCACGCTCTTGCCGTCGGGCATGCTGAGCTTCAGGGGCGTGAAGCGGTTGCGTACGACGAGTCCGGCGCCGTCGGTGCCCCGGATCTTCTCGGTGACCTCCGCCGGGAACGGCATGAACGTGTTGTTCTGCACGACGAAGTCCGCGCCGAGCGTCTTGTCGATCTGGTCGTCGAACGACTTGGTCATGGAGGCGCTGGCCACGGACAGGCCGCCGACCAGGGCGAGTCCGACCATCAGCGCGGCCGCGGTGGCGCCCGTGCGGCGCGGGTTGCGCAGGGCGTTGCGCTGGCTCATCCGGCCCACCGAGCCGTAGACGGCGGGGAAGGCGCCGCCGAGCACGCGGATCACCGGCCGCACCAGGAGCGGACCGGCGACGACCGTGGCGACGAGGCTGAGGACGATGCCGAGCCCGAGCAGCGAGGCCGACGTGGAGGTCTCGGTGGCGACCGCGCACCCCACGAGGGCCGCCGCGCCGCCTGCCGCCACGACCGAGCCAACGACGCCCCGCACCCGCAGCGGCCGCCCCACGCCCGCGATCTCGGCGTCGGCGAGCGCGGCCATCGGCGAGACCTGCGCGGCCCGGCGCGCCGGAAGATACGCCGCGAGGAAGGTGACGCCCACCCCGACGACGTACGACACGACGGGGGTCGGCCAGCCGATCACCATCTCCGTGGACTTCAGGTTCATGCCGAACAGGCCCATCAGCTCGATGAGTCCGGCGGCGAGCCCGATCCCGGCGGCGAGCCCGAGGGTGGAGCCGACCACGCCGAGCAGCACGGCCTCGATGAGCACGGAGCGGCGCACCTGCCTGCGGTCGGCGCCGAGTGCGCGCAGCAGGCCGAGCTCGCGGGTGCGCTGCGCGATGAGCATGGAGAAGGTGTTGACGATCAGGAAGATGCCGACCAGGACGGCGACCCCGGCGAAGCCGAGCATCACGTACTTGATGACGTCCAGGAAGCCGCCGAGTTCGGAGGCGGCGGACTCGGCCTGCTCGTCGGCGGTCTCCAGGTCGTAGCCGCCGCCCAGGTCGGCGGCGACGCGGCGCTTGAGCTCGGTGTCGCTGACGCCCGCCGCGGCGTCGACGGAGATGCTGGTCGCGGCGTTCTTGTCGCCGAGCAGTCTGGCCTGCGCGGTCGGGGTGTCCAGGAAGACGAGCGCGGCACCGGGGTTGGTGGTCGTGAACGTGACGATGCCGACGACCCTGGCCTCGAACGAGCCCGGCGCGGCCAGGATCTTGAGGGTGTCCCCGATCTCCACGTCCTTCTTGTCGGCCGTGTCCGCGTCGATCATGGCTTCCCCGGCGGCGCGCGGCGCCCGGCCCGAGGTGATCTCCACGGGGGAGCGCTCGGTCTCGTACCAGTTCCCGGCGATGGTGGGCGCGCCCGTGGTGGGGCCGACGGGGTCGTTGTCGCGGTCGACGACCGTGATGTTCTCCACGGACGCGTCGATGTGCGTGGCGGCGACGCCGTCGACCTTCGCGACCCGCCGCGCCAGGTCCGCGGGCACGGTCGGGGTCCGGCCCGTCGGCATGCTCTCGTCGAGGTCGTCCTTCGGCCCGACGGCGAGGTCGGCGGCCGTGGACGCGAAGAGCCGGTCGAAGGTGCGGGAGACGGTGTCCGAGAAGATCAGGCTGCCCGCGACGAACGCCACGGAGAGGATCACGGCGAGCGCGGACAGGGCGAGCCGGCCCTTGTGCGCGAGGAAGCTGCGGAGTGTCGCCTTCAGCACGGTGTCGCCTCAGTCCTGGGGGGACGGGTCGTCGCGGGTGGGTTTCGCCAGGGGGTCGGTGGGCGGAACGCCCGGGTCGGAGGCGAGGGGTGCGGCGGCGGCCGTCGTCCCGCCGGCGGGATCGGCCCCGTCGGCGGCGTCCGACGCCGCCCCGTGCAGCACGTCGAACCGCTTCATCCGCTCCAGGACGCCCTCCGCGGTGGGCCGCGCCATCTCGTCCACGATCCGGCCGTCCGCGAGGAAGAGCACCAAGTCGGAGTGGGCGGCGGCGCCCGGGTCGTGCGTCACCATGACCACCGTCTGACCCAGCGAGTCCACGGCCTCGCGCAGGAACCCGAGGACTTCGAGACCGGCCCGCGAGTCGAGGTTGCCGGTCGGCTCGTCGGCGAAGATCAGCTCGGGGCGGGAGGCAAGCGCACGCGCGCACGCCACGCGCTGCTGCTGCCCGCCGGAGAGCTGCGCGGGCCGGTGGCCCAGCCGGTCGCGCAGACCGAGCGTGTCGATGATGTGTTCCAGCCACTCGGCGTCGGGGCGCTTGCCCGCGATGTCCATGGGCAAGGTGATGTTCTCGCGCGCGTTCAGCGTCGGGATCAGGTTGAACGACTGGAACATGAAGCCGATCCGGTCCCGCCTGAGCTGCGTCAGCTCGCGCTCCTTGAGCCCGGTGATCTCGGTGTCGCCGAGCCACACCTGGCCCGCCGAGACCGAGTCCAGCCCGGCAAGCGTGTGCATCAGCGTGGACTTGCCGGAACCGGAAGGCCCCATCACGGCGGTGAACCGCTGCCGCGCGATGTCCACGTCGACCGCGTCCAGGGCGAGCACCGTCGTCTCGCCCGAGCCGTACGCCTTCGTGAGCGCGCGTGCGCGGGCCGCGACGCCGGCGTGCTCGGCGTGCTCTGTGTGCGGTGTCGAAGCAGGTGTGGACAAGGCCGCCTCCCCGGTCGTGGCCGTCCCAACTCGCGTATGCCAGCAGAGGGTAAAGGGTCGGAGCGGGTGGCTGGTATCCCTCGCAGGTCCCTGTGTGAGGCGTGTGTAAGGGGCACGTGGCCGGGCCCGCCCGGCACCCCCTTGCCGGTGCTAGCGGATCGGCGCTAGCTTGTGGACATGGCGAAGACTCAGCTGAACGTGCGGGTGGACGAGGACACCGCCCGGGCCGCGCGCGAACGCGCCATGGCCCGTGGTGTGAGCGTGAATCGCTATATCGAAGAGCTGGTCAAACAGGACGCGGGCGAGCTCGGCCACACGTTCGTGGAGGCCGCCGCCGACTTCATGAAGCAGTACGAGACCGTCTTCGCCGAGGAGTTCGGCGCAGAGCGTGAGGGTCGTCGCTGACCCTTGAACCTCAGAATCGACCTCGCCTGGCTCCTGATGGTCGCCGAACACAAGACGCCGGGAGATCCACAAGTAACCGACTGGGGCGCCCTGGTGGCCGCCGTCGCCCGTCACCACGCGGAGATCTTCGGCGTCCCCGTCTACGAAGGCCCGCACGACCGCGCCGCCGCCCTGCTCCAGCTCCTCCTGCACCTCCCCGCCCTCGAACGCTCCAACGCCCTCTTCGCCTCCTCGGTCGCCTACGCCTACCTCGTCGCCAGCGGCGTGAAGGTCGTGACCTCACCCGAGCAGGTACGCGACCTGGCCCGCCTGATCAAGGAGGACGGGGCGAGCGTGCAGGACATAGCGCGGGAGCTGCGGCAGTGGAGCCTGTGAGCCGGTGCGGCCGACCGGGCGGCGCCGTCATCCGTGGCCCGTTCGCGGCGCGGCTCGTACCTGCCGCTCGCGCCGCCCGGCTGGCAGGATGACGTGCGCTCCGCTGGCCGTGCGGCGAAGATGGGCCTGGCGGTCCGGTGCGGCGACCGGGGCGCGGTCCTGCCCGGCGAGCGGTGCGCCTCGCACGGCGGGCGGCCGATGAGTTGCGGGTCGCCCACCGGTCAGCAGGAGGTAACCGGTCGCGACCACCAGGAGGACCGCACTATGCCCGCCACCATCCAGCCCATGCTGATCACCCCCGATCTGGACCGGCTCGTCGCCTTCTACACGCGCCTCCTCGGCGCCGAGGAGACGGAACGGGTGCCGGACGAGGGGCCCGTCTTCTTCCTGAACCTGCGGGTCAAGGACTCCGACCTCGGGATCGTCGCCGACAAGAGCGTCGAGTTGGGCAGCCCACAGCGCTCGCTCCTGAGCGTGACCGTGGACTACGTGGACGAACTGCTGTCGCGCGTCGAGGCGCTCGGGGGCACGGTGCTCGGCCCGGCCAACGACATGCCGTGGGGGCAGCGGGTCGCCCACATTCAGGACCCGGACGGCAACGCGGTGAATCTCGCACAGCCGATCTGAGGGGGACAGCGCCGGTACGGCGTCCGTCCGTCGTGGCGGTACGGCGTCAGCTGGCCGCGTCGTCGGACGCCGGACGCCGTGCCGAGCCCAGGACGCAGCACGACGTCGGGAACTTCGGACCACGCGCGGGCACCACGATCCGGCGGTACGCGCCCACCTCGAACCCGGCCGCACGCAGCGCGCCCACCGTGTCCCGGCTGACATGGCAGCCACCGAACAGACGCGGCCACACCGTCCGGTCCAGGACGCGCTGCGTCGACGCCATCGCGCCGCCCGGGGCCCGGCCGTGCTCGAAGAACCGCAGCTCGCCGCCCGGCCGCAGCACCCGGCGCAGTTCGCCCAGCGCCCTCGGCACGTCCCGCACGCTGCACAGCACCAGCGACGTCACGGCGAAGTCGAACGCCTCGCTCTTGACCGGCAGGGCCTCGGCGGCGCCCGGTGCCACGTCCACAGGGACGTCCGCGCGCAGCGCCGCCGAGACCGCCAGGCGGCGCAGGACGCTCTCCGGCTCGATCGCCACCACCTCGGCGACCGTCGTCGGGTAGTGGGCGAAGTTCAGGCCGTTGCCCGCGCCCACCTCGATCACCCGGCCCGCGGTGCCGCGCAGGAGTTCCTTGCGGTGCGGGGCGACGGCCGGTTCCGCGGAGACGCTGAGGCGGGCGTAGAAGCGGGCGAAGAGGGGGTGGTGGACCGCGTCGCGCGGGGTGGGGCGGGCGGAGGGCGGCATGGTGCCTCCAAGGGTGGGTGGGGGGTTCTTCCCCCGTTCCGCCCCTTCCCGAACCTGGGGGCTCGCGCCCCCGGCCCCCGGGGCTCCGCCGCGCTACACCCGGTGCCGATCGCGCCGCGCGCTCGTCCGCAAGCGCCGGACGGGCTGAAATCACCCCCCCAGCACTCAGGTGCCGGAAACGCCGCCCGGCCCCGCCCAGCTCCCGCCGAGCCCCGGTCCCAGCCAACCCCCGGCCGCCTCCCGGAACTCCGGCCCCGGCAGGGAACCCGCCCCCTCGGGGATCGAGCCCAGCAGGGGCGCCCCCGCCGCATCCGCCAGTTCGGCCAGGTTGCAGCGGGACGCCAGGTCCGGGGTCGTGGGCCAGCTGCCGATGACCAGGCCCTGGGGCGTGAGGTCGCGGGCTCGCAGGGCCTCGGTGGTGAGGGTGGCCATGTTGAGCGTGCCCAGGCCCGCGGTGGCCACGATGAGGACGGGGGCGGCCAGGAGCCGGGCCGCGTCCGCGAGGGTCGTGCCCGTCTCGTCGAAGCGGACGAGGAGTCCGCCCGCGCCCTCGATGAGGACCAGGTCGTGCGCGGCCGCCAGCTTCTCCGCGGCCTCGGCGACCTCGGCGGGTGTGACCGGTGGCAGACCGGCCCGGCGCGCGGCCGTCGAGGGGGCCAGCGGCTCGGGGTAGCGCGCGAGCTCCACCGGAGTCACCCGGTCGCCCGCCAGCCGCAGCACCTCGTCGACGTCGCCCGGGTCGCCGGGGCCGACGCCGGTCTGGGCCGGTTTGAGGACGGCGACGCTGCGCCCGGCCGCGAGGGCCACCGCGGCCACGGCGGCCGTCGTCACCGTCTTGCCGATCTCCGTGCCCGTACCGGACACCACCAGGACACTCATGCCGCGGCCTCCCCGCTCGCCCGTGCCGCCACGCACACCGCACGGCCGATCTGTGCCACGTCGTCGTCACCCGTGATGAACGGCGGCATCGTGTAGATGAGGTCGCGGAACGGCCGCACCCACACGCCCTCCCGCACCACGGCGCTCGTCGCCGCGTCCATGTCGACCTGGTGGTCGAGCTGCACGACACCGAGCGCGCCGAGGACACGTACGTCCCGTACGAAAGGCAGCTCGGCGGCCGGCGCGAGCGCGGCCCGCAGGCCCGACTCGATGCGCTTGACGTCCCTCTGCCAGTCCTTGGCGAGCAGCAGGTCGATGGAGGCGTTGGCGACCGCCGCGGCGAGCGGGTTGCCCATGAACGTCGGCCCGTGCGCGAGCACCGGCACCTCGCCCCGGGCGATGCCCGCCGCGACCCGCTCGGTGCACAGCGTCGCCGCCATCGTCAGATAACCGCCGGTCAGGGACTTGCCGAGGCACATCACATCGGGGGTGACCCGCGCGTGGTCCGCCGCGAACAGCGCGCCCGTGCGGCCGAAGCCCGTCGCGATCTCGTCGAAGACGAGCAGCACGTCGTGCGCGTCGCACGCGTCCCGCAGCGCGCGCAGATAGCGGGGGGAGTGGAAGCGCATGCCGCCCGCGCCCTGTACGACCGGCTCGACGATCACGCCCGCGAGTTCGTGGGCGTGCCGGCCGATCACGTCGTGCAGGTGCTGCGCATACGTTTCGTCGTACGCGTCGAAGCCCGCCGGGGGCTGGTCCGCGAACACCTGCTGGGGGAGCACGCCCTGCCACAGGCTGTGCATGCCGCCGTCGGGGTCGCAGACGGCCATCGGCTGCCAGGTGTCGCCGTGGTAGCCGCCGCGCCAGGTCAGCATCCGGCGCTTCTCGGGCCGGCCGAGGGAACGCCAGTGCTGGAGGCACATCTTGACCGCGACCTCGACGGACACCGAACCGGAGTCGGAGAGGAAGACGTGCTCCAGGCCGTCCGGCGTGAGGTCGACAAGTCGCTTCGCGAGCCGGACGGCGGGCTCGTGCGTGAGCCCGCCGAACATCACGTGGCTCATGCGGCCCAGCTGGTCGGACACCGCCTCGTTCAGGACGGGGTGGTTGTAGCCGTGGATGGCCGACCACCACGACGACATGCCGTCGATCACTTCGCCGACACCCGCGACGCGCAGCCGCACCCCGCTCGCCGACTCCACGACCAGCGGCTCCTGGCGGCCGGGCATCGGGCCGTAGGGGTGCCAGACGTGGGCGCGGTCGAGGTCGAGGATCTCCTTGACGTCCAGGCCGGACGCCGTGCGCGCGTCAGGCATTGGGCGCCACGTCCGTACCGGCGCCACGGCGGCGCACCGCCACCAGATCGGTGCGCGGCCCCGGAACCTCGGCCTTCACGGCGGGCTCCGCGGCGGGCTCGGTGGCGGGCTCCGCGGCCTCGGCGGAGGCCTCGTCGGGGGCCTGCGAGCCGCAGACCGAACCGCAGCCGCCGCCCCTGCGGTGCTCCGGCAGCGTCACCTGCTCCGTGGTCTCCACCTCGAACCCGGCGTCCGCGATCATCTCCAGGTCGGCCTTGCCCGCCTGGCCCTCGCTGGTCAGGTAGTCGCCGAGGAAGATCGAGTTGGCGAGGTGCAGGGCGAGCGGCTGGAGCGTGCGCAGATGCAGCTCGCGGCCGCCCGCGATGCGGACCTCGATGTCCGGGCAGACGAACCGGACCATGGCGAGGATGCGCAGGCAGCGCTGCGGGGTGAGGTTCCACTCCTTGGCGAGCGGGGTGCCCTCGAACGGGATCAGGAAGTTCACCGGCACGGAGTCCGCGTCCAGCTCGCGCAGCGCGAAGACCACGTCGACGAGGTCCTGGTCCGTCTCGCCCATGCCCGAGATCAGGCCCGAGCAGGCGGAGAGCCCGGCCGCGTGCGCCTTCTGCACGGTGTCGACACGGTCGGCGTAGGTGTGCGTCTTGGTGATGTCGCCGTACGTCGCCTCGGACGTATTGAGGTTGTGGTTGTAGGCGTCCGCGCCCGCGCCGCGCAGGCGCTCCGCCTGGCCGTCGGAGAGCAGCCCGAGACAGGCGCAGACCTCGACGCCCTCGTTCTCTTCCTTGATCGTCTTGATGGTGGCGGAGACCCGGTCGACGTCCCGGTCCGTGGGCCCGCGCCCGCTCGCCACCAGGCAGACCCGCTTGGCCCCGCCGGCGAGCCCGGCCGCCGCGGCCTTGGAGGCCTCGTCGGGCTTCAGCCACGTGTACTTGAGGATCCCGGTGTCCGCCCCGAGCCGCTGCGAGCAGTACGAGCAGTCCTCCGGGCACAGACCCGACTTGAGGTTGACCAGATAGTTGAGTTTCACCCGTCGGCCGAACCAGTGGCGCCGTACCTTTCCGGCCGCCGCCACCACGTCGAGCAGGTCCTCGTCGGAGGTCGCGAGCACCGCAAGCGCCTCGTCACGGCTCGGCAGTTCCCGCCGAAGCCCCTTGTCCACCAGCGTGTTGAGCAGATCCATGGCGCCGATCCTGACGCACGCCGGACTTTCTGACCATGGAGATTCCGTACAACAGAAGCGTCGGGAGGTGTGGGTATTGCCACACCATGGCCCAGTGGTGCGGCCGCTAGGGTCTGTGCACTGTCTACAAACACCCGGTCCGTACGTCCCGTCTCCGCTCCGGACGTACGCCGACCCGTGACGCCCCGGAGGTCCCATGGCTGGCTCGCCGTTCGACTGGATCGACGAGCAGGCGCGGCTGCGCGAGGAGGCGGGCCTGGTGCGGGTGCTGCGCCCGCGTCCGGCCGAATCCCCACTGCTCGATCTCGCCGGAAACGACTACCTGGGGCTGACCCGGCACCCGGAGGTCACCGACGCGGCCGCGGCCGCGGCCCGGCGCTGGGGCGCGGGCGCGACGGGTTCCCGCCTGGTGACCGGCACCACCGAGCTGCACGCCGAACTGGAGCGCGAGCTGGCCGACTTCTGCGGCTTCGAGGCGGCCCTCGTCCTTTCCTCCGGGTACGCGGCGAACCTCGCCGCGGTCACCGCGCTCGCCCCGCACGGGTCGCTGATCGTCTCCGACGCGGGCAATCACGCATCCCTGATCGACGGCTGCCGCCTCGCGCGCGGTACGACGCAGGTGGTGCCGCACACGGACCCGGCCGCGGTGCGCAAGGCGCTCGGCACCCACGAGGGGCCCGCGGTCGTGGTGACGGACTCGGTGTTCTCCGTCGACGGGGACGCGGCGCCGCTGCCCGAGCTCGCCGCCGGCTGCCGCGAGGCCGGGGCGGGCCTCGTCGTCGACGACGCGCACGGGCTCGGGGTGCTCGGGGACGGCGGCCGTGGCGCGGCGTACGCCGCCGGGCTCGCGGGGGCCGCGGACACCGTGGTCACGGTCACCCTGTCGAAGTCGCTCGGCAGCCAGGGCGGGGCCGTGCTCGGCCCGGCCAAGGTCATCGCTCACCTGGTCAACGCGGCCCGGACCCTCATCTTCGACACCGGGCTCGCCCCGGCCGCCGCCGGTTCGGCGCTCGCGGCCCTGCGCCTGCTGCGCCGCGAGCCGGAACGGGCCGCACGCGCGCGTGCCGTGGCCGCGACGCTGCACGAACTCCTGACGGGGGAGGGGCTCTCGGCGGTACGTCCCGACGCCGCCGTCGTCTCCGTGCGCGCGCCGTCGCCGGAAGCCGCGGTGCGCTGGGCGGCCGACTGCCGCCGCGCGGGCCTGGCTGTCGGCTGTTTCCGCCCGCCGTCGGTTCCCGACGGCGTCTCACGGTTGCGGCTGACCGCACGTGCCGACCTGAGCGACGCACAGGTCGCCGAAGCCGTCGCCACGATCAGCCGCACCGCACCCTGACTCCTGAGATCTGGCACCTGAGACCTGGGTCCAGGGTCCGGCGCTCTCACCCGGTCCTCACCGAAGGGCGTCGATGAAGTCCTCCCAGGCGGCAGGGGAGAAGAGCACGGCTGGACCCGCCGTGTCCTTCGAGTCGCGCACGGCGAGCAGACCGGCGAGCGGTCCCGAGCCGAGCGGCGCTGTCTCCACGCAGTTGTTCATTCCATTGCTGCGGCTGCTGCGCCGCCACCGCGCGTCCCTGAGAGACGTGCTGGAGGGAACGTACCGAGGCAGTGCAGTCATGGTGCCTCCTTACGCGCCGTCACCTAACCCGGCGATGAAATCCATTGAATCCTGAACGGAAAGCGCCTTTCCCTGAAGGGAGTTGAAGGCGTCGGTGTACGCCTGGAGGTCTTCTTTCCGTTCGAGGTAGAGGCTACTCGTCAAGTGGTCGAGAACAACCACATCCAGATCAGAAATGTTCGGAAAGGAGAGAATAACGAAAGGCCCAATGAGGCCGATGTGCTCTCCGGCGGCGAACGGCAGCACCTGGATGCGCACTTGAGGCAGCTGTGCGGCCTCCCGCAGCCGCCGCAACTGCCCGGCGAACACCTCGGGCCCGCCGATCTGGCGCCGCAGCACCGCCTCGTCGAGGATCACGCTCAGTCGCAGCGGCGGCTCGCTGCGCAGCACGTCCTGCCGCGCCAGCCGCACCTGCACCAGGGCTCGCACCTGTTCCTCGGGCAGCCCGCCGAGCGCGGCACGTGTCACCGCGCGTGCGTAGTCCGGCGTCTGCAGCAGACCGGGGACCACGGTGGTCTCCAGCGTCCGCACCCGGCAGGCCTGGGACTCCAGACTGATGAAGTCGCGGTACGCCGGAGGCAGCAGGCCGCGGTAGGCGTGCCACCAGTGGTGCCGCCCGTTCTCGTCCTCCCCGCCCGCGAGCACCACCAGCAGCTCGCGCAACTGCGGGTCGTCGACCTCGTACGCCTCCAGGAGCAGCCGCACATCGGCGGCGCGCACCCCGGAGCGCCCGGTCTCGATGCGGCTCACTTTCGACTGGTGCCAGCCGACCCGGGCGGCCGCCTCGCCGCTGGTGAGTCCGGCCTGCCCGCGCAGCGCGCGCAACTCCGCGCCGAGCTTGCGGCGCCGCACTGCGGGACCGTACTGCATGTCCGTCTCCTTCCGGACGTCCGCGCCAACCGTACGGGACAGCGGGAGACTGTAGAGGAAGCGCCAGTGTCGCGCCCAAATACGGTCTGCCGTCGCAGAGTTCACCGCTTCGAGCGACAGATATATGCACATCTCGGTGGATCGCCGCGCGTCACGGCCCCAGGAGTGGCACTCTGGCGCGAAGCACCAGTTCCGGGACTGTCCTCGAGTTCTTCCGCCACGAGTCGGAGTCCGGTCCCGGTGGGAAAGGGACAGTGTCGCCATGGCAGACCACCAGGAAGTATCAGTCACTCTGCCGAGCGATCCTGTCTCGGTCGCAGCCGCCCGCAGGTATGTGGCGGACACCTTGTCGGAGTGGGGCCTGCCGGCCGACGCCGACGTCGCCGACACGGTGCGGCTCATCGTCTCCGAACTCGCCACGAACGCCGTCCAGCACACCCTCGGCCAGTCGCCGACGTTCACCGTGGACGTGCAGCTCGACCGCGACGAGCGGCTGCGCATCGGCGTCACGGACAGCCATCCGCGCTTCCCCCGGCGACTGCCCGCCGCCGTCCAGCAGGACAACGGCCGCGGCATGGTCATCATCCGCTGGCTCACCGCCGAGTGCGGCGGCAGACTCTCGGTCTGTCCGACGGCGGAGGGCGGCAAGACGGTATGGATCACCCTGCCGTGGTCGGTGCCGGTACAGAGTTGACGGCTGGTGGTACGTGGGGTGCGTGTCCGGTGCGTGAGGGCGTGCCCGGCACGCGGCGCCTCAGGGGGTCGAGCGGCCGAACGTCCCCCGCAGCAGCGCGCGGAACGTGTCCGCCGCCGGGCTCGACTCGTCGGTGCGGTGCACGACCGAGATGGTGCGCCGCAGGTTCCCCGGCTCCAACGGCCGGACGCCGACCGGAGTCGCCGCGGTGCGGGCCACCATCTCCGGCACCACCGCGGCGCCGAGACCCGCGCTGACCAGCGCGCACACCAGCGCGTAGTCGGGCGTCGCCACGAGCACCGCGGGCGCCGCCCCCGCCCGGGCGAGCGCCGCCGCCACGCCCTGCCGCGGCGGATGCGCCGGCGCCATGCTGATCAGGGGCTGGCCGGAGAGCTCGGCGAGCGGCAGCCGCCCGGTGCCCGCCGTGAGCGCGTGCCCCGGCGCCGTGACGAGCACCAACTCCTCGACGAGGACCGGCTCCAGGGTCACAGACGCGGGCGGCGCGGGCAGCTCCGCGGGTTCGTACGTGTGCGTCAGGGCCACGTCGACCTCGCCCGCCGCGACCGCGGTCACACCGTGGGGCGGCTCATGGCCGGTGACCGTCAGCTCGACATCCGGGTGCGCGCGACGGAACGCCGTCAACGCGGGCGGCAGCAGCTCGATGCCCGCCGTCGTGAACGTACCGACCCTGAGGTGCCCGCCCGAGAGGCCCACGAGTTGCGCCAGTTCGTGCCGGGCCAGCTCCATCTCGTCCAGGACGCGGCGGGCGCGCGCCAGCAGCAGTTCGCCCGCGCCGGTGAGCCGCGCGCCCCGGTGGTGCCGGACCAGGAGCGCCGCCCCCGTCTCCCGTTCCAGCTTGGCGAGCTGCTGGGAGAGCGCGGGCACCGTATAGCCGAGCCGTTCGGCGGCGCGGGTGATGGAACCGGCTTCGGAGACCGCCACGAGCGCCGCCAGCCGCGTCGGGTCGTACATGCCGTGCCTCTTCCTGTGGCTGTGGCCCGCGGTCTTCCGGTGCCGCGCGGACGCCGTCGCCCCGGCCTTCCGGGACCGCCGCCGGATCCTACCGGCACCCCAGACTAAACAGATGCTTTAGGAAGACGCAGGAGATCTCATATACCTGCTGAAGGCTGCCCCGAGGCAGAGTGGCTGCCATGGACGCTCAACTGGTCGCCTTCACCGGCGTCGCCGCTGGCATGGTCGCCGTGCCCGGCGCCGATTTCACGGTCGTCGTACGCAACGCGCTCGCCTCCCGCCGTGCCGGAGTGCTCTGCGCGCTGGGCGTCGCGGCGGGGCTCCTGGTGCACACGGCACTCGCGGTCGCCGGGGTGGCGGCGGTACTCGCGGCCGTGCCCGCGCTGTTCCGCGCGCTGCAGGTGGTGGGCGGCGGCTATGTGCTGTACCTGGGGGCGAGGGCGCTGCGGTCGGCGGTGCGGTGGGAGGCGGGGCGGCCGGGTGCGCGCCCATCGGGGGCGGGGCTGGAAACAGGGGAGAAGGGGGAGAAGGGGGAAGCGTGGGTGGCGGCCCGTGGCGGGGGCCTGCGGGAGGGCTTCCTCACCAACGCCCTCAACCCCAAGGCGTCCCTCACGTTCCTGAGCGTGCTGCCGCAGTTCGTGCCCGCGGGCACCCCCGCGATGCCGCGCACCCTCCTGCTTGCGACGATCGTCGTGGCCTTCGCGCTGCTGTGGTTCCCGGTCGTCGCCCTGCTGGTGGACCGGCTCGGCCGCTGGCTGCGGGAGCCGCGCGCGGCCCGTGCGATCGAGGGCGGCACCGGGGTGGCGCTCACGGCGCTGGGCCTGGCGCTCCTGGTGGAACCGCTGTTCGCGTAGCCCGATCAGATCGGCTGTTGCCGCTGTCGTCGCGCGACCGCCCACGGCAGCAGCCCCCACAGCCCACCGCACACCACCAGCGTGGCCGCGGCGGCGACGAAGGCACCCGTACGGCTCGCCGCGACGTCCACGACGAGCAGGACCGAACCGGTGAGCGCCAGGACCAGGACGGCGAGTCCGGCCCCGGCGAGCCGCGACGACACCCGGACGACGAGCGGCTTCGCGCCGCGCCCGAACAGCCCCCGGTGCACCGCGGCGGGCGCGGTGAACAGCGCCGCCGCGAGGACGGCGAGCAGCAGCGTGGTCACGTATGTGGCGCGCTGGAGGGCGTCGAGCGACGGGAAGCGGGGCGTGAAGGCGAGGGTGAGCAGGAACGCGAAGAGGATCTGCACGCCGGTCTGAGTGACCCTCAGCTCCTGGAGGAGCTCGACGAAGTTGCGGTCGGCGCGTTCCAGGGAGGTCTCGTTGCGGCCGTCGGGGCCCTCCCGGCTGTCGTGCGCGGAGTTGTCCGCGGACCGGGGAGCCTGGTCGGGAGTGTTCTCGGACATGCACTAACGGGTATCCCGCGCCGACGCGAACCACTCCTCGCGTCGGCCGTGTCACGCCCGGACGGCGGTGCCTGCCCGAAGGCGCCGGCGTCCGGGCGGGTGGGCTAGCGGACCCGGCCGTACCAGACGCTCTTCGTCCAGATCTTCTCGAGCCGCACCACCGTGCCCCGCTTCGGGGCGTGCCAGATCTTGTTCTTACCGGCGTAGATGCCGACGTGGTAGACGTTCCGGCCGGAGTGGAAGAACACCAGGTCGCCGCGGGTGCGCTGGGAGGCGGAGATGTGGCGGGTCTTGTTGTACTGCTGACCCGTGGTCCGCGGGAGCTTCTTGCCCGCGCGCTTGTACGAGTAGAGCGTGAGGCCCGAGCAGTCGAACCGGTTGGGGCCCACGGCGCCGTAGCGGTACGGAGAACCCTTCTTGGAAGCCGCGACGTTGAGCGCCTTCGTTCCGTGTGTGGCAGCCTCGGCCTTCGTCGTGAGCCCGGGGGCCACGATGGCGCCGCCCACGGCGGCGAGCGTGAGAGCCGATGCGGTACCGGCCCTCGTCAGCAGCGACGGAACACGATTGAGCGCAGTCATGCGCAACCCTTCGTCAGCCGCCTGTGAAGGATGACCTGTCGGGTTCGGGCAGGCGAAGATGCCCGGTCGCGTCGCGACTTCACCCCAAGGGCCGGCCGGTCTCCCGGACGGTCCGCCTTGCTGGGTCCTCCACTCCTGCCGATGCACAGATGTCGACCGGGCATCCGGGTGGCGGCAGGACTCGGCGTCCACCCGGACCGCCCCGCCGCCTGTGGCGGGGGCTTGTCGTCGGAAGGGATCTTCACCCGAGAGTGGCCAAAAAGCCGAGCCGAATCGGCCGTATGTGAGGCTCCTCACGACTGACCCGTTCAGGTGGACAGAGGCCGAATGGGGCCTGGGTCACAGTCGGAGGCTATTGCCCGAACAGCACTGGAAGGTCCGGTTCCGGCTGCCGCGTAAGGGAGTTGTGCAACTTGAGGGGCACACGCGTGCGAGTGTTTCCTACGCTGAAAGAGCGACCAGCTCTGGTCGCGCCCCCGTCTGGACCCGAAGTGCCGAGACGCCCGTCCGCACCGTCCGCACCCCCAACGGGCGGACGGCGCGGACGCGCTGCGGCCGGGGCGCTCCCACGAAGGTCCGGTGCGACGGCGCACCTCGGTCCGGGGCGCGGAGGGCCGGTCGACTCGCCGCCGAGGGGTCCCGTCAACTCGTAGCAGAAGGGCTCGGCCGACGCGCCGTTGGCGGACCTGTTACCTGTTCATCACCCCACTCGGCGGGCCTGGTCACCTCGCCCTCGGCGGGCCGGTCACCCTCCCGTCGGCGGCGCGTCCCCGCCGAGGGACGGCGGCGGTACGGTCACGCGAGCGGCGCGCCGCTCGCCGTCCAGGGTGCGCAGCGCCCGGGCCAGCGTCACCGTGTGCACCTCCGTCTCGCCCCGCTGGTGCATCAGCGTCAGGGCGTCCCGCAGCTCCGTCGCCCTGCTGACGAGGGCTTGTGCGGCGCGCAGGCCGCCGTACGTGTGCTCCGCGCGCGCCGGATTGATGCGGCCGACGAGGTCCACGACCGCGAGATAGGCGTCGACGACCTCGCCCTCGGCGCGGGTCAGGGCGGGCAGCGGCGGCAGTTCGGGCAGCACCCCGGCCTCACCCGGCGGTCGTGGGCGAGGCCTTGCGGCTCGGCACGACCCGGTCGACCAGGCCGAACTCCACCGCGGCCGCGGCGTCCAGGACGGTGTCGCGCTCGATGGCCGCCGCGACGTGCTCGGCGTCGCGCCCCGTGTGCCGTACGAGCATCTCCTCCAGGAGCGCGCGGGTGCGCCGCAGTTCGTCGGCCTGGATGACGAGGTCGGTCGGCTGACCCCGCAACTCCTCCGCGAGCGCGGGCTGCTGGAGCAGCACCCGGGCGCCGGGCAGGATCGACCGCTTCCCCGGTGTGCCCGCGGCGAGCAGCACGGCGGCGGCGGACGCGGCCTGGCCGAGGCAGACGGTCTCCACGTCGCACGTCGTGAACCGCAGGGTGTCGTAGATCGCCGTGGCCGCGCTGAACGAGCCGCCGGGCGAGTTGATGTACAGCGAGATGTCCCGGTCGGGCGCGAGGTACTCCAGGTGCAGGAGCTGCGCCATCACATCGTTCGCGGACACGTCGTCGACGGGGGTGCCGAGGAAGACGATGCGCTCCTCCAGGAGCTTGGAGTACGGATCCAGCGTGCGCGAGCCCGAGCTGGTGCGCTCGGTGAACTCCGGCAGGACATGGCGGGCGAACGGCTGCTGCATGGGCGTGCCTCCCGATCTGTACGGCATGCGTGCGGACGTGCGGGCATGCGTGCGGGCACCGCCGCTGCGCGACGGCCTCTGTAAAAAATGTACAGGACGTACATGACGTTATGATGGGGGCATGGCCTACGAGATTCCGGTGACGCAAGCCCGCGCAGAGCTCGCCGACCTGATCAACCGCGTTGTCTACGGCAACGAGCGCGTGGTCGTCACGCGCCACGGCAAGCCGCTCGTGGCCCTCGTCTCCGCCGATGACCTGCGCCGACTCGATGAGCTCGAAGAGGCCGAAGCGATCGGGGCGGCCGCGGGGGAGGCGGTGATCAGCTCGGTGTCGTCGCTCGGCTCGTCGACGTCCGGTGCGGGCGGCGAGCGTCAGCGCTTCGGTATCGCGGCGGAGCACCGCGGGCCGAACGTGACCTAGCCCGGCAGGCCGGAAGGCCGGAAAACATGACAAAGGCCGTGTGCCCCCGTCCGCTACGGCGGGGGCACACGGCTGTTCGGTGGGGGCGGCTGATGGGTGGGGCGTGCGGCTGCGCGGTGCGGCGTGGCGTCAGCCGACCGGGGCGGGCTCGCGCACCCGGGGCGACGCCGTCACCGGGGGAGCGCTCCGGCCGCGCCGGGCCCCGACGAGGACGGCCGCCAGCCCCAGCACCGCCCAGACGGCTAGGGTGACCGCGGGACCCGCGGCCGCCGCCCCGTCGAAGAACGCGGTCGAGCGCAGCAGCGAGCCACCCGCGCCCGGCGGCAGCAACTGGCCGATCAGGCCGACCGGTTCCGGCAGCAGCTGCGGCGCGGACGTCACCCCCGAGAACGGATTGCCGAGCAGCACCATCAGGAGCGCGCCCACGCCGATGCCCGCGGGCCCGAGCAGCGCCGCGAGCCCGGCCACGGCCGCGGCGACGGCGAGCGCCGACAGGCCGAGCACCCCGGCCTCCGCCCACCAGTTGCCCGTCAGGATGCCGAGCCAGCTGTCGGCGAGCGCGGCGGCGACGAGGCCGACGAGCGCCGTGGCGAGGACCAGCGTTCCCGCGGCGCGTACTCCTCGCAGTCCCCGCAGCGTCACCAGTGAGCCCGCCGCGACCCCCGCGATGGCCAGCGGCAGCACGCTCGACCCCAGCGCGGCCCCGCGCGGATCGGCGTCCGGGGCGGGCACCACGTCGACCGTCGTGACCCGCGCGCCGTCCGGGGCGCCCGCCGCCACCGCCTGCTGGAGGAGCTGGGCGACGACCGGGCTCGCGGCCGAGGCCGTCAGGAGCTTGGGTCCCTGGCCGGTGGCGACGACCGCGCCGTACACGGTCCGGTCCTCGATGGCGGCGCGGGCCGCCGCCTCGTCCGCGTACCGGTGGATCTCGAACGCGCCGTCGTGCTGCTGAAGTTGCTTCTGCAGCGGTGCGGTGGCGTGGGCGGGGCCCGCCACGCCGAGTGGCAGATCGCGTGGGGCGTTCCGGGCGGCGGGCCAGGCGAAGGCCCATAGGGCAAGGGACACCACGAAGGGAACCAGGAGGGCGACCGTCAGCATGCGGCGGGCCTGCGGGGGCGCGGCAGGGGACGGCGTGGGCATGAGGTTCTCCAGAGCAAATGGGGTGAGTGGGTGAGGGAAGGTGCTGGCGTCGCCGGTGAGTCGACGGCATCTAAAGAGAATGATCGTTCGTTTTTCTGTGTCTCCACTGTGGGTCCGGGCGTGGTCGGTTGTCAAGAAGGAACGTTCGTTTTACTTTGGGGTCATGGCCCGCGTATCCCAGGAACACCTCGACGCCCGTCGCCGCCAGATCCTCGACGGCGCCGCGCTCTGCTTCGCCCGCAACGGCTTCCACGCCACGTCGATGCAGGACGTGCTGAAGGAGGTGGGCTTGTCGGCCGGTGCCGTCTACCGCTACTTCAGCGGCAAGGACGAACTGATCCACGCCATCGTCTCCGAGGTGCTGCGGGAGATCCGCGAGGTCTTCGAGTCCGCGGCACGGGAGACGCCGCCCCCGCCGCCGGACGTCCTGCTGGGCCGCGCCCTCGGCCAGGTGCTCGACCTGAAGCCGGGGCTCGTCGTGCGCGACCGGCCGTACTTCCCGCGGCTCCTGGTGCAGGTCTGGACGGAGACGCTGCGCGACGACGAGCTGCGCGCCCTCATCCAGGGCGGGTACGACGCGGTGCGGGCGGCCTGGATCCGGATCGTCGAGGGCTACCAGGCCGCGGGCATGATGCGCGCCGACGTACCGGCGGACCACGTCGCGCGGACGATGATCGCCCTGGCGCAGGGATTCGCGGCCCAGGTCGCCCTGTTCGACGGGGTGCCGGTGGACGCGCTCGCGGACGGGGTGCGCGGGCTGATGAGTATGGGCGAGCCCAGCTGACGGTCATGGCCGGGTCAAGGGCTGGTTAACCTCGCTGAAACTCCGCCCAACTAGCCTGCCGTGCCACGCCACCTGGGGATTCCGTACGCCAAGGTGTACATCGGCGCGCACTTCGCTGTGCGCTACATCTTTTCCCGTCGCGGTGGCCGCGGCAGCCGGACCCCGCACGGTTCGGAGCGAGGACGATGAGGTGGGGACGTGCGACTGACACCGCACGAGCAGGAGAGACTGCTCATCCATGTGGCTGCCGACGTGGCCGAGAAGCGCCGGGCGCGCGGCCTGCGGCTCAACCATCCCGAGGCGATCGCGCTCATCACGTCGCACCTCCTCGAAGGCGCCCGCGACGGCCGCAGCGTCGCCGATCTGATGACGTCGGGACGCAAGGTGCTGACGCGGGACGACGTCATGGAGGGCATCCCCGAGATGATCCATGACGTGCAGGTCGAGGCGACGTTCCCGGACGGGACGAAGCTGGTCACCGTCCACGACCCGATCGTCTGACGGGGGAGTGGACGTATGCAATCCGCAGACACCGCGGGCGCCGCCGGCGGCGTGGGCGAGGGCCCCGGCCCGGTCCCCGGCGAGATCCTCTTCGCGGACGACCCCGTCCCCTTCAACGAGGGCCGCCCCACCACCCGCATGACCGTCCTCAACGCCGCCGACCGCCCCGTGCAGGTCGGCTCCCACTACCACTTCGCCGAGGCCAACCCCGGCCTGGAGTTCGACCGGGCCGCCGCGCACGGCCAGCGGCTGAACATCGCCGCGGGCACCGCCGTGCGCTTCGAGCCCGGTATTCCCGTCGACATCACGCTGGTCCCGCTCGCGGGCGCCCGCATCGTGCCGGGGCTGCGCGGCGAGACCGGAGGTGCCCTCGATGGCTGAGCTGTCCCGCGCCGCGTACGCCGACCTGTTCGGCCCGACGACCGGCGACCGGATCCGGCTCGCCGACACCGGACTGCTCGTCGAGATCGAGGAGGACCGCTCCGGCGGCCCCGGACGCTCCGGCGACGAGGCGGTGTTCGGCGGCGGCAAGGTCATCCGCGAGTCGATGGGCCAGTCCCGCACGACCCGCGCCGAAGGAGCACCCGACACCGTCGTCACCGGCGCCGTCATCATCGACCACTGGGGCGTGATCAAGGCCGACGTGGGCATCCGCGACGGCCGGATCACCGGCATCGGCAAGGCCGGGAACCCGGACACGATGGACGGCGTGCACCCCGATCTCGTCATCGGGCCGGAGACCGAGATCCTGGCGGGCAACGGCAAGATCCTCACCGCGGGCGGCATCGACACCCACATCCACTTCATCTCGCCCACCATCGTCGACGAGGCCCTGGCCTCCGGCGTCACCACGCTCATCGGCGGCGGCACCGGCCCCGCCGAGGGCAGCAAGGCCACCACCATCACCCCCGGCGCCTGGTACCTGGCCCGAATGTTCGCCGCGATGGAGAACGCCCCGGTCAACATCGGCTTCCTGGGCAAGGGCAACACCACGTCCGCCGAGTCGATGCACGCCCAGCTCCGCGCGGGCGCCGTCAGCTTCAAGATCCACGAGGACTGGGGCGCGACCCCGGCGGTGATCGACGCCTGTCTGAACGTGTGCGAGGACACCGGCGCCCAACTCGCCGTTCACACCGACACGCTCAACGAGGCGGGCTTCGTCGACGCCACCTTCGCGGCCGTCGCCGGACGCACCCTGCACGCCTTCCACGTGGAGGGCGCGGGCGGCGGCCACGCGCCGGACATGATCACGGCGGTCTCGCTGCCCAACATGCTGCCGAGCTCCACCAACCCGACGCGGCCGCACACCGTCAACACCGTCGAGGAGCACCTCGACATGCTGATGGTCTGTCACCACCTCAACCCGGCCGTGCCGGAGGACCTGGCCTTCGCCGAGTCCCGCATCCGCCCGACCACCATCGGCGCGGAGGACATCCTCCACGACCTCGGCGCCATCTCCATCATGTCCTCCGACTCCCAGGCCATGGGCCGCGTCGGCGAGGTCATCCTCCGCACCTGGCAGACGGCCCACGTGATGAAGCGGCGCCGCGGCTCGCTCCCCGGGGACACCCGGGCCGACAACCACCGGGCCCGGCGGTACGTCGCCAAGTACACGATCAACGCGGCCATCGCGCAGGGCATCGAGCGCGAGGTCGGCTCCGTCGAGAGCGGCAAGCTGGCCGACCTGGTGCTGTGGGAGCCCGCGTTCTTCGGCGTCAAACCCCAAGTGGTCCTCAAGGGCGGCCAGATCGCGTACGCGCAGATGGGCGACGCCAACGCCTCCATCCCGACCCCGCAACCGGTCCTTCCCCGCCCGATGTTCGGCGGCCACGGCCGAGCGCCCGCCCGCAACTCCCTCACCTTCGTCACCCAGTCCGCGCTGGACGACGGCCTGCCCGAACGCCTCGCCCTTGAGCGGCAGTTCGTGCCGATCGCCTCCACCCGGGGCCGGACGAAGGCCGACATGCGCGAGAACGACGCGCTGCCGAGAGTCGAAGTCGCCCCCGACAGCTTCGCCGTACGCATCGACGGCGAACTCGTCGAACCCGCACCCGCCGCCGAACTGCCGCTCGCGCAGCGGTACTTCCTGTTCTGAGGCGGTGACCGGACATGTCGCGGGCCGCACTTCTGGTCCTGGCCGACGGCCGCTTCCCCGCCGGGGGCCATGCGCACTCCGGCGGGGCCGAGGCGGCCGTGAAGGCGGGGCGGATCACCGGGGCGGCGTCCCTGGAGGACTTCTGCCGGGGTCGGCTGCACACCACCGGTACGGTGTCGGCCGCCCTCGCCGCGGCAGCGGCGCTAGGAGTCGACCCTGTCGCCCTCGACGGGGCGGCGGACGCGCGCACGCCGTCGGCCGCGCTGCGGGCTGCCGCGCGCAGGCTCGGGCGGCAGCTGCTGCGGGCCGCGCGGGTCGCGTGGCCCGCGCCGGAACTCGACGCGCTGGCACGGGAGTTCCCCAAGGGCGCCCACCAGCCGGTCGTCCTCGGCGTGGCGGCGCGGGCGGCCGGGCTCGGCGCGGAGGACGCCGCGTACTGCTCCGCGTACGAGGCCGTCAGCGGCCCCGCCACCGCCGTGGTACGCCTCCTGAGCCTCGACCCGTTCGACGCGACGGCTGTGCTGGCCCGGCTCGCACCGGAGTTGGACGGCGTCGCGCGCGACGCCGCGGAGTCCGCTCGGCGGGCGGTGGGGGAGGGGGTGGACGTACTGCCCGCCGCGTCGGCGCCGTTGCTGGAGGTGGGGGCGGAGGGGCATGCGGGGTGGGCGGTGCGGTTGTTCGCGTCATAGGCCGTGCTGACGGGGGTGCCGCCGATCGGCCTTCGGTCAGACCCACCAGCGCATTCCCAGCCCGTCCGGCTCTTGAGAACGAGCGCGGAGCGCGATCGGCGCAGGACTGTCCCAGCCGCACGGGACGTCAGACGAGAGCTGGGGTCCAGGGGGCGCGGCGCCCCTGGTTACGGGAAGGGGCGGGGACTGGGGAATGCCCCGCGCAGCGCCCGGCCCCCCACCAACACCACAACCGCCCCCCGACCAACCACCGCCCAAGGAGCCCAGCGACCATGCACCTCGACCACGCCCACGACGAATCCAAGGCCGTCAGCGCGGACGCGCACCGCCCCGACGGCACCCGCCGAGCGCTCCGCATCGGCCTGGGCGGCCCGGTCGGCTCCGGCAAGACGGCCACCGTGGCCGCCCTCTGCCAGGCGCTTCGCGCCGAACTCTCCCTCGCCGTGGTGACCAATGACATCTACACCCGGGAGGACGCGGAGTTCCTGCTCCGCGAGGCGGTCCTGCCGCCGGAGCGCATCACCGCCGTGGAAACGGGAGCCTGCCCCCACACCGCCATCCGGGACGACATCTCCGCGAACCTGGAGGCGGTGGAGGACCTGGAGGACGAGGTCGGACCGCTGGACCTGATCCTGGTGGAGTCCGGCGGCGACAACCTCACGGCGACCTTCTCGCGCGGCCTGGTGGACGCGCAGATCTTCGTCATCGACGTGGCGGGCGGCGACGACATCCCCCGCAAGGGCGGCCCCGGCGTCACGACGGCGGACCTGCTCGTCGTGAACAAGACCGACCTCGCCCCGTACGTGGGCTCGGACCTGGCCCGTATGGCCGCCGACGCGAAGGCCCAGCGCGCGGAACTGCCGGTGGTGTTCCAGTCGCTGCGTTCGGAGGAGCACGTCACGGCGGTCGCGCGCTGGGTGCGTGAGCAGCACGCGGCCTGGACGAAGAAGCAGGCGGCCCCGGCCCCGACACCGACCGCCCCGGCCCCGGCTACGCCGGTACCGACGGCGTCCGCCCCGATCACGACCGCACCGACGCGGTGACCTCCCACCCCCCGGCCCCCAACCTCACGGCCCTCAGCCCGCCCCAAAGCCCCGCAGGCGTCCACGCCCGAGCCCGCATCAGCGCCCGCCCGGACGCCCACGGCCGCACGGTCCTGCCCGTGCTGCACGGCGAGGGCCCCCTGGCCCTGCGCCGCACCCGCGCCACGGGACCGGAGGCCCACGTCACGCTGGTGGGGGCGATGAGCGGGCCCCTCGGCGGGGACCACCTGGCCGTGGCGGCGGAGGTCGCCGAGGGGGCGAGGCTGAGCGTCGGGTCCGCCGCCGCGACGATCGCGCTGCCGGGGCAGGACGGGGCCCCGGCACGGTACGACGTGTCGCTCACCGTCGCCGACGGGGCGGAACTGCACTGGCTGCCCGAACAGTTGATCTCGGTGCGGGGGAGCGAGCTGCGCGTCACGACGCGAGCCGACATCGGGCCGGGCGGACGGCTCGTGCTGCGCGAGGAACAGGTGCTCGGACGGACCGGCGAGGCCCCCGGGCTGCTGCACAGCAGGCTGACGGTGCGCCACGCCGGGCGAACGATCCTCGACCAGGAGCTGTCGTGCGGACCGGGCGCCCCGGCGGGCTGGGACGGCCCCGCGGTCCTGGCGGGCCATCGAGCCGTTGGTCAGCTCATCGTCGTACGCCCGGAGTTCGCACACGAGGGCGTGAAGCCCGTCATGCTCGGCGACTGCGCCGCGCTGACCCCCCTGGCGGGTCCCGGGGCCCTGGTCACCGCCCTCGCCCCGGACGCCCTGCGGCTGCGCCGCATCCTCGACGACGCCCTGAACCGCCTGACGTAGCGCGCCGCGAAGGCGGCCGCTGGTCGGCCGGACCGCCCTGGCATCGCGGATGCCCGGAATCCGGCGACGGCGGCCCGGGTTCCGGGATCGCGTACGCGCCCCCGCGAGGCGCCTCGGCTCGATCCGGCCAATCACGACCGCACAGCGGGCCCGCGGGCTCTCGCCGTCGTGCCAGCCCGCGGCGCCCGCCGCCGCCGGCTGCCGTGACGCCGTGGGTGTCCTGCCTGGCCGTGGCGACGGCGCGGCTGGCGGGAACGTCTCCTGGCGGCCCTGTGCCCGGCGTCCGGACGTGGTTCTCTGGCGGAGGCCCGCCCTGGAGTCCCCTCGGAAGGGCGCCCCGTATGCCAGCCTTCTCACCTCATCCGCCGTCGCCGCCCTGGGGCCTCCCAGGCCGGGTCGGCAGACGTCTCCTCTCGGTCCTGGGAACTCTGACGGCCCCGTTGACCACGCCCCTCTCCCCGGACGACTACCTCGGCCTCGTCGATCCGCTGCTCTGCGCACGGCACCCCGCGGGCGTGGTGACCGCGGTGCGGCCCGAGACCGCGGACGCCGCCACGCTGGTGATCCGGCCGGGCCTCGGGTGGCGCGGTGGCCATCGTGCGGGTCAATTCCTGCCGGTGGGCGTCGAGTTGGACGGCGTACGGCACTGGCGTACGTACTCCCTCACCTCCGCCGCCGACGCACCGGGCCGTGAGGTGACCATCACCGTCAAAGCGGATCCCCGAGGCAAGGTGTCGCCGCACCTGGTGCACCGGACACCGCCCGGCACCCTCCTCCGACTCGGCCCCGCACAGGGGGAGTTCGTGCTCCCCGCGCCCGGCGCGACGCCCGATCGGCTGCTGTTCGTGACGGCGGGCAGCGGTGTCACACCCGTCATGGGGATGCTGCGTACGCTCGTACGTCGTCCAGGGCCGGGCCCCGACGTCGTACTGCTGCACAGCGCGCCCGCACCGGACGAGTGTCTGTTCCATGCCGAACTGGGTCATCTGGCCCACGAGGTGCCGTGGTTGCGTCTCCACCTGCGGTACACACGCACCGCCGGCCGGATCACCGGACGCGACATCGACCTGCTCTGCCCGGACTGGCGGTCCCGCGAGACGTGGGCCTGCGGCCCTGAGGGGCTGCTCGACGTACTGCGTGAGCACGGCGAGGCGGGGCGGCCACGCGCGGAACGACCTGCTGGGGAACACCCGGGCGGCGCGGAGGGCCCGTGCGTGCGACGTCTGCATGTGGAGCGCTTCCGCCTTGCCGCACCGGCCGCCCTGCCGTCTGCCACCCCGCTCGGCCCCGTCGCCGCCAACGACGGGGCAGGCGGCCGCGTGCGGTTCGCGCGCAGCGGAGTCGAGGTCGAATCGGCCGCGTCCGTGCCCCTTCTGGAGGCCGGTGAGCGCGCGGGCCTGCCGATGCCGTACGGGTGCCGCCGGGGCATCTGTTTCGGCTGCCTCGTGCCCTTGGTCAGCGGACGCGTGCGCGATCTGCGGACCGGTGAAGTGCGCGACGGAGACGGCGAGTTGATCCAGACCTGTGTCCAGTCCGCGGCCGGACCGGTCGTACTCGACCGCTGAGGCGACCACTGAGCCGGCCGCTGTCGACCGTCGATTCCCGCCCGTCCCCGACGGCCGATTCCCGCCCCGAACCCTCAAGGAGCCACCGTGACCTCGACCGTCAGGGACCAGCTGATGCCGACGCCGCCGTCGAAGCCGACGACGGCGCATCCCCTCGAACCACCGCCCTGGACCGATGAGTTCGGAACCGAACTCGACCGTCTCCGCGCCGAGATCGTCGCCGGGCGCGGCGCGCGCGACGCCCGGTACATCCACAGGGTGATCGCCGTCCAGCGCGGCCTGGAGGCGGGCGGCCGCATCGCCCTGTCCGTCTCGCTCCTGCCGCCCGCCTGGCTCGCGGGCACCGCGATGCTCACCACCGCCAAGGTCCTGGAGAACATGGAGCTGGGCCACAACATCCTGCACGGCCAGTGGGACTGGATGGGCGATCCGGCCGTCCACTCCACGACCTGGGAGTGGGACTTCCTCACCCCTGCCGACGCCTGGAAGCACACCCACAACCACCTGCACCACACGTACACGAACGTCGTCGGCCGTGACCGGGACCTCGGCTACACCATCTTGCGCATGAGCCCCGAACAGCCCTGGCGCCCGGTGTACCTCCTGCAACCCCTGTACGCCGCCCTGCTCGCGCCCGTCTTCGAGTGGGGCATCGCCCTGTACGACCTGGAGGCGGACGCCGTGACCGCGGGCCGCAAGAGCGTGCGGAGCCTGTTCGGCGAGATCGGGCGGCTGTTCCGCAAGGGCGTACGGCAGGCGGCCAAGGACTACGTCCTCTTCCCGCTCCTCGCGGGCCCCTCCGCGCTGCCCTGCCTGCTTGGCAACCTCACCGCGAACGTGCTGCGCAACGTCTGGGCGCACACCGTGATCTTCTGCGGTCATTTCCCCGGTGACGTCAGGACCTTCTCGGAGGCCGACATCGAGGGGGAGACCCGCGGTCAGTGGTACCTGCGGCAGATCCAGGGCTCGGCCGACTTCGAGGGCGGCTTCCTGCTGCACGTGCTGTCCGGCAACCTCGGCCACCAGATCGAGCACCATGTCTTCCCCGACCTCCCCAGCAGCCGCTACGCCGAGCTGGCCCCACGAGTGCGGAGCCTGTGCGCGGAGTACGGCGTCCCGTATGCGACCGGACCGCTGTGGCGGCAGTACGCGTCCATGTGGGGGCGCGTCGTTCGGTACGCGGTGCCGGGGTGAGCCTTTCGGGGCCGGGGGCTCGGCCCCGGCGACGGCCGCGCGGCGGGGATCGGTTCCACTTCGACCGCCCCAGGGGTCCGGTAGGAGTACGGTGAGGGAAGCGAGGACCTTTCGTATACCGGCGTTCAGACCGGTCTCGGCCTCGTGGTTCCACGACACCGGGTGCCGCGCGCTCGGAGGCAGGTTCCGCCTTATGACCGCCGAACCCTCACTGTCGTCCGAGCGTGCCGAGGTCCGCATCGTCACCACGTCACCGGAGACGGCACGGCGAGTCGCCGATGTGCTGCGGAGGTTCTTCGCCTGCGACGAAGGCCGCAGCTACCCGGCGGGCCCCGAAGGCACGGACACGCGCCTGCACCTGACCCTGGACGCCTCGCACGCCGCGGCTCCCTCGCACAGCACGCACGCGGTCCGGCCGTGGATCGAGACCAGCCGAAGGCCCACCGACCGTACGCATCCGCGCGAGGCGGTCTGACCACCCCGTCGTCGTACGCCGCACGGCAGTGCGCCAACCCGTCACCCGTAACAGGGGCAGCCCCTGACCCCGGCCGCGCCACCCGCACCGAGGTCAAGGAGTCCCCATCGTGTCGTCCATGGCACGCAGTTCCCCCACAGCGGCGGCCGCACGCCCCACGGCGGTCACGTCGCCGCCGAGCGTCGCCCAGCCGTCCCAGAGATATGACGGAGCGGGGCCGTTCCCCGCCGGAGCCGACGCACCGGCCGCGCCCCGCGGCATCGGCGAGCGCCTGTACGTGGTCGTGACCGGCGTGATCGTCGTCGCCCCGTTCCTCGCGCTCGGCCTGGCCGGCTGGCTCCTCTGGGGGAGTCTCATCCATCCCGCCGACGTCCTGCTCGCCCTGGTGCTGTACGTCGTCACCGGACTCGGTGTCACCGTCGGCTTCCACCGCGGGCTCACGCACGGCGGCTACCAATCCGTCCGTCCCGTGCGCGTCGCGCTCGCCGTGGCCGGTTCGTTGAGCTTCCAGGGCGACGTGGTCGGCTGGGTCGCCACCCACCGCCGCCATCACGCCTTCACCGACCGGCCCGGCGATCCGCACTCCCCGTACCGCTACGGTACGCAGCTGCGCGGCCAGTTGCGCGGTCTTGCGCACGCGCACGTCGGCTGGCTGTTCCGCAACGACCCCACGTGCGCCCGGCGTTACGCCCCCGACCTGCTCGCCGACCGTGACATCCGCGCTGTCTCCCGCGCCTTTCCGGCCCTGTGCGTCCTCACGCTCGCGCTGCCGTTCGTGCTCGGCTGGGCCATCGGCGGTACGTGGCAGCGCGCCCTGACCGCCCTGCTGTGGGCGGGACTTGTGCGCGTCGCGCTGCTCCACCACGTGACGTGGAGCGTGAACTCGCTGTGTCACATGATCGGGAGCCGCCCCTTCCGCACCCGACGGCACGACCGCGCCACCAACCTGTGGCCCCTGGCTCTGCTCTCCTTCGGCGAGAGCTGGCACAACCTCCACCACGCCGACCCCACCAGCGCCCGGCACGGCGTCGACCGCGGCCAGATCGATCCCTCCGCCGCCGTCATCCGTCTCTTCGAACGCGTCGGGTGGGTGTACGACGTGCGCTGGCCGACGCCTGAGCGGGTCACCGCCCGCCGTAGGTGACCCCGGCCGACCGGGTGCCATCCGACGCTTCCGGGCCATCCGATGACTCCGGGCCCCCGATGACTCTGGGCCCCCGATGACTCCGGGCCCCTGACGACTCCGGGCCCCCGATGACTCCGGGCCCCTGACGACTCCGGGCCCCCAACACCCTACGGAGACCTCATGACCGCCGCCCTGGACACCTTGCTCCCCTCGCCCCCGCTCCTCCGCCTGCGTCTCGCGCCCCGCGGCGCCCTGCCCCACCCCATCGACGGCGCGTGGTGGCCCCACTCGTACGACCTGCTCACGGAACTCCCGCGGCTGCTCGCCGGACTGCCCGGAGCCTGGGGCCACATCAGCAACGTCACGGTCAACGGGGCGACATGGGCCGCGACACCCGGCAGGATGCTGGTCTTCAACCAGGTCGTGCGCCTGAGCAGGTGCACCGCCGCGTCCGCCCCGCACACGGTCTGCCTGCTCGCCCCGAACCGCGGACGGTGGGACCTGCTGGTCGTACCACCGGACACCCCCGAGAGCCTGGCCGAGCCGCTCATGGCCGCCGCGGCGGGAGGAGACGTCTGACCTCCTTGCCCGGGAGGAGACGTCCGACTCCTTGCCGGGGCCGACCGGGGAGTACCGTGAAATGAGGAAGATCGTGCGATGTTCCCGGCGGCAGCACCGTCATCGCCGTACGTACGCGTGAGCCGTCGAACCCCGCAGGCAGGCGAACGCGATGTCAGACTCCGACCCCCCACGCGTCCCGGGGCTGCTGCCGGACGCCGTCCACAAGGCCGTCAGGCCCGGGACGGCAGTCCTGCGCCTGGAGACGACACACGAGCGGCAGGGAATCCTCGACGGCGCGTGGTGGCCGCGTTCCCGCGACATCGGCACCGAACTGCCCGGTCTGATCAACGCGCTGACCGAACACCTCGGTCCGGTCACGCGGGTGGGCCTGGACTCCGGTGCCTGGGAGGACGCGCCGACACGAATGACCGTCGGGGACCGTGTCGTGCACCTGGACTTCTCCCCGGTCGGTGACGACACCGTCCTCATCACCCGCGGCGACCAGGACCACTTCTCCCTGCTGGTGGTCCCGCCGCACGCGACACCGGACGCGGCACGTGCCGCGATGGCGGCAGCCGTCCACGCCGACAACCTCGCCGAGGCCGAACAGATCCTCATCGACACCGGCACGGACCGGGTGGGCACGGGCGCTGATCGCGGGAATCCCTAGCTCCACGAGGGCGACGCCACAGTCCGTTCGACGCGCCGGAGGAGTAAGCTCGAACTACCGAGGATATTTCGCGCACCGGCCGTCATGCTTGTGTCGTTTTCGGCGATCGAATATGCCGGGCCGGTGCGAGTCGGCCCGGGGCAGGGTTCGCGTCATGACTGCGACCATCTCGTTCCCGACGACCCTTGAGGCCAGGCCGACCGCGCCTCCCCCCGCCGGGTCTTGGCCCTCTTCGTCACTTCTCCGCCTGTCGCTCGCTCCCGCAGGCACCGCGCCTTCGCTGCTGGACGGCGCCTGGTGGCCCCGCTCTCGCGATCTCGGGGCGGAACTCCCCGCGCTGACGGCGGCGCTCGACCCGTTGTGGGGGCGGATCACCCGGGTCACTGTGAATCCCGTCCACTGGCCGGTCGTCCCGCGCAAGGTGCCTGTGGCCGGGCACGTGGTGAAGGTGGGCTGGTACCGGGACGAACAGGACCCCCACGAGCTGATGTTGCTCTCGTACCGCGCGGGCCGCTGGAATCTGCTGGTGGTCCCGCCGCAGACGCCTCCGGACTCGGCGGCCTGGCTGATGGCCGCCGGGAGCGACCCACTGGGAACGTCGACCGCGAGCCGGTTGATGGCGGAGGCCGCGCGACGACGGACAGTGGCGGAGAACGACCGGGCCGTGGAAGAGGCCTGGGCATCCGAAGGGGGCCACGAGGCCCGCGACCCGGCCGCGGCGACCCCCCAGCGACCGCAAGGGATGTGAGCACGATGGACACCGTCGTGACCGTGATCGTGCTCCTGGCGATGATCGCCCTTGGAGTACTCCTCATCCACCGACTCAACGCACAGCACGACGAACGCATCGCCTCCTTCCCCTACGGCCGCCCCCGGAGAACCACACGGACCTCCACACCACCGGTCCCACCGAAGCCGGACGCCCGCACCGAACCGAGCAGCACCCCTGCCCGCCGAGACCACCGCGACGGCGGCCGAGGCCGCTCCAGGCCACGACGCCGACCCTGACAGCATCCCCGGCGCTTCCACCGGAGCCGCAGTCACGCAGTGAGACACTCACCCCACACCAGAGGCCCGATCCCGCAAGGGACCGGGCCTCCGTCCTGCCATGGCCGCTCAGCGGTATTCATCGATCCGTTTATCGGATTGGTAAAAAACGTCCAACACGTCTGTTGTCAGGGACCCCCCAGACGCAAGTATCCCCGTACCGATCGAACGACCGAATCGATGTGCGGGAGGCCCCACTTGAGTCGTACCCCGATGACCACGCGGACCAGACGGACGGTGACGTTCGGTTCTGCGGGCACGCTCGTCGCGGCGACGTTGATAGCGGGGGCGCTTGCCGCGCCGTCCGCGAGCGCCGATGTCCGGGCCGACCAGGGCCGGGCCAAGGCCGCGGCCGCCAAGGACCGGGAGGCCGCGGGCGCCGCCACCGCCGCCCGGCGCGCCGCCAAGAAGGGCATCTCCTGGAAGGACTGTCCCGAGGACTGGGGTATCGCCAAGCCCATCCAGTGCGGCTGGGTCACCGTGCCGCTGGACTACGCCAAGCCGAACGGCAAGCAGATCAAGCTTGCCGTCGACCGCATCGGCAACACCGGGACCAAGGGCGAGCGGCAGGGCGCGCTGCTCTACAACCCCGGCGGCCCCGGCGCTTCCGGCCTGCGCTTCCCCACGCGCGTCACCACCAAGAACAAGCTGTGGGAGAAGACCGCCAAGGCCTACGACTTCGTGGGCTTCGAGCCCCGCGGCGTCGGCCACTCCGCGCCCATCTCCTGCGTCGACCCGCAGGAGTTCGTCAAGGCTCCCAAGCTGGACCCGGTCCCCGACTCCACGGCCGACAAGCGCGCCCAGCGCAAGCTCGCCGCCGAGTACGCGGACGGCTGCAAGGAGCGCAGCGGCTGGATGCTGCCGCACATGACGACGCCCAACACCGCCCGCGACCTGGATGTCATTCGCGCGGCGCTGGGTGAGAAGAAGCTCAATTACCTGGGTGTCTCGTACGGGACCTACCTCGGTGCCGTGTACGCCACGCTGTTCCCGACGCACGTGCGCCGCATGGTCTTCGACTCGGTCGTCAACCCCTCGACGAAGAAGATCTGGTACGAGGCCAACCTCGACCAGGACGTCGCCTTCGAGATCCGGCTCAAGGACTGGATGACCTGGGTCGCCAAGTACGACTCGACCTTCCACCTCGGCAACACCGTCGAGAAGGTCCAGGCCCAGTGGGTGAAGCTGCGCGCCACCGCGAAGAAGGACCCGCTGAACGGCGTCGTCGGCCCGGCCGAGCTCGTCTCGTACTTCCAGAGCGCGCCGTACTACGACTCCACCTGGGTCTCCATCGCCACCAACTGGAGCAAGTACGTCGCCGGTGACCCGAAGCCGCTGATCGAGGCCGCCAGCCCCGACCTGTCCGACGTGGCCGGGAACAAGTCCTCCGAGAACAGCAACGCCGTCTACACCGCCGTCGAGTGCGCCGACGCCAAGTGGCCCACGAGCTGGAAGAAGTGGGACCGGGACAACACCCGGATCCACAAGGACCACCCGTTCATGACGTGGTCCAACGCCTGGATGAACCTGCCCTGCGCCACCTGGCCCAGCAAGCAGCACAAGCCCGTCGAGGTCAAGACCGGCAAGGGCCTGCCGCCCACGCTGATCGCCCAGGCCACCCGTGACGCCGCCACGCCGTACCCGGGCGGGGTCGAGCTGCACAAGCGGCTCAAGGGTTCCCGTCTGATCACGGAGAAGGACGCCGGTTCGCACGGCATCACCAACCTGGAGAACCCCTGCCTGAACCAGCGCGTCGACGACTACCTGCTCACCGGCAAGCTGGACAGCCGTGACGTGACGTGCACCCCGCACGCCACGCCCAAGCCGTAACCACCACGGTCAGTAGCAGCGCCGCGGCGGGCTACTGGGAGATGCTTTCCAGCCTCGGCTGGGCGATCTCCCGGTAGTCCGCCGTTCGCAGTGCCAGCGAGCGGTCCAGGCGCGCCGCGTTGAAGAACAGCTCCTCGTGCGCCAGCAGCTCCGGGTCCACGACGAGTTCGAGCTCCGGGTCGAAGGAGAACGGCAGGATCGTGCCGCTCACGCTCCCCGAGAGCCGCTCCGCCACCTCCGGCGTGGCGAACCCCGCGTACACCCCGCCGAGCAGGGCCTTGAGGGCGTTCAGGTCCACGCGCCGGTCGCCGGGGACGACCGCGAGGACGTAGCTCTTGCGCTTCTTGTCCAGCTTCACCATCACCACGATGCACTTCGCGGCCTGCGCGAGCCCATGGCCACGCAGCGCGCTCACCGCCTCCGTCGCGCCCTCCGGCTCGTGCTCGATGACGCGGTAGCGCGCGCCACGCTCCTCCAACAGGCCGATGAGTTTCGTGTACTGGGTGTGCTCGGTCACCTCGGGCCTCCCGCCGTGCGTGCCAGGCGTCCCCCGCCCGGTGAGTGAAGAGATCGATCACTGGATCATAGGCGGATCACCGGCGCGCGCCCTCAGCTCAGCGGCAGCCGCGGGAACTTCCGCCCCGCCGCCCCGGGCGCCCCCTCCGCGGCGTCCGCCTCGGCCTCCTCCGCCTTCACCACGGCCGCGTACTTGTCCACGTACTCCTGCCCGGACAGGCCGAGGATCGCGTACATCAGCTCGTCCGTGACCGCGCGCAGGACCGCCTTCTCGCCGTCCATGCCCGCGTAGCGGGAGAATTCGAGGGGTTCGCCGAAGCGGATCGTCACGCGCTGGAAGCGGGGGACGACCTTGCCGGGCGGCTGGGCCTCGAACGTGCCGATCATCGCGCAGGGGATCACCGGGACCTGAGCCTTGAGCGCCATCGCGGCGACGCCGACCTTGCCCTTGTACAGGCGGCCGTCGTGCGAGCGGGTGCCCTCCGGGTAGATGCCGAGCAACTCGCCCTTGCGCAGCACGCCGAGGCCCTCGCGGATCGCGGCCTGCCCGGCCTCCTTGCCGGAGCGGTCCACCGGGATCTGTCCGGCGCTGCGGAAGAACGCGGCGGTGAGCCGTCCCTTGATGCCGGGTCCGGTGAAGTACTCGGCCTTCGCCAGGAACGTGATCCGCCGCTTGATGATGGCGGGCATCAGGAAGTGGTCGGAGAACGACAGGTGGTTCCCGGCGACGATGGCCGCTCCGTGCTCCGGAATGTGCTCCAGGCCTTCGATTCTGGGGCGGAACAGCAGCCGGAGCAGTGGCCCGAGGAGCACGTACTTGAGCAGTAGGTAGAACATGCGGGCGCCGCCTTCCCCCGGGGGTGGTGCCGACGCACAGTAGTCAATCGCGGGCGCATGCGCGAGAGCCCGTTCGGGTCTTGTGGATCGTGCGACGCGGGCGTGCGCGTGGGTCCGTACGACGGAGGGGGGCTGACCCGTACGGGGGAGTGACCGGCGCGGCGGCTTGCCGGGCGTGGTGCCGCGAGGGTGCTCTGGCCGGTGCTCGATCCATGCCACACGCACCCGACGCCCCCGTCCGTACGCGACGTCACCGTCCGTGTCCGACGCCACCGTCCGTGACAGGCGTCCGTCGCCGCCCCCGGAGGACCCATGCGCCCGCTCACCGTCACCTCGGCCGCCCTGCTCGCGCTCGCGGCGGCCGTCGCGCCCGCCGCCGCGGCGCCCGGCACCGGCACGCCGCCCCGCGAGCCCGGCCTCTTCCTGACCGTCTCGGGGGACGACAACACCTGGATCCGGGGCGTCCTGCTGACCTGCGAGCCGACGCCGTCCGGGCACCACCCGCACGCCGCGCGGGCCTGCGCCGAGCTGGACGCCGTCGGCGGTGACTTCGCGGCGCTGCCGGTCGCGCCGGAGCCCTGCACCATGGAGTACGCGCCGGTCACCGTGAGCGCGAGCGGGGAGTTCCGCGGCCGACCGGTGGACTGGCACCGGACGTTCTCCAATGCCTGCCACCTGGGCGCGGGCACCGGGTACGTCTTCCGCTTCTGAGCCCGCTGCCCGGTGCCACGGCCGCGTGCCGCTTCCCCGGGCGCGCCCGGGGCGGGGGGCCCACCGTGGTGCGCCCCCGGGTACCGGCCCGGCGTCTCACGTCGTGCGTGCGAACACCATCGCCACCGTGAGCAGCCCGAGCACGACCCAGCCGAACCACAGCCAGCCGTTGCTCCCGAGCGCCACCGTGTACGCGGTCACCATCACGAGCCCCCCGATGGTGAACGCGCCCATCGTCTTCGTAGAACCAGGCATCGCCCTGCCTCCTCAAACGCAGGTCGGGCGTCCGGTCACCCGGGCGCCGAACCGTGGCCTGAGCCCATCCTCACCCGCGATGCCACCAGGCCGCTAGCGTCCGCGTGCCGCCAGTGACGCCAGATAGGCGTTGTACTCCTCCAGCTCCTTGTCCCCGTCGCGGTCGGCGGCGCGGTCCTTGCGGCGGCCTTCGCGCTGGTCGGAGCGGTACCACTGGAAGAGCAGGGCGAGCAGCACGAGCACCGAGGGGATCTCGCTGAACGCCCAGGCGATGCCGCCCGCGGCGTTCTGGTCGGCGAGCGCCTCGACGCCGAGCGAGGCCGGGGGATTCTTGTACGTGCCGATCATCGGCTCGGACGCCATCATCAGGGCGATGCCGAAGAACGCGTGGAACGGCATGCCCGCGAACAGCTCCAGCATCCGCATCAGATGGCCGGGCCGGTGCGGGCCCGGGTCCACGCCCATGATCGGCCAGAAGAACACCAGGCCGACGGCGAGGAAGTGCACCATCATGCCGATGTGCCCGGCCTTGGAGCCCATCAGGGTGTCGAAGATCGGCGTGAAGTACAGCGCGTACAGGCTCGCGATGAACAGCGGGATCGTGAACGCGGGGTGCGTGATGACGCGTACATACCGGCTGTGCAGCAGGGCGAGCAGCAGCTCGCGCGGGCCCTTGCGGCCGCGGCCCGCGACCGGCAGCGCCCGCAGCGCCAGCGTGATCGGGGCGCCCATGAGCAGCAGGATCGGCGAGAGCATGCTGATGATCATGTGCTGCACCATGTGCACGCTGAACAGGACCATGCCGTAGTCGTTCAGCTTGGTGCACATCACGAGCAGGATGGTCAGGACGCCGATGACGAACGAGACCGTGCGGCCCACCGGCCACTTGTCGCCGCGCCGCACCAGGCGGACGACGCCCCACCCGTACAGGGCGAGGGCCACCAGGCAGCCGATGAGGAAGAAGGGGTCGGCCGAGGGTTCGAGCCCGCGCCCCAGCGTGAACGGCGGCAGATCCATGTTCATCCCATGGTCCATGCCATGCATGCCGTGCCCGCTGTGATCCATCCGCTGGCTCCTGTTTCGTGCAGATTGTGCGCTGTGTGTCCGCACCAGAGTAGAACCGCCCCCGGCCGCGCTTGCGACCGGGGGCGGTTCGGAACACGCGCCTGCGGGTGTGCGTCAGAGCACGCACTCCGCTTCCTCGTACCGCTCGTCGGGCACCGTCTTCAGCGTCTCGACGGCCTCGGCGAGCGGCACCGTCACGATGTCCGTGCCCTGCAGCGCCGTCATCCGGCCGAACTCGCCGCGGTGCACGGCCTCCACGGCGTGCCAGCCGAAGCGGGTGGCGAGCACGCGGTCGTACGCGGTGGGGGTGCCGCCGCGCTGGACGTGGCCGAGAATCACCGGCCGGGCCTCCTTGCCGAGGCGCTGCTCCAGTTCGAGGGAGAGCTGCCGGGCGATGCCCGCGAACCGCTCGTGGCCGTAGACGTCCTTGCCGCCCTCGTCGTACGCCATCGAGCCCTCGCGGGGCTTGGCGCCCTCGGCGGCCACGACGATGGCGAACTTCTTGCCCGCCTCGAAGCGCTCGCCGACCTTCTTCGCCAACTCCTCGATGTCGAAGGGCCGCTCGGGGACGACGATGGCGTGCGCGCCGGCCGCCATGCCGGAGTGCAGCGCGATCCAGCCGGTGTGCCGTCCCATGACCTCGACGATCAGGACGCGCTGGTGCGACTCGGCGGTGGTCTTCAGCCGGTCGAGGGCCTCGGTGGCGACGCCGACGGCCGTGTCGAAGCCGAACGTCACGTCGGTGACGGCGATGTCGTTGTCGATGGTCTTCGGCACGCCGACGATGGGCAGGCCCGCGTCGGACAGCAGCCGGGCCGCCTTCAGGGTGCCCTCGCCGCCGATCGGGATGACCGCGTCGAGGCCGAGGTCGACGAGGTGGCCCTTGGCGCGCTCGACGCCGTCCCGCAGATGGGCGGGCTGCACCCGGGACGAGCCGAGGATCGTGCCGCCGCGGGCCAGAATGCCGCCGACCGCGTCCAGGTCCAGCTTGCGGTAGTCGCATTCGAGCAGGCCCCGCCAGCCGTCGTGGAAGCCGATGACCTCGTCGCCGTGGTCGACGACGGCGCGGTGGACGACGGACCGGATGACGGCGTTCAGGCCGGGGCAGTCGCCGCCGGAGGTCAGGACACCAATGCGCATAGCACGGATTACCTTTGCCACGTGGGTCGGTGACCGGACCCCGTCGTCCGGCTGGAACGTCGCCACCCTACCGGCGACCGCAGGGGCGCCGCAGGGCTGCCCGTCTGCTGGACACGATGCTCACGAGCCGAGACACATACAGCCCGTCCGGCGTTTGCGGACGAGCGCGGAGCGCGATCGGCGGCGAGGCGGGCCGACGCCCGCTGACGGTCCGCCCACCCCGCCGGAGGCGCTACGCAGGCTGCTGCGCCGCGTTGATCCGTTCCGAGCGCAGAGCCTCGTACCAGCGGTCGTCCGTCGGCGGCAGCGCGTTCACGTCGAGGGCCAGCTTGAGGAGCAGGTCCGCGATGAGGGGATTGCGGGCGAGCACGGGCCCGTGCATGTACGTGCCGAAGACGGTGCCGTTGTACGCGCCCTCGGTGCCGTCCCCGGTGCCGTTGCCCTTGCCGAGGCGGACGCGGGCGAACGGGCGGGAGCCCGGGCCGATGTGCGTGATGCCCTGGTGGTTCTCGAAGCCGGTCAGCTCGGGCAGGCCCAGCTGCGGGTCGATGTCGCCGAGCACGTCGCCGACGCAGCGCTCGCCCTCGCCGCGGGTGGAGACCACGTCGAGCAGGCCGAGACCGGGCTCGCGCTGGCCGAGGTCGTTGATGAACTCGTTGCCGAGGATCTGGTAGCCCGCGCACACCGAGAAGACGATGGCGCCGTTGCCCACGGCCCGCTGCAGACCGCCGTCGCGGCGCAGCCGCTCGGACGCCAGGCGCTGCGGGCGGTCCTCGCCGCCGCCGATCAGGTAGATGTCGCCGGAGGTGGGCACCGGCTGGTCGCTGCGGACGTCGTACCGCTCGACCTGGAGGCCGCGCTGGCGGGCGCGGCGCTCGACGACGAGGGCGTTGCCCTGGTCGCCGTACGTGCTCAGCAGGTCCGGGTAGACCCACACCAGACGCAGGCTGTTGTCGCTCATGCTCATTGGTCCCTACGAAGCTCTCGAAGTGCTGGGGAGTCCGGCGGCCTCAGTTGCCCACGCGGCGGCGCAGGTCCTGGAACGCGGTGTAGTTCGCGATCGTCTCGATGCGCCCGGGCGGCGCGAGCTGCACGGCCTCGTCGAGCGTCTCGCAGACACGGAAGTCCAGACCCGCGACCTCGAGCCGGACGGCGAGGTCCAGCTTGCGGTCGCCGAGCACGAAGATCGGGCGCCCGGCGAGGCGGGTGTAGTCGACGTCCCACAGCCAGGAGGTGTCCGTGCCGTCGGCGCCGCGGGCGTTCACCGACAGGACCACCGGGGCCGGGGCCGGGTCGATCAGCGAAAACGTTTCGAGCCAGCCCGCCGGGTTCTTGGCGAGCAGCAGCCGCAGGTCACGGCCCTGGAACTGGACGACGTCATAGCGGCCCGCGACGGCCTGCACCTGGTACATCCGCTCCAGGGCGACCTGCGGCGGCACCCCGAAGACGGCGGCGACGGCGGCCGACGAGGCGGCGTTGGCCTTGTTCGCCCGGCCGGGGAGCTGGAGGTGGATGGGCCACGCGGAGCCGTGCGGGTCCAGGACGTAGTCACCGGAGAGGGCCCAGCTCGGCGCGGGACGGCGGAAGCCGCACTCGCCGCAGAACCAGTCGTCGCCGGGGCGCTGCATCACGCCGCCGCACGCCGGGCAGGACCAGGCGTCGTCCTTCCACTCCTGGCCCGCGGCCACCCACACCACGTTCGGCGAGGAGGAAGCGGCCCAGACGACCAGCGGGTCGTCGGCGTTGGCGATGACGACGGCCTTGGAACCGGCCAGGCCCTCGCGCCACTTCTCGGCGAGCATGCGGGTCTCACCGGCGCGGTCGAGCTGGTCACGGGAGAGGTTCAGGAGTGCGATCGCCTTGGGGGCGACGTCGCGGGCCACGCCCGCCAGATACTTCTCGTCGACCTCGATGACGCCGAACCGCGCGTCGGAGCCGCCCGCGAGCGCGGAGGTGATTCCGGCAGGCATGTTGGCGCCGAGCGCGTTGGAGACGACCGGGCCGCTGGCGCCCAGGGCCTCGGCGATCAGCCGCGTCGTGGTGGTCTTGCCGTTGGTGGCCGAGACGAGCACCACGTCCAGGTGGGTCGCGAGCCGCCCGAGCAGCTCCGGGTCGAGCCGGAGGGCCACCTTGCCGCCGATCACCGATCCGCTGCCGCGGCCCGCCGCGCGCGACACCGCCGCGGCCGCCTTGCCCGCCGTCACGGCCAGCTTGGCCCGCGGCGACAGCGGGTCTGCACTGCCAGGGTGTCCTGCCATCTCTCGTGATCCTCCTTGCGTACGGCGCCGCGCCTGCCCGGCATCGTTCGGGCCAGCCTATCGAGATCGGCAGACAAGCCCGAATCACACCACCTGCCCACGCTGCCGCTCTCCCCAGGACCGTACTCTTGCCGCCATGCGACACGGCTCGATCCCGGGCGCCTCAGGGCGCGTACGACCCCTGACCCTGCTCGGTGACCCCGTGCTGCACGCCCCCGGCGAGGAGGTGACCGACTTCGGTCCTCAACTGGCCGCGCTCGTCGAGGACATGTTCGCCACGATGTACGCCGCCAAGGGCGTCGGCCTGGCCGCGAATCAGATCGGCGTGGGCCTCAGGGTGTTCGTGTACGACTGCCCGGACGACGAGGACGTGCGCCACCTCGGGCACCTGGTGAACCCGCGACTGGTCGATGTGGACGGCGTGAGCGTCCGGGGGCCGGAAGGGTGTCTGTCGCTGCCGGGTCTGGAGGCGGCGACCCCGCGCTTCGACCACGCCGTCCTGGAGGGCGTGACGCTGCGCGGGGAGCCGGTGCGGGTGCACGGCACCGGGTTCTTCGCGCGCTGCCTGCAGCACGAGTACGACCACCTGGAGGGCGGGGTGTACACCGACCACGTCACCGGCTGGCGCCGCCGCCGGGTGCTGCGGCAGGCGGCGAAGGCCCCCTGGGCCGCCTCCGCCTGAGCCTCGGGCCCCGCCCGGGCGTCAGAAGCCGGGCCCGCCCATGCGGTTGCCCGCCGCCGCGAGTCGGCCCCACAGCAGGTCGGCCAGGCTGCCCACCAATTCGGCGCGCGAACAGGGCCGTTCGCCGAGCCACCAGTCACCGGCCGCGTGCATCATGCCGACGATGCCGTGGCCCCAGACCCGGGCGAGACGGCCGCTCTCCGGGCCGAGGTCGACGCGCTCCTCGATGACCTCGGCCAGCTCCTCGCCGAGCCGGCGCAGCAGCGGGGCGGAGTGCAGGCCGACGTCGAAGCCGCCCTCGCCGCCGGTGGGGCCCGCCTCCGAGGGGTGCATCAGGAAGCGGTAGACCTGCGGCCGGGCCTCGATCGCCGCGAGGTAGGTGTCGAGCGTCGCCTCCACCCGCTCCCTGCGCTCGGCGGGGGCGTCGAGGGCGGCGCGCAGCGAGGCCAGCAGGGCGTCCGTGTGCCGCTTGGCGAGGGCCGCGTACAGTCCGCCCTTGTCGCCGAAGTGCCGGTACAGAATGGGCTTGGTGATGCCCGCCTCGGCGGCGATGGCGTTCATCGAGGCGCCGGGCCCGTCGCGGAGCACGACCCGGTCGGCCGCCTCCAGAAGCTCGCGTCGCCGTTGCTCGGCGGACCGCTGCTGATCGGTCCGCTGCGTGGTCTCCATGGGGTGTCTCTCCGCCCGTGCGATTGCTTGGCGCACGCGCCGTGCGAATGCCTGACGCACGCGAAACGTAACACTCGCGGGCCGGTGCGCATCGAACGGGCTGCCGGGAGTTGACATCGGCTACCGGCCGGTAACACACTCCAGTTACCGGAAGTAACGTAGCAGGGTTCCGCAGTCCTGGAGGGGTCATGGCCGAGTTCACCATGGAGCTGAGTGACGAGCAGAAGGAGGTCAGGGACTGGCTCCACGGGTTCGCCGCCGAGGTGATCCGTCCCGCGGCCGCCGAGTGGGACGAGCGCGAGGAGACGCCCTGGCCGGTGATCCAGGAGGCGGCGAAGGTCGGCATCTACTCCCTGGACTTCTACGCCCAGCAGTTCTTCGACCCCACCGGGCTCGGCATACCCATGGCGATGGAGGAGCTCTTCTGGGGCGACGCGGGCATCGCCCTCTCCATCGTCGGCACCGGCCTCGCCGCCGTCGGCGTCCTCGCCAACGGCACCGAGGAGCAGATCGGCACCTGGATCCCGCAGATGTACGGCGACGTGAACGACGTGAAGGTCGCCGCCTTCTGCTCCTCCGAGCCGGACGCGGGCTCCGACGTGGCGTCCATGCGCACCCGCGCGGTGTACGACGAGGCCAAGGACGAGTGGGTCCTGAGCGGCACCAAGACCTGGGCGACCAACGGCGGCATCGCGAGCGTCCACGTGGTCGTCGCGGTGGTCGACCCCGAGCTCGGCTCCAAGGGCCACGCGTCCTTCATCGTGCCGCCGGGCACCCCCGGCCTGTCCCAGGGCCAGAAGTTCAAGAAGCACGGCATCCGCGCCTCGCACACCGCCGAGGTCGTCCTTGAGGACGTGCGCGTCCCCGGCTCCTGCCTGCTCGGCGGCAAGGACAAGCTGGACGAGCGCCTGGCCCGCGCGCGTGAGCGGGCGAAGAGCGGCAGCGAGCGGCTGAAGAACGCCGCCATGGCGACGTTCGAGGCGTCCCGCCCGGCGGTCGGCGCGATGGCGGTGGGCACGGCCCGCGCGGCGTACGAGGAGGCCCTGGAGTACGCCAAGACGCGTACGCAGTTCGGCCGCCCGATCATCGACAACCAGGGTGTGGCCTTCCAGCTGGCCGACATGCGGACGCAGATCGACGCGGCGCGGCTGCTGGTGTGGCGGGCGTCCTGGATGGCGACCACGGGCAAGAAGTTCGAGTCGGCCGAGGGGTCGATGTCCAAGCTGTTCGCGAGCGAGACCGCGAAGAAGGTGACCGCCCAGGCGATCCAGATCCTGGGCGGCAACGGCTACACGCGGGAGTACCCGGTGGAGCGGATGCACCGCGACGCCGCGATCTACACCATCTTCGAGGGCACCAGCGAGATCCAGCGCCTGGTGATCGCCCGGGCGCTGTCGGGGCTGCCGATCCGCTGAACGGGCGCCCGCCGGCCGGGAGTCGGGGGAGCGTCGGGTGTGTGACGGAGGTGCGGGCCGGGGCGGGTGACGCGCTCTGGTAGGCGCCATGGCCATGCCACTACCGTGGACGCCCGCGTTCCCGCTGCCGAGGAGTGCCGATGCGCAGACGCCCCCTGACCTGGCTGATTCCCGCCCTCGCCACCGCCGCCGCGGTCACCGTGACCGTGGTCGTCGTCCCCGGAGGCGGCGGGGGAGGGGAGCGGGAGCCGGACAGCCGGTCCGTGCCCGCCGCGCACGGCGAGCGGCCCGCCGGGAAGGGCAGGCCCGACGCGCGGGACGTGGTCCTGGCCGTGCACGGCGGGGCCGGGACCGCGCTGGACCGGGACAAGACGACGCCGGAGCGCGAGAAGGCGTACCGGGACGGGCTCGGCAAGGCCCTGCGGGCCGGGCAACGGGTCCTCGACCAGGGCGGTTCGAGCGTGGACGCCGTGCAGGCGGCCGTGGCCGAGCTGGAGGACGACCCGCTGTTCAACGCGGGCAAGGGCGCCGTGTTCACCGCCGACGCGGGCCATGAGCTGGACGCGTCGATCATGCGCGGCTCGGACCTGAAGGCGGGCGCGGTGGCGGGCGTGAAGAGCCTGCGCAACCCCATCGCGGGCGCCCGTACGGTCATGGACAAGTCCCCGCACGTGCTGCTCGCGGGCGAGGGCGCCGACGACTTCGGCGCCCGGCACGGCCTGCGGACCGTCACCCAGGACTACTACTGGACGCAGGCCCGCTGGGACGCCCTGATGGCCGCCAAGGAGGCGGCGAAGGGCGGCCGGGGCGCGGCGAAGGGGCTTGCGGGGGACAAGAGCGGCAAGGCCGCTGCCGACTCGCCCGCCGCGCTCGCCGATGCGCAGTCCAAGGGCACGGTCGGCGCTGTCGCCGTCGACAAGCGGCGCGACCTCGCGGCGGCCACCTCGACCGGCGGCATGACCAACAAGCTGCCCGGCCGCGTCGGCGACTCGCCGCTGATCGGCTCGGGGACGTACGCGAAGAACAGCACGGTCGCCGCGAGCGCCACCGGCGCCGGTGAGGTGTTCATCCGGGGCGCCGCCACCTCGACGATCTCCAACCTCGTGGAGTTCAAGGGTGCCGACGTCGCGGCCGCCGCGTACGAAGTGATCGTCAAGCGGCTGCCGGAGCTCGGCGGCGACGGCGGCGTCATCGCGCTCGCGCCGAACGGGGAGTTCGACGCGCCGCACAGCAGCCCGGGGATGCTGCACGGCTATCTCACGAAGAGCGGGAAGGTCGTCACGAAGATCTTCCCGGACGAGACGCCGCCCAATACCTGATCCGTGCGGCCAGAGGATGGACAGGCGAACTTGCAAGGCTGCCTGTCTATCTCCTACGTTGAAGTCATGACCGACCACGCGGGGACCTCCGCCGCCCCGGTCCCGGAGCACCTCGCCGCCGACCTCACCGCCGCCGTGCGGCGCATGGCGCGGCGGATGCGGACCGCCGCCCCGGACACCGGCCTCACCGCCTCCCAGCGCTCCGCGCTCGCCCGGCTCGACGAGGCCCCGGCCACCACCGCCGCGCTGGCCCGCGCCGAGCTGGTGCGGCCGCAGTCGATGCGGCTGACCGTCGGCGCCCTAGAGGAGCAGGGGCTCGTCGCGCGCACGCCCGACCCGAGCGACGGCCGCCAGGCCGTCATGTCGGTCACCGAGAAGGGACGCGGCGTCCTCGCCGGACTGCGGGCCGCCAAGAACGACTGGCTCTCGGCGGCCATCACGGACGAGCTGGACGAGCGCGAGCAGCGCCGACTGGCGGACGCCGTACTGCTGTTGGAACGGCTGGTACGCAAGTAGCCCGGCCGGGCCGGACCGGACCGTTCGCCAGCAGCTCGGCCGGGCCGTTCGCCGCACAGAAAGGCACCACCATGACCGCCACCACCCTCGACCCGAGGACCGCGCTCGTCCTCGTCGACCTGCAGAAGGGCATCGCCGGACTGCCCACCGTCCACCCGTCCGCGCAGACCATCGAGCGCGGGTCCCGCTTGGCCGCGGCGTTCCGTGCGCGCGGGCTGCCCGTCGTCCTCGTGCGGGTGGCCGGCGCTGCGCCCGGACGTACCGAGGCCACGCTCGGCGGCCGTGGTGAGCGGCCCGCCGACTGGGCCGAGTTGATGCCGGAGCTGGACCGGCAGGACGGCGACATCGTCGTCACCAAGCACCAGTGGGGCGCCTTCCACGGCACCGACCTCGACCTCCAGTTGCGCCGCCGCGGCGTCACGCAGCTCGTCATCGGCGGCATCGCGACGGCCTTCGGTGTGGAGTCGACGGCCCGCGCGGCGCACGAGCACGGCTACCACGTGACGATCGCCGTCGACGCCGTCACCGACGTCGACGAGCGGACCCACCGGAACAGCGTCGAGCGGGTCTTCCCTCTGCTCGGCGAGACGGACACCACGGACGCGATCATCAAGCTGCTGGGCTGGGCGCGAGGCGGGCGGGGCCGAGCCCGCACGGGGGTGGCGCGGGTCCGGGCCCGGCCCGCACGGGGATGACGCGGGCCCGGGCCCGGCTCAGGGCTTGTGCACGTACGGCGTCGTCGTGCCCAGCTCCGCGAAGCCGAGGCGGCGCAGGATCGGGCGGCTCTGGCTGGACGCGTCGACCTGGAGGTAGGGCACCCCGCGCTCGGCGGCGATGCGGGCGCGGTGGGCGATCAAGGAGCGGTACACGCCCCGGCCGCGCCACTCGGCCACGGTGCCGCCGCCCCAGAGCCCCGCGAAGTCCGTGCCCGGCCGGAACTCCACGCGCGCCGAGCTCACCGGCACGTCACCAGCCAGGGCGACGACCGCGTCGATGGTGTCCGGGGCCGTCGTGAGCAGGTCGAGCAACTGCCTGCCGAGCGCGGTGCCGTCGGTGCCGAAGGCCTGCTCGTGCACCTCGACCATCAGCCGCACACCGGCCTCGTCCGTCACCGGGACAAGGCGGACCCCCTCGGGCGGACCGGCGTCCAGAGGCAGCTCGGCCACGGCGGCGACCATCAGCGTCTCGGGGGGCTCGGGAGTGAACCCGGCCGCGAGGAGCCGGTCGGGCAGGTCGGCGGGGAGGTCGTGCGAGTACGCCTTCCACTCGAACTCCAGGCCGCGGTCGGTGAAGTGGCGCACCTGGGCGGCGATGGCCGCGTCCGCGGTGTTCTCGTCGAGGTCCGACCACAGGACGCCGTTCCAGTCGTGGGCGCCACCCACGCGTCGTACGACGCCGTCCGCGCGCTCGACCACCACACCGGGGCCGTCGGGGGCCAGGTTCTGCCGCATCTGCCGGTCGTACGTCGCGAGTACCGCTGAGTGCTCCATGCGGGTCACTTCAGCAGGGCGGTTCCGGCGGGGCAACGGGATTTCTTACGGGGGCCGGGGAGGCGTCGGTGTTGGCGGTGCTGTCGGTGTTGCCGGTGTTGTCGGCGCGGGAGAGCGGCGGCAGGTGCAGGGACTTGGTGATCGCGGCAAGGCGCAGGGCGAGCACGAGGCCCGCCGAGGTGACCGTGGTCGCGGTCGGGGACGCGCCCGCGTGGTGCAGGCCCAGGTAGCAGAGGGCGCCCGCGAGCGCGGCGGTCGCGTACACCTCCTCGCGCAGCAGCAGCGGCGGGAACTGGCCGCACAGCACATCGCGGACGACCTCGCCGGTCACGCCCGTGAGGACGGCGAGGAGGACCACGGCGAGCGGCGTGACGCCCGCGTCGATGGCGGCCTGCGCGCCCATGACGGTCACCACGGCCAGGCCGACGGCGTCCACCACCATGAGGGTGCGCTGCGGCAGCTCCCGGTGGCGCAGGAACAGCATCGTGGCGACGCCCGTGCAGGCGACGACCGTGAGCAGGACCCAGTCGTGCGTCCAGTACAGCGGGTGCCGGTCCAGGATGAGATCGCGCAGGGTGCCGCCGGAGATCGAGGCGACGAAGGCGAGCACGAGCCCGCCGAACGGGTCCATCCGCGCGCGGTGCGCGGCCAGGACGCCACTGGCGGCGAAGGCGGCGATGCCGACGAGGTAGAGCGTGTGCAGCATCAGTGCTCGCCCCCGTGCGCGGCCGCGTGCTCGCCCCCACGCCCGTCCGCGTGCTCGCCCCCACGCGCGTCCGTGGCCCCGCCCGGGGCGGGGCGGCGCAGCAGCAGGAGGACGGCCGTCGACGCGACGGCGGCGACCGCCAGGGCGGCCGCGTCGAGCCGGGGATCCGCGCCGCCACCCGGCCCCGGACGGGCCTGCCCGTGCCGGGCGGACGTGCCCGCGAGGAGGGCCGCCGTCACCGCGACCACGCCGACGCCTCCCGCCGCCCTGAGCCACCACCTGGGATTGCGCGCCGTGAACATCCGACCAGCTTGACCGGCGCGCCCCGGGGCGCGCATCGGTCAGGTGGACGGATCGCGGTGGCCGAAAGGACGAGAGGTCGCACACGGGGCGCCGAATCCGCCCCGCGAAGGGGCGTCGCACCCAGCGCCACGCACAGCCTCGTGGCACAAAGGTGCAGCGCACAAAGGTGTTCCGTACAAAGGTCCGGTAAAGAGCGGAAAAGAGGAGCAAAGAGGGGTGGCACCGCCCCGCGGCTCCGGCAGAGTGCTGCAGGCGGATCGGGGGACGCTGAGTGCTGCACACGGGCCGGGGTCATGGCCGCACGCGAGTCGGAGTCCGGGATCTCGGCCGGGAGGGGTTGGTCAGGAAAGCTCAGGACTGCCAGCGGCAGCGCAGCGCCGCGGTGGCGAAGCCGGGCCCGAAGGCGACGGTGTAGCCGCGTGCGCCCTCGGGGGGCGGGTCGGCGTGCGTGCGCTCCAGGACGCGCAGGACGCTGACGCCGCCGAGGTTCCCCTCATGGGCGAGGGTGTCGGTGGAGTGCCGCGCGGCGTGCTCGTCGAGGCCCAGGGCCGCCGCGGTGTCGGCGATGATGCGCGGGCTGCCCGGGTGGATGACCGCGAACTCGGGACGGTCCGCGCCGACCCAGTTCTTGAGCTGAGGCAGTACGTCGTCGGCGGCGGACAGCGCTTTCTTGGTGGACACGAAGTGGATGCCCGCGGGGTCGATGCGGCCCGCCTGGCGGTCGACGCTGTGCGGCAGGACGTACTCGAAGGTGTCCTCGATGGCGAGGCCCGGGCCGAGCGGCTCGTCGCTGACGATCGTGGCCGCCGCCGCGTCGCCGAACAGGGCTTTGTAGATCATTGACTCGATCGTGTCGTCGGCATGGTGGTAAATGCCGGACAGCACCTCTCCGGCCACCACGAGGACCTTGCTGCCGGGCCGCGCGGCCACCAGGTCCGCGGCGCGGATCAGGGCCTGGGCGCCGCCCGGGCAGGCCACGGTCGTCAGGGCCACGCGGCGGACCGTGGGGCGCAGGCAGAGCCGCTCGATGAGGTTGATGTCCAGATTCGGGACGGTCCAGCTCGTCGTGTGCGTGGTCACGATGGCATCGATGTCGAGCGGGGTGAGCCCGGCCTCGTCGAATGTCGCCTTGGCCGCCTTCTCCGCCATGGCGAGGGCGTCCTCGAAGGCCGCGCGGGTGCGCTCCTCGATCCCGGCGGAGCCGGAGACGGTGGGGGAGTCGAGCGGCCGGGTGAAGTAACGGGTCCGGACCCCGCAATTGCCGATCACGCGGAGGAACGCGCGCAGCCGCGGGTGGTCCGGGTGGTGGGACCGGATGTCCTCGGCTATCTCCGCGGAGGTGATCTGGTGATCACCCACGACGGTCTGCGGTCTGAGCACATGAGCTGGCATGAAGGGCTCCCACGGGACGCGATCGGATGTGGGGATCTGGGGCCAAAGTACTGCACCACATCGAACATGCGTCCCGCTGTGCTACTCCCTCCGGGCCGAGAAGGGGATCAAGGGGAGCGGAGCATGGGCGTACGCGGGTGGGAGCGCTGTGTCCCGGGATGGAACACCAGGATCATCAGCCGGGCGCCCGGCGCGGTCAAGGGCTGGGCGGCGCACATCGTGACCCAGCCGGGGCCGAGCTCGGCGTGCATGAGGGGGCGCTCGTCGCCGTCGGGGTGAGGGAAGGGGCGGCCGGCGCCGTAGAGGGGGGCGGTCTCGGGGTCGGCCAGGGCCTCCTTCTCGATCTGGCGGAGCGTTTCGTCCTCGGGCCGGGAGGCCAGGGCGCCGCGCAGCTGCGGCAGCACCATCGGGGCCCACGCGGTGTGCCAGTCCAGGAGGTGCGCGCGGCCCACCGGGTCGAGGACCATCCAGCGCATCACGTTCACCGGGACCTGGCTGTCCGGGAACATCTTCGTGAAGGCCTCGTTGTAGGCGAGCATGTCCCAGGACGCGTCGGTGACGTACGCCATGTGCCGCACGCCGTCCACCGCCTCCTGCCAGACGCCGGGGATCTCCTTGCCCGAGGAAAGATGCAGCGGCCCCGGCGGATCCTGAAGCAGGGCATACCGGCACAGGGACACCCATTCCTGCTCGTTCAGCCCGAACAGCCGGGCCACGTCGCGCAGCAGAGAGGTCGGCGGGTTCGGGTAATTACCCGACTCCAGACGGTGATACGTGCCGAGCGTGCGGTGGAGCAGCTGGTCCACCTGGTGCTGGGAAAGGCCGGGAGCGCGACGGCCCTGCCCCGTGGACCGGACGAACCCGTGCGATTCGGGGGCGATGAGGGCGCGTCGTTCACGGAGCAGAGCGCGCAGCGCCGACTTGTTCATGGTGGGTAATCCCTCTTCGTACACGCCGAGTTGAGCGTCAGCAGTCTAAATATTCGCATCCTCTTTGGGCATAAACATTGCCTGAAGAAAACGATCAGTCGATGCGGCATCATGGAGTACGCGAGACCACCGACCTGCAGGTTTGATCGTCGGTGGGATCGTGGGCACAACTCAGGGGCGTCTTGTTCGAGTGGCTTGAAATTGGCTGAAATTCCTCGGCGTCGGACACCCCCTAGGCCTATGGGGTCGCAGTCGGGTAGTGCGTGGGACCGGTTGTTCGTATTCCGATCTGTGTGGTCGGAAACTGAGCAGTGTGTACCTGCGTGACAGTTACCGCCCGGTTCGGTTCCTGGGTTCACTGGCTGCGGCCGGTGCCGTCACTCGCCATTACGTAGCGGCCACGGTACCGGCCGCCCGTGGTGTTCCGGGCGGCGCGAGTGTCCGGACGTGCTTCAAGAGGCCCGAGTCGGCGGCTGGGCCGGAAGTTCCGTCTCCCTTCGCGCGTCCACTTGTCGTTCCGCGTCAGCGAGGATTTCCGTCACGCGCAGTCCGAAACGTACGTCGCACGCGTGCCGCTCCCCGCCGGCCACCGCGAGCACCAATGCGTCGACCGCTGACCGAAACGCATCGGTCGAATCGCCCCAGCCGGTCTCTCCCCACCCTGTCGGCACGGCCGTCCCGCGCTCGCCGCGGAACTCCAGCGTCAGCCCCTCGGCCGCCCGCGGCGCCCGCAAGGTGAGCGTCGCCGTGCTCGACGCGCCGCCCGCGTGCCGCAGGATCAGGTGGACGGTGTCCGCGGGCCCCGGCGCCGCCGTCACCGACGTGACCTCGCCGAGCACCGCCGTGAGCACAGCAAGCGCGTGCGGTCCGACGTCCCAGAGCCCGCCCTTGGTGGCCCGCCACGGCGAGTCGAACGCGCTGGTGCCGTCCGCCGTGAAGAACGAGCTGTACCAGTCGGCGCGCGCCGTGAACCACGGCCCGTCCTGGGCCTGGCGCGCCAGCCACCGCGCCATGGGCGGCGCGAAGCGGAGCGTGAAGAACACGACGGACGCCACCCCGGCCCGCTCCACGGCGTCGGCGACACCCCGCGCCGCCGCCGGCGAGGTGGCCACCGGCTTGTCGAGCAGCAGATGGCACCCCGCCGCCGCGGCCCGCTCGGCCAGCGGCGCCTGGACGTCCGGCGGCACCGCGAAGGCGACCGCGTCGCTCGCGGCGAACAGCTCGTCCACGTCCTCGTACGCGGTGGTGGCGTGCGCGGACGCCAGCTCGGCCGCCGCCTTCGGGCGGCGGCCCCATATTCCCGAGAGCACGGCGTCGGGGTGCCCGGCGAGTACCGGCGCGTGTGTCTGTGTCGCCCAAGGGCCCGTGCCGATCAAGCCCACTCGAAGTCTGTTCATGCGCGCAGTATGGCGGAGCCCGCTGTGGCGGCTGTGCGGGCATGGCTCGGGATGAGGGGCGGGGTGCCACCGATACCGGCGGGGCCTTCTGACGTGTTCGGTGAGAAGGGGGGGAACCGGTGCGACCTTCGAAGGTCTGGACCTTTTCTTGGTGCGGTCCCCTCTCGCGCGTTCGCGTGGTGCCTGCGTGCGGGTTTGCGTGTATCCGGTGAAGGGGGCGCGGAACGGCTCCCACCGTTCCCCGGGGCGCCCTTCCATTCTCGACGTTCCGTCAACTCTCCGCCGGTGAATGGCAATTCGTGGCCAGGGGTGTGTGCCGGGTGAATTCGCATTCACTTGTGGCTGATAGCCGCTGTCCGAAAGGGTGTGTGCAACGTGTCCTGACTGTCCGGGAGTTCCCGACATCCGGCATTCCGGCGGGTGCGCGCCGGTCGATGTGCCCCGGGGGGTATGGGGAGCGGTGGGCCGCGCCCACCGGCCCTGATCGTGATCGGCGTCTCCGTGTCCCGTCCGCCCGATTCGTGGTCCGCGCGGCGCCCGGCGCCATACGCTCGGAATCGGCTGCCCAAAACGGCTGCCAGCGACGGAAAGTGACGCCATGACCAGCTCGACCTCACACCCGGCGCCGTGCGCGCCGACCCCCGCGCGCCGCGACGCCGAGGCGACGAAGGCCGCGATCGTGCGTGCCGCCCGCCATCTGCTCGCCCGGCACGCGCACACCGACATCACCCTGAAAGCGGTGGCCGAACGCGCCGGTGTGAGCCCGCCGTTGGTCCTGAAGTACTTCGGCAGCAAGGACGCGCTGTTCGCCGGGATCATGTCCTTCGAGGCCGACGCGGGGGAGGTGCTCGACGCGCCGCTGGCGGACCTCGGCCGCCACATGGTCCACCACCTCCTGACCAGCCAGGCCGAGCGCGGCGCCGACCCCATCCTGCGCATCGTGTACGCACCGCTGCACCGCGAGCACGGCTACGTCCTGCGCGCCAACTTCCGTACGCAGGTGGTGCGCAGGCTCGGCGACCGGCTCGCGGGCCCCGACGCGGGACTGCGCGCCGAGCTGGCCGTCGGGATGCTGCTCGGGCTCGGCGTCATGTACGGCATCGCGCGCGGCCCGCACCTGCGGGCGACGGCGATAGCCGAGATCACCGACCGCTACGCCCCCGCCGTGCAGGCCTTCCTGACTCCGGAGTGACCCCGGTCCCGCCGCCTCGGTCCGGCCCCGCCCCGGTGCACCACGATGACCGCGGCGAGCCCGACGGCGAGGCCCAGAGCCGTCTGCGCGCCGAACGGCTCCCCGAACATCGCCGCGCCCCACAGCGCCGTCACCGGGGCCATCAGGAACATCAGCGTGTTGACGCGGGTGACGCCGCCCCGGCGCAGGATCAGCCAGTACAGGCCGTACCCGCCGAAGGTGGAAAGGACCACGAGCCAGCCGATCGCCGCCCAGAACGACGTCTCGGCGACGGGCGCCGCCGCGCCCCGGGCGAGCGCGAGCGCCGTGAAGACGACCGCGCTGGTCATGCAGTGCACGGTCATCGCGGCCGAGGGCGCGACGGGGGTGCGGGTGCGGCGGTCCAGGAAGGTCGCGGCGACCAGTGACAGCATGCCGAGGAACGGCACCAGATAGGCCCACCAGGGCGCGCCGGTGCCCGCCGCCGCGTCGCCGACGGTGACGATCGCCACGCCGGTGAGGCCGAGTGCGAGGCCGAGCCACTGGGTGCGGGACACGTACTGGCCGAGCAGCGGTCCGACGAGCGCGCCCGCGACCAGCGGCTGGGTCCCGTCGATCAGGGCCGTCGTACCGCTGGAGACGCCGAGCTGGATCGCGTAGTACACGGTCAGGAGATAGCCGCTCTGGGACAGGGCGCCCACGACCGCCTGCCGCCCCAGGTCGCGGGCCGTCAGACCGCGCCAGGACGCCCTGGCCACGGTCGCGGCGATCAGCGCGAGGACCGCGGCCAGCGGCAGGAACCGCCACATCAGGACGGTGACCGCGTCCGCGCTGCCCGCGCCGAGCTTGGCGCCGATGAAGCCGGAGCTCCAGGTCAGCACGAATCCGAGGGAGAGCAGGACGTTCACGGTACGCCTCCTGTTGCCCGGGTGAAGTAGACAGATCTGTTTACTCCATGAGGGTGAGTATACAGATCGGTCTACTATGGGAGTGGGCTAGATGTGGTGAGGTGAGTGCATGAGTGAGCACGGGCAGCGTCGATCGGACGCGACGCGGGCGCCGGACAATTCGGGGCAGGGGTCGCGCCGCGTCCCCATGACGCCGGGCGCGCGCAAGGTCCTGGAGGCGGCCGGGCGGCTGTTCTACGAGCGCGGCATCCACGCCGTCGGTGTCGATCTGATCGCGGCCGAGGCCGGGGTGACGAAGAAGACGCTGTACGACCGGTTCGGCGCCAAGGACCAGATCGTCGTGGAGTACCTGGCGGACCGCGACGAGCGGTGGCGCGCCTTCCTCGTCGCATACCTGGAGCGCTCGCGCTCGCCCCGGTCCCGGATCCTGGCCGTCTTCGACGCGTCCCGCGACTGGGCCGAGCAGAGCCTGCCCCGGGGCTGCAGCATGATCAACGCGCACGCGGAGATCGCCGACCCCGCGCACCCCGCGTACGCCGTCATCACCGGCCAGAAGGCCTGGATGCTGGAGCTCTTCACCGACCTGGCCCGCCCTCTCGCCCCGCGCCGGGCGAAGTCGCTGGGCCGGTCCCTGATGCTGCTGCACGAGGGCGGGCTCGTCGCGTACGGCATGGGGATCTTCCCCGACGCGATCGAGCGCGCCCGGCAGGACGCCCAGGCGCTGGTTCGGGCGGCCGTCCCGTCCGGCTGACGGGGAGCCGTTCTCGGCGCGCGGTGATGTTCCAGTAATTGCACATGTGTTGAGTAATTCTTTGCCTGTGGCCGGAAGGCGTCGTTCCGCGCGGCCCCGCGACGGGTGTCGGCGCGGGGCGGGCCGGTGGGGCTCCCTGACGGTTCCTTGACCCGGCCCTCGGGGCGGCCGAAATCCCTTGGGCGGGGCGGGGTCGCCGGGGCGCGGGCGCGTTGACCGTATGCGATCCGGGGCGGAGTCTGGAGAGATAGCTGCCCATTACATCTAAGTCGGCCGTTCAGGACGTACGACCGCGAAGGCAGCCGGACGGCAGGAGGAAAACCGCATGTGTGGCATCACCGGCTGGATCTCTTTCGACCGCGACCTGCGGGCGCACCCCGGGACCCTGGACGCCATGACGGAGACGATGGCGTGTCGCGGCCCGGACGACCGGGGCACCTGGGCCGAGGGCCCCGCCGCCCTCGGGCACCGGCGCCTGGCCGTCATCGATCTGCCGGGCGGACGGCAGCCCATGACGGCGACGACGCCCGCGGGAACCGTCGCTCTGGTGTACTCCGGCGAGACGTACAACTTCACCGAGCTGCGCGCCGAACTCGCCGGGCACGGACACGAGTTCAGGACCGACTCCGACACCGAGGTCGTGCTGCGCGGCTACCTCCAGTGGGGCGAGGGCGTCGCCGAGCGGCTGAACGGGATGTACGCGTTCGCCGTCTGGGACGGCCGCAGGCAGCGCCTCGTCATGGTCCGCGACCGCATGGGCGTCAAGCCGTTCTACTTCCACCCGACGCCCGACGGCGTCCTGTTCGGCTCCGAGCCCAAGGCGATCCTCGCCAACCCGCTGGCCCGCGCGCGCGTCGGCCTTGACGGGCTGCGTGAGGTCTTCGCCTTCGTGAAGACGCCGGGCCACGCCGTGTGGGACGGCATGCGCGAGGTCGAGCCCGGCACCGTCGTCACCGTCGACCGCGAGGGACTGCGCAGCCGTGTCTATTGGCGCCTGGAGACCCGTCCGCACCCGCACGGCCGCGACGAGTCCATCGCCGCTGTGCGCTCGCTGCTCGACGACATCGTGCGCCGCCAGCTCGTCGCGGACGTGCCGCGCTGCGTGCTCCTCTCCGGCGGCCTCGACTCCTCCGCCATGGCGGCCCTCGCCGCGGGGCAGCTCGCGGGCTCGGGGGAGACCCTGCGGAGCTTCTCCGTCGACTTCGCGGGACTGAGCGAGAACTTCGTGCCGGACCAGTTGCGCGGCACACCGGACACCCCGTACGCCCACGACGTGGCGCGCCTCGCGGGCACCGACCACCGTGACATCGTCCTGGACGCGCAGGCCCTCGCCGACCCCGAGGTGCGCGCGAAGATGCTGACCGCCCGTGACATGCCGGTCGGCTTCGGGGACATGGACGCCTCGCTGTACCTGCTCTTCCAGTCGATCCGCGAGCACTCGACGGTGGCCCTGTCCGGCGAGTCGGCGGACGAGGTGTTCGGCGGCTACCTCCAGTTCTTCGACGAGGACGCCCGGCGGGGCGGCACCTTCCCCTGGCTGGTGCGGCACGCCGAGACCCTGGGCGACGAGACGGGCGTGCTGCGCGCGGACGTCCTGGCCGCGCTCGACCTGCCGACGTACGTCGGCGACAGCTACGCGACGGCCGCCCGCGCCGTCCAGCGCCTCGACGGGGAGAGCGACTTCGAGTACCGCATGCGCACCGTCAGCAACCTCTATCTGACCCGGTTCGTGCGCTCGCTGCTCGACCGCAAGGACCGCGCGAGCATGGCCGTGGGCCTGGAGGTGCGGGTGCCGTTCTGCGACCACCGGCTCGTGGAGTACGTCTACAACGCGCCCTGGGCGCTGAAGTCCTTCGACGGCCGGGAGAAGTCGCTGCTGCGGGAGGCCGCCAGGGACAGCCTGCCGCGCTCCGTCTGCGACCGGGTCAAGAGCCCGTACCCCTCCACCCAGGACCCCAAGTACGCGTTCGCGCTCCAGGAGAACGCCAAGGATCTCCTGGCGAGCCCCGGGCACCCGGTCTTCGGCCTCGTCGACCGCGAGGCCCTGCGCCGCCTCGCGCACCGCGAGACCCCGCAGGTCAGGCCGGCGTCACGACGGGGTCTGGAGCGGGCGCTCGATCTGGCGCTGTGGTTCGACCTGTATCGGCCGGAGGTTCCGCTGGGCTGAGGTCCGTCGGTGGCGCGGTGGCGCGGTGGCCGTGGGCGGCCGGGGGCCTCAAGGGCCGGAGCAGTTGCGGACCGTCGGCTGCTGCTGGGGGACCCGGGTGGGGTCGGCGGTCGTGAGGGTGTCCAGGAACCGCTGGAGCGCGGGGGTGCCGCGGGTGTCGAGGCCGCGCCGCACCGGGGGTACGACCACGCTCCGCCGGGCGCCGCCGGAGCCGCAGGTGTCGGGGTCCTGCCCGGTGTGGACGGCCGCCGCCCGGCGTATGAAGTCCGCGGGCGTGATCCCGAGGCGGTCGGCGTGCCGGAGCACGGCGGCGTACTCGTCGGGTGGGAACAGGACCTGCACAGCCTTTGGACCGTCCATGGACGCATGATGCCGTCCGGATCGGCTGCGCGCGGTGCGGTTGGCATATTCGCCCTCGAAGGGGTGGCGCGGCCTCGAAACGGTGGCGGAGTGGTGGTGGAGTGGGCTCCGGGGTGGCTGTTGCCGTCGCGTGCGGGCCGCGGACACGGCGAGAGCCCCGGCCGGACGGGGGAATCGCGGCCGGGGCTCTCATCTAGTTCAACGGTGAAATAGGGGTGCGCGTTCCCGGGTGGTGGGGTCGTTTTTGTGTGATCCGCGTTACATGACCGGTTCACGGGTGGTTGCCGTCGGCGGCGGCGCCGATTCGCGGGGTCGGAGGCGGCTGGGGCGCCCTGGCCGGATGCGGTGCCTTGATTCAGCTCCGGGCGTCGGCCCGGGAGGCCCAAGCGATAGCTTGGGGGCCGTGACGCTCGATGACCTCCGTGTCTTCCTCGCCGTCTGCCGCGCCGGCAGTCTCAGCGCCGTGGCGCGCGACCTCTCCTGTACGCAGTCGGCGGTGAGCCAGCACGTCAAACGCCTGGAGAAGGAACTGGCCGTCAGTCTCCTGGAACGGCACGCGCGCGGTGTCGTACCGACGTCGGCCGGACGCATCCTGCACGCCGCCGCGGCCGACGGCCTCGGCGGCATCGACCTCGCCCTGCGCCGCCTGCGCGACCTGGTGCGCGGCGAGAGCGGCGCGGTGCGCGTCACCACCGGCGCGACGACGGTACGGCACTTCATGGCCAAGGCCGTCGTCGCCTTCCGGCAGCGCTTCCCGCAGGTCACGCTGGAGTTCCAGACGGCGAGTTCGAGCCGGGCCTGCTTCGACGCGCTGGCCGCCGACGACCTGGACCTGGCCTGGGTCACCATCGGCACGCCGGTGCGGGGCATCGAGCAGCGGCCCGTCGCCGACCTGCCCTGGGTCCTCGCGGTGCAGTCCGGCGACCCGCTCGCCGCCAAGCCGCACGCCGACCTCACCGATCTCACCGCCGCCCGCCTCATCAGGCCCCCGCAGGCGTCCACGTCCCGCGCCCGCCTCGACGCCGCCCTGGCCGACCTCGACCTCACGCCCGACGGACACACCAGCGTCGCCGACTGGGACACCGCGCTGCTGCTCACCGAACTCGGCGTCGGCCAGGCGCTCGTACCCGATCTGCCCGGCTGGCGCGCCGAGAGCCCGCCCGGGCTGCGGCTGCTTCCGGTGCCCGGCCTGCCGCCGCTCTCCGTCGGCTGGGCGGTGCGGCGGTGGGACGCCCTCAGCCCGCTGGCCCGCGCCTTCGCTGACATGGTTTCTGGCGGGGCGCCTTGACCAGTGGGGTCAGCCCCGTTAGGGCGCGGGGCTGTGCCGATGTGCGGCTCCGCCGCGTGGGCGCGCTCAGCGCGCGAAAAGCCGCAGACGCGTCTGCTCAGTACTCGGCAGACGCGTCTGCCGGTGCGCCAACGGCTGCGCGCGCAGTTCCCCGCGCCCCTTACAGGGCTCGCTCGTCCGCCGACGGGGCGTCGGGATTGGTGTGCGGAGGAGGAGAGAGCCGGGCCGCCCGCATCTGCAGGTAGCGGGACTCCGGTCGGCTGAGCGTGCGCTGCGCGGCCAACTGGTAGGCGGTGCGGGCGGCTTCGGGGTCGCCCGCGCGCTCCAGGAGGTGTCCGCGTACCGCTTCAAGGCGATGGTGTCCCGCCAACCGCTCCTCCAGTGAAGCCAGTTCACCGAGACCGGCGCGCGGGCCGTGCACCATGGCGACCGCCACGGCGCGCCCCAGCTCGGCCATCGGCTCCGGCGTGCGGCGCACCAGGATGTCGTACAGGGCGAGGATCTGCGGCCAGTCGGTGTCGTCGGCGCGGGCTGCCTCGTCGTGCAGGGCGGCGATCGCGGCCTGCAACTGGTAGACGCCCGCCGGGCCTTGGTGCAGGGCCTGCTCCACCAGCGCGGTGCCTTCGGCGATCGCCTCGCTGTCCCAGACCGTGCGGTCCTGCTCGTCCAGCGGGACCAGCTCGCCGTGCGGGCCGGTGCGGGCGGCGCTGCGTGCGTCGGTGAGCAGCATCAGCGCCAACAGGCCCGTCACCGCGCCCTCCCGGGGCAGCAGCCTGCGTACGGCGCGGGTCAGCCGGATCGCCTCGCGGGCCAGGTCGGCGCGGTGCAGCGCGGCGCCCGACGTCGCCGTGTAGCCCTCGTTGAAGATGAGGTACAGGACCTGGAGGACGGCGGCCAGGCGCCGGTCGCGGTCCGCGGGGCCCGGCTGGTGGAAGGGCGCGCCCCTTACCTTCTGCTTGGCGCGGCTGATGCGCTGGGCCATCGTCGCCTCCGGCACCAGGTGCGCGCGGGCGATCTCGGCCGTCGTGAGACCGCCGACGGCCCGCAGCGTCAGGGCGATCTGCGCGGCGGGCGTCAGCGACGGCTCGCAGCACAGGAACAGCAGGGTGAGCGTGTCGTCGTCCGACGGGGCGCGGCTCTCGCCGGGCGGCGGCGCGGTGAACGCGTCGCGCGGCGTCATCGCGGCGGCGTTCTCCTCGCGCCGCCGCCGCGCCTCGTCGCTGCGCAGCTGGTCCATCAGGCGCCGCGACGCGACCCGGATCAGCCAGCCGCGCGGATTGTCCGGCACGCCACGGGCCGGCCACTCGCGGGCGGCGGCCAGCAGGGACTCCTGCACGGCGTCCTCGGCCTCGTCGAAGTGGCCGTAACGCCGCACCAGCGCGCCGAGGACCTGCGGCGCGTGCAGGCGCAGCAGGTCCTCGACGTCACCGGTCGCGCTCATCGTCGTCCGCGGGACTCGCGGAGGCGCGCCGGTTCTGTGCGGTGATCAGCGTTCCGATCCGTGCGGTGATCAGCACTCCGGGCCGCCGTCGCCGCCCTCCTGGATGGTCCGGATCACCACCGTCGGGTTCGGGGAGCCCGCGGGCGCCGGGCACTCGTTGATGCGCTTGGCGATCTCCGTGACCCGCTCCAGGCTCTCGCACTCAAGGACCCAGTAGCCCGCGAGGACCTCCTTGGTCTCGCTGTACGGCCCGTCCGTGATCACCGGGCGGCCGTTGTCGTCGACGCCGACGAGCCGGGTCTGCGCGGGCTCCGTCAGGCCCTGGCCGTCGATCATCTCGCCGGACTCGGACAGATCGTTGTTCAGGTTCCCCATGAAGGCGAACATCGCCTGGAGATCCTTCTCGCTCCACGCCGGGCTGCGCTCCGAGGCCTTGCCGCTCATCGCCTCGTAGTCGGCCTGGGACCCCTGCACCATCACCAGATACTTCATGACCGCCACTCCTTGGCTGTGTCGTCACCCCTCATGGGCAACTCTCACAGGGGACGTCGGAGCGGGCGACTCGGTCTCGACAAGTTCCGCGAAGTTTTTTCCGCGAGTTCTCCGGGCCGGTTCTTCGGGATGGCCGTCGCCCGACTGGAGTACTCCGCGGCGCGGGCCCCGGGTCGCGCCACGAGAGTGGGCCCATGCGTGCCTTGCGGGCCCTGGGGGAAACGGTGGCGGGGCGGCTGCCCCGTGCCGCGCGCTGGGCTCTCGCCTGCCTGCCGGGGCTGCTCGCCATGGCCGCCCTCGTGCTGTGCGTGCTCGGGGTGCAGGACGCGGCCGGCGGCGGCGGGCGGCACACCGAGGCCAGGGCGGCCGTGGCGCACCGCGCGGTCAGGCCCGCCATCGTGCCCCGCGAGCGGTGGCTCGGCGACCCCCGGCCCACCACCCCGCCCGCGCACTACAGCGGGCCCGTCGTCGTGGTCTTCGTCCACCACACCGACTCGCCCAACGGGTACGACTGCGCCGACGCGCCCCGCATCATCCGCGCCCTCGCCGAGGGCCAGACCAGCGCCCGGCTGTTCGACGACATCGGCTACAACTTCCTCGTCGACCGCTGCGGCACCATCTACGAGGGCCGCGGCGGCGGCGTCGACAAGGCCGTCGTCGGCGCCCACACCCAGGGCTTCAACCACCGCTCGGCGGGCGTCGCCGCGCTCGGTACGTTCACCGCGGGCAGCCCGGTCCCGGCACCGATGGCGGAGGCGATCGCCGCGCTCGCCGCGTGGAAGCTGGGCCTGGCCGGGACCGACCCCCGGCAGACCGCGCGCCTGGTCTCCAGCAACAGCCTCAGCCGCGTCCCCGCGGGCAGGCACGCCGACTTCCACGCGGTGGCCGGGCACACCGACGGCTACACCACGGACTGCCCGGGCGCCGCGCTGCGGGCCGAGCTGCCCGCGATCAGGGAGCGGGCCGCGGTGCTGCAGGGACGGACGCCGGGCCGCACGACGGTGGCCCGGGGCCACTGAGCGGGGGACCACTGCTCGGTGGGCCGCCGACCCGGTCGGCCACTGTCCGGGCTTCCGGTCAGCGCGCCGTGGCGTACACGATGAGGTTGTCCACCGGGTGCCCCTGCTTGTCGAAGGCGCCGTCGCAGGTGATCAGGCGCAGGGCGCGGGAGCGGGTGGCGCCGTAGACCCGGTTCGTGGGGAAGGCCTGCTTGTCGACGGTCTCGGTGCGGGTCACGCGGAAGTGCGTCGTCTTGCCGCGGGCGTCGCGGACGGCGATGTCCGCGCCCGTGCGCAGCTTCTTCAGGTCGTGGAAGACGGCCTTCCCGAAGCGCGTGTCGTTGTGGCCGATGATGACGGCCGCGCCGCGCTGCCCCGGTACGGCCCCGCCGGTGTACCAGCCCGCGGTCATGCCCTTGTCCGGCGGCGGCACCTCGACCGTACGGTCCGCGTTCAGGCCGAGCCGCATCAGCGAGCTGCTGACGCCGATGGACGGCACCGCGACATGGACGGGCGCGGGGGCCGTCGCGGGCTTGCCGCGCTCCGTCCGGGAGGCCGAGCCCTCGGTGGGGGAGTCGTCCGCCCGCACGGTGTACGTGGACGGGGACTCGGCCCGCGCCCCGTCCCCGGACGAGCAGCCGCCGACGGCGGCGCAGACGAGGGCGAGGCCGCTCGCGACGAGCACGAGGGTGCCCGACGGGCGTCGGCGGTGGGGCGTCCCGTGGTGCGAGCGGGACGTCCGGTGATGCGCAGGGGACATGAGGGCTCCGTGAACGGCGGTGCCGCCCCGGCACTTGTGAAGGGGACCGGGGCGGCACCGCCGTGTTGGGGGTCGGGCCGAAGGGGGGTGCCGGGCTCGGGCCCGACGGGATGCGTCGAGGTGACCGGCCCGACGGCGTGCCTCGGGGTGGCCGGGCCGGCTGCCGGGCGGGGCCGGGAGCGCGTCGGGCCGGTCCGGCGCGGGGTGTGTCAGGCCTGCTGGCGCGCGGTGGCGCGGCGGCGCAGGACCAGCGTGCTCGCGCCCGCGAGCAGCGCGATGCCCGCCGCCGAACCGATCAGGGTGGCCGTGCCGTCGCTGCCGGACTCCGGCCGCTCGCCCGCCGCGACCCCGCCCTCGGGCGCCTGCGCGGCCCGCTTCCGCGCCTCGTCGCCGACGACCTTCGGCTTGGGGGCCGCCTCGGGCGCGGCGGGCTTGTCACCGGCGGCGACGCCGCCACGCGGCGGCGTCACCGACGGGGCCTTCTGCTTGGCGTCCCTGGCGGCCTCCTCGGCGGCCCGCTTCTTCTCCACCACGTCGGGCTTGCTGGCGGTCGGCTTCGGCTTGGGGGGCGCGTCGCTCGCGAAGGCCGTGGCAGCCGGAGCGGCGAGCACCCCGCCCGCCACGACACTGGCGACTACGGTGGCACGCAGGGACGTGCTGCGCTGGGGACGACGGGCACGGTGGGACATAGGGGCTCCATTCCAGCTCTGACTCGGGAGGGCCCGGCGCCGTCGGTCAGGCGGCGCCGGGCCTGTCGCACAGGCTGGCGTGAAGTTATGAGGAACCTGTCAGGTTCCTGTTGGGGTCCGATCAGGGCGGGGGCGGGGGCGGAGGGGTAGGGACCGGGTCCGGGCGGCGCCGGTCGGGGCTTCTGGCACAGTGCGCCCATGACCGAGCCCAGAACCGAACGGACGCCCGACCGGAGCGACCGATTCGAGGCCTTCCGCGCCCTGCACCGCACCGGTGACCCGCTGCTCCTGCCCAACGCCTGGGACCACGCGTCCGCCGCCGCGCTCGCCCGCGCCGGATTCCCCGCCATCGGCACGACGAGCCTCGGCGTCGCCGCCGCCGCGGGCAAGCCGGACGCCACCGGCGCCGCGCGGGCGGAGACGCTGAGCCTCGCCCTCGGCCTCGCCCGCCTGCCCGCGCTCATCACCGTCGACATCGAGGGCGGCTTCAGCGAACGGCCCGCCGACGTCGCCGAGCTGGCCCGCGAACTCGCCGCCGCGGGCGTGGTCGGCGTGAACCTCGAAGACGGCAGGCCGGACGGCACTCTCACCGCCGTCGGCCCGCAGTGCGAGCTGATCCGCGCCGTGAAGGAGGCCGTTCCCGCGCTGTTCCTCAACGCGCGCACGGACGCGTACTGGCTGAACGCCGGAGGGGAGAAGGAGGCCCGCGAGCGCGCCGCCGCGTACCAACTCGCCGGTGCGGACGGCGTGTTCGTGCCCGGGGTGCAGGACGAGGCCGCGATCGCCGGACTCGTCGCCGCCCTCGACGTACCCCTGAACATCCTCTACGCGCCCGGCGGCCGCACGCCCGAGCGCCTCGCCGCTCTCGGCGTGCGCCGCGTCAGCAGCGGGTCGCTGCTGTTCCGGGCGGCGGTGCGGCACGCCGTCGAGGTGGCGCAGGCGTTCACCCGCGGCGCTGTGGGACCGGAGGGGCTGCCGACGTACGCTGAGGCGCAGGAGCTCGCGGCGGACTTCGGTGACGACCGCGAAGTTCCTTAGGGGGCAAGGCGGTTCGGTAGGCAGTCACGGGGACGGGGGACAGGCATGGCCCGGCGCGACACGTCGCGGCGTACGCGGACGGCGGCGGGTGCCGCACCGGGGGAGTCGCTGTGGGCCGACCCCAACTACCGGCTGTTCCTGGCCCTTCAGGGTCTCTCCGCACTCGGTGACTCCTTCTCGCACGTGGCGATCCCGCTGCTCGTCCTGCACGAGACCGGCTCCCTCGCGCAGATGGGTCTCGTCACGGGCCTGACCGGCGTCGCCACGATCGTCTCGGGCCTGTTCGCCGGGGTCGTCGCCGACCGCGTGGACCGGCGCCGCCTGATCGTCGTCACCGACGTCGCGCGGTGCCTCCTCTTCGGACTCATCCCGCTGGTGTGGCTGTTCGCGACGCCGATCTGGCTCGTGTACGCGGTCGTGCCCGTCGCCGGTGTCTTCGCGATGCTCTTCCAGGTGACGTACGTGACCGTGGTGCCCGGCATCGTCGGGCCCGGGCAGATCCTCAAGGCCAACAGCCATCTGTACGGCACGTATGCCGTCGCGGGCGCGGGCGGGCCGATGCTCGCGGGCCTGATCGCTGCCGCCTTCGGGCCCGCGGCGGCCATCGGCATCGACGCGGCGACCTTCGCGGTGTCGGCGGTGGGCATCCTCTTCGTGCGGATCCGGCCCACCGCACCGCCTCCGGACACGGAGCCCGCACAGAACGAAGACGCGGCAGCCGCGGCAGTCGCGTCGGCCCCGGCGGAAGCCGAACAGGGCGGTGTGCTCCAGGAGTTCCTCGCCGGAGCGAGGTTCCTGTGGCAGCACCCCGTGCTGCGGCCCCTGACCGTCCTGCTCACGCTGCTCATCTTCCTCACCGCCGGCATGACCGACGTCATCGTCTACCGAGTGAAGGAGGACCTCGGCCACGGGGACGGCACCGTCGGCTATGTCCTGACCGCCGGGACGCTCGGCACGCTCGCCGCGACGTTCGTGGTCGCCCGGCTGCGCGGACGGCTCGGCTTCGGGGCGAGCTGGATCGGCGCGCACGCGCTCGGCGGGGTCGCCGTGGCCTGCCTCGGCCTGTCGGGCAGCGTGCCGGTGGTGGCGTTCATCGCGGCGGGCATGCTCTTCTGCACCGGCGTCGGCGGCATCAACTCCATGTCGCTGCGCCAGGAGGTGACGCCCGGCCATCTCCTGGGGCGCGTCACCTCGGCGTTCTGGACGATCCACAACGCCCTCGGCCCGATCGGCGCCGCCGTCGTGACCCTGGCCGCCGGAGTGTGGGGCGTGCGGACGGTGTGTCTGGTGGTCGGCCTGTGCGCGGCGGGCATCGCGCTGAGCGGGACGCTGACGGGGATCGGGCGGGCGCGGGCCGGACGGGCGGAGGGCGAACGGGCCGCGCCCTGAGCCGCCCGCGCCCACCGCCCGCCGCGACGGCGCCGCCTGTGACCGTTCGCTGACCGGCGCCGCCGTGCCCCGCTCAGCGCGGCGGACCCGCGCCCGCTCCCGGCCCTCCGTCGGCGGGCTCCCCGGCACCGCTGCCGGCACTCCCGCCCGTACCCCCGCCGTTCCGCTTCTCGTCGCCGTGCCCCGGCCACCACGCGGCATGGCCGATGAGGGCCGTCAGCGCGGGCGTGAACACCATCGCCATGACGAACGCGGCGATGAGGATGCCGAAGGAGAGGGAGAAACCCATCTGGGACAGGGTGGAGTTGCCCGCGAGCATCAGCGTCGCGAACGTCCCCGCGAGGATCACGCCCGCCGAGCCGATCGTCGGCCCCGAGTGGCGCACCGCGGTGCCCGCCGCGTCGTGCGGGTCGCGGCCCTCGCGGGCCTCCTCGCGCAGCCGCGAGACCATCAGGATGTTGTAGTCCGTGCCCAGCGCGACCACGAACAAGTACATGATCACGGGCAGCATGAACATCAGGCCCGGCTGGCTGCCGATCTGCTGGAACAGGATCGAGGTCGCGCCGAGCGTCGCGCCGAAGCCGAGCGCCACCGACAGCATCAGGTACCAGGGCGCCACCAGGCTGCGCAGCAGCAGGCCGAGGATCACCATGATGGCGACGGCGGCCACCGGGAAGACCACCGAATAGTCGCGGTCCACGGCCTTGTTGATGTCGACGTACACGGCCGTCGTGCCGCCCACGAGCGCCTCCGTGCCCGCGGGCGCGTCGTCGTGGGCCGCGGGCCGCAGCCGGTCCTTGACCGTCGCGAGGGCCTTCTCGGAGGCGGGCGGATCGGAGAGGACGACCGAGTACGCGGCCGTCGTACGGTCCTTGCCGACGCGCGGCGCCGCCACCTCGCCCACGCCCTTGACCGACTCCAACTTCTTCTGGAACGCGGCGGGTTGGTCCGCCGCGAGCGGCCGGTCGCCCGACGACGTCAGATACACGAAGGTCGGGTCGGTGCTGCCCGCGGGGAAGCCCTTCTCGAGGTTGTCCTGCCAGACGATGGACTCCTTGTCCTTGGGCAGTGAGGAGCCCGCGAGGTCGAAGTTCGCCTTGTAGCCGAGCGCGCCGAGCGCCAGCGCGGCCATGAAGAGCCCCGAGACGACCGTCCACACGGCGGGCTTGCGGGCGATCGACGCGCCGAGCTTGGCGAAGCCCGTGCCGTGCGGCTCGCGCTGCCAGGACTTCGACGGCCAGAAGACCTTCGTACCGAGCAGCGACACCACGGCCGGGACGAGGGTGAGGCCCGCGAGCAGCGTCAGGAACACGGCGATCGCGAGGGCCGGGCCCATCGAGCGCAGCATGCCGAGCGAGGACAGCGTCAGCGCGGCGAAGGCGACGATGACGGCGCCCGCCGCCGAGGTGATGGCCTCGCCGACGCGCTCCACGGCGTGCACCATGGCGCCCTTGGGATCCTCGCCCGCGCGCAGCGCCTCCCGGTAGCGGAACAGCAGGAACAGGATGTAGTCCGTGCCGACGCCGAACAGGACGACGGTGAGGAGCTCCTGGATGGAGGAGTCGGCCTTCATGTCGAAGGCCTTGTTGGCCGAGGCGATCAGGCCCGTCGCCATCGGCGAGATCAGGCCGATGAGGACGACGGGCAGCAGCGCGATGATCGGGCTGCGGAAGATCACCAGCAGCAGCACGATGATGATCACGATGGTGCCGACGCCGACGAGGATCCCGGCCCGCTCGGAGGCGTCGCTCTCGTCCAGGGCCTGCGCGGCGGAGCCGGTGATGCCGGCCTTCAGGTCGGTGCCCTTCAGCTCCGGCTTGAGGTCCTTGCGGAGCTGCTCGACGGCGTCCTGCTGGTCGGTGTCCTCGGGGTTGGTGATCTTCGGCATGGCGACGACGGCGGTCTGCACGAGCTTGTTCGGCGAGACCTCGCCGGGGTCGATCGCCTGGACTTCCTTGACCTTCTTCGCCGCCAGGTCCTTGGTGACGCGGGTGACGTCCGCGGAGTCCGCGGCGGTGATCCTCGCGCCGTCGGAGCGCTGGAAGACGATGATCGCGCCGACGTTCTGCTGCTGCGGGAAATCACGTTCCTGCAGGTCCGAAGCGCGGATGGATTCGTAGTGGTCGGGCAGGAAGCTCGCCTCGTCCGAGCTGGACGTGAGCTTCGGTGCCAGCGAGATCACGGCTCCCGCGGCGATCACCCACGCGAGAATGATCCACCACGGGCGGCGGACCACGAATCGGCCCAGGCCAGCGAACATCGGCAGCTGCCTCTCCTCGGCCCCCGAGGCACGGCACATCCTGCTCAGGATCTTCCGGAGAGCCCGACTCCGCCACTTGGAGGCCTGCGGGAGGCCTGCGGGAGGCACGCGGGAAGCCCGGGGCCCGGGCGCTCGGGAGGAGAGGCGCCCTGCGCGTGCGACGGCCCCGCCACCCGCGTACAGGGGGGTGGCGGGGCCGTCGTGCGGACAGGCGGCGGGCTGCTCCCGTCAGAAGTTGATCATGTGTCCGGCCAGGCCGTGCACGGCCTCCTTGACGGCCTCGCCCAGCGTCGGGTGGGCGTGCACGTTGCGGGCCACCTCGTGCACCGTGAGGTCCCACTGCTGGGCCAGGGTCAGCTCGGGCAGGAGCTCGGTGACGTCGGGGCCGATCAGGTGGGCGCCGATGATCTCGCCGTGCGTGCCATCGCTGATGATCTTCACGAAGCCGACGGTGTCGCCGAGGCCGTGCGCCTTGCCGTTCGCCTGGAACGGGAACTTGGCGACCTGGACGTCGAAGCCCTTCTCCCGGGCCTGCGCCTCCGTCCAGCCGAAGCTCGCGATCTGCGGCTGCGAGTAGGTGGCGCGCGGGATCATCGGGTAGTCGAGCTCCATGGTCTCGGCGTCCGCGAGGGTCTCGGCAGCGATGACGCCCATGGACTCGGCGGTGTGCGCGAGCATCAGCTTCGCGGTCACGTCGCCGATGGCGTAGATGTGCGGCACGGAGGTGCGGCAGCGGCCGTCGACGTCGATGGCGCCGCGCTCGGTGACCGTCACGCCGGTCGCCTCCAGGCCGTAGCCGGTGACGTTCGGGGCGAAGCCGATGGCCTGCAGGACCTTGTCGGCCTCCAGGACCTGCTGCTTGCCGTCCTTGGCGGTGACGGTGACGCGGACCTGCTCGCCCGACTCGTCGATGCTCTCCACCCGGGTCGACGTCAGCACGTCGATGCCGAGCTTGCGGTACTGCTTGGCCAGCTCCTTGGACACGTCCACGTCCTCGAGCGGCGCCATCCGGTCCAGGAACTCGACGATCGTGACCTTCACGCCGTAGTTGTGCAGGACGTAGGCGAACTCGATCCCGATCGCGCCCGCGCCCGCGATCACCACGGAGCGCGGCAGCTCGTCGGCGAGGATCTGCTCCTCGTACGTGACCACGCGCTCGCTGCGGCGGGTGCCGGGCAGCAGCTTCGGGGTCGCGCCGGTGGCGATGATGCAGTTGTCGAAGCCGATCGTGGTGGTCGTGCCGTCCGACTTCGCCACCTGCAGGGTGTTGGCGTCCAGGAAGGTGCCCCGGCCGTCGAACTCCGTGATCTTGTTCTTCTTCATCAGGAAGTGGACGCCCTTGACGCGGCCGTCCGCGACGGTGCGGCTGCGCCGGAACGCCTCGCCGTAGTCGAAGGACACCTCGCCGTCGACCTTGATGCCGTACGTCTTCGCCTCGTGCGTGAACAGATGCGCCAGCTCGGCGTTGCGCAGCAGCGCCTTCGTCGGGATGCAGCCGACGTTGAGGCAGACCCCGCCCCAGTACTTCTCCTCGACGACCGCTACCCGCTTGCCCAGCTGGGCGGCGCGGATGGCGGCGACATATCCGCCGGGTCCTGCTCCGAGCACGACGACGTCGAAGCGGTCATCCATGGGGTGGTCCTCTCTGCGTTGCACAGTTGCCTGGTACGGATGGGTCGATCATCCGTCATCCGGGCGTCGCGGTGTCGGCCGGGTCGGCCTGGCGCGGGTGCCCCGCCCGTACAACTCGCCGGAGTGCCCGGTTCTTCCGCGCAGGTCGGCGGCGTTTTCCCGCGCCGAGGGGGAGTCCGGCAGCCCTTGTCAGGACCTGTTGACGTACGCGGAACCGCCACCCAGAATGGCCGACATGATCCAGCACCTGACCACCGGCCTCGGGCGTTTCAACGTCCCGTGGCGGCGCGGGTGCGAGCGATCGGGCTGTTGACGCGACCACCGCGACCCCGCGGCGCCGCGCCCATGTGACCGTACCTCTCCGTGTACGTGTCGTGCCGCGCGCCGAAGCTCCGTTCGCCCGGCCTGTGTCCGGCCCGGTCCAGGCCCTTCGCCCGACGCGAGGATCATCACCATGACGTCTCTGCCCACGTCCGCGTCCTCTGAGTTCTCCGAGGTCTCCGAGTTCTCTGAGGTCTCTGCCCACGACGCCCCGAACCCGCCCCACGACGCCCCCGCCGCACTCCGCGAGGCCCGCGTCCCCGCCGACGGCATGTACGAGGGCCGCCGCACCCTGCGCCGCCTCCCCGACGGCTGGTCGGAGCGCCCCTACGAGCACCTTGACGTGGTGCCCCGGGGCCGCGTCATCGGCGCCGAGATCCGGGGCGCCGACCTCACCGGGCCGCTCGCCCCGGCGCTCCGGGCCGAACTGCACCGCGCGCTCCTGGAGTGGAAGGTGCTGTTCTTCCGCGGCGCGCACCTCACCTCCGACCAGCAGCGTTCCTTCGCCCGCGGATGGGGCGACCTGGAGACCAACCCGCTCCTCGCCCGCGGCGCCGCCGAGGACATCGTGCGCTTCGAGAAGGGCGGCACCGCGACGCCCACCTTCGAGAACGTGTGGCACGCCGACGTCACCTTCCGCGAACGGCCCGCGCTCGGCGCCGTGTTGCAGTTGCGCGAGGTCCCGCCGGTCGGCGGCGACACGCTGTGGGCGGACATGGCCGCCGCGTACGACAACCTCCCGTACGACGTCAAGGCGCGCGTCGACGACGCCGTGGCCGTGCACGACTTCATCCCGGGCTTCGCCCGCTTCTACGGCCCCGAGCAACTCGCCCCGCTCCAGGACGAGTTCCCGCCCGTCACGCACCCCGTCGTCCGTACGCACCCGGAGACCGGCCGCCGGATGCTGTTCGTCAACACGTCCTTCACCACGCACATCGTCGGCATGGACCGCGCCGAGAGCGACCGCCTGCTCGGCTATCTGATCCGCCAGGCGCATGTGCCGGAGTACCAGGTGCGCTGGCACTGGCAGGCGGGCGACATCGCGTTCTGGGACAACCGGGCGACGCAGCACTACGCCGTCGACGACTACGCGCCGCACCGCAGGGTCGCGGAGCGCGTCGCGATCGCGGGGGACCGGCCGTACTGAGCACGGGCCCGGCCCGGGGTGAGCGGACCGGGCCCTGCCTCAACGGTCAAACGTGAGCAGCCACTTGACCTCGCCGTCGTGCCACTCCTCGGTGGGGGCGAGCCCGGCGGCGCGGGCCACGGCCGCCGACGCCGCGTGGTCGGGGTGGATGTGCGCGAGGACGCACGCCACCTCCGGCCGGCCGCGCAGCCAGGCCACGAGGGCCCGCGCCGCCTCCGACGCGATGCCTCGGCCCTGCCAGGGAGTGCCCACCACCCAGGCGATCTCGGCCGCGAGGCCGCCGGACGCGGGGCCGCCGGACGCTGTGTCGGCAGAGGCGTGGTCGGGCCCCACGGTCGCCTGCACGGTGCCCGCCGGACGGCCGTCGGCGGTCACCCTGACGACCCAATTGCACCAGGAGACACGCGGGTCCGGCGATCCGGCGACCATACGGGCGTAGCGGGCCCGCAGCGTCGCGAGATCGTCCGGGGCGCCCCCGATGAACGCGTGCAGCGCCGGGTCGGCGAGCACGGCCGCCATCTCCTCGGCGTGCGCGACGCGCAGCGGCTCCAGGGTGAGGCGCGCGGTGGCGAGGGGCTCGGCCCCGACGGTGTGCCCGGCCCGGCTCATGCGCGGCTCCCCGCGTTCTGTGCGTGTGCGTACGTCGGGCACTCCACGTGCCCTGGCTTCCCCGAGCCGCTCATCCACTGCCCCTCGCTGTCGCGCTTCTCCGTGTGTACGGAGCCGACGGCAAGGTAACGCGTGCCGCCGCCGGCACGGATCACCGGGATCGCGCGGATCTTGCCGGACCACCGCCCTCCGGCCGCGAACCCTCCCCGCGCCCGGCTCAGGCGGCACCGCTCTCGTACACGTCGAGTCGTCCGCACATCCCGAACCGCCCGCGCTCGGCGGGGAGTTCGGCGCGCACCCCGGCCTTCGCGAGGTGGGCCGCGTCGCCCTTCTCCAGCGCGTCGAGCTGTGCGCCGGTGGCGGCGGTCGCCGCGGCGGCACCCGTGCGCCAGCGCTCGCGCCACGCGCCGGTCAGGGGCTCGACCAGCGCGGCGGCGGCCCGGTGGAAGGCGGCGAGGGGCTCGGGGTCGCCCGCCTCCGTGGCCTCGCGCAGCGCGGTGAACCCTTCGACGGCGAGGTCACGGCGGTGCCGTGCCGCCCGCTCCACGGCCGCGTCGCCCGCCGCGCCCCCGTCGAGCGCGCGCGGCGGCAGGGCGGTGGCGGCGCGATACGTCGCGGGGTCGGCGAGCAGGTGCGGCGGCAGGGTGAGTACGGCGTCGCCCGCCTCGGGCAGGCCGCTGTTCTGCATGAGGACGTGCAGGGTCAAGCCGCCCTCGTTGACGAGCCGGTGGATCGTCCCGGGCGTGAACCACACGAGCGCGCCCGGCGCCAGCGGGGTCTGCCGGAAGCCGGCGGGGGTCAGGGTCTGCACGGCGCCCCGGCCGCTGACGACCGCGTAGCCCTCCGTGCAGGTGAGGTGGAGGTGGGGCGTGCCGCCGCGGAGGCCGTCGGCAGCCGACCAGTCGTACACGTGGAGCCGTGAGACGCCGATGCCCCCCGGTAGGCCGACGTATACGGCGGGATCGCCGGGAGCGGGCCTCGGGGTGGTCGCGGGCGCGGGGCGCGGGGGCGTGTCGGGGGTGGGCACGGCGGGGCCTCCTCGGGCCGGACGGGAGCCGGTTCCCGGACAGGATCCGGCAGGTTCCGCCGGAACGACCCGGGCGGGAGGCCGTGGGTTCCGCGCGCGGGGAATTGTGCGGCCCCCGATGCTCGGGACATCGGGGGCCGCGTGCCTCGGCTTCCTCCCCCCACGAAAGGTTGCCGAGGTGTCTTGGGGTGGACGGACGGTCCGTCAGCGGTCGCGCTGGAACGGGCGTTCCGTCAGGGGTGCATTGACGGGGCGGGTCCTCAGAAGTTGAGCAGGGCGCCGTCGGTGAGAGCCGCCTTCATCGAGCACGGGTTGCCGAAGGTGGTCGTCCACGACACGTGCTTGCCCTGCCAGACACCGGCCGCGGAGACCACGACCGGGTTCCACTCCTTGGTGCACGCGACCTTCGGAGCCTGGTCGACGAGCTTCTCGAACTGCGCCTCGACGGCGAAGAGTTCGCCGCACGCCGCGCGCGGCGCCGGGTGGGTGCCGACGGCCTTCGGCGCGCAGCTGAGGGTGACCGCCCGCTGCACCGTGGCCGTGGCGGCGTCGTCGCCCTGGCCGACGGTGAGCACGAGGTCCGACGGCGCGTACAGGCCCGTCGGCGCCGGGGTCGCAGCACCGGCCGCGCCCGTCGAGACCGCCGAGACGGTCAGGACGCCTGCGGCTACGGCGGCGGCCGCGCTCACGGTCTTCAGGAGGTGACGCACTTTGACGCTCCTTCAATGCGAGTGGGAAGTACGAGAGTTGTGTTTCCTGTGCGTGAAACCAGGTGTTACGTGGAGATTGCGTGTGCCGTTCTTGGTTGCGGTCGGGAGTCTTGCAAGTGCGCTGAGTAAGCGGCAAGCGGATGGTCGATTTCCGGATGACTGCGATCGTCGAGTGCGGGCCGAATGACCGTTCGGGCAGCTCAGGGCGGTCGAACGCACGGTGTGACGACCGTCCAGAATGTGGACTCTGCCAGGTGGTATAACCAAGAACAACACGCTGACCTGGGAGAATGAGCGGTTGGTAATTTTCTTCGGCGCGGCGTTCGACCGGAAACCGGTGCTTGACCGGGTGGGTGCGGAGGAGTTATGAGGCGGGTGGCACGGGTGGGGTCAGTGGGGCGGGAGCGGCTTCTCGGCCCGCTCGGGCGTCCGGGCTGAGAGGCGTCGGGCCTGCTCAGGGGCCATGCGCTCGCCCTCGTCGAACGCGGCGGTGTACGCGCCCTCGCCCAGCCGGTCCCTGGCGCCCGCCGACACCCGGTCCACGTCGCCGCGCTCGGCCGCTGGGAGCGGGGCGCCCGCGGAGGCGCGGGCGGCGGCCGCCGCGCCGAGCAGCGTCACGGCGGTGCGGTGCTCCCCGGCGGCGCCCGCTGCCCCCGCGAGGCCCTCCAGGGCCAGGGCGAGCGCCCGCGCGTCGCCGAGGCCGACGGCGACGTCGAAGCCCTCGGCGTGCAACGCATGCGCCCGGTCCGCGTCGCCGCGCAGCTCCGCCACGAAGCCCAGCTCGGCGAGCGCGAGCGTGACGCCCGGCCCGTAGTCGGCCCGGCGGAACCAGGCGAGCAGGTCCCGCATGTACCCCTCCGCGCCCGCCAGGTCGCCCTCCCTGCGCGCCCCGAGTCCGAGGCCGATGCGCGCGTCCAGCTCGCCGGAGCGGAAGCTGTGGTCGCGCGCGAGCCGCAGCGCGCGCTCGTGCGCGGCGCGGGCCTCGGCGAAGTCGCCCGTGAGCAGCGCGATCCGGCCAACTCCGGACAGCCGCTTGGACGCCTCCGCCCACAGCCGAAGCCGCTCCGCGATGGCCAGTCCCTCGCGGTGCAGCCGCGCCGCCTCGGCGTAGTCGCCCGCGATCTCGCTGAGTGTCGCCAGCGGGAAGACGGTCTGCAACTGCCCCCAGTCGTCGCCCAGTTCCCGGAACAACCGGGCGCTGCGCTCGCTGTCACGGCGTACGGCGGCGAGGTCGCCGTGCGCGAGCGCGTGCCGGGCCCGCACGCTCAGCGCGGCGGCGGTGCCCCAGGCGTCACCGAGGGCGGCGAACAAGTCGAGCGCCTCGTTCACCAGCCGCTCCCCGGTGCGCACGGCGCCCGCGCCCAACTGCGCGGAGCCGAGGACCCACAGGGCGGTGGCGCGGCCTGAGGGGTCGTCAAGGTGTTGGTAGGCGGCGAGGGTCGCGCGGAGGAGGCGCGTGGGTTCGGCGGGTGGTTCCGGGGTGCTGGTCGTGCCCTCGCTGTCGCCGGTGGCCTCGCTGTCGCCCGTGGCCTCGCCGGTGGGGGTCGGCCCGGCGTCCGTGCCCGTGCAGATGTCCGCGTACGCGTCCACGGCCGCGTCATGGCCGCCTTCCCGCAGGGAGATGCCGGTGCGCCAGGCGAGGGCGAGGGCGCGGGCGGCGGCGATCTCGGTGGGCTCGGCGGCTTCGGGGGCGTGCTCGGCGTTCGGTGCCGACCTGGAGGTGGGGGCCGACGTCGCCTGCGTTCCCGTATCCGGCACCAACGCCAGCACCGCGTCCAGTGACCTCCGCGCCTCGGTGATCCGCCCCCGCAGCACCCAGTACCAGGCCAGCGCGTTGACCATGCCCAACGCGCGCTCCACCGCGCCGAGTCCGACCGCCGTGTCCAGCGCGCGGCGCAGATTGGCGCTTTCCTCGTCGAGGCGATCCAGCCACCGGCGCTGCTCGGGACCGTGCAGCGACCGGCCCGCCGTGACAGCGAGTTCGGCGTAGTGGACGCTGTGCCGCTCACGCACGTCCCCGGACTCGCCCGCCTCCCGCAGCTGCTCGACGCCGTACTCCCTGACGGACTCAAGAACGCAGTACCGCGGCCCGTCCCGCCGATCGGAGGCCACCACCAGCGAGCGGTCCACCAGGCGGGAGAGGAGGTCGAGCACATCGGGCCCGCGTACGGCGCCGCCCGTGCTCACGGCCCGGGCGGCGTCGAGCGTGCAGCCCTCGTGCACGGCGAGGCGGCGCAGCACCGTGCGCTCCGGCGGCGACAGCAGCGACCAGCTCCAGTCGATGACCGCGCGGAGCGTACGCTGCCGGGCGGGCGCCCCGCGAAAACCCCGGCCGAGCAGCGCGAACCGGTCGTCGATGCGGGACAGCAGCCCGTGCACGCCCAACGTGCGCACCCGCGCGGCCGCGAGTTCCAGTGCCAGCGGGAGCCCGTCGAGCCGCACGCACAACTCGGCGACGGCCTCCGCGTCGTCCGCGCCGAGGCCGGCCCCCGGCCCGAGCCCGGCCCGCTGCCGGAACAGCTCCATGGCGCCCGCGAGGTCGAGCGGCGGCACCGCCAGGACCCGCTCACCGCTCACGTCGAGGGGCTCCTGACTGGTGGTGAGGACGCTCAGCCCGGGCGCATCGCGCAGCAGCGCGTCGGCCAACTCGGCCGCCGCGTCCACCAGATGCTCGCAATTGTCGAGGACGAGGAGCAGCCGCCGCCCGCGCAACGCCCCCGTGAGCCGCTCGACCGCAGCCACCGGCACCCCCGGCTCCTCATGCAGCCCGATGACCCGGGCCACCGCCTCGGCCACCCCCTCGATCCCCGCCCCGTCCCCCAGCCCCGCGAGCTCGGCCACCCACACCCCGTCGGGAAACTCCCCCGCCACGCCACGCGCCGCCGCGAACGCCAGCCGGGTCTTGCCCACCCCGCCGGGGCCGGTCAGGGTCACCAGCCGGGTGGCGGCGAGGAGTTGACGCACGTCGAGGACCGCGTCGGCGCGTCCGATGAGCGGGGCGACAGGGGCCGGGAGGTTGGTGCGGTGGGTGGTGGCCTCTGCGAGGGCTTCGGGGGTGGGGGAGTGGGACGCGGGGGCGGTGGTCCCGGGGGGTGTGGTGGACGGGGGCGCTGCCGGGGGTGTCGCGAAGGCCGGGGGCAGCGGGGCGGGTGTCGTGGCGGCGGGCAGCGCGACGGCCGCGGGTGTGGCTGTGGGCTCCGTCGTGAGCGGGGGCGCGGGGGCGGTCCGGCTCGGGGGCTCGGCGGGCGTGGTGCCGGGCGGGGTGGTGCCGGAAGGGGTGGGCGCGGAGGTCGCGGTGGTCGGCCGGGCGGGGCCGGGCTCGGCGGTCGGTGCCGCGGCAGCCGATGCCGTGGTGATCCGGGGTCTCGTCGCGGACGTGGCAGTCCCCGGAGGCGGGGGCTTGGGTGCGTCGGCGATCGGCGGTGCGGGCATGGCCCCGGGTGGCGCGGTCGCCGGAGGCGTGGGTGCGGGTGTCCGCGCGGACGGCCGTGCGGGTGTGGTCCCAGGCGGCATGGGGGGCGCAAGCGGGGAGGCCGGAGGCGTGGCGGGCGGAGACACCATTGCCGCGGGCTCGGGCGGTGCCGACGAGGTGGTCCCGGCGGCCGGCGGAGCGTCCAGCTTCGGGTCCTGCCGCAGTATCGCCCCGTGCAGCGCCGCCAGTTCGGCTCCGGGGGTGAGGCCGAGGTCCTCGGCGAGGCGGTGGCGCAGGTCCTCATAGGCGGCGAGGGCCTCCGACTGGCGGCCCGCGCGGTACAGGGCCCGGAGCTGTGCGGCCCGCAGGCGCTCGCGCAGGGGGTGGTGGCGCACCAGGTCGGCCAGGTCGGCGGCCAGCGGGCCGTGGTCGCCGGACTCCAGGCGGGCCTCGGCCTGGTCCTCCCGGGCCGTGAGGCGGTCCTCCTCCAGGCGGTCGGTGGCGCCCCGCGCGAACGCGTCGTCGGTGAAGTCGGCGAACGCCCCGCCTCGCCACAGCCCCAACGCCTCGTCCAGGAGCCGCACCCGCTCGCCGGGCACGTCCGCCGCCCGGGCCCGCTCCAGCAGCAGCGCGAACCTGCCCGTGTCGACCGCGTCCGCCGCCACCCGCAGCGTGTAGCCCGCGGGCCCCGCCCCGACCAGGGCCCGGCCGCCCGGCTCGGCCCGTTCCAGGGCCCGGCGGAGCTGCGACACCTTGCCCTGCAGGGCGTTGGACGGATGGTCGGGCAACTCCTCGCCCCACAACCCGTCGATCAGCCGGTCCGCGGACACCGGGTGTCCCGGGTGCACCAGCAAGTGGGCCAGGAGCGCACGGACCTTGGCGCCGGGGACGGTGACCTCCGCGCCGTCCGTCGTCCACACGGCCAGCGGACCGAGCACTCCGAATCGCATGCCGAAGACGATAACTCGGCAGGTGAGCGCTCTGCCGTCGGCGCCGACAGGGCAGCGACAGCGAACCGGCAGGCAAGCGGCAGCGAACGGACAGGCCCCGCCCGCAGGGTGATGACCGCAGGCCGGGCACACCGCCCCGGCCGCAGCACCGAAAGCAGTCCCAGCCGCAGTCCCACGGAGGCACAGCATGAGCGACACCGGCAGCACCACCGGCGAGACCACCACCCCCGCGCCCACCACCATCACCGTCATCGGGCTCGGCAACCTCGGGCAGGTCCTCGCCCGCACCTTCCTCGACCAGGGCCACCAGGTCACCGTCTGGAACCGCTCGCAGGACAAGGCGGACGAACTGGTCGCCCGGGGCGCCACGTTGGCGGCGAGCCCGGCCGAGGCCGTCGCCGCGAGCGACCTGATCGTCGTCTGCGTACTCGACTACACGACCGTCCGCGACCTGCTCACGCCGACCGCGGCCGCCCTCGCGGGCCGCGTCGTCGTGAACCTCACCTCCGGCACCCCCGACCCCGCCCGCGAACTCGGCGCGTGGGTCGGCAAGCAGGGCGCCGCGTACGTGGACGGCGCGGTGTACGCGATCCCGCAGACCGTCGGCACGCCGGAGGCCTTCGTCCTGTACAGCGGCGACGCCGAGGCGTTCGCGCGGTACCGGACGCTCCTGGAGACACTGGGCTCGGCGGTGTTCGTCGGCACCGACGCGGGGCTCGCGCCGGTGTACGACGTGGCGGTGCTCAGCGGCATGTACGGGATGTTCGCCGGGTTCTTCCAGACGGTCGCCGTCGGCGGCTCCGCCGGGATCGAGGCGGCGAAGGTCACCGAACTGCTCGTGCGCTGGCTCACGGAGGCCATCGCCGCGCTGCCCGGCTTCGCCGCCGAGATCGACGCCGGGGACTACCGGACCGAGACCTCCAACCTGGACATCAACGCCGTCGGCCTCGCCCACATCCTCGCCGCGACCAAGGAGCAGGGCGTCGGCGTCGACCTGCTCGCCCCCCTGCACGCCCTGTTCGAGCGGCAGGTGTCGCAGGGGCACGGCGCGGAGAGCATGTCCCGCGCGATCGAGTCGCTGCGCTAGGGCGTGCGGAGCCCGCGGGGCCGGTGCGACACCGCACCGGCTCCACCGGCTCCCGCGCCCTGTCGGCTCCCGGATGTCAAGGGGGTGTCAACGTCCTGGTGAGAGCTGCCAAGGATGTGTCAAGGGGCGTATCCGCTGGTCCGGCGAGCGGCTTCGGTGGGGAAGTCACCCAGCACGCCAAGGAGTTGAGGACCGTGAGTGCTGAGAATGTGGTGGGACTCGTCATCGCCGTCAGCCTGGTCGGGTATCTCGTCCTCGCGCGGCTCTTCCCGGAGAGGTTCTGACACCGGCGCGATGACGGATGTACGACCCGGACAGTTGAAGATCTACCTCGGAGCGGCACCGGGGGTCGGCAAGACCTGCCGCATGCTCGACGAAGGACGGCGACGGGCCGCGCGCGGCGCCGACGTCGTCGTGGGTCTCGTCGAGTGCCATCGGCGTCCGCACACGGAATCCCTCCTGCGGGAGGCGCGGGCCGCGGGACTCGACGTCGTGGAGCGCGCCCGCGTCTCCTGCCGCGGCGGCGCGTTCACCGAGCTCGACCTGGACGCGCTGCTCGCCCGCGCCCCGCAGGTCGCGCTCGTCGACGACCTCGCCCACACCAACGTTCCCGGCGACGGCCGCAACCCCAAGCGCTGGCAGGACATCGACCGGCTGCTCACCGCGGGCATCGACGTCGTCACGACGGTCAACATCCAGCACATGGAGTCCCTCAAGGACGTGGTGGAGAAGATCACCAAGGTGCCGCAAGCCGAGACCGTCCCCGACGACGTCGTGCGCCGCGCCCACCAGATCGAGCTCGTCGACGTCGCCCCGGAGTCGCTGCGCCGCCGCATGGCGCACGGCAACATCCACGCCCCGGAGAAGGTGGACGCCGCCCTCGCCAACTACTTCCGCACCGGCAATCTGACGGCCCTGCGCCAGCTCGCCCTGCTGTGGGTCGCCGACCGCGTCGACGAGGCCCTGCAGGCGTACCGCTCCGAGCACGGCATCGGCGGCGTGTGGGAGACCCGCGAGCGCGTCGTCGTAGGCCTGACCGGCGGCCCCGAGGGCGACACCCTGATCCGGCGTGCCGCCCGCATCGCCGACCGCTCCGTCGGCGGCGAGCTGCTCGCCGTGCACATCGCGCGCAGCGACGGCCTCGCCGCGGGCACCTCGCACGCGTCCCTGACCCGGCAGCGGCGGCTCGTGGAGGACCTGGGCGGCAGCTACCACTCGGTCGTCGGCGACGACATCGCGACCGCCCTGGTGGAGTTCGCCCGCGCCGAGAACGCCACCCAGCTCGTCCTCGGCTCCAGCCGCCGCGGCCGCGTCGAACGGTTCCTCACCGGCCGCGGCACCGGCGAGTCCGTCGTCGAGTCCTCCGGCGACATCGATGTCCACACCGTCACGCACGAACGCGCGGGCGCGGGCACCCTGCTGCCGTCGCGCAGGCGTACGCTGTCGGGCCCGCGCCGCGTCGGCGGACCGGTCGCCGGGCTGCTCCTGCCGATCGCGCTCACCTTCCTCCTCGACCCGGACACGGCCCGCGAGCACCTGAACCTCACCAGCGAGACCTTGCTGTTCCTGCTCGCCGTGGTGGGCGTGGCCTGCATCGGCGGCGTGCTGTCCGCGGTCGTGGCGTCGGTGACCGCGTCGCTGCTGCTCAACTACTGGTTCATGCCACCCGTCGGACACTTCACGCTGGGTGATCCGAACAGCATGCTGGCCCTGGTGGTGTTCGCGATCGTCGCCGCCACGGTCGCCGCTGTCGTCGACCGGTCGCTGCGTCTTTCGCGGCGCTCCGCGCGCGCCACCGCCGAGGCCGAGACGATGTCGGCGCTAGCGGGCACCATCGTGCGGGGCGGGCAGCCCATTCCCGCCCTGCTCGAACGCGCCCGGGAGGCCTTCGGCGTGGACGCCGCCGAACTCGTGGCGGAGCCGCCCGACGTCTCCGAGGCCGCCGACGCCCAGGTGACCGCCGTACCCGCGGGCGCCGACGCCTACTTGGTGCTGCGCGGCCGCCCCCTGCCCGCCGCCGACCGCCGCGTCCTCGCCGCGTTCGCCGCGCACGTCGGCGCCGCCGTCGAGCGGGCCCGGCTCGCCGAGGCCGCCGCCGAGGTGGAGCCCGTCAAGGCCGCCGACCGGATGCGTACCGCGCTGCTGCGCGCCGTCGGGCACGACCTGCGCACCCCGCTGGCCGCCGCCCTCGCCGCGATCGGCTCGCTGCGCAGCCGCGACCTGGACTTCTCCGCACAGGACCGGGAGGAACTGCTCGCCACCGCCGACGAGTCCATGACCAAGCTGAACCGGCTCGTCGACAACCTCCTCGACATGAGCCGCCTGCAGGCGGGCGCCCTCAAGCTCGAACTGCGCGACACCACCCTGGAGGAGGTCCTGCCGCCCGCTCTGGACTCGCTGCCCGTGTACTGCCCGGTCGAGACGGGCAGCCTGGAGGAGATCCCGGCCGTCCTCGCCGACCCGCCGCTCCTGGAGCGGGTGATAGCCAATCTCGTCGGCAACGCCGCCCGCCACACCCCTTCCGGCGGCAAGGTCCTGGTCACCGCGAGCGCGCTGGCGGGCCGTGTGGAACTGCGCGTCGTCGACCGCGGCCCCGGCCTCCCGGCGGCCGACCGCGACCGGGTCTTCGAGCCGTTCCAGCGCCTCGGCGACACCGACAACACCACCGGGCTCGGCCTCGGGCTCGCGCTGTCCCGGGGCCTCGCCGAGGCGATGGACGGCACCCTCACCCCGGAGGACACCCCCGGCGGCGGGCTCACCATGGTGTTGTCGCTGCCGTTCGCGGAACGGGTGCGCGAAACCAACGGTGCGCGGGGCCCTGGCGTCTGGCATTCTGAGCGCCTTTGATCGATGAACGTATCAATCACCCCCCCGAGCGCAGAGACGAGATACATGGCACGCGGCAAGCTTCGGATCTATCTGGGGGCGGCACCGGGCGTCGGCAAGACGTACGCGATGCTGTCCGAGGCGCACCGTCGTATCGAACGCGGCACCGACTGTGTCGTGGCCTTCGTGGAGCACCACCACCGTGCCCGTACGGAAGTGATGCTGCACGGCCTGGAGCAGGTGGCCCGCAAGGAGCTGGAGTACCGCGGCGCGACGTTCACGGAGATGGACGTGGACGCCGTCCTGGAGCGCGCCCCGACCGTCGCCCTGGTCGACGAGCTGGCGCACACCAACATCCCCGGCTCGCGCAACACCAAGCGCTGGCAGGACGTCGAAGAGCTGCTTGCCGCGGGCATCGACGTGGTCTCCACCGTCAACATCCAGCACCTGGAGTCGCTCGGCGACGTGGTCGAGTCGATCACCGGCGTCCGGCAGCGCGAGACGGTGCCGGACGAGGTGGTGCGCCGCGCCGACCAGGTCGAGCTGGTCGACATGTCGCCGCAGGCGCTGCGCCGCCGGATGGCGCACGGCAACATCTACAAGGCCGACAAGGTCGACGCGGCCCTGTCCAACTACTTCCGCCCCGGCAACCTCACGGCCCTGCGCGAGCTGGCGCTGCTGTGGGTGGCCGACCGGGTCGACGAGTACCTCCAGCAGTACCGGGGCGAGCACAACATCCGCTCCACCTGGCAGGCCCGCGAACGCATCGTCGTCGGCCTCACCGGCGGACCCGAGGGCCGCTTCCTGCTGCGCCGTGCCGCGCGGCTCGCCGAGAAGGGCGCGGGCGGCGAGGTCCTCGCCGTCTACATCGCCCGCAGCGACGGCCTCACCGCGGCCTCGCCCAAGGAACTCGCGATCCAGCGCACCCTCGTGGAGGATCTGGGCGGCTCCTTCCACCAGGTGATAGGGGAGGACATCCCGGCGGCTCTCCTGGAGTTCGCGCGCGGCGTCAACGCCACCCAGATCGTCCTCGGCGTCTCCCGCCGCCGGGGCTGGCAGTACCTGTTCGGGCCCGGCGTCGGCGCCACCGTCGCCCGCGAGTCCGGGCCCGACCTCGACGTCCACCTGGTCACCCACAACGAGGCGGGCAAGGGCCGCAGCCTGTCGGCCACGCCGCGCGCCGCCCGCCTCGGCCGCGACCGGCTCATCTGGGCCTGGCTGGTCGGCATCGGCGGGCCGGTCCTGCTCGCCCTGCTGCTGCGCGGCGTGGCGCCCCAGCTGGGCCTCGCCAACGACATGCTCCTGTTCCTGACGCTCACCGTGGCGTCGGCCCTGCTCGGCGGCCTGCTGCCGGCCCTCGCGTCGGCGGCGTTCGGGTCCCTGCTGCTCAACTACTACTTCACCCCGCCCTTCCACCACATCCTGATCTCCCACCCGAAGAACATCGTCGCCCTGATGATCTTCGTCGCGGTGGCGGTGTCCGTGGCGTCCGTGGTGGACCTGGCGGCCCGCCGCACCCACCAGGCGGCCCGGCTGCGCGCCGAGTCGGAGATCCTCTCCCACCTGGCGGGCAGCGTCCTGCGCGGTGAGAACAGCCTGGAGTCGCTCCTGGAGAGCGTACGCGAGACCTTCGCCATGGAGTCCGTGGCGCTCCTTGAGCGCGAGAGCGACATCGCCCCGTGGACGTGCGTGGCCGGCGTCGGCTCCCGCCCCCATACCGGCCGCCCCGAGGACGCCGACGTCGACATGCCCGTCGGCGACTACATGTCGCTCGCCCTGACCGGCCGCGTCCTGCCCGCCGAGGACCGCCGTGTGCTCGGCGCGTTCGCCGCCCAGGCCGCCGTGGTCCTGGACCGCCAGCGCCTGCAGTCCCAGGCGAAGGAGGCCCGGGCGCTCGCCGAGGGCAACCGCATCCGCACCGCCCTGCTCGCCGCCGTCAGCCACGACCTGCGCACCCCGCTCGCCGGCATCAAGGCGTCCGTCTCCAGCCTCCGCTCGGACGACATCGAGTGGTCCGAGGAGGACCAGGCCGAGCTCCTCGCCGCCATCGAGGCGGGCGCCGACCGCCTCGACCACCTCGTCGGCAACCTTTTGGACATGTCACGCCTCCAGACCGACACCGTGACGCCGATGGTCCGCGAGATCGACCTCGACGAGGTCGTCCCGCTCGCCCTCGAAGGGATGGCGGCCTCCGCCGAGCACGTCTGCCTCGACATCCCCGAGGAACTGCCCATGGTCGCCGCCGACAAGGGCCTCCTGGAGCGGGCCGTCGCCAACGTCATCGAGAACGCCCTGAAGTACAGCCCCGACGGCGAGCGCGTCCTCGTCGCCGCCAGCACCATGGCCGACCAGGTGCAGCTACGGGTCGTGGACCGGGGCCCCGGCGTCCCTGACGACGCCAAGGAGCGCATCTTCGAGCCGTTCCAGCGGTACGGGGACTCCCCGCGCGGCGCCGGAGTGGGCCTCGGGCTCGCCGTCGCCCGCGGCTTCACCGAGGCCATGGGCGGCACCCTCAGCGCCGAGGACACCCCCGGCGGCGGGCTCACCATGGTCCTCGCCCTGCGCCGGGTGCCGGGGCGCCCGCGGGTCAGCCCCGGCCTGCCCGCTGCCGCCAGCTCCTGAAGCAGGCGTCCGCCCCGCTTCCGGTCGCCGTCCGCCGCCCGGTGACGTACGAAACGTAGGAGACGTACGGGACCCACCGGGCGCGGAACGGAGCAGGGAGGCGGGCGGCGATGGCCGAGCTGCTGACGCCGCACGGCGTGGATGTGGCCACGCGCGGGCTCGACCTCGCCGGGGTGTTCGCCGCCGCGCTGCAGGGCGGCGCGATCGCCCGCACCGAACGGCTCGACCTGTTCGGCTTCGTCGCGGTCGGCGTGGTGTCCGGGCTCGGCGGCGGGCTGATCCGCGACACCCTGCTCCAGCACGGCACGCCGGTGGCGCTCACCGACGTGTTCTACCTGCCGACCGCGCTCACCGGGGCGTTCATCGCCTTCCTCATCAGCATCAGCCAGGAGGCCTGGGACCGGCTCTTCACCGCCCTGGACGCGGCGGTCATCGGCTTCTGGGCCGTCGCCGGGGCGCAGAAGACCCTCGCCACGGGGCTCGGCTGGCTGCCCGCGCTGCTGCTCGGCACCATCACGGCCGTCGGCGGCGGGGCGCTGCGCGACATGATGCTGCGCCGCGTCCCCGCGGTGCTCGGCGGGAACGCGCTGTACGCGTCCGTCGCGGTGGTCGCCGCCGCGATCACCGTCGTGTGCAGTTACGCCGAGCAGCCCACGCTCGGCATCGTGCTCGGCGTGACCGTGGCCCTCGCCCTGCGCCTCACCGCGTACAAGCGCGGCTGGGGGCTGCCGAGCGGCCTCGACTGGCAGCCCCGGTCCCGGCTGGCGAGCGAGCTGCGCCGCAGGTGGCGGCGCGCACCCCGGACGGAGGAGAGCCGGGGCGGGGGGAGCGGCCGGGGCGAGCGCGCGGCCCGGCGGCTGCGGTTCCGCGGGGCCCACCCCGCGCCGGGCACCCTGCGGCGCAAGCCCGCCGCGCCGCACCCACACGACCCTGCCGCCGCGACCGACCCCGCCGCCGACCCCGACGGAGTCCGGTGAACCCACCCGTCCGGTGAGCGCCCCGGGCCGGGCGGGACCCGCAGCGGCCGTACCGAGGGCGTGGGCGGCTCACCCGAGGCGCACAGTGATCTTCTGCGTCGCCCCCTTCGTGGGGCCCAGGTCGGCGAACGTGAGCTTCAGGGCCGCGCCGGTGCCGGCCGACGTGACGGTGGCGGGCTTCGCGGTGACCGCGGCGACCGGCCGGTCCCACGTCACCGTCAGGCCCGCGCGCGCCGCCCGGGTCGGGTCGCTGACGCACACCACCGCCGTGCCGTCCGGCCGCTCACTGACCAGCACCACGCAGGCGGCGCTCACGGTGAGCGCCCCGGCCGTGCCGCCCGACCAGAAGGCCACGCCGGTGAAGCCGAGCGAGGGCACGCTGATGCCCTGCCGTGCCCCGGAGTTGGCGAGGATCCGCAGCCAGCCGGAGGCCCCGGCCCGCTCCGCCGTGCGGGCCGCGCTCGCGCCGGGCAGCAGCATGTAGGCGTAGGCCGCGTCCGTGGGGTCGGTGCCGTGGTCGACGTGCAGCGTGAGGTAGGTGCGGGTCAACGGGGTGGTGGCGCCGCCCTTGTTGATGTCGCTCCACTTGCCGGTGCGCTGCTCGCGGCGGGCCCGGACGGCCGCCCCGCCGGGGAAGACGTAGCCGCCGTGGCCGCCGATGTGCGCCCAGCGGGCACCGGTGAGCGTCTGCGACCAGGGCGTGGTGGTGGGCTTGGTGACACCGTCGACCTGGAACGGGGAACGCCCGCTCGGCCCGAGGTTGCGGTTCTCCACGGTGGACTCCACGACCGTGCCGTCCGCGCAGTTGATGCCCGCGCCCAGGCACACGATCGTGTCGTCCAGACAGAACCACGCCTTGCGGGCCGACAACGTGCTCTGGAGCCCCTTCAAGTGCTGCCCCAGCACGGCCCGTTGACCGTCGCTCGCCCCGCCCACCCAGCTCACGTCCGGCCGCGCCGCGCCCCAGTCGCCGCCCGCCCCGTCCGCGAGGACCTTGCGGGACGCGGTGGTGCCGGGCAGCCGGTACGGGTCGACGGTGGGCCAGAACGCGTCGCTGTACTGGCCGTTGGCGTAACTGTCGCCCCACCACGCGAGCATGCCCGAGCCGGTGTGCCAGCCGCGCAGGTTCTCGCCGTTGCCGGTCTCGTAGTACGTGATGCGGGCGTCGGCCATGCTGACGGCGGCGGCCCAGCCGGGGCGGCGGTGGGTGGCCCGCGCCATGTTCGTGAACAGGCGGTGGCCGGTGGGCTCGGGCACGGGCGTGACGGCGGTGTCGTCCTCGACGGCCTTGAGGCGGGCCAGGTGGGTGAGGCTCAACTGTGGGTCGCTGAGCGGCGGGCTGTAGTAGTCGCGGCGCATCCAGCCCTTCACCAGGCCCCGCCAGCGGGCGTTCTCGGCCGCCGACGCGCCCTGGCCGAGCAGCGCGATCGACGCCAGGATCGGGTGCCCGCGCAGGTGGTCGTCGGCTTGCGCCTTCTTCGCGTCGGACGCGGCGATCCCGCGGCTGATGGCGCGGCCCGCGACACAGTCCATGACCAGACCGTTGTAGAGGAACGGCGCCCACGCCTTCTCCACGGCGTCGAAGACGATCTGCTTGCCGCTGTCCGTCACTTCCCACGGCGACCCGTCGAGGAGCGCGAACAGCAGCCCGAGCCCGCCGAGCAGCACGGACCCGTACGAGCCGGTGTACGGCACGGTGGTGTGCTGGATGAACGAGCCGTCCACGTACAGGCCGTCGCCGCTGGTCACGTACGGGAAGACGGGCGACAGGGCGTCCCGGGCGAGCGCGACCTTCGCCGCGTTCGCGCCGACGACACCGCGCAGCGCGAGCACCCGGCACAGGTCCACGCGGTTGGCGCCGGTGCTGGTGCCGGTGTACTGGGCGACTGCGGAGTCCGGTACGAAGTGGTCGACGGCCGCGCAGTAGTGGGAGAGTCGCTCGGCCGACAGCGCGTCGTACATCAGGACGCAGGTGTCGAGCAGCGCCTGCGGGGCGCCGATCTGCCAGCTCCACCAGTTGCCGAAGCGCGCCTGCCGCTCGTTGTAGACCTGCGTGTAGAGGTGATCGAGGCCGGTCACGATCGCCGACTTGAGCGTGCTGTCGCCGGTGAGGCCGGTGCCCTGCTGGCTGTAGGCCCCCGCCATCGTGGCGAGCCGGGTGCAACTCGTGACGAGGTTCGCGGAGTAGCCGAACGACTCCTGGTCGGTGTCCGGTTCGGGATCGGCGTACGAGGCGTCGGGCCACAGGGAGCCGGTCGCCGGGGCCATCGTGTCCCTCAACTGCCTGGCATCAGCGCCAAGTTGGGCCAGGCGGGTCTGGAACGGCTCGGCGGTCGGGCTGAAGCCCTCGCCGAGGATCAGGGTGCGCCACTTGGCGCGCAGGGCGGCGAACGCGTCGGCGTCGGCGGTGGCTTCGACGGCGGCCGTGGTCGCGGTGTCGCGCGCGGCCGCGGGGGGCGTGGTGGGCGTGGCGAGGGAGAGCGCCGAGGTGCCGGTGGTCAGGAGGAAGGCGCGGCGGGGCCAGGGAGTGGGCATGCGGGGGCTCCAGGGGGACCAGGGGGCCAGGGGAGGCGAGGAGCGGAAGGCGTGCAGGAGGGGTGCGGGGCACGTGCCGGGTGGGGCGGGGCGGGCGACCGGAGGTCAGTAAGCGCTTTCTAGCATGCGGTCGTCGACGGGCTCAATGGGCGTGACGGAGGAATCGCCGAGGCGGACCGGACGACCGGCCACGCTCCGGGTGCCGCCTGGGGCCGACCCGTCGGACGGGCCCTAGGCCTCCACATGCGGCGCCGTACCGTCGGTGACCCGCGGAACCGTTTCCACCGCCGGTGCGGTGACCTCCCGTGGCGCGGCGTCGTCCCGCGGCGCGGCCACGGCCCGCGGTGCCGCCTCCGCGGGCGGGGGCGTCGCCTGCGGCTGCTGGTTCGCGGCCCGTTCCAGGAAGCGCAGCAGCTCGACGGGGAAGGGCAGGACCAGCGTCGAGTTCTTCTCGGCGGCCACGGCCACGACGGTCTGCAGGAGCCGGAGTTGGAGGGCGGCGGGCTGTTCGGACATCTCCTTGGCGGCCTCGGCGAGCTTCTTGGAGGCCTGGAGCTCGGCGTCGGCGTTGATGACGCGGGCGCGCCGCTCCCGGTCCGCCTCGGCCTGCCGGGCCATCGACCGCTTCATCGTCTCCGGCAGGGACACGTCCTTGATCTCGACGCGGTCGATCTGCACGCCCCACCCGATGGCCGGGCTGTCCAGCATCAGCTCGAGCCCCTGGTTGAGCTTCTCGCGGTTGGACAGCAGGTCGTCCAGGTCGCTCTTGCCGATGATGGACCGCAGCGAGGTCTGCGCCATCTGCGAGACCGCGAAACGGTAGTCCTCGACCCGCACGATCGCGTGCGAGGCATCGACCACCTTGAAGTACACGACGGCGTCGACCCGCACCGTGACGTTGTCGCGCGTGATGCCCTCCTGCGCGGGCACCGGCATCGTCACGATCTGCATGTTGACCTTACGCATCCGGTCGACGCCCGGCACGATCATGGTGAACCCCGGCCCGCGGGCGGTGCCCGAAAGGCGGCCGAGCCGGAAGACGACACCGCGTTCGTACTGCTTGACGACGCGGGCCGCCGACATCACGTACACCAGACCGGCGGAGAGCGTGACCGCACCCGCCGCGAGGAGTTCCTGCAGCATGACGACCCCCTGTCATTCCGAGCCGCCCGTCCATCAAGAGTACGCCCGGACGGCGTGCCGGGGCGAGCCCCTGGGCGCGGGTCAGACGGCCCGCGGGCGCGACTCGTACAGGCGCGTGTAGTAGCGGCCCGCGGACTCCAGACCGGTGGTGTCGTCGCCCGCCGCCCGCACCCGCTCGACGGCGTCGCGCTGCTCGTCGGGGCCCGTGAACAGGCGCTGCGGATAGAGCCGGCCGGCGTCGGTCGTGGTGCGCAGGCCGTGCTCGGTGAGGCTCTGGGAGATGCGGTCGTAGGGGACGGTGCGCAGGACGAACGCGCTGACCCACAGGGGGAGGCGGGCGGCGTCCAGCAGGGCGTCGAAGGTGCGGTGCGTGACGTAGCCGATGCCGCCGGTGACGGTGATCAGGCCGACGCCGGCCATGGCGCGCGCGAGGCCGTGGCTGGGCGGTACGCGCTCCAGGTTCTCGGCGTACGCCTCGTCGAGGAGGCCGACGGCGAGGGCGTAGGCGGTGGCGTGGGCGGCGGTGTCCACGCCGACCAGGCGCACCGCGTCCGGGCGGCGCCGGGCCGCGTAGAACTCCTTGTCCAGGTCGATGAGTTCGCTGGTGGTGAGGTCCGTCGTCCCGTCCCCGGCGTAGTGCGCGTACAGGTCGGCGAGGGTCAGGTCGTGGTTGAGCAGCGCGGCGTTGAGACCGTAGGAGCAGCACAGGTCGAGCACGGTGAGGCCGGGGCCCGGCGGCGCGGCCCGGCGCGCGGCGAGCGTGCGGCGGAAGACGGCCTGGGCGTGGTGCGGGATCTCGTAGTCGTACGGGGCGAGGCGGCGGAAGTACGACCGCGGGTCCGGCTGGTCGTAGATGTCGTCGAACCGGGTCTTGCCCGCCATGGCGTCGGCCGTGGGGTCATCGGGGCCCGGCTGCCTGTGTGCGCACATGGTGCACCTCCGTGAAGTGGGTTCGGGTGTGCGGCAGCTGAAGCTCTACCCGAGGGCTCGACGGGCCCGGAAGGCCACGAGGCGGATCCTGGCCACACGGGCTCACTAAGCTGTGCCGGTGTTCACCTCCCAGGGCCCCTCGCTCCGCGAACTGACCGTGCAGGCGCTGTCCTCCACCGAGCACGGCTACGACCTGCTGGCTCCCAAGTTCGATCACACGCCCTTCCGTACGCCCGAGCGCATCCTCGACGCGTGTGCCGAGGCGCTGCGGCCACTTGGCCCGTTCGCCGCGGGTCTCGACGTGTGCTGCGGCACCGGGGCCGGGGTGGAAATCCTGCGGCCGATGTGCCGGGAGCAGGTGACCGGCGTCGACTTCAGCGCGGGGATGCTGGCCGCGGCGCGGGCGGCACCGGCCGCGGGGGACGGGACGGGGGACACGGGCCCGGCGGTCCACTGGGTGCGGGCCGACGCCCGCGCGCTGCCCTTCACCGAGCGCTTCGACGTGGCCGTGAGCTTCGGGGCGTTCGGGCACTTCCTGCCCGCCGAGCGGCCGGGCCTGTTCGCCCAGGTGCACCGGGCGCTGCGCCCCGGCGGCCTGTTCGCTTTCCCCATCGGCGCGCCACAGCCACTCACGTCACCATGGTACTGGGGCATGCTCGGCTTCGACCTGGCGATGCGGGCGCGCAACGCGCTGCGGCAGCCGCCCTTCGTCATGTACTACCGCACGTTCCCGCTGCCCGGGGTGCGGGCCGACCTGGAGCGGGCCGGGTTCACGGTGCGGCTGCGGCCGCTGGAGGAGTTCGGGCGCCGGGAGGACGGGAGTCCGCGGTGGCGGCTGGTGGTGGCGCGCAAGGCGGCGGGGGCGTGACCGCCGGGCCGACGGCCGCCGCGGTGGACCGGGTCAGCGGCCCGCGCTGCTGAACGCCCGCCGGTAGGCCTGCGGGCTGACCCCCGCGACCCGCTTGAAGCGGTCCCGGAACGCGGTCGGCGAGCCGAAGCCGACCTGCGCGGCGATCCGCTCCACCGGGTGCTCCGTGGTCTCCAGGAGGTGCTGGGCCTGGCGGACCCGCGCCCGGTGCAGCCACTGCAGCGGCGTCGTGCCGGTCTGCTCGCGGAACCGCCGCAGCAGGGTGCGGCTGCTCAGGCCCGCGTGCTCGGCGATGTCGTCGAGAGCGAGGTCGCGCGCCGCGTTCTCGTCCAGCCAGCGCAGCAGCGGCTCCAGCGCCCGGCCCCGGGGGACCGCGGGCGGCTGGTTGACGATGAACTGGGCCTGGCCGCCCTCCCGTTCGAGCGGCATCACCGACAGGCGCGCGGAGTCCGCGGCGACCGCCGAGCCGTAGTCGCGCCGCACCATGTGCAGGCTCAGGTCGAGCCCGGCGGCGGCGCCCGCGGACGTGAGGATCTGGCCGTTGTCCACGTACAGGACGTCCGGGTCGACGTCGATGTCCGGGTAGGCCGCGGCGAGGTGGTCCGTGGCGAACCAGTGCGTGGTGGCCCGCAGGCCGTCGAGCAGCCCCGCCTGCGCGAGGACGAACGTGCCCACGCAGATCGACGCGATGCGGGTGCCCGCCGCGGCCGCCTCGCGCAGCGCGGCCAGGGTCTTCTCCGGCACCGGCGCGGTCGGGTCGTGCGTGCCCGGTACGACGATGGTGTCCGCGTCCACGAGCCCGCTCAGGTCGTGGTGCGCCCGCAGCGAGAACGTTCCCGCGTCGACCTCGGGCTCCGCCGCGCACACCCGCACCCGGTAGGCCGGCCGTTCGCCGGGCAGCCGCGTCCTGCTGAACACGTCCAGGGGCATCGCCAGGTCGGAGGGGATGACGTCGTCGAGGGCGAGGAACGCGACGGTGTGCATGGCGGCAACGTACGGCACCACCGGACTCCCGCCAAGCGCCGCTCGCGGCCCCCACCGGGCCCCACGCACCCGCGCCGCGCGCCGACGGCCTGCGGAAACGGGCACCGATCGGGTGTCAGCGGCCCTGCGCAGCGCTGGCGATATCCCGTTGAAAGCTGTCATTGCAGCCACTGTCGGAGGGGGATCGGCGCTGACTAGCCTCGACGCCGGGAACAGCACGGGAACAGCACCGGAGCCCCGCCGGGGCGCGGTCCCCGCCAGGAAACGGAACCTCGCATGCACGTTCAGGCAGTCCTCTTCGACGGCTTCGACCCGCTCGACGTCCTCGGCCCGCTGGAGATCCTGTACGCCGGGGGCATCGCGACGGACGGCGCGATCACCGTCGAACTGGTCTCGGCGGAGGGCGCCCGCGACGTCCCCAGCGGCCTCGACCTCATCACCCTCCGCGCCACCGCGCGGCTCGACCCGGAGCGCGACGGCCTGATCCTGGTGCCGGGCGCCGCCGGACCCACCCGGCAGGCCGACCCCGAGGACGACAGCATCCCGTCCCGCATCGCCCGCACCCAGCGCACCGACCTGCCCGCGCTCCTGTCGGCCGCCATGGCGCGCCCCGGCGTGACGATGACGACCGTGTGCGGCGGCTCCCTGGTCCTCGCGCTGTCCGGGCTCCTCAAGGGCAGGCACGCCACCGGTCACCACGACGCGCTCGACGTCCTGTGGGGCCTCGGGGCGACCGTGGTGCGGGCCCGCGTCGTCGACGACGGCGACCTGGTCAGCAGCGCCGGGGTGACGTCGGGCCTCGACCTCGGACTGCACCTCCTGGAGCGCGAGTTCGGGCCGCGCGTGGCACATGCCGTCGAGGAGATGTTCGCGCACGAGCAGCGCGGTGTCGTGTGGCGCGCCGCCGGGACCGCACCCGCACCGATCTGACCTCGCCCGCCCCGCGGCCCCGCCTGCCCTCCCGACGCGAAAGCCCTCCCATGACGAAGCTGTTCCTCATCCTCCACGTCCTCGCGGCCATCCTCGCCGTGGGCCCGGTCGCCGTCGCGGCCAGCATGTTCCCCAAGGTGCTTCGGGACGCGCTCGCCGGTCCCGGTGACGCGGCCCCGGTGACGACGCTGCGTACGCTGCACCGCATCTGCCGTGTCTACGCGGGCGCCGCCATCGCCGTGGTGGTCTTCGGCTTCCTGACGGCGAGCAGCATGGGCGTGCTCGGCAGCGCCTGGCTGATCACGTCGATCGCGCTGACGTTCGTCGCGGCGGTGATCCTCATCGTGCTGGTGCTGCCGCGCCAGGAGACGGCGTTGGAGGCGGTCGCAGCGGTGCGGGCCGCGGCCGTCGGTGCGGCGGGCGGCGGTGCCACCGGGGCGTCCGGCGACGCGGCGGCCACCGATGGCGCCACCGATGACGAGAGCGGGACCGGCGGCGCTGTCGCCGTGAAGCCGGACGCCCGTACCAGCGCCCAACTCGCCATGGTCACCGGCGTCTTCAACCTCCTGTGGGCCGCCGTCACCATCCTGATGATCGTGCGGCCGGGCTCCACGACCGGAGGCTGACCTCGCACCTGCCCCGCGAGGCTGGCCGGGGCGGCGCCCGTGCCCCATGCTCGATGCGACGACGGTCCGTCAACTTGCTCGCAGGGGGTACGAGATGGGGTCCGAGGACGACAGCATGCCACCCGCTCCGGCCGAGCCCGACGGCGCCGACCCGCGCGGCGCGATCGGTGATCCGCCGGTCGGCAGGACGCCGGGCGAGTGCGCGGCGGCACAGGACCCGGCGGCGTCCCACGCGGAGGCGTGGCAGGCCCCGGGGGCACCGGACCTGCCGGCCCCGCTGGACCCGCCGCGCGCACCGGCGCCGGGGACCCGGCCAGAGACGCCGGAGGGCTGAGCCGTGGGCCTGACGATCTGCAACCGCTTCCACACCCGCGTGAGCGTCTCCATCGGCTTCTACGACAACACCTGCCTGTACAACACGGGTCCGCACATCATGGGCTGGTGGAACCTGGACCCGGGCCGCTGCGCGCTCGTGTACGCCAACCGCGTCAACCAGTACGGCCGCATGTGGTTCTTCGTCGGCGAGGCCGCCAACAACGGCCCGGTCTGGGCGGGGGAGTACGTCACCCAGGTGCCGGACCAGGCGTTCAACCGCTGCTGGCGGCCCTCGGGCTCGGGCGGCCGCCCGCGCGGCTTCCGCCTCTTCGACGTGGGCGACAACGAGAACTTCACCCTGAACCTCACCGGTTAGCGCCCACCAGCAAACGCCGGACCATCCCGCCTGACGCTCGCCGGACCACCCCCGCCCGACACCCGCTCCCTGCGCACCCCGCTCACGCCAGGAACGCCACCCGGTCCGCCCGCACCGGATGCGCGAAGCCCGCGCCCGCCGCCCACCGTGCCACCTCGCTCACCGCGACATCGGTCAGGCGCCGCCACTCGTTGCCCTGCGAGCCCGCGAGGTGCGGGGTGAGCAGCGCGTTCGCGCAGTCCCACAACGGATGCCCCGGCGGCAGGACTTCGGGTTCCGTGACGTCGAGCACCACCCGGATCCGGCCCGCCACCACCGCCTCGGTGAGCGCGTCCTGGTCGACCACGGCCCCGCGCGCGGTGTTGATGAGCACGCCGTCCGGGCGCAGGGCGGCGAGCTGACGGCGGCCGACGAGCCCGTGCGTGGCGGGAAGCAGCGGGGTGTGCACGCTGACGATGTCGCTCAGCCGGAACAGCTCGTCGAGCCCGACGGCCCGCACGCCGAGCGCGGCCGCCTCGGCCTCGTCCACGTACGGATCGTGCAGCAGCACCTCGATGTCGTACGGGCGCAGCAGCTCGACGACGCGCCGTCCGACGTGGGAGGCGGACAGAATCCCCACGGTGCGGCGGTAGTTGCCGATCGAGCGCGGGGTGCTCAGCGGGTCGGCGCGGTCGCGCGCGGCCTGGAAGGCGCGGGCCCGCTCCAGGACGTGCTTGCCGGAGAGGAGGATCATCGCGACGGTGTACTCGGCGACCGGAAGGGCGTTCGCGGCGGCGGCCGACGACACCTCGATGCCGCGCTCCCAGCAGGCGGGCGTGAGATGTCCGCGCACGGACCCGGCGGTGTGCACGACGGCCCGCAGCCTCGGCGCGGCGGCGAGCGCGGCCTCGTCGAGCGGCGGACAGCCCCAGCCGGTGATCAGGACCTCGGCCCGCCCGAGCACCTGCCGGGCCCGCTCGCCGGAGAAGTCGTCGAGGACGGGCGGGGGCTGGAGCGCGCAGACTCCGGCGAACGCGGCGAGCACATCGGGCCCGAGCAGCGCCTCGGCGGCGCCGGACGACATGGCGAGTGCGGCGGACGGCCGGTCAAACGCGTGCGGTGGGGTGGGCATGTGGGGCGGGGCTCCATCCTTCCGGCGGCGCCGGATCCGTACGAGTCTCGTCGGGCCGCGCCGCTTTCGCACGCGTCGCACCCGGAAGGCGCGCCCGCGTGCGGTGCACAGCCGCACAGCGCACCCAGGGCCGCGCCCATGAGGCCGTACCGCCGGGCCGCACCCGCGAGGCGGAGGCACCTGTCGTAGGATCGGTCACGTACCGCATCGCATGGCGGCCTCCTGCATACGCAATCCCGACCGGGAGGTCCCCGCATGTCCGCGCTTCTGGTACGCCCCTTCCACCGCGACGACCGCGATCAGCTCACCGAGCTGGTGAACAGCCACGTGGCCGCCGTCGTGCCGGGCGTCTCCGTCTCCGTGAACACCGTCCTCGGACAACTGGCCCGCCAGCCGGACGAGTTCATCACCGACCCGTGGGTGGCCGAGCGCGTCACGCTGGTCGCCGAGCAGCGCTCCTTCGTCGTGGCCGCCGCGCACCTGCTGCGCTACCGCGCCGAAGCCGACGTCTCCCCGGACCACCGCGACCTCGGCGAGGTCAACTGGTTCGTCTGCCACCCGCCCGCCTCCTTCTGGCCGGACTCGGAAGTGGCCGCGGACCTGCTCATGAGCGCCTGTCTGGCCCAGCTCTCCCGCTGGGGCGTGCGCACCCGCGCGGCCGACGGCGCGCTGCCCGCCCCGGCCGTGTACGGCCTGCCGAGCACCTGGCCGCACATCCGCGCCGCCTACGAACGGGCCGGATTCCGCCACACCGGACACACCGAAGTCGTCCTGATCGCCCGCGTGCCCGCCCTGCGCCGGACCGAGCCCCCGCTGCCGGGCCTGGCCGTCCGCCGCACCCTCGGCGCCTGCGGCACCCGCCTCACCGCTCACGCCGACGGCCGTGACCTGGGCTTCATCGAGGTGGACAGCGCGCTCGGCCGCGCCGAACGCCAGGCCCGCAACGGCACCCTGGCCGACATCGGCAACTTCCACCTCGAACCCGGCCACGGCGTCGACGGCCTGGACGCCTGGCTCCTGGGCGAGGCCGCCGAGTGGCTGCGCCTCGCCGGGGCCGACCGGCTGCTCGCGTACGAGACGTCCGACGACGTGGACGCGATCGCGCGGATGACGGCGCTCGGCTTCCGGGAACTGGTCCGGACGGACCGGGGGTGGCTGCACCAGGCGTAGGGGACGGGGCCCGTCGTTCCGGCGGGCGGCCGGGGAACCCCCGGCCGCCCGCCGCCCCCGGACCGGGGCGTCAGCCGATCTGCACCGACCGCTTCGAAAGACCCAGCCAGGTGCCCTCGATGACGCTGCGCTGCGTGCCCAGCTCGTCGGCCGCCGCGCCGAGCGTGACCGCGAGCGGCACGAAGTGCTCCTCGCGGGGGTGCGCGTACTGGGCGGCCGGGGCCTTGTGCGCGAAGTCGAGCAGCGCGTCCACGTCACCGGCCGCGAGCGCCCGCCGCCCCCAGTCGTCGAACTCGGCCAGGGCGGACGGCACCTCGTTCTCCGGGTTGATGGCGCGCAGGTTGTGCGTGAAGGAGCCGCTGCCGACGATCAGCACGCCCTCGTCGCGCAGCGGCGCCAGCCTGCGGCCGATGTCCATCAGCTTGCGCGGGTCGAGCGTCGGCATGGACACCTGGAGCACCGGGATGTCGGCGTCCGGGTACATCTCCCGCAGCGGGACGTACGCGCCGTGGTCGAGGCCCCGGTCCGGCAGGTCGTGCACCGGCATGCCGGGGGCGCGCAGCAGCGACCGGACCTGTGCGGCCAGGTCGGGCGCGCCGGGCGCGGCGTACTGGATGCGGTAGTAGTGCTCGGGGAAGCCCCAGAAGTCGTAGACGAGCGGCACGGCGGTGGTCGCGCCGAGCGCCAGCGGGGCCTCCTCCCAGTGGGCGGAGACCATCAGGATCGCCTTCGGCCGCGGCAGCCCGGCGCCCCAGCGGGCCAGTTCGGCCGGCCAGTGGGCGTCCTCGGCGAGGGTCGGGCCGCCGTGGCTCATGAAGACGGCGGGCATGCGCTCCGGGGCGTCCCGGCGCTCGGGGGCTGCGGTGGTCATGAGCGGCTCCTTGAGGGGCAGGTGGTTCAAATTTGAATCACGTCTCCGACGGTACTCCCTAGTTCGAATTTGAACAACAGGCGTACGCTGCCTTCCATGGGCGACACCAACTGGCTGAACGACGACGAGATGGCCGCCTGGCAGGCCTTCCTGATGGCGGGGGCGCTGCTCGACCGGCGGATCGAGGAGCAGCTGAAGGCCGATTCGGGGCTGTCCCACCTGCAGTACGAGGTGCTGGTGCGGCTGTCGGCCGCCCCGGACGACGAGCTGCGGATGAGCGAACTCGCGGGCGCGGTGATCACCACCAAGAGCGGACTGACGTACCAGATCACCCAGTTGGAGAAGGCGGGCCTGGTGCGCCGCCGCACCTGCGCCGCGGATGTGCGCGGCGTCTACGCCGTCCTCACCGACGCGGGCCGGGCCCGCCTGGAGCGGGCGGCGCCCGGCCACGTCGAGGTGGTCCGCGCCCATCTGATCGACGTGCTCAGCGAGGACCAGGTGCGGGCCCTGAAGGACGGGCTCGGGGAGGTCGTGCGTAGGCTGGGCGGGGGGTGAGGGTCAGACCGGCGCCGTGCGCTCCGCCCTGGACAAGCGCACCGTCGCGTCCGCCCCGCTGCCCGCCGCCACCGTCGACGGCCTGTCCGGCCTCGCGGAGCTGGTCGCCCACCGCGGCGGGCGCTGCGACCTCGCCGACCTCGCCGACGAACTCGGCCTCGACATCGACGACCTGCTGCCGCAGGTCGACGCCCTCGAACTGCTTGGCTTCGCCACGGTCAGCGGCGACGACCTGGTCCTCACCGAGCCGGGCACGGCCTTCGCCGAAGCCGACGTACAGACGTCCAAGACCATCTTCGCCGACGCCGCCACCGAGGTCCCGCTGGTGAAGCTGATCACCAACAGCCTGCGGCAGCAGCCGGACGGCGCGGTGCGCGCCGGGTTCTTCCGCGACCTGCTCGCCCACCACTTCACGAGCGAACAGGTCGAGCGGCAACTGGAGACGGCCACCGACTGGGGCCGGTACGCGGAGCTGTACGCGTACGACGCCGGTCCGCAGGAGTACCGGCTGGACGAGGGGGCGGCGGAGACACAGGGGGAGGGGGCGTCGCGGCGCGGGTGACGACGGTGCGCCGGAGGCGTCGGCGAGTGGCGGTCGAAGGCGGGGCGCCCTGTCAGGGGTTTCGCGTGGGCAGGCGGTGGGGTGTGGATCAGCGCCGCCCGCGTGGCCCGCCGCGGCGGCGTCGAACGGGGCCGCGGTGGGGCGCGCTCCGGTCCTTGGCCGCTGCCCGCGCGATGTTGCGGGCCATGCCGCCGAAGACGAGAGCGTGGAACGGCGCGACGGACCACCAGTAGGCGTGGCCCAGCAGACCGCGAGGGTGGAACAGGGCGCGCTGCCGGTAGCGGGTGCGGCCCGCCTCGTCCGTCTCCGCGTGCATCTCCAGCCAGGCGAGTCCCGGCAGTCGCATCTCGGCCCGCAGGCGCAGCAGCCGTCCGGGCTCGATCTCCTCGACCCGCCAGAAGTCGAGCGAGTCGCCGACCCTCAGCCGCTCGGCGTCACGTCGTCCGCGGCGCAGGCCCACACCGCCGACGAACCGGTCCAGCCAGCCGCGGACCGCCCAGGCGATCGGGAGCGAGTACCAGCCGTTGTCGCCTCCGATGCCTTCGATCACTTTCCACAGCGCCTGCCGGGACACCTCGACCGACAGCTGCCGCTCGTCCTCGTAGAGACTGCCGCCGGCCCAGTCGGGGTCGGTGGGAAGCGGATCGCTCGGCGCCCCTGGCACGGAGGCGGACGACCAGCGGGTGGCGACCTGAGCATCCCGCACCCTGCGCAGTGCCAGGGCCAGTGCCTCGCCGAACGGCAGCGGGCGGCCCGGGAGGTCGGGCACGTACTTGGCGATGTCGTGTTCGTGGCAGACGACCTCGTGGCGCAGCGACTGTGTGAGCGGCCGGGCGATGGCGGCGGGCACCGGGGTGACAAGGCCGACCCAGTGGCTGGAGAGCCCCGGCGTGAGGACGGGCACCGGCACGATGAGCCGCTGGCGCAGCCCCGCGACTCGCGCGTACGCCCGCATCATCTCCCTGTAGGTGAGCACGTCCGGGCCCCCGATGTCGAACGCCCGGTCGACATCGGCCGGCATGGTGGCCGATCCGACGAGATAGCGGAGCACATCGCGGACGCCGATCGGCTGCGTGCGCGTGTGCACCCAACTGGGGGTGACCATGACTGGCAACCGCTCGGTCAGATAACGCAGCATCTCGAACGAGGCCGATCCCGAACCGATGACGACGGCGGCCTGCAGCACGGTGGCAGGGACCGGTCCGTCCAGGAAGATCTGCCCGACCTCGGCGCGCGATCGCAAGTGCGGGGAGAGGTCCGACGCGGGGACCCCCCGCGACGTGAGACCGCCCAGATAGACGATGCGCCGCACACCGGCGGCGTAGGCCCGCTCGGCGAAGTTGCGGGCCCCGAGGCGGTCGGTCTCCTCGAAATCGGAGCCGGAGGCCAGCGCGTGCACGAGGTAGTACGCGACGTCGATCCCGCGCATGGCCTCCGCGAGGGAAGCGGCGTCCGTGACATCGCCCTGGGCCACCTCGACGTGCGTCGCCCAGGGATGGTCGCGGAGTTTGGCCGGGGAGCGGGCCAGGCACCGCACGTGATGCCCCGCGTCCAGAAGCTCCGGCACCAGGCGTCCGCCGATGTAGCCGGATGCGCCGGTGACCAGGCAGCGCAGCCGCTGTGCGTCCCGCTGTCCGTCCGTACCCATGATCGTTCCTCCGTACTCTTGCTCCGACATCCACGTCCCGGCCGTTGCCTGCGCCGCCCGTTCACGGAGCGAGCAGCGCCACCGTCCCCAGCGCGGCCACCTGACCGGCGGCGGTGACGACAACGCGGGCCCCTCCCGACTCCGCCGTCACTTCGGCCGAGGCACCGCTCGGCGGCACCGGCGCACGCAGCTCCACCCGCAGTCCGGCGACGGCCTCGGCGGTCATTCCGGAGGTCAGCAGGACCGCCTGCCGCGCGGCTTCCAGCACGGCGAGGGCGGGCAGCCGGACCGGACGGCCGGCGAGCAGGACCGGATGTCCCGGGTCGCGCGGGACGACGATCAGGCGCCCCTGCGGGGCCCGCGCCACCATCACATCGCTGTCGGCGCCGGCTCCCACAGCGGCCGCCGGGGGATGGATATGCGCCAGCGGAGGGGGAGTGACCGTGCTCGGCGCACGTGAGTCCGCCGGACGAGCACATCGCATGGTGCACGATCCGAACGGCGTTCCCTCATGTTCGTACTCCGCAGTGATCCGATAGGCGACGAGCCTGCCGGCGTGTGTGGCGTGATCGCTCACGCTCACCCGCACGGCCACATCGGTGAAGCTGCCCCGCTCCGTGGGCCGGGCAGCAGGACGCAGCCCGAGGTTCACCGATACGGGTTCGAGCGGGGCGACGCCGTCCGCGGACGCGTGCCGACGCTCCCAGGCGATGGCGAGCTGGCGGGTGGACTCCGCCATGATCAGCGGATGGTGGGACACGGCGATCGCGCGCTCGTTCAGCGGATGCAGGCGAGGCCACTGGCATCGGGCGCGATAACCGCTGCTGCCCAGGCGGCTCAAGGACATGACGAGCAGGGACGCCATCGTGTCCAGCCCGAGCGTGCGCCACGTCAGCGGCGCGCCGGGTTCGCACCCCGCCGGGCCGTCGCCCCGAGCGAGTTGACCGGACGGGCGCAGCGCGCACATCAGCGACCCTCCTCGATCTTGCGGCGCAGTTGGAACAGGCCCCGGCGCGCGTGGCTCTTGACCGTGCCCAGGGGCAAGCCGGTGCGCTCGGAGATCTGCGCCTGGGTCAGGTCGTCGAAGAACGCGAGACGCAGCACCTCCTGCTGCCGCCGGGGCAGGCGGGAGAGTTCCGCTGCGAGAAGGACCCGGTCCAGCACCTGGTCGGTGGAGGTCGACTGTGGCTGCGGCGCGGCTGCGTCCGCGGCACGGCCCGCCGCCTCGACCAGACGGAGGCGGCGCGTGCGGGCTGCCAGCGCGTCGACGATCTTGCGCCGGGTGATGCCGACGAGCCAGGCACCGAGCGGCCCGCGTTCGGGGTGGAAACCGGCCCGGCCCCGCCAGGCCGCCAGGAACACCTGCTGGGTCACGTCCTCCGCTTCCCGCGCGTCGCCGAGCGAGCGGGCGGCCATTGTGTGGACGAGGGAGCTCCAGCGCCGGTAGACCGTGGCGAACGCCTGCTCGTCGGAGTCGACGAGTCCGCGGGCCAGGTCCTCCTCGAGCGCCGTTTCCTCGATGGGCGGGAACAGACGCTCCGAGGTTCGCATGATCGAACTCATGGTCTTGTTCCTCCTGCGAAGCAGCAGTGCGGAGTAGGAGTTCACGTGCGGACGCACAGCCACGGGCCGACACCCACCTGCGCAAGCTCCGAGGGCCAGCGCCCACCTGCGCCGGTTCCGAGTCTTGGACGCAGAAACGACGCAAGCAACACGCGTCGGTTTTGCGTCGTACGATGAGGCGGTGAGCTCGAACGAGCACGACAAGGCCGCGGGACTGTCGACCGGCGCGGTGGCCAGGCGCCTGGGCGTCGCACCCACGACAGTGCGTACGTGGGACCAGCGCTACGGCCTGGGACCCGATGCCCACACCCCCGGCAAGCACCGCCGCTGGACCGCCGCGGACATCGCACGGCTGGAGCGGATGAGCGCGCTGACCATGGCGGGGGTGCCGCCGGCCGAGGCGGCGCGCGCCGCACGCGAGGGCCGGTCCTCGGCAACGGCGCTCGCCGCCGACGCGCCGACGCGGCCGGGCCCCGCGCGTAGCCGGGCGGGCACCGGGCTCCGACTGGGGAACGCGCGCCGGGAGTGCAAAGGTCTCGCCCGCGCCTCGCTACGGCTCGACGCCGCCTCCGTGGACGACCTGCTGACCGCGGCGATCGACGACTACGGACTGGTCACGGCATGGCAGGAAGTGATCATGCCGACGCTTCAGGCGGTGGGGCGCAAGTGGGAGGCCTCCGGCGAGAAGTACGTGGAGGTCGAACACTTCCTCTCCTGGCACATCACCGGTGCGTTGCGGCGCGGCGCACCGAGAATCCCGGCCGACCAGGCGGCTGCCACGACGTTGCTCGCCTGTGTGCCCGGTGAAGTTCACACACTGCCGCTGGAAGCGCTGGCAGCCGCCCTCATCGATCAGGGCCTGCCGGTGAGGATGTTCGGCGCGGCCATGCCCGCCGAGGCGCTCGTGGACGCGGTGCGCAGGACCGGGCCCGCGATCATCGGGCTGTGGGCGCAGTCCCGGACCACCGCGAACCGCCCCCTCGCGCAGCACGTGGCGGCCATCGAGTGGGGCGTGCGCGGCGCCCGCAGGCACCCCCTGGTGCTGACGCTCGGGCCGGGCTGGGCCGGTCAGACCGTGCCCGGACTGCCACGGCCCTCAGGACTGGCCGAAGCCCTGGCCGTGGTGGAGGCGGCGGTGGGCGACGGCGTTCGGCGGCCCGTCGGGCGATGAGTCCGTCCGCGGCGGCATCCTGACACACCGTCGGCCGCACCCCTCCGGGGCAGGACGCCACTTCGGGTCCGCCGGACCGCACCGCAAGCCGATGGGACGGCACAGGTCGAGAAGGAGCAGCCGCGCCGCATCCGCGGCCACTGGCGCGAGGGAAGTGGGAGTGAGTTCCGCACAGGGCGGAATCCGCCGCGAAGGGAATCCACCGATGATCTCGCGCACCCTCACTCTGACAGCCGCCACCGCGGGCGCGCTCACCCTCGCCCTCGCGAGCGCGGGACCCGTCGGGGCCACGCCGCGCGCCGACGACGACAAGGCCATGGTCTCCGTCTTCCACGCAGTCCCCGGCCTGACCGTGGACGTGTACGCCAACGGTGAGGAACTGCTCCCGGACTTCAAGCCCGGAACGCTCACCGAACCGCAGGAACTGCCCGCCGGATCCTACGACCTCAAGGTGTTCAAGGACGGCGACGGCCCCGACGGCAGTCCCGCCCTTCAGAAGAAGATCGAGGTTCCCGCCGGTGCCGACGCCACGGTGGTCGCTCATCTCTCCGCGGACGGAAAGCCTCAGCTCAACGCGTTCGTCAACGACGTGACGAAGGTGCCGGCCGGGAAGTCCCGACTCACCGTCCGGCATGTCGCGGCGGCTCCCGCTGTCGACGTACGGGCCGCCGAGAAGCCCGTCTTCGAAGCCCTGGAGAACCCGAAGGAGGCGAAGACCGAGGTGAAGGCCGGTACCGTACCCGCCGATGTCGTGCTGGCCGGGACGGACACGGTCGCCGTCGGCCCCGCCGACGTCAACCTCAAGGAAGGCACCAGCAACGTGGTGTACGCCTGGGGAAGCGCCGACGACAAGAACCTCGCCCTGAAGGTGCAGTCGTTCGACGGCATGCACTCGGCGCCCGGCGGTGTCGATGCCGGTTACTCGGGCGCCGCCGCGGCCAACTCCGCCCACGACTGGCCCGCTTGGGGCGCCGCCGCGGGTCTCCTCGTCGTGGCTGGTGCGCTGACCGTCCGTCGCCGCGCCCGGCGACATGCCTGAGCCCACCTCCGGCACGGTGGTCGGGGCGCTGCGGTCGCGCGGGCTCGTGGCAGGCGCTGTGCTCTCCTTCCTGCTCGCCACCGGACTGCTCCTCGCGCCGGGTCCGTCCGGCGGCGGGCCGCCCGCCGACTTCGGGCAGGACCTCGAACCGGGCACCGCGGCACCGCGCGGGACACCGGAGACAACGGCCGCCGAAGCCCCGGGCGAACCGTCCGCCGGCTCCCCGCAGGCCGCGGGGGAGCCGGTGCGGCCCGCCGACGGTGCGGGGCGCGCCACGCGGTCGGAGACCGAGGCGGCACCCCTGCGTGTGCGCCTGCCTCGTCTCCACCTCAGCGCACGCCTCCGCGCGATCGGTGTGGATGTCCAGGGCCGGACCGAGATCCCGGCCGACCCCGACGAAGCGGGCTGGTACCGCTACGGTCCCGCACCCGGCGCTCCGAACGGTTCCGCCGTCCTGGTCGGCCACGTCGACTCCCGCACCGGCGAACTGGGCGCCTTCGCCGCGCTGTACGACATCCGGGCGGACGACACCGTCATGGTGGAGCGCGAGGCGGCCGAGCCCCTGCGTTACCGGGTCACGGCCCGGCGCACCGTGCCCAAACAGGACCTGCCACTGTCGGTCTTCCGCCGGGACGGCCGCCCTGTGCTCACCCTGATCACCTGCGCGGCACCCTTCGATCCGGCCCGTGGCGGCTACCGGAGGAACCTGGTGATCACCGCGGTGCCGACGAGCAGCTGAGGCAGGCAGGAGGTGAGAGGTGATGGCCACGGCTACGCTTCTGCCGTGCCCGAACCCGGCCCGGCTCACGAGCACTCCGCTCCCCGCGCACCCGCGCGCCCGGATGCGCCAGGCGGTGTCGAGTCCGCGCTCGCCGCGGCCTTCCACGATGGCGAAAGCACTGCCCTGGCCGGGGCCTACAGCCTGTGGGGCGCTGACGTCTACGCTCTCGCCCTGCGTCTGCTGCCGCAGCCAGGTGCCGCGGAAGAGGCCACCGAGCGGGTGTTCGCCGAGGCCTGGCGCGAGCGCGATTCCTTCGATCCCACCTCGTCCCTGGCCGCCTGGCTGCTCGAACGCGCCCGCGGGGAAATCGCCGCGCGCCGCCGCGAGCCGTTGGGCTGGGCCGCCTTCGAGCGCACGGTCCGGCAGGCCGTCACCCGGGAAACGCTCGCGAATCAGCCGCCACTGCGCGCCCGCATCCTGCGCCTGGCCCTGTACGAGCGTCTGACGGCGACCGAAGTGGCCGACCGGCTCACGCTGTCGGTGGACAGGGTCAGACAGGAGCTGGTCCAGGGGCTCGAAGCCCTGACACCGCGGGAAGGCGAGAAGCCGTGAAGCACCTGCACCCGGCCGATCTCGCCGAGCTCGCCCTCGCGGACGAGGCCTCCGAAACCTTCGGCACCCGCACCGCCCACCTGGCAGAGTGTGATCAGTGCCGAGCCGAACTCGACTCCTTGCGCAGGGTCGTCGGAGCGGCGCGGGCCGTGTCACCCGACGACGTTCCGGCTCCGCCACCCGAGCGGGTCTGGCACGCGATTTCCGCGGAGCTGGATCTCACCCCGCCGACCGGACACGACGACAGCCGGGGCGACCGGCACATCCAGGGCAGCAAGGACGCGACCGGCGGCACTCGGGCGGTCGCTGAGCCACAGGCCGAAGCCGAGCCCCTGCCGGTCCCTCCCGACGAAGCCGCCGAAGAACCCGTACCGCCCCGAGCCAGGGGAAGGAAGTTCCCCGTCCTTCTCGCCGCCGCCTGCCTGGTGGCAGGGGCGGCGCTCGGGACCGGCGCCACGTGGTGGCAACTGCGCGACGACGGGGGAGCCGCCCGGACGGGAACCGTGGCGGCCCTCGCCCCGTTGACGCCGGGGGACACCCAGGGCGTGGCGAGGCTCGAGGAATCGGAAGGCCCCCGACGGCAGGTGCACATCGATGTGACCGATCTGCCGCGGACGAACGGCTACTTCGAGGTGTGGCTGATGGATCCGACCCACAAGAAGCTCATCGCGGTCGGTGTCCTCGACTCGGAGGGATCGGCGACCCTGCCCGTGCCGGAGAGTGTGGACCTGGCCGACTACCCCCTCGTGGACGTCTCGGCCCAGGCGTACAACGGAAACCCCGCGCACTCCGGCAGGAGCGTGGTCCGCGGTGCGCTGAGAACCGGTCCCTGACGAGGCCGTTGCCCCGAGTACAGGCCCGGGGACCCCCGTTGCCCCGAGTCAGGCCCGGGGACCCCCGTTGCCCCGCGTACGGGTCCGAGGACTCCCGTCGCCCCGTGCCGGATTCTCGCCGGGTCCGGCCGCCGCACGCCTCGACGACCCGTCCCTCGGTCCGCAATCAGCTTCTGATGCATCCGGGCAGCCCTCGGCGGCCGAAGCGTTCTTTAGCCCATGCCGATCGAATGGCTGAGAGGACGTGCAATGCGCGCCGGGACAGGAGCACCGCCCGCCACCAGCGGCAGCGGATCGGTCGCCGCAGAGGTCCACACCCGTGTCCGGCGCCGCTGGGACGCCGCAGCGGAGACGAGGCGCGACACCCTGGACGCAGTGAGCGCACATGACATCGACGCCGATGTGCCTGCCGCGGTGGGACGCGCGCTCGAAGTCATCCTCCAGGGGCGACTCGACGATGCCGCAGCCGTCGACGGCACGTTCGCGCAGGACATCGCGGCCCGGGCGGCTCGATTCACGTTGGAGGGCGGCAAACGCATCCGCTCCCAGTTCCTCTGGTGGGGGCTGCGGGCGTGTGCCGGAGGCCGCGACCCCGGCCAGACGGAGACCGCCCTGCACCTGGCTGCGGGCCTCGAACTCGTGCAGACCTGCGCCTTGGTCCACGACGACGTCATGGACGGCTCACCGCTGCGTCGGGGCAGGGACGCCGTCCACGTGGACGTCCAGACGCAGTACGGGACTCCCACGGCGGGCGGGCCGGGCGAGCCGTTCGGCGCGGCCGCCGCCATCCTCGTGGGCGACCTGGCGCTCAGCTGGGCCGACGACGTGCTGGCTTCGGTCGATCTCGACGACGCGAAGGCGCGTCAGGTGCGCGCGCTGTGGCAGTCCATGCGCACGGAGATGGTGGCCGGCCAGTATCTCGACCTGCAGGGTCAAGCCATCGGTTCGCGGTCGATCATCAGGTCCATTCGTACGGCGTCGCTCAAGGGCGCCCTGTACTCGGTGGAACGTCCGCTTGCCTTCGGCGCGGCTCTGGCCGGTGCGGACGAGACCGCGACGCGCGCGCTGCGCTCGGCGGGCCGCTGTGCCGGCATCGCCTTCCAACTGCGCGACGACCTCATCGGCGCGTTCGGAGATCCCGCTGAGACCGGCAAGCCGTCCGGGGACGACATCCGCGACGGCAAGGGCACGTATCTCCTGGCAGTCGCCACCGCCCGCGCCGAGGCCACGGCGGACCGTGAGCTGCTGACCCTCCTCAACGCCTGTGTGGGCAGGGCCGACCTGGCCGATGCCGACGTGCGCAGGGTGCGCGAGGCATTCGTGACGACGGGGGCACGAGCGATCGTCGAGGACAAGATCCTGCGCCTGATCAGGACGGCGAACCGGCACCTCGGCGCCGGCGCCTTCGTCCCGCACGCCGACCGGCGACTGCGCGAACTCTTCCACCGCGTGGCAGGCCTCTCCGCGGCCGGTGACCCGGCGGCGCCGTCCGCGCCGCGCGGCCCCCGCGCCGAAGGCCGCAGCCGATGAGGACCGTGCCGGGGCGGACCGATCACGTGGTGGTCGTGGGCGCCGGACTCGCGGGCCTGTCGGCCGCTCTGCACCTGCTGGGCGCCGGACGAGCCGTGACCCTGGTCGAGCGGGCCGATGGCCCGGGCGGCCGGGCGGGGCTCCTGGAGCGGGCGGGCTACCGGATCGACACCGGCCCCACGGTCCTGACCATGCCGGAACTCGTCGAGGACGCCTTCACCGCGGTGGGCGAGAGCCTGCGCGACCGGTTGGACCTCATCCCGCTGCACCCCGCCTACCGGGCCCAGTTCGCCGACGGCAGCAGCCTGGACGTCCACACCGCCCCCGACGCCATGGAAGCCGAGATCGAACGCTTCGCCGGTTCCAGGGACGCCATGGGGTACCGGCGGTTGCGCAGCTGGCTGGAGCGGCTCTACCAGCTCCAGATGCGCCGCTTCATCGACACCAACTTCGACTCGCCCCTGGAACTGCTGACCCCGGACCTGGCCCGGCTCGCCGCCCTCGGCGGCTTCCGGCGACTGGACGCGCGCATCGCCTCGTTCATCTCCGACGAACGACTGCAGCGGATCTTCTCCTTCCAGGCGCTGTACGTGGGCGTGCCCCCGGCCCGGGCCCTGGCCGCCTACGCGGTCATCGCCTATATGGACACCGTCGCCGGGGTCTACTTCCCGAGAGGAGGCATGCACGCCCTGCCACGGGCCATGGCGGAAGCCGCCGCACGGGCGGGCGCCGACATCCGGTACGGGCACGACGTCCAGAGGCTGGAGCGCACCGGATCCCGGATCACCGCCGTCGTCACCACCCGGGAACGCATCGCCTGCGACGCCGTGGTCCTGACCCCGGACCTGCCCGTCGCCTACGAACTGCTGGGCCGCGCGCCACGCCGTCCGAAGCCGCTGCGCCACTCGCCCTCCGCCGTGCTCCTGCACCTCGGCAGCGACCGCACCTGGCCCCGACTGGCGCACCACACGATCTCCTTCGGGGCCGCCTGGAAATCCACGTTCCACGAACTGACCCGCACCGGGAACCTCATGTCCGACCCGTCCCTGCTCATCACCCGTCCGACGGCCACCGACCCCGACCTGGCACCGGCCGGACGCCACCTGCACCACGTACTGGCTCCCTGCCCCAACACCGACATCGGCCCAGGCGCACAGGACTGGGCAGCCCTCGCGCCCCGCTACCGCGACAGCCTCCTCGCCGAGTTGGAGCGGCGCGGGCTCACCGGGATCGGCGCGGCCGTCGAGGAGGAGTGCCTGGTGACCCCGGCGGACTGGACGGCGCAGGGCCACGCCGCGGGCAGCCCCTTCTCCGCCGCCCACACCTTCGCCCAGACCGGCCCCTTCCGCCCCCGCAACCTGGTGCGGGGCACGGACAACGCGGTTCTCGCGGGCTGCGGCACGACGCCGGGCGTGGGCGTGCCCACCGTCCTCGTCTCCGGGAAGCTGGCCGCGGCACGCATCACCGGCCCGCGGGGTGCGTCGCCCTCCGCCGCCGGACGGTTCAGGGTCACGGGGGGCCGCCGATGAGCGCCCGGGAACTGGACGCCGCAGCGATCACCGATCCCGCGCTGCGTGCCGCCTACGCGCACTGCCGACGCCTCAACGCCCGCCACGGCAAGACGTACTTCCTCGCCACCCGGCTGCTGCCGGTCGACCGACGGCCCGCCGTCCATGCCCTGTACGGCTTCGCCCGCTGGGCCGACGACATCGTCGACGTCGTCGAAGGAGCAGCCGCAGCGGACGAGAGGCCCAAGGCGCTGCGACGCCTCCAGGACCAGCTGGACCACGGGCTGCGGACGGGCACGAGCAGCGAACCCGTGGTGATGGCCCTGGCCGATACCACCCGCCGCTACGCCATCGACCCCCGGCACTTCACCGACTTCATGACGTCGATGCGCCTGGACCTCAAGGTGAGCGAGTACTCCACCTTCAGCGATCTGGAGCGGTACATGCACGGCTCGGCCGCCGTCATCGGCCTGCAGATGCTGCCCGTCCTCGGCACCGTCGTCCCCCGCGCGGAGGCCGCGCCGCGCGCCGCCGCTCTCGGGGTCGCCTTCCAACTGACCAACTTCCTGCGGGACGTGGGCGAGGACCTCGACCGGGACCGGATCTATCTACCTCAGGACCTGCTCGCCGCGCACGGTGTCGACCGCGCGCTGTTGAGCTGGAGTCGTACCACCGGGCGCCGGGACCACAGGATCACCCAGGCACTGATGGCGGCCTGCGCCGTCACCCGTGATGTCTACCGCACGGCGGCACCGGGCCTGGCCATGCTCGACCCCGTCTCGCGCCCCTGCGTCCGCACCGCCTTCGTGCTCTACGCCGCCATCCTGGACGCCATCGCCGCCGACGGCTACGCCGTCCTTCATCGCCGGGCGGTCGTCGCTCGCCACCGGCGCGCCACCGTCGCCTGCGACGGCCTGGTCCGCGTGGCCGCCGCCCGGACGCGCCACCGCCTGCGCGGCGGCGCCGTGCCGCTGCCCGAGCGGCCCGGGCACCCGTCGACGGTGAACCCCCGGCACCCGTGGAAGGAGCCAGCATGAGTACCGGCCGCGAACCGGGGCCCGGGCGTTACCCGTTGCGGCTGCGCCGTCGGCCCGTGGCCTGGGAGCAGCAGCACCCGACATGGCGCGAAGCCCGGCCCGGGGTGATCGCCGCGGCACTGAAGCGCGCGCAGGGCCGCCCCTCCGGCAACTGGTACGTGACGGGAGCCTCCCGGCAGCTCAGGGACGACCGTTCCCTGGGCCGCACGGTGGCAGGCCGGGAGATCGTCCTGTGGCGCGATGCCCAGGGGACGGTGCGGGCGGGCCCGGGAGCCTGCCCGCACCTGGGCGCCCCGCTCAAGGACAGCCCGGTGCGCTGCGGCACGGTGATCTGTCACTGGCACGGGCTGGCCCTGGACGGCCGGCCCTTCGGGGACTGGAGCCCCTATCCGGCCTTCGACGACGGCGTGCTGACCTGGGTCAGACTCGACGACATCGGCGGCGAACAGGCTCTGGACCGGCCCGTGGTCCCGCCACGCCCCCACCTCGTGCACAGTGTGGCGGCCGTGATGACGACCAGTGGGCGCTGCGAACCCGAGGACGTCATCGCCAACCGCCTCGACCCTTGGCACGGAGCCTGGTTCCACCCGTACTCCTTCGTCGACCTGACCGTTGCCCCTCTCGCCGGGGACGGCCGGGACGACATGGAGGCCGACGCCTTCACCGTCGATGTGTCCTTCAAAGTGGCGGGGCGCGCGGTCGTACCGGTGCGGGCGGTCTTCACCGCTCCGGAACCCCGGACGGTCGTCATGCACATCACCCACGGCGAAGGCGCGGGCTCCGTGGTGGAGACGCACGCGACTCCGTTGGGCACGGATCGCGCCGGACACCCCCGCACCGCGGTCGTGGAAGCGGTGATCGCCACCTCCGAACGCCCCGGCTTCCTCGCGGCCCGGGCCGCGGCTCCCGCGCTGCGGCCGCTCATGCGGGCAGCCGCAGCGCGCCTGTGGCGGGACGACATCGCCTACGCCGAGCGCCGCTGGGCCCTGCGCAGCACAGGGCGATTTCCCGGCTGACGCACGGGAAACGCCCGACAGGCCCTAGGTACCGGCCAGCCGGTTGAGCACCCTCAGCGCCGGAGTTCGGCCGCGGTCCGGGACCGACCACAGCGTCTGGCCGGCGAGTCCCCACCGCTCGAGCAGCGCGTTGGCGGCGAGGAACCCTGACGTCACCGCCCGTTCCATCAACGCGGCGGGCAGGCCGATGCGGACCAGGTCTCCCGCGACGGTCAGGGCCGGGTCCGTGGTGCGCACGGTGGGCCGGTCGTGGTAGCCGCCCACCGCGAACAGCGGGCAGTCGGCGCGCCATTCGTGCCGTTCATCGACGATCTCGGCGTCACGCGTCTCGGGGTAGAGGCGCCGCAACTGGTCCTTCAGTTGTTCCTGCACCGCTGTCCGGTGGGCGGTCCGTTCCACGGCGTAGGCGTGCAGTTCCACCACGGAGCCGCCGGTGCGGGCAACCCGGCGCAGGGCTTCGCCGTCCCACCGCTCCAGCACGCTCACGTTGTCCAGGGGTCCGTATCCGCTGGTTCCCAGGAATCCCGGGCGGTCGCAGGAAACCGGGCGGTCCAGCCACAAACGGGAGACGAGGAACGGAGGGGCGGTCGTCAGGCGCGCGATCCGGTCTCGCCAGTCGGGGGCGCCCAGTCGGGGTGAGCGCGCGACCACATGGCGCAGGCCCGCCGTGTCCAGGGCGAGCACCACGGTGTCGTGCCGCATCTCGCTGTCCCGGGTGGTGACGTGAAACCCGCCGGCCTGCGCAGGCTCTACGTTCTCCACCGCGTGCCCGGTGCGGATGTCGACCCCGTGAGCGTCGAGATAGATGGCCAGTGGTTCCCAGAGGGCTGCCGGGAAGGGTTCCTGCGGCACGTCGAAGAGCAGGCCTTCGCTGGAGCCGAGGAAGTAGATGTGGAACATGAGGGCGAGTTCGGCGGCAGAGAGCCGGCGCGGGTCGGCGAAGAAGCTGCGGGAGAACACCTCGAAGGCCAGGTGGTGTGCCGCCGGGGGAAACCGGATCCGTGCCAGGAGTTCCTGCGCGCTGATCCGGTCGAGTCGGCGGTAGATCCCGGGGACGCGCACGTCCATCAGGGGCAGCGCGGCGCGCGCGTTCATGCGGGCCAGGTCGCGCCAGCCGAACGTGGGGCTCCGCGCGGCGAAGCCGAGGGCGCTCCACGGCGGCGTACGCGGCACCTTGGCGAAGCTGTCCTGGAACCCTGTGCTGTGCCGCAGCGGGTAGTCGGGCAGGCCGGTCATCATGGTGAGGCCGGGGTCCACACGGCGCAACAGGCCGCGCAGGTTGTAGTACTGGCGGAAGAAGGCGTGGAAGCCCCGTGTCATGGTCGCCGTGGAGCCGTCGGCGAGTTCGATCGGCCAGCCCGCGAGGCGGCCGCCCAGCTGGTACTCGCGCTCGTACAGAGTGACGCGTACGCCCCGTTCGGCCAGGGCCGTGGCGGCGGCCAGGCCGGCGAGGCCGCCGCCCACGACGGCTGTCGTGGGCGCTTGGTCCCGTGGCGCGCGTGCGAGCCCGGCCGGTGCCCGCCAGACCCGGGCGCGACGGTCGCGGCCGCGGCGGGCTCGCCCGTCCGGCGCGATGTCGGCCCCGCTCATCGAGGGCCCTTCTCGGTCTGGCCGGACGAGGCCAGCACGGTGTGCACGATGCCCGTCTGCCAGCCGGGCATCGGCAGGACGCGTACGCGCGTGAAGCCGGCCCGCCGGGTCCGCGCGGCGAACGCCTCCGCGGTGTCGAAGCGGGACACGCTCCGGAACAGATGCCGGTAGAGGGTTCCGTCGCCGACCAGGGTCCCCGCGGGCTGCACCACTGCCTTGCAGACGGCCGTCCATACGAGGCGGTCCGCCAGTCGTCCGCTGAGGGTGTATTCGTGCACGGCCAGGCGCCCGCCCGGTGCCAGCAGGGCGCGGACCGCGGCGAGCACGGCGTCGGGGTCCGCGAGGTTGCGGAACAGATAGGCGGCGAAGACCGCGTCGAAGGGCCCCCGCACGCCTGCCTGTTCGAGCCGTTCGGCGGGTGACTGGACGAAGGTGACCGTGGGCGGCCAGGACTTGGCGGCGGCGTGCGCCAGCATTCCCGCCGAGGCGTCGACCGCGACGATCTCGGCCAGTGGCGCGACGCGATGCAGGGCCGCGGTGGACGCCCCGGTTCCGCACCCCAGGTCGAGCAGCCGCAGTCCCGCGCCGCCGTGCGGCAGCCGCAGTCGGCGGGCTGAGCGACGAAGGTGGGCGTGATAGCCGGGATTGACGGCGACCAGCCGGTCGTAGGAGTGGGCGGCGTGGTCGAACGCGGCGGACAGGGTGTCGTCGCGCAGCACGGTCATCTCAGGTCTCATTCCGGTCGGTTGGGCGCCCCACCGCCTCGGGGGAGGGCGTGGGGGCGTGGCACTTGGAGAGCCAGGGCAGTTCGGCCGCGGTGCGCAGCATGGGACCCACGGGGGTGTGCAGCCCGATCGTCAGGTCCTCGTAGGCGTTGGTGCGGCCGTCGAGGAAGCGGAGCAGCCGCTCCATGGGGACGTGGCGGAAGAGGTGGGTGAAGACCGACGCCCCGCTCACCCGGCCGGTGTCCAGGGCCCGCAGCAGAACGGCGTCCATGGCCCGGGACCGCGCCGAGTGGGCGGGGGGCGGTCGGGGCGTGCGGCCCTGGTGGCAGGCGGCGGCGATGGCCCGTGTCTGCCGCTGGATGGCGGCGAAGGTGTATCCCGTCGAGGGCCGGGTCGCCCCGCCCGCGGTCCCGATGCGGAAGACGGAGGGGCCGGCGCGGCGTGGAAAGCGCGCGTCGGTCATGGGGATCACACCGTGTTCCGCGCGGGTGACTTCGTAGTGTTCCAGGGCCAGTTCGTGTGTCAGGTAGCGACGCAGCGCGTGCTCGTACGCCCGGTGGTCCAGGACCCGGCGGGAGAACTCCGTGTACTCGACCAGGGCCTGACAGGGGTCCGTCGGCAGGACGTAGGCGAAGGACAGGCCGTGTGCGGGCTGCGGAGTGCGGAAGTCCATCAGGACGGCTGCCCGCGGGTCGAACGCGGGTCGGCCGGTCCGGACGAACCAGCCGCGGAAGTGCTGCAGCAGGGTGGTCCGGGCCGGCGGCGAGGCCGGCAGCGGACGGGAGTCGAACACCCACCGGGCGCGCAGGGTCAAGGGGTGCCCGGCCGCCGTGCGCGTGCGGATCTCGGCACCGTGGCCGAAGTCGTCGATCGCTTCGACCACGGCCGTGAGCCGGGACACGTTCGGCTCGCCGACGAGGCGGTCACCGACCAGGGACTCGAAGGAGCTGGAACGGAGCATCTTGTAGCGCAGCGGGGCAGGCGAGGCGGCGACGGCCGTGCCGTCGGGGGCGTGCACGCGCAGGGTGTCCCAGGCGGCGGTCAGGGCGGCGTCGTACTCGCCGTTCGGTTCTTCCCAGAAGCACCACGTGCGCTCTCCCGGCTTCAGCGGCCCCGCCGGAGCATCCAACAGGACGACCGACGGCACCCGGCCGCCGGGACGGTCGACGGCCAGGCGGTAGGCGAGTGAAAGTCCGGCCGCGCCCGCCCCCACGATGGCGATCTGCGTGTCGTGCATGGGCCCCTCGCCGGTCGTCCGTCGATACCCACTTTTCCGCGCGAGGCCGGCCCTTGGATGCACCGGCCCGCCGCGCATCTCAGTCGGCGGACCGGGCGGGCGGTTGCGGGGCGGCGGCGAGGCCGGCCGGTGAACGGCGCGCGTCGACCGCGACGGCGGCCTGCTCCTCGCGTCGCGCCTGGCCGGGGTGGCGTCGGCGCCAGTACGGATTGTCGTGTGGCAGACCGCCACTGACCCGTCCGTACATGCCGAACGTGACGATCAGCAGTCCCATGACGAAGCTGAAGACGACGTTCGCCATGCTGAAGTCGAGGACGTTCACCGACCGGTCGAGTACGAACAGGTGCACGAAGCCGCTCAGGAGGAACAGGGAGCCGATCACGATATTGAGCGTGGAGGCGAAGTTGCCGCCGACCACCGCTCCCGCGGCCATGCCGAGACCGACCACCACCGAGAGCAGACTGAGCAGCCCGTTGCTGGACAGGCCCGCTACCCGAGAGCCGTCGGTGGCGAAGAAGGCGAGCTGATCGGCGAAGCCGAGACAGCCGAACACGAGCAGGATCACACCGCACACTGCCGCACCCACCCGGTACACGACGGCGAGCCGGTGATCGACGGGGAGTTCCTCTCGGAGCTTCATGACCTTCGCCTCCAGGGTGAGTACCGGCCCATCGGCTCCCAGCCTGAGTGCGACGACCTTGCCGTTCACCACGAATCGATCGTGCGTCGAACACCGGTCCCTCCGGACCGGAATCCACTCCGGTCAGCAGCGGCCGCAGAACCAGGGGACGTCGAAACCACGCGGTGAACCGGTGGTGACGCGCACACACCGCATCTGGACACCCCGTCGGACCGGAACCACTGGTGCGGGACGTGCCCGCCCTCAAGGAGCCGCGCCATGACCATCTCGATTGTCCTGTTCACCTCGGACCTGCGAGTGCACGACCATCCGCCGCTGCGCGCCGCGCTGCGCGGGGCTGACGCCGTCGTGCCGCTGTTCGTGCGGGACCCCGCCGTGGACGCCGCCGGGTTCGCCGCCCCCAACCGGCTGGCGTTCCTCGCCGACTGTCTGTCCGATCTCGACGCGAACCTGCGCGCGCGAGGCGGCCGGCTGATCGTGCGCCGCGGTGATCTCGTCGACGAGGTGTGCAGGGTGGCCGCCGAGGCGCATGCCGACGAGGTGCACATGGCGGCCGACCACAGCAGCCACGCGCATCGCCGTGAGGGCCGGCTGCGCCGTGCTCTACAGGCCCAAGGGCTGCGCCTGTTCGTCCACGAGACCGTCCGGACAGCTGTCGCCCCGGGCTCGGTCACCCCGGCGTCCTCGGACCACTTCGCCGTGTTCACGCCCTACTTCCAGCGCTGGTCGCAACAGGTCCTGCGCGAGCCCCTGGCCGCCCCCCGCGCCGTGCCCGTGCCCGACGCCGTCGGCTCCGAGGCGCTCCCGGCCCGCGGCGACATCGCCGACGTGTCACCGGGTCTTGCCGAGGGCGGCGAGAGCCTGGGCCGCCGACAGGCCACCGACTGGCTGCGTACCGAGGTGTCCACCTACGACGACCGCCACGACGACCTGCCGGGCGATGCCACCTCGCGACTGTCCCCGCATCTGCATTTCGGCACCCTGTCCGCCGTCGAACTCCTCCACCGCCTGCGCCCGGAGCACGGCCCCGGGCCCGCGGCGTTCGTCCGTCAGCTGGCGTGGCGCGATTTCCACCAGCAGGTCCTGGCCGCCCGCCCGAGCGCCGCGTTCAGCGACTACCGCAGCCGGCACGACGCCTGGCGCGGAACAGCGGAGGCACACGACGACATCGAGGCCTGGAAGCAGGGCCGGACCGGCTATCCGGTGATCGACGCCGCGATGCGCCAACTGGCCCACGAGGGCTGGATGCACAATCGCGGCCGTCTGCTCACCGCGAGCTTCCTGACCAAGACGCTCTACGTGGACTGGCGCATCGGCGCACGGCACTTCCTGTCCCTCCTTGTGGACGGCGACGTCGCCAACAACCAGCTCAACTGGCAGTGGATGGCGGGCACCGGCACAGACACCCGCCCCAACCGGGTCCTCAACCCGCTCACCCAGGCCAAACGGCACGACCCCGACGGGGACTACGTCCGACGCTGGGTCCCCGAACTCGAAGGGCTGCGGGCCCCGGCCGTCCACGAGCCGTGGAAACTGCCCGGGCTGGACCGCGCCGCCATCGACTACCCCGATCCGATCGTCGACCTCGCCGACGCACGGGACCGCTTCCAGCGATCGCGCGAACACGCCAGGGGCGGGGCCCGATGACCACCGCGCACTGGCTGTTCGGCGACCAGTTGGGCCCGCACCTCCTCCACCCGGCCGACTCCGGCCCGGCGCCGCAGAACTGGGCGACCGGATCCGCTACGTCCAGGCCGAGACCTACCGGGAAGGCCTGCGTGAGGCCGTGGCCGACCGGCCGGTGACGGTGCACCACCCCACCTCCCGAGCCGCCCCGAACATGGTCGCGCGCCTGCCGCAGGTCCAGGTGCTGCCCGTCCGTGGCTTCCTGGTCGACCACGAGGCATTCCGGGCCTGGGCCGACCGGCACCGGGGAACGTGGCTGCGGCAGGAGGACTTCTACCGCTGGACGCGACGCCGACTGGACCTCCTCGTGGACGGCGATTCACCGGTGGGCGGGCGCTGGAACCTGGACCACGAGAACCGCGAACCACCTTCTCGGGAGGTACGCACCCTGGGTGCCCCGGCCCCCCTACCGGCCGCGCGAGGACGGGATCGAGTTCGTGGGCCGCGACAGCCCACGCCTCTTTCCCGCCTCACGACGCGAGGCGAGTGCGGCGCCGGCCTGGGTCGTCGGCCATCGCCTCGCCGGGTTCGGGCCGCACGAGGACGCGATGCTCGCGGCCGAACCGGTCATGCGCCACAGCCCGCTCTCCTCCTCCCTCAACCTGGGACCGCTGGACCTCGCGGAATACGTCGAGCGGGCTGAGGACGCCTGGCACGCTGGCCGGGCGCCGCTGAGCAGCGTGGAGGGCTTCATCCGATCAGATCGCGGGCTGGCGCGAGTACGTGTGGCACCTGTACCTGTACCTGCACCGCATGAGCGACCTGTGCGCAGACTGCGTCTACTCGCCCACCCGGCGCACCGGTGAGCGGGCCTGCCCCTTCGCCGCCGGATACCGGGCCTTTCTGCACCGGCACCAGGACCGGCTTGCCGACAACCTCCGCATGGCACAGGTTTCAGCCCGCACACGTCGCGCGGATGCGCCTGGGCGGGATCGGCGTGCGCGCGGCGTCGGCCACCGAACTGAGCACCCCCACCGAGCCGACGGCACCCCGAAGGGCCCGGCGCGACGAGCGGTCATCGGCCGGACCCTTCGGGGAGCCCCCGCCGGGCAGGCGGGAGCACCTGGTATCAACTCTTGGGCATCAGGACCGTGTCGATGATGTGGACGTTCGCGTTGGCGGTCCTGACGTTGCCGCAGACGACGTCGGCCGAGCCGTTCACCTTGTACGACTCTCCAGAACCGGATGTCGTGAGCTTCGACTTCTCCAGCGTCTCGTAGGAGCCGCTCTCCAGGTCCTTGGGCGCGAGCTTCTTGCCGACCACGTGGTAGGTCAGGATCTTCGTGAGCTGGGCCTTGTCGGCGAGGACCTTGTCCAGGTCCGCCTTCGGGATCTTCGCGAACGCGTCGTTGGTCGGTGCGAACACGGTGATGTCCTTGGCGTTGTTGAGCGTGTCCACCAGACCGGCCTTCTTGACGGCGGTGACCAGCGTGGACAGTGCCGGATTGTTCGAGGCCGCGGTGGCGACGGGGTCCTTGGCCATGCCGGTGAAGCTGCCCTTGCCGCCCTTGGGCACGGAGGCGCAGGCGGGGCCGAACGGCTCCGTCATGCCGCCCATGTCGTCGGCAGGGGCCTTGGAGGTCTTCTCCTCGGCGGCCGACGACGTGGACGAGTCGGAGGAGGCGCTGTCCTTGCTGTCGTCCGAGCAGGCCGTCAGGGACAGCGGCAGGAGGGCGACCGAGGCGACGGCGACGGCGGCGCGGCGGAAACGGCGGGATGAGGTGTTCATGGTTCTTCTCCGGGGTGAGGGCAGCGACTTGGTGCCGCGGCGGGCAGGCCAGGGAGGGGATTCGGGTGCGGAGCGGAGGGCTCGCGCACGTGTCGGAGGCGTGGACGGGGTTCAGTCGACGGTGACCACCACCGAGTGCCGGCCGCTCGCCCCGTCGGGGATCGTGCGGGTCCGTCGTGCGGTCTGGACCGCTCCCGTGCGGTCGGTCGCCCGCACGGTGAGGGTGTGGCCGCCGGGGGTGGCGGGCCAGGGGAAGGACCACTGGCGCCAGGTGTCCCGGGTGTCCTCCGCGGCCAGGTCGGCCGGCCGCCAGGGACCGTCGTCGACGCGCACCTCGACCTTGTCGATGCCTCGGTGCTGCGCCCAGGCCACCCCGGCAACCATCACCGTGCCTGCCTTCGGCCTGGCGAAGGGCTTGGGAGTGTCGATCCGGGACTGGGTCTTGACCGGTGCCTCGCGGGCCCAGTCGCGCTTGACCCAGTACGGGTCGTAGTCGTCGAACGTCGTCAGCTCGATGTCCTCGATCCACTTGCAGGCGGACACATAGCCGTACAGACCCGGCACCAGCATGCGGACGGGGAATCCGTGGGCGAACGGCAGCGGCCGGCCGTTCATGCCGAGCGCGAGCATCGCGTCGCGGCCGTCCATCACGTCGTCCACGGGTGTGCCGATGGTCATGCCCTCCACCGACCGGGCCACCAGCTGGTCCGCCGGGCCTCCTCGGGAAGGGGGCACCACGCCGTGCTCGGTGAGCAGGTCCGCCAACCGCACCCCGATCCAGCGGGCGTTGCCGACGTAGGGGCCGCCGACCTCGTTCGACACGCAGGTCAACGTGATGTCCCGTTCGATCAGTTCGCGTCCCAGCAGGTCCGCGAAGGACAGCCTGGTCTCGCGTGTGACGCCTGTGCCGTGGATCCTCAGACGCCAGGTGCCGGCGTTCACCTTGGGCACGACCAGGGCGGTGTCCACCCGGTAGAAGTCCTTGTTGGACGTGATGAAGGAACTGACTCCCGGCACGCGCACCCGTGCGCCGGCGGGCACGGCACGGGCGGGCGAGGCCGGGGAGGGCAGTTCGACGCCCTCGCGGGAGGCGACGGCAGCTCTGCCGCGTGAGGCGTTGAACGATTTGCCCAGGGCGCCGACCCCGGTCGACGCGGCCGCCGCGACGGTGGCCGCGATGACGAAACCGCGCCGGTCCCACCCGGCAGGCGTGTGCTTGTCCGGGCCCGGTACGTCGCCGGACGTCGGCGGTGCCGAGGCCCGGTCGACGGCCCAGGGAGAGGTTGTGGCCAAGCGGCCACCGAGCCCGTACAGCAGGCCGGCCCCGACGACGGAGCCCGTCAACGACGGCAAGGCGTCGCTGAGCGCGGTCGAGTCGGGCCGACCGGTCGCGGCCAGCGCGCCGATCACGCCGAAGAGCAGTACGCCCGCCGCCCCGACGAGGCGTCGCCGCAGGGCGACCACGCCCAGCACCCCGGCCAGCAGAGCGAGCACGGCGAGGATGCCGATCTGCAGGACGAGTTTGTCGTCGGTGCCGAACTGCTGGATCGCCCAGTCCTTGACCGACGCGGGCGTGCGGTCGATGGCTGCCCCGCCGACCGCCACCACAGGGCCTGCCTCGGGCCGCACCGCGGCGGACACCAACTCGGCGGATGCGAGAGCGGCGAAGCCGGCCAGTAGGCCGCTCACGGCTCCCGCCAGCACCCGCCACCCGTCCAGCCGCCGCAGCGGCATCCTTAGCTCTGTTCTCACGTGAGGTATCCGGTGCCAGGGGGGCTCGTGGATTGGTCCGACCCCCGAAAGGGTGAGACGGGGCCGAGTGAGTCCCCCGGGCCCGGGAACGCCGGGCTCCGGGCGGCCGTCATGCCCGGGGCCGCGCGGGCATGCCACTGGGCGGGGCGGCCGTCCGCCATGGGCGAGAGCTGCTTCGGGCGCGTCAGGCGGGGAAGAGCATCTGCGCCACCGGGACGGTGGTGGGCTTGGCCGACCCTCCGGACGGCTCCAGGGTGATCCCCATGCCGGTGGCCCTGTCGACGGGGCCGTCCATCAGCATCGCCTGGGAGTCGCGGCCGGGGCTGAGGAGACCTGCCGGGCGCATGGACCCGTCATCGTCGAACCACAGTTGGTAGACCTTCCCCCGCGGGGGTTCGGGCAGGCCGGCCGCGACGAACGCGGCCCGGTTGCGGCTCGCCGACACCACCACCGTGGCGCTGGCGCCGTCGGCGAGCCTGCCGGTGCGGGTCCGCGCGTCGGGTGCGGTCAGCACCGACGCGAGTTCCTGCGACTGCTCCCGGGCCTCCTTCCGAGCCTGGTGGGTCTGGTCGCGGGCGTCCTGGGCCTGCTGGTGCTGCCAGAGGGCGGTGCCGCCGAAGGCCGCGGCCGCGGCGACGCAGGCGGCGAGCGCCCACCGGGAGACCGGGCGGGCCCGGCGAGATGTGCGGGGGAGGCCGGACTCCGGTTCGGCGCGCGGTACGTCCTGGCGCACGGAGGTGATGCGGCGGAGCACGTCGTCCCGCATGCCCCGGCGGGGGGCCGTGGCAACGGCCAGCCCGAGGCGCGCGGCGGTCTCGGTCAGCTCGCGCACCTCCTGGGCGCACGGGTCACAGTGCGCCAGGTGTTCCTCGACCCGCGCGCGTTCCTCGTCCTCCAGCGCGTGCAGGGCGAAGGCGCCGGTCAGTGTGTGCGGGTCGTCGGAGCGGGTCATGCGCTCACCCCCAGGCAGTCGCGGAGCCGGATGAGTCCGTCGCGCAGGCGGGTCTTGACGGTGCCCAGGGGCAGGGCGAGGAGTTCGGCCACCTGTCTGTAGGTGAGGCCGCTGTAGTACGCCAGGGCGACGGACTGGCGCTGCAGTTCGGTCAGGGTGCGCAGGCATCGGCGTACCTGTTCGCGTTCCAGGTGCGTCTCGACCTGCTCGCTGACCTCGTCGAACTCCGGGGTGTGCGCCAGCAGGGCGGCCTTGTGCTCGCGAGCGGCCGAGGCTTCGACGGAGCGCACGCGGTCCACCGCGCGGCGGTGGGCGAGGGTGAGGATCCAGTTCATGGCGGTGCCCCGGTCCGGCCGGTAGCGGGGCGCGGTGCGCCAGACCTCCACCAGGACGTCCTGGGCGACCTCTTCGGACTGGGCGTGATCGCGCAGCACACGGCGTACGACGCCGAGGACGGGGCCCGCCACGGCGTCGTAGACATCGGCGAACGCCTCTTGCTCACCGCGGGCCACCCGGGCGAGCAGCTCTTGGAGATCGGGCCCCGGTGCCGATGGGATTCCGATGTGCACGACTTCCTTCACGCGGTGTTCCTCCAGCACGAGTCGCCCTATGAGGATGATCCGTAGCCGAGGGCGCCGCGGATTGGTCCGGCCCGCAGTCCGTCTCGGGTCTCCCGCATGATCGGCGTGAGCCGTTGAGGGCGGGTACTCGGCGCGCCTGACGAAGGGCACCTGCCGCACGCAGTGCGTCGTGCGGCAGGTGCCTGGCGGAGGGGGCCGGCGACTTCATCCGGGCGGAGGGGTCCGGGTACCTCGCATTCCACCGGGAGAACTCATATCGCCGACCGCTTCCGCGTGTCCGGGATCCCTCACGAACCCGACACCGGTAATCCGTGGCTGCGCGGGTGGCGGATTGGCCCTCGGGCGTGATCCCTGACACGAGGCCCGGGCCGCACGGGCGGCCCGTGGAGTCCGACGGCCCCTCCTGCGCGTTCGCGCCCGAGCGGCGAGGCCGCCGCCACCGAGCCGTGACCGGCGGCGCACCGAGGGGGAACGAGACGAGCCGCGGCAGCCCAGCGACACCACCGTCCGACTGAGTCCGGCTAGGGCGTTTCTGACGGCTCTTGAAACCGTCAGATGGCTGTCACGGGTGTGGGCGCCGGGGCGAGCAGCACCTCGCGGGGCAGCTCCCGTTGCGCCGACGATCTCCCTGGCGGCCGACCAAGAGCCATCAGAAACGCCCTAGTGCTCGGTGGCCGGGCGGCGGCGGACCGCCCGGGCCCTCGTCCCGCGCGCGGTGACGGTCTGCTCCTGCGCGGCGGCCGCCGCGGGCTCCGCGGGAGCGCCCGGTACCGCCGCACCGGCGGCGGCGCGCGCCACCAGCGCCGCCTCGTCCAGGAGCCCCCGCACATCCGCCGCGCGGTAGTAGATCCGGGTGCCCTCCCGGCGCGGCACCACAAGCCCGGCCGCCCGCAGCTTCGCCAGGTGCTGGGAGGTCGCGGCCACATGCGCGCCGAGCAGCTCAGCGAGCGCGCTGACCGGCAGTTCCTGCCCGCTGAGCGCCCACAGCAGCCGGTACCGCGAGGGGTCGGCCACCGCCTTCAGCACCGCCACCGCACGGTCCGCGGCCTCCGTGTCCCACGGCTGGCCCTGCGACTGTCCTTGCGCGTCCATGCAAATAGGGTAGCGGGCGCGGTCTCAGGACGCCGTGGCCGTGGCCCCGCCCTTGCGCCCCGAAGCCGTCGACCCGCGGACCACCAGCTCCGGCAGGAACACGAACTCGCTGTGCGGCGCGGGCGTGCCGCCGATCTCCTCCAGGAGGGTGCGGACCGCGGCCTGGCCCATGGCCTGGACGGGCTGGCGGATCGTGGTCAGCGGCGGGTCGGTGAAGGCGATCAGGGGGGAGTCGTCGTAGCCGACCACCGAGACCTCGCGCGGCACGTCCAGGCCCTGCTCGCGGGCCGCGCGGATGGCGCCGAGGGCCATCATGTCGCTGGCGCAGACGATGCCGGTGCAGCCCTTGGCGATCAGCGCCGTCGCCGCGGCCTGCCCGCCCTCCAGCGTGTACAGGGAGTGCTGGACCAGCTCGTCGGCCTGCGCGTCGGACAGGCCGAGCCGCTCGCGCAGGCCCAGCCGGAAGCCCTCGATCTTGCGGACGACCGGGACGAAGCGCCGGGGGCCGACCGCCAGACCGATGCGGGTGTGGCCGAGCGAGGCGAGATGGCGCACCGCCAGCTGCGTCGCGGCCCGGTCGTCGGTGGAGACGAAGGGCGCGTCGACCTTGGGGGAGAAGCCGTTGACCAGGACGTGCGGGACGCCCTGGGCGCGCAGCGAGCCGTAGCGGTCCATGTCGGCGGTGGTGTCGGCGTGCAGCCCGGACACGTAGATGATCCCGGCGACGCCGCGGTCCACCAGCATCTCGGTCAGCTCGTCCTCGGTGGAGCCGCCCGGGGTCTGGGTGGCGAGCACCGGCGTATAGCCCTGGCGGGTCAGGGCCTGGCCGATCACCTGGGCGAGCGCGGGGAAGATCGGGTTGTCCAGCTCGGGCGTGATCAGGCCGACCAGGCCCGCGCTGCCGCGCCTGCGCAGCCGGACGGGCCGTTCGTAGCCGAGCACGTCGAGTGCGGCGAGAACGGCTTCGCGGGTGGCCGCGGCCACGCCGGGCTTGCCGTTCAGGACCCGGCTGACGGTGGCTTCGCTGACTCCCGCCTGGGCTGCGATGTCGACGAGCCGCGCGGTCATGCACGGGACTGTACCGCCGGAAACCGGCCTTGCCCACCCGCTTGCTGAAAGCTTGCAGCAAGCCCTGTCCCGGAAGACCGCAACGCACAGGACACACGACGGTAACGATCACCTGCTCTTGCAGAAATTTCTCGCAAGGTCTTTCGGCTGGTTTTCAAGCCTGTTACGTTCCTGCCAACCCGGCGCCGCCTCGAGTGCGGCCAGCAGGAGGCACCTCTTCGTCTCTCCTCATTCCGGGTCATTCCGGGACCAGTTGAAGGAGTACACATGCGGCGTGGCATAGCGGCCACCGCACTGGTCGCAGCCCTTGCGATGACAGCGGCGGCGTGCGGCGGCGACGACGGTGACGGCGGCAAGAAGAGCGGCGGCAAGCTCTCCGGGACCGTCACGTTCTGGGACACCTCGAACGACGCGGAGAAGGGCACGTACAAGAAGCTGGCCGAGGGCTTCGAGCAGCTCCACCCCGGCGTCGACGTCAAGTACGTGAACGTGCCGTTCGGCGAGGCCAACGCCAAGTTCAAGAACGCGGCCGGCGGCAACTCCGGCGCCCCCGACGTGATGCGCACCGAGGTCGCCTGGGTCGCCGACTTCGCGAACCTCGGCTACCTGGCGCCGCTGGAGGGCACGGCCGCCCTCGACCAGCCGGCCGACTTCCTGCCGCAGGCCGCCGCGAGCACCAAGTTCAAGGGCAAGACGTACGCGGCGCCGCAGACCATCGACACCCTCGCGCTCTTCTACAACAAGAAGATGCTCAAGGCCGCGGGCGTCGAGGTCCCCAAGACCTTCGAGGACGTGAAGTCCGCCGCCAAGAAGATCAAGTCGAAGTCCGGCAAGACCGGTCTCTACCTGCGCGGCGACGACCCGTACTTCTACCTCCCGTACCTCTACGGAGAGGGCGGTGACCTCCTCGACACCAAGAAGAAGCAGATCACCGTCGACGACGCCGAGGGCGGCAAGGCCTTCGAGGTCATGAAGGACCTGGTCGACTCCAAGGCCGCCGTCACCGACGCCAGCGACGGCTACAACAACCAGCTCAACGCCTTCAAGGACGGCGACGTCGCCATGGCGCTCGACGGCCCCTGGTCCATCGAGGGCGCCCTGCAGGGCAAGCAGTTCAAGGGTGAAAAGGCCAACCTGGGCGTCGCCCCGGTGCCCGGCGGCAGCGCCCGGCAGGCCTCGCCGCAGGGCGGCTGGAACCTCGCCGCGTACGCCGGTTCCAAGAACCTCGACGCCTCGTACGAGTTCATCAAGTACATGAGCTCGGCGAAGGTGCAGCAGGAGACCACCGAGAAGCTGAGCCTGCTGCCGACGCGCACCTCCGTCTACGACGTGAAGTCCGTCAAGGACAATCAGATGGTTCAGTTCTTCAAGCCGGCCGTCGACAAGTCCGTGCAGCGGCCCTGGATCCCCGAGGCCAACTCGCTGTTCGAGCCGATCCGGCTGCAGATGGGGAAGGTGCTGAACGGCAGCACGTCGCCTGCTGACGGCGCCAAGAACATCGGCGACGCCTACCGCAAGCTCCTGAAGGACTACAAGTAGGCATGGCAGTCGACAGCGGCCACTCCGTGGCCGGGGCCGTGGACGCCGAGCGCGTCCCCGGCCCCGGCCGCCGGACCGGCAAGACCCCCGGAACCCCCAGCCGCCTGCGCAGGGCACTCAGCACCCACTGGTACGCCTGGGCCATGGTGGCCCCCGTGGTGGCCGTCATCGGCGTGATCGTCGGCTATCCGCTGCTGCGCGGCGTGTACCTGTCGACGACGAACGCCAACGAGGCGAACGTCGAGCGCAGCATCGGCGTCAACCACATCCCGGCGACGTACGAGTCGGTCGGCCTGGACAACTACCAGGCGATCCTCGACGACGGCGTCTTCTGGGACCGGCTCACCTGGACCGTCATCTGGACGGTCTCCTGCGTCGCCCTGTCGTTCGTGCTCGGCCTGATCCTCGCGAACATGCTCAACCGCAAGGTGAAGGGCCGCTCGTTCTACCGGATGGCCCTCATCCTGCCCTGGGCCGTGCCCGCCTTCGTGTCGGTCTTCACCTGGCGGCTGCTCTTCAACGAGAAGAACGGCATCCTCAACAAGATCCTCGCGGGCGGCGGCATCGACGCGATCCCGTGGCTCAACGACCCCACCTGGGCCAAGATCTCGGTGATCACCGTCAACGTCTGGCTCGGCGTGCCCTTCATGCTCGTCGCCATGCTCGGCGGCCTGCAGTCCATCCCCGGCGAGCTGTACGAGGCCGCGGAGATGGACGGCGCGAACGCCTGGCAGCGCTTCCGCCACATCACCCTGCCGGGCCTGCGCACGGTGAGCAGCACCGTCGTCCTGATCAGCGGCATCTGGACCTTCAACATGTTCCCGGTGATCTTCCTGCTCACCCGGGGCGGTCCGGGCGATGCCACCGAGATCCTGGTGACGTACGCCTACCGGCTCTCGTTCGTCGTCAGCCCGCGCGACTTCGCCGGGTCCGCGGCCTGGGGCGTGCTCATCCTGCTGCTCCTTTCGCTCTTCGCGGTGGTCTACCGCCGCGCGCTCCGCAAGCAAGGAGAGGTGTGGTGACGACCCCCGTGAAGACATCCACGACACCGGACGCGACACCCGGGACCACGGGCAAGGGCCGGGCCCGGCGGCCGCGCGGCGAGCGCGGGCCGCTGGCCTCCGTCGCCCTGCACGCCACCCTGCTGATCGCCAGCGCCGTCGCCGTGCTGCCGCCGCTGTGGCTGCTCGTCACCTCGTTCAAGCCGACGAGCGAGGCGTTCTCCACGTCCCTCGTGAAGGACTTCACCTTCGGCAACTACGACCACGTGGTGAACGACACCGAGTTCCTGAGCTGGGTCGGCAACTCCCTGTTCGTCGTCGGCCTGACCACCGTCATCGGCGTGTTCATCTCGGCGACCACGGGCTACGCGGTGAGCCGGTTCAAGTTCCCCGGGATGCGGCCCCTGATGTGGCTGCTGCTCATCACGCAGATGTTCCCGGTCGCCGTGCTCATCGTGCCGCTGTACAACCTGCTCGCGAGCATGGAGCTGCTCAACCAGCCCATGGGCCTGGTCCTCACCTATCTGACGATCGCCGTGCCGTTCTCCGCGTGGATGATGAAGGGCTACTTCGACACCATCCCGGTGGAGATCGACGAGGCGGGCCGGGTGGACGGCCTCAACCCGTTCGGCACCTTCTGGCGGCTCATCATCCCGCTGGCCAAGCCCGGCCTCGCCGTGACCGGCTTCTACAGCTTCATCACCGGCTGGGCCGAGGTCGCCTACGCGTCCGCCTTCATGACCGGCGAGGAGAACCTCACCCTCGCGGGCGGCCTGCAGACCTTCGTCAACCAGTACACCAGCGACTGGGGTTCGCTGACCGCCGCGGCCGTCATCGTCGCGGTGCCCGCCGCCGTGATCTTCGGCTTCGTGCAGCGCCACCTCGTCTCCGGACTCACGGCCGGCGCGACGAAGTCCTGACCCCGGCGCCCCGCCCGGATCCCGCATCCGGCGGCCCCGCTCCATCCGCACCACGACTCGACCAGACTCGACCTCTCAGGGAACACATGACCCAGCATCTCGCTGCCCCTGCCGCCCCCGACTCCGGCACGCGTACGGACTGGTGGCGCGACGCGGTGATCTACCAGGTCTATCCGCGCAGCTTCGCCGACGGCAACGGCGACGGCATGGGCGACCTCGAGGGCATCCGGGCCCGCCTGCCGCACCTCAGGGACCTCGGCGTCGACGCCGTCTGGCTCTCCCCGTTCTACGCCTCGCCGCAGGCCGACGCGGGCTACGACGTCGCCGACTACCGCGCCATCGACCCGATGTTCGGCACCCTTCACGACGCCGACGCCGTGATCAGGGACGCGCACGCCCTGGACCTGCGCATCATCGTGGACCTGGTGCCCAACCACTCCTCCGACCGCCACGACTGGTTCCGCCGGGCCCTCGCGGACGGCCCCCGTTCGCCCCTGCGGGAGCGCTACCACTTCCGCCCGGGCAAGGGCCCCGGCGGTGAACTCCCGCCCAACGACTGGGAGTCCATCTTCGGCGGCCCCGCCTGGACCCGCACCACCGACCCCGACGGCACCCCCGGCGAGTGGTACCTCCACCTGTTCGCGCCGGAGCAGCCCGACTTCAACTGGGAACACCCCGCCGTACGCGACGAGTTCCGCTCCATCCTGCGCTTCTGGCTGGACATGGGCGTCGACGGCTTCCGCGTGGACGTCGCCCACGGCCTGGTGAAGGCCGAGGGCCTGCCGGACATCGGCCACCACGACCAGCTGAAGCTGCTCGGCAACGACACCATGCCGTTCTTCGACCAGGACGGCGTGCACGACATCTACCGCAGTTGGCGCCACGTCCTCGCCGAGTACGCGGGCGACCGCGTCCTGGTCGCCGAGGCCTGGACGCCCACCGTCGAGCGCACCGCCCACTACGTGCGCCCCGACGAGATGCACCAGGCCTTCAACTTCCAGTACCTCGGCACCCACTGGGACGCCGCCGAGCTGCGGGCGGTCATCGACGGCTCGCTGGCCGCGATGCGCCCCGTCGGCGCCCCCGCCACCTGGGTCCTGTCCAACCACGACGTGACCCGGCACGCGACGCGCTTCGCCAACCCGGCCGGGCTCGGCACCCAGCTCCGCACCCCCGGCGACCGCGCCCTCGGCCTGCGCCGCGCCCGAGCCGCCACGCTCCTGATGCTGGCCCTGCCCGGCTCCGCGTACCTCTACCAGGGCGAGGAACTGGGCCTGCCCGACGTCACCGACCTGCCCGACGAGGTCCGCCAGGACCCCTCGTTCCACCGGGCGCAGGGGCAGGACGGGTTCCGCGACGGCTGCCGGGTGCCGATCCCGTGGGCCGTCGATGGCCCCTCGTACGGCTTCGGCACCGGTGGCAGCTGGCTGCCGCAGCCCGCGGGCTGGGGCGAGCTGAGCGTCGAGGCGCAGACCGGCGACCCGACGTCGACGCTGGAGCTCTACCGCGAGGCGCTGCGGGTGCGGCGTACGCAGCCGGGGCTCGGCGCGGGCGACGGCATCGAGTGGACCGGCGCCCCGGCAGGCGTGCTCGCCTTCCGGCGCGCGGAGTTCGCGTGCACCGCGAACACCACCGGCGAGCCCGTACGGATCGTGGCGCCCGGCCGGATGCTGCTCGCGAGCGGCCCCGTCGACGTGACCGGAGCCGAGGTGGAGCTGCCCGCCGACACCACCGTCTGGTGGGCGGTGTGACGACCTCCCCGCCGCGGGACGCCGAACGCGGCGCCCCGCGGCTCGCGGACATCGCCGCCCAGGCGGAGGTCAGCGAGGCCACCGCGAGCCGCGTCCTCAACGGCAAGGCAGGTGTGGCCGCCGCGACCCGGCGCCGTGTCCTGGCCGCCCTTGACGTGCTCGGCTACGAACGGCCCGTGCGGCTCAAGCGGCGCAGCGCGGGCCTGGTCGGCCTGGTCATCCCCGAGCTGACCAACCCGATCTTCCCGGCGTTCGCGCAGGTCGTCGAGCAGGTGCTGGCCGGGCACGGCTACACGCCGATGCTGTGCACGCAGCTGCCGGGCGGCGCCACCGAGGACGAGCTGGTGGAGCAGCTGGAGGAACGCGGCGTCAGCGGCATCGTGTTCCTGTCCGGGCTGCACGCCGACGCGAGCGCCGACCACGGGCGCTACCGGGAACTCGCGGGCCGGGGCGTCCCGTTCGTCCTCATCAACGGCTACAACGCGGACATCCCCGTCTCCTGCGTCTCGGCCGACGACCGGGCGGCCGTGCGGATGGCGGTGCGCCACCTCGCCGACCTCGGGCACGAGCGGATCGGCCTCGCCATCGGGCCGACCCGCTACGTCCCCTCGCGGCGCAAGGCGGAGGGGTTCGCGGCGGCGCTGCACGAGCACGTCGGCCTGGCACCGGGGGAGGCCGAACCGTTCGTGCAGCGCACGCTGTTCACCGTCGAGGGCGGCGCGGCCGCGGCCGGGGCGCTGCTCGACCGCGGCTGCACCGCCGTGGTCTGCGGCAGCGACATGATGGCGCTCGGCGCGGTCCGGGCCGCCCGGCAGCGCGGCCTCACGGTGCCCGGCGACGTGTCCGTGGTGGGCTTCGACGACTCGCCGCTCATCGCGTTCACGGACCCGCCGCTGACCACGGTGCGCCAGCCCGTGCAGGCGATGGCGTCGGCCGCCGTCGGTGCCCTCCTTGAGGAGATCAACGGAAATCCCGTGCAGCGCACGGAGTTCGTCTTCCAGCCGGAGCTCGTCGTACGAGGCTCGACGGCCCAGGTGCGTCCCAAGGGTTGACCGTGATGATTGACGGTCGTACGGTCACGGGCGAAAACACTGCCGCAATCTTGCTGCAACAACCTTCAACGGTCGCGCGAGCACGCCGCATTGGCACCGCCGTGGAAGGCCCCCCACTTCACCCGCGCAGGAGGCCCCCGTGACACGTCGTACGCGCACGCAGCCAGCAACCGCACGCAGGACCCGGGCCGCGACCCTCGCCCTGCTCGCCGGAGTCGGCGGGAGCCTGGTCGGCGGCGCGCCGCAGGCCGCCGCCGCCCCGCCCGGCGCCAAGGACGTCACCGCCGTCCTCTTCGAGTGGAAGTTCAGCTCGGTGGCCAAGGCGTGCACGGACCGGCTCGGCCCCGACGGCTACGGCTACGTCCAGGTGTCGCCCCCGCAGGAGCACATCCAGGGCCCGCAGTGGTGGACGTCGTACCAGCCCGTCAGCTACAAGATCGCGGGTCGGCTCGGTGACCGGGCCGCCTTCAAGAGCATGGTCGAGACCTGCCACGCGGCGGGCGTGAAGGTCGTCGTCGACACCGTCATCAACCACATGGCAGCGGGCGACGGCACCGGCACCGGCGGCACCTCGTACACGAAGTACACCTACCCGGGCAGCTACACGCGGCCCGACCTCGACAACTGCACCGCCCAGATCTCCAACTACCAGGACCGCACCAACGTCCAGGAGTGCGAGCTGGTCGGCCTCGCGGACCTGGACACCGGCGAGGACCACGTACGCGGCCGCATCGCCGCCTACATGAACGACCTGCTCTCCCTCGGCGCCGACGGATTCCGGGTGGACGCCGCCAAGCACATGGCCGCCGGAGACCTCGCGAACATCAAGTCGCGCCTGAAGGACCGGAACGTCTACTGGAAGCAGGAGGCGATCTTCGGCGCGGGCGAGGCGGTGTCGCCGGACGAGTACCTGGGCAACGGCGATGTACAGGAGTTCCGCTACGCCCGCGACCTCAAGCGGGTCTTCACCGGCGAGAAGCTCGCGTACCTGAAGAACTTCGGCGAGGGCTGGGGCTACCTGCAGTCCGGCAAGTCCGCCGTGTTCGTCGCCAACCACGACACCGAGCGCGGCGGCGACACCCTCACCTACAAGGACGGCGCGAACCACACCCTCGCGCACGTCTTCATGCTCGCCTGGCCCTACGGCGCCCCGGACGTCCACTCCGGCTACGAGTTCACCGACCGCGACGCGGGACCGCCCAACGGCGGCCAGGTGAACGCCTGTTACAGCGACGGCTGGAAGTGCCAGCACGCCTGGCCCGAGATCAAGGGCATGGTGAAGCTGCGCAACACCGCGCACGGCACCGGCGTCACCCACTGGTGGGACAACGGCGACAACGCCGTCGCGTTCGGGCGCGGCGACAAGGCGTACGTCGTGATCAACCACGAAGGTGCCGCGCTCGACCGGACCTTCCAGACGTCCCTGGCCGCGGGCAGCTACTGCGACGTGCAGAGCGGCCGGAGCGTCACCGTCGACGGCTCGGGCCGCTTCACCGCCTCCGTCGCGCCGAACACCGCACTCGCGCTGCACACCGGCGCCCGCACCTGCTGACCGGCCACCGGCGCGCGCGAGCCGCCGACCGGCCATCCGTCCCCAGAGGAGAGTCCCCACCGTGACCGGCTCCGTACGCCGCACCACCGCGGCCCTGGCCCTGGCCCTGCTCGCCGCCACCGTGCCCCCGACGGGCGCGGCGGCGGCGCCCGGGAAGCCCGCCCGCCAGGCCCGCGCCGCCGACGCCGACCTGACGAAGGCCGAGGCACAGTGGATCGACCGCGACACCGTCGCCTGGAACGTCCCGGCGGGCACCGCCGACCGGGGCGCCGAAGGGGCGGGCGCGGAGACGGAGTTGGTGTACGCGCGGACCGGTGGGCTCACCGTCGAGGACGGCGAACTCACCGGCCGGGGCGGCCGGATCCGGCTCGCACCGGTGCCGGGCGGCCTCACCGAGGACCAGCGGAAGGCGTTCCCGCACCTGCGGACCTACGCGGCCTTCCGCGTCGATCCACGCGACCGCCGCCGGATCCGTGCGGCCCTCACCGGCCAGGTCGTCGCGGTGAGCCGCGCCGACGGCGGCGCGCTGCGGGCCACCACCGGCGTCCAGACCCACGGCGTCCTCGACGACCTGTACGGCCCCGACGCCACCAAGGCCCCGCTCGGCCCCGACTTCGGCCGGGGCGGCCCGTCGCTCGCGGTGTGGGCGCCCACCGCCCAGAACGTCCGGCTCGACATCGACGGCCGGACCGTGCCGATGCGCCGGGACGCGGCGTCCGGTGTGTGGTCGGCGAGCGGGCCGAGGAGCTGGACCGGGAAGCCGTACCGGTACGTCGTGAAGGTGTGGGCGCCGAGCGTGCGCAAGGTCGTCACCAACAAGGTCACCGACCCCTACGCCACCGCCCTCACCACCGACTCGGCCCGGAGCCTCCTCGTCGACCTCGACGACCCGCAGCTCGCCCCCAAGGGCTGGCGGACCCTGCGCAAGCCGCCCGCGACACCCCTGCGGGACGCGCAGATCCAGGAACTGCACATCCGCGACTTCTCCATCGGCGACCGCACGGCCGAACACCCGGGCCAGTACCTGGCGTTCACGGACCGCACGTCGAACGGCATGCGACACCTGCGCAGGCTCGCCAGGTCCGGGACGTCGTACGTCCACCTGCTGCCCGCGTTCGACATCGGCACCATCCCCGAACGCAAGTCCCAACAGAAAACGCCCGACTGCGACCTGGCGTCGTTCGCGCCGGACTCCGAGGAGCAGCAGGCCTGCGTGGGCAAGGCCGCCGCCAAGGACGCCTACAACTGGGGCTACGATCCGCTGCACTACACCGTCCCCGAGGGCTCCTACGCGAGCGACCCCGAAGGCCCGCGGCGTACCGTCGAGTTCCGCAAGATGGTGCAAGGCCTCAACGGCGCCGGTCTGCGCACCGTCATGGACGTCGTCTACAACCACACCGTCGCGAGCGGCCAGGCCGACAAGTCGATCCTCGACAAGATCGTGCCCGGCTACTACCAGCGCCTGCTCGCCGACGGCTCCGTGGCCACCTCCACCTGCTGCGCGAACACAGCCCCCGAGAACGCCATGATGGGCCGGCTCGTCGTCGACTCCATCGTCACCTGGGCCAAGAAATACAAGGTCGACGGCTTCCGCTTCGACCTCATGGGACACCACCCGAAGGCCAACATCCTCGCCGTCCGCAAAGCCCTCGACGCCCTCACCCTGAAGAAGGACGGCGTCGACGGCAAGAAGATCGTGCTCTACGGAGAGGGCTGGAACTTCGGCGAGATCGCCGACGACGCCCGCTTCGAGCAGGCCACGCAGCGCAACATGGCGGGCACGGGCATCGCCACCTTCTCCGACCGCGCCCGCGACGCCGTGCGCGGCGGCGGCCCCTTCGACGAGGACCCCGGCGTCCAGGGCTTCGCCAGCGGCCTCTACACCGCCCCCAACGCGTCCACCGCGAACGGTACGCCCGCCGAACAGAAGGCCCGCCTCCTGCACTACCAGGACCTGATCAAGGTCGGCCTCACCGGCAACCTGGCCGGGTACGCCTTCACCGACTCCGCCGGCCGCGAGGTCACCGGCGCCGACGTCGACTACAACGGCGCCCCCGCCGGTTACGCGGCCGCGCCGGGCGACGCCCTCGCCTACGCCGACGCCCACGACAACGAGACGCTGTACGACGCCCTCGCCTTCAAGCTCCCGCGCGGCACCGCACCGGCCGACCGGGCCCGGATGCAGGTCCTCGCGACGGCGACGGCGACCCTCTCGCAGGGCCCGGCGCTGTACCAGGCGGGCAGCGACCTGCTGAGGTCCAAGTCCCTCGACCGCAACTCCTACGACAGCGGCGACTGGTTCAACGCCATCCACTGGGACTGCCGCGACGGCAACGGCTTCGGCCGCGGCCTGCCGCCCGCCGCCGACAACAAGCCCAAGTGGCCCTACGCCAAGCCCCTCCTTGCGGACCCCGCGCTCGCCCCCGGCTGCGCGGACATCCGCGGCGCCGCGGCCGCGTACCGGGACCTGCTGCGGCTGCGCGCCACCGAACCGGCCTTCTCGCTCGCCACGGGCGAGCGGGTCCAGCGGGAACTGTCCTTCCCGCTGTCCGGCACCCCGGCGGAGACGCCCGGCGTCATCACCATGCGCCTCGGCTCCCTCGTGGTCGTCTTCAACGCCACGCCGCAGGAGCGGTCCCAGCGGATCGCGGACCTGACGGGGAACGCTTACGCGCTGCATCCCGTGCAGGCGCGCGGAGCCGACCCCGTGGTCAAGTCGGCCGCGTACGAGAAGAGTTCGGGGACCTTCCGGGTCCCGGCGCGCACGGTCGCGGTGTTCCAGCGCGGCTGACCGCCGCCGCTCAGGCCCGGCCGAGGACGTTCCGCACGAAGGCGTTGCGGAACGTCCCGGCCGGGTCCAGCTCTGTCACGAGCGCCGCGAAGTCCGCGAGGCGCGGGTGGACGGCGTGCAGGCCCGTCGGCGGGGTGCGGAAGAGCTTGCCCCAGTGGGGGCGGGGCGCGAACGGCGCCAGGGCCTCCTCGATCCGGGCGATCACCGGCAGGACGGCGGCCGGGTCCGGCGCCCAGGTGAAGTGGAACGCCACCGCGGCACGGTCGTACGCGAGGCTGAGCCACTGCGTGTCCGCCGCGACCGTACGGACCTCGCAGACCTGGAGGACCGGCGCGATCGTCTCCCGGACGGCATCGAGGGCCTGCAGCGCGGGGAGCGCGTCGGCGCGCGGCAGCAGGTACTCCGACTGGAGCTCGGCGCCGCTGCTGGGTGTGAAGTCGGCGCGGAAATGCGGCAGCCGGTCGTGCCAGGGGCCGGGGACGCCGAGCTGCCGCGTGCAGTTGTCGGCGGGCACGCCGGGCACCGGGTGGTGCGGCTCGGTGGCGGGCGCGGCCCACGGGAAGTCGACGCCGCGCCCCGCCCGCTGCTTGAGACACACGGTCGTGAAGCGCGGCCCGCGCCAGTCCGTGAAGAGGCTGACGCTGTACGCCGACGACGTCACCGCGTCGAAGTCGAGCCCCGCCAGCGGGAGGTCCACGAACAGGTGCTGCGCCACCTCGTACGCGGGCTCCAGGTCGAGGGTCAGCGCGGTCACCACGCCGAGCGCGCCCAGCGAGACCACGGCGCCGTCGAACCCGGCGTCCCCGCGGCGCAAGGTGACGAGCGTGCCGTCCGCCGTCATGAACTCCACCGCGCACACCGACGACGACAGCGGCGGCAGCGCGTTCCCCGAGCCGTGGGTACCGGTCGCCACCGAACCCGCCACCGAGATATGGGGGAGCGAGGCCATGTTGGCGAGCGCGAGGCCGAACGCGTGGACGCGGTCGGCGAGTTCGGCGTACCGGACGCCGCCCGCGACCCGCACCGTGCGCGCCGCCGTGTCGACGTCCACGGTGGGCGGCAGCCCGGCCAGGGTGATGAGGGTGCCGTCCGGGTCGTCGGTGTCCGCGATGCGGTTGAAGGAGTGCCCGCTGCCGAGGACCCGCACCTGCCGGGCGCCGGTCACGAGCGCCCGCAGCTCCGCCGGCGAGGCGGGGCGGTGCAGTCGGCGGGCCGTGAAGGCGATGTTCCCCGCCCAGTTCGTCACCATGTCGTCGTCGCTCATGCTCGTCGTTCCTCCGGGGCGGGGCTTGTGGGTGGGGCGCTTCCTCGGGGCGGGTGGGGTCATTCCCGGCCATCGTGCCCCGCCGCGCGGAGCCGGAAAATACCCCCTTGGGTATGGTGAAGGTGGAGGATTCCATACCCCCGGGGGTAATGACCCGAGGGCGCAGCCCCGGAAGGGCGGAAGCGGAAAGGGAGTGACAGCCGTGTTCTTCGTCGACACCCTCGAACTCGCGGGCCTCGGCAACCGCAGCTATCTGGCCGGAGGCCAGGCCGTCGCCGTGGCCGTCGACCCGCCACGCGACATCGACCGGGTCATCGCGGCAGCGGCCCGCCGCGGCGTACGGATCGGGTACGTCGCGGAGACCCACGTCCACAACGACTACGTGAGCGGCGGCCTGGAGCTGGCCCGGGTGACGGGGGCGCGGTATGTGGTGCCGGTGGGGGCGGGGGTGGCGTTTGCGCATGTGGGGGTCGCTGATGGTGATGTGGTGTCGGTGGACGAGGCGGTGGACGGGGCCGTGGACGGGGCAGTGGCGTTGCGCGCCGTCGCCACACCCGGTCACACGCCGCACCACCTGTCGTACGTCCTGACGGTGGGCGGCCACCCGGTGGCGGCCTTCACCGGCGGCTCCCTGCTCATCGGCACCGTGGGCCGCCCCGACCTGGTCGAACCAGGCCTCACCGAGTCGCTGGCCCGTGCCCAGCACGCCTCGGCGCACCGGCTCGCCGAGGAACTGGACGACGCGGTGCGCGTACTGCCCACCCACGGCTTCGGCAGCTTCTGCTCGGCCGCGCGGTCCGAGGGCGACACGACCACCATCGGCGCGGAACGGACGGCCAACCCGGCCCTGACCCAGGACGTGGACACGTTCGTGGCCGAACTGCTCGCCGGGCTCGACGACGTGCCCGCGTACTACGCGCACATGGGCCCGGCCAACGCCGCCGGGCCCGCGCCCGTCGACCTGACCCCGCCCGGGCCCGCCGACGCCGAGGAGATCGCCGCGCGGCTCCGGGCCGGGGAGTGGGTGGTGGACCTGCGCGGCCGGGTGGCGTTCGCCGCCGGGCACGTCGTGGGGTCACTCAACTTCGAGGCCGAGGGCAAGCTCGCCACGTATCTGGCGTGGCTGATCCCGTGGGGCACCCCGGTCACGCTGCTCGCCGAGTCGCCACGCCAACTGGCCGACGCGCAACGTGAGTTGGTGCGCGTGGGCATCGACCGTCCGGCGGCGGGCGCGACGGGCGACCCCGGCGACTGGGTACGCGCGGGGGAGCGCCTCGGGTCCTTCCCCCGAGCCACGTTCGCCGACCTGGCCGATGCCCGCAAGGAACGGGACGACGTGGTGATCCTCGACGTGCGCCGCGCCTCGGAGCGGGCGGGCGCCCACATCGAGGACTCCGCGCACGTGCCGCTGCACGCCCTGCGCGGACGCCTCGGCGAGGTGCCGGACGGCGTGGTGTGGGTGCACTGCGGCAGCGGGATGCGCGCGGCGATCGGGGCGTCGCTGCTTGCCGCGGCCGGGCGCGAAGTCGTCGTGGTGGACGACGTGTTCGACGCGGGCGCGCTGGCCCGGGCGGGGCTGCCCGTCCACGACGGCCGCTCCTGCACCCGAACGTGAGCCCGCTCGTCCTGGCCCTGGCCGCCGGGGCCGTGGTCGGCCTGGCCCTCGGGGCACTCGGCGGGGGCGGCAGCATGCTCGCCGTGCCCGCCCTGATCTACCTCCTGGGCTTCACCCCGGCGGCGGCCACGACCGCGAGCCTGCTGATCGTGGCGGTCACGTCTGCCACGGCGCTGTACGCCCACGCCCGCTCGGGGCAGGTGCGGTGGCGGGCGGGGACGCTGTTCGCGGCGACCGGGGTTCTGCCCGCCGCCGGGGCCGGGGCGGTGGCGGGTCGGCTGCCCCAGCCGGTGCTGACGGCGGCGTTCGCGGGTGTGGCGGGGGTTGCCGGGGTGTTGATGCTGAGGGTGGGGCGGAGGGGGAGCGGCGGTGGCACGGCATCCGGGGACGGGGAGTCTCGTGGGGACGGCAGTGTGTCTCGCGGGGACGGCGGGGAGTCTCGCGGGGGCGGTGGAGTGGGGCGTGTGAACGGCGTGGAGCCTTCGGACCGGGTGGACCCTTCGGGCGGGGTGGAGCGCCCGGACGGGGCAGGGCGTGCGGTCCGCGCGGAGCGGGCTGCGGCGAAGCCGGGGCGGGCGGCCGGGGCCGGGGCCGGGCTCGGTGCGCTGACCGGGCTCCTCGGTGTCGGCGGTGGCTTCCTCGTCGTACCGGCCCTCGTCACCGTCCTCGCCTTCGAGATGCGGGCCGCCACCGGAACCAGCCTGCTGGTCATCGCGGTCAACTCCGTTGCCTCGCTGGTCACGCGCGGCAGTACGACGACCGGCCTCGACTGGGCGGTGGTCGGGCCCTTCACCGGCGCGGCGATCCTCGGCGCCTGGGACGGCAAGCGGCTCGCGGCCAGGCTTTCCGGGTCCGCGCTGCGCCGCACGTTCGCGGTCGTGCTGCTCGCGGTGGCCGCCGCGATGGCGGCGGACGCGGTCGCCCGGGGCGGAGGCTGGGGGTGACGGGAGCCGTGGGCGCCGACTCACGCCACCGTCAGAAGCGGCGGACGCCCCCTCACGCCAACGACAGGAACAGCTTCTCCAGGCGTGCCCGCATCCGCTCCCGGTCACCGCTTTCGGCCAACTCCGTGTCGGTCAGGCAGTGCTGGAGGCCGGTGGCGATGATGGCGAACCCGGCCTTGTCCAACGCCCGGGACGCGGCGGCGAGCTGGGTGATGACGTCCTCGCAGTCCCGGCCCTCCTCGATCATCTTGATCACGCCGTTGATCTGGCCCTGGGCCCGGCGCAGCCGGTTGACCGCCGTCTTCAGTTCCTCGGCCGCCATCGTCAGTTCCACTGGTCACTCCGATCTGGATACCCCTATGGGTACCGTACGGGAGTGGTGCACGTATCAACCAAGACATCCCGAGGCATCCGATGAAGGGAACCCCCGTGCCGTCCCCCACCGCGCTCACCGCCGACCAGGCGCGCCAACGCCTGGACGAACTGGCCGTCGTAGACGTCCGCACCCCCGGTGAATTCGCCGCCGGGCACCTGCCCGGCGCCCACAACATCCCCCTGGAACGCCTCACCGAAGCCCTGCCCGCCCTGCGGGCCGCGGCGGCACGCGGCGAACTCCTCCTGGTGTGCGCCTCCGGCAACCGCTCCGCCCGTGCCTGCGCGACCCTGGCGGAGAACGGCGTCCCCGCCGCCACCCTCACCGGCGGCACCACCGCCTGGACACAGCGCGGATACGACGTCGAGCACCCCCAGGGCACACCCCGCACCGCCTGGGCCATGGAGCGCCAAGTCCGCCTGGCCGCCGGGTCGCTGGTCCTGACCGGCCTGGCCCTCGGGCTGCTGTGGCCGTACGCCCTGTGGCTGTCCGCCGCGATCGCCGGTGGCCTGGTCTTCTCCGCGCTCACGGACACCTGCGGCATGGCCCGCGTCCTGGCCAGGCTGCCGCACAACCGCCCTCGGGACGCCGACCTGGACGCCACGCTCGTGGCCCTGAACCGCTGACGTGCCCGGTGCCCCGGGCGGGCGTCAGCCGGCGGGCGGGGTGCCGAAGTCGCGTACGTAGCGCCGCTGCCAGGGTGTCTCGACGGCGCGGCGGTGATAGTGCGCGCGCACATAGGCGACGGCCTCCCCGGCCGGGACGCCGTCGAGCACGGCCAGGCAGGCGAGGGCCGTGCCGGTGCGCCCGAAGCCGCCGCCACAGGCGATCTCCACCCGCTCCGTCGCGGCGCGCGCCCAGGCCTCACCGAGGAGTTGACGCGCCGCGACCCGGTCCGTGGGCAGCCAGAAGTCCGGCCAGCGCAGCCAGCGCGCGTCCCACGGCACCTCGGGCGGCTGCTTGCCCTGGAGGTGGACGGCGAACATGGGCTCAGGTCCCGCGGGCAGCGGGCGACGGAGTCCCCGGCCGCGCACAAGTCGGCCGGAGGGCAGCCGCAGCACGCCCTCGGCGGTCTCATTCCAGGTCTCAGCCACATGATCACTCTACGGAGGAAAGGGGCAATGCGGCGGGAGTTGCGCTCCGGGCGAACCAGCGCGCTCAGGGAGACACAGCTCACGGAGCACTTCCCGCACGAAAGGGACAATGGCCACCCCGACCTAGCCGATACTCACCCGGTTCTAACGGAATCTTGACTTCGACAGGGCATATTGACACGCATGACAACCATGGTTCCTGTCTGCCCGTACTGCGGCCGGGTGGAATGCATCTGTCCGGCAGTGGCCGGCCACTTCGCGTCGGCCCGCGCGTGCGCGTCGACAGTCACACCGCCGCGTGTCAGGCGGGGCGCACCGACCACGCGGACGTTGATACGCCGCGTGGGCCCCGCCCACCGGACGGGGTCCCACCACCCCGCCCCCCGTGCACGGCGCACCCCCGCGCCGCGCACAGTGCCCCCGACCGCCGCGAGCAGCACGACCGCGACGGCGGTCTGCCCGTAGTCGGTGCCCCCACCGACGCATGACCTGCCGTCGTCGGGTACGCCGGACATCTGGCCGACGACGACGGCACCCAGTACCGTGCCGGTGCCGCCCTCATCGACGCACCATCGATGAACGAGGCAGTGATCGCCACGAGTTCGCGCGCCGCATGGGTCTTCGGCATGCCCGCGTACTCGCCGCCGACGGGTCGGACGGGTTGGATGGGCCCCAGGGGGCGTGAGCCGTGGCCATGGATCGCGGCGGGCGCCCGGCCCCGGCCGAGGCGGGGCCCCGACGAGAGGTGGAGCGGTGGCGAAGGGTGAGACGGTGACGAAGTGGAATCCGGTCGTCGAGGTCGCGGTGCACGAGTGGGCCGAACTGGGCGAGGGCCCCACCTGGGACCCGGCCGCCGACCGGCTGATCTGGGTGGACATCCTCAACTCCCGTGTCCACACCTACGACCCGGCGAGCGGCCGCCGCACGGTGCTCGCCACGGAACAGCACGTCGGCGCCGCCAAGCCGCGGGCCGGCGGCGGCATCGTCGTCAACCTCCGCGACGGCATCGGGCTCTACGGTCCGGACGGCGCCTTCGCCTGGCTGGTGCGCGACCCGGTCGCCGGACGGCGCGGCAACGACGCGGCCGTCGCCCCGGACGGCGCGCTCTGGGCGGGCACCATGCGCTATGACGAAGCGCCCGGCGGCGGTGGCCTCACGCGCGTCACGGCGGACGGCACCGTGACCGAGGTGTTCCCTGACGTGGCCGTCAGCAACGGCACCGGCTGGAGCCCCGACGGCACGCTCATGTACTACGTGGACAGCCCCACGCGGCGCGTCGACGTCTGCCGCATGGACGGCCGACGACCGGTCGAGCGGCGGGAGTTCGCCGTGATCGCGGACTCGGACGGCTTCCCGGACGGCTTGACCGTGGACGCCGACGGCTGCGTGTGGGTGGCGCTCTGGGACGGCGGGCAGGTGCGGCGCTACACCCCGGACGGGGCGCTGGACCGCGTCCTGCGCCTCCCGGTGGCGCGCCCCACGGCCTGCGCGTTCGGCGGCCCGGACCTGCGCGACCTGTACGTCACGTCGGCCCGGACCGGCCTGGACCGCCCGCACCCGATGGCGGGCTCGGTCCTCGTGGTCCAGAACGCGGGCCAGGGCCTGCCGGGGACGGCCTTCGCGGGCTGACGCCCGGGGAGCCGGGGCCGTCCCGCAACGGGGCGCAGAGCTCAGACGGTGCGACCGGCGAACATCGAGGAGATGACGCGCTCCGCCTGGTCGGCCAGGTAGAAGTGGTCGCCGGGCAGCACCAGGGCGGAGAAGTCACCGCTGCCCGCGTCGCGCCACGCCTCCACGTCCTCCGGCGACACCTCGATGTCCTGGTCGCCCGTGAGCACGCCGATGGGGCAGCGGAGCCGCGCCGCCAGGTCCGGCCGGTACGTCTCGATCAGGCGGTAGTCGGCGCGTATCGCGGGCAGCACCATCTCGCGCAGGTCGGGGTCGTCGAGGAGCTGCGGGTCGGTGCCGCCGAGCTGCTTGATCTCGTCGACGAGCCGCTCCTCCGGCAGTAGATGGGTGGTCCCGGGACGGTGGCGGCGCGGACCCTGGCGGCCGGACACGAACACCTGCCGGGGCGCGGGACCCGGCCCCGCCTCCAGGCGCAGCGCCGTCTCCCAGGCCAGCGCCGCGCCCATGCTGTGGCCGAAGAAGACCAGGTCCCGATCGGGGCGCAGGCCCGCCCGCAGCGCCTCCGTGACCGCGTCGGCCAGCTCCGTCATGGTTCCGATCGGCCGCTCCGCGATCCGGTCCTGACGGCCCGGGTACTGGACCGCGACCAGCTCCACGTCCAGCGGCAGCAGCTTCGCCCACGGCGCGAAGAAGGAGGCGGTGCCGCCCGCGTGCGGGAAGCACACCAGGGTGGTCCGGGCACCGGGGCGCGGCTGGGTGCGGCGCAGCCAACGGGGGGTGGGAGCGGCCGAGTCGCCACCGGGGCGGTGGGCGGTCGGGTTCGGTTCGGTGGTCATCAGCACTCCGTCGAGCAGCTAGGCGGTCGGGCCGCGGTTCAAGTGGTCGCCCGCGCGACGGAACCAGAAGCGGGGCAAGTGCCGCAACCTGGGGTGGCGGTTCGGTCGGCGCCCGAACCGCTACCCCGGACCGGTGTCCCGTACACACAGATGTCCGGTTGCCCGGACGCCGGGGAGCCGGAACCGGTGCGGTGCCGATGGTGTTTTGTGGCGGTGTGAGTCGTTCCGCGACAGCGCTCACTCGTCGTAGTGGATGACCCCGTCCGCGTCCATCGTCGGATGCAGCTTCATGGGCTCCGTCGTCTCCATGTCCGAGGGGCGCGCCGACTCGGGCCCGTCGGTGCCGATCCGGACCATGCGTTCCACGCGGCAGATGCGGAAGCACCGGTCGCGCACGACCACCTGGTTGGCGCGGCCCGCCGCCTTGAAGTCCTCGGCGGCGCGGCGGAATGCGGTGCGTTCGGCGTCGTCGAAGTCGTACAGGAGCGGCCACAGCTCGGTCATGCCGTGGACGAGCAGCCGCCGGGCGTCGTGCGGGGTGGGCATGAGGGCGCCGCGCGGCCGCCACCGCTCGCCCCGGCGCTCGGCGACGCCGAAGCTGACCGGGAGCAGGACGACCTCCGGGTAGTCCCGGGCGGCCAGCTCGGAGTCCTTGCGGAGCGGCGGCGGGAGGTGGCCGCCCGAGTAGGTGAAGCCGCGCAGCGCGATCCGCAGTGCCCCCGCCATCAGGCCCTCGGCGCTGTTCGGGCCGAGCGTGAAGCCGATGTCCTGCGAGGGCGGCGAGGGGCGGTCCGCCCAGGACACGTCGCCCGGTTCGGGGTCGGTGGGCCGCGGCGGTTCGAGGCCGTCCGCGCCGGCGCGCGCGAACTCGTCGCCGCGGATGATCCGGTAGCGCGTGCCGAGCACGGTGACCTCGTTGACCGTCTCGCGTTCGAGCCGCGCCACGGCCGCGAGCAGCGCCCGCCGCTGCTCCGGGTCGTCGGTCCCGTCCTTCGCCTTGAACCACAGCAGGGAGTTGAGGCCGTCCCGGGCCTGTTGGGGCGTGCCGTCGGTGACGTCGCCGAGCAGCCGCCATGGCTCCTCGGCGCCGGTCGCCCGGGCGGCAAGACCGAAGACCGGTCCGCGCACGGCTAGTTGTGGGTACAGATACGAGGCATCCACCGCGTCGGCCTCGCTGACCCACGCGGCCGGGTCGTCACGGCGGACCAAGTCGCTGTGCAGCGCGTCGATCTGCCGCTTCCAGTCGTCAGGCATGGGTGCATTGTCCCGACTCGCGGCGTCCGGCGCGGGCCGCGTCACGCGGGAGCATGACGATGTCGCCGAACGCCGGGCGCGCGGAGCGGGAGTGCCCTATAGGGGCCCGGCGCCCCGGTGCGGCGGCTCGGCGTACTGCGCGACGCCGTTGCCGAGCGACCAGTCGATCGACTCGTTCTCGGTCACGGTGACGAACACGTTCCGCGGCTCCGTGTCCGCGTACTCCTGGGCGAGTTCGGCGATCCGCCGGTAGAGCGCCCGCTTCCGGTCGGGGGTGCGGCCCGCGCGCATGGTGATCGCCACGTACACGATGCCGCGGTCCCGGCGTACGCCGAGATAGTCGTCGTACCGCAGCGTGCTGCCCCCGCCGGTGTGGCCGTTGAGCACCTGGAAGCGGTCGTCGGCCGGGATGCCGATGGTCTCCACGAGTGCGTCGTGCACGGCCCGGCCGAGGGCGTCGAGGCGCTCGGGTCCGGCCTCCAGGGCGTCTATGCGGACAAAAGGCATGGCGGTGGTCCCTTCGCTGGTCCCTGCGGCGCGCAGGCGGTGGCCTGCGCGCCGAGTGTCTTGTACATACTAGTAGGTACAGATGCTTTGCCGATCACCGCGCAGGCGCTAACGTCGGCGTCCGGGGAATCGATCAAGTGAGCCGTCGGGGGCGACGGGTGCGGGGGAGAGGCGGAACGTGTCCGACAGGGAGAAGACGGCCGACGTGGCGCACGCGGCGGGCATCGGCGCCGACACGACCACCGTCACCGATGCGGACACCGCCGACGACGTGAGCCGCGCGGACGCCACCGCCCCCGTCGAGATGCCGTGGTGGGCCGGTTTCGGCCCGGTCGGCGGAGTCGTCCTCATCCTGCTCGGCGTCGGCGGCGCGCTCTTCCTGTTCCTCGGCGGCTTCGACGTCGAAGGCCACCTGATGATGCTGCACGGCGCGGCCAAGTTGGTGGCCGTCGGCCTCGTCGTCGTGGGGACGACGCTGCTCGCGCGCAGCCGCGGCGTCGGCGGGGGCCACGGCGGGGCGGACGACGCGGTCGAGAGCGACGGGCCGTAGGCGAAGCCGCCCTACGGAGCGGGGGCCTCGGCGGCGGCGTCCTTGCGGAACAAGCCCGTCCACAGGAACGGCTCGCCGAAGTACGCCGACTCGGGCGGCTCGTCGCGCATCCGGCACAGCTCGACCTCGGTGAGGTCGGAGAAGATCCAGCGCAGCGACTCCGCGGTGTAGGCGAGGCCGCCCTGGAGTCCGGAGCCGCCGTAGAGGTCGGCGTCGGGGAGTTCGGAGCCCATGCCGCCCGCCGCGAAACAGGTGAGGCCGAAGTGGCCGCCGGGCGCGAGGGCGCGTTCCAGCAGGGCGAGGTAGCTGACGCGGCGGTGCGGCGGCAGATGGTGGAAGCAGCCCGAGTCGTAGACCAGGTCGTACGGTCCGTCCAGCACGGCGGGGTCGAGCGCGAACGCGTCGCCGAGGTGGAAGCGGACCTCCGCCCCGGCCGCACGGGCGCGCTCCCTCGCCCAGGCGAGCGCGGCGGGCGAGACGTCGACGGCGTCCACGGCGAAGCCGAGCGCGGCCAGGTGCAGGGCGTTGCGGCCCGGACCGCAGCCCAGTTCGAGGGCGCGCCCCGGCTGGACGAGGCCCCGTTCGACGTACGAGGCGAGGCTCGCGTCGGGCTTCGCCACGAAGAACGGCACCGGCTTGGACCGGTCGGCGTAGAAGCCGTCCCACCAGTCGCCCGCGTCCGCCGTCCAGCGGTCGGCCCCCGGCGCGAACAGCCCGTCGAGCAGCTTCAACACGTCGTCCACGGTGCGTATGTTCCGGTCCATCCGAACCCCTTTCCCGAGGGGCCGAGACTATCGACGCGCCGTCAGGCGGGCCGCGCCGGCGCCCGGTCGGGCACGGCCGCGCTCAACTGCGGGAACGCGCGGCGGTAGTCGCTCGGGGACACGCCGACCTGCTTCAGGAAGTGGTGGCGCAGGTTGTTCGCCGTGCCGAGGCCGCTGAGTTCGCCGACCTTCTCGATGGGCAGACCGGTGGACTCCAGGAGGCTCTGGGCGCGCGCGAGGCGCTGGTTGAGGAGCCACTGCAGGGGTGTCGTGCCGGTGGCGGCCTGGAGGCGGCGGTAGAAGGTGCGCGGGCTCATCGCCGCGCGCCGCGCCAGATCCGTCACCGTCAGCGGCTGGTCGAGGCGCTCCCGGGCCCACTCCAGGACGGGGCTGAGGCCCGCGTCGTCCGTGGCGGGCACCGACAGATCGATGAACTGGGCCTGCCCGCCCGGCCGGTGGGCGGGCACCACCATGCGGCGGGCGAGCTGGTTGGCGACGTGCGCGCCGAGGTCACGGCGTACGAGATGCAGGCACAGGTCGAGACCCGCGGTCAGGCCCGCGCTGGTCAGGACGTCGCCGTCGTCCACGTACAGGACCGAGTCGTCGACCCGCACTCGCGGGTGGCGGGCGGCGAGTTGGGCCGTGTGCTGCCAGTGCGCGGTGGCCCTGCGGCCGTCGAGGAGGCCCGCCGCGGCGAGCGCGAAGGCGCCGTTGCACAGCGAGACCATGCGGGCGCCCGCCGCGTGGGCGCGGCGCAGCGCGTCGACGAGGCCGGGCGGCAGCGGCGCGCCCTCCTCGAGGCAGGCGTCCGGCACCGACGGCACGATGACGGTGTCCGCGCCCACCAGGTCGTCGAGCCCGTACGGCGTGCGCAGCGAGAAGCCCGCCCCCGTGGCGGCGTCGTCCTCCCCGCCGCCGGTGATCCCGCACAGCCGCAGGTCGTACCAGGGGTCGGCCAGGTCCGGCTGGGGCTTGCCGAACACCGTGCACGGGATGCTCAGTTCGTACAGGTCCCACGACGGGACCCCGATCTCCTCGGTCACGACCACCGCGACAGAACCAGCGCTCATGCGGCCGAGAATACGGCGCCCGCCGCACTGGCAGGAATTTGGTGGGCACCGGCACCACCGTCACTGTCGGGGTCCTCGGCGCGCTGCGAGGGTGGTCCGTACGTGATCAACGTGATCAGCCGCCCAAAGGCGGAGCTTTGAGGAGTAACCACGCAATGAGCGCAGAACGACGCGCCCCTGTGACCGTCATCGGACTCGGCAACATGGGCACGGCCCTAGCCGCCGCCTTCCTGGAGCACGGCCACCCGACCACCGTCTGGAACCGTTCGCACGAGAAGACGAAGGCCCTCGCCGAGCGTGGCGCGCGGGTCGCGGCGACGCCCGCGGAGGCGGTGACCGCCGCCGAGCTGGTGATCGCCTGTGTGCTCGACTACGACGCGCTGCACACCGTGCTCGACCCGGTCGCCGACCGGCTCCCGGGCCGCGCCCTGGTGAACGTCACCTCCGGATCGCCGGAGCAGGCCCGCGACTTCAGGGACTGGGCCGAGGGCCAGGGCGCCGGCTACCTCGACGGCGCCATCATGACCACGCCGCCCGGCGTCGGACGGCCGGACATGATGTTCCTCTACAGCGGTTCGCGGGACACCTTCACCGCGCACAAGGAAACCCTGGACGTCCTCGGCGACGCGCTGTTCCTGGGCCCGGACCCGGCGGTCGCCTCGCTGTACGACGCCGCGCTGCTCGGCCTCATGTGGTCCACGTTCACCGGCTGGCTGCACGGCACGGCGCTCGTCGGCGCGGACAAGGTGGCCGCCACGGAGTTCACCGCGCTCGCGAACCGCTGGCTCGGCGGCGCGGTGAGCGGCTTCCTCACGCGGTACGCGGCGCAGGTGGACGAGGGCCGCTACCCGGGCGACGACGCGACCGTCGACGTACAGATCGGGGCCATCGACCACCTCATCCACGCGGCGGCCGACCGGGGCGTCGACAACGCGCTGCCGGAGCTGCTGCAGGCGACCATGCGGCGGGCGCAGGCGGCGGGGCACGGCGGGGACAGCTACGCGAGCGTGATCGAGGTGCTGCGGGGGAGCGGCGGGGCCAAGGCCTAGGGCCGTCCGACGGGTCGACGCGGCGGGGGCGCGCGGGCTTGAGCGGGCGGCCCGGCGCCCGGACCTTCGGAACGCGGGGTGGCGTCGGCCCGACCGGGGCCGACGCCACCGCGTCACCAGCTGGTGAGGTTCCGTTGGGGCTGGTCGGGCTCGCGCCGGGCGGAGGGCAGCCCGGCGAATCCGGGGGAGTCCACGGCCGTACCGGCGACGCGGTCCGCGAGCGAGCGGGACGACCGCGAGAGCACCGGGAGCACGTTCAGCAGGAACAGGGCGACTGCCGCGATCCAGCACAGCACGGACAGGACGAGCCAGCCCTGCACCAGCAGGCAGCAGGCCAGCGCGTACACCGCGACGTCGGCCGCGGTGGTGACGGCCGCCCGCACCGCGGTGCGCGAGGGTGTGCGCGGCGTGACGCGCAAGCCCATCAGGGCCTTGCCCAGCGTCCGGCCGGTGCAGGTGAGCGTGAGCCACTGGTAGAGGAAGGTGAGCACGATCAGGGCCAGGAAGCCCTGTTGGACGTAGCCCACCGCGTCCTTCCACAGCGAGTCGACCACGTTCCCGGCCGCTCCCTGGGCGTCGCCCCCGGACTTGACGAAGTGCCAGCTGCCCTTGGTCATCAGCTCGGGCACATCGGTGATGAGTGCCGAGATGCGATGGAAGGTCAGGACCGCGAGCCCGCAGGCCGCCGCCACCACCAACGCGAAGTCGATGAGCCAGGCACCGACACGGCGAGAGTTCGGCACGGATGATCCCCCAAGACTGCTGTCCCCCGGTGTCCCCCGGCGGTGTCTCCCGGTCTGACTCCGGATCACGATAGCAACAGCGGCGCCGTCCCTCAGGCGGTCGATGGAGACGGTCCCGGGGGCACTCCCGTCCCTCAACTCCATTGCCATACCGTCAAGATGACGCTGTATCCGGTGGTGCGACGGGGAACGAATGGTGCTCGTGGGACACGACCCCACGGCTTTGCTCCTCGCGCGGTCCGAGGGTGGGACACAGCCGGTTCGACGGGTTCTCGGCGAACTCCCGCGGCGTGCCGCAGCGCACGCGGAACTCATCGCTCCGGCACGCGCCCGCCGACGTCATCATCACGCCAATACCGCCCGGCGCGTCCCTAGACTCCACGGCATGGACACCTCGCGGCTCGACCGCCTCGCCCAGGGCAAGTACGTACTGGTCACCAGCTACCGCAAGAACGGCACCGGGGTGCCGACGCCCGTCTGGGTGGTGCGGGACGGCGACGCGCTCGGGATCTGGACGGTGACGGACAGCTGGAAGGTGAAGCGGATCCGGCGCCGGGCGGACGTGCTCGTCGGTCCCTGCGACGTACGCGGCAATCCGACGGGGGATCAGGTTCCGGCCACCGCCGAGATCTGTGACTCGACGACGACTGCGCGTTACCGCAGACTCCTCGTGCGCAAGTACGGCCTGACCGGGAGGATGGTCCTGCTCGGCAGCAGGCTGCGGCGTGGGGTGAACGGCACAGTGGGTGTCCGTGTCACCCTGGTTCCGTGATCAACAACACGGCCTCTGTCCCGAATTGAGGCGCATTGTGGGCAAGTTGGTGTCCGAGAGACGCAGATCACACCGTTCTTGACCCTTTGGTACATGAGACCTACACGGACTCTGCGCGTCTCCTACCCGAGGATGAGCTGCCCCTGTCAGGACTACACCGGTCGTGGGCCGATAGTCCGGCCCGCAGTCTGACTTCCGTGGCAGAACCGGCAGTCACGATGGAGGGGATCCTGCCGACCTGTACTGACGTGCCGCTGGCGCTGACGAAGGTCGTCTCTGCCAATCCCGACGGGAGTCCCTTTCGCCGTGGCTACGTTCCTCTACAAACTGGGCCGCCTCGCCTTCAGGCGACGCGGATGGATGGCACTCATATGGGTGCTTCTGTTCGTCGGCGCCGGCTTCGCGGCCTCAGCGGCTCCCGCAGCACCCGCCGACACCTTCTCCATGCCGGGCACGGAGTCGCAGAAGGCCTTCGACCTGCTCGACGAGCGCTTCCCGCAGACGAACGCCGACGGCGCCACCGCCCGCGTAGTCGTCCGCGCCCCCGGCGGCGAGAAGATCAGCGCCGCCGAGAACAAGGCGAAGGTCGAGAAGCTGGTCGACCGCCTGGGCAAGGGCGCGAAGGTCTCCAAGGTCGACGACCCGTTCAAGGTGGGCGCCGTCAGCAAGGACGGCACCACCGCCTACGCGACCGTGTCCTACAAGGTCACCGGCACCGAGCTGAGTGACAAGAACAAGGACGCGCTGGTCGACATCCTGAAGGACACCCGCAAGGGCGGTCTGACCGTCGAGGCGGGCGGTGACGCCGTTCCCACCGAGCAGTCGATGGGCGGCAGCGCCGAGCTGATCGGCATCGCGGTCTCCGCGGTGGTCCTGCTCATCACCTTCGGCTCGATGATCGCCGCGGGCATGCCGATCCTGACCGCCCTCATCGGCGTGGGCATCGGCATCTCCAGCATCACGGCGCTCGCCAGCACCCTGGAGCTGTCCAGCACCACCTCGACGCTCGCGATGATGATCGGTCTCGCGGTCGGCATCGACTACGCGCTGTTCATCGTGTCCCGCTACCGAGCGGAGATCGCCGAAGGACGAGAACCGGAGGACGCGGTCGGCCGCGCCGTCGGAACCGCGGGCTCCGCAGTCGTCTTCGCGGGACTCACCGTCGTCATCGCGCTCGCCGGACTGATGGTCGTCAACATCCCGCTGCTCACCAAGATGGGTATGGCCGCAGCCGGCACGGTCGTGATCGCCGTGCTGATCGCGCTCACCCTCATCCCGGCGCTGCTCGGCTTCGGCCGCCGCAAGGTGCTGCGCCGCAAGGACCGCAAGAAGCCCTTCGGTACGCCGTTCACCGACGCGAACGCCAAGCCGAAGCTCGGCACCCGCTGGGCCCGGTTCGTGCTGCGCCGCCCGCTGATCGTGCTGCTGTTCGCCGTCGTCGGCCTCGGCGCCATCGCCGCCCCGGCCTCCAAGCTGGAGCTCGGCCTGCCCGACGAGGGCACCTTCGCGACGGACACCACCCAGCGCAAGGCGTACGACATGCTGTCGGACTCCTTCGGCAAGGGCTTCAACGGCCCGCTGACGGTCGTCGTCGACAAGGAGAAGGGCGCGGGCGCCGCGGCGAAGGACGTCGGCGAGGAGCTCAAGAAGTTCAACGGCGTCGTGAGTGTCTCCCCGGCCCTGCCGAACAAGGGCGACAACACGGCGACCATGACGGTCACGCCGAAGACCGGCCCGAGTGACGCCGACACGGAGAAGCTGGTCAAGAAGATCCGCTCCGACATCAGCGGTGTCGAGGGCAAGACCGGCTCCGAGGTCCTGATCACCGGCTCGACGGCCCTGACCATCGACTTCTCGCAGACCCTCGACGACGCCCTGATCCCGTACCTGGGTCTCGTCGTCGGCCTGGCCTTCCTGCTCCTGATGCTGGTGTTCCGCTCCATCCTGGTGCCGCTGAAGGCGGCCCTGGGCTTCCTCCTCTCGGTGCTCGCGGCGCTCGGCGCGGTCGTGGCGGTCTTCCAGCAGGGCCACCTCGCCGATGTCTTCGGCGTCGACCAGCCCGGCCCGATCATGAGCATGATGCCGATCTTCATGATCGGTGTGGTGTTCGGTCTCGCGATGGACTACGAGGTCTTCCTCGTCACGCGGATGCGTGAGGCGTACGTCCACGGGGCGCGCCCCGGCGAGGCAGTGGTCACCGGCTTCACCCACAGCGGACGCGTCGTCGCCGCTGCCGGTGTCATCATGATCAGCGTCTTCTCCGGCTTCATCATGGAGAACGACGACATGATCAAGATGATGGGCTTCGGCCTCGCGTCGGCCATCCTCTTCGACGCCTTCGTGGTCCGCATGGCGATCGTGCCCGCGGTGCTCGCACTGCTCGGCAAGTCCGCCTGGTGGCTGCCGCGCTGGCTGGACGCGCTCCTTCCGAACGTGGACGTGGAGGGCGAGAAGCTGCACAAGCAGCTCGGCGACGTGAACGGCGGGGCCGCGCCGCACAGCGACCCCGAGCGGGAGCTGCAGCGCGTGCGATGACGCGGTCGGCTCCGGTCGGCAGCGCACATTGAATCGCCTGTACTGGTACGGCGGCCCGGTGACCATCTCGGTCACCGGGCCGCTGTGCTGTGCGGGCGCGGTCGGCCGACCGCGCGGCCCGAGGTCCGGCTGCCGGTGCCGTCGGCGTCCGGCTGCCGGTGCGGGCGGCGTCCGCCTGATGGAGACTTCCCCGTGTCGGCCGGTGGCCGCCACAGGACCCCCCACCCCGGAGGTGCCCGTGCTGTTCAGCCAGGAGGCCCTGGCCCACATCGCCGCCGGTGAGGTCGACCTGGCGTTCCGGCGCTGGGCCCGGCCCGCCGTCCGGCCCGGCACACAGCTGCGTACCGCGGTCGGAGTACTCGCCGTCGACGCGGTGGCCGCCGTCGAGGAGAGCGCCGTCAGTGACCGCGACGCCCGCCGCGCCGGATACGCCGACCGCGCGAGCCTCCTCGCCGACCAGCGTCCCGGCGCCGACCGCACCCTCTACCGCGTCACCCTCCGCCGCGTCGGCGCCGACCCCCGCATCGGCCTGCGCGCGGACACGGACCTCTCCGCCGCCGACCTGGACGCCATCGTCACCGCCCTCGGCCGGATGGACGCCCGCAGCGGCCACGGCCCGTGGACCACCGCCACCCTCGAACTCATCGCCGCGCACCCCGCCGTCCGCGCCGCCGACCTCGCCGAGCGGGCGGGCCGCGAGAAGCTCCCCTTCGAGTCCGACGTCCGCAAGCTGAAGGAACGCGGGCTGACGGAGAGCCTGGACGTCGGCTACCGCTTGTCGCCGCGCGGGCGCCTGGTCCTCGACCACCTCCGGGGCGGGCGGGACTGACGCCGGGGCCTCGGCCCGGGGGAACCGCGCCGATCGGCACCGAAGAGACGATTCGGCTCGATTCGTGCGGGCGCGAACTCAACTTCGCTGTGACGACACGCGTCCGTGCTAAGGACTGGACCGTTTTCAGCCCGGCTGCCAGGCCCTTCGTCCCGCGCGGAGCGGTGTCGTGTGCCCGGCGGACGGGGGCCCGGGGGTGTGCTCGCGCGGAGGGGGTTGCCCATGATCGACGTCGACGGGGACCGGCTCGCGGTGGTCGCTCTGGACGCCCGGCGGGCGCGGGACGCCCGGGTCGCCGGGGCGAAGGCGGCGCATCTGGCGCGGGCGGCCGGGGCGGGGTTGCCGGTGCTGCCGGGGTTCGTGGTGGCGGCCGCGGACGAGGGTGCTGGGGCGCCGGAGGACGGGGGAGCGCCGGGGGGCGGGGGAGCGCTGCGGGGCGGCGGAGTGCCGCAGGGCGATGGTGAACTGCGGCGCGCCTGGGAGCAGTTGAGCGACGGCGGTACGCGACCGCTCGTCGTCCGGTCGTCCTCCGCGTACGAGGACGGCGCCGAGTCGTCCCTGGCGGGGCTGTTCGAGACGGTGCTCGACGTGCACGGCTGGGACGCGTTCACCGACGCCGTGCGGCGGGTGCTCCGCTCCGCGCGCCGTGTCCCCGAACGGCGCCCGGCGGACGCAGGGGACGCGGAGGGCGCGGCGGACGGCGGTGCCGGTGCCGCCCGCTCGGACATGGCCGTGCTGGTGCAGCCCATGGTGCGTGCCGTCGTCGGCGGGGTGATGTTCGGCGCGGACCCGCTCGCGGGGCGGTACGACCGGGTGCTCGTCAGCGCCGTGCCCGGCGGCCCCGACCGGCTGGTCGACGGCAGCGTCGACGGCGTGCGCTACCACCTCACCCGCCGCGCCCGCCTGGTCCGCACCGAACCCGCCGAGCCGCGCGGCACCCGCCTCCTCGGCCGCGGCCGACTGCGTCGCCTGGTGCGCCTCGCCCGCCTGGCGCAGCGGGAGTTCGGCGGCCCGCAGGACATCGAGTTCGGCTTCGACGCGGACGACCGGCTGTGGCTGTTCCAGACCCGCCCGATCACGGCGATGCCCACGGCCCCGCCCCGCGGCGCCCGCCTGCTCGGCCCGGGGCCTGTGGCCGAGACCTTCCCCGGCGTCGTACAGCCGCTGGCGGAGGACCTGTGGCTGGCCCCCATGTCGTACGGCCTGACGCTCGCCCTTGACCTCACGGGCTCGGCCCCGCGCGGGCTGCTGCGCCGACTGCCCGTCGTCACAGCCGTCGACGGGCGCGCGGCCGCCGACCTGAGACTCCTCGGCGCGGCCCCCGCACGCCACCCCGCCCTCGCCTTCCTCAACCCCGCCCCGGGCGCCCGCCGTGCCGGAGCGGCCTGGCGGACCGGGCGGCTGCGCGCCGCCCTGCCGATGCTGGCCGTCGACCTCATGGCCGATGTGGACCGGTACCTGAGTGAACTGCCGCCCCCGGACGCGATGTTGAGCGGACGGCTGTTCGCCGCGGTGTCCTGGGGCCGTACGGTCCTGGCGTCGCTGCACGCCCAGGAGTCCCTGGCCGGGGCCCTGTTGGCGCAGGACTCGGGTGCCACTGCCGTCGGCGAGGCGCTGGCGGTGCTGTCCGAGGTGCGTGCCGCTGGCGCGGTCCTGGCCGTCCTGCCCGAGGCGCGCGCCGCGGGCGAGGCCCGGGCTGACCTGTCCGGGGTGCGTGCCGCTGGCGAGGTCCCGGCCGACCTGTCCGAGGTGCGTGCCGCCGCACCTGACAGCGTGCGGCGCGTCGCCGGATCCGACGGCGCACGGCGCGTCGCCGAACCCGAAAGCGCGCGGCGCGCCGCCGGATTCGACAGCGCGCGATGCGTCGCCGAGTCTGACGACGTACGGCACGTTGCCGAGCCTGATGTCGCGCGCCACCGTGCCGTGCCTGATGCCGCGCGTCACCGTCCCGCGCTGGACGTCGCGCGGCTCACCGCCGACCCGGACGACGCGAGGCTCATCGCCCGGCACCCCGTCCTGCTCTCCCTGCTCCCGCCGTCGCTCGGCCCGCGCCCGCCGCTGCCCGCGCGCACCGCGTGGGCCGGGGTGCCGCGCGGCACGGCAGCGCTCCCGCCCCGCGAAGGCCTGCGGCTGCGCATCCGCTGGGTGCAGGAGATGCAGGCGAGCATGGTGCGCGAGATCGCCCACCGCTTCACGGCGGCCGGGCTCATCGACGACCCGTCCCGCGCGGCCCTGCTGCGCTGGTCCGAGCTGACGGCCGCGAGCGACGGCGCGGGCCTCCCCGCCGACCTCCCCGAACGGCTGCCCCGCCCGCACCGCCCCGCCCTGCCCGCCGTGTTCCGCCTCGCCGCCGGATGCCCGGTGCCCGAACCGCCCAGGCGCGGCAAGAGGACTCCCGGCCAGGGCGCGGGCGGCGGCTACGGCTCGGGCACCGCCTGGCACGGAACCGGCACCCCGCCCCGACACGCGATCCTGATCGTCCGCACCCTCGACCCGTCCTTGGCCCCCCTCCTCCCCGGCCTCACCGCCCTGGTGGCCGAGACCGGCAGCGTCCTCTCCCACCTCGCCGTCCTGGCCCGCGAGTACCGGGTGCCCACGGCGGTGGGGGTCCGCGACGCGCTCGACCGGTTCCCGGAGGGGACGCGGATATCTGTGGACGGGGGGACGGGGGAGGTGGTGCGGCGGATGGCCATGGCGGAGGCGACCGCTGCGACGGGCATGACGTCCGTGCCGGAGGCGACTGGCCCGGCGGAGTCGGCGACGACCGGGACACCGCACCCGCCCCTGGCCCGAGCGACAGGGGGGACCGCCATGACGGACGTGGCGGACGGGGCGTCCGGGGTCGATCCGATGTCCAGGCCGGAGGCGGCCGTCTCCGAGGTCCCGCCCCCACCCCTGGCCCCGGACGCTCCGGCACGCCCCATGACGACTTCCGGCCCCGACGCGTCGCCCAGCTCCCCCGACGACACCGGCGCCGCCCCGCCCGACCGTACGGACTACCGGCCCAACTGCCCCGACTACCGGGAGGGCATGGCCTCATGAAATACGTGAGCTATCTCCTCGGCGGTCTCACCGCCGCCGCGGCCGCCGCCTACAGCGTCGTCTACCTCACCCGCTGGGAGTGGCAACGCGCCCTCATCTGCGGGGTGTTGCTCCTGGTCGTGGAGGTCCTCCTCGGCTGCGCCGTGCTCTTGAGCCGCATCGGGCGCCTTGAGCACCGGGTGGCCGACACGGGGGAGCGCACCGAGGAGGTGTGGCGGCGGCTGCGGGAGTCCGGTGACGAACAGGACGTACGGTTCCGGTGGTTGGAGTCGCGTGAGCCCGACGGTGCCCACCGCACGTACGTCTTCGTGCCCGTCCTGATGGTCGCCGGAGTGCTCCTGTCCGGCGTCGCCTGGGTCGTCCAGCGGATCTCGGCGGCCACCGCCCGGCCCGGAGCGGAGCGTCGGCTCGCCGGGCGCCTCGCTCCGCTGGCCGCGCCGCCGCGCGAACTCATCGGCCGCGCGCCGGAGTTGGAGGACAGGCCCGCCGTCCCGGCGCCCCGCACGGCCCGCGTGCTCATCCTGACCGCCGTGGTCGCCGCCTGCGGGCTGCTCCTCGCCCTCCTCGTGGACACGCTGTCCGATGCCACCCAGACCCGCCCGGGCAAGTCGGCGGGCTCGGCCGCGACCACCCTCGTCTATCAGGTCGAGGTGCACGGCACCGACGACGCGAACGCCCGCGCCCTGGCCGCGCGCGAGCTGTGGGAGCGGTGCCGCCGCGCCACCGCCGCCCTCAACGTGCGGGCCCCGCTGACCCGTCTCGACACGGACGTCTGGGCCGGAGTGATCCGCCCCGCCCTGTCCGAGCACGACGTGATGCGACTCAGCGGCTGCCTCACCGACGCGACCGCCCATCGCGCCCGCGCCCGAGTCCTCGGTGAGAGCCAGGTGCAACCGGCCCGGCGGGAGGGGTGAGTGCCCGGGGGGGGGGCCGGGAAGGGCGGGAAGGCCGGGAGAAGGGGGAGGGGTGGGCCGGGGTGGAGACGTACCGCTGTCGCCGTACCTCGGGTGCCCAACTCCCTTGATGTCAGGGCGAGTTAGTGATGTCGATGAGCCCGGTGAAGCAGTCGTACGCGGTCACGGGACCCCGCCCGCGCAGGTAGCCTGAAAGGCGTCTGTCTTTCCTCCCGGCCCGACCTGGCGTGCGCCCCTGCGTACTCCATCAGGTGGTGACCGCTTGTCTCCCGCGTCCCCGACCCCCTCTTCCCCGAGCCCTTCGCCGCCCGCGGCCCCACGCCCTTCCGGGGCCCTGCCCGCCCGCGCCGCCGCCCTCCTCGGGGCCGTGCGCGCCGCCGGTGCCCGGGCGCGCGGTGGACTCACACCCCGGCGGCGGCTCACCCGCAGAGCGCTGAAGACCGTCGGCGCCTGTGTCCTCGGCTACACCGTGTTCTGGCTCACCTCGGCCCTCGGCGTCCTCGCCGTGTCGGCCTGGGCGGGCGAACATGCACCGGCTGACGGCGAGTTGGCGGGCATCCGGCACTTCCAGCAGGTCGACGAGCGGCTCTGGCGCGGCTCCGCGCCCAGCGCGTCGGGCTACCGCGCGCTCGTCGCGCACGGCATCCACACCGTCGTGGACCTGCGCGCGGAGGACCTGAGCGCCAGGGCCCTCGCACAGCCGAAGCGCGCCGGGCTGCACGTCGTCCGGATGCCGATCCGCGACGGACAGACCCCCGACGGCCGCCAGGTCGACCAGTTCCTGCGCGTCGTCGCGGACGCGCGCGGGCCGGTCTTCGTGCACTGCGGCGCGGGCGTCGGCCGCACCGGCTCGATGACCGCCGCGTACCTCGTCCGCACCGGCCAGGCCACGCCCGGCCAGGCGGCGCTGCGCACGGTCGCCGTGGGCCCGCCCTCGCTGGAGCAGATCTACTACGTGCTCAGTGCCGACCGGAACGCGAGCCGGCAGCCACCCGGCGTGGTCTCGCTGGTCAGCCGGCTCGCCGACGCGCCGCGCCGGATCAAATCGTCGCTTTGAGCCGCCACTGACCACTGCGGTGCGGGTCGGCGCCGCTCACCCGCGGCCGCTCGCCGTCGGCCGCGTGCTCGTCGAGCGGCCGCTCGGCGTCGCGGACCCGCTTCTGCAGCAGTGTCGCCGCGAAGTTCCCGGCCACCCCGCCGTCCTTCCACGGCTGTTCGCCGACCACGTCGAAGCCCGCGGCGGTGTAGTACGCCCGCAGCCGCGGATTGCTGGTCCGGCAGTCGAGGCGGCACAGGCCCCGCCCCGCGGCGCGGATGCGGCGTTCGGCGTGCGCGAGCATGCGGCGGCCGGTGCCGGGCGGCGCCACCCGGCGGTCGGTCATCAGGCAGTGCACATAGCCGGCCGTGGGCGGCTGCGGACCCCAGGTCGCCGGGTCGTCCCACCACAGCTCCCAGGCGCCCGCGACCGGCCCGTCCGGGCCGAGCGTCGCCATCCAGATCTCGCTGTCCGCGAGCCGCGCCCGGAAGTGCTCCTCGCCCAGCTCGCCCGGCTTCCACTGCGCGATGCCCTGCGCGATCTGCCAGCGGGCCGCCTCGTCCCGCAGCCGTACGAGGACGGGGACGTCGGCCTCGTCGGCGCGCCGGAACGACAGCTCGCGCCCCGCCGCCGGCTCCAGGAGGTTGCGGCGCAGCCCGGCCGCCAATTCCTCGTCGGCGCCGAGCAGCCGCTCGGCGTACCCGCGCAGGGACCCGTACCGCCCGGACGCTCCCGCGAGGAACAGCCGCATCACCTCGGCGGGCGCGCGGCCGAAGCCGAGCCACGTCGGCTCCGCGCCGGGGTGGGCGGCGCGCCAGTCCGCGGCCAGGCGGTCACTGGCGAGTTCGGTGAGCGCGTAGTCCTCGACGATGTCGGCCTCGGCGACGCCGAGCAGGGCGAGCACGAGGGCGGCGAGCAGGCCGGTGCGGTCCTTGCCGGACGCGCAGTGGAAGACCACCGGGCCGGAGCCGTCGTCGGCGAGCACTTCGAGGGCGCGGCGCAGCTCTTTCGCGCCATCCTCGGCGACCGCGAGATAGCGCTCGGCGAGGTACGGCCCGACGGCCGTGTCGGGGCCCAACGACGGCTGGTCGTAGGGGCGGTGTTCGATGCTCAGGTGGTGGTAGGCGAGCGTCGGGTGCGCGGGCACCCGGCCGTCGGCCTCGATCTCGGCGGGGCGGCGCAGATCGATGACGGTGCGGACACCCCGGGCGAGGAAGCGGTCCCAGTCGGCGTCCCGCAGTTTGCTCAGCGAATCGGACCGGTACACCTGCTCCCAGCGCACCGCACGGCCGTCCTCAGTGACATAGCCGCCCAGGTCACGGAAGTTGTGCAGCCGTTCGAAAGGTATGTGTCTCTTCACAGTGCAGCAGCCTACGTCCGGCGGGACCGCGAACGCCGCGATGAACATCACCGCCTGCGTGCGCGTGCCCTTCCCGCCAAGAGGGCTGGACAACGGGGCCCGCCCGTGCTGCGCCACGGGGTCGGCGGGACCCGCGCGGGAACGGTCCGGCACGGGCTCCGCGGGCCCGGCCCGGCGCCGGTCCGTGCGCCGCCGATCCGTCCCGATGTCTTGTCGCAAGGACGCCGGGCGGGCCCGCCGAACCTACCTGGAAGATCCTCCTCCGGACAGCGCGCTCCCGTCCGGCTACCGCCCGCCGACCCGCACCGGCTTCGCCACCTGCGGCACCTCGTCCAGGACGATCCCGAAGTGCTTCTCGTACGCGGCGAGGACCTCGGCGTCGGTGGCCAGTTCCGTGACGTCCCGCTCGCCGCCGGTGGTGACGGTGAGCTTGCCGCCGCTGAGGGTGACCCGGCCCGTATCGGTGACCAGGGTGCACACGGTGGAGCGCGTGAAGTGCGACTTCGGGGAGGTGCGGTGGTACCACGCCCCGGCCGTGAAGTCGGCCAGCTCGCGCGGGCGTTGGTCGATCACGTACTGCGGCCTGCCGTCCTTGACGACGTCGAGGTCGCCGCCGGGCGCCGCCGCGACGCGGAACGTGCCGCCGGGGTCCGCCTGGTCCCCGCGCTCGGTGAGGTCGAGGGGGAAGTGGCTGTGGGTGCCGAAGCCGACGTCGGCGAGCCAGTCCCCGCCGCCCTCGGTACGCACCCGCAGCGCCAGGTGGTCGTACGGAATGCCGGGGCGGCCCTCGTCCCCGTACACCCGGGCCTGCAGCAGCGTGACCTCGAAGCGGAGCGCGGTCAGGAGCGCGGCGAAGGCGCCGTTGAGTTCGTAGCAGAACCCGCCGCGGCGCCCGTCGACGACCTTGGACACCAGGTCCTGCTCCGTGAGGCCGACCTCCTGGCCGAGGTGGATGGCGAGGTTCTCGAAGGGGACGCTGCGCAGATGGGCGAGGTGCAGCTCGCGCAGGGCCGACGAGGTCGGGGCTGCGGGGCGGTCGACGCCGATGCGTCGCAGATAGGCGGCTGTCCGCGCGGTATCCATGGGGCAAGTCTCACCGGGGGTGACGGGGGAGTCCACCGAGGGGATGGGTCCGCCCCGTCCTGTAGTGCGCAGGCACCAGGACCCGCGGGTGGCTGGTCCGGTCGCACCAGGACACGTGCGCGGCTGGTCCGGGCGCACCAGGGGAAGACGGCGGCGGCGGACGATGCCCGGAAGGACGCCGGAAGCAAGGGTTGGAGACGCGCGCATTCCGCGCGTTTCCCCTTGCCTAGCGGTGTCTGGAGTGATCTACAGGTGGCGACATTTCTCTACCGGATCGGACGGTGGGCCTTCCGGCGGCGCCGCCTCGTGGGCGGTCTGTGGCTGGGCGCCCTGGTGCTCGCCGTGGCGGCCGCCGCCCTGGCGCCGGCCGCGGAGGAAGAGGACCTCTCGATGCCCGGCACCGAGTCGCAGGAGGCGTTCGACCTGCTGGACGAGCGCTTCCCCGAGAGTAACTCCCAGGGCGCCGAGGCCCGCCTGGTGTTCCAGGCCCCGGACGGACAGCGGGTGACGGCCGGGGAGAACAGGGCGGCCGTCAACGACACGCTCGGCTCGCTGGCCGGGGGCGATCAGGTCGCGTCGACCACCGACCCCTACAAGACCGGCGCCGTCAGCAAGGACGGCACCATCGCCTACTCCACGATCACCTACAGCGCGGACACCGCCGACCTGACCGGGTCGACGAAGAGCGCCCTGGAGGCCGCCGCGGACCAGGCCCGGAACACCGGCCTGACCGTGGAGATCGGCGGCTCGGCCCTGGAGTCGGAAGAGGGACCGGGCGGTACGACGGAACTCATCGGCGTGGCGGTGGCGGCGGTCGTCCTGGTCCTCGCCCTCGGGTCGCTGGTCGCGGCCGGACTCTCGCTCCTCACCGCCTTCGTGGGCGTGGCCATCGCCTTCGGCCTGGTCTCCGCCCTCGCCGTGCCGCTGGGCCTGACGGACACCGTCGCCATCCTGTCGCTGATGCTGGGCCTCGCGGTCGGCATCGACTACGCGCTCTTCATCACCTCCCGCTTCCGCGACGAGCGCGCCCGGGGCAGCGAGCCGGAGGAGGCCGCGGGCCGGGCCGTGGGCACGGCCGGATCCGCCGTCGTCTTCGCCGGTGCGACCGTCTTCATCGCCCTGGTCGGGCTCGGCGTCGTCGGCATCCCCGAACTCACCAAGATGGGCCTGGGCGGCGCGGGCGCCGTGGCCCTCGCCGTACTCGTCGCACTGACGCTGGTCCCCGCGCTGTTCGGCTTCTTCGGCCGCCGGGTGCTGTCCCGTGCCGTCCGCAAGGCACCCGCGCGACGCGGGCCGGGCGGCGAGCCCCCGCACCAGATGCCCGGCGCGGCCGGTCGGCAGGGGCTCGGCACGCGGTGGGCGCGGTTCGTGCTGCGCCGCCCGGTGGCCGTGCTGCTGGTCGCCGGACTCGGTCTCGGCGCCGTCGCGCTACCGGCGCTGAGCCTCGAACTCGGGCTGCCCGGCGACGAGTCCAAGTCGGTGGAGACCACCGAGCGCCGCGCCTACGACCTGCTGTCGGACGGCTTCGGCCCCGGTTTCAACGGCCCGTTGACCGTGGTCGTGGACACCTCGGAGGCCGCGGCCACCCGGGCCGCCACGGACCGGGTCGTCACGACCGTACGGGGACTGGACGGGGTCGCGTCCGTCGGTGCGCCGGTGCTCAGCAAGAGCAAGGACACGGCCGTCCTCACCGCCGTGCCGCGGACCGCGCCGAACAGTGGCGAGACCAAGGACCTGGTGCACGCGATCCGGGGCGCGGTCTCCGGCGTCGAGGCCGACACGGGCGCCGCCGTCCTGGTGACCGGCACCACCGCGATGAACATCGACATCTCCGAAGCCATGTCCGACGCCCTCATCCCCTATCTGACCGTCGTCATCGGCCTTGCGGTGCTGCTGCTGATGGTGGTCTTCCGCTCGGTCCTGGTGCCGATCAAGGCCGCGCTCGGCTTCCTGCTGTCGGTGGGTGCCGCCTTCGGTGTCCTCGTCGCCGTCTTCCAGTGGGGCTGGGCGGCGGACCTGCTCGGCATCGAGCAGACCGGACCGGTCATGTCGCTGATGCCGATCCTCGTCATCGGCATCGTGTTCGGCCTCGCCATGGACTACGAGGTCTTCCTCCTCACCCGGATGCGGGAGGCCTACGTCCACGGCGCGAACCCCGGCGAGGCGATCGTCAGCGGCTTCCGGCACAGCGGACGGGTGGTGGCCGCGGCGGCGATCATCATGATCAGCGTGTTCGCCGGATTCATCGGGATGAGCAGCCCGACCATCCAGACGATGGGCGTCGGCCTGGCCGCCGCCGTCCTCTTCGACGCGTTCGTGGTCCGGATGGCGATCGTGCCCGCGGTCCTCGCGCTGCTCGGCCACCGGGCCTGGTGGCTGCCCCGTACGCTGAACCGTGTGCTGCCGAACGTGGACATCGAGGGGGAGAAGCTGAGCAGGCATGCCCCGGCGCTTGCGACCGTGCCGGACCTGACCGTGCCGGACGCGGCGGTGCCGCCGCTTCCCGTCGGCCGGCACCGGCACTGAGCCCGCCATGACGAGGACAGGCGGCGGTGGCCCGCGAGCACGCGGCTCCTGGTGGCGGGAGGGAGCCGTCACGGCGACGGCGTTCGCCCTCTGCCTGCTCGGCGGCGTGCTGCGGGACGACGACGGGCCGCTGTCACCGCCGTCCGCCGCCGCCTACTTCATCGCCGTGGTGTCCTGTGCCGTGCTGCCGCTGCGGCACCGGGCGCCGCTGGCCGTCATGGTGGTCACGACCGCGAGCGGCATCCTGGTGCCGCCCCTCGGCCTGCTGCTGAGCCCGCTCATCGTGGCCCCCGCCGTGATCACCGCGTACTCCTACTCGCTCACCGTGCGCAACGAACGGCGCGCGGCGAGCGCGGTGTTGCTCATCTCGGCAGGGCTGCTGGTCGCCGCCACCCCCTTGTTCGGTGCCCTCTCGTGGAAGGACGCGAGCAGGGTCGGGGCGGTGGCGGCGTTCCCGCTGGTGGCGGGCGTGCTCGGGCGCTCGGTGCAGAACCGGCGGGCCTATCTGGCGGCCGTGGAGGAGCGGGCCGTGCGGGCCGAGGAGAGCCGGGACAGCGAGGCGCGCCGGCGCGTTGCCGAGGAACGGGTGCGCATCGCCCGGGAACTGCACGACCTCGTGGCCCACCAGATCACCCTGGCCAACGCGCAGGCCACTGTCGCCGCCCACCTCTTCGACGCCCGCCCGGAGCAGACCCGCAAGAGCCTGAAGGAACTCGTCGAGACCACCAGCGACGCGCTCGACGACCTGCGGGCCACGGTCGGGCTGCTGCGGCAGTCCGGGGACGCGGACGCGCCCGCCGATCCGGCGCCCGGCCTGTCCCGCCTGCCCACGCTCCTGGAGTCCTTCCGCCGCGCGGGCCTGGAGGTGTCGGTGCACGAGGAGGGCACGGCCAGGCCGCTGCCCCCGGGAGTGGACCTCACCGCCTACCGCATCGTCCAGGAGGCCTTGACCAACGTGACCAAGCACGCCGCTGCCGGCAGCGCCCGGGTGCACCTCATCTGGAACGGCGATCGCGTGACCCTCACCGTCGCCGACGACGGAGCGGGCGGCCGTACGGGGCCGACCGGAGCCACGGCGGCGAGCGCGGCCACGGGACCGCGACCGAGTGCGGCCATGCGACCGCGACCGGGTGCGGCCGCGACGTCGGAACGCCCGCCCGGTTACGGTCTGATCGGGATGCGCGAACGCGCCACCGCGGTCGGCGGACAGCTCTCCGCGGGCAGGCGCCCGGAGGGCGGCTTCCTCGTCTCCGCCCGACTGCCCCTCCCGCCCGCCAAGGACACGACGCGGACATCTGACAGAGCGACGACCAGCGAGGGACGGATGACCGACAGAGCGAAGGGCGACCGCACGACAGGCGAGGGAACAACCGCCGACGGACGGACGGGTGACGGACGGGCCGGGGGTGCGTCGTGACGCTCCGCGTGCTGCTCGCCGACGACCAGGCCCTGCTGCGCGGGGCCTTCCGGCTGCTGCTCGACTCCGCCGACGACATCACTGTGGTCGGCGAGGCCGCCGACGGCAGGGAGGCAGTGCGGCTCACCCGGGAGCTGCGCCCGGACGTGGTCATCATGGACATCCGCATGCCCGAGGTGGACGGCCTCACCGCCACCTCGGAGATCTGCGCGGACCCGGACCTGAGCGCCAGCCGCATCCTGATCCTCACCACCTACGAGACCGACGAGTACGTCGCTCAGGCGCTGCGCGCGGGGGCCGGCGGTTTCATCGGCAAGGGCATCGGCGCCGAGGACCTGCTGGACGCCGTGCGGACGATCGCCGAGGGCGACACGCTGCTGTCCCCCGCCGCGACCCGCTCCCTGGTCACCCGTTTCCTGGCCACCCCGGACAGCGCACCGCCGCGCGACCCCGAGCAGCTCGCGGTGCTCACCCCGCGCGAGCGCGAGATGGTGGCCCTGGTCGCGACCGGCCTGTCCAACCAGGAGATCGCCGAGCGGATGTACCTCAGCCCCTTCACCGTCCGCGCCCACGTGCAGCGCGCCATGACGAAGCTGGACGCCCGCGACCGGGCCCAACTCGTCGTCATCGCCTACCGGACGGGCCTGGCCCGGGCCACCCTCGACGGCGGCACCGACCAGCTGCCGTAGCCCATTGGCCGGCGCCGCCCTGTCGTCTCAGGTCAGGGGAGCGGGGCGAACTCGGGCAGCGTCAGGGCCGAGTGGGCCGGTCGGGCTTTCGCGGCGGGCATCGTGACGAGGCCGCGCAGTCGGGTGTCGCGCTGCTCCAGGGCCCGCGCCGTGGTGGGGAAGAGCGCGGCCGCACCGTTGTCGACCAGTGCCTGATTCATGGCTACGAAGTCGCGGGTGCCGTGTTCGTACGCGGCGAAGGCCGCCGTGTGGTCCCGGTGCGCGGCGAGGGCGTCGGCGAGCAGGTAGGCACCGGCCAGCGCGAGGCTCGATCCTTGTCCGGTGAGGAACGAGGGTGCGTACGCGGCGTCGCCGACGAGGGCGACGCGGCCCCTTGACCAGTGGGGCATGCGGATCTGACCGGCCGTGTCGAAGAACAGGTCGTCCGCGGCGCGCATGGCCTCGACCATGCGGGGGACCTCCCAGCCCGCGTCGGCGAACACCTCGGCGACCAGGTCCCGTTGGGCGTCGGGGTGCCGCAGGGCGGCGGACGGCGGTGCCGGCTGGTGGAAGGTCAGGAAGGCGTGCAGCTCGTCGTTGTCCCCGACGGCGTAGAGGGCCGCGGCCTTCCCCGGGCTGTTCCACATCAGGAGCTCGCGGGAGAGCCCGAAGGTGTTCGGCATGGTGAAGAGGGCGAAGCAGTAGCCGAGGTAGCGGTGGAACCGGTCTTCGGGGCCGAACAGGGACTCCCGGGTGTGCGAGTGCATTCCGTCGGCGCCGATCACCACGTCGAACGTACGCTGTCGCCCACTGCGGAACGTCACGTCGACCCCTGGTCCGGACTGGTCGAGGACGTCGATGGAGTCGTCGAAGAGGAACTCCACGTCGTCGCGGACCAGCGCGTGCAGGATCGCGGCCAGATCCCCACGACGCACCTCGAGGTCCTGGCCCTCGACGCTCCCGGCAACAGTGCTCGGCTTGAGCGAGGCCAGTTCACTGCCGTCGGCGTTGAGGAAGGTGCAGCGACGCGAGTCGATGTGCGCGTCCCGAAGCCGCGGCAGTATCCCCATCCGCCGGACGACCTCCACCGCCGTACCGCGGATGTCGATCGGATAGCCGCCGCCGCGCAGTGCGCCCGCCTTCTCGACCACGGTGACCGCGAAGCCGGACCGGTGCAGCCAGTACGCAAGGGCGGGACCGGCGATGCTCGCCCCGGAGATCAGAACTCTGCGATGTGCGGCGGTACGCACGTTCATCGGCAGACCGTCGGGTGTCATGTCTGGGTTCCCTTCTTCGTGATGCGGACGACGAGCAGTGCCAGGGCGGCGACGAGACCGGCGGTGGCGAAGCCGGTGGCGAAGGCCGCTTCGGTCGGCAGGCCCGTCGACGGGTCGGCCCCGGCGTCGAGGATCGCGCCGCCGACCTGGGCGCCCAGGGCCACGCCGATCACCCGTGTCACCACGAGCAGGCCGGTGGCGATGCCGGTGTCCCTGGTCTCGACGGCGGTGGCGGTACGGGTGAGCAGCGCCGTCGTACCGACGCCCGCGGCGATCGCGGTGAGCGACTTCGCGAGGACGAGCTGCCAGGCCGCGTCGTGCAGTGACGCCAGGGCGAGCGTGGTGGCCGCCAGGACCACGGCGCCCCCGACGAGCACGGCACGCAGACCGAAGCGCCGCGCCGCGACCCCGCCGACCGAGTCGCTCACCGCCCCGGCGATGGCGCCGGGGAGCAGGAACAGCCCGATGTCGGTGGTACTGGCGCCGAAGCCGTACCCGTCGGCCGGTGCCGCCAACATCTGGGGGAGCAGAAAGGCCACCATCCCGAAACTCGCGGTGATGACCAAGGTGAGCACGCACGAATGCCACATCGCGGGCTTCGCCAGCATGCGCAGATCGACCATCGGCGCGGCGGCCCTGCGCTCGACCGCGACCCACCCGCTCGCGAGGGCGGCCACGACCACCACGAGGGCACCGACCGCGAGGAGCGGCAGCCCGTCGCCCGTCACCCGCACGAACCCGACCATGAACACGAGCAGCGTGCCGCTCAGCAGCACCACACCGGGCCAGTCGATCCTGCTGTCCGACCGGACCGGCGGATCATGCGGCAGCAGCCACGCCACGACGCACGTCATCGCGATGATCGCGATGGTCGGCAGCGCGAACATCCAATGCCAGGACAGTCCTTCCGAGAGCGGCCCGGCGATCAGCGTTCCCACCATGCCGCCGCCCGTGAACAGCGCCATGACCACACCGATCGCCACCTGCGACGCCCGGGCGGGGAGGTGTTTGCGCACCAGGATGAAGGAGAGCGGCAGCGCACCCACCATGACGCCCTGCAAGGTCTGACCGAGCAACAACACCGGCAGGCTCGGCGCCAGACCGGCCAGCAGACCACCGGCCGAGACCACGGCCATCAGCCAGACCAGCACCCGCTTCCCGCCGTAGCGGTCGCCGAGCTTGCCCGCCACGGGTGTGACGACCGCGCCGGTGATGAGCAAGGTGTTGCCGATCAACGCCCCTTCGGCGGGACTGACCCCCAACTCGCGTTGCAGCTGCGGGAGCGCGGGCTCCACCACTGATTGCAGGGTGCCGAGGGCGAGTGCCAGGACGCCGAGGGCACCGATCGACAGCCTGCCGATGCGGACCGGAGAAATCACAGCCAAGGACACGGACGTCCTTTCCTCGTTGGGGACAAGCCAGTTGGTGACCCACCACACTCGTCTCCGGCGCCCCGCCGGGCATCGTCCACAGCCGCCGACTTCCCCTGGTGCACCGGGACCAGCCACCCACGAGCCCTGGTGCCTGAGCACCACCTGCCGCCCCGGGGCGCGACGGGGTACAGTCGATCAACGCCGCGCGGCACCCGCCCGCGTGTGCCCTGTGAAGGAGGTGAGCCCGATGCGCAAGCACTCAGCCGACCGCACCACCGTCCGGGCCCTCCTGCCCGCCGTACGCGTCTGAGCGCGCGGCCGTCGCGCAGGAGCGCCCCGCCTGGCCCCACCGGTCCAGGCATCGAATGCCCAGGCTTCGAAGCACTCCTGAACGAAGGAACCATGACTGTCACGCCTTTCCGGATCGCCGTGCCCGACGACGTCCTCAGCGACCTGCGCGCACGACTGACCCGCACCCGCTTCACCACCGCCTCCGACTCCGCCCACTGGGCGGCGGGCACCGACCCGGACCACCTGCGTGACCTCGTCGCGTACTGGGCCGACGGCTTCGACTGGCGCGCTGCCGAGGCCGCCCTCAACGAACTCCCGCACCAGATGGCCGAAGTCGCCGGCGCCCCGGTGCACTTCATCCACTTCCGCGCCCGCCGCCCCGAGGGCGCACCGGCGCCGCTGCCGCTCGTGCTCACCCACGGCTGGCCGAGCAGCTTCGTGGAGATGCTGCGCGCCGCCCGCCGCCTGGCCGACCCGGCCGCGTACGGCGGCGACCCCGCCGAGGCCTTCGACGTGGTCGTGCCGTCGCTGCCCGGATTCCTCTACTCCGGCCTGCCGACGGCGCCGTTCACGCGCCGGGGCGTCGCCGAGATCTGGCACTCCCTCATGACCGAGACCCTGGGCTACGACCGCTACGGGGCGTTCGGCGGCGACATCGGCGGTGGCGTCACCCAGTGGCTGGGCGCGCTGTACCCGGAGCAGGTCGCCGGGGTGCACATCACGTCCGCGGTGGCGAGCGCGGACTTCGAGAAGGAGCCGCCGACGCCCGCGGAGCAGACCTACCTGGACGCGCTGGCCGCGTACGACAGCGGCGACCAGGGCTACAGCGAGATCATGTGCACCCGCCCCGACACGATCGCCGCCGCACTCATGGACTCGCCCGCCGGGCTGCTCGCCTGGATCGTCGACAAGTACCGGGACTGGAGCGACTGCGACGGCGATGTCGCGCGGCGCTGGGACCGGGACACCCTGCTGACCGTCGCCACGCTCTACTGGGCCACCGGCAGCATCGGCTCCTCCTTCCGGCAGTACTACGACTACCCCCTGAACAAGCGGATGCCGGACATCACCGTGCCCGCCGCCGTCACCCTCAGCCACGAACCGGCGTTCGCGGGCTACCCGAAGAGCCTCGCCGAGCGCGTTTTCACCGACCTGCGGCACTGGAGCACGCCACGGCGCGGCGGGCACTTCATGGCGCACGAGGAACCCGACCAGGTCGCCGCCGAACTGCGGACGTTCTTCGGCCCGCTGCGGAACGCGAGCTAGGCAGCGGAGCCGAGCGGGTCCGCCGCCGCCCGGAGCCCGGCTCCGGGCGGCGGCGGATGTCCGGGCGCCGGGCCGCGCCGTTGGAAAGCGGGAGCAACAGGTCGATATAGGCTGTATGTTCTGTCTCTTTCAGCCTGGACCCACCCCGGAGAGTTACCCGTGACCGTAGCGATCGCCCCGTCCGAAGCCGCCGAACCGGCCGAAGCCGACGCCGCGCCCCTCGCCCCGGCCGCCGACGCCCCCGCGGCCGCTGACGCACACGAGGACGCGGCCACGCACGCGGACGCCCGGGAGCTGGTGGCCCGTGACGCCCGTGACTTCGGCGCCTACGCCCGCACCGGTGCCTGGACCTTCGGCCTGAAGGTGGCCCGCAGCGTGCGGCCCGGCGGGCAGGCCGCCGAGGGCACGCCGAAGGTCTCCGCGAAGGAGTTCGCCGAGCTGGCCGGGTGCTCCGCCGAGCGCGTCATGCGCTACTACCGGGCCTGGGACAAGGCCGCCGACGACGGGCTCGTGCCGCACTTCGAGGCCCTGGCCCCCGGCCGCGACGTCGAACTCCCCGACGCCGACATCTGGCTGACCTACTACGTACCGCGCTCCAGCGCCACCTCCGCGCGCGGGACCGCCATCACCGCCGCCGCCGAGGCCGAGGGCATCCGCCCGACCAAGGCCCTGGAGGTCGCCGAGAACCCCACCGCCCTGCGCGCCGCGATCCTCGCCGACCCCTCCACCGCCCAGGCCGCCCGGCACGCCCTGCTCGACCGCCTCAAGGAGGACCCGGCCCTCCAGACCGAGCTGGCCCGCGACATCGCCCGCACCGACGAGCTGAAGAAGGCCGTGGCGGGCGAGACCAGGGCCGCGGACCGCATCGAGTACGTACGCAAGGTCGCCGAGGACGGGCAGATCCGCACGCCCGCCGGGCAGACCCTCGACGCCCCCGCCGCGCTGCGCGCCGAGGCCGAGCGGCACCTGTCCCTGATCGACGAGCTGGAGGACTCCGAGGAGGCGGGGGAGTGGGCCGCGGAGGCGTACGGCACGGTGAAGAACCTCGTCGTCGAGACCGTCGAGGCCGACCCCGAGCTGCGGGTGCAGGAGCGGCGCACGAAGTTCTACAGCAGCCTGCAGAAGGCCACCAAGGTCTTCGAGGAGCTGACCCTCGACGACGCCGTCGACTTCGACGACATCTACGAGGACGACATGGTCCAGCGCCTCGAAGAGCTGCAGCAGGCCATCACCACCTGCATCACCGCGCTGCGGAAGGCATCGCCCGCCGGGTCGTAGTCCGTTCGGCACGAGCCCTCTGCCGGGGCCCGCGGTCTGTGAAACGATCAACCACATGGTGTCTGTGAGTGATCTCCTGCCCGTCGAGGCGATCCGGCTCGACGTCGTGGCCGAGGACTGGCGTGCCGCGATCGGCGCCGCGGGCGAGCTGCTCGTGGCGACGGGCAGCGGCACGGACGCGTACACCGAGGAGATGATCCGGACCGTCGAGGACAGCGGGCCGTACATCGTCCTCGCCCCCGGCCTCGCCTTCGCGCACGCGCGGCCCTCGCCCGCGGTGCTGCGGACCGGCATGGCGTGGGTGCGGCTCGCCCGGGCCGTGGAGTTCGGGCACGAGACGAACGACCCGGTCGGCCTGGTCGTGGCCCTCGCCGCCGAGGACGCCACCGCGCACACCGACGCGATGGCGTCCCTGGCGCGGCTGCTCGCGGATCCGGAGACGGCACAGGCCCTGCGGGTGGCGCCGACTCCGGGGGCGGTGCGGGCGATCCTCGCGGGGGAGGCGGGGGCTGTCGCGCCCGCCGCCGCCGGGCCCGCCGTGCACAAGATCCTCACCGTCTGCGGCAACGGGCTCGGCACCAGCCTCTTCCTGAAGAACACCCTGGAACAGGTCCTCGACCGGTGGGGCTGGAGCCGGTACGTGACCGTCGAGGCGACCGACACCATCTCCGCCAAGGGCAAGGCCTCCGAGGCCGTCGCCATCCTCACGTCCCGGGAGATCGCCAAGACCCTCGGTGACGTCGGTGTGCCCGTCCGGGTCGTCGACGACTTCACCTCCACCGCCGAGGCCGACCGGGTCCTGCGGGACACGTACGACGTCTAGAAAGAGGGGGAAGCGCCGTGGACTGGCTGGTCTCCGTAGCGAAGTTCCTGGTCAACGAAATCCTCAGCCAGCCCGCGTACTTGATCGGGCTCATCACCGCCGCGGGCCTGATCGCCCTGCGCAAGTCGGTGGGGCAGGTGCTCGGCGGCGCGATCAAGGCGACGCTCGGCTTCCTCCTCATCGGCGCGGGCGCCGGGCTCGTCGTGGCCGCGCTCGCCCCGCTCGGCGAGATGATCCAGGGCTCGACGGGCGCGCACGGTGTGATCCCCACGAACGAGGCCATCGTCGGCATCGCCCAGGCCGAGTACGGCTCGCGGGTCGCCTGGCTGATGATCCTCGGCTTCGCCGTGAGCCTGGTCCTGGCCCGCTTCACCCCCTTGCGCTACGTCTTCCTGACGGGCCATCACATGCTGTTCATGGCCACGCTGCTGACGATGGTGCTCGCGACCGCCGGACAGCGGTCCTGGGTCGTGGTCGTCGTCGGCGGCGTCCTGCTCGGCATCATGCTGGTCGCGATGCCCGCCTTCGCGCACCCCTGGACCAAGCGCGTCACCGGCAACAACACGGTCGCGATCGGTCACTTCGGTACGGCGGGGTACGTCGTCGCCGGTGCGACCGGTCAGGTCGTCGGGCGCCGCAGCCGGTCCACGGAGGACATGAAGCTGCCGGAGGGGCTGCGGTTCCTGCGCGACTCCATGGTGGCGACGGCCCTGTCCATGGTCCTGATCTACCTGATCATGTCGCTGGTCTTCCTCGCGAAGGTCGGCAAGGAGAGCGCCTTCAAGGCGTTCGCCGCCGACGGCGGACCCGCCGCGCCCGACGTCGGCGCGTACATCATGCAATCGGTCATGCAGGGCCTGCAGTTCGGCATCGCCGTCGCCGTCATCCTCTTCGGCGTCCGGACGATCCTCGGCGAGCTGGTGCCCGCGTTCCAGGGCATCGCGAACCGCGTGGTGCCCGGCGCGGTGCCGTCCCTGGACGCGCCGATCGTGTTCCCGTACGCCCAGAACGCCGTCCTCATCGGCTTCATCTCCAGCTTCGTCGGCGGCCTGATCAGCCTCGGCCTGCTCGCCTGGATCTTCGAGCCCGCCTTCGGCCTGGCCCTGGTGCTGCCCGGCCTGGTGCCGCACTTCTTCACGGGCGGCGCGGCCGGGGTCTACGGCAACGCGACCGGCGGGCGGCGCGGCGCGGTCGTCGGCGCGTTCCTGAACGGTGTCCTCATCACCTTCCTGCCCGCGCTGCTCCTGAAGGTGCTCGGTGCCTTCGGCAAGGAGAACACCACCTTCGGCGACGCGGACTTCGGCTGGTTCGGCTCGCTCGTCGGCAACGCGGCCAAGGCGGGGACGCTGGGCGGCGTGATCCTGATGCTGGTGATCGGCGCCGTGATCCTGGCGGGCGCGATCGTCATGCAGAAGCGGGTCGTGGAGACCGGCTGGGACCCCGGCGCCCGGCGCGACGCGCTCCTCGGCCACGCCGCCGCGAGCGCCGGGGCCGACGTCGGGGCGACGCGCGCGGGCCCGACGGCGACGTACGCGAAGATCGCCCCGCCGCCGGGCGCGCCGAAGCCCCCGCCGCCGCCCGGACGGGACGGCTGAGGCTCGCCGGGATCGCCGGGGGAGGGCCGCTCAGCCCCGGCCCGGCGCCACGGTCCCGCGTGGCCCCGGCGCCACGCTCACCCTCGGCACCATCCTCATCCCTGCCCCGGCACCACGAACAGCGCCCAGGTGGCCAGCGGTGCGATCAGCGCCATCGACATGCCCCACTTCATCAGGGCGCCGAACACCTGCGGGCGCTGCTCCTCCGGCGCGTTGGCGGTGACCAGTGCGCCGCTCGTGGACAGCGGTGAGGAGTCGACGACCGACGAGGACACGGCGAGGGCGATGATGAGACCGACCGCGCCGACCTGACCATCCATCAGGAACGGTACGGCGAGCGGGATCAGGGCGCCGAGGATGCCGGTGGTGGAGGCGAACGCGGACACCACGGCTCCGATGAGGCAGATCAACAGCGCGCCCAGGAGCGGTGAGTCGATCTTCGCGACGCTATCGCCGAGCCAGGTGATCGTGCCCATGCGCTCCATCACGCCGACGAACGTGACGACACCGCAGACGAGCAGCACCGTCGACCAGGCGCAGCGGTCGACGGCACCCTTCGCCGCGTCGGCGTCGACGAGGGTGAGGACGACGACCACCGTGAAGGCCATCAGGCCGACGTTGTAGTCGAGGAACAGGGCGCCCGCGACCATGCCCAGCAGTCCCAGCAGGGTCAGGACGCGCGACCGGTCGAGCCGGGGGGCGACGTCGGTGGTTGCGGGCGCGAAGGCCACCGTGGCGGTGCCGCCGGGTTTCGGCGCGGTGCCTGCGGGGGCCGCGGGTGCGCCGCCGGTGCCTGGGGGCCCCGCGGTTTCGAGGACGCTCCCGGCCTCCGTACCCGGGGCCCCGTCCGCCGCCCGCCGCCCGATCAGATGCCGCCCCCCGAACAGGAAGTACGCGACGACGCTGAGCGCGACATTGAACAGGAACGACATCAGGAACAGCAGTCCGGGGTTGCCCGGCAGGTCGTTGCGCTCCACGACGCCGTTGGTGATGCTGCCGAAGACGCTGGCGGGGGAGAAGCCGCCCGCGCTCGCGCCGTTGATCACCAACAGGCCCATGAGCAGCGGGCTGATCTTGTAGCGGACGCAGAAGCTCATACCGATGGGGGCGATGACGCCGACCGCCGCGGGCACGACCGCGCCGACGGCCGTGAGCGACGCGGTGATGAGGAACATGACCCAGGGGATGAGCGCGATGCGCCCCTTGACGGCACGCGTCGCGGCGTGCATGAGCCATTCGATGGTGCCGTTGTTCTTCGCTATGGCGAAGAGGAAGGTGACGCCCACGAGCACGACGAAGAGGTCACCGGGGAAGCCGCCGAACACATCGTCCGCGTTCTCGCCGGCGACGGACGAGCCGACGGCGAAGGCGGCGACGAGGGCGAGCGCCCCCATGTGGACGGAGGTGAAGGTGGAGATGGTGAAGATGAGTACCAGTGCGCCGATCGCGATGAGATGGTCTGCCATGTGACACGTCCTCGCCTTCGGACGGCGGCCACGTCGCGCGGGCCTGCATCGACGCGCGGGCTGTGACCGGCTGTGGGCATACGGAAGGGACCCGTGGCGGCGTCCGGGGGCAGAGGGGCACAGAGGGCCGCGCCCCTGCCGTGAGCGGGCAGCCTCAAAGGCCCGGACTGTCCGCAGGGTGGACTTGGAGTTCCGCCATGCGGAACACCCGATGCAACGTTGGCGAGTATGTGACGGCGGTCACGGACCGTCAAGGGGTCGCGGACACATCCGAGTGGTGGGGTGATCGGCGCCGGGATCAGCTCGCGCGCGCGGTATCCGGTGCCTGGTGTCCGAGTGCCGTGCTGATTTTCCCGGCCGCCGCGCGGACGTGTTCGCCCAGCGCGATGAGCCGGTCGCGGTCGCAGCGGCTGGTCGGCATGTTGATGCTGACGCTGGCCACGGGCGAGCCGTCGGGGCCGAGGACGGGGGCGGCGACCGCGGACACGTCGTCGCGCCATTCGCCCTGGTTGATGGCGTAGCCGCGAGTGCGGACCGACTCCAGTTCGGCGCGCAGCGCGGCCGGGTCGTCGATGGTCGTGTCCGTGAACCGCGTCAGGTCCTGGGTGAGATAGCGCTCGACGGCCTCGGGGGTGCGGGCCGCCAGGATGGCCTTGCCGTTGGCGGACGCGTGGCCGGAAAGGTGCTGGCCGAGCGGCAGCACGATCCGCACCGGCTGGGTCGTCTCCAGGCGCTCCACCAGGACGACCCGCTCGCCCTCCGCCACCGCCAGGTGCACGGTCTCGTCCACCGCGCGGCGCAGCTCCTCCATCACCGGCACGGCGATGTCCCGCAGATCCAGTTCGCCGGTGGCCTGTCGCCCGATGAGCAGCGCTTTCGTCGTGAGCGTCCAGCGGGTGGGGGCGGCGCCCGTCTGCTTGATCCAGCCCGCCGTGTGCAGGGTGCCGAGCGCCCGCTGGACGGTGCTCTTCGGCAGCTCCATGGCGCGGGCCAGGTCTCCCACGCCCACGGGTTGGCGCACCGCCAGCTCCTCCAGCACGCGCAAGGTGTTCAGGACGTTCTGCACCGTTGACCCCCTCCGGATCGAACCCTATGCTGCGTCGTGCCGCATCACGATACGCTGTGCCATCTCACGGCACAAGTGTTGAGGGGAGATCCGCTCAATGACTGTCAGGACCGGCCGCCACTTCCTCCAGATACCCGGACCCACGAACGTCCCCGACCAGGTACTCCGAGCCATGTCCGCCCCCACTGTCGACCACCGCGGGCCCGAGTTCGCGACCCTTGCCCGCCGCGTGCTCGACGGCCTGAAGCCGGTGTTCGGCACCGCGGGCCCGGTCGTGGTCTACCCGTCGTCGGGCACCGGCGCCTGGGAGGCCGCCCTGGTCAACACGCTCAGCCCGGGCGACCGCGTGCTGTTCTTCGAGACCGGGCACTTCGCCACGCTCTGGCGCGACATGGCACAATCCCTCGGTCTCGAGGTGGAGTTCGTCCCCGGCGACTGGCGTCACGGCGCCTCGCCCGAGGCCGCCGCCCAGCTCCTGGACGCGGACCTGGCCCACCGCTTCAAGGCCGTCTGCGTCGTCCACAACGAGACCTCCACCGGCGTCACCAGCCGCGTCCCGGAGATCCGCGCCGCCCTCGACGCCGCCGGACACCCCGCCCTGCTCCTGGTCGACACGGTCTCCTCGCTGGGCTCCATCGAGTACCGGCACGACGCCTGGGGCGTCGACGTGACCGTCACCGGATCCCAGAAGGGGCTGATGCTGCCGCCCGGCCTCGGCTTCAACGCCGTCAGCGACAAGGCCCTCGCGGCCGCCCGCTCGTCCCGACTGCCCAAGTCCTACTGGGACTGGACACCGATCCTCGACGCGAACGAGGCCGGGTTCTTCCCCTCCACCCCGGCCACCAACCTCCTCTACGGCCTCGACGAGGCGCTGCGCATGCTCGCCGACGAAGGCCTCGAACAGGTCTGGGCCCGGCACGCCCGGCACGCCGCCGCCACCCGCGCCGCCGTCCGCGGCTGGGGCCTGGACGTGCTGTGCGCCGACGAGCGCGAGCACTCCGGTTCGCTCACCGCCGTGCTCCTGTCCGAGGGCCAGGACGCCGACGCCGTACGGAAGATCGTCCTGGAGCGGTTCGACATGTCGCTCGGCACCGGACTCGGCCGCCTCGCGGGCAAGGTCTTCCGCATCGGCCACCTCGGCCACTTCAACGACCTCACCCTCGCCGGGACCCTGGCCGGCGTGCAGATGGGCCTCGAACTCGCCGGCATCCCCGTCGGCCGCGACGGCGTCACGGCGGCCCTCGACCACCTTCGCGTGAACTGACGCCCCGCCAATCCCCGGTTCTCGTACGCCATCGATGTCTCCCCGTACGCCCCTTCTCCGCCAGGAGCGTGTCGTATGACCACAAGCACCGAGTCCACGGAGGCCGAGCGGGACGCGCTCGGCGGCGACCTCGCGCGGCGGCTGCGCGCCGACCTCGACGGCGAGGTCCGCTTCGACGACTACAGCCGCCACCTCTTCGCCCGCGACGCCAGCATGTACGCCATCACCCCGCTGGGTGTCGTCTTCCCGAAGCACGCCGAGGACGTGCGGGCGGTCGTCGCCGCCGCGGCCGAGCACGGCGTGTCCGTCGTGCCGCGCGGCGCCGGGACCAGCCTCGCCGGACAGACCACGGGCCCCGGCATCGTCCTCGACCTGTCCCGCCACATGCGCCGCATCATCGCCCTGGAACCGGACGGCCGCACCGCCCTGGTCGAAACGGGCGTCGTCCAGGACCAGTTGAACCGCGCCGCCGCCCCGCACGGCCTGATGTTCGGCCCCGACACCTCCACCAGCAACCGCGCCACCATCGGCGGCATGATCGGCAACAACTCGGCCGGCAGCGGCTCGCTGCGCTACGGCATGACCATCGACCACGTCCGCGCCCTCGACGTGGTGCTCGCCGACGCCACCACCGCCCATCTCGCGCCCCTCACCGCGCGCGAGCACGCCGACCGGGCCCGTGGCACCGGCCTCGACGGCCGCATCCACCGCGAACTGCCCGCGCTGGTGGCCGCGCACACCGACGCCATCGCCGCCGGATTCCCGCAGCACTGGCGGCGGGCGGGCGGTTACCGCCTGGACCGGCTCGCCCGCGAGGACGCCCCGTTCGACCTGGCGAAGTTCGTCGTCGGCTCCGAGGGCACGCTCGCCATCAGCACCCGCGCCCTGGTCGACCTGGTGCCCAAACCGCAGCACACCGTGTTCGCCGTCGGCCACTTCACCTCCGTCGCCGGGGCCATCGAGGCCACCCAGGACGCCCTCGCCTGCGGACCGGCGGCCGTCGAGCTGATGGACCGCACGATCCTCGACCTGTCCCGCCAGAAGATCGAGTACGCCTCGCTGTCCACCGTCCTCGAAGGCGACCCCGACGCCCTCCTGTTCGTGTCGTTCACCGGCGACGACGAACGCGAACTCACCGCGAGCGTCCAGCGGTTGACGAAGCTGTGGCAGAAGCACGGCCACGGCTATCACACCCTCGCGGCGGTCACCCCCGCCGACCAGACCGCCCTCCTCAAGGTCCGCAAGTCCAGCCTCGGCCTGCTCATGGCGGCGAGCGAGGGCACCCGCAGGCCGCTGGCGTTCATCGAGGACACGGCCGTCGACCCGGTCCATCTGTCCGCGTACACCGCCCGGTTGAAGAAGGTCCTCGACCGCCACGGCCTCTCCGCGGGCTTCTACGGGCACTGCTCGGTGGGCTGTCTGCACATCCGCCCGTTCCTCGACGTGACCGACCCCGCGCAGCGTCAGACCATGCGCGAGGTCGCCGAGGAGATCAAGGACCTGGTCACCGAGTACGGCGGCGTCAACTCCAGCGAGCACGGCGACGGCCTGGCGCGCAGCGAGTTCAACCGGGAGCTCTTCGGCGACGAGCTGTACGAGGCGATGCGGCGCGTCAAGGGCCTCTTCGACCCGGACAACCGGCTGAACCCCGGCAAGATCGTCGACGCGCCCGCGATGACCGACCACCTGCGCGACGCCGCGCTGCCGCCCGCGCCGGGCCTGCGCACCCGGCTCGACTTCGAGGTCGCGGGCGGCATGCGGGCCGCCGCCGACCGCTGCATGAACATCGGCCTGTGCCGCAAGAGCGACGTCGGCACGATGTGCCCCTCTTACATGGCGACCCGCAACGAGGAGGACTCCACCCGCGGCCGCGCGGGCGCCCTCGTCAAGGCCCTGTCCGCACCCGACCCGCACAAGGCGCTCGGCGACAAGCGGCTGCACGAGGTCCTCGACCTGTGCCTGATGTGCAAGGCCTGCAAGAGCGAGTGCCCCCTTGGCGTCGACATGGCGTCCCTGAAGGCGGAGGCCCTCTCCCACCACCACGACGAGCACGGGATTCCGCTGCGCTCCCGGATCTTCGGCGCCATCCGCCTGCTCAACCGCCTCGGCTCGGCCACCGCACCCCTGTCCAACCTGCCCGGCCGCATCCCCCTGCTGCGCCGCCTGCTCCACCGCACGGTCGGCATCACCCCGCACCGGCCGATGCCGCGCTACGCCCGCCGCAACCTGGTGCGCTGGTTCGGCCGCCGCCCGGCCGCCGCCGTCGCGGCCCCCCGGGGCACGGTCGTCATGCTCGCCGACTCCTTCACCACGTACACCGAACCGGAGATCGGCCAGGCCGCCGTGGAACTCCTCGAACGCTCGGGCTGGGCCGTGCAGTTGGAGAGCGGCGGCTGCTGCGGACGCGCCGCGCTGTCCAAGGGGCTCCTCGACGAGGCGAGCGACAAGGCCTTCCAACTGGTCCACCGCATCACGGAGACCTCGCCCCCCGACGCCCCCATCACCGGCTGTGAGCCGTCCTGCCTGATGACGTTGCGCGACGAGCACAAGGCCCTGCTGCCGCTCGACTCGGCCCGCGAAGCCGTCACCGGCCGGGTTCGCCAATTGGAGGAACTCCTCACCGAAGCCATCGACGAGGGCGCCCTCACCCTGCGCACCGACTCCTGGCTCAGCGGCCGCACCCTGCTCTACCACGGCCACTGCCACCAGAAGGCCGAGGTCGGCACCGCCGCGACCGTCGCCCTGCTGCGCCGCATCCCCGGCGTCGAGGTCACCGAGATCGACGCGGGCTGCTGCGGCATGGCGGGCTCCTTCGGCTTCGAGTCCGAGCACTACGACGTCTCGATGACCGTGGGGGAGGACCGGCTGTTCCCCGCGGTGCGGGCCGCGTCCGAGGACACCGTGGTGGTCGCCACCGGGGCGTCGTGCCGTCAGCAGATCTTCCACGGCACGGAACGCAACGCGTGGCATCCGGTGCAGTTGGTGCGGGAGGCGCTGACGGAGGCCTCTCGGTGAGATGCGCCGACCGGGGGGGGTGGGGCGTGGGGCGCGCCGGGTGCGGGCGCGCCCCGCCTCACTGCTGCCCGACGTGGCCGATCCAGTCGTCGCCGAGGCGCCGCTGCACGTCCGTGAGCAGGTTCTCCAGCAGGTCCGTGAGCTGGGCCTGCTGGTCCGGCGTGAGCCCCGCGACCAGCTCGTCGTCGCGGTGCAGGACCTGGTCCACGGTCGCCTCGACCAGGTCGTGCCCGGCCGGGGTCAGGGTGACGAGGACCGTGCGGGTACGGCCGCGGGCGGGCCCCCGCGTCACCAGGCCCTCCTGCTCCGCGCGAGCGACCCGCTGCGACACGGCCCCCGCCGTGACCAGCGAACGCTGCCCCAGCTCACGGGTGCTGAGGGTGTACGGGGGCCCGCTGCGGCGCAGCACGCTGAGCAGGTCCAGGGTCGCGGCGTCCACCCCCGCCCTGGCCAGGACCCGGCGCCGGTCGTCGCCGAACATCTTGGCCAACTGCCAGATGGGCGTGAGGATCCGGATGGACGAGACCGGCGTGCCCGGGCGCTCGCGTTCCCAGGCGGCGGCGATCTCCTGAGCGGTGTGCGCGGCCTTCGCGGCGGGCGGGGCGGGGGCTCCTTCGGCCCCGCCGCCGCTCTGGCCGACGCCCCCACGGTCGGCGCCGTCATCCCCGTCGGAGCCGCGCCCCGCTTGCGTATCCCTTGCCACCGTCGCGCTCCCCAGTGTTATGTTGAGGCCTATATTTAGACCTATACGAAAACGATTCGGAGCTCAGCATATGGCACGCACCATCCTGGTCACCGGCGGCGGCACAGGCATCGGCCGCGCGATCGCGCTGCACTTCGCGGAGGCGGGCGACAGCGTCATCGCCACGGGCCGCCGCCCCGGCCCGCTCGCGGAACTGGCGGCCGGGGCGGGAGTCCGTACGGCGGTCTGCGACCACACCGACCCCGCCGCGCTCACCCGGCTCCTCGCCGACCTGCCCGAGCGGATCGACGTCCTGGTGAACAACGCGGGCGGGAACATCGCCTTCGACGCCGACGGCAGGACGGACCTGGCCTCGTACGCCCGGGACTTCCGCGCGAACCTCGACGCCAACCTGGTCAGCGCCGCGCTCACCACGAAGGCCCTGGAGGACCGGCTCGGGGACGGCGGCGCCGTCGTGCACATCGGCTCGATCGCCGCCGAGCAGGGCGCCGGTTCCTACGGCGCGGCCAAGGCGGGCCTGGCCACCTGGAACATCGACCTGGCGCAGCAGCTCGGCCGCCGCGGCGTCACGGCCAACGTCGTGTCGCCCGGCTACATCGCCGACACCGAGTTCTTCCGCGACAAGCTCACGGGCGAGCGGCGCGAGCAGTTGGTGGCGGCCACCGCGACCGGCCGCGCCGGGGCGCCCGCCGACATCGCGGGCACCGTCGCCTTCCTCGCGTCCCCCGCCGCGCGCCACATCACCGGCCAGGTGCTGCACGTCAACGGCGGGGCCCGCGCCACGCGTTGACAGGTGCCGCTGCCACGGGCGCGGGAGCGCTAGCAGCCGTCGCGCCCGGGGGCGTCCGGCAGCAGTTCCCGCAGCAGTTCCTCGAACTCGTCGGCCGTGGGCGGCCTGTCGTCGAGCAGGCCCTGCAGGAGCAGCCCGTCGTAGGCGCGCGCGAACAGCTTGACGCGCAGCGGGTCGTCCGTGAACACGCGGGCGAACGCGGACAGGGCCTGCTGCCACCGGCGCGTCGCCGCCCGCTGCTCCGGGCGGCGCACGGCCAGCAGGCACAGCTCGAACTCGGCGAGGAGATGCCCGGGCGGAGTCAGCAGCTCCGCCATCAGGACCGCAAGCGACCTCCGCTTGTCGGCCCCCTCGTCCGGGGCCTCGACCAGGGCCTCGATGCGTGCCGAGTCCTCCTCCATGCACTGGGTGAGGACCGCCGTCAGCAGCGCGTCGATGCTGCTGAAGTAGTACGTCGTCGCGGTCGTCGGCAGGCCCGCCTCACGGGCCACCGTGCGATGCGTGACACCCGCCGCACCGTCGCGCGCGATGACGCGCACGGTCGCCTCGATCAGCGCCCGGCGACGGCGCTCGCCCTTGACCCGGCGGCCGTCCGTGACAGCCGCCCCTTGTGCCCGTCTGAGGTCCGGCGCGGCCTTCCGCCCGGCCCCCGCCGTACCGCCCGGCCCGGCCTTCGTTCCCGCACTGGTGTCGGTGCCCGTCTCGTTCAGGGTGGCTCTCCACTGCTCACAGATGTCGCTCGCGCATGACCGTTTCCGCCGACGTTACCCCTAGGCCACCGAGCCGCGCCCGCCGCCTCTCACCGTGCCGCACCGGTCGGCTTCACCGTGCCGTGACCCGGGTCCGGCACCGTTGCCGCTCGCGGCATCGGCGATCTACGCTCCGGTGCATTCTTGACGCCAAGTCAGTGGGGTGCGCGGTGGATTACCGGGACTACGGGACGTACGACGCGGTGGGGCTCGCCGAGCTGGTGGCGCGGGGTGACGTATCAGCAGCCGAACTCCTCGAGACGGCCCTCGCGCGCGCCGACGAGGTGAACGGGAAGATCAACGCGATCGTGCGCCCGATGCCGGTCGTCGCCCGGGAGCGCGCCGCGGGAGCGCTGTCCGGGCCCTTCGCGGGAGTGCCGTTCCTGATCAAGGACCTGATGCAGGACTACGCGGGCCGGCCGACGGGGCGCGGCTCCCGCGCGGCCCAGGGGCTCGTCGCGACGCGGCACAGCGAGCCCGTTCAGCGGTGGCTGGACGCCGGGCTCGTCATCTTCGGGCAGACGAACACTCCCGAGTTCGGCATCAAGAGCATCACGGAGCCCGAGGCCGGCGGCGCGACCCGCAACCCCTGGAACCTCGACCACACGCCGGGCGGTTCGTCGGGCGGCTCCGCGGCCGCCGTCGCCGCGGGCATCGTCCCGGCCGCGGGCGCCAACGACGGCGGCGGCTCGATCCGCATACCCGCCGCCTGCTGCGGGCTCTTCGGCCTGAAGCCGGGCCGCGGCCTGGTGCCCGCGGGCCCCGCGTACGGCGAACTGCTCGCGGGCGCCGCCAGCGACGGCGTCGTCTCCCGCACCGTGCGCGACAGCGCGGCCCTGCTCGACGCCCTCACCGCACGCCCCGACCCCGGCGGCCCGTTCCTCGTGGCCCGCCCCGACGAGCCGTACGTCGAACTCGCCCGGCGCACCCCGCCGAAGCTGCGTGTCGGCGTCAGCACCCGCTCGCCGATCGGCACGCCGGTGTCCCGCGAGGCGCGCGAAGCCGTCGACACGGCGGTGAAGCTCCTCGTCGGCCTCGGCCACGACGTGGAGGAGGCCGAACCCGTCATCGACGGGCTGCGCATGGCCGACGACTTCATGGCCATGTACGCCGCCGAGAACGCCGCGACCCTCGCGGAGCTGCGGCACCGGACCGGCGCGGACGACGAGCAGTTCGAGCTCGACACCCGGCTCCTCGCGGCCGCGGGCCGTGCCCTCGGCGCGGTCGAGCACACCGTCCGGCACGCGCGCTGGAACACCTACACCCGGCAGCTCGCCGCGTTCCACGAGACGTACGACGTGCTGCTCACCCCGACCCTCGCCCGGCCGCCGGTGCGGATCGGCGAGCTCGCCACGCCCTGGCCGACCCGGCAGCTCGGCAGGGCGCTGCTCAAGGCGGGGGTGGCGGGACGGCTCAGCCGGACCAAGCTGTGGCGGCGGGCCGTGGTCCAGAACCTCGCCCCCAACCCGTTCACGCAGCTCGCCAACATCACCGGCCGCCCCGCCATGTCGGTCCCGCTGTACCGCACCCCCGAAGGCCTGCCCCTGGGCGTGCAGTTCGGCGGACCGCTCGGCGGCGAGGGCATGCTGCTCGCCCTCGCCGCACAGCTGGAGTCGGCCGCGCCCTGGGACCGGGAGCGGCCGACTCTGTGAGCCGGGAGCCCGGCCGACGCTGATCCGCGCCACCCGGGCTCCCGATCCGGCGGTTCCGCCGCCGCTGCCGCCCGGGGTCACAGGCCCCTGCGGTAGCGGGCGGCGACCGAGGAGACGCAGGTCATCCCGGCGATGACGCCGATGGCCAGGGTCAGCGAACCGGCCGGGCCGCCGCTCATCGCCCACCCGTTGCCGAGGCCGACCGCCACGGCGGCGGCGCGGCACGCGATGGCCGAGCGGCGGTCCGCGACGCGGCTGAAGTGGCGGCCCAGGATGAGGCAGGCCGCGATGAGGGCGAAGAACGTCACCGATCCGGCGACCAGGTGCAGCCCGCCGTGCCAGCTCATGCTCTCCGGCCGGCCGGTCGGGGTGCCCGCGGGGAACCCGTCCCCCGGGTCCAGGACGAAGACACCCGCGGCGATCATCCCGACGCCGACGACCCGCACCAGGCGGGGCACCCAGGTGCCGCCGGTCGAGCCCCGCAGGACGCGGCGCAGCCCGGTCGCCGCGGCGATGAACAGCGTCCCGACCAGCAGGAAGTTGGTGATCTGAATCCAGCCGAGGGAGCCGTTGGCGAGCATGCTGAAGGGGTGCCGGGTCAGGTCGAAGCTGTCCCGGGTGAGGGCCTGGGTCACCGCTGCCACGGTCCACAGCGGAGTGGCGGCGACTCCGGCGGTGAGCAGCGCACGGGCGGGGCGGACCGCGGTGGTGGAGATGCTGGTGGCGGCGTCGCGGGCGGTGACGGGAGTCGTGGTCATGGCGAGGGCCCTTCTCGGTTCGTCGGCTGGTTCCTGCCCACACGTCGATCCGGCGATGTGACAGGGAACGGGATGATTCCCTGTCACATACGCTTGTTCGACGTGGAGGCGTAACAGCAGCCCGCAGTGGAAGGGAACAGCCATGCGCTACCTGATGACGACCAAGTCCTCGTCGCGGACCCCCGACGAGAGCCTGTTCGCCGAAATGGGTCAGTTCATCGAGGAGTTGACCGCCTCCGGTGCCCTGCTGGCCACCGGGGGCCTGGAGCCGGACGGCCTGCGGGTGACCTCGTCCGACGGGGAGATCACGGTGACGGACGGGCCGTTCGCCGAGGCCACGGAGGCCGTGGTGGGCTTCGCGCTGATCGAGGCCCGCTCGCAGGAGGAGGCGGTCGAGCTGGCCCGCCGCTTCCGCAAGATCGTCGGTGACGGCGAGAGCGAGATCCGGCAGGTGTTCACCCAGTGACCGGCCGACGGCGCCGCCTCCGTCACTGCCCGGCGGAGGCGGCGCCGTCATGCCCGTGACCGATGTGCACCGCACGGTCGACGCGGTCTTCAAGCTCGAGTCGGCCAAGATCCTTGCCACGCTGACCCGGATGGTGCGCGACGTCGCACTCGCCGAGGAGCTGGCACAGGACGCGCTGGTCGCCGCGCTGGAACAGTGGCCCACCTCGGGTGTCCCGGACAACCCCGGCGCCTGGCTCCTCGCGATCGCCAAGCGCCGGGCCGTCGATCACATCCGGCGCTCCCAGCGCCTGGAGCGCAAGCAGGAGCAGCTCGCCCACGAACTGGACCCGGCCGGAGCCGATCGCGAACCCGAGCAGGACGACGTCCTGCGGCTGATGTTCATCTCCTGCCACCCGCTCCTTCCGACCCAGGAGCGCCTGGCCCTCACCCTGCGCCTGCTCGGCGGCCTGACCGCCGGGGAGATCGCGCGGGCGTTCCTGACCGGCGAGCAGACGATCACCCAGCGCATCGCCGCGGCCAAGCGCACCCTCGCCGACGCGCAGGTGCCGTTCGAGCTGCCGCCGGGCGCCGAACTGGCGGAGCGCCTGGCATCGGTGCTCGAAGTCATCTACCTGATCTTCAACGAGGGCTACGCGGCGACGTCCGGCGACGACCTGATGCGCCCCGGCCTCACCCTCGAAGCCCTGCGCCTGGGCCGCCTCCTGGCCGAACTCGCCCCGCGGGAGGCCGAGGTGCACGGCCTGGTCGCCCTCATGGAGATCCAGCAGTCCCGTGCCGCCGCGCGCACCGGACCGTCGGGGGAGCCTGTCCCCCTGCACGAGCAGAACCGGGGCCGCTGGGACCAACTGCTCATTCACCGCGGCTTCACCGCGATGCTGCGCGCCCGGGAGATCGGAGCCGCCCCCGGGCCCTACGTACTCCAGGCGGCGATCGCCGTGAGCCACGCCCAGGCGGCATCCGCCGAGGACACCGACTGGGTCCAGATCGCGGCGCTGTACGAAGCGCTCGCCCGACTGCTGCCGACACCGGTCGTCCAGCTCAACCGGGCCGTGGCCGTCGCGCACGCGCACGGCCCTCAGCAAGGCCTCGACCTGGTCGACTCCTTGACGTCGGACCCCGCCCTGCAGGACTACCACCGGCTCCCCGGCGTCCGCGCCGACCTCCTGTTCCGACTGGGCCGGTCCGCGGAGGCCCGCCGCGAGTTCGAACGCGCCGCCCAGCTCACCCGGAACGTCGCCGAGCGCGCCTTCCTGCACCGCAGGGCGCAGGAGATCACCACCACCGACGCCCAGGGCCCCACGCTCGGGCAAGCCGCCCAGGACTTCCTCACCCGCGACGACCTCACCCCTTCTTCCCTCCGCTCCTACACCCAGACCCTGCGCCGCCTGTGCCGCAGCCTGGGGGAGCGGCAGCCCCTGCACGCCCTCACCCCGCAGCAGGTGGCGCAGGTGTTCGCGACCACCTGGACGGACGCCGCGGCCACGACGTGGAACCGGCACCGATCGGCCGTCCGCTCGTTCTGCGCCTGGGCCGGCCTGGACGACCTCACCGCCGACCTGGAGCGCCGCACCGGACCCGGGCACGCCACGCGACCGCTGTCACCGACGCAACTCGACGCCCTCTTCAGCCGCACCGGACTGCCCCTGCGTGAACGGACCTTGTGGCGGCTCCTGCACGAGTCGGGGGCCGGGGTGACGACGGTCCTGTCCCTGAACGTCGAACACCTGGACCTGGAAGACCGCCGCGCGCGCACCGGCAGCACCTGGGTCTCCTGGCGCTCCGGCACCGCCCGGCTCCTGCCCGCCCTGCTGTCCGGCCGCACCCGCGGCCCCCTGTTCCTCGCCGACCGCCGCCCCGCCCCCGCCCGCATGCCCGCCGCGGCCGACCTGTGCCCGGACACCGGCCGCCGCAGGCTCTCCTACGAACGGGCGGAGTACCTCTTCAAGCAGGCCACCAAGCCCTTGGACGCGGCCGCGAACGGCTACACCCTCAGCCGGCTCAAGCCGTAGCCGAGTGGCGACGGGTCGGCGTGCCGGGGCGTGTCCGAGGCCGCACATCGGTCACCTCCTCTCGGCAGTGACAGCGGCAGTGACAGCGACAGCGGCCGCGGCCATCGCGGGCCATCGCGGCCCGCCCACCGGCAAGAGAGCGCAATCAACGTAGCGCCGACGCCAGTTGGGGAAAGGCGGTTCGGCCGCACGTGCCGATGGGCGGTGCGCACCGGGCATGATAGAAAGTGGAACGATAGTCCCGGTAGTTGTCCGTGCGGGCACGCGTGCCGGTTGACCGCGCGTGCCCGCACGGCCCGAGGGCCGCTTCCAGCGACAGGACGACCGATGGCAAACGCGTACCGCGAGATCTTCACCGCCCCCGGCACCAAGGCGTTCAGCTCCGCCGGCCTGATAGCCCGGCTTCCGCTGCCCCTGACGCACATGGGCATCCTGACGATGCTGTCCGAGACGACCGGCGAGTACGGCCTGGCCGGTCTGGTCGCGGGCACCTTCACCTTCTCCATGGCCTTCCTCGGCCCGCAGGTGTCCAAGGCCGTGGACCGGCGCGGGCAGAGCCGTGTCCTGCCGCTCGCCACCGGCGTCAGCGTGCTCGGCCTCGCGGCGCTGCTGGTGTGCGCCACCGGCGACGCGCCGAGCTGGACCCTGTTCGTCTTCGCCCTGCTGTCCGGCCTGATGCCGAGCATGAGCGCGATGGTCCGCGCGCGCTGGACCGAGATCTACCGGGGCACCCCGCAGCTCACCACCGCGTACTCCATGGAGTCGGTGGTCGACGAGCTGACGTACGTCATCAGCCCGGCGCTCGCCGTGGTCCTGTCCACGGCCCTGTTCCCGCAGGCCGCGCCCCTGTTCGCGGGGCTCCTGCTGGTCGTGGGCGTCGCCCTGTTCGTACCGCAGAAGCGCACCGAGCCGCCCGTGAAGCCGCGCGTCGCGAGCGGCGACGACACGTCCGCGATCCGCTCGGCGCCCGTGCTGCTGCTCGCGCTCGTGCTGCTCTGCGGCGGGGTGATCCCCGGCATGGTCGACACGATGGGTCTGGCGTTCGCCGAGGAGCAGGGGAACAAGTCGCTCGGGGGTGTCATCTTCACCGTCTACGCGATCGGCTCGGGCCTGTCCGGGCTGCTCTTCGGGGCCCGGAGCTGGAGTGTGCCGCTGCCGCGGCTGCTACTCCTCGGGGTTGCCGGGACCGCCCTGACCACGCTGCCGTTCCTGCTCGTCGACGGGGTGGTGGGGATGTGCGTGGTGGTGTTCCTCGCCGGGGTGTTCTTCGCCCCGACCATGGTGGTGGTCATGGGCATCGTGGAGCGCATGACGCCGGAGCACCAGCTCACCGAGGCGATGACGTGGATGATCGCGGGCCTGCAGAGCGGCGTGGCGATCGGCGCGGCGGTCACCGGCGTCGTCTACGACCGCTTCGGCGCGACCGCCGGGGTCTCGGTGGCGCTGGTGGCGGGCGCCGCCGCGCTCGTCCTGACGCTGTGCGCGCTGCCGTCGCTGCGCACGCGGCTCGCGGAGGCGGGGACCGGGACGACGGTGTCCGCCTCGGCGTACGCCTGACTACTGCGGCTTGTGCGGGGTGGCCTCGCTCGGGCGGACGACCACCACGCCCTCGCCCTCCAGCTTGAGCTGCACCGCCTCGCCGGAGCCGCCGCGGATCATCGAGCCGATCGACTGCGAGCGGTGCAGCGACGTCTGCAGGCTGGTGGTCCAGCCGACGACGGCGTCGGTGTCCACGAACACCGGGGCCTGCGGCGACACGGGGATCACCAGCGGCTCGCCCTCGCACATCAGGCCCAGCCTGCCGTGGCCGGTGAAGACGCTGTTGAAGAGGCCGCCGCCGGAGATCCCCGAGCCCTTCACGGTCTTGATCTCGTACGACAGGGACGCGTCGAAGCACAGGATGTTGCGGCCGTTGACGGTGAGCGAGTCGCCCTGCTCGATGTCGACGACGAAGCAGCTCTGCGCCTCGTGCGCGAACCACGCCTCGCCCTGCCCCTTCACGGACATCAGCGGCAGCCCCTCGCCGGTGACCGCGCGCTTCAGCATCCCGCCGACGCCCTGGCCCTTGCGCTCGAACTGCAGGTTGCCGCGGTAGGCGACCATCGCGCCCTGGCGCGCCATCATCTCGCCGCTCACCACGTACCGGATGGACTTCGAGTTGTGCAGGCTCATGCCGGGCGCCGTCGCGGGCTGCGCCACGTGGTCCTTGGAGAAAAGGTCGCTCTTCATGCGGGCATCGTGCCCCGCGCGGGGGTACCCCGCCAAGTCTCCGGGAGTGTACGTCCACCGGACCGGGGTCGCGCCCGCGTGCGGGCGGCCGCGACTTTCGGCCAGGGGCGCTTCGACTTAAGGCGGGGCACCCGTCGCTGGTCAGCAGGTCAGCAGGTCGGCAGGTCAGCCGTTCGTGACGCGGACGTAGTCGACGGTCAGCGTCTGCGGGAAGGTGGTGCTGCCGTCCGGGTCGCCGGGCCAGTAGCCGCCGACGGCCAGGTTGAGGATCAGGAAGAAGGGCTTGTTGAACACCCACTGCTTGCCGCCGAGGTCCGCCGGGGTGCGGGTCTGGTAGACGTGCCCGTCGACCGACCAGGTCACCTTGTCGGGCGACCAGTCCACGGCGAAGGTGTGGAACTTGTCCGCGAACGCCTCGCCGCCCGGCAGCGAGTACGCGGCGCCGATGCCGCCCGACCCGGAGTAGCCCGGTCCGTGCAGCGTGCCGTGGACCGTGTTCGGCTCGAAGCCGACGTTCTCCATCACGTCGATCTCACCGCTGTTCGGCCAGCCCACGTTGCCGATGTCGGCGCCCAGCATCCAGAACGCGGGCCACATGCCCTGGCCGCGCGGCACCTTCAGGCGCGCCTCGACGCGGCCGTACGTCGAGGTGAACTTGCCCGCGGTGTTGAGCCGGGACGAGGTGTACTCGCATCGGCCGTACCAGCACTGGTAGTTCTCGGGGTTCTCCTTGCGGGCGGTGATGACCAGGTTGCCCTGGCCGTCGAGCTTCGCGTTCTTGTTGCCCGAGGTGTAGTACTGCCGCTCGTGGTTGTTGACGTTGTCGCCGGTCTCGACCTGCCACTTGCCGCCGTCCACCCCGGACCCGGCGGGGCCGTTGAAGTCGTCGGAGAAGGCAAGGGCGGCCTCGCGCTCGGGCGCGGCGGCGGCGCTGGGAGCGGCGGTCGCGGCAGTGGCGCAGCAGACCAGGGAGAGTGCGCAGAGCGCCGCGCGGCGGCGCCAGGAGAGGGACACGGTCATCACATCGCTTCGAGTGGGGGGGGAGCGGACACGCATGCCGTGGGGGGGCATGGTGGACGTGCGTTGCGGTCGTACCGTTGGGCGTGCGCATGACAAGATCACATCGAGAGTTGAACGCGGTACGCGATCCTCCGCGACGCTTTCTTCACTGCTTGATTTAAGGCAGGTGCGCAGGGGCCGTCAAGGTGTTGGTGCGGACCAACTGCCGAAAAGGCGGGCCAACAGCCGTACGGGCGGCACCGTCTGCCGTGCGGGCGCACCGCCTGCCGTACGGGCGGGCCGACGGGCGAAGGGGCCGACGGCGCTCAGCACCGTCGGCCCCTTCGCTGTGTCCGTCACGGCCGCTGCCCCGGCCGTGACGGACGCGTTCCCGCGCGCCCCCGCCTCCGGCAGGGGCCCACGGCCGGTCACTCACTCGTCGACGGCCGCCCCGAACGCCGCGTCCTGCGCGGGCGCGCCCAGCGAACCGGCCCCGTACGTCCACGACCCGGCGGCGGTGACCCCGCCCGCGCCCGCCGAAAGCACCCACACCACGCCGTCGTCGGTGTTCTCGCCCGGCGCCGCGGCGAGCAGCCCGAAGCGGCCGTCGCGGTTGGGGTCGGTCAGGCGCACCTGGGCGCCCCACTTGTCGCCCTTCTCGGCGTCGCCGGGGACGTCGGCGGAGTTCTGGTCCCACGATTTGGCGCCGGTCCCGGTGAGCCCGGCGGCCGTGCCGCGCAGCACCCACACCGCGCCCGCGTCCGCGACCGTGCCGATGTCCTCGCCGGGCGCGCCGATCGCCACGTCCGCGTAGCCGTCCTTGTCCGTGTCGGCGACGGACAGGTCGGCGCCCCAGCCGTCCCCGCGCTCGGCGGTGCCGGGCACCCCCGCGGCGTCCTGGGTCCACCACTTCACGTCCTGCGAGATGCCCTCGGCGGAGCCGTAGCGCACGCCGACCAGGCCGCCGGTCATCGTCTCGCCGCCGTCGTCGGGGGAGTGGGGCTCGCCCGTGACCAGGTCGTCGAAGCCGTCGCCGTTGATGTCGCCGGACGCCGCGGCCGGGCCGCCGCGCAGGTCGCGCTGGTGGGTGAGGGCGTCGGCGCCGCCCTTGAAGTACGCGGACCAGCCGTGCCCGGGCTCCTCGTCGCCGACGGTCACGCCGGACACCACGAGGTCGGCGTAGCCGTCGTCGTCGTAGTCGCCGGTGGTCAGGGACTTGGGCAGGATGTGGCGTTCCGCGGCGCGTTCCTCGGCGCGCTCATCCCCGCGCGCGGCGGCGCGGCCCGAGGCCAGGTGCTCGGTGGCGAGGCGCTTGAGCGGCGCCGCGCTGCGGGCCTGCGGCGCCGCGTCGTACACGAAGAGCTCCAGGTCGTCGCGGTCCAGCACGGCGAGGACGTCGCCGGGGGTGTCGCCGGTGAGGCGCGCGGCGGTCACCGCGGACCCGAACTTCTCGCCCTTGGTGGGCTCCTGGGTCTGCAGCCAGTCGCTCGCGGCGCCCGTGAGGCCCTGCTTGGAGCCCCAGAGGATCGCGACACCACCGGCGTCGGCCTGGTCGCCGATGTCCTCGCCGGGGATGCCGATGACCGCGTCGTCGTAGCCGTCGGCGTCGAGGTCGCCGGTGGCGACGGCCGTGCCGAAGCCGTCGGCGGCCTCGGCGGCGCCCGCGACCCCGGCCGTGGACTGGCTGAACCGCGCCACGTCGCTGGTGCCGATGCCTCTGGAGGAGCCGTACTGCACGGTGACGAGGCCCGCGCCCTTCTTGCCGCTGACCGTCGCGCCGGGCGCGCCGACCAGGACGTCCTCGTACCCGTCGCCGTCGAAGTCACTGTTGCGGTCGTTCGCGTGCGTACCGCCGGGGGTGCCCGCGACGGCGGCGGGGGCGGCGGCGATGGCCGCGCCCGAAACGAGGAGGAATGAGGCCGCGGCGAGGGCGGCCGAACGGTTCTTGCGCACGAGCGACTCCTGTGCGGGAAGGTGGCCGGGCAGCGCGGGGGTGAGTCCGGAAAGGGCCCGTTCCTCGTCCGGCGCCCTGTTCGACCGCGATCGGTGCGCAAGGGTTGTACGGGATGCCGCTGCCGGTTCACCGGGCCGTCGTCCGCAACTGTGGCCCGGGGTTCAGGACTTGAGGGCGGGGGGTAGGGTCCGCCACAGGATGCGTCGGGCTGCTCGGGAGGGGCGCGCATGACCACAGATCCACGGGGGTCGGGGGGCCTCCCGGCCGCCTTCACGGCCACCGAGACCTCGTCCTTCCTGGACTTCCTCGCCGGGCAGGCACCGGACCTGCTGCCCGCGCGGCGCGCCCTGCCCGCCGCGCACGACGGCTTCGAGGCGCCGCACGGCACCACGATCGTCGCGGCCACGTACGCGGACGGCGTCCTGGTGGCGGGCGACCGCCGGGTCACGATGGGCAACGTCATCGCCCACCGCGAGTACGACAAGGTCTTCCCGGCCGACGGGCACTCCGCGATAGCGATCGCCGGGACCGCGGGCCTCGCCGTGGAACTGGTCAAGCTCTTCCAACTGGAGCTCGAACACCACGAGAAGATCGAGGGCACGGCCCTGTCCCTGGTCGGCAAGGCGAGCCGCCTCACCACCATGGTCCGCGGCAACCTCGCGCTGGCGATGCAGGGCCTCGCCGTGGTCCCGCTGTTCGCCGGGTACGACCTGGCCAAGGGCGTCGGCCGGATCTTCTCGTACGACGTCACCGGCGGCCGCAGCGAGGAGCGGGGCGTCGCGGCCACCGGATCGGGATCGGTCTACGCCCGCGGCTCGTTGAAGAAGCTCTACCACGAGGGCATGTCCGAGCAGGACATCGTCGTCGCCGCCGTGCAGGCGCTCTACGACGCCGCGGACGACGACTCGGCGACGGGCGGTCCCGACCTGACGCGCCGTCTGTTCCCGCGGATCGCCCTGGTCACCGAGGACGGCTACCGGCAACTGCCGCAGGACGAGGTCGCGTCGGTCGCCCGCTCGGTGGTGGACGGCCGCCTGGCGGAGCCGGACGGGCCTCGGGCCGCGTTGCTCTAGCCGGTGGGAGCAGCCGGAGCGGTGGCGGCGGGCGGGGTCGCCTCAGCTCGCCGCGGCGGCGGGCGTGGGCGCCGTGACCTCCGGCGCCGACGCCGCGTCGATCACCTCGTTCAGCACCTCGCGGGACCGGATCAGATCGCCGATCATGCGGTCGATGCGGTCCCGCTCCGCGCCGAGTTCGACGACCAGGTTCGGGGTCGCGATCGCGGAGGGCCCGCCGTCCGCGTCCCGCATGCACGGCAGCAACTGGGCGATCTTCGAGCTGCACAGCCCCGCCGCGAACAGCTCCTGGATCCGGATGACCCGGTCGACCGCCCCGTCCGGGTAGTCCCGGTGGCCGCCCGGCGTGCGCTCCGCGGTCAGCAGCCCCTGCTTCTCGTAGTAGCGCAACGAGCGTTCGCTCACGCCGGTGCGCCGCGCCAGTTCGCCGATCCTCATGTCCCCCACCGGGCCTTCCGGGCTTGAACTTGACACTGATGACAAGTTCTACGGTACCGGCATGACGAACACAGCAGCGAACTCCCGCCTCTTCGCACCGGCCCACCTCGGCACCCTCGACCTCCCCAACCGCCTCGTGATGGCCCCGATGACCCGCAACCGCGCCACCGCCGACGGCACGCCGACCCCCCTCATGGCCACGTACTACGCCCAGCGCGCCACCGCGGGCCTGATCATCGCCGAGGCCGCCACGCCCAACGCCGTCGGCCGGACGTACCCGAACATCACGGCCATCCACACCGACGCCCACGTCACCGGCTGGCGGGGCGTCACCGACGCGGTGCGTGCCGCGGGCGGTCGGATGTTCCTCCAACTGCAGCACGGCGGCCGGGTCGGGCACCCGGACAACAGTGGCGGCCTGACCCCGCTCGCGCCCTCCCCGATACCGCTGCCCGACACCATCTTCACGCCCGGCGGCCACCAAGAGGCCGTCGTCCCGCGCGAGATGACGGCGGCCGAGGTCGGCGCCACCGTCGCCGACTTCGCCGCCGCGGCCCGCCGGGCCGTCGACGCGGGCTTCGCCGGGGTGGAGGTGCACGGCGCCAACGGCTACCTCCTGCACCAGTTCCTGGGCCAGGGCACCAACCGCCGCACCGACGGCTACGGCGGTTCCGTTGCGGGCCGCGTCCGCTTCGTCGTGGAGGTCGTCCGCGCCGTCGTCGCCGAGATCGGCCCGGAGCGCGTCGGCCTGCGCCTCTCACCCGGCATCAAGGTCAACGGCATGGACGAGGGCGACACCGAGGACCTCTACCCGGCCCTCCTGGACGCGCTCGGGGACCTCCCGCTCGCCTATGTGCACATCGTGTACGCCGACCCGGACAGCCCCGTCTTCCAGGACATCCGCAAGCGCTGGACCGGCACCCTCATCGCCAACCCGATGCTGCCGCGCGACCAGATCCCCGCCGACGGCGGCCGCCACGAGGCCGAGCGCCTGCTCACGGCGGGCGCCGACCTGATCTCCCTCGGCCGCCCCTTCCTCGCCAACCCCGACCTCGTCGACCGGCTGCGCACGGGCGCCCCCGTCAACCCGGTGCGGGGCCACGGCCTCATGTACGTGGGCGGGGCGAAGGGATACACCGACTATCCCGCGCTGACCGAGGCCGACGCCGAGTCCGCCCCCGAGTCCTTCTGACCGGGCGTCGGCGTTCCTGGCCGGGACGCACCGGCCCGACCGGGCCCTACCGCCCCGCCACGTGCCGGTCGCGGGCCGCTCCCAGGCCGACCGCGACCTGCGGCACGAGCAGCACCAGGAGGAGGACGACCGGCAGCGCCCAGTCGTGGGACGCGTCGTGGACGGCGCCGAGGACGGCCGGTCCGGTGGCGGCGAGGATGTAGCCGAAGCACTGGGCCATGCTGGACAGCGGCGCGACATGCCGGGCGTCCGGGGCCCGCTGCACGATGAAGAGCAACGCGAGGCTGATGGCCGTGCCCTGGCCGAGCCCGAGCAGGCTCATCCAGACATAGGCGCCGCCGACGGGGGCGCCGAGCAGCCCGGCGTACGCGATCGCGCACAGCACCGCGCCGAGCACGGCGAGCGTGCCGGAGCGCACCCGCCTGCCGACGATGACGGGAGCCACGAACGAACCCGCGATGCCGAGCAGGGAGGAGAAGGACAGCATCCAGCCCGCGTCGCCCGCGCTCATGCCGCCGTCCTTGAGGAGCGTCGGCAGCCAGGCCGCCGCGGCGTAGTAGTTGAGGGACTGCAACCCCATGTACCCGGTGACCTGCCAGGCCAGCGGCGACCGCCAGAGCCCGCGCACCGGACGCGCTGCCTGCCGGGCCGCCGCCGCGCCGTCCCGCGCACGCGAGCGCGCCTGCGGCAGCCACACGACGAGCGCCACCACCGCGAGAGCGCCCCAACAAGCCAGCGTCGTCCGCCAGTTCATGCCGGACGCCTCCTGCATAGGCAGCGTGACGCCCGCCGCGAGCGCGGCACCGCCGAACAGCGACATCGAGTAGAGGCCTGTCATCAGCCCGGCCCGCCCGGGGAAGTCCCGCTTGATCAGGCCCGGAAGCAGCACGTTGGCGACGGCGATGCCCGCGCCGATGACGACGGTGCCGGTGAACAGCGCGACCACCGAGTCCAGCATGCGAAGCGCCGTGCCCGCGCAGATCAGGGCCATGGTGGCGAGCAGGGCCCGCTCGGTGCCCAAGCGGCGCCCCAGGCGCGGCGCGACGGGTGCGAGCAGCCCGAAGCACAGCAGCGGCAGCGCGGTGAGCAGGCTGGTGGCCGCCGCCGACATGCCGCTGTCGTCGCGGATCGTGTCGGCGAGCGGGGACACCGCGACCAGGGCGGGGCGCAGATTGAGGGCGAGCAGCACGACCCCCAGGCCGAGCCAGAGGGCGGCCCGCCCGGTGACGCCCGGCGGGGCGGCTGCCGGGAGGTCGGCCACCGTGGGACCGGCGTCCGCCCGCGCCACGGTGTCCGTGGCGGCGGGCCCTTGGCTGCGCATGAGGTGCTCCTGGGGGTTGTGCTTCGGTGGTACGTGTTCGGGGGTGGACCCGGCGGGACCGGGTGAGCTCGACGGGGCCGGGGCCGCGCCGGGTCGAGTTCGATCGGCCGGGCCGCGCCGGGTCGAGTTCGACCGGTCGGGGCCGGCCCGCGTGCCGCCGCGGCGTCAGTCGGTCGGCGGCTGCTCGCGCAACGCCGCCATGCCCTCGGCGAGATGGGCCAGCACCGCGGCCTCGGCGGCGGCCGGGTCCCGCGCCTCGATGGCGTCGACGATCGCGCTGTGGGCGTCGATCTGGTGCCGTACGGAATCGGGGACGGCCGCGCCGATCACGGACTGGACGGTGGTGCGCATCGCGTCGCTGAGGTGTCCGTACAGCTCGGCGAGCACGGAGTTGTGGGCCGCGGCGGCGACGGTGCGGTGGAAGGCCATGTCCGCGTCCACGAAGGCCTCGATGTCACCGCTCTCCCAGGCCCGGCCGCGTACGTCGAGCGCGGCGCGCAGTGCGGCCAGGTCCTCCGGCGTGCGCCGCTCGGCCGCGTACCGGGCCGCGTCGCGCTCCAGCGACGCGCGCACCTCGTACGCGTCGAGGACGCTCGCCTTGCGCACCCGCCGCTGCACGGCCGCCCCGAAGTCGCTGCTCGCCCGCACATAGGTGCCGTCGCCCTGGCGCGGCTCCAGCATGCCGGTGTGCACCAGAGCGCGGACGGCCTCGCGCACGGTGTTGCGGCCGACGTTGAGCTGTTCCACGAGCAGGGGCTCGGCCGGGATCTTCGTGCCGACCTGCCACTCGCCGTCGGAGATCAGGCTCTCCATCTGGGCGATGACGAGGTCGACGAGGTTGGTCCGTGCGGTGCTGCGCAGCGGCATCGGTGAGGTGCCCTCTCGGGTGGCGCGGACGGGATCGCGGATCGGTACGCGGAGCGGAGGGGGCCGTTCGACGCCCTCCGACCATGCAGACATGGGAACATCCCATGTTTAAGAGTGTCAACCGACCGGGTCCGCCGAACCCTGTGAAGTGATCTATGGGGGTCCGTTACATGATCTCGGGATGATCTCGGGAAATCCGTAATGCCGGACCAATAGGTTGATTGAGCACTCGCCGGAAGGCAGAGGGCATTTAGGGATATACGTACCGTGAGGGGAACATCGCCACCATGCGTCACACCACCCACCGCCGCAGCACCCTTCGTACCGCCACCGTCGCCATCGCCGCCGGTGCGGCGCTCCTCGCCCCGGCCGCCGTCGCGCTGGCGAGCACCCCGGCCCCGCAGCGCGCCGCCGCACCGGCCGCCGCGCCCAAGCCGGTGAAGATCGACATCGGCGCCGGCGTCACCCTCCAGGTCAAGGGCGGCAAGCCGTACTACAACGGCAAGGCCCTCAAGCCCGGCCAGACCGTCGAAGACGGCATCTACCTGCACCTGAGCGCCGACGGCAAGAAGCTGTACAGCAAGACGCAGGGCGGCGGCACGCCGTACGCGATCTGGGACGTCAAGACCGGCAAGAGCCTCGGCACCCAGAAGACCAGCCCCACCGCCAAGGTGAAGGCCGCCCTCACGGCCAAGCCGTCCACGACCTCCGTGAAGGCCTGGCAGGAACTGCGCGTCAGCGGCAAGGCCGCCGGCATCAAGGCCGGCACCAAGGTGGGCCTCCAGCAGAAGCAGCGCGGTACGTGGAAGTCGCTGCCCGCGACCACCACGGTCAACAAGTCCGGCTCGTACACGCTGCGCGTGAAGCTGGGCCTGAAGGGCAAGAACGAGCTGCGCATGAAGAGCGGCGCCACGCTGTCGCCGGTGTTCACGGTCACCGTGCGCTGACCCTGCCGCCTCCCCCCTACGGCGCCGGGCCCCCGGCCCTCCGTCCGCGGATCATTCCCGCGGACGGAGGGCCGGGGGCCCTCGGCGTTACGGCCGCTCGCACTCCCCGTCCCGGTGGCCCCGTGTGCGTCGAACGAACCCCGTCGGCTGATCGGCATCTGGATTGTTCGTCTAAGGCATGTACATTATGTCCAAGCAGTCGGGATCGCAGCGGCCGGACCGTAGGAGCGGGACCGTGCGGCAACGGGACCGCGGCAACGACACAGGACCGCAGCAACGACGGGGAGCACGAGGACCGACATGAGCGCCGCGGACAGCCCGACAGCAGCCGATGCCGCCCTCGACGGCGACCGGAACGCCGAGCGGGACGCGATCCTCGCCGCGCTCGTCCCCGTGGCCGACGGCATCGCCGCCACCTTCGGGTCGCTGTGCGAAGTGGTCGTCCACGACTACCGGCGGCCGGAGGAGTCCGTCGTGTCGATCGCCGGGTCCGTGACCGGGCGCAGCGTCGGCGGCGCGATGAGCGAGATCGGGATGGGCATGCTCGCCCGCGGCGACGACGCGGGCGACGAGCTGAACTATCTGACCCGCACGCAGGACGGCAAGTTGGTCAAGTCGTCCACGATGCTGCTGCGCGACAGTGGCGACGCGGTGTTCGGCGCGCTGTGCGTCAACCTCGACATCACCGCCGTCCAGCAGGTCGGGGCGCTGATCGGTGAACTCGCCGGGGTGGCGACCCCGGCGGAGGTGCCGACGACCACGTTCGGCGACTCCGCCGAAGTCGTCGACGCCGTCGTCCGGTCCGTGGTCGACGCCTACCAGCTCCGGCGCAGCCGCCCGTGGGGCGAGCTCGACCGCGCCGAACGCGTCGAGCTGTTCCGGGGGTTGGACGAGCGCGGCGTGTTCGCGGTCCGGCGTGCGGTGCCGCAGGTGGCGGCCCGTCTCGGCATCTCCCGCGCCTCCGCGTACAACTACCTCGCCAAGGCCCGGGCCCAGGAGCCCCCGACGGCCGGGCCCGACACCGCACAGGGGGCATCCGCATGACGAGACAGGGAGCATCCGCATGAGCAGCACACCCCCGGTCACCCTCGACGACGTCCGCGACGCCGCGGCCCGGCTCAAGGGCGTCGCGCACCGCACGCCCGTGCTGCGCTCGCGCACCCTCAACGCCCGTGTCGGCGCGGAGGTGTTCCTCAAGTGCGAGAACCACCAGCGCGTCGGCGCCTTCAAGTTCCGCGGCGCCTACAACGCCGTGTCGCGTCTCTCGCCGGAGCAACTGGCCAAGGGCATCGCGTCGTTCTCCTCCGGCAACCACGCCCAGGCCGTCGCCCTCGCCGCCCGCGAACTGGGCAGCAGCGCCGTCATCGTCATGCCCGAGGACACCCCGCGCTCCAAGCGGGAGGCCGCCGAGGGGTACGGCGCCGAGATCGTCACGTACGACCGCTACACCGGCGACCGCGTCGCCATCGGCGCGGCCCTGGCCGCCGAGCGCGGCCTCGCCCTGATCCCGCCGTACGAGCACCCGCACGTCATCGCGGGCCAGGGCACTGCCGCCCTTGAACTCATGGAGGAGGTCGGCGAGTTGGACCTGCTCCTGGTGCCGGTCGGCGGCGGGGGGCTGATCGCGGGCAGCGCCACCGCCGTGAAGGGCCTGAGCGGTGACGTCCGCGTGGTCGGCGTCGAGCCGGCGGCGGGCGACGACACCAAGCGCTCGCTCGCGGCCGGACACCGGGTGACGATCCCCGTGCCGCGCACCATCGCCGACGGCCAAGCCGCCGAGATCCCGGGCGAGTTGACGTTCTCCATCAACAAGCGGCTCGTCGACGACATCGCCCTCGTCTCCGACGACGACATCCGGGACGCGATGCGGTTCGCCTTCGAACGCCTGAAGACCGTCGTCGAGCCCAGCGGCGCCACGGCCCTCGCGGCCGCCCTCAGCGGCCGTGTCGACCGCGTACCGCCCCGCATCGGGATCATCCTCTCCGGCGGCAACGTCGACGCCGGGCGCTTCGCGGAACTCTGCGGGTCCTGACCGGTCAGGCCCCGGGGGCACGGCGGACGACGTGACCCCGCACGGCTGGGCGGTCAGTCGCGCAGCAGCCCCGCGACCCGCTCGGCCGTCCACCGCCCCGCCGCCCCCGGGCACGCCGCCAGGTACCCGGCCACGGCGGTCTCGTCCCACGCCGCCGCCTCCAGGAGCCCGGCCGCCAGGTGCCGGAGATATCCCTCGGCGGGGGCGTTGAGCGGCACGTCCCCCAGCGCCCACGGAGCGGTGAACGTGAGCACCGGCAGGCCGTCCAGCGTCCCCGGGCACACCAGCGTCTCGTAGCGCCCCTCGCCGAGCCGGGCCCGGCCGTCGCGCAGCGCCGGGGTCAGGTCGGGGCCCGTCCCCGGCGCGCGGTACATCTCCTGGGCCGCGATGTCGCGGAACTGCTCCGCCGTCACCAGATGGGCGCGCGCGTACACCCGCCCCCGCGCGTCGGGGTCGTAGAACGCCCGGCCACCCGACCAGAGCGCGGACTCGGTCGCGAAGTACACGACGCCCCGCAGCTCCACGGGCACCGAGGCCCGGGGCGGACGCGGGTCCCGGCAGCCGGGGGAGGCCAGCGAGGCGCCGGGAGGCCGGCCGCCCTCGATGTAGTGCAGGAGGCGGCCCCGCCGCGTGTTGGAGCCGTAGGCCGCGTACCAGACCAGCTCGGGCACGACCGGCTCCGCCTGCTCCGCACCGCCGGGCTCCGGCCCCGGCGCCTGGACCGTCCGTACCCGGCTCACGTCTTGAACGTCCCCTCCGGCGGCTCGTCGCCCGGCGGGACGCCGCAGTTCCAGTCCAGGTCGTACCGCTGGAACAGCTCGGCGCGCAGTACGTCGAACGGCATCGGCGCGCCCGGGATGAGCAGCGCGAAGACCGCGCCCATCAGCAGGGCGCGCAGCATCCGGTAGTCCGTCTCGGCCTCCGGCGACCCGTGCCGGGACACCGCCTCCCGCAGCAGGAACGCAAGACGCTGCTGCTCGGGGCACTGCACGAAGCCCTCGGCCTGCAGGATGCCCGCCATGTGCGTGCGCATCAGCTTCGGCTGGTCGCGGGCGAGGCCGAGGATCGCGTCGATGGCGCGGGCCAGCAGCTCGTCGCCGTCCTCCGTGCGCGGCTCCCGCTCGAGCCCGGCCTGCAGCGTCATGTGCATCAGACGGTGCACGGCCGACTGCAGGAGCTGCCGCTTTCCCGGGAAGTAGTACGACACCAGGCCGCGCGCCGAACCGGCCCGGTCGGCTATGTCGCCGAGGGTCGTGGCCTCGTACCCGCGCTCGCTGACCAGCTCCACCGTCGCCTGCAGAAGCCGCTCGCGGGAACGTCGGCGCAACTCTTCATTGACCGATGGGCTACGCGGGGACATCCTGTAACTCCTGCGTTGACTGGCTCACAGCCAATATACTCAGGAAGACCCGGCCCTGGCCGTCATGGGCCGGTGCGGCCTGGGGCAGGCAACACCGCGGGGGAGTGTTGCCTGCCCTTTGGCAGCCGCGGGCCCGGGCTGTCGTGCCCGCCGCCGCGCTCTTCTCGCGGATCCGGCTCCGCCTCCTTACAGTGGGCCTGGGGCCGAGGAGGCGCTTGGACATGGACCAACAGCAGATTCTGGCGCGGATCACCGACATGGTCGACGCCGAGAAGACCCTGCGGGAATCGCTCGCGTCCGGAGCGATCGACGAGACCACGGAGCGGGCCCGCCTGAGCGTCCTGGAACGGGAACTCGACCAGTGCTGGGACCTGCTCCGCAGGCGCCGGGCGAAGGAAGAGTTCGGCGGCGATCCCGACACGGTGCGGGTGCGCCCGGCGGCGCAGGTCGAGGGCTACCAGTCCTGAAGGCGTGGGCAGTGGGCGCCTGAACCGGACGGGGCCGGCCTGCCCCGGACGTCGGGCGGGTGGCGCCTGACCTCAGCGTGCGCCCGCGCCCTCGACGAGCCCCAGCACCGGCCGCAGCCCGGCGGGCCGCCGCGCCACCGGCAGATGCTCCACGAAGTGCACCGCACAGCCCAACGCGGCCGCACCCCCGTCCGCACGCCGGTCGTCGCCCACCATCAGTGTGTCCTCCGGAGCCACCCCGAGCCCGGCGCAGGCCTGCGCGAAAAGCCTGACGTCCGGCTTCTGCACGGCATGCTCGTACGACAGGACGTACACGTCGACGTACGGGTCCAGGCCGTGCGCCCGGAAGACGGGCCGCAGATCCCACCCGATGTTGCTGACGACCCCCACGCGTACGCCGAGCGCCCGCAGCCCCCGCAAGACCTCGGTCGAGTCGTCGTACGGCCGCCACGCCTCCGGAGTCCGATGGCGCTCGTACAGGGCGTCGTACAGCGCGGGCTCCGGCAGCTCCACGGTGCGGGCGAGGCCCGTGTACGCCGCCCGGTGCAGCTCCGCGCTCTCGTCACGCCGCGCCCACAGCTCCGCCAGCGCATCCGGTACGTCGACGGTCGGCGAGCCGCCCGGCAGCGCGCCCGCCCGGTCCAGCGCGTCCGCGAGCCGCGCCACCTCGTCCTCCGGCAGGGTCAGCCGAAGCGCGGCGAGGGTGCCGCGCAGCCAGGAAGCGGTGGACTCGATGCGGAACAGCGTCCCGGAGAAGTCGAAGAGCACGCCCTTGATCGCCATGGGGCGATCCTCCGGGACCGGGCGAAGGGGGGTCAAGGACGCCGCCGGGTACCGGAGGGGGACAACGGCGCGGTCGGCCCGGCTGTCGGGGAAGCGGGCCGCCCGGACGCGCGTCAGACGCGTCCGGCCCGCTCCGGCCGCTGCTCCTCCGGTGCGAAACGCTCGTACACCGCCACGGCCAGCGCCACCGTCAGCCCGCCCAGCAGCGTGCCCGCCACGACGTCCGACGCCCAGTGCACCCCGAGCCACACCCGCGTGAACCCCACACCCACCACCGACACCACGACCACAGCGAGCCCCGCGCGCCACACCGGCACCCCCACGCCGTACAGCCGCATCAGCCACAGCATCAGGCCGCACACCACGGTCGCGGTCATCGCGTGCCCGGAGGGGAACGCCGCGTAGTTCGCGGAGTCCACCGGGTCCGGCCACACCGGCCGCTCCCGCCCCACCGCGGCCTTCAGCCCCTGCTGCACCAGCGTGCCGAGCAGGCAGGTGGCGGCGAGCCAGGCCGCGAGCCACCACGTGCGCCGGGCCAGCAGCCACAGCACGACGACGGTGACCAGGGCGCGCATCGTCCAGGGGTCCCAGACCCAGTCCGTCAGGATGCGCGCGGTGTGGGTCAGGGTCGAGTGGTCGACGGCCCAGCGGTGGGTGGTGCGTGCGATGTCGCCGTCGAGGCTGAGCAGGGGGTGCCAGTCGGCGGCCACCAGGACGAGGAGCAGCACGGACGGGGCGGCGAGGAACAGGGCGGCGCGCGGGGCGCGGGTGGTGCGCCGGGTCGCTGCGGGCGGTGCGGAAGGCATGCGGTGATCCTGGCCGATGGAGGGCGGCGGCACCTAACCGAGGGCGCGCAGCGCCGGGACGAAGGCCACGAGGAGGGGGACGACGGGGACGAGCGCGGCGGCCGCCGTGAGCCGAAGGCGGCGCCCGGCGGTGAGCCGCGGGCGGGCCGACAGGAGCCGGTGCACGCGCTGCGGAACATGCGCCTGCGGGGTCGGGCAGGGCCCGAACACGCCCCGCTCCTCGTTGAGTTCGACGAGGGCGAGGGCGATGGTGAGCCGTCCGAAGCGGCGGGACGCGACGTCGTCGGCGGCCAGCTCCACCAGCCGGTGCATCTCGTCGCGGAACGCGGCGAAGACGGGAACCTGCGGGAAGCCCGCGGCGAGCGCACCCGAGCAGTGCAGCAGCCAGTCGTGCCTGGCCTGCGCGTGCCCCTGCTCGTGGGCGAGCACCGCATCGAGCTGACGGCCCTTCAGACGGCGCAACGCGGCGGTGGTGATGACCAGTTGGGGCGCGGCGCCGGGCAGCCACCAGGCGTCGGGCCGCTCGCCCTCCAGCACCACGAGCCGGTCGGCGCCGGGCTCCTCGCCGGGCAACAGCGGTGCCCGCACGACGAGTTCGGCTCGCCGCTTGCCGCGCCGGGTGCGGGCCCGGGCGATCTCCCGGGTGAGCATCGCGGCGGTCCACACGCCACCGCACGCGAGCGCCACCGCCGTCGCGGCCGCCCACGGGGTCGGTCCGAGCGCGTACGCCTCCACGACGTCACGAGGAGCGGGCGCGAACAGCTGCCCCCGCACCGCCTGCCAGGCGGACGCCGCACTGAACGTCATCGACAGCGCGCAGCACAACAGGACACCCGCCACCACGCACTGCCACGCCCACAGCGCGACCACCGGTTCGCGCTCCACCCAGTCGGCCCTCGCGAGCAGCCTGGGGGCGACGACGGCGGTCAGCGCGCCCAGCAGCAACAGCGCGACGGGGACCATCATGGGTCAACCCTATGAGGGGGGCACCGCACGGGGGTATGGGCAGCCCCCGCAAGTGACGTACGCCACGACGGAATCAGGCGTCACCGGCGCGCGGCCCTCCCGCACACCCCACCCACCCGCCCGGCGCGCAGCGCCCCTCACGAAATCAGCACCAGCATCGCCAGCATCCCCATGCTCATCGCGAGGCGGCACACCAGTACCAGCTCCGGCCGGTCCGCCCAGCCCACGCCGTGGTCCAGCTCGGCACCGCGGCACGACGCACGGCCCCCGGGCCCGTCGAGGCGCCCTCCGGGCCCGCCCAGTTGCCCGACGTGACCGCTGGGACGCCCCCCGGGCCCGGCCGGAACCCCTTCGCCCCCACCCACCACCGCCCCCACGGGCGCGAGGCGCGCCCCCGAGAACAGCACATGCCCGGCGAAGTACAGCAGCAGCGCGCCCGTCACCACCGGCACCCCCGCACCTCCGTGACCCGCGTGGCCCCCCGGTGCCACCACCATCGCCGCCGACATGTAGACCATGGCCAGCGCGCCCACGGCATGGTGGAGCTGATGCGGTCCGCGCCGCACGGGCCACGCCATCCGCAGCCCGGCCACGGCGAACACCGCCGTGTACCCGAGCCACACCCCCCGTGGCGGCTGCACCACCGTGGCGGGCAGGGCCATCACCGCCATGCCGAACCCCATCAACGCCTCAGCACCCGCCGTACGCCGCTGCTCCTCGACCCGACTGCGCATCCGCAGCAGGCAGTAGGCCCCGCTCCCCGCACAGAGCACCACGAGCAGCCAGCTCGCCGACCCCGGTCCGTGCACCTGAGCACCTCCTCGATCGACGTCACGCCGTCGTCGGGTCGATGCCCGGCAGCGGGGCGGCGTACGGGAGCGCATGGAGGTACGGCGGGAGCACGTCCCGGGCGCGCGTGGCCGCCGAGTGCGCGGCCCGGGGAGCGGAGGCACGGCCGGGCCGGGTGTCCTCAGGGGCGATAGCGCAGCGGATGCCCCTGAGGAACCTCCACCACCGCGATCCGCGTGCCGTCCGGGTCCGCGATCCACATCTCGATCAGGCCCCACGGCTCCCGCGCCGGCGGGCGCAGGATCTCGACGCCGCGGGACGCCAGCTCCGCGTGGGCGGCCGCCGCGTCCGCGACCTGGAGCCACAGGCGGACGGCGGGGGACGCGGGTGCGTCGGAGCGGCCGGAGAGTTCGAGGTAGCCGCCGCCGAGGAAGTAGACCGTGCCGCGGTCCGGTCCCGTGCCGAACTCGCGGTACACGGCCAGGCCCAGGTCGCGGCCGTAGAACGCGCGGGAGCGCTCGGGGTCGGTGGGGGTCAGGAGGATCCTGCTGCTGAGTACGTGCACCATGCGCCGCAGACTAGGTCCTGTCCAGCGGGCGGGCCCCGGTGCCGGGTTACCCTCGGCGGTGCGCACGGTGGTGCGGGAGTGGCGCCGCCGGCGTACGGAAACCCGTCGCAGCCGGGGCCCGGCACGCGCCGTGGCTCCGGAGATCGGAGACACGCGCCCATGCACACCGCACCGCGCCCCAGCACCCACGGCGACCCGACGTTCCGGGACGCCACCGAGGACGACGTCGACGCGCTGGTCGCGCTCATCGAGTCGGCGTACCGAGGGGACGACAGCCGGGCCGGGTGGACCACGGAGGCGGACATCCTGGAGGGGCAGCGCACCGACCCCGAGGGTGTCGTCGCGGTGATCGCGAAGCCCGGCAGCAAGCTGCTCGCCGTCGAGATAGAGGGGCGCGTCATCGCCTGCTGCCAGCTCGAACACCGCGGTGAGCACGCCTACTTCGGGATGTTCGCCGTCAGCCCGGCCCTCCAGGGCGCGGGCCTCGGCAAGGTGATCATGGCGGAGGCGGAGCGGATCGCGCGCGAGGCGTGGGGCGCGCGTGAGATGCACATGACCGTGATCTCCGTACGCGACGAGCTCATCGCCTGGTACGAGCGGCGCGGCTACCGCCGTACGGGAAAGATGAGCCCCTTCCCGTACGGCGACGAGCGCTTCGGCGTCCCGCAGCGCGACGACCTGCAGTTCGAGCTGTTGGTGAAGGAGATCGGCTGAGCGGTGCCCCGGGGCGCGGGGCGGGCGTGCGGGCCGTCAGGCGGTGAAGCGGCCCGTGCGTTTGATCTCCGGGTAGTCCGTCGTCGCGCCGTCCAGCTGCAGCGCGCGCACCAGGCGCAGATCGTCCTGGGTGTTCACGACCCACCCGATGATCCGCAGGTCGGCCTTGCGCGCGCGCTCCACGACCTCCAGCGTCAGGCGCCGGATGTTCAGGACGAGGGTGGTGGCGCCCACCGCGGTGGCGCGCTCCACGACGTCCGTGCCGTAGCGGCTGGCCACGAGCGCCGTCCGCACGCCCGGGACCAGCCGGGCGATCTCCGCGATGGCCTCGTCGTGGAAGGAGAGCACCTCCACCCGGCCGGTCAGGTCGCGCGCGTGCATGACGTCGGCGAGCGCGCGGGCCGCCGCGACATCCTTGATCTCGGCCTGCAGCGGCGCCTTGACGGCGTCCAGGACCTCTTCGAAGACGGGGATGCGCTCGCCCTTGCCCGCGTCCAGCTCACGCAGTTCGGCCAGGGTCTGGTCGGCGATGGCGCCCCGGCCGTCGGTGGTGCGGCCCACGTCGGCGTCGTGCATGACGACGAGGGCGCCGTCCTTGCTGAGGTGCAGGTCGAGTTCGATGATGTCGAGGCCCGCGGCTTGGGCGGCGACGAACGAACGCAGGGTGTTCTCGGGTTCGACCCCCATGACACCGCGATGACCGATGGTGAGGAAGTTCAAGGTTCACTCGCTTCCGTCGACGGCGGCTCGGCTCCGCGCGGCTCGGCGGCTCATGACCACGCGGCAAGGCGCAGCCTAATGGCCCGCCTCCGCGATGGGACCGTCCCTGCGTGACGGAGTGGAGTCGTCCGGTCTGGTTCCGACGATCCCCAGGATGAGTCCGGTGATGAGGGCGGCGACAAGGACGGCGCGGGTGCTCAAGGGTTCGCGGCCTCTCTCGGGCGGAGTCGGCTGACCCGGCCCGTCCTACCGCCGCGGCGCCCTTGATCGCGAGCGGTCTCACCCGTGGGTGGGCGCGTCGCCCGGGCGTTGACCCGGGCCGTCGGCGGGCGGCCGCGGGAGGCCGTCGAGGTCGGCGAGCAGCGCCTCGGCCAGCTCCAGTTCGGCCTCCAGGTGGCGGGCGCTCCAGCGCAGCGCGATCTGCGGGTGCGCCCAGCCCTCGACGCCCCGGGCGTGCTCCAGGGCGTCGAGGACCTGCGTCAGCTCGTCCCGGGTGCGCTCGATGTGCTCGCCCACCAGGGCCCGCAGCCGGGCCGGTTCGGTGAGGTGGCCGAGCCAGACCCGCAGCAGCAGCGGATGCTTGAGCACCGGCGGCCCGGCGTCCTGCCCGCCCGCCGCCCAGGCCGCGAGCGCCGCCCGGCCCGCGTCCGTGATGGCGTACGCCCGACGCGTACGCGGCGCCTCCGGGCCCGAGCGGCGCGAGCTCGCGTACCCAAGGGCTTCCAGGCGGCGCAGCTCGGCGTAGATCTGGCTGACGGCCGGGGACCAGTAGAAGAAGCGCAACGAGGCGCTGGCCCACTTCTTCAGCTCGTAGCCGGTCCGCTCGCCCGGGAAGGACAGCAGGCCGAGCACGGCCCACGCGGTGGGCGGCAGCGGTGCGGGCGGGGGCGACGGGGTGGGGAGCGGGGCTGCCATGGGCGCATTGAAGTGAACGGGCCGGTGTGGGCGCAAGAGTCCGCTCGGGTGCGGGTGCGGGTGCGGGTGCGGGTGCGGCCGGGCGGCGGGGCTCGGCTGTAGGGTCCGCGATTCCGTGAGCACTGTCGGCGGATCATGAGCACTGTCCGAGCAAATCCACGGTTCGGTGAGCAATGGATCGCGTGACCTGCGGTCTCTTCGAAGCATGCGGCCGCGAAGTCCGCACTGGCCGGGCCGGATTGCTCATGATCCGCCGACGGATGCCGTCGTTGGCAGGGCTCACCGTCACCGACACCGCAGGTCAGGCGCTCGCGAGTGCTCACGAATCTGCGGACCCTACATCGGCGCGGCTGCGGGCCGCCGGGGTTCAGGGTGTCTGCGGGGCCGTCGCCGCGGGTGCGGCCAGGGCCTTCGTGCGCGCCTCCGCCTTCGCGTCCACGGCGTACTGGTCCACGTACTCCTGTCCGGAGAGCACCAGGATCGCGTACATGATCTCGTCCGTGACGGCCCGCAGGGCGGCGCGCTGGTCCTGCATGCCCGCGTAGCGGGAGAAGTCCAGCGGCTCGCCGAAGCGCAGCGTCAGCGGCACCAGGCTCGGCACCCTGCGGCCCGCGGGCTGCGCCTCGAACGTGCCGATCATCGCGCACGGCACCACGGGTGCGCCCGAGCGGAGCGCCATCGCCGCCACCCCCACCCTGCCCTTGTAGAGGCGGCCGTCGTGCGAACGCGTCCCCTCCGGGAAGATCCCGAGCAGCCCGCCCCCGCGCAGCACCGCGAGACCCGAGTCGACCCCCGCCTGCCCGGCCCCGTTACCCGACCGGTCCACCGGGATCGCCCCGATGCCCCGGAAGAACGTGGCGGCCAGGCGGCCCTTGAGCCCCTTCCCGGTGAAGTACTCCATCTTCGCGAGGAAGTTGATGCGCCGCTTCAGCGTCACCCCCAGCAGGAACTGGTCGCAGAACGACTGGTGGTTGCCCGCGACGATCGCCCCGCCCGCGGTGGGCACGTGCCCGAGCCCCTCGATCCGCGGCCGGAACGGCCACCGCAGCAGCGGGACCAGTACGACGCACTTGAAGAAGCGGTAGAACATGCCTGTGAGTCCCCTCCTCGGCTGCCCCCGCGTCGGGGAACGCTAGTGCGCGTGCGGGGTTTGAGGGAGAACGTGAAATCAGCCACACTTGGCGACGCATGTCAGCTATGTCTGGCGTGAGTTGACCCCTCGCCTCCTCCCGGGGCCGTACCCCTTGTCTCTTCAAGATCTGACGACTAGTCATATGACTGTTTGAAACATGCGCATGATCGAAACCCGTGAGGCGTCCCGGAGGCTCAACTCCCTGGAGGCAACGTGCAGTTCTCCGTCATCTTCGAAGCGCAACTCGCCGATCCGACCGTGGACCGTGAGCACCGGCTCATCCACGGCTGCGTCGAACAGGCCGTCCTGGCCGAGGAGATGGGGTTCGACCGCGTCTGGGCGGTCGAGCACCACTCGCTCAAGTGGTACGCGCACATGTCCGCCCCGGAGGTCTTCCTGACCTGGGTGGCCGCGCGCACCCGCACCATCCGCGTCGGGCACGGCGTCGTCTGCATGCCGTTCCGCTTCAACCACCCCGCGCGCGTGGCCGAGCGGGCCGCCATGCTCGACCTGCTCTCCGGCGGTCGGCTCGACCTGGGCGCGGGCCGCGGCGGCACGGCCCAGGAGACGTCACTGTGCGGGGTCGACCGGGACCGCACCACCCAAGAGGTCGAGGAGGCGCTCCGCATCGTCGCCGCGGCCTGGCAGCGGGACGAGCTGGAGCATCACGGCGAGCTGCTCGACATCGGCCCGCACCCGATCCTGCCGCGCCCCGCGCAGACCCCGCACCCGCCGCTGTTCCTCGCGTGCAGCAGGGCCGAGACTCTGGAGCGGGCGGCCCGGCTCGGCGTCGGCGCGCTGGTGATGGGCTTCGCGGGGCCCGAGTCGATCGCCGGGATGCGGCGCGTGTACGACGACGCCATCGCGGCGCGTACGCCCGACGACTTCGTGTCGAGCGTCGTCAACGACCACTTCGCCGTGCTCTGCCCGACCATCGTGCTCGACGACGGCGCGGCCGCCCGGCGTGTGGGCCTGCGCGGGCAGCGGTTCTTCGCGCAGTCCATCGCGCACTGGTACGGCGGCGCGGGGCTGCCCGACGAGGCGGTGGTCGACGGCATGGACGAGGCGGCCGCGCTGCGCACCGCGGGCGAGCAGGTCGTGGCGCGCCTGAACGAGCAGGACATCCCCGTACGCCCGGCCGCCACGGCCGTGTTCCACGCCGACCACGCCTACGGCACCGCGGCCGACGCCATCGCCCATGTGGAGCGGCTGCGGGCGGCCGGGGCGGACGAGGTGATGTGCCTGATCCAGATGGGCACGGTGCCGCAGGAGGCGTGCCTGGAGACGCTGCGGCAGTGGGGCAAGACGGTGATCCCGCACTTTCGACCCCGACACAGGGAGGTGGCCTGAGATGGCTTCCGACGCGGCACGTTCCGGTTCGGCCGGTTCTGGCGGAGCGCCGGACCCGGGCTCGGTGGGCTCCAGTGGGGCAGGCTCTGGCGAGGCGCCCCTCGGCGGGGCCGCCGTCGAGCCGCCCCCGTCCGGACCCACCCCCCTGGACCCCGAGGCCCGCCCCCTGGTAGCCGCGCTCACCGCGTTCTTCCCCGACATCGGCGGCACCGTGACCGACGCCGCCGAGGCGCGCCGCATCCTGGCCGCCGCGCCCGCGCCGCCGTTCCCGCCGCCCCAGGTCGGCGCGGTGTCCGACCGGCTCATCCCGGGGCCGCCCGGGGCGCCGGACCTCCACGTACGGTGCTACCTGCCCGCTCGGACGCCCGCGCGGGGCGCGACCGGGGCGGCACCCGAGCCCCGCCCCACCGTCGTCTTCTTCCACGGCGGCGGCTGGTCCCTGTGCAGCGTGGACACCCATGACGCGACCGCGCGCGGACTGTGCCGTGCGGCGGGTGCCGCCGTGGTCTCCGTGGACTACCGGCTCGCCCCGGAGGACCCGTTCCCGGCGGCCGTCGACGACGCGTACGCCGCCGTCCTGTGGGCCGCCGCGCACCGGGGCGAACTCGGCGGCGAGGGCGGCCCGTTGGTGGTCGCGGGGGACAGCTCCGGTGGGAACCTCGCGGCCGTGTCCGCACTCACCGCGCGCGACCAGGACGGTCCGCCGCTGGCCCTGCAGGTGCTCATCTATCCGTCGCTGGACGGCCGTGACCGCAGCGGCTCGGACGACTCCACGGAGTACGGCAGCAGCTTCCTCACCGTCGTCCACGGCCGCTGGTTCCGCGAGCAGTACCTGGGCGCGTACCTGCGCGCGGGCGGCGACCCGACCGACGCGCGCGTCTCCCCGCTCCTCGCCCCCGACCTCACCGGGCTGCCGCCCGCCGTCGTGGTCACCGCGGGCCATGACCCTCTGTGCGCGGAGGGCAGGGCCTACGCGGCGCGGCTGAGAGACGCCGCGGTGCCCGTCACCGAGGGGCACTTCCCGGCCATGTTCCACGGATTCTTCGGCTTCCCCGCCCTCCTCGCGGACGCCCGCGCCGCACAGGAAACAGTGAGAGAAGCGATTGTCTCGACGGTGGGAGGCAGGAAAAACAGCGGCAAGGCAGGGGGTAGGGCAGGATAATTTCCCGGATCCCCTCTTGAAACGGAGAACCCCGCACGCATACGGTGTCCATACGCGAGGTTCTCCCGTGGAGGATGGGTTATGACGGAAATTCTTGTGCACACGGCAGTGGAGGGTGGCGACGCCATCCGTGCCGGACACGTGGTGGATCACCCGGCCTGGCCGGAACTCAAGAGTGCCGTCGAAGAGATCAGGCTCTGGCAGTCCAAGGACGGGTCCATCGACTTCGAGCGCGAGGGCGCCCCGGCCCGGGGCGACGCGGCGGCGGCGGTCGACCGCGTCATATCCGGCGTCGAGGCGCTCAGTCCGCTGCTCCCGCACGACGAGGCGTACCACGAAGCACTGGTGAGGGACCTGCGCCGCTGGGCCGACGGCGGCTTCGCGGTGCCGGACTTCCTGGACTCGCTGCTCGCCTTCCACCCCGCGGCCCGCCGCGAGGACGGCCTGCAGCACCTCGTGGTCTTCCCGATGTACACGCAGAACGGCAACCCGGACCGCAATTTCGAAGCGGTCGTCCTGCGCATGGTGTGGCCCGAGTGGCTCGCCGAGCTGGAGCGCACGCGCTACGACAACCCGCTGTTCTGCGGCATCACCTTCGAGGACTTCACCGCCGGGTACGACACCAACTCGGCCGTCCTCTTCCCCGAGACGATCGCCGTGCGCGAGGCCCCCGAGCGCTTCACCTGGGGCGGCATCTTCTGCGACCGCGAGGCGGCCCGCTTCCGCCGCGTCACCGAGTCCGCCGTGGACATCCTCGGCATCTCGCTGCCCGCCGACGTCCGCGCGATGCTCGACGACCAGGACCGCTGCCAGGAGGCCTTCGTCCTGTGGGACATGGTCCACGACCGCACCCACAGCCACGGCGACCTGCCGTTCGACCCGTTCATGATCAAGCAGCGGCAGCCGTTCTGGATGTACGGCCTGGAGGAGCTGCGGTGCGACCTCACTGCCTTCAAGGAGGCCGTGAAGCTCGAGGCCGACGGCGTGGCGCAGGCCCGCGACGTGCAGTACGCGGTGCTCTTCGACCGGATGTTCCGCTTTCCGGTCACCGGTGAGCGCGTGCGCAACTACGACGGCCTGGGCGGCCAGCTGCTCTTCGCCTACCTGCACAAGCACGACGTGGTCCGCTGGACCGACAACAAGCTGAAGATCGACTGGGACCGCGCACCCCAGGTCACCAACCAGCTCTGCGCGGAGATCGAGAAGCTCTACCGGGACGGCATCGACCGCCCCAAGCTCGTCCACTGGTTCGCCGGGTACGAACTGGTCTCGACCTATCTGTCCCCGCACCCGGGCTCGCGCTGGGCCAAGGGCCCCGACGCCCTGGACACCTCGCTGCCGCCGCGCAAACTGGTCGACGAGGTGCTTCCGGACGAGTTTCCGCTCAGCATGTTCTATGAGGCGCTCTCCAAGAAGCTCAAGGCAGTGATCGCCTCCACCCAGGGGATCACCGCGGGCTCGGGAGCCGGGAAGGTCGCCGCGTGAGCGACCGCAGCAAGGAGGCGAGGACCATGTCCGCACTGGACGGAGCCGTAGTCGCGGTGGCCGGGGCCGCGGGCCCCGCGGGCCGGGCCGCACTGCTCAGGCTCGCGGAGGCCGGGGCCACGGTCGTCGCCTCCGACGCCGACGCCGCCCGCCTCGCGGAGGCCGTGGACGCCGCGCGGTACGCGCACGGCGGGGCCACGGTCACGGGCGACACCGTCGACCTGCTCGACCTGGAGGCGGCCCGCGCCTGGGCCGACCGCACCGAGAAGGAGTTCGGCCGCATCGACGGCCTGGTGCACCTCGTCGGCGGCTGGCGCGGCAGCGCGTCCTTCGCCGAGACCGACCTGGCCGACTGGGACGTCCTGGAAAACCTCCTGATCCGCACCGTCCAGCACACCTCGCTCGCCTTCCAGGAGGGCCTGCAGCGCAGCGGCAACGGCCGCTATCTGCTGATCAGCGCCGCGGGCGCCTCGAAGCCGACCGCGGGCAACGCGGCGTACGCGTCCGCCAAGGCCGCCGCCGAGGCCTGGACGCTCGCCCTCGGCGACGCCTTCCGCAAGGCCGGGGGCGACGAGGGACCGCGCGCGGCGGCTGCCATCCTGGTGGTCAAGGCGCTGGTGCACGACGCGATGCGGGCGGAGCGGCCGAGCGCGAAGTTCGCGGGCTTCACCGACGTCAAGGAGCTGGCCGAGGCCATCGCCGGAGTCTGGGAGCGGCCCGCCGAGGAAGTGAACGGAAACCGTCTGTGGCTGACCGAGAAGCCGTGAACCCACCCAAGACCGACGCACGCCGGCACCACGACCCCGACGTCCGCGGCTTCGCGAGCGACAACTACGCCGGTACGCACCCCGAGGTGCTCGCGGCCCTCGCCCTGGCCAACGGCGGCCACCAGATCTCCTACGGCGAGGACGAGTACACCGAGCACCTCCAGCAGGTCATCCGGGGCCACTTCGGCGCGAGCGCGGAGGCCTTCCCGGTCTTCAACGGCACCGGTGCGAACGTCGTCGCGCTGCAGGCGGTCACCGACCGCTGGGGTGCGGTGATCTGCGCCGAGAGCGCGCACATCAACGTCGACGAGGGCGGTGCCCCCGAGAAGGTCGCGGGCATCAAGCTGCTCACCGTGCCGACGCCCGACGGCAAGCTCACCCCCGAGCTGATCGACCGGCAGGCGTTCGGCTGGGAGGACGAGCACCGCGCGATGCCGCAGGTCGTCTCGCTCGCCCAGAACACCGAACTGGGCACCGTCTACACCCCGGACGAGATCCGCGCCATCGTCGAGCACGCCCACGGCCTCGGCATGCGGGTGCACCTCGACGGCGCGCGGATAGCCAACGCCGCCGCGTCCCTGAACGTCCCGATGCGGACGTTCACGAACGCGGTCGGCATCGACATCCTCTCGTTCGGCGGCACCAAGAACGGCGCGCTGTTCGGCGAGGCCGTGGTCGTCCTGAACCAGGACGCCGTGCGGCACATGAAGCACCTGCGCAAGCTGTCCATGCAGCTCGCCTCCAAGATGCGGTTCGTGTCCGTGCAGTTGGAGGCGCTGCTCGCCAAGGACCTGTGGCTGCGCAACGCCCGGCACGCCAACGAGATGGCGCAGCGCCTGGCCGAGGGCGTCCGCGCGGTGCACGGTGTGGAGATCCTCTATCCCGTCCAGGCCAACGCCGTCTTCGCGCGCCTGCCGCACGACGTCAGCGAACGCCTGCAGAAGCGCTTCCGGTTCTACTTCTGGGACGAGGCGGCCGGTGACGTCCGCTGGATGTGCTCCTTCGACACGACCGAGGACGACGTGGACGCGTTCGTGGCGGCGCTGAAGGAAGAGATGGCCCGTTAGGCGTATCGCCTGAGCGCAAGAGCGCATAAGTATGCGGCCGATCGAAAAGTCATTGACTGTCGATCGGCCGCTTTCTTATGCTCACCGCTCATGGAGCTGATCCAGAACACCTCAGATCTCTCGGCCTATCTGGTCGCGGACGAAGCCATCGACCATACGCATCCCGTGGTGCGGGACACGGCGGCCCGCCTGGCCAAGGGTGCCACCGATTCATACGTATACGCCCGCGCCGCCTTCGAGTTCGTCCGCGACACCGTCCCGCACTCCGCGGACTCCGGCGATCCGCGGGTCACTTGGCGCGCCTCCGACGTCCTGGAGCAGGGCACGGGCATCTGTCACGCCAAGGCCCACGCGCTCGCCGCGCTGCTGCGGGCCGAGGGCATCCCCACGGCGCTCTGCTACCAGCGGCTCCTGCACGACGACGGCAGCGGGTTCGTCCTGCACGGCCTCGTCGCCGTCCGCTTCGACGGTTCCTGGCACCGGCAGGACCCCCGCGGCAACAAGCCGGGCGTGGACGCGCGGTTCTCCCTCGGCTCCGAGCGGCTGGCGTTCCCCGTGGACGGCGCGGCCGGTGAAGTCGACTACCCGACGCTGTTCGCCGCGCCGCATCCCGTGATCCTCGACGTCCTCAAGAAGGCGCCGGACCGGCCCCGGCTGTGGGCGACGCTGCCCGAGGAGCTACCCGCGTAGCAAGATACATCGGACGTCAAGGGGGCGCAGATCTCGGTTCTGCGCCCTCAAGTCATCCCCGAGAGAAGCGAGATGGCAAGTCATCGGATCTATTCCTGTCCGATTCCTTGACGTGCCCACGGCCCGCCCCGGATGCTGCCAGCGGCGTGTCCCCACTCGCCCTGGCCGCACTCCCGTTGGAAAGGTCGACGCCATGACCCCGATCTCGCGGCGCGCGTTCGTCGCAGGCACCTCCGGAGCGCTGGTGGCGGCAGGCTCGCCCGTCGCCTGGGGCAGACCCTCCGCCGCCGCCCCGGACGACGTGCACGGCGGGCTGCTTCGCGACGCCGCGATGGTGTGGCGACGACTGCCGACCGGCTGGCAGGAGGGCCCGTTCCTCGGCAACGGCTTCCTCGCCGCCCATCTGTACGCCGAGCCCGGCGAGGGCAACGTCCTGCGCATCATGATCAACCACTCGCACGTGCAGGACCAGCGCGGCCAGTGGGAGGCCGCGATCGGCTACTCCCGGCTCGGCGTCGGCTACCTCACCCTCACCCTCGCGGGCACGATCACCGGTGTCGACTGGCGGCTCGATCTCGACAACGCCGAACTGACCGGCACCATCACCACGGCCCGTGGCAGTGTGCGGTTCACCGCCCTGATCCTCAGTCAGGAAGACGTCCTGCTGGTGTCGTTGGAGCCGAGCGCGGGCGAGGAGACGGCCGCCTGGGGCTTCACCGCGCTGCCCTCGCACACCACCCGCACCACCCGCGTCCCGCCCGACTACACCGCGAACCCCGACCCCACCACCGGCCCCGGCGTCGTCGAGCAGCCCCTGCACGCGGGCGGCGGCTACACCACCGCCTGGCGCGAGACGCGCTCCGGCACCCGACGGCTGCTCGCGGCCACGATCGCCTACGGACACCCCCGGTCGACGGGCCGCGAGGAGGCCGTACGCACCGTGGCGCGCGCCCTCGACGGCTCGCCCGCGCAGGCCATCGCCCGCCACCGCGACTGGTGGCGGGCCTTCTACCGGCGCAGCTTCGTGTCCGTACCCGACAAGAAGGTGCAGCGCTTCTACTGGATCCAGCTCTACAAACTGGCGTGCGCCACCCGCAGCCACGGGCCCGTCACCCCCGTCTTCGGGCCCTGGTTCCCGGAGACCGGCAACAACTGGACCAGCATCTGGTGGAACACCAACGTCCAGGTGACGTATCCCCTCGCCAACGGCTCCAACCACCGCGAACTCGACGCCGTCACACCGACGTTCGCCAAGCACCACGAGAACCTGGAGTCCAACATCGCGGCGAAGCTGCGCGACGGCGAGACCTACGCCCTGTGCCACCCCGGCGACTGGAAGCTGCGCTCGGGCCCGCGCTACGTCGGCATCCCCGGCGAAAGCCCCAACGACCACACCGGCAACCTCACGTGGGCCCTGCACAACGCCTGGGTCACCTACCGCCACCACATGGACGACGACGTCCTGCGCCACGTCATCCGCCCCGTCCTCACCAAGGCCGTCAACTACTACGCCCGCCACCTCACCGAAGGCGCCGACGGCCGCCTCCACCTGCCCGAGACCCGCTCGCCGGAGTACGCCAACGCCTCCGACTGCACGTACGACCTCTCGCTGCTGCGCTGGGGCGTGACCACCCTGCTCGACTCCGTGCGGCGGCTGCGCGCGAGCGACCCGCACGAGAAGCAGTGGCGTGACATCCGCGACCGGCTCGTCCCGTACCACCGGAACGAGAACGGCATCATGATCGGCGACGGCGTCCCGCTCGCCGAATCCCACCGCCACTACTCGCACCTGCTGTGGCTCTACCCGCTCCAGGAGAAGCTGGACCGGCGCACCTTCGACCACTGGACGAGCCGCCAGGACCGCTGGCACGGCTACAGCTACGCGGCCGCCGCCTCCATGGAGACCCTCTTCGGCAAGCCCGAGGAGGCGCTCGGCCACCTGCGGTTCTTCCTGGACGGCAACGTCACCGACAAGTGCGCGATGACGCCCAACACCATGTACCGCGAGGGCTCCAACTTCGCCCTGGAGAGCCCGATCAGCGCCGGGCAGTCACTGCTCGACATGCTCACGCAGAGCCACGGGGGAGTGCTGAAGGTCTTCCCCGCCGTGTCCCGGACCTGGTCGGACGCGAGCCTGCAAGGCGTGCGGACGCAGGGCGCGTTCCTCGTCGACGCCTCGCGGCGCGGCGGGCGCACCGAGTGGATCAGGGTGGCGAGCGAGGCCGGGGAGCCGCTGCGGCTGCGGCACGGGATCACCGGCGCCGTCGACGTGCGCGACGAGCGCGGGCGGCCGCTGCCGTACACGGGACGGGACGTCATCAGCGTGCCGCTGCGGCGCGGACAGGCCGCGGTGGTCACACCCAAGGGGTCCAGGCCGTCGCTGCGCCCGCGCGATGTGCGGGCGAACGGGACGGAGCCCGCCTGGGGGCTGCCGTAGGGGTGCGTGGCGCACGGGTGGGGTCGGGAGGGCGCGGCGCGTGAGGTGAGGCCGGGACGGTAGCGCAAGGGGTGAGCTCGGGAGGCCGGTGCGTGGGCTGAAGCCGGGAAAGTTCAGTGCGATGCACTCGATGGTGCTCTATGCTGTACTTCCGTCGATTCCCGCGAACCAAGGCAGGCCATGACGTTCACCCTCACCGTGTCCGACGAGGTGCGCACGCTCGCGCCCGGCTTCACCCACGTCGCCATCGAGGCGTACGACCTCGTCAACGGCCCCAGCACCGACGACACATCGGCCCTGCTCGACGACGCCGCCCGCCGTCTGGCCGCGCGCCTCGACGGCCGCGCCCCGCACGAGGACCCGCACATGGTGGCCTGGCGCGCCGCGTACACGGCCTTCGGCGCCAAGCCCTCGCGCACCCGCAACTCCGCCGAGGCGCTGGCCAAGCGGGCGCTCGCGGACGGGGGCCTGCCGCGGATCAATGCACTCGTCGACGTCTACAACGCGATCAGCGTGGCCCATCTGATCCCCGTCGGGGGCGAGGACCTGGACCACATCAAGGGCGGCATGCGACTCGTACGGGCCACCGGGGGCGAGGACTTCGTCACCATGGCGGCGGGCGAGCGCGCCGTCGAGTACCCGGAGCCGGGCGAGGTCGTCTGGTGCGACGAGGAGGGCGTCACCTGCCGTCGCTGGAACTGGCGGCAGGGCCCTCGCACCCGCCTCACGGAGGAGAGCGTGAACGCGATCTTCCTGCTGGAGGGCATGGGGCCGGACGCGGGCCTCGAAGCGGCGGGCGCCGAACTCGCGGAGCTCCTGGAGAAGGCCAGCCCGGGGGCCCGGATCACCGTCCACGAGCCGGTGGGGTAGTCGGCTCGGCCGGGGCGGTGGCTCAGCCGGGGCGGTGGCTCAGCCGGCCTCGGCGGCGCGGACCTCGGCGGGCGTCGGGGCCGTGCCGCCGAGGTGCGCCGGCATCCACCAGGTGTCCTCCGGGCCCTTGGGGCGCACGGGGTAGGCGCGCTGCGCGGCTTCGAGGAGCTCCTGGCAGGCATCGCGCAGACGGCGTGTGATCGCGCCTGCGTACTGGTCCTTGGGGGCCTCGATGCCCTCGCCGACACGGATCGTGACCGGGATGCCCTGCCGCTTGAAGTTGCGCGGGTGCCCCTTCGTCCACAGCCGCTGCGTGCCCCACAGCGCCATCGGGATCAGCGGGACCCCGGCCTCCTGCGCCATGCGTGCGGCGCCCGACTTGAAGGACTTCAGCGTGAACGACTGGGAGATCGTCGCCTCGGGGAAGACGCCGATGATCTCTCCGGAGCGCAGCGAGTCCAGGGCGTGGGCGTAGGCCGTCTCGCCCTGCTTGCGGTCCACCGGGATGTGCTTCATGCCGCGCATCAGCGGACCCGAGATCTTGTGGCGGAACACCGACTCCTTCGCCATGAAGCGCACCAGGCGCTTCTGGGGCAGGGCCGCCAGGCCGTCGAAGATGAAGTCCAGATAGCTGATGTGGTTGCTGACCAGCACCGCCCCGCCCGAGCGCGGAATGTTCTCGGACCCCTTGCAGTCGATCTTCAGGTCGAGCGCCTTGAAGAAGGTCTTGGCGGCGCCGATGACCGGTCGGTAGACGAGTTCTGCCATGGCTGGGGAGGGCCCTTCGTCTCTGCCAGAGGAGGGGGCCTTTGGCAGGAAGCTAAGTTACGGATCCGTAGGGTCTACGGCTCCGCCAGATCGTGCCCCAAGAACGAGCGGCTGGCCAGCCATGGTGCCCGTATCGCGGGAGATTCTCGTCACGTCGGAATCTTTCGGCCCGCGCGCGTGCTGTAGCCATGGACGTATGTCGTGCCCCGGTGGGGCGGATGCATGCCCCCGGTGGGGGTGGGAAAGGCGGGGCGCGCGTGACAGGGGTGCGCGGAGGAGGGGCCGAAGGGCCGCTCGGCGTGGGGGAACTCGGTGCGCGGCAGCTCGGCGTGGAGCTGGGCGAGAGAGCCACGCTCGTGCAGTTCTCCAGCGCGTTCTGCCAGCCGTGCCGGGCTACCCGCAGGGTCCTCGCCGACGTCGCCGCCATGGTCCCGGGCGTCGCCCACGTGGAGATCGACGCGGAGGCCGCCCTCGATCTCGTCCGCGCACTGCGCATCGACAAGACGCCCACCGTGCTCGTCCTCGATGCCGGCGGGCAGGTGGTGCGGCGCGCCGCGGGACAGCCGCGCAAGGCCGATGTGATCGCGGCTTTGGGGGCGGCGATATGAGTGGTATGCCGAAATCCGTGGGACTTTCACATCCCGGAACGGGCTTGACTGCACCCGCCACCTATCGTCAGCCTGCTGCCATGCCCCCGGAGCTCCTTCTCTACGAGCGTGTCCACGTGGACCTCGCGCGCCATGCCAGTGCGCGCTGTTGGTCCCGCTGAGCAGCCACGGACCCGCTCGTACCTCTCGGCAGAAGGACACAACTCCATGACGGCCACGCCCGACCTCTCCGCCCCCCGGCTCGCGACGCCCGACCTGCTGCGCTCCGCCTTCCGCCGGCACGCGGCCGGAGTCGCCGTGATCACCGCCCGGGACACGGACCCCGTCGGCTTCACCGCCACCTCGCTCACCTCGGTCTCCGCCGAACCCCCGATGATCTCCTTCGGCATCGGCACCGGCGCCTCCAGCTGGCCCGCGATATCCCGGGCCGAGCACGTCGGCGTCCACATCCTCGGCGAGCACCAGCAGGAACTCGCCGCCACTTTCGCGCGCAGCGGCGCCGACCGCTTCGGCGCGCCCACGCGCTGGTTCGACGGGCCCGGGGGGGTGCCGGTGCTCGACGGCGTGCTCGCCTGGATGGTGTGCCGGATCGTGGCGCGGGTGCCCGCCGGGGACCACCGGGTGGTCCTGGCCGAGGCCGTCGCCGGGGACCCCGCGGGGGCGGGCCGTCCGCTGCTGTACCACCGGGGGCGCTTCAACGCGCTGCGTGACTGAGAGTTCCCGTTGACGCGGGGTGCGCGTGATTACGGAGCGTTGCGAAGGTCACAGTTCAAAGCGCTTGCTCAGGGGGAAAGTACTGGGTGTACTCATGAGTAATATTCCGGTTGGAGCGGGGGCCGCCCCAACCGGGACCCGCCGCTTCGGGCGCCTATGCTGCCTGCAAGAAGGCAGTGGCCCGCAGCCGAGGCAGCAGCCCAGTAATGACGATGCAGTAGGAGAGCCGGCGTGAGCTTGAGGATCGTTGTCTGTGTGAAGTACGTGCCCGACGCCACCGGCGACCGGCACTTCGCCGAGGACCTGACCGTCGACCGCGACGACGTGGACGGCCTCCTCTCGGAACTCGACGAGTACGCGGTCGAGCAGGCCCTGCAGATCAAGGAAGCGGCGGACGACGACGCCGAGATCACGGTCCTCACCGTCGGCCCCGAGGACGCCAAGGACGCGCTCCGCAAGGCTCTCTCGATGGGCGCCGACAAGGCCGTCCACGTCGAGGACGACGACCTGCACGGCACCGACGTCATGGGCACCTCGCTGGTCCTGGCCAAGGCAGTCGAGGAGACGGGCTACGACCTCGTCATCGCCGGTATGGCCTCCACCGACGGCACCATGGGCGTGCTGCCCGCGATCCTCGCCGAGCGCCTGGGCGTGCCGCAGGTGACGCTGCTCTCCGAGGTCTCCGTCGCGGACGGCGTCGTCAAGGGCCGCCGTGACGGCGACACCGCCTCCGAGCAGCTCGAGGCGTCCCTGCCGGCCGTCGTGTCCGTGACGGACCAGTCGGGCGAGGCCCGCTATCCGTCCTTCAAGGGCATCATGGCCGCCAAGAAGAAGCCGGTGCAGTCGCTCGACCTGGACGACCTGGACATCGACGCCGAGACCGTCGGCCTCGAAGGCGCCTGGACGAAGGTCGACTCCGCCGCCGAGCGTCCCGCGCGCACCGCGGGCACGATCGTCAAGGACGAGGGCGAGGGCGGCAAGCAGCTCGCTGAGTTCCTCGCGGGCCAGAAGTTCATCTGAGCTGAGCTTCAGTCACCCCTCACATCCCCACTTCTTCGTAATCGCAGGAGATTGAAGTCCCATGGCTGAAGTTCTCGTCTATGTCGACCACGTCGACGGCGCCGTCCGCAAGCCCACCCTGGAGCTGCTCACGCTGGCCCGCCGCATCGGCGAGCCCGTCGCCGTCGCGCTCGGCTCCGGCGCCGAGGCCACCGCCGCCACGCTCGCCGAGCACGGCGCGGTGAAGGTCCTCACCGCCGACGCCCCCGAGTTCACCGACTACCTCGTGGTGCCGAAGGTGGACGCGCTCCAGGCCGCCTACGACGCCGTGTCCCCGGCCGCCGTCCTGGTGCCGTCCTCCGCCGAGGGCAAGGAGATCGCGGCCCGCCTCGCGGTCCGCATCGAGTCCGGCATCATCACCGACGCCATCGACCTGGAGGCCGGCGACGAGGGTCCGGTGGCCACGCAGTCCGTGTTCGCGGCCGCGTTCACCACCAAGTCCCGCATCTCCAAGGGCACCCCGGTCATCACCGTGAAGCCCAACTCGGCGCCGGTCGAGGCCGCCCCGGCCGCGGGCGCGGTCGAGGCCCTGACCGTGTCCTTCTCCGCCCAGGCCACCGGCACCAAGGTCACCGCGCGCACCCCGCGCGAGTCCACGGGCCGCCCCGAGCTGACCGAGGCCGCGATCGTCGTCTCGGGTGGCCGCGGGGTCAACGGCGCCGAGAACTTCGCGATCATCGAGGCGCTCGCCGACTCGCTCGGTGCCGCCGTCGGCGCGTCCCGCGCCGCCGTCGACGCCGGTTGGTACCCGCACTCCAACCAGGTCGGCCAGACCGGCAAGTCCGTGTCGCCGCAGCTGTACATCGCCTCCGGCATCTCCGGCGCGATCCAGCACCGCGCCGGCATGCAGACCTCGAAGACCATCGTGGCCATCAACAAGGACGCCGAGGCCCCGATCTTCGACCTGGTCGACTACGGCGTGGTGGGCGACCTCTTCGAGGTCGTCCCGCAGCTCACCGACGAGGTCAAGTCCCGCAAGGGCTGAGCCCGTCGGGTCGTGGGGAGCGCCGGGTCGTCGGCCCTCCCGGCGCCCCGCGACCTCTCGGGGCCCCCGAATCCGCCGCGCGCGGAGCCGGGGGCCTCGCGCGTCACAGCGTGAGGCTCGCCTGCACCGGCAGGTGGTCGCTCGGGAACTGCCCGCCGACCGAGAACGTGTTGATGGCCGCCGCGTGCACCCGGGTGCCCGGCTTCACCAGGATCCAGTCGATGCGGTCGCCGTCCGGCACGAGCGGCTTGTAGCCGTGGAACGTCGCGTACTGCTTGCTGCGCTCGTCCGCCGCGTCCCAGGTGTCGACGAGCCCGGCGTTCAGCAGCGTGTCGTACACCGGGTTCTTGTGGGCCGCGACGTTGAAGTCGCCGGTGACGATCAGGGGCAGCGACCGGTCGAGGGCCGTGACGCGGTCGGCGATCAGGTGCGCGGCGCGGGTGCGGGCGTACTGGCTGGCGTTGTCCAGATGGGTGTTGAGGACGTACAGCTCGCCGTCGGTGCGCCGGTCCAGGAAGCGGACCCAGGTCACCATGCGGATCGAGCCGCCGCCCCAGGTGTTGGAGCCGATCACGTCCGGGGTGTCCGAGAGCCAGAAGTGGTCGTAGCCGACGGGCAGCAGCCTGCGGGTGTCGTAGAAGACCGTCATGAACTCGTCGCGGCTGCCGCCCGCGCGGCCCGTGCCGAGCCACGCGTAGTGCGGCCCCAGGTCCCGCGCGATGTCCTGGACCTGCTGGTAGAGCCCTTCCTGGGTGCCCACGACGTGCGGGCGGGCGCGCCGCAGCAGTTCCCGCATGACGGGGCGGCGGTCGGCCCAGGTGTTCGGCGGGTTGGTGCCCGCGTAGCGCAGGTTGAACGACATCACCTCCAGGCGGCGGCCCGGGCGCTCCACCGCGCGGGCGGGCGCGGCGGCCAGGGCGGTGGCGAGCAGCGGGACCGTGACGGCGGCCGCCGCGGCCGCCGTCCGCAGGCCGGAGCGGCGGGTCACTCGGGTGTCGGTCGGCACGCGTTCTCCTTCAGTCGGTCGTGGTCGGTGCGGGTGTCGCGGTCGGGCCACGGTCAGCGTGGGGTGCGCCCACGGGAGTGTGGAAGCACCATCTGAGACACGCGTGAACACGCGGGGACCACCACACGAGAAGGTGTTGACCAGCGGGAAGGTGCACGGATAACTTCAACATACGGATTATTGATTCCGTCAGACGGAAATGTCGGCGGCGGCTCGTGGGTCCGGGCCGCCGTGGGTGTGAGTCACTGAGAACCGGTGTGGGTCACTGAACAGTGGAGGGTGCACGGATGGGTCAGCAGGAGAAGGTGTCCACGAGCCTCGCGGGCGCCGTCAGCGAAGGCATCAGCGCCTCGCTCGCGCCGATCGACGCGGAGCTCGAACGCCGCTACCCGGGAGACCCCGGCACCCGCCAGCCCGTGCACACCGTGTACGTACCCGGCGAGGCCTTCGCCGCCCACACCATCCGCGACTGGGGCGACCGCGCGCTCGCCGCCCTCGACGAGCACGCCCCCGACGCCGCGTCCTTCGCCGCCGTACTCGGCCTCGCCGACGAGCTCGCGGAGCCCGTCTACGCGCGCGTGCGCGCCAAGCTGGAGCGCGAGCCCGTCGAGGACCTGCGCGTCGACTTCGAAGACGGCTACGGCGGGCGCACCGACGCCGACGAGGACACCCACGCCGCCCGCGCGGCCCGCCTGATCGCCGAGGCGTACGCCGGCGGCACCGCCGCTCCGTACATGGGCATCCGCATGAAGTGCATGGAAGCGGCGGTACGCGACCGGGGCATCCGCACCCTCGACATCTTCCTGTCCGGCCTCATGGAGGCGGGCGGGCTGCCCGACGGGCTCGTCCTGACCCTGCCCAAGGTGACCTACCCCGAGCAGGTCACCGCGATGGTGCGGCTCCTGGAGGAGTTCGAGAAGGCCCGCGGCCTCGCCCCCGGCCGGATCGGCTTCGAGATCCAGATCGAGACCAGCCAGTCCATCCTCGGCGCCGACGGCACCGCCGCCGTCGCCCGCATGATCGACGCCGCCGAGGGCCGCGCCACCGGCCTGCACTACGGCACCTTCGACTACAGCGCCTGCCTCGGCGTCTCCGCCGCCTACCAGGCCAGCGACCACCCGGCCGCCGACCACGCCAAGGCCGTCATGCAGGTCGCCGCCGCGGGCACCGGCGTGCGCGTGTCCGACGGCTCCACGAACGTGCTGCCCGTCGGCCCCACGGCGAAGGTCCACGACGCCTGGCGGCTGCACTACGGCCTCACCCGGCGCGCCCTCGCCCGCGCCTACTACCAGGGCTGGGACATGCACCCCGGCCACATCCCCACGCGGTACGCCGCCGTCTTCGCCTTCTACCGCGAGGGCTTCGCGCAGGCCGCCGCCCGCCTCGCCGCCTACGCCAACCACACCGGCGGCGACATCGCGGACGAGCCCGCCACCGCCAAGGCGCTCGCCGGGTACCTGCTGCGCGGCCTGGACTGCGGGGCGCTCGACACCGCCGAGGTCACCCGGCTCACCGGCCTGACGCTCGCGGGGCTCCAGGTGTACGCGGGGCCGCGCCGGGGGGATCTGACGCCGTCGGCGAAGTGAGGCGGCGCGGGCGTCCCGCAGGCATCGCGAGACGTTCCGCACCGGCTGTCACTTCTGCCCCGTACTCTGTACGCCACACAGCGCATCAGCACGAGTGCGGCGCAGGGATCACAGGGACGGGGCAGCGGTGTCTTCGGGGGAACAGGAACACACGGACGGGATCGGCCGCCTCCTCGCCGGGCGGTATCGCGTCCTCGCGCAGCTCGGGCGCGGCGGCATGGGCGTCGTGTGGCGCGCCCTCGACGAGGTGCTGCACCGCGAGGTCGCGGTCAAGGAACTGCGCACCTACACCGACACCGCCGGGCCCGAACTGGCCGACCTGCGCCTTCGGATGCAGCGCGAGGCCCGCGCGGCGGCCCGCGTGCGCCACCCCGGAGTCGTCGCCGTGCACGACGTCACGGAGGTCGACGGGCGGCCGCTGATCGTCATGGAGCTGGTCGACGGCCCGTCCCTGGACGACGTCCTGCGCGACCGGGGCACGCTCGACCCGCGCGAGGCCGCGACCATCGGCGCCAAGGTCATGGCCGCGCTCGCCGCCGCCCACCAGGCCGGTGTCCTGCACCGCGACGTGAAGCCCGGCAACATCCTCCTCGGCACCGGCGGCCGCGTCGTCCTCACCGACTTCGGCATCGCCACCATGGAGGACCCCGGCGACGGCTCCGCCACCCACCTCACCCGCAGCGGCGAACTCGTCGGCTCCCTGGACTACTTGGCGCCCGAGCGGGCCCAGGGCCAGGAGCCCGGACCCGCCTCCGACGTCTGGGCGCTCGGCGCCACGCTGTACGCGGCCGTCGAGGGCGCCTCGCCGTTCCGCCGCACGTCCACGTGGTCCACGCTCACCGCGATCGTCGTCGAGCCCCTGCCCGTACCACTGCGCGCGGGGACGCTCATGCCGGTGCTGCGGCTGCTCATGGACAAGGACCCGCAGGCGCGTCCGGACGCCGAGGGGGCGCAGCGGCTGCTGGAGCAGGTGGGGGCGGGGGAGTCGATTTCGGCGGGGGCGCCGGGTGCGGGGGCGGTCGGTGGGGTTGTGGGCGCTGCCGGGGCCGCCGGGGCTGTGGGGGCCACCGGCCCCCTCGGGTCCACCACGCCTCCTGGGTACGCGGAGTCGTCGTCCCAGAGCGTCGGGGGCGGGGAACGCGAACCCACGGTGCGCCATGTGCCGACCACGCCGCCGCCCGGGTTCGGGCCGCCGCCCGGGGCGGCTGGCGTGCCCGCGGGGCACGGTGCGCCGGGGGCGCCCGCCGGGCCCGCGGGCCACGGCGCGCCCGGTGCGGCGCCCGCCGGATCCATACCCACGCCCGCTCCCGAGCCCTCCGGCCGACGTGCCGCGCGGGCGGGCCGACCCCGCAAGGGCAAGGCCCTGCTCGCCGCCGCGGCCGTGGCGGTCGTCCTCGCGGCGACCGGCGTGACCGTGGCGGTGCTGTCCGGCGGGGACGGCAAGAAGGACCAGGCGCAGGACGCACGGGACGCGCAGGAGGCCGGAAGCACCGCCGAGCCGGAATCGGACGGGAGCCGGGGCGCCCTGGACCCGGACGGCAAGAAGCCCTCGAAGCGGGGCGACAAGAAGCCGCAGGCCTCCAAGGACGCCGACCGCCCGGACAAGGCGGGCACGGACGACGGCGACGGCAAGGACGGCAAGCAGCGCGACGACTCGTCGGACGACTCCGGGTCCGACTCCGGCGACAAGCCCGACGCACGCCCCAAGGAGTCGACCAAGCCGCCCAAGAGCGGCACGTCCGGCGGTTCCTCCGGAGGCGACGACGAGGAGCCCGCGTGCCACCCCGCGGGCGGCGGCAAGTACGACTGCTCGGTGTGGCAGACCGCGAAGTCGTACACGGCGGCCGGCGCCGAGGCGGGCGTGCTCAACGCGGGCACCAACTACTTCTACTGCCAGCAGAACCTCGGCCGCCGCGAGACGCACGGCCAGTGGACCAACGTCTGGTGGGCGAAGACGGACGACGACAGCGGCAACAGGAACGTGTTCGTGAGCGACGTGTACATCCGGGGCGGCGACAACGACAAGCCGCTCCCGGGCCTGCCGACCTGCTGACCCCCGGACGGCTCCGCCGCCGAGGGCGTCCCAAGCACACCGGGCACACCGGGCACAATCCGGTTGCGTCGCCCGTGCCGCGGCCCGGACCCTTGCCGGATGGACGAGTTGACGCCCACGGAAGAGCGGATCCGCAGCGCTGAGCCGACCGTACGGGCCGCGACCCCCGGGGACGCGGCGGAGATCTGCCGACTGCTCAACGCCATCGACATGGTGGAGGTCGGGCACCCGGAAACCGACCTGGGCACCGTCGAGACCGACCTGATCCACCCCGAGGCCGACCTCGCCCGCAACTCCTGGCTGGCCTTCCACCAGGGCCGGCTGGTCGCGTACGGACTCCTCTGGGACGACTCCGGCGCCGACCGCATCGACGCCGACCACTACGTCCTGCCCGACCACCAGGACGCGGGCGAGCGCGTGCTCGCCGCGATCGAGACCCGCGCCGCCGAACGCGCCGCCGAGAACGGCGCGCCGCGTGCGGTCGTCCACCTCACGCTCAACAGCCGCCCCGCGCTCGACCCGGCGACGCTCACCCGGCGCGGCTGGGGCGCCGTCCGCCGCTACCACGTCCTGACCCGCCCGCTCTCCCGCGCGGCCGACCCCGCCCCGATCCCACCGCCCGGCCTGACCCTGCGTACCTGCGAGACCGAGGCCGACCGGCGGCGCGCCCACGCCCTCGTCGAGGAGACCTTCGCCGGCCACCACGACCACCAGGCGCGCGGCCACCAGCAGTGGCTGGACGACCTGGGCGCGGGCATGGACTGGTCGCTCGTCTGGATCGCCGCCCTCGCCGGGGCCGGCGATGTGGCCGTCGTCCTGACCCGCGACGACCGCGCGGCCATGGCCTGGATCCGCAACCTCGGCGTCCGCGCACCCGCCCGCGGCCGGGGCATCGCGGGCCATCTGCTGCGGCACGCCTTCGCCGTGTACGCGGCCCGGGGACGCGACACCATCGGCCTCGGCGTCGACACGGAGAACGCCACCGGCGCCCTGGACCTGTACACCGCCCACGGCCTCGCCCTGCACTACGCCGCGGACACCTGGGAGGTCACGCTGCCCACGCCCCGCTAGGGCCTGTCCGGCAGCCTGTAACCCTGCCGCCCGTGCCGGACATGGAGGGGAAGGCCGTCACGAGCGATCCCCACGCCTGGCCGCCCGGCGCGGAACCGGACGTACCGGCGCGCGACTCGACCACCCCCGCCGCGCGCCCCCCTTCAATCGGCGGGCCGCAGCTCCCCCGACCCCCGCGTGATCAACCGCGTCGGCAGCTCGATCCGCTCCGGCGCGTCCGAGGCGCCGTCGAGCTGGCGGAACAGCCGCTCCGCCGCCGTGCGCCCGAGCTGGGCCGCGTCCTGGGCGACCACCGTCACGCCGGGGCTCAACAGGTCGGCCAGCTCGATGTCGTCGAAGCCGACGAGGGCCACGGGGCGGGGGAGGGCCGCGAGGACACGGATGACCGTGACCGTCACGCGGTTGTTGCCCGCGAAGACGGCGGTGACGGGGGAGGGGCCCGACAGCATCGACTCGGCCGCGTGCCGGACCCGCTCGGGGTCGGTGGGGCCGAGGGACACCCAGGACTCGTCGACGTCGATGTCCGCCTCGGCCATCGCCGCGCGGTAGCCGCGCAGCCGCTCTATCGCGGTGTGGATCCGCGGCTGGTCACCGATGAAGCCGATCCGGCGGTGACCGTGGGCGACCAGGTGCGCGACGCCGTCGCGGGCGCCCCCGAAGCTGTCGGACAGCACCACGTCGGCGTCGATCCGCCCCGGCGGCCGGTCGACGAACACCGTGGCGACGCCGGCAGCGATCTCCGGCTCCAGATAGCGGTGGTCGTCGCCCGCAGGGATGACCACGAGCCCGTCCACCCGGCGCGCGCACAGCGCGAGCACCAACTCCTGCTCGCGGTCGGGATCCTCGGCGCTGGAGCCGTTGATGAGCAGCGCCCCGTGCGCGCGGGCGACCTCCTCCACGGCCCGGCTGAGCGGCCCGTAGAACGGGTCGGCCAGGTCCTCAAGGACGAGGCCGATGCTCGCCGTGCGGCCCTTGCGCAGCACCCGCGCGCTGTCGTTGCGCCGGAAACCCAGCGCCTCGATGGCCTCCTGGACGCGGCGTTCGGTGTCGGGCGTGACACCGGGCTCGCCGTTCACGACGCGCGACACCGTCTTCAGGCCCACGCCCGCACGCGCGGCGACGTCCTTCATGGTCGGCCGGTTGCCGTAACGGCTCTTGGAGTCCGCGGTGCCGTCCGAAGTGCTCCCGTCCGTACGGAGGCGGGAGACGGTGGTGCGGGCGGTCTCTGCCACGGTGCGCTGTCCTGTCTGTCGTCCACTGGGTGCGGATCTCAGTCTGCGTAACGTCGGTGCTTCACGTGGGGAAGTTCAGATTTCCACCTCTGTACTTCCACGCCTGTACTTCACGCCTGTCGTTGCTTGTCGTCGCTTGTCGTGTTTGTTCATGCACATCTGTACTTCACCTGCGTACGGGCCCGCGTGACGTCCACTATGTATCGGGGACCGTGCGTCCTGGCCCACCGGGGTCGGCAGAGGGGGGAACCGCCGCACCGAGGCGTACCGCACCCGAGCCCGGATCGCCGGCGTCCGGATCCGCGTCGGAGCCCGCACCCGCCCTCGAACTGCGTGTGCGCGGCATGTGGTGTCGAGCATAGGACCTGGACAACGTTGTCAGATGCACGAGAGACTATGCACCGCACTCTCCGGCCTGCCCTTTCACCAGGAGATCTGACACTGATGCCCACGGACCTCGTCGCCGCACTCGACATCGGCGGCACCAAGATCGCCGGAGCCCTCGTGGACGGCCAGGGCCGGATCCTGCTGCGTTCCCAGCGGCCGACGCCCGCGCGCGAGGACGGCGACACCGTGATGCGCGCGGTCGAAGAGGTGCTCGCCGACCTGACGGCCGGTGAGCCGTGGGGCCTCGTGCGCGCGGTCGGCATCGGCAGCGCGGGTCCGGTCGACGCCACCGCGGGCACGGTCAGCCCGGTCAACGTGCCCGGCTGGCGCGGCTATCCCCTGGTCGAGCGGGTGCGTGCCGCCGCCGAAGGGCGGCCCGTCGAGCTGGTGGGCGACGGCGTGGCGATGACGGCCGCCGAGCACTGGCAGGGCGCGGCCCGCGGCCACGACAACGCGCTGTGCATGGTGGTGTCCACCGGCGTCGGCGGCGGGCTGATCCTGGGCGGTCAACTGCACCCCGGCCCCACTGGCAACGCGGGCCACATCGGTCACATCAGCGTGGACCTCGACGGCGACCCGTGCCCGTGCGGCGGGCGCGGCTGCGTCGAGCGGATCGCCAGCGGCCCGAACATCGCCCGCCGCGCGCTCGCGAACGGCTGGCTCCCCGGACCCGACGGCGATACCTCCGCGGCCGCCGTCGCCCGTGCGGCCCGCGCGGGCGACCCGGTCGCCGTCGCCTCCTTCGAGCGCGCCGCACAGGCCCTCGCGGCCGGCATCGCCGCCACCGCCACGCTCGTCGAGATCGACATCGCGGTGATCGGCGGCGGCGTGGCCATGGCGGGCGACCTGCTGTTCGCACCCCTGCGCCGCGCCCTGCGGGAGTACGCCACGCTGTCGTTCGTCGGCGGCCTGACCGTGGCCCCCGCCCTGATGGGCACGGACGCGGGCCTGGTGGGCGCGGCCGCGGCGGCGCTGCGGGCCTTTCCCGACGCGACGGTGGGACGGCTGCGCCCCGCCGTCAACCGCTGAACCAGCCGCTGTCCGTGCGTGCCGTGCCGCGCGCGGTGGTGAAGCCCGGCCTGTGACACGGCCGGGCCCCACCCTCGCCCGCGAACTCAGCAGCCCAGCACCGGCTCCGCCCAGTCCGCGTGGTCCGAGTCGATGCCGTCGCCGCCGTCCGTGACGACGAGGCGGATCACCTCGGCGCCACGCACGTCGGCCGAGATCGGCTGCGCGGGATCGGCGGTGGTGAGGACGCCGGTGGACGCGGCGAGCCTGCCGTCGGCCCACACCTGGAAGGCGACGGTGCCCTTGTCCGGCTTCTCGTCGTCGACGCCGACGTGGGCGGTGAGCTTCTCGCAGGCTCCGCCCGCGTAGTACTCGACGCCGCTCTCCGCGTGTACACCGAGTCCCTTGGCGTACACCTTGCCGCCGATGGTGAGCGGTTTGCCGTCGCCCGCGGCGCTCTCGCCGTTGCTGGTGTCCTTCTCGACGGGGCCCCAGCCGTTGGTGGCGGAGAGCCGGGGCAGGCCACTGAGCGCGGAGTCGCCCGCGGGCGGGGGCACCACGACCCGTGCGGTCAGGGGCAGTTCGAGCTGGACGCGGCCGCCGCCGGGGGCGCGGTGGCTCGCCTTCAGGTCGAGGGTGTACGCGCCGGGCTCGGCGTCACGTGGCGCCGTCACCTGCCAGGACGTACCGAGGATCTCGCCCGTGCGCAGGGTGGACGCACGGGTCGGGGAGGTCGCCTTGACGCGCCAGCCGGAAGGGCCGGTGAGGGAGACGCGGGCGTCGCGCGCGTCCGTGCTGCCGCGGTTGGTGACCTTGGTGACGAGCTTCTCGGCCTGGCCCGCCTCCACCAGCGGGTCGGCGGCGGAGCCGACGTCGACGACCGGCGGCTTGTGCTGCCACTGGCCGTCGGCCGCGACCCGCACCAGGACCGTGCCGTGTGCGGGCACGGTCGCGGAGATGGTGCCCGCGACGTTGTAGCTCTCGTGCTTCCACAGGTCGCGCAGGGAGTAGCCGTCGGCGGCGGGCAGGCCCACCGCCTTCGCGGTCGTGGAGATGGTCTTCATGCTGCCGGTCTCGTTGAACAGCGCGATGGCCCGGCTGCCGTCCTTCATCTCCTTGGCGACGACCCAGCGCCCGCCCTCCGTCGAGATGACCTTGCCCTGTTTGCCCAGCGGGTCCTGGTCGACGGCGATGACTTCCTTGTTCCCGAGGATCTCGAAGGTCTCGGGGCTGACCTTGCGCAGGTCGGAGCCGATGAGCAGCGGCGCGGCCATGATCGACCACATGGAGAAGTGCGACCGGTACTCGGTGGCCGTCATGCCGCCGTTGCCGACCTCCAGCATGTCGGGGTCGTTCCAGCGACCGGGCCCGGCGTGCTGCGCGAGGGGCAGGTTCTGCTTCATGATGGACAGCATCGAGCCCCAGTTGTCGCTGATGTCGCCCGTGGTGCGCCACAGGTGACCGACGTCGGCGGCCCACTCCCAGGGCTTGTTCTCGCCCCATTCGCAGATGCTGTAGACGATCGGGCGGCCCGTCGTCTCCGACGCCGCCGTCAGCGCGTCGCGCATGGCGATGTAGCGCTGCTTGGCATCCACGCCCTGGTTGTTGCAGTTGTCGTACTTGAGGTAGTCGACGCCCCAGTCGGCGAACTGCTGGGCGTCGCTGCGCTCGTGGCCGAGCGCGCCGGGGAAGCCCGCGGAGTTGCAGGTCTTGGTGCCCGCGCTGGTGTAGATGCCGAGCTTGAGCCCCTTGGAGTGGACGTAGTCGGCGACCGCCTTGATGCCGCCGGGGAAGCGCTTGGGGTCGGGCACCAGCTTGCCGTCGGCGTCGCGCTGCGGCAGCGCCCAGCAGTCGTCGAGGTTGACGTACTCGTACCCCGCGTCCTTGAGGCCCTTCGCGACGAAGATGTCGGCGATCCCCTTGACCATGGACTCGTCGAAGTCGGCGCGGCAGTGCGTGGCGTTCCAGTTGTTGAAGCCCATCGGCGGGGTGAGCGCGAGGCCGCCCGGCAGCCGGGGGTCCTCGCCTCCCCGGGCCGGGGCGCCGTCCGCTCCGGGGGACCGGGCGGTGTCCGTGCCTCGGCTGTCGCGGGCGACGGCGGGCGCCGCGAGCCCGGCCGCGCAGAGCAGCGCCGCGGCGAGCGACCCGACCACTCTTCGGCGGATGGTGCGGCTGGAAAGGTGACGCATCGTGACGTTCCTCCGTACTCGCGGAAGATGGGATGTCTTCGTGTACGTGTCACTCGTGCGCGCTTACGGTAGAGCGTGTTGAACTGTGTTGGAAGAGGAGCGGTAACGGTTCGGGCAGCCGACGTCAAAACCCTTGACGGCGTTGGCTCGTGGGAGTGAGATCCAATCCTCGCGTTCGGTTGTGTTCGGTTGCACCCCGAGGAGGGGACATGACGCAGTCATCGTTCACCGGTCCGCCACTCCCGCGCGGTGGGGCCGGACATCCGATGTCCCGGCGGAATCTCCTGCGTGGTGCGGCCGTGGGCGCCGGGGCGGTCACGCTTCCCGCGCTGCTCACCGCCTGCGGCGACGGACCCGGCGGCAACAAGAACGAGGTGACGGTCGGCTCCAACGCCTCGGACGCCGTGCCGAAGAAGGCGTTCGCCGCCGCCTTCGCCGCGTACGAGAAGCAGAGCGACAAGAAGGTCAAGGTCAACACCACAGAGCACAACGAATTCCAGCAGAACATCACGCGCTATCTCCAGGGTTCACCGGACAACGTCTTCATGTGGTTCGCCGGCTACCGCATGCAGTACTTCGCCGAAAAGGGCCTGCTCATCGACATCAGTGATGTCTGGAAGGACTTCAAGGGGTTCTCGCCCGCGCTGCGGGACCAGTCGACCCACGAGGGCAAGCAGTACTTCGTGCCGTACTACTACTATCCGTGGGCGGTATTCCACCGGAAGAGCCTCTTCGAGAAGAAGGGGTACGAACAGGCCAAGAACTGGGACCAGTTCATCGCCCTGGCCAAGCAGATGCGCAAGGACGGCACCCCGGTCGCCTTCTGCGACAAGGACGGCTGGCCCGCCATGGGCACCTTCGACTACATCAACATGCGGCTCAACGGATACGACTTCCACAAGAGCCTGATGGCGGGCGAGGAGGCGTGGACCGACCAGAAGGTGAAGAAGGTCTTCGACCTGTGGCGCGAGCTCATGCCGTACTACCAGAAGGGCGCGCTCGGCCGGACCTGGGAGGAGGCGGGGCAGGGCCTGCAGCAGCGCAGGACCGGCATGGCCGTCTTCGGCATGCCGCACCCCGGCAGCCAGTTCCCGGTGAACGAGCGCGACGACATCGACTTCTTCGCCTTCCCGGAGATCGACCCGGAGTTCGGCCAGGACGCGGTGGAAGCTCCCATCGACGGATTCCTCGTCGCCAAGAAGTCCCGGAACGTGGAAGGCGCCAAGGACCTGCTCGGCTGGCTCGGCACCGCGCGCGCCGAGGACGTCTATCTCAAGGGCGATCCGAACAACATCGCGGTCAACGAGGGCGCCGACACCGCGAAATACAGCCCGCTGCAGAAGAAGTCCGCCGAACTCGTCTCCAAGGCCAAGCAGATCTCACAGTTCCTCGACCGGGACACCCGTCCCGATTTCGCTCAGACCGTGATGATCAAGGCGCTCCAGGACTTCATCGACGACCCGAAGGACGTCGACGGACTCGTCAACAGGATCGAACGCCAGAAGAAGGACATCTTCTCGACGTCGTGAGCTGATCCGTGCGCTGCTCCGCGGGCCGAGCTGTGAGTTGAACCGTGAGTTGATTCGTGAGCTGATTCGAGAGGACCGCACTCCGTGCCGCAGAAAACCGCGCGGCGCGCCGGTCGGCGGGCGACGGCGCGGCGCTTCACGCGCCGTGACATCGCCGTGCTCGGCGTGCTCCTTGGCATCCCCGTGCTCCTTGACATCGTCATCGTCTGGGGCCCGGCCCTGGCCTCCGTCGGGCTTTCCTTCACCTCCTGGGACGGCATCGGCGACATCCATTGGGTGGGCGGCGACAACTACGAGAACCTGGTCCAGGACTATCCCGCGTTCTGGCCCGCCGTGCGCCACAACCTGCTGTGGATCGGCTTCCTCGGCCTGGTCGCGACGCCGTTCGGGCTCTTCCTCGCCGTCCTCATCGACCGCGGCGTCCGCTTCAGCCGCTTCTACCAGTCCGTCCTCTACATGCCCGTCGTGCTGTCCCTGGCCGTTGTCGGCTTCATGGCGCAGCTCCTCCTCGGCACCGACCAGGGCGTCGTCAACACGATCCTGGACGACCGGAACGACCCGGTCGACTGGCTCGGCGACTCCAGCATCAACCTGTGGATGATGATGCTGGCGGCGAGCTGGCGGCACGTCGGCTACGTCATGATCCTCTACCTGGCCGGGCTGAAGTCCGTCGACCCCGCCCTCAAGGAGGCGGCGGCCATCGACGGCGCGAACGAACGCCAGACCTTCTTCCGGGTGACCCTGCCGACGCTGCGGCCCGTCAACGTCATCGTCGGCGTCATCACGGTCATCGAGGCCCTGCGCGCCTTCGACATCGTGTACGCCGTGAACAAGGGCCGCAACGGCCTCGAACTGCTCTCGGTGCTCATCACCGACAACATCATCGGCGAAGCCAGCCGCATCGGATTCGGCTCGGCCATCGCGGCCGTCCTGCTCGTCGTGTCCCTGGGATTCATCGTGACGTTCCTGGTCCAGGAGCTGAGAGGAGCGCGCGAGAAATGACAGCGGACATCCGGGCCACGGCCCGCAGCGTCGAACCCGCCCCGCCCGCCCGTGCGTCCGGCCCCGGACGGCCGCCGCGCCGCGGCCGCTTCGGCGTCCACATCTTCCTGTCCGCGGTGTCCCTGTTGTTCCTGGCACCGCTGCTGCTCGCCGTCTACGCCAGCCTCCGCCCGTACGAGGAGACGGCCCAGCACGGCTACTTCTCGTTCCCGAAGAAGCTGTCCTTCGACTACTACCGCGAGGCCTACACCGAATCCGGTATGGGCAAGTACTTCATGAATACGCTGATCATCGCCGTCCCCGCGGTGATCATCACGCTCTTCCTGGCCGCGTTCGTCGCGTTCGCCGTCGCCCGCGTCAACATTCGCGGCAGCCTCTTCCTGCTGATGTTCTTCACCGCGGGCAACCTGCTGCCGCCGCAGGTCCTGGTCACACCGCTGTACGTGCTGTTCCTGAAGATCGACCTGCCCTGGTGGATGTCCGACTCGATGACCCTCTACGACTCGTACTGGGCCGTCATCATCGTCAACATCGGCTTCCAGGTGGGCTTCTGCGTCTTCGTCCTGTCCAATTTCATGCGCACGCTGCCCAAGGAGATCCTGGAGGCGGCGATCGTCGACGGGGCCGGGGTGTGGACCCAGTTCTGGCGCATCACGCTGCCGCTGTGCCGCCCGGCGATCGCGGCCCTCGCCACGCTGGAGTTCACCTGGATCTACAACGACTTCCTGTGGGCCCTGATCTTCATCTCGAACCCCGACAAGCTCCCGATCACGTCGTCGCTGAACAACCTGCGCGGCCAGTTCTTCACGGACTACAACCTGCTGGCGGCGGGATCGATCCTGGTGGCCCTGCCGACGATCCTCGTCTTCCTGCTGCTGCAACGGCACTTCATCGCCGGGCTGACGCTGGGGTCGAGCAAGGGCTGAGCCCGGCGCGGCGGGGGTGGTACCCGTCGCACCGGGCCGGTGGTGCAAGGCGCTGGCGGCCTGCCGTCAGGACTGCGGCCGCTTGCCGTGGTTGGCCGCGTGCTTGCGGCGGGCCTTCTTCTTGCGGCGTCGCTTCGAGGACATGGCCGCGCTCCTCTCCGAGGGGGGATGGCGCCGAGTGTGCTGATTTCGGCGCTTTCCCACCCTTTCACACCGCTGCGGGGCTCGCGATTCCGGCCAGCGGTTCGCGGTAGCGACGCGACCACGCCGGGCCCGGGGCGCAGGGTCCGGAGCCTGCGCCCGTCGCCGGTCAAGGATCGAGCCGGGGTGGCGCCAGCGCCTCCCGTACCGAGGAGACCGGGGACAGCGTCGCCTTGAGACCGGTGATGCCCATGACGCGCAGGGTCATGGGGTCCGAGCACACCACCCGCAGCGCCGCGCCTCGGGCGGCGAGGCGGCGGTGGGCCCGCATGAGCAGGGAAAGACCGGAGCAGTCGAGGAACGTGGCACGCGTCAAGTCGACCACGACGAGCCGGGCGGGGCCCGCCGTCACCGTGTCGAGGTGGGGGAGCGTGCGCTGGAACCCCACGAGGTCCATGTCGCCGTACAACTCCACCACGGTGGCGTTGCCGACCTCGTACACCCGGGGCGGTAACTCCGGGTTCTCGCACGTGAATTCGCTCAGCTTGTCCTGATGCACTAATCCCCCCAGGGCGAGCCCCGGCCAGTGCGCACGGCCGGGGGCGGCTGCCGTGAAGCAACCGGAACGAGGAGGTCACCAGGGGCCAGGGTGCCTGGCGGATCACGGTATCGGGCAGGGCTGCGACGCGGAGTGCGGGAACGATTCGCGGGAGAGCACTGCCACCCGATGGGGGGAAGTTACCAAAAGGCCCTTGACAGAGCGCCTTGGCTGTTCATACGAGAACGGCCACCCTCATCAGGCGCTGGTTTCCGTGGCAGTGTGTTGCGGGCAAGCCACTGGGGTCCAACAGAAGAGGGGGAACCGTGATCGTCTGGATCAACGGCGCGTTCGGTGCGGGGAAGACCAGCGCCGCACGGGAACTGATCGAGCTGATCCCGAACAGCACACTCTTCGACCCTGAGGTCATCGGCGGCGCGCTGCCGCATCTGCTGCCGGCCAAGCACCTCGCCGAGGTGAGCGACTTCCAGGACCTGCCGATCTGGCGGCGCCTGGTGGTCGACGCGGCGGCCGGGCTGCTCGCCGAGGTCGGCGGCGTACTGGTGGTGCCGATGACACTGCTGCGCCAGGAGTACCGCGATGAGATATTCGGTGGCCTCGCCGCCCGGCGCATAGCCGTGCGCCATGTTCTGCTCGCTCCGGACGAAACGATCCTGCGTGCGCGCATCGCCGACCGCGAGGTCCCCCCGGACGTACCCGACGGCGAACTGCGCGTCCGCCAGTGGTCGTTCGACCACATCGAGCCCTACTTCGCCGCGCTCTCCGCCTGGCTCGGCGCGGACGCCCACCACGTCGACAACGGCGCCCTGACGCCGACCGAGACGGCCGCGCACATCGCCGAGGCCGTCCGCACCGGCGCCGCCGCCGTCTGCGACATCGTGCAGACGCCCGAGCCCACCGCCGAGACCCTCGCCGCCGGGGTGCTGCTCTTCGACGAGCAGGACCGGGTGCTCCTGGTGGATCCGACGTACAAGGCGGGCTGGGAGTTCCCCGGCGGCGTGGTGGAGCCGGGCGAGGCGCCCGCGCGGGCCGGGGTGCGCGAGGTCGCGGAGGAGACCGGCATCCGGCTCGCCGGGACGCCCCGCCTCCTCGTCGCCGACTGGGAGCCGCCCACGCCGCCCGGCTACGGCGGCATGCGCTTCCTCTTCGACGGCGGCCGCCTCGACAGCGCCGACGCGCGACGGCTGCTGCTGCCGGGACCGGAACTGCGCGACTGGCGTTTCGTCACCGAGGACGAGGCCGCCCGGCTGCTGCCGCCCGTGCGCTACGCTCGCCTGCGCTGGGCGCTGCGGGCGCGGGAGCGGGGCGCGACGCTGTACCTGGAGGCGGGGGAGCCGGTCGGCGGCTGAGCCGGCGATCCCGGTGGGCGTACGCGCTCTGCCCTGGGCAGAGCACCGCTCCGGGCCGTGCGCCGCACCCCGGTCCCGGCCGGTCAGAGCGTGCAGGAGTGCACCGGGTCGCCGTCCGGGCGCGGCACCGTGCGGCTGCGCGGCGGGGCCGTGCCGTCCTCGGTCCACGCCGTCAGCGCGTCGAAGGCGTCCCGTACGCAGGGCAGCATGGGCCGTACGAGGCGCGGGTGCGCGCCTTACAGGCCGTCCGTGTGGTTGCCGCCGGTGACGCGGTAGTAGCGGTGCCGGTCGCCGCGGTGCGCCCGGTCCACGAGCCGCGCGTACCGGTCGGAGCCCGGGCCGATGGGGACGAGGGCGTCGAGCGTGCCGTGCAGGGTGATGAGGGGGCGCCGGACGCGGCCGGTCGGGGACAGGCGGGCCACGGTGTCGTGCACCGCGCGCGGGCGCGCCGCGTAGGCGTAGTCGGTGTCGCGGCCCTTGCCCGTGCCCTCGCGGCAGAACGGCGTCCCGGCCTCGGTGGCGCCGTCGTAGCCGGGGTCCACCTCCTCGCGGATGAGACGCTGGAAGGTGTCCCACTGGGTGCGGTAGTGGGTGTCCCACAGCGGCTCGGACTCCGGCGGATGGCCCGCGGCGGCCAGCGCCTCGCGCGCGCCGGGCTCGCCCGCGCGCAGCCGCGGGTGGGCGCGCAGCGCGGGCGGCAGCGTCGCCAGGAGGTTGGGTGACCTGAGGGTCAGCAGGACGCCCTCCCAGTCGAGGCCGCCGTCGTACAGCCACGGCACGTTCTCCAGCTGTCGCCCGCCGCCTGGCAGCCGCACCCCCGCCACCCCCGGCCCCGCCCGCGCGTCCACCCCCGCAGGGCGCGCCCGAACCCACCGCCCGAGAGGTCGAGATCCTCCGGCTGGTCGCGGCCGGAGCGACCAACCGCGAGATCGCCGCCCGCCTCTACGTCAGCGAGGGCACCGTCAAGAACCACATCTCCCGCATCCTCACCCGCCTCGGATGCGCGGACGCGCCCAGGCGGCGCTGTACGCCCGGGACCGAGGGCTGCTGTGAGCCGGGGCCGGACCGTCCGGTCAGGCCCCGGACACCGCGGGCACAAGGACATCCGCCGCGAAGTCCGCCGCCGAGCGCGGCGCGCGGCCGAGCACGTGCCGCACGCCGTCGCCGAGCCCCACCACGCCCTCGGCACGGTAGTTCGCGTACAGGTCGCGCAGTCCGTCCACGACCCCGGGCGGCACCCCGCCGTCGGTGAGGCCCGTGCGCCAGGCGTCGTCGAGCGGCACGTCGACGTACACGACGGGCCTGCCGAGCGCCGCGCCGAAGCGGTCGGCCAGGTCCGGCAGGGTCAGGGACTCGGGGCCGCTGAGGTCGATGTCGCCGCCCACCGGCCGCTCCGGCAGGAGCTCGGCGACGGCGACGTCCGCGATGTCGCGCACGTCGGCATAGCCGCGGGCTCCGGCGGGCCCGGCCGGATCGGCGAAGGTGCCGCTGGCGATCGCGTCGGCCGACGGCAGGAAGTTTCTGCAGGAAGCGGTCGGGCCGCAGGACCGTCAGCTCGGGCACCCCGGCCGCGCGCAGCCGCTCGGTGACCACGTCATGGGCGCCGGTGACGGCGTCCGGCACGATCCCCGCGCCCGTGAACGGCCGGGCGCCGAGCTTGACGATACGGCGCACCCCCGCGTCGAGCGCCGCGAGCGCGAGCCCGGTCTCGGCCGCCACCTGGTCCACCGCGAAGGGGTGCGCCAGATACAGCCGGTCCACGCCCGCGACCGCGCGCCGGACGTCCGCCGCGACGGTGGCGTCACCGCGTACGACCGCACCGCGCACCGTGCCCAGCGCCCGTGCGCCGGCCTCGCACCGTACGAGGAACCGGACGTCACTGCGGTCGCGCAGCGCCTCCGCCGCATGGCGCCCCACCGCACCGTTCGGCGTGGTGACCAGAACGGTCATCGAACCCCTCCAGAAACGCGAACGCGAACACGATCAAGACCGTGTTCGCGCCAACGCCCGCTGGGCGCCGAGGAATTCCTGGTGCGAGGCCGGGGAAAGGGGCCGGGTCGCCCCGGCCCCCTCCCGCTGCCGTCGCGTCAGCTCGTCGCGTACCGCTGGAGGAACAGTGCCTCCGCGACCGACATCCGCTCCAGCTCCTGCGGGGACACGCTCTCGTTGACCGCGTGGATCTGCGCCTCGGGCTCGTTCAGGCCGATCAGCAGGATCTCCGCCTCGGGGTAGAGAGCGGCCAGCGTGTTGCACAGGGGGATGGAGCCGCCCATGCCGGCGGACTGCATCTTCTCGCCGTCGTAGGCCTCGCTGAGGGCCGCGGCCATCGCCTCGTAGGCGGGGCTCGTGGTGTCCGCGCGGAACGCCTGGCCCTGGCCGATCTGCTCGGTGGCCACCCGGGCGCCCCACGGCGTACGGGACTCCAGGTGGGCGCGGAGCAGCTTCGTCGCCTCGGCGGCGTCCACGCCCGGCGGCACCCGCAGGCTGATCAGCGCCCGCGCGGACGCCTGCACGGACGGCGTCGCACCGACCACCGGCGGGCAGTCGATGCCGAGGACCGTGACGGCCGGGCGGGCCCAGACGCGGTCGGCGACCGAGCCGTCGCCGATGAGGCCGACGCCGTCGAGGACCTTGGCGTCCCTGCGGAAGTCCGCCTCGCCGTACTGCAGGCCCTCCCACACGCCGCCGCCGTCCAGGCCGTCGACCGTCGTCGAGCCGTCCTCGGCGCGCAGCGAGTCGAGGACCCGCACCAGCGCGCCGAGCGCGTCCGGTGCCGCGCCGCCGAACTGGCCGGAGTGCAGGTTGCCTTCCAGGGTGTCGATCTGGACGCGTACGAGGGTCATGCCGCGCAGCGTCGCGGTGACCGTCGGCAGCCCGACGCGGAAGTTGCCCGCGTCGCCGACGACGATCGTGTCCGCGCGCAGCAGCTCCGGGTGCTCCTCGGCGTACCGCTCCAGGCCGCCCGTGCCCTGCTCCTCCGAGCCCTCCGCGATGACCTTGACGTGCACCGGGACGCCGCCGTTCGCCTTGAGGGCGCGCAGCGCGAGCAGGTGCATGACGATGCCGCCCTTGCAGTCGGCGCTGCCGCGCCCGAACCAGCGGCCGTCGCGCTCCGTCAGCTCGAACGGGGGCGTGGCCCAGCCCGCCTCGTCGAGCGGCGGCTGCACGTCGTAGTGCGCGTACAGCAGGACCGTCGGGGCGCCTTCGGGGCCGGGCAGGTAGCCGTACACCGACTGGGTGCCGTCCGGGGTGTCGAGCAGCGCGACGTCCTGGAAGCCCTCGGTGCGCAGCGCGTCGGCCACCCAGTTCGCGGCGGCCTCGCTCTCGCTCCGCGGATACTGCTCGAAGTCCGCCACCGACTTGAACGCCACCAGTTCGGTGAGTTCCGCCTTCGCCCTCGGCATGAGAGTGGCGATGGTCTCGGCGATCGGATGCGGCGACATGGGCACGCTCCTCGTGGGTGCGACGTTGTGCGGGGTGTACGTGATCCTCCCACAGGAGGTTCGCGGAAGTGCGCGCCGTAGGATGCCTCAAGAGAGCGCGGCCAAGAGCGGGATCGGGAGCGGAACACCAACGTGAGCAGCGAGAACTCAGCGGACGACGCGCGGCAGGTCTGGGACGTCGTCGTGGTCGGCGCCGGGCCTGCGGGCGCCTCGGCGGCGTACGCGGCAGCCGTCGCCGGACGCAGCGTACTGATCCTCGAGAAAGCCGAACTGCCGCGGTACAAGACGTGCGGCGGTGGCATCATCGGCCCCTCGCGCGACGCGTTGCCGCCGGGGTTCGAGCTGCCCTTCAAGGATCGCGTGCACGCGGTGACGTTCTCCCTGGACGGCAAGTTCGCCCGCACCCGCCGCTCCCGGAACATGCTGTTCGGGCTCATCAACCGCCCGGAGTTCGACCAGCAGCTCGTCGAGCACGCCCAGAAGGCCGGCGCCGAGCTGCGCACGGGCGCGACGGTGAGCCGTGTCGACCAGCACGGACCCGAGGTGCCCGACCGGCGCACCGTCGCCGTCGTCCTGCAGGGCGGCGAGACCGTCCTGGCCCGCGCCGTCGTCGGCGCCGACGGCAGCGCCAGCCGCATAGGGGCGCACGTCGGCGTGAAGCTCGACCAGGTCGACCTCGGCCTGGAGGCGGAGATCCCGGTGCCCGAGACCGTCGCGGAGGACTGGGCCGGCCGCGTCCTCATCGACTGGGGACCCATGCCCGGCAGCTACGGCTGGGTGTTCCCCAAGGGCGACACGCTCACCGTCGGCGTGATCTCCGCGCGCGGCGAAGGCGCCGCCACCAAGCGGTACTTGGAGGACTTCATCGCCCGCCTCGGCCTCGCGGGCTTCGAGCCGAGCCTGTCCTCCGGCCACCTCACGCGCTGCCGCAGCGACGACTCGCCGCTGTCCCGCGGGCGCGTCCTGGTGTGCGGCGACGCGGCGGGCCTCCTGGAGCCGTGGACCCGCGAGGGCATCTCGTTCGCGCTGCGCTCCGGGCGGCTCGCGGGGGAGTGGGCCGTGCGGATCGCCGAGGCGGGCGACGCGGTGGACGCCCGCCGCCAGGCCCTCAACTACGCGTTCGCCATCAAGGCGGGCCTCGGCGTCGAGACGAGCGTCGGCCGCAGCATGCTCAACGTCTTCGAACGCCGCCCCGGCCTGCTGCACACGGCCCTCACGGGTTTCCGCCCGGCGTGGAACGCGTTCGCGAAGATCACCCGCGGCTCGATGACGCTGGCGGAGCTGGTACGGACGCATCCGCTGGCGGGGCGGGCGCTCAGCCGCTTGAACCGGTAGGCCGACCGGCCTGGTAGCCCGACCGGCCCGGGAGTCCGGCGGTCCGGCCCGGTGGCGGGGCCAGATCGCTCGCCTCCGCGCCGCACCTCGTACTCCATAGGGAGTACCCCTGATCGCCACGCCCGGCGGACGCCCTCCGCCGATGCCGCGGTCTAGCGTGACGGGCATGGAACAGCAGCATGAGCGTGACGGCGGCGGCCCGCCCCGGACGGCGGGCGGGCCGCCGCCGTCACGCCCGGGAGCGCCGACCTGGCGAGGGGGCCCGCGAGCCTGGCGAGAAGGCCCGCCGTGGTGGCGCCAGGGCCCGCCCTGGATGCGGTTCGGGGACGCCGCCGCGCGCCGCCTCCCCTGGCTGACCACCGCGCTGCTCACCCTCTTCGTGCAGGTCGGCACCACCTTCGCCGCGCACGGCCAGTCCGACCGCGCGACGCCCGACGGCTTTGCGCGGGCGCTGCTCCTCGCGGGCACGGCCGCGCTCCTGATGCGGCACCGCCACCCGGTCCTCGTGGCGTACTTCACCGCCGGGACGGCGATGGTGTACCTCGGCGCCGGATACCCCTACGGCCCCGTCCTCATCACCGTCGCCGTCGGCTGCTTCGCGGCGGTCGTCGCCGGGCACCGGTACGCCGCGTGGGGCGCCGTCGGCATGCTGTGGGCCGGGCACCTGCTGGTGGCGCACTGGCTGTACGCCCATCTCCCCCCGAGCGGCGACGGCGCCAGCTCCTGGGGCGGGGAGGTCGTCATCGCCGTCTGGGTCGTGGCGATCGCCGCCGTCTCCGAACTGGCCCGCACCCGCCGCGAACAGTGGGCCAAGGAGCGCGCCGAGCGGGAGGTCGCGGCCCAGCGGCGGGCCGACGAGGAGCGGCTGCGCATGGCGCGGGAGCTGCACGACGTACTCGCGCACAGCATCTCCGTCATCAACGTCCAGGCGGGCGTCGGCCTCGCCCTGCTCGACTCCGACCCCGAACAGGCCCGCACCGCCCTCACCACCATCAAGGCCGCGAGCAAGGAGGCGCTCGGCGAGGTCCGCCAGGTCCTCGACACCCTCCGCGCCCCCGGCGCCGCCCCGCGCGCCCCCGCCCCGGGGCTCGACCGCCTCCCCGAACTCGTCGAGCAGGCCCGCAGCACGGGGCTCACCGTCACCGTCACGACCGAGGGCCGCCGCGCCGCCCTGCCGCCCGGCGCCGACCTGGCCGCGTTCCGCATCGTCCAGGAGGCCCTGACGAACGTCGTACGGCACTCGGAATCCAGGACGGCCACTGTCCTGGTCCACCGTGCTCCCGACGCGGTCACCCTGCGCGTCGACGACGACGGGCCCGCCACCGGGGCGGAGGCGGGCGGCAGCGGCAACGGACTCGCCGGGATGCGGGAGCGCGCCGCCGCCCTCGGTGGCACGATCGAGGCGGGCCCGCGCCCCGACGGCGGCTTCCGCGTCACGGCGGTCCTGCCCACCCGTACCGCACCCGAGGAGAACCAGTGATCCGCGTACTGCTCGCCGACGACCAGTCGCTGGTCCGCGCCGGGTTCAAGGCACTGCTGAACGCGCAGGCGGACATCGAGGTCGCCGGTGAGGCGGCGGACGGCGAGGAGGCGGTGCGGCTGGTGTGGCAACTGCGGCCGGACGTCGTCCTGATGGACATCCGCATGCCGGTGCTCGACGGTCTCGAAGCCACCCGGCGCGTCACGGGCGAGGCGGACCTGGACGGAGTGAAGGTGGTGATGCTCACCACGTTCGAGCTCGACGAGTACGTCTTCGAGGCGATCCGCTCCGGCGCCTCGGGCTTCCTGGTCAAGGACACCGAGCCCGACGAGCTGCTGCGTGCGGTACGGGCGGTGGTCGCCGGGGACGCGCTGCTCTCGCCCGGTGTGACGCGCCGCCTCATCGGGGAGTTCGCCGCCCGTTCCAAGGAACCCGCGGCCGCCGAGACGCTGAGCGAACTCACCGAACGGGAACGGGAGGTGATGGCTCTCGTCGGCATCGGTCTGTCGAACGAGGAGATCGCCCGCCGTCTCGTCGTGAGCCCGCTCACCGCGAAGACGCATGTGAGCCGCACGATGGTGAAACTGGGCGCCCGCGACCGCGCCCAACTGGTCGTACTCGCCTACGAGTCGGGCCTGGTCCGGCCGGGCTGGCTAGGCTGAGCCGCCCCGCCCGCCCGTGTCGCCGTCACCGGGGACACCACCGTCGCCGAGTCCCGCCCGCCGCGCCCGCTCGCGCGTGGTGAAGCGCCACAGCACCGTGACGAGCCGCGCCACGAACGCGGTCGCCGCCAGCGAGCCGCCCACGCCGAGAAGGGTGCGCTCGGTGGTCTCCGACAGGCTGAACGCGATCGCGGGACCGGCCACCACCACGCCGATGATGGCGAGCGCCACGGCCGTCGCGCTCGCGAGCGCGTACCCGATCTCGACCGTGATGGCGTCCCGCTCGGCCTGGCTCCGCCGCCCGCCGCCCACTGCCTCGTCCATGTTGCCGCCGTTCCCCCCGCAGATGATCCGGTACGGGGAGTCTCACAGCCGAATGCCCGGTAGGCAAGAAATCTGTGGGGTGTGAGGGCACATCACCAGTACGGACGGTTTGCGCGGGTCGCCGGGACGCGGCCATGCCCCGGCCCTGGGACGTGAGAGGTGAGGCGGCCCGGCGTGGGATCCACGCCGGGCCGCCTCACCTCTCAGGGGCTGTACCGGCCGACCGTGTCCGTGCGGCTCAGTCGCCCACGGACACCCGCTCGTCCGCCGTCTCCCGGGACGGCGCCGCGGTCACCGACTTGGTGACGACGACCGTCTGCTGCTTGCGGCGTGCGCGCAGGCCGGTGAGGTTGATGAGCAGGCCCGCGAGGGCGAAGAGGGTCACGAGGACCAGGCCGGGCCGGTAGCTGTCGAGGACGGCCTGCGGGGACGCGGCGCCTTCGGCGGTGCTGTCGTCGGACGCCGTGATGACCGCGGTGGTGATCGCGAGGATCACCGCGCCGCCGACCTGGATCGAGGTGTTGAGCAGGCCGGAGACCATGCCCTGCTCGTGGTCGTCGACGCCGTTGGTGGCCTGGATGTTGAGCGAGGGGAAGACCAGGGCGCAGGCGAGGCCGAGCAGGATCATCGACGGCAGGATGACGGCGGCGTACGTGGGGGTCAGGTCGATGCGCAGGAACAGCGCGTACGACGCCACGAGCAGCGCGAAGCCCGTCACGATCACCCGGGTGGTGCCGAACCGGTCGACGACACCGGCGATCTTGGTGGCGGACAGCGCCACGATCACGCCCGCGGGCAGGAAGGCGAGGGCCGTCTCCAGGGCCGACCAGCCGAGCAGCGACTGGAGGTACTGCGTGGCGATGAACTGGAACGACACATAGCCGCCGAAGAACGTCACGGCGCCGAGCTGGGCCCGGATCTGCTGGCCCGAGCGGAGCACGCCGAGACGGATCAGCGGGCTCGCGGTGCGCAGCTCGATGCGGACGAACACGGCGAGCAGCACGGCCACCGCGAGGAAGGAGAGCAGGGTGCGGGCGGAGGCCCAGCCGACCTCGGGCGCCTGCACGACGGTGAAGACGAGCAGCAGCATCGAGGCCGTGCCGGTGACGGCGCCCGGCACGTCGTAGCCGCCGCGCTTCTCCTCGCGCGCGGAGCGCGGAATGAGCTTGAGCCCGGCGAGCAGCGCGATCACGGCGATCGGGGCGGGCAGCAGCATGGTGAGCCGCCAGCTCACCTCGGTCAGGACGCCGGACAGGACGAGGCCGAGCGAGAAGCCGGCGGCGGCGCAGGTGGTGTAGATGGACAGGGCGCGGTTGCGGACCGGGCCCTCGGCGAACGTGGTCGTGATGATGGACAGGCCCGCGGGCGCGGTGAAGGCCGCGCTGAGGCCCTTCACGAAGCGGCTCGCGATCAGCAGCGGACCGGAGTCGACGAGCCCGCCGAACAGCGAGGTCAGGGCGAAGACGCCGAGGGCGATCAGGAACACCTCGCGGCGACCCAGCAGGTCGGCCGCCCGGCCGCCGAGCAGCAGCAGACCGCCGTAGCCCAGGATGTAGCCGCTGACCACCCACTGCAGGGACGAGGTGGACAGGTCGAGTTCGGAGCCGATGGAGGGCAGGGCGACGCCGACCATCGATACGTCGAGCGCGTCCAGGAACATCGCTGCGCACAGGACGAGCAGCGTGCCCCACAGGCGCGGGGTCCAGCGCTCCGGGGACGCGGAGGCGGGACCGGCCAGGCCCGCGGGGGCAGCCGAGCCGGAGGAGAGCGGAGAAGTCATGCCGAGGAGACTCGCATGCACATGCATTCAATGCAAGTGCATTTAATTCATGTGCAATAAAGACCTGATTGCGCTACCGTGCGTACATGGCGGCGACCAAGGCCGAGCCCGCGGCGACTGACGCCGAACAAGGGCTCGTGAAGCAGTGGCGGGACATCCTCGCGGTGCATGCGAGCACCCAGTGCGAGCTGGACCGGGAGCTGCATCCGCACGGCCTGGGCGCGAGCGACTTCGAGGTGCTCGACGTGCTCGCCACGGGCCTCGCGGAGGACGGCGACTGCGCCTTCCGCGTCCAGGAGATCGCCGGCCACGTGCACCTCAGCCAGAGTGCCCTCTCGCGTCTGATCGGCCGTCTGGAGAAGGACGGCCTGGTCGAGCGCGGCATGTGCAACGAGGACCGCCGCGGGGTGCGGGTCTGCCTGACCGACAAGGGCCGCACGGTGCACGCCGAGGCGCGGCCGGTGCAGCGGGCGGTCCTCGCGCGGATGCTGCCCGGCGCGGGCGCCTGACTTCTCAGGCGCCCGACAGCCAGCACGTTCGACGGCTCAGACGCTGGACTTCTCGCTCCACAGCGCGGCCAGCTCCGCGTCCCCCGACACCTCCGGGAACGCCCCCCGGTTCCACAGCGCCAGATAGAGGTCCGCGGCCCCGCCCGACACCTCGCAGTCGGCGGGCCCCGTGTCACCGGGCTCGGTGACGGCGACGTCGGCGGACAGACGTACCGTCCACGTCCCCTCCGTGTCGGTGGCCCGCACCCGGAGAACCCGGGGCTCGGCCGTCCGCACCTGGCTCTTCTCGCGCGCGTGGAACCCGCGCAGCAACTCGTCGATCCCGTCCGCCGCGAACCGCGGGTCCAGCGCCGACAGCGCGCCGCCGCGCGCGGACTCGGCGTCGATCCGGTGGACGGCGGTCTCGTTGGCCTGCCGCCGCGCCCAGAACGCGAGCGGCGACGGCGCGGGCAGGAAGGTCCAGCACTGTATGTCGGTGGGCGCGTCGCGCGTCGTGGCGACCAGCTTGGCGTGGCCCTCGCGGAACCAGTCGAGGAGGGCGGTGCCGTCCAGATCGTGCCGCTCCTGCCAGGGCTGGAACTCGGGCAGTTCCTCCGCGACGAACCGGGCGGCCCAGCGGTGCACCGTGCCGGTGTGCCGCAGCAGGTCGCGCACCTGCCAGTCGGGGCAGGTCGGCACGGGTGCGTCGAGGCCCGCGTCCGCCGCCGCGTCGGCGAGCAACGTGCCTTCGCGGTCCAGGACTTCTATGTGCTCGGCAATCTTCATGCGGGGATTGTGCAGGACGGGGCGGGCTCCAGCGGTAGCGGCCCCCGGGCGTGCGCTGGGGGCGCGCATCGCAGAGTCCCGCAGCCCTCATGCCCGTCGTCAGGTCGCCGAAGACGCCGACGCCTGTTCCTCCGCTGGCTGCCCCTCCGACGGCTGCGTGCGACCCGTCGCGGCGCCGATGAACGCCGCAACCGCCGACTCCTGATCCTTGTCGCCGCGGCGCTGGCCGCGATGACCACGGCATATCCGGGCGTGGGTGCCTGGGTCGCAGTGCTCACCACCGCGGGTGGAGCCGGGGCCGCGTACACCGCTGCGCCACGGTACGAGTTCTTGTGGATCGAGTACAGCCGAACCGCCAGTGAGCTCCGACGCCTTCTGGAGCGACGCACTGCCGTAGACAGCCGTCCGCTGTCAGGATCAGATCTCCCCGCCGAATGTGAGCAGGCCATCTCTGTACAGAACCAGGCGTGGATGGCCAGACGGGGCCAGCAGACTTGGAGATCATCAATATCTGAGGTGACGGGGTGCGGAGTTGAGTCCGCATCTGGGGCGGAACCACGTCGCCTCGCCCGGCTTGAGTTTCCGTGCATGGCACGGCAGTTGCTGGCCGGTCAGCCGGTTCTGAGCTGCGGTGAGTTGCTTCTTTGCGGCGCTGATGGGTGTTCAGGCAGTCCGGGACCGGGGGGGCGGAGGCGCCCAGTTGCCGGCGTCCAGGAGGTGAGCGCAGCGCGGACAGGTCGTGGGCCCGTGGACGGCCCGTAGGGCCCCGCACGTGGTGTGCCCGCATGAGCATGCGCAGCACGGTGGGCTCGGTGCACCAGACGGTGACGCGTTCGTCGGCGAGAGCCCGTTCCCCATGCCGGCATAGAAGGCGCCCTCGTCCAGGACGACCGTCACATCGTGCGTGAGCGGGGCGCTGATCCCGCCTGCCGCTCGCCGCCATGAGCTCGTGGCCGATCTCCGATCCGCGCAACACGTCCGGCCCTCCGGTGCCGCTTCGCCCGATGACGGACGCGGTGGGGCTGGCGGCAGGGGCGAGCGGAGAGTCGTTCGTGGAACCGGTTCAGCCGCCGCCGCTGTGACAGCGGCGGCTGAGGCACGGTTCAGGTGCCGATCGGGATGCGGAGGAGCTGCCCCGGCATGATCTTGTCGGGGTCGGTGATCTGGTCCGGGTTGGCACGCATGATGCGCTGGTAGAGAGCGGCGTCCCCGTAGTACGTCTTGGCCAGGCCCGAAAGGGTGTCGCCCTTGACCACCTTGTGCTCGCGGTAGCCGTAGTAGCCCGGCACGATACGTGGCCCGTAGAGCACGGGCACGGTCACGACGTTGATTTCCTTGCCGTCCTTGGGGCTCTTCTCGAAGACCTGGACGAGCAGTTGGTCGGCCTTGAACGAGGCCTTGCGCACGTCGACCTGGACATGGAACTGCCCGTGCTCGCCGGTGCCGCCGCCGACCGTGAAGTGGCCTGTCACCTCGGCGTGACCGTCACCCACGCGGTACTGCAGTGTGGCTTCGTGGCCTGTGCCGACACCGCCCACGTGGATCGGGTTGGCCACCAGGTCGAGCTTGCGTGGCTGGTCGATCCGGTTCGTCATGAACTCTCCCATGATGGGAACGAACGTGCTCCTTCCCTCCCACTCAACTCCTTTCCCAGGGCAGGGCAAGAGCCGCTTTCGGGCACGATGGCGGCGGACGCCGAACGACCCGCAGAACAGGCCGGTCGGCCCGCGCCGCGAGTGGCCTCGCTGCGCTGTAGTGGGAGGTGAGGCACGCGTCTGTGCCACCTTCGAGAGGGAGGAAGGAGAGTGACATGGCCAAGTCCGGCACTCGCCGTCGCGTCACGCTCAGTGGTGTGGCGCTGGCCACCGGAGCACTCGTGGCCGTGACCGCGACGAGCGGCGTGGCGCACCCGGAGTCTTCCGGGCGCACCGACGCCCCGGCCGCCGTTCCCGCCCGCAGCGGCGCTCCGACGTCCACCGTCGACCGGGTCGCCGATTTCTACGGTGCGTACATAGACGTCTTGTTCGACACCGGCAAGGGGCGGCTGGCCCATGCCCTGCGCAGCCACTACCTGACCGCGGGGCTGCGGCAGAGCCTGGTCCGCTGGGAGTCCGCGCACCACAAGGACGGTGTGCTGCGGGTCAAGAGCGTCCCGACCGCCTGGAAAGTCGTCTACAACGACAGCGCTATGGGGCACTGCTGGACCCGGGTGACCCTTACCTGGCAGGACTCCGGGAACCACGTCCACCACACCCGCCTGTTGGTCCAGTCCGACCTGGCCACCAGGTTGATCTCCGGCATCAAGGCCGACACGTGACCGCCGTGCCGTGAGACCGCGGTTGACTGGGGCCGCGCCGGCTCGTCCGTGGGCCATGAGAGCGATCACTGGGGCGTGGAACGCGTTCGACGTCGACGATTCGTATCGGCGCCGATCGCACCGCCGAAGTGGTGGCTGACACGGGTGGGCCGCGTGGCTCCACCGCCTGCGTCACGACGGTGCGCGGGCTCTGCTCCGACGACAGGCCAGCCGGCCCTCCGCCCACTTGGGCCTCTTCTTCGCGCGCCGCTCCGCCGGGGCGGCGTCGGCGAGGGCGGCGCGCACGGTGGGGTAGGGGCTGAAGACGTCGCAGAGCCGGACGATGCGCAGGAGAGCCAGCGTGCGCGGATGCGGGCAGACCAGCAGGAGCTGTCCGCGCTTCCCCATGAGACGCCTTCTGGCACGGCACAGCAGACGCAGACCGGAGCAGTCGATGAAGGTGGTCGGGGTCAGGTCGATGACGATCAGGGCCTCGCGCGCTCCGGTGACGCGGTCCAGATGGGGAGCGATCTCTGAGGCGGCGGCGATGTCGATCTCGCCGTGGAACTCCAGGACCGTGTGTCCTTGAATGCGGTACGTGCGTACGTGTCGGGTGGAAGGTGGGATCCCGGGTGTCACGGTGCTTCACCTCGGTACGTGTCGGCCTGTCCCTGAGTGGTGCAGGCGAAGCAGATGTGGAGGAGAGCCACCGGGGACTCGGGCGACAGGATTGTGGCGAGCTTGGGGCAGCGCCACGGACACGGAACGCCAAGCAAGCGGAGGGAGGCCTGAGAAGTCTCTTCTCTCGGGGGGCCGGTGCCCCTCGCAAAGGGTGGTTCTCATGATGTGCCCATTTCAGCCGCGTATAAGCGACTTGACCGCCTACGGGGCCGCCTTCGCCGCGTTGGCGGTCGGGCCCGCTCACCTCTCCGGTACGCCTGGCGTTCCCGGGGTAGCGAGAGGATTCGTCCCCCCCTCGGTGCTACCGGCCGCCCGACGTCGACGACGGGTGCTTGCGGCGGTACCTGCGGTCCCAGCGTTCCCTGCGCCTACGGCGGTCGCTGTACTCGCGATACGTCTTGGGGGCTCGGCCAGGGCCTCTTTCGTCGCTGCCGAAGTCCCTGCTGTCGGTATCGGCCTTGCTGGAGCCGTGATCGCGGCCCCGGACCAGCAGGTAGACGAGTGCCGCGGCGAACAGCCAGAGCACGGGTGCTTTGAAGCCCAGGACGATCAGGAACAGGAGCAGGGCGATGATCAAAAGGGACATGACTCTCCCTCCGTGCGCATGACGCGACGGTCAGGCGTACGACGTCGGACGGTGAACCGTCCGCGCGGGCCGGAGCGGGTGCCGCGCGCCGCGGCGCGAGCTTCGACCTGCCGTGTCGTACGAGGGCCTGCTCGGCCTCTCATAGCAAGTCAACGCCCAGCGAAGGGTCCGCCAAAGGACCTGATCGGCCCCCGGGAGGAGTTTGTGGGTCAATCCTCAGGAAGCGGTGTCACATCGTCGTGGGGCAGCACCTCGGTGAGGGATCGCCGGGGTGCCCGCACCTGCCAGTTGGTCCGGCCGAGACGCAGAACCAACTGGGGGTGCTGCCGTGAAGGAGCCAGGGTGCGCACCAGGGCCCGCAGGTCCGCGAACTCCAAGGGCTGGGTGTGGAATCCGGCCGCGTACTCGTGCCCCGCGGCGTACAGAAGCACGCGTTGCAGGGCCTGACCCGCGCGCAGCCAGTCCTGACGGGTGTCGCGGGGCGTGGTGAGCAGGACCATGAGCCCGGTCCGTGCGGGCCACGTCTCATGCGGCCGGGCCGTGGCCCGGCGCCGGGTGAGGCCGGCGAAGTCGCGTCCGGCCAGGGCGACGCAGTCCGGGTGGAACGCGCAGGCTTCGGCGGGCACGCCGTCGACGCGGCTGTCTCCGTACGGCCGTGCCCAGTGGGCCAGTTCCTGGCCGAAGCCGGGGATGCGGCGCTCCCGTGTCTCGGCTTCGTGGACCAGTCGGCCGAGCCGCCGCCGCACCACCGTGTCGTCCAAGGGGTACAACTCGGCGCCCTCGGCCCGTGCGTGCCGCGCGAGGGCCTCGATCAGCGGCGCGGGCACGTTGGCTGTTCGGAACGGACCGCGGTGCGAGTGCCGGTGCCGCATCGCCTGGCGCATCAGTTCCACTTCGGGCGTCACGCCTGCGTACGCGCCCCACTCCACGCGCGCCAGGAGCCAAGGCGCTTCCACGTCAGGGAAGAGACGGACCACCGGATGGAAGCCCAGATGCCGCATGGCGAGGCGCAGGTTGAACAGGGCCGCGCCACAGCTGATCAACAGTTGCCGCCCGTAAGGGTCGCAGAACTGCAGCCGCCGCCGGTAGTCGGCGTACAGCAGCACCGCGCTGTCCGAGCAGGCGAACAGCCAGGGCTGGGAGTTGTGCAGCGAAGGCGCCAGTACGGCGGCGCGCACCAAGTGACGGACCGCACAGTCGTGAGGCGAGGAGTTCCGGTCGGCGGTCATGGCTGCCACCCCCTGTCCCGGTCCGCGTCCTGGCCGGTCGGCTGCGGTTCGAGCCGGTGGCTCCAGCGTGGCGGGGTACCCCGGCCGAATGAGGGGGCTGAGTGTCCCTGGATGCGGCGCGAGCGGCCCATCCGGCAGCCGGGGAGCGAAGCGGGACGATGAAGGGAGGGAACACCAGGCGGCGAAGCTTCGTGTCGTCGGTCCTCGTCGTGGCCTGGTGATGGTCACGCCGATCGTGTGCCGTTCCTGCTGTGCCGCGTGCCGGGCGGGACACAACGCACCGTACGAGCACGGTCCTGCTCGATGTGTCGTCACGCGCCGAGATCACGTGACGACCCGGCGAGTGGTGAAGCCGATGACGGCAGCCACCCCGGCCAGCAGGGCCACGCTGGTGAGCGCCGTGGGCAATGTGAACCAGTCCGCCATGAACCCGATCGCAGGCGGTCCGAGGAGCATGCCGGTGTAGCCGAAGGTGGAGGCGATGGCCACGCCGCTGGCTCCGGCCAGGGCGCCGGCGCGTTCGACGGCGACCGGGAAGATGTTGGCGAGCCCGATGCCGGTGATGGCGAAGCCGAGGAGCGCCGCCCACACGGAGGGGGCGAGCGCGCCGAGGAGCATGCCGACGGCGGCGGTCGCGCCGCCCGCGACCAGGGTTCGGGTCCGGCCGAGCCGTTCGAGGAGTGTCGTGCCGGTGGCGCGGCCGAGCGTCATGGCGAGCGCGAAGCACGAGTATCCGGCGGCTGCCACGCCCGGGGCGGTGTTGAGGTCCTGTTCGAGGTGGAGCGCGCCCCAGTCGGCGAGTGCCCCCTCGCCGTACGCGGTGCAGAGAGCGATCAGGCCGAAGACGATGACGAGTCCGCGGGTTCGGGGCGTGAGGCGCTGCGAAGTGCTGTCTTTGGGGCGCCGTTCGCTCGGAGGCACCGGAGGCTGCAGGCGCAGCAGCGCGCGTCCCGCGACGGCGGTGACGATCAGGCCGATCACGGTGAGGCCGAGCAGGTGGTGGGTGGGGGACACGGAGCCCGCGATGAGTGCGCCCAGCCCCGCGCCGATCATTCCGCCGAGGCTGAAGGCCGCGTGGAAGCTGGGCATGATCGGTCGGTTCAGGGCAGCCACGAGGTCTACGGCGGCGCTGTTGAAAGCGACGTTTATCCCCCCGTAGGCAGCTCCAAAGATCAGCAGCACCGCACCGAGTGCTGCCGCAGAGTGGGTCAGCGGCGGCAGCGACACGCTCAGCGACAGCAGGACACCGCAGACGACCGTCACCGGGTGGCTGCCGTAGAGGCGGCACAGCCGTCCGGTGAGCATCATCGTGATCACGGCGCCTACGGAGACGCCGAGCAGGGCCAGTCCGAGGGCGCTGGACGAGGCGCCGGCCTGTTCCTTGATCGCGGGGATGCGGACGACCCATCCGGCGAAGACGAAGCCGTCGAGGGCGAAGAAGACTGTCAGGACGACGCGGAGCCGGGTGAGGTTGTTGCCCCGCATACCGCTGTGCGGTGGCGCGGGCGAGGACGTTGCGGAGCGCATGGGCAGGTCTCTCCTGGGTGGGTGCGTGGGTGCCCCGTTCACGCGGGGAGCACGGCAACGGGGGAGGAGGGCGGGGCAGACGCCCTTCACCGGCATTCAGCTGCGCGGGATCCTTGAGGGAGAAGCGGGCTCGGCTCCGATTCCGTAGCGCAGGGGTTCACGACCTCGGTCGGGTCAGTGGGCGACTTGGGGAAGTCGTAGTGCTTGGGGCTTGTTCATTCCGCCGTACGCGGCCCCGAAGCCCAGCAGCACCAGGCCGAGCGCCGACGCCGAGCGCGTGGGTGGCGGCAGACGTCCGCTCGGCGTCGTCGTGGCCACGGCACCGGCCGAGACCCCGAGCAGCGCGAGCCCGAGGTCGCTCGCCGACGCCCCGGTCTGCTCCTTGATCCTCGGGGCGCACCACCCACCCGGCGAAGATGAAGCCGTCGAGGGCGAAGAAGACGGCGGGGGCGACAGGGAGCCGGGTGAACCCCGGGATGTGGCTCCGGAGGGCCCTGGCGTTAGTTTGTTTAGTAGCGGCACAAAGTCAGAGTAGAGGGGAAGCCGGGCTGTGGACAAGACGGTTTCCTCGCGGTGTGCGCGGGGCACGGGGAGACAGGATGGGAAGACGGGATGACGGCTGAACGGCGAGACGGCGTACGGATCATGGGAGACTCGCCCTCATGAACGGGAAGGCTGCCACCCGGGGTGAGGCACATCTGTCCACGCGTACGCGTCTGGAGCGCGGTCGAACCGCGCTCGGCCCCGCCCTCGAACTCGTCCACACCGGGCGCGCCCCCACCCGTGCCGTCCTCACCGCCGAGCTGGGCGTCACCCGCGCCACGGCGGGCGCGGTCGCCGCGGAGCTGGAGGCGCTCGGCCTGATCAGCGTCGACGCCAAGCCGAGTGCCGCCGCGGGCTCCCAGGGGCGGCCCTCGCACCGGCTCTCCGTCGCCGGGGCCGGTCCGGTCGCGCTCGCGGCGCAGGTGCACGCCGACGGCTTCCGGGCCGCGCTGGTCGGCCTCGGCGGCCGGATCGTCGCCACCGCGCCCGGCTGCGAGACCATCGACGCCGACCCGGCGCAGGTGCTCGGCTCCGTCATCGAGGCGGGCGCGCAGCTGCTGCGCGAGACGGGCAGGCGGTGCGTGGGCGCGGGCCTCGCGGTGCCCTCCGCCGTCGCCGAGCCCGAGGGCACCGCCCTCAATCCGCTGCACCTGGCCTGGCCCGCGGGCGCGCAGGTCCGCGAGATCTTCGCGAACTGCGTACGGGACGCGGGCATCGAGGGCCCGGCGTTCACCGGCAACGACGTGAACCTGGCGGCGCTCGCCGAGCACCGGCACGGCGCGGGGCGCGGCGCGCGCGACCTGCTGTGCGTGGCGACCGGGCACCGCGGCGTGGGCGGTGCCCTCGTCCTCGACGGGCGGCTGCACACGGGCAGTTCGGGCCTCGCCCTGGAAGTCGGCCACCTCACCGTGCACCCGGAGGGCCGCCCCTGCTACTGCGGCAGCCGCGGCTGCCTGGACGTGGAGACGGACCCGATGGCGCTGCTGGCGGCGGTGGGTGTCGAACCCAGCCCCGAGGGCCTGCTCGTACAGGCCCGCAGACTTGTCGCCGAGGAGCGCGCCGACCCGGCGGTGCGCACGGCCGTCGAGGCCCTCATCGACCGGCTGGGCCTCGGCCTCGCGGGCCTGGTGAACATCCTCAACCCGGACCGGATCATCCTCGGCGGGCTGCACCGCGCCCTCCTGGAGGCCGACCCGGAGCGGCTGCGCGCCGTCGTCGCCGACCGCAGCCTGTGGGGCCGCAGCGGCGGCGTCCCCATCCTGGCCTGCACCCTCGACCACAACAGCCTGGTGGGGGCCGCCGAGCTGGCCTGGCAGCCGGTGCTCGACGACCCCCTGGGAGCGCTGGGCTAGCCGACCTCGACGGGCTCCCGTGCGGGAGTGCGGGTGTCGGCGGGGGCCGGGGCGTGCGCCGCGCGCCGCCTGAAGTCCGGTACGAGGGACAGCAGCCCGAGGACCGCGAGCCCGGCGCCGATCCACAGCGGCGCCCGCAGCCCGTAGGCGTCGATGGCCGGTCCGCCGATGGACGTGGCGATGATGATGCCGCCCGTGATGAACGACGAGTGGACGCTGGTGACCAGGGCGCCGGTGTTGCCCACGCGCTGCACCCGGGTCGCCATCGCCGGATTCATGGTGACGCCGACCAGGCCGATGCCGAGCATCATCACCACGGCGCCGACGGGCAGGTCCGCGAGGAGCGCGAAGCCGATCAGGAAGCCGAGGTTCAGGGCCAGGCCGGTGACCAGGACGGGCAGCGCGTGGCGGTCGGCGAGGCGGCCGACGATCGTGTTGCCGATGAGGGTGGCCGCGCCGTACGCGACGAGCAGCAGCGGCACCGTGCCGGTGGCGAAGCCCGTGACCTCGGTGAGGATCGGGTTGAGGTAGCTGAACGCCGCGAACGTCGCGCCGATCACGAAGGTGCTGGTGGTGAAGGTGAGCCACAGCCGAGGGCTCTTCAGGGCGCCGACTTCCGCGCGCACCGACCCCGCCTGGTCCGCGGCGCGCTCGACGCGCGGTACGCCGACGAAAGTGGCCACGGCGGCGAGCGCCGTCAGGACGGTGATGGCCCAGAACGCCGCGCGCCAGCCCAGGTGTTCACCGACGACGGTGGCGAGCGGCAGTCCGAGGAGCGTGCCCAGCATGAGGCCGTTGAGGGCCACGGCGATGGCGCGGCCGCGTATCTCGGGGCGGGCCAGCCGGGTGGCCATCGAGAGGCCCACGCCGAAGAAGGCCTGTGAGGCGATGCCGGTGATGACGCGCGCCACGAGCATGGTCCAGTAGTCCGGCGCGAGCGCGGCGAGCACGTTGCCGCCGAGGAAGATGCCGAACAGCACCAGCAGGGCCCGCTTCTGCGGGAGTTTCAGCAGAGCGGCCGTCAGGAACGGCCCGCCGAAGGCCATCGCCATGGCGAAGGCGGTGATCAGATAGCCGATCTCCGGAATCGTGGCGTCGAGCCCGTCCGCCATCTGAGGCATGAGTCCGGCGACGACGAACTCGCTGGTCACCATGGCGAAGATGCCTAGGGCCAGGACGTATACGGCGCGGGGCATGGGTGCTGCTCCTTCGGGGAGGGGTGCGGGGAGGTACGGGGAGGCGGGGTGGAGTATTGGATAGATCAGTACAAAATTTGGACAGGGGTGTCCCCGGGCAGGCGCGCGTGCGACGTGTCGCACCGGCGCCGCGCGGGGAGCTGTGCGGGCGGGGCGGGAGTCAGGGGCGCAGGGCGTCCATCGCGGTGTCGGCGATCGCCTCCAGGGCCGCGCGGCCCGCGCCCGCCTGCGCCGAGACGCGCATGCCGCCGATGGTGGCGTTGACGAACCTGGCGAGCGAGTCGGCGTCCCGCCTGGTGGTGATCGTGCCGTCGTGCCGCCCGGCCTCGAGCGCGCCGCGCAGCAGGCCGAGCCGGAGGTCGAGGTCGCGCTGGACGAGCGCCGCCGCCTCCGGGTCGCGCCGCGCCAGCTCCACGACGGTGTTGACGGTGAGGCAGCCGATGCTGGTCTCGTCGGCCGCGCGGTACTCGTACTCGCTGTCGACGATGCGGGTGAAGAGGGCCTGGATCCGCTCCATGCCGGAGCGGGCCGTGTCGTCCAGGATCTCCGCCTGCGGCACGCTCATCAGGTCGATGTAGCGGGTCAGGGCCCGCCGGAACAGGTCGTGCTTGCTGGTGAAGGTGTTGTAGATGCTGCTGCGGCCCAGTCCGGTGGCTTCGCACAGGTCCTGGGTCGAAGTGGCCTCGTAGCCGTTCGCCCAGAAGGCGCGCATCGCCGCGTCCAGGGCCCGGTCCTCGTCGAACGTCCGTGGTCGGGCCATGTCGGTACCGTAGCCGTTTTGGAACGCTTGATGCAATACGAGGTTCGAATTTGCCAAGCCAGCAACTGTATTTGCCTCGACGGAAACGGTGACGCATGGTCGTAGTGGAGGTGTCCAGCCATGAATGATCAGAACGATCAGTTGCTTGACGAGTACGAGGTAGTGGTGATCGGCGGTGGCGCCGCGGGTCTGAACGGCGCGCTGATGCTGGCCCGGGCGCGCCGGTCGGTGGTGGTCCTGGACGCGGGAGACCCGCGCAACGCCCCGGCCGACGCGGTGCACGGGCTGTTCGGGCGCGAGGGGATGCCGCCCGCCGAACTGCTGGAGCGCGGCCGGGCAGAGGTGCGCGGGTACGGCGGGCAGGTGGTGTCCGGCGAGGTCGACGAGGTGACCCGGGACGGGGACGGCTTCGTGGTCGGGCTCACCGACGGCCGGACGGTTCGGGCGCGCCGGGTCCTGATCGCCACCGGTCTGGTCGACGAGCTGCCCGATGTGCCGGGGGTGCGCGAACGGTGGGGCCGGGACGTGCTGCACTGCCCGTACTGCCACGGCTGGGAGGTCCGGGACCAGGCCATCGGCGTGCTCGCGGGCGGCCCGATGGCGATGCACCGGACGCTGCTGCTTCGGCAGTGGAGCGCCGACATCACGTACTTCGCCCACACCGCGGAACCGCTGACCGACGAGGAGGCCGAGCAGTTGGCGGCCCGCGGCATCCGCGTGGTCGACGGCGAGGTGGCATCCATGGAGGTCGTCGACGACCGTCTCGTGGGCGTACGGATGGCCGACGGCAGGCTGGTGCCTCGGGACGCGGTGGCCGTCGGGCCGCGGTTGGTGGCGCGCGTCGGCTTCCTGAAGGCGCTCGGGGTGGAGCCGGTGCCGCATCCTGCGGGCGAGTACGTGCCGTCCGACGCGACGGGGCGTACGGACGCCCCCGGGGTGTGGATCGCGGGCAACGCCACCGACCTGTCCGCGCAGGTCGGCGGGGCCGCGGCGGCGGGGGCGTTCGCGGCGGCGCAGATCAACGCGGATCTGGTGAACGAGGACACGGAGCGGGCGGTTGCCGCGTATCGGGAGGGGGCGGTGGGCGTTGGTCCCGGTCCGGGGGAGGCGCGGGGGGTCTAGGGCGTTTCTGACGGCTCTTGAAACCGTCAGATGGCTGTCACGGGTGTGGGCGCCGGGGTGAGCAGCACCTCGCGGGGCAGCTCCCGTTGCGCCGACGATCTCCCTGGCGGCCGACCAAGAGCCATCAGAAACGCCCTAGGGCCGTGGTGGGTCTGCGGCGGTGCCGGGGGTGCGGGGAGGTGGCGGGTCCGGGGCGGGTGCGGGAGGTGTTCCCGTCCCATCCCGGACGCCGCCCCTGTCTCGCCCTCGCCGCGAGCCGCGCCTACGTCGGCCGCGAGCCGCGTCTCGCTCCGGCCCCGGCCCCTGTCTCACCCCGGCCCCAACCCCCGTCTCGCCCCGGCCACACCACCCCGAACGCCCGCCCCGCGTTCACCGTGACGATCCGGTCCGTCAACTCCTTGCCCACGGCCCGCTCCAGGCGTGGCCGCACCCGGCGCAGCAGGTGGGGCATCCCCGGACCGCCGTTCACGGAACGCGCTCCGGCCGTCGTCGTGTCGCCGCCGAGGAGGAGCTGGTCGCCGTGCCCGGCGTCGGCCAGGGCGCGCACCGCGTCCGGCATCCGCCAGTCGGTGGCGTGGTGGGCGCGTGACGGCCCGTCAAAGGCCAGCCAGGCGCCCGCCGCTGCCGCGTCCCGGTGTACTTCCAGGTCGGGGGCGCGGTTGAGGTGCCCGAGGATCACCCTGTCCGGCGGCACCTCCAACTCGCCGCACAGCAGGTCGAGTACGTCGAACACGCCGGTGCCGAGCTCCAGGTGTACGGCGACCGGGGCGCCCGTCGCCCGGTGGGCCGCGGCGGCCGCTGTCATCGTCCAGTGGGTGTGCGCGTCCAGTCCGTGGAAGCCGCCCGCGACCTTGATGAGGCCGGCCCGCACACCGCTGTCGCCGATGCCCTGCGTGAGTTCGCGCACGAACAGCGCCGCGAGGGCGTCGGGGTCCCCGCCGCCCAGCTCCGCCAGCAACTCGGGTGTGTAGTGCACCGCTTGGTGCAGCCCCGTGGCCGCCACGATCCGGACGCCCGCCGTGCGGGCGAGGCCGGGCAGGTCGGCGGCGCGTCGCCCCATGCCGTGCGGGGTCCACTGGACGATGCTCCGCCCGCCCTCGGCCCGGAACGCGGCCAGCTCGGCCGCGGCGGCGTCCACGGAGTCCAACTCCTGGCCCGGGAGTCTGGGGCTCCGCAGGAAGAGGTGGTCGTGGGCGTCGCAGACCCCCAGGTCACCGGGGTCGACATCACCGAGGACCGTCCGGACGGTGGCCGCGCCCACGCCCGGGACCCCCGCACTCGACGTACCCGCGCGCGTCGCCTCCGCCGCCGAAGCGCCCGCCCCCGAAGCCTCCACGCTCACCACGCCCGCCCCCGCCCGACCTGCCCCAGCTCCGGCGTGGAGCAGTGCAGCACCTGGAACACCTCACCGCTCGCCTTCGCCGCAGTCCCCTCGGCCCACAGCGAGAACGTCACCGCCTCCCAGTGCCGTGGGTCGACCGCGACCAGGACGCCGACGGCCCCGTCCTGCTCGGCCGACACCCGCGCCTCCGCGAGGAGTTCCTCGGTGAGGTCGGTGGTGCGGGTGCCCTCGGGAACGGGCCTGCGGTGCCGCACGGCGGTGCTGGGCCGGTCACCGGCGGCGCCCCCGTCCTCGTACCCCACCGCCATCCAGTGCTGCACCACCGGCCGTCCGAAGTCGTCGCACAGTCCCTGGAATCCGGGACCCCAGAGGAACGAACCCAGGCCTTCGGCGGTGTGCCAGAGGTAGAACGGGGCGTACTGGTTCACGGGTGAGCCGTCGACCCCGCGTTCGCGCATCAGGTACGCCTTGAAGCCCAACCCGGGGAAGGCGTCGAGGAGATGGCCCTTGGTCGCCACCCGCTCGCGGATGACGCCCATGTCGTAGTCGGCGGGCAGGGTGATCTCGTACTGCTTGGCATGCATGGGTGCTCCAGGGGGAGTGCCGGGGTGTGCGTGGCCCGGGCGTCAGGCGGTCGTCGGGTACTCCGTGTCGGGGACGCGTTCCTCCCACACGGCCGTCGTGCCGTCGTCCGCCGCCTCGACGACGGCGAGATGCGTCATGAAGGTGAGCGGCCCGGCGCCGTGCCAGTGGCGTTCGCCCGGCTCGATCCACACGGTGTCGCCCGCCCGGATGGGCTCGACGGAGCCGCCGTCGCGCTGCACGAACCCCTCGCCCTCGGTGACGTGCAGGACCTGGCCGTGCGGGTGGCGGTGCCAGGCCGTGTGGGCGCCCGGGGCGAAGTGCACGCTGAACATCCGCAGCCGGGAGGGCGGTTCGGGACTCGCGATCTCGTCGAGCCAGACGGTGCCGGTGAAGTTCTCGGCGAGGCCCTGCCTGCTGGCGGGGCGGGTACGGGTGATGTGCACGAGTGGGTCCTTGACTCAGTGGGTGGGCAGGGAAGTTGAGTCGGGAGAGAGGGGGCGTGAGGCCCTTCCCGGCACCTGCGCGTGTAGTCGCTCGCGGCACCTAGGCCCGGGGCGCGAGCAGCGCCAACAGCCCCCGCACCCCCGCGTCGAACGCCTCCGGCGACCCCGTCGCGCGGGCCAGCACATAGCCGCCCTGCACGGTCGAGACGACCGTCGACGCGATGTCGCCCGCGTCGAGTGAGGCGCTGAACTCGCCCTGGTCCACGCCCTCTTGGACGATCTCGGCGAGCCGTCCGCGCAGCCACTCCAGGGTCTCGGTGACCGGCGCGCGCAGCTCGTCGCTGGCGATCACGTCGGGGTCCATGGTCAGGCGCCCGACGGGGCAGCCGCGCAGCACGTCCCGCTCGCGCAGGAGGTACGAGGCGACGCGGTCGTACGCCGATCCGGCACCGGCGAGGGACGCCTCCGCCGTGGCGCGCATCTCCTCGGCGGTACGCCGGATCGCCGCGAGCGCCAGGTCCGGCTTGCCCGTGAAGTGGTGGTACATGCTGCCCTGCCCGGCGCCCGCGTGCTGCTGGATCGCCTTGGGGCTGGTGCCGACGTAGCCGCGCTCCCACAGCAGCTCACGCGTGGACTCGATCAGACGCTCCGGAGTGCTCATGCCGTGAATGTACATACTAATAGGTACAGAAGTCCAGGTGAGGGGGTACGGGACGGGTCCGGCACCCCCGTTCCGTACGGGGGAAGCAGGCGGCGCCACGCCACGTACTCCCCGGGAGGTACACGCACTGCCGCTGGCCGTACGACGACTTCAGGCCCCCTGGAGAGGAGTCTCGAAAGCGATCGGAACCAGTGCGCACCGAGGGCGAGAAGCCCAGGTCACGCGGCTGGTACCCGCGCTTCCCGAGGAGATGGACACCATGCAGACCCTGGCATTCGAGGGCGGACCCGGCCCGTGGATCCTGTTCTTCCCGTTGATCTGGGCGGCCGTCGTCATCGGCGTCGTGACCTTCCTGCGCCGCACCGTCTGGCGCGGCCGGCGCGGACCCTGGCGGCCCGGCGGGAGCGACGACAAGTCGCCGATCGCCGTGCTCGACCACCGCTTCGCCGCCGGTGAGATCGACGAGGACGAGTACTGGCGCCGACTGAGCGTCCTCAACGAGGAGTTCGGCCGCACCGCCAAGGGAGGCAGGGCATGAGCACCGCCACCTCCCGGCAGCGCCCCGCGGCCCCGGACGCCGCCCGGGTCGAGGCGGCCGTGAAGGTCTACGGCTCCTCCTCCGACACCGCGGTGACCGCGCTCGACGGCGTGAGCGTCGGCTTCCCCGCCGGGCGCTTCACCGCGATCATGGGCCCGTCGGGCTCGGGCAAGTCCACGCTGATGCACTGCGCGGCCGGTCTGGACACGCTGACCGCCGGTTCCGCGTACATCGGCGACACCGAGCTCGGCCCGCTCGACGACCGGCGCCTGACCGTGCTGCGCCGCGACCGCGTCGGCTTCGTCTTCCAGGCCTTCAACCTGGTGCCGACGCTGACCGTGGCGGAGAACATCCGGCTGCCCATGGACCTGGCGGGGCGGCGCTTCGACCAGGAGAGCCTGGAGTGGACGGACGCCCTCATCGACGTCGTCGGCCTGCGCGACCGGCTGCGCCACCGGCCCGCCGAACTCTCCGGCGGCCAGCAGCAACGCGTCGCCGTGGCCCGGGCGTTCGCGGGCCGCCCCGACGTCGTCTTCGCCGACGAGCCCACCGGCAACCTGGACTCGCGCTCCGGCGAGGAGGTCCTCGGGCTGCTCGGCCGGGCGGTGCGCGAGATGGGCCGCACCGTCGTCATGGTCACCCACGACCCGGTGGCCGCCGCCCACGCCGACGAGGTCGTCTTCCTCGCCGACGGCCGTCTCGTGGACCGGATGGAGGCGCCCACGGCCGACAAGGTCCTCGACCGACTCAAGGCGTTCGACACGAGGTCCGCAACCGTGCCCGAAGGAGCGCGCTCATGAGTGCCACCGGCTCGCCGATCCCCGCGGGGCGCGGCCGTCCCACCGGCTCCACGGCCGCCGCCCTGCGGATCAGCCTCACCTCGCTGCGCGGCCACAAGCGCCGCTTCGCCGGTACGTTCTTCGCGGTGCTGCTCGGTGTCGCCTTCCTGGCGGGCACGCTCGTCATGGGCGACACCCTGCGCGCCAGCTTCGACACGATGTTCGGCAACGCCACCCGCGGCACCGACGCGGTCGTCCGCAGCGCCAACACCATCACCACCCCCGGCGAGAGCCAGGGCGTCCGCCAGGCCGTCGACACGTCCCTGGTCGACCGCGTCGAGAAGGTCCCGGGCGTCGCCGCCGCCGTGCCCAGCATCCAGGGCGCGGGGCAGCTCGTCGGCAAGGACGGCGACCCCGTCGGCGGTCAGGGCCCGCCCACCCTCGCCGGGAACTGGATCACCGACCCGGAGCTGAACGCCTACCGCCTGGCCGAGGGCCGCGCCCCCGCCAGGAGCGGCGAGGTGGTCGTCAACCGGGGCGCCGCCGACAGCGGCGGCCTGAAGGTCGGCGACACCACGACGCTGCGCACCCCCGACCCCGTCAAGGTCACGATCGTGGGCCTCGCCACGTTCGGCGGCGAGGACGGCATGGCGCAGACGACGTTCACGGGCATGACGCAGGCCGACGCCGAGAAGTACCTGATGCCGAAGCCCGGCGAGGCCGCGACCGTGCAGGTGCGCGCCGGACCCGGCACCGGACAGCAGGAACTCGTCGACGCGCTGACTCCCGTACTGCCGAAGGGAGTCGAGGCCATCACCGGGCAGGAGGCGGCGGACGAGAACTCCGACATGATCTCCGGTCAGTTCCTGACCCTGTTCACCACGTTCCTGCTGGTCTTCTCCGGCATCGCGCTGCTCGTGGCCACCTTCTCCATCCACAACACCTTCGCGATCGTCGTGGCCCAGCGCACCCGCGAGAACGCGCTCCTGCGCGCCCTCGGCGCCTCCCGCCGCCAGGTCACCGCGTCGACGCTGACCGAGGCGGGCGTCGTCGCCGTGGTGGCGTCCGCCGCGGGCCTCGCGGGCGGCATCGGCATCGCCGCCGGGCTCCAGGCGCTGTTTCCGGCCATCGGATTCCCCTTCCCCGAGGGCGACTTGGTGATCAGCGGTACGTCGATGCTGCTGCCCCTCGCGGTCGGCATCGCCGTGTGCGTGGCCTCCGCGCTGCTGCCCGCCGTCCGCGCCGGCCGCACCGCACCGCTGGCGGCCCTGCGCGAGACGGCGGTCGACCAGTCCGGCGCGTCCCGCACCCGCGCGGTCGTCGGCACCGTCCTCGGCCTCACCGCCGTCGCCCTCACCCTGGTCGGAGTGCTCGCCTCGCCGTCCATCTGGCTGGCGGGCGGCGGCGCGGTCCTCGCCCTCGCCGCGTTCGTGGTCCTCGGGCCCGTCGCGTCCTCGCGGGCGGTACGGATCCTCGGCGGGCCGCTCGACCGGCTGCGCGGCGTCACCGGCTCGCTGGCCCGCCGCAACGCCCTGCGCAGCCCCAGGCGGACCGCGGCCACCGCGAGCGCCCTGATGATCGGCGTCGCCGTCGTCTGCCTGTTCACCGTCTTCGGCGCCTCGCTGAAGGCCACCATGGACCAGACGGTGTCGCGTTCCTTCGCGGGCGACATCGCGGTCAGCACCCCGTCGTTCGGCGCGGGCGGCAGCGGGCTCAGCCCCCGGCTCGCCCCCGCCGTCGCGAAGCGCCCGGAGGTCGCCACGGCCGTCGGCCTCGGCAGGGGAGTGGCCGAAGTCAACGGCGACGGACGGGCGTTGACCGTCACCGACCCGATCGCGCTCGCCAAGTCCTTCGACCTCGGCAAGGTCGACGGATCGCTGCGTCGCCTCGGCACCGACGGCATCGCGCTCACCCGCGCGGAGGCCGACAAGCAGCACCTCAAGGTCGGCGACCGGGCCGAACTCGCCTTCACCGACGGCAAGAAGGACACCTTCACGGTCCGCGCCGTCTACGGCCGGTCCGAGCTGGCGGGCGACTACGTCATCACCCGTGCCGCCTGGGCCCCGCACCGCGCCCAGGACTCCGACACGCTGGTGTCGGTGACCTTCAAGGACGGCGTGAGCGCGAAGGACGGCGAGGCCGCGGTGTCCGCCGTGGCGAAGGAGTACGGCAACCCGGAGGTCCAGACCCGCGACGAGTACGCGCAGTCCGCGGCGGGCGGCATCGACATGATGCTGACCCTCGTCTACGCGCTGCTCGCCCTCGCCGTCCTCATCGCCCTGCTCGGCATCGCCAACACGCTCACCCTCGCCGTGCACGAACGCACCCGCGAGCTGGGCCTGCTGCGCGCCGTCGGCCAGACCCGCGGCCAACTGCGGGCCATGGTCCGCTGGGAGTCCGTCCTGGTCGCCGCGTTCGGCACGGCGGGCGGCCTGGCACTCGGCGGCTTCCTCGGCTGGGTCCTGGTCAAGGCGTCCGACGGCGCGTCCGACAGCGCCTTCGCGTTCGCGCTGCCGCCGACGCAACTCGCCGTGGCCGCCCTGGTGGGCCTGGCGGCCGGAGCCCTCGCGGGGCTGCGTCCGGCCCGGCGCGCCGCCCGCCTCGACGTCCTGCGGGCCATCGCCGCGGAGTGACGCACGGGGCGAGCGGTGCCGCGGCCACGGCGGCGCACGAGTTCGCGTACGCGCGCGGCCGTAGGCGGCCTTGTACGAGAAGGGCTACGCCAACGCGTACGACACGGCACGCGGAGGTGACGTCACCGCCCGGTCAGCCGGCAACGGCGGACCGGGCGGGAGCATGGGCGCCGACAGCGGGAGCCACGGTGAACGGTTCGGCGCACGCGGCGTCGTACACGGGGTATGCCGGCAGTGGTGCGGTGGCGGTGGGCGCGCAGAGCGTGAACCAGACGACCTTGCCCGCGTCGCCCTGCGGCTGCGCGCCCCAGCTCTCGCTGACCGCCGCGACCATCGCGAGCCCGCGCCCGCAGGTTTCGAACGGGTCGGCGTCGCGCACCACGGGAAGCCTCGGATCGTGGTCGTGGACGGAGACCATCAGGCGTTCGAGCAGCAGCTCGATCTCCACCGTGCAGGTCTTGTCCGGTTCGGCGTGCCGGTGGACGTTGGCCAACAACTCGGTCACGCCGAGCGCGGCCTGGTCTATCAAGGGGTCGAGATGCCAGTAGCGCAACTGCGCAGAGACGATTCTGCGGACCTGGCCGATCCGCGACGGCAGGGCTTGGAGCTCTACCGTGCAATGCCTGCTTGGCTGGCTGATCACGGTGCGACTCCCCGAATTGAGGTCCGGAAGAAGACGGCGTTCGGATCCAGCAGGGGCCGCTCGCGCCGCCGCCTGCTGTGGTGACCGGCGGGCTGGTTCGCAGCGTTATCACCGGTAAACCCAGAGTGATGTGACACCAGCGTGACCCAGGGGGTGGGGGCGTGCAACTCGCGCCCCGGTCGCGCCCCTCAGTCCCGGCGCCCGCCGGTAGCGAGACGTACCGCTTCGAGGAAGGTCCGTACCGTGGGTGGACCGGCCTCCCCGGGCACCGGATCGTGATCCCCGAGCGTCAGCAGATAGCGGGTGCCGTTCACCTCGGCGAGCGCCTTGTCCTGTGGGACGAACCATGGCTTGGCCGTGCGCACCGCACGCAGCGGCGCACTGTCGATCTCCGTGCCGTAACTGGTGAGCAACTCCAGCCTGCCGTCGCTGATCCGGACCTGGCCCGCATGGGTCAGCGACCGCAGCCGCCGCCCGATCCGTACGCCCGTGGCCCTGAACTCCGGCTCCGCCATGAGGCTCCGCCCCCTCGTGCGCCTGGTGTCGACGCGCCCTAGGTCTGGTCGCGCACGGTGCCGTACGCCCGTCGTACGGCACCTGCTGGGAACCTACCCCTGTTCCGTGCGGTGCAGTGTGCACGCGCACGGCGTCGAGGACCAGTGTGCCCGGCCACGTCGCACATGCCACTTCGGTGCGTGACCGCCGGGGCGCGCAGAGGGGGCCACCCGGTGGGCAAGGGCCACCTTTGAGGGGGCGAAAGGTGTGTTTATGCAGGTGAGGGCCGTGTTGTGGGTGTTTATCATCGAGGTGTCCGGCCGGATCGATCCCGTTCCGGCACGAGGCCTAAGGAGCCCGTGGTGAGCACCATCCAGCACGATCCGGCCGACGAGCCGATGGCCACGCTCGACGTGGACCGCAGCGACGAGGAATACCGCACCTGGCTGAAAGAGGCCGTGCGCAAGGTCCAGGCCGACGCCAACCGCTCCGCGGACACCCACCTCCTGCGCTTCCCACTGCCCGAGCACTGGGGCATCGACCTGTATCTGAAGGACGAGTCGACGCATCCGACCGGCAGCCTCAAGCACCGGCTCGCCCGCTCACTGTTTCTGTACGGCCTGTGCAATGGCTGGATCCGTCCAGGCCGCCCCGTGATCGAGGCCTCCAGTGGCTCGACAGCCGTCTCCGAGGCGTACTTCGCGAAACTCATCGGGGTCCCCTTCATCGCGGTGATGCCGCGCACGACGAGCGCCGAGAAGTGCCGCCTCATCGAATTCCACGGCGGCCGGTGCCACTTCGTGGACGACTCGCGCACCATGTACGCGGAGTCCGCCCGGCTCGCCGTCGAGACCGGCGGCCACTACATGGACCAGTTCACCTACGCGGAACGGGCCACCGACTGGCGCGGCAACAACAACATCGCCGAGTCGATGTTCCAGCAACTGCGTCTTGAGCGGCACCCGGAGCCCGCCTGGATCGTCGCCACGGCCGGCACCGGCGGCACCTCCGCGACCATCGCGCGCTACGTCCACTACATGCAGCACGACACCCGGATCTGCGTCGCCGACCCGGAGAACTCCTGCTTCTTCGACGGCTGGACGAAGAACGACCCGGACGCCGCCAGCGACTGCGGCTCGCGCATCGAGGGCATCGGCAGGCCGCGCATGGAGCCGAGCTTCGTGCCCGGCGCCATCGACCGCATGATGAGGGTCCCCGACGCCGCGAGCGTCGCCGCCGTGCGCGCCCTGGACCGGGCCATCGGCCGCAAGGCGGGCGGCTCGACCGGCACGGGCCTGTGGAGCGCCCTCCGCATCACCGCGGAGATGGTGGCCGCGGGCCGCACCGGCAGCGTCGTCACCCTCATCTGCGACCCGGGCGACCGCTACTTGGACAAGTACTACTCGGACGCGTGGCTGGCGGAGCAGGGGCTCGACATCACGCCGTACGAGCGGACGATAGAGGGGCTGCTCGCCACGGGGGAGTGGCCCGCGCAGGCCCACTAGTGCCGCGGGGCCGGGGCGACGGGGCGGCGGAGCGGCCGGGGTCGGCTCAGGCGCCGGTCGCGCCGGAGAGGTGCCGGTCCAGGGTCGCGACCGCGTCGTGGAAGGACTTGCCGAAGCCCCGGCGGCCGCCGCGCTTCATGAGGAACCGCGTCAGGGGCACGGCGTCCGCGGCGTACGTCCACTGCACGCGGGTGCCCGGGCCCCGGCCGTCGGCGGGCTCCAGCGGGGTGAGCCGCCACTCCTCCACCAGGGCGCGCAGGCCGGGGAAGTTGGTCAGGTCGACGCGGTAGGCGTACCGCGTGGGCGCCTCCCTGGCGAGGAAGGTCTCGCGGAACCAGAAGCGGCCCTGGATGCGCACCAGGCGGCCGGTGTCGTCGTCGAAGGGCCGCGCGTACACGACCGAGCTGTGCCACGCGGGCAGTCGGCGGACGTCCTCAAGGACCTCGTACACCGCCTCGGGCGGGGCCGCGACGTCGTGTGTGAACACCAGCCGTACGGGAGCGGTCTTGAGGAACTCCAGGCCCTCGGGCCGCAGTCGGCGAGGCATGAACGCGACCCCCAGGCGGGACGAGGCGGTTGACCGGGCCCGCCCACCATAGCCGGGGGCCCGTCAGAAGTCTGCGGAGTTCCCGGCGGTCGCGGTGCCGGAGGTGTCCGGGGCGTCGGTGGCGGCTGTGGTGTCTGCGCTGTCTGCGCTGTCTTCGGGCGCGCCCGCGACCAGGAGCCGCCGCAGCTGCTCGGAGATCTCCGCGCGGGCCCGCGCGGGCAGCCCCGCGTCCGTCACCAGCGTGTCCACCTGTTCGAGCGTGGCGAACGAACTCAGGCCCACCGTGCCCCACTTGGTGTGGTCCGCGACCACGACCACCCGGCGCGCGGACCGCACCAGGCGCCGGTTCGTCTCCGCCTCCGCGAGGTTGGGCGTGGACAGACCGGCCTCCGCCGATATGCCGTGCACGCCGAGGAACAGCACGTCGAAGTGGAGCGCCGCGATCGCCTGGTCGGCGACCGGCCCGACCAGCGAGTCCGACGGCGTGCGCACCCCGCCCGTGAGCACCACCGTGGCCGCGCCCTGGCGCTGCCCGGAGCTGCGCTGCGCGGAGTGGAAGACGTCCGCCACCCGCACCGAGTTCGTCACGACCGTCAGGTCCGGGACGTCGAGCAGTTGATGGGCGAGCGCGTACGTCGTCGTGCCGCCGGAGAGCGCGATGGCCGTGCCCGGCGCCACCAGCGTCGCCGCGGTCCGGGCGATGTCCTCCTTGGCGCTCAGCTCCAGGCCCGACTTCGCCTCGAAGCCCGGCTCGTGCGTGCTGGCCTCGGCCACCGGCACGGCGCCGCCGTGCACCTTCTCCAGGACGCCGAGGCGGGCGAGCGCGTCCAGATCGCGCCGGACGGTCATGTCCGACACACCCAGTTTTCTGGTGAGTTCATTGACGCGGACACCGCCGCGGCGGCGCACCTCGTCGAGGATCAGGGCGCGACGCTGCTCCGCGAGGAGGTTCTGATTCTCACTCACGTCAGGTCCGGCCCTTTCGCCTAGTCAAGCCCGTCACCGGGTCGCCTCATCCTCGCACGAGCCGTCGTTGCGGGTACCACCGACCGGGCGGCCCCGCCATCCGGAAGGGGGACCTGCCGAAGGGGGAGATTACGTGAGGGTGGCTGCGTGCGGGGCCGGAACCGGCGATCCTTGTGTCCCTGCACGGCTTGCATGGCCCGTACCCGGCCCATGACAGCGCACGACTCGGGGGAGCGGAACAGTGGAGCGCGCCACGGCGGCCCGGACCGCCCAGAAGCAGGCACCGGCACACCCAGAACACCCAGAACACACGGCGCGCCCGGCACACAGCGAAGAGGCCGAGCCGATCGCCCTGGAACTCCTCGTCCACGGCGTCGGCGGCACCACGCCCGCGGAGATGCTCGGCGACCCCCGCACCGTCCGCGTCCTGGGCGACGGCACCGCGGCCGTCCACCGCCGCGCCGACGACGTGGACGCCGAGTCCCGCCCCGCGGACTACCGCGACCACCCGGTCCCGGAGGCCTACGTCTGGTCCAACCTGACCTCGGGCAACGGCTCCCGCGCCCTGTGGCTGCTGCTCCTGCCGTTCATGGTCGTCAACCTCGCCCACTGGATGCGGCCCACGGCCCGCCGCGCCAAACGCGCCGTGCGGACGTACGGCCTCCTGGTGCGCCTGGTCGCCCTCACCCTCACCGTGCTCCTGATCGCCGCCGCCTGCGAGATCGCCATCGACCTGACCGCCTGGCAGTGTGCGGGCACCCGCGCCTGCGTCGACGACCACTCCTGGCTCGGTTTCCTCGCGCCGGAGTCCGCCGGGGGCGGCGGCTGGTGGTCGCAGCCCGGCCGCCGCCTCGCGCTCGCCGCGCTGCTTCCCGCCGCGCTCACCGGCCTCCTCTGGTACCTGTCCCACCGCACCTGGAGCGCGTACGAGTCCCAGCAGCCGCTGCCGCACCAGCCGGACCCGGAGGAGACCAGCCGCAACGCGCTCGGCAAGCCCGGCTTCTGGTACGGCCGCAGGCTCGTCGCCCGGCTGCGCGCCGCCCACACGGCCGCGGGCCTCCTCACGGTCGCTGCCGCCGTCGGCACCTCGGCCGCCCGGTACGACCGCAGGCCCGGCGGGCCCGCCCTCCTCGACGTCCTCGGCTGGGCGCTGGACTCGGCGCTCGTCGTGGCCGGCGCCGTCGTCGTATGGGTGGTGTGCCGCCGGGGCCGCAGCGAGAACCGCCTCGACCGGCGCCTGGACCGCACCCTGGTGCGCCGACTGCCCCTCGCCGCCCTCGCGCTGCTCGTCCTCGCCGTCCTGTACGCCGGGTGGTCCCGCCCCGGCTGGACCTCGACCGGCCGGCTCCCCGGCAACACGACGTTCGGCGGCATCACCCTCGTCCAGGGCGCCCTGGTGCTCGCCCTCGCCGTGGCGGCCGGCCACATCCACCGCACGTCCCCGGACGCCCGCACCGCCATCCGCGGCCTCGGCGGACCCGCCGTCGCCATGCTGGCCTGCGCCCTCGGCGGGGTGATGTCGGGCGGCGGCTCGCAGCGCGTCGCCGACTGGCTCGACGGGTCCGGGTCGCCCGGCGCGGGCGGCTCGATCGACGGCCCGCCCGCGCTCCTCACCTGGCAGGCGTCCGTCATCCCGCCGCTCCTCGTGGTCGTCGCCGCGCTGTGCGGCTGGCTCGCGGTGCGCACCGCCCAGCGGCTGCGCCGCGAGCTGGCCCAGGTGCCGCGCGACTATCCGGACGAGCGCCCGGACACGGCCCGTACGCGCCGCATCGCGAGCACCCGCGCGGGCGCCGCCCTCACCGACCGGGTGCCGCAGATCGTCGGCGTGGCCTCGGCCGCGACGCTGCTGCTCGGCGCGGCGGCCCTCGTCGGCGCCTGGGCCACCGGCAAGGTGCCGGGCGAGGCGGCGCAGAGCGCGCCCGCCTTCATCGAGGGCACCGCCGAGACCGCGCAGGCCCTGGGCTCCTGGCTGATCGGACTCGGCTTCATACTGTTCGTCACCTGGGGCCGCCGCGCGTACCGTGACCCCTCCGCCCGCCGCACCATCGGCATCCTGTGGGACGTCGGCACGTTCTGGCCGCGCGCGGCCCACCCCTTCGCGCCGCCCTGCTACGCGGAGCGCGCGGTGCCCGACCTGACCTGGCGCATGCACACCTGGACGCGTGCCACCGGTGGCCGCCTGGTCCTCTCCGGCCACTCGCAGGGCAGTGTGCTCGCGGCGGCCGCGGCCTGGCAGCTGCTGCCCTCCGTACGCAAACGCGTCGCGCTCCTCACGTACGGCTCACCGCTGGAGCGCCTCTACGGACGCTGGTTCCCCGCGCACTTCGGCCCGGCCGCCCTCAGCTCCCTGCACCGCGAGGTCGACTGCTGGCGCAACCTGCACCGGCCCACCGACCCCATCGGCGGCCCCGTCCGCCTCCACGGCGACTGCGGTCCGCAGGTCGACCGGGAGCCGCTGAAGGACCCGCTGGCGTACGGCCGCACCGAGGCGCACCCGCTGCCCGCGCCGATCCTCGGGCACGGTGACTACCAGGCGGACCCGGCGTTCGCGGAGGAGCGGGGACGGTTGCTGGCGCGGCTCCGGCCCGCGGTGCCGGGGCCTCGGCCGGAGGGCGGGGCGGTGCCCGCGGCCGCGGGGACGTCCGCAGCCTCGGGGACGGACGCAGCCCCGGGGACGGACGCAGCCCCGGGGGCGGACGCGGCCCCGGGGGCGTCCGAAGCCGCAAGGACCCCCGACGCTACGGAAAGTCCGGAAGGTCCGGCAGGTCGTCCGAGTACAGCAGGGTGAGGTCGTCCGTGCTCGGTTCGCCGAGCTGGGCGACCCGGCCCGCGTGCCGCTCCACCATCGCCTCGAACGTCTGGCGCGCCGTGCGGCCGTTGCCGAACGCCGGGCCCTTCGGGATCGCCGTGAAGTACTTGAGCAGCGCTTCCCCCGCGCCCGGGGCCAGCGTGTACTCGTGCTCCTCGGTCTGCTGCTCGACGATGCGCAGCAACTCCTCCGGGGCGTAGTCGCCGAAGGTGATGGTGCGCGAGAAGCGGGACGCCACACCGGGGTTGACGGACAGGAAGCGGCTCATCTCCGCCGTGTAGCCCGCGACGATGACCACCACCGCGTCGCGCTGGTCCTCCATCAGCTTCACGAGCGTGTCGATGGCCTCGCGGCCGAAGTCCCGCCCGGAGTCCTCGGGGGACAGCGCGTACGCCTCGTCGATGAACAGGACGCCGCCACGGGCCCGTTCGAAGGCCTCCTGGGTGCGGATCGCCGTCGAGCCGATGTGCTCGCCCACCAGGTCCACGCGGGACACCTCGACGAGATGGCCGCGCTCCAGGACGCCGAGCGAGGCGAGGATCTCGCCGTAGAGCCGGGCGACGGTCGTCTTGCCGGTGCCGGGGGAGCCCGTGAACACCAGATGGCGGCGTACGGAGGCGGCCTTGAGGCCGGCCTCCTGGCGCCGCCGCCCCACCTCGATCATGTCGGTGAGGGCCCGCACCTCGCGCTTGACGCTCTCCAGGCCGACCAGCGTGTCCAGTTCACCGAGCACGTCCTTCGACGAGCGGGACTCCTGCGCGGGGACGGCCGGGGCGGTCTCCTCCGGCTCGCGGCGGGCGGGCACCGCGCCGAGCAGCCCCGGGGACTGGGTGGCCGTCAGCGTGACCGGCTCCGGCGCGGCGGGCCGGATGCTCGCGCTCTCGTCGCTGGTGCAGTCCTCGACGAGCGGCCCGTCCTCCGCGAACTCGTAACCTCCCCGCGCGCACCGCTCCGTACGGCACCTGCGCAGCGTCGTACGACAGCCGTCGATGATGTGGAAGCCGTAGCCGCCGCTGCCGATGACCTTGCAGCGGTCCAGGCTGCCGCGGCCGCCCGCGGAGACGTAGAAGCCCGCCTCGGCGGGGGAGGTGACCGTGCACCGCTCGATCGTGGGGTCGGCGCCCTTGGTGACGATCACGCCCGTCTGGGTGCCGTCGACCGTACAGCCCGCGAGGACGCCGCCGCTGCCGTGGTCGCGGAACCAGGCGCCGGTCGCGGCCTCGCGGATGCGCACGTCGTCCAGTTGCGCCGTCGCGCCGTCGCTCACCGACACCGCCGTGTTGCGGACCTGGGTCAGATCGCTGTCGACGACGTCCACGCGCGAGCCGCGGTCGAGGACGAACAGCGCGTCCGGCACGTCGTGCACCCGGCACGACTCCAGGACGGCCGTCGCGCCGTCGCTGACCCACACGGCCGGATAGTCGCCCGTACTGTCGTGGATCTCGCACTGGTTGGCGTCGACGCGGGTGCCCGGGTCCCACACGGAGAGGCCGTTGCGGCCGAACTCGCGGACGGTGGTGCGCGTCAGCGTCAGGACCGAGCGGGAGCGCAGGTCGACCGCGTTCTCCGGGATGTCGTGGATGCGGCAGTCGGCGAGGGTGAGGACGGCGTCGGTGTCGAGGGTGACGCCGTCGGACGTCGTGCGGTGCACGTCGCAGTCCGTCAGGTGCGCCGTGGCCCGCGCGGTGATCTGCACGCCCGAGCCCTTGATCTCGTACACCTCGCAGCCGACGGCCTCCAGGCCGCTGCCCTCACCGGTGACGGAGAGTCCGGCGCCCGAGGCGTGGTGCACCCGGCAGCGCTCCAGGCGCGGATGCCCGCCGCCGCGCACCGCGACGCCCGACTGGCCCGCGGCGACGACCTCGCACTCCTCGAACACCCCGCCCCCGCCGTCGAGCACGCCGATGCCGATGCCGCCCGGGTTGTCGACCGTGCAGCGGCGCAGCGTCGGGCGGGCGCCGCCGCGCACCTCGATGCCGGCGGCGGAGCGCGTCATCACCCGCACGTCCGTCAACTCGGGGGCGCCGTCCTCGATGAGCAGCGCGGGCGCGGCCGAGTCCTGGCCCTCCACATGGAGGTCCTGCACGAGCGCGGACGCCCGCACCGTCAGCGGCACCCCGTCCACCGGCGCGATGCGCACGGAACCGGGGGAGCCCTCGGGGCCGCGCAGCGTCACGGCGCGCTGGACGACGAGGTTCTCGCGGTACGTCCCCGGGGCCACCGTCAGGACGTCCCCGTCGCTCGCGGCCTCCAGGGCGGCCGCCAGCGATGCGTACTCGCCTGTGCGGCGCCGCCACCGCGACGTACCGGTGTGCGTCACCTGGACCGTGCCCTGTGCCATGGAGTTGCTCTGCCCCCACCTCGAAGTTCGCGGGACCTCGCGCCCGCGCGCAAGGAGACCGAAGAGTTCGCCCGGTCCACCGTAGCGCGCGGAGGGAGGGGGAGTTGACCTGATGGCCGGGCCGGTGACAACGGTCTCACCTGCTCAAGCACGGGCGATCGTCGGCTGGGGAGCGTGGGTTCGCGTGTGCGAGCGTTTGCCGTGCCCGGCGGCTCACGTGCCCGTGTCCGCCTGCGCGAGCGGTTCCGCGCCTGCTTGCTCCAGCGTCCGCGCTCGCCTGCCCAAGAGGCTGTGCCCGCGCCCCCCGGCGTCCGCGCGCGCCCGCTCAGGCACCCGTTCCCGCCCGCCCCCAGTCCGGCCCGGCCTTGTCCCACGCCTGGTCCCAGCGGGCGTAGCGGCGGCGGACGGCGCGCCAGACGAGAACGCGCCTGCCGCCCTCGATGAGGCCGGCGCAGGCGAGGGCGGCGCCGAGGCCGGCCAGGGCGGCGTGGGTCGTCGCCGTGGCGGTGTCCAGGGGGCGGCCGACGATGCGGCCGTGACCGTCGGTCCAGACGCGGAACCGGTCGCCCGGGTGCGGGGACTTGAGGTCGGAGGCGACCGTGCCCGCCTGCCCCGAGCCGTCCGGTCCGGTCCAGCTCGCGAGCACCCGACGGTGGGCGTCGCGCGCCGATGACGTCTCGGGGTCGGGGTCGAGCGGGGGCTGGTCGAGCTTCTGCAGCACGGTGGCGACGACGCTGTGCCGGGCCTCGCGCTGGGCCTGGACCGAACGCAGCAGCGCGTCATGCGTGAGCACTCCGGCGACCGCGCCGACGACGGGGGCCGCGACCACGATCAGCACGAGGGCGGCGAGTGCCAGCCAGGCCTCGGCGAGGTCGGTGCCGCGGCGCAGCGGATTGCGGCGCCAGCGCCAGAGTCCGGAGATCGCTCGCACAGTCCTGCACCCCCTTCCGCGTCCGTGATAGCCGCGAACGGCACGGCGCACGCCCGGAAGGCGGGAAGAGAGAGCGACATCACCCTGCGGGACCTCGCACGTCCTCACCCCGCCGGTGCCCTTGTCCCGCATGCCGCGGGCGGGGCAGCCGGGCTTCACCGAAGCCTCCATCGGCTTCAACGTCCTTCTCCCGACGTCGAGTTCCCCGGCCGGACGGCGTTCATTCGAGGATCGTCAGCCGGTCACCGATTCGAATGGTTCCGGTCGCTTCCGGGATCAGGTTGACACCGAAGAGCAGCTGGTCACCGCAGCGGCGATGGCGGACGAGGGTGCGCAACGGCTCCTGCCGCGCCCGGCGGTGCGCTGGTCGGTGGTGGTGACGACGCACCGCGCGCACGGCCTGGCCGCGCGGAACTCCACGGCGCCGACGGCGCGGCGCGCCCAGGCGTCCGCCACCCACGGCGGCATGCCCGCCACGACGGCATTCGGCCGGAACCGGTTCGTGGGCAGCGGGCCCTCGTCCGGGTGGTCGCCCTGTGCGACGAGCCCTCCCGGGCTCCGGTACGCCGACGGCGAGCGGCTCCATGCCGGGTGCGGACACGGCGGGGTGCGGACACGCCTGTGCCGCCGTCGGCCAGCGGCTCGACGGCGACCAACGCCAGGCACGGTGGGGGCCGTTGGGTCACGGCCCGGCCCGCGCTGTCGATCAACACCCGTCTCCGGTCACCCGCGAGCCCCAGAGCTCCACGACGGCCTCACGCGGAGCGTGCCCCCCGGCCGCCTTCTGCGGGTGGATGTGGATCGAGTGGACCGCGGACATCGGCCTGCGGCCATGCTGCCAGCGGTCACTGACAGCGACGGCCGCCGCCGATCAGTAGCCCCGGTGCTGCCGGTTGTACGGATCCTCGTGCGGCGCCGGGGCCGGGCGGGGCGCCGCGGGACGCATCGCCTCGTACCCCGTGCCGCCCATCGGGCGCTGCTGCTGCGGGCCCGGATAGCCGCGCGGGGCGCCGGCCTGCTGCGGGATGTACGGCGCCGGGGCCTGTTGCAGCGGTGCGGGCTGCGGGGCGGGCGCGTAGCCGTACGCCGGGTTCGGGTGCGCGGCGGCGGGCATGGGTGCCTGGGCCATGGCGGCCGCCGGGTGGTAGCCCGAGGGGCCGGACGGCAGGGCGGGCAGCGCTGCCGGCAGGGCGGGGAGGTGGCTGCCCGTGTCGTACGCGGAGGGGACCCGGATCGGAGCGATCTGAGGAGTGCCCCGCTCGGCGACGAGTGAGTCGTAGATCGGGGTGTCCGGGAAGGACGGCGCGGAGTAGTAACCGCCGCCATAGGTGGAGCGGGGGGAGGTCATGCTCCATAAGTTAAGCCCTTGATGTGCTGGTTGGGGAGACCGATAAGAGGGTTGTTTTACGTGTCGCCAGGGGCTGTGGATCCCCAATGCGAGCGAACTTGGGAAAATCGGTCGCGCCACAGCGTAGGGATCGTGTAAATAGCGCGTTCCTCAGGGGTTACCCATGGTCGACCGGCGGCTGTCCGGCGGCGTTGCGGGGACCGCGTGTACGTCACTTCGAATGCCAGGTAATAGGTTGGGCAGGAACGCAACGGCGGCCCGGACGACCCGGCAACTTGTGATGGGGGCAGACATGTCAATGGCCAAAGGTTCGAATGTTCCCGTGCCGGCACCCGCGGTGCGGGTCGAATTGGGATGGGGATCCGGGCCGGGGGTGCCGGACGCCGACGCCTCCGCGCTGTTGCTCGACGCCTCCGGGAAGGTGCGCTCGGACGCGGACTTCGTCTTCTACAACCAGGCGACGCACGCCTCCGGTGCGGTGCGCCACGACGGCAAGCAGTCCGCGGGCGGCGGCGTGACCGACTCGCTGGTCGTCGACCTCGCGCGCGTGGAGCCCGCCGTGGAGACGGTGGTGATCGCCGCGTCCTCGGACGGCGGCTCGTTCGGCAAGGTCCCGGGCCTGCACGTCCGCGTGGTCGACGCCGCCAGCGGTGCGGAGATCGCGCGGTACGACAGCGCGGACGCCACCGTCGAGACGGCGTTCGTGCTCGGCGAGCTGTACCGCCGTCAGGGCGCGTGGAAGTTCCGCGCCGTCGGCCAGGGATACGGCAGCGGCCTCGAAGGCCTGGCCACGGACTACGGCATCACGGTCGACGAGCCCCAGCAGGCCGCCCCCGCCGCCGCCCCCGCGCCCACCCCGGCCCCCGCGCCGCCGGTCACCGCCCCCGCGCCCCCCGTCGCCGCGCCCGCCCCCGCCTCCCCGCCGCCCCCCGCCGCGCCCGCCCAGCCGGTCCGCCTCACCAAGGTCACGCTGACCAAGGAGGCACCGTCGGTCTCGCTGACCAAGCAGGGCGGCACGTCCGGCGCGCTGCGCGTCAACCTCAACTGGGAGGTGCGCAAGCAGTTCAAGGGCTGGGCCAGCAAGCTCGGCCGGGCCGTCGCCATGCACGCGGACCTCGACCTCGACCTGTGCGCGCTGTTCGAGCTCTCCGACGGCCGCAAGGGCGTCGTCCAGGCGCTCGGCAACGCCTTCGGCGCGCTCCACCAGCCGCCGTACATCCTCCTCGACGGCGACGACCGCACCGGAGCCGTGTCGACCGGCGAGAACCTGACGGTCAACCTCGACCACTCCCGGGAACTGAAGCGCCTGGTCATCTTCGTGACCATCTACGAAGGCGCGCGTAGCTTCGCCGACCTGAACGCGACGGTCACACTGACCCCGCAGCACGGCGCGCCCATCGAGTTCTCCCTCGACGAGTGCACGGTGCCGTCGACGGTGTGCGCGCTCGCGCTCATCACCAACAACAACGGCGACCTGACCGTCCAGCGCGAGGCCCGCTATCTCGTGCCCGAGCGCGGCGTGAGCCCGCAGCGGACCATCGACTACGCCTACGGGTGGGGCATGAACTGGACCCCCGGCCGGAAGTGACCCCTGCTTCCGGTGCTTCTGCTGCTTCCGGCGGGACGTGATCTCAGCGTCCTGCGTGACCTGATCGTCGCCCCGTAGGGCACCCGCAGGCAGTCGCGCCTCGGGTGCCCTACGGGCGGGACTCCTCCGGTGCCGTCGTGTCGGGGCGCGCGTACGTGCGGCCCTTCCAGGCCGCGCCGCGCCCCCGGTAGTGCTGCACCGCGGAGTCCACGGTCATCAGGAGGTACAGGAACGCGGTGGCGGGCAGCGTGAGCGCCAGCCACCGGGGCTGACGGTAGTAGCGCAGCATCGGCAGGTACGTCACGGTCATCACGAGCCACGCGAGGCCACCGCACACCACGGCGCCCGCGCGGCTCGTCACGAGACCCGCGAACAGGGCCACCGGCGGCGCCAGATACACCACGGCAAGACCGGCCACCGTCCCGACGAGCAGCGCCGGGTTGTGCCGCAACTGGGCGTACGCGCTGCGCGCCACCATCCGCCACAGGTCCGCGAGCCGCGGATACGGCCGCACGCTGTCGACGCGGTCGGCGAGCCCCAGCCAGATGTGACCGCCCGCCCGCTTGACCGCCCGCGCGAGTGCCACGTCGTCGATGACGGCGTGCCGGATCACGTCGGGGACCCGGGCCCGCTCGGCCGCGTCCGCGCGCAGCAGTACGCAGCCACCGGCCGCCGCCGCGGTCCGTCCGCCCTTCCGCGCGATCCAGCGGAACGGATACAGCTGCGCGAAGAAGTAGACGAACGCGGGGACGACGAGCCGCTCCCACAGGCTCACCACCCGAAGCCGCGCCATCAGCGAGACGAGGTCGTAGCCGCCCGACGTGGCCGCGGCCACCAACTCCCGCAGACTGTCCGGCCTGTGGGCGATGTCCGCGTCGGTGAGCAGCAGGAACTCGGGCTCACGCGCGCGTGCCAGGCTCATGCCGTGCCGTACCGCCCAGAGCTTGCCGGTCCAGCCCGCGGGCGGCTCGCCCGGCGAGGTGACGGTCAGCGGCAGGCCGCCGTGCCGCTCCGCGAGCGCCCGGGCCAGCTCGCCCGTGCCGTCGCTGCTGCCGTCGTCCACGAGGAACACCTCGGCGTGCCCCGGATAGTCCTGCGTGAGCAGCGACGGCAGGCTGGTCGGCAGGACCTCGGCCTCGTCCCGCGCGGGGACGACCACCGCCACCGACGGCCAGCGCTTCGGTTCCCGGCGCAGTGGCAGCCGGTGCCCGGTGCGCCAGAAGAAACCCTGTCCGACCAGCAGCCACAGCCACGCGGCGAGCGAGGCGGCGGCGATCCACACAACAGCGCTCATCCGCCGCAGTCTGCCCCACCCTGCCGGGCTTGTCCCGCTCATCGTCTAAGGTGACCGGGTGAAGATCGCGCTGATGGACTCCGGTATCGGACTGCTCGCCGCGGCCGCGGCGGTACGACGCCTGCACCCCGGCGCCGACCTCATCCTCTCCTCCGACCCGGACACGATGCCATGGGGCACGTCCGAGCACCTCATGGAGCTGGCCCTCGCCACCGCCGAGGCCGCGGCGGCGCACCGCCCGGACGCCCTGATCGTGGCCTGCAACACCGCCTCCGTGCACGCCCTGCCCGCGCTGCGGGCCCGGCTCGAGCCCGAGCTGCCCGTCATCGGCACCGTCCCGGCGATCAAGCCCGCGGTGGCCACCGGCGGCCCCGTCGCGATCTGGGCCACGCCCGCCACCACCGGCAGCCCCTACCAGCGCGGCCTCATCGAAGAGTTCGCCGCGGGCGTCGTCGTCACCGAGGTGCCCTGCCCCGGCCTCGCCGACGCGGTGCAGGAGGCCGACGAGGAAGCCATCACGCGCGCGATCACAGCCGCCGCCGCCCTCACCCCGGCCGATGTAACGACCGTCGTCTTGGGCTGCACCCATTACGAGCTGGTCGCGGAGCGCATCCGCGCCGCCGTGCAGCAGCCCGAAGCGAAGCCGCTCGTCCTGCTCGGCTCGGCCGAAGCCGTCGCCGCGCAGGCGCTGCGCCGGATCCGCGAGCGCGACGCGGCCCACCCGGAGGGGGCGACGGACGCCGCGTACGACGCCGATCGTGCCGAAGGCACCCTCACGGTGCTCCTCGGCGGCCGCGAGGCCGCGCTCCCGAGCGCCGCCCTCACGTACGCGGAGGGACGGCTCCTCGCGGCGTCCGCTCCGTCCGTCAAGGCCTGAGGCCGAACGTACGAGGGCCTAGGGCCTGCTGGTGGACCCGGACGGGAGCCCTGCGCCGCCCGCTCTGCGCGCACCCCATGCCCCGCACCGGCCACCACGCCGTGGCGCGGGCGCCTCGCGTGTCCAACCGGACGAGTGACCTTCCGCGACGCGGTGCCTTCGTCCCGGAAGATGAGTACTCTCGATGGCATGACGGACCACGCCCCCAGCGAGCGGGCCAGCTCCGAGCAGCACCCCGAGATCTGGACCGGACGCGCGCGCAACCGCGGCCAGTGGCTGCTGGCCTGCGCCGGTGCCGCCTGTCTCGCCCTGGGCATCGACCTGGCCGTCGAGACCCTGTGGCCCGCGGGCATCCTCCCGCTGGTCATGTCGATCGTCGGCTGCATCGCCGTCGGCCTGCTGATTCTCTTCGGCACGCTCGCCTTCGTGCACGTCGCCGTGAAGGTCGACAAGGACTCCCTGGAGGTGCGCTGCGGGCACATCGGCGTGCCGCGCCGCCGCATCCCGCTCTCGCACGTCGTCGGCGCCGACTTCGCCCCGGCCGTGACGCCCCGGCACTGGGGCGGCTGGGGCTACCGCTGGCGGCCCGAGCAGGGCACCGCCGTCATCGTCCGGCGCGGCGAGGGCGTCGTCCTCAGCCTCGGCGACGGCCGCAAGTTCACGGTGACCGTGGACAACGCCGAGACGGCCGTCCGCGTCATCCGTGACCGCCTCGGCCTCTCCGGGAGTACGCCGGTCTGACCCGGCCCGCGTCGTCCGCCTCATCGTTGAGCGGGCGGGCCGTGGCGATGCCCGCGAGCAGCCCCGCGCCCACCGTCACGGACGTCACGCTGAGCGCGTTGCCGACCGTCGCCACTCCCGCGAGCGCCGTCAGGGCCGCCCCCGCCGAAAGCACCACCTGCGTGGGCCGCGGCGAGCGCCACAGCGCGAACAGCAGCCAGCAGAAGGCCGCCGCGAGCAGCGCCACCCCCACGAACCCCTGCTCGGCCCCCTGCTGCAACAGCGCCGAGTGCGGCTTGTCGTCCACGAGCACGCCCTCGGCGGCCGCCGGCGCCGCGTCCCCGAACCGCCCAGGACCCACACCCAACGCCGGATGCGCGCCCGCGAGCCCCTCCGCGTCGTGCCACACCCGCACCCGGTACGGCCCGAGCTGCCCCGCCAAGGACGTGCGCAGCCCCTCCGGCAGCGCCCCGCGCGCGACGGCCCAGGCCAGCCCCGTCACCACCGCCGCGGCGACCGCGAACCCGGTGAGCCCAAGGCCCCGGCTGCGCACCAGCGCCGCCGCCAGCGAGCACAGCACGATCCCCGCGCACGCGATCACCCCGGCCGTCGACCCGAGCAGCGCCGCCGCAAGGACGATCCCCGCCGCGAACACCCGCAGCACGACCCGAAGCGTCGCCCCGCGCGCCGACCAGGCCGCGCAGCAGGCCGCGCCCGCCGCCAGGGCGAGCAGCGCCGCCGTGGCGCCGATGGGCCCGAGCGGCGAGGAGCTGACGGGACCCGGCGTGACATGCGGGGCCGCCGCCGCGAGGCCGACCCCGGCGAGCGCGCCGACGCAGGGCGCGGCGACCGGCAGCAGCGCCCCCGCGACGCGTCCGCCCGCGTACCCGGCCGCCACCGCGAGGACGGCCAGCAGCACCCCGTCCGGGCTGCCGCCGCGCACACCGGTCGTGATCAGCGCCCAGGCGGCGCACACGGCGAGGATCGCCATGCCGCTGACGTCCGCGTCCCCGCGCCGGTCCGCGGTCCGTCCGGCCGTTCCGGCCGCCGCAGCCGCCGCAGCCGTCGCGGCTGCCGTGGCTGTCGCGGATGTCCTCATCGACCCCACCCCGCCGCCCCCCGATATGTGACGGGCCCCGACCGCTGGCTTGATCTCGCCGCACGTCAGGGCTTCGGGACACGCTAGCGGCTCTGGGCACCAGTTGTGGAGATCTTGCGCAGGAACGATCCGGCGGAGGCGTGGAACGGTCAGGCACGGCAGCCGTACGGACGCCCCCGACCGCTGTGTCCGTGGCCAGGTGACGCGCCGTACACTCCCCGGGTGACCGCCACCACCGCTCCCACCGACGCGTCCGCGCAGACCGAACCACTGCCCGGCCCGGAAACGCGCGCCGAGCGGATCCGCAGAAGGCTGATTCCGGCCGCGACGGCGGTGCTCTCCGGCGTGCTCCTGTACTTGAGCTTCGCGCCCCGGGAACTGTGGTGGCTCGCCCCCTTCGCGTTCGCCGTCCTCGGCTTCGTGCTGCACGGGCGGCGCGCGAAGTCCGGCTTCGGGCTCGGCCTGCTCATGGGGCTCGGCTACTTCCTGCCGCTGCTCTCCTGGACGGGCGTCGACGTGGGGCCGCTCCCGTGGCTCGCGCTCGCCGTCGCCGAGGCGCTGTTCGTGGGCCTGACCGGCCTGGGCATCGCCTTCGTCTCCCGGCTGCCCGCGTGGCCGGTGTGGGCCGCGGGCGTGTGGCTGGTGGGGGAGGCCGCCCGGGCGCGCTTCCCGTTCGAGGGCTTCCCGTGGGGCAAGGTCGCCTTCAGCCAGCCCAGCGGCCTGTTCCTGCCGCTGGCCTCTCTCGGCGGCACCCCGCTGCTCGGCTTCGCGGTGGTGCTCTGCGGCTTCGGCCTCGGCGATGTCGTACGCCGCCTCAAGGCCGACCCCCGCGCGCGGGACCGGGCGCTCGTGGCGTCCGCCGCGCTGACGGTCGCGCCCGTCGTCGCCGGTGCCGCCGCCCTGCCGCTGGTGTCCACCGGCGCCGAACACGGCACCGCGACCGTCGCCGTCATCCAGGGCAACGTGCCGCGCATGGGCCTGGACTTCAACGCCCAGCGCCGCGCCGTCCTCGACCACCACGTGAAGGAGACGCTGCGGCTCGCCGCCGCCGTCAAGGCGGGCAAGGCCAAGCAGCCCGACCTCGTGCTGTGGCCGGAGAACTCCTCCGACATCGACCCGTACGCGAACGCCGACGCCTACGCTGTGATCGACAAGGCCGCCAAGGCCATCAAGGCCCCCGTCTCCGTGGGCGCCGTCGTCACGGCCGAGGACGGCAAGCCCCGCAACCGGCAGATCCTGTGGGATCCGAAGACAGGACCGGGCGCCACCTACGACAAGCGGCACCTCCAGCCGTTCGGTGAGTACATGCCCTACCGCGGCTTCTTCCGCGTCTTCAGCTCCGACGTCGACCGCGCCGGCATCTTCGAACCCGGCACGAAGCCCGCCGTGTTCGACATGTCCGGCACCGGCATCGGCCCGGTGACCTGCTACGAGGCCGCCTTCGACGACGTGGTCCGGGACCAGGTCCGCGAGGGCGCCGAGATCCTCTCCGTGCCCAGCAACAACGCCACGTTCGAGCGCAGCCAGATGACGTACCAGCAACTGGCCATAGACCGGGTGCGGGCCGTCGAGCACGGCCGGGCCGTGATGGTCCCCGTCACCAGCGGCGTCAGCGCCGTGATCCGGCCCGACGGGTCGATCGCGCAGCGCACCGGGATGTTCACCGCCGAGTCGCTGGTCGCCGACGTGCCCCGGCGCACCTCGCTGACACCCGCCACCCGCGCCGGAGTCTGGCCGGAAATCGTGCTGGTGCTGGTGGGCGCCGCCGGGGTCGGCTGGGTGCTCGCCCGCCGCCGCGCCGGAGCCGCCGGTTAGGGTCGGATCATGGCTACTCCCGACTTCATCCGCACCCTGCGCGCCGACGCGGGCCATCAGCTCCTGTGGCTCCCCGGAGTCACCGCCATCGTCTTCGACGACGCGGGCAGAGTCCTGCTCGGGCGGCGCGCCGACAACGGCAAGTGGTCGGTCATCGGCGGCATCCCGGACCCGGGGGAGCAGCCCGCCGCGTGCGCCGTGCGCGAGGTCTTCGAAGAGACGGCGGTGCGCTGCGTCGCCGAGCGCGTGGTCCTAGTGGACGCGCTCAAGGAGGTCACGTACCCCAATGGCGACGTCTGCCGGTTCATGGACATCACCATCCGCTGCCGGGCCGTGGGCGGCGAGCCACGCGTGAACGACGACGAGTCCCTGGAGGTCGCGTGGTTCCCGCTGGACGCGCTGCCCGACCTGCACGAGACCGGGCTCTTCCGCATCAAGCAGGCCGTGGCGGACGGGCCCACCTGGTTCGACCACGGCTGAGCCGCGCGCGGGCCGGACCATGGTGACGGCCCAGTACAGCATGTAACCTGCACGGACATTGTCGGCGCGGCGGCCTCCGCGTCGGCACACCACTCAGAACAGGGGCGGGAGTTGAGCCGGAAGACCTACGGCCTGACGCTGCGCGGGCTCGCCTGCGCGCTGCTCGCCTGGCAGGTCTGGCTCGTGTGGCACCTCAGCACCTACGACGTCTCGACCGTCGTGTGGGCGTGCGACCAGGAGGGCTGCGGCAGCGACCAGTTCGCGTCCCTGGCGCCGGAACTCGGCATCGCGTCGGCGGCGCTGCTCGGGTTCGCCGCGGCGCGGTTCCTGCACCGCGCGACGGTCGGCGCGGTGATCTCCCTGAGCGCGATCGGCGCCGCCGCGGGCTGGTACGACGCGGTGTCCGACGGGCGCGTCGGGTACGGCACCGTCACCGACTTCATGCTCGTCGTACCCGCCGGGCGGCACACCGTGTCGGGCTGGCTGACCTTCCTGTGGGCGGTCGCCGCCGCGGGCGGCCTCGTCGCCGTGTGGGGCGGCGCCGTGAGCCTGCGCCGCACCGCCGCCCTGCGCAGGCTGCGCGCCGACTTCGCCACCGCCGAGGCCCGGCTGCAGGGCTGGCGGCCGGTGCGCGGCAGGCGCGGCGAGGTCACCGTCGTCTTCCACGACGCCCAGGGCGCCCGCCACTCCGTGTCCGTCGTCGTCGACCGCGCCGCCCTGGACCGGCCTGTGCTCGCCGTGTACGACCGCACCCGCCCCGCCGACCCCCGCCGCACCCGGGTCGCGGTGCCCCGACGGCGGCGGCTGCGCTCCTCATGAGGCATTCCGTACGCCGGCTCCTCGCCCCGGAGGTGCTGCTCGGCGCGGTCGCCGTGGGCTTCGCCCTCGGCGCCCTTGCCGAGGGTGTCCTCGACGGCCCCACCTGGCTGCTCGTCGTCGGCCTCACCGCCACCGCCGTCGCGCTCAGCTGTCTGGGCGCGGTCGCCGAGCGCGGGCAGGGCGGCGGGGTCGCCGCCGGGCTGCGCTCGGGCGGACCGCGAGCGTACGCGCCCGCGCTGGTGCACTCCGTAAGGGCCGTCCACCGGGACACCGGGCAGCTCGTCCTCGACCCGCAGGCCGCGGGCAGCCTGTTCGCCTTCGACCTGACCGTGGTGCCGGAGGGGCGGCGCCCGTTCCGCGTCGAGGTACGGCACCCCCTCGACGTACAGGACCTGCTGCACCGCAGCCGTGCCGTCGTCGAGTACGACCCGCGCCAGCCCTGGCGCGTCGTCCTGCCGAACCGGCCGCCCCCGGAGTGGGCGGCCCGCGCGCAGCGCCTGGACCCGGAGGCCGCGCACACCACCGAGGGGCCTCCGGCCGGGCTGCCGCCGGGGGCGCACGTGCTCGTCACGGGGGCCGTGGTGGCGGCGGGTCTTCTCGGCGTGCTGCACCTGGCGGGCTGACCGGGGCGCGGGCTCCGTTAGCCTGAGGGCACGATGAACCGTTTGAGCACGTCATGGGGCGCGTACGACCTCACCCGCTTCCCCGAGGACCCGCGCGACACCCTGCGGGCCTGGTCCGCCGCCGACGCCTATCTGCTGCGGCACCTCGCGGGCGGACAAGAGGCGGACGGCGGCGGCGAGCCGGTCGCCCTGGACGGCACGGTCGCCGTCGTCGGGGACCGCTGGGGCGCCCTCACCACCGTCCTTGCCGCGCACCGGCCCGTGCAGATCACCGACTCCTACCTCGCCCGGCAGGCCACCCTCGCGAACCTCGCGCGCGCCGGTCACCCGGCCGCCGGGGCCCGCCTGTCGACCACGCGGGACGCCCCGCCCGAGCGCGTCGACGTGCTCCTGGTGCGGGTGCCGAAGAGCCTCGCGCTCCTGGAGGACCAACTGCACCGGATCGCCCCGGCGCTGCACGCGGGCAGCCTCGTCGTCGGCACCGGCATGGTCACCGAGATCCACACCTCGACGCTGGAGCTGTTCGAGCGGATCGTCGGCCCGACACGCACGTCCCTCGCCCGGCAGAAGGCCCGCCTGATCTTCAGCACCCCGGACCCCGCGCGCCGGTCCGGGCCCGCCCCCTGGCCGCGGTCGTACGTCCTGCCGGGTGACTCCGGCGCGGGCGCGGGCCTCACCGCCGTCAACCACGCGGGCATCTTCTGCGCCGAACGCCTCGACATCGGCACCCGTTTCCTCCTCCAGCACCTGCCGCAGAGCCACGGCGACGCGCACATCGTGGACCTGGGCTGCGGCAACGGCATCCTCGGCACCGCCGCAGCCGTCGCCAACCCCGACGCCCGACTCACCTTCGTCGACGAGTCGTACCAGGCCGTCGCCGCCGCCGAGGCCACCTTCGCGGCCAACACCGCCCCGGACAGCGCCGCCAAGGCCGACTTCGTGGCCGGGGACGCGCTGACCGCGATGCCGCCGGAGTCCGTGGACCTGGTCCTCAACAACCCGCCCTTCCACAGCCACCAGGCGACCACCGACGCCACCGCCCAGCGCATGTTCCGCGGCGCCCGTGCCGCGCTGCGCCCCGGCGGCGAACTGTGGGTCGTCGGCAACCGGCACCTCGGCTACCACGTGCGCCTGAAGCGGCTGTTCGGCAACGTCGAAGTCGCCGCGAGCAACCGCAAGTTCGTGATCCTGCGGGCGGTCCGGCGGTCGTGAACGGAGCCCCCTGCCCATGACCGGCGAGCTGTTCCCGCGCGAGCGCGGCGAGGTCGCGCCGGGCGCGGTGCACGTGCCCGACTGGCTCGGGCCAAAACGGCAGCGAGAGTTGGTGGCCGCCGCCCGGGACTGGGCACGCCCCCCGGCCGGGCTGCGCACGGTCCGGCTGCCCGGCGGCGGGACGATGACGGCGCGGCAGGTGTGCCTGGGCTGGCACTGGTACCCGTACGGCTACGCCCGCACGGTCGTCGACGGTGACGGCGCGCCGGTGAAGCCGATGCCCGGGTGGCTCGCGGAGCTGGGGCGGGCGGCGGTGCGGGCGGCCTACGGCGACGACGCGGGGCACGGGGACGGCCCGGCCGACGGCGACCCGGTCGCGTACGACATCGCGCTCATCAACTTCTACGACGCCGACGCCCGCATGGGCATGCACCGCGACAGCGACGAGCGGTCCACGGCCCCCGTCGTCTCGCTGAGCCTCGGCGACACCTGCGTCTTCCGGTTCGGGAACACCGAGACGCGCACGCGGCCGTACACCGACGTGGAGCTGCGCAGCGGCGACCTGATGGTGTTCGGGGGCGCGTCGCGGCTCGCGTACCACGGTGTGCCGAAGGTGTACGCGGGCACGGCGCCGCCGGAACTCGGCCTCACCGGGCGGCTCAACATCACGCTGCGGGTGAGCGGGCTGCGCTGAGCGGGCCCTGGCCCGGAGCGGGCCGCGCTGCCGCTGCCGGGGAGCGGATCCCGCCGCACCCTCGTGCCTACGCGTCGTGGAAGACCAGGCCGAGCGAGCGCCGCAGCCCCGAGCGGACCGTGCTCACGCCGTGCCGTACCGGTGCCGCCGACCAGCCGCGGCTGGAGCGCACGGGGCGGTCGCGGGTGGTGAAGACGAGGCCGTGGCCCTGCGGCAGCACGGTGACCGTGCCGCGTGACTGGGCCCGGGGCCGCTGCTCGACCAGCAGGAACTCGCCGCCGGTGTAGTCGGCCCCCTGACTGTCGAGGCCGATGACGACCTGGAGCGGAAAGACGAGGTCGCCGAAAAGGTCCCGGTGCAGCGCGTTCCAGTCCCCGCCCTCGTACCGCAGCAGGATCTGCGACGACTTGGACTGCCCCGCCGCATGGCACTGCTCGATCCAGGCGTCCAGCGTGTCCGGCCAGGGCGCGGGCCGGTCGAGCCGGGCGGCCCAGTCGCGGGCGACGCGCAGCAGGTGCGGGTAGAGCGCGTGCCGCAGCTCGGCGATCCGATCCGGCAGGTCATGACTGAAGTACCGGTACTGACCGGAGCCGAAGCGGTGCCGGGCCATGTCGACGGTGGAGCGGAACCGGCCGACATCGTCGTAGAGCGCGGCGATCTCGTGGCACTCGTCGGGGGTGAGGAGCGGGCCGGTGAGGGCGCAGCCCTGCTGGTCGAGGTCGTCGGCCACGGTATGCCAGTCGGTGGCGTCGACGCGGTCGGCAGGCCCGGCTCCGTGGCTTGTGGTGGTGCTCATGGCGAGTTCTCCGTGCGGGGGCTGTGGGTGGCGGGTTCAGGTGTCTCATGGGTAAAGAGGCACATTTCGGGCGGAGCGCGGAGTCATGAGGGACAGCACGCGGAAGGCCAGGTTCACGAAGGCCGAGAAGACTGCGGAGCTGAGGACGCCTAGGTGGGGGCCGGAGGGCCCTGTCCGTGTCGTCTTCGAGGGCTACGGCGAGCCGGTGGACCCCGCGCGGCGGGAAGCGGAGCTGACGCGGTTCGTCGGCTGGATGGCGGCGCACGGGTGGACGCAGGTCCACCGCATGCCCGGTGCCGTGCTCCTCGCCCGGACCTACCGCGCCGACGGCGGCGCGGCCATGGGTGTGGGTGCGGTCGGCGTCGCCACCGGGGCGGCGGTGGGCGGGTCCGGTCTTGCCGGAGCGCTGATCGGGATCGTGATGATCTTCTGCGGCTTCCTGTTGACCTTCACGATCATCGGTGCCTACATCGGCATTCCCATGATCGCGGCAGGCATCGCCGCGTTCGGCGGAGGTGCGGCCGTGGCCGCCGCCGGTGGCGCGGCGGTCGGGATCGGCGGTGCCGCCTCCCAGGACCAGGTGCAGCGGCTCCAGGCCTGGAGCGACGAGACCGGGCGGATCTTCACCAAGGGTGCCTGACTCCCCGCGCCCCGCACAGCCCGGGGCCGTCCGGCGGCGCGCTCACCCCGTTTCCAGCTCCAGCAGCTGCCTCTTGCGGTCGAGGCCGCCCGCGTAACCCGTGAGGGAGCCGTCCGCGCCGATGACGCGGTGGCAGGGGCGGACGACCAGGACCGGGTTGCGGCCGAGGGCCGTGCCGAGGGCGCGGACGGCCGCCCGGGACAGGCCGAGTTGTTCGGCGAGCTTTCCGTAGGTGGTCGTGGTGCCGTAGGGGACGGAGTCGAGGGCGAGCCACACCTTCCGCTGGAACTCGGTGCCCGTCCCGTCCGCGTACTCGACGTCGAAGTCGGTGAGCGTGCCCGCGAAGTACGCGCGCAGCTGGTCGGTGATCGCCGTGAACGCCTCGTCGTCGCGGACCCAGCCGTCCTGGACGACCGCGCCGCCCTTCTGGCCCGGCATCGACAGGGAGGCGAGCGCCGTCCCGCCCTTGGCCGTGTCCGACGCCTCGCCCACGAGCAGCAGCTCCCCCAGCGGGCTGTCGAACGTCGTGTGGATCGTCATCGCGCCTGTCCTCTCTCCTGCAGTTCGGTGGTGCGTCTGTCCTGGTCCAGGGTGTGTTCCCCGGGTTCGACAGTGACCAGTCTGCTGGGTTCCGGCACGGGCGGCTGGCGGATTTCGGACGCGGTGCTCAGGGGGAGGGAGGGGGGAGGGGCGAGGTGTGGTCAGGTCAGTTGCTCCAGGACCAGGACCGCGCCGATCACGATCATCGCCGCCCCGGAGATCCGGGTGACCGCGCGGGCCGCGACCGGGCGGGTGCGCAGGACGGTACGGGCGAGCACGCCCACGGACAAGTAGATGGCGGCGCAGCTCAGGATGTGGACCAGCCCGAGGGTGCTGATCTGGAGGGCCAGCGGCCAGCCGGTGCCGGGCCGGGTGAACTGGGGGAGCAGGGCGAGGAAGAGGAGCAGGGCCTTCGGGTTGAGGCCGCTGATTCCGGCGCCCTGGAGGACGCGGCTCCGCCGGGACGCGGGGCCGTGCGCGGCGGACCCGGCCGTGGCCCCGGCGGACCCGGTCGCGTCGTCCGGCGCGGCGCCGGGCGTGCTCGGGCGGGTCAGCGTCGTCACGCCGAGGAAGATCAGGTACAGCGCGCCGAGGAGCGTCAGGGCGGCCAGCACGGCCGGATGGTCGGCGACGACGGCCGCGATGCCCGCCGCGACGACGGCGGTGAGGCCGACGTAGCCGAGCAGGAGTCCGCCGACGGCCGGGGCCACCGAGCGGTCCCGCAGTCCTGCCGATATCGCGTACGCCCAGTCCGCACCCGGGACCAGGATGAGCAGGACGGACACCGCCCAGAAGGCGGTGATGGAGCTGACGGCCATGGATGTTTTTCCCTCCCTTTTCGGTGGCCTGAGGGAGGTTAGTTGCGATCTGCCCAAAGGTGCTCCCAAGATCTGCCGAGCCGGGGTGTGGGAGTGGAAGAATCTTCCCCATGGACACAGTCGACCGGCAGATCCTTGCCGAGCTGCAGAAGGACGGCCGTCTGACCGTCACCGAACTGGCCGCGCGGGTGCGCCTGAGCCTGTCGCCGTGCCACCGCAGACTGCGCGAACTCGAACGCCGCGGCGCGGTGCGCGGTTACCGTGCCGTGCTCGACCCCGAGGCCGTCGGCCTGACCTTCGAGTCCCTGGTCTTCGTCACCATGCGCCAGGAGGACCGGGACACCGTCGCCGCCTTCGAGGCCGCGGTCGCCGACATCCCCAACGTCGTACAGGCGCAGCGCCTCTTCGGGGACCCCGACTACCTGCTGCGGATCGTCAGCAAGGACCTGCGGGCCTTCCAGCGGCTGTACGACGAGGAGCTGGCGACGCTGCCGGGAGTGCAGCGGCTGAGCTCGACGCTCGTGATGAAGCACGTGGTGCAGGAGCGGTCGCTGCCGCTGTGAGCCCGGCCCGCGCGGGCCGGGGGGAGGGGGCCGGAGAGCGGGCCCCGGCGAGCCGCAGCGAGCCCCAGCGGGGGCCGGTGGGCTCCTGTGAGGTCCGTCTCGCGCGGGGCCATCCGTATGTGCAACTAGTTGCATAAAGCCGAGGGCTGTCCTACAACTGTTCTGACGACACCGACGACGCTGACGCCCCGGCGTATGTGGACGAAAGAGGCTGTACCGCATGAGCTCAGTGAGCCGCTACCCGCACCTGCTCAGCCCCCTCGACCTGGGCTTCACGACCCTGCCCAACCGCGTCCTGATGGGCTCCATGCACGTGGGCCTGGAGGAGGCGCCCGACGGGTTCGCGCGGATGGCCGAGTTCTACGCCACGCGGGCCCGCGGCGGCGTCGGCCTCATCGTCACCGGCGGTATCGCGCCGAACGACGCCGGGCGGCCCTACGAGGGCGGCGCCAAGCTGACCACCGAGGCGGAGGCGGAGCGGCACGCGGGCGTCACCGCCGCCGTGCACCGCGAGGGCGGGAAGATCGCGATGCAGATCCTCCACTTCGGGCGGTACGCCTACCACCAGCAGCTCGTCGCGCCGAGCGCCATCCAGGCGCCCATCAGCCCCTTCCCGCCGCGCGCCCTGGAGGACGACGAGGTCGAGCAGACCGTCGAGGACTTCGTGCGGGCCGCCGAGCTCGCCAAGCTCGCGGGCTACGACGGCGTCGAAGTCATGGGCTCCGAGGGCTACTTGATCAACGAGTTCATCGCGGCGCCGACCAACCGGCGCACCGACCGCTGGGGCGGCGGTTACGAGAACCGCATCCGCTTCCCCGTCGAGATCGTCCGCCGCACGCGCGCACGCGTCGGCCCGGACTTCATCATCGTCTACCGCCTGTCGATGCTCGATCTCGTGCCCGGCGGCTCCACGCTCGACGAGGTCGTCCAGCTCGCCAAGGAGATCGAGGCCGCGGGCGCCACGATCATCAACACCGGCATCGGCTGGCACGAGGCCCGCATCCCGACCATCGCCACCTCGGTGCCGCGCGGCGCGTACACCTTCGTGACGAAGAAGGTCATGGGCGAGGTGTCGGTGCCGCTGGTCACCACCAACCGCATCAACACCCCGGAACTGGCCGAGGAGTTGCTCGCCGACGGCGCCGCCGACATGGTCTCGCTCGCGCGTCCCCTGCTCGCCGACCCGGACTTCGTCGCCAAGGCGCGGGCCGAGCGGTCCGACGCCATCAACACCTGCATCGGCTGCAACCAGGCCTGCCTCGACCACACCTTCAGCCTGCAGATCACCTCCTGCCTGGTGAACCCGCGCGCCTGCCACGAGACGGAGCTGGTGCTCTCCCCGACCCGCCGCGCCAAGCGCGTCGGCGTCGTCGGCGCGGGCCCCGCCGGGCTCGCCTGCGCGGTCTCGGCGGCCGAGCGCGGCCACTACGTGACGCTGTACGACGCCGCGTCCGAGGTCGGCGGCCAGCTCAACATCGCCCGCAAGGTCCCCGGCAAGGAGGAGTTCGACGAGACGCTGCGCTACTTCCGCACGCAGCTCGAACTCCGCGGTGTGGACGTCCGGTTGAACACCCACGTGACGGCGGAGCAGCTCGCCGCCGCCGGGTACGACGAGGTGGTGATCGCCACCGGCGTCACGCCCCGCACCCCCGAGATCCCCGGCGTCGACCACGCCAGCGTCGTCAGCTACCTGGACGTCCTGCGCGACGGCGCACCCGTGGGCGAGCGGGTCGCGATCGTCGGCGCGGGCGGCATCGGCTTCGACGTCGCGGAGTACCTGACCGACAGCGGCGACAAGGCGAGCCTGGACCCGGCGACGTACTTCAAGCAGTGGGGCGTCGACATGGACTACCGCGACCGCGGCGGCCTCACCGAGCCCGTCCGCCCCGTGCCGCCGCGCACTGTCCACCTCCTCCAGCGCAAGACGTCGAAGGTCGGCCAGGGCCTCGGCAAGACCACCGGCTGGATCCACCGCACCGAACTGCGCCACCGCGGCGTCGCCATGGTCAAGGGCGCCACCTACGACCGCATCGACGACGAGGGCCTGCACATCACCGTCGACGACGAGCAGCGCACCATCCCCGTCGACACGGTCGTCCTCTGCACCGGCCAGGAGCCCCGCCGCGGCCTGTACGAGGAGCTCATCGCCGCCGGGGTCGACGCGCACCTCATCGGCGGCGCCGACGTCGCCGCCGAACTCGACGCCAAGCGCGCCATCAAGCAGGGCACGGAGCTGGCCGCCGCGCTGTGAGGCACCGGGCCGCGCGGCCGTCGCCCCGACGGCCGCGCGCCCGCACCACCGGGTGGTCACGCTCCGTCCCTAGGATGCCGACATGTCACTCCCGCACGCGATCCTCACCGCCCTGCTCGAGAAGCCGTCCTCGGGTCTGGAGCTGACTCGGCGGTTCGACAGGTCGATCGGCTACTTCTGGTCGGCCACGCACCAGCAGATCTACCGCGAGCTCGGCAGGCTGGAGCGCGACGGGCTCACCCGCGCGCTGCCGTCCGCGCAGGCGACGCGCGGGCAGAAGAAGGAGTACGAGGTGCTGCCCGCGGGCCGCGCCGAACTGGCCCGCTGGACGGCGGCGAGCCAGGACCCCAAACCCCTGCGCGACACCCTGCTGCTTCGGCTGCGCGCCGCGGCCGTCGTCGGCACCGACGGCATCGAGGCGGACCTGCGCCGCCATCTCGCCCTGCACGAGCAGCAGTTGGCCGAGTACGAGGAGATCGAGCGGCGCGATTTCCCGCCCGGCAGGGACGCCATCGAGGACCGGCTTCGCCATGTCGTGCTGCGGGCCGGGATCGACCTGGAGACGTTCTGGACGCAGTGGCTCACGCGGACGCTGGAGGAGTTGGCGGAGACCCAGGGGACTCCGGGGGAGTAACCCGAGGGGAGTCCGGGGGAGCGTTGGGGCGGCTGTGGGGCGGGGCCGCGCCCCGGCCCCGGCCCGTCGCCGCCCGCCCGGTCACCGCCCGAGCGTCACCGCCGTCGGATCCCAGTCCTCCGGCAGCGGCGTCGGCGGCACGACCTGCGCCGGGAGCCGCGTGAACTCCGCGCGGTCCGCGGAGCGCGTGATCGCTGCCATCGTGTGCAGGACGTGCAGGGCGAGGGCGCCGGAGGCACGGTGGGTGTCGCGGGCGCCGCGGCCCGGCGGATCGTCGGCGGCACGGATCGCGCGGGCCATGTCGAGCACCCCGAGCCCCCGCCCGTCCGTGCGCCCCCGCACCGGCAGTTCACGCCACGCGTCGTCGCCGTTGGCCCGCACCCGCAGCGGGCCGCGGAACGTGTTCGGGTCGGGCACGGCCAGGGTGCCCTCCGTGCCGGTGATCTCGAACCGGATGCGCGGGTGCGAACTGTCGAAGCTGAACGTCGAGTTGGCGCTCGCGCCCGAAGCGAAGTCAAGGAGCGCGCTCACATGCGTCGGCACGTCGACGGGGAACGACTGCCCGGCTTTCGGCCCCGACCCGACCGTGCGTCGCACTCTGGCCCGCGCCGCCGTCGCCGCCACCCGCTCCACACGGCCGAACAGCGCCACCAGAGCCGTCAGATAGTAGGGGCCGAGGTCGAACAGCGGCCCCGCGCCCGGCTGGTAGAAGAACGCCGGGTCCGGATGCCAGGCCTCGGGGCCGAGGCTCTGCACCGCCGTCGTCGCCGCGACGGGCGTGCCGATGTGCCCGGCCCGGACGGCCCGCAGTGCCGACTGCAGCCCCGCCCCGAGGAACGTGTCGGGCGCGCCCCCGAGCAGCAGCCCGCGCTCGGACGCCTCGGCGAGGAGCTTCTCGGCGTCGGCGGGATCCGTGGTGAGCGGCTTCTCGCCGTACACGTGCTTGCCCGCCCGCAGCGCGGCCGACGCGACCTGCGCGTGGGCGGCGGGCACGGTGAGGTTGACGATCAGCTCGACGTCCGGCTCGTCGAGGACGGTGGGCAGGTCACCGGCGAGCGGTATGCCATGGGTGGCGGCCGCGGCGGCCGCCCGCTCCGGGACGATGTCCGCGACGGCCACGATCCGGATGTCGGGGAAGGTGCCGAGGGTGCGCAGGTACTCGGCGCTGATGACGCCCGCGCCGACGACGGCGACGCCGACCGGACCCGTGTTCACACGGCCTCCAGGGCGCTGACATACGTACGGCTGGCCGCGAGTTCCCCGAGCAGGTCGCCCGCGCAGGCGTCGAACTCGATGACGCGCCAGGCGTCCGGCGCCGCGGCGAGGACCTCCGGCACGGGCATGGTGCCGCCGCCGACGGCCACGTTCGGGTCGTCCTTCGTGCCGGGCCCGTCCTTGAGGTGCAGCGCCTCCACGCGGTCGCCGAGGCGGGTGAGCAGGGCGGGGACGTCGGCGCCCGCGACCGCCGCCCAGTACGTGTCGACCTCCAGGAACACGTCCGGGTCCAGGAGTCCGGCCAGGACCTCCAGGGCGGGGCGGCCGCCGTGGCTCGCGAGCCGCGGCTCCACCTCCCACCAGTGGTTGTGGTAGCCGAGCCGCAGCCCGTGCCGGGCGGCTTCGCGCGCGAGGCCGCCGAGGCGGTCGGCGACGCGGGCCAGGCCGTCGTACGTCGTGAAGTCCTCGTGCGGGAATCCGGCGGGGACGATCGCAAGCGGCGTGCCGAGCGTCGCCACCGCGTCGAGGACGGGGCCCGGTTCACCGGTGAGGAGCTGCACGGCGTGCGCGCCGGACACGGTGAGGCCGAGGTCGTCGGCGAGGCGCCGGAGCCCGGCCGCGTCGTCGGTGACGTCGTACGCCTCCACCGCGCCGTATCCCATCTCCGCCAGTCGGCCCAGGGTCCCCGCGCGGTCGGCGGTGAACTCGTCGCGTACGGAGTAGAGCTGAACGCTGAGCGGTCGTGGCATGGAGGTCCCTCCCCGTCGGCGGCTGGGAGGACCGTAAGTCGCGAAGGGCGAGTGGACAAGGGTGCGACGCCCGCACCGGAGCCGGGGGATTCCGCGGGGCCGAGCGTCAGCGCACCCCGTAGGCGCGGGCGAGCACGTCCACGGTGGTGGCCATCGCCCGGCGCAGTTCCGGCGGGGCGACGACCTCGACGTCGACGCCGAGGCGGAGCAGTTCGCCGCAGGCATGGTCGGTGCTCTCGGTCGGGATGACGGCCTCGACCCAGCCGTCGTCGCCGACGGGGGTCGCGGTGGCCGCGGCGGCCCGCGCCACCTCCGGGGGGACGTTGTCGGGCAGGCGTCGCAGTCCGCGCGGGGAGAGGCGGATGGTGGCGGTGCCGGTGTGGCGGCGGCGCTGGAAGTCGTCGAGGTACGAGGCCCAGTACGCGCCCAGGTCGAAGTCGCGCGGCCGGTCGAACCGCTCGTCGCTCGGGGTGGCGTCCAGGACTTGGGTGACCCGGTACGTCGCGATCCGGCTGTCCGTGGCGGCCACGAGGTACCAGGTGCCGGACTTGAGGACCAGGCCGTAGGGGTGGAGGCGGCGGCTCACCTCCTGCGGCGCGCGCCAGCGGCGGTAGCGCACGTCGACCGCGTGCCGGGCGAGCACCGCGTCGACGAACAGGGGCAGATGGGGTGTCTCCTCGGGCTCCCGGTACCAGCCGGGAGCGTCCACGTGGAACACCGTGGCGGTCCGCGCCGCCTCCTCGCGCGGTCCCGCCGGCAGCGCGGCCAGGAGCTTCAGCCGGGCCGCCGCCACCTCGTCCGCGAGGCCCAACTCGGCGGCGGGGCCGGGCAGTCCGGCGAAGAACAGCGCCCGCGCCTCGCCCTCGCTCATCCCGGTGAGACGGGTGCGGTAGCCGTCGAGGAGTTGATAGCCACCCGTGCGGCCCGGCTCCGCGTAGACCGGGATCCCGGCCTCCTGCAGCCGCGCCACGTCACGGTAGGCGGTCCGCACGGAAACCCCCAGCTCGTCGGCGATGCCGCGCGCGGACACGCGGCCACGGGACTGCAGCAACAGCAGCAGCGACAGCAAGCGACCGGCGGACATGCGCACATTCTCCCCGGAAACACTGACAGCCCCTGGCACACGGCTTCCCTACGGTCGGCGCATGCGCACCGAACAGGAGCCCGCCGTGCCCCCTCATGCCCCCGTCAGCCCTCCCGCCGTCGTCGAGCTTCGCCAGTACACGCTGCGGCCCGGACGGCGCGACGAGCTCATCGAGCTGTTCGACCGGGAGTTCGTCGAGACCCAGGAAGCGACCGGGATGAGCGTGCTCGGCCAGTTCCGGGACCTCGACGATCCCGACCGCTTCGTCTGGCTGCGCGGATTCGAGGACATGGCGGCACGCCACCGCGCGCTGACGGCCTTCTACGGCGGCCCCGTCTGGGCCGAGCACGGTCCCCGGGCCAACGCCACCATGGCCGACTCCGACGACGTCCTGCTGCTGCGCCCCGTACCGGCGGCGAACGATCTCACCGTCTCCCCGGCCGAACGTCCCCGCGCCGGCGCCCCCGCACCGGACCGGTTCGTGTCCGCCGCCGTCTGGTCCTTCCCGCCCGGGCGCTCCGACGGCGTCGCACTGATCCAGGACGGACTGCTCCCCGTCCTCCAGAGCACGGGACCCGCGCCGCTCGCCGTCCTCACCACCGAGGCGGCGCCCAACACCTTCACCAGACTGCCGGTCCGCACCGGCGAGAACGTCGCCGTGGTCCTCACCTCGTATCCGGACGAGCGGGCTCAGCGTCGTCACGTCGCCGAGGTGCGGGCCCATCCCGTCGCGCGGGACGAGGTCCTGCCGGGTATCGAGCGGAAGCAGATCGCGGCGCCGCAGGTGCTCCGGCTCGCGCCCACCGGCCGCTCGCTCATCCGCTGATCTCGGTGCTCCGCCCGTATCCGGTGCTCGGCCCGTCCCCGGCGCCCGGCCCGTCGTCGGTGTCCAACAGGCCCTCGGCGCCGCTGTCGAGGAGCTTGGCCGTCTCGGTCGAGCGGGGAAGCATCGCCGCTTCGTAGGCGCGGACGGCGTCGTCGACGGTGGCCGCCTCGGCGAGGGCGAGGGCGAGTTCACTGGCGTCCAGCATGGCGAGGTTGACGCCGACGCCGAGCGGCGGCATGAGGTGGGCGGCGTCGCCGAGGAGCGTCACCGTGGGGTGGTGCGGCCAGGTGTGCGGCACCGGCAGGGCGAGGATCGGGCGGTCGACGTAGGGGCCGTCGTTGTCAGTGATCATCCGGCGCATCCGGGGTGACCAGTGGGCGTAGCGCTCCAGGAGCAGGGCGCGGATGCCGTCGGTGTCCCGGGGCGTCAGGCCGCTCGCGCGGATCCAGTCGACCGGGACGCGCTGGATGAGGTAGACGCGGATGTGGGCGCCGCCGTTGCGCTGGGCGAACACGGCACGCTCGCCGTCGGCGGCGTGGGCGCCGCCCGGGCCGACCAGGTCCGCGATCTCGGGGTGCCGGTTGTCGACGTCGTCGAACCACGCCTCCAGGAAGCTCACGCCGGTGTACGCGGGCACCGCGGGGGAGACGGCCGGGCGGACCCGGGAGAAGGCGCCGTCGGCGCCGATGACCAGATCGGCCTCGACGGTGGTGCCGTCGGCGAAGTGCAACCGCCGCGGCCCCGCGGCGGGTCCGCTGACGCGCTCAAGGGCCCGGCCCCAGCGCACGGTGCCGGGCGTCAGGGAGCCGAGCAGGAGGTCGCGCAGCCGCCCCCGGTCGATCTCCGGCTTGAACGTCTCGCCGGGCGCCGGGACCTGGTGGGACGTGCGGGTGCCTGCCGGGTCGAGCAGGCGCATCTCCTGGCCCTCGGGGCGGGCGAGCGCGAAGAACTCGTCAAGCAGTCCGGCCGAGCGCAGGGCGATCTGGCCGTTGTCGGCGTGCAGGTCCAGCGTGCCGCCCTGGTCACGGGAGTCGGGGCCGGTGTCGCGGTCGTGGACGGTGACCGTGAGGCCGTGCCGCTGCAGGACGCGGGCGCAGGTCAGCCCGCCGGGACCGGCCCCGATGACGCTGATCCGGGCGCGGGAAGGGTGCGGAGAAGTCATGGAAAGGAGAGTAGGTGCAAAAGTGTAATTCGACAACTGAGTGGTGAAGTTAGCTAAGTGGCAGATGCCATTAAGCTGCACATGTCACTAAGCTACGGATGCCGCCATCGGCTAGGATCACGCCCATGACCGAGCCCCCCATCGGCCGCCGCGAACGCAAGAAAGCGGCCACCCGGCAAGCGATCGCAGACGCCGCCCTGCACCTCTTCCTGGAGCGCGGCTACGACGCCGTGAGCATCCGGGACATCGCCGACGCGGCCGACGTGTCGACCACCACGGTGTTCAAGCACTTCACCGGCAAGGAAGCCCTCGTCTTCGACCGGGAGGAGAGCACGGACGCCCAGTTGGTCGCCGCGGTGCGCGACCGGGACGCCGACCAGAGCGTCCTGGACGCCCTGCGACAGCACGTACTGGACACCTGGCTGCCGATCGCGGCACACCCGCAACGGGAAGCGTTCAACCAGCTCGTGGACTCCACCCCGGCGCTGCGCGCGTACGCCGAGCGCATGTGGATCCGGCACACCGACACCCTCAGCGCGGCCCTCGCCGACGAGTGCGGCGTGGCGCACGGCAACCTCGCCTGTGCCGCACTCGCCCGCTTCGCCCTCGACGTTCCGGTCCTCGCGCAGGGGCAGAAGGACCACCGGGCCGCGGTCGAGGCTGTCTTCGACATGCTGGCGGGCGGCTGGCAGCCGCCCGCCAGGACGTCTGCGTAGCGCGGTCAGGCGCGGGTCAGTTCCGTGGCGCCGAAGGACACGTCGAAGCGGTCGCACCAGAGGGTGACGCTGCGGTACTTGTCGAGGTCGACGTCGGCGGGCAGCGGGTAGTTCTGGTCGCCCTTGTTGCCCTTGAGCTCGCCCAGGCTGACGTGTCGGCCGTCGTCGAAGACGTGCCAGCCGTCCTTGCCGGGCTTCACTTCGGCGTCGCTGAGCCAGACCCGCAGGGCGGGGCCGTTGCTCGTCTCCAGGTCCGTCAGGCGGAGGACGCGGGTGCCGTCCGCGAGGCGCAGGATGCGGACCGAGCCGCTGGTCTCGTGCTCGTGGCTGATCAGCTTCCCGTTGGCCAGCTCCTTCGGCTCGACCCGCGCACCGTTCCCGGCCGCCGCGACGGGCAGCGGGTCCCGCACGGTCTCGTCCACCCACAGCTTCCACGGCTGGAACCAGTACAGCCCCACACCCGCGAGCACCACACCCGTGCACAACACGGTGAGGAACCATGGCCTGCCGAGTGTGCTCCGTACGCGTCCCATGTCGTGCCTCCGCAAAGATCGAGTGTGCTGCTGCCGCTGTCTCTGTAAGACGGCTGACGGAGTGCCCGGCACTCCCGGAATCTCATGACGAAAGTCTTACGGCCCCCATGGCGTCACGTGGGACCAGGGGCGGGGCGGCTGCCCTGTCGGACGCGCCCTGCCCGTCGGCGCGTCGATGAACGCCTAGGCGGGCAGGGCCTTCGTGCTGACGGCGGCGGTCTCGGGCGGGGCGATCCGGCGCAGCAGGAAGCCCGCGGCCATGGCCATGATGAACATCTCCACCGCGTACACCGCTGAGGGGATGGCCATCCGGGTGCTGTCGAGGAGGGAGGGGCTGAGGGCGATGGCCATCGACAGCGTGGTGTTGTGCATGCCGATCTCGAAGCAGGTGGCCACGGACTGCCGGTGGTCGCCACGGGCCAGGCGGGTCGCTCCGTAGCCGATGGTGAGGGAGATCGCGGCGAAGAGGAACGCGACGAGGCCGACGTCGGCGAGATAGCCGAGCACGTTCTCGCGCTCGGTGACGACGGCGGCGATGATGACGCCGATGAGCGCCGTCACCGCCGTCAGCTTGACGGCCCGGGTGGAGCGCTCCGCGAAGTTCGGATGGCGCTGACGTACCAGCATGCCCGCCGCCACCGGCACCAGCACGACGAGGAAGACCTGCACGGTCTTGTCGAAGCGCAGCCCCAGCGCCTCGTCGGTGCCGGACATGAAGTGGTCGAGGGAGAGGTTCACGACGATCGGCAGCGTGACGACGGCGATCACCGAATTGATGGCGGTGAGCGTGACGTTGAGGGCGACGTCGCCGCCGAAGAGGTGGCTGAAGATATTGGCCATCGTGCCGCCGGGGGAGGCCGCGAGCAGCATCATGCCGACGGCGAGCGCCGGGCTCAGGTCGAAGGCGAGGACCAGGCCCAGACAGGCGGCGGGCAGGAGCAGCAACTGGCAGCCGAGGGCGACGGCCACCGGCCGCGGATGGGCCGTGACCCGGCGGAAGTCGGCCACGGTCAGGCCGAGTCCGAGGCCGAACATGATCACGGCGAGGACGGCGGGCAGCAGGAACGTGGTCAGGGACGAGTCCACAAGGACAGGCTCCAGGAGCGGGGTTGGAATGTCCACGACCATGCACGCGACCATGCACGCGGCCATGCGGCGGGAGCCCGTCGGGTGGTGGCGGCGCGCGGCACGTCAGCGGGCGGCCGGTCGGCCCCGCCCGGACGTGCGAGGGCCTGGTCCGGTGAGGCCGGTCGGCCCTGCCCCGGACGTGCGAAGGCCCGGGCCCGGATCCGGTGGGAGTGCCGGGGCCGGGCACGGGCCGTTCGGTGGCCGGGGGTGAGCCCGGCCGAAGTGAGGGCCGAGGGGGACCCCGGCCGGAGAGACGGCCGGGAGGACCCCGGCCGGAGAGGTGGACGGGTCAGAAGTGGCGGTGCACCGTCCGGCGCCGGAAGAACCACACGCCGCCGGTCACGCCCGCGGCCACCAGGGCCCCGCCCGCGACCAGCGTGATCGTGCCGTAGTCCTCGACCGCGCCGCCGATGCCGCCGCGCACACCGCGCGCGGGGGCCGTCGTCGACGAGGTCGTGGCCGTCGTACCGACCGTGACCGACTGCGAACCGGCCGCCGAACCGTCCTGACAGAGCACCACCACCGTATGGGTGCCGGCACTGACACCCGACCAGGAGGCACTGCCGCCGGTGAGCTGGGTCTGCCGCCCCGAGGCGAAACTGGCATTGCCGTTGCTCATCAGCGCGGCCTTGCCCCCGGCTGGACAGGCAGTCGTGGTGACCTGCACGGTCGACCCGGTGACGGTCACGTTGATCCCCGGTCCCGCGACCGCCGACGGGGCGGTCAGTGCCAGCGGGACTGCGACGGCGGCCACGGCAAGGCCGGAGCGGAGCGATATCTGGGTAATACGCATGCGTCTGCCCTCCGGTGGCACGGTTGGCGGTACGTCCCGTGCGCCGCCGGAATTGGGAATCGTCCGTGCTACCTGACGACGAGCCAACGCGGCGTCAGGCCGTACCGCATGCGGACTGCCCCCGGGCAGGTGACGGAGTCCATCGTCCGGCCGAGAGCCGACCGCCGTTCAGGGGCGCGCCCGGGGTGCGGCGGACGGCTGACCCGATGTCACCCGGGCCGGCCGCCCACCCGCGGCGCGGACGTCACCACGAAGGCCCCGCCTGCAGCAGCCGGTCGCGGACGAGGAGCACATGCGGATTGGCCGAGGCGCCCGGCCGCTGCGCCAGATAGCCCGTGTTGATCGGCGGGTCCTCGGGCAGCAGCAGCGGCACCAGGGCGCCCGAGGCCAGCTCGTCCAGGCACAGATAGCGCGGCAGCACGGTGATACCCGCCCCGGCCGCCACCGCCGAGAGCACCCCGCGCAGGTCCGGCACGGTGATCGCGGGCTGCTCGGTCAGGCGCTCGCCGAAGACGTGCCACCAGTAGCGGCGGGCGATGGGCAGGTCGTCCGCGTACGCGACGATCGGCACCCCGCGCAGCGCGGCGGGACCCTCGGCCGTGACCCGGTGCGCGCCGATGCGCTCCGCCCACCCCGGCGAGGCGACGAGCACGAACTCCTCGTCCGCGAGCGGCACCGCGCTGAACGTGCGCCCGCGCAGCCGGAGCGTGGAGATCACCAGGTCGAAGCGGCCGCCGCGGAGGCCGTCGAGGAGCTCGTCGGTGAGGCCCATGGTGATCCGCAGCCGCACCCCCTGGTCGGTGAGCGGCGCCAGCGCGGGCAGCGCCCGGGCACACACCAGCTCGGCCGGTCCCGCCAGGTGCACCGGCTCGGGGCGCTGCTCGGCGGCGAACGGGCCGCGGTCGGCCACGGCGGCGAGCGCGTCGATCGGGGCCGCCACCTGCGTGGCCAGTTCGTCGGCGACGGACGTCGGGACGGCGCCGCGGGGCCGGCGCTCGAACAGCTCCCGCCCGAGCTGCTGCTCCAGGGAGCGGATCTGCGTCGTGACCGTCGGCTGCGAGAGGCCGAGCACCCGTGCGGCGGCGGTGAAGGAGCCGGAGCGGTGCACGGCGAGGAAGGTACGCAGTAGGGACAGGTCGAGCGGCGCGCGTGCCGGGGCGGCGTCGGCGGGTGCGGCGGCCGCGGACCGGCCCCGGTCGGCGGGCGGCGACGCGGGCCGTGCGCGGCGCCCCCGCGCTGAGCTCGTGCCATTGGAATCTCTATGGGGCATACCGGAGATCGTATTGGAACTCTATGGCTCGGCCGCCTACCTTCGAACTACCGGCGAGCTGACGTTCTGCGTATGAAATGTCAGGGCGTCACGCGAGACGAGCGAGACAAAGCGAGACGAGGAGAGGGTTATGGCGAAGATCCTGATGGTGGTCACCGGCTCCGACGTATGGACGCTGGCCGACGGCACCGCGCATCCGAGCGGCTACTGGGCCGAGGAGGTCGCGGCCCCGTACCAGGCCTTCGTGGCGGCCGGGTACGACGTCGTGGTGGCGACGCCCGGCGGCGTCGCGCCGACGATGGACCCGGCGAGCCTCGCGCCCGAGCTGAACGGCGGTCAGGAGAACGCCGACGCGATCGCCGCCGTCCTCGCGGGCGTCACCGAGCTGAAGCGCCCCGTGGCGCTCGCGGACGTCGAGCTCGACGACTACGCCGGAGTGTTCTACCCCGGCGGCCACGGTCCGATGGAGGACCTCGCGGTGAACGCCGGGTCCGGCGCCCTCCTCGTCGCGGCCCTCGCGTCCGGCAAGCCCCTCGGCATCGTCTGCCACGGCCCCGCCGCGCTGCTCGCCACCGCCGACGCCGAGGGCGGTTCGCCCTTCGCGGGCCGCCGCGTGACCGCGTTCAGCAACGCCGAGGAGACCCAGTCCGGGTTCGCCGACCGCGCGCCGTGGCTGCTCCAGGACCGGCTCGTCGCCCTCGGCGTCGACTTCCAGGAGGGCGAGGCGTGGGCGCCGCACGTCATCGCCGACGGCAACCTGTACACGGGCCAGAACCCGGCGTCGGCCGCCCCGCTCGCCGCCCGCATCGTCACGGCGCTGGGCTGAGCCATGGCCAACGACCGGCTCACCGATGTCCTCGACGCGACCTACACGTGCCTGAGCAGGTACGGCGTGCGGCGCACCACGATGGATGACATCGCGGGCGAGATGGGTGTGTCCCGGTCCGCCGTCTACCAGTACGTACGCGGCAAGGACGACGCCGTCCGGCAGCTCGCCCGGCGCCTGCACGACCGGGCGCTGGAGCGGGCCGCGGCGGCCGCGGCCTGCGACGCGCCGCCCGCCGAGCGGATCCACGGCATCATGGCCGCGAAGCTCGACCTGGTCCTGGACATCGCGGGCGGTTCGTCGCACGCCGCGGAGCTGCTCGACGCGAAGGCACGGCTCTCCGGGGACATCTGCGACGCGTTCACCGAGCGGATCCGGGGGCTGCTGGCCGAGCAGTTCGCCGGGACGGGGGTGGCGGCTGTGACGGCCGGGCCCACGGAGGCGACCGGGCTCGCCCGGCCCGCGGAGCCCGTCCCGCCGACGGACCCCACCCGGCCCACGGCCCCCACCGGGAGCAGTCCGACCACCCCCGCGACCACCCCCATCCCCACTCCCGACGGCACCCCCCTCACCCCCGCCCGGGCCGCCGACATCTGCCTCGCCCTCGTCATCGGCCTCGAATCCCTCCCCGACGCGGCGCACCTGCTGCGCCCCGCCACCTACGCCCTGCTCACCGGGCTCCTGCCCGCACCCGAGTCACACTCCTGAGGACCTCATGAACGCCAGCGCCACCCCCACGAACGCCTCCGGCTCCGACGGCACGCCCGAGGACCCCGCCGCCCTCGTGACCCGCCTCCGCGCCACCTTCCGCACCGGCCGCACCCGCCCCCTCGACTGGCGCGTACGCCAGCTCACCCGGCTGCGCGACCTGCTCACCGAGCACCGCGAGGACATCGCCGACGCCCTGCACACGGACCTCGGCAAGCCGCGCGCCGAGGCGTACCGCTCCGAAGTCGACTTCACCGTCCGGGAGATCGACCACACCCTCGACCACCTGGAGGAGTGGCTGAGCCCGCAGTCCGTCGACGTCAGCGGCGTCTTCGGGGAGCGGGCCAGCGCGGGCACGCAGGTCGACCCGCTGGGCGTCGTGCTCGTCATCGCGCCGTGGAACTACCCCGCGCAGCTCCTCCTGGTGCCCGTCGCCGGGGCGCTCGCCGCGGGCAACGCCGTCGTCGTCAAGCCCAGCGAGATGGCGCCCGCCACCTCCGCGGTCATCGCCCGGCTGCTGCCGCGGTACCTGGACACGGACGCCGTGGCCGTCGTCGAGGGCGGCGTGCCCGAGACCACGGCGCTGCTCGCCCAGCGCTTCGACCACATCTTCTACACCGGCAACGGCGCCGTGGGCCGCATCGTGATGCGCGCCGCCGCCGAGCACCTCACCCCCGTCACCCTCGAACTCGGCGGCAAGTCACCGGCGTTCGTCGACACGGGGGTGGACGTGGCGGAGGTCGCCAAGCGCCTGGCCCGCGCCAAGTTCGCCAACGCCGGACAGACCTGCGTCGCGCCCGACTACGTCCTCACCACCCCGGCCACCGCCCGCGCGCTTGAGGCCGCCCTCGCGGAGGCGATCACGGAGCAGTACGGGGCGGACCCGGCGGCGTCGGACGCGTACGGCCGGATCGTCAACGAGCGGCACTTCGACCGGCTTTCGGGGCTGCTCGGCTCGGGCCGCCTGGTGACCGGCGGGCAGACCGACCGGGCCACGAAGTACATCGCGCCGACCGTGCTCGGCGGGGTCAAGGCCGACGAGCCCGTCATGCGCGAGGAGATCTTCGGCCCCGTGCTGCCGATCGTCGAGGTCGAAGGCCTGGACGAGGCCATCGAGTTCATCAACGACCGGGACAAGCCGCTCGCCCTGTACGCGTTCACCGACGCGGACGTCACCCGGGAGCGGCTCGCCGCCGAGACCTCGTCGGGTGGGCTCGGCTTCGGCCTGCCGATGGCCCATCTCTCCGTCCCCGAGCTGCCCTTCGGCGGCGTCGGCGAGAGCGGGCTCGGTGCCTACCACGGCCCGCACTCCATCGCGACGTTCAGCCACCGCAAGGCGCGCCTGGACGTGCCCCTGCCCGCCTGAACCGGCCTCCTGCGACGGCCTGGTGTCACTGCCCCTCGGCGGGCGGCGGCACCAGGCCGTCGGCGACGAGGCCCGCGTACACGGCCTGGCCGAGCGCCTGGACCGCCGACTGCGGGCGCACCATCACCGTGAACTCCTTGATCCGGCCGTCCTCGTCGAAGTGCAGCAGGTCGATGCCGTGGATCTCCTTGCCGGACACGGTCGTCCGGAACAGCAGGACGGCCGAGTCCGCCTCGCTCCCGTCGGCGCTGGTCTGCGCCGCGCCCTCGTAGGACCCGACGTACCGGAAGTCCTCGAACAGGCGCAGCAGCACCCCGAAGAGCCCGATCACCATCTCGCGGCCCTCGAAGGGCTGGAACTTCACCGGGCTGTAGAAGCGGATGTCCGGGGTGAACAGGTCCTCCAGCGCGGCGAGTTCACGCTTCTCGACGGCTTCGCGGAAGCGTGCGGCGGCAGCGGCGGACGGTGCGGCGGCGTCGGTGGACCGGCTGGTGGCGTCGGTGGACTGGGTGGTGGCCATGCGAACCTCCATAGTCAAGAATCTGAGTAGTCAGATTTATGACTATCATGGTCGCACGGCGCCCGGAAGGGAAGACCGGTCGGCGCAGCGCGAAGGAGAGGGCGGACATGGCTCTGCGGCACGCGGTGCTCGCGGCACTGCTCGACGGCGAGTTCAGCGGCTACCAACTGGCCAAGGGGTTCGACATCGGCGTCGCCAACTTCTGGCACGCCCTGCCGCAGCAGCTCTACGCCGAGCTGACCCGTCTGGAGGGCGACGGCCTGGTCTCCGGGCGCGAGGTGGTGCAGGACGGACGCCCCAACAAACGGATGTTCCGGGTCACGGACGCGGGCGTCACCGAACTGCAGCGCTTCGCCACCGCACCCGCCAAGCCGTCCTTCATCCGGGACGACCTCCTGGTCAAGGTGCAGGCGGTCGACGGCGTCGACGCGACGCCGGTGATCGCCCAACTCCAGGAGCGCGCGGCGGTCGCCGAGGCCAAGGTCGAGGTACTCGGCAAGCTGCTGCGGCGGCTGCGCGGGGACGTGGACGAGGAGGAGTTCCTGCTGACGGGGCAGCGGATCGGCCCCTATCTGACCTGCCAGCGCGGGCTCGCGTTCGAGAGCGAGACGCGTGCGTGGTGCCTGCGGGCGGCGGAGCTGCTGGTGCGGCGGGGGAGCGCGGGGCGGGCCCCGTCGGGGTCGGCGCACCGCCGCCCGGCCGGGTGACTAGGCCCTGGCCGGGCGCCCCCGCACCCGATCGGCGTCCGGTGCGGGGGTGGCTTTCGTCGTCGGCTGCCCGGGTCAGTTCAGCCGGACCTTCGGCGGCGTCCCGTAGAAGGTGATGGGCGGCCAGCCGCGCTTGGCGGCGAGGTCGTTGAGGGCCTCCGCGATGTCCGCGGGCGTGACCTCCTGCTGCCCGGAGGGCTCCTCGACCCGGACGCTGAAGGTCATGGACAGCTCCGCGTAGCCCGAACCGTGCTGGACGCGCCCGCTGAACTGCGTCCCCGGTTCGAACGCCACCGCCGACTGGCTGCCCTCGGCGGTCTGCGCGGCCGCGGCGCCGCCCTTGTCGTCCGCCTGTGCCGTACCCGCGGAGGCGAGCACCGCGCCCGCCGCCGCCGAACCCGAGTAGCCCAGCAATGACCGTCTGGAGACTCCGGACATGTACCCCTCCTGATCCCTACGGGCCTCCCCCCTGGGGGCCCGCGGTGATCATAAAGGCCGAAACCGGCTCATGGAGCGGAACGAGATCACCTACTTCGGCCCGCTCTGTGCGGTGGTGACGGTCCGTTCGGGGGAGTAGCCGCCCCAGGTGCCGTCGGGCAGCTTGGCGCGGAGCTTCACCCGGTGCGTGTCGCCGGACTTCCGGCCGACGTAGAAGCTGTGCTTCGCCTTGTCCTGGGGGGCAGTGCCGCCGAAGACCAATGAGGTCGCGCTCTTGCCGTCCAGGTGGATCTGATACTCCGTCACCGCCCCGCCGGTGTGCGGGGGTTTCCACGTCAGGTCGATGTAGTACGCCCCGTCACCGGACTTGTGCGTCCGCGCCGTGAAGTCGGCCGGGGCGGTGGCGCGCCCGCTGTCCTTGCCCGCGGCCGTCCGGACGCGCACGGCGGGGCTCGCGGCCGAGAAGTTGTCGGCGGCGTCGCGCGCCTTCACGGTGAACCTGTACGTGGTGCCCGGCCGCAGGCCCGTGATCAGCGTGTCGGTGGTGCCCCCGCCCACGCTGTGGATCTTCGACCCGCCCTGGTAGATCTCGTACGAGGCGACGCTGCGGTTGTCCTTCGACGCATCCCACGCCAGCGTCGCCGCGTGCCCGCCCTGGGCCTCGCCGCGCAGCGTGCGCGGACTTGCCGGGGCCTTCCGGTCGGCGGTGGTCGCCGCGGGCGTGGTGACCCGCAGCTTCTTGCTGTCGGGGCTGACGTTGCCGTCGCCGTCGCGGGCCCGGACGGAGAAGGTGTAGGTGGCCTTCGGTTTGAGGCCGGTGATGTCCACCATGTGCCGGTCGGCGGGGACGTCCTTGACCTTGGCGGTGCCCCGGTAGATCTCGTAGCCGGTGACGTCGGAGCCGTCGGTGGTGCTGTTCCACATCACGTGCACGGACGTGGCACTGCCCGCCTGCACGGTGAGGCCGCGGGGCGCGGAGGGTATCCGCGTGCTCTTGCCGTCGTCGCCGCCCCAGGCGCAGGAGCTCAGCACGAAGACCGCCGCGGTGACAGTGAGGCAGGCGGACTTCAGGGGGAGCCGGTGGCGGGGCGGGTGGGGGGTCCGTCGCACGGTCGTGCCTTCCACTCGACGCGATTGGTCCGGACCAATTTGACAGGGGTGACGGGGGCACATCAAGAGGTGGAGTGGAACGGGGGTGCGATGAGGGGCTGTTCGTGGCTGTTCGGGGCGGCTCGGCCCCCTCACGCCTTCCGGTACGCGTAGGCCTCCCGCGCCGCCGCCTCCACCGCCGCGATGTCCGCGCCCGCCGACGCCGTCACGACCGCCGCCACCGCGCCCTCCACGAACGGCGCGTCGACGAGGCGGGCGCCGTCCGGGAGTTCGTCGCCCTCGGCCAGGAGGGCCTTGACCGTGAGGACGGCGCTGCCGAGGTCGACGAGGATCGCGACCCCCGCGCCCCGGTCGACCCGGTGCGCGGCGGCGGCGATCAGCTCGGAGCTGGTGCCGAGGCCGCCGCCCTCCGTGCCGCCCGCGGCGGCCACCGGCGCGGTGCCGCCCCCGGCGAGCCCCGTCGCGAGGGTCGCCACGGACTCGGCGACGGGCCCGCTGTGGGAGACGAGCACGACGCCGACGAGCTTGCCGTCGTCGCTCCCGCCGTCGAGCCCCGCGCCACTCGTGCCCCTGCCGCCCTCGCCGCTCATGCTGCCGCTGCCCCCGCTGCCCCCGCTGCCTCCGCTGCCTCCGCTGCCTCCGCTGCCTCCGCTGCCTCCGCTGCCCCCGCTGCTCGTGCCGCCGCGACCCTCGCCACCCATGTCGCCGGGCCCTTCGCCGTCGTCGCGCCTGCCGTCACTCACGCCGCCGTGTGCTTCGCCCGCGTCTGCCCTGCCGTCACTCACGCCCCGTCCCCTCCGCCGTCTCGGCCAGCGCCTCGAACAGCAGCGCCGACGACGTGGCCCCCGGGTCCTGGTGGCCGATGCTGCGTTCGCCCAGGTAGCTCGCCCTGCCCTTGCGGGCCTGCAGCGGCGTGGTCGCGAGGGCGCCCTCGTGGGCGGCGGCGCGGGCCGCGGCGAAGGACGTGGGGAGCGCGTCGAGCGCCGGGACCAGGGCGTCCAGCATCGTCTTGTCGCCGGGTGCCGCACCGCCCAGCGCGGCCACCGCGTCGACGCCGGTGCGCAGGGCGTCGGCGAACTCGGCCTCGCTGACCTCGGCCGCGTCGCCCAGGGCCTTGCCGGTGCGGCGCAGCAGCGTGCCGTACAGCGGTCCGGACGCGCCGCCCACGGTGGAGATCAACTGCCGTCCCGCCAGGGTCAGTACGGCACCGGGGGTGTCCGGGGTCTCCTTCGCCAGGACGGCGGCGACGGCGGTGAAGCCGCGCTGGAGGTTGCTGCCGTGGTCGGCGTCGCCGATGGGCGAGTCCAACTCGGTGAGCCGCTCCGCCTCCCGGTCGACGGCCGCGGCGGCGGTGGTCAGCCAGCGGCGGAAGAAATCGGCGTCGAGCACGGGAACTCCTTGCGTTGGCGGTGCGCCGGGCCGAGGGGTCCGGGCCGGTGGCGTGGGGGGTCGGTACGGAGGCTGGTACCGGGGCCGGGCCGGAGGTCACATGCCCCAGCGCAGCCCCGCGGTGCGCACGGGCGCGTCCCACAGCCGCAGCAGCTCCTCGTCGACCCGGCACAGCGTCACGGAGGTACCCGCCATGTCGAGGGACGTCACGTAGTCGCCGACGAGGGTGCGGGCCACGGGAACCCCGCGTTCGCCGAGCACGCGGTGGACCTCCGCGTTGAAGCCGTACAGCTCCAGGAGCGGGGTGGCGCCCATGCCGTTGACGAGGACGAGCACCGGGTCGTGCGAGTCGAGGTCCTCCAGGACGGCGTCCACGGCGAAGTCGGCGATCTCCCGGGACGTCATCATGGCCCGCCGCTCGCGGCCCGGCTCGCCGTGGATGCCGACGCCCAGTTCGAGCTCACCGGCGGGCAGGTCGAAGGTGGGGGAGCCCTTCGCGGGGGTGGAGCAGGCGCTGAGGGCGACGCCGAAGCTGCGGGAGTTCTCGTTGGCCTTCCGGGCGATCGCCTCGACGCGCTCCAGCGGCATGCCCTCCTCGGCGGCGGCGCCCGCCAGCTTCTCCACGAACAGGGTCGCGCCGGTGCCGCGCCGCCCTGCCGTGTACAGGCTGTCGGTCACGGCCACGTCGTCGTTGACGAGGACCTTGGCGACCTGGATGCCCTCGTCCTCGGCCAGGTCGGCGGCCATGTCGAAGTTCAGCACGTCACCGGTGTAGTTCTTGATGACGAACAGCACGCCCGCGCCGCTGTCCACGGCGGCCGCGGCCCGCACCATCTGGTCGGGCACCGGCGAGGTGAACACCTCACCGGGACACGCGGCCGACAGCATCCCCGGCCCCACGAACCCGCCGTGCAGCGGTTCGTGCCCCGACCCGCCGCCCGACACCAGCGCGACCTTCCCGGCGACCGGTGCGTCCGACCGCGTGATCACCCGGTTCTCCACGTCGACCCGCAGCTCCGGATGCGCCGCCGCCATCCCCCTGAGCGCGTCCGCGACCACGGTCTCCGCCACGTTGATGAGCATCCTCATGGGTACCTCCGGGTGATTCGAGCGAGTGGGGGCCTGGCGGGGTCTTCGCTGGTCAGATTGATTGAGGCTAGTTCTTGACCGTGGCGATTCATGGCGATTCATGGCGATCGGTGGCGGGGTCGGGGTGGGGCTGATGCTGGCTCAACATTGACTCTACTGATGGGGCGTCAGCTATTTGGCGGGATGACTCGGGCGCAACCTCGGCCTCAGTATCGGCGGATGTCCGTTCCGGGTCACGACCTCCGACATGGCCGCGCGATGTGATGCAGGGCATGGACGGGCGACGATGATCGGACATGCGAGTGTGCGGGACGTTGATTCGGCAATATCTGGATCGCCACTCGCTCGATGCCGACTCGATCCGGAGCCTCGACTCCGTGTTGAAGAATCACCTGCTGCCGGCCTTGGGGTCACGGAGAATGAATTCGTTCGACCGCAGGGCCGTCGATGGGTTCCTTCGCGTGCTGGAGCGCGAGAGAGAGGGGGGCCGGAGACCCGTCTCATGCCTACATCAGTTTTAGGTCGATTCTGCTGGATGCCCGGCGGCGGGGTCTCTACCCCGCGGCGCTCCACAGCCTGCGCGGGTCGTACGACTCCGTCCACGGCGGCTGGTCACCGTGCAGGAGCCGGGTAAGGAGTTGTCCGGTGAGGACGCCGCTGCACATGCCCCAGCCGCCGAAGCCGGTGGCGACGTAGGTGTGGTGGGCGCCCGGGTGGTAGCGGCCGATCATGGGGCCGTGTCGCTGACGTCGTTGTCCTGAGCCGCCTACCGGTAGGCGGTGTCCTCGATGGGGAAGTGGGCGTGCATCCATGTGTCGAGGCGGGCGAAGCCGACGACAGGACCGCCCCGCCACTGAGGCGCGGCGAGCGTCGGCCACACACGGTCGGTGTGTCGTCCCGCACACGCTGAGGAGAGAGGTTGGTGCGGTAGGTGCTCCGGGCGCTGCCACGAGACCTACCCCTCGTCGGTATCGCTGTGGATCACGCCCGCACGGTGTTGAGCTGGGTGAACCGTGCTGCGTTGTCGGGTGGTTCATTGTACGTGCGACGTTCACTGCCGGACGGTTCCATCTGCTCGCGTGCCGGGGCGCGCGACGCGCGACCTGCATAGAGAGGCCGGGGCGGGGCATTCGGTTCTTCTGGATGTGAGAGGAAGCCAATGGCCATGACAGAGAAGTTAGTTGAGGCGACGGCAGAGGACCTCTTTTGCCGTGGCTGCCAGGACCGGGCAAGTTCGGAGCTGGGCGTCGAGCCGCCGGAGACGGCACGGGACCGGGTCAATCGCCGTTGGAACGAGATACTCCAAGAGACCCGAGTCGCCCAGACCGGCGTGCAGATCCTCTTCGGCTTCCTGCTCAGCGTCGCCTTCACCCCGCTGTTCCGGGAGTTGGCCACGTTCGACCGGGTCGTCTACGTCGTCACGGTCGTTCTCGGCGCGTCAGCCACCGGCTCGCTCATCGCGCCCGTCTCCATCCATCGCTTCCTGTCCGGCCAACGCATGAAGGACGAAGTGGTCGAAGCGGCAAGCCGCTTGATGATCTGCGGCATGGTGCTCCTGGCCCTGACCATCGCCTTCACGCTCCTGCTCATCCTTCGCCTCGTGGTCCCCGGTGTGCTTGCCGAAGCACTCGTCGGCGGCGTCATGCTGTGGTTCGGCTTCTGCTGGTACGCACTGCCGGTGCGCCTGCGACGCCGCGCTGCTCGACGGGATGAGTCGCCCGACGTGTAGCTCCACGCCGGGTCTATGTCTTCCTGGGTTGCTCCCTGTCATGCGGACATCTGCGGACCGTGCATCCAAGATGCAGGCCGCTTGAGTTGACTGAGCGCTGTTCGAAACCGGTCGGCTCCACGTGGCCGAGTGCGCGGGTCAGCAGTGACGGTTGTGCTCGGCCGGCCGTGACAGCCCCGCCATTCGGTCCTTCGAATTCCTCAGTCCACCGTTCTCCGTGGAGCCGTCGCTTGCTGCTGGCGAACTGACCCGCGCTCTCTGTGACCTAGCCCGTAAACAGCACGCCTATTCGTCATTCGCGGGGCGGGTGTTTCGGGCGACGTGCTTCTGTGCTTCTGGACTAGGTGAGAGAGCGTCCCCGGCCTCTGCGTCCTTGCGCGGCTCGCGCTCCCGGCCGGGAAGGCTGGTCTCCGCTTCTTCCGCCTCGCTGAGGACCTCGTCGGCCGCAGTCTGCGGGCTTTGATCGGCGCCGTGATCAGGCCGACTCTTGCGTCCCATGGGATTCCTCCCCAGGCAGTTCGATGACGAAGCCGCTGCGGGGCGTCGTCGGCATCCGGTCCAGCGGGATCCGCAGATCCTGCTCGGCAACGCGATACTCAAGGCGAGCGAGGCGGGGCAGCAGACAGCTCAACACGGCCAGGGTCACGTCCTCGCCCGGGCAGCGATGGTTTCGGGACGCGTCTCCGCCGCCTTGAGGGACGAGCTCGTCGCGCCCCGGTTCTCGGCCGGTGAACCGTTCCGGGTCGAACTCGTAGGGCGTACCCCATAGTTCCGGATCGTGGTTCTGGCCGTAGAGGTCGAGGAGGAGGAGGGTGCCTTCCGGGATCGGCTCCCCGTCGTGCTCCGTATCGCGGGCCGCGAAGCCGGCCACGAACGGCGCGAACGGGTAGAAGCGCCGGACTTCGTGGGCGAATGCCCGGGCGTATCCTTCGCCGTCGCGCACCAAGCGCGGACGCAGGGCCGGATGGCGGTGCAGGGCGTGGGCGCCGAACACGGCGTACCAGGTGATGGCGACGGTCGGGCGGAGAATGTTGAGGACCCGTAGCCTGCGGCCCCGGCCGTGATGGCGTCGAGGAGGGCGTCCTCGTCGTCGAACGACGTGAGCATCGGACACGCCGACTCCAGCGTGTCCGACTGCAGTTCACCGTAGACCGTGATGCCGTCGCCATCCGGCAGCCGCACATCGAGCAGAGCCATGTCGGGGCGGAGCGCCCGGGCCGCGGACCAGCGCCTGGGCGCTGCTCGCGGCATCTCCGACCACCTCGATGCCGGGGTTCGCGTCGAGCAGGTCGCGCAGACCACGGAGGATGACTTCACGGTCGTCGAGGAGGAAGACCCTGATCGGCCGCTGTGGAGTGAAGGTCCGTGCACTCATGGCTCTCCTTGACCCCTGGCTTCGGTGTCGGGCCGCCGCATGTGGTCCGGGTTCCATCGTGTCGATCGCGGCATCTCCGCTGCCGGGAGCCGAACGGCCCCACGCCATGCGTGTGTCAGCAGGTGCGAGGCGGTTGCTCGCTGAGTGGCAGGTCCACCACCCGCCGCGCGACGACCCACGTGGGTGGTACGGCCCGGCCCGCAGGGGCCTTGCCGACGTCGCGCAGGTGCAGTTCGCCCTCGCCCGCCACGCGGGAGAGCGAGCCGGCGTGCAGGACCTGGGAACCTCGATGTGTCACGACCTCAACTCCGCTTCGAAGGCGGCCGTGTTGAAGGTGTGAAGGAAGCGTTCGGTGTCGCGATCGTCCATGCCGTCGCGGCGTAGCAACGGGATCAGTGCGGGGAGGTTCACTGAGCCGGACGGGCCGAAGCAGCCGTAGCAGCCACGCCCGTACGCCGGACAGATCGCGCCGCAGCCGGCGTGGGTGACCGGGCCGAGGCAGGGGGTGCCGTGGGCGACGGTGACGCAGACCGTGCCGCGCCGCTTGCACTCGAAGCAGACGCTGTGGTCGGGGACGTCGGGTTTTCGGCCGCTGAGGTAGGCGGTGATGACTTCGAGGAGCTGGCGGCGGTCGATGGGACAGCCGCGCAGCTCGAAGTCGACGTCCACGTGGGCGGATACGGGCGTGGAGGTGGCTAGTGCACTGATGTATTCGGGGCGGGCGTAGACGGTGCGGCGATACTCGTCGACATCGGCGAAATTGCGCAGGGCTTGGATCCCGCCGGCCGTGGCGCAGGCTCCGATGGTCACCAAGTGGCGGGAGGCGGCTCGGATCTCGCGGATCCGCTCGGCGTCGGCGGCCGTGGTGATGGAGCCCTCGACGAGTGTGAGGTCGTACGGACCGGGCCGGACGGCGCTGGACGCCTCCAGGAAGTGGGAGATCCGCACCTGTCCCGCGAGGCCGAGGAGTTCGTCCTCGCAGTCGAGCAGTGTGAGCTGACAGCCGTCGCAGGAGGCCAGTTTGAACACGGCGAGGGTCGGCGCACTCATGTCACAACTCCCTTACATAGAGCAGAGGTTCGGCGATGTCCCAGCCGACCACAGGGCCGTCCCGGCACAGCAGCAGTGGGCCGAGCTGGCAGTGTCCGCAGTGGCCCGTAGCGCAGCGCATGTTGCGTTCCAGAGAGACTTTGATCCGGTCGGCCGGCAGGCCGCGGTGCAGCAGGTCGCGAGCGGTCGCCCGGATCATCGGTTCGGGGCCGCAGACGAATGCGGTGGTCGCCGTCGGCTCGAAACGGGCGAGGCCCAGGAGGCGGGTGACCACGCCGATCTGGCCCGTCCAGCCGTCGCCTGGCCGGTCGACGGTGACACCGGTGTAAGCGGTCGGCCAACGCCCCGTCTCCGCACGGCAGATCAACTCGGCGGGGCCGCGGGCCCCGATGAGGACGTTGAGCCGTCCGTAGGCCTCCGCATCCAGGACGGCGTCGTGGATCAGAGGTCGCAGTGGGGCGAGCCCGATGCCGCCCGCCACCACGAGGAGGTCGTGCCCTGTGGCCGCGGACAGCTCCCAGCCGGTGCCGTACGGGCCGCGCAACGCCAGTACGTCTCCCACTTGAGCGTCGTACAGGCCGGCGGAGACGGCGCCGACGCCGCGTACCGTATGGACGAGGTCACCGTCGCGGGGGATGCCGCTGACCGAGATGGGGACCTCGCCCCGGCCGAAGGCGTACATCATCGCGAACTGCCCGGGCGCGAAGGCCGACAGTGCCTCACCGACCGGTTTCAGGCGAAGGGTGACGGTGTCGTGGGTCTCCCGGTGCCGATCGACGACGCGGTGGGGTACGGGGAGGGCGGTCATCCCCGCGTGCCCGTTCCGCTGCCGTAGGGCGCGTACAGGTCAAGGAGCCTGGTGCGGGCGGACTGCAGCCGGTGGGCGAGCACCTTGCCGACCCACATGGCGACCTCCACGCCGAGCGTGGGGTCGTCCTGGCAGACGGCGCGGACCGCCACCGCGTCGAACTCATAGGCGCGCAGCGGGCTGATCGTCTCTGCGCCCAGCTGCCACACGTACGGTGGGAACAGCCAGGACCAGCCGACGAGTTCACCGTGCCCGATGGTCTCGATGACAGGGGCACGGCGGCCGGGGACATACATGTCGAGGGAGACCGTCCCGGTGCGGACGACCCAGAACCGGTCGGCCTGTCCGCCTTCCTGGAAGAGACGCGTGCCCACGGGGACGTTCACCTCGCGGGCAATCCGCATCAGGCGGTCGCGGTGCTCGGCGGGAAGGGCGCTCATCATCGTCGCGGCGGTCATCGCTCTGCCTCCTCCTGGAGCGCCGAGACTTCCTCGGTGATGTCGATGCCGACGGGACACCAGACGATGCAGCGGCCGCAGCCCACACATCCGGAGCTGTCGAACTGGTCGTGCCAGGTGCCGAGTTTGTGGGTCAGCCACTGCCGGTAGCGGCTGTGCGGCGACTTGCGCACCGGACCGCCGTGGATATGGGAGAAGTCCAGGTCGAAGCAGGAGTCCCAGCGCTGCCACCGCTCGGCGTGATCCCCGGTGAGATCGGTGACCTCCTCGGTGGTGGTGCAGAAGCAGGTCGGGCAGACCATGGTGCAGTTGCCGCAGGTCAGACAGCGCGCGGCGACGTCGTCCCAGCGGTCGGCCTCCAGGCTTGCGCCCATCAGCCGCTGCAGGCTCACCGGCGGCATGGACCGGCCCATCCGGTCCGCGGCGTCGGCCACTGCCGTACGGGCGGACTCCCGCGTCGTCGAGTCGGCGGCGCGGTGGGGGACCTCGGCCAGCAGCTCGGCACCCTCCTCGGTGCCGACCCGTACGAAGAAGCGGTGCCCTGCCTGGTCCACGACCTCGGTGAGGGCGAGATCGAAACCGGCATCGGCGCCCGGACCGCTGCCCATGGAGACGCAGAAGCACGTCGCCCCGGGCTCGGTGCACTCGGCGGCTATCAGGAACGCCCCTTTCCGGCGTTCCTGATAGCCGCTGTCCTTGAAGTGCCCGCCGGTCAGCACTCGGTCCTGGATCGCGATGGCGCGCAGGTCGCAGGGTCGGACGCCGAGGAACGCGTACGAGGGCGCGGCGGCGGACTCCGCCTGTACGGTCAGCTGCCCGTCCGCCGAGCGGTCCGCGCTCCACAGCTTCTCCCGCTGTGGATGCAGGAAGTTCTTCCAGGATTGCGGGCCCGCGGAGTGAGCGAACGCCGCCTCGTCGTTGCGCCGCCGCAGCCGGTAGTGCCCGGCCTCCAGCTCCACGCCCCACCCGTAAGGAAGTTCCTCGGCGGAGCCGAGTTCCGCGAGCACGATCGCGGCGTCCCGGACAGTGGGGCCGATGACGGTGCGGCCGCTCGCCACAAGGGCCTCGACGAGGGCGTTGAGGCCGGTGCGGTCGAGCACGGCAGGCGCAGCAGGCGTGGTCATGGGTTGCCTCCTCCTGATGGCGTCGCTCGGGGGCTCTGCTTCCAGAGTCAGTGTCAGACTCCACCGGGGGCAGGGGCCGTTCGGCCCCGTGGCAAGAGGGAACGGCATCGCGGATCTGTGGACCTGGAGGAACTCCAGGACAGGCGGGAAGGGGTGGGCGCCCGGCGGTGATTTCCTCAGCAGGTACCTGTCCCCGCGCTTCGGCCACCCGCACTTTGCGAACCAGAGCCAGAGCCGGGCGCACCACTGCGCAGCCGGTGGGTGAACTCGCCGACTGCTTCCGGTGGTCCGGCGACCGCGCCTGCCACGTGACCGTCGACGTTCGCCACCCAGCCGGTCAGGCGCGAGCGCGGTGGCGCTGCCCTGCGTGAAGAGCCGCGAGCCCACGCCCTGCACCCGCCCGAAGACCTCGAAGGTGCGTACCGTCCTTGGCTCGCCCCCGTGCCGCGGTGCCGCACGATCTCGTTGCCGACCGAGGACGCCACCGGATCGACCACGGCCGCCACGTCGGGGGAGAGCCCGGTGCCGAAGGCGGTGTCCGCGCCCTCCACCGCGTACACCACCCGACGCTGCGGCAACCGTCCCAGGACCCGGGAGAGTCCGACGGCCTCGCCGAGACCGAGTTCGTGCCTGCTGCTCGTCGGTCGTCGAGCGAGCCGCTCGGCCTCCGGCTCGATCCGGCGGACGCGTCCGGGGTCCCTGCCCTCGGCTCCCGTGGCTTCGCCGGCTTCATGGTCGGTTCCGTCGCCCTCGCCCTCGCCGGGCATCGAGACGCCCGGGAACACGGACGATCCATCACGTTGTCTGTCCGGTTGCGGTGGTATCGCACGAATGAGTCCGCCCATGGATGGTTCAACGTTCCGCTGAAGCGTCGGCAGAGTCGCATGTCTGTGCTCAGGAAGGCGCCTGCGCGGCCGATTCGTTCCGGTCGCGCAGGCGCTGGCGGCATGCGCAGATCCGCGCTCAGGTATGCCGCACCGGAATCGTCCTGGTGCCGGCCTTCGTCTCCGGCACCGGGACCGTGATGGTCAGCACGCCATCCTTGTAGTCGGCAGCGGCGTCGTCGCCGCGGGCGCCGGCCGGCAGCCGGACGGCGCGGGCGAAGGTGCCGTAGCGGAACTCAGTGTGCCGCTTGTCCGCGGACTGGGTACTGCGCTCGGCGCGCAGCGTCAGGACGCCTTCCGTCATGGTGATCTCGACGTCCTTGGCGGGGTCGATGCCGGGGAGTTCGGCGCGGAGGACGTACGTGTCCTCCGTGAGGGACTCCTCGATCCGGATGCCGTGCAGTCCAGGTGTCGTGTGCAACCCCGGTAGGCTGGCCTCGACCCAGCCGAACAGGTCGGGCAGCACTGGCGGCCAGTTCGGGATCCGCTCGATCATGCCAGTCATCTCGCCCTCTCCCTCGCGTTGTTGGGGGTCTCTTTCCCTCCAGCGTCCTGCCAGCCGTGCGAACCCGCGAGTGCCGACCGGACCCGCGTCGAGTCCGGTCGGCCCCGCTCAGTTGGTCCTGTGCCCCATCGAGGACCGACGTGGCTCCGCTCGTGCTCCCGTTCCGCCAGGCGCACGCTCACCAGGTGCCGGCGCATCAGGCTGCCGCCGATGACCACTCCGACCGTACGCGCGGCTGCAATCCCCGCCCCCAGCCCCGCCTGCGGCAGGCCGGCCAGATGGTCGGGTGGCGGCATCGTCAGCTCGCCGTGGGAGCTGACCTGGCTCACGGCCTGCGCTCCGGCCCTGAGCCCGGGATCAACCCTGGCCGGCCCCCTGTGGGGTGAGCCATCGCGTCCGGCCCATCGCACGGTGACCGACACGCGGTCGTCGTCATCCCCCGCCTGGTAGGCCGTCGCCGACACCGGTGCGTCCTGAGTGAGCTGGGCCGGGGCAGCGTGTCGCGGGGCACGCTGTTCTTCGCGACCCGCGCCGCCGCATCCGCCGTCGACGCGCCGGCGGTGAGACCTGCCGGGCCGTCGCGGGAGAAGCCCCACGTGGTCCGGGTGAGGCCAGCCGATTGCAGCATGACGAGCGCCTCCGGTACCGCGCTCAGGTCCGTTCCCCGCCCAGCGCCGTGCCCGCGGGAGATGGCGCAGGAGGGGCCCACCAGACCCTCCTCGGGCCCGTCCGGCCTCTCTCTGCCGGACCGCCCGGCATCCATGCTGGGTGCGAGGGCGAGCGGCCTCGCCGCCTTACGAGCCGGGGGTGAACCGGTATGCGGCAGTCAGTGATCGTGGGAGTCGACCGTTCGACACGCAGTCGCGCGGCCGCCGACTGGGCAGCCCTGGAGGCGCTGCGCCGCGGGCACGTCCTCAAGGTGGTGCATGTGTCGCCGCTGTCTGCCGACGAGCTCGCGGGCCTCTGGCCGTACCGGCAGGTGCCGCTTCCCGCCCCCGTGGTCGCCGAACTGGCGGGCAGGCACCCGCGGTTGCGGGTCGAGGGGGTACGTCTCAGCGGTCCCGTCGTACCGACGCTGCTCGGCGAGGCAGCCTCGGCCGGACTGGTGGTGCTCGGCACCCGGGGCGCCGGAGGGTTCGCCGGGCTGACGCTGGGTGCCATGTCCCTGGCCGTCGCCGAGGCGTGCACCCGGCCGGTGGTGCTGGTGCCGAGCGGTCTCGCCTCAAACCACACCGGGCCGAGACCCGACAAGGTGACGCTCGGGGTCGACGCTCGGGATCCGGACGATGCCGCGATCGACTTCGCCTTCGACGCGGCCCGTCGCAAGAAGGCACGGCTCCACGTGGTACACGCCTGGGCGCTGTCCTCGCCCGCGGCCGACCGGATGCCGTCCGCCCTCCCGGAGAAGGACCGGGCGCAGTGGCGGGACCGCGAGGCGCAACTCCTTTCCGACGCGCTGCGCCCCTGGCACGACAAGTACCTGGACGTGCCCGTCCTCAAGGACGTCGTCCCGCACTCCCCGGCCGAGGCTCTGGTCCGCGCCTCCCTCCGGGCCGAGCTCCTGGTGGTTGGCCGGCGGGGCGGCACTCTCGGCTCGGCGGTGGACGCGCTGGCCCACCACACCCGGTGCCCGCTGGCCGTGGTGCCGGGATAGTCGCCGGGCCGCCGGCACTCAGCCGGGGAGCGACAGTTCGCAGGACTCCCCGGGTTCCAGGGAGACAGCGCGGCCCGGCAGTTCGATGTCGATGGGTGAACCGTCCGACGAGGGCACACTGATGTGCAGCTTGCCCGGCCGCATCCGCAGCCGCACGCCCCAATGCCCTTGGTAGCGCAGGGTGAACCCGTACTCGGAGAGTTCCGGCAGCGGCACCGGATCCAGCCACAGCGCGCCGCCCCGCGTCTCCAGCCCGGTCAGCCCGCGCTGGACGAGGTCGAGGGTGCCCGCCATGGCGCCCAGGTGGATGCCCTCGCCCGTCGTGCCGCCCTGCAGGTCGGCGATGTCGCCGCGGAGCGCCTCCTGGACGTACTTCCAGGCCTCGGCACGCCGGACCCTGGCCAGCACCCAGCCGTGCACGAGCCCGCTGAGCGTAGAGCCGTGGCTGGTGCGGGCCAGGTAGTAGTCGACCGTGCGGCGCCAGGTGTCATCGTCCAGCGGGTATCCCAACCGCTTGAAGAGGGAGCGGAGTTCGGTGGGCGAGAAAAGGTAGCCGAGCATCAGGACGTCCGCCTGTTTGGAGGCCTGATACCGGTTGACGGTGTCGCCCTCCGCCTCCAGGATCCGATCGAGCCGGCGGATGTCCCCGTACTTGGCGCGGTAGCCGTTCCAGTCCAGTTCGGCGAGTTCGCCGTAGCCCGAGAACTGGCTGATCACACCCTCGTGGAACGGCACGTGGAGCGTCCGGGACACGTCCTGCCACTGCTCGAGCTCCCCGCCGTCGAGCCCCGTCCGCTCGACGAGTTCCCGGTGGCGCGGTTCGGGCAGCATCTCCAGGACGTCCAGCGCGCGGGCCAGGACCCACGCCGCGGTGACGTTCGTATAGGCGTTGTCGTCGAGGCCTGGCCTCTCGGCGTCCGGATACGCGTCGTGGTACTCGTCGGGGCCGACCACCCCGAGGATCCGGTGCCGGCCGAGCGTTTCGTCGTACGTCGCCGAGTCCGCCCAGAAGCGGGCGGTCTGCAACAGCATCTCCGCGCCCTTGGTGTGCAGGAACTCGGTGTCCCCGGAGGCCTCGCAGTACCGCCACACGTTGTAGGCGACGGCCGCGCCGACGTGGTGCTGCAGCCGTGAGTGATCCGGCAGCCAGCGCCCCGAGCGCGGATTGAGGTGCAGTTCCTGGGTCTCCTCGCGGCCGTCGCTGCCGCTCTGCCACGGGAACATCGCCCCGGCGCGGCCGATGTCGCGTGCCGCGGTGCGGGCCTGCTCCAGACGCCGGTAGCGGTAGGTGAGCAGGGACCGCGAGACTTCGGGGAAGTGCAGATTCATATAAGGCAGCACGAACAGCTCGTCCCAGAAGACATGTCCGCGGTACGCCTCGCCGTGCATCCCGCGCGCCGGAACCCCCACGTCGAGGTCAGCGGTGTGCGGGGACAGGGTCTGCAGCACATGGAAGAGATGCAGCCGCAGGATCCGCCCTGCCTCGCCGGGCACCTCCAGCTCGGCCCTGCGCCACAGTTGCTCCCAGGCCGTGAGGTGCGAGTCCAGGAGCTCGTTGAAGCCGGGCGCCCGGCCGACCCGGTCGACTGCGGCACGCAGCGGGTCGCTGATCGCCGGGTCGCGGGAGGTGTGCAGAGCGACGGTCTTGTCGACGGTGACGGTGCGGCCCGGGGCGAGAGACAGGTGGAAGAGCTGGGCGGCACGCCCCGCGCTGTGGCGGATCTCCGCCGGCCTACCGGCTGCTGTCGTACGCGCGGCCAGGCCGATGCGGATGTCGGACGTGGTGGTGCGGCAGCGGAGCCATACCGTCTCGTGGGGGGAGGCCCCGGTGTGGATGTGGGTCAAGTGGACGGATGCCAGCTGCCGGTAGCGCGGCACGCCGGTATTGGCGACGGTCCCGTCGAGCGCCGCCTCGACCTCGAGTCGGAACGGTCGGCCCTCGGCCGTGAACTCGGTGCGCAGGGCGGCGACATGGGGATCCGCCATGTGGACGAGCCGCAGCTGACGCACCCTGAGGACTCGGCCGCCACCGAGCTCGTACCGGAGATTCCGCTCCAGCACACCGGACTGCAGGTCGAGACGCTGGCGCAGTTCGACGAGCGCACCGGAGTCGGGAGAGAGCCACTCCGACTCATTGGGCCCGTCCTCCAGCCGGTAGCGCAGCGGCAGCCAGTCCGGCAGATTGACCATGTCTTCGTTCGAGACCTGCCGGCCCGCGACGTCGGAGAGGAGCCGGTTGTAGCAGCCCGCCGCGTACGTCCCGGGGTAGTGCACGTCGTCCGCCAGGCACTCGGGGGCGGCGCCCCGGGCGGCGAAGTAGCCGTTGCCCAGCGTGCACAAGGATTCCCTGAGCCGCTCCTGGCCGGGGTCGTACCCCTCGAACTCCCAGATCCAGTCCTCGGTCCGGCCTTCGGTCAGGTCGCTCATGGCGCGCCGCCTTCGACGAACAGTTCCCCCGGATCGCGCACCACGACGTCCGGCCCGCCCTCGACGACGGCGGTTTCCCGGGCAGGCACGTCAAGGCGACGCGCAGCTGCCAGGAACAGCGCCGGGTCAGGCCTGCCGGCCAGACGCAGCCGAGCCGTCTCGTCCCCGTCGACCAGCGCGTCGAAGAGGTCCAGAACTCCGGCGTGCACCAGCAGTTCACGTGCGTGCCGGGAGGCGCAGGCCGCCGCGGGCGCGACTCCGTCCCGCCGCGACGCATGCGGCAGCCGTACGGTCCTCGGGTATGCGGTGATATCGCCCTTGCGCAGCCGCTCGACATGGCGCCGCTCCTTGTCCGCAGCCACAGCCTCCGGCGTCGCGGTGGACAGGTGCCGACCTCGGGAGGTCGGGAACGCGGCGCCGCCGTCGAGGCCTGCCTTGCCGTCGACAGTACGCACATCGTCCTCACACACATCGAACGGCCGCCGCTGTGCCGGGCTCTGGGACGGGTGCTGGCTCTGGAAGGCGTCGAACGTCGCCTTCCGTGCCTCGGCGTGCACCCGGGCCGAGTCGGTGATCATGCTGTCCGTGTCGAGGACGTCCGCGCGAGTGCCCCGCAGGGCACCGGGCATCACAGCTTCCCGGCGACGTAGGAGGTGAGGTCGAGGAGCCGGTCGCAGCAGCCCCACTCGTTGTCGTACCAGCCGAGAACCTTCACCAGCTCGCCGTTCGTCCGAGTGAGGGCCGGGTCGACGACGCAGGACGCCGGGTCCCGTTCCGCGGAGACGGCGATGCGGTGGCCGTCGACGGCGATCGAGGCCTCGTTGTGCGCGACCGAGCGGTTGAGCCGACCGTACGTCGAGTCGTACTTCAGCAGATGGGCCGCCGTCGCGGTGGGAGCGATCGCGTTGACGGCGACCACCTCGACGGTGTCACCGGGGCCGCCGGCGTTCCTTTCCAGGGCCGCCGGCGGGTAGTTGCGGCCGATGCTGTTGTTGCCGACACGTATCGTCATGAGCAACTCCTCTGTCGAGGCGATGGGCGGTCAGCCACGCTGGGGCACGACGGCCACAGGGCAGTCGGCGTGGTGGAGCAGTGTGTGTGCCACCCGGCCGAGCTGGAGACCGATATGGCCGTGGCGTCGCCGCGCACCGAGTATCAGCAGATCCGCCGCGGCACTCCGGTCCGTCAGGACTTTGTGCGCGTGCCCTTCCACCACGGCTCGCCGCACCGCCACTTCCGGGTGGTCGCACACGGGGATCCGCAGCGCGTCGTCCAGCAGGACAGACGCGTGCTCCTTGTGCTGGCGAGCCTGCGTGCCCGTCAGGAGCGGATGGTCGGCCGTGGCGTGCGCGGGGCAGCGCCAGGCGCGTACCGCGTCGAGCGTGCACCGGCGGGCCGCGGCCTCGCGGAACGCGAACCGGATCGCCGCCGAGCCCGTGGTCGCGTCGCCCACGCCGAGCAGGATGCGCCCGTGCTCCGCGTTGCCGGCGATCTCGGAACCGCGGACCACGATGACGGGGCACGGTGCGCGGGACGCCAGGGCCAGACTCACCGAGCCGAGCAGCAGCCCGGCGAGCGGGCCCCGGCCCCGGGAACCTGTGACCAGCGCCGTGGCGTTGCGCGCAGCGCGGAGCAGCGCGGCCTCGGTGTCCTCGGCCAGTACCTCGGTGTCCACCTTCACTTCGGGGTTGCGCCGCCCGGCCCGGTCGACCGCCGCGGCCACGATGTGCCCGGCCTGGTCCCCGATGCCGTGTGGCGAAGTGGTCGCGGGGGTGAAGGGGAGGCCCGCGCCCTCGTAGTACTCCCAGAGCGAGGCATGTACGAGCCGCACCGTCAGCCTGAGCCGGTCTGCCTCGTCGACGGCCCAGTCGACCGCCCTCAGGCTCGATTCCGATCCATCGACACCCACGATCAGGGGCAGCTCCACTGTCCCCACCACCCTTCAATCGGACACCGGAACAGATCTTTTGAGACCTCTGCGCCCCTATGTCCTGTCCGCCACGGTCCCATCGTGGAACGTCGGGCAGTAGGGGCCGGTGGACCCCGGTCGGGGACGGTCAGCCTGTCGCCGCGAGCGGCTTCCTGGCCGCCCACTTCGCGGCATCCGCCTGGATGCCCGAGATCCGCATGGTCGCGAGGTCCGACCGCACCGTCAGGTCGATGTGGTGGACGAAAGCCAACACCGCTGCCGATGGGCGCCCAAGTGCTGCAAGCGCCCGGCTCGACGGGCTTGCGGCACCCGTGCGAGAGCCGGCCGGACTGCTCGCCGCAGCACACACACCGGGTCAGTAGAGCGAGCCCGGCCAGTTGAGCGCCACCGCGGTGATGACGCCGGCGTCGAGCAGCACACCGAACGACAGCCAGGGGTTGAACCACAGGGCCTTGAGAACGAGTCCGGACGCGGCGGCAGTGAGTGCGGCGACCGGCCAGCCGCGGGCCTGGGTGGTGGCTGCCGTGCCCGCGATGACGTAGAGCAGGGCGGTGGCCGAGGCGAGTATGACGGCGGCGCGTACGGCCCGTGACTGGGGCAGGCCCGCGAAGGCGAGTGCCCAGGAGTGTCGTGGGTCGAACGGTGCCGACTGCTGGGCGGGCCGGCCGCTGGCCGGCAGCCACACCGGCAGGTGGGCGAGGCCGTGCAGAAGCAGGAAGGCGGCAACCAGTGCGGTGGTCATGACGGGGGCTCGGGTTCCTGGCCGCCCTGGTCGAGGCGGAACGGAGGATAGGTGTCGGTCAGGAGCGCGGCATACGCGGCTACCCGCAGCACCCACCGGTTGAGGCCCATCACCAGGTCGAAGAGACTGCGGGGGTATCGCCCCGTGAAGAGCAGGGCGATCCCGGCGAACAGCACGAGCATGCCGATGAGTCCGCCTGCCGCCCAGGGGACGCGGATTCCGCCGAGCAGGAAGCCGAGGACCAGATAATGCGGGATGGCCAACAGCCACCACTTCACCAGGACAATGCCGCGCGAGAGCTGATCGGGGTACGTGACGTCCCAGTGCGCCGGGTAGTCCGGTACGTCGGCCAGGGTGAAGGGTGGATAGCGGTCGGTGCCGAGGGCGCCGTACGCGTAGTAGGCCACTCGCCAACTCCAGCGCAGCACTCCGGTGTTGAAGACGAAGATGGGTCGCGGATAGCGGCCGGTGATGAGGATGGCGAAGAACGCGCCGGTGCTCAGCACCAGGAAGGCCGTCCACAGGAAGAGCAGGACGACGTAGTGGGGCAGCGCGATCAGCCACTTCACCAGCCACAGCCAGCGGGACAGCTCTGGATCGAGGTCGGCCGAGAGCCGGGCCGGATATGCGGACCGCGGTGACCGAACGGGTTTGGCGCTCATGGGGAGGCGACCTTCCCAGTGGTCAGTGACGGGAGTGGCTACAGCGATCGTCGTCGCGCCCGCCGACGTAGTGGCGCTCTTCGATGAGGGTCTCCTGTCTCCCTGGCCGCCGGCAGCCCGGTCCCGAGCACCGTGGCGCCGATCAGGATGAGAGGAATCACGGTGTTCTCTTCCTCCTGCGATCCTGTTGGAGCCTCTGCCACCAGGCTTCCGTAGGTCGCCTTGCCGCACCCGGGGCCAGACGGACCAGAGCACGCACCGACCGGCCCCGGAAGGGGACCCGGTGGCTCCTCCACGCCCGCGTGCCGTCACGCGAGGCTGGCGGCAGAGGGAGGTGGGGGCGATGCTCCGACCGATCGTGGCGGGCCTGGACGGCTCGCGCGAGAGCGCCGCCGCGGCGGACTGGGCGGCCAGGGAGGCCCTGCGCCGTGGACTGCCGTTGCGGCTCGTGCACGCGTGGGAGGCACTGCCGGACGACGGCGTACCTGCGACGCTTCCCGAACTTCAGGTTCCGCAGTATTGGGCACGGCGAGTGCTGCGCAACGGCCTCGCCCGGCTCACCGAGCAGTACCCGCACCTGGTCATCACCGGGGAGCAGATCAAGCGGCCCCCGATCCCGGCGCTGGTGTCCGAGGCCGACACGGCAGAACTCCTCGTCCTGGGCAACCAGGGATTCGGCGGGCCCGGCAGGTATCTCGCGGGCTCGATCGCGATGGCGGCGGTGCCCCAGGTGCGGCAACCGGTCGTCCTGGTGCGGTCGAACTGGTCGGCTGCCGACGACCATCTGCCGGACGCTGACGACTGCGCGGTCAAGGGCACAGCCTGCCGCGACGTCGTTCTGGGACTAGATCTGCGCCATGCACGGGAGGACCTGCTCGAATTCGCCTTTCAGGCAGCCAGGTTCCGCGGCGCCGCGCTGCGGATCGTCCATGCCTGGGGACCTCCGCGCGGCAGCGCCGGTGCCGGCCGTGGAGTCGGTGAGCTTGAACGGCAGGCGGGGGCGGTCGGCTGGGAGCTGGACGCGCTGCTCGATCCTTGGCGGGAGAAGTTCCCGACCGTCAATGCGCGGGGCGTGGCGGTCAACGGCCAGCCGGGCCAAGTGCTGCTCCGGGCCGCCCACGGCGCAGGGCTGCTCGTAGTGGGCCGTCAGCCACGGCTTTGGGCGGTGGGCGCCCGCATCGGTCGGATCGGGCACTTGACGATCCGCCGGGCGAACTGCCCGGTCGCCGTCGTCGCCCACGACTGATCCACCACGCACTCCATCGAGGTGATCACATGCACGTCCTGATCGGGTACGCCACCGCACACGGATCAACTCGGGAGATCGCGACGCGACTTGCCGTAGGACTCGGCGACGCGGGCCTGAAGGTCGCGGTGCGGCCCATGGCCGAGGTCGACGACGAGGACGCCTACGACGCGTTCGTGCTCGGCAGTGCGGTGCACGGCCAGGCCTGGCTGGACGAGGCGAAGGACTTCCTGCGCCGCAACAGCGATCTGCTCGGCCAGCGCCCGGTGTGGCTCTTCAGCGTGGGGTTGCCCGACGCCCTGCGCGGTCCGTGGAAGCGGATGGCCCGGAAGGAAGAGTCGGTCATCACCGAGGATCTGCCCGGGTACGTCCCCTACCGGGAGCACCGGCTCATGTCGGGTGTCATCAAGCCCGGCCAACTGTCCTTCGCAGGGCGGGTGGTGTTCCGGCTGATGGGCAGCCGGTACGGCGACTTCCGCGACTGGCCGGCCATCGATGCCTGGGCCGGGGGCATCGCCTGCGAGCTGTCTGGCACCTGACGGCTCGCAGGCAAAACCTCAGGCCTTGCGGACCGCCCCGGTGAACCCGGTGACAAACAGGGTGGCAAAGGCGCATGAGAGTGCCTGGAGTACCCAGGCGCTCAAGGCGAGCGGCTGCCCCGCAGGGGCATCCGACAAGGGGCGATGCCTGCACGGCGCAGTGTGAGGACGTCGACTGCGTCCGTCACTGCCACCCCCGGACCGAGGCCCCGGGCTGCGGGTGCCGGAGGGGACCGGTGCCGTGGTCCCGATGGTCCCTACGGACATGGCCTGTTCGGCCCCGACGGCGTCCCAGGTGGCTCCGGGCGTCTGGAGGCTCGCGGCGCGACATTGGCCCGGGAGGCAGTCGATGGACGACATGACGCGTTGTGCCAGGGACGTGGCCGGAGCCGGGACCGACCGCCTGCGGCAGGGAGCCATGGCGGCCGGTGCAGCCCGGAACCCAGAAGTTTCCTGGCTGCTTCGCCTGTACCGGTGGGTGGTCCCCGCACCCCTCAGACGCGGTGTGGTCGCACGCGTCTCGGTGGGGGCCCGGGCTCGGGCCAAGCAGCGTTTCGCGATGGTTCCCTCCGCGCCACGACTGCTGGGCAGGGTGCGGGCGAGCTGTCTGGTGCACCGCTATCCGACGCTCGGTACTGGGGCGGACCGAGCGGTGCGGTTGGTGCGGGGCGTTCCGAAGGCCGTGCTCGTACGCTCTGCTCCGTCGCCGTTGCAGGCGCGCAACTCCAACGAGGCCGCAGTTCGCCGGGCCCTGGACGCCGCGGGTCTCGACTACTTCTGCGTGCGTGGCCGCAGTCAGAGTTCGGCGGTCGTCGCAGTCGCCGCCGAGGACAGGGCAGCGGCCCATCGTGCCCTTGCGGGTGCGTGTCGTGCCCTGCCCGGATACGTCAACGCAGTGGACCGGACGTGGCAACGGCGCCGGGCGACCAGGCCGGGCTTCGAGCCGGCCGGTTGGCGAGCTGTGGCCGAAGCCGACGTCATCCGGCTGACCTGGTACCACAGCGACCCGCAGGGGCAGCTGATCCTGGGTCCCAAGTACGGCTGTGACGTGGAATTCTGGTCGCAGGACGGTGAGACGCTGGTGGCCCCGCGCTGCAACCGGACGGCGGATCGGGTGGCCCGTGGCGGCACTTCGACGCGTGTGTCCGACTCCCTCTTCACTGGGCTCGCGTCCGCAAGCAACCCGCTGCCCGATGTCCGCACGCGGAGGGAGTTCGCGCGCCCTGGCCCCGAGGACATCCGCTTTCCCATCGACGCCGTGTACACGTGGGTCGACGGACGCGATCGGGCGTGGCTGCGGCGTCGTGCGGACTGCGCCGGGCAGGCGTACCACGAGGAGTCAGCGAACGCCGCCCGCTATGTGAGCCGCGACGAACTGCGCTACTCGCTGCGTTCGCTGCGCCAGAACGCGCCATGGGTGCGGACCGTCTACCTGGTCACCGACGATCAGATCCCGGCGTGGCTCGACACGAACGCCCCCGGGCTCAGGGTCGTGAGCCACAAGGAGATCTTCAGCGATCCGAGTGTGCTGCCGACGTTCAACTCACACGCCATCGAAAGCCAAATTCACCACATCGAGGGCCTGTCCGAGCACTATCTCTACCTCAACGACGATGTGTTCCTCGGCCGACTCACCTCGCCACAGGACTTCTTCCTGGCCAACGGTCTGACGAAGTTCTTCCCCTCGTCGGCACTCATCCCACCGGGGCCGCCGGACGACCAGGACGTGCCGGTCGCTGCCGCCGGCAAGAACAACCGGGCCCTCATCGAGGCCTCCTTCGGCACGCGAATCGCTCAGAAGATGAAGCACACACCGCACGCGCTGCGCCGCAGTGTGCTGTACGAGATCGAGGAGCGATTCGCGCAGCAACACCAGGCCACGGCCAGCAGTCGGTTCCGGGGCCTGACTGACCTGTCCATCGTCTCTTCCCTGCACCACTACTACGCCTTCCACACCGCACGCGCCGTCCCAGGGCATCTCCGCTACGCGTACCTGGACTTGTCGCACCCCGGCCTCGGCGCACGTCTGGACACTCTGCTGGCCCGGCGGGACCGGCATGTGTTCTGCCTCAACGACACGGTCTCCGGCGAGGGTGAGTGGGACGCTCAGCAGACGCTGATCACAGCGTTCCTGCGGTCGTACTTCCCCGTACCCGGTGCCTGGGAACTGCCCGCCATCCTGCCTACCCCGGCAGCGGTCTCCAAGTGCCCGGAACAGGATGGCGGTTCACCGTGCAACCACGGTCGAGCCATGTGATCCATGGTTGCAGCTGGCCGAATAGTGCCGTGTAGTTGCATGTGGCAGCGGCAATGGGCCACCCGGCGGCCGTGTTCCTTCCGGCGGTGGTCGTACCGTGCAGGCACGTGAAGTGCGCCGTCACGAGGTCCCACGGCGAACACGACGGGTTTTGCCGTCTCCTGCTGATCACCACGATGTGGCGAGGACGCTTCACATCATGTCTCAGGGGCAGGCTTTCTTCCGAATCGAGCAGAGGGACGGTTCCAAAGGCGCTGTTGTCGAGCTCCACGGCGAGTTCGACATTCTTGCGGCCGAGTCCTTGGCGAACTGCCTGCAGGCACCGTCGATCGGGGCTTCGGCCGATGCCCCTGGCCCACGAGCACTGGGGCCGGTGCTGCTTCCGGAGCAGGCGGTGGCACCGAGCCCGGCGCCGACAGGCACAGTGGGGGCGGTTCCCGCGAAGCCTCACGCCGCGTCGGACCAAGGGGCCGCGCCGGTACCTGTGGTGAAGCCGGCGAGAACCCGGGCAGGAGACGGCGACGGGGCACGAGGAGGCCCTGTGGAGGACAGGCCCCTACCGACGGCGCCGGCTGCGAGCGAGCCCCGCGTTCTGGTGCCGACGGGCAGTCCCGCACAGCCCGACGTCATCGCCCAGGACGTCCCACGCCTTGAGGCAGGCCCCCTCGTGCGCCATCTCGCCGCGGAGCGGGGGGTCGACCTTGCGGCCGTCCACGGCACAGGGCGGGGCGGGCGGATCACCCGGACCGATGTCGAGCGCACCGAGCCGAAACGCCCCTCCCGGGTGCGGGCCACTCCCTACGCCCGACGGTTCGCCGGCGAACTGCACGTGGACCTCGCCGCCCTCCGAGGCGCCGGTGAGAGCGGCGCGGTACGGGTCGCCGTTGTGCGTGCGGCCGTAGGAGCGCGGACCGCCATCGCGCCCGGGGGCGTGGCCGCGTCAGGACAGCCGGCCACCGGGGGCACGTCGAGCATCGACGGTGCCGACCGGGCGTCCGGAACGGCAGGCACGGACGACGGTGCGGCTCCGGCACCGACCACGGAATCCGCGGCCAAGGACCGGCGTGCGGCAGCGATGCGCCACGCCGTCGCCGAGCTGATGAGCCGCTCCAAGCGGGAGATCCCGCACTACTACCTCGCCACCGGCCGACGGGTCGGCACGGCGTCGCGCCACCGGGCAGTCCCTAGCCCACGCGTTGCAGCGCCCGCTCCCGTCGCTCGGCCACCCCCGACCCCGACTCGCGGCGAGCCATCCGGCGCAGGACCACGGGGGCGAGGGCCAGGCCGAGTGCCGCCCAGGCGCCGAGGACCGCGGCTGTCTCCAGGTGGCGCCAGGAGTCGGCGATCTCCACGTTCGCCGCGGCGTCGGGGAGCAGCGCGGAGCGCATGCCGAGGCCGAGCCAGTAAATGGGGGTGGCCTGGGCGACGAGCTGGAGCCAGTCCGGGAGGGACGTGACGGGGTAGAAGATGCCGGAGATCGCGATCATGGCCATGATCGGCAGCTGGATCAGTCCCTGGCTGCGGGCGCTCGGGAAGAGCGAGCCGAGGATCGCCCCGACGGGCAGCGTCGCCAGCATGCCGAGCACCAGCACCCACGCCACGGTCAGCCAGGAGCCCGCACTGCCCGCCGCCATGCCGTCGATGAGGAGCATGCCGGGGACGAGCAGGATCACGAGGTCGGCGACGAGCCCGCCCGCGACGGTGACGACCTTGCCGGTCAGATGGCTCCGCATCCCGCCCGGCGTCGCCTTGGCCCGCAGCAGCGTGCCGTCCTCGCGTTCGGCCGTGAGGACCTGGCTCATCGTGACCATGCCCATGGCGGCGTTCATGCCCAGGATGCTCGGCAGCGCCAGGCTGCCGAGCAGCAGCCCGCTCGACCCGAACTCCCTGTCCCGCATGAAGTACAGCGCGGTGAGCATCAGCACCGGCCAGAGCAGATGCGACACCAGGTCGGCGCCGTTGGTGAACGTCTGCCGCAGCTCGATCACCCCGCGGCTCCACCCCGCCCGCAGCACCGTGTTCATCGGATGCGCCGTGGTCATCGGGCCGCCACCGCCTTCTGCCCCGCACCCGCACCGGCCGCACCGCCGGACCCGGTCCCGTGCTCCCGTACCAGCGCCAGGTACGTGTCCTCCAACGACGCCCGGCGCACCGCAAGGTCACCGATCGCCTCACCGTGCTCCAGGAACAACTCCCTTACAAACCGCGTCGATTCGCCGGTCCTGTGCGTGAAGTGCCGTCCCTCGCGCGTCCAGCTCACCTCGTCCGCCGCGGCCGCGCGGCGGGCCAGGTCCGCCGCGGAGCCGTCCGCGACGATCCGGCCGCCGGACAGGATCATGATGCGGTCGGCGAGCTTGTCCGCCTCCGCGAGGTCGTGCGTGGTGAGCAGGATCGTGGTCCGGTGGTCGGCGGCGAGGCGGTGGACCAGGTCGTGGAACTCGTAGCGGGCGCGTGGGTCGAGGCCCGCCGTCGGCTCGTCGAGGAAGAGGAGTTCGGGGCGGCCGACGAGACCGACCGCCACGTCGAGCCGCCGCCGCTGCCCGCCGGACAGCGTCCTGACCTTGTCGCCCGCCTGCGCCGACAGGCCCACGGCGGCGAGGAGTTCATCGGCGTCCCACGGCCGCGGCACCGCCTCGGTGGCGTACGGGACGTAGTACCTGCCGAAGTGCGTCAGCAGCTCCCGCACCCGCCACTTGCCATGGTCGCGCCAGGACTGCAGGACGACGCCCACGCGGGCCCGCCACCGCTCGTCGGCGTGCGCGGGATCCGTGCCGAGGACGGTGACCCGCCCCGCCGAGCGCAGCCTGAAGCCCTCCAGGATCTCGATCGTGGTCGACTTGCCCGCGCCGTTCGGCCCGAGCAGCGCCACCACTTCGCCGTGCCGGGCGCGGAACGTCACGTCCCGCAGGACGTCGGTCGTGCCGTACCGCATCCGCAGCCCCTCGACGTCGAGCGCGACGCCGCCACAGCTGGTCTTCGTAGTCATCGGTGCCGTGCCCTCACTGTTCATAGGCCGCGAAAGCTACGTTGCGTTTATGGGGGGCGCAATGGATTGGGGTAGTGGTGAGGGGTTTTTTGGCGGGGGATATGCCTATCCGTTGCAATGGGATTGAAGGTGAACGCAATACCTGGTTTCTCGGCGTTGCAATGGCATGCTCGTGAACGGATACTGTCCGGGTCATCGACCGGAGGCCACGGCGGCGGAGGGGAGCGCGCGACGATGCCCGGAGGCAGGCTCACCCACGAGGACCGGCTGCGCGTCGCCGCCGGGCTCGCCGACGGGCTCGGGTACGCGGAGATCGCCCGGCGGCTCGACCGGCCGACGTCGACCGTCAGCAGGGAAGTGGCCCGCAACGGCGGCCCCCGCGGCTACCGGGCCGACCACGCCCACCACGCCACCGCACGCCGTGCCCGGCGCGCCGCGTCGGCCCGGGGCGAGGACGCGCCCGCCGAGGACGCGGCGTACGGGCGCGACCCGGCGGCGGTGCGCGCCTTCGTGGACCAGTTCGCGGAACTCATGGTGCACACGGGGCTGCCGCGCATGGCGGCCCGCGTCCTCGCGAGCCTCGTCACGACCGACTCCGGCTCACTGACCGCCGCCGACCTCACGCGGCGGCTGCGGGTCAGCCCCGCCTCCGTGTCGAAGGCCGTCGCCTACCTCGAACGCCTGGACGTGCTGCGCCGCGAACACCGCGCCGTCGGGCGGCGCGAGGCGTACGTCATCGACGACGACGTGTGGCTGCGCACCTGGCTGACCAGCGCCCGTACGCACGCGATGATGGCCGACACCGCGCAGGCGGGCGCCGGGATCCTGCACCCCGGCACCCCCGCGGGCGCCCGCCTCGCCGTCATGCGGCAGTTCTTCACGAGCCTCAGCGACGACATGGCCGGAGGCACCGCCGCCGACGCCTTCGCCGACGCCCTCACCGTCCTCGCCGCCCTCGTCCACGCCGAAGTGCCCCTGACCGCAGACGAGTTGGCGACCGCGCTCGGCTGGTCCGAGGCGCGCGTCGCCACGGCCCTGTACGACGCCGAGCAGCACCCGGACGTCGCCGATCCGCTGACCCTGCGCCGCCCGGCGCCGGACACGTACGGTGTCGCCGCCAGGCCGGGGCGGCTCAGCGCCGCCCAGCGCGCGGCCCTCACCCGGCGCTGACCCCGTACGTCCGCACCTTCCGCACGGAGACGTCCCGCGGCAGGGGCCGGTCGGTCCCCCTCATCGGGCCGGTTCGCCTCTGCCCCGCGCGGTCGTGGCATGTCAACGTCATGGTGGGAACCGCCGGGCGGGCGGCGGCTCCCGGCAGCGGGCGCGGACACCACGCCGAGGAGGCCGTACGCCGTGGACGGGACACTGATCGTCGGAGTGGACGGCTCCCGGTCGAGCCTGCGGGCCCTCGACTGGGCCGCCGACGAGGCCGCCCGCGGCGCACTGCCGCTGCGGATCGTGCACGCGTCGGGATGGGAGTGGTACGAGGGGCACGAACCGTCGTTCGGCATCAACCGCGAGGCCGTGCGCGCCCAGGCCGACCGCGTCCTCGCGGCAGCGAAGGCGCGGGCGGGCGAACGGGACCGCTCCCTCGACGTGACGAGCGAGGTCCTGGACGAGGACCCGGCCGCCGCCCTCATCCGCGAGAGCCGCCAGGCGGCCGGGGTGATCGTCGGCAGTCGGGGGCGCGGCCGTCTCGCCGGACTGCTCCTCGGCTCCGTCAGCCTGTCCGTGGCGGCCCGCGCGTCGTGCCCGGTCACCGTGGTGCGCGGTGGTGAGCAGAGCCTGCGCGGCGGGTTCCGGCGCGTCGTCGTCGGCGTCGACGAGGCCGCCGGGGCCGCGGCGGCGGTGGGGTACGCCGTCCGCGCGGCCCAGCAGCGCGACACCGAACTCCTCGCTGTGCACGCCTGGCGCCGCCCCGTGCCCGAGACCACCGGCGGACCGCGTCCCGCCGGTGCCGCCGACCCGCGACGGCTGCGCGCGGAACGCGAGTTGGACGCGGCCCTGCGGTCGGCGGTACGCGACCACGGCGCCGTGGCCGTGCGGCACGAGGCCGTCGAGGGCCAGGCCCGCGCCGCCCTGCTCGACGCCTCGGCCGCCGCCGACCTGATCGTGGTCGGCGCCCGCCGCCGCCCCGGCCACACCGGCCTCCAGCTCGGCCCCGTGAACCACGCCGTCCTGCACCACGCCGCGTGCCCGGTCACGGTGGTGCCGCATGCCTGAGGGGCGACGGCGCCGCGGCGCGCGTACCGGACGTACCAGACGTACCCGCACCCGACCCGGCCGCACCGACCGGCCCGAACCGCACCGTCCGGACCGCCCCGTCTGAACCGCACCAAACGTGGAACCCGGCCGCCCACCGGACAGACACGCGGCCGGGGACCCGGACACCGCCCCGGACGCGAACTCGGCTACGAACCCGGACAGAATCGAGGTCCGTCACCCATGGCCAAGGATCAACTCGCCGCCCTGGACGCCCACTGGCGCGCCGCGAACTACCTCACCGCGGGCCAGATCTACCTGCTCGCCAACCCGCTCCTGACCGAGCCGCTGCGGCCCCAGCACATCAAGCCGCGCCTCCTCGGCCACTGGGGCACGTCCCCCGGCCTCAACCTGGTCCACACGCACCTGAACCGGCTGATCAAGGAGCGGGACCTGGACGCCCTGTGCGTGTGGGGGCCCGGCCACGGCGGCCCCGCCGTCCTCGCCAACTCCTGGCTGGAGGGCAGCTACACGCAGACGTACCCCGACGTCACGCGGGACGCGGCGGGCATGGCGCGGCTGTTCCGGCAGTTCTCGTTCCCCGGCGGCGTACCGAGCCACGTCGCGCCCGAGACCCCCGGCTCCCTGCACGAGGGCGGCGAGCTCGGCTACTCCCTCGCGCACGCCTACGGCGCCGCCTTCGACAACCCGCACCTGCTCGTGGCCTGCGTCGTCGGCGACGGCGAGGCGGAGACCGGGCCGCTGGCCGCGTCCTGGCACTCGGGCCGGTTCCTCGACCCCGTGCATGACGGCGCGGTCCTGCCGATCCTGCACCTCAACGGCTACAAGATCGCCAACCCGGCGCTCCTGTCCCGCATCCCCGAGGCCGAACTCGACGCCCTGCTGCGCGGCTACGGCCACGAGCCCCTGCACGTCACCGGCGACGACCCGCGCGCCGTCCACCGCGACCTGGCCGCCGCCCTGGACCGGGCCGTCGACCGCGTCCGGGCCATCCAGCGGGACGCCCGCGCCGCCCGCAAGCGCGGGCCCCGTCCGGCGTGGCCGATGATCGTGCTGCGTACGCCCAAGGGCTGGACCGGGCCCGCGCACGTCGACGGCCAACCGGTCGAGGGCACCTGGCGCGCGCACCAAGTGCCGCTCGCGGGCGTGCGCGAGAACCCCGAGCACCTGCGCCAACTGGAGGCCTGGCTGCGCTCCTACCGCCCCGAGGAGCTGTTCGACGCCGAAGGACGCCCCACCCCGAAGGTCCTGGCCTGCGTGCCCGCGGGCGACCGGCGCCTGGGCGCGACCCCGCACGCCAACGGCGGCCTGCTCACCCGCACCCTGCCGCTGCGCCCCCTGGAGGACTTCGCGGTCGCCGTCGACAAGCCCGGCACCGCCCTGCACGAGCCCGCCCGGGTCCTCGGCCGGATGCTCGCCAAGGTCATGGCCGACACCGCCGAGCGCCGCGACTTCCGCGTCGTGGGCCCCGACGAGACGGAGTCGAACCGCCTCGGCGCGCTGTTCACCGTCACCGGCAAGGCCTGGCAGTCCGAGACGCTGCCCACCGACGAGCACCTCGCCACCGACGGCCGCGTCATGGAGGTCCTGTCCGAACACCTCTGCCAGGGCTGGCTGGAGGGCTATCTCCTCACCGGCCGTCACGGCCTGTTCTCCTGCTACGAGGCGTTCGTGCACATCGTCGACTCCATGGTCAACCAGCACATCAAGTGGCTGCGTACGGCACGGCAGTTGCCGTGGCGGGCGCCCATCCCCTCCCTCAACTACCTGCTGACCTCGCACGTCTGGCGCCAGGACCACAACGGCTTCTCGCACCAGGACCCCGGCTTCGTCGACCACGTCCTCAACAAGAGCCCCGAGGTCGTACGCGTCTACCTGCCGCCGGACGCCAACACCTTGCTGTCCGTCGCCGAACACGCCCTGCTCAGCCGGGACTACGTGAACGTGATCGTCGCGGGCAAGCAGCCCTGCTTCGACTGGCTGACCCTCGACGCGGCCCGCGCCCACTGCGCGCGCGGCGCGGGCGTGTGGGAGTGGGCGGGCACCGACGACGGCCTGCGCGACCCGGACGTCGTCCTCGCCTGCGCGGGGGACGTCCCCACCCTGGAAGTCCTCGCCGCCGCCGCGCTGTTGCGCGAGCACCTGCCCGAAGTCGCCGTGCGCGTCGTCAACGTCGTCGACATCGCCCGGCTGCTGCCGCGCGAGGAACACCCGCACGGCATGGCCGACTTCGAGTACGACGCGCTGTTCACCCGCGACCGGCCGGTGATCTTCGCGTACCACGGCTACCCGTGGCTGATCCACCGCCTCGCCTACCGACGCACCGGCCACGGCCGCCTCCACGTGCGCGGCTACAAGGAGTCGGGCACGACGACCACCCCCTTCGACATGGTCGTACGCAACGACCTCGACCGGTATCGCCTGGTCATGGACGTCATCGACCGCGTCCCCGAGCTGTCCGTCCGCGCCACGGCCCTGCGCCAGCGGATGGCCGACCAACGCACCCGTCACCACGCCTGGATCCGCGACCACGGCACCGACCTGCCCGAGGTCGCGGACTGGTCGTGGCCGTACTGACCCGTCCCCGACCCGTCCCCGAACAGCACCGGATCGCACCCCCACCGAGGCACGCCATGAATCGCCGCCGCACGTCACCCCGTCCCTGCCCGACGATCCGCACCCGCCTTGCCGCCGGTGACCGCACCCGCACGGTCACCGCGGGCATCGACGGCACCCTCGCCGGTATGGACGCCCCCGACTGGGCGGCCCGTGAGGCCCTGCGCCGCGGCGTGCCGCTGTGCCTCCTGCACGTCGCGGCCGACCCGGACCCGCACCGGCAGCCACGCCGGGCCCTTGTCGCCGACCGGGCCCGGGGCGTCCTCGACCGGGCGGCGATCACGCTGTCGTACGTCCACCCGGCGCTGCGGATCCACGCCCAGCAGCCCTCGGGCCCGGCGGCCGCCGCACTGCTCGCGGCGGCCGCCGACGCCGAGACGCTGGTCCTCGGCTCCCGGGGCCTGTCCGGGTGCGACGGCTTCCTGGTCGGCTCGGTCGCCTCCGCGGTGGCCGCGCGCGCGGAGCGGCCCGTCGTGCTCGTCCGCGCCGGGGAGCGCCCCGAGGACGCCCATGTCCCGGACGCCGACGGCGGACCCTCGCGCAGCACGCCGTACCGGCCGGTCGTCCTCGCGCTCGATCTGCCGCTCCCGGGCGGCGAGTTGACCGGATACGCCTTCGACGCCGCGGCCGTCCGCGGCGCCCCCCTGCACGTGGTGCACGTGTGGACGGTGCCGCCGCTCGTCGCCTACGCCCCGGGCCGGGCCGTCCCGGACGTGCTCGCCGAGCGCGCGGAGCACGCGCGCCGGAAGCTGACGGCGGCCCTGCTGCCGTGGCGCCGGGCCCACCCCGCCACGAAGGTCGTCGAGCACGTCCGGTTCGGGCGCACCGGGCACCACTTGCTGAAGGCCGCGACGGGTGCCTCGCTCCTGGTCGTCGGCCGCCACGCGCAGGCCGGGCCGGGCCTGGGCAGAACCGCGCACTCCGTCGTCCACCACGTGGCCTGCCCCATCGCGGTGGTGCCGCACGGCTGAGGCGCCGACAGCACGTGGGACACGTGCAGCTGACGGTGTGTCAGCCAGTGTTTGATGTCTATCAAAATCATGAAAAGTGGTTCAGGCTGAGGGGCCTGGAGCCGCCGCCCACCCGCCGGGGTGACGGCGTTCCGCGCGCTCGGGGTGGTGCTCCCCGGACGCCGAGGGGGGAGGCACCCGATGGGGGACACATACCTGGTCAGGAAGCTGGAGAAGCTGGAGGCGGGCCTGGCGCGGCTTGCGCTGCCCGCCGACTCGCCCGTGCTCGTCGACCGGATCGGCCAACTGCGGGTCGTCCTCGAACGGCTGCGGCACACCACCGCCGGTGAGGTCAGGATCGTGGCCCTCGGGGCCAACTCCTCGCTGAAGTCCACCACGTTGCGACTGCTCCTCGGGCGCGACGACATCCTCTCCGTGGGTCCGGGCGCGGTCAGCGCGGTCTCCACGGAGCTGCGTCTCGTCCAGGACGAGGGCCCCACGGGGCCGCCCGAGTACAAGGTCGTCACTCTCACCGAGGAAGGCGCGCGCCGCCGCGCCCGGCGCCTGCTCGACGTCGAGGAGGACGACCGGCGGACCCTGGAGGAGCTGAGCCGCACACCGCACCCGAACGTCGGCCTCGTCCAGGAGATGCTGGCGGCCGTCGAACAGCTCGGTTACGGCGAGACGCTGACCCTGGAGCAGCTGTCCGCCCGCGAGGGCTCCCTCACCTTCAGCAGCGGCCGGGGCAGCCCGCTCATCGCCCGGGTGACCGCGCGCGTGCGCGTCCCGGCCGAGGCGTGGCCGCTGGCGTGGGCGGCGGGGCGGTCCGTGGTGATCGTCGACACCCCCGGCACCCGCAAGGGCGGCGCGCTGGAGGACGTCGTCATCGCCGAGACGCAGAGCCGCGCGCACATCGCGCTGCTCACCGTGGCCTGCGGGGGCGGCACCCAGTTCACGACGCCGCGCGCCGCACCCGACCCGCACTGCGTGTTCGTCGCCACCCGCCTCGACGCCGTCGACAACCCGGGCAACGCCAACTCCCTGCGCGTCCTGGAGACGAACATCGCCTCCATGGTGCGCGACATCGGGGCGCACGGACGGCCGGGCCGCGAGACCCGCGTCGCCGCTGTCTGCGGGCCCTGGGCCGCCGCCGACGAGGCGGCCTGGATCGCCTTCGACCCGGACAACCCGCACATCTGGAAGGGCACCCAACCGGCGCGCGAGCAGTGGCGGGCCGCCGCCTGGGACCCGTCCGGGGCCACCGGCGGTCAGCTGCGGACCGCCGTCGAGGGCGCCCTCGCGGACGGCGGCGTCGGCCGCCTGCGCGAACTCATCGCCGAACTGGCCGACAAGGACGCCGCGCACGTCGACTCGCTGGAGTTCGAGCAGCTCATCGAGGACGGCATCCGGCTGCTCAAGGAGGCGGGCGGACACGTCCCCGCCGCCGGGAAGATCAAACGCCAGGAGGCGGCGGCCCGCGACGACGCGCGGCCCATCGCCGACCTCCGGCGCATCGCCAGGGAACAGGCCGACACCGCCGTGTACGCGGCGGACGCCTGGTCGAAGGTGCGGCTCCCCGTGGAACAGAGCCGCTCCGGGGGCCGGGTGGAGGCCGAAGCCCTGCAGCCGCTGCGCGACCTCGACGTCGCCGGCCTCGCTGCGGGCGCCATCGACGGAACGCGGGCCGAGCTGACCGACGCCCTCGCGAGCTGGTGGGCCTCGCACACCCGCGCGGACTTCGCCACCGAGGCGCCGCAGGCCCGGCTCATCGCGCCGCACGGACCGGACGTGGACGAGGCGGAACGGCGGCTGCGCGCGGACGCCGACGCCAAGGCGGCCGCGCAGGTCGACAGCATGGCGAGGCGTCTGCTGCAGCACCTGGCCGGGCGCCACACCACCGACGACGCCGGGTCCCGCCCGGCCGCGCGCCTCTACTTCCGGCAGGTCGCCCGGGTCCGCGAGGAGCTGGCCCGGCTCCTGGAGCGGATGCTGATCGACACCTTCGAACCCGCCGTCGTCCTGACCCAGAAGGCCCTCGGTGAACTCCTCGTCCAGCAGCGGCTCGCGCTCGTGAGTTCCACCGGACCGGTCGCCGTGCTCAACCAGATCGGCGCCGAGCTGCAGCAACTGTCGACGGCGAGGGCGGGCAGTGCCTGATGACCGGCCGCCGCTGAAACTCTACGGCCACCCGGGCGGCGCCGGCCTCGCACTGCGGCGCGGCACCGTTCCAGGGCGCATAGAGCGCGTCGACGTGCTCGACGGCGCGGCGGTCGTCAGCACGACGGCGTTCACGCCGCCCGTCGACGGCGCGGCGGCCGACGCCGACCTCGCCCTCACCCCGTGGCGGCGCAGGCCCGGCGCGCCCACGGTCGTCGTCCACTACCGCCGCCACCAACCGGAGTCCCGCGTCCCCGCGCCGTCGGCACGCAGCAGCTTCCGGCTCGACCCGGAGCAGATCGGAGACCGTCCCATGACCCAGGCCACGCCCGACGGCAGCCCCGCGCAGACACAGGGTCCCGACCTCATCGGCGCCTTCCTCGACTTCGGCACCAGCCGTGCCGTGTGCGGCGTGTTCGACCGCCGCCGGGTGAGCGGCAGCGACGCCGCGCTGCCCGCCGCCGGGGTGGAACGGGCCAGGAGCCTGCTGCCGGTCCAGCTCTTCGCCACCGACGACTCGCCGGACCCGGCGCAGGAGATCGAGGAACGCACCATCGGCATCCCCCGGGCCCGGGGCGAGGCATGGCGCGAGATCTTCGGCTGCGCGCCCCTGGACGTGCACCACGTCAGCCACACCAGGCCGCGGTCCAGCGATCTGGTCGTGACCGGCGACAGCGTCGACTTCGCGTCCGACGCCACCGGCGAGCGCGTCCGCGGCGCCAAGCGCCATCTGGCCGACCTGGAGCACGAGGTGCCGGGCACCGAGCTCAGCGGCCGGGATCTGTTCCGGCGGGTGTACGCGCGGTTTGCCGAGCTGGTCGCCGACGAGCTGGAACTGCCGCGCGCCATCGGCTCGTTGAGCGTGACCTTCCCCACCAAGCTGCCGCCGGACAAGCGCGACGAGCTCCTCGACGTGCTGCGCACCCTCGCGACCAAGGTGGAGATGAACATCGACGAGGCCGTGGCCGCCGCCGGGTTCGCGATGATGAAGCGGCTCGGCGCGGACTTCCTGCTCGGCGTGGAGGCGTTCACGCTGCACGCCCGCTGCCCCGAGGGCGGCCGTGCCTGGGAACAGCCCGACGAGTGGGCGAAGGCCCGCGCCTGGCACGAGAACCTGCTGGTCATCGATGTCGGCGGGGGGACCACCGACTGCGCCCTGATCAAGGTCACCGTCGTCGACGCGACCCCGGCGGCCGCCGGGGACAGCCCCGGCCGGTTCTACAAACTCCAGCCGCAGGTGCTCGCCTCGGGCGGACGGCTCAACCTCGGCGGGGACCGCCTCACCGCCCAGCTCTTCACGCTGCTGCGCGGCAAGTTCGGGATCAGGCCCGGCGACACCCGGTTCCAGGGCGTGGAGAAGGCCGCGCCCCGCAGGGAGCTGTTCCACGCCCTGTGGGAGGCGGCCGAGGCGGTGAAGCGGCAGGGGCTCGGGATGGTGACCCCGGCGACGGTCCGGGTCTGTGCCACCGCCCCGGGCAGCGCCGCGCCGGACTCCGGCGCCGTCCCCTTCGCCCAGCCGGTGTCCCCGGACGGCGCGGCGCCCGCCGAGCCCTCGGCGGCGGAGGTGACCGTCACCGCCGACGAACTCGCCGAGCAGCTCCGCGACCTCGTCGCGGAGATCACCTGGCTGGCCGGCGGCATCGCTCGCGGTGGCCTCGACGTGTCGGGCGGCGGTCACGAGAGCGTCGACCGGGTGCTGTTCTCCGGCGGCTCCATGGAGGCGGCGGCGCTGCGCCGCGGCATCGAGGACGGGCTGCGCCGCCGCTTCGAGAGCGACCAGCTCGCGCCCACCTTCGAGGTCGAGTTCGACGCGCGGTTCGCCAAGACCGGGACCGCGGTGGGCGGCGTGTACCTGGACGCGGTCGCCGACCTCAGCCCTGACGCCGACGACCCCGAGGTCATCCCGGAACTGCTGCGCGGCATCTCCTACTTGGACGTCGACGCCAGCCGTCTGTACGTGAACCTGGCGGCCGACTTCCATGTGCGCCAGGGTTCCCAGCGGGCGTACGAGGACCCGGTGTTCAGCCGGGGCCAGCGCTTCGAACTCGAACCCGGCGGCCGCGCCTACGCCGAGGGCCGCTTCACCTACCCGGTGCGCGCCGTCCTCGCCGTGCACCGTTACGACGTCGCCCAGGAAGGCGACGAAGCCCTCGGGGCCGAATCGCTGTGGGCGACCTACACGATGCTGCAGAGCGAGGCGGACCAACTCGCCGCCGCGGGCGTCAACGTCCGCTTCGAGATCGACCAGGAGGAACGCATCACGCTCCTGCTGTGCAAGGGCACACCGGGCTGGCGGCTCGAAGACGCCCCGGTCGACACCACCGACGTACCGCACGGCCTGGTCGCCCCGCCGGAGCACGAGGGCGCCCCCGCCACCCTGCGCTACTCGCTCTACCAGGAGGTGTACCAGGTCGGCGTCGGCCTGCGGGAACGCGAGCCGCTGGCCTTCGCGGGCGATCAGGTCCCGGCGGGCGGGCTGTTGTTGCATGTGGCCGCGCGGCGGATCACGCTGTACTGGGGGCTGCCCAGCGCTGGGATGGGGCAGGGGGCCGGTGCGGGGGCAGAGCCTGGGGCCGGGGCGCCGACGGGCGACAGGATGGAGCGGGACGCGGGACCGGACCCGGCGCGCCGGGAGTTCGGGACGCTGGCCGATGTGCCCGAGGGGTACGTCTGGGTGTCCCTCGACGCCACCGGCGCGCTCCGCTTCCACCAGCAACGGCCCCTCCGCCGCACCGTGACCGCGCCCCTCGACCTGCTCGAAGCCGCACCCGGCGAGGTCTTCGAGGAGGTCATGAAGTCGGGCCTGTTCTACGACGAGAGCAAGGACCCCTTCAATGGCACCCTCTGACGCCGTGAAACCCGCCGAAGGCGCCCGGCCCGACGCGGCCCGCGCACCGGGAAGCGGTCTCGCCAGCGGTGCGGACAGCGGTGCGGACAGTGGCGTGGGCAGTGGCGTGGGCAGTGGCGTGGGCAGTGACTCCGAAAGCCGCGCCGCCCGCCTTGTCCGCGCCCTCTGCGACGACCTCGGCACCGTCCTGCGCACCCCCGTCGACCCCGCCGACCTGCACCCCCGCCACGACGGGGCGGCGGCGCCGCTGCTCGGCCTGGTGGGCGTGGCCGCCGCGGGACCGCGCCAGGTCGCCTGCCGACTGCTCGCCGAATGGGTGCGGGCCGGGACGGCGGAGCGCGGCGAACAGCCCGAGCTGTGGGGGCCCTCGGCGGTCGACATCGTCACCCTCCGCCTGGCCGGGGAGCGGCTCCTGCCCGGCCTGACCCTCACCCCGCTGCCGTCCGGGCTGCCGCCGCGCGAAGCCGTGGAGCGCCTGCTGCCGACCGTCGCCGAACTCCTCGGCGCCATGCGCGGGGTGGCCCTCGTCGACCACACCAAGGTCACCACCGTGCCCGGCTGGTCGGCCCGGCTGCGGCTGCTCGCCGAGGGCGACGCCCTGGGCCCCGCCGCCGCGGCCACCGCCGACCCGGGCGCCTGGGTGATCGCCGCCCACCACCTGGCCGCGTCGGCGTTCGTGCCCGAGGCCGCCGAGGGCAGCGTCTGGGCCCAGCTGATGGCGGCGGTGCGGGCGCACGCCGTGCGCGCCCTCGCCGAGCTGGGGGAGGCCCGGGAGGGGGAGGGCGAGCTGGACCGGCGGGGCTCCGCCGACTTCACCGCGCTCGTCGACATGGAGCGCAGCGTGACGCTCGACGGCTATCCGGCCCGCTCCGGCAACGTCCTCCAAGTCGTACGCCTGCCGCGGGAACGGGCCGGACGGATGGAGAAGGCCCTGGTGCTGCTCGCCCCGAGGAGCGGCGCATGAACGTGCTGCCGCTGTACGTACTCGCCGACCGGTCCGGGTCCATGGCCGAGACCACCGGGTCCGCCACCGCGATCGAGGTGGTGAACACGGTGCTGCGCGAACTCCTGGCGCGGCTCGCCAAGGACCCGACGATCCGGCGGGCGGTCCGCCTCTCGGTGATCTCCTTCGCCGAGGACGCCCGCGTCGACCTGCCGCTGACCAGCCTCTCGTCGACGACGGCGGTGCCGGATCTGGAGGCCTCCGGGCCGACGTCGTTCGCGGTGGTCTTCGAGGCCACGGCCCGCACCGTCGCGCACGACCTGGCCGCGCTCGGCGCCGCCGCGCGGTCACCGCTGGTGTTCATGCTCACCGACGGCCGCCCCACCGCCCACCGCGACCGCGCGGCGGGCTGGTACGCGGAGCATCAGGCGCTGCTGGCCAGCGCGGGCCCGGGGCGCCGCGTCCTGCTCGTGCCCTACGGCTACGGCCGCGTCGACCCCCGTACCCTCGCGTCGATCGCCGCCGACCCGAGCGCCGCGTACCTCGCGGGCCGCAGCGACTCGCCCGCGCAGGCGATCGAGCGCTTCGCCGAACTGGTCTTCGGCTCGGTGGCGCGCAGCGTGGCGATGGACTCCGAACAGGTCGTACCGCCACCGGGAACCGTGCGGCCCTACGTGGAGGACTACTGACCGTGTCCGACTTTCCGGCTGTGGACGCCATGGACCAACCCTGGTACGAACCCCCGCTGTTCACCGGCGACGCGGAGGCGGCGCTGCCGCTGCTCGCGTACGACGGCGGGCAGGCGGGCGCGGTCACGGTGCGGGCGGGCGCGGCGGCCGCGGAGACCTGCCGTCCCCGGGACAACTGCAACGACGCCTTCGCCCTGTGGTCCGACGCGGCGACCGGCATCTGCTTCCTGGCCGTCGCGGACGGGGTGGGCCGCTCGGAGGACGCGGGCCGCGCCGCCCGCGCCGCGGCCCGCGTCGCGGTGAAGGCGTTCCGCGCGCAGTGGCTCCCGGCCCCCGACCTCTCCGGCGACCACCTCAGGGACCGGGTGCGCGAGACGGTCGCCGACGTGGCGGTCACCCTCGACTCGCTGTCCCGGCAGCGGCCGGGCGGCGGCCACGAGCACGGTGACTACCGCACGACGCTCGTGGTGGCGGCGCTGCCGACCCGGGTGCCGCCGGGCGGCGACGTCGCGGCGGTCGTCGCCCGCGTCGGGGACTCCACCGCGTGGCGGCTGCACTCGGGCTCCCTCATGCCCGTCTTCCCCGGGCAGGCCGAGGACCTCGCGCCCACCGCCGCCCTGCCCGGCAACTACGCGGCGCTGCAGATCCAGGTCCTCGACCTCGGCGACGGCGAGGTACTGGCCCTGACGACCGACGGGTTGGCGCGCGACGGCCGCGACGAGCAGATGCGGGCCTTCCTCGGGCGGCTCTGGGCGGCCCCGCCGACCCCGCTGGAGTTCCTCGGCTCGCTGGCCGTGCGGCGCAACGACCGCAGCGACGACCGGGCCGCCGCGGTCGCCTGGCTCGGCCACCACGAGGCGGCGCCCGAGGGCACGTTCGGCTCCGGCGCGGGGTGAGGGCCGTTGGACGTGACACCCGGCTGGTGGCTCGTGCTCGCTGTCGCCGCCGCCCAGCTCCTCGCCGAGGTGCCGCGCCGCGCGATGGACGGCGCGGCGGCCGACGCGCTGCGGTTCACCGCCGCGGCGGCGGAGTTGCGGCGGCGCGCGGACACGAGCCGCAGCACCACGCGGGGCGCCGAGCTCGCCGGACACGCGCACCGGCTGCGCGGGCTGCGGGGCCGGGCGCGACGGCGCCGTGCCGCCGGGTGGCTCCTGCTCACCGCGGTCTGGGCGGGCAGCCAGGTCGCGTGCTGGCGGTGGCAGGTCAACGCGCGGTGGGAGGAGCCCGGGCACCTGGCGGACGGCGCCGTCGTCGCCCTCGCACTCGCGGGCCCGGCCGTCGTGCTGCTCGCACTGTGGGTCACGGCCCTGATCGCCGGTCAACCCGCGCCCTTCGACCGGTCGGTCGCCCACCTGGTGTACGTGACGGCGGGCGCGCTGCTCCTGGCGGGTCCGGCGGGGGCGGACGACGCGCCCGCGGGCACGACGGCGAGCGCGGTCGTCATCGCCGCGTCGCCGCTGCTGCGACGCGTGCTGGCGACCCTGCCGCGGCGCGCGGGCCCGGCCCCCCTCACCGCGGCGGCGACTGCCCTGGTGGACGCGGTCGATCCGCCCCCGCCGCACGCTCCGTACGGGCCCCCGCCCGGCACCCCGCACGACCCGCGGGCGGCGCCCATGCCGTACGGGGTCCCGGCCGCGGCACCGCCCGGCGCCCGGTCCGGGAACCCGCGCGGCACGCGGTCCGACACCCTGCCCGACATCCCGCTCGGGTCCATGCCCCCGGCGTCGCCGGGATCCCGCCCCGGGCCCTGGCACGGAGCCCCGTCCGGTGCTCCGCCCACGCGGTCGCGACCGTCGCCGGAGAACACCCGGTCACGCTCGGCCAAGTCCTTCAGGCGTCCCCCGCCCGCCCACGGCTACCCGATGATCGACCTCGTGCACCGGGACGACCTGACGAGCGGCGACCCGCAGCCGGGAGCGCCGCCGCACATCCGCCGGGTTCGCACCACCGCCTCCGCCGAGCAGTTCGTGGTGAAGGTGTTCGACCCCGAGAGCGCGGCGGCGCCGTCGGCCGGTGGTGAGCGGCAGCGCAATCCCGTCCGGGCCCTCGCCCCGTACCGCGAACTCCTGTCCAGAGTCGGCACGTTGCCCACGCCCCGGCGCCGCACCGCCGACCGCGTCCTGCTGTGGCCGCGGGCGGTCGTCGGCGTCGGCGAGCGGGCCGAGGGCGTCCTGTACCCGGCCATCGCGGCGCCGTTCCTGCTGCGCGAGGGCGGCGCGCAGACCGGCGACCACCTCCTTGCCGAGGAGCCGGAATTCGCCGGCTGCCAGGTGCCCACGTCCAGGCAGCGCGCCCAACTGCTCCTGGACGTGGTGTCGGCCCACGCCCTGCTGCACGACATGGGGCTCGCGCACGGCGACACCAACTGGAAGAACTTCGTGTACGGCGTCGAGGCGGGCCGGGGGCGCGGGCGGCTCATCGACATCGACAGCGTGACGCCCCTGGACGACCCGCGGCCCCTCCTGATGCACCAGCCGGACTGGGGCGACGACCCGCGCATGCCGCCCCTGGTCCGCGATGTCCACCGGGTGGCACTGCTGGTCGCGCGCCTCGCCGGTCCCGTACCGGACTGGGACGCGCAACGGCCGCCCGAACAGGGCGAGTTCTGGTTCACGCCGTGGCTGCGGCAGCTCACCTGGAACGCGCTGGCCAGGCCGGAGGAGGCCACGGCGGCGGAGTTCGGCGACGCCTTGACGGCGGCGCTGCGCGTCCGAGGCTGAAGCCTTCCTCCGCTCCGTGTCCGAGGCCTTCCCCCGCCCGGCGTCCGGGAGCGAAGCCGCCCCCGTTTCCCGGCGCCCGACGGCGCGGGCCGCCCCGGCGCCTACCGCTCCGGCACCCGCACCCCCACCCGCTCCCACGCGTCGAGCACGGCCCGGTGCTCGACGCCCCCCTCGCCGTACCTGCTCACCGCCGCCGTCACCGTGAAGCGCGCCCAGTCCTCGAAGAGCAGGTCACGGCCGATCGTGTGCACCGTCAGCGCGTCCCACCAGATCATCCCGGCGCGCTCCCACGCGTGCCCGCCGAGGCGCTCGGCGACGAGGTAGAACGCGTGGCTGGGTATGCCGCTGTTGATGTGGATGCCGCCGTTGTCGCGGCCCGTGCGGACATAGCCGTCCATGGCCGCCGCCTGCGGGTCCTTGCCGAGGACGGCGTCGTCGTACGCGGTGCCGGGCGCCTTGAGGGAGCGCAGGGCGACGCCGTGGACGCCCGGCGCGAGCAGGCCCTTGCCGACCACCCAGTCCGCTTCCTCGACGCTCAGGCCGTGGGTGTACTGCTTGACGAGCTGGCCGAAGACATCGCAGAGCGAGACGGCGAGCGCGCCGCTCTGCCCCGCGGGGGAGAAGAACGACATCATCTCGCGCACTCCCATCCAGACGCCGCCGGCGACGATGTCCAGGCACTGGCTGAACCGTCCGAAGACCGCGCCGTCCCCGTCGCCGAGGACCAGCAGTTCCCCGTTCCAGTACATGTTGCTGAAGTCGCCGCCGTAGTGCACGACCGCGGTCATGGGCCGCCTGACCAGCGGGTCGCGGCCCAGGACGGCACGCGCGAAGGCGGAGGTGGCGAGCAGCGCGTCGTACGCCTCGTCCACGGCCGTGTCGTCCGTCGGCGGCTGTCCGGTGCGCCGGGCCACGGCGAGCCCCGTGGTCTCCCGGCTGTTCCCGGCGTTGTACACGACATGGTCGGCGTCCTCGGCGGGGGCGGGCTCCGAGGCCGGCGGCGGGGCCGCGGGCTCGGTGACGAGGCGCGCCACGTCCTCCGGGGCGAGGCGGGCCTGCAGCGCCAGCGGGACGACGCCCTGCAGCAGCCAGGTGAGGGTGCTGGTCTCCTCGGCGGGCATCGGGTACGAGCCGTCGAGCAGGCCGGTGGCCTCGCGGACCAGGTCCGGCGGGATCCGCGCGATCGCCGCGACCTCTTCGAGCGCCCGCGCCAACTGGCGTACGGCCCCGTTGAGGAGACGGTCGCGGACCGCGTCGCTCAGGCCGTCCGCCGCGAGCACGGGGGTGGTCTCCAGCGCCTCGTACCCCTGGTGGATGGCGACGAAGGCCGCGCTGCCGCGCCTGCGGGCGATGACCGTGGCCTGCTCGTCCCACGCGGTCCGCGACAGCGTGGGGGCCGTCCAGTGGCCGGTCTGCCGGAAGTAGGCGACGGCCGCGCTGTTCCTGGCCAGCTCGGCGTAGATGAGCCGGGCGGCGGTGCGGGTGTTGCTGCGGTGGCTCAGCATCGCGCCGCCCCCGCCGAGCAGGCCACCGCCCACGGTCGCGATGACGGTGCTGATCAGACCGCTGTCCATAGCCCGGTCTCCCCCCGATGTGCCTGGCCCCTGAGCGCATCATCGGGGCGCCGGGGGAGGGGGGCCAGGACATCGGGGTTCCCGGTGGCGATGAGTTTCGACCGGAGCGAGGGTCAGTACAGGAGAGCGAGCGTCCCCGCGCACGACAGGAGAGCACGATGCCCAAGATCACGCCCAACCTCTGGTTCGACACCCAGGCACTGGAGGCCGCCGAGTTCTACGTCTCCGTGTTCCCGAACTCAAAGGTCACGAACGTGTCGTACTACGGCGAGGCGGGACCGCGCCCGGCCGGCACGGTCCTGACGGTCGAGTTCTCGCTGGACGGTCAGGACTACACCGGCATCAACGGCGGACCCGAGTTCACCTTCGACGAGGCCGTCTCCTTCCTGATCGACTGCGCCGACCAGGAAGAGGTCGACCACTACTGGACCGAGCTGACCGCCGACGGCGGCCAGGAGAGCCAGTGCGGCTGGCTGAAGGACAAGTACGGCCTGTCCTGGCAGGTCGTCCCCGCCGAACTCGGTGCCCTGATGACCGACCCCGACCCGGAGCGCGCGCAGCGGGCCATGGCGGCGATGCTGACGATGCGGAAGCTGGACGTGGCGGCGCTGCGGGCGGCGGCCGACGGGGCCTAGGCCGTACCGGTCAGGGCCTGGCCGCACCGGCCCCATCGGGCAGGCCCTGGTCGGCTCTGGTCCCCAGGAGCAGATCGAGCCCGTGCTCGAAGCGGCCGTCGAAGGACGTGTCGCGGAAGTGCGGTGCGAGGCGGCGGAGTGACGGGTAGTCGCCCGCCGCCAGCGCGTCGGTGAAACGGCGGTCGCCCGCCTCCGGCACCGACTGCTCCTCCTGCGTCAGACCGATGACGAAGTACAGCAGGCTCCAGGCGGTCCACGCCGCCTCCTGCCCACCCGCCGGGCGCGCTGCGTCCGCCGTGCCGGGCCTCTCGGTGGCGTACGCGGCCGACGAAGGCAGTCACCCGCTCACCGGGCGCCGCGCCCCGAACCTGCAACTCGCGGGCGGGGGCGCCTGTTCGACCTGCTGCGTCCGGGCCGTCACGTCCTGCTCGACCTCACCGGCGCCGGGCACGCCGACGGCCCCTCGCCGGACGTCGTCGTCCACGAGGGGCCACTGGCCGAGGTCCACCCCGACTGGGTGGGGGTGGGCTCGGCGCTGATCCGTCCGGACGGGCATGTGGCGCGGGTCCGGGAGGCGGCTTGCTGAATCAGCCGGTGTGAGCTGTGACGGCTCGTCAGCCGAACGCCACCGAGCTGGTCTTGTTGTCGAAGCCGACGGCGGCCAGGTCCGCCACATCGCCGTTGATCACCTTTGACTCGCCCTTGCAGTCGGCCTTCGACCAGAGCTTCAGCGAGCCGCTGGCCGAGACGGAGGACGCCACCCTCGGGCGCGCCACGTTCTGGCAGCCCTCGCCCGCCACGCCCTGCGCGACGCCGTCGCCGGGGAAGCCGGCGTCGTCGAAGAGGATCGCGCTGGTGGCCGGGGCGTTGGCCTGGTCCCCGCCCGCGTCGCCGGATCCGGTGCCCTCGTCGGCGCCGGAGTCGCCGCCCGTGGGCCGCCCCGACTTCTGGCCGTCCGGCGTCACGCCGAACCAAGTGCCGCCCACGCCCTGGCCGTTGGTGTCGCCGGGCTTGGTGTCCTTGCTGAAGCGGTACACCGGCCAGCCGCCGATCGTCACCTGGCGGGTGCCGTCGTCCCGCTTGATGACGCCGACGTCCGACGGCTTCACCCCGTCGACGAAGATCTTGCCGCCCGGGTCGACGAGGACCGGGGGCCAGGTGGTGGCGCAGGCGCCCGCGCAGTTCGACGCGGAGGGCCGAGCGGTGTCCTTGTCGAAGCGGTAGAGGGTGAATCCGGCGCCGTTCACGACGACCGGGTTCAGGTCGCCCGCGCGGCTCGCCGACAGCTGGACCCACTTGCGCTGCACGGGCTTGGTGGCGGGCTTGCCGGGAGGGTTGGCCCAGTCGCCGGTGCGCCGCTGGGCGTTGTTCTGCTCGGCGGTGCCCGAGCGCAGCGAGAGGTTCATCGCGCCGCCGCCGGACCGGCCGCCGGATTCGCCGCCCGCCTGGCCGTCGGCCGCGGGTGCGTCGGCCGCCGGTGCGTCGCCCGCCGCCTTGGCGCCGTCGTCGCCACCGCCGCCGCACGCGGTCAGGAGCAGCACGCCCGCGGCTGCGAAGGAGGTGAAGAGCAGGGCGGGCCGGGTGTTCTTGCGGATCATGAGTGGTCTCCCAGGGATGTCGTCGCTCGGTCGCTCGGGCTGTGGTGAGCCTTCGAGGCGTGAGTACGGGCGCCGTGCTCAGGCCTGTTCAGCCTTCTTGGGGCTGTGACCAAACCGAGACAATGTCCAAACTAGGAGTGCATCCGAAAGTAGTGCCTGCTGGGCTAGGCGCCCGATCCCTCAGGAGTCGCATCCGGCCTCTCGCGATACACGCAGGCCACCACCGTCACGGCCGCCGTCCCCGCGAGCAGCGGCCAGCCGATTCCGTGGTGGAGAACCAGCCAGGCACCCGGCAGCGCGCCCGCGATCATCGCGAGGGTCGCGCCGACCCGCCGGATGGCGAGCCGGTCCGCGCCGCCCGCGAGCCGGGACTCGACGGCGAGCCCGGTGAGCGTGCGCGTCAGGACGGTCGTGGTCAGGTCCGGCACGTTCAGCTTCAGCACGGTGCCGTTGCGCAGCCCCATCGCCAGGGCGAGCAGCCCGATCAGGACGTACGTGGCGTCGGCGGCGCCCGCGAACGCGAGCACTGTCGCCACCCCTTGCAGCGATGCCTCGCCGAACAGCGCCGCCCGCACCCACACCGCCCGGCGCCGCCCCCGGAACGCCCGCGCGAGCCGCCCCGCCGCGGCCGCGCCCACGAGGAACGCGCCGAGCGACACCAGTGACCCCGTGACGGAGAACCCGGGCGCCCCGGCCGCGGCGAAGCCGATGACGACGACGTTGCCCGTCATGTTCGCCGCGAAGACCCGGCCGAGCCCGAGAAACGTGACGGCGTCCACGAACCCGCTGACGGCGGTGAGCGCGAAGAGGACCAGGGCGAGCGGGTGCCGGTTGCCGATCCGCGGCCCGGGCGTCTCGGTGCCCGCGGCCACCCCGGGCTGATCATTCGTCATGCGGCCAGCCTCTCAAGGGAGGCGGGTGCGCGGCGGGTGCGGCACCGCCGCCGAGTGGTCGACGCCGGCCGGACCCTTCCCCCTTACTGAAACACGTTCTACTCTGTGCGCCGTCAAGCCGCAGCGCCGCGCCGGCGGCGGGCGCAGGGACGACAGGAGGGCCCGTGCACCTCGAATACACGCCCGAGCAGCAGCGGTTGCGCACCGAACTGCGTACGTACTTCGCCGAGTTGGTGCCCGGCCGCGCGTACACCCGCTATGCCGAGCCCGCCGCCCAGAAGCGGTTCTACCGGGAGACGATCCGCCGCCTGGGAGCCGACGGCTGGCTCGGCGTCGGCTGGCCGGAGGAGTTCGGCGGCCGCGGGCTCACGCCCATGGAGCAGTTCATCTTCTTCGACGAGGCGGCCCAGGCGGGCGTGCCGCTGCCGCTGATGGCCCTCAACACCGTGGGCCCGACGCTCATGCGCTACGGCACGGACGAGCAGAAGGCGTACTTCCTGCCGCGGATCCTCTCCGGCGAGATCGACTTCGCGATCGGCTACAGCGAGCCCGACGCGGGCACCGACCTGGCCGCGCTCAGGACCCGGGCCGTCCGGGAGGGCGACGAGGACACCGGCCACTACACGGTCAACGGCCAGAAGATCTGGACGACCAACGGCGACACCGCGGACTGGGTGTGGCTCGCCGTCCGCACCGACCCCGAGGCGCCGCCGCACCAGGGCATCACCATGCTGCTGGTGCCGACGTCCGACCCCGGCTACTCCTGCACCCTCATCAACACCCTCGCCTCGCACGACACCACGGCCAGCTACTACGAGAACATCCGCGTCCCCGTCTCCCGCCGCGTCGGCGCGGAGAACAAGGGCTGGCGCCTGATCACCAACCAGCTCAACCACGAACGCGTCACCCTCGCCGCCCACGGCACCATGGCCATCCGCGCCCTGCACGACGTCCAGCGCTGGGCCGCCGAGACCAAACTCGCCGACGGCCGCCGCGTCATCGACCTGCCCTGGGTACGCCGCCGCCTCGCCCAGACCCACACCAGGCTCGACGCGATGAAACTCCTCAACTGGCAGATGGTGAACGCCGTCCAGGACGGCACCCTCACCCCCCAGGACGCCTCCGCCGTCAAGGTCTACGGCTCCGAGGCCCGCCGCGAGGCCTACGCCTGGCTCATGGAAGTCGTCGGCTCCGCGGGCGCCCTGAAGGAGGCCTCGGCAGGCACCGTCCTCCACGGCGAACTGGAACGCGGCTACCGCTCGGCGGTCATCTTCACCTTCGGCGGCGGCAACAATGAGATCCAGCGCGAGATCATCTCGTGGATCGGCCTGGGGATGCCGAGGGTGCGCCGCTGAAGCGTCGGACGCCGACCCTCAGGGAAGCCTGTGCTCACCTGGGGTCGTCGTCGAAGGAGAACTGCCACATGCGCACCCTGACGTTCGTCGTCGGTACCGGCCGTAGTGGGTCGACCGCGTTGTCCGGCATCGTCAACGCGCATCCGGATGTGCTGAGCCTGAACGAGTTCCTCGCGTCCGTGCAGAGCCGGGCCTTTCCGGAGGGGCTGCTCGGCGGCGGGGAGTTCTGGCGGCTGCTCGCCGAACCCCATCCGCTGTTCGAGAACATGATCCGCAACGGCGTGCCGATGCCGGAGTTCGTGTACCCGCGGCGTCCGGGACGGTTCGCGACGGAGACCACCGGCATTCCGGCACTGTCGCTGATGGTCCTTCCGCATCTGACCGACGATCCGGACGGCCTCTTCGACGAACTCGCCGCGCAGGTGCCCGGCTGGCCGGAGCGTACGGCCGCCGAGCACCACGAAGCCCTGTTCGACCTGCTGGGTGCGCGCTTCGGGCGCACGGCGGCCGTCGAGCGGTCCGGGTATTCGCTGCAGCGGGTGCCGCTGCTGCACCGGGTGTTCCCACAGGCGCGCTTCGTGCACCTGTTCAGGGACGGGCCCGACTGCGCCCTGTCCATGAGCCGGCACACCGGCTACCGGCTGATCTACCTGCTGCGGGACATCCTGACCCGGACAGGCGCCGACCGGGTCGAGGACCTGACCGAGGAGCAGGTCGGCTCCCTGCCGCCCGAGTTGGCGCCCCTGCTGGGGGAGCGGTTCGACCCCGCGCTCGTCCTGGACAGCGATCTGCCGCTGACCGGGTTCGGGGCGCTGTGGTCGGAGCTGATCACGCAGGGCGTGGGGCTGTTGAGCGAGGTGCCCGCGTCGTCGCGGACCACGCTTGCCTACGAGGACCTGCTCGACGAGCCCCGCAAGGAGCTGACGCGGCTTGCCGACTTCATCGGTGTCGAGCCGCTGCCGGAGTGGCTCGACACCGGGGCCGCACGCCTCGACGACAGTCGCCGGGGCTCCGCCCTGCGGCTGCCCGCCGCCGAACTCGCCGCGCTGCGGAAGTGCTGCGCGCCCGGAGCGCGGGTTCTGGCGGACAGTCGACAGTAGCTGGAACGAACGTTCTACTCAGGGGGTGTTGACTGAGAACACCACGCGCTCGCCCGCCGTCGCGGGCGGGAGGCGAGCCGCTCACGGACGTATCGCGGGCTGCGGAATTATGCGTAATCTGCGAGGGGGAGGTGACGGCATGCGCGAGGCGGACGCCGGGCTCTTCGGGCCCTCGTCGGTGACCTGGCAGGTGCACGGAGACCCGATGATGTGGGTCGCGGGCGTACGGGCGCTGTACCTCCAGGCCCTGCACCCGCGCGCGGTACGCGGCGTTATGCAGAACTCGGACTTCAGGAAGGACGCCTGGGGCCGCCTGATGCGCACCGCGCACTTCGTGGGCACGACGACGTACGGCACCACGCAGGCCGCGGAGAAGGCGGGCGCCCGCGTCCGCAAGATCCACTCCATGCTCTCGGCCGTCGACCCCGACACCGGGGAGCGCTACGGCGTCGACGAGCCCGAACTGCTGCTGTGGGTGCACTGCGCCGAGATCGACTCCTACCTGCACGTCCTGCGCCGCTCCGGCTTCCCGCTCAGCGACACGGCCGCCGACCGCTACGTCGCCGAACACCGCGAGAGCGCCCGCCTGGTCGGCCTCGACCCCGACGGCGTACCGGCGTCCACCGCCGAACTCGCCGCGTACTTCGAGAAGGTGCGCCCCGACCTCGCCGCCGGACCCGAGGCCCGCGCCGTCGACGACTTCCTGCTCCGGCCGCCCACCAAGGCCCTGCTCGTCCCGGCGCGCGCCCTGCTGTGGCGGCGCGTGGCGAACCTCGCGTACGCGTCCCTGCCCCGCTACGCCCACGAGCTGTACGGCAGGCCCGCCCCACCGCCGCCGACGGTCACCCGCCGCCTGGCCGCCACCGGCACCCTGCTGCGCCTCGTCCCGGCCCGGGTGCGCTGGCAGCTCCCGCCGAAGCACATTCTGCGCGCCATGGCCCGCCTCGGCCCCGGCGCCCGCCCCGACCGCCGCAATGTCCCGTACAAAGTCGACAGACGGGACGCCATACTGGACGGGCCGGGGAGGGCGCAGCGAGGCAACGGGGGCGACGGCACGCGATGGCGGACACCAGGCTGATCCAGGGCCGGTACCGACTGCTCGACCTGATCGGGCGCGGCGGCATGGGCGAGGTGTGGCGGGCACGTGACGAATCGCTCGGCCGCAAGGTCGCCGTCAAATGCCTCAAGCCGCTCGGGCCCCAGCACGACCAGTCGTTCACCCGGGTGCTGCGGGAGCGGTTCCGGCGCGAGGCCCGGGTCGCGGCGGCCCTCCAGCACCGCGGTGTGACCGTCGTGCACGACTTCGGCGAGAACGACGGCGTGCTGTTCCTGGTCATGGAGCTCCTGGAGGGCCGCAACCTGAGCCAGCTCCTGGAGGACAACAGACAGCACCCGCTGCCCGTCACCGACGTCGTGGACATCGCCGACCAGGTCTCCTCCGCGCTCGCCTACACGCATGAACAGGGCATCGTGCACCGCGACCTGAAGCCCGCCAACATCATGCGGCTCACCGACGGCACGGTGAAGATCTGCGACTTCGGCATCGCCCGGCTCGGCCACGACATCGGCTTCACCTCCCGCCTCACCGGCACCGGCATCGCCATGGGCACCCCGCACTACATGTCGCCCGAGCAGATCAGTGGCGCCGAGGTGGACCAGCGCAGCGATCTCTACTCGTTCGGCTGTGTGCTCTACGAACTCGTCACCGGGGCCCCGCCGTTCGACATGGAGGACGCCTGGGCGGTGCTCGTCGGCCACCGCGACACCGCGCCCGAGCCGCCCCGCCGCCACCGCGGCGAGCTGCCCGTGTACCTGGACCGGATCGTCCTCGACCTGCTCGCCAAGAGCCCCGACGAACGCCCCGCCGACGCCCGGGAGCTGGGCCGCCGCATCACCGCGGGCCGCAGCGCGCCCAGCGCGTACGTACCGACCGTCGTCTCGCCCTCGCTGCGCCGCCCCGGGGCCGCGCCCCCCGAACGCCCCGAGCCCGCCCTGCCGTCCTGGACGCGCGGCATGACCACCGGACACAAGGCGTCCGGCGCCGCCCTGCGCACCACACCGCCCGACGCCGCCGCGGGCCTGACCGGCGAGTGGATCCCGCGCGCCACCGGCCGCCACACCGTCGTGCCGCCGCCCGCCCCGGAGCGCCCCGCGCCCGCGCCGTCCGTCGTCGCCGCCCTCGTCAGCCGGCACAACGCGGGCCTCAGCCTCGGCCGCCTCAGCCGCTGGGCGGAGGCGGGAGAGGTGCACCGCGCCGTCGCCGCCGAGCGCGAGCACGTCCTCGGCCCCGACCACCCCGACACCCTCGCCAGCCGGTACGAGGTCGGCTTCACGCTCAGCCGCACGGGGCGCCCCGCGGACGCCCTGCGCGAGTACGGCCGCGTCGCCGAGGGCCGCGAACGCGCCCTGGGCGCCGACCACTTGGATACGCTCGCCGCGCGCCAGGAGATGGCGTACGTCCTCGGTCAGCTCGGGCGGCACTTCGAGGCGCACCAGGTGTACACGCAGGTGCTCGCGGTACGGGAGCGGACGGCGGGCCCCGACCACCCCGACACCCTTCGATGTCGTCACAACCTGGCCTTCAACCTCAGCCGCCTGGGCCGCCTTGAGGACTCCTACCGCCTCGCCCGCGACGTGGCCGCCGCCCGGGCCCGCGTCCTCGGCGCCACCCACCCCGACACCCTCGTCACCCGCTACGAAGTCGCGTACGCCCTGGGGCAGTTGGGGCACTGGCCGGAAGCGCTGCAGACGTACCGCGACGTGGCCGAGGCGCGCACGCGGGCGCTCGGCGCCGACCACCCCGACACGCTCGCGGCGCGCTACGAGGTCGGCATCAGCCTCGGGCGGCTCGGCCGCAGCGCGGAGGCCCTGGAGCTGTACCGCGTCCTGATCGAGGACCGCACCCGGATCAACGGCCCCGCCGACCCCGAGACCCTGCGCGCCCGGCACGGCCTCGGCGTGAACCTGGGCCGCCTCGGCCGCTGGGAGGAGGCCCTGGTGGAGGCCCGCGACGTGTGCGCGATCCGCGAACGCGTCCTGGGCGCAGGACATCCCGACACCCTGGTCAGCCGCCGCGAGGTCGCCGTCGGCCTCGGCTGGCTCGGCCGCTGGCCGGACGCCCTCACCGAGTACCGCCGCGTCGCGGCCGCCCGCGAACAGGTCCTCGGCCCCGGCCACCCCGACACCCTCGCCAGCCGCAACGACGAGGCCCACTGCCTGGAGCAGCTCGGCCGGGGCACGGAGGCGGTGGAGCTCTACCGGAGGGTGGCGGCACTGCGGCAGCAGCGGGCTTCGGGGGCGCACTGAGCCGCGTGGGCGCGGGGCGCGGCCTTCCCGGTCAGCCGCGGAGCTGGACGGGGGCGCGCATGGCGGCCAGCTCCGGATCGCCGTCCATGTCCATCGGGGTGCCCTTGGGGTAACGGGCGCAGTCGGCGTACGCGGAGACCTCGAGGCGGTCGCCGGGATAGGCCGTGAGCGTGACCGACGTGCCGTCCTTCGGGGGCCGCACGCTCAGCTGGAGGCGGTAACGGTCGTCGCGGTGCTCGGCCACCGTCCAGCCCTCGCGGGTCAGTTCCTTGCGCGCGTGCTGAAGGGCGACGACCGCCCGGGCGCGGGGCACGTCCCGCAGGGTCCAGTCGTAAGAAACGCTGACGACGTGCGGCTCGCTCGGCGGCGACGGGTCGAGTGCGTCGGACCAGGTGCGCAGGCCGCGGCGGTCGCAGTTGTAGGCGTCGGTGTACGCGCGCACCCCGGACCGCTCGGCGTCGAGCCGGGCGTGCGGCAGCGCGAGCGCGTCGTAGACCGTCTGGCTGCGCTCGTCCAGGTGCCGGGACGTCGCCGCCGGATCGGCGACGGGGTACGGGTCGCCCTGCCAGACCCCGTCGAACCACCGGGCCAGGCCGATGAAACCCGCGAGTGCCGCGACGATCCCCAGGCCCGCCGTGGTCGCTCTCACGGCCTTGCGGCGCTGCTCCGGAGCCATGCTGATCTTTGCCATGGGGGAATCCTGCGTCGGCGCGGTGCGACGGGCATGAGTACCCGTACTCAAGCGGGACCTGGGTCGCACGCGGCGAGCGGTGCCTGGAGCGTGCCCTCGCCACTGCTCCGCTCCCGCCCCCGGACAACCGCTCGATTCCGTGCTACCAAGGATCATGCGATCCAGCTACGACGCAGTGGTGGTCGGCGGCGGCCACAACGCCCTGGTTGCCTCCGCCTATCTGGCCCGGGCGGGCCACTCCGTGCTGCTCCTGGAACGGCTGCCCGACACCGGCGGAGCCACCGTGTCGACGCGCCCGTTCCCGGGCATGGACGCCCATCTCTCCCGCTACTCGTACCTGGTGAGCCTGCTGCCGCGGAAGATCGTGCGGGACCTGGACCTGGACTTCCGGGTGCGCACGCGGACCGTGTCGTCGTACACGCCGACGGTCCGCGCAGGCCGCCCCACCGGGCTCCTGGTGGGCGGTGGCGAGGCCCGCACGCGGGCGTCGTTCGCGCGGCTCACCGGCGACGACCGGGAGTACGCGGCCTGGCGGGAGTTCTACGCGCGCACGGCCCACGTCGCCACCCGGGTGTTCCCCACCCTCACCGAGCCGCTGCCGACGAAGAAGGAGCTGCGCGGCCGCGTCGACGACGAGACCGCCTGGCGCATGCTGTTCGAGGAGCCCATCGGCCGGGCGGTCGAGCAGCGGTTCGCCGACGACCTGGTCCGCGGCGTGGTCCTCACGGACGCGCTGATCGGCACGTTCGCCGACGCCCACGACCCGTCCCTGCGCCAGAACCGCTGCTTCCTGTATCACGTGATCGGCGGCGGCACCGGCGACTGGAACGTCCCCGTCGGCGGCATGGGCGCCCTGACCCACGCCCTCACCGACGCCGCCCGCGCGGCCGGCGCCGAGCTGCGCACCGGCCATGAGGTGACCCGCGTCGAGACCGACGGACGGCAGGCCGAGGTGACGTACCGGACGGAGGACGGCGAGGGCACGGTCGGGGCCCGCCACGTCCTGGTGGGCGCCTCGCCGCAGCAGCTCGCGGCGCTGACCGGGGACGCGCCGCCGCCCCCGGCCGAAGGCGCCCAGCTCAAGGTGAACATGCTCCTCGACCGGCTGCCCGCGCTGCGCGACCCGGACGTCGACCCGCGCGAGGCCTTCGCCGGGACCTTCCACATCGCCGAGGGGTACGGCGAGCTGGCGCGGGCGTACGCGCAGGCGGCGGCGGGCGGACCACCCGCGGCGCCGCCCTCGGAGATCTACTGCCACTCCCTCACGGACCCGAGCATCCTCGGCCAGGACCTCGTCGACCGAGGCTGTCACACCCTGACCCTCTTCGGCCTGCACACCCCCGCCCGCCTCTTCACCGACGCCACCCACGACGCGCTGCGCGCCGAACTCCTGACGTCGGCCCTCGCCCAGCTCGACGCGCACCTGGCCGAGCCGATCGCCGACTGCCTGGCCGTGGACGCGGACGGCCGTCCGTGCGTCGAGGCGAAGACCCCGCTCGACCTGGAGCGCGACCTGCGGCTGCCCGGCGGCAACATCTTCCACGGCGACCTGTCCTTCCCGTACGCGGACGAGAGCGCCCCCGACCAGCGGGGACAGGCGGGCCGTTGGGGCGTGGAGACCCGGCACGCGAACGTCCTCCTGTGCGGCGCGGGCGCCGTGCGCGGGGGCGGCGTCAGCGGCATCCCCGGGCACAACGCCGCGATGGCCGTACTGGAACGGTGAGGCGAAGCCGCGCGGAACGCGCTGGTGTACGGTCGGACACCGTTCGAAGCGCGAGGAGGACCCACGCGTGAGTGACGGAGACAAGAGGTGCTCACCATGGCTTCCCGACGCGCCGGCCGCAGCGCGGACTCCCCGACGTTCACCGAACAGGCGCGCCGCCGACAGCTCATCGAGTGCACGATCGACCTGATCTCCACCAAGGGCTACCCCGCGACGTCCCTGTCCGCCATCGCGGAACAGGCGGGCCTGTCCAAGGCGGCCGTCCTTTACCACTTCGCCTCGAAGGACAACCTGACCCGCGCGGCGCTGAACCATGTCCTGGAGGAGTTCACCGCGTACGTCGGCGACCGCGTCGCGGCCGAGGAGGACCCGCGCGCCGCCGTGATCGCCTACGTCCGCGCGATGATCGGCTACCAGCAGGCGCACCGCCGCCACGTCCGGGTCATCACGGAGATGCTCCTCGACGACCACGGCGGCACCCGCCTCAAGACCCCCGGCAGCCACGACACGGCGGGCCGCTGGCAGGCCCTCGCCGACCTCCTCGCCGAGGGCCAGCAGGCGGGCACCTTCCGCGCGTTCGACGTCCGCACCGTCTCCCTCGCCGTCGGCGGCGCCATCGACGGCGTCATCGGCCACTGGCTGGCCCACCCCGACCTCGACCTGGACGCGGCGGCGGCCGAGCTGGAGACGTTCACGCTGAACGCGATCGGGGCCGGGGGCGGCGACCACGCCGACCGCTGAACCGGGGGCGGGACGGGCACAGGGCGAACAGGTGTGTGCCCCGTGGGCCGTGGGCAGCACTTGGAGGGCGTCAGCCGTCGGCCGCCGGGGCCGGGGGCGACGCCGCAACCGCGTGCCGAAGGAGCGTCGCATGGGCGTCAGCAGCCCCTCGTCCGAACCGCAGGAGCCGTCCGCCGAGTCCCCACCCCCCGCCCTGCGCGGTCTCGACGCCGCCCTGCCCGAACTCGTCGCCCTGTACCGGGACCTGCACGCCCACCCCGAGCTCCCCTTCGAGGAGCACCGCACCGCCGCCGAGATCGCCCGCCGGGCCGCCGCGTACGGGTACGACGTCACCCCCGGCGTGGGCCGCACCGGCGTCGTCGCCGTCCTCGACAACGGAGAAGGTCCCACCGTCCTGCTGCGCGCCGACTTCGACGCCCTGCCCCTCGTCGAACTCACCGGCCTGCCCTACGCGTCGCGCACCGAGGGCGTGACGCACGCCTGCGGCCACGACATGCACGTCACCTGCCTCCTCGGCGCCCTGAAGCTGCTGGCCGAGGCGCGCGGGAGCTGGCGCGGGCGGATCGTCGCCGCGTTCCAGCCCGCCGAGGAGATCGGCGAGGGCGCGCAGGCGATGGTCGACGACGGCCTCGTCGAGCGCTTCGGGACGCCCGACGTGGTGCTCGGCCAGCACGTCGCGCCGCTGCCCGCGGGCATGGTGGCCTGCCACGCCGGACCGGCGTTCGCGGCCACCGACTCGCTGAAGGTCGTCATGTACGGCAAGGGCGCGCACGGTTCCCGGCCCGAGACGTCCGTCGACCCCGTGGTGATGGCCGCCGCGACGGTGATGCGGCTGCAGACCGTCGTCTCGCGCGAGGTCCCGGCAGGGGAGACGGCCGTGCTCACGGTGGGGTCGCTGCGGGCGGGCACGGTGGACAACGTCATCCCGGACGAGGCGGAGCTGCGGCTGAGCATCCGTTCGTACAAGGAGGACATCCGGGCCAGGATGCGCGCCGCCGTCGAGCGGATCGTGCGCGGCGAGGCATGGGTGGCGGGGGCCGACCGCGAGCCGGAGTTCACGCAGCTCGACGCGTTCCCGGTGCTCGTCAACGACGAGGCGGCGGTGGCCAGGACCATGGGTGCGATCGGCGCGGTCATCGGCGGCGGGCAGGTGATCGACCCGGGGCCCGTGACCGGCAGCGAGGACGTGGGGATCCTCGGCGCGGCGGCCAAGGCCCCGGTCTGCTACTGGCTGTTCGGCGGCTGCGACCCCGCGACGTACGCCGCGGCGGCGGCCGCGGGCACCCTGGACCGCGACATCCCGTCCAACCACTCGCCCCGCTTCGCCCCCGAGGCCGCACCGGCCGTCACCACCGGCGTGACGGCGATGACGACGGCGGCGCTCGCCTGGCTGGGGCGGGTGGAGTGAAGGTGGTAGGGACGGCGGGAGCGGGCGTGGCCGGGGCGGGTGGAGGGTGGCGTACGGCCTGAGGCTCAGCGCCAGTCGGGGGCGCCCGGCTCGGGCGCGGTGACGCTCTCGAGCCGGGTCCGGACCTCCCCCATGACCGCGACGACCCGGGCCTCGTGCTCCGCGCTGAGCCGGGCCACCGGCACCGAGCAGCTGATGGCGTCGGTGGCCGGTACGTCGTAGCGCAGGGCGAAGCCGAAGCCCACGATGCCGGTCACCGTCTCCTCGCGGTCGATGGAGTAGCCGCGCTCGCGCGTTTCGGCGAGGTCGGCGAGCAGCGTGCTCCGGTCGGTGTGCGTGTTCTCCGTGTACGCGGCCAACGGGCCCTCGGGCAGCGGCAGTTCGGCGTCGGCGCGCTCGGCGAGCAGGGCCTTGCCGAGGGCACCGGCGTGCGCGGGGATCCGGCGGCCGACCCGGTTGAGGCTGCGCGCGTACTCGTGGGACTCGCGCGTCGCGAGGTAGACGACGTTCGGGCCGTCGAGCCGGGCCAGGTGGATCGTCTCGCCGAGGGCGTCCGATGCCTGGTCGAGGGCGGGGCGGACCCGGCGCACGCGCGGGTCGCCGTCCAGGTAGCCGGTGCCCGTGAGCAGCGCGCGGATGCCGATGCCGTAGAGGGACCCGGTCGTGTCGGAGCGCACCCAGCCGCAGTCGACGAGGGTCTGCAGGAGCTGGTACATGCTGCTGCGCGGCACGCCCAGTTCCGCGGCGAGTTCGTCCAGGCGGGCGGGGCGGTCGCCCCGGGCGGCGAGCAGTTCGAGCAGCTCCACGGTGCGGGCCGCCGACTTCACCCCGCGGGTCCCGCTCGTCTTCGCCATGGCCACATCGTAATTCCGCGCGCCGCCCGGCCGCCGTGCGCATCGTCGTCGCCGTACGCAGGGGCGTCGCCACGCCCGTGGGCGGGCCGTCCGCATCGGCGCTGTCGCACCCATTGACCGCGCCCGTTCATCACCATAGCCTCCGTTCTCATACATGCACACCATCTGCATACAGGGATGAGATTCAGGATGCGGTTCAGCAGGGAGACCGAGGACGTGGTCCGGCGGCTGCGGGACGGTATGACGCGCGGAGTACTGTCCTTCCCGCTCACGAGCCTGCGGCAGGACGGTGGCCTGGACCTGGAGTCCTACCGGGCGTACCTGACCGGCCAGTTGAGCACCGCCCCGGGCGCGGGCGGGCCGGGCGCGGTGTTCCCCGCCTGCGGCACCGGGGAGTTCTTCTCGCTGGACGAGGACGAGTACCGCGCGGTCGTCGAGGCCACGGTCGAGATCGCCGCCGGGCGGCTGCCCGTGGTCGCGGGTGTCGGGTACGGCTGGGCGCAGGCGCTGCGGTTCGCCCGGATCGCGCAAGAGGCGGGCGCCGACGCCCTGTTGGTGCTCCCGCACTATCTCGTCGAGGCGCCGCAGGACGGCCTCGTCGAGCAACTGCGCCAGCTCGCCCGCGGGACGACGCTGCCCCTCATCGCGTACCAGCGCGGCCAGGTCGCCTTCACCCCCCGAAGCCTGCGCCGCATCGCGGAGATCCCCACGGTCGTCGGCCTCAAGGACGGGCACAGCGACCTCGACCGGCTGCAGCGCCTCACCCTGGCCGCGCCCGACGGCTTCCTCTTCTTCAACGGCGCCGCCACCGCCGAGATCCAGGCCCGCGCGTACGCGGCCGTCGGCGTCCCGGCCTACTCCTCGGCCGTGCACGCCTTCGCGCCGGAGATCGCGGGCGCCTGCTTCACCGCTCTGCGGGACAGCGACGACGCGGCGGTGGACCGGCTGCTGCGCGACTTCTACGTGCCGCTGGTCGAACTGCGCGACCGGGTGCCCGGGTACGCCGTCGCCCTCGTCAAGGCCGCGGCCCGGCTGCGCGGACTGCCGGTCGGGCCCGTGCGCGCCCCGCTCGTCGACCCGGGCCCCGCCGACCTCGCCGACCTGGAGAAGATCCTCGACGACGGCCTGAAGCTCGCCGGAGCCAGGCACTCGCACGCCGCCTGACGGACCGTCATCGAATCCGCTCGCCCAACAGCCCCCAGGCGCGCGGCGGGTGAGCGCCCGAGACCCACCTGCTCAACCGTTCGAAGGGGAACGGACATGCCTCTCCTCGTGGTCGGGATCAGCGTGCTCGTGCTGCTGCTCCTCATGACCCGCCTGAAACTCAACGGATTCGCCGCGCTGCTGCTCGTGGCGGTCGGCGTCGCGCTCGTCCGCGGGATACCGGTCGCCGACATCCCCGACGTCCTCTCCGAGGGCATCGGGGGCCAGATCGGCGACACGATGCTCACCATCGGGCTCGGCGCCATGGTCGGCCGGGTCCTGGGCGACTCCGGCGCGGCGCAGCGGATCGCGGGCAGGCTGCTCGCCGCGTTCGGGCCGCGCTGGGTGCAGGTGGCGATGGTGGTCACGGCCATGCTCATCGGCGTGACCATGTTCTACGAGGTCGCCTTCGTCATCATCGTGCCCATCGCCTTCACGCTGGTCCGGGTCACCGGGGCGAAGCTGCTGTGGGTGGGCCTGCCGATGTCCATCGCCCTGTCGACCATGCACAGCTTCCTGCCGCCGCACCCCGGCCCCACCGCCGTGGCCTCGACGTTCCACACGTCGGTCGGCCACACCCTCTGCTACGGGCTGTTCATCGCCGTGCCCATCGGCGCTCTCGTCGCGCTCGCGTGGCCGAGGCTGCCGTTCATCAAGGTGATGAACCCCGCCGTCCCCAGGGGCCTGGTCGGCGAGGGCGAGTTCACCGACGAGGAGATGCCGGGCCTCGGCTGGTCGCTGTTCGTGGCGCTGTTCCCCGTGGTGCTGATCGCCGGGGCCGCCGTGACGGACATGGCCACGTCCGGCGAGCGCCCGTTCCTGCACGTCGTCGCCTTCATCGGGTCGCCGCCGATCGCGCTCCTCCTCACCCTGTCCCTCGCGACCTGGGCGTTCGGGCCCCGCATCGGCCGCGGCATGGCGGACGTCAGCGCCTCCTGCACCTCGGCGGCCCAGGCGATGGCGATGATCCTCCTCGTCATCGGGGCGGGCGGCGCCTTCAAGAACGTCCTCGTCGAAGGCGGCATCTCCGACTACATCAAGGACGCCACCGACACCTGGACCATCTCGCCGATCGTCCTGGCCTGGCTCATCGCGGTCATCCTCCGCGTGGCCCTCGGCTCCGCGACGGTCGCCGTCGTCGCCGCCTCCGGCGTGGTCCTCCCGATCCTCGCCGGCAGCGGCATCCACCCCGAGATCATGGTGCTCGCCGTCTCCTGCGGCTCCATCGCCTGCTCCCACGTCAACGACCCGGGCTTCTGGCTGTTCAAGGAGTACTTCAACCTGACGGTCATCGAGGCGATCAAAGTCCGCACCACGTACACGACGGTCCTCGCGATCCTGGGCCTCGGCGGTGTCCTGGCCCTGGAGCGGACGCTGGACGTCCTCCACCTCTGAACGCTCCGCCCCTCCCTCAGCCCCTCCCTCACCTCCTCCGGAAGGACCCCGCCCGGCATGAGCAGCCAGCCGACCGTCACGCACTTCGCCGTCTACCCGGTCGCGGGCCGCGACTGCATGGAGCTGAACCTCTCCGGCGCGCACGGCCCGTACTTCACCCGCAACATCGTGGTCCTCAAGGACTCCGAGGGCCGCACGGGCCTGGGGGAGGTGCCGGGCGGCGAGAAGATCACGCAGACGCTACGGGACGCCGAACCTCTGGTCGTCGGGGCCGAGTTGGGCAACTACAAGCAGGTCCTCCGTGCGTTGGGGAGCCGGTTCGCGGACCGTGACGCGGGTGGGCGCGGCGCCCAGACCTTCGACCTGCGGACCACGGTGCACGCCGTCACGGCCGTCGAGTCGGCCCTGCTCGACCTGCTCGGCCAGCACCTCGACGTGCCGGTCGCGGCCCTCCTCGGCGACGGCCAGCAGCGCGATTCCGTACGCGTACTCGGCTATCTCTTCTACGTCGGCGACCCGGACCGCACCGACCTCGACTACGTCCGGGAGCCCGGCGCGGACGTCGACTGGTACCGCATCCGGCACGAGGAGGCGCTCACCCCGGAGGCGATCGTCCGCCAGGCCGAGGCGACCCACGCCCGGTACGGCTTCCGGGACTTCAAGCTCAAGGGCGGAGTCCTGCCGGGCCCCGAGGAGGTCGAGGCGATCCGCGCCCTCAAGGCCCGCTTCCCCGAGGCGCGGATCACCCTGGACCCGAACGGCGCCTGGTCCCTGCGCGAGGCCATCGACCTGTGCGCGCCCCTGGTCGGCACCCTCGCCTACGCCGAGGACCCCTGCGGAGCCGAGGACGGCTACTCGGGCCGCGAGATCCTGGCCGAGTTCCGCCGCGCCACCGGCCTGCCGACCGCGACCAACATGATCGCCACCGACTGGCGCCAGCTGACCCACGCCCTCGCCCTCCAGTCGGTCTCCATCCCCCTGGCCGACCCGCACTTCTGGACCATGCAGGGCTCGGTCCGCGTCGCCCAACTCTGCAACTCCCTGGGCCTGACCTGGGGCTGCCACTCCAACAACCACTTCGACATCTCCCTCGCCATGGTCACCCACTGCGGCGCCGCGGCCCCCGGCTCGTACAACGCCCTGGACACCCACTGGATCTGGCAGGAGGGCCTGGAACGCCTGACGGTCACCCCGCCCCGGATCATCAACGGCGAGATATCCGTCCCCGACGCCCCGGGCCTCGGCATCACCCTCGACACCGACCGCCTCCACGCGGCCCACGACCTCTACCAGGAGAAGGCCCTGGGCGCGCGCGACGACAGCACCGGGATGCAGTACCTCATCCCCGGTTGGCGGTTCGACGCGAAGCGCCCTTGCCTGGTCCGCCCATGACGGAGCGTCACACTCCAGGCATCGTCATCCATGGCGACAATCCGGCGCTCTGTCGACCTACGAGGTCGAGTGCGGCGCCGCCGACGGCTCCAGCATGGTTTCCAGGTTCTTCCGGGCGATCTGCTTGCGGAACTCCCCCTCGTAGCCGGGGTCACCGGAGTCGTGCATGGTCTGGGTCATCCAGACCGCGGAGGCCTGGCGCTCCCAGGTGTGGTTCAGGCAGGTGTCGGAGTAGCCGTCGAGCAGGCTCGAGTCGTTCTTCTCGACGTGCTGGACGACCCCGCGGGCGAGTACGTCGGCGTCGTGGAGGGCGAGACTCATGCCTTGCGCGCTCATCGGAGAGATGAGGTGGGCCGCGTCCCCGAGAAGGTAGAGCCGCCCGAAGCCCATGGGGCTGAAGACCACTCCGCGCAGCGGCACGACCTGCTTGTTCGTGATCGGGCCCTGGGGGTCCACGGGTGTACCGAAGCGTGCCTCCAGTTCGGTCCAGACGCGCTCGTCGGGCCACTGCTCGACGGTGTCGGTGAGCGGGCACTGCAGGTAGAGGCGACTCGCGTGCGGGCCGCGGGTGATCTGCGCGGCGAAGCCGCGCGCGTGCACGGCCAGCACGGCCAGGGGGTCCGCCGGTGCCTCCGTCAGCACGGTCAGCCAGGCGTAGCCGAACTCGTGGGTGAAGCAGGTGAGGACGTCCTCGGGGATGGCCGTCCTGCTGACGCCGCGGTAGCCGTCGGCCCCTGCGACGAAGTCGCAGGTGACCGTCCGTGTCGAGCCGTCGGCCTCCCGGTAGCGCACCAGCGGCTGCTCGGTGCCGATGTCGTGCAGCGACAGGTCCCGCGCCTCGAAGCGCAGGTCACCGCCATCGCGCAGGAAGACCCTGATCAGGTTGCGAACGAGGACCTGCTGCGGGCAGAACGCCCCGTCGACATCGTCCTCGCCCCTCTTCCACTGCCGCTTCTCCCCATCGATGAGCAGCGGCATCCCCGAGTCGGAGTCACCGTGGCTGTGGCCCTCCACGGCCTCGCCCACCCCCCACTCGTTCAGTACGCGCACGCCGCCGCCATCGATAGCCCCGCCCGCTGCCGCTGCTCCACGTATGCACGGCTCTGCTTCTCAAGGACGACGCACCCGACCCCCTTCCGCAGGAGGAAGTTGCCCAGCGCGAGTCCGGCGACTCCGCCCCCTACGATCACGACGGTCGTGTCCTTGCCGGTGTTGGTCATGGTCTTCGAGCTCCTTGCGCACAGTGGGGCCGCACGTGCCGGAGCGTGAACGGTCGTGCCGTTCCGCCGGCGCGGCGTTACTGACACCACTGTGGAACCCGACCCCGGCCGTCACCAACCGGTGAATGGACAGGCGATGCCGAAAACCCGCCAACATGGCGTGCTCGGCAGGGGCCTCGGGCGAGGCCGCTACGGCGCCGCGGGGCTGTGGCGCAGGTCCGCCTGGTAGCTGCCCGGGGTCTGGCCGACGACGTCATGGAAGGCGTCGATGAAGCTGGACGGGTTCGACCAGCCGCACGCCATCGCGGTGTCGGTGACCGACATGCCGGACGTCAGGTGGGCCAGGGCGTGGTGGATGCGCAAGATGGTGCGCCACCGGTGGAAGCTCATGCCGAGCTCGGTGTGGAACAGGCGGCTCAGGGTGCGCTCGCTGGCCCCCGCGGCGCGTCCGAGATCCGCCAGGGTCGCGGGCCGGGCGGGATCGGCGTGCAGGAGGCCGGTGGCGGCGCGCAGCCGGTCGTCCTTGGGTTCGGGCAGGTGCAGGGACTGCTCAGGGGCGTCGGACAGCTCGTCGATGGCTACGGCGAGCAGCCGCTGGTGGGCGCCGGGACGCCTCTCGGGCCGGTCACCGGTCAGGGCCAGTACGGCCTCGCGCAGCAGCGGGCTGACCGCGAACACGCTGGGGTGTTCGGGGAGTTGGCCGCACAGGTCGACCGGAATCGTCAGCAGGCGTGCGTCGGTGCGGCCGTAGAAGTGGTGGGAGTGGGCGAAGCCGGGCGGCGTCCAGGTCACACGGTTGGCCGGGGCCACCCAGGTGCCGCGCCCGGTCGTGGTGGCCAGCGTCCCGGCTGCCGCGTAGACGAGTTGACCCGCCACGTGAGCGTGGGGGGCCATCGTGTAGCCGTGCGGAATCCACCCGGCGCCGCTGGGCACGTCCTGCGGCTCCGAGGGTCCCGAAGAGGGGTGGCGGCTTTTCGGCATCAGGAGTCAGCCTACGGGTGGTGCGCGCGGCGGTGCGGGCCGATGCCGTCCGCGTGTCGGAACGTACTCGATGGCGTGCTGCCACCCGGTGCGGCCCGCGTTCGACCTTGAGAGCCGCCTGCACGGGCAGGACGGACCCGGCTCCGCGGTCTCCGCTTCATCCGCGCAGGCCATCCGTGGCCCCGGCCGCAGGCGTCCCGCCCGGACCCCGCCGCGCGAACCCGGGAGCATGCTCCGGTCGCACCCCCACCCCGCCCACGTACCCGGCCACCATCCGCAGGACCGGCACCCGCCGCAGCAGTCGGAGCGGGGCCGGGAGACGGCCGGGGCGGAGGGTGCCGTCGAGGGCGGGGCGCAGGAGGGTTTCGTGTTCGGTGAGTTGGGAGCGCTGGGTCAAGGTGGCGGGGAACGCGCGGCGGCGCTGGACGCGGTGCAGGTCGGCGGTCGTGGGGCGGCCCCGGCGCAGCGGGGCGGCCAGGTGGCGGGCCGCGGCCACGGCGTCCTGGACGGCGAGGTTGACGCCGATGCCGCCCACCGGGGACATGGCGTGGGCGGCGTCGCCGATGCACAGGAGGCCGTCGCGATACCAGTGGGGGAGGCGGCCCATGGTGACGTCGAGGAGCTTCACGTCGTCCCAGGACCCGATCGCGAGCAGCGCTTCGTGGTCCCAGCCGAGGAGGTCGCCCAGGCGGTCGCGGAACCAGCCGATGTCGTGGGAGCGCAGCCGGGAGTCCGCGCCCTTCTTGATGAGGTAGGAGGTCTGGTAGTAGTCGCCGCGGTCCATCGTGGCGGCGACCTGGCCGTCGCGGACGCTCAGGAACACCTGGCCGCGCCTGCGCCGGTCGCGCGGCGCGGGGACCCGGACCTGCCACACGTCCATCGGCACCTCGAACGACCGGGGCACGAGCCCGGCCGCCGCGCGGACCACGGAGTCCCGGCCGTCGCAGGCCACCGTCAGATCGGCCGCCAGCTCGCCCGGCGCGCCGTGTTCGTCGGTGTACGTCACGCCGGTGACCCGCCCCGTCGCGTCCGTGCGCAGACCCGTCACGGCCGTCCGCATCCGCAGGCGGAACGACGGCTCCTCGGCCGCCGCCGACGCGAGCAGGTCGAGGAAGTCCCACTGCGGGACCATCGCGATGTACTTGTGCCGACCGGGCACGCGGCGCAGGTCGGCCGCCACGAAGGTGGTGCCCTCGACCTGCATCCGCATCTGAGTGAGGCGCTGCGCGGGCAGCCGGTCGAAGCGTTCGCCCAGGCCCAGTTCGTCCAGGAGCCGCAGCGTCGACGGGTGCACCGTGTCGCCCCGGAAGTCGCGCAGGAAGTCGCCGTGCTTCTCCAGGACGGTGACCTCGACCCCGGCCCTGGCGAGGAGCAGGCCCAGCATCATGCCCGCCGGTCCGCCGCCCACCACACAGCATGTCGTGCGTTCCATGTCCGACTCCCCTCGTGAGCGTCATGCGTCCCGCGTCCCGGCCGGCTCGCGTCCCGGGTGTCTCGCGCTGCGCGGGTCCGGTCACTCTAACCGAATGGTCAGATAGCTGACCATGCGGTCAGACGGATGGGCGCGTAAATTATCTGACACTGCATCAGAAACCTCTTCCCTCGGCCGGGCCGCTGCGGCATCCTGCGCGCATGCAGACGGAGCTGAGCAAGCAACTCGGAGTCGAGTACGCCGTCTTCGGCTTCACGCCGTTCCCCGCCGTGGCGGCCGCCATCAGCCGGGCGGGCGGGTTCGGGGTGCTCGGCGCGGTCCGCTACACCGCGCCCGACGACCTCGCGCGGGACCTCGACTGGATGCAGGAGCACGTGGACGGGCTGCCCTACGGGCTCGACGTCGTCATGCCCGCGAAGAAGGCGGAGGCGCCGGGCGGGCAGGCGCTCACCGAGGCCGACGTGGAGGCGATGATCCCGGCGGGGCACCGGCAGTTCGTCGAGGAGACCCTCGCCAAGCACGGGGTGCCGGGGCTGGCCGAGGGCGAGGCGTCGGGCTGGCGCATCACCGGCTGGATGGAGCAGGTGGCGCGCGGCCAGTTGGACGTCGCCTTCGACTACCCCATCAAGCTCCTCGCCAACGCCCTCGGCTCCCCGCCCGCCGACGTCATCGAACGCGCCCACGAGCAGGGCGTCCTCGTCGCCGCCCTCGCGGGCAGCGCCCGGCACGCCCGGAAGCACGCGGACGCCGGGATCGACATCGTCGTCGCGCAGGGGTACGAGGCGGGCGGCCACACCGGCGAGATCGCCTCCATGGTGCTCACGCCCGAAGCCGTCGAGGCCGTTGCGCCGCTGCCGGTGCTCGCGGCGGGCGGCATCGGCAGCGGTGAGCAGGTCGCGGCGGCCCTCGCGCTCGGCGCGCAGGGTGTGTGGCTCGGCTCGGTGTGGCTCACGACGACGGAGGCCGACCTCCATTCCTCCGCGCTGACGAGGAAGTTGCTCGCCGCCGGGTCCGGGGACACCGTCCGCTCCCGGGCACTGACGGGCAAGCCCGCACGGCAGTTGCGTACGGAGTGGACCGACGCCTGGGACGACCCGGCCGGGCCCGGGACGCTGCCGATGCCACTGCAGGGGCTGCTCGTCGCCGAGGCCGTCTCGCGGATCCAGAAGTACGAGGTGGAGCCGCTGCTCGGTACGCCTGTCGGGCAGATCGTGGGGCGGATGAACAGCGAGCGCAGCGTCCAGGCCGTGTTCGACGACTTGACCCGGGGCTTCGAGCGGGCCGTCGAGCGGTTGAACCGGATCGCGGGACGGGCCTGAGGGGGGCACGAAGGGCGGCCGCCCGGCCGACGCCCCGGGGCGCCACCCCCCCCGTGCCCCGCACCCCACACCTCCGCCAAGCCCCGCGCCAACCCCCCGAGGAGACCCGATGAGCACCCCGCCCAACGGATTCTGGGCCCAGGCCGGTGCCGACCCCGGCCGTACCGTCCTCGTCGACCCCGGCGGCGCGGAGTGGACGGCGGGCCGCCTGCACGCCGACGTCAACCGGCTCGTGCACGGCTTGCGCGCGGCCGGTCTTGAGCGTGGCGACGCGTTCGCCGTCGTGCTGCCCAACAGCGTGGAGTTCCTGACCGCGTACCTCGCCGCCAGCCAGGCCGGATTCTATCTCGTCCCGGTCAACCACCATCTGGTGGGCCCGGAGATCGCCTGGATCGTCGCCGACTCGGGCGCTAAGGTCCTCATCGCGCACGAGCGGTTCGCCGCCGCGGCGACCACGGCGGCCGACGAGGCGAAGCTCCCCGCGACGCACCGCTACGCCGTCGGGGACGTACCGGGATTCCGGCCGTACGCCCAACTCGTCAACGGACAGCCGGAGTCGGTGCCCGCCGACCGCACCCTCGGCTGGGTCATGAACTACACGTCCGGCACCACCGGACGCCCCCGCGGCATCCGCCGCCCGCTTCCGGGCAAGCCGCCCGAGGAGTCCTACCTGGGGGGCTTCCTCGGCATCTTCGGCATCAAGCCGTTCGACGACAACGTCCATCTGGTGTGCTCGCCGCTCTACCACACGGCCGTGCTCCAGTTCGCGGGCGCGGCCCTCCACATCGGCCACCCCCTCGTCCTGATGGACAGGTGGGCGCCCGAGGACATGCTGCGCCTCATCGACGAGCACGCCTGCACCCACACCCACATGGTCCCCACTCAGTTCCACCGCCTGCTCGCCCTGCCGGGGGAGACCAGGGCGGCGTACGACGTGTCGTCGATGCGGCACGCCATCCACGGGGCCGCGCCCTGCCCCGACCATGTGAAGCGGGCGATGATCGAGTGGTGGGGCGCGTGCGTCGAGGAGTACTACGCGGCCAGCGAGGGCGGCGGCGCGTTCGCCACCGCGGAGGACTGGCTGAAGAAGCCGGGGACCGTCGGAAAGGCCTGGCCCATCAGTGAGTTGGCGGTCTTCGACGACGACGGGGAGAGGCTGCCGCCCGGTGAACTCGGCACCGTCTACATGAAGATGAGCACCGGCGGCTTCTCGTACCACAAGGACGAGTCGAAGACGCGCAAGAACCGCATCGGCGACTTCTTCACCGTCGGCGACCTCGGCTACCTGGACGAGGACGGCTATCTCTTCCTGCGCGACCGCAAGATCGACATGATCATCTCGGGCGGCGTCAACATCTACCCGGCGGAGATCGAGTCCGCGTTGCTCACCCACCCCGCGGTCGCCGACGCCGCCGTGTTCGGCATCCCGCACGACGACTGGGGCGAGGAGGTCAAGGCCGTCGTCGAGGCTGCCGACGGACACCCGGCGGACGACGCGCTCGCCGCCGACATCCTGCGCCACTGCGAGCGCCGACTCGCGGGCTACAAGCGGCCCAAGAGCGTCGACTTCGTCGCGGCCATGCCCCGGGACCCCAACGGCAAGCTGTACAAGCGGCGGTTGCGGGAGCCGTACTGGGAAGGGCGGGAGCGGGCGGTGTGAGATCGCCGCGCTCCCGCCCCCAGGTGGGTGTCAGCGCTGGCGGACCTGCACCACCTGCAGGCCGGGCGCGCTGCGGATGTCCTTCTCGCAGAAGCGCGACGTCACCCAGCGCTCGTCCGCGTACAGCCGTGTCTGGTCGCTGTAGTGCGGCGAATGGGGGTTCGACGACTGGGAGTAGGTCAGCAGGGTGCGGGCCTTGGGGCAGGACGACTTGTCCCAGCCGACGGCCTGGATGTGGCTGGAGCCGTGCGCCACCTCCGTGTAGCCGCCGCCCGCCGCGTTCCACCGCGGCTCGATCTTGTTCCAGACGCCGAGGGACTCGGTGCCGCCGTGGATCGGCAGCCGCTTTCCGTTCCGTACGACGAACTGGTGCTCGCCGAGCCGGGAGTCGAGCGGAATCCGTGCTGCCGTCAGCTCCGTCACCGTGTCGGCGAGGGCCGTCGCGAAGGCGGGTGCGTCGGTGTTGAGGGTGTTCGGGGTGCGCACCGGATCGGCGGCGGAGAACGGCACCTTCCAGAGTCGGGCGTTCGGCACCTTCGCCGTCAGGGCGCGCCAGAACCGGTCGAAGAGCAGCGCGCCCCGGCTCGACGTGTCCATGGTGCGGTCCCAGGACTTGATCACCCGGCAGGCCTCGCCCACGTCGACGGCCTTGCCGTCGGTGGTCCGCGCGGCACCGGGCGGCAGCGCGGCGCAGGCACGCGCCGCATCGGCCGCGGCGAGGTCACCGGCCGGTACGCGGTTCGCGAACTGCTGGCGCTGGAGGTCCTTGACCGTCAGGTCGCCGTGCCGGGCCATGGCCGCGACGTCCTCGATCGCGCCGCGGGTGCGCATCGAGCGCTGGGTGCCGATGGTGCCGAAGACCCGCTCGTACCCGGTCAGGGGCTGGTCGGCGTTGCTCAGCCAGGCGCTGTCGTTGGAGTTCTCCGCGTACGGGGCGTTCTTGATCGTCGGCAGTCGCGACGGGCCGAACGTGCCCCGCTGGATCGCGTCCTTGTCCGTGCCGAGCGCGCACCGGCCGCGCGACCCGTCGAGGACGGCGACGCCCGCCGCCGGGTAGGTGGCCTTGCCGAGGGCGGTGGAGCAGCGCCCGACGAGGTCGTCGGTGAGCCGGGGCAGCACCTGCGACTGCGTGAGCAGCGTGTCGCCGTGCCGGTCGGCGGCGACGGTGTTGACCCACGGCAGGCCCTGGGTGTCGCGCAGCGCGCGCAGGACGCCCCGGGTCGAACGGGCCTGGCCGAAGCGGAGGTCGGTGTCCCCGGCGCGCAGGTTGCGGGAGTTGGGGTCGTTGAGGGCGTACGCCGTCGTCTTCGTCCAGGGCAGCGGCAGTTCGGCGCCGAGCGAGGTCACGACGGGGCCGAAACGGGTCCAGTACTGCGTGCGGGTCACCGGGGTGCCGTTCTTGACCGGGACGGTGACGGTCCGCTTCGTCATCCGCTCGCGCTTGCCGTCCACGAGGTACGCGGTCGGGTCCGCGGGGTCCAGGGTCAGCTCGTGCACGTTGAAGGGGACGCCCGTCGCGACGGTGTGGCTCCACGCCACGTGCCCGTTGAAGCCGACGCTGACCACCGGCGTGCCGATGAGCGAGCCGCCGGACACGTTCAGCTCGCCGGGGATGGTCTGCTGCGACTGCCAGAAGCGGCGGCCGCCGTGCCAGGGGTAGTGCGGGTTGCCGATGAGCAGGCCGCGGCCGTCGGCGGTGGTGGTGCCGTTGAAGGCGACGGCGTTGGAGCCCATGTCGGCGTTGCCGGGGCCGGGGGAGACCAGGTCGCGGGCCGCCTTCGCGGCCTTCCCCGGGTCCGGCGCCCGGCGCGTCGCGTCCGCGCCGGTTGGCTCGGCGCCCGCGCCCGGGGGCGTGGCCGCGACGATGCCGTTGATGCCGCGGCCCTCGCCGCCGAGCACCGACACGGCGTAGCCGAGCCGGGCCTGGTCCATCGTGGTCGCCGGGCGCACCCAGTCGGCCTTCGCGCACGCCGGGTCGGTGATGCGGTTCTGCTTCAGCCAGGCGTTGTAGCCCGCGGCGAATCCGCGCGTCAGCTCCTTGCCCTCGCGGCTCATGCCGAGCGGGGCGGACTGCCGGTACAGCCGTTCCACGGTGCCCGCGTCGCGTACGCCCCGGAAGTACTGGTCGCTCGTGAGGTTCGTGCTTGCGGACGACAGCTCGCCGCCGGGGTCGCCGTCGGGGCCGAAGTACCGGGAGCGCTCGCCGCGTACGGTGACGATCCCCTCGGCGAGCGTGCACACCTGGTCCTCGGCCTGTGCCCAGCCGGTGCCGAAGCCGAGGTCGGCGTAATCGTCGGCGCGGATGTGGGGGATGCCGTACTCGGTGTAGCGGATCGTGGCGGACAGGCCGCCGCCGGACGGGTGGGCGCCGGGCGGGCTGTCGTCGTCCTGGGCCGCCGCGACGGGCGACAGCAACGCCGAGGCGGTGAGCAGCGCGGCGCCGAACGCCACGACGGGTCTGGTGCGGATGCGCATAGAGCCTCCCAACTGGTGTGAGAGCAGTGGCCGTTGGAGCGTACCAAGCGGTATGTATCTTGTCCGGAGCGCCTGGCCAGCGGCGACGCGCGCGGTGCGGGGGCCTTGACCGGCGTACCTGGCCGCCCGCAGGATCACGCCCATGACGGGTGAACGCGGCGGGGCGACGACAGGGGCGGGCACGGCCACCACGGGGGCGCGCGGCAGCACGGTCGACGGCGTCCTGCGGCGCAGCGCCCGCCGGGCACCGGACCGCACCGCACTCCACTACGGCGACCGCTCCTGGACGTACGCCGAACTCGACGACGCCGTCTCCCGCGCGGCCGCCGTCCTGCGCGCCACCGGCCTCGGCCCCGGCGACCGCGTCGGCGCCTACGCCCACAACTCGGACGCCTACCTCATCGGCTTCCTGGCCTGCGCCCGCGCGGGCCTCGTCCACGTCCCGGTCAACCAGAACCTCACCGGCGACGACCTCGCGTACATCGTCCGGCAGTCCGGCAGCACGCTCGTCCTCGCGGACCCCGACCTCGCCGACCGCCTCCCCGAGGACGTGGCCGTCCTGCCGCTCAGGGACGCCGACGACGCACTCCTCGCCCGCCTCACGACCACCGCCCCCTACGACGGTCCCGCACCGGACGCCGAGGACCTCGCGCAACTCCTGTACACCTCGGGCACCACGGCCGCCCCCAAGGGCGCCATGCTCACCCACCGGGCCCTCGTCCACGAGTACATGAGCGCCGTGCACGCCCTGGACCTCCAGGAGTCCGACCGGCCGCTGCACTCCCTGCCGCTCTACCACTCGGCCCAGATGCATGTGTTCCTGCTGCCGTACCTGGCCGTCGGCGCCGAGAACACGATCCTCGACGCGCCCGACGCCGTAAGGATCTTCGACCTGGTCGCGGCGGGCCGCGCCGACAGCCTGTTCGCGCCGCCCACCGTGTGGATCGGCCTGTCCCAGCACGCCGACTTCGCCACCCGCGACCTGAGCGCCCTGCGCAAGGCCTACTACGGCGCGTCGATCATGCCGGTGCCGGTCCTGGAACGGCTGCGCTCCCGCCTGCCCGGCCTCGCCTTCTACAACTGCTTCGGCCAGAGCGAGATCGGCCCGCTCGCCACCGTCCTCGGCCCGGACGAGCACGAGGGCCGCATGGAGTCCTGTGGGCGGCCCGTCCTGTTCGTCGAGGCGAGGGTCGTCGACGAGGCGGGCAAGGAGGTGCCGGACGGCACCCGGGGCGAAGTGGTCTACCGCTCGCCGCAGTTGTGCGAGGGCTACTGGGACAAGCCGGAGGAGACCGCCGAGGCCTTCCGCGACGGCTGGTTCCACTCCGGCGACCTGGCGGTGCGCGACGCGGAGGGCTACTTCACGGTCGTGGACCGGGTGAAGGACGTCATCAACTCCGGGGGAGTCCTCGTCGCCTCGCGCCAGGTCGAGGACGCGCTCTACACCCACCCGGCCGTCGCCGAGACCGCCGTCGTCGGCCTCCCCGACGAGCGCTGGATCGAGGCCGTCACCGCCGTCGTCGTACGCGGCGAGGACGTCACCGAAGCCGAACTCATCGCCCACGCCCGCGAACGGCTCGCGCATTTCAAGGCGCCCAAGCGCGTGGTGTTCGTGGACGCCCTGCCGCGCAACGCCAGCGGGAAGATCCTCAAGAGGGAGCTGCGGGACAGCCTCGGCTCGGGCTGACCGGCGGGCCGCTCGAACCCGCGGGCCTCGCACGGCGCGGGCCTCGCACGGCGCGGGCCTCGCACGGCGCGGGCCTCGCACGGCGCGGGCCTCGCACGGCGCGGGCCTCGCACGGCGCGGGCCTCGCACGGCGCGGGCCCCTCACGGCGCGGCGTGGGCGCTCCGGAGTTCGGCGAGCAGCCGCCACAACTGGTCACGGGCGTGCGGGTTGAGGCTCTCGTCCGCGGCCAGGGCGGCGCAGAGCGCGGTTCCCTGCCGGGGCGACCGGTGCGCCAGCGCGCGGGCCGCCGCGACGCGGTGCCCGTCCCGCAGACCGGCGTCGGCGGTGAGTGCCGTGGCCAGGGCGATGGCGCGGGCGTCCGGGCAGCGGGCCAGCAGGGCCTCGGCGGCGGCGACCCGCACCTGTCCGACGAGGGAGTCGTCCATGGCCAGCCCGGCACACAGATCGGCCGCACGCGGGAACGGGAGACGGCCCAGCGTCTTGACGATCCGTCGGCGGCGCGCGGGATCCAGCCGGGCGTCCGCGGCGAGCAGGGCGTACTGGCCGGCTCCGCGCGCGTCCCTGACGGAGACCAGAAGGATGGCCATCCAGGTGCGGTGCGTCGCGCTGAGCGTGGGCTGCGCGCAGAGGTCCGCGCACAGGTCGGCGGCGCGCGGGTCACCGAGCCGCACCAGAGCGCGCAGCGCCCGCACCCGGGCCTCGTCGTCCAGGTCGGTGTCCTGCCCCAGCGCGGCGCACAGCTCCGCGCCGCGCGGATCCCATCCGGCCAGCGCACGCGCCGATCTGACGCGCACGGTCCCGGGCAGGGCGGGGTCCGAGGCGAGGCGCACGCACAGCTCGACGCCGCCTGCGCCGCCCGCGCGTGGCAGGGCCCGGGCCGCCCACATGGCGGCACGGTCGTCGAGCGAGGGATCCTTGACGAGGTCCGCGCAGATCCCGATGGCGTCGGGGTGCCCCACGCCGAGCACGACGTCCACGGCTTCCTCGCCCTCCTGGTACTCGTAGGGGTGGGCGGCACCGGTCCTGAGCAGCCGCAGCGCCGTGTCCACGACGGTGGTGACGACCTGCGGAGGCAGCGCGGCACCGAACCGCGCGAGGTGGACGACGAACTCGCAGGCGAGCAGCGGGTAGTCGGCATTGACCAGGTGGCACAGGCGCTCACTGATCTGCTTCATGGCCTCCGGGTCGCCGCTCTCCGATGCCGCGTCCAGGAGGAAGGAGATGTAGGAGAGGTACTCGTGGGGGATGCGGACGCCGTACTCGACGCGCCACTCCGACGCATCGGGGTTCTGGCGTTCGAAGACGCGCCTGAGTGCGGGCCCCAGCGCGTGGGCGCCGTCGGCCAGGGCGTGCTGCGCGGCCAGGAACTCGAGCAGCGTCTGGTGCCAGAACTCCAGCCGCCCGGCACCGGCCGTCAGCAGTCCACTGCCGCGCAGCGCGGCCTCCAGGAACGCGAGCCACTCCCGCGGGGGGACCGCGGAGGGCTGCTCCGCCGCGGGCAGCTTCGCCAGGACGTCGATCGCGGACCGCCGGTTGTCGCCGTGCAGGACGTCCGCGACCTGGGCGATCAGGGCGGGTAGCTGGTCCAAGGTGCGTTCGACGGCCCTCAGGGCCTGGTCGCCACGCCCTTGGAGGGCGGCGCGGGTCTGGGCCCGGACCCGTACGAGACCGGCGGGGTTGCGGCCGCAGTCGAGCAGCTCGATGTAGCTGCGGTAGATCGCGCCCCGGCTGCTCGGCAGCGCCCCGTCCGGCCCTGCCGCGTAGAGGCGGCACAGCATGGTGGCCATGAGCGGACTGCTCGCCAGCTCGGCCAGGTTCGCCCGTGCCAGGACGGTCAGGAAGCGGTCGGCCGCCCGCTGTGGATCGGGCAGCCCCAGGTAGCGGAACCACACCTGGGCGAGGTCTCGCACATCGTGGTCCTGGAACGGCTTCAGCACGAAGTGCAGCGTGAAGCTCTCCAACTCCTCGTCGGCGAGCGGCCGCGTGGCGACGACGAACCGGAACGGGCCCGCCGGGGCACCTTCGCTGAGCGCGGCGAGATTGCCCAGCACGCTCCGGCGGACACTGACGTCGGCGATCTCGTCGAGCCCGTCGACAAGCACCGTCCAGCGTGCCCCGGGGCCGGGGCCCCTGCTGAACAGCGCCGGGGAGAGCGTCTCCAGGAGCCCGAAAGGCGCCAACTCCGCGGTCGCGGCGGCCGCGAGAGCCTCCGCGAGGGGCTGCCCGGCCAGCGCCGCCGCGGGAACCAGTACGGGAACGCTCACCTCGTCGGCCTCGCCGCGCCGACGGGCCTCGATGCCCAGGGCGAGACAGCGGCGCAGCAGACTGGTCTTGCCGCCACCGGCTCCGGCGACCACGACGCAGGGTTCCTCGCTGGTGAACACCTCCTCGGCGGAGACCTCTTCGAAGAGCCGGGCGGTCAGCCGATCCCGGCTTCCCACGGTCCCCGCTCCCTCGTTCGCTTCACCCCCTTGACCCCCTTGACCCCCTTGACTCCCTTGCGGGTGCTCGATGAGACGCCTCCTGACACACCGGCGGAGGTAGACGTCCGCGAGCGGCGGGGTGCGGCCGAACGACACGTCGTCGTAGGGATGCGTGCCCGCGTAGCGCTCGGCCGCCGCCAGATAGTGGTCGAGCTGACCGGCCTGCTCGTACGACGACGTCCGGTGCGCCTGTTCCCGTACGCCCTCCAGGGCGTCGAGCGTCAGCCGACAGCCCAGGAGTTCCTCCAACTGCCCCCGTTCGTCCGCCGACAGGGTCTCGGCCCAGCGGTCCACCCGGGAAGCCCCGAGCCGACCGGACCCGTCGCCGAGGTGATGGCGCGAGACGATGCCGACGATGTGTCCGTCGCTGAACACCGCCGCGCCGGACATGCCCTCCCAGGGCGAGACCGGGCGGGCTCCTGCCGCAGAGGGGACGGTCTGGGCCACACGCAGGTCCAGCGTTCCCTCACGGCGGTTGGCCAGCACCGAACAGACGGCGTGGACGTGCTCGCAGTCCCGGTAGCGCGAACCGTCCTTCCGCTCCCGCAACTTGAAGCGAGGGAAGCCCGCCGCGCTGCACCGCAGCAGCAGGTCCTCCTCGGGGACCCGGCCGAAGCGCGCCGCGCCGGCCTTCGGCACCTGCCGCGACGGCACGCCGAGAACGGCGACATCAACACCCTCGTGCCGCCACCGCACGTGCGCGGTCACGCTGTATTCACCGGGCCGGTCGGCGTCGAACCGCACGCGCGCGTGGCGGGCTCCCGTGACGACGTGCGCGGCGGTCAGGACGATGCCGGGCCCCACCAGGTAGCCGGAGCCGCGGCGTTCGCCCGCGCCGTGCGTCACGACGATCTCCGCCACCTGACCGGCCCGCAGTCCGGACACGTCCGCCACCTGTTCCACCTGAGCCAGCGACTGGCTAGGCTCCACCCGACCAACTGCCGTGTGGCACAAGCCACATGGACGAGAGTACGACGGTCGCGCACGCCAGGGAGACAGGCAGTGGAACTCGCCGAGATGATTCGCGCCCTGCGCGAGGAACTGAACGACGCCTTGGCCGACGGCATCGACGAGCCGGTCCAGTTCGAACTCGGCCCGGTCGAGATCGAGGCGACCGTCGCGGCCGAGCGCACGGCGGGCGGACAGGGAAAGATCCGGTTCTGGGTGGTGGAGGGTGCGGCGGACGCCACGCACTCCGCGGCGCGGACCCAGCGGATCACCCTGACCCTGCAACCCAAGATCCGTACCCGGAACGGGACGTTGACGACCGCGTACGTCGCGGGTGAGGCGGTGGACGGCGAGCGCTGAGGGCCGTCGCGGGGCTCAGGCCTTTTCGGGCAGCCAGTCGCGGGCCGGGTCGTACTCCAGCCACCGGCTCCGCCCCGCCTCCCCGGCGCACGTGGCGGCGAGGGCGCTCAGTCCGGGGTGGGTGTTGCCGGTGCGCCACAGCAGGGACCAGGCGTACAGCGGGGTGGGGTCGACCAGGGGGACGGAGCGGAGGCCGGGGACGTCCGGCAGGGGGACGTCGGCGGGAAGCAGCGAGAAGCGGCGCGGGTGCTGTGCCACCTCGGTGAGGAAGTGGGGCAGGCCCAGGTTGACGCTTCCGGCCCGTTCCCGGATGTCGAAGCGGTCGGCGAACCGGCGCAGGAAGTCGAGGCGGTCCAGGGCTCCGGGGGCCCACAGGACGCTGTCGCGGAGCTGGCCGGGCCGGAGTGCGGGCTCGGCCGCGAGGGGGTGGTCGGTGCTCAGGACGGCGTCGACCGGTTCCAGGCGGACGAGGCGGTGTGTGAGGTCGGCGGGGAGCGGGGGGTGGACGCGGCCGAAGGCGGCGTCGATGTCGCCGTGCAGGAGGGCCGCCAGCGCCGTCGGGAGATCGCGGCCGTGGCCGAGCTCCAGCTCCGGGGCCGGTACGGCGGCTTGGCCCGGTTCCGGCCCCGGGCCCCGTCCGGTGACCTGGGCCAGCGTCCGCATCGGCGCGTACAGATGCCCCCACACGTCGACCCGCAGCGGCCTGTCCTTCCGTACCGTCGCCGCCACCGCGTCATCAGCGGCGGCCAGCACGCGCCGGGCCGGTTCGAGGAAGCCCCGCCCCGCCTCGGTGAGCGCCACCCCGTGGCCGGGGCGGTCGAACAGCTTCGTGCCGAGCAGTGACTCCAGCCGTCCGATCCGCTTGGACAGGGCCTGTTGGGTGATCGCCAGCTTCCCGGCGGCCCGTCCGAAGTGCAGCTCCTGGGCGGCGTACACGAAGGCACGCACCTGCGCCATGTCCAGATCCACGCCCACCACCATAGGTGACAACCGATGGTTGTCGGACTTTCCGGTCCGTTGTTGGATCACTGGGCGGCCGCCGGGATTGCATCGTCGGCATGCGAAGACTGATTCCCACGGGGGAAGCGCCGCGTCCGGTGGAGTTCACCGACGTCCCCCAGCCCGTCCCGGACGCTGACGAGGCGCTGATCAAGGTCGAGGCGTTCGCGCCGAACCGGGGCGAGACGTTCCTCCTGGAACGTCCCGCTCCGGGGCTGCTGCCCGGCAAGGACATCGCGGGCCTCGTCGTCCAGGCCGCCGCGGACGGCTCGGGCCCCGGCGTCGGCACCCGCGTGGCCGGGCATCCGCCGCAGGGCGGCTGGGCCGAGTACGCCGCCGTTCCCACCCACTCCCTCGCCGTGCTCCCGGACGGGATCGACAGCGCCCGGGCGGCGGCCCTGCCCCTGGCGGGGATCACCGCCCTGCGGCTGCTGCGCACGGTGGGCTCGCTGGCCGGTCGGCGGGTGCTGCTGACCGGCGCCTCGGGCGGAGTCGGCCACTACGTCACCGAGCTGGCCGCCGCGGCCGGGGCGGCGCTCACCGTGGTGACGGCCACCCCGGCGCGCGCCGAGCGGCTCGCCGAGCTGGGCGCGGCCGAGGTGGTGCACGAGGTCGTGGCGGCTCGGGGGCCGTTCGATGTCGTGCTGGATTCCACGGGCGGCCCCGAGCTGTCGGCGGCCGTCTCGAAGGTGCGGCCGGGCGGCCTGCTCGTCTGGTTCGGCCAGGCGAGCCGCACCCCGGTCACCCTCGACTTCTTCGACCTCCTCGGCGGACCGGCGGGCGTCACGATCCGGCACTTCCACTACGCGGGCGCCCCCTACGGCCCCGACCTGGCCACGCTGGTGCGGCTCGTGGAGCAGGGGCGGCTGCACCCCGAGATCGACCGGGTCGCCGACTGGAGCGAGACCGCCGACACCCTGGTCGACCTGCGGGAGCGCCGCGTCCGCGGCAAGGCCGTCCTCACCACAGGAGCCGCCCGATGAGCGCCGCCGAGTTCGCCGCCGCCCAGTGGAGCCGCGCCACCGGCACGGGCGTCGACCCGCACGAGTACCAGCGTGTCACCGGGGACCTGGAGTCCGTCGCCGACTGGGGCCCCGCCTGCGTGCGCACCGGACGCGGCTACGTCGAGCGCGTGGGGGGCGGGAAATCTCCCGTATCGGCGGGCGCTGGATCCCTCGCATCGGTGGGCGCGGAATCCCTCGTAGCGGCAGGTGCGGGATCCCCGCTGTCGGCGGGCGAGTGTCTGCTGATGGCAGCCCGGTGGTTCCACCTCGCCACGCTGGCCCCGTACGCCGAAGCGGATCGCGCCGCGGCCGAGGCGGACGACGCGCTGGGCCGGGCGCTCGCCCTGCTGGAGCCCGGCGCCCGGCGCGTGCGCGGCGAGGAGTTCACCGGCTGGCTGCGCGGCCCCGCCGACGCCCCCGGCACCGTGATCGTCGTCCCCGGCCTGGACTCGGCGAAGGAGGAGTTCCTCGACCTGGTGGCCGCGCTGCTGGCCCGCGGCCTCGCCGTGTTCGCGATGGACGGCCCCGGGCAGGGGGCGCTCACCGCCACGACGACCGTGCGCGCGGACTACCACCGAGTCGTCGGCCGCGTCATCGACGCCCTCGGCGTCCCGCGCGTCGGAGTCGTCGGCCTCAGCCTGGGCGGCTACTACGCGGCCGGGACCGCGGCCCTGGAGCCGCGCGTGGCCGCCGCCGCGACCGTCAGCGGCCCCTTCCGCCTGGACTGGGAGGAACTGCCGCAGCCAGTACGGGACATCCTGATCCGGCGCGCGGGCGGCACCGAAGCCGCCCGCGCGTTCGCCCGCCACGTGGACCTCGCCGCGCTGGCCCCCCGCATCACGGCCCCGCTGCTGACCGTCGACGGCGGCCAGGACGTCATCCCCGGCGTCACGAACGGGGAGCCCCTGGCCCGCCTCGCCCCGCGCGGCACCCATGTGTCCGTCCCGCACGGCGACCACCTCCTGGGCAACGCCCGCCCCGACTGGCTGCCTCTCCTGGCGGACTGGATCACCCACGCACTGACTGGAGCACCGGCATGAACCGCTTCACCGGAAAGACCGCCCTCATCACCGGGGGCACCAGCGGCATGGGCCTCGCGACCGCCCACCGCCTCGTCGCCGAGGGTGCCCACGTCGTCGTCACCGGCCGCACCCGCGCCCGGGTGGACGCGGCCGTCGAGGCGCTCGGCCCGAACGCCTCGGGTGCCGTGGCCGACGCCGCCGAACCCGGCGCGACGGACGCCCTGATGGACACCGTCCGCGACCGGCACGGCCACCTCGACTGCCTCTTCGCGAACGCGGGCACCGGTACGTTCCTGCCGTTCGAGGACATCACCGAGGCGGACTTCGACCACGCCGTCGACGTCAACCTCAAGGGCGTGTTCTTCACCGTCCAGAAGGCGCTGCCGCTGCTCGTGGACGGGGGCTCGGTCGTCATCAACGCGTCCTGGACCCTGCACCGGGGCAACAGCATCCTCACCCTGTACTCGGCGACCAAGGCCGCCGCGCACAACCTGGCCCGGACCCTCGCCGCCGGGCTCGCCCCGCGCGGCATCCGCGTCAACTCCGTCAGCCCCGGATACATCGACACCCCCATGTACCCGGCCGCCTCGCTGAGCGACGCGGAAGCGGCGGCGGTGACCGGCCGGATCGTCGCCGCCCGCTTCGGCCGCCCGGAGGAGGTCGCGGCGGCCGTCGCGTTCCTCGCCTCGTCCGACGCGTCCTACGTCAACGGCCAGGACCTGATCGTCGACGGGGGTCTTGTCGGGGCCGTACCCGCCTGACGGCGCTACCGTGGCCCGGACCGCCGACATGCGAAGGAGCCCATGGTGAACGCGCCGATCCGCTGGGGCAGTGAGGATCCCGGACCCTTCTTCCACGGCACGAGGGCCGACGTGGCCGTCGGCTCGCAGCTGGAGCCGGGGTACGGCTCCCACTACGGCAAGGGCGACACGGCGAACTTCGTCTACCTGACCGCCACGCTGGACGCCGCCGTCTGGGGAGCCGAACTGGCCGCCGGCGCGGAGCGCGAGCGGATCTACCTCGTCGAGCCCACCGGCTCCTTCGAGGACGACCCGAATCTCACGGACAAGAGGTTCCCCGGCAACCCGACCCGGTCCTACCGCACCCGCGAGGCCCTGCGCGTCGTCGCGGAGGTCCGGGACTGGCAGGGGCACTCGCCGGAGGCCCTTCAGCACATGCGGGACCACCTCGAAGCGCTCAAGGACCAGGGCGTCGAGGCGATCAACGACTGAGCGGGCGGCCGCCGGGAGGGGACCGGCGAATTACCATGAACCGGTGGAATCGGTTCGAATAGCTCTCCCTCGGCAGCGGCGACGCGCCATGCACCTCGGCCTGGCGGTGCTCACGCTCACGCTCGGACTCATCGCGCTGTTCGTGCTTCCCCAGGCCTACGCGCACACGACCGGGAGCGGCCGCACGGCCACCGCCGTGCTCGCCGCGATCTGGCTGCCGGGCGCCTTCTACACGCTGAACCGCGCGTACGGCACGACCACGCTCACCCCCGAGGGGATGCGGCTCAGGACGGCGGTGAGCCGACGGCGGATTCCGTGGCACACGGTCACCCGCATCGAGGCGGAGCGTCGCACCGGCCGCGGCGGCGTCTCCTGGTGGGTCGCCCGTGCGCACCTGGTCCACGGCCGCCCCGTCGTCCTGCCCGGCGCGCTGGCCGATGGCCGTCAGGACGAGGCGTTCCGGGCGAGCCTGGAGGCGCTCGGGCGGTACGGGGAACGCAACCGTCCCCCGGCGGAAGGCGCCCTCACTTCCCCCGCAGATCCACGATCCGCTTGAACTTGCCCACCGACCGCTCGATGGTCTCCGGGTCGACGACCTCGACGGAGACCGTGACGCCGATGCCGTCCTTCACCGCCGAGGAGATCTCGCGGGCCGCCGTGACGCGCCGCCCGGGCGGGGTCTCCGCACGGGCCTCCACGCACACCGTGAGGGCGTCCATGCGGCCCTCCTTGGTCAGGCGGAGCTGGAAGTGCGGGGCGAGGCCGGGGGTGCGCAGGACGATTTCCTCGATCTGGGTGGGGAAGAGGTTCACACCGCGCAGGATCACCATGTCGTCGCTGCGCCCGGTGACCTTCTCCATGCGCCGGAACACCCGCGCCGTGCCGGGCAGCAGGCGGGTCAGGTCCCGGGTGCGGTAGCGGATGACGGGCAGCGCCTCCTTGGTCAGGGAGGTGAAGACCAGCTCGCCGTGCTCGCCGTCGGGCAGCACCTCGCCGGTGATGGGGTCGACGACCTCCGGGTAGAAGTGGTCCTCCCAGATGTGCAGGCCGTCCTTGGTCTCCACGCACTCCTGGGCGACGCCGGGGCCGATCACCTCCGAGAGGCCGTATATGTCGACGGCGTCGATCGCGAACCGCTCCTCGATCTCGCGCCGCATCTCCTCCGTCCACGGCTCCGCGCCGAAGATGCCGATCTGGAGGGAGGTGGTGCGCGGGTCGATGCCCTGGCGCTCGAACTCCTCCAGGAGGGTGAGCATGTACGAGGGCGTCACCATGATGATCTCGGGGCGGAAGTCCAGGATGAGCTGCACCTGGCGCGCGGTCATGCCACCGGAGGCGGGAATCACCGTGCAGCCGAGCCGCTCCGCGCCGTAGTGCGCGCCGAGCCCGCCCGTGAACAGGCCGTACCCGTACGCCACATGGACCTTCTGCCCCGGCCGCCCGCCCGCCGCCCGGATGGACCGGGCCACGACGTCCGCCCACATGCTCAGGTCCTGCTCGGTGTAGCCGACGACCGTGGGGCGCCCGGTGGTGCCGCTGGACGCGTGCAGCCGCCGCAGCTCGGACTGCTCGACCGCCAGCATCCCGAAGGGGTAGTTCGCCCGCAGGTCCGCCTTCGTGGTGAACGGGAAGCGGGCGAGGTCGGCGAGCGTGTGGCAGTCGTCGGGGCTGAGTCCCGCCGCGTCGAACGCGGCCCGGTAGAAGGGCACGTTCTCGTAGGCGTGCAGCAGCGTGTCCTGGAGCCGGTCCAGCTGCAGCGCCGCCAGTTCCGCGCGGCCGAGCCGCTCCCCCGCGTCCAGCAGTGCCGGTGTGCGCGCCATCTGGAGTACCCCCGTCCCATGCCGGGCGACCGGCCCTTGGCCGATCTTGTGTCGGGGTCAGTTATTCAAGGTTTCATGGCTTCTGGCAAGGGTTTCGTCCGAGGTGGCACGGTCGGTGTCGCGGCGCGTCGCGGCGGGCGGGTGGTTCCCGGGACGGGGGTGGTGTTCCGGTTCCCGCGGGCATCGGATCGTACGGGTGGTGCCGGGGACCGGCGCCGGTCGGCGGCGGCCTCGCGCCGGTCCCCGCGGGGCTCAGAAGTCGTCCGCGGTACGCATCCGCTCCCGGATCCAGGAACCGGCCGGCTTGAGCGGCCCGGTGCCGGTCCAGGGGCCGCCCTTGTCGCAGGTGCCGGTCTTGAAGACGGCGCCGGAGCGGTCGTCGTCGGAGAAGTTCCAGTTGACCCAGCTGATCTTCTTCGAGGCCATCAGGTCCAGGTACTTCTGCGACATGGCGAAGTCGTTCGCGTCCTCGCCCGCGTAGTTCTGGGTGCCGAACTCCGTGACGAAGACGGGGAGCTTGGCGGACGCGCGGGAGAGGGTGTTCAGGTACTCGTCGCGGTGCGAGGCGGCGTAGAAGTGGAAGGTGTACATGATGTTGGCGGCGTTCACCGGGTTGTTGACCACCTCGGACTCGTCGCCGTCCTCCGAGACGCCGAACGAGGACCAGGCGCGGGTGCCGACGAGCACCGGGGCGTTGGCATCGATGTTCCTGATCACCGGGATGATCTGCTCGGCGTAGGACTTGATGCGCGACCAGCTCACGCCGCTGGGCTCGTTGGCTATCTCGTACAGGACGTTGCTCTTGCCCTGGTGCCGCTTGGCGATCTCGGTGAAGAACGTCTTGGCCTTGGACAGGTTGGCGTGCGGGTCGCCGGGGCTGAGCATGTGCCAGTCGACGATCACGTACATGCCGCGCGCGCTGGCCTGCTCGATCAGCGAGTGCGCGAGATCGGTGTACTTCTTGGGGTTGGTCTCGTACCCGCCTTCCTGTACGTACGTGGAGACGCGCAGGACGTCGGCCCCCCAGTCGCCGGAGAGGGCGTCCAGCGAGCTGTTGGTGAGACAGTGCGCGTACCACTGGGTGCCGTGGCTGCTCATGCCGCGCAGTTGGACGGCCTTGCCGTTCTGGTTGCAGAGTTTGGTGCCGCACACGGTGAGCTGGCCGTTCGCGGCGACCGGGGTCGGTGCGGCGGCGCGCGGTGCGGCGGGCTTCGACGCGGTCGCGGCGGCCGGTGGGGCGGCGGAGGCGAGGGCCGCGACGAGGGTGGTGGCGAGAGCGGCGGCCAGACGGGCTGGTCTCATGGGGGACTCCAAGCCATCGAAGGTTAGGAACCTTTCCTAATCAAGAAATAGCAAAGAGCGGGCCCGCCTCACAAGGTGCATGACAAGAGATCCTTTCAGTGGGCTGGCCGGCCGAACAACCCGCTGAACCGGGTCCTCGGGTCGTACGATGGCCGCGTCTTCGCGGGTGCCGACCGGGCGCCCGCGCGCTCAACGGCTGCCGTCGGCAAGGGGACTTCTCGTGCGCGTTGCCTCATCCATCGGACGTCTGCTCGCTTCCGGGGGCATCGCCGTGGCGCTGCTCGCGGGCGGGAGTACGGCCGTCGCGGACTCCGCAGCGCCGGACGCCGTCCGTGTCGTACGGGATGCCGCTCCTGCCAACCCGTACGCGCAACTGCGCCCGCTCTCCGACCTGTCCGTGCGGCGCCTGGCCACCGCCGACCTCGTCGCCGCCGCCAAGTACGGCACCGGCAGTCCCATCGACGACCCCGCGCGCGAGCGTGAGGTACTCGCCGCTGTGGCGCGCCGGGCCGAGCAGGTCGGCGCGGACCCCGAGGTGACCGTGCGGATCTTCCGGGACCAGATCGAGGCCAACAAGGTCGTGCAGCGCGCCCTGCACCGGCGGTGGGACGCCGACCCGGCGTCGGCCCCGACCGAGCGGCCCGACCTGGCGAAGGTGCGCGAGGAGATCAACCGCGTCAACGGCGAGCTGGTCCACGCCATCGCGGCGTCGGAGCCCGCCCGCACCGCCCCGTACTGCCGGGGGCTGCTCACCGCGGCCACCGCCCAGGTGCGGTACGAGCGGCACCTCGACGTGCTGCACACGGTGGCGCTGGTGCGGGCGTCGCGGTCGGTGTGCGGCTGACGGCTGATGGCTGCCGAGCCGGGTCGGGACGGGGCTCGGGGGGTGCGGAGGGCGGGCGGGTGACGGGCCGTGGCGGCTACGCCTCGGCCGCCACCGCCCGCGCCCAGCGATAGTCCGCCTTGCCGCTCGGCGAGCGCTGGATGTGGTCCGTGAAGACCACCGCCCGCGGGATCTTGTACCCGGCGAGGTGCGTGCGGCAGTGCGTCTGGAGGGTGGAGAGATCCAACCTCTGTGCTCCGTCACGGAGTTGGACGACCGCAGCGACCCGGTTGCCCCACCGCTCGTCCGGTACTCCGGCGACCAGCGCGTCATAGACGTCGGGGTGGGACTTGAGGGCCTGCTCGACCTCCTCCGGGTACACCTTCTCGCCGCCCGTGTTGATGCACTGCGAACCGCGCCCGAGGACCGTCACGATGCCCTCGGCGTCGACCGTCGCCATGTCGCCGAGCAGCACCCAGCGCTCGTCGCCGCGCTGGAAGAAGGTCTCGGCGGTCTTGCGGGCGTCGTTGTAGTAGCCGAGCGGTACGTGGCCGCGCTGGGCGATGCGTCCCGGTTCGCCGGGCGCCACCGGGGCGTACGTCGCCGGATCCACCACCTGGGTGCGGGAGTTGACCTGGATCCGGAACCCCTTCTGCGGTCCTGAGTCGGCCGTCGCGGTGCCGTTGAAGCCGGACTCGGACGAGCCGAAGTTGTTGAGCAGCAGCACGTTGGGGGCGAGCGCGGCGAACTGGGCGCGGACCGTCTCCGACATGATCGCGCCGGACGAGGAGACGCTGAAGAGGGCGGAGAGGTCGGTCCCGCGCAGCGGGCCGTTGAGGGCGTCGATGAGGGGCCGCAGCATCGCGTCGCCCACCAGGGACACGCTGGTGACCTTCTCCTCGGCGATGGTGCGCAGCGCCTCCTCGGGGGCGAACTTGCGGTGGATGACGAGGCGTTGGCCGAAGTTGAAGCAGATGAAGGCGGTGAGCGTGGACGTGCCGTGCATCAGGGGCGGGGTGGGGAAGAAGGTGATGCCGTCGCCCCCGGCCGCCACCCGCTCGGCGACCTCCTGCGGGCTCGTCACCGGCTCACCGGTCGGGGCGCCACCGCCGAGTCCCGAGAAGAACAGGTCCTCCTGACGCCACATCACCCCCTTGGGCATGCCCGTCGTGCCGCCGGTGTAGATGATGAACAGGTCGTCCGCCGAGCGCTCCGGGAACCCGCGCTCCGGCGACCCGGACGCCTCCGCCTCCGTGTACGCCACCGCGTCCGGACCCGGCGTGCCGGGCGGTGCCTCGCCGACCCGGATCAGATGCCGCAGCTTCTCCGCGCGCGGCAGCGCGGCGGCCACCCGCCCGCCGAACTCCGCGTCGAAGACCAGCGCGGCCAGGTCGGCGTCCCGGTACAGGTACGCCAACTCCTCCTCCACGTACCGGTAGTTGACGTTGACCGGCACGATCCGCGCCTTGAGGCAGGCAAGCACCGTCTGGAGGTACTCGACGCCGTTGTAGAGGTGCAGGCCCAGGTGCTCGCCCGGCTTGATGCCGTGGTCCATCAGGTGGTGCGCGAGGCGGTTGGCGGCCGCGTCCAGCTCCGCGTAGGTCAGGCGGCGCTCCGCGCCCGTGCCGGGGTGGTCGATGTACAGCAGCGCGGCCCGGTCGGGCACCACGTCCACGACCGACTCGAACAGGTCGGCAAGGTTGTACTCCACCGCTCCTCCTGACCCCGGCGCCATCCGTGGCGGTCATGAGAGCAGAGCCGCGCACAAGTGGGAAGGGGCCCCGTAGAAGAAAACTGACTACCTGTCAGAAAACTATTGAACTGGCACCCCGCCTCCTGCAACCTGTTCCAGGTCTGACGACGGGAGGACGGCTATGGGTGGTACGGAACATCTCTCCGTGCGGCGCGAAGGCGCCACGCTGATACTCACGCTCGACCGGCCGGAGGCCAGGAACGCGCTCTCGCTGCCGATGCTGGTCGGCCTGTACGACGGGTGGGTGGCCGCCGACGAGGACGACGCGGTGCGCTCGGTCGTGCTCACCGGTGCGGGCGGCGCCTTCTGCGCCGGGATGGACCTGAAGGCGCTCGCGGGTGGCGGCATGGTGGGCGAGGAGTACCGGGACCGGCTCAAGGCCGACCCGGACCTGCACTGGAAGGCCATGCTGCGCCACCACCGCCCCCGCAAACCCGTGGTCGCCGCCGTCGAGGGCGCCTGCGTGGCCGGTGGCACCGAGATCCTGCAGGGCACCGACATCCGGGTCGCGGGGGAGTCCGCGACCTTCGGGCTCTTCGAGGTCAAGCGCGGCCTGTTCCCCATCGGCGGCTCCACGGTGCGCCTGCAGCGGCAGATCCCGCGCACCCACGCCCTGGAGATGCTGCTCACCGGCCGCCCGTACACGGCCGCGGAGGCCGCCGCCGTCGGCCTGATCGGCCATGTCGTACCCGACGGCACCGCCCTGGAGCGGGCCCTCGCCATCGCCGAGCGGATCAACGCCTGCGGGCCGCTGGCCGTCGAGGCCGTGAAGGCCTCGGTGTACGAGACCGCCGACCTGACGGAGGCCGACGGCCTCGCGGCCGAACTGCGGCGCGGCTGGCCGGTGTTCGACACCGCCGACGCGAAGGAGGGCGCCCGCGCCTTCGCCGAGAAGCGCCCGCCCGTCTACCGCCGCGCCTGACCCGAGGAGCCACCCCCGTGACCGAAGTCCTCAGCGCCCCCCTGGTCGTCGAGTTCCCCTTCACCCGCTCCGTCGGCCCCGTCCAGTCCGCCTTCCTCACCGGCCTGCGCGAACGCACCCTGCTCGGCGTGCGCGCCGCCGACGGCACGGTCCTGGTGCCGCCCGTCGAGTACGACCCGGCGACCGCGGCCGAGCTGCGCGACCTGGTCGAGGTCGCCCCCACCGGCACCGTCACCACCTGGGCCTGGAACCCCGGACCCCGCCGCGGTCAGCCCCTCGACACGCCCTTCGCCTGGGTCCTGGTGCGCCTCGACGGCGCCGACACCGCCCTGCTGCACGCCCTCGACGCCCCGGACCCGGACGCCGTGCGCACCGGCCTGCGCGTCCGCGTCCGCTGGGCCGCCGAACGCACCGGCGCCATCACGGACATCGCCTGCTTCGAACCGTACGAAGGAGATGTGATGGTTCATCAGGCTCCGTCCCACAGTGGTGAGTTCGTTGGCGAGGCTGTCACCGGGATCGTCGCGCCCGCCCGGCTCGACTACACCTACAGCCCCGGCCGCGCCCAGTCCCAGTACATCCGCGCCCTGTCCGGACACAGGACGGTCGGCGAGCGCTGCCCGTCCTGCCGCAAGGTGTACGTGCCGCCGCGCGGGGCCTGCCCCACCTGCGGCGTCGCCACCGCCGAGCAGGTGGAGGTCGGACCGCGCGGCACCGTCACCACCTTCTGCATCGTCAACATCAAGGCGAAGGGCCTCGACATCGAAGTGCCCTACGTCTACGCGCACATCGCCCTCGACGGCGCCGACCTCGCCCTGCACGCCCGGATCGCGGGCATTCCCTACGACCGGGTCCGGATGGGCCTGCGCGTCGAACCCGTGTGGGCCGATTCCGCCACGGGCAGCCGCTACCCCGACCACTACCGGCCCACCGGCGAGCCCGACGCCGACTACGACACGTACAAGGAGCTGGTGTAGATGGCGGCCGCCGCGCACGGGGCACGGGACGTCGCGATCGTCGCCTTCGGGCAGAGCGACCACCGGCGAAGCACGGACGAGCTGTCCGAGGTCGAGCTGCTCATGCCCGTCCTGCACGAAGTCCTCGCCGCCACCGGCCTGAAGACCGGCGACATCGGCTTCACCTGCTCGGGCTCCTCCGACTACCTCGCCGGGCGCGCCTTCTCCTTCACCATGGCCCTCGACGGCGTCGGCGCCTGGCCGCCGATCTCCGAGTCGCACGTGGAGATGGACGGCGCCTGGGCGCTGTACGAGGCGTGGGTGAAGCTCCAGACCGGCGAGTGCGACACCGCGCTCGTCTACTCCTACGGCAAGTCGTCGCCCGGGTCGGTGCGCGACGTTCTGACCCGCCAGCTCGACCCGTACTACGTGGCGCCGCTGTGGCCGGACTCCGTCGCGCTCGCGGCACTCCAGGCGCGGGCGCTGATCGACGCGGGCGACACGGACGAGCGCGCCCTGGCCGGGGTCGCGACCCGCAGCCGCACCGCCGCCCGCACCAACCCCCACGCGCAGCTCCGGGGCTCGGTGCCGCACGGCGGCTACGTCGTACATCCCCTGCGTACCGGGGACTGCCCGCCGATCGGCGACGGCGCCGCCGCCGTCGTCCTCGCCGCGGGGGAGCGGGCCCGGGAGCTGTGCGGGCGGCCCGCGTGGATCCGCGGCATCGACCACCGCATCGAACCGCACAGCCTCGGCGTGCGCGACCTCACGGACTCAGTCTCCACGCGCCTCGCCGCCGAGCGCGCCGGAGCTTTCGAACGGCCTGTCGACACCGCCGAGTTGCACGCGCCGTTCACCTCGCAGGAGGTCGTCCTGCGTAAGGCGCTGCGCCTCGGCGACCAGGTGACCGTCAACCCGTCCGGCGGCGCCCTCGCCGCCAACCCGGTGATGGCCGCCGGGCTGATCCGGCTCGGCGAGGCCGCGGCCCGCATCCACCGGGGCGCGTCCGAGCGGGCCCTCGCCCACGCCACCTCCGGCCCCTGTCTGCAACAGAACCTGGTCGCCGTCCTGGAAGGAGATCCGCGATGAGCGGCGCGTCAGCGAGCACGAGGGTGGCCAAGGAGCCCGTCGCCGTCGTCGGGATCGGGCAGACCAAGCACGTCGCCGCCCGGCGGGACGTGTCGATCGCGGGCCTGGTCCGCGAGGCCGCCCACCGCGCCCTGCGGGACGCCGAGTTGACGTGGGCCGACATCGACGCCGTCGTCATCGGCAAGGCGCCCGACTTCTTCGAGGGCGTGATGATGCCCGAGCTGTACCTCGCCGACGCGCTCGGCGCCGTCGGCAAGCCCATGCTGCGCGTCCACACCGCGGGCTCCGTCGGCGGCTCCACCGCGCTCGTCGCCGCGAACCTCGTCGCGGGCCGCGTCCACGGCACCGTCCTCACCCTGGCCTTCGAAAAGCAGTCGGAATCCAACGCGATGTGGGGCCTCTCGCTGCCCGTGCCGTTCCAGCAGCCGCTGCTCGCGGGCGCGGGCGGATTCTTCGCACCGCACATCCGCGCGTACATGCGGCGCACCGGCGCCCCCGACACGATCGGCTCGCTCGTCGCGTACAAGGACCGGCGCAACGCCCTGAAGAACCCCTACGCGCACCTGCACGAGCACGACATCACCCTGGAGAAGGTGCAGTCGGCGCCGATGCTCTGGGACCCCGTCCGCTACTCCGAGACCTGCCCGTCCTCCGACGGCGCCTGCGCGATGGTCCTCACCGACCGCGCGGGCGCGGCCCGGGCGCCGCGGCCGCCCGCCTGGATGCACGGCGGCGCGATGCGCAGCGAGCCCACCATGTTCGCGGGCAAGGACTTCGTGTCGCCCCGGGCGGGGAAGGACTGCGCGGCCGACGTCTACCGGCAGGCGGGCATCGCCGACCCGCGCCGCGAGATCGACGCCGTCGAGATGTACGTGCCGTTCTCCTGGTACGAGCCGATGTGGCTGGAGAACCTGGGCTTCGCCGCCGAGGGCGAGGGCTGGAAGCTCACCGAGTCCGGCGTGACAGAACTGGACGGTGACCTTCCGGTGAATATGTCGGGCGGTGTCCTGTCGACCAACCCCATCGGGGCGTCCGGCATGATCCGCTTCGCCGAGGCCGCGCTCCAGGTGCGCGGACAGGCCGGCGAGCACCAAGTGGCCGGTACCCGCAAGGCACTTGGGCACGCCTACGGAGGAGGCTCGCAGTTCTTCTCCATGTGGCTGGTCGGCGCGGAGCCGCCCACGACGTGAGGGGCACTCCCGGCGGGCGCGATTCCGCCCGCCGCGGTGGCCGGTGCCGCGGCCTGTGCTGCGCCGGGGGTGAAAGCTAGGCTGGCGGCGGACGACGCATCGGGAGGAGCACGGACGTGGCCGACAGCACCATCATCCAGCAGCATCCGCTCGCGGGTTGGGACAAGCCGGACCTCGACCTCAGCAGCGCCGAATGGCGGTCGAGCAGTGAAGGTCGCGGTGATGTGGAGATCGCCTTCGTCGAGGGGTTCATCGCGATGCGCAACGGCGGCCGGCCGGAGAGCCCGTCCCTGATCTTCACCCCCGCCGAGTGGGGCGCGTTCGTGCACGGGGCGCGTGAGGGCCGGTTCGACCTGACGTAGGACGTGTGGCGGCGCCCGTGCGCCGCGACGGGCCGCGGCCCCGGTCTCCCTTATGCGGGGGGCCGGGGCCGCGGTGACGTCCAGGGGAGTCCGGGGGCGCCGTCAGCCGGCTGCGGGCGCGGCCAGGTCGTCCTGGCCCTCGACGAAGGTGCCGAGCACCTCGATGTCCCCGATCCGCCCCGGCTCCACCTGCCGCGGGTCGTCGCCGAGGACGACCAGGTCGGCGCGTTTGCCGGGTGTGATGCTGCCCGCGCTGTCCTCCCAGTGGCAGGCGTACGCGGCGTCGACGGTGTACGCCCGCAGCGCCGCGTCCACGTCGATGGCCTCGCCGGGTCCGATGGCCTGCCCCGACGCGGAGGCCCGCTCGACCATGAACTGGACGGCCCGCAGCGGCGCCCCGTCGGCGACGGGCCGGTCCGAACTGCCCACCAGGCGCACCCCGTGGTCGAGGAAGCCCCGGCCCCGGTACATCCACGGCGCCCGCTCCGCGCCCATGATCGTGGCGTAGTCGTCGCCGAAGTACCGCAGGAAGCTGGGCTGGACGACGGCCGTGACGCCGAGCTCGGCGAACCGGCGGAGCTGGTCCGGGCGCACCAGGCCCGCGTGCTCCACGCGGTGGCGGGCGTCGGGGCGGGGGCGGGAGCGCTGTGCCGCCTCCAGGCCGTCGAGGGCGACGTCGACCGCGCGGTCGCCGATGGCGTGGACGGCGAGCTGCCAGCCCGCGCGGTGGCCCGCCACGATGGTGTCCTTGAGCAGGTCGGGGGCCATCTGGAGCTGCCCGTTCGACTCGCTGCCCACGTACGGGTCGGTGAGCGCCGCCGTCCGCGCCATCATGCCGCCGTCGGTGAACACCTTCAGGGCGCCGAGGGAGAGACCGCCGTCGCCGAAGCCCGTGCGCAGGCCGAGCCCGAAGGCGCGGGTCGTGGTGTCCGCGCGTGCCGCCTCGACCGGACGCAGCGCGTCGGCGGCCACCATGAGCTGTACGCGGACGGGCAACCGGCCGGACTCGTGGGCGAGTTGGTACGCGGCGGCCTCGATGGGGCTGTGCGCGAACAGCTCGCTGCCGATGCCCGCCTCCACGACGGCCGTCACGCCCTCGGACCGGCACCCGCGCGCCGCGTGCTCGATGGCGTCGGCGAGTTCACCGAGCGCGTGCGGCGGACGGAGCCGCAGGACGGCCCCCATGTCCTCCTCGGCGAGGAACCCGTCCGAGCCCGCGGCATGCGGCGGGAGCAGGTCCAGGATCGCCGTGTTGACCAGGCACGCGTGCCCCGAGATGTGCCCCAGGTACACCTTGCGGCCCGCGCTCACCGCGTCCAGTTCCTTGGCGGTCAGGGGCCGGTCCAGCTCGCGCTGGTCGTAATCGGCCAAGGTCACCCAGCCGTCACCGGGCGCCGCCGCGACAGCGTCGGCCACCACCGCGAGCACATCGTCGACGCGGCTGCTGGGCGCCACGCTCGGCACCTTGGCCTTCAGGCCCGCCCAGACGAGATGGACATGGCTGTCGATGAAGCCGGGCAGCACGGTCGCGCCGCCCAGGTCCACGACGCGACGGGCCGCAAGCCCCGCCACATCGGCGTCGAGCCCGACGATCCGCCCGCGCCAGATGCCGAGTTCACGGGCGGTGGGGCGGTCCGGGTCCATCGTGACGACGCGGGCGTTGGTGATCCTGGTGCAGAGCACGTACCGGTCCCTTCGAGGCAGCGGAGCGTCGGGTCCGATCTTTTGATCCGTACGGGATTCCGACGGGCTATTGTTCTATTATTAGGTGAGGCTAGCCTAAGTTTCTTTGGTGGTGGGTTGGTGGAAGACGAACGGGTGGGGCGGCGGGAGGCCGCGGTCAACCGCCTTGAGGTCTGGGCCGATGGTGTGGTCGCGGGCCTCGACGCGCAAGAAGATATCGATCGTTCCTTATTGCAGGCCCTGCGGGTGGACCCGAGCCTGCGCGAGGAGACCGTGGTGCGCAGGGCCGACGCGTTGCGTGCTGCGGCGCTCGGCCTCGGGCAGGCGGGCTGCGCCGCGGCGGCGGGCGTGACGGAGCGCCTCCTGCTCAACTGGCAGGCGCAGGACGCCTCGTTCGCGGAGGCCATGGCGGCGGCGAGTCTGATGGCGGCGCGTGAGCGCGAGCGGGGCCGCCCGGTGGTGGCCTCGGCCGGGCCGGGCGCGGCGGCCCTGCGGGTCGTCCTGCGGGCCGTGCGCGACGGGGTCGCCCAGCCGTCCGCCGCCGTACTCGGTGGGTGGTCGGAGCGGTCCTTCCTGCGGCTGCGCCGACGCAGTCCGGAGGTCGCGGCGCTGCTGGCCGCCGCTCGGCGCGCGCGGGCGCGGGCCCGGCGGGCGGAGCGGCGCGGGGGGCCCGGGGGCGGTCGGGGGTACCGGCTGGTGCGGGTCGACGACGGGCCGCTGGCGCACGCGCGGGGTGCGGGGGACGCGTGAGGAGCGCGGGGGTGCCGCCGGGGGGGCGACCCGCGCCCCGAAGGCGCGGGCCGCTGCGCGTCAGCCGCGCGTGGCCTCCCGCAGGCTCCTGGGTCGCAGGTCGGTCCAGTTGGCCTCGACGTGGTCCAGGCAGGACTGCCGGTCGGCCGGGCCGTGGGCCACGGTCCAGCCGGCCGGTACCTCGGCGAACTCGGGCCACAGGCTGTGCTGGCCTTCGTCGTTGACGAGCACGGAGAACCGGCCGTCGGTGTCGTCGAAGGGGTTGCTCATCTGCGGTCTCTCCTCGATGTCGGTGGTCCGGAGATCGGTGCGGGCGCCGTCCGGAGATCGGTCCCATAGTAAGGTAAGGGTTGCCTAATCAGATGGTCGGTCCGGGGAGTGGACGGGGGAGTCCGGCGCGCGCCGCCCCGCGCGCCTCCTGGGCGGGCTCGGCGGCTCGGGAGGCATGCCGGTGAACCTCGCGCTCGCCGAGGACGGGGTCGCCCCTCGGGTATGCCCGGTCGGGTCAGGACGGGCGAGCCGTCAGATACCCGCCCATCGTGCGGAAGTAGTCCGTCGCCGCGTGCTCCGTCCCGTCCTCCGTCCGCACCCGCCTGACCGCGAGCCCGTGCCGGTGGCCGGTGCGCGCGTCGGCACCGGCGACGATGACGACCGCGTCGTCCTCACGGATGAAGATCCGCCCGGGAGTTCCGCCGTACCGGCCCCGGGACACCGCCGCCTCCACGATCCGCAGCGGCTTGCCGCGGTGGTGCGTGAAGGCGTTGGGGTAGGGGTCGCACTGGGCGCGCACGAGGCGGTCCAGGTCCTCGGCGGGCCAGGTCCAGTCGATGCGGCTGTCCTCCAGGGCACGTTTGTGGAAGAAACTGGCCCGCGACCGGTCCTGCGGGGTCCACACCGCCGTGCCCGCGGCGATCAGGTCGAGCGCGTCGCGCACGATCGGCCCGATCAGGTCGACCGTCGCGCGGAACAGGTCGGCGGCCGTGTCCCGCGGGCCGACGGCCACCGCGCGCTGGAGGAGGACGTCGCCCATGTCCAGGTCGGCGTCCATGCGGTGGGCGGTGACGCCGACTTCGGGCTCGCCGTTGATGAGGGCCCAGATCAGCGGGGAGAAGCCGGCGTAGGTCGGGAGCAGCGAGTCGTGTACGTTCAGCGTGCCGTGCCGGGGGAGGTCGAAGATCTCCGGGGGCAGCCAGGTGCGCCAGTTGTTGGCGACGATGAGGTCCGGTTCGACCGACTTGAGGGTTTCGAGCAGTTCGGCGTCGCCGGGGCGGTTGCGCAGCAGCACGGGCACCTCGTGCCGCGCGGCGAGGTCGGCCACCGAGTCGTCCCAGATCTTCTCGTACGCGTGGTCGCTCTTCGGGTGCGTGACGACGAGGGTCACGTCGTGCTCGGAGTCAAGGAGTGCCTGCAGTGTGCGGTGGCCCCACGTCTGATAGCCGAACATGACGACCCGCATGTGAATCCTCCTCAGACATTGCAAGGTAAGGCTAACCTTATCTAACATGTGCCTGCTTAGGGAGGCGATGACGCGGGTGAACACCTTGCACAGCGAACAGGATTCGACGTACGACGGCACGGAGCCGGGAAGCGGCGGCACGGGGTCGGCACACGGGGGACCGGAAGTGACGTACGACGTCCTGGGAATCGGCTTCGGGCCGTCGAACCTCGCCCTCGCGATCGCGGTCGAGGAGCACAACGCGCAGGCGGCCGAGGGCGACCGGATACGCGCCGGATTCCTGGAGAAGCAGCCGAGGTTCGGCTGGCACCGGGGCATGCTGATCGACGACGCGACGATGCAGGTGTCCTTCCTGAAGGACCTGGTCACCATGCGCGACCCGAAGAGCAGCTACAGCTTCCTGTGCTACCTGCAGGACCGTGACCGCCTGGTGGACTTCCTCAACCAGAAGACGCTCTTCCCGCTGCGCATCGAGTTCCATGACTACCTGGAGTGGGCCGCGGGGCGCGTCGCCGGGCTCGTCGAGTACTCCTGCGAGGTCGTCGCCGTGCGGCCGGTGACCGAGAACGGCGAGGTCGTCGCCTTCGACGTGGTCAGCCGTGACCCGGGCAGCCCGGACGGGAAGATCGTGCGCCGGGCCCGCAGCCTCTGCGTGGCCACCGGCATGGAGCCGCACCTGCCGCCCAGCGCGGCCCGCTCCGAACGGGTCTTCCACAACAGCGAGTTGATCCCCCGGGTCGGCGCGCTCCTCGACGAGGGCACCGAGGTGCGCCGCGCCGTCGTCCTCGGCGCGGGCCAGAGCGCCGCCGAGAGCGTGGACTACCTGCACCGGCACTTCCCCGACGCCGAGATCTGCTCGGTGTTCGCGAAGTACGGCTACACGCCCGCCGACGACAGCCCGTTCGCGAACCGGATCTTCGACCCGGAGGCCGTGGACATCTTCTACAACGCGCCGCCGGAGGTGAAGCAGTCCCTCTTCGACTACCACCGCGGCACCAACTACTCGGTGGTCGACATGGACCTCATCGAGTCGCTCTCGCGCACCATGTACCAGGAGAAGGTGCAGGGGCGGCAGCGGATGCGCATGCTCAACGTCTCCCGCATCCGCGAGATAGAGGCCCACGACGACGGCCTGCGGGTGGGCATCGAGTACCTGCCCACCGCCGAACGCGACGTCCTGAACGCCGACCTCCTGGTCTGCGCGACCGGCTACCAGCCGCGCGGCATCGACGAACGCATGGGCGAACTCGGCAAGCTGTGCCGCCGCGACGACGAGGACGCTCTCGTCGTCGGCCGCGACCACCGCGTCGCCACGCACGCCAATGTCGCCGCCGACATCTACCTCCAGGGCGGCACGGAACACACCCACGGCCTCACCTCGACCCTTCTGTCGAACACGGCCGTCAGGGCGGGTGAGATCCGCGCGTCCCTGATCGAGCGGCGTCGGCGGGAGCCGGTGCTGAAGGGGTAGCGGCCGACGCGGCACCTCGGCTGTGCCAGTGCGCCAACCACGCGGCACTGGCGCAGCACCACGCCGCGCTAGCGCAGCACCACGCAGCCCCGTGCGCGCAGTGCCGCCACGGTGTCCGCGCCGCCCCGCACGTCGTTCCAGCGCAGGTCCAGCTTCTCCAGGGACGGCAACGCGGCCAGCCAGCACGGCACTTCGCGCAGCCGGTTGGCCCGCAGGTCGAGGCGGCGCAGGCGGGGCAGCCCGCGCAGGGCGTCCGGCACGGTCTCGAACGCGTTCTCCCGGAGCTCCAGTTCGCGGAGTTCGCCGAGCCGGCGTACGCCGTCGGGGAGCGTGGTCAGCCGGTTGCCGCGCAGCCACAGCTCGCGCAGCCGACGCAGGCCGCCGAGCGTCGCGGGCAGCGCGGTGAGCCGGTTGTGCTGGGCGCGCAGCTCGACGAGGGCCGTCATGCGGCCGAGTGCGTCCGGCAGGGCGCCGAGCCGGTTCTCGCCCACGTTCAGGTAGGCGAGCCGGTTCAGGCCACCCAGCTCCTCGGGCAGCGCGGTGAGGCGGTTGTCGTGCAGATAGAGGAAATCGGTCAGTGCGGGCAGGTCGCCGAGCTCCGGCGGGACCTCGGTCAACTGGTTGTGGCCGAGGTCCAGGGTGCGCAGGGCCGTGAGGGCGGCGACGCGGGCGGGCAGGTGCGCGAGCGCGTTGTCGGCGAGGAGCAGCGACTCCAGGTGGGGCGTGTCCCACACCGATTCCGGTACGGCGTCGATTCCGGCGCGCCAGTAGTCCCGTACGGTCCCGTCCGTCATCGCGAGCCACCCCCCGGCTAATGGTTGCCGTGGAACCTATCATTAGCCCCATGCCCGAGCCGTCCGAGTCGCCCGCACCGCGTGGGCGGTCAGCGTCGCCCTCCCCGGAGGCCGCGCGGACCGCCCCCACCGCCACCCTCCTGACCCTCGGCCTCGCCGCCACCGTCCGTCACGACGGGCACGGTGGCGTCGCCGACGATCTCGACGTGCCGGACGGCCTCACCGCCTGGGTCCGTGCCCACGCGGGGGCGCTGCCCGGTGCCCTCGCCGCCGGGCGGTTTCGGGCCGACCAGAGCGCGCTGGACGCAGTACGGGGGGTGCGTGCCGCCGTCCGTGCGCTGTTCGCACACGCGGTGCGTCCGGGAGCGCCGAGTCCCGCCGACGCCCGGCGACTGCTGCCCCTCGGTCAGGCCGTGGCCAGGCTCAATGAGGCCGCCGCCGGGGTGCCCACGGTGCCCGTGCTGAGCTGGCCGCGGGGCGCCGGTCCCGTCGTCCGGGACGAGCCGATCGCCCCGGGGACGTCGGTCGCGTGCACGGACCTCCTGCTCGCCGCCCTCGCCCGCGCCGCGCTGACCTTCCTCACCGGCCCCGACCGGGAGCGCCTGCGCGCCTGCCACGCGCCCCGCTGTGTGCGGTACTTCCTGAAGGATCACCCGCGCCAGGAGTGGTGCCGCCCCGCGTGCGGCAACCGCGCCCGGGTGGCCCGCCACCACGAGCGCAATCGGGGCCCCGGCTGAGCCGGGCCCGGCCGCGATCCACACGCTCACCGGCGCTTTCCCGGCGCCGCCCCCGGGCCGGGGCGGGCGCGCCGGACACGTACCATGGCGGCATGTCCTTCCTCCGTCGCCGCAGCTCCGCCACACCCGCGGGCCCGGACTTCGATGTCCTGGCCATGGACCCGGGTGACTGGCCCGGCAATCTCGGCGCCGGCCTGCTGCCGGCGCCCGACGGCAGCTGTCAGGGCGTCTTCCTGCGCTACGACCTGTTCGGCGGCCGTGGCCCCGCGATGGTGATCGGCAATCTGCCGGAGGGCTCCCCGGCCCGCGACCTCGCCGACGGCGAGGTGCCCTTCGAGGTGGCGCAGCTGCTGCTCGCGCTGGAGAACGACGAGGAGGTCACCGTCGTCGCCAGTGAGGACGTGCCGGTGATGCAGGGCGACAACCTCCTGATCGTGCGCCGTCTGCGGCTCTCCGAAAGCCGCGTCTCCTGCGTGCAGTTCGACCGCAGCGACAACGTCCTGGTGACCATCGCGGCCTGGGACCGCCCCATCACGGACGACCTGTACGCGCTCCTCAAGCCGCTGCCCGCGGAGCTGTTCCAGCAGGGCTGACGGCCCGGCCGGGCCGACGGAGCCCGGAAGCCCGGCGCCGCGTCGGAGCCCGACGCCCTCCGCCCCGGACGTCCCGCGAAGTCCCTGCGAAGTCCTGCGAAGTCCAAGTGTCCGCCCACTCCGTCCAAGGAGTGGGTTTGTCATGCGCCTTGTCAGGTCAGTCATCGGACTTTTAGCGTGACGGCCCATGAGGCCACAGTTCATGGAGTCCATCCGGCGGGGGATCACTCGAAGAACCACTATCCAGTCGGCCGTAGGTGCAGGGGCCGCGCTGGCGCTGGGCGCACCGGCGTCCAATGCCCTGGCCGCCACCGACGACACGGCCCAGTCATCCGATGACCTGAGGCTCTGGTATCGAGCCCCGGCCGCCGACTGGGAACGCGAGGCACTGCCCATCGGCGGCGGCGCGCTCTGCGCCATGGTTTTCGGAGCCCTCGCCAGTGAGCGGCTGCAGCTCAACGAGAAGACGCTGTGGACAGGCGGCCCCGGCGCCGACGGCGGCTACGACTTCGGCAACTGGCGCGCACCCCGCCCCGGCGCCCTCACCACCGTCCGCACGGACCTCGACGACCGGCGCCGACTCGACCCCGAGGCCGTCGCCACCGCGCTCGGCCAGCCCCGGCGCGGCTACGGCGCCCACCAGACCCTGGGCGACCTGCACATCGACGTCGTGGGCGCACCGGACGCCCCCGACGCCTCGTACCGCCGCGCCCTGGACCTCCGCGAAGCCGTCGCGAGCGTCGCGTACACCCACCAAGGCGCCCGTCACACCCGGGAGTTCTTCGCCTCCCACCCCGACGGCGTGCTCGTCGGACGGCTCGGCGCGGACCGCCCCGGCGCCGTCACCTGCACCCTGCGCACCACCTCGCCGCGCGCCGACATCACCGCCGGGGCCGACGGCGACCGCATCACCGTACGGGGTGAACTCGCCGACAACGGCCTGAAGTTCGAGACCCAGATCCGCGTCGCCCACCGGGGCGGGACGCTCGCCGCGGGCGCCGACGGCAGCCTCACGGTCACCGGCGCCGACCACGTGTGGTTCGTCCTCGCGGCCGCCACCGACTACGCCGACACCTACCCGCGCTACCGCGGCGACGACCCGCACCCGGCCGTCACCCGCACCGTCGACGCCGCCCTCGCCCGCGGCCACGAGGCGTTGCGCGCCCGCCACGTGCGCGACCACCGGGCCCTGTTCGACCGCGTCGCCCTGGACCTCGGCCAGGGCCCGCCACCGGATGTCCCCACCGACCAGCTCCTCAAGGACTACGGCCAGGCACCCGCCGCCGACCGGGCCCTCGAAGCGCTGTTCTTCCAGTACGGGCGCTACCTCCTCATCGCGTCCTCGCGCGCCGGCTCACTGCCCGCCAACCTCCAGGGCGGCTGGAACCACAGCACCGCCCCGCCCTGGTCGGCCGACTACCACGTCAACATCAACCTCCAGATGAACTACTGGCCGGCCGAGGCCGCCAACCTCGCCGAGACCACCGCCCCCTACGACCGCTTCGTCGAGGCCCTGCGCGAGCCCGGACGGCGCACCGCACGCGAGATGTTCGATGCCCCCGGCTGGGTCGTCCACAACGAGACCAACCCGTACGGCTTCACCGGCGTCCACGACTGGGCGACCGCGTTCTGGTTCCCGGAGGCCGCCGCCTGGCTCACCGGGCAGCTCTACGAGCACTACCGCTTCAGCGGTTCCACGGACTACCTGCGGCACACCGCCTACCCGGTCCTGAAGGAGGCCGCCGCGTTCTGGCTCGACCAACTGCGCACCGACCCGCGCGACGGCACCCTCGTTGTCACCCCCAGCTACTCGCCGGAGCACGGCGACTTCACCGCCGGGGCCGCCATGTCCCAGCAGATCGTGCACGACCTGTTCACCAACACCCTGGAGGCCGCCCGCGTCCTCGGCGACGAACCCGCCTTCCGCACCCGCCTGGAAGGGGCCCTGGAGCGGCTCGACCCCGGCCTGCGCGTCGGCTCCTGGGGGCAGCTCCAGGAGTGGAAGGACGACCTCGACGACCAGGGCGACGACCACCGGCACGTCTCCCACCTCTACGCCCTGCACCCCGGACGGCAGATCCGCCCCGGCAGCCGGTGGGCGAAGGCCGCCGAGGTCTCCCTGAAGGCGCGCGGCGACGGCGGCACCGGCTGGTCCAAGGCCTGGAAGATCAACTTCTGGGCGCGCCTCCGCGACGGCGACCACGCCCGGAAGATGCTCGGCGAACAGCTCAAGTCGTCCACGCTGCCCAACCTCTGGGACACCCACCCGCCGTTCCAGATCGACGGCAACTTCGGTGCCACGTCCGGGATCGTCGAGATGCTGCTGCAGAGCCAGCACGACGTCATCGACGTGCTGCCCGCGCTGCCCGCGAGCTGGCCGGACGGCTCGGTGCGGGGCCTGCGGGCCCGCGGCGGCGCCACCGTCGACATCACCTGGGCCGACGGCCGCGCCACCCGCGTCGTCGTGCACGCGTCGCGCACCCGTGAACTGACCGTGCGCTGCTCCCTGTTGGCGGGCGGCGAGCGCACCTTCAAGGCGGTGGCTGGCCGCCGCTACGTCGTCCGCTAGCCCGTTCCCGCACGACTGCCCCGTCCCCGTACGACTGTGTCGTTCCCGTACGACGTCGGGCCCGGAGCCTGCCCCCACGCAGGTCCGGGCCCGACGAGCTCAGGCCGTCGCGATCGCCGTCACGCCCCGGACGGCACCACCTTCACGTCGGCGGCGCGCACGAACGCCACCCGGTGGCCGAACTGGATCTCGTAGTACATGTCCTTGCCGCGCACCACGCGGTGCGGGGCGAGGTCGAACGTCGGCGCGTAGAAGTACTCACCGGGGAGCTTGTCGCCCACCGCGTACTTCTGGCCCGCGAGCAGCTTGTACGGCAGCGGCGAGACGGCCTGCACCGGCACCTCGGCCGGGTAGGCCTCCTTCTCCGGGTAGGCGCGGCCGTACACCGGGACGTCGCTCACGCCGTCCTTCGGCGTCAGGACCCAGCCGCGCGCGTCGACGGCCGTCGGCTGCTTCTTCGGGTTCTTGAACCAGGCCTTCTGGCCCAGGTACCAGACGGCCGTCCAGTCGCCCTGACGGTCGGCGACCGCGTACTGCTGGCCCGTCGAGAGACGCGAGCCCATGTCGTTGACGTCGATCGTTGACGGCTCGCCGCCCGGGCGCAGGCCGATGTCCTGGATGAGCGGGGCGTCCTCACGGGGCTCGGTGTAGACGCGCACGGCGCTGGAGCCGTGCGGCACGCACGTCTCGCCCGGCTTGGCGCAGCCCGTGAACTCCGGCTGGTTCCTGCTGAACTCGGGCGCCACCGTGACCAGGCCGCCCTCGGGGCCCGCCGTGCGGTGCAGCGGCTTGCCGAGCAGCTTGAAGTAGTGCTGCCAGTCCCAGTACGGGCCAGGGTCGGTGTGCATGCCGCGGATCGTCGCGGCCGTCGTGCCCGGCACCGTGTCGTGGCCAAGGATGTGCTGGCGGTCCAGCGGGATGCCGTACCGCTTGGCGAGGTACTTCACCAGGCGCGCCGACGAGCGGTACATCGCCTCCGTGTACCAGGTGTCGGGCGCCGTCAGGAAGCCTTCGTGCTCCAGGCCGACCGACTTGGCGTTCACGTACCAGTTGCCCGCGTGCCAGGCGACGTCCTTGGTGCGCACGTGCTGGGCGACGTGGCCGTCGGAGGAGCGCAGGGTGTAGTGCCAGGACACGTACGTCGGGTCCTGCACCATCTTGAGGACGCCCTCCCAGGTGCCCTCGGTGTCGTGCACGACGATGTACTTGACGCCCTGGCTCTTGGGGCGGTCGGCCTTGTCGTGGTTGCCGTAGTCGTTGTCGCCGAACTCCTCGTACGGCGCCGGGATCCACTCGCACGCCAGCGTCTTCGGGCAGTCCGTCCCTGCCGCCTTCGCCTTGCGCAGCCCCATGCCGCGCAACTGGGCGTCCTCCGGGGCGAGTCCGGGCCGGGCGGCCAGCGTCACGCGCTGCCCCGCGTCGGTCGTCCGCGTCTGCCCGTCCCGCATGACAGCGAACACATCGTTGGCGTACGTGGCCGCGCTCGCCCGGTCGTCGGCTCCCGAGAAGCGCGCGATCGCCCCGTACCAGTCGGCCGGGTCGTCGCTGAGCGGCTTGCCCAGGTGCTGCTGCGCGGCGGCGAGGAGGGCCGCGCCGCCCCGGACGTTCGCCGCCGAGTCCTCGCGCAGCCGCTCCGCGGGCAGGCCGCTGAGCTTCGCGGCCCGCTTCAACGTCTTGAACCGGTCCGGGAGCTGGGACTCCGTCGGCGGCTTCGCCTCGGGCCGCAGCGTGGCCCGCGACGCGTCCCCGCGCGGGTCCTCCGCGCCGTCGGCGTGGTGCGGCGCGGAGGCGAGCGCGGTACGGGCGTCAGTGAGGTGCATCGGGCCGTAGCCGCCGGTGACGCTCGGGGCGCCGCCGTGCGCGTCCCAGCGGGACTGGAGGTAGGAGACGCCGAGCAGCACGCTCTGCGGCACGTCGTACTCGGCGGCCGCGGCCGCGAAGGCGCTCTGCAGGCCCCCGGACCCGGCGGCCGCATCGGGCCGGGAGGCGGACGACGAAGGCGCCGCGCCCAGCAGCGGCACCAGCAGCGCGGCCGACGCGAGGGCGCCCGCCGCCCTGACGGCACGTCTGCGCGGGGGCGGGACAGGGGCGGTGACGGATCCTCGCAAGGCAGCCTCCTGGGACTTCCGGGCCGGTGCGGCATGACGGGGCGTGCGGGGCCGGGCGTGCGTCAGTGGTACCGGCTCGCCGACGATCCGTCAATCATGCCCAGCAGCAGGGATTTCCCATGTCAACACCGGTCTGGCGTGTTTTCGCCACGGGCGGTGTCATCGCCTGCGGTGCGTCAGTGGAGTGGACCAATGGGTGGGCGGAGCCGCACGTCAGAGCGCGAGGTGGACCGGTGCGCTCCTGGTCCCCGCCGATGTCGGAGGTGTAGCGCCGGATGTTGATGAGCCAGTCGTCGTAGTCGAACGGGTGGCTCTGCCCTTTGCCGCCCACCCGAAAGGGGGCGGCGACGGCGTGCGGCAGGTCCCCGTGGGGGAGCAGGCCCCACCTCGACCCTCCGGTGTGCCCCAGTGACGAGGGGATCGCCGGTGCGCAAGGGTGATCGGCATGACGATGAGAGCGCGCCCCGTCAGCGGGCCCGAACTGTCCAGTACGCGACCTGCCCACCGTCGTCGCCGCGTCAGCCTGCTGGCGGTGTCCTGCGTCCTGGCCGTGACCGGGCTCGTCGGCACGCTCGGGCAGGCGGGCCCGGCCGTCGCGAAGGCGGGCGGCACGTCGCAAGCGGCGCAGGCCGAGCAGCGTGTGCCACTGGAGCGGCTGGCGCGGGACGTCGTGGCCGCCGGGGCGCCCGGTGTGATCGTGCGGGTGGACGACGGGCGGGGGCGGCCGGTCGAGGTTGTCGAGCAGGCGGCCTGGAGCCGGGCGGAGCAGCGGCTGCGGGCCGGGGACGAGTTCCGGATGGGGTCCAACACCAAGACCATGATGGCCACCGTCGCCCTGCAACTGGTCGCCGAGGGCAGGCTCGCGCTGACCGACCCGGTGGAGAAGTGGCTGCCGGGCCTGGTGCCCAACGGCCGGGCGATCACCCTGCGGATGCTCCTCAACCACACCAGCGGCCTGTACGACTACACCCTGGACCCGGCGCTGCTGCCGTCGATCCTGGGTCAGGAACAGCGGCGCTGGACGTCGGAGCAACTGCTGGCCGTCGGCGTGCGGACCGATCCGCAGTTCCCGCCGGGCGCCAGATGGTCGTACAGCAACACCAACTACGCCGCGGTCGGCGCCGTCCTGGAGAAGGTCACCGGCAAGAGCCTGGCCGAGCTGGTCCGCGACCGGATCACCCGGCCGCTCGGCCTCAAGCACACCTACTTCGCCACGGACTCCACCTGGCGCGGCCGACATGCCCGCGGCTACGAACCCGACGCCGCGCACATGCCACCGGGAGTACCGCCCGAGTTCAGGGAGTACGCCGGGGTGCCCCGCGACGGTCACGTGGACGTCTCCGACAACACCCCCTCGTGGGGCGGCGCGGCCGGAGCGGTGGTGTCCAGCGCCCGTGAATGGGGCCGGTTCTACCACGCCCTGATGTCGGGCGAGCTGCTGCCTGCCGCCCAGCTGGCCCAGATGCGCACCACCGTGCCGATCCGCCCGGACCAGCCGAACGGCCCCGGCGGCGGCCTCGGCATCCAGACCCTCGAGGGCCCGTGCGGCAGGGTGTGGGCCCACGACGGCGGCATCCCCGGCTACTTCAGCACCCACTTCACCGACCCCGGCGGCAAGCGCACGGCGACCGTCCTCATCCCGACGGAGGCCTTCGCCGAGCACCCGGAAGCCTTCCCGAAGATCAACGAGGTGTCGAAGGAGCTGCAGACCACCGCGATGTGCGCCATGTTCGACAAGCCGGCGCCGACCCGCTGAGCGCGGGCCCGCCGGTGCGGACCGGGTCGGCCGATGGGGATCGGGGTCAGCCGGTGTAGACCGGGGGAGTGCGGTCCGCCCAGGGCGTCGCCTGTTCCAGCTGTGCGGCCACCTGCAGCAGCAGGTCCTCGCGGCCGTGCGCGGCGACGAGCTGGACGCCGATCGGCAGGCCCTCGCGGCTCTGGCCGAGCGGCAGGCTGATGGCCGGGTTCCCCGACACGTTGAAGGTGGCGGTGAAGGGCCCGTACGTGAACAGGCGGCGCAGCCAGGAGCGTGCCGTGTGCCCGGAGTGGTCGTAGTTGAGGGTGCCGTGCGGCGCGGGCAGGCGCCCGAGGGTCGGCGTGACGAGCAGGTCGTACTCCTGGAAGAACCGGCCGAGGGACCGCGTCACCTCGTTCTGGGCCTGGGTGGCGCTCATCACGTCGAGGAGCGTGAACTCCTCGGTCTCGCTGAGCACGCGCCGGGACACGGCCTCCAGCTTCGCGGGGTCGGGCCTGCGGGGCGCGCCGCGCAGCACGGCGCCGCCGGTGGTGACGACCGTCAGCATGGCCGCCTCGACGACCGCGTCGCCGTCGAGGTCGAGGCGGGTCTCGGTCACGGCGTGCCCGATCCACTCCAGGACCTGGCCCGCGGTGACCGCCGCGGCGGCGACCTGGCCGTTCACGGTGCCGCCCGTCCAGGGCTCGGTGGTGAGGGCGACGCGCAGGCGGCCGGGATCGGTGCGGAGCGCCTCGGTGTACGGGCGCGCGGGCCGCGGCGCCTGGTACTTGTCGCCGACGGTGGGCGCGCTGACGGCGTCGAGGAGGTGGGCGGTGTCCCGGACGGTGCGGGTGACGGCGAACTCGACGAGCTGGCCGAAGGCGATCTCCCCGCTGGTCGGCCCGCACGGCGTACGGCCGAGACCCGGCTTCAGGCCGACGAGGCCGCAGGACGCGGCCGGGACGCGGATGGATCCGCCCGCGTCGCTGGCGTGCGCCACGGGCACCGCGCCCGCGGCGACCAGGGCGGCCGCGCCGCCGCTCGACCCGCCCACGCCGAGCTTGGGGTTCCAGGGGTTGCGCGTCGGGCCGTACCGCACCGACTCGGTCGCGAAGCTCAGCCCGAACTCCGGCGCGGTGCTCTGCCCGAGCGCCACCAGACCGGCGGCCCGGAACCGGGCCATCAGGTCGTGGTCGACCTGGGCGTACGCGCCGTTGATGGCCCGGCTGCCGATGGTGAACGGCACGCCCTGCGCGAAGGGGCCGCTGTCCTTGATGACGAACGGCACCCCGCCCAGCGGCCCGTCCGGCTCATGGGCGAGGGACGGCTCGAACAACGGCCGGGTGAGCGCGTTGAGTTCGGCGTGCGCCCGCTCAAGGGCCCGGCGCGCACAGTCCTCGACCTCGGCCGGGGTCACCTCACGCGCCCGGATCAGCTCCCGCAGTCCCACCGCGTCGAAGGACGCGTACTCGTCGAGCTCCAGCGGTCCCAGCTCCTTGGTCTGTCCTGGTGGTCGTGCGGGCGGGCGGGCCGGTCAGCGGCGCGGGGCCACGGCGTCGAGGTGGTCGGTGATCTCCCGGGCGACCGTCTCGGTGTGCTCGCTCAGGAAGAAGTGTCCGCCGGCCAGGACCCGCAGCCGAAACGGGGCCACCGTGTGCTGCGCCCAGGCCCTGGCCTCGGCGACCTCGACCAGGGGGTCGCTGTCGCCGGTCAGGGCGAGGACGGGGCAGTTCAGGGGCGGTCCGGGCTGGTAGCGGTACGTCTCGATGGCGTGGTAGTCGCCGCGCATGGCCGGCAGGACCATGCTCAGGACGGCCTCGTCGGCAAGGAGCTCCCCGTCCGTGCCGCTGAGGCGCCGCAGCTCCTCGACGAGACCCTGGTCGTCGCGCAGACGCACGCTCTCCTCGCGTCGACGTGAGGGGGCGCGCCGCCCGGAGGCGAACAGGCCGAGCAGGACGATGCCCCGCGCCTCCAGTCTACGGGCCACTTCGAAGGCCACCGTCGCCCCCATGCTGTGCCCGAGGAACGTCAGCGGCCGGTCCGCCCAGGGCAGCAACTCCTCGGTGACGCGGTCCACGAGGGTCGAAATGTCCGTGATGCAGGATTCGTTCATGCGGTCCTGGCGGCCCGGATACTGCACGGCCAGGACCTCCGCCGCAGGTGAGACCGCGGCGGAGAGCGGGAAGTAGAACGTCGCCGAGCCGCCGGCGTGCGGGAAACAGACGAGCCGGGTGGCCGCGCCCGGCGCCGGATGGAACCGCCGGACCCAGGAGCTGCCGGTCGATGCCATCGTGCTGCCTCTTCCTCGTGACGTCTCAGTGGCTGTTGTGAATGAATCGTGACCATTGTGTGTAACTCATGGTCGAACAGGGGCTACTCTAAGCTCCCGGCGCACTCGGCGTGACACCGGCGGGGGGTCACGTGCGCTGAGGTATATTTCGAGCCACTGTAACGACCGACTGGTGCTGCCGTCTCCGCAGCTCGTACCCACTCGATCACGGAGTCACCGTGAATTCCGGACAAGTGGGAACAGCGGGTGGTGGACGAGGTGTGGAAATCGGCGCTTGACGTTCCGCCCATTCCTAGCTCAATGTGGCGGGCAGTCGTCGGTGCGTGAAGTGGGCGACAGTTCGACGGTGATGAAGCGCCGGTGCACGGGGGACGGGGCGTACGTACACATGGGTCAGCAGCACAATGATGTCATTCGTCACGCCCGTCTCTCCGATATGCCCAGGCTTCTCGAACTCGAGGAGTTGTGCTGGCCCGCGCCCTTGCGGATCTCCGAAGAAGTCATCCGGCAGCGGCTCTTCTCACATCCGGTCGGCCAGTTCGTCGTCGAGTCCGACGGTGCTGTCCAGGCCGTCGTCTACTCCCAGCGCATCGAGAGTCCGGACGGCCTCTACGCCGTTTCGTTCGACACCGCCGATCGGCTGCACCACCCCGAGGGCCCGGTCGCCCAGGTCCTTTCCCTGAACGTCGATCCGTCGAAGCAGAGCTTCCGTTTCGGCGACACGCTGCTGGAACATCTTCTGACGTGGGCCGAGGAACAGGCCGGCGTGCGGACCGCGGTGGGCGTGACCCGGTGCCGTGACGTCCGGCGGCATCCCGGGTTCGAGCTCGCCGAGTACGTCCGCGCGACCAACGCGCAGGGGCGCTGCCTGGACACGGTGCTGCGCATGCACCAGCTCCACGGCGCGGAGATCAAGGGCCTCGTCCCGGGATATCGGCCCGGTGATCTGGTCAATGCGGGAAACGGCGTGCTCGTCGTCTACGATCTGCCGGACCGTCAGGTACGGATGAGTCTCCTGAAGCGTACGGAGGAAACCTCCGCGCCCGTCACCATTCCTTCCGCAGGGCAACTCTCCGTGGAAATCCGGGATTTCTTCGACGAGATACTCGGGGGTGACTACGAGGGAATCGAGCACCCCCTTGAAAGCCCGCTGTTCGAGCTGGGATTCGATTCAGCGGGCCTTTTGGATCTTCAAGAAAAGATCGAATCCGGCTACGGCATTTCCCTCGCGCCCCTCTTCTTCTTCGAGCACAACACCGGCACGCAGATCATTTCCCACCTGGCCGGTCTCAGTGGGGTCGCGGCGGCCGAAACCAGCCAAGCACCGGACGCCTCACCGGCCCCCGAGGCCACCGAGCCTGTGAATTCCGGCACGTCCGGGCACTCCGACCCGCCCCCGACCGCCCCGGCCCGCCCGGACTCCGAGGCCCGGCACGGCTCCGACGCCTCCCAGGACACGGCCACCACCCGCGACGTGGCCATCATCGGCATGGCCTGCCGCCTGCCCGGCGGCATCGAGGACCGCACCGGCCTGTGGCGGCTGCTCGCGTCCGGCGGCAGCGCGATCGGATCGCTGCCGGAAGGCCGCTGGCAGTGGCCCGACGGCACCGGACCCGACCGCCACCCCGGCATCGACCGCGGCGGATTCGTCACCGACGCCGGGGCGTTCGAGGCCGCGCTGTTCCGCGTCACGCCGTACGAGGCGCGCCACATGGACCCGCAGCAGCGCTGGCTCCTGGAGCTGACCTGGGCCTGCCTGGAGGACGCCGGATACGCGGCGAGCGCCGTCGCGGGTACCCGGACCGGCGTCTTCGTCGGCGCCAGCGGCTCGGACTACCAGCGGCTCATGGACACCCGGCAGTTGCCCGTGCGGGCCCACAGCGGCTTGGCGACCTCCATGGCCGTCATCGCCAACCGCGTCTCGTACTTCTACGACCTGCGCGGCCCGAGCGTGCAGCTGGACACGGCGTGCTCCAGCTCGCTGGTGGCCGTGCACTCGGCGCTGCGCGCGCTGCGGGCGGGGGACTGCGACACGGCCCTGGTCGGCGGCGTCAACGTGCTCTGTCACCCGGCCGACACCCTCGCCTACCACCAGGCGGGCATGCTCGCGCCCGACGGCCTGTGCAAGACGTTCGACGCCTCGGCCGACGGCTACGTCCGCTCCGAGGGCGGCGTCGTCCTGCTCCTGAAGCCGCTCGCCGCCGCGCTCGCTGACGGCGACCCGGTGCACGCCGTCCTCAAGGGCAGCGCCACCAACCACGGCGGCCGGGCGGGCGGCCTGACCGTGCCCAGCGCCGCCCTGCAGGCGAGCCTCGTCGAGGCGGCCCTCGCCGACGCGGGCGTGAGCGCGCGCGACATCGGCTACGTCGAGGCGCACGGCACCGGCACCGCGCTGGGCGACCCCATCGAAGTCCAAGGGCTCACCACGGCGTTCGCCGACAGCGACGCGACCTGCGCCCTCGGCTCGGTGAAGACGAACCTGGGCCACCTGGAAGCCGCCGCGGGCATCACCGGACTCCTGAAGACCGTCCTGGCCCTCCAGCACCGGCAACTGCCCGCCACGCTGCACTACTCGCGCCCCAACCCGCACATCGACCTGGACGCCTCGCCGTTCTCCGTGGTGACCGGGCTGTCCGACTGGGACCTCGACGGACGCCCCGGCCGGCTCGCGGGGATCAGCAGCTTCGGGTCCGGGGGCAGCAACGCCCACGTGATCGTCGGTGAGTTCGCCGGAGCCGGTGTGGTGCCGACGGCGGACGAGGGGGACCGCCGTCCGGCCGCCACCGGCTCGGACGCGTCCGGGGCGGCGCGCCCGATGGTCGTCCTGTCGGCCCGCAGCGAGTCCCAGCTGGTGCGTCAGGCGCAGCGGTTGCTCGACCACCTGCGCCGGGAGCGGCCCGGCGACGCCGACCTGCGGGACATCGCGTACACCACGCAGGTCGGCCGGGAGGAACTGCCCGAGCGGCTGGGGCTGTTGCCGACGGGCGTCGACTCGCTCGCCGAGCTGCTCGAAGCGTTCGTGGCGGGCGACAGCCGCTCGACGGACGTGGTGCGCGGGCGGGCCCGGCGGGACGCCGTGCCGGATGTCGCCGCCGACGCCGCACCGGTGGAGGTGCTGGCCGGGTGGGTGCGCGGGGCCCGGATCGACTGGCGGGACCGCTACGAGGGCGGTACGGCGCCGCGACGGATCGCGCTGCCCACGCATGCCTTCGACCGGGATCACTACTGGATCGACGATGACGCGGCCGGTGGCCGGTCGCGGGACGGGGCGGAGCCGGATCTGGCCGGGGCGGAGCCGGCGTCGGCAGGCGTGGAGCCGGGGTCAGCAGCTGTGGAGCCTGGGTCGTCCGGTGCGGCACCCGCGCCCGCACACCCCTTGCTCCAGCGTGCGACGACGACGCCGGACGCCGACGGAGAGACCTGCTTCGCGTCCACCCTCACCGCCGATGCCTCCTTCCTGCGCGACCACCGGGTCGCGGGTGAACCCGTGCTGCCCGCCGTCGCCTCCCTGGAGATGGCGCGCGAAGCGGTCAGCCGGGTGCTGCCCGCCGCCGATGACGTGGACGGGCCGGGCCCCGCCCAGGTGCTGCGGCTGGAGAACGTGGTCTGGTCGCGGCCCGTCGTCGTACGCGACGGGGCACGGACCGTGCGGACGGTCGTGACGGAAGCGGCGGACGGCTCCGTCGCCTTCGAGATCCGCGCCGATGCCGCCGACGGCACGGCCGACGTCGTCCACGCGCGCGGTGCGGCGTCGCGCCACCGGACCACCGCGCCCCGGCCCCTCGACCTCGACGCCCTCACGTCCCGCACGGACGCGGCGGCGCTCGACATCGACGACTTCTACGCCACGCTCCGCACGACCGGTCTCGACTACGGCCCCGCGCACCGGGCGCTCCGTGGCATCCGGCTCGGTGCCGACGAGGTCCTCGCCGAGCTCGCCGTGCCGGACGACGTGGCGGACACCCTCGACGACTACGTACTGCATCCCAGCGTGCTCGACGGCGCGCTGCAGGCGGCGTTCGCGCACCGGCTCCACTCGGCCGAACAGGGTGGTGCCGCCCTGCCCTTCGCCCTCGACCGCATCGACGTCCACGGGGCCACCCCGCGCTGCGCCCACGCGTGGATCCGCGCGGTGCCGAGCGCCTCGCGCCACGTACAGCGGTGGGACCTCGACCTCTGCGACGCCCAGGGAAGGATCTTCGCGCAGCTGCGCGGCTACTCCATGCGGAAGACCACGGAGCCCGCCGAGACGGGGGCCACGCACGACGTGACGCTGTTCCGACCCGTATGGCGCGAGGCCGCTGCCGGGGACGCGACGGCGGAAGCGGCGGGCCGCGAGGGTGCCCACACGGCGCGGCTCGTGCTCGCCTGCGGGTTCGACGACCGGCTCGACGCGCTGCGTGAACTGGTCCCGGGCGCGACCGTCCTGGAGGTCGCCGAGGGGGCCGCCGCCACGGTCGCCGACTCCGTGGCCGCGCACGCGGTCGAGCTGCTGCGGGCCGTGCGGGGGGTGCTGCTCGGCAAGCCGTCGGGGCCGGTCCTGCTGCAGGTCCTGACGCACATCGACGGCGAACAGGCCCTCCACCAGGCCCTGTCCGGCCTCCTCCGGACCGCCCGCCTGGAGCACCCCGCCCTCGTCGGACAGCTCGTCGCGGTGCCCCCCGACGCGTCCACGGCGCAGCTCGCCGACGTCCTGGAGGCGGAGAGCCGCCGTCCGGGCGACCAGCGGATCAGCCACGACGGCGGGGTCCGCAGGGTGCTCGGCTGGGAGGAGCTGGACGGGACCGCCCCTCTGCCCCCGGCGGCCCCCGAGCCGTGGCGGGCCGACGGCGTGTACCTCATCACCGGCGGCGCCGGTGGCCTGGGCCGGATCTTCGCCCGGCACATCGCCCGCCGTGCCCCCGGAGCCGTGCTGTGCCTCACCGGCCGGTCCCCGCTGAGCCCGGCGATCGAGGCGGAGCTGGGTGCCCTGCGCGCTGCCGGTGCGCGACCCGAGTACCACGTCCTTGACGTCACGGACCCCGCCGCCACCGCGCGCCTGGTCGCCGGACTGACGCGACGTCACCAGGCGCTGCACGGCGTGCTGCACGCGGCGGGCGTGGTCCACGACAACTTCCTCCAGCGCAAGTCCGTCGCCGAGTTCCGCCGCGTCCTCGCCCCCAAGCTCGATGGCTGCCGTGCCCTCGACGAGGCCACCCAGGACGTCGACCTGGACTTCTTCGTCCTGTTCTCGTCCCTGATGGGCGCTGCGGGCAACGTGGGCCAGGGCGACTACGCCGTGGCCAACGCCTTCCTCGACGAGTTCGCCCGACAGCGCGCCGCCCGCGTGGCCGCCGGTGCGCGCGGTGGGCGCACGCTGTCCGTCGCGTGGCCGCTGTGGCACAGCGGCGGCATGGGCGCGGACGAGGCCACGCGGCGGACCCTGCGGCTGCGGGGCGGGCTGCTGCCGATGGCCACGGAGGCCGGGCTCGACGCGTTCCGGCGCGCGCTGGCGTCCGACGAGCCGCATGTCGTCGTGTGGGCCGGGGACCAGGTGGCGGGGCGGACGCTGCTGGACGGGGAGGCCGCACGGGCGCAGGACGTCGCGGCCGAGCAGCCGCACGACCTGCCGGACGAGGGCGCGCTGCGCGCGCGGACGCTGGAGTTCCTCAAGGGGGAGCTGTACCGCCTCACCCAGCTCCCGCCGGGCGAGATCGACGACTGTGAACCCCTCGGCTCGTACGGCATGGACTCGATCCTCGCGACCGAGCTGACGGCCGGGCTTGAGAAGACGTTCGGGTCGCTGCCGAAGACGTTGATGTTCGAGTACCACACCGTCGACGAACTCAGCGGCTACTTCCTCGACGGCCACCGGCCGGTCCTGGAGCGGATGTTCAAGGACGTCGTCCCGGAACGAATACCCGCGGCGGCGGCACGGCCGACGCGCGCGAAGGCCGTCGACGCCGTCCGCGACACCGCCGCGGCGACGCGAGGCCACGACGTCGCCCCGGCCGAGGACATCGCCCTGGACATCGCCGTCATCGGCCTGTCCGGACGCTACCCCGAAGCGCGCGACGTACGGGAGTTCTGGGACAACCTGCGCGCCGGACGCGACTGCGTCGTCGAGATCCCCGAGGACCGCTGGGACTGGCGCGAGCACTACGAGCAGGACCGCTCCGTGCCCGGGCGGCACTACAGCAAGTGGGGCGGCTTCATCGCCGAGGTGGACCGCTTCGACCCGCTGTTCTTCAACATCGCGCCGCACGAGGCCGACTACCTCGACCCGCAGGAGCGGCTGTTCCTTGAGCACGCCTGGACGGCGATGGAGGACGCCGGGTACACCCGTGAGGGGCTCGGGCGTGCCACGGGTGAGCGCGGCGCCGGGCAGGTCGGCGTGTACGCCGGGGTGATGTGGGGGCAGTACCAGCTGCTGTTCTCGGGGGAGGGCGCGGGCCGCGGCAACCCCCATGCCCTCGGCAGCAGTTACGCGAGCGTGGCGAACCGTGTCTCCTTCGTCCTGAACCTGCACGGCCCCAGCATGACCGTGGACACCATGTGCTCCAGCTCGCTCACCGCCGTGGAGCTGGCCTGCCGCGACCTGCGCCGCGGCCGCACGAAGCTGGCCTTCGCGGGCGGCGTCAACGTGACCGTCCACCCGAACAAGTACCTGGGCCTCAGCGCGGGCCAGTTCATCTCCGGCAAGGGCCACTGCGAGAGCTTCGGCGTCGGCGGCGACGGCTACATCCCGGGTGAGGGCGTCGGCGTCGTCCTGCTCAAGCCGCTGCGCGACGCCGAACGCGACGGCGACCACGTCTACGGCGTCATCAAGGGCAGCGGCGTCTCCCACGGCGGTCGCACCAACGGCTACACCGTGCCCAACCCGCGCGCCCAACAGGCCGCGATCCAGGAGGCGTTGAGCGAGTCCGGCGTCGACCCGAGGGCCATCGGCTACGTCGAGGCGCACGGCACCGGCACGAAGCTCGGCGATCCCATCGAGATCACCGGTCTGAGCCAGGCCTTCGCCACTGCGGCCTCCGCCGCGGGCGGGAACGGTACGAGCGGTACGGGGGCCTCCGGTCAGGACCCGCGCTGCTACCTCGGCTCGGCGAAGTCCAACATCGGCCACTGCGAGAGCGCCGCGGGCATCGCCGGGCTCACCAAGGTCCTCCTCCAGCTCCAGCACGGGCAGATCGCGCCCTCGCTGCACTCGTCGACGCTCAACCCGAACATCGACTTCTCCCGCACCCCGTTCGTCGTCAACCAGGAACTGCGCGACTGGGAGCGGCCCGTCGTCGACGGCCGCCCGCACCCCCGCGTCGCCGGAGTCTCCTCGTTCGGCGCGGGCGGCGCGAACGCCCACCTGATCGTCGCCGAGCACGTCGACCGCCGCCCGGCCCCGGCCGGCGGCACCCCGCAGCTGTTCCCGCTCTCCGCGAAGGACGACGAGCGGCTGCGCGCCTACGCCCGGGAACTGCTGCGCTACGCCCGGGAACAGGAAGCGGCTGCCGACGTGACCCCGGCGGACCTCGCGTACACGCTGCAGACCGGGCGTGAGGCCATGGACGAGCGGCTCGGCGTCGTCGCCGACTCCTTCGCCGCGCTCGCCGAGAAGCTGGAACGCCAACTGGCGGGCGACACCTCGATCGAGGGCGTCTGCCGGGGCAACGCCAAGCGGGACCGGAAGGGGCTGGCCATCGTCCCCGCCGAGGAACTCGCCGAGACCGTGGCCACGTTGGGGCGGCGCGGCAAGCTGGTGGAGCTGCTCGAACTGTGGGCGCGCGGGGCCGCACCCGACTGGCAGGCCCTGCACGCGGCGGCGGTCACCGCGCCGCGCAGGATCAGCGCGCCCACCTACCCGTTCGCACGGGAACGGCACTGGGTACCGGAGGCCGTGCCGACGGCGGCGCAGGCCGAGCCCGTGGTCCGGACGGCCCCCGCCGCCACGGTCACGGCGGCCGAGGCCGCGCCGCGCGGCACCCTCTTCCTGACCAAGCAGTGGCGCCCGGCCACGGCCGCCGCCGAGGGGCCTCGGCCCACCGGCGCCCTCCTCCTGCACGACCGCGCCACCCGACGGCTCGCCGAGGCGATCGCCGACCTGGTCGACGACGCCACGCTCGTGGCCGTGGCCGACCCGGCGGCGGACCGGCTCGTCGCCCGGCGTGCCGCGTCCTGCGCGGCCCTGATCGACCTCACCGGCCTGGGCGACGCCGCCGCGCCCGGGGGGATCGACCGGATCACGGAACACAGCACCGCCGGTCGCGCCCTCGCGCTGCTGCGACAGGTGCTCGACGCCAAGGCGTCGCGGGACGTCCGGGCGCTGTTCGTGACCCAGGGCCTGGAGGCGCCCGGCGGCTTGGAGGCTCCGGTCGGCCTGACGGCCCCCCGAGGCGTGCGGGCCTCCGAAGGCCGGACGGCTGCCGGGACCGGTGCTCCCCTCGCGGGTCGCGTCCCGCTGACCGGCGCCGCCCGTGCCGCCCTCTACCGGCTGCTCCAGAGCGAGTACCGGCACCTCCGCTCCTGCCACCTGGACCTGGACCCCGCCGTCGGCGACACCGCCGACCTCGCCGCCGCCGTCCACCGGGAACTCCTGGACGCCGGGGGCGCCCCGGAGGTCTGCCACCGCGACGGCACCCGGCTCACGCCCGTCCTCGCCGAGCCCTCGACCGGCACGGCCGGGCGCGGTCGGCCCGCCGAGGCCGCCCCGGTCCCCTTCGCCGCCGACGAGGTGCTCCTCGTGACCGGTGGCACCCGTGGCATCGGCCTGCGGTGCGCCCAGCACTTCGTCGACCGTCACGGCGTACGACGTCTCGTCCTGACGGGCCGTGAGGCCCTGCCGCCGCGCCACCTGTGGGCGGATCCCGACGCCTGCCCGCCCCCGGTGCGGGCGAAGACCGACGCGGTCGCCGCGCTGGAGGCCCAGGGCGTCGAGGTGCGGGTGCTCGCGCTGCCGCTGGACGACGCCGACGCGGTGGCCGCGGCCGTCGCGACCGTCGAGTCGACGCTCGGGCCGATCGCGGGCGTGCTGCACGCGGCGGGACTCGTCGACACGGAGAACCCGGCGTTCGTCCGCAAGCCCCTGTCCGGCATGTCCCGGGTCGTCTCACCGAAGATCGACGGCACCGTGAACCTGCTCACGGCCCTGGACGCCCGCACCCTGCGCTTCGCCGTCCTGTTCTCCTCGGTCTCCGCGGCCCTGCCGACACTCGGCGCCGGACAGAGCGACTACGCCATGGGCAACGCCTTCATGGACTACTTCGCCCAGGCGCACGCCCACGAACTGCCCGTCACCAGCGTCCAGTGGCCGAGCTGGCGGGACACCGGCTTCGGCGAGGTCACGAACAGGGCGTACACCGACACCGGTCTGCTCAGCATCACCGACTCCGAGGGACTCGCCCTGCTCGACGAGGTCCTCGCCGCCCCGCGCGGCCCCGTGGTCATGCCGGTCCGCGTCGACCCGGACCGCTTCGACGCGGCCGCACTGCTCGACGTACGGCCCACGGTCCCCGCTCCGGACGCCTCTCCCGCCGACCCCGCGCCCCGGGCACGTACCGCCGCACCCGCCCCGATGGCCCAGCAGGACGCCGCGCCCGCAAGCGACACCCTCGCGGCCCGCCTCACCGCCTTCCTCGGCACCACCTTCAGCGGCGAACTCGGCCTCAAGCCGGGGCAGTTGGACGACGACACCTCGTACGCGGACTACGGCGCCGACTCCATCCTGCTCGCCCAGATCCTGCAGCGGATCCGGCAGCGCCTCGACGTGCCGCTGGACCCGTCGGTGCTGCTTGAGTACCCGACGCTGAGCGAGCTGGTGACCTGGCTCCTCGACACGTATCCGGACGAGATCGCCGCGCAGTTCGTCTCCGCGTCGGAGCAGGCGCCGGAGCCGGAGCAGGCGCAGGCGCCGGTGCTGAAGCAGACGATGGAGTCGGAGCCGACGACGGAGCCGGTCCCCGCAGACCGTACCGATGACCGTCGCGGCGCCGCCGTCGCCGTGATCGGCATGGCCTGCCGTCTGCCCGGCGCTCCCGACCTGGACGCCTACTGGGAGCTGCTGTCCCAGGGGCGCAGCGCCGTGCGCGAGATACCCGCCGAACGCTGGGGGCGGGCGACGGGCTTCCGCGCCGGTCTCGTCGACGACGTGTACGGCTTCGACGCCGGGCACTTCCTGCTGCACGCCGAGGACGTCCGCGCCATGGACCCGCAGGCCCTGGTCCTCCTGGAGGAGAGCCTGAAGGCCGTGCACCACGCGGGCTACCGGACGGCGGACCTCGACGGCACCCGTACCGGTGTGTACGTGGGGGCCCGCAGTCGCCCGGCGGCCGACGGGGCGCTGGTGGGCGCGGCCCGCAACCCGATCATGACGGTGGGGCAGAACTACCTGGCGGCCAACGTCTCCCAGTTCTTCAACTGGCACGGCCCCGCCATGGTCATGGACACCGCCTGCTCGTCCGCGCTGACGGCGCTGAAGGTCGCCACCGACGCGCTCGCCGCCGGATCGGTCGACCTGGCCCTGGTCGCCGGCGTCAGCCTGCTCGCCGACCCCGAGGCGCACGAGCTGTTCCGGCGCCGCGGACTGCTGCGCGAGGACGGGGAGTTCCACATCTTCGACCGGCGCGCGGGCGGTGTCGTCCTCGGCGAGGGCGCGGGCGTGGCCCTGCTCAAGCCGCTGGCCGACGCCGAACGCGACGGCGACACGGTGTACGCGGTCGTCGAGGGCGTCGCCCTCAACAACGACGGCCGCACGGCCGGACCCGCGACACCCAACCTCGCCGCCCAGAAGCGGGTGATGCGCGAGGCACTGCGGCAGGCCGGATGCCCGCCGCACCAGGTCGGCCACCTTGATGTCAACGGCTCCGGATCGGAACTCACCGACCTGCTGGAGCTCAAGGCCGTCGAGGCGGTGTACGGGGCCGGGCGGACCGAGCCGCTGTGCCTCGGGTCGATGAAGCCCAACATCGGGCACCCGCTGTGCGCCGAGGGCATCGCCGCGTTCCTCAAGGTGGCGCTCATGGTGCACCACCAGTCGACGGTGCCGTTCCGCTCGGGTGCGCAGCCCATGGAGCACTTCACCCTCGACCCCGCCGTGCTGGCCCTGCCCCGGCGGGCCGAGCCGGTCGACCTGGAGTACGCGGCCGTGAGCAGCTTCGCCGACGGCGGCACGAACGGACACGTCGTCCTGCGCCGGCCCGTGGCGCCCCCGCCGGGTGCGGAACGTCGTGGTCCGGTGCCGCTGCCGGAGCTCGACCGGCGTGACGTGCGTACGGGCGTTCCCGTGGTCGGCTCCGGCGGCCCCGTCGTCCGCACCGGCGATCCCGTCCGTACCGACGCACCCGTCGGCGCCACCGAGCCGCGCGTGTGGACGCGGCGCCTGGACGCCCGCGACGCCGTCGTGGACGGCCACCGCGTCTACGGCCGCCGCCTGCTGCCCGGACTCGCCTGGATCGACCTCCTGTACGGCTGCTGCGCCGACCTCGCACCGGACGCGCCCGCCACCGGGCTCACCCTGCGCGACCTGTCCATCTACCGGCCGTTGGCCGTGGCCGCCGACAGCTCTGTGGACCTGCGCGTCGAGGCGCGGCCCACGGCCACGGGCGCCTGGCGGCTCACGGTCACCGACGCGGAACGCGGCGACGACCAGGGCGCGGAGCCGTACGTGACGGCCGAGGCGCACCGGACGGACGACGGCGCGCGCTTCGGCGCGACGGTTCCCGCCGACGTCCTCGACGCCCTCGGCACGCCGCGCTTCGCCGACGGGAGCGGCACGCGTGACCTCGGGGAGATCTACCGCGGCTTCCGCTCCCGGGAACTCGTCCACACGGGCACGATGAAGGCCGTCGGCGCGGTGCACACCACGCCCGACGCGATCTGGGTGCGCGTGGCCGTCGACGGGTCCACCGCCCCGGCCGGGGCGCCGGAGCACCTCTTCCACCCGGCGCTGATCGACGCCAGCGCGGTGGCCGCGAGCGCCGTGGCCCTCGACGGCGAGCCACGCCTGTTCCTGCCCCTGCACTACGCGTCGTTCCGGGCCACGGAGACCCTCGGCCGCGCCTGCTACACGCGGGTGGCGCGCGCCGGGATCACGCGCGGCGGTGAACTGCTCACCTTCGGGATGGAGTTCTTCGATGGACGCGGACGGCAGGTCGGCGAGCTGACAGGGCTCACGACCAAGGCGGTGCGCGATGCCGGGCACATCGATCCGGCACGGGCCGCGGATCCGGCACGGGCCGCCGATCCCGCACGGGCCGCCGTTTCCGCGCGGGCCGCAGCGCCGCTGCCCGTGTCCGTGTCCGGTGCCGAGACGGGGTCCGTGGCCGCGCCCGCCGACGGGATCGAGGCGCTCGTACGTGCCGTGGTCGCCGGTCCGCTGGGCCTGCCCGCCGACCAGGTCGACGCGGGCAAGAGCTACTACGCGTTGGGCCTGGACTCCGCGACGCTGCTGCGGATCGCGGTGGAGCTGGGGGAGCGGCTCGGCACGAAGCTGTCGCCGACGGTGCTGTTCGAGCACGCCACGGTGACGGAGCTGGCCGCGCATCTGACCCGCGAGCACGCGTCCGTCGTGGCGGCCGAAGTGCCTCTGCGGGACGGCGACATGGGCTCGGGAGAGCCTGACGCACCCGACCCGCTCGACGTGCCCGTGCCGTCCCTGGCGTCCGAGGCATTCGAGGCATCCGAGGTGCACAGCGCCTCCGACGCCCCCGCGCGGCCGGACACCCCGCCCCATGCCCCCGCCGGACCCTCCGGCGACATCGCCATCGTCGGCCTCGGCGGCCGCTACCCCAAGGCGCCCGGCATCGCCGAGTTCTGGGAGAACCTGAAGGCGGGGCGCGACTGCGTCGGTGAGGTGCCGGAGAGCCGCTGGCCGCGTGCCACCTTCGCGGGCGAGCGCACCCCGTCGGGACGGGAGATGTCCGGCTGGGGCGGCTTCCTCGACGACCCGGACTGCTTCGACGCGGAGTTCTTCGACGTCCCGGAGGGCGAGGCGGCTCAACTCGACCCGCAGGAGCGGCTGTTCCTCGAAGTGTGCTGGGAGGCGGTCGAGGACGCCGGGTACACGCCCGCGGGTCTGTCCGGGGCCGAGGGACCCGGACCGCGCCGGTCCGTCGGCGTCTTCGCCGGAGTCATGCACAAGGACTACGTCCTGGTCCAGCACGACGCGGCGGGCGGCGACGGAGCGTCCGCGCCGCTGGCCCTGAACGCCGCGGCCGTCGCCAACCGCGTCTCCCACTTCTGCGACTTCCGCGGCCCGTCCCTCGCGGTCGACACCGTGTGCGCGTCGTCGCTGAGCGCCGTGCACCTGGCGGTGGAGAGCCTGCGGCGCGGCGAGTGCGACGCGGCCCTCGCGGGCGGCGTGAACCTTTCGCTGCACCCGGCCAAGTACCGCACGTACGGCACGCTCGACCTGCTGGCGAGCGACGCGCCCGCGCGTTCCTTCGGCGCGGGCGGCGACGGGTACGTGTCGGCGGAGGGCGTCGGCGCCGTCGTCCTGAAGCCGCTGGACCGGGCCCTGGCCGACGGTGACGCCGTGTACGCCGTCATCAAGGGCACCGCGGTCAACCACTCCGGGCGCACCCCCGGCATCCGGGTGCCGTCCGTCGCCGCGCAGGCGGAACTGATCGAGGGCTGCCTGCGGCGGGCCGGGGTCGACCCGGCGACGATCGGCTACGTCGAGGCGCACGGCACCGGCACCGAGATCGGTGACCTGATCGAGGTGCAGGCGCTGCGCCGGGTGTTCGAGCAGCACACGGACGCCACCGGATGCTGCGCCCTCGGCTCGGTCAAGTCGGCCATCGGCCACGCCGAGGCGGCCGCCGGGATCAGCGGGCTCACCAAGGCGGTCCTCCAACTGCACCACCGGACGCTGACACCGCTCGTGGGCGACGGGACGGCCAACCCGTACCTCGACCTCGACGACTCGCCGTTCCGCCTCCAGAGGGAACTCCAGGAGTGGACGGGCGACGCCGTCCGCCCCGGCACGCCCCGCCGCGCCGGAGTGAGCGCGTTCGGCGCCACCGGCACCAACGCCCACATCGTCCTGGAGGAAGCACCGGCAGCGGCGGACCAGGCCCTGCGCGACGGCGCGACGGGACCTGTGCTCGTACCGCTGTCGGCGACGGACGGCGAACGGCTGCGCGCCTACGCCGAGAAGCTGCTGCGCTTCCTGGAGACCAAGGAGGGCGCGGCGCTCGCCCCGGCCGCCCTGGCCGGCACCCTGCAGACCGGGCGGGTCGCCCTGGCCGAGCGCGCGGTGATCCTCGCGCACGACCTGGACGACGTCCGGGACGGCCTGGAGGCGCTGGCCCACGGCACCGGCACGGCCGACGCCGGGGTGCGGGTGTGGCGCGGCCGTGTGGCCGAGCGGCCCCTGGAGGCGCGGCTCCTGGACGAGGACGACGTGCGCGCCGACCTCGTCGCCCGCTGGGTGGCGCGGGGCAAGTGGGACAAGGTCGCGGAGCTGTGGCTCGGCGGCTACGCGGTCGACTGGCACGGCACGCACGGCACGCACGGCACGGCGGTGCCGCGGCGCGTGCATCTGCCCACATATCCCTTCGCCAGGCGGCGGCACTGGGTGACGGCGTCGCCCGAGCGGGGTGCCGGGTCGTCGAGCCGCCTGCCCGCGGCCGGGGGCACGCGCGCCACGGGGGAGCGGCCCGCCACGGGGAAGGCGCCCGACGCGGTGCGGTGGCGTTTCGTTCCGGACGGCGCCGAGCCGCCCGCGACCGCCCACCGGGGAGACCTCCCCGCCGAGGAGAAGGCCCGCGGCTACCTGCGTCAGCTAGTCGCCGCCCGCGTGGGACGGCCCGCGGGGGAGATCGGGCCGCACGCGGGCCTGATCGAGCTCGGCCTGACCTCGCTCGGCGCCGTGGGGCTCAGCCGGGACCTGGCGGCGACGGTCGCGCCCGGGTTCGTGCCCAGCGCGCTGTTCGAGTACGGCACCGTCGCCGATCTCGCGGCGCACCTCGCCGACCGCTGGCCCGCGGGCCTCGCGCGGCTGGTCGCGACGCGCCCCGAAACGCCCGCGCCCGCCGCCCCGGAGGCCGACCGCGCCGACCCCGCCAGCCCCGCCGTCTTGGACGTGCTGGAGCTGCTGCGCACCGGCGCCCTGCACCTCGACGACGCCATCGCGCTCCTCGACGAAGAGAGTTACGAGAAGTGAAGCACGAGCTCAGCGCCCTCATCGCGGACTACCGGGCGGGCAAGGTCGACGCCCGGGAGGTCGGCGACCTCCTGCGTGAACTGCGCGCCCAGGCGCAGGAGTCGCACCCGCAGGACGCGCCGGGGCCGACGGCCACCGCGGAGCGCACGGCCCCTCTCGCCGAGGAGCGCACCGCCCCGGCCTCCGGTGAGCGTGCCTACCCCCTCTCCGAGGGCCAGCGCGGTCTCTGGGCACTGCAGCGGGCGTACCCGGACCTGGCCGCGTACAACGTGCCGCTGTGCTTCCGCGTCTCCGGCCTGGACGTGGCGGCCTTCGAGGCGGCCTGCCGGGCGCTGCTCGTGCGGCACCCCGTGCTCAGCACGGTGATCCGCCAGGAGGCGGACGCGCCGTCGCAGTCGGTCGACCCGCGCCGCACGCCGGACTTCGCCCGCGTGGACCTCACCGGCACCGCCGACGAGGGCGAGGCCCTGGCCGTCGTCGAGCGCGCGGGCAAGCAGGTGTTCGCGCTGGGCGGGGCGTCCGGGCGGGACGGCGAAGGGCTGTTCCGCGTCCGTGTCTTCGACCGCCCGGCGGGCGAGTCGCTCGTCCTGCTCGTCGTCCACCACATCGTCTTCGACGGCACCTCGGCCACCCTCCTGATGAGCACGCTCTTCGAGGAGTACGAGGCGCTGCTCGGCGCCGCCGCCGAGGAGCGCGCGACGCCCGCCCCGCAGGCCCAAGAGGCCGCGGGCTTCCATGACTTCGTGGCCGAGGAGCGGCGCACCCTCGCCGACCGCGCCGCCGCACGGCTGCCGTACTGGCAAGGCCGCCTCGCCGCGCCCCTGCCCGTCCTCGCGCTGCCCGCCGACCGCCCCCACACGGCCCTCGCCGACCGCTTCGCCGGGAAGACCCTCGTGACCGAGGTGCCCGCCGAACTGGCCGCGCGCGTCGCCGAGTTCGCCGCCGGTCGGCGCGCCTTCGTGGCGACGGCGATGCTCACCGCGTACGCGGCCACCCTCGCGACGTACTCCGACGCCGATGAACTCGTCGTCGGGATGCCCGTGAACGAGCGCGACGGCGAGGCCTTCGCCCGGACCATGGGCCTGATGATCAACATGGTGCCGGTGCGCGTCGCGCTCCCCGCCGACGAGCCCTTCGACCGGCTCGTCACCCGCGCCCAGGGGTACGTCGCCGACGACCTCATGCACAGCCACCCCTTCCCGGCGCTGGTGCGGGAGTTGGCGCAGGACACCCCGGCCGGACGCTCCCCGGTGTTCCAGACGGCGTTCGTCTACCAGGACGTCCTCGACGGCCTCACCGCACCCGACCGGCCCTACCGGCTCGTCGAGGAACTGCACCAGGAGGGCGAGTACGAGCTGTCGCTGGAGGTGTGGCGCAGCGGCGCGGGCTACGCGCTGTACTGGAAGTACCAGCCCGAGCTGTACGGCCACGCCTTCGTCGACGGGCTGGCGGCGCGCTTCCTGCGCGTCCTGACCGCCGTGTGCGACGACCCGCACACCACCCTGGCCGAACTGCGGCAGACAGAGGGCGAGTTGTGCGTGCACGACCTCGTCGGGGAGGCCGTGCGCCGCACCCCGGACGCGGTCGCCGTGGCCGGACAGGAAGAGGTCCTCACGTACGAGGCGCTCGGCGCCCGCAGCGACGCCCTCGCCACACTTCTCGTGGCCCGTGGTGTGCGGCGCGGCGACCTGGTCGCGGTGCTGCTCGACCGGTCCGTCGAGATGGTCGTGACGCTGCTCGGCGTCCTCAAGGCGGGCGCGGCCTACGTACCGCTCGACCCGGAGCTGCCCGCTGCCCGGCTCGCCGACATCGTGACGGACAGCCGCAGCCCGCTGATCGTGACCCGGGCCCGGCACCAGGCCCGCGCCCGCGACCTGGCGGCCGCGCCCGGCGACGGCCCCGCGCCCGCGCTGCTGGTCCTCGACGAGGAGCGCGCCGCCCTCGCGGCGGCGGCCGAATCCGGCCCGGTCGCCGTCCCTGTGACCGGCGACGACCTGGCGTACGTCATCTACACCTCCGGCAGCACCGGCCGCCCCAAGGGCGTGATGATCCCGCACCGGGGCTTCACCAACCTCCTCGGCTCGCTGCGGCGCGAGCCCGGCCTGGACGCGGCGGACACCCTCTTCGCCGTCACCACCATCAGCTTCGACATGGCGCAGGTCGAACTGTTCCTGCCGCTGGTGTGCGGGGCCCGCGTCTACGTCTGCGACAGCCCGACGATCAAGGACGTCGACCGGCTCAAGGAGCGCGTCGGGCGGGTGCGTCCCACGGTGATGCAGGCGACCCCGGCGACGTGGAGCATGCTGTTCCACTCGGGCTGGCGCAACCCCGAGGGCCTGCGCGTCCTCTGCGGCGGCGAGGCGCTGCCCCGCACCCTCAAGGAGTTCTTCCGCGACACCGGGACCGAGGCCTGGAACCTGTACGGGCCCACGGAGACGACGGTGTACTCGACGGGCGGACGGGTCCGGCACGACCGGCCGACCACCATCGGCAGGCCCGTCGCGCACACCCAGGTCCACCTCCTCGACGAACGCCTGCGCCCGGTGCCCCACGGCGAGACCGGTGAGCTGTGCATCGCCGGAAGGGGCCTGGCGAAGGGCTACGTCAACCGGCCCGACCTGACCGCGGAGAAGTTCATCGACCACGACCTGGTACCCGGCGGCAAGCTCTACCGCACCGGCGACCTCGCCCGCTGGACCGACGACGGCGAGATCGACTATCTGGGCCGCAAGGACTTCCAGGTGAAGATCCGCGGCTACCGCATCGAACTCGGCGACATCGACTACCACTTGGGCCTGCACGAGGACGTCGCCGAGTGCGCCGTCGTCGCGCGCGGCGAGGACGGCGCCAAGCAGCTCGTCGCCTACTACGTGCCGCGTGAGCGGGGGGCCGGGAGCGCCGAGGCGTTCAAGGACCATCTGCGGGCGCTGCTGCCCGCCTACATGGTCCCGGACTTCTTCGTGCCGCTCGCCGCCGTTCCGCTGACCGGGAGCGGCAAGGTGGACCGGGCCGAGCTGATGCGGCGGGAGGTGTCGGCGGCCGCCGCCCCGGCCGCGGCGCCGCGCACTGCGGCGGCCACGAAGGCGCGCACCTCGACGGGCGGCGCGAGGCCGCGCACCTCGCCCCCTGCGCAGGCGTCCCGTGACGTCGAGCGGGAGGTTCTCGCCTGCTGGCAGGAGGTTCTGAAGGTAAGGGACTTGACGGCGGGCGTGTCCTTCTTCGAGTCCGGTGGGAACTCGCTGTCCGCCGTCGTGCTCGCCGACCTGATCGGCCGCCGCCTGGGCGTGCCGTTCGCGGCTGCGGACCTGTTCAAGTACGCGACGGTGCGGGACGTCGCCGCGTATGTGCGGGGACAGCAGTCTGACGTGGACATGAAGGTGGCCGAGGCTGAGGCCGACGCCGTTGCCGTGGATCAGGCCGACGACGTGACCACCGGCGAAAGGGCCGCGCCGGAGACCGAGGCCACGCCTGTGCCCGACGACGCCGTCGCCATCGTCGGCATCTCCTGCCGCTTTTCCGGCGCCCGCGACCACTGGGAGTTCTGGGAGAACCTCAAGCGCGGCCACGAGTCCGCCGGACGCTGGAGCGCGGCGGAGCTGCGCGCGGCCGGTGTGCCCGAACACGTCCTGGGCGACCCGGACTTCGTACCGCTGCGCTCCGGGCTCGACGGCAAGGACGAGTTCGACGGCGCGTTCTTCCGCCTTTCGCCGCAGCACGTCGAGCTGATGGACCCGCAGTTCCGCCAGGTCCTGCTGCACGCCTGGAAGGCCGTCGAGGACGCGGGCCGCGACCACCGCTCGATACCCGGCACCGGCGTGTACGTCGCCACCGGCAACCACCACTACGGCGCGCCCGACGACTCCGGTGAGACGCCCGCCGCCGTGATCGAGGACCCCCGGCAGTACCTGTCGTGGGTGATGAGCCAGAGCGGCACCGTCGCCTCGATGGTGTCGTACCAGCTCGGCTTCGGCGGGCCCAGCATGTCCGTGCACTCCAACTGCTCGTCCTCGCTGAGCGCCCTCGCCCTCGCGGCCCGGGCCGTGCAGTCGGGCGAGACGGACTTCGCGCTGGTGGCGGCGGCCTCGGCGAACAGCGTCGACGGCCTCGGCTACGTCCATCAGGCGGGCCTCAACCTCTCGGGGGACGGCCGGGTCAAGGCGTTCGACGCGGACGCCGACGGCATGGCGGGCGGCGAGGGCGTGGTGGCGCTGCTGATCCGGCGCGCGGCCGACGCCGTCGCCGACGGCGACCACGTCTACGGGCTGCTGCGCGGCATCGCCACGAACAACGACGGCGGCGACGCCACCGGCTTCTACAGCCCCAGCGTCAACGGCCAGACCCGCCTGGTCCGGCAGGTCCTCGACCGCACCGGCGTCGACCCGCGCACCATCGGCTACGTCGAGGCCCACGGCACCGGCACCAAGCTCGGCGACCCCGTCGAGGTCGCCGCCCTCACCGAGGCCTACCGCGCCTTCACCGACGACACCGGCTACTGCGGCATCGGCTCGGTGAAGACCAACCTCGGGCACCTCGACACCGCGGCCGGACTCGCGGGCTGCGTCAAGGTGCTCCTGAGCCTCTACCACGGGCAGCTCCCGCCGACGCTGCACTACCGCACGCCGAACCCCCAACTGCGCCTGGACGCCTCGCCGTTCCACGTCGTGGACCGACTGCGGGACTGGCCCAGGGAGGCCGAGCCGCGGCGTGCCGCGCAGAGCTCCATCGGTCTGGGCGGGAGCAACGCCCACGCGGTCTTCGAGGAGTACGTCCCGCCCCGAGCGGCGCAGGAGCGGCCGGACGAGGAGAGCACGCCGCAGCTGGTGCCGCTCTCCGCCCGCACGCGCGACGACCTCGTCCGCGCCGCCGCCGCACTGCGACGGCAGCTGACCGGCCCCCGCGCCGCCGCGCTGCGCCTCGACGACGTCGCCCACACCCTGCGCACGGGCCGCGTCGCCATGGCCTGCCGGGTGGCCTTCGTGGTCCGGGACCTGCGTCAACTCGCCGCCGAGCTGGCCGAGTTCGTCGATCACCCCGACCGCGACGACTCCGCGCGTCGCTTCACCGGCCCCGCCGCGGGCTGCGCCACCGCCGACGGCGACACCGCCCGCAAGCGCGCCGCGCAGCTCGCCCGCAAGCTCGCCGACGGCAAGCTGAAGAAGGCCGCGAAGGCCTGGGCGCGCGGCGCCGAAGCCGACTGGAACGTGCTTCCCGGGCAGTGGTCCGCCCGGCGCGTGAGCCTGCCGGGGTACGCCTTCGCCCCCGTGTCCCACCCGTATCCGGAACGCCGGTCACGCGCCGGCGCCCCCGCCGGGAGCCGCACGGAGGCGACCCCCGCGCCGCTGCCGTCCGGAATCCCGGGCACCCCCGCGCACCCGCTCCTGCACGAGAACGTGTCGCGGCTCGACGGTCAGCGCCACCGCTCGTCCTTCACCGGCGACGAGTACGTCCTGCGTGACCACGTCGTCGACGGCAGGAAGCTGCTGCCCGCCGTCGCCAGCCTGGAGATGGCCTGCGCTGCCGTCCGGCAGGCCCTGCCCGAGGCGACCGGGCGGCGCACCGTCCTGAAGAACGTGACGTGGGCGCGCCCCGTCGTCGTCGGCGACGGCGGCCGACAGGTGGAGTTCACGCTCACCCGCGAGCGCGACGCGGCCCACCCCGGACCGCTGGGCTTCGCCCTCCTCGCCGACGGCGACCAGCTCTGCGTCCAGGGCCGCGCCAGCACCGAAGCCGCCGCGCCGCCGCCCTCCGTCGACCTCGGCGGCCTCCGCGACGAGCTGCGCCTGCGCCCCCTTCCCGGCGAGGACGTCTACGCCCACATCGCCCGCGCGGGCGTCGCCTACGGCCCCGGCTTCCGCCTCGTCCACGTCCTGCACCGGGGCGAGCGTGACGGCCGCCGCGAGGTGCTCGCCGAGCTGCGCCTGCCCGCGCACCTGCGCGACACGGCGGGCGACTACGCCCTCCACCCGAGCTTCCTGGACGCCGCCGTCCATGCCTCGCTCGGCCTCGACCCCGCCTTCGACACCGAGGGGTCCGCGACCGCCCCGGACGGGCCGACCCGGGTGCCCTTCGCGCTCGACCGACTCGACGCGCACGCGCCGTTCGGCGAGACGATGTACGCCTGGGTGCGCCCGGCGCCGGGGGAGCGCGCCGCCGGCGCGGGCCGTGTCCTCGACATCGACCTGCTCGACACGACGGGCCGGGTCTGCGCCGCGCTGCGCGGCCTCGCCTACCGCGCCCTGACCGCACCGGACCGCCAACAGGACGCCCGCGTCTCGCAGTTGCGCACACTCCTTCCGGTGTGGGAGCCGCGGCACCCCGCCGAGACGCCCGCCCTCGAAGCGCGGGATCCGGCGGGCGCGGTGCTCGTGTTCGACGGCGAGCGCAGGCTGCACCCCGAACTGACCGCGCTGCACCCCGGCCACCAGGTCGTCGACCTGCCCGAGGGAGCGCCGGTCGACGACATCGCCGGACGGATCCGTACCGCCTGCGCGGCAACCGACGGACGCATCGACCGGATCGTCTGGGTCGCCCCGGCCGAAGCCCCCGACGACCTGGTCCGGGGCCAGGAGCGCGGCGCGGTCGAGGTCTTCCGGCTCGTCAAGGCACTGCTGTCCCTCGGTCACGGCACGCGCGAACTCACCTGGTCCGTCTACACGTTCGGCACCCAGGCCGTCCGCGACCAGGACCGGGTCGCCGCGACGCACGCGAGCGTCCACGGCCTCGTCGGCAGCCTCGCCCAGGAGCACACGCGCTGGACGATCGACCTGGTCGACCTGGAGCACGCCGACTCCGGCGCACCCGTGGGCCGCCTGCTCGGGCAGGAGCGGCACCTGACCGGAGTGCGGCCCGGCACCACGGTGGCCCTGCGCGGCGGCCGCTGGTTCTCCCAGGAGCTGCTGCCCGGTGACGCCCTCGAACCAGCGACCGGCACCTACCGGCACGGCGGCGTGTACGTCGTCGTCGGCGGCGCGGGCGGCATCGGCGAGCTGTGGAGCCGGTACCTGGTCGACCGGTACCGGGCGACGATCGTGTGGATCGGGCGGCGCCCCCTGGCCGACGACGTCGAGCACCGCCTCGCCGACCTCGCCGCGCGGGCCCGCGCCGCGGGCGCGGCGGCGCCCGCCTACGTCCAGGCCGACGCGGGCGACCACGCGAGCCTCCTGGCCGCGTACCACCGCATCAAGCAGGACCACGCCCGCGTCGACGGCGTCGTGCACTCCGCGATCGTCCTCGCCGACAAGACCCTCGCCCACATGGACGAGGAGCGCTTCCGCGCCGCCCTCACCTCGAAGGTCGACGTCTGCGTCCGCGTCGCCGACGTGTTCGGCGCCGAACCGCTGGACTTCCTGCTCTTCTTCTCGTCGGTCGAGAGCTTCGTGAGGGCGCCCGGGCAGGCCAACTACGCGGCCGGCTGCACCTTCAAGGACGCCTTCGCGCACGCCCTCCGGCAGCGCGGCGGAGCCCTGGCCAAGGTCGTCAACTGGGGGTACTGGGGGGTGGCCGGTGTCGTCAGCGACGCCTACTACCGCGAGCGGATGGCCGCCGCCGGAGTCGACTCGCTCGACCCCGACGAGGCCCTGCGCACCCTGGAGTCCTTCCTCGCCGGTGACCGCGACCAGGTCGCGCTGATGCGCACCTTCGGCGACGAGGCGCTGCGCGGGCTCACCCTGGCCGAGCACCAGGGCCGCCACCCGTCCGCCCTGCCCTCCGTACGCGACGCCGTCGTGTCCGCGCACCGCGCGCCGCACGGCGAGGTGGAGCGCCTGCGCCGCTTCCTGCCGCACCCGCGCATGTGCGAACTCACCCTGAATCTGCTGTACGTGACGCTCCGTGAGCTGGGCGCCGAGCGGCCGGACGGCACGGGGCACCGGCTCCCGGCGCGGTACGCGCGGTGGCTGGCGGAGAGCCACCGGCTGTTCGCCGAGGCCGGGTCCGGCCCGGCCGCGCGGGATCTGGACGCCGCCGCCCTGTGGCGGCAGTGGCGGGCCGAGCGCGACGCGTGGCAGCCGAACGCCAACCAGCGGGCGCAGGTCGACCTCGTCGAGTCCTGCCTGCAGGCCCTGCCGGACGTCCTCACCGGCGCCCGGCAGGCCACCGAGATCCTCTTCCCCGGCTCCTCGCTGTCGCGCGTCGAGGGCATCTACCGCGGCGACCCCGTCGCCGACTACTTCAACGATCAGCTCAGCGTGGTGCTCGCCGACGCCGTACGCGCCTGGACCACGGCCGAACCGGAGCGCCGCCTGCGCGTCCTGGAGGTCGGCGCCGGGACCGGCGCGACCAGCATCAAGGTCCTGGAGGCCCTGGAGCCGTTCGGCGACCGCATCGCCGAGTACCACTACACCGACCTGTCCAAGGCGTTCCTGTTCCGCGCCGAGGAGCGCCTGAAGCCCCGGCACCCGTACGTGACCACCGGCATCTTCAACGCCGAGCACGCCCCCGGACCGCAGGGCGTCGACCTCGGCGGCTTCGACGTCGTCGTGGCCACCAACGTCCTGCACGCCACCGCCGACATCGCCCGCACCCTGCGCAACGTGAAGGCCACCCTGCGACCCGGCGGCCTGCTCTTCCTCAACGAGATGAGCCGCAACACCCTCCTCGCCCACGTGACGTTCGGCCTCCTGGACGGCTGGTGGCTGTACCGGGACGCGGCCCTGCGCATCCCCGGCAGCCCGGTGCTCTCCGCCGAGAGCTGGCGCGAGGTCCTGGCCGACGAAGGGTTCCGCACCGGCGTCCAGCCGGACACCGACGCCCACGCCCTCGGCCAGATGCTGATCGTCGCCGAGAGCGACGGCTGGTTCCGTACGGCGGCCGGTCCCCAGGCCCCGGCCGCCGCGCCCCCGATCGCCGTCCACGACATCCGGGAGCCGGACGCCACGGCACCGCGCCCCGCGGACGACGGCGCCGAACTGCGCGCGCGCACCGTCGGCTACTTCGAGCGGCTGCTGCGCGACGCCCTGCGGCTGCCGGACGGGCCCCTGGACCCGGCCAAGGACCTGCACGACTACGGCCTCGACTCCATCCTCGTGTCCGGCATGAACAGCGCCGTGGCCCGGGACTTCGAGGACGTCGGCAGCACCCTGTTCTTCGAACTGCGCACGCTGGACGAGCTCGTCGACCACTTCGTGGAGCGGCGGGCGGCGGAGCTGCGCAGGCTGTTCCGGCTCGACGGTCCGGCACCCGCCCCGGCCGTCGGCGCCGGTGCGCGGGACCACCACGTCGACGACGCGGCCCTCGCCGAGCGCGCCCTCGCGTACGTCTCCGGCCTCGTCGCCGGCACGCTGAAGCTCGCCCCCGAGGAGCTCGACGCGGACGCCGACCTCTTCGACCTCGGCCTCGACTCGATCCTCGTGGTCCAGCTCAACAACGCGCTCGGCAAGGACTTCGAGGACCTCAGCAGCACGCTGTTCTTCGACCGCCGGACGGTCCGGGAGGTGGTCGACCACTTCACGCAGACGCAGCCGGAGCGGCTGGCCGAGGTGGTGGGCATGGGTGCTCGGTCCGTGCCCGTGGCGCCCGTCGCGCAGGAGGCGTTCGCGCACGAGTCCGCACCGCGGCGGCCGGAACAGCGCTCCGGCGACCAGCACAGGGCCGCCCGGAGCTCCGGCGACATCGCCATCGTGGGTCTCGCCGGGCGTTACCCGGGCGCGGACACCCCCACGGAGCTGTGGGAGAACCTGGCCCGCGGCGAGAGCGCGACCGCGCCCTACCCGGCCGACCGGCAGTGGTGCGACTGGACGGGCCGGGAGCGCCCCTGGGGCGGCTTCCTCGACGACGTCGCCGCCTTCGACGCCGACTACTTCGGCGTCGACGCTTGCGAGGCGGCGGCCATGGACCCGCAGGAGCGGCTGTTCATCGAGACGGCGCACGGGGCGGTGCAGGACGCGGGCTACACACCCGCGGCGCTGGCCGGACGTGGCCGCGTGGGCGTGTTCGTCGGCGTCATGAACGCCACGTACAACGGCCGCACCGCCTACTCGTCGATCGCCAACCGCACCTCGTACCTCTTCGACTTCCAAGGCCCCAGCGTCGCCGTCGACACGGCCTGCTCCGCGTCGCTCACGGCCGTGCACCTGGCCGCGCAGAGCCTGCTCTCCGGGGACAGCGACTGCGCGGTGGCGGGCGGCGTCAACCTGCTCCTCGGCACCGACCACTTCGACGTCCTGGAGGAGCACGGGCTGCTGTCGTCCGGCGAGCGGTGCCGTCCCTTCTCCGAGCACGCGGACGGGTTCCTCGCGGCGGAGGGCGTCGGCGCCGTCGTCCTGCGGCCGCTGGCCGACGCGGTCGCGGCGGGCGACCACATCTACGGCGTGATCAAGGGCAGTGCCGTCAACTCCGGTGGCCGCACCAGCCGTTACAGCATGCCCAGCCTCGACGCGCAGCGCGACGTCGTCGCCCGCGCCCTGGACCGGGCCGGCGTCACCCCCGACACCCTCAGCTATGTGGAGGCCCACGGCACGGCGACGCCGCTCGGGGACTCCCTGGAGATCTCCGCGCTCAGCCGTGCCTTCGCCGGTGCCCGCCCCGGGCAGTACTGCGCGGTCGGCTCCCTGAAGTCCAACCTCGGCCACAGCGAGAGCGCCTCCGGCATCGCGGGGCTCACCAAGGTCCTGATGCAGCTGCGCCACGGCGCCCTCGCGCCCTCCATCAACGCCGAGGACCTGAACACCGGCATCGTCTTCAAGCAGTCGCCGTTCTTCGTCCAGCGGGAACTCGCCCCCTGGACCCCGGCCGACGCCGACGGGCGCCCGCTGCCACGGCGCGCCGGCATCTCCTGCTTCGGCGCGGGCGGCTCGAACGCCCACCTGATCATCGAGGAATACATGGACGACGAGGCACGCCCCGGCGGCACGGCGGGCGGCGAGGCCTGCCTGGTGCCGCTCTCCGCGCACACGCCCGCTCAACTGCGGACGGCGGCCGGTCGGTTGGCGGCCCACCTGAGCGACGCGGAACGCGGGCGGCGCCCGCTGGCGCTGCGCGACCTCGCGTACACCCTCGCGACCGGCCGCGACGAACTGCCCGTACGCCTCGCGCTCGTCGTCCGCTCCACCACCGAACTCGCCACCGCTCTCGCGGAGTTCAGTGCGCAGGGCACCGCGGAGCCCGGTCGGTACGCCGACCTCACCGAGCGCGCCGACGCCGAGGGCGCTGCCGCCGTGGCTCCCGTGGCGGGCCGCCCGGCCGGGGACCCGCACGCGGTCGCCCTGCGCTGGCTGGCCGGGGAGAGCGTGCCGTGGGACGAGCAGGGCGCCGGGCGCCCGGCGCGCCGCGTCAGCCTGCCGACGTACCCGTTCGCGAGGAAGGACCACTGGTACGGCGGCGTGGCGAAGGCGCTGCCCACAGATGGCGCGGGCGGCGCGGGCGGCCCGGACGGCGTGGGCGTTGGTGACACCGGCGAGACCGAGGGCGTCGGCGCTGACGGCGCCGACGGTGTGCGCGGCTGGCTGCGGGCCGTGCTCGCCGACGAGCTGGGCCACGCGCCTCACGAGATCGCCACCGATCAGGAGTTCCCCGCGCTCGGCCTGTCCTCGATGGGCCTGGTGCGCCTCGCCCGACGGGTGCGGGCGGAGCTCGACGCCGACTTCGGCTCGGCCGCGCTCTTCGAGTACCGGACCGTGGCCGCCCTGGCCGCCCACCTCGACGGCGTCCGCGTGCCGAACCCGCCCCGCAGCGAACTGCCGCGCCCGGACGGGGAGTTCGAGCCGCATCCGTTGTCCGAGGGGCAGCGGGGCCTGTGGAGCCTGCAGAAGTCCGCTCCCGACACGAGCGTGTACAACGTGCCGCTGTGCTTCCGCGTGTCCGGGCTCGACCCGCACGCGCTGCGGGCCGCCTTCGAGGGCGTCCGCACCCGGCACCCGCTGCTCGCGGCGGTCGTCCGACGTGACGGCGACCGGCTCGTGTTCGCCCGCCCCGCTGCCGCGCGGCCCGCGTTCGCCGAGCACCGGCTGTCCGCGCCGGACCCCGACGCGGTGCGCGCGCAGGTGCGTGAGCACGCCAGGGAGCCGTTCGACCTGGACCGGGGCCCGCTGTGCAGGCTCAGCGTCTTCCACACGCCCGACGGCGACGCGTGGATCCTCCTGAACGCCCACCACCTCGTCCTCGACGGAGCCTCCGCCGTCGTCCTCGTCAAGGACCTGCTGTCCGGCTACCGGAGCCTCGTCGAGGGCGGAACCCTGCCCGAAGGGCCGCCCCCGGCTGCCGACTTCGCGGAGTTCGTCGCCGACGAGACCGGCCTCCTGTCCGGTGCCGAGGGCACCGCACGGCTCGCCCACTGGCGCGAGCGGCTCGCCGACCTGCCGCCCGCCGCGGCCTTCCGCACCGACCGGCCGCGCTCGGCCCCCGACCGGGGACGGCACGGCGCCACCGAGGTCACGCGACTGCCGGTGGACGTCGGCGCGCGGATCACCCGCTTCGCCCGTGCGCGCGGCGTCTACCCGTCCGCCGTGTTCCTGGCCGCGCACAAGGTCCTGCTGCGGCAGTACACCCAGCAGGACGACCTGGTCGTCGGCATGCCGGTCAGCACCCGCCCCGGCCGCCGCTTCGACGCCACCGTCGGCCACTTCGTCACCATGGTGCCGGTCAGGAGCAGGCTGTCCGGCGACCGGACGTTCGCCGACCTGTGCGCGGACGTCCAGGGGACGCTGCTCGACGCCCTCGCGCACACCTACCCGTTCGGCCCGCTGGTCCGCGAGCTCGGCCTGGGCGGGGCGGACGGCTCCGCGCCGGTGTTCCGGCACGCCTTCATGTACCAGGACTGGCTGGAGGACGTCACCGCGGCCGCCCCGGGCGTCCGCTACGTCGAGGGCATCCACCAGGAGGGCGAGTACGACCTCGTCCTGGAGGTCATCGCGCCGCACGGCGACGAGGCCGCCTTCACGATCAAGGGGAAGTACGACCCGGCCCTGTACGACGCCGCGACCGTGGACCGGCTGCTGCGGCAGTACGTCCACCTCCTGGAGTCGGCCCCGGCCGCCGACCCCCACCAGCGGCTCGACGACTGCTCGCCGCTGTCGCCGCAGGAGCTGCACACCCTCACCGCGGAGTGGAACGACACCGCCGTGACCCAGCCGCGGCTCCGCGTCGACGAGCTGTTCGCCGAGCAGGCCGCGCGCACACCGGACGCCGTCGCGCTCGTCGCGGGCACCGGGTCGGTCACCTACGCGGACCTGGCCGCGCGCACGCGCCGCCTCGCCGCACGGCTGCGCCGCCTCGGCGTCGGCCCCGGCAGCCTGGTCGCGGTGCACCTGGAGCGCTCCGTCGACCTGGTCGTCGCGCTCCTCGCCACGCTGAGCGCGGGCGGCGCCTACATTCCGCTCGACCCGGACTACCCGCGGGACCGGATCGCCCACATCCTCGACGACGCGGCGCCCGCGCTGGTCCTCAGCACCTCCGCGCTGCGCGACCGTCTCGGTGATCCGGACGCGGCGGGGCAGCGGGTGCTCGCGCTCGACGCACCGGACGCCGATGCCCCGGCGGAGGGGGCGTGGGAGGCCGCGGGCGAGGTCACGTCCGGTGGTGAGGACCCCGCGTACGTCATCTACACCTCCGGCAGCACGGGTCGGCCCAAGGGCGTCGTGGTGCCGCACCGCGCGCTCACCAACTTCCTGTGCGCCATGGCGAAGCAGCCCGGTCTGGACGCGGGCGACCGTCTCCTCGCGGTCACGACGCACAGCTTCGACATCGCCGCCCTCGAGCTCTACCTGCCGCTGATCACCGGCGCCGAGTGCCACCTCGCCGACCCGGCCACCGTGCGCTCCGGCGACCGGCTCGCCGCCCTCGTCGCGCGGGTGCGGCCGACCGTGCTGCAGGCGACCCCCGCGACCTGGACGATGCTGCTGCACTCGGGCTGGACCAACGCGGAGGGCCTGCGCGTGCTGTGCGGCGGCGAGGCCATGTCCGAGGCCCTCAAGGAGCGCCTCACGGCCCTGGGCGGCGAGGTCTGGAACCTGTTCGGGCCCACCGAGACCACCGTGTGGTCCACCGTCGACCGCGTCGAGGCGGGCCGCCGCGTCACCGTCGGCCGCCCCATCGACAACACCCGGATCCACATCATCGACGAGCGGGGCAGGACCGCGCCGATCGGCGTCCCCGGCGAACTGTGCGTCGCGGGCGACGGGCTCGCCCTCGGCTACCTCAACAAGCCCGGACTCACCGCCGAGCGGTTCCCCGCCGACCCCTTCACGCCCGGCGCCAGGCTGTACCGCACGGGTGACCTGGCGCGCCGCCTCGCCGACGGCGCCATCGAATGCCTGGGCCGCATCGACTCCCAGGTGAAGGTGCGCGGCTTCCGCGTCGAACCGGGCGAGATCGAGCACGTCCTGACCCGGCACCCCGCCGTCCGCGAGTGCGCCGTCGTCACCAGGACCGAGCCCGCCACGGGCACCACCCAGCTCGTCGCCTACTGGACCGCCACGGGCACCGGCACGGACGCTTCCGTACGCGAACTGACCGCGCACCTGGGCCGGGACCTGCCCGCGTACATGGTCCCCGCGTTCGTCCTGCCGATCGACCGGCTGCCGCAGACCCCCAACGGCAAGGTGGACCGGCTCGTCCTGGCGCGGCGCCCCGTCACCCTGCCCGCCACGGCGTCCGCCACCGCCGCCCGCCCCGACGCCGCGCCCGACACCCCGACCGGCACCACCGGCAGCACCGGCGCCGTGCGCGACACCCCGACCGGCGCCACGGGGACCGTGCGGGACGCCGACGTGCTCGACCTGTGGTGCGAGGTGCTCGGCGTCGCCGGGCTCCGGCCCACGGACGCCTTCCTGGACGCGGGCGGCAACTCCGTCCTCGCCGTGGTGCTCGCCGACCGCATCGCCGCGCGCTTCGGCGTCCCCTTCACCTCGGCGGACGTCTTCGGCTGCGTCGACGCGGGGGGCACGGCCGCGCGGCTGCGCGCGGTGTTGAGCCCGGAGCGGGCGCCGCACGACGAGGCCCGCCCCGCAGCACCGGTGTCGGCGCCGGTGCCCGCGCGGGCGTCGGCCTCGGCTTCGGCTTCGACCGAGCGCACCCCGCGTACCGAAGTGCGCACCCCCCGCACCGAAGTGCACACCCCCGGCACGGTGGAAAGCCCCGAAGCCCCCGCCCACCTCGACGGCAGCGTCGCCATCATCGGCATCTCCGTCGGCCTCCCCGGCGCCGACGACCACCGCGCGTTCTGGCGCAACCTCGTCGAGGGCACCGAGAGCGTGGAGCTGTGCCCGCCGGACGAGCTGCGCCGCCTCGGCGTCGACGAACGGCTCGTCCAGGACCCGGCGCACGTACCGGTGCGCGCGAGCATGCGCGGCAAGGGGCACTTCGACGCCGCCTTCTTCCAGGTCTCGGCGCGCGACGCCGAACTGATGGACCCGCAGGCGCGCCAGCTCCTCCAGCACGCGTGGAAGGCCGTCGAGGACGCCGCGTACCTGCCGACGGACATCGCCGACGCGGCGGTGTACATGTCCACCGCCAACGCCCTGTACCAGGCGCCCGTCACCGGCCCCGGCGTCCGCCGCGACTCCGAGGCCCTGGTCGGCTTCCTCCAGGCCCAGCCCGGCACCGCGCCCACGACCGTGTCGCACCGGCTCGGCCTGCGCGGCCCGAGCCTGTTCGTGCACAGCAACTGCTCGTCGTCCCTCGCCGGACTCGCCCTGGCCTGCCAGGGCATCCAGGCGGGCCAGACCACGCACGCCCTCGTCGGCGGCTGCGCGATGTACGGCGAGGAGACCGTCGGCTACCTCTACGAGGAGGGCATGACGCTGTCGCCGGACGGGCACTGCAAGCCGTTCGCGGCGGACGCCGCCGGGATGATCGGCGGCGAGGGCGCCGTCGTCGTCCTGCTCAAGGACGCCCGCGCCGCCGTCCGCGACGGCGACCACATCCACGCGCTCGTGCGGGGCGTGGGCATGAACAACGACGGCGCGCGCAAGGCGGGTTACTACGCGCCGAGCCTCGCGGGGCAGAGCGAGCTCGTCGCCTCCGTGTTTGACCGGGCCGGTGTCCGCGCCGAGTCCGTGCGGTACCTGGAGGCCCACGGCACCGGCACCGTGATCGGCGACCCCGTCGAGGTGAACGCCGTCTCCGCCGCCTACCGGCGGCACACCGACGCCACCGGCTTCTGCGGCATCGGCTCGGTGAAGGCGAACGTCGGCCACCTCGACGCCGCCGCGGGCCTCGCGGGCCTCGTCAAGTCCGCCCTCGTCCTCGGCCACCGCACGGTGCCGCCGACCATCAACCACGACGCGCCCAACCCGCAGATCGACTTCGCCAACTCGCCCTTCTACGTGGTGGACCGACTCACCCCACTGCCCGAATCGGCCGTCCCGCTGCGTGCCGCCGTCAGCTCCTTCGGCATCGGCGGCACGAACGTCCACGCCGTCCTGGAAGAGGCCCCGCCCCGGCCCGGCCGCACCACGGACCACACGGGACCGCACCTCGTACCCCTGTCGGCCCGGACCCCCGAGTCCCTGCGCCGCTACGCCCGCGCGCTGGCCCGGCACCTCACCGACCAGCGGCACGACACGGACGCGCCCCGCCTCGCCGACGTCGCGTTCACCTTCCAGGTGGGCCGCACCGCCATGGCGTGCCGGGTGGCGTTCGTCGTGGAGACCGTGGCCGAACTCGTGGCCGCGCTCGATGACTTCGCGGTGCGCGAGGATCACCCCGGAGCGGCCGCGGCGGCTGCCTCCGGTGCCGCGAGTGCCCTCTCCGACGTCCTCGACGACGCGGACCGGCGCGCCCTCGTCCAGCAGTGGCTCGCCGGGCGCAGGCTCGACAAGGTGGCCCGGCTGTGGGAGGCGGGGGAGTCCGTCGCGTGGCGTGAGCTGTACGCGGACGGGGCCCGGCCGCGTCGGGTCAGCCTGCCCGCGTACCCGTTCGCCGAGGAGCACTTCTGGCTGCGGGCGGAGCGTCCGGCCGCCGGGCCCGGTGCGGCCGAAGAGGCCGTCGCCCCGCGGTACTTCGAGGAGCGCTGGGTGGCACGGGCGGCGGAAGCGGTGGCGGACGGCTCCGCCGTCGCGCCGCGCCTGGTCGTGGCCTTCCTGTCGGACCGCGCGGCCCAAGAGGCGTATCGCGCCTCGATGTCGCGGCAGGCGCCGGGCACACGCCTGGTGTTCGTCGCCAAGGCCGATGCCGCGGCGCGGGACGACGCGGCCGACCCCACGGTGTACCGGCTCGACCCGGACGACGAGCACCCCTGGTCGCGGGTGCTCGCCGCCGTCGCCGACGCCCACGGACCGCTGGACGCCGTGCACTACCTGTGGCCCACCGAGCACGCGGGCGGCACGCCGCCGCTGCGGGAACTCGCCGACGTCGGCGAGCTGGTGCGGGCCGTGGCCGCCACCGGACACGCCGTCCCCGACGTGCTCGTCGGCGGGCACTTCGAGGAGGCGGGCGAGGCCGACGGCGCGGTGGGTGAGGCTGTTCTCGACGCTCTGATCGGCTACGAGCGGTCCCTGGCCGGACCGCTGCCCGGCACCGCCCTGCGCATCGTGCTGCACGAGGGCGCCGCGCCCGCGAGCCGCTGGGCGGAGCTGCTCCTGACCGAGCAGCACCAGGAGCACAAGGTCTCCGCCCTGTACCGGAACGGCGAGCGGCATGTCTGCCAGGTGACGGGCGTGCCCGCGCCGGGCCCCGCCACGGACGGGCCGGACGGCCTGCGTGCGGGCGGCACGTACCTGATCACCGGCGCCTTCGGCGGACTCGGCCGTCGCGTCGCGGAGCATCTGGCCCGCTCGTATCGCGCCCGTCTCGTCCTGCTCGGCCGCTCCCCGCTGACCGCGGCCGACGAGGCCTGGGCCGCTGCCCTCGGTGAGCACGGCGGCGACGTGTTCTGCCGCCGCGCCGACATCACCGACGAGGACGCCCTCGTCGCCGTTCTGGGCGACCTGCCGTCCGGGCTGCGCGCGTTCGACGGCGTCGTGCACGCCGCGGGCACGGCACAGCGACTGGCCGTGACGGACGCGACGCGTACGGCGGCGCGCCAGGTCCTCGCCGCCAAGGTCGAAGGGACGCTCGTGCTCGAACGGGCCCTGGCCCGCGCCCGAGCCGTCCGGCCCGACGGGTTCGTCTGCCTCTTCTCGTCCAGCTCCGCGGCCCTCGGCGACTTCGGGAGCTGCGACTACGCCGTCGCCAACCGCTTCCAGACGGCGTATGCGCGTGCCCTCGCCGAGCGCGGCGCGGGCGCCCGCCCGCTGGCCGTGGCCTGGCCGCTGTGGGAGGACGGCGGCATGGGCGCCGCCGCCCAGCGCGCGGCGGACCACGGCTTCGTCGCCGCATACCTGGACGGCAGCGGCCAGCGGCCGTTGCCTGCCGACACCGGCCTCGCCGTCCTGGAACGGCTGTTGGCGGCGCGGTCCGGCACGGTGGCGCCGCTGGTCCTGCACGCGCCCGCCGAGCGGGCCCGGGTCCTGGCCGAACGCGCCGTCACGCGAGTGACGCTCCGTCAAGGACCGGCTGCCGCCCAGGAGTTCGCCGCGTCACACGGGGTACCCGCCACCCAGGGGGTGCCCGCCGCGGCGGAGCCGTCCGGCACGCACGACCGGCGTCGTGCCGCCCTCGCCGAGGTCGTACGCGACATCGTCGCCCACGTCCTGAAGTCCCCCGTGGACCAGCTCGACGACGACAGCGGCTTCCACGACCTGGGCCTGGACTCCATCCGCCTCACCCAGCTCGCGCACCGGCTCGCCGAACGCCTCGGCACCCCGCTCCAGCCCACCGTCCTGTACGACCACCCGTCCGTACGCCGCCTGATCGACCACCTCGTGGCCGACGCGGCCGTGCCGGTGCCGGACACGGGTGCGGGCGGACGCACTGCGGCGGGGGAGCGGGGCGCCGAGCGCGCCCCGGCTCCGGCCGCCGAACCCGTGCCGCAACCGACGGCCGAGCCCGCTCCGACGGCCGAGCTCGCCCCGACCGCCCCCGGTGCCGACGCCCCCGTCGCCATCATCGGCATGAGCGGCATCTTCCCCGGCTGCCGTGACGTGGACGCCTTCTGGAGCGCGCTCACCGACGGCAAGGACCTCGTCCGTGAACTGCCGCCCACGCGCTTCGGCGCGGCCACGGCACCGGCGGACGGCGACGAGGCCGGACGCTACCGGTGGCTGGGCGGCATTGACTGGGCGGACGAGTTCGACGCCGCCTTCTTCGAGATCGCGCCCAAGGAGGCGCGCGCCCTCGACCCGCGCCAGCGCCACCTCCTCCAGGAGTGCTGGAAGGCGCTGGAGGACGCCGCCCTCGGCGCCCAGGAGCTTCAGGGCCGACGCGTCGGCGTGTTCGTCGGCGTGGAGCAGGGCGACTACCAGCTCCTCGACGGGGCGGGCGGAAACGTCACGTCGAACCACGACGGCGTGCTCGCCGCGCGCCTGTCGTACTTCCTCGACCTCAAGGGCCCCGTCCTCGCGGTCAACACGTCCTGCTCGTCGGGCCTGGTGGCCCTGCACCAGGCGTGCGCGAGCCTGCGCGCGGGGGAGTGCGACATCGCCGTCGTCGCGGCGGCGAACTTCGTCCTCACCCCGCAGTCCCTCGCCGCCATGAGCGACGCCGGGATGCTGTCCGCCACCGGCCGGTGCGCCACGTTCGACCAGGACGCCGACGGCATGGTGCCCGGCGAGGCGGTGACGGCCCTGGTGCTGCGCCCGCTCGCGGCGGCGGCGGCCGACGGTGACCCCGTCCACAGCGTGATCACGGCCAGCGGCCTCAACTACGACGGCAGGACCAACGGCATCACCGCGCCCTCGGGCGACGCCCAGCGCGCTCTCCTGGAGTCCGTCCACGAGCGCGGCGGCATCGACCCGGCCGACGTCGGCTACGTCGTGACCCACGGCACCGGCACCAAGCTCGGCGACCCCGTCGAGGTCAACGCGCTGCGCGCGGCCTTCGCCCGGCACACCGACGAGCGCGGGTTCTGCGCCCTCACCTCGACCAAGCCCAACATCGGCCACACCTTCGCCGCCTCCGGCCTGGTCGGCCTGATCTGCCTGTCCGAGGCGCTGCGCCACCGCACCATCCCGCCGAGCCTGCACTGCGAGCGCGACAACGAGTACATCGACTGGGACGACAGTCCCTTCTACGTCAACAAGGTCACGAAGGAGTGGCCCGCACCCCGGCACGGGCACCGGACGGGCGCGGTCAGCGCGTTCGGCATGAGCGGCACCAACGCCCACGTCGTCGTACGGGAGTACACCGGCCCGAGCCCGGCGCCCGCCCCCGCGCAGCCCGCCTACCTGCTGCCGGTGTCCGCCAAGACCGGGACCGCGCTGGAAGCGGTCGTCGACGGTCTGCTCGACCGGATCGCGAGCGGCTCCCTGACGGACGCAGACCTGCCCCGGCTCAGCGCCACGCTCGTCACCGGACGCCACCACTTCCGGCACCGCTGCGCCCTCGTCGTGGGCTCCCTCGACGAGGCCACCGCGCTCTGGACCGCATGGCGCCGCGCCCGCAGCACCCGCTCCGACGCCTGCTTCGAGGGTGTCGTGCCCCGCGGCTTCACCGCGACGGCGCAGGAGCAGGCCCGCGTGACGGCGTCCGCCGACAGCGCCCGGGACACCGCGCTCGCCCCGGCGGCGCGGCGGGCGGCCCTCGTGGAGCTGGCCCGCGGTTACGTGGCGGGGCACACCGTCCCGAGCCCGGTCGCGCGGGCCGACGGACAGCGCGTGGCGCGGCTGCGGCTGCCCGCGTACCCGTTCGCGCGGAACCGGTACTGGGTGGCGACCCCAGCCGCGACCCCGGCCGCGACCCCGCCCCCGGCCCCGGCCGCCGAGCAGCCGGAGCGGCAACCCATCGCTGCCCCGGCCGCCGAGGCCACCCCCGTGCCGCGCAAGCCCGTCGTCCTGCGGGACCTCGCGGACGTACCGCACCGGCTCGACACCTCCGACACCCCGCCCGTCCCCGGGCGGCCGCGCGTCGCCCTGGCACCGCTCGCGGCCCCGGAGACGGCGGCCCGCCCCGTCACGCGTGACCACGACGTCCTGGAGGACCTCAAGGCGGCGGCCTCCCTCGACTTCGGCGGCATGGTCGCGACCCTGAACCGCACCGGGGTGATGGTGGAGCGGCTGATCCCGTACTCCGAGGAGTTCGCCGAGTACGCCGGGGAGGGCGACGGCGAAGTCCTCGACCTGGGCTGCGCCTACGGCGTGGCGAGCATCGCCGCGCTGGAGCGGGGGGCGCGGGTCGTGGCGCTCGACATGGAGCAGAAGCACCTCGACATCCTCGAACAGCGCGTCAACGACGAGGCCCGCGAACGGCTCTCGCTGCGCCGGGGCATGCTGCCCGACGTCGACTTCGAGGCCGGACGGTTCACGGCCGTGCACGCCAGCCGCGTGATGCACTTCCTCACGCCCGACGACGTGGGGGTCACCCTGCGCAAGATGTACGACTGGCTGGTGCCGGGCGGGAAGGTCTTCCTCAGCTCGGACTCGCCGTACTTCGGCTACTGGGCGTCCAAGGCCGCCGACTACGAAGCCCGCAAGCGCGCCGGAGACCCGTGGCCCGGCTACATCGACGACGTCGCCGCGCACTTCGAGGAAGCCCATGTGATCGGCGGCCCGCCGCGGATCAACGCCATCGACCCCGACGTGTTCCGCCGGGAGTGCGAGGCCGCGGGGTTCGTCGTGGAACGGGCCGGGTTCTTCGGCGCCGTGGGCGTGGACCGGGAGTCGTACGGGGCGCCCGCTCCCGACATGGAGCACGTGGGCGTCATCGCCCGCAAGCCGCCGGCCGCGGCCGCCGCCGCGCCCACCGCCGGGTCCGCGCCCGAGTCCGTGCCCGCCACCGACTCCGCGACCACGGCCGTCTCCGCGGACGGCAGCCGCATCCGCTACCGCCTGCGCGGCAGCGGGCCGACCGCCCTGGTCCTCGTCCACGGCCTCGGCTGCGACGCCTCGTACTGGGACCGGCAGCTGGCGCACTTCGCGCGCCGCCACACCGTGGTCGCCCTCGACCTCGCCGGGCACGGCGGGTCGGGCGGGAACCGGCGGCGGTGGACCGTCGAGGCCTTCGCCGAGGACGTCGCGGCCGTCGTGGAGCACGCCGGGCTCGACGACGTGATCCTCGTCGGCCACTCCCTCGGGGGGCCCGTGATGCTGGCCGCCGAACGGCTCCTGGGCGGGCGGGTACGCGGCCTGGTCGGCGTGGACACGCTGCACAACTTCGAGCCCAAGGCGCTGGACGCCGCGCAGCTCGACCGGTTCGTGCGGACCTTCACCGACCAGCCCGTCGAGCCCCGCGAGCTGTTCCTGGACGGGGCGCCGGACGACCTCGTCGACCTGGTCGCCCGTACGCGCGAGGCGACCGGCGCCGACGTCGTCTCGGGCGCGTTCCGCGAGATGCTGACGTACCTCCAGGACCTGCCCAAGCACTTCGACGTACCGCTGGTGCTGATCAACTCGACGTCCTGGATGCCGACGAACCTGACCGCCGCGCGCCGCTACGGCGTCGAGGTGGAGCTGGTCGACGACGTCGGGCACTTCGTGATGCTCGAAGCCCCCGACGTGTTCAACGCGGCGCTGCGGCGGCACCTGGAGCGGATCGCTCCCGTCGCAGGTCAGGGCGGTGGCGACGGCACCGTCGCGGGGGCAGGGGCTGGTTTCTGATGGCTGGTTCACGTACTAAGATCCACGCGAAAAGCGACCTGCATCGGTTCCTGCGCGACACCCTGGCCGGCGTCCTCGGAACCGACGTGGCTCCGAGCCGTGACGACACGTCCCTCGTCGAGCTGGGTCTCGATTCGTTCAGCTGCGCCCAGTGGCTGCACCGGGTCAACCGAACCCTCGGGCTTTCCCTCACGGTGGCCCAGGTCTGCGGTCACCCCACGTTCCGTTCGTTGTCCGCCCTGTTCGAGGGCGCCATGGGAGAACAGATGAGTGCCACACCCACTGGGTCCGCGGCCGCCCGCGACGCGTCCGCGCCGGGGCACCCGGCCATCGCCGCGTACCTCCGCGAGAGCCTCGCGGCGGAGCTGGAGCTGGTGGCGGCCGACATCGACGACGACGCGCCGTTCGTGGAGCTCGGCCTCGACTCGATCACCGGGGTCACCTGGACCCGGAAGCTGAACACGCACTTCCAGCTGTCGCTGTCCGCCACCCAGGTCTACAGCCATCCCACGGTCGACGAACTCGCGGGGCGTCTCGCGGAGCTGCTGGGCGGGACGGCACCGGCCGCGGCCGCGGCAGAGCCCGCCGAAGTGCCCGCGGCAGAGCCCGCCGCCGAGCCGGTGCCCGAGCCCGCCGCCGAGGCGCACCCCGAGCCGGAGCCCTCGCCCGGAGCGGAGGACGCCCTCGCCGCCTGGCTGCGCGCCAGCCTCGCCAAGGAGCTGGAGCTCGACGCGTCCGAACTCGACGACGACGCCCCGTTCGTCGAGCTCGGCCTCGACTCGATCTCCGGCGTCACCTGGACCCGCAACCTGAACACCCGACTGCGGCTCTCGCTGTCCGCGACGACGGTGTACGGCCACCCGACGATCAGCGACCTGGCGCGGTACCTGGCGGCGGAGCACGGCACGGTGGCCCCGGACACGGGGACCGCGGCGCAGCCCGCGCCCGCCGCAGAGGCGGAGCCGGCGCCCCGGCCCGCCGTCGCGGCCGAGCCCGAGCCCGAGGCTGACCCCGAGCCCGCCCCCGAGCCCGCCCCCGAGCCCGCCGCCGGGCAGACACCACAGCCCACCCCGCCCGGCGCCCCCGCCCGCACGCCCGGCCTCGTCGACATCGCCGTCATCGGCATGTCCGGCGCGTTCCCCAAGGCCGCGAACCTGGACGCGTTCTGGCGGAACATCCTGGACGGCCGGGACTGCGTGTCCGAGGTGCCGCCCTCCCGCTGGCCCGTGCAGACGTACTACGACGAGCGGCCCGGCGTACCCGGAAAGTCCGCCAGCAAGTGGATGGGAGTCCTGGAGGACGCCGACCGCTTCGACCCGCTGTTCTTCTCCATCTCGCCCGGCGAGGCCGAGCACATGGACCCGCAGCAGCGCGTCCTGCTGCAGGAGAGCTGGCGGTGCGTCGAGGAGGCCGGGTACGACCCCGACGACCTCTCCGGCACGCGGTGCGGCGTCTTCATCGGCTGCTCCGTGAACGGGTACGGCGGCAACGTCGACGCGACCGGGCTGAGCGCGCACCAGAACCTCGGCACCAGCAGCGCCATCCTCGCCAGCCGCATCTCCTACACCCTGAACCTCAAGGGCCCCTGCCTCTCCATCGACACCTCCTGCTCGTCGTCCCTCGTCGCCCTCGCGCAGGCCTGCGACAGCCTCTGCCTCGGCGACAGCGACACCGCGCTCGCGGGCGGCGTCTGGGTCATCCCCGGACCCGGCGTGCACGTGGCGATGAGCCAGCTGGGCGCCCTGTCGCCGGACGGGCGCTGCTACGCCTTCGACGAGCGTGCCAACGGATTCGTACCGGCCGAGGGCGTCGGCGTCCTGCTCCTGAAGCGGCTCGCCGACGCCCGGGCGGACGGTGACCGCGTGCACGCCGTCATCAAGGGCTGGGGCGTGAACCAGGACGGGAAGTCCAACGGCATCACCGCGCCCAGCGCCGAGGCGCAGGCCCGGCTGCAGAAGCACGTGTACGACAAGTTCGGCATCGACCCCGGTGACATCGAGCTGGTCGAGGCGCACGGCACCGGCACCGCCCTCGGCGACCCCGTCGAGATCGACGGCCTCGTCGACAGCTTCACCGCGCGCACCGACCGCCGCGGCCACTGCGCCATCGGCTCGGTGAAGAGCAACATCGGCCACAGCGCGTGCGCCGCCGGAGCGGCCGGTGCCCTGAAGGCCGTCCTGGCCCTGGAACACGCGACGCTGCCGCCGACCGCGCAGTACGAACGCCTCAACCAGCACATCGACCTGGACGGCACGCCCTTCTACGTCAACACCCGGGCGCGCGACTGGCGCGGCGGCGACCGGCCGCGTCTGGCCGCCGTCAGCTCCTTCGGGTACAGCGGCACGAACGCCCACATCGTGCTGGGTCAGGCCCCCGCGGCGACCGCCGGTACGGGGGAGCGCGACGGCTCCCGGCTCGTCGCGCTGTCCGCCCGCACCGCCGGTCAGCTCCGGGACCGGGCGGAGCAGCTCGCCGCCCACCTCGAAGCGCACCCCGGCCTCGGCCTGCGCGACGTCAGCCACACCCTCGGCCGGGGCCGCAAGCACTTCCGGCACCGCCTCGCGCTCGTCGCGGACAGCACCGCCGAGACCGCGCGACGGCTGCGCACCTGGCTGGAGACCGGCAGCGCGCCGTACGCGTACGCGGGCGACCACAAGCCCGCACGCCCGGCACGGCAGGACCCGCGGACGGGGCACGAGGTGACCGACGCGGCGCGGCTGCGGGCCCTCGCCGAGGGGTACGCCCAGGGCGCGGCCGTCGCGTTCGCGCAGCTCTACGCCCCCGACCGGCGCCCGGCCCGCGTCACCCTGCCGACGTACCCGTTCGCGCGGGACTCCTACTGGCTTGATAGTGACAGCCCGTCACCTGCCGGTGCCGCGCCGCCTGTTGAGCCGTCCGACGGGCCCGTCTCCGGCCCCGGCGCGGTGCTGTCCCTGGAGCCCTGCTGGACGCCCCTGACGACGCCCGCCGCGCCCGCCGCCGAGCCCGCCGACCGGGTCGTGTGGCTGGTCGGCAGCGGAGCGGACGCCGGCGCCGGGGACGCGCTGCGCGCCCGGCTGCCCCGCACCACGGTGGTGCGGACGTTCGACGTCGACGCGAAGGGCGCCCTGGACGCCGAGTACACGCGTCTGACGCAGGACGTGCTGGGGGAGCTGCGCACCCGCATCGCCGGTGGCGAGCGGCCGGGCGGGAGCTTCGTCCAGATGGTGGTCCTGGCGCACGCCGCACCGGCCGCCCAGGTCCTCACCGGGGTGTCCGGACTGCTGCGCACGGCCACCCTGGAGCACCCGTGGCTGCGTACCCAACTCCTTGAGCACCACGACCCGTTCGATGCCGCCGACGCCCGGTCCGCCGCCGCGCTCACCGACGCCGTCGAGTTGGGCGCCCGCGCCCGCACCGAGCACCACATCCGCCAGCAAGGCGGACAGCGGTACGCCAGGCGGCTCACCGAGACGACGGCGCACCCGGCGCCCGGAGCCGCCGCGCCGTGGCGGGACGGCGGCGTGTACCTGATCACGGGCGGCAGCGGCGGGCTCGGCCCGCTCGTCGCCGGGGAGCTGTGCCGCGCCCTGCGCACCGGCACCGTCGTCCTCGTCGGCCGCTCCGCCGCCGACACGGCACGACAGCGCGTGGCCGCCCTCGCGGCCCCGGGCGTCACCGTCGAGTACCGGCAGACGGACGTCACCGACCGCCTGGCCGTGGACGCGCTCGTCGAGGACGTCGTCACCCGGCACGGCGCGCTGCACGGCATCGTGCACTGCGCCGGAGTCCTCCACGACGGCTACCTCGCCACGAAGACGGACGCGGACCTGCGCGCCGTCCTCGCCCCCAAGACCACCGGCCTGGTGAACCTCGACGAGGCCACCGCCCACCAGCCGCTGGACCACCTGATCGTCTTCTCCTCCACGGCCGCCGCCCTCGGCAGCCCGGGACAGGGCGACTACGCCGCCGCCAACGCGTTCCTCGACGCCTACGTCGACCACCGCGCCGACCTGGCCGCGCGCGGCCTGCGCTCCGGCCGCGCCCTGTCGATCGGCTGGCCGCTGTGGGCCGACGGCGGCATGCGCGTCGACGAGGCGGCCCTCGCCGGGCTGCGCCGGATCGGCGTCACGCCGCTGGCCACCGACGACGGCCTGCGCGCCCTGTCCGCCGCGGTAGCGGGCGGGCGGAGCCACCCGCTCCTGCTCTGCGGCGACCCGGCGCTGCTGCGCACACGGCTGTCCGCGCAGCTCACCACGGACCCGCGGGCGCTCCCGCCGGTGCGGCAGACCCCCGTCGGCGCTCCGGCCGGCGAGCACCACCCGGCCGACGCGGGCCACACCCGGCGCACCTGGGAACACACCCTGGTCGCCGCCGTGTCGGACCAGCTGAAGGTCCCGGCCGAAGAGATCGACGGGGACGGGGAGTTCGGGGACTACGGCTTCGACTCGATCAGCCTGACCGAGCTGGCGCGGCACCTGAACGACACCCATGGCCTGCACCTCGCGCCCACCGTGTTCTTCGAGCACACCACCGTCTCCGGGCTCGCCGCCCACCTCGCCGAGCAGGCCCCGGCGCCTGCCGCACCCGCCCCTGCGCCTGCCGCACCGGCCCGTGCCGCCGCCCCCGCTTCCGTGGCGCCGGAGCCTGCCGTCGCCGATCCGGACCGGCTCGACGCGATCCGGCACGCGGTCATCGCCACCGTGTCCGAGCAGTTGAAGGTTCCGGCCGAAGAGATCGACGGGGACGGGGAGTTCGGGGAGTACGGCTTCGACTCGATCAGCCTGACCGGGCTCGCCGAGCGCCTCGGCGACTGGTTCGGCCTGCGCCTGGCGCCGACCGTGTTCTTCGAGCACCGGACCGTGGACAGCGTGGTGGCGCACCTGGCGGAGACGGCCGGGCCGACGGCGCTGCCGCAGCCGTCGGCCCCCGCATCCGCCGTCTTCCCGGCCGCCGAAGTCCCCTCCGCGGGCCCCAGCCCTCTCGGCGCCACCGACTCCACCGGCACCCCCGGCGCCGAACCCATCGCCATCATCGGCATGAGCGGCAGCTTCCCGCAGGCCCCCGACCTGTCCGCCTTCTGGGACAACCTGTACGAGGGCAGGGACTGCGTCACGGAGATACCCGAGGACCGCTGGGACTGGCGTGCCCTGGCGGCGGACCCGAGCGTGTCGCGCGGCAGGAAGCCGGTGCGGTGGGGCGGGTTCCTCGACGGCGTCGACCGTTTCGACCCGCTGTTCTTCGGCATCTCGCCCCGCGAGGCGCGCACCATGGACCCGCAGCAGCGCCTGCTGCTCACCCACGCCTGGCAGACACTGGAGGACGCCGGGTACGCGCCGTCGAGCCTCGCCGGGAGCGACACCGCCGTCCTGATCGGCACCGCGCCCAGCGGCTACGGCACCCTCGTCCAGGGGGAGCCGGAGGGCGAGGACGGCTACGCGGCGACCGGCGTCTCCGGCTCCGTCGGCCCCAACCGCGTCAGCTACCTGCTCGACCTGCACGGCCCCAGCGAGCCCGTGGAGACGGCGTGTTCGAGCTCCCTCGTCGCCCTGCACCGGGGCGTCGAGCTGCTGCGCTCCGGCCGCAGCTCCCTCGCGCTCGTCGGCGGCGTCAACACGATCGTGAGCCCCGACCTGCACATCGGCTACAGCCGCGCGGGCATGCTGTGCGAGGACGGCCGCTGCAAGACGTTCTCCGCCCGCGCCGACGGCTACGTACGCGGCGAGGGCGTCGGCGTCCTCCTCCTCAAGCCGTTGCGCGCGGCCCGCCGCGACGGTGACCGCGTCCTCGGCGTCATCCGCGGCACCGCCGTCAACCACGGCGGCCGCGCCCACTCGCTCACCGCGCCCAACCCGCGCGCCCAGGCCGACCTCCTCAAGGACGCCTACCGCGACGCGGGCGTCGACCCGCGCACCGTCACCTACGTGGAGGCGCACGGCACCGGCACCGAACTCGGCGACCCCGTCGAACTGAACGGCCTGAAGAGCGCGTTCGGCGAGCTGTACGCCGAGACCGCCGGGACGCCGGACCGCCTCGACACCCCGGCCCGCTGCGGCCTCGGCTCGGTCAAGAGCAACATCGGGCACCTCGAACTCGCCGCGGGCGTCGCCGGAGTCATCAAGGTGCTGCTCCAGATGCGGCACGCCACCCTGGTCGAGAGCCTGCACTGCGCCGACCTCAACCCCTATCTGGACTTCACGGGCAGCCCCTTCGAGGTCGTCCGCGAGCGCCGCCCGTGGCAGCGTCCGCGCGACGCCGCGGGCCGGGAGATCCCGCGCCGGGCGGGCGTCAGCTCCTTCGGATTCGGCGGCGTGAACGCGCACGTCGTCATCGAGGAGTACGCCGACGACTCCACCGGCGCGGGCACCGGCACCGACGAGCAGCACGAGGAGCACACCGTCATGGGTTCGCACGCCGACGCGCACACGGGCACGCGGCACGGGACGGCCCAGACGCCCGCAGCGGTCCCGGCACTGATCACGCTGTCCGCGCGTACCGCCGCACAACTCCGCGCGCGGGCCGGCCAGTTGCGCGACCACCTGCGGGCCGGGCGCGTCGACCGGCAGCGCCTCGCCGACCTCGCGTTCACGCTCCAGGTGGGCCGTGACGCCATGGAGGAGCGCATCGCGACCCGGGTCGACTCGCTCGCCGAACTGGAGCGCAGGCTGGAGTCGTTCGTGGCGGACCCGGACGCCCACGAGGGCTGGCACCGGGGGGCTGTGTCCCGCCGGTCGACGGCCGCCGCGCCGGATGCCGGGCGGCTCGCCGAGTCCGGGCGCGCGCTCGCCGCAGGGGCGTACGACCAGGTGCTCGCCGACTGGGTCGCGGGCCACCCCGTCGACTGGCGGGCGCTGTCCACGGCGGGCCCCCGGCCCACGCGGATCGCCCTGCCGACGTACCCGTTCGCCGACGAGAGCTACTGGGCCGGACGCGGCACCACCCCCAAGACGGCCGCCACGCCCGCGCCGCCCCTGCCCGACCCGTCCGCGTCCGGAGCGCACCCGATGCTGCACCACGCCGCACCGGATGTCGCGGGCGACGGCGCGCCGACGGCGTACCGCACCGTCTTCGACGGCCGCGAACCCTTCCTGAACGACCATCAGGTACGCGGCCACCGCGTCCTGCCGGGCGCCGCGCACCTCGAAATGGCGCGCGCCGCCGTCGCCCGCACCGCCGGGGCGGACAGCCGCGTCCGGCTCGGCGACGTGGTGTGGCTGCGGCCCGCCACCTGCGCCGCCGATCGCCTGGAGACGCGGCTCGACCTGAAGCCGACGGCCACGGCGGACACGTACGCGTACACGCTGCACACCGTCGGACCCGACGGCGAGCCGCTGCTGTCCAGCCAGGGCCGCGCGAGCGTGGCCGAGGCGCCCGCCGAGCGTCCCGCGCTCCCGCTGGCGGACCTGCGGGCCGCCTGCGCCACGGCCGGCTTCTCCGCCGCCGAGATCTACGCCCTGTACGACCGCGTGGGCATGGCGTACGGCCCGGCGCAGCGCTCCCTGACGACGCTGACCGTCGGCACCGACACCGCCGGACGCCCGCAGGCACTGGCCGAACTGCGCCTGCCCGCGGCGGCGGAGGCCATCGGCGGCTACGGCCTGCACCCGAGCATCCTCGACGGCGCCCTGCAGGCGACCATCGGGCTCGGCCTCGGCGCCCGCACCGGCCCCGGCGAGCCGCCCGCCCGGCCCGCGCTGCCCTTCGCCCTGCAGGAGCTCGACGTCCTGGCCGCCACCCCGGCGACCGCGTACGCCTGGATCCGCTACCAGGACGGCAGCCGTCCCGGCGACACCTCCGCCAAGCTCGACGTGACCCTCCTCGACGAGGGGGGACGGGTGTGCGCGGAGCTGACCGGCCTGCTCGCGCGGGTGCTGCCCGCCGAGCCGACCGACGGCGCGCCCCTCGCCGAGCGCGCCCTGCCGTACCTGCGCGGCCAGCTCGCCGCCGCGCTCGAAGTCGACCCCGAACGCCTCGACGCAGACACGCCGTTGGAGTTCTACGGCATGGACTCCATGATGGCGATGGAGCTCACCCGGCACCTGGAGGACACCTTCGGCGTCCTGTCTAAGACGCTGTTCTTCGAGGTCCGTACGATCCGGGCGCTGAGCGAGCACTTCGCGGTCGAGTACCCGGAGCGGCTGCGGGCCGCGCTCGGCGCGGAGGCCGGGGACACCGGTGCGGGTGACCGCGTGCGGGCCGCTCCGGCGCAGTCGGACGCCCCCAGCACGGTGGGCTCCGTATCGGCGTCGGTCCCCTCTGCTCCCTCCTCCGCCCCCTTCACCGACGACATCGCGATCGTCGGCGTCAGCGGGCGCTACCCGCAGGCGGCGAACCTGGACGAGTTCTGGGACAACCTGCGCTCCGGCCGGGACTGCGTCACCGAGGTTCCGGCGGACCGCTGGGACCCCCGTGACCACGAGGGCACCTCGCGGTGGGGCGGGTTCCTCGACGGCGTCGACCGCTTCGACCCGCTGTTCTTCCGGGTGTCGCCGCGCGAGGCGGAGTTCCTCGACCCCCAGGAGCGGCTGTTCCTGGAGTGCGTCCACCACACCCTGGAGGACGCCGGGTACACCGGCGAGTCCCTGGCCCGCCAATCCGCCGAGCCCGGCGGCACCGGGGGCCTGGTCGCCACCGGCAAGGTCGGCGTGTTCGTCGGCGTGATGTACGAGGAGTACCAGCTGTACGGCGCCCAGGCGCAGGCACGGGGCCACCGCATCGCGCTGTCGGGCAGCCCGTCGTCCATCGCCAACCGCGTCTCGTACTTCTACGACTTCCACGGCCCGAGCATGGCCGTGGACACGATGTGCTCGTCCTCGCTCACGGCGATCCACCTGGCCTGCGAGGCCATCCGGAGCGGCCAGTGCGAGGCGGCGGTCGCGGGCGGCGTCAACGTGAGCGTCCACCCGAACAAGTACGTGATGCTGAGCCAGGGCAACTTCACGTCCAGCGACGGCCGTTGCCGCAGCTTCGGTGCGGGCGGCGACGGCTACGTGCCCGGTGAGGGCGTGGGCGCGGTCCTGCTCAAGCCGCTGCGGCGGGCCCTGGCCGACGGAGACCAGATCCACGCGGTCGTCAAGGGCACCGCGCTCAACCACGGCGGCAGGACCCACGGCTTCTCCGTGCCGAACCCGGCCGCCCAGGGCGACGTCATCGCCCGCGCGCTCGGCCGCGCCGGAGTCGCGCCGCACGAGCTGAGCTACCTGGAGGCGCACGGTACCGGCACGTCGCTCGGTGACCCCATCGAACTGGCCGGTCTGGTCAAGGCGTTCGGCCGCACGGCCGGTGCGACCGGGACGTCCGCCGCGACCTGCGCCATCGGCTCCGTGAAGTCCAACATCGGCCACTGCGAGAGCGCCGCCGGTATCGCCGGGGTCACCAAGGTGCTCCTCCAGATGCGCCACGGCGAGCTGGTGCCCAGCCTGCACGCGGAGGCGATCAACCCGAACCTGGACTTCGAGGGGACGCCGTTCACCGTGCAGCGCAGCGTGCAGCCGTGGCACGGGCAGCGCGTCGCGGGCGTCTCCAGCTTCGGCGCGGGTGGCGCCAACGCCCATGTCGTCCTGGCCGCTCCCCCGGCGCGGGGCGAGGCCGCCCCCGCCGCTTCGCCGCGTACCGTCACCGTGCCCCTGTCGGCCGCGACCGAGCCCCAACTGGTCGAAGCCGTAAGGCGGTTGCGTACCCGCGTGGACGAGCTGGCCGACGGTGATCTCGCCTCCCTCGCCTGGACGCTGCAGACCGGGCGGGTCGCGCTGGAGGAGCGGCTGGCGTTCACCGCGGACTCCCTGGCGTCGCTGCGTCGCACCCTCGACACGTTCCTGGCCGCCCCCGGCGCGTCCGGTGACTGGGTGCGCGGTCGCGTCCAGCAGGACCACGGCCCTGCCCGGGCCACGGGTGCGGGCGGGGTCCTCGCGCCTGAGGAGTGCGTGCGCCGGTGGGTCCGGGGCGAGGCTGTGGACTGGGAGGGGCCCTACGCGGAGGACGGTGCGGCCCGTCCGCGGCGGCTGAGTCTGCCTGGTTATCCCTTCGCGCGGGAGCGGCACTGGCTCGACCTGGAGGCGGGCGGCGGGGTCGTCCCGACCGCCCAGCCTGTTGCTTCCGCCGCGCCCGTCGGTTCCGTCGATTCGGTCGCGCGGGACGTCGAGTCCGAGCACGTGCTCCTGACGTATCCCGTGTGGGAGAACGAGGAGCTTCCCGGCACGGGACAGCACCCGGAACCGGCCGCCGACGCGGCGGCCGTGCCGGTCGCGGAGCGCCACGTCGTCGTCGTGGGCCGCCTCGCACCGGACGAGGATTCCGCGCTGACGGCGGCTCTGACGGCCGCGCTGCCGGGTGCGGTGCACCTGGAAGCCGTGCGGGTGGCGGACGACGCCCCCTTGGACGAGGCCTACGCGGCGGCGGCGCAGGCCGTGTTCGCGTGCGCGCGCGCCCTGCTGAGCGGTGGGGTGCGCGGCGGCGCGCTGCTGCAGGTCGTGCTCGTCGGCGACGGCAGCGGGGACGGCGGCCGGGAACCGGCGGGCCGGACCGTGTTCGGCGGTCTGAGCGGGCTGCTGAAGACCGTGTCCCTGGAGAACCCGAAGCTGCGTACCCAACTCGTCGACTGCCTCGACGGCGCGGCACCGGCCGTCGTCGCCGGGCGACTGCACGCGGAGACGGCCCCCGAGACCGCCCCCGAGGTGCGGTACCGCGCGGGCCGCCGCCAGGTCAGGCGGCTGACCGAACTCGCCGCGCGGCCCGCGGAGCCCACCGTGCCGTGGCGCGCGCGAGGCGTCTACCTGATCACGGGCGGCACCGGCGCCCTGGGCCTGCACACGGCCGGGGACATCGCCGCGGCCACCGCGGGCGCCACCGTCGTCCTCACCGGACGCTCGGCGCTCGGCGACGCACAGCGGCGGGCCGTCGAGGACCTGCGGGCCGCCGGACTGACCGTGGACCACCAGCGCGCGGACGTCACCGACCGCGCGGACGTCGAGCGGCTCGTCGCGCACATCACCCGCACCCACGGGCCGCTGACCGGCGTCGTGCACGCCGCGGGCGCGGTGCGCGACAACTTCGCCGTGCACAAGACGCCGGAGGAGTTCGAGGGTGTCCTGGCGCCGAAGGCCGCGGGCCTCGTGCACCTGGACGAGGCGACCCGGGACCAGCCCCTTGACCTGTTCCTCTGCTACTCGTCGATGACGGGCGCCCTCGGCAACGCGGGCCAGGCCGACTACGCGGCCGGCAACGCCTTCATGGACGCCTACGCCGCCCACCGGGGCCGCCTCGTGACCGCCGGGCTCCGGCACGGCCTCACCCTCTCCCTGAACTGGCCCCTGTGGGCGGACGGCGGGATGAGCGTGGACGCCGCCACCGAGGAACGGCTGCGGCGCATGGACCTCACCCCCCTCGACACCGAGAGCGGGCTGCGGGCCCTGCGCACCGGTGTCGCGGCCCGGCGCACCGGCCTGGACGACGGCCAACTGCTCGTCGTCGCCGGACGGCGCGAGGCGCTGCTGCCGCGGCTGACCGCGCGACCCGGCGGGACTCCGGAGGACCGGCACCGCCCGGCTCCGCGGGCCGAAACCCCGGCTCCGGGCGTGGAGCCCCCGGCTCCGGCCGAGCCCCGTACGAGCACGGCCGGGGACGACCGCGCCCTGCTCGACCGCACCCGGCGGCACCTGCGCCGGCACCTGGCCGCCGCCCTCAAGCTCGGCCAGGACCGGCTCGACGCCGAAGTGCCCCTGGAGCGCTACGGCATGGACTCCGTCCTGGCGATGAACCTGATCGCCCAGTTGGAGACGGACTTCGGCACCCTGCCCAAGACGCTGTTCTTCGAGGTCCAGACGGTCCGCGAGCTGGCCGAGTACTTCGTCGCCCAGCACGAGGAGGCGCTGCGCGCGCTGCTCGGCGTGCCGGTGGCCGTACCCGTGCCCGCGCCTGTTCCCGGGCCCGCTCCCGCCCCGGCCCCCCGCCCCACCCCGCCCACGCGGAACCCCCGCGACGAAGGCATCGCCGTCATCGGCCTCGCCGGACGCTACCCGGGCGCCGCCGACCCCGACGCCCTGTGGGGCCTGCTCCGCACCGGCGCCGACTGCGTCACCGAGGTCCCCGCCGACCGCTGGGACCACGACGCGCTGTTCGACCCGGACCGGGACGCGCCCGGCAAGAGCTACGGCAAGTGGGGCGGATTCCTCGACGGCGTCGAGCAGTTCGACCCGCTGCACTTCGGCATCTCGCCACGCGAGGCCGAGACCATGGACCCGCAGCAGCGGCTGTTCCTGGAGACGGTGTGGCAGCTCCTGGAGGGGAGCGGCGTCACCCAGGAGGCCATCGAGCACGGCTACGGCCGCCGGGTCGGCGTGTACGTCGGCGCGATGTACCAGATGTACCGGGCCGACCCCGCCGACGTGGTGCGCTCCGCCCTGACCTCGGCGGCCTCGTACAACCTGATCGCCAACCGCGTCTCGCACTTCTTCGGACTCGAAGGACCGAGCCTGGCCGTGGACGGCATGTGCGCGTCGTCGGCCGCCGCGATCCATCTGGCCTGCGCCGATCTGCTGAGCGGCGACAGCGAGCTGGCGATCGCCGGAGGCGTGAACCTGACGGTCCACCCCGACAAATACCGGGCGCTGTCCCGGGCGGGCCTCCTCGGCAGCGGCCCCGGCAGCCGCAGCTTCCGGGACGGCGACGGCTATCTGCCCGCCGAGGCGGTGGGCGCCGTGCTGCTCAAGCCGCTGGCCGCCGCCCGCCGCGACGGCGACACCGTGCACGCGGTCATCAAGGGCAGCGCCTCGCTGCACGGCGGCCGCGCGGGTCAGTTCATGGCGCCGAGCCGCAGGACGCAGGTCAACGTGGCCCGCAGGGCCCTGGAGAAGGCGGGCTGCGACCCCGCGTCGATCGGCTACGTGGAGGCCGCGGCCAACGGGTCCGCGCTCGGCGACGCCGTCGAGGCGGGCGCCCTGCGCGAGGTGTTCGGCGACGTCACCGAGCCCATCGCGCTCGGCTCGGTGAAGTCCAACCTGGGCCACCCCGAGGCCGCGTCCGGCATCGCCCAGCTCACCAAGGTCGTCCTCCAGCTGCGCCACCGGGAACTCGCACCGCGTACGGCGGTCGGTGCCCCCAACCCCGAACTCCGCCTGGACGAGGGTCCCTTGCGGCTGTGCGAGACCTTGACGCCGTGGGAGCCGCGGGCCGGCGGGCCCCGGCGCGCGCTGCTCAACTCCGTCGGCGCGGGCGGCAGCCACGTCAGCCTCGTCGTGGAGGAGGCGCCGGCCGCCGAGGCCCCCGAGGCCCCGCGCCCCGGCACCGACGAGCCGCAGCTGATCGTGCTCTCCGCCGGTGACGCCGACCGGCTGCGCACCGCGGCCCGGCTGCTGCGCGACTTCGTCGAGCGGGCCGACGGGGAAGGCGACGGCGCCGCGCTCGCGGACATCGCCCACACCCTCCAGGCGGGCCGGGAAGCCCTGCCCGCGCGCCTCGCGTTCGTCACGGACTCCCGCGCCGGGCTGCTCCGCGCGCTCGCCGAGTTCCTGGCCGGGCACCCGCCGTACGCCCAGCTGTACGTGGGCGACGCCGACGCCGGGGCGGGCACGCTCGGCGACCTGCTCGCGGGCGGCCACGGCGAGGCCTTCGTGCGCGCGCTCCTCGCCGACGGCGAGCTCGACCGCCTCGCCGAGCTGTGGGTGCGCGGCGGCCGGATCCCGTGGCGCGACCTGCACACGGGGCGGGGGCGCCGACTGGTGCCGCTGCCCACGACCGCGTTCCGGCGCAAGCGGTACTGGGTCGGCCACACGGGCACGCTCACGGCGCCCGCACCCGACCCGGCCGCACCGGCCGAGGCCGAGAGCGATGCGCGTCCGGCGACCGGCGGCGCCGACATCCTGCGCTACCTCGCGGACTACTTCTCCGCGGCCCTCGGCCTCGACCCGGGCGAACTCCCGCTGGACAAGGACCTGCACAGCGTCGGCGCCGACTCCATCCTGTGGGTCCGCCTGCAGCGCGCGGTCGACGCCGACCTCGGGCTCACGCTCACCACACGGGAGATCGTCGAGCTGGCCACCCTGGAGCGCATCGCGGAGCGGCTCACCGCCAAGCGCGCCCCCGACACCGGCCGACCCGACGTACGCGAAGCCGCAGCAGCCGTACCGGAAGAACCAGAAGCACCAGCCGTGCACGAAGAACCAGCCGCACCAGCCGCACCAGACGCACGCCAAGCGCGGGCCAAGGCCCTGGAGGAGTTCCGCCAGGGCCACGTCGGACTCGAAGAACTCAAGTCACTCATGAAGGAAGCACCGGGCGCGTGAACGAGGATCAGATTCTGGCGGGCTTCAAGGCGGGCCTCTACTCCGCCGACGACGTGCTCGCGTTCTACGAGCGGCTCCAGGACTCCGCGCGGGCGGGCACCGGGGACCGGCGTCCCCTGTCCGCGGGGCAGCAGGGCCTGTGGCTGCTGCACAAGCTGCGGCCCACCGCCGACGTGTACAACGTGCCGGTGTGCTTCCGCACGTCCGCGCCGTTCGACGTCGCGGTGTTCGAGGAGGCCTTCCGGCAGGTGACGTCCCGGCACACGCTGCTGCACAGCGTGGTCGCCGAGGACGAGGGCACCCCGTACCTGGTGCGCCGCCCGGCCGACGCCGAGCTGCCCTTCCGGCACCAGACCGTGCCCCAGGGCCTGCCCGACGACGTCCTGATCGCCCTGGCCCGCGAGCAGGCCAAGGCGCCCTTCGACCTGTACCAGGACGCCCCCGCGCGGGCCGTCGTGTACTCGGCGGGCACGGCCGACGCGCCCCGGACCCTCGTCCTGCTCGCCTTCCACCACCTGGTGTTCGACGGCGCGTCCACGCCCGTCCTGCTCCGCGACCTGCTGCGCACGTACGAGACGCTGCTGCGCGGCGGCACCCCCGAGCCCGCGTCGGCGCGGCACGACGCCTACGACGCGTTCGTGCGCTGGGAGGCGGACTTCCTCGCGGGGCCCGACGGCGCCCGCCACCGCGCCTTCTGGCAGGACACCCTGGCGGGCGACCTGCCCGCGCTGCGCCTCGACATCGAGCGCACGCCCGCGCCGGGCACCGCCGTGCGGGGCGAGACGGTCGCCCTGCCGCTGCCCCCGGAGCTCGCCGCGCGGGTACGCGACCTGTGCGCGGCCCGCGGCGTCAAGCCCGCGGTGCTCTTCCTCGCCGTGTACGAGCTGCTCCTGCACCGCTACAGCGGCGAGCGCGACCTGATCGTCGGCGTGCCGTCCCTGGGCCGGCCGGACGCCTCCTACGACGACGCCGTCGGCTACTACGTGAACATGCTGCCCGTGCGCCACGGCGTGCGCGGCGACGTGCCGTTCACCGACTTCCTGCGCGAGCTGACGCTCGTCATGGCCGACGGCCTCGACCACGCCGCGTACCCGTTCCCGCGCATGGTGCAGGACCTGAACCTGCGCACCGACCCCGGCACCTCGCCGGTCTTCCAGGTCTCGTACGTCTTCCAGAACCAGCGCATGATGCGCCTGACCGGCGACGACGTGCACGGCTCGGACCTCGCCCGGTCGCTGCGGTTCGTGGAGGAGATATCCCAGGAGGGGGAGTTCAAGCTCCACCTGGAGGTCGTCGAGCACGCCGCCGACGCCTACACGCTGCACCTCAAGTACGACGCCGAGCGGTTCGCCGCGGCCGACGTCGAGGGCTTCCTCGGCCACTACGAGACCCTGCTGCGCGCCCTGGCCGCGGACCCCGAACAACACCTCTCGGGCGCCTCGCACCTCTCGGACGGCGAACTCCGCCGACTCGACGACTGGAACGACACCCACCGCCGTTTCTCCGTAGAGCGCAGCCTGCCCGACCTGCTCGCCGACGCCGTCGCCCGCCACGGCGACCGCACCGCCCTCGTGTACGGCGAGCGGTCCCTGACGTACGCCGAACTCGCCGAGCGCACCGACGCCCTGGCCGCCGAACTGCGCCGCCGGGGCGTCACCGCGGACACTGTCGTCGGCCTCTGTATCGAACGTTCTATTGAGATGGTGATCGCCCTGTGGGCGGTCATGAAGGCGGGCGGCGCCTACCTCCCCCTGGAGCCGGACTATCCGGCCGAACGCCTTCGGTACATGATCGAGGACTCGGGCGCCGCCCTCGTCCTCACCCAGTCCGCCACCGACACGTCCGCCCTGACCGGGGCGTGCACGGTGCTCCGCCTGGATTGCGACGGACGGCCGATCTCCGACGGCGCCCTGGCCACCCGGGCGCCGGGCGCCCAGGACGCGGGTGCGCCCGCCCGGATCGCCCCCGGCGACCTCGCGTACGTCATCTACACCTCCGGCTCCACCGGCCGCCCCAAGGGCGTCATGGTCGAGCACCGCGCGGCCGTCAACCGCATCGAGTGGATGCAGCACGCGTACGCCCTCGGCGCCGACGACGCCGTACTGCAGAAGACGCCGTTCAGCTTCGACGTGTCCGTGTGGGAGTTCGTCTGGCCCCTCGTCACGGGTGCCCGCCTGGTCGTGGCCGCACCGGGCGGACACAAGGACCCCGCCTACCTGGTGTCGCTGATCCGGGCCGCGCAGATCACCACCGTGCACTTCGTGCCGCCCATGCTGCGGCTGCTCCTCGACCACGAGGGGTGGGCCCGCTGCACGTCGCTGCGCCAGGTCTTCTGCAGCGGCGAGGCCCTGCCGCCGGAGCTGCCCGCCCGGCACCACGCCCTGCACGGCGCGGCGCTGCACAACCTGTACGGGCCGACCGAGGCCGCCATCGACGTCACCCACTGGACCTGCCCGCCCGGCGCGGCGGCGGACACCGTGCCCATCGGCCGCCCCATCCAGAACATCCAGCTGCACGTCCTGAACGACCTGGGCCAGCGCCAGGCCGTCGGCTGCGCCGGTGAACTGCACATCGCCGGCGTCGGCCTGGCCCGCGGCTATCTCAACAACCCGGGCCTGACGCGTGAGCGGTTCGTCCCCAATCCCTTCGCCGACGCCCCGGACGCCCGCATGTACCGCACGGGCGACCTCGTCCGGTGGCTGCCGGACGGCACCCTGGAGTACCTCGGTCGCATCGACAACCAGGTCAAGCTGCGCGGCTTCCGCATCGAGCTCGGCGAGATCGAGGACCGCCTCTCCCGCCACCCCGCCGTGCGGTCCTGCGCGGTCCTCGCCCGCGAGGACACCCCCGGCGACCCGAAGCTTGTCGGCTACGTCGTCCCCGACCCGGCGCACACCGGCGACCTCCACGACGTACTCCTGCGCCACCTCGGACAGTCCCTGCCCGAGCACATGGTCCCCGGCGCCCTGGTCCGCCTGGACGCCCTGCCGCTGACCGCGAACGGCAAGCTCGACCGCAAGGCCCTCCCGGCACCCGACGCCGACGCCTACGCCGGGTCCGGCGAGCGCGTCGCCCCCGGCACGGCCACCGAGCGGACCCTCCTCGCCCTCTGCGCGACCCTGCTCGGCTTCGACGAGGACCGCATCGGCGTCCAGGACAACTTCTTCGCCCTGGGCGGCCACTCCCTGCTCATCCCGAAGCTGACCGCCCGCCTCCTCGACGAGGGCATCGACTGCGACCTGGGCAGCGTCTTCGCCGCCGCCACGCTCGCCGACCTGGCCGCCGCCATCGACGCGGCGGCAGCGCACGACGCGGCGGACCCCGACACCCCGGACGCCGGAACCGCCGCCACCCCGGCGCGCACCGCGTTCACCGTCCCGCCGAACGGCATTCCCGCCGACTGTGACCGCCTCACCCCCGACATGCTGCCCCTGGTCTCCCTCACCGAGGACGAACTCAAGGCGGTAGCCGCAGCGGTGCCCGGCGGCGCCCGCAACATCCAGGACGTCTACCCGCTGGCGGCCCTCCAGGAAGGAATGCTCTTCCACCACCTCAAGGAGGGCGGCCGCGACCCCTACGTCCTCTCCGGCGTGTTCTCCTTCGACAGCCGCTCCCACCTCGACGGCTTTGTCCGCGCCCTGCGCGCGGCCGTCGCCCGGCACGACGCGCTGCGCACCGCCGTCCTCACTCAGGGCCTGTCCCAGCCCGTCCAGGTCGTGGTGCGCCACGCCGACCTTGAGCCGGAGGAGTTCGAGCTGCCCGCGGGCACCGACACCGAGGACGAGATCCGCGACCTGCTCGCCCGCCCGCAGCCGATGCGCCTCGACCGGGCCCCGCTGATCCGGCTGCGCGCCACCCGGCAGCCCGGCACGGCCACCTGGTTCGCGGCCCTCAACCTGCACCACCTCGTCGACGACGCCACCTCGCTCGGCCTGCTGTTCCGCGAGATCGTCGCCCATATGACCGGCCGCGAGGCCGAGTTGGCCCCGCCCGCGCCGTACCGCGACTTCATCGCCCACGTCCAGCACCGCGCCCGGCAGCTGGACCCGGCGGAGCACTTCGCGGCCGTCCTCGGGGACGTCACCGAACCCACTGTGATGTTCGGGCTCCAGGACGTCCACGGCGACGGGCGCCGGGTCCTGGACCTGCGCCGCCCCCTGGACACCGGACTCGGGGAACGCGTCCGGGCCTGCGCGAAGGAACTGCGGGTCAGCCCCGCCACCCTGTTCCACGCGGGCTGGGCCCTGGTCGCGTCGGCGTGCAGCGGCCGCGACGACGTGGTCTTCGGCACCGTCATGTCCGGGCGCCTCCAGGGGCCGCGGGGCATCGAGCGGATGCTCGGCAACTTCATCAACACCCTGCCCGTGCGCGTCGACCTGACCGGCGCCAGTGTGGCCGCCCTCGTGCGCGCCACGGACCGGGCGCTGCGCGAGCTGGTACGCCACGAGCAGACCCCGCTCGCCGTCGCCCACCGGCACAGCGACGTACCGCCCGAGACCCCGCTGTTCAACGCGATCTTCAACTACCGGCACCTGGAGTCCGACGACCGCATCGACGACAGCGAGCTGGAGCGCGCGGGCGTCAGGTCCCTGGCGGGTGTCATCGAGCGGAGCAACTACCCCATCGCCCTCTCGGTCGACGACCTCGGGCACTCCTTCTCCCTCGACGCCCAGATCGACCAGGCCCAGGACGCCGCACTCGTCATCGGCTACCTGGAAACCGCCATGACGCGCCTCGTCGACGCCCTCACCACCGAGGGCGCGGAGCGGCGCCCCGCGCTGGAGCTGTCCGTCCTGAGTGACGCCCTGCGCCGTCAGGTCGTGGCGGAGTGGAACGCGGTGCCCGCGGTGGCTCCGGTGGCTCCGGTGGGGCGGTGCCTGCATGAGTGGTTCGAGGAGGTGGCTGCCGGGTCGCCGGATGCGGTGGCGGTGGAGTTTGAGAACTGCCGTGTTTCGTATGGGGAGTTGAATGCGCGGGCGAATCGGCTGGCGCGGCATCTGCGGGGGCTCGGTGTGGGGCCGGATGTGCTGGTGGCGCTGTGCCTGTCGCGCAGCGAGCAGCTGGTTGTGGCCGTGCTCGCGGTGCTGAAGGCGGGTGGCGCGTACGTGCCGGTGGATCCGGCGTCTCCGGCGGACCGGCTCGCGCACATCCTCAACGACAGCGCGCCGCGCGTGCTGGTGTCGGACGGGGCGCTGCCCGAGGGGCTGACCGTTCCGTCGGTCCCGGTCGTGGATGTACGCGCGGACGCCGACCAGTGGGCCGACCTGTCGGCGGACGACGTCACCGGCACGGGCGTGGGCCCCTCGAACATCGCGTACGTCATCTACACGTCGGGTTCGACCGGTGTGCCCAAGGGCGTCATGGTCGAGCACGGCAATGTGGTGCGGCTGTTCACGTCGACCGACGAGTGGTTCCGCTTCGGGGAGCGGGATGTGTGGGCGCTGTTCCACTCGTTCGCGTTCGACTTCTCGGTGTGGGAGATCTGGGGCGCGCTGCTGCACGGCGGCCGTCTGGTGGTCGTACCGCAGGCCGTCACGCGCAGCCCGCAGGACTTCTACCGGCTGCTGTGCGCCTCGGGTGTGACGGTCCTGAACCAAACACCCAGCGCCTTCCGGCAGTTGATCGCCGCCCAGGGCGACGACGACCCCGAACCGCACGCGGTGCGCGTGGTCGTGTTCGGCGGTGAGGCCCTGGAAATGGCCTCGCTGAAGCCGTGGTTGCGGCGCGCGGTGAACAAGGGCACCGAGCTGGTGAACATGTACGGCATCACCGAGACCACCGTGCACGTGACGTACCGGCTGCTGACCGAGGCCGACACCGAGCGGTCGGTCAGCCCGATCGGGGAACGCATCCCCGACCTGCGCACCTACGTCCTCGACGGGCACGGCCAGCCGGTGCCGGTCGGTGTCGTGGGGGAGTTGTACGTCGGCGGGGCGGGGGTGGCCCGTGGCTATCTGAACCGGCCCGAGCTGACCGCCGAGCGGTTCCTGGAGGACCCGTTCTGCGGTGAGCCGGGCGGGCGGATGTACCGCTCGGGTGACCTGGCCCGTTGGCAGGTGGACGGTTCCCTCGAATACCTGGGCCGCAACGACGACCAGGTGAAGATCCGCGGGTTCCGGATCGAGCTGGGCGAGATCGAGGCCCGCCTCACCGAACACCCCGCCGTCCAGGACGCCCGCGTCATCGCCCGCGAGGACACCCCCGGCGACAAGCAACTCGTCGCCTACACCGTCCTGCGCGAGCGCGCCGCCGAGCCGGACGCACGCGAGGCCGCCGCCGACGCCCCGCACCCGCGCGAGACCATCGCCGACCCGGACCTCCGCGCCGACCTCGCCCGCCACCTGCGCCGGAGCCTGCCCGACTACATGGTCCCCGGCGCCTTCGTGGACCTGGCACGGCTGCCCATCACCGGCAACGGCAAGCTCGACCGCGAGGCGCTGCCCGCCCCCGGCATCGAGGCCTTCGCGCAGCGCGCGTACACCGCGCCGGGCACCGCCACCGAGCGGACGCTCGCCGCCGCCTGGGCCGAACTCCTCGGCTTCGACGAGGACCGCATCAGCGCGCACGACAACTTCTTCGCGCTCGGCGGGCACTCGCTGCTCATCACCGTCCTCATCGCCCGCCTGAAGGAGCACGGGCTCGAGGTCGCCGTCCGCAGTGTCTTCAGCAGCCCCACGCTCGCCGACCTCGCCGCCGAGATCGACAGCGCCGACCCGGAGGCCACCGGCTACACCGTGCCCGCCCGGGCGATCCCGGCGGGCTGCGAGCGGATCACCCCGCCGATGCTGCCGCTGGCCGAGCTGAGCCAGGCCGACATCGACGCCGTCGTGTCCCGCGTACCCGGCGGCGCCCCCAACGTGCAGGACGTCTACCCCCTCGTACCGTCGCAGGAAGGGATCCTCTTCCATCACCTGATGGATCCCGGCAACGACCCGTACGTCATCCCGATCCTGCTGACGGTCCCCGACGAGGACGTCTGCGACGCCTTCGTGGCCGCCCTGCAGCAGCTCGTGGACCGGCACGACGTGATGCGCACGGCCGTCGTCACCGAAGGCCTCGGCGAACCCGTGCAGGTGGTGCTGCGCGCGGTGCCCCTCGACGTCGAGCACCGGGCGCTCGACGCCGCCGACTCCGACGCGGCCGAGGCCCAGGCCCGCGGCTGGCTCGCCGACCCGGGGAGCATCGCGCTCGACCGGGCACCGCTGCTGCGGCTCGCCGTCGCCGCCGACCCGCACTCCGAGCGGCGCTTCCTGCTGCTGCGCGTGCACCACCTCATCGAGGACGCGACCTCGCTGCGCCTCATCCTCGAAGAGCTCGCCGCCCACCTGGCGGGCCGCACCGCCGACCTCACCGCGCCCCCGGCCTACCGGGACTTCGTCGGCCACACCCTGCACCAGCTAGCCACGAACGACGCCGAGGCGTACTTCCGCCGCGAGTTGGGCGACCTCACCGAGCCCACCACACCGTTCCAGCTCGTAGACGTGCACGGCGACGGCAGCCGCGTACGTGACCTGCGCCGCTCGCTGCCCGCCGACCTCACGGGACGGCTGCGCGAGCAGGCGCAGCGGCTGCGGATCAGCCCGGCCGCGCTGTTCCACGCCGGGTGGGCCCTGGTCACGGCGGCCACCAGCGGGCGCGACGACGTGGTGTTCGGCACGGTCCTCTCCGGCCGCCTCCAGGGCGTCCCCGGTGTCGAGCGGATGCTCGGCAACTTCATCAACACCCTGCCGCTGCGGGTCCGCCTCGAAGGCCGCAGCGTCAAGGAGCTGGTGTCCGCCGTGGACACCTCGCTCAAGGAGCTGATCTCCTTCGAGCAGAGCGCGCTCACCCTCGCCCAGCGCTCCAGCGGCCTGGACAGCGACGCCACCCTGTTCAGCTCGATGATCAACTACCGGTACTTCGAACCGCGCCGCGGCGACCAGGGCGCGGCCACCCTCGACGAACTCGGCATCCGCTGGCTGGGCTCCCTCGACCGCACCAACTACCCGGTGGGCGTGTCCGTCGACGACACCGGCACCGAACTGTCCCTCAACGCCCAAGTCGACGCGGCCCTGTCACCGGACGCCGTGCTCGGCTACCTGGAGGCCGCCGTGTCCGGCCTCGTCGACGCACTGGCCGCCGCCGACGGCACCGGCACCCGGGCGCTCGACATCGACATCCTCCCGGCGGCGGAACGCCACCGCCTGCTGACCGAGTGGAACGACACCGACAAGCCGTACCCCGACGACCACTGCCTCTTCGAACTCTTCGAAGAGCACGTCCGGCTGCGCCCCGACGCCATCGCCGTCGAGTACGGCGACCAGCGGCTGACCTACGCCGAGACCGACGCGCGCGCCAACCGCGTCGCGCACCACCTGCGCGACCAGGGCGTCGGCCCCGACACGCTGGTCGGCCTGTGCGCCCGCCGCTCGCCGGAGCTCGTGACCGGCCTGCTCGGCATCCTCAAGGCGGGCGGCGCGTACGTGCCCATCGACCCGGACTACCCCCAGGAGCGCATCCGCACCCTGGTGGCCACGTCCGGCGTGGAGATCGTGCTCAGCCAGTCCCACCTGTCGTCCGTGCTCCTCGACGGCGACGGCGACGGGACGGGCGGGGGCAAGCGCGTCGAGGTCGTCCACCTCGACACCGGCGAACGCGCCGCCGACGGGGCCCAGGTCCTCGCCGACCGCCCGGAGCACGGCCTGTCCCGTGCCGCGCTCGGCCTCACGCCCGAGCACCTGGCGTACGTCATCTTCACCTCCGGCTCCACCGGGGTCCCCAAGGGCGTCCTCGTGGAACAGCGTGGCGTCGTCCGCCTGGTGCGCAACCCGGACTACTTCCCGACCGACCCCGACACCGTCGTCCTGCACCACTCGTCGATCTCGTTCGACGTCGGCTCCCAGGAAGTCCTCGGCCCGCTGCTGTGCGGCGGCCGGCTCGTCCTGCACGACGGGGACGCCAAGGACGTGGGCGCGCTCCTCGACCGCGTCGAGCGCTCCGGCGTGACGATGATGGCTCTGTCCGCGGCCTTCCTGCCCGCCTACGCCGAGGCCGCGCAGGGGCGGCGGCTGCCGCTCACCTATCTGGGCGTCGGCGGCGAGGCGTTCTCCGCCAAGGACGTACGCCGCCTGCACGCGGCCCACCCCGGCCTGACCGTCGTCAACGCCTACGGCCCCACCGAGAACAGCATCGCCTCCACCTGCCACGTGATCCCCCGGGACCTCGCCGAGGACGCGGTCATCCCCATCGGCAGGCCCATCGCCCAGTCGACCGCCCACGTGCTCGACGCGCACCTGCACCCCGTGCCCCTGGGCGTCGTCGGCGAGCTGTGCGTGGGCGGCCCCGGCGTGGCCCGCGGCTACCTCGGCAACCCCGAGCTGACGGACGACCGGTTCGTCGCCGACCCCTTCGCCACGGCGCCCGGGGCCCGGCTCTACCGCACCGGTGACCTGGTGCGCCGACGGCCCGACGGGGACCTGGAGTTCATCGGCCGCGTCGACGACCAGGTGAAGGTCCGCGGCTTCCGGGTGGAACTCGGCGAGATCGAGAACGCGCTGCAGTCCCACCCCGGCGTACGCGGCGCCGTCGTCACCACCCAGGCCACCGGCGAGACCAAGAAGCTCGTCGCCTACGTACGGCCCACCACCGCATGGCTGGACGACACCGCGCGCGAGCAGAACGCCGAGCACCTCGAGCAGTGGCAGGAACTCTTCGAGGACCAGTACGGAAGCGACGCGTCCGACACCCGGGAGGCGGCCCGGTCGGCCGCGCCCGGCGACGACCTCAACCTGATCGGCTGGAACAGCAGTTACTCCGGCGACGCCATCCCCGAGGCCGAGATGCGCGCCTGGATCGACGGCACCGTCGAGCAGATCGAGGCACTGCGCCCCCGCAGGCTCCTGGAGGTCGGCTGCGGCACGGGCCTGCTCCTGTTCCGCTACGCGGGCGCCTGCGAGGCCGTGCACGCCGTCGACATCTCCGCGTCCGCCCTCGCCGGAGTGCGGCGCGGCGCGGACCGCCGCGGCTGGTCGCACGTCACCCTCGCGCAGGGCGACGCCCGGTCGGTGACGGTGCCCGAGGGCCCCGACGGTCCGGAGAAGTTCGACACCGTCGTCATCAACTCCGTGGTCCAGTACTTCCCGAACCGGCTGTATCTGGAAGAGGTGATCGAGCGGCTGCTGCCGCTGGTCGCCGACGGCGGCCGGATCCTCGTCGGCGACGTCAGGAACCTCGACCTGTTCGCCGCGCACGTCACGGCCGTGGAGCGCAGCCGCCTCGCCGTGCCCGTCACCGTGCCCACGCTGGCCCGCCAGGTGCAGCGCCGCCGCCAGCAGGAGGGCGAACTCCTCGTCAGCCCGAGCTGGTTCGCCGGACTCACCCGACGCTTCGCGGACATCGGCGCCGTCGACATCACCGTCAAGCGCGGCACCGGCGACAACGAAATGCTCAGCTACCGCTACGACGTCGTGCTCACCAAGGGCGCGGCCGCTCCACGTACCGGGGAACTGCCCTGGCTGCACGCCACCACGCCCGACGAACTGCGCGCCCTGCTCGCCGACGGCGGGCCCGCGCGGTTCGGCGTGACGGGCCTGGACAACCCGCGGATCGCCGACGACGTGCGCGTCGCCGAGAGCCTGCGCGGCGCCACCGCGCACAGCCATGTGGAGCCGCTCGGCGCGCGCCGTCTCACGGCCGCCGCCGACCGGCGGGCGCGCGACCTGGAGGACGCCCTGGCCCACGCCGAGGACCTCGGCTACCGGGTCGCCGTGACCTGGTCCCAGGACCGCCTCGACGGCCTCGACGTGATCCTCGCCAAGGGGGAGCGGCCGCACGCCAGGGCCCGCGCCGCCTACAGCGCGACGTACCTGGCGAACGTGCCGCAGGTGGCGAGCTGCGGCCAGGCCCTGACCCGGGCACTCAAGGACCACCTGTCGGGCAAGATCCCCGACTACATGGTGCCCAGCGTCTTCGTGGCCCTCGAAGAGCTGCCGCTCACCCCCAACGGCAAGGTCGACAAGCGCGCCCTGCCCGCGCCGGACGAGACCGACCTCCACAAGGAGGCCTACGTCGCGCCGACCACCGCCACCGAACAGGCGCTGTGCCGCCTCGTCCAGGACGTCCTCGGCCTGGAGCGGGTCGGCCTGGGCGACAGCTTCTTCGACCTCGGCGGGCACTCGCTGCTCGCCACCCGGCTCACCATCCGCGTCAAGCAGGAGACCGGCAAGGAGCTGCCGCTGCAGTCGATCCTCGCCGGGGCCCCGCTCGGCGAGCTGGCCGCGGGACTCGACGCCGCGGCCCGGCCCACCGACGCCGAGACCGTCCCGCTGGCGCCCGTCACCGGCGGCGACGCCCCGCTCTCGTACCAGCAGCGCGAACTGTGGTTCCTGAACCCGCGCGAGCACCTCGGCTCGGCGTACGACAACGTGCAGATGGCCTACCGGATCATCGGCCGCCTCGACCGCGCCGCCTACGCCCGCGCCTTCGAGACGCTCGTGGCCCGGCACGCCGTGCTGCGCACCAGCTACCTGCGGACGGACGAGGGCTACGTCCAGCGGGTCAACGACGCCACCGGCTTCGCCGTCGCCTTCGAGGACGTCGGCGGGGACAGCGCGGTCGCCGAGCTGCTGCGCGCCGAGCGGCCGCGCCCGTTCCGGCCCGAGGACCAGTTCCCGCTGCGCGTCCACATCCTGACGCTCACGCCGTACGAGCATGTCGCCGTCGTGACCCGCCCCTGGGGCATCTTCGACGGCTGGTCGACCGGCGTCTTCGTCGCCGAACTCAACACCGCCTACCAGGCGCTGTCCCGGGGCGAGGAGCCGGACCTGCCCGAACTGCCCGTCCAGTACGCGGACTTCGCGCACTGGCAGCGGCAGGTCGTCGACGCCGAGGCGCGCGGACGACAGGAGGCGTACTGGCGTGCCCAGCTCGCCGGACTGCCCGCACGCGCGGGCCTGCGCACCGACTACCAGCGGCCCGCGACGAAGTCGTACCAGGGAGCCGCGGTCGAGGTGAAGGTGCCGGCGGACGTGCTCGGGCAGCTCAAGCGCGTCAGCCAGGAGAGCGGCGGCACGCTCTACATGACGCTCCTGGCGGCCTTCGCCACGCTCCTCGGCGCCCACACCCAGGACCGGGAGCTGGCCATCGGCTCGCCCGTGACCAACCGGCCGCACCCGGACCTCGAACGCCTTGTCGGATACTTCATCAACGTCCTGGTGCTGCGCCTCGACGTACGCCCCGACCAGGCCTTCGACGAACTGCTCGGACAGACCCGGCGCGTCACCGCGGCGGCCCACGAGCACAAGGACATCCCGTTCGCCGACCTGGTCGCGGCCCTCGTGCCCGAGCCGGACCCGGCCCACTCGCCGCTGTTCCAGGTCATGTTCAACCTGGTGCCCGCCGCCGAGGGCGCGCCGCCCGGCGCCGCCGACCCGGGCGCCCTCGGCTTCCTGCCGCTGCCCACCGACAGCGGCACGGCGAAGTTCGACCTCAACCTCGTCGTCCGGGAAACCCCCGACGGCCTGCACGGATACCTGGAGTACAGCACCGACCTGTACGCCAGGAGCACCGTCGAGGAGATGGCGGCCGACTACCAGCGGCTGCTCCTCAAGATCGTGACGCGGCCGGGCGCGAGCCTGGCGAAGCTGCGCGACGCGGCGGCGGACGGAGCTCTCGGATGAGCCCCGGCCTCGTCGGCAACCACCCACCCACCCCTCCAGCGAAGGCGCGCACATGACCAAGGACAAGACGTTCACCCTGATCACCGAGGCCGTCCGGGAGATCCTGCCGGAGCTCGCCGACCGTGACCTCAGCGAGTCCGACACCCTGGACGCGCTCGGCGCCAACTCCATGGACCGCGCGGAGATCGTCATGACCGTCCTGGAGGAGATGGACCTCGACATCCCCCTCGTCGAGACCCACGGGCCGCAGAACCTGGGCGAGCTCGCCCAGCACCTCAGCGACACGGCAGCGGCCAAGGCCCGGTGACATGAGGCATCCCGCAGGGCTCGTCGTCACCGGCCTCGGCGTCACCACCGCCGTGGGCCAGGGCAAGACCGCCTTCACCGACGCGCTGTTCGCCGGGGCGCACCGCTTCGCCGTCATGGAGCGGCCCGGACGGCAGCTCGGCACCCGCTTCGTGGGCGCCGAACTGCCGGTCCCGAAGCCGACCAGCCGGCTCGGCGCCCGCGAGCTGCGCACCGCCTCCCTCACCGGACAGGTCGCCCTCACCACCCTCGAAGAGGCGTGGACCGAGGCCGGCCTGGACGGCTACGACGCCGACCGCGTCGGGCTCGTCATCGGCGGCAGCAACCTCCAGCAGCGCGAACTCGTGCTCGCCCAGGACCGGCACCGCGCCAAGCCGCGCTTCCTGCGGCCCAGCTACGGCCTGTCCTACCTGGACAGCGACCTGTGCGGGCTGTGTACGACGGCCTTCGGGATCCGCGGCTTCGCGCACACCGTGGGCGGCGCCTCGGCCAGCGGGCAGCTCGCCGTCATCGAGGCGGCCGAGGCCGTCGCCTCCGGCCGCGTCGACGTGTGCGTCGCGCTCGGCGCGCTCGCCGACCTGTCGCACTGGGAGCTGCTCGGCCTGCGTGCGATGGGCGCCATGGCGGCAGAGGACCACGCCGACGCGCCCGCCGAGGCCTGCCGCCCCTTCGACCAGGGGCGGTCCGGCTTCGTGTACGGCGAGGCCTGCGCGGCCCTGGTCGTCGAGCGCGCGGGCGCCCGCCCGGACGCCCCCGCCCCGTACGCGCGGCTCAGCGGCTGGTCCGTACGCCTGGACGGCAACCGCGACCCCAACCCGTCCCTGGACGGCGAGACCGCGGCGATCCGGGGGGCCCTCGACCACGCGGGCCTCACCGCGCGGGACATCGACTACGTCAACCCGCACGGCACCGCGTCCCCGGCCGGGGACACCACCGAGGTGGCGGCGCTCAAGGCCTGCGGCCTCACGCACGCGGCCGTCAACGCCACGAAGTCGATCACCGGGCACGGCCTGACGGCGGCCGGAGCCGTCGAGGCGGCCGCGGCCCTGCTGCAGTTGCGGCAGGGACGGCTGCACCCGACCCGCAACCTCACCGACCCCATCGACGACGCCCCGCACTGGGTGCGCGACGCCGCCGTCGAGGCCGACATCCAGCACTGCCTGAGCCTGAGCATGGGCTTCGGCGGCATCAACACCGCACTGTGCCTGAGCGCGTGCGACGCCTAGAGAGCAGAAGAGCGAACCCCATGTCCCGCGTCGGTATCGAAGCGATGAACGTGTTCGGCGGCACGGCCGTGCTCGACGTCATGCAGTTGGCGCGCCACCGCGACCTCGACCTCGCGCGCCTGAACAACCTGCTGATGAAGGAGAAGACCGTCGCGCTGCCCTTCGAGGACCCGGTCACCTTCGGGGCCAACGCGGCCCGGCCGCTCCTGGACCGGATGAGCGACGAGGAGAAGGGCCGCATCGAACTCCTCATCACCTGCACCGAGTCCGGCTTCGACTTCTCGAAGTCGGCGAGCACCTACCTCCACGACCAGCTGGGCCTGAGCCGCAACGTGCGGATGTTCGAGCTGAAGCAGGCCTGCTACGCGGGCACCGCGGGCCTCCAGATGGCCTGCAACTTCATCCTCGCCAACACCTCGCCGGGCGCGAAGGCCCTCGTCATCGCCACCGACATCTCGCGCTACATCCTGGAGGACGGCGCCGACGTCGCCGCGCAGGACTGGGCGTACGCCGAACCGAGCGGCGGCGCGGGCGCGGTGGCCCTGCTCGTCAGCGACACCCCGCACGTCTTCCAGCTCGACGTCGGCGCCAGCGGCACCTACGGCTACGAGGTGATGGACACCTGCCGCCCCGCCCCGGACAGCGAGGCCGGTGACGTCGACCTGTCCCTGATGTCGTACCTGGACTGCTGCGAGCAGGCCTATCGCGCCTACGCGGCCAAGGTCGAGGGCGCCGACTACCGCGACACGTTCCAGTACCTCGCCTTCCACACCCCCTTCGGCGGCATGGTCAAGGGCGCCCACCGCACGATGATGCGCAAGGTCGCCAAGGCCAAGGGCGCCGAGATCGCCGCGGACTTCGAGCGCCGCGTGCTGCCCGGCCTCGGCTACTGCGGGCGCGTCGGCAACATCATGGGCGCGACCGTCTTCCTCTCCCTCGCGAGCACCATCTGCAACGGCGCCTACCCGGACCCGCGGCGCGTCGGGCTCTTCTCCTACGGATCCGGCTGCTGCTCGGAGTTCTACAGCGGCGTCGTCACCCCGGACGGCGCGTCCCGGCTGCGGGGCATGGGCGTCGAGGACCACCTCGACGCGCGCTACCGGCTGTCCCTCGACGAGTACGACCAGCTCCTGCGGGAGAGCGCGTTCGTCCGCGTCGGCACCCGCGACACCGTCGTCAACCAGGACTTCGCCGACCGGACCGCACCGGGCACCGCGGGCGCGTCGCCCCGTCTCGTGCTGCGCGCGATCAAGGAGTTCCACCGGGAGTACGCATGGATCGACTGACCTACTCCACCCTGCGCGTGCGCGAGCAGGGCAGCGTCCTCTTCGCCCGGATCCACCGGCCCGAGGCCGACAACGCCATCAACGCGACACTCGTCCACGAGCTGGACGACGTGTTCGCCCGGGCGGCGCAGGCGGATCACACCACCGTGGTCGTCCTCGAAGGGCTGCCCGAAGTCTTCTGCTTCGGCGCCGACTTCGGCGTGATCAGCGACGCGGCCCGCTCCGGCCAGGACACGGCCTTCGACCCGGAGCCCATGTTCGAGCTGTTCCGGCGGATGGCGTACGCCGACGTGCTCACCGTCGCGCACGTGCGCGGCAAGGCCAACGCGGGCGGCGTCGGCCTCGTCGCCGCGTGCGACATCGTGATCGCCGACGAGAGCGCCACCTTCAGCCTCTCCGAGCTCCTCTTCGGCCTGATCCCGGCCGTCGTCCTGCCGTACCTGATCCGCAGGACCGGCTTCCAGCACGCCCACTACCTCGCCGCGACCACCCGGACCGTCGACGCCCGGCAGGCCCACGCGTGGGGGCTCGTCGACGCGCTCGGCCCCGACAGCGAGGCGCTGCTGCGCCGCCATCTGCAACGCCTCGGGCGCCTGTCGAAGAAGGGCGTCGCCCGCTACAAGACGTATCTGCGCGCCCTGTCCCCGCTGGCCGAGCACACCAAGGACGTCGCCCTCGCCACCAACCGCGAGGTGTTCGCCGACCCCGACAACGTCCGCGCGATCCGGCGCTACGCCGAGGACGGCGTCTTCCCCTGGGAGAGCCGGACGGCGGACACCGACCCGGCCCCGGCGACACCGCCCGCGCCCCGCCCCGAGCCCTCACCGATCGAGAACACCGTGACCGTGCCACCTCAAGGCCAGCGCCCCGCCCCGCCGCCCGCCCTCTCGCCCCGCGCCCTCGGCAACCCCCGCTTCCGCGAGGCCCACGGCGTCGACTACGCCTACGCCGCCGGGGCGATGTACAAGGGCATCGCCTCCGTCGACCTGGTCACCGCGCTCGGCAACGCGGGCATGCTCGGCTTCTTCGGCACCGGCGGCCTCGCCCTGGACGCCGTCGACGACGCGATCACCCGCATCAAGAAGGGCCTGGACCCCGGCCGCGCCTACGGCATGAACCTGCTCAGCAACCCGGAGGACCCCGACCAGGAGGCCCGCACCGTCGAGCTGTTCCTGCGCCACGGCGTCCGCTCGGTGGAGGCGTCGGCCTACCTCCGGCCCACGCTGCCCCTGGTCCACTACCGCCTCGCGGGCCTCGGCACCGACGCCGACGGGCGGCTCCGCCAGGACCACCACATCATCGCCAAGGTGTCGCGCACCGAGGTCGCCGAGCCCTTCCTGCGCCCGGCGCCCGCCCCGCTGGTCCGCCGCCTCCTCGACGACGGACTCATCACCCCCGAACAGGCCGAACTCGGCGCCCGGCTGCCGCTGGCCCAGGACCTGTGCGTCGAGGCGGACTCGGCGGGACACACCGACGGCGGCAACGCCTACGTCCTGATGCCCGCCATGCGCGCCCTGCGCGACCGCGTCACGCGCGAGGAGCGCTACCCCGGCGAGGCCGCCGTGCGCGTCGGCGCGGCGGGCGGCATCGGCACCCCCGAGGCGGCCCTCGCGGCCCTGACCCTGGGCGCCGACTTCCTCGTCACCGGCTCCATCAACCAGTGCACGATCGAGGCCGGGACCAGCGAGGCCGTCAAGGACGTCCTGCAGGGCCTCGGCGTGCACGACACCGAATACGCGCCCGCGGGCGACATGTTCGAGGTCGGCGCCCGGGTGCAGGCCGTCAGGAAGGGCACCTTCTTCCCGGCCCGCGCCCAGAAGCTGTACGACCTCTATCTGCGGCACGACTCCCTCGACGACCTCGACCCGCGGACCCGGGCCACCCTGGAGGGCAAGTACTTCAAGCGGTCCCTCGACGAGGTGTGGCGGGAGACCCGCGACCACCTCGCGCGCCGCCACCCCGCCCGGCTCGCCGAGGTCGAGCGGAGCCCCAAGCAGAAGATGGCCCACGTCTTCCGCTGGTACTTCGTTCACTCCACCCGGCTCGCCCTGCACGGCGCCCCCGACCAGCGGGTCGACTACCAGATCCACTGCGGCCCCGCCCTCGGCGCCTTCAACTCCTGGGTGCGGGGCACCGACCTGGAGCCGTGGCGCAACCGCGGGGTCGACGTCATCGCCGAGCGGCTGCTGCACGGGACCGCGGCCCTGCTCGCGGAGCGCCTCGCCGCCTTCGGCGCCCTGACCACCGGAGCCACCGCTCCCGACAACGGCTGAGTGATCACATGACATCCGTGTACGTCTTCCCCGGGCAGGGCTCCCAGCGCAAGGGCATGGGCAAGGAGCTGTTCGGGAAGTACCCCGACCTGGTCGCACGGGCCGACCGGCTCCTCGGCTACTCCCTGCGCGAGTTGTGCCTCGACGACCCCGACCGGGTCCTCAACCGCACCGAGTACACCCAGCCCGCCCTGTACGCGGTCAGCGCCCTGCAGTACCTCGACCACATCGACTCCGGCGAGGCACCGCCCGCCGTCGTCGCCGGGCACAGCCTGGGCGAGTACAGCGCCCTCTTCGCCGCGGGCGCCTTCGACTTCACCACCGGCCTCGACCTAGTGCGCAGGCGCGGCGAGTTGATGAGCCGGGCCCCCAAGGGCGCGATGGCCGCGGTCGTCAACCTCGACCAGGAGCGGGTCGCGGAGATCCTCGCGGGCCTGCCGCACCACAACATCGACATCGCCAACATCAACTCCCGCCGCCAGTGCATCCTCTCCGGCGTCTACGACGAGATCCACGCGCCCGACGTCCGCGCCGCGTACACGGCGGCCGGTGGCTCCTTCATCCCCCTCAATGTGAGCGCCGCCTTCCACTCCCGGTGCATGACCGACGTGCAGGAGGAGTTCGCCCGGCACCTGGCGGGGGTCGACTTCCGTGCGCCGCGCATCCCCGTGATCGCCAACTGCACGGCCCGGCCCTACCCGGCGACCGGCCACGCCGACCTGCTCGCCCGGCAGATATCGAGCCCCGTCAAGTGGTACGAGTCCCTGTCCTGGCTGCTGGCGCGCGGCCACGACGACTTCCGCGAGATCGGCCCCGGCGACGTCCTCACCAAGCTCACCGGCAAGATCCGCGAGGAACCCCTGCGGATCGAGGAGCCCCCGCGCGTCGAGGCGCCCGCCCCACCCCGGCGGCCCGCGCCCAGCCCCGCCCCGAGCCGGACCTCGCGGCGCCCCGAGCTCGTCTTCATGTACGGCGGCCAGGGCACCCAGTACTACCGGATGGGCCAGGAGCTGTACGACACCCATCCGGCCTTCCGGGACGCCATGGACCGCGGCAGCGCCCTGTACGAGGCGGCCCAGGGCACATCACTCGTCGCCGCGATGCATGACAGCTCGCGCCGCGGCCAGGACTTCGACGACATCCTGCACACGCACGCCGCGCTCTACAGCATCGGCTGGGGCCTCACCGAGGCCCTGCGCGCGGAGGGCTTCGAGCCGGACGCGGTCCTCGGGCACAGCCTGGGCGAGTACGTCGCGGCCACCGTCGCCGGGGTGATGTCCTTCGAGGACGGCCTCGACCTGGTGATGAAGCAGGCGCACCTGCTGAAGCTGCGCTGCCGCACCGGCGGCATGCTCAGCGTCCTCGCCCCGCCCGCCCTGCACCAGCGGCGCCGCGACCTGTTCGCCGGACTCGCCCTGGCGGGCGTCAACTTCGGCGCCGACGCCCGCGGCAACTTCGTCGTCAGCGGCGACGCGGACCGGATCACCGAGGCCCGCGCCGCGCTCGACAGGGAAGGAGTGGTCGCCGTCCGCCTCCCGGTGCGCTACGGCTTCCACTCCGCCCTCGTCGACGACATCCGCCACGAGTGCCGCAGCCTCGGCCGCGCGGTCCGGGTGAGCGCGCCCCGGGTGCCGGTGTACTCGTGCGCGTACGCGGGCGAGCTCGACGGGGAGACCCTGAACCGCTGGGACGACTACGCCTGGGACGTGATCCGGGGCCGGGTGCGCTTCGACGAACTCATGGCCACCGCCTTCCGCGACCCGGCACGGCACTACTTCGTCGACCTCAGCGCCAGCGGCTCCTTCGTGAACTTCCTCAAGCACGGCTACGGCCCGGACCACCGCGGCACCTTCGCGATCAACCAGTTCGGCAACAACGCGGCGTCGATGGGGAGGCTGCGCGAGGGACTGCGCGAGGTCGCCGGGGGAGTACCCGCCCTGGTGTGAGGCCGTGGGGCCTGACGGCGAGGGGGCCTGACGGCGAGGGCGCCCACCGCACAGCGGTGGGCCCCCGATGCCTCTTCGGACCAGCGGCCGTATCAGCCGACCGCCACCGGCAGCGACGCCACGCCGCGGACGTTGATCCGGCCGTTCCAGGACACCTCGCCGTCCAGGGCCAGCTTCGGGAACCGCGGCAACATCCGCTCGAACGTGATGGTGGCCTCCAGGCGCGCGAGGGCCGCGCCGAGGCAGTGGTGCGAGCCGGAGCCGAACGCCAGGTGTCCGCGTGCCCCCTCCCGGTCCAGGCGCAGCTTGTCCGCGTCCGGGCCCCAGTGCGCCTCGTCACGGTTCGCCGAGGCGAGGCCGCCGATCACGAACGAGCCCGCGGGGATCTCGACGCCGCTGAGCACCGTCGGCTCGACGGTGATGCGGCGGCTGGACTGCAGCGGGCTGTCGTAGCGCAGCAGCTCGTCGACGGCGTTGGGGAGCAGTGCGGCGTCCGCGCGGAGCGCGGCCAGCTGGTCGGGGTGGCGCAGCAGGGCCAGCGTGCCGTTGGCGAGCAGGTTCACGGTCGTCTCGTGGCCCGCGATGTAGAGCAGCGTGATCTGGGCGATCAGCTCGTCGTCGCTGAGCTTGTCGCCGTCCTCCTCGGCCTCGATCAGGGCCGTCATCAGGTCGTCGGCGGGGTTCTTCCGCTTCCACGCGATCATCTCGGCGGTGATGCCCGCCAGCTCCTCGTCCGCGGCCTCGATGGCCTGCATGACGGCGGGGTCGGCGACCGGCTCCAGGGAGCGGACCATCGTGGCGCTCAGCTCACGGATCCGCTCGTGGTCGGTGGGCGGGGCGCCCAGCATCTCGGCGATCACCGCGAACGGCAGCGGCGAGGCCAGCTCGGGCACCAGGTCCGCGCGGCCGGAGGCGGCGATCCGGTCGAGCATGCCGTCGACGAGCTCGCCGATGCGGGGCGCGAGCGCCTGGATGGACTTGGGCGTGAACGCCTTCTGCACCAGGCGGCGCAGCCGGGTGTGGTCGGGGGCGTCCCGGTCGATCATCGAGAAGCCGTCGATGAGCGGGGTCCTGCGGGACTCGTCTTTCTGCCGCAGGTTCACCATCGCGCCCGCGGTGACGTTGCGCAGCTCGACCGAGGCGCCGGAACGCAGCAGCGCGAACACGTCCGCGTAGCGGGTGACCACCCAGAACCCCATGGGGTGCGGATAGACCGGCGCGGTCTCACGGAGCATCGCGTACTGCGGGTACGGATTGTCGGTGAACCCTTCGGCGAAGGGGTTGAACAGCGGTATGTGCTCCTGAGGAGGAACGCCCCCGGTCATCTGGTGCTCCTTGTTGTTGCCCCGGCAGGAGGGATCTCCCGCCCGGATTCGATGAGAGTTCGCAGGTCACGCTAGTGCGGCCAGGTGAACCGGCGGTGTGTGACCACGAGGAGAGCAGGAGGGTACCCGGCGGGGGGCGGGGGTGACTACGCCGCCCAGTGCGCGGGGTGCTCCAGGGGGCTCGACACCTTCGTCCGGGCGTCGCCGCGCGCGGCGTTCAGCTGCGGCTGGGTGAGGAACAGGGCGCCCGTCAGGTCGGCCCCGCACAGGTTGGTGTCCCGCATGTCCGCGCCGATCAGGTCGGCTTCGCGCAGGTCGGCGTCCGACAGGTCGGCGGCGATGAGGAGGGCGCCGCGCAGGCTGGCGCCGCGCAGCTTCGCGCCGCGCAGGCGCTTGCCCATGAGGTTGGCGCCCCGGTGGTCCTTCTTGCGGCCGGGGACGGCCGCCCGGGTCAGCTCGCTGGCCCGCAGCAGCAGCGGGTTCACCTCTCCGCGCAGCGCGTCCACGTCCACGCCGAGGAGCGTCTCGGGGGTGTCCCGGGTCAGCGCGTCGATCCGGGAGTACGCCCGGCGCAGCTCCTTGTGCACGGGGCGGGCGGCGGCCAGGTCCAGGGCCTGGGCGGTGTACTTCAGGAGCTCCTGCAGCTGCCGCACGACGGGGAAGACCTCGTACATCGTGCGGGCCGTGTCGGGTTCCTCCCGCCAGCTCACGCCCTTGAACGTCACCTGGGAGACCTTCTGACCGGCGCCGAAGCAGTCGAAGACCGTACAGCCGTTGTAGCCCTTGTCGCGCAGCCGCTCGTGGATGCCGCAGCGGAAGTCGTCCTGGAGGTTGCCGCACGGCGTCCCGGCCGCCTTGTTCACCGGGAAGTCCGACGAACGCGAGAACGGCAGCGCCACACAGCACAGCCCGAAGCAGTTGCCGCAGTCGGCCTGCAGTTCGGTCTTGGCGGCGTGCGAGATGCGCTCGGACAAGGCGGTGACTCCTGATGCTCTGGCGTGCGGCGGGCGTACGCCTCCATTGTCCCTCGGCCGGGGACCTCCCGGGTACGCGGGCCGGGAGGGAGGTCGTGTGCCGACTACGCAGAGTGCGCGAGGATGGCCCGAGAGTGCTGTGGCGACCGCCCCCAGCGGGTCTCAGAGGGGGAAGTCGCCACCGGTGATCACGGCGAGTGCGACGACGGTGGCCATGGACACGAGGCGGCGGGCACCGTGGGAGGCGTGCCCCCGGAAGGTCGTGCCGGTGCTCGGCCCGGTGTCGTCGGCCTGCTGCCGCGCCTGCGCCGGTACGTCCGTCACCTCCCGGCAGGTGCCGTCGGCGTGCACCAGGAACATTGCGCCGTGCTTGTCGTGGACCAGCTTGCCTAGAACGATCTTCTCGTCGGGCATGTCTTCTCCTTGGGGGTTCCGGGTTTCCGCGTGCCCTTGGGCGTGCCGGGCGGCTACCTGCCCTGCTCCCTCTCCCTGGTGCAGCCGCCCACCGGCTCGCGGGGCCACTGCGGCAGGCACACCAGGTCCCGGTCGCGCCGGTCGTGCGAGAGGTAGCGGCCCACGCAGTCGTCGGCCTGGGTGCGGCCGACGGACTCGCAGAACCGCAGCGCCCGGGTTCCGTCCCGGTAGGGGCCGGGCTCGTAGATGACCCAGTAGCCGGGGTTGAGCGAGGCGAAGTCGCTGCTGTCGAGGAGTTGCGCGTACGGGACGGACTCCCGTATCGCCGCCAGGGCCCGGCGGGCGTGCTTCTCGCCCTCTTGGTGTGCCACGGAGGCCAGTTGGGCGATCCAGCGTGCCTTGAGAGGGCTCGAAAGGGGCTGCACGGCGCCCGGCGCCGCGGATCCGGCCGGGGACGGACTGTGCAGGTCACGGGCCTGCCAGCCGACGGTGACGCACGCCATCGCGGCCGCCATCCCCAGGCCCGCGAGCCATGCGCGGCGCGCGGGCCGGACCTGCGCGCGGGTCGGCGCGGGGGACTGGCCGGTGGGATGGAGGAGGACCACCGCTTCCGGCGCGGTGTCCGGCTCGGGCGGATCCGCCGCGGCCGACTCCGCGGCGTACAGCGCCCGCAGTTCGCTGTCGATGTCGCCGGGGTGATCCTCGTAGTGCCGGACCAGGGCGGTGTGCAACGCGTCGACGCTGTCGGCTCGACGTTCACGGTCGTGGGAATTCACTGTGATCCTCCCTCCATCCGGTGGGGCGGGCTGGGCAGTTCGGCCTCGGCGGCGCGCTCGCGGAGCTTCTTCTTCGCGCGCCGTACGGAAGCGGAGACCGAGGCAGGGGCGATGCCGAGGGCGTCCGCGGTCTCCGTACGGGACAACCCCAGGTATTCACGCAGGAGCAGCGCCCAGCGCAGTTCGGCGTTGAGGGAGTTGATCTCCCGGAGCACTTCGGCGATCTCAAGTGCCCGGTCCGGGCCCAGGGTTCGGCTCACCGATGTCCACTCCCCGTTGTCCTCGGGGAGTTCGCCCGCGGGCGCCCAGGGGCTCCGCCGGGCGACGCGGACGGCGTCGACGGCCTTGCCGGACGCGATCCTGCGGAGCAGCGGCCAGGGGGACTCGACGGGCCCGTCCTCGCGCAGGATCTGGAGGTAGCGCAGAAACGTGTCGTGGGCGACGGCGTCGACATCGGTTCCGGGTCCGGCCACCGTGTAGATCACGGAACGCACTCCGGGCCGATACTTCTTGTACGTCTCGGTGAACAGGGCGTCCAGTTCGGGCCGGTGCGGAAGGGCACGGCGTATCACAGGGCGCCCACCCCTCGTCCGGGTCCACCCAAGCTCGTGGACCGTACCGTCCCGAGCGTGTTGTGCGGCTTCGCTCATGTCTATAGAGCCGACGGCGGCACGGAAAAGGCGACTGCCCGGCCGTCGGGAATTCGGCGCGCGCCGCCGACGGGCCGAGGAGGGGGAGTCGTCGCGGACGTCCGCCACCCCGTCCCGGTTGTACGCGTCCAACCGATTGACCGTCCGCCCGGTGTGCGCTTGCATCACCGAGGGCCCTGGCACCGGGCCGGGGCCGCGCCTCGTGGGGGGAACACATGGCCGGAGCCGGCCTGCACAAGAGACGTGTCGTACGCGCGGTGAGCGCGGGCGCGCTGGCGCTCTTACTCTCGGCCGGGGCCCTGCCCACGGCCGCCGCAGCACCCGACGGTGCCTCCGCACCGACGCCCCGAGGGCCCGCCGTGGCCCCCGGGACCACCCGACTGCTCAGCGTCGCCGCCGACGGCGGCCCGGCGGACGGCCACTCGGACCGGCCGGTCATCAGCGCCAACGGCCATGTCGTGGCGTTCACTTCGCGGGCCACCAACCTCGTCACCGGCGACACCAACGACCGCTCCGACCTGTTCGTACGGGACCTGCGCGGCGGCAACACCCGACGGGTCCTCGACCCCTACGGGGAGATCACCTCGCCGACGCTCAGCGCGAACGGCCGGTACCTCGCCTACACGGCGACCGGCGCCGAGGGCTCCGCCGTGATGGTGCGGGATCTCTGGAAGGGCACTGCCGAACGCGCCGACGTGGACCTCTCGATGGAGCACTCCGACGGCCACGCACCCGCCCTCTCCGCCGACGGCCGCACCGTGGCGTTCGCCGTCCACGGCGACCCGGCCTTTCCGGGTGCCCTCGCGGTCTATCTGCGCGACCTGCGCGCCGGGCGCACCGAACGCGTCACCCTCCCCGCCGGTCCCGACGACACCTTCCGCGGCTTCCGCGCCCCGGCCCTGAGCGCCGACGGACAGCGCGTCGCCTACCAGTACGTGCACGGCACCCCGCCGCGCGGCGACTGGTCCGACCTCTACGTCTACGACCGCGACACCGGCGGCGAGACCCAGGTCGACACCACCCACGACGGCAGCCCCGCCGACGGCGCCGCCACCAACCCGCTGTTCAGCGCCGACGGCGACACCCTCGCCTTCGACTCCAGCGCCTCCAACCTGGTCCCGGGCCGCGACCCGAACAACAGCCACAACCCGTTCGTGTGCGACCTGCGCACCGGAACCGTCCAGCGGATCGACGCGGTGCTGCCCGGGCCCGAAGGCGTGCTGTCCGTGGACGGGGTGTCCGCCGACGGGTCGAAGCTGCTCCTCGACACCTGGCCGGTCCTGACCGTCGACGACGCCGAGTACGTCCGCGACCTGCGCACCGGCTCCAACGTCCTGGTCTCCCCGGACAAGGACGGACGGCCCGGCAACGCCATCGACGCGCGGACGGACGGCGCCGCGCGGACCGTCGTCTTTTCCGGGTTCGACAGCGCGAACTTCGTGGCGGGCGACACGAACGGCGCCGAGGACGTGTTCGTGTTCGTACGCAAGAAGCGCTAGGGGCAGCAGGGGTGTGAGAGGTCTTGGCGGGCGCGGGAGGCGCGGGGAGGTGAACCGTTCCTGTGGCAGGCCCGTGACGGGACGGCGGTCGGTGTGTGATCTCTCCCGGCGATGCTCGACAGAGGGATCGGCGAGGTCGCGGCGCGGGCGGACGGAACCGCCCGCCCGCGCCGCGACACGACGGGAGAGACGAGACCGTGACCATGCCCCAGCCGATACCGCAGCGGCCCATGGGCGGCCCGCACGCGCCCACGGCGACGTGGCATCTGATCGTCGAACGGCACGAGACCGCGACCGGAGGCGGCTTCTGGGGCACCGAGTTGCTGGGCGAGTGCGTCGGGACCCGCGAACAGGCCCTGGCCATGCTGGCGGACAGGGCGCGCCACTACGTGCCCGAGCACCCCTGGAACCGGCGGCGGACGCAGTTCTACCGGACCGTCGACGGCTTCATGATGATCACGGAGGGCGTCCGCAGCAGCCGCCGGTGGACGTGCCGCTTCCTGGTGGCGGAACTCCTCTGGGACACCGGGGTGCCGACGCAGTAGGTTCCCGAGCGGCCGACGTGCGTGTCCGCGGGCACCGTCCCGGCGCGGCGGATCAGCCGTTCTTGCGGGCCGCCTCCCGGCGCTGCCGCTTGCCCAGGGGTGCCTGGGAGAGGTCCTCGGCCTGGGCCCGCAGGTTCTTGTAGCCGTAGCCGCGCTCGGTCAGCCAGGCCCTCGCCGTCTCCTCGGCGTGTTCGGTCGCGGTGAGGATGTCCTCCTCGGCCTCGCCGGAGTCGAGGAAGCGGAAGGTGAAGGCGGGGCGGGCCGCCAGGTCGTAGCTGAGGTGCCCCTCGGGGGTGAAGGACGCGCTCAGGATGTCGTGCTCCGCGGCACGGGCCAGGAGTTCGGCCCGCTGGTCGGCGCTCAGGCCGTCGAAGACGCCGCGGACCATGACGCGGAAGGTGCGAGTGCTCATGCCCCGACCCTAGGCACGGGGATCGCCGGGTCTCCACCGCATTTCGGCAGCACCGGCGACGGGCCGCCCAGGCGGGGCGGACGGTGGACGTGGCGCGTAGACATAGTCGATCATGGCCTGATGTCGCTGCTTACGTACGAGACCGATCTGTTCGAGCACGCCCGGGGCCGCCTGGAGGCGATCGCCTACCGACTCCTGGGGTCGGCCGGTGACGCCGAGGACGCGGTGCAGGAGGTGTACCTGCGGTGGCACGCGGCCGACCGGGAGCGGATCGAGATACCCGAGGCGTGGCTGACCAAGGTGCTCACCAACATCTGCCTCAACCAGCTCACCTCGGCGCGGGCCAGGCGCGAGACCTACGTCGGGCAGTGGCTCCCGGAGCCGGTCCTGGCCGGGGACCGGATGCTCGGCCCCGCCGACACCGTCGAGCAGCGCGAGTCCGTCTCGATCGCGATGCTCACCCTCATGGAGCGGCTCTCGCCCAACGAGCGCGTCGTCTACGTACTGCGTGAGGCGTTCGGGTACGGGCACCGCGAGATCGCGGAGATCCTCGACCTCACCGAGTCGAACTGCCAGCAGATCTACCGCCGCGCCAAGCAGCACCTCAGCACCGACCGGGCCCGCGTCGAGGTCGACGCGGCCGCCGCGGGGAAGGCCGTCGAGAGCTTCCTCGCCGCGGCCCTCAGCGGCGACACCGAGCCGCTGATCCGGCTGCTCACGGACGACGCGGTCAGCGTGGCCGACGGCGGAGCCAAGGTCCAGGCCCGCAGGACCCCCGTCCTCGGCGCGCTCGCCATCGCCCGGTACCTGCGTGGCCTGTTCCGGCCGAACGAGGCCAAGCGGGCCCGTGTCGGCGACGGCGGCGCCGCCCTGCACGCCGCCGTCGTCAACGGCGGTCCCGCCGCGCTGATCGTGGTCGGCGCGGAGATCCTCGGTGTCATCTGCCTCGCGCCGACCCCCGACGGCGTCGAGGCGCTGCACATCCAGGTCAACCCCGACAAGCTCGCACGCGTCACGCGCCAGTGGGCGGCCGACGGCCCGCACCACCCCCTCATGAAACTGTGGTGACCCACGTCACAACGGATTCCTGTCAGGGATCGCGCGGCTGTCCGGTTCAGGGGGTGAGTCCAACCGGATAGGGAGCCAGTCATGAAGCACCGCATCGTCGTCCTCGGAGCCGGATACGCCGGAGCCATCACCGCCGGCCGCCTCGCCAAGCGACTGCACCGCGACGACGTCGAGATCACCCTCGTCAACGCGGACACCGAGTTCGTCGAGCGGGTGCGCCTGCACCAGCTCGCGACCGGGCAGGACCTGCCGAGCCGCCCCCTGCGCGACCTCTACGCGGGCACCGGGGTGCGGGTCCGGCAGGCATGGGTCACCGCGGTCGACGCCGACCGCAAGAGCGTCGCCCTCACCGGCGAGCACGGCGCCGAGACCCTCGGCTACGACACCCTCGTGTACGCGCTCGGCAGCACCGCCGCCGACCACGGTGTCCCCGGCGTCGCCGCGTACGCCCACACCGTCGCCGGGAAGCAGGACGCGCTGCGACTGCGGGACCGCCTCGGCGAGTTGGAGCCGGGTGGGACCGTACTGGTCGCGGGCGGCGGCCTGACCGGCATCGAGGCGGCCACCGAGATCGCCGAGGCCCGCCCCGACCTCAAGGTCGCCATCGCCGCCCGCGGCGGCGTCGGCGACTGGCTCAGCGACAAGGCCCAGGGCCACCTCCGTGTCGTACTCGACCGGCTCGGCATCACGGTCCACGAGCGGGCCGACATCACCCGGGTCGAGGCGAACAGGGTCGTCACCGACGCGGCCGGGGAGATCCCGGCCCACGTGACCGTGTGGACCGCGGGCTTCACCGTCCACCCGATCGCGGCCGCCACCACCCTGGCGGTGTCCGACACCGGGCGGATCGTCGTCGACGGCACCATGCGCTCGGTCTCGCACCCCGACGTGTACGCCGTCGGGGACGCCGCGCTCGCCGAAGGGGCGGGCGGCAAGCACCTGCGGATGTCCTGCGCCACGGCCACCCCGATGGCCTGGCAGGCCGCCGATGCCCTCGCCGCGCGCCTCACCGGCCGCAAGGTCCCCGAGACCACGATCGGCTACAACGCCCAGTGCATCAGCCTCGGCCGCCGCGACGGCATCCTCCAGCGCGTCACCACCGACGACCAGATGACGTCCTCGGTGTTCACGGGCCGGGCCGGCGCCCGCATCAAGGAACTCATCTGCTCGGGCGCGGCCTGGAGCGTCTCGCACCCGACGATGATGATGCCGACCCGCCGCCACCGCATCGCGGCGACCGCCGCGGCGGAGCCCCGGCCCGTCACCGCGTGACGCGGTCGCGGCAGCCGGACGCGCCGGTCCAGCGCCGGGCTCGCGCGGCGTACGGAAGTGCGAAGGAAGCGATTCTGTACGCCGCGTGTTCCGGCCCTGCCAATGGGGCCGCCCCGCGCCGACGGTGACCGGTGCGCCCCGCGGGGCGCCTTGTCGCGGTCGCACGGGGTGAGTTGAGTGAGGTGCCTGTCCGTCGGCAGGAGGGAACCATGTCCAGTTCGCCCTTCACGACCGGTGCGGCTCCCGGGGCACTCCCCGGCCTCGGGCACATCTGGCCCCTGATGCGACGCCCCATCGAGTTCCTGACCTCGCTCCCGGAACACGGCGACCTGGTGGAGATCAGGCTCGGCCCGACGCGCGTGTACGTACCGTGCCACCCCGAGTTGTTGCGGCGGACCCTGACCGACGACCGCACCTTCGACAAGGGCGGCAAGTACTACGACAGGGCGCGCGCCCTGGCCGGGAACGGCGTGGCCACCTGCGCGCACCAGGACCACCGCCGGCAACGACGGATGCTCCAACCCGCCTTCCATGCGTCGCAGTTGGCGGGCCATGCGGTGACCATGGAGCAGGAAGTGAAGTCGCTGACCGACTCCTGGGGCGATGCCGAGGTCATCGACGCGTATCCCGTGCTCTACGCCCTCGCCCTGCGGACCGTGACGCGCACGCTCTTCTCGACGCGCGTCACCGACGATGTCGTCCAGGGCATTCAGCACTCCTTCGACATCGCGTTCAGCGGCTTCTTCCGGCAGATGTTCATGCCCCCGGCGCTGTTGCGTCTCCCCCTGCCCGCGAACCTCCGGCACCAGCGGGCCTTGCGGAACCTCAACGAGATCGTGGACCGCGTGCTGCGGGATTCCTCGGTGGGGGAGTCGGCGGGGGAGCCAGTGAGGGAGTCGGTGGGGGAGGGGGACTCGCGGTGATCTACCGCTCCCGCTCCCACAGCTACCGGGAGCTGCCCCTGCGCATGGCCGAGCTCGGCGGCATGTACCGCTCCGAACTCTCGGGCGTCCTGGGCGGGTTGACCCGCGTGCGGGCCATCCAGCTCAACGACGCGCACATCTTCTGCACCCTCGACCAGGTAGCGGAGGAGGCGTACGGCGCTCTGGAGATGATCCGCAGCGCGTACCGGGCGCTGGGCATCACCCCGGTCCGCCACCGGCTGTCCCTGCCAGACGCCGGCGGGAAGTACGTGGCCGCGCCCGAGTTGTGGCAGCGGGCCACCGCCCTGCTGACCGAGGTCCTGGACCGCTCCGGGCTGCCCTACGAGGCCGTGGCGGGCGAGGCCGCGTTCTACGGGCCCAAGATCGACGTCCAGGTCGCCGACAGCGCGGGCCGCGAGTCCACCCTGTCCACCGTCCAGGTCGACTTCCACCAGCCCGAGCAGTTCGACCTGCACTACATCGGCGCGGACGGCGCCAAGCACCGCCCGGTCATGGTCCACCGCAGCATCGTCGGCAGTGTGGAGCGGGCCGCCGCCCACCTCATCGAGCAGCACGGCGGTGCCTTCCCGGCCTGGCTCGCCCCCACTCAGCTGGTCGTCCTGCCGATCTCCGACAGCGAGCGGCCCAACGCCGAAGCGCTCGCCGGGCGTTGCGCCGACCTCGGCCTGCGCGCCGAGGTCGCCGGGCCCGAACGGGGCAGCCTGGGCGCCCGGATCCGAGAGGCCCGCCTGGTCCCGTACCAAGCGGTCATCGGCGCCAAGGAAGCCGCCGACGACCACGTCGCCCTGCGCCTGCGGGACGGCCGCCGCCTAGACCCACGCCCCGCGGCCGACGTCCTCGCCCGCATCGGCGCGCTCGTCGGGGCCCACAGCGCCAACGTGTGGGAGGACGAGGTCAGTTCGTAGCGGCCACGGTGGTGGCGGCCGTGGCTGAGGGTCCGCCGACCCGGGTCGGCGGACCCTCAGCGCATCAGCTGATCACCTCGGGTGCGAAGTAGTCACGCAGTCGCGCGATCTTCCCGTCACGGACACGAAAGATCTGCACGAGGGAGACGGTGACGTCCTCCCCGTCCCCGTTCCCGTCCTCGCTTCCCCCGCCGTCGAAGACCGTGTCGATCTCGGCGATGAACACATCGGGATCGGCGGTGACGTGCAGCACGAATCCGGACTTCTCCAGGTTCGGCGCGCGCTGGTCCTTCGTCTGACGCTCGTAGTACGCCGCCATCGCGCCGCGGATCTCCTCGCGCCCCACCATCCTCTTGGGGAGGGCGGCGTCGCCGGGCATGAGCGGCAGCTCGATGACGCCGTCCGGGGTGAAGTTCTCGGCGAGGGCGTCGGCGTTCTGGGTCAGGGGCCCGGCGTGGACGTAACTCTCGAAGATCTGCTGCGGCGTTCGGGACACGGCGGTCTCCCTGGAAATCGGACACGGGGAGCACCATCATCACAGGGACGATTCCGCCGCGCCCACCGTTCAGGGCGACACCCTCTGTCCCGTCGGCCGTCACCCCGAGGTCAGGACGTCCGTCAGCACCCGCACGTGCCCGTGCGGGAGATCCTTGGTGGCGGTCAGGAGGGTGAGTCGGCCCGCGCGGGCGAGTGCGCGGAGCCGGTCGAGTTCCGCGGCGCGCTCCGGGTCGGCGAGCTCCTGCCGGTAGCGCTCGGCGAACTCGTCGTACTGGTCGGGGTCGTGGCCGTACCAGCGCCGCAGTTCGTTCGAGGGCGCCAGCTCCTTGTCCCACGCGTCCAGCCCGGCCCGGTCCTTGGACACGCCGCGGGGCCACAGCCGGTCGATGAGGACGCGGGAGCCGTCGTCGGGCGCGGCGGGGTCGTAGATGCGTTTGACCTGGATGTCGAGGGGGCGCCTTGTCGTCATGTCGGTATTTTCCGTCCGGTGCGTCGGCAGGGGTGCCCGGCGGTGGTGCGAACGGGTGGCGGCCCTCCCCGGGACGGGTTCCGGGGAGGGCCGCCTAGTCATGGGCGCCCTCGCGTCATGGTGTGATGACCGATGCCGACGAGTCGGTTCGCATGATGTGGTCGGTGTGTATCTGGCGGGCGATGAACCGGCCGTTCTCGACACTGGCCGAGATGGCCACCGGGGCGAGTGAGTTCCCGTCCGGGAGACCGGCGTAGTAGAGGCCGGGGAGCGAGCCGAGAATGCCCTGCTGCTGGAGGGGCGCGCCGTGCTCGTCGAGCACCCGGTCCGGCAGGATGCGGTAGTCCGGGCCGAAACCGGTGCACCAGATGATCGTCGTGATGTTGTGCTGCGCCAGGTCGAGGCGCGTGCCGAAGTCGGACAGCGGAGACATGTCGATGCCCGGTGCGGGCCGCTGTTCCGGAGCCACGAAGCCGCGCTGGCGGATGCGGGTGTCGATGGTGTCCATCGCCTGCCGGAACGCGCGCGCGGACTCCTCCGCGACAGCGAGGACATTGTCCGCGAGGAGGAGGGTGCGGCCGTCCGCCGCGCGGGCGGAACCGACGAGGACGACGCCCTTCGCCGCCAGGGTGCCGAGGTGGAGGTCGCCGCTCTTGTCCCGCACGGCGGTCACCGGCAGCCCCGGCAGCACGGGCGTGCCGTGGCCGCCGACGGTGACGAAGTCCTCGTACAGGGAGAGGGCGAACATCCACTCATGGAGGCCCCGGCCGCGATAGCGGCGCGGCCACGCGCGGTGGCGTCCGACCGACAGGAAGACCGCGCGCCCGGCGTCCACGAGCTCGTCGGCGATCTGCTGACCGCTGATCCCCGCGCCCACGACAAGGACAGCCCCGTCCACCAGGGCCTCGGGGTTGCGGTAGGAGCGCGAGTGCAGCTGATCCACGGCCGGGTCGACGTCGGACGCCAGCGCGGGCACGCGGGGCGCCGCATAACCGCCCACCGCCGCCGCGAGGTTGCGGGACTCGATGACACCGCCCTCGGACAGATGGGTCCGGAACCGCACCTCGTCGCTGTCGTCGGCGTCCGGCGGGCACTCGACCTCCCGCACGGACGTGTGCTCCCGCACGTGCAGCTCGCGCTCCTTCGCGTAGCGGCGCAGGTGGTACGCCAACTCGCGTCCCGACATGAATCCGTCGACGTCGTCGCCGTCGTAGTCCCAGCCGGGGAACCGGACCGAGCGGTTCCCGCTGCCCACGAGCAGACTGTCCCACCGTTCGTGCGCCCAGGCCTGGCCGATCTCCGCCCGCTCCAGGACGACCGCCTCCCGGCCGAGCTCCTGCAGGGACGCGGCCACCCCGCACCCCTGCTGCCCGGCGCCGATGACGACGGTCTCCGCGTACTCGACTGCTCCCATGACCACACCCTTCTGCCGCGACGCCGCGACTACTTAGGCTTGCCTTACTGGAACCTTGCCTCGTGAAGTCGGCTTGATGTCAAAGGGAGTTGTGATGCGCGGTGCGGTCTCCATCGGCGAAGCGGCGGCGCTGTACGGCCTCGCCCCGTCCACGGTGCGGTGGTGGGAGCAGCAGGGCGTGCTCAACACGCCCGCCCGCTACGGGGTCAAACGGCGCTACGGCGACCCCGACCTCCGCCGGATCGGCGTCGCCTACCTGTGTTGCGTGGTGGGGACGATGCCGCTGGACCAGGCGGCCATCGTCACCTCGGGCACGTCCCCGCACAGCGCCTGGCAGGGCACGGTCGGCGCGCAGATCACTCAGCTGGAGGAGCGCATCGGGGAGTTGGAGGCGGCCCGGGACTACCTGTGCCATCTGCTGAGCTGCACGGACGACGACATGGCCGAGTGCCCTGTCCTGGAGGCCGAGTTGAGAGCGCGCACGCCACGGGGGCGCATCGCCGTGGCCGACCTCGTGAGCGCCGCGCGCGCTGCCCGGGGCGGCGGGCAGCGGAGGGAGGGGGCGGCGGACCGTGACGGAAAGGCGAGCGTGGAGCGGCCCCCGGGTGACGAAAGCCCGGGGGGCTGTCTCGGTTGCGGGGGGCCGCTGACACGGGGGTCGCGGGGGCGGCCCCGGACGTACTGTTCGCGTGCGTGTCGGCAGCGCGCCTATCGCATACGCCGAAGCGGCCGGGCCTGACTGGCGCGTCCGGTGGACTTGGCGCACCTGACGCGCTCGGCCGGCCTGGCGGAGCTGGGGCGCCTAGTGGACTTGGCGCACCGCCACTGCGTTGTACGGCGTCGAGGGCGTGGTCTCCTCCGTGAAGCGGGAGTTGGGCAGGTAGAGGCGGTTGCCGAACGGGGCGACGGTGGTGGGGATGCGGAAGCGGGGGTCGGTGATCCGGGCGATGGCGGTGCCGCGCAGGCCTGTGGCGTCCAGGTGGAACACGTCCACGGCGTTCTGGACCTGCTGGACGACGTAGAGCGCCCGGCCGAGGAGGAGGGCGCCGTCGCCGTCGGGGAGCTTGCTGCCGCCGAGGTCGACGCGGCGGGTGTCGCCGGTGCGCGGGTCGACGCGGTAGAGGCTCCCGCCGTGGGCGTGGACGTTGATGACGAGCAGCCCGCGGCCGTCCGGCGTCCGCTCCAGGCCGTTGGTGGTGAAGCCGTCGGCGGGCGCCTGGACCCACTCGCCCACCAGGGGCAGCGTCACGATGTCCCGGGCCGGGGGCAGCTCGCCGTGGGGGCCGAACGGCAGGCCGTACAACTGCTGCTGGGTGGAGTCGGTGAACCAGGCCGCCCGGGGCGTGAGGACGACGTCGTTCACGACGGTGCTCGGCTTGCCGACCTCGTACGTGGCGAGGACGCGGTCGGTGCGGGTGTCGAAGACGCGCAGTTGCCGGGTGAAGCCGCCCGCGATGAACAGGCGCCCGCGCCCGTCGGTCCTGAGGCCGAGGCTCATCGGATCCATGTCGGTCGCGAAGGTCTCGCCGCGGCCGGTGGCGAGGCTCGCGCGGTACAGGGCGCCGCTGTTGCGGGAGCCGAACCAGGCGGTCGGCCCCGGGCCGATGGCGATGCCCTCGGGCTGGAAGCCGTTCGGGAGGGAGAAGTCCGTGGGCCAGGAGGCGCCCGCGGGCTCGGCGCGGGCCGCCGTGGCGAGCGGCCCGAGGGCGGTCAGCGCCCCCAGGGCGGCACCGGCACCGAGCATCGTGCGGCGGGAGGCGGAGGCACGGGAAGTGTCATGGTCTGCCATGGCGTACATCCCTACCCCGGTCCGGCCGTCGCGAAGGGCGCGGCCTGCCGCCGGTCCGGGACCGGCGGCAGGCCGCGCCGCACGTCCGGGTGTTACGCCCGGTCGACGCGGTAGACGCTGCCGCCGATGTCGAAGACGTACAGCTCGCGGTTGCCGCCCTGCGCGAACGCGACGACCTCACCGGCGTTGACCCCGAGGTCGCTGGTGCCGGTCACCTTGCCGTTCTCGATCTTCAGGGCGCGGAGGGTGCCGTCGCAGTAGTCGCTGTACACGTACTGGCCCTTGAGGTCGGGGATCGCCTTGCCCCGGTAGACGTATCCGCCGGTCACCGAGCAGCCGAGGCCGTTGCGGTCGTACTCGAAGACGGGCGGTACGTGGTTCGCGGGCTCCGTGCCGCCCCGGAAGGGATGGGTGCCCTCCATCTGGGACCAGCCGTAGTTCTCGCCGCCCCCGCTCTTCGCCGGGGCCCAGTCGATCTCCTCCCAGGCGCTCTGGCCGACGTCACCGATCAGCAGGTCGCCGGTGCCCGCGTCGAAGGAGAACTTCCACGGGTTGCGCAGCCCGTACGACCAGATCTCGTCCTTCGCCTTCGGGTCCTTCACGAACGGGTTGTCCCGCGGGACCGCGTACGGCTTGCCGCCCTTCGGGTCGATCCGCAGCAGCTTGCCGAGCAGCGTGTCGAGCTTCTGCCCGTTGCCGTGCGGGTCGCCGCCGGAACCGCCGTCGCCGAACGCGATGTAGAGGTAGCCGTCGGGGCCGAACGTGATGTCGCCGCCGTTGTGGTTCGAGTACGGCTGCGTCTGGGTGAGGACGGTGCGCCGGGTGTTCGGCTGGATCTTGCCCTTCCGGACGGCGAACTCGTCGATGGTGCTGGTGCCCTGGAGGTTGGTGAACGAGATGTAGAAGTGCGTGAACTCCTTGTCGAACGCGATGCCCAGCAGGCCGCGTTCACCGTCGGTGGTGGTCTCCTTGGTGATGTCGAGGACGGGGTTGCCGAGTCCCTGGGCGTTCAGGACCCGGACGGTGCCGGCGCGTTCGGCGATCCAGACCGTGCCGCCGGGACCCGCGGTGCCGGCGGTCGGATTCTTGGCGGTGGTCACCTTCGTGAGCGCGACCTTCGCTTGCTGCCGCGGGGCGGCGGACTCGTCGGCGTACGCCGTGGTCAGGGCGAGGGAAGCGACGAGGCTGAGGGTGCCGATGATGGCCGAGCTTCTGGTGCGAACTCTCACCGTGATCCTCCTGGAGGCGGCGAATGGGGGAGGTCACCCAGCTGCTGGGGGCAGAGGTAGGGGGCGTCGCCCGTGCCAGCACGCAACCTGGGTGGGGGATGGTGTGCTACTGGCCACGGATGAGGATACTGAGACTGCGGTGCGTGGTATAGACCAAGAGTTCATCTATTCGGCATTCATCTATGCCCGCTCCGCCGTCCGCCGCGGCCTCCGCACCGCGCGCCCGCCGCCGCCCGTTCCCTGGCGCCCGTCCGTCCTCGGGCCGCCCCGGCGCCTGCCTCCCCTCTGGCCGCCCCCTCGGCCCCCCTCACTGCAGTCGCCGGATGTCCCCCCGCACCCGGTAGAAGCCCCCGGCCGCCGCGTGCAGCGCGTCCACCACGTACCGCGCCCCGGGCTGCCGTATCGCGCGGGGGAACTGGACGTTCCAGGAGCCGTCGTAGCCCTCGGACACCACGTGCACGCGCAGGCGCCCCGCGTCCTGGACGCATTCGACGACGACCGCCCCGGCGGGCACCCGGGTCACGGTGGCCACCGCGGTCGCCGCCGTGGCCGGTGCGTACGTCGGCAGTGCCGCGGCCAGCTTGACGTCCCGCGCCTGCGGGACCGTGCCCTGCTGCGCTGCGGAGACGGCCGCCTCGCTCGCGTCCACGCAGACCAGCGAGCCGTCCGTCGTCACCAGGTACAGCCGCCCGGCGCGGTACTGCATCGAGAGCGCCGAGCCGCCGCCCGTGCCGAGCTTCCACAGCCGCGTGCCGTCCCGGTCGAAGCAGTACACGGACGACGCCGCGTCACCGGCGAAGACGAACCGCCCGTTCGGCGAGGTGGCGCACGAGTACACCGGGCTGTCGCAGGCGTACGTGGCCTCGACCGCGCCCGTCGCCTTCGCGAGGCGCTGGACCGCGCGGTGCGCCGTGCCCGCGTACACGGCGTCGTCCTCCTGCCAGCCGAAGAGGACGCCGCCGCGGGTGGGCGTGTGCCACAACTCGCCGCCGCCGTCGGGCGCGTAGGCGGTGACGCCCCCGGTGTGGCCGTGGTAGACAGCCCGGTCGTCGGCGCGGACCATCCAGGCGTGCTCGCCCTGGCTGCGGCGCGCCCACTGGTGTTCGTCCTCGTGGTCGATGACGGTCAGCCGGCCCTCTCGGTCCGAGACGTTCAGGACGCCCTCGTGGATGTCCAGCCAGAAGATGTCGACGTCGGCGGCGATGTCGTACGCCGCGAAGGGCAGCTTCGACGACAGGTCGTAGACGCTGCCGTCGTCGCAGCCCGCGTAGATCCAGAAGTCGTCGGCCACCAGGCACTTCACGCCGTCCGGCAGCTGGAAGCGGGCGAGGACGCCGCCGTTGTGGTCCAGCGTGTACACATCCCCCGCCTGGTTGCCCACCCAGCAGTGGTCGTCGTCGACGTGGATGCCGAACGCCGAGGAGCCGGTGCGGAACCGCCACAGGACGGGTGCGACGGCACGCGCGGTGGACGGTGCCGACGCCACCTGGCGGCGGGTCACCGCGCGCGGCGCCCGCTGCCCGGGAACGGCCGGGGCGTACCCCTTGCGGACCTTCTCGGCGACCTTCTTCGCGGCCGCGGCGCGCGCCTTCGCCGCGGAGGCGAACGCCGTCGTCTGCGTCTGCCCGATGGCGCCGATGCGCCCGTACCGCACCGTCACCGACTGGTCGGCGACGGTCACTTCGTAGAACTTGTGCGCGCCCTCGCCCTCTTGTGACAGTTCCAGATACGTCGTCGACACGGTGGTCCCGGCAGGCATGGCAGACCCCTCCCCAGGGCGGACCCGCGGCCTCTCCCGCGGGTCTCACTGCTCACACCGTAGGAGGAGCCACTGACAACGACCGCCCTGCTCCGCGCGGTCGGCCCGCCGCTCAGCCGTCCTCGCCGGGCGGGGTGCCGCAGCTCGGGCCGCCGGGCCCGTCGAACTGCACCGCGCTGAAGAAGTCCTGGTAGGCGGGGAAGAAGTTGCCCTTCCCGGTCGGACCGGACGACGTCACGGCCGTGCAGCCCGAGTAGCCCGCATCCGACCAGAGGTAGATGGTCGAGGGTGTCCTGTTCCAGTCCGACCTGGCGCGGTCGTTCATGCCGAGTGCCGCGAGATCCGGGGTGCTGCCCTTGAGGGCGATCATGTCGCCGGTGCCGTCGAGGCCCGAGAACATGCAGTAGGAGCCGTCGGGGCACCGGTCGTACCCGTCGGCCGCGTGCGCCGTGGACACCGGCACCGTGATGGCGGCCGCGGCCACCGCCGCCACGAACAGGAGGGGGAGCTTCTTCCTCGGCGCGAGGGCCTTGCGCATGCTGGTCCACCTTCGTCTTCAGGGCTCGCAGGTCCGCGAGGGGCGGCCGCTGGAACAGCGGTACGCGGGCCGTGGAAGAACCAGGCTCGTTGATCTGTGCCGCGAGCCGCTATCCCCCGAAGGAGGGACGCGCGGCCCGCCTCAGTACCCGCCCCCCGCCAGCACCCGGTCCACCTCCCGCGGCGACAGCGCGTGCTCCACCGCGAGGATGCCCGCGCCGATCGCCGCCGCGTTCTCGCCGGTGCGGCTCGGCTCGATGCGCAGGACGTGGGTGGCCAGCGGGTGCGAGCGGCGGTACACCGCCTCGCGTACGCCCGCGAGGAGCTGGTCGTGGACCGCGGCGAGGGCGCCGCCGACCACCACCGTGTCCGGGTTGAAGAAGTTCACCAGGCCCGCAAGGACCTCGCCCACCGCGCGCCCCGCCTCCCGGACCATGCGGACCGCGTCCCGGTGGCCGGATTTCACCAGGCGTACGACATCGCTCCCCGACGCGGCCGCCAGGCCGAGGGCGGAGAGGCGGCGGGCCAGGGCGGCGCCGCCCGCGACCGCCTCCAGGCAGCCGGAGTTGCCGCAGCGGCACGGTTCCTCCAGGTCGCCGACGCGGATGTGGCCGATGTCGCCCGCGCTGCCCTGGGCGCCGCGGTGCAGCCTGCCGTCGGCGACGATCCCGCAGCCGATGCCCGTGCCGACCTTGATGTAGAGGAGGTAGCGGGTGTCCGGAAACGCGCGGCGCTGCTCGGCGAGGGCCATCACGTTCACGTCGTTGTCGACGAGCGCGCGCACCTGGAACCGGTCCGCGAAGAACTCCGGGATCGGGTACTGGTGCCAGCCCGGCATGATCGGCGGGTCGACGGGGCGGCCGGTGGAGAACTCGACGGGCCCCGGCACGCCCACGCCGATGGCCTGGAGGGTCGTCGGCTCGCGCCCGGTCTCCTTCAGGAGCGCGTGCAGGGTGCGCTCCACATGGCCGAGGACCGACTGCGGGCCGTCCGCGATCGACAGCGGGTCCTCGCGCAGGGCGAGGGTCTCGCCGCCGACGTCCATCAGGAGGACCCGGCAGTGCGAGGCGCCCAAGTCGACGCCCGCCACGGCGTGTTCACGGGTCCGCAGCCGCAACTTCCGGGGCGGGCGGCCGCCGGTGGAGTTGCCGTCGGCCTCCTCCGCCACGAACCCGTGCGCGATGAGCGCGTCCACGCGCTGCGAGACCGTCGAGCGCGCGAGGCCGGTGAGGCGGGCGAGGTCTGCCCGGGTGGCCGCCGCGCCCGCGCGCAGCAGGGCGAGGACGTCGCCGGGTGAGGAGGCCGCCGGCGCGGGCGCGGCGTCCGGGGACGGGACGGACGGGGGAGTATCCGGCGCTCCAGGCATGCCCGTCACCCTAGGGACGACTTTCGCTGCTCACAAGGCCGATGATGTTTGATCGTCGACCTAAGTCACCGTCAAATCACTTGCAGACAACCGTGCTTGGACCCTTGACAGGTGAAAGCCTCCTCATCACATTGCTCTGCAGGCCGCTGCCGAAGGAGCTGAGGGTGCAGGCGATGCATGCGAAGCAGGCGACGCACACGATGTTGGCGATGCACGGCGTGTCCAAGAGCTTCCTCGGCGTGCGCGTGCTGCACGGCGTCTCGCTCGACCTCGCCGCGGGCGAGGTGCACGCCCTGGTCGGGGAGAACGGCGCGGGCAAGTCGACGCTCATGAAGGTCCTCGCGGGCGAACACGCACCGGACGAAGGCGTCATCACGCTCGACGGAAAGCGCCACCGCTTCAGCCATCCCGCTCAGGCCCAGGCCGCCGGGATCGGCATCATCCACCAGGAGTTCGCGCTCCTGGAGCACCGCACGGTCGCCGAGAACGTCTTCCTCGGCCGCGAGCCCACCCGCTACGGCCTCGTCGACCGCCGCGCCATGGAGGACCGCACCGCCCGGCTCCTCACCGACCTCGGCGAGCACGGCATCGGACCGCGGACGTACGTACGCGACCTGTCCGTCGCCCGGCAGCAGACCGTCGAGATCGTCAAGGCACTCGCCTCCGACGTGCGCGTCCTCGTCATGGACGAGCCGACCGCGCCGCTCGCCGACCACGAGGCGGGGCTGCTGCACGCGCTGGTGCGCCGCCTGGCCGCACGCGGCCTCGGCATCCTGTACATCTCGCACCGGCTGCGCGAGGTCCTCGACCTGTCCCAGCGCGTCACCGTCCTCAAGGACGGCCGCCAGGTGACGACCGTACGCACCCAGGACACCGACACCGACCGGATCGTACGGGCCATGGTGGGCCGCGAACTCAGCGCCTACTACCCACCGCGCGCCCGCCCCGACGAGGTCGGCGAGCCGCGTCTCGTCGTGCGCGGCGGCGGCAATGCCCGGCTCACCGGCATCGACCTGACGCTGCGCGCGGGCGAGGTCACCGGCGTCGCGGGCCTCCAGGGAGCGGGCCGCACCTCCCTGGCCCGGGCCCTGTTCGGCGCCGCGCCGTTCACCACGGGGACCATGACCGTCGACGGGGCGGCGCTGCGGCCCACCTCGCCGCGGCAAGCCATCCGCGCCGGTGTCGCCCTCGTCACGGAGGACCGCAAGGCGGAGGGGCTCGCCCTGCGCCAGTCCGTACGGGACAACGCCCTGCTCGTCACCCGCGCCGTCCCCGACCGCGAACGACCCGCAGCGGCAGAGGAGTTGACGGCCCTGCTGGCGAAGGTCCGGCTCCAGGCGCGCGGCGAACACCAGGAGACCCGCTATCTGTCCGGCGGCAACCAGCAGAAGGTCGTCATCGCCAAGTGGCTCGCCGCCCGTCCCCGGGTGCTGCTCTTCGACGAACCGACCCGGGGTGTCGACGTCGGCGCCAAGGCGGCCATCCACACGCTCGTACGCGACCTCGCCCGCGAAGGCCTCGCCGTCCTCATCGTCTCCTCCGAGCTGCCCGAACTGATCGGCATGAGCGACCGGATCCTCGTCATGGCGGAGGGACGCATCGCGGGTGAACTGCCCGCCGGGGCAACGGAGGAGGCCGTGATGCGGCTCGCGACGACGGCCTCGGGCACGCCTGGGACGACCACACCGGACCGCGCCGACCCGGACGCCCCCGCGCCGACCACCCCCGACCCGCAGGAAGGAGCGGCATGACCGGCACCGCCCTCGCCCCGCAGCCCGCTCGGGCCGCCGCGAAGAGCCGCGCCCCGCGCGGCCGCGGCCGTCTCGCCGACCCCGCCGTCGGCGTCTGGCTCGCCGCCGGGGCCGTCACCGCCCTCGGCTGGATCGTCGTGGCCGCACGCGGCGGCGACTTCCTCACGCTCGCCAACGTCGTCGGCATCCTGCAGAACTGCGTCGCCCTCGGACTCGTCGCCGTCGGCCAGACCGCGGTCATCCTCACCGGCTCCCTCGACCTGTCGGTGGCGTACCTCATCAGCCTCGGCACCCTGGTCGCCGCCACCACCATGGAGGACGGCTCCGTGGTCACCGGGGTGCTCGCCGTGCTCGCGCTGTCCGCGGCCGTCGGGCTCGCCAACGGGCTCATCGTCACCGGCCTGAAGGTCAACGCGTTCATCGCGACCCTCGGCACCGCGTTCATCCTGCGCGGCTGGATCGAGGACAACTACACCGGGCCCGCGGGCAAGGTCCCCGCCTCCTTCCAGCACCTCGGCTACGACCGCATGGGCCCGGTCCCCGTCTCCCTCTTCCTGCTCCTGGCGGTCACCGCCGTGCTCTGGCTGATCACCCGGCGCACCCGCTTCGGCCATCACCTGTACGCGACCGGCGGCGACGAGCACGCGGCCCGCCTGTCCGGCGTCCGCACCCGCCGCACCGTGATCGCCGCGCACGTCCTGTGCTCGCTGTGCGTGGGCGCCGCCGCCCTGTTCCTCGCCTCGCGCCTGGGCGCCGGGGCGCCGTGGGCGGGCACCGAGGCACGCTACGACCTGGAGTCCATCGCGGCCGTCGTCCTCGGCGGCACCGTGCTGGCGGGCGGGCGCGGGGGAGTGGTCGGCACCCTCGGCGGCGTCCTCGTGCTCGCCGTCCTGGACTCCGTCTTCAACCAGCTCGGCGTCGACCCCTTCTTCAAGAACGTCGTGCGCGGCGTCGTCATCATCGCCGCCGTCGCCCTCTACGCCCGGCGCGGCGCCAGGAGGTCGGCATGAGCACCGGCACGGCCACGGACGCGACGGCGAGCCGGACGGTGACGGCCGCCACCGCCACGTACCGTTCCCTCGCCCGCACCCTCGGCACCGGCGCCCCCGTCTACGCCCTCCTGATCGTCCTCCTCGTGGCGCTCGCCGCGACCGACCCCGGCTTCTACGAACCCGACCGCTTCCTCGCCTTCGTCAAGCGCGCCGCGCCGCTGGTGATCCTCGCCGCCGGACAGTACCTGGTCATCGTGTGCGGTGAGTTCGACCTGTCCGTCGGCGCCGTCGTCACCGCCGGAGTCGTCGCGGCCGCCGAGGTCTACGGCACGTACCCGGACGCCCCCTGGGCCCTGATGACCGCCGGACTGCTGCTCGCGGGCGCCGCGGCCGGGCTCCTGAACGGGCTGATCACCACCGTGCTGCGGGTGCCGTCGTTCATCACCACGCTCGGCATGATGCTGATCCTCGAAGGCGCCGTCTTCTACTGGACCGGCGGCTCCCCGCAGGGCCGCTTGCCGCAGGACTTCCGCCGCCTCGGCCGGGACACGGCCCTCGGCTGGCTGCCCTGGGCCGTGCTCGCCTGCGGGGTCGCGGGCGTCCTCGTGGTGCTCCTGATGCGGTCCGACTTCGGCCGCACGCTCGTCGCCACCGGGGACAGCGAACGCGCCGCCCACCTCGCCGGGGTGCGGGTGCGCCGGGCCCGCGTCCTGGCGTTCGTACTGTCCGGCGTCGCCGCCGCGCTGGCCGCCGTGCTCGTCGGCGGCTTCTCGGGGGTGTCGGCGCAGGCGGGCCGCGGCTACGAATTCGAGGCGATCACCGCCGTCGTGCTCGGCGGGGTGGCCCTAGGCGGCGGGCGCGGCAGCGTCGTGGCGGCGATGGCGGGGGCCTTCTCGCTGCAGGCGCTGTTCACGCTGCTCAACCTCCAAGGCGTGTCGGGGGCGTTGGAGTCCACCGTCCAGGGCGTCATCGTCATCGCCGCCGTCGGGATCGGCGCGGCGGACTTCTCCCGGCTGCGCCGCCGCACTCACCCGCCGGGCACCCCACCGGACACTCCGCAGGTCACCCCGCCGGGCGCCGCGCCGGGCCCACCGGCGCCCACCCCACCCCCACCGGCCACCCCATCGCGCACCCCCCGGGAGGGACACCCCCATGACCCGCAGCCCTAGCCCGCGACCGCGCCACCGCCCCGCCACCACCGTGGCCGCCGCCGTCCTCGCCGCCGCCCTGCTCGCCGCGCTCACCGCCTGCTCCAGCGACGCCCCCGCCGACGCGCCCGCCGCGTCCGGGCAGAGCGCCGAGCAGCGGAACGACAGCGGCGACAAGCCGTCCAAGTTCTTCGACCGCACCGAGTACGAACGGCAGTTGAAGCTCGCCGGGCAGACCCCGCGCGGCCCCGCGGCCAAGCCGTGGGAGCAGATGCTCGAACCGGAGATGGCCGACACCGTCCGCTACCGGAAGAAGGGCGACGACGACGTCGACCTGTGCTTCTCCAACGCCGGGGTCTTCAACCCCTGGCGGCAGGTCGGCCTGAAGAACATGAAGGCCGAGGCCGAACTGCACGACGAGATCGACGACTTCACCGTCCTGGACGCCCAGGGCAAGGACGACAAGCAGATCTCCGACATCCAGGAGCTCGCGGGCAACAAGGACTGCGACGCCCTCATCGTCTCGCCCAACACCACCGCCACCCTCACCCCCGCGGTGAAGGAGGCCTGCGGCAAGCTGCCCGTCATCGTCTTCGACCGGGGCGTGGAGACCGACTGCGCCGTCACCTTCATCAACCCCATCGGCGGCTACGGCTACGGTGCCGTCGCCGCCGACTTCCTCGTCGACAAGGTGAAGCCAAAGGGCAAGATCCTCGCGCTGCGGATCTCGCCCGGCGTCGACGTCCTGGAGACCCGCTGGTCCGCCGCGAAGCTCGCCTTCGACAAGAGTGAACTCGACGTCGTCGACGTGAAGTTCACCGACGGCGACCCGGCGAAGACCAAGTCCGTCGTGTCCGACGCGATCTCCCGGCACGGCTCCATCGACGGCGTGTGGATGGACTCCGGTGCCACGGCGGTGGCCGCGGTGGAGGCCTTCGAGGACTCGGGGGCCGACGTACCGCCGATCACCGGCGAGGACCAGCAGGACTTCCTGGAGACCTGGAAGGACAAGAAGCTCACCGCGATCGCCCCCACCTATCCCACCTTCCAGTGGCGCACCCCGGTCATCGCCGCCCTGAGGATCCTCAAGGGCGAGCAGGTGCCCAAGGAATGGAAGCTGCCCCAGCCCACCGTCACCCAGGGCAACCTCGACGACTACCTCCAGGACGGCATGCCCCCGCTGCACTACGCGATGTGCGGCTGCCAGCGGCTGCCCGGGTTCCCCGGCGACTGGGGAGGCAAGAAGTGACGTCGCCCGCAAGGGAGTCGGGGCGTGCTGCCCGGCCGTCGGGTACCGACTGGCCGGTGGGCGCGAACCCCTGGATCTGGCACTCGCCGGTCACCGCCCGGGCCCTCGCCGAGGTCCTGCCGCGCCTGGCCGCCTGGGGCTTCGACTGCGCCGAACTCCCGCTGGAGCAGCCCGACGACTGGGAGCCCGAGGCCACCGCCAAGCTCCTCACCAGCACCGGCCTCGCCCCCGCCGCCGTCATCGCCGTGATGCCGCCCGGCCGCGACCTCGTGCGCGCCGACCCCGCGACCGTGCGCGCCACCCAGGACTACCTCCGCCGCTGCGTCGACGCCGCCCGCACCATCGGCGCCCCGGTCGTCGCGGGCCCCGTCTACGCCGCCGTCGGCCGCACCTGGCGCCTGGACCCCGCCGAGCGGGCCGCCGCGTACGAGGAGTGGCGCGAGCACATCACACCCGTCGTCGACCACGCGCGCGCCGCCGCCGTGCGCATCGCGGTCGAGCCCCTCAACCGCTACGAGACGAGCCTCCTGAACACGGTCGCGGGAACCCTCGACGCCCTCACGGGCCTGCCCGAGGACGGCATCGGCATCGCCCTCGACACGTATCACCAGAACATCGAGGAACGCTCCCTGCCCGCGGCCGTGCACGCGGCGGGGGAGCGCATCGTCCACGTCCAGGTGTGCGCGAACGACCGCGGCGCGCCCGGCGCCGACCACCTCGACTGGGCTGGTTTCCTCGGCGCCCTGCGCGCGGTCGGCTATCAAGGCGCCCTGTGCGTCGAGTCGTTCACCGCGCACAACGCCGCCATCGCGGTCGCCGCCTCCGTGTGGCGCCCGCTCGCCCCCAGCCAGGACGCGCTCGCCACCGACGGCCTGTCCTTCCTGCGTCGCGCCCTGGCCGCCCGCTGAGCACGCGCCCCCGTACTTCCGGCATCCGGCACCCGCACCGTTCCGTCCACACAGAGAGGACCACCTCATGGGATGTCATGCTCGTGACATCAGAGGCGTACGAAGAGCGGTCATCGCCGTCCTGACGGCGCTGCTGCTCGCCGTGGGCTTCCTGCCCGCCACCGGAGCCACCGCCGCCGACAAGGCCCCGGCCTTCCGCGCGCTGCTGTTCACCAAGGCCGTCGGATACGTCCACGACTCCATCCCGGCCGGCATCCAGATGGTCAAGGAACAGGCCGCCGCCCACGACTTCGAGGTCGTCCAGACCGACGACTCGACCGTCTTCGACGACGCCAGGCTCAAGGACTTCGACGTCATCGTCATGCTGCAGAACTCCGGCATGGTCTGGGACACCGACGCCCAGCGCGAGGCCGTGCAGAAGTACGTGCGCGGCGGCAAGGGCATCGTCGCCCTGCACAACACCCTCGACATGGGCATCGAGGACTCCTTCCCGTGGTGGGACGACACCGTCAACGGCGGCGCCCACATGCCCGCCCACTCCCCGGGCGTCCTCAAGGGCACCGCCAAGGTCGCCGACCACGTGCACCCCTCCACCAAGGGCCTTCCCGAGCGCTGGGAGCGCCCCGAGGAGTGGTACAACTTCGACAAGAATCCGCGCGGCGACGTGCACGTCCTGGTCTCCGCCGACGAGACGACGTACAACCCCGGCGGCTCCGCCATGGGCGCCGACCACCCCATCTCCTGGTGCCGCAACGCCGAGGGCGGCAAGGTCTGGGCCACCGCCATGGGCCACGACAAGGCCTCCTACAGCGAACCCGCCTTCCGCGACCACGTCCTCGGCGGCATCCAGTGGGCGGCCGGGAACAAGCCCGGCGACTGCGGCGGCACCGTCTGGTCCGGCTACGAGAAGGTCACCCTCGACGACAACACCGCCGACCCCATGGAGCTGGACGTCGCCAAGGACGGCAAGGTCTTCTACGCCCAGCGCAACGGCGAGGTGAAGGTCTTCGACCCGAAGACGCACGCCACCACCACCGCGGGCAAGGTCGACACCTACACCGGCGGCGAGGACGGCCTCGTCGGCATGGAACTCGACCCGGCCTTCGCCAAGAACCGCTGGATCTATCTCAATTACGCGCCCAAGGAGGCCAAGGACGACGTGAACCGCCTCGCGCGCTTCACGGTCAAGAAGGACAACACCCTCGACCTCGCCAGCGAGAAGAAGATCCTCGACGTCCCCGCCTACCGCGACCGCACCTTCCCCGAGCCCGGCCACACCGGCGGCGCCGTCGAGTTCGGCCCCGACCGCACCCTGTATCTGGGCGTAGGCGACGACGTACCGCCGAACCTCGACCCGAACTGGCAGGGCTACGCGCCGCTCGACTGGCGCCCCGGCAAGCAGATGCTCGACGCCGCCCGCACCGCGGGCAACACCAACGACCTGCGCGGCAAGATCCTGCGCGTCAAGCCCGGCAACAAGGGCGGCTACACCATCCCCCAGGGCAACCTCTTCAAGCCCGGCACGGAGAAGACCCGCCCCGAGATCTACGCCATGGGCTTCCGCAACCCCTTCCGCTTCACCGTCGACCCCAAGACGGGCGACGTGCACGTCTCCGACTACGGCCCCGACCGCGGCGCCCCCACCACCGACCGGGGACCGGAGGGCCTGGTCGAGTACGACGTCATCAAGAAGCCCGGCAACTTCGGCTGGCCGTTCTGCCACGGCAACAACCAGGCGTACGCGCCTTACGACCCCGACACCCAGAAGGCCGGACCGAAGTTCGACTGCGCGAAGCCGGTCAACCCCTCACCCAACAACACCGGCCTGAAGGACCTGCCGCCGCTGACGCTCCCCGAGGTCTGGTACGGCTACGGCGCCTCCAAGGAATTCCCCGAGATGGGCGCGGGCGGCTCCGCGCCGATGAGCGGGCCGGTCTACCGCTACGACGCCAAGAACCCCTCCACGACCAAGTTCCCGCAGTACTTCGACGGCGCGAACTTCTTCTACGAGTGGGCGCGCGACTCCGTGAAGGAGATGCGCTTCGACGACTCCGGAAAGCTCCTGAAGATCAATGACTTCCTGAAGTCGGCGAAGTTCGCCAAGCCCATGGACATGACCTTCGGTCCCGACGGCTCGCTGTACGTCCTGGAGTGGGGCAGCGAGTTCGGCGGCGGCAACAACGACTCGGGGCTCTATCGCATCGACTACGCGCAGGGGCAGCGTATCCCCATCGCCAAGGCCAAGGCGTCCGCCACCAACGGGCCGGTGCCGCTGAAGGCCGACTTCTCCAGCGAGGGCAGCAAGGACCCGGACGGCGACCCCCTCACCTACGCCTGGGACTTCAACGGCGACGGCACCTACGACTCCACCGAGGCCAACCCCGCGCACACCTACACCACCAAGGGCGACTTCAACGCCCAGCTGAAGGTCACCGACCCCTCCGGGAAGTCCGGCTACGCCAACATCCCCATCACGGCGGGCAACACCGCGCCCAAGGTGGCCGTCGAGACGCCGGTCGACGGCAAGCTCATCACCTTCGGCGACAAGATCCCGTACAAGGTGAAGGTCACCGACCCCGAGGACGGCGACATCGACTGCTCCAAGGTGTTCGTGAACCCGGCCCTCGGCCACGACGACCACGAGCACCCGACCACCGACCTCCCCGGCTGCGAGGGCACCGTCGACACCGGCGACCTGGGCGGCCACCCCGAGGGCGCCGACCTCACCTACGTCCTCAACGCCAAGTACACCGACAAGGGTTCCGCGGGCACCAGCGCCCTGACCGGCTACGGCCGCTCGGTCCTGCAGCCCAAGCACAAGCAGGCCGAGTACCACGACGACCAGTCGGGGACCCGGATGGTCTCCCAGGAGGGCGCCGAGAACGGCAAGCGCATCGGCGACGTCAGCGACGGCGACTGGATCGCGTTCGCCCCGATGAGCGTCGAGGGCGTCAGCAAGGTCACGTACCGGATGTCGTCCCCGTACGGAGTCGGCAGCATCGAACTCCGCGCGGACGCCCCCGACGGCAAGCTCCTCGCCACGACCCCCGCGCTCAACACGGGCGGCTGGGACACGTACCAGAACACCCCGGCCGTGGACATCGAAGCCCTGACCGGAACCCACAAGCTGTATCTGGTCTTCAGGTCACCCCAGGACAATTCCTTCGACGTGGACGCCGTCGCGTTCTCGGCCGCGACCGGCTGAGCGGCTCGACGGCCGGCACACCGCGGCCCCTCCGCGCTGGACGCGCAGGGGCCGCGGGCCGGTGGTCCGCGCTACCAGAACTGGGCGAGCACGCCCTCCTTGAACGGGGCGGGGGAGACGGCCAGGTCCCCCGCGTACGGATAGTCCATGGTCAGGCACAGCAGCAGGCTCACGCCGATCAGACCGGCCACCGAGATGACGAACATGAGCTGGGCGCGCAGGCTCTTGATGCCGTAGAGGAGGGTCAGCGGCAGCATCACGAGCGCACCGCCGTAGATCAGGACGTTGAGGAGCGACGGCAGCGACTGCTGCGCGTCGGCGAGCCGGGTCCGGCGTGCCTGCGCGACCTCACCCAGCGTGGCCACCGACTGCTCGTAATAGGCCTTCTCGGCCTTGGTCCTCGGCTCGTACGCCTGGAACACCTGGTACAGCGCGACCACTTCGTGGTTGGTGAGGCCCGGGTCGGGCCGGCCCTCGCGCATCAGCGGCCACTGCTTCTCCACGATCGCGTGGACGTACTCCCCGACGGCGTAGGCGACCTTGCGCTCCTGCTCCGGCGGGAACGCGGAGGCGTCCCGCAGCACCTCGGCGGTCTGGCTGGCCTCGGCGGCGACGTTCGTCTCCGCGTCGTTGAGCGCCTCCCACTCGGCCACGACGACGAAGGCCAGGATGATGCCGTAGATCGCGGCGTACATGCTGAGCACGACGCCGACCATGTCGTTGTACTTGCCCTCCGTCACCCGGGAGTGCGTGCGCCGCACCAGCAGCGCGCCGAGCACGGCGACGAGTACGGCACCGCCGCCGAGCAGCCCGGCGAGCGTGAGCGTACGGAAGTTGTTCAGCAGCCAGATCCCCACGGTCCCCCAACGCCCGGCGCGCCCGCCGGTTACGCTCCGCGGCGCCCGCCGTCGCACCGCCCTCGCTCACGCACGCGGCGTGCGCCCGGAGCCCGGACACACGAGGACCCGCGGCGCGCCCCCTGTCCGTCGGGGCACCGCGGGTCCTCGTCTCCCCGTCAGCGAGTTCCGACCGCCGCGCGGACGGCCCGGCGGGCCATCTGGCAGTCGTCGTGCAGCCGCCGCAGCAGCAGCCGCTGTTCCTCGCCGGTCGGCGCGGCACCGGGGTGGCCCTGACCCGGTGCCGTCGGGGCCGGCTCGTGCAGCGTGCGCTGCACGGCTGTCTCGCACATCCTGATCTCCCTGGTCAGCACCAGCATCAGGTTGACCAGGAACGCGTCCCGCGCGGCGGGACCCGCCGCCTGGGCGAGCTGGCTGATCTCACGGCGCGCCATGGGCGAGTCGCCGAGCACCGACCACAGCGTCGCCAGGTCATAGCCCGGCAGGTACCAGCCCGCGTGCTCCCAGTCGACCAGGACCGGACCGGCGGGGGAGAGCAGCACGTTCGACAGCAACGCGTCGCCGTGACAGAACTGCCAGGTCAGCTGCGGACCCGACGGGTGGGCGTGGGCTATCCCGTGCAGCAGCTTCTGCAGGTCGCCCATGTCGCGGTCCGTGAGCAGGCCCAGCTCATGGCTGCGGGAGATCCGGCGGCCGTAGTCCAGCGGCCTGCCGAACATCTCCTGCGGCGGCCGCCACTGGTTCAGCCGGCACACCGCCCCCATCGCCGCCCGGACGTCCGCGCGCGGCGGGGGCTCCGTGGGGTGGCGCTGGAGTGCCACCACCCGGCCCGGAACCCGCTCGATCACCAGCGTGCAGTCGTCCGGGTCGGCCGCGATGAGCCGCGGCGCGCGCACGGGTGGACGATGCCTGACGAACGAACGGTAAGCAGCTATTTCGTGCCTGATCCGCTCGGCCCACAGGGGCGAGTGGTCGAGCAGGCATTTGGCGACGACGGTGGCCCGGCCGGCGGTGCCGACCAGGAGCACGGTGCGTCCGCTGCGGCGCAGCACCTGTACGGGCTGGAATTCCGGGCAGATGCGGTGCACCGAGGCGATCGCGGTGCGCAGTTGCGCTCCCTGGGGGCCGGACAGGTCGAGTCTCCCGCTGAGCGGTCCGGCACCGGGCGCCGGAACGCGCCGGGGCCGACCGGTGCCGAGCGGCGCGGCGCCGGTGCGCGCCGGAGCAAGATAAGGGCCGCCGCCGGTCAGCGGGACCTCCGCCGCGCGGGCCGGGCCGCGTGAAGAAGGGTGCGGGCGCAGCGGCCGAGGCGGGGCGGACACGGAGGACGATGCTGCGTACATGGGCGATACAGATCCCTTCGTGTGCCAGCGAGTTGCGGCGCCCTCCCGCCCCGGCCGCTGTGGGTGCACCCTGGGGAATGCCTTGAGGCGGCCGGGTCGGGGTGGCGCATTCCTACCTGACACCCGTGAGCCCGTGGCACACCATGTGGCGCACCCTGGCGAACCCTGGCGAATAGTCGCTCAGCAACTGACAGAGGGTTACTGTCAATTCAGCCGAGAACCTGGGGGCTTGACGTGAACGGACAACCCAACACCCGACTGTCGGATCTCTTCGGCCTGGCGGGCTGGTCCAAGGGCGAACTCGCCAGAATGGTGAATCGGCAGGCGGCCGCGATGGGTCATCCGCAGCTCGCCACCGACACCTCGCGGGTACGACGCTGGATCGACATGGGAGAGATCCCGCGCGATCCGGTGCCCAGGGTCCTGGCTGTGCTGTTCACCGAGCGTCTCGGCCGTGTCGTGACCATCGAGGACCTCGGTCTGGTCCGGCACGGGCGCGTAGGCAAACAGCGCGGCGACGGGGGCGTGGAGCACCCGGACGGCGTGCCGTGGGCGCCCGAGCGAACCGCCGCGGTCCTCACCGAATTCACGGGAATGGACCTCATGCTCAACCGACGCGGCTTGGTGGGCGCGGGTGCCGCGCTCGCCGCCGGCTCCGCACTCAGCAGCGCCATGCACGACTGGCTGCACACCGATCCGACCCTGAAGGCCGACGCCCCCCGCACCGACGATCCCCTGCACGCCGACCCCGCCGGATTCGACCGCTACGAGGCCGCCCCCATCGGGTCCCAGGAGATCGAGGCTCTGGAGCGTTCGGTCGAGGTGTTCCGCGCCTGGGACGCGTCCCGGGGCGGCGGCCTGCAACGTAAGGCCGTGGTGGGGCAGCTCAACGAGGTGGGCGGCATGCTCGCCTACCGCCACCCCGAACACCTCCAGCGGCGCCTGTGGGGCGTCGCCGCCAACCTCGCCGTCCTCGCGGGCTGGATGTCCCACGACGTCGGCCTCGAACCCACCGCCCAGAAGTACTTCGTGATCGCCGCGCACGCGGCCCGCGAGGGCGGCGACCGACCGCGCGCGGGCGAGGCCCTGTCCCGGGCCGCGCGCCAGATGGTGCACCTGGGCAAGCCCGACGAAGCCCTGGACCTGATGAAGCTCGCCAAGTCCGGATCGGGCGAGCAGACCCTGCCGCGCACGCAGGCCATGCTGCACACCATCGAGGCCTGGGCGCAGGCGTCGATGGGCAAGGGCCAGGCGATGCGCCGCACCCTCGGCCGGGCGGAGGACCTGTTCGTCTCCGACAAGGGCGATGTGCCACCGCCCAGTTGGATGCAGATGTTCGACGAGGCGGACCTGCACGGCATGCAGGCCCTGGCGTACCGCACCCTCGCCGAGCACGAACCGGCCGCGGCGCAGCTCGCCCAGCGCCACGCCAAGGAGGCCATCGAGCTGCGCACCAAGGGCCGCGACCGCTCGACGATCTTCGACTACATCTCGCTGGCGTCGGCCTGCTTCATCGCCGACGACCCCGAGCAGGCCGACCGGTACGCGCGCCTGGCGCTGGTGTCGATGGGCGCCAACTCCTCGCACCGCACCTGGGACCGGCTGCGCGAGATGTACCGGCTGACCGGCCAGTACGCGGGCTATCCGAAGATCGAGGACTTGCGTGCGGAGATCAAGCAGGCGCTGCCGAGGCCGGCGGGCCGACCGGGGGGAGGCAAGTGGGTCCAGGCATAGGAAACGGCCGGGCCGGGGTCGGCCGGCGCAGGGGTGACGAAGTCGTGGCTAGGTCTTCGTCTTCGTCCGCGTACGCCGCTCGGGCCTCGACCTCGGCCACCAGCAGGGAGCAGGGCCTAGGCCTCGACCTTGGCCACCAGCAGGCAGGCGTCGTCCTCGCGCGGGGCCACGCCGAACTCCTCGACAGCGATGCGCACACAGTCCTGCGCCGCCCTCGCCTCGGCGAAACGCGGTGCCAGGGTGAGCAGCCGCTGGGTCGCGGCCTCTCGGGAACGCCGCGGCACCAGGCCGTCCGTGTGCAGCAACAGCAGGTCGCCGGGGCGCAGCCGTTCCTCGGCCTGTTCGTAGGCGGCGCCGGACGTCGCACCGAGGAGCACGCCGTCCGGTGGCGTGAGCGCGCGCCCCGTCCCGTCGCGGAACAGCAGCGGGGCGGGGTGTCCGGCCTGCGCCCAGGTGAGGGTGTGCTCCTTGGCGTCGTACAGACAGCAGACGGCGCTGCCGAGCGCGGGCTGCATGGACGCGTCCAGTAACTGGTTCAGCCAGCCCATGAGGCGGCCCGGGCCGGTTCCGGCGACGGCCATGCCGCGCAGCGCGCCGAGGAGCATCGCCATGCCCGAGGTGACGGTGACGCCGTGGCCGGTGAGGTCGCCGACGCTCAGCAGCGTGCGGCCCTCGGCCAGTTCCAGCGCGTCGTACCAGTCGCCGCCGATGAGGGCGGTCGACGACGAGGGGAGGTAGTGGGCGGCCAGGTCCAGGTTCGCGGAGCCGCCGTGCGGGAAGCGCAGGGAGCCGCGCCAGGGCGGCAGAACCGCCTCCTGGAGTTCGACCGCGAGGCGGTGCTCGGTCTGCGCGATGTGCCGCTGGCGCTGCAGCGAGTCGCGGGTCTCGCGGACCACGCACTGGCTGCGGCGCAGCTCGCTGACGTCCCGCAGGACCGCCCACATGGAGGCGGTGGAGCCGTCGGGGGCGAGCACGGGCTCGCCCATCATGTGCACCTGCCGGACGCCACCGTCGGGGCGGACGACGCGGAACTCGCCGTCGATCGGCTTGCCGTCGATCAGGCAGTCCGTGACCATCACCGTCAGCATCGGCTGGTCGTCCGGGTGGACCAGGGAGGGCAGCTCGTCGAGGGAGAGGGGCGGCGCGGCCGGGTCGCGGCCGAGGATCTGGAACAGCTCGCCGGACCAGGTGGCCTCGTCGGTGAGGAGGTTCCACTCCGCGCTGCCGACCCGGCTGAGCAGGGAGCCGTGCTGCGGCTCCGGCCGCGCGGGCCCGGTGTCCGGGGCGTGGGTGCGCGGCGGGCCGTCCCGCAGCTGGGCCAAGTGGCCGTGCAGGTCGTTGAGTTGATGGACCGCCAGTTCGCACAGGGCGCGCTGCCAGCGGCCTGCGGGGTCGCTGTGGTCGGCCCCGGCCTCGCGGCGCACGGCGTCGACCTCGCCCCGCAGTCGGCGCGTCTGCGAGATCAGCGCGTCGACCGCGCCGTGCTCCTGCGGCCGGTCGGGGCGGTCCGCGAACACATGGGACGGCATGGGGTGCTCCGTTGATGATGCGGTGCGACCGGGGTTGCTGTGGGGATCGCCGGTCATGGCTCCTCGACCGGTAGCGGTGTGGCGTTCGTACTGGCCTTCGTGCGTCGGGTACGTGACTTACGCGCGTGACGTGTGTGACGTGCGTGGCGGCTTCCGTACTGACTTCAGTGACAACTCTTCGACCGGTAACGACTCTGGCACAGCGGACTCACGCTCGTAAGGGATTTGGCAACACCCGATGCGGTGGTGCTTCTGGCATATGTCGCTGTCCTTGCGGTGGCGACACCTGTCATGACTGGTCAGCGGGCCCTTGCCGGAGGGGAAATCGGGCCGGGTTGACCTCAAGTCCGCTTGAGGTTGTTGAGTTGCTGATGGCGGCGAACACGTCGCCCCGGAGGGGATCCGGAGACGAGCATCCGGTCGGCCTGACCGGGTGGAGAAAGGGCGCGGTCATGACGAACGAGATCCTGGTGGTGGGGGCCGTTCCGGCGCAGGTCCAGGCGGCGGTGACGGCGGTCGTGAAGGATCTGGAGAAGGCCTTCAACGCCCATGACCCCGTCGCCCTGAGCGAGCAGTTCACCCAGGAGGCGTCGTGGACCAACGCCGTGGGCACGCGCCTCGACGGCCGCGTGGCGATCGCCGAGTTCAGCGGGCCCGCGATGAAGGGCTTCCTGCGCGACTCCTACGCCCGCTACGACGTCGTCAAGCTCCTCCGGATCGCCCCCGAGGTGATCGGGGTGAACGTGCGGCAGACCCCCACGGACAGCTCCGGGAACCCGGTCGCGGGCCCGCACGGCGCGACGACCTACGTGATCGCGCGGCAGCGGGACGGCTGGAAGATCGTGGTCGGCCAGAACGCCGCCGTCGACGCCCCGGCCGTCGGCTGAGCACGTCCGCCCGCGGGCCGAGACACACGGGGGTGGTGTCGGCCCGCGGGCGGGTCGGGGCGCCCGGCCGAGGCGTGGCGGCCCGCCGCGCGCCGTGCCGCGTCAGCTCCGCAGATAGCGCAGCACCGCGAGCACCCGCCGGTTGGCGTCGTGCGACGCGGGCAGCCCCAACTTGTCGAAGACCGCGGCCACATGCTTCTCGACCGTGCCCGCGGAGACCACGAGGGCCTGTGCGATCGCGGCGTTCGAGCGGCCCTCCGCCATCAGCGAGAGGACCTGCCGCTCCCGCGCGGTGAGCGGCGCGAGCTCGGCCGCGCGGCTGCTCGCGCCCGCGAGCTGGGTGACGACCTCCGGGTCGAGCGCGGTGCCGCCGCCGGCGACCCGGGCCAGCGCGTCCGTGAACTCGGCGATGTTGGCGACCCGGTCCTTGAGCAGATAGCCGACGCCCGCCGACCCGGCCGCCAGCAGCCGCGTGGCGTACTTCGTCTCGACGTACTGGGAGAACAGGAGCACGCCCGTGCCCGGGTGGTCGCGCCGGATGTCGATGGCGGCGCGCAGGCCCTCGTCGGTGTGCGACGGCGGCATCCGGATGTCGACGACCGTGACGTCCGGGCGGTGCTCGGCGACGGCGGCACGCAGCGCGTCCGCGTCGCCGACGGCCGCGCACACCTCATGGCCGCGCTCGACCAGCATCTGGGCCAGCAATTCCCGCAGTACGGCGGCATCCTCAGCGATCACGACACGCATGTCGGCATGCTCTCACGCGTGCAGCGGCAGCTCGACGACGACCGCCGTCGGCCCGCCCTCGGGACTGTGGACCCGCAGACTCCCGTCGACCGTACGCACCCGCTGCGTCAACCCGATCAGGCCGCTGCCCGTGCCGACGGCGGCGCCCCCGCGCCCGTCGTCGGCGACGCGCAGCCGCAGCACGCCGCCGGTGCTCCCGCCGCTGTCGGCCACGCCCTCGGTCACCGTGATCACGACCTGGGAGGCGCCGCTGTGCTTGATGACGTTCGTGAGGAGTTCGGCGGCGCAGAAGTACGCGATGGTCTCGATGGCGGGGGTCGGGCGGTGCGGGACGTCCGCGGTCAGCTCGACGGGCACGGTGCTGCGGGCGGCGAGCGTGGCGAGGGCGTCGGGCAGGCCGTCGTCGAGGACCGGCGGGTGGATGCCCCGGGCCAGGTCGCGCAGTTCGGTGAGGGCTTCCGTGGCGTTGCGGTGCGCGCCGTCGACGAGTTGGCGTACGCGGTCGAGGTCGATGGGCGGGTGCGGACCTGCGCTGCCCGGGCCCGTGGCTCCCTCGCCGCCGTCGCTCCCGCCGACCGGCGCGCCGAGGCGTTCCTTGATCATGTCGAGGCTCATCGCCACCGCCACGAGCCGCACCTGCGCGCCGTCGTGCAGATCGCGCTCGACCCGGCGGAGCAGCGCCACCGAGTCGTCGACCGCAAGGGCCCGGGTCTCCTCCAAGTCCCGTACGCGCGCTGCCAGGAGGTTCGGCCCGAGCAGGGCGCGCAGCAGCCGCCGGTCGGCCTCCACGGCGAGGCGCGTCGCCCAGGGCGCGAGCAGCAGCAGCGCGAGGCCGAGCGGGAGCGCCACGAACGTACCGGCGAAGGTGTGCACCTCGAAGCCGCCGACGGGGACGGGCGTCACCACAGGCATGCCCTCCCCGTCCCCGGGTGCGGCGTTCTGCCCGAACACGCCCCACCGCAGCGGCGCCGTGACGTTGATCAGGCCGGTGACCCAGAACAGCACCGCGTACCAGCCGAGCGCGCCCACCGGCAGCTTCACCAGCGCGTACCAGACCGCCCGCCAGCCCGCCGCGTCCCGCAGCCGCGCGTCGAGGCGGCCGAACACCCCGGAGCCGGGCCCCGGCGCCCCCGCCCCCGGCACCCGCTCCCCGAGCAGCCCCGACGCGAGGCCCCGGTGCAGCGCCCCGAGCCGCCGCGCGAACCACAGACACCCCACCAGCACCAGTGCGCCGATCACGGCGCCCAGCAGCGACACCGTCAGACCCGCGCCCAGGGCGAGGAACACGAGCAGGACGACACCGCCCGCCAGGGCGGGCGGGAACGCGATCAGGCAGTACGCCGCCTCGGTCCAGGCGCGGCGGGTGAACGGGGCGCGCAGGACCGTGGCGACGAGCGCCGGAGGTGCGTCGGGTGTGGGGTGCGGGGTGGCCCGGGGGGAGTCGTGCATGGTGATCAGTTTCCCTGTCAGGCGTCGCGGTGGGCCGGCAGCCGGGCGCCCGCGCCGAGGGTGGCGGCCACGTACAGACAGAGCACGGCGAAGCCGGTCCAGGGCGCGAGCATGTCGGCGACGGGCTTGGCGACGGCCAGCGAGTTCCCGGCGATCATGGTCGGGAAGAACTTCGCGACGGTCGGGCCCGAGAGGCCGCCGATGACGGCGGGCAGCACGAAGGTGACGCCGACGAGCACGGCGATGGCGCTCGCCGTGTGCCGGAGCAGGGCGCCGATCCCGATGCCGAGCAGCCCGACGAGGCTCAGATAGGCGCCTGCCAGGAGCACCGCCCGCAGCACGCCCGGGTCGCCGATGCCGGGACGCGGCACGCCCTCGGCGAGCGCCGCGCGGCCCGCGAAGAACGTCACGAGGGCGACCGCCTCACCCACGACCAGCGTGACGGTGCCGTACACGGCCGCCTTGGCCGCGAGCAGGGTGCGCCGGTCGGGGATCGCGGCGAGCGTGGAGCGGATGGAGCCGCAGGAGTACTCCCCGGTGACGACGAGGACGCCGAGCACACCGACGACCAACTGGCCGAGTGCGACGCCCGCGAGCACGTTGTTCGTCGGGTCGAACTGGGCGGCCCTGTCGGCCGACGGCGCCTTGGTGTTGGCCATCGTGACGACACCGACGGCGATCATGCCCGCGACGGTGAGCAGCAGCGCCCACGCCGTGGAGCGCAGGCTGCGCAGCTTGATCCACTCCATGCGGGCGGCGCGCGCGAAGGGGGCGGAGCGCCGGGTTGGCGCGGGGACGGTGAGCGTGGTCATCGGGCGTTCCTTTCCGGGGCGGCATCGTGGCCCGCGTGGTGAGCGGTGCCCCGGTGGACGGACGCGCCCTCCGTGAGCGTGAAGAACGCCTCCTCCAGGGACCGCCCCCGCGCGGTCAGCTCCCGCACGGACGTGTCCGCGAGCAGCCGCCCCTGGCCGATCACCACCAGGTGGTCCGCGGTGAGCGCCATCTCGCTGATGAGGTGGCTGGACAGCAGCACCGTGCGGCCCTCCGCGGCCAGCGACCGCATCAGGTCCCGGATCCAGCGCACGCCTTCGGGGTCGAGCCCGTTCACCGGCTCGTCGAAGAGGAGCACCCCGGGGTCGCCGAGCAGCGCGGCGGCGATGCCGAGGCGCTGCGCCATGCCGAGGGAGTACGTTCCGGCGCGGCGCCCGGCGACGTCGCTCAGGCCGACGGTGGCGAGGACCTCGGCGACGCGCGCGGGGTGGATGTCGCCCGCCGCGGCCAGGGCGGACAGGTGCGCCCGCGCGCTGCGTCCGGGGTGGAAGGTGCGTGCTTCGAGGAGCGCGCCCACCTCGCGCAGCGGCTGCCGCAGTTCGCCGTACGGGCGTCCCCCGATCAGCGCCTGTCCGGCGTCGGGCCGGTCGAGGCCCATGATCATGCGCATGGTGGTCGACTTGCCCGAGCCGTTCGGGCCGAGGAAGCCCGTCACGGCTCCGGGTGTCACGTCGAAACTCAGCGCGTCGACGGCGGTGTTCGGCCCGTACCGCTTGGTCAGGCCCTGGACCTGGATCATCACCACTCCTGCCGCGAACCTGGCGTTGTCATGCAGCTCACGCTAGGTCTGGGGCAGGTGCCGCCGTAACGCGGCTTTCCTCCGACTGAGCTGGGGGTTTTCCCCCAGGCGTTTCGGTCGGGACCGCCGTCGGCCGTCCCGACCGACGCCGTCAGTGGGCGATCGAGTCGATCAGCTCGCGCGCACCCTGGCGCAGCAGCGTGACCGCCACCGACGTGCCGAGGGTCGCCGGGTCGAGCGGTCCGGCCCACTCGTGGGCGTTCAGGACCGTCTTGCCGTCGGGCGTGAACACCCGGGCGCGCAGGGACAGGTCGCCGCTCGGCTCGCTGCGGGCGTACCCGGCGATCGGCGAGTTGCAGTGCCCCTGGAGCACGTGCAGGAACATCCGCTCGGCGGTGGCCTCCCGCCAGGCGTCCCGGTCGCCGAGGCCGCTCACCGCGTCGATCGTCACCGCGTCGTCCTCGCGGCACTGCAGGGCGAGGATCCCGGCGCCGATGGGCGGGCACATCGTCTCGACGGAGAGCACCTCGGAGACGTGCTCCATCGCCCCGATCCGCTCCAGGCCGGACACCGCGAGGAGCAGCGCGTCGCATTCCCCGCCCGCCAGCTTCGCCAGCCGGCGGCCCGCGTTGCCGCGCATCGGTACGCAGTTCAGGTGCGGGTGGGACGCGGAGAGCTGCGCGATGCGGCGCACCGACGAGGTGCCGATGCGGGTGCCCGGGGGCAGCTCGTCGAGGGTCAGGCCCTGGGGGTGGATGAGCGCGTCCCGGATGTCGTCGCGCCGCAGGAACGCCGCGAACGTCGTGCCCGCGGGCAGCGGCCGGTCCGCCGGTACGTCCTTGACGCAGTGCACCGCGAGGTCGGCCTCCCCGGCGAGCAGCGCCGCGTCGACCTCCTTGGTGAACGCGCCCTTCCCGCCGAGCTTGGCCAGGTCGCCCATCCACCGGTCGCCGGAGGTGGTCACGGGCAGGACCTCGGTGCGGATGCCCGGGTGGCGGGCGGCGAGTTCGGCGCGCACGCGCTCGACCTGGGCGAGGGCCATGGGGGAGGAGCGGGAGACGATGCGGATCAGCTCGGGAGCGGACATGGCGTACACCTTAGGCCCTGAGCGGCGGCGGTCCGGCACCCGAGACTGCGCCAACTGGGTTATCGCGCTGAGCGGTTGATGGGCCGGGTGGGTGGCTGGGATACTGCGGACCGGCGTGCGCACGGGGCGTGTTCGGGCTCGCGGATGGTCCTGCCGCAGGCAGTCCTACCTCTCGGTACCGGGTCAGTCCCGGCCGCACTCCCCTGGCTCCAGCGGTGGCGACGTCACGGACATGTTGGCCGTGCAGTGCGGGGTGTTGCCCTCTTCCTCGTGCCAGTCCGCGGGGCGCGGGCGGATGAACGCGAAGGCCGCGGCGGCCGCCAGGACGAACAGCCCCGCGCAGCCCCAGGATGCCTTGCCGAAGGCCGAGTCGAGGGCGTCCGGGTCGGTGTAGGCCGTGCCGGTGAGGCCCACCGCGAGCGGCAGCGCGGCGACGACCAGGAGCTGGGCGATGCGGGCCGCCGTGTTGTTGACCCCGCTGGCAAGCCCGGCGCGGCCCGCGTCCACCGAGGCGAGCACCGTCGCCGTGAGCGGGGCGACGAACACACTCATGCCGAGGCCGAGCACGACGACGGCGGGCAGCACGTCGGCGGCGTAGGACGCTCCGGGGCCGATCCGCTGCATCAGCAGGACGCCCGCGGCGGCGATCAGCGGGCCTGCGCACAGCGGCAGGCGCGGGCCGATCCGCCGCGCCAGGTCGCCCGCGGGGGCCGACAGGAGCAGCATCAGGACGGTGATGGGGAGCGTCGCCGTACCGGCCTGGAGGGCGTCGTAGCCGAGCGTCGTCTGCAACTGCACGGGCAGCATGAACAGGATGCCGCCGATGGCCGCGTACAGGCACAGCGTCATGACGTTGGCCGCGGAGAACAGGCCGGAACGGAAGAGCTCCAAGGGCAGCATCGGGTCCTGCCGCCGGTGCTCGACCAGCAGGAACGCCGCGCCCGCCGCCAGGCCCACGAGTCCCGGCAGCACCCCTGCCACGAACGAGGAGTCGCCGGACGCCCCGATCAGCGCGAAGCTCACGCCCGCCAGGAACAGCGCCGCGAGCACCGCGCCCGGGACGTCGAAGCGCTGCCCCGCGGCGTGCTCGTCGCGGCTCTCCGGCACGTGCCGCACCGCGAACAGCACCAGCGCGGCCAGCGGCAGGTTGATGAGGAAGATCCAGCGCCAGCCGGGACCGTCGATCAGCCAGCCGCCGAGGAACGGACCGACCGCCCCCGCGACCCCGCCGAGCCCGGACCACGCGCCCACCGCCCTGGCCTGGTCCCGCGGCCGGAACGACGAGCGCACCAGCGCGAGGGAGCCGGGCGTGAGCAGCGCACCGCCCACGCCCTGCAGGGCGCGCGCCGCGATGAGGGTGCCCGCGTCCTGCGCGAGGCCGCACAGCGCGGACGCCAGCGCGAACCACACCACGCCGATGACGAGTGTGCGCCGCCGCCCGATCCGGTCGCCTAGTGCCCCGCCGAGCAGGAGCAGCGCGGACAGCGTGAGCATGTAGGCGTTGACGACCCACTGGAGCGAGGAGATCGACGCGTCGAGGTCGCGGCCGAGGGTGGGCAGGGCCACGTTCACGACGGTGCCGTCGAGCATGGCCATGCCGGAGGCGAGGACCGCGCTGGTCAGCACCCAGCGGCCGCGCGTCGACGCGAGGGCGACCCCGCCGTCACCGCTGGGAGCGTGTTCGCCGCCGGGGGACGCCGTCATGGACCCACCGCCCTCCTGGCCGTTGTACGCGGGATCCGTGCCGGGACGCGCGGCCTACATGTGCACGGCGCCCTCGCCGAGGTGACTGTCGGCGGGCCGCCCCTTGCGGTACAGCACGAACGTAACGAGGAAGCCGACGGCGAAGAAGAGGGCCGACCACCAGTACGCCGTCTCGTAGCTCTGCACCTGGGCCTGGGCCTGCACCTCGGGCGTCGGGCGCTTGCCGACGAGGTAGTGGGTGGCGGCGCTGGTGGCGAGGGTGTTCAGGAGCGCCGTACCGATGGAACCGCCCACCTGCTGGGTGGTGTTGACCATCGCGGACGCCACACCCGCGTCGTGCGCGGCGACGCCCGAGGTGGCCATGCTCATCGCCGGGGCGAAGATGAGGCCGAGCCCGAGCCCGAAGACGAGCAGCGGCGGCAGCACGTGCAGGGCGTAGCCGCTGGTGGTGTCGAGCGCCGTCAGCCACACCATGCCGCCCGCGGAGAGCGCCATGCCGAGCGGCACGACCGGTTTCGCGCCGAAGCGCGGCACGAGCACGTTGGTGGTCAGGACGGAGATCACGACCATCACCACGACCATCGGGATGAAGGCGAGCCCCGTCTTGATGGGCGTGTAGTCGAGGATCTGCTGCATGTAGTACGTCAGGAACAGGAACACGCCGAACATGCCCGCTCCGGAGATGAACATCGCGAGGAACGAAGCGCCCCGGTCCCGGTCGAGCAGCACCCTGAGGGGGAGCAGTGGATGTGCGGCCCGTGTCTGCCACCAGGCGAAGGCCGTCACGAGTACGACGCCGATGACGAGGAACCCCCACGTCAGCGGGTCGCCCCAGGCATGCGTCTCGGCGTTGGAGAAGCCGTAGACGATGCAGAACAGACCGGCCGACACCAACACCGTGCCCGGCACGTCGAGTTTGGGCCGGTCGTCCGGCGCCCCCGGGTGCAGCAGGCGCCAGCCGCCGATCATCGCGGCCGCGGCGAAGGCGAGGTTCACGTACAGGCACCAGCGCCAGTCCAGATACTCCGTGAGCACGCCGCCGAGCAGCAGCCCGACCGCGGCGCCCGAGCCCGCCACGGCGCCGTAGATGCCGAACGCCTTCGCGCGCTCGCGCGGGTCCGTGAACGTGGTGCTGAGCAGGGAGAGCGCGGCGGGCGCGAGGAGCGCGCCGAACAGGCCCTGCAGCGCGCGGGCGATCACCAGCATCCCGAAGCTGGTGGCGGCGCCGCCGAGCGCGGAGGCCAGCGCGAACCCGGCGAGGCCCGCGAGGAAGACCGCCTTGCGGCCCACCAGGTCCGCGATGCGCCCGCCGAGCAGCAGCAGGCTGCCGAACGCGAGCGCGTACGCGGTGACGACCCACTGCCGGTTGCCGTCGGTGAAGCCCAGGTCCTGCTGCGCGGACGGCAGCGCGATGTTCACGATCGTCGCGTCCAGGACCACCATGAGCTGCGCGGTGGCGATGACCGCGAGGATCAGCCAGCGGTGCTCGTGCTTGCCGCCGGTGTGGGCGGCGGCGGAGGCCGGGGGCGGCGCGGCGGCGTCGGCTGTCACCGGCTGTGAGACCGGCTGCGGAATGCCTTCCGGTATGCCCTCGGGGCCGGAGCCGGGCGAGCGGTCCATCGTGACCTCCAGACCCCCCGAGCCGAGAGACACCCCCGTCACACGCTAAGCGCCCCGCCCAGGCCCCGCGACCTGGGTGATCACGGCCCCCGCGCGCGGGGGCCGTGATCGACGGTCAGCGCTGGCGCGCCCCACTGCCACCGGGCTCGTCCACGGGCACGGACGGCACGGCTTCGGGGGCCGACGCCGCGTCCGCGGGGTCCGCCTGGGTCGCGGGCACGGTCTCCAGGGGCGCCGGTACGTCGGACCCGCCGGTATCCTGGCGACGGGACAACCGGCCGGCCAGCGCCGCGACCGGCTCCGCATAGCGGGCGGTGAGCGGTCCCACCACGACCAGGATCAGGACGTACGCCGTGGCCAGCGGGCCGAGGCGGGGCTCGATGCCCGCCGTCACCGCGAGCCCCGCGATGACGATGGAGAACTCGCCGCGCGCGACCAGCGCGCCGCCCGCCCGCCAGCGGCCCTTGACCGAGATGCCCGCGCGCCGCGCCGCCCAGTAGCCGGTGGCGACCTTCGTGCACGCGGTGACCGCGGCCAGCGCCAGCGCGGGCAGCAGGACCGGGGGGATGCTCGCCGGATCGGTGTGCAGCCCGAAGAAGACGAAGAACATGGCGGCGAACAGGTCCCGCAGCGGCGCAAGCAGGCTGTGCGCGCCCTCCGCCGCCTCACCCGACAGCGCGATGCCGACGAGGAACGCCCCGACGGCGGCCGACACTTGGAGCTGCTGGGCGATGCCCGCGACCAGGATCGTCAGGCCCAGGACCACGAGCAGCAGCTTCTCCGGGTCGTCGCTCGACACGAACCGCGAGATGATCCGCCCGTAGCGCACCGCCACGAACAGCACGGCGCCCGCCGCGCCGAGCGCGATCGCCAGCGTGAGGCTGCCCGCGGCCCAGCCGACGCCCGCGAGCAGCGCGGTGATGATGGGCAGGTAGACGGCCATCGCGAGGTCCTCCAGGACGAGGATGCTCAGGATGACGGGGGTCTCGCGGTTGCCGAGCCGCCCCAGGTCGCCGAGGACCTTCGCGATGACGCCGGACGACGAGATCCAGGTGACCCCGGCGAGGACGACGGCGGCCACCGGGCCCCAGCCCATCAGGAGCGCGGCGGCCGCGCCCGGCAGCGCGTTGAGGGCGCAGTCCACGATCCCGGCCGGGTACTGGGTCTTGAGGTTGCTGACGAGATCGCTGGCCGTGTACTCCAGGCCGAGCATCAGGAGCAGCAGGATGACGCCGATCTCCGCGCCGATGGCGACGAACTCCTCGCTGGTGCCGAGCGGCAGCAGCCCGCCCGTCCCGAACGCGAGCCCGGCGAGCAGATACAGCGGGATGGGGGAGAACTGGAAGCGCCCGGCGAAGCGGCCGAGCAGCCCGAGCGCGAGAATGATCGCGCCGAACTCTATGAGCAGGACGGCAGAGTGCACGCGATCACTCCCGGCCGAGAATCGCCGCGGCGCTCTCGACGCCTTCCCGGGTACCGATCACGATGAGGGTGTCGCCGCCCGCGAGCCGGAAGTCCGGCGTGGGCGAGGGGATGGCGTCGGCCCGCCGCAGCACCGCCACCACGGAGGTGCCGGTCTCGGTGCGCAGCCGGGTGTCGCCGAGCACGCGCCCGTTCCAGTGCGAGGTCGCCGCGATCTCGATGCGCTCGGCGAGGAGGCCCAGGTCGGTGGTGTGCAGCAGATTGGGGCTCTGGTGCGTCGGCAGGAGCGCGTCCACGAGCGCCGCCGCCTCGCCCGAGCTCAGCCGCAGCGAGAGCGCGCACGCGTCCGGGTCGTCGGAGCGGTAGGCGCTGAGCGTCCGGCCCCCGTCCCGGTGCGCCACGACGGACAATCGCCGCTGTTCGCGGGTGGTGAGGTCGTAGCGCGTACCGATGCCTGGCAGTGGCGTTCGGCTCATACGTGGAGCGGACACAGCTCTCCCCTGATGCTCATGGGTTACTTCGTGCTCATGCCACCCTATCGGTCCAAATTTTACTGATACTTGGTGGTGCGCTGGTGGGGGGTAGCGCTAGGTGGTCGTGCCGTCGACGTTGTAGAAGGGTGCGGGCGGCCCGGACGTCCTCGTCGGCTACTCCGTCATGCTCGAAATGTGAGACCTGGAGAACGAACTGGCGGAGGACGAACCGGACGAGTTCGACCTCGCCCACGCGACGGCGGTGCTGCGGATACTACGCACCGGTGCTGCACGGCTGACGCCCGTGGTGACCAGGTGTCACCGATGCCGGTGACAAGGGAGCTTGGCGCCGCCCGTCGGACCCCTGGCGGAATCGGACTGTGCGCGACACCACAGCGCTACCCGGCGCCCTGACCGGTCACAATGCGCCCATGAATCTCCCTACACAGCTCTCTCCCGTTCCCGGCGCGGACGGCCTCTACCTCTGGGCTCCCGAGGGCACGGGCCTCTGGGGGTACGCGAACTGCCTGTGGATCATTTCGGGTGCCGACGCGGCGGTGATCGACACTCCTTACGACGGGCCGATGACCGAGGCGATGATCACTGCCGCTCGGCCCCGGCTCGGCGGACGCACGGTACGGACCGTGATCAACACTCATGCGAACGGCGACCACAGCTTCGGGAACCACCTGTTCCCCGAGGCGGAGATCATCGCCACCGGCGCGGACCACCACGATCACCACGAGCCGACTCCGCAGGAAATGCACGCCCTCGTGCACGACTCGCCGCCGGACCTGCCGCTGGGTCGCTACCTGCGCGACCACTTCAGCGTCTTCGACTTCACCTCGGCTCAAGTCACCGTGCCCACCCTGACCTTCTCCGGACGGCACACCGTCGTCGTGGGCGACAAGGAGGTGGAACTGTACGAGGTGGGGCCCGCGCATCACGTGAGCGATCTGGTGGCCCGCATCGGGGACGTGGTCTGCACCGGCGACGTCTTCTTCCACGGCGACCACCCGCCGCACTGGGCGGGGCCGCTGCAGAACATCATCAACGCGTGCGAGCTCGTCCTCAGCTTCAACCCGCGGGTCGTCATCCCCGGACACGGGCGGCCGACGGATCAAGCCGGGCTGGAGGAGCACCTGGTGTACCTCCGCACGGTGCAGCGTGAGGTGCGCCGCTGCTACGAGGCCGACCGTACCGTGGAGGAAACCATGGACGAGCTGTTCCAGCGGGACTTCTATCCGCAACTGGGCCTGCCGGAACGGCTGATGATAGTGATCGCGGTGGAGTACAGCCATCTGCGGGGCGGCTCCCCGGCGCCGAGCATCCTTGAGCTCTCCAGCAAGGCGGCGGCCTGGTCGTACCGCTAGTGATCGGGTGCCGCCCGCCGCGATGGGGTCGGGTACGGGCGGCACCAGGCCGAACATGAGATGGCCGGGGAACGGCCGTTTCGGCGCCTGATCGCACACGCCCGGTGCAGGGCTCGGCGCGCAGGTGTGTGAATCAAAGAGCAGCGGCTCCTGGCGACGCAACGCAGCGGAGCACGGCACTCGTTCAGATTTCATTGACCGGAATAGCGACTGTGTCAGTTCGGCTCAGTGAAACCCGGCGGCCCGGGTTTGAAGACCAGGAAGAAGAACCGGGCGCCGGGCGAGCCCATGGGCATGGCCGCGCACATGGTGACGTCACCCTCCTGGGAGGGAGCGTGCCGGTCACAGCACCGGTCCGGTTCGTCCCGCGCGCCCAGCGGCCCGTACCAGGGGTAGCGCATGCGGCGCGTGTCGCCGTTCGGATGGACGTAGGCCACATGGTTCGCCCGGTAGATGGGGCCGGACACCGGATCGGCGTCGACCTCCTGGTCGAGTCGTTGCAGGTCCGCGTTCTCCGGGTGCTGGGCGACGGCGTTGCGCAACTGGGCGGTCAGGGGCACGGCCCACTCCGACTCCCAGTTCACCAGGTGGTGTTCGCGGGCCACTTCGTTGAGCAGCATGTAGCGCATGAGATTGCGCTCCGGGACGGCCGGTTCCGCGTCCGGGGCACGGGGGAACATGCGGACGAAGTCGTCGTTGTAGGCGACGGCGTTCCAGGCGACGTCATTGATGTAGCTCGGCTGGCCGGTGACCCGGCGGATGGCCTCGTGCCAGGCGGGGTGCACGGTCCGGCCGGCCAACGGGTCCTGCGGGTGGGGTGCTTCATGGCCGAGGGAGTAGACGTACAGAGCGGTGCGTTCCTGCTCGAGCAGGTGCAGTACGCGGGAGACATTGTCGAGGAACTCGGCCGTGGGGGCCGCCATTTCGCCGCGCTCGAATTGCGCGTAGGTGCGCTCCGACACGTGCAGGAGCTGGGCGACCTGTGCCTGTGACAGGCCCGCCGCGCGGCGGCCGCGACCGCTGCGGGGACGCCAGTTCAGGAGCCCGGGCTGGCTCGCGGGGTCAAGCTGCTGCCGCTTCCATCGCAACAGCTGGCGCAAGGCTGCCTTATTGTCCACCTTCCACCCTTTCGCCGATGGCTCTCCGCACCGTGAACCCATTTACCGGAAAGGGAATTTCCTGAAATTCGGGTACCGGAAGAAATCGTTCCTGGTGGCGGGGGCGGCGGGGCGGCAACAATGGCTGCCCGGAGCTGATCGCGTTGCGGGAGACGCGCAGGTCCTCAACTGCGAGGGGGAGTTCGCGATGTCGCAACATGCTGCCGTCATGACGCCTGACCAGGCGGGCAGCGCCGTGGGCCGGACGCTCGCCGTGCTGCGCGCGCTGCGCCGGCTCGGGCCGGGGACGCACCCGCTGGCAGCCATCGCGGCCCAAGCGGCGTTGCCCTCCCCGACGGCCCATCGCTACGTTCAAGCGCTGGTCGGCGAGGGTGCGGTGGAGCGGCAAGGTCCACGCGGCCACTACGCCTTTGTAGAAACACCGCATCTCTTCTCTGACTTCCCCTTAGGTAGGTCCGGTCCGCCAACTGGTCTGGGTTCAGCTACTGTTCGCACTGAACTGATCACCTTACAGTCACGGACCGGTCAAATTGCGCTGGCATACGCGGCACTCCTGATCGGCAGGCCGATGCGGGTGCACGCGGAGACGGCGCTCGGGGCGCACGCGCAGCAGTTGTACGCCGCTCCGCAAGCATCCCTTCAGGCCCTGTGGCGCGCTCCGTTGGAGGCCGACGCGTCCGGCTGGGTCATCCTGGCCTGCCTGGGTGACACCGGCGCCGCGCGGCCGCCGTTCCACCGCATTCGCGAGGACGGCTATGCCGTCGGTCCCTCCCCGCTGCTGGACAGGGACATCATCGCGGCGCCGGTCTGGCGGGGATCGACCGTGGCGGGGGCGGTCAGCCTGCTGGCCTCGCACCGGCAGCTGCGCGGCACCGCGGTCCGGAACCGGTTCGTGGCCGCCGTGATGGACACGGCCGGTGCCATCAGCCGACAGCTCACCCGCACCGGCATGCAGGCGCTGGCCGACTGATCGCCCCCTGGGTCCGAGCCGGGCGACTCCACTGTGCTAAGCCAGGAACGTTCACTGTCTTGAGAAGGGTCTCCTCGTGTCTCGTTCCGTTCTGATAACCGGCGGCAGCCGGGGCATCGGCCTCGCCACCGCGCGGGCCCTGCAAGCGTTAGGTGACCGCGTGGCCGTGACCTACCGCACTGCCGAGCCGCCCGCGGACGTTCTCGCGATCCGGTGCGATGTCACCGATGCCGCTCAGGTGGATGCCGCCTTCAAGGAGGCAGAGGACGCACACGGGCCTGTCGGCGTCCTGGTGTGCTGTGCGGGCATCGCGAAGGACCAGCTGCTCATGCGCATGAGCGAGGACGAGTTCACCTCCGTGCTCGACACCAACCTCACCGGGACGTTCCGTGCGGTCAAGCGCGCCAGCAAGGGCATGCTCCGCGCCAGGACCGGCCGAGTGGTGCTGGTTTCCTCGGCGGTCGGCCTGCGCGGCGAGGCGGGCCAGTCCAACTACGCGGCGTCCAAGGCCGCGCTCGTCGGGTTCTCCCGGTCCATGGCCCGCGAACTCGGCTCCCGCAACATCACCTTCAACGTGGTCGCTCCCGGTCTGACCGACACCCAGATGGCCGACAAGCTCACCGAGGCGCAGCGGGAGCGTCTCGTCGACCAGATCCCCCTGCGCCGCCTGGGCAGGCCCGAGGAGATAGCGGCCACGATCGCCTTCCTCGCGTCGCCGCAGGCCGCCTACATCACCGGCGCGGTGATCCCCGTCGACGGGGGCGCCGGCATGGGGCACTAGCGCGGACGAGGCCGCCGGAGGGTCCGGTCCGAACCTCTTGCCGTGTCCCCTCCCCGAGTCCCGCCGTCCCCCGGTCGCAAAGACTGGCTAAGTTTGCCTCACGCACAGGTGTCACCTTCGTGCCTGCTCCCCCCCTGCGGGGGGCGGTATGACGTGAATGCATGTGTATGGGGATGCTTGTCGGTGGGGCTCGGAGGGGTGGATGGCGATGCAGACGGTGTGGCGGACGGTTGTCGAGGGGATTTCCGGCTCGATGGCCTACATCGCCGACGGGCGCTGGAACCTCATGGTGTGCAACGCCGAGTTCGAGGCGCTCTTCCCGCGGGGACAGGCGCCGTCCAACATCATGCGGTGGATGCTGCTGGACGACGAGGCCCGTGGGTTCACGCTGACGAACTGGGCCGAGGACTGGGCGCCCGCGGCCTGCCCGGCGCTGGGGCGGGCTGTCGCGGACCGTCCGGACGACGCCGAACTGATCAAGATGGCTGCCGAGGTGCGGGGTGATTCCGTCGTCGGGCCCCTTTACGAAGCGACGGCGGAATCGCGGGTCCTGCCTCTCGACGGCGTCGTACGCCCGATCCGGCACGCGGTGGCGGGGCCGGGCTGGGTGACGCTCTCCGCCGCCAGCCCGCTCACCGAGTTCGACGCCCGACTCGTCATGCTGCGGTTCCACGCGGGATCGCAGCGACCTGGACTGCCACTGCCCCTGAGCACGCGGGCCCCGCTGCCGTAGATTGGGCTCGCCGACCCGCAGGCCGAAGGAGTCCCTGGCCCATGTCCACCGCATTGATCTCCAGACCGCACATCGAACTCGCCGAGCATGCCGTCTCGATGGACGATCTCACCGCGGACATGGCCCGGCAGCACGCCGACCTGCCGCGGCTCAGCGCGTATCTGCGGACCGCGCGGTCCACCGGTGTGCGGACGCGGTACTTCAGCAGGCCCCTGCGGTCGGCGACGGTCTCGGGTGACGCGACCTTCGAGGAGCGGAATCGGGCCGCCTACGCCGACTCGCTCGACCTGGCGCTGCTCGCCGTGCCGCGGGCGCTGGAGAACGCCGGGCTGGAGCTGGCGGACATCGACTGCGTCATCACCAGTCACACCACCTCCTGGACCGCGCCGAGCCTCGACACGGACCTCGTCCAGCTGCTGGGGTCGCAGGGGCTGCGGTCGGACGTAGCGCGCATACCTCTCGGTTCGTACGGCTGCGCGGGGGGAGCGCAGGCGCTGGCCCTGGCGCACGATCACCTCGCCGCCCACCCGGGAGCGCACGTCCTGGTCGTGGTCGCGGAGTGCCTGAGTGCCGCGACGTACAACCCCGTCGACACCAGCCGCGAGAGCATGATCTACAAGGTGCTGTTCGGCGACAGCGCCGCGGCCTGTGTGGTCTCCGGCCGGGACGGGGGCGGGGACGGGCCGCGGTTCCGTATCGAGGACACCTGGCAGTACGCCCTGCCCAGGAGCCAGAACTTCTACGAAGGACGGCTCGACTCCTACGGGCTGCACTTCGACTCCACGCGGGAGGCCACCCGCGCCATCGGCTTCGTCGCACCGGCCCTCCACCAGTGGCTGGACGGCGACGGGGACACCGCGTTCGTCCCCGACTTCTGCGTGGTGCACGCCGGGGGCCCGGCCATCCTGAGGAGCGCCGAGTCCGTGCTTCGCGTCGACACCGGACCCGAGGACGACGCCCGCAAGGGCCCGCTGCGCCACTCCTGGGACAGCCTGGAGCTGTACGGAAACCTCGGCGGCGCGTCCGTCCTCGACGTGCTGCGCCGCACGTTCGACGAGCCCGCCCCGGCGGACAAGGGGCTGCTCCTCGGGTTCGGCCCCGGCTTCATCGCCGCCGCTTGCAGGCTGACCCGCGCCTGAGGCCCGGCCTCGACCGCGCTCGACGCCGAGCCCCGGCCGCACCCGGACCCCGGACCCCGGCCGCACCTGGACCCCGGACCCCGGCCGTGCCGACTGTGGCACATCCCGGACACGGACGTCACCCCACCGCCACGGCGGCCGGTCACGCTGGGCGCATGACCCACCCGACCACGCAGAACCCGGGCCCGGTGGTGAGCCGGGGCGTCAAGCTGTTCTGGCTCGCGGCGCTGCTGTTCGTCGGCGGTTCCATCGTCGTCACGCTGTTCGGGTACAGCGGGCACACGCGGGTGACCAGGCTGTACCAGAACGGGGTGACCGTCGAGGGCAAGGCCGTCGACGTCAGGACCGACGGAGACGGCCGGACCAGCGGCATCACCGTCCGCTTCCGGCCGAGGGACAAGGCCCCCGTCACCGTGGACCTGCCCACCACGCCGCCCCTCCCGCGGACGAAGGAGGGGAGCCCCATCGAAGTGATCTACCACGCGGACGACCCGTCCGACGTCCCGAGCACCCCGCAGATGCGCGCCCTGGAGCCCGACTGGAACCCCCTGGCGGTCGCGGGCTTCGCCCTCATGGCTGCCGGGGTGGTCGTCCTGTTCCCCGCCGGACGCAAACCCAGGACCCGCGCCACGGCGTTCCCGGAACCGGCCGACGGCACCCCCTCCACCCAACCCGCGCCCTAGCCCTCGACCCGGTCCTCGCCCGAGCCCTCGCCCTGGCCCTCGTGCCGCCCCAGCACCGTCTCCACCGTGTCCGCCTCCGCCGCCGTCTTGTCCTCCCGGTACCGCACCACCCGCGCGAACCGCAGCGTCACCCCCGCCGGATAGCGCGTGGAGCGCTGCAGGCCGTCGTAGGCGATCTCCACGACCAGCTCGGGGCGGACCCGTACCGTGAACCCGTCGTCCTCGACGGCGAGTTCGCGCAGGCGGTCGGTCTGCCAGGCCAGCATCACATCGGTCATGCCCTTGAAGGTCTTGCCGAGCATGGCGTACGTGCCGTCGTCGCGGCGGGCTCCCAGGTGGAGGTTGGACAACTTGCCGGTGCGTCGGCCGTGTCCCCACTCGGCGGCGAGGACGACGAGGTCCAGGGTGTGGACGGGCTTCACCTTGAGCCAGGCGGCGCCTCGGCGGCCCGCGCTGTAAGGGGTGTCGAGGGCCTTGAGGACGACGCCCTCGTGGCCGCGCGCCAGCGTCTCGGCGAAGAACGCGTCGGCGGCCCGGCGCGCCTCCTCGTCGGCGGGATCCGCCACGAGCGCGCGACGCACCCGCATCGGCTCCGGGACGAGGCGGGCGAGCCGTGCGTGCCGTTCGCTCAGGGGGAGGTCGAGGAGGTCCTCGCCGTCGGCGTACAGGATGTCGAAGAAGACGGCGGACAGGGGGAGGTGGGCGGCCGCCCCGGCCACGTCGAGGCGTGCCCCCACCCGGCCCGCGATGTCCTGGAAGGAGCGCGGTCGGCCGTCGGTACCGAGCGCGATCATCTCGCCGTCCAGGATGACGCGATCCCCGCTCAACTCGCCGACTGCGGCGGTCAGTTCGGGCAGACGGTCGGTGATGTCGTCGAGTGTGCGGGTGTACGCGCGGACGCGGTCGCCGTCGCGGTGCACCTGGACGCGGATGCCGTCCAGTTTCTCCTCGACCGCGCACGGGCCGAGCTTGTCGACGCCCTCGCCCACGGACCCGGCGCTGTGCGCGAGCATCGGCTGCACCGGCCGCCCCACGGTCAGCCGGAACTCCGCCAGCGCGTCCGGCCCGCGCGCCAGCAGCTCGCGCGCCACCGGGGCCGTCGCCCCGGCCAGCATCACCGCGCGCCGCACCCGCGCGGCAGGCGTTCCCGTCGCCCGGGCCAGCCCCTCCACGGCCAGGGCGTCCAGGGCCCCCTGCCGCACCTCCCCGGTCAGCAGGCCGAAGAGGAAACGCTGCTCGTCCGCCGTGGCCGCCCCCATCAACTCCTGTACGAGCCGCCGCCGTTCACCCTGCGCGCCCGCGCCCGACACCCCGGCGACGGCGGTGAGGGCGGCGTCCACGTCCCGGACCGCGAGCGTCGGCCCGGCCGCCGGGGCGACGGGCTCCTTGAGCGCGTTCCAGCCCACGCCGATGCGCCCCTGCGGCAGCCGCCCCGCGAGATACGGGATGACGAGCGGCACGTCGTCGGGCTCCGCCGCGGCGAACAGCTCGGCCAGCAGCTCGATCTTCCGCGACCGCGCCGACGTCGCGGCCACCCCCTTGGACACCTCCGCGACCCGGGCGAACAACATGCCGCCATCCTGCAACGCGACACCCGATCCCGCACGGCACGGGACGCGGACCGTGTGACACCCGCCCCGCCCGCACCCCGTCCGGCCGCCGGGCCCGCACCCCGTCCGGCCGCCGGGCCCGCACCCCGTCCGGCCGGACCCGGGCCACCACCGGCCCGGCCCGCGCTACGTCGGTACGACACCGCGGACGACGCCGAGCGCCACCAGATCCTGAGGCCGCAGCCGCAGCTCCCCGGCCAGCGCGGGCACGTCCTCCCGCGGGCGTTTCAGGATGGCCGCCGCGGCCTCCGGGGCGATCACCGAGAAGTAACTGTCCGGCGTGGCCCAGGTGTTGGCGGGCGCGGCGAGCGCGAGCGCGCCGCCCGAACCGCCCTCGCCGACGACGAGGGACGTGAGCGGGACGCGCGCTGCGGCGACGGCCGCGAAGACGTCGGCGATCGCCGCGCCCGCGCCCGCGCGCTCCGCCGCCGCGTCGTTGGCGGCGCCGGGGGTGTCGATGAGCGTGAGGACGGGCAGCGCGAGCCGGTCGGCCAGGCGGATGAGGCGGGCCGCGGTGCGGTATCCGGCGGGGCGGGTGGGCGTGCCGGTCTGGGCCGCGTACGCGACGGCCCGCCCGGCGCGCAGGCCGACGCCGCACCGCATCCCGTCGTCCGTGCCGCCGCAGCGGTCCCCGCTGATCGGCTCACGCGAGTCGAAGTACGCGTCCAAGTAGGCCTCGGCGCGCGGCCGTTCGGGCGAGCGGGCCCGGCGTACCGCGTCCCATCCTGTCGCGGGCGGCGCCGCGTCCCCGAGGGCGCGCGGCGGCTCGGGCGTGCCGGTGGCGGGCGAGGTGAGCAGCCGCAGCCAGTGCCCCAGCCGCGCGGACAGCCGGTCCGGCGGCACCACCGCGTCGACCGCGCCCGCCGCGAGCTGGCCCTCCGCCGTGTACGCCGCCGGGTCCGCGTCCGGCGGCCGGACCCGCGACCCCGCGAACCCCACCTGCGCGCCCGGCAGCGCGAGCACGACGTCGGCACCCGCGCCGAGTGTCGCCCAGCCGCCCCCCGTCGTCGGATCGCGCACCACCGCGAGCTGCGGCAGTCCGGCCGCCCGGCTCAGCGCCGACTGGGCTGCCACGCGCTGGAGTTGGCGCAGCGCGACCATGCCTTCCTGCATGCGGCTGCCGCCGGTCGCGATGAGCGAGACGAGGGGGAGACGGCGCTCGCGGGCGGCCGTGTAGGCCGCCTCCAAGCGGTCCCCGGTCCGCTCACCGAGCGAACCGCCCAGATAGCGGAACTCGAACGAGATGAGCACGGCCGCCCGGCCCCCGACCGTCGCCGTCCCGCAGACCACGGATTCCGACTCGCCGGTACGTTCCCCGGCGGCGGCCCGCGTGGTGTCGTACCCCGCCCACGCCAGCGGGCCGTCCGGCCGCGCGACCCCCTGCGGATACGGCAGCTCGGTGAAGTCGGCCGTCACGAGGGCGAGGGCTTCGCGCGCGGTCATGCGGGCGTGGGTACGGGGCTGGGCTGCCGGGTGGGTCGGTGGGGGCTGGGGGGCCAGGGCGTCAGGGGCGTCCGGTGAGTCGGGAGCGTCGGGAGCGTCCGGGGAGCCCGGGGAGCCCGGGGAGCCCGGGAAGTTCGAGGAGTCCGGGGAGTTTGAGGAGGGATGAGGCACGCCTCGTACTCCTACCCGCTGGTCCCGCGTTCGTCGAGGACCCACTGGCCGCGGTAGCAGATGAGGATCGGCCCCACCCAGTGGCAGACGGGGTTCGTGGTGGGCGGCGGGTCCGTGGGGGTGGGGGTGGGAGTTGGTGTCGGGGTCGGCGTCGGTGTGGGAGTAGGCGTGGGGTCGACGGGGGTAGGAGTGGGGTCGACCGGAGTGGGGGTGGGCGTGGGCGTCGGTGTTGGCGTGGGGGTTGGCGTCGGTGTGGGCGTGGGCGTCGGAGTCGGTGTCGGTGTCGGTGTCGGTGTGGGGGTAGGTGTGGGAGTCGGTTCCGGCTCGGTCGGTTCCGGCGGCTGGGTGGGCTCCGGCTCCGGCGCCGGATTCTCGGGTCCGGTGTTGACCGGAGCGGGGGCCTCGGGCTCGTCCGGTGGCACGGGCGCCACCGGCGCCGGTGGGACGTCCTGCTGCGCGGACTGCTCCTGCACGGGCGGCGCCACCGGGTCCGGCGCGGTCGTTTCCGGCGCGGCCACGTCCGGGGCGTCGGGCGCCGGAGCCTTCGGCTCCGCCTCACTTCTGGGCTGCGGCACGGCCCCACCCCCGTCCCCGGGCGCCTCGGACTCCCCAGGTGCGGCCGACGGCTGGGGTGCGTGCGCCCGCGCGCTCTCCGCCGCCGTGGCCCGCGCGGGCGCCGAGCCGGTGCCGACGCCGCTGAGGACGAGGCCCGCGGCGACGGCGGCCGCGGTGGCCGTCGTGCCTATCGCCCCGGCCACGGCGACGGGCAGCTTCCCGCCCCCGGTGAGGACATGACGTACGCCGTGCAGCAGCCCCGCATGCCCGGACGAGCCGGACCCGGCGGCGGAGGCCGCGACACCGGCGCCCGCGCCGGCTCCGGCCGCGAGCGGCACCAGGAACTTGCCCGCGCCGCCGAGCACGAAGATCAGCAGCGCCGGTCCCACCAGGGCGGGCAGCCGGTTGTTGGCGCGGGTCAGGACGGCGAGCCGGGTGCGGCAGTCGGGGCAGGCGGCGAGGTGGTCGACGAGGGTCTCGGACTGGCGTACCGACGCCTCACCGCGGATGTGTGCGGGCATCCGGTCCCAGTGGGTCTCGCACGCCGGGTTCTCGGGCGTACCGGGGTGGGCGCGCAGAAACGCCTGCCGCATGCCCTCGCGCGCCCGGTGCAGGAGCACGGCCGTGGCCCCGCTCCCGGCGCCGATGCCGCGCCCGACCGCCTCCAGCGGCTGGCCCTCCGCCTCCGCGAGCCACAGCGCCTTCACCCAGCGCTCGGGGAGCTGGCCGAGCACGCGCGTGAGCAGGTCGACGGAGGAGACGCGGGCGGCCGGGTCGCCGCCGCCGTCGGGGACGGTGGTGACGTCGAGGGTCTCGGCGGCGCCGGTGTCCTGCGGGTCGCGCGGGGTCTCGCGCGCGGCGGCGCGTCCGGCGGACGACGCGAGGTGGCGCACGGTCGTCATCAGATACGCCGGTACGTTCTCGATCTCGTGTCCGGCGGCGAGGCGCCGCCAGACGCGGAAGTGCGCCTCGGCGACCAGGTCGTCGGCGATCCAGGCGTTGCCGGTCAGCGAGCGCGCGTACGCGACGAGCCGAGGGTGCTCGGCCTCGTAGACGCGTGCGTACGCGGCGGTCGCGGGGCCGGACGCCTGGGCGGGGACACCGGGCGTGGCGTCGGCGGAGACGTCGGGCGTGGCGTCTGCGGGGACGTCGGACATGGCAGGACACACTCCTGTCCCACTGCGGGGATGGGGACGAGTTCGGAAGCCTAGGCCAGAAATGTCCGACTTATCAGGGGGGAGTGGTGCAGGTCACAGAGATCTCTTCGTGCACTCCCGTAATGCGGGCACCCGCTGCGGGGTCGAAAGGGCAAGGAAGCAGCAGAAGTGGAGATCGACCATGGCCGTCACGCTCGAACAGTCCGCCCGCGCCCGTCTGATCACTCCCGAGGGCCGCGAGCGGCCGATTCCCGTGGCGCTGCGCTACGCCGCGTCCGACCCGCTCGCGGTGCAGGTCACCTTCCCGCCCGAGGTGTCCCTCGATGGCGCCGAGGTCACCTGGGTCTTCGCCCGCGGCCTGCTGGAGGAGGGGTTGAACGCCCCGGCCGGTACGGGTGACGTGCACATCTGGCCGTGCGGGCGGGAGCGGACCGTCCTGGAGTTCCACGCGCCGCACGGTCTGGCCCTGGTGCAGTTCGACCGGGCCGCGCTGCGGCGGTTCCTGATGCGGTCGTACGCCGTCGTGGGCGCGGGCCGCGAGGAGGCGGGCCGCGATCTCGACCAGGGGCTGACCAGGCTGCTCGGCGGGGTGTGAACGGCGGGAACGGAGCGGGTCGAGCCATCCCTAGATAAGTTAGGCTTCCCTAACTCGATCAAGTGTGGTCGGGCGTCTCTAGGGAGGGGACCAGGGTGGGCCACGGCTGGGAAGGCGTCGTCCTCAAGCTGCTCCGCGGCAAGGACTTCCGTTTCACGGTGACCGGCGCCGACGAGGTGACCGAGCACTACCGCCGCCTGCACCTCACCGACGGCGGCATGCTCGCGGCGACCGGCGTGCACCCCACGATGTGGGTGCGGCTGTGGTTCGACAACGCGGGCAAGCCGCATCAGCGCGCGTACACACTGGTCGACCCCGACGCGGAGGCCGGCACGTTCAGCCTGGAGTTCGCGCTGCACGACGGCAGCGCCAGCGAATGGGCGCGCAAGGCGGCACCGGGCGACACCATCGACGCGACCGTGCAGGGCACCGGCTTCGAGGTGCCGAGCCCGCCGCCGTCACGGCTGCTCGTGGTCGGCGACGCGGCGTCGCTGCCCGCGGTCAACTCGCTGCTCGACGCGATGCCGCACACCCCCGCGACGATCTGGTTCGAGACCCAGCACACCGAGGACCGCGACCTCGACCTGCGCGTCGACCCCGCACGCCACGACGTCCACTGGGTCGAGCGCGGCACCGGCATCGACCGCGAGGCCAGGGCCGGGCTCGCGGCCGCCGTCGAGGAAGAGCCCGACGCATACGTGTGGATCACCTGCGACACGACGACGACCCGCTCCCTGTCCGCGTACGCCCGCAAGGAACTGGCCGTACCGCGGCACCGCGTCCACGCGCTCGGGTACTGGCGGCCCGGTCCGGCCTGACGCCCGCCTCAGCCGTACAGCGCGGGCCGCTCCGCCAGCTCGACCGCGACCCGCGCGCCCTCGGCGAGGGCCCGCACCCCGGCCTCGGCGACGGCCGCCGCCGCGTACCCGTCCCAGGCGCTCGGGCCCGCGACGCGCCCCTCGCGGACACCGGCCACCCACGCGCGCACCTCGCGGTCGTAGGCGTCGGCGAACCGCACCACGTAGTCCTGCGTGATGTCCTGGTGGGCGCGGCCCGCCGACCGCACGACCATGCCGGGCCCGGCGCCGATGCGGGCGCTGCCCCGCTCGCCGACCGCCTCGCACGTGACCTCGTAGCCGAACCCGCAGTTGACGAAGATCTCCACGTCCACGAGGGCGCCGCCCGCGGTCTCCAACAGCACGAGCTGCGGGTCCCGGAGACCGGCCGGGGCGCCCGCCGACGGGCGCGGCCCGAGCACGGTCACCGCGGTGACCTCCTGGCCCAGCAGCCAACGGGCCGCGTCGATCTCGTGCGACACCGAGCTGCTGATCAGCATCGCGGAGGTGAAGTGCGGGGGAGAGGACACATTGCGGTGGCGGCAGTGCAGCATCAGCGGGCGGCCGATGCCCCCGCTGTCCAGGAGCGTCTTGAGCCCGCGGTACTCGGCGTCGTACCGGCGCATGAACCCCACCTGGATCAGCCGCCGCCCGCCGTGTGCCTCCGCCTCGACCACGCGCAGCGCGGCCCGGGCGTCGGCGGCGAGCGGCTTCTCGCACAGCACGGGCAGGCCGCGCGCGAGCGCCGCGAGCAGCGCCTCCTCGTGCGCGTGGTCGGGCGAGGCCACGAGCACCGCCTGCACGCCGGGCTCCGCGAGCGCCGCGAGCGCGTCGGTGTGCAGGCGCACGCCCTCGATCCCGGCGGCCGCCGCCTCGCCCCGCGCCCGGTCCGGGTCCGCGACGGCCACCACACGGGCCCCGGCCACCGACCGCGCCAGGCGCCGCACGTGGTCGGCGCCCATGTGACCGGCGCCGAGGACGGCCACCCCCAACGGTTCGCTCACGGCACGAACTCCCCTTCCGCTGCTCTGCGTCGGGCCACCGTAGCCGCCCGCCGTCGCACGATGACCACGCCCCCGGCGATCAGCGCGGTCGAGCCCACGCCGACCAGGACGAGGGCGGGCCAGTCGGAGTCGTCGTCGGTCGCGGCGGGCGGCAGGATCGAGGCCGCCGCCGCGGCCTGCCGGGCCCGGTCGGGGGCCTTGCGGGGCTTGGCGGGCAGCAGCGAGCCCACCGGCCGCAGGCGGCCGGACGCCGCGAATCCCCAGTCGAGCAGCGATCTGGCCTCCTCGTACACGGCGAAGCCGCCCCGTTGCGGGTTCATCACCGTCACCAGGACCGTGCGCGCGCCCCGGTGGGCGGCGGCGATGAGGGTGTTCCCGGCGCCGCTGGTGTAGCCGTTCTTGACGCCGATCAGGCCGGGGTAACGGGCCACGCCGTCGGCGCCGGTCAGCAGCCGGTTGGTGTTCTGGATCGGGTACGACCAGTTGCCGTGCGGGAAGCGGGCGACGGCCGTCGAGCAGTAGCGGGCGAACTGCGGATCGGCGAGCCCCGCCCGGCCGAACACCGCCAGGTCGTACGCGGACGACACCTGGCCCGGCGCGTCGTAGCCGTCGGGCGAGACCACGTGGGTGTCGCGGGCGCCGAGAGCGCGGGCCTTCTCGCGCATCTGCTGCACGGTGCGCTGCCAGCCGCCGTTCATGCCCGCGAGGACGTGCACGGCGTCGTTGCCGGAGCTGAGGAACACCCCGCGCCACAGGTCGGAGACCCGGTAGCTGCGGCCCGCCGCAACCCCCACCAGGCTGCTGCCGCCGCCGACGCGGGACAGCTCGCGGTCGGTGACGGTGTGCCGGGTCTCGGGGCGCAGCCGGGGCAGGGCCGCCAGCGCGAACAGGGACTTGAGGGTGGAGGCGGGCGGCAGCCGGCGGTGCGCGTTGTGCGCGGCGAGGACTTCGCCCGTCCGGGCGTCGGACACCACCCAGGACAGGGCGGACAGCCCGCGGGGTAGCGGCGGTGTGTGCGGCCCCGGACGCACCTGGGTGCCGGGCCGGTCGAGCAGGGACGAGGTGTACGCGGGCGGCGGCTTCGGGGGCGCGGGTTCGGCGGCCGCGGCCGGTCCCGTGAGGCAGACCAGGGCCCCGGTGGCGAGGGCTGTGGCACGCACCGCGGTGGTGCGCCGGGCCGGGCGTGAAAGGTACCTGATGACCATTCAGCCACCGTAGGAGCGGGCTCCCAACTGCGCAGATCGGCTTGGCCCGGGTGGATGTATGCCGCCCTCGGGCTGCTCCGCCCGGGCGGTCCGCACGGCCCGCGCGAGCACGGCGAGGGCGAGGGCCGCGCACACCGCGTTGCTCACCAGATCCGCCGTCAGGGACCCGCCGTCCTCCGGGCGTACGGGAAAGGCCGCCCATACGTACGTCAGGAGCGCACCGCCCGCGAGCGCGCACACGTGCCGCGCTCCCCACCCCGGCCGCCGCGACCAGCGCGCGACCGCGAGCGCCCCGCCGACCGCGACGAGGAACCACAGGGCCACGCCGATCCACTCGAACCAGTCGGCGGTGAGGAGCACGGACGGGCCCCAGTAGAGGCTGGTGCCCGCGAGGGCGAGGGCGCCCACGCGCCAAGGGGCGGGGGCGGGGCCGAGGGCGGCGGCCGCGGCGATCGTGTCGGCGTTCGGGGCTTTCGGGTGGTCGCGGGGGATCCGCAGCGCTACGACCACCAGCGCCACGATCGCGACGACGCACACGGCCAGTTGGGCGGGCGGGGCGATGAAGTGCTCCTCGGTGTAATTGCCCCAGAACACCAGGCTCGCGCCGAGGACGTACACCACCGAGGTGACGGCGAGCCCGCGACGGCCGAGCCACGGCGTGGTCCGGCGCGCGGGCACGCAGGCCTCGACGAGCGCGATCGGCACGCAGACGCTCCAGACGGTGTGCAGGGCGAGCACCGCCTGGACCAGCTCGACGCTGGTGCCGGGTCCGGGCACGAACGACGGGCCGTGCACCAGGTCCTGCCCGGCGTAGGAGTCGTTCCACAGGAGCTGGTCGACGGGCCCTTCCTCGATCAGGGCGTACGCGGCGGCGAGCAGCACCATCGTCGGCCAGCCCCCGGTGCGCCGCCCCACCTCGCGGACGAGCAGCGCCCCGCACCCGTACAGCGGGGCGAGCAGCACGCCGAGGCCGAGCTGGGGCACGGTCAGATTGCCGAGCAGGAACTCGCCCACGAACGGGGCGAGCAGGAAGAGCGCGAGCACGGCGAGCCCGGGGCAGCCTCGGCCGGGCTTTCGGGTGGGGGCCATGAGGTCGACGGTAGGGCGGTGCGGGCGGGCGGGGCTGCGGCCGGAAGTCGACGGTGGGGTGACGAAAGTCGAGGTCGGGGGGGCAGGCCGGGTGCGGGGGGAGCCGTGGGTCGTGTGGTCGTGCTGTCGTACGCCGGGTGGCTGGGGGAGCCGCGGGCCCACGCGGGTGCGGTGCGGGCCCGCGGCTCCTTCGAGGGCTACTGGCGGGCGAAGTCCGCGGCCACGGCGCGGAAGCGTGCCGTGGTCGCGTCCGAGCCGCAGCGCCGCAGTCCGGCCTTCTCCAGGACGCGGACGGACGCCGGGTTGGCCAGCTCCACGGTTGCGTACACGGCGTCCACCGCGGGCGCCGTCAGGGCGAACTCGGCCAGTGCGCGGGTGGCTTCGGAGGCGTAGCCGCGGCCTCGGCGCGAGCCGACGATGCCGTACCCGATCTCGATCGAGCCCTCGCTCGGCGGCCAGAACAGCCCGATCGAGCCGACCACCGGACCGCCGTCGCGCTCGACGACAAGGCGGTGGCCGCAGGCGGTCAGGCCCTCGGGGTGCTCGGTGAGGAAACCGGCGATGACGCGGTCGCCCTCGGCGGGGAAGTCCGGCGCCCAGTCGGGGCGGCGGGACCCACCGACGACGGCGGCCAGTTCGGCCGTCGACCACGGGCGCAGCACGAGCCGCTCCGTGATCAGGTCCGCGCAGGTGCCGACGCCGACGGCGGGATCGGAGGAGGGGGTGGGGCCGGAGGAGGGGGCGGATGAAGAGGCGGAAGTGGACATGCGGAACTCCTGGTCGATTCAGACGACCGGGCCGCGGATCACCATCCGTACGCGGCCCGGACAAGGGCATGCTGATGACGGGCCTGGCAGGCCATATTCATCAACCTCCCTCGTCGGAGCGGCAGTCTCGGGCGGGCGCGGACGGCGCACGCCTCGGCGGAGCCTAGCAAGGGCGTTCGACGGGCGGCGTTTCGGCTCCCTCGCTCCGGGCGGGCGCCGCGTCCGGCATGGCGGGCTCGCGCAGGGGGCGCAGCAGGAGCCAGCCGACGGCGGGCAGCGCGATCAGCGGGGCGAGGGCGACCTGGAGGGACGCCGTGTCGGCGAGGGCGCCGATGAGAGGGCTGGCGAGGCCGCCGACGCTGACGGTCAGGCCGAGCGTGACGCCGCCGGCGGTGCCCACGCGCCGGGGCAGGTAGTCCTGGCCGAGCGTGATGTGCAGCGAGAAGGGCACGTACAGGCCCGCCGAGGTGAGCGCGACGAAGAGGTACAGCGCCGGGCCCGGTACGAGGACGACTCCGGCGACCGCGAGGACACTCAGCGCGTACGACCACCGCACGACCGGCACGCGGCCGTAGCGGGTGGCGAGCCGGCCCCCGGCCACCGTGCCCGCCGCCCCGCCGACGTACAGCACGAACAGGGCCGCCGTACCCGCGAACTCCCCACCGAACGCGCGCTCGCGCACGTACAGCGCGATGAACGCGCTCAGCCCGACGAAGACGATCGAGCGGCACACCACGGCGCCGGAGAGCCGGAGGAAGGACGGCCAGTCGTCGCTGCCGACGGCGTCTCCGCCGCGCGCCACCGCCGCCGACGCGCCCGGCGTCCGCAGGGCCCGCAGCGCCGCCACGCACAGCGCCGCGCCCGCCACGGCGGGCGCGACGAGCAGCGGGGACGCGCCCAGACCACCGGTGGCGACGACAGCGGCGACCAGCAACGGGGCGGTGGCGAAGCCGATGTTGCCGCCCAGCGAGAACCAGCCCATCGCCGTGTGGCTGCCCCGGCTGGCGACGCGCGCCACCCGGGCGGCCTCCGGGTGGTACGCGGCGACGCCGATCCCGGAGACGGCGACGACCACCAGAGTGAGGGCGTACGAGCCGCCGACACCGCTGAGCGCGACACCCGCGCCGCCCACCAGTGTGCTCACCGGCAGCAGCCACGGCATCGCCCACTTGTCGGTGAGCGCGCCGAACAGCGGCTGCACCACCGACGAGAGGAGCGAGGCGGCGAGGACGATGCCGGAGGCGGCGGCGTAGGAGTAGGCCCGCTCGGCCACGAAGTACGGGACGAGGGCGGCGACCGACCCCTGGTAGACGTCCACGCAGGCGTGGCCGAGGGACATGAGGGTGAGGGGGCGGCTGCGGGCGGGGCGGGGGGTCGGGGCGGAGCCGGGGTGAGGGTGCGGGCGGGGCGGGACCGTGGGCTTGTCTGTGGGCACGTGTCGATCGTCGCGACGGCACCCGGTGTCGGGCTTCCGATAAAGTGCCAGCCTGTGTCGATTACCCGCCAGCGGGCCGTGTCGACCGCTGCCGGTGGCCCCACTGACCGACCGCTGCCGGTGGCCCCGCCGACCGACCGCCGCAGCCCCCGCCCGCCCCGGAGGTGCCACTCCCGTGCCGGAACCCGTCCGTCACACCCCCAAGGCCCCCACCCACGTCCGGACCCTGGCCGCCGGGCAGCGCATCGACGCGCACCGGCACGACGACCACCAGATCGTCCTGCCGGGCAACGGGGTCGTCGCCGTCACCACCGAGGCCGGTACCTGGTTCGCGCCCGGGACCCGCGCCATCTGGGTGCCCGCGGGCACCGTCCACGCGCATCGCGCGCACGGCCACCTGAACGCGTACTTCGTCGGCTTCCCGGCGGGCGAGAACCCGCTGCACCTGGACGCGCCCACCGTCCTGTCCGTGAGCCCGCTGCTCCGGGAGCTGATCATCGAGTACACCCGGGTCCCCGCCGACACCGGCCCCGAACGCCGCCGCCTCCGCGCGGTCCTGCTCGACCAGCTCCGGGCGTCCCCGCAGCAGCCGATGCAGCTCCCCACCCCGTCCGACCCCCGCCTCGCGGCCGTCTGCGCCCTCGTCCACGACCGCCCCGAGGACCCCCGCACCCTGGCCGCGCTCGGCGCCGCGACCGGCGTCGGCGAGCGCACCCTCAGCCGCCTGTTCCGCGCCGAACTGGGCATGACGTTCCCGCAGTGGCGCACCCAGTCGCGCCTCTACCACGCCCTGCGGATGCTCGCGGACGACACCCCCGTGACCACCGTGGCCCACCGCTGCGGCTGGTCGTCGCCGAGCGCGTTCATCGACGTCTTCCGCAGGTCCTTCGGATGCACGCCCGGCACCCACAACCGCCGCCCCTGACCACCGCTGCGGTCACCGCCCGCGAACGGGGCGGCGCCGAGGGTGCTTAGGATGCCGTCATGGCTGCTCCGGACCCCTCGACCCGTCCCTCCGCGCGGGATCCGGAGCTCGGCTTCCCGCCGCCCGGCCAGGTGCTGCACCGGCTGCGTACTCAGCGGGGCATGTCGCTGCGTCAGGTGGCCGCCGAGTGCGGCCTCTCCGTCTCGTTCCTGGCGTCCCTGGAGCGCGGCGAGACCGACATCGCCCTGGAACGGCTCGGCCGTCTGGCGAAGGTCTTCGACCACGACGTCGGCTCGTTCCTCGGGTTCTCCCGGGGCCGGGCCACCCCGTCGGTCTTCCCGAGGGAGGAACAGGAGACGCTGAACCGGGCGCCCGGCGTCGTCTACCGCGTGCTGCGCTCACCGGAACTCGGATACCAGGTCGTCACCGGCGACTTCGCGCCCGGCTGCGGCCTCACCGAGGACCTCCAGCACGAGGGCACCGACCTGGTCGTGGTCACCCGCGGCACTCTCGTGGCCCGCTACAACGGCGTCGACCACGCGCTGCGCGCCGGGGACTGCATTCAGTGGTCGGCGGGTCATCCGCACACGTTCCGCAACGACGGCGACGAACCGGCACAGATGATGGTCGTGCTGTTCTCCAGCCTCTACTGAGGCCGCGCCTGTCGTTGCCCGACGGCCCAACTGCCCCACGGACGCTCGTCCGTGGGGCTTTCCGCTGTCCGGGTCCGGGGAATGCGGCAGCGGACCGCCACCCCCTCGCCATGAACAGTATTCTGGACTACAGTCCAATTTATCGCACACGATGAGATGGGCGGTGCCCATCCTGGGAGGGGGACTCATGGTCGCGGAACTGGTCAGGACCTGGGTGGCGGGCTGGGCCGTGTCACGACGGACGCCCCGGCCGACGGAGCTGGCCTGGGGGCTGTACGTGGAAGTGGAGGTGGACGACCCCAAAGAGGTGGGCCGTCTCGTGCTGCCCGAGCCGAGTGCGGCCACGGTGCGCGCGGCGGCCGCCTCGGTCGCGGCGCCGCACACCTGGCTCAAGTTTCCCGGGGAGCCGCGCGACGCGGAACCGTGGCTCCCCGAGGGCTGGGTGGTCGACGAGGAGGAGTCGGGCCATCTGATGACGGCCGGGCTCCGGCGCACGGAGCCGGTGGTGCCCGACGGCTACACCGCGTCGGTCGAGACGGACGGCGGCGTCACCTTCGTGCGCGTGCACGACGCCGCCGGTGAACTCGCGGCCCAGGGCCAGACGGCCGTCCTCGGGCAGGCGAGCGTCGTGGACCGCGTCGTGACCCAGGAGGCCCACCGCCGCCGCGGCCTCGGTGGCTTCGTCATGCGTACGCTCGCCGACGAGGCTCTGGCGCGCGGGGCGAGGGTGGGCGTCCTGGGCGCGACCGACGACGGGCGCGCGCTGTACGAAACGCTGGGCTGGCAGCTCAGCACGCCGCTGACGGAGTGCGTGTACCGGCCCTGAGGAGGTGCGGGCGCGTCAGGCGGGGAGGTTCGCCTCAATCGCGGAGACGAGCTCCGCGGCGTCCGGCTCCGTCTGCGGGGAGAACCGGGCGACGACCTTGCCCGAGCCGTCGACCAGGAACTTCTCGAAGTTCCAGCGCACGTCCCCGGTGTGGCCCTCGGCGTCCGCCTTCGGCACCAGACGCTGGTACAGCGCGTGCCGTCCGTCGCCGTTGACGTCGACCTTCGCCGTCAGGGGGAAGGTCACGCCGTACGTCGCCGAGCAGAACTCGGCGATCTCCTGGGACGTGCCGGGCTCCTGGCCCATGAACTGGTTGCAGGGCACGCCGAGGACCGTGAAGCCACGCGCGGCGTACGCCTCGTGGAGGCGCTCGAGGCCCGCGTACTGCGGGGTCAGCCCGCACTTGGAGGCGACATTGACGATCAGGACGGCCTTGCCCAGGTACTGGGACAGGTCCGCCGGGCCGCCCTGGAGGGTGTCGATCTCTACTGCGTCGTAAACAGACATGAGGCGGAGCCTACGCGTCGGCGGCGCAGCCGGACGCGGCGGCACCGGGCGTCGCGGCGGCGTCCGGGGGCCGGTCGCGGTGCAGCTTTCCGTACGCGATCAGCTCGACGGTCAGGGCCACGGCCACCGCCTGTACGGCCATCAGGGCGATGAGGACGAAGAGCTGCACGGCGCCCGCCTGCACCGGCGACGCGCCGCCGAGCAGCATGCCGACGAACGCGCCGGGCAGCGTGACGAGGCCGACCGTGCGGGTCTGGTCCAGGCCCGGCAGGAGCGCGTCGGACGCGGCCGGGCGGATCACTTCGAGGCGGGCGTCGCGCTCCGGCAGGCCGATGGCGAGGCCCGCCTCGAACTCGCCGGTCCGGGTGCGCAGTTCGTCCAGGGCGCGGCGGCCCCCGAGGACCGTCGCCGTGAGCGCGCCGCCGATGAGGATGCCGGTCACCGGGATCATCGCGATGCCGTGGACGGGGACGAGGCCCGCCAGGGTGAGGGCGGCGACGACCGGCACGACGGGCGCCGCGATGGGCAGGGCCGCCCACCACCAGGTGGCGTTCGGGGTGATGCGCCGCCCGGCGGTGCGGGTGGCCACGCCGAACATCAGCAGCAGGAAGGCGAAGAGGGCCGCCGTGTGGTGGACCACCCAGCCGATGAGCAGCGACACCGCGGCCAGTTGGGCCGTCGCCCGCACCCCGGCCACGACGATCTCCCGCGCCCGGCCCCGCGACCCGTCCGGCGAGAGCCGGAAAACGGCGGCCGCGGCCGCCGCGACGAGCAGCAGCACGAGCAGGACGACGGCGAGCGTGACGTTGCCGGGCAGCAGCGTCTGAGCAGCGATTTCGCGCACGCTCCCACCCTAGGCGCGGGTGGCCTTAGGCTCCTCGTACCGGCGCGTTCGGCCCCTGGGCGGCGGCGCCGGACGGGACGTACAGGCGAGAGAAGGGCGAGAGTCATGGCGCAGCAAGTGCGGGGCGTGGTCGCACGCGCGAAGGGGGAGCCGGTACGGATCGAGACCATCGTCGTGCCGGACCCCGGGCCCGGCGAAGCCGTGGTGAAGGTCCAGGCGTGCGGGGTCTGTCACACCGACCTGCACTATCGCGAAGGCGGCATCAACGACGAGTTCCCGTTCCTGCTCGGGCACGAGGCGGCGGGCATCGTCGAGTCGGTGGGCGAGGGCGTCACCGAGGTCGCCCCCGGCGACTACGTGATCCTCAACTGGCGTGCCGTGTGCGGCCAGTGCCGCGCCTGCAAGCGGGGCCGCCCGCAGTACTGCTTCGCCACCCACAACGCCGAGCAGAAGATGACCCTGACCGACGGCACCGAGCTGGCGCCCGCGCTCGGCATCGGCGCGTTCGCCGAGAAGACGCTGGTCGCCGCGGGGCAGTGCACGAAGGTGGACCCGGCGGCGTCCCCGGCCGCGGCGGGCCTGCTCGGCTGCGGAGTGATGGCCGGGCTGGGCGCCGCGATCAACACCGGCGGGGTGGGGCGCGGCGACTCCGTGGCCGTCATCGGCTGCGGCGGCGTCGGTAACGCCGCCGTCGTCGGCGCCCGGCTCGCCGGGGCCGCGAAGATCATCGCGGTGGACATCGACGACCGGAAGCTGGCGACCGCGCGCGGCCTCGGCGCCACCGACACCGTCAACTCCCGCGAGCACGACCCCATCGAGGCCATCCGCGAGCTGACCGGCGGCTTCGGCGCCGACGTCGTCATCGAGGCGGTCGGCCGCCCCGAGACGTACGAGCAGGCCTTCTACGCCCGCGACCTCGCGGGCACGGTCGTCCTGGTCGGTGTGCCCACGCCGGAGATGCGGATCGACCTGCCGCTGCTCGACGTCTTCGGGCGCGGCGGCGCGCTCAAGTCGAGCTGGTACGGGGACTGCCTGCCCTCGCGGGACTTCCCGATGCTCATCGACCTGTACCGGCAGGGGCGGCTCGACCTGGACGCGTTCGTCACCGAGACGATCGCGCTCGACGAGGTCGAGAAGGCCTTCGAGCGGATGCACCACGGCGACGTGCTGCGTTCGGTGGTGGTCTTCTGATGGCCGCGTCCGAAGGCCCCGCGGCGCCGGGCGGGGTGCGCGTCGACCACCTCGTGACCTCCGGCACGTTCTCGCTCGACGGCGGCACCTGGGACGTCGACAACAACGTCTGGATCGTGGGCGACGACCACGAGGCCGTCGTCATCGACGCCGCGCACGACGCGGAGGCCATCGCGGCCGCCGTGGGCGAGCGGCGCCTGGTCGCGATCGTGTGCACGCACGCCCACGACGACCACGTCGACGCGGCGCCCGCGCTCGCCGCCCGCACCGGCGCTCCCGTCCTGCTGCACCCGGACGACCTGGAGCTGTGGAAGCTCACCCACCCGGACCGGGCGCCGGACGGCGAGCTGGCCGACGGGCAGGAACTGACCGTCGCCGGGACGGTGTTGCGGGTCCTGCACACCCCGGGCCACTGCCAGGGCGCGGTGAGCCTGTACGCGCCGGCGCTCGGCACCGTCTTCACCGGGGACACGCTCTTCGCGGGCGGCCCCGGCGCGACGGGCCGGTCCTTCAGCGACTTCCCGACGATCGTGGACTCCATCCGCGACCGGCTCCTGACGCTGCCGCCGGAGACGGTGGTGCGCACCGGCCACGGCGACAGCACGACGGTCGGGGCGGAGGCGCCGCACCTGGAGGAGTGGATCGCGCGCGGCCACTGACCCGTCCGGTTCCGCCGCGCCCGGCGCGGCGCATGGGCCACCCCTGAGTACGGCTCGGGGGTGGCCCTCGTCGTATCCGCCGCCGCGTGCACACCACCTCCTGTGCGACACACCACCCCCTGCGCGACGCCCCGCACGCGTGCTGGCAGCACGCCACGATCTCCGATAAGTTAGGCAAGGCTTACCTAATGGAGGTTGAGGATGGGTGTCCGACACGTCAGCACGACCATGCCCAACGCAGCGGCGCGCGCTCGCTCCGTGCTCGCCACCGCCTGGTCCTGTGCGGTGACCACGGAGATCGGCAGAGACGACCTCGTCGGCGCCCACACCGTCAGCGAGCGGGGCACGGTGCTCCTGCACCCGCCGGAGGACAGTGCCCTCGCCGCCGCCCTGATCTGCGCGCCGCGCGGCGAGCCGTCGACGCTCGTCGAGTTCGCGGACGTCGCGCCGGTGCCGGTCAGGGACCGGGTGCGGTCCCGGCTCTGGCTGTCGGGAACCCTCACGGCGACCCGTGACCACCTCGTCTTCGAGCCCGCCTGCGCGGTGCTGCACGACACGAACGGCCGCATCGGCATCGACCTGGAGGAGTTCGCGCTCGCCGACGCCGACCCCCTCGCGCACGCCGAGGCCCGGCTCCTCACGCACCTGGCCGACTCCCACCCCGAGGCCGTCGAGCAGCTCACCCGGCTCGTCGCCGCCGACAGCCTCGCCGGTGTCGTCGACGTCAAACCGCTCGCCATCGACCGCCACGGCCTGACCCTGCGCCTGGAACGGGTCAGCAGCCAGGCCGACGTACGGCTGCCGTTCCATGAACCCGTCGAGGACCTCGGCCAGGTCACCGAGCGCATGCACACGCTGCTCACCAAGGCGCGGCTGCTGCGTCGGCCCGTGCTGCGCCCGGCCCCGCCCGAGTCCTGAGGCACGCGCCTGACCGTGCCGCGGACCGGCGGGCCGCCCGCCTCGCGTGCGTGATCGGCCCCCCGGTGCCGGGCGCTCGCAACGCGCGGGGATGATGGGCCACATGAGTCCCGCCAGCGCAGATTACGAACCCGTCGAGCCTGTTCAGGCCCTGATCATCATCGATACCCAGTCGGGCTTCGTCACCGGTGACGAAGCCGTGCCCGGCGCGCGCCACCTGGTGTCGCGCGTCGAGCAGCTCCTCGCCAAGGCGCGGGCCGCCGGCGCGCTCGTCATCCAGTTGCAGAACGACGGACCGGACGACGCTCTGGACGAACCGGACACCCCCACCTGGGAGTTGCACTTCCCGGTGGACGACGAACGCGGTGAACTGCTGTTCCGCAAGACCGTCGACGACGGCTTCGAGGAGACCGAACTCGAGGACGTGCTGCGCGAGGAGGGCGTCACCGCGCTCACCGTCTGCGGCGTGATGTCCGAGATGTGCGTGAGCGCCACCGCGCGCACCGCCCTGGACCTGGAGTTCCGCCTCGTCCTCGCCCACGACGCGCACGGCACGTACGACATCCCGGCGGCGCCCGGCATCAGCGACGCCATCCCGGCGGCGACGGTGTCACGGGTCGCGGAGTGGGCGCTCGGCGACGAGGTCGAGATCGTGCCGAGCGTGGACGACATCAGCTTCGTGGCGCCGTAGCCGCGGGACCGCCGGGCCGCGGATGCCCCGGTCGCCCGGGGCATCCCGTTCGCGGTTGCCCGGGGTGTCCCGTACGCGGAGTCAGCGCGCGCTGTCCCCGGCCCGCGCCGCCAGCACACTCGCCACCTCGTACAGATAGCCGTTGACGGGCGTCGGCGTCCCCGTGCGGCCGCCGAGCCGCACCACCGAGCCGTTCCACGCGTCCAGTTCGGACGGCCGACCGGCCCGGATGTCGCGCTGGAGCGAGGAGGTGCCCTCGGCGGGCTGCTGGTCGATGAAGTCCAGGGTGCGCGTGACGATGTCGTCGGGGAGGCGGACGTCCAGGGCGCGTGCGACCCGCTCGATCTCCGTCATCCCCTCGGCCAGCAGGCGTCGGGTGCCAGGCCGCGAGCGGAGTACCCCGAACGGGGCGTCCGTCACCGTGCCGAGGCCGCCGAAGGGCACCACGAAAAGGAACTTGGCCCACAGTTCGGCCCAGATGTCGTCGGGCACGGTGGCGCTCACGCCCGCCCCGGCGAGCGCCGCGCGCAACCGCTCGACGCGGGGTGTGGCGCGGTTGTCCCACTCGGTGAAGGCCAGGGAGCCCGGGCCGCCGACGTGCCGGACCCGGCCGGGGCCGTCCAGGTGCGCGATGATCTTCGCGGTGCCGGGCAGGACCGCGCCCCGGCCGACCTCCTGGGCCACCTGCTCCGGCGCCTCGACGCCGTTCTGCAGGGTCACCACCGCGGTGTCCGGGCCGACCAGGGGCTTCAACGCGGCGATGGCGGGCGGCAGTTGCCAGGTCTTGACGCACAGCAGGACGACGTCGACCTCGCCGATGTCGTGCGTGTCGTCGCTCGCGCGCGCCGGTGCGACGGTGAAGTCGCCCGCAGGGCTGTCGACGTGCAGCCCCTCGCGCCGCAGCGCATCGAGGTGGGCGCCGCGCGCGACGAACCCGACGTCGTGCCCGGCCTCCGCGAGCCGCCCGCCGAAGTAGCCGCCCACGCCGCCGGTGCCGACCACCGCGACCTTCAGGGCCCCGCCCGCGTCCCGCACTGTCTCCGTCATGAAGAACCTCCCCGTGTGCCGGCGCCGGGCCACCGCGCGGTACCCGGCCGGGCCGCACGCTCGGCGGCCCGGCCACCCACCCTAGCCGTTACTGCTTCATGGGGTAACGCTGCTAGCGTGCGGTCATGGCGAAGCCGCACACCGCCCCTGAGGCGGCAGACAGTGAGTCGTCCGCCGCCGACCGGGAGTTCCGCTGGCGCGGCGGCCGGGTGTCCCTGAACTTCACCGCGACCCTGGGCAGGCGCGGCCTGGGTGCCATCGAGCGGCTGCGGGATCCGTCGGACCTGTCGCGCTGGTTCCGCGAGGCGGGCATGACTGACCATCATCTCCCGGTCTCCCAGGCGGAGTTGGCGGACGCGCGTGCGCTGCGTGAGGCCGTGCACCGGATCTCGGTGGCGGCAGGCGAGGCCACCGCGCCTGAAGCCGGAGCCACCGCGCCCGCAGCCGCGGACCTGGACCTCCTCAACCACTGGACGTCCCAACCGCTCCCGGGCACGGGCCTCACCCTCGACGGCCACGGCGTCCTCCGGCCGATGCCCCCCGCGCTGGACGTCCATGGCCTGCTCGGCCTGCTCGCCCGCGATGCGGCGGACCTGCTCGGCGGCCCTCTGTCCGGGCGGATCCGCGAGTGCGCCGCAACCGACTGCACGCTGCTGTTCGTCGACGAGAGCCGGGCAGGGGCACGGCGCTGGTGCTCGATGGACGCGTGCGGGGCGCGGGCGAAGATGGCGGAGTACCGGGCGCGCAGGCGCGGGGTGACGGCGGGGCGGGGTGGGCAGCGGCCGCGCTGACCCGCACCGGCGGGAACGGCCCTGATCTGATCGGGGACGGTCTTGGTCTGATCGTGATCGAGCCGCGCCGACCGCAAGCGCCCCGGTCGGCGGAGACACGCGCCCCCACCCCCACCCCCTCACAACGGCAACGCGCACACCGCCATCGGAGCCGCGAACGGCTTCCCCGCGAGGGCGAGTTCACCGGTGCGCCCGTCCACGCGGAAGACGCTCACCGACCCCGACCGCTGGTTCGCGGCGAACAGCAGGCGGCCCGACGGCGCGAGGGCGATGTGGCGCGGGAAGTCCCCGCCCACCGGCACGGTGTCGAGCAGCCGCAGGCGGGCCCCGTCCCGCTCGACGGCGTACCGGGTGAGGCTGTTGTCGCCCCGGTTGGCGAGGAAGGCGAAGGCGCCGTCGCCGGTCACGACGGGCATCGCCGGATAGCTCGTGACGCCCGGCCCGGTGCCCGTGGACTGCGGCTCGCCCGGCGAAAGGCGTCCCGTCGCGGGATCGTAGCCGCAGACCACGACCGTGTTGTCGAGCTCGTTGGCGACGTACGCGAACCGCCCCGACGGATGGAACGCGAGGTGCCGCGGCCCCGCGCCCGGCCGCATCGTCGCGTACGAGACCCGGCTCAGCTTCCCGGCCTTCGTGTCGAGCCGGTACGTGTAGACGGTGTCGGTGCCCAGGTCGACGGCGAGTACGTAGCGGCCGTCCGGGGCGGTGACGATCTGGTGGGCGTGCGGGCCCTGCTGTCCCGGGCCGGGCGGCGGTGCGGAGTGCGTGACGAGGTCGGTGCGTTCGCCGAGCGCGCCGGACTCCTCGACGGGGTGCACGGCCACGCTGCCGGACGTGTAGTTGGCGCTCAGCAGCCAGTGCCCGCTGGGATGCACGGAGACATGGCAGGGCCCCGCGCCGCCGGTGCCGCGCGTGCCGAGCACCCGGTGGTCGCCGTCGGGGGAGAGCGCGATCGCGGTCACCCCGCCCTGCTCCCGCTCGTTGACGGCGTACAGCGTCCGCCCCGACGGATGGACCGCCAGATACGACGGATCCGGTACGCCACCGAGCGTGCCGACGCCCGTCACGCCGCCCGTCTCCTCGTCGTACGTGGCGAGCCCGATGCCCTTGCCGCCGCCCGGCTGCGAGGTGTACGTGCCGAGGAACAAGGGCCGTCGCGCGCGCCCGCCCGAGCCGGACCCGGCCGTGGCGGCCTCGGCGGCGACCGGGGACGCGGCGCCCGCCCCGGACGGGCTCGACGCGCCGGACGAGCCGGAACCGCCGGACGAGCCGGAGGTGATCACGCCGGACGTCACCGCCGTGGCCGCGGCGACGGTCGTACCGAGGAACCGCCTTCGGTTCATGGCTCCACTCATGACTCCACCTCGCGGGTCAGTGGTGACGGATGGGGCAGACGTGGCAGCCACAGTGGCCCCGAACCCCGCCAACAGGCAAGAGGCGCAACCTGAATTGCACACTGCGCAACGCCATTCCGCGCGTTCCTTCCGCCGTGCGGGGGAGGCGGGTGGTCCGGGGGAGCGATGTGCGGGCCGCGGCCGGACGAGAGGGTCGACAGCGCAGGCCCCCGCCGTGGCCTGGCCCTTTCCCCGCGCAGCCGCATCCCGGAGGACCCCGTGGCGCTCCCCACCCCCACCACCCGCCCAACCCCCCTGCCCGCCGCACCGCCCCCTTCGCCTTCCTCACGCCCCTCACCCCCGCCGGACACCACCCGCCCCGCCCCATGGTGGCGACGCTGGCCCACCTGGGCGCCGCGCGCCACCGCGGCCTGGGGCGTCGCCTACGCCGTGGCCCAGACGGTGTGGGCCGCCACCGGCACCGTCGTACCGATAGCCGGGGACAGACACACTCCGGTCGGCCTCCAACTCCTCCTGGCCGCACTCGCCCTGCTCGCGTCCGGCGTCAGCCTGGCCACCGCCAGGACACGCACCCGCCGGTCCCGCCGCGCCGTGGGCATCGCGCTCGCCGTGCTGATCCCGGCGCTCGGTTGGGGTGTGATCGGCCTCCCTCTGTACATCGTCGTTCTCCTGTCGGGCTCGGGCCTGGAGAGCGCCACCGGCCTCGCCAACCTCCTGGTGCTCACCCCCGGGACGGCCCTGCTCGGCATGGTCGCCGTCGCGTACCGCCGTCGGCTGCACGGGTGCTGCCCGCGCTGCGGTCGGTCCCACCCGGGCGACGGCGAGGGGCCGTTGACCCACCCCGAGGCGTCCACCGCGCCCCGCAGGGCGCGCCTGGCGGCGGGTCTGCTGCTGTGCGGGCTGCTGCCGTGGTCCGTGGTGAAGACCGTCTGGCTGTTCGGCGGCGACGCGATCGGGGTGAGCGGGGAGGCCTGGCAGCACGAGATGGAGGCGGACGCGACCGGCGGCGCGTGGGCGCTCGCTTCGGTGGGCGTGGACGTGACGGTCCTCGCCGCGCTGCTCGGTGTGTTCCTGACGCTCGGCCTCACGCACCGCTGGGGCCAGGTCTTCCCCCGCTGGACCCTGCCGCTGGCCGGACGGCGGGTGCCCAGACTCCTGCCGCTGATCCCCGCCTGGCTGACCGGGTTCGCCCTCGCCCTGTACGGGACGCTGCTCACGGCCGGGTCGTTGCTCATGGCCGCCGGGGTGCTGTCGAAGCCGGAACCGGAAGGCGTGTTCACCACTGGCTCCGGGCTCGCCTGGATGGTGGCGTTCGGCGGTCTCGCGTTCGGCGGGCTCGGCTGGGGGCTGTTGGTCGCGGCACGTTCGTACGCCGGACGCACCCGCCCTCGCTGCGTCGATTCCCTGGAGGCCATAAAGCAGCCACGTCTGCCCGGAGTTGACCACTGAGTGGCAGGTGGTCGCTACGGTGTGCGAGTGAATCTTGATGCCCGCGCCCGTGCGAGCGCAGACCTGAGGAGCCGTCGAGTGGACCACAGCCGTGCGACCCGGATCCGTACGACCCTGGCCGCGATGGGGGTGACGGCCGCCGTGGTGACGGCCGTCGCCGTGGCCCCCACCGCGCACGCGGCACCGCCCACCCCGCCCATATCTGGCACGACTTCGCCCGCGTCCGGTGCGACTTCGCCCATGTCGGGGACGACTTCGCCGTCGCCGGTGAAGCCCGAGCCGTGCACCGGCGCCTTGCTCGACGACGCCCGCCTCGGACCCAAGTGGCTGCCCAAGAAGTGGCAGCGGCCCGTCGGCCCGCTCCTGAAGAAGTGGCAGCGGACGGGCAAGCTCACGCCGTCGGCCTTCCTCAAGAAGTACTGGGAGGGCCCGGCCGACACCGGCACCTGGAAGTACCCGCCCAACGACGGTTTCGAGACGGTCAACGGCGAGGTCGACAAGCACCCGGAGCGGTTGGACAAGGGCGAGCTCCTCGACCGCTTCGGCTCCGAGCTCGGCTCGTTCCTCGCGCCCGCCGGGGACTCCTACGCCGAGCGTTCGCTGCCGCCGCAGAACCTCAACACCCGTGACGCCGCGTACGCCTGCGACTATCGCGTCTACAAGGTCGCCAAGCCGTTCGTCGTCTGGCAGGGCGGGATAGCTCCCTGGTTCGAGCAGCCCGGCGGCGGCGAGCAGATCAAGCTCGACCCCGTCTTCCTCGCCCCTGGCGAGGGCCAGCGCCTGAACGTGAAGTGGCTCCTCGACCACGGCTACCTCCAGCCGGCCACCGCCTGACGACAGGACCGCGCACCCGATGGACGCCCGACAACTCGCCTCCGCCCTGCAACAGGCGGGCGTGGCTGACGGCTACTACTGGATCGAGGGCGTCCACGAACCGACGCCCACGCCCCCGGACTTCGCCTACCTGCGCAGGGAGCGCGCGGGGAAGCCCGAAGAGGAGGGGGCGTGGGAGGTCGGGGTGCACGAGCGGGGGCAAGTACCACCCGGTGGCCCGGGGCCTTGCCGAGGCGGAGGCGTGCGGGCGGCTGCTGAGCCTGCTGACGTGAGCGGGGCTGACCGGGGCTGGGCCGGGCCCGCCGTCGTGGGGCGGTGTGGGGCGGTCAGCGCTCGGGGGTGATGAGGCCGCGCTCGTACGCCTTGATCAGGCGCTGCGGTACGAGATGGGTGGCACCGTCGACCGTCACGGGCGCCAGTTGGGGTGTGGTGGCCTTCCACTGGGCGCGGCGGTGACGCGTGTTGCTGCGGGACATCTTCCGCTTGGGTACGGCCATGGGGTCCTCCAGGGGTGGTGCGTGCGAGTGTGGGGGGCGGGTGCGAGGGCGGGTGTGCGGGCGACGCGGCGGGACAGCCCGAGGCTACATGAAAATGGATCCCATTAACAAAAGTGGGTCTCACGCGGTGCGGGCGACCGCCGCCGCCCACGCGATGTAGCCCGCGTTCACCACCAGGCGCGCCACGACACCCCCTGTGCGGTGCAGAATCCCGGACCGCGTGCGGGTGTGCCGGGCGGCGTCCACGTGGGACACCTGAAACGCGGCGAGGAGTCCGACCGCCGTCCACCCGCCCACCGCGCGCGTGCCGGGCGTGAGCAGGAGCGCGGCGGTGCCGAGCTCGGCGAGCGCGCTGCCGACGACGAAGAGGCCGGGGCGGGCGAGCCAGGCGGGAACCAGCGACGTGAAGTAGGCGGGGAGGGCGAAGTGCGCGAGGGCGGTCGTGGTGAGGAACAGGGCAAGGGCGAGGGCCGCGAAAGTCGACATGCGCCGATGGTCGGGGCGCGGCCCCGGCGCCGTATTGGACGAAACGATCGCGCCCAGCGGCGCGGCGCTCCGCTGCTCGCCATCACGGACGACGTCTCCCTCTTCGCCGAATCCGGTGCGTACGAGGTGACTCGGCACCGGCATCCGGTCTGGAAGGTCGTCCTTCCCGACCGTGGCGGCGTGCGTGTGGACGGGGTCGTCGGGGCGGGGGTGCTGGTGCCGCCGCAGTACGCGCACGCCTGTGCCACGTCGGCCGGTTTCGTCGCGGTCTTCCTGGAGCCGTGGTGCGTACGGGCCGACCCGGGCAGGCCTACCTGGCTGGACGGCGGCAGTGCCCGGCGGCTGGTCGCCGCGTCGGGGGCGGACCTGGACGCCGAGGCGCTGCGACGTGAACTCGCCGCGCTCACCGAGGCGCCCGCGCCCGTCGACCCGCGCGTCCTGCATGCCGCGCGGAGCAGCACGGGTGCGGCGCGCCTCGACGCGGTCGCCGCCGAGGTCGGCCTCTCGGGGCCGAGGCTGCGGGCGTTGGTCCGGGCGGAGGTCGGCGTGCCGCTCGGGGCGATGCGGCGATGGGGGCGGTTGCGGGCGGCCGTGGGTGCGATCGTCGACGGCGGCACGGGTCCCGCGGCAGCGGCCGCCGCTGCCGGATTCTGCGACCAGGCCCACCTCACCCGTACCGCACGGGACTTCCTGGGCCGCACCCCGGGATCGCTGCCGCCCCGCTGACCGCGGCTCCGGAGCCCGTACGGCCGTCGCCGGTTGACCCTCACGTCACGTCAGGCCGCACGCTGTACCGCGACGAAAGGGTGTCGATCATGAGCTATACCGTCGGGCAGGTCGCGGGCTTCGCCGGTGTCACGGTCCGTACGCTGCACCACTACGACCGGACCGGGCTGCTCACGCCGAGCGAGCGCAGCGCCGGGGGCTACCGGCTGTACGGCGACGCGGACCTGGCCCGGCTCCAGCAGATCCTCTTCTACCGCGAACTCGGCTTCGCGCTCGGCGAGATCGCCGAGATCCTGACGGACCCGCAGGCCGGCGCCCTCGATCTGCTCCGTGCCCGGCGCCGCGCGCTGCGCGCGCAGATCGACCGGCTGGAGCGGCTCGTCGAGGTCGCCGACCGCGCCATGAAAGTCCAGCAGACCGGCGTCAGACTGACCCCGCCCGAACGCTTCGAGGTCTTCGGCGAGATCACCTTCGACCTCAGCTACGCCACCGAGGCCGAGGCGAAATGGGAGGGCAGCGCCGGGCACGAGGAAGCCATGGCCCGCGCGGCCGCGCACTCCCAGGAGGACTGGGCCCGCCTCATGGACGAGGCGGCGGCCTGGCGCGAACGGCTCCTCGCGGCCTTCGACGCCGACGAACCCGCCGACGGGCAGCGGGCCAGGGCACTCGCCGACGAGCACCGGCGGCACATCAGCCGTTGGTTCACCGACTGCCCGCCCGACATGCATCTGCGGATCGCCGATGACTTCGTCACCGATGCTCGGGCGTTCGCCCTGGTCGTGCCGCCCTCGCAGCAGCGGCCGGGGCTCGCCCGGTACTTGTGGGAGGCCGTCCGGGCCAATGCCGACGTCGACGCTGGTGCCGGTGGTGGTGCCGGAGCCGGGGTCGGGGCCGAAATCGTGGCCGACGCCAACGCTCGGGCTAAAGCTAAACCTGAGGGTGAGAGTGCGGGGGGTGCGCGATGCGAATCCTGATCACCGCCGCCGGTTCCTACGGCGACATCGCGCCGTACACCGGCCTGGGAGCCCACCTGCGGGCGGCGGGGCACGAGGTCGCGCTCGCCACGCACGAGAGCTTCGCGCCGCTGGTGCGCGGCGCGGGGCTGGGGTTCCGTCCGCTGCCCGCCGACGCGCGCGCCTCCGGCCGGGCGGCGGGGCGCCGCGAGCTGATGCGGGCGGCGAGTGTCTTCGTGCGTGACCTCGGCGTCGGGCTCGCGGACGCCGTCGACGACGGTGACGAACTCCTGGTCCTGTCCACGACGACGGCCCCGCCGGGCTGGCAGCTCGCGGAGGCCCTCGACGTGCCGACGATCGGCGCCTACCTCCAGCCGACGCATCCGACGCGGGAGTTCGCCCCGGTCGTGAGCGGCGCGCGGTCCCTGGGCCGCTGGGGCAACCACGCCATGGGGCGCTTCTCCCTGCGCATGGTCGACCGCGTCTACGCCGACGCGGTGCGGGACCTGCGCTCCCGGCTCGGCCTTCCCGCCGCACCCCCGGCCGCCGTCCGGGCGGGGCGGGAACGGGCGGGGTGGCCGGTCCTGCACGGCTTCAGCCCGGCGGTCGTGCCGCGCCCGGCCGACTGGCGCGCCGGACTCGACATCGTCGGCAACTGGTGGCCTCACCACGATCCGGACGAGCGACTTCCGGCCCGGGTCGAGGACTTCCTGACGGCCGGTCCGCCGCCGGTGCTCGTCGGTTTCGGCAGCATGGCGGCGGGCGAGGGGGAGCGGCTGAGCGAACTCGCCGTGGCGGCGCTCAGGCGGGCCGGACTCCGGGGCGTCCTGCAGTCCGGCCGGGCGGGCCTGGCGGGGGCCGGCGACGACGTCCTCACGGTCGGCGAGCTCCCGCACGCCCTGCTCTTCCCCCGCATGGCCGCCGTCGTGCACCACGCGGGCGCGGGCACCACGGCGGCGAGCCTGCGCGCCGGAGTCCCGACCGTGCCCGTACCCGTCACCGCCGATCAGCCCTTCTGGGCGGCCCGCCTGACCGCACTCGGCGCCGCCCCCGGGCCCATCCCCTTCCGCGCCCTCACGGCGGAGCGCCTGGCCGCCGCGCTCACCCGCGTGGTCCGCGAACCGCCCTTCGCCTCCGCCGCCACGGCTGTCTCCCGTGCGATGGCGGCGGAGGACGGGGCGGGCCAGGTCCGCAAGGCGGTGGAGCGGCTCGGGCGCGGGTGAGACGCCGGTACCCGTCGAGGTGCCTCACCCGGCTCCGGGGCCGAGGTGCGCGTCAGGCCCGCGGCCTGGCCGACGGCACGCGTCAACGCCGCCCCTGGCCAACGGCCCGAGGTCAGGGCACCCGCCAGCGGGACACCTCACGGTCGCCCCGCCGCAGCCACCTCCTCGCCCTCCGGCAGCGGTCCCGGCGCCGTCCCCTTCCCGAACGGGCTCCCGCCCAGCTCCTGGCGGTGATGCGGTGTCAGCCATCCGCCGAGGTCGGGGCCGAGCGGCACGATGCCGGTCGGGTTGATGCCCGTGTGGACCTCGTAGTAGTGCCGCTTGATGTGGTCGAAGTCGACCGTGTCGCCGAAGCCCGGCGTCTGGTAGAGGTCGCGGGCGTACGCCCAGAGGACCGGGTCCTCGGACAGCTTCCGGCGGTTGCACTTGAAGTGGCCGTGGTAGACGGCGTCGAAGCGCACCAGCGTCGTGAACAGACGGATGTCCGCCTCCGTGATGCTGTCGCCGACCAGATAGCGGCGGTCGGCGAGGCGCCCCGACGTCTCCTCCAGGCGCCGGAACACATCCCGGTACGCCTCCTCGTACGCGCGCTGGGAGGAGGCGAAACCCGCTCGGTACACGCCGTTGTTGACGTCGCGGTAGATGCCCTCCATCACGGCGTCGATCTCGTCGCGCCACGCCTCCGGGTACAGATCGGGTGCCCCGGGGCGGTGCAGCGCCGTCCACTCGGTGGCGAGGTCCAGCGTCAGTTGCTGGTAGTCGTTCGTGACCAGTTGACCGCTCGGCACGTCCACGATCGCCGGGACGCTCACGCCGCCCGGATAGCCCGTCTCGCGCGCGTCGTACGCCTCACTGAGATACCGGATCCCGAGCACCGGGTCGCGGTCGTCCGGGTCCAGTGTGAAGCGCCAACTGCGGTCGTCCTGGATCGGGTCGGTGACCGCGAGCGAGAGCGCGTCCTCCAGGCCGAGGAGCCTGCGGGAGATCAGGGCGCGGCTCGCCCAGGGACAGGCGCGGCTCACCACCAGGCGATAGCGCCCGGCCGCCACCGGCCAGCCGTCGCGGCCGTCGGCCGTGATGCGGTCGGCGAAGTGGCTGCGGGAACGCTTGAACGGCCTCTTGCCGAGCGTGTCGTTGCCGCCGGCCGCCGTGTCGCTTGCGGGCTTCCGCCCCGTGCCGCTCACCGCAGACTTCCTTCAGGGCGGGGCGTGGGGACGGGCGCGGGTGGCGACAGGTCGTAGATCCTGTTGAGGAGCGCGGCTTCGTTGCCCGCGAGGCCCGCGCGCCGCAGTGCTTCGTCGGCGTCCGCGATCGGCACGGCGAGCAGCGTCGCGGTCTGCGCCGTCACGGGTCCGGACAGGGCGGCGCGTGCGGTGTGCAGCAGGCGCAGGCACGCCTGCGCCGCGGCCAGTTCGGGATGTGTCGTGCCGGTCATGTCGGTTGGCTCCTTTGCGCGCGGTCACCAGGGTCGAAGGTGCAACCCCCACTCTTGCGCACGGGTCTGACAATTGCCCTTCAACCACCACGCGCGCGTGCCCCACGACCGCCACAGGAGCCACCCCGAACGAGGCCGCGCCTTGAGAGTCCGCCCTCACCCGGCCCGGCGTACCAGCCGCAGCCTCAACCCCTCCGGCATCAGCGTCAGCCGCTCCGCGACCCGCAGCCGGAAGTCCGCCTCCGGCACCAGGTCGTAGCGTCGCAGCAGCAGCCCCAGCACCAGTGTCGCCTCGTGCAGGGCGAACTGACGGCCGATGCAGGCCCGCGCGCCGGTGCCGAACGGCTTGAAGACGTGCGGTGGCCGGGCGCGCACCGCGGCGGGCGTGAACCGGTCGGGGTCGAACGCCTCCGGCCGGTCGCCCCACGCCTCCTCGTCCCGGTGCAGCAGCATCGTCAGGACCAGCGCCCACGCGCCCCGCCGCATCGGATGCGTGCCGTCGAGCACCGTGTCGTGCAGCGCCTCCCGCGCGAACGCCGGGGCCGTCGGCCACAGCCGCAGCGACTCGTCGAGCACCCGGCGCACGTAACGGAGCTTGGCCACCTGCTCGTACGCGGGCGCCTCCGTCCGCCCCCACACCTGCTCGGCCTCCGCCCGCGCGCGGGCGCACACCTCGGGACGGGCCGCCAGATAGTGCAGCGCGAACGACAGGGCGCCCGACGTCGTCTCGTGCCCGGCGACGAGGAAGGTGATGACCTGGCGCCGGATGTTCTCCGCCGACAGGCGTTCGCCGGTGTCGGGGTGGGCGACGTCCAGCATCCGGTCGAGCAGGTCGCCGGGGGCGCCCGAGGCGTCCGCGGCGCGCCGGGTCGCGACGACCTCGTCGACGGTCCGGTTGAGGTACGCCATGTCGGCGGCGTTGCGCCGCTCGGACCGGCGAAGCAGCAGCGGTGCGAGCGCGGGCGGCAGGACGTTGCGGCGCTGGGCGTGGGTGAGGGTGCCGACCATCGCCGTCACGAAGGGGTGCGGCCGGGACCGCTCGAAGGAGCCGAAGTCGTGCCCGAACCCCGTGCGGGCGATGGTCTCCAGGGTCAGCTTCGTCATGTCGCCCGGCACGTCCACGGCCCGCCCCGCGGCGGCCGCGCCGTCCCAGCGGTCCGTGAGCTGCCCGGCCACGGCCAGCATCAGCGGGTGGTAGCCCGCCATCGCCTCACGGCTGAACCCGGGCGCGAGGATGTCGTGTGCGAGCTGCCAGTTCGGCTCGTGGTTGTACGCCGTGAACAGTCCGTCGCCCGCGACCGGCCGCAGATTGGCCACCCCCAGTCCCACGTGCTTGGCGAACCGCGCCTCGTCGGCCAGCTCCGCCGCGAGCCGCGCGCCCCACACGAACACGATCTCCTTGCCGAAGGCCTTGCGCCGGAAGACGGGGCCAAGGGCGCGGCCGATGGCCATCGAGTCCTGCACGGGCGTGCGCACGTTCGCCCCGATCACGTCGCCGACCAGCGGCAATCGGCGCGGCGGGTGTGGTATGCGGTGCAACTCGGGCCAGCCGGCCTCCGCGCCGCGAAAGCCCTTCGGCAGGTTCCCGGGCAGCGGCTCGGTGCTTCCCGTCGGCTGGGTCGTCTGCGCCATGGCCGCCATCTCCCTTGTGCACGCGGCTCGTTCAAGCCTGTTGTACGTGGATTCAATAGCGGTTCGCAGTCTGGTCCGGTTGTTGAACCGACGTCAAGTAAGGTGATCGGATGGCCGCGAATCCGCAGGAGCGCACGCGCCGCAGACTGAGCACCGGGGAGCGCAGGGAGCAACTCCTGACCGTGGGCGCGCGGCTGTTCGCGCAGAACCCCTACGACGACGTCTGGATCGAGCAGGTCGCCGAGATCGCGGGCGTCTCGCGCGGGCTCCTGTACCACTACTTCCCGACCAAACGGGACTTCTTCGCCGCCGTCGTGCAGCGCGAGAGCGAGCGCATGCTGCGCCTGACGACCGCCGAACCCGGTCGGCCCGTGCGCGAGCAGCTCGGCGCCGGACTCGACGCCTTCCTGGGGTACGTCGAGGGCCACGCCCAGGGCTTCCGCGCCTTCCACCGGGCGGAGGCGGCGGGCGACCCCACGGTCCGCGAGGTCTACCGGCAGGGCCTCGCCGCCCAGGAACGCCAGATCCTCGCCGCCCTCGCGGCCGACCCCGAGACGGCGCCCCTGGCCGCCGAACTGCCCGCGGTGCGCCTCGCGGTGCGCGGCTGGCTGGCCTTCATGGTCGCCGTCTGCCTGGAGTGGCTGGAGGAGCCGGAGCTGACGCGCGCACAGGTGCGGGACCTGTGCGCGCGGGCGCTGCTCGGGGCGATCCTGCCGTAGCGGGTTCCCTGGTCGCGGGCGTGGCCCGGCACACGGGAGCCGGGCGTCGTCAGGCCGACAGGAACCCCGTCGCGAAGTGCGCCGTCAGCGCCCGCCGGGCGTCCGTGGTGTCCTCGGTGGGATCGGTGAGCCGCTCGGCCGCCCAGAGGAAGAAGTCGTCCGCGACGGTGTCGATCCAGTCGTACGCCGGGTCGAACGGCCCCGGATCCGGCGCCGGGTAGCGCAGCTCCAGCTCCGGGCCGCGCTCCCCGAACACGGTGAAGAGCCGGTGCCCGTCCGGCTCGGACGCCTGCCGCACGGCCACCGTCGAGCAGTCCCACCGCTCCGGCCCGTACTGCAGCCAGAGGGTCCGCGCACCGGACCCCTCGGCGTACAGGGCGGCCGGGACCGGCGGCCCGCCCCGCGCGGGTTCGTCCAGGACCCGGACGAACCCGTGACAGCGGCCCGACGCGGGCGTGAGCAGCCCCGTCGCGATCTCCAGCGACCAGATCCGCCCGTGGCGGTCGTAGTCCTGGAGCACGACCGCGGGCGGCGGTGCGGAGGGCATCCCTAAGGCGGGCATCAGTGGCGGCGCTCCAGTCCGGGTTCCTGGTCGACGGCGGCGCTGCTGTGCGTCGCCGCGCTGATCACGGCCGCCCGACTGCCGTCCTTGGCGAACTGCCGGTCGGCCGTCGGGCCGAGCGGGTTGCCGTACTTCTTCAAGGATGACGGGGGCAGGGGCACGGAGGGGTTCTCCCGGAGGACGGCGTGGGTGCGCCCCCGCCGGAGGGGAGCGGGGCGGGGCGCGCAGGACGCAGCGGACGTTACGGCCGTATGCGCGCGTGGTCCGCGTGTGACGTCGGCGCGTCCGGGTGACGTACGGGTCCCACGGTGAGCAGCACGAAACCCAGCGCGGCGAGGACTTCGAAGCCCGCCGCCACGAGGAGCGAACCCGAGAGCGACCAGGTGGCGATCGGGCCGCCGATGCCCGCGCCGATCGCGAACCCGGTGATCTTCAGGCTGGCGCCGGTGGTGAAGATCTGGCCGCGCAGCTGGTCCGGCGCTTCCCGGTGGCGCACCGCGAACAGCGCGGTGAGTTGTGGTCCCGCGCCCGCTCCGGCCACCGCCATCGCCGCGAACAGCGCGACGGGCGACAGGGTCGCGGCGAGGAGCAGGGCCGCGGCGAGGGCGAGGGCGCTGCCCAGGATCGTGGCGTCGGGCCGCAGCAGGTCGGGGCACCGGGCAAGGAGCGCGTTCGCGAGGAGGGACGCCGCGGCGAGGGCGGCGAGGAGGAACGTGCCGGAGCCGCTTGTGCCCAGGGCTCGTTCGCCGAGCAGGGGAGTGCAGGTCACCAGCATGCCGACGCCGACGTACGAGATCACGGAGGTGAGGGTGGCGCGGGCGAGGGGGCGGGTGCGGCCGATGGCGGCGAAGCCGGAGGCCAGGTCGGCGACGACGGACGTGGACGGCTTGGACGGCTTGGCGCGCACTGCCTCGGCACGTCGCGGGAGCGTCCACGCGGCCGGGAGCGCGAGGGCGATCAGGGCCAGGGACACGACGACGCCCGCCGCCGGGCCCGCCGTCATGGCGACCGCACCGGCCAGGGCCGGGCCCGCGAGGCTCGCCGTGTTGAACGTCAGCGCGTCCAGGGCGTTGGCGCGCGGCAGGCTCTCCGGCGCGGCCACCCGCGGGAGTTGCGCCGTCCACCCGCCCGCCAGCGCGGGCCCGAGCAGCCCGCCGCACACGGCCGTCGCGAGGACGACCGGCAGCGGCAGCCGCCCGAGGCTCAGCAGAATGACGAGGAGTGCCACGCAGTACACGGCCAGCGCACCCGCGAGCAGCCGCCCCGGCCGCGCCGCCCGGTCGAGCATCGCGCCGAACACCGGCCCGCCCACGGCCGCCGACACGGTGATCCCCGAGAGGAGCGCCGAGGCCGCCGACGCCGACCCCGTCACCGAGAGCCCCACCAGGAGCAGCGCCGGGCCCGACATCTCGTCCCCGGTGCGGGCGGCCGTGGCGCCGATGAGGTAGCGCGTCATGCTGTAACGCTTTGACATTCACAGCACGTTACAAGGTAACGGGGAGTGCGGCCAAGGGCGTTACGCTGGCGTTCGTGAAGAGGCCGAACGAAGCAGCAGCCGCCGCCCCGTTGAAGAAGCGTGAGTCGCGGGGCGAGCCGACGAGCGAGTGGTCCACCCGCCATTCCGTGCTGCGGTCCGCGCAGCGCGCCGCCGCCCTCGTCAACGTCCTCGGAGTCGGCGCCGACGCGGGCGAGCCCACGATCGACACCCTCGAAGCGGTCCTGCGCGAATACGGCGAGGCCGACCCGCTGGACGTCTCCGCGGCGGACATCGCGGACATGCGCACCGTGGCCACGCGGCTGCGGGAGGTTTTCGCCGCCCCCGGCGTCGACGCGGCGGCGACCCGCCTGAACCGCCTCCTCGCCGAGGGCTGCGGCCCGGTGCGGCTCACCGCGCACGGCGGCGGCTCGCCGTGGCACATCCACCTCGACAACGACGACTCCGCGCCGTGGGCCGAGTGGTTCCTCGCGTCGTCCTGCATGGCCCTCGCCGTCCTCGTCTGGGACCGGCAGCGGCCACCGGGCGGACTGTGCGCGTCGGCGCGCTGCGAGAACGTGTACGTCACCGGCGGCAGCGGGGCGGAGCGCCGCTACTGCTCACCGCGCTGCGCGACCCGCGAACGGGTGGCGGAGCACCGCCGCGCCAAGGAGCACCGGGCCTAGGAGCACCGAGAACGCCCCCGTGACGCCAGGGGCACGGGAAACGCAGGGAAAACCGGAGACTCCGGAGGGCGTACGGGTGCGCGAACCCTTCCTATGCTGACCCCATGAGGCGTACCTCCTTTGCGAACTGGCCCTGTTCCATCGCCCGCACCATGGACCTGCTCGGCGACTGGTGGACGCCACTCGTGCTGCGCGAGGCCTTCTACGGAGTCACGCGGTTCGACGCGTTCCAGCAGGAACTCGGCATCGCCCGCAACACCCTCGCCGACCGGCTGCGGCGCCTGGTCGACGAGGGGCTGCTGGAGAAGCGCCCGTACCAGAGCGATCCCGTGCGCCACGACTACGTACTCACCGAGAAGGGCCGCGACTTCTTCGGTGTGCTCGCCGCCATGAACAGCTGGGGCAACCGCTGGCTCAGCGGCGACGACGGCGCTCCGGTCGTCTTCCGGCACGAGCCGTGCGGCCACGACAGCGCCGCCGAGGTGGTGTGCGCGCACTGCAAGGAGCCCATGACGGCCGCGGACACCCGCCCCCGGATGGGACCGGGCTTCCCGGCCCGCCTGGCCGAACGGGCCGAGGTGCGCAGCCGGTTCGCCGAGTGACGGAGGTGCTCCCCTCCGTCGAGTTCCCCTCGGATGTGTCCGATGGGGGAGGCCCCTGACGTCATGGGTCCCTGACGTCAGGGACCCATGACGTCAGGAACTCGTGAGGACCACGAGCCGCTGCGTCGCCCGCGTCATCGCGACATAGCGGTCCACCGCCCCCTCGATGCCCTCGCCGTACGACTCCGGGTCGATGAGGACGACCAGGTCGAACTCAAGGCCCTTGGACAGCTCCGGGGTCAGGGAGCGCACGCGGGGCGACGCCTGGAGCGCGTCGGCCTCCGTGGCACCGGTGCTGATGACGCAGGCGGTCCCGTCGGCGTGCGCGGCCAGCCAGTCGTCGAGGACCGTGTCCAGGTCCGCGACGGAGCCGTGGGTGACGGGGATGCCGCTGCTACGGATGGACGTCGGCACGTTGGCGTCCGGGATCGCGGCCCGGATGACCGGCTCGGCCTCCGTCATGATCTCTTCCGGGGTGCGGTAGTTGACGGTCAGGGAGGCCGGCGTGATCCGGTCGATCCCGGCTCGCTCCAGGCGTTCCGCCCACGACTCTGTGAACCCGTGCCTGGCCTGGGCGCGGTCGCCGACGATGGTGAAGCTCCGCGACGGGCAGCGAAGCAGCAGCATCTGCCACTCCGCGTCGGTCAGTTCCTGCGCCTCGTCCACGACGATGTGCGCGAACGGCCCCGCCAGCCGGTCCGCGTCGGCGGTGGGCAGGGCGTCCTCGTCGATCAGGCTGTCCTGCAGGTCCTTCCCGCGCAGCATCCGCACCGCGCCCTCGCTGTCGTCCCCGGCCGAGTGGCTGTCGGCGGCCGAGACGATCTCGTCGATGACGCGGGCCATGCGCTCGCGTTCGGCGGCGACCGCGACGGCCTGGCGGCGCTTGAGCCGTGCCGCCTCCGGGTCGCCGAGCCGCTGCCGGGCCGCGTCCAGGAGCGGCAGGTCCGACACCGTCCAGGCCTGCGGGGCGTCCTTGCGCTGCAGTTTGCGCACCTCGTCACGGTCGAGCCAGGGCGCGCACATCCGCAGGTAGGCGGAGACCGTCCACAGGTCGGAGACGAGGTCGGCCGCTTCGAGCAGCGGCCACGCGCGGTGGAGCGTCGTGACCAGGTCGCGGTCCTGCCGCAGCGCGCGCAGGAACAGCTCCGCCGAGACGCCGTCCTCCTCCTCGTCCATACCCTGCTTGTCCATGAGGAGCGTGGCCAGCTCCTCCCAGATCAGCTCCCGCGCCTCGTTGTGCGGAGTGCCGGGGCCCGGTGCCTTGAAGGCCTCGGCCCAGTCGGTGGCGCTCACCCGGACCTCGGACCAGGGCGTCGAGACGGTCATGGCCTCGGTGGGCGGCTCCTCGTAGAACGCGACGGCCTTCTCTATCGCCTGCACCATGCCCACCGACGACTTCAGGCGCGCCACCTCGGGGTCGGCCTCCGCCGCCGCCGCGGCGCCCTCGGCGACGAGGTCCCGCAGGGTGCAGGTCTGCACGCCGTCCTCGCCGAGGCTGGGCAGCACATCGGCGACGTAGCCCAGGTACGGCTCGTGCGGGCCGACGAACAGGATGCCGCCGCCGCGCCGGTGGTGGCCCAGGCGAGGGTCGGAGTACAGGAGGTACGCGGAACGGTGCAGGGCGACGACCGTCTTGCCCGTGCCGGGGCCGCCGTCGACGACCAGCGCGCCACGGGAACCCGCGCGGACGATGGCGTCCTGGTCGGCCTGGATGGTGCCGAGCACGTCACGCATCCGGGCCGACCGGTTGCTGCCCAGGCTGGCGACGAAAGCGGACTGGTCGTCGAGCGCCGCGTGGTGTTCGAGGCCGTCGGCGGTGAACACCTCGTCCCAGTAGTCACTGATCCGCCCGCCCGTCCAGCGGTACCTGCGGCGGCTCGCCAGGCCCATCGGGTTGGCGTGGGTCGCCGCGAAGAACGGCTCGGCCGCGGGGGAGCGCCAGTCGACGAGCAGCCGCCGCCCGGCGCTGTCGGTGAGGCCGAGCCGCCCGACGTACAGGGGCTCGGTGCCGTCCGCGCCGACGATGCGCCCGAGGCACAGGTCGAGGCCGAAGCGGCGCAGGGCGCGCAGGCGGGCGGTCAGCCGGTGGACCTCCGAATCCCGGTCCAGAGCTTCCCGGCCGATGCCGCCGGGCGCCCGGCGCACGACGTCGAGACGGTCGGACAGTTCGGCGATCGTCTGCGCGAGGCTCTCCGCGATGGCGGCGAAGTGCTGCTCGTCGGCGGCGATCAGCGCCGGGTCGGCCTTGGCGTCGAGACGGTCGGGAAGGTTGAACGCACTGGTGATCAGGAAGGTCATGCTTGGTGAATCTCCGATTTCCGCAGGATCCGGCTGAGGTGAGCGATTCTGCGGTACGAACGGGGCCTTGCCGCAAGCCCCCTGGTGCGCTATAAGTTAAGAGTGGCAAGGAGAGCGAGTTCCCCTTGCCTCTTCTTTTTGCCCGCGCACGGTCGAGTCCTTGCCCCCGCGCACGGTCGAGCGCGGCCCCGCGCGACGCGCGGGGCCCGACCCCCACCGGGTCAAGAACCCGCCACCAGCCGGAACGCCAAGCACACCACGAGTGTGCCGTCCGTGACGTGCGTCCCCTGCCGCGCCCAGTGGCGATCGTGTCCCGAGCGCCAGTCGGCGAGGCCGGTGAAGCCCTCGCCCTCGGCGTCGGCGTGCGCCCACGTCACGTCGGCGAGGGGCAGGACCTCGGTGCCGGTGATCTCGACGGTGGCCACGCAGCCGCCGTCGTCGTCCAGGACGGCCAGCCGCTCGCCGGGGTACTCCAGGTCCTCGGTCTCCTTGGCGTAGTCGGCGAGGACGCCGGTCGTCGTGGTCTTCGCGCCGGCCAGGACGAGGGCGTTCAGCTCGGCCCGCAGCGCGCCCGGGGTGCACAGCTCAAGGGAGCGCATGCCGTTGACTCGCGGCCACATGGTCCTCGCCTCGCCCCGCCTCGTTCGCCCCGCTCATGGGATCCGACGGCACCAGTGTGACCCACGCGGGTGCGGCCGGAGCCGTGGCCGAGGGGTGCCACGGCTCCGCACCAACTCCTTGACACGTCAGTACAGTTAAGCAACTCTGCTGGTCATGGAGTGGACTGGGATACGTTACGCGGACCAGCCGACCGTCGAGGTGCGCACCTGGATCGATGCGCCACCCCCACGGGTGTGGGACCTCGCCACCGACATCACGCTGATGCCGGGACGCGGCGGCGAACTGCGGGCCGTGGAGTGGCTCGACGGCGCCGCCGTCCCGGCCCCCGGGGCGCGCTTCGCCGGGCACAACGAACACGCGGCTTTCGGCACCTGGACCACCACCTCCCACGTCGTGGAGTGCGAGGCGCCCCGCGTCTTCGGCTGGGCGGTCACCGACCCCCGACAGCCCAGCGCCTCCTGGCGGTTCAGCCTGCGGGAGCGCGACGGCGGCACCGAGCTGACGCACTGGATGCGGATGGGTCCGGGGCGGTCCGGCCTCTCGCTCGCGATCGAGCGGGCGCCGGAGCAGGAGCAGAAGATCGTCTTCGTACGGATGCGGGAACTGGAGCGGGGGATGAGCGCCACCCTCGACGTCATCAAGGCGCTCGCGGAGGGGGACGCCTGATGCGGACGGCGACCACCGTCGAGGCGTCCGCCGACTGGCAGGACACCGTCAGCTACGTCACCGAGGCCGAGAAGCTCGGCCTCGACACCTGCTGGGTGGCCGAGGCCTGGGGCGCCGAAGCGCCGTCCCCGCTCGGCTACTTGGCCGCCCGCACCCGCCGCATCCAGCTCGGCTCCGGCGTCATCCAGCTCGGCACCCGCACGCCCGTGGCCATCGCCCGCGCCGCGATCACCCTGTCGAACATCTCCGGCGGCCGGTTCGCGCTGGGCCTCGGCCCGTCCGGGCCGCAGGTCGTCGAAGGGCTGCACGGGGTGCCGTTCGACCGGCCCCTGGCCCGGATGCGGGAGACCGTCGAGATCGTGCGGCAGGCGGTGGCCGGGGAAAAACTCGCCTACGGGGGACGGGAGTTCACCCTCCCGCTGCCCGGCGGCGACGCCCGCCCCATGCGCCTGGCGATCCGCGCCGAGCACGACCTGCCGATCCACCTCGCCACGCTCTCACCCCGCATGCTCCGCCTCACCGGCCGCGTCGCCGACGGCTGGCTCGGCACCAGCTTCGTACCCGAAGGCGCCAAGGAGGCCTACTTCGACCACCTCGACGCCGGGCTCGCCGAAGCCGGGCGGCAACGCGCCGACCTGGACATCTGCCAGGGCGCCGAGGTGGCGTTCGCCGACGACGAGGACGCCCTGCGCGAACTGGTCGGCGGCCGCAAGAAGGAACTCGCCTTCAGCCTGGGCGGGATGGGCACGGCGACCACGAACTTCTACCACGACGCGTACAGCCGCCAGGGCTGGAGCGACGTCGCCGCGGCCGTCCGGGAGCGCTGGCAGGGCGGCGACCGGGACGGCGCCGCGGAGCTGGTCATCGACGACATGGTCCTCGCCACGACGCTCATCGGCACCGAGGACCGGGTGCGTGAACGACTGCGGGTGTGGCGGGCGGCGGGCGTCACCACCGTCCGCCTCTACCCGGCCGGTGCCACCCTCGCCGCCCGCCTCACCACCCTGGGCCGCGCCCTCGACCTCGTACGGGACATCGAACGACAGGACCGGGACCGGGACCAGGACCAGGGCCGGGACCGGGACCGGGGCTGGGTCGGTCGGCCCTGGCCCGAGTGAGGCTCAGCCCGGGCTGCCGGGGAGGACGAAGCCGTTCTCGTAGGCGAAGACCACCGCCTGGGCGCGGTCACGCAGCTGGAGCTTGGCGAACATGCTGCCGATGTGGCTCTTCACCGTCGCCTCGGTCACGACGAGGTGCGCGGCGATCTCCGGGTTCGACAGCCCCTTGGCCACCAGGAGGAGGATCTCGCGCTCCCGGGGAGTGAGACCGTCCGCCACCTTGGCCCGGGGGCGGAGCGGTCCGGCACGGGTCGCGTAGTCCTCGATCAGCCTGCGGGTGATCGACGGCGAGAGGAGGGCCTCACCGGCGTGCACCACGTGGATCGCCTCCAGGAGGCGGTCGCGTGAGGCGTCCTTGAGCAGGAAGCCCGACGCGCCCGCCCGTAGCGCGCCGAAGACGTATTCGTCCAGGTCATAGGTCGTGAGGACAAGAACCCGTGGCGAGCATCCGGAGGCGGTGAGACGGGCGGTGGCCTCGACGCCGTCCATGCGCGGCATGCGGATGTCCATCAGGACCACGTCGGGGCGCAGTGCGGCGGCCCGGGTGAGTGCCTCGTGGCCGTCGGCGGCCTCGCCGACGACTTCGAGGTCGTGCTGGGTCTGCAGGAACAGCCGGAAGCCGGTGCGGATCAGCTCCTGGTCGTCGACGATCAGCAGGCGAATGGTCATGCGGCGTCCTCGACGGGCAGCCGGGCGGTCACCCGGAAACCGCTGTCGGTGTGGCGGGCGTCCAGGCTGCCGCCCGCCACCGCCGCCCGCTCCCGCATCCCGAGGATGCCGTGCCCGACGGCCGACGAGACCGGGTCGCGGCTGTCGCCGTCGTCCTCGACGGTGACGTCCAACCGCGTCCGGCCGTAGTCCAGCGTCACCGTGACCTGGGTGGGGTCGGTGTGTTTGAGCACGTTGGTCAGCGCCTCCTCGACGATCCGGTACGCCGACAGTTCGAGTCCGTCGGCCAGGGCCCGGGCCTCCCCGGTGAGCTCAAGCCGCACGGGCATCCCGGCGGTCCGGTACCCCGAGACCAACTCGGCGAGCTGGTCGAGCGACGGCTGCGGTCGCCAGGGCGCGTTGCTGTCCGACGTGCGCAACAGGCCGAGGATCCGGCGGAGTTCGGCCAGGCTCTGCTCCGCGCTGGCCTCGACCCGCTCCAGTGTCTCAGCCGCGACCCGGGGCTCGGTCGGCAGGACGTCCCGGGCGCCGCGCACGCCGATCAGCATGACGGTGACCGAATGGGCGACGATGTCGTGGAGTTCGCGGGCGATGGAGGTGCGTTCCCGCGCTGCCGCGAGCTGGTCGAGCTGCTCGCGCTCGCGCTCCAGGGTGGCCGCGCGTTCCTCCAGCGCCCAGGTGTAGCGCCGCCGGGTCTGCAGGTACGAGCCGAGGGCCCACGCGCCGATCGGGATGGGCAGCGAGGAGATGCTCGCCGACAGCAGGAACAGCGCCGTCGGGACGAGCGCCGCCGCCGAGACCCTGCGGTCGCGCAGGTCGGCGACCGAGGCGAGGGCGACCACGACCGGCGCCCCGCCCGGCGAGTAGCCCAGCGGCACGAGCACCGCCGCACCCGCACAGGCCGCGCCGAGCACCACCAAGGGCGCGCGGCGGCGGACGAGCAGGACGCAGCCGACGAGCACCGTCACCACGACCGGGACCACACCGATCGGGGTCGCGTCGTCGAAGAGCAGCCCCAGCTCCACCCCGGTCGTGATGAGCGCCAACGCGACGTCGAACAGCACCGAGCGGTGCGCGACCAGCAGGTCGTACACCGCCCGGGGCCACCGAAGGAGCCGGTTCACGCCAGGTCGCGCCGTCGCTCGACGAGGACCGCGACCAGCGTGACCGCGACCGTCCACGCGGCCAGCACCCAGCCGGCCGCGACCACCGACAGGGTCGTGTGGTGGGTCATCCGGCTCAGCACGCCGGCCGCGCCGAACGGCGTGAGGTTGACCCCCGACTCCCAGGCGTCGGACAGCAGCGGGACCACGGCGAAGTTCACGATCAGCAGGACGACCACTCCCAGGACGGGGCTGCGGATCAGGGCGCCGAGGGCGGCACCCAGAACCGCGGACAGGACGAACGCCACGAGGTTGCCCGCCACGACGGCACCGACGTCTCCCGACGTGAGACCGGGCCCCGGCTGGTCGCTCAGGAGCGGCAGCGCGAGCCCGACCGACACCAGGGTCGTCAGCGTGCCGAGCAGGAGCCCCGTCAGCGCGTAGGCGGCAATTCTCGCCGATAGCACGACCCCGCGGTCACGGCGGCCCACCAGAGCAGCCGGTGCGGCCGTCCGGTGCCGGTACTCACCGGCCGCGCCGACCAGCCCCCAGAGCAGCAGCAGGACCGGCAGCCCCGCCAGCGCCTCCTCCTTCTCGGCCACCTCGTCCAGCGTGCCCGACGCCACGGTGACCACAAGGACGTTGAGGACCGCGAACGCGACCCCGCCCACCGCGAAGCCCAGCAGGGTCCGGGTGGTCACGGTCTTGATCAGTTCGCCCCGCACCAGCTGCCTCATCGGTCCGCCCCTCCCGTGAGACCGAAGAACACGTCCTCCAGCGACGCGGTCCGATGGCCGATCTCCTCCAGCAGCACACCGTCGCGGTGCGCGAGGCGTGCGACCTCCGCGCCGTCGAGCCCTTCGATCACCAGCCCGCCGTCGTCGTCGTGCGTGCTGCGGCCACCGGCCGCGGCCACCAGCCTCGACAGCCGCTCGGCGTCGGCGGTGCGCACCACGACCACGCTCCCCCCGGACCGTTCGAGGTCCCGGATCGCGCCCTCGTGGACCAGCCGACCCCGGTCGATCATGATGACGTCGTCGACGGTCCGGGCCGCCTCGCCCAACATGTGGCTGGACAGCAGGACCGTGCCGCCGTTCGCGGCCCGGTCCCGCAGCAGCGTGCGCAACCAGCGGATGCCCTGCGGGTCCAGGCCGTTCACCGGCTCGTCGAGCACCAGGATCTCCGGGTCACCCAGCAGCGCCGCGGCGAGCCCGAGCCGCTGCCGCATGCCCATCGAGTACGTCCCGACCCGGCGCTGGGCCGCGGCCGCCAGGCCGACGATTTCCAGGACCTCGCCGACCCGGCGGCGGGGCAGTCCGGCCAGCGCGGCCAGCGACCGCAGGTGTGCCCGGCCGGTGCGGCCGGGATGGGCCCCGCACGGCTCGATGTACACGCCGAGCCGGCGGGCGTCGGGCCGGAGCGACATGACCGGCGTGCCCCCGACGAGCGCCCGGCCCGCCGTCGGCCGCGCCAGCCCGACAACCGCCTTGAGCGCGGTGGTCTTTCCCGCCCCGTTCGGGCCGAAGAACCCCGTCACCCTTCCCGCCCCGACCGTGAACGACAGGTCGTCGACCGCCGTTCGGCGGCCGTAGTGCTTGGTGAGTCCTTCGACCCTGATGGCCGCCGGATCCCCTACGAATGTGCGTGCAGAAGTCATGGGTGAAGCCTCCGACGCGGTGATCTCCCCGTCATCCGCCCACGGTCGAAACCTGACTTCCGACCAGGGGCGGAGACCGACGCAGGGGCGCCTACTCCGCACCCACCCGCGCGAACAGCGGCCGTGCCGTCGGCAGGCGGCCGTCCGTCGCCGCGCACTGCGCCGCCACCTGGGCCGCGGACTCCGGCAGGAACGGGCCGAGTTGGTCCGCGAGCGTGCGGCACGCCCCGACCAGCGCGGCGAGGACCCCGTCGAGGCGTTCCCCCGCCGCCCGGTCGCCCGCCCGCTCGGCCTTGGCCAGCTCCCACGGCCGCGTGCCGTCGATACAGCGGTCGGCCTCCTGAACGACCCGCCACACGGCGGCCGTCGCCCGCCGGAAGTCGAAGTCCGCGAGGGCGTCGTCGACGTGACCGGCAACGTCACGGCAGACGGCCACCAGCCGCTCGGTGCCCTCGGCCGCAGCGCCCTCGCCCCCAGCGCCCTCGCCCCCAGCGCCGTCGGCCACAGCCCCCTCGGCCACCGTGCCCCGCCCCGGCACCCGGCCGTCCCGGAACCGGTGCACCATCGTCACGACCCGGTTGACGAGGTTCCCGAGCCCGCCCGCGAGATCGGCGTTCGCGCGCGCCACGAGCCGCTCCCGGGTGAAGTCCGCGTCCCCGACCCGGGGCACCTCGCGCAGCAGCCACCAGCGGACCGCGTCCGTGCCGAACTCCGCGACCAGCTCCGCCGGATCGACCGTCGTGCCGCTGGATTTGCTGATCTTGCTGCCGTCGACGGTGAGGTAGTCGTGCACCAGGATGTCGGTGGGCAGCGGCAGGCCGGCCGACAGGAGCATGGCGGGCCAGTAGACGGCGTGGAAGCGGACGACGCCCTTCCCGAGCAGGTGGCTGCGGCGGTCGGCGCCGGTCCACCACTGGTCGTACGCGGGGTCGTCGGTGCCGTAGCCGAGGCTCGTCACGTAGTTGCCGAGTGCGTCCCACCACACGTACACGACCTGTTCGGGGTCGTCGGGGACGGGGATGCCCCAGCCGCGGGCGCGGGTCCCCGAGCGGGACACGGAGAAGTCGTGCAGGCCGCTCTCGATCAGGGCGAGGACCTCGTTGCGGCGCACGGCGGGCTCGACGCGCAGGCGGCCGGAGGAGATCAGCTCGTGCAGGTGGCCCGCGTACCGGGAGAGGCGGAAGAACCAGTTCTCCTCGGCGACCGGCCGGGGCTCCGTCCCGTGCTCGGCGCAGCGTCCTCCGACGAGTTCGGCGGGCGTGTAGAACTGCTCGCAGCCGACGCAGTACAGGCCTTCGTAGTGCCTGCGGTACAGGTCGCCGGAGTCCGCGCAGCGCCGCCACAGCCGCTCCACGCCGACACGGTGGCGCGGGTCGCGGCTGGTGCGGATGAAATCGTCGAACGACAGGGCCAGCGGGGCGCGCAGCGCGGCGAACGCGTCCGCGTTGCGGTCCACCAGGTCCTGCACGGGGACGCCTTCGGCCTCGGCGGCGAGGACGTTCTTGAGGGAGTTGTCGTCCGTGCCGGTGAGGAAGCGGACCTTGTCTCCCCGGTGGCGGCGGTGGCGGGCCAGCACGTCCGCCTGGACGAGTTCGAGGGCGAAGCCCAGGTGGGGGCGGGAGTTGACGTACGGAATGGTCGTGGTGACGTAGGTCGTACGGGGTGTGGTCATGGGAGCCTCCAGGATCTCCGGGTGGGAGAGGCGGGGCTCCGTGCCGTGCGACAGAACGAGGCCCCGTCTCGGGGCCTCGGACACGCGCGTCCGGGTCAGCGGCCCCGCAGGCGGGGCATCATGGCGACGCGGAACTCGGGCGTGATCATGCGGGGATGCTAGCAGCGGGGCTGGTGGCGGGACCTGTTGTTTTCCGTCGGGTACGCGCTGTGGGCCGACCATGGGGTCGCTTACCTGCCAGACCGGGCCCCGCACCTCCTGTTGGACTGATGCGCGCCCTCAGCGTGCCCACATCGATGCGTGTGCCCGCCGCTGTCGGCGCTTCCGCATCGATGTGTCGATACGTCGATGTGTCGCTCTCCATCGGAACTCCGCCAGGACGGACCCGCCCATGCCTCAAGCCGCCCCGCCCACCGCCGAGCGCACCCGCGCGAATCCCCGCTCCACACTGATCAGCTGGCTCGCCGTCTGCTCCGTCACAGCGGGGCTCTTCGCCATCGTCACCGTGGAGATCCTGCCGATCGGCCTGCTCCCCGCGATCGGGCGGAGCTTCGACGTCACGGACGGCACGGCCGGGCTGACCATGACGATGCCGGGCTTCCTGGCCGCGCTGTCCGCACCGCTGGTGACGACGGCCACGGCCCGCGTGGACCGGCGGATCATGCTGTGTGCCTTCATGGCGCTCCTCGCGGCGGCGAACCTCGTCGTGGTGGTGGCACCGGCGTACTGGCTGGTCCTGGTCTCCCGGGTCCTTGTCGGCGTCACCATCGGCGGGTTCTGGTCGATCGCGGCCGGGCTCGCGGGGCGCCTGGTGCCGCCGGAGTCCGTCGCCAGGGCGACGGCGGTGATCTTCTCCGCGGTGCCGCTCGGGTCGGTGCTCGGCGTGCCGCTCGGCACCTTCGTGGGGGAGGCCGCCGGATGGCGGACGGCCTTCATCGTCATGGGAGTTCTGAGCGTGGGCGTCTGGGGCGTGATGCTGGCGGTGCTGCCGCCGCTGCCGCCGGGAGAGGTCCTGCGGGTGAGCGTGCTGCGGGCCGCGCTGCGCGGGCCCGGCACCCGCTGGGCGCTGCTCGTGACGTTCCTCGTCGTCCTCGCGCACTTCGGGGCCTATACGTACGTGGCGCCGTTCCTGCGCCGGGTCACGGGCGTGGGCCCGGCCGTGGTCACCGTGTTCCTGCTGGTGTACGGCGCCGCCGGGATCGCCGGGAACTTCCTCGGGGGCGCCGTGGTGGCGCGCCGGCCGCGGGCCGCGTTCGCGGGCGCCGCCGGGCTGATCGCCGTGGCGGCGCTGCTGCTGCCCGTGCTGGGGGACCGGCCGGGCGGGGCGGTGGCGCTGCTGGCGGTGTGGGGGATCGCGTTCGGTGCCGTGCCGGTGTGCTCGGGGGCCTGGTTCGCGGCGGCGGTGCCGCGCTCCCCGGAGGCGGCGTCGGTGCTCTTCACGGCCTCGTTCCAGGCGACGCTCTCGCTGGGGGCGCTGGCCGGTGGCGCGGTGGTGGACCGGGGGTCGCCGTCGGCGGTGATGGTGCTCGGCGGGCTGACGGCGGTGCTCGCCGTCGGGGCGGCGGGGCTGCGCCGGTGACCTGGGCGGCGCCCACCGTGCGACGGTGGGCGCCAGTACCTGGGTGCCCCGTGGCGCGACGGGTGTCAGACGGCGGCCGCGAGCGCCTCGAACTGCGCGTCGGTCAGGGTGATGCCCGCGGCGGCGGTGTTCTGCTCCAGGTGCGCCACCTTGGACGTGCCCGGGATGGGCAGGACCACCGGCGAGCGGCGCAGCAGCCAGGCGAGGGCGAGCTGCGACGGCGAGGCGCCGTGCTCCTTGGCGGCGGCGTCGAGCGGGCCGCCCGGCCGGGCCAGCTCACCCGTGGCCATCGGGAACCACGGGATGAACGCGATGCCCTCGCGCTCGGCGTACTCAAGGACGTCCTCCGAGCCGCGGTTGACCAGGTTGTACTGGTTCTGCACGGAGACGATCTCGGCGTGCTCGCGGGCCTCCTTGAGCTGATCCACCGTCACCTCGGAGACGCCGATGTGGCGGATCTTGCCCTCCTTCTGCAGCAGCACCAGCTCGCCGAGCTGGTCGGCCAGCGGGACCTGCTCGTCGATGCGGTGCAGCTGGAACAGGTCGATGCGCTCCAGACCGAGGTGACGCAGGCTCAACTCCGTCTGCTGGCGCAGGTATTCGGGGCGGCCCAGGGCGCGCCAGTCGTCCGGTCCCGACCGGGACAGGCCGGCCTTCGTGGCGATGACCAGGTCGTCGGCGTAGGGCTGCAGGGCCTCGCGGATCAGCACCTCGTTGACGATGGGGCCGTAGGAGTCGGCGGTGTCGATGAACGTGACGCCCAGCTCCACGGCACGCCGCAGCACGCGAACGGCCTCGTCCCGGTCCTTGGGCTCGCCCCAGACGCCCGGTCCGGTGAGTTGCATCGCGCCGTAGCCGAGCCGGTTGACGGGCAGGTCGCCGCCGAGGGCGAAGGTGCCCGAGGCGTCGGCGGGGCGCGAGGTGTTCGAGGTGCTCATGGGAGCGGTCCTTTCACGGCGTGCGTACGACAAGATGTGTGGTTCCGAACCTAGGTGCAAGAACGCGTGAATCACGGATTCAGCCGTGCAGCGACAGCCCTCGGGCGTACCGCCGGACGGGCGGTCGCCCGGCGTCACGTCGGACAGGACAGGGCCGGAAGCCGCTGGTGGGAGGTGGACGGGTGGTGTTGCCCGCCCACCACGGCTCCGGGGCCCGTCAGGTCGGCTGCGTGTCGCCGGTTCCGGCCCGTCCGCCGATCTGCTTCAGGAGCTCCGCGGCCAGCGGGGCCGAGGAGGCCGGGTTCTGGCCGGTGATCAGGTTGCGGTCGACGACCACGTACGGGGCCCACGGCTCGCCCTCCTGGAAGTCGGCCCCGGCCGCGACGAGGCGGTCCTGGAGCAGCCACTTCGCACGGTCGGCGAGACCGGCCTGGGTCTCCTCGGCGTTGGTGAACCCGGTGAGGCGGTAGCCCGCGAAGGCGTTGGTGCCGTCGGCCTTGGCGGCGGCAAGCAGCGCGGCCGACGCGTGGCAGACGACGGCCAGTGGCTTGCCCGATGCCAGGGCCAGGGTCAGCAGTGCGCCGGAGGTGGCGTCGACGGCGAGGTCCTCCATCGGGCCGTGGCCGCCCGGGTAGTAGACCGCGGCGTAGTCGGCCAGGTCCACGTCCGCCAGCCGGACCGGCGACCGGAGCCCGGTGAACGCCGCGAGCCCGGCGGCGATCCGGTCGGCGCCGTCCTGGCCGCCGTTGGCCTCGGGTGCCAGGCTGCCCCGGTCCACGGGCGGCACGACGCCGCCCGGCGTGGCGACCACGATCTCGTGGCCCGCCGCCCGGAACGCCTCGTACGGAGCGACGGCCTCCTCGGCCCAGAAGCCGGTGGGGTGCCGGGTCCCGTCGGCGAGCGTCCAGAACGCGGCGCCGGTCATGACGTAAAGAATCTTCGACATACCCCGAACGTAGGCGGCCGCCGCCATAGGAAACCAATAGAAAAGCCACTGGCAGCCATTGGATATTCAATGGTGCGCGGGGAATATCCGGGCGGTGTCCAAGGCCCAGCAGGCAGACCGGGACGGACGCCGTGCGCGCGGGCGGCAGTCGCACTTATTCCCCGTATCCAGCGGAAATAGTGCCGGTCACCCCGGGGTTGGGTGCACACATGCGGCAGCGGCACCCCCGTCGCGCCACGGCTCTGGAGGACCCCATGAAGATCGGCATCATCGGCGCGGGCAACATCGGCGGCAATCTCACCCGGCGCCTGACGAAGCTGGGACACGACGTGTCCGTGGCGAACTCCCGGGGCCCGGCCACCCTCACCGCCCTCGCCGAGGAGACCGGCGCCACCCCCGTGACCGTCGCCGAGGCCGCGCACGGCGCCGAGCTCGTCGTCGTGACCGTGCCGCTGAAGAACGTCCCCGACCTGCCGTCCGGCCTGTTCGACGGGGCCGCCGACGGCTTCGTCGTGCTCGACACCGGCAACTACTACCCCAAGGAGCGCGACGGCAGGATCGACGCCATCGAGGACGGCGGCGTGACGGAGAGCCGCTGGACCGAGCAGCACATCGGCCACCCGGTCATCAAGGCGTTCAACGGCACCTACGCCCAGGACATCCTCGACAAGCCGCTCCCCAAGGGCGACCCCGAGCGCATCGCGCTGCCCGTCGCCGGGGACGACGAGGCCGCCAAGAAGGTGGTCCGCGACCTGATCGACGACCTCGGCTTCGACACCGTGGACGCGGGCGGCATCGACGACTCCTGGCGCCAGCAGCCCGACACCCCCGTCTACGGACTGCGGGCCGGAGTCGCGGCGGTCACCGACGCGCTCGCGGCGGCGTCCCCCGAGCGCCCGGAGACGTTCCGGGCCTAGGGCCTGTTTCCGGGCCCGGGCGACCGGTTCAAGGACCCAGGCGACCGGTTCAAGGTGCCTCCTCGGGAAAGTGGCAGGCCACCTCCCGCGCCTCGCCCGGCGTCCCGATCCGCAGTACCGGCGCCTCGGTCCTGCAGATGTCCTGCGCCTTGTGGCAGCGGGGGTGGAACGTGCAGCCGGGCGGCGGCGCGGCCGGGCTCGGCGGGTCGCCCAGGAGCGTGATGCGCTCCCGGGCCCGCTCGGCCGCCGGGTCGGGCAGCGGCACGGCGGACAGGAGCGCCCGGGTGTAGGGGTGCGCCGGGGCCGCGTACACGCGTTCCTTGGCGCCGATCTCGACGATGCGGCCGAGGTACATGACGGCGACCCGGTCGCAGACGCGCTTGACCACGGACAGGTCGTGGGCGATGAAGAGGTAGGCGAGGCCCAGCTCGCGCTGCAGGCGCTCCATCAGGTTGACGATCTGGGCCTGGACGGAGACGTCGAGGGCGGAGACGGGTTCGTCGGCGACGACGAGGCGCGGGCCGGTGGCCAACGCGCGGGCGATGCCGACGCGTTGGGCCTGGCCGCCGGAGAACTCGTGCGGATAGCGGTCGCTGTGCTCGGGGATGAGGCCGACGAGCTCCATCAGTTCGAGGGCGCGCTTGCGGGCGTCGGTGGCCGAACTCCCTTGTACGAGGAGGGGGTCGGAGATGATCCGGGCCACGGTCTGGCGCGGGTTGAGCGAGGAGTGCGGGTCCTGGAACACCATCTGGAGCTCGCGCCGCAGGGGTCGTAGCGCGCGCTGCGAGAGACGGCTGATGTCGCGGCCGTCGTAGCTGACCGAGCCGGTGGTGGGCTCCAGGAGGCGCACGATGGTGCGGCCGGTGGTGGACTTGCCGCAGCCGGACTCGCCGACGAGGCCGAGCGTCTCGCCCTCGGCCACGTCGAAGCTGATGCCGTCGACGGCCCGTACGGGCGCCGACCCCCGCCGTCTCGCCGGAAAGGTCGTGGTCAAGTCCCTTACCGCGAGCAGTGGTGGAGACTCCGAGGTTCGTTCGGTCGCTGTGGTCATGAGGTGACGCCTTCGTACGCGGGGAAGTGGCAGGCGGCCGGATGCCCGGCCGGGCCGCCGAGCGGCGGCCGTTCGGTGTCGCAGCGCAGCCGTTCGCTCGCGTCGGCCGCCGCGGCCCGGGGGCAGCGGGGCGCGAACGCGCAGCCGGGGGCCGGGGCGAGCAGTGAGGGCGGGCTGCCGGGGATGGCCCGCAGCGGCTCGTCGTCGGCGTCGTCCAGGCGTGGCAGGGAGTCGAGCAGGCCCCGGGTGTAGGGGTGGGCGGGGGTCGCGAACAGCGTGTCCACCGGGGCCTGTTCGGCCGCCCGGCCGCCGTACATCACGAGTACGTCGTGGGCGACCCGGGCGACCACGCCCAGATCGTGGGTGATCATGACGACGGCGAGGCCGCGGTCCGCCTGGAGGCGGGCGATCAGCTCCAGGATCTGCGCCTGCACCGTGACGTCGAGGGCGGTGGTGGGCTCGTCCGCGATGAGCAGCTCGGGCTCGCAGGCGAGCGCCATGGCGATCATCACGCGCTGGCGCATGCCACCGGAGAACTGGTGCGGATACTCGCCGGCGCGGCGCTCCGGCTCGGGGATGCCGACCTCGGCGAGCATCTCCACCGCGCGCCGACGGGCCGCCGCACGACGGGAGTTGAAGTGCACGCGGTGGTGCTCGGCGATCTGCTCGCCGACCGTGTAGTACGGGTGGAGGCTGGACAGCGGGTCCTGGAAGATCATCGCCATGCGGCGCCCGCGCAGCCGGTTCAGGCCGCGTTCGTCGAGGCCGATCAGCTCCTGGCCGTGCAGGCGGATGGAGCCGGTGACCTCGGCGGCGGTGTGCAGGCCGAGGACGGCGAGGGAGGTGACGGACTTGCCGGAGCCCGACTCGCCCACGATGCCGAGGGTCCGGCCCCGGCGCACCTCGAAGGAGAGGTGGTCCACGGCCTGGACGGGACCGCGTGCGGTGGTGAAGGCGACGCTCAAGTCGCGTACGGACAACAGGGGTTCGGGCGCGTCCCGCTCGGTCGGGCCGGGCGCTCCCTCGTGGGACAGCAGGGCCATCAGAACCTCACTCGCGGGTCGACGACGGCGTACAGCAGGTCGACGGCCAGGTTGGCGACGACGATGAAGGCGGCGGCGAGCAGCGTGACGCCGAGGATGACCGGCTGGTCGCCGGTGGACAGGGCGCCGTAGAAGAGCCGTCCGATGCCCGGCAGGCCGAAGATGGACTCGGTGATGACGGCACCGGCGAGCAGTCCGCCCAGGTCCATCCCGAAGAGGGTGAGGATCGGCGTCATGCCGGCCCGCAGGCCGTGCTTGACGACGACCTTGCGGCGCGGCAGACCCTTGGCGCGGGCGGTGCGGATGTACGGCTCGGCCATCGTCTCGATCATCGAACTGCGGCTCTGGCGGGCGTACATGGCCGCGTAGAGGATGGCGAGCGCGAGCCAGGGGAGCAGCAGGTTCGACGCCCAGTCGAGGGGGTCGGAGCCGAAGGGCACGTACTGCGGATAGGGCAGCAGGTCGGCCGTCCGGATCAGCCCGTAGATCAGCATCATCGACGTGAAGTACACGGGCAGGGAGGCGGCGCCGACCGCGCCGACCATCAGGAGCTTGTCGGTGAGGGTGTCCTTGCGCAGCGCGGCCGTCACCCCCGCGGTGAGGCCGAGCGCCAGCCACAGCACGGCCGCGCCGAGCGCGAGCGAGGCGGAGACCGGCAGCCGGTCCATGAGCAGGCCCCACACGGCTTCGCTGTTCTCGTAGCTGTAGCCGAGGCACGGGAAGTCGCACCGCAGGGCGTACTGGCCGGTGCCGATGGTGCGGCCGGTGAAGATCCCGGCCAGGAAATCCCAGAACTGCTGCCAGATGGGCTGGTCCAGGCCCATGTTGGCGCGGATGGCCGCAAGGCGTTCGGTGCTGCAGGACTTGCCGCAGGCCGCGGCGGCCGGGTCGGACGGCAGGACGTAGAAGATGGTGAAGGTGACGGCGGCGATGGCGATGAGCACGCCCGTCACGGCCAGCAGGCGGCGGCCGATGTACAGGATCATGTGCGGCTTCCCCTCGGGTCGAGGATGTCCCGCAGCGCGTCGCCGAGCAGGGTGAACGCGAGCACGGTCAGGAACAGACAGGTGCTCGGGATGACGAAGTACATGGGGTCCGTGTCGTAGAAGGCGACGCTCTCGGCGATCATCTGGCCCCAGGAGGGCGTCGGCGGCCGGACGCCGACACCGAGGTAGCTCAGCGCCGCCTCGGTGGCGATCATGCCGGGGATGATCAGGGTGGTGTACGCGATGACGGGCCCGGCGACGCCGGGAAGGATGTCGCGGGTGAGGATCCGCCAGGGACCCGAGCCGCCCACGCGGGCGGCGTCGACGTACTCGCGGTGCTTGAGCGAGAGGGTCTGGCCGCGCACCACGCGGGCGATGCCGGGCCAGCCGAACAGGCCGATGACGGCGGTCATCAGGAGGATCCGGTTGACGTCCTTGGCCACCGACATCATCGCGATCATGAAGATCAGGGAGGGGAAGGACATGGTGAGGTCCATGATCCGGCTGAGGACGGCGTCGACGCGGCCGCCGAAGTAACCGGCCGCGACCCCGGCCGCCGTGCCCGCGATCACGACGATCGCCGTGGCGGCGAAGGCGATGAGCAGGGAGACCTGGGCGCCGTGCACGACCCGGGCGAACAGGTCGCGGCCGGTGACGGGTTCGACGCCCAGCCAGTGGTCGGCGGAGATCCCGCCGAGCGCCCCGATGGGCTGCCCGCCGAGGTAGGGGTCGACCGCGGTCTTGTCGAACTCCTCGGGCGACCAGCCGCCCAGGGCGCTCAGCAGCGGAGCGGCGATCGCCATGACGGCGAAGAGCGCGACGATGACGAGGGAGATCTTCGCCGAGGTGCGGCGGCGGAGTTCCGCGCGGGCGAGGCGCCAGGGGCCGCTGCCCGCCGCGACCGGTTCCGGAGTGGCCGCGGGGGTCTTCGAGGTGAGGGTGGTCATGGTCGGGGCGCCCCTCAGCCGTTGCTCTTGGACGGGTCCTTGAGGCCGACCGTGGCGTAGTCGAGCTGGCCGCCGAAGGACGTCTGGCCGTACGCGCCCGCGATGTTGCTGCCGAGGACCAGCGGCCAGCGGCGCACCAGGACCGGGACGGTCGGGGCCTTGGCGAGGATCTCGCCGTCCAGCTCCCGCCAGGCGGCGCCGGCCTTCTTGGCGTCCGTCATGGCGGCGATCTCGTCCATGCGCCGCATGGTCGGCTTGTCGCGGAACAGCGAGTGGTTGCCCGTGTTGCCCTTCTCCTTGATGTAGCGGCCGTCGAAGACGAAGGGCAGGAACGTCGAGCCGGACGGATAGTCCGGGCACCAGCCCGTGTAGACCAGGTCGGTGCGGTTCTTGGTGTCGCCGATCGTGGCGTAGAACGCGGACGGGTCGACGGTCTCGATGGTGACCTTGATCCCGGCCTTGCCGAGCGACTCCTGTATCGCCTCGGCCCGGCCCTTGTCGCCGGTGGAGACGGTCATCTTGGTCGAGAACCCGCCCGGCTTGCCCGCCTCCTTCAGGAGCTGCTTGGCCTTGGCGACGTCACCGGCGACGGGGACCTTGAGGGTGTCGGGCTGCTTGCCGCCGAAGAGCGACGCCGGCATGTAGGCCGTCGACGGGTCATTGAACGCGGGGCCGCCGGAGGCGGTGAGCACCGACTCCCGGTCAAGGGCGTACTGCACTGCCTGACGGACCTTCACCTCGCTGAACGGGCCGCGTCCGGTGTGCATTTGGACCATGTCGGTGCAGTTGGTGGACTCGGCGATCAGCCGCTTCTTGACCTCGGCGCTCGGCAGCACCTTGGCGGCGCTCTCGGGCCGCACCGCTCCCCAGGAGACGGCGGAGGCGTCCGCGCCCTGCGAGGCGATGAGCCGGTCGTCGATCTGGTTGGCCTTGAGGCCCATCACCATCACGAGCTTGTCCGGGTGGGCCTTGCGCACCGAGTCGGTCGAGGCCTTCCAGTGCGGGTTGCGCACGAGCACCAGCTTCTTCCCGCGCTGGTACGAGTCGACCTTGTAGGGGCCGGACGAGAAGGGCCTGTTGTCGTACTGCGGGCCCTTGTCGCGCTTCTTCGGCACCGGCGCGAACGTCGGCATCACGGTGACGTTGCGGAACTCCGCGAAGGGCTTGCGCAGTTCGAAGACGATCGTGTGGGCGTCGGGCGTCTTCACGGAGTCGAGGTGCCTGCCCTCGGCCGGGCCTTGGTAGCCCTTGGCCCCGGCGAGGTAGCGGGCCGCGTAGTCGGCGCCGCCGGGCAGGTCGGGGGAGAAGGACCGCTCGACGTTGTACTTGATGTCCTGGGCGGTGACGGGGGTGCCGTCCTCGTACTTGATGCCCTTCTTCAGGCGGAAGGTCCAGGTCCTGGCCCCGTTGGAGGGGGTGCCGAGGTCGGCCGCGAGGTCGGGGACGAGTTCGCCGCCCGCGGTGCCGGGGGCGGCCTTGTAGGTGACGAGGGTGCGGTAGAGCAGCCGGGTGCCGAAGTCCATGTCGTTCATCACCCAGTTGCGGGCCGGGTCGAGGTGGGTGAAGTCCTGGTTGGACAGGACGGTCAGGGTGCCGCCGCGCTGCGGAGTGCCGCCGACCACGGCCCCGGCGTTGAGCGTCGCGGGATTCTTGCCGCCCCGTCCCTTGCCCGAACCGGAGCCGGAACAGCCCGCCGTGCCAAGGGTGACGGCCGTCGCCAGGACGGCGGCGACGGCGGTGAGGGTGCGCTTGTTCATCAGTGGTCACTCCGAGAACAGTCGGCCAGCCCGAACGTGGCTGGAATGTGACCGGTAACATAGTAATGTGAAATTGTACTGGCAAGGCATCGACCCGTCCGTTACTCACCTGTGTCCGAAGGGATCCCTGTGAACGAGCCCGCGTCGACCGGCATCCGCACGGTCAGTCACGACCTTCCCGAATCACCCGAGTTCGCGTCCTTCATGGCCCGCGACTGGGCCCCGACCCCGCTGCCGGACGGCATCCGGCTGCCCGCCGCCGACCTCACCCCGGCCCGCCGCGCCCGCCTCTCGGCCCGCTTCCCCGGCGAACGCCTGATCGTCCCGGCGGGGGAGCTCAGGGTCCGCTCGAACGACTGCGACTACCGCTTCCGCCCGCACAGCGCCTACGCCTGGCTGACCGGACTCACCGGTGAGGACCAGGCGGGCCATGTGCTGGTTCTCGAACCCGACGGGCCGGGCGGCCACGAGGCGGTGCTGCACCTGCGCCCCCGGTCCCCGCGCACCGACAACGGGTTCTACCGGGACCGCCGCTACGGCGAGTTCTGGGTGGGCCGCCGCGCCGACCTCGCGGAGGCCGAGCGCACGACCGGCGTCCGGTGCGTGCCGCTCACCGGCTTGCCGCCGGGCCGGAACGCCGCCGAAGACCATGAACTCGCCACCGTCCTGAGCGAGTTGAGGCTCATCAAGGACCCCTGGGAGGTCGGCCAGCTCCAGCTCGCCGTCGACCACACCACGGCCGGGTTCGAGGACGTCGTCCGCGCCCTGCCGCGCGCCCTCGCCCACCCCCGCGGCGAGCGCTGGATCGAGGGCGTCTTCGGGCTGCGCGCCCGCACCGAGGGCAACGGTACCGGCTACGAGACCATCGCCGCGTCCGGCGCCCACGCCTGTGTACTCCACTGGATACGCAACGACGGCCCCCTGGACGCAAGGGAGTTGCTGCTGCTCGACGCGGGCGTGGAGACCGACAGCCTCTACACCGCCGACATCACCCGCACCCTCCCGCTCTCCGGGCGTTTCTCCCCGGTCCAGCGGCAGGTCTACGAACTCGTCCTCGCGGCGCAGGACGCGGGCATCGCCGCGCTGCGGCCCGGCGCCCGCTTCCGCGACTTCCACCGGGCCGCCATGCGCGTCATCGCCGAAGGGCTCGCGGACTGGGGGGTGCTGAAGAACGCCGACGGTGAGTTCCACCGGCGCTACACCCTGTGCAGCAGCGGGCACATGCTCGGCATCGACCTCCACGACTGCGCCCAGGCCAGGGCCGAGACGTATCTCGACGGCGAGCTGGCGGAGGGGCAGGTGCTCACTGTCGAACCCGGCCTCTACCTCCAGCCGGACGACGAGACCCTGCCCCGCGAACTGCGCGGCATCGGCGTGCGCATCGAGGACGACCTCGTCATCACGGCGGACGGGGCCCGGCTGATGTCGGGCGCGCTGCCGAGGACGCCGGACGGGGTGGAGGAGTGGATGGGGACGTTGCTGGCGGGCTGAGCGCGGCGCGGGACGCCGCCGGACGGCTGAACCGAGGACCGGTCGCGCGAAAGCCTTGGCATCGTCAGTGCCATGTGAAATATTACTGACGTGCTCACGAGAAACTCCTCGGACGTCATCGTCGTCGGCGCCGGCGTCGTCGGCGCGGCCTGCGCCTACTACGCCGCGCAGGCCGGCCTCACCGTCACCGTGGTCGACCGCGGCCCGGTCTCGGGCGGCACCACCGGGTCCGGCGAGGGCAACCTCCTCGTCTCCGACAAGGAGCCGGGCCCCGAGCTCGAACTGGCCCTGCTCTCCATCGAACTGTGGCGGGAGCTGACCGAACTGCTCCCGCCGCAGATCGAGTACGAGACCAAGGGCGGCCTGGTCGTCGCCGCCGCCGAGGCCGGGATGAGCGCCCTGCGAGACTTCGCGGCCGGGCAGGAGAAGGCCGGGGTGCGGGCGGAGGAGATCGCGGCCGACCGGCTCCACGACCTGGAGCCGCACCTGGCCCCCGGCCTCGCGGGCGGCTTCCACTATCCCCAGGACGCCCAGGTCATGCCCGCCCTGGCCGCCGCCCACCTGCTGAAGGCGGGCGGCGACCGGGTGCGCCTCAGGCTCGGCGAGGAGGTCACCGGCCTGCTCACCGGCGGCCACGGCGAACTGCGCGGGGTCAGCACGGCGACCGGCGAGCTGTACGCCGCGTACGTGGTGAACGCCGCGGGCACCTGGGGCGGCGAGTTCGCCGCGCTCGCGGGCGTGGACCTGCCGGTGCTGCCCCGCCGGGGCTTCGTCCTCGTCACCGAACCGCTGCCGCGCGTGGTGCGGCGCAAGGTGTACGCGGCCGACTACGTCGCCGACGTCGCCAGCGGTTCGGCGGCGCTGCAGACCTCGGCGGTCGTCGAGGGCACCGCGGCGGGCCCGGTCCTGATCGGCGCGAGCCGGGAACGGGTCGGCTTCGACCGCACCCTGTCCACGGAGGTCCTGCGGCGCCTCGCGGCCCAGGCGACCGCCCTCTTCCCGGTCCTCGCCGGGGTCCGGGCGATGCGTACGTACGCCGGGTTCCGGCCCTACCTCCCCGACCACCTGCCCGCGATCGGCCCCGACCCGCGCGTCCCCGGTCTGCTGCACGCCTGCGGCCACGAGGGCGCGGGCATCGGCCTCGCCCCGGCCACCGGGCTGATCGTGGCGCGGTGCCTGACCGGCGGCCGACCACCCCTGGACATCGGCCCGTTCGACCCGGGCCGCTTCCTGCCCAGGCCCTGACCGGCACCTGCTGCCATGTCTGACCAGCTCCCGCCGCGACGCCGAGCCCTGCCCGCGATGCCTGACCAGCCCCTGCTCCCACGCCTGACCAGCCCCTACCGCGACGCCTGACCAGCTGCTGCTACGAGAGGAGGCCCACCGTGGCCCGTGCCCGAACCCCCGCCGACCTGGTCGGCGCGCAGCCCGGCCCGTCGTTCGAGATCACCTTCGACGGCCGCCCCGTCCCCGCCCTGCCGGGGCAGTCCGTCGCCGCCGCGCTGTGGGCCGCGGACATCCTGGCCTGGCGCACCACCCGGGTGGGCGGGCGGCCGCGCGGCGCCTTCTGCGGCATCGGGCAGTGCTACGACTGCCTCGCCACCATCAACGGCACGCCCAACCGCCGGGCCTGCCTGGTGCCCGCCGGTCCCGGCGACGCGATCACGACCCAGGAAGGGCACGGCCATGACCGCCTCGGCGTCTGAATCTCCTGGCTCGACCGAACCGACCGAACCGACCGAACCGACCGAACCGACCGAACCGACCGAACCGACCGAACCGTCGGGGCCGTCCCGGCTGTACGACCTCGCGGTGATCGGCGCGGGCTCGGCCGGTCTCGCCGGAGCCGTGACCGCCGCCGAACTCGGCCTGTCCGTCGCCCTGTTGGACACGGCGACCGGCACCGGCGGGCAGTTCTACCGGCACCCGGCACCGGCCGTCGGCGCCCTGCGCCCCGAAGCCCTGCACCACGACTGGTCCGCCTACGCCGGGCTCCGGCGACGCCTGGAGGCGAGCACGGTGACCCGTCTCGGCGGGCACCACGTGTGGACCGTGTCCCGGGAGGGCGCCTCTGGTGACGGCGCTTTTGGCGAGGGCGCCTTCCGGGAGGGCGCCTCCCGTGAGGGCGTCTTCGGGGACGGCGAAGGGCCCTGGACCGTACACGCCGTCACCGGCGCCGACGGCTGCGCGGAGCGGCCGGTGCGGGTATGGGCTCGTGCGGTGCTCCTCGCCACCGGCGCGTACGAACGCCAACTCCCCTTCCCCGGCTGGACGGTGCCCGGCGTGATCGGGGCCGGGGGAGCGCAGGCCATGCTCAAGTCCGGCCTCGTGCTGCCCGGCAAGCGGGTCGTGGTGGCCGGGAGCGGCCCGCTGCTGCTCGCGGTCGCCTCTTCGCTGGCCGCCGCCGGGGCCCGGGTGCCCGCCGTGATCGAGGCCTCCGGCTACCTGGCGTACGCCCGCCACCCGCGCGTCCTCGCGGCCAACCCGCACAAGCTGGCCGAGGCGGTGGTGCACGGCGGAACGCTGCTGCGCCACCGCGTGCCGCTGCGCACCCGCAGCGCCGTCACCGAAGTGCACGGCCGGGACCGGGTGGAGGCCGTCACGGTCACCCGGCTCGACCGGGACTGGCGGCCGCTGCCGGGCACGGCACGCCGGATCGCCTGCGACGCGGTCGCCGTCGGTCACGGCCTCGTACCGCAGATCGAACTGGCCACGACGCTCGGCTGCGCGACCCGCACCACCCCCGACCGCGCCACGGCCCTCCTCCTGGACGACCTTCAGGAGACATCGGTGCCGGACCTGTGGGCGGCGGGCGAGACCGGGGGCATCGGCGGCGCCCGACTGGCGCGTGCGGAAGGTGAGCTGGCGGGCCTCGCGATCGCCGCCCGGCTGCGCGGCCGCCCCGCCCACCGAGGCCGTGTCCGGGAACTCCAGCGCCGCCGCGACCGCATGCGGGCCTTCGCCGACGCCATGGCCGCCGCGCACGCCCCCGGGGCGGGCTGGTCGCGCTGGCTGACCGACGACACGGACGTCTGCCGGTGCGAGGAGGTCACCGCGGGCAGCATCCGCGCGGCGGTCGCCGATCTCGGGGCCCGGGACGCGCGCACCGTCAAGCTCCTCACCCGCGCGGGCATGGGCTGGTGCCAGGGGCGGATGTGCGGGTCGGGCGTGGCCTGCCTCGCGGCGGGCGACGGGGTGGGGGAGCCGCCCGCGGAGCGCCGACCGTTCGCGACGCCGGTGCCGCTGGCGGCGCTCGCCTCGCTCGACGAACCGGCCGATGCCGGGAACGCGCCCGCCGATGCCGGGAACGCGCCCGGCGACGCGGGACGCGACCCCGCCCGGGGCGCCCACCACCCCTGCTGACCCCGCACCTACCCGGCTTGCCGACTCCCAGGCTCCCCGGCTCCTTTACCCCATGACCCCGGCCCCCTTGTGGGCCCCACCCATCCTTCAATAAAATGTCACACACTATAGAGAGGTCGTCCGTCATGACCGACACCGCCTGGAACACCGCTCGCCCCTGGCGCGGCATCATGGTCGCCACCGCCCTGCCGCTCCGGGACGACCTGACCGTGGACTACGACGCGTACGCCGAGCACGTCCGCTGGCTGATCGACAGCGGCTGCGACGGCGTCGTCCCCAACGGCTCGCTCGGCGAGTACCAGACGCTCACCGACGAGGAGCGCGCCCGCGTGGTGCACACCGCCGTCGAGGCGGCGGGCGATCCCGCCCGCGTCATGCCCGGCGTCGCCGCCTACGGCAGCGCCGAGGCCCGCCGCTGGGCCGAGCGGGCCGCCGCGGCCGGGTGCGGCTCGGTCCTGCTGCTTCCCCCCAACGCCTACCGCGCCGACGAGCAGGCCGTACGGGACCACTACGCCGAGGTCGCCAAGGCCGGGGTGCCAGTCGTGGCGTACAACAACCCGTTCGACACCAAGGTCGACCTCAGCCCCGCCCTGCTCGCCGCGCTGCACCGGGACGGCTCGATCGTCGCCGTCAAGGAGTTCACCGGCGATGTGCGCAGGGCCTACGAGATCGCCGAACTCGCCCCGGAACTCGACCTGCTGATCGGTGCCGACGACGTACTGCTCGAACTCGCCGTGGCCGGGGCCGTCGGCTGGATCGCGGGCTACCCCAACGCCCTGCCCGCCTCCTGCGCCGAGCTCTTCCACGCCGCCGTCGCCGGTGACCTGACCACGGCCCTGCCGCTCTACCGGTCCCTGCACTCCCTGCTCCGCTGGGACTCCAAGACCGAGTTCGTGCAGGCCATCAAGTTGTCCATGGACATCGTCGGCCGCCGCGGCGGCCCCGTCCGCCCGCCCCGCTCCCCGCTCACGGAGGAGATCGAGCGCGGCGTGCGGGAAGCCACCGAGAAGGCCGTCGCCCACGGCCACCGCTGACCGCGACCGCCGTGCACCGAGCCGTCCGCAACCGCCCGCTCCGAAAGGACTCCCTGTGCGTACGCGTCATGTCTTCCACGCCGTCGACTCGCACACCGAGGGCATGCCCACGCGCGTGATCACCGGTGGCGTCGGGATCATCCCCGGCACCACCATGGCCGAGCGCAGGCTGCACTTCATCGAGAACATGGACCACCTCCGCACGCTGCTCGTGTACGAGCCGCGCGGACACGCCGCGATGAGCGGAGCGATCCTCCAGCCGCCCACCCGCCCCGACGCCGACTACGGCGTGCTGTTCATCGAGGTCTCCGGCCTGCTTCCGATGTGCGGTCACGGCACCCTCGGCGTCGCGACCGTCCTGGTGGAGACCGGCATGGTCCCGGTCACCGAACCGGTCACCACGGTGCGCCTCGACACCCCGGCCGGACTCGTCCCCGTCGACGTACGCGTCGAGGACGGGGCCGTCAGGTCCGCCACGTTCACCAATGTGCCCGCGTTCTGCGTCGGCCTGGAGCGCAAGGCCGAGGTCCCCGGCTTCGGGACGGTCACCTACGACCTCGCCTTCGGCGGCAACTTCTACGCCTTCGTCGATCTCGACGCCCTGGGCCTGCCGTTCGACCGCGCCCGCAAGGAGGACCTGCTCGCCGCCGGGCTCGGCCTGATGGACGCCATCAACGCGTCGCCGGACCGCCCCGTCCACCCGGAGCGGCCCGACATCGCCGGGGTCAAGCACGTCTACCTGGCCGCCCCCGGCTCCGACGCGCACCACTCCCGGCACGCCATGGCCATCCACCCGGGCTGGTTCGACCGCTCCCCGTGCGGTACCGGCACCTCGGCCCGGATGGCCCAGTTGCACGCCCGCGGCGAGCTGCCCCTGGACCGCGACTTCGTCAACGAGTCCTTCATCGGTACGAAGTTCACCGGCCGCCTCATCGGCGAGGCGGAGGTCGGCGGGGCGCCCGCCGTCGTACCGACCATCACCGGCCGCGCCTGGGTCACCGGCACCGCCCAGTACTTCCTCGACCCGGACGACCCCTTCCCCGGAGGCTTCCTCCTGTGACCGCCGCCGTATCCCCCCTGTCCGCCATGCCGTCCCCGTCCACGTTCACCTCCGTCAACCCGGCCGACCCCGCCGACGTCGTCCTGACCTTCACCGCGCCGGGCGCCTTCGCCGCCGTGGACACCGTCGAGCGGGCCCGCGCCGCCCAGGCCGGATGGCTGCTCGGCGGGGCGGCCGCCCGCTCGTCCGCCCTCGGCGCGGTCGCCGCCGCCGTCGAGGCCGCGGCGGCGGAGCTGGCCGCGCTCGCCGTGCGCGAGGTGGGCAAGCCGCTCGCCGAGGCGCGCGCCGAGGTCGCGCGCACCGCCGCGATCTGGCGGTACTACGCCCAGGCCCCGTACGACCCCGTCGGCGCCGTCCACGAGAGCGCCGCCGGGGCCGGGCTGCTGCTCAGCCGCCGCAGGCCGCACGGCGTCGCCGGTCTCATCACCCCGTGGAACTTCCCGCTCGCCATCCCGAGCTGGAAGGCGGCCCCGGCGCTCGCCGTCGGCAACGCGGTGGTCCTCAAGCCCGCCCCGGAAGCCACGGCCTGCGCCCGGCGCCTGGCTGAGATCGTCCAACAGGTCCTGCCCGCCGGGGTGTTCACCGTGCTGCCAGGCGGCGCCACCGAGGGCAACGCGCTCGTCTCCGCCTCCGACGTGGTCTCCTTCACCGGCTCGACCGGCGTCGGCCAGGCGGTCGTGCGCACCGCCACCGCCCACGGCATCCCGGTCCAGGCCGAGATGGGCGGCCTGAACGCGGCCATCGTCCTGCCGGACGCCGACATCGACCGGGCGGCCGCGCACATCGCCGCCGCGATCGCCGGTTACGCGGGCCAGAAGTGCACCGCCACCAGCCGCGTGATCGCCGTCGGCGCGGCCCTCGACCCGCTGCGCGAGGCGCTCGGCGAGGCGCTGCGGGCCGTCCCGGTCGGCGACCCGGCCGACCCGGCCACCGTGTGCGGGCCGCTCATCGGCGCGCGCGCCCGCGACCAGGTCGGCGACGCCGTGCACGGCCTGAGCGTGCTCGCGGGCGGCACGGTGCCGGACGGGCCCGGCTGGTACGCGGCCCCGACCCTGGTGGAGAAGGTGCCGCCCGGCCATCGGCTGCTGTCCGAGGAGGTCTTCGGCCCCGTCGCGGCCCTGCTGCCCGCCGAGGGCCTCGACCACGCGGTCCGGATCACCAACTCCGTCCCGCACGGCCTGGTCACCTCGCTGCACACCGCGGACCTGGACGCCGCCCTCGGTGGCCTCGACCACCTCGACACCGGCATGGTCCGGATCAACGCCCCGTCCACCGGCGTCGACTTCCACCTGCCGTTCGGCGGCACGAAGGCTTCCAGCCACGGCCCCCGCGAACAGGGCCGGGCGGCCCTCGACTTCTATGCCACGACCCGGACCTACACCCTGGCGCCCGCGAAGACAGCGTGACGCCCGGTTCCGGTGATGCCCCTGCGGGCCGGTGAGGCTGGTCGCGCAGTTCCCCGCGCCCCTGACAGGGCCCCCGGTGCCGTCCCCTCCAGAAGAAGGGCCCATGAACCCCGCTCACTCGACCGTCGACCACCTCTTCACCGTCCCCCTGGACCACTCCGCTCCCACCGGGCCGACCATCCAGGTCTTCGCCCGCGAGGTCGTCGACCCGGGACGCGCTGACGAGCGGCTGCCGTGGCTGCTCTATCTGCAGGGCGGTCCGGGCGGCAAGTCCCCGCGTCCGTCGGCCGGTTCGCCGGGCTGGCTGGACGAGGCGCTCAAGACCTACCGGGTGCTGCTGCTCGACCAGCGCGGCACCGGCCGCTCGACCCCCGTCACCGCCCGGGCCGCCGCCCGCTTCGCCGACCCGGCCCGACTGGCCGCGTATCTGGGCCACTTCCGCGCCGACGCGATCGTCGCCGACGCCGAGCTGATCCGCCGTCAACTCTGCGGTGACGAGCCCTGGGAGACCCTCGGTCAGAGCTACGGCGGCTTCCTCACCCTCACCTATCTGTCCCGCGCACCCGAGGGGCTCAAGGCCTGCTACGTCACCGGGGGCCTGCCCGGACTCACGGCCACCGCCGACGACGTCTACGCCCGCACCTACCCGCGCGTCCGCGACCGCGTGCACGCGTTCTACGCCCGCTACCCGGAGAACGTCACCCGGCTGCGCCGGATCGCGGACCTCCTCACGGCCACCGACGTCCGCCTGCCCGACGGGGACCGCCTCACCGTCCGCCGCCTGCGCACGCTCGGGCTCGTCCTCGGCATGGGCGACGGGTTCGAGCGGACCCACTGGCTGCTCGACGAAGCCCTCGACGCCGAGGGGGAGTTGACCGACACCTTCCTGCACCAGGTGATGGCCGTGACCGGCTTCACCGACAACCCGCTGTTCGCCGTGATGCAGGAGACGCTCTACGGCCAGGGCGCGGGCCCCACCGGCTGGGCCGCGTCCCGCGCCCTGGAGGACTTCGCCGAGTTCACCGAGAAGGCGGACCCGCTCCTGCTCACCGGCGAGATGATCTACCCCTGGATGTTCCACGACATCGCGGGCCTGCGCCCCTTCGCGGACGCCGCCGACCTGCTGGCCCGACGCACCGACTGGCCCCCGCTGTACGACCTCGACCGCCTGGCGGCCAACAAGGTCCCGGTCGCCGCGATCGTCTACCACGACGACATGTACGTGGACGCCGGTCTCTCCCTGCGCACCGCCTGCCAGGTCGGCGCTGTCCGGGTCTGGGTCACCAACGAATGGGAGCACGACGGCGTCACCGCCTCCGGCGGCCGGGTGCTCGAACGCCTGACGGCGATGGCCGCAGGCCGCGCCTAGGGCCTGTCCGGTGGGTCGCCGCGACGCCGCGCCGACCCACCGGACAGGCCCTGGTTCCGCCGGTTCCGCACCACTCGGGAGAGACATGCCCGCACAGCACCTCCGCCTGCGCCCGTTGACCGCGGCGTTCACCCTCGCCATCTGCCTGACCGCCCCCACCGCGGGCGCCTCGCCCGGCCCTGCCGCGCCCGCCGCGGACTGCGCCCTCCCCGGCCGCACCGGCTGGACCGACGAAGGCCACGACACCGACCCCCGGCAGTTCCAGCGCGCCACCGGCACCCGCAAGACCCTGACCCTCTTCGTCGACTTCCCCGACGCGCCCGCCACCGACTCCACCCGGACCTACGCCCGCCAACTCGGCCCCGCCGCCGGATGGTTGAAGCGCGCCAGCCACGGCCGCGCCCGGCTCGACGTCACCTCGCTGCACCGCTGGATCCGGATGCCCGCGGACTCCGCCTCGTACGGGTTCGAGCGCGGCCTGACCTTCGAGGCGCACGAGAAGTACGTACGCGACGCCGTCACCGCCGCCGACCCGCACGCGGACTTCTCCCGCTACGACATGGTCTACGTCGTCCCCACGCGCGCGGCGGCCGCCATCTCCTTCTCCCCGACCTACCTCTTCGACCCGGGCACGCCCGGCGTCAGCGCCGACGGCAGGCGGATCAGATGGGGCGTCACCTTCGGCCAGGACCTGTGGCGTTGGGGGCGCAAGGTCGTCGCCCACGAGACCGGCCACACGTTCGGCCTGCCCGACCTCTACGCCTTCTCCGGCGACACGCACCGGTACGTGGGCGGCTGGGACGTCATGGGCGACATCGCGGGCCGCGCCCCGCAGCACCTCGGCTGGCACGCGTGGAAGCTCGGCTGGATCCGCGACGCCCAGGTGGCCTGCCTGCCGGGGAGCGGTCGGCGCACGGTGCGTCTGACGCCGGTGGAGCGCGAGGGCGGCACCAAGATCGCCGTCCTGCGCACCGGCGGGACGACGGCGTACGTCGCCGAGTCCCGTCGGGCCGAGGGTCATGACCGCAACGCCTGCTCCACCGGCGTCCTCATCTACAAGGTCGACTCCGCCGCCGAGACCGGCGAGGGCCCCGTCAGGGTCATGAACGCCGACCCGTCCACCACCCCGCCCACCGGCTGCACCCCGCTCGATCAGGCCGCCCACGCCCCCGGCCGGACGTTCACCGACCCCGACACCGGGGCGCGGATCACCGTGGTCGAGGGCGGCCGGAAGGGGGACACCGTCCGACTCGGCAGGCCCTGAGAACGTTCCGCCCTCTGCCCCTGGGGGTGGCCTTCGGGCACGGGAACCAACGGGGATGGCCCTCGACCACGATGCGTGGTCGAGGGCCATCCCCGTTCGGTGTCCTGGGCCGTCCGCCTGTGCTCAGCGCATCGTCACGAAGACGTGCTCAGCCGTCCGCGCGGGGAGTCCGGCGGGCTCCCCGCCGCTGCCGACCAGCACCCCGCCGGGTGACGAGGCCACGCTGCGGATCGACGGTGTGCTGCGCGCCCAGTTCCGCCAGGCCCGGGATCGGGTTGCCGTAGGGCGAGTGCGTCGGGTGCTCAAGGAGTTCCACGACGCGGCGCTCGACGGCCTCGCTCATCACGTGCTCCCAGCGGCAGGCCTCGGCGCGCGCCTGCTCCCGCTTGAGCCCGATCACGTCGACGAGCAGGCATTCCGTGAGGCGGTGCTTGCGCAGCACGCGGGTGGCGGTCCGGCGGCCCTCCGCCGTCAGCTCCAAGTGCCGGTCGGCGGCCACGTGCAGCAGACCGTCGCGGGCCATGCGGGCGACGGTCTGGCTGACCGTCGGGCCGCTCTGGTCCAGGCGCTCGGCGATGCGGGCGCGCAGCGGAGGGACGCCTTCCGCCTCCAGCTCCAGGATGGTGCGGAGGTACATCTCCGTGGCGTCGATGAATCGGGTCATGCCGCTCGTCAGACGGGGGTTTCGGCGGTGGCGGTCAGGACCGCGCGGCCGAGTATGTGGCCGGAGACGGTGAACCCGAGGAAGGCCGGGGTGGCCTCCGCCGGGACGCCGATGGACTCGACGTCGAGGGCGTGCACCACGACGAAGTAGCGGTGCGGGCCGTGTCCGGCGGGCGGGGCGGCGCCGAGGTAGCGGGCGGCGCGGGCGTCGTTGGGCAGTTGGAAGGCGCCCTCGGGCAGGCCCGAGCCGGTGTCGTCGCCCGCACCCGCCGCGAGTTCGGTGACGGCGGCGGGGATGTCGGCGACCGCCCAGTGCCAGAACCCGGACCCGGTGGGGGCGTCGGGGTCGTAGACGGTGACGGCGTAGCTCTTGGTGCCTTCCGGTGCGCCGCTCCAGGAGAGCTGCGGGGAGACGTCCTTCCCGCCGGGGACGCCGGAGATGCCGGAGAGCTGCTCGGGCGGCCAGGCGCCGCCGTCGGTGACGGTGGTGCTGGTCACGGTGAAGGAGGCCGCCTCGGGGAGGCGGGCGAAGGGGTTGTCGGCGGTCATCGCGTCGTTCCTTTCGGGCCGTGCTGCGGGGTGGCGGTGAGGTGGTCCGGTCGACGGGGCGTGCGGCGTCGCACAGCGGGAACCGTCGTCGTCTCTCGCCGCCGATGAATCGACGATAACAGAGATAATCGATTATTGGCAGGATCGTCTATGGTGAGGGCATGACGCAGACGGCCCACACCTCACCCCCGGCACCCGCGTCGGGGAAGCAGATGCTCTCCGAGCAGGTCCACGCACACCTGCGGGACGCGATCATGCGCGGGGACCACGCCCCCGGCGACGCCCTCAAACCGCAGGACCTCGCCAAGGAGCAGGGCGTGAGCCTGGCCGTCGTGCGCGAGGCGCTCGTGCGGCTGGTCGGTGAGGGTCTCGCGGACCGGCTGCACAACCGAGGCTTCGCCGTCCCGGCCTTCTCCGACCGCCGCTGGCAGGAGATCGCCGAGGCCCGCAGGACCGTCGAACCGGTCGTGCTGCGGCTGTCCATCGAGCGCGGCGACGTCGACTGGGAGGCCCGGGTACGAGCCGCCCACCACCGATTGGCCCGCACCCCGGCGTACGAGCCGGAGGAGGGCGAGCACTACACCAGCGCCTGGGCCGAGGCCCACCGCGTCTTCCACCGCACCCTCCTCGAAGGCTGCGGCAACCCCGTACTCCTGGAGACCTTCGACCGGATGTGGACCGCGAGTGAGCTGGCGCGCCGCTGGTCGGCGCAGCGCGACCCCGACCGGGACGGCTTCGGCGAGCACCGCCGCCTTGAGGAGGCGGCGCTCGCCCGCGACGCCGACACGGCGGCCGAGGTCCTGGCCCAGCACCTCACCCAGACCGCGACGGCCCTGACCGAATCGGGCCGCCCCGCACCCGCGAAGGAAACCTGACGGGAGCGGCGGGGTCCTGGGCCGCGCGGCGGCCGTGCGCCGTCTGCCATGTCGTCGGAGCGCCGTGTTGTGTCCCCCGCCGCTTCGGGGAGACTGGGGCTCGCGCGTGTGGTGACTGGTGTCTTTCAGGGGGAGGACCGGTGAGCTTCTCGGCGCTCCACAGCAGTTGCGTGCCGCCCGGCCAGCGATTCGACTGGTGGTGCGAGTTGATCAGCCAGGACGTCGCACCCACCCGGATCACCAGCGAGTACACCGGCGACTTCGTCGCGGGCGCGGGGGCCATCGGGCTCGGCGGCGTCCAGGTGACCACGTTGTCCTTCCCGGCGATCAGATCCGAGCGGACGCCCGCGCTCATCAGGAGATCCGACCCCGACGTGTACGAGCTGACGCTCAACGCGGGCGGCGACATGTGGATCACCCAGGCCCGCAACGAGGCCCGGATGAGCGCCGGTGACCTCGGACTGTGGAACACCTCGCGGCCCTTCGACGCGCGCGGGCTGCACGCGGACGGCGGGGCCTCCCGCGCCATCATGGTGCACCTGCCGCGGGCCGAACTGCCCTTCTCCGACTCCCGCACGGACCAGCTGCTCGCGAGCGCCACCGCGACGGACCGGGGTACGGCGGCGGTCTTCGCCCGGTTCCTGCGGCACGTGGTGGACGAGGCGCCGTCCATGTCCGACCAGGAGCGGGTGCGGCTCGGCCCCGCCGTGTGGGAGCTGGCCGTGGCCTTCCTCGCCGACCGCCTCAACGCGCACGACCGGATGCCGCCCGAGGCCCGCACCCGGATGCTCCTCGCCCGCGTCGACGCCTTCATCGACGACCACCTGGCCGACCCCGCCCTGACGCCGCGCGCCGTCGCCGCCCGGCACCACATCTCCGTACGCACGCTCCACACCCTCTTCAGGACCCGGGAGCGAACCGTGGCCGCCACGATCCACCACCGCCGCCTGGAACGCTGCCGCGCAGACCTGGAGAACCCGGGCCTGCGCGACATCCCCGTCTACGCACTCGCCGCCCGATGGGGATTCCACAGCCCGCCCGCGTTCAGCCGCGCCTTCGCCGGCGCGTACGGGACGCCGCCCGCGGAGTGGCGCCGGGCCGCCATGGGCGTGCGGCCCGCACCCCCGGAAGGGCGGCCCCCGACGGCGGCTGGGCCGGGCATGTGAGCGGCCCGGCCCAGCCTGCGGCTCCCCCTCCACCAGCCGCCGCAAGGGTGCGTACATCGAGCTGATCGTGGGGCGGAACGACCCGCATGACGCCCCCTGGTCCGGCGTGGTGTGCTGCGGTCCCACTGTCGCCCCCGCCGGACCCCGCCGGCATAGCGGGGAGCGCGGGAATCCTTCGCATTCAGCGCAGCGCCCCCTCAGGCCGCCCGCCGCGCCCGCAGCCGATGCGCGCGGATCACGTCCGCGTACAGCCGCCCGCTCCCCTTCACCGTGCGCCGCTGCGTCGCGTAGTCGACATGGACGAGCCCGAAGCGCTTGTCGTAGCCGTACGCCCACTCGAAGTTGTCCAGGAGCGACCAGGCGTAGTACCCGGCGAGAGGCGCGCCCCGGCGGGCGGCGCGGGCGCAGGCCGCGAGGTGTTCGCGCAGGTACTGGGCGCGCTCGGGGTCGTTGACGGAGCCGTCGGCGCGGACCACGTCGGGGTAGGACGAGCCGTTCTCGGTGACGTAGATCTTGCGCGCGCCGTAGTCCTCGGTGAGCCGGAGAAGCAGGGTCTCCAGGCCGTTCGCGTCGATCTCCCAGTCCATGCCCGTGTGCCGTCGGCCGGGGCGGTGGATCTGGTGGGCGTGCGGGGGCGGGCCCGCGGGGTCGTCGGTGACGTGCGCGGGGAAGTAGTAGTTCAGGCCCAGCCAGTCCAGCGGTTGGGCGATGACGTCCAAGTCACCCTGCTGCTCAGGGAGGTCGACGCCGTACACCGCCAGCATGTCGGCGGGGAAGCCCCGGCCGTGCAGCGGGTCCAGCCACCAGCGGTTGGTGTGGCCGTCGACGCGCCGGGCCGCCGCGTGGTCCTCGGGGCGGGAGGTGGCGGGCTCGACGGGGGAGAGGTTGTTGACGATGCCGACCTCGGCGGCGGGGGCGGCGGCGCGGAGGGCCTGGGTGGCCAGGCCGTGGCCGAGCAGCAGGTGGTACGAGGCGCGCACGGCGGCGCCGATGTCGGTGAGGCCGGGGGCCATGCGGCCCTCCAGGTGGCCGATCCAGGCCGAGCAGAGCGGTTCGTTGAGCGTGGCCCACTGCGGCACCCGGTCGCCGAGCCGGTCGGCGACCACGGCGGCGTACGCGGCGAAGCGCTCGGCGGTGTCGCGCGCGGGCCAGCCGCCGCGGTCCTGGAGCGCCTGCGGCAGGTCCCAGTGGTAGAGGGTGGCGTTGGGGGTGATGCCCGCCTCCAGGAGGGCGTCGACGAGCCGGTCGTAGAAGGCGAGCCCGGCCGCGTTGACCGCTCCGCCGCCGCTCGGCACCACGCGCGGCCAGGCGATCGAGAAGCGGTAGGAGTCGACGCCGAGTTCCTTCATCAGGGCGATGTCCTCGGGCCAGCGGTGGTAGTGGTCGCAGGCCACATCGCCGGTGTCGCCGCCTGCGACCTTGCCGGGGGTGCGGGAGAAGGTGTCCCAGATGGACGGGGAGCGGCCGTCTTCCCCGGCGGCCCCCTCGATCTGGTACGCCGACGTGGCGACCCCCCAGGTGAAGGGGTGGGGGAGCGCGCCGAGGTCGGAGGCGTCGGTCACGGAGTTCCTTTCGGCGGGGGGCAGGCGGGGCGACCCGGGCGGGGGAGCGGTCACTTGACGGCTCCGGCGGTGAGCCCGGCGACGAGGTAGCGCTGCAGGAGCAGGAACCCGGCGACCACCGGCACGCTGACGACCAGCGAGGCGGCCATGACCTGGTTCCAGTACACGTCGTTCTGCGTGGAGTAGCCCTGGAGGCCCACGGCGAGGGTGCGGGTGGTGTCGTTGGTCATCACCGAGGCGAAGAGGACCTCGCCCCAGGCGGTCATGAACGCGTAGACGGCGACGGCCACGATGCCGGGAATCGCGGCGGGCACGACGACCCGGAACAGCGCGCCCAGCGGACCGCACCCGTCGACGAGCGCGGCCTCGTCCAGTTCCTTGGGCACCGAGTCGAAGTACCCGATCAGCATCCAGATGGAGAACGGCAGCGAGAACGTGAGATAGGTGAGGATGAGGCCCGCGCGGGAGCCGAACAGGGCGATGCCCGTCGCGTTGCCCACGTTGACGTAGATGAGGAACAGCGGCAGCAGGAAGAGGATGCCCGGGAACATCTGCGTGGACAGCACGGTGACGGTGAACACGCGCTTGCCGCGGAAGCGGTAGCGGCTCACCGCGTACGCCGCGAACACCGCGATGACGACCGAGCACACCGTGGCCGCGCCCGCCACGATCAGCGAGTTCATGAAGTAGTCCGCCAGCGGCACCGTCGTCCAGATGTCGACGTACGGGCGGAACGTGACGGTGGACGGCAGCCAGCGGAAACTGCCCGCGACGTCCTGGAGCGGCTTCAGGGAGCTCGACACCATGACGTACACGGGGACGAGCACGAACCCGGCGAGGAGGGTGAGGAAGACGCGGCGCAGCCACAGGAACGAGCGGGGCGGCGCCATCGGCGAGCGCCGTCGCGCGGTGGCGGGCACCGGCGGGGCCTTGGTCGCGCTAGCCATCGGAGGCCCTCCTTCCACGGGAGGTGAGAAGCAGATACGCGGCCGTCACCACGAGCAGGAAGAGCAGCAGCAGGACCGACATCGCGGAGCCCGTGCCGAAGTTCCAGGTCACGAACGACGACTGGTAGATGTGGATCGAGATGAGGTCCGCCGACTCCGGCGCCGACTTGCCGAACAGCAGATACGGCGTGTTGAAGTCGTTGAAGGTCCACAGGAAGAGGACCAGGACCAGGACCTGGTTGACCGGCCGCAGCGAGGGCAGTGTGATGTGGCGGATCTGCTGCCACATCCCGGCACCGTCGATGGCGGCCGCCTCGTACAGCTCCTTGGGGATGTTCTGCAGACCGGCCGTCACGATCAGGAAGACGAACGGCCAGTGCTTCCACACCGACACGGTGGCGAGCGCGAAGAAGCTGTTGTCGCCGATCAGCCAGAACGGCCGGCCGTCGGTGATGCCGAGCTGGTCGTGCAGCACGTGATTGACCAGGCCGTTGTCGCGTTGGAACATGAACGCCCAGGTGATCACGGCCGCGTACACGGGCAGCGCGTACGGAGTGAGGAACAGGGCGCGCAGCAGGCCCCGGCCGCGGAACTGGTCCTGGAGGAACAGCGCCGCCGCCGTGCCGATCAGCCAGCACAGGCCCACCGACACCACGGTGAAGGCGCAGGTGACGAAGAACGAGTGCAGCAGCGCCTCACCCACGGGCGCGTCGAAGTCGACCGACAGGGAGTAGTTGTCGAGCCCGGCCCAGGGCGCGGCGCCCCAGTCGCTGATGTAGAACTGGGTCAGCTCCTTGAAGCTCATGAAGATGCCGACGGCCATCGGGATCAGATGGACGAGCAGTTCGAGCAGGAGCGCGGGCAGGAGCAGGAAGTAGGGCAGGGCGATGCGGCGCAGCCGCCCGCGTGGACGGCGTTCCCGCGGCGGCGCGCCGGGTGCCTCCTTCCGCACGGGCGCGGTGTCCGCCCCGTCGGGGGAGGCCTCGTCGTCGGCGGTGGTCAGAGCGGTCATGGCGCGGCTCAGCCCTTCGGCATCTGCTGCTGCGCCTTGGTCAGCGCCGACTTCACCGAGCCTGTGGTCACCGGGCGGCCCTCGGCGGCGTCGGCGAACAGCTCCTTGATGGCGGTGCCGACCGTCGTCTCGAACTGCGACTCGTTGGGCACCTGCGGCAGCGGCGCCGCGCTCGTGGCGAGCGTGTCGCGCAGCACGGCGGTCTCCGGGCGGGCGAACGCCGGGTCCGACTGGGCGGCCTTCACCGGCGGGATCGAGCCGTAGGCCTTGTTGAGCCCGGTCTGCTCGGCGTCGCTCGTCATGAACTTCACGAACTTCACCGCGCCGTCGAGGTTGTCGGTGTTCTTGAAGACGGCGAGGTTGATGCCCGCGACCATCGAGTTGACCTGCTTGCCGGTGCCCGGCGTTCCCGAGGGCACCGGCACCGGGGCCACGCCCCAGTCGGCGGGCTTCATGCCGTGCGCCTCGAAGGTCGTCGCGGCCGCCTGCCAGAGCACCATCGCCGTCTTGCCCTTGGCGAAGTCCTGGAGCGACTGGTTCCGCGCGTACTCGGCGTTGCCCGGCGCGATGATCTCGTCCTTGGCCATGAAGTCGACGTACTGCTTCACGGCGGCGACGGCGCCGGCGGACGTGAACGTCGGCTTCCCGGCGGCGTCGAAGAAGTCCGCGCCGTGCTGCTTGCCGAGGACATGGGCCTGGTGGATGTTGTTCACCAGGTTCGAACCCTCCGCCCCGAGCGCCCACTTGCCGCCCTTGGAGAGCTTCTTGCCGTCGGTGACCAGCTGCTCCCAGGTCGCGGGCGGCTTCTCGACGCCCGCGTCCTTGAACATCTTCTTGTTGTAGTAGAGGGCGTACGCGAGTGAGTACAGCGGCACCGCGGCGGGGTCCTTGCCCTGCGCGCCCGTCGAGCCGAGCGCGGCCGACAGGAACCGGTCCTTGCCGCCGATCTGCCCGAACCGCTTCGCGTCCCACGGCAGCAGCGCGCCGCCCGCCTGCAGCGAGGACGACCAGGTGTTGCCGATGTTCAGCACGTCGGGGCCCTGGCCCGAAGTGGTCGCGGCCAGAATGCGGTTGAGCAGGTCGGACCAGGGGATGACCTCCAGCTTGACCTTGATCCCGGTCCGCTCCTCGAACTTCTCGAGCCGAGGCGTGAGGATCTTCTTGTCGGCCTCGATGTTCGGCCCCTGGTTCGACGCCCAGTACGTGAGCGTCTTCGGCGAGTCGTTGCTCCCGCCGCCCGTGGCGGTGCCGCCGCCGCACGCGGTGGCGGCGAGAGCGGTGACCGCGGTGACGGCGGCTGCGGCACGGAGTCTGCGCATGACGGATGCGCCCCTTTCCGGGGAGGATCTCGGCGGTGGCTGCGCTCAAGTGCCGGAGCGCGCCGCCGCGTCGGGGCGTCCCGTGTGTGCTGAGAGGGGTCCCCGCGACGGTTGTGTTCAGCGCTTGAACGAGCTTCACGACTTAATTTAGGACGTGAGTTAAATCCTGAAGACAAGTCGCGTCAAGGGGTACGGCACGGGTATGTTGCGAACGGGGAGAGGAGCCACATGGCCGAGCGGAACAGCCGAACCGTGCGTGACCTGCGTCTGGGCAACCGGGCTTCGGTGCTGCGCCGGTTGTACTTCCACGGGCCGATGAGCCGCCAGGCGCTCGGCGGCGCGACCGGGCTCAGCTCCGGTTCCGTCAGCAACGTGGTCGCCGAACTCACCGCCGACCACCTCTTGGAGGAGGCCGGCGTCGTCGAGTCCGACGGCGGCCGCCCCCGCACCCTGCTGCGGGTGGCCCCCGGCAGCGGCCACCTCATCGGCGTGGACGTCGGCGAGACCCGTGTCCGGGTCGAGGCCTTCGACCTCGCCCTCACCGAACTCGCCCGCACCGAACGCCCGTTGACCCCGACCGGCCACGACGTCGAGGCCATCGTCGCCCACATCCGCGACGGCATCGCCGAGGTCACCGCAGCCGCCGGGCTCACGGCGGGCGAAGGGCTCGGCGGACCGGGCGGCGGGAGTGCCGTCGGCGGGGGCCTCATCGGCGTCGGCGTCGGCGTCCCCGGCATCGTCGAGACGACCGCCCCCGGCGGCGCCCTCGTCCATGGCCAGACCATCGGCTGGGACGCGGTGCCCCTCGAATCCCTCCTCCGCGAGGCCGTCCGACTCCCGCCCGACACCACGTACTTCATCGACAACGGCGCCCGTGCGCTCGGCCAGGCCGAGATGTGGTTCGGCGGCGGCCGCGGGGTGCGCGACGCCGTCATCGTCCTCTTCGGCTCCGGCGTCGGCGCGTGCATCGTCACCGACGGGGTGATCCACGGCGGCGCGCACGGCGGGCCCGGCGAGTGGGGGCACCTGACCGTCCACGTGCGCGGACGGCGCTGCCGGTGCGGGGCGCTGGGCTGCCTGGAGGCGTACGCGGGGGCGGAGGCACTCCTGGAACGCTGGCGCGAGGCGGGGGGCGAGCCGCCCGGGACCGGGGAGGAGAGCGGGGTCGCCGCGCTGCTCGCGGCCGCGCACCCCGTGGACGGCGGTGCCGTCGACCCCGTGGCGCGGGCCGTGCTCGACGAGACCGCCGAGTATCTGGGCGCGGGCATCTCCGGCCTCGTGAACCTCTTCGGCCCCGAACGGGTCCTCGTCGGCGGCTGGGCCGGACTCGCCCTCGGCCCGCACCTCCTGCCCGCCGTCCGCGCGCACGCCGCCGCGTACTCCCTGCGGCATCCGGCGGCCCGAGTCGTCGTGGAACTGGGCGAGTTGGGCCCGGACGCGGTGACGGTGGGCGCGGCGACGCTGCCGCTCGCGGACTTCCTGGCGCGGGGCGGGCGGCGGCGCCAGGAGACGGGGGAGGCGCCCGGGGCGGGGCCGTTGCTGGGCTCGGCGCCCCGCGCGGCGCTCTGACCCGGCCCCGCCCCCGGTCACTCGTCCACTGCCGGCCTGCTCACTTCTCCAGGAACGCGACCAGCGCCTCGTTCACTTCCTGGGCGTGGGTCCAGAGCAGGCCGTGCGGGGCGCCGTCGATCTCGACGTACGTGGAGTCCGGCAGGATCTCGCGGAACGCGCGTGCGGTGGCGTCGATCGGCAGGATGCGGTCGGCGGTGCCGTGCAGGAGCAGCGTGGGGACGCCGGAGGCGGCGATGGCGGCGGAGTCGTCCCGGAAGTCCGTGGTCCACGTCGGCACGGCCGCGACCGAGGCGTGGGCGGAGGCGCCCGCGGCCACGTTCCAACTGGCGCGCAGTGCCGCCTCGCTGAGGCGGGAGCCGAGAGTCTCGTCGGTGTTGTAGAAGTCGGCGTAGAAGGCGTCGAAGTAGGCGTACCGGTCGGCCTGTACGGCGGCGAGGATGCCGTCGAAGACGGACTGGTCGACGCCGCGCGGGTTGTCGTCCGTCTTCAGCAGGAACGGCTGGAGCAGCCCGAGGAAGGCGGCCTTGGCGACGCGCTCCGTCCCGTACGTCGACAGATAGCGGGTGACCTCGCCGCTGCCCATCGAGAACCCGACGAGCACGGCGTCCCGCAGGTCGAGCGTGCGCATCAGTATGTCCAGGTCCGAGGCGAACGTGTCGTAGTCGTAGCCGGTGGTCGGCTGGCTGGACCGCCCGAAGCCGCGGCGGTCGTACGTGATGACGCGGTGCCCGGACTGAAGCAGCGCGGGCACCTGCTTCTCCCAGGAGTGCCCGTCCAGCGGGTAGCCGTGGATGAGCACCACGGGGCGGCCGGTGCCGTGGTCCTCGTAGTAGAGGTCGATCGACGCGCTGTTCTCGGTACCGACGGTGATGTACGGCATGGCAGTCCCCTTCGTTCCCTCTGGTCGTCTGGCGTGCTGACGTAGAAACACCGTACACGATTACATCGCACACGAGGCAATCGCTCGCGCTTCGTCTGTCTTACAGTGGTCCCCATGGAAGGCACGAGGAAAGACACGTCACCGCTGGCCGAACTGCTCTGCTTCGACCTCTACGCGGCCTCGCGCAGCGTCACGTCCGTGTACCGGGTGCTCCTCGACCCCCTCGGTCTGACCTACCCCCAGTACCTGGTGATGCTGGTCCTGTGGCGCCGCGGCGACAGCACGGTCCGTGAGCTGGTGGAGGAGCTGCAGCTTGACTACAACACGCTGTCCCCCCTCCTGAAGCGGCTGGAGGCGCGAGGGCTCGTGCAGCGCCACCGACGCCCGGACGACGAGCGCTCGGTCGCCGTCGTCCTGACCGCCGACGGCCGGGCGATGCGGGACCAGGCGGCGCATGTGCCTGCGGCGATCGGCGACGCGATGGGGGTCGACGAGGCGGAGATCGCCGCACTGCAGGGGGTGCTGCGGAGGATCACGGCCCATGCGGGGGCTCGGGCTGCGGCGTTGGGTGGGCGGGGGGCCTAGGCCTGGGGTGCTGGCCGGTGGGGGAGCGAAGTCGCGGCGGACGGCACGATCTCCCACCCTTTCCGGTCAGGCAGGACGCGTCCTGACGCGTCCTGTCGTGTGTGACTAGTCCAGAACCAACGTTCGATAAAAAGCCGCATCCCGAGAGAGATCCAACCGACCGGAGCCTGAACGAAGAGAAGGAGGGACAGGGCGGCGCTGCTGGCAAGGAGCCTGTCGGTGCCGGGAAGCCCGCACGTGCGGGCAAGTCCTCCGGCGCCGCCGACGTCGGGAGCGCTCGCAAGCCCGAGGGCTCCGCGAACGCCGAGGGCTCCGCGCAAGCCGACGACTCCGAGAGCGTCGGCGGCGCCGAAAAGAAGGAGGGCTCCGAACGGCTCCCCGCCCGTGAGACCTGGGCTGTCCTCTACCGCCACTTCCGGCCCCACCGCGGCATCGTGGGGCTCGGCGCGCTGTTCACCCTGATCGGCGCCGCCACCGGCCTCGCGCAGCCGGTCGCGGTGGAGCAGTTGGTGAGCCGGCTGCAGGACGACGAGTCGATCACGTCGATTCTGGTGCTGCTCACGGGGCTGCTGGTGATCGGGACGGCCGTCGAGTCCGTCGGCAGCTACATCCTGGAGCGCACCGCGCAGTCCGTCGTCCTCGACTCGCGGCGCTCCCTCATCGGGCGGCTGCTGCGGCTCAAGGTCTCGGAGATCGAGCGGGTGCAGCCCGGTGACCTGATGTCCCGTGTCACCTCGGACACGACGCTGCTCCAGGCCGTCACCACACAGGCCGTGGTGTCCGCGTTCTCCGGTGCGCTCACCGTCGTCGCGACCATCGTGATGATGGCCTTCATGGACCCGGTTCTCCTCGGCGTCACGCTCGGCGTGATCGTCCTCATCGGGGCCGCGACCGGCCTGGTCATGCCGAAGATCTCCAAGGCGACGCAGCGGTCGCAGGAAGCCGTCGGCATGATTTCGACCGCCTTGGAGCGGGCCTTCGGCGCGTTCCGCACGTTGAAGGCGTCAGGTGCGGAGGAGCGCGAGGTCGCCAAGGTCGAGGCAGCCGCGCGCGAGGCCTGGCGGCACGGGGTGAAGTCGGCCAAGTGGCAGGCGGTGGCGTGGAGTTCGATGGGCTTCGCCATCCAGGTGTCGTTCCTCGCGGTGCTCGGCGTCGGCGGTGCGCGGGTGGCGTCCGAGGCGATCTCCGTCGCGACCCTCGTGGCGTTCCTGATGCTGCTCTTCTACCTGATCGACCCGGTGAGCCGCCTCGTCGACGCCGTCACCCAGTACCAGGTGGGCTCCGCGGCGGTCGCCCGCATCGTGCAGGCGGAGCGGATGGAGACCGAGGAGAGCGGCACGGCGGGCACCCCGGCGCCGCGGCCCGGCCGTCGCGCGGCCGAGCGGCGGCCCGCCTCCATCCTCTTCGAGGACGTCACCTTCCGGTACCGCCCGGACCTGCCCTACGTCCACCACGGAGTGACCTTCGCCGTCCCCGGCCCCGGCATGACCGCCTTCGTCGGCCCGTCCGGCGCTGGCAAGACCACCGTCTTCGGTCTGGTCGAGCGCTTCTACGACGCGACGGGCGGCCGCGTCCTCGTCGACGGCCAGGACGTACAGGACTGGCCGCTCGCCGAGTTGCGCGCCACCATCGGGTACGTCGAGCAGGACGCCCCCGTCCTCGCGGGCACCCTGCGCGAGAACCTGATGTTCGCCGCGCCGGACGCCACCGACGCCGACATCCACGACGTCCTCGTACAAGCACGCCTCGACAGCCTCGTGGAAAAGCTGCCCGACGGCCTGGAGACCGTGGTCGGCCACCGCGGCTCCAAGCTCTCCGGCGGTGAACGCCAGCGCGTGGCCATCGCCCGCGCCCTGCTGCGCAAGCCCCGGCTGCTGCTCCTCGACGAGGCGACCTCGCAGTTGGACGCCGTCAACGAGCTGGCGCTGCGCGACGTCGTCGCCGAGGTGTCGAAGACCGTGACGGTACTCGTCGTCGCGCACCGCCTCTCGACCGTCACGCTGGCCGACCGGATCGTCGTCATGGACGCGGGCCGGGTGCGCGCGGTCGGCACCCACGACGAACTCGTCGAGGGGGACCCGCTGTACGGGGAGCTCGCCGCGACGCAGTTCCTGGCGACGTCGGCCTGAGCGGGAGTCACGGACTGGTCCTGACGGGTGCGGGGGAGGGCGGCCGCGGCACGCGTGGCCGCCGCCCCCGGCCCGCCACGCCGCGCGGAAAGCCGCGCTCCACGCCCTGCGGAGCGCGGTGCTCCGCACCCGGCGAAATGCGCTCGGCCCCATCGCCCACCCGTCGCTATCGTGACCCCATGACCGACTTGACCTTGGATCGCTACGCCGTCGAAATCATCGCGCAGACCGAGCAGTTGACCGTTTCGATCAAGGGCGCGGACCTCACCGCCCCGGTGCCCACCTGTGCCGGCTGGAGCCTCGGGGACCTCCTGCGGCACCTGGGCGGCGCGCACCGCTGGGCCGAGGAGATCGTCCGCAGCCGGGCGACGGGCCCGGTACCGGACGACCAGGTGAACGACGTGTCGGGCGATGACCGGGCGGACACCGCCGCGCTCGGCGCCTGGCTGAGCGAGGGCGCGGCGCTGTTCGCGGACGCCCTGCGGAAGGCGGGGCCGGACGCGCCGGTGTGGACGGTGGCGCCGGGCGGCACCCCGGTGTTCTGGGCGCGCCGCATGACGGTGGAGACGGTGGTGCACCGCGCGGACGCGGTCGCGGCCGTCGACGGGACGTACACCCTGGACCACGACGTCGCCCTCGACGCCCTGGCCGAGTGGCTCGGCTTCATCGGACTGCCGCAGGTCTACGAGTCGCCGGAAGCGATGCGCGGCCTGCAGGGTCCCGGCCGGACCCTCCACTTCCACGCGACGGACGCGGCTCCCGGAGCGGCGGGCGACTGGCTGATCGACCTCACCGGCGAGGCGCCCACCGTGCGGCGTTCCGGAGCGGGGGAACGTACCCCCGGGGAAGCGGCCGTGAGCCTGCGCGGTGCGGCGGCGGCGTTGCTGTTGCTCATGTACCAGCGGGACTCCGTCCTGGACGGCGGGGGAGACGGGGCGGACGGCGCGGTGGAGATCGTCGGGGATCGGGAGCTGTTCGAGGAGTGGCGGGAGGGGGCCAGCGCGTGGCTCCGGAGGTGAGGCGGCAGCCGTCGCGCGCCTGACGGTGGCCGTGGCGAGGTCCCCGCGGGCCTGACGGTGGCCGTGGCGAGTTCCTCGCGCGGCTGGGCGGTCGCGCTCCTCGCGCGGGTCGCCCGGCCGTGCCGCGGGTGCCCGGAGCTGAGCGATACCGCCGTCCTGCGAGCATCCTCAGTCACCGCCTCCGAGGGCGGAAGTGTCGTGTGGGCGCTGTGGGTTGGGCGTGAGTGATGTGTGAGGAGGTCTTGCCCGCTGTTCGCTGGGTCCCCATAATCACGGGAGCACTTCACGGGCTCACCCCACGGGGCCCGGACATCTTGCGGTCAACTGCCTTTCTGCATGCAGTTTTTCCGTGGGACGCCTCCGGTTCTGGGGTTGGCATGGGCCCATCAGGGTGCTAACCCCCCACACCGAGAGGAAGTCCGTTGAAGAACACGGTCACGTACCTCAAGAAGGCCGCCGCTGTCGGCGCCGTCACCCTCGCCGCCTTCAGCCTGAACTCGGCCAACTCCTGGGCGGTGCCCGCCGATGGGCCCGGCGGCGACGGTCCCCGCACCAGGGTCGTCGGCGGCACCCCGGCCGAACAGGGCGAATTCCCGTTCATGGTCCGCCTTTCGATGGGCTGCGGCGGCTCGCTCCTGGAGAAGGACGTGGTGCTGACGGCCGCCCACTGCGTCGACGGCAGCAGCGACAACCCCGACATCACCGCCACCGGCGGCGTGGTGGACCTGGAGTCGCCGGACGCCGTCACGGTCAAGGCCACCAAGGTCATCCAGGCGCCCGGCTACAACGGCACCGGCAAGGACTGGGCGGTCATCAAGCTGGAGAAGGCCATCGACCAGCCGACGCTGCCGATAGCCGAGAACAACTCGTTCGACAAGGGCGACTTCACCATCGCCGGCTGGGGCGCCGACAAGGAGGGCGGCAACCAGCAGCGCCACCTCCTCAAGGCCCAGGTGCCGTTCGTGGACGACGCGACCTGCAAGGGCGCCTACTCCAACCTGGTCGAGAACGAGGAGCTGTGCGCCGGGAAGATGGACACCGGCGGCGTCGACACCTGTCAGGGCGACTCCGGCGGCCCCATGTTCCGCAAGGACGACAGCGACAAGCTCGTCCAGGTCGGCATCGTGAGCTGGGGCGAGGGCTGCGCCCGGCCGTCCAAGCCGGGTGTCTACACCGAGGTGAGCCACTTCGCGGCCGACATCAAGAAGGCGGCGGGCGAACTGGGCTGACGCCCGTCGACCGGCGGGCCGCTGCTTGAGCCCGTCCGGTGAGTCTGCTCGCGCCGTACGTCCGCGGGGACCGGTTCCGGCCGCCCCGCGGGCGTACGGCGCAGTCGTGTGTCGGCACGGGCAGTCGCCGTCGGCGCCACGGCGGTCCTGCCGTCGGCGTCAGCCGCGACGACGGACGGAGGAGGGGAGGCAGGCAGCACGGCGGGCACGGCTCGCGGCGCGCTCGTCGGGCCTGTGCCTCCTCGGCGCCGCGTGGACCTCGCTGACGGTTGCTGGGTCGTCGGCCAGCGCCGTCAGGGCGCGACAGGGGAGGTCGACGAGGTCCGGGGCCCGCTCGGGGCTGACGCGGACGGTGTCGTGGTGGAGCGCGAGGGCAAGCCGGTCCCCCTCCTGGGCGACCGAGAGGGTGACGGGCAGTTCGGCCTGCCCCAGCATCGCCGCACGGGCTACGGATAGCCCCGGCAGTCCGGTGACCAGGTCGGCGACCGGGAAGTTCGACACGATGACGGAGGTGTCGAACAGCTCGGACGAGCACTTCTTCGATCACCGGCCCGTCGACGTGCCCTGGCCGCCTCGGAGTTGGCGGTACACGATGCGCCCTGGCCGCCCAGGAGTTGGCGGCACAGCAGGAGGCGGCAGAGCCGGAGCGTCGGCTCTGCCGCCACTGATCCACTGTCCAGTGGGAGGAGTCAGCTAGGAGTCAGCGTTCAGCACCCCGATCAGCCGCGTGACCGTCGTGGTCATGGCCTGGCGCCCCACGGTCAGATAGCTGCGGGTGTCCACGGCCTTGGGGTGGTCGGCGAGATAGGCGCGGATGGCGTTGGTCATGGCGGCGTTCAGGGCCGTACCGATGTTGACCTTGGCGATGCCGCCCGTGACCGCCCGGGCCAGCTCGTCGTCGGGAACGCCGGAGGAGCCGTGCAGGACCAGGGGCACCCGCAGGGCCTCGTCGAGGCGGGCGAGCAGGGCGTGGTCGAGGACGGCCGTGCGTGTGGTCATCGCGTGCGAGCTGCCGATGGCGACGGCGAGCGCGTCGATGCCGGTCTCGGCGGTGAACTGGCACGCCTCCTCGGGACCGGTGCGCGCGCCGGGGGCGTGCGCGTCCAGCGGCGGCTTGCCGCCCTTCCCGCCGACCTGCCCCAACTCCGCCTCCACCCAGAGGCCTTGGCTGTGTGCCCAGTCGGCGGCGGCGCGGGTCGCGGTCAGGTTCTGGTGGTACGGCAGCCGGGACGCGTCGTACATCACGGAGCTGAAACCGGCGTCGGCGGCCTGCCGCAGCAGCGCGTCCTGCGTGACGTGGTCGAGGTGCAGGGCGACCGGCACGGTCGCCGCCTCGGCGAGCGCGAGCGCGGCGCGGGCGAGCGGCAGGATGCGGCCGTAGCGGTAGGTGACCGCGTTCTCGCTGATCTGGAGCACCACCGGCGACGTGGCGGCCTCGGCACCGGCGACGACGGCCTCGGCGTGTTCGAGGGTGATGATGTTGAAGGCCGCGACGGCGCGGCGCTTGGCGGCGGCCTCGGCGACGAGGGTGCCGGTCTGGGCCAGCGTCATCAGGTCTCCTCCCGTCCCGGTCAGCCGGCGTCGAGGACGATGGAGCGGCGCAGATGGCGCGGCCGGTCCGGGTCGAGGTTCCGGAAGGCGGCGACCGCGACGGCCAGCCGCTGGGCGCGTACGAGTTCGGCCAGGGGGTCCAGGGCGCCCTCGATCCACAGCGCGCCGGTCGCCCGGACCTCGTCGGCGAGCCCCGCCGGTGCCGTGCCGAACATCCAGGTCGCGGTGGTGTCGGTGGAGATGCTGACGGGGCCGTGCCGGTACTCCATGGCCGGGTACGCCTCGGTCCAGGACAGCGATGCCTCGCGCATCTTCAGCGCGGCCTCCTGGGCGAGGCCGTTGGTCCAGCCCTGGCCGAGGAACGTGAACTGGGAACACTCCACGAGGCCCGCGGGCAGCGGCTCGGCGAGCGCGGTGCGGGCGTCGGCGACGGCCTGCTCGGTGTGCAGACCGAGATGAGCGCGCAGCAGGGTCAGCGCGGTGGTGGCGAAACGGGTCTGGACGACGGACTCCTCGTCGGCGAAGTCGAGGACCACGAGGTCGTCCGCCGCGCCCATCACCGGGGTGTCGGGGTCGGCGGTGATCGCGGTGGTGCGGACCGTGCCGCGCAGCCGCGCCAGGAGGTCGAGCACCTCGGTCGTGGTGCCGGACCGGGTCAGGGCGATCACCCGGTCGTACGAGCGCGTCGCGGGGAACTCGGAGGCGGCGAAGGCGTCGGTCTCGCCGAGACCCGCGCCCTCGCGGAGCGCGGCGACGGACTGCGCCATGAAGAAGGAGGTCCCGCAGCCCACCACGGCGACGCGCTCGCCGGGCGAGGCCAGCACGTCCTTGTGGCGCACCGCGAGCTCGGCGGCGCGCGTCCAGCACTCGGGCTGGGTCATCAGTTCGTTCTCGGCATGGCTCATGGCCGGTTTCCACCCTCTGATCGCTGGCGCTCCTGGGCGCCTGGATGCTTGTTTCTGCAATCTATAGCCATGTTTCAATCACATTCAAGCATTCGCTCGTGAGCTAGGGTCATCACGGACAGTGAGTGAAGAACCGTGCGTGAAGAACCGAGTGAAGAGCTGAGTGGAGGGTGCGGATGTCGCGCGATGCCCGCTGGCAGGCGCTGCTTGAACTGCTTGTCGACCGGGGGCGCCTGGACGTCGAGGAAGCGGCGACGGAGCTCGGCGTCTCGGCCGCGACCATCCGCCGGGACTTCGACCAGCTCGCCGAGCAGCAGATGCTGGTCCGCACCCGGGGCGGCGCGGTCGTCCACGGCGTCTCGTACGAGCTGCCGCTGCGCTACAAGACCGCCCGGCAGGCCTCGGAGAAGCAGCGCATCGCCAAGGCGGTGGCGGATTCCATCGCCCCGGGTGAGGCGGTCGGCCTGACCGGCGGCACGACGACCACGGAGGTCGCGCGGGCGCTCGCCGTGCGGACCGAACTGGCCTCCGGATCACCGGCGTTGACCATCGTGACCAATGCCCTCAACATCGCCAACGAGCTGGCCGTGCGGCCGCAGTTCAAGATCGTGGTGACGGGCGGGGTGGCCCGCCCGCAGTCGTACGAGCTCACGGGCCCGCTGGCCGGCGGGGTGCTCGGGCAGATCACGATGGACGTCGCGGTGCTCGGCGTCGGCGCCTTCGACGTGGTGCACGGAGCGACCGCGCACGACGAGGACGAGGCGGCCATCAACCGGCTGCTGTGCGAGAGTGCCACGCGGGTCGTGGTCGCGGCCGACGCGACGAAACTCGGCCGCCGCGCGTTCGCGCGCATCTGCGAGACCGGGCGCGTGGACACGCTCGTGACCGACACGGCGGTCTCCGAGGAGATGGCCGCACGCTTCGTGGACGCAGGAGTGTCGGTAGTGACGGCATAGGTCGTGCGGGGTTGCCCAGCAGTCGCGGCAAAGTGTGTGCCTCAAGCGTCCAAATCTGTACTGGACAATTGCCGCTCCGGATGATCAGCATGGTCAGGATCTGTCACTGCGGCACGGGGGTTCCCAGGGTGATGCCCCTCGCGATGGGTAGAGTCCCCCCACCACGATCGCTCGGAGGAACACACTCGTGAGCCACCCGGTCCCGAAGAACCAATACGGCCAGGAAATGAAGCAGTTGGGCGGGGCGGAGCCCAGTGGCGACCATGTCGGCACGCCCCGGCCGGGCGCGGCTCCGGCCCCCCGGCCGGGCGCGGCTCCGGCCCCCCGGCCGGGCGCGGCCCCGGGCGTCGGCGCCCCTGGCGGTGGGCCCGACACCAACGCCCCGTACGGCTACGACCCGTTCGGACGGCCCTACTCCGACAAGTCCAAGTACGTGGCGGGCGCGCTCTCGATCGTCCTGGGCCCGCTCGGCATCGGCCGCTTCTACACCGGCCACACCCGCATGGCGGTGTGTCAGCTCGTCACCCTGGGCGGACTCGGTGTCTGGTCGCTGTTCGACGGGGTCCTCATGCTCGTCAGCAACGGCAAGACGGATGCCGAGGGCCGCGTCCTGCGCGGCTGAGATCCACGGCACCGCCCGCGCCCCGGCCCGGCACGTCTGCCGGGGCGCTCCTCGTGGGCTGCGCCAAGTCGCCGGGCGGGCGTGTCCTCAGCCGCGGCCGTGCTTGACGCGCAACCGGCCGTGCCCCATGGTCCCGAAGATCCGGACGCGCGGCCCGTTCGCACCGCTGTGCTGCGGCGCCTTGTAGCTCGGCTGCTTCCATTCGGCGGCCAGTTCCTCGTAGTTGACCGTCGAGTCGGGCGGCACGATGATCCGGGCCCAGCCGTACCCCAGATGCAACTCGATGTTGATCACGGGGTATTCGATGACCGCTCGTGACAGGTCCAGGTACACCTTGCCCATCTGGGAGGTCACCTTGAAGTTCCGTGGCACGTGCCACCTGCCGCGCCGGTGGATCAGCCCGCCGGCGGCGTTCACGACCACCGTCGGTCCCGCGTCCTCGGCGGGCAGTGGGGCAAGGGCCGACGCCAACTCGGCCTGGGTCGTGGCGGTCAGCGCGGTCTGGAGCAGCGCGTGCATCTCGTCCTGAGGGATCAACCCCTCGGCGAATGCCTCTTGCAGGCGCTGCACAGCGGAGTCACGGTCAACTTCTGTGACACGCGGCGATACGTTCTCTGGCACGGAGGACATGCGATCACGATAGCGTCGTCGCCTTGACCCAGTCGTCGACGGTGACGACGTCCGCCCACTGCGGGAAAAGCCGCTCCACGAGCACCCGATGCACCTCCGGGTCGGTGTCCAGGCAGGCGTCGGCGAGCACGGTGAGGCCGAAGTCCAGGTCGTTGGCCTGGCACACGGTGGACAGCACCACGGCGCTGGTGGCGATGCCCGCGAGCACGAGGTCGTCGATACCGCGTGCCCGCAACACCACGTCGAGGTCGCTGCCCGAGAACGCGCTCGCCCGCCTCTTGGTGACCACCACGTCGCCCGGCAGCGGCGCGACATCGGGGTGGATCTCCGTTCCCGGGGCGCCCTCGACGAAGAGGCCGGCCTGCGCGATGGCGGCGAGAGGCTTGTTGCGCGTGCCGACTTCAGGGAACCCGGGACGCAGCGCGATGACCACGTAGATCACGGGGATGTCCGCGGCCCGGGCCCCGTCGATCGCCCTGCGCACGCGTGGCAGATATCCGGAGCCGTCGTCGGCGATGTCCACGATGGCCTGTTGGACATCCATCACGAGAAGGGCGCTGCTCATGTCGTCTCCAGGAACGAAGTCAATTCGGCGTCGTAGCGGGCCGGGTGCAGAGGTTCGATCCTACGTTTCGGTTCCTGAGTAGAACGCTCTTTTTACCCCGCCCCGGTGCGGCTGCCGCGCGCGCTGAGCGCGCGGATCGGTCCGATCAGCGCCCGGTAGACCGGCCGCACCACCCGGCCCGCGAGGCGACGGTGCCGTTCCTCCTGCCGGACCCGCGCCCTGGGGTGCGCCGCGATGAGCGACCACCGGTCGGGAACCGGGGGTGCGGAAGTGTGGAACTCGACGCGGCAGAGGTGCTTTGTACTGACGAAGCCGTACTGGCTGGGGCTGACCAGGCGCACCGGAGCGCCATGGTCGCTGTCGAGCGGCCGCCCGTCGAGCCGGTCGGCGATGAGTACGTCGTCGGCCAAGGCGTCCTCGAGCCACACGATCGACCGGTGGCCGTCGAGACCTTCGAAGACGACGTGGCTGATGGACGTGTCCGCCTTGAGCAGCGGTTCGACCTGGGTCCGGTAGACGGCCCCGAACGTGACTCCTTCCCACAGCAGTCCGGTTGCCGACCACCCGGCGACGCAGTGGAAGTCGGCTCGGAGTTCCTGTCGTTGCAGCTTCGCGAGGTCGGCCACGGACAGCGTGAGGTCCTCGGTCAGGGGGCCCACCATCTCGATCACCGGGTCGGCGGGCACGGGCGGCGGTGGGTGATGGAGATGCGTGCCGAAGCGCGGGAATCCGTCCACGGCACGTTGGCCCGGGGGAAGTGTCATGTCGCTCCTCCATTGCTGGAGCCGGGAATCCGGCTTCCGTCTCGTGCTGCTGGGCCGACGCTTCGTACGCTAGAACCTCCACCGCACGGGAGATTCAAGGGGCAGGGATGCATGTCACTTGGTCGATCGGAGAACTCGCCGCGCGTACGGGCCTGTCGGTGAAGGCCATCCGCTACTACACCGACATCGGCCTCCTGCCGACGGCCCCGCGCAGCCGGGGAGGCCACCGCCGCTACCCGCCACAGGCGCTGGAACAGCTCCAACTGGTACGCCAGTTGCGTGCGCTGGACGTACCGATCGCGGCCATCACCGAGGTGGCGACGGGGGAGTCCGGTCTGGGCGAGCTGGTGGCCGCGCAGTTGGAGGGCACGCGGACGCAGTTGGCGGAACTGCGGTGGCGGGAGGCGGCGTTGCGGGCGCTGGAGGAGTGCCACGGCCCGGAGCGGCTGCGTCGGCTGCGGCTGCTGGCCCGGGTACAGCGCCGACCACGGGACACCGCGGACTTCACCCGGGCGTGGCGGCGCGCCCTGCCCCAGAGCCTGCCCGCGCGGCTGGCCGACGCCGTCACCGCGCAGGCCGTGCCCGAGTTGCCGCTCGTGCCCACACCCGATGCCGTACTGGCCTACGCCGAACTGCACTTCCTCGTGGCGGAGCCCGCGTTCCTGGGCTACTGGGCCGCGTCCCACGTGCGGGACAAGGCCTCGATGTACGCGGCGCTGCTCGACGCCTCGGCGGGTGCCGCACCCGCCGTCGCCGCCGGGCACGCACCGCACAGGTGCGAGGCCCTTGATGCCTTCTGCCGGGCCTGTGCCCGCGCCCTCGACAGGGAGGACACCGCCGGCTTCCGTGCGTTCATGGCCACGGGTGTGCAGCCCACCGTTCCGCTGCTTCGCCGCTACTGGCAGCATCTGGACGTCCTCACCGCCGCCCCCGGGCCGAGCCTGGCGCGGACCCACTGCTGGCTGGCGGAGGGCGTCATCGCCGAGTACGGCCAGGGTCGGGCTGAAGGCTCGGCCCGGCGGCGGTCGGTCCCGGGGGAACCGAGGTAGCGGCCCGGCCTGCCGCGTCGCATCCGACATGCCCTAGGCCGCGGGCTTGGCGCCCTGGGGCGGGTCGGCCCGCCACTCGGCGGCGATGCCCCGCATCAGGGGCGGGTAGACGAGCAGGTGCCGGAACGGAGCGATCGCGGCCATGTAGGCCTTCCCGAACAGGCCGTTGGGCTTGACGAGGACGGCCATCTGGCCGCGATAGCCGCCGTTGCCGTCCGGGACCCAGGTCAGGTGCAGCACCCCGTGCATGGTCCGGTTGCTCATCTCCGACGCCCACTCGTCGTCCGTCAGGAAGACCGACCGGAAGGGCAGGCGGTCGAACTCCGGCCCCGCGGGGCCGTCACGGAGGTCGTCCGGCAGCCGGTCCCGCAGCGTCGCCACCCGGGCGCCGACACCGGCGTCGGGCTTGTCCCAGCCGAACAGCTTCCCGAGCTTCCAGCGGATCGCGAAGAGCACGCGGGCGACGCGGGACGGGTTGTCGGACGTGTCGCCCCCGGTGGTCTGCCGCACCAGGTGCGGGAAGTCGTCGGGGCCGCCCGGCGTCGGCAGGGCCCACACGTCGTAGAGGCGGAAGTCGGGCGTGATCTCGTGGATCCGCCAGGGCCGGGACGTGTGTGCGGTGTCGGGGAGCTTCATGTGTGGAACCTCCGTCTGCTCGGCTTCAGTTGGGGCGAGGGAGTGCTTCCGGTTCGGGTGCCGACGAGGGGGCGAGTCCGAGCACGCCCGCGACCGCCCGGGCCGCGAACAGCTCATCGTCCGGAGCCTGTCCGGCCAGCGCGATCACGGTGCCTTCGAGTGCGCCGACGAAGGCGAGCGCGAGGGCCCTGGTCGGCCGGCCGGGCGGGATCGTGCCCGCTGCCCGCCCGGCGTCGATGAGTCCGGCGCAGCGGGTGAGGAGCGTCTCGTAGTTCCGCTCGACCTCGCGGCCCACGGGATGGTCCTGGCCGCTGAACTCAAGGCGCAGCGCGATCGGTACGCGCGCCACGTCACGCCGGCAGAAGACGGCGTGGCCGCGGGCGAGGGTGAGCAGCGCCGTGACGGGCTCCGGCTCCTGCTCGACGAAGCGCGCCACCTCGTGCCAGTAGGTCTCACGGAACCACGCGCACACCGCCAGGGCCAGATCCTGCTTGTCCTTGAACTGGTGGTAGAGCGCGCCGCGCGTGTACCCGGCCTCGCGGGCCACCTGCTCCAGTTTGAGGTGGCCGTAGCCGTAGCGGGACAGGCCCCGTGCGGCCGACTCCAGGATCGCGGTGCGTGAGCGCGCGCTGCGGTCGGCCTGGGTGGCGCGGCGACGGCCGGAGTCCGACGCGGCCGGAATCCCCAGCTCCTCGCCTCGCGCGTTCGGGGTCCCCATGGCTGCTCCGCTCCGTTCGCCGCATCGGGTGGTCGAAGTCCTGCTGCGCGGACGCCTGTTGCCCGTCCGTCGTGAACAACCATACATGCACGTGTGTATGTTTCTTTCGCGGGGTGGTCCCCTGCGCACGTGCCCGTGCCAGACGGGGTACGCCTACTGCCGTACCCCTCGATAGGTCCTGCCCCCACGGCGTGGCAGCGCCGCCGGTGTGTCGGCGGGGGTGGCGATCGTCTCGGCGGCCAGGTGCAGTTCGGTCCTGGTCGTCGCGGACGACAGCTCCAGGTCCAGGAGCTTGCCGCACTCGGCGAGCCAGGCCGTGAGGGTGGACCGGTGCAGCCCCAGCTCGGCGGCTGCCGGAGCGGTCCGGCCCCGGTGCCGGAGCCAGCACCGGAGGGTGATGCGGAAACGGGTGTCCAGCGGTTCGAGCAGGCCCGACGCCCAGCGGGCGGCGTACTCGGCGCTGAGCAGATCGGCGGGCAGCGGCGGGTCGGTACGCAGCCGGGTCGACGCGGTCGCCGGTGGGGAGGAGGGCGGAGCGGTCGTGGGCGCGGACAGGGACTGCGCGGTCGCCGGACCGGACGCCGACAGGGGAGGGGCCGTACCGGACGCCGACCGCGACGTGGCCGGAGCCCGCAGCGCGAGCAGCAACTGCGCCTGCACGGTGGGGTGGTCGAGATCCACGCCCAAGAGCCCCGCGGCCGCCCGCAGCCGCGCCCGTACCGTCCCCTCCGACACATCGAGCGCGGGCGCGGCCGTCTGCGCCGAGCCCGACCGCAGCCACGCCTCCAGGGTCCGGCGCTGCTCCCGGTCCAGGGGCCGGAGCACGGCCGCGGACCAGGTGCCGAGACGGTCCCCTGGTATGACGCGCAGCAGCCCGTCGGCGCCCAGGCCGCTCGCGGCGGCGAGGCGGCCGACGGCGGCGCCGTGCCGGGCGGCACCGGCCTCCGACCACGCGGTGGCGAACATGTCCAGGGGCGCGGGTTCCGCGGAGCCCGCGGCCAGTTGGTGCCGTTCGGCGATGCGCGCGATGAGCGAGCGCGCGGACGTGTGATCGCCGTCCGCGCCATGGCGGGCGACGGCCACCAGTTCGGTGCCGTCCAGGCAGACCAGCATGCGCGGGCCGCCGAGGAACGCGCCGGGCTGCGCGGCCCGCCACAGGGACTGGTAGGCCGCGTGCACGGTGCGCCCGGTGAGCCGGTACACCGTGGCGTGGGTCGCGGTGCCGTCGCCGAGTACTTCGGCGGCGAGCCGGTGTTGGCCGTGCTGCAGCAGGGCGAGGACGGCGGCGTGCAGCCGCTGCTCGGTGCCGCGCACGTCGTCCGCCCGGCGCGCCCGTACCCGCAGCAGGTCCGCGGCGGCCTGGGCGATCAGGGTGACATGGGCGCTCGGCGCACGGCCGGGGCCGACGACGAGCACGGAACCGGAGGCGTCGCCCACGTGCCGGACGGTGAGGTGCGGATGGGCCTGCGGGTGGGCGGCGGCGCGCTCGCCGTCGGGCCCCGCCGTCCGGGGAGTGCTGTGGACGGCGCCGACCGAGGGGTCGACGAGGGCGGCCCAGCCGTCGGCGAGCGCGGCGGCCTCGGCGACAAGGACGGCGCCGGAGCGTGCTGCCGCCCGGGTGAGCCGCTGCACCCACTGGCTCGCCGGGTCCTGCGCGGCGGGGGTCGGCGCGGGCTGCGCGCGGCCCGCGCCACCGCTCGTCATGAGATCCGGGCGACCCCGCCCCACCCGGCGCGCTCGGTGAGCCGGCCGGTGGTGGCGTCGGGCCGCCAGTTGGGCCAGGACACATAGCCGGGCTCGACCAGTTCGAGGCCGTCGAAGAAGGCGATGGTCTGCTCCGGCTCGCGGAAGATGTAGGGGATCGCGCCGGAGTTGTTGTACTCCTCCTGGACCTCGCGATGCCGCTCGTCGGCGGCGGTGGAGTGGCTCAGGGACACATAGCTGCCCGAGGGCAGCCGGGCCACCAGGCGGCGTACGAGCGACAACGTTTCGTCCCAGTCCACGATGTGGCCGAGCACGTCATTGATCACTAAGGCGATGGGCCGGGTCATGTCCAGGGTCTTGGCGGCGCCCTCCAGGACCGCGTCGGTGTCCCGCATGTCCGCGAGCACGTAGTCCATCGCGCCCTCGGGCGTGCTCTTGTGCATCGCGTGGACGTGCAGCAGGACCAGCGGGTCGTGGTCGACGTACACCACCCGGCACTCGGGCGCGAGGCGCTGGGCGACCTCGTGGGTGTTGTTGGCCGTGGGCAGCCCGGCGCCGACGTCCAGGAACTGCCGGATGCCCGCCTCCCGCGCCAGCCAGGTCACGCTGCGTATCAGGAAGCCGCGGGACTCCTGGGCCATCGGCTCGATCATCGGGTACTTGTCGCGGTAGGCGTCACCGGCGGCCTGGTCGGCGGGGAACCAGTCCTTGCCGCCGAGCCAGTAGTTCCAGACCCGCGCGCTGTGCGCGACGGAGGTGTCGATCTGCAGGGGGTCTGTCGGCTCGGTCATGACAGTGCCTCTTTCGACTTGTCGGGATGTAAGGCGGTGGCGCAGGAGTAGTCAAGGAGCAGGCGGTAGTCGGTGACGGTGGTGGGCGCGTCCCAGATATCGGCGGCGCCGACCGGGCCGCCCTCCCGGACCACCCGGTCCGGGATCTCCGGGGCCTCGACGCGGTAGACGGTGATGGCCGGTTTGCCGGTCAGGGCGTGCGGGGGGCCGTCCAGCGGATGGATCTGCAGGGTCACGTCGGTCCGCTCGGCGGTGTCCCGCAGCGCCGTCAGCTGCTCGGCCATGACCCCCTCGGGTCCGACGCGGGTGTGCAGGGCCACGGCCGACATCAGCGCCCAGATCCGGGTCTGCTGGGTGCGAAGGCGCTCCTGGCGCGCCATCAACAGCTCCGTCCGGGCCTCCTTGGCGGCGGCCGACAGGTCCGGGCGCAGGGCGTCGTCGACGGCGCGGGCGTAGTCCCGGGTGCGTAACAGGGCGGGTACGAGCGCCGGTTCCCAGGTGCGGATGATGCTGGTCGCGGATTCCACGCTCATCAGGTCGAGTTGCCAGGGGTCCATGACCGAGCGCCACGGATGCCACCAGCCGGGCAGGTTGGCGGTCGCGAGCTTACCGAGGAACTCTTCGATCTCCGCGTCAGGTGCCCCGTACGCCCCGAGCAGCGAGCGGACCTGGCCCTCGTCCAGGGAGGTCTGAGCGGCCTCGATCCGGCGGACCGTGACCGGGTGCGCGCCGAGGGCGTCGGCGGCCTGCTTGCGCGACAGTCCCGCCGCCTCGCGCAGGATCTTGAGCCGGGTGGCCAGTACGAGATGCGCGAGGGTCGGACCTGACCTTTCGCGGGCCACGAACCCTCCTTCCGGCACTCTCCGCAACTTGTGGACAGTGCACACCTTGTCGCTTGCAATCTGTGTGCGCAACCCTTTGAGTATGTCCATGGCGACAGCCCACGGGAAACCGGTCGAGTCGCTGTGCACTGCCTGAGCTTGCTTCGGCTGGAGTTGACGTGTCGGCGAGCCCGAGAGAGAGCGCGTCGGCACACCATGCGGCTGTGAGCCCCGTCGAGGGACATCACCAACTCCTCGGGCAGAAGGGGGAGATGACGTGCTGACACTGGGCACGCTGGTCGGCAAGGAGGAGCTCGAGCTCGCCTTCGCCGGAGGTGTTGACGCGGCCCGGTACGAGGCCCTCGGCGTGATCGGACTGACGGCCCTGACCGTGTCGCAGCTCCTGGAGGGCGAGCCCCAGCGGCGCCTCGATGCCGGCTGCCTCGTCCTGGTCACCGGGCTGCAGTTCCGGGCCCGGGGCCGCGCCGAGGTCGCCCTGGAGACGCTCATGGAGCAGCTGGCCCTGGACCAGTGCGCCGGGCTCGTGGTGAGCATGACGTCCGGCGCGCACCAGCCGCTGCCCCAGGCCGTCCGCGACCTGTCGCACGCGCTCTCCGTGCCGGTGCTCGTCACCACCGCGCCGCTGCGGGAGTGGGCCAAGACGCGCCACCGCCTCCAGGAGAGCCGACTCGCCGGAGCGGAGCGGCGTGCCTCCCAGCTCACCACGCTGGTGCAGCAGGTGCCGTCGGAACTGGCCGACCCCCGCGCCATGCAGCGCATCGCTGACTGGCTCGCGCGCGCCCTGCACGTCCAGGTCCTCGTCAGCGACCCGCACCGGGTCCTCGCGGTCTCGCCCGCCACGGCGGCCGAGGCCCTGGCCCCGGCGATCATCCACAGTTCCCTCGACGGCACGGTGTCCGGCCGCCCGTCGGGCCCGCACACCCGGCTCATATCCCTCGGCCCGGCTCGTGGCGCGGGCACGGTCCTGGCCGTCGCCCGCGGCTCGGCCCCCTTCGACGACGCCGAGATACGCCTCCTCGGGCACGCCGCGAAGCTCCTCGGCCTGCTCGACCAGGCACGCCGGGAGTACCGCGCGGCCGCCGAGACCTCCCGCGCGGCCCGCAGAGCGGCGGTGGAGCTGCTCCTCGACGGCGAGGTGGACAAGGCACGCAGAGTCCTCGCCGCGCAGGCGCCCGGCCTCCTCGACGCCGACACGGTCCGTGTCTTCGTCGTCGACATCCCCTGCACCCACCGGGACGTCGCGGTGCGCCGGTGCGAGGTCGCCACCGAGGGCCGCGCCCTGGTGATAGCGGACCCGCGCGCCGACCGCCGGATCATCGTCGTCCAGCCGGTCCGCCCCGGCCGCGCCGACGACGGCGTGGGCGCCGACCTCACCCGGCTCGTCGCCGCCCTGGGCGCCGAGGCCTCCGTCGGCGGCAGCGGCATCTACTCCATGTCCCTGCTCGCCGACGCGCTCCGGGAGGCGAGCGCCGCCCAGGGGTTCGCCCTGCTGCAGCCGGACGCGGCCGCCCTGGCCGCGCCGAACACGGACCTGATCAGCCTGCTCCCGCCGCGCGACGCGCAGCTCTGGGCGCGCAACCTCCTCGACCCGCTGATGCGCCACGACAGCCAGTGGGAGCAGATGCGCGAAACCCTCTCGATGGCGCTCGCCCACCCCTACACCGTCGCCGCCCGGCGCCTGAACCTGCACCGCAACACCGTCACGCGCCGGGTGGCCCGGGCCGCCGAGGCGCTGCGCGTGGACTTCGCCTCCGTCGCGGACCGCATCGCCGTCGGCCTCGCCCTGGAGCTGGTCACCCACCGGGAGCCGCCCGCCCAGTCCCTGACGCCGGGCTCGCTGTCGCTGACCCTCCACTCCCTGCTGGCCTCGCCCCAGGTGACGGCGTGGGCGGACACCCTGCTGCGGTCGGCCCGCAGCGACCGCAGGGACCTCCTGAACACCGCCACGGTGTGGCTCACCCACGACGCGCATCTGGAGGCGGCCGCACGGGCCCTCGGCCTGTCGGAGGCCACCGTGCGCTCCCACCTCCGCGCCCTGGAGGCGCACATGTCCCGGGACCTCGGCACCCTCAGCGGCCAGCGCGACCTGCAGTTCGCGCTGCACGTCGCGACCGGGAGGCTCGACATCGCGGAGAGCCGCGGCGTCCTGTGCCCGGCGACGTGATCGACGGACCGCCGTACACGAGGTGCACGGAAACCGGAGGCGCCGCACCCCGCGACTGAGTACGCTGTACGCTATTCATGCCGGACAGTCGTGCGAGCCGTACAAGGAGCACCCGTGAAGGTCACCCCCGCAGACAGCCACACCTTGATCCAGGTCCGCGGAGCGCGGGAGAACAACCTCAAGGACGTATCCCTCGACCTGCCCAAGCGGCGCCTCACCGTGTTCACCGGAGTCTCCGGCTCGGGCAAGTCGTCGCTCGTCTTCGCCACCATCGCCGCCGAGTCGCAGCGCCTGATCAACGAGACGTACACCGCCTTCATCCAGTCGTTCATGCCGAGCGTGGGCCGCCCCGACGTCGACGAGCTGCGCAACCTCAGCGCCGCGATCGTCGTCGACCAGGAGCGCATGGGCGCCAACTCCCGCTCCACGGTCGGCACCGCCACCGACGCGTACACGATGCTGCGCATCATCTTCAGCCGCCTCGGCGAACCGAACATCGGCACGTCCGGCGCCTTCAGCTTCAACCTGCCCGACGGCATGTGCCCCGAGTGCGAGGGCGCCGGCGAGGTCTCGACCGTCGACGTGGACCAGCTCCTCGACCGCGAGCTGTCCCTCAACGAGGGCGCCCTCACCCTCCCGTACTACACGGTGGACTCTTGGAGCTGGCAGATCATGGTCAACTCCGGCTTCTACGACCCCGACAAGAAGCTCAAGGACTTCACCGAGCAGGAGTGGGCGGACCTCCTGCACAAGGACCCGGTCAAGGTGAAGGTCGGCTCCAACGGCTTCACGTACGAGGGGCTCGTCTCCAAGATGCAGCGGACCTGGCTCGCCAAGGACCGCGACGGACTCCAGCCGCACATCCGGGCCTTCGTCGACCGCGCCGTGGTCTTCGCGCGCTGCCCGCTGTGCGAGGGCGCCCGCCTCACCCAGGAGGCGCTCTCCTCGAAGATCGACGGCGTGAACATCGCGGAGTGCTCCGCGATGCAGCTCAACGACCTCGCCGACTTCGTCCGCTCCATCGAGGACACCGGCACCGCCCCGCTGCTCGCCAACCTCCTCGACCTCCTTGACTCGCTCACCGAGATCGGCCTCGGCTACCTCAGCCTCGACCGCCCCTCGGGCACCCTGTCCGGCGGCGAGGCGCAGCGCGTGAAGATGGTCCGCCACCTCGGCTCCAGCATCACCGACGTCACGTATGTCTTCGACGAGCCGACCATCGGCCTGCACCCGCACGACATCCAGCGCATGAACGACCTGCTGCTGCGCCTGCGCGACAAGGGCAACACCGTGCTCGTCGTCGAGCACAAGCCGGAGGTCGTCGCGATCGCGGACCACGTGGTGGACATCGGCCCGGGCGCGGGCACGGCGGGCGGCGAGATCTGCTACACCGGCGACGTGCCGGGCCTGCGCGCCTCGGGCACCCTCACCGGCCGCCACCTCGACCACCGCGCCCGGCTCCGCGACACCGTCCGCACCCCCAAGGGCCAACTGCCCATCAAGGGCGCCGACGTGCACAACCTCAAGAACGTCTCCGTCGACGTGCCGCTCGGCGTCCTCACGGTCGTCACCGGCGTGGCCGGGTCCGGCAAGAGCTCGCTGATCCACGGCCATGTGTCCGGGCAGGACGGCGTCGTGGTCGCCGACCAGTCGCCGATCCGCGGTTCGCGGCGCTCGAACCCGGCCACGTACACGAACCTGCTCACCCCGATCCGCAACGCCTTCGCCAAGGCCAACGGCGTCAAGGCGGCGCTGTTCAGCGCCAATTCGGAGGGCGCCTGCCCGAAGTGCAACGGCCTCGGGCTCGTCTACACCGACCTGGCCATGATGCAGGGCGTCGCCTCCGTCTGCGAGGAGTGCCGGGGCGAACGCTTCACGCCGGAGGTCCTCACCTACCGCCTGAACGGCAAGAACATCAGCGAGGTCCTCGGCATGTCGGTCGCCGAGGCGTACGACTTCTTCCCCTCCGGCCAGCCGCACACCATCCTCGGCCGCCTCGCCGACGTCGGCCTCGGCTATCTGCGCCTCGGCCAGCCCCTGAACACCCTCTCCGGCGGTGAGCGGCAGCGCCTGAAGCTCGCCATCCACATGGCCGAGAAGTCCTCCACCTATGTCCTCGACGAGCCCACGACGGGCCTGCACCTGGCCGACGTGGACAAGCTCCTCGCCCTCCTGGACCGCCTCGTCGACGACGGCAACTCGGTCATCGTCATCGAGCACCACCAGGCCGTCATGGCCCACGCCGACTGGATCATCGACCTCGGCCCGGGCGGCGGCCACGACGGCGGCGAGGTCGTCTTCACCGGCACCCCGGCCGAACTGGTCACCAACGGGGACACTTTGACGGCTCGTCACCTGAGGGAGTACGTCGGCTCCTGATCGGTCGCCGTGCCCCCCTCGCCCGCCGCGATCCATCAGTGTGACTCGGGTCACATTGATGGATCGCTCACTTCCCGGCGGGCGGGTGGTCATACCTGCACTTCCCGCGCAGAGGTTCCGGCGGTCCCGTGCCGCCGGAGTCCCGCTGCCTTCGAGGTCAGGAAAGGCATGGTCATGGGCACGAAGAAGAACGCGGAACAGATTCTCGGCTGGCTGGAGACGGAGCGGCTGGGCGTCGCCGACCTGCTGGCGGATCTCGACAACGCCGAATGGCAGACGCCCTCACTGTGCGCGGGCTGGACGGTGCGGGACGTCGCCGCCCATCTGACGCTGTCGACGCGCACGACGTGGCGGATGGTGATCGGCGGGGCGGTCCGGGCGCGGGGCGACTGGAACCGCATGGAGGCCGACTTCGCCGTGCGGCGTGCGGCCGCGTTCCCGCCCGCGGAGCTGATCGCCCAGATCCGGGAGACCGCCGGATCGCCCCGCCGGGCACCCATGGCCGCCCCCGCCGATCCGCTGGTCGACTTCCTCGTCCACGGGCAGGACATCGTGCGCCCGCTCGGACGCACGCGGGACATGCCCCCGGAGCCGACGGCGACAGCCCTCGACCACGTCGTGGGCAGCCCGTTCTACGGCGCCCGCAAGCGCCTGCGCGGCCTGCGCCTGACCGCCACCGACCTGGACTGGTCGACGGGCGACGGCCCGGACGAGGTCCGGGGACGGGCGGGCGACCTGCTGCTCCTGGCAACAGGTCGCCCCGCCGGTCTCGCGAGCGTGTCCGGATCCGGCGCCGAACGCCTGGCGGCGGCGCTCTAGGGCCTGTCCGATGCGCCGGACGTCAGCGTCGCGCCCGGCGCGCACGTCGTCCCCGGCGGCTTGGAGCCGGACCGTCACCTCCTGTGGCGGGCTCGGCGGGGGGGGCAGGGCGCCGTCCGTGCTGCCCGGGGCGAGGGCGGGGCGGGCGGAAACCGGTTGAGCCGCGCGGCTCCGCGCCCTTACGGTGCTGCCGAGTCCCGTCCCCCGGTCGAGGAAGTGCCGTTGTACACCAAGTGAGACACCCCTAGCGCTGATCTGTCGCGCGTCGCACCTCGTGCGCCGTGCCCCTTTTCGCTGCGGATTTCTCACTGAAACCGGTGTACTGCTATGTCCAGCACCTGGGTGGTCGCTCCCACCTGCCTGCCTCTCCTTGTCCGGCGCTGCCACGCGTGCGCTTCCGACCGCTTCCGGGCGAACGGCAAGTTCCGTGTCAACGCACACCACAAGCTCCTCGACGCCTGGCTCCTCGCGCTCTGCACCGCATGCGGGGAGACGGCGAAGTTCACGGTCTTCGAGCGGACGAACGTCCGCTCCGTACGGCCCGACATGCTGGAGCTGCTGCACGGCAACGACCCCTCCCTGGCGGCCGAGTTGCTCCAGGACCCGCGCGTGCAGCGCCTCAATCGGTTCGCCCTCGACTGGACCGGCGCCTGGCGCCTCGACACCGGGGGATCGGACCACCTGGACCGTGAGGTCGTCGACGTCTCGGTGCGCTTCGGGGCGCAGATCCCCGTGCGGCCGGTGGCCCTGATCGCCGAGGCGTTCGGGCTTTCGCGAGGCGAGGTGAAGAGACTGATCGACGAGGGGAAGCTCGTCGCGGCCGTCCGCCTGACCGGCAAGATATCCGGCGACTTCACCTTCACGCTCAAGGCTTGAGTCCGCCCGGGGCGGGGCCTGTCCGGCGGTTCTCGCGGGACAGGCCCTCGTTCCCGCCGTACAACCAATCCTTGTGACGCGTCCGCCCGAAGTTGTTTGATTCACCTGTTCCCACCCGACTTGGATAACGGTCCAGACAATCGACCGTTGTGATGAGCCGGGAGTAGTGGTGAAATCCCCTTTCACGCATCTGCACGTTCACGCCCAGTACTCGCTGCTGGACGGTGCCGCGCGGCTGAAGGACATGTTCAACGCGTGCAATGAGATGGGCATGTCGCATATCGCGATGTCCGACCACGGGAATCTGCACGGGGCGTACGACTTCTTCCACACGGCGAAGAAGTCGGGGGTGACGCCGATCATCGGGATCGAGGCGTATGTGGCGCCGGAGTCGCGGCGCAACAAGCGGAAGATCCAGTGGGGGCAGCCGCACCAGAAGCGCGACGATGTGTCGGGTTCGGGTGGTCGGGGGTACGGCCCGGTGGGGTGCTGGCCCGGGGCTTGGGGGACGAGTTCGCGGTCGGCGCGGGTCTCGCGTGCGACCGGTGCGATCACGCCATTCATGTCAGCGACTGCCGCGAAAATCCCCGCGGAGAGCTGCGGCCCCTGCGAGGTCGTGGGGCACGGTGGCATGCGAGCGGCGTCACAAACCGGCCGTCATGCCGAACTCGGGGGCGTCCGGTGCGAAGTTGGCCGAACCGGGCATGTTCCCGATGTATGCATGGGGCATGAAGTGAGGGTCGGGACACCGTACAACCCGTCCGAGCGCATCGGAGGCCCCCATGGCGCAAGCCGCCCCCTTCCCCCAGGACCGCACCTGCCCCTACCACCCGCCCACCGGATACCGGCCGTCGGGCGGACAGGGCCCACTCAACCGCGTCACCCTCTACGACAACAGCCAGGCCTGGCTCGTCACCGGCCACGCCGAGGCCCAGGCCCTGCTCACCGACAGCCGCCTCTCCGCCGACCGGCAGCACCCGGCCTTCCCGATGATCGCCCCGCGCTTCGAGCTCTCCCGCCGGGAACCGCTCGCCCTGCTCGGCGTCGACGACCCGCTGCACAACAAACAACGCCGCATGCTCATCCCGACGTTCGGGGTGAAACAGGTGGCGGCGATGCGCCCCCGCATCCAGCACATCGTCGACGGACTCCTCGACGCCGTCATCGCGCAGGGGCCGCCCGTAGAACTCGTCAGCGCCTTCGCCCTGCCCGTGCCGTCCATCGTGATCTGCGAACTCCTCGGTGTCCCGTACGCCGACCACGACTTCTTCGAAGAGGCCTCACGCCGGATCCTGCGGGGTGCCACGGCCAAGGAGTCGGAGGCGGGCCGCAGAGAACTGATGGACTACCTGGGCGACTTGGTGGACCGGAAGGCCAAGACGGCCGACGGCGGCACGGGGTGGGGCGCCGACGCCACCCCCGAGGGCGTGATCGACGAGCTGGTACGCGAACGGCTGAGCGCCGGGAGCCTGGACCGCGACGACGTCGTACGCCTCGCCCTCATCCTGCTCATCGCCGGGCACGAGACCACCGCCAACATGATCTCGCTCGGCACCTTCACCCTGCTCGAACACCCCGACCAGCTCGCGGCCCTGCGCGCCGACCCGGACCTGACGCGCGCCGCCGTCGAGGAACTGCTGCGCTTCCTGTCCATCGCGGACGGGCTCGTCCGCGTCGCCACCGAGGACATCGAGGTGGCCGGGCAGACCATCCGCGCCGACGAGGGCGTGGTCCTCACCGCCGCCACCATCAACCGCGACACCGCCGTCTACCCCGACGCCGACGACCTCGACGTGCGCCGCAGCGCCCGGCACCATCTCGCCTTCGGCTTCGGCATCCACCAGTGCCTCGGCCAGAACCTCGCCCGCGCCGAATTGGAGATCGCCTTCCAGTCGCTCCTCGCCCGCCTCCCCGACCTGCGGCTCGCCGTCCCCGTGGAGGAGATCCGCATGAAGCCGGGCGACACCATCCAGGGCCTGGTCGACCTGCCCGTCACCTGGGGGCGCGGCTGATGCGCGTGACCATCGACACGGACGTCTGCATCGGCGCGGGCCAATGCGTCCTGACGGCGCCCAACGTCTTCACCCAGGACGACGACGGCTTCAGCGAACTTCTCCCGGGCTGTGAGGAGGGCACGGCCGACCCCATGCTCCGTGAGGCGGCACGGGCCTGCCCGGTGCGGGCGATCACCCTGCACACGGACAGGTTCCAGACCGAGCCGTCACCTGATGAGACCTTGCCTGCTGACCCCCTGCGCGTTGACACCTGAGTGCCTGGTGCCTGAGTGCCTGAGTGCCTAAGCGGCTGAGCGGCCGAGCGGAAGTCGCCTCACTGACCTCGACGGAGGCCGGGGGCGGTTCCGCTCGGCGTGCTTCGCTGTACAGAAGTCCCCGGGACATAGAAGTCCCCGGGACATAGAAGTCCCCGGGACATAGAAGTCCCCGGGACATAGAAGTCCTCTGGGACGCAGGAGTCCCCTGGGCACGGGGCCGTCGGCTGAGCGTGGCACCGGGACCCGAGGTCACCCCGTGCCGCTGACCGGGGAGAATGGTGCGATGCGTATCCGAGCCGCACACCGCAGCGAGTTGACCCGGCTTCAGGACATCGAGCGGGCGGCCGGCCGCTGTTTCCGGGACGTCGGCATGCCGGAGATCGCCGACGACGAGCCGCCCGCCCTGGACGAACTCGCGCACTACCAGCGCGCCGGGCTCGCCTGGGTCGCCGCCGACCCCGACGACGTACCGGTGGCCTATCTCCTCGCCGACCGCGTCGACGGCGATCTGCACGTCGAGCAGGTGTCCGTGCACCCCGACCACGCCCGCCACGGCATCGGCCGCTGCCTCCTCGACCACCTCGCCGACCGCGCCGCGGCCGAGGCGGTGCCCGCGCTGACCCTCACGACCTTCAGGGACGTGCCGTGGAACGCCCCGTACTACGCGCGCTGCGGCTTCGTGCTCCTCGACGACGCCGAACTCGGCCCCGGTCTGCGGGCCGTCCGGGAGAGGGAGGCCGCGCACGGCCTGGACCGCTGGCCCCGGGTGTGCATGCGGCGTCCGGTGCCGCCGTCCGCCGCCGCGGCCCGGTAAGCCGGGCGGGGCGCGGCAGGGAGGGGAGCCGCGAGGGGTGAAATCCGGCCGCAGTGAGCCGGAGCGGGGTCTGTGACGGTCGGAGGGCTTCTTACCGACTTGGTCCGGACCTATCATCGGTCGGCATGAGCGGGCGAGAGTACGCCCTCGGGCCGGGGCGAACGCCTCGGCCCCGGCAGGGCTTCCCGGCTGCCGGGGCCGCGCCGCGCGCCGTGCCCCTCGGGGGTGCCCCCTGTCTGCTCATCGCCCTGCTCTGCCTGGTCCTCGCGCTCGGCCCGGCGTACGCCCTCATCCCCGGCGACGTGGGGGAGGAGAGGCAAGGGCCCAGCGCGACAACGTCCTTCGGGCCACCCGTCGACGTACGCGAGAGCCGCAGCGAGGCAGGCGAAAGCGGCTGCCACGGTGGCGGCGGGCGCGAGACGCCGCGCGCGGCCGCCCTTCCCGTACCCGAGCACCCGAGCACCCCGGAACAGCGGGCCGACTCCCCGCGCCACGACCCGGGCCAGGGCATCGTCCCCCTCGGCGGTACGTCGTCCCCGGACGTCACCGCCGTCGACCTGTACAGAACCTGCGTGATCCGAACGTAGCGGGACCTCTCCTCCCTGGCTCCGTCCTTCCCCCCCTCGGTACAAGGAGAGATCAAGCATGTCCTCATCGTCCCTTCCCCCTCAGCCCACCCCATCCGCCGAGTCCCCGTCCCCGTCCTCCCCCGTCCCCGCGGCGGCGGGCACACCGCACCGGCACGCCCTCGCGGTCACCTCCGGCGCCCAACCCGGGTCCGACATCGGCCTGTTGCTGCTGCGGCTCGCGGTCGGCCTGACCATGGCCGCCCACGGCTCGCAGAAGCTCTTCGGCTGGTTCGACGGCGGTGGCCTCGACGGCACCGCGGGCTTCTTCGCCTCCGACGGCTACAAGGCCGCCAAGGCGATGGCCTGGGTCGCCGCGCTCACCGAGACCCTGTGCGGCCTCGGCCTCGCGATCGGCCTGCTCACGCCGCTCGCGGGTGCCGGGATCCTGGGCATCATGCTCAACGCCATGGCCGTGAAGTGGGGCGGCGGCTTCTTCAGCCCCGAGGGCATCGAGTACGACCTGGTGCTGCTGGCCGGCGCGGTGTCGGTGGCCCTGGCCGGACCCGGCCGTCTCGCCGCCGACGAACTGCTGCCCGGACTGCGCGACCACCGCTTCGCCCGCGGGGTCGCGGCCGTCGTCCTGGGCGCGGTCTCGGCGGCGTTCGTGCTGGTGGTGCTGCGGGACTGAGCCTGCGACCGCCTCGGTGCGGGCCCGCCCGAGCCTCGGGCGGGCCCGCACCTCCGAAGGCGACACCGCGCGGGGCGGCGGCCATCTTCCCGGCTTCCGCCGGCGCTTGGGCGTCGGAGCGCTCTCAGTGCCGCCCCCACCGATCGCGGCGTACGGCGGTGGGACACCCGCGCCGCTCGCGTGCGCGCCACCCTCACCGGACCGGCCGTGGAGCGCGGCTCACCACCAAGCACAACTCCTCCCGGACCAACCGGCGAAGGGCCCCTGCCCGGCCTGGGCGGCCCCGGATCGCACTGCGGGATCATGGAGTACAGCACCCGCACACCAAGGTGAGGAGCAGCAGGCCATGCCCGAGCAGGGGAACCACGATCCGCGGACGCCGCACGCGCCGGGCTCCGGCGACCATGTGCCCATGACCGCCGAAGAGATCGACGCGGCCAACCTGGGCGCGGCGCCCAAGCTCAACGACCGGGTCACGCTGGCGGCGTACGACCCGCGCTGGCCGCGGGTCTTCGAGCGCGAGGCCGACCGCATCGGCAGCGCGCTCGAAGACCTGCGGCACACGATCGAGCACGTCGGCTCGACGTCGGTGCCGGGCCTCACGGCCAAGCCGGTCATCGACATCCTCCTGACCGTGCCCGACCCGGGAGCGGAGTCGGCGTACGTCCCCGCACTCGAAGCCGTCGGCTACACGCTCGCCATCCGGGAACCCGACTGGTACGAACACCGCGTGCTGCGCCGCCAGGACCTCGCCCCCGGCGCCTCGTCGGCGAACCTGCACGTCTTCCCGTACGACTGCCCGGAGACGGCCCGCATGCTCCTGTTCCGTGACTGGCTGCGCGCCCACGACGAGGACCGCGACCTGTACGCCCGCACCAAGACGGAGCTGGCCGCGGCGGAGTGGGAGTACCTGCAGAACTACGCCGACGCGAAGACGGGGGTGGTGGAGGGGATTCTGAGGCGGGCGGGGAGTGCGGCCGCCCCATCGGACACGCCCTAGCCGGGTTCGACGGCCGGTGGCGTGCCCTGGGCCCCGGCTCAGCCCGTCGAACGCGCCGCTGCCCCGTCCCCACCCCGTACGGCGCTCGACTCCCGCACCACCAACTCCGGCGCCAGACGTATCGCCCGCTGCGGCCCCTCGGAGCCCGGTGCGGCCAGGCGTCGGCTCAGCAACTGCGTTGCCTCCGCCGCCAGTTCGGCGACCGGCTGGCGGACCGTCGTGATGCCGGGGGCGGCGAGCGCCGCCATCGGGATGTCGTCGAAGCCGGTGACGGCCACGTCGCCGGGGACGTCCGCGCCGCGTTGTTGGAGGCGTTGCAGCGCGCCGACCGCGATGAGGTCGTTCGCGCAGACCAGCGCATCGGGCCGGGCGTCCCACACCAGGTCGACGGCCGCCCGGCCCCACTCCACGGAGAAGTCGCCGAGCGCCACCCGGCCCGGTGCGCCCGCGTCCAGGACGGCGGCCCCGGCCGCGTACGCGGCGCGGCGCTCGGCGGCGGCCGAGGCCGTGCCGTCGGCGCCGAGGTAGCAGACGCGGCGGCGGCCGGTCGCGGCGAGGTGTCCGAGTACGAGGGCCATGCCCGCGGCGTTGTCGACGGCGACGGAGTCCGCGATGCCCGGGCCGCAGCCGCGGTCCATCAGGACCAGGGGCACCCGGGCGGCGGCCGCGGCGACCGCGTCGCGGCTGCGGCGCTCGTCGGCCGGGATGACCAGGAGCGCGTCGACGCGACGGCTCAGCAGGTCGTCGATGTACTCGGCCTCGGCCGCCGGATCGTCGTCGCAGTCGGCGAGCAGCACGGCGCGGCCATCGGCGTGCAGGGCGTGGGTCAGCTCGCGCACCAGGGCCGGGTAGAAGGGGTTCGTGATCTGCGGCAGGACGAGGCCGACGGTGCCGGTGGAGCGGCTGCGCAGGGCGCGGGCGGCCTGGTTCGGACGGTAACCGAGCGCCTCGGCGGCCTCGCGGACGCGGCGGGCGGTCTCCGGGCCGACGGGGCGGGTCCCGGCGAGGACCCGGGAGACGGTGGCGATGGAGCAGCCGGAGGCCCGGGCCACGTCCCGCAGTGTTGCGTCAGCCACGCCTCGGTCCACCCCTTCGGTGCGTTTCGGCAAACGTTATCAATGGCGGGGGTCGACTACCAGGGTTTCTTCCGTGCCTGGTGGCGGGGGTGGAGCAGGGCCGCGCGGCGGGACGCGCGCCGGGAAGTGCCGCAGGTCATTGACAGAATTCCTCCTCCTGCACAGAGTCTTCGGAGAACGTTTTCCCGAGCGCCGCCCCGGTGTGGCAGCTCAGCCGAACAAAGAGGTTCCGCCGATGGCCCGAAAGATCATCCTCGACTGCGACCCCGGACATGACGACGCGATCGCCATGCTCCTCGCGCACGGCAATCCGGACGTCGAACTGGTCGCGGTCACCACGGTCGTCGGCAACCAGACCCTGGCGAAGGTCACCCGCAACGCCCTCTCCGTCGCCCGCATCGCGGACATCACCGGCGTCCCCTTCGCCGCCGGCTGCCCCCGCCCCCTGGTGCGCACCATCGAGACGGCCCCCGAGATCCACGGCGAGAGCGGCATCGACGGCCCCGCCATGCCCGAGCCGACCCTGGACCTCGACCCCCGGCACGCCGTCGACCTCATCATCGACACGGTCATGGCGCACGAGCCCGGCGAGATCACCATCGTGCCCACCGCGGGCCTGACGAACATCGCCCTCGCCGTGCGCAAGGAGCCGCGCATCGCCGAGCGCGTCCGCGAGGTCGTCCTCATGGGCGGCGGCTACCACACGGGCAACTGGAGCGCCGTCGCCGAGTTCAACATCAAGATCGACCCCGAGGCCGCGCACATCGTCTTCAACGCGGGCTGGCCCGTCACGATGGTCGGCCTCGACCTGACGCACCAGGCCCTCGCGACGCCGGAGGTCACCCGCCGCATCGCCGAGGTCGGCACCCGCCCCGCCGTCTTCGTGAACGAGCTCCTGGACTTCTTCGGCGCCGCCTACCGCGAGGCACAGGGCTTCGAGCACCCGCCGGTGCACGACCCGTGCGCGGTCGCGTACGTCATCGACCCGAGCGTCATGACCGTACGCAAGGCCCCCGTCGACATCGAGCTGACCGGCACCCTCACCCTCGGCATGACCGTCGCGGACTTCCGCGCGCCCGCCCCCGCCGACTGCCGCACCCAGGTCGCCGTCGACCTGGACCACGAGCGTTTCTGGGACCTGGTCGTGGACGCCCTCGAGCGGATCGGTGACGTGTCCGCGTGAACGCCTCCGCCATCGACCCCGCGACCCCCGCCGGCACCCCCGGTGGCCGCCCCGTCCGCGTGGCCGTCCTGGTCGCCGCGCTGCTTGCGGCCTGTTTCGCCTTCCAGCTCAACGCGAGCATGCTCAGCCCCGCCCTGAAGAGCGTCGAGGACTCCCTCGACGCGACCTCCGCCGAGGTCGGCCTGACCCAGACGGCGTTCTTCACCTCCGCCGCGCTGTTCTCCCTCTTCCTGCCGCGCCTCGGCGACCTCATCGGCCGCCGTCGCGTCCTCGCCGCGATGATGGCGCTCATGGCCGTCGGCTGCGTCGTGGCCGCGCTCGCGCAGAGCGTCCCCATGCTGTTCGTCGGCCGCGTCATCCAGGGCGTGTCCGGGCCGACCGTGCCGCTCTGCCTGATCATGCTGCGCAACGAGGTCCACGAGCCGAAGCGGTACGGCACGCTCCTCGGCGTCATCACCGCCGTCAACGGCGGCATCGCGGGCGTCGACTCCATCGCGGGCGGCTCGCTCGCCGACCACTACGGCTTCCAGTCCGTCTTCTGGGTCATGGCCGTCGTCGCCGGACTCGCCATGGTCCTCGTCGCCACGCTCACCCCGGAGTCCACCGCCCGCGTCTCCGGCGCCGCCAACCGCATGGACTGGCCCGGCGTGGCCCTCCTGGTCGTCTCCGTCGGCGCTGCCCTCATCGCCCTCAACGAGGCCGGGAAGCTCGGCAAGGCCAACTGGCCGCTGGTGGCCGGGCTCGCCGTCGCCGCCGCGCTCGCCTTCGCCGCGTTCTGGCGCGCCGAGGACCGCAGCAGGCATCCCCTGGTCGCGACCCGGCACCTGCGCCAGCGCTCCACGTGGGCGCTGCTCCTGACCACCGTCCTGACGATGACGGGCGTCTTCGCCGTCATGAACGGCCTGATCCCCGCGTTCGCCCAGAACGCGGACGCCGGATTCGGGATGAGCGCCGAGGCGTCCGCCTGGTGGACCCTCACCCCGTACGCCCTCGCGGGCCTGGCCATGGGCCCCCTCGCCGGACGCCTCGCCGCCACCCACGGCTACGGCAAGATCCTCCGCCTCGGCCTCGTCGGCTCGGCCGCGACCGTCGCCCTGATGCTCGTGACCCTCCAGTCCGACTCCCGCGCGCTCCTGCTCGTCTCCTCCGTCCTCATCGGCGTCACCTACGCCGGAGTCGGCAACATCGTCCTCAACGGCCTCGGCATCGTCCTCTCCCCGAAGGAGAACCCCGGCTTCCTGCCCGGCCTCAACGCCGGTGCCTTCAACCTCGGCGCGGGCCTGAGCTTCGCCCTCCTCTACGCCGTCCAGACCGCCGCCGAACCCTCCGACAAGACGTCGACGGCGGGCTACTCGGCCGCGATGATCGCCGGGGTCGTGCTGATCGGGGCGGCCTTCGTGACGTCGTTCCTGATCCCGAAGCCGGTGGAGGCGGAGGCACACGAGTGAGGGCCGGTCGGCCCGTGCCCTGAGCGGCTGCGGTGACGCGGCCGTGGTGCGGTGGCCGTGGTGATGTGGGCGCCCCATCTGCTTGGCGGGTGGGGCGCCGCGTGCGTTCTCGCTCCGTCACGTTTCGGGCGGCGGGTGGTCGGACGTGGCCCGCAGCCGGAACTCGGCGATGCTGCGCCACTGCCCTGTCGGCGCGACGGTGCCCACGAGGTCGCCGTTGTCGAAGTGCGTCGGGCGGAGGTGGACCCACTGGAGGGCGTTGTGGTGTTCGTAGCCGACCCACAGGGGCGTGTTGTTCGACATGGCAGCGGAGACCGCCGCGATCGCGTCTTGGTGTGCGGGGCTTCCGGCGCCGCGGGCCGCTGCCTGCTCCTCGGCCAGTCGTTCCGCCTGGCGTCGTGCCTGGCGTGGCTTCCATGCGTAGACGTAGACGCCGTACAGGTAGGCGGGCACGACGGCGGCGACGAAGCCGCCCGCTGTGATCAGGCCGGAGGTCCCGAGGGACCGGCCGGTCTCGCGGCCCGAGGCGATCAGGACCAGGGTGATCAGTGCGCCGAGGAGCAGCGCCACGGCGGCGTAGAGGGCCACGAGTTGGGTCAGGGACAGGCCTCGGGAGATGACTTCGTCTCCCGCCAGCACGCGGGGCGTCGGGCATGGGCGGGCCGCGAGCCACGTGGGCGGGTGAACCGACGGTGGCGCCTTGGGCGTGCCGGGTGGGTTCGAAGGTACGGCGTGGGTCGCCGCGTCGGGGTCGAGCACCGTCGCGGTGCGGTCGGGAGGTGCCGGGGGCTCCGCTGCGGGCGGTGCTTCCCGCGGAACGGGCACCGGTGTCGGCGGCACGGGCAGCGTCGCGATCCGCTCCCGGGTCGCGTCCGCGCTCGGCGGTCTGCTGTCGGGCTGTTTGGCGAGGAGGTCGAGGAGCAGGGCGTCCCAGGCGGGCGGGAGGCCGGGGCGGCCCGTGCTCGGGGGGAGGGGGACGTCGTCGAGGTGCTGCCGCAGGATGCGCTGCCAAGGGCCCTCGGAGAAGGGAGGCCGGCCGACCAGCGTCGCGTACAGCAGGCAGCCCAGGGAGTAGAGGTCGCTGCGCGCGTCGAGTGACGTGCCGCCGGCGGCCTGTTCCGGAGACATGAAGCCGACGGTGCCGAGGAGATGGCCGGGGTGGGTGAGGGTGGTGAGATCGATGCTGTCGCTGTCGAGGCGCGCGATGCCGAAGTCCAGTACGGTCGCGTGGCCGTCGGGGCCGATCATGACGTTCGCGGGCTTCAGGTCCCGGTGCACGATTCTCGCTCCGTGCATGATCGAGAGAGCTGTGCAGATCTCGGTGCCCCAGCGGACGATCTCCGCGAGCGAGGGCGTGCGTACGGTGAGCAGGTGGCTCAGCGGCTCGCCGGGGACCTCCTCCATGACCAGGTACAACAACGGGCGGCCGTCGACGACCGCCTCGCCGGAGTCGCGCACCTCGACGATGTGCTTGCTGCGCAGCGACGACGCGACCTTGAACTCGCGTTGGAATCTGCGGACCAGGTCCGAGGCATCCGTCCCGGCGGAGCCGTACACCATCTTCACCGCGACGGCGCGCTGCCGGAATTGGTCCGTGGCCCGCCACACGGTGCCCATGCCGCCGGAGCCGAGTGGTTCGCGGAGCTGATAGCGCCCGCCGAGCAGGGCCCCTCGCATCTCAACCCCCTTAGTGGAGCGGCTCGTTGACTGTTCGCCCCTTCGCCGGACAATTCTCGGCCGGAGGCGCCGGGTCCGCCAGCGGGCGCGCGCTGGGCGCAGGTCTCCGCGCGTGCCCCGGTGGCCGATTTGACCTCGAGCGCACTTGAGGTCGCAGGATCAGAGGTACGTCCTGTGAAAGGGGATCGGGCATGGCGTCGTACCGCTCAGAGCTGGACCCGTACGGGGCGCTGTCGGCAGCGGGCCGGGAGGAGACGGCAGCGGGGCCGGGCCTGCCCGGTGACCCGTCCGGCCGGGAGGCGACGCGGCGCGGGCTCACGCTCGTGCGCGCCTACGCGCGCGGGGACGCCGCCGGGGTCGCCGCCGCCCTCGACGGGGCGGACCCCGCCGTCGCCCGGCAACTGCCCGCCGTCACCGGCGACATCCTGCGCCTGGTCATCGGCATCGTCCTGTCGGCCCCGCGCACCCTCACCCCGGCGGATGTCGTACGCACCGCCGACACGATCGCCGCCGTCGGGCCGCCCCACCACGAACTCGCTGTCTCCCAGGCCGTGCGAGCCTGGGCCGACGGGGACGACGCCGGGCTGCGCGGCTGGTGGCAGGACGGCGCGGCGTGTGCGCACGGCGCCGCGGTGCTCGCGGCCGCGCTGGCGGTGGGGGCCTGGGGGAGGGCGGCGTTCCTCGGGCTCCTTGAGACGTTCGACGAGGTGGTGGCTGCCTGCGGGTAGGCCGGTGGGCGCCATCGACGCGGGGTCGGCCCGGGCGCGTTCCTCCTACTCCTCCCGCTATGCCTCCGGCTTGCGCAGGAGAACCAGGTGGTAGTCCAAGTGGTCCCGGCAGAAGGAACGGTAGGGGGCCATCAGCGGGTCGGTGTGGATCAGCGCCTCCTTCCCGAACCGCTCCTCGATCTCCGCGCGCCGGTCCTGGTACAGGGTCGACATCAGCTCGGAGCACACCACGGCGTTGGCCGTCATGTCCTGCACCCGCACGACCCGGAAGCCGGTCTCCTCGATCTCGCCGACGAGGGTGGCGAAGGGGCGCAGCGGCGGACAGGTCCACAGGCGCGTGTACGCCGACGACTCGGCCTCCGTCGGGGTGCCGCGCAGCGCGAACTCCGTGAAGAGCAGGTGCCCACCGGGCCTGAGCACCCGCATGGCCTGGCGCAACGCGGCGGGGCGGTCGGACAGGTGGGGCACGCAGTCGATCGACCAGGCGGCGTCGAACGAGGCGTCGGGGTGGGTGAGCTCCATGGCGTTGCCGTACGCGAAGTCGACGCGCTCGCCCGCCGGGTGGCCCCGGCGCCGGTCCTCGCACCGGGCGAGCTGCGTCTTGCTGACGGTGATGCCGGAGACCCGGCCGCCGGTGCGCTCCGCGAGGCGCAGGGCGGGGCCGCCGGTGCCGCAGCCGATGTCCAGGAGGTGCGGGGCCGGTTCCCGGCGGAGCGTGCCCTGGATCGTGTCGATGAGGAACTCGGTCTGCCGGTCCTGCGCGAGGTCGGCGAGGGCGACGAGCGAGGTGACGGGCGTGGGCTCGTCGTGCGGCACGAACATGCCGATGTGCACGGCGGTCGACCCGAGCGTCATGGCGAGCAGGTCGCCGAACCGGTCGTACATCGCGCCGACGTCGGCAGGGGACGGCACCGTCGAAGTGCCTTCGGAGTCGGCCGAGTTCGGGGTGGTGGGGGTCGTGGGGTTCGGGGTGGTGGTCGGGTTCGTCGTGGGGTTCGTCGCCAAGGTGGTCTCCTCCGGCAGGTGCGGGCCGCAGGGGCCCGCATAGACAGGTCCGTCAGGTCCGTCAGGTCCGTCAGGTCCGTCAGGTCCGTCAGGTCCGTTCTCGTGCACCTGTCCATTGCACCCGCCCCAGCGGCCCCCGTGACGACGCAGTCAAGCCACGCCCGGCGCCCGCGCGGCGGCCGAAAAGCCCCCTGCCGGGGCCGCGCCGATCCCGCGGGAATTAGCCATTGCAATCGAATTCCATGCGAGTGCCGGAGCGGGAGTTCACCGGAAAGGCCCCCCGGAAAGCCCCCCGCGTAACCCGTTCCCGAGTGCACCTCGGAATGCCTTACGATTGTCCGGCTTCTGTCACGGTGCTGCGGTGACCCGATGGCTCACTTGTTCTCCTGTGTCGTCCTCGTGCTAGGAATACGGGGCGCCGCAAGGGACGTGATTCGTCCGGTGCGAACGCATTGCATCGTGCTGTCAGTTGGTCCCACCAGGGGCCACAGGGGGAAGAGGGATCACCGTAGTGAACCGCATGCGCACGTCCGCCGCTGTCCTGGCCACCGCCGGGGCCATCACCGCCGCTCAGCTCGGTCTGGCCGGTGCCGCGTCCGCGGCCGAGGGGCCGAAGGCCGCCCCGTCCGCGTCCAAGGTCGCGCCGCGCAGCGCCGGCTGCCCGATCGACATCGTCTACACGTCGAGGTTCTACACCAACTCGAACGGCTGGGTCACCGGCAACGGTCTGTACTTCGGCCTGAAGAACAAGAGCACCAAGAGCTTCAAGAAGGTCACCTTCACGGTGACCAACGTGAAGAACATTCGCTTCGGCAGCGCCAAGGCGAAGGGCGGCAAGGTCACCCGCAAGACGTCGAGGACCGTTTCCGTCCACACCAAGACCCTGAAGAAGAAGGCCAGCCTCGGCGTCCAGGTGCGCACGCGGCTGCTGAACACGCGGTCCTACAAGGTGAAGTTCTCCGTGCGCGGCTCCGGCTGGAACTGCGCGGTGAACCAGGGCAACTGGGGTTCCTGACCCCAGGCGCCGAGGGAGCACCGGGCACCGCCCCTGACCTCCTGACGGCGTGACAGAGCCCGGTCGACCTCGGTCGGCCGGGCTCTGTGCGTTCCGGGCCGGGCCCGCGCGCCCCAGCGGTGCAGAATGGCGGTGCAGCGGCGGCCGACGAGGCGGGAGCGACAGCGTGGACGTGACGGAGATGGACCTGCGGCTCGGCGACGGGCGTCAGTTGCACGTCTACGACACCGGGCGCGACGCCGAGGCGGGCACCTCGGACCCCGCCCTCACCGTCCTCTGGCACCACGGCACCCCCAACATCGGCGCCCCGCCCGCACCCCTCTTCCCGGCGGCGTCCCGGCTCGGCATCCGCTGGGTGTCGTACGACCGGCCGGGATACGGCGGGTCGAGCGCCGTCCCGGGCCGGGACCTGGCGTCCGCGGCCACCGACGCCGACGCCGCCGCCGTCGCCGACGCCCTCGGCATCGGCCGGTTCGCGGTCATGGGGCACTCCGGCGGCGGCTCCCACGCGCTGGCGTGCGCCGCGCTGCTGCCCGACCGGGTGCGGTGCGTGGTGAGCGTGGCGGGGCTCGCCCCGTACGGCGCCGAAGGCCTCGACTGGTTCGCCGGAATGTCGGACTCCGGCACGGCGTCGCTGCGGGCGGCGGTCGCGGGTCGCGCGGCGAAGGAGGCCCACGAGGCGGCCGCCGCGTACGACCCGGAGATGTTCGACCCGGTCGACCACGCGGCCCTCGCCGCCGCCTGGTCCTGGTTCGGTGACGTCGTCGGCCCCGCCGTGGAGTCCGGACCCGGCGGACTGATCGCCGACGACCTGGCGTACGTGACCCCCTGGGGGTGCGACCCCGCGCGGATCACCGCCCCCGTCCTCATCCTGCATGGCGGCAGTGACCGCGTCGTCCCCAGCGCCCACGGCCGGTGGCTCGCGCGCCGCTGCGCCTCGGCGGAGCTGCGGCTCAGCCCCGCCGACGGACACATCTCCGTCCTCGATTCCGGCGCGGCCGCCCTGGAGTGGCTGACCGAGCACCGCTGACCCCACCGCCCCGGCGTTGCCGCGGTGAACGCCCCGGAGGGGTACATCGGCGTAACTCATGATCTTGCCCCGCGTTGGTCCGCCTGGGCCGCCCCCGTCCGGTGATGCCGGACCGGGCCGTGGCCGCTCAGAGGGACCCCAACCGTCAGCCTCCCGGTGCCTCGTCGCGGGGCCATGAGGAAAACGCTCGAAGGAGTGCTCAGCATGTACAACGTCACCAAGAAGGTCGCCGCGGGGATCGGAGCGGTGGTCGCCGCGCTCGGCTGCGTCATCGTCGCGGGGCCCTCGGCCGTGGCCGACGGCAAGTGGTGCAACCACTCCGTCTGTATCGAGACGTACGACTCGGGCACCTACCTGGGCCGGGTCGAGGTGTCGGTCACCAACACCAACCAGCCGAACCGGATCTCCGCGCGTGTGTGGACGACCAACGGCTGGAGCGCCCACACCAAGACGGAGGACGTCGCCAAGTTCCGGACGTACCGCGACCAGGCGTACCCGCAGCGGCACTTCCCGGCGGGCACCCGGCTCTGCGCGGAGGGCTTCCGCGGTGGGTCGAGCGTGGGCCTGCCCTGTGTGACGATCACCAACTGACGGGTGCGCGTCACCCCTTGACCGGCGTCGTCGGGCCCGGTCACCACGGCTGCCCCCGTGCGTGACCGGGCCCGACGGCTGCCCGGACCGGCTCAGTCGCCGGAGCTGTCCTGGAGGAACCGCTCCACTTCGCTGGCGACCCCGGTCTTGGCCGACGAGGCGCGGCCGTCGGTGCGCGTGGAGCCCTCATGGACGCCGAGGCCGCCCGACCACACGTATCCGAACGCGGGCTCGTCGTCGACCGCCGGACTGATCTGGATGTCGAGCTGCTTGAGCTTGGAGGCGGGCGCGGCGGCGTACAGCGTGGCCGTGACGCGGCGCTGTGGGTAGAGGTTGAAGTCGCGGATCACGGCGCCGCCGAACTCGTCGACGAACGCGCCGTGTCCGTCCCTGCCGACGCGGACGTCGTAGTGGCGCGGGTGGTCGTGCAGGTCGATGCTGAAGTAGGTGGAGCCGCGGTTGTCGAGGGTGACGTCGAACGCGACATACGTCAGGCCCTTGGCGTCCTCGTCGCGCCCGCGCTGCGGTGTGGCCCTGCGGAGGTGGTGCACGCGGACGCGCAGTCCGGCCCACTCCTCGGACTGATATTCCTGCCAGTCGCCGACAACGTTTGGTATGTCCATCATTCCCACCTTTCCAGGCGTAAGCCTAGGAGGAACCGGCGGCGAGGGAACCGGTTCCGAGGGGTGACGACGGCCACGCGGACGTCAGGGGCGGTCGGCCACGGCGGGTGGCCGACCGCCCCTGCCCCTACTTCCTGAGCTTGCAGACGGCGGTCGCGGTCTTGCCCGGGTCGCTCTCCGACCGGGCGGTGAGCGTGACGCGGTTGTGCCGCTCGGCGCCCGGCCGCGCCTTGACGGCGACGTCGACCTCGACGGAGCCGCCCGCCTTGGCGGTGGTGAGGCGGTTGGGCAGCCAGGCGGACCAGCCGCGGGCGGAGGACTTGGCGGTGAGCCGGTAGACGTCGGAGGACAGGTACTGGGCGATGTCCTTGGGGTTCTCGGGGTGTCCGGACCGCGGGGGCTCGGCGCGCCCGGTGTTGTCCAGGTCGAAGGTGCACAGGGCCCGGCGGCCGGGGTCGCCCTTGGCATGGCCGCGGCTCAGGTCGGCGCCGCGGCGCTGCGGGCCCGCGCCGTCCAGGGACTTCACGGCGACGGTGTACGAGAGCACTCCGGTGCGGGTGCGGCGCACGTCCAGGACGTAGAAGTGCAGACGGTTGGCCTGGTCGACGTACTCGTACTCGCTGCCGGAGTCGGCCCCGGCGTGCAGGAGCGCGTCGCTGAGCTGACGGTAGTCACCCATCGTGATCTTCTGGGGGGTGCCGTCGGGGCGCTTGAAGTCGACCATGTCGATGTCTTCGGGGTGGGAGTCGACGACCCAGGCGAACGGGGCGCGGTCCTGGCTCTTGGTCTTGCTCAGCAGGACGCCGTTGTCGGGTGTGAAGGAGTCCATGCCCATGCGGTCGACGACTTCGACGGTGTAGTTGTTGTAGCCGCCGCCGTCGCACAGGGGGTCCTTGGCGGGATCGCAGGTGGGTGAGAGGTCCCGGCTCATCGCGATGTTGACGCCGCTGAGGCCCTTGTCGCCGGGCGGCGCGGAGCGCGCGGTGACGCGGGTGACGACCGTGCCGGAGTCCTTGAGCGCGTCCCGGTCGAGCCGGAGCACGTTCTTCTCGTCGACGATGCCGAGCTTCAGCTTGTCGCGCAGGACGTGCTGGGAGCCCATGGACGCGCCGTTGGCGGCCGGGATCTGCCAGCGGGTGTGCGGGCCGCCGGGGCCGTTGAACGAGCCGCGCGACAGCATGCTCCAGATGCCGGTGTAGGCGCGTCGCGTCGGCGTGCCGTAGGGGTTGTTGTAGTTGTCGGCGATACCGAGGATGTGGCTCAGCTCGTGCGCGTACACGGCCATGCCGGAGCTCTCGGCCTGGGTGGAGGAGCCGTTGGCGGCGTTCGGCCAGATGCGGGCCGCGGCCGCCCAGGAAGTCCACGGCACGTAGCGGGTGTTGGCGGAGTTGCCGCCGGTGCTGATGGGTGCGGGCGGCCCCCACTTCGCCGGTACGTCCTGCGGGGACGAGAACTTCATCTGCCCGAACTCCTGCCAGACGGACGACTCGTCCTGCCCGGCGGTGAGGTAGAAGACGAAGTCGTACTTCGCGGTCTCGGCCTCGCCCGCGTCCTTGACCCACGCCGCCTTGCCGTCGGCGCGGATGTCCTTGCCGCAGGTGCTGCCGGTCGGGCAGGCGCCCGGGTTCATCTGCGGCTCGATGCCGTACTGGAAGGACTTGTGCGGCATGCGGTACACGCCGAAGGAGGTCAGGTCGACGCCGATGCGGCCGCCGGAGTCCTCCATCCAGTACTCGTTGATGGTGTGGCCGTGGTTGAGCTTGCCCGGCTTGTTGAGGAAGTCGCGGTAGAACGCCGGTACTTGGCTGCGCGGCACGTTCGACGCGCTGGGCTGCGGGTTGCCGAAGAGGCTTGATCCCGCTGGTTTGCTGACCGTGAACTCCTCATCGGGGTAGTCGAGCAGCACCAGGGCGCCCTTGAAGGTCCGCTTCGTCGGCTCCAGTTCGGGGTTGGCCCAGTCGGTGCCGGGGATGGACCGGTAGTCGGCCCACGTCATGTCGTCGGGGTTCTGCCAGCGCTGCGGGTCGATCGGCTGGACGAGGGGACGGCTGCCGGACGGCTCGGGGTTCGCCTGGGCCGGGACGGCGGCGAGCGGGGACAGGACGAGGGCCGCGAGCGCGGCGAGGAGGCCTGCGCGGCGGGCCCGGGGGTGCGTCGTTCTCGCGCGTCGTATGCGTGTGCGGCGGAGGAACAAGGCTCACCTCTTGTCGGAGGGGTGTGGACAAGAACATGACAAGCCGGTCAGCGGTACTTTCCGCCTGGGCCCGATGAGGAGTCAACAGGCTTTTGGGACGGGTTTGCCCGGTGGTGCGGGAGCGGGGCCGGGTGCGGGGCGCCTACCGGTGGGTTCCCTTACGGGCGGGGCGCGTTACGAGGGGTCGGCGTCCGGCGTCGGGATGTCGAGGACGGCCAGGAACGCGGCCGCCGCCGGTGTGCCGCTGTGGCGGCTCCAGATGACGTACTCGACGCGGGCCGGTGCGTCGGCGACCTCGACGGTGGTGACGCCGGTGAGCCGGGGCGCGTAGGCGGAGGGGAGCATGGCGATGCCGAGCCCCGGGGCGACGAGGCGGGTGATGAAGTCGGCGGCGGTCACTTCGAAGGCGACGTCGCGGGTCAGCCCGGCGGCCTCGAAGGCCTGGTCGGACTGGAGCCGCCCGGCCGTGCCCGCGGGCAGGTCCACGAAGACCTCGGTGGCGAGCCTGCGCAGGCTGACCGACGTCTCACCGGCGAGCGGGTGGTCCGGCGCGACCACGGCGACGAGCCGGTCACGGGCGAGTTCGTGGGCGGCGACGCCGTGGGGCCGCGCCGTGGTCGGCAGGCCCAGGAAGGCCACGTCGAGGGCGCCCTCCCGGACCTGCTCGATGAGCTCGTCGCTCGCCCCCACCCGCAGGCTGATCCGCACCTGCGGGTACTGGTGGCGGAAGTCGCGCAGCGCGCCCGGGACGTCGACCGCGGCGACGGTGGGGATCAGGCCCACGGCGAGCCGTCCGCGTACCTCTCCCACCGCCGCGGCGACCTCGGCCGCCGCCCGCTCGGCCGCGGCCAGGCACTGCCGGGCCGCCGGCAGGAACGCCTCACCGGCCGGAGTCAGGCGCACCCGGCGGCTGGTGCGCTCGAAGAGGCGCGCGCCGAGTTCCTTCTCCAGGCGCGCGATCTGGTGACTGAGGGCGGACTGGACGACCAGGCACCGCTCGGCGGCCCGGGTGAAGTTGTTCGTCTCGGCGACGGCGACGACGTACCGCATCTGCTGGAGCTCCATAGCGATCCATCTTGTATCGAGATCGATGGACTGACAAACATGTGTTGGACTCATTGATCGCGACGGGCCAGGCTTCGGGTATGACAAGTCCAGCAGCACCGACGGGTTCCGGTGGCACCGGCGTGGGTGCTCTTCAAGGGAACCTGCCCCGTACCGCGTTGACGGCGCTCGCTCCCGCCGTGTGGGGCACGACCTACGTGGTGACGACGGAGCTGTTGCCGCCGGGGCACCCGCTGTTCGCGGGGATGCTGCGCGCGCTGCCCGCCGGTCTCATCGCGCTCGCGGTGACCCGGACGCTGCCGCGCGGGACATGGTGGGGGAAGGCCGCGGTGCTCGGCGTCCTGAACATCGGGCTGCTGTTCCCGCTGCTGTTCATCGCCGCCGAACGGCTGCCGGGAGGTGTCGCCGCCACGCTGGCCGCGGCGTCGCCCCTCATGGTCGCCGTCCTCGCCGTGACGGTCCTCCACGAGCGCCCCTCCGCCCGGCGCTTCGTCTGGGGTGCGGTCGGTGCCGTGGGGGTCGGCCTGGTCGTCATCCGGCCGAACGCCGCGTTCGACGTCGTGGGCGTGCTGGCGGGCCTCGGCGGAGCGGCCACCTTGGCGCTCGGCGTGACCCTCACCAAGCGCTGGGGGCGGCCCGCCTACGTCAGCCCCACCGGGTTCGCGGGCTGGCAACTCGCGGCGGGCGGACTGTTCCTGGTGCCCCTCACCGTCCTCGCCGAGGGCGCGCCGCCCGCCGTCGACCTGTCCGCCGTCCTCGGCTACCTCTGGCTCGGCCTGGTCGGCGGCCTGATCACCTTCGTCCTGTGGTTCCGCGGCATCACCACGTTGCCCGTCACCTCGGTCGCGGTGCTCGGCCTGTTCTCGCCACTGGTGGCCGCCGTCCTCGGTGCCGCCGTGCTCGGCCAGACCCTCGGCCCGGTTCAACTCGTGGGGTTCGGGCTCTCCCTCGCCGCGATAGTCGCGGGACAGCTCCCTCCGTCCACCCGCTCACACGATTCCGCAGCCCCCTCTCTTCCCACCCCCGCATCGAAAGGGACACCACGATGAAGATCGCCGTAGTCGGAGCCGCAGGCATGGTCGGCTCCCGCGTCATCGACGAAGCCGCGAGCCGGGGCCATGACCTCGTCGCCGTCTTCCGCAGAACGAGATCGGCCGACCTGCCACCCGGCGTGATCGCCGTCGAGGGCGACGCCGACGACCCCGACCGCATGGCCGCCCTGTTCGGCGGCGCCGACGCGATCGTGGCCGCGACCCGTCCCGCCCCCGGGTACGAGGACGGGGTGGTGACGACCACGACGGCACTGCTGGACGCGGCCGCGGCGGCCGGGATACGCATCCTCGTCGTCGGCGGCGCCGGGCCCCTGCGGAATCCGGGCGACCCCGACCGACTCGTCGTCGACAGCCCCGAGTACGTGCCGGAGCAGTGGCGCAGCATCGCCGCAGCCAGCTCCACGCAACTGGACGTCTGCCGTGCACACGACGCCGACTGGGTCTACCTCAGCCCGCCCGCCGTCCTCGAACCCGGGCACCGCAGCGGTACGTACCGGCGCGGGACGACCACTCTCCTCGCCGACGCGGACGGTACGTCCCGGATCTCCGCCGAGGATCTCGCCGTGGCGGTCGTCGACGAACTGGAGAACCCGCGGCAGGAGAAGCACTTCACCGTCGGCCAACAGGACGCTTGACGCTCGGCTGCCGCGCGGGGGGAAGCGGTGTCCCGCAGGGGTCCGTTCCCGCACGGATCCGTTTCACGCTGGTTCCGTACACGTCGCGGCCGTAACGCCCGTCCGGGGCGAGCTGCTTCACGTACGCGGCAGCCTCGTCCTCCGGTGGCGCTGGCGGTGCGCCGGAGGACCGCGATCAGCTCGGCGCGGCCAGCAGGTCGGCGTGGGTCGCGCCCCTGGTGCGCAGGCGTCCGCCGTTGGCCGGGTGCTCCTTGTCGCCGGAGGCCTCGGCGGCGGCCGTCCGCCGGACGTCGGGGCCGCTTCGCACGCGAGCCCGCGCACCACGGCGAGCTGCGGGCTTCCGGGCTCAGCCCGGTCGGTCGGCTTCCGTCTCGCTCCGTACGAGCACGCCCTGTGCCGCACGGGCGCTCACTCCAGGCAACCCTGAGGCCAAAGATCCGGTGGTCTGCGGCAAGATGGGCCCGTGCCGACCGAGACTGAGAAAATCGAGCTGAGCGAAGACGAACTGCGCGAGATCACGGGCTACGCGGCCGACTGCGCCCGCCGCGTCCTGGCGATCTTCGAAAGGGAACTCCCCGACGACACGCGCCCCCGTGACGCCATCGCCGGGGCCGAAGCCTTCGCCGCGGGCGAGCGCCGCACGACCGCGCTGCGGCAGAGCGCGTGGGCCGCGCACAAGGCGGTGAAGGAGGCCCCGTCGCCCGCCGCGGCCGACGCCGCCTTCGCCGCGAGCCATGCGGCCGCCGCCGCGTTCCTCCATCCCAAGGCCAGCGCCCACCAGGTGAAGCACGTCCTCGGCTCGGCGGCGCACGCGGCGCGGGCTGAGGAACTGCTGGCCGACGGCGACGAGCGGGGCGCCGCCGAGGGGACCCTCGCATGGGCGCGTCAGCACGCCCCGGCCGCGGTCTCCGCCGTCCTCGGCCGACTGCCCGCCGCACCTGCCGGAGGCGGACGCGTGGGCGAGTTCATCCGCGACCTCGACGCCGCACTCCGCGTCTGAACGTCACGGGGCTCCGTGCCTGAACGCCACGCGGCACCGTGTCTGAACTCCACGGAACTCCGCGCTCGTCACCCACGGAACTCCGCGCCCGACACCCACGGAAATTGCCGCGCGGCACCGGTATCCCAGGCGCTACGGTCCTGGGATGCCTGGTGCGGACGGATACTTCGGGGAAGACATCGCGGCCACCTACGACGAGACCTCGGCGGACATGTTCCGGCCCGAGGCCGTGGATCCGCCCGTCGAGCTGCTCGCCGAACTCGCGGGTGACGGGCGGGCGTTGGAGTTCGGCATCGGCACCGGCCGGATCGCGCTGCCCCTGGCGGCCCGGGGCGTCCCGGTGCACGGCATCGAGTTGTCCCGCGCGATGGCGGCCCGGCTGCGGGACAAGCCCGGTGGCGACGCCGTCGACGTCACCATCGGCGACTTCGCCACGACCCGCGTACCGGGCACCTTCGCGGTCGCCTACCTCGTCTACAACACCATCAACAACCTCACCACGCAGGACGCCCAGGTCGCCTGCTTCCGCAACGCCGCCGACCACCTGCGCCCCGGCGGCACCTTCGTCGTCGAGGTCGGCGTACCGGACCTGCGCCGCCTTCCGCCCGGCCAGACCGCCGTGCCGTTCCGCATCGGCCCCACGGAGTGGGCGTTCGACACGTACGACGTCGCCACCCAGGCGATGAGCTCCCACTACGTGACGATCACCGACGGCCGCGCCGAGCACTGGTCCCTGCCGTTCCGGTACGTCTGGCCCGCCGAGCTGGACCTGATGGCGCGGCTCGCCGGGATGCGGCTGCGGGACCGGTGGGAGGAGTGGTCGCGTACGCCGTTCACCGGCGAGAGCACGCAGCACGTGTCGGTGTGGGAGAAGCCCGCCGAATAAGCCGCTGAATGAGCCGCTGAATGTGCCGCTGACCGACCCGGTGTCAGCAATGTCCCGGGCGGCGGTGCTTCGGCGGTCGGCGCCTCACGGAGAGGCCAGCAGCGCCCCGGCCGCCCGCCCGAAGACCCGGGCAGCCACCCGCGCCACCACCGGATCGAGAACCCGGGGCACCAGGCGGACCCGCAGCTCCTCCCGCCAGACCACCCGTGCCCCTTGCCCCGCCGCCCGCACCTCGATCTCGGCCCACCCCCGCACCACCGCACCGCGCTTGACCAGACGGCACAGCCCGCCCTCCGTCGCGCTCGGCGGCTGCCAGACGGTGACCTCCATCGGATCGTCGAACGCCAGCGGGCCCACTCCGGAGCGCGCCGTGAAGACGGTGCCCGTGCCGCGCGGCAGGCCGCCGGAGACGGTGACCCGGGTCAGGGGCACCACCTGGCCGTGCCGCTCCCAGTCGGTCAGGCGCCCCCAGGCCTCGGCCGGGCCGAGCGGGGTGGTGCGTTCGACGCGGAAGTAGGCCATGGCGGGATCGTAGGCCGGTGACCGGCGATGCCCCGCCTCCGTGCGTCGTGGGCGCGGCGGGCGCCCACGACGCACGGGCGGAGGTGCGGCTGCCCCGCCGACGCCGGCAGCCGGACCTCTCCCGCACCGCCTGAGGGGGGAGGCGGTACCGGGCGCCCGTGCCTGGCAGCGTGGGACACCTCCGCGCTGCCGGCGCCCACCATGCTCCCGGCCCCCGGGCGGCGGCCTCATCTTCCCGGGCGGCCGGGCGTCCCGGCATCCGTAATCCGCGAGAATCCGTATACGTAGCGGGGAGCTGATCGTGCCCGGATGCGCGGGGCGGGGGCATACGTACGTACGCCCCCGCCCCCGGACCGCTCACTCCGCCAGGGAACCGGGGATCTCCGCCCGCGAGCGGAGCCCGAGCTTGGTGAGGATGCGCTCGACGTGCGTGTCCGCGGTCCGCTTGGAGATGACCAGGCGTTCGGCGACCTCCCGGTTGGAGAGGCCGCTCGCCACCAGCCCGGCGACCTCCCGTTCGCGCGGGGTGAGGGAGTCGGCGGCCCGCCCCTGCCGGGCTCCCGGCACGGGCCGCGCCGACGGCGGTACGTCCACGTCGGTGCGCACCGACTCCAGGATCTCCGTGCCCGTCATCCGCGCCCCCAGGCCGTGCCAGCGCTCGAACGCGGCGGCGCCGAGGGCGTCCCGCACGGCCGCCTGGGCCGACTCCTGCTGTTCGAGGAGCGAGGGCAGCATCGCCACCGGGTCGCCGGTCAGGCGCCGCGCGCTCTCCGCGTACCCGAGCAGCCACGCGGCCCGGGTGTACCGCTTCTGCCCGGCCGCGTGCCAGCCGAGGCCCAGGCAGCACAGCGCCGCGACCAGCACGTCCCCGACCTCGCTGACCGCCTCCAGGGCCCGGCGCAGCGGCGGCGCGCTGTCCTCGTGGCGTCCGGCGAGCCACAGGATGACGCCCTGCACCATCAGAGTGGAGGCGTACAACTGCCGGTCGCCGGTGCCTTCGAGGCGGTCGAGGCCGATCGCGCACAGGTCGAGGGCGCCGTCGATGTCGCCGAGCACCGCCCGCAGCAGGGCGGCTTCGTAGTGCACGACGCCGATGCCGAGCGCGTCCCCGGCCGCCACGATCCCCAGCCGCCCGCGCTCCAGCATGGCCAGGCCCTCCTCGACCTCGCCGCCGAGCGCGCGCATCGCGCCGAGATACGGCTCGGCGAACAGCAGCACCCGCTCCGCCCCGCACCGCTCGGCGACCTCCCGGGCCGCGGCGAAGCGGCCCGGCGCCACCGCCAGATCACCGCTCCACACCGCGAGCACCCCGCCGAGCAATAGCCCCCAGGCCCGCTCCCAGCAGTCCTCGGGCACCTGGTCGAGCCCCTTGTCGATCCAGTACTTCCCTTCCGACAGCGTCCCCGCGGCCCGCCAGAACGGCGCCAACTGGGCGGCCAGCCACAGCCCCTGCCGGGCCCGGCCCGGGGTGGCGAACGCGTACCTCAGGGCCGCCCGAACGTCCGTGGCCTCCGCGCGCATCGTCCGGTACAGCTCGGCCTGCGCCTCCGTCAGGAGCTCGTCCCACAGCCGCTGACCGAGCCGCCGGTAGTACGCGAAGTGCGCCTCGCGCACGGACGCCGCGCGGTCCGCCCCGGCCAGCCGCTCGGCGCCGTACGCGCGCAGCGTGTCGAGCAGCCGGTAGCGGCCCGTGCCCGAACTGAGGTGCTGCACCACCGACTTGTCGACAAGCCCGACCAGCGTCTCCAGCACGTCCGCCGTCGCCAGCTCACCGCCGCCGCACACCCGCTCCGCCGTCGCCAGCTCGAAGGACCCCGCGAACACCGAGAGCCGCGCCCACAGCTCGCGCTCCTGCGGCAGACACAGCTCGTACGACCAGTCGATCGCCGTACGCAGCGTCTGATGCCGCGCCGGGGAGGTGCGCCGCCCGCCCGTCAGCACCCCGAAGCGCTGGTCCAGCCGGGCCACCAGGTGGCCGAGGGGCACCGCCCGCAGCCGGACCGCCGCGAGTTCCAGGGCCAGCGGGATGCCGTCGAGGTGGCTCACGAGGGCGCTGAGCTGCGCCCGGTTGTCCGCACCCGCCGTGAAGCCCGGGGCCACGGCCGTGGCGCGCTGCACGAACAGCTCCACCGCGTCCTCGGCGGCGAGCGGCGCGAGGGACAGGCACTGCTCGCCGGGCACGTCCAGGGGTTGCCTGCTGGTGGCCAGCACGCATGCGTCGGCGGCCTCCCGCAGCAGCACGTCGCAGAGCATCGCGCACGCGTCCACCAGATGCTCGCAGGTGTCCAGGACGATCAGCAGCCGCCGCCCCCGCAGATGCGCCACGACCGCGTCGAGCGGCTCCATCCCCACCTGCTCGGGCAGTTCGAGGACGGCGGCCAGCGTCGCGGGCACCAGCTCCGGATCCCGCAGCCCCGACAGCTCCGCCAGCCACACCCCGTCGGGGAACCGCTCCCCGAGCCCTTCGGCCGCCCGCAGCGCCGTCCGGCTCTTGCCGACGCCGCCCGGCCCCACCAGCGTCACCAGCGGTGCCTGCGTGAATGCCGCCCGCACCCGGGCGATCTCCGCCGTCCGCCCGACGAAACTGGTCCGCTCCACGGGCAGTTGCCCGCCGCGGCGCTGTCCGAAGCCGAATCCCATGACGCCCCCGTGCCCGTCGACCGCCGCATCACCGGCCGGGTCGACCGTCGTCTCCACCGCAGGTCTGAACCGCCGTACGGGATACGTGCTTTCGATTCAGTACGTATGCGTACGGCCGCACAGTGTCAACGGCGTGAGGAGGCAACAGTGACGCCCCGGACGGGACCGTCCGGGGCGTCACCGAGGGGCGTGCGGGGCTCAGATCCGGGTGTCGTCGACCACCGGGACCGCCGGGGTGGCGGGCACGGTCGAGCCGTTCCGGTCGCCGCCGTCGCCGGCCGAGCGCCGCACCTTGGCGGCGGCCGGGGGCTTGGTGCCGCAGAAGGCGGGTTCCAGGGTGTTGGTCAGGCCCTGCGTCACCGCGGTGTTGTTGGAGGCGTTGGCGAAGACGACGACGGTCTTCTTGCCGTCGCGGGTGGCGAAGGACTGGGTCTGGAAGCCTTGCACGATGCCGCCGTGGCCGTACACCTTGCCGCAGGACAGCTCGATCTCGCGCAGCCCGAGCCCGTAGGAGACCTTCGCCGTGGGCGTGGGCAGGGTGGTCGTCATCTGCCGCACCGACTCGTCGGAGAGCAGACCGCCGGAGCGGCCCGCGAGCAGCTTCGTGAGGAACCGGTCCAGGTCGGCGGCGGAGGAGATGACCGCGCCCGAGCTCGCCACCCAGCTGCCGTTCTGCTCGGTGGAGTCCAGGAGCGGCTTGGTGCGGTCGTCGTTCGTCAGATAGCCGGTGACGTGCGCTCCGGAGATGGTCTTGCGGGGGACCACGTAGGAGGTCTTCTTGAGGCCGAGCGGCTCGATGATCTGCTTGCGCAGGGCCTTGCCGTACGAGCCGCCGGTGAGGTGCTCGATCGCCATCCCGAGCAGCACGTAGTTGGTGTTCGAGTACGCGTACTTGCTGCCCGGCGTGAACTGCTTGCCGTGCTTCACCGACATCGCCACCATGTCGGCGGGCTGGTAGACGGTGTTGCGGATCCGCTTCTCGAACGCGCTGGTGGTCTCCTCGCCGGGCTGCTCCAGCAGGTCGTTGGTGTGGTCGTACACCCCGGAGCGGTGCTGCAGGACCTGCCGCCCGGTCATGTCCCAGCCCTCGGGGAGGGTCCCGGCGGGCAGGGAGTCGCGCAGCGGCTTGTCCAGATCGATGCGGCCCTGCTCGGCGAGGCGCAGCACCAGCACGGACGTGAACAACTTGGTGTTGCTCCCGACCCGGAACCGCCAGTTGGCGTTCATCGGCGTGCCGTCGAGGTCGGCCTTGCCGACGGCCACGCTCTGCTTCGGGTCGGTGCCGCCGTGGTCCCGGACCACCGCGAACGCGCCCGGCGCGCCCGCGGCGACGGTGCGCTCCAGCGCGGCACGCACGGCCGCGGGGTCGGCTGCCGCCTTGCTCCCGGCCGGCTGGGCCACCGCGGTGGTCGCGCCCACCGCCGCGAGCACCACACCGGTCACGGCCACGGTCGCCGAACGAGCGAACCCATGTCTCACCATAAGAAGTTCCCCACTTGCCTGATCTGCTGCGGTCGGGCCCTGGTCCCGGGCCCGTGTGATCGAGATCGTAGCGGGCGTGGGGAACGGGCCCGGTGGCCGCCGACTCACTGGAGTGCCACCCGTGCAAGGGACCGCGGGCCCGCCCGTCATCGGCCTGCCGTACCCGCGCGCACCTGGGCCGGAGGCAGCACCGCCCAGACGGCCTGCCCGACCCCGCCACCGGACGGCCCCGCGCCCCAGCATGCCGACACGGCCCGCACGAGGGCGAGCCCACGGCCGTGTTCGTCGTGGGCGCCCGCTTCCCGGGGTGCGGGGTCGGGTGGGCCGCTGCCGTCGTCCATGACCTCGATCACGAGGTGATCGGACGTGGTCTTCAGGGCGCACACGACGACATCGCTCGTCGTGTGGGCCAGGGCGTTGGTGAACAGCTCGGTCACCACCAGCGCCGCGGCGTCGCGCTTCTCAGCGCCGACGCCCCAGTACTTGAGCTGCTCCCGGGCGAGGTGCCGCGCCTCCCCGACGGCCCTGCTGTCCGCGGGCAGGGCGAAGGAGACGCGGCGAGTGGTGCTGTGGAGGTCGTCGCTGGCGGGAGAGACGTCCCGCGTCGGACCGGATCTTCGTAAGTCCACGGCTGATTCCTCAAGTGAAGGCACGCGACCGCCCTTGATCTGGAGGGGAGTTCGGTGGGGAGCGCCCCAACTATGGTGGCGGGATCAGCCGTCTGGCAAGCCCTAACTTCTCACTCTGCAAAGTTTACTGGGGCCTCTGTCCAGCGGGTGCGGGGCGTGGGAGCATGCTCGTTGGCTGGGTGCGGGGGACGGCGTGTGGGACGCGCGGGACGCGGGCGGTCCATCCTCGACGTACCCCTTCCATGTGTGCAACTGCGCATGCCGGGCGATCCATCGGAACCGAATACGGCGCGCCGCCTTGCGGCGGGGAGGATTGACGTGACGGAGAGCGCGTTCACCGCGGGCGACATCGACACGAGCGTTCCGCATCCGGCTCGGATGTACGACTGGTTCCTCGGCGGGAAGGACAGCTATCCCGCCGACTGGGCGGCCGCGGAGGAAGTCGTCCAGCTGATGCCTGGTGCCAAGGAGACGGCATGGGCCAACCGTGAGTTCATGCACCGCGCCGTGCGCTTCGTCGCCAACCGGGGTGTGCGGCAGTTCCTGGACATCGGCACCGGGATCCCCACAGAGCCCAACCTCCACCAGATCGCCCAGGAGGTCGCTGCCGACGCCAGCGTGGTCTACACGGACAACGACCCCATCGTCCTGCGCCACGCCGAAGCGCTGCTGCGCGGCAGGCCCGAGGGGCGCACCGCGTACGTCCAGGCCGACCTGAGGGACCCCGAGTCGATCGTCGCCCACGCCCGGACACACCTCGACTTCGACCAGCCGATCGCCCTGTCGCTGATCGCGCTGCTCCACTACGTGACCGACGAACAGCACCCCCAGCGGATCATCGACACCCTGCTGGCTCCCCTGGCGCCCGGCAGCCATCTCCTCCTGTCGCACGTCACCCACGAGTTCAACCCCGGCATCTGGGAGCGCATCGACGAGATCTACCGCAGCGGCGGCACACCGGTCAGGGCGAGGTCGCGCACCGAGGTCGCCGCCTTCTTCACCGGCCTCGACATGTGCGATCCGGGCGTCGTGGTCGGCCCGAAGTGGCGGCCGGACCGGACGATGCGGATCCGGGACGAGGAGATGCCGGTGTATGTGGGGGTGGCGCGCAAGGTGTGAGTCGATGGCGGAACGGCCGGGCGGCGGCCAGGTATCGCCGCGTCGGCCGGGATTCCGGAGACACCATCAGCAACCCCAATTCCGGCATTTTGTAGGATCTCTGACTTTTGGTGCTACTCTCCGTTGCGATTCGGCAATCATGAGCAACGTGTAGAGGTGTGCGTGAAGGTCGTCTGCGTCGGAGGCGGGCCCGCGGGTCTGTATCTCTCGATCCTGTTGAAGCGGCAGGATCCGTCCACCGAGATCACCGTGTACGAACGCAACCCGGAGGGCTCGACCTACGGGTGGGGGGTCACGTACTGGCGCGGGCTGCTGGACAAGCTGCACGCGCACGACCCCGAGTCCGCGCGGGCCGTCGAGGAGCACTCCGTGCGGTGGAGCGACGGGGTCGCCCATGTGCGGGAGCTGTCGACCCGTCACCATGGGGACGAGGGATTCGGGATCGGGCGGCACCGGCTGTTGCGGATTCTGGCGGAGCGGGCGCGGTCCCTCGGCGTACGGCTGGAGTTCGCGCACGAGGTGGAGGTCGGCGCGCTGCCCGGCGACGCCGATCTCGTCGTCGCCGGTGACGGGCTGCACAGCACGCTGCGGACCCACGACGCCGACCACTTCGGGACCGAGGTCAGGGCCGGGCGCAACCACTACACCTGGCTCGGCACCACCAAGGTCTTCGACGCCTTCAACTTCGCGTTCGTGGAGACCGAGCACGGCTGGGTCTGGTGCTACGCGTACGGGTACGGCGCCGAGGGCAGCACCTGCGTCGTCGAGTGCGCCCCCGAGACCTGGAGCGGCCTCGGCCTCGACCGCGCGGACGAGGCGGACGGGCTCGCCCTCCTGGAGCAGCTCTTCGCCGACCTGCTCGACGGCCACCGCCTCATCGGCCGCTCCGCCGGCGACGGCCGACCCCAGTGGCTGACCTTCCGCACCCTCACCAACGAGCGCTGGTACCGCGACAACGTCGTCCTGCTCGGCGACGCCGCCCACACCACCCACTACTCCATCGGCGCCGGTACGACGCTCGCCCTGGAGGACGCCATCGCGCTCGCCGACGCGCTCCGCGCGCACCCGGACCTGCCGGACGCCCTCGCCGCGTACGAGCACGAGCGCAAGTCCGCCCTCCTGCCGGTGCAGAGCGCCGCCCGCTACAGCGCCCAGTGGTACGAGAACCTGCCCCGGTACCTGCGGCTGCCGCCGCACCGCATGTTCGCGCTGCTCGGGCAGCGGCACTCGCCGCTCCTTCCGCACGTACCGCCGCAGCTCTACTACGGCCTCGACAAGGCCGTGGGGCGGCTCACGGCGCTGCGTCGGCTCAAGCGCTGGCTCGGCCCGAAGGTCGCACGGGCCGCGCACGCGCGGGCGTTGGCTCCTCGGTAGGGTCCGGGGCCGCGTCCTCGCGGGGGCGCGGCCCGGGCGTCGGGGGCGGCTTCGTAGAGTTATCGCCATGTTGGCGGAATCCCCCCTGATACAGAGCCTGCGGACAGCCGTCGCCGCGGCGCCCGATGACGTCCCGTTGCGGCTGCACCTCGCCGCGCTGCTCCTCGACGCGGGGCACGGTGACGCCGCGGTCGCCGAGGTGGCTGTCGCGCTGCAGCGCGCGCCTGGGGACGTCGAGGCGCGGCGGTTGATGGCTCGGGCGTTGGGGGTGCCCACTCAGGAAGGTGCGCCCGCGCAAGAGGTGGCGTCTGCGCAAGAGGTCGCGCCCGCTCAAGAGGTCGTCCCAGCCCAGGAAGCCGACTCCGCGCCCGCCCGTCCCGGCTTCGACTGGAAAGCCGCCCAGGACCAAGTCGGCGACGTCCTCCCGCCCCGCTTCGTCGAGGCGCCCCTCACCGTCGACGGGGGCGGTGACGCCGGGGACGCCGCCGCGTGGGACGTGGAGCGGCCCGGTGCCGTCCGTCTCGCCGACGTGGGCGGGATGCAGGAGGTCAAGGAGCGGCTTGAGGCCGCGTTCCTCGCGCCGCTGCGCAACCCCGAGCTGCGGCGCGTGTACGGCAAGAGCCTGCGCGGCGGGCTGCTCCTGTACGGGCCGCCGGGCTGCGGGAAGACGTTCATCGCGCGGGCCGTCGCCGGTGAACTCGGCGCCGCGTTCCTGTCGGTGTCGGTCAACGACGTGCTCGACATGTGGATCGGCAACTCCGAACGCAACATGCACGAGATCTTCCGGACGGCCCGCCGCCAGGCCCCGTGCGTGGTCTTCCTCGACGAGCTGGACGCGCTCGGCGGCAAGCGCAGCCGCAGCCAGAGCAGCGGCATGCGCAACACCGTCAACCAGCTCCTGACCGAGCTGGACGGCGTCGACGCGGGCGCCAACGAGGGCGTGTTCGTCCTCGCCGCCACCAACGTGCCCTGGGACGTGGACATCGCGCTGCGCCGCCCCGGCCGCCTGGACCGCACCCTGCTCGTCCTGCCGCCCGACGGCCCCGCCCGCGAGGCGATCCTCCGCTACCACCTGCGCGACCGGCCCATCGAGAACGTCGACCTGGGCAAGCTCGTCAAGGCCACCGACGGCCTGTCCGGCGCCGACCTGGCCCACCTGTGCGAGGCCGCGGCCGAGCGCGCGCTGCTCGACTCGGCGCGCACCGGCACCGTGCGCCTCATCGGCATGAAGGACCTGCTCGCCGCCGCGCAGCAGGTCCTGCCGTCCACCGAGCCGTGGTTCGCCTCCGCCCGCAACGTGGCGATGTACGCCAACGACGGCGGCATGTACGACGACCTGGTCGCCCACCTCAAGAAGAAGCGGAAGCTGTGACCGCGATACACCCCGCCGTGGAGCGGGCCGACGCCCTGATCGACCTGGAGCGGTACGACGAGGCGGGCGCCCTGCTCGCCCAGCGCATCGCCGAGGACCCGGCCGACGTCCGCGCCTGGGCCAAACTCTCCCGCTGCCACCTCGACGCGGGCCGCCCGGACGAGGCGCTCGCAGCGGCCGACGAGGCCCTCGAGCTCGACCCGCAGGACGTGGGCGGGCTCCTCATGCGGTCCTACGCGCTGCGCCGCGTCGGCGGCGCCCGCATGCCCGAGGTCGAGACCGTCCTGCGCGAGGTGGTCCGCCTCGCCCCGGAGTACTGGCTCGGCCACGCCCTCCTCGCCGACGTCGTGTTCATCACGAACGTCGTCAGCCGCGGCCAGGCCAACGGCGGCCAGGTCACGCCCCAGGACATGGACGTCTCCGCCCGCCTCGCCGAGGCGCACGTCAAGGAGGCGCTGCGCCTGGGTCCCGAGGAGGTCTACGGCCACGAGGTCGCGTACAAGATCGCCTCGCTCGCGGGCAACGAGACCGTCGCCGACCAGCTCGACCTCGCCATCCTCCGGCTCGACCCGCACCACCCGCAGGCCCTGGAGCGTCAGACCCGCAAGGCCGCCGACACCCCCGGCGTCAAGGCCGTGGAGGCCGCCGACCTGTACGCCGCCGGGCTGGCCGCCGCGCCGGACTCCGAGGAGCTGCGGCGCGGCCTCGACCACGCCACGTACCGCATGCTGCGCGGCGTGCGCTGGCTCGCCCTGCTGTGCCTCGGCCTCGGCGCGTCGATGATCGACCTGTTCGCCGTCGACGGGGAGACGCAGCGCGAGCTGCCCGTCGAACTCGGCCAACGGCTCTGGTGCCTCGTCCCGATGAGCGCGATCTGGGCCGTCGGCGCCCTGCTGCGCTACCGCCGTCGGCGCACCGGCGTCCAGCTCAACGTCCAGTCGCTGCTCCGGCGCGGTCGCTGGGCCCGGATCGTGGTCGCCCAGGCGGCCTGGGCCATGCTCTGCACCCTCGTCATCACCCAAGTGCCGTGGACGGACCGGGCCGTGCCGATGGTGGTGTTCTGGGCCGGTCTGGCGCCGACGTTCGCCACGGTGTGGTTCGACCGGAGGAAGACGGGCTGACCGGGCCGGGGCAGCCCGCGGTCGGCCACGGACATTGGGTACTGGCTGCTGACAGCCCCCACCGTCCAGGAGAAGCGCCGTGAGTGAATTCGAGGCGATCGACGCGCTGCTCGCGGCCGCGCCCGACGCCAACCCGCTGCCGCCCGCCGAGCGGCGCCGGCTGCTGCGCGACGAGCTCGGCCGGTCGCGGGCGCAGGTCGCCCGCGCCCTGGGGGTGAGCTCGTCGACGCTCGCGGCGTGGGAGACGGGGCGCGATCCCAGCGGGGAGCTGCGCAGCCGGTACGTGTACTTCCTGCGGCAGGCCGAGGAGCGGGAGCGGCTGCGCCAGCTGGACGAGGAGCGGCGCCGTGGCGGTACGGCGGATGTCGTGGCCCTGGGCGGTGAGGCGTCGGGGGAGCCCGCGGCGACTGCCGCGCGGACCGCGCCTGCCGATGCCGCCTCTGCCGATGCCGGTGCCGACGACCAGGGCGAACTCGCCGAGCCGAGCCCCTGTGTGCTGTGCGGTCAGCCCGCCCGGCACCAGGTGGAGGGCTATCCGCAGCACCTCGACCCCGCCGAGTGCGCCGCTCCCGCGCCGGAGCCCCCGGTCCCCGCGACCCGGCCCGCCACCCCGGCCCGCTGCCGCTGCCCCGCAGCTCCTCAACGCCTCCGCCCCGCAGCCCAACGCCTCCGGCCCGCAGCGCGTCGTCCGCAGCCCGGGCCGAGGCATGAAGGTCGTGCCCGTGGGCCGCCGCGCCCAGGCCGCGTCCGACGTCCCCGACCTGATCGGCGACGCGGTCGCCGCTGCGCTCGCCGAGTGCGCCGGGGATGTGGAGGCGGCCACGGCGGCGCTGGTGAAGCGGGCGATCCCGGACGCGATGGCGCTGCTCGACGAGACCCGCAAGGGGGCCAGGTACGACGTCGTCGCGCACCCCTGGGTCCCGGACATCCTGCGCAAGCAGACGGCGCGCGGTGCGGACCAGATCTGGGAGGGCCGCCCCAAGTGGACCCGCGCCGAACTGCCGCCCGGTGCCCACGAGGTGACGGCGCTCGACATCAACGGCGCCTGTCTTTCCGCCCTGAAGACGCACCTCCCGATCGGCCAGCTGGAGCACTCCACCGGCTTCGACCACGACCACCGCCGCGCGGGCGTCCATCTGATCACCCCGCCCGACTGGCACCACGACGACGTCCTGCCCAACCCACTGGGCAACCGCGACGAACCGGGCCCCCTGTGGGTCACCGAGCCGACCCTCCGCCTGCTGCTGCGCCTGTCGGGCCCGAAGTACGGGATGTGCGACGCGCCGGAGATCCACGAGTCGTTCACGTCCGGCGCCACGGAGAACCTCCTTGAGAAGTTCCGCATCGCCCTGAAGGACGCCCGGGACGGGGCGATCGCCGGGGACGAAGAGGTGACGCTGGAGTACGTGAAGGCGATGTACTCGAAGTTCGTCTCCACGATGGGCGAGTCCCACTACAACCGTGAGCTGTACCGCCCCGACTGGATGCACCTCATCCGCTCCCAGGCGTTCTCCAACCTCTGGACGAAGGCGTACAAGGCGCACCGCGAGGGCCTGGGTGTCGTGCGCGCCATGGGCACCGACGAACTCCACGTCATCGGCGACTGGCGGTCGGTGTTCCCCGAGGGCCGCGGGGTGACCGAGGTGAAGGTCAAGGACACCTACACCGTCGGCACCGCCGCAGAACAGGCACCGGACGCCCAGTCCGACTGACTGGGCGTCCGGCCGAGCGGGCGGCGCGGGCCTCCGCCGGGACTCACCAGCGGTACCAGCGCCCCCTGCGTCCGCCGGCCCCGGCCGGGCGGACGATGAAGCCCACCAGCCACGCCACGATGACGACGGCCGCCACCAGCCACAGGAACTTGAGGGCGAAGCCCGCGCCGAACAGCACGAGAGCGATCAGCAGAACCAGCAGCAAAGGAACCATGTCTATCGACCTCCGCCACCCCGAGTGCCCGATGGCGCGGGCGTTATGCGGGCGGTGACGGCCGGTCCGGCTCAGTCCCAGACGCTCTTCCTCTCGTCCGCCGCCCCGTCGTCCCCGCCCGCGGCGCCGTCGGCGGGACCCCGCTCCCGTACGTACAGAAGCAGGAACGAACAGGCGCCCGCCGCGCCCGCGATGACGCACACCACCTCGGTGACGTCGGTGCCGAACAGCGTCATCAGGTGCGGGTCGCCCGCCGCGAGGGCCACGATCTGACCCGCGACCACGACGAGGCCGCCGAGCAGGAAGGCGATGAGCAGGACGCGGGTCGCGCCCAGCAGGAAGACACGCAGGAAGCTGTGCACGGTGGCTCTCCGTTTCTCCGTGTGCGGCTCGGCCGGGGACCCCGTGTGCGGCTCAGCCGGGTACCCACAGCACGCCCACCGCCATCAGGACGCCGAACAGGTAGGTCGGCACCAGGTAGTACAGGGCCACGGGCAGGAAGATGCGGGCCGGGTTGATGTCGGCGATGCCCGCGGCCACGTACAGGGGCGCCGCGCCCGGCGGTGAGCAGCCCTCGGACGAGGCCCACACGATCACCGACGCGAACGCGACGTGGGCGGGGATGCCGGCGGCGGTGAGCGCGGCGAAGGCGACGGGGCCGACGGCCGCGAGGGTGGACGTGGTGTTGAGGGGGCCCGCGACGACGACGAGGACCAGGCCCACCACGAGCGCCGCGACCAGGGGCGGGACGTCCTGGAGGTCCTTGAGGTACGGGGCGAGTTGCTCGCCGAGGCCGAGACGGGCGAGGACCTCCGAGGCCGCGAACGCCGACACCATCGTCACGCCCACGAGCCCCAGCTTCGCGCCGATCTCGCCCAGCGTCCGCCACCAGTCGGCGCCGCCGTGCGGCAGCGCCCGCCGCTCCACCAGGAGCCCTGCGACCAGCATCACCACCGGCAGCCACATGAGCAGCGGCACCGCGTCCGTGGCGTCGAGCCCGTCGAGGCGGTCCGTCGCCCAGTCGCTGCCGGGCCCCGCCGTGAGGAGGACCGGCACGGCGACGGCTGCGAGGACGAGGAGCGACGTCCAGCCCGAGCCGAACGACTGGCGCAGCGGCCGGATGTCCGCCGCGGTCATCGTCCCCACGCCCCGCCAGCGCACGATCGCGTACGCGATGACGAGCCGCATCCCGACCATCCACGCCCCGGTGACGAACAGCGTGGCCACGACGTCGTGCGAGGACAGCACCGGCACCACCGTCGGCGCGGCGAGCAGCACGAAGAACGCGCCGCTGAACGGGAACGTCGCGCCGACGCCCGCGTTGCCGGAAAGCACCAGCGCGGCTGTCTCGCCGCTGGCCCGCGACCGCTTCATCCACGGGATGGCCAGCGAGCCGACGGTGGCGACGATCGCCGCGCCGTTGTGCGCGACGGCTCCGAACAGGCCGGAGGCCACCGTCGCCGCGTACGCGGAACCGCCCTTGCGGCGGCCGAGCAGTGAGCTGAGGATGTCGATCATCCGGTGCACGAGGCCCGTACGCGTGAGCAGTTCGCTGACGAAGACGAACGCGAGCGCCGCGAACGTGATCTCCGACTTGAGGCCCTCGACGAGGCTCTCCCACGCCACGCGCGGCGCGTCGGTCCCGCCGAACGTCGCGCTCGCCAGGAACCCGAGGACCATCGCCTCGCCGATGTTCCGCCGGAATCCCACATTCCAGATGACGATGACGCCGATGAACGCCACCAGGGCGAGGATCGCGTTCATCGGCTTGGGTCCTCGAGTCCGGCCGCGCGGTACGCGGCGTGGGCCGGGGCGGCGGTGAGGTGGCGCAGGAGGGCGTGGGCCCCGGGGTGGTCCCTGGCGTGTGCGCCCAGCGCGATCGACAGGTCGGTGTAGTGCTGGACCTCCTCGGGGAACGCGCCGACGACCCGCGCGTCCGGCACGAACCGCAGCTCGCTCACCTGCTGCACGGCCAGGTCCGCCCGCCCGTCCGTGACCGCGAGGGCCGTGAACCCCTTGTCGACCACCGTGGCCCGGGAGTTGACCTCGGCCGCGATGCCGAGCCGGTCGAGCAGCGCGGCGAACGCGACACCGCTCGCGCCGGTACGCGAGTACGCCACCGACCGGGCGGACGTCAGCGCCCGCACGAGCGCCCCCGTGCTGGAAATATCCACGGCGGGCGCACCCGGCGGCACGGCCACCCCGATGCCCACGCGCGCGAGCGGCCGCAGCGAGGCCCGGTCGAGCACGCCCGCGTCGGCCAGCTTCGCCAGGCCGCTCGTCACCCCGACCATGACGTCGGGGCGCGCGCCGCCCGCGATCTGCTCAAGCAGGACGTTCGTGGGCTCGTACACCCCGTCGACGTCGATCCCGGTGGCGCTGGTGAACGCCTCCAGGACGACGTCGTCCAGGGCCTTCTTGATGGCGAGCGCGCTGAACAGGGCCACGGGGGAGGGGAGGCGAGGGGCGAGGGCGGCACGCTGCTCCGCACTGAGGCGGGCGTGCTCGGTACCGCGCAGGAGCAGGAAGATCCGCGCTGTCTGCTCCAGTTCCTCGACGGCCTCCAACGCCGCGTCGAGCCCGGGAGCCGCCACCACCGGACCGTGGTGCCGCAGCAGCAGCGCCGCGTGGGTACGGGCCTGCTCCTCGGCCGGGCCCGCGAGTCGGACGTCGCCCGGCGCGAAGTAGGGGAGCAGGGGGAGCCGTCCGACGCGCATGGCGTAGTAGGCGGTGAGCGGGGGGAGCGCGTCGTCCGGGTCGAGGCCGTCGAGGCACGACACCGCGGCGGCGTGCGGGGAGTGAGTGTGGACGACGGCCCGCGCGTCGGGGCGTGCGCGCAGCATCGCGGCGTGCAGGAACGCCTCTTTGGACGGCGGCGGTCCGTCGAGGTGCGCGCCGTCGGCGTCGATGACGGACAGGTCCTCGGGAGCCACGGCCCCGAGCTCGGTGCCGGTCGGGGTGATGAGGATGCTGCCGTCGGTGGTACGCAGCGACACGTTGCCGGTGCGTCCGTGCACGAGCCCGCGGGCGGCCAGGGCGTGGGCGGTGGTGACGAGGGCGGCGCGTGCGGAGGAGTGGGGGAGTGCGGGCGAGGGGTGCGAAGGGGCCGTGGCGGGCGGGTGTTGGGGGTGGTCGGGCGCGGTGCCAGGGACGGGGGTCCGGCGCGGGGTGGTGGTCATGGGCGGGCTCCTTGGGGGCGGCTTGGCGGGGAGGGGGTGTGCGGTGGGGGAGCGGAGCGGCCAGGAGGTGCGGGGGCGGCCGGTGCGGGCGCGTGGTGCGGGGGACTGGAGTGGTGTGTGGGAGCGGAGAGGTCCGGGGGCCGGGAGGGGGAGTGGCCCTGGGGCAGGGGGTGGTCGCGGGGTGCTGCCGAGGCCCTGACCAGGAAGTCCGGGGCGCCGAAGTTGCCCGACTTGAGGAGGAGCGTGATGTCGGGGCCCGAGGTGGGGTGGATCCACGGGACGCCGGGGGCCCCGGCGCGGCCGATCCAGGCGCCGGTGATGCCGAGTGCGGTGACCACGGAGCCCGAGGTCTCGCCGCCCGCCGCGATGATGCGGCGTACGCCCCGGGACGCGAGCCCGGCGGCGATGCGGCCGGTGGCCTCCTCCAGGACGGCCGCCGCCCGTTCGGCGCCCAATGCCCGTTGGACGGCCCGGAGTTCGTCGGGCTCGACGGAGGAGTGGAGCACGGGTGCGCCGTGGGGTGAGCCGGGCGGCAGGGCGTCGTACCAGTCGAGGGCGTGTCCGGCCAGCGTTGCCGGGTCGGGCTCGGCCACGGGGTCGAGGCGGTGCAGCGGGCGGCCCTGGGCGCGCAGGGCGTCGAGTTGTTGGAGGGTGCGCGCGGAGCAGCTTCCGGCGAGGACGGCCGCGGGCCAGGTGGCCAGGGGCTCCACCTCGTCGTACGGGGCGGGGGCGCCGCCCGGGACGGCGTGTGCCAGCCCGCCCGCGAGTCCGGCCGCCCCGGCGGTGAGCGGCGCGTCGGCCGTGGCGAGGCCGAGGGTGCGCAGGTCGTCCTCGTCGAGCGCGTCGGCGAGCAGGTAGCGGACGCCGCGCGCCGTCGCGTCGGTGAGCGCCGCGCGGACGGCCTCGACGCCCGCGCGCACGGTGCCCCACCGGACCACCTCCACCGGCTGGTCCGTCTGGGCCCGGAGAAGCCGGGGCAGCGACGAGTCGGTCATCGGCGTCACCGGGTGGTGGCGCATCGGCGACTCGGCCAACGGCACGCCGTTCACGAAGAGCCGGCCCTCGTACTGGGTGCGGCCGTGCTGCGGTGAGCTGGGGGTGAGGAGCACGGCCGGGGCGTCCAGGGCGTCGGCGAGCGCGTCCAGGACCGGGCCGATGTTGCCGTCGGGCGTGGAGTCGAAGGTCGAGCAGAACTTGAAGTAGACCTGCCGCACGCCGTGTTCGCGCAGGTGCTCCAGGGCCGCCAGCGACTCCGCGACGGCGTGTGCGGGGGCCGCCATCCGGCTCTTGAGCGCGACGACGACCGCCTCGTGCCCGTCCGGCGGCGCCACGTCCGCGCCCGGCACCCCGAAGTACAGGACGGTCCGCAGCCCGCTCTCCCGCAGGGCCAGGGCCACATCACCGGCCCCGGTCACGTCATCGGCGATCACTCCGAGCACGACGTGCTCCTCTCTGTTCCTGCCGTCGCTGTTCCTGCCGCCGAGGTGGCCTCCGCGGCCCGGCCCACCGCGCTGCGCAGGGCGCGGGCCGCCGTGTGCGGCCCGGTGTGGACGGGCAGCCCGAGTGCGGCAACCAGGTCGTCGGCGTGCGGCGCCAACGAGTACTGGGCCAGCAGCACCCCGTCCGCATCCCCGGGATCCGGGCGCTCGCCCGGGGCGATCACCTGGCCGACGGCCCGCACGGGCGACCCGGCAGCCCGCGCGGCGGCCCGGAACCGCTCCAGCGAGTCGTCCAACGCCCCGGCGAAGGACGCGAGGACGAGCACACGACGGTGGCCCCGGGCGAGCGCCGCGGCGAACGCGGCGGAGTCCGCCGCGAGCACCGGGACGGCCGCCTCGGCGCGCTCGGCCACCGGCCCGTAGAGCGAGCACGTCAGGAGTACGCCCCGGGCGCCGCCCGCCACGGCGTACGCGATGAGCCGCCGCATCCGGTCGGCGAGCGCCGGAGCCAGTCCGCCCTGTGCCTCGGCGTCGGTGAGCAGCGCGTCGTCGAGCAGGTTCCAGGGCTCGGCCTCGGGGAAGGCGTCGGCGAGCCCGGCGACGGCGGGGCCGATCGCCGCCGGGGTGGCGCTGATGAGCGCGATGCGCGGGCGCCCAGGTGGGGGAGCGGGGCGGGCGGAGGTGTTCACGCCGTCACCTCCGTGATCCAGCCGAGCCCGGCGACCGTGCCGTGGGCGGGCCGGTACTCGCAGCCGATCCAGCCGTCGTACCCGGCCGCGCGCAGCGCCTCGAAGACCCGCGGCCAGCGGATCTCGCCGGTGCCGGGCTCGGTGCGGTCGGGCGGGTCGGCGATCTGGAGGTGCAGGGCGTACGGCAGGCAGGCGTCCAGGGTCCGTACGAGATCGCCCTCGGTGACCTGGGCGTGGTAGAGGTCGAGGAGCAGCCCGGCCCGGTCGCGGCCGACGGCTTCCACGACGGCCGTCGCCCGGGCCTGGGTGCGGAGGAAGTAGCCGGGCGCGTCACGCCGGTTCTGCGCCTCGACGACGACGCGCACCCCGGTGCCGTGGGCGCGGTCGGCGGCCCAGGCGATGTTCGTGACGTAGGTGGCGAAGGCGCGCTCGGCGCTCACGTCCGGCGGTACGACCCCGGCCAGGACGTGCAGGAGCCCGGCGCCCAGCTCGGTGGCGTACGCAAGGCCGCGCTCGACCCCGGCACGGAAGTCCGCGACGCGGCCCGGGTGGCAGGCGAGCCCCGCCCGCTCCACCGAACCGGCCTCCCCGGCGGGCGAGTTGATGAGAACCTGCCGCAACCCAGCGTCCCGCAGCAGCCCGCGCAGTCGCGCCGGGGGATATGGATACGGGTCGGCGTACTCGACCCCCGCGAAGCCCGCCTCGGCCGCCGCGTCGAAGCGCCGCTCGAAGGACAGCTCCGTGAAGAGCCACTTGAGGTTGGCGGCGAGGGGCGGACCGCCGGGGACCCGGAGGCCGCTCGGGCCGAGCGGCGCCGCGCGCGGCGCCGGGGGAGGGGACGATTCCTCGGGCCGCGCCCCAGCCGTCTCACCAGCGACCCCCATCACCGCGCCGCCGCCGCGCGCGCCGCCGCCCACTCCGGATTCACGACGTGCTCGGCATCCCGTCCCGACAGCACGTCGATCACCTGCCGGGCCGCCGTCAGGCTGGAGCGCGACCGGGCCTCCGCCGTCGCGCCCGCGATGTGTCCGGTCACCAGGACATTGCCGAACGCCCGCAGCCGGGAGTCCGGCGGCAGCGGCTCACGCTCCGTCACATCCAGGGCGGCGCCCGCGAGTCGGCCCTCGCCGATCACGTCGGCGAGGGCCTCCTCGTCGACGATGCCGCCCCGCGCGGTGTTGATGAGGTACGCGCCGGGCCGCATCCGGCGCAGCGCGGCCCCGTCGATGAGGTGCCGGGTCGACGCGTCGAGGGCGAGGTGCAGCGTCACGAAGTCGGCCTCGCCGAGCACCTCTTCAAGGGACAGCGCCGCCACCCCGGTCTCCGCGTGGAACGCCGGGTCCAGGCGCGGGTCGTGCCCCACGACGCGCATGCCGAGGGCCAGGCCGAGGCGCGCCACGGTCCGCCCGATCGAGCCGAGCCCGACGACGCCGAGCGTCGCGCCCGCCAACTCCCGCCCGCTGGGCTGCGACCAGCCACCCGCCCGTACCTCGGCGACGTTCTGCGGAATGCCCCGCGCGCAGCTCACCATCAGGCCGAGCACATGCTCGGCGACGGACCGGCGGTTGGCGCCGGGGGTGCGTGTGACGGCGACGCCGCGGCGGGTGGCGGCGGCCACGTCCACGTTGTCGTACCCGGCGCCGCAGCGGGCGACGACCCGCAGCCCGGGGGCGGCATCGAGCACCGCCGCCGGGAACGGGTCGGTCCCCGCGACGACGCCCGCGGCACCCGCCTCGGCGACGGCCGAGGCCAGCGAGCGGCCTGCCGCGCGCCGGTCCGCGGGCCGCGCGAAGACCGTCCGCAGACCGGCTTCCCGCAGCAGCCGGTCGACCTCGCCGCCGGGTTCGAGATACGCCGTGGTCACGAGCACCACGGCCGATGAGTCATCGGGCAAGGGGTCCGGGCAATCCGGGGAGTCCGGGGAGCGCAGAGAGTCCGGGGAGTGCGAGGGGCGCTGGGCAGGCATGAGGATCCTCCTCGATCTATCGCTATACTATAGCGCGAAGCAAAATAGTATAGGATCGAGCTGTGATCAAGAGGGGGAGCGGCTGCGCTAGTGTCGGGCACCGAAGGAGGCATGATGGCTACGACGCGCCCGCCCGCCCGGCAACCCCTGGCCGACCAGATGTACGAGGTACTGCTCGGGCAGTTCATGGACGGTCTGTGGTCACCGGGGCAGTCCCTCAACATCGGGGCCCTGACCCGGGAGCTGAACGTCAGTCAGACACCGCTCCGCGAGGCCCTGGCCCGCCTGGAGCACACGGGTCTGGTGCGCCGCGAGGCGCTCAAGGGCTACCGCGTCGCACCGCTCTTCACCGAGCGCGAGCTGATCAAGCTGATGGACGCGCGGCTCCTCCTGGAACCGGCGATGGTCCAGGAGGCGGCGCGCCGCACCACGCCGGAGTTCCTGGACGAACTGAAGGAGAGCATCGAGGAGCTGAAGCGCTGCGCGGCGGCGCCGCGTTCGGCCTCGGTGCGGCCGTACTGGGCCGCCGACGAGCGCTTCCACCTGCGCATCGCCGCGCAGTGCGACAACCCGTTCCTGGAGACCGCCTACCGTTCCCTCGGCGGCCACGTCCAGCGCTTCCGCCTCTTCACCGAACTCGGCTCCTCCGAGGCCGAGTCCCCGGCGCGCGAGCACACGGCCGTGTACGAGGCGATGGCGGCGGGCGACGCGGACGGCGCCGCGAAGAAGATGCGGCGGCACATCGAGAACGCGAAGGCGCGGGCGCTGACGGACCGCCAGGCGGTGGCGGAGGCCTGACGGCCAGAGCCGTCAGGCCTGGCACCGGACGGGGGGCCGTCAGGCCCGGCACTGGACGGCCGGGTCCGATCCCGGCGTGTGCGGGCCCGATCCCGGCGTCTGCGGACCCGGGCCCGCGCGGTCAGTACCGCCGCACCTCCACGACCTGATCACCATCGGGTACGTCCGTGACCGTCACCGCGTCCGTCGGCACCCCGAGCCCCCGCGCCACCGCCGCCGTGAGACCGGCGAAGTCCTGGCCCTGGGGCACGGGAACCTCCTCGCCCTCGCCGTAGCTCTCGATCGCCTTGGTGAAGTAGGTCGGATGCCAGGCCCCGACCGCGCCCCTGACGTCCACCGATGCCACCTCGCGGGTGCCGACCAGGGCCTTGACGCGCTCCAGGACCTGGTCCGAGCGCAGCTCGCCCGGCACCTGGAACAGGCTCGCGTGCGCGCCCACCGCGCCGCCCGAGCGGAGGTGGACGGTGACGGTCAGACAGCTGGTGACGCTCGGGTACAGGAGCGTCCCGCCGGGCGCCGCCTCCTTGACCTGGCCCTCCGTCACCACGGTCGTCGCCGCCGCGGGGCTGTGGACGGTGGCCGTGGCGGCGCCGCCACGGGCGACCGGCCCGGCACCCTCGGCCGCGTGGGCCGATGCGGTGCCCGCGAGGCAGACCACGACCGCCGCACCGGCCACCACGGCCGACGCCGACAGCCGCCGCGTGCGCCGGGCCGCCGCCGCGCCGAGGGGCGCCGACCCGGCGTACGGCTGCGACTTCACGTGCTCACGTGGGGACAACTGGAACAACTCCTCTGCGGCAGAGCGCCCGCGGCGCACTCGGCCGCGGGCTGCGACCGATCACTCTATGCGGTGCTATGTCGTGCGCCGCGTCCACCATCGGGCCGCCCCGGAGGTGTCGCGCAGGGCGTTCGTCGCGCAGTGCACCTCGCCGCCGGCCAGGTGCGCCCAGGCGAAGTTCTCCACCCAGTGCACGCGCACCCCGCCCGTGGCCAGGGCCCTCTCGGCCGCCGCGCGGAACAGGTCGCGGCCCTGCAGCCGGGGCCCGTGGGGGTCGGGTGCGGCGTAGTCCCGGCCGGTGAGGGACAGGCCGTTGGCGATGCTGGGGGAGAGGGCGACGGCGCCCTCGGGGATGTCGGGGTGGACGGTGGACATGGTGTAGAGGACGGGCAGCCGCACCAGGTCGCGCTGGGTCAGACCGGTCTGCTTCAGCAGGACGCGGATCTGGCCGTCGATGTGTCCCGCGGCCTTCGCGTTGTCGGCGAGGAACTCGTCGTCGGCCAGGAGCCCGTCGACGGTGGGCTTGTCGGGCATGGTCGTCGCGGCGAACATCCGCTGCCCGCCCTCGCCCCCGCGCTGGGTGCGCCGCAGCAGGTCGAGGGCCTGGCGGGGGTCGGCGACGGCGAGCGTCCAGCCGCGCGCGTTGTCCGCCCGCACCACGTGCACGGTCTCGTCCACGTGCCCCACGAGCAGCCAGGACGTGTCGATCGTGAGGGACGGCTGCTGGGCCTGCGCCTCGATCATCCGCACGTACGAGGCGTCGGGCTGCCGGAGCGGATCGGTGCCGTACAGGACCCGGCCCTGCGGATATCCCGGGGAGGGCGGCAGGGACTCGAAGTTGCCGGTGGCGTTCTGCAGGTCGAGGCCGTCCGGCTCGCGGCCGGGCGTGAACTGCTGCACCACGCCGACGTCCGGCCCCCGGAAGTCACGGAACAGCAGCCGCCCGGACCGGCTCAGGGTCGTCTTCCCGCCCGTGGGCGCCAGCCACTTCATGGGACTGCGCAAGAGCACGCGCATGGTGTGCACCCGGCCGCCGGGCGCGGGCACGCTCGCCACGGTCGGCTCCACCATGTCCTGCCGCCAGATGTCGCGCCACCACTGCCGGGTACCGGCCGTGAACGTGACGTCCCGGTCGGCGAGGCCCGCGGCGCGCGCGGCCCGGCGCAGGGAGGAGGCGAAGGGCTGCCACTCGCGCGGCCGGTAGCCGTTGCCGATCCCGCCGGAGCCGGGGATGGCGCCGCTGCCCGGGCCGGGCTTGGCGGCGAAGACGCTCTCGGCGCGCTGGAGGTCGTTCTGGAACAGCACGGGCGCCACCTTCAGCCGCACGCGATCGGCGCTCTCGCGTCCCTGGCCGCGCACGCTGAGGGTCACGTCGACCTGGCCGTTCCAGCGGCGCGGGTCACGCACGATGTCGCGCCCCTCCAGGGCCATTTCGACCCCGGCGCGCAGCTCGGCCGCGGTGAGCGGTCCCCGCAGGACGCGCAGGTGGCCGTCGCGCCGGACGAAGAGCCGGACGTACGGGCGCTGCGCCGCGGGCACGTCGACATGGCCGGTCGCGTCCGCGCCCACCGCCGTGGGCGGAATGCGCAGCGGCGCCAGATCGGCCCGGTCGCGCACCCCGTTGACCTGCTCGTCGGCCGCGTCGTTGCAGGCGGCGAGGCGGGTGTCCACGGCCGGGTCGATCCGGTCCAGGTCGCCGGGGCGCGTCCGGCAGCGGCGCGAGTCGTCGTCGACGTTCGCGAGGAACACCGCCCCGCGCCCCGGCTGCCAGGTGTCCTCACCCGCCTCGTCGGAGCCGCCGGTGACGTCGACGCGGCCGTCCTGGTTCACGTCGGCGCGCAGGTCCGCGCGGGGTGGGCGGTCGGCGGCGGCGGCCGGTGGTCCGGCGAGGGCGGTGGCGGCGAGCAGGGCGACGGCGACGGCCGTTGTGGTGGCCTGTGTCCGTGACCTCGTCGCCTGGGGCACGCTCGATGCCTGGGGCGCGCTCGATCTCTGGGGCATGCTCGATGTCTTGGGCACGACGGGGCCTCCTGGAGGCGGCGGGTGCGAGCAGGTGCGGAGAATGTCCGCATTCCATGCTCGTCCGCGTGGAGCGGCTGTTCATCGTGCCGAGTGCGGAGCCCGCCACTACATCGATGTGGCTACCGCCCCGTCGCCCCGTCCTGCTCGGGGTGTGCTCCCGGAACCCGTACGTCATCCCCCGCCCGAGCCACCGGCTCCGGGTGGGCAAACGGAAGTACCGCGAAGATCCGCACAACCGTTCGTGCGCGGCAGGGGTCTTGGGGGTGCAACCAATCGAGTTCCTAGGGGGAACGGACGTGCGCAGCCACATCCGTCGCGCGGTCGTGATCGCCGCGGCGGCCACGACACTCACCGGGGGTCTGCCGGGCTTCACCGGTACCCAGGCGGCCCAGGCCGCCACCACGGGCCCCGCGCCCACCCGGTACGCCGACGACTTCAACGGCGACGGGTACCACGACCTCGCCATCGGCGCCCCGGACGGCGCGGTGAACGTCCCCGGCGCGGACGGCGCGCCCACCCGGGCCCTGAGCGCGGGCTACGTCACCGTCTCGTACGGCTCGAAGAACGGCGCCCAGAGGACCGGCCTGAAGGCCGTCACCCAGAGCAGCCCCGGCGTGCCGGGCGGCGCGCGGCAGAACCAGCGGTTCGGCCGGACGCTCGCAGGCGGCGACTTCAACGCCGACGGCTACGCGGACCTCGCCGTCGCGTCCCGCGACGAGGTCACCCTGGTCTGGGGCGGCCCCACCGGCCTCAAGGGCGGCACCACGATGTCCGGCAGCGCGGCCGGGCCCGGCTTCGGCGCGGTCCTGAAGGCCGGTGACTTCACCGGGGACGGCAGGACCGACCTGGTCGTCGGCTACTCCACGGCGATCCGCCTGCACCAGGGCCCGTTCAAGGCCGACGGCTCGCCCGCCGCGGTCAAGCCGGTGGACGTGGGCGCCATGTTCGGCTACGCCGACGCACAGAAGCGGCTCGCCGTGGGACGGGTCAACAAGGGCGCCATCGACGACCTCGTGGTGCTCGGCGAGGAGCGCAGGCGGGGCCGGGTGCTGCTCGGCGGCGCGTCCGGGCTGCGCAAGACCGCGGCCACCGTCCGCGGCGGCAACAGCGTCGCGGTCGCCGACTTCGACAAGGACGGGTACGGCGACATCGCGGTCGGCGACTCGGCGTACGCGATCGACTCCGAGCGGCACGCGGGCCGGGTCCAGATCAACTACGGCTCCGCCGGCGGCGTGGACGAGAACCGCGGTGCCAAGACGTTCACCGAGGACAGCCCCGGCGTCCCGGGCGGAGTCGAGGCGGGGGACAGCTTCGGCAGCGACGTCGCCGCGGCCGACCTCAACCGGGACGGCTACGCGGATCTGGTCGTCGGCGCTCCCGGCGAGCGGCACGCCACCTGCGAGCACTGCTACATCAGCGGCGGCGGCATGTACGTGCTCAAGGGCGCGAAGAGGGGCGTGACCGGCACCGGCGCCGCGTTCTCCCCCTACAACGCGCCCGGCCTGCCCCGTCCCGAGGGTGTCTACCGCATCCCGCAGCTCCTCAAGATCACGGATCTGAACGGGGACAAGCAGCCCGAGATCGCCCTCCCGGTCCGGGCGAACACGTCCGAGGTGTGGTCGGTCGGCACGAAGGACGGCAAGATCGCCGGGGCCGCGCCCACCCGCGTGGTGAAGGCTCCGGTGGCTGCTCAGGTGCCGTGGGCCGGGGACGAGTTCGGGGTGTTGGCGCGCTGACGGTCCCGTAGCCGCTCGTACCCGTTCATGGCCCCAGGGGCCCTGTCGCTCGACTCGTCGGCGCAGGGCTCCTGGGGCATCTCCATGTCTGGGGGCGGGTGTCGGGTGACGGGCGCCGGATGTCTCCCGACGTCGGATGTCCCCGCCGGGCGGACGTGGCCCGACGGGGCATCACATCTTGCCGCGGCCGTCGGTGAAGTGCGGCAGGACCATGTCCACCAGGGCGTCGACATCGGCCTCGACCATCGGCTCGCCGGTCATGCCCATCCGGTGCAGCAGCACGCCGACCACGACGTCGATGAAGAACAGGACCCGGTTCTCCGGCTCGTCCAGCGCCTCCTGGAGCGCCAGCCGGTACGGGTCCTGCAGCCGCGTGGACAGGATCTCCCGCAGGGCCGGGTCGCTGACGGCGTCGCTGAACACGCCGGCGAACGCGTCGCCCACCCCCGGCTCACCGATCTTCGCCGCGACCCAGCGGATGGTCGAGGTCATCAGCTCGGCGCGACTGGAGCCCGTCAGCGGCGCCGGGCCGAACGCGTCCAGGAGGCAGTCCACGATCAGCTCGCCCTTCGACGGCCAGCGCCGGTAGACCGTCGACTTCGCGATCCCGGCCGCGGCGGCGATGCGATCGACGGTGGCGCGCGCGTAGCCGAGTTCCTCGACTGTGCTCAACGTGGCGGCGAAGACAGCGGCGTTGACGCCGGAGCGCGGACGGCCGGGCGGCCTGGCGGATGTGGTCGATGTCATAGCCGCACGATACCTCTTTTCGCTACCTTGGGTATCGATACCTGAAGTCGCGAAACTCTCTCGCGGCGGGCTCGCGAACGAGCCGGGCAACGAGCTGGCCAACGGGCTGACGCATGAGCTGGTCAACGAGCCCACCCACGAACTCACTGGCGACGAGACCCCTTTGAGCAAGGAGAAGGCATGAGCGAGAGCACCACCGCGGAGCGGCCGCCGGAGCCCGACTGGCTGGCGATGACCACCGAGGAGCTGGTCGCCTACCGCGACGCGGAGAACCGCTTCCGGGCGTCCAGCGCGATCCGGGCGATGACCGGGGAGCCGGACCCCGGCGCCACGATCCGATGGGAGAAGGTGGCACTGCCCGGCCGTGAACTCCCGGTCCGGGTGCACCGACCGGTCACCGGGCGCGACGGCGAAGGCGTGCGGCGGGGCGGGCTGCCGCTCGTCATCCACGTGCACGGGGGCGGGTTCGTGGGTACGGCCGTGCAGTGCGACTGGGTCACCAGTCACGTGGCCGCCCGACTGCCCGCCGTCGTCGTCTCGGTGGAGCACCGCCTCGTCGACCCGGACCATCCGCTGTCGGCCGCCGTCGACGACGGCTGGGACGTGCTCCAGCACGTGGTGCGGCACGCCGCGCAGTGGGGCGTGGACCCGGAGCGGACCGCCGTCTTCGGCGAGAGCTGCGGCGCGTTGATCAGCGCCCTGGCGGCGCTCCGGGCCAGGGAGGCCGGCCTGGGGCTGCGGGCGCAGGTGCTGGTGAACCCCGCTGTCGACGTGACCGGGTCGATGCTCGACCACGCCTCGGCCGCCGAGCACGCGCACACCCCGACCCTCGCCGTGCCGCAGCTGCGACTCTTCCAACGGCTCGCGGCTCCCCCGGGATCCGACCCTCGCGCGCTCTCGCCGCTGTACGCCGACGACCTCACCGGGCTTGCCCCGGCGCTCGTGGTGGTGCCGACCCACGACCCGTTGGCCGACCACGGCCGCCGCTACGCCGAACGACTGCGGGCGGCCGGGACGCCCGTGCGGCTCACCGAACACGCCGAAGCGCCGCACGCGTTCCTCAGCCTGCCGGGCGTGGTCCCGCAGGCCGCGGCCGCGCGCGCGGAGATCTTCGACTTCCTCCGGGCTTCCCTCGCCGACCTGGGCTAGCCCGGAGGCCCGCATCCGCCGCCCCGTGAGGTGACCGCCAACTCGCGGGGCGGCGGCCGTTCTTGGGCCGGACGCCACCTTCTTCACGCCTCTTCACCAGGGCGTCACCTGCGCGACAGGGTGACGCCCTGTCCGCGCGTGGGCACGTTGTGAGATGAACCACGATGATCGCGCAGGAGGGCTGAAACGGGCAAGAAGCGGAGCGCTGGTGTGGCCAAACGGGCACAACCTGGTCCGGATGTGCCCGTTTCGTCGAGTGCTGCCCGGTGCGTCGTGTGTGTCCGGGTCGGGTGTCGCGGATGCGAACTGGGTGGAGTTGATGCCAGGTAGCGGAGGCGTTGTGGCTCTTCGCTTCGGCATATATAGAGGGCGCTCGCGGTGCCGGGCAGCAGTTCTTACGCGCCAGTAAGCGAGCGCTGCCGCGCCGCCGATAGCCACAAATGGACGGGGTGGTGCGGGCAAAGGCAGGTCCGATACTGTTGCGCCAGGCACGGACCAGTGACATCGCATTCACCTGACCATGAGCGATCCACCCGCGTATCCGATCGGGCACCCCCGGAGGAGCATTCACTTTGCCTCCCCGCATCGAGCCCGAAGCCCATATGGAGTCCACCCAAAGGGAGAGCACGGCCCAGTGACCCGCGATGCCGGTTCTGGTACTTCCGAGCGAGCCTTCCCGGCTGCCGTGTGGAGACCGGGGCCGGGTTGCTGTCCCTACTCAAAAGTAGGTAGTGACTGGCGTCACGCGGCACTTGGCAGATGGAGTGCGCGCCGCCATTTTTTGCTTACCCCGACGTATTGATTGCCTCTGCCCGACCGCTGTCTTGTCGAGTTCGAAACAGAGTTTTAACAATACCTTTCCGCGTGTCCCGCGGGTAATGAACTCGCCCATGGTTGCGCTGTCCTGGCGCACCGCTTCGTCGGCGACTGGCAGTCGGCGCGACACCCGTATCCGGCCCGGCGGCGCCTAGGTCGCAGCACCCGTGCCATGGCCCGGTCGTGAGCCGCGGGTGGCGCCGCCGGAGTCTTTGTCGTCCCAGCTCACGGTGGTGCCCGGACCTCGCGCCGTGGTGTCTCCGGGCAGGCCGCTGCCGTGTTCCAGGCCCAGGTCATCGGTGTTCCCGGCGGTAACGTCACGGGTGTGCTCGGCGCTTTCCGCTACGCGCGCGGTGGGTGTTTCGACGCGGATGCGGATAGGTGTCCCCATGTTAAGGGATGCGTGCGACCCGAGGTTGACGGTCGCACGGCAGTCGGGCATCGAGAGGGGTACCGGATGTTCCCCTTCCGCTTATAGCGGTGTGCCCTTTCAGTTGCCCCAAAGGGCAGCGGAGTGGCTGCGTCCAGCGGGTGAGAGCTGGGGTTTTGCGTACCCTGGCAGCGCCGGGGGCGGGGTTAATTCCTCAAGTCGGCCCCGTAAATTTCGTGAGCCCGGGCGCGCCGACTCGCGCCAACACGGCGCCAACGGGTATTCCTCGCGCGGGCGCGTTACGACACGTTGTCCGACACGCGGCAGACTGGAAATAGCCGTCGACCGACCGGAAATATACGCCAGTTGACAATTTCTGGAGCGCTGGTCTTGACTTGCGCCAGTTGTCGGTGCGGTTTGGCTGAGAAGTGTGCGAGCCAATTCGGGCCAATGATGCGTGTGTTCATTAGCGGACGATTGACGAGGGCAGAGGCTGCCATGTGCGAATTGGCACGAGTGGACATCGGCACTGTCGCCGTCATCGGAGTCGCGCCTGCGGCACCGGTGCGGACCGAGCCGGATCCCGGAGTTTGGGCCGAACTGACCGGTGTGACACCGCCGGCGGACCTGACCGCCGCGGTGGAGTCGGCGTGGACGGCCTGTGGGGACGCGGGCATCGGTGACGACCGGGCGGGCATCGGCGTCTTCCTGGCCGCCGACGGCGCCGGCGAAGGCGACGCGGACGAGTTAGCGCGGGTGCTCGGCCTCCTCGGCCCGTGCCGGACCGCGCACGACCCGCTCGCCGAGGCCCTCGCCGCGGTGCGTTCCGGCGAATGCGGCCTGGCCCTCGTCGGGTCGGACGGTGCCCACGCCGTGCTCGCGAGGGGCGACGACGCCCGGACCGCGACCTTCGCCTACCGGCTCGGCACCGACGCCGAGTTGCCTGACAACGTTCTCACCCTCGTCGAGTCCGCCCTGCGCGCGGGCCGCCCCGCCCCCGGCCGCGCCGCCGCCGAAGGCCCCGCCGTCCCGATCGCGCTGACGGCGCACAGCCAGGACGCCCTGCGGGCCCGCGCCGCCGACCTGTGCATACTCCTCGACGCCGAGCCGGAACTCCCGCTCGCCGACGTCGCCTTGTCCCTCGCCACGACCGGCCCCGCGCTCGCCGAGCGCGCCGTGTTCGTCGGCGCCGACCGGGCCCGCCTCACCGACGAGCTGGCCGCCTTCAGCAAGGGCGGATTACCCGTACCGGGACTCGCCACCGGCGGCCCCGCCCCGGCCGCGGCGGGCGGCCTCGCCTTCGTGTTCCCCGGGCACGGGCCCCAATGGCCGGGCATGGCCGACGAGTTGATGGACCGCTTCCCGGTGTTCGCCGAGCAGCTGCAGGCCTGCGCGGACGCCCTCACACCGCACGTGGACTGGCCCGTCATGGACGTCCTGCGCGGCCGCACGGACACGCCGTCGCTCGACCGGCCGGACGTGGGACAGCCCGCACTCTGGGCGATGATGGTGTCCCTGGCCGCCCTGTGGCGGTCCTGGGGCGTGGTGCCCGACGCCGTGATCGGCTCCAGCGCCGGCGAGCTCCCGGCCGCGACGGTCGCGGGCGCACTGTCCGTCGAGGACGGTGCGCGGGCCGTGGCCGTGTTCGGCCAGGCGCAGGTGCACCTGCTCGAACACGGCGTGATGCTGTCCGTCCTCGCGTCCGCCGACGAGGTACGCGAACGGCTGACCCGCTACGACGGCCTCGACCTCGCCGCCGTGCACGCCCCCGGCTCGGTCCTGGTCTCCGGCGTCGAGGACCAGGCCGACGAACTCCTCGCCGAACTGGCCGTGGACGGCATCAAGGCCAGGGCCATCGACATCCGCATCGCGGCGCACGGCCGCCAGGTCGACGCGGTCCTCGACGGGCTGCGCGCCGACCTCGCCCCGATCGAGCCCCGCCCGACGGACGTGCCGATCTACCTGGGCACAACGGGCGAGCGGGTCGACCCGCTCACGCTCACCACGGACCACTGGTGCCGCAACCTGCGCCACACCGCCGACTTCGAGAGCGCCACCCGCGCCGCACTTGCCGCGGGCCACCGCCTGCTCGTCGAGTCGAGCCCGCACCCCGTCCTCACCAGGGCTGTGCAGGAGACCGCCGAGGACGTCGCCGTGGACGCCGTCGTCCTCGGGACGCTGCGCCGGGGCCCGGGCAGCGCCGACCACCTGACCGCCGCGCTGGCCGTGCTGCACGCGCACGGCGTACTCCCCGACTGGGACGCGGTGTTCGCGGGCCGGGACGCCCGCGCGGTGCCGCTGCCCGCCTATCCGCTGGACGCGGCGCCCGCAGCCACCCCCGCCCCGTCCCTCGCCGACCGGCTCGCGGCCGCCCCCGACCGCCACGAACTGCTCCTCGACCTGGTCCGCGCGCAGGTCGCCGCCGTCGCGGGCGGGGACGCCGCGCTCTCCGCCGACGTGGACGCGCCGCTCCTGGAGCTGGGCGTCGACTCGGCGGGCGCGGTGTCCCTGCGCAACCTCCTGAACGCCGCCACCGGCCTGAAGCTGCCCGTGTCCGCGGTGTTCGACAACCCGACGTGCCGAGGCCTCGCCACGCACATCGACCGGGTCCTGCTCGGCGCGCCCACCGACGACGACGAGGCGCCGGTCGCCATGACGGGCGGCGACGACGAGCCGATCGCCGTCGTCGCGATGAGCTGCCGCCTGCCCGGCGGCGTACACAGCCCCGAGGACCTGTGGGAGCTGCTGTCCGCGGGCGGCGACGGCATCACCGCGTTCCCCGCCGACCGCGGCTGGGACCTGGACGGACGCTACGACGAGGACGCCGAGCGGGTGGGCGGCTACTACCAGCGCGAAGCCGGATTCCTGCACGAAGTCACCGAGTTCGACCCGGAGTTCTTCGGGATATCGCCGCGCGAGGCCCTCGCCATGGACCCGCAGCAGCGGCTGCTCCTGGAGATCTCCTGGGAGGCGATCGAGCGCGCGGGCATGGACCCCGCGGGGCTGCGGGGCAGCCGCGCGGGCGTGTTCGTGGGCGCGATGACGATGGACTACGGGCCGCGACTGCACGAGGCGCCCGCGGACCTGGAGGGCTACCTCCTCACCGGCAACACCGCGAGCGTCGCCTCCGGCAGGCTCTCCTACACGTTCGGCTTCTCAGGGCCCGCCGTCACCGTCGACACGGCGTGCTCGTCGTCGCTGGCCGCCCTGCACCTGGCCGTGCAGTCGCTGCGCCGTGGAGAGTGCACCGTCGCGCTCGCGGGCGGCGTCACGGTCATGCCGTCGCAGGGCATGTTCGTGGAGTTCAGCAGGCAGCGCGCGCTGGCCCCCGACGGCCGCAGCAAGGCGTTCTCGGCCAGCGCGGACGGGTTCGGCCTCGCCGAGGGCGCCACCATGGTGCTCCTCGAGCGGCTCTCCGACGCCCGCCGCCACGGCCACCCCGTGCTCGCGCTGGTCAAGGGCACCGCCATCAACCAGGACGGCGCGTCCAACGGCCTCACCGCCCCCAGCGGCCCCGCGCAGCGCCGGGTGATCCGGCAGGCGCTCGCCGACGCGGGCGTGTCCGCCGCCGAGGTCGACGCCGTCGAGGCGCACGGCACCGGCACGAAGCTGGGCGACCCGATCGAGGCGGACGCGCTGCTCGCCACCTACGGCCAGGAGCACCCGGCCGACCGGCCGCTGCTGCTCGGCTCGGTGAAGTCGAACATCGGCCACACGCAGGCCGCGTCCGGCGTCGCGGGCCTGATCAAGATGGTGCTCGCGCTGCAGCACGGCGAGCTGCCCAAGAGCCTGCACATCACCGAGCCCACCCCGCACGTGGACTGGACGACGGGCGCGGTGTCGCTCGTCACCGAGACCACGCCGTGGCCGGAGGTCGAGCGCCCCCGGCGGGCCGGTGTGTCCTCGTTCGGCATCAGCGGCACCAACGCCCACGCCGTCCTGGAGCAGGCGCCCGACGAGGTTCCGGCCGACCCGGAGCCGTCGTCGGCGTCCGTGCCGCTGGTGTTCTCCGCGCGCTCGGAGGACGCCCTGCGCGCCCACGCCGCCCGACTCGCCGCTGTCGTGGAGCAGTTGACGCCCGCCGACATGGCGGCCGGTCTGCTGTCCCGCTCGGTCTTCGAACACCGGGCCGTGGTGGTCGCGGGCGGCGCCGACGCGCTGACGGCGGTGGCCCAGGGGGCCGAGTCCGCCCGGGTGGCGATGGGTGTCGCGCGGCCTGCGGGCAAGGTGGCGTTCGTGTTCCCCG
>NZ_BMVR01000004.1 GCF_014650815.1 Streptomyces flavofungini
ACCTGGACGGTGCTGGGTCGCACCTGGACGGTGCTGGGTCGCACCTGGACGGTGCCGGGTCGCCCCCGGACGGTGCCGAGCCACAACCTCAGCCGGAGCGGCATCCGCGGCCCCACCCGGACGGCGCCGAGCCGGAGCCGGAGGGCACGGCACCCCGACGCCCCGCGTCACCCCCGCTCCCGGCGCCGCGCCCCCTCCCCACCGCCCTCCTCACCTGCGCCATGGCCTTCTCGATGCTCCAGCTCTTCCTGCTCGGGGCGCTCGGCCCGCGCCTGGTGGACGAGTTGGACCTCTCGCCCACGGTGCTCGGCCTGACCACGACGATCGGCTTCGGCACCGCGGCTGTGCTCTCGCCCGCGGGCGGCCGCATCGTGGACCGGGTCGGCCCGCGCCGCGCGTTGGCGGCGCTGCTCCTGCTGTCGGCGCTGGCGCTGGCGCTGATCGGTGCGGCGCCCGGGGCGGGCTTCCTGCTGGCGGCGGTGGCCCTCGGCGGACTGCCGCAGGCCCTCGCCAACCCGGCGACGAACAAAGCGATCCTGGCCGCCGTGGAACCGGCGCGGCGGGGCGCGGTGACGGGCATGAAGCAGTCCGGCGTCCAACTGGGCGCGTTCGCGGCGGGCCTGCCGCTGGCGGCGCTCGCCGGTTGGCTCGGCTGGCGGGGCGCGGTGTGGACAGCGGCGTTCGCGGCGGTGGCGACGGCGGCATGGGCGCTGCGCGCGCTGCCACCGGACGCACCCGCCCGAACGGCCGCGCCCCCCGCGTCCCTCGTCCCGCGCGGCACCATCGCCTGGCTGGCGGCGTTCTCCCTCCTCCTGGGGTGCGGCATCGCCTCCGTCAACACCTACCTGGCGCTGTACGGCGCGCACAGTCTGGACCTGGGGCCGGGCGCGGCCGGGGCGCTGGTGGCGGTGCTCGGGGTGTCCGGGGTGGTGGGCCGGGTGGCCTGGTCCAGGGCGGCGACGCCCGGCCGCGCGGAGTGGCTGCCGGGCCTGCTCGCGGCGGGCGCGGTCGGCGCGGCGCTGCTCCTGGCCGGGGCGGCGGCGCTGGCCGCGCTGGTGTGGCCGGGCGCGGTGGCGGTGGGGGTGTTCGCGGTGTCGGCGAACGCGGTGTCGATGGTCCTGGTGATGCAACGCGCGGCGCCGGGCCGGGCGGGCCAGGACTCCGCCCTGGTCTCGGCCGGCTTCTTCGCGGGCTTCGCCCTCGGCCCGCCCCTCTTCGGCCTCCTGGCCTCCGCCGGCCACTACGGATGGGGCTGGACGCTGGTGGCGACGGAGTTCGCGGCGGCGGGCGGGGTGGCACTGGCCTGGGCGGTACGGGAACGGGGCGGCGTGCGAGCGACGGGGGACCGGGATGCGTGACGGGCGGGGCCGTATGCCGGACGGGTGGGCCGGTGCCGCGCTGGACGTGGTCCTCGGCCGGGCCGCTGTGACCCTCGCCGAAGTCGGCCCCCGCTTCCCGCTGTCCGCCGACCCGGACACCGGTACGTGGACGACGACCCGGCGGGGCTCCTGGACGGGCGGCTGCTGGGCCGGGCTGCTGTGGCTCCGGGCCCGGCACACGGGCACCGCGGCCGACCGGACCGCCGCCGAGGAGTGCACGGCCCGCCTCGCGGACCGGGCCGAGGCCGACACGGCGACCCGCGGCCTGATCCTCTGGTACGGCACCGCGCTGGCCACGGACTCGGAGCCCGCCACCACCCTCCGCTCCCGTGCCGCCCACGCCTGCCTCACCGCCTTCGACCCCGAACTGGGCCTGGTCCCCTGGGGCTCGGCCTTCGGCGGCCCCCGCCTGCTCGCCCGCGCGGACGGGGCACCGGGGTTGGTGCCGCTGCTGGCCTCGGCGGGTCCGCGGGGGCGGGCGGCGGCGGCGTCGCACCTGCGTCGGCATCTGGAACTGTGTGTCGGCGCCGGCGGGCACCTCGCCCCCGCCTGGCAGTACGCCCCCGCCACCGGCTGGTACCCCCTCGCCGAACCGGCCCCGGGCTGGAGCCGCGGCCGAGCCTGGCTGCTGCTCGCCGTCGCGGACGCGCTGACGCTGCCCGGCGGCGCCGCAGGGTGCCCCGACTGCTTGCGCGAGACGGCCACGCGGCTGGGAGCACCACAGCCCGAACCCGCCGCCGACGTGGCCCGCCCTACCCCCCTGCCCCCGCCAACCCTCCTGTCCCCACCGACTCCTCTGTCCCCACCGACCTCCCTGATCCCACCCGCCGACGCGTCCCACCCCGACGGCCCTCTCGACACCTCCGCCGCAGCCATCACCGCGGTCGCCCTCCTCAAGCTCGCGACCCTCCCCGGCCACGAGGCCTGCGCCCGCCACGCGGAGGCCGTCCTGCACCGCCTGGTCACCGCGCACCTGAGCGGCACCGGAACCGGCACGGGCACCGGAACCGGCACGGGCACCGGAACCGGCACGGGCACCGGAACCGGCACCGACACCGACACCGACACGGGAACAGACACCGGCAACGACGCCCACACCGGCACGGGAACCGACGCCGGGGCCAGCACCCCCGCCCCACCCCCCGGCAGGCTGCTCCACGGCTGCCACGACGCCGCGACCGACACCGCCGTCCAACACGAGCTGATCTGGGGCGACTTCTTCCTGGCACTCGGCCTCGCCGCACTGACGGGCCTGGTGGACCCGCGCGAAGCGTGAGACGGCGCGCGGAGGCCGCGCGGCACGCAACGGCCCCCGACTGCCCGCCACCGTCGGCTACACGTACCCACCCAGCACCCGCCGGGCCACCGCGGTGACGTGCACCTCGTCCGGCCCGTCCAGAATCCGCGCCGCCCGCCCCGTGCGGAACAGCGCGGGCAGCGCCGTATCGGGCCCGAGCCCGGCCGCGCCGTGGACCTGGATCGCCGCGTCCACGACCTGCTGCAGCGTGCGCGCGGCGGCGACCTTGGCGAGGCCCACCTCGATGTGGGCGTCCTCGTCGGCCACGAGCCGCGCCACCGCCTCGTGGACGAGGGGCCGTGTCGTGCGCAGGGCGAGCAGCGACTCGAAGACGTGGCGCTGGACGAGTTGGTGGGAGGAGAGCGGGCCACGGGACCCCGTACGGGCGACGGCACGCGCGGCCATCAGGTCGAAGGCGCGCTGGGCCTGCCCGAGCCAGCGCAGACAGCGCAGCGTACGGCCGAGTTGGAGCCGCTCCCCGGCGACGGCGAGGGCGGCGCCGCGCGCCCCGACGAGGTGGTCACCCGGCACCCGTACACCGTCGAGCTCGATCTCCCACTGGCCGCCCGCGCCGAGGACGGGCAGTTCGCGGACGACGCGGAAGCCGGGCGACGCGGTGGGCACGAGGAAGAGGGACAGGCCGTCGCGGTCCGGCGGCGCGCCGTCCGTGCGGGCGAGCACGGTGACGAGGTCCGCGCCCGCCGCCCCGGAGGTGAACCACTTGCGGCCGGTCAGGCGCCAACTCCCGTCCGGCCGGAGGGTGGCACGGGTGCCGGTGAGGAAGGGATCGGTGCCGGGTACGTCGGGCTCGGTCATCGCGTAACACGTACGGATCCCGCCCGCGACGAGCCGGGTGAGGTACGCCTCGCGGACCCGCGGGCTGCCGTGGCGGCGCAGCATCGTCACATCGAGCAGCGGCGCGGAGCCGAGCGCGGCGGGCCCGTGATCGCTGGCCCCCTCCGCCTCGGCGAACGCCGCGTACCGGGCCAGGCAAAGCCCCTGCCCGCCCAGTTCGACGGGCAGCGGCATCGCCCAGAGCCCGGCCCGCCGGGCCCGCTCGCGCAGGTCCCGCAGGGCGGCGTCGGCCGGTGGCCCGCCCGCGTCCAGGGTGTCTTCGTACGGCATGACGTGTTCGCGTACGAAGACGGCGACGCGCTCGGCCAGCGACGCCGAGCCGTCGACCGGCGCCGCCGCCCCGCCCACGTCTCCGCCCGCGTCCCCGCACCGCCCGCTCGACCCCTCCACCACGTCCACCACGTCCTCTGACCCCACTGCTCCCACCGCTCCCACCGCTTCCTTTGGTTCACCGGGAACCCGCGGGCCCGGGCGCCCGACTGTCTTCCAAGGAACTGGTCGGGTGCCGACGGCCTCGGGTTCCCGCGTTCGGAACGACCCCGGCGGGGGCTGCCCCCGCACCGGGAGAGGAGACACGACCGACATGACGTCACCACCCCTCACCACAGTGCGGACCACCGCCGCGTCGCCCCTGGAGTCGCTGCGCTGCGACATCGCGGGACCGCCGGAGCTGACGCGGGTCGTGGCCGAGCATCTGCGCCTGCTGGGCGCGGAGACGGCCGGGGCGGCGGGGGCCGCGGGGGCGGCCACGTCTCCCGGTGCCGCCGGAGCCGCTGGAGCCGCCGGGACCTCCGGGGCCGCCCGGACCGCCGAGGCCACCGGAACCGATGGGACCGACGGACCCGAGGACCCCCACGGCACACCGGAGCCGGGCGACACGTCCGGCGCCCACGCCCATGTCGTCCTCGCCGGAGGCGGATTCGGGCCGGTGACGGCGGAGGTGCACTGGGCGGAACCGGAGACCACGGCGTCGCGCGACGCGGTGGACGTGCCGTCTCCGGACGTGGCAGGCACGCCGTCCGGGGACGCGGGCACCCCGCGGGACGTGGCGGCTTCGCCCCCGCAGGACGTGCTGCCCCCGGCAGCGGGCGACGCACCGGGCGCAGGGGCGGCGTCCGCTGCGCCCGCCGCTTCCACGGAGACCGCCGCCGCAGGCCCGGCGGCCGATGGCGCGAAGAAGGCGGCGATCGCTCCGAGCACCACCACCGCGGCCGAGGGAGCCCGCACCTTTCACGTCGCCGCCCCCCACGACGAAGCCACCACCCAGGCCGCCACCGGCATCATGGCCGTGCACGGGCGCCGCGACGACGCCCCCCGCGGGCTCGGTGCCGACTACGCCGCCACCGCCGCGGGCGTCCTCGCCGTGCAGGGCCTCCTGGCCCAACTCCTCGCCCAGGCCCGCGGCGCCGACGCCCGCGCGGCGCGGCGGGTCACGACCAGTGCCGCCCGCGCGGGGCTGCTCGCCGTGTCGCAGTATCTCGCCGCCACCGGCGCCGACGAGGACGAGGCGGACCGACTCGCCCCGGGCGGGCCCCCGTTCACCTCCGCCGACGGCACCCGCTTCGAGTTGGAGACCCTCGACCCCGGCGCGTGGGCCGCCTTCTGGCGCGCCCTCGACGCCCCGGGGGACGCGATACGCGGAGGCTGGCGCCCCTTCCAGTTCCGGTACGCCACCGCCTGCGCGCCCTTCCCGGAGGCCCTGCACGCCACGGCCCGGGGCCACGGCTGGGCGCGGATCAGGCAGGCCGCGGCCACCTCCGGCGCCGAGGTCTGCGCCCTGCGCACCCTCGCCGAGCGGGCCGCCGAGTACGACGGCGCCGCCCCCTGGTCCCTGGCCAGGCTCGGCCCGGCCGCCGCCGCGCCGGGCGAGCGCGACCGTCAACTCCCCATCTCTGACGGGCCCTTGGCCGGGATCACCGTTCTGGAGGCGGGCCGCCGCATCCAGGCCCCCCTCGCCGCCCACCTCCTCCGTCTCCTCGGCGCCGACGTCGTCCGCATCGAGCCCCCGGGCGGCGACCCCCTGCGCGGCATGCCGCCCGCCTGCGGCGGCATCTCCGCCCGCTGGCTCGCCCTCAACCGGGGCAAGAGCGCCGTCGAAGCCGACATCAAGTCCCCCTCCGGACGCCGCCGCCTGCGCGAACTCGTCGCCGAAGCCGATGTGTTCCTGCACAACTGGGCCCCCGGCAAGGCCGCCCAACTCGGCCTGGACGCCGCCGACCTCACCGCCGTCAACCCCGGCCTCGTCTACGCGTACACGAGCGGCTGGGGCGACCGCCTCGACGACGCCCCCATGGGCACCGACTTCATGGTCCAGGCCCGCACGGCCGTCGGCGCCGCCGTACGCCCGGCCGACGAGCCCTCCGCGCCCTCCCTCATGACCCTCCTCGACGTGCTCGGCGGCCTCCTCGGTGCCGAAGCCGTCCTCGCCGGACTCCTCCTGCGCGAGCGCAACGGCGGCCGCGGCGTCCGCGTCGACTCCTCCCTCCTCGGCGCCGCCGACACCCTCATCGCCCCCGCCCTGCGCCGCGCGGCCCACGGCGCCGAACCCCGCCCGCCCGCCGGGTTCCGCCGCCCCCTGCGCACGGCGGACGGCTGGCTCGCCCCCACCGACACCTGCGCGGCCGCCGCCGGTGCGTACGACCTGAGCGCCCTGCCCACCCCGGACGCCCTGCGCCTCCTGGGCTCCCACGGCCTGACGGCGACCCCCGTCACCACCGACCTGGCGTCCCTGCACACCGACGCGCGGTTCGCGGGCTCCATCGGGCGCGACCCGCACGGGGCACCCGTGGTCCCGGACCCGTGGACCTTCGCCTGACGGCAGCCGGGTGGCACCGGCCGGACGGCGGCGGCCGGAGCGCGCGTCCGTCCCATCGGCCCGGCGCGAAGTCCCGTCGGCCTCAAGACCTCCCCTTCCCTCCCTCCCTTCCAGGAGCTCTCATGCCCCGCCCCCTGAACGACCTCCTCCCCGCCTCCCTCCGCCGCGCCTGGGCCGTCGACGGGACCTGCCCCGACCTCGACCTGTACAGCCTGTTCCGGGCCCGGCAGATCAGCGACCTGCACCGCACGGCCGTCGTCGACGCCAAGGGCAAGCTCTGTTACACCGCTCTGGACCGCAAGGTCCGATGTCTGGCCGTCGGGCTCAGAGAGCTCGGCGTCGGAGCGGGCGACGTCGTCGGCGTCCAACTCCCCAACGCCCGCGCCGCGGTGATCGCCGATCTCGCCCTCGCGGCGATCGGCGCGGTCGCCCTGCCCTTCCCGGTGGGCCGCGGCGCCACGGAGGCCACCAGCCTGCTGCGCCGCGCGGAGGCGGTGGCCGTCATCGCCGCCGCCGAGCACCGCGGCGCCCACCCGGCGGCGGCCCTCCTCGCCTCGGCGCCGGAGGCGGCCGAGCGGACCGCGGCGGCCGCCCGGACCGCCCCGGACCACCCCACCGCCCTGCGCCACGTCATAGCCGTCGGCCCCGGCGACATCCCCGAAGGCGCTGTCCCCTTCGCCCGGTTGCTCCGCTCCGACCCCGCCGCGTTCGTCGCCGCGCGCCCCGACCCGGACGGCCCGGCCCGCATCCTGGTGTCCTCCGGCTCCGAGGCCGAGCCGAAGATGGTCGCGTACTCCCACAACGCTCTCGCCGGTGGCCGCGGCAACTTCCTCGCGTCGCTGATGCCGGACCCGGCGGAGCCCCCGCGCTGTCTCTTCCTGGTGCCGCTGGCCTCCGCGTTCGGCTCCAACGGCACGGCCGTCGCGCTCGCCCGGCACGGCGGCACCCTCGTCCTGCTCGACCACTTCACGCCCGCGGCCGCCATCGCCGCCGTACGGGAGCACGAACCCACCCACGTCCTGGGCGTCCCGACGATGGCCCGCATGATGCTCGACCGCCTGGAGCAGGAGCGGGAACAGGACCAGGAAGGGGCGGGCAAGCTGCCCGCGCCCACCGCCCTGGTCCTCGGCGGTTCCCCGCTCGACCCCACCACGGCCGCCGACGCCCGCCGCGCCTTCGGCTGTCCCGTCGTGAACCTCTACGGCTCCGCGGACGGCGTCAACTGCCATACAGGACTGGGGCATTCGGAAGGGAAGCCGGAGGGTCTCACGGGGGACGGGGACAGGGACGGGGGCGGACGCGGCATCGTCGCGGGCCGCCCGGACCCCCGCGTCGCCGACATCCGCGTCGCCGACCCCACCACCCACGAGCCCCTCCCCGACGGCGCCGTCGGGGAGATCGTCGCGCGCGGCCCGATGACCCCGCTCTGCTACGTCGGCGCCCCCGAACTCGACGCCCGCTACCGCACCCCGGACGGCTGGGTCCGCACCGGCGACCTCGGGCTCCTCGACGCGGACGGCGTCCTGCACGTCGTCGGCCGCCTCAAGGACGTGGTGATCCGCGGCGGCGCCAACATCAGCCCCGCGGAGGTCGAACGGGAGCTGAGCGCGCATCCGCTGGTCCGTGACGTGGTGTGCGTCGGCGTACCCGACGCGGTGATGGGGGAGCGGCTCGCGGCCTGCGTCGTACCGGCCTCCCGCGCGGCCGGACCCGCCGCGCCGACCCTCGACGACCTGGGCCGCCACCTCACCGCGCGCGGCCTCGACCGCGCCAAGCACCCCGAACGGCTCCTGCTCGTCGCGGAGTTGCCCCTGACCCCGGCGGGCAAGCCGGACCGCGCGGCCCTGCGGGAGCGGGCCACGCACGCCTGAGGCCAGGCGAACGGACCGGACAGACAGGAGGGGGCGGCGGCCAGGGAGCACATCCCCGGCCGCCGCCCCCTCCTCAGCGCGTCAGGCCCACCCGGGCCCAACGGCGCACCCGGGCGTCGTCCTCACCCCTTCATCGCCTTCTTCATCGCCGCCGCCGCGTCCCGGTACACCGGCAGCAGATCCAGGTCCTCGCCCGGATAGTTGACGATCTTCACCTGCGCGGCGCCGGAGTCGGGAAGGACCTTCCCGGTGGACATGTGCGCGTTGTCGAGCACGAACGCGGGCTTCTTCGCCGAGAGCCGGGCGAGCTGGGCGGGCGTCACGGCCTCCGGACCGTACGTGCCGACGGTCCGCGCGCCCGCCATGCGCGCCGACCACGTGGTGAACACCTGGCTCACGACGGCCGGGCTCCTGCCGCCGGGCCAGGACGCCTTGAGGTCCTTGGTGAGCGCGGCGTACTCGCGGTCGAAGGTCTTCCGCCAGTCGGCCGCCGCGCTCTTGGTGCCGAAGAGGCCGCCGAGCCGGGCGACTTCGCCGCGCACCTTCCCGGCGTCGTTGTCGAGGTCGACCTTCACCAGCTCGGCCTTGGAGCCCGCCGCGTCCTTGATCTTCCCGGCGTACGGCTCGAACGGTGCGTACAGCACGAAGTCGGCCTTCGCGACGGCGGCGAGGTCGGACGGCTTCGGATCGTAGTCCGGGGCGTGCTGCGTGGACGACGGGACCAGGACCGTGACGTTCTCGGCGCCCGCGGCCTTGGCGAAGGCGCCCTCCCACGTGGTGGTGGCGACCACGACGGGGCCGTCCTTCTTGCTGTCGCCGCCGCCGTCGGACGAGCCGTCGCCGCAGCCCGCCGCCGTCAGGGCGAGCACGGCGCTCAGTGCGAGGAGTACGGGCTTGGGGGTGTGGGGGATGCGGACGCCGGTGCGCGCCATGAGGTGATGCTCCGTTCGGGGATGAGGTGGACGGCGAGGACGACGGCCCCCGCGGTCAGGACGAGGACGGGCCCGGGCGGCCAGTCCAGCCAGAGGGCGATGAGGAAGCCCGTGACGTTGACGGCGAGGCCGATGGCCACGGCCCACAGCGCGATGGTGGTGAGGCGCTTGCCGAGGCGGCGCGCGGCGAGCGCGGGCAGCAGGGTGAGCGCGTCCACGAGCAGCGCCCCGGTCAGCTTGATCGCCCCGGCCACGGCGACGGCGACCAGGACGAGCAGGACGACGGTGAGCGGGCCGACGGGCACGCCGGAGCACTGGGCGAGTTCACGGTCGTACAGGAGCAGCGCGAGGTCGCGGCGGCGCCACCAGAACAGCGCAGGAACCACGACGGCGAGCACCCCGACCACGACGAGGTCCGCGCTGCCGACGGACAGGATCGACCCCCACAGCAGCGCGAACGCGCCGGCGGCGTTGACCCCGGAGACGGAGAGCACGAGCAGCGCCGCCGCGATGGCCATGCTCATCAGGAGCCCCATCGCCCCGGAGAGCCCGGCCGGTGTCCTGGCCAGCGGCGCCACCCCGGCGCCCGCGAGCGCGCACGCCACCAGGGCGCACAGCATCGGGTCGAGCCCGGTGAGCAGGCCGACGGCGATGCCGAGCAGCGCCACGTGCATCATGGCGAACCGCACCGGCATGATGTCGAGCCCGACGATCACGACGCCGATGATCGGCAGGCCGACGGAGGCGAGCAGCAGCGCGAACCCGGCGCGCTGCACGGGCACGAGCTGGAGCATCAGGCCGACGTCGGCGGTGGCGAGAAGGGTCATGGCTGTGCCTCCGGTGGCCTGCGGATCCAGCTCCTCCGGCGATTGAGGAGCGAGGTCCGGGGCGGAGCCCCGGTTCGGGAAGGGACGGGCCCGGGGGCCTCCCCGCAGGGCCTCACCGCCCCACCTCCCGCAGCCGCCCCGCAGCCATGTCCAGAACGCGATCGCAGCGCTCGGCGAGGGCCCGGTCATGGGTGACGACCACCAGCGTGACCGGCAGCACGGTGAGCGCCTCGGCGGCCTCCTCCTGCCCCGCGAAGTCCAGGGCGGCCGTGGGCTCGTCGGCGAGCAGCACCCCGGCCCCGGCGGCAACGCAGCCGATGGCGCGGGCCAGGTACATCCGCTGCAACTGGCCCCCGGACAGCGTGTCCAGGGGCTGCCGCCGCAGCATGCCCACACCCAGGTCGGCGGCCGCCTCCGCGGCCTCCTCGGGCGCGCCGCCGGAGTCCAGCAACTCGCCCGCGAGCAGCGGGAACCGGCCGGTCGCGGGCTTCTGCGGCACCCACGCGCAGGCCCGCCGCCGCCACGCCCGGTCCGCCGCGGACGCGGTGCCGCGGCCGCCGACGAGAAGGGTGCCGGCCGTCTGCCGGTGCAGGCCGAGGACGGCCCGCAGCAGCGTGGACTTGCCGGAGCCGTTCGTCCCGGTGAGCGCCACGCGTTCGCCCGCGGCGACCTCCAGATGCACGTCGTCCACGGCGACGACGCGCCCATGCCTGCAGGTCACACCCCGCATACGTATGTCCAGACCACCCATCGGTCGCCCGTGCCCCTCTCCCGGCCCCGGTCCTGGGCCTGCCGCGGCCGCTCCCGGCCTCCGTCCTGGGCAGTAGTCGGACGGGCGGGGCGGGGAGTTCCCGCGGGCGGGCGGCGGATCCGCGACGGGCGCGGGGAGGGCGCGCCTGCCCGTCCCGGCTACCGGTCCCGCCTGCCGGGCGCAGCCATCGGCCTCACCTGCCTGGCCCGGCCGCCAGCCTCACCTGCCGGGCCCGGCACCAGCCTCAACTGTCAGGCCCGGCACCAGCTTCAACTGCCGGGCCTGACCACCACGGCCCGTACCGTCACCTCCCCGCCGTACCGGAACCGCAGCACGAAGGGCACCCGGTCGCCGAGCCGCAGCGCCTTCCTGGGCCGCAGCATCACGTCCAGCCCCTCGGGCGTCATCCGCACCACGGAACGCCCGGGCACGGCCGCCGAGTCCACCATCCGCATCGACTCCACGTTCCCCGGCCGCTCCACGGTCCGACTGAGCATGACGTCATCGGCCACGGGCGAACGGACGGACAGCAACACGTCGCCGGACTCCCCGGTGTTGGTGATCCGGAAGAACGCCGCGGTCTCCGCTTTGCCGCCGTACGGCAGGAACACCCGTCCGTCGTCGACGCGCACGCGCGCGGGGCTTCCGGCGGCCCCCGTGGCGACCCAGGCGGAGAGGCCGCAGAGGGCGAGGGCGGCGGCGAGGAGGGGGACGAGGACGGTGGGGAGGGTGGCGCGTAGGCGGGTGTACGTCTTGTTGGTGGCGTTGGTGGCGTTGGTGGCGTTGGTGGCGTTGGTGGCGTTGGTGGCGTTGGTGGCGTTGGTGGCGTTGGTGGCGTTGGAGGCGCTGGAGGTGCCGGTGGCGGCAGGGGTGTTGTCGGCTTGCTGCTGGTCGCTCGGCCGGGCGGCCGGGCGGGTGGTCGGTCGGGTGGTCGGACGGTCCTTCATCGGAGCCCCCTTCCACGCGCGGCCCGCGCTCGTCCGGCGCGCTCCCGCCCTGTCCGCTCCCGCCCTGTCCGTTCCCGCACCGGCCTCCGCTCCCGTCCCGCACCCTCCCGCCCCCGCGCCGCACTCCCCGGCACCGGCTCCCACGTACGCAGCCGCAGGCTGTTCCCGACCACGAGCAAGGAGCTCGCCGACATCGCGAGGGCGGCCGTCATCGGGCCGAGGCGGCCGACGGCGGCGAGGGGTACGGCGAGGGCGTTGTAGCCGAACGCCCAGACCAGGTTGGTGCGGATGGTGGCCAGGGTGCGACGGGCGAGGCGGACCGCGACGGCCGCCGCGCCGATGTCACCGGCGGCCAGCGTCACGTCGGCCGCGCCGATCGCGGCGTCGCTGCCGCAGCCCATGGCGATGCCCAGGTCGGCGCGGGCGAGCGCCGCCGCGTCGTTCACGCCGTCGCCGAGGACCGCGACCCGGCGGCCCCGCGCCCGCAGCTGCCCGACCAACTCCGCCTTGTCCTCGGGGGCGCAGCGCGCGTGCACCTCGCTGATGCCCAGCTCGGCGGCCACGGCGTGCGCGGTCGCCGCCCGGTCCCCGGTGGCGAGGACGGGTTCCACACCGAGCCGCCGCAGCCGGTCCACGGCGCGGTAGCTCCCGGCCCGCAGCACGTCCCCCACGGCCACGACGGCCTCGACGACGCCGTCGACCCGCACCAGGACCACGGTCCGGGCGGCGGCCTCGGCGTCGGCGAGGGCACGGGCGAGGCTGTCGGGGAGGCCGTCCGGCCCGCCGACAGCCCCACCCCCCTCCCCACCCGGCGAGCAGACCTCCACCAACCGCCCCTCCACCACACCCCGCACACCCCATCCGGGCCGCGCCCGGAACTCCGTGACCTCCGGCAACTCCCGCCCCGCCGGCTCCTGTCGGGCGTACGACGTGATCGCGCGCCCCAGCGGATGCTCCGACCCCCGCTCCACCGCCCCCGCGAGCCGCAGCACCGCATCCCGGCCGAGCCCGTCCGGTGCGGCGGTGACCTGGGTGACGGTCATATGGCCCGTGGTCAGCGTGCCGGTCTTGTCGAGGACGACGGTGTCGACGTGGCGCAGGGTCTCCAGGGCGCGTGGTCCGCTGACGAGGACGCCGAGTTGGGCGCCGCGGCCGGTGGCGGCGAGCAGCGCGGTGGGCGTGGCGAGGCCGAGGGCGCAGGGGCAGGCGACGACGAGGACGGCCACGGACGCGGTGATGGCGGCCTCTGGCTCGGCCCCGGCGCCGAGCCAGAAGCCGAGGACGGTCACGGCGAGCGTCAGGACGACGGGGACGAAGACGCCCGCCGCGGCGTCCGCGAGGCGCTGGGCGCGGGCCTTCCCGGCCTGGGCCTCCGTCACCATCCGGGTGATGCGGGCGAGTCGGGTGTCGGCGCCGACGGCGGTCGCCCGCACCACGAGCAGCCCGCTCTCGTTGACGGCGGCCCCGACGACGTCCTGGCCGGGCCCGACCTCCACCGGCTCGCTCTCGCCGGTGACCAGCGACAGGTCGAGCGCGGAGTGCCCGGACACCACCTCACCGTCGGTGGCGACCCGCTCCCCGGGTCGTACGACGAACTCCTGCCCCACCCGCAACTCACCGGCGGGCACCCGCCGTTCACCGCCGTCCGCGTCCCGTACCGCGACGTCCTTGACGGCGAGAGAGGCCAGCGACCGCAGCGCCGCACCGGTGCTGTGCCGCGCCCGCGCCTCCAGGAAGCGCCCCGCGAGCACGGACAGCGGCACCCCCACCGCCGCCTCCAGATACACGTGCGCGCCCCCGCCCGCCGACGGCAGGACCTCGAACGGCATCCGCATCCCCGGCTCGCCCGCCCCGCCGAGGAACAGCGCGTACGCCGACCAGGAGAAGGACGCGGCGACGCCGAGCGACACCAGCGTGTCCATGGTCGCGGCGGCGTGCCGCAGTCCGCGTACCGCCCGCAGGTGGAACGGCCACGCGCCCCACACCGCGACCGGCGCCGTCAGCACGAAGCACAGCCACTGCCAGTTGCGGAACTGCCAGCCGGGCACCATCGACAGGACGAGCACGGGCAGCGAGAGCAGCGCGGTGACCAGCAGCCGCTGCCGCTCGGCCCGCCTCTCCTCTTCCCCTGCCGTCTCCGCCGGTTGCGCTTCCGAGGGCGTGGGCGGTGCGGGCGGCGGTGGCAACTCGGCGGTGTATCCGGCGCGTACGACCACGGCGATGAGCTCGTCCGGGTCCGTGTCCGCGGGGTGGCGCACCCGGGCCCGGCCGGTGGCGAGGTTGACCGTCGCGCTGACGCCCGCCAGCTTGCCGAGCTTCTTCTCGACGCGGTTCACGCAGGCGGCACAGGTCATCCCGCCGACGACGAGGTCGGTGCTGGCCTCGGGGACGGCGGCTGCCTCGGCGGTCGTGGGGTCGGGTGTCACTGGCCGTGGCCTCCGTGCCCGCCCCCGTGGCCCCCGCCCGACCCGCCGTCCCGGTCGCCGCCCGAGCCGTCCTCCGGCGTCGAGGACCGCATCCCCGGCGCCACGGGCCCCATGGACGAGCCGACTTGGTACGCGACGGCGAAGACGACGACGAGCAGGACCAGGAACCCGAGGAGCGCGGGCGGCGGCCGCCATCTCCCCGACGCTCCCGGCGTACGCGAACTGATGTACGTACGCGAATGCGGCGACGTACCCGAAAGGGACGAACGCTCGTCTGCCATCGACGCTCCCGTGGCTGGTCCGGCGGCGCGGGCAGCGGACGCCCCGCACCGGCCAGGTGGTCGCGCGCCGCCGCCGTCGGGTTCCCGGCGGTGTGACGCGTGCCATGCGGACGTGTCGCAGTTGGGCCGAACGGGTGACTTGCGCAAGAATTGCCTGGTGCAGACGTTGAGGACGAGCCAGGACGGGGTTGCTCTGTGACCAGCCACGAAGCCACCGACGAACAGTGGGAAGGGCTCGCCCAGGTCGTACCGCTGCGGGGCCGCAATGAATGGCCGTCATGGCCCGGGCACCGCGCGCTGCCTGACGCCGAGACAGAAGCGCGCCGCCGCTTCGTCGTGACACGTGTGAACATCTTCGCGGACGCCCGCGATGTCGCCGAGTACCTCATGTCGCGGACCCCGGTCCTGCTGGACCTGTCCGGGGCCGAGACGGAAGTGGCCAAGCGCGTGCTGGACTTCAGCAGCGGCGTGGTCTTCGGACTCGGCTGCGGGATGCACCGGGTGGAGAAGAACGTCTTCCTGCTGTCGCCGCCGGACACGGAGGTCCAGGGCCTGGTGGAGGCCGCGACCGGCATATAGCCGGACCGGGCGCGCGGGCGGCGCTCCGGTGCTGCTCTAGCCCAACTCCCCGCTCCGTGCGGGACTTCGGCTCCCGGTCCCCCGATCGTGCGAAGGTCGGTTGGGCAAAACGGTTCGGCTTGTCCAGTGGACCGTAGCTTCCGTTCATGACTGTGCACTCCCGCCGGGCGCTCGCGCAGGATCCGTCGGCCCGGGCCAAGCCACGCGTCACCGAACTGCGGCTCTCCGCCTTCGCGGGGCACCGCGGCGCCGCGTTCCCGCTCGGCCCGCTCACGCTGTTCGCGGGCCCGAGCGGCAGCGGCAAGTCGAGCGCGCTGCGGGCGTACGAGGCCCTCGCCCTGCTCGGCGCGGGAGTCGAGCTGGTCGATGTCTTCCCCGAGCCCACCCGCTGCGTGCCCGAGCGCGCCCGCGCCGACGGCCAGGCCCGCCGCGGCTTCCGCATCGGCTGTACGGTCGACGGCCCCGCCGGACCCGTCCGGCTCGACGTCGCCGTGCAGGCCGAGCCGGAACTGCGCATCGCGGGCGAACGGCTGACGCGCGACGGCCTCACCCTCCTGGAGACCGCGCTGCGCGACCCCGGCCGCCGCGCCGTCCAGGCCGCCTGGCACACCGCGGGCGCCGCGCCCGTCACCCGCGCGCCGCTGCCCGACGACCGCCTCGGCACGGCCCTCCTGCCGCTGCGTGTCGCGGGCAAGACCGACGGGCAGCGCCTGGTGCTCGCCGCCGCCGAACAAGTCGTCGTCGCGCTGCGCTCGGTGTTCACCTGCGACCCCCGGCCCGGCCGCATGCGGGCGCCCGTGCCGCCCGGACTCGTCGGCGCGGGCCGACTGCTCGGCGGCTGCGACAACCTCGCCGAGGTGCTGTGGCGCACCCGCTCCGAGTGCGGCAACCGGCACGCGCAGCTCGTGGCGGCACTGCGCTCCGGCTGTGCGGGGCCGGTCGCCGACGTCCTCGCCGAGGAGACCCGCGACGGCGCGCTGCGCGCGCTGCTCGACCGCGGCGACGGCGTCCGTACCTGCGTCGGGCGCCTCGGCGACGGCGAACTGCGCTACCTCGCCCTCGCCCTGGTACTGCTCACCGGCCCGCGCGTCCTGGAGGTCGACCCGGTGGCGGAGGTCCCGGAGGCGTACCAGAGCCTCACCGTCCTCGCCGACGGCTTCGACCGCTGCCTCGACCAGCGCCAGAAGCGGGCCCTCGCGGACCTCGCGGCCCGCATGTGCGGACGCGGGCACCTGCGCCTGATCGGCGCCGTGGCCGACGCGACGTGGGCGGCGACGGCGACGGGGGTGACGGTGGTGGACCTGGGGCGGAGCGGGGCGGGAGCCGGTGGTGCCGAGGGTGGGGGCGGTGCCGGGTCCAGGGCACGGAGCGGGGCCGGGCGTGCCGGGACCGGGAGCACACCGGCCGCCCGTGCCGCGCGGGTGCCGAGATCGCGGAGGCCCGGGATGTAGTTGACTTGAGCCGTGACAGACCAAGACGTAGCGGGACTGCAGCGCAGGCTGGCCGAGTTCGCGGCCGCGCGGCACTGGGAGCCCTACCACACGCCCAAGAACCTGGCCGCCGCGCTCAGCGTGGAGGCCTCCGAACTCGTGGAGATCTTCCAGTGGCTGACGCCGGAGGAGTCGGCACGGGTGATGGCCGACCCGGACTCGGCGCACCGCGTCACGGACGAGGTGGCCGACGTCCTCGCCTATCTCCTCCAGTTCTGCGAAGTGCTCGGCATCGACCCGCTGCAGGCGCTGGCGGCGAAGATCGAGCGGAACGAGCACCGCTTCCCGGCGCCGTAGCGCCCGCGTAGGCCGGAGGCCCGGGTCCGCACCCTGGGGCGGCTCCGCGTGATCCGGTGCGGCACGGGGCGCGGCGCATGGGTCCCGGGACGCGCCGCGTCCGCCCCGGGGTGCGCTGCATCCGCCCCAGGACGCGCCGCGTCCGCCCCGGAGTGCGGCGCATCCGCCCCAGGGTGCGGACCATCCGTCTCGGAGTCCCCGGCCGTCACCGCCCGTTGGACATGCCGAAAGCCCCCCAAAGACACCTCATCGTCACTCTCCGGAGTGGATGCATTGTCCACAGTCGATTTTTTGTCCACAGATTTCAGGCTTCCTCTGGCTTTTCGTCCTGAAGGCGCTCACTGTGGGTAGTGGATAAGGGAGTTCGGATGTACGTGCTGTGAGTGGGCGCGCGATGAATGGGGACGGCGCATGGATGCGATGCGGCTCATCGAGGCGAGCAGGTGCGCTCTGGCGCGGAGTCAGGAGTCCGGGGCCATCGTGGCGGAGGTGTGGCAGTCCCAGGCCCTGTCCCAGGCGATCGGCAGCCGCCTGGCGGTCACGGGGCCGCCGGAGTTACGCGGCGAGGCGCTGGGCCTGAGCGAGCTGAGCGGCAGAGGGTGCGCGGTCCTCGACCCCCGCCAGTCCGGCACGGAGGAGATACGCGCGGCGGGGCTGACGGAGATAGGCGATGCCCACGAAACCCTCCTCGGCCTGGGCGCCCTCCTCGGCGAAGTGGGCATCGCCCTGGTCACGGTCGCCATGGGCGCCGACGACGAGGGGGTGTACTGGCAGTGCATGGAAGCCATCGACGCCGCCGACGAGTCCAGGGACCGGGTCCTCGAAATGCTCCGCAGACTCGCGGCCCGCGAACGCAACGCGGTGTCTGGCGAGGGCGCCTTGGATCGGGGTAGGGGGGATCGGGTGACGGAGGGAAAGTCGCCCTCTTGCTGAGGGTGGGGGAGCAGGGCCCGGCGGGCGGCTACGGTCCGGGGGCTGGAACCAGCCCCGGGCGGGCTGGAACCAGCTTGGGGGCGGGCTGGAATCACCCTGGGTGGGCTGGAATCAGCCCGCCCGGCGTTTGAGGACGAGCGCGCCAGCGCGATCGGGGGAGGCACGGGGCGGGGTGCGCCGAGGTGCTGTGAGGGGGATGAGGCGCGGCGAGACGCATGAGGCGCTGCCCCCGGCTGCCGCAGGGCCCCGGCCGCCGCGGGGCCTCGGTGGCCGGGGCGGCCGGGGGCAGCCGGGGGCAGTCGGGGCAGCCGAGGTGGGTCCGGGGCGGCCGAGGCGGGCCGGGGGCGGCGGCGCCCTGCCGTCAGGCGGGACCGGGCTCCTCGCCGGCAGGCGGCCGCGCGGTCGTGGACTGCTGGAGGTCGGCGTCCAGTTGGGTCAGATCCGCGTTGAGCGCGGCCATCAGTTCCTCCATCTGCTGCAGCAGGCCCTTGGGCGCGCCCTGCTGACCGGCCGGGGCCTGCGCGCGAGCCTGCTCCGGCACCACCTCGTCGCGGGGCTGCTCCGGCGCGAGCGGGTCGTGCGCCTGCTCGGGCACGGCTTCCTGGGACATGACGGCCTCCTCGGCCCGCGCCCCGCCGCTGACCGGGGCGCGCCCCGGCCGGGCAAGGCAGTTGGTGCGGGGGACGCGTCGGCAGCGACCGCCGGCGCGGGTGCCGGGCGGTCCGGCTCCGCCGAGCCAACGATCTCCCGTGCGGCACAGTCACTGCGGCGGGCCCGCCCCGGTCGCCGGGTTGACGGATTTCACCCGACCGGGGCGGCGGCGGACCGGCGGGACAGGAGAGGTTGACGGGCGTTCGACCGTGCAGGATGGAGGTATGGATCTTCGCATCTTCACCGAGCCCCAGCAGGGGGCCACTTACGACACGCTGCTCACGGTCGCCAAGGCGACCGAGGACCTGGGCTTCGACGCCTTCTTCCGCTCCGACCACTATCTGCGCATGGGCTCGGTCGACGGCCTGCCCGGCCCCACGGACGCCTGGATCACGCTGGCCGGGCTCGCCCGCGAGACCCGGCGCATCCGGCTCGGCACGCTGATGACGGCGGGCACGTTCCGGCTGCCGGGCGTGCTCGCCATCCAGGTCGCGCAGGTGGACCAGATGTCGGGCGGCCGGGTCGAGCTGGGCCTGGGCGCGGGCTGGTTCGAGGACGAGCACAAGGCGTACGGCATCCCGTTCCCGAAGGAGAAGTTCGCGCGCCTGGAGGAGCAGCTCGCCATCGTCACCGGGCTGTGGGAGACCCCGCCGGGCGACAAGTTCTCGTACGACGGCACGCACTACCAGCTGACCGACTCGCCCGCGCTGCCCAAGCCCGCGCAGGCCAAGGTGCCGGTCCTGATCGGCGGTCACGGCGCGAAGCGCACGCCGCGCCTGGCCGCGCGGTACGCGGACGAGTTCAACATCCCGTTCGCCTCGGTGGCGGACAGCGAGCGGCAGTTCGGCCGGGTGCGGGCCGCCGCCGAGGAGGCCGGTCGCAAGGCCGACGACCTGGTGTACTCCAGCGCCCTGGTGGCGTGCGTGGGCAAGGACGACGCTGAGGTGGCCCGGCGCGCCGCCGTCATCGGGCGGGAGGTGGACGAGCTGAAGGCCAACGGGCTCGCTGGTTCCCCCGCCGAGGTCGTCGACAAGATCGGCCGCTATGCGGAGATCGGCGCGAGCCGGGTCTATCTGCAGTGCCTGGACCTGTCCGACCTGGACCACTTGGAGCTGATCTCGGCGCAGGTGCAGTCGCAGCTGTCGTAGTCGACGGCGGCTTGCGGCTCCGGTGCCGCCACCGGGCGGTGACGCGACCGAGGGCCCGCCGATGACTCGGCGGGCCCTCGCGTCAGCTACCGCTGGTCACTGCTCGGTGCTGCTAGCCACGGCCCTGGGTGGTGTGGGCGACGATGAAGTACTTGCCGCAGTCACCGCCGAACCGCCACTGGCCACGGCCCACCCACTTGCCGTAGATGGTCTTGCCGTTGCTGCAGTCGGTGACGGCGCGGGCCTGGCCACTCTTCACCTTGCAGGAGGCGGACCAGGTGTTGACCTTCATCTTCCAGTTGCCGCAGCTGTAGCTGCCGGCGGCGGAGGCGGGTGCGGCGGTGGCGAGGCCGCCGACGAGGAACGCGGCCGCGATGGACGTGGTCACGGCGCGGCGCGACACAGTGAGCTTCAAGGAAGTCTCCCCCAGAGATGCCCTGTCGGGCGAACGAAACGTGGTGCGGACACGGCGAAGCGTGTTCATGATCATTCTAAGGGTGGGGCCGGGCCCCCCGGAGCCGGGGGCGGGGCGGCCGTCGGGCCGGGGCCACGGATCACTGTGGTAGGAACGGACGGTGGCCGAGACACGGATCGATGTGGTGATCGCCGACGATCAGGAGCTGGTGCGCACCGGATTCAGCCTGATTCTGGGGGCCCAGCCGGGCATCACCGTGGTCGGTGCGGCGGCCGACGGGGTGGAGTGCATCGACATGGCGCGTCGGCTGCGCCCGGATGTGGTGCTCGCCGACATCCGCATGCCGCGCCTGGATGGTCTTGAAGTGGTGCGGCAGTTGGCCGGGCCGGGCGTGACCGATCCGCTGAACGTGGTGCTGATCACCACGTTCGACCAGGACGACTACGTGCGGACCGGGCTGCGGAACGGGGCGTGCGGGTTCCTCCTGAAGGACGCCTCACCGGGGCTGCTCGTGGAGGCGGTGCAGGCCGCGTCCCGTGGGGATGCCCTGGTGTCACCGGCGGTGACGGTGCGCCTGCTGCGGCGTCTTGAGGAGTCGGAGCGGGGCGCGGCGTCCGGGAACGCGGGGGCCGCCGGGCTCAGTGAGCGGGAGCTGGACATCGTGCGGCTGGTCGCGGTGGGGCGTACGAATCAGGAGATCTGCGACGAGCTGTTCCTGTCGTTGTCGACGGTGAAGACGTATCTGGCGCGGATCCAGGCCAAGCTGGCGGCCCGTAACCGGGTGGAGGTCGCGGCGTGGGCCTGGGAGCACGGCGTCGCGCACCCGGCGCGTTGACTCCCGGGCCGTCAGGGGCTCCCATCTCTTAAGGGGCTCCCGTCCCCTCAGTGATTCCCCGCCCCTCAGCGGTTCTCCGCCCCTCAGCGGCTCCCCGCCCCTCTCGGCGCCCCCGGCCCCTCAGCGTCCCGGCCCGTGGTCCTGGAGGGCGTCGGCGGCGGACGTCGCCAGTGGGAAGGCGGCCTCGACCTGCCAGCCGCCCTGGGGGAGCGCGCCGGTGCGCAGCGTCCCGTCCAGGGCCTCGACGCGTTCGCGCAGCCCGAGCAGGCCGAAGCCGCCGCGTCCACCCGCCGGGGTGGTGGCCCGGTGCGGGGCCGTGGTGTTGGTGACCGTCACCCGTAGCCAGGCGGGGTCCGCGTCGAGGCGGACCGTGGCGCGGGCGCCCGGGGCGTGCCGACGGACGTTGGTGAGGGCTTCCTGGACCAGCCGCTGCACCGAGATCTCGACTTCGGGGCCGAGGCGGGCGGTGCGGGCGGCCGCCGTGACGTCGAGCCGGGCGGGCGTGTCGCCGTCGGCGGTCGCGTGGGCGCAGTGGGCGGAGACGAGGTCGGCCAGCTCGGTGAGCAGATCGCCGGGGCGCAGCGCGGCATGGTTGTCCTCCCGCAGGACGCCCACCAGGCGGCGCATCGACTCCAGCGTCTCCGTGCCGGACCGGGCGATGTTGCGCAGCAGGGGATCCACCTGGTCGGGCGCGGTGCCCTGGATGGTCACGGCGGCATTGGCCTGGACGATGATGCCCGTCATGTGATGGGCGATCAGGTCGTGCAGGTCCCGGGCCAGGGCAAGGCGTTCCGTCTGGCGCACGTCGTGCACGGCCCGTTCCCTGCGCAGCTCCAGGGCGCGCAGGCCACAGCCGGTGGCGACGCAGATGGCCAGGGCCACGGTCAGGATGTAGCCGCCCGCGACGAAGGCGGACCAGGAACCACTGCGCAGCGGCAGCATCAGGACGGTGACGCACAGGGCGACGGTGGCCGCGATCGCGCGCGCCGGACGCCAGGCGTGGGCCGTGGCGCGGATGGTGAGGAAGAGCAGCCCGCAGGTCTCCAGCGCCCCCCACCACTGCAGGCCGGAGGAGTCGATCAGGGTCCACACGGTCAGGGTGAGGGAGATCGTCACGGCGCCGATGACGCGTCGGCCCAGGGCGAACGAGCGCGGCAGGCCGAGGACGGCGAGGCCGATCAGCGGCCCGGTGACGACCACGGGCAGCCATGCCGTCGGCGCCTGGAACGGATCGGGGTCGGCGATCCGCGCGGCGGCGAAGTCCCCGACCAGGATCAGCGTGAACGCGGTCAGGCTGCTGATCCTGAGGAGCCTGCCGTCGGCGGCCGGGTTGAGGGGGAGTTTCCAGTCCACGCCGATCAGCGTAGGAGCGGAAGCGGAGGCCCGTGTCGGCCGAATGACCGACAGGCAGGTGCGGGAAGGGTCCGCACGGCCGACGGAACGAGCCCCCGTCCGGCGGAACCCTGGTGACCACGGCGGCCGGTGACCTACCCCCGGGGCCCGGCCGCCGCCCCGCACGTCCCGCGACCGGGGGCAACGCACGGCCGCTGTGACCACATCGGCCCGCCGCGACCCAGCAGCCGGGCCCCGGGCCGTCAGCGGCCGGGCCAAGGCCGGCCGCACCCGTGGCCGGGCCCCGCCTGCTCGCACCGACAGACAGAGAGTGATCGCACCCCCTCATGGCCACCTTCCTGCACCGCATCGGCCGGACCGCCTTCAGGCGACGCTGGCTGGTCGTCCTCCTCTGGGCGCTCGTCCTCGGTGCCGTGGGCGTCGGCGCCGCCAACGGCTCGGGCCCGCAGACGTCCAACGTCACCCTCCCCGGCACGGAGGCACAGCGAGCCAACGACCTGCTGGAGAAGCAGTTCCCGGCCGCCAACGCCGATGGCGCCTCCGCCCGCGTCGTCCTGCGGGCCCCCGGCGGGGAGAAGATCGGCAGCGCCGACAACAGAGCGGCACTCAAGGCGACGCTCGCCGAGGTGAAGAAGTCCTCCGCGCACATCGCCAAGGTCAGCGACCCCTTCGCGGCGAAGGCGGTCAGCGCGAACGGCAGCACCGCCTACTCCCAGGTCACGTACAGCGTGCCGGACGTGGACCTGACGGACCGTGATCACTCGGGCCTCGACAAGGCGTTGGAGTCGGGCCGCGACCAGGGTCTGACGGTAGAGGCGTCCGGGAACGCGCTGCAGCCCCCCGAGGAGAGCCACAGCGCGGAGGTCATCGGCTTCGCCCTGGCCGCCGTCATCCTCCTCATCACCTTCGGCTCCCTGGTCGCCGCCGGGCTTCCGCTGGTGACCGCGCTGGTCGGGGTGGCCGTGAGCATGACCGCCATCACGGCGCTCAGCGGGCCGTTCGACCTCAACAGCAACGCCTCGGTCCTGGCCACGATGCTCGGGATCGCCGTCGGCATCGACTACGCCCTGTTCATCGTGTCCCGCTACCGCTCCGAACGCGCCGACGGCTACGACGCCGAGGAAGCCGCCGCCCGCGCCAACGGCACCGCCGGATCGGCCGTCGTCTTCGCCGGCCTCACGGTCGTGATCGCTCTCGCGGGTCTGGCCGTGGTGAACCTGTCCATCCTGACCGCGATGGGCCTGGCCGCCGCCGGGGCGGTCGCCGTCGCCGTGCTCGTCGCCGTCACGCTGATGCCCGCGCTGCTCGGCTTCGCCGGTGAACGCGTGGTCGGCAGGGGCCGCAAGCGATTCACCCGCCGCTTCTTCCCCGGCCGCGCCGAGGCGTCCGCCACGGGCCCTGCGGAGGCGTCCGCCACCCGCCCGGCCGAGGCGTCCGCCACTCGTCCCACCCCGGCGGGGCCCGCCAGGACGGGGCTGGCGCAGCGCTGGATCGCGTTCGTGCTGCGCAAGCCCGCGAAGGTCCTGGTCCTTGCGGTACTCGCCCTCGGCGTGATCGCCCTGCCCGCCACGAAGCTCGAACTCGGGCTGCCGGACGACGGCTCCAAGACCGCCTCCTCCACCCAGCGCAAGGCGTACGACATGCTGTCGCAGTCGTTCGGCCCCGGCTTCAACGGCCCGCTCACGGTGACCGTCGACAACCAGGATCCCGCCGTGACCCGCACCGGGGCGGCGGCGTTGGGAAAGTCCCTGAAGGAACTGCGCGATGTGACCGCCGTGACCCCGGCCGTCTTCAACAAGGCGGGCGACACCGCACTCTTCACGGTCGTCCCCAAGAGCGCGCCGGGCAGTGACGCCACCAAGGAACTCGTCGGCGACATCCGCTCCCTGGCCGACCGCACCGGGGCGGACACGGGCGCCCGCGCCCTGGTGACCGGCACGACGGCCCTCAACATCGACGTCTCCGACAAGTTCAGCAAGGCGATCGTGCCCTACCTCGCGCTCGTCGTCGGTCTCGCCGTCCTCGTCCTGATCCTGGTGTTCCGCTCGATCCTGGTGCCCCTCAAGGCCGCCCTGGGCTTCCTGCTCTCCGTCCTCGCCTCGTTGGGCGCGATCGTCGCGGTCTTCCAGTGGGGCTGGCTGAAGGACCTGATCGGCCTGGAGCAGACCGGCCCCCTCATGAGCCTCATGCCCATCCTGATGGTCGGCATCGTGTTCGGCCTGGCCATGGACTACCAGGTGTTCCTGGTGACCCGCATGCGGGAGGCGTACGTCCACGGCGCCGACGCGCGGACGGCGGTGGCGGAGGGGTTCCGGCACAGCGCGACCGTCGTCACCGTCGCGGCCCTCATCATGATCACGGTCTTCGCCGGGTTCATCGGCTCCGAGGACGCCATGATCAAGGCACTGGGCTTCGGCCTCGCGGTCGCCGTCGCCTTCGACGCGTTCGTCGTCCGCATGACGATCGTGCCCGCCGCTCTCGCCCTCCTCGGCAAGCGCGCCTGGTCCCTGCCCGGGTGGCTCGACCGGATCCTGCCCCATGTCGACATCGAGGGGGAGAAGCTGGCGCGCGCCGAGCCCGCACCGCCCCAGTCGGAGCAGCCGGAGCGGCCGGGTCACCGGCCCGCGCACGACTACAGCGGACGGAGCTGAGCGGCAGGGGGTGGTGCCTGCCCCGGCGCCACCCCCTCGCCGGGGCGGGGCGGGGCGAGTCGTGCCGGGCCCGGTACCCCCTCGCCGGGGCGCAGCAGGGCGCGAGGTGCGCGTGAGCGGCAGGAGCCGAGGGCTGGTCAGCCCGTGCGTCCCTGGTCCAGGCTGTCCCTGCCTGACCCGACGCGCCCGCCCCGCCCCTGCCCGCCGCGCCGCACCCCGCCCCAGGAGCCGCCCATGCCCAGTCCCCGCTTCGCCGTCCTCGGTGCCGGCAGCATCGGCTGTCACCTCGGCGGCCACCTCGTCGCCGCCGGGCACGACGTGACCTTCATCGGCCGGACGGCCGCGATGGAAACCCTGGCCGAGCGGGGACTCACCCTCAGCAGCTCCACCCGCCCGCCCGTGCACCTCACGCCGGACCGGTTGACGCTGGCCACCGGGCCCGAAGCGGCAGCGGGCGCCGACCATGTGCTGGTCACCGTGAAGAGCGCCGACACCGAGGCCGCCGCCAGGGACCTCGCCGCCCATCTCGACCCCGGTGCCGTCGTGGTGAGCTTCCAGAACGGGCTGCGCAACCCCGCCACCCTGCGGGCCGCACTCCCCGGCCACACCGTGCTTGCCGGGATGGTGCCGTACAACGTGCTGCGGTCCGAGCCGGGCACCGTGCACCAGGGCATGCCGGGCCTGCTCATGGCCGAGCCCGACGACACGCTCCTCGCCGCCTGCCACGCGGCGGGCCTGGCCATCGAGGCGCGCACCGACATGTCCGAAGTGCAGCACTCCAAGCTCCTGATGAACCTCAACAACGCGGTCAACGCCCTGTCCGGCCTGCCGCTGCGCGACCAGCTCGGCCTGCGGGCCTACCGCGGCTGCCTCGCCCTGTGCCAGCGCGAGGCCCTCGCCGCCTACCGCGCCGCCGGGGTCGCGCCCGCCCGCCTCGGCCCCATCGCGCCCGGCGCCGTCCCGTTCGTCCTCGGGCTCCCCGACGCCGTCTTCCGCCGGGTGGCGGCGGCGTCCCTGCGGACCGACGCCCACGCGCGCTCCTCGATGTGGGAGGACCTGCGCTGCGGCCGCCCCACGGAGGTCGACTCCCTGCAGGGCGAGATCGTCGACCTCGCCGCCGCACACGGACAGCGCGCCCCCGCGAACGCCCGCCTGGCCGCTCTGGTGCACGAGGCGGAGTCCGTGCCGCGTACGTGGACGGGACCCGAGCTGTACGCCGAGCTGCGCGCGGCACGTTGAGGCCCGGCGCGCCGAACCGGGCCCGGGCCGAGCGGTAATTCGCGCGTGCGTCCGGGGGCTTCGCTGTACGTTTGTGCAGGTGCGCCGGGAAGAGGGTGGTGCGCGGCGAGAGGTCGTGCGCCGCGGCGCACGCGACAGATACGGGGGGTTGAGGAGCAGGCCGGGGCCGCGGCGAAAGACGCGTGCCAGGCCCGCAGGGGCGTGATCTGCCACCCCTTCGCGCAGGGACGGTCGGCCGACGAGGGAACGGTCGGGCCGACGCGCCGAGCGACAGACAGCCCAGCACGCATCCATGGCCCAGACGGCCCATCGAGTCCACGGCTCAGATTGCTTATCGAGGCATACCCATGTTCTTGACGATCAGCACCACCGGTACACCGGAACGCCCCGCGACCGACCTCGGGTTCCTGCTGCACAAGCATCCCGGCAAGGCGCAGGCGTTCACCACGTCCTACGGGCAGGCGCACGTCTTCTACCCCGAGGCGACCGCGGAGCGCTGCACGGCCGCGCTCCTGCTGGAAGTGGACCCGGTGACGCTGGCGCGGCGCGTCAGGGGCGCCACCAAGGGCCGGGGCGGCGCGGCGGACGCGGCGCTCGCGCAGTACGTGAACGACCGTCCGTACGCCGCCTCCTCGCTGTTCGCCGTCGCCCTGAGCAACGTGTTCTCCAGCGCCGTGCGCGGCGTGTGCAAGGCCCTGCCGGAGCGGGCGGCGCAGCCGCTGCCGCTGCGCGTGGAGGTGCCCGCGCTGCCCGCGCGCGGCGGGGCGGTCCTGGTCCGGGCGCTGTTCGAGCCGCTGGGCTGGACGGTGAGCGCCGATCCGGTGCCGCTGGACGAGCGCTTCCCGGAGTGGGGCGACTCGCGGTACGTACGCCTCGTCCTCGAGGTGCCGGACGGCAGGCTGACCCTCGGTGAGGCGCTGCGCCACCTGTACGTGCTACTTCCGGTGCTCGACGACGCCAAGCACTACTGGGTCTCCGCCGACGAGGTCGACAAGCTGCTGCGCGCCGGGGACGGCTGGCTCGCCGACCACCCCGAGCAGAAGCTGATCACCAACCGCTATCTGGCCCGCCGCTGGTCGCTGACCCGCGAGGCCATGGAGCGACTCGAACTGGCACGGCTCGCCGACGCCGACGACACGGCCGTCGAGGAGATCGACAACGCCGTCACCGACGAGGGGCCGGACGCGGAGGACAGGCCCGCGCCGCTCGCCGCGCAGCGCCGCGAGGCGATCCTCGACGCCCTCGGCGCGGCGGGCGCCGCCCGGGTACTCGACCTCGGCTGCGGCCAGGGCGAGTTGATCAAGGCGCTGCTCAAGGACGTGCGGTACACGGAGATCGTGGGCGTCGACGTGTCGATGCGCGCGCTCACCGTCGCGTCCCGGCGGCTCAAGCTGGACCGCATGGGCGAGCGGCAGGCGGAGCGCGTGACGCTCCTCCAGGGCTCGCTCGCGTACACCGACAAGCGCCTCAAGGGGTACGACGCGGCGGTGCTCTGCGAGGTCGTCGAGCACGTCGACCCGGAGCGGCTCTCGGCGCTCGCGTACGCGGTGTTCGGCTCGGCCCGCCCCCGCACCGTGCTCGTGACCACGCCGAACGTCGAGTACAACGTCCGCTGGGAGTCGCTCCCCGCCGGCCACGCCCGGCACGGCGACCACCGCTTCGAGTGGACCCGCGCGGAGTTCGGGCAGTGGGCGGACGGGGTCGCCCGACAGCACGGGTACGGGGTGGAGTTCGTCGCCGTCGGCCCCGACGACCCCGAGGTGGGACCGCCGACGCAGATGGCGGTGTTCACGAGGACGGACGGCGTCGCCGAGGGCGGCACCGGCAGCGGGACCGGCAACGGGAAGGGAGTGAAGGCGGCATGACGAACCTGAACAGCGGGGCCACCTCGGCCGAGGGCTCGGACCGAGCACCGCGGCCCGGCGACCGCGCCACCCGCGAGACCACCGTGGACCCGGCCCGCGAGACCACCGTGGACCCGGCCCGCGAGGCCGCCACGGACCCGGCTCGCGAGAGCGCCGTGGACCCCGCTCGCGAAGCTGCTACGGCCCCGGCCCGCGAGGCCCCCGCAGCCCCGGCCCGTGAAGCCGCCACCCCCTGCGCGCCCGAAGCCCCCGCGGCGGCCCCCCGCCGCCTCCCCGTCACCGACCTCTCCCTCGTCGTCCTCATCGGCGCCTCCGGCGCGGGCAAGTCCACCTTCGCCCGCCGCCACTTCAAGCCGACCGAGGTGCTGTCCAGCGACTTCTGCCGGGGCCTCGTCGCCGACGACGAGAACGACCAGGGCGCGAGCGGCGACGCCTTCGACGTGCTGCACTACATCGCGGGCAAGCGGCTCGCGGCCGGGCGCCGTACCGTCGTCGACGCGACCAGCGTGCAGTCCGACAGCCGCAAGCAGCTGGTCGAGCTGGCCAGACGGCACGACGTGCTGCCCATCGCCGTGGTCCTCGACGTGCCCGAGGACGTGTGCGCCGCGCGCAATGCCGCGCGGGCCGACCGGGCCGGGATGCCGCGCCGGGTCATCCAGCGCCACCAGCGCGAACTGCGGCGCTCGCTCAAGCACTTGGAGCGCGAGGGCTTCCGCAAGGTGCATGTCCTGCGGGGCGTGGCGGAGGTCGAGAGCGCCGAGGTCGTCACCGAGCGGCGCTTCAACGACCTCACGCACCTGACCGGACCGTTCGACATCATCGGCGACATCCACGGCTGCGCGAACGAGCTGGAGACCCTGCTCGGCAGGCTCGGTTACGTCGACGGGGCGCACCCGGAGGGCCGCACCGCCGTGTTCGTCGGCGACCTCGTCGACCGCGGCCCGGACAGCCCGGGCGTCCTCCGCCGCGTCATGGGGATGGTCGCCGACGGCACCGCCCTGTGCGTACCGGGCAACCACGAGAACAAGCTCGGCCGGTATCTGAAGGGCCGCGGCGTCCAGCACACCCACGGCCTCGCCGAGACCATCGCGCAGCTGGCGGCGGAGGACGCGCGGGACCCGGACTTCCGGCCCCGGGTGCGGGCGTTCGTGGACGGGCTCGTCAGCCACTACGTCCTCGACGGCGGCCGCCTCGTCGTGTGCCACGCGGGCCTGCCGGAGAAGTACCACGGCCGCACCTCGGGCCGGGTGCGCTCGCACGCCCTGTACGGCGACACCACCGGCGAGACCGACGAGTTCGGCCTGCCCGTGCGCTACCCGTGGGCGGAGGACTACCGGGGCAAGGCGGCCGTGGTCTACGGCCACACCCCGGTGCCGACGGCGACCTGGCTGAACAACACCATCTGCCTGGACACCGGCGCGGTGTTCGGCGGCAAGCTCACCGCGCTGCGCTGGCCGGAGCGCGAGCTGGTCGACGTACCGGCGGAGCGGGTCTGGTACGAGCCGACGCGCCCGCTGCGCACCGACGCGCCCGGCGGCCACGACGGCCGTCCGCTCGACCTCGGTGACGTGCACGGCCGCCGTGCCGTGGAGACCCGGCACGCGGGGCGCGTCACCGTGCGCGAGGAGAACGCCGCCGCCGCGCTCGAAGTGATGAGCCGCTTCGCCGTCGACCCGCGTCTCCTTCCGTACCTGCCGCCGACGATGGCGCCCACCGCCACCTCCCGGCGGGACGGCTATCTGGAGCACCCGGAGGACGCGTTCGCGCAGTACGCGGCCGACGGCGTCGCCCGGGTCGTGTGCGAGGAGAAGCACATGGGCTCCCGCGCGGTGGCCCTGGTGTGCCGGGACGCGGACGTGGCGCGCGAGCGGTTCGGCGTAGGGGGTACCTCCCACGCCGTTTCAGGCAGTGGGGGAGGGCCGACGGGCGCGCTCGTCACCCGTACCGGCCGCCCGTTCCTGAACGACCCCGACCGCACCGAGGCGCTGCTCGGCCGGGTGCGGGACGCCGCCGACGCCGCCGGACTCTGGGCGGAGCTGGAGACGGACTGGCTGCTGCTCGACGCGGAGCTGCTGCCGTGGTCGCTGAAGGCGTCGGGGCTGCTCCGCACGCAGTACGCGGCCGTGGGCGCCGCGTCCGGCGCGGTCTTCCCGGGCGCCCTCACCGCTCTTGAGGCGGCCGTCGCCCGTGGCGTGGACGTCCAGGGCCTGCTCGGCAAGCAGCGCGAACGCGCCGCGGACGCGGCCGCGTTCACCGACGCCTACCGCCGCTACTGCTGGCCGACCGACGGCCTGGACGGCGTGCACCTCGCGCCGTTCCAGATCCTCGCCGTCCAGGGCCGCAGCCTCGCCGGTCTGCCCCACGACCGGCAACTGGCCCTGCTCGACCGCATGGTGGAACACGACACCACGGGCCTGCTGCGCACCACGCGGCGCCTGTACGTCGACACCGGCGACGCCGAGTCGGTGCGCGCGGGCGTCGACTGGTGGCTGGAGATGACCGGGCGCGGCGGCGAGGGCATGGTCGTCAAGCCGGTCGGCGCGCTGGTCCGCGACGGCAAGGGGCGCCTGGTGCAGCCCGGCATCAAGTGCCGCGGCCGGGAGTACCTGCGGATCATCTACGGCCCGGAGTACACCCGGCCGGAGAACCTGGAGAAGCTGCGTGGCCGCACCCTCGGCCACAAGCGCTCGCTGGCGATCCGGGAGTACGCGCTCGGCCTGGAGGCCCTGGACCGGCTCGCGGAGGGCGAGCCGCTGTGGCGGGTCCACGAGGCGGTGTTCGCGGTGCTCGCGCTGGAATCGGAGCCCGTGGATCCGCGGCTCTGAGGCGCAAATGTCGCGTTTTGGGCGTCCGTGTCCTGCCTGGCGGGACGCCCAAAACGCGCCGTCGGGCGCGTGACGCGGCCCCGGTGGGGTGAGGATGGGGACATGGGATTCCATGTCGACTCCGAGGCCGGGCGCTTGCGCAGTGTGATCCTGCACCGTCCGGACCTGGAGCTGAAGCGCCTCACGCCGACCAACAAGGACGCGTTGCTGTTCGACGACGTGCTGTGGGTGCGGCGGGCAAGACAAGAACACGACGGCTTCGCCGACGTGCTGCGCGACCGGGGAGTGACGGTCCACCTCTTCGGTGATCTGCTCACCGAGGCGCTGGACGTGCCGGCCGCGCGGCTGCTCGTCCTGGACCGCGTCTTCGACGAGAAGGAGTACGGCCCGCTCGCCACCGACCACCTGCGGGCGAGCTTCGAGTCGCTGCCGTCCGCGGAGCTCGCCGAGTTCCTGATCGGCGGCATGACCAAGCGGGAGTATCTGGAGCGGCACCCGGAGCCGACGTCCGTGCGCTTCCACTGCATGGACATGGACGACTTCCTGCTCGGCCCGCTGCCCAACCACCTGTTCACCCGCGACACCTCCGCCTGGATCTACGACGGCGTGTCCATCAACGCGATGCGCTGGCCCGCCCGGCAGCGCGAGACCGTCCACTTCGAAGCGATCTACCAGCACCACCCGCTCTTCCACAACCAGGGCTTCCACCTCTGGTCGCAGGGCCAGGCCGACTACCCGTCCACCATCGAGGGCGGCGACGTGCTGGTCCTCGGCAACGGCGCCGTGCTGATCGGCATGAGCGAGCGCACCAAGCCGCAGGCCGTCGAGATGCTCGCGCACAAGCTGTTCGCCGCCGGTTCCGCGACCTCGATCGTGGCCCTGGACATGCCCAAGCGCCGGGCCTTCATGCACCTGGACACGGTCATGACGATGGTCGACGGAGATACGTTCACGCAGTACGCGGGCCTCGGCATGCTGCCCTCGTACACCATCGAACCGGGCGTCGACGAGCGCGAGTTGAAGGTCACCGACCACCCGCCGGAGCACATGCACCGCGCCATCGCCGCCTCGCTCGGCCTCGGCGGCATCCGCGTCCTCACCGCCACCCAGGACGTGCACGCCGCCGAGCGGGAGCAGTGGGACGACGGCTGCAACGTGCTCGCGGTCGAGCCGGGCGTCGTGGTGGCGTACGAGCGGAACGCGACCACCAACACGTACCTGCGCAAGCAGGGCATCGAGGTGATAGAGATCCCCGGCAGCGAGCTGGGCCGGGGCCGGGGCGGCCCGCGCTGCATGAGCTGTCCGGTGCGGCGGGACCCGGTGGGCTAGGCGCGGCCGGGGGAGCGGCGGGCCGGGGGCGAGGTCGCTGACGGGGGCGCGGCGGGGGAGGGTGAGCGGGGAGGGCGGGCGCGGGGGCCTGCATATAAATGTGAAAGATCGTATAGACTTTCAAGGGTTCCCTGCCCGCCTCGACGCATCGCGTACCCCAGGAGCGCCCCATGGCGACGACAGCCACGACCGACCTCACCGGCCGCCACTTCCTCAAGGAGCTGGACTTCACCGCCGACGAGTTCCGCGGCCTGCTCGCCCTGGCCGCGGAACTGAAGGCGGCCAAGAAGGCCGGGACCGAGACCCGGCGCCTGTCCGGCAAGAACATCGCGCTGATCTTCGAGAAGGCGTCCACCCGGACCCGCTGCGCCTTCGAGGTGGCCGCCGCCGACCAGGGCGCCGCCACGACGTACATCGACCCCTCCGGGGCGCACATCGGCAAGAAGGAGTCCGTACGGGACACCGCCCGCGTCCTCGGCCGGATGTTTGACGCCATCCAGTTCCGCGGCGACGCCCAGGACACCGTCGAGACGCTGGCCGCACACGCGGGCGTGCCCGTCTACAACGGCCTGACCGACGCCTGGCACCCCACGCAGATGCTCGCCGACGTCCTCACGATGACCGAGCACTGCGCCAAGCCCCTGGACCGCGTCACCCTCGCCTACCTCGGCGACGCCCGCCTGAACATGGGCAACTCCTACCTGGTCACCGGCGCCCTGCTCGGCATGGACGTACGGATCGTGGCGCCCCGGGCGTACTGGCCCGCGGCGGACGTCGTCGCCCGGGCACGGGAGCTCGCCGCGTCCACCGGCGCGCGGATCGCGCTCACCGAGGACGTCACCGAGGGCGTCGCGGGCGCCGACTTCGTCGCCACCGACGTGTGGGTGTCGATGGGGGAGCCCGCCGAGGTCTGGGACGAGCGCATCACCGCCCTCGCTCCGTACGCGGTCACGATGGACGTCCTGCGCGCCACCGGCAACGCCGGCGTGAAGTTCCTGCACTGCCTGCCCGCCTTCCACGACCTGGCCACACAGGTCGGGCGCGAGGTGGCCGAGCGGCACGGGCGGGACTCGCTGGAGGTCACGGACGAGGTCTTCGAGTCGGCGCACTCGGTCGTCTTCGACGAGGCGGAGAACCGGATGCACACGATCAAGGCGGTGCTGGTGGCGACGCTCGCCTGAGGCGGGTGGCGCCGGGACCTGGGGCCCGCCGGACAGGCCCTAGTGGTCGGCCGGGGCCCGCAGCGTGAACCACACGGCCTTGCCGGACTCCGTGGGCCGGTGGCCGCAGGACGAGCTGAGGGTGCGGATGAGGAGCAGGCCGCGGCCGTGCTCCTGCCAGGGGTCGGGCTCGTCGTCCGGCGACGGGTCGGTGAGGTCGCCCGGCGGGATCGGGCTGGAGTCGCGCACCTCGACCTGGCAGCTGGTCGGCAGCAGCTCGATGACCAGCTCTATCGGGTCGTGCCCCGGGGCGTGCTCCACGGCGTTGGCGACCAGCTCGGCGGTGAGCAGCTCCGCGGTGTCGGTGTCCGCGGTGGAGCCGATGTCGACGAGGGCCGTACGGACCAGGGCGCGCGCGATCGGCACGGCCGCCACGGTGTGCGGCAGTCCGATGCGCCAGGAGGCGGGAGCGTGCGGTTCGGGCAAGGCGGGTCCGTTCGGCGAGCAGGTGATCCCGAGCAGGGGGTCCTGTGCGGTCCTGCTGTCAACCGTACGAATCCTAAGCCGAGTGGCGACAGGGGCGACCGTCGGCCGGTTTGCGGTCCGATGCCGGGACATTGCGGGACTTACGCCTCTGCGACCGGGGATGACCGGCCGCAGGGCCGGGGAAGGCTGCCCCTGCGGGCCGGGGGCGACCGCCCCTGAGGTCGGGGCGGGCGGCCCCGAGGTGCGCCCCCGTCCCCACATATCGCGCACTCGTGACGACAGTCATGGACGAGTGATAACTTCGAGAGGGAGCGAGACCGCGCCCCGGCGCGTCCGACCCCGCCCCGGCCAAGGCCCGCGCACCGGCCCCCGCCGCCCCCGACCGAGGAGGCCGCACCTCATGAGTCCCTTCACCGGTTCCACCGCCCGCACCCCCGAGTGGGAACATCTGCGCCTGACCGTCGACGACGGCGTCGCCACCGTCACGCTCGCCCGCCCCGACAAGCTGAACGCCCTCACCTTCGGCGCCTACGCCGACCTGCGCGACCTGCTCGCCGAGCTGTCCCGGGAGCGGTCCGTGCGGGCCCTCGTCCTCGGCGGCGAGGGCCGCGGCTTCTGCTCCGGCGGGGACGTGGACGAGATCATCGGCGCGACGCTCGCCATGGACACCGCGCAGCTCCTCGACTTCAACCGCATGACCGGCCAGGTGGTACGGGCCCTGCGCGAATGCCCGTTCCCGGTGGTCGCCGCGGTGCACGGGGTGGCCGCGGGTGCGGGCGCGGTGCTGGCGCTCGCCGCGGACTTCCGGGTGGCCGACCCGTCGGCGCGGTTCGCGTTCCTGTTCACCAAGGTGGGGCTGTCCGGCGGCGACATGGGCGCGGCGTACCTGCTGCCGCGCGTCGTCGGCCTCGGCCACGCCACGCGCCTGCTGATGCTGGGCGAGCCGGTGCGCGCCCCCGAGGCCGAGCGCATCGGCCTCCTCAGCGAACTGACGGACGAGGGCAGGGCGGGGGAGGCCGCCGCGGCCCTGGCCCGCCGCCTGGCCGAGGGCCCCGCCCTCGCGTACGCCCAGACGAAGGCCCTGCTCACCGCCGAACTCGACATGCCGCTCGCCGCGGCCGTCGAGATGGACGCGGCGACGCAGGCGCTGCTGATGAACGGCGAGGACTACGCCGAGTTCCACGCGGCGTTCACGGAGAAGCGGGCGCCGAAGTGGCAGGGCCGATGACGGCGCCGGGGGACGAGCCCGTCCGGCGATTGAGGACGAGCGCGCAGCGCGATCAGCGGAGGCCCGTCCCACCCGAGGGGAAACGCCCACCCCCGGAAGGTCGGCCCGCCCCCGCCAGGGGGTCCACGCCCACCACGCACCCGGTGGCCCCCGTCCCCCCGGTCGGCGAGGCCCACCGCATCGCGGTGATCGGCGGCGGCCCCGGCGGCCTCTACGCCGCCGCCCTCCTCAAGCGCCTCGACCCCGACCGCGAGGTCACCGTCTGGGAACGCAACGCCCCCGACGACACCTTCGGCTTCGGCGTGGTCCTCTCCGACGAGACGCTCGGCGGCATCGAGCACGCCGACCCGGTCGTGTACGCGGCGCTGCAGGCGGAGTTCGTACGCTGGGACGACATCGACATCGTGCGCGGCGGCACCCGGCACAGCTCCGGCGGCCACGGCTTCGCCGCGCTCGGGCGGCGCTCCCTGCTCGCGGTCCTGCACGAGCGCTGCCGCGACCTCGGCGTCGACCTCCGCTTCCGAACAGAAGCACCGCCCGCCGCCGAACTCGCCACCGCGTACGACCTCGTGATCGCCGCGGACGGCGTGCACAGCCTCACCCGCGAGGCGCACCCCGAGGCGTTCCGCCCCACCCTGACCAGCCACCGCTGCCGCTACATCTGGCTCGCCGCCGACTTCGCCTTCGACGCGTTCCGCTTCGAGATCGCCGAGACCGAGCACGGCGTGATGCAGCTCCACGGCTACCCGTACCAGGCCGCGACGGCCACCGCCCCCGGCGCGTCCACCGTCATCGTCGAGATGCGCGAAGAGGTGTGGGAGGCCGCCGGGTTCGCGGACCTGGACGCGCCCGCGTCCGTCGAACGCTGCGCCAAACTCTTCGCGGACGCGCTCGGCGGCCGCGCCCTGCGCTCCAACAACTCCTCCTGGCTCACCTTCCGCACCGTCGTCAACGCCCACTGGTCGCACGGCAACACCGTCCTCCTCGGCGACGCCGCCCACACCGCGCACTTCTCCATCGGCTCCGGCACCAAGCTCGCCGTCGAGGACGCGCTCGCGCTCGCCGCCAGCCTCCAGGAGCAGCCCGACATCCCCGCCGCCCTCGCCGCGTACGAGACCGAGCGCCGACCCGTCGTCGAGTCCACGCAGCGCGCCGCCCGCGCCAGCCTGCAGTGGTTCGAGGAGCTGCCGACGTACCTCGACCAGCCGCCGCGGCAGTTCGCGTTCAACCTGCTCACCCGCAGCCGCCGCGTCACGCACGACAACCTGCGCCTGCGCGACGCCCACTTCACCGAGGCCGTCGAACGGGACTTCGGCTGCCCACCCGGCACCCCGCCGATGTTCACGCCGTTCCGCCTCCGCGACCTCGAACTCCGCAACCGCGTCGTCGTGTCCCCCATGGACATGTACTCCGCCGAGGACGGCGTACCCGGCGACTTCCACCTCGTCCACCTCGGCGCGCGGGCGCTCGGCGGGGCCGGCCTGGTCATGACCGAGATGGTGTGCGTCAGCGAGCACGGCCGCATCACGCCGGGCTGCGCCGGCCTCTACACCGACGAACAGGCCGCCGCCTGGACCCGGATCGTCGACTTCGCCCACACCCAGGCCCCCACGACCGCGCTCGGCGTCCAACTGGGCCACTCCGGCCGCAAGGGCTCGACGAAGCTGATGTGGGACGGCATGGACGAGCCGTTGCCCGCCGGCAACTGGCCGCTCGTGGCCCCGTCCTCCCTCCCGTACACCCCCGGAAGCCACACCCCGCACGCCCTGGCCGCGGCCGAACTCCCCGCCATCCGCGACGCCTTCGTGTCCGCGGCCCGCCGCGCCGCCGCCGCCGGCTTCGACCTCCTCGAACTCCACTGCGCCCACGGCTACTTGCTCTCCAGCTTCCTCTCCCCCCTCACCAACCACCGCACCGACGCGTACGGCGGCTCCCTGGAGGGCCGCCTCCGCTTCCCCCTGGAAGTCTTCGACGCGGTACGCGACGTATGGCCCTCGCCCCGCCCGATGACCGTCCGCATCTCCGCCACGGACTGGGCCGACGGCGGCAGTACCGCGGACGACGCGGTCGCCGTGGCCCGCGCCTTCGCCGCCCACGGCGCCGACGCCATCGACGTCTCCACCGGCCAGGTCGTCTCCGACGAACGACCCGCTTACGGCCGCTCCTACCAGACCCCCTTCGCCGACCGCATCCGCAACGAGACAGGCGTCCCCGTCATCGCCGTCGGCGCCATCTCGTCGTGGGACGACGTCAACTCCCTCCTCCTCGCCGGCCGCACCGACCTGTGCGCCCTGGCCCGCCCGCACCTGTACGACCCGCACTGGACGCTGCACGCGGCCGCCGAACAGGGCTACACGGGCCCCGGCGCGTCCTGGCCCGTCCAGTACCGCGCGGGCAGTCGCCGCCCCCAGACGGGGCGAACGGACGCGCCGAAGCCGCGGTTGTCGTTGGGGGGTTGAGGCTGGGGGCCCTGCGGGGCTTTCCCCAAGTCCGCCCCTTTCCCGAAACTGGGGCTCCGCCCCAGACCCCGCTCCTCAAACGCCGGAGGGGCTGAAAACTTGCCCGCACATTCTCAGCCCGTCGTGGGGGTCCCCCCTGCTCCTTAAGAGCTTGGGGGAGATTGAGGACGAGGCGCGGAGCGCCGACAAGCGGGGGTCCGGGGGCGCAGCCCCAGGTTTCGGGAAGGGGCGGGACTGGGGAAAGCCCCGCGCAGCGGCCGCCGTTCAGCCCGACCCCGACCCCGACCCCGACACGAACCCCCGCCCCGCCTCCCCGAGGCGCTCGTCCAACCCCCGGAACACCTCCGCCGCCCGCACCCCCGGCCACTCCGAAGGCAGCAACTCGGCGGGCAGCCCGGGATCGGCGTAGGGGAGGTGGCGCCAGGAGTCCAGGGCGAGGAGGTGGTCGCGGTAGGCCTCCTCGGGGGGTGTGGCGGCGCGGGACTGCCAGGTGCGCAGGACAGGCTCGTGGCGGTCGAGGAAGGCCTCGTGCTGTTTGGCGAGGGACGTCAGGTCCCACCAGCGGGCCACCGCCTCCGCCGTCGGCGTGAAGCCGAGGTGTTCGCCGCGGAACAGGTCCACGTACGCGGCGAGGTGGAGGCGTTCGAGGGTGTGGCGGGTCTCCTCGTAGAGGTGGGCCGGGGCGATCCACACGCCGGGTGCCGCGCTGCCGAAGCCGAGGCCCGCGAGGCGCGAGCGCAGGACGTGCCGCTTGCTGCGTTCGGCCTCCGGGACGGAGAACACGGCCAGGACCCAGCCGCCGTCGTCCGCGCGCCGGTCGGCCCACGGCCAGTAGATGCGGCGGTCGCCGTCCTCCAGGAGCTGCCGGGCGTCGGGGGAGAGCGCGTACCCCGCGCCCCCGGTCGCCGTGCGCGCGGGCAGCAGCAGGCCGCGCCGCTTCAGGCGGGACACGGAGGACCGCACGGACGGTGCGTCGACGCCAACGGGGGCGAGGAGGCGGACCAGTTCGGCGACCGCGACCGGCCCGGGCGCCGAGCGGTCGTCCGGGGCGGACCCCGGCCCGGACGGCCCCGGCCCACCGATTCCGGCCGCCCCGGGCGCAGCCCGGCCGTACGCCCCGTAGAACGTGACGATCAGAGACCTGGGAGTGTGCTGCTCGGACACGTGATCACTCTAGGCCCCGGACGCGGGGCCGGGCTCGCGGAGGCGGAAGCGCTGGAGCTTTCCCGTCGCCGTGCGCGGCAGCGTCTCCAGGAACACCACCTCCCGGGGGCACTTGTACGGCACCAGCTCCGCCTTCACGAACTCCCGCAGCCGCTCCGCGTCCGCCGCCGCGCCCGCGCGCAGCACCACGTACGCCACGACCACCTGCCCGCGCCGCTCGTCGGGGCGGCCCACGACCGCCGTCTCCACCACGTCCGGGTGGCGCAGCAGCGCCTCCTCGACCTCCGGGCCCGCGATGTTGAACCCGGCCGAAATGATCATGTCGTCCGCGCGCGCGACGTACCGGAAGTAGCCGTCGCTGTCGCGGACGTACGTGTCGCCCGTGACGTTCCAGCCATGGCGTACGTACTCCCGCTGGCGGGGGTCGGCCAGATAGCGGCAGCCGACCGGGCCGCGCACCGCGAGCAGCCCTGGTTCGCCGTCCGGCACCGGCACGCCTGCCTCGTCCACCACGCGCGCGTGCCAACCGGGCACGGGCAGGCCCGTGGTGCCGGGGCGGATCGCCTCGTCGGCGGCGGAGATGAAGATGTGCAGGAGTTCCGTCGCGCCGATGCCGTTGATGATGCGCAGGCCCGTGCGTTCGTACCACGCCTGCCAGGTCGCAGCCGGGAGGTTCTCGCCCGCGGAGACACAGCGGCGGAGGGAGGGGAGGGGAGAGAGGGCGGAGAGGGGGGCGGCGGTGGCGGTGGGTGAGGCGGTGGTGGGGGACGCCTCTTGCGAGGGTGACTCGGCCTGGTCGTCCGGCGGTGGCTCCGCGAGCGCGTCCAGCATCGCCCGGTACGCCGTGGGCGCCGTGAACAGCACCGTCACCCCGTGCTCCGCGATCGCGGGCAGGAGCTGCTTCGGGCCCGCCTGTTCCAGGAGCAGGGACGACGCCCCCGCGCGGAGCGGGAAGACGACCAGGCCGCCGAGGCCGAAGGTGAAGCCCAGCGGGGGGCTGCCCGCGAAGACGTCGTCGGGGCGGGCCTTGAGGACGTGGCGGGCGAAGGTGTCCGCGATCGCGAGCACGTCCCGGTGAAAGTGCATGCAGCCCTTGGGGCGGCCCGTGGTGCCGGACGTGAAGGCGATGAGGGCCACGTCGTCGGCGGCGGTGTCCACGGTGGTGTACGCGGCCGGGGGGCGGGCCGCCGCGCGGGCGAGGAGGTCGTCGGGGCCCGCGCTGCCGTACGTCGTGACGCGCAGGCCGGGGACCCCGGCCTTGGTCAGGTCGTCGACCGCGCGGATGTCGCACAGGGCGTGCGAGACCTGCGCGATCTCGCAGATCGTGGCCAGCTCCTGGGTGCGCTGCTGGGCGAGGACGGTCACCGCGACCCCGCCCGCCTTCATCACCGCGAGCCAGCACGCGGCGAGCCGCGGCGTGGTGGCGCCGCGCAGCAGCACGCGGTTGCCGGGGACCACGCCCAACTCGTCGGTGAGGACGTGCGCGATCCGGTCGACCTGCTCCCGCAGCTGCCCGTACGTCCAGACGGCGCCGTCGGCCGTACGGAACGCGGGCCGCTCCGTGCCGTACCGCTCGGCCGAGCGGTCGAGCAGCTCGGTGCCGCAGTTCAGGCGGTCCGGATAGTGCAGCTCGGGCCGGTCGCGGACCAGCGCGGGCCACTGCTCGCGGGGCGGCAGGTGGTCCCGCGCGAAGGTGTCGACGTGGCCGGATGTCTCCATGGTGCCTCGCCCCTTTGCCGGTCGGGCGTAGTGGTGCGCCAGCCAGACGAGCGTATCGTGATGGTGACGACAGTCAACGGTGCGCGATAAACGCGAGGGCGCGATCAACGCGAGGGAGCGGGCGCGCGAGGGGAGAGGACCGGGATGACCGCATTCTCGCTCAATCCGGAAGAGATCGCCCGATGTGAACGGCTCCGGGAGCTGGCCGCCGAGCGGCTGCTCCCCCTCGCCGACCAGGGCGAGCCGGGCCGCGTGAACCGCCCGCTGGTCCAGGAGCTGGGCGAACTCGGCCTCCTGGACGGCCTGTTCGACTCCGGCGCGCTCGAACTGTGCCTGCTGCGCGAGTCCCTCGCCCGTGTCTGTACGGAGGCCGAGACCGCCCTCGCCCTGCAGGGCCTCGGCGCCCACCCCGTGCACACCTACGGCTCCCCGGCCCAGCGCGACCGCTGGCTCCCGGCCACCCGCGCGGGCCGCGCCGTCGCCGCCTTCGCCCTCTCCGAGCCCGGCGCCGGTTCCGACGCGGCCGCCCTCGCCCTGACCGCCGTGCCCGACGGCCCCGCCACCTGGCGCCTGACCGGCGAGAAGTCCTGGATCTCGAACGCGCCCGAAGCCGACTTCTACACCGTTTTCGCCCGGACGACCCCGGACGCGGGCGCCCGCGGCGTCACCGCCTTCCTCGTCCCCGCCGACCGCGCGGGTCTGACCGGCGCCCCCCTCGCCATGCTCTCGCCGCACCCCATCGGCACCCTCGCCTTCGACGGCGTCCGCGTCGGCGCCGACGACGCCCTCGGCGAGCCCGACCGGGGCTTCCGCGTCGCCATGACCACCCTCAACCGCTTCCGCCCCAGCGTCGGTGCCTTCGCCGTCGGCATGGCCCAGGCCGCCCTGGACGCCACGCTCGCGCACACCGCCGGGCGGGACGCGTTCGGCGGCAAGCTCAAGGACCTGCAGGCGGTGTCCCACCAGGTGGCCGAGATGGCGACCCGCACGGAGGCGGCACGGCTGCTCGTGTACGCGGCCGCGGCGGCGTACGACCGCGGCGAACCGGACGTCCCGGGGCGCGCCGCGATGGCGAAGCTGTTCGCCACGGAGACCGCCCAGTTCGTCGTCGACACCGCCGTCCAGCTGCACGGCGCCCGCGCCCTGGCCCACGGCCATCTGCTGGAGCACCTGTACCGCGAGGTACGGGCGCCGCGCATCTACGAGGGCGCCAGTGAGGTCCAACGGACCGTCATCGCCAAGGAGTTGTACGGGAGGGAGCCGGACGGGACGGCCTCGGGCGAGACGGCGTCGGGAGGGAAGCAGCCGAGAGGGGCCGGGTCCGCCGATCCGGCTGCCGGGACAGCAGTCGATCCGGCCGCCGGGACAGCAGTCGACCCGGCGAACGCAGCGACGACCGCGACCGCGAAGGAGCGCACCACCGCATGAGCCTCGACCGACTCAACCCCGCCGACCTCTCTCCGCCCACCGGCTTCTCGCACGCCGTCGTCGCCACCGGCGGCCGCCTCGTCTTCCTCGCCGGGCAGACCGCCCTCGACACCGAGGGCAAGGTCGACGGCGGGGGCCTGCCCGAGCAGTTCGAGCTGGCGCTCACCAATCTCCTGGCCGCCCTGCGCGCCGCGGGCGGCACCCCGGCCGACCTCGCCCGCGTCACGGTGTACGCCACCGACGTCGCCGACTACCGCGCCCACGCCCCCGAACTCGGCCGGATCTGGAAGAAGTTGGCGGGCCGCGACTATCCGGCGATGGCCGTGATCGGCGCGGTGCGGCTGTGGGACGAGGAGTGTCTGGTGGAGCTGGACGGGATCGCCGTGCTCGACTGACCTGCCCGGACCCGGCCGGGGGCGGCGCCATGCGCTCGTTCCCGCCGGCCGTGCCTCCGTGGGCAAGGAGCGAGCCGCATGCCGCAGACCGAACTCGGCGTGGGCCCCGTCGCGTACGACGACAGCGGCGGTGACGGCCTGCCCGTCGTCCTGGTGCACGGGCCCGCCCAGGACGGCACGGTCTGGCAGCACGTCGTCGACCGGCTCGGCGCCCCCTTCCGCTGCCTGGTGCCGACGCTCTCGTACGGCAGCCATCGCGTACCGCTGAAGCCCGGCGCCAGGCTCACGCCGCGCACGATGGCGCTGCTCGTCGGGGAGTTCGCGGACGCGCTCGGGCTCGGGGACGAGACGGTGTTCGTCGAGAACGACGGCGGGCGGCTGCAGCAGCTGGTCGCGGAGCGGCCCGAGCGGTTGGGGCGGCTGGTGATCGCGGGCTGCGAGGCCTTCGACAACTGTCCGCCGGGCGCGGGCGGCAAGCTGCTCGACGTGGCGTCCCGGATGCCCGGGGGCATCGCGCTGCTCGCGCACGGGCTCGCCGTCCGCCCGCTGCGCCGCGTGCCCGGCACGGGGTATGCCGTGATGGCGCACCGTCCCGTGCCGCACGACCTCATCGACGGCTGGATCGAACCACTGCGCAAGAACCCCGTCGCGCGCCGCGTGCTGGTCGACTATCTGCGGGCCGTCAGCAAGACGGACCTGATGGCGGCCGTCGAGGGCCTGCGCGCCTACGACCGCCCCGCCCTGGTCGTCTGGGGCAGGCAGGGCCGCATGATGCCGCCCGAGCACGGCCGCCGCCTGGCCACGCTGCTGCCCCGGGGACGCCTGGTCGAGCTGGACGACTGCGGCACGCTGATCCCCCTCGACCGTCCGGACGGACCGGCCGACGCGATCCGGGAGTTCGCCGACGAGAAGTGAACCGGACCTCGCGCGGTCCGACCGGACCGCACGGGATCTGATCGGACCGCACGGGACCCGGCCGGGCCGGACCTCGCGAGGCCTCGGCGGATCTCACGCCCGCGGTGCGAACTTCCGCGACGAGAACACCGCGTCGTCCCGCGCGCTCACGCCATCCGTCAGCCACCAGTGCGTCGGCGTCGACCCGTACGTCCCTTGCAGCTTCGTCCACGTCCAGGAGAGGACCACCTCGTCCTTGCCGTCGCTGTCGAAGTCGGCGGCGGCGTGCACCTGCTTCCAGCCGCTGGCGGCGGGGACGCGCATGCCGTCGACCCGGGCGGGCGGCTTGCGGACGAGCCGGCCGGTCCGGCGGTCGCGGTCGATGAGGACCGGGGTCCGCGGGTGGTCGCGCAGGAGCGCGTCGCGGCCGTCGCCGTCGGGGTCGACGGCCGTGTACGAGCCCAGGCGGGCGATCCTGGGCACCCGGTACGTGCGCACGGTGCCGTCTCCGCCCGGGTAGACGGCGTAACTGCCGTGGACGTCGGCGCTCTCCTTGGACGCGCCGGGTTCGTCGTTGCGCTCGCCGTCGTCGCCGACGGCGAGATCGCGGGTGCCGTCGCCGTCGAAGTCGCCGAACGCGTGGCCGTTGCCCTTGCGCACGGTACGGCTCGTGGCGGCGAGGCCGCCGTCGGAGCGGGCGGCGAAGTACTCGCCCGCGGACTGCTCGCCGTCGTTGCCGTAGTGCACGTACACGCCGGTGGTACGCGGCTTGCCCGCTGCGGGCGGTTCGTCCGCGGAGAGGGTGCCGTACGACGCCGGGCCCGCGTCCGCCAGCGGGCGCCGCTCCGTGCGCGCCGCCGCGCCCGCCCGGGAGAACGGGCCGAACAGCAGCGCCACGGACGTGCCGTCCGCCCGCAGCCCCGCCAGGTCGTGGCGCCCGTCGCCGTCGAAGTCGCCGCGCACCGTCCCGCTGTAACCCTCCGCCGCGTCCTGCGCGGGCAGTCGGAGCCGGGTCGCTGCCCCGGCGCGCCGGGGTCCGGCCGGGCCGCCCCACGTCACGTACTCGACACCGCGCTGCGCCAGGCCGGAGGGACCCCGCTCCTGCGCGGGCACGTCCTCGCCGCCCCGGGTGACGAAGTCAGGGAAGCCGTCGTCGTCCAGGTCGGCGGTCGTGTCGGGGAGCGGCGCCTCGGTCGACGGGGGTTCGGCGGCGGGCAGCCCGAGCTCGCGCGACGTGTACACGGTGCGGGTCGTCGGGTCCAGGCCGCGCGCGGAGCCGAAGACCACGGCGACGGCGGGCGGCGGGCCGCCCTGCTGTCCGGGCGAGGGCACCGCCGCCTTCATGAGCAGGTCGCGGTGTCCGTCGCCGTTGATGTCGTCGGGGTCGGCGGAGCCGCGACCGGGCTTCGGCGGGCGGCTCTTCGTCGGTACGACGTCCGGGGCGCGCGCGGCGGACGCGTTCCCGCCCGACGTGCCGGACCCGTCGGCACCGGACCCGCCGCACCCCGCCAGGAGGGCGAGCGCGGCGCAGACGGCGAACGGGCGGGTCACGGTGCGAGCAGGCATGGGGCACACCTTCACACCGGGACCCGCCCGGACTCCAGCGCCGGCCGGTAACCACCGGCCAGGGCGCCTCAGATGTCCCGGAACGTCTCGATCTGGGCGCCGACCGAGTTCAGCCGCTCCGCCAGGTCCTCGTAGCCGCGGTTGATCACGTACACATTGCGGAGCACCGACGTGCCCTCGGCCGCCATCATCGCGAGCAGCACCACCACGGCGGGCCGCAGCGCGGGCGGGCACATCATCTCGGCGGCGCGCCAGCGCGTCGGGCCCTCGACGAGCACCCGGTGCGGGTCGAGGAGCTGCAGGCGTCCGCCGAGGCGGTTGAGGTCGGTGAGGTAGATCGCGCGGTTGTCGTAGACCCAGTCGTGGATGAGGGTCTTGCCCTGCGCCGCCGCCGCGATGGCCGCGAAGAAGGGGACGTTGTCGATGTTGAGCCCGGGGAAGGGCATCGGGTGGATCTTGTCGATGGGCGCCTCCAGCTTGGAGGGGCGCACCGTGAGGTCGATGAGGCGGGTGCGGCCGTTGTCCGCCGCGTACTCCGCCGACCGGTCGTGGTCGAGGCCCATCTCCTCCAGGACCGCGAGCTCGATCTCCAGGAACTCGATCGGCACCCGCTTGACCGTCAGTTCGGACTCGGTGACGACGGCGGCGGCCAGCAGGCTCATCGCCTCGACCGGGTCCTCCGACGGGGAGTAGTCCACGTCCACGTCGATGGTGGGGACGCCGTGCACGGTCAGCGTGGTGGTGCCGATGCCCTCGACCTTGACGCCGAGCGCCTCCAGGAAGAAGCACAGGTCCTGGACCATGTAGTTGGAGGAGGCGTTGCGGATGACCGTCGTGCCGTCGCTGCGGGCGGCGGCGAGCAGGGCGTTCTCGGTCACGGTGTCGCCGCGCTCGGTCAGCACGATCGGACGGTCGGGCGTGACGTCGCGGGCGACCTCCGCGTGGTACAGCCCCTCGGTCGCGGCGATGTCCAGGCCGAAGCGGCGCAGCGCGATCATGTGCGGCTCGATGGTGCGGGTGCCGAGGTCGCAGCCGCCCGCGTAGGGCAGCTTGAAGTGGTCCATGCGGTGCAGGAGCGGGCCCAGGAACATGATGATCGAGCGGGTGCGGCGGGCGGCCTCCGCGTCGATGGCGTCCATGTCGAGCTGCGCGGGCGGCACGATCTCCAGGTCGACACCGTCGTTGATCCAGCGGGTGCGCACGCCGATGGAGTTGAGGACCTCGAGGAGGCGGTAGACCTCTTCGATGCGGGCGACGCGGCGCAGCACCGTGCGGCCCTTGTTCAGCAGCGACGCGCACAGCAGGGCGACGCAGGCGTTCTTGCTCGTCTTGACGTCGATCGAGCCCGAGAGGCGACGGCCGCCGACGACCCGCAGATGCATCGGCCCGGCATAGCCCAGCGAGACGATCTCGCTGTCGAGCGCCTCGCCGATACGGGCGATCATCTCAAGGCTGATGTTCTGGTTGCCCCGCTCGATGCGGTTGACGGCGCTCTGGCTGGTGTTGAGCGCCTCGGCCAACTGCGCCTGAGTCCAGCCGCGGTGCTGCCGGGCGTCACGAATGAGCTTGCCGATGCGTACGAGGTAGTCGTCTGCCATGGGTGCAGGCTATCTCAGATATGAGATGGCGTAAGCGTTGGGGTGGGCCATTGGTGGAGTGACCGGTATCGAGCGGAGCGCGGGGCCAGCTCGCGCCCGCGGGAGCCGCCCGGCGCCCGGGAGTTGAGCCGGGCCGCACCGGGCGCCGGGCGCGTCGTCCGCCGCGCCCGGCGCCCGGTCGGCCGAAGCCGACCGAGGTCACGGGCGGTCAGCCGCAGCCGCACGACCCGCGCGGCCGGCCCGCCGCCCGCGTCACCCGGGCGGCGGCCGCGCGCCCCGACGGCGACTCGCCGTCGTGCACCACTGTGCCTCCGGCGAGCGTGAGCCGCACTTCGGCGCCGCTGATGTCGGCTACCGGACACCGCGTCACATCACGGTCGAGCAGCACCAGATCCGCCTGCTTGCCCGCCTCGACGGTTCCGGTGAGATGCGCCATACGAAGCTGTCGCGCGGCGCCGAGCGTGTGCATGAGCAGCGACGACGTGCGGCTGATGCCCTCCTTGGCGCGGTAGAGGTCGCCCTCTCCTTCGGCGTCCGTGCCGCGCCGGTCGACGGCGGTGCGCACCTGGTTCCACACCTGGAGCGGATCGACGGGCCAGTCGGAGCCACCCGAAAGCCGCGCGCCGTGCGACTGCAGGCCGCGCGCCGGGTACAGCCAGCGGTGGCGCGCCGCGCCGAGGTAGGGGAGCAGCGCGTCCACCGTCCAGGCGTTCCGTGTCGCCCATTGCAGCTGCATACAGGCGACGACGCCGAGTTCGGCGAACCGGCGCAGGTCGGCCGGGTCGACGAGCTGCAGGTGCGCGATGGTGTTGCGGACGTCGCGGCGGCCGGTCCGGCGCAGCGCGTAGGCGTAGCCGTCGAGGGCGGTGCGCACGGCCCGGTCGCCGATGGCGTGCGCGTGCAGCTGCCAGCCCTCGGCGTTGCAGGCGGCGGTGAGCCGTCCGAAGTCCGCGGCCGACACATACAGGTCGCCCCGGTGGTCGGTGGGCTTGCCGTCCTTGTCCAGATACGGCTTGAGGAGGGCGGCGGTCTGCGCCGGATGTTCGATGACGCCGTCGAGGAAGACCTTGACGGTGCCGAACCGGAGCCCGCGCACACCGTCGAAGTCGGCGCGCAGCTTCTTCGCGTACGCAACCGCACCGCGCGGGTCCTTGGCCTGTTCGGAGGTGAGCCGGAGTGCGGGCACGATCCGCTGCGGCAGCTTGCCCGCCGCGGCGAGCGCCCGGTACAGGGCCAGCTCCTCCGCGCCCGTCACCGCTTCCATGAACGTGGTGATCCCCGACGCCGCCGCCTCGGCGAACACCTTCGCGGCGGCGGCCACGAGCGCGGCCTCGTCGGGCTCGGGGATGTGCCGGGACACCAGGGGCTGGGCGTCGTCCTTGAGCACGCCGGTCGGCTTGCCGTCCGGCCCCTTGACGATCTTGCCGCCGATGGGGTCCGGCGTAGCGGCGGTGATCTTCGCGATGTCCAGCGCGCGCTGATTGACCCACATGTTGTGGCCGTCGCCGCCGCGCAGGACGACGGGGCGGCGGGTGGGCAGGGCGTCGAGCATCGAGTGGTGCGGGGCGGTGCCGCGCGGAAGGAGCCCCACCGGGTTCCAGTCCTCCACGACCAGCCACCCGTCGGGCTCGTCGCCGGACGTGTCCTTCAGGAACCCGGTGAGGGTCTTCCGCAGGTCCTCGGCGGTCTGCTCGGCCCCGTCGAGCGACGGCCGGAGCGACCGGGAGGCCGCGTCCGTCGGGTGGGCGTGCCCGTCGTGGATCCCGCTGAGCAGGCTGCCGCCGTGCCCGTCGACGACCTCGGTGTCCCGTCCGGCGAACCGCCGCACCTCGGCGTCCGACCCCACCGCGAGGATCCGCCCGTCCCGCCCGACGGCGACCGCCCGCGCGGGCCCGGACCCGCGCACGCCGGTGAACACCCGCGCGTCGTGCACCACGAGCGCGGCGGCGCGGCGGGGTCCGCGCGCGGCCGGGGCGGCGGCGGAGGCGGGGGCGCCGGCCGCGGCGACGAGTCCGGTGGCCCCGACGGCACCGGCGGCGGCGAGCAGACTGCGCCGGGCGAGTCCCGAAGACGGCGGCGTCGGCGCGTTCGGCGGCTTCGGCGCGGGCGGTGCGGACGGCTCGGCAGGCATGGTCACTCCAAGGCGCATACGTCGGCTGGGTCGTGACCGCACGCTGCGTGAGTAACCCGTTAACCAGAACCCACCCCGAACGACGAATTCCGCAGCCCCGCACACGCGAGATCCCCGACCGCACGCCCGCACGCCCGCGCGACCCACGCCCGCACCCCCCTCCGCCGTACCCCCCTTCCGCCGCACCCTCTTTCCGCCGCCCCCCTTCCCTCGCGGCCCCCCGTCCGTACGATGTCCGCGTGCCGGACAGCGGACCGACCCTCGCCGACATCGCGCGCGCCGCCGAGGTGTCGACCGCGACCGTCTCGCACGCGCTCAACGGCACCGGGCGGCTCGCCGACGCGACCCGGCGCCGGGTCCGCGCGACGGCGACCGCCCTCGGCTACGGCGCCCCGCGCACGGGCCCGCGCACCCGCACCCTCGGCATCGCCGTCACCACGTTCCCGGGCCCGTGGAACTACACCGAGATCGCCTACTTCGCGCGCGCCGTCACCGCGGCCACCGCCGCCGCCCACGCGCACGGCTACGCGCTCACCACGCTGCCCGCCGACCGCGTCGCCGACGCCGCCTGGCACACGCTCGCCGTCGACGGCATGCTCATCGCCGACAGCCCGCCGGGCGACCCGATGGCACGGGCCCTGCGCGCCCGCGGCATCCCGCTGGTCTTCGACGGCGTCCCCGGCGACGTGCACGAGGGCGACCACTGGATCGACAACGACCACACCGCCACCACCCGCCAGGTCCTTGACCACCTGACGGCCGCCGGTGCCCGGCGCATCGCCCTGCAGTCGGGCAGCGGCACCGAGACGTACGCGCGCGTGGTGACGGAGACGTACGAGGAGTGGTGCGCGGCGCACGGCGTCGCGGCCCGCGCCGTGCGGTTCGAGGAGGCCGACACCGAGGGCCGGACCTTCGACGGGCTGCTCACCGGCGCCGACCGCGCCGACGCCGTGTACGCCGCGTACGACCCGGGCGGCCGCCAGCTCCTCGCGGCCGCGCGCCGCCACGGACTGCGGATCCCCGAGGACCTGCTCCTGGTGTGCGCGAGCGAGGATCCGGGGTACGCGGAGACCGCGCCGCCCGTCACCACCGTGAGCCTCAACCCGGAACTCATGGCCCGCGCGGCCGTGGCCCGCCTGGTCGCCCTGGTCGAGGGCGCCCACCCGCCGGCCCCCGGCCCGACCGCCGTACCGGCGGCACTCCACGTGCGGACCTCGTCCGGACGGACCTCCCGCCCCCGCGCCCCGCAGGCGCGCCCGCCGCGATGAGCGCACGCTCGACATGAGGGCCCACCCGACCCGCACCCGGCATCAGCGCACGCCGGACCTCCGCTGTGACAGGGCAGCGGGGCGCGCCTCGTCGCCACGGCGGGTCATGTACTAGAGTTATCTCGACATCGAGATATCTGCCGAGGCGCGCCGCGGCCGCACGCCATCATCGAGTCCGATCGGTAAGGGTTACCTAACTTAGCCTTACCTTAGCGGATCGGCGAGAAGTCGTAGCGGCAGGATGCGGTGGACTGCGCACATATATGAAGGAGACTGTCGTGTCGGCGAACAGCTTCGACGCCCGCGCCACGCTGCGCGTGGGCGACGAGTCGTACGAGATCTTCAAGCTGGACAAGGTCGAGGGCTCCGCACGCCTTCCCTACAGCCTGAAGGTTCTCCTGGAGAACCTGCTCCGCACCGAGGACGGCGCGAACATCACCGCCGACCACATCCGCGCGCTCGGCTCCTGGGACTCCCAGGCGCAGCCGAGCCAGGAGATCCAGTTCACGCCGGCCCGCGTGATCATGCAGGACTTCACCGGCGTGCCGTGTGTCGTGGACCTCGCCACGATGCGTGAGGCCGTGAAGGAGCTGGGCGGCGACCCGGCGAAGGTCAACCCGCTCTCCCCGGCCGAGCTGGTCATCGACCACTCCGTCATCGCCGACAAGTTCGGTACGAAGGACGCCTTCGGCCAGAACGTCGAGCTGGAGTACGGCCGCAACAAGGAGCGCTACCAGTTCCTGCGCTGGGGCCAGACCGCGTTCGACGACTTCAAGGTCGTCCCGCCGGGCACCGGCATCGTCCACCAGGTCAACATCGAGCACCTGGCCCGTACGGTCATGGTGCGGGGTGGCCAGGCGTACCCCGACACCCTCGTCGGCACCGACTCGCACACCACGATGGTCAACGGCCTCGGCGTGCTCGGCTGGGGCGTCGGCGGCATCGAGGCCGAGGCCGCGATGCTGGGCCAGCCGGTCTCCATGCTCATCCCGCGCGTCGTCGGCTTCAAGCTGACCGGCGAGCTGAAGCCGGGCACCACCGCCACGGACCTCGTGCTCACGATCACCGAGATGCTGCGCAAGCACGGCGTCGTCGGCAAGTTCGTCGAGTTCTACGGCGAGGGCGTCGCCGCCACCTCGCTGGCGAACCGCGCCACCATCGGCAACATGTCGCCCGAGTTCGGTTCGACGGCTGCCATCTTCCCGATCGACGGGGAGACGCTGAACTACCTGAAGCTGACCGGCCGCTCCGAGCAGCAGGTCGCGCTCGTCGAGGCGTACGCCAAGGAGCAGGGCCTCTGGCTGGACCCGGCCGCCGAGCCGGACTTCTCCGAGAAGCTGGAGCTGGACCTCTCCACGGTCGTCCCGTCGATCGCGGGACCGAAGCGCCCGCAGGACCGCATCGTCCTCGCGAACGCCGCCCAGCAGTTCGCCGTGGACGTCCGCAACTACGTCTCCGAGGACGAGGAGGCGGGCAAGGAGTCCTTCCCGGCCTCCGACGCCCCGGCCACGTCGAACGGCGTGCCGTCCCGCCCGACCACCGTCACGGCCCCCGACGGCTCGACGTACGAGATCGACCACGGCGCCGTCACGGTCGCCGCGATCACGTCCTGCACCAACACGTCGAACCCGTACGTGATGGTCGCCGCCGCGCTCGTCGCGAAGAAGGCCGTCGAGAAGGGCCTGACCCGTAAGCCGTGGGTCAAGACCACCCTCGCCCCGGGCTCGAAGGTCGTCACCGACTACTTCGACAAGGCGGGCCTCACCCCGTACCTCGACAAGGTCGGCTTCAACCTCGTCGGCTACGGCTGCACCACCTGCATCGGCAACTCGGGCCCGCTGCCCGAGGAGGTCTCCAAGGCCGTCAACGACCACGACCTCGCGGTCACCTCGGTCCTCTCCGGCAACCGGAACTTCGAGGGCCGCATCAACCCCGACGTCAAGATGAACTACCTGGCGTCGCCGCCGCTGGTCGTCGCGTACGCCATCGCGGGTTCGATGAAGGTCGACATCACCAAGGACGCGCTCGGCGTCGACCAGGACGGCAAGCCCGTCTTCCTCGCCGACATCTGGCCGACCGAGGCCGAGGTCAACGACGTCGTCGCCAACTCCATCGGCGAGGACATGTTCAACAAGTCCTACTCCGACGTGTTCGCCGGTGACGCCCAGTGGCAGGCGCTGCCGATCCCGACCGGCAACACCTTCGAGTGGGACACCGAGTCCACGTACGTCCGCAAGCCCCCTTACTTCGAGGGCATGACGATGGAGACGACCCCGGTCGCCGACATCACGGGCGCCCGCGTCCTCGCCAAGCTGGGCGACTCGGTCACCACCGACCACATCTCCCCGGCCGGTGCGATCAAGGCCGACACCCCGGCGGGCAAGTACCTGACGGAGCACGGCGTCGAGCGCCGCGACTTCAACTCGTACGGCTCCCGTCGCGGCAACCACGAGGTCATGATCCGCGGCACGTTCGCCAACATCCGCCTGCGCAACCAGCTCGCGCCGGGCACCGAGGGCGGCTACACCCGCGACTTCACCCAGGCCGCGACCGCTGACGCGGCTCCGGTGTCGTTCATCTACGACGCCTCGCGCAACTACATCGAGCAGGGCACCCCACTGGTCATCCTGGGCGGCAAGGAGTACGGCTCCGGATCGTCCCGCGACTGGGCCGCCAAGGGCACCGCGCTCCTCGGCGTCAAGGCCGTCATCACCGAGTCGTACGAGCGCATCCACCGCTCGAACCTCATCGGCATGGGCGTCCTGCCGCTGCAGTTCCCGGCGGGCCAGTCCGCCGAGACCCTCGGCCTGACCGGCGAGGAGACCTTCTCCTTCACCGGCGTCACCGAGCTGAACAACGGCACCACCCCGAGCACGGTGAAGGTCACCACCGACACCGGCGTCGAGTTCGACGCGGTCGTGCGCATCGACACCCCCGGCGAGGCGGACTACTACCGCAACGGCGGCATCATGCAGTACGTGCTGCGCTCGCTGATCCGCAAGTAAGCGGCGGCGCACAGCGGTTGAGGGCCGCACCCCGTCCACCGGACGGGGTGCGGCCCTCCGGCCTTTTGCGCTAGACGGGCCAGCCGCCGTACGGGACCGTGATCAGTTCCATGGCGTGGCCCGACGGGTCCAGGAAGTAGACGCCTCGGCCGCCGTCGTTGGTGTTGATCTCGCCCGGCACCTTCTGGTGCGGGTCGGCCCAGTGCTCGACGCCGCGGGCCTCGATCTTCTCGTACGCCGCGGTGAACTCCTCCTCGGAGACGAGGAACGCGTAGTGCTGCGGTGTGAGGGACTCGGCGGGGATCGTGGCGAAGTCCAGGGTGACCGAGTTGTTCAGGTCGACCGCGATGAACGGGCCCCATTCCGCGGTGATGTCGAGTCCCAGCAGGTCGGTGAAGAACTCTGCGGACTCCCGGTTGTCCCGGGCGTGGACGATCGTGTGATTGAGCTGGACCGGCAAGGAATGCCTCCATGGGCATGTCCCGCACCTCCATGCCTCACCCAGGCGGTGACCGGCACGCGATGCTGCCGGGGATCTTAGGCAGGGGCGGCGCGCGCTGTCGAGCGCGTTCCTTCGGTCAGTCGTGTGCGGGCTCGGCGCCCACCAGTGCGAGCAATCCCGGGAAGCGGGCGTCCAGTTCCCTGCGGCGCAGCACCACCGAGCGGCTGTTGCCGTTGTCGACCATGCGGAGCAGGCCCGCCTCCCGCATCACCTTGAAGTGGTGCGACGTCGTCGACTTCGACACCGGCAACTGGAAGTAGGCGCAGGTGCGTTCGGCTTCCTCGGGCTCGCGCAGGAACTGGGCGATCACAGCGAAGCGCAGCGGGTCGGCGAGCGCGTGCAGGACCGTGCGCAGGTCCATCTCGTCGGGCCGGGGGTGGCCGTCTTCGTCCGGCATGGCGGCTCGGTCCTTTCGATCGGCTCGGGACAACAGGTTCTACTTGCATCGTACCTCCTGTGCGTGCCAAGGTCAGGTTCGATCCAAACCGAACCTCACACCTCCTGGAGGTCTCCTCGCCATGCCCGAATCGTCGTCGACCCTGCCCGCCCCCGCGGAACCCGCTGCCGAGGCGAGCCCCGCGGCCGCCGCCCCCGAGCCCCGCGTCCTCCCTCTCGCCGCCATCCTCCTCGCCGTCTTCGTCGTCCCCATGTCCATCTCCGGCACCGCCGTCGCCCTCCCCGGCATCGGCGCCGACACGGGAGCCGGGGCCGCCCCGCTCCAGTGGGTGGTGAACGCGTTCAACGTCGCGTTCGCCTGCTTCACCCTCGTCTGGGGCTCCGTCGCCGACGTCGTCGGCCGGGTGAAGGCCTTCGCGGCCGGTGCCGCCGTCTACGCCGTCGCCTCGCTCGGCAGCGCCCTCGCCTCCGACGTGCTGCTGCTCGACGCCGCCCGGGCGCTGGCGGGCGTCGGCGGCGCGGCGATCTTCTCGTGCGGCGCCGCGATCCTCTCGACGGTGTACGAGGGTCCGGCGCGGGCCAAGGCGTTCGCGCTGTTCGGGACCGTGGCGGGCGTGGGCATCGCGGTCGGGCCGTCCCTCTCCGGGGTGTTGCTGCAGACGGTGAGCTGGCGCTGGGTGTTCGCGCTGCATGCCGTGGCGCTCGCCGTCGTCCTGCTCGCCGTGCCGGTCATCGCGCGGGCGGTGCCGCCGACGCCCCGCACCGGCGCGAAGATCGACGTCCCCGGCAGCGCGGTCTTCGTCGTCGCCATGGTGCTGCTCACCACCGCCATCGTGCAGGGTTCCCAGTGGGGTTGGGGGAGCGCGGGCGTCCTCGGGCTCTTCGCGGGCGCGGTCGTGGCACTGGCCGTCTTCGGCTCCGTGGAGAAGCGGCGCGCACACCCCCTCCTCGACCTGAGCCTGCTGCGCAACCGCCACTTCCTCGCGCTGTGCCTGGTCCCGGTCGCCGGATCGTTCGGCTTCGTCACGATGCTCACGTACCTGCCGACCTATCTGACGGAGGTGACCGGGCGTGGCACCGGCGCGGCGGGCCTCATCATGGTCCTGCTCACCGCGCCGATGCTCGTCTTCCCGCTGCTCGCCGCCAAGTCGGTGGCCCGTGGCGTCTCCCCGCTCACCATCATCTACGTCAGCCTCGGCGCCCTCGTCGTCGGCGACGCCGCCCTCACCGTCTTCGGCCCCGACGTCTCCGTCGGCGTCGTCGCCCTGCCGATGATCGTCACCGGCGCGGGCATGGCCCTCGCCGCCGGGCTCGTCGACGGCCAGGCCCTGGCGTTGGTCGACCCCGCGAAGGCGGGTATGGCCGCGGGCTTCCTCAACACGCTGCGGCTCGGCAGCGAGGCGGTCGCGGTGGCGCTGTACGGCTCGGTCCTCACGACGCTCACCGCGTCACGGTCGTACGACTCCGCGTTCCACCTGGTCCTGTGGGGGCTCGCGGCGATCTGCCTGGTGCTCGGGTTGGTCGTCTTCGCGCTGCTGGGCGGGCGCGCGCGGAGCGAGGACCGGTGAGTCGGGCGCGGGCGCCTCGGGGGAGAGAGGGGGCCTATGGCCCGAGCCTGATCCCGCGGGCCTCGGCGATGACGTCCAGCGCTTCGACGTGCCAGCTGTAGAGATGCGTGGCCGCGTAGCAGTGCGCCAGCACGTGCTCGTGTGCCTCGTCGGTGCCGATCCTCAGCAGGGCGCGTACGGCGGCCTCGCGGATTCCGGACCCCATGTCGGTGGCGAGGACGGCGGCCAGGGGGGCGACGCACTCGGGTGTGGCCCGCTCGCTCAGAGCGGTGGCCACGGCCTCCCTCACCGGGCGCGACGCGGAGAGCCGTCCCTCGCCGGGCTTGGTGCCCCGGGCATTCCGAGCGGAGGGTGACGTGGCGAGCCGCCCCAGGACGGCGGTCGCCTCGGCCTCGGGGCGGGCGGCGAGCGCGGCGACGAGCCGGTCGGCCAGGTTCTCGCTCAGGTCGTCCGCGATGCCGGCGAGCGCGACGAGGACGGGCAGCGCCGGGGCGCCGATCCGGCCCAGGGCGTGTACGGCGGCGCGGGCCACGTCGGGTTCGACGCCCTGCGGTTCGGCACTGCGCGAGACGAACTCCCCGAGCGCCCGGGCGGCCTCCGCCATCGGGAACCCGCCCAACGCCGGCACCGCCCGCGCCCGCACCGCCTCGTGCGGCGAGCCCGCGCAGGCGAGCACCACCGGGAAGGTGTGCGGTGCGCCGATCAGACCGAGGGCCCGCACCGCGTGGGCGCGCAGGGTGCCGGGTTCCTCCTCGTCCTCGGCGAGGGCCGCGAGGGGCGCGGCGGCCTCCGGGGGTCGCAGGGCACCGAGCGCCTCCGCGGCGGCGCTGCGCAGCGCTGTCGGGGCCGCGTCGTCCGACAGGACGGCCAGCAGCGCCGGAGCGGCCGCCGTGTGCCCGGCGGCACCCAACGCCCTTGTAGCGCCGCGCTGTTGGGCAACAGTGTGGTCCGTGCCGGTGAGCAGGTCCAGGAGTTCCCGGAGCGGCGGCTTGGGGAGACGGGCGACGGCGTTCGCCACGTCGTCGCTGATGCGCGCGTCACCCAGCGCCTCCAGCAGGGCCTCGCTCGCGTCGGCGCGCGCGTACGCGGCGAGGGCCCGGGCGGCGGCCCGGCGCACGGCCGGAACCGCCGACTCGCGCAGGTGGTGCCGGAGCAGGGCGTGGTAGTCGCCCGGGTCCGGTGCGTCGAAGAGGCCGGGCCGTTCCGCCACCCGAGCGCAGACGGCGGCCACGGCGTGGGGCGGGCAGTCGGGGTGGTGCGGGTCGCTTGCCGCCGTGCGGAGGACGCCCCACAGGTGGTCCCGGCCGTCCTCGGTTCTGGAGAGCAGGACGGTCGCGACGCGGGCCGTTTCGGGGTCCGGGTCGCGCTGTGGGGCGTGGAGGAGGCGTTCGACGGGCGGCCAGTGGTGGGTGGGCGGCCAGTCGGCGTCGGGCAGTGCGTGCAGCGCCGCGACCGCGGTCCCGCGCAGTTGGGTGCCCGGGGCGGGGGAGTGCGCGAGGACGAGGAGGGCGGAGGCCGCGCGCGGGTCCCCGATCGCACCGAGCGTCCGTACGACGCGTTCCGCGCGCTCCGGCAGGTAGCCCCAGAGCGCGGCGAGCAGGGGAGTCACGGCCTCGGGCGGCCGCAGCCGGGCCAGCGCGTCGAGCACCCGCACCGTCCAGTACCCGCGGCCGGTCGCCAACTGGTCGCACAGGCCGACGAGTCCACGGACGGCCTCCGGTCCACCGATGGCGACCAGGGCCCCGACCGTCGGCTCGTCCAGTTGCTCGCGAGTGTCACGCTCCTCGATCAGTATCCGCAGCAGTTCGGGGACCGCACGGCGCTCCCGCAGCTTCCCCAGCGCCACGGCAGCCTGCCACCGCAGCCCGGGGTACTGCTCGTCCCGCCGCCGCAGGCAGGCGAACAGTGCCTCGACGACCTCCGGTGAACCCGTGCTGCCGCCGAGCATCATGGTGGCGTCCACCCGGATGTCGTGGACCTCGGACCGCGTGGCCCGGCACAGTCCCGCGACGTCGCCGTCCATCCGCATCCGCACCAGATCGGCGACCGACGACGCCCCCTCCACTCAGGCCTCCCCGTGCTCGGGGCCCTCGGGCACCCGGTCCGACATCGCCACGTACAGCGGCGTCCCGACGACGACCGTCAGCTCCCGCCCGTCCTCCCGCGTCACGGTGCCGCGCATCAACTGCCGTGCCAGGAACTCGCAGTACACCGGCGGCACCGTCAACGACTCGGCGCAGCGGAGCACGTCGTGCGTCACGTTCACGCGGTCCGGCATCCGGCCCCGCCAGCGCACATCGAACTGGCCCTCCCACTCGGGTGGCATGTCCTGAAGCAGCCGGAATATCGACGGCAGTCCCGAGAAGCCGACCCGGTGCATGTCGGGCGCCGCCTGATAGCCGATCAGATGGTGCGCCGACCCGATGAGCGCGACGACCGTGTCACCGTCGCGGCCCGTCATGAGCGTCGGGCTGTTCGCGTCGCCGCCGTACCCCGCGATCCGCAGCCCCAGATCCCCCCGGAACCAGGCCGTGGGCTCCGACATCCAGCTGACGTCGAACTCCCGGTCCAGATAGGCCTCTACGAGGTCGAGCCGGTCGTACGCACTCGTGTCGGCGCGCGGCGACTGCACGGCCACGCTCACGACCTTCAGGTCGACCTTGGCCTCGACGGCGAGCCGCCGCAGGAGCTTGGGCGGGATCTGCCCGTACAGCATGTCCACCTTGGCGGTGGAGACGTACACGTAGTACCGAAGCATGGGTCCGCAGCATCGCACACGCCGTTCCGCCCCGCACCACCGGGCGAAGCAGGCCGCGCCCCGACTCGCCAAGGGGGGAGTGGGTGAGTCGGGGCGCGGCCTGCTTCGGGTGTGGCTCAGCTCAGCGCAGCAACTCCACCTCCGACAGCGTGCCCCGCCCACCCGTGAACACCAGGCGGTACTTCTGGTACGAACCGGGCTTGCTCACCGTGAACGGGCGGGTCTGCTGGTCCCAGGCGAAGGACTGGCCGGAGCGCTTGTCGACGGTCTTCCACTTCTCGCCGTCGGGCGAGCCCTGGAGGATCCACCCGCGCGGGGCCTTGGCCCGGTCGGCCGAGGTGAGGGTGTACTGGACGGCCTTGGTGCGGCCGGTGACCGGCACCACCACGGACGCCGCGTCGGCGGAGGTCGCCGAGGAGTTGTCGAACAGTTCGCCCTCGACCTTCGTGGCGTCCTCGCGGGGCGAGGGGACCTTGTCGTCGTCCGTGACGGAGACCGGCTGGGCGTTCTTTCCGGTGCCCCAGGCGGACGGCTTCGGGCCCATGTCGAATTCCAGGACGCCGCCGCGGGCGATCTCCTTGTGGGGGAGCGCCGTCGACTTCCACGACTTGCCGTTGGCCTTGAGCCCCTGGACGTAGATGTTCTCGGCGCTGTTCTTGGGCGCCTTGACGACCAGGTCGCGGCCGTTGTCCAGGTGCAGGGTCATCTTCGTGAACTGCGGGGAGCCGATGGCGTACTCGCCGCTGCCCATGACGAGCGGGTAGAAGCCGAGCGCGGAGAACAGGTACCAGGCCGACTGCTCGCCGTTGTCCTCGTCACCGTGGTAGCCCTGCCCGATCTCGCTTCCGGTGTAGAGCCGGGACATGACCTCGCGGACCTTCTCCTGGGTCTTGGCGGGCTGCCCGGCCGCGTCGTACATGTACGCGGCGTGGTGGGCGACCTGGTTGGAGTGCCCGTACATGCCCATGCGCACGTCGCGGGCCTCCGTCATCTCGTGGATGACGCCCGGGTAGGAGCCGACGAACTCCGGCGACGCGGTCTCCGGCGTCGAGAAGTAGGTGTCGAGCTTCTTCGCCAGTCCCTTGCGGCCGCCGTACAGGTTGGCGAGGCCGCGGGAGTCCTGCGGGGCGGTGAAGGCGTAGCCCCACGCGTTGGTCTCGGTGTAGTCGTGACCCCAGACGCGCGGGTCGAACTTGTCCGAGGGGACGCGCCAGTCGCCCTTCTTGTCCTTGCCCTGGAAGAACCCGGCCTTGGAGTCGAAGAGGTTGACGTAGTCACGGGCGCGGTTGAGGAAGTAGGAGGCCTCTTCCTTGTAGCGCTTCTTGCCCGTCTTCTTGTAGAGCGCCTCGCCCATCTTCGCGATGCCGTAGTCGTTGAGGTAGCCCTCCAGCGCCCACGACAGGCCCTCGTGCGTCTCGGACGGGGTGTAGCCGAGGAACGGCGACGACGTCATGCCCTTGCGGCCGTAGCCCGACTGGTCCGGCGCGACCGTCGCGTTCTTCACCGCCGCGTCGTACGCCGCCTTCGCGTCGAAGCCCTTGACGCCCTTCACATAGGCGTCGGCGAACGCCACGTCGGACGAGGTGCCGGTCATCAGGTCCGCGTAACCCGGCGAGGACCAGCGCGAGGTCCAGCCGCCGTCCTTGTAGTGCTGCACGAAGCCGTCGACCAGCTCACCGGCCTTGTTCGGGGTGAGCAGTGAGTACGCGGGCCAGGTCGTGCGGTAGGTGTCCCAGAAGCCGTTGTTCACGTACGGCTTGCCCTCGACGATCTTGGCGCCGGTGTGGGTCGGGGTGTCGGGGTTCGGCTGCTTGGTGAACGGCGAGGCGTACTTGTACGTCGAACCGACCTTCTCGAAGCCGGAGTTGGGGTACAGGTACAGCCGGTACAGGCTGGAGTACAGGGTCGTCCGCTGGCCCTCGCTCGCGCCCTCCACCTCGACGCGGCCGAGGATGTCGTCCCACTGCTTCTGGGCCTTGTCCTTGACCTTCGCGAAGGACGAGCCCGCCGGGATCTCCGCGTCCAGGTTGGCCTTCGCCTGGTCGACGCCGAGCAGGGACGTGGCGAGGCGCAGGGTGACCGTGCGGTCCTTGCCGGGCGAGAAGCGGAAGTAGCCGGTGGCGTCTGTGGTGCCGCCGCCCGTCAGCTTGCCGCCGTCCGTGACGGGGCGGTCGAAGGTGCCGTACACGAACATGCGGGTCGCGCCGGTCGACAGGCCCGACTTCACGTCGGAGTAGCCGGAGACGATCCCCTTCTCCTTGTCGAGGGTCAGGCCGACCTTGTGGGTGGTGTTGCCCGTCTTCTCGATGTTGTCGAAGATCACGCTCGCGTCGTCACCGGGATAGGTGAACTTGAGCATCGCCGCGTGGTCGGTCGGCGTCATCTCGGCCTTCAGGCCGTTCTCGAACGTCACGCCGTAGTAGTGCGGCTTCGCCGTCTCCTTCGCGTGCCGGAACGGCAGCGCCCGCTTGCCGCGGTCGGCGTCCGGGGTGCCCGCCGCCACCGACGGCATCACCTGGAACGTCTGCCGGTCGCCCATCCACGGGCTCGGCTCGTGGCTGGTGCTGAACGCCTGCAGCGTCGGCAGGTTGTCGTCGTTGTTGCGCCGCGAGTAGTCGTACAGCCAGTCCACGCTGCCCGCGTTGGTCACCGGCGTCCAGAAGTTGAAGCCGTGCGGGACGGCCGTCGCGGGGAAGGTGTTGCCGCGCGAGAAGCCGCCGCTGGACAGGGTGCCGCGCGTGGTGGAGGCGTAGTCGGAGGGGTGCGCCTTGGGCTTCGGCGGCGCCTTCTCCGCCAGGGACACGTCGTCCACCCAGCCCCGGAACTTCACCGGGCCCTTCGGCGAGTCGTACGCCAGCAGGATCCGGTCGACCGTCTTGCCGGCGGCGACCTCACCGACGCGCGCCGCGACGTCGTTCCACTGGTTGACGTAGAGCACCTTCGCGTCGCCCTGCCCGCGTGGGGTCAGCGGGAAGCCGTGCTGGTCGGTGGCCTTGAGGTCACTCAGATAGGTGCCGTCCGTGAACGCGAGGTCGACGGCGACGTTGGTGGCGTCGTACGGCGACTTCTTGAAGTCCTCGTCGTCCATGGACGGGAAGACGCGGTAGCCGAGCTCGGTGTCCCGGCCCACCTTCACGTTCACGTCGAAGACCTTGTTGTACGAGAACCCGCGCCGCTCGGCCGTGTGCGTGCCCGCGTACCGCAGCGCCTGCTTGCCGGTGAACCCGGCGCGGGCCTTCGCGGTCGGGGACCCGAGGGGGCCGCGGTCGACGAGGCTCAGCATGTCGTCGGGCGGGGCGGGGTTGTCGCCGCCGCCGGTCGACAGGTGCACGTCGGCGAGCTGGAGGGCGTCGCCCGCGCCGTTGTTGGCGGTGATGTCCAGGCGGTAGTGGGAGTACGCCGTCGCGTTCTCGAACGCGTACTTCTTGGTCTGGAAGCGGCCGTCGAACTTCTCGCCCTTGCGGGTGTCGAGGTCCTTCCAGTCCTTGCCGTCCGTCGACCCCTGCAGCGTGAAGTCCTTGGGGTCGCGCTCGGCGTGGTCATTGGCGGAGGTGAGCGCGTACGTCACGACCTTCGCGGGCGCGTCCAGGTCGAACTCCACCCAGCCGGCCGGCTTGAAGGTGAGCCACTTCGTCGACGTCTCGCCGTCGGTCAGGTTCTCCTTGGTCTCACCGCCCCCGGTGTTCTCGGCGCTCGCCCGCACCTCCACGATGTGGTCGTTCACGCTCCCCGGAATCCCGGCGCCGAAGCCGCCGTTGACCCCACCGGCCTTCTTCTTGCCGTCGGGCCCCGTCTCGACCGTGTTGAGCCAGTCGGGCTGGGCGTCGTCCTTCTCGAACGAGGAGCTGAACTCCTCGGCCGCCCGCGGCGCCTGTTCCGGCCCGGCCACGGCGGCGCCCTGCGAGGCGGCGAGCACCGCGAGGGCGGTGATGCCGACGGCGGCGGTGGCGCGGCGCCGGTGCCCCGCCCCGCCCGCGAGCTGGGCAAAGGCCCAGCGCGGTCTGTGTCCCCGAGGTCTGTGTCCCATCCCCTGAGTCCCCTCCAAGCAACTGTCCGGACAACGTTGTCAGTGGCTGCGCAGGGTCCAGTAGGGCGGTAAGTGGGCAGTGGTGTCAAGGGGGTTGTAGCGGGTTCCCGGAGGCTGCCGCGACGGGGGAGAGACGAGGGAGAACAGGGCTCGCCGGGATCAGACGAGGAAGCGCTCCACCTCCCGCGCGCGGTCGTCCATCTGCGCGCTGATCCGCTCGGCGACGTCGGTGACCAGGCGGTCCACCTCGGTGGGGTCGAGTTCGGCGTTGTTGAGGGTGGTCCTGATGAGCTGGCGGGCGGCGAGTTCGGCGCCCTTCGGCAGCGCGACGATCGCGGCCATCCCGGCGACGAGCGCGGCCATCTGCGCCGGAGTGGCCCCGGCTCGCATCGCGCTCCGCAGCCGCATCAGGCCCAACTGCGGCACCCTGGTGGCGGCCCAGAGCGCCCCCTGCGAGTTGCGCAGCACCCGCCACAGGGCGCGGATGCGGCGGCTGATGGCCGTACCGATGATCTCGGGCAGCGCGATGTCCAGCGCGAACTCCTCGTCGCGGATGCCGTACGAGCGGCAGATGTCGAGCACCATCGGGATCAGCGCGGCCTCCAGCGTGGCGCGCAGCTCGGCCAGGACCGCGTCCAGATCGGTGAGTTCGCGGATCAGCGCGTCGAGGTCCTTCTCCCCGTCGGCGTCGACGCGTCCCGCCCGCTCCAGGAGGCGGGCCAGGAGGGAGTTCTTGGCCTGGTCGAACGCGTCGAGCAGCCCGGCCCGGATCGCCTCCTGGAACTCCGGGCCGTCCTGGAGCGCCTGGATGTCGCGGCGGAACCGGGCCACGTTGACGCTGTGCCGCCCGATGCTCGCGAGCCCCCGGGTCACCGAGAGCGAGGGCTCCGCGGCGTGCTCCACGACGGCCTCGGGGAACGCGGCGACGCACCGTTCGCGGACGACGGGCATCCGGGAGCCGCCGCCGGTGAGGACGACCAGCTCGGGCACGGTCGCGCCGAGGAGGCCGCGTACCTCCGTCAGCATCTCCGCGAAGCGCTCGGCCCAGCCGCCGGGGGCCCGGACGACGCGCTCCGGTATGTCGACCGACCGCAGCCGCTCCACGCTCAGCGAGACCAGCGGCGCGAACTCGCGGGCGCAGCCGGACCGCAGCTCCTGCACCCGCAGGTCCGTGCCGGTGAACTGGGCCTCCTTGGCCCGGCGGCAGACCAGCGTCAGCATGTCGGGGCCGCCGTCCCGCTCCAGCGCCGCGGTGAACTCAGCCGTGTCCTTGAAGTCCGCGCGCACGATCCGGGCGACGGCGGTGTCGATCTCGCGGCAGCCCAGTTCGGCGCCCACGGGCAGGTTCCTCGGCTTGAGGTCCTCCACGACGGTGAAGTCGGTCGTGGAGGAGCCCACGTCGACGACGAGGACCCGGTCCAGCCCGCCGCCGTTCCGGCGCCCGGCCCGGCGGTCCCGGACGTGCACGAGGGCCGACTGGGACTCGGCGACCAGGCGCACCGGCACGTCCATGACCCGCAGTTGGCGCAGGTAGGCCTGCACCGAGCGGCGGTTCCAGCCCGCGGGGTGGCCGACGTGGACGACGCAGTCCTCGTGCACCTCGGGATGCTCGGCGAAGAACTCCGCGAGGAACACCTGGGCGAACTGCACCGCCTGCAGGTCGGTGTGCTGGTGGCGGTTCTTGAAGTTGACGCTGAAGTGCACGCAGTTCTTGGCGAGGACGGCGTCCTCGCCGATGACGACCTGGTAGGCGAGGTCGGTGTCGGCGCCCGCGAAGTCGTCGGGCCGCCCGGGCACACGCCCCAGCGCGGTGACGATCGCGGTCCCCTCCGTGCCGCGGACGTGCACCTCCGCCGGGCCCTGCCCGGTCGTCTCCAGCCAGCACAGCGAGCTCTCGCCGTCGCCGAGGTCAAGGCCGACCGCGTACCGGACGTCGCGTTCCAGGTCATGCGGCATGGTCGGGACCCTCTCCGGGAGTCCCGTCGGCGGCGCTCGACGAGGTGGCCGCGGCGCCGTTCGGCGGGCCGCCGGTCACCGTCAGGACCTGGGTGAGGAGCCTGATCTCGGTCGGGCTCGGCGGGTCGGGGAACTCGAAGCCCGAGCGCCGGAACGAGACGGCCGCGAGCAGCCGCCGCACCCCCGGGCTCGCCGCCGCGAGCGCCCGGTCCTGGCCGCTCAGGTCCGTCTTGAAGTACTCGGAGTCGTCGAAGCGCGTCCAGACGCCGGGGTCGGACTGGAGCGCCGTGAAGAAGCCCGGGTGCTTCATGCGCAGGGCGAGCAGGGTGCCCGCGTGCAGGAGCAGCCGTCGCGAGGGCGGGTCGTCCGGGTTGAGGCGCAGGCTCATGGCCGTCAGGTTCAGACCGTTGACGAAGCGGCGGACGCGCCGCGGGTTGGCCTCGAAGGCGACCTCGACCAGCTCCCACAGCTCCTGCGAGCCCGCGAGCCGGGTGTCGGTGATCTTGTGCTGGAGGTGCCGGACGATGGACTCGAAGGAGACCCCCGGCAGGTGGTACGGGAAGTGGATGAGCTTTTCCAGATACTGCCGCCCCCGGGCCTCGTCCGGGTTCTCGCTGTGGAACCGCCGGGCGGCGGCCTCCGCGACGACCTGGTAGTCCATGGCGAGCACGAACGCGCAGGCCCCCTCGCCGAGGAACAGCTTCAGGGAGTCGAGGACGGTGATCGCCGCGTCCGGGGTGCAGCGGTCCAGGTCGTCGATGAACAGCACGAGGCGGCCGCCGTCGGTGTAGGTGGCGACCACCTCCTTGAAGTCCTCCTCGAAGCGGTTGACGTGCAGATAGGTCTCCGTGCCCGGTTCGGTGAGCGCGGTCTGCGCGGCGGCCACGTCGTCGGCGGTGACGACACCCGCGGTGAGCGGGCCCGCGGCCCGTCGGGCCAGGAGCCAGGCCGCGGCCTGGCTGAGCCGCCGGATCCGTTCCAGGGCGCCCGCCATCCGCTCGCGCAGGGCCAGGTCCCCCTTCAGCCGCCGCTCCTCCAGGTCCTGGGCGATCTCGGTGAGCACGCTCTGGATGAGGGCGTGCCAGATCTCGTCCTTCTGGTCGTACTTCCAGGGGTTGAACCACACGGTCGGGACGGAGCGCTTCCGCAGCAGGTCCTGGCAGACCTTCATGAAGCTGGACTTGCCCGTGCCCCAGGGCCCGAAGACCCCGACGGTCAGCGGCAGGTCCTCGGTGGCGACGATCGCCGCGCAGAGCACGTCGGCGTGGGCCCGGAATCCGTAGCGGTCCCCGTCCGCGCCCTGGATCGGGTTGTCGGTCAGCAGCATGAGCCCCCCATGCGCCGCGAATCAGCCACCGTGACTGATTGCCAGCGGCATACCACTCATGGTGCCCGAACCGGCCCTTCTGGGCGCGAAGTTCGCCGAAGTATCCGGAAATGAGGGCGGTGCCGATGGGCTTCCCGAAAGGGCCGGTCCGATTCCCCATTGGTACGGACTTTCATGGCGCGCGAGAGGGACGCCGCATCCTGCTCGGGGGTTACCCCCGGCCCTGTCCTCAATGGCGCCCGCGCTCGGCGTGATACGTGTATCCGGACCGGAGAAGCGGCACGTCTCCGGGAGGTCTCAACTCGGAAAAGCCTGCAGTCCAAACCTGCATTCGATCTTGCTTGCCCGACCGTGAGTGGACTATACCTGTCGGCGTCCGGGTAGCCCGATCGACCGGCGCGGCAGCCGTTCGACCGACGGCGGACCCGGGGTTCACGCGGCCGGGGATCGCCCCGTCGAGCATCTGTCTCTCACCGGTCCGGCCGGACACCACCGCACCATCGCACGACCCCAGCTTCACAACTCCGCGGTGCCGGGGAGGATCCGGTTCACCGCCTGAGTCCTGGAAGAAGGCGAGGACTTGAGCATGGGATCCACACCTGGGACCACCGGCACGCCCGGCAGCGACGGCGTCGGCCGACGAGATCTGATCAAGCGCGCGGCCGCGCTCGGCATCATCTCCGTACCGACGATGGGCTTCCTTTCGGCCTGCGCCTCCGGCGGCGGCGATGACAACGACAAGGCCAAGACGGTCAAGAAGACGAAGGACAACCCCTTCGGCGTCGCCAAGGACAACGACCTCGACGTCTTCATCTTCAAGGGCGGCTACGGCGACGCCTACGCCAAGGCGTGGGAGGCCAGCTACGAGAAGAAGTACGGCGGCTCCGTCGCGCACAGCGGCGAGCAGGACGTCACCGGCAAGCTCCAGCCCCGCTTCAACAAGGGCAACCCGCCGGACGTCGTCGACGACTCCGGCTCCAAGAAGATGAAGCTGGACACCCTGCACAAGGAAGGTCATCTGACCGACCTCACCCAACTGCTCGACGCGCCGTCCATCGACGACCCGAGCAAGAAGATCCGCGACATCATGCTGCCCGGCACCATCGAGCAGGGCACCTTCGGCGGCAAGTTCCACGCGCTGTTCTACGTCTACGCGACCTGGGGCCTGTGGTACTCCAACAAGCTGTTCAAGAAGCACGGTTGGAAGGTCCCGAAGACCTGGGACGAGCTCCTGGACATCATGAAGGACGCCAAGTCCAAGGGCATCGGCGGCCTCGCCCACCAGGGCAAGTACCCGTACTACATGAACATCGTGATCATGGACCTGATCGCCAAGACCGGCGGCATGGACGCCGTGAAGGCGATCGACAACCTCGACAAGAAGGCCTTCGTCGGCAACCCGGCCGCCGAGCGCGCCATCGAGGCGGTGTACGAGATCGTGGAGAAGGGCCTGCTGATGCCGGGCACCAACTCCCTGGAGCACACCGAGGCCCAGACCAAGTGGAACGAGTACAAGGCCGTCTTCATCCCCTCCGGCTCCTGGCTGGAGAACGAGCAGGCCAAGCAGACGCCGGACGACTTCGAGATGACGTTCCTGCCGCTGCCCCTGCTGCCCGACTCCAAGATGAAGCTGCACGCCCTGCGCACCGGCGCCGACGAGCCCTTCATCGTGCCGTCCAAGGCGAAGAACGTGCAGGGGGGCCTGGAGTTCCTGCGCCGCATGCTGTCCAAGGAGGGCGCCACCGCCTTCGCCAAGGAGGCCAGCTCGCTGTCCGTGATCGGCCCCGAGTACGTGGACAAGAGCGTGCAGCTGCGCCCGGGCATCAAGACCGCGCTCGCGGCCGTCGACGCCTGTCCGGTCGACGAGCGCTTCAACTTCCGCTACTCGGAGTGGTACGGCGAGCTGGACGTCGCCATCCAGAACGCCACCGGTGAGCTGATGGCCAAGCGCATCACGCCCAAGAAGTGGCTGGAGCGCTGCCAGGCGGCGGTCGACAAGGAAGCAGCGAAGAACCCGGACACGAAGCGGAAGTAGTAGTCGTCGTCAGCCGCCGGCCGGGGCCGGGCGGCGCGGCCGGGCCGGGCGTCGCCCACGGCCCGGCCGGGGGCGCGGCGCCGCCTCGGCACGGCCACGGCAAGGCCAGGAGCAGGGTGTTATGCATCGGAAAAAGTACCCGTTCATCGCGGGATTCCTCATTCTTCCCGTCGGTCTCTATGTATTGCTGGTGATCTGGCCCTACCTCCAGACCATCAGTTACTCCTTCACCGACTGGAGCGGCGCCTCCCAGAACTTCAATTTCGTCGGCCTCGACAACTACAAGGACCTCGCGAGCGACGACGTCTTCATCAAGGCGCTGCAGCACAATGCCCTGCTCCTTGTTCTGGTGCCGACCCTGACGATTCTGCTCGCGCTGTTCTTCGCCTTCATGGTGAATGTCGGCGGCCGCGGCGGAGCCGGTGGAGTCGCGGGCGTCAAGGGTTCCGCCTTCTACCGCGTCATCTTCTTCTTTCCGCAGGTCCTGTCCATCGCGATCCTCGCCATCCTGTTCAAGGCGGTCTACCGCGGCGACGACTCGGGGCTCATCAACGGCACGCTCCAGGCGGTCGGCCTCGGCGACAAGAGCAACCCCACGGAATGGCTCAACGACCCCGACCTGGTGCTCTGGTGCATCATCTTCGTGATGGTCTGGGCCGGGGCGGGCTTCTACATGGTGCTGTTCTCGGCCGCCATGCAGTCCATCCCCAAGGACATCTACGAGGCGGCGCTGCTCGACGGCGCCGGGCGGTTCCAGACCTTCTTCCGGGTCACGCTGCCGCTGCTCTGGGAGACCATCCAGACGGCCTGGGTGTTCCTCGCCATTCTGTCCATGGACGCGTTCCTGCTCATCTCCACCCTCACGTCGCAGGACTTCGGCGGTGGTCCCGACCACAGCAGTGAGGTCATCTCGACGTACCTCATGCGCAACTTCCAGACGTACAGCAAGAGCGGGTACGCCTGCGCCATGGGTGTGGTGATGCTGCTGCTCACCCTGATCGTGTCCATCGTCACGCTGCGGCTCAGCCGTCGTGACCGCATCGAGTTCTAGGGAGGCGCGAGCGATGACGGCTCCTGCGACTCAACCGCCGGTCACCAAGGTCAAGGTGCCGGGCCAGCGCGGCGGCGGCCGCGGCCCCGGCAAGGACGGCATGGAGGGCAAGACCCTCAACGCCTTCTCGCACGGCTTCCTGGTGCTGTGGGCGGTCATGATCGTCCTGCCGCTGTGCTGGATCCTGCTCGGCAACTTCAAGACCGACTCCCAGATCAAGTCCAGCGCCTGGACCTGGCCCACCGAGTGGACCTTCGACGCCTTCCAGCGCGGCTGGGAGAAGGGCGTCGGCGACTATCTGCTGAACACCCTGATCGTCATGGTCATCTCGGTGCCCCTGACGATGCTGCTCGGCGCGATGGCGGCCTACGTGCTCGCCCGCTACGACTTCGTCGGCAACCGGTTCGTGTACTACTTCTTCGTCGCCGGTTCGATGTTCCCGGTGTTCCTGGCGCTCGTACCGCTGTACTTCATGGTCGACCGGCTCGGCATGCTCAACACGTACCAAGGACTGATCCTGGTGTACGTCGCCTACTCGCTGCCGTTCACCGTGTTCTATCTGCACTCGTTCTTCCGCACCCTGCCGACGGCCGTGCACGAGGCCGCCGTGATCGACGGCGCCTCGCACACCCGGGTGTTCTTCCAGATCATGGTGCCGATGGCGAAGCCCGGACTGATCAGCGTCGGGATCTTCAACGTCCTCGGCCAGTGGAACCAGTACATCCTGCCGCTGACCCTGATGCAGAAGCAGAGCGGATCCGACCCGGACCGCTCGATGCTCGCCCAGGGTCTGGTCAGCCTGATGAACCAGGGCAACTACGAGACCGACCTGCCGGCCCTGTACGCGGGCATGACGATCTCCATGATTCCCGTGCTCGTGGTGTACCTGTCCTTCCAGCGACAGGTGCAGTCCGGACTCACGGCGGCCACGATCAAGTAACGACGGCAACGATCGAGTATCGCCGAGCACGACCACACAGCCGAAGCGCTCCGTACGCGGGGCGCTTCGGCCGTGTGGTGCGGCCTACTGGATTTTCGTCAAGGACTTGACTGCGGTAACCCCTTCAGCAGAGCTTGGAGTTCACAACTTGTACGGGCGGCGGTGACGCCGCCCGCCATAGGCGGGAGTGGATGAGTCGATGGAGACTCCGGGGTCGCAGTCCTCACTGCACCGAGCAAATCTCGAGCGGGTCGTACGCGCGGTACGGCTCGCGGGATCGCTCACGCAGGCGGAGATCGCCAGGACGACGGGCCTGTCCGCCGCGACGGTGTCGAACATCGTCCGGGAGCTGAAGGAGGGCGGCACCGTCGAGGTCACCCCCACCTCGGCGGGCGGCCGCCGGGCCCGCAGCGTCTCCCTCAGCGGCGACGCGGGCATGGTCATCGGCATCGACTTCGGCCACACCCACCTGCGCGTCGCCCTCGGCAACCTCGCCCACAAGGTGCTCGCCGAGGAGGCCGAGCCGCTGGACGTGGACGCCTCCGCCGCGCAGGGCTTCGACCGGGCCGAGCGGCTCGTCGGCAAGCTGATCGAGGCGACCGGCGTGGACCGCGCCAAGGTCGCGGGCGTCGGCCTGGGCGTGCCCGGGCCCATCGACGTGGAGTCCGGCACGCTCGGCTCCACCGCGATCCTGCCGGGCTGGGCGGGCACCAAGCCCGCCGAGGAGCTGAAGGAGCGCCTCGGCGTGCCCGTGCACGTCGACAACGACGCCAACCTGGGCGCGCTCGGCGAGCTGGTCTGGGGCAGCGGCCGGGGGGTCAAGGACCTCGCGTACATCAAGGTCGCGAGCGGTGTCGGCGCCGGTCTGGTGATCAGCGGCCGGATCTACCGGGGGCCCGGCGGCACGGCGGGAGAAATCGGACACATCACCCTGGACGAGTCCGGCCCCGTCTGCCGCTGCGGCAACCGCGGCTGCCTGGAGACCTTCGCCGCCGCCCGCTACGTCCTGCCGCTGCTCCAGTCCAGCCACGGCACCGACCTGACCATGGAGCGCGTGGTCGCCCTCGCCCGCGACGGGGACCCGGGCTGCCGCCGGGTGATCTCCGACGTCGGTCGGCACATCGGCAGCGGTGTCGCGAACCTGTGCAACCTGCTCAACCCCAGCCGGGTCGTCCTCGGGGGCGCCCTCGCCGAGGCCGGGGAGCTGGTGCTCGCGCCGATCAGGGAGTCCGTGGGGCGCTACGCCATCCCCAGCGCGGCCCGTCAACTCTCGGTACTTCCGGGGGCACTTGGCTCGCGCGCCGAGGTTCTGGGGGCGCTCGCCCTCGCGCTCAGCGAGATGGGGGATTCAACCCTTTTGGACGAGACCCTGCCCGCCACCACACCTGCCTTCACTTAGATAACGCATGGCACCGTTGTCATCTCGTTAAGGATTTACTCCTTGACGCGTGTCGGGCGGCCGAGTTGACTTCGAGCCACCTCGGCCGCAGCGACGCGGCCACGTCAGGGAGGCACCCCCAAATGAACGCATTGACGCGCCGCGTCGGCATAGGCACCGTCACCGTTTCCATGGCGCTGGCCTTGGCCGCGTGCGGCGAGGCCGGTGACGGCGACGACAAGGGCAGCGGCGGCGACGGCAAGACCATCGGCCTGCTCCTGCCGGAGAACAAGACCACCCGCTACGAGACCTTCGACCGCCCCATCATGGAGGCGAAGATCAAGTCGCTGTGCAGCGACTGCGAGGTCAAGTACAACAACGCCGCGCAGGACATCGAGACCCAGAAGAAGCAGTTCGACGCGCTGATCACGCAGGGCGTCAAGGTGATCATCCTGGACTCGGTCGACTACAAGTCCACCAAGGGCTGGATCGACCGCGCCAAGAAGGAAGGCGTGCAGGTCGTCGCGTACGACCGGCTCGCCGAGGGTCCGCTGGCCGCCTACGTCAGCTACGACAACGAGAAGATCGGCCGCCTCCAGGGCGGCGCGCTCGTCAAGGCGCTGGGCTCCGACGCCAAGGACTCCAATGTCGTCATGATCAACGGTTCGCCGACCGACCCGAACGCCCCCTTCTTCAAGAAGGGCGCCCACTCGGTGCTCGACAAGAACGTCAAGAAGGTCGCGTACGAGCAGGACATCCCGGACTGGTCCCCGGACGAGGCCAACAAGAAGATGGCCGCCGCCATCGACAAGCTCGGCAAGGACGGCATCGACGGCGTCTACTCCGCCAACGACGGCATGGCGGGCGGCATCATCACCGCCCTCAAGCAGCGCGGCATCGACGTCCCCGTCGGCGGCCAGGACGCGGAGCTCGCCGGCATCCAGCGCCTGCTGAGCGGCGACCAGGCCTTCACGATCTACAAGCAGATCAAGCCGGAGGCCGAGACCACCGCCGAGATCGCGGTCCGGCTGCTCAAGGACAAGAAGATCGACGACCTGACCGACCGCAAGGTCAACTCGCTCAGCGGCGACTACAAGGGCATCCCCGCCAAGCTGTACGACGCCCAGGCGATCACCAAGGACGAGGTGGCGGACACCATCGTCAAGGACAAGGTCTACAAGGCCAGCGACATCTGCACCAAGCAGTTCAAGAAGGCCTGCGACGAGGCCGGGATCAAGTAACTCCCGGTCAGGTTCCAGGTGTTGACGCGGCCCGCGCGCCGCGAGACACCTTCCCCAGCGGTCCGGTGCCCGCCCGCTACATTCCGCCCCGCAGTCGGAGGGCGGGCACCGGGCACCTTGTCCTGCGTGCCGCACGGCCCCGTGTCCCCGCACACGCGGTCCGTGCCGCCCGCGCGCACCACCATCCCCGCCCCTGAAGGCGGCGAAGGAGATGATTCACGTGTCCGCTACGCCCGTGCTGGCGTTGCGCGGGGTCTCCAAGCGGTTCGGCGCCGTCCAGGCGCTCACGGACGTAGACCTGGAGATCCACGCCGGTGAGGTGGTCGCCCTCGTCGGCGACAACGGCGCCGGCAAGTCCACGCTCGTCAAGACCATTTCCGGGGTCCACCCCATCGACGAGGGCGCCATCGAGTGGGAGGGCAGGGAGGTCCGCATCGGCCGCCCCCACGACGCCCAGCACCTCGGCGTGGCCACCGTCTACCAGGACCTCGCGCTCTGCGACAACCTCGACGTCGTCGCCAACCTCTTCCTCGGCAGCGAGCTGAAGAGCGCCTCCGTCCTGGACGAGATCAAGATGGAGAAGCGGGCCCGGGTGCTCCTGGACACGCTGTCCATCCGCATCCCCAGCGTCCGCATCCCCGTCGCCGCCCTCTCCGGCGGCCAGCGGCAGGTCGTCGCCATCGCCCGCGCCCTGGTCGGCGACCCCAAGGTCGTCATCCTCGACGAGCCCACCGCCGCCCTCGGCGTCGAGCAGACCGCCCAGGTCCTCGACCTGGTGGAGCGCCTCCGCGAGCGCGGTCACGGCGTGATCCTCATCAGCCACAACATGGCCGACGTCCAGGCCGTCGCCGACCGGGTCGCGGTGCTCCGCCTCGGCCGCAACAACGGCGTCTTCCGGGTCGCCGACACCTCGCCCGAGGAAGTCATCGCCGCCATCACCGGCGCCACGGACAACGCCGTCACCCGCCGCAGGGCGCGCACGGCCACGGCAACGAAGGAGGGCGCGAAGTGAGCGACCTCGCCAAGACCCCCGACACCCAGAAGGTCCAGGCGGCCACCGGCGGCACCGTGGACGCCGAGCCGTCCGCGACCCCCGCGGCGGCCGTCGACCCGCGCCTCCTGGTGCGCGAGCAGGGCTTCGCCGGTTACTGGACGGAGTTCGTCCGCAAGGTCCGCGGCGGTGAGCTGGGCTCGCTGCCCGTCGTCGTCGGCCTCATCGTCATCGCGCTGGTCTTCCAGCTCCAGAACGACAAGTTCCTGTCCGCGAGCAGCCTCGCCAACATCGCGGTGTTCACCTCCGGCGTCGGCATCATGTCGGTCGGTATCGTCTTCGTGCTGCTGCTCGGCGAGATCGACCTGTCCGTGGGCTCCGTCGCCGGTGTGGGCGCCGCCGTCTGGGCGGTCCTCAGCGTCACCCACGGGTGGGGCGACTGGCTGTCGGTGGTCGTGGCGATCGCCTCCGGCATGGTGATCGGCGCGCTGCACGGCTTCTTCTTCGCCAAGATCGGCGTACCGGCCTTCGTGGTCACCCTGGCGGGCTTCCTCGGCTGGAGCGGTCTGCAGATCTGGCTGATGGGCAAGGAGGGCAGCATCAACACGCCCACCGGCTCCGTCGTCGAGGACCTGACCACGCACTTCTTCGCCGCCAAGATCGCCGCGTACGGCCTGGCGCTGCTCGCCGTGCTCGCCTACGGGGCCTCCCAGTACCTGGACGCCCGGCGCCGCAAGAACGCCGAGCTGCCCTCGCGCCCGCTCAGCGAGATCCTGCTGCGCACCGGCCTGCTCGCCGTCCTCGCCTTCGTCGCCGCGTACTTCCTGAACGAGCCGGAGGGCGCCCGCGGCCTGCCGCTCGCCCTGGTGCTGTTCCTCGCCGTGCTCGTCATCGCGGACTTCGTGGCCCGCCGCACCACCTTCGGCCGCCAGGTCTTCGCGGTCGGCGGCAACGCGGAGGCGGCGCGCCGCGCGGGCATCAACGTCGACCGGGTCCGGATCACCGTGTTCGCGATCTCCGGCATGCTCGCCGCCTTCGGCGGGCTCTTCATCGCGAGCCTCTCCGGCGGCGCGACCAAGAGCCTCGGCGCCGGCAACACCCTGATGATGGTGATCGCGGCGGCCGTGATCGGCGGCACCAGCCTCTTCGGCGGTCGCGGCAAGATCTGGTCCGCGATGCTCGGCATGCTGGTGATCCAGTCGATCCAGCAGGGCCTGAACCTGGAGGGCATGCCCAACGAGATCCAGTACATGATCACCGGCGCGGTGCTGCTCGCCGCCGTCGTGATCGACTCGGTCTCGCGCAAGACCCAGAAGTCCGCAGGCCGCGCCTGATTCCGCAGGCCCACGCCTGAGTACACGCATCCGTGCCCGGTACCGGTCATTCCGGTACCGGGCACGGGCGCGTCGTCGAATAGGAACATGTGTTCCCGTCCGGGGGGCCGGATTTCCGGGCCGCCCCCGGTCGTACCAGTCGATTTACAGCCGATCGCGTGACGCCGGACCCCTGGCCCGGACTACGCCGTCAGCGGCGGAACATTAGACTCGACAGGCCCGGCAATGCTCGAACAGCGCTACACGCTCTACTGCAAGGAGGCACGGGTGCCGCTGCTGACCCGCATCACGGGACCGCGCGATCTGGACCTGCTCGGCCCGGAACAGCTCAACCAGCTGGCGGACGAGATCCGCGGCTTCCTCGTCGACGCTGTCTCCAAGACCGGCGGTCACCTCGGCCCCAACCTCGGTGTCGTCGAGCTGACCATCGCCCTGCACCGCGTCTTCGAGTCGCCGAAGGACAGGGTCCTGTGGGACACCGGCCACCAGGCCTACGTCCACAAGCTGCTCACCGGCCGCCAGGACTTCGCCAAGCTGCGCGCCAAGGGCGGCCTGTCCGGCTACCCCTCGCGCGCCGAGTCCGACCACGACGTGATCGAGAACAGCCACGCCTCCACCGTGCTCGGCTGGGCCGACGGCCTCGCCAAGGCCAACGAGGTGCGCGGCAAGGACGACCACGTGGTCGCCGTCATCGGTGACGGCGCCCTCACCGGCGGCATGGCCTGGGAAGCGCTGAACAACATCGCGGCCGCCAAGGACCGCCCGCTCGTCATCGTCGTCAACGACAACGAGCGTTCCTACGCCCCCACCATCGGCGGCCTCGCCAACCACCTCGCCACCCTGCGCACCACCGACGGCTACGAACGCTTCCTGGCCCGCGGCAAGGACCTCCTGGAGCGCACGCCGGTCGTCGGCAAGCCGCTGTACGAGACGCTGCACGGCGCCAAGAAGGGCCTGAAGGACTTCATCGCCCCGCAGGGCATGTTCGAGGACCTCGGCCTGAAGTACGTCGGCCCCATCGACGGCCACGACATCGAGGCCCTGGAGTCCGCCCTGCAGCGCGCCAAGCGCTTCAACGGCCCGGTCATCGTGCACTGCATCACCGAGAAGGGCCGCGGCTACAAACCCGCGGAGGAGGACGAGGCCGACCACTTCCACGGCATCGGCCCGATCCACCCCGACACCGGTCTTCCGATCGCCGCGGGCGGCATGGACTGGACGTCCGTCTTCGGCGAGGAGATGGTCAAGCTCGGCCACGAGCGCGACGACATCGTCGCCATCACCGCGGCCATGCTCCAGCCCGTCGGCCTGCAGAAGTTCGCCAAGGCCTTCCCCGACCGGGTCTACGACGTCGGCATCGCCGAGCAGCACGCGGCCGTCAGCGCCGCGGGCCTCGCCAGCGGCGGCGTCCACCCCGTCTTCGCGGTGTACGCGACCTTCCTCAACCGCGCCTTCGACCAGCTCCTGATGGACGTGGCCCTGCACAAGTGCGGCGTCACCTTCGTCCTGGACCGCGCCGGGGTGACCGGCACCGACGGCGCCTCGCACAACGGCATGTGGGACATGTCGATCCTCCAGTGCGTGCCGACCCTGCGCATCGCCGCGCCCCGCGACGCCGACCAGGTCCGCCTGCAGCTCCGCGAGGCCGTCGAGGTCGACGACGCGCCGACCGTCGTGCGCTACTCCAAGGGCGCCGTCGGCCCCGCCGTGAAGGCCGTCGGCACGGTCGGCGGCATGGACGTGCTGCGCACGGCGGGCGCCGACCGGCCGGACGTCCTGCTGGTCTCCGTGGGCGCGCTCGCGCCGATGTGCCTGGAGATCGCCGACCTGCTCGACAAGCAGGGCATCTCCACCACCGTCGTCGACCCCCGCTGGGTCAAGCCGGTCGACGAGGCCATGGCGCCGCTCGCCGAGCAGCACCGCGTCGTCGTCACCGTCGAGGACAACTCCCGCGCGGGCGGCGTCGGTTCGGCCATCGCCCAGGCCCTGCGGGACGCGGGCGTGGACGTGCCGCTGCGCGACTTCGGCATCCCGCCGCGCTTCCTCGACCACGCGTCGCGCAAGGAGATCATGGCGGAGATCGGCCTGACGGCCCCGGACATCGCCCGCCAGGTGACGGGTCTGGTCGCCAAGCTCGACGGCCGGTTCGAGCGCAACGCTGCGTCCGTCGACTCCGTGGAGCCCGCGCGCGACTGAAGTAAACGACCGATGTGTCCGATGGGCCGGTTTCGCCACCGTGAAGAGTGGTGAAACCGGCCCATTTGCGTGAATCCACCCGCGTCGGGGCATGAGCACTTCGTGCCCTCTCGATCATGTCGAGCACGACAAGCGTGGGAGGTACGCCGTGAGCAGCACCCTCTTCCGGACGAAGAAGGTCGAGCAGTCCATCCTCGACACCGAGGAACCAGAGCACGCGCTCAAGAAATCCTTGTCCGCGCTGGACCTGACCGTCTTCGGCGTCGGTGTCATCATCGGCACCGGCATCTTCGTCCTCACCGGCACGGTCGCCAAGAACAACGCGGGACCCGCCGTCGCCCTCGCCTTCGTGGTGGCGGGCGTCGTCTGCGCCCTCGCCGCCCTCTGCTACGCGGAGTTCGCCTCCACACTCCCGGTGGCGGGATCGGCGTACACGTTCTCGTACGCCTCACTCGGCGAGCTGCCCGCCTGGATCATCGGCTGGGACCTCGTCCTGGAGTTCGCGCTCGGCACGGCGGTGGTCGCCGTCGGCTGGTCCGGCTACATCGCCTCGCTGCTCGACAACGCGGGCTGGCACCTGCCCGCGGCGCTCGGCAGCAGGGACGCGGCCGACGGCTTCGGCTTCGACATCCTCGCCGCCGCCCTGGTCCTGCTGCTCACCGTCATCCTCGTCCTCGGCATGAAGCTGTCCGCGCGCATCACGTCCCTCGTCGTCGCCGTCAAGGTGACGGTCGTCCTGGTCGTGATCGTCGCGGGCGCCTTCTTCATCAAGGGCGACAACTACGACCCGTTCATCCCGAAGGCCCAGGAGGTCGAGGCGGGCGGCGGTCTGGACTCCCCGCTGATCCAGCTCATGTTCGGCTGGGCGCCGAGCAACTTCGGCGTGATGGGCATCTTCACCGCCGCCTCCGTCGTCTTCTTCGCCTTCATCGGCTTCGACGTCGTGGCCACCGCCGCGGAGGAGACCAAGGACCCGCAGCGGGCCATGCCGCGCGGCATCCTCGGCTCGCTGCTCATCTGCACCACGCTGTACGTGGCCGTGTCGGTCGTCGTGACCGGCATGCAGCACTACTCCCAGCTCTCCGTGGACGCCCCGCTCGCCGACGCGTTCAAGGCCACCGGACACCCCTGGTACGCGGGCTTCATCAGCTTCGGCGCCGCCGTCGGCCTGACCACGGTCTGCATGATCCTGCTGCTCGGCCAGACCCGGGTGTTCTTCGCGATGAGCCGCGACGGACTCCTGCCGCGCTTCTTCTCCCGCGTCCACCCGCGCTTCCAGACCCCGCACCGGCCGACGATCCTGCTCGGCGTGATCATCGCCGTCGTGGCCGGGTTCACCCCGCTCAGCGAGCTCGCCGAGCTGGTGAACATCGGCACCCTGTTCGCCTTCGTGATCGTCGCGGTCGGCGTGGTCATCCTCCGCAGGACGCGGCCCGACCTGCCGCGCTCCTTCCGCACCCCCTGGGTGCCGGTCCTGCCGATCCTGTCCGTCGGCGCCTCGCTGTGGCTGATGCTCAACCTGCCCGCCGAGACCTGGGTCCGGTTCGGCGGGTGGATGCTGCTGGGTGTCGTCGTCTACTTCCTGTACGGGCGCTCGCACAGCCGCTTGGGCCAGCAGCTGAAGGCGATGGCGGGGGCGGTGCCGCCGCCGTCGGGCCCGTCGGGTTCGTCGGGTGCCTCGGGTCGCGACACCGAGTAGCCCGCTGGACGGCCTTTCGGCCCCGTACGTTCCCTTGGGGTGGGAACTGCGGGGCCGAGTGCTGTCCCGGCCGTGCGGTGCGGCCGGTCCGGCCGGTCGAGCCGGTCGACCCTTCGGGCACAGTTGCCCTGCAAATCCTGCCCCCCGAGCGCACGGTCAGGGCATTCCTTGCCGCCGCGTATGCCTGGTTGCCGCCGACGGCCGAGGGATATGCCCAGAGATGTACCGATTCACCGACCGGCGACGGCGCCCCGCTCCCCGGCCTGCATCCGCCGCCAGTCCCGCGTCACCGACGCCATCGCCGACACCGCGGCCCGCAGATGTCTGTCCCGATCGCGGATCCGCGCGCCGAACTCCACGTGCAGGAACTCCGTGTCCTGCGCGGTGGCGTTGCGGCCCTGGACGTTCTTGCGGCCCTCCAGGGGGCAGGAGCGGGTCCAGGCGCGGCACACGTCGTAGCCGCGGCGGCGCAGGGCGTCCGCCAGGTCGCGGCCCTCGGCGACGGCCTCGCGGCCCTTGCCCGTGGAGGCGACCACGTCGTACTTGGGTGCGGAGTCGTCGGCCATCCCGTGCACCTGGATGCCGGGTACGCCGCGCTTCGCCAACTCGTCGCAGATGGCGTGGAATACGCTCTTCCGCCGGTGCGCCACGTCCGCCTCGTCGTCTCGCCCTGCTTTGCGATGTGCCCCCGCAATGACCATGACGCCGCCGGGGGAGCGACTGAGCAGCGCGGCGCCGAGCCGCTCGGTGTGGCGGTCGGCGACGGGGTGGGGGACCTGCACGGACCAGCGGATGGGGGAGTCGAGGTCTACGTAGACACGGCCCCAGCCGCGCGGTGCCGACGCGTCCTCGGAGAGGTCGGATACCTCGGCGAAGCGCCGCCCGGAGTCGGTGTCGGTGACCGTGCGCACCTGGAAGTCGACGTCGGCCAGGCGGCGTTCGGCCCGGGAGCGGTGCCGGTCCAGGAGCAGGGCCACGCCCTCGGCGACGGTGCGCCGGTCGGCGGCCGAGGGGCGGCGGTAGCCGCTGTCCTCGGAGAAGCCCGCGGTGTACGCGGTGACCCGCCGCTCCAGGTCGGCGCGGACGCGGCCGCGGGACGACGGTGAAGGCGCGGTCGACGGGGTCGGCGTCGCGGACGGATCGCGGTCCTCCGGGGAGCGGCCCTCCGACGGCCGCCGGTCCGGCGAGCGCTCGGCCCACCCGGAGCGCGGCTTCTCGCTGTCCGACGCCGAGGAGCACTGTGTGAGACACAACACGCCCGCCAAGGCGACGGCCAGCGCCACAAGACCCCTGCGCCGCTTTGCGTTTGTTATCGACCGAATTGGAGGGTGAGTCATGGTTGTATAAAGATAGCCTCGTGATGACACGTCCTTCTCGCAGGCTCATAGCGACCTGCGCCGCCTCGCTCGTCCTGCTCGCGGCCACCGCCTGCGGTCCTTTCGGCGACGACGGCGACGCCGCCGACGGCGCGCCCGCCTTCACCGTCGCCGCCGCGGGCGACATCCTCATCCACCCCGAACTCACCGAGCAGGCCCGCAAGGACGCCAAGGCGACGGGCAAGGGTGAGAAGGGCATCGACTTCGACCCGATGATGGCCGGCATCAAGCCGGTGATCAGCAAGGCCGACCTCGGCATCTGCCACTTCGAGCCGGTCGTGGGCGCCCCCGGCGGCCCGTTCCAGGGCTTCCCGGACTTCGTGGTCCCGCCGCAGATCACCACCGCCGTCAAGAACGTCGGCTACGACCAGTGCTCCAGCGTCTCCAACCACAGCCTCGACCACGGCCCCGAAGGCGTCACCCGCACCCTCGACGCCCTCGACAAGGCGGGCCTGCGCCACACCGGCACCGCCCGCACCAAGGCCGAGGCCGACAAGCCCCTCATCACCAAGGTGAAGGGCGTCAAGGTCGCCCAGATCGCCTTCGCCCTCGGGTTCAACGGCCGTGAGGTGCCCAAGGACAAGCCCTGGCTCGCCAACCTCACCGACTTCGACCGGATCGCCGCCGCCGAGAAGAAGGCCCGCGCCGCGGGCGCCGACGTCGTGATCCTGAGCATCCACTGGGGCAAGGAGCACCAGCCCAACGCCGCCGCCCAGCAGATCGAACTCGGCCGCAGGATCGCCAAGGAGACCGGGATCAACCTCGTCATCGGCCACCACGCGCACGTCGTGCAGCCGATGGAGAAGGTCGACGGGACCTGGATCGCGTACGGCCTCGGCAACCAGATCGCCCGGCACGACGCGCCCAGCGGACTGACCGAGGAAGGCGTCATCGGCTGGTTCGAGTTCCGCAAGAACGGCGACGACTGGGACGTCAGCGCCAAGTACGCGCCCACGTTCACGGAGATCCCGCCGGAGCCCGACGAGGACGGCGGCGCGCTGCCCAAGGGCGCGGTCAAGGACCACCGGCTGCTCGACGTGGCCACCGCGCTGCGCGCGGACAAGGGCCTCACCACCCAGCAACGCGCCCGCTACCGCCTCGCGTTCGAGCGCACCCAGGGCACGCTGCTCAACCGCGGCGCGAGCGAGGACGGCCTCAAGCCCCTGGAGAAGTTGCCGGACTGAGAAATTCCGCGGAACTCCAGGTAACGCGTTCGACGGCCTTGTGAAGGGTGCCGGAAGTGGATCTTTGACGTAGCTCACATCTCGCTACGCTCGTACATCCATCCGGACCCGTCATGGGTCATGACATTCCAGATCGCACCCGTGCGCCCGCGCGCGCCACGGCGCGACGCCCATACCCCGTGTCACACCAGTGTCACTCGCTGTGTCACTCCAGGAGAGGAGCACCCCCTTGGCCGCTTCGCCCACGAAGCGGCGGCACAAGGTCCGCCGAAGGACCGACATGTCACTGATCGGAGGCATCCGCCCCCCGATCGCCGTGCTGTCGGTCCTGCTCCTTGCCCTGGCGGGCGTCACCGCCCTCACTCTTGGCCGCGTCGGCCAGGAAGCCGTCCCCAAGGCAGTCAAGTCGTCCCAGCAGCACTTCGCCGAGGACGGCGCCATCGCCCTGCGCGCCTCCATCGACGAGAGCGTCACCGACCTCACCCGGACCGCCGACCTGTTCAACGCGTCCGACCCAGTGCCCGCCGACGCCGTACTCGACAAGATCAGCAGCGTGTACCAGAAGTGGATGGGTACCGCCGTCGTCGAGATCCGCTCCGGCAAGCTCCTCGCCGCCCGCGGCGAGAACGTCCCGCTGGCCGCGATCGACCGCGCCAAGCTCTCCGACGACGACGGCCTCGCGCCCCGCATGGTGCGCCTGGAGAGCGGCGAGACCCGCCTCCTCGCCTTCGCCGTCCTCGCCTGGAAGGGACAGCCGCAGCAGCTCCTGGTCGCCTCCAGCAGCCTGCGCTTCCCCGGCATCAGCCTCGGCAACTTCCGCTCCATCGCCGTCGTCGGCGACGACGGCAAGGTGCTGAGCACCGACGGTATCCCCGCGCCCGAGCAGGTCAGCACCGACGACGAACGCGCGGAGGTGAAGGCGTCGGAGAAGCAGCTCAAGGCCTTCGCCGAGACCTCCGCGAAGAAGTCCCGCAGTCACCCGATCCTGGCCAAGGAGCCCGGCTCCGGCGGCTATCTCGGTGTCAGCGGCCATCTGGTCGGCGACCGCCACCTCGGTGAGCGGTCCATCGCCGGTTACGCCTCGCTCGCCGCACCGGAGGCGGGCGAGTCCACCGTCGCCACCCGGCTCGGCCTCAGCGTCGTCTCCATGGTCCCGGTCGCCGAGGACGTCAAGCGCACCAAGGGCTCCGCGCTCGGCCTGTTCGCCGCGGGCGCGCTGCTCGTCATCGGCGGACTGACCGTCTTCCTGCTCCTTCGCACCGTGCAGCGCCCGCTCATCCGGCTGTTCCTGGAGAGCCGCCGGCTCACCCGCGGCGACCTCGGCCGACCGGTGTCCGTGCCCAAGCACGGCGAGGCCGCCCGCATCGGCGGCGCCCTGGAACGGCTGCGCCGCCAGCTCAACGGCGAACCGGCCGCGAAGGCCACCCCGGCCAAGCGCAAGGGGCTCGGCAGCCGGACCCTGCTCGCGGTCGCCGGTGTGCTGCTGCTCGTCTGGTCCGCGCCGCTGCTGCTGCTCATCAACCGCGCCGGGGACACCGTCCAGGTGCCGCAGCAGATGGTCAACGACCAGCGCGAGCGCACCGACACCCTCTCCGACCGGGTCCGCCGCGCGCTCAACGAGGGCCACGCCGACCTCACCTCGGTCGCGTCCCTCATCGGTGCCCGCACCGACCCCGCGGACATGGACAAGGTCCTGGAGAGCACCCGCAACCAGCACTCCCGCTACCGCTCGCTGTACGTCCTCGACAAGGACGGCAAGGTGCTGTCCAGGGCGGGCGACGACCCGCGCAGCCCGTCCGGCGAGAAGCCGTCCGACAAGCAGGTCCGGGTGATCGACGACGACGGCAAGGAGCCGGTCATCATCGGCACCGCCGAGGTGCCGGGCCGTCAGGGCGCCGCCGTGGTGGGCGAGTTCCGCATCGAGTTCCTGAACTCGCTGCTCAAGCGCCCCGGCCTCGGCGAGGTCCGCGTGGTCGACGCCAAGCGCCGTGTCCTCGGCGGCAACAACGGCTACCGCGAGTTCCAGGGGCTGCCCAGCGGCCGCCTCAACGGGCTCGTCGAGGGCACCGGACAGAAGGTCGGCGGCAAGCCGCGGCCCAGCGGCGTGCTCTACCGCGACGGCGGCGACATCCAGATCGCGGCCGCCGCCCCGTTCGCCGGTGGCGGCGCGGCCGAGCAGCTCGGCTGGTCCGTGGTGAGCTGGCAGCCCGCCTCCGCCCTCGCCATCCCCGAGTACACCCTGCAGAACCGCACGGTCCTCGCGGGCATGCTCGGGCTCACGGCGGCCGCGGCCTGCCTCGGCTGGCTGCACATCATCGTGGTCCGGCCGCTGCGCAAGCTCGCCGACCAGGCCGAGGCGCTGGCCGACGGCGACCGCAAGACCGTTCTGTACCCGGTCCACCACGACGAGGTCGGTGCCGTCACGCGCAGCCTCGAACTGATCAGGCAGCAGCTGCCGTCGGGCACGCAGCGCAAGCGGGACGGCGCTACGGCCGGCCTCGCCGGAAGGAACTGAACCGCTGTGCTCTTCCTCTACACCGTCCTGGTGGTGTGCTGCGCCGTCCTGCTGGTCGCGGGCGTGATCGAGCAGCGACGGCACTTCACCAACCTGGAACACATACCGTCGCGGGTGCTGGTCAACGGCATCCGCGGCAAGAGCTCCATCACCCGCCTGTGCGCGGGTGCCCTGCGCGGCGGCGACCTCACCACGGTCGCCAAGACCACCGGCACCGCGGCCCGGTTCATCCACCCGGACGCCACCGAGGAGCCGGTCTACCGCAAGTTCGGCATCGCCAACGTCGTCGAGCAGATCGGCATCGTGCGGCGCGCCGCCGCGTACAACCCGGACGCGCTGGTCATCGAGTGCATGGCGGTCATGCCGGCGCTCCAGGAGATCAACCAGTCCAAGCTGATCCGCTCCACCATCGGCGTGCTCTGCAACGTCCGTGAGGACCACCTCGCCGAGATGGGCCCGACGCTGGACGACGTGGCCCGCTCGCTGTCCCGCTCGATGCCGGAGAACGGCATCTGTGTGACCGCCGAGAAGGACCGCTTCGACATCCTCAAGGAGGAGGCCGACGCCCGGAACTGCGAGCTGATCTACGCCGACCCGGAGACGGTCAGCGACGAGGAGCTGCGCGGCTTCAGCTGGTTCACCTTCAAGGAGAACGTGTCGATCGCGCTGAAGGTCGCCGAACTCCTCGGCGTCGGCCGCGAGGTCGCCCTCCAGGGCATGTACGACGCGCCGCCGGACCCCGGTGTCCTCTCCGTCGAGCGGTACGTCACCGAGGAGGGCAAGAAGCTCCGCTTCGCCAACGTCTTCGCGGCCAACGACCCCGAGTCGACGCTGATGAACATCAACCAGCTGCTCGACCTCGGCGCCATCCACCGGCCGCTGAACGTCGTCATCAACTGCCGCCCCGACCGCGTCGAGCGCAACGGCCAGATGGGCGAGATCATCCCGGACCTGCAGCCGGACAAGGTCTTCGTCATCGGCCACCCCGCCAAGTCCGCCATCGACGCCATCCCCGCCGACTGGCGCTCGCGCGCCGTGGACCTCGGCGGCGACCGGCGCGACCCGGAGGAGTTCATGGGCCAGCTGCTCGGGCAGCTCGGCGCCGACTCCTCGCTCGTGGCCATCGGCAACATCCACGGCCAGGGCGAGGTGCTCCTGGAGCACCTCGCCGAGCTGCCTGCCGACGAGAGCGAGGACCCGGCGGCCCCGGCCGCCCCGGCCGGGGAGTCCGCGAACGAGACGACCGGCAGTCACCAGCTGTACGAGCCGCACATCGACCCGTACCAGCACTACCCGGAGGCGTACGAGTCGCGGTACACCAACACCGGGTCGCACCGGATGGTCCCGGTGCCGCACGTCCCCGTGCAGCGCACCGCCCAGCAGCCCTACCCGCAGTACGACGGCCAGGCCGTGCCGGACCCCTACCCGGGGCAGGGCGCGTACCAGCAGGGCCAAGGGCAGTACGCGACGCAGGAACCGTACGCGGCGCAGCAGGCGTCGTACGACACGTCGGTCACGTACGACGCGTACGGGCAGCAGCACCAGCAGGGCCCGCACGCGCACCACGACCAGCAGGGCCAGCACCCGCAGCAGGGCCAGCACCCGCACCACGGCCAGCAGCCCTCGCCCGCACAGCACCACCAGCACGCCCCGCACCAGCCCCAGGGCGCGCACGAGCAGTACGCGCCGCACGAGTCCTACCGCGCGCCGCACGTGGCGCACCCGGAGGACCCGTCCCAACCTCCCGCCCCCCGCGGCCTGTTCGAGCCGCGCGTCCCGCCCGCCCCGCCCGCCGCGGATGAAACCCAGCAGTGGCACAGCCCAGGAGAGCAGCGTTGATCCCGTCCGTCCTCACCCCCGAGATCGCCGCGGTCGGCATCGCGCTCGGGCTGCTGTTCTCGCTCGTCTGCTATCTGACGACCAACCTGTCGCCCGGCGGCATGATCACGCCGGGCTGGCTCGCGCTGACCCTCGTCGAGGACCTCCAGCGCGCCGCCATGGTGGTCGGCGTCACCGTCCTCACGTACGTCTGCACCCTGCTGATGCAGAAGTTCGTGATCCTCTACGGCAAGCGCCTGTTCGCCGCGGTCGTGCTCACCGGCGTGGTGCTCCAGGCCACCGTGATGATCGTGCTCTCCATCGAGTTCCCGCTGATGTACAGCAACCAGACCCTCGGCTTCATCGTGCCGGGCCTGATCGCCTACCAGTTGGTCCGTCAGCCCAAGGGCCCCACCCTGCTCGCCACCGGCTCGGTGACCCTCATGGCCTATGTCGTCCTCACGGCCGGGATCCTCCTCGGCTTCATGCCCTCCGCCTGACTTACCGGAGCCACACATGCCGCCCAAGAAGAAGCGCCCCGCAGTCCACGCCGTCACCGTCCTCGCCCTGCTCGCGGGCAGCACCTACCTGACCGTCGAGCTGCGCAAGGACGAGAAGGACAAGACGCCGACAGTGCAGGCCGTCACCGACACCCCGGACCTGACCAACGGCACCGGCCAGGCCGACGGGAAGCAGAAGTGGGAGCGGCTGCGCAACCCCGACCGCTCCGTCCTGCGCACCGAGGACGGCAAGGTCCTCGCCTCCTTCACCGACGGTGCCCGCACGGCGACCCTCTCCGGGCCGAGCCGCACCTTCGCCGAGCCCACCAACACCAAGTCCAAGGTCGTCACCGACGACTGGGTGCGGCTGATGCCGGAGGTGTGGCGCAAGGGCGCGGAGAAGGAGAAGTGGTTCAAGGACTGGTTCAAGGAGTTCGCCGGCAGCGAGGAGGACGACATCTTCGCGATGGCGTTCCAGTACGTCGAGGGGGCGCCCGTCAAGAAGGACGACGAGGGCATCTCCTACGCCGGTGACGCGAGCTTCGGGCCGCTGAACCCGAACGGCAGCGAGGGCAACGACCTGCGCGAGGAGCAGTCCGACTTCTACGACTACCTCGGCATCCCCTACACCTTCCGCGACGGCACGACGATCCAGCCCGAGGCCAAGCGGGCCCGTGCCATCGACTGCTCCGGCTTCATCCGCACCGTCTTCGGCTACCGGGCCCGGTTCCCGCTGATGGCCAGCGACACCACCGGCGACGGCCTGCCCCGCACCGCCAACGGCATGGCCCGCGGCAAGCTCGGCGCCCCCGTCATCCCCCTCAAGGGCGTCGGCGCCACCGACCGCCCGCAGACCATCGACGTCGTCCAGCCCGGCGACCTGGTCTTCTTCAAGCTCGACGCCCGCACCAAGGAGCGCCTCGACCACGTCGGCATCTTCCTCGGCCACGACGCCGAGGGCCACAAGATCTTCATCTCCAGCCGCGAAGAGGTGAACGGCCCCACCATCGGCGACAAGGGCGGCACGTCCCGCCTGGACGGCAACGGCTACTACGCGAAGGCGCTGCGCAGCGCCAAGCGGCTCTAGCCGCCCGGCTCCCGCGCGGGCGGACGACCCCGCGCGGGAGCGCCGCACCCCTGCCCGCCCCCTATCTGGCGAGAACACCACTGGCGACAGGAGCAAGGGCCCCTATCGCTGATGACAAGCCGCGCGACGACGTGCTTGTGTGGGCCCGCCCGATCACCGTCGGCCCGACAACGCGGGCCGCAGAAGGGGGAGTTCATGAAGATCGCCAAGGTGCCCGCGCGCGTCCTGCTGCCGCTCGCCGGAGCCGCGCTCGCCACCGCCGCCCTCGCCGCACCCGCGACGGCCGCGCCCCAGCACTGGACCGACGGCGAGGTCCACTACGCCGACTCCCGCTCGATCCTCACGCCGTACGACGGCACCCAGGGCGCTCGCGCCGTCCTGCGCGTGGACTGGGAGACCGGCAAGGGCGGCGTCTACGGAAACCTGTGGGACCTCAAGAAGGACGGCTACGACGCCACCCTGCAGGCCGGTTACTCCTGGCTCGACGGCTCCACCTGGAAGCCCGCCACCCGCACCCTCAACACGGTCAAGGACGCCAGCGACAGCGGCCGCCACACCAGCCTGCACACCGACCCGGCGGTCAAGATCAAGGACCTGAAGGTCAGGGTCTGCACGGTCGACAGCGCGGGAGCACAGGTGTGGTGCGGGGACTGGCACTGACAGCCGGGACGGTGCTGCCGCGGGCCGGGCCGGGTGGTCCGGCCCGCGGCAGCCGTCCGCACGGGCGCGCCCTAGCCGCGCACCGCCCGCGGCCCCACGCACTCCGCCCCCAACGCGCCCACCCTGCGCCGCAGTTCACGGTCGGCGGTCGCCACGACGCACGGGCCCGGGATCCCCGCGACCACTTCCACGATGCGGTCGTCGCCGCTCGCGGGGGCCGAGTCGACCCGTACGCCGGGGACGGACTCGACGCCCCGGGCCCGGCCCTCGACGACGAGGACGACGTCGAGGGGGCCCGGCAGGCCGGGGAGGCCCGCGGCGGCGAGGGGGACCAGGCGGTCGCGGAGGCGTTCCGCCGCGCCCCGGCGGTCGCGCCACCAGCCGTCCGGCACCGAGCCCACGACATTGGCGGCGTCCACGACGAGGGTCACAGTGTCCATGCGGGCCAGCCTCGCACGCCCGGGTGCACCCACCCCCACCTCGCCCATTAGAGTTGCGGTGAACCCGACGTCCTTGGCCACGGAAACCGCCGCATGCCCCCAGCCCCCACCCCACCGACCGTGAACGGCGACTGGCTCATACGCGCACGCGACGGCAGGCTCGCCGTCTACGCCTGTGAGAGCGACGCCGTGGTCTGCCGCACCCAGCGCCGCCCGGGCGAGCCCTGGACCGCGCCCCGCCCCGTCGGCGGCGACCAGCGCGTCCACCCCGTCCTCGCCGTCGCCCAGGGCATCGACACCTACGCCCACCTGGTGTCCTGGCGCCCCACCGTCTCCGGCGAGTCCGGACTCGTCCACTCCACGCACTTCCAGCCACACCTCACCGCCCTCGACTGGAACCCGCTCGGCCACCCGAACAAGAAGGGCCAGAGCACCGGCGCCCCCGCCGTCACCGTCGACGCCCAGGGCCGCGCCCACGTCTTCGTGCCCAACCGGGGCGGCGGCGTCAGCATGCGCGGTCAGAAGGAGAAGGGCGGCTGGGGGCCCTGGCGGGACCTCAAGGGTCACGGAGTACGCGGCGAGCTCGCCGCAGTGACGGGCGAGTCCGGCCTGGTCACGGCGTACGCGGCCACCCCGGACGGCATCCTGCGCTGGCGCCAGGCCTCCCCGGGCGCCATCCCCGCCCTGGACGAGGCGCCGCTGCCGGTCAAGGCCCGCCCCGGCACCCTGCGCGCCCTCGCCACCTCCGCCGAGCACACCACCCTGTTCTTCACCGACGAGGACGGCGAACTGCGCGCCTGGCGCGGCGACGCCGACGCCGAACCGGTCCGCCTCCTCACGGCCGCGGGACCCGGCCCGGTCTCGGCCATGCGCTGCGAACTCGACGGCCACGACTGCACGTTGCTGGCCCAGCGCGCCGAGAGCGGCCGCGTCGCCTTCGCCGCCTACCCGACCGAGCTGGAGTCGGCCGGCGCCTGGTGGGCCGAGTCGGGCCCCGCCCTGCCGGTGGACGCGCGGGTCGCCCTCGCCACGGACGGCTCCGGCCGGGTGGTCGCGGCGACCTTCGTGCCCGGCACGGGAGCGCTGCGCCTGACCCACCGCAAGGACGAGCCGGGCCTGGCCCTGAAGGCCTGGGAGCAGGCGGCTTCCGCGTAAGGACCATGACATGACGGCGTAGGGGCCGTGACATGACGGCGCCGGGCCCATGACATGACGGTGCCCGGCACGCCAGTCGGCGTACCGGGCACCTCGGTTCAGCTCCGCTAGGCGGGGACGCTCGCGAGCCCCTGCGCCAGGAACCGCTTGCCGTTCACCCGCTCGCTGACACCCTCACGGTCCAGGTACGGCGTGACGCCGCCCAGGTGGAAGGGCCAGCCCGCGCCGGTGATCAGGCACAGGTCGATGTCCTGCGCCTCGGCGACGACACCCTCGTCGAGCATGAGCCCGATCTCCTGGGCGACGGCGTCGAGCACGCGGGCCCGCACCTGCTCCTCGGCCAGGACGGAGTCGCCCTGCTTCAGGAGCGCGGCCACCTCCGGGTCCAGCTCCGGCTTGCCGCTGTCGTACACGTAGAAGCCGCGCTTGCCCGCCTCGACGACCGCCTTCAGGTTCGGCGACACCGTGAAGCGGTCCGGGAAGGCACGGTTCAGCGTCTCCGAGACGTGCAGGCCGATGGCCGGGCCGACCAGTTCGAGCAGGACCAGGGGCGACATCGGCAGGCCGAGCGGCTCGACGGCCTTCTCGGCGACCGGCACCGGGGTGCCCTCGTCGATGACGTTCTGGATCTCGCCCATGAAGCGGGTGAGGATGCGGTTCACGACGAACGCCGGGGCGTCCTTCACCAGGACCGCGGTCTTCTTCAGCTTCTTGGCGACACCGAAGGCCGTGGCCAGCGAGGCGTCGTCGGTCTGCTCGCCGCGCACGATCTCCAGGAGCGGCAGGATCGCGACCGGGTTGAAGAAGTGGAAGCCGACGACCCGCTCGGGGTGCTTCAGCTTCGACGCCATCTCCGTCACCGACAGCGACGAGGTGTTGGTCGCGAGGATCGCGTGCGCCGGAGCGACCGCCTCCACCTCGGCGAACACCTGCTGCTTGACGCCGATCTCCTCGAAGACGGCCTCGATGATGAAGTCCGCGTCGGAGAAGCCCTCGGCCTTGTCCAGGACACCGGTGACCAGGGCCTTCAGGCGGTTGGCCTTGTCCTGGTTGACGCGCCCCTTGAGGAGGAGCTTGTCGATCTCCCCGTGGACGTACGAGACGCCCTTGTCCACGCGCTCCTGGTCGATGTCGGTCAGGACGACCGGCACCTCCAGACGGCGCAGGAACAGCAGGGCGAGCTGCGAGGCCATCAGGCCCGCGCCCACGACACCGACCTTGGTGACCGGCCGCGCCAGGTTCTTGTCCGGGGCGCCCGCCGGGCGCTTGCCGCGCTTCTGGACGAGGTTGAACGCGTAGATGCCGCTGCGCAGTTCACCGCCCATGATGAGGTCCGCGAGCGCCTTGTCCTCGGCGTCGAAGCCCTTCTGGGCGTCGCCGTCCTTGGCGGCGGCGACGATCTCCAGGGCGCGGTACGCGGCCGGGGCGGCGCCGTGCACCTTGGAGTCGGCGATGGCGCGGCCACGGGCGACAGCGGCGTCCCAGCCCTCGCCGCGGTCGATCTCGGGCCGCTCCACCTTGACGGTGCCGTTGAGGACGGAAGCCGTCCAGATCAGCGACTGCTCCAGGAAGTCCGCGCCCTCGAACAGCGCGTCCGCGATGCCGAGTTCGAAGACCTGCTTGCCCTTGAGCTGCTTGTTCTGGTTCAGCGAGTTCTCGATGATGACCGAAACCGCTCGGTCCGCGCCGATCAGATTCGGCAGCAGCGTGCAGCCGCCCCAGCCCGGGACGAGGCCGAGGAAGACCTCGGGCAGCGAGAACGCGGGCAGCGCCTTGGAGACGGTGCGGTACGAGCAGTGCAGTCCGACCTCGACGCCACCGCCCATGGCGGCACCGTTGTAGTACGCGAACGTCGGCACGGCCAGGCCCGAGAGCCGCTTGAAGACGTCGTGGCCGCCCTTGCCGATGGCCAGCGCGTCCTCGTGCCGCTGCAGGATCTCGACGCCCTTGAGGTCGGCGCCGACGGCGAAGATGAACGGCTTGCCGGTGATGCCGACACCGACGACGGTGCCCTCGGCCGCCTCCTTCTCGACCTGGTCGATCGCGGCGTTCAGGTTCGCCAGCGAGCCCGGGCCGAAGGTGGTCGGCTTGGTGTGGTCGAAGCCGTTGTCGAGGGTGATGAGGGCGAACCGGCCCGCACCGGCGGGCAGATCGAGGTGACGTACGTGAGCCTGCGTCACGACCTCGTCCGGGAACAGCTCGGCCGCACCCTTCAACAGCTCAGTGGTGGTGGTGCTCACTTGTCGCCTCCGGCGTCCTTGTGGTGCGGGTTCTCCCAGATGACCGTCGCGCCCATGCCGAAGCCCACGCACATGGTGGTCAGGCCGTAGCGGACCTCCGGCTGCTCCTCGAACTGCCGCGCCAGCTGCGTCATCAGGCGGACACCGGAGGAGGCCAGCGGGTGGCCGAAGGCGATGGCGCCGCCGTACTGGTTGACGCGGGCGTCGTCGTCGGCGATGCCGTAGTGCTCCAGGAAGGCGAGCACCTGCACGGCGAAGGCCTCGTTGATCTCGAAGAGGCCGATGTCGGAGATGGAGAGCCCCGCCTGGGCGAGGGCCTTCTCGGTGGCCGGGATCGGGCCGTAGCCCATGACCTCGGGCTCGACTCCCGCGAAGGAGTACGACACGAGCCGCATCTTGACCGGAAGGCCGTTCTCCCGGGCGAAGTCCTCGGAGGCGATGATCGAGGCGGTGGCGCCGTCGTTGAGACCGGCCGCGTTGCCCGCGGTGACGCGGCCGTGCGTACGGAACGGCGTCTTGAGGCCGGACAGGTTGTCCAGCGTCGTGCCCGGCCGCATGGGCTCGTCCTGGGTGGCCAGACCCCAACCGGTCTCGCCCGCCTCTTCGTTGGTGCGGCGCACGGAGATCGGCACCAGGTCCTGCTGGATCTTGCCGTTGGCGTACGCCTTGGCGGCCTTCTCCTGCGAGCGCACGGCGTACTCGTCGGCGCGGCGCTTGGTGATGGAGGGGTAGCGGTCGTGCAGGTTCTCGGCGGTCATGCCCATGAACAGGGCGGACTCGTCGACGAGCTTCTCGCTCACGAACCGGGGGTTCGGGTCGACGCCCTCACCCATGGGGTGGCGGCCCATGTGCTCGACGCCACCGGCGATCACCGCGTCGTACGCGCCGAACGCGATCGATCCCGCGGTCGTCGTCACGGCCGTCAGGGCGCCCGCGCACATGCGGTCCACCGAGTAGCCCGGCACGGACTGCGGGAGCCCCGCGAGGATGCCCGCCGTGCGGCCGATCGTGAGCCCCTGGTCGCCGATCTGCGTGGTCGCGGCCACCGCGACCTCGTCGATCTTGGCCGGATCCAGGGCCGGGTTGCGGCGCAGCAGCTCCCGGATGGCCTTCACGATCATGTCGTCGGCGCGGGTCTCGTGGTAAATGCCCTTGGGGCCCGCCTTGCCGAACGGGGTGCGGACGCCGTCGACGAAGACGACGTCCCTGACGGTACGAGGCACGATGGCTCTCCTCCAGGGTGCGGTGCGCCTGCGGCGCGCTTCCTCCGTTCATGCTACTTGCCGGTAACTACGAGGCCAAGGGTTGGTCCGGGGAGGCACACGTCACATGTGCTGCGCGGTCCGGGACCCTGCCTCCGCCCCCACCCGCCCACCCGTGCCGTTGCGCCGGGGGGCGAGGCGGGTCAGGGGCCCGAGGGTCCGGTTACGGGGCCGGGGTGGCGAGGGCCGTGGTGAGGGCCGGGGCCACCTGGGTGATCTGCCAGGCGCGGGCGCCATGGGCGGTGAGGGCCGTGGCGACCGTGTCGACGGTGAGGTCGGACGGGGGCTCCCAGCAGACGCGGCGGACCGTGTCGGGGGTGATGAGGTTTTCCTGGGGCATGTTGAGGCGCTCGGCGAGGCCGGAGACGGCGGCGCGGGCCGCGGCGAGGCGGGCCGCCGCGGCCGGGTCCCGGTCGGCCCAGGAGCGGGGCGGCGGCGGCCCCGCCACCGCCTGCCCGGGCTGCGGCAGCTCCGCGTCCGGCAGGGCCCGGGCACGGTCGACCCCGGCCTGCCACTGCTCCAGCTGCCGCCGCCCCATGCGGTGCCCGAATCCGGGCAGCGCGGTGAGCGCGTGCACATTCGGGGGCAGGGCGAGCGCGGCCTCCACGATCGCGCCGTCGCTGAGGACCTTGCCGGGCGAGACGTCCCGCCGCTGCGCGATCCGGTCCCGGGTCACCCACAGTTCCCGTACGACGGCCATCTGACGGCGGCGCCGCACCTTGTGCATGCCGGACGTCCGCCGCCAGGGGTCCTTGCGGGGCGGCGCGGGCGGCGCGGAGGCGATGGCGTCGAACTCCTCGCGGGCCCACTCCAGCTTCCCCTGCCGGTCGAGCTCCTTCTCGAGGGCGTCGCGGAGGTCGACCAGGAGTTCCACGTCGAGCGCGGCGTAGCGCAGCCAGGGCTCGGGCAGCGGGCGGGTCGACCAGTCGACGGCGGAGTGGCCCTTCTCCAGGACGTACCCGAGGACGCTCTCGACCATGGCGCCGAGCCCGACCCGCGGGAATCCGGCGAGCCGCCCGGCGAGCTCCGTGTCGAAGACGGCGGACGGGACCATGCCTATTTCCCGCAGGCACGGCAGGTCCTGGGTGGCCGCGTGCAGCACCCACTCGGTGCCGGCGAGCGCCTCGCCGAGCCTGGACAGGTCGGGGCAGGCGACAGGGTCGACGAGCGCGGTGCCCGCGCCCTCGCGGCGGAGCTGGACCAGATAGGCGCGCTGGCCGTAGCGGTACCCGGAGGCCCGCTCGGCGTCCACGGCCACCGGTCCCGTACCGGCGGCAAATGCCGCGATGACCTGCGCGAGCGTCGCGTCGTCGGCCACGACGGGCGGAATGCCGTCACGCGGTTCGAGGAGAGGGGTCGGTGTCCCTTCGACGGAGACGCCTGTGACGCCTTCGTCCGGAGGAGCGCCTCCGGTGGTTCGCAGTGAACTGTCTGCTGCGGTCTCTTGGGCGTCGGTCACCTGTCAAGGGTATCTGTGAACGCACGGCGCCCGTCGACGGAACGTTACGTCGACGGGCGGCCAGGGGGTGTAAATCGGTCAGTGGATGATTCCCGTGCGCAGGGCCACCGCTACCATTCCCGCCCGGTCACCGGTGCCGAGCTTGCGGGCGATGCGGGCGAGATGGCTCTTTACGGTCAGTGCGGACAGGCCCATCGAGACGCCGATGGCCTTGTTGGACTGCCCCTCGGCCACCAGGCGGAGAACCTCCACCTCGCGGCCGGACAGTTCGCGGTAGCCGCCCGGGTGGCTCGGGGTTCCCGGCGGGCGCCGGTGCATACGGGCGGCGGCGGAGCCGATGGGGGCGGCGCCGGGACGGGTGGGCAGACCCACGTTGGTACGGGTGCCGGTGACGACGTAGCCCTTGACGCCGCCCGCGAGGGCGTTGCGCACGGCGCCGATGTCGTCGGCGGCGGAGAGCGCGAGTCCGTTGGGCCAGCCCGCGGCGCGGGTCTCGGACAGGAGGGTCAGGCCGGAGCCGTCGGGAAGGTGGACGTCGGCGACGCAGATGTCGCGGGGGTTGCCGATGCGGGGACGAGCCTCCGCGATGGACGAGGCCTCGATGACGTCACGTACACCGAGGGCCCACAGGTGGCGGGTCACGGTGGAGCGGACGCGGGGGTCGGCCACGACGACCATGGCGGTCGGCTTGTTCGGGCGGTAGGCGACCAGGCTTGCGGGCTGCTCGAGGAGAACGGACACCAGGCCTCCTGGGGTGGCGGGTCGGAACCGGCTCGGGGATGAAGCCGGGACGAACCGTACGTTTCAAGGTCACAGACCTCTTCGGCACCAATGGCACCCGCCTTTAGGGGATGATCACGATTTGGTGAGTAACAAATTCGGGCGATTCGGACATGTGATCGATCATCCGACGATCAACCCCTCTCACCAGGCGTGCCGTTCCTGTCGGCCGTGCCCGACCCCCGGCCACGTCAACGCCGGGGGTCATCGCCGTGCCGCCCGAGGCACCACCGCGTCGCGCCCTCAGGTGGAGCGCGGCCCCCGCCGCTGCGGCAGCGACACCACCGAGCCGTCGGCCGCCGCGATCGGCGGCAGCCCCGCGATCTGGCACAGCAGGTCGCACCACGCCGCCAAGTGCGCCGCCGTGTCCGGCACCCCGGCGGCCGACTCGCGCGGCGTCCACGACGCCCGGATCTCGATCTGGGAGGCGGGCGGGCGCTCGGCGAGGCCGCCGAAGTAGTGCGAGCCCGCCCGCGTCACCGTCCCGCTCGGCTCGCCGCAGGCCAGGCCCCGGGCGCTCAGCGCCCCGGTCAGCCAGGACCAGCACACCTCCGGAAGCAGCGGGTCCGCGGCCATCTCCGGCTCCAGCTCCGCCCGCACCAGCGTCACCAGCCGGAACGTGCCCTGCCAGGCGTCGTGCCCGTCCGGGTCGTGCAGCAGCACCAGCCTGCCGTCCGCCAGGTCCTCCTCGCCGTCCACGACGGCCGCCTCCAGCGCGTATGCGTACGGAGCGAGCCGCTTCGGCGACCGGGTCTGTTCGACCTCGATCTGCGGCCGCAGCCGTGCCCCGCGCAGGGCCTCGACCGCAGCACGGAACGGCGGCGGACCCGCGTCCGCCACCACCCCCTGCGCGCCGTCCATCTCGCCCGCGTCGTCCGACCGTTGTCCTTGAGCCGCAGCCATGCGGGGAAGATTAAGGGGAACGGCGCCTCCGTGCAGGGAGGCGCCCCTCTCGGGGCGCGCTTTGCTCACTCCTTGACCCTGGCTCGGGGCGGTTGCCGCCTTGCCGCGCTGCGCGCTTGTCCGCAAGCGCCGGACGGGCTGAATTCCTTCCGGCTGTGGCCTTTGCCCCGTCCCGCCGTGGGGGTGCTGCTCTGTCGCGCTGCGCGCTCGTCCGCAAGCGCCGGACGGGCTGAAGCGGGCTCGTTGTTGACCCGGCGATCCCGAGGGTGGGGCGCGTGCGAGACTTTGGGGGTGAGTGTCAATGACGAGGCCACGGGCCGGCAGAACGCAGCTACGTACGACTCCGCATTTATGAAGGCGTGCAGGCGTGAGCCCGTGCCGCACACGCCGGTGTGGTTCATGCGGCAGGCAGGGCGCTCACTGCCCGAGTACCGCAAGGTGCGCGAGGGCACGGCCATGCTGGAGTCGTGCATGATGCCGGAGCTGGTCACGGAGATCACGCTGCAGCCGGTGCGCCGGCACGGCGTGGACGCGGCGATCTACTTCAGCGACATCGTCGTTCCCCTCAAGGCCATCGGCATCGACCTCGACATCAAGCCGGGCGTCGGGCCGGTCGTGGAGCAGCCGATCCGGTCCCGCGCCGACCTCGCGAGGCTGCGTGACCTCACGCCCGAGGACGTCTCGTACGTCACCGAGGCCATCGGGATGCTCACCCGGGAACTGGGCGAGACGCCGCTCATCGGATTCGCCGGTGCGCCTTTCACCCTCGCGAGCTACCTCGTCGAGGGCGGACCGAGCCGTAACCACGAGCACACCAAGGCCATGATGTACGGCGACCCGCAGCTGTGGGCCGACCTGCTCGACCGGCTCGCGGAGATCACCGGCGCCTTCCTGAAGGTGCAGATCGAGGCGGGCGCGAGCGCCGTGCAGCTCTTCGACTCCTGGGTCGGCGCGCTGGCCCCCGCCGACTACCGGCGCTCCGTGATGCCCGCGTCCACCAAGGTCTTCGACGCCGTCGCCGGGTACGGCGTGCCGCGCATCCACTTCGGCGTCGGCACCGGCGAACTCCTCGGACTGCTCGGCGAGGCCGGGGCCGACGTCGTCGGCGTCGACTGGCGCGTGCCCCTGGACGAGGCCGCCCGGCGGGTCGGGCCCGGCAAGGCGCTCCAGGGCAACATCGACCCCGCCGTCCTCTTCTCCTCCCGCGAGGCCGTCGAGGCCAAGGCCGACGAGGTGCTCGCCGCCGCCTCGGGCCTCGAGGGACACATCTTCAACCTCGGTCACGGCGTGCTGCCCAGCACCGACCCCGACGCTCTGACGCGGCTCGTGGAGTACGTGCACACGCGCACCGCCTGACGGCCGCAGCTCGTTCAGGCGGCGGTACACGCCACGGGGGCGGCTCCCTGCCCGGCGGCTCAGGACGTGCTGTCCGTGCTGTCCGCGCTGTCCATGGGACGGGGGCCGCCCCCAGGCCTCATGCCCCGCCCGCCCGCACCGCGGCCACCGCCTTGCGCGCCGCCACCAGGACCGGGTCCCACACCGGCGAGAACGGCGGCGCGTACCCGAGGTCGAGTGCCGTCATCTGCTCCACCGTCATGCGTGCCGTCAGCGCCACCGCCGCCACGTCGACCCGCTTGGCCGCGCCCTCGCGGCCCACGATCTGCACGCCGAGGAGTCGCCCCGTGCGCCGCTCGGCCAGCATCTTCACCGTCATCAAGGCCGCCCCGGGGTAGTACCCGGCCCGGCTCGTCGACTCGATGGTCACCGCCACGTACTGCAGGCCCGCCGCCCGCGCGTCCTTCTCACGCAGGCCCGTGCGCGCGATCTCCAGGTCGCAGACCTTGCTCACCGCGGTGCCGACGACGCCCGGGAACGTGGCGTAGCCGCCGCCCACGTTCGACCCGATGACCTGCCCGTGCTTGTTGGCGTGGGTGCCGAGCGCGATGTGCCGCTCCCGGCCGGAGACCAGGTCGAGGACCTCCACGCAGTCGCCGCCCGCCCAGACCGCCCCGTCGGCGACCGGCCCGCGCACCCGCATCGCCAGGTCGGTGAGCAGTCCGCCGTGCTCCCCGACGGGCAGACCCGCGGCGCGTGCGAGCGCGGTCTCGGGGCGTACGCCGACGCCGAGGACCACCACGTCCGCCGGGAACTCGCGGTCCTCGGTGGCCACCGCCCTGACCCGCCCGTCGTCCTCGGTGAGGATCTTGGTGACCTCGGCGTCGTTCACCATCGTGATGCCCATGCCGGTCATCGCCTCGTGCACGAGGCGGCCCATGTCCGGGTCGAGCGTGGACATGGGCTCCCGGCCACGGTTGACGACCGTCACCTCGTAGCCGCGCCCGAGCAGCGCCTCCGCCATCTCCACGCCGATGTAGCCCGCGCCGATCACCACGGCCCGGCGGCCGGGCGTCCCGGTGAGCGTGTCGAGCAGCGCCTGCCCGTCGTCCAGGGTCTGCACGCCGTGCACGCCCGGCGCGTCGATGCCGGGCAGGTCCGGGCGCAGCGGCCGGGCGCCGGTGGCGATCACGAGCTTGTCGTACGAAGTCCACTCCTCGGCGCCCGAGTCGAGGTCCCGCGCGCGTACGCGCCGCTCCCGCGGGTCGATCTCGACGACCTCGGTGCGCATCCGCAGGTCGATGGCGCGCTCCCGGTGCTGTGCGGGCGTCCGCGCGATCAGGTCGTCCCGCTCGGCGACGTCGCCGCCCACCCAGTAGGGGATCCCGCACGCCGAGAACGAGGTGAAGTTGCCCCGCTCGAAGGCGACGATCTCCAGCTCCCGCGGCGACTTCAGCCTGCGTGCCTGCGACGCGGCCGACATCCCGGCCGCGTCCCCTCCGATGACCACCAGTCGTTCACTCATGCGGACACGCTACGGGGCGGGGGGCAGTTCGGGTCCCGGTGCCGCCCCCGGCACGGCACCGGGACCCCGTCCCCACCCCGCGCAGGTCAGGAACCGCCGGACGCCTTCGGGGCCTTGGGGTCGCCCGGGCCAGTCGGACCGGTGCCCCCGGAACCGCTGCTGCCGCCGGAGCCGCCCGGCCCTCCCGTGCCGCCGCTCCCGGAGCCGCCCGTCCCGCTGCCGCCAGAGGCCCCCGGGCCTCCCGAACCCCCCGCGCCTCCCGGACCCGTGGGACCGACCGCCCCGCCCGGATCCACAGCCCGGCCCGGGCCCACGGCCGACCCCGCGGGCACCGCGACCGCCCGCCGCCCCGTCCACGGCCGCACCACCCGCAGCCACAGCAGCACCAACAGCGCCGACACGGCCGCGAACGGCAGGGCCGCCGCCAGGGCGACCGCCAGCCAGCCCAGCATCGTCACGAAGGCGCTCCAGCCTCCGGACAGCGCGCCCGTGAACGTCGGGTCGTCGTCCTTGCCGTCCGCACCGGCCTGCGGCGACTCGGTGAGCGTGAGCGTGATGGTGGCCATCGTCGTGCGGTCCTTCAGGGAGGACTGCCGCGCGAGCAGGGCCTCCAGGTCCGCCTGACGGCCGCTCAACTCGCCCTCCAGCGACACGATGTCGCTGATCTTCGTGGCCTTGTCCATCAGCGCCCGCACCCGCGCCACACTCGCCCGCTGCGTCCTGATCCGGCTCTCGACGTCCACGACCTCCTCGGTGACGTCCTCGGCCTTGGCGGTGCGGCTGATCAGCTTCCCCGTGCCCGCGAGGTCGGAGAGGACCTGCTCGTAGCGGTCCTGCGGGACGCGGAGCACGACGCGGGAGCGGTCGTGGCCGCGCCGGTCGCGGTCCGTGGACTCGTCACCGACCAGACCGCCCGCGTCCTCGGCCGCCGTCCGCGCCCGCTCCAGGGCCCGCGGCACGTCCTTGACTCGTACGGTCAAGGAGGCCGTGCGGATGATGTGGGTGTCGGCCGCCCGCAGCGGCCCGGACGGATTCCGGGTGTCGCCGCCCGCGCGCTCCTTCCCGCTCCCGGCACGGTCGCTGTCCGCCTTGGCGCCGTCCCGCGCCCCGCTCTCGTCGGTCAGGGCGCCGCTGCCGTCGGCGGGCCCCTGGCTGGCCTGCGCCCCCGCGGCCCGGTCGCCGCCGGACCCACTGCCCTGGTCGGAGTCGTCGCCGCCCGCGCCGCACCCCGCGACCGCGAGCGTCACGGTGAGGAGCACCGCGGCGAGCCCGGTGAGCGGACCCCGCCGCGCCGCGCGCCCGCGCCCCGCCCGGCCGCGGGCCGTCGGTGCACCGGGAAGCGTCGGCGTGCCCGGAGGCGTGCCCGGACGCGCGTCCGGGGGCGCGGACGCACCGCCCGTACCGGATGACCCTGACGTGCTGGACGTGTGCATCGACGTACCCCCGAGGTCGTGGTGAGTGTGCTCCTACGACGCCGGGACCGGGCACGGTGTTCGGTCCGGGTGGTCCCGATGAGGTTCCGGCGCGGTCACGGACGGGACTCGTCCGGAAGCGCGCGCGGGCACCCGGACCGGCGGGCGATCGGGTACCCGGACCGGAGGCGCGCGGGTACCCGAAAGCGGTCCTGAGCGGCTCTGAGAGAGTGGGGACATGCGCGCAGCGGACCCACGGACGAGCAAGAACCCCTCTGCCCCCGACGCCCCCGGCGGCCCCCCCGGCGGCCTCGGCCACGTCGTCGTCATCGGCGGCGGCATCGCGGGCCTCGCCGCCGCGCACCGCCTCCTCGACGCCGGAGCGCGCGTCACCGTCCTGGAGGCCTCCGGACGGCTCGGCGGGAAGCTGCACACCGGCGAGATCGCGGGCGTGGGCGTCGACCTCGGCGCCGAGTCGATGCTGGCCCGCAGGCCGGAGGCGGTCGCCCTGGTCCGCGAGGTCGGCCTCGGCGACCGGCTGCGGCCCCCGGCGACGGCGAGCGCCGCGCTCTGGACCCGCGGCGCGCTGCGGCCCATGCCCAAGGGGCACGTCATGGGCGTGCCCGGTGCCGCGGCCGCCGTCGCCGGAGTCCTCTCCGAGGAGGGCCTGCGCCGCGTCGGGCAGGACGCCGAGCTGCCGCCCACCGAGGTCGGCGACGACGTCGCGGTCGGCGAGTACGTCGCCCGGCGGGTCGGCCGCGAGGTCGTGGACCGCCTGGTGGAGCCGCTGCTCGGCGGGGTGTACGCCGGGGACGCGTACCGCATCTCGATGCGCTCGGCCGTCCCGCAGCTCTTCGCGGTCGCCCGCACCCACACCTCCCTCACCGAGGGCGTCCGCGACATCCAGGCGCGGGCCGCCGCGAACCAGCAGGGCCGGCAGCCCGGCCCCGTCTTCATGGGCATCGACGGCGGCATCGGCCAACTGCCGCCCGCCGTCGCGGAGTCGGTGCGGGCCCGGGGCGGCGAGATCCTGCTGAACTCCGCGGCGCACGGCCTGCGCCGGGTCGAGGACGGCTGGGAGGTGTACGTCGACGACTGGGACCTGGCGGCCGACGCCGTCGTCCTCGCCGTCCCCGCTCCGCACGCCGCCCGCCTCCTGGACCACGACGTCCCCGGCGCCGCCGCCGAGCTGCGCGCCGTCGAGTACGCCTCCATGGCGCTGATCACCCTCGCCTACCGCCGCGCCGACACGGGCGCACTGCCCGCAGGAAGCGGCTTCCTCGTGCCGCCCGTCGACGGGCACACCATCAAGGCGTCCACTTTCGCGAGCCAGAAGTGGGGGTGGATCGCGGACCAGGACCCGGATCTGTTCGTGCTGCGCGCGTCCGTGGGGCGGTACGGCGACGAGAAGGACTTCGGGCGCCCGGACGCCGAGCTGATCGACATCGCCCGGCACGACCTGCGCGCGGCCACCGGCCTGGACGCCGCCCCTGTCGACTCGACGGTCACGCGCTGGCACGACGGCCTGCCCCAGTACCCCGTCGGCCACCACGCGCGCGTGGCCCGCGTCCGCGAGCAGGTCGGCCGGGTGCCGGGGCTCGCGGTCTGCGGGGCGGCGTACGACGGCGTGGGCATCCCGGCCTGCATCGCCAGCGCGAACGCCGCCGTGGACCAGCTGACCGGGGACCTTTCCGCGGTGCGGGAGCTCACCGCCAACCCGGTGCAGAGCCTGCACGGCGGCGCGGGAGAATAGCCGCATGAGTGACGACGCCCCCGCCAAGATCCCGAACGCCGGCAAGAAGGCCAAGGACCTCAACGAGGTCATCCGCTACACCCTGTGGTCCGTCTTCAAGCTGCGCGACGTCCTGCCCGAGAGCCGCCTCGGCTACGCGGACGAGGTCCAGGAGCTGTTCGACAAGCTCGGGGCCCGGGACATCACCGTCCGCGGCACCTACGACGTGTCCGGCCTGCGCGCCGACGCCGACGTCATGATCTGGTGGCACGCGGAGACCGCCGACGAGCTGCAGGAGGCGTACAACCTCTTCCGCCGCACCAAGCTCGGCCGCGCCCTGGAGCCGGTCTGGTCGAACATGGCGCTGCACCGCCCCGCCGAGTTCAACAAGTCGCACATCCCGGCGTTCCTCGCCGACGAGACGCCCCGTAACTACGTCTCGGTGTACCCCTTCGTGCGCTCCTACGACTGGTACCTGCTGCCCGACGAGGACCGCCGCCGCATGCTCAAGGACCACGGCATGATGGCCCGCGGTTACCCCGACGTGCGCGCCAACACCGTCGCCTCGTTCTCGCTCGGCGACTACGAGTGGCTGCTCGCCTTCGAGGCCGACGAGTTGTACCGCATCGTCGACCTCATGCGACACCTGCGCGCCTCCGAGGCCCGCATGCACGTCCGCGAAGAGGTGCCGTTCTACACCGGCCGCCGCAAGTCCGTGGCCGACCTCGTGGCGGGTCTCGCGTAAGCGACCCCCTCCGCACGCGCCGGGCGGGCGCGGCACCGTTAATTCGGTTGCCGCGCCCGCCCGGTGCGCGTTTCATCGAGAGGTCGAGACCTAGCAACGAAAGATGGTGCGTGTATGCCCAGGGCCCTGCGGAACAGCTCGAGGTCAGCCCCTTCCGCATCGCACTGGAGTCACTTCCACCATGTCTCGCAACATGTCCATGCCTCGCAACACCTCCCGGCGGGCGCGCACTGAAGCACGCGCCCAGTCCTTCCGCTGCCTGCAGTGCGGTCTCGACGTCCCGATGACCGCGCCCGGCACCGATCACCGCAACCTCCCCCAAGCTCTTAAAGAGCAGGGGGACCCCCTCCCCGAACTGCCTGTGGAGCCGTCACCTCGACGACTCGCCCGGCGACCGGGCCGCGGACTGCGGCGCCCGCATGGAACCACTCGCCATCTCCGTGCGCGGAGACGGCGAGTGGGTTCTCGTGCACCGGTGCATCCACTGCGGCGTGCTGCACGCCCATCGCACCGCGGGTGACGACAACGTCCTGCCGCTCACCCGGCTGGCGGTCCGGCCGCTGGCGCAGCCGCCGTTCCCGCTGGAGCGCCTCGGGGCGCTCTGATCTCTCCTAGAGCGCCTTGCGGAGGTCCGCCGTCCTCGTCCCCGGCCGGGGCTCCGGCTCCCGGTGCGGTGCGCACGCCGCGCGCCGTGCCGGGAGGCGGCCCTCCAGGAGGTAGGCGTCCAGGTGCGCGTTGACGCACTCGTTGGTGCCGCCTCCGATGCCGTGGGTGCCCGCGTCCTTCTCGGTCACCAGGGTCGAGCCCGCCAGCCGGTGGTGCAGTTCCAGGGCGCCCTCGTACGGCGTCGCGGCGTCCCGCTCGGCGGCCAGGATCAGGGTCGGGGGCAGGGCGCCCTCGGCGGTGCGGACGTCGAGGGCCTGCTGGCGCGGCGCGGGCCAGTAGGCGCACGGCAGGTTCATCCAGGCGTTGTCCCAGGTCTCGAACGGCGCGAGGCGCGCGAGGCGGGAGTTGTCGCGGTCCCAGGTGGCGAAGTCGGTGGGCCAGGCGGCGTCGTTGCACTCGACGGCGGTGTAGACGGCGTTGCCGTTCTCGTCCTCGACGGCCGCCGCCGGATGCGGCGCGGCCTGCTCGATCAGCGGCTTCGGGTTGCCCTTCAGGTACTGCGACAGGGCCGTCGCCCGCATCGGCCAGTAGTCGTCGTAGTACGCGGCCCGCAGGAATGCCGACCGCAGCTGCGAGGAGCCGACCTTGCCGCCCGCGGGCTTGTGCGTCAGCTCGGCGCGGACCGTCTCGTAGGACCGCTGCACCTCCGCGGGCGTCGTGCCCAGGCCGTACGCCTTGTGGTGCTTGGCGACCCAGGCGCGGAAGTCCGCCCAGCGCCGCTCGAACGCGTACGACTGGTCCAGGTTGTTGGCGTACCAGATCTGGTCCGGGGCCGGGTTGACCGCGGAGTCGAAGACCATGCGGCGGACGTGCCCGGGGAACAGCGTCGCGTAGACCGAGCCGATGTAGGTGCCGTACGAGGCGCCCATGAACGTCAGCTTCCGCTCGCCCAGGGCGGCGCGCAGCACCTCCAGGTCACGGGCGTTGTTGAGGGTGGTGTAGTGGGCCAGGTCGGGGCCCGCGTGCCGGGCGCAGCCGCGTGCGTACGCCTTCGCCTGCGCGATGCGCTCCGCCTTGTACGAGGCGTCGGGGTGCGTCGGCGAGTGGGTGGGCGCCTTGGCGAACTGCTTCGGGTCCTGGCAGGACAGCGGCGCGGAGCGGCCGACACCGCGCGGCGCGTAGCCGACGAGGTCGTACGCCGCCGCGACGCGCCGCCACTCCGGCATCGGGCCGACCATCGGGAAGTACATGCCGGACGCGCCCGGGCCGCCCGGGTTGAAGACCAGCGCGCCCTGCCGCGACACCACGGCCCGGCCCGACTTCCCGGTGGCCTCGACGCGGCTGACGGTCAGTCGGATCTGCTTGCCGTCGGGGTGGGCGTAGTCGAGGGGGACGGCGACCGTGCCGCACTCCACGGACGGCGGCAGGTTCTCCGCCTTCGGGCAGGGGCCGAACTCGATGCCGGTGGTCTGGGCGCGCTGGGCGGCGAGGGCGGTGCCGAGGGTCTCGGGGGAGGGGGTGGCGGCGGAGGGGGTGGCGGCGCTGCTCGCGGGGGCCGCGGCGAGGGCGGTCAGGACGAGGGAGCCGATGGTTCCGACGGTTCTGACGGCTCTGTACCGGGCGGCGGCGGTTGCTGGTGCTCTCATCGCTGTTCTGTGTCCCTTTCGCGGCGCGGGCCCAAGTGACTGCGTAAATCGCAAAATCACAACAAAAGGGATATTCAGTTCGAAGAGTGGCAAAGTCCAGCACCGGAACGCGGGCGTCGCGAGTCGCGCCCCAATGGCCCTTCGTGGCGGCCGCGCGGGACGCTAGGAGCGGGTCTCCCGGTATCCGTCGAGGTTCGGGTCCCGGTGCGAGAGCGCGGCCCGCAGGGCGGGGTCCTCCAGGGCGCGGATGCCGCGCACGGCCACTGACGTCAGGTCGTCGCGCGAGGGCAGCGCGCCGAGCAGCCGCCGCCCCGCCGGGGACGCCCAGCGCGTGGTCGGCACCTCGAAGCGGGCGATGGCCAGACAGCTCACCGTGAGGAAGAACGGCAGCGCGAACCACACCCCGACCGGCATCTCCCCCTCGCGCCCCTGCGCCGGAAGCAGCGTCGCGCACACCCCGAGGGCCACGACGGCCGCCGCGGCCGCCCGCACCTGCCGGGCCGCGCCCGCGATGCCCGACCACATCCCGTCCGGCACCGCGAGCCCCGCCGCGACCAGCCGGTCCGCGAGCGCCCGCACCCCGTCCCCGGCCGCCGCGGCCCGGCGCACCGGCGCGATCCGCGACTGCCCCGCGGGACCGATCGCCCCGAGCACCGACCGCTCCAGGTCGTCCCCGGCCACCGGATCCACCACGGTCGCCCACCCCGTGTGCGCGAGCAGCAGCCGCCGCCCCCGTGCCATCGAGAGCAGCGCCACATCGATGACGCGCCCCGGCCCGCCCGACAGGAACGCCGCCTCGTAGAGCGTCAGTCGCCGACCCTCGTGCGCCCCGCGCGCCTCACTGGCCGCGGCCCGCACGGCGGCCACACAGAGCCGACCGCAGGACAGCGCGGCGAGAGCACAGGCGAGGAGCAGCAGCGGGACCCAGAACATGCCGGTTTTCTATGTGAAGGAGGTGTGACGCCGCTACCGGTATTCCACGATGTGGACACCGTCCTGCCCGCCCGAGCTGCCGTTTGACCCGCTGTGCCTCAGTCGCGCGGGTCGGGCGCGGGCCGTGAGACGGCCGGGGGGAGGGAGTACGTGGGGGTCGGCGACACCGGCGCCGCGGGCGGCGGGGAGTCCTCGGGGCCCGGTGGCGCGGGGGAGCGGGCCGGGGGCTGCGGGGTGGACGTGGCGGCGTCGCGGGCCAGGCCGTCGAAGTCGACCAGACCCGTGCCCTCCAGGACCTTGATGTGGTCGAGGACGGTGGTGTTGGCGTCGTCGGCGAGCGCGCGCACCTGGGAGTTGCGGGTCCTGGCGCGGACCTCCGCCACCAGCGCGAAGACCTTGCCGTGCGCGCGCCGCAGGATGTTCGCGAACTTCACGTCGTACGCCGTGCCGCGCACCGCGCTCAGCTCCGCGAGCCAGCGCCGCTGCTGGCCGCTGGGCTGGCTGGGCAGCTCCAGGCGCAGCGCCGCCGCCACCTCGCGCACCCGCGCGTCCAGGAACGTGTGCCCCTCGACCAGGTGCTTGCCCGCGGTGTGCACGGCCCGCGTGGTGCCGCGCTCCCCGGCCTGCTGGCCCGCGGGCAGCTCCCACAGGCCCGCGAGCCGCACCTTCGTGATGAAGTCCCGGTCGAGCGCGGACAGCGGCCCGTACTCGGTCGCCACGCTCTGCGAGGTGAGCGCGTCGAGGCCGGTGCCCGAGCGGTCCTCGTACGACCACACGGGATAGACCAGCGCGGCCAGCGTGGCCACGAGCCCCGTGAGCACGAGCCCGGTGCCGCTGATGATTCGGGAACGCATGACGCCTCCTGTCGCGCCACCGCACGCTAGTGCGCGGCGCGGGGGAGGCGTCCCGCATATCGGGCGGAGTACGCCAACGGCTGTACGGCGCCGGGGGAGCGGTTACGTCGCCGGGGCGGGGCCGGCGTCCACGCCCTCGTGGCCGGGCGTCCGCCGCCGCGCCCGGCGCAGCGCGAGCCGGGCCGCCCGGGTGCGCAGCCAGCGGGTGAGGGGGCGCCCGTCGAGCGGCTTCGGGCCCGAGCGCTCCAGCCACCAGGCCGTCAGCTCCCCGCGCCCCTCCGCGTCCTCGGGCCGCCCGGCGAGCAGCAGGTGCTCGGCGAAGTCCAGGGCGTCCTGACGGTAGCCGCCCGTCATGGGGCGGGTGCGGGCGTAGTCGAGGAACTCCGCGCGGTACGCGTCGCCGACGATCCACGGCAGTTCCGGCGCGACCTTCGCCACGACGTCCGCCCGCTTGGCGCCGAGCGCGCGGCTCTGCACCCGCAGCCGGGTCCCGTCGAAGCCCTCCGGCGCGGGCGTGCCCGCGACGAGGGCGGAGAGGAGGGCGGCCTGGGCGAGGGCGACGCGCTGGCGGGTGGCGAGGGTGGGGGGTGTGCCGGTCGGGTCGGGGGTGGTGGTCGGGTGGGCGGCGGCGGGGGCCGTGGCGAGGGCCGGTGCCGTGTCTGCCGTGTCCGGCGTGTCCCCCGTGTCCCCCGTGTCCGCCGAGAAGCCCGGAGCCGAGGCCGTCACGGGGGCCGCCGCCGAGCTCATGGGCGTCGCCGTCTCCACCGTCTCCCGGATCGCCGCCAACTCCCGCTCCAGCTCCCCCTCCTCGGGGAAGTTCTCGTCCCGCTCCAGGAGCACGCCCGGCGGCCGGGTGCGCGCGGCGAGGTCGGCGAGGATGTCGAGGACGGGCCGCGGGACGGGGTGGGCGTGGCTGTCGTGCCAGACGCCGTCCCGCTCGAAGCCGCCCGCCACGTGGACGTACGCGATGGCCTCCACCGGCAGCTCGTCCAGGGCGCGGGCCGGGTCCTCGCCCCGGTTGACGTGATTGGTGTGCAGGTTGGCGACGTCGATGAGGAGGCGTACGCCGGTGCGCTCCACCAGCTCGTACAGGAACTGCCCCTCCGTCAGCTCCTCGCCGGGCCAGGAGATGAGGGCGGCGATGTTCTCGACGGCGAGGGGCACGGGCAGGGCGTCCTGGGCGATGCGGACGTTCTCGCACAGCACGGCGAGCGCGTCGCGGGTGCGCGGGACGGGCAGCAGGTGGCCCGCTTCGAGGTGCGGGGACGCGGTGAGGGCGCCCCCGGCCCGTACGAACGCGATGTGCTCGGTGACGAGCGGCGAGCCGAGTGCCTCAGCGCGCTCCGCGAGCGCCCTGAGCCGGGCCTCGTCCGGAGGCTCCGCGCCGCCGAGCCCGAGCGAGACGCCGTGCGGCACGACCGTCACGCCGCGCTCGCGCAGCCGCAGCAGCGAGTCGGGCAGGTGGCCCGGGCACACGTTCTCGGCGACGGCCTCGACCCAGTCGATGCCGGGCATGCGCTCGACGGCGTCGGCGATCTCAGGGCGCCACCCGATCCCCGTCCCGAGCTGAGCCATGGTTCCTCGCGCGGTCGTTCCTCGTACCGTGGCAGCCCGCTGTACCGCGGCGTACTCGCGCGCCGCAGCCCCCGATACCGCTGTCGTCCCCCGTGCGGTCATCCTCGTTCCCCCTCCTTGCCGCTGGTCCTCCCCATTGGTGCACGTAGCCGTAGTCATGACCGTGCCAGGTCGGGGTGAACCTTCTGATCAGGGGTTTCAGAGCTACATTTGAGGTTCGGGCCGATCCGTGTTGACCGTGCCGGGAGCGCCGGGAGAGGGCCGTGAGGTGCCGGAGACGTCGCCCGTGGGGCCGGCGGGATCGGGCTGCGGGGGAGCGTTGCCGCCGGGCGGCGGGGGGCCGGTCGGGCTCGCGGTGGACTTTCCCGCGGTGTCGTTCGCGATGGCGTCGAAGTCGACGTACCCGGTGCCTTCGAGCATCGTGATGTGGTCGAGGACGGTCTGGTTGGCGTCGGACGCGAGCTGCCGGACAAGGGAGTTGCGGGTGGTGTCGCGGACCTGCGCGATGAGGCTGAAGACCTTCCCGTGCGAGACGCGCAGCAGGTTGGCGAACTTGCGCTGGTAGTCCTCGCCGCTCGCGTCGGTCAACTCCCGCAGCCAGCCCTGCTGCTGGGCGTTGGGCTGGTTCGGCAGCTCCACGCCGAGCTGCGAGGCGACGCCGCGCACCCGCTGGTCGAGGTCGGTGTGGCCGACGATCAGATGGTCGCCCGCCTCCTTGACGGCCTTGCTCGGCGCGCGCTCCACGGCCTGCTGTCCGGCGGGTATCTCCCAGAGCCCGGCGAGCCGCACCTTCACGAGGAAGTCCCGGTCGGTGGCGGACAGCGGGCCCCAACGGGTCGACACGCTCCCGGCGTTGAGATTCGCCTCGCCCGTGCCCGAGCGGTCGGCGTAGGACCACACCGGGAAGGCGAGGGCTCCCACGGTGACGACGAGGGCGGCGATGATCAGGGCCGTGCCGTTGATACGCCCCATGTGCCTGATGCGCTGCAAAGTACTGCCTCCCGAGCCGCATCCCGGCCGGGGGCCGGGCCACTTGGTGGTACCGGAAGGTACGGGAGGTGCGGGGCCGGTGTTCAGCGGCGTGAAGGTTCTGTGACGGGGGTCACGCAAGGGGCCTGTACGGGCAGGCGGTTCGCCGCCTCGGCGTTGTCAGTGCCGTCGACTAGGGTCCGGAAGGACACGGGCCGGGGTTCGAAAGGGAACGGACCGCGGCCCGGAAGGACACGACCGCACACAGCACACCGCGGGGGCGGCCCCGCGCGCACGGGGAACGGGTTGGGAGTGCGCGGGGGAGCCGGACCGGGCGGTGCACACGGGGAACTGGAGGGGCCATGGCGTCCGAGAAGCCGATCGACCTGATCCGCCTGGAGGGCGAGGACAACAGCGTCGTCGTCAGGATCACCGGAAAACGTCCCGCCCCGGGGCGCCCCGGAATCGACGAACTCGTCGGCGAGATCCTTGTCGACACCGCCTTCGTCCAGGGGACGCTCGCCACATCGGTGTCCCCGGAGGACCTCACGCAGTGGCGCGAGACCCTCGACGCCCTGGACGGCGGCGACGACAGCACCTGGCGCGAGGGCGGCCGCGCCCCCGAACTCCTCGTCGAACTCGACCCGGACGGCGAGCGGGCCCACGTCACGATCGCCGACCACACGATGTCCCTCACCACGGTGACGGCCACCGTCACCCTCACCGACGAGTGGTTCGACGAGGCGTACGACCGGTTGGACGCGACGCTGCGGGCCTGGCCGGTGGAGGGGGCGCTGCGGGGGTGAGGGACGCGGCACACGCGACAGGCGCTGACGCCCCACGGTGGGACAGCGTCGAGTACTGGCGGGCCTACCTCGCCTCGTACAGCATCGATGTCCTGCGGGCGTACGAGAACGACGACTGGCAGCGGATCAGCGACGCTCAGCGGGCCGCCGGTTGGCTTGGCTGCGCGGGTGCGACCGAGGAACAGCTGGCGGCCACGGAAGAACGGCTCGGTACGCGACTGCCGCCCAGCTACCGCGCGTTCCTGGGCGCGTCCAACGGCTTCAGCCACCTGGGTCCGTTCCTGTACGAGATGAGAACCACCAGGTCAGTGGGCTGGCTGCGCGAGGCGGAGCCCTCGACCTGGGAGATCATCCGCCAGGGCGGACCCGAGGAAGCCGCCTACATGGACCGGGTGCTGCTGATATCGGACGTCGCCGACGCCCAGTACTGGCTGCTCGACCCGGGCGACGTCTCACCCGGTGGGGAATGGGCCGCCAACATCTGGGCCAGCTGGTACCCGGGCCTGCGCGAGCGTCGCGCCTCCTTCGCCGCCCTCGTCGCCGACGAACGGCGGTCCTTCGAACAGCTGCGGGACGACGGCTGACGAAGTCTTCCGGCTCACCCACCAGCGGCTCAAGGGCGGCGGCGCAGTGCCGGGTGGTCGGCGACCACCGTGCACGAGCCCGGGGCGATCTCCGTGAAGCCCGCGTCGCGGACCAGGGGGAGGCCGCTCGTGGTCAGTTCGGGCCAGCGGGGGGCGGGGGCCGTGCGGACGGAGAGGGGGAAGCCCGCCTCGCGCCAGGCCGTGCGGTCCGGGGCGGAGAGGTCCCACCAGGCCAACTGGGCGCCGTGGCCCGCCTGGGCCATCGCCTTGCCCGCCGACATCGTGATGTCGGGGTTCAGCCAGAGGACCGGGGTCGACGGGTCGGGGTCCCGAGGGGGCTCCGGGTCGTCCAGGTCCGTGCCGGAGACCTGGAGGCGGGCCAGGTCCTTCGGCCAGCCGTCCAGCGGCACCGGCGGATACACCCGGACCTCGGCCGACTTGCCCGTCACCGTGATGCCGGGCAGCGCCTCCGCCCGGCGCCACTCCGCGCCACGCGCCCTGCGCACCACCTTGCGGATCCGGGCGTCCTGCCAGTCCCGCATCACCTGCGCCCACTCGCCCTCGCCGAGCGCCCGCTCGTCACTCAGGATCGTCAGGACCGCCCGCGCCGCCGTCTCCAACGCGTCCGTACGCGCCGGGGGCGCGCCCCGCTCGATCCGGGCCACCAGGGGAAGCACGAACTGCGGGGCCTCGTCGCGCGGCGTGCGTTCGACGCGGAAGGGGCTGGCCGGCGGGGAGTACCGGGTGGCCGGGGAGGCGGGGGCGTCGAGGGCGGCCGGGGTGCCCGGGTCCTCGGGGTTCGGGGTGCCCGGGGAGTTCGCGGTGCCCGCGGTGGTCGTGGTGTTCGGGTGGCCCTCGGTGTGGGAGGTGGGCTCGGAGTCTCCGGGGCGGGGCGCGTTGCTGGTCACCCGTCCAGTCTGCCAGGGCGGTGATCGCAGGCCCGGGGCGGTGGCGGCGGGCGCGGGGAGGGCTGCGGCGCGGGTTCGCGGGGGTGGTGGCGGTGGTGGTGGCTTGCGGGGTGTGCGCGCGTCGGGGGTGAGGGGCGGCCGCGTCGGGCTTGGGCGGTGGGGTTCTGTGGGGTCGGGGCCGGTGCTCCCGGGCGCGGCCCGGTGTTCGCAGCCCCGGCCCGGTGCTCCTGGCCTCGGCCCGGTGTTCCAGCCCCGCCCTCCACCCCGCCCCCGCTCACCCCGAGCAAGCGGTCCGCTGGGCCTCCTGCCACTCGCAGACCGGGCACAGCGTGCTGCCCCGGTACGACTCGGGGTACTCCGTCGGCTTCCGGCACAGCACGCACTCCGCGAAGGGCGGGCCCGCCGTCGGCCGGGGGGCGGTGGAAGGGGCCGGGGCGCAGTACTCGTCGTCGTCCGCCATGGTGGGCAGCCTAGTTCGGGCCGGTGGCGGTCCGTTCCGGGCGGTGCCGCGCGGGCTCGTCGGCACCGGCAGGCCCGGCAGGCCCGGCAGGCCCGCCAGGCCCGGAATGCCGCGCTCCCTCCGGAGTGCGCGCGGCCCCGATCTGCTCCGAGACCCGGACGAAGCGGAACCCGCGCTCGCGCAGCTTCGGGACGATCGTGCGCAGGGCGCGTTCCGTCGCGGGGGCGGCGCTGCGGGTGCAGTGCAGGACGACGACCGAGCCGGGCCGCACCCCGTCGAGCACCTGCCGGGCCACCGCGTCGGGGTCCGTGGCGAACGCGTCGCCGCCCACCACGTCCCACTGCACGGCGGTCACCCCGGCCGGGGCGAGCGCGCGCAGCGCCCGCTGGTCGTAACAGCCGCCCGGGAAGCGGAAGTACGGCACCGGCCGCTCGACGCCCGCCTTGCGGAAGGCGGCGAAGGCGCGCTCGACGTCGGCGCGCATGCGGTGCGGGGCGACGGTGGGCAGGCCGTAGCAGTCGGGGGTGAAGGAGTAGTGGCTGTACGAGTGGTTGGCGACCTCGAAGAGCGGGCTGCGGCCGATGGCCCTGGCCTGCGCCGGGTACTCCTCGGCCCACCGGCCCGTCATGAAGAACGTCGCCGGGACCTTGAGGCGGCGCAGGGTGTCGACCAGCGCCGGGTTGTCGAAGCGCTCGCCCGCCCCGGCGCGGGGCCCCTGATCGGCCGTCATGTCGGCGTCGAAGGTGAGGGCGACGGTGGGCGCGCCCTGCTTGGTGCGGGGGGCGTTCTTGAAGACCGGGGTGAGGCCCTGGGGGCCCGGGGCGAGGGTGGGCGGGGCGGCCTTCTGGGGGTTGTGGTGGGGAGCGGGGCTGTGGGGGCGGGTGGGGGTGGAGGGCGAGGCACAGGCGCTGAGGGCGGTCAGTGCCGCCGCGGCGAATGCGGCCAGGGAGGCGCGGGCGGCCCGCTGCCGTGCACGAGTGATCATGCGGTGAAGATAACTGTGCAAATAGGATTAATCGGGTAGGCGAGGCCCGCCCGAGGGGGTGCCGGGCCGAAGCGCGGGGGAGCCGCCGAAGGCACGCGGGGCGCCGAAGCACGCGGGAGCCGCCGAAGCATGCGCGACGCCGAAGCGCGCGGACCCCGAGGCCCACGGAAAAGCCGAAGCACACCGCGGACCGCGTGGGAGACAATGCGTGCCCGGCCCATGATCGTACGAAAGGACGTGCCCCATGCCCGCCTCCCTCTACAACGTCGCCTTCGGCTGCGCGGACGCGTACGGACTCGCGCGGTTCTGGAGCGAGGTGGTGGGACAGCCGCTGGACGAGGAGGACCGGCCGGGCGACCCCGTCGCCGTGATCGCGCTGCCCACGGGCCTGCACCTGTACTTCGAGAACATCCCCGAGCCCAAGAACGGCAAGAACCGCGTGCACGTGTGCCTCCGGCCGGACGGCCCGCGCGACGAGGAGGTCGAGCGGCTCCGGGGCGTCGGCGCGACCGTGGTCGCCGACCGGCGCGAGGCCGACGGCACGGGATGGGTCGTCTTCGCGGACCCGGAGGGCAATGAGTTCTGTGTGCTGCGCAGCGCGGCGGAACGGGACCGGGGCGAGGCCGTGACCTGCGGCGGGGCCAAGTCGGAGTGAGGCGTGCGGGTGGGGCGGCGGACGGTGTTCGCCGGGGAAGTCCGGGTTTGCCAGGGGGCGGCCGCTGTGGAATCGTCCTGAGGTCCTGACTTCCCCGGACGCTTCCCGGTCGCGCCGCGGCCCCGGGCCCCGCGCACCCGCGACCACGAGGAGTTGACGAGCCGTCGATGTCCGACCACACCGACATCACCTGGACCGAGGACGTCCGGCCGACCAGAACCCGGCCGGGACGCCGGTCCGGACACGGGCCGGGACGCGCGACGGGCCCCGGCGACGACTCCCTCCCCGGGGACCCGGACACCCCCACCCCTGAGCCCGACACCAGCCCCACCCCTGAGTCCGACACCACCCCCACCACCCTCACCCACACCACCCCCTGGCACTCCGAGAGCGGCCTCCCCGCCCCCCGCCGCGTCCGCGTCGTCGACGACCGGATGAAGGCCGACGCCGCGTACCGCCTGGTCTGCGAGGGGACCGCGCTGCTCTGGCGCGGGGACTATCAGGGGGCGCGGCAGCTGCTGACCGCCCTGGGGCGGCGGCTCGACCGGCTGACGCCGAAGCCGGGGGCCACCCCCGCTGAGACGTTCCACCGGCACCGGCAGGCCCGCGGCCACCGCGCCCGGGTGCTCGGCATGCTGCTCGTCGTGCTGGAGGACGACCACGGGCTCGCCCTGCGGCGCGCCCCCGACGTCCGGGCCGCCTGCACCGAGGCCTACGGCCCGCCCCGGCACCGCACCATCGTGTCGCTGCGCGAACTGCTCGGCGTCATCGGAGCCCACGAGTGGCGCCGCAAGGGCGTGCCGATCCCGGCGCTCGACGCCCGCATCCACCCGCACTACGGCGTGTTCTCCCCGGTCAGGGGCGAGTACGTCGACCTCGTCGGCGACGCCCCGCTGCCCGCCGCCCGCGGCGCCGCCTTCGACCTCGGCACCGGCACCGGCGTCCTCGCCGCCGTCCTCGCCCACCGCGGCCTCGACCGGATCGTCGCCACCGACAGCAGTCCCCGGGCGTTGGCCTGTGCGCGGGACAACGTCGAACGGCTCGGCATCGGCGACCGGGTGGAGGTCGTCGACAGCGGGGACCTCTACCCGGCGGGCCGTGCCGCCCTCGTCGTCTGCAATCCGCCGTGGCTCCCGGCCCGCCCCACCTCCACCGTGGAGCAGGGCGTGTACGACCCGGGCAGCGCCATGCTGCTCGCCTTCCTCGACGGGCTCGCCGACCACCTGGAGCCGGGCGGCGAGGGCTGGCTGATCCTCTCCGACCTCGCCGAACACCTCGGTCTGCGGACGCGGGACGAACTCGTCGGCGCCTTCGACGCGGCCGGGCTGCGTGTCGTCGACCGCCACGACGCCAAGCCCCGGCACCCCCGCGCCGCCGACACCACGGACCCCCTGCACGCCGCCCGCGCCGCCGAGGTCACCTCCCTGTGGCGGCTCGCCCCCGCCGGCTGAACCAGCGGGTCAGCCCTCGCTCAGCAGCCGCGCCTTGCACTCCGCCACGTCGAAGTCCGCCTTGGGGTACTGCGGGTCCAGCGCCTCCAGGTGCTCGCGGAGCAGCGTGCTGATGGCCCAGTTCCGGTACCACTTGCGGTCCGCGGGGACCACGAACCAGGGCGCCGCCGCCGTCGAACAGCGCTCCAGGGCCAGCTCGTACGCCTCCTGGTACGCGGGCCACACCGCCCGCTCCTCGATGTCGGCCGGGTTGAACTTCCAGTGCTTCTCGGGGGTGTCCAGGCGCGCCGCCAGACGGCGCCGCTGCTCCTCGTAGGAGAGGTGCAGGAAGCACTTCACGACGGTGACGCCGTCGTCGGCGAGGGACTGCTCGAAGCGGTTGATCTGGGCGTAGCGGCGGGTCACCTGGGCGCGTGGCACCAGTTCGCGGACGCGGGCGATGAGGACGTCCTCGTAGTGCGAGCGGTCGAAGATGCCCATCTCGCCCGCCTCGGGCAGGGCCTTGCGGATCCGCCACAGGAACGGGTGCGCACGTTCCTCGGGCGTCGGCGCCTTGAACGCCCGGATGCGGCAGCCCGACGGGTTGAACAGGCCGACGACGTGCTTGATCGTGCCGCCCTTGCCGCTGGTGTCCATGCCCTGGAGGACCAGGAGCACCCGGCGCGGATCGCCCTTCGTGCTCGCCGCGTACAGGCGTTCCTGGAGGTCCGTGAGGTGTTCGCCCATCCGGGCGGTCGCCGCGAGCCCGGCCGCCTTGTCCGCCGGGCCCGCGGGGGTCGCGGCCGCGTCCCGGGCGGCGAGGTCGTACGGCTCGCCCTCGGGGACGCGCAGGAGATCGCTGAGGCGGAGCGCGGGCGCGTCGGCGGCGGCCTTGCCCTTCCTGCCGCCGCCCTTGCCGGGCCCGGCCGAGCCCTTGGCGGCCTTGTCGCCCTTGCCGCCCTCGCCCTTCGCGTGCTTCTTGCCCTTGGCCACAGCCCGCACCTCTTCCGGTCGCCTGCCCCGATGGTGCGTCGGGGCAGGCGGCGGCGCTACCTGTGCCAGGGTCCCGTCACGGCGAACGTGGTGCCGGGCGTGTAGCAGTTCACGTACATCGTGTCGTGGTCGGGGGAGAAGGCGACGCCCGCGAACTCGCCCCACTCGGGCTCTTCGGGGGTGCCCAGGTTCTGCGCGTTGCGCGCCATCGCGTACACCTTGCCGCCGCGTGTCACGCCGTACACGTGCTGGGTGCCGCTGCCGTCCTCGCACACCATCAGGCCGCCGCTGGGCGCGAGGCAGATGTTGTCCGGGGACTCGCCGGGGAGCTGGATGTCGGTGTCGGGGCCGAAGACGATCACCAGGGTGAGGCGGCGGCGCGCCGGGTCGTAGCGCCAGACCTGGCCGTAGTGGTCGGCGGCCGAGCCCTCCGCGCTGCGCGCGTAGCTGGAGACGAAGTAGACGCAGCGCCCGCCCCAGTAGCAGCCCTCCAGCTTCTGGGCGTGCGTGATGCCCTTCGGGCCGAAGTCCTGGTTGCGGATGGGCGTCTGGGCGGCCAGCGGGTCGGGTACGTCGGCCCACTCGACGCCGTCGAAGGTGGCGCCGGTCTCCTGGACCGCGGACAGGTCCGGCAGGCCGGGGACCCGCATCGCCTGCAGCCGTCCGCCCGCGCGCAGCGAGCCCCTGCCGCCCTCGGGCTTGTTCGGCAGGAAGCGGTAGAACAGGCCGAACGGCTTCTGGAAGGCGTCCTCGGTCTCGTAGACGACGCCGCGCCACGGGTCGACGGCGACCGCCTCGTGCTGGAAGCGGCCCATGGCGGTCAGCGGCACGGCTCCCGTGCGCCGCGGGTCCACCGGGTCGACCTCGAAGATGAAGCCGTGGTCCTTGGTGTAGCCGTTCGTACCGGCCTTGTCCTCGGTCTCCTCGCAGGTCAGCCAGGTGCCCCACGGGGTCGGGCCGCCCGCGCAGTTGACGGCCGTACCGGCGATCGCGACGCGCTCGTCGACCACCCGGCCGTGCCGGTCGAGCCCGAGCGCCGTACAGCCGCCCTTGGCCATCGGGTCGTACGTCAGGCCCTTGACCGTCGGGACGCCGAGCTTCGCGGTGACGCGGTTCTCGTGGTTGCGTACGAGGTGGACACCGCCGCGCCGGCCCTGGAAGGCGGCCATCCCGTCGTGGTTGCTGGGGACCTTGCCCTCGCCCGAGCGCAGCTCGTCGCCCTCGCGGGAGAGGACCCGGTAGCGGAATCCTTTCGGCAGGTCGAGCAGTCCTTCGGGGTCGGGCACGAGCGGGCCGTAGCCCGCCTTGCCCTGGGTGGCCGCGGTGGCCGTGCCCGCGAACAGCTCCGACAGGGCGCCGGTGAAGGCGATGGACGCCCCCAACGCTCCGGAGCGGGCGAGCACTTGACGTCTGGTCGCGGACAGCTTGGCGTCTGACATGGGGCAACCTCCTGCTGGCGGACAGGAACATGACCCGCACGTGTGTACCACGCACACGCCCCGCGCACGAGGGTTTGGACGCCCACGCGATCAACCGTCGCCGGGACGGCCCGCCCGCCGTGACGTGAACGGCCCCGATCCCGACGACGGGGACGACCGGTATGCCCGGGACGCACAGGACGCCCGGGACGCCCACTCAGTCCCGCACGAGCCCCTTCGCGTCCCGCGCCAGCGCCGTGAGCCGCGAGATCGCCCGGAAGTACTTCTTCCGGTAGCCGCCGTTCAGCATCTCCTCGCTGAACAACCGGTCGAACGGGACCCCGGAGGCGAGCACCGGCACCTCCCGGTCGTAGAGGCGGTCGGCGAGGACGACCAGGCGCAGCGCCGTCGACTGGTCGGGCACCGGCGTGACGTCCGTGAGGCAGACGGCGGTGAGGCCGTCGGTCAGGGCGCCGTACCGGCTCGGGTGCACGCGCGCGAGATGGCCGAGCAGATGCGGGAAGTCGTCGAGGCTGGCGCCCTCGGTGGCGTACGCGGCCTTGGTGACCTGCTCGTCGGAGTACGGCTTGGGGGCCTCGGGCAGACCCCGGTGGCGGTAGTCGTCGCCGTCGATGCGCAACGCCTTGAAGTGGGCCGACAGGCCCTGGATCTCGCGCAGGAAGTCGGCGGCGGCGAACCGGCCCTCGCCCAGCTTGCCGGGCAGCGTGTTGGAGGTGGCCGCGAGCGCCACGCCCGCCTCGACGAGCTTGCCGAGCAGCGACGACACCAGGACCGTGTCGCCCGGGTCGTCCAGCTCGAACTCGTCGATGCACAGCAGCCGGTGGCCGCTGAGCGTCCGCACCGTCTGCTGGAAGCCGAGCGCCCCGACGAGGTTGGTCAGCTCCACGAACGTGCCGAAGGCCTTGAGCGCGGGCTCGGCCGGGGTGGCGTGCCACAGCGAGGCGAGCAGGTGGGTCTTGCCGACGCCGTAGCCGCCGTCCAGGTACACCCCACGGGGCCCGCTCGGCGCCGGCTGCTTCGCCCGGGAGAACCAACGCCGCTTGCCCGATCCCGACGCGTGCGCCCCGCCGAGCCCGCCCGCGAAGGTGCTGAGGACACGCACGGCCTCGGTCTGGCTGGGCTGTCCCGGGTCCGGGATGTACGTATCGAAGCGGACCGAGTCGAAGCGCGGCGGCGGCACCATCTCGGCGACGAGACGGTCCGCGGGCACCTGCGGCTCGCGGGCGCACAGGGACGCGGGGCCCGCTTCGGCTATGGGGCTCTGCCCGGCGGCAGGGGAGGTTGTTGACACGATTCTCCACTGTAGAGCCGTCGCGGGGCCGTGTAAGACTGCCCGGCATGCGACGCCTGTTCCCTGTGACCGACCACACAGTAGAGCCGACCTCGGCGAAGAGCGCCCCGGCGGGTGCCCGGGAGGGGGTGACGGGGGACCGCGAGTGGTCCCTGGACGAGCTGGCCGACGCGTACGCCTACCCGGCGGGGACCGGTGCCGGGGCGGGTGCCGGGGCCGGCGCCTGGCTGCGCGCCAACATGGTCTCGACGCTGGACGGCGCCGCCCAGCACGACGGCCGCTCCCAGCCCCTCTCCAACGCCACCGACATGCGGGTCTTCGGCACCCTGCGCGGGCTCGCGGACGCGGTCGTGGTCGGCGCGGAAACGGTACGCCAGGAGGGCTACCGGCCCGCCCGCGCCCGGGAGGCCTTCGCGGCCCGCAGGGCGGCGGCCGGACAGGCCCCGGCCCCCGCGATCGCCGTCGTCAGCGCGAGCCTCGACCTGGACTTCACGCTGCCCCTGTTCACCGCCCCCCTCACCCCCACGCTGGTCCTGACCGGCGCCGCCGCGCCCGCCGAGCGGGTGGCCGCCGCGCGCAAGGCGGGCGCGGACGTCGTGATCGCGGGCGAGGGGGCCGGGGCGGACCCGGCGCGGGTCGTGCGGGAGCTCGGCGAGCGGGGCCTCACCCGGCTGCTCACCGAGGGCGGCCCGCGGCTGCTCGGCCAGTTCGTGGCGGCGGGCGCGCTCGACGAGCTGTGCCTGACGGTGTCGCCGATGCTCACGGCGGGCGACGCCCAGCGCATCGCGGGGGGACCCGGTGTCGCGGTGCCCGCGAAATTCGTACTGGCGTCCGTTCTGGAGGAGGCCGGGTTCCTGTTCACCCGATACCGCCGGGGCTCCTGACAATCGGCGGAATATTCCGTTCCGTTTCGCTTTCGCGGGGCACACTAAATCTCGCAGCCCCCGCTCAGGCGGGGGCAGGATGGTTTCCGCAGGGGGCCGGACGCACGGCCCACGGAGGAGAAGGGCGCCTGTCGTGTTCACAAGCGTATTGATGATCGAGAAGGCCCTGACGTCCGCCGACGTGGAGTTCGTCACCACCTTGCACAGTGACGAGCCGGTCACCTTCCACGTCCTGCTCCAACCCCGCGGCGACCAGGCGGACCGCCTGCTGCGGGCCATCGACGACGTCGCACTCGGCGAGCTCGACGAGGCTGTCCGCGAGGGCGAGGTGCCGGAGGGCCAGGACGCGGTCGGCCCGGCCGAGCAGGCCCTCCAGGTGTCCCTCCTGGCGCTGCGGGCGGCGGGCAGCGAGGCCACCGGCCGCCTGATCGAGGACCACCCGCTGGAGGCGCTCCAGGAGCTGGTCGACGACGCGGGGGCGGACGAGGTCATCGTCCTGACCGAACCGCACCTGGTCGAGGAGTTCTTCCACCGCGACTGGGCCTCCCGGGCCCGCCACAAGGTAGGCGTACCGGTCCTGAAGCTGTTCGCCCACAGTGAGTCGTAGGGGGAGGGGCGGCCCGCCGTGGGATCCCCCTGCTCCTTTGGAGCCCGGGGGAGACCGAGGACGAGGCCGAAGGCCGATCAACCCCGTCCGGCGGTGCCCAGTAGGCTGACCCCGCGCACGCAGCACCCCACCCTTCGGAGAGAACTCGATGCCTACCGCCATGGACCGACCGCACTTCATCGGCATCGGCGGCGCCGGAATGTCGGGCATCGCGAAGATCCTCGCCCAGCGCGGCGCGAAGGTCGCGGGCAGCGACGCGAAGGACTCCGCCACGGCCGACGCGCTGCGCGCCCTCGGCGTCCAGGTGCACATCGGGCACGCGGCCGGCCACCTGGCCGACGACGCGACCTGCGTCGTCGTCTCGTCCGCGATCCGCTCCGACAACCCGGAGCTGGCCCGCGCGGCCGACCTCGGCATCCCGGTGGTGCACCGCTCGGACGCGCTGGCCTCGCTGATGGACGGCCTGCGCCCGATCGCCGTCGCGGGCACCCACGGCAAGACCACGACGACGTCGATGCTCGCGGTGAGCCTCGCCTCGCTCGGCCTGCACCCGTCGTACGCCATCGGCGGCGACCTGGACGCGCCCGGGTCCAACGCCGACCACGGCAGCGGCGAGATCTTCGTGGCCGAGGCGGACGAGAGCGACCGCAGCTTCCACAAGTACGCGCCCGAGGTCGCCATCGTCCTCAACGTGGAGCTGGACCACCACGCCAACTACGCCTCGATGGACGAGATCTACGAGTCCTTCGAGACCTTCGCCGACCGCATCGTCCCCGGCGGCACGCTGGTGATCGCGGCGGACCACGAGGGCGCGCGGGAGCTGACGCGGCGCGTCGCCAAGCGCAACGGCGAGCTGCGGGTCGTCACCTACGGCGAGGCCGCCGACGCCGACGTGCGGATCACCGACGTGACCCCGCAGGGCCTCAAGAGCGACGTGACCGCCGTCATCGACGGCACCGAGCTGCGCTTCGCGGTCTCCGTGCCCGGCCGGCACTACGCCCACAACGCCGTCGCCGCCCTCGCCGCGGGCGTCGCCCTCGGCATCCCGGCCGCCGAGCTGGCCCCCGCACTGGCCTCGTACACGGGCGTGAAGCGCCGCCTGCAGCTCAAGGGCGAGACCGCCGGAGTGCAGGTCGTCGACTCCTACGCGCACCACCCGACGGAGATGACCGCCGACCTGGAGGCCATGCGCGGCGCCGCCGCCGACGCCCGCCTCCTGGTGCTCTTCCAGCCGCACCTGTTCTCCCGCACCCAGGAGCTGGGCACGGAGATGGGCGCGGCCCTGGCGCTCGCCGACGCCTCCGTGGTCCTGGACATCTACCCGGCCCGCGAGGACCCGATCCCCGGTGTGACCAGCGACCTCATCATCGACGCCGCGCGCGCGGCGGGCGCCGACGTGGTGGCCGTGCACGACAAGGCGGCGGCGCCCGCGGCGATCGCGGGAATGGCGCGGCCCGGTGATCTCGTTCTCACCATGGGAGCGGGCGACGTCACCGACCTCGGCCCGCTGATCCTGGCCGAACTGTCGAAGTAGCCCGGCCCGCCGCGGCGGGCCGGACTGTCCACGAAGGGGATGCGACCCATGTCGTACGACGTCGAGAAGCCCGACGAGCAGTGGCGCGCGGAGCTGACCCCCGCCGAGTACCAGGTCCTTCGCCAGGCCGGCACGGAGCCCGCGTTCCGGGGTGAGTACACCGACACCACGACCAAGGGCGTCTACTCCTGCCGGGCCTGCGGCGCGGAGCTGTTCACGTCGAACGAGAAGTTCGCGTCGCACTGCGGCTGGCCGAGCTTCTACGACCCGCGGGACTCCGAGGCCGTCGAGCTGATCCAGGACACCTCCCACGGCATGGTCCGCACCGAGGTGCGCTGCGCCCGCTGCGGCTCGCACCTCGGGCACGTCTTCGAGGGCGAGGGCTATCCCACGCCGACGGACCAGCGGTACTGCATCAACTCGATCTCGCTGCGGCTCGACCCGGACGAGAGCTGACCTGAACCCGGCTCAGCGGGGCCGTGGTCGGCGACTAGCGTGAAGGCATGTCGACCACGGGGGCCCACGGGCCGGTTGGAGTGAGCTGCCCGGGCTGCGGCGGCACGGAGGTCACCGCGGTGCGGGCGGCGGCGGGCGGCCGGGGTGCCGCCCGCACGGACCTGGCGACGCGGCTCGCCAAGGGGCCCGGCAAGTCCGGCGACGGCCTGCTGCACTTCGCCGAGGGCATGGTCCTCGTCGCGTTGTCCCTCGGCTGGGCCTGGATGGGCACGGACCCGGAGAAGCCGCTGTACGTCTGGGGCGGGATCGTCCTCGCCGTGCTGCTGTTCATCGGCACGCTCGTCGTGGTGCGGGGCGACGGCCGCGAGAAGGCGGCGGAGCGGGCCGGTGCGGGGCGCGCGGACGCGCTCTGGGGTCCCGCGCACTACTGCCCCGGGTGCGAGTCCGTGTTCTGTCCCCGAGGGGAGCCGTGGCAGGGGCTGTTGACGCCGGAGCAGTTCAAGAAGCTGGTGTGGGGCGAGGCGGGGTACGCCGATCAACTGGCGCCGGGGGACCGGGCCAGGGAGGTGGACGTGCCGCCGGGGACGTTGGTGGGGCGGCCGTTGAGCGGGTGAACGCCGGAGAACTGAGGGGAGCGGAGGGGGCGTGTTACGGGAGTGCAGTCGAGCGCCGGTCGTGCGCTCCTGTGCGCCCTGAGATTGTTTGAACTTGGCATTCCGGTTCTGCGTTCAGATCGCTAATCTGTGCGTCAACTCGGGGCGACGATTTCCTTCAAGTACTAGCAACACGGAGCGATACGTGACCTCTGCACGACGCGCGAACCGGCACGACCTCTCCTCCCCGGTGCCGGGCGAGGAGAAGATCTTCATGTGGATCTGGCGGGGCTAGTCACCCCGGGCTCTGCCAGGGCCAGGCGGAGATCCCGCGCCCGCCCGTCACAGCCGAGCTGTTCGTACAACTCCAGCGCGTCCTCCGCGAAACCCCGTGCGGAGGGCGCGTCCTGCGTGTGCGGGGCCGTGCGGGCCAGACCGTCGAGGGACGTGGCCGCGGCCAGCGGGCTGCCGACCTCGCGGGCCAGGCGCAGCGCCTCGTGGAGCGCGTCGAGCGCCGCCTCGTACCGGCCGAGCAGCCGCAGCGCCGTGCCGGTGCCGAGGAGCGCGGCCTGCACGTCGAAGGGGCTGCCGATGCTACGGGCGATGCGCTCGGCCTCCGCGAAGTGCCACAGCGCCGCGCCGGGCCGCCGGTTCGCGGTGTACGCCGAGCCCAGGCTGATCAGGGTGTCCGACTCGCCGCGCGCGTCGCCCGCCGCGTGGTAGCTGGTCAGGGCGCGGCGGAAGTAGGTGAGGGCCTGCTCCACCTGGCCGGTGGCCTGGCAGACGCTGCCCAGGTTGGTGAGCAGGTTCGCGCGCTCCTGGCGGCCCCCGACGCGGTGCGCCAGGCGCAGGGAGCGCTCGAAGTGGGCGCGGGCCTCCTCGTGGCGGCCGTCGAGGCGGTGCACCTCGCCCACGTTGTTGAGGGCCCGCAACTGGCCGTAGAGGGAGCCGGTGCCCTCGTGGATGCGGAGCATCGTGCGGAACTGTTCCAGGGCCTCCCGGTGGCGGCCCGCCGCGTGCAGCGCCACCCCCATCATGTTGGCCACGTCGGCCCGGCCGCACGGGTCGTCGACCCGCTCGTACAGCGTGTGCGCCGCCCGCAGCACCCGCAGGCACAGGCTGCCGCGCCCCGCCGCGAAGTGGGCCCGGCCGGACTGGAGGAGGGCGTCCGCGCGGCCGCGTACGTCGTTCAAGTCCTGAAAGAGCAACAGCGCCTCGGTCGCCCGGTGCAGGGCCTTCGCGTGGTCCTTCTGCGTCAGTACGTCGGCGTGCTCGACGAGGGTGCGGGCCAGGGCCACCCGGTCCTCGCGCAGTCGGGCCGCGGCCACCGCCGCCTCGAACAGCTCCGCCGCCAGGTCCCAGGTGCCCCACAGCCGCAGGGACTTGGCCAGGACGTGCGGGAACAGCACCGCGTGTTCCGGCGACTGGGCGGCGGCCGTGCGGGCCACGGCCAGGAGATTGCCGCGTTCGACGCTCAGCCAGGCGGCGGCCTCGTCCGCGCCGTCGGCCGCGTCGGCCGCGTCGGCCCCGGCGTCGCCGAAGCGGGGCGCGTACGGGCATGTCAGGTGCGGGCCGGGCGGCAGGACGCGGTGGTGCGGGTCGATGCGGACGGACGCGCGGTACGCCCCCGTCAGATAGCAGTTGAGCAGCCGCTTGAGGGCCGCGCGGCGGGTGGACTGCGGCTCGTCGCGGGTGGCCATGCGCAGGCCGAAGGCGCGGGTGAGGTCGTGCAGGCGGTAGCGGTCGGCCACGGGTTCCTCGACGAGATTGCGGTCGAGGAGCTGATCGAGGATCTTGCGGGTGCGGGCGGCTTCCCGCGGCGGGTCGGGGACGTCGGCCTCGTGCGCGCGGCCGGTGCCCTCCGCCGCGAGCGCCGTCGCCGCGCGCAGGGTGATGTCCGGGCCCGGGTGGAGCGCCAGGCGGCGCAGCAACCGCGCGGCCTGCGGCGGCAGTTCGGTGTACGAGAGGGAGAACGCCGACGCCACCGCGTCGCTGTCGAACTCGTCGAGCGGATCGGCCGCCTGGACGAGGCGGTCCGTGAGGTGGTCCAGGCTCCAGGAGTCGCGGTGCCGGAACTGGCTCGCGAGGAGCTGCAGCGCCAGCGGGTGGCAGCCGCACGCGGCCACCGTCCGGGTGAGCCCCGAGGCGTCGGCGGGCAGCCGGCCCGCCCCGGCGACCCGTGTGAACAGCGTGGCGGCCTCCGCCGTGGACAGCACCTCCAGGTACAGCGGCGTCGCGCCGGCCAGGCCGGTCAGCCGGTTCCGGCTGGTCACGAGGACGCGGCAGGACGCGGCGCCGGGCAGCAGCGGGCGGACCTGCTCGGCGTCGCGGGCGTTGTCGAGGACGACGAGGACGCGCCGCCGCGCCGTCCACTCCCGCCAGCGCGTCACGCGGGCGTCGAGCGCGCCGGGCAGCTCGCCGGTGAACCCGGCCGCGTGCAGCAGGACGGCGAGGGCCTCCGCCGGGTCGTACGGGGGCAGGGCACCGTACCCGCGCAGGTCGACGTAGAACAGGCCGTCCGGGCAGGCCGCACCCAGGCGGTGCGCGGCGTGCAGCGCGAGCGCGGTCTTGCCGACACCGGGCATGCCGTGGATGACGGTGAGGGGGAGGGAGGTGCGAGGGGTGGGGTCGGCGGGCCCGGGGTCGGCGAACTCGCCCAGGAGCACGCGGAGTTCACTGGCCCGACCCGTGAAGTCCCGGATGTCGCGGGGGAGGTTGGAACGCGGCCCGCCGCCTTCCTGGTCCCCCTTGTCGCGCCTGGCGGGCTGGTCGCGCTTGTCGCGAACGGCGTCCTCCTGGCCGTCCTTCTCCGGGGCGCCGTGGGGCGAGTCCGGCGCGTGCGGCTCCCCGACTGGCTCGGGGCTGGCGCCCGCGGCCAGGGCGGACACCGTGGACAGAGTGTGCCCCCGGGAATCCGGCGTGGTCGTCATCAGGACGCGATCCTGTTCGAGGATGCGCAGATGCAGCTCCTGGAGTTCGGAGCAGGGTTCGATGCCCTGGCCGCTGTGCAGGCGGGCGCGGGTGGCGCGGTACAGGCCGAGGGCCTCGTCGTCGCGGCCCGAGCGGTACAGGGCCAGCATCAGGGCGGCGATCACCCGCTGGGCCAGGGGGTTCTGGGCGGCCAGCTCGCGCAGCTCGCCGATGAGGTCGGCGTGCCGTCCGAGGTCGAGCTCCAGGCGGATGCGTTCCTCGCGCACGCGGCGGTGGTCCTCCAGGAGGCGGGCGCGCGCCGACCGCGCCCAGGCGCCGGTGAACTCCGTCAACGGCTCGCCCCGCCACAGGGATTCGGCGGTGCGGAGCAGGTCGACGGCGGCTCCGCTGTCGCCCTTCCTGGCGGTCACCGCGGCCTCGGTGCGCAGCCGCCGGTAGCGCAGCAGGTCGACGGCGTCCGGCGCGACCCGTAATCGGTACAGGCGGGGCGCGTACCGCTCCAGGAAGGCCTGTTCGCCTGCCGCCCTGGTCAGCCGGGAGCGCAGCCGCGACAGATAGCTCTGCAGCGTGTCCTGCGCCGTGCGGGGCGGCTCGTCGTCCCACACGCGGTCCATCAGCGTGTCGACGGAGACCGGCTCGCCGTGGGCGTGCACCAGGACCGCGAGTACACAGCGTTCCTTCGGCGACCCGAGCTCGCAGCGTCGGCCGTCCTGCCAGAGTTCGAGCGGCCCGAGGGCCCGTAAGTCCACCGTCACCCCCGATGGGCGCACGCCCGGCGGGCACACCGCGCCGCCGCTGTCGGCGGTTCCGCACGCGTGTCCCTGGGCGGAACATTCCCCCGCCCTGCCCGGTGAACCACAACAGGCGTTGCGAACAAGGGAGTTGAGGCACAGGTGGTGCGCGCCGGTGCGAGCCGGAGCGCTGGCGTATGCCGTCGGCGAGCGGCACTCGGACTGCAGGATTCCTGCAACCCGGCCATCCAGTCCCCCCAGGCACGCTGTGCGCGTCCGAGCGAACCGCCGAGCCGACGGCGGACAACTGGAGAAGCCAGAGAACCGGGGGACACGAATCATGAGCGTGACCATGTGGGAAGCGCACGGGCAACCGGTGCCCGTGCGCCCGGACGTAGCGCGCTGGGCCACCCGCCCCGTCCGGCGCCGCGTACTCGCCGTGGTGCACACGGTGACGTCGGGGCGGCGGCTCCTCGACGCGGTGCGGCTCCTGGAGGGCGACTGGCGGGTGCAGGTGTTCTTCACCGCGGCGCCCGACGTGTTCAGCGGCGGGGTGCCCGAGTTCCTCGACGAGCTGCGGGCGCTGGTGCTGCCGTGGAGCCAGGCCGTGGGGACCGTCTTCGACCTGGCGCTCGCGGCGGGCCACGGGGGCCTGCACGAACTGCACGCGCCGGTGGTCGTGCTGCCGCACGGCGCCGGACACAACAAGATCGTGCGGGCCCGGCGGGGCGGGGCCGTCGCGGCGCGCGGTGTGTACGGGCTGAGCAGGCAGCGGCTCGTACGGGACGGCTCGGTGGTCCCCGAGGCGATCGTCCTCGCGCACCGCGAGGAACTGGCGCGGCTCGGCCGCGAGTGCCCGGAGGCGGTGCCGGTCGCGGAGGTCGTCGGCGACCCCTGCTTCGACCGGGTCACCGCGAGCAGGCCCGCGCGGGCGCTGTACCGGCAGGCCCTGCGGACCGGGGCGGGGCAGCGGCTCGTCCTCGTCTGCTCCACCTGGGGCCCGGGGTCGCTGCTCGGCTCGTGCGGCCGGGAGCTGATCGACCGCCTGGTGGCGGAACTGCCGCCCGAGGACTACCGGGTGGCGGCGCTGCTGCATCCGCACGTGTGGCACACCCACAGCGAGTGGCAGGTCCGCAGCTGGTTCGCGGGGCTCGGCCGGGGCGGGCTCGGCGTCGTCAGCCCGCGCGCGGACTGGGTGGGGGCGCTCGTCGCCGCCGACTTCGTCGTGGGCGACCACGGGTCGGTGTCGCTGTACGGGGCGATGACGGGGCGGCCGGTGCTGTTCGCGTGCCTGCCGGACGGGGATGTGGATCCGGGCTCGCCGATGGCCGAGCTCGCTTCGTTCGCGCCCCGGCTGCACGACGACAAGCCGGTACGCCGCCAGCTCGCGCGCGCCGCCGCGACGTACCGCGCGGACCTGCACGAGCGCGTCGCCGCCCGCATCAGCTCCGAGCCCGGCCGCTTCGCCCGCAAGATGCGCGCCCTCCTCTACCGCAAGCTCCGCCTGCGCCCACCCGGCGCCCTCCCGGCCACGGACCCGGCCCGACTGCCGCACGTCCTGGAGTACGACGAGCCGGGGAGCGTCGTGTCATGCCGCTGACGGCGTGGGTGACGACCGTGGCCGAGGCCAGGTCCGTCGAGCGGGTCCGGGTGCGGCTGCGGTGCCCGGAACGCGGGCCGGACTTCGTGGACGAGCACGTACGCGTGGCGCTGCCCGCGCCGGGTGCGTGGGCGCGGGTCGGGGACGTGGTCCACGAGGGGTCGGCGGCGCCGTGCCGTCCGGGGGTGCTGGCCGCCCGGTACCCGGGCGCGCTGGTGGTGGCCGCCCATGACGGGGGCGTGTGCCGCCTGCGGGTCGGCCCGCGGGGGGCCGCTGTCGTGCTGCGGGGGCCCCGGTGCGGGGGGCCGGGGGTGCTGCCGTGGCCGGTGTGGGCGTCGCTGGTGCACGCATTGGTGGTGGCGGGGGTTCCGGTTGGGGGGTTGGGGGTGGTGCGGGTGCGGCTCACCCTTCCGGCGGCCCGGGCAGGGACGCCAGGCGGGACCGTGCCGTCCGGGCGTCCGGAGAGGTGGCGCGGCCTGCCGTGCCGTAGAGGGTGAGGGCCTCGTCGTAGTGGGAGCGGGCCGTGGCGGGGTCGTTCCGGTGTTCGGCCAGTTCCGCCAGGGCGTGCAGGGTGCGGGCCGTCTCGTAGGCGGCCGACATGGCGCGCAGAGCGGTGAGGGCGGGGGCCAAGTGGGCCTCGGCCAGGTCGGGTTCGTCGCGGGAGAGGTGGGCGCGGCCGAGGAGGACGGACGCGCGGGCCGCGTTGTACGTGTCGCCCGCCTCGCGGAGCGTCGTGTGCGCCGCCGTCGCGTGCCGGGCCGCCTCGGTCGGGCGGCGGCGGGTGAGGGCCACGTCGGCGAGGTTGAGGCGGGCCAGGCCGCCCGCGCGGACGTCGCCGACGCCCGGCAGGGCCTCCGCCGCCCGGGTGAAGTACCGGGCCGCCTCGTCGAGTCGGCCCAGGCGCTGGTGGGCCAGGCCCCGGTAGTTGAGCGTACGGGCGTGGCCCAGCGCGTTGCCGTCGGCCCGGAACTGGCGGGCCGCGCGCTCGAACATCTCCAGGGCCCGCTCGTGGCAGCCCGTGCCCAGCTCGCCCACGCCGCCGGAGGTCAGCATCCGGCACTGCGCCGCCGTGTCGCCGAGCCCCTCGGCCGCGGCCAGCCCCTCCTCGTGCGCGGCCCGCCACTCCGCGTAGAACTTGCGGCGCAGGAAGAGGGGCCACAGGGCGTCGGCCAACTGCCAGGTGATGGTGGGGAAGGCGGTGCGCCCGAGGCGTAACACCGCCATCAGGGTGGGCAGTTCACGCTCCTGCCAGTCGAGCGCCGCCTCCGATCCCGCGCCGAACTCCTCCGTGAGCACCGGCCCGGGGCCGTGGTCGCGGGCCATCGTGCGGTGCTGCGGGTCGACGGCCCACTCCGCCTCGGTCGCCGTGGCGAGATAGTGGTCCGCGATCCGGCGCAGCGCCGCCGCCCGCTCCCACGGCGGCTCGTCCTGGACCGCCTTCGCCGCCGCGTGCAGGCGTACGAGGTCGTGGAAGCGGTGCCGGTCCTCGTCGGCGTCGGTGAGCAGGTTCGCCTGGTGAAGGAGGTCGAGGAGGGCGAGGGCGCGGGCGGCGCCGGGGGCGTCGGCGGCGGGCGCGGCCCGCGCGGGCGCTGTCGGTGCCCCGGCGCCATCGGGTGCGGTCCCGGGTCCGGGCGGGGGCGGTGTCCCCGTGTCGTCGGGCGGCGCCCCCGCGCCCCCCACCGCCGTCCCCGGCCGGGCCAGCACGGCGATCGCCACCGCGTCCCCGAACTCCGTGCCCGGATGCAGCCCCAGCAGCCGGTACAACCGCGCCGCCTCCGGCGGCAGTTCCTGGTACGTGAGGTCGAGTGCCGCCCGGACGTTGTGGTCGCCGTCGATCGCCAGCCCCTCCAGACGGTCGTGCTCCTCGGTGAGCGCCCGCACCATGGTGGTGATCCCGCGCCGCGGCCGGGCCGCGAGGCGCGCCCCCGCGACGCGCACCGCGAGCGGCAGGCCGGCACACAACTCGACCAGGGCACGCGCCTGTTCGGGCTGCGCGGCGACGCGGTCGTCGGCGAGCGTGGCCGCGAGCAGTTCCACGGCCTCGTCCACGCCCAGTGGTTCCAGTTGCACCGAGTGGCAGCCGTCGACGGTCAGGCCGGGCATCCGCCAGCGGCTCGTCACGGTGGTGACGCTGGGGCCGCCCGGAAGGAGCGGCCGGACCTGCGCGGCGGACGCGGCGTCGTCCAGGAGCACCACGAGGCGCAGTCCCGACGCCAACGAGCGGTACAGCGCGGCCCGTTCGGCGAGTCCGGCGGGGACCTGCGCGGCCGGTACGCCGAGCGCCCGCAGGAACCGGCCGATGACCTCGCCCGGGTCGGCGGGCCCGCCGGGCGACTGCGCGCCGAGGTCCGCGTACAGCTGGCCGTCGGGGAAGTCCGCGCGCAGCGCGTGCAGCCAGGCCAGCGCGAGCGCGGTCTTGCCGACACCGCCCAGGCCGCTGACCGCGACCAGCGTGTGGTGGCCCGCGTGCCCGGAGCGGCGCCGCTGGCGTTCGAGCAGGCCGAGTTCGGCGGTGCGGTCGGTGATGCGGGTGGCGGGCGGCAGTTGCCAGGGCGGGTGGGGCGGCGGCTGCGGGGCCGTCGGAGACTGGATGTGGATGCCGCCGTACACGGTCTGCGCCTGTACGGCAGGACCGTGCACCGTCCCGCTCAACTCGTTCTGGCCGCCCTGCTCCTGCCCCCGCACCGAGCACCCCCTCCACCCACGTACCGAATCGCCGGGAATCGGCCCCCGTTCAGGGCATCCTTTCCGTACAGGCGAGCGGTATCCGCGGTGCGGACGGGGGCGGGGTCCAGGCGGCCGAAAGGTGCCGCCTTTCGGCGCGGGGACGCGGTGGGCCCCCGGGGACGGGGCGCCGTCGGACGGGCCGGTCGAGGGCGACCGTCAGCGGAACGCCACCGTCAGCCACGGACTGTCCGGATCCGTCGTCAGCGCCCGATGCGCCCGCAGCACCGACGTGTACCAGGTGCCGAACTCCTCCTCGTCGAAGTGCAGGCAGCGGCCCAGGATGTAGCCCGCGGAGAACTCCTCCCAGGTGGCGTACGCCGCACGGGCCTCGTGGGAGGCGCGTTCGAGGCCGGTGACCAGCTCGGCGTGGGTGGCGTAACGGGCGCCCCGGCCCCAGCGGGCCATCTTGGAGGCGCGGCCGAGGTCCCAGGCCGCGACGGTGGCGACGTGGCCGTCCGGCGGCAGGAGCCCGTCGGCGCGGAAGCGGGCCTCGTAGCGCAGGACCTTGCCGACCAGGGCCCGCAGGGCGTCGACGAACTGGTCGAGTTCGGGGTCGTCGCCGGGGCGGTGCGGGACGTCGGGGCCGCCGGTCTCCACGACGCGGTTGCGCAGGGTCACCTCGACGCAGCGGCGCCACAGCTCCGCGTCCAGCGGCGGGCCCTGCTCGGCGAGCACGGCGGTGCGGGCGCCGAGGACGAAGTCCCAGTACCAGGGGCTGACTTCACGGTTGAGGAGCCGCTCCTGCACGCCGTGCCACTCCTCGCGGTCCCGCACGCCCCACCACTCCTCCAGGCGCGCCACCTCGTTGCTGTAGCCCGCGCCGTGCCAGTCGAGGGTGTTCCAGGGCGCGCCGTTGGCGAAGCACAGGTGGGCGCCGCAGGCCAGGCCGTGCAGGACGGGGCCGTCCGGCGCCCCGGTGCGGCGGGTGTCCACGCGGTCGTCGACGCGGCCCGGGCGGTGGTGCTCGTCGTGCAGGTCGGCCCAGACCTGCCGCTCCTCGGCGGTGGTGAGGTAGTACTGCTCGCAGGGCGTCTGCGTGTTGACCACCATGACGTCGATCTGGCCGGGGCCCTCGGGCCACTCCCGGGCGAGCGTGCCGAGCGTGACGTACTCGTACACCACGTCGGGGTGCGGGCGCGGCAGCAGCCCGGCCGTGTACACCTGCGCGACCCTGCGGCCGTCGGGGACCTCCACGCTGAACAGGGCCGGGGCGTCCGGCGCCGCGGCGAAGTCCGTGAGCAGCACCGGGCGGTACAGGCCCTCGACGGCGAGGGCCCGCAGATAGCCGTAGCCGTCGTCGGCCTCGATCAGCTCGTACAGGTGCTCCTCCAGGTCGGCGGGCGCCTGCCAGCGGGTGCCGTCCTGCGGCGCCTGGACGACCGGGAACACATCGTCGTGGTAGTCGTCTTCGGCTGCCGCGTACATGGCCGGATGCTCGCTTCCGTGCTGGGGATGATCTTTCCCGAACGGTATCCGACGGGGGCGGGAGGGCCGGCCTCAGTGCGTCGGCCGCCGCCCCAGTCCGTTACTCGGCCGCTGCCCGCCGCCTCAGTCCGTCACCCGGCCGCCGCCCGCCGAGTCAGTCCGCCACCCGCAGAGGCAGTGACTTCAGGCTGTTGATGAAGTGCGACACCAGCCGCCGCGGCACCCCGGCCGGGCGCGGCTGGGGCACCGCAGCCAGGAACTCCTCGTAGAAGACGGCCAGTTGCAGCCGCGCGAAGTGCGCGCCCAGGCAGACGTGCGGGCCGCCGCCGAACGACACGTGCGGGTTCGGCGTCCGCCGCAGGTCGAGCCGGTCGGGCTCGGCGAACACCCGCTCGTCCCGGTTGGCCGCCGCGTGGAAGACGACGACCTTGTCGCCGCGCCGGATCCGCACCCCGGCAAGCTCGGTGTCCCGGGCCGCCGTCCGCCGGAAGGTCAGCACCGGCGGATGCCAGCGCAGCAGCTCCTCCACCGCGCCGGGCACCGGCGCCGCCCCCGTCCGCAGCGCGCGCAGCTCGTCCGGGTGCTCGACCAGGGCCAGGACCCCGCCGGGCGCCGCGCCGCGCACCGTGTCATTGCCCGCGACGGTGAGCAGGAAGAAGAACATCTCCAGCTCGCCCGCGGCCAGTTCGGGTGTGGTGGCGAGCGCCGTGAGGAGGTCGTCGCCGGGGTGGCGCCGCTTGTGCGCGGCGAGTTCGGTGGCGTACGCGAACATGTCCGCCAGCATCGCCGGTGACCGCGGATTCACCGGCCGCCCGTCGGGGCCGAGCGTCGGCTCGCCCGCTTCGTCCGGGTCCTGGTAGCCGATGACCCGCTGCGTCCAGTGCAGCAGCAGCTCCCGGTCGCTGTCCGGCACGCCGAGCAGGTCCGCGAGGTTCAGGAGCGCGTAGTCGTCGGTGACCGCGGGGACGAGGTCGCAGGTGCCGTCCCCGGCGCGGGCCCCGGCCACGGCCCACCCGAGGAGCGTCCGGGCCCGCTCCCGGGCCCGCTCCTCGAAGCGGGCGACCCGGCGCGGAGTGAAGGCGCGGCTCACCGAAGTGCGCAACCGCCCGTGTCCTGGGGGATCCTGATTGAGCATCATGCGGCGGATGAACGGCAGATCTTCCGGGTCCGGGTCGCGGATCTGGGTGGCGCCGAGGCACGAGGAGTACGTGGCCGGGTCCCGGAGGACGGCCGTGACGTCCGCGTGCCGCGTCACCGCCCAGAACCCCGGCCCCGCGGGCCAGCCGAGCACGGCCGGCTCCTCCTGCCGGGCGACGGGGTGGTGGTCGCGCAGGGTGCGGTAGCGGTCGTACGGCACGCCGTCGGCGTACTGGCGCGGGTCGAAGACGTCGGGGAGCGCGGCGGCGGGCCCGGGCGGTGGGGTCATGCGCCGGGGGCCGCGGGCGCGGTCTCCGCCGCGCCGTCGTCGGCCCGCAGGAAGTCCTCCAGCGCGCGGATCAGGTCCAGCGGAGCCTCGTCCATCGCGTAGTGCCCGGCGCCCGGCAGGTCCACGAGCTCGCCGCGCGCGAAGGAGGCCAGCCAGGTCTGCCGCATCAGGCCCGCCGACAGGGCCGGGTCGAGGGCGCCGGTGACGGCGAGCGCGGGCACCTGGCAGTCGGCGAGGCGCGCGTGGAAGTCGTCGCCCGTCCAGGAGTCGAGCCAGGCCCGGAACGCCTTCGTGTCGCTGCACGCCAGGGACCGGGCGACCATGCGGTCGAGCCAGGCGCCCGGACGCACCCCGCCCGTCGTCATGTCGATGATGACGCGCCGGTGCTCCGGCCGGTGCGCGGCCGACGCGAACAGCTCCGCCTGCTCGGGCGGCAGCGGCAGGCCCGACGCGGGCACCGGCGAGATGCCCACGAGCCGCCGCACCCGGTGCGGCGTGAGCGCCACCACGCGCTGCGCCACGCTCCCGCCCATCGAGTGTCCCACCAGCGAGAACCGTTCCCACCCGAGCCGGTCGGCCAGGTCGATGAGGTCGGCGGCGCCTTCGGCGGTGGTGTACGAGCCGACGGCGTCCTTGGCCTCGCCGTACCCGCGCAGGTCCACCAGGGCGTACTGGAAGGCGCCGGTGTCGAGGTCGGCGAGCAGCGGCGCGTACGCCGAGCGGTCCGCGAACCAGCCGTGCACGGCGATGACCTTGTGCGGTCCGTCGCCGACGAGCTGATGGGGAAGGATGAAGGCGGTCACGACGGTCACGATGGCCGGGACCGGCGGGTCGCGCAAGAGTGCGACGTGGTCCGTGGGCCGGGTGTGGCGGGGTGAAACTCCCGGTGGATACGGGAAGTTGGCCGACTTCCTGCGGGCGGTGCTCGCGGATGGTCACAATGTGGCATGGCCATCCGCCACCTCAACTACCGGCTCGACGAGGAGCCGGTCACCGGAGCAGTCCGGCTGGTTCCCGTCCCTGTCCCGCCCGCGTCACCTGTCCCATCCGACCCACCTGACCCGGTCGGCGCACCGGTCTCCGTGCCCGCGCAGGCGTCCGCCCCGGCAGCCGAGGGGGCGGCCGGGCCGGGTTTCCCTTCGACCTCGACCTCGGCCTCGACCTCGGCCTCGACAGCGGCCTCGACAGCGGCCTCGGCAGCGGTCTCCGCGGCTGACGCGGAGGTCGCCGAGTGGGTGGTGCTGGCGATCGGCGCGGGGTGCGGGCCGGACGCGGGCGCGTCCGGGCGCGCGGCGCCGTTCAGCTTCAGCAGGCTGCCCGACGGCGCCAGCCTGCTGTGCCGGACCGCCGCTGCCGGACGCGGCGTGCGGGCCATCCACCTCACCGGGGCCGACGCGGCGCGGTTCGCCGAGGAGTGGCCGGTCACGCTGCTCGCGGCCGGGGCGGCGCTCGAAGCCGACGCGGGCGTGGGCGGTGCTGAACTCCCGGGCGCCGACGGCCCGTTCAGCCGCGCCCGGCTCACCGCGTTCGCCCGCGCGCACGAGCCCCGCGTGGCCCCCTTCCTCGCCGACGTGCGCCGCCTCTTCGACGACCCGGCCGGGCGCCAGCTCGTCGTGGCCGAGGAGAGCCCGGACACCGTCGCCCGCTGGATCGCGCTGGCCTGCGCCTCGCTGCCGCCCGCCTACGTTCCGTCGCTGACGTTCACCACCCGGGCCGCCGACCCCGCCCGGGCCCCGCAGCACATCATCGGCATCGGCCCCGACGCCGACTTCGACCGCTTCGACGTCACCACGCTCGATCACCTGTACCGGGTCCACGACGGCATCGACGGGCCGGGGAGCCCGGCCGCCACCGACCTGTGGGCCACGTGGACGGCTCGGCTCTGGGTCGCGGGGGTGCCGTTGCCCCGGGCCGCGGGGGACGCGGGCGGAGTCGTCGCAGCTCGCGACGGGGTCGACGGCGCCGCCGACCCCATGGCCGCGTCCGGCATCGACCCCACGGCCGAGTCCGCCGCCGCTCGCATGGTCAAGTCCGGCGCCGTCCACACGTCTGAGTCCGGCGGCCACCCCACGGCCGACTCCGACCCCATCGCCGACCCCGACGCCGACCACTTCTCACCGACGCGCCTCGTGCCCGCCCTGCTCGGCGGGGGCCTGCTGTCCGGCCGCGATGTCGCCGCGCTGACGGGCGACGCACTGCGGGACGCGGTGGCCGCGCTGGTGGCGGCGGTGGGCGTGAGCGGCGGGGGGCCCTCGGCGGGTGTGGGAGGCCCTTCGCCAGGTGGCGTCGGCCTGTCGGCGGGCGGTGGTGATCCATCGGCAGCCGGCGACGGCGGCAGTGGCGGTGACGCGGGTGCCTCCGAGGCGGGTGCCTCCGAGGCGAGCGCCCCCGAGGAGGGTGCCTCCGAAGCGGCCGCACCAGAAGCACCTGCCGACATCCCCCCGCCCCCGCACACCGACGTCCCCCCACCCGCCGACCTCACCCGCCTCACCACCCTCTGCCAGGAGCTCCACACCCACGCCCCGGCCGCCGCCGCGCCCCTCGCGCTCGCGCTGGCCCGCCGCCGCCTCGGGGCCGCCCGACCGGGGGAGCTGCCGGGTGAACTGGGCGCCGTCTGCGCCGAGTTGCCGCTGGGCCGCGACAACGAGCGGGCGCTGCGGGCCGCGTACGGCGGGGACGCCGACGAGGCGCTGTGGCGGGCCCTGCGCAAGCCCCCGGCGGCCTGGGTGGAGCCGCTGCGGCTCGCGCTCGCGGTCCGCGCCGACGGCGGGCGCGGCATCGAATCGGCCATGAACCGGCTCGCCCGCGCCCTGCGCGCCACCGACGGCGCCGACCGCGAACAGGCCGTCCACGTCCTCGACGCCGTGGACTACGCCCCGCTGACCCGGCGCGTCCTGAAGCTGCTCGGCGCCGACGGCGGCACCGGACGGCTCGACCTGCTGCGGGAACTCGCCGCCTCGCCGCAGGGCGACTGGCTGCGCCGCAACCTGGACGAGAACTCGCCGCTGTCGCTGCGCCTCGCCGAGGCCGCCGCCCGCTGGAGCGGCCCCGGCAACGGGCTGCGTGGCATCGACCTGTTCGGCAAGCTCACCGAGATCCTGCCGGGGCGCCGCGTGAGCGACCCGGCGACGCTGCGGCAGGTGTGGCGGCTCGTCTGGCGCACCGGCGGCCCCGCACCCGACGAACTGCCCTGGGTCGCCCGCACCTGCACCGTGCCGCTGCTCGTCCAGGCGCGCCTCGGCACCCACATCACCGGCGTCGTCACCGCGCCCGACCGGATCGACCAGGAGACCGTCGCCTTCGCCCGCGACCTGCTCCACGACCGCGACCTGCGGCGGCACCAGCGCGCCACCGCCCAACTCCTCGTCCTCGCCCAGGACCTGGCCGACCAACGACTCTCCCTGCCGCAGAGCGTCCACCGGCTGCAGGCGCTGCAAGACGACGCGGCGCCCCTGGACGTCGCCGTCCGCCGGGGCGTGGGCGCCCTCGTCGCGCTCGCCCTCGTCCGCGCCGACGCCCACCAGCTCGCCCGCTCACCCGTGTTCGAGTACCTGATCTCCGAAGGCCCCGAAGTCCTCCACCCCTACCGGCAGTTGATGCTCGACGAACGCCGCCGCGACGAGCTGGAACGGAACCTCCCGCCACAACCCGAGGAGATCGGCGCGTACTACTACCTGTGGCGGCCCCAGCGGCGTCCCGGCGTCAGCCACGACTGGCGGCAGGTCGCCCAGGAACTCCTCCACGAGATCCTCGCGCCCGTCGTGGCCCGCCTCGACGAGCGGCGCCTCGGCGACGTGGCCACCGCCATCGTCCATCGCCAGGGCGAGGCCCGGCTGCAGGAGTGGAACGCCTGGCGCCACGGCTTCCGCGACGGGTAGCCGCCGCCACGCCCCGTCCGCCCGCCACGTCCCGCAACCGCGCCTCGTTCCCCGTACGTCACCTCGTACCGAGGAACTGTCAGCACGGACGAGACCGTCAGCACCGACGGAACCGTCAGCACCGACCTGATCCACCCCGATCCACCTGGAGAGGACCAGCGTGAGCCGAACGAACAACACCAGCATCGTGCCCATGGAAACGGCAGACAACTTCCCCGGCGGCGCCATGGCGAGCCGCCCCGTGCACTTCATCTGGATGCTCGACTGCTCGGGATCCATGAGCGTGAACGGCAAGATCGGCCAGCTCAACTTCGCCATCCGCGAGGCCATCCCGGAGATGCAGCAGGCCGCCGACGCCAACCCCGCGGCCTCGCTGCTCGTGCGGGCCATCTCCTTCGCCAGCGGCGCGAGCTGGCACGTCGGCGAGCCGACGCCGGTGGAGAGCTTCTCCTGGGAGGACGTGCACACCTACGGCGGCACCGACATGGGTGCCGCCTTCAAGCTCGCCGCCGGGGCCCTGGAGACCCCGCCGATGCCGCAGCGCGCCCTGCCCCCGGTGCTCGCGCTCGCCTCCGACGGGCAGCCCACCGACGACTGGCGGGCGGGCCTGCGCGCCATCGACAGCACCCCCTGGGGCAAACGGGCCGTGCGCGTCGCCGTCGCCATCGGGGACGACGCGGACAAGAGCATGCTGAAGGAGTTCCTGGCCAACCCGGAACTGGAGCCGCTGCAGGCCAAGAACCCGCGCCAGCTCGCCGCCGCCATCCGCTGGATGTCCACCGCCGTCGTGAAGGACGCCTCCACCCCCAAGGTCGAGGACGCCAAACCCGCGGCACCGGTGGGCCCGCCGCTGACCAAGGGCGGCGACGAAGAAGAGATCTGGTGACCGCGGTCCGCGAGCCACACGACGGGGCAGCGGACTGGGAGCTGCTGCGCGGCGCCGTCAAGGGCGTCGCCAAGAAGTACAGCCAGGACTGGTGCGCCGCCAAGGCCACCGCGGGCGGCCGCGCCGTCGTCCTCGCCGTCGCCGACGGTCACGGCTCCGCCGCGCACTTCCGCAGCGACCAGGGCGCGCGCTGGGCCGTCGAGGCGTTCACGGCGTGCGCGGAGGTCCTCGCCCACGAGGCGGTGCGGGTCGGCGCGGACGCGGCGGGCTGGCCGGGGCTGCGCGCCGAGGCCCGGCTGCTCCCGCAAGCCGTCGGGCACCGCTGGCAGCAGCGGGTCCTCGTGCACGACGCCAGCTCGCCCGCGCACGGCGCCGGGCCCGGCCGGCCCGCCGCGGCCCGCGCCCGCCGCGACCAGGACGCTCCCAAGGGCACCTGGGACCTGGCCGCGTACGGCAGCACCCTGCTCGGCGCCGTGCTCACCCGGCAGATGCTGCTGTGCTGGCAGTTGGGCGACGGGGATATCGTGCTCGTCGACGACGGCGGCGTCCCGCACACCCCCCTGTCCACCGGGCCCGACATGGGCGACGAGACCGACTCGCTGTGCGAGCCGGAACCCTGGCGCAAGACCCGCACCTACTGGCAGCCCATCACCGGCGGCCCGCCGCCCGCCGTGCTCCTGTCCACCGACGGGCTCTCCAAGAGCTTCGCCGACCACCAGGGTTTCCTCGACTTCGCCACCGGTGTGCGCGAGCGCGCCGCCGGGCAGGGCGTCGCCGCCGTACAGGAGCAGCTGGAGGACTGGCTGGCGCGGGCGGCGAAGTACTCGGGGGACGACACGACGCTCGTGGCGGCCTTCGCGGCCGCGCCCGCGAGCCAGGAGCCCGCCGCGTCCGCGACGGCTCCCGAAGGAGCTACAACGGCATGGGGACATGAGGAAAGGAACGGGGACGGCATGAGGGAAGGAACGGGGACCGCATGAGCAACGGCATGCTCGCCACCGGCAAGAAGCTGGTGACCGAGGCCGGGGAACAGGTCACGGTCGGGGAGCTCTTCGGGTCCGGCGGCCAGGGCGAGGTGTACCGGGTGTCCACGGTCCGCGGCGACCGCGCCGTGAAGTGGTACTACCCGCAGCTCGCCGACGCCCGCCAGCGGCACATCCTGGAAGGGCTCATCGAGAAGGGCTGGGACGACGACCGCTTCCTGTGGCCGCGGTCCATCGTCATGGACCCCGACGGCAAGGAGCCCGGCTTCGGCTATCTGATGGACGTGCGCCCCGCGCGCTTCCAGGACCTGCCCGCGCTGTTCCGGCGCGACCCGTCCGTGCGGGACGCCACGATGCGCACGCTGGTGACGGTCGCCCTGCACACCGTAGAGGCGTACCGCGCGCTGCACTCCAAAGGCATCGCCTACCGCGACATCAACTGGGGCAACATCTTCTTCGACCCGCGCACCGGCGACGTCCTGGTCTGCGACAACGACAACGCGGTCGTCGAGGGCGGCACCGCCGGGGTCGCCGGGACCATGGACTTCATGGCGCCGGAGCTGGTGCGCGGCGACCGGGGCGCGCAGCCCGGCACCCAGACCGACCTGCACTCGCTGGCCGTGCTGCTCTTCCTGCTCCTGATGAACGACCACCCGTTCAACGGGGCCCAGGCCATGCGCATCCACTGCATGGGAGAGGCCGCCAAGCGCAAGCTGTACGGCACCGAGCTGGTGTTCGTGTACGACCCCGGGGACACCCGCAACCGCCCGCTCGCCGGGGAGCAGCCGACCGTCATCGCCACCTGGGCGGCGCTGCCGCAGATCCTGCGGGACCTGTTCGTGCAGACGTTCACCGACGGCCTGAAGGTGCCCGCCAGGCGGGTCCGCGAGACGCAGTGGCGGGACGCGCTCAGCCAGGTCCTCGACGCCATCACCCAGTGCCGCCTGTGCGGCAAGCAGAACCTGACGCAGCCCGACGGCGCGCCCCCGGACTGCTGGAAGTGCGGCCGTCCCCTCCAGCTCCCGCCGCGCCTGGAACTGGTCACCGCCACCGGCACCACCCTGCGCACCCGCCGCGGCATCCGCCTCGACCCGAGCGCCCGCGTCTACGCCCACCACCTGGACGGCGACCCCGACCGGCACGATTTCCGCGCCGTCGTCGGCGAGGTCACCGAACACCCCAAGCAGCGCGGCCGCTACGGCCTCACCAACCGCACCCAGAACGTCTGGACGGTCCGCAAGGACGACGGTTCGGTACGGGAGGTGGAGCCGGGCCGCACCATCGCGCTGCAGTCGGGGCTGCTCCTCGAGTTCGGGGGCGGGGTGGAGGCGGAGGTCAAGGAGTAGGAGCCGGGGCCGGGTGGGACCCGCCGGGCGCGGCGCCGTCGGGAGCGGGGGCGCCGCGCGGGGGCCTCAGGCGCGGTGCGCGCGGGGGCGCAGCCAGCGGCGCCACCAGTTCCGCCACGGCGGTGGCTCCGGCGGGGGCGGCGCGGGGAGTGCGGGCAGGTCGGCGTGCGCGGGCGGCGCGGGGACGGCGACGGCGTCCGGGCGGGTGACCGGGGTGACCGTGATGGTGCAGGCGAGGTCCGGTACGTCCAACTCGACGCGGCCGAGCGCCCTTTTGTAGGCGCTGCGCGCGACGTGGCGGGCGTCGCCGCGCGCGCCGTCGTGCCAGGAGACCAGCACGAGCACGGCGGGCTCCGGCCAGGTGAACCACGCCTCGGCGCGCCCGGCACTTAGCCGACGCACCATCAGATCCTGTACCTGCTGCGGACTTTCGAGGACGACACTGGGCCCGGCGACCGCGCGCTCGCCGAGCACGCTCACCGCGGTCATGCGCAGCCGCCTGGCCGGTGGCACGCGCACTTCGAGGTACTGGGCCGGTGCGGCCCGCCCGTGCGGGCGCGGTGCCTCCGGCCGCAGGTCCGGCGCGTCCCCGCCCGGCGCGAGGACGCCCGTGGTCCTGGCGAAGCGCTCCGAGACGTCCGAGCCCGGTGCGACCGGACCTCCCGGCCACGGCAGCAGCATGCTCCGGCCGCGCTCCGGCGGGTGCCAGGCGAGCAGCACGCGGTCTCCGGCGTCGTCGGCGTCCTCGACGCGCTCGGCGGTCAGCTTCTCGACGGGCGTCGGCCACCGTTCGGCGCGAGCCGTCACCCGGACCCCCGACGACCAGGCGACACCGCCGCCCGGGCCCGGATAGCCGCAGCTCACCTCGTATGTGTACGTCCCCACGTCCAGCGCGGTGTCCAGCGCCCGGTCGGCCGAGCAGGGCACGACCATCGGCCCGTGGGCCGCGCCGACATCCGGCATGCCGTGGCGCAGCACCCGGACCTCGGTGGCCGCCGGGTGCGGCCGCCAGCGCAGCCGGAGGCCGCCCGGCACCGGCACGGTCGTCAACCCCGCGACGTCCGGGGCGATGAGCACGGGCGCGGTCACGTGCGGCACCCCGGCGACGCGGCCGCCCCGCACCGGCAGCACGGCGTAGCGCAGGGCACGGCCCAGCGGGGCGTCCGGGTCATGGGCCGTCAACAGCCGCGCCTCCGGGCCGACCACGTCGATCACCGCGATCTCGGTGGCGGCCTCCGGGGCGTCGTCGTCGAAGCGCAGGACGGTGTACGTCACGGGGGCTGCGGGGCGCGTGCCGGGCACGTGCGGCGCCCGCCAGGTCAGGCCGACGCGGCGGCCGTCCGTCCCCGCCCTGACCGCGTCCCGCTCCGGGGCGGACGGCGCGTCGGCCAGCGCGGTGGCCGCCCGCAGCAGCCCCGCCCGCAGCTCCGGCGCGTCCGTGGCCTGCCGCAGCGCGGCCAGCCAGGCGGCCGCCGCCGCCCGCGGGTCGCCGCATGCGAGCGACCGGCGGGCCGCGTACGCGCGAAAGCGCACCTTCGCGGAGCGGGCCCGCAGGCCGCCGATGAGGGCGGCAAGGACGTGGTCGTCCGGCGCGGCCGGCAGCAGGTCCGCGACGTGCTCGGCCCGGCGCAGCCGGAGGCTCGGCCAGATGTCGTTGAACTCCTCGGCCGCGCGCCGCTGTTGGCCGTCGGCGGGGAACGCGGCGTCGACGGCGGCGGCCAGCAGGCGGGCCTCGCTGCGGTGCACGCCGAGCGCGGCGACGTCGTCGGCGGTGATCGCGGTGCCCGCCGCGGCGCCGTCCTTCAGCAGACAGCACAGCTCCCACAGGACCACCCGGCGCAGCCCCATCGGGTGGTCGCGCGCGAGCGTCTCCAGGATGTCCGTGACCGCCGCCGCCGTCAGCGCGCGCGGATCGGCCGACACCTGCCACGCCTCCCGCGCCCGCCGCACGAACGGCACGTCCACGCGCTGCCACAGCCCACCGCGACCGGGGAACCACAGGCCGTCCAGGACCCGGAAGCCGTCGTCCGTCTCCGCCTTCGGCAGCGTGCCGAAGACACCGCCCGCCGCCCGCTGCCGCCCCGGCTCACGCAACAGCTCGGCGGCGTGCCGGAACCCCAGGCCCGTGAGGGCGGTGCGCAGTTGGGTGTACCCGCGCATGCCGGGGAACTGCGGCAGCACGGGCAGCGGTGGTGGTGCGCCGTCGGTGCCCCGGACGCCGGGCCGCCAGGTCGTCGCCACCGGTCAGCCTCCCGGCGCCGTGAAGAAGTACACGCGGACCACCGCGGTCGACGGGCTGTTGCTCAGGTCGTGGAAGTCGTCCGTCGCCGTCTTGCGGGTGAACATCTCCGGACGGCTCTTGCCCAGCAGTGAGTTGACGCGGTGGGCGTACGCCGTGCCGTTCCGGTCGCCGCCGAAGGTCAGCACGAGCGCGGCCGTACGGCCCTGCCACTTCTTGGTGGACCGGCCGATCTGCGCCACGAGGGAGTCCTTGTCCGTGCCCTTGACCGTGAACTCCTCGGGCCTGCGCTCCACCGAACGCGGCCCCGTGGGCTTCGGCTTCGGCTTCGCGCCGTTCCCGTCCGCGCTCTTCGACGGCTTCGGGCGCGCCGCGAGCGGGTCGGGCCGGTCGGCCATCGACACCAGGGCGAGGACGAGCAGCAGGTCCGCGAACAGCCAGCCCGCGAGGACCACGCCCGCGACCCGACTGCCCGTGCCCCGCCCGCGCCGTCGGGACGGGCTCACGCGTCACCTCCGGAGGGCGGGGGAGGGGAGGGGCGACGGGTGGGTGGGCGCAGGGCGCGGGTGCGGGGGGAGGCGACGTCCGAGGAAGCGGTGTCAGAGCCGTTGTCCGACCCGGCGCCGGGTGCGGTCGGAGCGGGCGGGGTGTCCTGCGGGGTGGAGTGGTGCGGGGTGTCGCGGGGGGCGTCTTGCGGGGTGGTGGGCTGGTGGGGGGCCGGGGGTGGGCTCGGTGCGGGTGCGGGTGCGGGTGCGGGTGCGGGTGCTCGTGTCGGCGTGTGTTCCGGGGTGCGGCCGCCGTCGGCCTCCCGGTGCGGTGCCGCCGCCCGCGGGCCGGGCACCGGCGCCCCGTTCGTGCCGCCGGGCCTCGGCGTGGGCGCGGGCGTGCCGTAGTGGCCGGTCGACGCGTCGTACGAGGGCAGCGACGTACCGTACGGCTCCGTGTCCGGTGCCCCGTACCCGCCCGCGCCCGGCACTCCGTACGGATCCGGTGCCGCCGTCCCGTGCGGATCCGCCGCCGGACGCGTCGCCCCATTGCGCGCGGGCGCCCCCGGCGGGGACCCCGCCGCGGACCGCACGCCCGACTCCACCCGGGCCGCCGCGTCCTGCCAGTGGGCCGCCGCCGCGTCCCAGCGTTCCGTCGCCTCGCGGATGCCGTCCACGGCGTCGCTGGTGCGGCCGGTGCTGGTGACCAGGGCCTGGGAGGCCTGTTGGGTGGCGCGGGCCACCGACTCCGTCTTGGTGACGAGCTCCCGCTGGGCGGTGAGGAGGGCCTGCAGCGAGGTCTCGACCGTGGTGCCCGCGGCCTTCACCCGTTCGGCGATGACGTCGGCCGCGGCGGCGTGGGCGGCGCCCGCCTGGACCGTCGCCGCCTGGACGTCGCGCAGCGTGGTCTCCATGCGGTTCGCCGCCGCGCCCAGCTTCGGCACCTCCTTGGTGAGCTTGGTCGCGGCGTCCTGCATGGAGGTCGTCGCGGTCGCCACCGCCCCGGCCGCGGCGGTCAGCTCCTTGTGGTTCATCTCGGCCTTGGCGGCGAGGGAGTTCATCTGCCGTGCGGCTTTGGTCAGTTCGGCGGCGAACTGGGTGGGGGAGGCGCTGCGGTGCTGGGCGAGCAGCATCTGGAGCCGGGTGAGCACGGACGCGAGCCGGGCGAGCAGCCGCTCCCGCTCCGCCTCCTGGTCCGCCTCCTCCTTGTCCGCGCGCCAGCGCACGCGCGCGTGCACCACGGAGAGCAGGACGAGCAGGGCGATGAGGACCACCGCGGTCAGCGCCACGTTCTCGAAGCGCCCGAGCGGCGACAGGTGCCCGTCGAAGCCGGACTGCCAGAGCTGGAGGAAGGGCCGCGTCGCCTCCTTGCGGTTCTCCTCGGCGAGTTCCCCGTACGCCCGCACGGCGTCCCGCAGGCCGAACCAGGTGATCAGCAGCGGGATGAAGACGAGGACGCCGAGCGCGGCCTCCAGGACGCCGTCGCGGCGCGCGGACGGCCGGGAACCGGCCGTGGTGACGGTCTCGGGGCGCACATAGGCGCCCACGAGGTCCAGCTCGGCCCACTTGTCGAGACGGTTGCTGTGCGTCAAGTCATCGGCCAGCGCACGGAGTTCGGCGGCGCGCGGGCTGAGCGTCCGCCTGCCCGCGAGGTCCTGAAGCTGCTTGATGAGATCCTGCTTGTCCAGCAGTTCCGCGGGCGTCAAACGCGTACTCCCTGTCTCGGAGTGGCTCGGAGTGGCTCGGAGTGTCTCGGCACGGCTCGGAGGGTCCCGGGCCGGTTGCGTGACCGCCGAGGCGCCTCGCCCGGGAGGTCTCGTCAGTCGAGGACGTCCCCCCGGCCGCGCCGGTTCCTGCCGTCGCGGCCGAGCAGGCGCGACAGCGCCTCGGCTCCGGGGTGTTCACGGTCCCACATGAGGCACTTGCCAAGGGCCTCAATCGCCTCATCCCGCGCGCCGATCCGGTGCAGTTCCTCCGCGTGCCGGAAGGTGCGGCGCGCGAGCAGCCCCCGCACCCGCTCGTTCGTCGGATCGTGGCCGTAGGCGCAGCGCAGCCACCGCTCGGCGTCCGCGAAGTGGTCCGGCGACATGTCGGCCATCGCGGCCGCGCAGTGCACGTCGATCATCGCGTCGAGGACGTCCGCGCGGTCCGTGTGCGCGGTGGCCTGCTGCCAGGCCAGATGGGAGGCCTGCACCGCGCGCTCGTACCGGCCCTGCTCCAACAGCAGCCGGGCACGGGCGAGTTGACGCACGCTGTCGCGGCCGAGCCGCTGCCGTACGGCGACGGCCTCGTCGTCCGGCTTCTCCGCACGGCCGGGGTCCTCGGGCTCGCTGTCCGGCGCCAGGACGCCTCCCTCCCCGGCCCCGCCGAACGGCGCCCCGGCACCCGTGCCGAAGCCCGTGTCCGCGGCCGGGTCCGCGGCCCCTCCCGTCGTGAGCCCCGCCTCCAGCCCCGCCAGCACCTCCCGCGCCTCCGCCACGATGTCCCGCAGCAGCGCCACCGCCTCCCGCCTGCGCCCCTGCCGGGCGAGGTCCCGGGCGTGGGCGACGTCCTGGCGCGGCGCGGCCGGGCCGTCACCGGTGGGTGAGCCGGGCGGGAAGTCGGGCGGGACCAGGCTCGCCGTGAGGGCGGGGGCGTCGGCGAGGGTGTCGCGGGCGGGGTCGGCCGGTTCCAGGAGGCCTTCCTCCAGGGCCGTCGAGCGGGACGAGGGCGCGCCGCCGCCCCCGAGCCGCACCGCGTGCTTGAGGGCGCCGAGGGCCAGCAGCTCCGGCGGCCCGTGGGCGGTGCGCCGACCGAGGCCCGCCACCCCCGCACGCACCTGCTCCATCCGGGTGCCGCCGCCGACCAGGAGCAGCGTGTCCACGTCCGCGCGGGGCACCGCGGACTCGTCGAGCAGAGCGTGCGCGCGCCGCACGGTGCGCTGGACGTGCGGCTCCAGGAACGCGTCCAGGTTCGGCCGGGTGATGCCCATGCGCAGGGCGGGCCCGGTCCCCAGGTCGAGGGTGAGGGCCGCGAAGTCCGTGGCCGCGGACCCGTCGTCGGCGGGCGGGCCGCTCAGCGCCTCCCGTGCCGCCTGCGCCCGCTCGCGCAGGCCGAGCCACACCTCGGCCGGGCCGCCCGTCACCGACGCGGGCCCGCGGTGCGCCCGCAGCAGCCGCACCGCGGACTCCAGGGTGGCCTCGTCGAAGGCGCGGCCCCCGGAGGTGCCCGCGCCGTCGTAGCCGAGCGCGCGGCAGTGCCCGCGCACGCCCCGCACCAGGCCGAGTTCGAAGCCGTCGTATCCCATGCCGTACACGAGGAACGTGCCGTTGTCCCGGTCCGTGGTGTGCCCCATGACCGCCGCCATCGAGTCGCTGATCAGCCGCACGGGCGTGAGCCCGGCCTCGCTCGCCGCGTCCCGCAGCGCCTGGCGCTGCGCCGACTGGAAGGACGCGGGCACGCTGATGACGGTCTGCGCGACGAACGCGTCCGCCTGCTCCTCGACGCGTTCGCGCAGCGCCCGCAGCAGTCGCACCACGACCGTGTCCACGTCGGCTCCGTCGCCCCGCCCCGGCAGCGGACTCCCGCTGCCGAGCAGGGACTTGAGGCTCGGGAACGTCACCGGCAGCACGCCCGCACCGGCCGGGGCGCAGAGCAGCCACGGCGGCCCGTCCGCGGGCAGGTCGAGGCGGCGCACCTGCTCGCCGGGCCCGGCGAACAGCGCCCGCACCCCGGTGGCGCCGAAGTCCACGCCGAGGCTGACGCGGTCCGCCCCGGCCCTGGCTGCCGTCATCCGCCGACCGTGTCGTCGGGGACCTGGAGGATGCCTCCGTAGTCCTTCTTGCTCGGCAGGGTCGGCACCGCGCGCTCCGAGTAGGCGACGGCGATCATGCTGCGCAGGTTCTTGGCCTGCTCGGCGGTCTGGACGCGGTTGCCCTGCCGGTGGGCGGCCTTGACCTGCTCGACGGCGTCACTGATGGCGTTCACCGTCTCCAACGGCGCGCCGTCCGAAGCCAGTTCGGCCTGCCGGAACTGACTGGCGAGCCCGCACTGGTGGTACATGTCGTCGAGGAGCAGCTCGGTGAGGCGCTTGTACTCGCGGCTGTCGCCCATCTCCACGGCCCGCTGCGCCTGCGCGATGTCGCGGCGCGCCTTCATCTCCTGCGTCTGCTCGATGTACGTCCCGTACTGCTTCAGGAAACGCTGCGCCTCGCGCACGGCGAGCCCCAGCTCCTCGCGCAGCACCGCGCTGTCCACCTCCTGCTCGGTCTCGGGCGGCGGGGTGCGGGGCTTCTCGCGCCTCGGTGTCGCCTCCAGGACCATGTCGGTGCCGCGCACGGCGATCCGCACGGTGATGATGCGGTCCGCCGAGTAGTTGAAGGACACGTCGACATGGCAGTTGATCTCGATCTCCTGCGGCAGCTCGAACTCCACCACGCCCTGTTCGTGGTTCTCGCTCGCCACATGGCTGTCGCCCTCGTACACCGGCACCCGGATCAGCCGGCTGTCCGTCGCGTGGAACGTGCGCTGGCGGGGCTCCGGCAGCGGGTAGGGCGAACCGGCCGGGATGATCTCGACGAACACGTCGCGCTGCGCGCCCTTGACGGCGGCGATCCCCATGGCCATGGGCGTCGACTCGAACAGGCCCGTGGAGCCCACCGGGCGCCCGTTGACCAGGCTCTGCCCGCAGTCCACGCACGTCTCCGCGGTGTACTCGTTGGTCCGGGCGCACTTCGGGGCCGGGCACTCCACGCCGTCGAGGGTCTGCGCGAGCACCCCGGCGCCGTAGGCCACGCACTCCATCGGGTTGATGTTGCGGCGCACCTTGTCGGCGCCGAAGTACGCCTCCACCGCCTCGTACACGGGGCGGGTCAGCGTGCCGCCGCCGACGAGCAGCACGTCGGAGATGTCGGCGGGCGTCAGCTCGAAGCCCGACAGGCTCTCCTTGACCAGGTCCATGGTGCGGGCCACCAGCGGTGCGATCATCGCCTGGAACTCGGTGCGGGTGAGCGCCATCTCGACGTCGACGATCCCCTCGGGACCGCGGTACGCGGCCGGGATCACGATGTACGTCTCCGGCAGCTCGTTCAGCTCCCGCTTGGCCGCCTCCGCCGCCTTCTTCGCCTGGAACAGGAACTCCTTGTCGCCCGCCGGGTCGACCCCCCGCTCCTCGCGCATCCAGGCGATGATCCGCTCCACGATCACCAGGTCGAAGTCGTCGCCGCCCAGCCAGATGTCCCCGGCGGAGCGCAGCACCTGGAACTGGCTGTGCCCCTCGCGGTCCTTGACCGTGTTCAGGACGGAGATGTCGAAGGTGCCGCCGCCCAGGTCGTACACCAGGACGCGGCTGCGGGCGCCGTCCGGCTTGTGCAGGCCGAAGGCGACCGCCGCCGCCGTCGGCTCGTCGATGATCTTCTTCACCACCAGGCCCGCGCGCTCGGCGGCCTCCCGCGTCGCCGCCCGCTGCGCGTCCCGGAAGTACGCGGGCACCGTGATCACCGCGTGCGTGACCTGCTCGCCGAGGGTGCGCGCCGCGTCCCGCACCACCTTGTCGAGGATGACGCTGGAGATCTCCGCGGGCGTGCGGGTGCGGCCGCCCAGCGTGACGTGGGCCCGCGGGTCGTCGTCGGGCCCGGCCACGATCTCGTAGCTGAGCCGGTCGCGGGCCTCCACCACCGAGGTGTCCGCGAAGTCCCGGCCCATCAGGCGCTTCACCGACACGATGGTGTCCGTGGGCTGGCGCACCGCCCAGTTCAGGGCGTCCTCGCCGACGATCGTCTGCTCCTTGCCGTCGCGCCGCACCAGACCGACGACGGACGGCGTGAGGCGGTCGCCCTTGCTGTTGGTGAGGACCGCGATGTCACCGCGGTGCGGATCGTGGGCGGCGACGGCGCTGTTCGTCGTGCCGAGGTCGATCCCGATGGCCTTCATCCGTGCGTGGTCCCTTCCCGCGTGGCCCTGCCTGTGCCGCTCTCGCGGTCGCTGTCGTCGTTGCTGTCGTTGCCGCTGCTGCAGCCGCTGTCCGCCGCCGCGACCACGACCCGGGCGGCGCGCAGCACCTGACCCCGGTATCGATACCCGTGCCGCACGACCTCAAGGACCTCGTCGTCCCCCGCCCCCGACGAGACGGCGCGCACTTCCACGACGTGGTGCGTGGCGGGGTCCGCGCGCTCCCCGACGCGCCCGAACAGCTCCAGGCCCTCGCCGGTGACGGCCGACTCCAGCTGCCGCACGACGAGTTCGAGACTCCGGTGGTACGCGGCCGGGTCCGCGCCGCCGGGACCGTCGGCCAGCAGCCGCCCGCAGGCGTCCAGCGTGTCGGCGCACACCAGGAGCAGCCGCTCGGTGTGCGCGCGGTGCGCGGCGTCGCGGGCGGCCAGCGCCCTGGAGCCCTCGTACGCGGCGAGGGCGGCGGGCCCGTACGGGTCGTCGGGGCCGTCGGGATCCGGGCGCGGGGGGCCCGGCGGGTCCATCGGGTTCATGAGTACGCCTCCTTTCGGGGCTGTCTTCGAGGTGTTCGGGCTGTCTCTGGGCTATTCGGGCTGTCTCGGGGCTGTCTTCGGGGTGGTCAGATGTCGAAGCGGACGAGGTCGGTGAGGAGGCGGGCGGCGGTCTCCTCGGACAGGGGTGCCCCGGGGCCGGGGCCGCCCGGCTCGGCCAGCGTCCGGTCGATCTCCGCGACGGCGCCCGGGAGTTCGGCGGCGAGGTCCACGTCGTACAGGAAGAGATCGACGAGCAGCCGCCCCGGTACGGTGCGCAGCGCGTCCCAGGCCGCCTGCGTGTGCGGTGTCATCAGTCGTCGGGCGAGCAGCTCGAACGGCACGTCCCGCAGGTCCGCGTGCGAGGTCCACGGGGTCACACCGGCCTCGGCCAGCGCGTCGTAGGGGCTCGGCGCGCTCTCCGGGTCCTTGATCACGGGGGGTCGCCTCCTTCGGTGGTGAGGGCCGTGAGCCAGCGGCCCACCGCGTCGAGCAGCGCCCGCCGGACCCTGCCGTCCATGACGTCGGCGCGGGTGGCGCGGATCAGGTGGTGCAGGGCCTTGCGGACGTCACCACCGGCGAGTTCGGCCTCCGCCCGGTCGGTCAGGGTGGCCGCCCAGGACGCCAGGTCGTTCTCGTCGGGCGGCGGTTCCGCGCCGTCGCTGCGCATCAGCTCACCCACGCCCACGACTCCCAGGTCCGTGGCGAGCAGCCGGTCCAGCTCCTCCAGGGACTCGCCCAGGGTCTCGCGGTAGTTGTGGGTGAGGGCCTGGCCCAGGCCCACGTCGAGCAGCCCGAGCGCCTCGTGCAACAGGCGCAGCCGGGCCGGGAGTTCGTCGGTGCGGGCGTCGAGGGTGAAGACGAGGGCGCGGGCCAGGTTGTCGCGCGCGTGGTTGGACGCCGGGTTCAGGGCGAGGGCGCGGCGCAGGTCGGACTCCGCGCCGTACACGTCGGAGCGCATGCCGTGCTTGGTGCGGGTGTAGCCGCGCCACACGCCCCGCATCGAGTACAGCGACGACAGGCGCCCGTCGAGCTGGTCGCGGACCTCGCGCTCCAGCGGGTGCAGGACCGGCGGCACCGCCTCGACCAGCGCGATCGCCTCGTCCAGGACGTCGCCGCGCCGCACCCGGTCCTCGTCGAGGAGCGCTTCCACCCGCCCCAGGACGGTGCGCACCAGCGCCTTCTTCGCCCGTGCCGTCATCCCGGCGCGGCGTGCCACGCGCACCAGGCGCTCCCACTGCTCCAGGGCCCGGCCGAGCCCGCACTCGCCGTCGGCGAGCGCCGTCCGCGACAGCTCCAGGCGCACCCGGACGGCGAGTTCGACCCCGTCCTGCAGCAACCGCGCGTGCCGGTGCGGCAGATGGACGTAAGCCGGATCGCGGCGCAGGAACTCCTGGCAGTACGCACACCCCTCGATGTGCCGGCGCGGGTCGGGCGCGGCGGCGGGCCCCGCGCAGTCGTCGGGGAGCGTCGTCAGCGTCGGGAACGCGGGCAGCGCGCGCAGGGCGGGCTCGAACTTGCGCACCGCGCACAGCACGAGGGCCCGCGCGAGGTCCGAGAACGCCCACCGCAGTTCCCGCACCGCGTACTCGCCCGGGTCCTTGCCGTCCTTCGCGGCCGCGTCCAGGTCCGCCGCCAGCTCGGCCAGGGGCAGTTGCAGATCGAGCAGCCGTACGTATCGCGGCCCGCAGGCGAGGGCGGCACGTGCCCCCGGCACCCCGGTCAGCCCCCCGACGTCCTTCAGGATCCGCGCCCCAGCCAGCTCCGCCTCCAGGAACTCGGCCAACTCCTCGTACCATGCGGCCTGTTGTGGCCGGTCCTGCTCGGTGTGACGCTGCTCGTAGGACGACAGCAGACCGAACAGATGACGGCTCAGCTCCCACCGCAGTCGCGTCATGTCCTCATGCGTCAGATCCCGCTCGTAACAAGCGGCCCGCTCCGCCCGCCACCCGTCCCAGTACGCGTCGTCACTCAGCAGTGTGGCCCAGTAGGCGAGCGCCAACTCCCACGTCCGCACGGCGTGTTCCCACGCCCCGCTCTGCTCCAGATCCTGCGCCTGCCACAGCCGCGCCACGGCCAGACCGTGCACGGCCGCCATGTCGCCCGGCGCCGCCGCGAGCCGCCGCTCCCACTCGCCCGTGGCCGCGTCGCGCCCCCGCGCGAGCAGCAGCAACAGCGGGGCGTCGCCCGGGAACCGCTCGCACAGCACGTCCACGAAGCCGGGCCCGGCGTGCTCGTCGTCCGGCGAGAGCGTGGCAAGCGCGGCCCGCAGGCCGTCCGGCCGCTGCCACCGGTACAGCAGCGCGTCCACCTGCAACCGCCTGCCCGGCAGCCGCAGCCGGTCCCACGCGACCCGTTCCGACCACGTCATGCCGCCGCGCTCCAGGAGCGTGTACGAGGCGTCGCTCACCGCGTCCATCGACACACCGGGGTGCACGCCCACCGCGCGCAGCGCCCGGTACGGGTACGTCTCGTCGTGCAGCGCGAAGGGGTCCGCGGCCAGCGGGCCCCGGGTGGCGCCGTCCGCCCACGGCAACAGGTCGACGAGGCGCCGCAGCCTGCGGCGCCGCACATCGGCCCGGTCGAGCCGGTCCGCCGCGCGCCCGTACTCCTCGACGGCCTCGCTCCACCGCCCGTCCGCTTCGAGCGAGCGCCCGCGCGCGTACGCGAGGTGTGCGTCCGCGTCTCCGCGCCCGCGGCACTCCTCGAACGCCTCGGCGGCCCGGCGCCACTCCTGGTGCGCGTCCGCGAGCCTGCCCCTGGCGTACGCGGCGATGGCGGGGGCGTCGCGGTAGGACCCCAGGGCCTGGGCCGCGGCCAGGACGGCGGGCCAGTCGCCGTCGGCTTCGGCGGCACGGAGCCGCGCGTAGTCCGCTCGCGCGGCGTGATCCCCCTCCCCACCGGCACCTTTCCTCCCACCCGCACCGCCCTTCTCCCCGCCCGCGCCGCTCTCCTCGCCGAGCAGGTCGTACGCGGCGGCGACGTCCCGCCACGCTGCCGCCCGCCCGGCCTCCTCGACGGCCTCCTCGGCGACCCGGGCGCGTGCGTACCGCCGCCGGAGGGCGACATCGGCCCACCCGTCGGGCAGCACGAGGAGCGCGTGCAGGGCGTCGGCCCAGCGGGCGGAGAGTTCGTGGGTGCGGGCGAGGGCGTAGAGGTGGAGGTGGAGGGATTCGCGGGTGGTGGCGGTGAGGCGGGGGGTGAGGGCGGTGGGGGGTGCGGCGCCCGGTGCGGGGGTGGTGTCGGTGGTGGGGGCGCTCCCCGGGGCGGGGGTGCCGCCGGGCTCGGGGGCGCGCGGCCGCAGGAGGGTGTGGGGCGGCGGCGGGGTGCCGTCGGACGAGCCGCCGGGGGTGCCGCCGGTGAAGGCGCGGGCGTAGATGGCGCAGGCCGCCGCCCAGTCGCCCCTGGCCTCCGCGCGGCGGCCCTCCACCTTGCGGCGCAGCGGGCCGACGGTGCCGTCGCGGGCCGTGTCGGGGAGGTCGGCCAGGAGCCCGGAGGCGGCGGCCCAGTCCCCGCGCCCGTCGGCGGCGGCGCGGGCCCTGGCGTAGAGGCGGCGCACCTTCACCTCGCCGTCGGCGTACTCGTCCGAGAGCCCGCCGAACCCGTCGATGACGTCCTCCCAATCGCCGCGGAAGTCGGCGAACATACCTCGGGAGTACCGGAGTTGGGTCTGTACGTCGTCGAACTGGGCCGGGAGGGCGGCGAGGTGGGCCACGGCGTCGCCCCAGTCCCGCAGTTCCTGGCAGCGGCGCCCTTGGGCGTAGGCCCAGCGGAGGGTGACGTCGCGGTACGGGTCGTGGGGGTCTGGGGCGAGGCGGGGCGCGCTGCCTCGCGGGCCGTCGAGGCGGGCGGTGCGGGGCTCGACGGTGACCAGACGGTCGAGGCGGGGGTCGCGGGGGCGGGGGGTGTTCGGGCCGGGGGCGGCTTGGTTGCCGATGGGGAGGTGGGGCGCGGGCGGGGCGTCGGGCGGGGTGTGGTTGGCGGGTGCGGGTGCGGGTGCGGGTGCGGGTGCGGGTGCGGGTGCGGGTGCGGGTGCGGGGTCGGCGTGCGGCGGGGCTGTGGGGGATGGGTGGCCGTGGGTGTGGGCGGCCGCAGTGGTTGCCGCGTCCGTGCACGCGGCGTCCGTCTGGTCGGCGCTGGCCGGGAGTGCGGCTGTCTGGTCGGTGTGCGGGTGCTGGGTGCTTGCCGGGGTGGTGTTCGTCCGGGGTGTGGGCGCCTCGTCCGCCCGTACTTGGGCGGTGTCCGTGTGACCCGTGTGCGCCAGGTCGCCCCCCGCCTCGGGCGGGCCCGGCCGACCCGCGCCGCTCAGGTCGGCCCCCGCCGTCCCGCCACCGGCCACCGCCTCCCGGCACGCGCCGAACGCGGCGGTCGCCGTCGCCCAGTCACCCGCGTCGGCCGCCGCCCGCCCGCGCGCGTAGGCGAACCGGACGGCGGCGTCGGAGATGTCTGTAGATCCCGGGTCGCCGGAGGCGCCGGTGGGGGGCGTACCCGAGGGGGCTGAGCTGTTGCCGCTGCCGCCGTTGGTCGGGGGCGCGGGTGCGAGGGCTGCCGCCGACCCCGGTGGCCTGGGGGCCGCGCCGTCTCCGGCGGCCGCACCGTCGGCCGTGACTGCCCCGTTCCCGGCGGGCGCGCCCACCTCGGCCGTGACTGCCCCGTTCCCCGCGGGCGCGCCCAGCTCGGCGGCGGCCACGGCGCTTCCGTAGGGCGGGCCGACCTCGGCGGCCACGCCGTACCCAGGAGCCAAGCCCTCCCCGGCGCCGCCCCCGTACCCGGGAGCCACACCCTCCCCGCCAGCCAAACGCTCCCCGGCGGCACCCCCGTACCGGTCAGCCGCCCCCTCCCCACCGGGCGTCACGCCATCCCCACGGCCCCCAGCACCCTCCCCACCACCCCAACCACCCCCCATACACACCCCAAACGCCTCCACCGCCCCCCACCAATCCATGGCCCCCTCCGCGATCCGCCCCCGCACATACGCCGCCCGTGCGGTGAGCGTCGCGTGGTCCGGCAGCAGCGTCAGCGCCTCGGCGTAGGCGCGGGCGGCCGTGGCCCAGTCGGCGTGGTGGTGGGCGTGCGCGGCCGTCGTGAGGGTCGTGGTGAGGTGGAGTCGGGTGCGGGCCGCGGCGAGGCGGGTGCGGGGGGTGGGGGAGTCGGGGGTGGTGGTGAGGATCTGCTCGTAGAGGGCGATCGCGGTGGGCCAGTCGGCCGCGGCCTCCGCGGCGCGGGCCCGGTCGGCAAGGTCGGCGGCGTGCCGCAGCCGCTCCGCGCGGTCGACGAGCGCGGCGGGCAGCGGGCACGGCAGCGCGTCCCGGACCGCGGCGAGCCGCCGCGCCGCGTCTGCCCCGTCCCGCCCGGCGGCGAGCACCCCGCAGAGTGCTTCCAGCTCGGGCCAGGCCAGCTCGAACGCCGCCTCGTCCCGCAACTGCCGCTGCTCGTCCTCGTACTGCCGGGTCGGCGTCCGCAGGATCCGCTGCACCTGCGCCCACTCGCCGCGATCGCGCGCGAACCGCGCCGCGTCGATCAACGTGGCCGCGCCGACGTGCCCCACGGGCCGCTGGTAGGCGCGCAGCGCGTCCGCGCCGTCCCGCAGCGGGTCGGCCGCCGTGCCGTCGTCGTCACGTACCTCCCGCGCCTTGAACAGCCACCCGTGCCGGTACCCCTCGTGCAGGAACAGCGCGGGCGTGGCCCACTCGACGGCGGTGTGCTGCGGCAGATGGGAGATGCGGCGGCGCGCGGCGGCCATCGACTCGTCGACGGTCCGGTTCGCCGCGAGCCCCTTCAGCAGCTCCGGACTGAAGCGCCCGGCCGACACGTCGCTGACCCGGCCGCGCATGGCGACGACGGCGGGCACGCCCCCGCCGATCATTGCCTGCGCGAGCCCGGAGAACGGCTCGCTGTGCACCCCGTCGGGCCCCGAACTGTCGGCCCCGGAACAGAGGTTGAGGACCGCGAGCCGCAGCCGGGGCGCCTTGAGGAGGATGCCGCTGAGCAGATCGGCGGGCACCGGGTCCACGCCGCCCTGCTCCGTCTCAAGACGTACGACGCCTTTGCCGAGGTCTTCGTCGTACGTTCCGTGGGCGATGAGGAGCACGATCGTCGGCAGGTCGCCGTGGGCACTGAGCGCCGACTCCAGGCGCTCGCGGGTGGCCCGCTCGACGACGGTGGTACGGACGGCCACCTCGGGCAACTCCTGGCGCAGCGCGGCCACTTCGGCGGCCACGCGCAGCGCGTGGCCCGCTCCGGCCGGGGCGGCGCAGACGACGACGAGGCGGATCAGGCTCGGCTCGTCCGCCGGGTCGGGCAGGCGGCGGCCCAGCGGCCCGCCGGGCAGGGAGCGGGCCAGGGAGTAGCCGGGGCCGAGGGCGAGGGACTGCTGGGGCAGCCCGGCGGGCGCGCACAGCGCTTCGAGCGGTAGTTCCCGCAGGGCCGGCGGCAGGTCGAAGCGGAGCCGCAGACCGCGCGGGGGCCGCAGGCGCTGGGCGAGGTCGAGGGCGGCGGCCAGACAGCTCCCGGCCCCGCCGGTCCCGCCCGGCGCGACACTCTGCACGCCGCCGCCGACTGCGCCCTCCCTCCCCCCACCGAACAGCAACTCGTACACATCCCGCCCGAGTTCACGCAGTTGCTCCGCCGTGTGCCGCTCGCCCATGGGTGCGAGGCCGAGATCGGCGGCGACCAGCCGGTCCCAGCGGGCCCGGAACGCCGCCGGTGCGCCGTCCACGGCGATCACGCCGAGGGCGCAGGCGGGCCCGCTGACGGCCACGAGGCAGTGCGAGGGGCCGAACGGGCGGACCCGGATGCGCAGTTCCTCGTACTGGAGCACGGCCGTCGGTCACCTCCCGCTCTCGTCGAACTGGTTGCGTACGAAGTCGAGTTCGCCCTGAGCCCGGTTCCGCTCCTCCGTGAGCTCCGGGTCGTCGGGGAAGTGGGCGAGCGCGGCGGTCAGTTGCTCGACGGCCGTCACCAGGGCGGCGCGCGCACCGGACAGGCTGCCCGAGCCCCACCGGTGCAGGGCGAGGCCGCGCAGCACGATACCGAGGCTGAGCTGCGCGCGCCGCAGTCGCGGGCCGAGCGCCACGGAGCGCCGCAGGTCCGCTGCGGACGCCTCCAGGTCGGCGTCCTCGCGGTTGGCCTCGCGGATGCCGCGATCGGCAAGCACGCGCGCCAACTGGCCGTCCAGGCGCGGGCGTTCATTGGCGCCGATGACGGAGCGGGCCGTCTCCAGGGTGCGTACCGCTCTGGTCAGGTGCCCGGCGCGGTGGGCGTCCTTGGCGGCGGAGAGGGCGAGGCCGACGACGGCTGCCTGCGTATGCCGGTAGCGCTTCAGTTCCCTGCTGTGGACGAGGGCGCGCCGCCAGCACGCGGCAGCGGTGTCGAAGTCGGCGTGCTCGATGGTGAGGTGGTCCCTGCCGAGGGCGACGCGGGCGTGCAGGGCCAACTCCCGGGCGTCCCGGGCGAGCCGTCGACGGCGGTCGGGGAGGCCCGCGTATCCGGGGTTGAGAGCGTCGAAGCGGGAGCAGTCCGGCTCACACACGGGCGCGGCGGGCGCACCCTGTGCACGGGCCCGCGCGCGACAGTCGCGGCAGCGCAGCTCGGCGAGGGCGGCGAGGGCGTCGCCGGGAAGCCCGGCGGCCAAATGGAGCTGGGCGAAGCCCAGTTCGGAGAAGGGGTGGATGAGGGTGGGGCGGGGGGTGGGTGCGCCGGTGCCCGTGATGGGTTCGGCTTCGGCGGCGATGCCGATTCCGGTACGGGTACGTGAGCCGCCGTCACCGTCACCATCACCGTCGGCGGCGGCGAAGGCGCCGAACTCCCCGACCCTGCCGAGCGCGACGATCGCCAGCGGGCCGCAGCGCAGCGGGGTGCCCCAGGGTCCGGGGAACCCCCCGGCCTCGTCGAGGAGCCGGGCGGCGTCGGCCTCGCGCTGGAGGAGCACGTCCGGGGGTACGCGGCTGCCGCTGTCGCCCTCGTCGGGCAGGTACTGGGCCACGCGGTCGCGGAGCGCGGTACGCAGGTCGGGGACGAGGTCGGCGCCCACGTCGACGCCGTATCGCTGCCCGGCCGCGAGCCGGATGCGGTCCCAGAAGGAGCTGTCGTAGAGGAGGGTGCCCCAGGCGGCGATGGTGCGCTCACAGGTTGAGGGCGCTGGGGGCGTTGAGGGCGCTGGGGGTGCGGGGGGCGCAGGGGAGTCTGCGGTGGGGGAGTTGAGGAGGGTGATCGCGAGGGCGTGGGTGACGCGGTGGTCGGTGGGGTCGCGCCGGGCGGCGGCGCCGAGGAGGTCGACGGCGAGGCCCCGCCGCCCGCCCACGGCAAGGGCGACGCCGTACAGCGCGGCGGAACGCCCGGCGTCCGGCTCGATGTCCCACGCCGCGCCGAACAGCGCGGCGGCTCGCGGCCAGTCCGGTTCGGCGTCGCCGAGCGCGGCCAGCCCGGCCTTGCGGAGCAGCGCGGCGACGACGGGGGCGCCGTGCCCGGGGGCGGGGGTGTCGGCTGTGTCCGCGCTCGCGGGCGCCGGGACGTCGGCTGCGCTCGTGCTTGTGGCGGGAGCGCCCGATGGTGCGGCAGCGCCTGATGGTACGGCAGTGTCCGATGGTGCGGCGGCACCCGATGGTGCGGTGCCGCCCGGCACGTCCGCCGAGCCCGCCGCTCCTGCGGTGCCGTCCGATGCCGCGTCGCACTGCGCGTGCGCAGGGCCGCCCGTGGCGTTCGCCGCGCCCGGAGTCACCGCCGCCGGGCCGCCCCCAGCGCCCGAGCCACCCGCCACCGTGTCCGCCGCCCCCTCCACCGACCCCACCGACCCCGCCGACCCCGCCGGGCCACCCCCCACCCCCGCCAGAACCGCCGCCACCCACCGCCCCTCGTCGTCCAGCCCTCCACCCCTGGCCGCCGCGCGCAGATCGTCCCGTGCCCCGCCCCGGTCCCCCGACGCCACGCGTACGTAGGCGCGCTGCACGAGGGCGCGCGGGTGTGGCGCGGCGCACGCGAGACACCGGGTGAAGTGGGCCTCGGCGGCGTCGAGTTCACCTCGATGGGCGTGGGCGCAGCCGAGCCAGAACAGGGGAGCCGAGTCCTCGGGCGCCGCTTCGTGGGCGCGGCGGAACTCGGCGAGGGCGCCGTCGAAGTCCCCGGCGGCCAGGCGTACGCGCCCGATCTCCACCCGCGTGGCGCACGCCTCCGCCTCGGTGGCGTCCGACTCCGCCCGTGCCCCCACTCTCACAAGCCCCCGTTCAGCGGCAGGTGGCGGTCCTTCAGCCCGCCGCCTCGTCCAACTCTGAGCGCCAGCGGCCGAGTTGTCGATCGTAGTGCAGCGGCCCCACGTGGAACTCTGCCAAGTCGATGCCCAGCAACTGTTCATACGCCTCGGCGGGGAGATCCGGTTCCAGGACGATGCTCAGACCACTCCGGGCGTCCTGGAGGACCAGCGGCCGCGGCGCCCCGTCACCCGCCGCTGTCCGGCCCGCCCCGCGCCGCACCACGCCCTTGAACGACACATACGCGTCCCGCACCGCCTCCGCGCCCAGGCCGCTGAGGAACGCCTGCAGCGGCAGCGAGGCGAGGACGAGCCAGGGGAGGTCGCCCGCGCCACGGTGGTCGACGGCCCGGCGGACGCGGGCCGTACGGACACCGAGCCCTTCCAGTGCCGCGACCAGGTCCTGGCCGAGGGCTTCCGGGGCCTCCTGGTCGAGCAGCAGCTCCGCGCGCAGCGGCAGGGCGTCGGGCATGGGGGCGCGTTCTCCTTCCGGCGGCGGACGGGGCCAGGGCCGGGGCGGGCGGTGGGTGCGAACCCGGGTCCCGGGACCCGTCAGCCTAGAGGCGCCGCCCGCCCCGCACCGGGAAACCGCGATCTCTCACCCGCACCAGTGGTCCGGGGACTCCTGCCCGCGCCGGAGGTCCGAGGGGTCCCACACGCCCCGGTAGCCCGGGAGCTCCCACCCGCCCCGGTGGCCCGGGAGCTCCCACCCGCACCCCCCGGCACCCCGCCATGCACCCGTCATGCGGCGTTTTTCCGGAATGCGGGATTCATGGAACTTTCGTCGCGGGCCGTGAGTCTTCCGAGGTGAAGGCTGAAGCGCAGCGGAAACAGCGGAACACGGGGGTGTTCGACCTTGACCGACGTGACTGACATGCAGACCGACACCGGAGCAGACGCCGACGGCCACGCGGACGGGCGTGCGGACGCGCACACCGACGCGCACACCGACGCGGGGGCATCGGAAACCCGCGAACTGACACCGTTCGCAGCGCCCTTGACCATCCCGCCCGTCCTGCGCCCGGCGGGCACCGACGTCCTGGAAGAGACGGAAATCGCCGTCCGCCCCGCCTGGGTGCGCCTGCACCCGCAGCTGCCGCCCACGCTCATGTGGGGGTACGAGGGGTGCGTGCCGGGGCCCACCATCGAGGTGCGGCGCGGCGAGCGCGTGCGGATCGCGTGGACGAACCGCGTGCCCAAGGAGGGCGAGTTCCCCGTCACGGCCGTCGAGGCCCCGCGCACCTCGCCGCCGCCGAGCACCCGCCCGGGCCGCGAGGGCATCGAGCCGAACAAGGACGTGGCGGCGCTGCCCGCGTGGACGGTCACGCATGTGCACGGCGCGCAGACGGGCGGCGGGAACGACGGCTGGGCGGACAACGCGGTGGGGTACGGCGACGCCCAGCTGTCGGAGTACCCGAACGACCACCAGGCGGTCCAGTGGTGGTATCACGACCACGCCATGAACATCACCCGGTGGAACGTGTACGCGGGGCTCTACGGCACGTACCTCGTCCGCGACGACGAGGAGGACGCACTCCAACTCCCGTCCGGGAAGCGGGAGATCCCGCTGCTCCTCGCCGACCGGAACCTGGACACCGACGAGGACGGCCGCCTCACCGGCCGCCTCCTGCACAAGACGACCATCGTCGACCCGAAGAACGCGGAGACGGGCAAGCCGGTCTCGCTGCCCTTCACCGGCCCGTACACCACGGTCAACGGCCGCATCTGGCCGTACGCGGAGGTGGCACCGGGGTGGTACCGCTTCCGGCTGGTCAACGCCTCGAACGCGCGGACGTACGACCTGGTCCTCGTCGACGAGGACAACGAACCGGTGCCGGGCGTGCTGCACCAGATCGGCAGCGACGGCGGCCTGCTGCCCCGGCCCGTGCCCGTCGACTTCGACGCGACCCTGCCCGTGCTGACGGTCGCGCCCGCCGAGCGCTTCGACCTGCTCATCGACTTCCGGACGCTCGCGGGCAAGCGGCTCCGCCTGGTCAACAAGGGCCCGAACGCCGCGCCCGGCGTGCCCGACCCGGCCGGTGACGTGGCGTATCCGCACGTCATGGAGTTCCGCGTCGGCCGGGGCGGCGGCGCCCAGGAGACCTTCCGGCTCCCCGAGGTGCTGTCCGGCTCCTTCCGGCCCATCGGCCACGGCGTCCCGCACGGCCACCGCCTCGTCGTGCTCACCCCGCCCGCCACGAAGGGCGGCGGCGGCCACCCGGAGATGTGGGAGATGGTGGAGGTGAAGGACCCGGGCCCCGTCCAGGTCCCCACCGACGGCATCATCCAACTGCGCGGTCCGGACGGTGTGTTGAAGACGTACCGACGCATCGCCCGCACGTTCAACGACGGCCTGGGCTTCACCATCGGTGAGGGCGCGTACGAGCAGTGGAGCTTCCTCAACCTCGCGGTGAACCCGAACGTGACCCACCCGATGCACATCCACCTGGCCGACTTCCAACTCCTCGGCCGCGACGCGTACGACGCCTCGGGCTTCGACGTGACGATCGGCGGCACCCGCGCCCCGATCGCCCACAAGCCGGACACACCGATCCCGCTCGCCCCCAACGAGCGAGGCTGGAAGGACGTGTTCCGGGTGCCCGGCGGTCAACTCCTCCGCGTCATCGGCAAGTTCGACGGGGCATACGGCCGGTTCATGTACCACTGCCACCTCCTCGAACACGAGGACATGGGGATGATGCGGCCGTTCGTCGTGATGCCGAAGGAGGCGCTGAAGTTCGACCACGGGGGCGGCGGGCACGGCGGGCACGGGAGCGGCCACTGACGGCTGCCACTGACGGCTGCCACCGGCGCGGGAGGCCGGGTGCCGGGGCTGGGTGCCGGGTGCCCGGTGGCGGGTGCGGGCGGGTTCAGGCCGTCCGCACCTCCCGCCCCTCCGGCACCCGCGCCTCCGCCGCATGCGCCACCGCCGCCCGCGCGAGCCCCCGCACGAACGGGTGCGGGCGCGAGCCGTCGCCGTACTGCTCCGGCTGGAAGAGCGTGGCCAGGAAGAAGGGGTGGCCGGGGAGTTCGGCGACCCGCGCCTGGCCCTCCTCGTCCACGCCGGTGAAGCGCAGGCCGTGCTCCTCCAGGGTGGCGAGGTGGGTGCTGCCGTCGGGGGCGTACAGGCAGTGGTAGCGCTCCTGGGCGCGGTCGGCGCCGAGCAGCGACTCGGCGAGCGATCCCGGCGTGAGCCGCACCGTGCCCTCGTGGCCGACGAGCGAGCAGGCGAGCGGCGTGATCAGCAGGTCGTCGGCGTCGGGGTCGTTCTCGGCGTGCGCGACCCCGGTCAGCCCGCACGCGTTCCGCGCGAACTCAAGGACCGCGTGCTGGAAGCCGCCGCACGTGCCGAGGAACGGGATGCCGTCCTCGCGGGCGGCACGGATCGCGGCGAGCGCGCCCGCCTCGCTGCGGTACGGGCTGCCCGGCAGCACCCACACCGCGTCGAAGCCGCGCACCGCGTCCGGCTCCTCGGCGTCCGGCGTCGGGATCCAGTAGGCGTCGAGCAGCAGCCCGTCGCGCGCGGCGAGGGCGGAGAGCAGTGAGGGGACGCGGGTGTGCGCGATGACGGACGGCGAGCGGTCGGCGATCAGGGCGATACGGGCCACGGGGTCCGGGGTTTCGGTCATGAACATCATCCTGGGCGGCCCCACCCGTTCACGTCCAACGATGAAACCTGCATCCGCGATAAGTGTCTCTGATGGGATGCGGAATCCTGGACGGCATGGACCCGCACCTCCTGCGTACGTACGTCGCCGTCGCCCGCCTCGCCTCGTTCTCCGCCGCCGCCCGCGAACTCGGCTACACCCAGTCCGCCGTCTCCCAGCACATCGCCGCCCTGGAGCAGGACCTCGGCACCCCGCTCCTGACCCGCCGCCCCGTCGAGCCCACCCGCGCGGGCGAGCGGCTCCTGGAGCACGCGGGCCCGCTGCTGCTGCGCCTCGACGCGGCCCGCGCCGAGGTCACGGCCCTCGCGGGCGCGGTCGACGAGGGCCTCACGCTCGTCGCCGCGCCGACGGCCCTGACCCCCGGTACGCTCCGGGCGCTCCCGCCGACCGGCGTCACCCTGCGCGTACTGCCGCGCGCGGACATCCCCGAGGCCGTCGCAACGGGCGCCGCGCCCCTCGGCCTCGTGGACGGCCTGGCCGCGCCCAGCGACCCGCTGCGGCTGGCCGACGTGGCGCCGCTCAGCGTCCGTGGTGTCGGCGAGGAACCCGTCCGCGTCCTGCTGCCCGCCGACCACCCGCTGGCCCACCGCACCGGCCTGCGCCTCGGCGACCTGGCCGATGCCCGCTGGCTGGACGCCCCCGGTGCGGGCCTGCCCCTGGACCAACTGCGCGCGGCCCACGGCCTCGGCGGCTTCCGCCCGGCCCTGCGCTACGAGGGCACCGACGTCCGCACCCTCACCGCCCTCGCCGCCGCCGGCCACGGCCTCGTCCTGCTCCCGGAGTCGGCCGCCGCCGCACCCGGCACCGTCGGCGTACCGCTCACCGAGCCGCGCGTCGTCCACCGCACCGAACTGGTGCACGCCGGCGCCCCGCACGGCCCCGCCGAAGTGTTCGCCGCACGCCTGGACGTCACCCGTTCGTGAATCGTCGCGCGGGGTCACGCCGGGTAGGGCTGTGGCCGGAGGCGAGCCATGGAACAGACCGCGTTGCGTCCCAAGCCGCTGCCGGGAGACGAGTCCGACCCCGGCCGTGCATCCGACACGTTCACCCCACCAGCGACATCGGGGAAACCCGGAAGATCCGCCAAATCCGCCAAATCCCCCGCATCCGCCACATCCGCCAAGGGGCACCGTCCGCACGCCGCCCGCCGTCGCGGCAGACGGCTCTTCTCGCTCCTCTTCGGCCTGTTCTGCGCCACGGTCCTGGTGCTCTCGGGCATCGGCCTCGGCACCGTGGGCGCCACGGTCATCGGCATGAGCAAGATGGCGGAGATGCAGCGCCAGGCAGGCGCGCAGGGCGCCGGGTTGCCGGGCGGGCAGGGCCCGGGGCAGGGGCCGCCGGGCGCGGCGACGGAGCCCGGCAAGGGCGCGGGCAGCGCCTCGGGCAAGGGCTCAGGCACGGCCAAGGGCACAGCCTCGGCCACGACCCCGGGCGCGGGACCGGACCACGCCCCACCCCCGAAGGCGCCCCCGAACGCGTCCCCGAAGAAGACGTCCTCCGGCAGCGGCTCCGCGGCCGTCGGACCGCAGACCCAGCGCCCCGCTCTCGGTGTCGAGGCCGTCGACGCCCCCGGCGGGACCGGCGCCCTGCTGGTCGGCGTGCACCAGCCGGGCCCCGGCCACGCGGCGGGTCTCGTACGCGGCGACGTACTCGTGATGTTCGGCGGTACCCGGGTGACCTCCGCCGCTGACCTGGCGAAGGCCGTCGCGGGCGCAAGGCCGGGCAGGAACGTCATGCTGACGGTCCGTCACGCGAGCGGTACGCGGCAGGTGTTGTCGGCCCGGCCGGGCCTGGTCACGTAACCGCCCCGAAGTGCCCTGTCACGCTCTCACCCCGAAGTGCCCTGTCACGCAACGACCCTGAAGTGCGTGGTCAGTCGCCGCTCGTCGTCCAGGATGTGGAAGGCGAGCCCGACGGGGGCGTCCAGGTCGACCAGACCCTCGCCCTCCCACGGCAGCCGCAGCGTCGAGACGACACCGGGGCCGACGAGCAGCGGCCGCCCCGCGAAGGTGGTCGCCGCCGGGGTGTGGGCGTGCCCGATGATCAGACCCACGATCTCCGGGTGCCGCTCCACCAGGGCGGCCAGGGGCTCCGGTTGCCGCAACCGCCAGGTGTCCAGGCGCGGGTGGTGCATCCGGACGGGGTGGTGGTGGAAGGACAGCAGGACGGGCGTCCCGTCGTCGAGCGCGGCGAGCCGGTCCTCCAGCCACGCGTACGTCTCGTCGTCGAGCTGCCCCTCGTCGCTGCCGGGCAGGAGGGAGTCGACCATCAGGATCTCGGTACCGCCGACGCGGTGGGCGCGGTTGACCGGCGCGTCCGAAGGCGAGCTCTCGCCGAGCAGGTGCGTCCGGTAGGGGCCGCGCACGTCGTGGTTGCCGGGGCAGGTCAGGACGGGCCAGGGGGCGTCGGTGAACAGGAGGCGCGCGGCCTCCTTGTACTCGGACTCCTCGCCGTGGTCGGCGATGTCGCCGGTCACCAGGAGCGCGTCGAGGGGCCCCGGCAGTGCCCGCAGATGGTCCAGGACGCGCTCGGCCCGCTCCGTCGCGCGCGCCGTCCCGTCCAGGTGAAGGTCACTGATCTGTGCCAGTACCAGCATGTCGTACGCCCCTCCGCACCGTATCGATCTAATGGTCTATGGGCAGCCAAGCATTAGAACGGCCGGTGGGGAACGGCCAATCGCAAACCGGTGGCATGGAGTAGATCCGGCCACCCATGATGGGCGCCATGCTGACGACCCTCATCGCTTTCCTCGGCGCCTGCACATTGATCGCCGCCTCGCCCGGGCCGAGCACGGTCCTGATCATCAAGCAGTCGCTGCGGAGCAGGCGGGCCGGGTTCATGACCGTGCTCGGCAACGAGACCGGCGTGTTCATCTGGGGCGTCGTCGCCGCCTGCGGCCTGACCGCGCTGCTCGCGGCCTCACAGTTCGCGTACGACGTCATGCGCGTCGTCGGCGCCGCGGTGCTGCTCGGCTTCGGCGCCCAGACGCTGTGGAACGCCCGCAAGAAGAAGGCGGACGCCGAGGACGACGCGCCCGTCAAGGCGCGCTCCTCGTGGGCCTCCTACCGGAGCGGACTGCTGCTCAACCTCGCCAACCCGAAGGCCGCCGTCTTCGCGATGTCCTTCCTGCCGCAGTTCGTGCCGTCGGGGGCGCCCCAACTGCCGGTCATGATCGGCCTGGCCGCGCTGTGGGCCGTCTACGAAGTGGGCTACTACGGCCTGTACGTGTGGTTCGTCGGCCGGATGAAGGCGGTGCTCTCGCGGGCCGCCGTGCGGCGCAGGCTGGAGCAGGTGTCCGGCGGGGTGCTCGTGCTGCTCGGCGTGCGGCTCGCGATCGAGGGCTGAGGAGGCGGCGCCGCGATACGTGCTCGCGCACGGCGGGGCGGGCGGGCAGGATGCCGGGGAGACCCCACCACCAGCCTCAGGAGGCCCGATGACCACGGTCACGCCCGCGCCGTTCACCGCCGACGACTACCGCGCCCGGATGGACCGCGCCGCCCGCTCCGCCGCCGACGCGGGCCTCGCGGGCGTCCTCGTCGCGCCCGGGCCCGACCTGGTCTGGCTCACCGGCTACCGCGTGCCCGCCGACACCGAACGCCTCACCCTGCTCGTCATCGCCCCCGGCCAGGACCCGGTCCTCGTCGTACCGAAACTGGAGGCACCCGACGCCGCGCGCGCGACCGGCGCCCCCGCGATGACCCTGCGGGACTGGACGGACGGCGTCGACCCCTACGACGTGACCGCGCCCCTCCTCGACGCGCGCGGCCGCTTCGGCGTCAGCGACAACGCCTGGGCCATGCATCTGCTCGGCCTGCAGCGGCAGTTGCCCGAGAGCTCCTACACCACCCTCACCGAGGCCCTGCCGATGCTCCGCGCCGTCAAGGACGCCGCCGAGCTGGAGCGGCTCGCCGCGGCCGGGGCCGCCGCCGACACCACGTACGAGGAGATCCAGAAGGTCCCCTTCGCGGGCCGCAAGGAGACCGACGTCGCCGGTGATCTCGCGGACCTGCTGCGGCAGTTCGGACACGAGCAGGTCGACTTCACCGTCGTCGGCTCCGGGCCCAACAGCGCCAGCCCGCACCACGAGGCGGGCGACCGCGTCATCGAGCGCGGCGACATGGTGGTCCTCGACTTCGGCGGCCTGCGGCACGGCTACGGCTCCGACACCTCCCGCACCGTGCACGTCGGCGAGCCCTCCGCCGAGGAGCAGCGCGTCCACGACGTGGTCCGCGAGGCCCAGGACGCCGCCTGCCGCGCGGTGCGGCCCGGCATCGCCTGCCAGGACGTCGACCGGGTGGCGCGCGCGGTGATCACCGAGGCCGGATACGGCGAGTACTTCATCCACCGCACCGGCCACGGCATCGGCGTCACCACCCACGAGCCGCCCTACATGATCGAGGGCGAACAGCAGCCCCTCGTCCCGGGCATGTGCTTCTCCGTGGAGCCCGGCATCTACCTGCCGGGCCGCTTCGGCGTGCGCATCGAGGACATCGTCACGGTGACGGCGGACGGCGGCCGCCGCCTCAACGACACGGCGCGCGAGATGGCCATCGTCGACTGATGGCTACGGAGAGTCGACCGGCTTCTACGGGGACGCGGACCGCGCCTCCGTAGCTGCCGATCGACGTCTACGGAGACGCTGTTGACGTCCTCGGAGGCACCGTCGACATCCCCGGAGGCCCGCCCGCGCGGCCCGGCGCTCAGCCGTGCGGACGCTCGTTCGTGAAGTGCGCCAGCAGGTCGTACGGATACGGCAGCGGCCGCGCGCTCGCCTCCGTCAGGCGGCGGTGCTGCTCCGCGGACAGGGCCCAGCCCGCCGCGCCGAGGTTGTCCGTGAGCTGCTCCACCGAGCGGGCGCCCACGATCGGCGAGGTCACGCCCGGCCGTTGGAGCAGCCAGCGCAGCGCCACCTGGGCGGGCGTGCGGCCGGTCTCCTGGGCGACGGCGAGCACGGCGTCCACGACCCGCCAGGTCTCCTCGGTGGCGCGCCCCTCCCAGTCCCCGCTGCCGCGTGCCCCCGCGGGCGGCGCGTCCATGCCGCGCCGGAACTTCCCCGAGAGCCACCCCGCCTGGAGCGGGCTGTACGGAATGACGCCGACGCCCTCGGCCGCGCTCAGCGGCAGCAGCTCCCACTCGACCTCGCGGGCGAGCAGGCTGTAGCGGGGCTGCAGGCAGACGTACGGCTCCCAGCCGCGCGCGCGGGACACGTCGAGCGTCTTCTGCAGCTGGGCCGGGCTGACGTTGCTCGTGCCCAGGTAGCGGACCTTCCCGGCGCGCACCAGGCCGTCGAGCGTGGACAGCGTCTCCGCCAGCGGCGTGTGCGCGTCCCACACGTGCGTCTGGTAGAGGTCGATGTAGTCGGTACCCAGGCGGCGCAGGCTCGCGTCGACGGCCGACAGGATGTGCTTGCGGCTCAGGCCGCGGTCGTTCGGGCCCTCGCCCATCGGCAGGAACACCTTGGTGGCGATGACGAGGTCGTCGCGGCGGCGGCCCTTGAGCCACCGGCCGAGGACCTCCTCCGAGGCCCCGCCGCCGTACGCGTCCGCCGTGTCGATGAACGTGCCGCCCGCCGCCGTGAACGCGTCCAGCATGCGGTGCGCCGTCGCCTCGTCCGCGCCGCCCTCGCCGCCACCGAACATCATGGCGCCGAAGCACAGCTCGCTCACCCGCAGTCCGGTCCGGCCCAGGTACCGCTGTTCCATCGGATCTCCTCACGTGTCCCGGCGCACGCTAATAGTTGAAGGGCCCTTCAGGTCAAGGGTCTACATGTAGGGCAAGGGTCTCCATGGCGTCGTCCGGAGCGCGCGACGAGGCGAAGAGGCCCGCCCGACGACACCAAGGGCCTACGCGAGCGCCAGCACCGCGCACGACTCCGGCGGCAGCCGCAGCACCCCGTCCGCCCCCGGCGCCGCGACCGCGTCCCACGCGGCCAGCACGCGCGCGTGGGGCGTGCCCAGCGGGATCCCGGCCGCCTCCCCGGACAGGTTCACCGCGACCCGCAGCTCCCCGCGCCGCACCGCGAACCAGCGCGCCGCCTCGTCGTACGCCACCCGGACCGCCGCCAGATCCGGGTCCGTCAGGTCGGCGCGGGCGTGCCGCAGCGCGATCAGCTCGCGGTACCAGGCGAGCACGCGCGCGTGGGGCTCGCGTTCCGGCTCGGACCAGTCGAGGCAGGAGCGCTCGCGGGTCGCCGGGTCCTGCGGGTCCGGCACCTGCTCACCGTGCCGCTGTCCCGACGGGGCGTCCGCCGCCCAGCCGTGGTCCGCGAACTCCCGCCGCCTGCCCTGCCGTACGGCCTCCGCGAGCGCCGGGTCGGTGTGGTCGGTGAAGAACTGCCAGGGCGTACCGGCCGCCCACTCCTCGCCCATGAACAGCATCGGCGTGAACGGACCGGTGAGCGTGAGCGCCGCCCCGCACGCGAGCAGCCCGGGGGACAGGGCGGCGGAGAGCCGGTCTCCCTGTGCGCGGTTGCCGATCTGGTCGTGCGTCTGCGTGTAGCCGAGCAGCCGGTACGCGGGGGTGCGCCTGCGGTCGACCGGCCGCCCGTGACCGCGGTCGCGGAACGTCGAGAACGTACCGTCGTGGAAGAAGCCATGTGTCAGCGTCTTGGCGAGGGCCGCGAGGGGCGCCGCCGCGAAGTCCGCGTAGTAGCCCTGGGACTCGCCGGTGAGGGCGGTGTGCAGGGCGTGGTGGAAGTCGTCGTTCCACTGCGCGTACAGGCCGAGGCCGCCGCCCGCGCGCGGGGTGATCACGCGCGGGTCGTTCAGGTCGGACTCGGCGACCAGGGCGAGCGGGCGGTCCAGTTCGCCCGACAGCTCGTCCACGGCGGCCGACAGCTCTTCCAGGAAGTGCCGCGCGCGGGTGTCCCGGAGTGCGTGCACGGCGTCCAGGCGGAGCCCGTCGATCCGGTACTCCCGCAGCCAGGCCAGCGCGCTGCCCACCAGATACGCCCGCACCTCGTCCGAGCCCGGCGCGTCCAGGTTCACGGCGGCGCCCCACGGCGTCTGGTGCGTGTCCGTGAAGTACGGCCCGTACGCGGGCAGATGGTTGCCGGACGGGCCCAGGTGGTTGTGGACCACGTCGAGCACGACGCCCAGGCCGTGCCCGTGCGCCGCGTCGACGAACCGTTTCAGCGCCTCAGGGCCGCCGTACGGCTCGTGCACGGCCCACAGCGACACCCCCTCGTACCCCCAGCCGTGCCGCCCCGGGAAGGGGCACAGCGGCATCAACTCGACGTGCGTGACGCCGAGTTCCACGAGGTGGCCGAGGCGCCCCGCGGCCGCGTCCAGGGTACCTTCGGGGGTGTATGTGCCCACGTGCAGCTCGTAGAGCACCGCGGCCCGCAGCCCGCGCCCCGCCCACGGCGCCCGCCACGCGTACCGCGCGTGGTCCACGACCGCGCTCAGCCCGTCCGGGCCGTCCGGCTGCCGTGCCGAGCGCGGGTCCGGCAGCGCGGGACCCCCGTCCAGCGAGAAGCCGTACCGCGCGCCGTCGGTCGCCGCCGCCTCCACCGCCCACCACCCCGGGCGCTCCTTGTCGCGCGCCAACGCGCGCGTGGCGCCCTCCAGGACCAGGCCCACCCGCTCCGCGCGCGGCGCCCACACCTCGAACCTCACCGGCAGTCCCCTCGTCCGTCGTCCCGGCCGTCATCGACCGTGCCCATGGACTTGCCTATACCCGTCGGACCCGCGAGGCCCGCCCCGTGTCGGGACGGGCGCGAACCTGCGGCCCCCGCCCGGCCCTTTCTGGACACCTGGCTGGGCCTGGCCGACAATTGCCGACGTGACGTCGCCTTCTTCGCTGCCCTCCGAGTCCGGTACGACCCCGGCGCGGCTGACCGACGCCGAGCGGGAGCGGGCCCTGGAGGTGCTCAGAGAGGGCGCGGCGCTCGGCCGGCTCTCGCACGACACGTTCGTACGGCGCATGGAGCTGGCCCTCGCCGCCCGGCGCCGGGACGAACTGGCCGCGCTCACCGCCGACCTGCGCACCGAGAGCCGCTGGTCGAAGCTGGTGCTCGGCTCCGTGGGTGCGGTCTCCGGGTTCACGGTGAAGCTGCGCAGGGCCTGGCAGTCCGAGCGGCTGCCGAAACTGCTCCTGCCGGCGCCGGGCGCGTACCCGCTGCGGATCGGCCGCGACCCGGCGAACGGCCTGCGGCTCAGCCACGACACGGTCTCGCGGCTGCACGCCGAACTGTCCGCGCAGGGCGGCATGTGGGTCCTGCGCGACCTCGGCTCGACCAACGGCACGTCCGTGAACGGCCGCCGGGTGATCGGCGCCGCCGTCGTCCAGGCCGGGGACCAGGTGTCCTTCGGCAGCCTGTCGTTCTGCCTCGCGACGGCCTGAGCACGGCCGCCCGACGGCCCGCGTGACGCTGCACGACGGCCTGCGCATGGCTGCCCGAGTGCTCCCGTGCCCAGGACACGCCCGCTGGACGGAGCTCCAAGCCCGCCCGCGCGCCGCCGGCCGACTCGGCCGAGATCAGTCGACAGCCCCGCGCGCGTGCCGCGCCGCCTCCACCGTCGTCCGCGCCTGATGCTCCACCTGGTGCTCCAACGGCACCCACCGCGCCCCGAACCGCTCGGCGAACGCCTCGCTCCAGGACGTCACCAGGCGGTCCAGACGCGGCGCCGCCCGGTCGCCCGCGCCGTCGAGCACCCGGAGCAGCATCGCCGCCGCCCGCAGCGGCAGGCGCCGCCCGAAGGCGTCCACGCTCCCGATGTACGCCATCGACGTGCCCGCGGGCGGCAGCCGCCCCCAGTCGTCGGCGAGCCCCGGCACCAGGCCGAGCGCCCACTTGGCCGCCCGGAGCAGCGGCCCCTCCGCGCGCGGCAGCCGGGGCAGCGCGTCCCCGAGCACGTCCTCGACCAGCCCCGCGTCGTGCCGCAGCCGGGACGCGAAGGACCGCATCGCCGTCCGCGGCGCCGGGTGCGCCGCCACGTCGCCCACCGTGTCGCTCGCCCACATCGGCACCTCCACGATGGCGGTCGTACCGCCGTACCGGTGCACGTGGTGCCACGTCGTGTGCCGGGCGTCCTCCGGCAGGCTCGGGTACGCCGCCGCCGAACCCGGGCCCGGCAGCACGTGCACGCCTGGACCGGAGACCGGCCACCCGGCCGCGTCCGACGCGCCCGTCTCCACCGGGATGCCCAGGCGGGCCGCCGACTTGGCGAACGGCTCGGCGAGCCCCGGGATGTCCCGGGTGAGCTGCACCCAGCTGCCGCCGAGGTCGGTGCAGTGCAGGGACACCTGCAGGTAGGGCCGCAGCTCGTCGATGACGCCCGTCAGGGCGCGGGTCTCCGGCGGCAGCCGGTCCGGCGGGAGCACCGACGGCGACCACTCGGGCTGCTCGGGGCCCGCCGGGCGGAAGAAGTGCCGGTGGTAGTCGAGGAGGGTGCGCGGCGCCGGGGTGCGGTGCAGGCTCGCGCCGTCCGGGTCGGCGCACAGCAGGAAGTGCCAGGAGGTGTCCGCGCGCAACCGCCGGTCGTGCAGGCACTGTTCGGCGAGCGCGAGGAGGGTCGAGCCGCCGGTGGGCTCGTTGGCGTGGGCGCCCGCGACCACGAGGACCGCGCGCGGGGCGTGGCCCACGGACAGCAGGTGCAGGGGACGGCCGGCGCGTGAGGTGCCGACTTGGCGCAGCGTGCTCAGCTCGGAACGGCGGGCCGCCAGGTCCTGAACGGACAGGAAGAGTTCGGGAACAGTGGGATAGCGGTTTTCCGCCAGTTGACTCACCCCCGCCCGGTCCGTCCGCTGACCCAATCCGCAGTACGCCACGCGGCGGTTCAGGTGTCAAGCACTCCGGCCCCGGGCTCCCCAGGGCCCGCGCAAGAAGCGCACCCCTCCGCCTTGTCACCGCCCCGTCGGCGGGGCTTCGCACGTCCGTTCCAGGAGCGCCACCGGCAGCTCCGCGAACAGCTCCGCCACGCGCGCGTGCCCGCTGAACTCCCGTCCCGGGGCGAGCAGGTCGTTCCAGCCGCCCGCGGGGAGCGGCAGGGCGGTGTCCCCCCAGCCGCCCGCCTCGGCGAGCCGCAGCGACAGCCGCGTCACGGCCACCAGTACGTCCCCGGAGCGCGCGTAGGCCAGGCAGTGCCCGGCGCCGGGCCCCGTCGCGGACAGCGGCTCGTACGTGCCCGCGCCACCGAAGAGTTCCGGCCGCCGGGCCCGCAGCCGCAGCGCCGCGACAGTCGTCGCCAGCTTCTCGGCGGACAGGTCGGCGGCACCCTCCGCCGAACCGTCCGCAGTGCCCTCGAACGCGACAGGGTGGCGGTTGTCCGGGTCCACCAGGGCCCGGTAGTCCCGCTCCGTGCCCTGGTACAGCTCGGGCACCCCGGGCATCGTCAACTGCAGCAGCGCCCCGCCGAGCACATTCGCCCGCACATGCGGAGCCAGCTCCGCCGCGAACTCCGTCACCGCGTGCAGCGGCGGCCCGCACGGCCCGGCCTCCAGGAACGCCGTCACCGCCCCCTCGTACGCCTCGTCGGGCTCCGTCCAGCTCGTGTGCAGCCCGGCCTCCCGCACGTGCTTCAACAGCGCCTCCTGGAGCCGCTGTCCGTACGGACCGGCCTCCTCCGTAGCGCGCGCGGTGAGCGCGGACGGCGCGAAGCCCACCGCCGTCTGCCAGGCGGCCCACGCCAGTTGGGGGTCGGGCGCCCGCCTGCCGCCCGCCCGCGCGGTGCGCCGCGTCACCTCCGCGAGCAGCCCCGCCCAGCGCGCGGGCGCCTGCGAGAGCACGCTGATGGCCGCCCGCACGTCCGCGCTGCGCTTGGAGTCGTGCGTCGTCAGGACCGTCCCCGAGTACGGCCAGTCGCGCTGCACGCGCGCGCAGTACGCGTGGAACTCCGCCACGTCCACGGCGGGCCGCGCGGGCGAGCCGCCCACCTCGGCGGCCGACAGGAGCGGCGCGTGCCGGTAGAACGCCGTGTCCTCCACCGACTTGGCCCGCAGCGCGGCGGCCGTCTGCGCGAACCGCGCCCGGAACGCCGCGCGCGCCCCGTTCCCCGGCGCCCTGCCGAGCACGAGGTCCCGCACGACGGCCACGGACTCGGCCTCCTCGGGGACGGCGAACACCCGCTGCGCCTCCCGCGCCGCCACGGCCGTCAGGACCGTCTCGGGATCGGCGCCCCCGGTGGCGTACGGACGGTAGACCTCAAGCCGTACGAGGAGCTCCCGCAGGGCCGTCCGCAGCATCCACGGCGCGTGGTCCCGCAGCGCGGGGTCCGCCGCGCAGAGCGCGAGCGCCTCGCGCGTGAGGCGGTCGACCTCGGCGGCCAGCTCGCGCGTCACGACCTTGTACGCGGCGCGCCGCAGCGTCGCCGTCCAGTCGCCGCCGCGGTCGGCGGGCGGCGCCGCGAACCCGCGGTACTGGGCGAGGAGTTCACCGGCGCCCGCATCGTCCGTGAGGACCCCGTCGACGTGCCGCAGGGCGTCGTAGCCCGTGGTGCCCGCCACGGGCCAGGCCGCGGGCAGCCGCTCCCCGTCGGCGAGGATCTTCTCGACGACCGTCCAGCGCCCGCCGGTGGCCTCGTGCAGCCGCTGGAGGTACGCCCCGGGGTCGGCGAGACCGTCGGGGTGGTCCACGCGCAGCCCGTCCACGACGCCCTCGTGCAGGAGCCGCAGCACCGTCGCGTGCGTCGCGTCGAACACCTCCGGGTCCTCCACCCGCACGGCGACGAGTTCCGAAATGGTGAAGAACCGCCGGTAGTTGATCTCCGTGCGGGCCAGCCGCCACCAGGCGAGGCGGTACCACTGGGCGTCGAGGAGCCGGTCGAGCGGCAGTCCCTCGGTGCCCTTCCGCAGCGGGAACTCCTGATCGCGGTAGCGCAGGACGCCGTCCGCCACGCGCACGTGCTCCAGCTCGCGGCCGAGCCGATGCCCGAGCACGGGCAGCAGCACCTTGCCGCCGCCCGCCTCCCAGTCGATGTCGAACCAGCGCGCGTACGGGGACTCCGGTCCCTGGCGCAGGACCTCCCACAGCGCCCGGTTGTGCCGAGGCACCGCCGCCATGTGGTTCGGCACGATGTCCACGACCAGGCCGAGCCCCGCGGTCCGGGCCGTCCGCGCGAGCGCCCGCAGCCCGTCCTCCCCGCCCAGCTCGGCACGCACGCGCGCGTGGTCCACGACGTCGTACCCGTGCGTCGACCCGGGCACCGCCTCCAGGACCGGCGACAGATGCAGATGCGAGACCCCGAGCGAGGCCAGATACGGCACCGCCCGCGCGGCGGCCGCGAACGGGAAGCCGGGCTGTAGCTGCAGCCGGTACGTGGCGGTGGGCGGCGGCGGAACCACGGGCACAGAGCGCGCTGACGTCATGCGAACGTACGTACCCGCCCCACCGCCTTTCGTGCCTTCGACGCATGCGCGCTCGCGCGGGACCGCCGTTAGCGTCCAACGATGGCCGAAAGGGACACCGATACCAGCGCCGCTCCCACCCCGACCGCTCCTGCCCGCACCGTTCCCGCTCCCACCGCTCCCGCCCCCCGAGCCACCCGCGACGCCTACCGGCAGGTGCTCGCCGTCACCGGGGCCACGCTCCCGGTGGTGTCGTTCCTGGGGCGGCTGCCCGTGGCGGTGATCCAGTTCGGGAGTGTGCTGCTGGTGAGCCGGACCAGTGGGTCGATCGCCACCGGGGGCGCCGTCGCGTGCGCCCTGGCGCTCGGGCAGGTGGCCGCGGGGCCGTTCGTCGGACGGCTCGCGGACCGGCGGGGGCAGCGGCCCGTGGTGCTCGCGTTCGCGGCGCTCAACGCCCTCTGTGTGGCCGCGTACACGCTCGGCGCGCTCCTGGGGCTGCCCACCCCCGCGCTGCTCCTCCTGGGCGTCCTGGCGGGTGCCAGCGTGCCCGGGATCGGGCCGCTCGCCCGGGCCCGGGTGGTGCGGCTCGTCCGGAACGGGGGCGGGGACGCGCGGCTCGTCGGCACCGCGCTGTCCCTGGAGTCCACGATGGACGAGCTGTCCTTCGTCCTCGGCCCGGCCCTCGTGGGCCTCGCCGCCCTGGCGGGCCACCCCGCGTACGCGTTCGGCGTCGCGGCCGTCCTGGTCGCGGGCTGCGGCACGGGCTTCGCGCTGTACCCGACGGCCCGCGCGGTGCGGCCGGGCGGGCCGACCGCGCGGAGCGGGCCCGGAGGGCGCCCGCCGCTGCCGCGCGAGGTGTACGTCGTCCGGGTCGGCCTGGTTTTCCTGGGCGTGCTGCTCGGCGCCTGCGGTGCCGGGATCACCGCGCTCACCGAGGAGTTGGGCGCGTCCGGGCAGGCGGGCCTGGTCTATGCCGCGATGGGCGTGATGAGCGCCGTCACCGGGCTCGCCACGGCCGCGCTGCCGGAGCGGTTCGGGCTGCACGCGCGCTGGCGGGTCGCGACGGCCGCCGCGGCGCTGCTCTCGCTGCCGCTGGTGTGGACGCACAGCATGGCGGCCCTGTACGCCGTCGTGACCGTCTTCGGCGCCGTCTACGCCCCGAACCTCATCACCGGCTTCGCCCTCACCGAACGCTCCGTGCCCCAGGCGCGGCTCGCCGAGGGCATGACGTTCGCGGCGAGCGCCTTCGTCGGTGGCCAGGCCGTCACGCTCGCAGTGGCCGGACGCCTCGCCGAGACGCACGGGGCGGGCGCCGCGTTCGCACTCGGCAGCGCGGCGGCGGCGGTGGCCTTCGCGGTGGCGCTGCTCGCCCGCCCGGGGAGGGGCGACGCCGACGGGCACGCGCGCGCAGGCGAGGGCCACGTGCGCGTACCGGACGTCGCCACCCCCACGAAGGAAGCCCCCCGCCCGCCGGACGGCACCCACACCCCGGACTGCACCGTCACCCCGGACGGCACCGTCACGCCGCACGGCACCCTCACGCCGGACGCTGCAACACCGTGAGGCTCCGGTCGACCAGCGTCACCCGCTCGCCCGCCCGCACCTTCCCGCCCGTCCCCGGAGGCACCCCGTCCTCCCGCGCGGTGTCCACCACCACATGCCACTGCGCCCCCTGGTTCACCGGCACCACGAAGTCGATGGGTTCGGCGGAGGCGTTGAACATCAGCAGGAAGGAGTCGTCGGTGATGCGTTCGCCGCGCTCGCCGGGCTCGGAGATGGCGTTGCCGTTGAGGAACACCGTGAGGGCCCGGGCCTGCGCCGCGTCCCAGTCTTCCTGGGTCATCTCCTCGCCCTCGGGCGTGAACCAGGAGATGTCCGACAGCTCGTCGTGCGTGCCCTCGACCGGACGGCCGTGGAAGAACCGGCGCCTGCGCAGGACCGCGTGGTCGCGGCGCAGCCACGCCATCGCGCGCGTGAAGGCGAGGAGCGTGCTGTCGCCCTCGGGCCAGCGCACCCAGGCGACCTCGTTGTCCTGGCAGTAGGCGTTGTTGTTGCCGCCCTGGGTACGGGCGAACTCGTCGCCGTGGCTGAGCATCGGCACACCCTGGGACAGCATCAGCGTGGCGATGAAGTTGCGGAGCTGGCGGGCGCGCAGGGCGAGGACGTCCGGGTCGTCGCTCTCGCCCTCGACCCCGCAGTTCCAGGACCGGTTGTGGCTCTCGCCGTCCTGGTTGTCCTCGCCGTTGGCGTCGTTGTGCTTGTCGTTGTAGGCGACCAGGTCGTGCAGCGTGAACCCGTCGTGGCAGGTGACGAAGTTGATCGAGGCGAGGGGCCGCCGCCCGTCGCCCTGGTACAGGTCGGAGGAGCCGGTCAGCCGGGACGCGAACTCCGCGAGCGTGCGCGGCTCACCGCGCCACATGTCCCGCACCGTGTCGCGGTACTTGCCGTTCCACTCCGTCCACAGCGGCGGGAAGTTGCCCACCTGGTAGCCGCCCTCGCCGACGTCCCACGGCTCGGCGATCAGCTTCACCTGGCTGACCACGGGGTCCTGCTGCACCAGGTCGAAGAACGAGGACAGCCGGTCCACCTCGTGGAACTGCCGCGCGAGCGTCGCCGCGAGGTCGAAGCGGAAGCCGTCCACGTGCATCTCGGTGACCCAGTGCCGCAGCGAGTCCATGATCAGTTGCAGCACGTGCGGGTTGCGCATCAGGAGCGAATTGCCGGTCCCCGTGGTGTCCGTGTAGTAGCGGGGGTCGTCGGCGAGGCGGTAGTACGAGGCGTTGTCCAGGCCCCGGAAGGAGAGCGTCGGGCCCAGGTGGTTGCCCTCGGCCGTGTGGTTGTAGACCACGTCGAGGATGACCTCGATCCCGGCCGCGTGCAGCGCCCGCACCGCCGACTTGAACTCCAGGACCTGCTCGCCGCGGTCGCCCCAGGAGGCGTACGCGTTGTGGGGCGCGAAGAAGCCGATGGTGTTGTAGCCCCAGTAGTTGTTCAGGCCGAGGTCGACGAGCCGGTGGTCGTTCACGAACTGGTGGACCGGCATCAGCTCCAGGGCGGTGACGCCGAGCGCCGTCAGATGCTCGATGACCGCCGGGTGCGCGAGCGCCGCGTACGTACCGCGCAGCTCGTCGGGCAGCTCGGGGTGGAGCATCGTGAGGCCCTTGACGTGCGCTTCGTAGATGACGGTTTCGTTGTACGGCGTGCGCGGCGGGCGGTCGTCGCCCCAGTCGAAGTACGGGTTGACCACCACGGACGTCATCATGTGCGGCGCCGAGTCCAGGTCGTTGCGCCGGTCCGGGGACCCGAAGTGGTAGCCGTAGACCTCCTCGCCCCAGTCCGTCCGGCCGCTCAGCGCGTGCGCGTACGGGTCGAGGAGCAGCTTCGCGGAGTTGCACCGAAGGCCGCGCGCGGGGTCGTACGGGCCGTGCGCGCGAAAGCCGTACCGCTGGCCCGGCATGATCCCGGGCAGATAGGCGTGACGGACGAACGCGTCGGACTCGCGCAGCTCGACGGCGGTCTCCGAACCGTCGTCGTGCAGCAGACACAGCTCCAATCGGTCGGCGGCCTCGGAGAAGACCGCGAAATTGGTGCCGGCACCGTCGTACGTGGCGCCGAGAGGATACGCCTGCCCAGGCCAGACCTGCATGCCTATGACTCTTCCACGACCACCCCCGTCGCATGACTGGAGTTTGCTCAGACTCTGCCCGAAAGTGGGGCAACCGCACGGGAGTTGAGTCCGTCTAACCGTCTGACCACATACTCGACATGCCCAAAAAATCGGGCTGTACGAGCAGATAGGGGGAGGATATGGGCGAACTAGTCAGACGTCATCTGGGGAAGGTCGTGGCGGGCGGCGCGCTTGCCGTCGTCGCGACCGCCGCGATGGTCGTCGTCACGCTGCCCGAGGGGGCGGGAGCGGGAGACAGGGGGGACCGCAGCACCGCGGCGGGTTCGGCGCGCCAGGACGCGATCGCGCCCGACGGAGTCGTCGAGGACGCGCCCGAGGAGGGCGACAAGGGCATAGGCAGCGACCCGCTGACCGACGCCGAGACGCAGCGCGCCGAGAAGGCGGCGCTGGACAGCAACGGCCTGCGGTCCAGCGCGCGGGACGTGGAGGGCGACCGGGGGCCGCAGCGGCTCTCCACGAACCTCGCCGAGAACGACCCGGCCGAGGGCGGCGACGCCGCGCGCCGGGCGCAGATCGTCTACTACGACTACAAGAAGGACGCGGCCATCACCAAGACGGTCAATCTGGAGACCGGCAAGGTGGAGTCCTCGAACACCGCGCAGAACGTGCAGCCGCCGCCCACCAAGGACGAGCTGAACGAGGCCACCCAACTGCTGATCGCCGACCCGCTCGGCAAGGGCCTGAAGCAGGACTACAAGAAGGCCACCGGCAAGGACCTCACCGGCCCCGGCGACCTGGAACTGAGCGGCTTCATCTTCAGCAAGCAGACGAACCTGCGCATCCCCTCGGAGCTGTCCGAGTGCGGCAAGCACCGGTGCTTCCAGGTCGTCGCGAAGGTCAAGCGCGGCCCGTGGATCGACACCCGCTCGTTCGTGGTGGACCTCAGCGCGCGTGACGTGGGCCGCCTGGGCTGAGCAGCCCGGCAGGCCACGGCCCGCCTCCGCCGGCCGGCGGGGCAGGGCACCCACACACTCTCCTCCTGAAGGAGTCATTTCCGTATGGACGCCTCTCACGGCAACAGACTTTCGCGCGCCCGCAGGAGGGCCGGCACGGTCCTCGCGGTCTCCGCGCTGATCGGGGCCGGCCTCGCCGCCGCGGGCCCCGCGGGACCGGCGGCCGCCGCTCCCAAGGCCCCCGCGGCCGCGGCCGACTGCAGCGCCGCCTACAAGATCGAGCAGACCGTCGACGGCGGTACGACCTGGCGGATGTGCTGGCACTACAACACGTACTCCGGGCTGATCCTCGACAAGATCAGCTACCAGCCCAAGGGCGAGCCCAAGCCCATACCGGTCCTCACCAGCGCCCGCCTCGCGCAGATCCACGTGCCCTACGACGACGGCGACGCCGAGTTCCAGGATGTCACGGACACCGACTTCGGCCAGGCCCTGCAGCCCCTCCAGGCCGGTGAGTGCCCCGGCGGCACCATCAAGACCGTGAAGGTGCCCGACCGGGGCAACGTCAAGGGCCTGTGCACCACCACGCGCGCGCGTGGGCACGCGTACCGCCTCACCCACGACCAGTCCACCGGCGGCAACGGCAAGGTCTACACCGCCCAGGGCAAGGACCTGCTGGTCTACACCGTCAACAAGGCCTCCTGGTACGAGTACATCACCGAGTGGCGCTTCTCCTCGGACGGCACCATCACCTCCAACGTGGGCGCGACCGGCAGCCTCTCGCCGTTCGACTTCGACGGCGGCGACGGCCGCGGCTGGCCCATCGGCAAGGGCGACCAGGCCAAGGCCGAGAGCCACTCGCACAACGTCTTCTGGCGGCTGAACTTCGGCCTCGACGGCTCCCCGAAGGCCAAGGTCGAGCAGTACGACTCCAAGGTCACCCCGTCGGCCAACGGCGGCAGCCCGACCACGAAGACCACCCGCACGCCCGTCACCAAGGAACTCACCGGCGACCGCAAGGACATGCGCTGGTGGCGCGTGGTGAGCGCCACGGGCAAGAACAAGGACAAGCACCCGCGTTCGTACGAGATCGTGCCCGGGGCCAGCAACAAGCACATCGGACGGCCCTACACCAAGCACGACGTGTACTTCACCGAGTACAAGAAGTGCGAGCAGTACGCGAGCGCCAACATAGGGTGCCCGAACGGCTACCCCAAGAGCGTCGACAAGTGGTCGAACGGCGAGACCCTCAAGCACCCCATCACCTGGGTCAACATCGGCTTCCACCACATCGCGCGGGACGAGGACCAGCAGCCCATGCCGGTCCACTGGCAGGGCTTCGCGCTGGCCCCGCGCGACGTCACGGCCATGAACCCGCTCACCCCGCAGGATCTCGCGGGCCACAACGGACAGATCCCGATCGGCAATTGAGGAAAGTGCCCGCTCCATCCGGCTGCACCGCCCACCGCTCCCGGAGTACCCTTCCTTGATCGTTGACTGGGGGAGAGTCCGGGGGGAGCGGAAGGCGGTGCGTGGGTGAGCTCGGGTGGGCGGGAACTGCCCCCTGGTGACGAGGGTCACGAGGAGGGCTCCGCCAATGTCCCGCCGTCGGCCGTGTCCTTGGCACGGCCGGTGGACATGGCATCGCAGATCGGCCCCGAGCTGGACTGGGGCGCCGACGCCTGGCGCGAGGTGCGCACGCGCGCGCAGCGGGCCGGGCGGGCCTACATCTGGCTGAACCTGGTGGAGCAGCGGCTGCGCGCGGTCGTGGCCGCTGTTCTGCGCCCCGTCTACGAACCCGTGCACGCCGACGACTGGGTCGTCGCCGCGGCCGGCCCGGCCGGGCAGGAGTGGGTGCAGCGGGCCGTCGCCGTGCGCGAGGTGAGCCGCCGCAAGGGCTATCTCCTCGACCCGGCCGACGACAACGTCCTGAGCTTCCTGACGCTGCCGCAGCTGCGGGAGCTCATGGTCCAGCACTGGCCGTGCTTCGAGCCCTACCTGGACGACCGGCGCGAGGTCGAACTCGCCCTGGACGAACTCGAGGTCAGCCGCAACGTCGTCTCCCGCAACCGGGCCCTGTCCCCGACCGTCCTGGCCCAGGCCGAGCGCGCCTCGGCCCGGCTCCTGGAGATCCTCGGCGCGGGCTCCGACACGCCCTCCGCGCGGCGCCTGCCCGTCGACGCCGTCGAGGAACTGGTCGGCGACCGGTACGCCGACGTGGTCGGGGTGCACACCGACCGGGTACGCCTCCTTCGCCAGTTCCCCGCCGAGGACCTGTTCGGCGAGGCCCGGCGCGTCGACGCCATCGGGATAGGCCTGAATCTGCTGGTCCAGAACTTCTCCGGGCGGCGTCTGGTGCGCCTCGCCGAGTCCGGCTGCCGGGTGCGGCTGCTGTTCCTGAACCCCGCGAGCAGCGCCGTCAAACGGCGCGAGCGGGAACTCGGACTCAAACGGGGTGAGCTCAGCCGCTCCGTCGAGACCAACATCCTGCACATGCGACGGGTGCGGTCCCGGCTGCGGGACCCCGGCGCCTTCGAGATCCAGGTCTTCGACGAGACCCCCCGCTTCACCGCCTACCTCGTCGACGGCGACGGCGCCGACGGCATCGCCGTCGTCCAGTCCTATCTGCGCCGCACCCGCGGCATGGAGGTGCCCGTGTTCGTGCTGCGCGGGGGCGGCCGGGTCGTGAAACCGGGCGACCACGGGGAGCACGGGCTCTTCGCGACGTACCGGGAGGAGTTCGAGACGGCGTGGGCGGACTCGCGGCCGGTGTCGTGAGAGGGCCGCGCCGGGCCGGGTGCGGGCCGGGTGCGGGGCTGCGCGCCGGGCCGGGCGGGGACAAGCGGAATCCGGCCATCTGATTGTCAGTGGCGCATGGGATCGTGGGGACCACTGGGGGAAAGCACCACGACGAAGGGGGCGGCCATGGGCTGGCACCAGGAGCTGCTGATCGGCTTCGACCTGGAGACGACGGGCACGGATCCGCGCGAGGCGCGCATCGTCACGGGGGCGGTGATCGAGGTCAGGGCCGGGCAGGAGCTGGGCCGCCGGGAGTGGCTCGCCGACCCCGGCGTGCCGATCCCGCAGGACGCGGTTGCCGTGCACGGGATCACCGACGAGAAGGCCGCTGCCGAGGGGCGGCCCGGGGCGGAGGTCGCCGACGCGATAGCCGCGGTCCTGGTGTCGTACTGGCAGTCCGGTGTGCCCGTCGTCGCCTACAACGCCGCGTTCGATTTGAGCCTGCTCGCCGCAGAGCTGCGGCGGCACGGGCTTCCGTCTTTGCGGGACCGGCTCGGCGGGGCGGAGCCCGGCCCCGTCGTCGACCCGTACACCATCGACCGGTCCGTCGACCGCTATCGGCGCGGAAAGCGCAACCTCGCCGCGGTCTGCACCGAGTACGGCGTCGTCCTGGAGTCGGCCCACGACGCCTCCGCCGACGCCCTCGCCGCCGCCCGCCTCGCCCACGCCCTCGCCACCCGCCACCCCAAGGTCGCCGACCTCGGCGCCGCCGCACTCCACCGCCAGCAGGTCCGCTGGTACGCCGAGTGGGCGGCCGACTTCCAGGCCTTCTTGCGCCGCAAAGGGGACGCTGCCGCTGTGGTGGACGGGACGTGGCCCCTGCGCGAGGACGCGGACGCGACGGTCTGACCCGGCGAGGCTCCCCCCGGGGTCTTGGGGCAGGCAGTGCCGACTGCCCCGGCCAGACGCATAGTTGGGGCGAGTGGGTGGGGAGAAAGCCCGTCCCGCCCGGTCAGAACGGGTGCCAGCGGACCGTGGGGTCCCCGTCCCGCAGAGACGCCACGCGGCGGCGGAATTCGGCCAACGCCCGAGGGTTGGCCGGAGCGTGCTGCGCGACCCACGCGCAACTCGCCGTCTCCCGCGCCCCACGCAGCACGGAACAGCCCTCCCACTCCCGCACGTCCCACCCGTAGCCGCGCGTGAACGCGTCGTAGGCCTCGGCCCCGAGCCCGTACCGGTCCCGGGAGAGGGCCATCACGACGAGGTCGTGCTCGCGGAGGTCGGAGGAGAACGTCTCGAGGTCGACGAGGACGGGCCCGTCGGGGCCGACGAGGACGTTGCGCGGCAGCGCGTCCCCGTGCAGGGGCCCGGGGGTGAGGTGCGGGACGAGCGGGACGACGGCCGCCGCGAACCCGTCCCGCCGCGCCCGCAGATACTCCGCGTCCTCCGCGTCGATGGAGTCCCCGGCGAGCCGCAGCCACCGCTCCACACCGCCGAGCAGCTCACGCCGGGGCAGCCGGAAGGAGGGGGAGGGCAGGGCGTGCACGAGGCGGAGCAGCTCGGCGAGGTCGGCGGGTCCGGCGGGGCGGACGGCCTCGGGGAGCCGGTGCCAGAGGGTCAGGGGGTGTCCGGAGGCGAACCAGGGCTTGGGCTCGGCGGCCCGCACGGCCGGCACCCCGGACGCCCGCAGCCACTCGGCGACAGCCAGCTCGCGCCGCGCCCGGTCGAGCAGCTCCGGCGCGTCCCGGCCGACCTTCACGACGAGGTCGCCCACGGCGAACACCGCGTTCTCGCCGAGGGCGATCAGCTCGGCGTGGCCGCGGGCGCCCCCCGCGAGCCCCGCGGAGTTCAGTACGTCCCGTGCCCGTGCTTCGTCCATGCCTTTGCCTCCCGCACCCGGTGCCTCACCCGCGGCCGGTGTGCTCCAGCCGCCGCGCAAGTCTCGCATTCGCACAGGCCAGACCGGACTTCCGGCGTGCGCGGTCGCTTGACGTATCAAGGTCACATCAGCACGATGACGGGGGCCGCCTGGGCGGCCAAAACCTAATCAGCCGCCCAAAGGAGCCGATTCCGTGACATTGGCGACCGAGAGCGAGCGGCCCGACAGCGGCGGCTCCGGCCGGGGCCGGTGGCGAGGCCGCCGCAGACGCGAGGGCGATGAACGGCGCGGGGGCGCGGCATCCACGGGCGTCCTTGACCAGGGCGCCTGGTTCCTCGTCCTGCCCGCGCTGCTCCCGATCCTCGTCCTCAGCGTCGGCCCGCTGCTCTACGGCATCTCGCTGGCCTTCACCGATTCCCAGTCGGGCCGCACCGAGCCCACCGAGTGGATCGGCCTGCTCAACTTCCAGGACCTGGTGCACGACACGCTGTTCTGGGACTCGTTCCGGATCGGCCTGCTGTGGGCCGTCGGTGTGACGGTGCCGCAGTTCGTGCTCGCCCTCGGCCTGGCGCTGCTGCTCAGCCAGGACCTGCGCTTCCGCTGGCTGGCCAGATCGCTCGCGATCATCCCGTGGGCGATGCCGGAGGTCGTCGTCGGCATCATGTGGCGCCTCGTCTACAACCCTGATGCGGGAATTCTCAACGAGACCCTGCGCGATCTCGGCTTCGGGGACGGCCGGGACTGGCTGACGGGCATCGGCACCGCGCTGCCGGCCGTCATCGTCGTCGGCGTCTGGGCGGGCATGCCGCAGACGACGGTCGCGCTGCTCGCCGGACTGCAGAACGTGCCGCGCGAACTCCACGAGGCCGCCGAGATGGACGGCGCGGGCGCCTGGCGCCGCTTCCGCACCGTCACCTGGCCCGCCCTCAGGCCCATCGCGCTCGCCATCACCGCCCTCAACTTCATCTGGAACTTCAACTCCTTCGCCCTGGTGTATGTCCTGACCAACGGCGGCCCGGGCGGCCGGACCCGGCTGCCGATGCTGTTCGCGTACGAAGAGGCCTTCCGCTACGGCCAGTTCGGCTACGCGGCGGCGATGGGATGTGTGATGGTCGCGCTGATCTCGGTGCTGCTCGCCGTGTATCTGGTGGGCCGGCTGCGGGGAGGCGACCAGCGGTGACGCGACGTACCAGCAAGCCCGCGCGGGCGGGACAGTACCTCGCGCTCCTCGCGTATCTGGTCTTCCTCGCCTTCCCGTTCCTCTGGCTGATCTCCACGTCGTTCAAACCGGCGCGCGAACTGAGCAGCCTGCACCCCACCTGGATCCCCAAGGACCCCACCCTCGCCAACTACCGCCAGGCCTTCGACGAACAGCCCCTGCTCGAAGCCGCCGGGAACTCCCTGATCGTGGCCTTCAGCGCGGCCGTCGTCGCCGTCGTCATCGCGACCCCGATGGCGTACGTCATGGCGCGGCACCGCACGCTGCTCGCGCGGGCCGCGACCGGCTGGGTCGTGATCAGCCAGGCGTTCCCGTTCGTCCTGGTGATCATCCCGCTGTTCCTGGTCCTGAAGAACCTGCACCTGATCAACTCGCTGCCCGGACTGATCATGGTGTACGTGGTGTGGGCGCTTCCGTTCGCCCTGTGGATGCTCGTCGGGTACGTCCGCGCCATGCCCACCGAGCTGGAGGAGGCCGCCGCCGTCGACGGCGCGAGCAAGTTGCGGACGCTCGTCTCGGTGACCGCGCCGCTGCTCGCGCCGGGCATCGTCGCGACGGCCCTGTTCGCCTTCATCACCGCGTGGAACGAGTTCTTCTTCGCGCTCGTCCTGCTCAAGACCCCGGAGAAACAGACGTTGCCGGTCGTCCTCACGCACTTCCTCGGCGCCGAGGGCGCGGCCGACCTCGGCCCGCTCGCCGCCGCCGCGTTCCTCGCGACGCTCCCCTCGCTCGTCGTCTTCGCGATCATCCAGAAGCGGATCACCGGCGGGATGCTGGCCGGGGCGGTGAAGAGCTGATGGCGGTACGCGTCCGCGCACTCGGCGCCTCGGCCGCCGCGCTCGCCCTGCTGCTCGCCGGGTGTTCCGACGACGGCGACGGCGACTCCGGCGGCCGGATCACCCTGCGCTTCCAGTCCCTCGCCTGGCAGCAGGAGTCCGTCGCCGCCAACAAGGAGCTGGTGAAGGAGTGGAACGCCACCCACCCCGACGTCAAGGTCGAGTACGTACAGGGCAGTTGGACGAGCATCCACGACCAGTTGCTGACCTCCTTCGAGGGCGGTGAGGCGCCGGACATCATCCATGACGCGTCCGACGACCTCGCGGACTTCGCGTACGGCGGCTATCTCGCCGACCTCGGCGAGCTGCTCCCGGAGCGGCTGAAGTCGGACATCCCGCAGGCCAGTTGGGAGACCGCGACCTTCGGCGGCAAGGTGTACGGCGTGCCGTTCCTCCAGGAGCCGCGCGTCCTCATCGCCAACGCGAAGTGGCTGAAGGAGTCCGGCGTCCGGATCCCCACCCCCGAGAAGCCGTGGAGCTGGCCGGAGTTCCGGTCGGTGACGAAGGAACTCGGCCACGGCGACGGCAAGTTCGGGGTGGCCTGGCCGCTGAAGGACCCCGTGTCGGCCACGCTCAACCTGTCCCTGTCGACCGGCGGGAAGCTGTTCCACCGGCGCGCCGACGGCAAGGCCGAGATCCGCTTCGAGAAGGCCGACGAGGTCATGCCGCAAACCGTCCACGACCAGGTCAACGTCGACGGGAGCGCGTCGGGAAGCACGCTCGGCATGGGCGGCTCGGACACGCTGCCCGGCTTCTTCGGCGGCAAGTACGCCATGGTGCCGCTCGGGTTCTCCTACCGGCAGCAGATCTCCCAGCAGGCACCCAAGGGCTTCGACTGGCAGGTCCTGCCCGCGCCCGCCGGGGCGGACGGGCTCGCGCAGGGGGTCAGCCCGCAGACCCTCTCGGTCGCCGAGGACAGCCCGCACAAGAAGGAGGCGGCCGAGTTCATCGACTTCTTCCTGCGGCCCGCGAACATGGTGCGGCTCGCCCGCGGCGACTGGATGCTGCCCACGGGCAAGGCGGCCCTGAAGGACCCGGCGCTGCGCACCAAGAAGGACGACTGGGCGACGGGTACGGCGCTCGCGGGGCACTTGCGGCCCGCGCCCGCCCAGCCCGTGCGCGGCTACCCGGAGTGGAAGGACAAGATCGCGACCCCCGCGCTCCAGGAGTACTACAGCGGTGCGATCGGCATGGGCGAGCTGCGCGAACGCCTGGTGCAGGACGGCAACCTGGTCCTGAAGCGCTACCAGCGCTGACGACTGCGGTACGCGTATGGGGCGGGGACCACGCGTGTGCGTGGTCCCCGCCCCATACGCGTACCGCCTCAGACGCCGACCGACTCCTCCATCTCCTCCTCGGCGGCCTCCCCGGCCGGTGCGGCGGCGGGGCGCGACGCGGCCAGGGCGGCCGCGCGCTGCCCGCGTTCCCGCAGCGCCGCCACCGCGGTGAGCGTGAGGCCCGCCGCCAGCCACACCACGAGCGTCAGGACGGACCGGCCCAGATCGTGGCCGTCGAAGTACAACTGGCCCCGGACGCCCTCGACGAAGCCCGCGCCGTTCCAGAAGGAGTGCAGGGAGCCGTAGAAGCCGTTCTGCAGCTCGGGCCGGAAAAGACCGCCGGACGACGTGAAGTTGAGCATCACGAACAGGATCATCATCACGAGGGTCGTCCAGCGCTTCAGGAACGTGTGCAGGCCGAGGCCGATGAACAGGATGCCCGCCGAGTACAGCCACGCCATAGCCCACACTCCGGCGAGCCCGTGGTGCGCGAGGTGGAACACCGGTCCCGCGAGCGCCGCCCCGATCACGCTGACGGCGAGCGAGACCCCGGCGGCGAGCGCGGCCCGCGTGCGCATCCGCAGGCCCGCGCCCGCGGCGCCGAGCGCGGCGACCGAGGCGTACGAGCCGATGCTCACGGCGACCAGGAGGAAGAAGAGCCCCTGTCCGGTCGGGTCGTCGTCGACGGGGGCGGCCACATCGGTGACCTTCAGGGGCGCGCCCTGGGCCGCGGCGAGGGGAGTGAAGGCCTTCTCCGTGGCGAGCGCGCTCATGTCGGAGCCCGCGGAGGCGATCAGGAGCTCGGGGGTCTTGGCGTCGGGGACGTACGCGCCGGAGATGTCGAGGGACTTGAGCTCGTCGACGGCCTCGGCGCGGGAGGCGAGCGGCCGGACGTCGAGGGCGTCGCCCGCCCGCGCCCCCAGGGACCGGGTGACGTCGTGGGCGCGGGCGTCGGAGCCGACGACTGCGACCGGCAGGTGGTGCGGCTCGGGGGTGACGAAGGCGCTCATGTAGGCGAGGCCCATGCCCAGGCACATCAACAGCGGGGTCACGAGATGAACGAGGACGTGGCGCAGGGGGCCGCGGGCGGTGGCCGTCATGAAGACCTCTTCCCAATGGTTGGTTTATACAACTCACACTCAATGTTGTACTGTACAACCATTCGCGGAGGAGGCGGAAATCGTGGCCGAGAACGAGCCGGGTCCGGGCGGGTCGATCGAGATCATCCAGCGCGAGATGACGGCGTTCGCGCGCCGGGCGCGAGCCAGTGCCGCCCGGATGCACCCCGAACTGTCCCTGGTGTCCTTCACGCTCCTGAGTCATCTGGAGGACCGGGGCGGCTGCCGGGCCACTGACCTGGCGGCGTACTACATGCTCGACAAATCGACGATCAGCAGACAGGTGGGGGCCCTGGAGAAGGCGGGCCTGGTGGAGCGGCGTCTGGAGCCGGGCGACCACCGGGTGCAGGTGCTGCACCTCACCGAGCGTGGCACGGGGCTGCTCCAGCGGGCCACCGACAGTCGCCGGGTGGCGTTCCGGGAGCGGCTCGCGGGCTGGAGCGAGCCGGACCTGGAGCGCTTCGCGGAGTATCTGCTGCGGTACAACGCGGGGGCGCCCGAGGGGTGAGCCGGGAGTGCCCTCGGGGGTGGATTCGAGGGCGGCCGTGAGGTGCCCCGGGGGTAGCGGAAAATGGTTTGACGAGACGTATCGTCTCGTTTATGGTCAGGACATGACCACATCCCAGCGTGCCCACATCGCCATGTTCTCCATCGCCGCACACGGGCATGTGAACCCGAGCCTCGAAGTGATCCGGGAACTCGTCGCCCGCGGCCACCGCGTCACGTACGCGATCCCGCACGCCTTCGAGCAGAAGATCGCCGAGACCGGGGCCGAGCCCGTGCTCTACACCACCACGCTCCCGGGCCCCGACGCCGACCCGGAGGTCTGGGGCGACACGCTGATCGACAACATCGAGCCGTTCCTGAACGACGCCATCAACGCCCTGCCGCAGCTGCGCGCGGCGTACGAGGGCGACGAGCCGGACATCGTCCTGCACGACATCACCTCCTACCCCGCGCGGGTGCTCGCCCGGAACTGGGGCGTCCCCGAGATCTCGCTCTCGCCGAACCTGGTCGCCTGGGAGGGGTACGAGGAGGAGGTCGGCGAGCCGCTGTACGCGCCGCTGCGGGAGACCGAGCGCGGCCAGGCCTACTTCGCGCGCTTCCACGCCTGGCTGGAGACGAACGGCATCACCCAGCACCACGACCCGTTCGTCGGCCGCCCGCCGCGCTCGCTCGTCCTCATCCCCAAGGTCTTCCAGCCCAACGCCGACCGGGTCGACGAGAGCGTGCACACCTTCGTCGGCGCCTGTCAGGGCGACCGGGCCGCGCAGGGGGAGTGGCAGCGCCCGGCCGACGCGGAGAAGGTCGTGCTCGTGTCGCTCGGCTCGGCGTTCACCAAGCAGCCCGGGTTCTACCGCGCCTGCGTCGAGGCCTTCGGCGGCCTGCCCGGCTGGCACCTGGTGCTCCAGATCGGCAAGCACGTCGACATCGCCGACCTCGGTGACGTGCCCGCCAACGTGGAAGTGCACCGCTGGGTGCCGCAGCTCGCCATCCTCCGGCAGGCCGACGCGTTCATCACGCACGCCGGGGCGGGCGGCAGCCAGGAGGGCCTCGCCACGGGGACGCCGATGGTCGCCGTGCCGCAGGCCGTCGACCAGTTCGGCAACGCCGACATGCTCCAGGGGCTCGGGGTCGCCCGGCACCTGCCCATGGAGGAGGCCGACGCCGAGACGCTGCGCGCGGCCGTCCTTGCCCTCGTGGCCGACCCGGAGGTCGCCCGCAGGCTGGACGAGGTGCGCGCGGGCATGGCCGGGGAGGGCGGCACGAAGATGGCGGCCGACTTGATCGAGGAGGAGATTGTGCGGGCCGCGCGTGACGGCGCTGTGAAGGCCGGAGGTGCCGGGCGATGACCGTTTGGCGTTGTTTCAGGGTGAGTTGGTGGCACTTCGGCATCGGTGCGTGGGGTGCCGACCAGGCGTGACGTAACGCTCCGTGAAGCCATTAGGTAACGGCCGGGTCATTCGGTAACGCTCGCATAACGCGGGGCTGTCCTGTCTTGCCCATGGACTTGGCCTGTCTGTTTGACCCTTACCCCCCGGCAAAGGTTGTGTCCGTCGGTGCTTGTTCCTTTCGTGAACAGCTACCTAGCGTGAAGCGAACTTCATTCGAACGCCAGGAAGTTGACCCATGTCACGACAGTCCGTGCGCCCCGACGTGCCGCCGCTCGCCGAGGTGCGTCGCATCACCCAGAAGAAGCGCGACGCGTGGTGGACGGTGATGCTCGTGGACCCGCTCGCCACGCCGCTCGTGCGGCTGACGGCGCGGTACACGAGAATCACGCCCAACCAGATCACCTGGGGCGCGTTCGTGCTCGGGCTCGCCTCGGCGGTGTGCTTCGCGTTCGGCGACTGGCGCTGGTTGGTGCTCGGCGCGGTGATCTACCACTTCAGCTTCGTCCTGGACTGCATGGACGGGAAGGTCGCCCGCCTGACCGGCACCGGTTCGGTCTTCGGCGCCTGGCTCGACTTCGTCTTCGACCGGATCCGGGTGATGGTGTGCGGGGTCGCCCTGATGGGCGGTCAGTACGCGCGCACGCACGACGAGACCTATATCTGGCTCGCGGTCGCCGTGGTCTTCCTGGACACGCTCCGGTACATCAACTCGCTGGAGATATTCAAGATCCGGCACACCATGCGCAAGCAGATCAAGGCCCGCGTGCGGGCCGCCCGCCGGGCCGAGAACGCCGCCGAACTGGCCTTCATGGAGGACCTGCTGCGGGACAACCCCGAGGCGGACGTGGAGCAGGACCTGGAGCGGGCCAAGGCGGAGGGACGGGAGGAGGCCGAGTTCGAGGCGGACGCCGAGGCTGACTCCGAGGTCACCGCCGAGGTCGACTCCGAGAGCGGTGTCGAGAACGGTGCTGAGGACGGTGGTGAGGACGGCACTCCCGCCGCGCCGGGCACCAAGCGCCGCAAGCCCCAAGTCATCGACCTGCACCAGGAGTTCCGGGGCAAGTTCCCCGCGTACCTGCGGGCACGCTCCTTCCTGCTGCGGCACCGCATCCGTACGCACCTGGTGAGCGGCATCGAGTTCCAGATGGGCGTCTTCATCATCGGCCCGCTGTTCGACGTGGTGGTCCCGGCCACCATCGTGGCCGGAGCGCTCCTGCTCGTCTTCGAACTCGCCATCGTCTACAAGCTGTTGCTCTCCACCCGCGACTTCTCGCGGACGCTGGACTCCTTCGAGCAGCGCAAGGTCACGACGGCCGCGTAAGCGCTTGCCGGACGGTGCGGTGTGGAATCCGCGGGCCGTCAGTGGCTGGCCGCGCAGTTCCCCGCGCCCCTTTCGGGACGCGTCGTACCGCGGCGTTCACGCGATCCAGTGCGGTCTGCGCCCCGCAGGGGAGGGCGTCAGGCCGTCGGTGAGCGTGGCGGACATCCGGTGGACGGCCTCGCGGAGGGCGTCCGGGGCGGTGGTGTACGGAATGCGGAGGCGCCGCTCGAAGAGGCCCGGGTCGGGGGCGAAGCAGCCGCCGCCCTCGATCCGGACGCCGTAGTCGAGCACCCGTTCCGCGAGCGCCGAGGCGACGGGCGCGCCCAGGTCGACCCAGAACGACAGGCCGCCGGACGGCAGCCGCCAGGTCCACTGGGGGAGGTGCTCGGTGAGGGCGGCGGCCAGGGCGGCGCGCCGCTCCCGGAGTTCCTCCAGGCGGCGTGGCAGGAGCTCCCCGGCGCGGCCCAGCAGGGCGAGGGCCAGGAGCTGGTCGAGGACCGAGCCGCCCATGTCGGTGGCGACCCGCTGCCCGGCGAGCTCGGTGACGAGCCGCGACGGCGCCCGCAGCCAGCCGATGCGCAGGCCGCCCCAGTACGTCTTGCTCATCGAGCCCACCGTGATGACCTCCCCGCCCGCGCCGTTCGCCGCACAGGAGGCGAACGGCGCGGGCGCGGGCACGTCGAGGGCCAGGTCGGCCAGAGTCTCGTCGACGACGAGCCAGGTCCCGGAGCGGTGCGCGGCACGCAGCACCCGGGCCCGCTCCGCCGCGGGCATGAGGCAGCCCGTCGGATTGTGGAAGTCCGGGATCAGATAGGCGATGCGGGGCACCGCCTGGCGCAGCGTCGACTCCATGATCTCGACGTCCCAGCCGCTGTCGGTCACCGGCACCGACACCGTGCGCAGCCGGGCCCGGCGCATCGCCTCCAGGGCGTTCGGGTACGACGGGTTCTCGACCAGCACCCGGTCGCCGGGGCCGCACAGCAGCCCCAGGACGAGCGTGAGGGCGTGCTGCGCGCCGGACGTCACCAGGATCTGGTCGGGGACGGTGGCCAGGCCGCGCCGGGTGAAGCGTTCGGCGACGGCAGCGCGCAGCTCGGGCAGGCCGTAGGGGTGGTAGCCGGGTGTGTGCGTGTGCTCCGCGAGGCGGGGCGTGACCTCGGCGAGCGCGTCGACGAGGACCTGCTCGGGCAGCGCGGGCGCGGCCCTGGCCAGGTCGATCGCGCTGTCGTGGGGCCGCAGGTGCCGGGTGACGCCGTGCGGCGCGCGGTCTTCCGGCAGCGCCGTCCACGTACCCGCACCCTGTCTGCTGCGTGCGTAGCCGCCCTCCCGCAGCAGGTCGTACACAGCCGTGATCGTCGCCCTGCTGGTGTGCAGGGCGGTGGCCAGCTCCCGTTCGGCGGGGAGCCGGACGTGCAGGGCGATCCGGCCGTCGAGGATCAGCGCGCCGATCGCCCGCGCGAGATGGCGGTACGCGGGCCGCGCGCCCGCCGGGTCCGGGAGCAGGGCGGCGAGTTGGCGGCTCCCCAGCGTCCGGTCCCGCGTCTCCCGCTCCGCCATGCCATTCTCCCGGGATTGGCCATGTAACAAAGGCCAATCACTCTACAGACTCGCCGTCATTGGCCTTGAGGCACGCGTCTTGAGGCAGGGGCCGTGAGGCATGGGCCTCGCGGCGCCGACGCGGCGTACGAACAGCCGACGCGGCGTACGAACATCTGTGGAGGCACCCCGGCATGCGGCACCACGCCGACAGCGGCAGCGACACCGACACCCACACCCACACCCACACCACGCCCGACACCACCCCCGACCGGCCCGATCCCCGCACCCCCGCCCCACCCCCGCTCACCTACCTCCCCCTCACCCACCGCCCCCTGCGCCGTCTGCCCCCACTCCTCCTCGGCCTCGCCCTCTACGGCCTCAGCATCGGCGTCATGGTCCGCGCCGGGCTCGGCGTCAGCCCCTGGAGCGTGCTGAACCAGGGCGTCGAGCGCCACACCCCGCTGAGCTTCGGGACCGTCAGTGCCGTGGTCGGCGCCCTCGTGCTGCTGCTGTGGATCCCGCTCAGACAGCGGCCGAGGTTCGGCACGGGCGCCAATGTCGTGGTGGTGGCGTACACGTCCGACCTCGGCCTCTGGCTGGTACCGGCGGACCTGGGCCTGGGGACCCGGATCGGTCTTCTGATGGTGGGGATCCTCGCGAACGGGCTCTCCGTCGCGGTCTACGTGGGTGCCCGGTTCGGGCCGGGGCCGAGGGACGGCCTGATGACCGGCCTGGCCGCCGCGACCGGACGCTCCATCCGGTTCGTGCGCACCCTGATCGAGATCGCCGTGCTCGCCGTGGGCTGGCTGCTCGGCGGGAGCGTGGGGGTGGGGACCGTGCTCTACGCGCTCGCGATGGGGCCCGTCACCCAGTACTTCCTGCCGTGGTGCGCGTACGGGGGGACTCCGGCGCCGCGGCCGGGGCGGTCCCGGCTGCGTCCGGCTCGTCGTGGGAGAGATCGGGCAGCCACCGCAGCCAGCGCGGCAGATACCAGTTCCGCTCGTCGAGCAGCGCCATCACGGCCGGCAGCAGCACCCCGCGGATCACGGTGGCGTCGATGAGGACGGCGGCCGCGAGGCCGACACCCATCTGCTTCATCGACTGCATGGACAGCGTCCCGAAGATCGCGAACACCGCCACCATGATGACGGCCGCGCTGGTCACCACGCCCGCGGTGGTGACGACGCCGTGCGCGATCGCGTCCCGTGTCGTACGCCCCTGCAGCCGCGCCTCCCGGATCCGCGAGACCACGAACACGTGGTAGTCCATCGACAGGCCGAACAGGATCACGAAGAGGAACAGCGGCAGCCACGCGACGATCGCGCCCACCCCCTCCGCGCCGACCAGGGACGCGCCCCAGCCGTGCTGGAAGACCATGACGAGGATGCCGTAGGCCGCCCCGACGGAGAGGAGGTTGAGCAGGATCGAGGTGATCGCGACGGCGAGGGAACGGAAGGACAGCAGCATCAGCAGGAAGGCGAAGACGACCACGAAGGCGAACACGGGCGGCACGGACGAGCTGATCTGTTCGTTGAAGTCGTGGGAGGAGGCGACCTGCCCGGTCACGGGCGCCTCGACGCCGTCCACCCGGCCGAGGGTCGCGGGCCGCACCTCGTCGCGGATCAGGGCCAGGCTCTTCGCCGCCTCGTCCTGGTCGGAGCCGCCGATCAGCGGCACGCTCAGGACGGCCACGTTCTCCTTCTTGTGCAGGGCCACCTCCACCGGCCCCTGCGACGCGCCGGAACCGACCGCCCGGGCGCGGAAGTCGGCGATGGCCTTGGTGACGGCCGGTGCGCCGATGTCGTCCGCCTTCACGACCACTTCGGCCGGCTCCGCGCCACCGGGGAACGCCTCGTTCACCCGCTCGTACGTCGCCACGATCGGCAGTGAGTCGCCGAACTCCTGGTCCAGGGTCAGCTCCTGGGTCTTCATGCCGAGCGCGGGCAGCGCGATCGCCGCGAGCACGCCCGCCGAGGCCACCGTCCAGAGCAGCGGCCGCCGCAGCACCCCGCCGACCACGGCCCGCCACAGCCTGCTCCCGCCCGCGTCCGCCCGGCCGGACCGCGCCCGGCGCCGCAGGAACGGCAGCCGCCCCTTCTCCACCCGCTCGCCGAGCAGCGAGAGCAGCGCCGGCAGGACGGTCACCGAGCCGACCATCGCCACCGCCACCACCATCAGCGAAGCCAGGCCCATCGCCTCGAAGTCGGTGATGCCGGTGAAGAGCATGCCCGCCATCGCCACGCACACCGTGATGCCGGAGACGACCACGGCCCGGCCGCTGGTCGCCGCGGCGATCCGCAGCGCCGTCTGCGGGTCGCGGCCCTTCTCCCGCTCCTCGCGTTCGCGCCGCAGATAGAACAGGCAGTAGTCGACGCCGACGGCGAGCCCGACGAGCAGCATCACCGAGTTCGCCACGTCGCTCATCGGCTGCACATGGCTCACCAGCGCCATCAGGCCCATCGTCGCCACGATCGCGGACATCGCGAGCAGCACCGGGAGCAGCGCCGCGACCAGGGCGCCGAACGCGATCAGCAGAATGCCGAAGGCCACCGGCACGGCGGAGTACTCGGCCTGCTCGAAGTCGTTGCCGAAGGCGTCGTCGAACGTCTTCTCCATGCTGGCGCCGCCGATCTCCTCGATCCGCAGCCCCGCGTCCTCGTGCCGGTCCGCCACGCCCTCGACGGCCTTCAGGACCGGGTCGATCCGGTCGCCGGAGTCGTCGGGGTCGCCGCGCAGGTCGACCTGGACCAGGGCGCTGCGGTTGTCCTTGGAGACCGTGCCGGACGTGTAGGGGGAGGTGACGGCCGAGGTCTCGCCGGTGCCTCGCACCGCCTCGACGACGTCGTCGACAGCGGCGCGGAAGCGCGGGTCGGTGGCCTTCGGTCCGTCGTCGCCGCGGGTCTGCACGAGCACCGTCTCGCCGGTGGGCTCCTCGACGCCCGCGTCGTCGGTGATCCGCTGCGCCTGGCTGGTCTCGCCCTTCAGGCCGCCCTCCGGCGCCTCGGCCCGGCCCACGGCCGAACCGACGCCCATGGCGAGGACGACGAACAGGACCCAGATGCCGACCGCCGCCCAGCGGTGGCGTGCGCTCCAGCCCCCGGCTCGCGCGGCGAAGCCCCGCACGGGTGTCCCTGCGCTGCTCATGATGGCGTCCGCCCCCCGTCGTGTGGCGGCGGCACCGTGCCACCACCTTGTTCTCGACGCTAGGGCGGTACGGCCGACGGCTCATCGTGCCCGCAGGTGACGCGCGGCCCGACCGTGGGAGGAGAGGGGCCACTCAAGCCCCCTACATCTATCGGGGACTTGGCACCTACACACACCGGGGAAGGGTCCCGAAACAGGCGTGCCGGAGCCGCTCAGGCGGATGTATACGTTCCATCGTGTCCGATCTGCCACTGCGAACCCTTTTTGTTATTACGGAACCTTGTTGAACAAGTCACAGGCGTATGAAGGTATTGATCTGCGCGCGTCATTCAGACAAGGTTTCGTCCCAACGCCCAAAGATCTTCAGTTCTTTCGGAGTTCCCCGGGCGCCGCAGCCATGGCTGCGCACGGCACGAAAAGCTTTGAATCCCCCCACATCCCCCCACAACGCACCACGAGGAGACCCCTCTTCATGGCAACTCACAAGCGTGCTCGCACGATGAAGCTGACCGCGGCGATAGCCACCGCCGCCACCGCGGTCGGCGTGACCATCTTCGCCGGATCGTTCGCAGGTGCGTCGACTCCCGCCGAGGGCAAGGTCTACGGCGCCGACGCCAAGGGCGCCATCGAGGGCAGCTACATCGTGCTGCTCGACGAGAAGGCCGACAAGGACGCCAAGTCCGACCTCGCCCAGGAGTACGGCGGCAAGCTCAGCCGCAACTACTCCTCGGCCGTCAACGGCTTCGCCGCCAAGAGCCTGACCGAGACCGAGGCCAAGCGCCTCGCCGCCGACCCGGCCGTCGGCAAGGTCGTGCAGAGCAAGAAGTTCTCGATCGACGCCACCCAGGACAACCCGCCGTCGTGGGGCCTGGACCGCATCGACCAGGCCGACACGGCCGGCGACAAGAAGTACACGTACCCCGACGCCGCGGGCGAGGGCGTCACCGCGTACGTCATCGACACCGGCGTCCGCGTCAGCCACAAGGACTTCGGCGGCCGCGCCAGCTCCGGCTTCGACGCGATCGACAACGACGACAACGCCGACGACGGCAACGGCCACGGCACCCACGTCGCGGGCACCATCGCCGGTGACGCGCACGGCGTCGCCAAGAAGGCGAAGATCGTCGCCGTCCGCGTCCTGGACGACCAGGGCTCCGGCACCACCGAGCAGGTCGTCGCGGGCATCGACTGGGTCACCAAGAACCACCAGGGCCCCTCCGTCGCCAACATGAGCCTCGGCGGCGGCGCCGACGAGGCCCTGGACGAGGCCGTCAAGAAGTCCATCGCCTCCGGTGTCACCTTCGGTGTGGCCGCGGGCAACGAGTCGAGCGACGCGAGCCAGGGCTCCCCGGCCCGCGTCAAGGAGGCCATCACGGTCGCCTCCTCGACCAAGGACGACGAGCAGTCGGACTTCTCCAACTTCGGCTCGGTCGTGGACATCTACGCCCCGGGCTCGGACATCACGTCCGCCTGGAACACCGGCGACGACGCCACCAAGACGATCTCCGGCACCTCGATGGCGACCCCGCACGTCGTCGGCGCCGCGGCCGTCTACCTCGGCGCCCACAAGGACGCCGCCCCCGACGCCGTCGCCAAGGCCCTGACCGACGGTGCCACGCCGGACAAGATCTCCAACCCGAGCGAGGGCACGCCCAACAAGCTCCTGAAGGTCGTGGAGTAATCACGGCCTGCTAGGGCAGGTCCGGCGGGTCGGGGCGGCGGTGCCCGGCCCGGCCCGCCGGATCCCGCCCCGAAGCCGGCGGTCGTCGTGCCCACCCCCACGGGGCACGGCGGCCGCCTTATCGTGTGCGCATGGCGACGAAGATCTACGCGGCCCTGCTGCGCGGCATCAATGTGGGCGGCAGCAGGAAGGTGCCGATGGCACGCCTGCGCCCGCTCCTCGAAGGACTCGGCCACAGCGGCGTACGGACCTATCTGCAGAGCGGCAACGCCGTCTTCACCGCGGACCACGGCGACGAGGAGAGCCTCGCCGCCGAGCTGAGCGCGGCCCTGGCGGTGGAATTCGGGTTCACCGTGGACGTCCTGGTGCGGGACGCGGACTATCTGCGGGCCGTGGCCGACGGCTGCCCCTTTCCCGCCGCCGCGCTGGAGGGCAAGCAACTGCACGTCACGTACTTCTCCGCACCCGTCGACGCCGCCCGGTACGCCGACATCGACCAAGCGGCCTTCCTGCCGGAGGAGTTCCGCCTCGGCGACCGCGCGCTGTACCTGTACGCCCCCGACGGCCTCGGCCGCTCCAAGCTCGGCGAGGCCCTCGCGCGCCCCGCACTCACCAAGGGCCTCATCGCCACCAGCCGCAACTGGAACACCGTCTCCAAGCTCGTGGAGCTGACCGATGCCTGACACGCCCGCCCCACCCGGCCTGCCCGATCTGCCCGACCGCTCGCCCGCCGTCGAGGCCGCCATCGAGAACGAGCTGCGGCTGCTCGACCCGGAAGTACGGGCCTCGCCCGCGCTGTTCGGCGCACTCCTGCACCCGGAGTTCACCGAGTTCGGCGCGTCCGGGGCCCGCTGGGACCGCGAGTCGATCGTCAAGGTGCTCACCGCCCGGCCCGAGCCGGGCGGCCGCCCCACCACGACCTCCCGCATGCGGGGCGTCCAGGTCGCCGAGGGCGTCGTGCACCTGACCTTCGACACCGACACCAACGGCCGCCTGGCGCACCGCAGTTCCCTGTGGCGGCGCACCGACGACGGCTGGCTGCTCTGGTTCCATCAGGGCACCCCGTTCACCCCCGAGCCGCCCCCGACAGGCTGACCGTGCGCACCCCGCAGTACGTGGTGTGCGACACGACCTCGGCCGGGACGGCCAGGCGCGGATCCGCGAGCAGGCGGCGCACCCCGTCCGGCCGCCGGGCGTCCGGCGCCCGCCCGGCGGCCTCGGTGACCGCGGCCACCTCGTCGAGCAGCGCGAGCTCCGCGTCCGTGACCTCCTCGTTCTCCTTCTCCATCACGCCCCAGCCGTCCCACGGCAGCGGCTCCGTACCGCCGAGCGCCGCCAGATCCGCCACCACGTCGGCGCGCACCAGGGCGAGCCCCCTGATCTCCGGGACGGTGCTCACCCCGAACGTGTCCGGGTCCGCCCGCCCCTCCCGGCACGCCCGCCACGCGGTCCCGGCCACCACGAACTGATCACGTGGTACGTCCATGGGGTCGAAGGAGATGTCGTACAGACCGCTGCCCAGCGTGACCTCCACCAGGAGCTGCGCGTCCGCGACGACCCAGCCGCGCCCGGCCGTCCAGAACTCGGTCACCCAGTGGTTGTCGTGGAACCCCGGCTGGAAGTACGTGCCGTAGCCGCACCGCAGCCGTGCCGGGGTGCCGGTCGCCCGCAGCAGCGAGCACAGCAGCAGCGCGAAGTCCCGGCAGGTGCCGACGAATCGCGCCGCGGGCTCCCGGGGCTCGGTCAGCGGGGTGGTGCCGCGCTCGGCCAGGATGCGCAGGAGATCGGCGGCGTACCGCGACTCGGCGTCCTCGTTCATGCGCTCCTCGGGCACCGCGTAGCCGAACCTGTCGCCCTCCTCGCGGTGCAGGACGACGCCGCGCACGAGGGCGCCGAGCGCGGCGGGGTCGCGGGGGAGCGGGGTGGCGCCGAGGAGGGAGTCGAGGCGGGGGCCCGGGGCGGTGTACGGGCTCTGGGTCAGGTAGTCGTCGCTGTCCATGGCGGGAGCGTGAAGTCTGCCCCTGGGGCAAGGTCAAGGCTGCGGAGGCGGGGTTCGGACCTCGGACGACAGGACCTGGAGGGCAAGGTCAAGATACGGAAAGATCTTGACCGTTCACCTGTTCGCTGTGCGAGGCTCGCGTCATGCGCTACATCATCATCGGAGCGGGGGCCATCGGCGGCAGCGTCGGCGGGCGCCTCGCCGAGGCGGGGCACGAGGTCGTCCTGGTCGCGCGCGGCGCGCACCACGAGGCGCTGCGGGAGCGCGGGCTCACCCTCAGGACGCCCGACGGCACCCGCACCCACCGGCCGCCCGTCGTCCAGGACCCCGCCGAACTCGGCGAACTGCGCGCCGACGACGTCCTCGTCCTCGCCGTGAAGACCCAGGACGCCGAAGCCGCCCTCACCGCCTGGAGCACCCGGCCCGTCGCGGGCGGCGGCACCGCCGCCGAGGCGCTGCCGCTGATCTGCGCGCAGAACGGCGTCGAGAGCGAGCGGATGGCGCTGCGCCGCTTCCGCCGCGTGTACGGCATGTGCGTGTTCCTGCCCGCCACGTACGTCGAACCCGGCACCGTCTCCGCCGCCGGTGCCCCCTGCACGGGCATCCTGCACCTCGGCCGCTATCCGGCGGGCACCGACGACACCGCGCGCCGCGTCGCCGCCGACCTGGAGAGCGCCAAGCTGCTCGCGCCCGTGGTCGCCGACGTGCTGCGCTGGAAGTACGGCAAGCTCCTCGCCAACCTCGCCAACGCCGTCGAGGCGCTGGTGGGACCCCTCACCGACGAGGACGCCGTCGCCCTCTACCGGCGCGCCCGCGCCGAGGGCGAGGCGGTGCTGGCCGCCGCGGGGGTCGACGCGGTCGGCGAGCAGGAGCAGCGGGAGAGCCGCGGAGACCGCGTCACGCTCGAACCGCTCCCCGGCGCCACGCGCGGGGGCGGCTCTTCGTGGCAGAGCCTCAGCCGGGGGACCGGCACGATCGAGGCCGACTATCTCAACGGGGAGATCGCGCTGCTGGGGCGGCTGCACGGGGTTCCGACGCCGGTGAACGACGTGCTGCAGAGGCTGGCGAACGAGTTCGCGCGGGAGCGTCGGGAGGCCGGGTCGATGGCGGTGGGGGAGTTGGCGGCGCTGGTGGACAAGGGGTAGGGGCTGCCCGGTGGGCCGCTTGAAGGGCGGGGGCTTTGGGCGGCTGTTTTACGTCGGCCAGTGTTCCGCTCGTGACGTGAACTGGAGCGTCGTGCTCCCGTCGTCCTCCCGCACCTCGCGGCTCTGCGTGTAGCCGAGCCGCTTCAGGACCGCCACGGACGGCGTGTTCAGCGCGTCGACGGTGGCGTGCACCTCGGCCAGGCCGAGCGCGCGGTGCCCGTGGTCGGTGAGCAGCCGCGCCAGCTCCGTGCCGAGGCCGAGGCCCCAACTGTCCCGGGACAGCCCGTACACGATCTCCTGCCCGTCCAGCCACGGCTCGGGCGACGGCTTGATCTCCGCGTGCCCCGCGTACCGGCCCTCGTGCCGCACCGCCCACACCGGGAAGCGCTTCTCCGCGTACACCAGGCGGAACAGCCGCGCGAACAGCGCCCGGTCCTCGTCCGCGCTGCGCATCCCCTCGCCGAACCAGCTGCCCACGGCCTCGTCCTGGAACAGCGCCACGAAGTCCGACTCGTCGGACGCGACATAGGCGGAGAGCACGAGGCGCTCGGACCTCAGTTCGGGGGAGGACGGCTCGGACGTCATCCGCGAGACGGTATTGGGGGGTGGGGGCCACCGCAAGCGGTTTCTGGCCGGGGGCCTGGGCAAGATCAGGTCAGGGTGACCCCGTGTCCCTCTCGGGGTGTCAGCCCGCTGCCGACAGCGGGGGGTGCCACCCTGGCTGCGGCGGTGCCGTGATGTTCCCCGTACGGGTGGGCGGGTGGGAAAGATCCGCCGCGAAGCGGCGGCACGAGTCGAAGCGGTCCAGGAGGAGGCGGGCGACCAGCGGGGAGTCCCCCAGCACGTCCGCGAGGACGTCCGCCTCGGCCGCGCCCCGGGCTATCCGGTCGGGCAGAAAGCCCGGGGCCAGGACGTACGGCGCTACGGCCACCCGGCGCACCCCGGGCGTCCCCCGCAGCAGGCGCACCGCCTGTTCCGTGCGGGGAAGAGTCGCGGAGGCGAACGCAGGCCGCACGGCGCACCAACCGGTGTGCCGCCACTCCCGCGCGATTTCAGCGATCACTGCGATCGCCTCCGGGTCGGTGGAGCCCGCCGAGGCCAGGACGACCCCGGTCGTGGGCTTGTCGGCGGGGTCGAGCCCCGCCTCGTACAGCCGTGTCTCCAGCGCCGCGAGCAGCAGCGGCGAGGGCCCGAGCACCCCCGCCTGCCGTACCCGCAGGCCCGGCGGCGCCGCCCGCAGCACCGCCGGGATGTCGGCCTTGGCGTGGAAGGCGCGGGTGAGCAGCAGGGGCAGGGCGACGACGTCCCGTACCCCCTCCTCGGCGAGGGAGTCGAGCACGGCGGGCACCGAGGGGGTGTTGAAGTCCAGGAAGCCCACCTCGACGCGCAGGCCGGGGCGCAGGCGGCGGACGGTGCTCAGCAGGTCCCGTACCGTCGCGGCGTGCCGCGGGTCGCGGCTGCCGTGGGCGACGACCAGCAGGACGGGCCGGGGCGCATGCGGCGCCCGGGGCGTCCGTGCGGGGCGGGGGGTGCGGGGTGCGGGGTGCATGGGATCAGCTCTTCACCAGCAGGCCGCGGCTGCGCAGCACCCACCGCTCCAGGGGACTGAAGATGAGCAGGTCGATGGCGATGCCGACGATCAGGATGAGCAGGATGGCGAGGAAGACCTGGGACATGCTGCTGTTGGTGCGGCCCGCTTCGAGGAGCTGGCCGAGGCCGATGCCCAGGTCGGGGGATTGCGCGATGATCTCCGCGGCCATCAGGGAGCGCCAGGAGAACGCCCAGCCCTGCTTCAGGCCCGCCACGTAACCGGGCAGCGCCGCGGGCATGACGATGTGCCAGGCGCTGCGCAGCCCCTGCGCGCCGAGGGTGCGGCCGGCCCGCAGGAACAGCGGCGGGATCTGGTCGACGCCCGCGACCAGGCCGTTGGCGATGGAGGGGACCGCGCCGAGCAGGATCACCGCGTACATCATGGAGTCGTTGAGGCCCAGCCAGATCACCGCGGGCGGCACCCACGCCACCGAGGGCAGCGACTGCAGGCCGGACAGGATCGGGCCGATGGCCGCCCGCACGAAGCGGATCCGCGCCACGATCAGGCCGAGCGGGGTGCCGATGGCGAGGGCCATCAGGAAGCCGAACAGGCCGCGCTCGACGCTGGTCCAGATGTAGTCGAGCAGGATGCCCTGCCGCCAGGCCGCCTCGACCTCGTCCCACACCGCCGATGGGGCGGGCAGCTTGTAGTCGTCGGTGACCTTCGCCCAGACCAGGATCTGCCAGACCACGAGGACGAGGACCACGGCGGTGACCGGCGGCAGGACCTTCTGGACCAGGGTCTCGCGCAGCGGGGTGCGCCGCGTCTGGACGGTGTCGAGCGCGTCCAGGCCCGCCTCCAGACCGGCCAGGTCGTGCGCGTCCGCCGGGCCGCCCGTCTTGGCGGGCGTCGTCGTGTCAGTGCTGCCCATGGCGGCGGATCTCCCCACGCAGTTGTTCGGTGATCTCGACGGAGAGCTCCGCCACGGCCGCGTCCTCGATGCGCCGCGGCTGGTCGATGTCGACGTTCCACTCGCGCGCCACCCGGCCGGGCCGGGACGAGAGCAGCACGACGCGCTGGGCGAGCCGTACCGCCTCGCGGACGTTGTGCGTGACGAACAGGACCGAGACGCCGGTCTCGCGCCAGATGCGCATCAGCTCGTCGTGCAGGACGTCCCGGGTGATGGCGTCGAGCGCGGCGAACGGCTCGTCCATCAGCAGGAGCTGGCTGTCCTGGGCGAGCGCGCGGGCCAGCGCGACGCGCTGGCGCATGCCGCCGGACAGCTCGTGCACCCGCTTGCCGTGCGCGCCCTGGAGGCGGACGAGAGTGAGCAGTTCCTCGGCCCTGGGCCGCCGTTCGGCCTTCGGTACGCCCCGCAGCCGCAGGGCCAGCTCGATGTTCTTGCCCGCGGTCAGCCACGGGAACAGCGCGTGCTCCTGGAACATCAGGGCGGGCCGCCCGTCGGTGGCGATGGTGCCCGCGGTGGGCCGGTCGAGCCCGGCCGCGAGGTTCAGCAGCGTCGACTTGCCGCACCCGGAGGCTCCCAGGAGGGTGACGAACTCGCCGCGCGCGACGTCGAGCGTGATGTCGTCGAGGACGAGCTGCTGCCCCGCCGGTGTGGCGAAGGACTTCGAGACGTGCTCGATGCGGGCTGCGACATCGCGCGTTCCGGCCTCGCCGCCGATGGTCTTGACGAGCGTGGTGGCCATGGTCGTCACCTCCTGGGATCCCTGAACTGGCTCTGGGTTGCGACTACTTGACGCCGAGTCCGGCGTCGTCGACCGCGGGCCTGCCCGCTGCCTTCAGGACCTTGCCGAGCGGCTTCAGGTCGTAGATGCCCTTCAGGTCGGGCTCCTCGAGGAGGCCCGCCCTGACCGCGTGGTCGGCCTCGGTGTCGAGCGTCGCGGCCAGCGGGTCGTCGGTGAACTGGATCGACTTCCAGGCAGGGTCGATGACCTCGGGCGGCAGCGCCTTGCCGGAGAGCTGCTTCAGCTTGGCGTTGGCCGCCGCCTTCGCCTTCTCCGGGTTCTCCTTGATGAACTGGTTCGTCTTCACCGAGCCCCGGAGCACCGCCTCGACGACCTTCGGGTGCTTCTTCAGGAACTCCTGCGACACGATGATGTTGGTGATCACGAACTTCTTGTCCGGCCACAGGTCGGACTCGTCCAGGAGCACCTTGCCGCCCTCGGCGACCAGCTTGGACGCGGTCGGCTCCGGCACCCAGGCGCCGTCGATCGAGCCGGACTTGTACGCGTCCGGGGTGATCTTGTTGTCGGTGCGGACCACCGACACATCGCCCTTGCCGCTCTGTGCGTCGACCTTCCAGCCCTTCTCCCGCACCCAGTTGAGGAAGGCCACGTCCTGGGTGTTGCCGAGCTGCGGCGTCGCGATCTTCTTGCCCTTGACGTCGTCGAGGGACTTGACCTTCTTGGGGTTCACCACGAGCTTCACGCCGCCGGACGCCGAACCGCCGATGATGCGCAGGTTCTCGCCCTCGGACCTGGTGTAGCCGTTGATGGCCGGGGACGGGCCGATCCAGCCGATGTCGATGGACTTCGAGTTCAGCGCCTCGATCTCCGAGGGACCGGCGTTGAACTGCGCGTACGACGCCTTGGTGCCGCCCAGCTCCCGCTGCAGGATGCCCTCCTGGTCGCCCACCAGGGCCGTGCCGTGGGTGAGGTTCGGGAAGTATCCGATCTTCACCGTGTCCAGGCCCTCGATCTTCTTCGCGTTGGCGGCGATCTTGGCCTTGCCGCTGTCGTTCGAGTCGGACTCCGAGCCGTAGCCGCAGGCGGAGAGGGTCAGCGCGAGCAGGGGGAGCACGGCGGCGGCGCCGAGGGCGCCGCGACGGCGGACGGTGCGGGACGAGCGGTAGGCGAGCACGGGAGGGGTTCCTCTCGTTGGCCCGGCGGTCACAGCCTCAACGGCGTGGCCGGGAGAATGTCGGCGGATCTTCGACTGCGTGCGAAGGGACGGCGGGGGGCGTGGGCGCGCGAGCGGTGCGCGTGCACCTCTCCCGCCGAGGGCGTCACGCCGCACATCGCCCGACCCCGCCCTGCCCGCTGCCGAGCGCGCCGCTGCCGACGCGTCCGCCCTCCTTGGCGAACGTCGCGTACACATCGATGGCCGTCATGGTCAGAAGTCCCAGCCCTCGTCGTCCGCCGCCGCGTGGGCGTCCTCGGCCTTGGCGAAGGCCTCGCCCGCCATGCCCGCGGCGAGCGTCGTGCCGTCCGCCGGGTCGATGAGCAGGAACGAGCCGGTGCGGCGCGAGTCGGCGTACGCGTCGAGCGCGAGCGGCTCCGCGGTGCGCACCAGGACCCGGCCGATGTCGTTGGCCACGAGCTGCCCCGGGTTCGGATGCTGGGACAGGTCGTCCAGGGTGAGCCGGGACGGGATCTGCTTCACGATGGCCTTGACCGTGCGGGTGGTGTGCTTGAGCAGCACCCGCTGGCCCACGGTGAGCGGGGTGTCCGCCACGTGGCAGACGGTGGCCGCGATGTCCTGGGTCGTCGGCGGCGTATCAGTGCTCGGGACGATCAGATCACCCCGTGAGACGTCGATGTCGTCCTCCAGGAGCACGGTCACAGACTGCGGGGTCCACGCCACGTCCACGGACGTGCCGAGCAGGTCGATGCCCGCGACCTTCGAGGTCCGCCCCGACGGCAGCACCGTGACCGGCTCGCCGACCCGGAAGGTGCCCGCGGCGATCTGGCCCGCGTACCCCCGGTAGTCCGGGTGCTCGGCGGTCTGCGGCCGGATCACGTACTGCACCGGCAGGCGCGCGTGGCAGCTCGTCAGGTCGTGGCTGACGGGCACGGTCTCCAGGTGCTCGAGGACCGTCGGGCCGCCGTACCAGTCCATGTTCGAGGACGGCTCGACCACGTTGTCCCCGGTGAGGGCGGAGATGGGGATCGCGGTGATCTCCGGGACGCCCAACTCGCCCGCGTACGCGGTGAATTCCTCCGCGATCTCCGCGAACACCGGCTCCGCGTACGCGACCAGGTCCATCTTGTTCACGGCGAGCACCACGTGCGGCACGCGGAGCAGGGCCGCGACGGCGGCGTGCCGGCGGGTCTGCTCGATGACGCCGTTGCGGGCGTCGACGAGGACCACGGCCAGGTCGGCCGTCGAGGCGCCGGTGACCATGTTGCGGGTGTACTGCACATGGCCCGGGGTGTCGGCGAGGATGAAGCGGCGCCGGGGCGTGGCGAAGTAGCGGTACGCCACGTCGATGGTGATGCCCTGCTCCCGCTCGGCGCGCAGGCCGTCGGTGAGCAGCGCCAGGTCGGGGCCCTCGGCGCCGCGGCTGCGGGAGGCGTGCTCGACGGCCTCCAGCTGGTCGGCGAGGACCGACTTGGAGTCGTGCAGGAGGCGGCCGACGAGGGTGGACTTGCCGTCGTCGACGGAGCCCGCGGTGGCGAACCGCAGCAGCGTGGTCGCGGACAGACCGGCGAGTTCCCCGGCGGCGTGGTCGGTGATGCTGGTCATGGCTAGAAGTACCCCTCGCGCTTGCGGTCTTCCATCGCGGCCTCGGAGAGCTTGTCGTCGGCGCGGGTCGCGCCGCGCTCGGTGAGCCGGGACGCGGCGATCTCGGTGATCACGGCGGCGAGCGTCGTCGCGTCGGAGTCGACGGCGCCCGTGCAGGACATGTCGCCGACCGTGCGGTAGCGCACCTGGCGCCGCACCACGTCCTCGCCGTCCTTCGGGCCGCCCCACTCGCCCGCGGTCAGCCACATCCCGGAGCGCTGGAAGACGTCCCGCTCGTGCGCGAAGTAGATCTCCGGCAGCTCGATGGACTCGCGGGCGATGTACTGCCAGACGTCCAGCTCCGTCCAGTTGGACAGCGGGAACACCCGGACGTGCTCGCCGGGGGCGTGCCGGCCGTTGTAGAGCTGCCACAGCTCGGGGCGCTGGCGGCGCGGGTCCCACTGCGAGAACTCGTCGCGCAGCGAGAACACCCGCTCCTTGGCGCGCGCCTTCTCCTCGTCGCGGCGCCCGCCGCCGAAGACCGCGTCGAACCGCTCGGCCTGGATCTTCTCGGTGAGCGGCAGCGTCTGCAGCGGGTTGCGGGTGCCGTCGGGGCGCTCGCGCAGCACACCGCGGTCGATGTAGTCCTGCACGGACGCGACATGCAGCCGCAGGCCGTGCTCGGCCACCACCCGGTCGCGGTACTCGATGACCTCGGGGAAGTTGTGCCCGGTGTCGACGTGCAGGAGCGCGAAGGGCACCGGCGCCGGGGTGAAGGCCTTCAGCGCCAGGTGCAGCATGACGATGGAGTCCTTGCCGCCGGAGAACAGGATCACCGGCCGCTCGAACTCGCCCGCGACCTCGCGGAAGATGTGCACGGCCTCGGACTCCAGGGCGTCCAGGTGCGACAGCGCGTACGGGCTGTCGCTCACCGGACTCCCCTCGGCGTCACCGGAGTTACCGGCTTCGTGAACGCTGGCGGCGGTCGTCATGCCAGACCCCTTTCGGTGAGCAGCGCGAAGACGGCTGCCGCGGACTCCTGCACGGTCTGGTCCTGGGACTCGATGCGCAGATCGGGCGACTCGGGCTCCTCGTACGGGTCGTCGACGCCGGTGAGCCCCGATATCTCACCCGCGGCCTGCTTGGCGTACAGGCCCTTCACGTCCCGTACGGAGCACACCTCCACCGGCGTGGCCACGTGCACCTCCAAGTACGCGGTGCCGCCGAGCTGGTGGCGCTTGCGGACCGCCTCGCGGCTGTCCGTGAACGGCGCGATCACCGGCACCAGCGCCAACACGCCGTTACGGGCGAGGAGTTCGGCGACGAAGCCGATGCGCTGCACATTGGTGTGCCGGTCCTCGCGGCTGAAGCCGAGGCCCGCGGAGAGGAACTCGCGGATCTCGTCGCCGTCGAGGACCTCCACCCGGTGGCCCCCCTCGCGCAGGGTCCGCGCCAGCTCGTGGGCGATGGTGGTCTTGCCCGCGCTGGGCAGGCCCGTGAGCCAGACGGTGGCTCCGGTCACGTGGGTCTCCTGAAACGTTCGCAGCGGGTGAGGAGTCTGAGGGGCCGTCATCCGTGCAGCCCGCATTCGGTCTTGGTGCGGCCCGCCCAGCGTCCCGCGCGCGCGTCCTCACCGTCGAGGAGGCGCCGGGTGCAGGGCGCGCAGCCCACGGAGCCGTAGCCGTCCATGAGCAGCGGGTTGGTGAGGACGCCGTGCTCGATCACGTACGCGTCCACGTCGTCCTGCGTCCAGCGGGCGATCGGCGAGACCTTGACCTTCTGGCGCTTCTCGTCCCAGCCGACGACCGGCGTGTTCGCGCGGGTCGGCGACTCGTCGCGGCGCAGCCCCGTCGCCCACGCGGCGTACCCGGCCAGGCCCTCTTCGAGGGGCTTGACCTTGCGCATCGCGCAGCACCGGTCCGGGTCCCGGTCGTGCAGCCTCGGGCCGTACGCCGCGTCCTGCTCGGCCACGGTCAGGCGCGGCGTGAGCGTGATGACGTTGACGTCCATGACGGCCTCGACGGCGTCCCGGGTGCCGATGGTCTCCGGGAAGTGGTATCCGGTGTCGAGGAACACCACGTCCACGCCGGACAGCACGCGGGAGGCGAGGTGGGCGACCACCGCGTCCTCCATCGACGAGGTCACGCAGAACCGCTTGCCGAACGTGGCCGCGGCCCAGGCCAGGATGTCGAGCGCGGCGGCGTCCTCCAGGTCGCGCCCGGCCTGCTCGGCGAGCGCGCGCAGCTCGGCCGCGGTCGCTGTGTCAGGCTCCTGAGCGGCTCTCATATCGGTTCCCCTCCAGGGTCGGTGCGCTGAAGTCCACGGGTCAGAAGACCGAGGAACTTCAACTGGAAGGCGCGGTTGCACGCCGCGCATTCCCACGCGCCGTGGCCCTGCTCGTTCGGCCGCAGGTCCTCGTCGCCGCAGTAGGGGCAGTAGAAGGGGGCCGCGCGCTCGCTCACGACAGCGCCTCCTCGGAGGCGCGGGCCGCCCAGGTGGCGAACCGCTCGCCGTCCTCGCGCTCGGCCTGGAAGCGCTTGAGCACGCGCTCCACGTAGTCCGGCAGCTCGGCGGAGGTGACCTTCAGGCCGCGCACCTTGCGGCCGAACCCGGCCTCCAGGCCGAGCGCGCCGCCCAGGTGCACCTGGAAGCCCTCGACCTGGTTGCCGTCGTCGTCCAGGACGAGCTGGCCCTTGAGGCCGATGTCGGCGACCTGGATGCGGGCGCAGGCGTTCGGGCAGCCGTTGATGTTGATGGTGAGGGGCTCGTCGAACTCCGGGATGCGGCGCTCCAGTTCGTCGATGAGGGAGGCGCCGCGCGCCTTCGTCTCGACGATCGCGAGCTTGCAGAACTCGATGCCCGTGCAGGCCATCGTGCCGCGCCGGAACGACGACGGGCGCACCGTGAGGTCCAGCGACTCCAGGCCCTCGACCAGCGAATCGACCTGGTCCTCGGCGACGTCGAGCACGATCATCTTCTGCTCGACGGTGGTCCGCAGACGGCCCGAGCCGTGCGCCGCGGCCAGGTCGGCGATCTTCGTCAGCACGGTGCCGTCGACGCGGCCCACGCGCGGGGCGAACCCGACGTAGAACCTGCCGTCCTGCTGCCGGTGCACACCGACGTGGTCGCGCCAGCGCTGCACGGGCTGGGCCGGGGCGGGGCCGTCGGCCAGCTTGCGCAGCAGGTACTCGTCCTCCAGGACCTGGCGGAACTTCGCCACGCCCCAGTCGGCGACGAGGAACTTCAGCCGCGCGCGGGTGCGCAGGCGCCGGTAGCCGTAGTCGCGGAAGATCGAGATGACGCCCTCGTAGACGTCCGCCACGTCCTCCAGGGGCACCCAGGCGCCGAGCCGCTGGCCGATCTTGGGGTTGGTGGACAGGCCGCCGCCGACCCACAGGTCGAAGCCGGGGCCCAGCTCGGGGTGGACGACGCCGACGAACGCGATGTCGTTGATCTCGTGCGCCACGTCCAGGAGCGGCGAGCCGGAGATCGCGGACTTGAACTTGCGGGGCAGGTTCGAGAAGGCCGGGTTGCCGACGATGCGGCGCTGGATCTCGTCGACGGCGGGCGAGCCGTCGATGATCTCGTCCTCGGCGATGCCCGCGACGGGCGAGCCGAGGATCACCCGCGGGGTGTCGCCGCACGCCTCGGTCGTGGACAGGCCCACGCCCTCCAGACGCCGCCAGATCTCCGGCATGTCCTCGATGCGGATCCAGTGGTACTGGATGTTCTGCCGGTCGGTGATGTCGGCGGTGCCGCGTGCGAACTCCTGCGAGATCTCGCCGATCACGCGCAGCTGGTCGGTGGTGAGGCGGCCGCCGTCGACGCGCACCCGCAGCATGAAGTACTCGTCGTCCAGCTCCTCCGGCTCCAGGATCGCGGTCTTGCCGCCGTCGATCCCGGGCTTGCGCTGGGTGTAGAGACCCCACCAGCGCATCCGGCCGCGCAGGTCGTTCGGGTCGATCGAGTCGAAACCGCGCTTGGAGTAGATCGTCTCAATGCGTGTCCGCACATTGAGACCGTCGTCGTCCTTCTTGAACTGCTCGTTCCCGTTGAGCGGGGTGAAGTGACCGACAGCCCACTGGCCCTCGCCACGGTGGCGGCTCGCCTTGCGCCGGGGCGCGCGGGGGGCGGCGGTCGCGGTGTCTTCAGAGTTGGCAGCCATGGGTGTATGTCCTTCACAGCGGGCTGAAAGCGGCTCTGACCTGCACACTCGCGCAGAAGGCGCGGCGGTGCGCGGGGCTGGGGTCAGAAGAGGGAATGCGGCGGTGCTGGGTTTCTCAGCTCGCCGGACACATGGCGCTGGACATGCGGCCGAGGTCGACGTGACGTCGACTCACCAAGGCGGTTCCAGCTCGAGACATGACGGAAGCGTGGCATGCGCCTTTCGACGCAGTCCACCTCCGTCCGTATCTTGGACGTCTACGTCCCGCATCCTGGACAGGTTGTGCTCTGGTTCCCGCGCCGGGCTGGGTGCGCCGGGGGAATTTCAGCCCGTCCGGCGATTGAGGACGAGCGCGCAGCGCGATCGGGGGCGCCCCGGCCAAGGGTGCCGGTGACGCGGCGAACGTCAGCCGAGCTGCCCCGCCCCGGGCCACGGCCCCGGGGTGTCCTGCTCCCGCTCCTGCGAGACCTTCGTGTCGAAGAGGCGGAACCCGCGCCGCAGGTAGTTGTCCATCGCGTGCTCCCCGTCCAGGCTGCACGTGTGCACCCACACCCGCTTCGTCGCCGGGCGCCCGGGCCACCGCTCCGCGAGATCCCACGCCCGCGCCGCCCCGTACGACAGCAGGTGCCCCCCGATCCGCCGCCCCCGGAACGCCGGGATCAGCCCGAAGTAGAGGATCTCGACGACCCCGTCGTCCTGCGGGTCCAGCTCCACGTACCCCGCGGGCGTGCCCCTGTCGTACGCCACCCAGGTCTCCACGCCGGGCCGGGCCAGATGCTCCTGCCACTGTGCGTAGCTGAGGGAGAGCCGGTCCACCCAGGTGATGTCGGCGCCGACGGAGGCGTAGAGGAACCGGCTGAACTCGGGCGACGGCACCTCGGCCCGCACGATCCGGATGTCGCCGTCAGGCGCGGCGGCCGGGAGCAGATCGGTCGGGGCGGTCTGTTCGAGGGACCAGGTGGTGAGTGTGATGCTCATGCCGGTCAGGCAATCATGCGAGGTGGGGGCGGGCCAAGGCGGAATTGCCGGGGGCCGCGAGAGCCGACCCCGGGTCCCGGAAGCGGCGGCCGCCGAACCGCATGACTCGTGTAAGTCGGCCCACCGGGCCCCGCCCCGGTCAAGGCTCCGCCGCCGCCCGCGCCCGCAGCACCGCCGGGGCCAGGGAGTGCGGGAGCAGCCGCGAGGCGTCGTCCGGCAGGAGGAGCTGGACGTCCGCGTCCTCCTGGAAGCGGTACGGACGGTGGGCGAGGAGGCCGCCCAGATAGCGCCGGACCCGGGACAACTCCGCGCGGACCGTCACCGTGCGTGCCGGATCACCGAACAGATCCGCGGCGAGCCCCGCGGCGGTGCGGCCCGCACGGTGCACGGCGAGCAGATACAGCAACTCGGCGTGCCGGGGCGACAGTTCATGGGTCCAGCAGTCCGCGCTGCCGGTGACGGTGACCGTCCAGCGGTGCGGCGCGGCCACGTCCACCACGACCCGCGTCCCCGGCCCCGCCACGTCCCGCTCCTCGCCGTCCGGGCGCAGCAGCCAGCCGCCGGGCAGCGGCGCCACCGTGCACATGCCGAGCGCGGGCAGCCAGGACCGGCCGTCGGCAAGGGACTTGGGCAGTGCGAGCCGGTCCACCGGCGGCATGCCCGTGACCGCCGCCGTCCAGCCGTGGGAGTCCACCGCGACGGCCCGCCCGTCCATCCGGGCGAGCACCGGCGCGGCCACCGACCGCAACCGGTCCAGGGCCGTCAGATGCGCCTCGCGCAACCGCGCCTCGGCGAGCTTGGCGACCGAGCAGACCAGGGCGAGCGTCGCCGGATGCATGGTGTCGAGCGGCCCGCTGATGTCGACCACGCCGAGCAGCCGCCCGTCCCTCGGGTCGCTGATCGGCGCGCCCGTGCAGGTCCAGCGGTGGTGCGTGCGCACGAAGTGCTCGGCGGAGAAGACCTGGACCGGGCGCCGCGCCACCAGCGGCGTACCGACGCCGTTCGTGCCGACGGTGCTCTCCCGCCAGTCGGCTCCTATCTCGAAGCCGTGCCCGTCGGCCATCCGCAGCACCGACTTGTTGCCCTCGCGCCACAGCAACCGCCCCTCGGCGTCCGCGACGACCATGATGTGCTGCGCGACGTCCGCGACCGAGAGCAGCCCCTCGCGCAGCACCGGAAGCACATGTCTGAGCGGTGACGCCTGCCGCCGCCGCTCCACTTCGTCCATGCTCAACACGCCCGTACGGAAGTCGTGTTCGGGGTCGACGCCGCTCGCCAGCATCCGGTCCCAGGACGCCCCGATCACCGGCCGGGGCCCGACGCGGGGCCGCTGTCCGGCGATCCTGGCGTCGCGCACCTCCCGCAGCAGCCGTGCCGCCTGCGCGGTCTGCACGACCGTCAGCCGTTCGAGGTCGAACGTCGCATGCGTGTTCATCACCGGTTCCTCCCGCTCCCCGAGCCCGCCGACAGAGGGGGACACGTCTTCCATCGTGCCCTTCCGGGCGCGTCGAAGGACGTGCTTCACCCAGGTCGTACGATCCCGGACCCCGCACACCGTCCAGAGTTGCAACCCTCTGCAACTCTGGCGAACAGTCGTGCGGTGTTTGAAACTTGACCGTGTGCCGCCCAGTGCGGCACCCGTCCCGACGGGGCCTGAAAACCGGGGGTGGTGCCGTGTCGGCGCAGCACCACCCCCGTGACAGCGCCCGTCGGGCGTGAATTCCCCGCAGGCCGGTCCGGCCCCGGGCGCCGCCCCGCGAAGAGGCCGGCGCCCGCCGCCCGTCCGGACCGCCGGGCCCCTCAGAGCCGCACGGCCGCCCGCTCCACCACCGCCCCCAGGTCCAGGGTGTGCGGCAGCGTGCCGAACGCCGCACCCCAGTCCCCGCCGAGCCGCGAGGCGCAGAACACGTCGGCGACCTCCGGCGGGGCGTGCCGCACGAGCAGCGAGCCCTGGAGCACCAGCGCCATCCGCTCGACCAGGCGGCGCGCCCGCGCCTCGATGCCGTCCAGGTCCGCCAGCTCGGTCAGCAGGTCCTTGATCGCGCCGTCCAGCCGGTGATCGGCCCCGCGCGCGGCGCCCACCTCCTCCAGGAACGCGGCGAGCGCCTGCGGCTCCCGCTGCAACGCCCGCAGCACGTCAAGCGCCTGGACGTTGCCCGAGCCCTCCCAGATCGAGTTCAGCGGCGCCTCGCGAAGCAGGCGCGGCATCCCCGACTCCTCGACGTACCCGTTGCCGCCCAGGCACTCGAGCGCCTCGCCCGCCAGCGGCGTGCACCGCTTCGTCACCCAGTACTTCGCGGCCGGCACCGCGAGCCGCAGGAACGCCTGCTCCCGCTCGCCCCCGTCGTCGTACGCCGCCGCCAGGCGCAGCGCGAGCGTCGTCGCCGCCTCCGACTCCACGGCCAGATCGGCCAGTACGTTGCGCATCAGCGGCTTGTCGACGAGCTTGCCGCCGAACGCCTCCCGGTACGTGGCGTGGTGCACGGCCTGCGCCACCGCCTGCCGCATCAGCGCCGCCGAGCCGATCACACAGTCCAGCCGGGTCGCCGCCACCATCTCGATGATGGTGCGCACCCCGCGCCCCTCGTCGCCGACCCGGCGCGCCCACGTGCCGTCGAATTCGACCTCGCTGGAGGCATTCGACTTGTTTCCGAGTTTGTCCTTCAGACGCTGAATGCCGAATACGTTCCGGGAACCGTCCTCCAGAACCCGTGGCACCAGAAAACAAGTGAGTCCGGCCTCGGCCTGCGCGAGCACGAGAAAACCGTCCGACATCGGCGCCGAACAGAACCACTTGTGCCCGACGAGTTCATACGTACCGTCCTCGGCGAGCGCCCGCGCCCGCGTCGTATTCGCCCGTACGTCACTGCCGCCCTGCTTCTCCGTCATGCCCATCCCGAAGAGCACGCCCGCCTTCTGCGCGGCCGGCCGCAGCCCCTCGTCGTACACCGTGGACGTCAGCCGCGGCTCCCACTCGGCGGCCAGCGCCGGATCGGCGCGCAGCGCGGGCACCGCCGCGTGCGTCATCGACACCGGGCAGCCGTGCCCGCCCTCCGTCTGCGTCCACACCAGGAAGCCCGCCGCGCGCCGCAGGTGCCCGCCCGGGCGGTGCCACGCCGCCGTCAGGCCCGCGCCGACCGCCTTGCCGAGCAGCCGGTGCCAGGACGGGTGGAACGCGACTTCGTCGACACGGTTCCCATACCGGTCATGCGTGTGCAGTACAGGTGGATTCTCGTTGGCGAGCACCCCCCACTCCTGTGCCTGGGCGGAACCAGCGGTGCGGCCGAGCGTGGAGAGTTCCTCTCTGGCCGTCTCCAGGAGAGCCGGTTCGAGATGCCGTTCGACCCCCTCCACCAGAGCGCGGTCGCACGCGAAGACGTCATATCCCACCAGGGGCGGAGCCTGGTTGGTCACTGTGTGGGTGGTGGCTGCCATGCCGCTACGGTAAGGAGGTGCACCAGGCAAAAGAAACACCCGGGCGGCCACACGGCCGCTGGAAACGGGCCCGCGCTCTCTACCGCAACGTCTCCAAGCGCAGGACCGCCTGGCTGCTGCTGAAGGACACCGTCAACTCCTGCATCGAGTACCGCGTCCTCGGGCTCGCGGCGGAAGCGGCGTTCTTCACGCTGCTGTCCGTGCCGCCGCTGCTGCTCAGCCTCATCGGGCTGCTCGCGTACGTCGACCGGTGGACCGGTGCGGACACCATCACCAGCGTCGAGAACAACATCCTCGAAGCGTCCCGCACGATCCTCTCCGACAAGGGCGTCCGCGAGATCGCGCAGCCCATCCTCGAAGACGTCATGAAGGTCGGGCGGCCCGACGTCATCTCGATAGGGTTCCTTTTCGCCCTCTGGTCCGGCTCGCGCGCCGTCAACGTCTTCATCGACACCATCACCGTCATGTACGGACTCGACGGCGCCCGCGGCATCGTCAAGACCCGCATCCTCGCCTTCGGGCTCTTCCTCGTCGCCCTCGTCATCGGATCCGTCGCGCTGCCGCTGATGGTGGCCGGGCCGGACGCGGTCGTGAAGCTCGTGCCCGGGTCGGCGACCGTCGTCCAGATCCTCTACTGGCCCGTCGTCACCCTCCTCTCCATCATCTTTCTCACCACCCTCTACCACGTGTCCGTGCCCGTGCGGTCGCCCTGGGTCGAGGACATGCCCGGGGCGCTCATCGCCCTCGGCATGTGGGTGCTCGGCAGCTTCCTGCTGCGCATCTATCTCACGAGCACCGTCGAAGGGCCCACGATCTACGGGTCGTTGGCCGCGCCCGTCGCGGTGCTGCTGTGGATCGGGATCTCGGCGTTCGCGGTGCTCGTGGGCGCCGCCGTCAACGCCGCCATAGACCGGGTGTGGCCCTCGGTCGCCACGGCCTCCGCCCGCGAGGCCAACGAACGCGTCCGCGAAGCGAAGGCCGCCGAGCTCGTCGCCCGCGCCGCGGCCGCTCGGGCCGCGGAGGATCCCGACGACCCCGACATGCCGTCCGAGTTCCCCGAACGCTGGTCCCGCTTCCTGCCCCCCGACGACGTCTCCTCCCGCCTCCGCACCCACCACCACTCAAAACGAAACGGCGACCACCCCGACCCGGAATAGCCCGCGGCGCGTTCCCCTGCCCCGGCCGACCCCGACGAGGCCTCGCCTCACCCCGCCCGAACCTGGCGACGCCTCGCCTCACCCCGGCCGAGCCCGGCGGCGCCTCGCCCTCAACCTGGGCCAGGCCTGCGGCGCCTTCCCCAACCCCGCCCCTCCCCGATCCCGATGGCTGCCGCCCCCGGCCCCCCGCCGATCGCGCTGCGCGCTCGTCCTCAGGGGCCGGACGGGCTGGATCGGTCGCGGTCATGGTTAGGTCGTCCGGGCCTCTGCCGATCGCGCTGCGCGCTCGTCCTCAAGCGCCGGACGGGCTGGATCGGTCGCTGTCACGGTTCGGCGGTCCGGGCCTCCGCCGGTCGGCCTGCGGTCTTGTCCTCAGGGGCCGGACGGGCTGGATCGGTCGCGGTCATGGTTGGGTGGTCCGGGCCTCCGCCGGTCGGCCTGCGGCCTCGTCCTCAAGCGCCGGACAGGCTGGGTCCGCCCACCCCACCCCTTCACGCCTGAGCGCCGAAGCCCCGCTCATCCTCAGCCCCGAGGGGGTGAGGGCCCGCCCATGCCCTCTTGTCTGAGGGAGTGAGAGCCCGCCCATGCCCTCTTGTCTGAGGGAGTGAGAGCCCGCCCATGCCCTCTTGTCTGAGGGAGTGAGAGCCCGCCCATGCCCTTCCTGCCTGAGGGGGTGAGGGCCCGCCCATGTCCCCTGCCCGAGAGGGCGACGGCCCGCCCATCCCTCCCGCCCGAAGGGCGAAAAGGGGCGGGTGGGTGGGGAACAGCCCGTCCGGCGTTTGAGGACGAGGCGCGGAGCGCCGATCGGGGGAGGACCGTCCTGCCTGTGCGGGACGCCCACCCTCGTCAGCCCCGCCCGCGGGGCGGGATAGGGCGGGTGGGTGGGGAAGTCAGCCCGTCCGGCGATTGAGGACGAGGCCCGGAGGGCCGATCGGCGGGGGACTGTCCCACCCGCGAGGGGCATCAACCCACGAGGGGCGCCCACCGGCTTGGGGTGCCCATCCGCGAGGGGTGCCTACCCGCGAGGGGTGCCCACCCGCGAGGGGTGCCCACCCGCGAAGGGTGCCCCCGGCGCGTGGCGCCCACCGGCACGCGGCACCCGCCCGGCCCCTCCGGCCCGCCCGGCCCCTCCGGCCAGCCCGGCCGTTGAGGGGGTGCGGGAGTGTGAGGGAAGGGCGGGTGGGGGTTACTGCTTCCAGGTTGAGGTGGTGGCTGCTTCCTGGACGAACGTCGAGAATTCCCTCGGCGCCCGGCCGAGTATTTCCTGGACGCCGGTGGAGATGTGCGCGTTGCGCCCATCGAGGTTCGTTTCGAAGAGTTCGACGAGGAATGCGACCTCCGCGTCGGGGACCCCGAATTCGCGGAGGGCGGCCCCGTATTCGGGGGCGGGCACCGGCACGTACCCGAACTCCCGCCCGACGGCGGCGGAGACCTCGGCCACCGCGTCCCGGAAGGACAGCAGCCGTCCACCGCTCACCTCAAGCACGCGCCCGCCGTACCGCTCGCTCTCGGCGAGCACGGCGAGGACGACGTCCGCGATGTCCCGTACGTCGATGAAGGGTTCGAGGACCTCACCACCGGGGAACGCCAGCTCCCCGCTCTCGACCATGGCGTCAGCCAGCGGCCCTTCGCTGAAGTTCTGGGCGAACCAGCTGGCCCGCACCACGGTCCACCGGGCCCCGGGCACGTCGAGCGCGTCCTCCGTGGCGCGGGCCTGGTCCTCGCCGCGGGCGGAGAGGAGGACGAGGTGGCGTACCCCCAGCTCGACGGCCCGCCGGGCGAACGCGCCGACGATCTCGGCGGCACCGGGCGCGCCGACGTCGGGCTGGTAGGCGAGGAACGCGGCGTCGGCGCCGCGCAGGGCGTCCGCCCATGTCGCCGAGTCGTACCAGTCGAACTGCACCGCGCCCGAGCGGGAGGCGGAGCGGACTTCGTGCCCGGCGGCCAGCGCGGCCTCGGCGACGCGGCTGCCGACCCGCCCGGTCGCCCCGGTGACCAGCACGGTCACCGGCGCCGGAGCGACCCCAGTGGCCGGAGTGCTCTGCGTGGGCTGCGTGTTCTGCTCGTTTGTCGTCATGGCCACAGTCAACTCCCGCTCCCCGCACGGGCACCATCCGCGAAGGGCTCACGCACATACGCGTGCGTCTACGCTGCCCCCATGGACGTACTCGCAGGTCTCCTGGAGGGTCCCCGCGCCCGCGGGGCCTTCATGCTCCGCGCGTGCTTCGAGCCGCCGTGGTCGGTCCGCATCGCGGACGGGGCACCCGTATCGGTCATGATCATGGTGGCCGGCGAGGCCTGGATCGTCCCGGAGAACGCCGACGGCGCCCCGCACCCCGACCGGCCGCCCCGCCTGCTCCGCCCCGGCGACGTGGCGATCGCCCGCGCCCCCGACCCGTACCTGGTCACGGGCGACCAGGCCACCCCGCCCTTCGGGGAGATCGGCCCCGGCCAGTCCTGCGCACCGCTGAACGGCGCCGCCGAGGGCCACTACGCCATGCTCGGCCTGCGCCGCTGGGGCCAGCGCGACGGGGCGGTCCAGATGCTGATCGGGACGTACCAGATGCGGGGCGAGATCACCGGGCGGCTCCTCGACGCGCTGCCGCCGCTGCTGGTGCTGCCGACGGAGGTGTGGGACTGCCCGCTGACGCCGTTCCTGGCGGAGGAGATCGACAAGGACGAGCCGGGCCAGGAGGTCGTCCTGGACCGGCTCCTGGACCTGCTGCTCATCGCGGCTCTGCGGGCCTGGTTCTCCCGCCCGGAGGCGGAGCCCCCGGCCTGGTACCTGGCCATGGGCGACCCCGTCGTCGGCCCGGTCCTGCGGCTCCTGCAGGACGACCCGACGCACCCCTGGACCGTCGCGTCCCTCGCCGCCAAGGCGGGCGTCTCCCGGGCCGCGCTCGCCCGGCGCTTCACCGAGCTGGTCGGCGAGCCGCCCATGACGTACCTGACCGGCTGGCGCCTCGCCCTGGCCGCCGACCTGCTGCGCGACAGCGACCTGACGATCGCCTCGATCGCCCGCAAGGTCGGCTACGGCAGCGCCTTCGCCCTGTCCAGCGCCTTCAAGCGGGAGTACGGGGTCAGCCCTCAGGACCACCGCACGGGCGCGTCGTAGCCTGGGGACATGACGGTCGGGAGCGGTGGGCACGAGGGTGCGACGCCCTTGTACGCCGAGCGGTCCCCGTATGCCGAGCGGCCCTCGTACGCCGAGCGGCCCTCCGTCGTGCTGCCCGGCGCCGTCGTGTGGACGAAGACCGCGGTACCGGCCGAAGCCTCCGGCGCCCCGGCGGGCTCGCCCGTCCTGCCCGACGGCTGCATGGACCTGCTGTGGACCGAGGGCAGGCTGTTCGTCGCGGGCCCGGACACGCGCGCGTACCGGCCCGCGGCGGGGGAGCCCGGCCGGTACGTCGGCATCCGCTTCGCGCCCGGCACGGCCCCCGCGATCCTCGGCGCCCCCGCCCACGAACTGCGGGACCAGCGCGTGGAGTTGGCGGACCTGTGGGGCGCCGCCGAAGTGCGCCGCCGTACCGCACGCGTGGACGCGGCCGAGGATCCCGTGGCCGCCCTGGAGGCCGTCGCCGCGGAGCGCGCGGCCGACCGGCCGCCGCCCGACCCGCTCCTGACGGAGGTCGCGCGGTCGCTGAACGCGGGCCGCGGGGTCGCCGAGACCGCCGCCGCCGCGGGCCTGGGCGCCCGGCAACTGCACCGCCGCTCGCTGCCCGCGTTCGGCTACGGCCCCAAGACGCTCGCGCGCGTCCTGCGGCTCCAGCGGGCCCTCGCGCTGGCCCGGGCCGGACGGCCGTACGCGGACACGGCCGCCGCCGCGGGCTTCGCCGACCAGGCCCATCTGGCCCGTGATGTCAAGGAGTTGACGGGCATGCCACTGACCGAGCTGCTCGGCCGGACCGGCTGAGGGAGGTCAGCCCGGCAGCGGCGCGAAGAGGTCGGCACCGTTGCCGTCGGGGTCGAGCACCGTCGCGTACCGCTGTCCCCACACGGCGTCGAACGGCTTCAGCTCAGAGCGGTACCCGGCGGCCGTCAGCTCCTCGTACACCGCGTCCACGCCCGCGGGCGTACCGCAGTGGAAGGCGAGACCGATGCGCCCGGCCCCCGCCACCGGCTCCCAGTCGGGGGAGAAGGAGCGGACGGTGGCCTCGGTGTCGAGGGCGAAGCGCGGGCCGCCGGGGACGGTGGCCTCGGCGTGCGGCAGGTCCTCGGCGCCCGCCGGGAAGTCAAGGCCGAGTCTGCGGTAGAAGGCGAGCGACGCCGCCATGTCGGAGGTGACGATCCCCACCATGTCGAGGCGGGGCGTGACGTGCGTGCCGGGGGTGGTGGCGTTCGGGGTGTCGGGGGTGTCGTTGCTGTTCATGCCGGAAAGCGTAGGCAGCCCCTCCGTGCGGGTCTTGAAGGAATCGGACGCGCCGGGGGCGCGCGGGCGGGGCGCGGACGGCGTCCGTGACTGTCCGGGGGCCCGATTCCTCGCTACGGTGGTGGCATGGCTATCCCTGGCGAGAACCATCTTGCGGCAGCCGTCGTGGCCCACCGGGGCCGTGTGCTGCTCGTGCGTCGCAGTGAGACGGAGCGGTTCCTGCCACGCGTGTGGGGGGTGCCCTGCGGGAAGCTGGAGCCGGGCGAGAGTCCGCGCGACGGCGTGCTGCGCGAGCTGAAGGAGGAGACCGGGCTGCTCGGCCATGTCGTGCGCAAGGTCGGCGAGTCCTCCTTCGTCAGTCAGTACCGCGGGCACGAGGTCAAGAACTGGCAGGACAACTTCCTCGTCAGTCCGCTCAGCTTCGACGTGACGCTGCCCCACCCCGACCAGGACCACCGCTGGCTCACCCCCGGCGAGCTGGGCACGGTCGAGATCGACGACTACAACCGGGAGATCGTGGGTCAGGCGCTCAGCCGCCTGCGCATCCACTGACAGCCCCCGGACCCCGCACCGCCTAGGCCCAGGTCCCGCCGTCGCACCACCCGGACCCAGGCCCCCTCACCCCAGGCCCTGTTGGCCTAGGAGCACGCCAACTCCTCGCTCCCGCCGATCAGTTCGGCGAGCGCCCGCAGCTCCGCCAGATACTCCGCCACCTCCAGCGGTTCCTTGGCGTACGCCTGCGCCCGCCCGTCCCGGCCGCCACCCGTGAACACGTCCGTGTAGCGCCGCCTGCCCGCACCCGTCTCCAGGAACAGCGTCACCGTCGCCCCCGGCGAGGCGCACCACGCGCGGTGCAGCGCGTGCGACGGCAGGGCGTAGCCACTGCCCGCCGCGTACTCGGCGGTCTGCGTCAGGCGCAGCCGGGCCCGGCCCGCGGGCTCCAGGAGCCAGTCGCTGACCTCCGCCGACAGCGACTCGCGATAGCGCGCCGCCGCCAGCGGGCCGTCGCCCGCCGTCTCGTACAGCTCCATGCCGAGGGTGCCGCGCACCACGAACGAGGCCAGCGCCGAACGGTGGTTGTGGATGTCCTCCCGGCCCGCCCGGTGCGCGCCGGGATGCCAGACGTGCGCGCGCAGCATGTGCCGGGTGCCGACGTCCACGAGCAGCAGCTTGTCGAAGCCGAGGACGTGCCGGTACGACAGCCGCGCGCACCCCGAGGGGTCGCCGACACCCGCCGCCAGCTCCGCCACGAGCGCCGAGAGCCGCCCGGGGGAGCCCAGTTCGGCGACGACCGTGCGCGCCGCCCGCACCAGCTCCTCCTCGTCGGCCCCGATCAGGTCGACGAGCCCGTCGAGGGACCCCGACAGGAGCCGCCTGGCCCGCAGCACGTGCCGACCACCCATGCGGTCACGCCGCCTTCCGTCCGCTCCGCCGCCCCGCCCGCCGGGACTCAAGGACCGGCTCTCAGCGGTCCGGCTGATACATCCATACGGCATGGGCCCGCAGCGCCGAAAGGCCCTGATAGGTCATCCACAGGGGGCGGCCGAGATCGTGCCCGTCCCAGTTCCAGATGCCGTCGTCCTGCTGGCGCAGCACCCCGGCGACCGCGTCCGCGAGCAGCGCCCGCCACGCCTCCTCGCGCCCCTCGGCCACGGCGATCTCCCAGGCGCCCGGCGTCAGCAGCGCCCGCACCATCCACGCGGCCGTGAAGTGCCGCACGAAGAGGACCTCTTGACGCCAGGAGTCCTGCGGGTGCGGGCGGCGCACCTCCTCCTGCGTGTTGAGCAGGTCCGCGCACTCCTCGTGCCCGGACAGCGGGCACGACAGCAGCCAGCGGATGCCGTCCTCGCGCGCGGCCCGGGTGTTGCCGTCCTCGCCCAGGACGCGGGCCGCGCGGTCCAGGGCGACGACGGCCTGCGCCGTGTGCGCGGGCGAGGGGCGGGTGGTGTGCGCCGCGGGCACGCGCAGGGCCGGGCCCCAGCAGCGGCGGTGCTCGCGGGCGGGGTCGGTGATGGTCCGGTCGACCAGCTCGTCCCGCAGCCGGGCGATGGCCGGGGACGCTGGCGCCGCGCGCAGCATGCCCCGCAGCACCGTCGTCACCACGTGCGTGCGGGCCAGGCCGGACGGCTCCAGGTCCGCCGTGAAGCGGGCCGCGCAGCGCGCCGCCTCGTCGGCGAGCCGCGCCGGGTCGGCGCCCGCGCGGGCGAGCGCTCCGAGCACCAGGGCCGTCACCTCGGGCCGGGGCGCCGCCCCCTGGGAGCGCGCGGCCCAGCCGCCGTCGGGAAGCCGCTGCCGCCACAGCGTCTCGACCAGCTCCGAGGGGTTCAACCTGCCGTCCTGCACGCCGAGTTCGAGGACGAGATGGAGTCCGTACGCGGTGCCGGTGGGGGTGGGCCGCACCGGCAGGGTCTGTTCGTCGAGGGCGTGCGGCCAGCCCGTGAGGAGGCCGCGGTCGGGGTCGTCGAGGACGGCGAGCTCGGCGTGCAGGGTGCGGTGGGTCGCGGCGGCGAGCGCCGGGAAGGGGCCGGGGGCGTGCGCGGCGCCGGAGGCCGTGCCGGTGCCGGGAGGGCGCGGCGCGGTGGGCGCGCCGGAGTCGTCCGTGCCCGCCCGGGCGCGCAGCAGGGCCGCCGCCAGCCAGGCGGCCACGCCCGTGCCGACGCCGCTGACGCCCGCGATGCCGTAGCGCGCGGCGTCCGTGGACAGCTCCTGCGGCAACACGCCGACCAGGGACTGGAACACCGCGTACCCCGCCGCGACGCAGCCGAGGCCGCCGAGCCAGCCCACGAACCGGCCCTGGCGCGAATCGCCCGGGGGCGGCGGCTCGGGATCCGGCCGGACCGGGCTGCGGCGGAGCTGCTGCTGTGACACAGGGTGTTCCCTCCCCCCAGGGCGGCGCGTGGGTCGTCGTCATTCCCAGTCTAGGCGGCCGTAACCGTGTTCCTCCGGGTCAGACGGGGTCCCGAGCCCGGTGGCCGCGGGGCGCGCCGCCCCGTTCAGTCTTCTCTCACCACCCCCGTTCGGCCATGGTGAAGGTGAACGTGAACTCCGCCGGTGCGACCCGGAGTTCATGGCGCTCAAGGACTCCGGGGCCGCACGACTGCGAGCCGATGCCGCGCTGCCCGTGGTCGAGGTGCACCCACACCGTGTCACCCGGCGTCAGATCCGTGCGGTGGGCCGCCGCGTCCAGCTGCTCGCTGCTCCAGCGCCGGGCCGTGAACCAGAACTCCGGGTCGCCGACGATCCGCACCCCGCCGCCGTCGAAGCCGTCGCGCAGCTCGGCCCAGCGGACGTCGGGGCGGGCCCCGTTCTCCTGCGGGCGGACGTACGGCGTCTGCATGCCGTCGACGTGCAGGTACCAACGGCTCACGCTGGACGCCGACTTGGTGTCCGGGTACGCCTCGCCGGGCCCGCCGCCGAACCAGTGCGCGGAGCCGAGCGCGGCGGGCAGGCCGAGCCGGACGCCGAGCCGGGGCAGCGGCACCTGCCAGTCGCCCTCCGGCGTCACCGACACCGCGAGCCTGAGGGCCGTGCCGTCGGACGTCCAGCGATAGACGGTCCGCAGCGCCAGGTCGCGCGCGGCCGGGGCCACCCGGGTGCGGACGGTGAGCCCGTCCGCGCCCGACTCCACGCCGTCCAGGCGGTGTTGCATGCGGTCCAGGCCGAGCTTGCGCCACAGCGGGCCGTAGCGCGTGTCGGGCTGCCAGGGCGCGCCGTCGTCGTTGTCGGTGGGCGCCCGCCACACGTCGAGGCGCGGGGCGGCGGTCAGGGTGAGGTCGTCCAGGCCGCGCAGCTCGCCGGTGCGGGCGTCGAAGCGGCCGGGGCCGAGGGCGATGTCGTAGCCGCGGCGACGCGGGCGTTCACCGGTGGCGACGGGCACGGGCGGGCGCGGGGTGACGGCGAAGTCGGCGCGGGCCACCACGTGGTCGAGGGAGGTCCAGTTGGTCTCCTCGCACACCATCGCCGACACGTGCAGCCGGATCTCGGCGCCGCCCGCGACCGGCGGCGGGTCGGGCAGCTTCAGCTCGACGCTCTCGCCGGGGCCCAGCTCGGGCGGCACGTCGAGGGGGCCCGACACCGGGTGCTCGGGGCCGTCCACGAGGTACGTCCACTCGAACGCCAGCTCCGAGAGGTCCGCGAAGTCGTACAGGTTGGTCACCGACACCGTGCCGGACACCGGGTCGTAGGTGAAGCGCACCGGCTGGATGACCTGCTTGTAGTCGAGGAGCCCGGGGGACGGCGTCCGGTCGGGGAAGCACAGACCGTCGCAGACGAAGTTCCCGTCGTGCAGTTCCTCGCCGAAGTCACCGCCGTAGGCGTGGCCGAACTCCGGGTGCCGCAGGCCGTGGTCGATCCACTCCCAGATGAAGCCGCCCTGCAGCCGCTCGTACCGCTCGAAGAGGTCCTGGTACTCGCGCAGGCCGCCGGGGCCGTTGCCCATGGCGTGCCCGTACTCGCAGAGGACGAAGGGCAGTCGGCGCCGCGCCTCGGGTCCCTCGTCCGCGCGCTGCCCGATGCGTTCGACCTCGGCGTGGTCGGCGTACATGCGCGAGTACATGTCGGTGTCCTGGCAGGAGGGGTCGCCCTCGTAGTGCAGGAGCCGGTCCGGGTCGCGGTCGCGGATCCAGGCGGCTATCGCGCGCAGGCCCTTGCCGGTGCCGCACTCGTTGCCGAGCGACCAGACGATCACCGACGGGTGGTTCTTGTCCCGCTCGACGGTGCGGGCGGCGCGGTCGAGGAGGGCCGGGGTCCAGCGGTCGTCGTCGACGGGGTTGCCGCGCCACCCCAGCGTCGTGAAGCCGTGGGTCTCCAGGTCGCACTCGTCGATGACCCACAGGCCCAGCTCGTCGCACAGGTCCAGGAAGGCGGGGTGCGGCGGGTAGTGGGAGGTGCGGACGGCGTTGATGTTGTGCTGCTTCATCAGCTGGACGTCCGCGCGCATGGTGTCGCGGTCGAGTGCGCGGCCCTTCTCCGGGTGGAACTCGTGCCGGTTCACGCCCCGGAACAGCAACGGCCGCCCGTTCACGGTGATCAGCCCGGCGGTGAGCGCGACCGTCCGGAACCCCACCCGCAGCGCGATCCGCTCGCCCGCCGTGGCCAGCTCCGCGTCGTAGAGCCGGGGCCGCTCCGCCGACCACGGCTCGACCGGCACGGTCACGCTCTGCCCGGTCGCGACGTCGACGCCCAGTTCCGGCACCCGCACCCGGCCCGGCACGTCGGAGTCCACGCGCAGCGTGCCCGTGCCCGCCTCGTGGTCGTACGAGGCGTGCGTGAAGAAGTCCCGCGCAGCGCCCTCCGGCCGGTGCAGGAGCGTCACGTCCCGAAAGATCCCGGGCAGCCACCACTGGTCCTGGTCCTCCAGGTACGACCCCGACGACCACTGGTGCACCCGTACGGCGAGGACGTTGCCCTCCGGCCGCAGCAGATGTCCCACCGCGAACTCGTGCGGCAGCCGAGACCCCTTGAAGTCGCCGAGCGCAGTGCCGTTCAGCCACACCCGCGCACACGACTCGACCCCGTCGAACCGCAGCACCGCGGCCCCGTCCGCGGGCCAGTGCGCGGGCAGGTCGAAGCCACGCAGATGGTCACCGGTCGGGTTCTCCGTCGGCACCCGCGGCGGGTCGACGGGGAACGGATACATCTGGTTGGTGTAGACGGGCGCGCCGTGGCCCTGGAGCACCCAGTGCCCGGGCACGACGACCTCGTCCCAGGCGGCGGCGTCGAAGCCGGCGGCGGCGAACGACTCGTCGAGCCCGTAGGCGCCCGGGGAGAGCCGGAACCGCCAGCTCCCGTTCAGTGAGAGCACGGCGGCGTCCGAGCCCGCGTACCACGCGCGGGGCGCGAGACCGCCGGTGCCGGGGGACACGTCCTCGTGGTGGAGAAGTTCCATGGGTCCATCACAACCCGCGGAAGGTGCGGTCTCAATTCTTTGCGTCGGCAGGTTGTTGGATTCTTGCCGCGCTGTGTGGACCGAACGGCCGCGCGCGGTGTCCTCAGCCCCGCCCGAGGTCGGCGTACCCCACGATCTGCCAGGCGAGGACCCCGACGGCGGCGGTCTCCGCGCCCGAGACCGCGAGCAGCGGCCAGGTGAGGTGGCCGTTGACCCAGAAGGCGGTCAGCGCGGCCAGGGGCGAGACGGTGAACGCCAGCAGGTCCACCGCGAGCTGGAGCGCCTTGCGCGAGCCCCGGCGGTGGTCGTCGCGGTGGGCCGACTCCCAGGTCAGGATCTCCTCGTCGGCGTCGAGGACTTCGGCCAGGCGCGGGGCCAGGGTGGTGCGCACATGGCGGCCGATCGCGGAGATCTTCTCGTCGTTGACCAGGTACGTCCAGCCGAGCAGCAGCGCGATCGGCGGGAGCAGCAGGAGGAGCGCCAGGTGGTCGCCCACGCGCATCGTGGAGGCGATGACGGCGGCCGTGGCGGCGAGCATCGCGTACAGGAAGTTGTCGCGCAGCCGGATGCGGCCGGTCTGTTCCGCCTTCAGTTGTTCGTACTCGGTGAGCAGTACGCGTCCGAGGGTCACCTCGTCCGGCTGCGCCATCCTGCCTCCGTACGGTCGGGGTCGATCAGGGCGAGTGCGGTCGCCTGCGGGGCCCCGGCAGGGCGCGCGGCAGGGGTCACAGCAGGTGGGGGAGCAGGGCGCAGAAGACCTCCGCCGCGTTGCGGGCGGCGACGGCGTGGTGCTGGTCGTCCTTGTCGGGGCCCGCCGTGTCCGACATCCCACGGACGATCAGCCACGGTTCGGGCGCGCCGTGCGCGGGGCCCGCGTACACGGCCTCGGCGAGGCCCGCGCCCTCCGTCTCCACCGCGAGGACCTTCTCGTTGTACTGGCGCAGGTAGGCCCGCTCGGCGGCTTCGGTGTCGGCGAGCACGGCCTCGCCGGAGCCGATGGGGCCGCGCCGCGCCCGGTGGTCCCCGGCGCCGGGCAGCGGCCAGGGCTCGTCGTGCTCGGTGAAGAAGTCGTTGACGGCGTGCTGCACCTCGGCGGCCACGGGGTGGCTGCGGCCGCGCCGTCGGATTCCCTCGGGCGTCACCTTGCGGGGTTCGTAGTGCACGACCTCCTGCGCCACGACGACATCCCCCAGGCGCAGGTCCGGGTGGATGGCACCGGCGATGCCGACGAGGGCGAGGAAGCGCGGGGCGTACGCGTCGCGCAGGGCCGCCACCGCGCTGCCCGCCGACAACTGGCCCGGGTGCAGCGCCTGGGTGACGGCGACCCGCACCGGGCGGCCCGCGTCGGCCCAGCGGAACTCGCGGAACCGTTCGCGGCGCGCGGTGACCGTCTTGCGCTGCGTGCCGCGCCGGGACAGCGCGGCGATGAGGGCGCGGGTCTCCACGGACAGGACGGTGACGACGCCGAGGTCCCAGGTCTCCGGGTCGGGTCCCGGCGAGGGGTCGGGGTCGTCGGCGCTCTTGGCGGAGACGGTGATGCTCCCCGAGCCGGTCTGGATGATCCCGCTGTTGTCGGTGCTGATGACCCCGTTGTTCCCCACGGCGTCCCTCCCGGGATCACTTGCCGACACTCGTGCCCTCACCCATGGCTCCCGACATGTCGATGTCCCCCGAGCCGGTCTGGATGATCCCGCTGTTGCCGGTGCTGATGACCCCGTTGTTGAGGATGGCCGTGGCCCGCCGCCGGAACTCGGAGGTGTCCACGCCGCGCTCGGTGAGGTAGTCGCCGACGGTCGACAGGAGCCGCTGCTCGATGATCTTCAGGTGCTTCACGACGTCGAAGGTCTGGAAGTAGTTCTCGTCGGCGCCGATGGCCGCCAGTTCGCGCGCGCTGCAGTCGGCGCCTATGTCCCGGCCCCGCTTGAGCTGCGCCACGGTGGCGTCGCCCCCGCCGCCCAGCGCGCCGAGCAGGGGCAGCGGCGCCCGCAGCAGCCGCACGGGCGCCAGCGCGATGTCCCGGATGCGGATGCCGTGGTACGCGGCCGCGCGCAGCGTCGCCAGCGTGCCCGTCCCGCCGATGGTGTCGACGACCTGGTACGCGAGGCGGGTCGGCGCGAGCGCCCGGCTGCTGAACTCGATGTACATCGTGCGCCCTTGCAGCGACACGTGGACGAAGACGGTGGTCACCACCTCGCCGCCCCAGGACTCCACCTGGCACGTCAGATAGTGCCGGACCGTCTCCTGCGGGCGGTCTAGGACCCGCTCGACCAGCGCGGCACCGGCGTCCGGCTCCAGGTCGTCCGCGTAACCGCGCGCGTAACGGCCCTCCACGAAGAGGGAGTCGAGCACCCGCAGGCCCGGGAGCCGGGTCTCGGGGTCCTCCTCAGAGCCGAGCGTCGTGATCGCGCGCCGCAGTTCCTCCACCAACTCCCGGGTGGCGAACGGCTTCTTCTCGAACTCGACGTCCTTGTCGACGCCGAGCGGCTTGGCCTCGACCAGACGCTGCGCGAACGACCAGGTGCGCAGGCGGCTGCCGCTGCCGACGAAGGGCCTGTCGCCCGAGTACACCACCATGGGGTGCCGCTGCTGGCTCTCGATCACGGCCAGTCGGCCGCGGGCGCGCGGGCGGCGCGGGTCGGTGCCGTGGGCGCGCAGCCGGTTCACGGCGAGTTGCCGCAGCGTGCCGAGCACCGCGAGGACGGCGGGGAGCGTCAGCGCGATCACGGCGGCCGCGGTGATGCCGCCGTCGTCGCGCACGCTGTCCCTGACGGCCGCGAACACGCCCACGGTGAGCAGGGCGGCGATGACGACTCCGTAGCCGATGTCCCGGTGCCAGGAGGCCTCGGGCGCGTCGGCCTCGGCGCCGCCGGTGGACCTGTCCCGCACGGCACGGAGGGAGCGCACGCCGTACGTGAGCGCCGCGAGCACGAGGCCGACGTCGAAGAGGACCACGGCGGCGAGGAGCGCCGGGAGCGGGTACAGCAGGATCGCCGCGCAGCACAGCGTGAGCAGGACGGCGTCGCCGATGGTGGACAGCCACCAGGCACGCCACGCGTGCGTCACGACGGGCACGAGGTCGTAGCCGTACGACGGCGCCACCCGGCGTTTGCGGGCGTTGTACACCCGGTGCAGGACGGCGTCGCGGAACTCGGTGTCCAGATAGACCCCGGCGCACAGTCTCCGGGTCGCGGTGCGGTCGAAGATGGGTGATTCAGGCGTCGTCATACGTCCCCCGTAAGTGCTCCGCCCGAGAGAGCACACCATCCTATCGGCGATACGGAGGCCCGTCAGGGGGGAACGCGTCAGATTTGATGCCCCAACTGCCTTGTCCTGCCTGGTAGTTGAGTGAGTGGTGGGGTGAGGCCGCCCGGCGGTGGCGCGAGGTGCGGATCGGGCGGGGGACGGGCGGGGACCGGGGCGGGGACCAAGCGGGGGACCGAGCGGCGGAAAAACAGGTGGCGGCCCGGCGGAGGCCGGAGTTACAGTCAACGCGTTCCTCGGCGGAAGCGAGACGCGACCGCCGTAGTCGGCTGAGCAGGACCCAGGAGGTGTGACCCATGGCTGTCGTTGTGAACGGTGCTGCCCGCACCCAGACGTTCATCCACATCACCTCTGTGGTCTCCGGCTGACCTCTCTCGTCCTTCGCCGCGCCCGTCCGGCGCGTGGGCCGGGGCCACCCTGTGAAGGGTTCCCCTTGTCTTCCTCCGCTTTCCGTACCTCTTCCGCTTCTTCTGCTGCTTCCGCTGCTTCCCCGGTGTTCGCGGACACCGCTGCCTCCGGGGCCTCCGCCGTGCCCGCCGTGGATTCCCTCGTGCCGTACGGCTGGGACGAGGACTGGGCCGCCGCCTTCGCCCCGTACGCGGCGCAGGGGCTGCTGCCCGGCCGCGTCGTCCGCGTCGACCGGGGCAGCTGCGACCTCGTCGTCACCACCGAAGGCGTCATCCGCGCCGACACCACGTACGTCACCCCGCACGACCCCCTGCGGGTCATCTGCACCGGCGACTGGGCGGCCGTCGACCCGATCGGCAGCGACCCCCGCTACGTACGCGCCTACCTGCCCCGGCGCACCTCGTTCGTGCGGTCCACCTCGTCCAAGCGGTCCGAGGGCCAGATCCTCGCCGCCAACGTCGACTACGCCGTCATCGCGGTGTCCCTGGCCGCCGAGCTCGACCTCGGCCGCATCGAACGGTTCCTCGCGCTCGGCTGGGAGTCCGGCGCCCAGCCCGTCGTCGTCCTCACCAAGGCCGACCTCGTGCCCGACGCCACCGCCCTGTCGTACCTCGTCGAGGACGTCGAGACGACCGCGCCCGGCGTGCAGGTGCTGCCCGTCAGCGCCGCCGACGGCGACGGCGTCGACATCCTCGCCGCGACCCTCTCCGGCGGCACCTCGGTGCTGCTCGGCCAGTCCGGCGCGGGCAAGTCCACCCTCGCCAACGCGCTCGCCGGCGCCGACATCATGGACGTCCAGGCGATCCGCGACGTGGACGGCAAGGGGCGGCACACCACCACCACCCGCAACCTGCTCGTCCTGCCCGGCGGGGGTGTCCTCATCGACACACCGGGGCTCCGCGGCGTCGGCCTCTACGACGCCGGGACCGGCGTCGGGCAGGTCTTCTCCGAGATCGAGGCACTGGCCGAGGGCTGCCGCTTCCAGGACTGCGCGCACGTCGCGGAGCCCGGCTGCGCGGTGCTCGCCGCCCTGGAGGACGGCACGCTCCCCGAGCGGCGCCTCGACAGCTACCGGAAGCTGATCCGGGAGAACCAGCGCATCGTCGCCAAGACCGACGCCCGGGTGCGGGCCGACATGCGCCGCGAGTGGAAGCGGCGCGGGGCCGAGGGCAAGGCGGCCATGGAGGCGAAGCGTGGGCGTCTGCGCTGAGCGCTCCGGTGGCCCGGGGTGATTCGACCTACGGGCCGGCGGGGGGCCGATCGCGCGGTTCCCCGCGCCCCTTCCAGGGGCGTGCTGCCGCACCGGAGGCCGCTCGGTCCCCGGTGCGGCGGGGCCGCGAGCGTGGCGTCCGATTTCCGCTAGCACCTGTGCCCGTCCCGGCTCACACTGGATGACGTGAGTGACCAGGACACCAGGTACGAAGCCGTCCGCAGCCGCGACGCCCGTTTCGACGGCGAGTTCTTCTTCGCCGTCGAGACGACCGGCATCTACTGCCGGCCGAGCTGCCCGGCCGTCACCCCCAAGCGCCAGAACGTCCGCTACTACCCGACGGCCGCCGCCGCGCAGAGCAACGGCTTCCGCGCCTGCCGCCGCTGCCGCCCCGACGCCGTGCCCGGCTCCGCCGAATGGAACGTCCGCGCCGACGTCGTCGGCCGGGCCATGCGGATGATCGGGGACGGCGTCGTCGACCGCGAGGGCGTCGGCGGCCTCGCCGTCCGGCTCGGCTACAGCGCCCGCCAGGTCCAGCGCCAGCTCACCGCCGAGCTCGGCGCGGGCCCGGTCGCGCTCGCCCGCGCCCAGCGCGCGCACACCGCGCGGGTGCTGCTGCAGACCACCGACCTGCCGGTCACCGAGATCGCGTTCGCGGCTGGATTCGCGAGCGTCCGGCAGTTCAACGACACCATCCGGGCGGTGTACGAGCTGACGCCCACCGGCCTGCGCGCCGCCGCGCCCAAGCGGGGCGGCGGCCGCGGCACCCCCTCCGCCGGGATCCCGCTCCGCCTCGCCCACCGCGGCCCCTACCAGGCCGCCGCCGTCTTCGACCTGCTCGCCCACGAGGCACTGCCCGGCGTGGAGGACGTCAGCGGGGAGCGCGGCGCCCGGACGTACCGGCGCACGCTGCGGCTGCCGTACGCCTCCGGGATCGTCGCCGTCGAGGAGCGCGACGCGCGCAAGGGCGGCGACAGCCACCGCTGCGGCTGGCTCGAGGCCCGCCTCCACCTCACCGACCTGCGCGACCTGACCACCGCCGTGCAGCGCCTTCGCGGGCTCTTCGACCTGGACGCCGACCCGTACGCCGTCGACGAGCGCCTGTCCGCCGACCCCCGCCTCGCCCCCCTCGTCCGCGCCCGCCCCGGCCTGCGCTCGCCGGGCGTCGCCGACCCGGAGGAGTTCGCGGTGCGGGCGGCCGTGGGCAGGGAGGAGGCGCGGCGGCTCGTCGTCGCGTACGGCACGCCGCTGTCGTCGCCGTGCGGCACGCTCACGCACGTCTTCCCGGCGCCCGAGGCCCTGGCCGAACGGGTCCCGCTCGCGGCCGCCCTCGCCGACGGCACCGTCCGCCTGGACGCGGGCGCCGACCGCGACGACGCCGAGCGGCACCTGCGCGCGGTGGACGGCGTCGACGCCGTCGCCGCCGCGGCCATCCGCACGCGCGCCCTCGGCGACCCGGACGTGGCCCCGCCGGGCGAGCCGGTGTCCGACGCATGGCGGCCGTGGCGGTCGTACGCGGTGCGTCATCTGCGGACGGAACGGGCAGCGGAACGGGCGGCGGAACAGGCGGCGGAGCCTGCGAGGTCGCACGGGGAGGAGCCCCACCTCCTGACGGCGTAGGCGCCCGCACGGCAGCAGGGCGCTTCCGTGGCCTTGTGGCGCGGAAGCCCCCTGCTGCTTGCTCGACTCTGCTTAGCGGGTGGCGGAGTTCACCCCGTCCCGCCCAGGCCGTTCGTGCCGCGTCGGGCGCGTCGCATCGCGTACCAGCCCGCCGCCGTCAGCGCCGCCGCGAGTGCCGCCGCGCCGCCGATCGTCTGACCGGTCGAGGCCAGGCTGCCGCCCGAACCCGCGTTGCCGGTACCGCCGACGGTCCCGCCGGAGGCGCCGGCGCCGCCGGTGCCGGAGCCGTCCGTGTCCCCGGATCCGCCGGAGTCCGAGCCGCCCCCGTCGGAGCCGTCGTCGGACCCGCCGTCGTCCGGCCCGCCGTCACCATTGCCGTCCCCGCCCCCGGACCCGTCACCCTCGGCGAACGTCACCGGCACCCGCACGTCCTGCGAGCGGTCGCCGGGGAGGGTGTGGTCCGCGCGGGTCGCGAGGACGCAGCGCGTGGTGAGGCAGTCCGTCGACGTGTCCTTCGCGTCGACGGTCAGCTCGACCTTGAAGGAACCGTCCTTGCCGTACGGGGTGGCCAGGTCCGCGCCGTGCGGCGGCGGGTTGTCGGAGATCCACGCCGACGCCTTCGAGCCGCCGTCCGTGGCCGCGCCGCCCACGCAGGGCGTCGGCGTCCTGCCCGGCCCGTTGTCGACGCACAGCGCTACGTAGATGCCCTTCTTCTCGTCGTAGCCCGTGCCCGACACGGTCAACTTCTGTTTTCTGGGCGCCAGTTCACTCACCGGCGTGACGGTCAGGCGCTGTCCCTGGGGTCCGGTCGCGGAGCCCTCGTCGTCCGGTTCGCCGCGGACCTTGAGGGTGGCGGGCGCCGAGTGGGCCCTACCGGCGTCATTGGTGAACTCGGCGCGGTAGCGGTGCCCGTCCTGCCGCGCACGGGCGGTGAAGGTGTACGAGGGTTTCGTGGCGCCGTCGACCGCGCTCCAGGAGCTGCCGCCGTCCGTGCTCTCCTGCCAGCGCACGGTCGGCTCGGGGGAGCCCTCCGCCCGTGCGGTGAGGGTGACTTCGGCCCCGGCGTCGGCCGTCACGTCGGCGGGCGACGCGGTGACCTTCGGCGGGGTGTCGCGTTCGATGCGGGTGATGCGGCCCTGGGCCGGGCTGGTCACGAACACCTCGGCGCCGCCCGGTGCCACGGCCACGGCCGCGTAGCCGAGTTGGGCCTCGTTGCCGGGCAGCGAGACCGGCTCGGCGACCGGCTTCAGGGTGCCGGTGTCGAGGACCGTCAGCGAGCCCCGGCCGTCGTAGTCGGGCGCGTCCGGATCGCCGACGTCCTGCCGGGCGACGTAGGCGCGGGAGCCGTCGAAGGCCACGTCCCGCGCCAGGTCCTTGCCGTCGACACTGCCGCGCGCCGCGCCGTCCGCGCCGAACACCATCACCGTGTGCTGCCGCCCGACCCACACCGAGCCGGTCGCCGGGTCGACGGCGGTGAAGCCCTCCGACCCATCCGTGACGGGGAGTTCGACGGTCTTCGTCACGGTGAAGGAGGTGGTGTCGACGCGGTACAGCTTGTTCTGCGCGAGGTCCGCCGACCACACCGCCTTGCGCGCGGTGTCGAGGGCGAACTGCCCGCCTCCCGGCAGCGTCAGGGTCCGCTCGGGCGCCCCGGTGGCAGTCTCGACCTCCGTCAGGACGGCGCCCTGCGCCACCAGCGTCGTCCCGTCCGTGAGGCCGGGCCCGACGTCGGTGACCTTGGCGCCCGGCAGCCAGACGCCCTTGGCCTCCGGGTCGCCGCCCTTGGCCGTGCCGAGGCCCTTGAGCGGATAGTGGAAGACGACGCCGTCGCCCGGCAGCGGCGCGGCGATCTTGCGGACGGCCGACTCGCGCGGCACGCCGTTCGAGCCCGGCGCCTTGGCGGTCCGGCCGCGCACCGCGCCGCTGGACCGGTCGAGCACGTACAGCCCCATCTCGTTGACGTCCGCCGTCCCCGTGTCGTCGTCGGAACCGACGTACAACTTCTTCGCATCGGGGTGGATCAGTACGTCGAGCGGTCGTCCGGCCGTCGTGAAGTCGCCCGTGCGCCGGTAACTCACCTTCTCCTCCTGGGAGTCGGTGCCCTCCGGGCCCGCGGGGGCGAAGCCCGTGGAGAGGGTGGCGAGCGTCAGCGCCGACGCGGTCAGCAGCGAGGTGCGTCTCATCGCGTGGTCGTCCGGACTACTGGAAGGCGACCGGGATGTGCACGTCGTACTTGCGGTCGCCGGAGTCGAAGTGGTCGGCGCGCGTCACGATCGCGCACTCCACCGTCTCGCCGCACACCTGGCCGTTGCCCAGGTCGGCCTTCACGTGGATTTTCACGGAGAAGCTGCCGCCCGCGGCGAAGCGGGAGCTGTTCGGCACCGTGCCGCCGCCGACGTTGGACACCCAGTGCGAGGCGCCGGTCGTGCCGGACTGGTCCTGGCCGCCCAGGCACGGCGTCGGCTTGTTGGCGCCGGGCGCCCCGGTCACGGCGCACAGGCTGACGTACACGCCCTGCCCGGTGTTGTAGCCCTTGCCGGAGACCGTGACGTTGGCGCCCGCGGCCGCCGCCGAGTCCGGGCCGGTCAGCTGGAGTTGGTACGTCTTGCCGCCGTCGGTGATGGTGCGCTCGGCCGTGACGTCGGCCGCCGCCGCGGAACCGGCGAAGGCGGCGGTGAGCGCGGCGGCGGCGAGGGCGGTGACGCAGGCGCGGACGTGAGTGCGGGTGGGCATGGTGGACGGCACCTCTCTGGGTGTCGGGGAAGAGGCACGCCTGAGCGAGCCTCAACTTAGGTAAGGCATACCTAAGTCTTTTTGGCTCGTGGTGTCAACGCCCCGTCAGTTCGCGGGCAGCCCCCACCTCGGGGCGTCCGCGTTCGGCTCGACCGGCCTGATCCGCAGGTCGGGACGGTCGCCCCGGGCCGTGATCAGCGCCGAGCCGCCCTTGCCGAGGGTGATCCGGAGCGCGCCGCCGCCCGCGTCCGCGACCGGCAGGGGTCGCCCGCGTCCGTCCCGCACCTCGACCGGCCCCGCGATGCCGTGCCGCACGACGCACGGCGCGCCCGCCTCGCTCACCAGGCGCACCCAGCGGGTCGCCCCCTGCTCGCGCACCGCGCTGAGCAGGAACGCCCCTTGGGTGCGGAAGTCGTGGACCACCAGGTCCCGCCATGCGGCGGGCAGCGCCGGGAACACGCGGATGACGTCGCCCCAGGACTGGCACACCATGTCGTGCAGCGACTGCGCGGCCGACAGCGGCGTCTCGATGACCGGACCCGACTCCTTGTACATGGTGTTCGCCTGGATGAACCGGTTCATCAGCTCGCCCAGGTACCTGAGCGCGTCCTCGCCCTTGCCGAGCAGCGCCGAGATCGACGCCGCACCCGTGAACGTGTAGCCCTGCAGGGCGCCTTCGAAGCCGACCCAGTGCGCGAGGGACTTCTCGATCAGCGCCTTCTCGGCGGCCGTCCGGCCCGTCACCTCGTACAGCGGGTAGACCGCGAGCAGGTGCGAGTAGTGGCGGTGCGACTTCGCGAAGGGGATGTCCGCGCCGATCATGTAGCCGTTCGCGTCCGTCGGGTACGCGGCCCGCCTGGCCAGGACCTCACGCCAGCGCGGCGCCAACGCATCGTCCACACCCAGGAGTTCGGCAACTTCCAGGAGAGTGCGGCAGCCCCACGTGAGCAGCATCAGGTCGTAGTTGCAGTCGCGGCTGTTGCCGCCGTACTCGGGGGAGAAGGTCGCCGGGAGGTGCATCTTGCCGTCCGGGCCCGGCTGGAGGAAGTGCAGGTAGTAGTTCACGGCGCCGCGCAGCAGGGGGAAGAGGGTGTCGCGCAGGATCGCGGTGTCCATGGTGTGGCGGTAGCTCAGCCAGACGTTGTGCAGCGCCCAGGTGAGGTTGCCGACCTCGGGGGTCGGCGGGTCCTGGCCCGGAACGCCCACGCCGTAGCCGCCGCCTGTGACCGAGGCGCCGTTGACCAGACGGGTGTCGGTGGTGCGGGGCACGCCGAGGGAGTCCGCGCGGTACGGCGCGGCCACCTCCTTGGCGAGGTTGTCCCGGAACTCGCTCAACGCCCGCGTGACGGCGTCGAGTTCGAGGTGGTTGGAGCCGTGGATCAACCAGTACTCCAACTGCACGTTCAGGTTCCACCAGGTGTTCGGCCACGGCGTCGGCTCCAGCCAGGGGCCGCAGGTCGCCATCACCGGGGCGTCGCGGCGGGCCGCTGCCGCCGTCTTGTAGAGCTGGATCCAGTAGAAGCGCTGCATGCGGGCGTCCGGCAGCGACAGGAAGCTCTTGCGGTAGTAGGCGCCCCACCAGGCGCGGTGCGGGGCGGTGAGGGCGTCGTACGGCAGCCGGGCGGCGGCCCGGACCGCGCGCACCGCCCGGTCGCGGGCCGTGGTCTTCGGGTGCGAGTGCGCCACGTGGACGTACAACGTCCGCGCCTGGCCCCGTCGTTGCTCCCGCCAAGCGGTGACGTGCCGGCCGCCCGCGAGCAGCGGCTGCACGGCCGCCGACACGCCGTCGTGGCTCTCGACGCGCGCGGGCGGATTGCCCTCGTAGCCCGTCGGCAGCGGCTTGAACGCGGCCCGCGGGCTGATCGCCTCCGCCGGGTGGAACACCCAGCGGAAGCCGCGCTCGCCCGCGCTCGCGGTCACCTCCACGGCGAGGACGGACCGCGTGCTGTGCACGTGCGCCCGGACGCGGAGCGTGCCCCGGTCCGTGGTGAGCGTCCCCGTCAGCTCGGCGTCGCGCAGCCGCAGCCGCCAGTCGATGCCGGTGATCGCCCCGACGGGCTCCAGCGTGAAGTGGCCGATCGGCAGCCGCGCGAGGCCGAACAGCGAGCCGAACTCCGGGCGGTGGTCCTGCACCTCGGAGTGCTGCACGTTGAACCGGACGGCCGTCGTCTCACGGCCCGGCTCGGCGTAGATCCCGGAGCCGAGGAAGCCGTTGCCCAGGAACGGGCCCTCGTACCAGGTCCTCGGCAGCCGCTGCCAGACCATGTCCGCGTCGTCGAGGACGGTGCGCCAGGGGTCCGGTGCGGTGCGTCCCTCGGTCCGTGGGGTGGCCGCCGACGCGGCCTGCGCGGCCTGGGTGGGAAGTCCTCCGGCGAGCAGCGCCCCGCCGACCGCGGGTCCGGTCGCGAGCACGGCTCTTCGGGAAGGGCTGGAGGAGCGGGCAGGGCGGGAGGCACTGGACGGGCTGGACGGGCTGGGCGAGGGGGAGGAGCTGGGCATCAGGCCTCCTGGCCGAGTCATCGGATCTCTCTCGGTGCTGGAGGCTAGAGATGGCACTGGGGTACGTCAATGAGTCGGTAGAGGTCGGATGTAAAAGTGCCGCTGGCGGACCTCAGCTGCCCCAGACAGCCGCCCCCACCCACGCCCCCACGATCAGCAGGCACGCGAACAGCTCCACGAACACGCTCCACCCCCCGGCCCGCAGCGCCGTCCGCACCGCCGTCATCGCCTCCCCGCGCCCGCCGAGCCGTATCCGCTCCGCCAGATAGATCCCCCCGACGAACCCCGGCAGCGCCCCGAGCACCGGCACCAGGCAGAACCCGACCAGGGCGCCCCCGCCCGCGTACGCCGCCATCCGGTGCGTCGCCCCCGACTCGCGCAGCCGTCGCGGCGGGAGCTGCCAGCGCACGGCCTGGGACAGCAGGAGCACCAGGGTCGCGCCGACCAGGACGCCCCAGGCGAGCCCGTTCGGGTCCTGCAGCGCCCACCACGCGGTCCCGGCCCATACGAGCCAGGACCCCGGTACGCCGGGCACCAGCACTCCGCACAGGCCGAGCAGCATCACCACGCCGACCAGCAGGAGTTCCCACGCTCCCATCTGCCCAGAGTGCAGGAGCGGGTACGAAACCGCAGGTCGGGGTCAGTCCTGGGGGCTCGCGTGGGGGTCGGCTCCCGGGGGCGGGTCGGTGGCCGTGGGGGCTGTGGGGGCCGCCGGGGCCGCGGAGACTGTGGGGGCCGCCGGGACCACCGGTGCCGCCGGGGCCGGGACGGGCAGGGCGCCGGACCCGGCCGCCGCCTCGCGGGCCACCCACCCCCGTTCGTACGCGTGCCAGCCGAGCTGCAGCCGGGTCGTCACGCCGGTCAGCTCCATCAGCCGCTTGACCCGGCGCTGCACGGTCCGCAGGCCCAGGTCGAGCTGTTTGGCGACGCTGGCGTCGGTCATCCCGGCGAGCAGCAGCGAGAGCACCTCCAGGTCCGTGCCGTCCGGGCCGTCGGCGCCCGCCTCGCGCACGGCGTCGCCCTCGCCGAGGCGCAGCGGCAGCGCCGTCCGCCACACCGCCTCGAAGAGGCCCGTCAGGGACTCCAGGAGACCGCTCGCGTGCACCACGAGCGCGGCGGGTTCCGCCGTCCGCGACGTCAGCGGCACCATCGCGAGGGTGCCGTCGGCGACGACCAGCTTCGTCGGTACGCGGTCGGCGACCCGGATGCGCTCGTCGCGCCGCATCGCCGCCGCGACCTCCATCAGCCCGGTGGGCGCGGCCAGTACCTCGCGCTCGATGACCACGCGGTAGCGCACGCCCCGGTTGGCGGCCTGCTCCTCGGCGTCGTTCTCCACGCCGGTGACCGCGACGGGCCTGCCGGTCACCAGCGCGCACACCTCGTGGCTGGCGCCGAGCTGCAACTGCAGGAAACGCTGGGAGACGGCGGCCGCCCCGGTCACCACCTCGACCAGGTCGTGGACGGTCGGCTCGGCGGCGCGCGCCCGGTACTCCTCGGCAAGCAGCGTCGCCGCCAGCTCGGCCTTCTCCAACTCGTGCCGGTGCTGGGTGAGCAGGGCGCCGAGGGCCACGCCGGGCGGCGCCGCCACCCAGCGGCCCGCCCGGCCCGAGGCCTGCGCGGCCAGGCCGTGCCGCTCCAGGCGGCGCAGCGCGCGCTCGGTCTCCGGCTCGCCCAGCGTGAGCCGGCGCGCCAGGTCGGGCACGTCGGCGGCGCCCACCGACACCAGCGCGCGGTACGCCGCCTCGTGCGTCTCGTCCAGACCTATCGCAGCCAGCATGCGGCGACGTCCCTCCCCGATGCGTTCCGGGCAGGCGGGGCCTCCCGATCGTCCTGGCGCGTTCCGCCCGCCGTGGCGGAAAGCAGCCACGGCGTAAACCCGCCGCGAACATCATCCCCGCTGCACCCGGCGGTCTGCCAAGGTGTCCCCCTGCGCCGGGCGGTCCTCCCGTGGGGGGTGGGGCCGCCCGGCGCTTCGCGCGCCACTCCGGCCCACCCCGGCCGGAATTTCGGCATGCACCGTTTTCGTACGCCCTGTGCGGTGGACAATAGGGGCATGAGCCAGCAGGGGGAGAGGCACACCGGTCCCGGGGCCCGTTCCGGCCAGGAGGACGACTGGTGGGGCCAGTTGTACGACGACTCGAAGGACGACACCGGCCCGGCCACGGCACCCGACACCCTGGACGACCGTTTCGCCTCGGCCTCCGACACGGTGGCCTGCGCGGCCGGCGGGGACGAGGGGGAGACGGCCGGGGCGGCCGGGGGCGGTCCGCCGGGGGCGGGTGCGCCTGACGCCGGGCGTGAGGTGTGCGCGGCCGGGGACCCCCGGTCCGGGAGCGTGCCGGGCCAACGGGACGGCGCTCAGGGGCGGCCCGCCACGGCCCCGGACCACCCCGGCCCCACCCAGGGGCAGCCCGACCCCGCGCCGGACCAGCCCGACCCCGCTCAGGGGCAGGCCCCCGCCCCGGACCAACGCCAAGCCCTCCCGGACTGGTTGACCACATCGGCCCCTCGGCCACCCCAACGCCCCACCCCCGAACCCCCACGGCCACCGGCCCCCGAGCCTCCACGGCCACCGGCCGCCGAGCCTCCACGGCCACCGGCCCCCGAGCCTCCTCGACGCCCGGCCGCCACGCCCCCGGCCCGTCCGGCCGGGGCACCACCCGAGCCTCCCGCCGCCGCTCCACCGGCGACCGCTCCCCCCGAGCCTCCGGCCGCCGCCCCACCTGAACCCGTGCCCCCGGAGCCGCCCCGGCCCCCGCTCGCCGAGCCGTCACAGCCCCCGGCCGCCACGCACCCCGACCGTCCGGCCGCCGCCCCACCCGAGCGCCCGAGCTCCGAGCTGCCCCAGCGTCCGATCCCCGACTCGGCACGCGCCCCGGCCCCCGAGCGAACCCAGCTCCCGGCCCCCGAGCCACCTCCACGTCCGGCCGCCGCACCCCCCGAGCCCCCGGCCGCCGCACCGCCGCGGCCCCCAGCCACCGGTGCGCCTCGCCCTCCGGCCGCCACGCCCCCGCCGCACACCACCCCCACGTCCCCCGTACCGCCACCGCTCGCCGAGCACCCCGCCCCCACCGCGACCTCCGGACGTACCGAAGCCGCATCCGCGCGCCCCGAGCCTCCGTCACCCCCCGAGCACCCCGCGCCCGCACCTCCCACCCGCCCCAACCACCCTCCCGCCTACCGCGCCCCCGCCCCCTGGGCAGCCACCACCGCCTCCGCCGGACCCGTCACGTTCCCCTCGGGGCGGCAGGCCGAGCCCGCCGGGGCTTCGACGGCGGCGGGGCGGGCGTCGAGTGAGGGGGGATCGGTGAGCGGGAGCAGTGCGGTCGGAGGGGCGGAGCGGGAGGACGCAGAGGTGCCCCTCGGGGTGCCCGCGTACGTCGGGGACGGGCCGCCCACCTACGAGGCGGAGCCGACCGGGCTGCCCGTGGCCGATCCGGACGAGTTGCGGGAGCTGGTCGCGGACACCGTGCTCGACGGGGCCCGCTACGGCACGAGCACGGTGCGCGCCGCGTCCGTGCGGGGCGACTCGGCCCGGTTCCGGGGCGAGCCTCGCCGCGACGCGCTGCTCACCGCCCGCTTCGGCACCGGCGAGGACGCCCTCGTCCTGGTCGCCATGGCCACCGGCGCCCGCGCGACCCCGGGCGCGCACCGGGCCGCGGCCGACGTCTGCGCCTGGATCGGCCGCGCCGTGGGCCGCAGCCACGCCCGCCTCGCCCAGGACATCCGCGCGGCGCGGCGCGGCGACCTCAAGTCGGGCCTGCACCGTCTCACCGACCGCAGCCTCGGCAAGCTCCGCGCCCGCGCCGCCGAACTCGGTCTGGAGCCGGACGAGTACACGGCGACGCTGCGCTGCCTGCTGCTGCCCGCCGACCCCGACTGCCGCACCCGCGTGTTCTTCGGCGTCGGCGCGGGCGGCCTGTTCCGGCTGCGCGGCGGCGAATGGCAGGACATAGAGCCCCGCACGGCGGACGCGACGGGCGAAGCCGTCGTCGGCTTCGGCTCACCGCCGCCCGCCGAGACCCCCGACGGCGACCGGCTCACCATGGACCTGGGGATCACCACACCCCCGAGCCCGTACGAGCCCGCGCCCGCGCCGCCGCGCGACCCGTTCCGGTTCCGGGCCTCGGTCGCCCGCCCGGGTGACACGCTGCTGCTGTGCAGCGGCGGCCTCGCCGAGCCGCTGCGCGGCGAACCGGAGCTGGCCCGCCACCTCACCCGCCGATGGGCCGAGGGCGGCCCGCCCGGCCTCGCCGCGTTCCTCGCCGACACCCAGGTACGGGTCAAGGGCTACGCCGACGACCGCACCGCTGCCGCCGTTTGGGAGGCGTGAGCGGCGCCGCTGTGAATTCATGGACCCAAAGAGACCGAAGGGGTGCATGAAGAGATGGCCAAGCAGAACGTCGCCGAGCAGTTCGTAGACATCCTCGTCCGCGCCGGGGTGAAGCGCCTCTACGGAGTCGTCGGCGACAGCCTCAACCCCGTCGTGGACGCGATCCGCCGCACCAAGGCGATCGACTGGATCCAGGTGCGGCACGAGGAGACCGCCGCGTTCGCGGCCGGCGCGGAGGCCCAGATCACCGGCTCCCTCGCCGCCTGCGCGGGCTCCTGCGGCCCCGGCAACCTGCACCTCATCAACGGCCTCTACGACGCGCACCGCTCCATGGCCCCGGTGCTCGCCCTGGCCTCCCACATCCCGTCCTCCGAGATCGGCCTCGGCTACTTCCAGGAGACCCACCCGGACCAGCTGTTCCGCGAGTGCAGTCACTACAGCGAACTGATCTCCAGCCCCAAGCAGATGCCGCGCCTGGTCCAGACGGCCATCCAGCACGCCGTCGGCCGCTCCGGCGTCAGCGTTGTGTCGCTGCCCGGCGACGTCGCCTCCGAGCCCGCCCCGGAGAAGGCCGCCGAGACGGCCCTCGTGACGTCCCGCCCTTCCGTACGCCCCGGCGACACCGAGATCGACAAGCTCGCCGCGATGATCGACGAGGCCGACAAGGTCACGCTCTTCTGCGGCAGCGGCACGGCGGGCGCGCACGCCGAGGTGATGGCGTTCGCCGAGAAGATCAAGTCGCCGGTGGGGCACGCTCTGCGCGGCAAGGAGTGGATCCAGTACGACAACCCGTACGACGTCGGCATGAGCGGACTGCTCGGCTACGGCGCCGCGTACGAGGCCACCCACGAGTGCGACCTCCTCATCCTCCTCGGCACCGACTTCCCCTACAACGCCTTCCTGCCCGACGACGTCAAGATCGCCCAGGTCGATGTGCGGCCCGAGAACCTGGGCCGCCGTTCCAAGCTGGACCTCGCCGTGTGGGGCGACGTCCGTGAGACGCTGCGCTGCCTCACCCCGCGCGTCTCGCCGAAGTCGAACCGGCGGTTCCTCGACAAGATGCTGAAGAAGCACGCGGACGCGCTCGAAGGCGTCATCAAGGCGTACACCCGCAAGGTCGACAAACACGTCCCGATCCATCCCGAGTACGTCGCCTCCGTCCTCGACGACCTCGCCGCCGACGACGCCGTCTTCACCGTCGACACCGGCATGTGCAACGTCTGGGCGGCCCGCTATCTCTCCCCCAACGGCAAGCGGCGCATCATCGGCTCCTTCAGCCACGGCTCCATGGCCAATGCGTTGCCGCAGGCCATCGGGGCCCAGTTCATCGACCGTAAGCGGCAGGTCGTGTCGATGTCCGGGGACGGCGGCTTCTCCATGCTGATGGGTGATTTCCTCACTCTCGTCCAGTACGACCTGCCGGTGAAGGTCGTGCTCTTCAACAACTCGTCCCTGGGGATGGTGGAGTTGGAGATGCTGGTCGCGGGGTTGCCGTCGTACGGGACGACCAACCACAACCCGGACTTCGCCGCGGTCGCCCGCGCGTGCGGGGCCTATGGGGTGCGGGTGGAGAAGCCGAAGCAGCTCGCGGGCGCGTTGAAGGACGCCTTCTCCCACAAGGGGCCGGCCCTCGTCGACATCGTGACCGACCCCAACGCGCTGTCCATCCCGCCGAAGATCAGCTCGGAGATGGTGACCGGGTTCGCGCTCTCCGCCAGCAAGATCGTCCTCGACGGCGGGGTGGGACGGATGGTGCAGATGGCCCGCTCCAACTTGCGCAACGTGCCGCGGCTTTGACCCGCGTGGATGACCCGCAGCCCGAGACAGACGCCACCACGGCGGAGTCCGAGGAGCACCAGCACGAGAAGGGGCGGCAGAAGTCCAAGAGCGCTCAGGCAGCCTGGCAGCGCCACGCAGACGCTCTTGACGCAAGGCTGGCCGAGCTGGAGTCCCGCGAGAAGCGCGAGCCGCGCCGTGACGTGGTCCCCACGGGCCGCACGTACGCCGATGACTGGCACCAGGGAGGCACAGCAGCCCGCCGCGCCAGGCTCATTGACGCTGGGGCACGGCTCATGGTCAAGCCGGGCGGCAAGGGCGGATGGCGTCGGCTCGACCTGCGCCGCGTGGACTTCACCGTCACCGGGGAACTGGACCCCGCCATTGCCGAACTTGCGACGGTCGCGGCAGACGCGGAAGCCGAAGCGCGCAACCGCCCGGACCGGTCCTCGCCGGCTCGGGCATCCCATGCCCACCTGACCCAATCGGTAGCGGTGCGCGGTACCGGCCCCGCGAACGGACATCGGCCGCCTCGCCGTTCACGCGTTAGACGCCGAGCGAAGCGGCACGACGCAGCGGCGAGGCTCCGCCGACGGATACAGGAACGCGGTCACGCCTGGTGCGACTGGTGCTTGGGCGACTTCACCGCGGATGCGGTGGACGTGGACCTTGTGCGGCCCCTCGCGATGGGCGGGACGGACACGGGCGGCAACGGAGTTCGGGGATCGAGTTGCACCGTTCTGGCGACTGTACGGAAGTCATGGGGTGGGCACGCGGGAATGAGAACGGTGCTCAATTTGGCGATTTCCTGCTAGGTGCAGTCACAGGAAGGCCGTCAATGCTCTCAAATCCGGGCCCCTTCATTTCCTTAATTGACCCTACGAAGTTCGTGTTCCCGGAATCGCAATCAAGGAGCACGAGCCACTTCACTCTATGGCGACCTTCGAGTTTTGGCTCATCGTATCTATAGCAGTTTAGCTTGATTACCCTAGATTCATCGCTCTTGCGTACTCGAATCGTGGCCGGAGAAATCTCGAAGCTGTGCGTTTTGTGGCTGCTATTGCTCACAGTGAACCTGGCGATGGCAGAGCCGTCCTCGTACCCGTACCGCACATCGGAGATAAAGAGTCCAGACTTCTTCGCTTGCTCGGCGTAGTAGTTCGGGTTCTCCTTCTGCTTGCGTGCAGCCTCTTCCAGGCGGTCCGTCGACGTATTATTCACCATGAGGACGATGAACACTATAATGCTGGCGATGAAGTACAGGGAAGCCATGGGCACCACAACGCCAACCCCATTAAGCCTTGCCCGCAGCCGAACCCTCTCCGCCCGCTGCGATGCATCGAGCCCACTTCGAGCCTCTAACCTGTCAAGCGCCGTTAGGCGCCCTTGGGACTCCGAAGTTATCGCCGCCGCCCCAAGAATCGCAAAGAAGCTCCACACGATTGACACGCCCCACCATACGGTCCAGCCAATGTCGGAGCTGGTCCATCCTTCAGCGAGGACTGTACGACTTGATAGATCAATTACCAGCTGAGAGCGTGTCATGCCTCTGATGGTGCTCGCGTAACCAAGCGCGCGCTAGTGCCTTAGGGTCTGTCAATCTTTGATGCTTGTTCGAATTTGCGGGGTACGTGTTTCTTACCGTGGCGCATGAGGCACGCATGTGTTCACGTCGCCGTCCGCCGCAATAGGGCAGCCGTTCTAGGCGGCTCGGTGGCGCCTTTTGATGGTGCCTGCGAATGTCAGTCGGAAGCCCCAACTTGGTCAGCCTCACCCCGTCACGAGGTTCCCCCTGCCCCATAAGCCCCGTACCCCCTGCACGATCCCCGGGTGCCCCGAGGTAGACGGCGACTTGGGAGTGCTCGATCCGGCCGGCAGTACCGGTGTATTGGCGCTGGACGCCGACCGTGCCAGTGCCCTTCTTCACATCGCCGGTCTCGTCGACGACCAGCACCGCCCGGTCGTCGTGCAGGTGCTCCACCACGTAGCCGCACACGTCGTCGCGGACCTGATCGGCATCCCACTTGGCCCTGCCCAACAAGTCCTGCATGCCGTCCGGAGTGGTCTCGCCGGCCCACTCGGCGATGGTCCAGCAGTTCTTGCGCGGCAGATCGGCCCATAGACCGAGCGCCAACCGCGCCGCCCTGCACCGGGGTTCGACCCGGGCGAAGCGCCCCGCGATCCGGCCCATCAGGCCCTCGAACGCGTCCCGCCAACGGGTGGGTTCTATGCTGTGACCTGGGGCCACCGTCTCTTCGTCAGTCCATACAACTCACGATGATCAACGGTGGCCGCACCCGTCTCCACAACGCGTCAGGGTCGCGCAGTTCCGCCTGCCGTCCTGAGTCAGGAGGACATGTGCAACGTGGCGAAGTCTGGTGGGTGGAGTTCGACGAGCGGCGGCTGGTCGTACTGCTGGCGGCAGACGACGCGTCCAGGATCCGGGCGATGCAGGTCGTCACTCCTGCGGGCGTCGACATCAGCGGTCTGGGCGTCGAAGTGCAAGTAGGTGCCGTGGAAGGCCTGCCCTTCGAAGGCGTGCTGCGGTTCGCGTTCCCGCGCCCGGGCTTTACCCCCTGCACGTGGCTGACCACCGTGTCCCAGGACGACCTGATCGAGCGGGCGGGCGTCCTGTCCTCCGCGAAGCTCAGCGAGATTGAGGACGCCCTCCGTCTCGGCGAACAGGCGAAGGAACGGACCCCGGCGACAACCGCGAAGCTCAGCGAGATAAGGGACGCCCTCCGTCTCGGTGAACTCGGGTAGGCGGAGAGGCGCCACCCACCATCGAGATCACGATCTACGGCTGGAGTACTAGCCACTGAGCTCGGGGTTGCTGCACGATCGGGCGACATCTGAAGTGGCTTGCTCAGCTTCGCGCCTTGGATAGCTCCGAACACATCCAGGCGTGACCGGCACCAACCCTGCCCGCGCGCTACCCGAGAGGCGCGCGAGCAGGGCTTCTGCATGCTCTGACCAGCCGATACCCTCAGAACTCCTACTAGCGAGCATCAGGGCTTCCCGTAACTGGGGCTCCGCCCCAGACCCCGCTCCTCAAACGCCGGAGGGGCTGGAGACAGCCCGTCGTGGGGGTCCCCCCTGCTCCTTAAGAGCTTGGGGGAGTTTGAGGACGAGGCGCGGAGCGCCGACAGTGGGGGTCTGGGGGCGGCAGCCCCCGGTTTCGGGAAGGGGCGGGCCTGGGGCGCCCCCGCGAGGGCTACGCCGGACGCAGCCGCAACGTCAGGATCTGGAAGGGGCGGAGGGCCAGGGAGAGCCCCGCGCCGGAGGTGTCGGCGGGGTGGAGGGGGCGCTCCAGGAGATCCGTGGCGTCGGCCCGGGCGGCGGGGAACGAGGTCGTGAGGACGGCACGGGCCCGCCCGCCACGGGACTCGTACAGCCGCACCACCACATCGCCACTGCGATCCTCGGCGAGCTTGACGGACTCCACGGTCACCCCGGGGTGGTCGACCCGCACGAGCGGCGCCACCGCCGGGGCGGAGGCGACCCGCAACGGCAGGTTGAGGGCGAGCCCTTCGGCGACGGCGTCCCCGACCCCCGCCCCGGGCAGCAGCGCGTACGTGAAGTGATGGGTGCCGACATCGGTGTCGGGGTCGGGGCTGTGGGGCGCGCGCAGCAGCGTGAGCCGGACGGTGGTCCCGAGCCCCTCGGCGTGCGGGGCACGGGTCACGTCGTGCCCGTACGTGGAGTCGTTGAGGACCGCGACTCCGTAGCCCTCCTCGGCCACCCGCAGCCACCGGTGCGCGCAGATCTCGAACCGCGCCGCGTCCCAGGAGGTGTTGGCGTGGGTGGCCCGCTGCACGTGCCCGAACTGGATCTCGGCGGCGGACCGTTCGGCCTGCACGTCGAGCGGGAAGGCCGCCTTGAGGACCTTCTCCGACTCGCGCCACTCGACCTCGGTGACCACGTCGAGCCGACGGCTGCCCGCGCCGAGCCGCAGCTCCTGCGTGATCCGCGACCCGGCGCCGAAGACGCGCACCACCCGCACGGCCGCGCGCAGCGGCCCGTCCTCCACCAGCTCCACGGACTCGGCCCGGGTGAGGTCGGTGTGCCGGTGCCGGTAGTGCTTGTCGAGGTCCCACGCGTCGTAGTGGGTGGGGTGGTCGGGGTGCAGTTGGAGGAGGTTGCCGCGGCTGCCGGGCGCGAGGACCTCGCGGTCGGCGGCCCGGTCGAGGACGGAGGCGAGCAGCCCGTCGGAGTCGACGGTGACCCGCAGGTGCTCGTTGGAGAGGACGATCTCGTGGCCGGTCCGGGTCGCGGAGGTCACCGCGCCCGGCTCCCGCTCCTGCCCCGCGGCCTCCGCGAGCGCGCGGGTGCCGAGCCCGCCGACGTTCACGTGCACGAGCCGCCCCTCGTGCTCGACGACCTCGCTGCGTTCGTACGGCGAGGAGTTGAGCACCGAGGCCTCGCCGCCGCCGAGGTGGCGTACCGCCTCCGCGGTGAGCGAGTCCAGCTCGGCGAGGACGCGCGCGTAGGTGTCGCGGGCCTCGCGGTGCACCCAGGCGATGGAGGAGCCGGGCAGGATGTCGTGGAACTGGTGCAGCAGGACCGTCTTCCACAGCCGGTCCAGATCGTCGTACGGATAGGCGTACGCGGCGTCCCGTACGGCGGCCGCCGTACACCACAACTCGGCCTCCCGCAGGGCGTGTTCGGCGCGCCGGTTGCCGCGCTTGGTGGCAGCCTGCGAGGTGTACGTCGCCCGGTGCAGCTCCAGGTACAGCTCCCCGGACCACACCGGCGCCCGCTCGCCGTACTCCTCCTCGGCCGCCGCGAAGAACGCCGAGGGACGCTCGACCTCGACGCGCGGCGAGCCCTCCAGGGAGCGAAGCCGCCGTGCCCGCTCCAGCATCTCGCGGGTCGGACCGCCACCGCCGTCGCCCCAGCCGAACGGCACCAGGGAGCGGGTCGCGCGGCCCTTGTCGGCGAAGTTCCGCTCCGCGTGGGCGAGTTCGGTGCCGTGCAGCTGGGAGTTGTACGTGTCCACCGGCGGGAAGTGCGTGAAGACCCGGGTCCCGTCGATGCCCTCCCACCAGAAGGTGTGGTGCGGCATCTTGTTGGACTGGTTCCAGCTCAACTTCTGGGTGAGGAACCACCGTACGCCCGCGAGCTTCGCCAACTGCGGGAACGCGGCCGTGTACCCGAAGGAGTCCGGCAGCCAGATCTCCTCCGTCTCGACCCCGAGCTCCTCCTGGAAGAACCGCTTCCCGTGCACGATCTGCCGGGCCAGCGCCTCCCCGCCCGGCATGTTGGCGTCCGACTCCACCCACATCGACCCCACCGGCGCCCAATTGCCGTCCGTGACCGCCTTCTTGATGCGCTCCCAGATGTGCGGCTGGTGCTCCTTCACCCACGCGTACTGCTGCGCCTGCGAGCAGGCGAACACCAGCTCCGGATAGTCACGCGCGAGCGCCGTCACATTGGCGAACGTGCGGGACGCCTTGCGCACCGTCTCGCGCAGCGGCCACAGCCACGCCGAGTCGATATGCGCGTGCCCGGCAGCCGATACGCGGTGGGCGCTGGCGGCGGCGGGCCGGGACAGCACCTCGGCCAGCGCGGCCCGGCCCGCGGCGGCGGTCCCCGCCACGTCGTGCAGATCCAGCGCGTCGAGCATGTCCTCAAGCGCCCGCAGGATCTCGTGCCGCCGCGGCCTGGCGACATCCAGCTCCCGCATCAACTCGTCGAGGACCTCGATGTCCAGGACCAGTTGCCAGACGTCCTCGTCCAGTACGGCGAGGTCGGCAGCCGCGAATCGGTAGATGGGCCGATCGCCCGCGGTCATGATGTCGCCGAGCGGGGTCGGTACGAAGTCGTGCAGCACCGTCGGGTTGGCGGCCGCCTCCAGGAGCAGCCGCACCGGCTCGCCGCCCCGGGCGCGGGCGGCCACCGGCACATGACGGTTGCGCGGGTGAATGCCCTTCAGCGGCACGCCCGAGGCGTCGTACACCAGGCCCTCCGCCTGGAAGCCCGGACCCTCCCCGGTGAACCCCGGGTCGATCACCGCCTCGACATGCCGCCCCTCCCACTCCCGCGGCACCTCGCCCTCCAGCCGGAACCAGCTCGTCGACCAGGGCTTTCCCCAGTCGGTTCCGGCCTCGAACGGCTCATACGTCTCCGCGAGTGCCTCGGCCACGGGCACCGGCTCGCCCGGCGCGTGCCACACGGACAGGGTCAGCGGCACCCTCGCCGCGTACTGGGCGGGCCTGATGAACTGCCGCAGCGCGCGTTCCAGGCGCTCCTCCACCAGCGGTCGGTCGTCGTGCACAGCGGCTCCTTCGCGTGGTCGCTCACGGGGGTCGAGCGGGGGACGATCGGGGCGTACTCGGCTTCACTTCCCCCCAACCCATCGGCGCATCCGTCTCTTTGATTGACCAATGGACATGCGTGCGGTCCTGCGAGGCGGGCATGCATCCCGTGAGCGTGTTCGAGTCGGAGACCGGTCGGGGGGCTTGGTCATGGTGGTCATCGGGTGGGCGGGGGTCATGACGAGACACCTAAGAGGAGGCGCAGCCAGGGGTTCCGTCGGGTCGGTCGGTGCCCTCGGCGCGGAGGCGAGTGCTCCGCGGCGGGGGGACGAGGCGGCCGGGCGGGCGCAGCTGCGGCGGCGGCTGGGGCGGGCCGACCTGCGGGCGGTGTCCGAGGTCCGCGGTGCGCTGCGTGAGCTCTTGCGGCACTGGGGGCGGCCCGGGCGGGCCGAGACGGCGGAGTTGCTGACCAGTGAGCTGGTCACCAACGCGCTCGTCCACACCGACCGGGAGGCGATTCTCACCGCTACGTTGGGGCCCCGGCGGTTGCGCGTCGAGGTCCGGGACTTCGTGGGGCGCTGTCCTCGGCCCCGGGTGCCCGAGAACGCCGAGGACACCCATGGGCGGGGGCTTCTCCTCGTCCAGTCCCTCGCCGACACCTGGGGAGTGCGGGTCCACGGCGTGGGCAAGGTGGTGTGGTTCGAGCTGGACGCGGAGCCGGGCTGAAGACTTCGCCGCCCCGGCCTGAAGGTGCCGGGCTGTTGGCCGGCTGGTGCACGTTCGGGCAGGCGGGTGGGAGAGAGCCCGTCGAGGGGGTCCCTCCCGGCTCCTCAAGAGCTTGGGGGAGATCGAGGACGAGGCGCGGAGCGCCGAATCGGGGGCGCTCCGGCCTGGCCGTCACCCGTCACCCGAACTGTTGCTCAAGATCCTTCAGTTTCTGTTCCAGGGAGTCGAGCCTGGGCAGCGCCTGGGTGTCGTCCTCGGCGGTGAGGTCGACGGTGACCGGGCGGGACGGGTCATTCGGGACGGCCTGAAGGGAGGGCCGGGGCCGGACGGGAAGCTCTTCCTGGGGCGGCGGGGATGGCGGTGGCGCCGCTATGGCAGGGTCCGCGCCGACCTGCGCGGACCCGCTAGAGGAGCCGACCTGGACGTCCACCTGCCGTCCACCGCGCCCGTGGTACCCGCGGTGCCCCCGGCTGATGGCCTTGAGCTGCGCCCGCTCCAGCTTCTCCTGGTCCCGCCGCCGCGTCCGCGCCTGCTCCTTCTCGCGCCGGTCCTCGCGGACCTCCTCGACGGCCTCGTCGAGGGTGCGTACGCCTTCGAGCAGCATCAGCGACCACGCGCCGAAGGTCTCCCGGGGCGCCCGCAGCCACCGCACGATGCGGATCTGCGGCAGCGGCCGCGGCACGAGCCCCTGCTCGCGCAGCGCGGCCCGGCGGGTCTGCTTCAGGGCCCGGTCGAAGAGGACGGCCGCGGACAGGGACATCCCGGCGAAGAACTGCGGGGCACCGGCGTGCCCGATGCCGCGCGGCGCGTGCACCCAGTTGAACCAGGCGGCGGCCCCCGCGAACGTCCACACGAGGAGCCGGGAGCCGAGCGCCGCGTCTCCGTGGCTTGCCTCGCGCACGGCGAGGACGGAGCAGAACATGGCGGCGCCGTCGAGGCCGAAGGGGACCAGGTACTCCCAGCCGCCGGTGAGGTTCAGGTTCTGCCGGCCGAAGCCGACCAGGCCGTGGAAGGAGAGGGCGGCGGCGACCGCCGCGCAGCAGAAGAGGAGGACGTAGGAGGCGGTGCCGTAGACGGCTTCCTTGCGCCTGCGGCGCTCCTCGTTGCGCTCCCACGAGTCGTCGCTGGTGGCTGCCTTCGCCTGGGCCTTCCTGCCCCGCGCGAGCACCGCCACCGCGACTGCCATGCCCAGGAGCAGGATCCCGCCGGGCAGCAGCCAGTCCAGCGATATGTCGGTCAGTCTCATCTGGCGTCCCTTGCGTCGCGTAGGGCGAGTTCGGGCGCCATACTGACCCACCCCGCACGGCGCCCAAGGCGGTTTTCCGGCAAGAGGACGCCAAGGGGGTGGTGAAGGCCTCACCGAGCGCCGAATACGTCGAACTCACGCCGGAGAGGCTGGAATTGGGTTCGATTAAACGCGCACGAAGGGGTGGTTCGGGGGTGGGCGGCGTCCGGGCGGGCCCGGCGGGCCGCGGGAGGCGTCAGCTCGCGGCGTCGGCCGTCAGCCGCGCGACGCGGTCGGCGTCGCACATACGGGGGCAAGTGACGCAGGTGTCGGCGGGCCGCAGCGTGTAGAACATGCAGCAGCTCGCGCGGTCCCGGGTGGGCAGCCGCTCGCCGTTCGGCCCGGTCAGTTCGCGGAACGCGGCGGTGCCGACGTACGGCTTCGTGGCGCCCGGGAGGAGCTGCTCCAGCTCGGTCGTGGCGCGCTGCTCCTCGCCGAGGAGGTGGGCGACGTACCAGAGGCCCTCGACGATCTCGTCGGTGGCGACGGCCCACAGCGCGCGGCCCCGGCGCCGCATGCGCGGCCCGAAGCCGTCGAGCAGCGGCCCCATGTGCTCCGCGACGGCCGCCCGCAGCTCCGCGCGCAGCGCCTCCTCGTCCGCCACGACGCGGGCGCCGGGCAGCGTGGCCGCCGGGTCGTCGGGGAGGCAGGCGAAGCCGCCCGGACGGACGGCGAACTTGCCGAGGGCGCGCTGGAAGAAGACGTTCTCGACGGGGTGGCTCGGGATCCGGCGCTGGAGGAACCACGGCACCGTGAACAGCAGCGTGGCGGGCCAGGCGTACCGGTGCAGCGCGAAGCTGGCGACGACGTCCGGGCGGGCCTGCTGGCCGTAGTCCTTGAGGACCTGCGCGTCGTCCCAGGCGAGGAACTCCTCGAACGCGGCGCCGCCCTCCGCGAGCCCGGCCGCCCCGACCCAGCCCCCGCCCCGCGGCGGCTGTTCGTCCTCGGCCAGCTCCTGGATGCGCAGCCCGGGGAACACCTCGGTGAGGCGGGCGTAGGCGGCGGTGACGGGGCTCTGCGCGCGCTCCGTACGTCGAGCGCCGCTTTCCAGGGTGGGAACGGACATGCGCGGGGACCACCGAATCACGATCGATTGCAGGTAAGCCTAACCTTACCCAACATGATCGAGGTTTCAACTGCGGTCGTGTCCGCCTATGGTGCTTCTCGTACGTTTCGGACGGACGGGGCGCGGGAGTGCGGGAGGCAGGCGTGGAGCGGACGGGAGTGCGGACGGCGGATGTGACCGCCATGCGCGCCGCCGCGCGCGTGCCGGAGCAGCAGCCCGGGGCGCGGCAGGCGGATCCGGCGGCACGGGGCGAGCGCACGCGCGGGGAGCCGGGCGACGGCCGGGACGCGCTGGACGCGTCGGACGACGCCACCTCCGGCATATCGGCGATTCCGGGCTCTCCGGACCTCCCGGCCTCCCTGCACACCCCGGCCTCCCCGGGCATCCAGAGCGCCCCGGACACCCCGACCCCTCTGCCCCCCACCCGCCACCTCGGTGTCCCGCCCCCGCGCAAGCCCATGCAGCGCACCTCCGTACGCGGCCAGGTGCTCGACGCCCTGCGTGCCGCGCTGGTCGGCGGCGAGCTGGAGCCGGGCGAGGTGTACTCGGCCCCGGCCCTCGGCGAGCGCTTCGGCGTCTCGGCGACGCCCGTGCGGGAGGCGATGCAGCAGCTCGCGCTCGAAGGCGCGGTGGAGGTGGTCCCGAACCGGGGGTTCCGGGTCACCCGGCGCGGGGCGCGCGAGCTGGGGGAGCTGGCGGAGGTGCGGGCCCTGATCGAGGTGCCGGTGATGCTGCGGCTCGCCCGCAGCGTGCCCGCGGAGCAGTGGGCGCGGCTGCGCCCCCTGGCGGAGGCGACCGTGGCCGCCGCGGCCTGCGCCGACCTGGCCCGCTACGCCGAGGCGGACCGGGCCTTCCACGGCGCCCTGCTCGCCCTCTCCGGCAACCAGCAGCTGGTCCAGGTCGCCGACGACCTGCACCGCCGCTCCCAGTGGCCCCTGGTCACGGGTCCCGTCACCGGCCGCCGCGCGGACCTCGTGGCCGACGCGGCCGAACACATGGCCCTCCTGGACGCCCTCGGCGCCCGCGACCTGCCGGTGGTCCAGTCCCTGGTGCGCGAGCACTTCGCGGGCGCCGACGCCTGACCGCGCGGCGACGGCCGAGCGGGTGCCCGGCCAGGCGGCGACGTCCGGCCCGGTCGCGACGTCCGACCCGGTTGCGACGTCCGGCCGGGCAGCGACGCCCGGCCCGGCCCCCCCGCCTCAGGCCGCCGGTGCCGGTGGCGTCAACTGTGCCGCCAGCCACGACGGCACACCCCCCAACAGCCGGAACAGCCGCGTCGCCTCCGCGCGCAGCCGCGACGCCTCCGGTTCCGGTTCCGCGTCGGCGAGGGCGGCCAGGGCCGGGGCCGTGCCGACGAGGAAGCCGAGTTCCTCGCGGATGCGCAGGGACTCCGAGAAGCCGTGCCGGGCGTCCGCCAACTCGCCCTCGCGCAGGGCGAGTCCGGCGAGGTGGCGCCAGGTGAAGGAGAGCAGCAGCGGGTCGTCGTGGGCGGTGGCGCCGGCGTGGGCGCGGCGGTAGGCGGCGCGGGCGGCCTGCGGGGAGTCCGCGATGTGCTCGGCGATCAGGCCGCGGCGGAAGTCCAGGAGGGGGCGCCCGGGGGAGCCGGGGGCGAGCAGCGCGGCGGCCCGGCCGAGCGCGGTGCGGGCCTCGTCGGCCCGGTCGCGTACGTTCAACACCGTGGCCGCGTACGCGAGTTGGCCGCGCTCGCAGGCGGCGGCGCCACGGGCGTCGTCATCGTCGGCGACCGCTTCCGCCGTGCGCAGGCTGTCCTCGGCCTCGTCCCAGCCGTCGCCGGTGAACAGGCAGCGCTCGATGAGGAGCGAGGTTCTCTGGACGGCGACGTCCGCGCCCTCTCGGGTGGCGAGCAGCGCCGCCGCGTCGGTCCAGCAGCCGCGCGAGCGCAGCCGCCATACCGCGGTCTGGAGTGGATCGTTCGAAGCGTTCGTTCCGGTACCAGACATGGCGGTATGCGCCACGTTGCCCTCCCCTAGCGCGCCATTGAGCTGTTGAGTCGTGGGCGAATCTCAGCACGGATCGGCGCGCTCGGCCAAGGGGATGGGTGAAAGATTTCACAAACGAGGGGGAATGGCAGCAGGGGGGAAGCGGGAGGCCGTGGGGCGGGGGAGACGGCCGCGGCTCTTGAGGAACCGCCGCGAAACCGCCGGGAAACCGCCGCGAACCCCGCCCGTGGGCCTCAACTCATGCGCAGGGCCAGGAAGAAGTCCAGCTTGTCCTCAAGTCGGGAAAGGTCACGGCCCGTCAACTGCTCAATACGCCCGACCCGGTAGCGCAGCGTGTTGACGTGCAGGTGCAGCCGCGTCGCGCAGCGCGTCCAGGAGCCGTCGCAGTCGAGGAACGCCTCCAGGGTCGGGATCAGCTCGGCGCGGTGCCTGCGGTCGTACTCGCGCAGCGGGTCGAGGAGCCGCGCGGTGAACGCGCGGCGCACGTCGTCGGGCACGAACGGCAGCAGCAGCACGTGCGAGGCCAGCTCCTGGTGACCCGCCGCGCACACCCGGCCGGGCCGGGCCGCGGCGACCCTGCGGGCGTGCCGGGCCTCCTCCAGGGCGCCCCGCAGCCCCTCCGCCGAGTGCACGGAGGCGCTGACGCCGATGGTGAGCCGCCCGTCGTCCGCGAGGCCCGCGGAGAGCGGCTCCCGCACGGCCGCGAGCAGCGCGTCCGCGAGCAGCCCCGGCTCGGCGCCGTCGCCCTCGGCGGGCAGCGCGGGCAGCGGCACCAGGGCGATGGCCTCGTCGCCGGTGTGGGCCACCGCGATCCGGTCGGACGGGTCGGGCCCGGCCGCCGCCGGGTCGACCAGGATCTCCTCCAGGAGCGACTGGGCCACCGGGCCGCCCTCGATTCCCGCGCCGTCGGCGCCGTCGGACCCGTCCCACTCGACCCGCGCCACCACGACCTGCCAGTGCGGCGCCGCCCCGAGCCCGGGGAGCAGCACCGGCGCCGCGACCCGAAGCCGGGCCGCGATCTCGGCGGGCGCGGCGCCCGTCTGGACCAGTTCGAGGACCTCCTGGGCGAGGCGGCGGCGCACCGTGCGCGCCGCGTCCCTGCGGTCCCGCTCCACCGCGATCAGCTGGGTGACGCCCTGGAGCAGGTCGAGCCGCTCCTCGGGCCAGTCGCCCGCGTCCGCCTCGACGGCGAGCAGCCAGTCCGAGAGGACCGTCTCGCGCACGTCCCGGGAGGCGTTCACCGCGCCGCGGCCGCTGGACCGAATGGGGAACAGCGAGTACGTCATGCCGTCCACGCTCACCCGGTGCGGACCCCGGCGCCCCGTGCGGGCGGCGGCGAGCTGCTCCCCGGCGAGCCGCGCGCAGACCGCCGCGGGCAGGGCCGGGCCCGCCGTGCCCGCCCCGGCGATGGGCCGCCCGGCGGGGGACAGCACCCAGGCCCGCAGGTCCAGGTCGGTGCCGAGCAGGTCAAGGACCACGTCGGGGCCGCCGCCCGCGGGGCCCGACGTCATCAGGCGGCGGTGGCGGTCCACCACGGCCGCGAGGTCCCCGGCGCGCTCGCCGGACACCTGCCGCACCACGTGCTCGGTGATCGTCGCGAACGCCACCGACTCGTTGACCGCGAAAAGGGGCAGCCGGTGCCGGGCGCAGGCCTCGACGAGGTCGTCGGGCACGGCGCCCAGTTCCGCCTCGCCCGCGGCCAGCGCGGCGACCCCGGCGGCTGCGAGAATACGGACAAAAGGTTCGGTGTCCGAGGCGTCCCTGCGCCACGCGAGACCGGTGAGCACCAGCTCGCCGCCCGCGAGGTAGCGGCTGGGGTCGCGCAGGTCCGTGGTCATCACGCCACGCACGCTGCGGTCCAGCTCGTCCTCGCCGCCGAGCAGCCTGAGGCCCAGCGCGTCAGTGTCAAGGAGTGCGCGCAGCCGCATGGTGTCGTCGCCGCCGATCTGTCTCGATTTCATGTCTGGCCGTGGCCCCGGACGAACTCGGGGCCGCGGAGCCCCGGGGGCGCCGCGGTTTCTAGAGGGAATCCGCGAGGTTACTGGGGACCATTCTTCATACGAATCTACAAGACTCGCGCCTTGGCCAGCCAACTCCTTCATGGTTTCGGTGACTGACCCCATCGGACGACCGGGCGGTGTACTTGCCCCACTCCGCGTTAACAGCACATGAACGAGTAGTCGAGAGGCGAAGGACTGCCTCGGCCAGAACGTTGGCCGGAACGATCGCCCCGGCTCGTCAGCCTAGTAAGCCCCGGTCGGATCCCCAGCGGGATCCGGCCGCCAGGCACGATCACGAAGAGAGAGCCACTCATGGACTTCCTTCGCCCCGCCAGCTGGGAGGAGGCGCTCGCCGCGAAGGCCGAGCACCCCACCGCTGTGCCGATTGCGGGTGGCACGGACGTCATGGTCGAGATCAACTTCGACCACCGGCGCCCGGAGTACCTCCTCGACCTCAACCGCATCGGTGAGCTGCGGGAGTGGGAGGTCGGCGCGGACACGGTCCGGCTCGGCGCGTCGGTCCCGTACACGCAGATCATGGAGAACCTGCGCGCGGAGCTGCCCGGCCTCGCGCTCGCCTCGCACACCGTGGCGTCCCCGCAGATCCGCAACCGCGGCGGCGTCGGCGGCAACCTCGGCACCGCGTCCCCGGCCGGTGACGCCCACCCGGCGCTGCTCGCCGCCGACTGCGAGGTGGAGGCGGAGTCCGTACGCGGCTCGCGGCTGATCCCGATCGACGCGTTCTACACCGGCGTGAAGCGCAACGCCCTCGCGCCGGACGAGCTGATCCGGGCCGTGCACATCAAGAAGGCCGACGGGCCGCAGCAGTACTCCAAGGTGGGTACGCGCAACGCCATGGTCATCGCCGTGTGCGCCTTCGGCATCGCGCTGCACCCCGAGACCCGCACGGTGCGCACCGGCATCGGCTCGGCCGCGCCGACCCCGATCCGGGCGAAGGCCGCCGAGGAGTTCCTGAACGCGGCGCTCGAAGAGGGCGGCTTCTGGGACAGCCGGAAGATCATCACCCCGTCGGTCGCCAAGCAGTTCGCGGAGCTGGCGTCCGGCGCCGCCAACCCCATCGACGACGTCCGCGGCACCGCGAGCTACCGCCGCCACGCCGTCGGCATCATGGCCCGCCGCACGCTCGGCTGGACGTGGGAGTCCTACCGCGGCACCGGCCGCAGCAGCACGGAGGGAGTCGCGTAATGCGTGTCAACTTCACGGTCAACGGCCGTCCCCAGGAAGCCGACGACGTGTGGGAGGGCGAGTCCCTGCTGTACGTGCTGCGGGAGCGGATGGGCCTGCCGGGTTCCAAGAACGCCTGCGAGCAGGGCGAGTGCGGGTCCTGCACCGTCCGCCTCGACGGGGTGCCGGTGTGTTCGTGCCTGGTCGCGGCCGGGCAGGTGGAGGGCCGCGAGGTCACCACCGTCGAGGGCCTCGCCGACTACGCCAAGCAGCGCCGTTCAGGGGAAGCGGCCCACCCGGGCGGCGGCTGCGCCACCGGCGCGTGCGGCACCTCGCTGCAGGAGGCGCAGCAGTGGCGGGCCAGGGGCACCGACTCGCAGACCGGTGAGGGCGGCGAACTCTCCCCGGTCCAGCAGGCGTTCATCGACGCGGGCGCCGTCCAGTGCGGCTTCTGCACCCCCGGTCTGCTGATCGCGGCCGACGAGATGCTGGAGCGCAACCCGCAGCCGACCGACGCGGACATCCGCGAGGCGCTGTCCGGCAACCTCTGCCGCTGCACCGGTTACGAGAAGATCCTGGACGCCGTCCGGCTCGCGGCCGCCCGCCAGGATCGCCAAGAGGAGGCGGTCTGACCATGGGATCCACACGTACGACCGGCGCGCCCACCAAGATCACCCAGGGTTCGCAGACCAAGGGCGGCATCGGCGAGTCGACCCTGCGGCCCGACGGCACCCTCAAGGTCACCGGCGAGTTCGCGTACTCCTCGGACATGTGGCACGAGGACATGCTGTGGGGCCAGACCCTGCGCTCCACCGTGGCGCACGCCGAGATCGTGTCCATCGACACCTCCGAGGCCCTCGCCCAGGCCGGTGTCTACGCCGTCCTGACCTACGACGACCTGCCGGCCGAGATGAAGAACTACGGCCTGGAGATCCAGGACACCCCGGTCCTCGCGCACGGCAAGGTCCGCCACCACGGCGAGCCGGTCGCCCTCGTGGCCGCCGACCACCCGGAGACCGCCCGGCGCGCCGCCGCCAAGATCAAGATCGAGTACCGGGAGCTGCCCCTCATCACCGATGAGGCCTCGGCGACCGCATCCGACGCCGTGCTCGTGCACGAGGGCCGCGACGACCACCACATCGGGCACGTGCCGCACCCGAACATCGTGCACCGCCAGCCGATCATCCGCGGCGACGCGGCCGAGGCCGCCAAGAAGGCCGACGTCGTCGTCAAGGGCGAGTACACCTTCGGCATGCAGGACCAGGCCTTCCTCGGCCCGGAGTCCGGCCTCGCGGTGCCCGCGGAGGACGGCGGAGTCGACCTCTACGTAGCCACCCAGTGGCTGCACTCGGACCTCGGACAGATCGCCCCCGTCCTCGGCCTGCCCGAGGACAAGGTGCGCATGACGCTCTCCGGCGTCGGTGGCGCCTTCGGCGGTCGCGAGGACATCTCGATGCAGATCCACGCCTGCCTCCTGGCGCTGCGCACCGGCAAGCCGGTCAAGATCGTCTACAACCGCTTCGAGTCCTTCTTCGGCCACGTCCACCGGCACCCGGCGAAGCTCTACTACGAGCACGGCGCCACCAAGGACGGCAAGCTCACGCACATGAAGTGCAAGATCGTCCTGGACGGCGGCGCCTACGCCTCCGCGTCCCCGGCGGTCGTCGGCAACGCGTCCTCGCTGAGCGTCGGCCCGTACGTGATCGAGGACGTCGACATCGAGGCCATCGCCCTCTACACCAACAACCCGCCCTGCGGCGCCATGCGCGGCTTCGGCGCGGTCCAGGCGTGCTTCGCCTACGAGGCTCAGATGGACAAGCTGGCCGCGAAGCTCGGCCTGGACCCGGTGGAGTTCCGGCAGCTCAACGCCATGGAGCAGGGCACGCTCCTGCCGACCGGGCAGGTCGTGGACTCGCCCGCGCCGGTCGCCGAGATCCTGCGCCGCGTCAAGGCCCGCCCGCTGCCGCCCGAGCGGCAGTGGGAGTCCAGCGAGGGCGCCGATGTCCGGCAGCTCCCCGGCGGCCTCTCCAACACCACGCACGGCGAGGGCGTCGTACGTGGTGTCGGCTACGCGGTCGGCATCAAGAACGTCGGCTTCTCCGAGGGCTTCGACGACTACTCCACCGCCAAGGTGCGCATGGAGGTCGTGGGCGGCGAGCCCGTGGCGACCGTGCACACGGCGATGGCGGAGGTCGGCCAGGGCGGCGTCACCGTGCACGCGCAGATCGCCCGGACCGAGCTGGGCGTCACGCAGGTGACGATCCACCCCGCCGACACCCAGGTGGGCAGCGCCGGTTCGTCGTCCGCGTCGCGGCAGACGTACGTCACCGGTGGCGCCGTCAAGAACTCCTGCGAGCTGGTGCGCGAGAAGGTCCTGGAGATCGGCCGCCGCAAGTTCGGTACGTACCACCCCGCTTGGGCCACCGCCGAGCTGCTGCTCGAAGGCGGCAAGGTCGTCACCGACGGCGGCGAGGTCCTCGGCGACCTGGTCGACGTCCTGGCGGGCGAGAGCGTCGAGGTCGAGGCCGAGTGGCGGCACCGCCCCACCGAGCCCTTCGACCTGCGCACCGGCCAGGGCAACGGCCACGTCCAGTACTCCTTCGCCGCGCACCGCGCGGTCGTGGAGGTGGACACCGAGCTGGGCCTGGTCAAGGTCATCGAGCTGGCCGTCGCGCAGGACGTCGGCAAGGCGCTCAACCCGCTGTCCGTGCTCGGCCAGATCCAGGGTGGCACCACCCAGGGCCTGGGCGTCGCGGTCATGGAGGAGATCATCGTCGACCCGAAGACCGCGAAGGTCAGGAACCCCTCCTTCACGGACTATCTGATCCCCACCATCCTCGACACGCCGACCATCCCCGTCGACGTGCTCGAACTCGCCGACGAGCACGCGCCGTACGGGCTGCGTGGCATCGGCGAGGCCCCGACCCTGTCGTCCACCCCGGCCGTCCTCGCGGCGATCCGGAACGCGACGGGTCTGGAGCTCAATCGGACGCCGGTACGTCCAGAACACCTCACCGGCACCTGAGTTCTCCGGGCGGTGCGTGCCTCCTCTGATGGACACGGAACGTCACACTTCCGATGCCCGCGCCGCCCGGAGTCCCGCTCCCCTCCGCAGGGGGACCTTTCGTTCGTCTCGGGCCGTCCCCCGGGTCGTGCAGCCCACGCACCATCCCAAATCCCGCAGTCATCACAGACACGTCCGTGTGTGTCTGCAGCGGGTGCCCCTTTGAACCTTGGGAGTAGGCACCATGACCCAGCAGTCACTGGAGCCCAAGACCACCGCCGAGGACGCGGGCTCCGGCTCACGCGTCCCGGCCGGACGGTCTTGGCTCGACCGGTACTTTCACATATCTCTCCGGGGATCGACGGTCGCGCGTGAGGTGCGCGGCGGCATCACGACCTTCATGGCGATGGCGTACATCGTCCTGCTCAACCCGCTGATCCTGTCCGGCAAGGACGCGGCGGGCGACACGATGGGGCAGAAGGCCCTCATCACCGCGACGGCGTTCGCCGCGGCCGTCACCACCCTGCTCATGGGCTTCGTCGGCAAGGTGCCGCTGGCCCTGGCCGCCGGGCTCTCCGTGTCCGGTGTCATCGCCTCGCAGGTCGCACCCGAGATGACCTGGCCGCAGGCCATGGGCATGTGTGTGATGTACGGCGTGGTGATCATGCTCCTGGTCGTCACCGGCCTACGCGAGATGATCATGAACGCGATACCGCTCGCGCTCAAGCACGGCATCACCATGGGCATCGGCCTGTTCATCGCCCTCATCGGCCTGGTCAAGGGCGGCTTCGTCCACCAGGGCAAGGCCACCGCGCTGACCCTCGGCCCCGGCGGCGAGCTGCAGGGCTGGCCCGTCCTGCTCTTCGCCGGAACCCTGCTCCTGATCTTCATGCTGCAGGCCCGCAACATCCCCGGCGCCATCCTGATCGGCATCATCACCGGCACCGTCGTGGCCGTCGCCCTGAACGCGATGGACGTCATCAACCCCAAGCAGTGGGCCAACGGCGCCCCCGAGCTGCACGGCAGCGCGGTCTCCACACCGGACTTCTCGCTCTTCGGAGACGTCGAGTTCGGCGGCTGGGGCGAGGTCGGCGCGATGACGGTCGGCATGATCGTCTTCACCCTGGTCCTCGCGGGCTTCTTCGACGCGATGGCGACGATCATCGGCGTCGGTACGGAGGCCAACCTGGCCGACGACAAGGGCCGCATGCCGGGCCTGTCCAAGGCCCTGTTCATCGACGGCGCGGGCGGCGCGATCGGCGGCGTGGCGGGCGGCTCCGGCCAGACCGTCTTCGTCGAGTCCGCGACCGGCGTCGGCGAGGGCGCCCGTACGGGCCTCGCCTCGGTGGTCACCGGTCTGTTCTTCGCGGCCTGTCTGTTCTTCACGCCCGTCACCGCGATCGTCCCGCAGGAGGTCGCGTCCGCCGCGCTCGTCGTCATCGGAGCGATGATGATGATGAACGCACGGCACGTCGACTGGGCCGACCGCGCCACGGCGATCCCGGTCTTCCTGACCGTGGTCCTGATGCCTTTCACGTACACCATCACCACCGGTGTCGCGGCGGGTGTCATCGCCTGGGTCGCCATCAAGATCGCTCAGGGCAAGGCACGGGAGATCGGGGCCTTCATGTGGGGCCTGACCTTGATCTTCATCGTGTACTTCGCCCTCAGCCCCATCGAAAGCTGGATGGGCGTCCACTGAGGCGCCGCGCCGGCCCCCTAGCCGCTGAGCCTCTCGGGGAGGCTCAGCAGACCCCCTGAGGAGACCGACATGCTGGACATCGCCGAAGAGCTGAACCGGTGGGTCGAGCAGGGGCGTGAGTTCGCCGTCGCCACCGTCGTGGCCGTCGGCGGCAGCGCGCCCCGGCAGCCCGGCGCCGCCCTCGCCGTCGACAGCGACGGCACGGCGATCGGGTCCGTCTCCGGGGGCTGTGTGGAGGGCGCGGTGTACGAGCTGTGCCGCCAGGCGCTCGACGACGGCGAGACCGTCGTCGAACGCTTCGGCTACAGCGACGACGACGCCTTCGCCGTGGGCCTGACCTGCGGCGGAGTCATCGACATCCTGGTCACACCGGTCCGCGCGGACTCGCCCGCGCGGCCGGTGTACGCCGCCGCGCTCGCGGCCGCGGCCCGGGGCGAGGCGGCCGCGGTCGCCCGCGTCACCGAGGGGCCCGCCGAGCTGATGGGGCGGGTGCTGCTCGTCCGTGCGGACGGCGGGGCCGGGGCCGAGGGGGTCGCGCACGGCGACGGACCCCCGCACGAGGTCGCCCCGGACACCGCCGTCGGGTACGAGGGCGGGCTCGGCGGGCATCCGGAGCTGGACCGGACCGTGGCGGGCGAGGCCCGTGCCCTGCTGGACGCGGGCCGCACCGGCACCGTCGGGATCGGGGCGGACGGCTCCCGCTGCGGGCAGCCCCTGACCGTCCTCGTCGAGTCCTCCGTACCGCCGCCCCGGATGATCGTCTTCGGGGCCATCGACTTCGCCGCTGCCCTCGTCCGCGTCGGCAAGTTCCTCGGCTACCGCGTCACCGTGTGCGACGCCCGGGCCGTCTTCGCCACGCCCCTGCGCTTCCCCGACGCCGACGAGATCGTCGTCGAGTGGCCGCACGAGTACCTGGAGCGCACCGAGGTCGACGGCCGCACCGTCCTGTGCGTCCTCACCCACGACGCCAAGTTCGACGTGCCGCTGCTGCGGTGCGCTCTACGGCTTCCGGTGGCCTATGTGGGCGCGATGGGGTCGCGTCGCACCCACCAGGACCGCAACCGCCGCCTGCGCGAAGTCGGCGTCACCGAGCTGGAGTTGGCCCGCCTGCGGTCGCCCATCGGGCTCGACCTCGGGGCGCGTACGCCGGAGGAGACGGCGCTGTCCATCGGCGCGGAGATCGTCGCCAACCGGCGGGGCGGGAGCGGGGTCTCGCTCACCGGGGCGCACACGCCCATCCACCATGAGGGAACGCGGAGGGTTGGCGGGCGGATCGGGTCGGTCGCCTGAGGCTGCCCCCGGGCGGTGCCCCGGACGGGGTTGCCGTTTGATCGCGCTGCGCGCTCGTCCTCAATCGCCGGACGGGCTTTGAACGCTCGCTGCGCCGAACGTGAAGTGGACGTCGGTCAGCTGCTCTGAGACGTCCCACAGGCGGTGGGCCGTTCGCTCGTCCTTGGCCCTGGGGGCCAGCCGGACCCGCTTCGGGGCGCCGCGCAGTTCCGCCATGCCGTCGGGGCCGATGAGGTCGCCGCTCCGCGCCTCCGGGGCCGTCGCCGCGTAGAGCTGAGGGAGGGCGCCCTGGTCGGGGGACTGGGCCAGGGGCTTGAGGAGGCGGCCGAACAGGAACTTGACCAAGCCGGTCGGGGCGGCCGTCTGGAGGTTGGTGGCCGTGTAGCCGGGGTGGGCGAGGACGCTGCGCACGGGGCTGCCCGCCGCCGTCAGGCGGCGGTGGAGTTCGTGGCCGAAGACGGCGCCCGCGAGCTTCGACTGGTTGTAGAAGGCCATCGGCGCGTACGTGCGCTCGCCGGAGAGGTCGTCGAAGAAGAGATCGGCCTGTCGGTGGTTGGTCGACGTCACGGTGACCACGCGGGAGTCGGGGCCCGCCGTGAGCAGGTCCAGCAGCAGGCCGGTGAGGGCGAAGTGGCCCAGGTGGTTGGCGGCGAACTGCAGCTCGTGGCCCTGGGCGCTGAGCGTGCGCGGCGGGGCCATCACGCCCGCGTTGTTGATGAGGCCGTCCAGGCGGGCCCGGTCGGCGCCCAGGTCCGCGGCGAAGGCGCGCACCGAGTCGAGGTCGGCCAGGTCGAGGGGGCGTACCTCCAGGCTCGCCTCCGGTTGCCCGGTGGTGATCTCGGCGACGGCCCGCCGGCCCTTCGCCGCGTCCCGCACCGCGAGGATCACGTGCGCGCCCCGGCGGGCGAGGGCCCGGGTGGTGGCCAGGCCGAGGCCGCTGTTGGCCCCGGTGACGACGTACACCCGCCCGGACTGGTCCGGTATGGAGGCGGCGTTCCAGCCGCCCTGCCGCGATTGCTGCCTGTGCTGCTGCGTCATGCGGCACATGCTGCCTCTCGTGACACCGAGTGTCAATGCGATACCGAGTGCCATGCAAGGCATGGCGTGTAGCATGGCAGGGTGAGTTCTCGTCGTGAAGTCAGCCTGGCCGAGCGCAAACGTCAGCTCGTCGCGGACGAACTGACGGAAGCAGCGCTGCAGTTGCTCGCCCTGAAGGGGTTCGACGTCGTCACCGTCGACGAGATCGTGGGCGCGGCCGGCGTCTCCAAGCGGACGTTCTTCCGGTACTTCGCGTCCAAGGAGGACGTCGTCGTCCAGTTCCTCGCGGACATGGGCACCGGCATGTGCGCGGAGCTGGCCGCCCGGCCCGCCGGGGAACGCCCCTCCGCGGCGCTGCGGCACGCCGTCTGGGTGCCGCTCGGCGAGTGCGCCGACCACTCCGACCGGGCGCTGCGCGTGGTCCAGCTCATCCTGGATACGCCCGCGCTGCTCGCCCGCTTCCTGGAGCGGCAGGCGCAGTGGCGCGACGACCTGGCGGCGGAACTGGCACGCCGCGAAGGCCTGGACGCCGCGACCGAGCTGTATCCGAGGCTCGCCGCCGGGATGGCGCTGAACGCCTTCGACGCGGTGCTGCACCGGTGGAGCTCCAGCGACGGTACGGCAGACCCGGCCGCGCTGACCGACGAGGCGTTCGCCGTCATCGCGCCCTCGCTGGACGCGAGGGTCCGGCGGGGCTGAGGGGTTCCCCGGTCGCGCGGCGCGGGTGCGCCGGGGCCGGGTCCGGCGCGCCTCCGGGGCCCATGAGGCGCAGGCGGCGCCTGGTGCCCCGACCGGGGCGAGCGCGTGCGGGGCGGCCCGGCCGGAAGCCGCCCTCGCCCTTTCGCGCGGCTCCGCGGCTCGGGCACCATGAGGAAGATGGACCAGCAGCAGCACGCCAGGCTCGACGAGTTGATGCGCGACCCGTATCCGCTCTACGCGCGCGCCCGGCGTGCCGAAGGGCTCACCTTCGTGCCCGAGCTGCAGGCCTGGCTGGTCGCGAGGGACGCCGACGTCCGTGAGGTGCTGCGCAGGCCGGACGTGTTCTCGTCGGCCAACGCGGTGCGCGGGGACATCGTGCCCGCCCCCGCGGCCCTCGCCGTCCTCGCCCAGGGCGACGGCGCCCGCCGCCGCGTCGTCATCAACGCCGACGGCCCCGCGCACCAGCGCATGCGCGCACCCATCGCCCGCGGCCTGTCCCCGGCCCGGGTGGCCGCCGTCCTGCCGTACGTGACCGAGCGGGCGACGGCCCTCGTCGACGCCCTCGCCGAGGCGGGACCCGGCGGTCGGGGCGGGCCGCACGTGGACGTGATGGCGGCGTACGCGCTGCGGCTGCCGGGACAGGTCGTCGGCCGGATCCTCGGCTTCGACCCGGCGGACGTACCGGTGGTCGTGCGCGGCGGCCACAGCACCGAGCGGTTGCTGTTCCGGCCGCTCCCCGAGGACCAGCAGGTCACGGCGGCCCAGGACATGGTCGCGCTCCGGCGGCTCCTGGACGACTACGTACAGGACCGGCACGCCGCGCCGCGCGACGACCTGTGCAGCGAGATGGTCACCTCGCTCGCCCCCGACGACGGCGACCCCGACCCCGACCCCGCCGACCCCGACCCCGACGGCGCCGACCCCGAACTGACCCTCGGCCAGCGCGCAGAACTGGTCGCCCACCTGGAGAACTTCCTGCTCGCCGGGCACCTCACCACCACGGCGCTGATCGGCACCACCCTGCTGCACCTGCTGCGCCACCCCGCGCAGTGGAAGCTCGTGTGCGAGGAGCCCGAGCGGGTCCCCGCCGCCATCGAGGAGGCGGCCCGCTACGACACCGCGCTCCAGGGCTTCCGCCGGGTCACCACCCGCGCCGTCACCCTCGCGGGCACCGAGCTCCCGGCGGGCGCCGAGGTCCTGGTCGGCTTCGGCGCGGCGGGGCGCGACGAGGGGCGCTACGAACGGCCCGACGTCTTCGACATCACCCGCACCCCCGTCGCCCGGCACGTCGCCTTCGGCCTGGGCGCGCACGGCTGCCCCGGCGCCCAGCTCGCCCGCGAACAGTTACGGGTGACCCTGGCGCTGTTCACCCGCCGCTTCCCGGGCCTGCGCCTCGCCGCGGACGGCCCGCCGGTGCGGATGCGCCCGACGCTGATCCACCGGGCACCGGAGGCGCTGTACGTGCAGTGGTGAACACGGGTGCCGTGCGCGGAGTGCCCCCCGGGCGCCCGGTGCCCCGCGCCCTGACCCACCTGCCTGGCGGTACACCTGCTGCCTAGCGGTACACCTTGCCCGGCTCCGCCTTGCCCGGCGCGAGGAGCTGCGGCACCGTCACGAAGACGTACCCGCGCTGCTTCAGCGCGTCGATGATGCCCGGCACCGCGGGCACCGTGCCCTTGTAGATGTCGTGCAGCAGGATGATCCCGTCGCGGCTCGACTGCTCCAGGACCCGCTTCTCTATCAGGGCCGAGTCGTTCGTCGTGTAGTCCTTGGCCGTCACCGTCCACAGGATCTCGGAGAGCCCGAGCTCGCGGGATATCTTGTTGACGGTGTCGTTGGTGCGGCCCTGCGGCGGGCGCATCAGCGTCGGCTTCTTGCCGATGAGCTTCTCGATCGCCTTGTTCGGGCGCTCCAGCTCGGCGCGCGCCTCCTTGGCGTCGATCTTGGTGAGGATCTTGTGCGACCACGTGTGGCTCGCGACCTCGTGCCCCTCGGCGTCCATCTGCTTGACCAGCTCGGGGTACTTCACGATGTGGTTCTTGCCGAGCGTGAAGAAGGTCGCGGGCACGGCCTTCTCCTTGAGGATCTTCAGCAGCCGTGGCGTATTCTCACTGGGCCCCGCGTCGAACGTCAGCGCGATGCACTTCGCCTTGCGGCAGTCCACACTGCCGAACTTGCCCTGATCTGCGGCTTTCGCGTCCACCGCGTCCTTGCGGACGGTGCTGGGGGACACGGTGTCCAGCTTGGCGCAGCCGGACAGGGCCACGCTCGCGGCGAGCGTGACCAGCCCGAGAAAGGCAGTGCGAGGACGCAACCTCGTCGCGGGCTTCCGCATCTTGTGTATGGCAGGCATGCGGGAACTATACACAGGGTGTATAGAGAGTCCGCGCAGGGGGTCTGGCGTGCGCGGAGCCTCAAGCGGAAGGCGCCCCTCCGGCCCCCGGGCAGGGTCAGGTGCGGCTCCCGTCCGAGCGGCCGAACATCTCTATCTCCGAGATGGCCACCTGCTTCTTCGCGGACGCGGCGTGCGCCGACATGATCGTGAAGCGGACCTTCGTCACCTCGCCCACGCGGAACGCGCGGCGCTGGCCGCCCGCGCCCGGGTCCAGGGTGAGGTCGCGGGTCGCCGTGCTGCCGTCCTTCTTGGTGATCGTCGCCTTGACGCGGTGCGGCAGCGCCGACTTGTCGAGCTGGTCGGCGCGCGTCGACACCCCCGGCGTGATGATGAGGTCGAGGAGCCGGGTCGGCCGCGCGAACCCCACCTCGATCCACTCGCCCTGGCCCGACTGCGCCACCCCCGGCCCCCACCAGGTGTTGTTCAGCTTGTCGAACGCCAGCTTCGGGCCGTGGCCCTGGTACGAGCGGGACGCCCGGATCCGGTCCGGCTCGACCGGGGCCCGCTTGGCGAAGTGGTCCCGCGTGGCCTGGTAGCCGTCGGGGATGTACACCGCGCCGAGGATGAGCAGCGTCACGACCACGACCGCGGTGACCCAGGTGCCGACCCGGTCGAAGACGCGGCGCAGACGGGGGCGGTCGCCCGCCCAGGGCGCCTCGTGCTGGCCGGGGCCGAACAGGCGTCGCCACCACGGGAGTCGCACGGGTGTGTTGGTGCGTACGCCGTCGTCCGCGAGCCGCATCGCACAGTGACCGCAGAAGTGGCGGTCGGGACGGTTCGGGGCCGCGCACCAGGGGCAGGGCGGGCCCTGCCCCGCCCGGTGCTGGTGGCCGGGGGCGCGTACCTGCGGGCGAGCCGCGTCGGGGCGGCCGGGCAGGACGGGGGCCACCGCCGGGGACGGTGCCGGAGGGGTGGGATCCGGGTCGGCCACGGGGACCAGGAGGGAACGGGCGCGGTCGTCGGGCACGGGTGGCGCGGAGGGCGCGGGTGCTGGGGGTGAGTTGAACGAGTTGGGTGCGTTCGGTGCGTCGGGTGGCGCGGGGGTGGTCGGGGGGAAGTCGTCCGGGGCCGGGTGCACCGGGGTGTTGGGGGTGGTGTCCGTCAGGTCCGGGGACGCGGGGGACGGTTCGGGTGCGAAGGCGGTGCGGGGTGCGCCCGTCGTGCCGAGACCGGTGCCGCCGGGGCGGGAGAACGCATCCCAGCCGGGGGCGGGGGCGGAGCCCGCGACGGAGCCGGAGTGCGAACCGGGACCCGGGGCCGCGCCGGAGCCCACGGCGGGACCGGTCCCCGTCGCGGACCCGGACCCCGAGGCGGCAGCCGAAGCACCCCCCGGCGCCCCGCTCCGCGCCCCCGCCGCGTCCCACCGGAGCACGGCCCCGCACGCGTCGCAGAAGGACTGACCCGGTTCCGCGCGGGTGTCGCACTCGGCGCAGTTCTGCGTGGTCATCTCTGCTGGGTCCTTTCGGTGGCCGTCACGGTGACGGTGTAGGGCATGTGCGCGGGGCGGGCGGCCGCCACGAGGGTGTCCAGGCGGTGGGTGTCCGCCGGGGTGGGGTCGGGCAGCCGCAGGGTGACGTGCAGGTGCGGGCGGGGAGCGCCGGGGACGGGGCCGCGGGGGCGTGCGCTCCAGGTGGCGCCCCCGCTCTCCGTGATCTCCGGCTCGGCGCCGAACGCGAGCCGTACGGCCTCCGACAGGCCCCGCCGGGTGCCGCGGACGCGGTGCAGCACGGCCGCCGCGGCCACCGCGGCGCGCAGCCGCGCCTCGGGTTCGGTGCCGTCGGTCTCCGCGCCCACCCAGGTGCTGAGCCACTGGGCGAAGTCGATCGGTGTGAGCGCCGGGTCGAAGTAGGAGTCCAGGCAGTCGAGTACGTTCAGGATCGGCGCCAGGACGTCGTCGATCCCGCCGACGAAGCGCTGCGCGAGATCGTCGTCGGCGAACACGGCAGGGAGCATCATGCCGAGGGGCGCGGAGGAGCCGAGACCGTCGACGGACCCCCTCATCGGGGGCCTCCCGGGCCGGGCCTCAGGGCTCCCGCGTACGACGTGATCGTCACGTGGCGTCCCCGATCACGCGGACACGGTGGTCGAAGGAGAAGACCAGCGCCGTCGGCTCCAGGTCGATGCGGTCCGTCGGGTCGCCGCGCTTGCCGGTGAGGGGGTCGGCGGGGTGCAGGACGACCTCGTCGACGAGTTCCACGCCGGGGACCCGCTGCAGGACGGCGAAGACCTCGCCCGCCTGGACGGGGCGGCCGAACGGCCAGCCGCGGCCGTCGCCGCCGCCGGTGAGCGGGTCGAGGTGGCGGTAGAGGGCGTCGTGGGCCTCGCGGCGTACCCGGTCGGTCTGCACGCCGCGGAAGGCGTGCACCGTGGCGACGACGGTGATGCCCTGGTAGTAGGGCGGGCCCACGGCGAGGCGGGTGCCGATGAGGCGGCGCTCGTCGAGGTGGCGGGTGACGCGGTCGAGCAGGGCGTCGCCGGGGACGAGTTGCTCGAAGCGCAGCCGGCCGCCGGGGTCGGGCACGGCCTGCGGGACGACCAGGACGCGCACCGCGTACGCCCCGTGCTCGTCGGGGGCACCCTCCAGGCAGGTGATGCGGGCGGTCTCGGGGGCGGCGCGGCGGGCGAGTTCCTCGTAGTCGCGCAGGGTCACGGCGCGCTCCTGGGCGCGCAGCGTGATGGGGGCCCGCACCTTGGCCTCCTCGACGGTCTCCCCGTCCACGCCGCCGTGGGCGGCCTCGCGGTTGCCGACCTCGGTGATGTACGGGATGGAGGTGCGCAGGACGCGGATCGCGCCGCGGGCGACGTTGCCGGCCCGGCCGCCGCCGGTGCGGTAGCGGCGGGCGCGGATGACGGCGCCCTTGGGGGCGACCATCCCGTACTGGCGCAGGGAGCCGTCGGGTTCGCGGACCGCGGGCCCGAACGCGAGGTCGCCGGTGGCCGCGTCGAGAGTGAGGTGCCGGTCGTCCGGGCGGGACTCGGCGAAGTGCGGGACGACCCGCCAGTCCTCCCAGCCGTTGCGCTCGGCGGTCTGCAGGAGCAGCGGCGGGTCGTCGCCGACGACGGGCGCGTGCGCGAGCCGCAGCCGCTGTCCGGGCAGGCCGTTGGACTCGCCGAGCGCCTCGTCGTACACCGTCTCGGCGTGCACGACACGGGTGGTGCCGCCGATCGTGCACACGTCGGCGGACCGCACCGTCGGCGAGGTGGTGTAGAACGGCTGGCCGGACAGCGGTTCGGTGACGCGGCAGCGCAGCCAGCCGCCCTCGTGGCCGCCGTTGCGGGACAGGACGTGGCCGCCGGGCACGTGCAGGACGACCTCCCCGGGCCGGTTGAGCCCGCCGGTGCCGTCGCGGTGGACCTCGCACGGCCGCCAGCCGTCCGCCGTCCAGGCCTCCCACACGAGTGGCGGCTGCCGGGGGTCGACGCCGACACCGTCGACGCGGCTGTCCAGTTCGAGGGCGACCGCGCAGTGCGGGACGGCCGCGGTCAGGCCGAACAGCAGGCAGTCGCCGGGGCGCGGGGCCGCGGTGAAGCACGGGACGTCGGCGCCCTCGGCGAGTTCGGTGGTCCGGTCGGTGACGGGCTCGCCCTTGAGCTGCACCATCAGGTGCCGCAAGGCGCTGGAGACGATGCGCAGTTCGCGCTCGGTGGCGAACACGACCGCGTCCTCGGCCTCCGTGCGCAGCGTCGTCACCTCGGCGCCGGCCGGCACCGCGACGGCCTCCTCGCGCGGCGCGGACAGCCAGAACGTGACGTCGGTGCGCGCGGCGACCGGCGGGAAGAGCGTGATGCCGACCAGGTCGAGGAAGGCCAGGTGGTTCTTGTCCGGCACCCGGTTGAGGCGGTACACGATCTGGTCGGCCATGTGGGCGACCGTCTCGACGAGGGTGACGCCGGGGTCGGAGACGTTGTGGTCGGTCCACTCGGGCGCCCGCTGCTGGATGTAGCGCTTGGCGTCGTCGACGAACTGCTGGAAGCGGCGGTCGTCGAGGTTGGGGGAGTGCAGGGGCATCAGCGGTCGCTTTCGGGGGAGTTGCCGGGGCCTTCGGACGTCTCCGCGGCCTCCGGGTCCTCGTGGGAGGGGATGACGTAGAAGGGGAAGACGAGGCTGCGCGGGTTGTTGGTGCCGCGGATGGCGTACCGGACGTCGATGTAGAGCACGCTCTGGTCGCCGCCCGAGGTGACCTCCACCTCCCGCACCTCGATGCGCGGCTCCCAGCGGTCCAGGCTCAGGTGCACCTCGTGCTGGATCCGGCCCGCGGTCTGCTCGTTGACGGGCGCGAACACCAGGTCGTGGATGGCGCAGCCGAACTCCGGACGCATCGGCCGCTCACCCGGCGCGGTGGCGAGAACGAGCCGGATGGCCTCCTCGATCTCGCGTTCCCCGCTGACCAGCGCGATGCCGCCGGTGGGACCGATGCGCAGCGGGAACGCCCAGCCGGAGCCGACGAACTGTTCGGCCATCAGGAGATCACCGGTCCTCTCTCGGGATGCGGGGGCAGCGGGGGCGCGGGCGTCATTGGAAGGGCAGCGGTTTCCGGTTGACCAGGACCGCGCCGTTCAGCCCGATGTTCGTCGAGGTCAGGGCCATCGTGGCGCCGGAGGTGAGCGCCATCGGCCCGACGGTGTTCAGCGTGACCCCGCCCGCCGCCATGAGGGTCGCCAGACCGGCCGCCTTGACGTTGAAGAACGACGTGTTGATGGTGAATCCGCCGCCGCCCGCGTTCATGTTGACGGCGCTCGCGGCCCGCAGGCTGAGCATCCCGCCACTCTGGATGGACACATTGCCCCCGGCGCTCAGCCTGAGGTCGGTCCCCGCCCGGACGGACACGGAGCGGCTGCCCTTGATGCTGACCGAGCCCTTGCTGTCCACGGTGATCTCGGTCTTGGAGCTGTCCAGGCTGACCTTCAACTTGTCGTCCCCCGTGGTGATCCGCACGCCCCGGTGGCGGCCCACGCGCTGGCTGAGCAGGTCGACGCGGTTGCCGGTGCGGTCGGAGAGGGTGTGGCGGCTGGCCTGGTTGCGCGCCCCGGAGTACAGCGGGGCGCTGTCGCGGGTCGGCTTGTTCCTGCCGTTGTAGAGCCCCCCGATCACGAACGGGTGGTCGAGGGCGCCCCGGTCGAAGCCCACCAGCACCTCGTCGCCGACGTCCAACGGGAAGATGCCGCCGCCGCGTTGCCCGCCGAGCTGCACCGACCGCGTCCAGTCGCTGATGTAAGTGTCGTCCAGCCACGGGAACTTGAGCTTGACCCGGGCGTCCTTGCCCTTCACCTCGACGTCGGTGACGACGGCGTTGGCCACCCCGGGCAGTCGCGGCGCGCTGTCCGTGCCGCCGGAGGTGAGCCCGTACAGCGAACGCCACTGGCGGCCGCTCACCGTGACCCAGGACTCGTAGCGCTGCCCGTTGCCGAAGACGTGCCGCACGGAGGTGGTCGTGTACTTGCCCTCGAAGGGCTTGCCGACGTCGCCGAGCGCCACGGGCACGCCGGGGCGCAGCTTGGGGTTGCCGTGCACGACGACCTCCAGCTCGGGGAACGAGGACGACACGTCGTCGAAGAGCGCGTCGGCGGCGTGATCCACCTCGGCGGGCTTGTCGTAGGGCGTCGACGTCTGCACGAGCGTGGTCTTCCTGAACGCGCCGGCCGCCTCACCGGGAGTGGCGCCGATGGCGAAGCCCGGATTGCGCGCGGAGCGCGAAGTACCCACGATCTCCCGCGCGTTCGCGACGTCCCAGCCGCGTGCCTGCACCGTGCTGACCTGGTCGGCGGCGGTCACCGCGGTGCGCAGGCGCAGGATGTCGACGCCGGACTTCAGGACGAAGGGACTCTTCCTGCTGTCCGTGTCCGGCGAGGGCGCGCCGGAGGACGGCTTGGGCTTCACGAAGTTGAACTTGCCCTTCGCGTCCAGGGACATGACCATCTTGTTCTCGTCCGCGAGCCGCGCGATGAAGTCCCAGTCGGTGACGTTGGCCTGGCTGATGAACTCGTAGCGCCCGCCCCCCGATTCGATCCTGCCGATCGGCACGCCCGCGAGGCCCGCCAGCGTCCGGGCGATCGAGGACGCGGTCTCGTTCGTGTACGCGGCCACGCGGCGCTGGCGCAGGAAGCGGTGCCCGTAGTCGTAGCCGCGGATGACGGTGAAGGAGCCGGTGCCGTCGTAGTCGGCCTCCAGGGCGGTGACCTCGCCCGTCAGCAGCGGATCGCCGGTGCCCTTGCCGTCCGCGACCGGCGTGATCACCACCTTCGTACCGAACTTGACCTTGAGGATGCCGAGGAGCTGGTGGTACGGGTCGCGGAAGGTGAGGCGGAACGCGGCCGGCACCCCGGCGCCCTGGTCGACCCAGCCGTCGACGAGCATCAGGGCCACGTCCGGGGGCAGTTCGGAGCCGCCGATCGTGACGTTGAGGACGCTGGAGAACGCGGTGGGTGCCATCAGCGCCGCACCTCCTGCGGCGCGGGCAGCACCAGTTCGGTGCCGGTCGTGAGACGGGTCGGGTCGTCGATCCCGTTGGCCTCGGCGATGGCCCGCCACACCGTGGCGTCGCCGTACTCGCGCCAGGCCAGGGACTGGATCGAGTCGCCCGCCACGACCCGGTGCACGCGCTGCGCGGTGAGCGCGCCCGAGGTCGGGTTCTGCCACTCGGCATCGCTCGGGATCTCGTGCAGTTGCAGCTGGCAGGTGGCGCGGATGGGCATGCCCGCGGTGCCGAACAGTGTGTACGAGGCCTGCGCGGAACTGACGTACGCGGTGAACCGGGCCGTGGCGAACGACCCCCACTGCAACACCACCCACGGCGGCGACGGCTGCTCGGCGGCCTTGCTCTTCGGCGTCACCCCGCAGCAGTCGATCAGCGACTCCACCTTCTTCAGGACCGAGTTGTCCGTGGGCTCGTCGGAGGAGTCCAGGAACACCTCCACGCTCATCTCGCGCGCCTCCGACCCCATGAACTCCGGCTTCGCGCCGTCCCGTTCGGTCGCCGTCGGCGTCACCGTCCACTGCGCGCGGCGGCCGATCGTCAGCTGCGCCGGGTTGAAGTCGAAGTCGAACGTCTTGATGAGCCCGCCGGGCGTGGTGCTGGTGCCGAGGGGTGGCTCATGAATGGCGAGGGTCGCGCGTACGAGGCTCTTGCCTGCGCCTTTGCTCTTGGGCATGGGGTGTCTCCCGCTCCTTGCTCTCCGCCGCCGTCAGTCCGTGAACCCGTGGTGGGCGATCTCCAGGACCTCCGTGGCGACGGCCGGACTGCCGGGGTCGAGGGTGGGGCCCTGCCAGCTCACGGGCAGCACGTCGATCAGCCCCCAGCGGGCGACCCGCGACCCGTCGGCGCGCAGCGCCGCGATCTCGGCGGTGGGCCGCTTGATCCCGGTCTGCACGGACGAGATCCACTTGGCGACCTTCACGGTCTCCGGGGTGAGCGGCCGGGTCAGCCGGATGGTGGAGAAGGTGACACGGGACGGCAGTTGCCACACAAAGCCGTTGTTGCCGCCCTCCTGCCGATGCTCGATCTCGACCTGGGACGACAGCCCCTCGCAGCCGTTGAAGTAGCCGAGGCTCTCGCCGTCGATGGAGAGGGAGAACCAGATCGTGGAGCCCGGGTCCTGGCGGGGCATCGCGGGAGCGCCTTCCTGTCGTGCGGGGTGAGCGGTACGAGGGGGTCAGTGGGTGCGGGGGTGTGCGGGTGGCGGCCGGTCAGCGGCGGTCGTCGCGGAGCCTGCCGATCCGTTCGCGGTCCATGCGGAGTTCGGTACGGATCAGCCGGGTGATCCGGCCGATCATCCGGTGCGTCAACTCGTCGAGCTGGAAGTCCGTGAGGTCCTTCGGGTCGAACGTGCCTTTGGGGACCCGGGTGTACGCGGGCGGGGGCGCCCCCGGGGCCACCGCCGAGTACGGGGGCGGGGCGCCGTTGGCGGGCGGGGAGTAGGGCGGCGGCGGGGACGACGTGTCCTCGTCGGACGGGCTGTAGGGCGGCGGCGGATCGCCGGGGCGTTCCCGGTGCGGGCGGAGACGGCCCAGCGTCGTGGCGACCGTGGCGGCGGCCTCGGAGGCGAGCGCGCCGATCGCCCCGCTCGTGCCGGAGGAACGCGACGACCGGAAGGGCAACCGCTGGATCGCGGGCCCGTCCGGGCTGCTCCGCGCGGGCGCGACGGGGCGCGGGCGCGGGGGCTCCACCGCGGACGGGGGCGGGGCGAGGGAGGTCACCGGGAGCGGCAGGGCGGTGCTGGTGCCGGGTGGCGGGACGACGCGCAGGTGGGCGGGTCTGGGGGGTGTGGCGGTGCGCTGGACCGCGGGGGCGGTGGCTGCGGGAGGAGTGTCCGTACGTCCAGGGGGTGCAGGGGGGAGTGCGGAGAGGGGAGCGGTGCTGGGGCCGCTGGGGGGTGGGACGGCGGTGGCGCGCTGGACCGGCGCGGGTGTGCGGCCGGTGGGGTGCGAGGCGGCGCGGGGCGGCTTCGGGGTGGCGGTGACGGGCGCTGCTTCCGCAGGCGTGGAGGTGAGGGGGGCGCCGAGGGGAGTTCGCCGGCGTAGGGGTGTGGCGGGGGAGGTGGCGCGCTGGACCTGGTGCACGGTCGGGGCGGCCTGGTCGACGCGAGGCTGCCCGGGGGTGGGTGCGAGGGCCGGAACCGGTGTGGGTGCGAGGGCGGGATGGGCCGGTGCGGTGGAGCCCGGGTGTGCACTTGGGGCTGCGGGGGTCGGCAGCGGGGAGGTCGGCGTGGTGGCGGATGCGGAGGTCGGCGTGGCAGTGGGTGCGGCGGTGGGTGCGGCGGTCGGTGTTGAGGGGACCGGGGCGCCGAGGCCGGGGCGCGGGGGCTTGCGGGTGGTGCTGCGCTGTACTGCCGGGTGGGCGGAGGTGGTGGCGGAGGGCTGAGGGCGGGGTGAACGCGACGCAGGAGGGCGGGAGTTGGGCGACTCCGGCGGAGTGGCGGAGGGGGCTTCGCTGCCCGTGAGGGAGGGAAGCCTGCCGCCTGTGGAGGAGGAGGTGCCGCTGCCCGTGGGAGGCGTGGGCGCGGTGGCGCCGCGGGGTGTGGGCGCGGCTGTGCCCTGGGTGTTGTGGGGCGCGCGCTGCACGGGAGGGGTCGTGTCGTGTGCGGTGGCGGACGGCGTGGGCGTCGGGGTCGCCTCGCCGGGGGTGGCTGGTGTGCCGGGGGCGCCGCTCGGACCGCTCGGGGTGGTGGGCGCGGGTGACGCGGAGGCGGGGGCGGAGGTGGAGGTGGGCTTGGGGGCGCGGGGTGCTGTGGCGCGTTGTACCTGGGGGTGGGCAGGGGGTGTTGTCGTGGAGGGGGGTGTGGCGGAGGGGCGCGTGGTGGGTGGGGTGGGGGACTTGGTGCTTGGGGTCGGTCGCGGCATCGGGGTGCCGGGTGCGCTGGGAGCGGTGGGAGCGGTGGGTCCGTCGGGTCCGCCGGGTGAGTTGGGGGCGGTCGGTGTGCTGTGTGGCGTCGGGGTGGTCTCCCGGGTCGGGCGACTAGAGGGGGTGCTTCGGTCGGCCGGGGGTTCGGGCGCGCGCGAACTGCCCGATGCGCGTGGCCCGTTGAGGGAGGGCGAGGGGCGCATTGGGTTCGGGTGTGCGGGCGTGGCCTTCCGCTGCACCGGAGGAGTGGGGGTCGGGCGGGGCGGGGTTCCGGGAGATGCGTCCGTGCCGCCGGATCCCGCTGAACGTACTTCTGCCGACGCCGAGTTGCCGACCCGGTAGCCGATCGGCCCGGGGGCGGGCGAAGGCCGGGTACCACTCCGAGGGCTGGTGCTCTGGTCCACGGCTCGCTGGACGGGCGGCTGGCCGCTGGTGGTGGGTGTGCTCGGGGTCGCGTGGTCGGTCGTGCCGGGGGCTTCGGCGCGGGGGGTTACGGGCTCGCTGCGGGTGCCGGGCGCTGGGGCTGGCGGCTCGGTGACCGTGCGGTGGAGCGGGGCGCCACCGTCGGCCGCCGCGGACGCCTCGGACGGCGTACCGCTCGCGGCGGCCCTCGCGGGCGCGGACTCCCGCCGTGCGACCGGCAGCACGCGCCGCTGCACCGCCGTCGAGGCGGCCGACGCCTTGGTCAAGGGGCGGGTCCGGGCGGCGGGGGGCGCGGCGAGCGGTACGGGGGCTACGCGGACACCACGAGCAGTGGCCGGACTCGGAGAGGCAGCCGGGGCCGGGGCGGTGGCACCCGCGCGTGCCACCGCCCCCGGCGCCGGGGCGAGCCCACCTGACGACGACTCGCCCGCAGCAGCCGAAACCGGCAACGCACGGGACGCCACCGACACCTCGGCAGAGCCGGGCACTGCCGAGCCGGGAACTGCCGAGCCGGACGCCGTCGAACTGTGCGCCGCCGAACCGGACGCCCCCAGGACACCCGCCCGACCGGAACCGAGCACCCCACCGGAACCGAGCACCCCACCGGAACCGAGCACCCCACCGGAACCGACCGCCCGACCGGAACCGACCGCCCCATCGGAGACAGCCCGGGACACCGCCGTCGCCGCCGACACCACCGGCCCAGCCGCAGAAGCCAATGCACGCGGAGGCGCAGACGCCGACGCACGCGGAGACGCAGACGCGACCGGAGACGCCGAGGTGACTGGACCAGCCGACGCGGCCGGAGCAGCCGACACCGCACCCCCACCCGACCCGGCGCCACCCGACCCGGCCCCACGCGCCCGCACCCTCTGCACAGCAGGCACAGCAGGCACAGCAGGCACAGCAGGCACAGCAGACACAGCAGACACAGCAGACACAGCAGGCACAGCAGGCGCCGACGCCGAAGCCGACGCCGAAGCGGGAGCGCCCCCGCCCCCGTGCAAAGCCGTCCCCGTCCCCACCCCGGAAACCGCCCGCAACGGAACCACCGGCATCCGCCCCGCGCCCACCCCCGCCTCCGGCGACGAACCCCCCAACGGCAAGGAGCCCGAAGGTCGTTCGAGCCCCGTGACGGGCCGCGCCGACTCGCTCAGCGCCGCTCCGGCGGGCGCACCTGAGAGCAGCCCACCGGAGCCGGTGCCCAGCACCGTGGTGAGCGACGACCCCCCGGCGAACGACGGGTTCTGCCACGTGGGCAGCCGGGAGCCGAACGCGGAGTCCGCGACCCCGGCCCGCCCCCCGGCGACAGCGCGCTGAAGGGGTGGCAGCCCGGTCCACGCGGCCACGGCCGACGAGCCACCGCCCGACACGGCGCTCCCGGACAGCGCACTCCCGGACAGCCCACCCCCGGACGCGGCACCACCCGGCACCGCACCGCCGGACCCGGCACCCTCGGGCCCGGCACCCTCGGCACCGCCATCCGCACCCTCGGCGTCCCCGGCGCCCCCGCGCCCACCCCACCCCCGAAGCCGCTTCAACAAACCCACAGTTCAGCCCTCCGCCCCGGCGCGCGTCACGAAGGACGCGATCTGGTCCGCGTAGCGGCGGCGGTCGTGGTGCTCCAGGTCCAGGATCGCCGCCAGGCTCCAGTGGAAGTGGTAGGCGACGTACGCGATCTCCTCGTGCAGTCGGTCGGTCGCGTACGTCACGATTCCCCCAGGCGGCTCCCGCCGAGTTCCACCTCGAACGGCTCGGAACAGTGCGGGCACTCCACCGCGGCGCGGGTGTGGCCCTCGGCGTTGATCTGCCGGTAGAAGTCCTGCAGGAAGGCGAGGTCGGAGGCGAACATGCTCTCCACCGTCCCGTCGTGCACCATCGGCAGCGTGCCCAGGCGCGTGATGACGCGGCCGAGCAGCACCACTGACAGGTACGCCGGATTCTCCTGGACCCGCACGTCGCGCAGCGGTACCAGCTCGTCCCGCGCCGTGGACAGGCGCATCACGCCGTCGCGGTGCACGGTGCCCGACTCGTCGACGTATCCGCGCGGGAGTTGGAACGGGAACTCGGTGCGCAGCTCCCGGGGAGTCGCGTCGAAGGGTGCGGCGGCGGGAGACGGGACGGGGGCATCCGCTCCCGCCGCCGCGGTCTGGGGGGCCGGTGGCGGCGCGGCGGCCGTGCCCGCGCCCGGCGCACCGGCGGCCGTGCGCCGCATTACTCGATGACCAGTTCTTCGAAGACGATGGTCACGGTCTCGGTGAGGGCCGCGGCCTCGCCCGCCTTGAGGGTGCTGGCGTCGACCTTGCTGCACCAGGCGTTGCGCAGGTTGTACCGCTTCACCGGATTGTCCTGGTAGTCCATCATGATGATGGAGGCGTTCTTGCGGGCCGTGCTCATCTGACCGTTGATCGAGTCGTTGATCCAGGTCGTGAACGACGACGACTGGGTCATGCCGCGCACCACGGTGCACTGGCCGTTCTTCTGCACGCCCGGCAGCAGATTCACCTCGGGCTTGCCCTGCGCCGAGTTCTGCTGGTGGACGATGACGTCCTGTTCGAGAGTGAGGCCGCTGACCTCCGCGAGGTACTCGACCATCACACCGTCGATCTGCAGACCGAAGTTGTGTGAAGTGAGGGAGTCACCCTGCATCAGACTCATGAGTTCGCTGTCCTTCTAAGCCGCTGGGCTTGTTGACGGATGTGTACGGGAACCCGACGGCGGCCTACTCCTCCAACTCCCCGCTCCCGCTGGAGAACTGGGAAAGCCGGAAGATCACGAACTCCGCGGGCTTGACCGGCGCGATGCCGATCTCGCAGATGACCCGGCCGAGGTCGACCGACTCCGGCGGGTTGGTCTCCTCGTCGCACTTGACGTAGAAGGCCTCCTCCGGCCGCTGGCCGAACAGCGCGCCGCCGCGCCACTCGTTGACCAGGAACGCCGAGACGTTGCGGCGGATGCGGGCCCACAGCGCGTGGTCGTTCGGCTCGAACACCACCCACTGGGTGCCGATCAGGATCGACTCCTCCAGGTAGTTGAAGTACCGGCGGATGTTCAGGTAGCGCCACTCGGGGTCGGAGGCCAGGGTGCGGGCTCCCCAGACGCGGATGCCGCGGCCGGGGAAGGCGCGGATGCAGTTGACGCCGATGGGGTTGAGCAGGTCCTGCTCGCCGCGGGTGATCTGCAGCTCCAGGTCGACGGCGCCGCGCACGACCTCGTTGGCGGGCGCCTTGTGCACGCCGCGCTCGGAGTCGTTGCGGGCCCAGATGCCGGCGACGTGGCCGCTCGGCGGGACCATGCGGGACTGCCCCGAGGCCGGGTCGAAGGACTTCAGCCAGGGGTAGTACAGGGCCGCGTACTTGGAGTCGTAGCCCGCCGTCTCCTGCCGCCACACCCGGATCTGACGGGCATTCAGGCCCGGCGGCGGGTCGATGACCGCGACCCGGTCGCCCATCAGCTCGCAGTGCGCGATGAGCCCGAGCTGCACGGCCTTGACGGCCTCCAGGTCGATGGTGCCCCGCTGGTAGGCGGCCATGAGGTCGGGCACCGCCACCATGGAGATCTCGTCGACGGCCTCCAGGCCGCCGAAGCCGGTGCGGTCCGCGGAGTCGCCCAGGTACTCGGCCGGACCGGCGTGCCCGGCCGGGGTCCGCTGGGTCGGCGCGGGCAGGGGCGCCGCCGGGGCGGGCGGCGCGGGCAGCGCGACGGTCTGGTTCTCGGGGCGGGCGAGCTGCGCCGCCGCCGCGGCCTCCGTCACGGCGATGAGCTTGGAGCGCTCCTTGACCTGCGTGACGACGTAGGAGCGGCTGCCCTTCTTGGCGCTCACGTCGTACGTCTCGACGGCCTTGTCGCCGTCCTTGACGATCAGCTTGAAGCGGTCGGCGGCACCCTCGCCCTCGGGGTCGGCGACCTCCACGGACAACTGGCCGTTGCGGCCCTGCCCGGTGGCCGACACGGAGAACGTGCCGAGCTGCTTCGGCTCGGCGGCGGGCAGCGCGGCCGGGGCGGCGGCCGAACCGGTCACCGCGGCCGGTGCGTCGCCGTCCGCGTTCGCGCCCTCGGCGGAGCCGCCGACGCGCACCACGTACGCCGCGGAGCCGCCGTTGTTGAAGAAGCCGTAGACGGAGTGCGCGAGGTAGTAGCCCTCGGTGAAGTCGCCGAAGGACGTGACGTACTGCGTCCAGTTCGTCACCAGCGTCGGCTCGTTCAGCGGTCCGGTCGGCGCGAGCCCGACGAAGGCCGCCACGGAGGTGCCGACCCCCTCGATCGGGCGCGAACCGCTGGCCACCTCCTCGACGTAGACGCCGGGCGACAGGTAGGACGGCATGCTCTGCTCTCCTCTGGGGTACGGATCGGGCCGGGTACGGAACAGGCCGGGCACAGGCCTGGCACAGGCCGGGCACGGGAACAGGCCAGGTGCGGGACGTAACCCCCTCACCCTCGCGGGCCCCTCCCGCCACCGAAACGTCCTCGGGTGCCGGGCCCGGGGCAACGTCCGTGCCCGCAGAGACACTTGGCCGTGGCAGGCGGCCCGGGATGCGGACGCGCCGACCCGCCTCCTTGCCCGCACGGCTGCCCCGACGGACCTGTACGGACGGCGCCCCGTCGGTCAAGGGTGTCGGGTCAGCTCTGTCCCGCGCCGAAGGGAGCGTCGTGCACGCCCACGGAACACAGGCCCAGCAGGCCGGAGATCAGGACACGTCCCACCGCGCGAGTCAGGCCAGGCCGCGCCGTGTGAACGGGCCGGGCGCCGCGGCCGACCGGATGCTCACCCTCCAGCGCCTGGCGGGCAACGCGGCCGTGTCCCGCGCCATCGAGGCGGAGCGGCACGCCCACGGACCCGGCTGCGGCCACGGCGACGTGGAGGCGTCGGCCGCCGAACAGCCCGCCTTGCAGCGGCAGTTGTCCCTGGGTTCCGCGCTGGCCTCCCCGGGGAGCCCGTTGGAGCCGCGCATCCGCGAGCGGGCGGAGCAGGCGTACGGCATGAACTTCGGTGACGTACGCAAGCACGACGGCCCCGAAGCCCAGCAGTCCGCCCGGGAGTTCGGCGCCCTCGCCTACACCGTCGGCCCGCACATCGTCACCGCCGAGCGGAACCTGCCCGACGAGGTGATGTACCACGAGCTCGGCCACCGCTTCCAGAACGCGCTGGGTCCCGTGGCGGGCACCGACGACGGCACCGGCGTCAAGGTGTCGAGCCCCGGCGACCCCTTCGAGCTCCAGGCGGCCTCGAACGGCAGGAAGGTCGCACGCGGCGAGACGCCCGACCTGTCGCTGCCCGGCCGACCGGCACCGGCCGGGCACGACACGGACGACGAGGCCTGACACCGCGCCGGTCGCGACCGGGTCAGTACTGGCCCCCGGTGCCGCTCATGTCGACGTCGTAGGAGTCCTGCACCTGGAGCCGGACCATGTTGCCCCCGATGCGGACGTAGTGGGCGCCGGTCTCGTCGTCGAGGTAGTACGGCTGCCCGGTGCTCGGGTCGAAGTGGAGCGTGAAGCCCGGGACTTCGGGCGCCGGCGCCTGGTGTCCCGCGCCGGAAGCGCTGCTCTCGCCGCCATAGGCCGAGGTTCCGGCCATGGTGTAGGACGACGTGTAGGACGACGTGTCGGCCATCGCGTAGGCCGACGGGTCGGATGCCGTGTAGGCCGCCGGGTAGGCCGAGGGATCGGACGCGGTGTAAGCCGCCGCGTAGGCCGCGGGATCGGTGGCGGCGTAGGCCGACTGGTCTGCCGCGGCGTAGGCCGACGGATCAACCACCGCATGGCTCGACGGAGCGGCCGCGGCGGACGCCTCTCCCCTCTCGACGTCCTGGTGCCGCGCGGGCGCCTTGCCCTTGTCGAGGCCCTTTTCGAGCTCGGCGAGCCGCGGCTCGCCCTTGCGCTTGATGGCCTTGCGCAGATTGTCCCCGTTCTTGCCCGTGTGCAGGTACGCGGACATCTCCGGGACGTTGTAGCGCCGGTCGCGACGGAGCTGGGCGAGCTTGGCCAGGAGGTCGACGGGTGCCTTGGTGGGGTTCAGCTCGCCGGTGGACCTGCCCCGGTGGAGCCGCTCCCAGTCCTTGCACCAGTCGTTGCGGGACAGGCTGCGAATCGTCTCCTTGATGGCGTCCATGCCGAAGTCGTCGAGCTCCCCTCCCTTGGAGAACTGCTTCTCGGCCGCGCCCTTCTTCCTGCTCCGCGCGGTCGTGGTGCTCGCCGCACCCCTGGCGGGCTTGTTGGACCGCTGCGGTGTGTGCGTCCAGTGGCCCTCCTGCTCATAGCGGGTGAGATAGCTGCTGAGTCTGTTGTCGGACAGGTCGATGGCGGCCCCGAGGTGCTTGAGGGACATGGTGGTGGACCTGTGGTAGTTGAACAGCAGCTCGATCGCCCGTTGGCGGCTCTCGTTGGTGGCGTCGGCGCCGGCCCCGCCGTTCCAGAGCCCGTGGAGCTGGTCCGCCTGGTCCTGGGTGAGCTTGTCGGTCCTGCGGCGCGGGATCTTGTGCGTCGCCGTGCCCTTGCCGATGCCCGCGGGGGCGGTGTCCACCGTCCAGGTGTCCTGCAGCGGCCGCGCGACGCGGGTGTAGGTCCCGTCCGCGTCGAACTCGGCGTCGCTGGCGGACGGAGTGACGTCGGCCTGGCGGGCCGCGAGCCGCCCGGGGACCTTCAGCGAGAGGCCGCCACGGCGGTGTACGGCTTCCGCCGGAGCCGCCTCGTGCGCCATCGCCGGGGTGCTCGTGACGTCGTTGTGCACCATCTGCTTGATGTACGCGAGATAGTCGTCGTCCATGGTGTGCTTGAGGTGCGTCTTCAGGGAGTTCACGGAGCCCTGGAAGTAGTTCCCGTAGTTCTCGTCGAAGCTCAGATTGCCGAACCCCATCTGGTTCCGGTAGTACATCAACGCCGCGGCGCAGCCCATGCAGGGGCGGTACTTCCCCATGATGGCGAGGGGTTTCGTGGCCGTCTGGCCAGGATCGACGCCGGCACGGCTCAGGGCGAGGAGCAGTTTCTGCTCCGCGTGCACCGACTCCTCCTGCTTCGGCTGCCCCTTGTTCTTGCCCAGCATCTTCGGCCTGGGGTCGAGCTCCGCGAACCGGAGCAGGAACACCCGGCCCGCGTACTTGGAGCTGGTGAGCATGGTGCGCAGGTTCTTGTCCTCGATGTTCACGACGATGACGGGGGTGTCGACCTGCGCCTGCAGCACCTTGGCGGTGGGGTCCGGCCCTCGTCCCTGCTCGCCCGCGCCGCGCTGCCCGGTGGCGATGGCCGCGTTCTTGCGGCGGTAGCTCGCGAGCTTCGCTTCGAGGTTCTCCGCCTCGTAGGTGTGCAGTCCTCGTCGGCGCCCGTCCTGGCTCTGCTGGAACGCGAGCAGCTCCGGCAGGGAGGGTTCGTGTCCGTACGCCTGTCGTCCCTGGCTCACGAGGGTGTCGACCGACGAGTTGAAGTTCGAGGCGAACAGCAGCCGGTCGTTGATGAGCATGCCCTGGACCTCGCGGTTGTTGGCGTCCTCCGCGTCGCGGTCCGGATCCTCCTGCTTGGCCCTCTCCTGGGCGCCCTTCATGCTGTCGAACAGCAGGGCACTGGTCTCGTGCAGGGTCTCCTCGGCCTCCTCGCCGTTCTTGAAACGCGGGAACCGCATCCAGAACTCCTCGTGCGCCCGGCCCTGTCGCCGCGCGCCGTAGCTCACCATCGGCGGCCCGTCCACGTGGGTCTTGATGTCGGCCACGACGTCGCCGGGGCCGCGCTCCGGGGCCGCGTCCCTCCTGGAGCGCCGCCCCGACCCGCTGCCTTCCGGCCGGGAGTGCCTGCCGGACCCGCTGTCTTCCGGCCGCGAGTGCCTGCCCGACCCGCTGCCGCCCGCACGTTGCACGGACAGCACCCGGTTGACGGCCCCGTTGCCCGCCGCGTCGTTCATGGCGCGCAGCCCGGCGGGGGTCATCCCCTCGGCGGTACGCGGCACGGGAGAAACGGGAGAAGAGGGCCGCGCCGACCGGGGCTGTCGGTCGGCGCGGCCGTCCCGTCCCTCGTGGCCGCGTGAATCGGTCTGCCGCTGCCGCATGAGCGCCTCCAACGTCGGCGGGCGTCGCCGTCCACCGCCGGCGAGAGTCGCCGTCATGGTGCCGTGGCCGGGGTGCGCGGCCCAGAGCCGCAGGGGTGCCTTCGGGGGCAGACCCGGTTGCCCCCGAAGCCGTCCCGCCCCGCGCTGCCCGGTCCGGTGGGGTTCCCGCCCGTCCGGGCAACCGGGTCTGCCCGGCCGCCTGGTGACATGATCCGCGGCCGCTCCTAGTGTCGAGGCGTGAGCCTTTGGACCTCCTTGGAACCCGCGTCCGCGACCGTCGACCCCGGCAGCAGCACCACGGTGCGGCTGCGGGTGCGCAACACCGGCGACGTCGTCGACGAGTACCACTTCGAACCGGTCGGCGCCCTCGCGCCCTGGACCACGGTGGAGCCTCGGTCGCTGCGGCTCTACCCGGGGACGACCGGCACGGTGGAGCTGACGTTCGCCCCGCCGCGCACCCCGGACGCGACCGCGGGACCGAACCCGTACGCGATCCGCATCTCGCCGACGGAACACCCGGACGCCGTCACCGTGCCCGAGGGCAACCTCACCATCACCCCCTTCACCGAGGTCCGCGCCGAACTGGTGCCGCCGACGGTCAAGGGCCGGTTCCGGGGGCGGCCCCGGCTCGCCGTGGACAACCTCGGCAACACCAAGGTCACCGCCTCGCTCAGCGGCAGCGACACCGGCGACAAGCTGTCGTACGACCTGCAGCCGGGCAACGTCCAGATCGAGCCCGGCCGGGCCGCGTTCGTGAAGGCGACGCTGCGGCCCCGGCAGATCATCTGGTTCGGCTCCAAGCAGGAGCAGCCGTACGCGGTGTCGCTGCGGCGCTCCGGGACCGAGCCGATGGACGTCGACGGCACCTATGTGCAGCGCGGGTTCCTGCCGGGCTGGCTGGCCACCACGCTCGGCCTGGTCCTCGCGCTCGCCATCGCGTTCGTGATGATCTGGCTGACGTACAAGCCGCAGGTGAAGAGCGCCGCCCTGGAGAAGCCCGAGAAGGCCGGCGCGATCGCCAAGCCCAGCCCCTCCGCACCGATCAGCAGCGCCCCGCCGAAGCCCGACGACAAGCCGGACGAGGAGCCCGCGGACTCCGGCGCGGACGGCGACGAGGAGAAGGGCGGTGGCGGCGGCGGGGGAGGCGGCGGGGGAGACGAGCCCGAGGAGAAGAAGAAGCCGCGCAAGGTGACCGCGGCCGCCGCCGTGCGCAAGCTCGCCGAGCGCAGCGAGGGCCGCCACATCTGCTACCGCGTCTACCTCGCGGACGGCGGCTGGCAGAAGCCCGAGTGCGACGGCGCCGAGGCGGGCGAGGTGGGCGAGGGCAAGGCCGTCAAGGCCCTCAACGTCGCGGTCTCCAGCACCAACGGCGTCACCGGAGCCAGCGCCTATGTCGTCGACGGCTGGCGCAAGGGCGACGAGTGGGAGAAGGCGGACGACGAGAAGAACATGTACCTCGGCAGCACCGACGGGGACATCAACCCGATGCAGGGGTACACCATGCAGGTCTTCGACGGCTCGGTGTGCCACGACGCGTACGTGAAGGACAAGCAGTGGATGGGGCAGTCCTGCACCGAGCCCGGGAAGTGGACGTACGGCGGCAGCCCCATGGAGCTGAACCTTCAGCTGGAGGCGGTCCGCTTCACCGTCTGACGGGTGGGGCGTGACATGGGACGAGGGGCCGGTGACCGTTGACCAGGTCTCCGGCCCCCCTTCGCTGTGTCCGCTGTGCGCCCCGTCACCGGTGAGCCGCTGAGCCCTCCGTCACCGGTGAGCCGCCGGGCGCTCCCTCACCAGTTCGCCTCGCCCGGGACAAGGCGGCCCGCCTTGCGGTACTCGCGGCGCGCGCCCTCCAGCAGATCGCCCGCGCCCACCGGCTCGTCCCGGCCGGCCGCGAGGTACGCGGCGGTGACCACCGCACCGCGGATCGCCCCGCCCGACAACTCGAAGTCCCGGGCGAGGGGTTCGGTGTCGAGGCCGTCGGCGCGCGGCACGTGCGCGAGGCCGTGGTGCCACAGCGCGAGGCGCTGTCCGGCGTCCGGGAAGGGAAAGTCGACCACCAGGTCGAGGCGGCGGGTGAACGCGTCGTCGATGTTGGCCCGCAGGTTGGTGGTGAGCAGCGCGATGCCGTCGAAGGACTCCAGGCGCTGCAGCAGGTAGGCGCTCTCCAGGTTGGCGTACCTGTCGTGGGCGTCCTTGACCTCCGAGCGCTTGCCGAAGACGGCGTCGGCCTCGTCGAAGAGCAGCACGGCGTCCGTGCGGTCGGCCTCCGTGAAGATCCGTTCGAGGTTCTTCTCGGTCTCGCCGACGTACTTGTCCACGATCGACGACAGCTGGACCACATAGAGGTCGACGCCCAGATCGGCGGCGATCACCTCGGCGGACAGCGTCTTGCCGGTACCGGACTCGCCCGCGAACAGGCCGAGGACCCCGCGCCCGCGACCGCCGCCCGCGCTCAGCCGCCAGTCGCCCAGGACCCGGTCGCGATGGCGGGCGCGCAGGGCGAGTTCGTGGAGCTGGCCGAGCGGCCCTTCGGGCAGCACCAGGTCTTCCCAGTCCACGTCGGGTTGGATGCGGCGAGCGTGCTGTTCGAGGCCCGAGGCGGACTGCCGCCGGGCGGCGAGCCGGACGTGGGCGGCGGTGAGCGGCGTCCCGTCGAAGACGGCCAGCGCGGCGGCGGCCCGGGCGGCCCGCGCGACCCGCTCCCCACCGAGGTGGTACGGGGCGACGGTCCCGGCCAGGTCGAAGGCGTCGGCGCCCGGGCCGAGCGCGGTCCGCCAGGCGGCCGCTCCGCCCGCGGGCGGCCGGGGCGCCTGGAGCACCAGGGGGTCGTGCGGTGACCACTGCGGGTCGTACGGGCGGGGACCGGTGAGCAGGACGGTCACGTCGGCGGCCCCGGTCAACTCCTCGACCATCGGCCCCGGTCGGTCGGGCAGTCCGCACACCACGACCGCCTTGCCGCCGAGGCGCGCCTCGCGCAGCAGTTCGGGGACGTGGTCGGCGGGGCCGGAGTAGCGCAGCGCGTCGACGCCCGCCGCTGCCAGGGCCGCCGCGAGGGTGGTCAGGGCGTCGCCCTCGCGGTGCTCCCGCAGGTAGACGGTGCCGGGCCCGTCGCCGATGTGCGCGGCGAGGCGCTTGACGAAGTCCTCGTCGAGCCCGGCGGCGGGCGGCGGCTCCGGCATCGGGCGCAGCAGGCCGAGCAGCGCGGCGTCCACGGTGTCGTCGCCCAGGAGGTGGGCGACCAGCCGGTCGGGCACGCGCAACGAGCGGGTGAGGAGGGGTCGTTCGGCGTCCTCGACGGTCAGCAGGCCAAAGGAGCGCAGCGGCGCCGAGGAGTGGAACCGGGCGCGGGCCTCCGGCAGGTGCGCGGGCACCCCGCACAGGTCGAGCGCGAGCCCCACGGTGGCGCGGCGGCGGCTCACGTCGTCGTTGAGGTAGCCGTACAGCGGCTCGAAGGTCCGGTCGAGGTCGGGGGCCAGGGCGATGAGCAGGACGGCCGCGTCCAGCTCGGTCAGCCGCGTCCGGACGGCCGTCCGCGCCAGCCGGTCGTCGCTGTCCCGGGGCCACCCGTCGAGGACGTCCGACGGTACGTCCTCGTCCGCCGCCGCGCCCGACCACGTACGCAGCAGACGGCTCACGGCCTCGTCGGACACGTACAGCCCGCGCAACGGGTCGGTGGCGGTGGGGTCGTGCGCGGAGCGGTGCTCGACCAGCGCGGTCACCGTCCGCCGCAGCTCGAAGAGGCGGGCGAGGAGGGCACGGGCCGGGCCCTCCTCGCCGCCGGGGGAGGGATGGTCCAGGGGGGAGGTGCTCATGACTGCTCCGTACGACGGTTCGCCGCCCGCGCACGCTCCGCGCGGCCGCCCGCCGCCTGCCCCTGCCCATGGGCGGCACGGGCGGCCGCCACCTGGTGGGGCCGGTGGGCGCGCTCCGCCGACGCGGGCGTGCCGCCGTCCACGGTGCGGATCCGCACCGCCGCGCCCTCGGTGACCGGGGGCCCCGCGTCGTAGTCGGGAAACGCGGGGACCGGCGCCGTCACCACGACATCCAGCGACGGCTTCAACTCACCGCCGAGCGCCGACCAGATGTCGGCCATGGAGCGGGACTCCGACTGCAGGCCTCCCACCGTCACCGGCACCGTGAGGCCGAGGCGCCCGAGCGCGTCCGGGAGTTCCCGGGGCGACAGCAGCTCATGGGGCAGCAACGTCGCCAGCGCGGCGGACAGCAGCCGGTGCTCGTCCTGCGGCGTCTTCGTCCAGGCCGTCACCAGATACGACAGCCGGAACCAGCGCGGCGGCCGGCGCCGCCGCACCACGACGTCCCGGTCGTCCCGCACCGGCGCGTGGCCGCGCTGCCGCCGGGACGAGTCCTCCCGGAGGTCGTACAAGTAGACGTTGAGAACCGGGGCGTTGCGCCGGGCGGCCCAGTCACGGGTGGGGACGTCGAAGGACACGTCGATGCCGGACCCGGCCAGCGCCCCACCACGCAACAGTCCCTTCAGGACCTCATCCACCTCATGAATCACACCCGCACTCCCACCTGCCGCCACCGGACCGGCCTCCTCGCCACCCCACCTCCGATGGTCCGCCCTCCACGACCCGCGCCCCACGCACGCCGGGGACGACCATGGGGCAGAGTTGATGCCTCAAAGTCCCCGACACCGCCCCGGCAGCCGCGTGACGCCGCTACCCCGCTCCCCGAACGGCCTTGACCGGCAGGGGAGTCGGGCGGTGGCGGTGTCGCCACGCCCTGTGCTCCCGTGCGCTCCCCGGCCGGTCTTGATCGCCCCGGCGGCACAGGGTGAAGTGGCAACAGCCCCGAGCAGTGCCGAGCAGTGCCGAGCCGAGCCGACAGAAGCCGACAGAAGCCGACAGAAACGGGACAGGTCATGGCCACGAACAAGCGCAGCCCCCGGTCCGGCGCCCGCTGGGAGCGGGCCGTCGTCGTCGGTGGTGGGTACGCCGGTCTCGTCGCCGCGCGCGTCCTGGCCGACCACTTCGCCGAAGTGCTCGTCCTGGAGCGCGACCCGGTTGCGCCCGATACGGGCGTGCACCCGCACATCCCGCAGGGCTATCACGCGCACGCGCTGCTCGCGAAGGGCGGCGAGGCCCTGGAACGCCTCTTCCCCGGGCTGCGGGCGGAGCTCGCCGACCTCGGCGCCCCCGTCTTCGACTACGGCGAGCGCATCAGCTTCCTGCTCCCGACCGGCTACGCGCCGCGCGATCCGGTCGGCGTGTCCATCCAGACCTTCACCCGCGACGAGCTCGAACGCCGCCTGCGCCAGCGGGTGTCGGCCCTCACGCCGGTGCGCCTGCTCGCCGCCACGCACTGCGAGACCGTCACGGCCGGTGCCCCCGGCCGCCTGGACCGCGTCCACTACCGCACGGCCGGAACCGACGAATCCGTCGAGGTCACCGCCGACCTCGTCGTCGACGCGTCGGGCCGCTCCACCTCCGTGGACCGCTGGCTCACCGACGCCGACCTGCCCGCGTCCGCCAAGACCCTCATCAAGGCGAAGATCACCTACACCTCCGCGTGCTACGAACGCCCGCCGCAGGACCGGCAGGACGGCCCGGACTTCGACGTCGCGTACCAGATGACCTTCGCACCCGGCGTCGCGCGCGGCGGAGTCGTCCTCGCCGTCGAGCGGCACCGCTGGATGTGCTCGCTGTTCGGCTTCGACCAGCACGTGCCGCCCACCGACGACGAGGGCTACCTCGACTTTGCCCAGAGCCTCGGCAACCCGCGCCTCGCCGAACAGATCAAGCGCGGCACCCGCCAGGGCGAGATCCACCGCTACACCAACCCCGGCAACGAGTGGCGCCTGCACCACAAGAACCCCCGCTGGCCCGAGCGCCTGATCGCGGTCGGCGACGCGCTGTGCGTGTTCAACCCGGTGTATGGACAGGGGCTCACGGTCGGCGCGATGGAAGCGGAACTGCTCGGCGGCCTGCTGCGCCGTCGCCGGGCCCACCCGTCCGGCCTCGACGGCCTCAGCCGCGCCTACCAGCGCGGCGCGGCCCGCCTCATCAAGGTCCCCTGGACCATGGCCACCAGCTCCGACCTCATGTGGGCCCCCGGCAACCAGCCACTTCCCGCCCGCTTCGCCCACTGGTACAACCAGCACGTCTTCGCCCTCGCGGTACGCGACCCGGACGTCTGGGCCCGGTTCGTCCGCGTACTGAACATGACGGCCCCGCCCACTCTGCTGTTCCACCCGGCGGTGCTGGCCAAGGTGGTACGCCACGCGCTCGCCCGCCGGGCGGCCTGAACCCCGGCGCGGGGGAGCGGTCGGAGGCCCGCGGTGCCTGGCGCGAAATCGATCATGAAATGATCATCAACGACCGACCCCATGTATACCTTTGGCGTGACTTTACGCAATTTCGTTCCCACCGCCTGCGCCGTCGCCGCCCTGACCGCGGCCATCGGTTCCGCCCCGGCCGCCGCGGCGGAGCCCTCGCCGAAGCCGTCGGCGTCCCGGGCCGCGGCGCCCGCCGAGAACACCCTGTGCGTCTACAGCACGGAGATCACCGACAAGACCACCGGCGGCTACGTCTGGGACGTGGGCACCCGCGCCCACGCGCTCTGGAAGTCCGATGACTTCCAGAGCAAGTACGGAAAGCTCTCCTACGGCGAGCAGACGAACAAGCTCCTGTACGAACTCAACGTCAGCCAGCACGTCTTCGGCCACAGCTGGCTGGTGCACTTCAACTCGCACGGCGCGTTCCAGCGGAAGCTCGCCGGGGGCGACACCGCCCGCTACGACACGTACTCCTTCCAGCCGCAGGACCCCGACGGCCGCAACGGCGACGGCAGCCCCGTGGACGGCATGTCCGTCAACTACACCGGCTACGACATCAACGCCCCCGGCAAGCCCCTGGTCGAGTGGGACCGGCCCAGCCGCAAGCAGGACCGCGACGGCGCGTACGCCCCCCGTGCGGCCCGCTGCAAGACGCTCAGCGCCACTCAACAGGCCGCGTTCGACCGGGAGATCGCACGGCGCGAGCAGGCCGACGAGAAGTACACGCTCCTGCCGAGCTGGACGTACCTGCTGACCGGCGGCTGGGCCGGAACGCCCGCCCGCAACTGCACCACCTTCGCCCTGCAGGTGTGGGACGCCGCGATGGCCAACTCCCCGTCCGAGCAGATCGACCCGACCCTGCGCCTCCCCGCCGCCGACCTCAACCGCCGCGGCGCCGAGATCCCCGCCGACCTCACCCAGAGCGCGTACTCGGCCTGGATCCCGGCCCTGGCGGGCAAGTGGATCCACGAGAAGAACGGCAACCGGGACGAGAACGACGAGGTACCGCGCTTCGCGACCGACGACCTCGCACCGGCGACGAGCCCGGCCGGGGTCCGGGCCGGGGGTTAGATCACGTCGGCGCACAGCCGCGACTTGTCGATTATCGATATGGCCCGCTACCGTGGTCATATCGAAAATCGATAGGGAGGGATGCGATGAACACGCGGCTCACGAGGACCCTGGCCTCGGTGACCCTTTTGCTCGCGGTGCTCTGTGGGCTCGCTTTCATCGGTAAGGGCGTCACGCACATGGCCGACGACGGGGCGGTGTGCGTGCAGACGGGCTTCTGGGCCAATACGGCCATCGCTCCGGACGCCCTCCCGATCGAGAAGGGCGTGGAGGCGTCCGGCAGCGGCACGCGGCTCTGCCAGGACAGCCCCTCCGTGGCGCAGCGTGCCGCCGACCTCGGGGGCGAACTGCCCTGGCTGCTGTTCGGCGCCGTCGCGCTGCTGCTCTTCTCCCGGCTCCTGGACGCCGTCGTGGACAAGGGGCCGTTCACCGAGGTGGTGTCGCGACGGCTCGCCACCCTCGGCTGGGTCGTCGCCATCGGCGCCCCGGTGGCGAGTCTCGCCGTCGGCTGGTCGCGGTCCTGGCTGGTCGGGAGCATGGCGCCGGTCGCGGGTTCCGGGCCCGAGATGGCCGGGTCGCTCGAACTCGTCCTCGCCGGACTCGCGGCGGTCGTGATGGGCAAGATCATGCGGGAAGGCGTACGGATGCGAGAGGACCTCGAAGGGACCATCTGATGTCCGACGAGGAACTCCACGCGATCCGCATCCACCTGGACCGGATCCTCGCCGAGCGCGGCATGACCCTGACGGAACTGTCCGCGCAGGTCGGCATCACCGTCGTCAACCTGTCCGTGCTCAAGAACGGCCGGGCCAAGGCCATCCGCTTCTCGACCCTGTCCAGGATCTGCGAGGTCCTCCAGTGCCAGCCGGGCGACCTGATCACCCACGACCCCACCGAGCCGACCTAGCTCTGCTCAGCGCAGCACCCCTTCGATGAAGTCCCGGCCGAGCCGCGCCACCGCGTCGAGGTTCAGCTGGTGCTGCACGTAGCGGCCCCGACGGCGCGTGGTGACAAGACCGGCCCGCTTCAGGACCGACAGGTGCCGGGAGATCTCCGGCGCCGTCATGGCGTACGCGTCGGCGAGCTCGCCCGTCGTGCAGGCCGCGCGCGCGAGGTGCCGGCACAGCAGCATCCGGGCCGGGTGGGCGAGCGCGGACATGCGGCGCGTCAGCTCCTCCACGGAGGTGGGGGCGGCGGGCCCGGGGGCGCTGACGGAGTACGTGATCGAGGCCTGCCAGCCGTAGCGGAACAGCACCATCAGGTGCGGCCAGCCGACGCTGGTGGGGATGAGGACGAGCCCGCCGTCCCCCGTCCGGATCTGGCCGGAGGTCATCTTGTCGACCGTGATCCGGGTGCCCGTCTCGTCGAGGGAGACCGCCGGTGACACGGCCGTCAGGGCCTCGCGCGGGCCCTTGTGGAGCAGGAGCTGCCGCTTGCGCCGGGCGTCCGCGGTCAGCCGGCCGCTCACCCGGGCCCAGGTGTCCGCGAAGAAGGCCCGGTCGCAGTCCTCCAGGAACCGCCGGAACCAGGCGCGTACGGCCGGTGGGTCGTCGAGCAGCCGCTGGGCCAGCCGAAGTTGCGGCCCGCCCCGTGCCGCCGCCAGCTCCAGGGCCCGCTGCCGTCCCGCCGCGTCCTCCAGGACGTCCGGGGTCCGGGTGTCGTAGTGCACCCAGCCGAACTCCAGGGCGGCGTCCACGAACTGCTCGTCGGTGAGCCGGTCGAGCAGGTCGAGGTCGTCGGCGAGGGTGGCGCCGGGCAGGGCGCGCCGTCCGGGGATCGCGCCGAAGGGCATGAACACGTCCGAGAGGGTGGCGCGCCACAGGAAGTCCGCCTCGCCCATGCGGTCGGTGAGGTGCGAGTCGAGCGACGCGGTCACGGAAGCGACCCACCCGTGCAGCGACGGATGGTGGTCGGGCTCGGACAGCGCGTGCAGCGCGCTGCCCAGCTCGGCGAGGGGCGACGGCACGAAGGAGATGCGCTCCGACGCCAGACCCGTGATGTCGATCGTGACGCTCATGACCCCATGGTGCCCCGGCCCCGGGCCGGCGCGGACGGCGTCCCCCCGGGTCACCCGCTCAGGAGGCGACCCGCTCCCCGGACGGCTCGGCGACCACGATCTGGATGTGCGACGGGGCGTACTTGCGAGCCTTGTTGACCATCTTGGTCAGGTCGAACTTCTGGTGCTGGACGGCCACGTACAGCGATGCGGGCATGGCCGGGTGCGCGGGCGGGACCTCCGCCCCGACCGGCAGCGTCGCGCCCTGCCGCAGGCGTGCGCCGATCAGGGAGTGCTCGCCGTTCGGGGGCATGGCCACGACGAACTGGGTGACGTCGTTCCACGGCAGGATCGTGTTGCCGACCCGTACGCCCGCGGCGTCGAACTGGAACAGGATGCGCTTGGAGTCGAACCAGGACGAGATGAACGGGATCGCGGCGACGATCACCACACCGCCCTTCATGTCGAGCGCCCAGCCGAGGAGCACGGCGAGCAGCACGACGCCCGCGATGGCCCCCCACAGACCGGCCAGGTCCTGCGGCGAGAACGGGCCCGTCACCTTGTAGCGCTCCCACCGCCCACGGCGCGCGGGCTGATTCGGATTCGACATCGGGGTCCCCCTGAAGTGGCGATGCGGAGCATCGGCGTACTGGCCCAGGCCGTCGGCCTGAAGATCACAGTCGGGGACCCTAGTGAGGCGCGGGCGGGCTGGCTTGGACAAATCTGACCTCGCGGCGCGCACGCGTCCTGACGAGACCCGTCGCGCACCCGCCCTAGAGAGACACGGCCCCCTCCGCCACCCGTGCGGCCGCCAGCTCGCCGGGTGTGACGTCGGCCAGGGCGCGGAACTCGCGGTTCAGGTGGGCCTGGTCGTAGAAGCCGCAGGCGCTGGTCACCTCGTTGAGGTCCACGGCCCCGCGGGCGAGCAAGCCCACGGCCCGGTGGAAGCGCAGCACGCGCGCGGACGTCTTCGGCGTCAGGCCGATCTGCTCGGTGAAGCGCCGGACCAGGTAGCCGTGGCTCCACCCCACTTCGGCGGTGATGCGGGCGATCGGCATCGCCCCGGCCGACCGGGCGAGCAGCCGCCAGGCGTGCCGCACCTCGGGCGCGGGCGCCGGGCCGCGTTCGAGCCGGGCCAGCAGCGCGGCGTCGAGCAGGTCGAACCGGGTGCCCCAGTCGCCGATGGCGGACAGCCGTTCCACGAGTTCCCCGGCCCGGGGGCCGAGCACGCCGTCCAGCTCGACCACCCGGTTGGTCAACTCCCGCATCGGCACGGCGAACAGCCGGTACGCCCCCAGCGGCGTCAGCTCGAGCCGGATCGCCTCCTGGCCGCCGGGATGGTCCAACACCCGGGGCCCGTCCTCAAGACCCGCCACCAGCGACCCCACCACATGCTCGGCGGTGCCCGTCCCCCGCAGCCGGTGCGCCCGGGCGAACGGCGCCGCCAGGCTGATCACGACGACGGCCCGCCCCGTGGGGACGATCCGGACCCGGAAGGGCGAGACCGTCGCCTCCCAGTACCCGGCATAGCTGTGCAGATACGGACGCAGCGGCTCTGGCCAGGGCCGCGTCACGCGCCACCGATCGCCGCCCACCCGGGTCATCGCGACTCCCCGGCCGACAGCACTCCCGCTCCCGCCCCCTGGCATGCCCCGTTCCCTCCCGTGGCGGTGACCTCCCGGCGACGTCCCCGACCCCCTGACAGACACCGACCGCACCGTAGCCGGTTGCGTACAGGCGCGGCCTGTTGCCCCGTCACCCGGGTGCCCGAGTAGGGTCGGGGGCTGCGTGAAGGCTGACTGAGCTGCACCCTGGCCTCCCGGTCCTTGCGAGGGCACATGCGTACGTGGGCGTCCCGGCCCCACCCGGGAAGGCCGCACGGCATGCGCGGGGCGGATCCCTCCGTACCCGCCGGGCACCGGGATGCGGCTCCCGACGTCTCACGGGCACCACAGCGGACCCTCGGGTCCGTCCCCCCACACAAAGAGTCGCGCGTGCGCGGCCGCAGATCAGGAGCACCAGTGCAGGGCATCCCCCACATAGCCAGCACACCGCACGACGGGCGGTCGTCGCCCGTACCCCCTGCGCGCAGGGCGCAGCCCACGGGGCACGACATGGCACCGCCCCTGCCGCACCAGGCGGCGCCGCGCGTGCGCCCGGTGGCGCGGCATCCCCGGGCCGCCGACCCGCAACCCCCCGTCTTCATCGACCAGTCGGGCTGGCGCAGGCGGGCACTGCAAGGTGTCGCGCTGGTCGTGAGCGGTGTCTGCGTCGGGTATCTGCTGTTCGTCGGCGTGCTGGTCAGCGGGCTCCTGCAGCCCGTCGGCACGCACCCGCCGAGCACGAACGCACCGGCGCCGTCCGGCCCGGACACCGGTGAGTCGGCGGACGGCCCCGGCGTACGGGCCCGGGCCGGGGCCCACCGGCAGCCGACCGGGGCCCCCGCACGGACCAGGGCCCACTCGGAGACCGGAGCCCACCCGCAACCCCGGGCCCACGCCGACCGCGACGACCACCGCCGCCCCGTGTCCGGCAGATCCACCCCGCCCCCGGCCGGAGGCCCCCGGCAGTGAGGCGGGACGCCGCTGTCCGGCGCCCGCCGCGCGGACACTGGCTCGTGCTCCTGCTCGTACTCCTGGTGGTTGCCGTCACCCTCCTCTTCGAGGGCTGGACGACCCACCAGATCGACGCCGCGCGCACCAAGCCGCCGTGCACCCGGCCGATCCCGCGCGAGGTGGACGACGGGAAGCCGCTGCTGCGGTTCGGCCCGAAGGGCGTCACCACCGCGGCCATGCCGCCGGGCACCGTCGCCCTCACGTTCGACGGCGGGCCCGACCCGGTGTGGACGCCGCGCCTGCTCGACCTGCTGCGCAAGCACCACGCGCGGGCGACCTTCTTCGTGTACGGGAAGGACGCCGCCCGGCACCCGAAGCTGCTGCGACGGATCCTGTACGAGGGCCACGAGGTCGGCTCGTACACCTACAGCGGCGGCGACTTCGGTGTGGCATCGCCGCTGCGCGCGCGCCTCGAACTGTCGCTCACCCAGACCGCTCTCGCGGGCGCGGGCGGCGTCAACACCACCCTGCTGCGGCTGCCGCACACCACGGCCGCGGACACACTCTGCGGCCCTCAGTGGCCTGCCGCGAAGCGCGCGGCGGAGCAGGGGTACCTGGTGGTCGCGTCGGACCACAAGGCCCGCAAGCCGTGGCGCGGCCTCGTGACCCAGCACAGCCAGACCGACCTGGGCTTCCACGAGGCCCAGGACCTGCTGCGGGACCGCCGCGTGCGGCGGTTCACCACCATCAGCGGCGGGCTCGGCCGTCCCTCCTTCGTCGACGCGGTCCCGCTCGCCCAGGAGATCAAGGGCGAGGGCCTGATCTGGTCCCAGCGGCTCGGGCACGCCTTCCTCACCGTGATGGTGTGGACGCTGACCCTCGCGGGCACGCTCGGCGTCCTGCGGATGCTGCTGTTCGCGGTGTTCGCCCGGCTGCACGTGCGCAGGCTGCGCCGGTACCGGCCCGGCGCGCCCCGCCTGCGCGAGGTGCGGGAACCGGTGACGGTCCTGGTGCCCGCGTACAACGAGGAGGCGGGCATCGCCTCCACCGTGTACTCGCTGCTCGCCTCCACCCACCCGCAGTTCCAGATCATCGTGATCGACGACGGCTCGACCGACGCCACCGCCGACATCGCCGAGGAGATCGACGACCCGCGCGTGACGGTGCTCCGGCAGCCCAACGGCGGCAAGCCGAGCGCCCTCAACACCGGCCTGGCGCACGCCCGTCACGACATCGTCGTCATGGTCGACGCGGACACCATCTTCGAGCCGGAGGCCCTGGCCCGCCTGGTCCAGCCGCTCGCCCATCCGGCGGTCGGCGCGGTCAGCGGCAACACCAAGGTCGGCAACCGTCGTCGCCTGCTCGGCAAGTGGCAGCACCTGGAGTACGTGCTCGGCTTCAACCTCGACCGGCGGATGTTCGAGGTCCTGGAGTGCATGCCGACCGTGCCGGGGGCGATCGGCGCCTACCGCAGGGACGCGCTGATGGGCGTCGGCGGCGTCAGCGACGAGACCCTCGCCGAGGACACCGACCTCACCATGGCGCTCTGGCGGGCCGGCTGGCGCGTCGTGTACGAGGAGTCGGCGGTCGCCTGGACCGAAGTGCCCAGCACCCTGCGGCAGTTGTGGCGCCAGCGCTACCGCTGGTGCTACGGCACTCTCCAGTCGATGTGGAAGCACCGGCACGCGGTGGTGGAAGTCGGCCCCGCCGGACGCTTCGGCCGCCGCGTCATGCTCTACGTCACGCTGTTCCAGATCGTCCTTCCGCTGTGCGCGCCGGTCGTGGACATGTTCGCCCTGTTCGGGGCGCTGTTCCGGGATCCCGTGGAGGCCGCGCTCGTCTGGTTCGGGTTCCTCTCCGTGCAGCTGGTCACCGCCGCGTACGCGCTGCGGCTCGACCGCGAACGGCTGCGCGTGCTGTGGGTCCTGCCGCTCCAGCAGTTCGTCTACCGGCAGTTGATGTACCTGGTGGTCATCCACTCCGTGACCACGGCGCTGCTCGGCACCCGCCTGAAGTGGCACAGCGTGAAGCGCACCGGCACCGCCGACCCGTATCTGCTCGAAGCGCCGCCCGAAGAGACGCGGCAGAGCCTGCAAGGGAGTTGACCATGACAGACCCGCTCGACCAGCAGGCCGGACACGCCGTGCGCGCGGGGGCGGCGGACCGGACACCCGCGCGGGCGGCGGACCGCACGCGCGCGGGGGAGGCCGACCGCATACCTACGGGGGAGGCGGACCAGGTGCCGTACGCCGCCCCCGAAAGCCCCACCGCGCAGGAGCGGTTCGCCGACCGCCCCAGCTCCCGCTACGGGCCCCGCCGCGCCCACGCCAGGCAGCCGAAGAAGCGCAGGCGGCTGCGGAAGGCGGTGCTCGTCGTCCTCGCCCTCGTGGCTGTCGCGGTGGGCGGTACGTACGGCTGGGCCGAGACCCGGCTCCAGCGCGACGTCGACCTGGGCGCCTACGGGGACCGGCCGCCGCCCGGCGAGGGCACCAACTACCTCATCGTGGGCTCGGACAGCCGCGACGGCCTCTCCGAGGGCGACGTGCGGGACCTGCACGCGGGCGGGGGCGGCGGGCGGCGCACCGACTCGATGATGCTGCTGCACACCGGCGCCCACGGCACCAGCATGGTCAGTCTGCCGCGCGACTCCTGGGTCACCGTGCCCGGCCGCCTCGACACCCTGACGGGCAAGACGAAGCGGCCCGAGCGGGACAAGCTGAACGCCGCGTTCGCGTACGGCGGCCCCGAACTCCTCGTACACACCGTGGAGAAGAACACCGGCCTGCGCATCGACCACTACGCGGAGATCGGCTTCGCCGGATTCGTGAACATCGTCGACGCCATCGGCGGCGTCCGCATGTGCCTGGACCGCGACATCAAGGACAAGAAGTCGGGCGCCGACCTGCGCAAGGGCTGCCACACCCTGAACGGCGAGCAGGCCCTCGCCTTCGTCCGCCAGCGCCATCAGGAGCGGGAGGGTGACCTCGGCCGGTCGAAGAACCAGCAGAAGTTCCTGTCCACCCTCGCCCACCAGGCCGCCCGCCCCGGCACCCTCTTCGACCCCCTGGAGATCGGCCCCGCGGTGCAGGCCGGGCTCGACACCCTCATCGTCGACAAGGGCATGAGCCTGCGCGACCTCGCCGGTATGTTCCGCGCCGTCCAGGGCGTCGCGGGCGGAAAGGGCAAGCAGATCAACGTGCCCGTGTCCGGCATCGGCGTCCCCACCTCCAAGGGCAACGTCCTGAAGTGGGACGCCGAGAGGTCGGCCCGGCTCTTCGCCGACCTGCGGCACGACCGGCCGGTGACGGAGACGGGGGAGACGTCCCGGGAGCGCAAGCGGCAGGCCCGGCAAGGAAGGTGACTGGACGTCAGTAGGTCACCCGCCCCTCCGCCCTCAAGGGGCGCCAGGCCTTCCCCTGCAAGCGTCGGCAGCCCTCCGGTCTCATGTCAGGGCCTGCGCCCACTGGGTGACCTGCTGGGTGAAGGCGTGCGCGGCGGCGCTCCGGTAGGTGCTTTCGCGGCGCAGCAGCGTGACGGTGCGGGAGGGGAGCGCGGGGGTGAGGGGGATGGGGGTGAGCCGGGTGTGGTCGTGGGCGATGGCGTCGGGCAGGACGGTGGCCAGCGGGGTGCGCGCCACGATTTCGGTGAGGGCGGCGATGGAGTTGGCCTCCAGGGCGATCCGCGGCCGCACGTGGTGCTCGGCGAAGTACTGGTCGATGTGCCTGCGGGTGGCGAAGTCCCCGCTGAGCAGGGCCAGTTGGCGTTCGCCGAGGTCGGTGACCGGCAGCGGTCCGGGGGCGCCGGTGTCGGGGTGGTGGTGGCCGACGACCAGGCTGAGGGCCTCGGTGAACAGCGCGGTGGCCTCGATGCCGGGAAGGTGGGCGCCGCTGAAGGCGATGCCGAGGTCGAGCCGGTCGGCCAGGAGGTCGGTTTCGACGCGGTCCTGGGGCAGCTCGCGCACGTCCAGGGTGATCCCGGGATGACGGGTGTGGAAGTCGGCGACGAGCGGGCCGGTCAGGTAGGCGGTAAAGGTGGGGGTGACGGCGAGGCGGAGATGTCCGCGCGAGAGGTCCCGTACGTCGAGGACCGCACGCTCACCGGCCGCGAGGTTCCGTAGCGCGCGCCGGGCGTAGTCGGCGTACGTGGCTCCGGCGTCGGTGAGGCGCACGGTGCGGCCGGTGCGTTCGAGGAGCTGTACGCCCACGGCCTTCTCCAGCTGCTTGATCTGCTGGGACAGGGTGGGCTGGGCGATGCGCAGCTCCTCGGCGGCGCGGGTGAAGTTGGCGTGCTCGGCGACCGCGAGCAAGTACCGCAGATGACGCAGTTCCGGCTTCATGCCCACAACTATAGATGGCACCAATAGCTGGCAGTGATAGTACGTCTTGGACGCTATAGATGCAGGTCGTGCACAGTGAATGACGTCGGCCCCACCGACCGCCCGATCGAAGGGAGTGCGAGGCCATGCGTCATCTCGCTGAGGGAATCGACCGTTTCCAGCGGGACGTCTTCCCCGCCAAGGCCGGGCTCTTCGCCCACCTGGCCACCACCCACCACCCCGGCACGCTGTTCATCGGCTGCGCCGACGCCCGCGTCGTCCCCGAGCTGATCACCCAGGCCGACCCCGGCGACCTGTTCGTCATCCGCACCGCCGGCAACCTCGTCCCCGCGTACGCCCCCGGCGCCGACAGTGCCGACGGCGTCGCCGCGAGCATCGAGTACGCGGTCGCCGTCCTCGGCGTGCGGGCGATCGTCGTCTGCGGGCACTCCGCCTGCGGCGCCATGACGGCCCTCGCCGAAGGCCACGACCTCAGTGCCGCTCCGGCCGTCGCGGGCTGGCTGCGCCACGCGGACGCCGCCCGGGCCCGCATCGCGGCCGTCGACGCCGGGCACCGACTCGCTGCGCTGGTACGGGAGAACGTCGCCGCCCAGCTCGCGAACCTGGCCACCCACCCCGCGGTGGCCCGCGCCCTGGCCGAGGGCACCGTGCGGCTGCACGGCTGGGTCTTCGACATCCCCACCGGCACCGTCGAGGAACTCGCCACCGACGCCCGCCCGGCCCGCGCCGCCTGACCCGCCCCTCCATCCCCCCTCCCCGGCGCGGCCCGACCGGCACCCCGGGACCCCTGCTGCCCGACCCCTCCCACGACCGGGGGAGCGGGCGGCCCTACGAAAGGACACCCCTCTCATGGTGCACGCCCAGTTCGACAACACCGCCCGGCAGCAGCTCGCGATCGCCGCGGTCGAGGCCAAGACCCGCCGTGACCTGTCCTGGCAGCAGCTCGCCGACGCCGCGGGCCTGTCCGTCGCGTACGTCACCGCCGCCGTCCTCGGCCAGCACGCCCTGCCCGAGCCCGCCGCCAAGGCCGTCGCCGAGCTGCTCGGCCTGGACGACGACGCGGTGCTGCTGCTCGGGACCATCCCCACCCGCGGCTCCGTCCCCGGCGGCATCCCGACCGACCCGACGATCTACCGCTTCTACGAGATGCTCCAGGTCTACGGCACCACCCTCAAGGCCCTGGTCCACGAGGAGTTCGGCGACGGCATCATCTCCGCGATCAACTTCAAGCTGGACGTGAAGAAGGTCGCCGACCCCGAGGGCGGCGAGCGCGCGGTCATCACCCTGGACGGCAAGTACCTCCCGACCAAGCCCTTCTGAGACACCGGCGGCACGGCACACCCGGGACGGGCGGGGGCACCGCGCAGTCGGCGCCCCCGCCCGCCCCGCCTGCCGGGGGTGCGGCCAGGAGGCCGCCGTAGGGCTGGTCACGCTCACCCGGGACTTCCTCGGTGATCACATTCAGTGACCACCGCATCGAACTGGCCGAATGATGCCGCGTCTGGCGGACCGTCACCGGGGCACCCGTGCACGCCTGAACGCAGCGCTTCTCGCGGCACCTGAGCGCCCTCGGTGCGCCCCAACTTGCCTCTTCCGCCCCCAACTTGCCTGCCCCGCGAGCAACTCGCCCATTCTGAAGGTGAGTTGATGGTGATCTCGCATCGGCGGTGGCCCGGATGCGGCGGGCGGAATCGGCGTCCACGAAGAAGATCATGTCAAGGCGGCCCGCCGACGTGACGGTACCGATGCAAGATTCTCCCGCCCGATCCGCGGCTTTCGTCGGCGACGAGGAAGCGTCGTCCGGCCAGTCTCAGCCGCCCCGCGACGACCCGCGCGCGCTCGTGGTGAGCGGTCGTGCGGGCCATCGTCGGACCGTACGGCCGGTCCGGCCCGTGTTCCACCGACCGCCCACGGCGCGGACCGACCGGCGCCGCCCTTACCGCGCGGGCCGTCGCACCCTGCGCTGAGCGCGGCGTATGACCAGGTCAACCGGGGTCCGCCCGCTTCCGCTCGGGGTGGCGGCCCTGTTCCGCACGACCGCGAGCGCGGCGCTGCGCACGTCCGAGCCGCGGCGGCGCACCGCCTGAGTGCCGCGGTCGGCGGGTTCGGTTACGGATGGCAACGCTCCGTTGTCGCGTGGCCGAAACTTGCATCTGGGCAACGAAACAATCTTGGGATTCTCTGGTCATGCGCCTCTCCAGGCACTTAAGTACCTGTCATGCACTCGCTATCGGCCACGGGCGGCAGCCACCGGCCGGGTGATGCGCCGGCGGTCGTCCCTACCCTGCCCCCCGACCCGCGCCGCTGACCTCTGCACGACCGTGCCACCCCGTCCCGACTGCCCCGAGGGTCCTACTGCCTATGGCCGCCAGTGCACACCGTGCGGTGTCGTGCTCACACCCCCCGGCGAGCCGCAAGGCTCACGGCGGTCCGCTGCGGCCCGCCCTGGGTCCGGTCGGCCGAGGTGGGCACTGATGGAGAGTTCGAACCCGGCGGGCTGGGCGAACCCGGTCGGCCGCGACGCCGACCTCTATGCGGCGGTGCAGGACATTCAGGCGGGCTACTGGATGCAGATGCGGCAGGTCCTTGCCCGAACGGGCAACTGGCCGCAGTGGACATCCCGCACTCAGGTCCTCGGCGTGGTGGCAGCGCAGGCCAACGTTGTGGAGTTGTGGCTGAAAGAAGAACCGGAGAGCCTCGCCGCCCGGGTGATGTACGCCAGAGTCGCCACCGAACGGGTGCTGCAGGCCCACCGAAGGCACTGGGCGCGTGACTACCGGCGCGCAGGGGACCTGGAGAAACTGGTGGCCCGGGCCCGGGACGCGTGCCACAAGGCGGGGGAGGGGAACCCCGACGACTCGGTGCCCTGGATCTGCCGTCTGGCCCTGGCCGAAACAGACACGACCGGACGCCACCCGGAGCACCACATGGCTCCGCCACCCCATGAGTACCTGCTGCCGCACGGGCCATGGGGACTGCTGGGGGAAGTGCACCGACGAGATCCGTTCAACCGCGAGGCATGGCACCGCATGTCCCAGGCGCTCCAGGCCCGCCCGGGGCCGGCGGGCCGCCAGGCGGTCGCGACGGACTTCGCCCGCTGGACGGTCTCCTTCGCGCCGCCCGACTCGCCCCTGCTCCTGCTGCCGCTCTACGCCCGAGTGCAGGAGCACCGGGAGCGGCGGGAGAGCGGCACCGAGGTCACCCTGAACCTCCTGTGGACCAGGGAGGACACCACCCGAGCCGTCACGAAGGCATTCGAGGGCTGGTTCCGGAAGTGCGATCCGGCCACCAGTTCCCAGCTGGACCTCAACTACCTCGCCTACGCCTTGGCGCGGGGCGGCTTCCCCCAGTGGGCGACCGAAGTGTTCGACGCCATCGGCGACTTCGCCACGCCCGCCCCGTGGCAGCACGACGCCCGGCACCCCGACGACCAGTGGCGGAAGGCATTCGAGGAGGACCGCGACGCCTGTCGGAGATCCCACCCGCGGCATCCGGGCAGACACCCATGACCGTCGGCCGGGCCCCGCGGGCGAGCGCCGCCACGTCCCGTCGGAGCCCCGGCAGCCACCCCGTCCGCACGCCCTCTTTCAGCTCATTCAGCTTTCCTGCGGAGAACCAATGACTTCGATAAGAGCACAGCGCCAGCGGCCGAACCCCGTCAACGACGACGAGGACGCGCGCATCCTCCAGTCGCTGGGCTACACCCAGCAACTCCACCGCCGGATGGGGGCGTTCGGCAACTTCTCGGCGTCCCTGTCGGTCATCTCGATCATGTCGGGGACCCTGCTGTTGTTCGGCTACGGCCTGAACTCGGGCGGCCCCGCGGTGATCACGTGGGGATGGCTGGCCATCGGGCCGCTGGTGCTGTGCCTGGCCGCGGCCCTGGCGGAGATCACCTCCCGCTACCCCACCAGCGGCGGCCTGTACTACATGGCTCGCCAACTCGGCGGCGAGCGGTGGAGCTGGTACACCGGCTGGCTCAACCTCCTGGGCCTGCTCGGCGGCATCGCCGCCCAGGACTACGGCATCGCGACGTTCACCGCCGCGTGGATGAACCTGCAGTTCGGTTACACGCCGACCCCGGGCTCCCTCCTAGCCCTGTACGCGGTCATCCTCGCGCTGCACGCGATCCTGAACCTCTTCGGCACCCGGCTGATGAACATCCTGACGTCCGTGAGCGCGTGGTGGCACCTGGGCGGGGCCGTCGTCATCATCGGCTCCCTGGCGCTGGTGCCCTCCGACCACCAGTCGGCCGGCTTCGTCTTCTCCGAGTTCACCAACAACACCGGCTGGAGCGCCCCGGTCTACGTGATCCTGCTGGGCATGCTGCTGCCGGTGTTCGCCCTGGCCGGCTACGACACCTCGGCCCACCTGAGCGAGGAGACCAACCACGCCTCCGTCGCCGCGGCCCGCGGGATCTTCCGCTCGGTGGCGGTGTCCTGGATCGCCGGTGGCATCCTGCTGACCACGCTGCTGTTCGCCATCCAGGACTACACCGGGACGCTGGGCAGCGAAACCGGTGTACCGGTGGCGCAGATCCTGCTTGACGCGCTGGGCATGGCGGCGGCCAAGGCCCTGCTCCTTGTGATCATCGTGGCCCAGTTCCTGTGCGGCTACACCGTGACCGCCAGCGCCAGCCGGATGATCTACGCCTTCGCCCGGGACGGCGCCCTGCCCGGATCGACGCACTGGAAGAAGGTCAGCCGCCGCACCGCCATCCCCGCCAACGCGGTCTGGCTCGCGGTCGCCGTGGCATTCGTGCTCGCGCTGCCGTCGCTGTACTCCAACTCGGCGTTCTCGGCGGTGACCGCCATCTCGGCCGTGGGATTCACCTCGGCGTACGCCATCCCGGTGCTGCTGCGCCTGCTCCACCGCGACCGCTTCACCCCCGGCCCCTGGCACCTGGGCCGCTGGAGCCGGCCGATCGGCTGGGTGGCGGTGGTGTGGGCGGGAGCGGTCACGGTGCTGTTCCTGCTGCCGCAGAGCAGCCCGGTCACCGCCACCTCCTTCAACTACACCCCCGTCGCGGTAGTGGTGGCCTTCCTCATCGCCGCCCTGTGGCGGCGCTTCGGACGCGACTCGTACCACGTGCCCCGCTCCAGTTCCCCTACCGAGGACAAGCAGTTCGAGGGCATCATCTGATGGCAGCGACACCGGGTGACGCACCCTCAACGACCGCAACGACCAGGGGAGTACGGTGACTGGACGCACGGAGTCCATCGAATCGGCACAGCAGCTCACCGTGGCCTGGCGGGCCATGGTGCTCGACCGCGCCGCGGACGCGGATGTGCGGGACCTGCCCGGCATCGCCGTCCGCTGGGCCGACTGCCGATTCTCGTTCTACAACTGCGTCACCCTGACCGACCAAGGAGCAGGAGCCGACCTCGTCGCGCAACGCCTGAGCCAGGCGGCGGACATCATGCGCACGAAGAAGCACCCGGGTTTCCTGTGGCTCTTCGAGGACCTCCTCGACGACGAGGCGCGCACCACGCTGCCCACGGCGGCCGAGCAGGCCGGCCTGCAGTACGCCTTCCCCGGCACGGGCATGGCCGGAGACCTGCTGCCCATCCCCGACCCGGTCCACCCCGACCTGACGTTCGTGCGCGTGCGCACCGACGAGCACCTGCGGGCCTACGCGGACCTCCAAGCGCGTGCCTATGGGTTCCCCTTGGAGGAAGGCCGCGACGGCCTGGTCGGATCCGCGTACTGGACGAGCGAGATGTACGCCTACCTGGGCATGCGCGGCGACGTTCCGGTGGCGTGCGCCGCGACGGTCGAAGCGCAGGGGCGCCTCTTCGTCGCCTACGTCGCCACCGACCTCGAGTGGCAGCGCAGGGGCTACGGCGAGGCGGTCACGCGCAAGGCGCTGTACGAGGGCGCCCGAGCCACCGGCCTGACCCGCGCCACGCTGCACGCGACCGTCGCCGGGGCTCCCGTGTACCCCCGTATCGGTTTCGAGCCGAACACACCCATCCACTTCTACACCCTGGGAGCCGTCGCGGAACAAGAGTCCTGACCTCGGATGCGGAGCCGTTCGTCAGCCGGCGACGCCTGGCGCCGGAGCAGGCGGTGATCGGGCGTCGGCGGCACCCGGCCGCGTTCACCGACCGGCGGCCAGCACGGCCGCGAGGCCCTCTCGCAGATCTCTGACGAAGTACTCGGGAACCTCCAACGACGGGAAATGCCCTCCGGCTTCGGGCGACCTCCATCGGACGATCTGCCGGTACCGCTCCTGTGCCCAGGGGCGCGGACACTTCTCGATGTCGCGGGGGTACACGCTGATCGCCGCCGGGACGTCGACCCGGAGTTCGGGATCGAGCGAGTGGTGGCTCTCGTAGTAGATGCGGGCCGCCGACGCGCCGGTCCGCGTCAGCCAGTACAGGGTGACGTCGTCGAGGATCCGGTCCCTGGACATCGTCTCGAACGGGCTGTCGTCGGTGTCCGACCACTCGGCGAACTTGTCGAGGATCCAGGCGAGAAGCCCGACCGGTGAGTCGACGAGCGAGTAGCCGATGGTCTGCGGCCGGGTCGCCTGCTGCTTCGCGTACGCCGCGCGGTGGCGCCAGAAATGGCGGGTCTCCTCGGTCCACTCGCGCTCGACCGCCGTCAGCCCGTCCGTCGACAGCCCGGGCGGTGCCTGCGCGAGCGTGGTGTGGATGCCGAGAACGTGTGCCGGGAACCTGCCGCCGATGACCGTGGTGATCACGCCTCCCCAGTCGCCGCCGTGGGCTGCGAACCTGCTGTAGCCGAGGCGCCCCATGAGTTCCACCCATGCGGCCGCGATCTTTTCGACTCCCCACCCGGTGGCGGCGGGCTTGTCGCTGTAGCCGAAGCCCGGCAGCGACGGAACCACCACGTGAAACGCCGGCGCGTCCGCGTCTTTCGGATCTGCCAACTCGTCCACCACATCGATGAATTCGGCGATGCTGCCCGGCCAGCCGTGCGTCAAGATCAGCGGAGTGGCATCCGCGCGCGCGGACCGGCGGTGCAGGAAGTGGATTCCCAGCCCGTCGATGGCCGTGCGGAACTGGCCGATCCGGTCGAGGCGCGCTTCGAACGACCGCCAGTCGTACCCGGTACGCCAGTAGTCCACGACGTCGACGAGGTCGGCGAGCGGAACACCCTGCTCCCATCGGCGAGGGCCGGGCGCGGCGCGCTGGACCGTCTCGGCCTCCGGCAGCCGCGCCGCGGCCAGTCGCGCGCGCAGATCGTCGAGGGCGGCGGCAGGCGCGTGAGCTTCGAATGCTTGTACGTCGCTGGCGGGGCGGAGCATGAGACCTCCTGGCCATCGTGGAACCGGCTGAGACCGTTCGCGAACCGGCTAAGACGGTTCTAGCAGTCCCCCGAGTCGCGCCGCAACCGGCTAAGGTGGTTCCATGTGTGCTGCGTTCCCTGACTTCCGCCTCGGCAAGGTGCTGGCCACCAGCTTCACGGGCACTCTGTCGGAGCGTCATGGCGACGCTGTGGAGCGCATTCCCGTGCCGCACCGACTCGCCGACTGGCTGGCAGTGAGCGGCCTCGCCGTGGACTCCTGCACCCCTGCCCAGCTCGACCTCGCCCGGGAACTGAGGGAGGCGATTCACGCCGCCGCGACAGCGGCCGCGATCCAGGACGCCCTCCCCGCGTCCGCTGTCCAGGTCGTCAACGACTTCAGCGTCCGGGGTCGGGCCGCGGCGATCCTGACCCCCGAGGGGCAGCGGCGCTGGCGGCTCAGCTCGGCTTCCAGCGTGGAAGACGCCCTCAGCGTGATCGCCGCCGACGCGATCAGCGTCATCGCAGGCGAACGAGACGGAAAACTGGCCTTGTGCGCGTCACCGACCTGCCAGGCCGCCTTCTTCGACACCAGCCAGAGTCGCACCCGCAAATGGTGCGACATGAACACGTGCGGGAATCGCCAGAAGAAGGCACGCTTCCACGCCAACCAGCGCAGCAAGCCCGGCTCAGCGGAGTAGTCGTCGCTTTCACCGTGCCTGAGCGCACACAGCTGCCTGGGCGTCGTTGGCGGAAAGGGAACTCCGACTTGGCGATTGCGCACCCTGCCCTTCCGCTCGCGGACGGTCCTGTGATCGCCACTCCGCGTACGAGGGGGCTGGGGGTGGCGGCAGGAGGATCGGCGTCACGGCGGGCGCAGGAGGCACGGCGGCAGGAGCGGGAGCTGCGTGAACACTGGCAGGCCGCTCGTCGCCAGGCGCGGCAAGGGGAAGCTGCGAGCGAGGGCGAACGCCGGGTCGCCGCCCAGCTGTTGGTGCTCACGAGCGTGGGTGGCGGCTGCTCGTGGATCGGCGGTGGCCGGGGACGCGTGCCGCCCATGTGGACATGCTGCTGGTGGGCCCCGGCGGGGTTCTCGTCGTGGATGTCAAGAACTGGCGGTCTGCGCCGGAGACTTCGGGTGGCAAGCTCCTTGCCGGCGGCGAGCCGCGCGACACGCATGCGGCGAAGCTGTTGGCGGTGACGAAGGCCGCTGAGGGTGCGGTCGCGTCTCTTGGCCTGCCTCCGGTGGCAGTTCAGCCGCTCATGGTCTTCGCGGGCCGGCGGGTCGACGCCGGGCTCGGCAGGATCTGGCTCCTGGGCGAGCACGAGGTCGGCCCCGCGCTGCTGGCGGAGCGCCGCAGACTGCGTACGGAATCGGTCCGCGCGATCGCCGACCAGGTGGTGGGCCCGTTCGCGAAGTGATGCCGGGCAGCTGTTACGCCGGTGCGGCGGGCGGGGATCTGGGTGAAGTCCCTTACAGGGGTGTGGGTTTGATCTAGCCCTTGAACTGGGTGACGTCCTCTTCGGCGAGGGTGTCGGGGTGGAGGGTGATCCAGTCGGCGACCGTGCGCACGGACGGCGCCGCGCGAGCCGGAGCGGGTACTGCGGGCCACTCCAGGCGGCTGGCAACGTCAGCTTCCCCGCCCAAGTGCGCGATGGGGACGAGCTCACGCGCGTTCATCGGTCGGCGGAAACAGTCTCCGCGTCGCCTCGCGGGGTCCGTTCCTCTACGTCCTTCGCTTCCTCCGCGTCGGCCAGCCAGAAGAAGACCGGCGGCAGGCCGAGTTCGATCACCGTCAGCGCGATCTGGAACCACTGCGGCCAGCCGTGCGCGGCGAGCGAGAGCAGTCGGCCCACGCCACCCAACAGGAAGAGGCCGGCCAGCCACCGCACCGCTTGAGCCGGGATCGGGCGCTGCCGCGCCGCCCAGAGCCAGGCCAGCCCGTAGCCGACGAAGACGGCCCCCATGAACCGGCCCCAGCTGTCGACCGTCGCCCCGGCGGAACCGGCCCCGGGGATCGCCGCGTTGCCGAGTGCCATGTGGAACAGGCCGATCGCTGCGCAGGACCAGCCCATCAGCTGCGTGAGTATGCGCAGAGCCCTGGCCATAACCCCTCCAAGCCGTCCTGGCGAACTTAGTTGACATGCGTCTACTACACTGGCGCGTTAGTAGACGCATGTCAACTAAGCTGCGTTCATGCCTCCCCGCCAGCGACTCGCCCCTGCCGACCGCCGCGCCCAGCTCCTCGCCGTCGGCTCACGGCTCTTCGCCGCACACCCATACGCCGACGTGCTGATGGAGGAAGTGGCCGACGAGGCCGGCGTCTCCCGGGCCTTGCTCTACCGCCACTTCCCCAGCAAACACGCCCTGTTCGCGGCCATCTACCAGCAGGCGGCGGACCAGCTGCTCGCCGAGACGCGCTTCGACCCCGCCGACTCCCTGGTGGAACAGCTCATCCAGGGCATGGACGTCCATCTCGACTACTTCGTGGCGAACCGCAACGCTGTCCTCGCCGCGAACCGGGTCCTCGCGGGCGACCCGGTGATCCAGACGATCATGACGAACGAGCTGGACGCCCTCCGTGCGCGGCTGCTGACCGTACTCCCACTCGCTGACGAGAGTGCCCGCGAGGCCGTGTCCGGCGTCCTGAAGAGCTGGCTGGTCTTCGTCCGGGTCCTCTGCGTCGACTGGCTCACCCACGAGACCTGTACCCGCACCCAGTTGCGCGACGTCTGCATCGGCGCGGCCCTCGGCGCCCTCCGGCCGCTGCTCGCTGAGGACCCCGCCCCCGACTGGCCGCGACAAGCGCCTGGCGCGGGCGCTTAGAGGGCGCTTGGCCGGGAGGGCGCACAGATTGCGCACTCGGCTCGGCTGGGTCGGACCACGCGGCCGAGTAGGGCGACGGCGTCGGCGAGGCCCACCGCGATCCGGCTCGCCTTGGAGCGCGTCGCATGGCCCGCCGCGCTGGGGATCGCCACCGTCCACGTCACGGACGAGGGCGCGCGCCGAACAGGCGCTGCGCCTGAAGCACGCTTGTCGTCTATAGAGCCAGCATGGTGTCGCAGCGCTGTTGGCCAGTCGGGGCCCTGGTGCGCGGGTGGCAGCCGGGCAGGCTAGTTTGCCTGGATGAGTCTTCTTGATGATGTGGCCGAGCGCGACGGCTGGCGGTGCTGGGTGTGTGACGAACCGGTCGACCCCGACGAGTCGGTGAACGACCCGCGGGGGCCCAGTGTCGACAGCCGGACCGCCGACCGGAAGGCCAAGGTCGCCGAGCGGCTCGCGCACCGCGGGTGCAATAGCCGCAAGGGTGCGGTCAAGGTGGTCATCGCCTGGCCGGAGCGCCTGTACGTAGTCGAACCCGCGCCGCTGACCGCTGTTGCCGACAGGCTGGAACGCAAGGGGGGCCGCGAGATGGTGGGCCGTTGTCCGACCAGGAAGGACGCCCAAGAGGCGGCGGATTGGCTGGTGGACCGGTTCTCCCGACTGCTACCTGGGGTGCCGGTGACCGCCGGCGTCGAGGCGGGCGGCGGCCAGTTCCTCGTGGTCCTGGCCACCGGCCGCCGCTGATCGGGGATCACCCGGGCCGCCGCCCTCGCCGGGTGGCGGCCCGTACGGCTGTGTTCACTCCTCGGAGGGATCGGCGCTCCGGACGGCTGGCCCGTCGCCGCGCCACTCGATGAGCAGCGGGTCGTCCAGACGGACGTTTTCCGGGCGGGGGCCCAGGGAGCGGCCGAGGGTGGGGTTCCGGCCTCGGGCTGTGTTCGCGGCCTGGGGCGAGGGCCTGGCGAGCGGTGTTCACGGCCCGTCCGGGACGCCGAGCGGCACGGTGAACCGCTGCTGCCAGCCTTCCTCCGTGAGCGCCACCAGCTGGACCGCCGCCGCACGGGTGCGCATCGGCAGCAGGCTGCCGATGGCAGCGCGGACACGGGCGGCAGTTGTCGGGTCGTCCGCACCCATAGCGACTGTGACATGGGCGGCGGGCTGCGCCCCGAAGCGGCCTTTGTACGGGCGCAACCCGGGCCACTGGGTGCGGAACGCATCGACGATCGTTTGGAGTCCCGGAACGGTGACGGCGACGAAGCCGGACGCCGTCACAACCTCCTCCAAGAGCAGATCAGCCGCCGGGAAACTCGCAGCCAGGGCACGCACGCCCTTCTCGTCCTGATCTGTCAGCGCCGATTCCGGCACGAACGGGTAGAGGAGCGAGACGTGCGCCGGCACCCCACGGCGCACCAGAGCCGGGTCGATACGCCACGCCGCATCGAGGAGCAGGGCGGCCTCGGGCAGGACAATGACGACGGCAGTGGTCCCTGGCTCTGGCACGCCGTCATCATCGCAGGCCAGTCCGCTACTGCGTGCGTTGCGCTGGGAGGTGGGCGAGGGCGACGAGTTGACGGATGCCGGCGGAGTGGCTCGGGTTGCACCTTCCGTAGCGGCATGTGGTCCGGTGGACTCACGTCCCGCCCCACTGAGGAAGGCCTCGGCTCATGTATTTGTCGTTCATCCCGCAGCGTCAGGTCAAGATCGGTGACGCGGCGGCCTTCGTCGGCACCACACCGCGGGCGATCCGTCACTACCATGAGATCGGCCTGCTCCCCGAGCCCGAGCGGGGCAGCGACGACCGCCGCCGCTACGGCTACGAAGACATGATCCGGCTGCTGTGGATCCGCAAGATGGCCGACGCCGGGATCGCCCTGGACGACATCCGTGACGCCTTCGCCGACACGGTGTCCGCCGGTGCCGACAGCGACGACGGCATCGCGAGCATCCTGGAACGGCTGGAGGAAACCCTCGTCGCCCAGGAAGCAGAACTGCGGCGGCAGCGGACTGCCATGCGGCGCATGCGTACCGAGGGCAGCAGGATGGGTCTGCTCTCCGACTTCGTCACCAGCCGCCTCAAGAGCCTGCCCGAGGGCTCCCTGCGCCAGGCGGACCTGGACAGCCTGCTGGTCACCGAGCGGATCTTCGGCCCGCTCGGTGCGGCCGTCCAGGCCAGCCGTTTCATCGCCCTGGCCACTCACCCGGATCTGCGGGAGGACTCCGACCGTGTTGCTGCCGCCGAGGAGGCACTCGACGACACGATCGCTGTCGATGACCCCCGCGTGGCCCGGGTGGCTGCCGAACGGCACTCCTTCGAGAAGGCGCTGCAAGCCGTCATCGAGGATTCCGGCCTGGCGGAGAGCGACGATGCGCTCTTCGACTCCTGGGACGCTCTGCACCCCGCTACCGCTGATGAGGGTGAGGACGAGATCGGCCGAAGCTCTGGCAGGGGGCAAGACTCCATGAGCGCATTCGAAGCCGTCGGCAAGATGCCCTACGACTTCTCCCCGGCCCGCCTGCGCTGCATGGAATTGGCCGAAGAACTCGCCGCTCACGAGTCACCTGCTTCCTGAAACACGGCCTCGGCGGCAAGCCGCTCCCTGGTGCCGCGCATTCTCCCCAGAGGGTCAGAACGGGCTCTCCAGGTCGTTCGCGTACGCGAAGTGGATTGAGGGCTTCATGCCCGGCGCTAAAGCCAGTCCCGCCTCTTGAAGATGAAGTACAGGCTCACACACACCACTGCCATCAGCAGGATCGCGAACGGATACCCGGCCGCCCACTTCAGCTCGGGCATCGTTTCGAAGTTCATGCCGTAGATGGTTCCCACCAGTGTGGGCGCGAACAGGATGGCCGCCCACGAGGAGATCTTCTTGAAGTTGTCGTCTGCGTGGCGCTGACCTGCGAAGATTGGCTGGCTTCCCGCCTTGGCCGGCGGTGATGAGTGATTCCAACTCTTTCGCTGTGCTGCCTGATTGCACGGTCGGTTCTCCCCAGGCGCTCCCCAATGGGGCTTCGTTCTCCCCAGATTCTCCCCAGTGGGGGCCGGACAGTAGGGGCGGGCAGGGAACTCTGACTTGGTGGTTGTGTACCCTGCCGCTCCGGTCGAGGACCGTCCTATGATCGCTACTCCGCGTAGGAGGGGGCTTGGTATGGCGGCAGGCGGGTCGGCGTCGCGGCGGGCGCAGGAGGCACGACGGCAGGAGCGGCTGCTGCGTGAGCAGTGGCAGGCCGCGCGTCAGCAGGCACGTCAGTGGGAAGCGGCGAGTGAGGGGGAACGCTTGGTCGCTGCCCAGCTGTTGGTGCTCACGGAGCGCGGTTGGCGGCTGCTCGTGGATCGACGCTGGCCGGGGACGCGGACCGCCAATGTCGACATGCTGCTGGTGGGCCCCGGCGGTGTCTTCGTCATCGACGTCAAGAACTGGCGGTCCGCTCCAGAGGCTATGGACGGCAAGCTCTGCGCTGATGGTGAGGTGCGCGATGAGCACGCGGCGAAGCTCTTAGCGGTGACGCAGGCCGCGGAAGGCGCGGTCGCGTCCCTAGGTATGTCTCCGGTGGCAGTCCAGCCGCTCATGGTTTTCGCGGGTCAGCGGGTCGACGCCGCGCTCGGGAGGATCAGACTTCTGGGCGAGTACGAGGTCGGCCCCGCGCTGCTGGCAGAGCGCTCCAGGCTGCGTGCGGAATCGGTCCGTGCGATCGCCGATCATCTGGAGCGAGTCTTCCCCGACTACGAGGGATCGGCAGTCGGGCAGCAGGTGCCGTCTGCGCCGGAGCCGCCTCAACAGACTGATTCAGATGGGCTGTTCGACCTGGCCGGTCTGCGGGACGCTGCCCTGGACGAGGTGCTGCGAGCCCCGATCGAGCAGTGGATGACGTTCCTCCACCCCGACCAGGTCGCGCTCGTGCGCCGCAACTGGTCGGGTCCGGCACGCATCAGCGGTCCGGCGGGCACGGGCAAGACCGTCGTGGGCCTGCACCGCGCGGCTCACCTCGCTCGGCGCACCAGCGGCCGGATCTTGTACGTCACGTTCGCCAACAATCTGCCCCGGGTGCAGGGCACGTTCCTCAAGACCATGTCCCCGGCCGTCGCGGACCGCGTGGACTTCCGCAGCCTGCATTCCTGGGCCCGGGAGTTCCTGCAGGAAGGCGGCGTCCAGGTCCGCCTCCACGGGGACAAGGCTGAGACCGCCTTCAGCCTGGCCTGGAAGCACGTCGGGCGCGACAGTCGACTGGCGGAGATCGACCCGGCGCCGGGCTACTGGCGTGAGGAGATCGACTACGTCATCAAGGGCCGTGGCATCACCGCCTTCGAGGAGTACACGACCGTGCCCAGGCGCCGACGCAGGGCCAGCCTGCGCCGACCGCACCGGGAGGCGGTGTGGGCGCTGTACGAGGCGTACGAATCCCTGCGAATAGAACGCGGCGTGCACGACTTCAACGACGTCCTCACCCTCGCCCTGGCGGAGGCTACGCGGCGCACGGACGGGCCGCACTACGCCGCCGTGATCGTCGACGAGGTCCAGGACCTCACCCTCGTCGGCGTTCGCCTCCTGCACACCCTGGTTGGTGACGTCCCCAACGGGCTGTTACTGGTCGGTGATGGTCAACAGGCTGTCTACCCAGGTGGGTTCCGCCTCACCGATGCCGGCATCGATATCCGCGGCGACCGCGGACAAGTGCTGCGCACTAACTACCGCAACTGCAAGCAGATCCTCGACACGGCCCTCGAGGTCGTTGCCGACGACTCCTTCGACGATATTGACGGCCTGCGCACACCCGGCCGCCGCGACGTCGATCTCACATACCATGACGGCCAGGTGGTCCGCGTCACGAAGCCGACCGTGGCCGAACACGACCAGGCCCTTCTGGCCGTCTTGTGCGCTCTGCGTGACGGAGCGCGAGCTGACGCCGCCGTGCTGTGCCCGTCCATGCGGGCCATCGGTCACTACCAGCGGTTACTCTCCCGTGCCGAGGTCCCGGTATGCCTGCTGGAGCACTATGACGGCCGTCCCGTCGATGCGGTCAAGCTGGGGACGTATCGCAGGGCCAAGGGGCTGGAGTTCAAGCGTGTATATCTGCCGCAGCACGATGCTGCCTTCCCGAACGGCGCATCAGCCGACGGCCCCGGCGTTGTGGAGGTATCTGAAACGGCACGCGAACGCGAAGAGCTGCTACGCAGCCAGCTGTTCGTGGCGATGACCCGGGCTCGTGACGTGCTGTGGCTTGGAAGCGTGGACCGGTAGGGGTTGCAGTGCAGGGAACACTTGGGAGCGGAGAGGCTCTCAGGGGTGCGACGCAGAGGAAGCCTCGGGTATCCGTCGACGCTGCAGCAAACGCAAAGGATGTCGTCAACGTCGTTAGCTTCGGCGCAGCGGAAAATGTATGGGAGGAGCCGGCGGGGCGATCTACGATCGTTGGTCATGGCCGTATACACGAGCTGGAATCGGGCGGATGCGTCGCCGAAACGAGCGTCGGAGCCGGATGCCGAGTTCTTCGACAGGATCGCCGGTCCGTTCTGGGACCAGGTTCGGGGTGTGATCAACGAGTGGTGGTCGCACTTCCCGGACCAGGCTCAGCCCGGCCTGCGCAGTCGGCTGCTAGACCGGAACTCCGACGTAAACGTCTCCTCAGCACTGTGGGAGCTGTACCTGCACGAGATGCTGCTCGGTTCCGGTTGTACCGTGGAGATCGAGCATCAAGTAGGCACGCGTGGCAAGAACCCCGATTTCCTGGTCACCCGTGACGGCGAGCAATTTGTCGTCGAGGCAATTTGGACGGCCCAGCGCCTGGGCGACACCGTGTCTAACCCGCTCCCACCTCAGCTAGCCGATGCCATTGATGGTGTGCTGAGCCCAAACTTTTTCGTGTCGTACAAGCTTGACAGGACCGGGTCGGCAACGCCGCCGCAGAAGCGGCTCAAGGCCGGGCTGACACGGTGGCTCGCGAGCCTGAACCCCGACCAAGTCATCGCCGAGTACGAGCGCAAGGTGCCACTGCCCAAGCACACTTGGCAGGAGGCTGGCTGGTGCCTCACGTTCGAGGCGATCCCACGAAGCCCCGGTAAGCGAGGCAATCCAACGAGCAGGACGATCGGTATCCACCCCGCGATTTGGGTCGACGACGAATCGAATCGTGTGCTCGACGCAGTCAAGAGGAAGGGCGGGAAGTACGGCGACCTAGCGCTGCCGTTCATTGTGGCGGTTGGCCATGCGGCCGTGTTCCCCGAAGACGAGGACACCGAGAGCGCGCTGTACGGGACCTCGGTCGAGTACGCCCATGCCAGCACACCGACACCGACCTTCGGCCGAATGCTCGACGGCTACTGGACTGCCACCTACGAGCATGCCCACAGCCGGGTCAGTGGCGTGCTCATTGTCGACAACCCAGCACCCTGGACCTGGACGAAGAACACACCCGTCCTCTGGCAAAGTCCCGACCCCAAGTCGCTTCCGGCCCCTGTCCTCCCTACCTGGGCAACCGCACAGTTGGGCGAGGTCCAAGTCGAACACCGGCCAGCGACCTGTCCCACCAACACTGCCCTTGGTCTGCCCAAGAACTGGCCGGTCGGCGATGCCTTCCCTCGGCGCCATCGAAGCAACCTAAGCTGACGATCTCCCGGCGGCCTCAGCAGACCCAGGGGCTGCCATCGAGGTGAGAGCAAGCCGCTTGAACGAAGTCTGTTCGCACGGAGGACAACGGCATTGGCATGTTCGCGATGGTGACCGGGTACTGCGTATCACGGGCATCCCACGAGACGCGGAGCGTCGTGAGTGTCGCGTCGGCGGTCGTGAGCCTGCTCCACAATCTGGATCAGACGCACGACCGCCTGTGCAAGGCTGAGCGGCGCGCCCGCACCTGCATGCTCGTGGGCTATTGGCGCAGTAGGCGCATAGCGAGCACGGAACCATCAGGGTGCACGGAGATGGGCCCGTTCCACCGTGAGGCCCAGGTATCGCGCGGCCAGGTGGACCGGCGCGTGTAGACCTCGCGGCGGTATTGCTCCACCCGTCCCTCCGCTAGGTGGCGGAAGAGATCCTCCGCGACTCCGGAGAACGTCTCGACGCGCTTCCGGTTCAGCCGGAACACGTGGTCCGTGCCGACGAAGTCGATGCCGAGGAACCGGTGCCGCGCGTCCTGGACACTGTCAGTGGCTGCGTGCGTCAAGCCTGTGAAGTGTCGTTGCCCTTGCCGTTTCGTGAGGTACGGGGCGGTCGCCCTTCCGTCCCCGGCGAAGGCGGTGAGACCGGCTGCGGCGGTGCGGGCGAGGGCGTGCTGAAACCACGCGTAGAGGTCCGGCTTCACGTGATAGCCGGGCACGGGCTCCACGGGCTTGTCGCTCTCTGCGGACGGCTGGATGCCGGGGTAGACGTTCTCGTCCTCCAACGTGTGATCAAGGACGCGGGCTGGGGCGTCCAGCCAACCTCCATCTCCCTTGGCCTCCAGCGCGTGCACCGTAAGCGGGCCGTCGAGGGGAAGCTCCGTGCTGAACACCAGACACGGTGTCTCATCCCATGCTCCGATGTGCACCGCCTCGGCGTGGGCGGAAGCCGAGGCGAGCTGAGCATGCGAGGTGGAGAGCCCGCTGTGGTTGCCCTTGCACGCGATCGGGAAGACGCGCGAGGGCTCGCCAGGCTTCCATATCTCGGCGAAGAACTGGGGACGGTACCGGTAGCCCGATTTCGGGCCCGAATCCCTGCTGGTCAGGGCCCACCCTGCGCGCAGCGCTGTGTCGGCGGGCACGATCGAGACGGGCAGCCCTCCTCACCTGGCTGCGAACGTAATCGACGGGACAAGTCCCAGTGACGGGCCAGCAGCAAAGCTAGCGATGCGCGGATCTTGGACGTTGGGATAACGTCCGGCAGGGAGGTACGGGGATGAGTTTCCGGCTGGCGGCGTATGCCGTGTGCATCGAGGACGGACGGGTGCTGCTCGCCTGTCACGTACCACCGAAGGGTGAGGCCAACTGGACTCTTCCGGGCGGCAGGGTCGAGCACGCGGAGGATCCGTTCGATGCGGTGATCCGGGAAGTAGCGGAGGAGACCGGCTGCGACGCGGTGGTCGAACGCCTGCTGGGCGTGGACTCACGGATCATCCCCGCAGCCGAACGCACCATCCCCGGCGGACCAGAACATCAGAATGTCGGCATCTTCTACCAGGTCCGCATCACCGGCGGCCAACTCCGGCCTGAGCCGAACGGCGAAATCACCGAGTCGGCCTGGACTGCGATCCCCGACGTCGCTGGCCTGCGCCGGTCATCGCTTGTCGACATCGGCCTCGCCCTGGCGCAGACCTTTCCGGCAACCGGCCACGTCACGCCCATCCCGGTCGGCGGCCTGATCCAGCACTGAGGCAGTCACTAACGTCTACACCTGCTTGACCATGGTCTGACTCACATGATCGGCCGGACAAGCTCTAGTGCTTCGTTCCTCAAAGGCGGTACTCAAAGCGGCGGCGGAGGATGCGTGTCGGCGGGGTGGGACGTCCCCAGATCCAGGGTTTGGCGCGGGCGTTGAGCTGGGCGGTGGCCGCGGTGGTGACCTCGGCGATGTCGTCGGGGCCGCAGAAGGAGCGGTCGGCCAGGGCCGCCTTGCGGAACAGGCGCCACCAGCCCTCCTGCAGGTTGAGCCAGCAGGCGCCGACCGGGATGAAGACGTGCTGGATGCGGGGGTGATCCTCCAGCCACTCGCGGGTGGACTTGCTGTTGTGGCTGGAGAGGTTGTCGGTCACGATCCAGATCGTCCCGGACGGGTTGGCGTCCTCGATCTTCAGCAGAAAATGCTGGTAGTTGACGCTATTGCGGGAAGCGGCCGTCGTGGTGACCTCGATGCCATCACGGACCCGCAGCCCGCCGTAGACCCAGGTCTTCTCCGGGCCGCGGCTGTAGTCGAGCTCGTTCTTGATGCGGTGTCCGTCGGGCGACCAGCCGGGTGCGGGCGGGAAGGCTCGCGGGATGACCGGTCCGAGCTCGTCCGCACAGATCACCGTAGCGTCCAGCGGCGGGTCGGTGTAGAGCCCGACGATCCGGGTCCTTTTGGGGAGAACTCCGGATCCCGGCTGGTGGTCCAGGTGCGGGTGCGGCGCCAGCGCACGCCCTCCGCGAGGAGAATCCGCCGTACCTGGGACCGGCCGACCCGGATACCCTCGGCCCGGGCGGTCGCGGCGAGCGCGTCCAGGGTCCACTCCTCCGGGCCCTTCACGTCGGCCGCCCACAGCTCATTGGACGGCTGGATCTCGAGTCTGCCGGGCGGGGGCAGTTTTACCAGGGCGATGATCCGGGAGCGTTCGTCCTCGGTGAGCCGGCGCTTGCGCCCGCAGCCTGGCCGGTCGCCGAGCCCGTCCAGGCCCTGGTCGTTGAACCGGTGCAGCCACTTGCGGACCGTCTTGTGGTGACAGCCCAGTTGGAGGGCGATCACCGGAACCCGCAGGCCGTCCCAGCTCAACGTAATGATCCTCGCCCGCAGAATCCAGTCACCCGGCGCATGCCTCGCGCCAGCCAACTTGCGGACCCTGTCCTCCTCCGCCACGTCCGAAGCCGGACGGGCCGACAACAACTCCGGCACAGCAACTCGCCCCCGAGCAGACCGAATCTGTACCCCGCACCCCTACGCTTGCCCCGCCAAAGAGGAACGAAGCACTAGTGCCCTCGGCGCCGAGTAGCGCTTGGACGGGCCCGGCGGAGTTCCGGCCGTCGCGGGCCAAGGCGTTAGCGGTCATGCGCCCTGCGGCAGACGGCCCGCGAGTGATCTTCGGCGTGAAGATCACAAAATGCCTCATTTGCCGTGCAGACTTTGATCTCTTGCGACGGGAGTATGCGGACCAAGACGGTGGGTCGGTGACCCCAGGTGCTTCGCGTGCTATGGGGTCAACGGGAAGGGGTGCGTGGTGACATGGGCCACCTTGGCTTTGGGGATCCTCGCGCTCTTGGGTCTCTTGGGGCTTCTGCTGTCCCAAGTTCGTGTCGTGTTGACGAACCTGATCGCTGTCGTGCGCGCATGGCACGAGTTGCGGGCGGTGCTGCGCGAGCGAGCATCGGGGATGAGCCAGGAAGCCGATCCGCCGAGCGGACCAGGTCCTTGATCTGGGCTGCTGCAACATGCGGTGCCTGATCTCCCGCACAGTGGCGCGGCCCTTCCTGTCCACATCCTGATCGGTCAATACCGTCGGTGACGGTTCGGCACAGCCGGGGAGGGCCGGGGTGAGCCACGCAGGAAACGGCGAAGGGTGTAGCTCTCTTCCGGGGACGGCCCCGATGGTTTGAGCTGGGAGATCGTGGTTGTGGGTGATGGCGGCGTGGTCGGGTCTCTACCGGGTGGGTGGAGGAGGCGACGCTGATGGGGTCATTGATCGGGGAGTTGGAGGCGCGGGAGGCGACGGCCCGGGTGCGGTCGCCGCCGTCGTCGACGAGTGACGGAACCGCCGGGGCCGCACCGTGCCGGGGGTCGAGCGGGGCGGGCCGCCCACCGACTAGCATCGCCGAGTTCGTGCCACCCACCGGCCCGGGCATCGCGGCACGGCGTACAGGGGAGCTGACACGGCATGAGAACGAAGAGCGCAGCGGCGTGGGCGGTAGCGGTGCTGATGCTCGGCGCAGCCGTCAGCGGCTGCGCCGAGCAATCGGACAAGGGACCGTCCGGCAGCAGCGCGAAGCACACGAAGTCCCACCGCGAACCCGAGGACAAGCCTGATTCACGGGTCGTCAAGGACGACGACGACCACACCGTCCTCGAACTGTCCGACGGCCGACAGGTGTCCCTCCGCTTCACTCGCCGCGGCCTGGAGGCACAGCATCGCCACGCCTCTGACGACGCCTGGTCCGCCCGGAAGACGGTCTATGAGACCGGCACCAAACCGTGCCACGGCATCAGGGCAAAGGCGTACCGGGACACCGTGTGGCTCGCGGCCGGCTTCGGCGCGTACTGCAGGGACGGCGAAGAACCGCAAGAGGTGATCGCGGCCGTCGCCACCGGAGACCTCTCCTCCTGGACCACCGACCCGACCAAAAACACTATCGCCTGGCCGAAGGCCCGCATCCGCGACGGTGGCGCCCGAGTGGACTTCGTCGATCCCAGCATGCTGGAAACCACCACGCTGACCTGGCGCAAAGGCTCCGGATTCGCCGAGGTGGCCACGAAGTACAAGCCCATCCACCCCTGGTTCGTGGGCCGGTGGCGAGCCACGGACGGCAGCCAGCGGCTGACCCTCCACCAGGTCGAGCCGGGCAGACGCGCACGCGTGGTCATCGAGTCCCGCACCGGCCCGCGATGCAAGGGCAGCGCCACTGTCTCCGGCATCGACCAGCACGACCTGTCCATGAGCAACTTCAAGCTCGATCAGGGCACCAGGACCGTCAACTGCCCGCCGGAGGAGACCAAGTACTCCTTCGACGTGAAGTCCTCGGACGGCCCGCTGCGCCTACGCAAGATCGGCAACCACCCGAAGACCGTCCTTACCTATGAGCGGGCGGGCTGACGTACGACTGCGCATGAGGGGCGGCGGCGTGGTCGGGTCTCTACCGTGTGGGTGGAGGAGGAGACGCTGATGGGGTCGTTGATCGGGGAGTTGGAGGCGCGGGAGGCGGCGGCCCAGGCCCGCGACCGCGACCACGTGCGGACCTGGGTCGTCCTGGTCGACGGCGCCCGCCACCAACTCGCCCCGATCCGCGCCGAAGCCGACCGGCGCGGGATCACCGTGTAGGTCCTGCTCGACATCGTGCACGTCAGCGAGTACGTCTGGGCTGCCGCGCACAGCTTCCACCGGCCCGGCACCCCGGCAGCCGAAGCCTGGGTCGCCGGGCATCTGACCACGATCCTCCACGGCCGGGCCAGCCGCGGAGATCACCGCGCAGGCGGAGCGGGCCGGCCTGCGCGGAGCGAAACGCGAAGCCGCAGCCACCTGCGTCCGCTACCTGGCCGGCCACCTTGACCAACTCTGCTACGAGACCGCGTTGGCCGAGGGCTGGCCGATCGCCACCGGCCCGATCGAGGGCGCATGCAGGCATCTCATCGGCGACCGTCTGGAGATCACCGGGGCAAGGTGGGGGCTGAGCGGCGCCGAGGCCGTCCTCAAACTCCGGGCGGTGAAGGACAACGGTGACCTCGACGCCTACTTCGCCTTCCATCTCGCCCGCGAGCACGAACGGCTCTATTCCACCTCTGACCAGCACGACTACGACCTCACGGTCTGAACCGCAGGCGTCTCCCGGGGAGAGCTACACCCAACGGCGAATGACGTGCGGCGGGTGATGGCCCGCTCCCCAGCGCCGCGCATTCTCCCCAGATTCTCCCCAGGGGGCCGGGAGAGCCCTTCTGAACCCTTCGCGTACGCGAAGTCGAGCAAGCCTACTGGCTCCCCGCTACAGCCAGTCCCGCCGCTTGAAGATGAAGTACAGGCTCACGCAGACCACCGCCATCAGTCCGATCGCGAACGGATACCCGAACGCCCAGTGCAACTCCGGCATCTCGTCGAAGTTCATCCCGTAGATCGTTCCCACCAGCGTGGGTGCAAACAGAATGGCGGCCCACGACGAGATCTTCTTGATCTCCTCGTTCTGTTCGAAGCCTGCTTCCGCCAGGGCCCGCATCTCCGCGTTCTGCTGCTGGGTGACCAGGGTGGCGTTGACGGTGAGGATGTCGGTGAGGGCCTGGCGGAAGCCGTCGACGCGTTCGCTGGTGTGGGTGACGTGGTCGGCGACGTCGCGCAGGTAGCGCTGGAGTTCCTCGTCCGTGCCGTACTTCGCGAAGCCCGCCATCAGGGCGTGCAGCATGCTCACCAGGGGGCGCGTCGCCCGCTGGAACTCGACCACCTCGCGGGAGAGTTCGTAGATGCGGCGGGAGACGGACGGGTCGCCGCCGAACACCTCCGTCTCGATCTCGTCGATGTCGTTCTGGACGCCGGACACGACGGGGGCGTAGCCGTCCACGACCGCGTCCAGGATCGCGTACAGGACCGCCTCCGGGCCGAGGCGCAGCAGCTCCGGCGTCTTCTCCATGCGGCGGCGTACAGCCGACAGATCGGGGGCCGCGCCGTGCCGGACCGTGATGACGAAGTCCGCGCCGACGAACACATGCAGTTCGCCGAAGTCGACCTCCTCGGGGGCGTCCAGGTAGCGGGCCGCCCGCAGGACGACGAACAGCGTCTCGCCGTACCGCTCCAGCTTCGGGCGCTGGTGCGCCTCCATCGCGTCCTCGACCGCCAGCTCGTGCAGGTCGAACTCGGCCGCCAGGGACAGGAGTTCCTGCTCTGTCGGGCGGGCCAGACCGATCCACGCCATGCCGTCGGGCTGCGCCCGCAGCTCGCGGAAGGTGTCCGCCAGGGAGTCGGGGGAGGAGACGCGTACGCCGTCCCGGTACAGCGCCGCCTCCACGACGCTCGGCGCGGACGGCGCCGTGGGCGCGGGGGTCCGGTCCGGGTGGTGGCCCGACCCGTCGGCGGGCGGCGTGCCTTGTGCGGACTGCGCCGACTGGGAGGATGCCCGTCGCCACGCGTGCTTGCGCGCCTGCTGCGGGCGGTGTGGTCGTCGCTCCGGAGTCACCGGCAGCCCTTCCCGTGGTCGTCCGACTTCGGCCCGGCACGCGTGGCCCCCGCCCCGGACATGCCCGGAGCAGGATATATGCGGCAGATGTCGCGGGCGCGACAGAGCCGTGCGGGCGACAGTCGTGGGCGCGGCAGCTTTGGGCGCGGCAGCCGTGGGGGAGGGGAGGGAGCTGGTAGCGGGTGGCGGTGGTCCACAGGGCGCGCGACGGTCGGTGGCAGTGGCAGTGGCAGTGGCAGTGGCAGTGGCAGCGGCAGCGGCGGGTGGTGGCGGTAGCGGATGGCAGCGGGCGGGGCGGGCGCCCTCACGGCGTCACCGCCGCCGACCCGCACGCCCCTTGCGGACCGTATCTGTCCGCAACCACCGCTAGCGTGCGGAGCATGACGAAGACCCCGGGCACCCCCGCGACCCCCCGCGCCGCCGGCGCCCCCGTCCTCACCCGCCAGGCCCTCAACCGCGCCACCCTCGCCCGGCAGCTCCTCCTCAGCCGGACGCCGATGGCCGTCGACGCCGCCCTCACGCACCTCGTCGGGCTGCAGGCGCAGAACGTGAAGCCGCCGTACTACGCGCTCGCCGCGCGCCTCGCGGAGTTCGACCCGATGGAGCTGTCGGGGCTGATGGAGAAGCGGGCCGCCGTCCGGGCCGTCACCATGCGGTCCACCGTGCACACCCTCACCGCCGACGACGTGCTCACGCTGCGGCCGCTCACGCAGGCCGCCATCGACCGTGAGCTGCGGATGTTCCGGGGTGGACTCGTCGGCGTGGACCTGGACCGGCTCACCGCGCTCGCGCGAGCGTACGTCGAGGACGAGCCCCGTACCCTCGCCCAGATCCGCGCCGAGCTGCTGCGGCACTGGCCGGACGCCGACCCGCAGTCCCTCGGCATCGCCGCCCGCGCCCGGCTGCCCCTCATCCAGGTCACCCCGCGCGGGCTCTGGCGCCGCAGCGGCCAGGTCGCCCTCACCACCGCCGAGCACTGGCTCGGCCGCCCCCTCGTCGAGGAGCCCGCCCCCGACGACACCGTCCTGCGCTACCTCGCCGCCTTCGGGCCCGCCTCCGTCAAGGACATGCAGGCCTGGGCCGGGCTCACCCGGCTGCGCGCGGCCTTCGAGCGGCTGCGTCCCCGGCTCCGCACGTTCCGCGACGAGCGCGGCGTCGAGCTGTTCGACCTGCCCGACGCGCCCCGCCCCGACGCCGACACCCCGGCCCCGCCCCGCTTCCTGCCCGAGTTCGACAACCTGCTGCTGTCCCACGCCGACCGCACCCGCGTCGTCGCGCTCGACCACAAGAGCCGCACCTGGACGGGCAACCAGGCCCACTGCACCTTTCTGGTGGACGGGTTCCTCGCCGGGATCTGGCGCCTGGACGAGTCCAAGGACGGGGCCGTGCGGCTCACCGTCGAGCCGTTCGGGAAGCTCACCAAGGCCCAGCGGAGCGAGGTCGCGGCGGAGGCGGAGCGGACGGCACGGCTGGTCGCCGCCGACGCGGCTTCGTACGACATCGGGTTCGGGGTAGTAGCGGCCGAGAGGTGAGCGGGGGCGGGTGCGGGGCTCAGTCCGCGCGGCCCGAACGCGCGGCTCTGCCCCCCGCCGCCACGGCAGCCCTTCGCCGCCATGGCGGCCCCCGCGTACCTACGGCAACACCCCCGCCCGCCGCGCCGCCACCACCGCCTCCCACCGCGTGTGCGCCCCGAGCTTCCGCATCGCCGACCGCAGGTAGCCCTTCACCGTCTCCGGGCGCAGGCCGAGGCGGTCGGCGGCGACCGCGTTGGTGACGCCCCCGGCCACGCAGGCCAGCACGTCCAGTTCGCGCGGGGCGAGCCGGACGCCGGGGCCGGGCTCGGGGCCGGTGGAGTCGGCCGCCGCGTCCGTCAGCGTCCCGCACACCGCGAGGAGTTCCTCCCGCAGCACGGGATCACCGATGCGTGCGGCCAGCGCGCGCAGCGCCCCGTGCGCCTCCCGTACGCGCTCCCACGCCGCGTCCCCGGCGTCGTACCTTCGCGGGGCCGTCTCCGCGACCGCCTCCCGGGCCGCCGCCAGCATCGCGGCGGCCTCGTCCCGTACGGCGAGGGCCTGTTCCAGGTCCCGGGCCGCCGCCACGGCCTCGGTGAGGGCCCGGTCGCCGAGGGGCTGAGCGGTGCGCAGGGCGCCGTACAACAGGCCGCGCACCCGGCGGCGTACCACCAGCGGCACCGCGAGCACCGCCCGCAGGCCCTCCGACGCGACGGCGGTGTCGTACTCGTGGCTGATCTGCCGCGACGCGCCGTAGTCCGAGACGGCGCACGGCCGGGCGAGCGCGACCGCCTTGCCGCCGAGGCCGTTGCCCATGTGGATCGCGAGGCCGTTCAGGGAGCGCGTGGCGGTGCCGCTCAGCTCCGCGATCCGTACCCGCGCGGTGCCGTCCGCGCCGGTCACGAGGCCGCCGAAGGCGACCGGCAGACCCGTCCCACGCCGTAGCCGCAGCAGCGCGGCCCGTACCTCCGTCGCCTCGCCGCCGTCCGCAGCACTCACGCGCCCGCTCCCTCAGCTTTCGGCCCCGTGCCCCTGATGTCCACCGCGATGTCCGCTGTCCTCGCGGGACGCCACCCCCTTTCGGGGGTAGTGAGACCTGCATCACGAATTACACGATGGTACGGACGGGCGGCGGTATCGGGAATGCGATCGGAATGCGAGGGGTGCGGATGACGGCGACCGGAGCGGGTGGCGGCACGGCGGAGTTCCGTGCGGCGCGGGACTTCCTGCTGCGCCACCGGGCGGACTACCGGGCCGCTTACGAGGGCTTCGCCTGGCCGCGGCCCGCGCACTTCAACTGGGCCCTGGACTGGTTCGACGCCATCGCCGACGGCAACGACCGCACGGCGCTGCACATCGTCGAGGAGGACGGGGAGGAGACCCGCCTGTCCTTCGCGGAGCTCGCGCGGCGCTCCGCACGGGCCGCGAACTGGCTGCGCGGGCTCGGCGTCGGCGCCGGTGACCGCATCGTCGTGATGCTGGGCAACCAGGCCGAGCTGTGGGAGGTCGCCCTCGCCGCGATGAAACTGCGGGCCGTGGTGATCCCGGCGACGCCGCTCCTCGGCGCCGCCGACCTGCGCGACCGCATCGAGCGCGGCCGGGCCCGGCACGTGGTGGTGCGGGGCGAGGACATCGCGAAGTTCGCGGACGTGCCGGGGGAGTACACCCGGATCGTCGTCGGCGCAGGGGACGCTCAGGGAGCCGGAGCCGGAGCCGGAGCCGGAGCCGGAGCCGGAGCCGCGTCCGCCGAGGGCGCCGACGGCTGGATCTCCTACGACGGCGTCGACACCGCCCCCGCCGACTTCACCCCCGACGGCCCCACCCGCGCCGACGACCCGCTGATGCTGTACTTCACCTCCGGCACGACCGCCCGGCCCAAGCTCGTCGAGCACACCCATGTGTCGTACCCCGTGGGCCACTTGGCGACGATGTACTGGATCGGGCTGCGGCCCGGCGACGTGCATCTGAACATCTCCTCGCCCGGCTGGGCGAAGCACGCCTGGTCGAACCTGTTCGCGCCGTGGAACGCGGAGGCGACCGTCTTCATCCACAACTACACGCGCTTCGACGCGGGCCGGTTGATGCGGGAGATGGACCGCGCCGGGGTCACCAGCTTCTGCGCGCCGCCCACCGTGTGGCGGATGCTGATCCAGGCCGACCTCACCCAGCTCCGGACGCCGCCGCGCGAGGTCGTCGCGGCCGGGGAGCCGCTGAACCCCGAGGTCATCGAGCAGGTGCGGCGCGACTGGGGCGTGACCATCCGGGACGGCTTCGGGCAGACCGAGACGGCCGTGCAGGTCGCCAACACCCCCGGCCAGGAGCTGCGGCCCGGGTCGATGGGGCGGCCCACGCCCGGCTTCGTCGTCGCGCTGCTCGACCCGGTCACCGGGGCGCCGGGCGCCGAGGAGGGCGAGATCGCGCTCGACCTGTCGGCGCATCCGGTCGGCCTGATGACGGGCTACCACGGCGACCCGGAGCGTACCGCCGAGGCCATGGCGGACGGCTACTACCGCACCGGCGACATCGGCGCGCGGAGCGCCGACGGGTACCTCACCTACGTCGGCCGGAGCGACGACGTCTTCAAGGCGTCCGACTACAAGATCTCGCCGTTCGAGCTGGAGAGCGCGCTCCTGGAGCACGAGGCGGTGGCCGAGGCGGCGGTCGTGCCCGCCCCGGATCCGGTACGTCTGGCCGTGCCCAAGGCGTACGTGGTGCTCGCCGAGGGGTATCAACCGGGCCCGGACACCGCGAAGTTGCTGTTCGAGCACTCCCGGGCGGTGCTCGCCCCGTACAAGCGCGTGCGGCGCCTTGAGTTCGGCGTGCTGCCCAAGACCGTGTCCGGCAAGATCCGCCGCATCGAGCTGCGGGAGGCCACGGCCGAGGGCTCCGGCGCCGAGTACCGCGAGGAGGACTTCCGGTGAGCACGACGGTGAGTTCCACGGGTGCGGGCGGTGCGGGCGGTGCCGGTGGCCCGGACGGTGGCGCGGGGCTTTCGTACGCGCACGGCACCAGCCGGACCCCCCTCCTCGGCGACACCATCGGGCAGAACCTCGCCCGTGCCGTCGCGGCCTGGCCCGACCGTGACGCGCTCGTCGACATCGCGGCCGGTGCCCGCTGGACGTACGCCGAATTCGGCGCCGCCGTCGAGGAGTTGGCGCTCGGTCTGATCGGCTCCGGGGTCGGCAGGGGGGACCGGGTCGGCATCTGGGCGGTGAGCTGCGCCGAGTGGGTGCTCGTGCAGTACGCCACCGCGCGGGTCGGCGCGATCCTGGTGACCGTCAATCCGGCGTACCGCGCGCACGAACTCGCGTACGTCCTCAAGCAGTCGGGCGTCTCACTGCTCGTCGCCACCCGGGAGCACAAGGCCAGCGACTACCGGGCGATGGTCGAGGAGGTCCGCGGCGAGTGTCCGGACCTGCGGGCCGCGCACTACATCGCCGACCCGTCGTGGGGTGCGCTCCTGGCCGCCGCCCGGTCCGTCGACCCGGCCGAACTCGCCGCCCGTGAAGCTGAGTTGAGCTGCGACGACCCGATCAACATCCAGTACACATCCGGCACCACCGGCTTCCCGAAGGGGGCCACGCTCTCCCACCACAACATCCTCAACAACGGGTACTGGGTGGGGCGCACCATCGGCTACGGCGAGCAGGACCGGGTGTGCCTGCCCGTGCCCTTCTACCACTGCTTCGGCATGGTGATGGGCAACCTCGGCGCCACCTCGCACGGCGCCTGCGTCGTGATCCCGGCGCCGTCGTTCGACCCCGTGGCGACCCTGCACGCGGTCGAGCGCGAGCGCTGCACCTCGCTGTACGGCGTGCCGACGATGTTCATCGCCGAGCTCAACCTCGCCGACTTCGCCACCTACGACCTGTCGTCGCTGCGCACCGGGATCATGGCCGGTTCGCCGTGCCCCGTCGAGGTCATGAAGCGGGTCGTCGCCGAGATGCACATGGCGGAGGTCTCCATCTGCTACGGCATGACCGAGACCTCGCCCGTCTCCCTCCAGACCCGCATGGACGACGACCTGGAGCGCCGCACCGGCACGGTGGGGCGGGTGCTGCCGCACATCGAGGTGAAGATCGTCGACCCGGTGAGCGGGGTGACGCTGCCGCGCGGCGAGTCCGGCGAGCTGTGCACGCGCGGGTACAGCGTCATGCTCGGCTACTGGGAGGAGCCGGAGCGGACCGCCGAGGTCATCGACTCCGGGCGCTGGATGCACACGGGTGACCTCGCGGTGATGCGCGATGACGGGTACGTACAGATCGTCGGCCGCATCAAGGACATGATCATCCGTGGTGGCGAGAACATCTACCCGCGCGAGATCGAGGAGTTCCTGTACGCCCACCCGAAGATCGCGGACGTGCAGGTCGTCGGAGTGCCGGACGAGCGGTACGGCGAGGCCCCGCTGGCCTGCGTCATCCTGCGCGACCCCGAGGACACGCTGACGCTGGAGGAACTGCGGGGGTTCTGCGCGGGCAGGCTCGCCCACTACAAGGTCCCGGTGGGGCTGCGGATCCTGGAGAGCTTCCCGATGACGGTGTCGGGGAAGGTGCGGAAGGTGGAGCTGCGGGAGCGGTTCGGCTGAGTCCGCCGCCGGGCGCATGGCCGCCACGTCCGTCTGCGGCGCGGCGCGCCCCGGTCCGGGGCGTCAGGCGCCCGTCGCCGCCAGTTCGTCCGCCGCGCCGTTCAGCGGCTCCGGGGTGCCCGACAGGTCGATGCGGAACAGGGCCACGTCCAGCTCGTCGGCGCGGTCGCGGGCCGCGGGCGTGAAGTCGCACAGGGCGAAGCACACGCACGTCGCCGAGTGCGCCATGGCGGTCAGCCAGGCGCACTCGACATCCCGCAGCGACGTCTCCCGGACTGCGGGCTCGACCTGCGCGAGCACGCCGAGCGCCGCGAGCCGCGTCCCCGACGGCGGGCGCTCCTCGTCGGGTCCGGCCTCGCGCACGTCCTCGTAGCCGAGCCAGCGCAGATAGAGGGCCGCCGTGGTCACCGCGTCCCGGGCGCTGCGGACGGCCAAGGGGCGGAAGGCGGGCCGGGGGGTGGGCGCGGTCCGCGGCAGGGGAATGTGGGACGGCGTGAGGGAGGGGTGGCCGCCCGCTTCTTCGGGCCGGGCGGGGTCGCTGCCGCCGTGCGCCGGGGGTTCGCTCACCTCGTCCGACGCCACCACTATCCGCAGCACGGTCCCGCACGCGCACCCCAGCTCCGGCCGCGGCCAGTCCGCCGTGCGTCCGCAGGCCGCGCAGCGCACCGTCACCCACGCGTCCGCCCCGGTCCGGTGCGTGAGCGGGACGGCGGCGCCGTGCCGGACGGGGGGTGCGACGGGCTCGCCGCAGACGCAGGGGAACGCCGGGGGAGCGTAGGCCTGTTCGCGGCGGCACACCGGGCACCGCACCAGTACGTCGTCCGTCGCCATCGCCCGCACCGCCGCCCGTCGCCGCCCGCCCGTTGCCGAAGCTCCCCATCGTACGGAGCTCATCGTCGTACGGAAGGTGACCGCGCCGATACGCCATTTTGAGCTGGACGCGCGCCCCCGCCTGCCCGCACCCGCCCCCGCGTGCCCCGGCATCCCTTGACGGCCCCCGCGCACCCCCTTACATTGCTTCCATATAGCAGAACATAATTTCCGCAATGTGGAAGAAGTCGAAAGGCGGACCACGGCGCGGAAGCAGGACCGGAAGGCACGGCTCACCGCGGGGCGCGACGGGGGCCGTGGCTTCGTCAGCCGAAGCAGGAGAACTCAATGGCTCGTATGACCGCTGCCCGCGCGGCAGTTGAGATCCTCAAGCGCGAGGGCGTCACCAACGCGTTCGGTGTGCCGGGGGCCGCGATCAACCCCTTCTACAAGGCGCTCCAGGAAGGCGGCGGCATCGATCACACGCTCGCCCGCCACGTCGAGGGCGCCTCGCACATGGCCGAGGGGTACACGCGCACCCACCCGGGCAACATCGGTGTCTGCATCGGCACGTCGGGCCCGGCGGGCACCGACATGATCACCGGCCTCTACTCCGCCATCGGTGACTCGATCCCGATCCTGTGCATCACGGGCCAGGCGCCCACGAGCGTGATCCACAAGGAGGACTTCCAGGCCGTCGACATCGCCTCGATCGCCAAGCCGGTGACGAAGATGGCCGTCACGGTCCTGGAGGCCGCGCAGGTCCCCGGCGTCTTCCAGCAGGCATTCCACCTGATGCGCTCCGGCCGTCCCGGGCCGGTCCTCATCGACCTGCCCATCGACGTCCAGCTCACCGAGATCGAGTTCGACCCGGAGACGTACCAGCCGCTGCCGGTCTACAAGCCGACCGCGAGCCGTGCCCAGATCGCCAAGGCCATCGGCATGCTCGTGAACTCCGAGCGGCCGCTGATCGTCGCGGGCGGCGGCATCATCAACGCCGACGCCTCCGAACTCCTGGTGGAGTTCGCGGAGCTGACGGGCACTCCGGTCATCCCGACCCTGATGGGCTGGGGCACCATCCCCGACGACCACGAGCTGAACGCGGGCATGGTCGGCCTGCAGACCTCGCACCGCTACGGCAACGCGACGTTCCTGGAGTCGGACTTCGTCCTCGGCATCGGCAACCGCTGGGCCAACCGCCACACCGGCTACAAGCTGGACGTGTACCGCGAGGGCCGCACGTTCGTGCACGTCGACATCGAGCCGACCCAGATCGGCAAGATCTTCGCGCCGGACTACGGCATCGCCTCCGACGCCAAGGCGGCCCTGGAGCTGTTCGTCGAGGTCGCCACGGAGCTGAAGGCCGCGGGCGAACTGCCCGACCGGAGCGCCTGGATCGCCCGGGGCCAGGAGCACAAGTCCACGCTGCTGCGCCGTACGCACTTCGACGACATCCCGATGAAGCCGCAGCGCGTGTACGAGGAGATGAACAAGGCCTTCGGCCCGGAGACCCGGTACGTCACCACCATCGGCCTCTCCCAGATCGCCGGCGCCCAGATGCTGCACGTCTACAAGCCGCGGCACTGGATCAACTGCGGCCAGGCGGGCCCGCTCGGCTGGACCATCCCGGCCGCCCTCGGTGTCGCCACGGCCGACCCGGACGCCCAGGTCGTCGCCCTCTCCGGCGACTACGACTTCCAGTTCATGATCGAGGAACTGGCCGTCGGCGCCCAGCACCGCATCCCCTACGTCCACGTCCTCGTGAACAACTCCTACCTGGGCCTGATCCGCCAGGCCCAGATCGGCCTGGACATCAACTTCCAGGTCAACCTGGAGTTCGAGAACCTGAACTCGCCGGAGCTCGGCGTCTACGGCGTCGACCACGTCAAGGTCGCCGAGGGCCTCGGCTGCAAGGCCATCCGCGTCACCGACCCGGCCGACCTCGGCGCCGCCTTCGAGGAGGCCAAGAAGCTGGCGCAGGAGTACCGGGTGCCGGTCGTCGTCGAGGCGATCCTGGAGCGGATCACCAACATCTCCATGAGCCGCACGGCGGACATCAGCGATGTCACCGAGTTCGAGGAGATCGCCACGGAGCCGTGGCACGCGCCGAGTGCCATCAAGACGCTCAAGGCGTAGTACGTCGCGGCGCACCGGTTGCCTGGTCGGAGGTGCACCGGTCGCTCAAGAGGAGGCCCCCGCACCGGAGTTCGGCTCCGGGGCGGGGGCCTTCGCGCGTGCGCCGCCGTCCGCCGGAGCCTTCGCGCGTGCGCCGCCGTCCGCCGGAGCCTTCGCGCGTGCGCCGCCGTCCGTCGGGGTCTCTTCGCGTGCGCCGCCGTCCGTCGGCGTCTCCTCGCGCACGTCGCCGTCTGCCGGGGCGGAGCCGAGCCGCGCCCGCCGCAGCGACGGGAACGCCACCGCCACCGCCACCGTGGCCCCGACGCAGACGAGGCCGCCGATCGTCACCGCCGCGCCCGCGCCGGTCAGTTCGGCCAGGAAGCCGACCGCCGTGTTGCCGAGCGCGGGCGACACCGTCGCCTGTGCCATCCACAACCCGCTGACACGGCCACGCAGTTCGTCCGGTGTGCCGTGCTGGAGCAGCGCCGAGCGCAGCGTCTCGGAGATCAGGTCGCCGAAGCCCGCGAGGGCCAGGAGCACCAGGGCGAGCGGCAGCCAGGAGCCGGCGCCGAAGCCGGTGAGGGCGGCGCCCCACAGCAGCACCGCGCCGATCAGCGCGTGCCCGCCCGCACGGGCCGTCCACCCGCTGGTCGCCGCGCCCACCAGGGCCCCGCACGCGGGCGCCGCGTAGAGCAGGCCGACGACGGCCGCGCCACCCCCGAATCGCTCGTCGGCCAGGGCCGGGTACAGCGCCTGCGGCATCGTGAAGACCATCGCCGCCGCGTCGACCAGGAGCAGCCCGAGGACGAGCCGGTGCCGCCGTACGAACCGCAACCCGTCCGCGAGCGAGCCGAACGCCCGCCGCACCCCCTTGCCGGACGCGCCGCCGCCCGCGGGCACCGGCAGCGGCCGGACGAAGAGCAGCGCCGCCGTGAACACCAGGAAGCCCGCCGCGTCGACGGCGTAGCAGGCGGCGAGGCCGGGGCCCGCGATGAGCGCGCCGCCCGCCGCGGGGCCGATGAGCGCGGCGAGTTGGGTGGAGCCGGAGAGCAGCGCGCCCGCGGCGGCGAGGCGGCCGGTGCCCGCGAGGGCCGGGACCGCGGCCAGCATGGCGGGACCGCCGAGGCCCGCCAGCAGGCCCGTCGTGGCGGTGGCCGCGTAGATCAGCCACAACTGGGGCTCCGGGGCAAGGGCGTTGGCGGCGAGCGCGCCGGCGGCGAGGGTGAGCGGAAGGCGCGTGACGATCATCAGGGTGCGGCGGTCCATCCGGTCGGCGAGCACGCCCCCGACGAGGACGCCCGCGACCATGGGCAGCGCGCGGGCGAGGCTGACGAGCCCGATGTGCAGGGACGAGCCGGTGAGGTCGTACACCTGCACCGCCACCGCGACCCCGGTCATCAGGGTGCCGATGAGGGCGCCGAGGAAACCCGCGTACAGCAGCCGGAAATCGCGGCTTTCGCGCAGCGGGCCGAGGTCCATGGCGAGCCCGGAGAGACGGCGCATCGACGGCTCCAAGCGAGGTGAGGCAATCCTTACCCGGGCCACCCTGGCGCTCGGACTCCTTAAAGTCAACATGTGTGAAGTTCAAGCGGGAGCGGCCTCGGAGGGAGCGGGCGCCGGGCCCAGGGGAGCGGAGCCGCCATCGAGGGGAGCGGGCGCTAGCCTCAGGGGATGAGCGGCACCACACGGCAACGGCCCACCCACCGGAAGGGCCGGGCGACCCTGACCCGGCAGGGCGTCGGCGAGGCGGCTCTCGCGTTCCTGGGGCGGCACGGCCCCGCCGCCCTCACGATGCGTTCCCTCGCGGCCGAACTGGGCGTCTCCCCACGCGCCTTGTACAACTACGTCGACGACCGCCGCGACCTGATCACGGTCGCCGCCGAGGTGTTCCAGGCGGCCTGGCGGCCACCGGCCCTGGACCCGGCCCCGGAAGCCTGGCGGGCCGGCCTGCGGGCCTTCTGCGCCGACCTGCGCGCCCACTACCGCCGCCACCCCGGCATGACCACCCTGGCCCTGAGCGAGAACATCACCCTGGCCACGCACCCGGTGATGCTCCGCAACGTGGACGCCCTGATCGGCTTCTTCGAGGCGGTCGGCCTCGGCCTCGCGGACGCCTACCGCGCCTGTATGGAGACGATCCGCCTGGTCGTGGGCTTCGTGGAGTTCGAGGACGTCCCGCGGGACCGCCCGCCCGCCGGTCTCGACCCGGCCGACCTGGCGGCCCACCCGCCGCCGTGGCTGCGTACTGCCGACGCCGACGGCCTGCCGCGGCTGGCGCGGCTCGCGGAGCTGGCTCAGGACGACGCCGACACGCGGTTCGGGTTCTCCGTGGACGTGTTCACGGCAGGGATCGCGGCCCGTGCGGCGGCGGGGCCGCGGCGTACGAAGTAGTGGACCGTCAGGGCCAGGACCAGCGGGCCCCACAGGCCGACCGGCAGGACGCAGGCCCGGAACAGGAACTCCCAGAAGCCGCTGTCGTACTCCCCGAACGAGACGCCGAGGCCGAGGGCGCCCAGCGTGAAGGGCCCGAACAGGGCCGTCGCGCCGAGGCCGCCGAGCGTCGCGGGCACCACCGCCACCCAGCGGTTCAGGCGCCGCCCGCCGAGCAGCGGGATCCAGCCCGGCGCCACCTCGCCCCAGCCCCGCACGAGCCCGAAGCCCAGCAGGGCGAGCGCCTCGGTGAGCAGACTCAGCGCGAAGATGTACGGCACCGAGATCCACAGGCTGCCGATCGACCCGGTGCCGGTACCCATGTCGAACCCGAAGGCGAAGGGGAGCCGCCACACGCACTGGGCGAGCAGGACGAGGGGGATGAGGTGCGCGACGCGCTCGGCCCAGCGGGGGACGGGGCGCTCGGTGCCGGTGCCGGTGCTGGTGCTGGCGTGGTGGCCTGCGCCTGTACGTGTGCCGGGGTTCGCGCCGGTGTCCGTGCCCCCGGCCATGCCCCACCCCGTGTCCGCGTCCGTGCCGGTGCGGATGTCGTCCTCGTGAACTGCTGTCGTCGTCATGGCAATTACTCTTCCGCCGCCGTGGACGGGGATCGTCAGTCCGGGCGCCGAACCGTCTCCGCCGTGCGGGGGAGCGGGCCGTATACCGTGGCGTGAGGTGCGTACGGAGCGAAGGAGCCCTGCCATGGAGACGTTCGACGGCCTCCCCGTCCGCGCGTTCGCCGACCGGAGCGCCCTTGAGGAGTGGCTCGACGCGCACCACGAGGACAGCCCCGGCATCTGGCTCAAGCTGGCCAAGAAGGCCTCGGGCGTCGCCTCCGTGACGATCGACGAGGTGATCGACCTGGAGCTGTGCTTCGGGTGGATCGACGGTCAGCGCCGCCGCCACGACGACACCTACTTCCTGCAGAAGATCACCCCGCGCCGCCCGCGCGGCACCTGGTCGAAGCGGAACATCGACCGGGTGGAGGCGCTGATCGCCGCGGGCCGGGTGCGGCCGCGCGGGTTCGCCGAGATCGCGGCGGCGAAGGCGGACGGCCGCTGGGACGCCGCGTACGACCCGCAGGCCGAGGCGCGCGTCCCCGACGACCTCGCGGCCGCGCTGGCCGCCGAGCCCCGGGCCGCCCGGACGTACGACGGGCTCGGCAAGACGGACCGGTTCCGGGTGATCCTGCGGCTGCAGACGGCACGCACGGACCGCACGCGGGCGGCACGCCTGGAGCGGATGGTGGCGACGCTGGCGGCGGGGGAGAAGGTGCGCTGAGACCCCGGGGACGACGAAGCCCCCGGGGCGCGACGCGCCCCGGGGTCCGGGAGTTGCTGCCGCCCGACGGCGTGCGACTGGCGGAACATGCATACGCGCCGCCGGGCGGGATTCAGGGGGGTGCCGGGACCGCGGCGGCGCGGGCGACAGTCCCCGGCCGCGCCTTCTCAGGTCGAAGGCGCGCCGGGAGACCTTCACCACCGCACTGGCTCGTCCGAGCCGCCGCGGTCCACGTCGTCCCGCCCGCCGTGGGCCACCCCTCATCCGGGTCCACGGCGCTGCGGGTCTCCGCGCAGGGGGACCGACCTCCCGTCAAGTCCCCCGCGCAGCCTGGGGGTTGGTGAACCTCAGTCGTCGCGCAGGGCGCGCACCGCCGCTTCGACGCGCTTGCCGTAGTCGGCGTCGGCGGCGTGGAAGTGGGCGAGGTTCTTCTCGATGACGTCGTCGCGCGAGACCTGCGAGAGGCCGCCCGCGATGTTCGCCACCAGGCGGGACTTCTCCTCGGCGGACATCAGCCGGTACAGCTCGCCGGCCTGGAAGAAGTCGTCGTCCTTGGTGTGGGCCGGGGCCTCGTGCGTGCCCGTGTGGCCGGTGACGGCCAGCGGGGCCGACAGGGGCTTGCCGGTCTCGGTGGGGCCGTCGTAGGAGTTCGGCTCGTAGTTCCTGCGGTCGCGGCCGTAGGCGTTGGACGCCATCAGGCCGTCGCGGCCGTAGTTGTCCGCACTGCCCCCGGGCACGGCCTTCGGCGCGTTCACGGCGAGCTGGGTGTGGTTGACGCCCAGGCGGTAGCGGTGCGCGTCGGCGTACGCGAACAGGCGGCCCTGGAGCATCTTGTCCGGCGAGGGGCCGATGCCGGGCACGAAGTTGTTCGGCGAGAACGCGGCCTGCTCGACCTCGGCGAAGATGTTGTCCGGGTTGCGGTCGAGGACCAGGCGGCCCACGCGCCGCAGCGGGTAGTCGCTGTGCGGCCACACCTTGGTCAGGTCGAACGGGTTGAAGCGGTAGTCGGCCGCGTCCGCCGCCGGCATCACCTGTACGTGCAGGGTCCAGGACGGGTTCACGCCCCGCTCGATGGCCTGGAGCAGGTCCGTCTGGTGCGAGTTGGCGTCCTTGCCCGCGAGCTCGGCGCCCTGCTCGGCGGAGAGGCAGCGGACGCCCTGGTTCGTCTTGAAGTGGTACTTGACGAAGAAGGCCTCGCCCTCGGCGTTCGTCCACTGGTAGGTGTGCGAGCCGTAGCCGTTCATGTGCCGGTACGAGGCGGGGATGCCGCGGTCGCCCATCAGCCAGGTCACCTGGTGCGTGGCCTCGGGGGCGTGCGCCCAGAAGTCCCAGACGTTGTCCGGCTCCTGCTTGCCCGTGAACGGGTCGCGCTTCTGCGAGTGGATGAAGTCCGGGAACTTGATCGGGTCCTTGATGAAGAACACCGGGGTGTTGTTGCCGACGAGGTCGTAATTGCCCTCTTCGGTATAGAACTTCACCGCGAAGCCGCGCGGGTCGCGGACCGCGTCCGCGCCGCCGAGGCTGTCGGCCACGGTGGAGAACCGCAGGAAGGTCTCCGTGCGCTTGCCCACCTCGCCGAGGAAGTCCGCGGAGGTGTACGCGGTGACGTCGTCGGTCACCTCGAAGTAGCCGTAGGCGCCCGAGCCACGGGCGTGCACGACGCGCTCCGGGATCCGCTCGCGGTTGAAGCGGGCGAGCTTCTCCAACAGGTGCTGGTCCTGGAGGAGCAGCGGGCCGCCGACACCGGCGGAGGCGGAGTTCTGGTTGTCGGCGACAGGAGCGCCGGACTCGGTCGTGAGCACACGCTGCGACATGGTGGTGGGTCGGCCTTCCGTGCTGTGGCTGCTGACGTGATGGGGAGCGTAGGGACCCCTGAGCTGCTACGTCAACAGTTTGTTGAAGTTGATGAGCGGGGTGGAGGGTTCCGGGCCGCGGCGGCGTCTGGGCGCGACAGGACAGGTGTCAACGCCGCCGCGGCCCGGAAGTCTGGGGTGCTCTCAGGCCTGCGAGGTGCGGGCCCTCGGTCAGAGCTGGGCGCCGGAGAGGCGCTCGACGGAGCGGAGCAGCGCGGAGTGGTCGAGGCCGCCGTCGCCCTGTGCGCGCAGGGAGGCGACGAGCTGGGCGACCACGGCGCCGACGGGCAGGGCCGCGCCGACGTTGCGGGCGGCGTCGGTCACGATGCCCATGTCCTTGTGGTGCAGGTCGATGCGGAAGCCCGGCTTGAAGTCCCGGTTCAGGAAGTTGTCCTTCTTGCGGGTCAGGACGGTCGAACCGGCGAGGCCGCCGTTGAGCACGTCCAGGGCCGCCGTCAGGTCCACGCCGGACTTCTCCAGGAAGACCACGGCCTCGGCGCACGCCTGGATGTTGACGGCGACGATGAGCTGGTTCGCGGCCTTCACCGTCTGGCCGGAGCCGTGCGGGCCGCACAGCACGATGGTCTTGCCGAGCGCGTCCAGGAGCGGCTTGGCCGCGTCGAAGTCGGCCTGCTCGCCGCCGACCATGATGGAGAGGACGGCCTCGATGGCACCGGCCTCGCCACCGGACACGGGGGCGTCCAGGACGCGGATGCCCTTGTCCTCGGCGGCCTTCGCCAGGTCGACGGAGGTCTGCGGGGTGATCGACGACATGTCGATGAGGAGCGCGCCGGACCTCGCGTTCTCCAGGATGCCGTCCGGGCCGTACGCGATGGCCTCGACCTGCGGGGACGCGGGCACCATCGTCACGATCACGTCGGCGTCCCCGACGGCCTCGGCGATCGACTTGGCGGCGGTGCCGCCCGCGGCGGCGAGCCGGTCGAGCTTGTCCTGCTCCAGCGTGAAGCCGGTGACGGAGTACCCCGCCTTGATCAGGTTCTCGGACATGGGCGATCCCATGATGCCGAGTCCGATCCAGGCGACCTTGGGAAGCGTGCTCATGAGGGAACCTCTCCTACTCGGTGTTTCTGTGTCAGCTGTTTAGGACAGCCAGCCGAACGACTCGGCGCTGGGGCGGTCGCCCGCCTTGTACTCAAGGCCGACCCACCCGTCGTACCCCGCCGTCCGGAGCTGATCGAGCAGCTCCTCCAGCGGCAGCGAACCGGTGCCCGGGGCGCCCCGGCCGGGGTTGTCGGCGATCTGCACATGCCCGGTCCTGGCCGCGTACCGCTCGATGACCGAGGGCAGGTCCTCCCCGTTCATGGAGAGGTGGTACAGGTCCATGAGGAACTTGGCGTTGTCGAGCCCCGTCGCGGCGTTCACCTTGTCCACGATCTCGATCGCCTTGGGCGCGCTCACGATGGGGCACTTGGGCGACTCGGGGGCGTTGAGCGCCTCGATCAACAGAACCGCGCCCACGCGAGAAGCCTCCCGGGCGGCCAACACCAGGTTCTCCAGGGCGAGTTCGTCCTGGACGGCTGGGTCCACGCCGTCGACGCGGTTGCCGTACAGGGCGTTCAGCGCCGTGCAGCCGAGCGACTTCGCGAAGTCCGCCGCCACCGCGAGGTTCGCGCGGAACTTCGCGCTCTCCTCGCCGGGGATCGAAAGGGCGCCGCGATCGGGACCCGGAAGCTGTCCGGCGTAGAAGTTCAGTCCCACCAACTGCACGCCCGCGTCCTCGATCGCCTTTCTCAGGGCGTCGAGCTCGGACCGCTCGGGGGTGGGGGCGTCGACCCAGGGCCACCACAGCTCGACCGCGCCGAAGCCGGCCTTCGCGGCGGCCGCGGGGCGCTCCAGGAGCGGGAGCTCGGTGAAGAGGATCGACAGGTTCACATTGAAGCGCTGGTCGGAGTATCCCATGGGGCTTCCGCGCTCCTTCCGTATTGCGGAAGTTCATTTCTGCTTGATGGAAGACTGCATCCGATCCGTGGAAGCTGTCAAGGGGCTCCGCCGGAAAATCGGACGGGGCCGCCTGGACGGCCGGATGCCGAGTTAAGTTGGCGCCGTGCGATTGAGAGTGGAGTTCACGACCGAGCCCTTCGACCTCGACGAGGCGCCGCCCCACGCCCTGGCCGCCCGCGACGTCATCCAGGGCGCCGACCTGGACGCCGTGGACGTCGGCCCCTTCGGCAACACCGCCGAGGGCGACGTCGACGCGGTCCTGACGGCTGTCGACGCGATGCTGCGCCGGTCCCTGGGTGCCGGCGCCACCCGCGTCTCGCTCCAGGTCAATGTGATCGCGGAGCCCGGCGGGCGGACGGATTCCGGCGACCGGGCCGAGCCGGGGGAGGTCGCCCCGTGACCGGATTCGGGGACGACCCCTTCGTCACCGCCGTCAAGCCGCTCGTGGACGCCATGGGCGGCGAAATGCTGCCGCCGGACCAGGCGGGCCCGGACGACGTGGTCCTGTCCTGGGAGGGTGCGGACGTGCTCGCGGTGCGGCTGCCGCAGCTCGCGGACTCCCTCGACCACATCCTGCTCGCCCTGGAGCGCAAGCGCGGCATGCCCCTCGCGGAGCTCGACCGCAAGGCCAAGCAGGAGGTCGTACGGATACTCGAGGCCCGTGGCGCGTTCTCCGTGCGCCATGGCGTGGAGACCGTGGCGGGCGCCCTCGGGGTCAGCCGTTTCACCGTGTACAACTACCTGAACAGGGAGAACGCCGCGAAGGGCAAGTAGCTCCGCGCCCCCGGCGCGGGGCGGCGTCACGCTGCGCGGCCAAGCCGTCACCCGGATCGCGGGGTGGCGGCTTCTTTGTTCAAATGATTTCAACAAACTGTTGACGGGATGTTGTTGAAGGTCTTAGCTGTTCCGCAGCCCGTCCAGCACATGGCCACGGAGGCACCCCGTGACTTCCCGTACGACACCGGGCCTGGCCCGGTTCAACGCCCTGCCGGAGCCGGCGGCCACCGCCGAGCTCCACGAGGCCTGCGCCTCGTCGGCCTGGGGGAGCGCACTGCTCGCCCAGCGCCCCTTCACCACCGCCGACGCCCTCTACGCAGCCAGCGACGCCGCCATGGCCGAGCTGACCGCCGACGACCTGGCCGAGGCGATGGCCGGGCACCCGCCCATCGGGCGCCCGAAGCCGGGCGACCCGACCTCGTCCCGCGAGCAGGCGGGCATGGCCGGGGCGTCCGAGGGGCTCAAGGCCGAGCTGCTCGACCTCAACCTGGCCTACCAGGACAGGTTCGGCCACGTCTTCCTCATCTGCGCCACCGGCAGGACCGGCGAGCAGATGCGGGACGCGGTCCGGGACCGGATCGGCAACTCGCCCGAGCAGGAGCGGGAGATCGTCCGCACCGAACTCGGCAAGATCAACCGCATCCGCCTGGCCCGTCTTCTGGAGGACGAGAACGCATGAGCACCGACACCACCGCATCCGTGTCCACGCACATCCTGGACACCAGCGTCGGCCGCCCCGCCGAGGGCGTCGCCATCGCGCTGGCCGCCCGCTCCGGCGGCGGCGCGGACTGGATCGCGCTCGGCGGCTCGGCCACGGACGCGGACGGGCGCTGCAAGGACCTGCCGGCGCTGCCGGAGGGCACCACCCGCGTACGGCTCGACTTCGCCGTCGAGACGTACTTCCTGAACAAGCAGGACAAGCAAGCCGAGGCGCAGCAGGACGCCCCCGCGAATCGGGACAGCGGTGCGAACGGTGTGTTCTTCCCCGAGGTGGCGATCACCTTCGCCGTCGTACCGGGCGAGCACTACCACGTACCGCTGCTGCTCAACCCGTTCGGCTACTCCGTTTACCGAGGGAGCTAGCAGACATGACAGACGATTCCCGCCGCGCCCGCCCTGTGATCCTGGGCCAGAACCAGTACGGCAAGGCCGAGAACCGGGTCGTCAAGATCACGCGGGACGGCGACACCCACCACATCAAGGACCTGAACGTCTCCGTCGCCCTCTCCGGCGACCTGGACGACGTCCACTACAGCGGCTCGAACGCCAACTGCCTGCCGACGGACACCACGAAGAACACCTGCTTCGCGTTCGCCAAGGAATACGGCATCGAGTCCGCCGAGCAGTACGGCATCCACCTCGCCCGGCACTTCGTGGACAGCCAGCCCTCCATCCACCGGGCGCGCATCCGCATCGAGGAGTACGCCTGGGAGCGCATCGCCGCCTCCGACGCCAACTCGCAGTTCATCGGCGCCGACGAGGTCAAGCACTCCTTCGTGCGCAAGGGCCAGGAGACGCGGCTCGCCCAGATCACCTACTCCGCCGAAGGCGACGGGGGAGCGAAGTTCGAGGTCCTGAGCGGTCTGAAGGACCTGACCGTGATGAACTCCACGAACTCCGAGTTCTGGGGCTACATCAAGGACAAGTACACGACGCTCAAGGAGGACTACGACCGCATCCTCGCCACGTCCCTGTCGACGTGGTGGCGGCACAACTGGTCCAGCGACGAGCAGCGCATGCCGAACTGGGAGAAGTCCTACGAGCAGGCCAAGAAGCACATCCTGCAGGCCTTCGTGGAGACCTACTCCCTCTCGCTCCAGCAGACGCTCTACCAAATGGGCACGCGGGTCCTGAACAACCGGGGCGAGATCGACGAGATCCGCTTCTCCGCCCCGAACAAGCACCACTTCCGCCAGGACCTGTCCGCCTTCGGCCTCGACAACGAGGCCAAGGACGGCGCGGTCTACTACGCCGCCGACCGCCCCTACGGCCTCATCGAGGCCACCATCCTGCGCGAAGGCACCGAGGCCAGGATCCCGGTCGACATGACCAACCTCTGACGCGGGACGCGCGCCCCGGCACCTGACGTCCGGGGCGCGCCACACCGGAGGGAACGACAGCTATGGCACCGCCCGCAATACCCGACGGGACGTCAACTCCCGTGTGTCACCCGGTGGACGAGAAGCTCCAGCCGTCGCGGCTCGTCCCCGCCGCGCTCCAGCACATCGCCGCCATGTACGCGGGCGTCGTCACCCCTCCGCTCATCATCGGCCAGGCCGTCGGCCTCGACACCGCCGCCCAGACCCGGCTGATCGCGGCCGGCCTGCTCATCGCCGGGCTCGCCACCATCCTGCAGACCCTCGGCGTCAAAGGGTTCGTCGGCAACCGCCTGCCGTTCGTGAACGCCGCCTCCTCCGCGGGCATCGCGCCGATCCTCGCCATCGCCGAGAACAGCGCGCAGGGTCATCAACTCCCCGCCATCTACGGCGCGGTGATGGTCGCGGGCGTCTTCTGCCTCGCCGTCGGGCCCTTCTTCGGGCGGCTGCTCCGCTTCTTCCCGCCGCTCGTCACCGGCGTCGTCATCACCCTCATCGGCGTGACCCTGATGCCCGTGCCCGTCACCTGGGCGCAGGGCGGCGACAAGGAGGCCGCCGACTTCGGCGACATGCGCTTCCTCGCGCTCGCCGCCTTCACGCTCGTGGTGATCCTGCTCTGCCAGCGCTTCGCCCGCGGCTTCCTCAAGCAAGTCGCCCTGCTCATGGGCCTGTTCATCGGCACGCTCGCCGCGATCCCGTTCGGCATGGCCGACTTCGCCGCCCTGAAGTCCGCGCCCGTCGCGGCCGTGCCCGAGCCGTTCGCCTTCGGCGCCCCCGAGTTCCAGCCCGCCGCGATCCTCTCGCTGTGCATCGTGATGCTCGTCCTGATGACGGAGTCGAGCGCCGGAATGCTCGCGCTCGGCGAGATCTGTGAGCGCAAGACGGACGGGAGGACCATCACGCGCGGCCTGCGCACCGACGGCATCGCCACCCTCGTCGGCCCGGTCTTCGGCGGTTTCCCCACCAGCGCCTTCGCCCAGAACGTCGGCGTCGTCTCGCTGACCCGGGTACGCAGCCGCTACGTCGTCGCCGTCGCGGGCGGCACGCTGATCGTGCTCGGCGCCTTCCCGGCGCTCGGGGCGGTCGTCAGCCTCGTACCGATGCCGGTGCTCGGCGGCGCGGGCATCGTCCTCTTCGGCTCCATCGCGGTCAGCGGCATCCGCACGCTGTCCGAGGCGGGCCTGGACGACAGCTCCAACATCATCCTGGTGGCCGTGTCGCTCGGCGCGGGCATCATCCCGCTCGCCGCGCCCGCCTTCTACGCGGACTTCCCCGCGTGGGCCCAGACGGTCCTCGGCTCCGGCATCAGCGCGGGCGCGCTCACCGCGGTCTCGCTCAACCTGTTCTTCCACCACCTCGGCACCCGTGGCGCCACCGCCACGGCACTCAAATCTTCCTAGGGTCATGCCGTGCCCGCCCCCAAGCTCTTCACGAGCAGGGGGTACCCCCTCCGCCACTCGCAGGAAAAGGAAGCACCATGGCAGCATCGGCAACCCCCGGCGGCGCCGCAGCGCGCATCGTCATCGAGAACTGCGCCATCGCGACCGTGGACGCCAACGACACCGAGTACGCCTCGGGGTACGTGGTCGTCGCGGGCAACACGATCGAGTCGATCGGCGCGGGGAAGGCTCCCGAGGGCCTGGAGAACGTCGTACGCCGCGTCGACGGCACCGGCCACCTGGCCACCCCCGGCCTGGTGAACACGCACCACCACTTCTACCAGTGGATCACCCGGGGCCTCGCCACCGACCACAACCTCTTCAACTGGCTGGTGGCGCTGTACCCGACCTGGGCCCGCATCGACGAGGAGATGGTCCGCGCCGCCGCGCAGGGCTCCCTCGGCATGATGGCCCGCGGCGGCGTCACCACCGCCATGGACCACCACTACGTCTACCCGCAGGGCTCCGGCGACCTCTCCGGCGCCATCATCGGGGCGGCCCGCGAGATGGGTGTGCGCTTCACCCTGGCGCGCGGCTCCATGGACCGCAGCGAGAAGGACGGCGGCCTGCCGCCGGACTTCGCCGTGGAGACCCTGGAGGGCGCGCTCGCCGCCACCGAGGAGACCGTCAAGAAGCACCACGACGCGTCCTTCGGCGCCATGACGCAGGTGGCCGTCGCCCCCTGCTCGCCGTTTTCCGTCTCCACCGAACTCATGAAGCAGGGAGCGGAGTTGGCGCGCCGCCTCGGCGTCCGGCTGCACACCCACGGCAGCGAGACGGTCGAGGAGGAGAAGTTCTGCCACGAGCTCTTCGGCCTCGGCCCGACCGACTACTTCGCGTCCACCGGCTGGCTCGGTGAGGACGTGTGGATGGCGCACTGCGTCCACATGAACGACTCCGACATCGAGGCGTTCGCCCGCACCGGCACCGGCGTCGCCCACTGCCCCTCCTCCAACGCCCGGCTCGCCGCCGGCATCGCCCGCGTACCCGACATGCTCGCCGCGGGCGTCCCCGTCGGCCTCGGCGTCGACGGCACCGCCTCCAACGAGGCCGGCGAGCTGCACACCGAACTGCGCAACGCGCTCCTCATCAACCGCCTGGGCGCCCACAAGGAAGCCGCCCTGAACGCCCGGCAGGCCCTGCGCCTGGGGACGTACGGCGGTGCCCAGGTCCTCGGCCGGGCGAGCCAGATCGGCTCCCTGGAAGCGGGCAAGCTCGCCGACCTGGTCCTGTGGAAGATCGACGGCATCGGGCACTCCTCGATCGCCGACCCGGTCACCGCCATCGTCTTCGGCGCCGCCGCGCCGGTGACCCTTTCCCTCGTCAACGGCGAGCCGGTCGTCGAGAACGGCCGCCTGCTGCACGTCGACGAGGACGCCATCGCCCGCGTCACGCGGGACGAGGCACAGCGACTCGCGCGCATCGCCGCGGGGAGCTGAACCCTGGATCTCCGGTCAGGGGGGACGGCCCCTGACCGGACCCGAGCAGCCGAGCGGGCTGCTCGGGTGCCGCCCCGGCACGTGGCCCAAAGCCTCACGTGCCCGGGGCGGTCAGCACTGCCTGGGCGCACCACAACTTCATAGCCGCACCCCTTGAGCACGCGCACGTCCTTGCACCATGCACCACCTCCCAGAAGCGAAAAGTTGCCGGTCCGCAGCCGGGACTGGAAAACAACCGGAGGAGCCGCAGTGGCGACCAAGCCCAGGTTCACCAAGCAAGGCAGGACCCCCGACGAAGCCGGCGCCGCGGCCGACGCCGCCGACGCGACGACGGGGCATACCAAACAGCCGGTCGACGGCGCCCCGCATCCCGTCGACGAGAAGCTGCCACCCCTGAAGATGGCCACGACCGGCCTCCAGCACGTCGCCGCCATGTACGCGGGCGTCGTCGCGCCGCCGCTCATCGTGGGCGCGGCCGTCGGCCTGTCGGCGAAGGAACTCACCTTCCTCACCGGCGCCTGTCTGTTCACGGCCGGACTCGCGACCTTCCTGCAGACGCTCGGCGTCTGGAAGATCGGCGCGCGGCTGCCGTTCGTCAACGGCGTCACCTTCGCCGGTGTCGCGCCCATGCTCGCGGTCGTCGACTCCACCAAGGACAAGGACGACGCGCTGCCGATCATCTTCGGCGCGGTGATCGTCGCGGGTCTGCTCGGCTTCATCGCCGCGCCGTTCTTCTCCAAGATGATCCGCTTCTTCCCGCCCGTGGTCACCGGCACGGTCATCACGCTCATCGGCATCTCCCTGATGCCGGTGGCCTTCGGCTGGATGCAGGGCCCGAACCCGGCGGCCGACGACTACGGCTCGACCGAGTACCTGTCGCTCGCGGGCATCACCCTGGTGATCGTGCTGCTGCTGCGCCGCTTCACGCGCGGCTTCGTGAAGCAGATCGCGGTGCTGCTCGGCCTGGTCATCGGCACGCTCGTCGCGATCCCCTTCGACGTCACGGACTTCGGGCCGGTCGCCGACGCGGACGTGGTCGGCTTCCCGACGCCGTTCCACTTCGGGGCCCCGCAGTTCGCCGCCGCCGCGATCGTCTCGCTCTGTGTCGTCATGGTCGTCTCGATGACCGAGTCGACGGCCGACATGCTGGCCCTCGGTGAGATCGTGGACCGCCCCGCCGACGAGAGGACCATCGCCGCGGGCCTGCGCGCCGACACCCTCGGCTCCGCCGTCAGCCCGCTCTTCAACGGCTTCATGTGCAGCGCCTTCGCGCAGAACATCGGCCTCGTCGCGATGACGAAGATCCGCAGCCGGTACGTCGTCGCCACCGGCGGCGGCTTCCTGGTCCTGATGGGCCTGTGCCCGATGGCCGCCTCGCTCATCGCGGTCGTGCCCCGGCCCGTGCTCGGCGGCGCGGGCGTAGTCCTGTTCGGCTCGGTCGCCGCGAGCGGCATCCAGACCCTCGTCAAGGCGGGCCTGGACAAGGACAACAACGTCCTGATCGTCGCCGTCTCCCTCGCGGTGGGCCTGATCCCCATCTCCGCGCCGGAGTTCTACCACGCGTTCCCGGAGACCGCGAAGATCATCCTGGACTCCGGCATCTCCACCGGCTGCGTCGCCGCGGTCGTCCTGAACCTGCTGTTCAACCACACCGGCAAGGGCAGCGAGGACGACGAGGTCACGGCACCGATGGAACCCGGCGGGGAGATCGCCGAACAGCGCACACACTCCTCACCCGCGGGGTCTTCCGCCGCCGGGGTGTACTGACGTAGCGTCGTGCCGCCGCCCGTATCGCGGAAGTTACTTTCCAGTCGGTCGTGTTGGCCCCGTCTCGCGTCTCAAGAACTCCCACGGGACGGGGCCGACTTCCGGCGTCACACAACGGAAGAAGCGCCACCATGAGTTCTGCACCGCCCCCCACCGGTCGACCCGCCGACGCGCAAGCGGGCGCCCCCGAAGTCCACCCGGTCGACGAGATCCTGCCGCCCGGCCGCATGCTCGTCGCGAGCCTCCAGCACGTCGCCTCCATGTACGCGGGCGCGGTCTCCGTCCCGCTCGTCGTGGCCGTCGCGGCGAAGATGTCGCCGGGGGACACCGCCGTGCTCATGGGCGGCAGCCTCCTGATGGCCGGCATCGCGACGCTGCTCCAGACGCTGGGCATCGGCACCTTCATCGGCTCGCGGCTGCCGTTCGTCAACGGCGTCTCGTTCGCCGGTGTCGGCGTGATGCTGACGGTCATCGCCACGCAGGGCGGCGTCGAGGCGGGCATGCCGGTCGTCTTCGGCGCGATCATCGTGTCGAGCGTCTTCGGGTTCCTGGTCAGTTCGTACTTCTCACGGCTCGTCCGGTTCTTCCCGCCGGTGGTCACGGGCTCCGTCATCACCCTGATCGGCGTCTCGCTCATCCCCGTCGCGTACGACTGGATCGTCGACGACTCGGCGACGGGCACGCCGGAGCCGCGCTCGATCGGCCTCGCGGGCGCCACGGTGCTCGCGATGCTGCTGCTCCAGCGCTTCACACGCGGCTTCCTCAAGCAGGTCAGCATGCTCTTCGCGATGGTCTTCGGCACGCTGCTCGCGATACCGATGGGCCTGGCCGACTTCTCCAAGCTGGACGGCGCCGACCCGGTCGGCATCCCCTCGCCGCTGCACTTCGGCGCCCCGGAGTTCAACATCCCCGCGATCATCTCGATGTGCGTCGTGATGCTGGTGATCCTCACCGAGTCGACCGCCGACATGATCGCCCTCGGGAAGATCGTCGAGAAGGACGTCGACGAGCAGACCATCGCCCGCGGTCTGCGCGCCGACGCCCTCGGCTCCGCGCTCAGCCCGCTCTTCAACGCCTTCCACGCCAGCGCGTTCGCCCAGAACATCGGCCTGGTCGTGATCTCCAAGGTGCGCAGCCGCTTCGTCGTCGCGCTGAGCGGCGCCATCCTCGTCCTGATCGGCCTCAGCCCGGCCGCGGCGGCGCTGATCTCCGTCGTCCCGATGCCGGTCCTCGCGGCGGTCAGCCTCTTCCTCTTCGGGTCGATCGCGGTGAGCGGCATGCAGACCCTGCTCCAGGCGGACCTGCACCGCGGCGACAACGCCCTGATCGTGGTCGTCACGCTGGGCGCGGGCCTGGCCCCCGCCCTCTCGGACGGCTTCTACGACGCGTTCCCCGACTGGGCGCAGATCGTCCTCGGCTCCGGCATCTCGACGGGCTGCGTCCTCGCCGTGTCGCTGAACCTGGTCTTCAACCACCTGGGGAGCGAGGGGAGTCCGGCGGCCGAGTCCCCCGCTGCCGAGGCGCCCGCGACCACCCACTGAGGCGGGTGCCGCGGCGGCGGGCGAGGTGCTCGGGGCATCCGCCGGTGCCCTGAGAGCCCCGCCCGCGCCGGGTGCTGCCTGGCTGCCTGCCGATCCGGACGGCGGCCAACCGTCGGCCGCCGATCCGGGTGTCGGCTAGCTGCCGATGTGGAACGACTCCCCGTAGACCTTCCAGTCCAGCGGCGGGTTCAGGTTCAGGTTCTTCTTGTTGAGGAACACGCGCTGCGCGGTGTCCACGCGGCTGGTGTCCTCGTGGGCCTCCTCCTGCTTCATCGCCCAGACCCGGGCGTCGAGGAAGGCGTGCAGGTAGGTGACCTCGTTGCCGCCCTGCGCCGGGGGCTTGGCCTTGGTCAGGGCGCGCTTGCGTATGTTGCTGAAGCTGGTGCTGTCGCCGCCGTCGCCGTGCATGACGATCGCGTCGTAGTAGGCGAACTGGCCGAGCGTGCCGATGCCGTCGGCCTTGCCCTGCTTGACCGCCGGGTTGAAGTAGACGCGGTCCCGCTCGTCGTTCTGGGCCTTCTGGAACGCCGAGTCCTGCGCGGCCTTCTTCCAGTCCTTGGTGAAGTTCGGGTCCAGGCCCGCGTGCGAGTCGCTGCCGTCCACCTCGCGCAGCGCGGGCAGGTACTTCGCGAGCACGTTGCCGGGCTTGCGCTGGGTGTACAGCTCGACGAGGTCGAGCATGTCGCCGGTGCCGGAACAGAAGCCGATGATGCCCGCCGTGTAGCCGCGGCCGTCGTCGATGTCCTCGATGTAGCTGTACTGCGACTTCCAGTCGAGTGAGGAGTTCTCCGCGCTGGAGACCAGCTTCATCGCGATCTCCTTCTTCGCCGGGTCGTCGAGCCCGGCGGCGGCGGAGACGGCGGGGGCGGCGCTCGCGGGCGCCGGTGCCGGGGCGGCGCCCGCGGTCTGGGTCAGGGCCAGCGAACCGGCGACCAGAGTGGCGCCGACCAGGCCGATCACGGCACGTCGCGTGGTGCGCCCATGGGGGGTGCGGTGAGCGTGCAACGGGTCCTCCAGGTGGGGGAGTTCAGCGTTCCGCTGTTCTGTTAGGAAGGTTTCCTACCAGAGTTTGGAGATGACGTATACCCGTCAAGCAAGAGTCGTCGGAGGTGTGGTGCGTCCTCGGGGCCCAGGGATCACGTCCCGGCGCGCCCCGCCGTCCAGGAGACCCGCCCCGGAAGCCCCACGGGACGCGCGACTTCGCCCATACATGGCCGGACATCGCCCTAGTCGCTGCTCACGCTGGTCCGTACTATCCCATCACCCTCAGCCTCCGCTCATCGCCCGCGGACCGCTCCCGGCCCCCGGGCGAGGGCTGAGTCAGTTCCTCCCAGCACCGCTACATCCCCCACCTCACGGCGCCGCGCCCTGCGCGCGTGCCGCCGTGGGCCGAAGCAAGAATTGGGAGAACCATGTCCGCTGCACTGCTCGCCGGTGGCGCTCTCGCCGCCCTGATCGGCGCGGGTCTGCCCGCGCAGAATCCGTCGGAGTTCTCTGATCCGCCGCCGGACAAGATCGTGATCGACGTCGCCACCGTGAACGGTTCGGGCTGCCCGAGAGGTACCGCCGCCGTCGCCGTATCCGAGGACAACACGGCCTTCACCGTCACGTACAGCGACTACCTCGCCCAGGCGGGCGGGAGTTCCTCACCCACGGCGTTCCGGAAGAACTGCCAGCTCAGCCTGATCGTCCACGTCCCCCACGGATTCACCTACGCGATCGCGAGCGCCGACTACCGCGGCTTCGCGAACCTGGAGCGCGGCGCCAAGGGCACCGAAAAGGCGTCCTACTACTTCCAGGGCTCACCGGACACGGCGGCCAAGACCCACGCCTTCAACGGCCCGGTCGCCGACAACTGGCAGGCCACCGACGAGACCGAGGTCACCCAGCTCGTCTGGGCGCCCTGCGGGAAACAGCGCAACTTCAACATCAACACCGAGCTGCGCGTCGACCTCGGCACCTCGGACCGCACCAAGACCAGCTTCATGACGATGGACTCGACCGACGGGGACATCAGCACCATCTACCGCGTGAAGTGGAAGGAGTGCCCTGCCTGATCGTGCCCCGGTGAGGCGCTGACCAGATCCTGGTGAGGGGGTCGCGCCCGCGGCGGAATCCTGCTTCCGTCCGTCCGCGGGCGCGGCGACTCACCACTTCTGCGGGGTGCCGGGAGACCCGGCGCGGTCACTCGGCCCCGGCGAGCACGGAACGCACCTGCTTCGCGATCGCGTACGTGTCCCCGGTGGGGCGGACCGCGAGGCGGCCCGGGTTCCGGGTCCAGCGGTCCTCCAGCGCGAACCAGTCGATGTCCTTCGGCGCGCGGCCCTCGTCGAGCGCGGCGCGCAGCTCGTCGAAGTACGTCTTCCAGCGCAGCCGGTACAGGCCGCCGACCAGGCCCGCCCACTCCCGGTTCGCGTAGTCCTTCAGGCCCGCGTCGGCCCCGGCGCGGGTGCCCCACACGGTCAGCAACGACAGCTGGTCGTAAGCCAGTTGGTCCCGTTCGCGGGCGTCGGCACCCCAGCCCCGGGCGTCGGCGAGCGCCCGGCCGAGGAGATGCCGGGCGTCGGTGGCCACGAGCCGGTCGAGGAGGTCGATCAGGCCGAGCCAGGTGCGGGTCAGCTCGTGGAAGCGGGCGGTGTCCCGCCGGTCGTAGGCGTCCTTGATCCGCGGCAGCAGGACCCGACTGCGGTTGGACAGGGCCTGCCGGGCCACGTCGAGCAGATCGCGGCGGTACGCGGACGACCCGCGCAACTCCCGGCGCACCGCGAGGAGCCTCCCGAGCGCGGGCTCGAAGTCGGCCGCCTCGTAGCGCAGCTTCTTCGGCGACCAGGAGGCCGCCGACGTCACCCCGAGCCCGGGCCGCGCGCCGAACAGACCGTCGGCACCCTCGGCCCACTCGTCCGCGCGCGTCGTGCCGTAGACGGTGCGGCGCAGCACGTCCCAGGCGGCCCGCGCGTGCGGGTCGGCCGCCCCGTAGCGCGCCACCGACCACGCGTCGAACCACGCCTTCAGGTCCAAGTCGCCGTCCAGCCAAGGCAGTTCGGAGAACAGGGTGAACGCCGCCGGGTTGTTGTCGGCCGCCTCCGGCATGAGCGCGATGCCGCGCAGGGTGCTGCCGTCCTTGGTGCGCCACTTCTCGTACAGCTCCGCCCAGTCCGGCGTGTTCGCGCCGAGGACCGTGTGCCCGCCGAAATTCCAGATCGAGCCGAAGGTGTACGGCGTAGAGCCCCAGTCGGACTCGCGGTCGGTGACCGTGGGGAAGCGGTCGCTGAGCCCGTCGACGACGAGCATGCGGGACTTGTCGACGGCGTCCGTGATGGCCTTCGGCGGATTGTGCTGCCAGCCCAGGATCACCCAGAGCGCGCCCGGGTGGGCGGTCCGCAGCGCCTTCTCGACGCTCTTCGCGGCCTCGCCGACCGGCACGTCACCGGGCTTGCCGCCCTCGTGCAGCAGGTCCATCTTGTACATCGTCGACGGGCCGATCAGCTCGTCCTGCACCCGGTAGAACGCGGCGGCCACGCGCGCGAACGCGTCGGTGCGCGGGTCCAGCCAGTCCGGCCGCGCGAAGCCCACCCAGTCGCCCTGCGGCACGGTCGCCGCCCCCGGATTGCGGTCGGCGAAACCGGGCGGGACGGTGCCGAAGTAGCCGGGCAGGACCGCCGTCATGCCCAGCTCGCGGGCCCGGTCGGCGATGCGGCGGCCGAGGCGGGCGCGCTTGGCGAGCAACTGCCGCGACACGGGGTGCGGGAAGGACGACATGTTCTGCAGCAGCCACCACGGCTGGTGCGCGGGACCCGGCACCCAGGCCCGCAGCTCCTCGTCGTCGTACCCGAACTCCTGAAACGTCCGGTGATAGACGGCGTCGGCCCCGGCGTACACCAGGACCTCGTTGTAGCCGTGCAGGGCGAGTACGTCGAGTTCGTGCTCCCAGTAGGTCCAATCGGCGTAGGCGTTCACATAGCCGTCGTTGGTGTCGTTGAGGACGAAGCGGTGCGGGACGTCGGCGCGCCGGGTGACGGGGGCGCCGGGGTCGGGGAGCGTCGCGGGGAGGTCGAGCTGGTCGCCCGCCCAGGTGATCGAGGCGTGCGCGGTGTGCTGCAAGTAGTGCCGCAGACCGGTGAGTTGGACGGCTGCGGTGGGTCCCGAGACGACGACGCGACCGCGCTTTCCGGACACCCGGAAGGCGTCGTCGCCCGGCACCGTCTTGAACGTGATCTGCTCCCAGTGGTCGGGGAGCAGCCGCCGCGCCGCCGCGGTGGCCGCGGCGGCGGGCCCGGCCCCGGAGCGCGTACTGACCGAGACGCCGGGCGCTGGGCCGCCCGCGCCCTGCGACGAGGCGGGCGAACAGGCCACCGCGGCACCGGCGGTGCCGGCGAACGCGGTCAGGACGGTGCGACGGCGGGGCGGGTGCGGCATGCGGGGCTCCGGGGGGTCGGGGCGGGTGGCGGGTACCGAAGTGACTCTTGCCCGGCCCCGCCCCGTTCCGTAACCCTCTGGCCGGAGGTTGCTCTGCCCGTCACCGTGCCGTCGGCCGCCGTTCAGGCCGCGGGCTGCGTCCGCCGGAAGTAGTCGTTGCCGCTGCCGTCCGGCCAGGCGAAGGTGAGCTGCCCCCCGCTGAGCCGGGCCGTCCCCGCGGCCGACTCACCCATGCAGGTCGCGCGGATCACCATGGCCGAAGTGATGCTGCCGGGGCAGGACTTGCCGCCGGACGCCATGTTCATCGAGGTGCCGTTGATGGTGAGGACGATGAGCCGCCCGCCGGTGCCGCGCCGCACGTGGTACCAGGTGCCCTGCACGGACTGCGGCCCGGAGGCGGGGCGCGTGGTCTTCTTCGGGGGCACGGCGGGGGCGCTGGCGCGGGGCTTGGTGGGGGTGGCCGCGGCGGTCGGGCGGCTGGTGCGCGTCGGCGTCGGGGAGGCGGTCGTCTTCTTCGTACGGCTCGGGGTGGGCGACGCGGTCTTCTTGCCGTCGGCCTTCTCGCCCTCCTCGGCGCCCTTTCCGTCGTCCTTCGCGGGCTCCTCCACGGAGCCCGTGGAACCCGACGCGCCCTTGTCGCTCTTCTCGTCGTCACCTCCGCATCCGGTGAGCGCGAGGGCGAGCACGGCGGTGACGCAGGTGGCAACGGCAGGTATTCGACGCACAGAGAAGTCCTGAATTCCGGGTCTGGTGGGGGGACTTGGAGGAGCCTGCCACACGCCGGAACGCGAGATCCAGGGCCACCAAACATGTTCCCGGGATTACTTCGACTGCACCCCGGACCACCTCGATTCATCGGATCAGCAGGCACCGTACGCCCCAACTAATCCCCAGGAGGGTCCCGTTCCTCCCATTGACATCGGATGTATCTGCTCCTACGTTCCCGAGCGTTCCGTCAACGAACAGGAGCCCGCACATGCGTCGCAGAGTCCCCACGCTCGCCCTGCTCCTCACCGCGGCCCTCGCGGCCACGGCCCTCCCGACGGCCACCGCCGCGCCCGCCCCGGAGCAGTCCGCCCCCGACAAGTCGCCCCGGCCGACCATGGGCCCCGGCACCGACCACGCCGCCGACGACCCCTTCACCGCCGACCGCACCAACTGGTTCCGGCAGGACCGCTTCGGCATGTTCATCCACTTCGGCGCGTACTCGAACCTGGAGGGCGAGTACCGGCGCCCCGACGGCACCGTGTGCCGCAACGCCGAGTGGATCCAGCGCCAGTGCAAGATCCCCAAGGACGCCTACGAGAAGCAGGCGCAGGCCTTCGACCCCGCGGACTTCGACGCGAAGGCGGTCGTGCGGGCGGCCAAGGACGCGGGGATGAAGTACATCGTCATCACGTCCAAGCACCACGAGGGCTACGCGATGTGGCCGACGAAGGTCAACTCCTGGAACCTGCGCGACCATTCGTCGTTCGACAAGAACCGCGACATCCTCGCCGAACTGAAGAAGGCCGCCGACGAGGCGGGCATCAAGCTCGGCTTCTACTACTCGATCTGGGACTGGCACGACCCGGACTTCGCGGACCCGGCGACCTTCCCGAAGTACGAGAAGCGCATGTACGCGCAGCTCAAGGAGCTGGTCGACAACTATGACCCGGCGCTGCTGTGGTTCGACGGCGAGTGGGACACCGAGGACCCGCACAACCCGTGGACCTCGAAGGACGGCGAGCGCCTGGAGTCGTATCTGCGCGGCCTGAACCCCGACCTCGTCATCAACAACCGCGTCGGCAAGCGCCGCGTGGTCGACGGCGACTACGGCACGCCCGAGCAGGAGATCCCCGACGCGCCGGTCGACGGCCAGCTCTGGGAGTCCTGCATGACGCTCAACGACAACTGGGGCTTCGCCCGCTACGACCAGAACTGGAAGTCGAGCACGAGCCTCGTCCGCAATCTGCTCGCCACCACGTCCCGCAGCGGCAACTACCTCCTGAACGTCGGCCCCGACGCGCGCGGCCGCGTCCCGCAGCCGTCCGTCGACCGCCTCAAGGAGATGGGCACCTGGCTGCGCACGGCGGGCCAGGGCGAGGCGGTGTACGGGGCGCGCTACGGCGGGCTGGTCGCGGAGCCGAAGTGGGGTGCGGTGAGCCGCAAGGGCGACAAGCTGTACGCGGCGGTCACGCAGTGGCCCGGGGCGGGCAAGCCCCTGCACCTGACCGCGCGCACCGACTTCAAGGTCACGTCGGCCCGCGTGCTCGGCAGCTCCCAGCGGGTCACCGTCACCCGGTCCGGCGACGGCTTCGACGTGACCCCCTCCGGCGCCGCGACGAACCCGACCGCCACCGTGATCGAACTGACCGTGGACCCCGGCCGCACGGCCCGCCCCGGCAAGGGCAGGGGCCTCAAGCAGGAGATCTTCGACAACCCGGAGCTGTCCGGCACCCCGAAGGTCACCCGCACCGACCCGACGGTCAACCACGCCTGGAAGTTCGGGGGTTCACCGGCCGTGTCCATCCCCTCCGACCGCTTCGGCGTCCGTTGGACGGGCTCGGTCGAGCCGCGCCGCACGGAGACGTACACCCTCACGACGGTCTCCGACGACGTGGTCCGCGTCTGGATCGACGGCAAGCTCGTCATCGACTCGTGGAATCCGCACGAGCCGAAGGTCGACAAGGCGCAGGTGGCACTGACGGCCGGGAAGCGCCACAGCATCCGCGTCGACTACGCGGAGAACACCGGTGAGGCGCACATGAAGCTGCTGTGGTCGAGCCCGAACCAGTCCCAACAGGTCGTTCCCAGAACACAGTTGTTCACGCGGTAGAACGTTCGTTTTGGAACTGGTTCAGAGGTCCGCGAGCGTGCTGTCCACCGTCGCCAGGAGAGCCTTCCGGTCGTCCTGGACCCGGCTCAGCACGCGCAGGCCGTAGTACGTGCTCTGCACCAGGCGGGCCAGGGCGCGGGCGTCGCGTCCGGACGGGATCTCGCCCGCGGCCTGGCCCGCGCCCACGACCGCGCACAGCTCGTCCTCGACCCGGTCGAAGCAGCGCCGCACGGCGCTCTTGACGTCCGGGTCGAGGGCGGCGACCTCGACGGCGGCGTTCATGGCGAAGCAGCCGCGCCGCCCCTCGGCGTCGTCGAGGTCGCTGTCGATGGAGTGCAGCATCATGGCGCGCAGCCGCTCCTTCGCGGAGCCGGGCTCGTTCAGGCGCGCGACCTGCTCGGCGGTGACCGTCGCGTAGTACCGCTCAAGGGCGCGCAGATACAGTTCGCGCTTGCCGCCGAAGGTGTTGTAGAGGCTCGAAGGGCCGAGGCCCGTGCTGTCGCACAGGTCGCGGGTGGACGTGCCCTCGTACCCGTGGCGCCAGAAGGTCTCCATGGCGGCGGTGATGACGCGGTCCTCGTCGAACTGTCGTGGCCTGGCCATGGGCCGGAGCCTACCCGTTTTGGAATACCTTTTCAAAACCCGCACTGTTCGCACTGTCCGCTGCGCCCGTCGGGTCGGCAGGATCAGCCGGGTCCGCCAGGGGTGCCCGCCCTTGAGTCCGCGCCGTCGCCCGCTCAAGCCGTCCCGCCCACAGCGCCCCCGCGCCCCCGAGCCCCGCGAGCCCGGCCCCGACCCAGGCCACCGACGTGTACCCGTACCCGGCGCCGATGGTGAGGCCGCCGAGCATCGGGGCAAGGGTGTTGCCGACGTTGAACGCGGCGGTGTTGGTCGCGCCGACGAGGGTGGGCGCGTCGGGGGCGAGGCCGAACACCCGGGACTGCAGGGCCGGGTTGGTGACGTAGCCCGCCATGCCGAGCAGGAAGACGAGGACGAGCACGACGGCGATGGCGGTGTCCGCGGTGAGCGCGAGGGCCGCCGAGATCACGGCGAGCCCGCCGAGCCCCCACCCGAGCGTGCCGACGGCGTGTGCCTGCGCGGTGCGGCTGCCGATGAGCAGGCCGAGCATGCCGCCCGCCCCGAACAGCGCGAGCGCGGCGGGCACCAGGCCTTCGCTCAGTCCGCTCTCGTCGGTGAGGAGGGCGGCGAGGTAGGAGAAGGTGACGATGACCGCACCGAAGGCCAAGCCGGTGATGGCGTACGACAGCCACAGCTGCGGCTGCTTCATGCCGCGCAGCTCGGCGCGCACGGACGACACCTCCGGCGAGCCCCGGCCGCCCGGCACGGCGAGCGCGGTCGCGGCCAGGCTGACGGCGGTCGCCGCGGCCACCGCCCAGAAGGCGGCGCGCCAGCTCGCGGACTGGCTGAGGACGGTACCGGCCGGGACGCCGACGATCGTCGCGAGCGTCAGACCGCCCGCGACCAGGCCGACTGCCTTGCTCTTGGCCGCACTCGGCACGAGCGCCACGGCCGTGGCGACGGCCACGCCCCAGAACCCGGCGTACGCGAGCGCGCTGACGATGCGGGTCGCGAACAGCACGCCGTAGCCCGGCGCGAGCGCGCCCACGACATGCCCCGCGATGAACACGGCCTGGAGCAGCACGAGCGCCGTGCGCCGTGGCCAGCGCAGCGTCGCCACGGCGAGCAGGGGCGCGCCGACGACCATGCCGATCGCGAACGCCGAGATCAGCAGACCGGCGTCGGGTATGGAAACACCCAGGTCATCGGCCATGCCGGGGAGTAGCCCCGACAGCATGAACTCCGATGTTCCCTGGGTGAAGATGCCGAGCGCCAACACATAGACCGCGAGCGGCATGGAGGTCCCTCCCTGGTTGTGGCTGGTGGTCGCGACGGGGCGCGATTCGTTTTGAATCAGTCGCTTCAAAACCCGGGACGGACCTTAACATATTCTGAAGCAAGTGCTTCAAAACGAGGCGAGGGGGAGGTGCGGGAGGCACGCGGGAGGTGAGGGAGGCGCGGGAAGCGGGAGGCAGCCGTCAGCGCGGTGCCGGGATGGAGCGCCGACGCGTAAGGCTCCTCGTGGGTGTCCTGCTAGCTCTCGCCCTTGGGCGGCGCGGCGGGGGTGCGCAGCGCGTCGGCCGAGCCGCGGGCCTCGGTGGCGCGGTGGCGGTGTTCGGCCGTCTGCTGGGCGCGGTGACGTCGTCCGTGCTCGTGGGCCAGGGCGTCCTCGGCTTTGGCCAGTGCCTCGGCCGCCGCTACGGCCCGCTCCCGCAGCAGGCGCGCCCGGGCCTGCAGGATCTTGAGCGGCACCGGGTCCTGCGCCGCCATCCGCTGGGTTGCGGCTTTGGTCTCCCGGTTGATGCTGGCCTGTTCCCGTAGGTCCGCCGCATCCGAGCGGCGCAGTGCCGCCTTGCTGCGGTCCAGGCGCTCCTGACTGGCCGCCAGCAGTACCTGGGACCGTCCGATCTGCTCGTACGAGCACTTCCGGATGCTCGGGGTCGAATCCCCCGCTGCGCGACTCCGTGCGTCCAGTAGCTTCTTCTGAGCGGTGAGCTTGTCCTGCCACGCGTCCACGCTGGCCTCCCGCTGGTCGGCGGCGGCTTCCCGCTGGTTGGCGGCGGCTTCCCGTTGGTTGGCGGCGGCGTCGCGTTGGTCGGCCGTGGTTTCGCGTTGGTTGGCGGCGGCGTCGCGTTGGTCGGCCGTGGTTTCGCGTTGGTTGGCGGCGGCGTCGCATTCGTCGGCCGATTGATGTCGTTCATCGGCGCCTTGCCCGCGCTGGTCGTCGGGCTGTGCGTCGTCGATCGTCCGGGAGGGTTCGTCCAGCGGGTCAGTGCCCATGCTGCCAGTATGCCCGCCTCCGAAGCCGACGAGAGTCGGCAAGACGTCCCGTGCCGCGATCCGTGACGCGCTCGCCGGACTTCGCAACAATGCCCACGCTCGCCCGTGCGCACATCCTCGCCCCCCACAGGAGACCCCATGAGACTCCGGCTGATCATCGCCCAGTTACTGTGCGCCGCCCTCGCGGCCCTCGGCCTGCTCGCCGCCCCCACGGCCACCGCCGCCCCTGCCCAGACGGCGGTCCGCGGCGGCGACGTCCTCTACTCCGCCAGTGGCCGCTGCCCGGTGGCCTTCAACGTCACCAACGGCACGCGCTTCTACGGGATCATGGGCGGCCACTGCGGCACCGTCGGCACCCAGTGGTACGCCGACCCCCGCCTCACCGTTCCGGTCGGCGTGACCGACACCGTCGTCTTCCCCCGCAGCAGCTACGCGCTCGTGCGCTACACGAACACCGGCCTGACCTACCCCAGCGAGATCAGGGCCGGAAGCCAGATCATCCGCATCAACCGCGCCCCGCAGCCCGTCGTGGGCCAGCAGATCTGCCGTACGGGCCCCACGACCGGCCTGCACTGCGGGACCATCCAGTCCCTGAACGCCTCGGTCACCTTCCCGGAGGGCACCGTGTACGGCCTCATCCGCACGAACGTCTGCGCCGAGCCCGGCGACACGGGTGGCCCCGGATTCGCCGGGGACGCGGCGCTCGGCATCGTCGTGGGCGGCAGCGGCAACTGCGCGTCCGGCGGCACGACGTACTTCCAGCCGCTGCCCCCGATCCTCAGCGCGCACGGCCTCCGGGTCGGGTACGCGCGTACCTGACGACAAGGGAACCGCGGCGAAGTCTTCAGCCCGTCCGGCGTTTGAGGACGAGGCGCGGAGCGCCGATCCGGCGGTGGCCCGTCCCCACCCGAAGGGGACACCCACCCCCGGGGTCCAGGGGCGGAGCCCCGGGATCGGAGAAGGGGCGGGCCCGGGGCGCCCCGCGAGGCCTAACGTCCCCGCACCCGCACCCCCGCCTGGAACCGCGAGCTGGCCCCCACCGCGGCCATCAGCCCGGCCACCCGCCGCCGATAGGTCCGCAACGACATCCCGAGGCGCCGAGCGGCAGCCTCATCGGTCAGCCCGGCGGACAACGCCCCGAGCACCGACCGGGCTTCCTCGTCCAACTCGGGCAGTGCGGCCGCCCCCAGGCAGTCGGCGACATCGTCGGCGGCCTCCCACGTCGCGTACAGCAGCGAGCGGATCCCCTCGACCACGTCGGCCGCCCGCACCACCGTGTACGTACGAGCGCCCCGCCCCTCGGACCCCGCGAGAATCGCCACCCGCCGATCGATGACGATCGCCTCCCGGGCAAGCGGCGCGGCCGAGATCCGCACCTGCGCGCCGGACGCGGCGATCGCCGCGAGCCGCCGCTCCGAGTGCGGGTCACCGAGCGCGCGCCGCGTGTACACCTTGCGCATCGCGAGCCCGTCGTGGCGCCCCGGCCGCAGCGGCGGCCGCTTCCCGTCGGCGAAGGCGGCGTTGACCCCGCCCGACCAGGTGACGAGGTCGGCGGCCCCGCACAGGAACTCCTCGCGCGCCGACGCGAAGAGATCACCGGCACGCCGCACCAGTTCCTCCTCGCCCCGCAACGTGACGAAGTCAGCCGATTCCCTGTGCCCCATGTCTCCGTTCCCCCTCCCCGCCCCCGACCGGGACAGCCTCCCCGAACTGGCAACAACGTGCCACTCGCGCCCACCCGGGCCCCGGCACCCACAGGATGTGGCCATGCCGAACACGAACGACCTGCCCGCCGCCGCCACCTCCGCCGGCACCCCCATCACCTCCGCACCCGCCTCCGCCGCCGGAACCTGGCTCCTCGGCGGCGACCTGCCCGTGCACCGCATGGGCTTCGGCGCGATGCGGCTGCCGGGCCGCACCTGGGAGGGCCCGGCGGGCGACCCCCACACGGCCCGCGCCGTACTGCGTCGCGCTGTCGAACTCGGCGTCGACCACATCGACACGGCCGCCTTCTACTTCTACGAGGACCTCGCCGCCAACACCTTCATCCGCGAAGCCCTCCACCCGTACCCCGAGGACCTGGTCATCGCCACCAAGGTCGGCCCCGACCGCGACCCCGACCACAACTGGCTCGGCGCCGCCGACCCCGCGAAGCTCAAGGACGACGTCCACCGGAACCTCCGCGAGCTCGGCCGCGACCACCTCGACCTCGTCTACCTGCGCTTCCTCGGCGAGGACGGGCCCGGCGACGGCCGCTTCGAAGCCCTCGCCGCACTCCGCGAACAAGGCCTCATCCGGCACCTCGGCGTCAGCAACGCCACACCCGCGCAGCTCGCCGAGGCCCAGGCCGTCGCACCCGTCGCCGCCGTCCAGAACAGGTTCAGCCCCGGGCACCGGGACGCCGATGCCCAGGCGATGATCGCGTCGTGCGCGCGGCAGGCGATCGCCTTCGTGCCCTTCTTCCCGCTCGGCGGCGCGGGCGCCCCGCACATCGCGGGCCTGCGAGCCGTCGCCGACCGGCACGGCGCCACGGCCGCGCAGGTCACCCTCGCCTGGTCCCTGGCCGTGTCCCCGGCGATGCTCGCCATCCCCGGGACGTCGTCCCTGGCCCACCTGGAGGAGAACGCCGCCGCGGCCGGGCTGCGCCTCGACGCGGCCGACCTCGCGGCACTGACCGACGGCTGACGCCCCCGTACGCCGGGCGTCCCGTACCGGCCGGACCGGTCAGAGACCGAGCACGCGCGGGTCCGAAGCCAGCGCCCTGAAGTACTCCTTCGGTTCCGCCACCATCCTGCGCTCCTTGAGGTCGAGCAGGCCGCCGAGAGCCGAGACCGTCGCGGCCACCTGGCCGTCCGCCCGGACGACGGTCTGCTCGATCCGGAACGTCTTCCGCTCACCCCACACGAACTGGCAGGTCACCTCGACCTCGTCGCCCGCCCGCAGCTCGCTCCGATACCGCACCGTGTTCTCCAGCGCGACCGGGCCGACCCCCTTCCCGATGAGATCGCGCTGCTCGATCCCGGCCGCCCGCAGCGCCGACCAGCGCGCGTGCTCCGCGTACTGCAGGTACACGGACTGGTTGAGGTGCCCCTGGGAGTCCGTCTCGTACCCGCGGACACTGATGCCCACGGAAAAGGGCTTCGAGGACGAGTCCGGGTTCGAGTCCGGGGACGAGTCGGGGGTCGGCTGCGGGGACGAGTCCGGGCTGGTCTCCGGCGTTGGCTGCTGCGACACGGCTTCCCTTTCAACTTCCACTTCGGCTTCTACTTCGACGGGTTCGGCAGACGGAACGGATGGAACCGGTCCAACAAGTCATCAGGTTGAACATCAACATCCCCTCGGCGTGCGGCATTCCGGCCACCGCCGGAACTCACCCCCTACGCGGTGACACCAGCACATACCGCCCGGCCGCTCCTGGCGCCGCCCGCTCGCTGTGTTCGCTGACCTGCCACCCGGCCCGCTCCAGGGCCGTGGCGCAGGCCCGGACGCCCTCCGGGGTGGGTTCGCGTACCGCCACCGCCTCCGGCTGGGGGGTCGGCGTCACGCGGTAGCCGTCGCGGCCCGGCCGCGCGGGGGCGCGGCCCGCCGCCTCCAGGGCTATCGCGGCCGCCTGCACCAGGTGCGTGCGCTCCCATGCGCAGGGGCGGTCGCGGTCGCCGTCCGGGTTCGTCATCCGGCGCATCTCGACCAGGCCGAGCCAGGCGCCGCGTACCTCGCGGGTGCGGGCGGGGCCGTCCTCCGGGGGCGGGGTGTCCTCCGTGCCCGTGCGGGCGGCGAATACGCCCGGGACGGGCTCCACGGGGGCCGTCTCCGGGACGGCCCGCTCGGGCTCCTCCCGGACGCGGTGGCCCGCCGGGGTCAGGAAGTACGCGTGCGGTGGGCGGGGGTGCCGGAAGGCGAGCTGGAGACGCACGAGGGCGGTCAGCTGGGCGTCCGTGCCGCTGAGGCGGCCCGTGACCGGGTCCGCCGCGGCGATGACGCGCCGCTGGGCGGCCGTGGTCGGCTTGGCCATGAGTGCACCACCTCGTCTCCGGAGCACCCGGGGCTCCTCGTACCCGATGGTGCCTCGCCCCACTGACAATGGCCCTGCGGGGCATTCCCCAGTCCCGCCCCTTCCCGAAACTGGGGCTCCGCCCCAGACCCCGCTCCTCAGACGCCGGAGGGGCTTGAAATACAGCAGCAGCACATATCCGGCAGGCCCCGGCGTCAGGGACGGACGTTCCACGTGGCCAGGACCGGGCGGGCGTGTTCGTAGCTGAGGCGGCTCACGGTGCCGGTGGCCAGTTGGAAGTGGGCGCCCGCCGCAGCGGAGAAGCCGAGGCGGCGGGCCGTGAGGACGCGGAGGAAGTGGCCGTGGGCGAAGAGGGCAACGCTGCCCTCCGTGTTGGCGAGGGCCGCGTCGACCTTGGCGAGCATCCGGTCGGCCCGCTCGCCGACCTGCTCGGGTGTCTCGCCGGGGTGCTCGGCGGGCCCGGCGGCGACGCCGTCGGTGAAGAGGAACCAGTCGGGGCGGGTGCGGTGGATCTCGACGGTGGTGACGCCCTCGTACGCGCCGTAGTCCCACTCGGAGAGGTCCTCGTCGACGCGCGCGTCGGCGAAGCCCGCGAGTTCGGCCGTCGCACGCGCGCGCACGCGCGGGCTCGTGAAGGCCGCGTCGATGCGGTACTTGTCGAGGAGGGGTGCGACGGACCGCGCCTGGGCGCGTCCGTTTTCGGTGAGAGGGATCTCCGACCAGCTGGTGTGCTGTCCCGACAGGGACCATTCGGTCTCGCCGTGACGTACGAGAAGAAGATCACCCATGGCGTTGACGGTCCTGTTCTGGTCGGCGAATTGTCAGCCCAGCGTATGTATACGAAGCATGGACGCATGGGGGTACCCGCCTTGGGATAGCGATGTGCCCAGGCCATCCCCCATTGAAGTCGAAGGGTGTTCATCGTGCATCCGACTCAGAAGTTCGGCGACAACCCTGTCGAAGTACGAGAAACCGGCCACTACACCGAGGAGTACGTGCCCAGCTTCGTGGAGAAATGGGACTCGCTCATAGACTGGGAGAGGAGGGCGCAGAGCGAAGGAGACTTCTTCATCGACCTGCTGCGCAAACGCGGCGTGAAGAGCGTGCTGGACGTCGCGACGGGCACCGGATTCCACTCGGTGCAGCTACTGGCCGCCGGGTTCGAGACGGTCAGCGCGGACGGCAGCGCGGAGATGCTGTCGGCCGCCTTCTCGAACGGCATGAAGGACGGCCATGTGATGCGGGTCGTCCAGGCGGACTGGCGTTGGCTGAACCGCGACGTCCACGGGGCGTACGACGCGATCGTCTGCCTCGGCAACTCCTTCACGCACCTGTTCTCCGAGCGCGACCGCCGCCGTGCGCTCGCCGAGTTCTACGCGATGCTCAAGCACGACGGCATCCTCGTCCTCGACCAGCGCAACTACGACGCGATCCTCGACGACGGCTACACCAGCAAGCACACCTACTACTACTGCGGCGAAGACGTCTCGGTGGAGCCCGAGTACGTGGACGAGGGCCTCGTGCGCATGCGGTACAGCTTCCCGGACGACTCCGTCTACCACCTCAACATGTTCCCGCTCCGCAAGGACTACACCCGACGGCTGATGTCGGAGGTGGGCTTCCAGAGCATCGAGACGTACGGCGACTTCCAGCACACCTACCGGGGCGAGCAGCCCGACTTCTTCGTGCACGTCGCGGAGAAGGAGTACCGCGCGGACGAGGAGCAGGACGAGCGCTACAGCGGCGCCGTCGGCGTCGCCCGCAGCTACTACAACTCCACCGACGCGGACAACTTCTACGCCCGGGTCTGGGGCGGCGAGGACATCCACATCGGCCTGTACGACCACTCCGGCGAGCCCATCGCCGACGCCAGCCGCCGCACCGTCGAGCGGATGGCAGCCAAGCTCGGCCTCACCGAGGACTCCGTGGTCCTCGACCTGGGCTCCGGGTACGGCGGTTCCGCGCGGTACCTGGCGTCCACGTACGGCTGCCGGGTGCTCGCCCTCAACCTCAGCGAGGTGGAGAACCAGCGGCACAAGGAGCTCAACGCGGCCCGGTCCCTTTCGGGGCTCATCGAGGTCGTCGACGGGTCCTTCGAGGACATCCCCTATCCGGACGGCCAGGTCGACGTCGTGTGGTCGCAGGACGCCTTCCTGCACAGCGGCAACCGCGTCCGCGTCCTGGAGGAGATCTCCCGGGTGCTCCGGCCCGGCGGGCAGCTCATCTTCACCGACCCGATGGCCGTCGACAACTGTCCGCCGGGTGTGCTGCAGCCGATCCTCGACCGCATCCACCTGGACGACATGGGCTCACCCGGCTTCTACGCGCGGGAGTTGGCGCGGCTCGGGTTCGCCCCGACGGGCGGGTTCGAGGAGCACCGCGAGCAGTTGGTGACGCACTACGCGCGCGTGCTGGAGGAGACCGAGCGCCAGGAGGCGGAAGGACTGGCCGGCCAGGTCAGCCACGACTACCTCACGCAGATGAAGAAGGGCCTCGCCCGCTGGGTCGGCGCGGGTCGCGACGGGTACATCACCTGGGGCATCCTGCACTTCCGGCGCGGCGACGGCGCCTGAGCGTGCCCGCGGGCCGCTGAGGTTTCGAGGAACAGCGCAAGGGCCGGAGCACCGGGGCAGCGCCGACGGGTCACGGCGCTCCGGCCCGCCAGCCGTCGCACCGGGCGCCCCCGTGCTCCGGCCCGCCCCCCGTGCTCCGGCCCGCGCCTCAACGGGACGGCAGCTCACGCCCCCCGAACGCCCCCGTCCCGTCCGCCTGCCGCCACCACGCCTCCAGGCCCGCCTGGTCCAACTCGCGCCACGGCGGCGTCCGTTCGACCAGGGCCAGGCCGAGCCGCCGCCCCAGGTCGACCATCGTGCGGCCCGCCACGGTGCGGTCGGTGTCGTAGGACTCCAGGGCCTCCGGCCAGGTCGTCGCCGTGGCGATGGCGGACTCCAGGACCGTGGCGTCCTGCAGCGCCTTCACCGCGCCCGCGCCGGTGTGGGGCCGGGCGACCGTGGCCGCGTCGCCCGCGAGGAGCACCCGGTCCAGGGCGTAGCGGGGCGCCGTGAAGTCGTACATGGGCTGGAGGAACAGTTCGTCGGGGCGGGTCGCGCGGACCACGGCGCCCCAGTACGACGGCAGCAACTCATCGGCGACGTACCCGAGATGGGCGCCGAGGGCGTCGGTGAGGCCGCCGGGCGGCAGGCTCGTGGGGCTGGTGAAGCCGAGGTCGGCGTCCAGGCCCGGGGGTGGCGCGGTGTACAGCACCCAGTTGACGCGGTGGCCGCCGACGCCGTCCGGGATCCGGTAGATGATCACGTGGCCGCTGTCGAAGACCACGTACACGCAGTCCTGCTCGTCCCACAGGTGCGGGTCGGCGAGGCGGTCCGAGGGGTAGGCGCCGCGCCAGGCCAGATATCCGGCGTACGCGGCGCGCAGGCCGGGGTGGGCGGCGGCGCGCACCACGGAGCGGTAGCCGTCCGCGCCGACCACCACGTCGAACCGTTCGGTGCCCTCGGCGGTGTCCACCTCCGCGCCGACCGCCCCGGTGCGCACGGCCGTCACCGACGTGGCGGTGCGGAACTCCACGGACTCCGGCACCCGGCGCCGCAACTCGCCCCACAGCGGGCCCCAGTTGTAGGTGCGGAAGGGGAACGGCATCGTGCCGATCAGGTGCCCGAGCGGACCCGACGCCCGCTCGTCCCGTACGTACCAGCGGCGTCTGACGAGCTGCACCCACGGCATGTCGGCGTCCATGTACCCGGCCGACTCCAGCTCCGCGTAACGGGAGTTGTGCACGGCCAGGCCCACGCCCCGCTCCGCGAGGCGGCCGCCCGCCCGCTCGTACACCGTGATCTCGTCCGCGCCGCCACGGTGCGCCGCCAGCGCCATGGCGCACCCCGCGACGCTGCCGCCGACGACGGCGACCCTGCCTGAATGCATCATCGCGCCATCCTGGCAGGGAGGGTGACGTTCTGTCATGAGCGCCTGTCAGCGCGTGGTCGGCGCGCCCCCGGGGCGGCCGAGCGATACGCCCCGGCCTGCGAAGAAGGGCTCGAATTGGGACCGGGACAGTTCGGCCGTGCGGGTGCGCGCGTCGATGCCCGAGGAGTTGTGGAAGTGCAGCCCGCCGTCCGCCGTGCGCCCCGTGATCAGGACCAGATGCCCGCCCCGGCCCGGCGCGGGCCGTTCCGGGCGCCGGATCTCGAAGTGCACGGACACCATCACCGTGCGCCCCGCGTCCAGGAGCGCGGGGATCTCGTCCAGCGCGAGATGGCGGTGCACGGTCGCGTCCACGCCGTGCACGTCGCGTACGTACGCGGCGAACGGCGCGTAGATCAGCCCGCGGATCGTGCCCTCGGTGTCCTCCGTGTACCCGCCGTACTTGAGTGCGCCGTCGCGCAGCTCGAACAGCGACGGCGCGTCCGGGCCGAGCGCCATCCGCAGGCAGGCCATCCCGCACAGGTGGCTGCACCAGCGCGCGTAGTCCGCCAGCGTGACGGCACCCGACGTCCGCCAGGCGGGGTCGTCCGCGCGGTCGTGGCCCTCGTACACGATCGGCCCGACCAGCTCGGGCGAGGCGAACTGGGTCAGGGACGGCAGCTGGCAGGTGGTGCAGAGGGTCACCGGTGCGCACCTCCAGGGGCGACTCGCTACTGGCGATAGCCGCTCAAGAAGCGGCCGATGCGGCTGATCGCCGCGTCCAGATCGTCAGCGTACGGGAGGGTCAGGATGCGGAAGTGGTCGGGGCGCGGCCAGTTGAAGCCGGTGCCCTGGACCACCTGGATCTTCTCCTGGAGCAGCAGGTCCAGGACGAACTTCTCGTCGTCGTGGATCGCGTGCACCTTCGGGTCCAGGCGCGCGAACGCGTACAGCGCGCCGCGCGGCTTCACACAGGAGACGCCCGGGATCTCGTTCAGCTTCTGCCAGGCCCGGTCGCGCTGCTCGTACAGCCTGCCGCCGGGCGCGGTCAGGTCGTGGATGGACTGGCGGCCGCCGAGCGCGGCCTGGATCGCGTACTGGGCGGGGGCGTTGGGGCACAGGCGCATGGAGGCCAGCATCGTCAGGCCCTCCAGATAGCTCCGCGCGTGCTGCTTCGGGCCGGTCACCACCAGCCAGCCGGAGCGGAAGCCCGCGACCCGGTGGGTCTTGGAGAGGCCGCAGAACGTCAGGACCACCAGGTCGGGGGCGAGGGCGGCGACGCTGTGGTGCACCGCGTCGTCGTACAGGATCTGGTCGTAGATCTCGTCGGCGAAGACCATCAGGCCGTGCCGGCGGGCGAGGTCGAGGATGCCCTCCAGGATCTCGCGCGGGTAGACCGCGCCCGTCGGGTTGTTGGGGTTGATGATCACGACTGCCTTCGTGCGGTCGGTGATCTTCGCGGCCATGTCGTCGAGGTCCGGGTACCAGTCGGCCTGCTCGTCGCACAGGTAGTGCACGGCCTTGCCGCCGGAGAGGGTCGTCACGGCCGTCCAGAGCGGGAAGTCCGGGGCGGGGATGAGGACTTCGTCGCCGTCCTCCAGCAGTGCCTGTACGGCCATCGTCACCAGCTCGGACACGCCGTTGCCGAGGAAGACGTCGTCCACGGAGAGGTCGTCGAGGCCCAGCGCCTGATAGCGCTGCACCACCGCGCGGCGGGCCGAGAGGACACCCCGCGAGTCCGTGTAGCCGTGCGCGCCCGGCAGCATCCGGATCATGTCCTGGACGATCTCCTCGGGTGCCTCGAAGCCGAAGAGCGCGGGGTTGCCGGTGTTCAGGCGCAGCACGCTGTGGCCCGCCTCCTCCAGGGCGTTCGCGTGCTCGATGACCGGGCCCCGGATCTCGTAACAGACCTCGCTGAGCTTGCTCGACTGCCGGAACTCCATGTGCTGTGCCTCCCGTGGCGTGCGTAACTTGGTTTTACCAAGCTGCCGCTTGGAAAGTCCAACAACTTGTCTAGACTGCGACGCATGCCACCTCGACCACGCCGAAGCTACGACCAGTACTGTGCCGCCGCCCGGGCGCTGGACGCCGTCGGTGACCGGTGGACGCTGCTGATCGTCCGCGAACTGCTCGCCGGACCGCGGCGCTACACCGATCTGCACGCCGATCTGCCCGGCGTCAGCACGGACGTGCTGGCCTCGCGGCTCAAGGACATGGAGCAGGGCGGCGTCGCCGAGCGGCGGCGGATGGCTCCGCCTGTTTCCGCCTACGTCTACGAACTCACCCCTCGCGGGCGGGCGTTGCTGCCCGTGCTGCAGGCGCTGGGGGAGTGGGGGGCCGTCGACCTCGGCGAGCGCACGCCCACCGACGCCGTGCGCGCGCACTGGTTCGCCTTGCCGTTGCGGGGGCATTTGGAGGCGCTCGGTGGGCACGGTGTGGTCGAAGTCCGCCTTGACGAGGGGGAGTTCCTGCTGCGGCTCGGCTCTGCGGACGATGGGCTGGGGGTGTACGCCGAGGGGCGGGCTGCTGCGGAGCCGGATGCTCGCCTTCGGCTTGGCGCGGAGGCGTGCGTCGCCATTGCCCGGGGGGAGTTGACTCTGCGTGAGGCGGTGCGGGGTGGGGTTGCCGAGGTGGTGGGGGAGGGGGTGCTGGCCAAGGTGTTGCGGGAGGGGTGAGGTGGGGTGTCCTCGCGGGGCGCCCCAGTCCCGCCCCTTCTCCGATCCCGGGGCTTCGCCCCTGGACCCCGGGGTGGGTGTTCCCTTCGGGTGGGACGGGGTGCCGCCGATCGGCGCTTCGCGCCTCGTCCTCAAACGCCGGACGGGCTGGATATGTGCCGGGGCGCGGGCCGGAGGGTGCCCGTGGGGGCCCGTGGAGGCCCGTGGGGGCCCGTCCTGGATGGGACGGACCCCCGGTCGCTAGGGGACGGACCCCCGGTCGTTATGGGACGGGCCCCCGGTCGCTCCGGTGGTTCGTGCCTCGGGGTCAGGCGCCCGACGGGGCTCTTCCGTTGCCGCGCGTCAGGGCGTAGCCGCCGATGCCCGCCAGTGCCGCGAGGACGCCGCCCGCGCCGGTCCAGATCCAGCGGTCCGTCCACCAACCCGACGCCCAGCCGTCCTCCGGTTCCGCCGTCGACAGGGCCGCTCGGGTGCCCGAGTCGGCGGCGTCGTCGGGGTCGTCGGAGTCGACCGACGCGCCCGGCACCAGGGGCTTCGCCAGGGTGCCGTCCACCGCCGCCGCGCCGCCGATGTCCTTGGAGTTCGCTTCCACCTCGGCGGTGACGGGGGCGCCCAGGTCGGCCGTCCTGAGGCCGGTCGCTGTCAGGCGGATGTAGTACGTGCCCGGGAGCGGGTCGTTGGACCAGGTGTCCGACCAGGCGCGGACCGGGCGGAGGGTGCAGGCCAGGTCGACCGTCGCCGCGTCCGCGGGCCTCGACTGCATGCCGTACATGCAGGACTGACGGCGCCTCAGGCCGTCGTAGACGTCGACGCGCCACCGGGTGCCGGGCCGGTGTGCCGCCGACTCGGGGAGCTTCACCGTGGCCTTGACCGTGGGGCGTTGACCGGCGTCCGCCGGGAACGACCAGTACAGGTAGTCGCCGGTCGACGCGCTCGCCGTGGCCCGGTGGCCCTGCTCGATCTCCGTCGCGGTGCGGAAGGAGGTGCCCGCGTCGGTTCGTGGCGTGTCGTCGTCGGTGGAGGCGGCGAGGGCCGGAGCGGCCGTGAGGAGCGCGGCCAGGCCCGCCAGCCCCACGGTCGCCCACAGGCGGGTCCGCAACAGGTGTGTCGTACGCATCAGCTCGTCCTCCAGACCGTGACGCGCCACCGCGCCACCCAGCCCCACAGCAAGCCGCCGACGAAGCCGGTCAGCACCAGCGCACCCAGCAGCCACCAGCCGCGGCCGAGGCCGAACGCCGCCACGTCGGACGCGTCGTCCGGCGCGCCCACGACGTCGACGGCCAGCTCCACCGGTAGCCCCGGCTTGCCCTTGGCGGCCGCGGGGGTGCCGGCAGCGGGCGCGTAGGAGTGGGAGACCTGGAGGCAGACCGCCTCCGTCCCGGCGTCGTCGTCATCCTGTTCCGGCTTGGGGTAGCGCAGGCCCGTGGAGATCGCGTCGGTGCGTCCGTCGCCCGCCTCGGAGCCGCGTACGATCTCCCGGCCGTGCCGGGTGACGGCCCGCATCAGGACGCCGTAGTCGTTGTTCACGGCCCGGTCGGCCGCGACGCTCACCGAGGCGCGCAGCTCCTGGCCCGGCTCGACGTCCACGCGGTACCAGCGGTGCTCGCCGAAGCCCGTGCGGTCGGTGTACAGGCCGGGCTTGAGCTGCGGCGCGGCGGCGCAGCTCGCGGCGCCCTCGACCGCCACGGGGGTGACGACGGGATCGGCCGCGCGGTCCACCAACTGGCCGACGCGGTCGGTGAGTTCCTCGGTGTGCCGGATGGAGGTGTAGGTACCGCCGGTGGCCTCGGCGATGCAGCTCAGCTGCGCGCGCATCTTGGTGTTCGGGACCAGGCCGAGGGTGTCGATGGTGAGGTGGATGCCCCGGGCGGCGATGTCGCGGGCGACCTCGCACGGGTCGAGGGGCTGGCAGGTGTCCTCGCCGTCGCTGATGAGGACGATGCGGCGCGAGCCCTCGCCGCCCTTCAGGTCGTCGGCGGCCTTCAGCAGGGCCGGGCCGATCGGGGTCCAGCCGGTGGGCGCGAGCGTGGCGACCGCCGTCTTGGCGTCCCTGCGGTCCAGCGGGCCCACCGGGTAGAGCTGCTCGGTGTCCTTGCAGCCCGTCTTGCGGTCGTCGCCGCGGTAGTTGGCGCCGAGGGTGCGGATGCCGAGCTCGACGTCCTCGGGGGTGGCGTCGAGCACCTCGTTGAACGCCTGCTTCGCCGCGGCCATGCGGCTCTTGCCGTCGATGTCGCGGGCCCGCATCGACCCGCTCGCGTCGAGCAGCAGCTCGACCTTGGGGACGGGTCCTTCCGTGCGGTCCGGTTCGTCGTCCGCGAACGCGGACGTGGGCGAGAGCCCCATGCTCAGGGCCGCGAACAGGGCACAGAACCCCGCCGCGAACCGCTTTCCAGTGATCATCGGAGGATCTTATGGATCAAGCACCGCCCGCTCCAAAAATGGCTTGCGGCCGCCGGTTAGGGTGGCTGGTGTGCTGCGAGAAGTGACGGCTGTCCGGTATCTGGAACCCCTGCGGGCCGGCGGCTCCGTGCCCGGAATCGCCGAGGCCGACGACCTCGGCACCTACGTCCTGAAGTTCACCGGCTCCGCGCAGGGCCGCAAGGCGCTGGTCGCCGAGATCATCGTCGGCGAACTGGGGCGCCGCCTCGGCCTGCGCGTGCCCGAGCTGGTCCTCGCCCACTTCGACCCGGCCGTCGCCGCGCACGAACCGCACCAGGAGGTGCAGGACCTGCTGCGCGCCAGCGCGGGCCTGAACCTGGGCATGGACTACCTGCCGGGAGCCCGCGACTTCACCCCGGACACGGACCTCGACGTCGACCCGCTGGAGGCGGGCAGGGTCGTCTGGCTCGACGCCCTCACCGCCAACGTCGACCGCACCGTGCACAGCTCGAACCTCATGGTCTGGCCGACCTTCGGCACCCGCGAGCCGCGCCTGTGGCTCATCGACCACGGCGCCGCCCTCGTCTTCCACCACCGCTGGGACGCCACGCCCCTGCTCGCGGCGGCGGAGAAGGCGTACGACTTCCGCCAGCACGCCCTCGGCCGCTACCGCCCCGACACCAAGACCGCCGACGCCGAACTCGCCCACCGGGTCACCGAGGACCTGCTCCGCGAGATCACGGCGGAGGTCCCCGACGCCTGGCTCGCCGACGAGCCCGGCTTCGCCACCCCCGACGCCCTGCGGGACGCGTACGTCAGCCACCTCGCCGCCCGCGCCCGCGCCTCCGCCGCCTGGCTGCCCACCGACTTCGCCTCGCCCGCCCAGCTCGCCGCCGAGGACGCGCGGCGCGCCCGGGCCACCGAGGCGTCCCGCCCGACCTGGCTGAAGCGGGTCCCGAACCTGCACGGCAAGCCCGACCCGCGCCCGGCCAAGGAGTACTGACCCCATGACGCAGCCGACCGAGGACCGCGTGCCGCAGCCGACCGGGCACCGCGTCGAGATCGAGTACTGCACCCAGTGCCGCTGGCTGCCCCGCGCGGCCTGGCTCGCCCAGGAACTGCTCACCACCTTCGAGGCGGAACTCGACACCCTCGCCCTCAAGCCCGGCACCGGCGGTGTGTTCGTCGTCCGCGTCGACGGCGAGCCGGTCTGGGACCGCCGCGGGCAGGGCTTCCCGGAGCCGACCGCCGTGAAGCGCCTGGTCCGGGACATTGTGGCGCCGGGGCGGAGCCTCGGGCACACGGAGCGGGGGACGACGTCGCCCCCGGCACCTTCCGGCGCCGAGGGCGACAACAGCGAGGCAGCGGGCTAGCTCAGCGAAGCTGCTCGTACGCGGGCAGCGTCAGGAAGTCCGCGTAGTCGGCGTCCAGGGACACCTGGAGCAGCAGGTCGTGGGCCTGCTGCCACTTGCCGGCCGCGAAGGCCTCCGCGCCGATCTCGGCGCGGATCGCGGCCAGTTCGGCGGCGGCGACCTCGCGGGCCAGGTCCGCCGTCGCGGGCGTACCGTCCTCGAAGATCACACCCGCGTTGATCCACTGCCAGATCTGGGAGCGGGAGATCTCGGCGGTGGCCGCGTCCTCCATCAGGTTGAAGATGGCGACGGCGCCGAGGCCGCGCAGCCAGGCCTCGATGTAGCGGATGCCGACCTGGACGGCGTTGACCAGGCCGTCGTAGGTGGGCCTGGCGTCGAGGGAGTCGATGGCGATCAGGTCGCCGGGGGCGACGGAGACGTCCTCGCGGAGGCGGCCCTTCTGGTTCGGCTCGGTGCCGAGGACCTTGTCGAAGGACTCCAGGGCGATCGGGACCAGGTCGGGGTGCGCGACCCAGGAGCCGTCGAAGCCGTCGCCCGCCTCGCGGTCCTTGTCGGCGCGGACCTTCTCGAAGGCGACCTTGTTGACCTCGGCGTCCTTGCGGGACGGGATGAAGGCCGCCATGCCGCCGATGGCGTGCGCGCCGCGCTTGTGGCAGGTGCGGACGAGGAGTTCGGTGTACGCGCGCATGAACGGGGCCGTCATCGTGACCAGGTTGCGGTCCGGCAGGACGAACTTCTGGCCGCCGTCACGGAAGTTCTTCACGATGGAGAAGAGGTAGTCCCAGCGCCCGGCGTTGAGGCCGGAGGCGTGGTCCCGCAACTCGTAGAGGATCTCCTCCATCTCGTACGCGGCCGTGATCGTCTCGATCAGGACGGTGGCGCGGACGGTGCCCTGCGGGACGCCCACGTAGTCCTGCGCGAAGACGAAGATCTCGTTCCAGAGGCGGGCCTCCAGGTGCGACTCCGTCTTCGGCAGGTAGAAGTACGGGCCCTTGCCGAGGTCGATGAGGCGCTGGGCGTTGTGGAAGAAGTACAGGCCGAAGTCGACGAGGGCGCCCGGCACCGGCGTGCCGTCCGCGTCGGTGAGGTGCCGCTCGTTCAGGTGCCAGCCGCGCGGGCGCATCACGACGGTGGCGAGTTCGCCCGCGTCCTTCAGGGCGTACGACTTGCCGCTGCGCTCGTCCGTGAAGTCGATGCGGCGCTCATAGGCGTCGCCGAGGTTGAGCTGGCCGAGGATCACGTTCTCCCAGGTGGGAGCCGAGGCGTCCTCGAAGTCGGCGAGCCAGACCTTCGCGCCGGAGTTCAGCGCGTTGATGGTCATCTTGCGGTCGGTGGGGCCGGTGATCTCCACGCGGCGGTCGTTCAGGGCGGCCGGGGCGGGGGCCACCGTCCAGGAGTCGTCCGCGCGGATCGCGGCGGTCTCCGGGAGGAAGTCCAGGGTCGAGGTGCGGGCGATCTCGTCGCGGCGCTCCGCTCGGCGGGCGAGGAGCTCGTCACGCCGGGGCGTGAACCTGCGGTGCAGCTCGGCCACGAAGGCGAGGGCCGCGGGGGTGAGGACCTCTTCCTGCCGGGGCAGGGGCTCGGCGTCGACGATGGCCAGCGGGGACGGCGCTGGTGCGGACATGAGCTGTCACTTCCTTCAGCGAGCTTGCTTCACGGGCGGGGTGCCCCCGACAGCCGCCGGGCCGGTCGTCACGGCACTCAGTGCCGCGGGGTCGGGATACGGCTGCGGGCGCCCGCCACCGGGTCGGGCGCTTCTGAGCAGTGGATACTAGTTTCCTTATGGTGGAAGTTCAATGGATTGTTGATGTCGAGATTCTTCTCGTCGACAGAACATGGCGCTGAGTGCCATGCCCGTCACTCCCAGTGGATCAGCTCGCCTGACCCGCTCCAAGTCGGCGAACGGGCTCACTCCAGGCGCTCCAGATCGGAGAACGTGTCGACGTCGGACGGCTCGGCCACGTCCCCGCACTCGACGGCCACGACCGTGGCCGTGTGCTCCTTGAGGTAGGCGCGGGCACCCCGGTCGCCCGTGGCGCTCGCCGCGATGCCGTCCCAGTGGTCGGCGCCGAACAGCACCGGGTGGCCGCGCTCGCCCGCGTACGCCGCCGCCGCGAGCGTCGCCGGGGACCGGTACGCCGCCCGCACCCGGGCCACCGCCGCCGCACCGATGCCCGGCTGGTCCACCAGGCACACCAGGGCCGCCCCCGCCCCGGTCCCGCGCAGCGAGGCGAGGCCCGCCCGCAGCGAGGACCCCATGCCCTCGCGCCAGTCCGGGTTGTCCACCAGGACGCACCCGGGCAGGTCCGCCCGCTCCCGTACGACATCGGCGGTGGCCCCGAGCACCACGTGCACGCGGGTGCAGCCGCCGTCCCGCAGCGCCCGTGCCGCCCGCTCCACGAACAGCTCGCCCCGATGCTCCAAAAGGGCCTTCGGGCATCCGCCGAGGCGCCGTCCACCACCCGCGGCCAGCAGCAGGCCGACGACCTCGGCGGAGACGGCGGGGGCGGAAGGTGACAGTGATTCGGTCATGACTCTTGCTTACCGCATGGGTTCTGGGGACCCTGTTCCGGCCGGGGGCGTGGCCGAAAGTGACGCCCGCGTCGCGGTGTGGCCCCACCCGCCCGCGCCCCTCCGGTGTCCGGCCGCCGCGGCGGGTCCGCCCGGGCCCGCGCGCGTACAGGCGCACAACGAAGTGCGAGGGGGAGAGCTGTGTTGCGGAGCGTTGGGCAGAGAGCGGTGAGGGGAAACTTCGAGGATCCGCGGGTGACGGAACTGCGGGCGGCCGTGTCCCGGCTGCGCCGCGAACTCGCCGCGTACCCGGGCGAGTTCCCGGACCGGGCGATAGCGGAGGACGAGTTAGCGGCCCTTGCCGCCATGGCCGCGACGGGCGCACCCGAGGCCCGCAGGCTGCGCCGCTCCCTGCTGCTCGTCGCCAGCTCGATCGGCTCGGTCAGCGCCCTGACCGGTGCCCTCACGGGCGTCAGAGGAGCGGTCGAACTGTTCGGAGAGCCGCCGCATCCCAGCTGATGCGGTGGCTCTCGTGCGTCGACGCGTGCGCTGAGCCGTGTGCTTGAGCCGTGTGCTGAACGCGGCGGTGCCCCGTTCCCCCAGCCGGGTCCCGCCGCGTTCCGCCCACGGAGCCGCGTCCCACGCCGTCACGCCGCCCCCCCCCGCGAGGGGCCTTGGCTGTCGCGGGGCTGCCAGGGCTCTGTGCCGTGACGTCGCCCGTCCGGGCCCGGTGCCGCGTCACGCCACCCAGTCCATGCGATCCGGCTCCGCGCCCAGCGGGCGCGGGCCGGCGCCGCTGAGCGCGGCGGCCAGGCGGGTGGCCGCGTCCTCGTACCGGTCCGGTGCCAGGGTGAACGGGAGCCGCAGCCGGTGCTCGTGGGTGCCCGGGTCGGCGCCGAAGCGCGAGCCGCCCTCGACGCGGACGCCGTGGCCGAGCGCGGACCGCGCCAGGGACGAGGCGATGGGCGCGCCCAGGTCGACCCAGAGGGACAGGCCGCCCGGCGGCAACTGCCAGCGCCAGTCCGGCAGGTGACGGCCGAGCGCGGCGGCGAGCGCGGCCCGGGACTCCCGCAGCCCCGCACGGCGCTCGCGCAGCACCTCGTCGAGCCCCGGCAGCAACTGCGCCGCCACCAACTGGTCCAGCACCGGCGTCGCCATGTCCGCCGGGATCCGCGCCGTGGTCAGCTCCGTGATGAGCCGCGACCCCGCCCGCACCCAGCCGATCCGCAGGCCGCCCCAGTACGACTTGCTCAACGAGCCCACCGTCACGACCTGTTCGGCCACCCCGTGCGGCGCGAGCGCGGCGAACGGCGCGGGCGGCGGCACATCGAGGGCGATGTCGGCGATCGTCTCGTCGATCAGCAGCCACGTGCCCGTGGCGCGCGCCGTATCCAGGATCCGGACCCGCTGCTCACGCGGCATCAGGGCGCCCGTCGGGTTCTGGAAGTCCGGTACGAGATAGGCGATGCGCGGCGCGGTCTGCCGCAGCGTCGACTCGACCAGGGCCGTGTCCCAGCCCGCGTCCGTGACCGGCACCGGCGCCGGGCGCAGGCCCGCGCGGCGGATGGCGTCCAGGGCGTTCGGGTACGAGGGGTTCTCCACCAACGCCCGGTCGCCCGGCCGTCCCAGGAGCGCGAGGACGAGGGAGATCGCCTGCTGGGCGCCCGTCGTGACGAGGATCTGGTCCGGCAGCGTCGGCAGCCCGCGCCGCGTGTACCGCTCCGCCACCGCCGCCCTCAACTCCGGCAGCCCGTACGGGTGGTAGCCCGAGGTCGGCGCGTGCGCGGGCAGCAGCGCGGCGGCCGCCGCCACCGCCTCGCCGAGGCCCGCCGCCGGGGCCGCGGGCGCGGCCACCGCGAGGTCCAGGACGCCCTCGCCCGGCGCGCCCACCGCGAACGCGGCCACGCTCGCCGGGCGCCGCCCCTCCGGCAGCTCCGTCCACGTGCTCGCACCCCGGCGACTGGCCGCGAAGCCGCTCTCGCGCAGCAGGTCGTACGCCGCGGTGACCGTGGCGCGGCTGACACCCAGTGCCGAGGCGAGTTCGCGTTCCGCGGGGAGGCGGGTGTGCAGGGGGACCCGGCCGTCCAGGAGGAGGGTGCGGACGGCGTGCGCCAGCGCTCGGTAGCCCGGGCGCTCCCCGGCTGCGCCGGTCACCAGGGCCGCCAGTTGCGTACCGCCGAGACGGCGGTCCACGGAAGGGACGGCTGCGCGTGCTTCTGCCATGCCAACTCCTTGCTATTGGCCCTGCTGGCCAGGCCAATCAGCGTACAGACTCCGTGGTGACGGGGAGCTCGGGGGGCAATGTGGCCCGGATGTGGCTTCCTGTGGCACGGCACGGAGAGCGAAGAGGTGGCGGACATGAGGACGGAGACGCGGCCGGGGACGGAAGGGCGGGTTGTCGTCGGGGTCAGCGGTCCCGACGGGTCACGGGCCAGCCTTGCCGCGCTGCGGGCGGCGGCGCGGGAGGCGCGGTGGGGCGGGCGGCGGCTCGTCGTCGTCCTCGCGTGGGAGCCGCCCGAGGGTGAGGCCCTGTACGCGCGGTGGCCCGACCCCGACTGGGCTCGGCACTGGGAGCTGGTCGCCTGGGAGCGGTTGGACGCCGCGTTCGCGTCGGTGTTCGCCGGGGTGCCGGTGGGGGGTGCGGTGGAGCGGCGTGTGGTGCGGGGGCCCGCCGGACCGGTCCTGTGCGCCGTGGCCTCCCGGCCGGAGGATCTGTTGGTGATCGGGGCTCGGGGCGGGCGGCGGTGGGGGCGCGGGCGGGTGCGGCGGTACGTGGACGGGCATGCGGGGGGTGCGGTGATGGTGGTGCGGGGGTTGCGGCGAGCGCTTGGGCCCTCGGGGCGCGGGTGGCGTTGACGTCCCTGTGGGTGGGCCGGTCCTCCCCCGATCGGCGCTCCGCGCCTCGTCCTCAAACGCCGGACGGGCTTCTTCCCACCCGCCCGCCCCGGCTGTGCCTCTGCGGGGCAACAGCCCGGCACATTTCAACCCGTCCGGCGTTTGAGGACGAGGCCGCAAGCCGATCGGCGGCGGCTGTCCCACCCGAAGGGGACACCCGCCCCCCCCGGGGGCCAGGGGCGGAGCCCCGGTTTCGGAGAAGGGGCGGGACTGGGGCGCCCCGCGAGGGCCCGGCCGGTCAGGCCGACGGTGTGGACGTGGCCAAGGCCTCGGAGAGTTCGGCCGCGACCTGTTGGAGGACGGGGACGATCTTCTCCGTGGCGTCCTCGGTGACGCGGCCCGCCGGGCCGGAGATGGAGATGGCCGCCGCCGTGGGGGAGTCGGGCACGGACACGGCGAGGCACCGCACCCCGATCTCCTGCTCGTTGTCGTCGACGGCGTACCCCGCACGCCGCACCTCTTCGAGGGCGTCGAGGAACCCGTCGGGGGTGGTGATGGTCTTCTCGGTGGCGGCGGGCATGCCGGTCCGGGCGAGGAGGGCACGCACCTCCTCGGGCGGGGTGTGCGCGAGGAGCGCCTTGCCGACACCGGTGGAGTGGGGCAGCACCCGCCGCCCCACCTCGGTGAACATGCGCATGGAGTGCTTGGACGGCACCTGGGCGACGTACACGATCTCGTCCCCGTCGAGCAGCGCCATGTTCGCGGTCTCGCCGGTCTCCTCGACGAGGCGGGCGAGATAGGGCCGGGCCCAGGTGCCGAGGAGCCGGGACGCGGACTCGCCGAGGCGGATGAGGCGCGGCCCGAGGGCGTAGCGGCGGTTGGGCTGCTGGCGGACGTATCCGCAGGCGACGAGCGTACGCATCAGCCGGTGGATCGTCGGCAGCGGCAAACCGCTGCTGGCGGACAGCTCGCTGAGGCCGACCTCGCCCCCCGCGTCCGCCATGCGCTCGAGCAGGTCGAAGGCGCGCTCGAGGGACTGCACGCCTCCGCTCGCGGGGGACTTCGCGGCGTCGGTGGTGCTGGCGCTAGACGTCGGCACGGCGCGTTCCTTTCGGGGCCTTACGGGAGGGCAGGCAAGGCAGCAGCCTACCGGGCACTTTCCCGGACAGCCCCGGTGCGGCCGTCACGTCAGTGCCGGTCAGTGGGCGTTTGTCCGGTCTTCGGGGCGGGCGGAGGCGGCCCTTGACGGTCCGCGTTGTAGATAGCTACGTTCTGGTCTGCGGAATTCTAATTCCACTTTGTGGAAACGTATAGGCCCTTGACGGATCAGGGTCCGAGGCGAAGACTTCTTCAACAGAACGTTGAATTCCGCTGGCCGGAAGGCCGGCGGCGACGTACCGGCGAACAGAGAGGGGCCGCGGTGTCCGGCGAGGAACTGGTGCTGCGCTCGACGCGCGTCATCACCCCGGAAGGGACGCGGGCCGCGTCCGTCGTCGTCTCGGACGGCACGATCGTGGCGGTGCGCGCGTACGACGCCGCCGTGTCGACGCACGCCCGCGTCGAGGACTTCGGCGACGACGCGCTGCTGCCCGGCCTCGTCGACACCCACGTCCACGTCAACGACCCGGGCCGCACCGAGTGGGAGGGCTTCTGGACGGCCACCCGCGCCGCGGCCGCCGGTGGCATCACCACCCTCGTGGACATGCCGCTCAACTCCCTGCCGCCGACGACGTCGGTCGCGAACCTCCGTACGAAGAAGGAAGTCGCCGCCGCCAAGGCGCACATCGACGTCGGCTTCTGGGGCGGCGCGCTGCCCGACAACGTCAAGGACCTGCGGCCCCTGCACGACGCGGGCGTGTTCGGCTTCAAGTGCTTCCTCTCGCCGTCCGGCGTCGACGAGTTCCCGGAGCTGACGAAGGATCAACTCGCCGTGTCCATGGGGGAGATCGCCGGATTCGGCGGACTGCTCATCGTGCACGCCGAGGACCCGCACGAGCTGGCCGCGGCCCCCGCCAAGAGCGGCCCGCGCTACACGGACTTCCTGCACTCCCGCCCGCGCGTCAGCGAGGACACCGCGATCGAGGGCCTCATCGCCGTCGCGAAGCGCATCGGTGCCCGCATCCACATCCTGCACCTGTCCTCCTCCGACGCGCTGCCCCTGATCGCCGCCGCCAAGCGCGAGGGCGTCCGGCTCACCGTCGAGACCTGCCCGCACTACCTCACCCTCACGGCCGAGGAAGTCCCGGACGGGGCCAGTGAGTTCAAGTGCTGCCCGCCGATCCGCGAGGCCGCCAACCAGGACCTGCTGTGGCAGGCGCTCGCCGACGGCACCATCGACTGCGTCGTGACCGACCACTCCCCGTCCACCGCCGACCTCAAGACCGCCGACTTCGCCACCGCCTGGGGCGGCATCTCCGGCCTCCAGCTGAGCCTGCCCGCCGTGTGGACGGCGGCCCGGACGCGCGGGTACGGCCTGGAGGACGTCGTGCGCTGGATGTCGACGCGTACGGCCGAACTGGTCGGCCTGGACCGCAAGGGCGCCATCGAAGCCGGCCGCGACGCCGACTTCACCGTCCTCGCGCCCGACGAGACCTTCACCGTGGACCCCGCGCGCCTCCAGCACCGCAACCGCGTCACCGCCTACGCGGGCAAGACCCTCAGCGGTGTCGTGAAGTCCACCTGGCTGCGCGGCCAACGCATCGTGTCCGACGGCGAGTTCACCCCGCCGACGGGCCGACTTCTGGAAAGGAAGAACTGATCACCGTGACGGCGACACCGATCCCCCGCTTCACCGGCGACGCGAACCCCTACGGCGGCGGCGAGCCCTACGCCGACTACCGCACCGCCGACTTCCCCTTCACCCAGTACGCCAACCTCGCGGACCGCCAGCTCGGGGCCGGTGTCATCGCCGCCAACGACGAGTTCTTCGCCATGCGCGAGAACCTGCTGCTGCCGAACGACGCCGAGTTCGACCCCGAGCACTTCGGCCACAAGGGCAAGATCATGGACGGCTGGGAGACCCGGCGGCGGCGCGGCGCCGCCGCCGAGCATCCCTGGCCCACCGAGGACGACCACGACTGGGCGCTCGTCCGGCTCGGCGCGCCCGGCGTCATCCACGGCATCGTCGTCGACACCGCCCACTTCCGCGGCAACTATCCGCAGGCCGTGTCCGTCCAGGGCGCCAACATCGAAGGCTCGCCCACGCCTGCCGAGCTCCTCTCCGACGACGTCAAGTGGACCACCCTCGTGGCCCGCACCCCCGTCGGCGGCCACGCCGCCAACGGGTTCGCCGTCGACGTGCCCCAGCGGTTCACCCACCTCCGCGTCAACCAGCACCCCGACGGGGGCATCGCCCGCCTGCGCGTGTACGGCGAAGTCGTCGCCGACCCCGCCTGGCTCGGCGCCCTCGGCACCTTCGACGTCGTCGCCCTCGAAAACGGGGGGCAGGTCGAGGACGCCTCCGACCGGTTCTACTCGCCCGCCACCAACACCATTCAGCCCGGGCGGTCCCGGAAGATGGACGACGGGTGGGAGACGCGGCGGCGTCGGGACCGGGGCCACGACTGGATCCAGTACCGGCTTGCCGCGCAGTCCGAGATCCGGGCCCTTGAGATCGACACCGCCTATCTCAAGGGCAATTCCGCGGGGTGGGCCTCCGTGTCCGTCCGCGACGGCGCCTCCGGCGAGTGGGTCGAGGTCCTGCCCCGCACTCGCCTTCAGCCGGACACCAACCACCGCTTCACGCTGGCCGCCGCTGCTGTCGGGACGCATGCCCGTGTCGACATCTTCCCGGACGGGGGGATCTCGCGGCTCCGGCTGTACGGGGCGCCGACCTCCGCCGGCGCGGATGCTTTGGCGGCGCGGTACCGGGAGCTCGGGGGCTGAGGTCCGGTTCCCTGCGGGGCATTCCCCAGTCCCGCCCCTTCCCGAAACTGGGGCTCCGCCCCAGACCCCGCTCCTCAAACGCCGGAGGGGCTATAGATAGCCTGTCCGGCGTTTGAGGACGAGGCGCGGAGCGCCGACAGCGGGGGGAGCCCCCCCGGCAGGGCCGACTACGCCGCATGCCCCCCGTCCACCGACCACTCCGCCCCGGTCACGTAGGACGCCTCCTCCCCGGCCAGGTAGGCCACGGCGGACGCCACCTCCCCGGCGGAGCCGTAGCGTCCGAGGGCCGTGCCCGCGGCCTGCGCCGAGGCGTACGGCCCGGCCGCCGGGTTCATGTCGGTGTCGATGGGCCCGGGGTGGACGAGGTTCACGGTGATGCCCCGCTCACCCAGCTCGCGGGCGAACGACTTGGTGAGCCCGATGAGCGCGGCCTTGCTGGTGGCGTACAACGTGCCGCCGGGGCCGGGCACGTGCTGCACCATGCAGGTGCCGATGGACACGATGCGCCCACCGCGCCCCATCCGCCCGGCCGCGGCCTGGGAGGCGAGGAAGGTCCCGCGGACGTTCACGGCGAGCACCCGGTCGACATCGCCGAGGCCGAGGTCCGCGACGGGCCCGAGCACCCCCGCCCCGGCGTTGTTGACGAGGATGTCGAGGCGGCCGAGGTCGTCGGCGGCCCGCTCGACGGCGCCCGCGGCGTCCCCGGCGTCGCCCGCGTCGGCCCGGATCGCGAACCCGCGCCGCCCCATCGACTCGATCTTGGCGACGACCTCGCGGGCGGCGTCCTCGCCCTGGACGTAGGTGATGGCCACGTCGGCGCCCTCCTGGGCGAGCCGCAGGGCCGTCGCCGCGCCGATACCGCGGCTGCCACCGGTGACCAGAGCCGTCTTGCCGGTCAGCTTGCCGGTCGGCTGTGCGGCCGGATCTCCGGCGAGATTTCCGGTGCGAGAAGACATGTCCGTACCTCTTCGTGTTTGTTGGTGCGAAGTGCTTGTGAGTTCAATGAAAGCCGTGGGCGCGGGGCACGGCTGGCGGTAAACGGACGGGGAATCCGGGGGCGGCGATGACTTCCGGCGCGGGCGGCGGTCTGAGTGGGTGAGACAGGGAAAACCACGGCACCGCGGACGCGGCGCCGCTCCCGGAGAGGCCGAACCATGAAGCTCACGCTCACCCAGTTCCTCACCCTCGACGGCGTCATCCAGGCCCCGGGCGGCCCGGAGGAGGACACCAGCGGCGGCTTCACGCACGGCGGCTGGTCGTTTCCCTACGGGGACGAGGACTTCCTCCGGTTCGTCACGGAGGTCTTCGACCGGGCGGACGCCTTCCTGCTGGGGCGCAGGACGTACGACATCTTCGCCTCGTACTGGCCGCGGCACACCGACCCCGCCGACCCCATCGCCTCCCGTTTGAACGCCCTGCCGAAGCACGTCGCCAGCACCACGCTGACCGCCGCCGACTGGCAGGGCGCGCAGCTCATCGGCCGCGAGGACCTGGTCAAGGACGTCACCGCCCTCAAGGAGCAGCCGGGCCGCGAACTCCAACTGCACGGCAGCGCGGGCCTCGCGCAGTCCCTCCTGCGGCACGACCTGATCGACACGCTGCACCTGCTGACGTTCCCCGTGGCCCTCGGCACCGGCAAGCGCCTCTTCGCGGACGGCGGCCTGCCGACCGCGTTCCGGCACACCGGCGCGCGTACGACGTCCAAGGGCGTCGCCATCCACACGTACGAGCGCGACGGCCGCCCGGAGTACGGGAGTTACTAGTGCGAAGTGCGGGGATTGCGGCCAACTCGGTCGAACCGGGGGGTTTGCGCGCGAAGACGGTGTGCCGGGGCCCGGGTGAACGTGAGAAGTCCGGGGAGGCGGTTAACTTCCGGAAAATTCGCTGCACTTGACGTTGACACATCAACCTCTACGCGCGTCATCCTGGGTGCATGCGAATCCCCCCACGGATCCTCAGTGTCACTGCCCTCGCCGCCGCGCTGCTCGTCGGCGGCTCCGTCACCGGCACCGCGAACGCCGCGGCCCCCCACCGGGCCGTCGCCGTCGCGCCCGCCGGGTTCTCGGCCGCCGCCGTCGGCGAGATCTGCTACTCCGCCCTGCCGTCCCAGGCGCACGACACGCTCAAGCTGATCGACAAGGGCGGCCCCTACCCGTACCCGCAGGACGGCACCGTCTTCCAGAACCGGGAAGGCATCCTGCCGAAGCAGAACAACGGCTACTACCACGAGTACACCGTCAAGACGCCGGGCTCCCCGAACCGGGGCGCGCGCCGCATCGTCACCGGTGAGTCCCAGCAGGAGGACTACTACACCGCCGACCACTACCGCTCGTTCGACCTCGTCGACCACGGCTGCTGACCCCGTCCGGGGCCCGGCTCAGCCGAACCTGCGGCTCTCCGCCGCGGCGAACAGCGCGCACGCGAGCACGATCAGCGCGATGCTCAGATACATCTCGTAGCCGTCGACGAAGGCGAGGTGCTGTACCGCGCCCCAGTCGCCCAGCCAGCCGGTGAGCTCGTTCAACAGGCCCACCGCGCCCTGGATCAACAGGATCACACCGAGAAACTCCAGCAGCTGTTTCATGGCACGACAGCCTCGTCCCGCGGCCCCGCACGCACATCGGCCACGGGGCGAGGCCTCGTCCGTCGCAAGGCGCTGCCCGCCGCCCGGCCGGTTCGCCCAAAGTCTCGGACGTGCCGACTTTCGTCGATGATCACGTCCGGGGACCGGGCCGGGCGCCGAGCGGTGCGTAGATTTGTCGAGTGTGAAGAGTCGTACGCAGCCCGCGGGCACCGCAGACGTCGGGACCGGGGCGGAGCCCGTGGCCCGCAGACAGTGGTTCCTGCCGTCGGCGGTCGCCGCCGAGCTCGACCCGGACCGGGCCACCGGCAGGACCGGGCGGCACAAGCGGACCGTGCGCGACTGGCTGGTCGACTTCGCCTGCTTCCTGATCGCCGTCTTCCTGGGCCTGGTCATCAGCGACGAGGTGCAGCACAACCCCACCGTCTCCGAGGGCTGGGCCGCGCTCGACCATCTGCTCGGCGCGCTCGCCTGCGCCGGGGTGTGGCTGCGCAGGCGCTGGCCGGTGGGGTTCGCCGTCACGATGGTCGCCGTCAGCCTGCTGTCCAACACCGCGGGCGGCGCCGCCCTCGTCGCCTACTTCACGCTCGCCGTGCACCGGCCCTGGAAGTACTCCGCCTGGCTCGTCGGCGCCGCCGTGGTGCTGATGGTGCCCTTCTACTGGTGGCGGCCCGACCCGGATCTGCCCTACGTCCTCTCGATCGTGCTGACCTCGCTGTTCGCCGCGACCACCGTCGCCTGGGGCATGTTCGTGCGCTCCCGGCGCCAGCTCCTGCTCGCCCTGCGCGACCGCGCCCGGCGCGCCGAGAACGAGGCCGCGCTGCGCGCCGAGCAGGCCCAGCAGCTCGCCCGCGAGGCCATCGCCCGCGAGATGCACGACGTCCTCGCCCACCGGCTCACCCTGCTCAGCGTGCACGCGGGCGCCCTGGAGTTCCGGCCCGACGCGCCCCGCGAGGAGATCGCCCGCGCGGCCGGGGTCATCCGGGAGAGCTCGCACGAGGCGCTGCAGGACCTGCGGCAGGTCATCGGCGTCCTGCGCGGCGGCGACGCGGACGCCTCGGGGCGGCCGCAGCCCACCCTCGCCGCCCTCGACACGCTCGTCGCCGAGTCCCGCGAGGCCGGCATGAAGGTCGTCCTCGACCTGCGCGTCCCCGCACCGGAGTCGGTGCCCGCCGCGATCGGCCGCACCGCGTACCGCATCGCCCAGGAAGGCCTCACCAACGCCCGCAAGCACGCGCCCGGCGCCGAGGTCACCGTCGTCGTCGCGGGCGTGCCCGGCGAGGGCCTCACCCTGTCCGTCCGCAATCCGGCGCCCCCCGGCGAGGTGCCGCAGGTGCCCGGCTCCGGCCAGGGCCTCATCGGCCTCACCGAACGCGCCGCGCTCGCGGGCGGACGGCTCACCCACGGGGGCGGTCCCGGCGGGAGCTTCGCGGTCGAGGCGTGGCTGCCCTGGGCGTGAGGGCGTGGGTGCCCTGGGGGCGGCGGCCCGGCTGTCCGCTGCTCCGGGGTCGCACGGCCGGGCTGTCGTGGACCTGACGACCTGGTGTCTTCGCTTCCGCACACCTTCTGTACGATCAGCCGCCACACACGCAGAGGCGGAGGTCGAAGATCGTGACGGGGGAGCGCCCAGTGGGGTCGTCCGGCGGTGCGCCGGGGGACGCCCCAGAGGACATATCGGTCGGCAGCGGGGCGGATCGGCCGCGGGGCGCGGACGCCCAACGGCTCGCCCGCGTACGGAGGTTCGTCCGGACCCGGCGCGGCGGTGTCGCCACCGGTCTCGTCGTCGCGCTGCTCGCGGGCGGCCTCGGCACCTGGGCCACGGACACCTGGCCCTTCGACGGCCGGGACCAGTACTGCTGGGGCGCCTGGGAGCAGGACAGCGGGCCCGGCATCCTCGGCGACGAGGGCTTCGACGGCGACGACGGCCGCAGCCGGACGTCCACGGGCGACGCGCCCACGCCCGGCGCGCCGCGCGGCGAGTGCCGACTCACCGTCAGCTCCAGCCACACGTACGGCGACGGCGACACGGAGCGGCAGCACACCACGGTCCGGGTGCGCTACGGCCCGGCGCCCGAGCCCGCCGCCAAGCGCGTGGCCTGGCTCGGCGGCTATCTCGCCGACCGCGCCATGCCCCTGCCGGGCGGCCTGCCCGGCGCCGCCGACGGCCACCACGGCATCCTCGTCCTGCCCGAGCGCTGCGACACCCGCGACGGACGCCCGACCGCCGTCACCCTCGACGCCCACGAGGAGGTGGACGCCGACGACCGCGTGCCCGAGAGCCCCGACCTCGGCGGCTCCCAGGCCGTCGCCGAACTCCTCGTCGCCGCCGCCAACAAGGGGATGAAGGCCGTCGGTTGCGCCGACGGCGAGCCGCTGCGCGTCCGCTCGGCGGTGCCCGAACTGCCGGAGCGCGCGGAGACCTTCTCCCGCGGCCCCGTCTGCCGCATCCCCGGCCTCGACGTCAGCGCCGACCTCACCAAGGAGACCGCGATGCGCCTGGTGTACCAGGTCGGCGCGGTCGACCAGGACCTGCAGTCCTGCTCGGCGCGGATCGGGCGCTCCCTCCGGCTCGGCGAGCGCGAGGACCAGCCGCTGTTCGACGCCGTGATGGTGCGTCAGCCCCGGCTCACGGCGCTCCTCGACGGCGCGACCGGGACCCGGGCGCCCGCGAAGGGCTGGCGCGGCACCGGGGTCTTCGGCTCCGACCAGCGGCTCGTCCGCGCCGGGTGCGCGGGGCGCCCGACGGCGTTCCTGCTGCTCGGTACGCCGACGGGGGCCACGTCCGACTACTTCGCCACGTTCACCAACGCGGTGGCGCGGCGCCTCGGCTGCGCGCCCGTCGCGCCGGCCACCGACGCGGAGGGGAGCCGTCGATGAGCGACGCGGAGAAGGACGTGGAGAAGAAGGACGTGGAGAAGGCGGCGAAGGACGTAGAGAAGAAGGACGTGGAGGAGGGCGCGCAGAAGGGCGTCGAGGAGGGCGCGGAGAAGGACGTGGAGAAGGCGGAAGGCGCGGCCGAGGGTGCCGGGGGTGCGGGGAGCGCCGCGGACGGCGCCGGTCCGGCGAAGGGCCAGGACGCCCCGGGCCCGGCCGGGCCCGACGGCGACGCGAGTCCCGCCCCGGACGCCAAGCCCCTCGGCGTCCTCGCGGCCGCCATCGCCGCCGCCCCGCCCCCCTGGTGGCACTGGCGCAGCCTGCGCCGCCTCACCCGCGGCCACCGGCGGCGCGCCGTCGCCGCGGCGCTCGCGGGGGCGCTGCTCGGCGGGACCGTCGTGGCCTGGCAGGCCGAGGCGGGGCCGTTCGAGCGGGAGCGGGCGTGCTGGGGCGCCCTCAACGAGGACGACGTCGCGGACCTGTTCCACGGCAAGCGGGACATCGAGTACTCCCAGCTGGACATCGGCTACGACCGCATCTCCTCGGACGGCCCCTCCGGCCGCTGCGAGCTGCGCTCGCCGCGCGGCCACCGGGTCCGCGCCCAACTGCACCGGCTCGACACCCGGTTCGGCGGCGCCCGCGACGTGTGGGCCGACGAGTACCTGTCCGCGCGGATGACGCCCCTGGGCGGCGGTCTGCTCGGCATGGTGTCGGACACGCGCGCGTGGCTCGCGGTACCGGAGGGCTGCATCGGCCGCGCGAGCGAGCGGGACGGCCCGCTCGTCGTCGACATGGAGGCGGGCTGGACGGTGTACGACGACGAAGTCGACCCCGACGAACGCGCCCGGCTCGCCCGCGCCGTCGTCAAGCTCGTCAACCACTACATGGACGACCAGGGGTGCGACAGCGAACTCACCGACCCCACCGACCGGCTCGCCGCCCCCGCGCGGTTCAGCGACGAGAAGCGCGACGCGGTCTGCGGCATCAAGGGACTGCGGCTGCCCGGCTCCGACGAGAGCAGCCGCTACGACCGACCGCTGGTGAGCAGGAGCGGCGGCCCGGTGCGGACCTGCGACCGGGACGTCATGTTCGGCCATCCCCGGCTGCGCCTGATGACGGTCGAGAACCCCCGGCTCGCGGACCTCTTCCACGGGCTCTCGTTCGAGGGCGCACGGCGGATCACCGCCGTCGGCGACACCAAGGACGCGACGCGGGGACGCGGCTTCCTGCGCGAGGACATGGCCCTGTACCAGGCCTCCTGCCAGACCGGCGACGTCACCTTCCTGATCCGTTCCGACGACGGCGACCGGGCCGCGGACATCCGCAGGCTCATGCCGCGCTACGTCGCCGCCGAGGCCGACCGCATCGGGTGCGGTCCGCTGCGCCTCAGGCTCCCCGCATGACCGGGCCGGGGCGGGCCGGGCGGGCCCGCGACGCTGGTTACGGTAGGCCCATGAAACCCATCAGGCTGCTGCTCGTCGACGACGACCCGCTGGTCCGCGCCGGTCTTTCCTTCATGCTCGGCGGCGCCGACGACATCGAGATCGTGGGGGAGGCGGGCGACGGCAGCGAGGTCGCCGCGCTCGTCGCCGAGGTCCGGCCCGACGTCGTCCTGATGGACATCCGGATGCCCACGATGGACGGCCTCGCCGCCACCGAGGCCCTGCGCAAGCGGCCCGACGCCCCCGAGGTCGTCGTGCTCACCACCTTCCACGCCGACGAGCAGGTGCTGCGGGCGCTGCGCGCCGGGGCCGCCGGGTTCGTCCTCAAGGACACCGCGCCCGCCGAGATCGTCGCGGCGGTGCGGGCGGTGGCCGCGGGCGAGCCGGTGCTCTCGCCCACCGTGACGCAGCAGTTGATCTCGCAGGTGGCCGGGGGCGGGCCCGAACTCGACCGGCGGCGCCGCGCCCTCGACCGGCTCGACGCGCTCGGCGACCGGGAGCGGGAGGTCGCCGTCGCCGTGGGCAAGGGGGCGTCCAACGCGGACATCGCCGCCGAGCTGTATCTGAGCGTGGCCACCGTGAAGGCCCACGTCTCCCGCGTCCTCACCAAGCTCGACCTCAACAACCGTGTCCAGATCGCGCTCCTCGTCCATGACGCGGGCCTCCTCAACGACGTCTGAGGCAGGCGCGGACGGCCACCTGGTCGCGGGGGATCTCGCGGGGGGCCTTGCTGCGGGGGCTGCGGCACCCGCACGTGCGCTGGTAGAACGTCGTCCATGACGGATCATGACGGCTCCGCCGCGCCCGCGCTCGACCTCGACCTCGCCCGGAAGACCCTGGACGCCCAGCCCTTCAGCCGCCTCGTGGCCGCCGAGGTCACCGCCTTCGGGGACGGCGCGGCCACGCTGGAGATCCCCGTACGGCCCGAACTCCTGCAGCAGAACGGCTTCGTGCACGGCGGCGTGCTGGCGTACGCGGCGGACAACAGCATCACGTTCGCGGCCGGGACCGCGCTCGGCCCCGCGGTCCTGACGTCCGGCTTCACCGTCCAGTTCGTACGGCCCGCGGCCGGCGTCAGGCTGGTGGCCCGCGCGACGGTCGCGCACGCGACCCGCCGTCAGGCCGTCGTCCGCTGCGATGTGTTCGCCGTGGACGACGGCGGCGCGGAGTCGCTGTGCGCGCTGGCCCAGGGCACGGTCCGCACCGCTGCCACCTGAGCCGCGTCGCGCCGAGCCCCCGAGCAGCGGCCGCGGCCGCCCCGACCGGGCCGCCGCCGCGCCCGCGCCCTCAGCCCCCGTCGATCTCCGCCAGCGGCACCGGCCGCCGCTCCGCCCGCGACCGCTCGCACGCCTCCGCGATCCGCAGCGCGTGCAGCGCCTCGCGGCCGTCGCACGGGTTGGCCCGCTCGCCGCGCACGACCTCCACGAACGCGGCCAGCTCCGCCTCGTACGCGGGCGCGAAGCGCTCGAGGAAGCCGGGCCACGGCTTGTCGGGGGCGGGCGGGCCGTCCGGCTCGGCGGAGGTCAGCGGGGTGCGGTCGTGCAGGCCGACCGCCACCTGGTCGGCCTCGCCCGCGAGTTCCATCCGTACGTCGTAGCCCGCGCCGTTGCAGCGCGTCGCCGTGGCCGTGGCCAGCGTGCCGTCGTCAAGGGTGAGCAGCACCGCCGCCGTGTCGACGTCGCCCGCCTCGCGGAACATCGCGGGTCCGGCGTCGGATCCGGTGGCGTACACCTCGACCACCTCGCGGCCGGTGACCCAGCGCAGGATGTCGAAGTCGTGCACCAGGCAGTCGCGGTACAGGCCGCCGGAGAGCGGCAGATACGCGGCGGGCGGCGGCGCCGGGTCCGACGTCATGGCCCGCACCGTGTGCAGCCGTCCGAGCCGTCCCGCCCGCACCGCCTCGCGGGCCGCCGTGTACCCGGCGTCGAAGCGCCGCTGGAAGCCGAGCTGGAGCACGGTGCCCGCCGCCTCGACCTCCGCGAGCGCGGCGAGGGTGCCGGGCAGGTCCAGGGCGATGGGCTTCTCGCAGAACACCGGCAGACCCGCCCGCGCCGCCCTGCCGATCAGCTCCGCGTGTGCCGAGGTCGCCGCCGTGATGACCAGGGCGTCCACGCCGGACGCCGCCGTGCCCGCGGCCGAGCCACCCTCCGTACCCGCGAACAACGCGTCCACCGAAGGCGCCGCCTCCGCCCCCACCCGGGCCGCGAGGTCCGCCGCGCGGGCGGCGTCCACGTCCGCGACGACGAGCGAGTCCACCCCCGCATGGCCGACCAGGGCCGCCGAGTGGAAGGTGCCGATACGTCCCGTTCCGATCAGTCCGATGCGCATGGGCACACCTTCGCGAGGCACCCGCGCTCCTGTCAATGGTTTGTCCTGACAACAGAACTTCCGAACTTCCCGTCATCATCTCCCCGGACTACGCTCACCCCGTGACCGAACCAGCAGCAGCCAAAGCCGCCAAACCGGCCGTGGACCCCACGGTGGCCCTGCACCTCGGAGTCGACCGCAGCAGCCCGGTCCCGCTGTACTTCCAGCTGGCGCAGCAACTGGAGGCGGCGATCGAGCGCGGCGCCCTGACCCCCGGCAGCCTCCTCGGCAACGAGATCGACCTGGCCGGCCGCCTCGGCCTGTCCCGGCCCACCGTCCGCCAGGCCATCCAGTCGCTCGTCGACAAGGGCCTGCTGGTGCGCCGCCGGGGCGTCGGCACCCAGGTCGTGCACAGCCAGGTCAAGCGCCCGCTGGAGCTCAGCAGCCTCTACGACGACCTGGAGGCGGCCGGACAGCGGCCCGAGACCCGGGTCCTGCGCAACGTCCTGGAGCCCGCGACCGCCGAGACCGCCGCCGCCCTCGGGGTCGCCGAGGGAAGCGACGTGCACCTGGTCGAGCGGCTGCGCCTCGCGCACGGCGAGCCCATGGCGTACCTGAAGAACCACATCCCTGCCGGACTGCTCCCGCTCGACACCGAGCGCCTGGAGGCCACCGGCCTCTACCGGCTGATGCGGGCCGCGGGCATCACGCTGCACAGCGCGCGGCAGTCCGTGGGCGCCCGCGCCGCCGGGGCCGCGGAGGGCGAACTGCTGGCCGAGCCCGAGGGTGCGCCGCTGCTCACGATGCGGCGCACGACCTTCGACGACACCGGTCGCGCGGTCGAGTTCGGCTCGCACATCTACCGGGCCTCGCGGTACTCCTTCGAGTTCCAACTTCTGGTGCGGCCGTAAGAATGTTCTGACAAAGTCATTGACGCTGGCCCGCTCCCGCCGTTAGAACTCCTCAAGCCGCATCAGCGCGGCCGAAGCCGCGATCCGCGGCCGGGAGAAGGGCGGACCCCTCATGCGTACAGCCCGCACGGCAGCAACGCTCCTAGCGGTCATCGCACTCGCGGCAGGGTGCAGCGGCTCCGGGGGCAAGGATTCGGAGGACGGCAAGGACTCCGGGGACTCCGGTGGCCAGGCTGCCGGGACCCCGCGCCTGAAGATCGCGATGGTGACGCACTCCGGTGAGGGCGACACCTTCTGGGACATCGTCCAGAACGGCGCCAAGGAGGCCGCCAAGAAGGACAACGTCGAGTTCCTGTACTCCAACGACAAGGAGGGCAAGGGCCAGGCGGAACTCGTCCAGACCGCGATCGACAAGAAGGTCGACGGGATCATCGTCACGCTCGCCAAGCCGGAGGCGATGAAGGCCGTGCTCGGCAAGGCCCGCACGGCCGGTATCCCCGTCGTCACGATCAACTCGGGCGGGGAGTTCTCCACCCGCTTCGGGGCCCTCGGGCACATCGGGCAGGACGAGTCCGTGGCGGGCGAGGCCGTCGGCGAGGAACTCAACAGGCGCGGCAAGAAGAAGGCGCTGTGCGTGATCCACGAACAGGGCAACGTCTCGCTCGAACAGCGCTGTGCGGGTGTGAAGAAGACCTTCGACGGCACCGTGGAGAACCTGAACGTCGACGGCACCAACGCGCCCGGCGCCCAGTCCTCGGTCAGCGCCAAGCTCCAGGCCGCCAAGGACACCGACGCGGTCGTCACCCTGGGCGCGCCGATCGCGGCCGTGTCCGTCAAGGCGAAGGAGGACGCGGACAGCGAGGCCGAGGTCGACACCTTCGACCTCAACGCCGAAGTGGTCAAACGGCTCAAGGCGGACGAGGTCGGCTTCGCCGTCGATCAGCAGCCCTACCTCCAGGGCTACCTCGCGATCGACGAGCTGTGGCTCTACCGGAGCAACGCGAATGTGATCGGCGGCGGCAAACCGGTCCTGACCGGACCGGCCGTCGTGACCAAGAAGGACGTACCGAAGCTGGAGAAGTACACCGCCCGCGGTACCCGATGACCACACGGCTGATCCGGGTGACCGATACTTGGGCGGCCGGGTCCGGGCAGCGGGCCCGGCCGCACCGAAGAGCACAGCAAGCACTGCAAACCAAAACGGCGCCGCGAACGCAAATGCGGCCCGGGCCGGGCACACCGCAGGCACAGCAGACACTGGACAGCAAGAAGGGCACGACGTCGTGGCAAGGGTTCGGACTGGAGTACGTGCGGTGGGTGCCGTCCTGGTGGCGGTGCTCGGGGCGTCCCTGGCGGGATGCAGCAGCACCGGCGGCAAGCGCGCCGAGGACGCCCGCAAGGCGCAGCAGGCACAGGGCAGGGCCGCGGTGAACACGCCGCGCTGGACGGTCGCGATGATCACGCACTCGGGCGACGGCGACACGTTCTGGGACATCGTGCAGAGCGGCGCCAAGCAGGCCGCCGTGAAGGACAACATCAAGTTCCTGTACTCGCACCACGACGAGGCCCAGCAGCAGGCGCAGCTCGTGGACGCCGCCATCGACAAGAAGGTCGACGGCATCATCGTCACGCTGGCCAAGCCGGACGCGATGAAGGCCGCGGTGGCCCGCGCGACGAAGGCCGGGATCCCGGTCGTCACGGTGAACTCGGGCTCCGCGGAGTCCAAGAAGTTCGGCGCCCTCACCCACATCGGCCAGGACGAGACGATCGCGGGCGAGGCCGTCGGCGAGGAGCTCAACAAGCGCGGCAAGAAGAAGGCCCTGTGCGTCCTGCACGAGCAGGGCAACGTCGGCCACGAACAGCGCTGCGACGGCGCCAAGAAGACGTTCAAGGGCGAGCTGAAGAACCTCTACGTCGAGGGCACCAACATGCCCGACGTGCAGTCCTCCATCGAGGCCAAGCTGCAGGCCGACAAGGACATCGACGCCGTGGTCACCCTCGGCGCGCCCTTCGCCGACACGGCCGTCAAGGCCAAGGACGGCGCGGGCAGCAAGGCGGAGATCGACACCTTCGACCTCAACGAGAAGGTCGCGGGCGGCCTGAAGTCCGGCACGCTCGGCTTCGCCGTCGACCAGCAGCCCTACCTCCAGGGGTACGAGGCCGTGGACCTGCTGTGGCTCTACAAGTACAACGCCGATGTGCTCGGCGGCGGCAAGCCGGTCCTCACCGGACCGCAGATCATCACCAAGGACCAGGCCGCCGAGCTGGAGGAATACGCGAAGCGGGGGACCCGATGAGCGCGACCGCACCTGCACCCGCACCGTCGCCCGAGAAGGTGACCGACGAGCGGCTCCTGAAGACCTCGCCGCTGAAGAAGTTCCTCGGCCGGCCCGAGCTGGGCTCGGTCGTGGGCGCCGTGGCGGTGTTCCTGTTCTTCGCCGTCGTCGCCGACAGCTTCCTGCGCGCGACGAGCCTCGCCACCGTCCTGTACGCGGCCTCCACGATCGGCATCATGGCGGTGCCGGTGGCGCTGCTGATGATCGGCGGTGAGTTCGACCTGTCGGCGGGCGTCATGGTGACGACGTCCGCGCTGATCTCGTCGATGTTCAGCTACCAGATGACGGCGAACGTCTGGGTCGGCGTGGGCGTGTCCCTGCTCGCCACCCTCGCCATCGGCGTCTTCAACGGCGTGATGCTGATCCGCACGGACCCGCCGAGCTTCATCATCACGCTCGGCACGTTCCTGATGCTCACCGGCGCGAACCTGGGCTTCACCAAGCTGATCAGCGACACCGTCTCCACCAAGTCGATCTCCGACATGGAGGGCTTCTCGTCGGCGAAGGACGTGTTCGCCTCGACGATCACCATCGGCGACGTCGACTTCAAGATCACCATCGTCTGGTGGCTGGCGATGATCGCGGTCGCCACCTGGATCCTGCTTCGCACCCGCGCCGGAAACTGGATCTTCGCGGTCGGCGGTGGCGAGCAGGCCGCCCGCGCGGTCGGCGTACCCGTCGGCAGGACCAAGATCGGCCTGTACATGGGCGTCGCCTTCGGCGCCTGGGTCTCCGGTCAGCACCTGCTCTTCAACTACGACGTCGTGCAGTCCGGCGAGGGCGTCGGCAACGAGCTGATCTACATCATCGCGGCCGTCATCGGCGGCTGTCTGATCACCGGCGGCTACGGCTCGGCGGTCGGCGCCGCGGTCGGCGCCCTGATCTTCGGCATGACCAGCAAGGGCATCGTGTACGCCGAGTGGAACCCGGACTGGTTCAAGTTCTTCCTCGGGGCGATGCTGCTCCTCGCGACCCTGCTGAACGCCTGGGTCCGCAAGCGCGCGGAGGCGACGAAATGACGACCAAGGCCGCTGCCGACACCGAGGCGACGCCGACCGAGGGCACCCCCCTGGTCAAGCTCGACGGCGTCAGCAAGTACTACGGCAACATCCGCGCCCTCGAAGGCGTCTCCCTCGAAGTGCACGCTGGGGAGATCTCCTGCGTGCTCGGCGACAACGGCGCGGGCAAGTCCACCCTCATCAAGATCATCGCGGGTCTGCACAAGCACGATGCGGGCACCCTGACGATCGAGGGCGAGGAGACCACCCTCGGCAACCCCCGCGAGGCCCTGGACCACGGCATCGCGACCGTCTACCAGGACCTGGCCGTCGTCCCGCTGATGCCGGTCTGGCGGAACTTCTTCCTCGGCTCCGAGCCGACGAAGGGCACCGGCCCGTTCAAGCGCCTCGACGTGGACCTGATGCGCCGGACCACGCACGCCGAGCTCCTGCGCATGGGCATCGACCTGCGGGACGTGGACCAGCCCATCGGCACGCTGTCCGGCGGTGAGCGCCAGTGCGTGGCGATCGCCCGCGCCGTGTACTTCGGGGCGAAGGTCCTCGTCCTCGACGAGCCCACCGCCGCGCTCGGCGTGAAGCAGTCCGGCGTCGTCCTCAAGTACGTCGCCGCCGCCCGTGACGCCGGCCTCGGTGTGGTCCTGATCACCCACAACCCGCACCACGCCTACCTGGTCGGCAACCGCTTCGTCCTCCTGAAGCGCGGTGCGATGTCCGGCAGCCACACCCGCGACGAGATCACCCTCGACGAATTGACCCGCCAGATGGCGGGCGGCTCCGAGCTGGACGACCTCCGCCACGAGCTGGAACGGGACAGCGCCCCGTAAGGGGCGCGGGGAACTGCGCGCTCAGCCAGAGAAAAGCCGCAGACGCAGCTGCCGAGTCATGAGCAGACGCGTCTGCGGCTTGTTCGTGGCTGGTCGCGCAGTTCCCCGCGCCCCTGAGGGAACCGGACCTCCCCCGCCCCGAAGTGCGGGGCACCTCAGCCCACGGAGGGGCACCGGGGTGCCCCCGGCACCCCGGTCCCGTTGTGCGCGCCCCCGCGAGAGTGAGGCAGAATCGGCCCGATGAGCACCTACCGCGACCTCACGCACCGCGGCTCCGCCCGAGCCACCGTTCTGCGGACCGTGGGCACGCGTGAGCGCCGATCCCATCTGACGGCGCCCCGCGTCCCCACCGTCGGCATCGACATCGGCGGTACGAAGGTGATGGCGGGCGTCGTGGACGCCGACGGCAACATCCTGGAGACGCTGCGCACGGAGACGCCGGACAAGTCCAAGAGCCCGAAGGTGGTCGAGGACACCATCGTCGAGCTGGTCCTTGACCTGTCCGACCGGCACGACGTGCACGCCGTCGGCATCGGCGCCGCGGGCTGGGTGGACGCGGACCGCAACCGCGTCCTGTTCGCCCCGCACCTGTCCTGGCGCAACGAGCCGCTGCGCGACCGCATCTCCGGCCGCCTCGCGGTGCCCGTGCTCGTCGACAACGACGCGAACACCGCCGCGTGGGCGGAGTGGCGCTTCGGCGCGGCCCGCGGCGAGGACCACCTGGTCATGATCACCCTGGGCACCGGCATCGGCGGCGCGATCCTGGAGGACGGCCAGGTCAAGCGCGGCAAGTTCGGCGTCGCGGGCGAGTTCGGCCATATGCAGGTCGTGCCCGGCGGCCACCGCTGCCCGTGCGGCAACCGCGGCTGCTGGGAGCAGTACAGCTCCGGCAACGCCCTGGTCCGCGAGGCCCGCGAGCTGGCCGCCGCGGACTCCCCAGTGGCGTACGGCATCATCGAGCGCGTCAAGGGCAACGTCCCCGACATCACCGGGCCCCTCATCACCGAGCTGGCCCGCGAGGGCGACGCCATGTGCGTCGAGCTGCTGCAGGACATCGGCCAGTGGCTCGGCGTCGGCATCGCCAACCTCGCCGCCGCCCTCGACCCGTCCTGCTTCGTCATCGGCGGCGGCGTCAGCGCGGCCGACGACCTCCTGATCGGCCCGGCCAGGGACGCCTTCCGCCGCCACCTCACCGGGCGCGGCTACCGCCCCGAGGCCCGCATCGCCCGCGCCCAGCTCGGCCCCGAGGCGGGCATGGTGGGCGCCGCCGACCTGGCCCGCCTGGTCGCCCGCCGGTTCCGCCGCGCCAACCGCCGCCGCGTCGAGCGCTACGAGCGGTACGAGCGCTACGCCGAGGCCCGCCGCTCCAACGACCGCACCACCCAGGGAACCCAGTAGCGATGACCGTGCCCCGCCAGCCCTCGTCCCCGGACCTGCCGGGCCCGCCCGGACCCGGCGACGGGGAGCGGCGTCCCCCGGAGGACCGCCGCCACATGCTCCGCCGCCGCTGGCTCACCGCGACGATCATCGTGCTGCTCATCGGCGTACCCGCCGTGTACCTGCTGATCTCCGCGAACCAGAGCCGCAACAGCGGCCGCGACAAGGAGAAGAAGTACTCCGCGACCGGCCTCACCGCGGGCTGGCCCTCCAAGGTCCAGCGCCGGCTGTACGACGTGCCGATCCCGCCGTACTCCGAAGAGGTCGCCTACTACGAGACCAACAACTGGCGCACCAGCCGCCTGTACGTCCAGTTCCTCACCAGCAACGACGGCCTCGACAAGTTCCTGCGGGCCACCGGCACCGGCAAGGGCGTCAGCGCGCTGAAGAAGAACGACATCACCATCAGCAGGCGCGACCGCAGGGTCGTCGGCTGGGAGTTCACCGATCCCGGGCCCTGGTGGGGCCTCACCCACGAGATGAAGAACCCCACCCCCACCCAGGACATCGTCGTGAACCGCTCCGACCCGAAGCACCCCATGGTGTACGTCGTGTCGACGACGACGCCGTAGCCGCTCCGCACGAAGCGTCCCCGAGGCCGTGGCGGCACCCCGCCACGGCCTCGTAGCATGTCGCCATGATCCTCAGCCGCAGCAGCTCCGCCCTAGGCGCCCGCCGGGCCCGTGTGCTGCCGTCGCACCGCTGTTGTTGATCCTCTCCGCTCCCTCTCGGTACGTCGCTCCTCGTCCCGTACGTCGCCCGAGTCCCTGACGCCGTACGGCATTCGCGCACCCGCAAGACCGACACGTCCGCCGCGGAAGGCTGCCCTCATGACGCCCCTGGAACCGATCGACGAAACCGCCTACGACCGCCGCCGGCTGCGGCAGTGGATCGCGGGGGAGGCCCGCGCCGACGGGGTGGCCCGCCGCGACCTGCTGCGGCTCGCCGCCGCCGCGGGCCTCGCGACCGCCGTGCCCGCGGTGGGGCACGCCCCGCGCGCGCACGCCGCGACCTCGCCCGGCATCGTCAAACCGCTGCCCGACGACGTGTTCACCGTGCGCGGCACGAACGCCGAGACCCGCTTCGACGCGCTCGCCGACACCGGCCCACTGACGCCCGCCTCGCACTTCTTCGTCCGCAACCACACCACCACGCCCCGCCTCGCCGCCGCCGCGTGGCGACTCACCGTGTGGGGCGACGGACTCACCGGCGGCGCACGGGAGTTCACGCTCGCCGAACTCAAGAAGCTGCCGTCGACGACACGCACCGCGTTCGTGGAGTGCGCGGGCAACGGGCGCAGCCTCTTCCAGACCCAGCAGGGCCAGCCGGTGCCGGGCACCGCCTGGACGCTCGGCGCCATCGGCACGGCACGCTGGCGCGGGGTCCGGCTCGCCGAAGTCCTGCGCCGGGCGGGCCTCTCGCGGCGCGCGGTGGACGTCATGCCCCGCGGCCTCGACGACGACTACGTCACGGCGGACGGCACGAACCTCGGCCGGGTGCGCCGCCCGCTGCCCCTCGCCAAGGCCCTGGACGACGTCCTCCTCGCGTACGAGATGAACGGGGAGCCGCTGCCGCCCGACCACGGCCGCCCCGTGCGCGTCGTCGTGCCCTCCTGGGTCGGCATCGCGTCCATCAAATGGGTCGGCGACATCGAGGTCTCGACGGCGCCGCTCCTCTCGCCCTGGAACACCGACTTCTACCGCCTGTTCGGCGCCCACCACCCGGCCGAGGGCTCGGCGCCGCTCACCCGCCAGACCCTCAAGTCGGCCTTCGAGCTCCCTTGGAACGCGACGCTCCGAGCCGGGGCGCGGCACCGTCTCACGGGCCGCTCCTGGTCGGGCGGCGGCACCGTCGCCCGCGTCGACGTCAGCACCGACCAAGGCGCCACCTGGCACCGCGCCCGCCTCCACGACGTACCCCGGCGCGGCTCCTGGGTGCGCTGGTCCACCGACTGGCGCCCGCGCACACCCGGACCGGCGACGCTCCTCGCCCGCGCCACGGACACGACCGGGCGCACCCAGCCGCCGACGACGGTCCACAACACGCAGGGGTACCTGTTCGACGCGGTGGTCCGGCATCCGGTGACGGTGGGGTGAGGGCCGGGCGGTGGGCCGGACCGCGCGGCCGGGTGCGGCGCCCGGCCGGGCCCGCGCGGGCTCAGGCTTCGGCGCCCCGCCCCGCTCCCCACTTCTCGTACGCCGCCACCGCCACCGCCAGGTCCTCCCAGGCCATGCCCGCCGACTTGAACAGGCGCGGTCTGCCGTCGTCGACCGGCACCTCGCCGCGCGCCAGCTCGCGCAGGGTGCGCAGGCGGCGGAGGTCCAACGCGGCGGCGGCGACGGCCTGCACGATGTCGCCGCACTCGCGCATCGCCACGGACCGGGACTCGGCGACGACCGTGGCCCGGCCGAGGAGCCGCTCGTCGACCTCGCGGGCGTCGGGCTCGTGCGAGCCGACCGCGGCGACCGTCGCGTGCGGGGCGAGCAGCGAACTGTCGAACAGCGGCTCGCGTGCCGTGGTGCAGCAGCACACCACGTCGGCGTGGGCGACGTCCTTGGGCACCGCGGCCGCCGCCGCGAGCCCCGCCGCCCGGCACCGCTCCACGAACGCGGCCACCCGCCCCTGGTCACGCCCGACGACGTCCACGTGCGCGAGACCGGGACGCACCGCCCGTACCGCCTCCACATGACCCCACGCCTGTGGCCCCGTCCCGAACACCAGCAGCCGCCGGACGTCCGGCACGGCCAGGCGCCGGAGCGCGGCACCGGACACGGCGGGCGTGCGCAGCGAGGTGAGGGCGATGCCGTCCAGCAGGGCGCGGGGCTGGTGGGTCGCGCCGTCGAGCAGGAGGTAGAGGCCCTGGATGCGCGGCAGGCCGCGCTCCGGGTTGCCGGGGGTCACGGTCGCCACCTTCACGCCCGCGTACGAGGCCGTGGACGACGGCATGAGCAGCAGCTGACCGCCCGTCACCCCGACGACGGACCGCGCGGGTTCCGCCTCGGGGTCGAGTCCGCCGTTGACGAGCACGTCCTCGACGGCGTCGACGGCGGCGCCCATCGGGACCAGGCGGGCGAGGGTGGCGGCGTCGAGGTGGGGCAGGGGCGGGAGTGATTCCTGTGGTGCGGGGGATTCGAGGTGCGGGGTCATGCGGTGATCCTCACCGAACGCGCCGCACCGAAACACCGGGTCCCCCGGCCCTTGCGACCGCTGGAGCGGGGGCCATGACCTGCGCGTGAGCGGTTGGCCACGCGTCGGAACGGTGCGGCACTATGAGCAGGTGCACATCATGATGCTCGGGCCGCTCGAGGTCCGGACCGCCGCTGGGACAGCGGTGGAGGTGCCGGGCACTCGATTGCGCGCCCTGCTGTCCGCGCTCGCCCTCGAACCCGGCCGCGTCGTCACCCGGCCGCGGCTGGTGGACTGGATCTGGGGCGACCGGCCGCCCGCGGACGAGGCGAACGCCCTGCAGGTGCTGGTGTCCAGGCTCCGCAGGGCGCTGCCGGACGGGTCGATCGGGGCGGAGTCCGGCGGGTACCGCCTAGCCGTGGCGCCCGACGCCGTCGACGTGAGCCGGTTCGAGCGGCTCGTCGGCCGGGCGCGGGCCGCCGAGGACGTGCCGCGCCGGGCGGAGCTGCTGCGCGCGGCCCTGGAGCTGTGGCGCGGCACAGCCCTCGCGGACATCGCGCCGTACGGCAGCGAGGCCGTCGTCGCCGCGGCGACCCGCCTCGACGAGCTGCACCTCGCCGCGCTCGCGGACCGGGCCGACGCCGACATCCACCTCGGCCGCGGCGCGGAACTGGTCCCCGAACTGACCGAGCTGGCCGCCGCGCACCCGCTGCGGGAGGGGCTGGTCGCGGCGTTGATGCGTGCGCTCGCCGAGGCGGGGCGGGGCAGCGAGGCGCTGCTGGCCTACCAGCACCTGCGCGAGCGGCTTGCCGAGGCCCTGGGCGTGGAACCCTCGGCCGAACTCTCCACGCTGCACACGGCGTTGCTGCGGGGGGACCGGGGTGGGCGCGGTGCAGGGGGCACGGGCGGTGGACGGGGCGAGCGCGGCAGGTGGGCCGAACGCGGCGGACGGGGCGAACGCGATGGATGGGGCGAACTCGGTGGCCGGGCGGAGCACCCCCGGACCAACCTGCGCGCCGGGCTGACCAGCTTCGTCGGCAAGGACGACGACGTCGCCGCCGTCACCGACCTGGTCGCCGAGCACCGCCTCGTCACCCTGACCGGGCCCGGCGGTTCGGGCAAGACGCGCCTCGCCACCGAGACCGCGCGCGGGATGCTCGGCGACCTGCCGGACGGGGCGTATCTGGTCGAGCTGGCCGCCGTGCGGGCGGGCGGGGAGCTGGCCCAGGTCGTGCTCACCGCGATCGGCCTGCGCGACCAGGCGCTGCTCGGCGGGGCCACGGGCGGGGAGGCGGGCCGGGACCCGGGCGGGGACGCGATGGACCGGCTCGTCGCCGCGCTCCGGGACCGTGCGCGGTTGCTCGTCCTGGACAACTGCGAGCACATGATCGAGGCGGCCGCGACGCTCGCCGACCGGCTGCTCGGCGAGTGCCGGGGCCTGCGGATCCTGGCCACCAGCCGGGAGCCGCTCGGCATCACCGGGGAGGCGCTGTGGCAGGTGGAGCCGCTGGCCCTGCCCGCGAGCGGCGCCGACCCGGCCGAGGCCGGGGCCTCGCCCGCGGTGCTGCTGCTGCGCGACCGGGCCGGTGCGGTCCGCAAGGACATCGCCTTCGACGAGCGGACCCTGTCGGCCATGGCGCGGATCTGCCGGGCGCTCGACGGCGTTCCCCTCGCCATCGAACTGGCCGCGGCCCGGCTGCGCACGATGTCCGTCGAGCAGTTGGCACTCCGCCTCGACGACCGCTTCCGGCTGCTCAGCAGCGGCAGCCGCACGGCGCTGCCCCGCCACAAGACGCTGCGCGCGGTCGTCGACTGGAGCTGGGACCTGCTCACCGAGGCCGAACGCGGCGTGCTGCGACGGCTGTCGGTGTTCTCCGGCGGGGCGACGCTGGAAGCGGCCGAGCGGGTCTGCGAGGACGGGCTCCTCGACGGCGAGGAGGTCCTCGACGTACTGACCGCCCTGATCGAGAAGTCCCTGCTGCTCGCCGACGACACGGCGCAGCCGCGCTACCGGATGCTGGACACCATCAGGGAGTACGCGGCGCACCGGCTGGCCGAGGCCGGGGAGACCGAGTCGGCGCGCCGGGCACACCTCGCGTACGTCACCGGCCTCGCCGAGACCGCCGAGCCGCACCTGTGCCGCGCCGAGCAACTGCGGTGGCTGGCCGCCCTCGACGCCGAGCACGACAACATCGGCGCCGCCCTGCGCGACGCCATCGCGGAGGGCCGCGCCCACGAGGCGATGCGGCTCGTCGCGGCCGTGGGCTGGTACTGGTTCCTGAGCGGGCGCAAGGCCGAGGGCATCGAGCTGAGCGTGGCGGCGGCCGCCCTGCCCGGCGAGGTGCCCGACGACGTGCGGGCCATGGCGTACGTCGTGGTGACGCTGTTCGTGACCGCGGGCCAGGGCGACCAGCACCAGGCGGAGAAGTGGATCCGCGAGGCGTACCGCTTCGCCCGCCGCACCGAGCGCCGCCACCCGCTGCTCAGCAGCGCCGCGGTGATGGAGCGGATGTTGCGGGAGCCCACCGGGTTCCTGCCCGCGTTCGAACCGCTGCTCGCCGACGACGACCCGTGGATGCGCGCCCAGGCCCGGCTCAACCGCGGCCGGTGGCGGCTCCGGCTGCGGACCGACGAGGCCGACGGGGAGGCGGACATCGAGCGGGCCCTGACCGAGTTCCGCGCGCTCGGCGAGCGGTGGGGCATGTCCCTGGCGCTGACCTCCCTGGCCGACCGGATCGCCCTGCGCGGCGAGTTCACCCGCGCCTGCGAGCACTACGAGCAGGCGATCACGGCCCTGACGGAGCTGGGCGCGATCGAGGACGTGGTCGGCCTGCGGGCGCACCAGGCCCAGCTCTACTGGCTGCTCGGCGACGCGGGGACCAGCGAGTCCACCATGGCCGAGGCGCAGCGCTGCGCGGACCGGGTCGCCTGGCCGGACGCGCTGGTCGAACTGGCCCTTTCGAGGGCGCAGCTGGCCCGCTGGCGGGGGCGGCGGGACGAGGCGTACGAGCACCTGGCCACGGTGCGGGCGATGCTGCGCGACACCGGGCCGAACAGCTACGCGCGCACGATGGTCCAGGACCTGTCCGGCTACCTCGCCGCCGACATCGACACGGCCCGCGCCCACCGGACCGAGGCCTTCCGCACGGCGGTGGAGCTGGCGTACGTACCGCTGACCGCGCAGGTGCTGATCGGCGTCGCGGACCTCGCGCTGCGCCAGGGGCAGCACGAGCGGGCCGCCCGGCTGCTCGCGGCGAGCGAGGGCGTGCGTGGCACCCCGGACCGCTCGCAGCCGGACGCCACCCGGATCACCGAGGAGACGCGCGCGCACCTCGGCGAACGAGTGTTCGCCGAGGTGACCCGTGCCGGCCGGACCCAGGACTGGCACGATCTTGCCGAGGCCGCGCTCGCTCCCTGACCGGCGCCCCGGGCCGGTGACCGCCGCTCCGGGCCGCTGGTGAAGGTCTGCGGTGGTTTGGTGGAGGCGGCCACCCCCGTCGGTGCGATTTTGTGCGGTGTGGCAGCGTGGAGCGGGTGAGCGAGACGAAGACTGCAGCCCTGCAATACCGCTTTGACGGGCCAGAAGACGCCCCTGTTCTGGTCCTCGGCCCCTCCCTCGGCACCACGTGGCACAGGTAGGAAGAACTGTCTTCTGGCGTCCACGTGGTCCAGTTCGACGCGGTTCACGCAGGTTTGATCTTGGTGGTCCAGGGCTGTCGACGCTGTTGGTGACAGCGACGTGACAGATGAGGCCCTTGCCGACCAAGTACCGGTCATACGGGTGTGGCGCCTGCGAGCGTATCGAGTGCCCGCCGGGAGCAGTGCCGCTGCGCGGCCGCCAGTTGCGAATCGATCGTGAACGATCGGCCGCTGACCGGAGCGTCTGATTTTCGCAGTGTCGGCTGTTGGCCGGGGATGGTGCGTTGTCGGTGCCGGGCTGGCGGGGTGTGTCTCGATAGGGGCCTGCCGATGACTGTGGTGTTCTCACGATTCTGACCGTCTGACGCGGCCCGGTGCCGGCGACGCGACACTTCGCCGGACCGGAAGGGGAACGGGCATGTCTACTTCGACGGTGCCCAGTACGTCGCTCGCGCCACAGGCCCGTCGTCGTCGCCCTGCGGGGGAGGTGGTGCTGGGAGTGGGCACGCACCAGGATGCCCCTGTGGCTGCGGTGCTCTCCTTGACGGGGACAGTCCTCGCCGCCGGCGAGTTCCCAGCCGCGGCGGGCGACCGCGAGCTGCTGAAGTGGGCCGGGAACTGGGGAGCCCTGAGGCGGCCTGAAAGGTCTTCCACCTGGTCATACAGTTACAGCCAGTACCCCGCTCGTAGGGCTGTGCCGCAGCTGCTTGATGTGGTGGGCGTCCCCCACCCCGGTGCAGCACCTGAAGGAGTACGACCCCGAATGGGCCCAGGCGTGGACCACCGACACCGCCAACGGCGGAGTCGACCATGCCACGATGCTCGCCCAGGAGAAAACCCCGGTCCTGCTCACCCACCACTTCCACATGACCGCCCCCGACACCGGACAGCTCATGGGCGCGATGCCCGACATCCAGGCAGCCCAGGCCCGGCGCCTGCTGGAATCCACCGGCCAGCCGGTCACCTTCACTCCGCTCGACGCTCCGCACGCCTGCACGAGCCGATGGCACAGCAGTACGTCGGCGTCATCACCGACTGGGTCAAGAACGTGTCCTGACCTGAGAACCGCAGACCCAGACCTCGGTCGCTGCCGTGCGCTGCGGCCGAGGCCGGCCAGGACGACCCATCACTCGATCGAACAGTGCGCCAGTCGGGCGCTGTCGAAACTGTGAACATCTGCTGCCTGATCCCGGATCTCGCGAACAAGACCACCCTCTGCCAACCCCGGCGCGAACAAGCAGCCTGACCACGACCACAGACCTTGACCGAACAGATAGAAGCACCCCCTGCTTCGGCTCATAGCCGCCCTGGATGCCGAATGGTCCCGATGCTGGCCCGAAGGGCCCATGGGTCCGTCCGGGAACCGGGAGTCGACTGAGTGATGAAAGGCGGTCCACTCAATCGAGGGGGTCTCATGACCAACCGCATCGATCAGCCCCGCAAGCTGGATCTGGTGGGCAACCCGCTGCACCTCGGCGGCATCGGCACCGGGTACGAAGCCACGCTCCACTACCGCGTCTCCGAGGGCCACGACGAGGTGAACGGATACTTCGAGGTGGGCGGCGGAACCGGCGAGCACGCGCAGTTCCACGTCAGCGTCGAACTGGGACAGGCGGCGTTCAAGGCTGACCGGCTCTTCGTCCAGGTCTACGAGAAGAGCGCCAAGGACGGCAGCGACATCAACGTCGTGACCATCCCCGTCCTGTACGGACCGCTCATCGTGCCCGGCTACTACGGCTACCGCCAGCACAAGGTCGTCAAGGGCGACACTCTGTCGTCCCTGGCCAAGGCGTACTACGGGGACGCCTCCGTCTATCAGCGGATCATGCGCGGGAACCCGGACCAGCTCAGCGACCCCGACAAGATCTTCCCGGGGCAGGTCCTGCGTATCCCGATCGGCTCCTGAGTACCGTCGGCAAGAGCCCGTGCCTCGACCGGTGCATCGGTCGAGGCACGTTCGTGGCCGCTACGGACTGCCCTGTCGGGTGAGTTGGCGGTGCGGCATGGTCACCGCGAGGGCGAGCAAGTCGGCCGCGAAGGCCGCGAGAACAGTTAAGTGCGGTGCGATGTCTCAGAGTTGACCACCGCGAGAGAGTGGTGCGGTCCAGCCGTCGACGGCCCATGCATGCGGTCTCGCGTGGCTGGCCACCCGCAGCCACGCGGACACGACAGTCAGGGGCCACATGCAGCCGCCGAGCACGCCGAGCCTGATGCCAACGGCGGTTCCGACGGCGCCCGCTTGTTCAGGGGTGTGGAACACCGCGCCCGCCAGCACTCCCGCCCCCCGTGCCCACCAGAACCCACAGGATGTCAGTGCGCCGGCTGCGATCGGATCGCCCCAGGAGACACCGAAGGGCGACACCCCGATGCCGATGATCAGCAGAGACCGCAGCAGGGTCAGGGCGGTGTATGCGAAGGTGTCGCCGAGAATCAGGCCACCCGCCGTGGTGGGGACGTCAACGCCCGCCTGTAGACGCCCAGTTGGGGTGCCGGTCAGATGTAGGCAGAAGGCCTCCGAGTCCGGCTCGATGACCCTCACGCCCTCAACGTGCACCGCACTGCGATGGGCGAAGCCAACCGGCCCATGCGCCGGTTCTCAGGGCGAGGCGCTCGGCAGCTACCTGCCGGACTGGATCCCGGAGATGAGCTCGGTCGCGAGATCGGGCTGGGCAGTCAGGTAGGTGTGGTGGGCGGGGTGCCCCGGCGTCTTCCAGGTGAGGGTGATCCGGGTCCAGCAGTGCCCCATGCCGCTGCCGTCGTAGGTGACGTTCCACCTGGTCGGTACGCCCTTGGCGCGCAGCACTCCGTCCTTGTGGTGCGTGGCCTCCCAGCAAGTCGAGGTCTTGCGCAGGTCACTGGTCAGGTAGTGGCTCCGCAGGGCGTTGGTGAGGCGGCCGTGGCGACCTGGGCGATCACCGTGCCTTGGTGGTACACGGCGCAGTCGGCATCGAGTCCGGTGAGCCGACAGGCGTCCTCGGCGATATGCACTCTGGAGACCAGGGCGAGCGCGGTCGCTCCGACGAAGAGGCCGAGGGCGATGGCGCCCATCACGGCCATCGTCGTCGCGGCGTTCTTCGATTTCGGTTCGCGGAAGGCGGGCACGCCGTTCGAGATGGCCTCCACCCCCGTCAGGGCCGTGCATCTACCGGAGAAAACGCGCAGGACCAGCATCACCAGGGCCAGTCCGTCAGCTGGGCGTCGCCGCCCTCGGGAGCGATCCCGTATCCCGCGGATTCGGCGACCGGCGCGTCACCCAGCAGATACCGGAAGAGCCCGGTACCGATCATGATCACTACGCCACCGACGGACAGGTACGTGGGCGCGGCGAGGGCCCGCCCCGATTCGCGCACGCCGCGCAGATTCATGTAATCGACCAGCAGGGTGGCGGCGACCACGAGTCCGGCCGACGGCCCGAGGTTGGTGGCGGCGACTCCGTACGATCCGCCACCGATCGGGTAGGCACGTACGACCTGGCGGTAGGAGAGCACCACTATCGTCAGGAGTGCGACGACCGCAGCGGTGATCCACGGCGCGAAGTGCAGCTATGCCAGGCCGCCGAGGGCGAGGACAAGCAGGATCTCCTGCGTGGCGTACGCCACCGAGGAGAGGGGGTCCGAGGCGAACACCGGCAGGACCAGCCGTTTGGGCAGCAGCGTCTCGTGCCGTTCTTCGCTGCGCATGGCACGGCCGATCAACAGGCGCTTCAATACCGACGTCAGGTGCACCACATCGCGAGAGTTGATGCTTTTGGCGAAGACCTCGTGGGCGGTGCGCGGCCTGGACGCGGGGCCGTTTGGGTCTATGGCGGACACGGGTGACAGCGCACACTGAAAGCAGCAGAGCGGGAGTGACCGTGATGGAAGCCAAGCAGTGGACCGTGCAGATCTATATCTCCGAAGAGGGCGACGAGACCCGCGCCCGCGCTGTCCTGACCGTCGGGGACACGTCCAGCGTCAGCGGCAGGGGGGTGGCCCGCAGGAACCCCATCGACCGACCGGTACCGGAGATCGGCGATGAACTCGCCGCCAGCCGGGCGCTGGAGGACCTGGCCATACGGCTGCACGACGTGGCGTCCGACGACATCGTGCAGTTGACCGGGCCCGTCGAACCGCGGCATCACTGAACTCCGCGGACCGCGTGAGCTGTTGTAGGGCGACGAGTGGGGTTGCCGCCGCCTCCTGCTGCCCACATTGGCCGGGGGTGCAATGGGCGGTGCCCGGAAGCGGTTGGCCCGACGCCGTTGCCGGTGCCCGCCTGTGGTTCTGGTCAGCAGCGCAGCAGTAGGTCGGTGGGAGCCGCGCTCGGCGTCCGTGTCGAGTGGCCCAGCTCGTGGAGTGTCTCTTGAGCGGCTGTGCGTCGGCTCGATTGACCCCATAGGCCCACGGCGCCGGGACCGGTTCGGGAGGCGGGGGACGAGCAGCGGGGATCTGGGCCATCCGGGCCCTGTGCCGAGGCCGCAGCATCGGGTAACTCAATGAGTAACCGGATTGTGCGGCGGTGCCCTGACCCTGAAGCCGCATGGCCTTGAATACGGGGGGCGACATGTCGCTGGAGAGCACCTACTGGAGCGTGATCGAGGAGCACCAGAGGATCGGGAAGATCCAAGTTCCCCCGAACGAGCTCCATATCTGTTTCCAGTTCAAGCCCGGGTCAGTGGGCGAATTCGGGCTGATCTGCCGCAAGGCGGCCCTCTACGCTGCGCACGCGTACTTCATCGTCCCCTACCGTGTCGGAGCATTCTCGACTTCGCCCGAAATAGACGAGCATACGGGCGAACTCCGGAGCGCTCACGCGTCATCGCGACGCCGGGGTGCGGTGGCGGAGGTCGCGATAGCGAAGCGGGCTGTGCGGGCGCAGGCTGGCTCACCGATGTGGCTTCCAGGTCAGCCAGTCAATGGCGTTCGGCGGCCTCCCCGCGAAGGTCCAGCAGCCTGGTGAGTAGGCTCCCAAGTCAGTCTCTTTTCACGGGGGCGGGCGGGTGTCGTGGAACCGGCACGGTCATTCGGCCAATTACCTTTGGCACGCCCCGGCTTGCCCACGCAGGCCACCGCACTGCGCGGACGCGCGCCCGCCGGATACCGCAGACCGCGTGTGGCGGGATGCGCCTCCTGGGCGCGCGTCCGTTCACACAGTCGTGGTTACCTTGCCTCAGCCGGGCCCGGGACGACTCGACGTACGCAGCACCCGTCGTGCTGCGCGACGAGAGGAATCCGCGTATGCCTGAGTTACCGGCCCTCGCAAGCAGACTACTGAACGTGGCCTCCTGGCTGACCAGCCCGCTCACCCCGGACGACTTTCTCGGACTGCTCGACCCCCTGCTCGGCGCCCGCTTCCCAGTAGGGCGGGTGACAGGGGTGTGGCCAGAGACTCCGGATGCTGTCACGCTCGCTCTGCGGCCCGGCCGGGGTTGGTCGGGGCACCGTCCTGGGCAGTACCTTCCGGTCGGCGTCGAGATGGACGGCGTAGGGCAGTGGCGCACGTACTCCCTCACCTCGGTGCCGGGCCGGGAGGACGGGCTCCTGACGATCACCGTCAAGGTCGCGCCCGACGGCAGGGTTTCCCCGCAGCTGGCCCGCCGGACTCCACCGGGCACGGTGCTTCGACTCGGTCCGGCGCAAGGCGAGTTCGTTCTGCCGGACCGTCTCCCTTCCCGCATCCTGCTGGTGACCGCCGGCAGCGGCATCACCCCGGTCATGGGCATGCTCCGTACGCTCATGAGCCGTCGGCCCCCACACCCTGATGTCGTATTGGTGCACAGCGCACCCTGCGCCCGGGACAGCATCTTCGGTCCCGAACTGCGCGCGGCCCGGCGGCGGTTGGACTGGCTGGACTATGTCGAGCACCACACTCGGCCGCACGGCAGGCTCGCCCCGGACGATCTGGCCCGGCTCTGCCCCGACTGGCCGGAGCGGGAGACCTGGGCGTGCGGCCCGGCCGCCCTGCTCGACGCAGTGGAGTGCCATTGGGGCCGGGCGGGGCTCGGCGAGCGGCTCCATGTGGAGCGTTTCCAGTGGGATCCGGTCCTGCCGCCGGAGCACGATGCCGCTTGCGGTGGCCGGGTGCTGTTCACCCGTACCGGTACTGAGGTCACTGCGGGCGCGGTCACCCCGCTTCTCGTCGTGGGTGAGTCGGTGGGGGTGGTGATGCCGTACGGGTGCCGGCGCGGGATCTGCTTCGGCTGCCTCACCCCGCTGAGGTACGGCCGCGTGCGCGACCTGCGTACCGGCGAAGTCCACGACCGGGCCGGCCAGATGATCCAGACCTGCGTCTCGGCGGCGGCCGGACCGCTGGCCCTCGACGCCTAGCCACCCAAAGGAGATCCCCGTGGCTCTGACCCATCCTGCCGCCATCGAGACGGCCCTGGGCAAGGAACTCGGTGAGGAGCTCGACCGGATCCGTGCCGACATCATCGCCGCGCGCGGCACCGACGACGCCCGCTACATCCGTACCGTGATCGCCACCCAGCGCAGCCTGGAGGCGGGAGGGCGGGCCGCTCTGGCCGTCTCGCTGTTCCCGCCCGCCTGGGCCGCGGGAACAGCGATGCTCTCCGTCGCCAAGATCCTGGAGAACATGGAGTTGGGCCACAACATCCTGCACGGCCAGTGGGACTGGATGGGCGACCCGGCGATCCACTCGGCCACCTGGGAGTGGGACTTCCTCACTCCGGCTGAAGCCTGGAAGCACACGCACAACCACCTGCATCACACCTGGACCAATGTCGTCGACCGTGACCGGGACCTCGGATACGTCGTGTTCCGGATGAGCGGCGACCAGCGCTGGCGTCCGCGCCATCTCGCCCAGCCGCTCTACAACTTCGTGCTCGCGCCGCTCTTCGAGTGGGGCATCGCGCTGTACGACCTGGAGCCCGATGCCGTCGCCGCCGGCCGCAAGTCGTGGCGTTCCCTCGCAGCCGACCTGACCGGGTTCCTCACCAAGGCCACCCGCCAGCTCGCCAAGGACTACGTGCTCTTCCCGCTCCTCGCCGGGCCCTCCGCCCTGCCCTGCCTGCTGGGCAACCTCACCGCCAACACCGTGCGCAACCTGTGGTCGCACACCATCATCTTCTGCGGCCACTTCCCCGGCGACGTGCAGACCTTCACCGAGGAGCACATCGACGGCGAGACCCGCGGGCAGTGGTATCTGCGGCAGATCCAGGGCTCCGCCAACATCGAGGGCGGCCCGCTCTTCCACGTGCTCAGCGGAAACCTGGGCCACCAGATCGAGCACCACGCCTTCCCCGACTTGCCCAGCAACCGCTACGCCGAGATCGCCCCGCGCGTGCGGGAACTCTGCGAGAAGTACGGCATCCCTTACGTCACCGGCCCGTTGTGGCGGCAGTACGGCTCGACCTGGGGACGCATCCTGCGCTTCGCCGTGCCGGGGAAATGAACTCCACAGACGGAATCCAGGTGTTCGCTCGGAGGGTGAGTCCTGGGCCTGTCTGCCTGCACGCCTCGTGGGCTCGGAATGCTCTGCCTGGCCTGGCGACGGTTCGGCGTGTGTCGACTAGCTTGCTGGGACATGGCCGAGGAGAGTCCCCGTACGCCGCGCGAGGAGACGACGCTGGAGCGGGCCGACCGCAATTTCGGCGAGCTGCTCCAGGAACTGCGGATCATCCAGACCGGCGTCCAGATCCTGTTCGCGTTCTTGCTGACGCTGGCCTTCACCGCCCGCTTCCCCATGCTCGATACGGCGCAGCGCGCGATGTACATCACGACGCTGCTGTTCGCGGTGCTCGCGGCGGCCCTGTTCACCACTTCGGCCGCGCTGCACCGCACGCTGTTCCAGCGCGGGGCCAAGCCCGAGGTCGTGCGGACCTCTTCCAGGCTCGCAGGGGCGGGCATGAGCGTCCTGATGCTGGCCCTGACCGGTTCTGTGCTGCTCGTCGTCGATGTGGTGCTCGGCCGGGTGGAGGGTGTGATCGCGGGGAGTGCGACGTTCTTGGTGTGCGGCGGATTGTGGGGGCTGTTGCCGCAACTCGTCGGGTGGCACGCCGCTCGGGCCGAGGCCCGAGTGGATCTGACGGCGGCTACCGGCTCAGGCCAAGACGCCGCTGGTGGAGGTCCCGTGACTGATCGTTGACGCGATTGCTTCAACAATGGGTTCACGACAGCGAGTTGTTGCCAGGCCGGTCGGGCGGGGTGGCTGGATTGCGGGGTTGTGATGGGGGCGGGGGCGGCTGTCGGCGGCAGTCGAGGGGCAGGTGGAAATGGGGGGACCTCATGGCGTTACTTGTGGGCACCGTCACGCTGCAATCGGATGCGGGACTGAGTCTGGCGGCGATCGGTTTCGGTGGTAGTGCCATCGCCGCCATGCTTGTTCCGCAGGACGGGCCGCGCGAGCACTGGACCGTGAATGTCTGCGGGGCCGGATTCCAGTTGATGAACAAGGCGACCGGCAAGCTCCTGGGGGTGCCGACGGCGCAGTTCGGCGCGGTGGTGATGACGATGCCGAGCGGGACGGGCAAGACAACCTGGACCGCCCTCCCGAGCGGCGACGGTGTGATTTTGCAGCTGGCGGACCATGATCTGAGGATCGAGGTGGAGGACCCCTTGATGAATCCCCCGCAGTTCCTCATCGCGACCACGGTCCAAGAAGGAGCCTCCTGCGGTACCTGCTGGAGCGTGAAGCCGGTGGCGCTGCGCGTGTGACAAGCCCGGCCGGCGGGAGATCCTCCGAGCCGCTTCCACCACGTCATGCTCGGTGCCGTCTGCTGGGCATCGAGCGGATCGGTCCGGCGCCGGAACACAACCGCCGCACTTTCGACCGGTGTGGGCTTGCGCACCGGCTTCGGGCGGCGGCTGTGCTTCCTGCGGGGCGGCAGTTTCACTGCTCGGCGGGCGTTACATGTGCAGCAGTAGCTCTGTGGTCTCCTTGTACTGTCGTAGCGCGAGCCGTAGTTCCTCTGTCTGAGCTTCGGTGTCCTGGCCCTGCCAGCTCGCGCGCAGGACGCGGCGCCGCTCCGCGAGGGTTTCGGCCAGCTGGGTGACGGCTTCGTCGAAGACGCCGTCGGCGTCCTCCACGGCCTGGTGCGGGCTTTCGACGAAGGTGTTGAGGGCCTGCTGGAGTCGCATGGTGAGCTTGTCCCGTTCGCCCTGCGCCAGCAGTGCGGACCCCGGTGTGCGGATGGGCGCATCAGCACCGGTGACCGGCTCACGCGGTGCGCGAGCGGCCTCGGTGCGAGGCGCCTGCCCGGCGTGCTGTTCGACGAGATCCGGGCGCTCGCCCTGGGGTTGTTGTGCGCGTTCCTGGTCGTACATCATCGCGTGCTACTTCCCTTCGCATGGCGCCGGTTCAGTGCCCACGGCGCGTGGCCGCGGGCGTCGGGAGACTGCGGACGGCGCCGGTCCGGTTCGGCTGGTTGCTCGGTGACCAGGGCCTCGAAGAGGCTGCGGGCTCCGATCATGGCCTCCCGCATTTCCTCGGTGCCGCTCTGGCCGCGGGCGGCTGTGTGCATGCTGCGGTAGCCCTGGACGGAGTGGGCGTGGTGGACGGAGAGCGCGGCCAGCTGCTCCTCGAAGTACTCGCCGTCGGGAAAGCCCCGGTCCCTGGCCAGATGCGACAGCAGCGCATCGGCCTCGATGACGGCCTTCTGCGGGGATTCGACGAACTGCTCCTGAACGGTGGCCCATTGAGACACGTAGTGCTCGCGATCCTCGGGCGACAGCGGCTGCTCCTTGAGGGAGCCGTACCGCTTCACCCGCTCCCTGAGCTCCCGGTCGGCGCCCTTGGTGTCGCCGTCGTGTCGGGCGACGGCACGGTCGTACTCGGGCCCGAAGCGCCGCTTCAGCTCACGACCGCCACTGCCCCGGGTACGTCCACGCACGACGAAGAAGAGGGCGGCTGCCGCGATGACGAGCACCGCGATGATGACGATGGTGATCATGGCTGACCTCTTGGGGTCTTGACCCGTTGATCGCTCTGCTGCATTTTCATCAATCCCTGTCGGCTCACTCGTGTTGGGGCCGGCCGGTTGGTGCCCACGCGACGTGGGCGCCAACCGGGGCATTCGTGGTCAGGGCCGGAAAGCTCCCTTGGCCTTGTCACCGGACTGCTTCAGATCTCCGGAGATCCGGTCGGTCCTGCCCTGCCTCCGCAGCCGCCTGTTGCCGGTGGTCCTGCCGAAGCGTTCCGTGATCCGGCCCGTGAAAGCCTGTGTCTTGTGCCTGATCGTTCGTCCCACGCTCATGGCTGTCCTCTGCTCGTCCCCTGGATGGGCTCCCGCGCCTGATTGCCGTGCAAGCCGCCCTATCCGCGGGCAGGACAGGGGGCTGGGGTGGATCAGCCGTGGCTGCGGCCGAACCGGCGCCTGCCACTGCCACCGCCACCGCGCCCGCGCATCACGAAGCCGACGAGCCAGAGGACCAGAAGTACAGCCGCGACGTACCACAGGATCTGCATGGTGAAGCCGAACCCGAAGATCACCAGGATCAGCAGAAGGAGAAGAATCCACAAGAGCATCGCCGGGCCTCCAGATCGCGGAGAGGTTTCCTGATTTCCGCGGGGTCCGGGCGAAGCGGGAAGGTGGAATGCCTCGCCCGAACGGTCCGGAGCGGCATGGCCCTACGCCGTGCTGTCAGTCAACGCCCGGCAACTTCCCTTGTCAACGGCTCGTGGGGGCGGACGGGTTGGGGGAGCACAGCCGGGACTGCCGGGGTAATCGGAGTCTGGACGGGAGCTTCGGTCGGCTCGGCCGGTGGCAGGACATGCTCCTCCCACCAGGACAGGCCCATGACGGTGGCGAGCAGGACGAAGGGGACTGCGGCCGGAACGATCAGCGCGTACATGCGTACCGCCTGGGGGCAGATGCGTGCGATGCGGCGGGCAGCGGATCGGTGCCCGCGTGGAGCGCATCAAGACCGTGCCGGGATCACGTGGCGAGGGGCGGGTGCGGGAGCGGCCAGGCTCGTGACGCGGCGGGTTCCGGCAGCGATGCGCACGGTGCGCTCCTGGGGAGCGCGAGGGCTGTTCGGCGCTGCCGGGGGCTGGGGCGGCACGGCGCACGCTAGCCTCAGCCGCAGTCGCTGACCAGATGCCAAGTGCGCATCTACGTCGTGCAGTTACGCAGTGACGCGGCGAGGTATCCGCAGACGCTGGGCGGGACTACGCTGTGGGGTGAGGCCCCAGTCCCCGGCAGCGATGCTCATTCCGCTCCGGGGAGGCCCGCCGTGTTCGTGCTCCTGTTCATCCTCCTCGCGGTCCTGTTCGGGCTCGGCTTCCTCAACGCCTTGTGGTGGGTGGCCGCGGCCGTGCTGGTCTTCGCCCTTGTCCACTACGGCAGGGGCGGTACCGGGGGCCGGGGCCGCGGGAGTGATTCCGATTACGGGGAGTACCGGGACTACCGGGATCGGCAGAATCGCTGGGACCGCCGCTACCGACGCCAGCGCCGAGGGCGCTGGATGCGGCAGGACCGCCGGGACCGTGAGCACCACAGGTGACCTGGAGATCGCCCAGACACTCCGGGGAGTCAGGCCAGCCACGAGGAACTCGGCGAGGTACCTGTCATGCCGCGGACGACCACGATCCAAGCGGAGCAGGTGAACTTGGCTGTCGAGGCCACCTGGGGAAGCGTGTCCCCGGGGCAAGATGTCGCCGCCCTGCGCACCGAGAACGATCAGCTGCGCCGGACGATGGCTGGCCGCGCGGTCATCGATCAGGCGTGCGGCATGGTGATGGTCCTGACTCCGTGCCGCCGGTCGGCAGCCCGGGGGCTGCTGGTGGATGTTGCGCGGCAGTGCGATCTCAGGCTGCGAGAGGTTGCTGCGGCCCTGGTCGCCACCACGGAAGACAAGTCTCTTCCCGAGCAGATACATCGGGCGCTACGCCGTGCGCTGCGGCGCCTCCATGCAGCCGACCGGCGATGAGCGGCAGGCCAACCAGAACAGCCCTCCGGGAGGGAGACGTCATGATTCACGCAGCCGATGTCCGAGAGTGGCGCGACCTCGCCGTCGTCGACACCGAGGCACACAAGATCGGTGTCCTCGAAGCGGTCTATGTGGACACCACCACCGACGAACCGGCCATGGCCACCGTGCGGACCGGACTGCCCACCCGGCGCCGGCTGATGTTCGTCCCCCTCGACGACGCGATTGTCGGCCCGGATTACCTCAAGGTCGCCTATGCCAAAGCACTGGTGAAGACAGCCCCATCGATCGGCACCGACGACGTCCTGCCCGCCGAGGACGAGGCAGCGATCTTCAAGCACTACGGGCTGCCCTACGAGCCCGGGACGGCCGGTGAGCGGCAACTCGCCCGCCGCTGACCGCCTGTGGTGCCCGTGGGGTATGCGCGGGCTATGGCTCTCGTCACTGCGTCGTGAGGTAGGCACCATGCATCAGGCGACCACGCCCTATGACGAACTGCGGGTGACGGTTGCGTCTTCGGCAGGGGATGCGTCTCTGGTGGCCGAGGTCATCAAACTGCGCGCGGAAAACGATCAGTTGGTCAGGGCGCTGTCGAGCCGTGCGGTGATCGACCAGGCGCGCGGCATGCTGATGGCCCTGGCGCCCTGTTCCAGTGAACGGGCCTGGGGACTGCTGGTGGACGTCTCGCAGCACTGCAACATCAAACTCCGTGACGTGGCCGCGGCCCTGATCGCCACGGCCCGGGGCGAGCTGCTCCCCGAGCGGATCCAACGCGAACTGCATCGCGCGCTGAGGCGCCTCCGTGATCAGCGGTGATGGCTCGTGCGCTACGGGCGACACCGGGAGCTGTGTTCTCAACTCTCCGGTGCCTTCGTCCGGGTCGACCGTCGGGCGCCCCGCTCGGGTAGCCCGCGGTACGGATTCCAAACGAGGGCCCGGCAGCATCTCCGCACGCTCCGCGTCTGCAAACCGAACGCGGCTACTCGGGTCGCTGGGTCCGGGCGTTGTGAGCCAGGCCGTCGGGATGGTCTGCCGTGCGCGCTCCGAGCCGGAGGACGAGTACGCGTAACGCTGCCGGGGACGGTGGCTGCCGGTGGATCTGCCCGATCTCCTGCCAGCCCCAGGCTTCGAAGGCGGCGAACACCAAGTGATCGGACTGATCGAGCAAGGTGACGCCGAGGGATGCCTGGTGGTCGGCGAGCAGGCGCTCCTGCAGACGGCGGGCGAGCCCGCGGGCGTGCCCATGCGGATGGATAAGGGTTTCGGTGATCGCGAAGACATGTCCGGACGCGGTGAGTTGCTCGAGGTTCTGGGGCAGAGGGCCGTCGAACCCCTGCCACCAGGAGCCGTCTCGCGCCACGGGAACTCCGTACGCGCAGCCGGCCAGTGCTTCCGCCTCGGCGACCAGCATGTCGAATCCCGGCTGTTGGACGTCGTGCGCGAGGCGGTGCAGGAACTCCTGTCGGCCGTGGAACTCCTCACCGGATGGAGTTGTGGAGGATTCCACGTACAGGTCCGCGAGGTCCTCTCGTAGCTCCTCGGCCTGCCAGCGGTTTAGGCGGCGCAGACGCACGGTATCCATGGCGGACGGCTGTGAGCTGTCGGGTTCATGTGGGTGCTGCGGAGTGTGCATGGGCGCCTCGGTTCAGGAGACCGGAAGACATGCGGTACAGCATCGTGCCCAACTGGCAGTGCGTGGCCGGGGTCTGGGGCGTCTGCTTCGCAGCATAGCCCCGGATGGGCACTACGTTGCCGTCCGCTGATGGCCCGGAATCACGGTGGCGCGGGCAGGTAGACGGTGAGGGCGCGGCTCCTCTTGTCGAGAACGAGAGTGTCGGCGGCGGGGCTCACTTCGCCGTCCCGGGTGTAGTCGCCCGCCTTGCTCACACCGTCGATGCGCAGGCGGGTGGCGGTGGTTTCCTGGTAGACGCGGGAGCGGGCGAGGGTGCCGGTGAGGAAGGCCGCGACGAGGCGGGTGCGGGCGAAGGGGTGCTTTCCGTCGACGATGCGCAGGTCGAGGAGTCCATCGTCGAGGGTGGGGCGGTAGGAGGGGGCGAAGCCGGGCGGGTCATAGCGGCTGTTGCCGGCGAAGAGCAGCCACAGCCGTCGGGGATGTCCGTCGAGGGTGATGTCGATGGGGGTGCCGTCGGCGAGGACGCGGAGCAGGCCGACGGCGAGGGCGGGCCATTTGCCGAGGGACGTCTCGCGGGCTTCGCGGGCCCGGACGAGTTCAGGGTAGACGCCGATGCTGAAGGTGTTGAGGAAGTAGGTGCAGGTGCCGTCGCCGCTGATCCGGCCGAGGTCGACAGTGCCACCGCGGCCCTCCTCCACGGCGTCGGCGGCTGCTTGCAGGGTCGGCAGTCCGAGGTCGGCGGCGAAGTGGTTGAGGGTGCCGCCGGGGAACACCGCGAGCGGCAGCCGGTTGTCGGCGGCCAGTACGGCCGCCGCGTTGGCCGTGCCGTCGCCCCCGACCACGCCCAGTGCGCCGCCGCGCGCCTGTACCTGCGCGGCGGCCTGCCGGAGCACCGTGTGCAGATCCTCACCGGCATCGCAGAGCCGTACGTCCGCCTTGGGCAGCAGGGTGCGCAGTTCGACGTCGGCCGGGACCTCGCCGCCGGCGTCGCTGTTGACGACCACGACAAGACCCTCGCCGGACGGAAGGGCGGGAACCGGGAGCTTCGGGCGGGCGCTGTCGGCGGGCTTGTCGCGGTGCAGCGGCCACCAGCGACAGGTTGCCGCGGCGATGCCCACGCCGAACGCGACGTCCACCAGAACGCGGCCGGGAGCGTGTGCTCCCGCGCGCAGGCGGGAGACGGCAATGCCCACCGCGACGGGAAGGAGGACGGCTCCCAGTCGGGGCGTCTCCAAGGTGGCGCCGGTCGCAAAGGCGGCCGCACCGGCTGTGTGCTGAGAGGACACCACCTCTTTCGGCGGATGCCGCAGGGGTCGGCGCTTGTCGAGCACCTTGGTGGCGGCCTGGATGGCGGCACAGGCCAGGACCAGCGAGCCGGTGCCGCGCAACGCGGCCCGGCGCGCGCTCCGGTTGCCGATCAGGACCTTCGCGGCCGAGGAGGCGAGCGTCGTGCGTTCGCCGAGCCGCGGTTCGTGGGTTCGCATGCCGGCCGAGTACCCCTGCCAACGGTGAACAGGCTGCTGCGCGTACGACGCATCACGCCTCCTTACGGGGGCACTCGGTGTCCAGGACGCGCCCCGCGCGCCCCTGGCTGTCGGGAGGGCCTCGTGACGTCGTCTCAAGCACCTCAAGCACAAGGAAAGGGCCGGGGTGCAGGTTCTGCCGCCCACGCCGCCAAGGAGGAGACGCTGACGGCCGCGGGCCGGGCGGGTTTCATGGCGCGTGGTGTCGTGTACGTCCTCATCGGCGCCCTGGCGATCCAGATGGCCCTCGGCAGCGGTGAGGAGTCGGCGGACCGTCAGGGTGCGCTGGACCAGGTCGCGGAGCAGCCCTTCGGGAAGGCGATGCTGTGGACGCTGGCCGTCGGCTTCGGCTGCATGGCGCTGTGGCGCGGCTCCCGCGCGGTGCTCACCAGAGGGCCCGAGCGGAAGGCCGCCTCACGGCTTCTGGACGGCGGGCGGGCGATCTTCTACGCGTCGGTCTGCTGGGCAACCGCCGCTTTCGCCGCAGGCGGTGGTCAGGGTTCCAGCGGTAACGCGAAGTCGCAGGACTGGACGGCATCGGTGCTGAAGCTGTCGTACGGCCAAGTCCTTGTGGGGGCCGGGGGCTGCCTCCTGATCGGCATCGGTGTCGTGCTCGCGGTACGGGCGGCGATGCGCAAGTTCCTGAAACATCTGGACGTGGGCGCGATGAGCCACCGCACGCGGCAGATCGTGACCGGCCTGGGGATGGTCGGCGGCGTGGCCCGCGGCACGGTGTTCGCGGCGGCCGGCGTCTTCATCCTGATCGCAGCCGTCCAGTTCGACGCGGACGAGGCTAAGGGGGTGGACGCCACACTCCGCAGCTTCACACAGACCCCGGCGGGCCCCTGGCTCCTGGTCGCTGTCGCGATCGGACTGATCCTCTTCGGCGCCTTCTCCTTCGCCTCCGCCCGCTGGCGCCGCCTGTGAACAGAAACCACCACGGCCACCAGGTCTGCATCGAGCGTTGCTGGACCTGACCGTCGCACTCGGAGCGCGGCTCGGGACCGCAACCGATGCGACTGCTTGGTCTCATCACGCCAGGCGCCATTCTCCGTGCGGGGTGGATGCTGGACCTGCGCGAGCCCGACCACGGCCGATCCCCCCTCCGGCACTCGCGGTCGGGCTCACCTCGACCATGGACGCCGACGACGCGGGAGTACATCGGCACCCATGGGAGCCCTCTCTCCCAAGACGTGCCGGTGCGGAGTTCGCTGCAGAAGGCCGCACCGGGCCGGGAGACAGATCCATCCACGCCCGGAACCGGCGGCCAGGATCAGCCCGCCGTGGCTCCTTCGGGAGGGCCGGACCCGGATCCCGCGCTCCCGGCGCAGGGACTCTGCCCGCGCCCAGAGTGTCCATGCGGGGCCGTTCGGCCAAAGACGCGTCAACCAGAACGGTCGTCCGAGAACGCTGGTGATGCCCCAGCGGCGGCCGAAGACCTTCGTGGCACGGGTCAGGACGCCAGACCGGCCAGGGGCTCGGTGTCGTCTATGAGGGCGCGAGCCACGTCGGACAGGCGGCGGTTGTGGGCGCGGGCGTAGCGGCGCAGGGCGGTGAATGCCTGTTCCATGTCGATGCCCTGGCGTTCGGCGAGTTTGCCCTTGGCCTGCTCGATCAGGACGCGGCTGTTCAGCGCGGTCTGCAACTGCTCGTTGAGAACCGTGGAGCGTTGTGTGGAGCGTTGTTGGAGGAGGCTGATGGTGGCGACGTCGGCCAGGGCCTGCGCGATGGGTGTGCCGACCGGGTCGAAGGGGCCAGGAGTGGTTCGGAAGAGGTTGAGGGCGCCGACGACGTCGTCCCGCAGCTGCATCGGCAGGGCCTGGACCGCGCCGAACCCGTGGAGCTGGGCCTGCGCGGCGAAGCGGGGCCAGCGGGCGGTCTCCGTGAGCAGGTCGGGGACGGTCACCGGAAGACCCGTGCGGTAGCAGTCCAGGCAGGGGCCCTCGTCGTTCTGGAGCTGGAAGAGTTCCAGCAGGCGTACTTGTTCGTCGGAGGCGGCCATCACGCGAAGTTCGCCGTCCCGGTCCGCGAGCAGTACTCCGGCGGCACTCGCCCCGAGTATCCCCACGCAGCGGTCGGTCAGCAGGCGCAGGAAGTCGATCAGGTCGAAGTCGGCGACCAGATTGTCCGCCAGCTCGACGAAGGTCTTGGCCAGGAGCCGCTCATTCATCGTCAACACCCTTTAAAGAAACTAGTCCTGCCGGAATGGGACGGGAAGTGTGGCGCGTCGTGCGCTGCTCGGACCGACGAGGGCATCAGGTGTCCTCGTCGGTCCGGGTCGGGTCCGTGTCCGGGGAGAAGCGGAGCCGACGGGCCACCACGTCGGCGGCCACGACGGTGAGCCGGTGCCCCTGGGCGTAGGCGTAGGCGCGCAGCCGGACGAAGGCTTCGTCGATACCGACACCGAGCTGGACGGTGAGCATGCCGGTGGCCTGGGAGATCTCCGCCCGGTACCCGCCCAGGTCCTCGATGTGCCTTTTGGTTGCGCCGTCGTCGGGTGGTTCGCCCGTCGCGTCGATCCGGGCGTCGAGTAGGACCAGCGTCGCGAACTCGGCGAAGGCCAGTGCGTCGGCCAGTTCCTCCGCGTTCAGCCGGACCGGGACCTGGGCGTAGAGATCCAGAACCCCGGGGCTGATCGCCCCTATCTGCAGGGGGAGCGCGAATACCGCGCGTGCTCCGGTCTCCAGGGCCGCGTCGGCGAACACGGGCCAGCAGTCCTGCAGTTCGCCGGTCCGCAGGTCGGGTGTCAAGATGGCCGATCCGTGCGTGAAGGCATCTACGCACGGTCCCTCGCCCAGCGTGAGCTGCAGCTCCTCCAGCTGCTCGCTGATGCCATCGGTACTGCACAGCGGATAGCTTGCCGTAGTCCGGGACATCGCCGACATCCCGGCCCCGCCGACCGGCAGCGAAGCCACCGCCGCGGTGCACACATCCACCACGCCGACCCGGCCACCACGCCGGGCCGCCTGCTCGGCGACCAGTACGCGGATCCGGGACGACCGGCCGTTGGGTGTCACCCGGGCCACCGGGTCCAGGCGTGATGGGCCAGTTCCTCCAGCCGCTCCACGGTTCGCTCGCCGAGGGGCAGCACCAGCACACGGAACGCCGTGGGGTCGGTCGGCCGCCAGATCTCTCCGATGTCCCGCCAGCCCCAGGACCGGAAGACGCCAAGGGCGGGGTGATCGGCCGGATCCACCAAGGTGGCACCGAGCAATGCCTGATGGTCGACGAGCAGTCGCTCCTGCAGACGGCCGGCCAGGTCCTGGTCCTGCGGATGGGGGCGGACCAGCATGTTGGTGATCGCGAAGACGCTGTTGGACTCGGTGAGTTGCTCGATACTGCGCGGTAGCGCACCGTCGAAGCCGTGCCACCAGGAGCCGTCGCTGCGTACCGGGAATCCGAAGGCGCATCCCACCAGGCCGTCGGTCTCCGCGATCACCATGGCGAACCCGGGCCGGCGGATGTCACCGGTGAGACGGCTCAGGAACTCCTCCCGGCTGCGACTGCGGTACTCCTCACTGGGCTCGGTCTCGCAGGAGGCCACGTAGAGATCCGCCAGATCCTCAAGCAAGTCCTCCACCAGCCAACGGTTCACGCGACGCAGCCGCACCGCGGACATGTCGGACGACTCGTTGCCAGCGGGCGCCCGTGACGGCTCCCGCCGGGGCCAGGCCATCACAGCACACCGCCCGGAACAGCGGGGACGGCCGGAGCGAGCCGGTGCAACGTCTCGAAGCCGGCCATGGGAAGCGGGACCGGGACGGTGGTGGGGAGGACGGCAGGGATGCAAGCCGGCCCGGGGACGGCCGGAAGCCCCTTGAGTAGGATGCCGCAACCGGTGAGCTCGATCATCCAGGCCAGCGCAGGTGGCGGGTAATGCAGGCGCAGTGTCCCTCCGGCAGCGGCGGTGCGCAGGAACGCCTGGGTGAAGGCGTTGAGGCCGCTGCAGTCGCAGAAGGTGACGCGGGTGAGGTCGACGTCGATGGTGCGCACGCCATCGTGCAGGCAGCGTCCGAGGGCTGTGCGTATGAGCGGCACGGTCTCCAGGTCGATCTCGCCGGCCAGGGTGATCAGAGCCCGGGTCCTTCGGTCGTGCCGGTAGACGTTCAACTGCGGTAGGGACATGACGCCTCGTTCCAGAGACCTGCCGGGCAGAGCCATGCGTTGTGGCCGGACTCCCGGCTCCTCTGGGGGTGCTCCCGGCAAGGGCATACATGCGGTGGAGGCAGGCGAACGGACGGTCCGGCAATCTGTCCACCGGGACAAGGAGGCCGTTCCGTTCCCTCCAGGGGATGCACCGGGTGATCGGACGAAGAGAGCCCGTTCCCCGCGGTCATCTGTGCTGAGTAGCAACAGGTCCGCCGGGGTCCGGGACGTCCGTACCTCAGGGTAGCCCTCATTCCGCCCCTGCAGGCGGCCGGAAGCCGCCCGGTCTCAAGGGCTGGACGTCGGCCAGGTTCGTCGGTACCTGGATTGCATATCCGGTGTGCCACAAGGTACTTGGAGACTGCTACGACATGCGGCGGCCGATGGTCGTCTGCGTAGGGAAGTCCGTGAACCCCCAGGGAGGTGGCTTCGCGTGACGGAGCCGATCAGCCAGACCCAGCCCAAGCCCCAACCCGGCGAGCCCCACACTGCCGTCGGTGCGAGGCTGCAGACCGAAGCGAGGGAGCAGGCGGCGACCCGCGGAAAGACGACCATCGCGGACGGAGTGGTGGAGAAGATCGCCGGGATCGCCGCACGTGAGGTGTCCGGAATCCACGCACTGGGAGGCGGGTTCAGCCGCGCCATGGGCGCGATGCGCGACCGTGTCCCCGGCGCAGGCGCCAGCGCGGGACGCGGTGTCAAGGTCGAGGTCGGCGAGAAGCAGACCGCCGTCGACCTGGAAGTGGTTGTGGAGTACGGCGTGAGGATCACCGAGGTCGCCGCGGACGTGCGCGAGAACGTGATCGTGGCGTTGGAGCGGATGACAGGTCTCGAAGTCGTCGAAGTGAACATCGCTGTCAACGACGTGCACCTGCCCGAGGAGGACACACCAGAGACCAGCGAGGGCCGGGTGCAGTAGCGCCACGCTCAAGCAGGCGCGTGCGGCGGTTCGGATTCAGCGGGCGCTTCGCGCGCGGCATGGCGACAACGGTGTCCGGGTCCTCGGCCACAGGTCTGACAGACCGGTCGGAGCCCGAAGACCTGGCTCAGCGTCGGAGTCCGCGACGTTGAGGGGACCATCCGGCCCCCACGCCGCCAGAGTGCACGGCGAGGAGGGCAAGCCCGACGAGCATGAGACTCGTCGGGCTGAAGACCGCCTCGGTCGACGTCTCGGTTGCGTGGATGACGAAGGCGATGACGAAGAGCATGGCCGCCACGAATGCCAGCATCTGTCTTCTCCTGCCGATGAACGGCGAGCCACAGGCGACTCCGGTGGCTACGCCGACAGACGAGTTCCCCACTCAATCCTGATCACGCGTGCGCAGCGCCAACTTACGGATGGCGCGGGAAGATTACGCGCGGCTCCGGTTTCCCGTGCCGGGACTTCGCCACCAAGAACATCAGGGGTGTCGGAGAAGCGGGCCCGCTGCTGCTGTTCGGCGGGGCCCTTCAGCCAATCCCGATCACCGCCTCTCGGGCGGCGCGTGACCAGATGGCTTGCTGGCGGGCGGTGAACCCCATGCGGTTCCAGTGGAAGGGGATGTGCCGTGCGAGATCCCCGCGCTTTCCGAGGCTGAATTTGCTGCTCTCCGGCGCCTCACCGCCGAATTCCTCAGATTGGGACGGGTCCGCTTCGATGCTGTGTGAGTCCGAAAGCGCGGCACGCGAACAGGGGACGTTGACACAGTCGTGACAGACGAGGAACCCCGTCGGCTTGCTCCGGTGGGGGCTTCTGCGTGCTACGGGAGGGGGCGTGAGGCGTGGGCATTGCTGTACTCCGGCTCGCCACTGTCGAGGACGCGGAGCAAGGACGCGGTGACGACGCGTGTGCTGCGGCCGATGCGCAGCACACGGCATGGGAACTCCCCGCGGCGAACCAGGTCGTAGCCCTTCGCCCTTGAGAACCCGAAGGCTCGGGAGGCGTCCTCGACGCTGCCGGTCCCGCCCCAGGTGGCGCGGATGTGCGAGGGACTGTACTGGGCATCCGTGTCCGATATCCCGTTGTTCTGGCTGTGCATGTGCGGCTCTTCGGTTCCCTTCAAGACTGCTTCGGTCGCGGAAATATCCCAGGACTCGCTGACGTTCCCCTCTGGCACCGTGATCATGGAGGGGGAGTGGTGGGTCTGAAGCTGTTCAACACGGCGGGCGACGTGAGTGAGGTCGTGCCGCGTCTGGCTGCAGTGGAGGCGGATGTGCAGGACCTCGTCGAGGCGCACATGGAGACGATGCTGGGCGTCACGTTCCTCGCGAGCGAGTACGTCATCGACTGCGCCGACGGCGGGCGGATCGACTCGCTGGGCCTCGACGAGAACGGCGCACCCGTGATCGTCGAGTACAAGCGCGGCACCGACGCAGGCGTGATCAACCAGGGCCTCTACTACATGGCCTGGCTGACGAACCACAAGGACGCCTTCCGGAACCTGGTCCGCGACCGGCTCGGGGTCACGGCCGCGTCCCAGATCCTGTGGAGCGCACCACGGCTGATCTGCGTGGCCGGCGACTTCACCCCCTACGACGCGCACGCCGTTCGCGAGCACCGGCGCTCGATTGACCTGGTCCGCTACCGGTACTTCGGCAGCGATCACTTCGGCCTTGAGACCGTGGCCTCCGTCATGGGGCACTCGGCTCAGGCCAAGCGGGTACGCCGCCGCGCGGCCGGGGTGCCGCCGGTCCGGAAGCAGGGCGGTGCGATGGCCGAGCTGGCCGAGGCAGTCGACGAGGTCCTGGTCGGACTCGGGGACGGCGTCACCCGGGTGCAGCGCAAGCAGTACCGCGCCTACCGACGGCTGCGGAACTTCGCCAGCCTCTGCCCGCCGCAGCAGACCAAGCTCCTCGTCTATCTCAAGGCAGACCCGAAGGAGGTCGACCTCGTCCCCGGCTTCACCCGAGACGTGACGGGGCTCGGCCACCACGGCACGGGAGACCTGGAGCTGCAGCTGCGTACGGAGCGGGACCTGGAGCGTGCCCAGGACCTGTTCCGCCTCAGCTACACGGCGGCATGGAGATCTCTCGCTGGAGCACTGGCGGAGTGTGGAGTTGTGGGCTGGCGTCGTGATGCTGCCTTTCGACGTGACGGGCAGGGATGGTGGTGGACCACTAATGGTCCGGAGGATCCCCGGTTTTGCTAACCGGGGATCGTCTGCTAGGTATCGCCCTGCAACCCAGGCGGGCGCTTCGCGCGGCGCGCCGGGGCTCACCGGCTTCGCCCGGGAAGCTGCGCGGCCAGGGGAGACGCTGCTGCTGGCGCTGGCGCTGGCGCCGGCGTGGTGTGGAGCGCCGGACCGTCAGGCGTTGCAGGACGTACGAGGCGGGTGCCTTGGCCCTCGGCCATTTCGAAGGTTATGTACTGCACCAGGGCTGCCGGGGCGTTCGCGGACAGTTGCAGCGCCCAGGCTGGCTGGTGGACGGCGTGCCCGCCCCAGATGGTCCATGCGGGAAGAGGGCTGTCGGCTCTTTGGGCGGCGAAGGCGTCGAACTGCACGCCGCCTTCCTGGGGGCCGGGGGCCTGCCAGGTGATGTAGCGCCCGTCGATGGTGTGCTTCCACTCCGCGTCGGTGAGCGGGCTGGTCGCCTCGGTGATGGCGGTCTCGGTGGCGCTGGTGGAGAGGTTGCGGCCCCATGCGTTCTCGGTGGCCACTGCGTCGAGCAGAGCGCTCACGATCGCGGTCGGTGTGGAGGCGGTGGCCGTGCCGTGCCAAAGGCGGTCACTGACGGGGGTTTCGTAGGCCGCGAAGGTCCACTTGGTCTCGCGCCATACGGCATCGTGGTCGAAGATCGCTCGCAGGGTCAGGGACTCGTGATTCGCGACGGTCGTGGAGTCCTCCCAGGTGCGGTACTTCTCCCACTCGCCCTGTTCCTCGAGGAACGTGTCCAGCAGCCCTTCATGGTCGCCGGGGTCGGCCGCGTACACCGGCACCAACTCCGTCTTCGACGCTGGCGGTTTCCCCGGTGCGTCCGCGGCGATGGCTGCCTCTGATGTCGAGTTGCCGGCGAGAGCCTGGGCGGCCTGCTGTTCCGTGTCGGTGGGCGGTGGCGGGCCGGGGCGGACGGCGTCGCCGTACAGGCGCTCGAAGTCGGTGATGGCCTCGCCTGGGGTGTCGTAGGAGCCGCTGACGACCCGCAGGTGGTTCTCGCCGTGGAGGTGGACGCTCTCGGCGTGCTGGTAGGTCCCGACGGCGACGGTGGTGTGGCCGTCGTGGGCGTGCAGGTGGATGGTGAGGCGGCCGGACTGGATGTCGTCGTGGATCTTCTGGGCGTCCGCGGATACGAGCCGGATGCCGTCGCGGTCGAGCCAGGTCATCGGGTGGTCGGCCCACGTCCACTCGGTGTCGATCTCCTCCTGCAGTTGGTCGCTGATGTCCACGGTGATGCCGGTGTCGCGCAGGAGGTTGGCGGTGATGTTGGCGTAGTAGGGCTCCTCGTGGTCGATACGGACGAGGAGCATCGTGTCGTCGCTGGCCGGTCTAAAGCCTTCCGAGGCGAGGGTGGCGCGGGCGGTGTGCAGCGTGGGGCCGGTGAGGGTGGCGACGACGGCGCTGGGGTGCTGGGGGTGCAGGGCGAGGCGCACGTGTGCGTCGGGCGTGGTGTCGGGCATAGGGGCTCGTTTCGCCGGTCCGGGCCGAGGGGGAGGTCGGCCCGGACCGGGGGGTTTAGCGGGTGGCTCGGACGGGGGGTGGGGTGATCCGCGGTGGCGGCCCGGCCCGTGGGGCAGTCGGGGTTCGGGCCGGGCGGGCGGTACGCGGTACTGCTGGGCTGGTGGCCTGTTGCCAGCGGGAGCGCACGGCGGTGAGGTCGGCCAGGGCCCGGCGGCTGCCGGTGATCAGCTGGTGGGGGCTGTTGGCCGGGTCGTCGGTGAAGGCGGTGATGCTGACGGCGACGGTCTGCGCGCGGGTGAGCAGAGCGCGCTGCAGGACCTTCTCGCCCCAGTGTTCTGGGGAGCCGACCGGCGTGGAGAGCAGGGTCAGCAGGTCGGCGGGAGCGATGTCGTGTGCGAGCAGGCCGCGGTGCTGGGCTTCCCAGAGCACGGTGATCGGGTCGACGGCATCGCCGCGGTGCGTGAGCGCGGTGAGGCACTGCCACAGCGCCGCGTGCAGGGGGAACGCGAAGTCTTCGGACACGAGCCAGCGCCTCTGACGGGTCTCGGCGGGGTACGCGGTCGCGGTGGCGATCAGGAGGCGTTCCTCGTCGAGGGCTTCCTCGCTCGTGTCCCTGGCGGGTGCCGGCGGCAGCGCGGTGCGAGGCAGGGAGCCGGGGTGCGCGGCGAAGCGGCCGGAGAGGTCGTCCAGGAACCGGGCGAGGGCGTCGGCCTGCTGGACGGTGGCCTTCGCGCGGTGGGGCAGGGTGGTGTCCACGGCGGTCTGGGCCAGGCGCTCGGCGTGGATGCGCAGGCTGCGGCGGGCGTGGTCGGCGCGGATCATCCGGGCGTACGTGGCCGCGTGTTTGGGCCAGGGGCAGACCTGGATGAGGGTGTGCAGGTGACAGATGAGAGGGTCGGGCGGGTGAGTGAGACACCGATGAACACCTTGCAATACCGCGTTGACGGGCCAGAAGACGCTCCTGTCCTGGTCATGGGTCCCTCACTGGGTACCACATGGCACATGTGGGACCGACAGGTGCCCGAACTGAGCAAGAACTGGCGGATCATCCGCTTCGACATGCCCGGACACGGCGGCGCCCCCGCCCACCCGGTGGACTCCGTCGGCGAACTCGCCCGCCGTGTGCTCGCCACGCTCGACGAGCTCGGCGTCCAGCGCTTCGGCTTCGCGGGCTGCGCGCTCGGCGGCGCCATCGGCGCCGAACTGGCGCTGCGCAACCCGCACCGCGTCGCCTCGCTGGCGCTCATCGCCACCTCGCCCCGGTTCGGCACCGCCGACGAGTTCCGCCAGCGCGGCGTCATCGTCCGCACCAACGGCCTCGACCCCATCGCCCGCAGCTCGCCGGAGCGCTGGTTCACCCCCGGCTTCGCCGCCGCCCAGCCCGCCATCACCGACTGGGCCGTGCAGATGGTGCGCACCACCGACCCCGGCTGCTACATCGCCGCCTGCGAGGCGCTCGCCGCCTTCGACATCCGCGCGGAGCTGGCCAGCATAGGAGTGCCCACCCTCGTCCTGGTCGGCTCCGACGACCGGGTGACCGGACAGGGCGAGGCCCGCACCCTCGTCGCGGGCATCCCCGACGCCCGCCTCGCCGTCGTCCCCGGCGCCTCTCACCTGGCCCCCGTGGAACAGCCCGCCGCGGTCACCGACCTCCTCGTCCGCCACTTCTCCTCCGCCTGGCAGGCCGCGCCCGACACCCATGCCACCGGCCAGCACGCCATCACCGCGCCGCCCGTCAAGCCGGTGCTCGCCCCGCCCCCGGCCGTGCCGGTCGCCGAGATCGCCGCGGTCGAGCAGCCGGTGGCGACGGACGCCCGCCCCGACGCGTACGCACAGGGCATGAAGGTCCGCCGCGAGGTCCTCGGCGACGCGCACGTCGACCGCGCCATGGCCGCCGCCGACGAGTTCTCCGCCGACTTCCAGGACCTCGTCACGCGCTACGCCTGGGGCGAGATCTGGAACCGCCAGGGCCTGGACCGCCGCACCCGCAGCTGCGTCACCCTCACGGCCCTCGTCGCGGGCGGCCACCTCGACGAGCTGGCGTTCCACACCCGGGCCGCCCTCCGCAACGGCCTCACCCCGGCCGAGATCAAGGAAGTGCTGCTGCAGGCCGCGGTGTACTGCGGGGTCCCGGCGGCGAACAGCGCGTTCCGGGTGGCGCAGAAGGTGATCCGGGAGGAGACGACCCCGCAGGAGTAGCGGGGCACCCTCGGGGCCGCCCCGGTCGGCCCCGGGGAGCAGGATGGGGGCATGAAGACGTCTCACATCAAGCTCACCAAGAAGTCCCACGCGTGCGTGCGCCTGGAGAAGGACGGCCGCCTCCTCGTCATCGACCCCGGCGGCTTCAGCGAGGCCGACGCGGCCGCCGGGGCCGACGCTCTCCTGGTCACCCACGAGCACCCCGACCACTTCGACGAGGGCCGGCTGCGCGCCGCCCTGGAGGCCGACCCCGCCACCGAGCTGTGGACCCTCGCGTCCGTCGCCGACCAGCTCGCGGCGGCCTTCCCGGGGCGGGTGCACACCGTCGGCCACGGCGACGCGTTCACGGCCGCCGGGTTCGACATCCAGGTCCACGGCGAACTGCACGCCGTGATCCACCCGGACCTGCCCCGCGTCACCAACGTCGGCTACCTCGTCGACGGCACCGTCTTCCACCCCGGCGACGCGTTCACCGTGCCCGAGCAGCCCGTCGACACGTTGATGGTCCCGGTGATGGCCCCCTGGAACAAGATCTCCGAAGTCATCGAGTACGTACGCGAGGTCAAGCCGCGGCGCGCCTACGACATCCACGACGCGCTGCTCACGGACCTGGCGCTGCCGATCTACGGCGGGCACATCGGGCGGCTCGGCGGCACGGACCACGTGCGGCTGGCGCCGGGGGAGTCGGCGGAGGTGTGAGCGTGCGGGGCGGTGTCGGGGGCGGGGGATCCGGGGCTGTCAGTGGTGGCGGGTAGGTTGTTTCCCATGCGCATCGCGACCTGGAACGTGAACTCGATCACCGCCCGTCTTCCCCGCCTCCTGGCCTGGCTGGAGAAGACCGGCACGGACGTGCTGTGCGTCCAGGAGACCAAGTGCGCGGCGGAGCAGTTCCCCGCCGAGGCCCTGCGGGAGGTGGGGTACGAGTCGGCGGTGAACGCCACCGGGCGGTGGAACGGCGTCGCGCTGATCTCCCGCGTCGGCCTCGACGACGTCACCACGGGGCTGCCCGGCGGGCCCGAGTACGACGGGGCGCAGGAGCCGCGTGCCATCTCCGCGACGTGCGGCGCGGCCCGGGTCTGGTCGGTCTACGTGCCGAACGGCCGTGAGGTCGACCACGACCACTACGCCTACAAGCTGCAGTGGTTCGACGCCCTCAAGGCCGCCGTCACCGACGACGCCGCCGGGGCCCGGCCCTTCGCCGTCCTCGGTGACTACAACGTCGCCCCCACCGACGACGACGTCTGGGACCCCGCCCTCTTCGAAGGTGCCACCCACGTCACCCCCGCCGAGCGGGCCGCCCTCGCCGCCCTCCGCGACACCGGCCTCACGGACGTCGTCCCCCGGCCCCTCAAGTACGACCACCCCTACACGTACTGGGACTACCGCCAGCTCGCCTTCCCCAAGAACAACGGCATGCGCATCGACCTCGTCTACGGCAACGAGGCGTTCGCCAAGGCGGTGTCCGATTCCTACGTCGACCGTGAGGAGCGCAAGGGCAAGGGCGCGTCGGACCACGCGCCTGTGGTGGTCGACCTGGATCTGTGAGCTTTCCCCAGCCCCGCCCCGTCCCGAATCCGGGGCTTCGCCCCTGGCCCCCGGGGGTGGGTGTCCCCTTCGGGGTGGGACGGGGCGCCCCCGATCGGCCTGCGGCCTCGTCCTCAAACGCCGGACGGGCTGAGATGTGCCGGGCTGTTGCTCAGCCGGTCCAAGTTTGGGCGGGTGGGTGGGAGAGAGCCCCCGGCAGGGCTACGGCACCAGCGCGCTCAGCCGTACCGACCGCCCCAGCGCAGCCAGCCCCGCGTCTCCCGGGTGGAGATGGTCCCCGCTGTCGTAGGCGGGCAGCATGCGCGAGGGACGGCCGGGGTCGCGCAGGACGGCGTCGAAGTCGAGGACGGCGTCGAAGTCACCCCCGTCCCGCAGGTAGGAGTTGACCTTCACCCGCTCCGCGTCCACCGCGCCCGTGCACCGAGCCTCCCCCTCACAGGGAACGACGGTCGCCGCGACCACCCGCACCCCCCGCTCCCGCGCCCGCAGGGCGATCTCCCGCAGCCCGGCGACGACGTCCGAGGCGGCGGCCCCGGCCCGCAGGTCATTGACGCCTTCGAAGACGACGAGCGTCCGCGCGGAGGTCTGGGCGAAGACGTCCCGGTCGAGGCGGTGCAGGGCGCTGACGCCACCGGTGTCGGTGGACACGCCGTCGCCGGGGTAGCGGTCGGTGAGGACGCGGTTGGCGGAGATGCCCTGGTTGAGGACGCCGTAGCGCGGCACGTCGTCCTGGGCGAGGAGGCGCCGGGCCAGCTCGTCGGGCCAGCGCCGGTCGGTGTCGGGCGTGGAGCCGACGCCGTCCGTGATGGAGTCCCCGAGCAGCACCACGGACCCGGGCCCGCCCCCGACATCGACACCGGTGAGCAACGGCCAGGTCCGCAGCGTCGAGGTGTACGCGGCCCCGGAGCCGTCGGCCGTGTGGTCGCCGGGCCCGCTGACGTACGAGGTCTGCAGGGCCTGGCTGTGCACGGGCGCGCCGGCCACGGGCCCGGGCAGGTGGAAGCTGACGAGGAGGTGCGCGTCCGACGGCACCGCGAACCGCAGGGGATCGCTGAACACCTGCGCCCCGGCGGGAATCTCGGTCTCCGCGCGCCCGCCGAACCGCAGCGCCACCGGCTCCCCCCGGGCCCCGGCGCCCGCCGCGCGCACGGCGACCGTGGCGGCCCCGATGCGTACCGGCGTACCCGCGAAGGTGTTGTCGAGCCGGATCCGCACCCGCGGCCCCCCGGCGCTGGTGTGCACCACGAGCCGCACGGTCCGGTCGGCCCAGGGCCCCACGGCCGTGTACCCGGCCGTCGAGGCAGCCCAGGTGCCCGTCCACCCCTTGGCCTCGACCCGCACCGACAGCGCGAAGACGTGCAGGTCGGCGCCCGCGCCCGGGTCCCGGGGCAGCACCACGGACGCCACCTCGCGCCCGCGGTCGACCGGCACCGTGACCACGTACAGGCGGGCGCGCTCGGTGAGCTGGCCGCCGGGTGTGTTGATGTGGGGCAGGGCGACGGACTTGGTGGCGAGGGGGCCGCCGCGCCAGTCCGGTGCCGTCAGGCGGTAGCTTCCGCGCGAGCCGTCCCGGTAGCGCACGCTGCCCGTGCCGGTCGTGGCGCCGCCCGTGCCGGCGACCAGGAACGCGAGGGCGTCCCCGCGCCCGCGCACCCGTACCGCCTGCCCGTTCGCCCGTACGTTGTCCGGCTCGCCCGCCGCCGTGTCCGGCCAGGTGACACGGGCGCCGTCGACGCCGAGCACCCGGCCGGGGGTCCAGCCGGCCGCCGCCAGGTCCCGCGCGGACAGTGAGGCACCGGCGCCGTCGAAGTCCGCGTCGCCGGGGCGCGCGTCGTCGCTGACGGCCCGGTTGTCGAACAGCCGCTCCAGGGGGAGCGGCCGGGCGCTCTTCGAAGAGGGCGACCGCTCAGCCTGAACCGGCGCGGCCTCGGCGGCGGCCACCGGGGCGAGACCCGTGAGCAGGGCGAGTACGGCGGCGGCTCCCCAGATGCGTCCTCGCAAGATGCGTCTTCGCACGACGGACCCCTCCCACGACGTGGTGCATGGCGGACATGACCCGCACGACGGACTGCTGTGCGTCATGCGGCTACGGACGACAGACGGTGCGTGATGAAACTAAGGAGCAGTCAGATGCCCGTCAATGAACGCGGCATGGACACCGGCGCCCGATCCGGCCAAGGTCACGCGCACGGGCCCGGCGCACCCGGGCGAGGGGGCGGCCCCCTGACCCCCGTCCGTACGCCAGTGCCAGGATGGCGGCATGCACCTTTACGATGAGCGCCTGAGTGTCCCGGCCGTGTGGTGGTTCCTCGTCGTGCTCGCGGGCTGTCTCTTCGGCGGGCTACTGCTGCCCTTCGGCCCCCTGGCCGCCGCGTTCGGCGTGCTCCTCGTCGGCGGGGTGTTCGGCCCGCTGGTCCACCGCTACGGCTCCGCCCGCATCGTCGTGACACCCGGCACGCTCGTCGTGGGCGACCGGGTCATCCCGATCGACGACCTGGGCCCCACGGAGATCCTCGACGCGGGCGAGGCCTTCGAGTGGCGCACGTACAAGGCGAACGCCTACGCCCTGCTCCTGCTGCGCGCCTACGTCCCCACCGCGCTGCGCGTGGAGCTGCGGGGCCCGCACCACGCCGCGCCCTACCTCTACCTCTCCACCCGCCGCCCGATGAACCTGGCCACGATCCTGGCCTTCACCCGCCGCTGATCCACCTGCGCCCGCGCCGAGCCGCCACCTGCCGCGGATCCGCCCGCGCCCGCCGCTGACCCGCCTGATTCTGCCGATTCCGCTGATTCCGTGAGCAACTGCCGCAAGATACATTCCTTGGAGCGCGGATCCGCCGTCCGGCCGCCCGGCCCGCCCGGGAGGCCGACCCGGGCACCCCACGGAGAGGCCGGTCATGAACATTCCGTTCCTGGACAAGTGGCGCAAGCGGCACCCGAGCGAGCCGGGGCTGCGGCTCGCGGCGGCCTTCGAGGACGATCCGGTCGGTGTGGGCGAACTGCTGTCCGAGTGCGAACTGCTGCGCTCGCAGGCGGGCGGCGCCGGGCTCGAACTCGACGACTCCCCGGCGTCGTTGACCGCCCTGGACCAGCTGCCGCCGCGCTGGCGCGACGACGCGGAGACGCTGCCCTGGCTCGGCAACGACGCGGGTCTGTACCTGGGCACGGTGATCGTGCGGACCGTGCCCGGCGCGGTCTGGCAGGTGCTGCCCGGCGGCACCCCGGTGGTGCGCCTGGTGTCCGGCCGGGAGATCGACGTGGTCGCGGCGGGGCTCGACTGGGCGGTTCAGGGGACCCCTGAGTTGTCTCAGGTATACGCGGAGGCGTCCGAGACGTAGCCGCCGGGCAACGTAGCCTCAAATACGGTTAATGCCCATAAGTGCGTGTCGTCCAATAAGTCCCGTTTTCGCGTGGATAGTTTGCGCTGACCGACACCGCGATGAGTGGGCAGGTCTGGGCATGGCCGTCGATCCGTTGATCGAGCTGCGTGACGTGAACAAGTACTACGGAGAGCTGCATGTCCTCCAGGACATCGACCTCACCGTCGGCAAGGGGGAGGTGGTCGTGGTCATCGGCCCTTCGGGGTCGGGCAAATCAACGCTCTGCCGGACGATCAACCGGCTGGAGACCATCCAGTCGGGCCGGATCAGCCTCGACGGACAGCCGCTGCCCGAGGAGGGCAAGGCGCTCGCGCGGCTCCGCGCCGAAGTGGGCATGGTCTTCCAGTCGTTCAATCTCTTCGCGCACAAGACCGTGCTGCAGAACGTCTCCATGGGCCAGGTGAAGGTCCGGGGCCGCAAGAAGGACGAGGCCGATCAGCGCTCGCGCGAGCTGCTCGAACGCGTCGGCCTCAGCGCGCACGCCGCGAAGTACCCGGCGCAGCTCTCCGGCGGCCAGCAGCAGCGCGTGGCCATCGCCCGCGCGCTGGCCATGGACCCCAAGGTGATGCTCTTCGACGAGCCGACCTCGGCCCTCGACCCGGAGATGATCAACGAGGTCCTCGAGGTCATGCAGCAGCTCGCGAGCGACGGCATGACCATGGTCGTCGTCACCCACGAGATGGGCTTCGCCCGCTCGGCCGCCAACCGCGTGGTCTTCATGGCCGACGGCCGCATCGTCGAGGACCGGGCCCCCGAGGACTTCTTCAACCACCCGGAGAGCGAGCGCGCCAAGGACTTCCTCTCCAAGATCCTCAAGCACTGACGGGGGGCTGAGCATGCTCCGTACGACACGTCTGTTCGCCGCGCTCGTCCTCACCGCGCTGGCCACCGCCGCCTGCGGCAAGGAGGGCAGCCCCCCGACCAAGGGCCCGGCGGCCGGTGAGCTGCCGAAGTACACGGTGGCGCAGGGCTTCGAGCTGACGAAGTCCGGCACCTGGCGCAAGGCAAAGAGCCGCGGCCGCTTCGTGGTGGGCGCCAAGGAGGACCAGCCCTACCTCGGTGAGAAGGACCCGGCGACCGGTAGGTACTCGGGCTTCGACATCGAGATCGCCAAGATGGTCTCGGCCTCCCTCGGCCTGGACCCGGACCGGATCTCGTTCAAGACGATCGCGTCCGCCAACCGCGAGACGGCCCTGCAGAACGGGCAGATCGACTACTACGTCGGCACCTACACCATCAACGACCTCCGCAAGAAGCTCGTCGGCTTCGCGGGCCCCTACTACATGGCCGGGCAGGGCCTGCTCGTGCGGCACGACGAGGACGACATCAAGGGCCCGCAGGACCTGAACGGCAAGCGCGTGTGCTCGGCGGCCGGTTCCACGCCGTACCAGCGCATCAAGCAGGACTACCCGAAGGCGACGCTCGTCGCGTACGACACGTACTCCGTGTGTGTCGACAACCTGCTGACCTATCAGGTCGACGCGGTCACCACCGACGACGCGATCCTCATCGGGTACGCGGCCAAGGTGCCCGACGAACTCAAGCTGGTCGGCAAGCCGTTCTCGAAGGAGCCCTACGGCATCGGGGTGCCGCGCGGCGACACCACGCTGCGCTTCGCCATCGACGACGCCCTGGCCGCCCGGGAGAAGAACGGCGACTGGAAGAAGGCGTACGAGGCCACCCTCGGGCTCTCCGGCGTCCCGGCGCCGAAGCCGCCCGCCATCGACCGCTACCCGGCGAGCTGAGGAGGCGTCGTGGACGTACTGACAGACAACTTCTCCGACTTCGGCGAGGGCTTCCTCGGCACCGTCGAACTCACCGTGTACGCCTCGCTGCTCGCGCTCGCGCTGGGGTTCGTGATGGCCTCGTTCCGGGTGGCGCCCGTCGGGTCCTTCCGGGTGTTCGGCGCGGTGTGGGTGGCGGTCCTGCGGAACACGCCGCTGACGCTGCTGTTCTTCGCGGTGCTGCTGGGGCTGCCGCGGTTCGGACTCGTCCTGCCCTTCAAGGTGTTCGCCGTGCTCGCGCTCGGCTGCTACACCTCGGCGTTCATCTGCGAGGCCCTGCGCTCCGGCATCAACACCGTGCCCAAGGGACAGGGCGAGGCGGCCCGCAGCCTCGGCATGACCTTCAGTCAGACCCTGTCCGCGGTGGTGCTCCCGCAGGCCTTCCGGTCGGTCATCCCGCCGGTCGGCTCCACGCTCATCGCGCTCGCCAAGAACTCCGCCATCGCCGGGGCGTTCAGCGTCACCGAACTGCTCGGCACCTACAAGACCCTCAGCGAACTCGGCTACAGCATCATCTGGACCTTCGTCTGGATCGCCCTCGGCTACCTGATCATCACCCTCGCCATCAGCGCCGTCTTCAACATCCTCGAGAAGCGCTGGGGAGTCGCCCGATGACCACCACCGCCCACGCTCCCGAAGCCACCGCGCTCTACGACATCCCGGGCCCGCGGACCCGCCGCAGACACCTGATCTACGGCATCCTGTCCACCGCCCTGATCGTCGCGCTCGTCGGCTGGATCCTGTACCTGCTGTTCGACACCGACCAGTTCACCGCCACCAAGTGGACGCCGTTCGAGTACAAGGGCATCCAGGAACTGCTGCTCCGCGGGCTCGGCAACACGCTGAAGGCGTTCGCCATCGCCGCCGTGCTCTCGCTCGCGCTCGGCGGGCTGCTCGCCACCGGGCGGCTCTCGGACCACCGGCCGGTGCGCTGGCTGGCCACGCTCCTGGTGGAGTTCTTCCGGGCGATGCCCGTGCTCGTGATGATCTTCTTCGTCTTCGTGGCGCTGAAGGTCCAGCCGCTGCCGGCGCTGGTCGCCGGGCTCACGCTCTACAACGGTTCCGTGCTCGCCGAGGTGTTCCGCTCCGGCGTCAACTCGGTCGAGCGCGGCCAGAGGGAGGCCGCTTACGCGCTTGGCATGAGAAAGACCCAGGTCATGTCGTACGTCCTGGTGCCGCAGGCGGTGCGGGCCATGCTGCCCGCCATCATCAGCCAGCTGGTCGTGGCCCTGAAGGACACCTCACTCGGCTATCTGATCACCTATGAGGAGTTCCTCCATGCCGGGAAGCTGATCGCGTCGAATCTCGACTACGATTTGCCTTTCATCCCCGTGGTCATGGTGATCTCACCGATCTACATCGGGATGTGCATGCTGCTTTCGTGGTTCGCCTACTGGGTGTCCAAGCGTCAGCAGCGCAGTCCCAAGACAGAGGCCGTGGAAGTCGCCCCGGCTGAACCAGGGACGCTGCTGCCGGGCGGGGGTCCCCCCAGGGCCCCCGGCCCCTGACGGGAGCAGCAGCTGGAGGGCCAGGCCCGCCCGGCAGCAGCCGGAGATCACTGCTCGCGCAGGGGGACCGACACGTACGACGGGTCGGTTCCGGGCGAGGAGAAGGTCAGCTGCGCGCCGGACGGGTTGTGCTCGACATAGAGCGGGTCGACCGTGTCGACGACCAGGGCGAGCCGGTGCCCCGCCGGGACGTCGTAGGCCGTGGAGAACAGCTCCAGGTCGACGGCGAACGGCTTGCCCGGGGTCTTGCCGTGGAAGGTGTACGGCGCGTTGCTGACCAGCTTGCCGAGGCCGAGCGGGCCCACGTCGTAGAGGTACGCGACGAGGGTCCCGCTCTCCTTGGTGCTGGTGAGCGTGGTGTGCAGCTTCGCGGTGCCGCGCACCCGCTGGTCCCGCGTCTCCCGCTCGGACTGCCACACCGCCGCGTACCGGCGCGGAAGCAGCGGCATCGACGCCACCGGCGGCAACTTCAGGAACTGGTCCAGGGTGTTGGACAGCATCACGATGCCGCCGTTGGCCCCGGAGTCGACGTTCGCGCGGATCGTGGTGGAGCCCGCGAGGTCGATCTTCTTGCTCGTCGCGCCGACCGACTTCCAGTCCGGGTAGCCCTCGTAGCCGCCCGTGGACCGCGACTTGAGCTGGACGGGCTGTTCCTTCTCGATGCCGTTCTTCTCGCCCTTGAGATAGTGGTCGAACCAGCGTCGGGTGGTCGTCCAGGTGTCGTTGGGCAGGCCGAGCAGGCCGGTGGCCTCGGCGGTGGCGTGGTCGCCGGGGCGGAACTCCAGGCGCTTGGGGCCCGTCAGCTTCTCGTAGAAGCTCGCGTACTGGTTGGGCGGGAAGATGGTGTCGCCCCAGGCGTTGGCGAGCAGGATCGCGGCGCCGTTCTTGTTGAGGCGGTCCAGATAGGTCGCGGGGGAGCGCTTGCCGCCCCACGCGATCATCTCGTCCTCGCTGTCGAGGTTCGAGCCCAGGAAGTCCTTGAGGATGCGCTTCAGCTCGGCGCTGGGGCGGCCGGTGAGGTGGCCCGCGCCGCCGAGCAGGGCGCCCGCCTGGGCGTGCTGGGTGCGGCCGCTGTAGATGGACTCCACGAGGTCGCCCCAGCCGCTGAGCGCGCCGACGGCCTTGACCCGCTTGTCGTGGGCGGCGGCGAGGAGGCTGATGCCCGCGCCGTAACTGACGCCCGCCATACCGACCTTGGCGGGGTTCGTGGGCGTGTTCTTGAGCGTCCAGTCGATGACCTTGGAGGCGTCGGCGATGTCCTCGGGGCCGCCGACCTCGATCTCGCCGCCGGACTGCCAGAAGCCGCGGGAGTTGTAGCTGACGACGACGTACCCGGCGGCGGCGAGCTTCTTGGCCTGCGCGATGTATTCGATCTGCGGCATGGCCCAGCTCGTGGGCAGCACGATCGCGGGGTACGAGCTGTCCGCCTTCGCGCCCGCGGGCGTCACGACGTTGGCCTTGAGGACGGTGCCGCCGTCGCCGGGGATGTCGACGAACCGCACACCGGCGGCGGCCGCCGCGGCGGGGCGTTCGGCGGGTGCGGCCTGGGCCGCGGGCGCCAGACCGAAGGCGGCGCCCGCGATCAGGGCGGCGGAGACGGCCCCCGCGGTCGTGGACCGCAGGGACTGGTGGGGGTCTCGCACGGGTCACTTCCTCACTTGTTGAAAGTGCAAAGTGACCGAACGGTAACCGCGGTTCTTTACCGGGGGTAACCCATCGGTAAGTTACGCCCCGGTAACGATTGTTGACGCGGATGTCACCTCAAGAGGCCGACTTCAGCGCGCTCTTGGCCTGCCATTCCGCCCAGGACAGGTTCCACTCGCCGTAGCCGTTGCCCGGGTCCGGCGTGCCCTTGGAGCCCGAGCCCTTGACCTCGAACGGGTCGCCGACCTGGACCTGGCCGTACAGCCAGGAGGCGTCGGAGGTGCTCATGCCGACGCAGCCGGAGCTGTGGTTGGTGTTGCCGAAGAACGCGGAGTTCCAGGGCGCCGCGTGCGCGTACATGCCCGACCAGGTCAGCCGCATCGAGTAGTCGACCATCTTGTCGTAGCTGTCGCCGAGGCCGACGGTCTCGGAGCGCATGTTGATCGTGCCCTCCTTGGCCATCAGGACCGACGTGCCGCCCCAGGAGGCCTTCTCGCCGCCGGGGGTGCCGGCCGACATCGGGACCTGCTTGACGCTCTTGCCGTCCCGCGTCAGCGTCGCCGTCTTGCTGTCCAGGTTCACCTTGACGACCTGGTTCTTGCCGACGGTGACGGCGGTGTCGTAGTCGCGCACGAACCAGCCGCCGTCCGTGCCCGAGTCGACGCCGTTGAGCTGGGCGTCGAGCTCCACCTTGGTGCCGGACTCCCAGTACTCCTCGGGGCGCCAGTCGACGCGGTCCTTGCCGTCGTAGTTCTTGATCCAGCCCCAGGACCCGGTGGTGTCGTTCGACGTGGTGACCTTGAGGTGCTTCTCGACGTCGGCCTTGTTCTTGACCGGGTGGTCGAAGACGATCGACAGGGGCTGGGCGACGCCGACGGTCTTGAGGTTGCTGCCCGGCGTGATGGTGACCTTGTTGACCTTCTCGGGCGCGGCCGTCTTGAAGGACTGCTTCGCCTCGCCGCCCTCGTCGGTGGTCGCCCGCAGGGTGTAGCTGGTGCCGGGCGCGGCGTTGCGGGCGGAGGTCCAGCTGCGGCCGTCGGCGGCGACCTTGCCCGCCAGCTTCGTGCCCTCGGCGTCGGCGACCGCGACGTCCTTCAGCTTGACGTCCTTGGTGGCCAGCTTCACGGTGACGGGGACGCCCGCCTTGGCCTGGTCGCCGGTGAGGTTCACGGTGACCTTCGGCTTGGCGGCCTTGGCGTCGCCGCCGGAGCCGGAGCCGGAGCCGCCGTCCGAGCAGGCGGACAGGGTGGCCGCGAGAGCCGCGACGCCCGCGACGGCGGCGTGGCGGGGGCGTATGGAGCGTCGGCGCTGCGACGGGCTCAGGGACCTGCGGGACCTCAAGGAAACGTACCTCCGTGCGGATGTTCACTGGCTGCGCGGAGAGAGAGTGCGGAAGGTCCGGTTCGGTTGCAGGGTGCCCGGAAATTGCCGACTACGTCATAGAGGCGTTATTAGCCGCATACGTTCCGTGGCGGCGCGCTCACGTGGCGCTCATGTGCCGCCGGCCTGCCGCCCGCTCGCGGGCCGCTCACTTGGCGCGGTGGGAGTTGCGCGCGGCCGGGGCGGGAGTGGGAATCGGCTCCTGGGCGGGGCGGGTCACGTCCGCGACCAGCTCGACCACGTCCGGTCCGTACGCCTGCGAGTTCACGACCTTCAGGAGCAGCGCGAAGGAGTGGTTGCCGTGCTTGCGGGCGAGGCGTTCGTGGTGGCGGGCCAGATAGCGGGTCGCGGCCTGGTTGGTGATGGCGCGCTGGCCGCAGAAGAGGAAGACGGGCCGTGCCTCCTCGGCCTGTCCGGCGGTGAGGCGGGCCAGGATGACGTACTCGGTCCTGCCGCCCTCCATGCGGTAGCGCTCGGAGCCGATCTGGAAGGCGCCGCGGTCCGGGCCCGGCTCCGGGTCGGTGTTGACGCGCACGCCGGGGAGCAGCGAGTGCATGTGCGCGGCCATGCGGCGGTGCACCGCCGGGTTGCCGACGCAGAACTCGGTGCGCTCGCCGAAGCCCTGCTGGGCGGCGTCGTGGGCGACGATCTGGGCGTGCGCCCCGCACTCCTTGATCAGGGCGGCCAGTTCGAGCAGCGAGAACACGTCGTGCCGCGTCACGAGCAGTTCGGGGCCGCTCGCCTCGCGGTTGACCACGAGCAGCGACTCGGCGTTCGCGGGCAGCCCGAAGAACGCCTGCTTGCGGCGGAGCCTGCGCTTCCACAGGTGCGAACGCAGCAGCCAGCCCAGGGTGGCACCGAGCACGGCCGCGAGCAGGCCGAGGACGAGATAGCGCACGTCTTCAGTCATGGGGGCGCATGCTAGCGGCCATTCGGAGCCTCGTTCGAAGAGTCCATGGCCACGCGGAGGGCCCGAAGTTACGCTGCGCAGACGGCTGTTGACTGGAGGTACGAATGCGGCGCGGTCTCGTACGGAATCTGACGCTATGTGCGGTCGGCGGGGTATTGGTGACGGTCGGTGCGGCGGCGCCCCCTTCGCCTTCGCGCTCAGCGCAACCGGGCACGAGCGCCGAATCGGCCACCTCGGCCCAACCCGGCGCAAGACCGGAATCGGCCCCTACGGCCGGAACAGGTGGATCGGGCGGCCCGGGCGCCACGACCCCGGAGAAGACGCCGGTGGCCGTCGGCCACGGCGGCGCGGTGGCGAGCGTCGACCAGGACGCGTCCGCCGCCGGCATCGAGGTCCTGAAGAAGGGCGGCAACGCCGTGGACGCGGCGGTCGCCACGGCCGCCGCGCTCGGCGTCAGCGAGCCGTACTCGGCGGGCATCGGCGGCGGCGGTTACTTCGTGTACTACGACGCCAAGTCCCGCACGGTGCGCACCCTCGACGGCCGCGAGACGGCGCCGCGCACCGCGGACTCCGGCCTTTTCCTGGAGAACGGCAAGCCGCTGCCGTTCGCGGACGCCGTCACCAGCGGCCTGGCCGTGGGCACCCCCGGCACGCCTGCCACCTGGCAGGATGCCCTCGACTCCTGGGGCAGCGAATCGCTCGGCACGGTCCTGAAGCCCGCCGAGCGCCTCGCGCGCCACGGCTTCACCGTCGACGAGACCTTCCGCTCGCAGACCGCCGCGAACCAGGCGCGGTTCGCGGACTTCCCCGACACCGCGAAGCTCTTCCTGCCCGGCGGGAAGCCGCCCGTCGTCGGCTCGACGTTCAAGAACCCCGACCTCGCGCGGACGTACGCCGAGCTGGGCGACAAGGGCATCGGGACGCTGTACGACGGCAGCCTCGGCCGCGACCTGGTCCGCACCGTCAACAAGCCGCCCGTGGACCCCGGCTCCGGACGCAACGCCCGCCCCGGCGACCTGTCCATGAAGGACCTGCGCGGCTACGAGGCGAAGCGCCGCACCCCGACGAAGACGTCCTACCGAGGCCTCGACGTCTACTCCATGGCGCCGTCCTCCTCCGGCGGCACCACCGTCGGCGAGGCCCTGAACATCCTGGAGCGCACCGACCTCTCCGAGGCCACCCGGACGCGCTATCTGCACCGCTTCATCGAGGCCAGCCGCATCGCGTTCGCCGACCGGGGCCGCTGGGTGGGCGACCCGGCCTTCGAGGACGTGCCGAAGAAGGAACTCCTCTCGCAGAAGTACGCGGACTCCCGCGCCTGCCTGATCAAGAACGACGCCGTCCTCAAGAGCCCGCTCGCGCCCGGCGACCCGAGGAACCCGGTGCCGTGCGGCGCCGGGGACAAGGCGGCCCCGACGACGTACGAGGGCGAGAACACCACGCATCTGACGGCGGCCGACAAGTGGGGCAACGTCGTCGCGTACACCCTCACCATCGAGCAGACCGGCGGCAGCGGGATCACCGTGCCCGGGCGCGGCTTCCTGCTCAACAACGAGCTGACCGACTTCTCCTTCGCGCCCGCCAACCCTGCCGTGCACGACCCGAACCTGCCGGGGCCCGGCAAGCGCCCGCGCTCGTCCCTGTCGCCGACCATCGTCCTGGACGGGCAGGACCGGCCGGTCGTCGCGCTCGGCTCGCCCGGCGGCGCGACCATCATCACGACTGTCCTGCAGACCCTGACCGGCTTCCTCGACCGGGGCCTGCCGCTGGTCGACGCGATCGCCGCGCCGCGCGCCAGCCAGCGCAACGCCGCGCAGACGGAGCTCGAACCGGGCCTGTGGAACAGCGAGACCCGGCGCAGGCTCGAGGCGATCGGCCACTCCTTCAAGCAGAACCCGGAGATCGGCGCCGCGACCGGTGTGCAGCGGCTCGCGGGCGGGCAGTGGCTCGCGGCGGCCGAGAAGGAGCGCAGGGGCGGCGGGTCGGCGATGGTGGTGAAGCCGAGCCGGTAGTCCGGGCGGTGCCGATCGGGTCGGGCCCGGCGCGTCGGGCGGCCCGCCGTTCGGCCTCCGTTGCTGTCGCTTGCGCAGGACGAGAGGTCCGCGCCGCTCCGGTTCTCGGGCGGCGCGGACCTCTTCGCTCATGCGCGGGGGCTGCTCACAGGGCCGTCAGGATGCGCGGGCCCGCGTCCGTGATCGCCACCGTGTGCTCCACGTGGGCCGCGCGGCTGCCGTCGTCCGTGCGCAGCGTCCAGCCGTCCGGCGCCGCGTGATAGCCGTCCTTGCCGCTCGCGATCAGCATCGGCTCGATGGCGATCGCCATGCCGTGCCGCAGCGGGAAGCCGCGGCCGGGGCGGCCCTCGTTCGGCACCGACGGGTCCTCGTGCATGCTGCGGCCCACGCCGTGGCCGCCGAAGCCCTCCGGAATGCCGTACCCGGCGTCCCGGCAGACCGTGCCGACCGCGTGCGCGATGTCCCCGATGCGGTTGCCCACCACGGCCGCGGCGATGCCCGCCGCCAGGGCGCGCTCGGCGGTCTCGATCAGCAGGACGTCCTCGGGGCGCGGGGTGCCGACGATGAAGCTGATGGCCGAGTCGCCCACCCAGCCGTCCAGGCTCGCGCCGAAGTCCGCGGAGACCAGGTCTCCGTCGCGCAGGCGATAGCCGTCCGGGATGCCGTGCACGATCGCGTCGTTCACCGACGTGATCAGCGTGGCGGGGAAGGGGACCGGGGCGAACGCCGGGTGGTAGTGCAGGAACGGCGACGTGGCGCCCGCGTCCTTCAGGACCTGGTGCGCCACCTCGTCCAGGTCCCGCAGGACCACGCCGACGGCTGCCGCCTCGCGCACCGCCGTCAGGGCGCGCGCGACCACGCGCCCGGCCTCCCGCATGGCTTCGATGGATGTGTCTGTCTTGAGTTCGACCATGCCAATTACTATACCGGTATTTAAATGGGGTTCGGGGGTAGGGTGGGAACATGGTTCGAACCCCTTTGACGCCCGAAGAGCGCGAACGCGGCGAGCGGCTCGGCCGCCTGCTGCGCGCGGCTCGCGGTGAGCGGAGCATGGTGGAGGTCGCCGCGAGCGCCGGCATCTCGGCGGAGACGCTGCGCAAGATCGAGACGGGGCGGGCGCCGACGCCCGCCTTCTTCACCGTCGCGGCGCTCGCGGTGGCCCTGGAGCTGTCGATGGACGAGGTGGCCCGGGGGTGCGCGCTGATTCCCGTCTGAGGCCGCCCCGGCGCACTCGGTGCCGCGCGGTCGAGGTCAGCCGAGCAGTTTCGACACCACGCGGTCGAGGGCCTCGATGTCCTCGCGGTCCAGGGCGAGCAGGTCCTCCGGCGGGGCGGAGAGGATCGCGGCGGCGCGGGCGGCGGCCGCCTCGCCCTCGGCGGTCAGGCGGACCAGCTTGGCGCGCCGGTCGACCGGGTGGGGGACGCGTTCGGCGAAGCCGCGCCGCACCAGGTCGTCGACGATGACGGTGGTGTAGGGCGGGTCGGTGCTCATCCGCTGCGCCAACTCCCGCAGCGTGAGCGGGCCGGGGGCGATCCTGCGCAGGGCCCGGATGCGGCTGAAGCTCATGCCGAGCGCCTCGGCGACTTCCTTGCGGCGATTGTGGCGGTCCATCAGCAGGGTGTTCAGTCCCTGCCAGGCTCGCGTGGCCGCCCGCACGGTGGCGTCGTCCACCTGTCGGCCCGTGTCGTCGCCGGGGCGCTCCATCAAGTCTTCACCGTCGTTCTGGTCTCCTCGGCGGCCAACCGCTCCGCGGTGAGCCGGGCCGTGGACTGAGCCCAGCGGCCAGAGGTGAGCGTACCCAGCAGCAGGACCGCGCCGCCGCACCCGGCGATGATCCACCAGGCCGTCCGGCTCGCCTGGACGAAGGCCGCCGTGCCCGTGTGCGCGCCGGTCGCCATGAGCGCGCCGATGACCGCCACGCCGAGCGACTGGCCGAACTGGCGACAGGCCGAGGCCACCGCGGCGGCCACCCCGGACTGTGAGCGCGGCATCGCGGACACGGCGGTGTGGGAGATCGGGGCGGTGGCCATCCCGAAGCCGAGGCCGAACAGCGCGTAGGCGCAGAACAGCGGCGCCGCCGAGAGGTGGGCGGAATAGGTGAGCGCCTGCAGGACGGAGCTCGCGCACAGTGCGGCCCCGGCCGCCACCAGGGGCACACGGGGGCCCCGGGCCGCGAGGATCCGCCCGGACAGTGGCGCGCCGACCAGTGCCGTGATCGCCATGGGCAGCATGAACAGACCGGCGTGCAGCGGGTCGAGCCCCCGTACGTTCTGCAGGTACAGGGAGCTGACGAAGAGGAAGCCCCCCAGCGCGAAGAACGTGGCGGCAGCGATGACGGTCGCGCCCGCGAACGGAACCGAACGGAAGAACCGCAGGTCGATGAGGGGGTCGACGCGCCGGGGCTCGTAGCGCAGCAACCCGAGCAGCGCGCACAGCGCCGCGACCGCGCACCCGGCGACGAGCGGCGACGTCCAGCCCCTGACCGGCGACTCGATGATCGCGTACGTCACCGTGGCGAGCAGGACGACGACCAGGACCTGCCCGACCGGATCGGCGCGGCGGGGGCGCTCGGCGCGGGACTCCGGCACGTACCGCCGGGTCAGGGCGAGCGCGGCCAGGCCGATGGGTACGTTGATCCAGAAGATCGCCCGCCAGCCGGCCGACTCCACGAGCGCGCCGCCGATGATGGGCCCGGCGGCCATGCTGATCCCGACGACGCCGCCCCACACGCCGATCGCGCGGGCGCGCTCGCGGGAGTCGGAGAAGACGTCGCTGATGATCGACAGGGCGACGGGGTTGAGCATCGAACCGCCGATCGCCTGGAGCGCGCGTGCCGCGATCAGCCAGCCCAGGCCCGGGGCCGCGCTGCACAGCAGTGAGGCCGTGGTGAAGACCGCAAGGCCGACCTGGAAGACGCGCCGTCGGCCCACCCTGTCGGCGAGCGAGCCCGAGAACATCAGCAGGCTCGCCAGGACGAGGGTGTAGCCGTCGACCGTCCACTGCAAGCCGGACAGCGGGCTGTTCAGGTCCTGCTGGATGGACGGCAGCGCGACGTTCAGAGCGGTGACGTCGAGGCTGACGATCAGCAGGCTCAAGCAGCAGACGGCCAGCACCGACCAGCGTCCGCGAGAGGTGAGGTGGGTCATGAACGCCCCTGAAAAGTAGTTGTGTGTCTGTAATCATTACAACAGCATAACTAAATGTCGAGGGCGGCCTTCCGTCGCTGCCGGTGTCGTCAGTGTTGGCGCCGTTGGCGCCGCTGGCGGTGTTGGCGGTTCTGTCGGCGTTGTCGCGCGAGGAGCGCCGCCCCTGCCGCCAGGACCGCCGACGCCACGAACAGGGCGCCGACCCACAGGGGTGCGCGGTAGCCGAGGCCCGAGGAGATGGCCCTGCCGCCCGCCCAAGGCCCCACCGCCGCCCCCAGGTTGAAGGCCGCCGTGGCGAAGCCGCCCGCGAGCGTCGGTGCCGCCGTCGCCGCGTACAGCGCCCGTGCGATCAGGGTGGAGCCGACTGCGAACGACAGCATCCCCTGGATGAAGGCGAGGACGACCGCCGCCACCGGGTTGCCCGCCGTCAGCGCGAACACCACCCAGCCCGCGAGCAGCGCCGCCGTGCCGCCCGCCAGGAGCGGCACCGGACGCGTGTCGGCGAGCCGCCCGCCGATCGCGACCCCGACCGACGAGCCAAGACCGAACAGGGCGAGCAGCCCGGGCACCCACGCGTCGTCGATGCCGGACACGTGCGTGGCCAGCGGTTCCAGGTACGTGAAGACGCAGAACGTCGCACCGTTGACGAGCGCGCCGAGCAGCAGCGTCACCAGGAGCCCGGGGGAGCGCAGCGCCCGCAGTTCCGCGCGGACGCCGGTGTGCGCCGTGGTGGGAGTGGACGGCGGTACGGCCCGGGCGACGGCGACGACGGCGGGCACCGAGATCAGGGCCACCGCCCAGAACGCGGCGCGCCAGCCCCACAGTTGGCCCAGCAGCGCGCCGCCCGGCACGCCCGCGACACAGGCGAGGGTGGTGCCGCCGAGGAGGATCGACGTGGCCCGGCCCTTGGCGTCCGGCGCGACCAGGCTCGTCGCGGTGGTCAGGGCCACGGCCAGGAAACCGGCGTTCGCGAGCGCGCCGACGACGCGGGTGGCGAGCAGGACGGCGTAGCTGGTGGTCAGGGCGCCCACCACATGGACGAGCAGAAACGTGATGAGGAAGCCGAGGAGCGCGCGGCGGCGCGACCAGCGCAGGCTCAACACCGCCATCAGGGGCGCCCCCACGATCATTCCCACGGCGAACGCCGAGGTCAGCGAACCGGCAGCCGGGACCGACACCGCCATGTCGGCGGCGATGTCCGACACCAGGCCGGACAGCATGAACTCGGACGTGCCCTGGGCGAACACGGCGAGCCCGAGCAGATACAGGACGAATGGCACAGCGAGACTCCGCAAGCACTGAGAGGGTCCACGGGGCCCGCGGGCAGCCCTCGGCGGCGCGGCGAAGGCCGCGCTGGGGCCGCGCGGTTGCCGCGCGGGTGAGGAAGAGGGTGAAAGAGCAGTCCGTGACTACGGCACTGCGGCGATCCCGTGGCGGAGGGGCCGCGGAGCGACGGGAGGCGTCGGGCCCGGGAACGGCACGACGTCGGCGTCGCTGCGACGCGGCGGATGAGAACTCAAGGAGTCCGTGGAGCGGCCACCGGAGCGCCGGTGGCTAGCGTCTGTTCGCCTCGGGACTGGACATGTGCGCAGACTAACCACGTCTCCCGCCGCACGTCCAAGTAATTAATGAAGCCTTCGGAAAACCGCGTGTAGCCGTCCCGTAACCCATCTGGTGTTATCTTCCGGACCGGCAGACCCTAGTCTCCCAGGGGGCGGTGCCGACCATGGCAGTGGGACAACTCCCGGACGAGATCCGGGAGTTCGCAAAGTACTTGAACGATCTCCTGGCCCGGATCGACCGGGACGCCGGGTGGTGCGGGGTGTTCCTGTCCCGCGACCCCGACGGCATGCGGGCCTGTCTCGACGGCGCCGAGGTGCCGCCCTGGGACGTGGTGCAGGCGCTGCTCCACGATCTCGCGGCCGACGCCGGGGTGGGCGTCGCGCACGCGGAGACGGCGCGCGCACGGGCCCTGCACGCGGCGTCGGTGGCCGCGCACGACGACCGGCCCGGCACGCGGGAACTCCTCAGCGAGCGGCTCGACCTGATGCTCCAGGAGCAGCGGTTCGCCCTGGAGCGGCAGCAGGAGCTGGCGCGTGCTCTCGCCGTCGCGCCCACGCCCGACGACGTGGACCGCATCCACCTGGACCTGGCGTGGGTGCGCGACGACCACGAACGCGCCGCCGCGCGCTGCGGGGAGCTGCGCGCGCGCATCGACCGCCTGGACCGGGCGAGCGCGCCCCAGTGGGTGGACTTCGGGGGCCCCGGGCAGGAAGTCACGCCCCCCAGGGCGGAGTCGGGCCACCCCTCGGGCCATCCCTCGGACCACGCCTCGGACCAGTCCCGGGACGAGCACGCCCAGGCCGACCCGCCCGACCGGACCCCGCGCGTGCCCCACCAGTCCGACCCCCGCCGCCGTCCCCGGGGCGCTCGCTTCGCCGGGTTCGCCGGATTCGACGCCGATGAGGCGGACGGCGTGGGCGCCATCGACGTACCCCTGGCGGACGGGGCCCCGGTGGCGGACGGGCCGCCCGGCGCCCCCGGCGCTCCCCGCGGCGCGCGCTACGCCCAGGCCATGGACACCGCGCCGCGCGCCCCGAGGCGGACCAGGGCCGTGGAGCGGGCCGCCGCGGCCGACCGGGAGGCGGCCGACGCCCGTGCCGCCGCCGACGCGCACCTCGCGGACGAGCACCTCGCCGACGAGCGCGTCACCGTCGACGCCGTGCGGGCCCTGCTCCGGCTGCGCGGCGAGGGCCGCAGCGGGGAGGCGCACGGGGTGCTCGTCGAGGCGGCGGGGTGGCCCGCGGCCAGGCTCCCGCTGTTCGCCGAGGAGCTGCACCACGCGGGCCTCGCCGCGGACTGGGCGACCCTGCTGTGGGAGGCCGCGTCGCTGCCGCCCGACCGGCTCGTGGCCGTCGCGGACGCGCTCGCCGGGGCGGGCCGCGCGGAGGACTGCCGCAAGCTGCTGCGCCAGGGCGTGGCCCGGCCCGCCCCGGAGATCGCCGAGTCCCTGATCGCCCTCGCCGACGCGGGGCGCACCCGCGAGGCCCGGGCGCTGCTCGACGCGTTCGTCCTGGTCCGCAGCGCCGAGGACGTCGCGGCCTGCGCGCACACCGACCCGCCCCGGCTCATCCCGCAGCTCCTGGAGGCGGCGCGGGCGGCGTCGGACGAGCGCCACTGGGACCTCGTGCACGCCCTGCGCGTCGCGGGCTTCACCACCTGAGCCGTGCCGAGCCGCGTCGAGCCGTCCCGTGCCGCCCCCGGCCGACCCGAACGCGCCCCGGCGCCGCCCGCGCTCCAGCGGGTCGCGCCGTCACCCGCCCGGGTGTGAAACATGATCGACTCCGCCGCGTTACGACGATGGTCTTGGCAAGGCCGTCGATGGGGCTTACGTTCGTCTGTCTACGCAAGAAGTCTACGGGCGTAGAGGCTCTCTGACGTCCCGTCGAAGGAGCAGCTCATGGCCAATGTCGTACGCGCCGCACTGGTCCAGGCGACCTGGACCGGCGACACCGAATCCATGATCGCCAAGCACGAGGAGCACGCCCGCGAAGCCGCGCGGCAGGGCGCGCAGGTCATCGGTTTCCAAGAGGTCTTCAACGCTCCCTACTTCTGCCAGGTCCAGGAGAAGGAGCACTACCGCTGGGCGGAGCAGGTGCCGGACGGGCCCACCGTGCGCCGCATGCAGGACCTCGCGCGCGAGACCGGCATGGTGATCGTGGTGCCGGTCTTCGAGGTCGAACAGGCCGGTTTCTACTACAACACGGCCGCGGTGATCGACGCCGACGGCAGCTATCTGGGCAAGTACCGCAAGCATCACATCCCCCAAGTCAAGGGATTCTGGGAGAAGTTCTACTTCAGGCCGGGCAACATCGGCTGGCCCGTCTTCGACACCGCCGTCGGCCGCGTCGGCGTCTACATCTGCTACGACCGCCACTTCCCCGAGGGCTGGCGCCAGTTGGGCCTCAACGGCGCCCAAATCGTCTACAACCCGTCGGCCACCTCGCGCGGTCTGTCCGCCTATCTGTGGCAGCTGGAGCAGCCCGCGGCAGCCGTCGCCAACGAGTACTTCATCGCCGCGATCAACCGCGTCGGCCAGGAGGAGTACGGCGACAACGACTTCTACGGCACGAGTTACTTCGTGGACCCGCGCGGGCAGTTCGTCGGCGAGACGGCGAGCGACAAGGCGGAGGAACTCGTCGTGCGCGACCTCGACTTCGACCTGATCGACGAGGTCCGCGAACAGTGGGCGTTCTACCGGGACCGCCGCCCGGACGCGTACGAAGGGCTGGTCAACCCGTGAAGGATCTCTACGCCCGGCACCGGGCCGTGCTGCCGGACTGGCTCGCGCTCTACTACGACGAGCCCGTCGAGCTGACTCACGGCGAGGGCCGCCACGTCTGGGACGCCGCGGGCCGGCGCTACCTCGACTTCTTCGGCGGCATCCTCACCACCATGACCGCGCACGCGCTGCCCGACGTCACCAAGGCCGTCGCCGAGCAGGCCGGCCGGATCATCCACAGCTCCACGCTCTATCTGAACCGCCCGATGGTCGACCTCGCCGAGCGCGTCGCGGCCCTGTCCGGCATCCCCGACGCCCGCGTGTTCTTCACGACGTCGGGCACCGAGGCCAACGACACGGCGCTGCTCCTCGCCACCGCGCACCGCCGCTCCAACCAGATCCTGGCGATGCGCAACAGCTACCACGGCCGCTCCTTCACCTCGGTCGGCATCACCGGCAACCAGTCCTGGTCGCCCACGAGCCTGTCGCCGCTGCAGACGCTGTACGTCCACGGCGGCGTCCGCTCCCGGGGCCCCTACGCCGCCCTGAGCGACGCCGAGTTCACCGCGGCCTGCGTCGCGGACCTGCGGGACATGCTCGGTCAGTCCCGCGGCGGCGTCGCGGCGCTCATCGCCGAGCCGATCCAGGGCGTCGGCGGCTTCACCTCGCCGCCCGACGGCCTGTACGCCGCCTTCCGCGAGGTCCTCGCCGAGCACGGCATCCTGTGGATCGCCGACGAGGTGCAGACCGGCTGGGGCCGCACCGGCGACCACTTCTGGGGCTGGCAGGCGCACGCCGCGGCCGGACCGCCGGACCTGCTCACCTTCGCCAAGGGCATCGGCAACGGCATGTCCATCGGCGGCGTCGTCGGCCGCGCCGAGATCATGAACTCCCTGGACGCCAACTCCATCTCCACCTTCGGCGGCTCGCCCGTCACCATGGCCGCGGGCCTCGCCAACCTCTCGTACCTCCTGGAACACGACCTCCAGGGCAACGCGCGCCGCGTCGGCGGGCTGCTCATCGAGCGGCTGCGGGCCGTCTGCGCCCAGCTCCCGGTGGTCCGCGAGGTGCGTGGCCGGGGCCTGATGATCGGCATCGAGCTGGTCAGGCCCGGCACGGAAGAGGCGAATCCGCAGGCCGCCGCGGCCGTCCTGGAGGCGGCCCGTGAGGGCGGGCTGCTCATCGGCAAGGGCGGCGGGCACAGCACCAGCGTGCTGCGCGTCGCCCCGCCGCTGTCGCTGACCGTCGCCGAGGCCGAGGAGGGCGCCGCCATCCTGGAGCGGGCCCTGCGGAGCGTCTAGGCCGCGACCGGCCCCGTGCGCGGGCTCGCCCCGTGTCCGCACACCGGGCGCACTCGCGTACCCCCGTACGTACGAAAGGGAGCGCACCACCATGAGTACCCGCACCCTGATCCGCGGCGGTCTCGTCATCACCGCCGCCGAGGAGCTGCACGCCGACGTCCTGATCGAGGACGGCCGGATCGCGGCGCTCGCCGCGCGCGGCACCCAGGCCGCCGCGGCCTGGAGCGCGGACCGCGTCATCGACGCGAGCGACAAGTACGTCATCCCGGGCGGCGTCGACGCGCACACCCACATGGAGCTGCCGTTCGGCGGCACCTTCGCGTCGGACTCCTTCGAGACCGGCACCCGCGCCGCCGCCTGGGGCGGCACCACCACCATCGTCGACTTCGCCGTCCAGACCGTCGGCCGGGCGCTGCGCGAGGGCCTGGACGCCTGGTACGCGAAGGCCGACGGCAAGTGCGCGATCGACTACGCCTTCCACATGATCCTGTCCGACGTCAACGACCGGACGCTGAAGGAGATGGACCTGCTCGTGGAGGAGGGCATCACCTCCTTCAAGCTCTTCATGGCCTACCCGGGCGTCTTCTACAGCGACGACGGGCAGATCCTGCGCGCCATGCAGCGCTCCGCCGCCAACGGCGGGCTGATCATGATGCACGCCGAGAACGGCATCGCCATCGACGTGCTCGTGGAGCAGGCCCTCCAGCGCGGCGAGACGGACCCGCGCCACCACGGCGAGGTCCGCAAGGTCATCCTGGAGGCCGAGGCCACGCACCGCGCCATCCAGCTCGCCCGGGTCGCGGGCGCCCCGCTGTACGTCGTGCACGTCTCCGCCGAGGAGGCCGTCGCGGAGCTGGCGGCCGCGCGGGACAAGGGACTCGACGTGTTCGGGGAGACCTGCCCGCAGTATCTGTTCCTGTCCACTGACAACCTCGCCGAGCCGGACTTCGAGGGCGCCAAGTACGTCTGCTCGACGCCGCTGCGCCCGCGCGAGCACCAGGCGGCGCTCTGGCGGGGCCTGAGGACCAACGACCTCCAGGTGGTCTCCACCGACCACTGCCCGTTCTGCTTCACCGGCCAGAAGGAGCTGGGCCGAGGCGACTTCTCCAAGATCCCCAACGGTCTGCCCGGCGTCGAGAACCGCATGGACCTGCTGCACCAGGCCGTCCTCGACGGGCACCTCACCCGGCGCCGCTGGATCGAGATCGCCTGCGCCACCCCGGCCCGCATGTTCGGCCTCTACCCGAAGAAGGGCACCATCGCCCCCGGCGCCGACGCGGACGTCGTCATCTACGACCCCGTGGCGCCGCAGACCATCTCGGCGGCCACCCACCACATGAACGTCGACTACTCCGCGTACGAGGGAAAGCAGGTCACCGGCCGCGTCGAGACCGTCCTGTCGCGCGGCGAACTCGTCATCGACCAGCGAGAGTTCACCGGCCGCGCCGGACACGGCCTGTACACCCCGCGCGCCACCTGCCAGTACCTGAGCTGACCTGCCGCCCGCGCCGGTCACTCATCTGAACCAGCAAGGAGGTCCCTCGTGGATTTCGGACTCGTCCTGCAGACCGACCCGCCCGCGTCCGCCGTGGTCGGCCTGATGCGCCGCGCCGAGCGGTGCGGGTTCCGCTACGGCTGGACGTTCGACTCGGCGGTCCTGTGGCAGGAGCCGTTCGTGATCTACAGCCGGATCCTGGAGCACACCGAACACCTCACCGTCGGCCCGATGGTGACCAACCCGGGCACCAGGACCTGGGAGGTCACCGCCTCCACCTTCGCCACGCTCAACGACATGTACGGCAACCGCACCGTGTGCGGCATCGGCCGCGGCGACTCCGCGATGCGGGTCGCGGGCCGCAAGCCCAACACCCTGGCCCGCCTCGGCGCGTGCATCGACGTCGTCCGCGACCTCGCCGAGGGCCGGGAGGCGGACGTCGACGGGCGGACCCTGCGCATCCCGTGGGTGCGGGACGGCAAGCTGCCGGTGTGGATGGCCGCGTACGGGCCCAAGGCACTCGCCCTCGCCGGCCAGAAGGCCGACGGGTTCATCCTGCAGCTCGCCGACCCGTTCCTGACGGAGTGGATGGTCAAGGCGGTGCGGGCCGCGGCCGCGGCGGCGGGCCGTGATCCGTCGGCGGTGAAGATCTGTGTGGCGGCGCCCGCCTATCTCACCGACGACGACTCGCCGGCGGCCCTGGCGCACGCCCGGGACGAGTGCCGTTGGTTCGGCGGCATGGTGGGCAATCACGTGGCCGACCTGGTGGCCAAGTACGGGGAGCACTCGGGTCTGGTGCCGGAGGCGCTGACCGACTACATCAAGGCCCGTGAGGGGTACGACTACGCCCACCACGGCCGGACCGGCAACCCGGACACCGCCTTCGTGCCCGACGAGATCGTGGACCGCTTCTGCGTCATCGGTACGGCCGAGCAACACCGGGAGAAACTGGCGACGTTGCGGGACCTGGGGGTCGACCAGTTCGCGGTGTACGCGATGCACGACGCCCGCGAGCAGGTCATCGACGGGTACGGCAGCACGGTCATCCCCGCGTTCGGGGAATGACCGTGCCGGTCCGGTGCGGCCGACGCGCAGGCGGACGCCGTTGTCCGCCTGCGCGCCGTGTCCTTCAGAGCTGATGAATCGTCAGCTCCGGGCGCTGGGGCGGGTTCCGCAGTCGCCCGCGGCGCACTTGTCCAGCCAGTTCGCGAAGTCCGCGTCGTAGCGGGTGCCGATGGTGTTCGTCAGCAGGGTGCGGGCCGCGGCCCAGTCGCCCTTGCGGTAGTGGCCGAGCAGGGCCGTCACGTCCTGGGGGTGCGACTGGACCAGGTAACGGACCGCCAGATAGCCCCAGTTGTAGATCCGCGTGGAGTCGGCGTTGTCGTAGGTGGTGTCGAAGAGCGTGCTGAGCCGGTACGTCTTCTTGCCCGCCTGCTTGATCGCGTCGTCATAGGTGACCTTGCGGTACGAGTAGGAGATGTACTCGGCGAAGCCCTCCACCCACATCACGGTCGGCGTCTTCATGCCCTCCGCGAAGTCGCCGTACATGTTGAAGCGGCCGTCGAGGTAGTGCGTGTACTCGTGGTTGAGGTTCCAGATCTGGAAGTCGGGGCGCAGCCACTCCGCCTCGTACGCGATGAACCGCGGCAGGTTGCCCGCCTGGGCCGGGTTGCCCTCCAGGTACATGCCGCCGTTGTTGGTGTCGATGCCGAAGATGATGCCCGCGTACGTCTTGTAGTCGGCGCTGGAGTCGAACGCGACGACTTCGAGCGTGGTGTTGTTGTCGTTGGCGACCGGGCCGTTGTCCTTGGCCACGCCGTGGAAGTAGGAGTCCTGGGCGAGCAGGCTGGAGCAGGCGGAGCCCAGCTCGGTGGACGTCATCTGCTGGGCGACGATCCGCAGGCTCGGGGCGCAGGTGTGCTTGACCGTCAGGACGGCGTCACGCACGCGGTTCTGCAGGTCGCAGGTGTTGTAGTACGAGCAGTTGTCCTTGTCGTACGCGTCCGTCATCTCGGCCAGGCCCACCCACAGCGGGGCGGTGCGGCCGGTGATCCGGCTGCGGTCGAGGAGCTGCTTGACCAACTGCGGTACGAGTCCGCCGAATTGCTCGTGCCGCAGGAAGCGGCCCAGCTCGCGCCCGGCATTGGAGGTGAGGTACGACTTGTCGGTGCCGAGCAGGTCGTCGTGCGCGACGGCGAAGTCCCGCAGCTGGGTCAGGACGCTCTGGTCGGCCTGCACGGCGGCCACGAACTCCGGCAGCTGGTGCCCGCGGAACAGCACCGTGTAGGTGTTGTTGACCGCCACGACCATCCACCAGTGGGCGTTGTACGAGGAGTTGTAGCCGTTCAGGAGCCGCTTGACGACGTTCAGGAAGCGGGCGTTCTCACCCGAGCTGTCGATCAGGGTGACCGTCTCGGCCAGCGTCTCGCCGTTCGCCTCGCTGACGTCGAAGGCCCGCGACGAGCCGAAGAACGTGTCCAGGCCGCCCTGGACGGCGCTCTTGAGCGCGGGACCGTAGTCGCCGACGTTGTCCGGGTCGCCCCACTGCACGTAGTAGCCGGCGCGCAGGTAGAGGACCACCTGCGTGATCGAACCGCTGTTGTTCCCCGGGTAGTTGGCGGCGGTGTCGCGCAGCGCGTGGGACACCGTGACCATCTGCTCCTCGCGGAAGAGGGCCCGGGCGTCCGAACCGGACACGGTGAACAGCGTGTTGACGCAGCTCGTCTCCGCGGACTTGATCTGCTGGACCAGGGCGCTGCCGGTCTTCGAGGTGAAGTCGGAGACGTTGCAGGCCGCCTTCGGGGCGCTGCGGGCCGCCTTGGGCGCCTGCTTGACGGTGTGCGTCGGCGGGCGCTTCGAGGGGTCCTTGGGTGGCCTGGCCGCGTGCTCCGCCTCCTTGGCCCGCAGGTCCTCGGTCGAGGTGGGGGTGGCGGGCGAAGGGGCGGTGCCCGGGCGCGGCGCGGGCGCCTTGGCCTCGGTGCCCGCCGCTGCCCCCTGGCCGGTGAAGGCCACCAGGGTGAGGCCCAGACACATCACGAGGGCCGATATCAGGAGCCGGGCAAGGGGGGTTCTCGGTGCTGGGGACTGCTGTGGTGGTGACGTCCGATTCAAAGTGCCCTCCGGGCGGTCGGCAGCCGTACAAGAGGCACGGCCGTGGGGGGTGCGCGAACCGTGGCGACAGCCGAGGGGTGCTGAGCTGCGCGGACCCCTTGAACTGTCATGCCCACGAAGAATGCGTGACATGTAATATTGCACACATCACATGGCCAGAGGAAGCCTTCTGCGGGCCTGGGGAGAGATTGACGCAGCGTCACATCTGGTGCGGTGGACGAGTGTTGCGCACCCGGATGCGGCTGTGGCGCCGCACGAGCGGCGCCACAGGACTGGGTCGGGCCGGGGTCAGCGGGCGGTGCCGAGCCCGCCCCGGCGGGGGCGCTTGGCGGGTTCCTGGGGCTGACGCCCCTTCGCCCACAGGTTCCGCACGTGGCCGAGGTGGCGCGTCATGCACTTCTCGGCGCCCTTGGCGTCACCGGCCAGCATCAGGTCGAGGAGTTCGATGTGCTCCTCGGCCGACGGCAGCAGTTCGCCGCGCTCGTCCAGGCCCGTCAGGCCGTACAGCCGGGAGCGCTTGCGCAGATCGCTGACGGCCTCCACCAGCCGCTCGTTGCCCGCCAGGGCGAGCAGCGACAGGTGGAACCGGCGGTCCGCCTCCAGATAGCCGATGACGTCGTGGACGCGGGCGGCGCGGACGATCTCCTCGGCCACCTCGCGCAGCGCCTCCAGGTCCTCGCGGGCGGCGGTGCGCGTGATGCGGCCGACCGTGGGGACCTCGATCAGGGTGCGGATCTCCGTGTACTGGTCGAGGTCCTTCTCGTTGACCTCGGTGACGCGGAAGCCCTTGTTGCGGACCGGCTCGACCATGCCCTCGCGCGCCAGGTCGAGCATCGCCTCGCGCACCGGCGTCGCCGAGACGCCGAAGTCCTCGGCGAGCGCGGGCGCCGAGTAGACCTCGCCGGGCTTGAGTTCGCCGGAGATCAGGGCCGCGCGCAGCGCGTTCGCCACCTGGTCGCGCAGGCGCTCGCGGGTGGTGATGAGGTCGCGCTGAGTCAGATGGCCCATGGCGGTGGTGATCCCTTCGTGCCTGCGCCCCGCGCCTTCGTGGCCGAGCGGATCACCAGCGTACAATGTCACGTTGTTTTCGCAGCTGAGCGGGCGAGGACGGGGGCTCTCGGGGCCCCGGGGCTCCCTGGCCCGCGTTCCCGGGCGGGCCTCAGCGGTGGCCGTCGGCGACCGCCTTCTCGGTGGCGGCGCGCACCGCCTGCCCGGCCGCGCCCGACAGGGGCAGGCGCGGCGGGCGGGTCGGGCCGCCGTGACGGCCCGCGAGGTCCATGGAGAGTTTGACGGCCTGGACGAACTCGGTCCGGGAGTCCCAACGCAGCAGCGAGTGCAGGGACTTGTACAGGGGGAGGGCACGCTCCAGGTCACCGGCGGTCGCGGCGCGGTACAGCTCGGCGCAGGAGGCCGGGAAGGCGTTCGGGTACCCGGCGATCCAGCCGACCGCGCCCGCGACGGCCAGTTCGAGCAGCACGTCGTCGGCGCCGACCAGGAGGTCCAGGTCCGGGGCGAGCTCGGCGAGTTCATAGGCCCGGCGGACATCGCCGCTGAACTCCTTGACGGCGACGATGTGCCCGGCCGCGTGCAACTCGGCGAGCAGCGCGGGGACCAGGTCGACCTTGGTGTCGACCGGGTTGTTGTACGCGACGACCGGCAGGCCCGCCGCGGCGACCTCCGCGTAGTGGGCGCGCACGGCGTCGGCGTCCGCGCGGTAGGCGTTCGGCGGCAGCAGCAGGACGCTCCCGCACCCCGCTTCGGCCGCGTGCTCGGCCCAGCGGCGGGACTCGGCACTGCCGTACGCGGCCACACCCGGCATGACCCGGGCGCCGTCGCCCGCCGCCTCCACGGCGACCCGCACTACTTGGGCGCGTTCCTCGGGCGTCAGCGTCTGGTACTCGCCGAGCGAACCGTTGGGCACGACGCCGGCGCAGCCGCCGTCGATCAGGAAGCGGACGTGGTCGGCGTACGCGTCGTAGTCGACGGTGCGGTCGGCGCGCAGGGGGAGGGCGGTGGCGACCATGATGCCGCGCCAGGGTCGGGCGGGGCTCCAGGAGGCGTCGGGGGTGCCGGAGGGGTCGGTCGTGCCGGTGCTCATGGGGACTCCAGACGGGTGCGGGGCGACGCGCGGAGCGGTTCTCATGGGGACCTCAGTAATATTTCACATGGCACCGGAGCTGCCAAGAGGGTGCGCAGGGGCGCGCGGGGGCGGCGTGGGGGCTGAGCCGACGGCCGGGCCGCCCCTCCAGCGGCGCCCCGTGTCAACAGGTCACAGGTGTACCGCCGAGCACGGTGTTCGGGGCATCCTGTTGGCTTCCGCACGGCCCCTGGTACCCCTCCTTCCAGCGAAGGGCCTGCCCATGACCGACACCGTCCCCCCGGGGCCGCCCACCGCCCCCGCCGGTCCACCCGCGGGAGCGCCCGCCCAACGCACCGCCCCCGACGGCCGCGTAGAGCTGCTGCCCGGCGCCTACCCCCACGACAGCCGCTTCGCCAACGACGACCTCAAGCCGATCCCGCTCGCCGAACGCCGCTGGTCCACCTACAACTTCGCGGCCCTGTGGGTGGGCATGGCCCACAACATCCCGTCCTGGACGCTCGCCTCCGGCCTGGTCGCGCTCGGCATGGACTGGAAGCAGGCCGTCCTCACCATCGCGGTCGCCAATGTCGTCGTGCTGCTCCCGATGCTGCTCACCGGGCACGCGGGTCCCAAGTACGGCATCCCGTTCCCGGTGCTCGCGCGCGCCTCCTTCGGGCTGCGCGGCGCGAACCTGCCCGCCCTGATCCGGGCCGCCGTCGCCTGCGGCTGGTTCGGCATCCAGACCTGGATCGGCGGACAGGGCATCTTCGTCCTCCTCAACGAGGTCTTCGGCGGCGCGTGGGCCGACGCCTCGCACATCGGCGGGTACCCGTGGACGCTGTGGCTGTGCTTCGTGGCGTTCTGGGCCCTCCAACTCGCCATCATCCACCGGGGGATGGAGACGCTGCGGCGGTTCGAGAACTGGGCGGCGCCCTTCGTGCTCGTCGGCGCGGTCGTGCTGCTCGTCTGGATCTCCGGCAAGGCGGGCGGGCTCGGGCCGCTGCTCGACCAGCCGTCGCGGCTCGGCTGGGGCGCGGACTTCTGGCCGGTGTTCTTCCCCGCGCTCATGGGGATGATCGGCTTCTGGTCCACGCTGTCCCTGAACATCCCGGACTTCACCCGCTTCGGGAAGGGCCAGCGCGCGCAGGTGTGGGGCCAGACCCTGGGCCTGCCCACCACGATGACGGCCTTCGCGCTGCTCTCCGTCCTCGTCACGTCCGGCTCGCAGGCCGTGTACGGGGAGCCCGTCTGGGAGCCCGTGGACCTCGCCGCCAAGGCCGACAACGTCTTCGGGCTGCTGTTCGCGCTGGTGACGGTGCTCGTCGCGACGGTCTCCGTGAACATCTCGGCGAACGTCGTCTCGCCCGCGTACGACCTCGCGAACCTGGCGCCCCGGCTCATCACCTTCCGTACCGGCGCGCTGATCACGGGCGTCGTGGGCGTCCTGATCTTCCCCTGGAAGCTGATCGAGACGCCCGAGCTGTACATCTACGTCTGGCTCGGCGTGGTCGGCGGCCTGCTGGGCACGGTGGCGGGCGTCCTCATCGCGGACTACTGGGTCGTGCGCCGGACCGCCCTCGACCTCGCCGACCTCTACCGGCAGGACGGGCGCTACTGGTACGCGGGCGGCTGGAACTGGCGGGCCGTCGCCGCCTTCGCCGTGGGCGGGGTGCTCGCCGTCGGCGGCTCGCACTCCGACCCGGGGAAGGGGCCGTTCCCCGACGACGGCATCGTCTCCTTCCTCAAGCCGCTGGCCGACTACGGGTGGGCCGTGGGGCTCGGGGCGGCGTTCGTGGTGTACCTCGCGCTGATGTGGTCGCGCCGGGAGCACGCGAAGTAGGGGGGCGGTAGCGGCCACGGGAAACAAGGTCTTTGGCAGGCAGGGGAGTCGAGGGGGCGGCGGGCCCGCGCGTCAGCTCGGGCGTACCGCCGTCACCAGCCACACCCGTGCCTGCATGCGGACCCCGCGCCCGCCCGCGTACGGACTGAGCGCGTCCTCCAGGGCCTTGCGCGTGACCCTCGGCACCACACGGCCGGGCGTGCGGGAGAGCAGGAAGTCGATGGCGTCCGACGGGTCGCGGCCCCAGTACGTCTCGACGGGCAGCGACGTCACGGCCACCTCCGCGTAGGCGGCGAGGGAGCGGCGGATGTGCGCGGGGTCGCTGAGCGAGGCCATCGCGGCGCGGGCGTCGGTGTGGTCCGAGGACGGCGCGGCCCCCTCGGCGCCGAGGAGTCCCGCGAGCAGGCCGAGCGCGCGGGACTCCTCGATGTCGGGGCTCGCGGGCTGCGGGCAGACGAACACAAGGCGCCCGCCGGGACGCAGCGCGCGGGCCACGTTGCCGAACGCGGCCGCGTGGTCGGCGAAGAACATCACGCCGCCCCGGCTGATCGCCACGTCGAAGCCGCCGTCGGGAAAGTCGTGCGTCTGGGCGTCCCCCCGTTCGTACGAGACGTTCGTGACCGCCTCCGTCGCGGTGCGGGCCCGGGCCCGCTCCAGGAGCGGCGCGGAGATGTCGACGCCGACCGCGTGCCCGTCCGGTCCGGCGAGCCGGGCCGCGATCCGCGTGACGGTGCCCGCGCCGCAGCCGATGTCGAGGACCCGGGCGCCGCCGCTGATGCGCGCGGCCGCGAAGAGACGGTCGTTGAGGTCGCCGCTCATGGCGTCGTAGCGGTCCTGCTGTTCGGCCCAGTGCCGGCCGATGGGGCCGTTCCAGAGCTCCTCCTGGCGGGCGTTGGGGCGGGCTTCGGTGCGGGTGTGCGTCGTCATGGCGGGTCCTTCGCCTCGGGGGCCGGGGGCTCGTGGGGTGCCGGGGTGCGGCGCCGGTGTGCGGTGTCGCGCGGTGCCGATGTGCGGCGCCGCCGTGTGGTGCTGTGTGCCGCCGATCGTCGCCGTGCCGGTGCCCTCCGGTCGTCGTACCGGCGAAGGCAGTTGGACCTACCTCGCCGGGGGCGGGCGGCCGCGCGACTACTACGCGGGGAGTAGCGCGGGAGCGGTCCGTGCGGGGGACGTCGCGGTCAGGGGCGCGGGCTAGGGTGCCGGACATGATGGGGGAACACGGGCCGGACGGCCGGGTCACGCTCGGTGGCCATGTCCACTTGGACGAACGCAAGGCCAGGGCGGTGGTCGTGGCACTCGCCGCGCTCATCGCCGTGGTCGTCGTGCTCGCGACGGTGTACGAGGGCGGCGCGGACGCCGTCGACTACGCCCTGGCGTGCGTCGGCTCGCTCGTCCTCGCGGAGTACCGCCGGGCGCCACGCGTCGTCCTCGTCGCCAGCGCGCTCTGCATGGCCGCCTTCGTCCTGCACGCCGAACCGGCCACCGCGGCGGCGTTCCCCGTCCTCGCCGCCGTGCACACCGCCGCGCACGCCGGACACCGGCTGCTCGCCACCGGCACCGGACTCGCCTTCCTCGCCGCCTTCCTCGGCGCCGACCCGGGACGCGACGGCGCCGTCGAACGCACCCTCCTGCTCACCGGCTGGTTCGTGTGCGCCGTCGCCACCGGCATCGCCGCCACGACCTGGCAGGCCTACCTCCGCCAGACCGAGGAGCGCGCCCTGGAGGCGGAGCGGACCCGGGAGGAGGTGGCGCTGCGCCGGGCCGGGGAGGAACGCCTGCGCATCGCCCGCGAACTGCACGACTCCCTCACCCACCACATCTCCATCGTCAAGCTCCAGGCGGGCGTGGCCGCCCACCTGGCCCGCAAGCGCGGCGAGGAGGTCCCGCCCGCGCTGCTCGCGATCCAGGAGGCCAGCGGCGAAGCCATGCGGGAACTGCGCTCCACCCTTGAAGTCCTGCGCACCGACGGGCCCACCGGCAGCCCCGCCCTGCTCGTCGAGCGCGCGCGGTCCGCCGGACTGCCCGTCGAACTGACCGTGACCGGACGCGAACGCGCGCTGCCGTCGGACCTGGAACAGGGCGTGTACCGCATCGTCCAGGAGTGCCTCACCAACGCGGCCCGGCACGCGGGCGGCCCGGCGGCGGTCGGCGTCCACCTCGACTACGGGGAGCGGCAGGTGGTCGTCCGGGTGGACGACGACGGGGCCGCGCGCCCGGACCGGCCCGTGGCACCCGGCGTCGGGCTCACCGGGATGCGCGAGCGGGTCGAGGCGCTCGGCGGCGCGCTGCGCGCCGGGGCCCGGGACGAGGGCGGCTTCTCGGTGCGGGCCGAACTGCCGGTGGGGGCGCCCGGGGGAGCCGGGTGATCCGGGTCGTGCTCGTGGACGACCAGGCCCTGATGCGGGCCGGGTTCCGGGCCCTGATGGACGCCGAGGACGGCATCGAGGTGGTCGGCGAGGCCGCCGACGGGGCGCAGGGCGTGGCGCTCGTCGGGGAACTCGTGCCCGACGTCGCGCTCATCGACGTGCAGATGCCGGTCATGACGGGCATCGAGGCGACCCGCCGCATCGCCGCCGACCCGCGCCTCGCGGACGTGCGCGTCGTCATCCTCACCAACTACGGCCTGGACGAGTACGTCTTCGAGGCGCTGCGCGCCGGGGCCAGCGGCTTCCTGCTCAAGGACACCGAGCCCGCCGACCTGCTGCAGGCCATCGAGGTCGTGGCGCGCGGCGACGCGCTGCTCTCGCCCGCCGTGACGCGGCGCCTGATCGGCGAGTTCGTGGCCCGGCCGCCGGACCGCGCGACACCGCCCGGCCTGGAGGGCCTCACGCGCCGCGAACGCGAGGTGACGGCCCTGGCGGCACGCGGCCTCACCAACGAAGAGATCGCCGCGCACATGGTCATCAGCCCGTTCACGGCCAAGACCCATGTGAGCCGGGCGATGACGAAGCTGGGCGCGCGCGACCGGGCCCAACTGGTGGTGTTCGCCTATGAGTCGGGGCTGGTGCGGGCGCGGGTCGAGGGGGACGCGGGCGCGGACGCCCTGTGAGGGCGTGCGTGGGCGGGGTCCGTGGCGCGCGGGGCGGTCCGGTCCGGCGGGTCGTGGGGCGGGCCTGCCCGGCGGGTCGTGGGGCGGGCCGGTCGGGTGGGTTGTGGGGCGGGCCAGTTGGGTGGGCCGGTCGGGTGGGTGGGACGTGGTCCGGCCGGGCGGGGCGGGATGTGCCGCGTGGCATGATCCGGGCGTGACTCTCCTCCCGCCGCGCCGGACGGCCCACGTCGGTGCGCTCTGCGCCCTAGCGATACTCGTCGCCGGGTGCGGCCAGTCGAAGGGATCCGCGCGCGACGACGCGGACGGCTCCGCGACCCGCGTGGCGGGCCAGGGCGGACTGCCCCCGACCGCAGCCGGGCCCGCCCCGTCCCGCGGCGTCACCCCGGACGGCCTCCCGTCCGGCGCCGCCAGTGCCCCGCAGTACGGTGCGCCGCCGCCCGAGCCGCCGCAGGCGTCCCGGGACTGCGCGGGTCAGCGGGGCGCCCTCGTCGAACCGGGCCCCGTCGACACGGCGATGGGCCTGCGCGCGATGCGCCTGACGCTGACGTACTGCGGCACCGGCACCTACCGGCTCGACGGCTACCCCGGCCTGCGCGCGCTCGGCGACGACCGCGCGCCCCTCGACGTACGCACCCTGCGCGGCACGGAGCCGATCACCACCGGCGTGCCCGACCCCGGACCGCACCCCGTGGCGCTGCGGCCGCACGAGTCGGCGACGGTGGTCGTGGTCTGGCGCAACACCCACACCGACCTGACGCATCCCGCCGTGCACGCGCCCCATCTGCGCGTCGTCCCCGCCCCCGGCGCCCCGGCCCGGACCGTCACGCCGGACGGCGGCATCGACCTCGGCAGCACCGGCCGCATCGGGACGACGGCCTGGGAGAAATTCAGGCCCGGCGGCGGCGAAGGCGCGAGTCGGCCCGGGGCCACCGGTGCCACGGGACGCGCCGCAGAGTAGGGGAGGTTGGCTTGAAATCGCCATCACGGGGGTGCGATTTCAGCCGCAGGAGAGCTCCTGCCGACAGTAGATGGCTGACCCATGCACCCTACGTCGTGGGTGGCCGACGGTGTGTCACCGTCCGGCCTGGGGTGTCGGATCCGGCACCGCGATAGCACGCACGGCGCCCCGATGAGTCCTTTCACGACGAACCTTCCGGACGGAGCCCCCCGGAGCTGAATGCCCGCTTCCACTGTGCGATCTTGTGACTAGCATGACCACCACAAGTGCCGTCGGAAGACAGCGCCACCAGGCGGACTTCCCTCGCGGCGGCACGCAGTCGAGGGCGGGCCGACGGCCCGCGCACCCGTGCCGACACCGAGGGACCACGGAATGACACAGCCCGCCGATCGTCGTCCGGACCGCACCCCGAGCAGCCGGCGAACGGCCCCCACGCTGCCCGTGTGTCTCCTCATAGCCGCCGCGGCGGCGGCCGCGGCCGCCGCCGCTCTCGCCCCGGAAAAGGCCCGCGCCTGGGTGGGCGCCGCGGCCGCCGGGGGCTGGATCCTGCTCGCCGTCGCCGTCCTCGTCGGCCTCGCGACGGCCAACAGGCTACGGGCGCGGGTCGCCGACGCCGAGGCCGAACTGCTCGACGTGCGCGGCCAGTTGGACACCCGTACCGCCGAGGACATGGGCCTGGCGCAGGTGACGCTGCCGGGCGTGGTGCGGCTCGTGCGCGAGGGCGGCGCCCCCGACGACGTCCTGCGGCAGACCCGGCCGCCCGCCCTGCCCTCCCAGCGCGAACTGCTGCGGGTGTGCGTGAGCGCCCTCGCCGACGCCGAGCAGCGCGCCGCCACCGCCGTCGCGAGCGGCCGCCGCGCCGCCGACGACCTGGCCCGCAGCACCGACGACGTACGCCTCCTCGCCACCGCGACCCTCCCGGACGTCGTCGCCACTCTGCGCGGCGGCGCCTCCGTGGACCGCGCCCTCGCCGGCACGCACTGGCCCGACGACCCCGCGCTGCGCGCCCTCACCGAGACCGCCATCCGTGAACTCGCCCTGAGCGAGCGGCGCGCGGCCGCCGCCCAGGCCGCCAGCGCCAAGGCCCTCAGCCGCGTCCAGGCCAAGTCGGTCAGCATGCTCGCCGACCTGCGGGATATGCAGGACCGGCACGGCGAGGAGGTCTTCGGCGACCTGCTCCGGCTCGACCACAGCACCTCGCAGCTCGGCCTCATGACCGACCGCCTCGCCCTGCTCATGGGCGGCCGCTCCAGCCGCGCCTGGAACAAGCCCATCGTGATGGAGTCCATCCTGCGCGGCGCCGTCGGCCGCATCGCCGCCTACCAGCGGGTGCGGCTGCACTGCTCGACCCGCGTCGCCGTCGTCGGCTTCGCCGCCGAGGGCGTGATGCACCTGCTCGCCGAACTCGCCGACAACGCCGCGAACTTCTCCCCGCCCACCGACGAGGTCCACGTCTACGTGGAGGAGTCCCGCACCGGCATCGTCGTCACCATCGAGGACAGCGGCCTCCGCATGTCCGAGGCGGCCCAGCGCCGCGCCGAGGAGTCGGTGTCCGGGCGGATGACCGACCTCGCGCTGCTCCAGGGCACCCGGCTCGGCCTCGCCGTCGTCGGCGGGCTCGCCGTGAAGTACGGGATCAACGTCAGCTTCCGCCCCTCGGCGCGCGGCGGCACCGGAGTCGTCGTGCTGCTGCCCCCGCAGCTCATCGCCCAGCAGCCGCAGCCGGAGCGGGCACCTGCGGTCGACGCGGGCGCGCCCGCGGCGGCCGGGAGCGGAGCCGGCGGCGTGCCCACGCCGCGATCCGCCCCGGAGAGCCCCGCCGAGCCCTCCGCCGCACCCCGCACCGCCCCCGCCGACGCGGGCCTCGGCGGCGCCCCCGGCGAGCGGGCGGAGACGGCCGAGCACACCGCCGTGCGCGAGCGCGCCGCCGACGGGGCCGACGAGTACGGCCGGGCGTCGGGCCACGGCACGGACGGCCGGGGCGGTACGTACGGCGGGGGCGGTCCGGAAGGCACCGACGGCCGGGGCGGTACGTACGGCCGGAGCGGCCCGGACGGCACCAGCGGCCCGGACGGCGGCGGTGGCCCGGACGGCGGCGGTGGTACGGACGGCCGGGGAGTCCCCCTCGGCGGACTCCCGATGCGGCGCCCCGGCCGCACCATGGCCGCCGCGCACGCCGAACTCCAGCAGCGCCAGGCCGCCAACTCCGCCGCCCGGGACGCCGCGCGGAGCGGCCCGGACACCACCCCGGGAGGCCGGGGAACCCCCGGCACCCCGGACCCCCACCCCGGCGCCCGGCGCACCGACACCGGCGCACCGGACCCCGCCCCCGGCACGGACCCGGCCGGGGCCCAGCGCCCGCCGCGCGACCTCGGCGCCCGGTTCGGCGCCTTCCACCGCGCCCGGCGGGCCGCCGGGGAGAGCGAGCCGCACCGGCTCGCCGGAGACAGCGAGTCGCCCCGGGCCGCCGGGGCGAGCGAACCACCACCGGCCGTCCGCGCGAGCGAGCCGCCGCAGGCCACCCGCGAGAGCGAGCCACCGCGGGCCGAGTGAACGGTCCGCGCACCCGCCGGGGCCGGTCCGCCCGGACCGCGTACCCGGCGACCTGTGCGCACCGGGCGTCCCCCGACGCCCCACACGGGTCCTCAGCGTCGAGACCCCGGTTCACCTCGTTCCACACCTTCCCCACCCCCGTCCCGCATCGAAAGGGAGGTACGGGCGTTCGCGCACCCGGTGATCGCCCCTCATCACCATGCAGACCACCGACAACAGCCTGAACTGGCTCCTGGACACCCTCCTCGACAGCACCCCCGGCACCCGGCACGCCCTCGTGCTGTCCCGGGACGGACTCAAGCTCTGCTGGAGCCCCGGCCTCAGCCTCGACCAGGCCGACCAGCTCTCCGCGATCTGCTCCGGCATCCAGGCGCTCGCCCAGGGCGCGTCCATGGAGTTCGGCGACGGCTCCGGCGGCGTACGCCACTCGATGACCGAGTTCCACGGCGGGCTGCTCTTCGTCGTGGAGGCCGGACAGGGCGCGCACCTCGCCGTCATCGCCGACGAGGACGCCGACCCCGGTGTGGTGGGCCACCAGATGAGCCAGCTCGTGTCCCAGATCGGCGAACACCTGCGGGCCGAGCCCCGCGGCCAAGGGCACGGGAACCCCGAGACCCCCGGGGACCCCGCGCGCCCCGTCTCGTGATGCGCCGGCCCGTCGACGTGGGCGACCCCGACCGGCTCTACACGGTCACCGGGGGCCGCAGCCGCTCCGACGGCAGCTCCTTCGACCTGGTCACGCTGATCGTCGCCGAGTGCGAGCCGGCCGTCGGCCAGCAGTCGGAGCACCGGCGCATCCTCGAACTGTGCCGCCACCCCACGGCCGTCGTGGAGCTCGCCGCGGAGCTTTCGCTGCCCATCACCGTCGTCCGCATCCTCCTGGAGGACCTGCTGGCGACCGGCCGCATCACCCCTCGTCACCCCCGCGTGGCGGCCGCCGCCGCGCTGCCCGATTCCGCTCTTCTCACGGAGGTGCTCCATGGGCTCCGCAACCTCTGAGCTGCCGTCGTCCCGGACACCGCTGCGCGACACGGCCGAAAACGGCCTGAAGATCGTCGTGGTGGGCGGCTTCGGCGTCGGCAAGACCACCCTCGTCCGCTCCGTCAGCGAGATCCGCCCCCTCAACACCGAGGAGGTGATGACGCAGGCGGGCGCCGGAGTCGACAAGATGCCCGAGTCGTCCGGCAAGAACACCACCACCGTCGCCTTCGACTTCGGCCGCATCAGCCTCAACGACCGCCTGGTGCTCTACCTGTTCGGCGCCCCCGGCCAGAAACGCTTCTGGTTCCTGTGGGACCGGCTCTTCGCCGGGACGCTCGGCGCGGTGGTCCTCGTGGACACCCGCAGGATGGACGAGTCCTGGTACGCCATCGACCGGCTCGAACACCACGGCACGCCCTTCGTCGTCGCCGTGAACCGCTTCGACGACGCGGCGCGGCACTCCCTCGAGGACATCCGCACCGCGCTCGCGCTGCCGGACCACGTCCCCCTCATCGACTGCGACGCCCGGGTCCGCTCGTCCGGCAAGGACGTACTGATCACCCTCGTCGACCACCTCCACCACCTGGCACGGGAACGGGAACTGACAGCATGACCGAAGCGACCGGACCCGCCGCCGGGCAGCAGGCGAGCACCCCGCCGCCCGGCTGCCCCGCCCATGCCGCGCACCCCGACGCGGTGCCCCTGAGCGGCCTGGAGTACCAGCAGACGCCCTTCGACCTGTACCGCAACCTGCGCGGCAAGCACGGCTCGGTGGCGCCCGTCGTCCTTGACGGCGGCGTGCCCGCCTGGCTGGTCCTCGGCTACTCCGAGGTCTCCTACGTCACCGCGCACGACGAGCTGTTCGCCCGCGACTCCCGGCGCTGGAACCAGTGGGACAACATCCCCGCCGACTGGCCCCTGATGCCGTTCGTGGGCTACCAGCCCTCCGTCCTGTTCACCGAGGGCGCCGAGCACCGCCGCCGCGCGGGCGTCATCACCGAGGCCCTCGAAGGCGTCGACCAGTTCGAACTCGGCCGTGAGTGCGCGTACATCGCCGACCAGCTCATCGCGGACTTCTCCGGCCGCGGCAGCGCCGAGCTGATGAGCGTCTACACCCACCCCCTCGCCATGCGCGCCGCCGTCCACATGGTCGGCATGCCGCCCGGCGCCGCCGACACCGAGGCCCTCGTCGAGGACCTGCGGATGTCGCTCGACGCCGCCGAGGGCGACGACCCGGTGGCCGCGTACATCCGGGTCGGCGAGCGCGTCCACCACCTGGTGCGGGAGCGGCGGCAGCACCCGGGAGCCGATGTCACCTCGCGGATGCTGGAGCACCCGGCGGGCCTGTCCGACGAGGAGATCGTCCAGGACCTGATCTCCGTGATCGCCGCCGCCCAGCAGCCCACCGCGAACTGGATCTGCAACGCGCTGCGGCTGCTCCTGACCGACGAGCGGTTCGCCCTGAACGTCTCCGGCGGCCGCCTCAGCGTCAGCCAGGCCCTCAACGAAGTCCTGTGGCTCGACACGCCCACCCAGAACTTCATCGGCCGCTGGGCGGTCCGCGACACCCAGCTCGGCGGGCGCCGCATCCGCGCGGGCGACTGCCTGGTCCTCGGCCTCGCCGCCGCCAACGCCGACCCGCAGATCTGGCCCGGCGCGCAGGTGGGCTCCGAGAACTCCGCGCACCTGTCCTTCAGCAACGGCGAGCACCGCTGCCCCTACCCGGCGCCGCTGCTCGCCGACGTCATCGCCCGCACCGCGGTCGAGACGCTGCTCGAGCGGCTGCCGGACCTGGTGCTCGCCGTCGACCCGGCGGAGCTGACCTGGCGGCCGTCCATCTGGATGCGTGGACTGACGGCCCTGCCGGTCCAGTTCACGCCCGTGGCGCAGTGACGGCGGCGGCGCGGAGACGCTCCGCGCCGCACGCGGCGGCACGGTGCTCAGCGCGGCACGGGCGTGAACTCCACGGGCAGGGCCGCGGGGCCCCGCGTGAACACGCCCTGCTCCGACGGTACGAAGCCGTCGGCGAGCCGGATGTCCGGCATGGCGTCCAGGAGTTGGTTGACGCCCGTCTCCACCTCGGCGCGGGCGAGCAGCGCGCCCACGCAGAAGTGGCGGCCGAGGGCGAACGCGAGGTGGTCGGCCGCCGCGGAGAACGCGGTGGTGGTCGTCAGGTCGTCCCGGAAGATGTCGAACCGGTCCGGCTCGCGGTAGCGCTCGCCGTCCCGGTTGGCGGAGCCGATGAGGCAGGTCACGGTGGCACCGGCGGGAACGGTGCCCCCGGCCAGCTCCACGTCGACCGCGCTCTGCCGCATGATCATGTGGACCGGCGGGGTGTGCCGCAGGGTCTCCGCGAACGCCCGGTCGACGAGGGTGCGGTCGGCGCGCACGGCGGCGAGCTGGTCGGGGTGCGTGAGCAGGTTCGCGAAGATCCCGGCGATCGCCTTGTCGGTGGTCTCGCCGCCCGCGGCGAGCAGCAGGCTGCAGAACGCCTTGATGTCCTCGTCGCTCATCCGCACGCCGTCGACCTCGGCGGCACACAGCGCCGAGAGCAGATCGTCGCCGGGGTTCTTCCGGCGCTCGGCGATCACCGGGAACATGTACTCGGCGAACTCCACCCGGGTCCGCTCGCCCGCGGCCGCCACCTCGGGGTCGCCCGCCAGGTTGCCCAGGAAGGCGATGACGGTCGTGTACCAGCCGTGGAACCGGTCGTGGTCGCCCTTGTCCAGGCCCAGCATGTCGGCGATCACGTTCACCGGGAAGCGGGTGGCGTAGTCCGCGACCAGGTCCGCGGAGCCGCGGTCGCGGAAGGCGTCGATCAGCTCTTCGGAGTTGCGGCGTATCACTGGCAGGAAGACATTCTGCAGCTCGCTGCCGCGGAAGGCCGGGGCCACCAGGGCCCGGCGCACCGCGTGTTCACGGCCGCTGAGCTGGAGGATGGTCCGGCCGTGCACGGGCTCGATCTGCCAGTCGTAGTTGTCCGTGGTGAACTGCGCCTCCTTGTCCTTGAAGACGCGGGCCACGTCCTCGTAGCGGGAGACGATGTAGCTTTTGGTGGGCTCGTGCCACAGCAGCGGGGTGTGTTCCCGCATGGCGCGATACACCGGGTAGGGGTTGGCCGCGAACTCGGGCGAGAGAATGTCCGGTATGGGCTGCGCAGTGGACACGGGGCTCCTTCGGAGGGCGACTGCCTGGCCGGCCCAGCCTATTGATCAAGGAAAAGAACCAACAGAGTGCGTCAGCTGCCACCTGTCAGCCGAGATTTCCGGCCTCGATGTCTGTCAGTCGACGCGTGTCAGCTGTTACCTGTCACCCATCAACTGTTTTCCCCGCATTCCCCGAGCCCGTCGGGGCATACGGGATTCACCACCCCCCAACCCCCCTGGAGGAACGCCGTGGAGGCCGAGGTCAGAGCGACGGTATGCATGGAACTCGAGACCGGCGAGACACCCGGTGGCCGCGCCCCCCTCTCCGCCGAACTCGCCTACGCGGCCGCCGATCCCTTCGCGGTCACCATGACGTTCCGCTGCGAGGGCGGCGAGGCGACGCGCTGGCGCCTGGACCGGCAACTGCTCACCGACGGCTGCCGGGGTCCGGCCGGTGAGGGCGACGTGCGCGTCGAGCCCACCCTTGAAGGGGGCCGCGGGAAGGGCGTGCGCATCGAGCTGTTCGGCATGCCGGGCCCGGCGGGCCGCGCCCATGGCGTCCTGCACGTCGCCGCGGGCGATGTCACCGCCTTCCTCGCCGCCACCCGCGACGTGGTGGTGCCGGGCGAGGAGCGGATCTGCCTGGACGAACTGGTGGCGGCCTGCTTCGGGGAACTCGGGGACAGCGGGACCCCGTTCGGGGAGCACGCGGCGTAACCGTGGCCGAGGCGGACGGCGCGGCGGCGTCCACGGGGACCGCCGCAGCCGTTCCCCGACGGCTGACCGGACGGGTGGTCCCCGCCTCGCGCGATGCTGCGGACCCGGGCGGACAACTCCCCGCCCGGCCGGGGGACCCGGCACCCGCGACGGGGTGACGACCGTACCGCGGGCGCAGAGGTACGGCCTGGTTCCGGCCCTCACCGGGGCGCGGGAGCCCGGTGGGGCCAGTGGGACTGGTGGTGTGGGACGGCACTAGCCTGCGGTCATGTTCACGACGCGCCCCACGCTCCAGGGCACCTTCGGCATGGTGTCGTCCACCCACTGGCTCGCCTCGCAGTCCGCGATGGCCGTCCTGGAGGACGGCGGGAACGCGTACGACGCCGCCGTCGCGGCCGGCTTCGTGCTGCACGTGGTCGAGCCGCACCTGAACGGGCCCGCCGGTGAGGTGCCGATCATCATCGCCCCGGCGGGCGGCGACGTGCGCGTCCTGTGCGGGCAGGGCGTGGCGCCCGCCGGGGCGAGCGTCGCCCACTACCGGGACACCCTCGGCCTCGACCTCGTGCCCGGCACCGGGCCGCTCGCCGCCGCCGTGCCCGGCGCCTTCGACGCCTGGATGCTGCTCCTTCGCGACCACGGCACCAAGCCGCTCGCCGACGTCCTGAAGTACGCCATCGGGTACGCCGAGGACGGGCACCCGCCGGTGGAACGCGTCACCGAGACCATCGCGACCGTACGGGAACTGTTCGTGACCGAGTGGACGTCGTCCGCCGAGGTCTACCTCCCGGGCGGCACCCCGCCCGCCCCCGGCGCACTCCTGCGCAACCCGCGCCTCGCCGCCACCTGGCGGCGGCTCGTCGCCGAGGCCGAAGCGGCGGGCGGCGCCGACCGCGACGCGCAGATCGACGCCGCCCGCGAGGTGTGGCGCACCGGCTTCATCGCGGAAGCCCTCGTCCGCCAGGCCGCGCGCCCCACCCTGGACACCAGCGGCAAGCACCACACCGGCACCCTCACGGCCGCCGACCTCGCCGACTGGTCGGCCACGTACGAGGATCCGGTCACGTACGACTGGAACGGCTGGACCCTCTGCAAGGCGGGCCCCTGGAGCCAGGGCCCCGCCTTCCTCCAGCAACTCGCCCTGCTTCCTGCCGAGTTGCCCGCGTACGGCTCGGCGGCCTGCACCCACTTGCTCGTCGAGGGCTGCAAGCTCGCCATGGCCGACCGGGAGGCCTGGTACGGCGACGCGGCCGAGGTGCCGGTCGCCGAGCTGCTCTCGGACGCGTACAACGCCGGGCGCCGGGAGCTGATCGGTGAGCGGGCCTCGTACGAGCTGCGGCCCGGGCGGCCCGGCGGGCGGGAGCCGCGGCTGGCCGCGCATGTGCGGGCGGTCGCCGCGGGTGACGCGGGGGCGCGGGGGCTCGCGGTGGGGGCGGGGGAGCCGACCGTGGCGGGTGCCGGTGAGCCCACTGTCGCGGGTGTCGGTGAGCCGACCGTGGCGCCGGACGGCGGGACCCGGGGCGACACCTGTCACCTGGACGTCGTCGACCGCTGGGGGAACATGGTCGCGGCGACGCCGTCCGGCGGCTGGCTCCAGTCCAACCCCGTCGTGCCGGAACTCGGCTTCCCGCTCGGCACCCGGCTCCAGATGGCCTGGCTGGAGGACGGCCTGCCCAACTCGCTCACCCCGGGCCGCCGCCCCCGCACGACCCTGACACCCTCGCTCGCCCTCAAGGACGGCGTGCCCGTCATGGCCTTCGGCACGCCCGGCGGGGACCAGCAGGACCAGTGGCAGGTCCACTTCTTCCTGTCGGTGGCGCTGCGCCCGCCGGTACGCGGCGGGCTCGACCTGCAAGGCGCCGTCGACGCCCCCAACTGGCACACCGAGTCCTTCCCGGAGTCCTTCTACCCGCGCGGGATGCGGCCGGGCAGCCTCGTCGTCGAGTCCCGCACCGACCCGGAGGCGGTGGCGGAGCTGCGGCGGCGCGGACACGACGTGACCGTGGGCGGCCCCTGGTCGGAGGGGCGGCTGTGCGCGGTGGCGCGGGACCCGCGGACCGGGGTGCTCTCGGCGGCGGCGAATCCGCGGGGGATGCAGGGGTACGCGGTCGGGCGGTGAGGGCGCGGGGGCGGTGAGGGTGCGGGGCGCCCTTTCATCCCGATTCCACCCGTTGTTCACCCCGGGAGTCCGCGTTGTCAGTGGCACGTGCTCTCATGGAGGCATGATCGAAACACAGGCAATCAAGGAAAGCATCGACGACTTTCTCGCACGACAGACCGCTGACGTGGAGCGTGTGGTCCGCGAGGCCGCGGCGGCGGAGATCACCCCGAGGTTCCGGCAGCTCGCCGAGGACGACGTCGTCCAGAAGAGCGGCCCGCACGACCTGGTGACCGTCGCGGACCGGCTCGCGGAGGAGCACCTGACCCGAGAGCTGACGGCGCTGCTGCCCGGCTCGGTCGTCGTCGGCGAGGAAGCGGTGCACGCCGACCCGGCGATATACGACGCGATAGCGGGCGGCGCGCCGGTGTGGATCGTCGATCCCGTCGACGGGACACGCCAGTTCGTGCACGGCGACCCCGGTTTCTGCACGCTCGTCGCGCTCGCCCTGGACGGCGTCGTCCTGGCCTCCTGGACGTACGCGCCCGCGCTCGACGAGTTCGCGGTGGCGGTCCGCGGCAAGGGCGCCACGCTGAACGGCACGCCCCTGCGCGCCGGTTCCCCCGAGCCCGGCCGCCCCCTGACGGTGGCCACGTCCCACCCGGACTTCACCACCGACGACCAGAAGCGCGCCCTGCTCGGCCTCACCGCCGAGGGCTTCGCCCCGCGTCCGTGCGGCTCGGCGGGCCTGGAGTACCTGGCCATCGCCCGCGGCACCCTCGACGCCGTCGCGTTCAGCTGGGAGCTGGCCTGGGACCATGCCGCGGGCCTGCTCCTGGTCGAGGAGGCGGGCGGCACCCACCGCACCCGCGACGGCGTGCCGTTCGCCATCACCGGGGGCAACGCCCTGCCGTTCACGGCGGCACGGGACGAGGCGACGGCGCAGCGGGTGGTGGCGGCGCTGGCGGGCGGGGCCTGACCGCGACCGCCTCCGCACGCCACCGCGGGGTCCGACCCGCGGACGGTGCCGGAGGGGGCCGGGGCCCGGAAACGGCCCGTGCTCCGGCATATCCTGGGGCGGCACTGGCCATCGGCTGACGAAGGAGTCCGAAGGTGCCGTCGATGCTCGATGCCGTCGTCGTGGGGGCGGGACCGAACGGTCTGACCGCCGCCGTGGAGCTGGCCCGCCGCGGCTTCTCCGTGGCCGTCTTCGAGGCCCGCGGCGCCGTCGGCGGCGGCGCCCGCACCGAGGAGCTGACCCTCCCCGGCTTCCGGCACGACCCGTGCTCGGCGGCGCACCCGCTCGGCATCAACTCGCCCGCGTTCCGCGCCCTGCCCCTGCAGCGGTACGGCCTGACGTGGCTCCAGCCCGAACTGCCCATGGCGCACCCGCTCCTCGACGGCCGCGCCGCCGTGCTCGCGCGCTCCGTCGCCGAGACGGCGGCCTCCTTCGGGCCGCGCGACGCGGGGGCGTACCGCAGGCTCGTCGAGCCGTTCCTGCCGCACTGGGACACGCTGCTGCGGGACTTCATGTCACTGCCGCGGACCGCGCTGCCGCGCGACCCGGCGCTGCTCGCCCGGTTCGGTCTGGTGGGCCTGCCGCCGTCGACGTGGCTGATGCGGCGCTTCCGCGACGAACCGGCGCGGGCCCTGTTCGCCGGGCTCGTCGCCCACGTCATCGCGCCGCTCGGCGGCCTCGCCACCGGCGGCGTCGGCATGGTGTTCGCGCTCGCCGCGCACGCCCGCGGGTGGCCGGTGGCCCGCGGCGGCTCGCAGTCCATCTCCGACGCGCTCGCGGCGTACCTCACCGACCTCGGCGGCATCATCCACACCGACTACGAGGTCAAGCGCCTCGACGACCTGCCGCCCGCCCGCGCGTACGTCTTCGACACCTCGCCCGCCGCGCTCGCCCGGATCGCCGGACTCGGGCGCTACTACGACCACTACCGGTACGGCGCCAGCGCCTTCAAGATCGACTACGCGCTCGACGGGCCCATGCCGTGGACCGCGCCCGAGGCGCGCGCCGCGGGCACCGTCCAGGTCGGCGCGAGCAGCCACGAGATCGACGCCGCGCTGCGGGCCGCGTCCCGCGAGGGCCGGGCGCCGGACGCGCCGTTCCTGATCACCGTGCAGCCCGGCGTCGTCGACCCGTCCCGGGCACCCGCGGGCAAGCAGGTCTTCTGGGCGTACGGCCACGTCCCGAACGGCTGGCAGGGCGACCTCACCGACGCCATCGAGCGGCAGCTCGAACGCTTCGCGCCGGGCTTCCGCGACCGCGTCCTCGCCCGCGCCACCGCGGGCCCGCCGCAGCTCGCCGCCCGCAACGCCAACTACGTCGGCGGCGACATCGCCTGCGGCGCCGCCAGCGGACTCCAGCTGCTGCTGCGGCCCCGGCTCACCGCGTACCCGTACCGCACCCGGCACCCGGCCGTCTTCATCTGCTCCTCCGCGACCCCGCCCGGCCCCGGCGTGCACGGCATGTCCGGCCACAACGCGGCGAAGGCCGTCTGGAAGCGGCTGCGGGAGTCATCGTGACCGCCCGCATCACCCTCGTCCAGGGCGACATCACCGACCAGCACGCCGACGCCCTCGTGAACGCCGCGAACTCCTCGCTGCTCGGCGGCGGCGGCGTCGACGGCGCCATCCACCGGCGCGGCGGCCCCGACATCCTCGCCGACTGCCGCCGCCTCCGGGCCGCGCACTACGGCAAGGGGCTCCCCACCGGCCAGGCCGTGGCCACGACGGCCGGCCGCCTGCACGCGGACCACGTCATCCACACCGTCGGCCCCGTGTGGTCACCGACGGAGGACCGCTCGGCGCTGCTCGCCTCGTGCTACCGGGAGTCGCTGCGGGTCGCGGCCGGGCTGGGCGCCCGTACGGTCGCCTTCCCGGCGATCTCCACGGGGGGTGTACCGCTGGCCGCTGGCGGACGCGGCGCGGATCGCGGTGGGGGCGGTGCGGGGCGCCTTGGCGGCGGGCCCGGAGGGGGAGGGCTCGGCCGGGGCGGACCCGGGTGAGGTGGACCCGGCCGGGGCGGTGCCGAAGGAGGTGGACCTGGACGAGGTCCGCTTCGTGCTGTTCGGCGAGGCCGCGTACCGGGCGTTCGACGAGGCCCTGGCCGCGCAAGGTTGATGTCGCATTCTCGCCAGCCCCGGGGTGCGGGGATAACCGATGCTTGACCCATGCCGCCCGTGACACGCACCCCAGCCCGAGACCCCGAGACCACCACATCCGCACCGGCAGCCGGCCTGCCCGAGGGCCAGGCCGCGCCCGGTACGCACCCGGCGACGGGGGCGAAGGGCGCTGGTAGCTCCGGTCCGGCGGGGGCACGGGGCGCCGAACGCTCCGGCCCGGTGGAGGCGCGGGCTGCCGATGGTCCCGGCCGTGCGGGGACACCCGTCGCGGGCCGCCCCGACGCGGCGGCGGCCCAAGGCACCGGCCGTCCCGGTGGCACGGGAGCCCGACGCGGCCCCGGCCGTCCCGGCGCCCCGGCCGCACGCGGGACCGGCCCCCTTCGCCCGGCTGGGGCGCAGAGCGCCGATCACCTTCGCCCGGCTGGGGCGCAGAGCGCCGATCACCTTCGCCCGGCCGGGGCGCAGAGCGCCGATCACCCTCGCCCGGCCGAAGCGCAGACCACCGACCACCCCGCCCCGACAGCCGCGCAGCGCCCCGCTGACCACCCCGCTCCCACCCCCGCCCCGACAGCCGCGCCCGCAGGGGCGCCTGGGGACTTCGAGCGGCGTGTGCGGGCCGTGCAGTCCAAGGACGCGCGGTTCGACGGATGGTTCTTCACCGCCGTCCTCACGACCCGCATCTACTGCCGCCCCAGTTGCCCGGTCGTACCCCCCAAGCCCGCGAACATGAGCTTCTACCCGAGCGCCGCCGCCTGCCAGCAGGCCGGATTCCGCGCCTGCAAGCGCTGCCGCCCCGACAGCAGCCCCGGCTCGCCCGAGTGGAACCAGCGGGCCGACCTCGTCGCCCGCGCCATGCGGCTCATCGGCGACGGCATCGTCGACCGCGAGGGCGTCCCCGGCCTCGCCACCCGCCTCGGCTACAGCACCCGCCAGGTCGAGCGGCAGCTCCTCGCCGAACTCGGCGCGGGCCCCCTCGCCCTCGCCCGCGCGCAGCGCGCCCAGACCGCCCGGCTGCTCATCGAGACCACCGCCCTGCCCATGGCCCAGATCGCCTTCGGCGCGGGCTTCTCCTCCATCCGTACGTTCAACGACACCGTCCGCGAAGTCTTCGCCCTCGCCCCCGGCGAACTCCGCGCCCGGGCGGCCAAGCGGCCCGGTGACAGGCGCGCGGCCACCAGAGCCAACGTCAATGCGAATGTGCATGCCAACGCCAGCGTCGGTGCGCACGGTGCGCGTGGGGTTTCCACGTCCGGTGCGGCCTCCGTGGCCAACGGGACATCCGCCGCCAGCGGCCCGGGCACCGCCCTCGCCGCCCCCGGCACCCCACCCGTCGAAGGCGCCCCCGGCACCCTCTCCCTCCGCCTCCCCTTCCGCGCCCCCCTCAACCCCGACAACCTCTTCGGCCACCTCGTCGCCACCGCCGTGCCCGGCGTGGAGGAGTGGCGCGACGGCGCGTACCGCCGCACCCTGCGCCTGCCCTACGGGCACGGCATCGTGGCCCTCACCCCGCACCCCGACCACATCGGCTGCCGCCTCACCCTCACCGACCCGCGCGACCTGACCCTCGCCATCAGCCGCTGCCGTCGGCTGCTCGACCTGGACGCCGACCCCGTCGCCGTCGACGGTCAGCTGGCGGACGATCCGCTGCTCGCCCCGCTCGTCGCGCAGGCGCCGGGGCGGCGGGTGCCCCGGACCGTGGACGAGGCCGAGTTCGCCGTGCGTGCCGTCCTCGGCCAGCAGGTCTCCACCGCCGCCGCCCGTACCCACGCCGCCCGCCTGGTCACCGCCCACGGCGAGCCCGTCGACGACCCCGAGGGCGGCCTCACCCACCTCTTCCCGGCGCCGGAGGCCCTCGCGGAGCTCGACCCCGAGTCCCTCGCGCTGCCCCGCAGCCGCCGCACCACCCTGATGACGCTGGTGCGCCACCTCGCCGACGGCACCCTCCAACTGGGCGTCGAGAACGACTGGGAGCGCGCCCGCGCCCAACTCACCGCCCTGCCGGGCTTCGGCCCCTGGACGACGGAGGTCATCGCGATGCGCGCCCTCGGCGACCCGGACGCGTTCCTGCCCTCCGACCTCGGCATCCGGCGCGCCGCCCAGGCCCTCGGCCTGCCGCACACCCCCGCCGCCCTCACGGCACGCGCCGCCGCCTGGCGCCCCTGGCGCGCCTACGCCGTGCAGTACCTGTGGGCCACCGAGGACCACGCCATCAACTACCTCCCCGAATAGGGGCAACCACCTTCCCCCGTAAGGGCGTTCACCATGCACCGTCAGCACACCGTCATCGACAGCCCCTACGGGCCGCTCACCCTCGTCGCCACCGACGGCACCCTCAGCGGCCTCTACATGACCGAGCAGCGCCACCGCCCCGCCGAGGAGACCTTCGGCGACCGCGACCCGTCCCCCTTCGGCCCGGCGACGGAACAGCTGGAGGCCTACTTCGCGGCCGAGCTGAAGGAGTTCGACCTGCCGCTGCGCCTGGACGGCACCCCGTTCCAGCGCTCGGTGTGGCAGCGGCTCCTGGACATCCCGTACGGCGAGACCCGTACGTACGGCGAGCTCGCCGAGGAGCTCGGCAACCCCGCCGCCTCCCGCGCTGTCGGCCTCGCCAACGGCAAGAACCCCATCGGCGTCATCGTCCCCTGCCACCGCGTCATCGGCGCCAACGGCAGCCTGACCGGCTACGGCGGCGGCCTCGACCGCAAGCAGCGCCTCCTCGCCTTCGAGAGCGGCTCGGTTCTCTTCTAGGCGGGGCGGAGGGGCGGCGACAGGGGCGCCGGGTCAGCCGACCCGGTGCCCGTTCTCCAGCTCCACCGTGCCCGCCCCCGCGGCCAGCGCGTCCAGTGCGGCGAGCACCCGGCGCGCGAGCGGTGCCGAGAGATGCGTCGGCAGCTCCTCGCGGGTGGCGAGGCGCCAGGAGAGCAGTTCCTCCTCCTGCAGCCGGATCGCCTCGAACCGGTCGTCGTCGAGCACCCCGCCGTCGTACAGGTACGCCACCAGCGGAGGCCGCGCCGCCGTCCCCGGCACCCAGTCCACCGCGAGCAGCCCGCCGGGCTCGATGTCCAGGCCGATCTCCTCGACGGTCTCGCGCCGCGCCCCCTGGCGCGGGCTCTCGCCGTCGTCCGACTCGACGGTGCCACCCGGAAGGGCCCAGCCCGCACGGTAGTTGGGCTCCACGAGCAGGACGCGTCCGGCGCGGTCGCGGATGACGGAGGCGGCTCCGGCGAGGACGCGGGGGAGGCTCGCGATGTACGTGGCGTAGTCGAGAGTGGTCACGACAGGCAGCGTAGCGCCAGGTGGATCACCCGCCGTGGCGCTTCGGGGGCGTGAGCAGGTTCCGGGTGGCCCGGGTGTCCGGGTGGTCGGGGCCGAGCACGCGCCCGCGAGCCGTGTGCACGTCCGCTGCCACGGCGTGGGCGTCCGCGCCCCGCCCCGCGCAGGGTGACGGCGAGTTCGTGTCCGCTGGCGAGCGTGTCCGGGTGGTCGGGGCCGTGCGCGAGGGCGCGGCCGCTGTACGCGGCGCGGGCCGCCGCGGCGGCCTCCTCGTGGCGGAAGAGCAGGATCAGCGCGACGGCCAGGTTGTGGCGGCACAGGAGCGTGCCGGGGTGGTACCGGGCCGAGGGTGGTGTCCCAGGACGACAGGACGGCGCGGTAGGCGGAGTACGACTCCTGGTGGCGGCCGATCCGTCCGAGCAGGAACGCGCACTGCTGGTGGGCGACGAGGGTGTGGACGTCCCGTGGGCCGAGGGCGCGCGTCCGGCGTGCGGCGGTGTCCGCACAGAGGTCGAGGGCGTCGTTGTACCGGCCCCACTGCGCGTACACGATCGCCAGTTCACAGCTGCTGTCGAGGGTCTGCGGATGGTCGGGGCCGAGCAGCAGTCGCTGCTCCTCGGCGACGCGCGTCAGGTCGGCGAGCGCGTGCCCGAGGTGGCCCGCGCGGCCGTCGGCCACGGCGTTGCGATGCTCCACCACGAGCCGGGCCTGGCGGCTGCGTTCGGCGGCGGGGGCGGTGTAGGCGGGTGTCTCGGTGAGCGGGGGCAGGGGCGGGTCGGGCAGGACGGTGAAGGGCGTGGCCTCGCCGCCGTGCCGGAGAACGCCGTGGCCCGGTGTGCGACGGGCGTTGAGGTACGGGCGTTCGCCGGTGAAGTCGATGACGAAGCCGGAGCCGTCGTCGCTGGAGACGGCGTTCAGGAGCGCGACGTGCACACCGAGTTCGGGCTGTGGCCGCCCCGGCCGCCCGCGACACGCCTCACGCCGGTGGCACCCCCGACCCCTCAGTAACCCCCGACGCCTCCGTCACCCCGGGATGCCGTGCCAACCGTTCTGTCCGCTCCGCCAGTTCGCTGATCCGCACCCCGTCGTAACCGAACACCGCGCTGCGCACCCGGTCGCGGAGCGGATCGCGCCACTGGGCCGGGATCGCCGCCGCCCCGCACCGCACCCCGGCCACCGAGCCCGCCGTCGCGCCGTTCGAGTCGGTGTCCAGGCCGCCGCGCACGGTCAGCGCGATCGTGCGGGTGAAGTCCCCGTCGCCGTACAGCAGCCCGGCCGTGAGGACGGCGGCGTTCGGCACGGCGTGGATCCAGCCGAGCCCGGCCGTCTCGCTCTCCACCGTCGCCAGGGTCTCTTCCCAGCTCAGCGACGCCTCGTACAGCGACGTCACCCGGCGCACCGTCCGCGCGAACCGGCTGCTCGCCGGGATCACGGTGAGGGCGGCGTCCAGCGCGTCCCGGGGCGCGGCGGCCGTGAACGCCGCCGCGACCAGCGCCGCCGCCCACATCGCCGCGTACACGCCGTTGCCGGTGTGCGAGAGCACCGCGTCCCGCCGGGCCAGGGAGGCGGCACGACGCGGGTCGCCGGGGCACGTCCAGCCGAAGACGTCCGCGCGGATCAGCGCCCCGATCCACTCCTGGTACGGATTGTCGTACGTCGCCGTCAGCGGCGGCTTCAGGCCGTTCGCGAGATTGCGGTACGCGGCGCGCTCCGCCGTGAACGTCTGGAGGTACGGCAGCCGTGACAGCCACAGCTCGCCCACCTGCTCGGTGCTGAACCCGAACCCGCGCGACTCCAGGAGTTCCAGGCCGAGGATGGCGTAGTCCACGTCGTCGTCACGGCAACTGCCGTCGATACGGCCGCGCACGCAGGCGGGCCATTCCGGGCGCAGTTCGAAGCCCGCCGTGCCCTCCGGCGGCGCGGGCAGGTAGTCGGTGAGGGGGAGCGCGTCGGTGTGCCGCAGATAGCGGTCGATGCGGTTGCGCGTCCAGTAGTCGCCGCGCTCGACGGGCTTGCCGAGCATGTTCCCGGCGACCCGGCCGAGCCAGCCGCCATGGATGCGGTCCGCGAGCGGAATGTCCGGTGCCGTCGACGTCATGGGTCCGGTCTACCCGAAGGCGGGGGCGCGCCGCGCGATGCCGATCGAGGACGGCAATGATCGATCATCCTCCGCCTCTTTCCCATACTGCTTTGCCCCGATGTAAACGGACATCTCGGGGCAGTGGATCAATGAGTGACCCGGTCGACCATGGGCAGCGGCCCCCTCCTGCGGTTATGGTCGCAGCGGCGCGACTGCCTTGACGCGAGCAAGGCCCGAAAGCAAGGGGAATGCAAGGTGGCGGACGCTGCAGAGACGGCGGGAGCCGGCGCGGGACACGGCGCCGGGGGCACCGGCCGCGGCCATGTGCTCATCGCCGCGGACAAGTTCAAGGGGTCCCTCACGGCGGTGCAGGTCGCGCAGCGCGTGACGGCGGGCCTGCACAACGCGGTGCCGGACCTCCCGGTGCGGGCGCTGCCCGTGGCGGACGGCGGTGACGGCACGGTCGACGCGGCCGTGGCGGCCGGGTTCGAACGCCGGGAGGCGCGGGTCACCGGGCCGCTGGGCGCCGAGGTGGTGGCGGCGTACGCGCTGCGCGACGGTACGGCCGTCGTGGAGATGGCCGAGGCCTCCGGGCTGCAACTGCTGCCCGCGGGGACGTTCGCGCCGCTCACGGCGACGACGTACGGCAGCGGCGAGCTGATCCGCGCGGCGCTCGACGCGGGCGCGCGCACCATCGTCTTCGGGGTCGGCGGCAGCGCGACGACCGACGGCGGCGCGGGCATGCTGGCCGCGCTCGGCGCGCGGTTCCTGGACGCCGACGGGGAGCCGGTCGCGCCCGGCGGCGGTCCGCTGGGCGAGCTGGCGTCCGCCGACCTGTCCGGCCTCGACCCGCGGCTCGCGGACGTCGACATCGTGCTCGCCAGCGACGTCGACAACCCGCTGACCGGCTCCAAGGGGGCGCCCGCGGTGTACGGGCCGCAGAAGGGCGCCACGCCGGACGACGTCGCCGCCCTCGACGCCGCGCTCGCGCACTTCGCGCGGGTCCTCGCTCGGGACGTCGGACCGCAGGCCCTGGAGTACGCGGACGCGCCGGGCGCCGGTGCGGCGGGCGGCATCGGGTACGGGGCGCTGGTCGGGCTCGGGGCGTCGTTCCGGCCCGGCATCGACGTCATGCTGGACGTCCTCGGCTTCGCGCCCGCGCTCGCCGGGGCGACGCTCGTCATCACGGGGGAGGGGTCCCTCGACGAGCAGACCCTCCACGGGAAGGCGCCCGCCGGGGTGGCGGCGGCCGCTCGTGCCGCCGGGGTGGACGTGGTCGCCGTCTGCGGGCGCCTCGCGCTGCCCCCGTCGGCGCTCGGCACGGCCGGGATCCGCCGGGCGTACGCCCTCACGGACATCGAACCGGACGTGGCCCGCTGCGTGGCCGAGGCGGGTCCCCTCCTGGAACGCCTCTCAGCCAAGATCGCCACCGACTTCCTGACCTGACCGGGGCCCGGTGAGCCTCGCCCTGACGGTGCTGCCGGACGGGGCACAGGGGTGCCACAACAACGCCTGAGGGGCCCGAACCGAACGGTTCGGGCCCCTCAGGGCGACGTACAAGATCCGCTACGGCACCTGCGTGGCCCGCGCCTCACGCCGGTTGTCCCGGAAGTTGTTCACCCGCCGAGCCGTGGCGAAGAGGGGGATGACCGCCCCGAGCACCAGCTGCAGCGCGCATCCGGTCTGCAGCAGCAGCTGCCCACCCGGCGCGTCGAAGGCCCACGCAGCCAGCAGCCCCATCGCGGAGACGATCCACGCGAGCATGGCCACCGCCAGCGGCCCCCGCGGCTTCGGGTACTCGACCCGGCTCACCATCAGCCACGCGGTGCCGATGATGGCGAGGAGCGTGGCCACGAAGGGCAGCTCCAGGAGCACGATCGAGACCACGGTCAGCGCGCCGAACGGCGACGGCATGCCCTGGAACACTCCGTCACGCAGGGTCACGCAGGAGAATCTCGCAAGCCGCAGCACCACCGCCAGGAGCACCACGATCGCGCCCACCGCCGCGACCCGCTCATGCGCGTCTCTCGCGACCATGCCGTACACGAGCACGAAGTACGCGGGCGCCAGGCCGAAGCTGATCAGGTCGGAGAGGTTGTCCAGCTCCGCACCCATCGGCGACGACCGCAGCTTGCGGGCCACGAGGCCGTCGAAGAGGTCGAAGACCGCCGCGCACAGCATCAGTATCACCGCGGTGGCCGCGCTGTTGCGGGCCATGCCCGACTCGTCGCCCGACAGGTGCGGGATGAGGATGCCGGTGGTGGTGAAGTACACCGCCATGAATCCGCACGTGGCGTTGCCGAGCGTGAGGGTGTCCGCTATTGAGAGGCGCAGCGAGAGGGGCATCTCCTCGTCCGCGTCGTCCTCAGCGGCCTCGGGCACCCAGCCCGCGGGTGTCTCCGAATCAGTCACGGTCAATGCGAGTCACCCCAGCCACGGTCTTCTGACCCACCTCGACATCCACCTCGACGCCCTCCGGCAGGTAGATGTCGACGCGCGAGCCGAAGCGGATCAGGCCGATGCGCTCGCCCTGCTCCACCTTCGTGCCCTGCGGCACGTACGGCACGATGCGCCGGGCCACGGCGCCCGCGATCTGGATCATCTCGATGTCGCCGAGTTCGGTGTCGAAGTGCCAGACAACGCGCTCGTTGTTCTCGCTCTCCTTGTTGAACGCCGGGACGAAACCGCCCGGGATGTGCTCGACGGACGTCACCGTGCCGGCCAGCGGCGCGCGGTTGACGTGCACGTTCAGCGGGCTCATGAAGATGGCGACGCGGGTGCGCCCGTCCTTCCACGGCATGATGCTCTGTACGACACCGTCGGCGGGCGAGATGACCCGGCCCCGGGTGATCTCGCGCTCCGGGTCGCGGAAGAACCACAGCATGCCCGCCGCGAGTGCGGTGGCGGGTACGGCGATCACGGCCGCGCCCTTGGAGCGGCGCGACCGGGCGAGGCTGAGCGCCGCCGTGGCGACAGTCGGCAGGAGCCACGGCGATGCTCCGCGCGCGAGGCGAACGCCGGCCAGGCTGTCGCGAGGTGCAGAGGTTTGGCTGTGGGGCATGGATGACCTTCGTAGCGGATGATGCCGCACTGCATACGGGGGGACGGCGGCTTTCCCGGGATCGTATCGGTTGCGAGCCACAACTGGGCAAGCCAGGAAGCCGAGTCGGCCGCCGGAGCGTGCTGACAGTGTGTGATCTTCTTCTCGAATAAATCTCGAAGGAATCACCCCAAGTCGGACATTTATCCCTGGAATCGATACTCTTCGAGGAGTCGTCGGCCAATGATCATTTTCTGGATCTCGGCGGTACCTTCACCGATGAGCAACATCGGCGCCTCACGGTACAGACGCTCGATCTCGTACTCCTTCGAGAAGCCGTAGCCACCGTGAATCCTGAACGCGTCCTCTACGACTTCCTTGCAGTATTCGGACGCCAGATACTTCGCCATTCCGGCTTCGAGGTCGTTTCGCTCCCCGGAGTCCTTTTTGCGTGCTGCGTTCACCATCATCGCATGGGCGGCCTCGACCTTGGTAGCCATCTCGGCCAGCTTGAACTGAATCGCCTGGTGCTGAGCGATCGGCTTTCCGAAAGTGTGACGTTGCTGGGCATAGGAGACACCCAGTTCGAAGGCACGCTGCGCGACCCCGCAGCCACGCGCGGCCACATTCACGCGGCCGACCTCGACGCCGTCCATCATTTGGTAAAAGCCGCGGCCGGTCGTCCCGCCGAGCACGCGATTGGCCGGAATGCGCAGGCCATCCATGATCAATTCGGTGGTGTCGACACCCTTGTAACCCATCTTGTCGATCTTCCCCGGGATGGTCAGGCCCGGGCGCACCTCGCCGAAGCCCGGTTCCTTCTCCACCAGGAAGGTCGTCATCGACTTGTGCGGGGCCGTGCCCTCGGGGTGTCCTTCGTCACTTCTGACGAGTACGGCGACCAGAGTTGACGAGCCGCCGTTGGTCAGCCACATCTTCTGGCCGTTGAGGACGTACTCCTCGCCGTCCCTGACCGCCTTCGACGTGATCGCCGACACGTCCGAGCCGAGCGCCGGCTCCGACATCGAGAACGCGCCCCGCACCTCGCCCGTCGCCATCCGTGGCAGGAAGTGGTCCTTCTGCTCCTGCGTGCCGTGCTGCTTGAGCATGTAGGCCACGATGAAGTGGGTGTTGATGATGCCGGACACCGACATCCAGCCGCGCGCTATCTCCTCCACGCACAGCGCGTACGTGAGCAGCGACTCACCAAGACCCCCGTACTCCTCCGGAATCATCAGGCCGAACAGGCCCAACTCCTTGAGGCCGTCCACGATCGCCTGCGGGTACTCGTCGCGGTGTTCCAGCTCCGTCGCCACCGGAATGATCTCTTTGTCGACGAAGTCCCTGACGGTGGCCAGGATTTCCTGCTGGATGTCGGTCAGACCGGCGGTCTGGGCGAGTCGGCTCATCACGGCCTCACTTCTCGGTCTTCTGCGGCGGGGTGTTCAGCTCCGGGCGGCCGGGCTGTTCGCCGCCGCGCTCCTTGATGTACGTCTCCGTGGGCACCATCACCTTGCGGCGGAACACGCAGACCAGCGTGCCGTCCTGCTTGTAGCCCTTGGTCTCCACGTGGACGATGCCGCGGTCCGACTTGGACTTCGACGGCGTCTTGTCCAGGACGGTCGTCTCGCCGTACAGCGTGTCGCCGTGGAACGTCGGCGCCACGTGCCGCAGCGACTCGATCTCCAGGTTGGCGATCGCCTTGCCGGAGACGTCCGGCACGGACATGCCGAGGAGCAGCGAGTAGATGTAGTTCCCGACGACGACGTTCTTGCCGAAGTCGGTCGTCCTCTCCGCGTAGTTGCTGTCCATGTGCAGCGGGTGATGGTTCATGGTGAGCAGGCAGAAGAGGTGGTCGTCGTACTCGGTGACCGTCTTGCCGGGCCAGTGCTTGTACACGGCGCCGACTTCGAACTCCTCGTAGGTGCGGCCGAATTGCATGATCCCTACGCCTCCGGGGCCTCGAACGTGCTGGTGCGCTTCATGCCGGCGGCCCGGCCCTTGCCGGAGATGACGAGCGCCATCTTGCGGCTGGCCTCGTCGATCATCTCGTCGCCGAGCATCGCGGAGCCCTTCTTGCCGCCCGCCTCGGACGTGTAGTAGTCGTACGCGTCCAGAATCAGCTCGGCGTGGTCGTAGTCCTCCTGGGACGGCGAGAAGATCTCGTTGGACGCCTCGACCTGGCCCGGGTGCAGCACCCACTTGCCGTCGAAGCCGAGCGCGGCGGCGCGCCGGGCGACCTCGCGGTAGCCGTCGGTGTTGCGGATCTGCAGGTAGGGGCCGTCGATCGCCTGGAGGTTGTTGGCGCGGGCCGCCATCAGGATCTTCATCAGGATGTAGTGGTACGCGTCCGCCGGGTAGCCGGGCGGCTGCTCGCCCACGACCAGCGACTTCATGTTGATCGACGCCATGAAGTCGGCCGGGCCGAAGATGATCGTCTCGACGCGCTGGGAGGCCGTCGCGATCTCGTTGACGTTGTTGAGGCCCTGGGCGTTCTCGATCTGCGCCTCGATGCCGATCTTGCCGACCTCGAAGCCCATCGTCTTCTCGATCTGGGTGAGCAGCAGATCCAGGGCCACGACCTGCTGCGCGTCCTGGACCTTCGGCAGCATGATGCAGTCCAGGTTCGGCCCCGCGCCCTCGACGACGGTGACGACGTCGCGGTACGTCCACTCGGTCGTCCAGTCGTTCACGCGCACGACCCGGGTCTTGCCCGTCCAGTCGCCCTCGTTGAGGAACTTGACGATGGTGTGCCGCGCCTCCGGCTTGGCGAGCGGCGCGCACGCGTCCTCCAGGTCCAGGAACACCTGGTCGGCGGGCAGGCCCTGGGCCTTCTCCAGGAAGCGCGGGTTCGAGCCCGGCACGGCCAGGCAGGAGCGGCGCGGGCGGAGCCGGTTCACGGCGCCGGGCTGCGGCTGGGACGGGGTCATGCGGGGACCTCCAGGGGGTCGAGGTGGTTCGCTTTGCGGATCTCGTCGACGATACGGCCGATGATCTCCGTGATGCCGAAGTCCTTGGGGGTGAACACGGCGGCCACACCCGCCGCCTTCAGGTCCTCGGCGTCACTGGTGGGGATGATGCCCCCGGCGATCACGGGAATGTCGTGCGCGCCCGCCGCCCGCAGCCGGGTCAGGACGTCCGGCACGAGCTGTGCGTGCGAGCCGGACAGGATCGACAGGCCCACGGCGTGCACGTCCTCCGCCAGCGCGGCGTCCACGATCTGCTCGGGGGTGAGCCGGATGCCCTGGTAGACGACCTCGAACCCGGCGTCACGCGCGCGCACCGCGATCTGCTCGGCGCCGTTGGAGTGCCCGTCCAGGCCCGGCTTGCCGACCAGGAAACGGAGCTTGCCGCTGCCGAGGTCGGCGGACGTCTTCTCGACCTTCTCGCGGACGACGGCGAGCGGCGTGCCCGCCTCCGCGGTGACGGCCACCGGCGCCCCGGACACGCCCGTCGGCGCCCGGAACTCCCCGAAGACCTCCCGCAGGGCGCCCGCCCACTCGCCGGTCGTCACGCCGGAGCGGGCGCACTCCAGGGTGGCCTCCATCAGGTTGCCGGTCCCGGCCGCGACCTCCTTGAGCCGGTCGAGCGCCTGGTGGACGGTGGGGAAGTGGAAGGGGTCGCCCAGGCCCTGCCGGTCGGAGGACTCCTGCCGGGTGGTGCGCCAGTCGCCGATGGCGGCCACGACGCGCGCCTCGACCGCCGGGTCGACCGTCATGATCGCGGTGTCCAGGTCGGCGGTGAGCGGGTTCGGCTCCGTCGTCTCGAAGACGTTCACGCCGATGATCTTGTCCTCGCCCGCCTCGATCCGGGCCCGGCGCTCGGCGTGCGAGGACACCAGCTGCGACTTCAGATAGCCCGACTCGACGGCGGCCATCGCGCCGCCCATCTGCTCGATGCGGTCCATCTCCGCCAGGGACTCCTCGACCAGGGCGTCCACCTTGGCCTCGATCACGTGCGAGCCCGCGAAGATGTCCTCGTACTCCAGGAGGTCGCTCTCGTGCGCGAGGACCTGCTGGATGCGCAGCGACCACTGCTGGTCCCAGGGGCGCGGCAGGCCGAGCGCCTCGTTCCAGGCGGGCAGCTGCACGGCACGCGCGCGGGCGTCCTTCGACAGCGTGACGGCGAGCATCTCCAGGACGATGCGCTGGACGTTGTTCTCCGGCTGCGCCTCGGTCAGGCCGAGCGAGTTGACCTGCACGCCGTAGCGGAAGCGCCGCTGCTTGGCGTCGGTGATGCCGTACCGCTCGCGCGCGACCCGGTCCCAGATGCGCCCGAAGGCCCGCATCTTGCACATCTCCTCGATGAACCGCACCCCGGCGTTCACGAAGAACGAGATCCGCGCGACGACATCGCCGAACTTCTCCTCCGGCACCTGTCCGGAGGCACGCACCGCGTCGAGCACGGCGATCGCCGTGCTCATCGCGTACGCGACCTCCTGCACCGGCGTGGCCCCGGCTTCCTGCAGGTGGTAGCTGCAGATGTTGATCGGGTTCCACTTCGGGATGTTGGCCACCGTGTACGTGATCATGTCGGTGGTCAGCCGCAGGCTCGGCCCCGGCGGGAAGACGTGCGTCCCGCGCGACAGGTACTCCTTGACGATGTCGTTCTGCGTCGTCCCCTGGAGCTGGGTGATGTCCGCGCCCTGCTCCTCGGCGACGACCTGGTACAGCGCGAGCAGCCACATGGCCGTCGCGTTGATCGTCATGGAGGTGTTCATCTGCTCCAGGGGGATGTCCTGGAACAGCCGCCGCATGTCACCGAGATGGGACACCGGGACGCCGACCCGGCCCACCTCCCCGCGCGCGAGGATGTGGTCCGGGTCGTAGCCGGTCTGCGTCGGCAGGTCGAAGGCGACCGACAGGCCCGTCTGGCCCTTGGCGAGGTTGCGCCGGTACAGCTCGTTCGACGCCTCCGCCGTGGAGTGGCCGGCGTAGGTGCGCATCAGCCACGGCCGGTCCTTCTGACGCTCAGTCATGAATGAGCCCTCGCCCCTCAGATGTTGCGGAAGCGGTTGATGGCGTCGAGGTGCAGGGCCCGCTTCTCCGCGTCGCGCACGCCGAGCCCCTCCTCGGGCGCCAGCGCGAGCACGCCGACCTTGCCCTGGTGGAGGTTGCGGTGCACGTCGTAGGCGGCCTGCCCGGTGTCCGCCAGGGAGTACACCTTGGAGAGCGTCGGGTGGATCCTGCCCTTGGCGATGAGCCGGTTGGCCTCCCAGGCCTCGCGGTAGTTGGCGAAGTGCGAGCCGATGATGCGCTTCAGGGACATCCACAGGTAGCGGTTGTCGTACTCGTGCATGTAGCCCGAGGTGGAGGCGCAGGTGGTGATGGTGCCGCCCTTGCGGGTGACGTAGACGCTGGCGCCGAAGGTCTCGCGGCCGGGGTGCTCGAAGACGATGTCGATGTCCTCGCCGCCGGTGAACTCGCGGATGCGCTTGCCGAAGCGCTTCCACTCCTTGGGGTCCTGGGTGCGCTCGTCCTTCCAGAACCGGTAACCCTCGGCGTTGCGGTCGATGATCGCCTCGGCGCCCATCGCGCGGCAGATCTCCGCCTTCTGCGGGCTGCTCACCACACAGATCGGGTTGGCGCCACCGGCCAGCGCGAACTGCGTGGCGTACGAGCCGAGTCCACCGCTCGCGCCCCAGATGAGCACGTTGTCGCCCTGCTTCATGCCGGCGCCGTTGCGCGAGACGAGCTGGCGGTACGCGGTGGAGTTCACCAGGCCCGGCGCCGCCGCCTCCTCCCAGCTCAGGTGGTCCGGCTTCGGCATGAGCTGGTTGGACTTCACCAGGGCGATCTCCGCGAGGCCGCCGAAGTTGGTCTCGAAGCCCCAGATGCGCTGCTCCGGGTCGAGCATCGTGTCGTTGTGGCCGTCCGAGGACTCCAGCTCCACCGACAGGCAGTGCGCGACGACCTCGTCGCCCGGGTGCCAGGCGTTCACGCCGGGGCCGGTACGCAGGACGACGCCCGCGAGGTCGGAGCCGATGATGTGGTACGGCAGGTCGTGGCGCTTGGTGAGGTCGCTCAACTTGCCGTAGCGCTCGAGGAATCCGAACGTCGACAGCGGCTCGAAGATCGACGTCCACACGGAGTTGTAGTTCACGGACGAGGCCATCACGGCCACCAGGGCCTCGCCCGGGCCGAGTTCCGGCACCGGCACCTCGTCCAGGTGCAGCGACTTGCGCGGGTCCTTGTCGCGGGTGGCGAGCCCGGCGAACAGTTCCGTCTCGTCCTTGTGCACGGTCACGGCGCGGTACGACTCGGGCAGCGGCAGCGCGGCGAAGTCGGCGGCCGAGGTGTCCGGCGATTGGATCGCGTCCAGGATTTCCTGCATGGGTTGCCTCCGGCGAAGGGCGCCACCGGGGGGTGGCGCTCTGAGGGGTACGTCGGGGTGGTGCTGGAAAGCGGGGTGGTGCCGTCGGTTCGGCGGAGGTGGTGCGGTGGCGGCGCCGTGGTGGGGCGCGGGGTGCCTGTGACGCAGGCGTCCGGGCGCGCTCGCCAATGGCTTGCGGGGACAGCGTCAGGGGGGAAGTTCTCCACCCGTCGGCCGCTCGGACAACATCAACGTATGACACCGCGTGCCAGTCGGCAAGACACTCAGTGCCAACAATTTCTCTCAGTTGTCACCGGGCGGGTTCATCTGAGCGATGATCGATCATTGCAGGTCAGAGGGCGTGTGCGGGTGGGCTGTCCGTCGCGGGGCGCCCCAGCCCCACCCCTTTCCCGAAACCAGGGGCGCCGCGCCCCCTGAACCCCAGCCGCCGCTTGACGTCCCGTGCGGGTGCGGCAGCCCGCGCCGATCGTGGGGCGCGCTCGTCCGCAATGCCGAACGGGCTGAAACCTGCTGGGGCAGGCTGAAGGGGGATGTGGGGCGAGGTGTTTCGGGGGCTGAGGGTGCCGGGCTGTTGCTCGCCCCGGAGGGCCGGAGGGAGGGTGGGCGGGTGGGAGAGAGCCCGCCCGGTGTGTGAGGGCGAGGCGGGCAGCGCCGATCGGCGGGGGAGCGGCCGACGGTCAGGCGCGGGTGCGCAGTGCCTTTTCGATGGTGCGCATGACCTCGTCGAGGGGTGCGTCCGTGCGGGCCACCGTGACGAGGACCTCCCCGCCGTCGGAGACGGTGGCCGAGGCCCCGGAGGGCGTCGTGTCCCGCCCGGCGGGGATCCCGGTGCCGAAGGTGCGGCGGACGATCCCGAAGGCGTGGTCGAGCTGCCCCTCCACGTCCCCCTGGCCCCCGGCCCGGAGCCAGCGCCGCAGGACGTGGTTGTGGGCGGTGACGACGGCGGACGCGGCGACCTCCGCGAGGAGCGGGTCGTCGTTGCCGTGGTGGTGCGCGTGCTCGTCGAAGTGACCGAGGAGGTAGCGGGTGAAGAGACGTTCGTAGCGCGCCACGGAGGCGATCTCCCGCTCGCGCAGCGTGGGCACCTCGCGCGTGAGGCGGTACCGCTCCACGGACACGGCGGGCGAGGCCGCGTACATCTTCATGACTTCCTTGATGCCCCGGCACACCGTGTCGAGCGGGTGCTCGTGCGCGGGCGCCGCGTTGAGCACGGCCTCCGCCCGGATCAGGGTGTCGTCGTGGTCGGGGAAGATCGCCTCTTCCTTGGACCGGAAGTGCCGGAAGAAAGTCCGGCGGGCCACCCCGGCCTGCGCCGCGATCTCGTCGACCGTGGTCGCCTCGTAGCCCTTGGACGCGAAGAGTTCCATGGCGGCGGCCGCCAGCTCGCGGCGCATCTTGAGCCGTTGTGCGGCGGCGCGGCTGCCCGCGGCGCTCTCCGGAGCGTCGGGCGTAGCTGTCGTACGTGAGGACTTGGCGGCCTTGGGCATGCCCCGAACGTACTGCATGTGCGCAGCTGAGTGCGCCTGCGGGAGGGGGCTGCCCGACGGTTCGAGCAGCCCGCCCCAGTCCGCGCGCTCGGCGCGCACCGCCTCGTGTGCTCTGGGCCCGGGGTCCGCGCGCCGGTCAGCGCCGGGCATATTCGCGGAAGCCGCGGCCCGTCTTGCGGCCGAGGCAGCCCGCAGCCACCAGGTGTTCCAGGAGCGGCGCGGGTGCGAGGCCGGGCTCGCGGAACTCGCGGTGCAGCACCTTCTCGATGGCCAGCGAGACGTCCAGGCCGACGACGTCGAGGAGCTCGAAGGGCCCCATCGGGTAGCCGCCGCCCAGCTTCATGGCGGCGTCGATGTCGTCGAGGGACGCGTAGTGCTCCTGGACCATCTTGATCGCGTTGTTGAGGTACGGGAACAGGAGCGCGTTCACGATGAACCCGGCCCGGTCCCCGCAGTCCACCGGGTGCTTCTTGATCGAGGCGCACACCTCGCGGGCGGTGGCGTGCACGTCGTCCTCGGTCAGGACGGTGCGCACGACCTCGACGAGCTTCATGGCGGGCGCCGGATTGAAGAAGTGCAGGCCGATCACGTCGCCGGGCCGGGAGGTGGCGCGGGCGCAGGCCACGACGGGCAGCGAGGACGTGGTGGTGGCGAGGACGGCGCCGGGCTTGCAGACCTTGTCGAGGGTCGCGAAGAGCTGCCGCTTGATCTCCAGATCCTCCGCGACCGCCTCCAGGGCGAGGTCGACGTCGGCGAACGACTCGTAGGACCCGCTGGGCGTGATCCGGTCGAGGGTCTTCGCCGCGGCCTCCGCGGTGAGCCGCCCCTTGTCGACGGAGCGCGAGAGCGACTTGGCGACCCGGGCCTTGGCCGCGACGGCCTTCTCCGCGCTGCGGGCGGCGAGCACCACGTCGTACCCGGCCTTCGCGAAGACCTCCGCGATCCCGGACGCCATGGTGCCGGAACCGGCCACGCCGACGGAGCGGACCTCACGCCCCCGCGCCTGCCGGGTGCCCTCCAGCGGCGTCGCCGCGTCCCGCACGACCTCGTCGCTGCCGGACTCGGCGTACGTGTAGAAGCCTCGGCCCGACTTGCGACCCGTCAGGCCCGCCTCGCTGAGCTGCTTGAGGATCGGGGCGGGCGCGTGCAGCCGGTCCTGCGACTCGGTGTACATGGCGTCGAGGACGGTGCGGGCGGTGTCGACGCCGATCAGGTCGAGCAGCGCGAGCGGTCCCATGGGCAGGCCGCAGCCGAGCCGCATCGCCGCGTCGATGTCCTCGCGGCTCGCGTACTTGGCCTCGTACATCGCCGCCGCCTGGTTGAGGTAGCCGAAGAGCAGCCCGTCGGCGACGAAGCCGGGGCGGTCGCCGACGGCGACGGGCTCCTTGCCGAGCGCGGCGGCGAGGTCGGTCACCGCGGCCACGGCGGCCGGCGCGGTGAGCACCGACGAGACGACCTCGACGAGCTTCATGGCGGGCGCCGGGTTGAAGAAGTGCAGGCCCAACACCCGCTCCGGGTGCGCGGATTCGGCGGCGAGACGCGTCACGGACAGCGCGTTCGTGCCGGTGGCCAGGACCGTGTCGGGGCGCACGATGCCGTCGAGCTCACGGAAGATCTGCTGCTTGATCTCGTACGACTCGGGGGCGACCTCGATGACCAGGTCGGCCTCGGCCGCCGCCCGCAGGTCGGTGCCGGCGCGGAAGCGGGCGAGGATGTCCTCGCGCTCGCTCTCGGTGAGCCGTTCGCGGCGCACGGCACGCGCGGTGGAGGCCTCCAGGGCGGCGACGGCGTGGGCCGTGGCCTGTTCGCTGACGTCGATGCCGATGACCTCGCGGCCCGCGTGGGCGAGGACTTCGGCGATGCCGGTGCCCATCGTGCCGAGACCGACGACGGCGACCGTGCTGAAGGGAGTGTCCATGCGTGGACTCCAGGAAGTGAGTGACGACTGAGGGGCGCACGCGCACGGCGCGTGGCGGGGGCGCACCGGACACGGGCCACGCGAGCGGGCGTGAAGTGGCGTACGGCGTGCGGAGGTTGCGCGAAGGGAGAACCGGCAGGCCCTGTCCCGTGGCCACGCCGTCCTGCGGTACATGCGTACCGAACCGACAACACTCGAGACGGCTGCGTCACCAGGCCGTCCAGAGTCGAAGTGCGAAGAGCAAAGAATGCTGCGCGAGGAGTGTGCCCCGCTCACATGAGATTAACCCGTGAGTAACGAGCGCGCCAGCCCCCGGTGTCTGTGACGTCCGTCGCGACTAGGCTCGGCGCATGGATGCGGAGTTGCGGACGGTGACGGATCGCTTACGACGCGAGGCGGCGGCGTCGGGAGCGCTGGACGCGTACGAGAGACTGCTGGCCGCCCATGCCGCGGACGAGCTCGCGGGGGTGCTGCTCGCGGCCGGACAGCCCCTGTGGGCGCGGGAGTTGGCAGCGGTCAAGCTGGGGGTACTGGGGGACCGGCGGGCCTTCGAGGCGCTGGTGCTGCTGCTCAACCACCGGGATCCGCCGCGCTGCGCCGCCGCCGCGTACGCCCTCGCGCGACTCGGCGACCGGCGCACGGCACGCGCGGCGGCGGCGCTCGCCACCAACGAGCTGCGGGTCGCCTACGCCCTGCATCCCGTGCGGCTCCTGACGGAGCTGCGGGCCCCGGAGTCGGCCCCCGCCCTGATCGTCACGCTGCAGCGCCGCCTGACCCCCAACGACCCCTACGGCAAGGTCGCGCTGGCGTGCGTCGAGGGGCTCGGGGCGCTCGGGGACGCGCGGGCCATACCGGTGCTCACGGCCGCCTGCGGCCACCCGCGCCTCGCGGCGGCCGCGGCGGCGGCCCTGGCCCGGGTGTCGGTGCGGGCCCAGGGGTCGTCATGAGGGGCGGTCGGGGGTGAGGCGGCGCAGGAGGCGCACGTAGGGACTCCAGCGTGCGGGGCGCCGGACCGTGCCGGTCAGGGCACGCTCCGCGCGGTCGAGGCTGTCCTCCAGGCAGGCGTCGTGGAAGGCGCGGAACGCCAGTGGCCAGGTCAGCCGCGCCGGGCCGCGGGCGCGCATCGTCAGGGTGTGGCGCAGGACCGTCTGCCCGCTGCCGTCGTCCAGCGGGTGGACCGTGAACTCGTGGAACCCGTCGAAGCCGCGCGGCCCGGTGAAGGCGAACCGCACCCACTGCTGCGGCGCGTACGCCGCCACGGTGTACCGGACCGGCCCGTGGCCGCCGCGCGACCCGGGCGCGAGCCCCCGGTCCAGCTTCATGGGCGGCCAGTCGGCGGTGGGCCACAGCGGGTCGTCCGGGGTGGCGAGGGCGTCGATGAGACCGCCGACCGCGCCCGGCTCGACGGGCAGGAGGCGTTCGTGGACGTTGAGGACGGCCATGGTGGCTCCAAGGGCGTTTTAGAGGGGCCTCTCTCTTTAATTGGAGGGTACTCTCCAATACATGGCGAGACCACCCCGGTACGACGTGAGCCGCTTTCTGGACGCCGCCGTCGAACTGGCCGCGGCGGCGGGCCCGTCCGCGGTCACCATGGCGGCCGTGGCCAAGGCGGTCGGCGCGCCCAGCGGGTCGGTGTACCACCGGTTCCCGGGGCGTCCGGCGCTGCTCGCGGAGGTGTGGCTGCGGACCGTCGAGGGCTTCCAGGAGGGGTGGTTCGCGGCGCTGGGGTCCGGCGGGGGAGATCCGCGCGCGGCGGCCCGGGCGGCGGCCGTCCATGTGGTCGCGTGGAGCCGGACGCATCCGAGGGAAGCCGCCCTGCTCCTGTACGGCGCCGCCGACTTCGCCGAGGCCGACTGGCCCGCGGCGAGTGCCGGGCGGGCGGCGGCGGGGCACCGGCGGGTGGGCGAGGCCGTGGCCGGGCTGTGCGCGGCGCTGGGCGCCGAGGCGGGGCCCGCCGCGGACCGGGTCGCGCTCGCCGTGATCGACATGCCGCTGACCATCGTCCGCCGCCAGCTGCGCCGCGGCCAGGAGCTGCCCGCGCACGCGGAGGAACTGGCGGGGGAGAGCGCGCTGTTGCTGCTGGGCGCCGGGCCCGGGAACCGCTAGGGCGTTTCTGACGGCTCTTGAAACCGTCAGATGGCTGTCACGGGTGTGGGCGCCGGGGCGAGCAGCACCTCGCGGGGCAGCTCCCGTTGCGCCGACGATCTCCCTGGCGGCCGACCAAGAGCCATCAGAAACGCCCTAGGCGTCCGGGGCGGGCCCGGAGCCGCCAGGTGCCCGGAGCGCTAGGCGCCCGTCGCGGCCTCCTCCGGAACCACCGCCAGCGCCTCGATCTCCATCAGGAACTCGGGTCCCATCAGCGCCGCCACCTGCACCGCCGACGCGGCGGGCAGGCGGGCCGGGTCGAGGTAGGCGTCGCGGGCGGCCCGGACCGCGGGCATGTGCGCCACGTCGGTGACGAAGTACGTCAGCTTGATCACGTCGTCGAAGTCCGCGCCCGCGGCCGCCAGACAGCGCCGCAGATTCTCGAAGACCTGGCGGGCCTGCGCCGCCGCGTCCCCCGCGCCGACCAGCTCGCCCCGCTCGTCCAGGGCGAGTTGACCGGAGACGGCGACGAGGCGGCCCGTGCCGGTCACCACGTGGGTGTACGCGGTCGCGGGCGCGACCCCGTCGGGGGCGTGAAGGTGTGTCAGTCGGCTCATGGTGACCATGGTGGACCACGGGTCCGACAACGCCCCCGACGGATGCCCGGCGCCCGGGTTCGACCAGGCGCCGGAGCCCACGCGTCAGCCGCGGAAGCCCAGCATCCGGTGGAGTTCCGCGCCACTGCCCGCCGAACCCGCGCGGGCCGCGGCCTTCGGCTCGGGTTCCGGCAGCGGCTTGCACACCGCGTCGACCTCACCGCCGCTGTGCGGCACCTTGCCGTTCGTCAGGTACGCCGCCAGGTGCCGGTCCAGGCAGGCGTTCCCGCTCAGCGTGATGCCGTGGTTGCCACCGCCCTGCTCCACCACCAGGCTCGATCCGCGCAGCTTGCGGTGCATCGTGATCGCGCCCTCGTACGGCGTGGCCGCGTCGTCGGTGGCCTGGAAGAGCAGCACCGGCGCCACCGAGGTGTTGGTGACGTCGGGGTGGTGCAGCGACCGCACCGGCCAGAACGCGCACGGGGCGTTGTACCAGGCGTTGTTCCAGGTCATGAACGGCGCCTTCGCGTGCGTCCGCCAGTTGTCCCGGCGCCACTGCTCCCAGTCGCGCGGCCAGGCCGCGTCCCGGCAGCCCACCGAGGTGTACACCGAGTAGCTGTTGTCGCCCGCCGCGTCCACGGCGCCGAAGTTCTCGTACGCCTCGACCAGGAGGTCGGTGTCCTTGGTGCGCGCGTACGAGGAGAACGCCTCCGCCAGGAACGGCCAGTAGCCGTTGAAGTAGGCGCCCGGCATGAAGGTGTCCTCCAGCTCGGCGGCGCCGACCTTCTTGCCCGCCGGCTTCTTGGCGAGGGCGGCACGCATCGCGTACCACTCGGCCTCGATCCTGGCCGGGTCCTTGCCGAGCCGGTACTGCTTGTGGTGCTTGGCGACCCAGGCCATGAAGGCCTTGTGGCGGCTGTCGAAGGCGTGGTCCTGGGTGAGGTTCGCCTCGTACCAGACGTTGTGCGGGTCGACCACGGAGTCCAGGGCCATGCGACGCACCCGGCCGGGGAACAGCTTCGCGTACACGGCGCCCAGGTAGGTGCCGTACGAGTACCCGAAGTAGTTGATCCGGTCGGCGCCGACCGCCGCGCGGATCGCGTCCATGTCCTTGACCGCGCTCACCGTGTCGATGAACGGCAGGACGTCCGCGTACTTGGCGGCGCACGCCTTCGCGAAGGCCCGCGCGCGGTTGAGGTTGGCCCGCTCCAGGGCGGCGGTGTCCGGCACCGTGGCGGGCCGTACGGGCTTGAAGTGGCCGGGGCGGCAGGTGAGGGCGGGCTTGCTGCGGCCGACGCCGCGCGGGTCGAAGCCGATGACGTCGTAGCCGGCGGCGACCTTCGAAGGGAGCTTCTTGGCGACGTACCCGGCCATGGACAGGCCGCTGCCGCCGGGGCCGCCCGGGTTCACCAGGAGCGGGCCCTGGTACCGCTTCGCGGTGTGCGCGATCCGGGACAGGGCGAGCGTGATCTGCTCGCCGTGCGGGTGGTCGTGGTCCAGCGGGACCTTCAGGGACGCGCACTGGAGCTTCGGGTAGTCCTTGGTCGCGCACTTCTTCCAGGCGAGGTGGTGCGCGGTGCGCGGTGCGGACTTCGCATCGGTGCCCGCGGCGGACGGCACCGCCGCGACGAGACCGGTCACCAGCGCGGCGGCGCCGCACAGTGAGACGGCGGTTGCTCTCATCGAGCCTCCCAGAGCGGAGGGTTCGGGGCCGCGAGGCCCACGACCCCCGCGGCATCGTCCCGGAATCCCCGCCCGGAAGCGGCCGTTCTGAGGGCTAATTACCTGAAAGGAGCATGACGAAGCCCGCCGATGGCCCAGCCCGGATCAGAGCAGCGTGAGCTGGGTGGCACCCGGTGCGGGTGCCGTCCCCCGGGGCTCGGGGATGCGGCGTGCGGCGCCCGCGCGGGACGGGCCGATGCCGAACTCCCGTGCCAGGTCGTGCACCTGGCGGGTGATGCGGCGCTGGTACCACTTCGGGGCGTACGCGCCGTCCGCGTACAGGCGCTCGTACCGCCGCACCAGATGCGGGTGGTGGTGCGTGAGCCAGGCCATGAACCACTCGCGCGCGCCGGGCCGCAGGTGCAGCGTCAGCGGGGTCACCGACGTCGCCCCGGCCGCCGCGATCGCCCGTACCGTGGCGCGCAGCTGGTCCGGGTGGTCGCCGAGGAACGGGATCACCGGGGCCATCAGGACGCCGCACTCGATGCCGTGCCCGCTCAAGGTGCGCACGACCTCCAGGCGTCGCCCGGGGGCCGGGGTGCCCGGCTCGACCGTGCGCCACAACTGCTCGTCCAGGAAGCCCACGGACATCGATATGCCGACGTCGGTGACGGCGGCGGCCTGTCGCAGCAGGTCGAGATCACGCAGGATCAGCGTGCCCTTGGTGAGGATCGAGAACGGGTTGGCGCGGTCGCGCAGCGCCGCGATGATGCCCGGCATCAGCGCGTACCGGCCCTCCGCGCGCTGGTAGCAGTCGACGTTGGTGCCCATCGCGATGTGCTCGCCGCCCCAACGCGCCGAGGCGAGGTGGTGGCGGAGCAGCTCGGGCGCGTTGATCTTCACCACGATCTGGCTGTCGAAGTCCAGGCCCGTGTCCAGGTCCAGATAGGAGTGCGTCTTGCGGGCGAAGCAGTACACACACGCGTGCGTGCAGCCCCGGTAGGGGTTGACCGTCCACTCGAAGGGCATGCGCGACGCCCCCGGCACCCGGTTCACGATCGACTTCGCCCGCACCTCGTGGAAGGTGATCCCGCGGAACTCGGGGGTGTCGAAGGTCCGGGTGGTCACGGCGTCGGCGCCGAACAGGGCGGCGTCCCCGGCGCTCCCTCGCGGCCCGTCGGACAGGTTCTCCCAGCGCATGGCGCCTCCTCCGTAGCACTGACCAGCAGTGACCAGCACGGACAACAACACTCACCACAGAATAGAACACATGTTCCCTTGATCGTGCGAACGTGGCCCGGACCCGATTTGGGGCGCCGGTGCGCGGGGTGGTTGGCTGACCGTCCCACCCCTGAGACACCCAACTGCTGGAGGAAGTGCAATGGCGCAGGTCGAGGCGACCACGGAGCGGATCATCGCGGCGCAGCCGGAGGACGTCTTCGATGCGCTGGCCGACTACAGCGGCACGCGCGCGAAGATCCTGTCGGAGCACTTCAGCGAGTACGAGGTGCGCGAGGGCGGCGACGGCGAGGGCACCCTCGTCCACTGGAAGCTCCAGGCCACCAGCAAGCGGATCCGCGACTGTCTGCTCGAGGTGAGCGAGCCCACCGACGGCGAACTCGTCGAGAAGGACCGCAACTCGTCCATGGTCACCACCTGGCGCGTGACCCCGGCGGGCGAGGGCTCCTCGCGCGTGGTCGTCACCAGCGTGTGGAACGGCGCGGGCGGCATCGGCGGCTTCTTCGAGAAGACCTTCGCCCCCAAGGGCCTCGCGCGGATCTACGACGCCGTGCTCGACAAGCTCGCCACCGAGACCGAGAAGTAGTCCCGGAGGGCGAGGGCCGAGGAGTAGTCCCGGAGGGCGAGAAACCGGGAAGTAGTCCCGGAGAGCGAGAAGCGGCCCCGGGCCGAGAGGGAGCGCCAACCGGCCGGTTGGCGCTCCCTCTCGGCCAACTCCCCTAACCCATCAGGGTTGTTGTCACGCTCACCGTTTCGAGTGGTTTTCGGGACGGCCCAGTTGTACGCCGTAGGGCTCCCACCGGCGCTTACGCGCGCCGGTGCGCGCCCGGGGGCGACTCGTCGCGCTTGCTCCAGTTGTCGCGTAATGCGAGAAATGGGCGGCGCAAGCGCGACGAGGGGAGCAGCAGGTGGGCGGGACGACGCTGGCGATGGGCGCCGGGCACGGCGAACGGGCGGCCGCGCAGCCCCCGGCGGCGGGCCCGGAGCGGAGCCGGGCCGAGGGCCCGCACCGCCCGGACACGCCTCATCCGGACGGGGGCCATCCGGACAAGCAGCACCCCGCGCAGGGGCCACCACCACCCGCGGACGCCACCGGGATGCCCCCGCACGGCCTCAGCCCCGCCCGGGTCCGCATGGTCTTCGTCGGCCTCATGCTGGCCCTGCTGCTCGCCGCCCTCGAGCAGATGATCGTCGCCACCGCGCTGCCGAAGATCGTCGGCGAGCTGCACGGCCTGGACAAGATGTCCTGGGCGATCACCGCGTACCTGCTGACCTCCACGGTCGGCCTGCCGATCTACGGCAAGCTCGGCGACCTCTTCGGACGCAAGGGCGTCTTCCAGTTCGCCATCGTCGTCTTCGTGATCGGCTCCGCGCTCGCGGGCGCCTCGCGCACCATGGACCAGCTCATCGCCTTCCGCGCCCTCCAAGGCGTCGGCGCCGGCGGCCTCATGATCGGCGTGCAGGCGATCATCGCCGACATCGTGCCGCCCCGCGCGCGGGGCCGCTACATGGGCCTCATCGGCGCCTCCTTCGGCCTGGCGTCCGTCGCCGGGCCGCTGCTCGGCGGCTTCTTCACCGACCATGTCTCCTGGCGCTGGTGCTTCTACTTCAACGTGCCGTTCGGCCTGGTCACCCTCCTCGTGGTCGCGCTCGTCCTGAAGCTGCCCAAGCCCGTGTCGCGGGGCAGGCTCGACGTGCTGGGGGCGCTGCTGCTCGTCGCCGCCTCCACCTGCCTGGTGCTCCTGACCAGTTGGGGCGGCACGGAGTACGCCTGGGGCTCGCGCGTCATCCTCGGCCTCGCCGCCGGAGCGGTCGTGTCGACCGTGCTCTTCCTGGTCGCCGAGCGGTTCGCGGCAGAACCGATCATCCCGCTGCGCCTGTTCCGTGATTCGGTCTTCAACATCACGGGTCTCGTAGGGCTCGTCGTCGGCATCGCCCTCTTCGGAGCGGCCAGTTACCTGCCGACGTTCCTGCAGATGGTCGACGGCGCGAGCGCCACCGAGTCCGGCCTCCTGATGCTGCCCATGATGGGCGGCGTCGTCGGCGCCTCGATCATCGCCGGGCAGCTCATCAGCCACACCGGGCGCTACCGGATCTACCCGATCCTCGGCGGCGCGCTCTCCGTAGTGGGCATGTATCTGCTCTCCCGGCTCGAAGCGGACACGCCCCGGCTGCACTACAGCATCTGGATGGCGATCCTCGGCGCCGGCGTCGGACTGGTCATGCCCGTCCTGATCCTCGCCGTGCAGAACGCCGCGCCGCCCGCCGACCTCGGCACCGCCACCAGCGCCAACAACTACTTCCGGCAGATCGGCGGCAGCGTCGGCGCCGCGGTCTTCGGCACGCTCTTCGCCGACCGCCTCACCGACGCCCTCGCCGACCGGCTGCCCGCCACCGCGGGGCTGCCGGATGCCGAATCGATCACTCCCCAGCTCGTCCACACGATGCCCGCGTCGCTGCGCGAGGGCTACATCCAGGCGTACGCCGACGCGATGCCGCGGATCTTCCTCTACCTGGTCCCCGTCCTCGTCCTCGGCCTGCTGCTCGCCTTCTTCCTCAAGGAGACCCCCCTCGTGTCCAGCGCCGTGTCCTCGAAGACCCCGCACGCCCCCGCCGGCGAGCAGGCCACCGTCCCGGGGGCCCGCAATCCGTACGCCGCCGGAGTGCCCGTCTGCGGCACCGTGCAGCACCCGGACGGCACCGTCGTACCGCGCGCGGCCCTGACCCTCATCGACGTCGCGGGCCAGCAGATCGGGCGCGGCGCGAGCGGCGACGACGGGCGCTACGCGCTCGGCACCCCCGGCGCCGGATCGTTCGTCCTGATCGCCGCGGCGGGCGGCCACCAGCCGCAGGCCGTCACCGTCACCGTCGGCGAGCGCGCCGTCGAGCTCGACGTGGTCCTCGGCGGCGCGGGCCGCCTCGCCGGAAGCGTGCGCACCGCCGACGGCTCGCCCGTCCGGGACGCCGCCGTCACCCTCACCGACGTCCGCGGGGACGTCGTCGCCACCGCCCGCAGCGGCCGCGAGGGCGGGTACGCGATCACGGAGCTGGTCGCGGGGGAGTACACGCTGGCCGCCAGCGCGCCCGCGTTCCGCCCGGCGGCCCTGCCCGTCAGCGTGCAGGCGTCCCGCGAGACCCGCCAGGACATCGAGCTGGCCGGGGGAGCGGTCCTGCGCGGCACCGTGCGGGCCGGAGGCGGACGGCCCGTGGAGGACGCGCGCGTGACGCTCCTCGACGCGGCGGGCAACGTCGTGGACACGCTGACCACGGGCGCCGACGGCACCTTCCGCTTCGTCGACCTGTCGTCCGGCGAGTACACGGTGATCGCCGCCGGGTACCCGCCCGTCGCCACCGTGCTCCAGGTCGCTGGCGGCGGGCGCACGGAGCGGGACCTGCAACTGGGCCACGAGGACTGAGCGCGTGCCGCACGCACACCAGGACACGGCGCGGCCGTCCGACCGTCCGGCCGTCCGGCCGCGCGGCGAGCGCCGGGCCGCCCGGCGACAGGAAGGGGCGGGACTCGCTCCGGAGGCGCCCCCTCGCCGGGCCAATTCACCGATAGCGCCGCACCGCAACCCCATACGGTCGTACGGTGGTTGGGGGCGTTGCAGATCTTGCCGTGCCGAGGGAGGGAGCCGAGGCCATGGAGCGTGAGATCCCGGACGGCGAGCCGGTCGCGCCGAGCGGCATGTCCGGCCGAGTCCCGCTGGCCGTGGTCGTCGTCGACGCGGACGGCCTCGTCTCGCACTGGAGCACCGGCGCGCGCCGCCTCTTCGGGTACGCCAAGGAGGAGGCCGTCGGCCGCCCGGCCGGTGACCTGCGGCCCGTCTCCGGAGCCCTCCCGCAGGACAACGGTGCCTACGGGGAGTACGACGTGCTCGGGCCCGACCTCGGCAGCTCCCTGGACGGACGGCTCTCCTACCCCGCCGCGGGCCGCGCCCGTCTCACGGCCCCGACCGGCGCGCGCGAGCGCATCGACGTCCTGTGGTGGGCCTACCCGCTCGTCGGGCCCGGACCGGAGCGGCTGCTCGTGCTGGCCGCCGACGCCGCCCGCCTCGCCGTCGCGGGCGACCCGGACACCGACCGGGTGGAGCGCATAGCGCCGGGGTTCGCCCTGCACACGGACTTCCCGGGCGCCGACGAACTCGCGGACCGCCTCCCCGAGATCCTGCCGAGCATGAGCGTCGGCGAGAGCGCCCGCATCGCCGCCCAGGTCCTCGAACTGGGCTATCCCGTCCTGGAGTTCAGCCAGCACGACCGCGTGCCCGTCACGCCCGACTGGGGCGTCCCGCGCCGCGCCGAGCGCCGGGCCCGCAGGCAGCGCGCCGCAGCGACGGCTGCCGGGGGCACGCCCCCGGCAGCCGTCGCCGACGACGACGGCGAGGACCTCGAATACGCGGCCGTGCGGGAGCGCCTGGAGTTCCTCAACGAGGTCAGCGGACGCATCGGGACCTCCCTCGACCTGTCCCGCACCATCGTCGAGGTCAGCAAGGCCGTCGTGCCGCGCTTCACCGACGTCGCGGGCACCTACCTGCGCGAACAGGTCGTCGCGGGCGAGGGCTTCCCCGAGGGCCCGCCCGACGAGACCACCCTGTGGCACCGCGTCGCCGTGGAGCACACGGACGAGCCGGGCCGCTGGGACGACGTGGTGCCCGTCGGCGAGTCCATGCCGTTCCCGGCGCACACCCCGTTCTTCCAGTGCATGACGTCGGGCGACCCCGTCCTCGTACCGCGCATCACCGAGGAGATGGGCAACGCCATCGCCTCGCAGTTCGAGAAGCGCGACATCCGGCCGCTGATCAACCACCGTTCGATGCTGGTCGTGCCCCTGAAAGCACGCAACGTCGTCCTCGGCTTCATGATCCTGCTGCGCCACCGCGAGCGGCCCGTCTTCAACGACATGGACCGCGTCACCGGCGCCGAACTCGCCGCCCGCGCGGGGCTCGTCCTGGACAACGCCCGCATGTACACGTACCAGGAGTCGGTCGCCGACACCCTCCAGGACAGCATGCTGCCGCACATCCAGCCGCGGATGTCCGGCTGCGACATCGCGACCCGCTACCTCCCGGGCACCCTGCTCGGCCGGGTCGGCGGCGACTGGTTCGACTCGGTGAAACTCCCCGGCGCCCGCACCGCCCTCGTGGTCGGCGACGTCATGGGCCATGGCCTGAACTCCGCGGCGATGATGGGCCAGTTGCGGACCGCCGTGCAGACCATGGCCGCCCTCGACCTGCCGCCCGCCCAGCTCCTGCGTAAACTCGACGACCTCGCCCAGCGGCTCGGCGAGCACTACTTGGCGACGTGCCTGTACGCCGTGTACGACCCGATCGCCGGTGAACTCCACCTCGCCAACGCCGGGCACATCCCACCGGTCCTGGTGCGCGCCCTGGACGGCCGCAGCGAACTGCTCGACCTGCCCACCGGCGCGCCCATCGGCGTCGGCGGCGTGCCGTTCGAGTCGGTACGGGTCCGGGTCGCGCCCGGCGACCGGCTGTTGATGTGCACCGACGGCCTGGTCGAGGTGCGCGGCGAGGACATCGGCGTGGGCCTCGCGACCCTCGTCGAGTCGGCCGCCCATCCGGCCGCCTCCATGGACGACGCCTGCGACACGATCATTCGCGCCCTCGCCGCGACCTTCTCGGAAGCGGGCCGCGGCGGCCGCAAGGACGACGTCGCCCTGCTGATGGCCCGGCTGAACGGCGTGTCCTCCGCCGACGTCGGGCACTGGCGGCTCGCGCCCGACCCCAGCGAGGTCAGCAGGGCCCGCGACCTGGTCCGCCGCCAACTGCGCGACTGGGGCCTGGACGCCATCGCCGACACCGCCGTGCTCCTGGCCAGCGAACTCGTCACCAACGCCGTACGACACGCGCGTGGCGGCCGCATCGGCCTGCGCCTGGTCCGCTCCGGGCAGCTCCTGTGCGAGGTCGAGGACGACGACACGACCCTGCCCTCGCTGCTCGCCACGGGGCCTGGCGACGAGTTCGGGCGCGGCCTGCGCATCATCACCAGCCTCGCCAAGGAGTGGGGCACCAGCCGGACGAGCACGGGCAAGACCGTGTGGTTCGAGCTGTCGCCGCCGCACCGGTAGGCCGCACCCGGCCCGGTCGCGCCGGGTCGAGCCGGGCCGGTGGGTCGCACGCCGGGGGAACGGCCCCGCGCGCAGGCGCACGCGGGGGGAACACGCCTCGAAAGCGCCGTGAAGGTGTGCGCGTGCGGCTTGTCGGGCGCTGCCCCGAGCGGTAGACCGATCTTGTCGCCGGGTTCGGCGGCGCTTGTCGCACCCCGGGGAGCTGGCATGGGCGTCACCAGTCGGTATCAGGAGGCCTGGGAGGGCTTCTGGAGCGAGGCACCCCAGGAGGAGGGCGGCGTCTTCTGGGACTCCGAGCCCGTCCTCACCGCCGGCATCCACCTGGCCCTGTTCGAGCCGCATTTGACGGCCCCCGACCTGCCGATGGTGGACCTCGGCTGCGGCAACGGCACCCAGACCCGCTTCCTCGCCGACCGCTTCCCGCGCGTCCTCGGCGTCGACCTGGCGGCCGCCGCCGTCGACCGCGCCCGGCACGCGGACCCGGCGGGCCAGGCCGAGTTCCGCCAGCTCGACGTGGCCGACAAGAGCACCGCCGAGCAACTGCACGCCGAACTCGGCGACGCCAACGTGTACATGCGCGGCGTACTCCACCAGTGCGAGCCCGCCGACCGGCAGCCGCTCGTCGACTCCATCGCGACCCTGACCGGCGAGCGGGGGCGCGCCTGCCTCGTCGAGCTGGCCGAGGCCGCGGGGCCGGTGCTGCGCGGCCTGGCCCAGGACGCCGGGGGCCCGCCGCCCAAGCTGGCGCCCGTGTTCGCGCACGGCATCGCACCGGGCGAGGTGGCCGACGCCGCCGTGCCGGAGCTGATCCGCTCGGCGGGCCTGACCGTCCTTGCCGCAGGGTCGCTGCCGCTGACCACGACGGAGTGCAGAGCGGACGGGACCCGCATCGAACTGCCGTCGAAGTGGCTGGTGGTGGGGCGCGGCCAGGCCTTCACCGACCCGTCGGGCACGCCTTAGGACACGTCACACGGGCGCGGCCGGGCCTGAGGCCGGTGCCGGTGAGTCCGGCAGGCGACGGCCGCCGCCACGGCGAGCAGGACGAGTCCCGCGACCAGCGCTCTGGCGCGGGACGGGGGGGGGAGGCGTCGGATCGTGACCACCACCGCTCCGAGGGGTGGGACGGATGGTCAGTCGACCGGCTTGCCGGGCTGGTCGTGCGTGGAGCAGTGGATGCCGCCGCCGCCGGAGGCGATGGTGTCGATCTCGACCTGCACGATGTCGCGCTGGGGGAAGTGCTCCTGCAGGATGCCCTTGGCGCGCTTGTCGGCCTTGCGGTCGCCGAACCTCGGCATGAACATGGAGTCGTTGGCGACGTAGAAGTTGGCGTACGTCGACACGAATTCGTCGCCCTCGCCGGTGATCCGGTCCAGGTCGGGCTGCGGCAGGTCGATGACCTCGAAGCGGCGGCCCTTGGCGTCCGTGGCCTCGCTCAGGACGGACTTGGCCTGGTCGGCGGCGCGTGACCAGGAGTCGGCGGGCATGCCGGGGAAGGCCCGGTCCAGGAGCACCACACCGGGCGCGGTGAACCGGACGAGGCTGTCCACGTGCGCGTCGGTGATGTCCTCCCCGCGCACGCCCTTGAGCCAGACCACCTTTTCGACGCCCAGGGTCTCCTTGAGCTCATCCTCGATCCGGTCGCGGCTCTTGCCCCGGTTGCGGTTGTCGTTGACGATCGAGCTCTCCGTGATCAGGAGCGTGCCCTCGCCGTCGGTCTCGAAGGAGCCGCCTTCGGCGACCAGGGGCGCCTTCTCGCGGGGGATGTCGTACTCGGACAGCAGGGCGCGGCCCACCCGGGCGTCGTTGGTGTGCTCCTGCTTGTCGCCCCACCCGTTGAAGTTGAAGTCGACGCCGACGACCTCGCCGTCGTCCTCCACGAACACGGGTACCGTGTCGCGCGCCCACAGGTCGTCGACGGCCAGGGGGATGACCTCGACGTCGCGCCCGCACGCCCGCTGCGCGGCCTTCTGCTGGTCGGGCCTGGCCATCATCACTACGTACTCGTACTCCGCGATGGCGCGCGCGATGCGGGCGATGTCCTCCCGTACGTACGGCAGGTCCTCCTCCCACACCGACTCCAGGGCGGGCCACGACATGAAGGTGCGCGCGTGGCTCTCCCATTCGGCGCCGAGCCGGAGCCCCTCGGCGGAGGTCTTCTCACCCCCGGTGCCCGCGGCCTTCGTCACGCCGGAGCCGCCGGGCCCGCACGCGGCGGAGCCCAGGACGACGGCGCCGATCCCGGCGAGCCCGCGCAGGGCGGAGCGGCGGGAGGGGCGCATCGAGGCCATCGGGGAGAAGGGGGTGAGGGGGGACACGGTGAACTCCGATCATCGTGATGGTCACAAGCTAGCCGTCGACCTGGTGGGGCGCTCGATGAGCGTGGCGTGGACGGCGGGTGCTGTACCGGGGGCGGCCGGATGGCGCGCTGCGCCAGGGGTGCGGCCGGGCGGCCACTTCGCGGTGGCCGTGCCGCCACTCTGACACGGACTGAAAATTCAGTCAAAGAGGGGTGTGGTGTGTCTGGCGTCGGCGGTACGTCCGGCTTCGGCGGCGCGGCCCCAGGCCGTGCTGTTCTCGGGGACCTCGGGCAGGTCCTGGAACTCCAGCAGGAGGGCGTGCTCCAGTGCCCGCAGGGGGTCACGGGGGAGGTGCTCGGCCCCGGCGTCTCCCGCGTCTCCCGCGTCTCCGTCGCTTCCGGCGGTGTAGTGCTCGGCGCAGTTGCTGATGAACTCCAGGGTCTGGCGCAGGATGCCCGCGCGGTCCTTGAAGTGGTAGGAGACGAGCGCCGTGGAGACGCCCGCCTCGGCGGCGAGTTCCGTCACGCGCAGCCCCGGACCCCGCGGCGGGTGATGACCCTGGCCGCCCCTCTCAGGATGACCGTCCCGCGGTCCGCCCCCACCGCGCCCCCACCGGCCCTTCGGAGCCCTTCCGTGCTGCTCGGCCGAGATCACCGGGCCCCTGACGGCCCGGTAGGGTTCGGATCCATGGCGCCTCGCACTACCCAGATCCTCGAAGCGGCCGCACGGCTGATCGCCCGTCGCGGTGTCCGCGGCCTGCGCGTCGAAGAACTCGCCGCCGAGGCCGGCGTCTCCACCGGGCTGATCTACTACCACTTCAAGGACCGCACCGGGATCCTGCGCCACACCCTCGAGTTCATCAGCAACCGCGCCGAGCGCTACACCACCGGCCGCGACCCCGAGGCCGAACCCCTCGCGCCCCGCGAGGAGCTGGAGGAGACCCTCCTCCAGGAGCTCCAGGACACCCCCGAGGTCAGGGAGAACAGCTCCGCCTGGGGCGAGTTGCGGGCCAGCGCCGTCTTCGACCCGGTGCTTCGGGAGGACCTCGCCCGGGCGACCCTGGTGTGGGTGCAGGAGGTGGCCGCCCTCCTCGGCCAGGTGCAGCCGATGACCCCGGCGCCCGCCCTGGCCGCCGCCGGTGAGCGACTCACGGCGCTCCTCGAAGGGCTCAGCATGCGCTGGCTCAGCGGCGGGACGCAGCTCGACCACGCGCGGGACCTGCTGCGCGGGGCCATCGACGCGGAGCTGGCGCTGCTGCGGCGGACGTAGCGCCCGCGCGGGCCCCCTGCCCGCCGCCTGTTTCTTCCGGCCCGCCCTCGCCTTCCGCTGCTCGCGGCTGGCCGCTTACGGTTCCTCGCTGCTCGCTGTCTGCCGCCCGCTGATCCCGCCCGGCCTGCGCATCCCTGCCTTCACCCCTCTCCCCGCTGACGGCCGACGGCCGGGCGGCTCCCTGCTCACTCTCAGACGCACTCCAAACTCTCGACTGAAAATACAGTCAGTGCCCCCGCGGCGTCACTCCCGCCGACGGCGCAGGCCCCGCCCGCCGTCGAGCACCGAGGCCCTGCGAACTTCTGCGAACTTCCCGGAGCGAGGGATGGACCCATGCCGCTGACTCCCACCGAACGTCACCGGCTGCTGCGACTGAACGTCGCCCCGGAGCGGGGGTGACCGAGCGGCAGCCTTGGCGGAGAGGTCTAGGCCGGGGCGATCCACACGGCGTAGCGTGACGCCGTGTGAAGATCTTTACCTCGGACCGGCGGTGCCCGTGGGCCGGGTGAGCGGTGCTGATGCCGCTCCCCGCGCCCACGCCCCCCTCGCACCGTCCCGCACCCAAGGCTGGAGCTCATGAAAATCCTCATCAGCGCCGACATGGAGGGCGCCACCGGCGTCACCTGGCCCGCCGACGTGCTGCCGGGCACGCCCCAGTGGGAGCGGTGCCGGTCGATGTTCACCTCGGACGTGAACGCCGCCGTGCTCGGGTTCTTCGACGGCGGCGCCGACGAGGTGCTCATCAATGAGGCGCACTGGACCATGCGCAATCTGCTCCTCGAACAGCTCGACGAGCGGGCCGAGATGCTCACCGGCAGGCACAAGTCCCTCTCCATGATCGAAGGCGTCCAGCACGGCGACGTCGACGGCATCGCCTTCGTCGGCTACCACGCGGGCGCCGGCATGGAGGGCGTCCTCGCGCACACCTACCTCGCCAACCAGATCACCGGCGTGTGGGTCGACGGCGTCCGCGCCAGCGAGGGCCTGCTGAACTCGCACGTCGTCGCGGAGTACGGCGTCCCGGTGGTCCTCGTCACCGGCGACGACCTGGCCTGCGAGGACGCCCTCGGCTACGCGCCGGGCGCGCTGAAGGTCGCCGTCAAGGACCATGTGTCGCGGTACGCGGCGGTGTGCCGTACCCCCGCGCGCACCGCGGCCGACATCAGGGCCGCCGCCAAGGAAGCGGCGGCCCTCGCCGTGCGGCACGAGCCGGTGGCGGGCGGCCCGCACACCGTGGAGGTCGAGTTCGACGCGGAACACCTGTCGATGGCCGCGACGGTCGTTCCGGGCGTGCGGCGCGTCGCGGAACGGAAAATCGCCTACACGAGCGACACCATGTACGAAGGCATCCGCACGTTCAAGGCGGTCACCACGATCGCCTCCGCCGCTGTTGAGGAGCAGTATGGCTGACCAGGTCGACCCTCAAGCACTGGACGAGGTCGTCCGGTTCACCTCAGACCTCATCCGCATCGACACCACCAACCGGGGTGACGGCGAGTGCCGCGAGCGCCCCGCGGCCGAGTACGCCGCCGAGCAGCTCGCCGGGGCGGGCGTCGAGCCCACGCTCCTGGAGCGCACACCGGGCCGTACGAACGTCGTCGCCCGCGTCGAGGGCACCGACCCCGCCGCCGACGCGCTCCTCGTCCACGGCCACCTGGACGTCGTACCGGCCGAGGCCGGGGACTGGCGCGTGCACCCCTTTTCCGGCGAGATCCTCGACGGTGTCGTGTGGGGGCGCGGTGCCATCGACATGAAGAACATGGACGCGATGATCCTCGCGGCCGTGCGCAGCTGGGCGCGGACGGGTGTGCGGCCGCGCCGGGACATCGTGATCGCGTTCACCGCCGACGAGGAGGCCAGCGCCCTCGACGGCTCCGGGTTCCTCGCCGACCGGCACGCGGACCTGTTCGCGGGCTGCACGGAGGGCATCAGCGAGTCGGGGGCGTTCACGTTCCACGACGGCCGGGGCAACCAGCTCTACCCGATCGCGGCGGGCGAGCGCGGCACCGGCTGGCTCAAGCTCACCGCGCGCGGCAAGGCCGGCCACGGCTCCAAGGTCAACCGCGACAACGCCGTCTCCAGGCTCGCCGCGGCCGTCACCCGCATCGGGGAGCACCGCTGGCCGGTGCGGCTCACCCCGACGGTGCGGGCCGCCCTCGTCGAACTCGCCGCGCTGTACGGCCTGGAGGCCGACCCGGACGCGCCCGGCTTCGACGTCGACGCCTTCATGGAGAAGCTCGGCCCCACCGCCGCCCTCGTCGAGCCCACCGTCCGCAACAGCGCCAACCCGACCATGCTCCAGTCCGGGTACAAGGTCAATGTGATCCCCGGCGAGGCCACGGCCTACGTGGACGGCCGATTTGTGCCCGGCGGCGAGGAAGAGTTCCGCGCCACCCTTGACCAGATCACCGGACCGGACGTCGACTGGGAGTTCCACCACCGGGAGGTGGCGCTGCAGGCGCCGGTGGACACACCCACGTACGCCAGGATGCGGGCGGCGGTCGAGGAGTTCGCACCGGAGGGCCATGTCCTTCCGTACTGCATGTCGGGAGGCACGGACGCCAAGCAGTTCTCGCGGCTCGGCATCCGCGGCTACGGCTTCTCGCCGCTGCGGACGCCGGAGGGCTTCGACTACCAGGCCCTCTTCCACGGCGTGGACGAGCGGGTGCCGGTCGAGGCGCTGCACTTCGGCACCCGGGTGCTCGACCGCTTCCTGCGCACGGCCTGACCGACCCTTGGGGGAGATGAACGACATGGCGAAGACCAAGCCGTACGGCTCGTGGCTGTCCCCGATCGACGCCGCGCTCGCCGCGGCCCACGACGGCCACCCCGCGTTCGTCGGCTTCGTGGGGGACGAAGCCTGGTGGACGGAGCCACGGCCCGTCGAGGGCGGGCGGCGCGCCCTGGTGCGGCGCCGCCCCGACGGGGCCGAGGAACCGGTGCTGCCCGCGCCGTGGAACGTCCGCAGCCGCGTCATCGAGTACGGCGGCCTGCCCTGGGCCGCCGTCGCCCGGCCCGGCGACCCGCGCGGACCGCTCCTGGTGTTCGCCCACTTCACCGACCAGCGCCTGTACGCCTACGAGCCCGACGTCCCCGAGGCCGAACCCAGACCCCTGACCCCGCTGTCCGGCGTCGGCGGCGGGCTGCGCCTCGCCGACCCGCAGATCCGCCTCGACCGCGGCGAGGTGTGGTGCGTCCTGGAGGAGTTCACCGGCGAGGAGCCCACCGACGTGCGGCGCGTCCTGGTCGCCGTGCCGCTGGACGGCTCGGCCGCCGAGAACCGGACGGCCGTGCGGGAACTGTCCGACGGGCGGCACCGCTTCGTCACCGGGCCGCGGCTCGCACCGGACGGCACGAAGGTCGCCTGGCTGGCCTGGGACCACCCGCGGATGCCGTGGGACGGCACGGAACTGCTCGTCGCCGACGTCGGCGCGGACGGCACCTTCGACGGCGCCCGGGTCCTCGCGGGCGGCCCCGGCGAGTCGATCGCGCAGGTGGACTGGGCGCGGGACGGGCGGCTCCTGTACGTCAGCGACCGCTCCGGCTGGTGGAACCTGTACCGGGCGGCGCCCGACGGCACGGCGACGGCGCTCTGTCCGCGCGAGGAGGAGTTCGGCGGGCCCCTGTGGCAGCTCGGCCTCAACTGGTTCGCGCCCCTGGACAGCGGCCTCATCGCCGTCGTGCACGGCACCGGCGCCAGCGCGCTCGGCATCCTCGACCCGGAGACCGGCGAGGTCGTCGACGCGGCCGGCCCCTGGACGGAGTGGTCCGCCTCGCTCGCCGTGCACGGCACCCGCGTCGCGGGCATCGCCGCCAGCCCCCGCAGCGCCTACGAGGTCGTCGAGCTGGACACCCGCACCGGCCGGGCCCGCGTCATCGGCGCCGCGCACGACGACCCGGTCGACCCCACGTACTACCCCGAACCCCAGATCCGCACCTTCCTCGGCCCCGCCGGACGCGAGATCCACGCCCACATCTACCCGCCGCACCACCCCGGCCACGTCGCCCCCGGCGACGAACTGCCGCCCTACGTGGTGTGGGCGCACGGCGGCCCCACCACCCGCGCCCCCCTCGTCCTGGACCTCGCCATCGCCTACTTCACATCCCGGGGCATAGGCGTCGCCGAGGTCAACTACAGCGGCTCCACGGGGTACGGCCGCGCCTACCGCAACCGGCTGCGCGGGCAGTGGGGCATCGCCGACGTCGACGACTGCGCGGCCGTGGCCCTCGCGCTCGCCGACGAGGGCACCGCCGACCGCGCGCGGCTCGCGATCCGGGGCGGCAGCGCGGGCGGCTGGACCACGGCGGCCTCCCTCACCACGACCGACGTGTACGCCTGCGGCACCATCATCTACCCCGTCCTCGACCTCACCTCCTGGCAGGGCGGCGACACCCACGACTTCGAGTCGCGCTACCTGGACACCCTCGTCGGCCCCTACGCCGACGTGCCGGGCCGCTACGAGGAACGCTCGCCCGCCCGCCACGCCGACCGCATCACCGCCCCGTTCCTGCTGCTCCAGGGCCTCGACGACGTGATCTGCCCGCCCGCGCAGTGCGAACTCCTCCTGGAGCGGATGGAGCGGCGCGGGGTGCCGCACGCCTACATCGCCTTCGAGGGCGAGGGACACGGGTTCCGGCGCGCGGACACCATGATCAGGGCCCTGGAGGCCGAACTCTCCCTGTACGCCCAGGTGTTCCGCCTCGACCCGGCGGGTGGCACGCCGACGCTGGAGCTGGTCAAGTGACCGCGTCCGAGGAGCCCGTGGACACGCCGAAGCTCACCGTGCCGCCACCCGCACCCGCCCCGGGCCCGGCAGCCGCCATGCCGCCCCTGATCCGGCCGCCCCGGCTGTATCCCGGCGCCCGCGTCGCCGTCGTCGCGCCGAGCGGACCCGTGCCCGCGCACCGCCTCGAAGCGGGCCTGGACATCCTGCGCGGCTGGGACCTGGAACCCGTCGTCGCCCCCCATGTCCTGGACGTGCACCGGGAGTTCGACTACCTCGCGGGCGAGGACCTCGACCGGGCCCGGGACCTGGAGCGGGCCTGGCGCGACCCGTCCGTGGCCGGGGTGTTCTGCGCCCGCGGCGGCTACGGCGCCGCGCGGATGGTCGAGCTGGTGGACTGGAACGCCCTGCGGGCCTTCCCGCCCAAGGTGTTCCTCGGCTACAGCGACATCACCACCCTGCACGAGGCGTTCGCGCGCCGCCTCGGGCTCGTCACCCTGCACGGGCCGATGGTCGCCGCCGCCGACTTCCTCAAGAACGCCCGCGCACAGGAACACCTCCGCCGCACCCTCTTCGAGCCGGAGGCGGTGCAGGTCATCGACTCACCCGGCCGCCCCCTCGTCGGCGGCCGGGCCCGCGGGGTCACCTTCGGCGGCTGCCTCTCCCTGCTGTCGGCGGACGCCGGGGTGCCCGGGACCCGGCTGCCCGCGCGCGGCGGGCTGCTCTTCCTGGAGGACATCGGCGAGGAGCCGTACCGCCTCGACCGCTACCTCACCCAACTCCTGCGCGCCGGCTGGCTCGACGGCGTCACCGGCGTAGCCCTCGGCTCCTGGGAGGACTGCGGCCCCTACGACACCGTCCGCTCCGTCCTCCGCGACCGCCTCGGCGGCCTCGGCGGCCTCGGCGGCCTCGGCGTGCCGATCGTGGAGGAGTTCGGCTTCGGCCACTGCGACGGGGCGCTGACGATTCCGTTCGGGGTGGCGGGGGAGCTGGACGCGGACGCGGGGGTGCTGCGGCTTGACACACCGGCGCTCGCGGAGCGCTCGGGCTGACGCCGGACGGGGCGCCGGGGCGGGGGCCGTCAGGGGCCGCCGGGGCCGGGCCGTCACCCGGATGGCCCACGCCGTCCCGCCCCCGGCGACACCCACCGCGCGGGATCCCGTGCCGCTGCCCATCCTGGAACCCCTGGGGGAGCGGTCGGCGCTCCGACGGAACGGAAGGGTCCAGACATGAGCCCCAAGAGCTCCACGGGCGGCTCGGCGAGCCCCTCGAAGGGCGGCGTGGGTGCGCTGATGACGCCCGGCAGAGTGACCGTCGCGGTGATCGCCCTGCTCACGCTGGTCTTCATCTTCGAGAACACCCGCAGCACCAAGATCCGGTTGCTCATCCCGGAAGTCACCGTGCCGCTGTGGATGGCCCTGCTCGGCACCGGCCTCATCGGCGCGCTGTGCGGGGCGTTCTTCGTCAGCCGACGCAAGTGAGGGCGGGCCGGTCGGGGCGGGCCCGTGGCGGCGGGCAGCTGAGTGCGGCCCGTGGTGGCGGGCAGGTGCGTGCGGTCCGTGGTGGTGGCCGGGTGCGTGCGGTCCGTGGTGGTGGCCGGGTGCCGTGAGGCCCCGGGCCGCCGGGTAGCGTGGCCGGATGTCGCGCGCCCACCCCGCCCACCTCGCCGAAGGCCCCCGCGTCGGCATCCGCCCCTTCACGTACGCGGACGCCGCCGAGTTCACCGCACGGGCCCGGGAGAGCGGTGAGCTGCACCGGCCCTGGCTGTTCCCGCCGACGACGGACGAGACCTACGCGGCGTACGCGCGCGTGCTCATCGAGGACCCCACCAAGGCCGGGTGCCTCGTGTACGAGCGGGCGGGCGGCGGCATCGCGGGGTTCATCAACATCAACAACATCGTCGAGGGCGGCTTCCGGTCCGGGGCCCTCGGCTACGGGGCCTTCGCGCACGCCGCGGGGCGCGGGTTGATGGGGGAGGCGCTCGCGCTGGTCGTGCGCCACGCCTTCGGGGAACTGCGACTGCACCGCCTGGAGATCAACGTCCAGCCCCGCAACACCGCCTCCATCGCGCTGGCCCGGCGCGCGGGCTTCCGCCTCGAAGGCTTCTCGCCCCGCTTCCTGTTCATCGACGGCGCCTGGCGCGACCACCAGCGGTGGGCCCTCACCACCGAGATGACCGAGATCACGGAGCGGGCGAAGACCGCGGCCGGGGGGCATTGAAAGCGGCCGCGCCGGTCACGGAGGATGAGCGGCATGCGAACTGTTGTGATCATCGACGCGCCCTCCAACCTGGGGCTGCGTCCGCCCGCCCCCGGCACCGTGCCCGGCTGCTACAAGCTCGCCGGAGCGCTGCGCGAGCGCGGCATCCTGCGGCGCCTGAACGCCGTTGAGGGCGGCGTCGTCGTGCCGCCGCGCTACGACCGCGGCGACTGGAAGGAGGGCGACGGCGTCTTCAACGCGGCCGCCATCGCCGCGTACACACCACGGCTCGCCGACCGCATCGAGCGCCATGTGCGCGCCGGTGACCTGCCCGTCGTCCTCGGCGGCGACTGCTCCATCCAGCTCGGCGCGTCCCTCGCGCTGCGCCGCGTCGGACGCTTCGGCCTCGCCGCCGTCGACGCCTCCGCGGACTTCCGGCACCCGGGCAACTCCGACCGCGTCGGCGCCGCGGGCGGCGAGGAGCTGGCGCTCGCCACCGGGCGCGGCCAGCGCGACCTCACCGATCTCGAAGGGCTGCGCCCCTACCTGCGCGACGAGGACGTCCGGCTCTTCGGGATGCGGGACGAGGACGAGGACCGGGCCGAACTCGGCGAGTTGGGCATACCGACCGTGACCGTCGGCGAGCTGCGCCAGTGGGGCGCCGACAAGGTGGCCCGCAAAGCCCTCCGCGGCCTGGAACACGACGACCTGGACGGCTTCTGGGTGCACCTCGACGCCGACGTCCTCGACCCCTCCGTGATGCCGGCCGTCGACGCCCCCGACGCGGACGGCCTGCACCCCGACGAACTCCTCGCGCTGCTCCGCCCCTTGCTGCGGTCCCCGCGCTGCGTCGGCCTCAACGTCACGATCTACGACCCCGACCTGGACCCCGACGGCACCGCGGGCGACATCCTCACCGATGTCGTCGTGGCCGCCTTTGCCGAATCCTGACCCCGCACCACACCCCGCTGTACGGAATCCGGGCGCAATCCTGACCGGCGAAGGCCCTGGCCGGAGCGCGGAAGAGCGTGTTCCATGGTCAACGGAGGCCATCGGGGGCACCGGGGCGTGCGGAGCGTCCTTGAACTGAGGAGGACGCCTTGGCGACGACCGTGCGACGTGACGTACTGACCCTGCCCGCCGCCGAGTTGGGGCCGGAGAACCCGCTGCCGCCGCTCAAGCCGCTCGACGCGGCGCACGGACTCGACGACCGGGACCGCGAAGGGCTGCCGCGCGACATGGCGCGGCAGCTCACGTACGAACCGCTCCGGTCGGTGCTGCCCGCGCGCATCCGCGACGGCTACGGCCGCGAGCGGACCCCCACGTCCTTCGACACGGTCGTCATCGAGAACACCCGGCTGCGCGTCACCGTCCTGCCCGGCCTCGGCGGCCGCGTCCACTCGCTCTTCCACAAGCCGACCGGGCGCGAACTCCTCTACCGCAACCCGGTGTTCCAGCCCGCCGACTTCGCGCTCAACGGCGCCTGGTACTCCGGCGGCATCGAGTGGAACATCGGCGCCACCGGCCACACGGCACTGTCCTGCGCGCCCCTGCACGCCGCGCGCCTGACCGCGCCCGACGGCGGCGAGATGGTGCGCCTGTGGGAGTGGGAGCGGCTGCGCGACATCCCCTTCCAGGTCGACCTGTGGCTGCCGGAGGACTCCGACTTCCTGCACGTCGGCGTGCGCCTCCGCAACCCCCACGAGCGGCCCGTGCCCGTCTACTGGTGGTCCAACATCGCCGTGCCCGAGGACCGTCGGGTCCTCGTCCCCGCCGACGAGGCCTGGCACTACGGGTACGCGCGGACGCTGCGGAAGGTGCCGGTGCCCGAGTACGACGGCGTGGACCGCACCCGCCCGCCGCGCGCCGACTTCCCGGCCGACTACTTCTACGACGTCCCCGACGGGGACCGCCGCTGGATCGCGGCCCTCGACGCCGACGGGCACGGCCTCGTGCAGACCTCCACCCCCCTGCTGCGCGGCCGCAAGCTCTTCGTGTGGGGCACCGGCGCGGGCGGGCGCAGCTGGCAGCGGTGGCTCACCGAGCCCGGCACCGGCGGCTACGCCGAGATCCAGGCCGGGCTCGCCCGCACCCAGCTGGAGCACGTCCGCCTCGACGCGGAGAGCGAGTTCGCGTGGCTGGAGTCGTACGGCCCGCTGTCCGCCGCCCCGGACGCGGTGCACGGCGCCGACTGGGCCGTGGCGCGCGGCGCGGCCCAGGAGCGCCTCGACCACGCCCTGCCCGCCGCGGCCGTGGACGCCGCCTACGCCCAGTGGCGGCCCTGCGCCGACGCCGAGCCCGGCGAGGTCCTCGCCGTCGGGTCGGGGTGGGGCGCCCTCGAAGTGCTGCGCGGGCAGTACAAGGTGCCCGGCACGCCGTTCGCCGAGGCCACGCTCGGGCCCGAGCAGGAGCCCTGGCTCGAACTCCTGCGCAGCGGCGCCGTGCCGGAGCCCCGCCGGGTCGGGCCGCCCGGACCCACCCTGGTCGCCCCGCACTGGCGCGACATGCTGGAGACCGCGCCCGCACGCCCGCAGGCCGAGTACCACCTGGGCGTCGCCCAGTGGCACGCCGGTGATCTGGCCCAGGCCGTGCGCAGTTGGGAACGCGGCCTGGAACTCGCCCCGTCCCGCTGGGCGTTGCTGCGCTGCCTCGCCGTCGCCGACCAGGAGTCCGGCCACGTCGAACGCTGCGCCGACCGCTACACCGAAGCCTTCGACGACCTGTGCGCGGAGCGCCGCGACGACGGCGTCGTATGGTCGGCGGCCACCGCCGCCCTCGGCCGCGAGGCCATCGCCGCCCTCCTGACCGCGCACCGCGCCGAAGCGGCCCGCGCGGTGTGGCACCGCCTGCACCCCCGCACCCGCCGAACGGGCCGATTCCGCCTGATCGAGGCCCAGTTGCTCCTCGCCGAGGGTGACTGCCCCGCCGCCCGCGCCGTCTTCGACGAGGACTTCGAGGTGGCGGACCTGCGCGAGGCCGACGAGGTCATCGGCGAGGTGTGGGCCGCCGTGTCGGACGAGCCGCTGCCGGAGAGGTACGACTTCCGGATGCGGCCGTGAGGGGCGGGGGGCCTGGGCGGGGCCGTGGTGCGGGGTGCTGGCGGGGCCGATGCCCGCGGTGCGGGTGGGGCGGGTGCCCGTAGGGCGGGCGTCGGGTCTGGTGGCTGTGCCGCTGTCCGGTGCGGCGGCGGAGCCGTTGCCCAGGGTGCGGGCACGGCGCCTGCGGCTCGGCCGGTCCTGACGCTCCCCGGCCCGCCCTCCCGGTCTGCGCCGCCCCGCCCTGCCCTGCCCGTCCCGGTCCGCCCCGGGATGGGTGGGGCGACGGTGACGGGTGGGCTGTGCGGGTCGGGTGGTTGAGGGTGGGGCGGCGGTCAGGGGGCGGTGGGGGCGTTGCGGTCGACGTACTCGAAGACCGCGCCGTCGGGGTGCATCGCGATGAGGTTGCGGCCGGCGGGTGTGGGCACCGGTCCGGCGACGATGTGCGCGCCGGAGGCGGTGAGTGTCGCGTGCGCCTCGTCCACGTCCTTGACGGCGATCGTCGCGGCGACCTTGCGCAGCACCTCCAACTCCGCCTCGGGCCCGCTCATGAGCAGAAAGCAGCCGACCGAGGCGACGGCCACGCCACCCCGCTCGAAACGCATCGCGGTGCTGCCCGTCAGCCGCTCGTAGAACGTGACGGACGCCTCCAAGTCGCTGACGCAGACGCGCAGCACGGTTCCCAGGATCTCCATGGGGACGAGCCTAGTTGGCGCCGCGCGGACAGGAGATCGTTTCCGGCTCTCCCGCACCCGGTCCCGCCGTGGCCGTTACGCGACCGGCCCGACGGGTACCCGGACGGCTCCGATCGCCTCGTACAGGAAGGACGAGAACATGCCCATGCCGGTCCAGGACGAGAAGGCTCCGCCGGCGGACAGGACCCTGGGCGACGCCCTGTCGCAGGTCGTCCGCGACGCGGTGCACGAATCCCTGCGGCAGACGGTACGGCAGTCGCTGCGCGAGGAACTGCGCCACGAACTCCGCGAGGAACTGCGTGCGGAGGTCTCCGGGGCGGCACGGAAGCAGCGTCGCAAGGCCGCGCTGTACGCGTCGTCCGGCGTCGCCGCCCTGTACGCGGGCGCCGCCGCCGCGCTCACCCTCGGCCTGGTCATCGCGCTCGGCCTGCCGGGCTGGGCGGCCGCGTTGATCGTGACCGCGCTGCTGGCCGTGGCGGCCGTGCTGATGCGCAACGCGGCCCGAGCGCCGGGGAAGGCCCCCGGGTCGGCCGAGGCCTCCGAGGCCCACGGGCAGCCAGCGGCCCCCGTGGTCCCCCATGCGCCTCCGGCCTCCGAAGCCCCTGCGGCCTCCGACGCCCCTGCGGTCCCCAAGGTGCCCGCGGCCCCCGAGCCGTCCGGAGCCCCCGAGCCGCCCGCACCTCCGGTGACCCCGCCCGACCACCACCCCGGTGGCACCGCCGACTTCCCCGGCGTCCCGCCTTCCCGCGCGCCCCTCAGGCCCCCCAACCCGCCCGTCTGATCACCTCCGCCGCGATGTCACCCACCGCGCGACCGTCCGTCGGCACGCGGTGGGTGTCCGGCGGTACCCGCGCGTCCAGGTGCCGGGACATGAACGCGCTCCGGCGCAGCTGCTGGTCCAGTTCCGAGCCCAACTCGCGGCCCCTGAGCCGCTGTTCGACGGTGTCCGCCGTCGCCGTGAGCAGCACGCGGATGAGGCGGGGGCCGCCCAGGGCCGTCGTGAACAGCCACTCCTCGGAGGGCAGGACGCTTGCCGTGTTCGGGTAGATCAGGCGGCGGCAGCCCAGGTCGGCGTAGTTCGCCCAGAGGGCGGCGAGGTTGCGGCGGGTGAGGTGGGAGCGGTGCGGGTCGCCCGCCGGGGCGGGGTGGACCGCGTCCAGGAAGTCGCCCTCGATCAGGGCGTGGCCGATGTCCGCGGCCCGCAGCAGCGCCGCCACCTCCCATCCGACCGACGACTTGCCCACCCCTGAACACCCCCCGATCAGCACGACGTCCGGCCCCGCCGACCCGGCGGCCACCCCACTGCTGCTGCTCCTCATCGCATCCATGACCGCCGAGCATGCCCCCGCCCCGCCCCCTCACGCGACCCGGTATTCCTCCACGTCCGGGGTGCGCAGGAGGAGCCCGTGGCCGGTGCCGGCGCCCGGGCGGACTGTGCCGCCGGTGGGGTCGAGGGCGCCGTCGAAGAGGATGGACTCGATGCGGACGTGGTCGTGGAACCACTCGACGTGGCGGAGGTTGGGGACGCAGGCCGCGACGGCCGCATGGGCGTGCGGGGCGCCGCGGGCCGACACCTCCAGGCCGTGGGCCTGGGCGAGCGCGGCGGCGCGCAGCCACGCGGTGAGGCCGCCGCAGCGGGTGGCGTCGGCCTGGAGGCAGTCGACGGAGGGGATGAGCCGGGCGAAGTACGCGAGGCCGTGCCCGTACGCGCCCGCGGCGATGTCGCAGACCAGGGCGTCGCGCACCAGCGCGAGCCCCCGCAGGTCGTCCGCGGCCACCGGCTCCTCGAACCAGCCCACGCCGTGCTCGGCGAGCACCCGCCCGATCCGGACCGCCTGCTTGCGGGTGTACGCGCCGCCCGCGTCGACGTACAACTCGGCCTGGCGGCCGATGACATCACGCGCCCGGCGCACCCGCGACACATCACGGGCCGCGGCCCGCCCCCAGCTCTCGCCGACCTTGATCTTGACGCGCGGTATCTGCTGGCCGTGCACCCAGCCGTTGAGCTGGGCCGCGAGATGCGTGTCGTGGTACGTGGTGAAGCCGCCGCTGCCGTAGACGGGCACGTCGTCGCGCGCCGCGCCGATGAGGCGCACCAGCGGGACCTCGAAGAGGCGGGCCTTGAGGTCCCACAGGGCGATGTCGAGAGCCGAGATCGCCCGGGCGGCGAGCCCCTCGCGGCCGGTGTCGCGCACCGCCTTCGTCAGGGCGTCGTGCGCGGCGGGGATGTCGAGGGCGTCCCGGCCCGCGAGGACGGGCGAGAGCTGCTCGCGTACGAGATCGACGGTGGCGGCGGGCGCGTAGGTCCAGCCGGTGCCGGTGGCGTCGCCCGCGGAGACCTCGGCGACGACGATCGTCGTGGTGTCCCACGCGAACGTGCCGTCGGCCTCCGGGGCGTCCGCAGGGATCGTGTACGCCGACACCATGGGTGGCTCCACGCTGACGTATCCGGACTCGGCCATGGGGCACACGCCCTTCGCTGTGGTGTGAGGATCGGGTTACCCCGGGGCGCGGCGGCAAACGGCGGGCGTTTCACCGCGGGCGGGCCCGGGCACGCGGGAGGTCCGTTCCGGAACACACCGGACGTACCGGACCACGCCGGAGGCACGCTGTGAGCCGAACTGCCAGCCGACCGCACGTCGTCATCGTCGGTGCCGGCTTCGCGGGGTTCCAGGCCGCCCGCACCCTGTCCCGCCTGACCCGCGGCCGGGCCGACATCACCCTGCTCAACCCCACCGACTACTTCCTGTACCTGCCACTGCTGCCCCAGGTCGCCGCGGGCGTCCTGGAACCGCGCCGCGTCACCGTGTCGCTCGCGGGCGCACTACGTCACGTACGCCTCGTACTCGGCGAGGCGGACGGCATCGACCTGACGCGGCGCGCCGTGCGCTATGCCGACCCCGAGGGCCAGGACGGCGAACTCTCCTACGACCGCCTGGTGCTGGCCGTCGGCAGCGTCAACAAACTCCTGCCCGTGCCCGGGGTCGCCGAGCACGCGCACGGCTTCCGCGGCCTGCCCGAGGCGCTGTACCTGCGCGACCACGTGACGCGGCAGATCGAGCTCGCCGCGGCCGCCGACGACCCCGGGGCGTGCCGGGCGCGGTGCACTTTCGTGGTGGCCGGTGCCGGTTACACGGGCGTCGAAGTCGCCGCGCACGGCGCGCTGTTCACGCGTTCGCTGGTGCGCCGCCAGCCGCTGCGGGCCGGGATCGAGCCGCGCTGGGTGCTGCTCGACATCGCTCCACGGGTCCTGCCGGAGCTGGACCGGCGGCTGTCCGGCACGGCGGACCGGGTGCTGCGGCGGCGCGGCGTCGAGGTCCGCACGGGGACGTCCGTGAAGGAGGCGACGCGGGACGGCGTGCTGCTCTCCGACGGCGACCTGCTGCCCACGCGCACCCTGCTGTGGTGCGTGGGCGTGCGGCCCGACCCGCTCGTCGCCGGGATCGGCAGCCCGATGGAGCGGGGCCGGCTGCTCGTCGACCCGTACCTCAACGTGCCGGGCCACCCGGAGGTGTTCGCGTGCGGCGACGCGGCGGCCGTGCCGGACCTGACCGAGACCGGGCAGTACACGGCGATGACCGCCCAGCACGCCTGGCGGCAGGGGAAGGCCGCGGGCCGCAACGTCGCCGCCTCCCTCGACCTCGGCAACCGGCGCCCCTACCGCCACCACGACCTCGGCTTCACCGTCGACCTCGGCGGCGTCAGCGGCGCCGCCAACCCGCTGGGCGTCCCGCTGTCCGGCCCGCTCGCCGGGGCCGTCACCCGCGGCTACCACCTGGCGGCGATGCCCGGCAACCGCGTCCGGGTCGCCGCCGACTGGCTCCTGGACGCTGTACTGCCGCGCCAGGGCGTGCAGTTGGGCCTCGTCAGGTCCTGGTCGGTGCCGCTGGACACGGCGTCGCCGGAGACCGCGCGGGTGGCGGGGGCGCCGGAGCGGGCCGAGGGGGCCGCCGAGAAGACCGAGGAGTGACGGCGGCGGGCGGCGGGCCCCGCGCCGTTCGGGAAGCACACCCCGGCGGTTTGGCCCGCGCCCGCCGGGTCACTCGGACCAGGAGGTGGCCATGACCCAGACATCGAGCAAACAGAACGGCGGCAAGACCAAAGCCGACACCGACGACCTGCCCGGACCCGTCGCCGTACTCCGCTGCGCGCGTGAGCAACTGGCGGAACTCACCGGTCTGGCGGCCGAGTCCGTGTCGTCCTTCGAACGTACCGAAGAGGGCTGGGACCTGGCCGTCGAGGTCCTCGAACTGGTCCGCGTGCCGGACACGATGAGCCTGCTCGCGACCTACGCCGTGACCCTCGACCCGCGGGGCGAACTGACCGGGTACCGGCGCGTGCGGCGCTACGAACGAGGGCGGGCCGACCCGCCCCGGCCGGGCGGCGGCTGACACCCGCCCCGCCGGACGGCAGACAGACCCGCCCCGGACGCCCGCGACGCGCCCGCCGCGCATCCCCTGACACCCCCAGCCCCCACAGACCCCCAGTGACAACCCCCGACATCCCCAAGGCAAGGAGGACCGGTCGGCATGACCGTCGTCCCAGCACAGCAGTCCGGCGGCGCAGGCGGCACCAGCGGCCTGTACGACGTCATCGAACTCATCCTGGACCGCGGGCTCGTGATCGACGCCTTCGTCCGCGTCTCGCTCGTCGGCATCGAGATCCTGAAGATCGACGTGCGGGTCGTGGTCGCCAGCGTCGACACGTATCTGCGGTTCGCCGAGGCCTGCAACCGCCTCGACCTGGAGGCCGGCCCGCACAAGAGCCCCGGTCTGCCCGACCTCGTCGGCGAGATCACCGAGTCCGGCGCGCGCGGCAAGTCCAAGGGCGCCCTGTCCGGCGCCGCGGAGACCGTCTCCGACGCGTTCCGGCAGGCCCGCGACGAGGGCCGCGGCGAGGAGGAGCCCGCCCGGCCGCGCGCCCGGCGCGCACCGTCCCGCGGCCGGAAGGAGGAGCAGGAGTGACCACGTACATCTACGGCATCGCCGCCGCAACGCACCCGGCGCTCCCCGAGGGCATGGGCGGCATCGGCGACCCCGCGCACAAGGTGCGCGTCGTGCGGCACGGCGACCTCGCCGCGCTCGTCTCCGACAGCCCCGACGACCTGCGGCCCAAGCGCCGCGACCTGCTCGCGCACCAGAGCGTCCTGGACGAGGCGGGCGCGGCCGGACCGGTGCTCCCGATGCGCTTCGGCAGCCTCGCCGAGGACGACGACAGTGTCGTCGCGGTGCTCGCCGACCGCGCCGAGCACTACACGGAGCGGCTGCGCGCCCTGGAAGGCAAGGCCGAGTACAACGTCAAGGCCGCCCACGACGAGCAGGCCGTGCTGCACCAGGTGCTCGCCGAGAACCCCGAGCTGCGCTCCCTGGTCGAGGTCAACCGGCGTGCGGGCGGCGGCAGTTACGAGCAGAAGCTGCGCCTCGGCGAACAGGTGACCGCCGCCGTGTGGGCCCGCGAGGCCGGTGACGGCGCCGAGGTGCGGCGCGCCCTGGAACCGTGCGCCGACTCCGTGAGCGCCGGCCCCGAGGGCACTGGCTGGCTCGCCAACGTGTCGTTCCTGGTGGCCCGCGACAGCGCGGACGGATTCGTCGCCGCCGTCGAGGAGCTGCGCAGGAACCAGCCCCACCTGGAGCTGCGCGTGCACGGCCCGCTGCCCCCGTACAGCTTCGTCGACCCGGGCCCGGCACGGCCCGCCGACGACGCGGCGGGCGTGCGGTGAGGCGGTGAGGCCCGGCCATGGGACTCATCGGCGAACTGCTCGCACTGCCGCTGGCCCCCGCCCGGGGCACCCTGTGGGTGCTCCGGCAGGTGGCCGCGGAGGCGGAGCGGCAGTACTACGACCCCTCGGCCATCACCCAGGAACTCGCCCTGCTCACCGAGCGGTTGGACGCCGGTGAGATCGACGGGGCCGAGTTCGACCGCCGCGAGGACGAACTCCTCGCCCGTCTCGGTCACGGACCCGTCGGCGACGTGACCCGGACGGACGGCACGATCGCCGACGCAGCCGGAACAGCCGGAACAGCCGGAACAGTCAGGACTGGGAACTCATGAATCGACTGGCAGTGGGCCTCGCCGTGGGCGCGGGGTACCTTCTCGGACGCACGAAGAAGGCGAAGCTCGCCTTCGCCGTGGGCACGATGGTGGCGGGCCGCAGGCTCCAGCTCAGCCCCGGCGCGCTCGCCCACGCGGTGACACGGCAGTGGGAGAACAACCCGCAGTTCAAGGAGATCGGCGACCAGCTCAAGCAGGATCTGCGGGGCGTCGGCAAGGCGGCGACGGGCTCGCTGCTCGACCGGCAGCTCGAAGGCCTCGCCGACCGGCTGCACGACCGCACCCTGGACGTGCGGGACCGGCTGTCGGGGGTCACCCCCGACGCGGATGCCGTGCCTGACGCGGATGACGTTCCCGACGCCGACGAGGTGTCCGGCAAGGCCCGGGACGCGGGCGGGAGCGCGGGCGGAGCGGCCAAGTCGGGTACGCGGAAGGCGGGTTCGGCCACGAAGAAGGCCACCGCGGCCACCCGTAGCGAGCGCAAGACCGCCCCGGCCCGCAAGCCGCAGGCCTCGCGCGGCACCCAGACCTCACGCGGTACGGAGAAGCGGAGCCCGCAGCGGCGTACCGCGAAGAAGACCGCCCGGGCGAGGGGAGGCAGCGATGACTGACACGCGTACGGAGTCCGGCGGGACGGCCACCGCCCCGAACCCGCTGCGCGCCGCCGCCCACAGCCCGGCGGCGGACCGCCTGAAGGACGAGGCCAAGGCCTTCGCGCTGGCGCAGGCCGAGCGCGCCCTGATCGGGGTCGGCCGCAAGCTCGGCGAGGCCACCGTCAAGCTCAACGACATCGCGGACGGCCGCAGCCCCGGCTTCGGCAGGCTCGCCCTCGACGGCGGCCGCAAGCTCGCCCAGGGCAAGGGCCCGCTGCGCAGCGCCGTGGAGCTGGGCGGCAGCCACCTCAAGGACTCGGTCAAGGGCGCCCTGAAGAACCTCACCGGGCGCCGCAAGAAGGGCGGGGGCGGCCAGACACCCACCGTCATCCTCGAGTACGTCGACGTCGGTGTGCCGGTGCGCGAGGCCTACGACCAGTGGACGCAGCTCCAGGAGTTCGCCACGTACGCCAAGGGCGTCAAGGGTGCCACCGCGGCGGGCGACACGGACTCCGACTGGCAGCTCAAGGTCTTCTGGTCGAGCCGGAGTTGGAAGGCGCACGTCACCGAGCAGGTGCCGGACCAGCGCATCTCCTGGACGTCGGAGGGCGCGAAGGGCACCACCAAGGGCGTGGTCACCTTCCACCCGCTCGGCGAACAGCTCACCCGCGTCCTGCTCGTCGTCGAGTACTACCCGAAGGGCCTGTTCGAGAAGACCGGCAACATCTGGCGCGCCCAGGGCCGCCGGGTCCGCCTCGACCTCAAGCACTTCGCCCGGCACATCTCGATGCGCGGCGAGGCGAGCGACGGCTGGCGCGGCGAGATCCGCGACGGCGAGGTGGTGCGCGGCCACGACGAGGCGGTCGCGGAGGCGGAGGGCGCGTACGAGGAAGGCGCGTACGAGGACGAGGCCGGGTACGAGGACGGCGAGGAGTCCTATGACGCGGACGACGAGGGCGACGTCGAGGACGTCGACGACGCGGCCGACGTGGATGACGGGGCCGAGGACGTGGCAGAAGACGGCGAGGACGTGGCCGCCGAGGACGCCGACGAGGACCTGGTCGCGGCCGACGGCGGCCGGAGCCGCCGATGACGACCGCGAGCCGGTTGCCGGAGCCCTACCCCCAGGGCGGCGCGAACCTCGCCGACATCCTCGAACGGGTCCTGGACAAGGGCATCGTCATCGCGGGCGACATCCGGATCAACCTGCTCGACATCGAACTCCTCACCATCAAGCTCCGCCTCGTCGTCGCGTCCGTGGAGCGCGCCAAGGAGATGGGCATCGACTGGTGGGAGGACGACCCGGCGCTGTCCAGCGGTGCGCGCCGGACCGCGCTCGCGCGGGAGAACGAGGAACTGCGGCGCCGGGTGGAGGAGTTGGAGACGCGTGCGCCGACGGCGGGCCGAGGCGCCCTCGACCGGGGCGGGGAGTCCGCACGCGACGACACCGGGCAAGACGGCCGAGGAGAACGTGAACGTGATCGATGACCTGCGCTATGTGTACGCCGTGTGCCGCCCGTTGGCCGCGCCGCTGCACGCCGACCTCACCGGCGTGGGCGGCGCGCCGCCGCACCAGCTCGTCCACGAGGGCCTGGTGGCCGTCGTCAGCCCGGTGCCGGAGCGGGACTTCGGGCGGGAGCCGCTGCGCGCGCACCTGGAGGACCTGGCCTGGCTGGCCGCGACGGCCCGCGCGCACCAGAACGTCGTCGCCGCTCTCGCGACCGTGACCTGCCCGCTGCCGCTGCGGCTCGCGACCGTCTTCCGCGACGACAGCGGCGTACGCGCCATGCTGGAGGACGAGTCCGACCGGCTGCACCGCATCCTGGAGCGCATCGACGGCCATGTGGAGTGGGGTGTGAAGGTGTGGCTCGGCAGCGGGGACGCCGACGGCGAGGGTGCCGCCGCCGGGGACGCGGCCCCGCCGTCGCGGCGCCCGCCGGAGTCCGGCCGGGACTACCTGCGCCGCCGTCGCGCCGGGAACGCGGCCCGCGAGGAGTCCACGGCACGGGCTGAGGTGTTCGCGCGACGGCTGCACGGCGACCTCGCCCGGTACGCGGCCGGCGCGCGGCTGCACCCCGTGCAGAGCGGCCCGCTGACGGACGCCGGAGCGGGCCGGAACATCCTCAACTCGGCCTATCTGGTGCCGCGTACGTGGTCCGAGGAGTTCCTGGAGCTGATCGGCCGCACGCAGGGCGCGCGGCCGGGGCTGCGGGTGGAGGTGACCGGACCGTGGGCGGCGTACTCCTTCACGGACGACCCCGAGTCCGGGGCGGAGCCGCACGGCGACGAGGGCGCGGCGGAACACCAGGACGCGGGCGGTGCGCCGTGAGCGCGTCCGTCGAACCGTTCGCGCGGCGGGAGATCGCCCTCGTCGACGTGCTCGACCGGCTGCTCGCCGGTGGGGTGGTCATCGCGGGCGACATCACCCTGCGCATCGCGGACGTCGACCTCGTCCGCATCGACCTGAAGGTGCTGATCAGCGCGGTCAACGCCCAGGTGCCGTCGCCGTGGCCGACGGCCGTGGCGGGCGGCGGCGCGGGCGAGTGGCGCCCTGAGTAGGGAGGCGCGATGAGGATGGACCTCGAACCCGACACCGTGGAGCGCGACCTCGTCGCCCTCGTCCTGACCGTCGTCGAGCTGCTGCGCGAGCTGATGGAGCGGCAGGCGATCCGGCGCTTCGATTCCGGTGAGCTGACGGAAGATCAGGAGGAGCGGGTCGGCAGGACGTTGATGCTCCTGGAGGACCGCATGACGCGGCTCCGCGAGCGCTACGGGCTGCGGCCCGAGGACCTGAACCTGGACCTCGGACCGCTGGGCCCCCTGCTGCCGAGGGAGTGAACCCGCCACGGTCCGCGCTCCCTTGCCGCCGCCCCGCCCGTCGGGTCACCTCAGACCCGGCACAGCAACTCCCCGTGCAGCACCGTGAACCACCCGTCCTCCGCCCGCCCCCACTCCCGCCAGGCCGCCGCGACCGCCGCCAACTGGTCCTGGTCCGCGTGCCCGCCCGCCGTCGCGCGCTCGGCGTACGCGGACGCCACCGTGCGGTCCGCCCACAGCCCGCTCCACCACGCCCGCTCCTCCGGCGTGCTGTAGCACCAGGTGCCGGCGGACGCCGTGATCTCGGTGAACCCCGCCTCCAGCGCCCAGGACTTGAGGCGCCGCCCGGCGTCCGGTTCGCCGCCGTTGGCGCGCGCCACGCGGCGGTACAGGTCGAGCCAGTCGTCCAGGCCCGGCACATGCGGGTACCAGGTCATCGCCTCGTAGTCGCTGTCGCGCACGGCGACGATGCCGCCCGGGCGGCACACCCGGCGCATCTCGCGCAGCGCCCGCACCGGATCGCCGACGTGCTGGAGCACCTGGTGGGCGTGCACGACGTCGAAGGTGTCGTCGGCGTGGTCGAGGGCGTGCACGTCGGCGACGGCGAACGTCACGTTGTCCAGGCCGCGCCCGGCCGTCGTGGCGCGCGCCTGGTCGAGGATGCCGGGGGCGCGGTCGACGCCGGTGACGTGCCCGTCGGGGACCAGCGCGGCCAGGTCGGCGGTGATGGTGCCGGGGCCGCAGCCGACGTCCAGGATGCGCAGGTGCGGCCGCAGCGAACCGAGGAGGTACGCCGCCGAGTTGGCGGCGGTGCGCCAGGTGTGGGAGCGCAGGACGGACTCGTGGTGCCCGTGCGTGTAGACGGCGGTCTCGGCGGGGGGCTGCTGCGGTTTCGACATGACGGCACTGTAAGCGCCGCATGCCGAATGATGAGACCCCGGTCTCAGTATCTGGGCAAGCTGGGTCGGCTGGGCAAGCTGGTCTGCCTGGTCTGCCTGGTCGGCCGGATCAGGTGGGTCGGCCGGGGCGACCGGGCCGGTGCCCGGTCGCCCGAGGCCGCCGCGTGGCTCACGTCGCCAGCGACGGCCGGTACACCGCCAGCGCCTCCGGCAGCTTGTCCAACAGCAACTCGCCCTCCACCGACGTGAGTTCCCCGTCGTAGGCGATCTTCGTGCCGGGTGTCAGGCCGTCGATGCGCAGCCGCCGCGGCCGGGCCGTCGTCTGGACGGGGGAGCGCTCCACCGGAGCCGTCAGCGCCGCCGCGAGCAGCCGGGAGCCGGGCTTGCGGCCGCCGTGCACGATGCGAACGTCGAGCAGCCCGTCGGCGAGGTCGAAGCGCCGCGTGGGCGCCGGGCCGAGGCGGTTGTACACGCAGTTCCCGGCGAACAGGAGCCACAGCGCCCGCTCGGTGCCGCCGATCTCGGCGCGCAGCGGCCGCTGGTCGGAGCGCAGGACGCGCGCCGCCGCGAGCACGCCCGCGGGCCAGCCGCCGACCCGGTGCGACCACCGCTCCCGCTCGCGCACCAGCTCGGGGTAGACGCCGAGGCTGAAGGTGTTCACGAAGTGCCCCGTACCGGCGCCGGAGCGGAAGCGGCCGACATCCACGGCGACCGCGTCCCCCGCCTCCACGGCCCGCGCGAGCTCCCGGGGCCCCTCCACCCCGAGGTCGTACGCGAAGTGGTTGAGGGTGCCGCCGGGCAGCACCGCGAGCGGCACGCCGTACCGCAGGGCCACCGAAGCCGCCGCGTTGACGGTGCCGTCGCCGCCGCACACCCCGAGCGCGCGGGCGCGGGCCGCCGCCTTCTCCAGCTCGGCCACGAGGCCGTCCGGCGCGCAGGTCACCACCTCGGCATGTGGCAGGGCGTCGAGCAGCTCGCGGACCCGGTCGGAGGTCTTCGCGCCGCTGTTGGTGACCACGACGAGGCCGCGCCCGCCGGGCAGCGCGGGGGCCTCGGCGCGCGGCCGGCCGGGCGGCGGGAGCTGGGACCGGGTCGGCACCAGGCCGCGTACGGCGTACGCGGCACCCGCGCCCAGGGCGGCACCGGCCAGGACGTCGCTCGGGAAGTGCACGCCCGTGTAGACGCGGGAGAGGGCGACGGCCCCCGCGAGCGGCGCGACGGCCGCGCCGAGCCGGGGCGACTCCAGGGCCACGCCGACGGCGAAGGCCGCCGCGGACGCGGCGTGCCCCGAGGGGAAGGACGTGGTCACGGGCTGCCGCCGCAGCCTGCGCACCAGCGGCACGGTGTCCAGGGCGGGCCGGGTCCGCCGTACCGACCGCTTGCCGAGGGTGTTGATCGTCGCGGACGCCACCGCGAGGGACGCGACCCCGCGGGCGGCGGCACGCCGGGCCCGGGGCTCCCGGGTCGCGGCGAGCGCGGCGGCCGTGGCGAACCACAGCCGCCCGTGGTTCGCGGCGTGGCTGAGCCGCGGCAGCAGCCGATCGGCGCCGGGCCAGTGCCGCGTGGCCACGGCGTCGAAGACCCGGCGGTCCAGCGCGATCAGCCGGTTCCTTGGCCCGCGGGCCGGGGACAGGGGGCGGTCGGCATCTGAGGTCATACCTGTCGCGTACCCCCGGGCGGCGTTCCGCAACGGATCGACGCGCCTACGCCTCCCCGGCCCCCGCCGACGCTTCCGGCGCCCGAATGCCCCGCCTCCCGCCCTCCCCGGCGGCCCGCACCCCCTCGCCCTGGCCCCGGGAAACCCGTTTGCCGTCACCGAACGGCGCCCCGGACAATCGTCCCCATGGGACATCTGGAAGCCGCGCACATCGAGTACTACCTGCCGGACGGGCGAGCGCTGCTCGGTGATGTCTCGTTCCGGGTGGGCGAAGGCGCGGTGGTGGCCCTCGTGGGGGCGAACGGCGCGGGCAAGACGACGCTGCTCAGGCTCATCGCGGGGGAGCTGCAGCCGCACGGCGGCGGCGTGACGGTGAGCGGCGGCCTCGGTGTGATGCCCCAGTTCGTCGGCTCCGTGCGGGACGGCACGACCGTGCGGGACCTGCTGGTGTCCGTGGCACAGCCCCGCATCCGGGAGGCCGCGCGGGCCGTCGACCGCGCCGAGCACGCCATCATGACGGTCGACGACGAGGCGGCCCAGCTGGCTTACGCGCAGGCCCTCTCCGACTGGGCGGAGGCCCGGGGGTACGAGGCCGAGACGCTCTGGGACATCTGCACGACGGCGGCGCTCGGCGTCCCGTACGACAAGGCCCAGTGGCGCGAGGTGCGCACGCTCTCCGGCGGCGAGCAGAAGCGCCTGGTCCTCGAAGCGCTGCTGCGCGGCACCGACGAGGTGCTGCTCCTGGACGAGCCCGACAACTACCTGGACGTCCCCGGCAAGCGCTGGCTGGAGGAGCGCCTCAAGGAGACCCGCAAGACCGTCCTGTTCGTCAGCCACGACCGGGAACTCCTCGCCCGCTCCGCCGAGAAGATCGTCAGCGTCGAGCCGAGCCCCGGCGGCTCGGAGGTGTGGGTGCACGGCGCGGGCTTCGGGACGTACCACGAGGCGCGGCAGGAGCGCTTCGAGCGTTTCGAGGAGCTGCGCCGACGCTGGGACGAGAAGCACGCGCAGCTCAAGAAGCTCGTCCTGGACATGCAGCAGTACGCCAAGCGCAGCGACGAGATGGCCTCGCGCTACCAGGCGGCGAAGACCCGGCTGCGCAAGTTCGAGGAGGCCGGGCCGCCGCCCGAGCCGCCGCGCAAGCAGGAGATCACCATGCGCCTGCACGGCGGCCGCACCGGCGTGCGCGCCGTCACCTGCAAGAACCTCGAGCTGACCGGCCTGATGAAACCCTTCGACCTGGAGGTCTTCTACGGCGAGCGGGTCGCCGTCCTCGGCTCGAACGGCTCCGGCAAGTCGCACTTCCTGCGCCTCCTCGCGGGTGATGCCGACAACCCGGTGGCCCACACGGGGGAGTGGAAGCTCGGCGCCCGCGTCGTGCCCGGACACTTCGCGCAGACCCACGCCCACCCGGAGCTGATCGGCCGCACCCTCCTCGACATCCTGTGGCGCGAGCACGCCAAGGACCGGGGCGCGGCGATGTCCCGGCTGCGCCGCTACGAACTCACCGCGCAGGCCGAGCAGCGCTTCGAGAAGCTGTCCGGCGGCCAGCAGGCCCGCTTCCAGATCCTGCTCCTGGAACTGGAGGGCGCCACCGCCCTGTTGCTCGACGAGCCCACCGACAACCTCGACCTGGAGTCGGCCGAGGCACTGCAGGAAGGCCTTGAGGCGTACGAGGGCACGGTGCTCGCCGTGACCCACGACCGCTGGTTCGCCCGCTCCTTCGACCGGTACCTGGTCTTCGGTGCCGACGGCCGCGTCCGGGAGACGCCGGCCGCCGTATGGGACGAGCAAAGAGTGGAACGGGCCCGGTAGCGCCGCGGGGTAGCGTGGTGAAACCCACGCCGTACGCTGCGCAGTTGGAGAGACCGTGGCTGTCAGGACGCCCTTTCGGACCAGTGATGTGGACGAGGCCCGGGAGGTGTTGGTATCCGCCTACTACAGCAACTTCCTGGACGTGCTCGACCGGCGGCGGTCCTTCCTGGCCGAGTTCGCCATCGGACACCTCGGCGCGCTCACCGTCGGGGGCCTGACCTGCGGCACGGACGTGCGCGTGCGCCTCGGGGAACTCGGGGCCTACCACGTGAACATCCCGCTCAGCGGCCACATGGCCTGGCGCCAGGGCTCCGGCGCGGGCACGCTCACCACGCCCGGCAGCGCCGCCGTCTACCAGCCGTGCGGCGACACCGTGGTCGACCGCTGGTCCGGCGACTGCCGGGTGCTCGCCGTGAAGCTGGAGCGGGCGGCGCTCGAGGACACCCTGGAGGGGCTGCTCGGCCGGCCCACCCGCGGCCCGGTGCAGCTCGATCCGGGCTTCGACACCAGCCGGGGGCCCGGCCGGGGCTGGACCCGGCTCGTGCGCGCGGTCGCGGACGACCTGCTCGACGAGTCCGCGATGCTCAGCGGGTCCCTGGTCGCCGCGCCCCTCCAGGAAGCCCTGCTGAACGGCCTGCTGCTCGCCGCCGGGCACCGCTACCGCGAGCAACTCACCGACCCCGTCGCCAAGTTGCGGCCCACCCCGGTCAAGCGCGCCATGGACGCCGTCCAGCAGCGGCCCGAGTACCCCTTCACCACCGCCGCGCTCGCCGCCGAGACGCACGTCGGCGTGCGCTGGCTCCAGGAGGCCTTCCGCCGCTACGTGGGGATGTCCCCCATGGCGTACGTACGCGACGTACGCCTGCAGCGCGTGCGGGACGAACTGCGCGCGGCCGGGCCCGACGAGCGGTGCGTGAGCGATGTCGCGCACCGCTGGGGCTTCACCCATCTGGGCCGCTTCGCCGAGCAGTACCGGGCCCGCTTCGGGGAGCTGCCGTCGCAGACGCTGCGGGGGTGAGGGCACGGGGTGCCGCGCGCCCCGGTGTGCGGTGCGTTATTCGGACACCCGGCGCGCCGAGCGGATCGTGGGCTCGGGGGCACCCGCCTAGTGTGTGTCGTCGGCACCGGGTGGACCGGTCGCCGTCGCGGGGGTCCTAGCCTTCCCCCGGGGCGTCGGCCGCGGACGGAACCCCGGTGCTTCCGGCCCGGCGGAGTCTGCCGGGCCGGCTTTGGACCGCGGGCCCGGTCGCCCCTCTCCGCGCCCCCCTCGCACCCGCGCGGTGCTATCGGGCCCGCCCTCTCTCCGGCACTCCTGCCGGGAATTCCGGCCGTCCGGCCCGTGCCCGCGGCGCGCGACGGGGTCACACTCGAAGGAGGGTGCGCACAGCGGTGGCGCGCACCGGCGACCGACCGGAGGCGGCATGAGCGCGACGGACAGGACCCGGCTGCTGCGGCACCACGGCCAGGCCCTCGACCTGTTCACCGACCGGGTGCACGCCGTCGGGCCGGACCAGTGGGACGCGCCGACGCCCTGCGTGGAGTGGACCGTACGGGACCTTGTCACGCACCTCGTCGTCGAGCAGCTGTGGGTCCCGCCGCTCGTACGCGACGGCGCCACTCTCGCGTCCGTGGGCGACAGCTTCGACGGCGACGTCCTCGGCCCGGACCCGGTCGCCTCCTGGGACACCGCGGCCGACGCCGCGCGTGCCGCGTTCGGCGAGCCGGGCGCCCTCGACGGCGCCGTGCACCTCTCGTACGGCCGGACGCCCGCGGCCGACTACTGCGCCCAGATGGTCACCGATCTCGTCGTGCACACCTGGGACCTGTCCCGGGCGATCGGCGCCGACGAACACCTGCCGGACGACCTCGTCGCCGACGCCGTACGCGAGGTGACGCCGTACGCCGCCGAGTTGAGCAAGAGCGGCCTGTTCGCCCCGGCCGTGCAGCCACCGCCGGGAGCGGACGCCCGGACCGCGCTCCTGAACCTCCTCGGCCGCACGCCCTAGCTCCCGGGCGCCCTTGCCGGACGCCGGGGCTTCCGGGCGCCCCCGCTACCTCCCGGCCCCGCCGCCCCGCTCGACCGCCAGGTCACCGATGCTCACCATCCCGACGGGCCTGCCGTCCTCGACGACGGGCAGTCGGCGCACCGCGTGGGCCCGCATCAGGCCGACGGCCTCCGAGACCGCGTCGTCGGGGGCGACCACCACGGGGTTCGGCGTGCACACGGACTGCGCGCTGACCGTCAGCGGGTCCACGCCGTCGGCCACGGCACGCAGCGTGATGTCCCGGTCGGTGAGCACCCCGAGGACCTGACCGCCGCCGGTCACGACGACCCCGCCGATGTCCTCGGCGCGCATCAACTGCGCGGCCTCCACCAGCGACGCGTCGGGCCTGACCGCCGCCACTCCCGGTGTCATGACGTCCCGCACGTACCGCTGCTCCATGGCGCTGAGCCCCTCTTTCCGGTCACTCCGGTCACTTCGGTCGCTCCGGCCTCGCCGGTCCTGGCCACCGCTGCCCGGGTACCCCTCCGGCGGGCCCTCTCACACCGAGGTTCCGGAAGCAGGGGATCCGGGCGAGGGGAGCGGCGGACGCGTGCCGCACTCGGCCGCCGTGACCCCGGTGTGCGCAGGCAGGTGTTTGCCCCGCGGCGCGCGGGGCAGGCGGAAAAACAGTGCTTCGGACCGGAGGCACGTCCGTGGGAGCCGTATCGCTCGCCCGGGTGTGCCCCGTGCGGCAAGCGCGCGCCCTCCCACGGTGACCGTCCACACCAGGCACCGGCTCAAGGAGTTGCCCGCATCATGCGATCCGATGCAGCACGATTCCAGGACGCGACACGCCACCACGGCGCGATCCGCCCCGCACGCCCCCAGCCGCCGTGCGCCCAGCGGCCGCGATCCAAGCGGCACCCGCACGACGACGCCCCCGACACCGCCGACGCCTTCCGGCGGCTCTGCGAACTGCCCCACGGGCCCGAGCGCGACGCCCTGCGCGACGACATCGTGCGGGCCTGGCTGCCCATGGCCGACCGGCTCGCGGGCCGCTTCCGCAACCGCGGCGAAGCCCTCGACGACCTGCGCCAGGTCGCGGCCCTCGGCCTGGTCAAGGCCGTCGACCGCTACGACCCCGAGCGCGGCAACGCCTTCGAGAGCTACGCCGTACCGACCGTCACCGGCGAGATCAAGCGCCACTTCCGCGACCACATGTGGACCCTGCACGTACCGCGCCGGGTGCAGGACCTGCGCAACCGCGTGCGGTTCGCCTGCCAGGACCTGACCCAGACCACCCCCGGCCGCGCCCCCAGCGTCGCCGAGATCGCCGAGCGGGCCGGAATGAGCGAGGAGGACGCGGCGACCGGACTCGAAGCGCTCGACAGCTTCACCGCACTGTCCCTGGACGCCGAACTCCCCGGCAGCGACGACGGCTACGCCCTGCGCGACACCCTCGGCGGCCCCGACCCCGCACTCGACGTCGTCGTCGACCGCGAGGCCGTCAAACCCCGCCTCGCGCAACTCCCCGAACGCGAGCGGACCATCCTCTACCTGCGGTTCTTCCGCGACATGACGCAGAGCCGCATCGCCGAGCACCTGGGCATCTCCCAGATGCACGTGTCCCGCCTGATCAGCCGCTGCTGCGGGCGGATGCGCGAGGAGGTCCTGCGGGAGGCGTCCCACCACACGACCGCCGCCCGGCGCGAGGAGCGGGCCCGCGCCGCCCGGGTCACCCCGAACGCCGCATAGCCAGGGCGATGTGCCGCGACATCACATCCACGGCGCGCGCCTCCGCCATCGAGAACGCGAGGCGCGCGCCCGTCCTGAACAGGCTCAGCACCCCCTCGACCGGACCGCCGGGGCCCCGCGCGATCGGCACGCACAGCAACGACGTGACATGCGCGCGGACCAGGACCGGGGCGCCGTCGAGGTCCCGGCCGAAGCTGTCCGGGGGATCCGGCCGCACCTGCAACGTCGGCGCCGCGCACCGCGCGGTCTCCATGACCAGCGGGCAGTCGGCCGGATCCTGCGCGAGGACATCGGCGACCGGGCCTCCCTCGGGCCCGAGTACCGTGCGGCGCCGCGGCCGCTCCGCGCCCTCGTCGGCGATCACCCAGTCCGCGAACCGGCCGTGCAGCACCTCGGGGACCCGGGCGAGCACCTGAGCGGGATCGCCGCCCGGCGCGGTGAGCAGCGTGACCGTCATGGCGTCGGTCAGCTCCAGGAGTTCGGCGTTGCGGGTCGCCTCCGCGAGGTCCGGCGTCCGGCCCCGCACACCGCGCGGCAGCGGGTCCCGGGCGCCCGGGGGCTGCAGGACCACGAGGACCACCGTGCGGGGCTCGTTGCCGGGCCGCAGCGCGGTCAGGGTCGCCCGCACCGGGATCCGGGGCTGGTGCTGCAACCGCACCGTCAGACTGCGGTCGCCCTCCCTGCGGGCCACCGCCGCGGCCTGTGAGCGGAACGCGGTCCGGTCGGACGGTGTGAGGAAGGCGGCGAGCGGCCGCCCCGTCGCGTACCCGCCGCGTACGCCCGTGAGATCCGCCGCCGCCGTGTTCATGCGCCGCACCACCGTCTCGCCGTCGACCAGGGCGACCGGCAGCGGGAACCGCTGGAAGACGGCGCGCAGCAGCCGCTGTTCGTCCCGCACGGCCGTCGTGCCCGCCGCCGGGCCGTCCGCGGCGAGGCGCTCGAAGTCGGGCCACAGGCGCTCCGCCACGTGGTCGAGTTCGAACAGTGCCGCGTCGAGCATGGTGCGCAGGTCACCGGAGGGGACGGCACGCGATGCCTTCAACTCCGCGACCCGGCGCACGAAGTCCGCCAGGTCCTCGCCGAAACGGTCGGTGTCCGCCATGCCTCGAACGTATCGGCTGGGGCCGTTTTCCGGGGGTGCCACCGGGAACCCGACAAGGAGGACACGAGGAGGTGCGTCACGATGCCGATGCTGCTCGGAACGGACGGACCGGAATCCGCCCTGCCGGCGCGCAGGCTCTCGGAACTGGCCGAACAGGCGCTGCGCTGCACCACCGAGTGCTGCGGCGCGGGCGCGACCGTCACCGAGGGCGGCCAGGTGCACCCGGCCGCCGTCACCCACCCGGACCTGTCCGGCCTCGTCTCGGCGCAGCTGCGCTCCGGCGACGGGCCGATCCCCGCGGCCCAGGAGCGGGGCGCGCCGGTCGACGCGGAGGACCTGCTGCACGACGACCGGTGGCCGGAGTACCGCGCGCTCGCCCTGGACTCCGGGGTCCGCGCGAGCGTCACGCTGCCCTTCCGGCGCTCCGGGCTCACCCTCACCCTCAGCCTGTTCAGCTTCCGCCCCGGCACCCTGGACGACGCGGGCTGCGGCCCCGCGCAGGCCCTCGGCGACCTCGCGGCGGCGGGTCTGGTCCGCGACCGGCACTACCGCGCGGCGCTCACGGAACTGGACCACCTGGGCGAGGCGCTGCGCACCCGCCCCGTCGTCGACCAGGCCTGCGGCATCATCATGCACATCGTGACCTGCGACGCCGACCGCGCCTTCACCCTCCTGCGCCGCGTCTCCCAGCAGTCCAACCGCAAGCTCGCGGAGGTGGCGGCGGCGCTGGTGGAGACGCGGGGGAGGGGGCTGGAGGGGGAGCTGCGGTCGTTGGCGTAGTGCGGGGCACGGGCTGCCGCGGGGCGGTGAGCCGGGGTACGGGGCTCGGCGGCCGGTCCTGGTGGACGGGGGCGTGGGCCTTGGCGTCCGATGGCAGCAGGGTCGGGGCGTGGGCCTCGGCGTCCGATGGCAGCAGGGCCGCGCGGAGGTCCGCCGAGTGCCCGGGAGCGTCACCCCACCGCTCACCCGGCCGGAGGCCACACCGCGCGGATGACGCACCCCCACGCTCGAATGACCTCATGCGCACTTCCGTCCCGCACCTCGCCGTGACCCTCACCACCGCCGCCCTCTGCACCTTCGCCGCCACCCCGTCCGCGTACGCGGGAGACGCCACCGCCGAAGTGACCCCCCAGCACATCGCCCCCGGCGAACAGGTCACCGTCTCCGTGTCCTGCCCCGCCACCGGCGCCGCGCCCCCGCAGACCATGACCGCCAGCTCCCAGGCCTTCGAGCAGGGCAGCGTCCAGCTCCAGCGCGTGCGGAGCGGCGGCGGCCAGGGGCTCCCGCTCCCGAGCGACGGGCACGAGCAGAGCGACCCGTACGGCCTCACGGACCCGCAAGGGCCGGAGCCGGACCTCGGGACCGACATCGAGCCCGACCTCGGGACCGTACCCGGCGAGGAGCCCGACCCCGGGACAGGCACGGACCCGGGGACGTCGGGGACGGGTGACGAGGTCGGCATCCGGGGCGACGCCAGGAACAGCGACGCCAGGAACAGCGACGGCGCGAACAGCGACGGCGCGAACAGCGACGGCGCGAACGGCGACGACGGCGAGAACAGCGACGACGGCGAGAACGCCGACGGCGCCGGAGCCGCCTACCAGGGCACCGCCCGCATCGCCACCGCCGCGTCCTTCGAGGGCGGCGGCCCGAACGCCGTGGGCCCCGACGCACAGTGGGCCGTGGACGGCGCCTGCCCCGACGACGGCCGGTGGAAGGCGACGTTCACCGTCACCCGTACCGCCCACACCCCCACCCATCAGCCCACCCATCAGCCCACCCACACCGCCACCCATACGGCCCACGGCGTGCACGCCGGGCGGAACGGCGGCTTCACCGACTCCCCGGCGGCCCTGGCCGCGGGCGGACTGCTGGTCACCGGGGCCTTCGGCGCCGCCGTGCACCGGCTGCGCCGCGACCGGACGTCCCCGCGCTGACCGCGGGACGGGGCACGAGGCCGACCGCCGGAAGGTGGAGCGGCACAGCCGTGGGTACGGAGACACCCGACGGCACACGAGAGGTCACGGGAGCGCACGGAGGTACCCATGCGGCGGACGGACCACGAGGGTCGCGGCCGCGTCCGCTACGGCCCGCCGCTGCCGGAACCCGGGCTCCCGGTCCTCGCCGAGCTGACCGCCGCCCTCGCGTCCGCCGCGGGCCGCTCGCACGCACAGCCGCCCGGCGGCGACCCGGCCCTCCTGGACGCGGCCTGCGGCTACTGGACCCGGCGCGGCCTGCCCGCCGAGCGCGACCACGTCGCCGCCGCACCCGGCGCCGCGCCGCTGCTGCTCGCGCTCACCGCCGCCGTCGGCGGCGACGTCCTCCTGCCGCGCCCGTGCGCCGCCTGGTGGGAGCCCCAAGTACGCCTCCTGGGCCGGTCGGTGTACCACGTGCCGACGCCCGCCGAGTGCGGCGGCGTCCCCGACCCGTACGCCCTCCTCGAAACCGTCCGCCGCGTCCGCGCCGAGGGCGGCTCGCCGCGCCTGCTCGTGATGTCGGTCGCCGACGACCCGACGGCCACCGTGCCGCCGCCGGACGTCGTGTACGAGGCCGTCGAGGCCGCGGCGGGCGAGGGCCTGCACATCGTCAGCGACGAGACCTGGCGCGACACCCTGCACCGCCCCCGCGAGACCGTCCTGGTCGGCCCCGCCGAGATGGCCCCCGAACGCGTCACCGTCGTCTGCGACCTGTCCGGTGCCTTCCTGCCGCCCGCCCTGCCCGCCGCCATCGCCCGGTTCCCGGCGGGCGGCCCCGCCGCGGCCCTGCGCGCCCGGGTCCTGGACGTCCTCACCGCGCTCGGCGCGTCCCCCGCCGCGCCGGTCGCCGCCGCGGCCGCGTACGCCCTCGGGGAACCGGACGAGATCACCGCTCGCCTGACCGCCGCCACCCGGCTGCACGCGCGCGTGGCCGCGGCCCTCCGGCAGGCCGTCGTGGCGGCGGGCGGCTTCGCCCGGCCGGCCCGGGCGGGGCGTCATCTGTACGCCGACCTCGGGCCGTTGCGGTCCGAGCTGGCCGCGCGCGGCGTCACCGACGCGCAGGAACTGGAGGACTTCCTCCAGGCGCGCCTCGGCATGCCCGCCCCCGGCGGTCACCGCTTCGGCGACGACCCCGGCGCGCTGCGCGTCCGGCTGTCCACGGCACCGTTCCTCGGCGCGGACCCGGAGGAGCGGATGGCCGCGCTCACCGCCCCAGAGCCACTGGAATTGCCGCACGTGGAACGGGCGTTGAGCTTGTTCGGAACTGCCTTCGAAGACCTCCGTGCCGAAGCACAGCGATGGGAGCCTCCTCGGTGACGCAGCAGACGCAGCAGCAGCCACGGGACAGCGAACAGGCGGAGCAGTTGTCAAGGGACAGCGAACAGGCGGAGCAGACGCAGCCGGGACGGCGGGGACGGGAGGTGCCGGAGGGCGGGGGCGTTCGGGGCACGCGGACCGCCTGGCCCGACGCGGGGTCCGCACGGGCCGATACGCGGACCGTCCGGCTGTGGCCCAAGACCTTCGCAGACCGGCTCACCGCGCCGCTGCCCGGGCTGCGGGCCTTCGCCCGGTTCGCCCGCGAGGGCGCGCTCCGGCCGCCGCCCTCGGCGCTCGCCGACCTCCCGCGGCTGCCGTACGAGCCGGGCCCGCTGCCCCGCGTCGACTCCCGCACGGTCGCGGTGACGTGGGCGGGCCACGCGAGCTGGGTGGTGCGCGTCGGCGGACTCACCGTCCTCACCGACCCCGTCTGGTCCCGCAGGATCCTCGGCACCCCGGCCCGGGTCACCCCCGTCGGCGTCCCCTGGAACGCGCTGCCCCGCGTCGACGCGGTGGTCGTCAGCCACAACCACTACGACCACCTGGACGCGCCCACCCTCAGAAGACTCCCGCGCGACACCCCCGTCCTCGTCCCCGCGGGCCTCGCCCGCTGGTTCACCCGCCGCCGCTTCACCCGGGTCGTCGAACTCGACTGGTGGGAGGGCGCCGAACTCGGCGGAGTCCGCTTCGACTTCGTACCGGCACACCACTGGTCCAAGCGCGGACTGCGGGACACCTGCCGGAGCCTGTGGGGCGGCTGGGTGCTCACCGACGGGGACGGGCAGCGGGTGTACTTCGCCGGGGACACCGGGTACGGGCACTGGTTCGAGCGGATCGGGGAGCGCTACCCCGGGATCGATCTGGCGCTGCTGCCCATCGGGGCGTACGAGCCGCGCTGGTGGCTGCGGGACGTGCACTGCGACCCGGAGGAGGCGGTGCGGGCCGCGCTCGACGTGGGGGCGCGGCGGATGGCGCCCATGCACTGGGGGACGTTCCTGCTGTCGGCCGAGCCCGTGCTCGAGCCGCTGACGCGGGTCCGGGACGCGTGGGCGGCCGTCGGCCGGGACCGGGAGGACCTGTGGGATCTGCCCGTGGGCGGGTCCCGGGTGCTCTCCGGCTGAGGGGGCCGCGCCGCGCGCTCGTCCGCGACCGCCGGACGGGCCGTCACCAGCCGCCGGACGGGCCGGAACCACCCGGCGCGGTCAAGAGGCCGTGGACCGGACCCTGCGCAGGCGGCGCCACACCGTCGGGGCCAGGCTGATGAAGACCGTCAGGCCCACCGCCAGGGCCACGCCCTGCCACGGCTCGTTGAACAGGGAGCCGCCGAGGATCCCGATGAGCTGGTACGTCACCGCCCAGGCCAGGCAGGCAGGGAGGTTGCCGCGGGCGAAGCGGCGCAGGGGCAGCTTGGCCAGGAGACAGGCCAGCATCACCGGCAGGCGGCCCGCCGGGACGAGACGCGACAGGACGAGGACCAGGACGCCGTGGTCCTGGAGCTTGTCCTGGGCCTGGCTGAGGCGGTCCTCCGGAGCACGGTCCCGGATGGCCTCCAGCCAGCGCGAACCGTTCTTCGACCGCATGCCGCGCTGCCCGAGCCAGTACAGCCCCATGTCCCCGGCGAACGCCGCGAGCGATGCCACCCCGAACACGATGAGCAGCGCGAACGGTGACGTATCGCTCTGATGGAACGCCACCACCGCCGCCGAACTCACCAACGCGCCCGTCGGCACCACCGGCACCAGCGCGCCGAGCACCACCAGCAGGAACAACGACGGATAGCCGACCGCCTGCTGGGTGGAGTCCGGCGCCACCGCCGCCGCGGCGGCAAGGATCATCGGGCGACCTCCGGCCGTACGGACTCGCCGTGCCCGAGCCGGTGCACGGCGACCTCCGGCGCGCGGCGGGCGGCCTGCCGCACGAACTCGTCACCCGGCCCGTGGAATTCATGCGGGCGCACCGCGTCCATGCCGATCGGCCAGTACGTGCCGTAGTGCACCGGCACCGCGCTGCGCGGCGCGAGCCGGGCCAGGGCCTCGGCGGCGCGGGCCGGGTCGAGGTGGCCGTGGCCCAGGTAGGGGCCCCAGCCGCCGACGGGCAGCAGGGCCACGTCGACGGGGCCCACCTCGTCGGCCATCGCGTCGAACAGGCCCGTGTCACCGGCGAAGTACGTGCGGGCGCGGCCCTCGACGACATAGCCGAGGGCGGGGGAGCGGTGCGGGCCCAGGGGGAGGCGGCGGCCGTCGTGCAGGGCCGGTACGACGCGTACGAGAACACCGCCGCCGCTGTTGTTCTCGACGGGGACCTCGTCGCCCGGGGCCACCTCCGTCAACCGCAGGTGGGACAGCCTGCGCAGGCCCGGCACGGAGCGGGGGGCGCCGCGCGGGACCAGGACCCGGGTGCCCGGGGCCAGGCGGGCCAGGGACGGCACGTGCAGATGGTCGGCATGCAGATGCGACAACAGGACGACATCGGCGACGGCGGCCTGCGGGGGCGGCAGCGCGCCCCGGCGGCGGCGCAGGTGCGCGAGACGGCGCACGAACAGCGGATCGGTCAGCACCCGGGTGCCCGAATCCTCCACCGTGCACGTGGCATGGCCCCACCAGGTGACCGTGACGTCCGCCCGCACCCGTTCCTCCTTCGTGTGACTGTCTCCGAGCCTACGGCCAGGAGTAGTGTCAACGGCTGACGCCAGAGGTGAGGGGGACGCCATGGGAGATGCCGGCGCGGGGACCGCACGCGCGGTGCGGGTCGCGGCGATCGCCAGCCTGACCCCCCTGGAGGAACTGGACGCCGACCCCTTCCTCGTGGACTCGCGCAGCCAGCACGCCATGTGCGCGAAGTGGGCTGCCGCCCAGGGGTACGTCGTGACGCGGGAGCTCGTCGTACGCGGCCTGCGCGCCGACCACGCCGTCCTCTGGGGCGACGTCGACGCCGGCCTCGTCGACCTCTTCGTCGTCCCCTGCCGCCGCGTCCTCGAACGAGCCCTCCGCTCCGCCGACGAGTTCACCGCGGAGTGCGCGCGGCGCGGCGTCCGCATCGAAACCGCCGGGTTCGCGGAACCGGCGTACGACTCGGGGATGAAGGCGCGGGTGCACCGTCGGCTCTCTATGCCTACGGCGGGGTACGACGGTTGCTGATTCTGGCGCGGGCGCCCCCACCCGTCGTCATGTCGCCCCCGGGGCGGCAACCCCCACCGCTCCGCGGCGTCTCCCACCCGCCCGCCCGTGACTGTGGTCCCCGCGTGGCCCTTGGCGGTCCGGCCGGGCTGTGGTGAGTGTTGTCCCCGTTTCCTGGCGTGGCATCCCTTGCCCGCCGCTGTGCGGCGGTTTCCCCCGCCCGCGTGCCTGTGACTGTGGTCCCCGCGCGGTCCCCGACGGCCCGGCCCGGCCGTGGTGAGCGTCGTCCCCGCCTCCTCGTACGGCACCTGCTCCCCGCCGCTCCGCGGCGATCTTGTCCGGGTGCCCGCGTGTGGTTGTGGTCCTCCCCGGGTGCCCCTCGTCGGCTCGCCCCGTCGGTGGTGACCGTTGTCCCCGGCGCGACGGGTTCGACAGTTGCGGGTGGGTGGGTGGGGAGGAGCGTCGCGGAGCGGCGGGGTGGGGTTGCCGCGTGGGGGCGTGGGGGCGACGGTCGCCAGGGGTGGGGCGGGCCGTCGGGGGCGGGGTGTGCCTGACAAATGTGGTGCGGGTGGTGTCGGGTGTGTGGGGGCGGGGGTGTCGCAGGGTGGGGGCATGGACGACACGACGTTGGTATCCCGGTTTCTTCGTGACGGCTTCGTGAAGCTGCCGGGCGCCGTCGCGCCACGCGTGGCCGCGGACTGTGCGCGGCTGCTGTGGCGGGAGACGGGCTGCGACCCGGACGACCCGGCGACGTGGACGCGGCCGGTGCACTGGGTGGCGGGCATGGCGCAGGGCCCGTTCGCCGCCGCGCCCAACTCCCCGGCCCTGCACCGCGCGTACGACCTGCTGGTCGGGGCGGGCCGCTGGGAGCCGCGTTACTCGCTGGGCACGTTCCCGCTGCGCTTCCCGCACGCGGAGGAGCCGGACGACGCGGGCTGGCACATCGAGGGGAGCTATCTGCCGGAGGGCGAGAGCTGGTACTTCACGAACCTGCGTTCCCGGGGCCGGGCGCTGCTGATGCTGTTCCTGTTCAGCGAGGTCGGTGAGGAGGACGCCCCGACCCGGATCCGGGTCGGCTCCCACCTGGACGTACCGAAGGTGCTGGAGAAGTACGGGGAGGAGGGGGCGAGCGGGCTGGCCCTCGCGCCCGATCTGGTGGCGGCGTCCGACCACCGGCCCCTCGCCCTCGCCACCGGGTCCCCGGGCGACGTCTTCCTGTGCCATCCGTTCCTGGTGCACGCGGCGCAACCGCACCATGGTGTGCGGCCGCGTTTCCTGGCCCAGCCGCCGCTGCTGCCGACCGCGCCGTACGCACTGGAGCGGGCCGACGGCGCGTACGCACCCGTGGAGCTCGCGATCCGCCGGGGCCTGGGCCAGGACACCCCCGGTCCGGACAGGACCGACACTGACTGAAGCGCCGGGTCCCGGCGCGGTGGTCGGCAACGGAGAAGAGGAAGGTGGCCGGGCGGGCATGCTGGAGCGGCTGAACCAGGCCATGGAGCACATCGAGCGCCATCTCGACGGGGCCGTCGAGGTGGCGGAGCTGGCGCGTACCGCGGCCACCTCGGAGTACCACCTGCGGCGGATGTTCGCCGCGCTCGCGGGCATGCCGCTGTCGGAGTACGTCCGCCGCCGTCGGCTCACCCTCGCGGGCGCCGAAGTGCTCGCGGGACGCGAGACGCTCCTGACGATCGCGGTGCGCTACGGCTACAGCTCCGGCGAGGCGTTCGCGCGGGCGTTCCGCGCCATGCACGGCATCGGGCCGGGAGAGGCCCGGCGCACCGGCGCGGCGCTCAGCTCCCAGTCGCGGATGGCCTTCCGCCTCACCGTCGAGGGGAGCAGCAGCATGCGGTACCGGGTGGTGGACAAGGGGGACTTCACCGTCGTCGGGCTCAAGGCCCGGGTACCGCTGGTGCACGCGGGGCCGAACCAGGCGATCATGGACTTCGTCCGCGGGCTCGACCCGCGGACCCTGGAGCGCCTGGAGAAACTGTCGGACCAGGAGCCGCACGGCATCGTCGCGGTCTGCGACGACCTGGACCCCAGCCGCGCCGAGGGCACCGAACTCGACTACCACCACGGCGTGATCACCTCCGCGGCCGCGCCGGAGGGCACCACCGCGTTGGCCGTCCCGGCCGGTACGTGGGCGGTCTTCACCACCTCCGGGCCGGTACCGGGGGCCATCCAGGAGCTGTGGCGGGACGTGTTCACCGAGTGGTTCCCGTCGAACCCGTACCGCACCCGCACCGGCCCGGAGATCCTGCGCACCCGCTGGTCATCGGGGAGCGCCGAGGCCGACGCGGAACTGTGGCTCCCGGTGGAGCCCGAACACGGCTGAGCAGGGGGCCCGCCACGGCCGCGGCGGGCAGGCGGGCAGGCGGGTCGGGCCGTCGAGGGTGCGTCGGGGACGACAGTCACGGCGGGCGGGTGGGGAGAACCGCCGCGGAGCGGCGGAAGGGCTGCCGCCCGGCGGCTCGGGGACGGCCGAGGCAGGCAGGACCGGTGCGGGCCCCTGGCCTGTGACACGCTGGGGGCAAGGCCAAGGCATGTGAGGTGGGCGGACGCGGTGCGCGATGGGCGATGGCGGGCAGTGGGGCGCGCACTGTGGCGTGTGATCGTCGTGTGGGCGGTGAGCACGGTCACGATGCTCGCCCTCGCCGGCATCCTGCCGGACTTCAAGCTGCAGTCGGACGACGGCGACAGCGCCACCCGCATCGCGATCACGGCGGCTCTGGGCGCGGGTGCCTTCGGCCTCCTGTCGGCGCTGGTGTGGCCGCTGCTCGTCCGCGCGCTGCTCCTCGTACCCGCTCTGGTACTCGGCCTGCTCAACTTCTTCCTGAACGGGTCGCTGCTGCTGCTCGCCCTGCGGCTCATCCCCGACGGCCGCGGCGACGCCAACGCCGAGACGGCTGTGGTCGTCGCGGCCGTGATGTCGGCCGTGGCCTCGGCGACCGGCGGCGCCCTGGCCGTCCGCGACGACGACGCGTACCGCCGCCGTCTGTACCGTCTCGCCGACCGAAGACGCCGCCGCGCCGCCGGGGCCCAGGGGCCGAGCACCCCGGGCATCCTCTTCCTCCAGCTCGACGGCGTCGGCCACGACGTGCTGCGGGACGCCCTCGGCAAGGGCCTCATGCCCACTGTCGCCCGCTGGCTCGGCGAGAGCGAGAGCAAGAGTGGAAGCCGGGGCGAGAGCGAGCGCGGGGGCGGGAGCGTCAAGGAGGGCGCGAGCGACGAGGCGGGCGCGGGCGCACCTGCGACAGCGAGCAGCCCCCGGACCCCGGGCGCACCCCCCGCACCTCCCACCCACCGTCTCACCCCCTGGCGCACCGACTGGTCCAGCCAGACCGGTGCCAGCCAGCTCGCCATCCTGCACGGCAGCAACTTCGACGTCCCCGCCTTCCGCTGGTACGAGAAGGACACCGGCGAGGTCATGGTGTCCAACCGCCCGGCGTCGGCGGCGGAGCTGCAGCGCCGCGCCGTGGCCCGCACCGGCGGTCCGGGGCTGCTCGCCGACGACGGCGCGAGCCGCGGCAACCTGTTCAGCGGGGGCGCCGACCAGCTTGCCCTCGTCCTGTCGATGGCCGCCCGGCGCGGCAAGCGCAACCGGTCCCGCGCCGGGTACTTCGCCTACTTCTCCGACCCCGCCAACGCCGTCCGCACCGCCCTCTCCTTCGTCGCCGAGGTCGGCCGCGAGGTCGGCGAGTCCACGCGCGCCCGGCTCCGCAAGCGCCGCCCCCGGGTGAGCCGCGGCGGGCTCTACCCGTTCATCCGCGCCTTCGCGACCGTCGTGGAGCGCGACGTCGTGGTCGCCGCCGTCATCGGCGACATGCTCGCCGGACGCGCCGCCGTCTACGCCGACCTGGTCGCGTACGACGAAGTCGCCCACCATTCGGGGCCCACGAGCGGCGACGCCGAGAAGGTGCTGCGCCGCCTGGACCGGTCCCTCGCCCTCATCGAGCAGGTCGCCGACCACGCGCCCCGGCCGTACCGCATCGTGCTCCTCTCCGACCACGGCCAGAGCCCCGGCGAGACCTTCCGGGCCCGCTACGGCCTGTCCCTCGCCGACCTGGTGCGCGCCGGGTGCGGGCTGCCCGTGCCCCGCAGGGCGCGGCGTACGCACAGCGGCGCCGAGGCCCGTTCGGCGGTGCGGGCGGCGCTGCGCCGCCCCGTCGAGGAGGGCGCGGGCGAGCACCGGCCGGGCCGCCGCGCCGAGCCGATCGTCCTCGCCTCCGGCAACCTCGGCCTGGTGTCCTTCCCGGACGTGCCGCACCGCATGACCCGGGAGGAGATCGACCGCCGCCACCCGGCCCTCCTGCCCACCCTCGCCAACCACCCCGGCGTCGGCTTCCTGCTGGTCCGCAGCGCCGAGCACGGGGCGCTGGTCCTCGGGGCGCGCGGCGCGGAGGTCCGCCTGGACGAGGCACGGGAGGGGCCGGCGGGCGCCCTGGACGGCGGCGGTCCCGAAGGCCCCGGCGGCCCCGGCCCGCTCGCCGACCCCGGCCCCCTCGCCGACCCCGGCCCCCTCGCCGACCCCGGCCCGCTCGCCGACTTCGGCCCCGGCGCCGCCGACGCCGTCCGCCGCACCGACTCCTTCCCGCACACCGCCGACATCATGGTCAACTCCTGGTACGACCCCGAGGACGGCGAAGTCCTCGCCTTCGAGGAGCAGATCGGCTCCCACGGCGGCCTCGGCGGCGCCCAGTCCCGCCCGTTCCTGCTGTCCCCGCTCGCGCTGTCCCCGGCCGTCGAGGACGGCGGTGAACTCGTCGGCGCCGAGGCCGTGCACGCGGTGCTGCGGCGCTGGCGGGAGGAGGAGTGCGGGCACGCGGTGCGGGTGAAGTCCACAGCCTCCACGGCGCCCACGGCCGCCACCGCGCCCACGGTCTCCACCGCCACCGCGCCCGCCGATTCCACGGCCCCCGTCGTCCCCGCCGTCCCCGCGGACAATCGCCTTCCGCAAGCCTGTCCCCCGACAGCATTTCCCGCCGCCGACCACGCCGTACAGGACAAAACACATTGATTTTGCGCAGCGTGTGCCGTGCCCGACCATGGGCGGGCCCCGGCGATCCCGGGCGCACGGCACAACGAGAGGCGCACCACCCCATGCACGACACCGGAACCGTTTCCTCGTCGGCTCCGGCCCCTGACCTGGGGGAACTTCCGGCCGCGGCGCACGAGGACGCAGCGCCGCACGGCAGTGACAAGCACGCCCGCCGCTTCGGCCTCCCCGTCGCCACCTGCCTCGTCATGGGCAACATCATCGGCGGCGGCATCTTCCTGCTGCCCGCCTCCGTCGCGCCGTTCGGCACCATCAGCCTCGTCGCGTTCGCCGTCCTGACGGCGGGGGCGATCTGTCTGGCGCTGGTCTTCGGGCGGCTCGCGAGCCGTGACCCGCGCACCGGCGGCCCGTATGTGTACGCGCGCGCCGCGTTCGGTGACTTCGCGGGGTTCCTCGCCGCCTGGTCGTACTGGATCACGACGTGGGTGTCGAACGCGGCGCTCGCCGTCGCCGCCGTCGGCTATCTCGACGTGCTGATACCGGTGGCGGACCACAAGTGGACGGCCTGTCTCGCCGCGCTGACGCTGCAACTCCTGCCCGCGCTCGCCAACCTCGCCGGGACCCGCTACGTCGGCGCCGTCCAACTCGTCGCCACCGTCCTGAAGTTCCTGCCGCTGCTGCTCGTCGCCTTCGGCGGTCTCTTCTTCTTCGACAGCGCGAACCTCGGGCCGTTCCGCGCGGGTGACGAGAGCCCCGTCGGCGCGGTGTCCGCGTCGGCCGCGATCCTGCTGTTCTCGTACCTGGGCGTGGAGTCCGCCGCCGTCAGCGCCGGTGAGGTGCGCGACCCCCGGCGCAACGTGGGGCGCGCCACCGTCCTCGGCACGCTCGGCGCCGCCGTCGTCTATCTGCTGGGCACCCTCGCCGTGTTCGGGACGGTCGCGCACGACAAGCTCGTCGCCTCCACGGCGCCGTTCACGGACGCCGTGAACGCCATGTTCGGCGGCTCCTGGGGCGGCACGGCCGTGGCGCTCGCCGCGCTCGTGTCGATGGTCGGCGCCCTCAACGGGTGGACGCTGCTCAGCGCCCAGACGCCGTACGCCGCCGCGCGCGACGGTCTTTTCCCGAGCGCGTTCGCGCGCAAGCGGCGCGGCGTGCCGACCGTCGGTGTCCTGGTCACCGTCGTCCTCGCCTCGCTCCTTACCGTCTACAACTACACGGCCGGTTCGGCGGGCGTCTTCGAAGTCCTCGTGCTCGTCACCACGTTCACCGCCACCGTGCCGTATCTCCTCGCCACCGCCGCGCAGATCTACTTCCTCGCCTCCGGGCAGGGCGACCGCGTCCACCGCGGCCGACTGGTGCGCGACGCGGTCCTCGCGGCGCTCGCGTTCGGCTTCTCGATGTGGCTGGTCGCGGGCGCCGGGTACGCGGCCGTCTACCAGGGCGTCCTGTTCCTCTTCGTGGGTGTCCTCGTGTACGCGTGGATGGCGGCCCGCAAGCAGCGGACCGCCACCCGGTAGGCTCCTCAGCCTCCTTACCGCGAGTCTCCCCGGCCTCCTTGGCGCGCCGGTTACCGTGCCAGCGGAGCCGTCACCCAGCGCTGGGTCTTGAAGCCGTCCTCGGGGCCGATCTCGATCAGCTTGCGGGCGGCCGGGTAGGCCTCGTTGCCCTCCACCTCATAGCCGACCTGGAACGTGCCCGGCACGTCCCTGACCTCGGGCTGCTGCTCCCGCGAGACCGCCGAGGGGATGTCGCCGTCGCCGGCGGCGCGGATCGCGAGGTCGGCGAGCAGGCGCTGCTGCGCGGCCGCCAGGGCCTCGTTCGGGTCGCTGGACGCGGGGGCCTGCGGTGCCCGCCCGCCGCCGGCCGCCGGCGGCGCGACCTGGCTGCTCGGCTCGCGCCGGGCGCTCGTCGCCTGCCGGGTGGACAGCTGCGCCTGGACGACCGTGCCGTCGTTGTCGAGACCGACCCGGATCACGCCGCGGTCCGGCGTGATGATCGGGACGCCGTCGAAGGCCTGCCGGAACGTGACGTGCGTCTGGAGGGTCGTGGGGGCGCCGATCTCCGAGCCGTCCTTGGTGCCGGAGTTCTGCATCAGGTCGTGCACGCTGTCGACGACCAGTTCGGCGCCGTCGGCGTGCTGCTCGGCGAAGGCTCGCGCCAGCTCGACGGCGCGGTCGGTGGGCAGCTGCGTGGTGTTGCGCGCGTTGGGCTCCGCGAGGCGCACCCAGCGCGCCGCGAGCGGGCCCGTGGAGGCGATGCGGTCGCCGGAGCTGGCACTGAGCACGCCCCGCTGGTCGACCTGCACCTCTTCGAGGGCGGCGGACGGGAAGGAGGCGATGCGGCCCGCCTGGGTCAGCTCGGCGCTCGGGTCGCGCGGCGCGAGCTGGACGGTCTGGGTGCCCTGCGGCAGCGCGGTGAGCTGCTCGGCGAGCGAGGCGCGCGCGTTGTACCAGCGCCACGCGTACCAGTTGTCCGGCACCGCGTCGCGGAAGAAGGTCCGCTCGGTGTTGAGCCGGTTCACGGCCTCGGCCTGGGTGGCGCCGACCGCGCACACCGAGGGGGCCTGGTTCTTCCAGATGTCCCAGCTCGCGTTCAGCCAGGCATCGGAGTACGTCTGCCCGGCCACCCACTTGTCCCAGAACTTCCGGCCGTAGTCCGGGTGGTCGATGCTGGTCGTCTCGAAGCCGAAGAGCATGCGGAAGCCGACGTTGGGACCGGCCCACGTGCGGATCGGGGAGTGTCCGCCGAGGACGCGCAGCGAGAAGCACGTCGACCAGAAGATGTACTTGGCCTTCTCGTTGCCGAGCGCCATCCGGTTGGAGTACGCGCGGGTGCGGCCGTCCCAGGCCGCGCCGAGACAGGCCTCGAAGACGCCGTTGCCGTCCATGTTGCCGTGGCCCGAGTGGTACACGGCGCAGACCGCGTCCATGCCGTAGCGGTCCTGCCAGTTGTCGAACGTCTCCTCGTACGCCCACACCTGGACGCCGCCGTCGGCGAACCAGAAGTTGCGGTCGTAGAACTTCTGCGGATACGCCAGCCAGCCGGTGGCGTCCTCGTGCGTGTAGCGCAGCGGCGACGCGTCGGCGAACGTCTCGACGCTGAACGCCCCCCACCAGCCGAACGTCGAGTCCCGCTCCCCGGCCGCGCCGGGCTTCTCCGGCTCCACCGGCGACGGACCGCGGTCCACGTAGATCATGCGCATGGCCTTACCCCCTGGGTGATCTCCCCGTCGCGTGGCTGAGGCGCACACGGTCGAGGGGGCCTAAAAGTGTCACTGCGTGGGGGCCTTGCCCAGTTGGCATTCCGGCCATTGGCACCCCGTACCGCGCATGTCGCGTGCCCCACGCGCCCCGGTGGCGGGGGCGCGTGGGGTGGTACAGGGCCGGGCGGCCGAGGGGGGCGGCGCAATGACAAGGAACGCGCCACGGTGTCTCACTGTTCGTACCGAACCCCGCGCACCAGCGCGGCCCCCTCGAACGCCCTGGGTGCTACTTGCCGTAGTACGCGTTGTGGACCGACAAGGTCGACTTGTTGCCCTTCCTGTCGGCGATCTTGGCGCGGAAAGAGACGCCCTTGCCCGGGGCGGGGTTGCGCAAGGTGATGCGCCCGTCGGTTACCCTCAGCTCGGTCCAGGTGCGGCCGCTGTCGTAACTGGCGTACACCTGAAGCGACTTGAGGTTCGCCCCGGCCGCCGCGCCCTGCACGGTCACCGGCACCCGCTGCTTCTCGCCCGCGGGCGCCCGGCTGGTCAGGTCCAGCTTCGGGGCGAACCGGGCGGTGGACACGGGGAGTTCCTTCGGGCCACCCCGCTGGGAGCGGAACGTCCAGGAGGCGTCGACCCGGGTGGAGGCCGCCGACACGGCGGCGCCGCGCCGCACCGAGGTGGTCAGCTTGTACGTGGCGTCCGCGTCCGGGACGTCGAAGGCCCCGCCCCTGCCGTACAGCGGGTCCTCGTTGGCGCCGATCCTCGTGCCGTCGCGGTACAGCTCCGTCTTCACCGACGTCAGGTCCGTCCAGCCGACGTTGCCCTTCCCGTCGGCGAACAGCGGCAGCTCTCCGTACAGCTCGGCGCCGTCGCGGAACACGCCCATGCCCGAGCCGACACGCGGACCGAACACGCCGACGCCGAACGCCTCCCGGTAGCTCCTGCCCGCCGTGTACGCACGCGGCGCGACGGAGCGGTAGTAGCCCTCCATGAGGGGCTCGCCCTCCTCACTGGTACCGCCGTACTGCTCGAAGGTGAGCTCCCACCTCGTCTTGCCGAGCGCCGACAGGTGCAGCGTCTTGGTGCGCGGCAGCTTCTGCGCCTGCGGGATCATCGAGATGCCACCCGCCTCCGGGAGATACCCCGCCGCACTCAGGCCGCCCTGTTTGTTCGCCGACGAAGCGCCCACACTCACCTTCACGGTCGCGAAGTCGGCTGCCTTGAGGTGCTTGACGTAGCCGGTGGCGAGCCTGGTCACCTTGCCGCCGAGCAGCATCTCGTACGACGTGTCGGCGCCCTTGCGCCAGGTGCCGAGCCACTGCTGGCCGAGGCCGTCGGGCACCGCGGGGCCGAGATGGGCGGTGCGCATGCTCTGGAAGGCGCTGACGCGCAGGGCGCCCAGCTCGTAACCCGCGTAGGTGTAGCGGGTGTCCATGAAGGCGAGCTTCGCGCCGCGGTCCGGGACGGTGATGTCGACGGGCTCGGCCTTGCGGGCGTCGAGCGTGACCGTCTGTTTCCTGTCGACGGTCAGCCTGGGCTGGACCAGCCAGTCCACGCCCTTGTCCCCGTCCTGCGGATCGACGTAGATCGCGGAGTCGAGCAGGTAACTCCCCTTGGCGACCCGGACCTTGACGGTGCCGGACGGGTCGTTCGGGTGGAGGTTCGTGCCGGTGTCGGCGCCGGTGATCGCCGACAGCATCGTCTCGTGGTCCGCCGTGGGCCGCCCGTCACGCCCGATCGTCTTCAACGTCACGTCGTACGACTCGACCTCGCGCTGCACCGCCGCCGCGGTCCGCACGCTCTGCCCGCCGCCGCTCGCCACCACGTACGCGCTGTACGCGCCGTCGACCGTGCCGCCGAGGCGCGTGTCGCTGGTCAGGTCGACGGCGGCCGTCCCGCCCGCCGGGACGGTGACCTTCTTCGCGCCGAGGCCGAAGAACCCGGCGGGCGCCGGACGCCCCTTCGGGTCGAGGGCCGACACGGACAGGTCGAGGGTGACGTCCTTCGTGCCGCGATTTCTGTACGTCACCTTCTTGGTGACCGGCTTGTCGTCGGTGTGCGGCCAGAGCTGGGTGCCGTAGTTGAGGGACACCGGATCGGCGTACACGCTCTGCTTGACGGCCCGGTCGACGGCGATGCGGCCCGAACCCTGCTGGAACGCCGTGTACTTGCCGCCCTTGGTGGACGCGGTGAGCGCGCCCTTGAGTTCGGGCTGCTTCCAGTCGGGGTGCTGCTGCTTGAGGAGGGCGGCGGCACCGGCCGCGTGCGGGGTGGCCATGGACGTGCCGGAGATCGTCAGGTAGCCCTCGGGCTTCTGGCCGACCTCGTGGTCGATCTGGCTGCCGGGGGCCGCGGCCGCGGTGATGTCGACGCCGGGCGCGGTCACGTCGGGCTTGATGGCGCCGTCGCCGATGCGCGGGCCCTGGCTGGAGAACTGGGCCAGCTTGTCGTTGTCGTCGACCGCGCCGACGGTCAGCGCCGCGTCCGCGCTGCCCGGGGAGTCGACGGAGCCCGGAGCGCCGCTGTTGCCCGCCGCGACGGCGAACAGGATGCCCTTCTCGGCGGAGACCTTGTTGATCGCCGCCTCCAGCGGGTCCACGCCGGGCATGTCGCCGCCGCCGAGACTCAGGTTCACCACGTCGGCGCCCTGCGCGGCGGCCCAGTCGATGCCCGCGATGATCCCCGAGTCGCTGCCGGAGCCGTCGTCCCCCAGGACCTTGCCCGCCAGGACCTTCGCGCCCGGGGCGACGCCCTTGTAGGCGGCGTTCTTGGTGCCGGTGCCCGCCGCGATGGACGCGACGTGCGTGCCGTGGCCGACGCGGTCCTTGGTGTCGGGTGACGGCGTGAAGTTCTTCGCCCCGACGACCTGTTCCTTCAGGTCCGGGTGGGTGGCGTCGACACCGGTGTCCAGGACGGCGATCTTGACGCCCTTGCCGTCGTACCCGGCCTCCCACGCCTTCGGCGCGCCGATCTGCCGGACGGACTTGTCGAGGCTCGCCCTGCGGGTGCCGTCCAGCCACAGGTGGCCGATCCCGGCGGCCGTCGTGGTCGCGGCGCCCCGCTCGGCGGTGAGTGCCTTCCAGAGCGCCGCCGCGTCCCGTTCCGGGGTCGTCACGGCGTCCGCGTCCAGGGACGTGAAGGCGTGGCGGACCGTGGTGTCACCGGCCGCGCGCACCCCGGTACGGGCGTCACGGGCCGCGGCGCCCCGATAGCCGACGATCAGCTTCAGGCCGTTCTTCCGGGCCTCGCGGTTCGCCTTCCGGCTCAGCTCCGTGACGTCGAACAGGCGCTGGTCGACCTTGCCCGCGGCGATGAGCCGTTGCGCGTCGTACGGCAGGACCAGCGTGTGCCCGGCGAAGGCGCGGGTGCGCACGGGGATGTGCTCGCGCCCCTTCGCCGGGCGGAAGCCGGTGAGGCGGCCCTTGGCGTCGACGGTGACGCGGTCGCCGGTGACGAGGGTGACGTGGTGCGCGGTCCCCGGTTTCGCGGGGGCCGTGGCGGGGTTCCTGGTGGTGGCGCCGGGGTTCCCGCCGGTGGTGGTGCCGGGGCTGGGGTCGGTGGTGGTGGTGCCGGTGCTGCGGCTGTCCGGTGCGCGGTTTGGTGCGCGGTCCGTGGTCGCCGCCGCCGGGTCGGTCATGCCCGCCGCCAGCGCCACGGCCGCCGCCGCGGCGACGGCCGCCGCGTACGCGCCACGCGGCCGGGACGGTCTTCCCGCCCCTCGTCCGCCCGTCGTTCCCTCGGTGTGATGGTGCAACGTTCCCCCTCGTGCAGGTGGAGTGCCCTGGCCGAGGCGCTCGGCCGCGCCCCAACTCATCTCTATGGACGCATGGTTGGGATCATCGCGTTGCATGGTCCTCGGTCGGCGCGTGCGGCCGCCCCGGATCGGGCGGTCCCCGCTTCGGTCGCGCACGGCCGCCCGACGCGCCGATCCGCCCCGGAGTGTGATCGGATGGACCCCAAGGAACTTCACCGAAGGGATTTGGCATCGTGGCTACCACGCGCTCCGCACACACGGTCTGGGAAGGCAGCCTGACCGAGGGCTCCGGCACCGTGACCTTCGACTCCTCGGGCATCGGGCAGCAGGCCGTCTCCTGGCCGTCCCGCGCCGAAGAGGCGAACGGCAAGACCAGCCCGGAGGAGCTCATCGCCGCCGCGCACTCCAGCTGCTTCTCCATGGCCCTGTCCCACGGCCTCACCGGCGCGGGCACCCCGCCCACCAAGCTCGTCACGTCCGCCGACGTGACCTTCCAGCCGGGCACGGGCATCACCGGCATCCACCTCACCGTCGAGGGCGAGGTGCCCGGGCTCGACGAGGCCGCGTTCCTCTCGGCCGCCGAGGGCGCCAAGGCCAACTGCCCGGTCAGCCAGGCGCTGACGGGCACGACGATCACGCTCTCGGCCAAGCTGGCCTGAGCCCCGCAGGACCGCGGCGAAGCCGCCGACCGGAGCCATCGGTCGGCGGCTTCGCCATGTCCGGGCGCCCGGCGCCGGACGCCGGGCCCGGGCCCCGCCTCCCGACCGGGCCCCGCCCGCACACCCCACCCCCGTACGCGGCATTGACAATGGCCCGCTCAAGTTTTGTGCTGGAGGCCGAAGTGGCGCCGCGTCGGAAGGGGTTGTTGGAGATGACTCGTGCGGTCGGGATCGATCTCGGGACGACGAACTCGGTGGTGGCCGTCCTGGAGGGCGGTGAACCCACCGTCATCGCGAACGCGGAGGGCGCCCGCACCACACCGTCGGTCGTCGCCTTCGCCAAGAGCGGCGACGTCCTCGTCGGCGAGGTCGCCAAGCGCCAGGCGGTCACCAACGTGGAGCGCACCGCCCGCTCCGTCAAACGCCACATGGGCGACGGCGGCTGGCGCTTCCCGGACAGCGCGTCCGGCACCAGCGTCGACGGCACCCGCTACACCGCGCAGGAGCTGTCCGCCCGCGTGCTGCAGAAGCTCAAGCGGGACGCCGAGTCCTACCTCGGCGAGGACGTCACCGACGCCGTGATCACCGTGCCCGCGTACTTCGACGACGCCCAGCGCCAGGCCACCAAGGAGGCCGGGGAGATCGCGGGCCTGAAGGTCCTGCGGATCATCAACGAGCCGACGGCTGCCGCCCTCGCCTACGGCCTCGACAAGGGCGACGACCAGACCGTCCTCGTCTTCGACCTGGGCGGTGGCACCTTCGACGTGTCGCTCCTGGAGATGGGCGACGGGGTCATCGAGGTCAAGGCCACCAACGGCGACACCCAGCTCGGCGGCGACGACTGGGACCAGCGGGTCGTCGAGCACCTCGTGCGGCAGTTCAAGAACGCGCACGGCATCGACCTCGGCAAGGACAAGATGGCCCTGCAGCGGCTGCGCGAGGGCGCCGAGAAGGCGAAGATCGAGCTGTCCTCGTCCAGCGAGACCGACATCAACCTGCCCTACGTCACCGCGTCCGCGGACGGCCCGCTGCACCTCGCCGAGAAGCTCAGCCGGGCCCAGTTCCAGGAGCTGACCGCCGACCTCCTCGACCGCTGCAAGCGCCCCTTCCACCAGGCCGTCAAGGACGCCGGCGTGCAGCTCTCCGCCGTCGACCACGTCATCCTCGTCGGCGGCTCCACGCGGATGCCCGCCGTCGGCGAGCTGGTGCGGGAACTCACCGGCAGCGACCCGCACAAGGGCGTCAACCCCGACGAGGTCGTCGCCCTCGGCGCCACCCTCCAGGCGGGCGTGATCCGCGGCGACGTGAAGGACGTCCTGCTGCTCGACGTCACGCCGCTGTCCCTCGGCATCGAGACCAAGGGCGGCATCATGACCAAGCTCATCGAGCGCAACACCACCATCCCCACGCGCCGTTCGGAGACCTTCTCCACCGCCGAGGACAACCAGCCCTCCGTCGGCATCCAGGTCTTCCAGGGCGAGCGCGAGATCGCCGCGTACAACAAGAAGCTCGGCGTCTTCGACCTCACCGGCCTGCCGCCCGCACCCCGCGGCGTACCGAAGATCGAGGTCACCTTCGACATCGACGCCAACGGGATCATGCACGTCTCGGCGAAGGACGAGGCCACCGGGCGCGAGCAGCGCATGACCGTCACCGGCGGCTCGGCGCTGCCCAAGGACGACATCGAGCGCATGGTCCGCGAGGCGGAGGCGCACGCCGAGGACGACCGCAAGCGCCGCGAGGCCGCCGAGACCCGCAACCAGGCCGAGCAGCTCCTCTACCAGACCGAGAAGTTCCTGCGCGACAACAGCGCCGACGGCCTCATCCCCGCCGACACCAAGGCCGAAGTTGAGGCCGCCGCGGCCGAGTTGAAGCCCCTGCTCACGGGCGACGACACGCTCGCCATGCGGGCGGCGGCGGAGAAGCTGGCCGCCGTCAGCCAGCGGATGGGGCAGGCGATGTACGCGGCCGCGCAGGCGAACCAGGCCAACCAGGCAGGCCAGGCCGGTCCGGACGGCGGTGGCGGTCCGCAGGACGCCGCGCCGCCGCAGGGGGACACCGCCGGGCCGGGAGACGGCGGGGCCGGGGCGCGGGGCGGCGCGGACGAGGGCGTCGTCGAGGCGGAGATCGTGGAGGAGGAACCCGAGGACGGCAAGGGCGAGAGCGGCGGCAGGCGGGACGACGGCGGTAGCTGGCAGGGCGGCGGCAAGGACGACCAGCCGCCCAGGACCTGACCCGGCGCCCCCGCTCCTGGGCCGCTACGGGGGCGCCCGGCTACGCCTTCGACTGGAGGTACTTGACCGTCGCCGGGTCGGCGGGCAGCAGCGTCTCGATGGCCAGCTCGGCGACGGTCACGTCCATCGGCGTGTTGAACGTGGAGATCGACGAGACGAAGGACAGCACCCGGCCCTCGTGCTCGATCCTCAGCGGCAGCGCGAAGTGCGCCACCTGTCCGTCGGCGGCCGTGTCCTCGCCGGGATCGGCCACGGGGTACGCCGCCACCTCGTCGTACAGCGCCTTCAGCTCGGCCGACCGGTGCAGGGCGATCTGCCGCCCCATCTGGTGCAGCAGATGCTCGCGCCACTCGCGCAGATTGCGGACCTTCGGGGCGAGGCCGCGCGGGTGCAGGACGAGCCGGATCGCGTTGAGGGGCGGGGCGAGCAGGTCCTCGGGGAGGTCGCCGAGGAGCATCGCGATGCCGCGGTTCGCGGCCACCACCTGGTACGTGGCGTCGACGACCAGCGCCGGATACGGCTCGTAGCCCTGCAGGAGCTGGTCGAGACCGGCGCGCAGCGTGGCCATCGACGGGTCGTCGAGGGGCGTCTGCTTGAAGCGGGGCGCGTACCCGGCGGCGAGCAGCAGCGCGTTGCGCTCGCGCACGGGCACGTCCAGGTGCTCGGCGAGCTTCAGGACGAAGTCCTCGCTGGGCTTGGCGCGGCCCGTCTCGACGAAACTGATGTGGCGCGCGGAGGAGTCCGCGCGCAGCGCCAGCTCCAGCTGGCTGACGCGCCGCTCCTCGCGCCAGGCGCGCAGCAGCGCGCCGACCTCGGACGGCTCGGCCGCACCGGACGGCTCGGCCGCGCGCGGGCCCTTGGCGCGGCGGGGCCCGGCGTTCGGGGGGCCGACTTCACTGTTCCGGCGGCGAGGCGCGACAGTTGGCATGGCACAGACGGTAATCGAGGAGTGGTGCATGAAGAATCCGTGGGGCCCGCTGTCATGGGAGGCCACCGTCGCGTACCGGGCCCGGGTGCGCGGCTGTCTGCTCGGCGGCGCGGTCGGTGACGCGCTCGGGTACGCGGTCGAGTTCAGCTCCCTCGATGCCATCCGCGCCGCGCACGGCCCGCGCGGCCTCCGGGGCCCGCTGGCCGACGCGGCGGGCGTGAGCCTGATCAGCGACGACACGCAGATGACGCTCTTCACCGCCGAGGCGCTGCGGGCCGCGCACGCGCGCGAGCGGCGGAAGGGGATCGGCGGGGCGGCGCCGAGGCTGGTGCAGGAGGGGTATCTGCGCTGGCTGGACACCCAGCGGAAGCCGGGGCCCGAGGCGAAGGGCACCCCGCCCGGACCTCCGCGGCCCGCCGACCTCAGCTCCCAGGCCTGGCTGTACGCCCAGCGGGCCCCCGGCAACGCCTGCCTGAGCGGCCTGGAACAGGGCTACGTCCCCGACCCCGCCCTGGCGCTCGGCCCGCGCGGCCGCGTCAACCCCGAGTCCAAGGGGTGCGGCACCGTCATGCGCTCCGCGCCTTTCGGCCTCACCCGCGCCCCCGCCGACCGCGCCTTCGAACTCGCCGCGCGCTGCGCCCAGATCACCCACGGCCACCCGACCGGCTACTACGCGGCGGGCGCCCTCGCCGCGATCGTCACGCACCTCGTCGCGGGTGACTCCCTGGAGGGCGCCGTCCTGCGCACCCTGCGGCTGCTCGCCCGGTACCCCGGGCACGAGGAGACGTCCACCGCCCTGACCGCCGCCGTCGACCTGGCCGCCGCGGGCGAGCCGAGCGCGGAGCGCGTCGAGTCCCTGGGCGCGGGCTGGGTCGCGGAGGAGGCCCTGGCCATCGGCGTGTACGCGGCCCTGGCCACCCCCGCCGTCGCGGACGCGCTCCTGCTCGCCGTGAACCACTCGGGCGACAGCGACTCCACCGGCTCCGTCTGCGGCAACCTGCTCGGCGCGCTGCACGGCGACCACGAACTGCCGGAGGAGTGGGTGCGGTTGACCGAGGGGCGCGCGGTGATCGCGGCGGTGGCGGACGACTTGTCGGGGGAGTGCGTGCGGCGCTGAGCGGGCGGGGCGGGGGCGCCTCTTGTACGGCGTGGGCGTGGGCGTGGGCGTGTGCGGAGCCACGTCGGCCGCGCGGCCGGATGTGCGCGGCGGCGGCCCGAAGGGGCGTGCCGCCGACGCTCCGCCCGGCAGGTGCTGTGGCACGCTGGCACGACAGGATCGACACCCGCACAAACGCAGGAAGGAGCGCGGCCATGCCTCTCGAACCGCTGTCGCAGAAGGAGATCGAGGACCGGCTCGCCGAGCTTCCCGGCTGGTCGCTCACATCGCCCCGCACGGAGGCCGCCGACGGTTCCGGCGCCGCCGGTGCCTCGGGTGCCGCCGAGGTGAGGCTCACCCGCTCCTACCGCCTCGTCGCGCACTTCGCGGCGACCGCGTTCGTCGTGCACATCGCCCAGGTCCAGGAGGAACTGGGCCACCACGCGGACCTGACCCTCGGCTACAACACCGTGGTGTTCGCCGTCAACACCCACAGCGCGGGCGGGGCCCTCACCGACCTGGACTTCGAACTGGCCCGCAGGGTCGAGGCGCTGGCGTCGGGCCACGGGGCGGAATGATGCGGGACGGAACGGGGCTGGGCGGGGTGGCCGGGCGGCAGCCGCGTGGTGCGGTCGCGGCGACGCGTCGTCGGCCTGGCCCGGCTGCTGCGACGCGTCGTCAGCCTGGCCCGGCTACTCCGACGTTCCGTCCGCCCGGTCCGGTCACGGCCATGCGCCGCCCACCCGGTTCGAGGCCCGCCGGGAGCCGTCCGCCCGGGCCGGGGCCCGGCCGGGGGCAGGCGTCGGTCGGCCGTGCGCGGTCCGGATGCGGAGTGGGTGGCTGATGCTCGACTACGGCAAGGAGGCGGTGCGGTACGACGCGTCCCGCGGGGGTGAGCCGCGGGCCGTGGCCGCCGCCGCCGCGGTGCTCTCGCTGCTGCCCGCCGGGGCCCGTACGTTGCTCGACGTGGCCTGCGGCACGGGCTCGGTGACCCGGCGGCTGGCGGCGCGGCCGGGGCTGCGTGTGGTGGGCGTGGACGCCGCGTACGGCATGGCGCGGATGGCGGCCGACCGCGTACCCGGCGCCATCGTGCTCGGGGACAGCCGGAGCCTGCCCTTCCGCGACGGCGCGTTCGACGCGGCGTCGGCGGTGTGGCTGCTGCACCTGCTGTCCGATCCGGACGAGGCGGCGGCCGTCGTCGGCGAGTGCGCGCGGGTCCTGCGGCCCGGCGGGGTCCTCGTCGTCACCGTCGACAAGGCCGCCTCGCACAACGTGGGCAGCGACATCGACGCGGTGCTCGCGGGCCGCCCCGTCCGGTCACCGGTGGACGCGGCGGCGCGCGTCGAAGGGTATGCGGGCGCGTACGGCCTGACCCGCGTCGGCCGGGCCCGCTTCCCGGGCCACGGCCAGGGCCGCAGCCCCCGCAGCACCGTCGAGGACCTGCGCCGGGGCTGGTTCACCAGCATCCCGCCGGACAGCCCGCTGGCGGGACGGTTCGCGCGGCGCCTCGCGGAGCTGCCGGACCAGGAAGTGCGGCGCCCCGACCCGGAGTTCACGCTGCTCGCGTTCCACAAGCCGCCTGCCTGAGGGCTGGTCGGCGCAGACCCGCTGCCGACCGAAGCGCGCGCCTCCCCGCGGCCCGCCCCGGCCATCGGGCCGAACACGGCATGCGGGACGGGCGAGTGGGACGCGGCGGCGAACGGACCCCGCGCCCTGCCGGACCCGCAGCGCACCGGCTGGGTCCACGACGCCGGATCGTCCGGGTCGCAGCCGGTCTCCCGCCATAGCAGCCGCGCGCAGCTCACAGCGGCCGCGCACAGTGCTCCACGACGGCGTCGGCCGCGCGCACGCGATGTTCCGGCCGCGAGGGCGGTGGCACGGGCCCGGGGACGGCCGCCCGGCAGCGCACCCATTTGCCGAAACGGCAAGCTGACTGGCCGAAACCGGGGGAGGGGGAGCACGCTGGCGACGTAACCACGCAAGAGCGCGGAGAGCGTACGAGAGGCGGCGATGACGGTGACGGGGCGTGAGGGCATGGCGCACGGAGCGGGCACGGGGCAGGGGCACGGGGCCGAGCGCGCGGGCGGCCACGGGCATGAGCAGGGCCACGACCACGGGGGCGGCCACCGGCACGGGCATGGGCATGGGCACGGCCACGGGCACACCGACATCGACTGGGCCGTCATGGCCCCCGTCCTTGAGCAGAACGCGGAGGTCACGGCGCCCGTCTACCGGGAGGTGGCAGCCTGGCTGCGCGATCTGCGCGCGGTACGCGAGGCGGGGCGCACCGCGGCCGACGGGAGCCCGGCCGACGGCGACCCGGCGCTGATCGTCGACGCGGGCAGCGGCCCCGGCGTCGTCACCTGCCTGTTCGCCGAGGTGTTCCCGAAGGCGCAGGTGATCGCGGCGGACCCCGAGGAGGCGCTGCTTGAGCGCACGACGGACCGCGCGGCGCGCCTCGGCCTCGCGGACCGGGTGCGTACGCACCGCGCGGAACTCCCCGACGGGCTCGGCGAGTTGCCGCCCGCCGACCTCATCTGGGCGGCTCGGTCCGTGCACCACGTGGGCGACCAGGTGGCCGCCCTGACGGCGCTCGCGGACCGGCTCGCGCCGGGCGGCGCGCTCGCGATCCTCGAAGGCGGCCTGCCGCCGCGCAGCCTGCCCCGCGACTTCGGCATCGGCCGCCCCGGCCTCCAGGCCCGCCTGGACGCGGCCAACGAGGAGTGGTTCGCGCGGATGCGGACCGACCTGCCGGGCGCGAAGGAGGCCACGGAGGACTGGGCCGCGCTGCTCGCCGCGGCCGGCCTGCGCCACGTGGCGACCCGCAGCTTCCTCGTCGACCTGCCCGCACCGCTGGACGACGCGGCCCGCGCCCACATCGTCACCACGTTCGGTCGCTACCGCGACTTCGCCGCCGAGGCCGAGACCCCGCTCCTCGCCCCCGAGGACCGCGCCACCCTCGACCGCCTCCTCGACCCGCAGGACCCGGAGAGCCTGCACCGGCGCGCCGACCTGTTCCTGCTGACGGCGCACACGGTGCACGTGGCGGTACGGGAGGCCTGACGGACCGGGGCGGGGCGCCGGAGGGGGGCGCGGGACGGGGTTACCGGGCTGCCTCGGGCCGCCCCGGCCCCCGCACCCCCGACCCCCGCCCCCTCCCCGGACCGCCGCACCCCCGACCTCCTCACTCCCGCAACTCCACCAGCCGCACCACCGCGTCCCGCGCCTCCTCCCGCTCCTCCTCCGTGAGCGCGATCCCGGCCGCCTCCTCCAGCAGCCGCCCCGCGAGGGCGTCCTCGCCGAGCCGCTGGGCGAGGTCCCCGCGCAGCACGAGCAGCCGCAGGTGCTGCGCGGGTGTGGGCCGCTCGTCGGTCAGGGCCAGGGCCCGGTCGATGACCTTCGCGGCGCCCGGCAGGTCCTCCTTGGAGTCCACGAAGAGGTCCGCGATGTGCAGGGCCCGCGCGAAGGTCTCCTTCGGGGCGGCCCGGTGCTGCTGGTCCTCGCTGATCGGCTGGCCGACGCGGATGCTGTTCCCGCCCGGATCGGTCATCAGGAACTGCCGCACCCCGTAGGACATGTCCTTCAGCGGCCCGATGCGCGGCAGCCCCCGGCTCGGGATCTTCCCGTACGCGGCCTTGAGCCCCGCGCGGAACGCGGCGTGCAGGGATTCCACGTCGTCCGTGAGGATGTAGCAGCCCGAGATGGACACCTTCGGGTCGTACTGCTTCATGCCGAAGAACTGCAGCTCCACGGTGCCGCGTTCGACGACGGCGTACGCGTACGGGCTCTTCTGGAGGTAGGTCGTCTCGAACCCCAGTGCGGTGTAGAAGTCGACGATCGGCTGGACGGTCTGGCAGGGCAGCAGCGGGATGGTCTTCTCAGCCATGCGGACAGTCTAGTCAAAGTTGAATAGAGGGAGTGAGGGGTTGCTGCCCGGGGGGCTGGTCGGCAGGGGCGGACGTATTTGCCCACTCTGGCGTATTCGGAGGACGTGTTGAGGGATCGTGGAGGGAAGGGAACGGGACACCTGACCCAGGGGGGCGTGCATGGCGAACGAGTTGATGCGGTGGGAGTCGGACGAGGGGCCGGTCGTCGTGGAGGTGGACTCCAGGGACCCGGGGTACAAGTCCGTGTCGCGGCGGGACGGCAACGGTGAGATCCACGACGTGGAGGGCAGATTCGAGTCGGCGCTCGACAACGTGCGCGGCGCGGCCCTCTCCGCCCTGCGCACTTTCCGTACGCAGGCCCTCAACCCCGATGAGATCTCACTGGAGTTCGGGGTGAAGCTCAGTGCCGCCGCGGGTGCCGTCATCGCGAAGACCGCGGCCGAGGGGCACTTGACCGTGAAACTGACCTGGTCCCGCGAGGGTGCGCAAGGCGAATAATGGCGGACATGCACTGGCGTGCCCGCATCGGCACCGTCGGCGGCGGTGCTCCGCTGGGGGCGGGCGTGCTCGTCGACAGCACCCGGCTGATCACCTGCGCCCACGTCGTCGACGGCCTGCGTGAAGTCCGTGTGACGCTGCCCGGGTGCGCCGACGGGCTGCGGGCCACCGTGTCCTGGTCCGGCGACTGGCGGCGACAAGACGATCCCGGCGACGTCGCGGTACTCACCCTCGACGACCCCCTGCGCGTACCGCCGTGCGTGTTCGCCCCGCTCGGGTCGCTGCGGCCCCGGAAGGGCCGCACCGCGTACGAACTGCGCGCCCTCGGCTTCCCCCGCGGCCACGAGGAGATCGGCACCCACGTCACGCTGCGCACCAGCGAGGACCGCCAACTCGGCAGCGAATGGCTGGAGATGGACGTCGAGCAGGCCCACCTCCAGCGGCTCGACGAGGGGTTCAGCGGTGCCGCCGTGTACGACATCGAGTCCCGCCAGGTCGTCGGCATCGTCACCGACGCCGTACTCGCCGGTGACCAGGAGGGCTACCTCGGCCGGATGCTCTCCCTGGACGTCATCCGCCGCCACTGGGAGGCCCTGGACGACCTGCTGCCCCTCGACTGGCTGCCGCCCGCACCGCGCCATGAACTCCGCGCCCTGTTCGAGGACGTGCAAGTCGAGGCGCGGACCCTGGAGGTGGCGGTGCGGCGGGCGTTCCCCACACTGCGGCGCGATCCGCCGCACCTCCGGTCCGGGTGGCAGGCGGTTCGGTACGTCGCCGAGACGCTGACCGGCGACGACCGGCTCACCCGGCTGCTGCGGGAGCTCGGGCAGTGGTCGCCGGGCGGCATCGGGCCGGGTATCGCGGCCTGGATGCGGCGCTGGATGCCGGGGGAGGGCGAGTACGCGGGTGCGGGGGTGCTCGGCGGGGAGCTGTACGGCGGTCTCCAGGGGGGATGGGGCGGGGGCGGGCGGGCTGAGGCTTGCGCTCCCACCGGCTCCGTCATGTTCCGCGCGGAGCCCATGACCCGCGGCGGCAGCCTGGAGCTGTCCGTGTGCACCGTCGTCGACGGCGTGCCGGTCGGGCGGGCCGGGCCCGTGCGGATCCGCCGCCAGCAGCTGCGGGCGCGCGTCGAGGCGCTGCTCGCCGAACAGGTCGGCAGGATCCACGAGTTCGACTGGATGCTGGAGTTCGTGGTGCCGCCCGGGCTGATGAGCGAGCCGTACGAGGAGTGGCACATCCGCGAGCCGGGCGCCGCGCGGCCCCGCCCCATGCGCACCGTCCCCGTCGTCGTCCGGCACGTGGAACGCCTGAAGCCGCTCACCGTCTCCCGGCTCACCCGCAAACGCTGGCAGACCGTCCGGGCCCGCGGCGAGACCCGGCCCGTGCCCGTCGAGTGCGGACTGCCGTACGGCTACGAGCAGTTCTACGGCTGGCTCGACGCCGACGACGACCTGTGCGCCCTCGCGTACGCCGCCCGGCCCGTCGACGACTGGCTGTCGGCCGCCCTCGACACCGGTGTACCCATCATGCTGTGGCGGCGGCACGACTGCGGCGGCGACGGGCACGCGCACTGCGCGCCGAAGGCGTTCCTGGACCGGCTCGCCGATGCCGTGGCCACCCTTGAGCCCGATCGACTCCCCTTGGAAGTAATGAAGTTGCGCAAGGCGGCGCACTCCCCGCACAAGGGGGACGCCGACCACTGCGGGCACCGCCTGACGCTGTTCTGGGACGACCCGGAACGCATGCCGGATCCACCGCTGGCCATGGGGAACCCCATGGGGAGCAGAGGGAGCGCCTGAGATGCCGCCGTCGGAGAACGCGCCACCGCCCGAGGTCCCACCGCCGGGGCGCCGGTCGTCCGAGGTCCCACGGCCCGAGACCCCGTCGTCCGCGTCGTCGGGGGCCTGGTCGTCCGATGCCCCGCCGTCCAAGTCCCCGTCGCCCACCGGCCCCGCCCCGGCCCCACCCCCCGCCTCCTGGCAGATCTACTCCGGCTCCCGCACCCCGCACGACGGCATCACCCGCCTCCCGGCCCCGCCCCCCTGGCGGACCTTCAAGGGCGGCCCGCCCCTGCCCACCCCGCCCGGCGACTCCGGCAACCAGCACGCGGCCGTCAGCTACCGCCCGAGCGCGGACGCCGTCCGGCAGGTCAACGCCGCCCTCTATCTGCGCAGGCCGCTCCTGGTCACCGGCGCTCCCGGCACCGGCAAGTCCTCCCTCGCCTACGCCGTCGCGCACGAACTGGGCCTCGGCAAGGTCCTGCACTGGCCGATCACCAGCCGCGTCACACTCCGCGACGGCCTCTACGCCTACGACCCCCTGACCCGTCTCTACGCCGCCGAACGCGCCCGCCACGACGGCACGCGCGGCGACGCCAGCCAAGGATGCGCAGGCCAGGGCCCCGCAGGCGACGGACCCGTCGGCGACGACATCGGCGACTACCTCCGCCTGGGCCCCCTCGGCACCGCCCTGCTGCCCTTCGCGCGCCCCCGCGTCCTGCTCGTCGACGAGATCGACAAGAGCGACATCGACCTGCCCAACGACCTGCTCACCATCTTCGAGAAGGGCTCGTACGAACTCGTGGAGCTGGCCCGCCGCGCGGCACCCACCGCCCGGGTGATGACGGCCGACAGCACCAAGGACCGGGTGGAGATCCGCGACGGCACCGTCACCTGCCGTGCCTTCCCCCTCGTGGTGATGACGAGCAACGGCGAACGGGAGTTCCCGCCCGCGTTCCTGCGCCGCTGCGTCACCGTGGACCTGAAGCAGCCCGCCACCCTCGACGAGCTGACCGCCATCGTCCGCGAGCACCTGGGCCCCGTCGTCGGGGACGGCACCGGCGTGCTCCCGGTCGGTGTGCAGGACGTCATCCAGCGGTTCTTCGACCGGCGCAGCGGCGGTCTGCTCGCCAACGACCAGCTTCTCAACGCCATCTACATGTGCCACCACGCGGCCTTCACGGAACCGCCCGAGAGCGTCGCGAGGCTGGCGGACCAGGTGATGCCGTTCCTGACCGCCGAAGCGGCGCGGTCCGATGACGCTTGACCGGTTGCGGGACCTCCTTGCCGCCCTCGGCCCGCCGGTCACCCCGCTGGACCTGGCCGAGATGGTGTGGCTGGCGGAGCGGCTGCCGCCGGGCGAGGCCGAGGGTGAGGGCACGGCCGGGGGTGGGCCGCCCGCTCCGCTCGGCGAGGGGAGCGGGCCCGGAGGCGCCCGTACACCGGGGCTTTCCGGCGGCCACGCCCCGGCGGCCGGGGGCGTGGAGGGGGCCGGGGAATCCGGCGGATCCGGGGACGCGACGGGCGGCAGCCCCGGCCACGACGGGCACGACGGGCATGACGCCCCCGGCCCGGCCCGCGCGGGCGCCGACGCCCCCGCCGACGGCGCGCCCGGACCCGCCAGAACCGCCCTGCACCTCCCGCGCGGCCCCGCCCGCCCCGGCACTGACGCCGACGACGTCCTCGTACCCGCCCCACAGGCCCTGCGCCACGAGCTGGCCATCCAGCGCGCCCTGCGCCCCCTGAAGCAGCGCGTCCCCGACCGGCGCCGCCGCGTCCTCGACGAGGCGGCGACGGCCGCGCGCGCCGCGGAACACCCCGGATCGCTCCCCTGGGCCCCGGTCCTGGTGCCCGCCACCGACCGGCTCTTCAGCCTGGCCCTCGTCGTCGACACCGGTCCGGCGATGAGCGTATGGCGGCCTCTGGTCCGGGAGTTGAGGGAGGCGGTGCAGCGTACGGGCGCGTTCCGGGACGTACGCGTATGGCGCCTCGCCGACCTCGGGAAGCGCGTCGGCGTCCGCTCCTCGTCGCGGGGCCCCGCCCTCACGCCCGCGGCCGTGGTCGACCCGACGGGGCGTCAGATCGTGCTCGTCCTCAGCGACTGCTCGGGCCCGCACTGGTGGGGCGGCCGGGCGGGCCCCGCCCTGCACCTGTGGGCCGGACGCGGTCCCACCGCCCTCCTCCAGCCGCTCCCCGAACGCCTCTGGCGCCGCACCGCCGCCCCCGCCGTCCCCGGCCGCGCCATCGCGCCGCGCGCGGGCGCCCCCAACACGGCCCTGCGGTTCACCCCGCACGACGGCCACGCCCGCCGCCCCGCCGGGACGGTCCCCGTCCCCGTCCTGGAACTGGCCCCCGAGTGGCTGGCCGACTGGGCCGGGCTCCTCATGGCCGCCGGCGACCACCACCGCGACACCGCCGTCACCTACGTCGGCCCCGACGCCCGTCCACAGGACCAACCGCTGGCCGACGAGGGCGATTTGCCCATCACCGAACGCATCCTCCGCTTCCATTCGGCCGCCTCGCCCACGGCCGCCGACCTCGCGGCGCACGTCGCCCTGTCGGTGCCCGCGCTGCCGGTGATGCGCCTCATCCAGCAGCGCGTCACGCCCGGCTCACGGCCCAGCGACCTGGCCGAGGTCCTGCTGAGCGGCCTCCTGGAGCCGGTCGACCCGGCCCGCGGCCTCTACGACTTCGTACCGGGAGCGCGAAGCGCCCTCCTGCAGACCCTGCCGCGTCCCGAGTCCCTCGCCGTCGCCGAGCTCCTCGGCCGCATCGGCGCGGAGATCGAGGCCCGGGCGGGCTCGGCGACCAGCGCGTTCCGGGCGGTGGTGGCGGTGGCCCAGGGGGCGGGGAGCCGGGGGCTCGGGGTGGCCGGGGAGCCGTTCGCGTTGGTGAGCGAGGAGGCGTTGGGGGTGTTGCGGGGGCGGGCCATTCCGGTGGTGGAGCGGCCGGTGGAGGTGGCGGGGGAGTCGGCCGTCGTGCCGCCCGCGCCCGCTGTGCCGGCGGTGGCGAACGTCCCGACGCGCGGCAGGTCGTTCGTCGGCCGCACCAGCGAACTCCAGCGCCTGGAAGCGGACTTCTCCGGTACCGGCGACTCAGCCGACAGGCTGCGCGTGGTCGTCGTCCACGGCATGGCGGGCGTGGGCAAGACGGAGCTCGCGGCGGAGTGGGTGCGGAGCCGTCCGGGGGGCTCCCGGTGGTGGGTGCGGGCGGACTCGCGGGAGGAGATCGACGAGGGCCTGCACGTGATGGGTCGCGCGCTGAACCCGGCTGTCGTGCCCGCGCTGCCCCGGAGCGCGGGCATCGAATGGACTGTGCGGTGGCTGGCCTCGCACGCGGACTGGGTACTCGTTCTCGACGACGTGCGCGACTCCTCCGAGGTGCGCGAGCTGCTGGCCCGACTCGACTCCGGCGGCCGGGTCCTGGTGACCACTCGGAACACGGCCGGATGGGGCTCGATGCTCCATGAGGGCCTGGACGTCGCCCTGAAGTCGTTGCCGCTCAGTGCGCTGCAACTCCCGGAGGCCGTCGAGTTGTTGAGGACTCGGGCGGGCGCTGGGGCGGTGTTGGACGGCGCGGCGGCGCTCTGTGAGGAGCTCGACTGTCATCCGGCCGCAGTGGTGCGGGCCGCGGCGGACATCGCCCGTACGGGAATGTCCGTCGCGGAGTACCGGACGCTGATCGGCCGCCGTCCGGGCCACGAAGAGACCTCCCTGCTGCCGCGGGTGGTGCGCGCGTCCAAGGACCCCTTGGCGGCGCGACTCCTGAACATGCTCGCGTGGCTGGCACCCGATCCCGTACCGCGCTCGGTGGTGTCCCGCATGGCGGGCGTCCGGGAGCTGGGCAGCGCCCTGCGGCTCCTGGAAGGCCTCGACCTCGTCAGTGTCGACGACGAGGTGATCCGGGTGCGCCCCGGGGTCCAGTCCGCGGTCCGCACGGCGGACGACTCCACCCCGTTGCGGAGCCGCGAGGCCGTCGCCTGGGCCCGCGCCGAGGCCGCCGTCTGCCTCGCCAATACCCTGCCGCGGGACCCGAACGCCGTCTATGCCTGGCCCCGCTGGCGCGAAGTGCTGCCGCACGTCCTCGCGTTGGCGGAGCACGTCCGACCCGAGGACGACTCCGCGCCGCTCGCCTCCTCGCTCTCGCTGGCGGCGGGATACGTCCTCGCCCAAGGGCAGCCGGACCGGGCCGTCGGGATGCTGGAGCGTGCCGTCGAGAGCCTGCGCAGGATCTCCGGGGCGGATGCGCCCGAGACCCTGGCGGCGGCCGGGCAGCTCGCGGGGGCGTACCGGGCGGCAGGGGACGTGCGGCGGGCCATCGCGCTGTATGAGAGCACGGTGCTGACCCTGGGCAGGGCGCTCGGTGCGGGACGGAGCGAGACCCTGGAGCTCCGGCTCGAACTCGCGGCGACGTACCTGGAACTGGGGTCCGTGCCGGAGGCCCGGCAGCAGTTCGACGCGGTGCTACAGCTGAGCAGGGGGTGGCACCCGCAGTTCGTTCGGCACGCGCTGACCGCACGCGCGGGCCTCGCGGACACCCTGCTGGAGGACGACGCGCAGGACGCGCTGTCCGTGTACGAGGACATCCTGGCCGAGTGCCGCAGGATGCTCGGCGACGAGCACCCCCACACGATCTACGTACGCGGCAAGCTGTCCGCTGCCGCCCACAGGGCGGGCGATGACGCGCGGGCGCGGAGCGCGGCGGAGTCGACGCTGGCCGCCTGCCGTCACGTCTTCGGGCACGACCACCTGCGGACCATCAGGGCCATGGGCGATCTGGCGTATGTGTACGAAGGCTCCGAGCGCCTTCGGCCCCGGGCGATCGAGGCGTATGAGGAGGCGGTGGGGCACAGCACGGTGGTACGCGGCGCGAGCCACCCGGGGACCCTGGCCTTGCGGGACCGGCTCGCGGCGTTGTACGCGCGGGACGAGAACTGGCAGCGCGCGATCGCGCAGTACGCGAAGTTGCTCGCGGTCCGCGCCGCCGAGCTGGGCGAAGACCATCCTGGGACCCTGCGTACGGTGGCACACCTCGCCGAGGCGCACAGCTGCGCCGGGTCCTGGCGCAGGGCCATCGCGCTGCACGAACGCGTCCTCGACGCTCAGATCAGATCACTGGGGGACGGGCACGCCGACACCTGGCCGTCCTACGACCGGCTCGCGGAGGCCCAGCGAGGGGTCGGCAATGTGCCGGAAGCCCTCAGGCTGTACAAGAGGGTTCTGGACTTCAGGACGGCGGCGCTGGGCAGGCAGCACCCCGACACCGTGACGACGCTCGAAGCCATGGCCCGCGTCCACTTGGACGCCGACCACTTGGACCTGGCCCTCGACGCGTACGCGCAGGCCCTGGAGCTGCGGCGCGGCGCACAGGGGGAGTTGCACCCCGACACGCTCGCCGCTGTCCGTCGCGTCGCCTGGCTGTACGCGGAGGCGGGTGACACCGAGAGTGCCGTCGTGACGTACCGCACGACCGTGAACCACTGTGCCGCCGTGGGCGATGTCTGGCAGGCGGTCGCTCTTCTTGAGTGGGCCGGGCAGCATGTGGCCCCCGCACTCGGCGCCGACCATCCCGAGTCCCTCAGGATCCGGGAAGAGCTGGACCACCTGCGCCGCCGCTGAACGGCCGACGCGGGTGGTCCGGAGGAGTTACCCGTCCGGCAGGACCTACATCTCCGCCGGGTCGGGCCCGAGGCGCCGGTCCTCGTTGAGCGCGCTGATTGCCGCCATGTCCTCCGGGTCCAGCTCGAAGTCGAACACGTTGATGTTCTCCTTGATGCGGGCGGGGGTCACCGACTTGGGGATGGCCACGTTCCCGAGCTGGATGTGCCAGCGGAGCACGATCTGGGCGGGCGAGCGGCCGTGCTTCTGGGCGATGGCGACGATCGCCGGGACCTCCAGGAGGCCCTTGCCCTGGCCGAGCGGCGACCAGCCCTCCGTGGCGATGCCCTGCTCGGCGTGGTACGCGCGGGAGGCGCGCTGCTGGAGGTGCGGGTGCAGCTCGATCTGGTTCACCGCGGGGATCACCGACGTGGCGTCGATGAGGCGCTCCAGGTGCTCCGGAAGGAAGTTGGAGACACCGATGGACTTGGCGCGGCCATCGGCGTGGATCTTCTCGAAGGCCTTGTACGTGTCGATGTACCTGTCCTCCGACGGGACCGGCCAGTGGATCAGGTACAGATCGACGTAGTCCAGGCCCAGCCGCTCCAGGGAGGCGTCGAACGCGCGCAGCGCGCGGTCGTACCCCTGGTCGGTGCTCATGAGCTTCGTCGTGACGAAGAGCTGGTCGCGGTCGATACCGGAGGCGGCGATGCCCTTGCCGGTGCCCACTTCGTTCTCGTAGAGGGCCGCCGTGTCGATACTGCGGTACCCGGACTCCAGGGCCGTCGCCACGGCCCGCTCCGCCTCGTCGTCCGGCACTTGCCAGACACCGAAGCCCAGCTGCGGCATCTCGATGCCGTTGTTCAGGATGATCGGGGGGACCTTGCTCACGAGCTCTCGATCCTTATGACGTCGTCGGGTGGTACGTCCATGGTCAACGATCAGGGGCCGTGGCGCATTCCTGGCGTGGCGTTCCCGCTGTACGGCGCCCTGAGAATGGCTAGATATAGCTCCGACCTTATCGGTCCGAACCATTGACCGCGTCCCGTCATGACGCAACTCTGTTGCACGTCACTGAACGCAGGCCATCCATGTGAACTCCCTGGACGCATGCGTGGCATTTCGTCCCAGTGACTCCTGAACCCCCACTTTTCAGGAAGGGTAGGAACACGCGCATGAACACTCACGAGATGGAGACGTCGGAGGTCACCTCGGTCTCTCCCGAGACCGGGCCCGCCACCGGCTGGCAGACCCCGGAGTACACGATCGTGGAGACCTCGCTCGAGGTCACCGCGTACCGCCTCGCCGACCGGTAGACCCGCCCGATGCTGCTCCAGGTGCTCGGCACCGCGGCGGGCGGCGGACTCCCCCAGTGGAACTGCGCGTGTCCCGGCTGTGCCGGGGCGCGCGCCCACCCGGAACGCCGCCGGCTGCACGCCTCGCTCGCCCTGCGCGCGAGCCCCGGCCGCTGGTACCTCATCAACGCCACCCCCGACATCGGCGAGCAGATCGAGGCCTGCCCCGAGCTGCTGCCCGCACCGGGGCCGGCCGCCGACACCCGGCTCTCCCCGCTCGCCGGGGTCGTCCTCACCGACGCTGAACTCGACCACACCCTCGGCATCGCCCGGCTGCGCGAGGCCCGCGACGGCGTCGACGTGCTCGCCACCGCGCCGGTGCTCGACGCCGTCCGGGACCGCCTCGGGCTCGGTGCCGTGCTCGACCCGTACACGCGGACGCGCTGGCGCGAGCTCACGGGCGCGCGGCAGCAACTGAACGACCATTCAGCAGTGCGGGTCGATGCGGTGCGCGTTTCGGCCAAGCGGCCGCGCTACGCGGCCGGCCTCGGCCCGGACGACGCCGCCTGGTCCGTCGCCCTGCGCCTGCACGACACCGGGACGGGCCGCACCGTCCTGTACGCCCCGGCGCTCGCCGCCTGGACCGACGCCTTCGAGGAGGCCGCCCGCGAGGCGGACGTCGTCCTCGTCGACGGCACCTTCTGGGGCGAGGAGGAACCCCGACGAGCCGGATTCAGCGACCGCACGGCCACCGGCATGGGCCATCTGCCCATCGCCGGGCCCGGCGGCACCGCCCACCGGCTCGCCGGGCTGCCCGGACGGTGCCTGTACACGCACCTGAACAACACCAACCCGCTCGGCGACCCCGACGCCGAGCAGCACAAGCAACTCGCCGACTGGGGACTCGAAGTCGCGCGGGACCGGATGGTGATCGAGCTGTGACCGCAACCGTCAAGACCGCCGCGGACTCCGCGGCCGGGGCCGACGACGCGCCCTGGACCCCCGACGAACTCACCGAGCGGCTGCGCGCCGTCTCCGCCGCGCGCTACCACGACCGCCACCCCTTCAACGTACGCATGCACGAAGGCACCCTGACCCGGGCCGAGTTGCGCCGCTGGATCGCCAACCGCTTCCACTACCAGCGGCACATCCCCATCAAGGACGCCCTGATCCTCGCCAAGTTCGACGACCCCGCGCTACGCCGGGGCTGGTCGCGGCGGATCAGGGACCACGACGGGGACCGCCCCGGCGAGGGCGGCATCGAGCGGTGGCTGCGGCTCGGCGAGGCCGCGGGGCTCGCTCGCGCGGAGCTGCTGGACACCTCCCGGGTGCTGCCCGGGGTGCGGCTCGCCGTCGACGGGTACGTCAACTTCTGCCGTCTGCGGCCCGCCCTCGACGCCGTCGCCGCCTCCCTCACCGAGCTGTCCGCGCCCGATCTGATGCGCACCCGCATCGCCGCGTTCGAGCAGCACTACCCGTGGATCGACACCGAAGGGCTCAGCTACTTCCGGGGCCGCGTCGGCCAGGGCGGCCGGGACGGGCAGGAGGCCCTTGGCCTGGTGCGTGCCTGGGCCCGCACCCGGGCGGAGCAGGAGCGGGCGGTGGCGGCGCTCGGCTTCAAGTGCGACGTGCTGTGGGCGCTGCTCGATGCCGTCGACGGGGCGTCCGGCCGGGACGGCCAGGGCGCGGGGGACGGGGGCGGTCATGCGTGAGGCCGTCGCGGGCGAGCGCCCGTCCGGCGCGGCCGGCCCGAACGCCGCCGAGGACGAGCTCGTACGTCCCGACTGGCGGCCCGTCCTCGCCCGCTCCGTCGTCCTGCGCCGCGACCGGGTCCGCGGCGCCGACCTGCTCCTACTGCCCGAGCGCGTCGTGGTGCTGCGCGGTGCCGCCGCCGCCATCGTGGCGCTGTGCGACGGGGAGCGGGACGTGGCCGGGATCGTCGCGGAGCTGCGGCGGCGCCACCCGGGCGCGCCGGTGGGCGACGAAGTGCCGGTGTTCCTGGGGCGGTTGCGGGCGGAGAGGTGGCTGCGATGAGCGTTGCCCCCGAACCGCCCTGGGCCCTCCTCGCCGAGCTCACCCACGGCTGCCCACTGCGCTGCGCGTACTGCTCCAACCCGGTCAAACTGAACAGTCGGTCAGAAGAACTGACCGGCGACGAGTGGGGCGACGTGCTGCGGCAGGCCGCTGACCTGGGCGTCGTCCAGACGCATCTGTCGGGCGGTGAGCCGCTGCTGCGCCGCGATCTGCGCGACATCGTCGCGGCGGCGGACGCGGCCGGCATCCACACCCAGCTCGTCACCAGCGGCGTCGGCCTGCACGAGGCCCGCCTCGCCGGGCTCGTCGACGCGGGCCTGCGCAGCGTCCAGCTGTCCGTGCAGCACGCCGACCCCGCCCGCGCCGACCTCATCGCCGGGGCCCGGGCCACCGGCGCCAAGGAGCGCGCGGCCCGCCTCGTCCGCGAGGCCGGTCTGCCGCTCGGCCTGAACGCCGTCCTGCACCGCGCCAACCTCGACGCCCTCGACGCGCTCGTGGAGCTGGGCCTCGACTGGGGCGCCGACCGGATCGAGCTGGCCAACACCCAGTTCTACGGCTGGGCGCTGCGCAACCGCGACGCGCTGCTTCCCGACCCGGACCAGGTGGACCGCGCCCGGGGGACCCTGGAGCGCTGGCGGGCCCGGCTCGGCGGCCGGATGGAGCTGGTGTGGGTCGCGCCCGACTACGTCGACGCCACCGCCAAGCCGTGCATGGGCGGCTGGGGCGCGGTGTCCCTGACCGTCGCGCCCGACGGCACGGTGCTGCCCTGCCCGGCCGCCGCGGAACTGCTCGGCGCGGACGCCCCGAACGTACGGGACCGGCCGCTGGACTGGATCTGGCGGGAGTCGCCCGCCTTCACCCGCTACCGCGGCGAGGGCTGGATGCGGGAGCCCTGCCGCTCCTGCGAGCTGCGCACCGTCGACTTCGGCGGCTGCCGCTGCCAGGCCCACGCCCTCACCGGCGACGCCGCCCGCACCGACCCCGCCTGTCACCGCTCACCCGACCACGGCGTGGTGCGCGCCCTGGTCGAGGCGGCGCGCGGGCCCGCACCGGACCACCCCGGTTACGCCTACCGCGAGGGAGGAACCTGATGCGCCGCCATCGCTCACCCACCTCACCGATATCGACCCCGCTGCAGTCCGCCCCGCCCAAGCCCCCCGCCCCGCCCACGGGACCGCGCGGCAAGGCGGCCCGCGCCGTCCTGGCCGCGCTCCTCGCGGGCTGCGCCGCCCTCACCGCGCAGACGGCCCCCGCCGCGGCCGAGGGCCCGCCTGCCGCCGACCGGACGCCCGCCCCCGACCGGACGCACGCCGCGCAGCCTCGGGGCACCGACTGGTCCCGCGCCCTGGTCGACTCGACCACGACCCGGTTCACGCCCACCTCCATCGGCGGCTGGTCCTACCCCGTCGGCCTCTACCTCTTCGGCCAGTACGGCACGTACCAACGCACCCACGACGCCCGCTACTTGACGTACATCAAGAGCTACGTCGACCGGTTCGTCGACGGCGACGGGAACATCGGGCAGAAGTTCAACAGCCTCGACAGCATGCAGGCCGGACGGCTCCTGGTGATCCTGCACCACGAGACCGGCGAGGACCGCTACCGCGTCGCCGCCCGGAAGATCCGTGACCGTCTGAAGAGCTACCCGCGCACCGGCGACGGCGGCTTCTGGCACGCCGACACCGACAGCCGCGCGCACCAACTCTGGTCGGACGGCGTCTACATGGTCACGCCGTTCCTCGTGGAGTACGGCAAGGAGTTCGGCGACGAGGCGTACACCGACCGCGAGGCCGTCGAGCAGCTCAACGTGTACGCGCGCCACCTCCAGGCGGACAACGGCCTGTTCCAGCACGCGTACGACGAGTCGCGCACCGCGAGCTGGGCCGACAAGGACACCGGGCGTGCCCCGGAGCAGTGGTGCCGGGCCATCGGCTGGTACTCCATGGCCGCCGTCGACGTCCTGGACGCCACCCCACGCAGCGACCCCGGGCGTGGCGAGCTGCTCGGCCACGTGCGGAAGCTGGCCGGGGGCATCGCGAAAGCCCAGGACCCGGCGACCGGTCGCTGGTTCCAGGTCGTCAACAAGGGGACGCAGGAAGGCAATTGGACGGAGACGTCCTGCTCCAGCATGTTCACCTTCGCCCTGTCCCGCGCCGCCGAGAAGGGCTATGTCGCGCCGTCGTACCAGGGCGTCGCGCGCCGCGGCTACGAAGGCGTCCTGAAGAAGATCTCGCTCGGCGCCGACGGTCTGACCAACCTCACGGACATCTCCATCGGCACCAACGTCGGCGACTACGCCTTCTACATCGCCCGCCCCCGGCAGACCAACGACTTCCACGGGCTCGGGGCATTTCTGATCATGAACGAGCAACTCAGGAAGCAGAGGTGACCCCCTCATGACCCCCTCCCGCAGAGCCCTCTTCGCCGCGGCGCTCGGCACCGGCGCGGGTGTGGCCGCCACCGCGGTGGGCCTCTCGCCGGCCGCCGCGGCCCCCACCGCGGACTGGCAGCTGCGCTGGTCCCCGTCCGCCCGCGACGTCGGCCTGCGCGCCTTCGAGACGCTGGAGGACGACCGCGCCAACTCCCACCCGGCGGCGAAGCCGCACATCTTCGCCGAGGGCGACAACTTCCGCTTCACCATGCACACCGTCGACCGCGACACCAGCGACGACCGCCAGCGCCACGAGGTCACCGGGCTGCGCACCGGCAACTCGTTCCTCACCTGGCAGCGGGGGCAGACCTGGCGGGTCACGTACCGCATGTTCCTGCCCAGCACGCTGAAGGCGACGACGAGCTTCACGCACATCATGCAGATGAAGCAGCCCGGCGCGGGCAGCGCGCCGATCGTCGTGCAGTCGCTGCGCCGCGTCGACGGCAAGCAGACCATCGAGCTGAAGATCTTCGACGACGACATCCTGATCGGCCGCACCGACCTGGCGCCGCTGCACGACAAGTGGACCGACGTCGACTTCCAGATCAAGATCGGCGACGGCTCGTCGGGGTCCGTGCGCTGGATCCTCAAGAGCGGCGGCACGACCGTCATCGACAAGTCGAAGACCGGCATCGACACCTTCCTCGCCGACCGGGTGCGGCCCAAGTGGGGCATCTACCGCTCCCTCGGAGACACCTCGGGCTCCCTCCAGAACACGTACATGCTCCTCACCGGCATGCGCGGCTACCAGCTCGTCTGAACCCACCTGCTGACGCTCGTACGAAAGGCAATCGACGGTGCGACGACTCACCTCCCTGAGCGGCCTGGCCCTGGCCGCCGCCGCCCTCCTCGGACTGTCCCAACTGCCCGCGGCCGCCGACAGCGCGGGCACCGGGGCCGCCGACGCGGGCGCCGCCAAGACCGCCGCCCCCAAGGCCGCGGGCACCATCCACGCCGCCCCCTACGAGTACCTGGGCTGGGGCAGCCCGCAGAAGCCCACCGACGTGATGGCCGCGACCGGCGTCAAGTGGTTCACGCTGGCGTTCATCCTGTCCGACGGCGGCTGCAACCCCGCCTGGGACGGCAGCCGTCCGCTGAAGGGCGGCTCCGACGAGTCCGCCATCAAGTCCATCCGGGCGGCGGGCGGCGACATCGTCGTGTCCGTCGGCGGCTGGAGCGGCGCCAAGCTCGGCGAGAAGTGCTCCAGCGCCACCGCCCTCGCGGCCGCTTACCAGAAGGTCATCGACGCGTACAAGCTGAAGGCCTTCGACGTCGACATCGAGAACACCGAGTTCAACAACCCGACCGTGCGTCAGCGCGTCGTCGACGCGCTGAAGATCGTGGAGCAGAAGAACCCGGGCATCGTCACCTACGTCACCCTCGGCACCACCCCGAACGGCCCCGACGCCACCGGCAAGGACCTCATCCAGCGCGGCGCCCGGGCCGGGCTCGCCGCCGACGCCTGGGTCATCATGCCGTTCGACTTCGACGGCCACAGCGGCACCATGGGCGAGGCCTCCGTCAGCGCCCTCGAAGGCCTGAAGAACACCGTGCGGAGCGCCTACGGCTACAGCGACACCGACGCCTACCGGCACATCGGCGTCTCGTCCATGAACGGCAGGACGGACGTGGCGGGGGAGACCGTCACCACCGCCGACTTCAAGAAGATCCTCGGCTACGCGCAACAGCACCACATCGCCCGCTTCGCCTTCTGGTCCGTCAACCGCGACCGCTCCTGCGCGGGCGGCGGATCGGCGGGCGACTCGTGCAGCGGCATCGGCCAGCAGCCTTATGAGTTCACCAAGATCGTGGCCCAGTACGGAGGCTGACGGCGCGTCAGCACCTCGTACGACACCCCCATCTGACCCCCCACATGGAGGTTCGCATGCACGGCAACACGAGGAACACCGGCCTGGCGCGGAAGGTGGCGCTGGCGGCGGCCACCGCGCTGGCGGCGGGAGTGGTGGCGTACGTCCCGTCGGTGTCGGCCGCTCCGGCCGCGCCCGCCGGTGAGCCCACCGACATCAAGACCGTCTCGACCGGCTGGACCATACCCTGGGGCACCTCCTGGCTGCCCGACGGCAAGTCCGCGCTGGTCACCGAGCGCGACGACTTCCGGGTCTGGTCGATCTCGGCCGACGGCGCGACGAAGAAGCAGGTCGGCACGGTGCCCGAGTCCCAGACGACGGGCGGCGAGGGCGGCCTCATGGGCGTCGCCGTGGACCCGCAGTGGGCGACGAACCACTACGTGTACGTCATGCACACCTCGTCCGAGGGCAACCGCGTCGCGCGCATGACGTACGACGGCTCCTCCCTCAGCGGCTACACCGTGCTGCTCAAGGGCATCAAGAAGGCCAGGTACCACAACGGCGGGCGCCTCGCCTTCGGCCCCGACGGCTATCTGTACGCCACCACGGGCGACGCCCAGGACCGGCCGCTCGCGCAGGACAAGAACTCCCTCAACGGCAAGATCCTGCGCATGACCCGGGACGGCAAGCCCGCCCCCGGCAACCCCTTCGGCAACTACGTCTACAGCCTCGGCCACCGCAACCCGCAGGGCATCGCCTTCGACCCGCAGGGCCGCCTGTGGGAGGCCGAGCTGGGCGACGCCACCAAGGACGAGCTGAACCTCATCAAGCCCGGCAAGAACTACGGCTGGCCGACCTGCGAAGGCAACTGCAACGTCGCCGGGATGACCAACCCGAAGAAGACGTGGGGCGTCGCCGAGGCCTCCCCGAGCGGGGTGGCGATCGTCGACGGCGCGGTCTACATGGCGGCCCTCAAGGGCCAGCGCATGTGGCGCATCCCGATCAACGCCGACAACGAGAACGTCGGCACGGCCAAGGCGTTCTACGTCGGCCAGTACGGCCGCCTGCGCGCGGTGACCACCGTGCCGGGCGCGAAGGCGCTGTGGCTGTCCACGACCAACGCGGACGGCAACGGCGGGCAGCCGGACGGCGCGGACAAGATCCTCCGCGTGACCATCGGCTAGTCACGGCCACCGACCGGTCGGGCGGCGGCCGCGCGCTGTGGGGGCGGGCGGCCGCTGTCCGGCCAGGCCGGGGTGAGAACGGCCCGGCCGGGAGCGAGAACGGTCCGCGGGCGTACGGGCCCCGGGCCGCCGACGCACAGCGAGGGGACGGGACATGAGCAGATCACGCACACGCACCGGAGCCCTGGCCGCGGGCCTCGCCGCGCTCGCGGTGCTCGCGGTCTTCGACGGGCCGTCCGCCGGAGCCGTCCGGGTCCGCGCGGAGGCGGCCACCGCGGCGCGCGCACCGGCACCTCAACGGCCGCTCCCCGCAGCCGAGTTCAACGTCCGCGACTACGGCGCGAAGGGCGACGGATCGACCAACGACACGCCCGCGATCCAGCGGGCCGTCAACGCGGCCAACAGCGCGGGTGGCGGCACCGTGCGCCTGCCCGGCGGTGGCTCGACGTACGAATCCAAGAACACCCTCCACATGAAGAGCGATGTGACGCTCCAGGTGGACAAGGGCGCCACCCTCTCCGGCAACGGCGCGGACGACTACGACCCGCCCGAGCCCAACGAGTGGGACGACTACCAGGACTACGGCCACAGCCACTTCCACAACGCGATGATCCACGGCGACCGGCTGAGCAACATCGCGTTCGTCGGCGAGGGCGTCATCGACGGCGACGGCGCCCTGATCACCGGCAACCCGGAATCCGGCGAGGCCGACAAGATCATCTCGCTGACGCGCTGCAAGGGCCTGCGCCTGGGCGACGGGCTCACCCTGCGCGAGGGTGGCCACTTCGCGGCGCTCGTCAACGGCTGCGACGACGTCGTCTCCGACCGGCTCACCATCGACACCGCGATGGACCGCGACGGCTGGAACGTCATCAACACCACCGACGTGACCGTCACAGGCGCCCACCTGGACGCCAACGACGACGCGCTCGCGTTCAAGAGCGACTACGCGCTGGGCGCGAAACTCCCCAACGGCCGTGTGCGCGTGAGCGATTCGTATCTGTCGGCCGGATGCTGCAACGCCCTGATGTTCGGCTCGGAGACCTGCGGCGACTTCACGGACTACCGCTTCGAGCGGATCCGCATCGAGGGCTCGGACAAGTCGGGCCTCGGCATGGTGTCGATGGACGGCTCGAGGATCTCCGACGTGCACTACAAGGACATCACCATGACCGGCGTGCGCTCCCCGATCATGCAGAAGATCGGCAACCGCAAACGCTGCGGCAACAACCCGGGCGTCGGCTCGATCAGCGACATCACCTACACGAACGTCAAGGCGACCGGCTCGACCCCGTCCTTCTCGCCGACCCTGTGGGGCGAGTCCGGGCAGAGCCGCATCAAGGACGTCACCTTCACCAACGTCGACCTGACGGTCCCCGGCGGCAACGGCACCATGTCCACCGACGTCCCCAGCAACAAGTCCACCGACTACAACCCGAAGAGCATCGGCACCCGGCCTGGCTACGGCTGGTACATCCGCCGAGCCGACGACGTCACGTTCATCGACAGCGAGGTCCGCTTCGCGTCCGACGACGGCCGCCCCGCGGTCGTCGCCAACGACAGCACGGGCATCCGCTTCAGCACCTTCACCGCCCAACGCGGCTCCGCAAGCCCCGCCGACCTCGTCTTCCAGCAGACCCGTGGCTACTGCGTCCGCGACAGCGCGAACACGGGGGGCGGGGTGTTGCGGGTCGGCCAGAGCGGGTCCAGCGAGGACTGCGGCTGACCTGCCGATGGCCGCGCGCGTCCCGCGTCCGGCGCGGGTCAGCTGTGGTACAGCGCCTCGACCTCGTCCGCGTACGCCTGCTCGATGGCCTTGCGCTTGAGCTTCAGGGACGGAGTGAGGAGGCCGTGCTCCTCGCTGAACTGGTGGGCCAGGATGCGGAAGGTGCGGATGGACTCGGCCTGGGAGACGAGGGTGTTGGCGGCCACGACGGCGCGGCGCACCTCGGTCTCCAGGTCGGGGTCGCGGACCAGGTCGCCGGGGGGCAGCGGGGGTTTGTTGCGCATGGAGAGCCAGTGCTCGACGGCTTCCGCGTCGAGGGTGACGAGGGCGGCGATGTAGGGGCGGTCGTTGCCGACGACGATGCACTGGGCGACCAGGGGGTGGTCGCGGACGCGCTCCTCCAGTTGCGCCGGTGAGACGCTCTTGCCGCCGGAGGTCACCAGGATCTCCTTCTTGCGGCCGGTGATGGTGAGGTAGCCGTCGTCGTCGAGGGCGCCCAGGTCGCCGGTGGCGAGCCAGCCGTCGTGCAGGGTCGCGTCGGTGGCCTTGGGGTCGTTGAGGTAGCCCTGGAAAACATGGCCGCCGCGCAGCCACACCTCGCCGTCCTCGGCGATGTGCACGGTGGTGCCGGGGATGGCCTGGCCGACCGTGCCGTAGCGGGTGCGCTCGGGCGGGTTGGCGGTCGCGGCGGCCGTGGACTCGGTCAGGCCGTAGCCCTCGAAGACCTGCACGCCCGCGCCCGCGAAGAACAGGCCGAGGCGCCGGTCCATGGCGGAGCCGCCGGACATCGCGTGCCGCACCCTGCCGCCCATGGCGTCGCGGACCTTGGCGTAGACGAGCTTGTCGAAGACCTGGTGCTGCATGCGCAGGGCCGTCGAAGGACCGGGGCCGGTGCCGAAGGCCTTGGCCTCCATCGCGTCGGCGTACCGCACCGCCGCCTCCACCGCCTTGTCGAACGGGCCCGCCTTGCCGTCCCGGTCGGCCTTGCGGCGGGCCGCGTTGAAGACCTTCTCGAAGATGTACGGCACGGCCAGGATGAACGTCGGCCGGAACGTGGCGAAGTCGGGGATCAGGGCGGCGGCGTTCAGGCTCGGCTGGTGGCCGAACTTGACGCGGGCGCGCACCGCCGCGATCTGCACCATGCGGCCGAAGACGTGCGCGAGCGGCAGGAAGAGGAGCGTGGACGGCTCGTCGCCGCGCTTGGAGCGGAACACCGGCTCCCAGCGCTCGATCAGCGTGTCCACCTCGAACATGAAGTTCGCGTGGGTCAGGACGCAGCCCTTGGGGCGGCCCGTGGTGCCGGAGGTGTAGATGACGGTGGCGACGGAGTCCGGCGTGACCGCCCGGCGGTGCCGGTGCACCACCTCGTCGTCCAGGTCGCGCCCGGCCTCGGTGAGTTCGCGTACCGCGTCGCCGTCGAGCTGCCACAGGCGGCGCAGCTGCGGCAGCCGGTCGACGACCGAGCCGATCGTCATCGCGTGGTCCTCGTGCTCGACCATCGCCGCCGACACCTGCGCGTCGTGCAGCATCCAGAAGACCTGCTCGGCCGACGACGTCGGATATACGGGGACGACCTGCGCGCCCACGGTCCACAGGGCGAAGTCGAAGAGCGTCCACTCGTAGCGGGTGCGGCACATGATGGCGACCCGGTCGCCGAACCGCACCCCTTGCGCGAGCAGCCCTTTGGCGAGCGCCAGGACCTCGTCGCGGAACTCCGCGGACGTCACGTCCTGCCAGACCCCGTCGTGCTTGCGGCCGAGGACGACGCGGACCGGATCCTCAAGGGCATGGTCGAACACGGCGTCGGCAAGGCCGCCCACCCGCGGCGCCGACGCCATGGGAGGGTTCGTGAACTCGCGCAATGGTGCTCCTTGTGGCGCTCCGCACAGCGCCGGTGACGGTACCCCACCCCGATCCCTTCCGGGAGGGGGGTGGGAAGCACCCATAGGGGCACGATCGTCACAGGTCAGCAGGTGAAATGCGGCCACAAGGGTAAGGGTCGGACAGATTACTGACGGCTGAGTAAGTTTCGGTGGCGTAATCTCCACCGAATCTGTACCTGCCGATTACCCCTGGAGCTGCTTCTCCGGTGTCGGCTCCGAGACCGCCGACGGGGTCTGACCTGCGACGCGCGCGGGTTTGGTCCGGACCATCAGGAGCACCGCGAGACCCGCCGCGACCCCCACCGCACCGGCCGTCAGCGACGCCCCGTTGAGCCCGGCGGCGAACGCCTCCCGCACGCTGTGCGCGGACACCGTGCCCTCCAGTGCGGACGCCCCGCCCCCGGCCGCCGTGTGCGCCGCCTCCTGGCCGATCGAGTCCTGCATCCGCGAGGTCAGGACCGTGCCGAACAGCGCGACGCCGAGCGCGTATCCGAGCTGCCGGAACGTGTTCACCGCCCCGCCCGCCATGCCCGCGTTCTCCGGCGGCAACGCCGCCAGCGCCGCCCCCGCGAGCCCCGGCGAGACGAGCCCCGTACCGATGCCCGCCAGCGTCAGCCCCGGCACCAGCGCGCCCCACGACGAGTCGGCGTCGAGCACCGCCATCGCCAGGCAGCCAGCGCCGATCAGGAGCAGGCCGACGCCGATGACGTACCGCGCGGGCGCGCCGTGCAGCAGTCGGCCGCCCACCGCCGCCACCACGAACGACGTCGCCGCGAGCGGAAGGAGGACCAGGCTGCCGCGCACCGGGCTCATGCCGAGGACCGTCTGCAGCCAGATCGAGAGGTACGGGATGACGCCGAACGCGGCCGCGTTGTAGCCGATCGCGCCGAGCAGGACGCCGGTGAACGCGGGCTTGCGCAGCAGCCGCAGGTCGATCAGCGGGTGCGCGGCGCGGCGCTCGACGACCACGAACGCGACCAGCGCCAGCATCGCCACCAGGAAGGTCGCGCCGGTGCGCGCCGACGTCCAGCCCACGGTCGAGGCCCGCACCGCCCCGAAGATCAGCGCCCCCGCGAACAGCGCGAACGTCACCGTGCCCGCCCAGTCGACGCGCCGCGCCGCAGGCCCCTTTGACTGCGCTGAGTGAGCCGTCTGTGCCGACTCGGGCACCAGGCGCAGCGTCAGCCACACCGCGGCCACGCTCACCGGCAGGTTCACGAAGAAGATCCACCGCCAGCCGGGCCCCTCGGTGAGCAGCCCGCCGACGATCGGCCCGAGCGCGGCGGCACCGCCGCTGACCGCGCCCCACACGCCGAGCGCCACCGAGCGCTGCTTGCCCTGGTAGGCCGCGCCGAGCAGCGGCAGCGTCGTCGCGAACATCGCGGCCGCGCCGAGCCCCTGGACGGCCCGGGCCGCCACCAGCACCTCCGCGTTCGACGCGAGCCCGCAGCCCAGCGACGCCAGCGCGAACACGACCGTGCCCGCGACCTGAATCCGACGCCGCCCGAGCACGTCGGCCGCGGCGCCGACCCCGAGCAGCAGCGCGGCGAGCGCGAGCGCGTAGCCGTCGATCACCCACTGCAGATCGCTCAGCGACGCGTCCAGGGCCCGCGCCATGTCGGGCAGCGCCACCACCACGATCGTCACGTCGAGCAACAGCATGAATGTGCCCAGGCACACCGCGGTCAGCGGCCCCCATGTGCGCATCTTCGTTCTCCTAGCGAGATTGTCAGGTGTTTCGTTCGACGTCGTACGATCCGTCAGGGGTGGACGATCGCGGTGGCTGTCGGCCGCGTACCGCCGGAATCCGACATCTGGGAGGCGTCAGCGATGGAAAGCCACACTCCGGGTACGGCGGATGAGCTGGACATGAAGCTGCTGCAGGCCCTGGAGACCGACGGCCGGGCGTCCTTCAGCAAGATCGCGAAGGTCCTCGGCGTCTCCGACCAGACCATCGCCCGCCGCTACCGACGGCTCACCGCCGAGGGCGGCCTGCGCGTCGTCGGCATGCGCAACGCGGAACGCCTCGGCCGCGACCACTGGATGCTGCGCCTGCGGTGCGCCCCCGACGGCGCCACCACCATCGCCAACGCGCTCGCCCGCCGTCCGGACACCTTCTGGGTGGGGCTCACCTCCGGCGGCACCGAAGTGGTCTGTCTGACCCGGCCGCGTACGCCCGGTGACCGGGAGGACCTGCTCCTCGGCAAGTTGCCGCGGACGCCGAGCATCGTCGAGATCCGGGCGCACCAACTGCTGCACAGCTTCTTCGGCGGGCCGCGCGGGTGGCTCGACAAGCTCGCGCCGCTGACCGATCGGCAGCGCGCCGCTCTCACGCCGGACCGCCCGCGGCCCGGGCCGGGTCCGGCCCGCATCGCGCCGCAGGACGAGGCTCTGGTGAAGGCCCTCGAAGCGGACGGTCGGGCCACGTATCCCCAACTCCAGCGTGCCACCGGGCTTTCCGAGTCCTCCGTGAAGCGGCGGCTCGCCGGGCTGCTGGACTCGGGGGGTGTCTTCGTCGACATCGAGTACAGCCCCGAGATGCTGGGGTTCCACAGTGCCGCGATCCTCTGGATCACCGCCGCGCCAGGGGCGTTGCACTCGGTGGGGGAGGCGCTTGCCGGGCACTTCGAGATCGCGTTCGCCTCCGCGACCGCGGGCCCGTCGAATCTGGTGGCCACGGCCATCGCCCCCGATACGGTGGGCCTCTATCGGTACATCAGTGGCAAGTTGGGGCAGTTGGACGGCGTGCAGCACGTGGAGACGGCGCCGTTCCTGCGCCGGGTCAAGCAGTTGACGTACCGGCCGGGGCGCTGACCCGAGGGGGCCGTGCCCCGTGGGGGCGCGGGGAACCGCGCGACCAGGTACGACGCACCCGCGGGAGACCGCAGCCGCTCAGCCGCGCCCGCGCTGCAAGCGGTCGCCGCCCGTCAGGATCGCCGCCGCCAGCGCGTCCGCCGCGCTGAGGGCGCCCCGCGTGCCCCGGCCGCCGCGCGCCCCCGCCCCCCGCTCGCCGTGCCGCAGCACGAAGTCCACCGACCCCAGCTCCGGCAGCCCCGCCCGGTCCGGCAGCCGCACCAGGCCCGGCGGGACCAGCCCACGCGAGTGGGCCATCACGCCCAGGCCCGCGCGCGCCGCGGCCACCAGACCGTTGAGGCTGCCGCTGGTGCAGGCCACGCGCCAGGGGCGGCCGCTGCGCTCCAGGGCCTCCATGGCGAGGGCGCGGGTGATGCCCGGCGGCGGGTACACGATGAGCGGCACCGGCAGGCCGGGGTCCAGGCGGAGGCGGGGCGCGCCGATCCACACCAGGTCGTCGTGCCAGACCAGTTCGCCGCGCGGGTCCTCGGGGCGGCGCTTGGCGAGGACCAGGTCGAGCTTGCCCGCGTCGAGGCGCTCGTGCAGCGTGCCGGACAGCTCGACGGTCAGCTCCAGGTCGACCTCGGGGTGCCCGCGCCGGAAGGACTCCAGGATGTCGGTGAGCCGGGTCAGGACGAAGTCCTCCGAGGCGCCGAAGCGCAGCCGCCCGCCCGGCCGCGCCCCGGTGAAGTACGAAGCCGCCTGCTCCTGCACCTCCAGGATGCGGCGGGCGAAACCGAGCATGGCTTCCCCGGCCTCCGTCAGCTCCACGCTGTGCGTGTCCCGCGTGAACAGCGGCCGGCCCGTCGCGTCCTCCAGGCGCCGCACGTGCTGGCTCACCGTCGACTGGCGCAGGCCGAGGCGGCGCGCGGCCTGCGTGAAGCTCAGCGTCTGGGCCACCGCGAGGAAGGTACGGAGCTGAACGGGGTCGTACACGCTCCCCAGGCTATCGCGGAACATGATGACAGTCAGAGCGGTGTACGGGATTCCCGATCGCGGCCGGGAGGAGGAGCATGGAGAGGGCACGTACCGCCTCACACGGAGAGGCCCGGAGGGCCCGCGCGCGGCGGTCGTGCCAGCACCGAGCACGGGGGCCACGGCGCCCCCGGCAGACCGAGCGCATGGAGCACTGTGAAACGCCCGTCCTGGCCGTCCTGGATGCCGATCGACCCGTACATCGCGGCACTGCTCGGCACCGTGGGACTCGCGGCGCTCCTGCCCGCCCGCGGCACGGCCGCCGATGTCGCCTCCGGCGCCTCGACCACCGCCGTCGCGCTGCTCTTCTTCCTGTACGGCGCGCGCCTGTCCACGCGCGAGGCGATGGACGGCCTGCGCCACTGGCGTCTCCACCTCACGGTCCTGCTCTGCACGTTCGCGGTGTTCCCACTGCTCGGCCTCGCCGCCAAGGGCCTGGTGCCGTACGTCCTGACGCCCGCGCTCTACAGCGGCCTGCTGTTCCTGACCCTGGTCCCGTCCACGATCCAGTCGTCCATCGCCTTCACGTCCATGGCGCGCGGCAACGTCCCCGCGGCGATCTGCGCGGGCTCGTTCTCCTCGCTCGCGGGCATCGTGCTCACGCCGCTGCTCGCGGCCGGGCTGCTCGGCCACGGCGCGGTCGGCTTCTCCGCGGACTCGCTCCTGAAGATCGTGCTGCAGCTCCTGGTGCCGTTCCTGGCGGGCCAGTTCCTGCGCCGGTGGGTCGGGGGTTTCCTCACCCGCAACAAGAAGGTGCTCTCGCTCGTCGACCGGGGCTCGATCCTGCTCGTCGTCTACACCGCGTTCAGTCAGGGCATGGTCGAGGGCATCTGGCACCAGGTCACCCCGGCCCGGCTCGGCGCGCTGCTCGGTGTCGAGGCGGTGCTGCTCGCGGCGATGCTCGCGCTGACCTGGTACGGCGCGAAGAAGCTCGGGTTCGGGCGGGCCGACCGGATCGCGATCCAGTTCGCCGGGTCGAAGAAGTCCCTGGCCGCCGGGCTGCCGATGGCGAGCGTCCTGTTCGGCGCCCAGGCCTCGCTCGCGGTCCTGCCGCTGATGCTGTTCCACCAGATGCAGCTCATGGTCTGCGCGGTGATCGCCAAGCGCCGCTCGCAGGACCCGGAGGCGGTCGAGGCGCGGGCCGCGGAGGCGGCGGAGTCAGGGGTCACGAAGGCGGGCGGGTCAGGGGGCGCGCAGGGTGAGGCGCGCGCCGCCCGGGGCGCCGCCGAGGCGGTCAGCTCTCGCGCTGGAAGCGCAGCGACACGAACCGGGGCCGGTACAACTCCACGTTCCGGTTGATGTGCGCCTGCGCGTTGGCCGCCGCCGCGTCCAGCCAGTTGACGTCGTAGCTCACCACGAGCCGCCCGCCGCCGCTCACGGCCGGATGGACCTGCGGGTTGTAGGGAGCCGCCGCCGTGCCCGCCGCGCTCTGGCCGCCCGTGCCGCCACCTCCCCCATTGCCCCCGCCGTCCTGCGGCAGCGGCGGCGCGAACGCCTTGGCGGGCCCGCGCCAGGGCCCGGTGGGGGAGCACGACCAGTACGACGTGACGTCCGTCAGGCCCTCGGTGCCCGCGGCCATGGTGAGCAGGACGTACGTCCCCTGCGTGCGGACCACGGTGAACGCGCTGCCCACGCCCTTGTGGGCGCCGTTGCCGAGGACCGGGCGCGGCTTGCCCGTGCGGGTCCAGTCCGAGCCGTCCCAGTACCGCCAGGCGTCGGGGTCGGCCAGGCCGCCGTGCGGGACGCGGGCGACGAAGGCGTGCGAGGAGGGGCGGGCGGCGGCCTGCGCGTCGGTGCCGCCGAAGACGTACGTCCACTCGCCGTCGTCGACGGTCGTCGTGCCGTACAGGACGCGCTTCTCGGGGTCGGCGACGCCGCGCTGGTCCGAGATCTGCGTGATGTTCTCGACCCGCAGGTCCGGTAGCGACAGGGTGGCGACCTCCGTGGCGGCGGGCGCCCCGTAGATCCACGGGCCCGGGGCCTTCGCGCGGGTCCACAGCAGCACCCGCAGGACGTCCTCGTCGCCGCCCGGCGAGCGCGGCTCCACCTTCGCGGCGACCGGCCAGCGCCACTGCTCCGGCGCCGGATCGGCGAACATCGGGGTCGGCAGCGTACGCTCCAGGGCTCCCGAACGGTCCGTCACCACACCGGAGTTGCGCACCATCGGGGCGCTCGTGTCGCGCCACGCGTGCGGCTGGCCCTGCGGGTTGGGCGGCGCGTGCACCTGCCCGAGGAAGGTGTCGGAGAACAGCCAGAGCACCCGCCCGTCCGGCAGCTTCACCGAGTGCGTGCCGTCGCCGCCCGTCCAGTCGTCGGTGCGGGCGCCGTCGTCGCCGTACGAGGCGAACGCGCCGGTGAGCTTCGGCTCGGGCGCGGACGAGGCGACGGTGGTGGCCGCGCACGCCGGACCGCTCTCCCGGTCGTCGTCGCCGTCCGGGAGAGCGGTCAGGAACACGGCCGCGCAGGCCACGGCGAGCAGCAGGACGATCCAGGTCCTGCGCGCGCCCCGGCCGCGCGGTGGCCCGCCCGTGGTGGACGGCCCCGCGTACGACGCTGTGGCCGCGGACACGCCCGGGCCGTCAGGGCCCTTCGGCCGGACCCCGCTTCTTCCGCCACGGAGATCCATTCGAAGGACCCTAATTCCCCGGACGCACCCGGTCCATGGGCAGCCAGGCGACGGTGTTCCACTTCACAGCGGCGGACGGGGCCCGGTCGGAGCCGAGCCGGGTCACCTCATCGTCGCTCAACGCCCGCTCGAAGACACCCACTTGGTCGATGGCGCCGGTGAAGTGGGCCCTGCTGTCCATGCGCTGGCCGATGTGCACGCCGAACGGCGAGTTCCGGCTGACGCTGCCCGGAATGTCGGCCCGGGACAGGCGGGTGCCGTCGAGGAACAGCGAGAGCTCCCCGTTGCCCCGGCGCAGCGCGACGTGGTGCCACTGCCCGTCGTTGTACGCGCCCTCGGTGCTCAGTGACGCCGAGCGGGGCGGACCGGCGCCGTCGCGGGTGGTGATCAGGCCCGTGACGCGGTTGTTCGCGGGCTCGCCGCGCAGCCACACCTGCGGCTGGCCGGTGCCGACGCCACCCATCCAGAGGAGCGGCTGCTCCCCGCTCGTCGCCGAGTAGCGGAACCACAGCGAGGCCGTGAAGTCCTGGCTGTGCAGCGGAAGCCGGGAGCTGTACGGCAGCCGCACGGCGTCGTCGACCCCGTCGAAGGCGAGCGCCTGCCCGCCGAACACGCCCTCCGTGGGGCGGGCGCCGCCGAGCACCGCCGCGTCCGGAGCGCCCGGCGCCCAGTCGCTGGTGCGCGGATCGGGGCCGCGGCGCGGCTTCAGCCACTCCTCGGTGAAGCGTGTGAAGCGGATCTCGTCCCGGGCGTCGACCGCGCCGCCCTCGTACATCAGGCCCACCCGCTCGTCGTCGACGGCCACCATGTCCGAGTAGCCGGACCAGTCGGTGGTGACGACGGTGGAGCGGTCGAAGCTGTCCCAGGTGCGGCCGCCGTCGTAGGAGGAGCGGACCGTCATGGTGCGGCGCCGGTCGGGGTCGCCGGGGGCGGCGAGCAGCAGCCGGCCGCCGAACCGGAGCGTGGAGCCCTGCACCTGCGGCGTGTACAGGTCGGGGCTGGCCTCGAAGGACCCGGTGAAGCTGTCCCCGCCGTCCCGGCTGACGACGTGGTCGCGGTGCCCGAGGTCGGTGCCGTCCTGCTCGCGCCCGGACACATAGACGGTGCCGTCCGCGCGCTCGGTGAGCGTCATCTCCGAGGGCTTCTGCCGGAAGGTGCCGTCGCTCGCGGAGATCGGGTACGAGTCCGTCGCGCCGATCTTCCAGGTGTCGCCGCCGTCGTCGCTGACGACCAGCGAGGCGTGGTTCTCGGTGACCCGGCTGCCGTTCCACGACTCGGCGTTGACGGTCAGGACCAGGCGCCCCTTGTGGCGGCCGCGGCTGAGCTGGATGCCGTGCACGGGCCCGGTCGCGTACCAGGAGTTCCAGGACTCGGGCAGGATCTCGTCGCTCAGGTCCCGCGGCTTGGACCAGCTCTCGCCGTCGTCGTCGCTGTACTGCAGGTGGGGCGTGCGCTCGCACGGCACCTCGCAGTTCTTGCCGTCCGTGCGGCCCGGGTTGTACGTCTCGGCGAGCAGGATGCGGCCCGTCCTGCGGTCGACGACCGGCGCGGGGTTGCCGTGCGTGTCGCCGCCGCCTTCGTTGATGACCCGCATCGGGCCCCAGGTCCGGCCGCCGTCGTGGCTGCGCTTGAGGACCAGGTCGATGTCACCGGCGTCGCTGCAGTCGTTGACGCGTCCCTCGGCGAAGGCGAGCAGCGTTCCCTTCGCCGTCTTCACGATCGCTGGTATCCGGAAGCACGAGTAGCCGGGATCCTGGGAAGCCTTGAACAGGATCTGCTGCTCGAACGGAGCCCTCGGCGCCGCGCCCGCCGCCCGGGCGGCCTCGCCGAGCACGGGCGGCAGTGCCAGGGCGGCGAGCGCGGTGGCGGTCAGGGCGGCGACGGTACGCCGCCTGGGGGACCGGAGGGGCTGGGCGAACCGGGTGATCCGGGAGCGCCTGGGGGGCCGGGCGGACCGGGCGGATCTGAGGCGTACACGGAGTCTCGACGGCATGGTGCGGGCCCTTCATGTCGACCGGACATTCGGACATCCCACGTCCAACGTGCGCGTCACTGAAGCTACTTGGGGGCCTTGGAGCAACACAAGAAGCGTGCGCGTAACGGAATCCCGGCGGGGCGCCGGGCGCGGATGCCGCCAGATTACGGGGTAAGTACGATTTTTCCGGTGTTGACGCGCGACTCGATTGCCGCGTGTGCCGCGGCCGCGTCCGCCAGGTCGAACTCGGCGTGCACGACGGGCCGCAGCTCACCGGCGTGGAACAGCCGCCACAGGTCCCGGCGCCACTCCTCGTACAGCCCCGGTCTGCCCCGCGCGATCAGCGCCATCTGAAAGCCCGTCACCGACTTGGCCCCGACGAGGAGGTCGTAGGCCGACACGGTGCCACCGCCCGAGCTGTACGCCACCAGGCGCCCGTGCGGCGCGAGCGCGGCCACCGCCGGGGCGAGGAGTTCGCCGCCCACGCCGTCCAGGCAGTAGTCGACGGGCTCGCCCCAGTCCGGCGCGTCGTAGCCGACGACGTCGTCGGCGCCGAGGCCGCGCACGAAGTCGGCCTTCGAAGGATCCGACACCGCGCCCACGACGCGCGCGGCGCCGTGCAGCCGGGCCAGGCGCACGGCGAGATGGCCGACGCCGCTCGCCGCCGCGGTGATGAGCGCGGCCTCGCCCGGGGCGGGCCGGGCGGCCTCCAGGGCGCCCCGTGCGACGAGCCCGCTGCGCACCAGCGCCACGGCGTCGACCGCGCTCGCGCCGTTCGGCACGGGGGAGGCCATCGCGGTGTGCAGGAGCGCGTAGTCCGCGTAGCCGTGCCCGAAGACCAGGCCCGTGACGCGGTCGCCGGGCGCGAAGCCGGTCACGCCGTCGCCCGCGCGGACCACCTCGCCCGCGATCTCGCCGCCGAGCGCGATGGGGTCGGCGGCCTCGCGCACCTTGCGGACGACGGGCAGGGTCACGCCGACGGCCGCGACCCGGACGAGCAGTTCGCCCGGCCCCGGCTCGGGGACCGGTGCCTCCTCGACGAACAGGACCTCGGGGCCGCCTTGCCGGTCGTACCGGACGCGACGCATCCGCACCTCCACGCGCTCACTCGGGAATCGCACCCGAAATCATTGGGAGCCCCAACGGTATCCATGAACTCGTGGGGAAGTCCAACGATTCTTGGATAGGCTCGTCCCATGCCCGAGACCCCGCCCGCGCCGCCGACGCCCGCAGCACGGCCCGCGCCCTCAGTGCCCGCCGTGCCCTCAGCGCCTGCCGCCATCCGCACCCTCCCCAGCTGGATCCTCGGCCGGGCCGCCGCCCGCGGCCGGGCCCTGGTCGCCGAGGCCCTCGCCGCCGAGGGCATGAAGATGTGGCACCACGTCGTCCTCGCCGCCGTGGCCGACCTCGGCCCGGTGGCCCAGGCCGACCTCGGCCGGGGCATCCAGCTCGACCCGAAGGACCTGGTCGGCGTCCTGAACGACCTGCAGGGCGCGGGCCTGGTCGAGCGCACGCCCGACCCCGAGGACCGCCGCAAGAACGCCGTCACCCTCACCGCCGACGGGCGGGCCCTGCTGCGCCGGTGCGCCACGGCGGCGCGGGCCGCCAACGACGACCTGCTGGCGCCGCTGTCGGCCGCCGAACGGGAGTCGTTCCTGGAACTGCTCGAAAGGGTCGCGCGGGTCGGCGAGTGAGCCCTGGGCCGAAGCGCGGGGGCGGCGCTGGGGCCCGGCCGGCGCAGGGGGCGCTCCCCGCCGGGCCGGGACCCCGTCGCCGTGTCGCGGCGGGAGCGCCGGTCAGGTCCGGGCGGCCGCGGTCCGCAGGGCCAGGCGGTGCTCGCCCGCGTACACGTTCATGGAGGAGCCGCGCAGGAACCCGACCAGGGTCAGGCCGGTCTCGGCGGCGAGGTCGACGGCGAGCGACGACGGCGCGGACACCGCCGCGAGCACCGGGATGCCCGCCATCACGGCCTTCTGCGCCAGCTCGAAGGAGGCCCGCCCCGACACCATCAGGACGGTGCGGGACAGCGGCAGGCGGCCGTCCTGCAGGGCGCGCCCGACCAGCTTGTCGACGGCGTTGTGGCGGCCCACGTCCTCGCGCACGTCGATCGGCTCGCCGTCCTCGGTGAACAGGGCCGCCGCGTGCAGCCCCCCGGTCCGGTCGAAGACCCGCTGGGCCGCGCGCAGCCGGTCGGGGAGGCGGGCGAGCAGCTCGGGCGTCAGCCGGACCGGGGGAGCGCCGTGCCCCTCGGGGTCGTCGTCGATCGGCCAGCGTGCGGTGGTGCGGACCGCGTCCAGGCTGGCCTTGCCGCACAGCCCGCACGACGAGGTCGTATAGACATTGCGCTCAAGAGTGATGTCCGGGAGGACGACACCGTCCGCCGTCGACACGTCCACCACGTTGTACGTGTTCGAGCCGTCCGCCGTCGCCCCCGCGCAGTACACGATGCTGCGCAGCTCGTCCGCCGAGCCGAGCACGCCCTCGCTGACGAGGAACCCGGCGGCGAGCGCGAAGTCGTCGCCGGGGGTGCGCATGGTGATGGCGAGGGGCTTGCCGTTGAGGCGAATCTCCAGGGGTTCCTCGGCGACGAGCGTGTCCGGCCGCTCGCTGACCGCGCCGTCGCGGATGCGGATGACGCGGCGGCGTTCCGTGACTCGTCCCATGTCGATCAGTCCCGGTTCTGTACGTGCTGGTAGCCGAAGCGGCCCTTGATGCAGAGGTTGCCGTGGGTCACCGGGCTGTCGTGCGGCGAGGTGACCTTCACGATCTCATTGTCCTGCACGTGCAGGGTGAGGTTGCAGCCGACTCCGCAGTACGCGCACACGGTGGTCGTCTCCGTCTGCGCGGCCTCGTCCCAGGTCCCGGCGGCGCGCATGTCGAACTCGCTCTTGAAGCTGAGCGCGCCCGTGGGGCACACCTCCACGCAGTTGCCGCAGTACACGCACGCCGAGTCGGTCAGCGGGGCGTCGTGCTCGACGGCGATCCGGGCGTCGAAGCCGCGCCCCACGACGGAGATCGCGAAGCTGTTCTGCCACTGCTCGCCGCACGCGTCCACGCACTTGTAGCACAGGATGCACTTGTCGTAGTCGCGCACGTACAGGTCGTTGTCGACCCTGGGCTCCTCGTCGAGGCGTGCCGCGTCCGCGCCGAACCGGTCCGGCTTCGCCGCGTACTCCTTCAGCCATGCCGCGGCCCGGGGCGTGGTCGACAAGTCGACGGACGACGCGAGGAGTTCAAGAACGAGACGGCGGCTGTGCCGGGTCCGCTCGGTGTCCGTACGCACCGCCATCCCCGCCTCGGCGCGCCGCGAGCAGGCCGGGGCGAGGGTCCGGGCCCCCTCGACCTCGACGACACACACCCGGCAGGCGTTCTTCGGCTTCAGCGTGTCGCCCTCGCACAACGTCGGCACGTCCTTGCCCGCGGCCCGGCAGGCGTCCAGGATCGTGCCGCCCTCCGGTACGCGCACGGGCTCGCCGTCGAGCGTGAACTCGACCAGGCGGCGCGGTGGCTGGAGCGGGATGGCGGTCATTCGTACGCCCCCAGACGGTCGATGGCGGATTCCACGGCGTTCCACGCGGTCTGGCCCAGGCCGCAGATCGAGGCGTCCCGCATGGCCTGCCCGACGTCGCGCAGCAGCGCGATGTCATCGGCGGCGGCCGCGCCCGTACGGTCGGCGATGCGGTGCAGCGCCTCCTCCTGCCGGACCGTGCCGACACGGCACGGCACGCACTGGCCGCACGACTCGTCGCGGAAGAACTCCGCCACGCGAAGCAGCAGCCGGGGCAGCGGCACGGAGTCGTCGATCGCGAGCACCACGCCCGAACCCAGCGTCGTCCCCGCATCGCGCGTGCCCTCGAACGTCAGCGGGATGTCCAGCTCGTCCGGCCGCACGAAGCCGCCCGCGGCGCCGCCGAGGAGGATCGCGCGCAGGTTGTCCGCGGGGCCCGCGAGGCCGAGGAGGTCGCCGAGGGTCGCCCCGAAGGGGAGTTCGTAGACGCCGGGCCGGGCCACGGCGCCCGAGACGCAGAACAGCTTGGGGCCGGTGGACTTGGGCGTGCCGATCGCCGCGTACGCCTGCGCGCCCATGGTCAGGATCGGCAGCACGTTCACGAGCGTCTCGACGTTGTTCGCGGCCGTGGGCTTGCCGAAGAGGCCCTTCTCCACGGGGAAGGGGGGCTTCGCCCGTGGCTCTCCCCGGTAGCCCTCGATGGAGTTGAACAGGGCGGTCTCCTCGCCGCAGATGTACGCACCGGCGCCGCGGCGGATCTCGATGTCGAACGCGAACCCCTGGCCGAGGATGTCGTCGCCCAGGAGGCCGCGGGCGCGGGCCTGGGTGATCGCGTGCTCCATCGTGCGCAGGGCCTGTGGGTACTCGCCCCGCAGGTAGAGGTAACCGTGGCTCGCGCCCACCGCGTACGCCGCGATCGTCATCGACTCCACCAGCGCGTACGGGTCGCCCTCCATCAGCACGCGGTCCTTGAACGTGCCCGGCTCCGACTCGTCCGCGTTGCACACCAGGTAGTGCGGGTGGTCCGGCTGGGACGCGGTCGCCTGCCACTTCCGTCCCGTCGGGAAGGCGGCGCCGCCTCGGCCGAGAAGCCCCGCGTCGGTGACCTCGCGGATGACCTCGGCGGGGCCGAGGGCGAAGGCCCGGCGGAGCGCGACGTAGCCGCCGTGGGCGCGGTAGTCGTCCAGCGAGCCGGGGTCCACGACGCCTGCGCGGCGCAGGAGGATCAGGCCGGGAGCCCCCGCTGGCTGCCGCCCCTGGACCCCGCTATCGCCGCTTCGCGGCTCGTCCTCGAACTCCCCCGAGCTCTTAAGGAGCAGGGGGGACCCCCACGACGGGCTGGATGATGTGCTGCTGCATGTCAGCCCCTCCGGCGTTTGAGGAGCGGGGTCCGGGGCGGAGCCCCGGTTCCGGGAAGGGGCGGGATCGGGGGAAGCCCCGCCAGGGCCCCCCGCCCGCACCACCCACACCGCCGGCGCCCGCTCGCACAACCCCAGGCAGGGGCTCCCTTCCACCTCGACCCCTTCGGCGGAGCCGAACTCGGCCGGTTCTCGCGCGCCGCGCACGGCGCAGGCGAGATCCGTACACACCCGCACCACGGTCCGCGCACGCGGCTTCAGCGAGAACAAGGAGTAGAACGTGGCGACCCCGTACGCCTCGGCGGGCGGCACGGTGAGCCGTCGGCACAGATAGCCGAGCCCGCCCTCGCTGATCCACCCCACGCGATCGTTGAGCGCGTGCAGCCCGGGAAGCAGCAGATCCCGCCGCTTCCGGGCGGCCCGCCCGCCCCGGGCCCACCGAAGATCCGCGTCCGAGCGGTCGTCGGCACCCTCCCAGGCCGACTCGGGCGCCCCGAGGAGCGCGTCCACCGCGTCCCGTTCCTCGTCGGTCGGTTTGCTGTCGCCGAAGCGCAGGTCCACGTACCGTCAACTCCCCACGGTCAGTTTCTCGATGCGGATGGCGGACGCCTTGAACTCGGCGGTCCCCGCGATCGGGCAATTCGCCTCGATCGTGAGCTGGTTGGTGTCGACCTCGTCGGGAAAGTGCATGGTCATGAAGGCGAGCCCGGGCCGCAGCCCGGGATCGACCCAGACCGGCGCGACGACGGCACCGCGCCGCGAGGTCACGCGCACGTCCTCGCCGACCACGACCCCGTACCGCTCCGCGTCCTCGGGACAGAGCTCGACGTACTCGCCGCGCCGCAGCGGGGAGGCGAAACTCCCGCTCTGCACACCGGTGTTGTAGGAGTCGAGGCGCCGCCCGGTGGTGAGCCGCAGCGGGAACGACTCGTCGGTGAGGTCGACGGGCGGGTCGTCGCGGACGAGCCCGAAGGGGGCGCGGGGGCCGCGCAGCGCGGGGTCGGTCTCCCAGAGCCGCCCGTGCAGGAAGCTGGTGGGGAGCCGGTCGAGGTCGGGGCAGGGCCACTGCAGGCCGTGGTGCGTCTCCAGGCGGTCGTACGTCATGCCGAAGTGGTCCGGCGACAGGGACCGCAGCTCGTCCCAGACGGCCTGGGAGTCGGCGAACTTCCAGTCGTGCCCGAGGCGGGCGGCGATCTCGCAGATGATGTCGATGTCCTCGCGGGCGGCGCCGGGCGGCGTGAGGGCGGCCCGCACCCGCTGCACGCGCCGTTCGCTGTTGGTGGTGGTGCCGTCGGTCTCGGCCCACGCGGCGGTGGCGGGGAGGACGACGTCGGCCATCTCGGCGGTCTTCGTGCGGAAGATGTCCTGGACCACGAGGTGGTCGAGGGCGGCGAGGCGCCGCGCGGCCTGGGCGCTGTCGGCCTCGGACTGGGCGGGGTTCTCGCCGATGCAGTACACCGCGCGCAGCCCGCCGCTCTCCATGGCCTCGAACATGTCGGTGAGCGTCATGCCGTAGCGCGGCTGGATGACGGTGTCCCAGGCCCGCTCGAACTTGTGCCGGTGCCCGTCGTCAAGGATGTCCTGGAAGCCGGGCAGGCGGTTGGGGATGGCGCCCATGTCGCCGCCGCCCTGCACGTTGTTCTGTCCGCGCAGCGGCTGCACCCCGGCGCCGTAGCGGCCGACGTGCCCGGTGAGCAGCGCCAGGTTGATCAGCGCCCGGACGTTGTCGGTGCCGTTGTGGTGCTCGGTGATGCCGAGCGTCCAGCACAGCTGCGCCCGCTCGGCGGTGGCGTACGCGTGCGCGAGGTCGCGGATGGCGGCCGCGGGCACGCCCGTCACCTTCTCGGCGAGGGTGACGGTCCACGGCTCGACCAGCGCGGCGTACTCCTCGAAGCCGGACGTGGCGCGCTCCACGAAGGCGGTGTTGTGCAGGCCAGCATGGATGATCTCGCGGCCGACGGCGTGCGCGAGGGCGATGTCCGTGCCCACGTTCAGGCCGAGCCAGCTCTCCGCCCACTCGGCGGTGGAGGTGCGGCGCGGGTCGACGGCGTACATCCGGGCCCCGTTGCGGATGCCCTTCAGGACGTGCTGGAAGAAGATCGGGTGCGCGAAGCGGGCGTTGGAGCCCCACATCACGATCAGGTCGGTGTGCTCGACCTCCTCGTAGGAGGAGGTGCCGCCGCCGGAGCCGAAGGCGGCGGAGAGGCCCGCGACGCTCGGGGCGTGGCAGGTGCGGTTGCAGGAGTCGACGTTGTTGGTGCCCATGACGACGCGCGTGAACTTCTGCGCCACGTAGTTCATTTCGTTGGTGGCGCGGGCGCAGGACAGCATGGCGAACGCGTCCGGGCCGTGGGCCGCGCGGGCGCGCCGGAAGCCGTCGGCGGCCCGGGCCAGGGCCTCGTCCCAGGTGGCGGCGCGCAGCGGGGCGTCGCGGCTGTCGCGGACGAGCGGCTGCGTGAGGCGGGTGTACGAGGTGGGGGCGCGGCCTCGCCCCTTGCGGGCGCGGTCCTGCCCGCGCGGGGCGGGCCCGGTGGTGGTGCGGTCCGATGTGGTCACGCTACGGCGCTCCTCATGCCGTGGGCGAGCAGGTCCGAGAGGGCGTGCACGGTGCGCAGGGTGGGCACGCGGACGCCGGTGATCTCCGCCAGTTCCACGACGGCGGCGAGCAGCACGTCGAGTTCGAGCGGCTTGCCGCGCTCCAGGTCCTGGAGGGTGGAGGTGCGGTGGTCGCCGACGCGCTCCGCGCCCGCGAGCCGCCGCTCGATGGAGATGTCCGGCTCGCAGCCGAGGGCGGCGGCGACGGCCAGGGTCTCGGCCATCATGATCTCGATGACGCGGCGGGTGCCGCCGTGCAGGCACATCTCGCGCATGGTGGCGCGGGCGAGGGCGCTGATCGGGTTGAAGGAGATGTTGCCGAGCAGCTTGATCCAGATGTCGCCGCGCACGTCCGGCTCCACCGGGCACTTCAGGCCGCCCGCGCGCATCGCCTCGCTGAAGGCGAGACAGCGCTCCGACCGGGTGCGGTCGGGCTCGCCGACGGAGAACCGGGTGCCCTCCAAGTGGCGGACGACGCCCGGCTCGGCCAGCTCCGTGGCCGCGTACACCACACAGCCGACGGCCCGGCGCGGCGCGAGCACCGCACTGACCGCGCCGCCGGGGTCCACGCTCTCCAGGCGGTGCCCGTCGTGCGGCCCGCCGTGCCGGTGGAAGTACCACCAGGGGATGCCGTTCTGGGCGGCGACCACCGCCGTCCGCTCCCGCAGGAGCGGTTCGATGAGCGGCCCGCACGCCGCGTACGAAGTGGCCTTCAGGCCGAGGAACACGAAGTCGGCGGGGCCGATGTCGGCCGGGTCGGCGGTGGCGTGCACCCGCGCGGTGAAGTCACCGCGCGGGCTGAGCACCCGCACGCCGTGCTGCCGCATGGCCGCCAAGTGCGGCCCGCGGGCGACGAGATGGACGTCGGCGCCCGCGCGGTGCAGGGCGGCTCCGACATAGGCGCCGATGGCACCGGCGCCCAGGACTGCGACTTTCACGATGGCGCGCTCCGTTCGGTTGAGGGTTCCGACGGACCGGCAGCGCTCTCAGGCTGCGCTGGTCGTGCGTGGCCGAGAAGCCCCACACGGTAGATGGAATATTGTCTACAGTATGGAAGTTGGGGCAGCAAGGGGTTGGGTGAGCCCTCTCTCGCCGACCGCCCGTCAGCTCGCGGCGGCCCCGAACCACTTCGGCAACCGCTCGACCAGTTCCCGCTGGTCCGCACCGACCCACGCCACATGGCCGTCCGGCCGCAACAGCACCGCGGGCGCGTCCAGTTCCTCACTGACGTCGACGACGTGGTCGACCCGGTCCGCCCAGCCCGCCACCGACAGCCGCCCGGTCTGGTCGAGCAGCAGCCCGCGACCGCCGTGCATCAGGCCGTAGAGCCGTCCGCGCTTCAACTCCACGTCCCGCAGCCGCCGGCCTAGCAGTTCGTGCCCCGCGCCGAAGTCGTAGCGGACCCCGATCGCGGTGATCTTCTCGATCAGGTACTGGTTCACGTTCTCGAACCGCACCAGCTCCGCGAGGAGTCGGCGCACCGCCTGGGAGCCCGGCGCGGTGGACATCAACTCGGTCTGCGCGCGAGTGTTGTCCAGCACGTCGGCCGCCACCGGGTGCCGTTCGGCGTGGTAGCTGTCGAGCAGGTCGTCCGGGGCCCAGCCGGTCACCGCGGCGGCCAGCTTCCAGCCGAGGTTGAAGGCGTCCTGGATGCCGAGGTTCAGCCCCTGGCCGCCGGTCGGCGGGTGGATGTGCGCCGCGTCGCCCGCCAGCATGGCCCGGCCGACCCGATAGCGTTCGGCCTGCCGCGTCGCGTCGCCGAAGCGGGACAGCCAGCGCGGCGAGTGCACGCCGAAGTCGGTCCCGGCGAACGCCCGGAGCTGCTGCTTGAACTCCGCCAGGGTCGGCGGGGTCGTACGGTCCTCGGACACGCCGTCGGCGGGCACGATGATGCGGTAGCCGCCGTCTCCCAAGGGCATGGCGCCGAACCGCAGTTGGGTCTTGCGGACCTCGGCCATCACCTCGGTCAGCGTCTCGTGCGACACGCCCACCTCCATCGCGCCGAGCAGCGTCTCGATCCGCGCGGGCTCGCCGGGGAAGCCGACCCCGAGCAGCTTGCGCACCGTGCTGCGGCCGCCGTCGCAGCCGACGAGATAGCGCGAGCGCAGCCGCGTGCCGTCGGCCAGCTCGACGTCCACCCCGTCGTCGTCCTGGCTCAGCCCGACCACTTCGCAGCCGCGCCGGATGTCGGCGCCCAGCCCGACGGCGTGCTCGGTGAGGAGCCGCTCGGTGATCTCCTGCGGGATGCGCAGGACGTACGAGTGCGCCGTGTCGAGCTGCTCGGGCCACTCCGTGCCGAGCCCCGCGAAGAAGCCGCCGACCGTGAAGGTCGTGCCGAGCGGCAGGAACTTCTCCAGGAGGCCGCGCTGGTCCATCATCTCCACGCTGCGCGCGTGCAGCCCCTGCGCACGGGACTGCTTGGTCGGCTCCAGCTCCTTGTCGAGGACGACCACCCGCACACCGTGCAGCCGCAGCTCGGCGGCCAGCATCAAGCCCGTCGGACCGGCACCGGCGACGATCACGTCAAACATGGAATCCCCCACTGACTCAACAAAAGCGCACGTACTTCGCGAACTCATCATTCCCGCAGGTCCTGGCCCGTTTCGGCGACCTGGGTCGATCATTGTGCGGCATGCCCCGGGCCTTGCTGCAAGGCCCCCCGTGCGCTATACCTTGAGAGTGGCAAGGAGGCGTTTCCCTCCTTGCCTTTTCGTTTTACGGATGGCTGTTCACGGGTGGCTGTCTACGGGTGACCGCGCGGGGTGGGCCGCAGGAGCGGGCCGGACACCGGCGCGTCCCCGAGGTCGCTGTCGCCGTCCTGGTGCCGCAGGACCCAGTCGTCGAGATCCTGTGCGGCTTCCAGGGGATGCCTGAGCAGGTACGAGCGCCACCCGTTGGGCTCGTCGGCGCAGCTCAGGCGCTCATGGAAGCGAGCCTCGGCCGCGTCGAAGCGCTGGCGAGCCGTCCGCGCGGAGACGTTCAGCGCGGCGCCGATCACGCGCCAGTCCGCCCCGGCGGCGCGCTCGTACACCGCGGCCGCTTCCAGCAACCGGTGCGCCGCTCTGCGGAGTTGGGCCGCTTCGGCCAGCGTGGCGCCCGGGGGCGTGTGGGCGGAGACCGGGACGCTGGCGCGGGCGAGTTCGGCCAGTTCGTACGCCTCGTAGGCCAGCGCCACGCGGGCGCGCGCCGTCTTCGGGTACGGTCCGCCCGCCGCCGGGTCGCGTTCGCTCATCAGGTCACCCCCGGACGAAGTACAGGACCGTCATCGCCACCGCCGTGGTCAGGACGACGGCGCGCAGCAGCCGCGACGGCAGGCGGCGCGCGAGATGGGCGCCCCCGAAGCCACCGGCCACCGCGCCCGTCAGCAGGGCGCCGAGGGTCAGCGGGGCGTCCAGGGCGTCCGACGCCACGAGGAACAGCGCGGCCGCGGTCAGGTACACCGCCGCGACCTGCGCGATCCGCATCGGGTTGGCCGCCGCGGCGTCGAGCCCCAGACCGGCGCTCCACAGGGCCAGCATCATGATGCCTACGGCCCCGCCGAAGTATCCGCCGTACACGGCGAGGGCGAACTGCGCGGCCAGGAGAGCCCGCGGTCCCAGGTCCACCGGGCGTCCGGACGCGTTGCCGAGGGCGCCGATGACACGGCGGCCGCAGCAGAGGAGCACCGTGGCGAAGGCGAGCAGCCACGGCACCGCCGCCTCGAACGACGCCGCGGGCAGGACGAGGAGCAGCCCGGCGCCGAGTCCGCCGCCGAGGGCGCTCACCCCGGTGAGGGTCCGCGTGGACACCGCGCCGACCGGGCCGAGTTCACGCCGGTAGACCCACGCGCCCGCCACCGCGCCGGGTACCAGGGCGACGGTCGAGGACGCGTTCGCCGTCACCGGCGGCACCCCGGCCGCGACCAGGGCGGGCAGCGCCACGAACGTGCCCCCGCCGCCCAGCGCGTTCAGGCCTCCGGCGGCGACCCCGGCCAGCAGGACCCACAGCGTCTCGGACATCTGCCGAGCATCGGCCCCCGGCCACCGCGCCCACAATGCGTGATCCGCGTACCCAGCCTAAGGCCCTGACATAGGCTGACGTGGGTGCGCTACGACCTGGACGACCTGCGGCTCTTCCTCGGCATCGTGACGGAGGGCTCCATCACGGCGGGCGCCCGCCGCGTGCACCTGAGCCTGCCCTCGGCCAGCGCCCGGGTGCGCGCCCTCGAACACCACGCCGGGGTGCCGCTCCTGATCCGCGGCAGGCGCGGCGTGCGGCCCACTCCGGCGGGGGCGACCCTGGCCCGGCACGCGCGCGAGGTCCTGGCCCAGACGGCCCGGCTCGACAGCGCCGTCGCCAGCTACACCCGGTCCCCGGCCGCCCCCCTGAAGCTGCTGTGCGGGGGCTCCGCGCGCTACCGGCTCGTCCCGCAGGCCCTCGTCAGCTTCCTGGGCGCCCACCCGGACGTCGACGTCGCGGTGTCCGAGCACCGCACCCCGCAGACCCTGCGGCGCCTCGCCGACGGCGCGGCGGATCTGGGCGTCGTGGTCGACGACGAGGCCCGCGACTGCGGTCTGGTGACGGAACTCCTCGGGGACGACTCGCTCGTGGTGATCGGCCAGGCGGGCGGGGCGCTCGCCGGACGGGCCGCGCTGACCTACGACGAGGTCGCCGAGCACCCCCTCGTCGGCCTCGACGCGGGTTCCTCGCTGCGCCGCTGGATCGAGCACCACCTGGGCCCGCACGCCCCGGTCGTACGCCACCGCACCACCGCGTCCGACCTCGACGTCCTCGTTTCCCTCGCCGCGGCGGGCGTCGGCCTCGCCGTCGTGCCGCGCCGCGCCGTCGACCCCCGCCTGCCCCTGGACGTGTGCGCGCTGCGGGAGCCCTGGGCGCGCCGCCACCACCTGCTGGCCTGGGGCGTCACGGACGGGGCCGCGTCGGCGGCGGCACAGGCGCTGGCCGAGCACTTGCGGCGGGCGGCGCTGGCGGAGGGGGCGTGCGGCGGGGGTGACGAGGAGGCCGACCGGTAGCCGGGCCACGTACCGGAACCGATCCTGGCCGCGACCCTGACAGAACCGGCAGAACCTGACCGCAGCTCCCGAAGAGCCCGGCCGCGTACCCGAACAGAGCGCCCGGACACCGCACCCGAACATTGCATACCGTCGACCAATCCGCGTCCGACCTCTTCCCAACAGCCTCCTGGATTCCTACCGTTCGGGATCATGAGGCCCCCCGTAGCGCCACCCGGCTGGAGCCGCTGGCTCGTGCCGCCCGCCGCCCTGTCGGTGCATCTCTCGATCGGCCAGGCGTACGCCTGGAGTGTGTTCAAGCCGCCCCTGGAGTCCTCGCTGGACCTCAGCGGCACCCAGAGCGCGCTGCCGTTCCAGCTCGGCATCGTCATGCTCGGCCTGTCCGCCGCGTTCGGCGGCACCCTCGTGGAGCGCAACGGGCCGCGCTGGGCGATGTCCGTCGCGCTCGTCTGCTTCTCCTCCGGCTTCCTGCTCGCCGCGCTCGGCGCCCAGACCCGCCAGTACTGGCTGATCGTCCTCGGCTACGGCTTCGTCGGCGGCATCGGGCTCGGCATCGGCTACATCTCCCCGGTGTCCACGCTCATCAAGTGGTTCCCCGACCGCCCGGGCATGGCCACCGGCATCGCGATCATGGGGTTCGGCGGCGGCGCGCTGATCGCCTCGCCGTGGTCGGCGCAGATGCTGGAGACGTTCGGCTCGGACTCCTCGGGCATCGCGCTCGCGTTCCTGGTGCACGGCCTGACGTACGCGGTGTTCATGGCGCTCGGTGTGGTCCTCGTGCGGGTGCCGAGGTCGGAGGGCGCCCGCGCGCCCGGGGCCCCGGCGCCGCTGGACGGGCCGCAGGTGTCCGCCCGCCAGGCCGTGCGGACCCCGCAGTTCTGGTGCCTGTGGGTGGTCCTGTGCATGAACGTGACCGCCGGGATCGGCATCCTGGAGAAGGCCGCCCCGATGATCACCGACTTCTTCGCGGACACCGCCACGCCCGTCTCGGCGTCCGCCGCCGCGGGCTTCGTCGCGCTGCTCTCGGCCGCGAACATGGCGGGCCGCATCGGCTGGTCGTCCGCGTCCGACCTCGTCGGCCGCAAGAACGTCTACCGCCTCTACCTGGGTGCGGGGGCGCTGATGTACCTCCTCATCGCCCGCTTCGGCGACGACTCGAAACCCCTGTTCATCGTCTGCGCCCTGGTCATCCTCTCCTTCTACGGGGGCGGCTTCGCGACCGTCCCGGCCTACCTGAAGGACCTCTTCGGTACGTATCAGGTCGGCGCGATCCACGGGCGGCTGCTCACCGCCTGGTCGCTGGCCGGGGTGCTCGGCCCGCTGATCGTGAACTGGGTGGCCGACCGCCAGGAGGAGGCGGGCAAACACGGCCCCGGCCTCTACGGCGTCTCCCTGACCATCATGATCGGCCTGCTCGTCATCGGGTTCATCGCCAACGAGCTGGTACGTCCGGTCCACGCCCGCCACCACATCAGCGCCCCGAAGGAGCCGGCCGATGACGACGCCGCCGAGCCCGCAGCCACGTGACCGGGCCGAGGGGACGCCCGCCGTGCCCGTGCCCGCCGCCTCGCAGTCCCCGCCCGGCCGCCGCCCGCTGATCGTCGGCGCCTGGCTGTGGGTCGGGCTGCCCCTGGCCTACGGCGTCTACGAACTCGTACACAAGGCCAAACAGCTCTTCACCGGGTGACACGATGTGGCGAAGCATCCAAAGCAAACGCCGCATTCCTGTCGCATTACCTCACCTGTTACCCGTGAGTCGCTGAGCAGACTGGACGGTCCCGCACTTCCAGCACCACGAGGGGAACGTCCATGCCCGGCTCTCGCATCGCCGCCGTCGGCCACTACCAGCCCGCCAAGGTGCTCACGAACGACGACTTGACGGGCATGGTCGACACCAGCGACGAGTGGATCCGCTCCCGCGTGGGCATCCGCACCCGCCACATCGGCGGCCCCGAGGAGCCGGTCGACGAGCTCGCCGCGCACGCCGCCGCCAAGGCGCTCGCCTCCGCGGGCAGCCCGCCGTCCTCCGTGGACCTCGTCGTCGTCGCCACCTCCACGGCCATCGACCGCTCGCCGAACATGGCCGCCCGCGTCGCCGCCCGCCTCGGCCTCGGCTCGCCCGCCGCGATGGACGTCAACGTCGTCTGCGCGGGCTTCACGCACGCGCTCGCCACCGCCGACCACGCCGTCCGGGCCGGGGCGGCGAGCCGGGCCCTGGTCATCGGCGCCGACAAGATGTCCGACGTCACGGACTGGACCGACCGCACGACCTGCGTGCTCGTCGGCGACGGGGCGGGCGCGGCCGTCGTCGAGCCGTGCGCGGAGGGGGAGGAGCCCGGGATCGGTCCGGTCCTGTGGGGGTCGGTGCCGGAGATGGGGCACGCGGTACGCATCGAGGGGACGCCGCCGCGGTTCGCCCAGGAGGGGCAGAGCGTCTACCGCTGGGCCACCACCCGGCTGCCGCCGCTCGCCCGCGCCGCCTGCGAACGGGCGGGGCTCGTCCCGGCCGACCTCGCCGCGGTGGTCCTGCACCAGGCCAACCTGCGCATCGTCGAGCCCCTCGCCGACCGGATCGGTGCCGTCAACGCGGTCGTCGCCCGGGACGTCGTGGACTCCGGCAACACCTCCGCCGCGTCGGTGCCGCTGGCCCTGTCGAAGCTGGTGGAGCGGGGGGGAGATCTCCAAGGGGGATCCGGTGCTGCTGTTCGGGTTCGGGGGGAACCTGTCGTACGCGGGGCAGGTCGTGCGCTGTCCGTGAGGCGGGGCGGCGTGGCGTGGCGCGTCGTGGTGTGACGCGTCCAACTGCCCCTGGTGCTGGCCCTTGTGCTCGGTAAACTGTAGACAAAAGCCAATCCGTGTTGTCGGCGCTATCGGCGTTGTCGGCATGGCTTGACGTCGTCCAGGAGGGGGCCGGGATGTTGTCCGCAGGACTGCCACAGGGGACAGTGCCCAAGCTGGAACGCCCGGGCCCGCTGCGCGAGCGGGTCTACGAGGCGCTGCTCGAACTCATCACCATCCGCGCCCTGCGCCCCGGCCAGCACCTCGTCGAGAGCGAGTTGGCCGGGCACCTCGGAGTGTCCCGGCAGCCCGTGCGGGAGGCGCTGCAGCGGCTCAACACCGAGGGCTGGGTCGATCTGCGGCCCGCGCAAGGGGCGTTCGTGCACGAGCCGACGGAGGAGGAGGCCGACCAACTCCTCACCGTCCGCACCCTCCTGGAGGCCGAGGCCGCGCGACTCGCCGCCGCCAACGCCGGTACGGCCGGGATCTCCGCCCTCGAAGAGCTGTGTGCCAAGGGCGAGTCGGCCGTCGCCGACGGGGACGTCGACCTGGTCGTCGCCACCAACGCCGCCTTCCACGCCAAGGTGATGGAACTCGCCGGGAACGTCGTCCTCGCCGAGCTGGCCGGGCAGGTCGACCGGCGGGTCCGCTGGTACTACACGCCGGTGGCCCGGCAGCGCGGCATCCAGTCCTGGATCGAGCACCGCGAACTCATCGCCGCGATCGCCGCCCGCGACGAGGCCCGGGCGACGGAGGTCATGCGGGCGCACACGGAGCACACGCGCAAGACATACCACGAACGCGAAGCCCTCTGACCGGGTGGGGGCGGGCTGGTACGTCGCTCCGGCAATCCTTTAGCCCGTCCGGCGTTTGAGGACGAGGCGCGGAGCGCCGACAGCGGGGGTCCGGGGGCGCAGCCCCCGGTTTCGGGAAGGGGCGGGGTTGGGGAGCCCCCGGCAGGGTCCCACCCCACCCCCCTTTGTCCTCGGACTGGAGAAAGTCGGAGGGAATTCGTACGCAACTTCTTCCCAGCCCCGGCAACCGCTGCTACGTTCCCCTCGAAAGCCCAACGGACACACACGGGATTCGGCCGAACGAGGCGGGGAGGGGCGCGTGAGACGTATGACGGCTCGACCCGCCAACGCGCACCAGGCGCGACTACTGCGGCTGCTGCGCGACGGAGGGCCCAACTCCCGCGCCCAACTGGGCGATCAGGTCGACCTCTCCCGGTCCAAACTGGCCGTGGAGGTGGACCGCCTCCTGGAGACCGGACTCGTGGTGGCCGACGGCCTCGCCGCATCCCGCGGCGGCCGCCGTTCCCACAACATCCGCCTGGCCCCGGCCCTCCGCTTCCTCGGTGTGGACATCGGCGCGACCTCGGTCGACGTCGCCGTCACCAATGCCGAGCTGGAGGTACTGGGCCACATCAACCAGCCCATGGACGTGCGCGAGGGCCCGGTCGCCGTCTTCGAGCAAGTCCTCGCCATGGCCGGCAAGTTGCGGGCGACGGGCCTGGCGGAGGGGTTCGACGGCGCCGGCATCGGCGTACCGGGACCCGTCCGCTTCCCCGAGGGCGTCCCGGTCGCACCCCCGATCATGCCCGGCTGGGACGGCTTCCCCGTCCGGGAGGCGCTCAGCCAGGACCTCGGCTGTCCGGTCATGGTCGACAACGACGTGAACCTGATGGCGATGGGCGAGCAGCACGCGGGCGTCGCCCGCTCCGTGGGCGACTTCCTGTGCGTCAAGATCGGTACCGGCATCGGCTGCGGCATCGTCGTCGGCGGCGAGGTGTACCGCGGTACGACGGGCAGCGCGGGCGACATCGGCCACATCCAGGTCGAACCGGACGGCCGCCCGTGCGCCTGCGGCAACAAGGGCTGCCTGGAGGCGTACTTCAGCGGCGCGGCACTCGCCCGCGACGCCGAGGACGCCGCCCACCAGGGGAGTTCCCCGGAGCTCTGCACCCGCTTCGAGAACTCCGGCTCCCTCACCGCCGTCGACGTCGCCGCGGCGGCCGCCGCCGGTGACGCCATCGCCCTCGACCTGATCCGCGCCGGCGGCAACCGCACCGGCCAGGTCATCGCGGGCCTCGTCAGCTTCTTCAACCCCGGTCTCGTGGTGATCGGCGGCGGCGTCACCGGCCTCGGCCACACGCTCCTCGCCGCGATCCGCACCCAGGTCTACCGCCAGTCGCTGCCCCTCGCGACCGGCAACCTCCCCATCGTCCTCGGTGAGCTGGGCCCCACCGCCGGAGTCATCGGCGGCGCCCGCCTCATCAGCGACCACCTGTTCTCCCCGGCCTAGCGGCCCCGGACGTCCGTACGCGCGAGCGGTGACCCGCGGCGCCTTGATCGACATTGTCATGCCCTTTACAAGATCAGCCTGCTCTCTCTTCAGCCGGCTCCATACCACCGCCATCCGCTTCGCCCTGCTCTGCCCTGAAACCGGCCGCACCCCCCGAGGGAACCGTCATGGCACCAGAACCACCCCTGCTCACCATGTCCGGCATCACCAAGTCGTTCCCGGGCGTCCGCGCGCTCGACGGCGTCGACCTGCATGTCCAGGCCGGTGAGGTGCACTGTCTGCTCGGCCAGAACGGCGCCGGCAAATCCACGCTCATCAAGGTCCTCGCGGGCGCCCACCAGCCGGACGACGGCACGATCGTCTGGCGCGGCGACGAGGTCACGCTGCGCTCGCCGATCGCCGCCATGCGCCTCGGCATCGCCACCATCTACCAGGAACTCGACCTGGTGGAGGGCTTGTCCGTGGCCGAGAACGTCTACCTCGGGCACGAGCCGACCGCCGCCGGTTTCATGGTCCGCGGCCGGGACGCGCGCGCCTCAACTGCCGCACTGCTCAAGCGACTTGGGCACGGAGAGATCGATCCGGCGCGGCTCGTCGGGGACCTGTCCGCGGCCCAGCAGCAGATCGTGTCGATGGCCCGCGCCCTCTCCCACGAGGTACGCCTCATCGTCATGGACGAGCCGTCCGCCGCGCTCGACCCGGACGAGGTCGACAACCTCTTCCGCATCGTCGGCGACCTGACGGCCGACGGCGTCGCCGTCGTCTACATCTCGCACCGACTGGAGGAGATCCGCCGCATCGGCGACCGCGTCACCGTCCTGAAGGACGGCCGTGCCGTCGCCGTCGGGCTGCCCGCCAAGGAGACGCCGACCCGCGAGGTCATCGCGCTGATGACGGGCCGCAACGTCGAGTACGTCTTCCCCGAGCGACCGGTCCGCGATCGGGAGGAGACCCCGTCCGAACCCGTTCTCGTCGTCCAAGGCCTCACCAGGGAGGGCGAGTTCGCGCCCTTCGACCTCGAACTGCGACCCGGCGAGATCGTCGGTCTCGCCGGGCTCGTCGGCTCAGGCCGGTCCGAGATACTGGAGACCGTCTACGGAGCCCGCAAGCCGACGGGTGGCCAAGTCCGCGTCGACGGACGGGTGTTGCGGCCGGGCAGTGTCCGCGCGGCGGTGCGCGCCGGGCTCGGCCTCGCGCCCGAGGAGCGCAAGGCGCAGGGCCTGCTCATGCTGGAGTCCGTCACCCGCAATGTGTCGGTCTCCTCCATGTCCCGCTTCTCGTACGGGGGTTGGCTGGACCGTACGAAGGAGCGCGAGGCCGCCCGCGCCGCGACACGGGAGCTGTCGCTGCGGCCCGACAACCCCTCGGTGCCCGTGCGCACCCTCTCCGGCGGCAATCAGCAGAAGGCGGTCCTGGCCCGGTGGCTGCTGCGCGGCTGCCGCGTGCTGCTCCTTGACGAGCCGACGCGCGGTGTCGACGTCGGCGCCCGCGCGGAGCTGTACACCGTCATCCGGCGGCTCGCCGACGAGGGCCTCGCCGTCCTCCTCGTATCGAGCGAGGTGCCCGAGGTCCTGGGCCTCGCCGACCGCGTCCTCGTCCTGCGCGAGGGCCAGGTCGTCCACACCGCGCCCGCGCGCGACCTCGACGAACACCGCGTACTCGATCTCGTCCTGGCATCGAGCCCGCACGGCCCGACCCTCGCCAAGGGCCTCCACGGCCCCGCCACCACGGAAGGAAGCCCGGCGTCATGACGCAGCCCGCATCGCCCGCCCGGCCCATCACCGAGAAGAGTCCGCCGACGGACGGCGACAAGCGCCCGTGGTGGTCCTTCGTCGTCCGCGCCGACGTGCGGACGCTCTCCCTGCTCGGCGTCCTCGCCGCCCTTGTCGTGATCGGCGGGATCACGGAGCCAGAGGCGTTCCTCGACACGGACAACCTGCAGCTGATCCTCACGCAGGCGTCCGTGATCGGTGTGGTCACGGTCGGCATGACCTTCGTGATCATCTCTGGCGGCATCGACCTGTCGGTGGGTGCGATCGTGGCGTTGGCGTCGGTGTGGGCGACGACGGTGGCCACGCAGGACTACGGCTTCGCGGGGATCTTGTTCACGGCGGTGATGGTCGGCCTCGGGTGCGGGCTCGTGAACGGGTTGCTGATCGCGTACGGCGGGATGGTGCCGTTCATCGCGACGCTGGCCATGCTCGCCTCCGGCCGCGGCCTGGCCCTGGAGATCACCGATGGCAAGACGCAGATGGTCACCGTGGACGGGGTCCTGAAGCTGGGGGAGCGGGATTCCTATGTGCTGGGTATTCCGCCGCTGGTGATGGTCTTCGCGGCTGTGACGGTGGTCGGTTGGCTGTTGCTGAACCGGACCACGTTCGGGCGGCGGTCGGTGGCGGTGGGCGGGAACGCCGAGGCGGCGCGGCTCGCGGGCATCGATGTGCGGCGGCAGCGGCTGTATCTGTATCTGCTGTCGGGGTTGTGCTGCGGTATCGCGGCCTTCCTGCTGATCGTCCTCGCCGGGTCGGGTCAGAACACCAACGGCAATCTCTACGAGCTGGATGCCATCGCGGCCGCGATCATCGGCGGCACGTTGCTGAGCGGGGGCCGGGGGACCATCACCGGTTCGGTGCTCGGGGTTCTGATCTTCACGACGATCACCAACATCTTCGCGCTCAACAACCTGGAGACCGCGGTCCAGCAGATCGCCAAGGGCGCGATCATCGTCGCCGCGGTCCTCGTCCAGCGGCGTACGGCTACCACGTAAGGGGTTCACTGTCATGCCAGATTTCGCGAGCCGCAGAGGACTGCTCTTCGGAGCGGCCGCCGTGTCGGCGGGTGCCGTGCTCACCGGCTGCACCAGCAACGAGTCCAAGGACGACGACGCGCCGTCCGACAACAACCAGGCCGTCGCCGACGACAAGCCCGGCAAGAAGGTCACCATCGGCTTCGCCGGTCCGCAGGCCGACCACGGGTGGCTGAACGCCATCAACGACAACGCCAAGTCGCGGGCGAAGAAGTACGAGGACGTGACGCTGGAGGCCACCGAGGGCTCCAACGACACCGCCGCGCAGATCGGCCAGGTCGAGACCCTCATCAACAAGAAGGTCGACGTCCTGGTCATCCTGCCCGCCGACGGCAAGGCCCTCACCCAGGTCGGTCTGAAGGCCATGAAGGCCGGGATCCCCGTCGTCAACCTCGACCGGATCTTCGCGTCCGCGCAGGCCTATCGCTGCTGGATCGGCGGTGACAACTACGGCATGGGGCTGAACGCCGGGCACTACATCGGCGAGAAGCTCAAGGGCAAGAAGAACGCCAAGGTCGTGGAGCTGGCCGGGCTCGACAATCTGGAGCTGACCAAGCAGCGCACCAAGGGCTTCGACGACGCGCTGAAGAACTACTCGAACGTCGAGAAGGTCGCCCGGCAGGCGGCCGAGTTCACCGTCGAGTCCGGGCAGTCGAAGATGTCCCAACTCCTGCAGGCGCAGAAGAACTTCGACGCGCTGTGGAACCACGACGACGACCAGGGGGTCGGTGCGCTGCGGGCCATCAAGCAGGCCGGGCGGGACGACTTCCTGATGGTCGGCGGGGCGGGCGCGCTCTCCGCGTTCCAGGAGATCAAGCAGGACCGCGGCGTCCTGAAGGCCACCGTGCTGTATCCGCCGACGATGGCTGCCTCCGCGATCGACCTGGCGCGCGCCCTCGGCCAGGGCAAGGGCGTGAGCGGCATGGCCGAGTTCGAGATCCCGGCCTCGCTGACGCTCTACTCGGCCGTCGTCGACAAGGACAACGTCGACCAGTACATGCCCACCGGCTTCAAGTGAGGCGGCCCGCCCGGCATCCGGCACGGGAGTGCTCCCGTGCCGGACGCGTGGAGCTGAGCGCCGAGTTGAGTCGACGCGTCGACGAGGAGGAGTTACCGCATGAGTGAGACGGAGCACGAGGCCGGTCCCGGGGCAGCGGGGGAGGCCGGCCTCGAGGTCAGGGGGTCGGCTGTCGGGTCGGGGGCCGCTTCGAGGGCTGGGACCGGGGCCGAGGGAACGGCTGTCGGGTCGGTCGGTTCGGCTGACGGTTCGGCTGCTGGATCGGCTGCTGGTTCGGCCGGGGTGGCCGCCGGGGGGAGTACTGGCGGCGCGTCCGGGCGCGGGACGGCGGGGGAGCGCCCCCGGGCCGACAGCGCCCGCGCCGACAGCGCCCCCGCCGACGGCACCGCCCCGGGACCGGCCGCCGCCGGACCCCGCCGGATAGGCGTCGGCATGGTCGGCTACGCCTTCATGGGCGCCGCCCACTCCCAGGGCTGGCGCACCGTCGGCCACGTCTTCGACCTGCCCCTCGGCGCGCGGCTCGCCGCGGTGTGCGGGCGCGACGGCACCGCCGTGCGCGCCGCCGCCGACCGGCTCGGCTGGGCTGCCGCCGAGACCGACTGGCGCGCCCTGATCGCCCGTGACGACGTCGACATCGTGGACATCTGCACGCCGGGCGACAGCCACGCGGAGATCGCCATCGCCGCCCTCGACGCGGGCAAGCACGTGCTGTGCGAGAAGCCCCTCGCCAACACCGTCGAGGAGGCCGAGGCCATGGCCGCCGCCGCCGAACGGGCCGCCGCGCGCGGTCAGGTGGCGATGGTCGGCTTCAACTACCGCCGGGTGCCCGCGCTCGCCCTCGCCCGCCGCATGGTCGCCGAGGGGCGCCTCGGCACACTGCGGCACGTCCGTCTCAGCTACCTCCAGGACTGGCTGGTCGACCCCGGCTTCCCGCTGACCTGGCGGCTGCGCAAGGACCGCGCGGGCTCCGGCGCGCTCGGCGACCTCGGCGCGCACATCGTCGACCTCGCGCAGTTCCTCACCGGCGAGGCCGTCGCGGGCGTCTCGGCGCTCACGGAGACCTTCGTACGGGAACGGCCGCTGCCCGAGGGCTCCTCGGCCGGGATCACGGCGGCGGGCACCGGGAGCGGATCCGAGCCGGGTGCCGGGGCCGGAGGCGGGGCCGGGTCCGGGGCCGCCGGGTTCGGGCAGGTCACCGTGGACGACGCCGCCGTCTTCACCGCGCGCTTCCCCTCCGGCGCCCTCGCCACCTTCGAGGCCACCCGGTTCGCGGCCGGGCGCAAGAACGCCCTGCGGCTCGAACTCAACGGCTCCGACGGCTCGTTGGCCTTCGACCTGGAGCGCCTGAACGAACTCTCCTTCCACGACCACACCGAACCGGCCTCCTCGTCCGGCTTCCGCCGTATCCTCGTCACCGAACCCGGCCACCCCTACCTGGAGGCCTGGTGGCCGCCCGGCCACGGACTCGGCTACGAGCACACCTTCGTGCACCAGGCCCGCGACCTGCTCCACGCCATCGCCACGGGCACCGTGCCCGCACCCTCCTTCGCGGACGGCCTCTCGGTGCAGCGCGTCCTCGCGGCCGTCGAGGAGAGCGCCGAGAAGAACGCCGTGTACACCCCCGTACCCGCCGCCCCTGTCCACGCCAGCGTCAACCTCGTCTGAGGAGGCTCGCCGATGCCCCGCTCGTTCACGCTCTTCACCGGCCAGTGGGCGGACCTGCCCCTGGCGGAGGTCTGCGCCCTGGCCCGCGACTTCGGCTACGACGGCCTCGAACTGGCCTGCTGGGGCGACCACTTCGAGGTCGACAAGGCCCTGTCCGACCCTTCGTACGTCGACGGGCGGCACGCGCTGCTCGACAAGTACGGCCTGAAGTGCTGGGCCATCTCCAACCACCTGGTCGGCCAGGCGGTCTGCGACGCGATCATCGACGAGCGCCATCAGGCGATCCTGCCGGCCCGCATTTGGGGCGACGGCGACGCCGAGGGCGTACGGCAGCGGGCCGCCTTGGAAATGGCGGACACCGCGCGCGCCGCCGCGCTCTTCGGAGTGGACACGGTGGTCGGCTTCACGGGATCTGCGATCTGGCACCTGGTGGCGATGTTCCCGCCCGCCCCGGAGTCGATGATCGAGCGCGGCTACGAGGACTTCGCGGAGCGCTGGAACCCGATCCTGGACGTCTTCGACGCCGAGGGCGTCCGCTTCGCGCACGAGGTCCACCCCTCGGAGATCGCGTACGACTACTGGACCACGCACAAGGCCCTGGAAGCCGTCGGCCACCGCCCGGCCTTCGGCCTCAACTTCGACCCCTCCCATTTCGTGTGGCAGGACCTCGACCCGGTCGGCTTCCTCTACGACTTCCGGGACCGCATCTACCACGTCGACTGCAAGGAGGCCCGCAAGCGCCTCGACGGGCGCAACGGCCGCCTCGGCTCCCACCTGCCGTGGGGCGACCCGCGGCGCGGCTGGGACTTCGTGTCCACGGGCCACGGGGGCGTCCCCTGGGAGGACGTGTTCCGGATGCTGCGCTCGATCGGGTACGAGGGGCCGGTCTCGGTGGAGTGGGAGGACGCCGGGATGGACCGGCTGCAGGGTGCTCCGGAGGCCCTGCGGCATCTGAAGACCTTCGACTTCGAGCCCCCGACGGCGTCGTTCGACGCGGCCTTCGGCGGCGACAAGTAGCTGACCACGGGGTACCGCGGAGCGCATCGGCGGCGCTCCGCGGTGCACCGGCCTGCCCGTAACCGAGTTTGTCCAGCCACGGGAAAAAGTCCAACTAAAGGGCTGTGCAAGGGCTTTTCGCCGAGGACAAACCTGGCTACCGTCCCTGATGTGTACAGGACATAGCCCCCTCCCGGGGTGACGGCGCATCCCGGGCGCCAGACCCGCACCCCCACAGCGAACGGCCCCCGACCGGAGGACTCCGTGCACAGACTCCGCCCACGCAACCGCAGAGGCCTCGCCCTGCTCACCGGAACCCTGCTCACCGCCGCCACCCTCACCTTCGCCGCGCCGCACGCCGGCGCCCACCCGGACCCGCAGCCGCGGCCGCAGCCGAAGGCCGAGGACTTCCAGCAGGTCACCCTCGCCAAGGGCGAGCCGGAGATGGGCGAGCCGATGACGCTAGCCGTGCTCCCCGACCGCTCCGTCCTGCACACCTCCCGCGACGGCACCGTCCGCCTGACCGACGCCACCGGCCAGACCAAGGTCGCCGGGAAGATCCCGGTCTACAGCCACGACGAAGAGGGCCTGCAGGGCGTCGGCGTCGACCCCGGCTTCGCCAAGAACCGGGCCGTCTACCTCTACTACGCCCCGCCCCTGAGCACCCCCGCGGGCGACGCCCCCAACGACGGCACGGCGGCCGACTTCAAGAAGTTCGACGGCGTGAACCGGCTGTCCCGCTTCGTCCTGAAGGCCGACGGCACCCTGGACGCGAAGAGCGAGAAGAAGGTCCTCGACGTCCCGGCCAGCCGCGGCATCTGCTGCCACGTCGGCGGCGACATCGACTTCGACAAGGCCGGCAACCTCTACCTGTCGACCGGCGACGACTCCAACCCCTTCGCCTCCGACGGCTACACCCCCATCGACGAGCGCGCCACCCGCAACCCGGCCTACGACGCCCAGCGCTCCGCCGGGAACACCAACGACCTGCGCGGCAAGATCCTGCGCATCAAGGTGCGCAACGACGGCACGTACTCCGTGCCCAGCGGCAACCTCTTCAAGAAGGGCGCCAAGAAGACCCGCCCCGAGATCTACGCGATGGGCTTCCGCAACCCCTTCCGGATGAGCGTCGACAAGCCCACCGGCATCGTGTACGTCGGCGACTACGGCCCCGACGCGGGCAAGGCCGACCCCAAGCGCGGCCCCGCGGGCCAGGTCGAGTTCGCCCGCGTCACCAAGCCCGGCAACTACGGCTGGCCGTACTGCACCGGCAAGAACGAGGCGTACATCGACTACGACTTCGCCACCGGCGCCGCCGGCTCGGCCTTCGACTGCGCCGCCCCGAAGAACACCTCGCCCCACAACACCGGCCTCACCGCGCTGCCCCCGGCGCAGCCCGCGTGGATCCCCTACGACGGCGGCTCGGTCCCGGAGTTCGGCACCGGCTCGGAGTCCCCGATGGGCGGCCCCGTCTACCGCTACGACGCCAAGCTGAACTCGCCCGTCAAGTTCCCGCAGGCCTACGACGGGAACTACTTCGCCGGTGAGTTCGGGCGCCGCTGGATCAAGCGCATCGACCAGGGCGCCGACGGCAGCGTGAAGTCCATCAACGCCTTCCCCTGGAAGGGCACCCAGGTGATGGACATGGAGTTCGGCCCCGACGGCGCCCTGTACGTCCTCGACTACGGCACCGGATTCTTCAACGGCGACGAGCACTCCGCCCTCTACCGCATCGAGAACGCCACCGGCGGCCACTCGCCGGTCGTCGAGGCCGAGGCGTCCGTGACCAGCGGCCAGGCCCCGCTCGCCACCAAGTTCGCGGCGAAGGCCACGGACGCGGACGGCGACGCGCTGACGTACAGCTGGGACTTCGGGGACGGCGGCAAGTCCACCGAGCAGAACCCCTCGCACACGTACGACAAGAACGGCGTCTACACCGCGACCGTCACCGCCAAGGACCCCTCGGGCCGCACCGGCACCGCGAGCGCCCACGTCACCGTCGGCAACACCGCGCCGACCGTGAAGCTGGAACTCCCCGCGGACGGGCAGCTGTTCACCTTCGGCGACAAGGTGCCCTTCAAGGTCACCGTGACCGACCCGGAGGACGGGACCATCGACTGCACCAAGGTCAAGGTCACCCACATCCTCGGCCACGACAGCCACGGCCACCCCGTGACCTCGGCCAACGGCTGCGAGGGCACCCTGCAGACCACCGCGGACGGCGAACACGACCCGAACGCGAACATCTTCGGGGTCTTCGACGCCGAGTACACCGACAAGGGCGCGAACGGCCAGCCCGCCCTCACCACCCACGACCAGAACGTCGTCCAGCCCAAGCACCGCCAGGGCGAGCACTACGGCGACTCCAAGGGCGTCTCCATCGTCAGCCACACCCCGGCCCACGGCGGCAAGACCGTCGGCGACATCAACAACGGCGACTGGATCTCCTTCAAGCCGTACGTCCTCTCCAACGCCACCAAGCTGACCGCGCGCGTCGCCTCGGCCGGGTCCGGCGGCACCCTCGAAGTCCGCGCCGGATCCGTGGACGGCACGCTCCTCGGCACCGCGAAGGCCGACCCCACCGGGTCGTGGGAGACGTACACCGACGTCTCGGCGAACCTCGCCGGGGCACCCGCCGGAACCACGGCACTGTTCCTCGTCTTCAAGGGCGAAGGCACCGGAGCGCTCTACGACGTCGACGACTTCACCTTCACCACGAGCTGAGAAAGGGGGCACCCCATGCGCGCACCAGTACGCCTGACCGTCGCGACGGCGGCCGCCGCCCTGCTCATCGGCTGCGTGTCCGGCCCGGCCGCGTCCAAGCCGGACTCCACCCGCCCCGACGGCGAACGGAAGAAGGCGGGCGAACGCGTCCTGGTCTTCTCCAAGACGGCCGGGTTCCGCCACGACTCCATCGCCGAGGGCATCGCCGCCGTCAAGGACCTCGGCGCCGCAGGCGGCTTCACCGTCGACGCGACCGAGAACGCGGGCGCCTTCACCACCAAGAACCTCGCCCGCTACGACGCCGTCATCTGGCTCTCCACCACCGGCGACGTCCTGAACAGCAAGCAGCAGTCCGCCTTCGAGCGCTACATCCGCGCGGGCGGCGGCTACGTCGGCGTCCACGCCGCCGCCGACACCGAGTACGACTGGCCCTTCTACGGCCGCCTCGCGGGCGCCTACTTCCAGTCCCACCCCGCGATCCAGCCCGCGAAGATCAAGGTCGAGGACCATGCCCACCCGGCCACCGCCCACCTCGGCGCGGCCTGGGACCGCACCGACGAGTGGTACAACTACCGCGCCAACCCGCGCGATCGCGCCCGCGTGCTCGCCTCCCTCGACGAGTCGTCCTACAGCGGCGGGTCCATGGGCGGCGACCACCCGATCGCCTGGTGCCAGGGATCCGTCGACGGCACCCCCGGCCGCTCCTTCTACACCGGCGGCGGCCACACCAGGGAGTCCTACGCCGACCCCGCCTTCCGCACCCACCTCCTCGGCGGCATCCGCTACGCCGTCGGCGCCGCCCAGGCCGACTGCCGTCCCGAACAGGGCTACACCCCCCTCTTCGACGGCACCGCCGCCTCCCTCGCCCGCTGGAAGCAGGCCGGACCCGGCTCCTTCGAGCGGAAGGACGACGGCACCATCACCTCCGTCGGCGGCATGGGCCTGCTCTGGTACGAGCCCCAGCAGTTCGGCTCGTACTCCCTGAAGCTCGACTGGAAGATCTCCGGCACCGACAAGGACGACAACTCCGGTATCTTCGTGGGCTTCCCGCCCTCCGACGACCCCTGGACCGCCGTCAACAACGGCTACGAGATCCAGATCGACGCCACCGACGTCCCCGAGAAGACCACCGGCTCCGTCTACGGCTTCAAGTCCGCCGACCTCGCCGCCCGCGACAAGGCCCTGAACCCACCGGGGCAGTGGAACACCTATGAACTCCGCGTCGAGGGCGAACGCCTCCAGATCTGGCTCAACGGTGTGAAGATCAACGACTTCACCAACACCGACCCCGCCCGGAGCCTGCGCGACGGCCACATCGGCATCCAGAACCACGGGGCTGATGATCAGGTCGCTTTCCGGGACATCCGGGTGCGGGAACTGCCTGCGGGCAAGGAGATGTCCGCGGGCAAGGGGGCGCCCACCGGCGTGGGGCTGCCCCTCGACGTGGGGCTGCCTACCGGCAAGCGGTTGCCCACCGGCGTGGGGCTGTCCACCGGCGTGGCGTTGCCCACCAGTAAGGCGCTGCCCGGTGGCCATGAGCTGTCCACCGGTACGGAGCTGCCCGCGGGTGAGGAGGCGGGCGGCCGATAGACGGCGGTGGGCGGAGGACGCCGGACCTCCGCCCACCGTCTTGCCCGGCCCGCGCCGCGCGGGGCGGGTGCTGTTCCGTGCGGGACGGAGTCCGCATCGTGCGGCGCGGGTGAGATACCTGCGCCGCGGGGCGCGGGCCTTGCTCCGTGCGGTGTGGTTGATGTGCTGCGGGGCGCGGGCCTTGTTCCGCGCGGCGTGGTTGATGTGCCGCGAGGTGCGGGCTGTGGTCCGTGTGGCGCGGGTGAGGTACCGCAGGGCGTGGATCCCGTGCCGGGAGGCGTGGAGTCCGCACCGTGCGGCGTGGCTGATGTACCGCGAGGCGCGAGCCCCCTTCCGCGCGGCGCGGGTGACGACCGTACGTGTCTGACGACAGGAGGCAGCCGTGTCCACCGAGTCCCCTTCTGCCAACGCGGGCCCGACCGCTTCCGACGCCCCGGGCCCGACCGGGGTGTGGCTGATCGGAGCGCGCGGCTCCGTCGCGACCACAGCCATCGCGGGCTGCGCGGCGATGTCGGCGGGGCTGCACCCGCCCACCGGCCTGGTCACCGAAACACCTCCCTTCTCCGGCACCGGACTGCCAACGTTGTCCTCCCTCGTCTTCGGCGGGCACGACACCATGGAGTGCCCGCTGCCCAAACGCGCCGAACACCTCGCCGCCGGCGGCGTCCTGCCCCACGGCCTCCCGGCAGCCGTGCACGCCGAACTAGCCGCCGCCGACGCCGAGATCCGCCCGGGCGGCCCCCTCCCGGGCGACTCCCGCACCGACGACGAACTGATCACCGCCTTCGCCGCGGAAATCCGCGACTTCGCACACCGCCACGGGTTGGCCCGCGTGGTCGTGATCAACGTGGCCTCGACGGAACCGGCGGTTGGCGTGGGCGGGTCGGCGGCGGGCCCGGCCCGGTCGGCCGTGGGCTCGGCCGGGTCGGCGTCGGCTTCCGACGGGGCGGGTGCAGGCTCAGGCGAGTTGGCGCCCGCCTCGGCCGGGCTGACGACTGCCTTGGCCGGATCGGCAACCGCCTCCGCCGGGCCGACGACCGCGTCCGCCGGATCGGCAACTGCCTCCGCCGACCGGCTGCCCCCCAGCTCCCTCTACGCCGCCGCCGCGCTCCGCGCCGGTGCGCCCTACGTCAACTTCACCCCCTCAACCGGCCTGCACCACCCCGCCCTCGCCGACCTGGCCGCCGCCTCCCGGCTGCCCTTTGCCGGGCGGGACGGCAAGACCGGGCAGACCCTGCTCCGGTCCGTGCTCGGCCCGATGTTCGCCCAGCGCGCCCTGGCCGTCCGCGCCTGGTCCGGCACCAACCTCCTCGGCGGCGGCGACGGCGCCGCCCTCGCCGACCCCGCCGCGGCCGCCGCCAAGAACGCGGGCAAGGAACGCGTCCTCGCCGACACCCTCGGCACCGTCCCCGAAGGCGAGGTCCACATCGACGACGTCCCCGCCCTCGGCGACTGGAAGACCGCCTGGGACCACATCGCCTTCGACGGCTTCCTCGGCACCCGCATGACCCTCCAGACCACCTGGCAGGGCTGTGACTCGGCCCTCGCCGCGCCACTGATCCTGGACCTGGCCCGCCTCCTCGCCCGCGCCCACGAAGTCGGCCTCGCCGGACCCCGCCCCGAACTCGCCTTCTATTTCAAGGACCCGGACCCCGGCGCCTCCTCCGCCCTGCCGGACCAGCACCTCGCCCTCCTCGCCTTCGCCGACCGCCTCCGGGAGTCGGCGTGAACGCCCGACGCGCGGCGCCACGCCGACTGCCTCCCCCCGCGCCCGCACCGGTACGCGCACCCACGCCCCCAGCGGTGCCCGCGCCCGCACCGGCACCCGTGCCCGCATCGGCTCCCGTGGCTGTACCCGTATCGGCGCCTGTGCCTGCATCGGTGCTCACACCTGTGCTCGCATCGGTGCTCACGCCAGCGTCCGCATCGGCGCTCGTAGCTGACTGCGGATCGGTGTCCGCATGGGTGCCCGCGTCGGTGCCCGTCGCTGAGCCCGAACCGGTGCCCGCGGCCGCCCCGCAGCTACGCCCCGCGCCGCCGTCTCCCCTCACGGCACCCCCCGAGGACGCCTCATGAACCTCCGCGCCTGGGCCGAACTCCTCCGCCTGCCCGCCCTGTTCACCGTCCCCGGCGACGCCCTCGCGGGCGCCGCGGCCACCGGCCTGCGCCCCGGCCGGGGCACCTTCCTCGCCATCGGTTCCTCCCTCTGCCTGTACGAAGCCGGTATGGCCCTGAACGACTGGGCCGACCGCGACGAGGACGCCGTCGACCGCCCCCACCGCCCCATCCCCTCGGGCCGTGTCACCCCCACCGCCGCCTTCACCGCCGCGGTCGCGCTCACCGCGGGCGGCCTGGCCCTGGCCTCCCGCGCGGGCCGACCCGCCCTGGCCACCGCCACCGCCCTCGCCGGTACGGTCTGGGCCTACGACCTGGGCCTCAAACGCACACCCGCAGGACCCGTGGCCATGGCGGCGGCCCGAGGACTGGACCTGCTCCTTGGTGCCACGGCCACGGCAACGGGGGCGAGCGCGGGGGCTCGAGCGGACGCGGCCGCACGCGCGGCCACAGCCACGGACGCCGGTGCCGTGCGGTCCGCGGCGAAGACCTCACCGGAGGCAGCCCGCTCCACCGAGGCCACGGCGATCTGCCCCACCCGGTCCGCCGCGACTCGCCCTGCCAGGCCGACGGCGGCGCCTTCCACTCAGGCCCCCGCGACGCTTCCCGCAGGGACTTCGGCGACGCAGCCAGCCAGCTCCGGGCGGTCACTGGTCGCCAAGGTCGCCGCGGCCATCGGGGCCACTACGGCGTCTAAGCCGACCAAGGCGTCCCAGGCCTCCCGAGCCTTCGGGGCCACCCGAGCCGCCAAGCCTGCAAGCACCCCCAAGGCCTTCACCGCCCTCGCCACCTTGGCCAGTACGGCCCCCTTCACCGACGCCAAGACCACGGCGAACGCCGGAGGCCCCCCGCCCAGCCCCACCACACCGGTAACCGCCGGGACAAGACGAACCCCACCCTCGCCCCAACCCCACCGCACGCGCCCCCACCGCTCTGGCCCTCACCCCCCAAGCACTCCCAGCCCAAGCACGCCCCGCCCAAGCACGCACCGTCCCCGCAGTCCCCGCCCCACCCCCACGGCAGCGGCCCGCGCAGCCCTCCCCGCCGCAGCAACCCTCGCCGCCCACACTCTCGCCGTGACCACGGTGTCCCGGCACGAGACCCAAGGCGGCTCGACCGGGGCCCCGCTGGGCGCCCTCGCCACGACGCTGGCCCTCGGACACGCCGTGGCGTACACCTCGCACCCCCCGGCAGACCGACGGACCGCAGCCGCCGCCGGTCTGCCGGGCACCACCTCCGGCCTACCGGGCACCGCTGCCCTCCGGTCGAGCACCACCCTCGCCCTCGGCACGGCCTACGCCACCACGGCCGCCCGCCCTTACCTCCACGCGGCCCTGAACCCCTCACCTCCTCTCACCCAGCGCGCCGTCGGCGGCGGCATCCGCGCCCTGATCCCGCTCCAGGCCGCCCTCGCCGCCCGCTCCGGCGCTCTCGGCAGCGCTCTGTTCACGGCGGCCCTGGCGCCGATGGCCCGCCGGTTCGCCCGCAAGGTGAGTGTCACGTGAGCGGGGGCGACGGCACGCTCGGGCGGGGGACAACGGGTGCTCCCGTGCGACCCCGGTTCGGCTACGGCACCAACGGGCTCACCGACCTCCGGCTCGACGACGCCCTCGGCCTCCTCGCCGACCTCGGCTACTCCGGCGTCGGACTGACCCTCGATCACATGCACCTCGACCCCCTCGCCCCTGACCTGGCGGCCCGCACCCGCCGTGTGGCCCGGCGCCTGAACCGGCTCGGTCTGACCGTCACCGTCGAGACGGGCGCCCGCTATGTCCTCGATCCACGCCGCAAGCACGGCCCCTCCCTGCTCGATCCCGCCCCCCAGCGCCGCGCCGACCGCGTCCGCCTGCTCATCCGCGCCGTCCAGGTCGCCGCGGACCTGAACGCCCATGCCGTCCACTGCTTCAGCGGCATCACACCCGACGGCACCGACGACGCCATCGCCTGGCGGCGCCTGGCCGACGCGCTCACCCCCGTCCTCGCCGCCGCATCCGGCGCCGGAGTACCGCTCGCCATCGAGCCCGAACCCGGCCACCTGCTCGCCACGCTCGCCGACTTCCACCACCTCCGTCATCTGCTCGGCGACCCCGCAGCCCTCGGCCTGACCCTCGACATCGGCCACTGCCAGTGCCTCGAACCCGAGTCACCCGCCGACTGCGTCCGCGCCGCCGCCCCCTGGCTCCGGCACGTCCAGATCGAGGACATGCGCCGCGGCGTCCACGAACACCTCCCGTTCGGTGACGGCGAGATCGACTTCCCGCCCGTCCTGCGCGCCCTCGCCGCCACCGGCTACCAGGGCCTGACCGTCGTCGAACTGCCCCGCCACTCCCACGCGGGCCCCGAACTCGCCTCCCGTTCCCTTGAGTTCCTGCGCCGGGCCGACCAACTCGCCGCCACCGGTCCTGCCGCCCAGGAGGCCGCACCCCAAGGAGGAACCTCGTGAGCCACAGCCCACGGACCCTCGCGCCCCACCTCCCCTCGGTCGCCGACCTCCGCTCCCGCCTCGACGCCGCCCTCGGCGATCCCGCCCGCACCTGGCTCGACCGGGCCACGACCGCGGCCGCCGCGCACGCCTCCACCAGAGCCGCCTCCACCAGGGCCACCTCGGCCCAGACCACCTCCACCGAAGTCGCCACCGCTCAGCCGAGCAGCGCCGCCCAGCCCTTCGCGCCCGGCGCCGTCCCAAGCTGGGAACTGTGCTTCGCCGAGGCGGGCCGCCGCTGCGGGCCCGATCACGCCGACGCTGCCCGGCTGGTGCTCCTGTACGCCGCCCGCGCCGACACCGCCACCCTCACCCGGCTCTACGAACAGGGCACCGCCACCGAACGCCGCGCCGTCCTGCTCGCCCTCCCGCACCTGGTGCCGGGGGCCGACGCGCTGCCCCTGGTCGAGGACGCGCTGCGCACCAACGACACCCGGCTCGTCGCCGCCGCGCTCGGCCCGTACGCCGCCACTCACCTGGCTCCGCACGACTGGCGTCACGCCGTCCTCAAGTGCCTGTTCACCGGCGTACCCGTGGATGCCGTCGCCGATCTCGCGCAGCGCGCCCGGGCCGACTCCGAACTGGCCCGCATGCTCGGCGACTACGCCGCCGAACGCGCCGCCGCCGGCCGCACCGTCCCCGGAGATCTGTACCGCGTCCTGGCCCTGACCGACCTGCCGACGCCAACCGACGGCGACACCCCGGCAACCACCGGCCCCGACCACCGGGCCCCGAGCCCCGACCACCCGGCGCCCACCGGCCCCGACCACCCGGCGGCCCCCGCCCCCTTCGCGGCCCCTTCGACGTCCACCGGCGAGGAGCAGGAGTCCTGATGCGCATCTTCGACCCCCACATCCACATGACGTCCCGCACCACCGACGACTACGAGGCGATGTATGCCGCCGGGGTCCGCGCCGTCGTCGAGCCCGCGTTCTGGCTCGGCCAGCCCCGCACCTCGCCCGCCTCCTTCGTCGACTACTTCGACTCCCTCCTCGGCTGGGAACCCTTCCGCGCCGCCCAGTACGGCATCGCCCACCACTGCACGATCGCGCTCAACCCCAAGGAGGCGAACGACCCCCGGTGCACGCCGGTCCTCGACCTGCTGCCGCGCTATCTCGTCAAGGACAACGTCGTCGCCGTCGGAGAGATCGGCTACGACTCCATGACTCCGGCCGAGGACACCGCGCTGGCCACTCAGCTGCAGCTCGCCGCCGACCACGAACTGCCCGCCCTCGTGCACACCCCGCACCGCGACAAGCTGGCGGGCCTGCGCCGCACCCTTGATGTCGTCCGGGAGTCCGCGTTGCTCCTGGAGCGGGTCCTGATCGACCACCTCAACGAGACCACCGTCAAGGAAGCCAAGGACGCGGGCTGCTGGCTCGGCTTCTCCGTGTATCCGGACACGAAGATGGACGAGGACCGGATGGTCGCGATCCTGCAGCAGTACGGCCCCGAGCAGGTGCTGGTCAACTCGGCCGCCGACTGGGGCAAGAGCGACCCGCTCAAGACCCGCAAGGTCGGCGACGCCCTGCTGGCGGCGGGGTTCTCCGACGACGACGTCGACCGGGTCCTGTGGCGCAACCCCGTCGCCTTCTACGGGCTCAGCGGACGCCTCGCCCTCGACGTCACGGACACCGAGGCCACCCACGAGGGCAACTCGATTCTGCGCGGCGGTGCGTGACCCATGCGCTTCCGCCACCCCGACGGGTCCACCGTCCACCTCGCGTACTGCACGAACGTCCACCCCGCCGAGACCCTCGACGGCGTCCTCGGCCAGCTCCGCGACCACTGCGAGCCCGTCCGCAAGCGACTCGGCCGCGACCGCATCGGCATCGGCCTGTGGCTCGCCAAGGACGCCGCCCACGCCCTGGTCACCGACCCGGCCGCACTCCGCGGGCTGCGCGCCGAACTGGACCGGCGCGGCCTCGAAGTCGTCACCCTCAACGGCTTCCCCTATGAGGGCTTCGGCGCGGAAGAGGTCAAGTACCGCGTCTACAAGCCGGACTGGGCCGACCCCGAACGCCTCACCCACACCACCGCCCTGGCCCGCGTCCTCGCCCAACTGCTGCCGGACGACGTCACCGAGGGCACCATCTCCACCCTTCCACTCGCCTGGCGCACCACCTTCGATGCCCCCCGCGCCGCCGAGGCCCGCACCGCCCTGGTCACGCTCGGCCAACGCCTGGACGCCCTCGCCGAACTGACCGGCAAATCCATCCGCGTCGGCCTCGAACCCGAACCGGGCTGCACCGTGGAGACCACCGGCGACGCCATTGCCCCCCTCACCGCGATCGGCCACGACCGCATCGGCATCTGTGTCGACACCTGTCATCTCGCCACCTCCTTCGAGGACCCGGGGACCGCGCTCGACGCCCTCGCCGTCGCGGGCATCCCCGTCGTCAAATCCCAGCTCTCCGCCGCCCTGCACGCCGAACACCCCCACCTGCCGGACGTCCGCGAGGCCCTCGCCGCCTTCGACGAGCCCCGATTCCTGCACCAGACCCGCACCCTGCCCCAGGAGCCCGGCGGGGCCGCCGCCGGCGGGACCCTCGTCGCCACCGCCCTGCGCGGCACCGACGACCTCGGCGAGGCCCTCACCCGCGATGCCCTGCCCGACGCGGCGCCCTGGCGCGCCCACTTCCATGTCCCCCTGCACGCGCCTCCCGCCGCGCCCCTCACTTCCACGCTCCCCGTCCTGAAGGACACCCTCACCCGGCTCGTCGGCGGACCGCACCCCCGCACCCGCCACCTCGAAGTCGAGACCTACACCTGGCAGGCCCTCCCGCCCGAACTGCGCCCCCGCGCCCGCCCCCAGCTCGCCGACGGCATCGCCGCCGAACTCACCCTCGCCCGCGACCTGTTGACCGAGCTCGGCCTGAAGGAACTGCCATGACCTCTCCCGCCCCCGACACACAGCAGCCCAACCCGCTGCTCGTTCTCGACGTCGTCGGCCTCACCCCCCTGCTGCTCGATCACATGCCGCACCTCGCGGCCCTCGCCCGGTCCGGCTCCCGCGCGTCCCTGGGTACCGTGCTGCCCGCCGTCACCTGCGCCGCCCAGTCCACCTTCCTCACCGGCACCATGCCCGCCGAGCACGGCATCGTCGGCAACGGCTGGTACTTCCGCGAGCTCGGTGACGTCCTGCTGTGGCGCCAGCACAACGGCCTCGTCGCCGGCGACAAGCTGTGGGACGCCGCCCGCCGCGCGCACCCCGGCTACACCGTCGCCAACATCTGCTGGTGGTACGCGATGGGCGCCGACACTGACTTCACCATCACGCCCCGCCCCGTCTACTACGCCGACGGCCGCAAGGAACCCGACTGCTACACCCGGCCCCCGGCCCTGCACGATGAACTCACCGAGAAGCTCGGCACGTTCCCCCTCTTCCACTTCTGGGGCCCGGGCGCCGACATCGTCTCCAGTCGCTGGATCGTCGATGCCACCCGTCACCTCCTCACCACCCGCAGGCCCGACCTGGCCCTGTGCTACCTCCCTCATCTCGACTACGACCTGCAGCGTTTCGGTCCCGACGACCCGCGCTCCCATCAGGCGGCCGCCGACCTGGACACGGCGCTGGCTCCGCTCCTGGACCAGGCGCGAGCAGAAGGCCGCACCGTCGTCGCGCTGTCCGAGTACGGCATCACCCGTGTCAGCCGTCCCGTCGACATCAACCGCGCCCTGCGCCGCGCCGGACTCCTGGACGTGCACACGCAGGACGGCATGGAATACCTCGACCCGATGGCGTCCCGTGCCTTCGCCGTCGCCGACCACCAGATCGCGCACGTCTACGTCCGACGGCCCGAGGACCTGGAAGCCACCCGTGCCGCGCTCGCCGATCTGCCCGGCATCGAGCAACTCCTCGACGACGAAGGCAAGAAGGCCCACCATCTGGACCACCCGCGCTCCGGCGAGCTCGTCGCGGTCGCCGAACCCGACGCCTGGTTCACGTACTACTACTGGCTCGACGACGCCCGCGCGCCCGACTTCGCGCAGCTCGTCGAGATCCACCGCAAACCCGGCTACGACCCCGTCGAGCTGTTCATGGATCCCGAGGACCCCTACGTCCGCCTCAAGGCCGCGGGCGCGCTGGCCCGCAAGAAGCTCGGCATGCGCTACCGCATGGCGGTCGTGCCCCTGGACCCCTCACCTATTCGCGGCAGCCATGGCCGCCTCCCCACGAGCGAAGACTCCGATTCCGGACCGCTCATTCTGTGCTCCACCCCCCACGCCGTCACCGGCCGCGTCGCGGCCACCGATGTGAAATCGCTCCTGCTCCGCCTCGCCGGCCTGCACTGAGCGATCTGTCTCCACTGAACCAGAGGGCGCGGACCACGCCATCAGGGTCCGCCCCGGACCTCACCCTGATCCGCTATTCGAACTGATCCCTGATCAGGCCCCGACCCCTGAACCCGAACCCAGCCAGGGAGAACCGCATGAGCCGCAAGCACACCCCGGACGACCCCGAGCTCGCCCACAGACTCAGCCGACGCGGCATGCTCGGTGTCGCCGCGGGCACCACCGCGGCCGCACTCGTCGGCACCGTCGCCGCCACGGCACCCGCCGCCGCGGCGGCGGACACCGCAGCTCAGACGCACGGCAAGGGCCGCGGCCGCCCCGTCCTGCCGCCGGGCCGCCTCGGCATCCAGCTCTACAGCCTCCGTGACCGGGTCTCCACCGCCGGATTCGCCACTGTGTTCAGCGAGTTGGAGCGCTACGGCTACGACGAGATCGAGTTCGCCGGATACACCCAGGGCTCCGCGGGCCCCATCACGCTCGCACAGCTCAAGCAACTCGCCCACGACCACGGACTGAACCCGATCGGCAGCCACGTCGGCTACTACGACAACGGCAACCCGAACGCGTACACGTTCGCGCAGAACCTCACCAAGGTCCTCGACGACGCCGAAGCGCTCGGCCTCAAACACATCGGGACCGCGTCGGGCCCCTTCCGCTACGGCTCGACCGTCGACGCGTGGAAGCGGGCCGCCGAGGACTTCAACACGTACGGCGAAGCGGCACGCGCGCGGGGGATGAAGTTCTACCAGCACAACCACGCCGAGGAGTTCTCCTTCGCCACGGACAAGCCGAGCGTGCGCCTCTACGACGTGCTGCTGGCCGAGACCGACCCGGACCATGTGTTCCTGGAGCTGGACATCTACTGGGCGTACTCCGCGCAGTTCCGCTTCGGCAAGCAGGTGGACGGCACACCGCGGCCCTTCGACCCGCTGGACTACGTCCTCAAGCGACCGCACCGCTACCCGCTGTTCCACGTCAAGGACGGCATCCGGGACGACTCAGCCCGGGACGGCTACCGCATGTCGGACGTCGGCGACGGAGACATCGACTACAAGAGGTTCCTGTCCAAGGTGACCGCCCGCACCCATAACGGACGCCGCTACCACCACTGGCAGGCCGAGCACGACAACCCGGTCGAGTCTTACGCGTTCGCCCGCAAGTCCAGCGCGCACCTGCACTCCCTGCGGGAGCGCTGCGGCGACTGAGCGTCCACGGGGGAGGGGTGTTGCCCGCCGGTCCGGCGGGCAACACCCCTCCCCCTGGAACAACCGGCCTGGTGCACCGGCTGGACGTCACACCGTGACGGCACGCTCGCGTGGCAGCTGCGGCTGGTGCAGCAGCAGTGACAGGGCCGCCGCGAGCAGCGACACCGCACCGGCCATCACGTAGGCGCCGACGTAGCCCCAGGAGTCCACGACCATCGCGCCCAGGCCGCCTCCGAAGAGGCCGCTGACGAGCTTCGCGCTGTAGACCATGCCGTAGTTGGACGCGTTGTTGTTCTCTCCGAAGTAGTCGGGGACGAGCGCGGCGAACAGGGGATAGAACGCGCCGCCGGCGAAGCCGGACAGGAACGCGAAGACCAGGAACAGCGGCTGGTTGTGCATTTCGCCCGCCCACAGGACGCCGAACTGCGCGACGGCCAGGGCCAGACAGACGTACGTGAGGGTCGGCCGACGGCCGAGGCGGTCGGAGAGCCAGCCCACCACGCCCCGCCCGGTGCCATTGATCACCGACATGACGCCCATCGAGGACGCCGCGATAAGCGGGCCGAAGCCCATGTCCTTGGCGAACGGCACCTGGAAGGAGATCCCGAAGATCGACACTCCGGCGCAGCAGAGCATGCACACCCACATCAGCGGCACGACACCGGTGCGTAACGCCTCTCCAGGAGTGAACTGTCGTACTGCCGGAGGGTTCTTGGCGAGCGCCACGGCGATGCGGGAGTCACCGCCGGGCCGCAGCGGATCGACCTCGGCGGGCCACCAGTTCTTCGGCGGGTCCTTGAAGAACAGGCCCGCCACCAGGGTCACGGCGAGCACATAGAAGCCGACGAGATCCAGCACCGTACGGTAGTTGGAGGTGTCGAAGCCGTACGAGAACAAGAAGATGAAAGGCACCGCTCCGTAGGCGAACCCTCCGTTGACGAAGCCCGTCTTGCCGCCGCGCCGCTCGGGGTACCACTTGCCGACCATGTTCACGCACGTCGAGTAGATCAGCCCGGAGCCGACCCCGCCGAGCAGGCCGAAGCCGACCATCGCCGCCGCCACGTTGGGTGCGTGACTGAGGCTGACGAACCCGAGCAGGGACAGGAAGGATCCCGTCAACATGGCCTTGCGGCTGCTCAGGACGCCCTTCTCACGCAGTTTCCCGGCGGGGAAGGAGACGCCCGCCTGAAAGAAGATCCACACGCTAAGGACCCAGAAGGTGTTCGACGACGACCAGTGGTGCGCCGCGGACAGGGTGTCCTCGGCGGCTCCGTAGGCGTACTCGAAGACACTGATGGCGATCATGGCCACCCAGGGGAGGACGACCATCGTCCAGCGCGGGCGGCCGAGGATGTCCCGGTCGCTCTCGCCGATGCGGTAGACGCGTCCGCGCGCGTCCGTGACCTCCTGGTACTTCTTGTACGACGCGTCCGCGCGGCCGGACGCGCCGCTTGCGGCGAAGGGCTCCGCCGTCATATCAAGCCATCTCCTCACCGAGGGGTTGCGGGTTGGGATTGATGTCCTTGGGGTTCGGCCTGCCCGGCTGCGTCAGGAAGAGCGCGACGAAGCCGGCGAACAGGGATATGGATCCGGCGAGGGTGAACGCTCCGGTGTGGCCCCAGTTGCTCACCACCACGGCGCCCATGCCGGAGCCGAGAAGGCCGGAGACCAGCTTCGAGCTGTAGACCAGGCCGTAGTTGGAGGCGTTGTTGTTCTCTCCGAAGTAGTCCGCCGTCATGGCCGCGAACATCGGGAAGATGGCGCCGCCGCCGAAACCGGAGATGCTGGAGAAGATCAGGAACATCGGGAGGTTCTTGATCTCGGCGGACCAGAGGATGCCGTACTGCGACAGGCCGAGGACGATGCAGACGAAGATCAGGCATCGCTTGCGTCCGTAGCGGTCCGACAGCCAGCCGATGACACCCCGCCCGGTGCCGTTGACGATGGCCTTCAGGGACATCGCCGTGGCGACGATTCCGCCCGCGAAACCGGCGTCCTCACCGATGTCCACCTGGAACGCGATGCCGAAGATGTTCACACCCGAGGTGCACAGCAGACAGAACCACATCAGCCCGACCCGGCCGGTCTGCCAGGCCTCCTTGGGCGTGTACTGCCGCACGGCGGGCGGGTTCATCCGCAGGGCGCGCCGGGCCCGTGGGTCGTCAGGCGGCCGCAGTGGGTCCACGTCGGCGGGCCACCAGTTCTTCGGCGGGTCCTGGAAGAAGTAGCCCGCCACGGCGACCATGGTGGCCAGGAAGAGACCCACCGACACCAGCACCCAACGGAAGTTGGTCAGGTCCATGAAGCCGGTGAAGATGAAGACGAACGGCACCGAGCCGTAGGCGAAGCCGCCGTTGACGAAGCCGGTCTTGCCGCCCTTGCGTTCCGGATACCACTTGCCGACCATGTTCACGCAGGTCGCGTACACCATGCCGGCGCCCATGCCGCTGAACATGCCGAACCCGATGTAGGCGACGACCACATGAGGTGCCAAGGCAAGCGATAGGTATCCCAAGAGGGTGCCGCACGCGCCGATCATCATCGCCCACCGGGCCGGTAGCTTCCCGCTCTCGCGGAGCTTGCCCGCCGGGAAGGCCACCGCCGCCTGGAAGAAGACCCAGACGCCCAGCATCCAGAAGATGTGCAGACTACTCCAGTGGTGCGCGGTGTGCAGCGTGTCCTCGGCGGAGGCGAACGCGTACTCGGCCGAGCTGATGCCCATCATGCCCACCCACGGCAGGATGACCATCCACTTGCGTTTGCGGCCCATGATGTCGATGTCGGTCTCGCCGACCCGGTACATCCGGCCGTTGCTGTCCGTCACCTCCCGGTAGGGGACAGGCCTGGCAATGTCGGTTGTCGTCATGTCACTCAGCACCCCTTGCGTCGAAAAGTTCCTGGCCAGCGCCCCCTGTCCAATCCCTTTCGTGCGCGTACGGGCTCCGGGCCGGCCGACGCGAACCGTCGGCCGCCCCGTGCGCCGGTCATGTCATCCGTCGCTCCCAAGGAGTCCTGCGGCGCGCGCCCAGCGGTACTTCGCGCCGAGCGCGGCGACCGGCTTCTCGGTCGTGTACGGGTAGGCCACGACCCCCCGCTCGAAGAGGTACTGGCAGGCCTCCTCCACCTCGACGTCGCCCGCGAGCGACGCGACGACGGGCTTGTCGATTCCCCGCTCACGGAACTCCGCGATCACGCGGGCCGTTAGTTCGGCAAAGACCATGGGAGGGGTGACGATGGTGTGCCAGTAGCCCAGTACGAGCGCGTGGATGCGCGGATCCTCCAGGCCGAGCCGGATCGTCGCCTCGTACGTCGAGGGGGGCTCGCCGCCGGTGATGTCGACGGGGTTGCCCGCGGCGCCGAACGGCGGGATGAACTCGCGGAAGGCCGCGTCCAGGTCGGGCGGGATGTCCATCAGCTTCAGGCCGTTGTCCGTCACCGCGTCGGAGAGCAGCACGCCCGACCCGCCCGCCCCGGTGATGATGACGACGTTGTCACCCTGGGGCGCCGGAAGAACCGGCAGCGCCCGCGCGTACTCCAGCATTTCGTTCAGCCCCGGGGCCCGGATGACACCGGCCTGCCGCAGGATGTCGTCGTAGACGGCGTCGTCGCCCGCGAGCGCCCCCGTGTGCGATCCGGCGGCTCTGGCTCCCGCGGCCGTCCGGCCCGCCTTGAGGACCACCACCGGCTTCTTCGGCACGGTGGCCCGCGCGGCCTCCACGAACGCCCGGCCGTCCTTGAGGTCTTCCAAGTGCATGGCGATGCACTGGGTGTGGGGATCCTCGCCGAACCACGTCAGCAGGTCGTCCTCATCGAGGTCCGCCTTGTTGCCGAGCCCGACGATCGCCGAGACACCCGTCTTCGTCGTGCGGGCGAAGCCCAGGATCGCCATCCCGATGCCACCGGACTGCGAGGTGAGCGCCACCCCGCCCTTCACGTCGTACGGCGTGCAGAACGTGGCGCACAGGTCGTGCCACGTCGAGTAGTAGCCGTAGATGTTCGGCCCGAGCAGCCGCACGCCGTGCCGCTCGCCGATCGCCACGATCTCGTCCTGGAGGGCCTGTTCACCGGTCTCGGCGAACCCCGAGGGAATGAGGACCGCGTTCGGGACGCCCTTGCGTCCGACCTCCTCAAGAGCGGACGCGACGAACTTGGCGGGGATCGCGAAGACCGCCACATCCACCTCACCAGGGACGTCCGTCACACTCTTGTACGCCTTGCGGCCCAGAATGTCATCGGCCCGGGGGTTCACCGGATGGATCTCCCCGGAGAAGCCGCCGTCGATGAGGTTGCGCATCACCGAATTGCCGATCTTGCCGGGCTCGTTGGAGGCGCCGATCACGGCGACCGAGCGGGGCCGCATCAGACGCCGCATCGAAGCCAGCATCTGCGCGCGCGTGTACGTGCGCCGCTCCTTGGGCGCGTCCGTGGCGAGGATGACGCGGATGTCAGCGGCGATCGCGCCCTGCGGGGTCGCGATGACCGGGTTGAGGTCGACCTCCGCGATCTCGGGGAAGTCGGTGACCAACTCGGACACGCGGCGTATCTGCTCGGCCAGCGCCCACCGGTCCACGCCGGGCGCGCCCCGCACGCCGCGCAGGACCTCGGCCGCCCGGATCGAGTCGAGCATCGAGCGGGCCTCGTCGGCGTCGACGGGCGCGAGGCGGAACGTGACGTCCTTGAGGACCTCCACCAGGACGCCGCCCAGACCGAACGCGACGACCTTCCCGAACGTCGGATCGGTGACCGCCCCGACGATCACCTCCTGGGCGCCGGGACCCGACGGCAGCAACTCCTGCACCTGCACGCCGTCGATGCGCGCCGCGGGCGCGTAGGCACGCGCGTTGGCGACGATCTGGTGGAAGGTGTCCCGCACGGCCGCGGCGCCCTCCACGCCCACGACCACGCCGCCCGCGTCGGTCTTGTGCAGGATGTCCGGCGACACGATCTTCATGACGACGGGCCCCGAGAAGCGCGCCGCGCACGCCACCGCCGCGTCGACGTCCCGCGCCAGCTCCTCCCCGGGGACGGCGATGCCGTACGCGTCCGCGAGGACCTTGCCCTCCGGCGCCGTGAGCGACGTACGCCTCTGTTCGCGCACGGAGTCAAGGAGCGCGCGCACTCGCTCCTTGCGGTCTTCGGCCAGCAATCAGATCACTCCGTTCGACTTGAGCAGGCGCAGGTCCTCGTCGCCGAGGCCGAGCTCGCCGATGAACACCTCTTCGTTGTGCTCGCCGAGCAGCGGCGAACCGACCACGTCCACAGGGGAGTCGGAGAGCTTCAGCGGCGAGCCGACGGTGGTGAACGCGCCGCGCTCGGGGTGGGGGACCTCGACGACCATCTCGTTGGCGACCAGCGAGGCGTCCTCGATGATCTCCCTGGTGGACAGGATCGGGCCGCACGGGATGTTGTGGGCGTTGAGCCGCTCCAGGACCTCCCACTTGGGCAGCGTCGAGGACCACTCCTCGATCAGCTGGAACATCTTGGTGAGCTGCGGCAGCCGCGCCTCGGGGGTGGCCCACTCCGGGTCGTCGGCGAGCTCGGGGCGCCCGATCAGCTCGGTGATGGGCTTCCAGCCGACGGGCTGCACGATGACGTACACGTAGTCGTTGGGCCCGCCCGGGGCGCACTTGACGGCCCAGCCGGGCTGTCCGCCGCCGGACGCGTTCCCGGAGCGGGGCACCTCGTCCCCGAAGTCGTCGTTCGGGTACTCGGCGAGCGGCCCGTGCGCGAGGCGCTGCTGGTCGCGCAGCTTGACGCGGCACAGGTTCAGCACGGCGTGCTGCATGGCGACGTTCACGCGCTGTCCGCGGCCGGTGTTCTCCCGCTGGAAGAGGGCGGCGAGAATGCCCGCGACGGCGTGGATGCCGGTCCCGGAGTCGCCGATCTGCGCACCGGTGGCGAGCGGAGGGCCGTCCTCGAAGCCGGTGGTCGACATGGAGCCGCCCATGGCCTGGGCGACGACTTCGTAGGCCTTGAAGTTGGTGTAGGGGCCGTCTCCGAAGCCCTTGATCGAGGCGTAGACGACGCGCGGGTTGATCTCCTGGATGCGCTCCCAGGTGAAGCCCATGCGGTCGACGGCGCCCGGGCCGAAGTTCTCGACCATCACGTCCGCGCGGCGGATCAGCTCCGTGAGGATTTCCTTGCCGCGCTCGGTCTTGGTGTTGAGGGTGATGCTCCGCTTGTTGCAGTTGAGCATCGTGAAGTAGAGCGAGTCCACGTCCGGCAGGTCGCGCAGTTGCTTGCGCGTGATGTCGCCGGTCGGTGCCTCCAGTTTCACCACGTCCGCGCCGAGCCAGGCGAGCAGCTGGGTGGCGGAGGGGCCGGACTGGACGTGCGTCATGTCCAGGACGCGGATTCCTTCGAGAGCCTTGGTCACGTCCGTGTCACCTCACTTGTACATCGTCTGGTTCATGGTTCCGGGGGCGTACGCGTCCGGGTCGACCCACACGTTGATCAGCGAGGGCTTGCCGGACTCGCGGGCGCGGCGCAGCGCGGGGCCGATGTCGGCGGGGTCGCGGACCTCCTCGCCGTAACCGCCGAGCAGCTGGGCGAACTTGTCGTAGTGAACGTCTCCGAGGGTGTTGCCGACCCGCTCGCGCTCCGTGCCGTACTTGGCCTTCTGGCCGTAACGGATCTGGTTCATGGAGGAGTTGTTGCCGACGATGCCGACGAACGGCAGGTTGTAGCGCACCAGCGTCTCGAAGTCCCAGCCGGTGAGGCTGAAGGCGCCGTCTCCGAAGAGGGCGACCACCTCCTTGTCGGGCCGTGCCTGCTTGGCGGCGAGTACGAAGGGGATGCCGACGCCGAGCGTGCCGAGCGGTCCGGGGTCCATCCAGTGGCCGGGGGCCTTGGGCTGGACGACCTGCCCGGAGAAGGTGACGATGTCGCCGCCGTCGCCGATGTAGATCGAGTCCTCGGTGAGGAAGTCATTGATCTCGCTCACCAGGCGGTACGGATGGATGGGAGAGGCGTCGGACCTGAGGCTCGGCAGCCGCTTGTCGATGGCTGTCTGCTCGGCGGCCCGCAGCTCGTCGAGCCATTCCTTGCGCCGGGACGCACCCCCGTTGACGCGCCCGGACGCGGCCTCGGTCACCGACTTCAGGACAAGCCCCGCGTCGCCCACGATGCCGAGGTCGATGTCGCGGTTCTTGCCCACGGTGCGGTAGTCGAGGTCGATCTGCACGACTGTCGCCTCCGAAGAGAGCCGCTTTCCGTAGCCCATGCGGAAGTCGAAGGGCGTGCCGACGATGACGATGAGGTCGGCGTTGGAGAAGGCGTAGCGGCGCGACAGCTGGAAGTGGTGCGGGTCTCCGGGAGGCAGGGTGCCGCGTCCCGCGCCGTTCATGTAGGCGGGCACGTTGAGGGCGCGGACCAGTTCGGTGGCCGCCGCGGTCCCGCGGGTCGTCCACACCTGGCTGCCCAGCAGGATGGCGGGCTTCTCGGCGTGGACGAGGAGGTCGGCGAGCTTTTCGATCGCCTCGGGGTCGCCGGCCGAGCGGGTCGAGGCGCGATAGTGGCCCGCGCGCGGGACGCGGGCCTTGTCGGCGGGGACCTTGGCGTCGAGCACATCGCGGGGGATCTCCAGGAAGGAGGGACCCGGAGCACCGTGGTAGCACTCGCGAAACGCCATGGACACCATGTCGGCCGCCCGTGCGGTGTCCGGCACGGTCGCCGCGAACTTGGTGATGGGCGTCATCATGTCGACGTGCGGCAGGTCCTGCAGTGAGCCCATCTTGTGCTGGGTGTGGGCCCCTTGGCCGCCGATCAGCAGCATCGGGGACTCCGCGCGGAAGGCGTTCGCGACGCCTGTGACGGCGTCGGTGGTGCCGGGTCCCGCCGTCACCACGGCGCAGCCGGGCTTGCCGGTTATCCGCGCGTATCCGTCGGCCGCGTGTGCGGCGACCTGCTCATGGCGTACGTCGACGACGTCGATCCCCTCGTCGACGCAGCCGTCGTAGATGTCGATGATGTGTCCGCCGCAGAGGGTGTAGATGACCTCCACGCCCTCCGCCTTGAGTGCTTTGGCGACCAGATGCCCACCGGAGATGAGGGTGTTGTTGTCGCTGCTGTCGTCGGGCATGGCGAAGTCCTGTCCCTTCGTAGGGGAGTTGGAGTGCGCTCGTCCGCGCTCGGGGCGCCCTCACAGTACATTGCATACAGTCGACGAATACTGTATGAAGCTTGTTATCCCGCATCCGGTGGGTGGTGTCCAGGGGGCGTGCGGCACTTTCCAGACAGGAGCCGGAAATGGACCTGTACGAGCACCAGGCAAGGGAACTCTTCGAGGAATACGGCATCTTGGTGCCGCGCGCCGAAGTCGCCGACTCGGCCAAGGAAGCACGCGCGAGCGCCGCGCGCCTCGGCGGCCGCGTCGTGGTGAAGGCGCAGGTCAAGACGGGAGGCAGAGGCAAGGCGGGGGGCGTGAAGTTCGCCCGTGACCCGGCCGCGGCGGAGCTGACCGCCCGGCAGATCCTGGGCATGGACATCAAAGGCCACACGGTCCACTCGGTGATGCTCGCCCAACCAGTGGACATCGACAGCGAGTTCTACGTCTCGTACGTACTCGACCGCTCCCAGGGACGCTTCCTCGCGATCGCCTCCGCCGAGGGCGGCATGGACATCGAGGAGGTGGCCGCCACCAGGCCCGAAGCCGTCGTCCGGATGGCGATCGACCCCTTCGAAGGCGTGCCCCACAAGAAGGCCGCGGGGATCGCCGCCGCGGCCGGGCTGCCCGCGTCAGCGGCCGACACCCTGACCGCCCTGTGGAGCGTTCTGATCAGGGAGGACGCGCTGCTCGTCGAGGTCAACCCGCTCGTGCGCACCGCGCAGGGACAGATCCTCGCACTTGACGGAAAAGTGACCCTCGACGACAACGCGAGCTTCCGGCAGACCCGTTGGGGCGCCCAAGGACCGGCGGACCGGCACGAGGCCGACGAACTGGAGGCGGCCGCAGCCGCCAAGGGACTCAACTACGTGAAGCTCGACGGCGAGGTCGGCGTCATCGGCAACGGCGCGGGCCTCGTCATGTCCACCCTCGACGTCGTCGCCGGCTGCGGGGCGCGGCCCGCCAACTTCCTGGACATCGGCGGGGGTGCCTCCGCGCAGATCATGGCCGACGGCCTCTCGGTCATCCTCTCCGACCCGTCCGTCACGGCCGTGTTCGTGAACGTCTTCGGCGGCATCACCGCCTGCGACGCGGTCGCCGACGGCATCGTACGGGCCCTTGAGTCCGTACGTCTGACCAAGCCGCTCGTCGTCCGGCTCGACGGCAACAACGCCGCGCGGGGGCGCGCCATCCTCGACGAACGCGCCCACCCGCTGGTGGAACAGGCCACCACCATGGACGGCGCCGCGCGCCGCGCCGCCGAACTCGCCCACGCAGCCTGAGGAGCCGGCCATGGCCATCTATCTGACCAAGGAGAGCAAGGTCCTCGTCCAGGGCATGACCGGGGCCGAGGGCATGAAGCACACCCGCCGCATGCTCGCGGCCGGCACGGACGTGGTCGGCGGCGTCAATCCGCGAAAGGCGGGCCGCAGCGTCGACTTCGACGACCGCGCGGTACCCGTCTTCGGCTCCGTGCGCGAGGGCATGGACGTCACCGGCGCGGACGTCACCGTCGTCTTCGTGCCGCCCGCCTTCAGCAAGGCCGCGGTCATGGAGGCGGCGGACGCCGGGATCGGCCTCGCCGTCGTCATCACCGAAGGCATCCCCGTCCACGACTCCGTCGTCTTCCACGCGTACGCCGAGCGGCACGGCACCCGCGTCATCGGCCCCAACTGCCCCGGCCTGATCTCACCGGGCCAGAGCAACGCGGGCATCATCCCCGCCGACATCACCAAGCCGGGCCGCGTCGGCCTGGTCTCCAAGTCCGGGACCCTGACCTACCAGCTCATGTACGAACTGCGCGACACCGGCTTCTCCACGTGCGTGGGCATCGGCGGCGACCCCGTCGTCGGCACCACCCACATCGACTGCCTCGGCGCGTTCGAGGCCGACCCCGACACCGAACTGATCGTCCTCATCGGCGAGATCGGCGGCGATGCGGAAGAGCGCGCGGCGGCCTGCATCAAGGAGTCCGTGAGCAAGCCCGTCGTCGCCTACATCGCCGGATTCACCGCGCCCGAGGGCCGGACCATGGGGCACGCGGGCGCCATCGTCTCCGGGGCGTCCGGCACCGCCGCCGCGAAGAAGTCCGCGCTGGAGGCCGCCGGGGTTCAGGTCGGCAACACCCCCACCGAAACGGCCCAGTTGGTGCTGGAACGGCTCGCCGCGGCGTCACGCTGACACCCCGGCCCGGCCGGGAGTGACGTCTCTCATAGGTGACCGGCCCGCGACTCCACTACCGTCCCGAGCGACGTACGAGGACCGCGGACACCGCCGTCCCGTACGCGCAGCCATGCACCCCCGCCCCGACTGTGCACCGTGAGCGGAGAGAACCGAATGGCACCCACCCTCGACAACCCCTCTGACCCCAACACCCCCAGTGCCTCCCGCGTCGCCCGCGTCCCCAGTGTCCCCCGTGTCCTCAAGGCCGGAACGGCCTGGACCCAAGCCTGGGAGCGCTGCCTCGGCGTCGCCCCCGAGGCCTTCCGGGACGACCGCGTGCTGAACCTGTGGCACGGCGGCTGGCGCCCCGACGGCCGCCCCCTGCCCGCCACCAGCCCCGTCGACGCGAGCCCCATCGCGGGCCCGCCCCGACTCGACGCCGACGCCGCCCGCCGGGCCGTACGCGCCTCGCTCGACCAGCACCGGGCCTGGCGCCACGTCCCGCTGCCGGAGCGCCGCGCCCGCGTCGCCGCCACCCTCGACAGCCTCACCGAACACCGGGAACTCCTGGCTCTGTTGCTCGTCTGGGAGATCGGTAAGCCCTGGCGGCTCGCGCAGGCCGACGTGGACCGGGCCATCGACGGCGTTCGCTGGTACGTCGACGGCATCGAACCGATGGTCGAGGGCAGGTCCCCGCTGGACGGGCCCGTCTCGAACATCGCGAGCTGGAACTATCCGATGAGCGTGCTCGTTCACGCAATGCTGGTACAGGCACTGGCGGGCAACGCGGTCATCGCCAAGACCCCGACCGACGGCGGCGTCTCCTGTCTCACCCTGGCCTGTGCGCTCGCTGCCCGCGAAGGGATTCCCGTCACCCTCGTCAGCGGCAGCGGCGGCGAACTGTCCGAAGCACTCGTGCGCGCCCCCGAGATCGGCTGCGTCTCCTTCGTCGGCGGCCGGGACACGGGCACGGCGGTCGCCACAGCCGTCGCCGACCTCGGCAAACGACACATCCTCGAACAGGAGGGACTGAACACCTGGGGCATCTGGAACTACAGCGACTGGGACGCGCTCGGCGCGGTGATCCCCAAACTCTTCGACTACGGCAAGCAGCGCTGCACGGCCTACCCCCGCTTCGTCGTCCAGCGCGAGCTGTTCGACTCCTTCCTCGCCGCGTATCTGCCCGCGGTACGGACGGTACGCGTCGGCCACCCGCTCGCCGTCGCCGGACCCGAGGACCCGTTCCCGCAACTGGACTTCGGCCCGCTGATCAACGCGGCCAAGGCAAAGGAGCTGACCGACCAGGTCGCGGAGGCCGTCGGCCGCGGCGCCGTGCCGCTGTACCGCGGGGCCCTCGACGCCGACCGCTTCCTGCCCGGCCAGGACACCTCCGCGTACGTCCAGCCGGTCACGCTCCTCGCGCCGCCGCCATCGTCCCCGCTCCACCACGCGGAGCCGTTCGGGCCGGTCGACACGATCGTGCTCGTCGACACCGAGGCGGAGCTGCTCGCCGCCATGAACGCGTCCAACGGCGCGCTGGTCGCCACGCTGTCCACCGACGACGCGGAGACGTACGACCGGCTGGCGCCGCAGATCCGGGCGTTCAAGACCGGCCGGGGCAAACCCCGTTCACGCGGGGACCGCGATGAGCTGTTCGGCGGCTTCGGCGCGTCCTGGCGCGGCGCGTTCGTCGGTGGGGAACTGCTGGTGCGGGCCGTCACCCAGGGCACGACGGGGGAGCGGGCGCCGGGGAACTTCCCCAGCTACCACCTGATGGCGTGAGGCGAGGGTGGGGGGTACGGGGGCGTGGTGCTGTACCTCCCCCCGCAACGGCGGGCCCGCTGACCTGGGATCGGTGGTCCTGGACCGGCTGCTCTGGCTGCGGCTGTCCCAGCTGTGGCCGGAGAGGCCCTGGTCGCCACCGGCTGCGCCTGGAGCAGCTCCGGTCGCCCCGGCCGCGGCTGGAGGGGTCCGGGCGCCCCGGCTGCGGCCGGAGGGACCGGTTGCCCCGGCGGCGGCCGGAGCTGCCTCGGTCACCCCGGCCGTGGCTGGAGAAGCCCCTGTCCTCCCGGCCTCGGCTGCCCCGCTGCCCCGCTGCCCCGGCGTACCGTCCGCTAGCCGATGCCCTGTCGGTCGGGCAGCAGCGCGAAGTCGCGGTCCGCGGCCTCCGGCACCAGGCGCTCCACGGCCTGCTCCAGGAGGGCCCGGTGCCGGAGGAGCGGGGCCCTGCGCCCTTCGGGCGCGAGCAGGAGCAGGTCGTCGATCCCGGCCAGCATGCGCCGGGTGACCTGGGGATGGCCGGCGGCGCAGCCACGGATCTCGGCGAGCCCGAGGTCCACCAGGTCCGGCCAGTCGGGCACCGGCTGCACCAGGCGCACCGCCCCGCGCCGGTCGCGATGACGCAGCGTGCCCAGCGGATAGCGGGCGACCGACGCCAGGAACTGCACGATGCGGTCCAGGGCCTGCACGGCGGTCGTGGGGTCGTTCACTGCGGGGGACAGCGCCCGCAGTGCGATGTCGGACAGCTGACGGAGTCCGAAACCGAGATCTTGGTGGAAGGTCCGCTCCACCCCGACCGACACCGCGTACCGCAGTGCGTGACGGCCGGGTGCGGGCCCGCCGTGCACCGCGAACACGGGTGTGCCCGGCACCATGAAGTCCCCGATGCGCGGCAGCAGCCGCAGGACGACGCCCTGGCGCCGCGCGGCCCGCACCACCCGGGCGATGTTCACGTCCCGCAGCAGCCCGGCCCGGCCGTCATGGGTGATCCGGGTGGTTTCGGACCCGAGGCGGTCGTCGGCGAGTTCCTCCTCGGTCGGGTGCTTCACGGCCACGCGGAACGCCTCGCGTGCGATCCGGTCGATCACGAAGCCGATGCGCATCATGCGCAGCGTGCCGTTCACGTACGCGATGAACAGGAGCAGGCTCAGGAGCACCATGAGGAGCGCGATCAGGCCCTCGACCAGCGGCACGTTCGTCACCAGGCGCGGGTCCTGCTCGCTGTCGAAGGACGTCAGCGTCATCAGGGAGAACAGGAACGTCGCGAGGAAGACCGTCAGCGTGATCTTCGTGATCCGGGAGCGGACGTAGAGCCGCACCACCCGCGGGCTGAACTGGCCGCTGGCCATCTGCACCGCCACCAGCGAGATGCTGAAGACGACACCGATGAAGGTCATCATCGCCGAGCCGATGGTGCTGATGACCACCTTGGTGTCCTCGGCGAGCTGGTTGAGGTCCCTGAGGGTGTCGTACTCCTCGTCGTCCTGGAGCAGCCGCACCAGCTCCGCGTCCACCTCCGAGGCCGCCCACCACAGCAGCAGCGAGCCGATGAGCCCGATGGTGGGCGCGAACCACATCGTGTCCCGCAGATGCTCACGCAGCGGCGAAAGCACCCGGGGCCGCCGGACCCGCCCCTCACCTGCCGAACCCGGTGAAACAGTAATCAAACCGTCACTCATGGTGAAACCTTAGGTGCGCCCAGAGGCCGTGCCACGCGGCGCGCGGCCACCCGGCGGACGTCACGGATACGCAGGTGAAAGGCACTCCGAAACCTTGGTATTGTTGTCTTCGTCGCCGAGGGGAACACCCCGGGGCGACAGACACCTAGTCCGGGTGGCGGAATGGCAGACGCGCTAGCTTGAGGTGCTAGTGCCCTTTATCGGGCGTGGGGGTTCAAGTCCCCCCTCGGACACCAGCGAGAACAGCCCCTCACGAGGGGCTTTCTTCGTTTCTGGGCAGTGGCGTGGCCAACCGCGTGACCCACGGCCCAGAGGCTTCCCGGGTCGGACCAGGGGTGACCGGGCGATGCGGGCCGCGCTGGAAGCGGCCTCCCGCGGGGGATGTCCGCGTTTCCGGGTCGCTTGCCAGGCGGAGCCGGGGGTGCGTGCCCCCGCCCGGAGGCGGTGGACCACGGCAGGCCCTTGTGGTCCACCGCGAGCCGCGGGCCCTCGTGCTTGATCAGGGGGCGGGAGGGCCGCGACGGTCTCGGCCCGGGTGGGCTTGCCGTCGGCCTCGTCCCGCAGCGGGCCGGAGGCCAGGTGTCAGGCCCGGCCCAGGAGCGTCTCGGCGACCGCGATGCCGGACACCCGGGTCGCGCCGTGCGTGATCATGTGTACGGCGCCGACTGTGGCGCCCGTCGGCACGCCCATCTCCACGACCAGTGCGTCGGGGCGGGCGCGCAGCAGGCGGGCCAGGGTGTCGGACATCCACCGGTGGCGGGCCGCGTCGCGCACGACGACCACCAGGGCGCGCCCGGCCGCGGGGGCCAGGGCCGCGCGGTCCAGGACCTCGTCCGTACCGTCGTGGCCGTCGAGTTCGGTCTGGGTGAGGCGCACGGACGTGGTGTCGGGGCGCAGGTCGCGCAGCGGGTCGGCGACGCCCCAGGGGGTGCCGCCGTCGACGGCCGGGTTCATCACCGGGGACAGCTCCACGACATGCGGCGCCGAAGGAAGCGGAAGAGGGAATTCTGATCCGTCGGTGCGGCGGTGCACCCGCACCGCGCGGCGGGCCGCGACCAGGCCGATGTCCGAGCTGTCGCCCGCCCGCGTCACCGACCGTGACCGCTCGCCCGACCAGGCGGCGAACTCCCGCACCCGCCCGCTCGCCACCAGGAGCCGCTCCTCGGGCAGACGCCCGTCGAGCACGGCCTTGACCAGCGCACCGGCGAGCAGCTCGACGGTGGACTGCTCGGCGCTGTCGCCGCCCACGCACACCGCGTCCACACCGCCCGCGAGGGCCCGGACCGTCGCCCCGTCGATGCCGTACCGGTCGGTGACCGCGCCCATCTCGATGCCGTCCGTGACCACCATCCCGTCGAAGCCGAGCTCGCCGCGGAGCAGATCGTTCAGGATGCGGGTGCTGAGCGTCGCGGGCAGGCCGGGGTCGTAGGCGGGCACCACCAGGTGGGCCGTCATGATGGCCCGCACGCCCGCCTCCGTCGCGGCGATGAACGGCGGCAGGGCCGTGCGGGCGATCTCCGCAGCCGTGCCCCGGACCTGCGGCAGGCCGAAGTGCGGGTCCACGGAGGTGTCGCCGTGGCCGGGGAAGTGCTTGGCGCACGCGGCGACCCCGGCCGCCTGCAGGCCGCGGATCCAGGCGGCGGTGTGGCGGGACACGACGTCGGTGCGGGCGCCGAAGGAGCGGACGCCGATGACGGGGTTGAGGGGGTTGGAGTTCACGTCCGCGCTCGGCGCATAGTTCAACGAGACACCGGCCGCGTGAAGTTCCCGGCCGATGTCGTGGGCGACGCCCTCCGTGAGGTCGACGTCGTCGACGGCGCCGAGCGCGAGGTTGCCGGGACGGGAGGCGCCCGTCCACGCCTCCATGCGCGTCACGTCGCCCGCCTCCTCGTCGATGGCGACGATCAGGTCCGGGTTCTCGGCGCGCAACGACGTGGTGAGCGCGGCGACCTGCTCGGGCTCGACGATGTTGCGGCCGAAGAGCACCACGGCGCCGAGCCCGTCGGCGATGCGGCGGCGCAGCCAGTCGGGAGCCTCGGTGGTGCCCACGAAGCCCGGCTGAAGGACGGAGTTGGCGAGCTGCTCCAGCTTCGGGTGACTGCTCGAAACCATGCCGGGACCTCCGGTGGGCTGACGGCTGACCGGGTGGGCGGCCGGCCGGTGGACGAGAGCGCGCCGGGGCGATGGTCGGTCGCCGGGCGGCTTGGTACAGGCCAATCGGATGTTGGCTTAGACCAATTGGAGCTGTCAAGGAGCGCGAACCCGTAGGAAACGGAAGGTGAATCGGCAGATGGAAGAGGTGTTTTGGGGTACGGGGCCGGGCGGGCCGGGTGGGGTTCGGGTGTGGACCATTCCGGCCAGGCCACCCCGTCGCTCATTTGAGGCCACCTTGTAGGACGCCGGTCCGCGCGGTGGAATTCCCGGGAGCGGGGCGGCACCGAACTGCCGTTCCCGCGACGGCGGCACGGCCCGGCCAGGGCCACGGGCGAAGGAGGTACACCGTGCGGCGGTACGAACTCGTCGGCAGGCGGGACATCAGGCTGGTCACCGACGCCCCGGTGCCCGAACCCGGCCCCGGCCAGGTCCTGGTGCGGGTGCGGTCGTGCAGCGTCTGCAACCGCAGCGACCTCGCGTACTACCACTACTACGGCCTCAGGGAGCACTGCGCGACCGGCTGCTACGGCCACGAGATCGCCGGAGTCGTCGAGGCGACCGGCCCCGGCGTCACACGCGTCGCGGCCGGGCAGCGCGTCTTCGTGCGCACGCCGCTGACGAGCGGGTACGCCGAGTACGCCCTCGCGCGCGAGATAGCCGTCGGCGCGCTCCCCGACGCCATCCCCTTCGAACAGGGCTCCATCCTCCAGCTCCTGCCGCTCGCCGTGCACGCCACCCGTGGCATCCGACTCGGCGACCGCGTCGCCATCATCGGCCAGGGACCCGTCGGCCAGATGGCGCTGCGCATGGCGGTCCGGCGCGGTGCGGCCCACGTAGCCGTCGCCGACCTCGACGACTGGCGCCTCGAACGATCGCGGCACGCCGGAGCCGACGCGGTGCATCGGGTCGACGGCAGCCCGGTCCAGCTGGCCGCCATCGGTGCGGGCTTCGCCGCGCAGGGGGAGGAGTTCGACGTCGCCGTCGACGCCGTCGGCACGCCCACCACCCTCCATGCCTGCGTCGGACTCGTGCGCCAGAACGGCCTGGTCGTCATGCTCGGCACGCACCACGTGGACACGCACGTCACCGTCGACCTCGTCACCTGGGAACGCAAGGGCCTGCGCGTGCACAGCTCCGCCGAACCCGTCGACACCGCGCGCGCCGACGCCCTCGCCCTCGCCGAGCGCCTCCTGCGCCACGGCCACGAGTCGCTGCGCCTGTCCGACCTGCACACCCATACGTACGCCCTCGACGAACTCCCCAAGGCCATGGAGCAGTTGTCCGCCAGCAAGTCCCTCTACCCGGACGCGGAACGCGCCCCCTACGACGGGCCGCCGTCCGAGACGCTGAAGGTGGCGATCGTGCCGTGAACCGCGCGCGGGGGCGGGCCAGGTGAGGTGGGGGATCGCCGGGTACGGCGACGTCGTGGAGCGGCGGGTGCTGCCCGCGCTCCGGGCCCTCGGGGAGGAGCCGGTGCGCCTCTGGGGTCGCGACGGGCAGCGGGCCGCGCGCGTCGCCGCCCGCCACGGGGTGCCGTTCGGCGGCGCCGACGTGGAGATGTTGATTCGGGGCATTGACGCTGTGTACGTCGCCACTCCAGTTGTCCACCATGTACCGCTGGCCGGGCGGGTGTTGAGGGCCGGTCTTCCGGTACTGGTTGAGAAGCCGTTGGCCGGAGGGTTGTGGGCGGGGGCCGGTGTCGGTGGCGGTGCGCGCTCAGGGGCCGGTGTCGAGGGCGGCCGGCATCCGGAGTTCGGTGTCGGCGGCGGCTCATACGCGAGCTTCGTTGCCGACGACGGGCCGTGCGCGGGTGTCGCGTACTACCGCAGGCTCGCCCCTGCCGTGCTCCGCCTCCGCGAGGAACTGCGCGGGTGGACGCCGGAGCGGGCCGAGGTGCGGTTCCGGTGTGCGTTCGACCCCGGGCCCGGTCATCCGATGCGGTGGCGGACGGACCCCGCCCTGTCCGGCGGAGGGGTGCTCGCCGACGCGGGGAGCCACCGGCTCGATCTGCTGCACCTGCTGTTCGGGCGGCCCGAGGAGGTGCGGGCCCGGCTCGACCGACGGTTCCCGGAGGGTGCCGAGCGGCTGGCCGAGGTGGAGCTGCGGTGGGCTTCGGGGACGCGGGCGCGGGTGTGCGCGGAGTGGAGCGGGGAGCCGCCAGTGGACCGCTTCGAGGTGAGCGGGGGCGGGCGGACACTCACCCTCGACCCGCTGGACTCGGGCCGGCTGCGCCACCACGGCACCGCAAGGGAACGGCAGTTGACCTTGCCGCCCGCCGCGAACCCCCATCAGCCGCTCATCGCCGACTTCGTCGCCGCGGTCGCGGCCGGGCGGCCACCGGTGTGCCCGCTGGCGCAGGCGCACCTGGTCGACGAGGTCCTCGTGGCCGCGGCACGCTCCGACGCGACGGGAGGCGGCCCCGTCCGGCTGTCGCTCCCCGCCGACGCCGTGCTCGCGGGACGTGCCGGGGCTCAGGCGCCGTCGTCCGCCGACCAGGCCCGCAGCCACCGTGGGTCCGGCGTGTCCGACTGACGGATGAAACGCGTGTCGATGGACAGCCGCATCGCGTCCGTCGTCGCGTCGAGCGAGGCGTGGATGATGTGCGGCACATGCACCATGACGTCGCCCGCCGCGAAGTCCGTCCACAGCCAGCGGCGGCCCAGGCTGCGCGCGGTGAACTCCAGGTCGTGGCAGATCTGGCGGCGGTCGTCCGGGCGGTCCGTGGTGTCCCGCAGCGGCTCGTACGCCTCGGTCGGCAGCGTGTGCGAGCCCTCCAGGTAGACCAGCGCGCCCGACTGCGGCGGGCAGTCGCCGACCGGGATCCACGTCGTGACGACCCGGGGCGAGCCCTCGTCCATGTAGTCGAAGTCGACATGGGCGCGTGACGCCCGCCGTACGCCGCGGTGGAAGTGGCGCAGGATGCGGCGCGGCAGCATCCGGGCGTCGCCGTCGAGCAGGTCGGCCGCCAGCTTGCTGAGCCGGGGGTCGTCGAGGAAGCGGTCGAAGGTCTCCGAGCGGACGAACGCGTGGGCGGGATGCCCCGCCACACCGTGATCGGGGAGCCCGTCCGGCACCCGGCCGGAGAACACGCCCTCGCGCGCGCTGGTGCCGGGCGCGAGATAGCCGGGCGGCAACTGGGAGAAGTACCTGGCGCGCAGCCGCAGCACCTGCTCCCGGTCGAGGAAGTCCGGCAGATACAGATAGCCGTCCGCGTACAGCCGCTCGCGCAGGGCGGCCGGGTCCGGCATCCGGTCGGGGTCGGTGGCGCGCAGCGGGCCGAACAACTCGGGGGAGAAGGGTATGGGCACGCCGTTCGACGAGAGATTCACGAGGAGTCCTTACGTCAGCGGATCGTCGTCAGGTCGCCAGTGCGTAGGTCGGTGGAGCGTCACGAGGGAGGCGAGGCGACTGCGTCGTCAACAGATGACTGAGCTGTCAACAGTGGTTGGGGCTGTCAAGAGGTGGACGAACTGTCAATGTGTGGCCGCGATGTCAATAGTTGATTGATGTCAAGGGGAGGACGGAGGGGAATCAATGGGGGAGTCAAGAGGTGGATCAAGGCCGGGATCAAGCCGGGATCAAGCGGGGGTCAAGGCGGGCGTCGGTCAATAGACGCCCTCGACCGCGTCGCCGGGGGCTGCCAGGCCGTCATGGAAGGCCTGCACCGCCGCCACGCCCTCCCAGGGGAACCACGGATGCGGCCCGGTCCTGATCGCGCTGTCCCGTTCGAGGAGGTTCGGCAGGAACAGGTCCTCCAGGAGTGTGGTGACGCGCACGCGTCCGCGCTCGCCCACGGGCACCTCGCGCCAGGGGTCGGCGGGATCGACGACCTGGAGGACCGCGAAGGGCGGCGGCAGATGGTACGAGTGCCCGGTGCCGCCGGGCAGCACGGGCGCACCCGGCACCGCGTCGGCCTGCAGGGCGTGGCCCGCAAGGGTGTTGCCGTACGTGTCGATCCACTGGACGCCGTCCAGGTGCTCCTGGCGCAGGAACGCGGCCTCGGCGGCGCTGCACGTCGTGCCGCCGGTGCACACCGCGCGGATGCCGTAGGTGTGCAGGGGGCGCGGCAGCCGCATGGCGAGTTCGAGGAGCAGCCGGGAGGTGGTGAACAGGAGCATGGGCCGCTCGGCGGTCAGCAGGGTCAGGGTCTGCTCCACCAGGTGCGAGGTGTAGGAGTCCGCCTCGCCGCCCGCGCGCAGCGACGCCTTGACCCAGCGCGGGTCGAAGTCGATGGAGTGGACGGCGCCGCGCCAGCTGTCCGCCAGCCCCTCCACGAAGTGCCCGTACGCGTGCGGGCCGCTCGGCGTCATCGCGAGGATGTCGCCGCCCGCGATGCCGCGCGCCTCCAGGACGGTCCGGTAGATCTCCACGTCGTACGCGAGGCGCGTGACGTTCACGATCCGGCAGGGCGCGCCGGTGGTGCCGCCCGTCTCGAACACCCGGAACGGCCGGTCGCGATACCCGCGCGGACGCAGGTCGAGGGCGCTCGCGGCGCGCAGCTCGCCCTTGTCGAAGAGTCCGAACAGCTCAAGGGCGGCGTAGCCGTCGACGTCCTTGAGCGGGTCGAAGCCGAGCCTGTCCCGCCGCCCGACCCAGAACGGGGAGCCCGTGTCGGGGTGGAAGTGCCAGCGCATCATGCGCCGCGTCCACGCGTCGAGGTCCACGGCCAGCTCTGGTACGCGCTCGCGCAACGTGTCGTGCAGCGTGTCGAAGGTGACCTGCGGGGCGTGTTCTTGGCGGGCCGCGGTCGTCATGGAACTCCTCCTGGTGTCGCCGGCGGTCGGTACACGAACAGGGCTTCGTCGGCGAGGGTCCGCGCGGCCTCGGCGGTGGTACCGAGCACGGCGGTGAAGGGGAAGGGGACCTCGTGGCCGATGAGCGGGTGGGACGGTGCGCTCAGGTCGCTCAGGTCGCTCAGGTCGCCTTGGAGCAGGGCCAGTTGAGGGCGAACGTAGACGTCGCCACCCGCACCCGTACCGGGGCCCGTGCTCGTGATCACCGTTGGTTCGCGGGTGAGCAGGCGGTCGCCGGGGCGCAGGGCGTCACGTACGGAGGCGGCGGCGCGGTCGGCCTCGCCGGGCTCGCGGAAGGCGGTCAGCGGCCAGTGGGGGTCGGCCGGGTCGGGAGCCGGGCCCGGGTGGAGGGCGTCGAGTGCGGTCGAGAGGGCCTTGGCCAGGGGTTCTGGGTCGTGGTCCACGCAGACGATCGTGCGTACGTTGCTGCAGAACCGGCCCGAGTCCGCCGCGACCAGCGGCAGCAGCCAGGCCACCGTGTCGTCGATGGACTCGGAGGCCGCGCCGGGCGGCACGAGCGCGCAGCCCCGGCCGGGCCCGTGCAGCGTGAGCGCGGGAGAGTCCCGCACCGATGCGGCGAGGCCCGCGCCGCCGTACACGACGTGCCGGTCGGTGAGTTTCAGGAGGCCGTGCAGGGTGTGCTGCTCGGTGGGGTACAGGCCGAGGCGGTGCGGTGGCCAGCCGACGGCGAGGAGCGCCGCGAGCAGGCGGGCCGCGGACAGCGGTTCGCGGCGGCTCGGGCGCACCCAGACGCCCGCGGACCGCTCGGCCTGCTCCAGGACGGAGTCCAGGCAGGTGAAGGTGTTTCCGGGCAGCGACACCAGGGCGAGCGCATCGTCCGGCGCGACGGCTTCGCGGCGCGCCGCCCCCTCGTACAGCATCGCCCCCCAACGCTCGACCAGCGGTCCCGGCAGTCCCGCGCTCTCCCACAGCGCCGCCCGGAACGCGGCCGCGCTCTGCGGTCCGATGCCCCCGACGGTGACCGTGCCGTGCCGGAACAACTCCAGGGCGGACAGGACGAGTTCGCGGCGGTCGGCCAGTGGGGGCAGGCCGGCGCGGGCCGTGTCCCACCAGCGGCGGTCGGAGTGGGCGACGATGTGCGGCACGAGGGCGAGGCGCGTGCGTGTCGCGCCGGGCAGCGGGGCCGTGTCGAGGGACGGCTGCCAGTCGCCTCTGCGGTACGCGGAGACAACCGGAGCCTCGTCGTCCGGCCCCCTCACGACAACTCGCCGCGCAGGGCCTCGACCACCCGGAACTGCTCGGCCCGAGTGAGCGTTGGATAGAGCGGAAGCGCGATGTGGTGGCGGGCGAACCAGCGGGCCTGCTCGAAGGGACCGTCGACCGCCGCCCCGGAGGCTTCCCCCGGCCCAGAGGCTTCTGCCGCCGAGCCCACTGTCCCTGCCCCCGAGCCCACCGTCCCCGAGCCAGCCGCTGCGGCCGCCGAGTCGGCGACCCACGACCCAGGGCCAGCCACCGTCGCCCCCGAGGCCCTCGCCGCGCCCGCCCCGCGAGCCGAGGCCTCCGCGTCGTCCCCCGCCGCGAAATACGGCTGGTCGCACAGCAGATGGTCGTACACCTCACCCGCGAGCGACACGCCATGCCGTTCGCGCAGCCGCTTCTTCAACAGAGCCCGGTCCACGGGCGCGTCCAGATAAGCGAGGTACTTGTAGTAGTTGCTGTGCGCCGCCGCGGGCACGGCGTGGGCGCGGACGCCGGGGACGTCGGCCAGCAACTCGTCGTAGCCGAAGGCGAGGTCGCGGCGCGCGGCCAGGGTGTCGTCGAACCGCTCCAGGTCGACCGTGCCCACGGCGGCGTGCAGTTCGCTCAGGCGCCAGTTGCCGCCCGGCCGGTCGTGCAGCGTGGAGCCCTGCGCGCTCTTGCCGTGGTCGCGCCAGCGCCGCACCTGCTCCGCGTCCTCGGCACTCGCGCAGGTCACCAGGCCGCCCTCGCCGCTCACCGCGACCTTCGTGGGGAAGAAGGAGAACGCGCCGAACCGCCCGAAGGCGCCCGCGTACCGGCCGCCGAGCGTCGAGCCGAGCGCGTGCGCGGCGTCCTCGACGACCGCCACCCCCCGGCGCTCGCACAGCGCGAGGACGTCGTCGAGGGCGGGCGAGACGATGCCGCCGATGTGCACCGGCAGCACGGCCGCCGTGTCCGGATGGCGGTCGAGCGCGGCGCGCAGCGCGTCCGGGTCCAGGCCGAGGCCGTCCAGCTCGATGTCGACGAACCGTACGCGCGCGCCCGCGCGCACCGCGGCCGCCGCCGTCGCGAAGAACGTGTTGACCGGCACGAGCACCGTGCGGCCTGCCACGCCGACGATGCGCAGGGCGATCTCCAGGGCGCCCGCGCCCGACGCGACCGCGACGCCCTCGCGCCCCGTCCACGTGCGGGACAGCTCCTCGAAGCGGGCGAGGCCGGGGCCCTGCGTGAGGTGGCCGGAGGCGAGCGCGGTGTCGACCCGGTCGAGGACCGCGCGGCGCTCGGCGACGCCGAAGTGGATGCGCTGGGCGGGGATGTCGCCGGGGGCGGCGGGCCCGGACAGGGTGCGGGTGAAGAAGTCGATCGCGTGCTGGACGTGGGTGCCGTGGCCCATGGGCAGCTCGTGGACGTCGAGTTGGTCGTCGGCGTCCGCCGCCGTGTAGCCGCGCCGGACGGTACCCGCGGCGGCGCGGGCGTCGGCCGGTTCCAGGTAGGAGTCGGCCGTGCCGTACTGGAGCTGCAGGGGGGCCGGGGCGAGGGCGGCGTAGAGGTCGCCCAGGTCGGCGTACTCCAGGATGCCCGGCAGGGCCGCGCCCTCGTATCCGGTCAGCAGGCGTTCGTACAGCGCCGGATAGCTGCCGAGGTGGCTGGCCGCGCACACCGGCAGCGGGCGCGGCGTGAGCAGCGCGGTGTGCAGGGCGACCGCCGCGCCCAGGCTGTGCCCGAACAGGCCGACGCGGCCGGGGTCGACCAACGGGTGTCCGGTGAGGACGTCCAGGGCGCCCAGGGTGTCGCCGACCAGTGCGCCGAGCAGGGAGCGGCCGGTGAGCGCGAACGCGTGCGCGAGGAGGGCGCCCTCCTCGCGTCCGGCGCGGCGCTCCTCGTCGAGGCCGCCGATGCCGTGCTCGAAGGTCAGCGTGACGAAACCGGCGCGTGCCAGGTGCTCGGCGATGTTGCGGTCCGGGAAGTCCGGTGGGCGTTCGCCGGTGAGGTGTTCCAGGCGGGCGTTCTTGCCGCCGAACACCAGGACGGCGGGGCCGGGCGAGGCTTCGGTGGTGGCCGTCGGGGCCAGCAGGGTGGCCTGGAAGGCGCCTCGTACGGGGGAGTTGAGGGTCAGGCGTTCGCGGCGCAGGCCGTGCTCTTGGGTGGTGTCGACGGCCGTGATGTCGAGGGGGGCGTGGTCGATTCTGGCCAGGCGGGCCACGAGTGCTCTGACCTGGCGGGACCAGGTGGTGTGGGTGGTGGCGTCGGTGAGGGACGGGGGGCGGCGCAGCGTCGGTTCGGCTCCGAGGAGGCGGCGCAGGTGGGTGGTCTGCATGCGGGTGTCGAACGCTCCCTGTGGGTCGGGTGGGGAGGGGGTGCGGGTGGGGCCCTCGCGGGGCGCCCCAGGCCCGCCCTTTCCCGAAACCAGGGGGCTGCCGCCCCCTGGGCCCCCGCCGCTGTCGCGCTGCGCGCTCGTCCTCAAATGCCGGACGGGCTTGGTGGTTCGCTGGGGTGGGTGGGGAGGTGAAGGGAAGGTCGGCGAGGGCGGGGCCACGCGGGCGCGTTGGCGAAGGCTGCGGAGGGGAGGGGTAGTGGGTTGGTGGGGGTGAGTGGTTGGTGGGGGTGGCCGTCGGAGGTTCGGAGGGCGCAGGGTCCGGGGGCTGCGGGCGTCGGAGGCGGGTGGTGTCAGCGGCTGGTGGTGTCGGAGGCCGGTGGTGTCGGAGGTCAGGGGCGCCGGGGCCCACGGGTGTCGGAGGCCTGGGGCACCAGAGGTCACGGGTGTCAGAGGCCTGGGGCACCAGAAGCCACGGGTATCAGAGGCACGGGGCACCAGAGGTCACGGATGTCAGAGGCACGGGGCACCAGAGGTCACGGGTGTGAGAGGTCGGGGGCCACGGGTGTCACAGGTCTGGGGCACCAGTAGTCATCGGTGTCAGAGGCCCGGGGCGGTGGACGGTGTTGGGCCGCCGGTGGTCCGGGGCGATGGAAGGCGTCCGGACGTCGATGGCCGAGCAGGGGTCAGACGAAGTCCGCGTGGAGGGTGTGCGGGACCTCCACCTGGTACGCGTCCAGCGCCTCGTCGAGTTTGATCTGGCCGCGTTTCAGGAGCTCCAGGAGCTCGTTCTGCGGGCGGTAGAAACAGGACTTGCACAGGTCGGTGCGGTTCGGGTTGGTGGCTTCCCACTCGGCGCGCGGGCCGCCGTCGAGGACCTGGGGGTAGCCGAGGTCGACCACGTCGCCGATGCGGTAGCGGCTGTTGAGGTGGACCTGCGGGCACGGGTAGAGGTGCCCGTCGGCGCCGACGGCCGTCACGAAGCGGCTGTAGTGGCAGCGCTCGAAGTCGCCCTCGACCTCCTCGACCTGGTCCATCGGGCCGCGGTCCAGCTTCGGCACCGACACCTCGAAGGCGTCCGTGGACATCGCGGCGGCTTCGACGAGCGAGCCGGAGATCTCCGCCATCACGGACTCGATGGTCTCGTGCCCCATCGCGCTGTAGAACTCGGGCTCGAAGCGCACGTAGTGCGCGCCGGACTCGTGGGCGATGCGGGCGGCCTCGACGATCTCGCGGTAGTTCTGCAGCGTGATCACGTAGTTGAAGCCGATGCGGAAGTCCGGTGCGGCGGCGTTGTCGCGCAGCTTGCCGATGGTCCCGATGAACTTGGAGAATGTCTGCTCGCGGTCGCGCGTGATGTCGTTGAACGTCGCCTCGGTGCCGGCGTTCATGCCGACCCGCACCCAGGTGTGCGTCGCGGTGATGCAGTCGGCGACCTTGGGGCGGCCGAGCCGGGAGCCGTTGGTGATGAGGCCGATGTGCAGGCCCTTGTCGTGCCCGGCGTAGCAGATGTCGGCGTAGCCCGGGTGGATGGTGCACTCGCCGCTGCCGCAGAAGGTCACGGCGCGGCCGTCGTTCTCGGCGAACTCCTTGAGGAGGGTGATCGCCTTGTCGGTGGTGATCGAGTCCTTGAACGAGAACAGGTCGTAGAACTGTTCCTCGTTCGGCGAATGGAAGTTGCAGAAGTTGCAACGCATATTGCAGGCGCCCATGATGCCGATCCGCATGTGGACCGGTTTGATCTCCTCGCCGGCGACGAATCGTCGTAGGAGATCTTCGTGCGCCATGACTTTCTGTGGCGAGTGTGCTTGATCGAGACTCACGTCCGGAAGGCCTTCGCCGTTCCGGGGCGCTGCCATGGTGATGTCGCGGGCACCTTCAGTGCTGTTCACGAACCCCTCCACGCGCTTTTGGCGACGTTTTGCGTTGTCCGATCGACGTCCGCGACAGTAGGAGAGCGCTTCCTGGAGTGTCAATGGGTCTAGACAACCAGGAAGTTGAGTAAACATCTACCGCGCCATGGGATCCGGCCAAATGTGCCGGGCACGTGTTCTTGTCACGTGCCAGCGCACGGCGGCGGCCGAAAGAATCAGTGCGGGGCATGCCGGGAAAAGCCGCGCGGTCCGTCAGGAAACGCTGCGCGTCACTTCCTTGGGGCACGGGTGCTTGAACGTCTTCTCGAACGTCCGGAAGGTGTCCTGCGCCTTGCGGCCCTGCACGGCCGGGTACTCGATCACCGGCACGGGCTTGCACACCGGCCACTGATCGGTGTCGTCGGTGTCGGACGACTTCTCGAAGCCGTATGTGCCCGCGGCGCCCTGGAGGCAGCCGATGCAGCGCGTGGAGTCGCCGGTGTCGACGATGCTCGCGTCGATGAGCGTGTTGTAGACGTCGTCCTTGGTCGGCGTGCGCACCGGGTCGGGTGTCCGGGTGGAGTCACCGGTGGGCTCGTTCGCCTCCGAGTACGAGCGGTCGAAGGCGTTGGCCAGGAGCATGAACGCGTCGTGGTACATGATCGCGTAACCGTCGTCGAGGGACTTGCCGCCGAGGTCGTACGGCTTCTTCAGTTTGTTGAAGACCGAAAGGAAGCCGCCGAGTCCGTCGGGTGCGGTGCTCTTCTTCTGCCACCACTCGCTCGTCACGGATGCGGCGGCCACCATCGTGGTCTTGGTGTCGCGCAGCATCTGCGTGAGTTCGGGGGTGGTGAGCGTCGGATCGAGACCGATTCCCACTTTCAGGATGCGCACGGGGCTGCTGCGGTCACAAGAAGGCTCCTGAGACAGGCGTTTCACGAGTGCCGGGAGATCCTGGTCGCGGCCCGCGAAGAACACCGTGTCGGAATCGGTCACACAGATCTTCTGCGCGGCGGACTGGAATCGCTGCGGGATACCGGCGTCCGGACCCGTCGAGCCCAGGAACGACGCCGAGCGCTTGCGCAGCCCGTACGTCGTGCCGAATTTCTTCTCGATCAGCCGCTGCAGATTGCGCGAGTACACGTCGTCGGGACGGCTGTCGAAGACGAGGAAGCCTTTTCCCTCGCCCCGGTTCTTCTTCAAGTACTGACCGAGCGCGTCCGCGAGGAGGTCGTTGTTCGGTGAGGTCTTGAAGAAATAGGGGGCGTTCATGTCGGCGGAGGTGATGACCGGTCCGACGGTGGCGATGCGGCGGTCGCTCAGCGCCCGCATGGCGTCCCGGGTCTCCGGGGTGCTGCTCGGCAGGCCCATCACACCGACGAGCGGCGACTCCCGGTCGTCGGTCAGGTCCTCCAGGTCGTCGACCACCGGCTGCCACTTGTCGAGGTCCTTGCCGTCGGGCGCCATCAGGAGCTGATAGTGCGGTCCGCCGCCGCTGTTGGCGCGCAACTGGGCGGTGTGGGCCCCGGCGAGGGCGCGGCGGATCATCGGCGCGGTCATGGCGCTCGAATCGTCCGAGGTGAACGGCATCATCAGCGCGATCCGGCCGTACGGTATCCGAGTCTGGCCCTTCTTCGGCGACTTCCAGGCCTTCTCCACGCGGGCGTTCTCGTCCGCGACGGCCCGGATCAGCCCCTTGAGGTCGGCGTTCGCGTCGAACGCCGAGTCCGTGACGCCCACGCACTGGCCGTCACGCTTCGAGAGGCCCTCCGCGCAGTCCTCGGGGCGGGTCGCCAGGTACACGACCACACCCACGGCGATCAGGACCAACGGCACCAGGACGGCGATGGCCTTGTCGAGGGGACCGAACCCGTTGCGGCGGCTCAGGAACATGCTTCCTCACAGTTCGGGCAGCGGGAGGGGGCGCTTGTCACGGGCGGCGGCCGGCCAGGTGCGGGCGGACTGGCTCAGCACCGCCCGCCACGTCTGGTGCCGCAGCGACAGGAAGGCCAGCTCGGCTCCGATGTCGTCGCAGAGGTCGGCCTCCGGCTCGGCCAGCGCGTCGGAGAGGTACCACAGGCCGTGCAGCAGCCTGTTGATGCAGCGGTCGATCTCGTCTATGTCGTGATAGCGGTCGTCGTACGCGCCCGCGGCCATCGCGGCCCGCTCGTCGTCCCAGTCCGCCGACGGCGGCGCCGGTGCCGTGGCCGCGTACCGCAGGCAGTTCAGCCAGCGCAGCGCGCTCTGCCGGTCCTGCTCCGACTGGAACTCCTCCGACAGCGCGGCCACCACCGTCTTGGCGTCCCCGGCCGCCAGCGTGTGGCGCAGGGCGTCGGCCTCGCTGTCCTCGCCGCGCGTCGTGTGGTGGCGGCGCAGGAAGCCGTGGATCTCCTGCCAGCCGCGGCGCGAGTCGGCGCCGTGGGAGGTGCGGCGCGCCTCGTGCACCAGGAGCGTGTGCAGCAGCGGGTCGGCGGCCAGCGGGCGGTCCTGCGGGGTGTCGTCCTGCCAGTGCTCGGCCTCCAGATAGTCGGCCGCCGCGTTCGCGGGCAGTTGCTCGGGGCCCTCCAGGCGCAGATGGGCAGCCAGGGCCTGCGCGGCCGTACTGTCGCGGGCCAGCGACAGCGGCACCAGGCGGGCCCGCTGCTGCGGCGAGGGCAGCAGCCGCTCCAGGATCGCCTGCGTCACCGGCAGGCCGTCGGCGGTGGTGAGTTCGAGCAGGTTGCGCGGGCCGAGCGGTCCGTCCGGCGGGCGCGGGGTGGCGCCGCGGGACGCCGTGGCGCGGGTGTGCTCCAGGACGGCGTCGCACAGCACGCCGCTCGCCAGCGGATGCCCGCCGGTGAGGGTGTGCAGCGCGGACGCCAGGTACGGGTGCAGCGGCGCGGACGCGGCGTCCAGCATCAGCAGGATGTCGTCCCGGCTGAGCGGTGTCAGCGGTACGACGAGCAGTCCCGCCGACGGGGCGTGGCCGGTGCGCCGCCAGCGCGTGGAAGCCACCAGGTCCGGCAGTTCGCGGTGCGCGGCCTCGGTGGCCTCCGCCGGCGCGTCGCCGAGCCGGGTGGCGACGACGACCAGCGTGTCGTGGTGGGCGGGCCGTGCGCGGTATTCGAGGATGAGGTCGACCAGGCGCGCGCCCGCGGGGGAGTGGGTGTTGTCGAGCAGGGTCAAGGGGCGCGGGTCGCGGTTCAGGCGCTGCCACTTGCTGCGGGCGGCGGCGATGTCCTCCAGGAAGGCGTGCACGAGGGTCTGTTCGGCGGCCCCTCGGTAGTCGCCGCCGCGGCGGAACCAGTCGGCGAGGCGTACGAGCCCGTCCTGGCCGTCGGCTGCCGTGCCCGCGGCGGTGCCCTCGGACTCCGCGTACCGCTCCTGGTACCACTGGCGCAGCGGCGCCGCGGCGCGCGAACGTGTGTACCGCTCGAAGTACTCGGCGAGCGCCGCGTGCGTGACGGCGTGCGCGCTGGGCCGGGACCCGGCGCCGGGTCCCGCGCCGGGTGCGTCGTCCAGGCGTGCCCGCAGCCGGACGGCCCACCGCTGGGCGACGTTCGCCTCGGTGCCGGACTCCAGGTGGCAGGCGATCAGGAGGCGGGCGATGCGGGTGGTCGCCCGGGTCCGGCCGTCCGCGGTGCCGCCGTGGCCGCCGAACACGGAGATCAGGCCCGGCAGCAGCAGCGGGAAGCGCCTGCCGAGGCCCGGCGCGAGGGAGCACACCAGCTCCTCCAGGAGCTCGACGACGAGCGCGGAGGAGGCGGTGTCGACGAGGGCGAGCGGCAGCCGCCCGGAGTAGTGCCGCTCCAGGGCGGTGAGGACCGCGGTACGGCCCATGCCGTGGCGTCCGGTGAGAAGGACGAGCGGGAGGTCCTTGTCGTGCTCCCAGGGCACGCGGGCGCGTTCGGCATAGGCGAGACCTGTGAGGCGTGGGAGGAGGGAGTGGAGGAGCGGATCGCGTGCGTACAGCCGAGGCGTTTCGGATGTGTGCATCTCGCCGGTTTCCGCTCCCGTCCTTGGCCGCCCGCTTGTTTCTCGTCCCGCCGGTCCCGCGGGTCGTGCGCCGCTCCTCGCCGCTTCATGCCGGAGTCAACTGCTTTGAGGGTGAAAGAAGTTACACCTCCCACTATCCCCTGGCCAGGGCTTACGGGCGAGCCGATCGGGCATATTACGGCGGATCCGTGACACGGTGCGGTATGCGATCGAGGGCCCGTGGTGAGGCGGGCCCGGCGGTGGTCGAACGCCGGTCGGAGGGTGGTCCGGAGGCGGGCTGTTTCCGGTCGGATACTGCCCAGGTGTTGCTCGGGTATCGGTCGCGAAGTGGTCGGGAACCGATCGGGAACGGGCGTGAGACGGGGCGCGGAGGAGAGTCGCGCGCGGGGGCGTGCCGGGGGTCGTGCGCGGCGAGGCGATGCGGGTGCGCGCTGGGGGAGCGATCAGTGAGCGGTGTGCGGGCGGGTGTTCAGGGTGCGGTGGGCGGCCAGCTGTCCCGGGTGCGCCGATCGGTCGGCAGCCGCACTGCCCCGCACCGCGTCCCTGCCCCGCACCGCGTCCCTGCCCCGCACCGCGTCCCCGCCCCGCACCCGCGTCCCCGCCCCCGAGCCCCCTCAATGCCGCGGCCGCACCACAAGCTCCACCCGCCCCGGCAGCTCCTCCGCATGGTGCACCTCGCCCGGATAGTCGAGCCGTACCCGCCGCAGCGACGGCAGCCCCGCCAGATGGACCAGGTCGACCGTGTCGAAGAGGGAGAGCTGGACCTCCTCGAGGCCGGGCAGGCGGCGGGCGATCCGGCGCAGCGACACCGCCGCGCCGGGCCGTGAGCGGACCTCGAGGGCGGTGAGCTGCGGGATGCGGGCGCCCGGCGGGAACAGCATCATGCTGAGCTGTTCGTGCGACAGGCGCAGGGTGCGCAGCGCGGGCAACTCGGCGAGCAGCGCGTCCCAGTCGTCGGGCCGCAGCCGGTCGCTCGCGTTGTGCAGCCGCAGCTCGCGCAGCTCCGTCAGGGCGGTGATGGCGGCCAGCTCGACGGCGTCCGGCGGCAGCGCCAACAGCCGCAGCGCCCCGGGCCGGGGCAGGTCCCGCAGCCCCCGCCAGGGCACCGCCGCGCCCAGGAGCAGCGAGTCGAGGCGCGGGCAGGCCGAAAGCCGGGCCAGGGGCTCCAGTTGGGGCAGGTCGGCGAGGGTGAGGCGGCGCAGCAGGGGCAGCCGGGTCAGCGGCGCGGTGTCGCTGATCGCCCGGCAGCCGTGCAGGGCCAGGGCCTCCAGGGCGGGGAACGTCGACAGGAACCCGAGCGACGTGAGCCGCATGTTGCCGCGCAGCCGCAGCTCGCGCAGCCCCTCCGTGTCGAGCGCGCCCACGATGTCCTGCTCGGGGAAGTCGCCCTGCAGCACCACGCGTTCGTACCCGGACATCGCGCTGAGCGACTTCAGCTCGGCCGCCGAGCGCACCGTGACGGCCTCGCCCGCCCCGGCCGCGAGCAGCGGCCTGATGATCTCCTCGGCGTACGCGTCGGTGTCGAACCGGTCCCAGTGGGCGAGGAGCTGGGAGCGCACCGCGGGCTGCCGCGTGGTCACGAACTCGCGCAGCCGGGCGAGCGCCGCGTCGCCGCCGATGCGGCAGATCGCGTGGACCGTGGTGACCTCGGCGTCGCCGGTGAGGCTGTCGGCGCCGGGCAGCAGGCCGAGCAGCAGTGCCCCGGTCTCCGCGAGGGCCCTGGCCTCGCGCATGCTGCGGGGCGGCAGGAGTTGCGCGGCCCGCTCCTCGACGGTCCGGCGGACCTCCGGGTCGAGGCGGGTCGCCTGGCCGAGGGAGGCGAGGGCGAGCAGCCGCAGCCGGGCCCGCACCGTGTCGTCCTCCTCCCGGTCGGCGCGGCCGGTGAGCCGGGTGAGGATGTCGGCGCGCTCGTCGGGACGGGCCTGGGCGACGGCCATCTGCAGGACGTCCTCCCACTGGTCGAGGTGCGCGTGCGCGACCATCGCCCCGATGTCGTGCTCCTCCAGGGCGGCCTTGGCGCCGAGAAAGTCCTGGAAGGTGCGGTGGATGAAGTCCACGGCGCCCTCGGCCGGTTCGCGCAGCAGCCCGGTGCGGACGAGGAGCAGCCGCAGCACGTCGTCGGAGGTGCCGACGGCGGCGAGCTGGGGCACGGACGGGCGCAGCCGCTCCACCAGGTCGACGGCGTCCTGCCGCCGCAGGATGGTGCGCTCGTTGCGGATCAGCCAGTACGCGAGCCGCTTCAGGGGCTCCGTCGCGGACATCTGGTCCAGCGGCGGCGGCTGGCGGCCGTACAGGTCGCGCTCGCGGTCGCGGCGCTCCAGGAGCATCGAGAGGGCGGCGTCGTACAGCGCGATCCGGCCCGGCGGCAGGAAGCCGCGGCGCTCGCGGTGCAGCGCGCACATCAAGGCGCACAGCAGCGGGTTGCTGGACAGGCGGCTCAGCTCCGGCGAGGCCCGCAGCAACGGCAGCAGCTTCCCGGCGAGTTCCTCGCCCGCCCCGGCCGCCTCGTGCCAGCGGCGCACGAACCGCCGTACGTCGCCCGGCCGCATCGGGGTGAGCGTGAACTCGCGGAACCCCTCGCGGCCGAGCCAGTCCCGGGGCAGCGCCGAGGGCCGCGTCGTGACCAGCCACAGATTGCCCGGGAAGGCGGAGCGCAGCTTGGCGAGCCAGGAGCGCGCGCGGGGCCGCTCCGCCTCCGGGATCTCGTCGACCCCGTCGATCAGGAGCATGCCACGCCCGGCCTGCAGGACCCGCACCACCCAGCCCTTGGGCTCGCTGCCCGTCAGCGGGCAGTCGATCCACCTCAGGAAGCCGTCCGGCATGGGCAGTTCGGTGTCCTCGCGGGCCAGCGTGCGCAGCGGGAGCACGAACGGCACCCGGCCGAGGAGCTGCGGCAGATGGCCCGGCACCCGGTCCTGCTGGGCGGTGGTGATGGCGAGCCACTGCACCAGCGTGGTCTTGCCGGTCCCGGCGACGCCGCGCAGCAGCACCCGGTCGTGTGCGGCGAGGGCGGCCTCGACGGGGCCCGCCGTGCGCTCGGAGTCCGGGTCGGGGTCGGCGCCCCGGCCGTCGGGGTCGCCGTTGCCCGCCCCGGGGACCGGTTCGGCGGGGTCACGGGCGGGCGCGGCCTCCAGGCTCAGGTAGGCGGTCTCCAGCGGCCAGGCCTGGCTCTGCGGGTCGTGCAGGTCGACGCCGTGGATGGTGAGGCTGCTGTGCTGGCCGACCACATAGTCGGCGTAGCGCTGCTCGAAGTCGGTGTCCTCGGCGAGCGTCGCGGGCAAGCGCTCCAGGAGCAGCCGCAGTTGGTCCTTCTGCTCGCTGATGCTGCGGCGCAGCTCGACCTGGGTGCGGGCCTCGAAGCCGGGGCGCTTGCTGAACTGGTGGACCAGGTGCAGACAGGCCGTCACGAGCAGCCGGTCGTGCAGGCGGGCGGCGTCGGCGCTGAGCAGCGCGCGGGTCTCCGGGGCGCTGGCGCGGACCAGGGCGGCGGCGAGCTTCTCCGGACCGAGGTCGAAGGCCTGCACGTCGTCCATGTCGAGTTCGCCGAGGGCGCGCAGGGTGTGGCCGAGGGCGTAGCCGACGGCGTTCTGCTCGTCGGGCGCGATGGGCGGGTCGTGCGGGCCCGCGGCGCGCATCGCGCGGCGCACCAGCTCCCGGGCGAGCTGGTAGAGGTCGGCCTCGCTGAGGGCGCGCTTGTCGCCGGTGAACGAGAGGAGCCGCCCGATGCGTACCGGGCGTTCGTCGAACTCGGCTCCCGGCAGGCTCTTGGGCGGCAGCAGTAACCGTTTCACCAGCGGCACCATCACCGACGACGCGATCCGCAGCCCCACTGTGCCGGCGTCCACTCAAGCCCCCGTCCGTGACCAGATCCGCCTCCGGGGCACCTTAGACCGTGGTGGCCCACGGCGCACCGAGGTCGCCCGGAGCACCCGGGGCGCGGCTGCCGGACGCCCGCGCGCGTCGGTTAGCCTCACGTGGTGACGACATCTGCCGCATCCCGACGGGCGCCGAGGCTGTTCGGCATCAGTGACCTGCACATTGCCTATGCCGAGAACCGGAAGTTCGTCGACGAGCTCTGGCCGGAACACGAGGGTGACTGGCTGATAGTCGCCGGTGACATCGGCGAGATGATGAGCGACATCGAGTGGGCCCTGCGCACCCTCACCGAGCGCTTCGACACGGTGATCTGGTCGCCCGGCAACCACGAGCTGTGGACGCCCCGCGACGACCCGAACCAACTGCGCGGCGAGGCCCGCTACCGCCACCTCGTGGAGCTGTGCCGGGGACTTGGCGTGCACACCCCCGAGGACCCGTTCCCGGTCTGGGACGGCGAGGGCGGCCCCGCGGTCATCGCCCCGCTGTTCCTCCTGTACGACTACACGTTCCGGCCCGCGGGCAAGCACAACAAGAAGGACGCCCTCGCGTACGCGTACGAGACCGGCGTGGTCTGCACGGACGAGGTGCTCCTGCACCCGGACCCGTACCCGACCCGCGAGGACTGGTGCCGCGCCCGCGTCGCGCTCACCAAGGACCGGCTCGACGCCCTCGACCCCGAGCTGCCGACCGTCCTCATCAACCACTGGCCGGTCGTCCGCGAGCCCACCCGCATCCTGCACTACCCCGAGTTCGCCCTGTGGTGCGGCACGGAGGCGACCGCCGACTGGCCCGTGCGCTACCGCGCGGCGGCCGTCGTCTACGGCCATCTGCACATCCCGCGCACCATCTGGCACGAGGGCGTTCCGCACATCGAGGTCTCCGTCGGCTACCCGCGCGAGTGGCAGCGCGAACGGCACCCCTCGCCCCGGCTGCGGCAGATCCTGCCCGCACCCCGGCCCACCGGGACCTGACACCCGCGCCACCTCCCCGTCTCCCCGAGGGGCGGGCGCGGGTGCGGCCGCAGGCGTGGGCGGGGCGGTCGCGACATCCCCGGCGGCCGTCGAGGGCAGCGTGGCGGCGGAGTCCGGAGGGCCCCGCACCTGGGACCGCGCATAGAGTGGACGGCGCATGCCATCAGCGGTCACCGCTCCCCGGCGGGCCGTCCACGCGGCACCGCCGCGCGGCGCGGGCGCCGGGGAGCAGCCGCGCCGCCCACCCGCACGAGGGGACGCCGCACGTGAACCCAAGCGCACCCGCCTCCGACGCCTCCGAGTCCGGGAGTTCCCGCCGCACTCCAGGCGCCGCCGCCCCGTCCGGCTCCCGCTTCACCGGCAGGGTCGCCGTCGTCACCGGCGGCGCCTCCGGCATCGGTGCCGCCACCGCCGTCCGCCTCGCCGCCGAGGGCGCGGCCGTCGTCGTGTCCGATGTGGACGCCGACCACGGTGAGCAGGTCGCGGAGGGCATCCGGGCCAAGGGCGGCAGCGCGGTGTTCGTCCGCGCGGACGTCGCCGAGGCCGCCGACTGGGACCGGGTCCTCGCGGCCGCGCACGGCTTCGGGCCCGTCGGCGTCCTCTCCAGCAGCGCCTACGCCTGCGAGATCGCCCCCGCCCACGCCATGACCCGGGCCTCCTGGGAACACCAGCTCGCGGTCAACCTCACCGGCACGTTCCTCGGCTTCAAGGCCGTCCTGCCCGACCTGCGCGCCCACCGCGGCGCCGTCGTCCTCACCTCCTCCGTGCACGCCCACACCGGCATCCCGGGCCGCCCCGCCTACGCGGCGAGCAAGGGCGCCCTGGTCTCCCTGTGCGGGCAGCTCGCCGTCGAGTACGGACCCGAGGTGCGGGTCAACGCGGTCCTGCCGGGGCCGGTCCTGACGCCCGCGTGGGGGGACGTGGGCGCGGCGGACCGGGCGCGCAGCGTGGCGGGGACGGCGGCCGGGCGGTTCGGGGCGCCGGAGGAGGTGGCGGCGGCCATCGCGTTCCTCGCCGCGGACGAGGCGTCGTACATCACCGGGACCAGCCTGACCGTGGACGGCGGTTGGAGCGTGGTCAAGGAGTCCGCCTGAGCGGACCCGGCCGCCGAGCCCCCCGACCCGCCGCGCACCTGAACGGACCCGAACCTGACGGACCCGAAGCCGACGGACCCGCCCCAAGCGGGCACGCCCCCGAGCGAGGAGAGACCGACACCCCATGAAGATCGACCGCGTCGAGACCTTCCTCGCCCCGCCCCGCTGGCTGTTCTGCCGCGTCGAGACCGACGAGGGCGTGGTCGGCTGGGGCGAACCCGTCGTCGAGGGCCGCGCCGACGTCGTGCGCGCCGCCGTGGACGTACTCGCCGAGTACCTGGTCGGACAGGACCCGCTGCGGATCCAGGACCACTGGCAGGTGCTCACCAAGGGCGGCTTCTACCGCGGCGGGCCCGTCCTCTCCAGCGCCGTCGCGGGCCTCGACCAGGCGCTGTGGGACATCGCGGGCAAGACGTACGGCGCACCCGTGCACGCCCTGCTCGGCGGTCCGGTGCGGGACCGGGCGCGGGTGTACGCCTGGGTGGGCGGCGACGAGCCCGCCGTGCTCGCCGAGCACATCGCCGAGCAGGTCGAGGCGGGCTTCACCGCCGTGAAGATGAACGCGGCCGGAGCGACCTCGCCGCTCACCACGCACGCCGAGACCGCCGTCGTCGTCGACCGCGTCGCCATCGCCCGCGAGGCCCTCGGCCCGGACCGGGACGTGGCCGTCGACTTCCACGGCCGCTTCACTCCCGCGAGCGCCCGCCGCGTCCTCACCGAACTCGCCCCGCTGCACCCCCTGTTCGCCGAGGAGCCGCTCCTGCCCGACCAGAGCCACCTGCTGCCCGCCCTGGTCGCGGCCAGCCCCGTCCCCATCGCCACCGGCGAACGCCTCTACAGCCGCGCCGAGTTCCTGCCCGCCCTCACCGCGGGCATCGCCGTCGCCCAGCCCGACCTGTCGCACGCGGGCGGCATCACCGAGGTGCAGCGCATCGCCGCACTCGCGGAGACGTACGGCGCCCTCCTGGCCCCGCACTGCCCGCTCGGCCCGATCGCGCTCGCCGCCAGCCTCCAACTCGCCTTCACCACCCCGAACTTCCTCATCCAGGAGCAGAGCCGCGGCATCCACTACAACAAGCGCGCCGACCTCCTCTCGTACGTCGTGAACACCGAGCCGTTCCGCTTCGCCGACGGCCACGCCCGCCGCACGTCCCTGCCCGGCCTCGGCGTCGAGGTCGACGAGGCGGCGGTGCGGGCGGCCGACCGGGGCGGGCACGCCTGGCGGAACCCCGTGTGGCGGCACCCGGACGGGTCGTTCGCGGAGTGGTGAGGCCGCCGGGGCGGTGAAATCCCCTGGGGCGGAGGCCTGTTGACCGACGGGCGGCGCACCTACCCTGGTAGCCGCCCGAGGGGGGAGCCGCATGAGCGAACGCGCCCGCAACACCGGCCCCGGCAAGCGTGACACCGGCCCCGGCAAGGGGGAACGTGTCGCCGACTGGGCGGACGGCCGCCTCGGCGTGCACACCCTCGCCAAGACCCAGATGCGCAAGGTGTTCCCGGACCACTGGTCCTTCATGTTCGGCGAGATCTGCCTCTACAGCTTCCTGATCCTCATCCTCACCGGCGTCTGGCTCACCCTGTTCTTCGAGCCGAGCGGCATCGAGGTCGAGTACAACGGCAGTTACGAACCGCTCAAGGGCGTGCTGATGACGCGCGCCTACGAGTCGACCGTCGACATCAGCATGGAGGTGCGCGGCGGGCTGCTCATCCGGCAGATCCACCACTGGGCGGCGCTCGTGTTCGTCGCCGGGATGCTCGTGCACATGATGCGGGTGTTCTTCACCGGCGCGTTCCGCAAGCCGCGCGAGATCAACTGGGTGTTCGGCTGGACCCTGTTGATGCTCGGCCTCATCACCGGCCTGACCGGCTACTCGCTCCCCGACGACCTGCTGTCCGGCACCGGCATCCGCTTCGCGCAGGGCGCCATCCTGTCGGTGCCGGTCGTGGGCACGTACCTCTCCTTCTTCCTCTTCGGAGGGGAGTTCCCGGGCCAGGACATCATCCCGAGACTCTTCGCCGTGCACGTCCTGCTGCTGCCGGGCATCATGCTGGGCCTGGTCGTCGCCCATCTGATCCTGGTCTTCTACCACAAGCACACCCAGTTCGCCGGGCCGGGACGCACCGAGAAGAACGTGGTGGGCGCACCCTTCCTGCCCATCTACGTCGCCAAGGCAGGCGGCTTCTTCTTCCTCGTCTTCGGCGTCCTCGCCCTGATGGGCGCGATCGCGACGATCAACCCCGTATGGGCTCTCGGGCCCTACCGGCCCGATCTCGTCGGCACCGGCGCCCAGCCCGACTGGTACCTCGGCTTCTCCGAGGGGCTGATCCGGGTGATGCCCAGCTGGGAGATCAACGCCTGGGGCCACACCCTGCAGTTGGGCGTCTTCATCCCCTTCGCGCTGTTCCCGCTGATCATGGCGGCGATCGGGGTGTACCCGTTCATCGAGTCCTGGGTCACCAAGGACAAACGCGAGCACCACATCGCCGACCGGCCGCGCAACGCCCCCGTCCGCACGGGCCTCGGCGTGGCCTGGCTGACGCTGTACGGCGTCCTGATGGTCGGCGGCGGCAACGACCTGTGGGCCACGCACTTCCACCTCTCCATCAACGCCATCACCTGGTTCGTGCGCGTCGCCTTCTTCGTCGCGCCGCCGCTCGCCTTCGTCGTCACCCACCGGATCTGTCTGGGGCTGCAGCGCCGCGACCGCGACAACGCCCTGCACGGGCGGGAGAGCGGCATCATCAAACGCCTCCCGCACGGCGAGTACGTCGAGGTCCACAAGCCCCTCAGCCAGGCCGAGCGGTACCGCCTCACCGCGCACGAGCAGCCGCAGCCGTACGAAGTGGGGCCCCTGGTCGACGCCAACGGCGTGATCCGCAAGGTGCCCCGCTCCGAGCGGCTGCGGGCCCGCCTGTCCCGGGCGATGTACGGCCCGGGCGCGCAGGTGCCGAAGGCCACGGCGGAGGAGTACCGGCAGCTCCACAGCGGCGACGGGCACCACTGAGGCGCACCGGCCCGGCGGCGTCGGCGGGGCGCGAGGTGGCGTTCCGTCCGGCGGGCGGCCCTGGAAGACTGCCCGGGTGGATTCGGTGGCCAACAACATCTCGGGCGGGAACTTCCGCGACGTCATCCAGGCGCAGCACGTCACGGTCCGGCAGTGCGTGAGCGGTGAAGTACGGGCCCCGCGCGTGCCGTTCATGGCGCCCGCCGCGCCCGGCCGGCTCGTGGACCGGCTGCCGGTGCGCGCCGTCCTCGACCGCGTCGCCGACGCCCGGGGCGAGCGTGCCGCCGCCGAGGTCGTCGTGGTGACGGGGCCGCCGGGCATCGGCAAGAGCGGCGCCGTCCTGCACTGGTCGGCGCTGCGGCGCGACGGCTTCCCCGGCGGTGTCCTGTACGCCGACATGAGCCCGCGCGGCGCGCTCGAACCGGCGGACACCCGCTCCGTCCTGGAGTCGTTCGTGTCGGCGCTCGGCACCCCGCGCGCCGAGATGCCCGCCGACATGGCTCCGCTGGCCGCGTACTACCGCCACCTCACCGCGCACGAACCCTGTCTGGTGCTGCTCGACGACGTGGTGACGGCCGGTCAGGTCCCCTCGCTCCTGCCGGGACACCCCGGGAGCATGGTCGTTCTCACCAGCCGCCTGCTCCTGAACGGTCTGCGCTCCGTCCTGCCGGGGTCCGACCCCGAGTACGTCCGCCTCGCCGGGCTCGACGACGAGTCCTGCCGGGAGCTGTTCCTGGACACGGCGGGCCGTGCCATGACCGCCGAACTCACCGACCGGGGGCAGGAGTTACTGCGGACCGTCATCCCGGCCTTCGCGGGCCTGCCCGCCGCCGCCCGGCTCGCCGGGGCGCGCGCCGCCGACCCGTTGGAGGGCGGTGTCGAGGAGTTCGTCCGCAGGCTCCTGGCCCTGCCCACCTTCCAGGAGGCGCTGACCGTGCCCGACGACCCGCACACGTACTCCCTGCGGTCCGTCTTCGCGGACTCCTACGCGGCCCTCGATCCCGCGACGGCCACCGTGTTCCGCGGGCTCGGCCTGAACCCGACGCCCGAGTTCGCCGACGCCCTCGTCGACGAGCTCGCGGGCGGCCCCGACGCCGGCGCGCGGGTGCGGCGCACCCTCCTCAACAGCAACCTCCTCGACCGCCCCGCCCCCGGCCGCTGCCGCATGAACGGCCTGCTCCACGAGTACGCGGCCGCCCTCGCCCGCACGGACGCCGCCGAGACCGGGGCGGTGGCCGCGCGCATCACCGACTGGTACCTGCGGCGGGCCGCGGCGGCCGAGCACCTGGTGTCCACGCGCTGGCGCCGCGCCGAGATCTTCGGCCGACCCGCTCTTCTGGACGGCGTGTTCGGCAGCGACAGCGAGGCCTTGGACGCCCTCGAACCGGACCGCGAGAACGCCGCCGCCCTCACCGGCCTGGAGTTCACGCGTGGCCATGACCTCCTCGTGTGCGACCTGGCGGAGGCGCTGCGCGGCTTCTTCTTCCGGCGGAAGCACCACACGTTGTGGGTGGAGGTGGCTGAGCGGGGGGTGCGGGCGGCTGAGCGGATGGTGGCGGCGCGGGCGGCGGGCGTGGCGGGCGCGGCGAATGTGGCGGGTGCGGCGGGCGCGCGGCCGGGCCCGGCCGCCGCAGGTGCGGACACCGCCGAGGGCGCCGAAGCCGCCGGAGATGCCGAAGCGCCCGACAACGCCGCCCTCGTGCTGGCCCGCTGCCACTACGAGCTGGCGTTCGCCCTCTTCGACCAGAGCGGCCCGGACAGCGTCGAGCGGGCCGGTCACCACTACGGGCTCGCCCTGTCCCAGGCCCGCGCGGCCGGGCATGCCCGCACCGAGTCCTCCGCGCTGGAGGGCCTCGGCCAGGTGGCCATGGAACAGGGCCGCCCGCAGGACGCCCTGGACTGCTTCCGGCAGGCGCTGCGCGCGCTCGGCGATCTCGCGCACCCACGCGGCCGGGCGCTGCTCGACTACCACATGGGCCGCGCGGCGAGCGCCGCGCACCTCCACGAGGAGGCTGCCGCGTCCCTGCTCGGCGCCCGCCGACTCTTCGCCGCCCTGCCCACGCCCGACCGCTACAACGAGGCCCGCGCCCTGACCCGTTACGCCCAGGCCCGTCTCGCCGCCGACCGCGCCGACGAGGCCGTCACCCCGCTGGACGAGGCGATCGCCCTCCTCCAGGAGCGCGGCGCCCCCAAGGAGGAGGCCGACGCCCGCCTCACCCGGGGCGACGCGTGGGCGGCGCACGGTGATGAGGCGCGGGCACGGGAGGACTGGCGGGCGGCGCTGGCGACCTACCGGGAGTTGGGGAGTGTGGGGGCGGCGGGGGCGCGGGAGCGGCTGGGGGAGCGGCCCGACGCGTGAGCGTCAGTTGCTGTACGGCACGGGGTCCGCGCCGAGGCGCCGCACCCGCAGCCGCGCCGGTGCGCCGTCCGGAGTCAGCCGCACCAGTACGTCGCCCTCCCAGTCGTCCCCGTGCTGGAGCAGGCAGGCGTACATCACGGACGCGGTGAGCGAGGGGGCGGTCCAGGCGCGGGGTGAATCCCAACTGGCTAGATAGAACGTTCCACTGCGGGTGTGGAGGTGACAGCCGCCGTCCTCCTGCGGTACGGCGACCAGCGCGCAGCCCGGGTGGGCGGTGAACAACTCGGCCGTCAGCGCGGCCACATGGGGTCCGGCCGCCGGGGCACGGGCCGTGACCACGTCCGCCGCGAGGGCCCAACGCGCCTCAGGCTCGCCTGCGGTGACGGCGACGTGGGCGTCGGTGAGCGCCGGGCACGGCGTGGCGGCGGCGCGGGCGGGGGCGGGGTGGCGCCGGATCAGGAGCTCGGTCGGCGCGGTCGGATCAGTCGGCCGGTTCGGCCCGGTGGCTCCCACGCCCCCAACGCCCCCGTCGGGCTCACCGGCCCCGCCGCCCGACGTCACCCGAACCTCGACGAACAGCGGACGCTCCACCGGTGAGCGCGGCGTCGGCGGCAGATCCTGCGGTACGCCGACGGGCCACGGCGCGATCGGCGCGGCGGGCTCGTCCAGGGCCAGGACGCGATAGCAGAGGCGGCGCAGGCGGGCCGAGGCTTCGCCCGGGTGGGAGGTGATCTGCGAGGTGGCCGCGCCGAGCCGGGGGTCCGTCGGCTGATCCCGCGCGGCGAGCTCCAACTGCGCCGCGAGCGGCCGCGTGGGCGAGACGCGGGGCAGCGCCGCGCCGAGCGCCGCCATGGGGGAGCCCGCCGCCACGGCCTCCGTGTCGAACGCCCCGAGCAGTCCGGGCAGGCCGAGCCCCGCCGCGTACAGCGTGACCGAGCCGTGGTCGCCGATGAACGCGTCCGCCGCGCACAGCGCCGCCCGCCAGGTGTCGCCTGCGGGCGGCGGAAGCAGCAGCCCGGCGTCCAGGTGGGGTCGCAGCCAGGAGCGCACCTGCCAACCCCCGTGCCCGTACCAGGCGTTGGGGTGCACGGCGGCAAGGACGCGATAGGAGTCGGAGGGCAGTTCGGCGAGGGCGCGGAGGACGAGGTCGCCCGCGGCGCCGAGGAGGGAGTGGCGGCCCCAGGTCGAGCTGAGGACGAGCAGGCGCTGGTCGGGGCGGACGCCGAGCGCGGCGCGGTACTCCGCACGGAAGGGGAGGGAGGCGCGCAGCCGGTCCATGCAGGGATCACCGACGACGTGCGCCGCGGGCAGGGCCTCGGGGCAACCGTCTCGGAGGCGGGCGAGCTGTTCCTCGTGGGAGAGGACGACGGCGGACGGTATCAACTCACCGTCGTGCACCAGCCATTCAGCCGTCAGGCCGAAGGCTCCCGGCTCCCGGCTCCCGGCTCCCGGCTCCCGGCTGCTGAGCCTTTTATTGTATCCGGCGCCGTGCGGGGCACCTATGAGCGGTGCGGAGATGCTGTGCAGGTCGCCGCCGCGGCTGGTGCTGACCGCCAGGTCGAACTCCGACTTGACCGCCTCGTCCCAGGGGAGGAACGGGAGTTCGCGGGCGGCGGCGAATTCCGCGATGCCGTCCGCGAACGGGGAGGAGCCGGTGCGGGTGAACACGGTCTGCACCCGCCGGTCGCCGTCGAAGACGGTGAGCAGGTCGAGCAGCCGGGTCGCCGAGGTGACGTTGTGGATGACGCCGAGCACGGTCCGCTCGGGGGCGACGGTGAGCCAGCGGGCGGGGGCGCCGGGGGCGGCCGGGTGGACGTGGTTCGGCTCCCGCACGGCGCGCGCCCTCCCCACGTTCCCGGGGCCGGACCGCGCCGGCCCCGGGCCGACCCCGGTGATCGGCCCGACCGCCGACCTTACCCGCCCCCGTCCGGGGCGCGGCCGGCCGACGGCCGGGTCACCGCGAGGTCAGGGCGCGGCCAGCTCCCGCAGCCAGCCGGGCCGCACCACGTCCATGCCGAGCCCGGACGGTGCGGGCAGCGGCCCGTGCGAGAGGTCCTGCTGGCGGTAGCGGCGGCAGTCGCGGTGCCAGATGTAGATCCCGGCCATCCAGTGCTTCAGTTCCTCGACATAGTCGTCGAGGGTGTCCCGTGCCTCCTGGCCGAGGTCGAACTCGTCGTACAAGACGGGCAGTTCATGTGCGACGACGTGCTGGAACTGGCTCATGCGGGACCTCATGAGGTCGTCGACGATGCCGAGCGCCGCCGGATAGTCGCAGTCGAAGAAGTTCTGCACGACGAGGATCGCGTTGTGCACCTCGCCCTCGTACTCGATCTCCTTCTGGTAAGAGAAGACGTCGTTCATGAGCATCGAGTAGTCGGCGGCGGCGTTCTCCAGGTTCTGCAACGGCGCGGTCGCGTAGATCTCCTCGGGCACCCGCTTGCCGTGCCCGAAGCGGCTGAGGCTCATCGTGAAGTGGGCGCCGAAGGTGTGGCGGCGCATCTCCATGTAGTCGACGGGCTCCGGGATGCGGTGCTGCGCCTGGTTGCCCAGCTCCCACAGCCAGCTGTCCGTCATGTCCACCAGGGTCTTGTGCAGCGCGGCGCGCCCCTCCGCGTTCATGGGGCCCGCCGTGCGGGCCCACAGGTCGGCGAGGCCGCGCTCCAGGGCGTTGGCGGGCGGGGGAGTGGGGGAGCAGTCCAGGGGCATGAAGAGCAGCAGCCGGTCGGTGCACACCTTGGCGCCGAGCAGGTCACGGGGCCTGCCGAACACCACGGGGTAGTAGTCGTCCCCGTACGTCCCCCAGGTCAGCCAGCACGAGCCGATGTCGAGCTGCTCCGGGGTGGCGTCCGGGTGCAGGCCCGCGGCGCACAGCGGGAAGTCGTACCCGGCGAGCTTGTGGGCGTCCCAGATGTGCGAGGCGGGCACGCCCGGCTGCGGCTGGAGCATGCCCATGCGGGCGGCCCAGTCGACGGTCTCGCGCCGCGAGTGGTCGAGGTGGGGGCTGAGGGTGGTCGTGTACGGCAGGTCGAAGTCGGGGATCCGGGAGGGGCCGACCCGCTGGTACGGGACGTGCGTGAAGCGGCGCACGCGCTGGGCGCCGGTCGCGGCCATGAGGGCCTTGATGCCGCTGGCCGACGTGCCCATGCCGGTGGGGCCCGCGAGCGGCGACGGGCGATCGGTGGCGCCCTCGTTCATGTACCGGCTGGAGCGCATGTGCCACTCGTGGCCGCCTGACTGCCAGTCCTGGAGCCCCTTGACGTACGCGAGGACGTCCGCGCACTGCCCGGGCGGGAGTGCCATCTCGGCGCACAGCGGGCCGAGTTCCGTGAACGTCGTGTCCTCGAACTGCTGCATCCGGGCCGTGAGGAGATCGTTGACGGCGTCCGCGGCCTCCTGCGTGGAGCAGCCGAGGAAGGTCTCCAGGACCAGGACGCCGTTGCTCAGCTCGCCCTCCTCCTCGACCTCCCGCTGGTAGGAGAACAGGTCGTTGCGCAGGTGCACGGCGTCGGCGAACGTGTCCCGCAGGACCCGTAGCGGCCGGGACCGCGCCACCGCCGCCGGGACCTCCGCGCCCGTCGCGTACTCCACGAGCCCCGCCGACCAGGGGGCGCCGCCCACCTTGCGGCGCATCTCGATGTACTCGACGGGGTTCGCGACGCGGTGCGCGTTGATGTTGGACAGCTCCCACAGCGACTCGTTGAGGAGGTTGCGGGTGCTCTCGGCGAAGCGGGCCCGCCACTCCAGGGACATGCTGGGCACCGTGCGCCTCCACAGGTCGGCGAGGCCCGCCTCCACCGGGTTGGTGGGCTCGGGCATCGGCGTCGCGAGGTCCATCGGCATGAACGCGGGCAGCCGGTCCAGGTAGGCCTTGCCGCCCACCCGGTCCTGGGTGCGCTTGAAGAGCTCCAGGAAGTGGTCGTCGAAGAAGAACACCCACACGTACCAGTCGGTGACCAGGGACAGGGCCGCGCTGTCGCAGTCCGGGTGCGTGTACGCGCACAGCAGGGCGTAGTCGTGCGCCTCCAGGTCGGCCGTGTCCCAGACCCCGGAGCCCTCCAGCATCCCCATGGTCCGCGCCCACTCCCGGGTGTGCGAACGCGCCTCCTCCGTATGGGGGTTGAGGCGTGCCGGATGCACCATGTAGAAACTCGGCAGTTCGAAGGGGCGTGACGACTGCGGCATACGGGTGTCTCTCCTCGCGGACGGCGTACGGGCAGCCGAGCACTACCCGTGCCGCGCCACCCGAAGCCGTGCGCCCCCTCCAGTCACACCATCGCGTGATACGCCTCGCCGAAATCGGCCCCCGCGTCAAACACCCGTACGGGACGACGCGTCGAGCCGGTCGTCGATCCCGGCCACCGCGCGGATCGCCGCGACGCGCAGCGCGAGCCGCTGCCGCAGCTCCGTCAGGCGGGTGATCTCCGCGTCGATCAGGTCGATGCGCTGCTCGGCCACGCCGGGGCCGAGCCCGCACCTCCTGCGGTGGCCGCCGCCCGGCCAGGGAGCCGAGGGAGCCCGCGCCGCCGGTGCTCGTTCGCGGTCGTCGCCCCGGCGGGAGCCCTCGCCCTCGGTGGGCTCGGCGGCGCGCCCGGGCTCGTGGCCCTGGCCCTCGGCACGCTGCTCCTGGACGTGGCCATGCAGTCCGGGATGGTCGCCAACCAGGTGCGGATCTTCGCCCTGAGCAGCGAGGCGCGCAGCCGCCTCAACACGGCCTATATGACGTGCGCCTTCATCGGCGGCGCGGCGGGCTCGTCGCTCGGGGCGCTGGCGTACGCGACCTGGGGCTGGGCGGGCGTGTGCGCGCTGGTGGCGGTGCTGGGGGCGGCGTCGGTGCCGGTGGTGGTGCGGCGAGGGCTGCGTCGGAGCTGAGGTGAGTTGAGGTGAGCCGAGGTGACTGATGCATCAGTCAGCATCGCAATGGCGTGAAACTGTGAGTGCATCCGGAGGGACCTTGAAGCTTGCGTTGTGCTGAACTCAATGCGCGGGTACGGTGACCGGCATGGAGCAAGACCCCGACGTCCCCACCCGTGTCCGTGCGGTCATCGCCGCGGCGGGCGTGACCCAGCGCGAGTTCGCGCGGCGGATCGTCATGGATCCGTCGAAGCTGTCGCGCTCCCTGGGCGGCACCCGGCGCTTCACGGCGGCCGAGCTGGCCCGGATCGCCGACACCACCGACGTCGACGCGGCCTGGCTGCTCGGCACCCGCGGCGGCGCGGACCCGGCGGCCGTCCGGCCCGCGGCCCCGCGCGGACGCCGGGCCGCGACGCCGCCGGAGGGCCGCCCGTTGCAGATCATCCGCGAGACCGTCCGCCTCATCGCCGACCACGGCTTCCACGCCGTCCGCGTCCAGGACATCGCCAAGGCCTGCGAGACCAGCACGGCCGCCATCCACTACCACTTCCCGGGCCGTGACGACCTCCTGGAGGCGGCCGCGCGCTGGTGCATGGACGAGGACACCGCCCGCAGGGCCGCACGCATCGCCGACGCGGCCGACGCCGCCGACGAACTGCGCCAGCTCATCGAGCTCCAGACCCCGCGCACCGCCCAGCAGCGCGACCAGTGGAGCGTCTGGCTCGACCTGTGGGCCGAGGCGGCCCGCTCCACCGCCGTCGGCCGCCTGCACACCGAGTACTACCGGCAGTGGCGTGCCACCGTCGCCGACGTCGTCCGGCGCGGCGTCGCCCAGGGCGCGTTCCGGCCCGTCGACCCCGAGGCGGCCGCGCTGCACCTGACCGCCCTGATCGACGGCCTCGCCACCCAGGTCCTCGCCGGTGCCCCGGACGGCCCCGGCACCCGGCCCGACGACATGCACGCGGCCCTGCTCGCCCACGTGGACGTCGCGCTCGCCGCGCGCTGAGCCCCGGCCCCGTAAGCCCGATACCTCCGGTACGCGTCCCCGTACGCACTCCGCACGACCGCACCCCCCCCGCCTCCGAAAGGGAGTCCGGCATGCCCGTGAACGACAACGTCATCATCACCTGTGCCCTCACCGGCGCCGGCGACACCGTCCGCAAGAGCCCGCACGTGCCCGTCACACCCGAGCAGATAGCCCGGGACGCCGTCCGGGCCGCCGAGGCCGGGGCCGCCGTCGTGCACATCCACGTCCGCGACCCCGGGACCGGCGCCCCGTCCCGCGACCCCCGGCTCTACCGCGAGGTCGTCGAGCGCGTGAAGGAGACCGGCACCGACGTCGTCATCAACTTGACGGCGGGCATGGGCGGGGACCTGGTGATCGACCCGGACCAGCCGCTGACGGAGCTCGGCGAACTGCCCGGCACCGACCTCGTCGGCGGCCTCGACCGCCTCCCGCACGTCGAGGACCTGCTGCCCGACATCTGCACCCTCGACTGCGGCTCCCTCAACTTCGGCGACAACCTCTACATCTCCACGCCCGACATGCTCCGCCAGGGCGCCAAGCGCATCCAGGAGCTGGGCGTACGGCCCGAGTTGGAGATCTTCGACACCGGGCAGCTGTGGTTCGCCAAGCAGCTCCTCGCGGAGGGCCTCCTCGACAACCCCACCGTCTTCCAGCTCTGCATGGGCATCCCGTGGGGCGCCCCCGCCGACCCGGGCGTCCTCCAGTCCATGGTCAACATGCTCCCCGAAGGCGCCCAGTGGGCCAGCTTCGCGCTCGGCCGCATGCAGATGCCGTGGGTCGCGCAGTCCATCCTGCTCGGTGGCCAGGTCCGCGTGGGTCTTGAGGACAACTTGTACCTGGGCAAGGGCAACAAGGCCACCAACGCGGAGCTCGTCGAGCGCGCCGTCCAGATCACCGAGAACCTCGGGTCGCGCGTCGCCACCCCGGACGAGGCCCGCACGAAGCTCGGCCTCAAGCCCCGCACCTGATCTCCACGGAGGACCGCACCATGACCGTGACCACCCCTGAAGAAGTCCGCCGTGTCGCCTGCGTCGGTGCCGGAGTCATCGGCGGCGGCTGGGTAGCCCACTTCCTGGCCCGTGGCTATGACGTCACCGCCTGGGATCCCGCGCCCGACGCCGAGCAGCGGCTGCGGCGGCTCGTCGATGCCGCCTGGCCCGCGCTCACCCGGCTCGGGCTCGCCGAGGGCGCGTCCCGGGACCGGCTGACCGTTGCCGCGACGCTCGAAGAGGCCGTCGCCGACGCGCAGTTCGTGCAGGAGAGCGCGCCCGAGAAGCTGGAGCTGAAGCGCGATCTGCTCGCGCGGCTCGATGCCGCCGCGCCGGCCGGGGCCGTCATCGCCTCGTCGACCTCCGGCTATCCCATGACCGACATGCAGACCACGGCCGCCGACCCCGGCCGCCTCGTCGTCGGGCACCCCTTCAACCCGCCGTACCTGATCCCGCTCGTCGAGGTCGTCGGCGGCGAGCGGACCACCGACGAAGCCGTGGCCTGGGCGTCGCGCTTCTACGAGGTCGCGGGCAAGTCCGTCATCACCATGAAGAGCGAGGTGCCCGGCTTCATCGCCAACCGCCTCCAGGAAGCCCTGTGGCGCGAGGCGCTGCACATGGTCGCCAACGGCGAGGCCACCGTCCAGGAGATCGACGACTCCATCACCGAAGGCCCCGGCCTGCGCTGGGCGTTCATGGGCCCCATGCTCACCTTCGCGCTCGCGGGCGGCGAGGGCGGCATGGCCCATATGCTCGACCACTTCGGGCCGTCCCTGAAGTCCCCGTGGACGCGGCTCGAAGCACCCGAACTCGACAAGGAGCTGTACGACGCGGTGGTCGCCGGGTGCGACGAGGCCGCCGCCGGGCGCACCATCGCCGACCTCGTCGCCGAGCGCGACCAGGGCGTCATCGACGTACTGCGGGCGACGGGCAGACTGCCGCGGCAGACCACCGCCGACACCGAGGGAACCGCATGACCAGGGAGATCGCCCGGCGTCTGCCGCTGTACCGGCAGGTCGTCCCGCCCGAGTGGATCGACTACAACGGCCATATGAGCGAGGGCTATTACTCGCTCGCCTTCGGCTTCGCCACGGATGCCATGATGGACGCGACGGGCCTGCACGCCGCGTACCGCGCGGCCACCGGCTGTTCCCTCTACACGGTCGAGGCCCACCTGCGGTATCTGCGCGACGTCGCCGAAGGCGCCCACCTCGCGGTACGCACCCGGGTGCTCGGTGTGCACGGCAAGAAGGCGCACTTCGCGCATGAGCTGTACGTCGTCGACGGCGCCGCGGCCGATCCGGCGCCGGACGCCGGGCCGGTGGCGACGACGGAGCTGCTGGCCCTGCACGTGGACCAGGAACTGGGGCGTGCGGTGGCGTTCCCGGACGCGGTGCTCGAGCGCTTCGCCGAGTTCGTGGAACCGGCGCCGGAATGGGCGGGCCGCGCGATCGCGGCAGTGGTCGCCGCTAAATAGAGCGTTCGTTCTAGACCGGGGCGGCGTCTGGAGCCGGTCCCGCGCCGGTCTGGTCCAGGGCCCGCTCCGGGCACCTCGTGTTTCGCATGGCATCGTGCGCAGTGGTAGGTGTTCGGAGCGATGTTCAACAGTTCACTGTTCACTGAGACTGCGGGCAAGGTGGTTCAGACGTGAGGCTGGCAATTCTGGGCGGCGGCGGATTCCGGGTGCCCCTCGTGTACCGGGCGCTGCTCGGCGACCGCGCCGAGGGCCGGATCACCGAGGTCGTCCTGCACGACGTGGACGGCGCCCGGGCCGGGGCGATCGCCCGTGTGCTCGCCGACCAGGCCGACGGGGTGCCCGCCGCGCCCGCCGTGCGCGTCACCACCGACCTCGACGACGCGCTGCGCGGCGCCGACTTCGTGTTCTCCGCGATCCGCGTCGGCGGTCTGGAAGGCCGTGCCGCCGACGAGCGGGTGGCGCTCGCCGAAGGGGTGCTCGGACAGGAGACGGTCGGCGCGGGCGGCATCGCGTACGGGCTGCGGACCGTGCCCGTCGCCGTCGACATCGCCCGCCGGGTGCGGCGGCTCGCGCCCGAGGCGTGGGTCATCAACTTCACCAACCCCGCGGGCCTGGTGACCGAGGCGATGGCCCGCCACCTCGGCGACCGCGTCATCGGCATCTGCGACTCGCCCGTGGGCCTCGGCCGCCGGGTGGCGACGCTGCTCGGCGCCGAGCCCGGCCGGGCCTGGCTCGACTATGTGGGCCTCAACCACCTGGGCTGGCTGACCGGCCTGGAGGTCGACGGGCAGGACCTGCTGCCGCGGCTGCTCGGCGACCGGGACCTGCTCGACTCCTTCGAGGAGGGCAAGCTCTTCGGCGCCGACTGGCTCCAGTCGCTCGGCGCGATCCCCAACGAGTACCTGCACTACTACTACTTCAACCGGGAGACCGTCCACGCCTACCGGACGGCCGAGCGGACCCGCGGCGCGTTCCTGCGCGACCAGCAGGCCCGCTTCTACGACGAACTGCGCAACCCCGAGGCCGCCGCCTTCAAGACGTGGGACGCCACCCGCGCCGAGCGCGAGGCGACGTACATGGCGCACAGCCGGGAGGCCGCGGGTGCCGGGGAACGCGCCCCCGAGGACATGGAGTCCGGCGGCTACGAACGGGTCGCCCTCGCCCTGATGCGGGCCATCGCCCGCGACGAACGGGCCACGCTGATCCTCAACGTCCGCAACCGCACGACCCTGCCCGAGCTCGACTCGGACGCGATCATCGAAGTGCCGTGCCTGGTGGACGCGTCCGGCCCGCACCCGGCCGCCGTGTCGCCGCTGCCGGGGCACGCCACGGGCCTGGTGTGCGCGGTCAAGGCGGTCGAGCGCGAGGTGCTCGCCGCGGCGGACAGCGGCTCGCGCGCCACGGCGGTCAAGGCGTTCGCGCTGCACCCGCTGGTCGACTCGGTGTCCGTGGCCCGGCGCCTGGTCGACGGCTACCGGCAGGCGCACCCGGGGCTGGCCTACCTGACGTGATCACCACCCTGGCATGATCATGAAATGACCGCGCCCGAGCCCCGCAGTACGCCCGAGCCCCGCACCGCGCCCGCCGTGCCCCTGCCCGAACCCCGCACCGCCCCCGACGCTGTGTCCCCGGCGGCCCCGACAGTCCCGGCGGCCCCGACAGCCCCACCCGCCACCCGTCCCTGCACGCTCGTCGTGTGCCGGGGCTGCTGCTGCGGCGACCCGGTCAAGCACCCCGGCACGGACCACGTGGGCCAGTTGGCGCGGCTGCGCGCGGCGGCGGACCGTTCCGGGGGCCGGTTCGCGGTGCGCACCAGCGAGTGCCTCGGCCCCTGCGGGCAGGCCAACATCGTGGTCGTCCAGCCCTCCCGCGCGGGCCGCGCGCACGGTGGCCGTCCGGCCTGGGTGGGCTTCGCCCTCGACGACGCCTCTCTCGACGACATCCTCACCTGGGCCGAGGCCGGCGGCCCCGGCCTCGCGGAGCCGCCGGACGCGCTGACGCTGCAACTGGTCGATCCCCGGCAGGTCTAGGCGCGAGCGAGCACCTGGTCCAGGAAGCCGGTGAGGTTGCGCACGGTGCGCTCGTTCTGCTCCTCCGGGGTGAGGCTCTCGTCGAAGCGGCGGGCCAGGGCCGAGGTCTTCTTGCCGCGTACGTAGAGGGAGCAGGCCAGGTCCGCGCAGACGTACAGGCCGACGGAGTTGCCCTGGCGGCCCGCCTCGCCCGCGCGGGGCGCGACGAGCAGCGCGATGCCCGAACCCGCCTGCGGCGTCACGCACACCGAGCAGATGCTGGACTTCAGCATGGAGCGGCGGGCCCCCGTGGAGGCGCGCAGGGCGATGCCGACCAGCTCGTCGCCCCGCTCGGCCACGACATAGCCGCGGTCCGGGGCCTTGGGGTCGCGCCAGCCCAGGAAGTCCAGGTCGGACCAGGGCGTCTCGGCGAAGCCCGCGGGCAGCGTCAGGCGCCGGGCCTCGCCCTTCGAGCAGTTCACGAACGACGCACGGATTTCTTTGTCACCAAGGGCACGCATGGTTCGGAAGGTATCAATCCGAACGCATGGCCGTCTTTTCATTTTTGCCGGTCAGGGCCCTGCGCCCGGCCTCGGATGCCGCTGTTGTCCGTGCCGCGCGGAACGAGATGTTCCGCCGCAGTCGGAACCCCAGCGACTCGTACAGCCGGACCGCCCCCGTGTTGCGCGCCGCCGTGTGCAGGAACGGAATCTCGCCGCGCTCCCTGATGCCGTACGCCACCGCGAGGACCAGGCGGCTCGCGAGGCCGTGACCCCGGTACGCGGGGTCGGTGCAGACCGCGCTGATCTCCGTCCAGCCCGGCGGGTGCAGCCGCTCCCCGGCCATCGCGACCAGGGCGCCCTCGTGACGTATGCCCAGATACGTTCCGAGTTCTATGGTGCGCTCCCGGAACGGGCCCGGCCGCGTGCGCGCCACCAGGTCCAGCATCTCCGGTACGTCTTCGGGCCCGAGCCGCACCGTCCCGGCGTCCGGCGCCGCCGGGATGTCGCCGTCGACGAGCTGCACCCCGGCCACGTCGAACGTCACCTCCCAGCCGGCCGGCACGTCCACCGCGACACCGGGCAGCGGCACCTCGCCGTCCGGTCCCGCGAAGGCGGCAAGGTCCGCCCAGTCCGCCGCGTCCGGCGCGGTGGGCATCCCCAGCCAGGGCGACACGGCGTCCGGATAGCGCGCGACGCGCCCGCGCCGCTCGGCGAAGTGCGCGTGCGGGCCTTCGAGGGAGGCGAGTCCGGGGTTGTCGAGGGGGTGCGGGGTCCCCGCGGCGGCGGGCGACGCCGACGTACCCCGCTCCACCGCCCCCGGCGCCCTCACGCGCCGACCTCGATCACGACCTTGCCCAGCGCGTGCCCGGTCTCGACGGCGCGCAGCGCCTCGCCCGCCCGGTCGAGCGGGTACGTCGCCGTGATGTGCGGCCGGAGCACCCCGGCGGCGGCGAGTTCGGCCACCGCGTCGAGCGTGGCGGCGTCGCGCGCCCGGGCCACGGCGGAGCCGCCCAGCTCGCCCACGATCTGCTTCCCGCCGGCCGTGATCAGCTTCGTGCGGTCGGCCACCACGTCCGCCACGGCCCGCAGATGGTCCCCGCCGACCAGGTCGAAGACGCCGTCGACGCCGTCCGGCGCCGCCGCGCGGATCCGCTCCACCAGGTCCGGTCCTGACGCCACATGGGCCGCGCCCAGCGACTCGACGACGTCCTTCTTGCCCTCGCTCGCGGTGCCGATCACGCGCAGCCCCAGGTGGCGCGCGAGGCGCACCACGTTCCCGCCCACGCCGCCACCGGCGCCCGTGACCAGCAGCGTCGCCCCGGCGGGCAGCGCGAGTTGGCGCACCCCGTCGTAGGCGGTGGCCGCGGCGACCGGCAGTGTCGCGGCCTCCGCGAACGACAGGCCCTCCGGCTGGTGCGCGGCGATCGCCACGGGCAGCAGCGTGTACTCGGCGTACCCGCCGGTGAGCGTGGACCCGAACACCGCGTCCCCCACGGCGAAACCCTCGACGCCAGGACCGGTCCGCGCCACCACGCCCGCGGCCTCGCTGCCGAGCACCTCGGGCAGTGCGGCGGGCGCCTGCCCCGGCCTGCGGTAACCGCCGCGCAGCTTGTAGTCGACGGGGTTGACGCCCGCCGCCCGCACCGCGATCAGCAACTGACCCGGGCCGGGCTCGGGCGGCTCCCGGTCGACGAGGGCCTCCACCTCGGGGCCACCGTGCCGGGTGAATACGTACGCCTTGGCCATCTGTCCCTCGCTCCGCTCCCTGCGCCCCGCGCGCCCCGTGGCGCCCGGCGCATCCCAACGATCACAGATGACAAGGCGGGGCGCCGTGCCCGCATTCCTGGCCGGCGGAGAGTTCACGAGCCCGCAACGCGGAACCACCGACCACTCCGGCACCCGCGGTTGTCCCCGCCGTCACCTCCGCGACACGGCACCGCCCGCCTCTTCCATAAGCCTTGGTGCACTTGACACACTTCACCCGCTCACGTCCCCCCACTTCACGCGAGGTCATATCCCCATGCCTGGACTGAACCGGCGCCGCTTCATGCAACTGGCCGGTGGCACCGCTGCCTTCGCCGCGCTGAACGAGAGCATCGCCCGCGCGGCCTCGCTGCCCGCGAAGCGCCGCACCGGCACCATCGAGGACGTCGAGCACGTCGTGGTGCTCATGCAGGAGAATCGTTCCTTTGACCACTATTTCGGGACGATGAAGGGCGTACGCGGCTTCGGCGACCCGCGCCCGGTGACGCTGCCCAGCGGCAAGCCCGTCTGGCACCAGCAGGGCGGCGGCAAGGAGGTGCTGCCCTTCCACCCGGACGCCGACGACCTCGGCATGCAGTTCATCGCGGGCCTCGACCACGACTGGGCGGGCGGCCACAGCGCCTTCGGCGACGGCAGGTACGACAACTGGATCCCCGCGAAGTCCGAGCGGACCATGGCGTACCTGGAACGGGACGACATCCCGTTCCACTACGCGCTCGCCGACGCCTTCACGGTCTGCGACGACTACCACTGCTCGTTCATGGGAGCCACCGACCCCAACCGCTACTACATGCTGACGGGCCACGTCGGCAACGACGGCAAGGGCGGCGGCCCGGTCCTCGGCAACCAGGAGGCGGGCTACGACTGGACGACGTACGCCGAGCGCCTGGAGCAGGCGGGTGTCTCCTGGAAGGTGTACCAGGACATCGGCGACGGCCTGGACGCGGCCGGGCACTGGGGCTGGATCGACGACGCGTACCGCGGCAACTACGGCGACAACTCGCTGCTGTACTTCAACAAGTACCGCAACGCCAAGGCCGGCGACCCGCTCTACGACAAGGCCCGCACCGGCACCAACGCCAAGGCGGGCGACGGCTACTTCGACATCCTGAGGGCCGACGTGAAGGCGGACCGGCTGCCGCAGGTGTCCTACATCGCCGCGCCCGAGGCGTTCTGCGAGCACCCCAACTGGCCGGTGAACTACGGCGCCTGGTACATCGCGCAGATCCTCGACGCGCTCACCTCCAACCCGGCGGTGTGGGCGAAGACGGCGCTGTTCCTCACGTACGACGAGAACGACGGCTACTTCGACCACGTCGTGCCGCCGTACGTCCCCTCCTCGGCGAACCAGGGCCTGTCCACGGTCGACACCAAGCTCGACTACTTCCCCGGCAACGCCTCGTACGGCGCCGGGCACTACGGCCTCGGCCAGCGCGTCCCGATGATCGTGGTGTCGCCGTGGAGCACCGGCGGGTTCGTGAACTCCGAGGTCTTCGACCACACGTCGATCATCCGGTTCATGGAGAAGCGCTTCGGCGTCCAGGAGCCCAACATCTCGCCGTGGCGCCGCGCGATCTGCGGCGACCTCACCTCCGCCTTCGACTTCGGCGGCAAGGACACCGACCCGGCGGAGCTGCCCGACACCGCCGCCTACGAGCCGCCGGACCACGAGCGCCACCCCGACTACTTCCCCAAGGCGCCCGCCGGCCCGGCGCTGCCCAAGCAGGAGCGCGGCTCCCGGCCCGCGCGTGCGCTGCCGTACGCCCCGCTGGTGGACGGCGCCGCGGACACCGCCGCCGGGAAGTTCACCCTCACCTTCGGCGGCGGCGACGAGGCGGGCGTCTGCTTCCACGTCCGCTCCGGCAACCGCACCGACGGGCCCTGGACGTACACCACGGAGGCGGGCAAGACGATCTCCGACACCTGGAACTCGGCGTACTCCGGCGGCAACAACGACCTGACCGTCTTCGGCCCGAACGGCTTCCTGCGCGCCTTCAAGGGCCCGGCGAAGACGGCGGGCCCCGAGGTCACCGCCCGCCACGACAAGGCGACCGGCAACATCAAGCTGACCCTGACCAACGCGGGCTCCGCCGACTGCAACCTCACGGTGACCAACGCCTACGGCGGCGGCAAGGAGACCTTCAAGGTCAAGCCGGGCGCCACCGTCCAGCACACCGTGGACCTGCGCGGCAGCAAGCGCTGGTACGACCTGACCGTGGTGTCCGACACCTCCACGGGCTTCCTGCGGCGGTTCGCCGGGCACGTGGAGACCGGGCAGGCGGGGGTCAGCGACCCGGCGATCGCCACGGTCTGAGACACGTCGCGGCCTGAGGCACGGCACAGGCCGAGGTACGCCTGCACGCGCCGCGGCCGCTGTCCCGGGGTTTCCGGCCCCGGGACAGCGGCTGCGCCGCGAGAAAATGGGGGAACGCCGTGTCCGGCGCGGCGTTAGCATGCGGGAGCATGACGGACACCCCTCGCCCGCAGGGCACCCCGGACAAGCCCGTCCTCGACGGTCTCGAGGACAAGTGGTCCAGGCGATGGGACGAGTCCGGCGTATACGCCTTCGACGCCGACCGGGCGCACACGGCACCGCGCGAAGACCTGTTCTCCATCGACACCCCGCCGCCCACGGTCAGCGGCTCCCTGCACGTCGGGCACGTCTTCTCGTACACGCACACCGACACCGTCGCCCGCTACCAGCGCATGCGCGGCCGGAACGTCTTCTACCCCATGGGCTGGGACGACAACGGCCTGCCCACCGAGCGCCGCGTGCAGCACCACTACGGCGTCCGCTGCGACCCCGCCCTCCCGTACGACCCGGACTTCACCCCGCCCGCACGGCCCGGCAAGCGCCAGCTCCCCGTCTCCCGGGAGAACTTCATCGAGCTGTGCGAGCGGCTCACCGCGGCGGACGAGCAGGCATTCGAGGACCTGTGGCGCCGCCTCGGCCTGTCCGTCGACTGGTCGCGCACCTACCGGACCATCGGCGCCGAGGCGCGCGCCACCTCGCAGCGGGCGTTCCTCGCCGACCTCGCGCGCGGCGACGCGTACCTCGCGGAGGCGCCCACCCTGTGGGACGTCACGTTCCGCACAGCGGTCGCCCAGGCCGAACTGGAGGACCGGGAGCGGCCCGGCGCGTACCACCGGCTCGGATTCCGCGCCGCCGACGGCCGCACCGTCCCGATCGAGACGACCCGCCCCGAACTGCTCCCCGCGTGCGTCGCCCTTGTCACGCACCCCGACGACAAGCGCCACCGCGACCTCGTCGGCACGACCGTCCGCACTCCGCTCTTCGGCGTGGACGTCCCCGTCCTCGCGCACCACCTCGCGGCGCCCGACAAGGGCACGGGCCTCGCGATGGTCTGCACGTTCGGCGACACCACGGACGTCGTCTGGTGGCGGGAACTGCGCCTGGACACGCGGCCGGTGATCGGCTGGGACGGGCGCTTCCGCGCTCAGCCGCCGAGCGGCGTCGACGCGCCGGACGCCGTGGCCGCGTACGCGGAACTGGCGGGCGCCACCGCCCACACCGCGCGCGAACGGATCGTCGCCCTGCTGCGCGAGCGCGGCGAGCTGCACGGCGAACCCCGGCCGGTCACGCACGCGGTGAAGTTCTACGAGAAGGGCGACAAGCCCCTGGAGATCGTCACCACCCGTCAGTGGTACGTGCGCAACGGCGGCCGCGACGAGGGGCGCAGGTCCGAACTCCGCGGGCGGGGGCGGGAGCTGGTCTGGCACCCGCCGCACATGCGCGTGCGCTACGACCACTGGGTGGACGGCCTCAACGGCGACTGGCTGATCAGCCGGCAGCGCTTCTTCGGAGTCCCCGTCCCGCTCTGGTATCCCCTGGACGGCGACGGCACGCCCGACCACACCCGTCCGATCGTCCCCGACGCGGCCACACTGCCCGTCGACCCGAGCGCGCAGACGCCACCCGGCTACGACGCGTCCCAGCGCGGCAAGCCGCACGGCTTCACCGGCGACCCGGACGTCATGGACACCTGGGCCACCTCGTCGCTCACGCCGCAGATCGCCGGGCGGCAGCTCGCGGACCCGGAGCTGTTCGCCCGCGTCTTCCCGATGGACCTGCGCCCGCAGGCCCACGAGATCATCCGCACCTGGCTGTTCGCCACGGTCCTGCGCGCCCACACCGGTCACGGCACGCTGCCCTGGCGGCACGCGGCGATCTCCGGGTGGATCCTCGACCCCGACCGCAAGAAGATGTCGAAGTCCAAGGGCAACGCCGTCACCCCCGACGACCTGCTCCGCACCCATGGCGCGGACGCGGTCCGGCACTGGGCGGCGAGCGGACGGCCCGGCACCGACACGGCCTTCGACACCGGCCGGATGAAGATCGGCCGCCGCCTCGCGACGAAGCTCCTGAACGTCGGGAAGTTCGTCCTCGGCTTCGAGGCGACGGGCGCGGCCGTGACCGAACCGCTGGACCGGGCGCTGCTCGCCGACCTCGCCGCCACCGTCGACGAGGCGACGGCCGCCTTCGACGACTTCGACTACACCCGGGCGCTGAATTGCGCGGAGACGTTCTTCTGGCGCTTCTGCGACGACTACGTGGAGCTGGTCAAGGCCCGCGCGTACGGCGACCGCGGCGACCCGGCCGCCCGCGACTCCGCCCGCGAGACCCTGCGGACCACCCTGGACACGGCCCTTCGGCTGTTCGCGCCGATCCTGCCGTTCGTCACCGAGGAGGTCTGGTCCTGGTACGCGCCGGGGTCGGTCCACCGGGCGGCGTGGCCGTCGGCGGAGGGGGTGCTCGCGCGGGCGCGCGGCGGTGCGGGGCCCGGCCGGGCGGAGGGCGGTCCGGACGGGAGCGTGCTCGCGACGGCCGCCGCCGTCATCGCCGGGGTGCGCAAGGCCAAGTCCCTCGCGAGGCTCTCGATGCGGGCCGAGATCGGGACGGTCGTCGTACGCGCGCCGCGGGCCGACCTCGACCGGTTCGCCCTCGCCGCGGCGGACGTCCGGGCGGCGGGACGCGTCGGCGAGGTGGTCCTCGAAGTGGGGGAGGGGGCGCTGGTGGTGGAGGTCCGGAAGTAGCTCCGGCGCCGTCGTGGTGCGGGCTCCGGTGGCGGTTGCGGAACGGCGACCACCGCTCCGGCCTGCGGAAAGTCCACTCCTGGGGCTGGCGGTGGCCGGGGTGGTTCGGGGTAGTGTGCCCGGGTGACAACGCATTCGAACACTCCTGCAGGCTGGTACCCGGACCCCCAGGGCGCCTCCCAGCTCCTCCGCTGGTGGGACGGCGCCCAGTGGACCGACCACACCAACCAGAACCCGCAGGCGGCGACGGCCCAGGCGGGCGCGCAGGGCCAGCAGGTCCCGCAGTAGCCTGGCCAGGCGGCCCAGTTCACCAAGGACCAGGCCCACTTCCAGGCCCAGGCCGCGCCCGTCGCCGACCCGGCCAAGGTCCAGCGCCAGGTGCAGCAGCAGGCGGGCGTGACCCCCTCGTCCCAAGGCGGCGGCACCCTGTTCAGCGAGCCGGTCCTGGTGGTGAACCAGAAGGCCAAGCTGATCGAGCTGACGAACGAGTACAGCGTCATGGACCAGTCGGGCAACCAACTCGGCTCCGTGGTCCAGGTGGGCCAGAGCACGCTCAAGAAGGTCGCCCGCTTCGTCTCCAGCGTCGACCAGTTCATGACGCACAAGCTGGAGATCCGCGACGCCTACGGCACGCCGCAGCTCCTCATGACCCGGCCGCGGAAGTTCATGAAGTCGCGGGTCGTCGTCGAGCGCCCCGACGGGCAGCCGGTCGGCGAGATCGTCCAGCAGAACGTCATCGGCAAGATCAACTTCGCGATGCTGGTGAACGGCCAGCAGGTCGGCGCGATCAAGGCGGAGAACTGGCGCGCCTGGAACTTCTCGATCGTCGACCAGTCGGACAACGAGGTCGCCCGGATCACGAAGACCTGGGAAGGCCTCGCCAAGACGATGTTCACGACCGCGGACAACTACGTCCTGCAGATCCACTTCCAGCTCCCGGACCCGCTCCTGAGCCTGGTCGTGGCCACGGCCCTGACCGTCGACACGGCCCTGAAGCAGGACTCGCGCGGCCTCGGCTAGCCGGGCTCGTCGGCCTCCGGGTCCGACGGGTACGCGCACGACACGGTACGTACGACAGCGACCGCCCCCCCGCGACGAGGGGCCCCGGGCAAGGGGGCCGCTCGGCGCGGGGGCGGTCGCTGTCCTGCGTGCCCGGCTCGGGAGACGGTGGCCGCGGCCACATCCTCGTCCTCGTAACCGCGTGCTCGTCCTAGGTCCGGAGCGGAGTCGCCGGTTCGGGCTGGAGGGGGATGGAGGGCAGGAAGTCCGCTGTCGGGTCCGGCGCGGGGAAGGGTGCGGGGACGGGCTCCGGCGCGGGGGCGGCTGCTGGTTCGGGGGCGGCTGCCGGTCTGGGGGCTTGTTCCGGCACGCGCGCGGTGGCGGTCCCCGCGGTGCGGGTGAGCACCACCACCCCGTACGCGGCGATCAGCGCCCCGAGAGCGGCGAGGAGCACCCCGCCCGCACCGCCCCGCAGCCGCTCGCCGAGCAGGGCGACACCGATGGCCGCCGCGGCGACGGGGTTGGCCAGCGTCACGACGGCGAGGGGCGCCCCGAGGCCGCCCCGGTACGCCGTCTGCGAGAGCAGCAGCCCGCCCACCGCGAACGCCGCGACGAGCAGCGCCACCACCACGACGTGTGCGTCGAGCACCGGGCCCGAGCGGTCCGTCGCCGCGACCGTCACGGTCTGGGTGAGCGCGGACGCGACGCCCGACGCGAACCCGGACGCCGTCGCGTGCCGCAGGCCGGGGCGGGTGCCGGGCCGGGAGAGCAGGCCGACGACAGCCATCGTCACACCGGCGACCGCGACGGCCTCCGGCAGCGACAGCGTGTCCTCGGGCTCCGGCCCCGACGCGGTGAGCAGCAGGACCCCCAGGCCGATCAGGGTCAGGCCCGTGCCGCGCCACTCCAGGGGGGAGACTCGCCGCCCGGCCAGGCGCGCGCCCAGCGGCACCGCGGCCACCAGCGTGAGCGCGCCGAGCGGCTGCACGAGGGTGAGCGGTCCGAACTTCAGCGCCGCGACGTGCAGCAGCGCCGCCGACGCGTTCAGACCGACCGACGCCCACCACGCGCCGCTGCCCAACAGCCGCCCGACCCGGCCGCCCGTCTCGGCCAGGCGCGCGGCCAGGCGCTGCTGGGCGACGGCGGCGGTGGCGTACGCGGCGGCGGAGACGAGGGAGAGGAGGACGGCGAGCAGGGTGGCGCTCATCGGTCGGCTCCGGAGGCGGGCGCGACCAGCTCACGGGCGGGCGGTGCGGGCACCGAGGCCGATGCCGGGGCCGGGGTGGGCGTCGATGCGGGCGTCGCGGCCGGGGCGGACCGGCGCACGATCCGCGACCCGGCCGGACGCGGCAGCCGGATCACCGCCAGCGCGATGCCCAGCAGCGCGGCCGCAGCGAGCGCGTCGAGCCAGTAGTGATTCGCCGTGCCGACGATCACGAGCAGAGTGACCAGCGGGTGCAGCAGCCACAGCCAGCGCCACCGGGAGCTGGTCGCGACGATCAGGCCGACGGCCACCATCAGCGCCCACCCGAAGTGCAGCGACGGCATGGCGGCGAACTGGTTGGCCATCGAGTCGGTCGCGGGCTCGGCGGCGTACACCGAAGGCCCGTACTTCTGTGCCGTGTCCACGAGGTGCGCCGCGTCCAGCAGGCGCGGCGGCGCGAGCGGCAGGAGGAGGTGCAGCGCGAGCGCGGCGGCGGTGAGCGCGGCGAGGATCCGCCGGGCCCAGACATAGTGCCGGGGGCGGCGCACGTACAGCCACACCAGGAAGAGCAGTGTCGCCGGGAAGTGCACGGTCGCGTAGTACGTGTTCGCGACGTGGACGAGGCCCTCGCCGCTCAGCAGGGCGTCCTGGACGGAGCCCTCGCCCGGCAGGCGCAGGAAGCGCTCGGCGTCCCACACGCGGTGGGCGTTGCGGAACGCCTCGCCGGTATGGCCGTTGGCGAGCTGTCTGCCGAATTTGTAGACGAGGAAGAGTCCGACGACGAGGAGCAGCTCGCGTGCGAGCGGCGGCCGGGCAGGGGTGTCCGGTCGCCCGGAGGGTATCTCCGGCTCCTGTTCCGCAGGCTCGGTGCGGGAATCCATCCGCCGGCCCCTTTGCATGACGACGACTGGGTGGTGCGGTGATGAGCGAGTCCCTGTCGTTCCACTCATCGATACGCCAGTGTACCGAAACGGAAGCGTACCGGTACACTGGCGTATCGGAAGGGTCCGCGACAGCGAGCCGAGCGGGCCGCCGCACCGAGGAGACGAGAGATGACGCCGCGGGAACGGGTTGAGGAGCACCTCTGCGAGCAGGTCGCGATGTCGCGCCGCTCCAAGATCACTCCCGAGCGCGAGCAGGAGTTCTACGAAGCGGTCCTCGACCAGCTCCGCGAGTGCGGCTATGAGGCCGTGACCATGGAGGGCGTCGCCGCCCGTACGCGCTGCAGCAAGTCCACGCTCTACCGGCAGTGGAAGACCAAGCCCCAGTTCGTGGCCGCCGCGCTGCGCGCCAACCGCTGCGTGCGCTTCGCGGGCATCGACACCGGCTCGCTCGCCGGGGACCTGCGCGCGGCGGCGCGCGCCGCCGCCACCTGGGCCGATCGCGACACCATGATCGTGCAGGCGCTCAGCCACGCGGTCCTGCAGGACGAGGACCTGCGGCACGCGCTGCGCGAGGCGCTGGTGGAGCCGGAGGTGGAGGCCGTCGACGGCTTCGTCCGGCGGGCCGTGGAGCGCGGGGAGATCGCCGCGGGCCACCCGGCGGCGGAGTTCGTGACGGTCCAGCTCTTCGGCGTGCTGCGGGCCCGCCCGCTCGTGGACGGCGCGGACGCGGACGAGGACTACCTGGGGCGGTTCGTGGAGGCGGTGCTGCTGCCGGTCCTCGGGCTGAGCGAGGGCCCTGGCCGCCCGGCCGCGGGGGAGACCCCGGCCACCTGAACGTGGGCCCGGTCCGCAGGATGACCGGACGGGCCCGCAGGGCGCCGCACCGTGGGGACGGGGGCGGCGCGACGAGAAGCCGGGCGGACCGATCGTGATCGGTCCGCCCGGCTTCTCGTGTACGACCCCTCGTCCGGCGCCGGGCCGGCCGTCAGACCTGCTGGCCGTTGCCTCCGCCGCCCCCGCCGCGGGACTCCTTGATTCCCTTGGTGATCTGGTCCATGGACGACACCGACGGCGCGTCGTCGGTGTCGTCGATGCCGAAGCGGACCAGCACCATCGTCATGTCGTCGGCGGGCGACTTGAAGGCCAGGGACTGCACATAGCCGTCCGGGCCCTTGCGGTTCACGGCCTTCCAGCGGACCAGATAGCCCTTCTGCCCGGCCACGGTCACCGCCTTCGACTCGAGCTGCTTGTGGGACACCAGCTTGCCGCCGTAGATCTTGCCGCCGTACGACTCCTCGGCGTTCTTCTCGATGTCCGCCTTGGCCGCCGCCTCCGGGGTGGTCTCCCGGATCTTGAAGCTGGCGGCGGGGGCGGAGAAGGCGCCGCCGCGCACGCACACCTTCTGTCCGTCGCCGGGGCACGGGTACTTGCCCTTGGTGACGCCCGCGCCCGCGGCGCCGGACTGGCCCTCCCAGCCGTCCGGGATCGGCATGCTGATGCCGCTCGCGACATCGGCGGCGAACCCCTTCTCGGCCTGCGGGGCGCCGTCGGACGGGCCCGGCGAGGGGGAGCCCTCGGGCTTCTCGGGGCGCTCGCCGTCGCTCTTGCCGGGCTTCGAGGGCCCGGCGGAGGCCGGGGTCTTGGCGTTGTCGTCGCCGTCATCGTCGTCGCCCGCGGTCAGCGCGTACACGCCGCCGACGATGCCCGCGAGCACCACGACGGCGACCCCGACGACCAGGGCCGTGCGCGCCCCGCGCCGCGGCGGCTGCGGGGACTGTTGGGGGAAGACGGGCGAGCCGCCGCCCGGCGCGCGGACGTGGTCCGTCCACATGGTCCCGTCCCACCATCGCTCGGACGGTGGGGCACCTGGTATCTGCCCGGGGTCGGGATACCAGCCCGGGGGAGTCGCTTGCGTCATGGGCGTCAGCGTATGAGCAGTGCGTGAAAGCTGGATGAGAGGGGTCGCGGCGAATTCGGCCAAGTGGGGCCGGGGCGGGGTGCGGTGGTGCGGGTGCGCGGTACCGGGAGCGGTGGTCCGCGCATGCGGTACGAGGAGCGGGGGCGGGGTGCCGAAGCTCAGGTGCCGTCGACGACGAGCCGCGTCGGGGCCTGTACGCCCTCGGCGAGACCCGGCAGGCGCAGCCCCGTGCGCCCCGGAGTGATCGAGCCGAGCACGCTCGGGTGCCGGGCGCCCGTGCTCGCCGCGACGGTGCCGGGCAGGCCGTGCGCCGTCAGGAAGCCGAGGACCGCGAAGGCGTACGCCTCCTTCGCCGCCGACGCGAGCCCCAGCTCGTCGGAGCCGCGCACGGGCACGTCGGGCCCCAACTCGGCCCGCACCATCGCCATCAGCGTGGGATTGCGGATCCCGCCGCCGGACGCGACCACCTCGGTCGCCTTCGCCGAGCGCACCGCGTCGGCGACCGTCACCGCGGTGAGCCGGGTGAGCGTAGCCACGACGTCCTCGGGAGTCAGCGCCTCGTACCCGGCGAGCGCCTGGCGCAGATAGTCCGGGTGGAAGAGCTCCTTGCCGGTCGTCTTCGGGGCGGGCAGCGCGTAGTACGGCTCGGCGAGCAGCCGGGTGAGCAGGCCCTCGTGGACGGTGCCGCGCGCGCCGATCCCGCCGTCCCTGTCGTACGCCAGGCCCCGCTCGCGCCCCTGCGGTGTCAACTCGCGGACCGCCGCGTCGATCAGGGCGTTGGCCGGGCCGGTGTCGAAGGCCGTGCCGTCGGGGGCGGTGATGTTGGCGATGCCGCCGAGGTTCAGGGCGACGGGGGTGCCGGGGCGGCCGCGCAGCCACATCCGGTCCACGAGGCTGACGAGCGGCGCGCCCTGGCCCCCGGCCGCGACGTCGCGCGGCCGGAAGTCGGCGACCACCGGCAGCCCCGTGGCCTCCGCGATCCACGCGGGCTGGCCGATCTGGAGCGTGCCGTGCACCCGCCCCGCCGCCACCCAGTGGAAGACGGTCTGCCCGTGCGAGGCCACCAACTCGGCGCCGCCGCCGCACAGTTCGCGGTCGGCCTCGGTGGCCGCCGCGGCGAAGGCCTGGCCGATGCGGGTGTCCAGGCGGCACACGTCGGCGAGGGTGGTCGGCGCCGGGGGCAGCGCGGCGGCCAGGGCCGCGCGCAGCTCGTCGTCGTACGCGCGGCTGATCAGGCCGAGCGGCGTCAGGCGGAGGCTGTCGCCGTCGAGGGTGAGGTCGACGGCACCGGCGTCGATGGCGTCGTGGGAGGTGCCGGACATCAGGCCGATCACTCGCATGGGTCTCTGTCTCTCACTGGCGGGGTGGGTGCGCCGGGGGTGGCGGCGTGAGGGTGCTCTTCCCCTGGCCGGGGGGTGTTAAAGGTTCCGTGGGGTGGGGCTTGGGTTGGCCGCGCTGCGCGCTCGTCCTCCATCGCAGGACGGGTTTGATGGGGGGCGGGTGGTTTGTTTGGTGCTGGTGCTGGTGCTGGTGCTGGAGCGGTCCGGTCCCGGTCAGAAATGTGTTTCGCAGCGTTCGTCCCATGGCTAGTGTGCCGGGTGCGATCACCGTGAGGAGTCTGGGTATGCCCGGTCGTTCCCGCACGCGTTGACCTTGTCGCCGTGAGGCCTGTCATCGCGTGCTGCCCCTGAACGTGCGGCACAGCGAGCCCTTCCCTGCTTGTTTTCCGTGATCCTTGGGGCGCCCGTGCCGCCGTTCACCTCCTCCGCCGTGTCCGATTCCGCGGACTCTCCTGATTCCCCTGACTCCTCCGGCTCTTCGGGGCCCGGCCTGTGGCGGGACCGCGACTTCCGCCGTCTCTGGCTGGGGCAGACGGCCTCCCAACTCGGCGAACACCTGAGCCTGGTGCTGTTGCCGCTCCTCGCCGTGCTCACCCTGCACGCGGGCCCCGGCGAACTCGGCGTCCTGCGCGCGGTGGGCCAGGCCCCGATCCTGCTGTTCGCGCTGCTCGTCGGCGCGTGGGTGGACCGGTGGCGTACCCGCACGGTGATGGTCCTCGCGGACGCGGGCCGGGCCCTTGCCCTGGGCGGACTGGCCGTGGCCTGCACGCTGGGCGAGGTCGGCCTGCCGGTGCTGCTCGTCGTCGCCTTCGCCGTCGGCACGCTGTCCGTGTTCTTCGACGTGGCCTACCAGTCCTCCCTCGTACGTCTCGTGGCGCGCGACCAACTCGTGCGCGGCAACAGCGCCCTCGAAGGCAGCAGGTCCGCGGCCCAGGTCGGCGGGCCCGCCCTCGGCGGGGCGCTGGTGTCCGTCGTCGCGGCACCCTGGGGAATCGCGTGCGGTGCGGTGTTCTTCGCGGTGTCGTTCGTGTCGATCCGGGGCATCCGCCGCGATGAGGCTCCGCCGGGGGAATCCGTGCCGCAGGAGTCCCTTGCGGAGGAATCTCTCCCGGCGGGATTCCCTCCGGGGCGTGCGGAACGTCGCTCGCGGATCGGGTGGCGGGTCTTCGAAGGGCTGCGTTTCGTCGCCCGCGACGCCGCCCTGCGCACCGTCGGCCTCGCCTCGGCCGCCTTCCAGTTCTCCTTCGCGGCCCTGATGACCGTGTACCTGCTCTTCCTGCCCCGCGAACTGCACCTGTCGGGAACCGCCGTCGGCCTCGCGCTCGCCGCGGTCGGGCCGGGCGCGCTCGCCGGCTCGCTGCTCGCCGCCCGCCTTCCGCGCCGGTTCGGGCACGGCCCGGTGCTCGTGGCCGCGGCGGCGCTCGGCGACGGCGTGCTGCTGTGCGTGCCCGCGCTGCACGGCCCCGCCCCGGTGACGGTCCCCGTGCTCCTCGCGGCCAACTTCGTGTTCGGGGCCTTCGGCCAGTTGGTGAACGTCACGGTGATGGCCGTCCGGCAGGCCCTCACCCCGGACGGGATGCAGGGCCGCGTGACGGCGACGATCACCTTCGTCGGCATGGGCCTCACGCCGCTGGGCTCACTGCTCGGCGGCTGGCTGGCGGAGACGTACGGGCTGCGTGTCGGGCTTCTGGCGGCCGCCTGCGGCATGCTCCTTTCGCCGGTGCTGATGGCTCTGTCGCCGTTGGCGCGGTTGGGGCGGACGCTCTCCGGGGGGTGAGGTTCCGGGTACGGGGCGGACGCTTCGGGGGAGCGGGGTTCCGGGTACGAGGCCGACGCTTGCGGCGAAGAGGGTTCCGGGTACGCGCCCACGCCCACGCCCACGCGAGGCTCACCCACCCGTCACCACCCGCTCCCGCCACCTCCCCACCCCGCCCCAAGCCCCCCGCAGCGCCCGCGCCTTCAGCAGCCACAGGGACAGGTCGTACTCGGCCGTGTACCCCAGCGCCCCGTGCAGTTGCAGCGCCGCCCGCGCCGCGCCGTACGCCGCCTCCCCGCTGGCCACCTTCGCCGCCGCCAGGTCCACCCGGGCGGCCGACCGGTCGCCGTCCCGCAGGGACACCGCCGCCCCGAACACCAGCGGCCGCGCGAACTCCAGCCCCACCAGGACATCGGCCAGCCGGTGCTTGACTGCCTGGAACGACCCCACCGGCACACCGAACTGCGTGCGCCCCTTCACGTACGCCACGGTCCGGTCGAGGAGCGCGTACCCGACGCCCAAGCACTGCGCCGCCGTCGCCAGCGCCGCCCAGTCGAGCGCCCAACCGGCCGCCGTGTCCGCCGTGTCCCCGGACGCCACCACCTCCCCGCCCGGGAGGAGCCGGGCGAGCCGCCGCGCGGGATCGAGGGAGGTGCGCACGTCCGCGTGGCCGGGCGCGAGCCGGACCTCCGCGTCCCCGGCGGCGAGCAATACCGCTGCGACGTCCGCGTCCAGGGCGTACGGACCGGAGCCGGTGAGCGTCAGCGTCGCGCTCGTCTCGCCGCCGACCAGCCCCGGCAGCGACCGCTTGGCGGGCTCCGGTACGCCGAGTTCCGCCAGGCGCGACAGGAGCGCCACCGCCGCCACCGTCTCGACCAGCGGTCCGGGCGCCGCGTGCCGTCCCAACTCCACGAAGGCGACGGCCGTTTCGACGGGCAGCGGCCCCACGCCCTCGTACGCCTCGGGTGCCGCGAGCGCGAACACCCCGGCCGCGCCGAGCCGCCGCCGCACGGCGAAGCCCGCCGCGTGCTCCCCGGCGGCCCAGGCCCGCGCGGCCGCCGTGGTGTCCGCCGCCGTCAGCATGCCGTCCAGCGAACGCGCGAACGCCCGCTGCTCGTCGTCCAGGAGGAACCGCATCACCGGCGTCCCTTCGGCAGGCCGAGCAGCCGTTCGGCGATGATGTCGCGCTGGATCTCGTTGGTGCCCGCGTAGATCGGCCCGGCGAGCGCGAAGACGTAGCCCTCGGTCCAGTCGGTCGGGCTGGTCGGGCTGAGCGGGACGGGCCGGGTGGCCTGCCCCTGCCCGTCCGGCCACGGCTGCCCCGCGACGGCACCCTCCGCGCCGCCCAACTCCCCTTCCACGCCCAGCAGATCAAGCGCCGTCTCATGCACCCCGATGTCGTACTCCGACCAGAACACCTTGTTCAGGCTCGACTCCGCGCCGATCGGTTCGCCCGCCTCGAACCGGGAGGCGTTGGCCCAGGCGAAGAGCTGGTACGCGCGGGCACCGATGACCGCGTCGGCCACCCGGTCGCGCAGCGCCGTGTCGGACGGGTCGGCGTGCGCGTGCCACGCGCGCACCAGGCGGTCGGCCGTCGCCAGGAAGCGGCCCGGTGAGCGCAGCGTCAGGCCCCGCTCCGCGCCTGTCGTCGCCATCGCGATCCGCCAGCCCTGGCCCGGCTCGCCGATGACGTCCTCGTCGGGCACGAACACGTCGTCCAGGAACAGCTCGGCGAACGCGGGCTTGCCGTCGATGCGGCCGATGGGGCGCACGGTGACGCCCGCCGCGTCGAGCGGGAACATCAAGTACGTCAGGCCGCGGTGCGGCCGGTCCGCGTCCGGGTCGCTGCGGAACAGGCCGAACGCGCGGTCGGCGAACGCGGCCCGGGAGGACCACGTCTTCTGCCCGTTCAGGAGCCAGCCGCCGGACACCCGGCGGGCGGTGGAGCGCAGCGACGCCAGGTCCGAACCCGCCTCCGGCTCCGACCAGGCCTGTGCCCAGACGACTTCGCCGCGCGCCATCGGGGGCAGGACCCGCGCGCGCTGCTCCGGCGTGCCGAAGTCGAAGAGGGTGGGCGCGAGGAGGCTGATGCCGTTCTGCGAGACGCGGCCCGGTGCGCCCGCCGCGTGGTACTCCTCCTCGAACACCAGCCACTCGACGATCCCGGCGCCCCGCCCGCCGTACTCCTCGGGCCAGGACACCACCGACCAGCGGTCCGCGGCCAGTTCGCCCTCCCAGGCGCGGTGGGCCGCGAAGCCCTCCTCGGTCTCCAGCGAGGGCAGGGGTCGCGGCGGCACGTGCGCGGCGAGCCAGGCGCGCGCCCGCCGCCTGAACTCCGTCTCCGCCGCGCTGAATTCGAGGTCCATCGTCGGTCCGCCTCCCGCTCGGGCACCTTCCCTAACAAGTGTTTGGTAGATTATCGTGAGGGGCAGACAATCGTCGAGAGCCGGTGAGCGTCGAGGGGGTGGGTATGGCAGCGATTCCGTACGTGTCCGGGCACGGCCTGCTCGACGGCCGCACCGCCGTCGTCACGGCGGCGGCCGGAGCGGGCATCGGCGGGGCCACCGCGCGCCGCTTCCTGGAGGAGGGCGCGCGCGTCGTCATCGGTGACGCGCACGTGCGCCGCACCAAGGAGGCGGTCGAGCGGCTCGCCGACGAGTTCGGCGCCGAGCGCGTCCACGGCACGCCCTGCGACGTGACGGACGAGCCCCAGGTGCAGGCGCTGTTCGAGCTGGCGGAGCGGCAGCACGGCCGCCTCGACATCGTCGTGAACAACGCGGGCCTCGGCGGCACCGCCGAGCTCGCGGACATGACCGACGAGCAGTGGGACCGCGTCATCGACGTCACGCTGAACGGCACCTTCCGCTGCACCAGAGCCGCCCTGCGCCGCCTGCGCGCCACCGGCTCCGGTGGCGTCGTCGTGAACAACGCCTCGGTGCTCGGCTGGCGCGCCCAGCGCGGCCAGGCGCACTACGCGGCGGCGAAAGCCGGAGTCATGGCCCTCACCCGCTGCGCCGCCCTCGAAGCCGCACCCCACGGGATCCGGATCAACGCCGTGGCCCCCAGCCTCGCCCTGCACCCGCACCTCGCGAAGGTCACCTCCGCCGACGTGCTCGACGAGCTGACCGCGCGCGAGGCGTTCGGGCGCCCCGCCGAGCCCTGGGAGATAGCCAACGTCATCGTCTTCCTCGCCAGCGGCTACTCCTCGTACATGACGGGCGAGACGGTGTCGGTCAGCAGCCAGCACGCCTAGGCGGAGAATGACCGTGTGCCGAAACAGAACCAGTCCAGCGACACCCGTGAAAAGCCGGCCGGCGGCAAGAAGAAGCCCCCGGTGACCCCCTCGCCCGAGCGCCGCGGCGAACTGCTCAGGATCGCCGCGGACGTCTTCGCCGAACAGGGCTACAACGCCACCACCGTCCGCAAGATCGCCGACGCCGCGGGCATGCTCGCGGGCAGCCTCTACTACCACTTCGACTCCAAGGAGTCGATGCTCGAAGAGATCCTGCGGACGTTCCTGACCGAGCTGTGGGACGGGTACGACAGCGTCCTGTCCGCGCCGCTCGGCCCGCGCGAAACCCTGGAAGCCCTCGTCACCGAGTCCTTCCGGGAGATCGACCGGCACCGCTCCGCCGTCGCGATCTACCAGAAGGAGTCCAAGCACCTGGTCGCCCAGACCCGGTTCGAGTACCTGGTCGAGTCCCAGCAGCGGTTCGAGAAGGCCTGGCTGACGACGCTGGAGCGCGGCGTCACCGACGGCGTCTTCCGCGCCGACCTGGACATCCGCCTCGCCTACCGCTTCGTGCGCGACACCGTCTGGGTCGCCGCGTCCTGGTACCGGCCGGGCGGGGGCCACAGCCCCGAGGAGATCGCCCGCCAGTATCTGTCGATGGTCCTGGACGGCATCTCCGTACGCACGTGAATCCCGCGCCGTCGCCGCACGGCGCCCACACCGCGAGGAGTACGCAGCCATGGCCGAGGCCTACATCGTCGAGGCGGTCCGCACCCCCGTCGGCAAGCGCGGCGGCGGCCTCGCCGCCGTGCACCCCGCCGACCTGGGCGCCCACGTCCTGAAGGCGCTCATGGAGCGCAGCGGCGTCGACCCGGCCGCCGTGGACGATGTCGTCTTCGGCTGCCTGGACGCCGTCGGACCGCAGGCCGGGGACATCGCGCGCACGAGCTGGCTGGCGGCCGGACTGCCCGAGGAAGTGCCGGGCGTGACCGTCGACCGGCAGTGCGGATCCTCGCAGCAGGCCCTGCACTTCGCCGCCCAGGGCGTCCTCTCCGGAACCCAGGACCTCGTCGTCGCGGGCGGCACCCAGAACATGTCCATGATCCCCATCGCCTTCGCGTCCCGGCAGGCCGCCGCACCCCTCGGCCTGACCGAAGGCCCCTTCGCGGGCAGCGAGGGCTGGCGCGCCCGCTACGGAGACCGGCCCGTCAACCAGTTCCACGGCGCCGAGCTGATAGCCGCGAAATGGGGCATCTCCCGCACGGACATGGAGGAGTTCGCACTGCGCTCCCACCGGCGGGCCCTGCGCGCCATCGACGAGGGCCGCTTCGACCGCGAGACCGCCCCCCTCGCGGGCGTCACCACCGACGAGGGCCCGCGCCGCGACACCACGGCCGAGAAGATGGCGTCCCTCAAGCCCGTCATGGACGGCGGCAGCATCACCGCCGCCTGCTCCTCCCAGGTCTCCGACGGCGCCGCCGCCGTGCTCCTCGCCGGTGAACAGGCCGTCCACGACCACGGGTTGACGCCCCGCGCCCGCGTCCACCACCTGTCCGTACGCGGCGAGGACCCCATCCGGATGCTCTCCGCACCCATACCCGCCACGGCACACGCCCTGAAGAAGACCGGCCTGGCCCTCGACGACATCGACCTCGTCGAGATCAACGAAGCCTTCGCGCCCGTCGCCCTCGCCTGGCTGAAGGAGACCGGCGCCGACCCCGCGCGCGTCAACGTCAACGGCGGGGCCATCGCCCTCGGTCACCCACTCGGCGCGACCGGCGTCCGGCTGCTGACGACACTCCTGCACGAACTGGAGCGCACCGGCGGCCGGTTCGGCCTCCAAACCATGTGCGAAGGAGGCGGCCAGGCCAACGTCACAGTGATCGAACGCCTGTGAAGACCTCTCGCCCGGCCGCCCACCCGTCCCGGTGCCACCACGCCGCGCCGCACCCCCGGCAACGCGACGGCCTGGCATATGACCGACTGTCACCCATGCGGGAGTAGCTGGGTGGACCGCGCTCCGTGACGGCCCCGACCCGGCTAGGCTCGACTTCTGTACGTCGATTGAGCGACCCCGGGAGGTAGCGCGATGACGCAGGGACGGCCCGGAGGTGGTGGCGCCTGGGCTCCGTTGTGGGAGCGCGACGCGGAACTCGCCGCAGCCGAGCGCGCGATGTCCGCATTGTGCTCGGACCTGACGACCGAGGGCGGCCTGCTCGTCTACAGCGGCGAGGCAGGCATCGGCAAGACAGCGCTGCTGTCCGAGGTGCGCCGCATCGCACAGGGCCGCGCCACGGTCCTCGCCGCCCGCGGCGGCGAGACGGTGACCGAGGTCCCCTTCAACGTCGTCCGGCAACTCCTGCAACCCGTCCTCGTCCAGCTCAGCCCCGAAGAGGGCCGCGAATACCTGGGCGACTGGTACGAGATCGCCGGACCCGCACTCGGCATCACCGACCCGGGCAGCGGCCGCCCCGACCCGCAGGCCGTCTGCGACGGCCTCGTCGACGTGGTCGCCCGCCTCTCCCGGCTGCACTGGCCGCTCGTCCTCATCGTCGACGACGCGCACTGGGCCGACCAGGAGACGCTGCGCTGGCTCGCCGCGTTCACCGAGCGGCTCCATGACCTGCCCGCCCTCGTCGTGGTCGCCCACCGGCCCGGCGAGGCCACCGGCGAGGGCGCCCGCCACCTCGCGCGGATCGGCGCGACCGCCCTGCCCACGACCATGCTGCGCGCCCTCACCCCGGACGCCACCGCGGGCCTGACCCGCGCCACCCTCGGCGAGCACGCCGACGCCCCGTTCTGCCGCGAGGTCTGGGCCGTCACCGGCGGCAATCCGTACGAGTCCGTGGAACTGCTCGCCAAGGTGCAGGACAGCGAGCTGGAACCGGTCGAGAGCTCCGCCGCCGAACTGCGGGACCTCAACCGCTCCGCACGCGGCCGCGGCCTCGTGGCCCGCCTCGAGGACCTCGGCACCAACGTGACCCGGTTCGCTTGGGCCGCCGCGATCCTCGGCCCCGCGGTCTCCGTCGAACTCGCGGCCTCGCTCGCCGGCATGCCGCACGACGACGCCGAACGCTGCGCCGAGCGGCTCCGCGCCGCCCGCATCGTGACCAGCGGCGAAGACGGCCTCGAATTCGTGCACCCGCTGATCACCACGGCCGTCTACGAATCGATCCCGAACGCCACCCGCACCGCCATGCACGGCCGGGCCGCCTGGGCCGTCACCCGCTCCGGGCGCGGCGCCGCCGCAGCCTCCCGGCACCTCCTGGAGGTCCACCCCGACGACGACCCGGAACTCGTCCAGCACTTGCGCGACGCCGCCACCGAACACCTCGCGGTCGGCGCGCCCGACGCGGCCCGCCGCTGCCTGGAGCGGGCCCTGCGCGAGCCGCCCCGGCCCGACGTGCACGCCCGCGTGCTCTACGAACTCGGCTGCGCCACGCTGCTCACCTCACCCGTCACCACCGTCGGGCACCTGCGCGAGGCCCTGTCCATGGCCGGGCTCAGCCAGTAGCTGCGCGTCGACGCCGTGTGCAGGCTCTCCCAGGCCCTGGTGCACAACGACCAGCTCGGCGAAGGCCTGCGCGTCATCGACGAGGAGGCGGCGCGGCTCCCCGACGGACCCGCCCGGCTGCGGCTCCAGGCCGTGCACTACATGTGGGAGGGCATCCACGCGGGCGAGGAGGACTCACCGGGACGCTCCCGGCGCCTCGCCGCCCTCGCCGGTCCGCTCACCGGCCGCGACAACGCCGAGCGTGCGCTGCTCATCCTGCGCGCCTTCGACGCCATGACCCGCGGCGAGAACGCCGAAGAGGTCGTCGAGCTGTGCGACCGCGCCCTCGTCAACGGCCGGCTGGCACCCGGCCTCGGCTGGACCGACGCCGAGTGGAGCTTCGAGCTGCGCCTGATGCTCGGCAGCTCCTACGCCTTCGCCGACCGCCTCGACCGCGCGGAAAGCCTGTTCACGGAGGCCGTCAAGGCGTACGAGACCGCGGGCTGGAGCGGCGGCCACCTCGCGCTCGCGCACGCCTTCCTCGGCTATGTGCACCGCAGGCGCGGACGGCTCAGGGACGCCGAGAAGTCGCTGCGTGAGAGCCTGCGGCTCGCCGACCGCGTGGGCCAGGGCGGACTCCCCATGCACTGGGAGGCCGCCAGCATGCTCATCGACACGCTCCTCGCCCGCGGCCACGCCCAGGAGGCCAAGGCCGTCGCCGACCGCTACGGCTTCGCGCCGCCCTCCGCCTCCACGATCTACGTCCCCGACGCCATGTCCGTACGCGGACGGCTCCTCCTCGCGCTCGGCCACACCGAGGAAGGCCTGAACGAACTGGAGGCGACCGCCAAGGCGTTGACGGCCCGCGGCCAGTACAACACCGTGCTCGCGCCCTGGGCGTACGACCTCGCCCGCGCGCTCGCCGCGGCGGATCCCCGGCGTGCGGGCGACCTCGTCTCGGACGCGCGTGTGCAGGCCGAGCGGTTCGGCACGGACACGGCGATCGGCGAGGCGGTCCGGTGTGCGGCGTCGCTGGAGACGGGGGCGCGGGCCGTCGCGCTCTACGCCAAGGCCGCCACGTATCTCGAGGCGTCGCCGTGCCAGTACGAACACGCCGTCGCCCGGGTCGAGTACGGGATCGCCTCGGGCGCCGTGGAGGAACTTGAGCGGGGGCTCGCTCTTGCGCGGGCCTGCGGGGCGGACGGGCTGGCCGCCCGGGCCGAGATGGAGTTGGCCGGCGTTTAGGCGGCTGCGGCGTTGGTGGGCGTGGGCTCCGGTGGTCGTGCCCTGGACGTGGTCCGGGGTGGGCCCCCGGGGGTTGCCGCCCCCGGACCCCCGCTATCGGCCTGAACGGCCTCGTCCGCAACGCCGGACGGGCTGAAGACTCCCCGGAGCCGGAGCCGGAGCCGGAGCCGGAGCCGGAGCCGGAGCCGGAGCCGGAGC
>NZ_BMVR01000005.1:0-503463 GCF_014650815.1 Streptomyces flavofungini
CTAATTTTAGAGAAAACCCCCGCACCTTTGGTGCGGGGGTTTTCTGCGTTTAGGGGCAGTAAGGCGGTGGCCCGGCCTAAGACGGCCGCACCAGCTTCGTGTCGTACGCCAGAATGACCGCCTGCACCCGATCCCGTGCGCCCGTCTTCGCCAGGATGCGGCCCACATGCGTCTTCACCGTCGACTCCGCGAGATGCAGCCGGGCGGCGATCTCCGTGTTCGTCCAGCCCTGGCCGATCACCGTGAGGATCTGCAGCTCGCGATCCGTCAGGGAAGACAGGAGCGGATGCTTCGCCGGGTCGGCGGAAGCGGAGGCGGCCTCGGCGCCCGTACCCGACGGCAGCTGGTGCGCGAACGTGTCCAGGAGGCGGCGCGTCAGGCGAGGCGCCACCACCGCGTCCCCCGTGGCCACCGCGCGTATCCCCGAAAGCAGCTCCTCCGGCAGCGCGTCCTTGATGAGGAAACCCGACGCGCCCGCCCGCAGCCCCGCATACGCGTACTCGTCGAGGTCGAACGTCGTCAGGATCAGGACCCGAGCGCTCGACCCGGACGCGACGATGCGACGCGTCGCCTCGATGCCGTCCATGTCCGGCATGCGCACATCCATCAGGACCACGTCCGGACGCAGGCCGGACGTCATGCGGACCGCGTCCTGGCCATGGCCGCCCTCCCCCACCACCGTCATGTCGTCCTGGCTCTCCAGGAGCATGCGGAAGCCGAAGCGCTGCAAGGGCTGGTCGTCGACTATGAGGACGGTCGTCACTGAGCGGATTCCTTAAGCGAGAGGGGAGCGGTGGCGCGGGGGAGTCGGAGACGGACCTGCCAGCCCGGCTCGGGGTGCGGACGCGGGCCGGCCTCAAGTGTCCCCGCGTACAAGGCGGTTCGTTCCCGCATGCCGGTCAGGCCGCGGCCCGTGTCGGAGAGCGCCCCGCCCTGCCCCGTGTCCGTGACCGTCACCCGCACGCCGTCCGCCGCGTACGAGACCTCGACCGCGGCCGTCGCCCCCGGCCCCGCGTGCTTCAGCGTGTTCGTCAGGGCCTCCTGCACCACGCGGTACACGGTGAGTTGCTGGCCCTGGGGGAGGGAGTCGGCGCGGCCGTGGAAGGTGCTGCGGACGGGCAGGCCCGCCGCGCGGACGCCGTCGATGAGGCGGTCCAGGTCGGTGAGGGCGGGCTGCGGGGCGAGCTCGGCGGCCTCGGGCGTTCCGGCGGCCTCGGGGGTCTCCTCGCGCAGCACGTCGAGGAGGCGGCGCAGTTCGTCGAGGGCCTGACGGCTCGTGGAGCCGATGGCGTCGAGGGCCTGGGCGGCGCGCTCGGGGGACTTGGCGGCCGCGTACCTGCCGCCGTCGGCGAGGCCGGTGATGACGGACAGGTTGTGGCCGATGATGTCGTGCATCTCGCGGGCGATGCGGGTGCGTTCGGCGGCGGCGGAGAGCCGTGCCTGCTGGTCGCGTTCGACCTCGAGCTGGCGGGCGCGCTCGACGAGGGCGCGGGTGTAGTCCTGACGGGAGCGCACCGCGATGCCGAGCAGCGCGACCAGGGTGTACGCCCACACCTGCGGGACGATCTGCTGGTCCCAACTGCCCGTCGGATAGCGGACCGTGCCCACCACCAGGGGCACCAGCATCAGCACACCCGCCCACCCCAGGGTCTTCAGGGGCAGCCGCAGCGCGATGTTGAACAGGACGATGAGCTGGACCAGCGCGATCTGGAGCATCGCGCCGGACGCGCTGTTGACCACGCCGAACCCCACCATGACGGTGAGGACCGCCATCGGCCGGGTGCGGCGCCACAGCAGCGGCAGCGACATGCCGAGGGTGAGGACGGCGACGAGCCAGCCGGGGAGGTCCGTGTTCTGCGCGATGTTGCGCCAGCCGTCGCCCAGGTAGTCGATGCCCGCCGCCACGACGAAGAACCCCGTCACGAGCAGGTCCCAGACCAGCGGGCGGCGCCCGTCGAAGGCGCGCGCCCGCTGTGTCAGCCGCTGCATGTGCCGGGTGAGCGGGTGCTGGTCCACGTCTTGGGTCACCGGCTCATCCTCGTACACGTACTGGATCTCGTACATGTGCTCGGTACTCACACGTCCCGGCGCTTGAGCAGAGCCGATGCCGCGACCAGGATCGCCGCCGCCCAGAGGGCGAGGGTCAGCAGGCCGGTGCCGGCGGACACGGTGTCCTCGACGCGGGTGAGGGAGCCGAGGGACGCGGAGGCCTGGGCGGGGAAGTACTTGACGGCGGTGTCGACCGCGTCGAGGGGGAGGGTGCCGATGACTTCCGGCAGGACCAGGACGGCGCCGACGAAGGCGCCGATGCCGCCGGGTACCGAGCGGAGCAGCGCGCCCATGCCGAGGGCGATGAGACTGAGCAGGGTGATGGCGGCGGCGCTGCCCGTGAGGGCGCCGAGGACGCCGGAGTCGGTGAGGGACAGCTCCTTGTCGGTGCCGGACAGCCAGATCTGGGCGACGAGGAACGTGACGATGTTCGTGACGAGGGACAGGGTGAAGGCGACCGTGGCGAAGACGGCGGTCTTGCACCACAGGACGGGGCGGCGGCGCGGCACCGCGGTCAGGGAGGCGCGGATCATGCCGGTCGCGTACTCGCCCGCGGTGACGAGGATGCCGAGGACGGCGAAGCAGATCTGGGAGAGCTGGGTGCCGAAGAGGACGAAGACGACGGTGTCCACGTCGGAGTCGTCGCCGTCGTAGGTGGAGCCCATCGTGATGCCGACGGAGAGGACGAGGGCGACCGCGGCGATGAGGGTGATCCAGGTGGTGCGGAGCGTCCACAGCTTGTGCCACTCGGAGCGCAGGACGCGGGCCGTGGTGACGCGGTACGGGCTCCGGGCGGGCGCGGGCGCGGGCGGGGTGCGGGTGTCCGTGGTCATGCCGCGGCTCCTTCCAGGGGCGTGACGTACTCGACGGAGTCGTGGGTGAGGTCCATGAAGGCCTGCTCCAGGGACGCGCTGTGCGGGGTGAGTTCGAACAGCGGGACGGCGTGGGCGGCGGCGGTGCGGCCGATGTGCTCGGCGTCGGTGCCGCGGATGTCGAGGGTGCCGGGGGTGTCGCTGGTGATGGTCACGGCGGGGCCCGCGAGGAGTTCGGCGAGGTGGGCGGCGGCGGGGGAGACGACTTTGACGGAGCCGGTGCCGGAGTCCCGTACGAAGCGCTCGACCGTGGTGTCCGCGAGCAGTTTGCCGCGGCCGACGATGATGAGGTGGTCGGCGGTCACGGCCATTTCGCTCATCAGGTGCGAGGAGACGAGGACGGTGCGTCCGTCGGCGGCCTGTGCCTTGAGGAGGTTGCGGATCCACAGCACGCCCTCCGGGTCCAGGCCGTTGACCGGCTCGTCCAGGATGAGCGTCGCCGGGTCGCCGAGCAGGGCGGCCGCGATGCCGAGGCGCTGGCCCATGCCCAGCGAGAAGCCCTTCACGCGGCGGCCCGCGACGTCCGAGAGGCCGGTCGTGCCGAGGACGGCCTCGACGCGGGAGCGCGGGAAGCCGTGGGTGTGGGCGAGGGCCATCAGGTGGTGGTACGCGGAGCGGCCCGGGTGGATCGAACGGGCCTCCAGGAGCGCGCCGACCTCTGTGAGGGGCGCGCTGTGTCCGGCGTACGCCCGGCCGCCGACGGTGCAGCGCCCGGACGTCGGCGCGTCCAGGCCGAGGAGCATGCGCATGGTCGTGGACTTGCCCGCGCCGTTGGGGCCGAGGAAGCCGGTGACGGTGCCGGGGCGGACCTCGAAGGAGAGGTCGTCGACGGCGGTCTTGGGGTTCTTCCCGCCATAGCGTTTGGTGAGTCCGTGTGCCCGAATCATGGGTCGATGGTCGCGTCGGGGCGGGGTCGGGCGCGTCGGACCGGGGTCTCTTCGTCGGGCGGGGAGTAGTACCGGGGTACGACGGCGTCGACGGTCGGCGTGGGGGGCGCCGGGTGAAAGGCGTTGCGTCGGGTCGGCCGTCCGCTCAAGATCGGTGTATGGAACACGTCATACGCCCCGTGCGCGCCGACGAATGGCGACAGGTCCGTGAGCTGCGGCTCCTCGCTCTGCAGGACCCGGCGGCGCCGGTCGCCTTCCTGGAGACGTACGAGAACGCCGCCATGAAGTCCGACGAGTTCTGGCAGGAGCGGGCCGAGGGCGGCGCGTCGCCGGGCGGACCGGTGCGGCAGTTCGTCGCGGAGGGGCCGGACGGCGTCTGGGCGGGTTCGGTGACCGTGCTGATCGAGGAGCCGGGTACGCAGGGGGTGTTCGGGGCGGGCTCGTCGGTGCGGCAGGCGCATCTCGTGGGGGTCTTCGTCCGGGCCGAGTACCGGGGTACGGGGGTCACCGAGGCGTTGTTCTCGGCGGCCGTCGAGTGGGCCCGGGCCGCGGAGGGCGAGGGGGCCGGGGTGGAGCGGGTGCGGTTGTTCGTGCACGAGCACAATCCGCGCGCGGAGGCGTTCTACCGGAAGTTCGGGTTCGTGCCCAGCGGGGAGGTCGTGCCGGTGCCGGGGGATCCGGGGGCGCGGGAGCGGGAGATGGTGTTGGAGCGGGCGGTCGCCTGAACCCCTGGCTCGGTACCTCCTGTTCGGCTGAGTAGAACGCTCGTTTTAGTAGCGATGGTGGTTCAGCCGGCCAGTTCGTCGTGGGGCCAGCGGGCGCGGCCCTGCTCGCGGGAGCGGAGCAGGGCCAGGGTGGGCATGCCCCGCTCCGGGCCGGTGGCGAGCAGCTCCGGCAGTTGCGGGAGCGGGGCGACCGCGGCCACGTCGTCCAGGACGAGGGTGATTGGTGGGTCGAGCCGACCGGAGGATGACCGTTCGGCCATGCGCCGGCCGTGCTCGACCACGCTGGAGGCGAGTGCCGTCAGGAGAGGCATCGCGCCGGGGTTCGTCTTGGGGTCCTCGATGGCCTCGCCCACCACGAAAAGCGTGCCCCCTTCATCGATGAAGGAATCCAGGGTGAGGGCGTCAGTTCGGTTCGGCGTGCAGGATTCCCGTACGTTGACGGTGAACAGGGCGGCGAGGGCGCGGGCCGTCAACTCCTGGGCGATGTCCCGGCGTTCGGTGTGCGCGGTGAGGGCCGACTCCAGTTCGCCCGCCGCGCCCGGGGCCGCCTTGGGGTGGGTGCGCAGGACGCGGACCGCGTCCTGGACCTGGGTGCCCTGGGCCCAGCGGTGCACGTGCTTGATGTTGCGGCCGTCGATGGCCGCGGCGTGCAGGAAGCTGCGGAGCAGGGTTTCCGCCGTGTCGGCCACCGCGGTGTCCAGTTTGGCGCTGGGTCTGATGGGGGCGAGGAGGGAACTGGCCCGGTGGGCGGCTGTCTGGTTGTCCTCGCAGCCGGTGGTGGGGGGCCAGTGGAGGCGGGCCGGGGTGTCGCAGAGGTGGGAGGGGTCGTAGACCAGGACCGGGCCGAGCTTCGCTCTGGCGTCCTTGGTCTCCTCCCAGAGGGTGGGGTCCGAGGTGATGATCAGGGCTGCGGATTCTGCGTCCGCGATGGCTTGGGCCGCCAGGGGGCGGCGGGTTTCCGGGGTGCCCAGGACCAGGGGGGTACGGGGGGTGGGGACCGTGGGGGTTTTGGTGAGGTCGATGTCTGGGGACGCCGGGGGTGCCGGGGTGGGGGCTGTCGTCGCCGCGGCGTCGGACTCTGCCGCCGGGGCGGGCGGGGTGGCCGTTTCCGTCGGGGCGCCGTCGGCCTGGGCTGTGCCCACCCTTCCCCAAGCTCTCGGCTTCGCTCGAGCAGGGGATGCCCCTATCGCCCTCTGGGCGGACCAGCTGCCCACAGCGGGTAGCGGAGTATCGGCGCTGCCCACAGCGGGTGGGGCAGGCTGCTCCTGCGGCGTGGGATCGCTTGTCGCTGCCTTCTGGGCTTCCGCTCGGCGTGCCCTTCGTACCGCTCTGAAGCGGGTGACCGTTCCCATCACGAAGACCGTCAGGACGACGAGGACCATGACCTGGCCGATGAGGAAGCCCCAGAGGAGGCCGTAGCCGGAGAGCTGGGTGGCGGGGGTTTCGGGCCAGGCGCCGTGGACGTCGTGGGGTTCCTGGGCGAGGTGGCGTACCGCGGGCGGGGTCTTGCCGAAGGTCACCCCGTCCGGCCACTCGCCGTGCGCCCACCAGGCCGCGATGCCCGTGGACGACCAGATCAGGACGACCATGCCGAGCACGAAGGCGAGGCCGCCCACGAGCAGGCCGTCCGGTACGCCGCCGCGCCCGCCCGTCCCCTGCCCGCCGTGGCCGTGGCCGCCGGGCCCCTGCCCGTGCCGATCCTGCGTCATGTCACGCCACCGTCGACCGGGAGCCGGAGGACCCGGCGGGCCCGTCGCCCATCTGCTGTTCCATGTACGCGGCCCTTTCCTCCGCCTCCCGTTCGGCCGCCGCGAGGGCGTCGTCGGCGAGCAGGTCGCTCGCGGACTCCGTCATGGCGCGGTCGGTGAACACCAGGGGGCGTTCCGTGTCCGTGATGAGGTGTTTGACCACCTGGACGTTGCCGTTGACGTCCCAGACGGCGATGCCGGGGGTCAGGGTGGGGATGATCTCGACGGCCCAGCGGGGCAGGCCGATGACGCGGCCGGTGGCGCGGGCCTCGTCGGCCTTCTGGGCGTAGATGGTGCGGGTCGAGGCCATTTTGAGGATGGCGGCGGCTTCCTTGGCGGCGGCGCCGTCGACGACGTCGGAGAGATGGTGGACGACGGCGACGAAGGACAGGCCGAGGCGGCGGCCGAACTTCAGCAGGCGCTGGAAGAGCTGCGCCACGAAGGGCGAGTTGATGATGTGCCAGGCCTCCTCGACGAGGAAGATGCGCTTCTTCCGGTCGGGGCGGATCCAGGTGTGCTCCAGCCACACGCCGACGATCGCCATGAGGATGGGCATGGCGATGGAGTTGCGGTCGATGTGGGAGAGGTCGAAGACGATGAGGGGGGCGTCGAGGTCGATGCCGACGGTGGTGGGGCCGTCGAACATGCCGCGCAGGTCGCCGTCCACGAGCCGGTCGAGGACGAGGGCCACGTCCAGACCCCAGGCCCGGACGTCGTCTATGGCGACGTTCATGGCCTCGGCGGACTCCGGTTCGGGGTGGCGGAGTTGCTCGACGATGTCGGTGAGGACGGGCTGGCGGTCGACGATGGTCTCGTTGACGTAGGCGTGCGCGACCTTGAGCGCGAAGCCGGAGCGCTCGTCCAGGCCGTGCCCCATCGCCACCTCGATGATGGTGCGCAGCAGCGCGAGCTGGCCCGTGGTGGTGATCGCGGGGTCGAGGGGGTTGAGGCGGATGCCCATGTCGAGGGCGGCCGTCGGGTCGAGCCGGATGGGGGTTATCCCCAGCTCCTGCGCGATGAGGTTCCACTCGCCGACGCCGTCCTCGCCCTGTGCGTCGAGGACGACGACCTGGCGGTCCTTGAACCGCAGTTGCCGCAGGACGTACGTCTTCTCCAGGGCGGACTTGCCGTTGCCGGACTCGCCGAGCACCAGCCAGTGCGGTGCCGGGAGCTGTTGGCCGTACAGCTGGAACGGGTCGTAGATGTAGCCCTTGCCGGAGTACACCTCACGGCCGATGATCACGCCCGAGTCGCCGAGGCCGGGCGCGGCCGTCGGCAGGTAGACCGCCTGGGCCTGGCCCGTCGACGTACGCACCGGGAGGCGGGTCGTCTCGACCTTGCCGAACAGGAAGGACGTGAACGCGTCCGTGAGGACGGTCAGCGGGTCCCGCATCGCACCTTCACACCCCTACCGTTGAGGTTCATCGCCGGATGCCGGTCGCGAACGGCAGCGTGTTCACAAATGCCCGGTGGTGCTCGCGGTCGCACCACTCCAGCTTCAGATACGACTTTCCGGCCGAAGCCCGGATGGTCCGCTTGTCGCGGGCGAGGGCTTCGGGGGAGCGGGACGACACCGTGATGTAGCCGACCAGGTTGACGCCCGCGGCGCCGCTCGCCAGGTCCTCGCCGCGCTGGTCGAGGCGGGAGTGGGAGGCGATGTCGCGGGGGTCGACGGTGCGGTTCATCTTGGCCTGGCGGCTGGCCTCGGCCTCGTCGTTGGTCTTCTCCGTGAGCATCCGCTCGATGGCGACCTCGGTGGGTTCCAGGTCCATGGTGACGGCGACGGTGCGGATGACGTCGGGGGTGTGGACCAGGAGGGGCGCGAGGAAGTTCACGCCGACCGGGGTCATGGGCCACTCCTTCACCCAGGCCGTGGCGTGGCACCAGGGGGCGCGGGTGGACGACTCGCGGGTCTTCGCCTGCAGGTACGTGGGCTCCATCGCGTCCAGTTCGGCGGGCCAGGCGTTGCGCTTGGTCATGGCCTGGAGGTGGTCGATGGGGTGGTCGGGGTCGTACATGGAGTGCACGAGGGAGGCGAGGCGGCCCTGGCCGAGGGGCTGGCGGACGCGGATGTCGGCTTCCTGGAGGCGGGAGCAGATGTCGGTGAGCTCGCGGGCCATGACGACGGCGAGCCCGGCGTCCTTGTCGAGCTTCTTGCCGCCGTGCGGGCGCGACGCGCGGGCCATGGCCTGGGCCTCGGCGGCGAGGTCGCGGGAGTAGTGCATGCAGGCGACGAGGTAGGCGCGGTGCTGCTCGCTGCTGGTGGAGACCATGGACTGGAGCTGTTCGTAGCTGTGCTGGAGCCAGGGCAGGGCCCGGTCGTCGCCGCGGTTGGTGACGTCCTTGGCGTGCGCGTCGGGGTCGGCGGGCAGGGTGCGGGCCAGCATCTGGATGCGGGTGACGAAGCCGTCGCCGTTGGCGACGTGCTTGAGGAGCGTGCCGAAGCGGTCGACGAGGGCTTCCTGGTCCTCGCTGTCGCGCAGGCCGACGCCGGGGCCCTCGATCTCGATGGCGGCGGTGACGGTGCGCCGGTCGGCGTGCAGGAGTACGGCGATCTCGTCCGGGCCGAAGGGCGCGGCGAGCCAGTTGATGCGGCCGATGCCGGGCGGCGGGCCGATCTCGACCTCGCGTCCGTCGAGGCGCACTCCGGCCTCGGCGACGGACGAGCGGTAGGTGGTGCCGCGGCGCAGGGAGCGCTTGTAGCTGCGGTTGATCTCGAACCACTTGTAGAACGTGCGTCCCTTGAAGGGGAGGTACACGGCCGCGATCGCGATCAGGGGGAAGCCCATGAGCAGCAGGATGCGTGGGAGGAGGAAGGGGATGAGGATGCCGCACATCATGCCGAGGAAGGCGCCGCCGATGATGAGGGCGATCTCGCCGGTCTCGCGGTTGCGGCCGATGATGGCGTTCGGCCGGGCGCGGCCGATCAGATAGGTGCGGCGGGGCGTGACCGGTGGGGACACATGGGACTGGGTCGTCAACGCCCTTCACCTCCAGTGCTGTTCGGACGGCCGCGGTTGCCCGCGTGGGGGGTGTTGGAGGGGCTGGTACGGGGCGGGGGTGCGGCGGAGGGGACAGTTCCGCCGCCGTTGGGGGAGCCGGAGCGGTGGCCGTGGGTGGAGACACCGCTGCCGACGGCGTTGGCGGTGGCGGGCTGGGGCGGGGCGTCGCCGCCGCCCGCCTTGCCGCCGCCAGCCTTGCCGTTGGAGCGCGCGCTGTGGGTGCGGATGCCCTGGGCGACCCAGGCGGCGGGTGAGTTGAGGGCGGTGGCGGCGCGGTTCTCGGCGCCGCGCATGAGGCGGTTGTTGCGGGTGGCCATGATGTCGTCGCCGAAGCCGGGGACGAAGCGGTAGATGGAGGCGCTGGCGAAGATGGCGAGGAGGATGACGGAGAGCCCGGACACGACGGCGGACAGGGAGTCCGGCCCGTCTTCTCCCTGCAGGGCGCCCGCGATGCCGAGGACGATCACGATGATCGGCTTCACCAGGATGATCGCGACCATCAGTCCGGCCCAGCGGCGGATGCGGCCCCAGGTGTTCTTGTCGACGAGGCCGGAGTAGACGACGGTGCCGAGGAGCGCGCCGACGTAGAGCATGGCGGCGCGGATCACCAGTTCCAGGCAGAGGATGCCGGCGGCGGCGATGGACACGGCGGAGACGACGATCAGCATGATCGGGCCGCCGCCGATGTCGGTGCCCTTGTCCAGGGCTTGCGAGAACGTGCCGAAGAACTTGTCGGTCTCGCCGCCCACCGATTTGGCGAGCACCTCGGAGATGCCGTCGGTGGCGGACACGACGGTGGCGAGGATCAGCGGGGTGAACGCGGAGGCGAGGACCGTCAGCCACAGGAATCCGATGGCTTCGGACAGTGCGGTGAGCATCGGTACGCCGCGGATCGCGCGCTTGGCGACGGCGAGCAGCCACACGATCAGCGTCAGGACGGTCGAGGCGGCGAACACCACGGCGTACTGCTGGAGGAACTTCTCGTTGGTGAAGTCCACCGCGGCGGTGTCGTTCACATACTCCGTGAGCTTGTTGACGATCCAGGACGCGGCGTCGCCGAAGCCACGGGCGAGGGAGGAGAGGGGGTCGAGCTTGGAGAAGGCGCCGTCGTCGGTGGGGGACTTGGGGGTGCCGCTGTCGCCGCCTTCGCCTTGTTCGCAGTACTTCTTGGCGGGGCCGTGGATCAGCGCGCAGGGGTCGTCGTCGGGCGCGGCCGCGGCGCGCGTGGCGAAGAGGAGCACGGCGGTCTGCACGGCCGCGACGGCGGCGGTGACTGTGAGGACGGGACGGCGGCGGCTACCGGGCATACGTGAACCCTCCGTACCCTTCGACCGCCTTGGCGATCTCGTCGGAGTTGGACGCGCGGTCGTCGCCCGGGACGGGGGCGGGACCTTCCTTCTGGGAGTGCGTGGTGATCTTCCAGTCGCCGTCGACCCACTCCAGCTGCATGGTGATGGTGAACCAGCTGCTGGTGACCGGCTTGGTGGACTGCTCACCGGCCAGGCCGAGCAGTCCGCCGCACCAGACGGCCACGGTGGCCCTGCCGTCGGCGAACTCGGTGACCTTGGTGCCGATCGGGCTGGTGCGGGAGACGAACTGGAAGCCGCTCGGCGTGCTGCCGTCCGCCTTCAGGCCCACGTTCTTGAAGAAGTCGGCGGTGTACGCCTTGTCGAGGTCCGCCTTGAACCTGCCCACGCTGGCCGGGGCCATGATGGCCTTGAGGATGCCGTCCCGCTTGGACTTGTCGAACATCTCGGCGGAGCCGAGCGCCACGGCGTAGTTGGCAGCGGCGCTCTGGGCCCCTTGCTGGCTCTTGGCGTACCCCGAGGCGATGCCGGTGGCGCCCTTGCCGCTCACCGGCTTCTCCCCCGTAGGAGCCGTGGGCGCGGCCTCCGTCCCCTTGCCGCCCCCGCGCCCCCCGTCCCCGCCCCCGTCGGACGACGAGTCGTCGCGGTTGGCGAAGGCGATGGCGGCGATGAGGAGGACGACGACGCCGATGACGGTGACGACGCTGCGGGAGGGGGACCGGCCCGCGCCGCGTCCTGGTCTGCGGGAGCCGTACCCGTCGGCGCCGTCGCCCTCCGGGAGCCGCGTCCGGGTCTCGCCCGTGCCGCCGAAGAGGTCATCGTCATCGCTCATGCCGCGTACGTCCCCTCAACCTCTTGCTTGACCGCGCTAACCGCCAGGTGCACCCGATACGACGGTAGCCGGGCCGGCACCCGCGCGGGCGCGGTGTGGTGACTGGACATCAGGGAGTTGCAACCTCAGCCGGTGGGCGCGTCGGACGGGGGGGAATCCGGTGGAAGCCGGGGAGCGGGTGTCAGACCGCCATGCCGTAGACGATGGTGAACAGCGTGCCCAGCGAGCCGATGATGAAGACGCCGGTGAGACCGGCGATGATCAGGCCTTTGCCCTGTTCCGCGCTGAAGGTGTCGCGCAGGGCCGTCGCGCCGATGCGTTGCTTGGCGGCGCCCCAGATCGCGATGCCGAGGCACAGCAGGATGGCGACCGCCATCACCACCTCGATCATCACCCGCGCCTCGTTGCCCAGGCTCCCGAAGGGGCCCCAGTCGGGGGCGATCCCACCGATGATGGTGTTGATGTCGCCCTTCTCGGCTGCCATAAGCATGTGTAACTCACCGCCCCTAGTGGGTTGTTCTCGCGCCTCTGCCCGCCTCTGCCTACCCAGTGCAGAGGACGAGGCTCATTGTCGCTGACAATCGGTCCGGCGCGTGCCGCCTTGACGTCATTTGTTGGCCGACTTCGCACGTTTCGTCGTACGCAGCCCGCGTAGGCGTTCGGCGGCGGGCGCAGAACGCTATACGAAGGAACGTATGGTCACTCTGTGTATCACGCGGGGTGACGTCGGGCAATGAATGTCCGGCGTGGCCACTGACGTCAACTCAGGCGGGCCCGGGGCGAGGCTTCCAGACGGGGCGTCAGGTCGGGGGCGGGGCGCGATCGGCGGGTGTTCGGCGTGGGGGCGGCGGGTGTCAGCGCAGGCCTTCGAAGTCGCCGAGGCCGCCGCGGACGACGTACGCGCAGTCCGTGTAGCGGTAGCCGCCCTGGACCTTGGCGCCGTCGCTGTGGTCGCGGACCAGGTTGCCGGCGCCGGTGCCGCGCTTGTAGAGGAAGTGGTACTCGCCGGCGGGCAGCCGCAGGGTCTTCTGCGGGTAGCTCCGGCCGCTGGCCTTGCAGGCCTTGGCGCGGCCGTCGGCCCGGGAGCTGTACGTGGTGCAGCCGAGGCAGGGGCCGAGCTTGATGCTGCCGGTGGCGGGGCCGGTGAAGAGGATCTCGACGGTGCTCGGGCCGTCGTTCTTGATGACGAACTCCTGGCCGGAGCCGGGTCCGCGCTGCGCGGGCAGCTTGTGGCCCGCCTGCGGGCGGGCGGCGGCGACCTCGGCGGCGATGGCGATGGTGCGGGCGCGCTTGCGCTTGCCGCTGTCCTTGTACGTGTCGGCGAAGCCCGAGAGCGTCTTGGCGGCCTCCGCGTAGCGGCCGTCCTTGAAGTCGTCGACGCCGCAGGCGTAGCTGCCGGACCGGATGGTGGCCGAGGTCCTCGCGCGGAGCGGGGCCGCGGTGTCGCCGGGCAGGGTCTCGGCGGTGGTGCGGATGGCGCGCAGCTCGGTGGTGGCCGAGCAGGGGTCGGGGCCCTTCAGTTCGTCGGCGCGTTCGTCGACGGCGGCGCGGATGCCGGGGACGACCTTCGCGGCGGCGGCGGACGTCGGGAAGGTGCTCATGAGTTCCCGCAGGTCGGTGCCGCCGCCGGTCTTGCCGAGGGAGGTCATGCCGCAGGCGTAGAAGGAGTCGGCGAGGCGGTTGTCGGGCCAGCTGGCGAGGCGGCCGAGGCGGTCCTTGCCGAGGCTGTCGGGCAGGGTGCGCAGGTACTTCAGCGGCTCGATGGCCTCGCAGTACTGGCGGTCGGCGTAGGGCGCGGCGACGGACTTGTAGTACGTGTCGAGGCGGTCGGGGACGCGGTCGGCGGCGCGCGAGCCGGCGTGGTCGCGGAGGAGGCCGCGGTAGGTGCCGAGGGCGTCGCGGTACTCGCTCTCGGTGGCCGTGAACGGGCGGCCCTCCTGCGCCTTGACGAGCCGGTCGGCCTTGTCGAGGCGGTCGAGCAGCATCTCTTCGACGGCCTCGTCCTGCGCGGAGTCGTAGGCGAGGGCGCCGGAGGCGGGGACGGCGAGCAGGACGATGCCGAGCCCGGCGGCGATGGGTGCGCGCAGCCGCCAGCCGATGGGCGTGCGGCGGGCCCGGCGGGCGGCGTCGGCGGCGGCGAGCACGAGCACCACGGCGTACCCGAGCAGGGCGCCGCCCGGGACGCCGTCCACGTCGGCGGGCAGGGCGACCAGGAGCAGCGCGGCGGTGGCCGCCCAGCACAGGGCGGCGGGCACCCAGGCCCGGATGAGCACATAACCGAGGCCGAGCCCGGTCAGGTTGAGCAGCGCGGCGGCGACCGGCCGCAGCGGCTCCGGCGGACCGGGGTCCGGCGCGGGCGCCCTGGGGGTGGCCGGGGGCTCCAGGAGTTCGGGGGTGCCGTAGGGCGAGGGTGCGGGCGAGGCCGAGGGTGCGGGCTGGGGGTGCTGGGGCGGGCCGTACGCGGGCGGGCCGTACGCGGCTGGGACCGGTGCGGCCGGGGTAGTCGGGGCGGGTGGTGCGGGTGGTGTGGCCGGGGCGTAGGAGGGCGGCGGGGGTGAGGCGGGCTGGGCGGGCGGTGCGGCTTGGGCGTGCGGTGCGGGCTGGGCGTGCGGTGCGGGCGGCGCAGGCTGCGCGGGTGCGGCCGGAGGCTGTGCCGGGGGCGGACCGAAGCTGCCCGGGGCGTCGGCCCCCGGGGCGGTGCTCCCCGAGGTGTCGACCGGGGCGTCAGAGGCGTAAGGCTGGACGCTGTCAGCCGTCTGGCCTGCGGTGCCGTCCTCCGGTCGCCGGTCCCGGGGCTCGTCCCCGGGCTCGTCTCTCGGCTCGTCGCGCGGTCCGTCGGTTGCCACGGTCGGCTCCCCCCAGCCGTAGGACGCACACCACCGAGCACGGGTGTGCGTACGGGTCGACGTTCCCCATCCCCATGGGTCGACCCAACTCCCCTACATTCCGCCAAAGTTGGCGCTGCGTCAATCGCCCGTCACGGGCAGTTTCCGCTCCGGCGCGCGCCTGGCGCGGGGTGCGGGGCGGGTTCGGCCATGAGCGTGAGGGCTACTCCGCGAAGTGGTCGAATTCTCCGGCCTGTACGCCGAGTACGAACGCGTCCCACTTCCTGCGGGTCGTCGTGACGACGCGGTCCGGGCTGTCGGTGGTGCGCAGGTGCACCGTGTCGCCGGGGCCGAAGGCGAGCTCGATCCAGGGGCCCGGGCCGTCCGGCCCGGCCGGGGCGGCGCGGACCCAGTCGAGGTCGGCGGGGGTGTCGGGCATGGCCGTCCTCCTTGGTGACGCGGGGTGGGATCACCGTAGCCCGGGAGCCGGTGCGCGCCCCCGGAAAACTCCCGTGGGCCGCGTGCTCAACAGCCCTGTGGCGGCGCCCCCGCCCCTACACTGAGGCCGGGCGGACTCCCGGTGGCGGAAGGGCGGTTGACGGTGCGTAAGGCATGGTTGCTCGCGGGCGTCGCGTTCAGCGGGTCCATAGGATTCATGATGCTGCTCGTCGTCGGGACCTTCGTCGCGGCGGGGAGCCTCGCGGAGCAGTCGGGGGGCGGCGGGAACGTCGGGCTCGCCAAGGGTGCCGTGCCCGCCTCGTACCAGCCGCTGGTGAAGAAGTGGGGCAATCTCTGCAAGGCCATCAACCCGGCCCTGCTCGCCGCGCAGCTCTACCAGGAGAGCGGGTTCAACCCGCGCGCGCAGAGCCCGGCGGCGGCGCAGGGGATAGCGCAGTTCATCCCCGGGACCTGGGCCTCGCACGGGCTCGACGGCGACGGCGACGGCGACCGGGACGTGTGGGACCCCGAGGACGCCATCCCGTCCGCGGCCTCGTACGACTGCAAGCTCGCCAAGTACGTGAAGGACGCGCCCGGCGATCCGACGAAGAACATGCTCGCCGCGTACAACGCGGGCGCGTACGCCGTGATCAAGTACGGCGGGGTGCCCCCGTATCGCGAGACGCAGAACTACGTCAAGATCATCACGACCCTGGAGAAGAGTTTCGCCCGGCCCATCGACCGGGTGAATCCCTCGCAGCAGGCGGCGGGCGCCATCTACTACGCGCAGAAGAAGCTCGGCACCGAGTACCTGTGGGGCGGCAACGGAACCGCCGACCAGGGCGGCAAGTTCGACTGCTCGGGGCTGACCCTGGCCGCGTACCGCAGTGTCGGCATCGACCTGCCGCGGGTGGCCAACGACCAGTACAACACCGGGCCGCACCCCAAGCGGGAGGAACTGCTCCCCGGTGACCTGGTGTTCTTCTCGGACGACCTCAGCAACTCGCGCGCCATCCGGCACGTGGGGATCTACGTCGGCGGCGGCTACATGATCGACGCCCCCCGGCCCGGCGCGGTGATCCGCTTCGACCCGGTCGATACGCCGGACTACTTCGGGGCCACGCGGGTCACCAAAGATGGCGCAAAAGCGATCCCCGAGAAGCCGGTGGAGAAGCTCGTGGAGCGGTCCGGAGGGAAAGCTGAGAAGCCGGAGAAGCCGGAGAAATCAGAGAAGCCTGCGAAACCTGACGAGTCGACGAAGCCGGAAGAGGGCTCGGGCGTGGATCCCGAAGGCGGACCCGCCGAGGAACCTTCCGATTCGCCTTCGGGAGGGCCCACCGGCCGTCCCTCCGGGCGACCCGCGGACGAGGGCGTCGAGGTCTGACCCGGACCCGCGCCGTCGACCGTCCCGCCGGGGAGCGGAGGGCGCGCGCACGGCGCGCGCGGCGCTTGAGCTGGCTTGAACCCTCCGTCAGAGCAACCCCCTGAGCTGCGGCGATGAATCTCTCTTCGATAACGTCTGAGTGATCTTTCGGTGGAGAGTGGAACGTATGGAAGGGGACCAGGCGTTCCCTTGTCTGGTACGGCACGTACGCGAAGAACAGCGCGGGGAGCACTGAACCAGCGGCACGACTGCACTGACCACGGGGGTTGAGGGAAGGGCGCACGACCGCGTGCGCTCGCGAGTGCGAGGACAAGGGGCCACAGCATCATGGCTGGACTCGATGATTCCGGGTCGAACCCCGACGTCAGCCTGCTCTACGACATCAACGGCCTGGCCGCGGACGCCCCCGGCTGGCTCGCCCGGACCATGGAGTTCGTCGGTGAGTACGGACTCCTGCTCGCCCTGGTCCTGCTCGTCGTGTGGTGCTGGTGGGGAGCCCGCCGCCGCCCGGTCCTCGACGACGCGGCCTCGTCCGTCGCCGCCGTCGTCTGGGCGCCGCTCGCCGCCGGTGTCGCCGTCCTGGTGAACGTGCCGATAAGAGGCTTCGTGGAACGCCCGCGGCCGTTCAAGGACCACCAGGGCCTGGAGGTCCTGGTCGACGGCAAGACCGACTACTCCTTCGTGAGCGACCACGCGACGCTCGCCATGGCCATCGGCGTCGGCCTCTTCGTCGCCAACCGCAAGTTCGGCGTCGCCGGGATCGCGCTCGCCGTCGCCGAGGGCTTCTGCCGGGTCTTCATGGGCGTGCACTACCCCACCGACGTGGTCGGCGGGTTCGCGCTCGGCACGGCGGTCGCGCTGCTGCTCTCGCCGCTCGCCATGGCCCTCCTGACGCCCGTCACCAAGGCCGTCGCCCGCTCGGGGAGGGCGTCCCGGCTGGTGTGGCGCGGTCCCGGTGACGTCGAGCCGGTCGCCGCGCTGACCGACCAGGAGAAGGCGGCGCCGGGGGCGGACGAGCGGGACTTGGCGGCCTAGCCCGCGGAACGGCTGCGGGGCCGCCCGGGGAACGGCTGCGGGGCCGCCCGGGGAACGGCTACAGCGCCTGCGGGAACGAGAAGAAGCGCGTCGGGTCGTAACTCTTCTTCAGCTTCTTCAGGCGCGGCGCCGCCTGCCCGTAGTACGCCTCCCGCCAGTTGGTGAGCGTCGGGTCCGCGTAGTTCTGGTACGCCGCCCCGGACGCGTACCGCCGCATCCCGGTGTGGGCCGTGTTCAGCCAGGACTGGGCCGTGGAGCCGGAGGTGCCCGCGCGCCAGGACACGATGTACTGGGCCAGCATCCGTGAGCGGCGGTGGACGAACGCCGTGGCCGTCGGGTCGACGCGGTTGATGGCGCCGCCGAGCGCGGTCAGGGCGATGCTGCCCGCGGTGCCGCGCTCGCCCCGCACGCCCTCGATCTGGTGGAGCAGCGCCCGGATGCCGGCGGCGGACAGCGAGCGGTCGAAGAAGTCGGAGCGGGCCGCGTACGTCTCCCGGCCGAGCGCGCCGCTCGGCGTGCGGCCCGGCGTCGAACCCGGCAGATGGCACTGGGCGTCCGAGGCGAACGACGAGCAGCCCGCGTACACCTCCATCGCCTGCTCGTACGAGCGCCGCTTCAGGGAGACGCTGCGGGCCGGGGAGCCCACCTTGTCGGCGAGGCGGTCGACGGCGTTCTGCAGCGAGCCGTAGGTGCCGAGGGAGAACGCGGCGACGGAGATGGTGGGTGTGGCGCCCGGCACCGCGGCGAGGTGCGCCGACGACCAGATCTCGTCCGGCTGCGAAGGGCCCCACTCCTGCCAGGCCTTGAGGACGGCGGCGGCCTTCGACCAGGGCCAGGTCAGGTAGGCGGAGACGGCCTGCGGGGCGGGGTGGGTGCGGAAGGTCAGCTCGGTGACGATGCCGAACTGGCCGTTGCCCGCGCCGCGCAGCGCCCAGAAGAGGTCCTTGTGCTCGCTCTTGCTGGCCCGTATCTGCTTGCCGTCCGCCGTGACGATCGTCGCGGCGGTGAGGCTGTCGCAGGTCAGGCCGTAGGCGCGGGAGACCACGCCGTGGCCGCCGCCGAGGGTCAGGCCGCTGATGCCGACGGTGGGGCAGGAGCCCGCGGGGATGGTGACGCCCTTCGCGGCGAGCGCGCGGTAGACGTCGATGAGCTTGGCGCCGCCGCCGATGGTGGCGGTGGTGCCGCTGGAGCGGACGCGGTTCAGCTTCGACACGTCGATGACGAGGCGGCCGGTGCCGGAGGACCAACCCGCGTACGAGTGGCCGCCGTTGCGGATGGCCACGGGGGTGTCGTGGGCGCGGGCGTAGGCGAGGGTGGTGCGGATGTCGTCGACGCCCGCGACGTAGGCGACGGCGGTGGGCTTCAGGTTGTCGAAGCGGGTGTTGTAGAGCTGGCGGGCGGTGGCCCAGGCGGCCTCGTCGGGGCGGACCAGGGTGCCGTCCAGGTCCCGGGCCAGGGCGGCGAGGCTGGCCGGGGCGGAGGCGGCGGCCGTCTTGATGGGGGTGGTGGTGCCGCTGGCGCGCGCCGATTTCGGCGTGTCGGTGCCGCTCGCCTTGGTGTCCGCGCCGCTGGTGCAGGCGGTGGTGGCCGCCGCGAGTGCGGCGGTCGTCGTTCCGAGGAACGTACGTCGTTGCATGAGGCCCTCCCGTTGCTTCCCGCACAACGAGACGGCGCGGGCGCCCCACGGGTTCCCACCGACGGGCGGCGGGAACGGCTACAGCGCCTGGGTCATGTGATCGGCGGCGTCCGTGCGGGCTCTGCTGCGGGCTCTGCGGGCCGGGCCGCGCCAGCCGCAGGTGCACCGGGCGGCGCAGAACGGGCCGTTCTCGACGGTGGAGGTCCGGTGCGGTTCCGGGGGTCGCTGCTCAGCCACCCGACCACGGTACGCCCGCCGGGTGAACCCGCTCCCGCGTGACGACCCCTCGTACCGGTCGTTAGTCGAAACGGCAAGGGGCCGGACGGCCGACGCACGGAGAGGCTGGGGGTCGACGGGGCGATGGGGCAGCAGCACGGGCAGCACAAGGGCAGAGCGGCCGCCGGGGTCGCCGCGGCGGGGCTGATGGCGCTGGCCACGGCGTGCGCCGGTGACGGGGCCGCGGCGAGCGACGACCCGGCGGCGGCCGACCCCGTCGGTACGGTGCGTGCCGCCCCCGACGCCCTGGTGCGCGCCGGGAGTTCGAAGGCGCGCACGGCCATGGAGATGGCCAGCGGCGGCACCCGTGTGACCGTCACGGGCCGCGGCGGGTACGACTTCCGGCGCCGCGTCGGCCGCCTCGACGTGGTCCTGCCTGAGGACCCGGCCGGCAGCTCCGCCGGGCGCAGGCCGCCGGTCACCGAGCTGCTCGCGGGCGGGGACCTGTACATGAAGAACCGCGGCGCGGGCGTGCCCGCCGACAAGTGGGTGCGCATCGAGACGGCGTCCCTGTCCGATGGGAACCTCGTCACCGGCGGCGCCACCGACCCGTTCGCCGCCGCCGAACTCCTGCGCGGCGCGGGCGAGGTGACGTACGTGGAGCGGACCCGGATCGACGGCGTCGACGTGCGGCACTACCGCGGCGTCGTGGACCTCGCGCGGGCCGTGCGGGCCGCCTCGAAGGAGCACCGACCGGCGCTCGGGGCCGCGGTGGAGAAAGGGTTCAGCAAGTCCGGGGTGCCCTTCGACGCCTACCTCGACGGGCGCGGGCGGCTGCGTGAGGTGCGCCACCGGTTCCAGGTCAACGACGCGACGGTGGTGTCGACGACGTCGCTGTACGGGTACGGGACGCCGGTGGCCGTGCGGCTCCCGAAGGACGCGGACCTCTTCGCCGGGAAGATCGCCGAGCGCTGAGCCGTTGTACGGGTGAGGGGTGGAATATGGTCCGTCCGTGCCATGCGCGGTGCGTAGGCCGCTCCCTACTCTAGGAAGCCGATACCGGCACGAGTGTGGTCAGGAAGAGGTGGTGGACGTGGCCCCGGTGGGCGGAACGGCAGTTCAGGACCACGTTGCCCTCGCCGAGATCGAGCTGTGCGGAGAACTGATCATCGCGGCGTCCGCCGCGCGCGGTGAGCGGCTCAGCGCCGACCGGATCGACGAGGTGCTCAGGGTCTCCGACGGGGTGGACGGTGGGGTGGCCCGGGACGAGTCCCGGCCGTAGGCCCTGGTCGCCGTGTCCGCCGCCGCGCGGCGGAGCTCCCCACCCACCCCGCCCGCACCGCGTGCCGTGAGCGTCACATCGCGTCAGGTGCGCAGCATCCGCGCGATCGCCTTCGTCGCCTCCTCGACCTTCGCGTCGATCTCGTCGCCGCCCTTGACCGCGGCGTCCGCGACGCAGTGGCGCAAATGCTCCTCAAGGAGCTGGAGGGCGAAGGACTGCAGGGCCTTCGTGCCGGCGGAGACCTGCGTGAGTATGTCGATGCAGTAGACGTCCTCCTCGACCATCCGCTGCAGGCCCCTGATCTGGCCCTCGATGCGGCGCAGCCGCTTGAGGTGCTCGTCCTTCTGCTTGTGGTAGCCGTGTGTCTGGTGGGCCTCGCCCGCCGCTGCCGCCTGGTCCTCGCCGGAGGGCGCTTCGGTCGTGGCCGTGGCGGCCGCTTCTGTGGTCGTCATCGCGTCCTCCTGTGCATACCCCTGGTGGGTATAGGGTAGCCGATTCCTCGGGTGGTGTGCTGATCACTGTGCCTGATGGGCGACACTGGGGTCCGGCCGGTTAGCCGTGGCCGGATGATGCGCCTAGCATCAGCCTGACCGCATCCAAAGCACCCCGAGGACCCCACGTGCGATTTCGTCTGACCCCCAGGGAGACGAGCTTCTACGACATGTTCGCCGCATCCGCGGACAACATCGTCACCGGCTCCAAGCTCCTGATGGAACTGCTCGGGGCCGACGCCTCGGCCCGAGCCGAGATCGCTGAGCGTATGCGGGCCGCCGAACACGCGGGGGACGACGCGACGCATGCGATCTTCCACCAGCTGAACTCCTCGTTCATCACGCCGTTCGACCGCGAGGACATCTACTCCCTCGCGTCCTCGCTCGACGACATCATGGACGCCATGGAGGAGGCCGTCGACCTGGTCGTGCTCTACCAGGTCGAGGAGCTCCCCAAGGGCGTGGAGCAGCAGATCGAGGTGCTCGCCCGCGCCGCCGAACTGACGGCCGAGGCCATGCCGCATCTGCGCACCATGGACAACCTCACCGAATACTGGATCGAGGTCAACCGCCTGGAGAACCAGGCCGACCAGATCCACCGCAAGCTGCTCGCCCACCTCTTCAACGGCAAGTACGACGCCATGGAGGTGCTGAAGCTCAAGCAGATCGTCGATGTGCTGGAAGAGGCGGCCGACGCGTTCGAGCACGTCGCCAACACGGTGGAGACCATCGCGGTCAAGGAGTCCTGAGGCACCTCCATGGACACCTTCGCGTTGATCGTGACCATTGGCGTCGCGCTCGGTTTCACGTACACGAATGGCTTTCACGACTCCGCGAACGCCATCGCCACCTCCGTCTCCACGCGTGCGCTGACGCCACGCGCGGCGCTCGCCATGGCCGCGGTCATGAACCTCGCCGGTGCCTTCCTGGGCTCCGGCATCGCCAAGACGGTCAGCGAGGGGCTGATCGAGACGCCGCACGGCCAGAAGGGGATGTGGATCCTCTTCGCCGGTCTGGTCGGCGCCATCGTCTGGAACCTGATCACTTGGTACTACGGCCTGCCGTCGTCCTCGTCGCACGCGCTGTTCGGCGGTCTGGTGGGCGCGGCGCTCGCGGGCGGCATCGGGGTGATCTGGTCCGGGGTCGTCGAGAAGATCGTCATCCCGATGTTCCTGTCGCCGCTCGTCGGTCTGCTGGTCGGCTATCTGGTGATGTGCGCGATCATGTGGATGTTCCGCAAGTCCAACCCGCACAAGGCCAAGCGGGGCTTCCGCATCGCGCAGACCGTCTCGGCGGCCGGTATGGCCCTCGGCCACGGTCTGCAGGACGCGCAGAAGACCATGGGCATCGTGGTGATGGCCCTGGTCATCGCCGATGTCGAGGATGCCGGTGACCCGATCCCGATCTGGGTCAAGATCGCCTGTGCGGTGATGCTGTCGCTCGGTACGTACGCCGGTGGCTGGCGCATCATGCGCACCCTCGGCCGCAAGATCATCGAGCTGGACCCGCCGCAGGGCTTCGCCGCCGAGACCACGGGCGCGGGGATCATGTTCACCACCGCGTTCATGTTCCACGCGCCGATCTCCACGACGCACGTCATCACGTCCGCGATCATGGGTGTGGGTGCGACCAAGCGGGTGAACGCGGTGCGCTGGGGCGTCGCCAAGAACATCATCCTCGGCTGGTTCATCACGATGCCGGCCGCCGCGCTGGTCGCGGCGCTGAGCTTCTGGATCGTGAATCTCGCGTTCCTGTAGGGGTGCGGGATGCGGGGGTGCCCCCGGCCTGGATCGTGGTGATCCGGGCCGGGGGCACTTTTTGCGTACGAGCCCGTGCGTACGGCCTTGGCTCTCCGCGTACGTGCCTACTTCGCGAAGTACTCGCCGAAGTGGGCGGAGCCGTAGCCGCCGCCGAGGTTGAAGCTCTTGGCGCCGGTGCCGGTCACGCCGGTGGCGTCGGTCGGGAGCTGCCAGGTGCGGCCGACGAAGGTGTCCTCGCCCATGCCGCCCACGTAGACCTCGGGCCTGCCGTCCTTGTCGCCGTCGACGACGGTGACCGCCTCGCCGAAGTGGTCCGACTTCTCCGAGGTGCTGGGGATGCCCTGGGAGTTCTGGGTGAGGACCTTGGCGCCCTTGGTGGTGACGCCGGTGCTGCTGCCGCGCAGCATGGTGACCGACCCGGACACGGCCGTGGCCGGATCCGTGGCGGACTCCCAGGAGGCGCCGACGACGATGTCGCCGTAGCCGTCCTCGTCCAGGTCGCCGACGGCCACGTCGGTGCCCCAGCGGTCGCCCTTCTCGTCGACGCCGGGCACACCCGGGCTGTCCTGGTCGTAGCGGCGGCCGGGCAGGGTCGTGCTCACGCCGTCCGGGCCGCCGTAGGTGACGGTGATGCCGCCGCTGTTGTCGGTGTCGTAGTCCTGCGGGGTGCCGACGAAGTCCTGGTAGCCGTCGCCGTTGAGGTCGCCGAAGGTGCCGCCGTGGCGGGCGTCGAGCCTGCCGCCGGGGACGTAGCCGTCGCGGGTGCCCTTCAGGACGCGGGCCTGCCAGCCGTCGGACGGGCTGGGGCCGGTGCCCATGGTCACCACGTCGTCGATGCCGTCGCCGGTCATGTCGCCGACCTGGGCGCTGGTCGCGGCCACCCCGTCCTTGGCGGTGGTGTCGCGGAACTGGACGGAGGCCGCCTTGCCGGTGCCGCGGTCGAAGGGGCCGTACAGCGTGCCGAGGCCCCAGTTGGCCTGTGTCTGCGGGCCGACCTGGGCGGCGCCGACGATGTCGGCCTTGCCGTCGCCGTTGACGTCGCCGATCCGCTGCCAGGCCTGGCGGAAGGCCGGGGACTGGGTGGTGCCCTCGCCGGTGGGCACTTCGGTGCCGCCGGAGATGCCGTCCTTGCCGCCCCACAGCACGAGCATCCCGGGGCCGTCGCTGATCAGCAGGTCGTCGTAGCCGTCGGCGTCGAGGTCGCCGTGGCCGGCCTGGAGCCCCCAGCCGTACTGGTTGGCCCTGGGCTCGCCCGGGACGCCGGGGGTGGCCCGGCTGACGAGCTGCTGCTCGTCGTACTTCAGGCCCTCGGCCGAGCCGTAGACGAGGGAGACGAGACCGGCCCGCTTGATGCCGTCGATCTTGGCGCTGGGCGCGCCGATGGCGAGGTCCGGATAGCCGTCGCCGTTGAAGTCGGCGGCCGGCTTCGCCGAGGCGGTCTTCGCGGTGGGGGCCTTGGCGGTGGGAGCCGCCTGGGCCGGGGCGGTGAGGGTGAGCAGCGCGGCGGCGCAGGCCGCGGCCGTCAGGTAGGTGGTGCTGCGCAAGAGAGGGTCCCCCCAGGGTGTGTGCCGGGCCGGGAACGGGAACCGGCCGTGTTCCTGATGCCGGAGTTGACCGCTGGGAGGTGCGGATAGTTGTGGTGACGCCGGGATGCGGCAGGGGCGGGGCCGGGGTGAGAGCCGGTGGCCGGAACGGGAACGGGGTGAGAGCCGGTGGCCGGAACGAGAAACGGGCCCGCCCCCCGGGAGCCAGGGGGCGGGCCCTTCTTCGTCCCTGCGGTGGCACCGCCATGCAGCACCGCGGGGAACTCGTGCCCGGCGGGAGCGCCGGAGCGGCCGGATCAGCCGAAGCGGCCGGAGATGTAGTCCTCGGTCGCCTGGACCGACGGGTTGGAGAAGATGCGTTCCGTCTCGTCGATCTCGATGAGCTTGCCGGGCTGGCCGACCGCCGAGAGGTTGAAGAAGGCCGTGCGGTCCGAGACGCGGGCCGCCTGCTGCATGTTGTGCGTCACGATGACGATCGTGAAGCGCTCCTTCAGCTCGCCGATCAGGTCCTCGATGGCGAGGGTCGAGATCGGGTCGAGGGCCGAGCAGGGCTCGTCCATCAGGAGCACCTGCGGCTCCACGGCGATGGCCCGCGCGATGCACAGGCGCTGCTGCTGGCCGCCGGAGAGGCCGGAGCCGGGCTTGTTCAGGCGGTCCTTGACCTCGTTCCAGAGGTTGGCGCCCTTGAGGGACTTCTCGACGACGTCGTTCAGCTCACTCTTCTTGTACGAGCCGTTGAGCTTCAGGCCCGCCGCGACGTTGTCGTAGATCGACATGGTCGGGAACGGGTTCGGGCGCTGGAAGACCATGCCGATGGTGCGGCGCACGTTCACCGGGTCCACGCCGGAGCCGTACAGGTCGTCGCCGTCCAGCAGGACCTTGCCCTCGACGCGGCCGCCGGGGGTGACCTCGTGCATCCGGTTCAGGGTGCGCAGGAACGTGGACTTGCCGCAGCCGGACGGGCCGATGAAGGCCGTCACGGAGCGGGGCTCCACGGTCATGGAGATGTCTTCGATCGCCTTGTGGGAACCGTAGAAGGCGTTGAGGCCCGATACGTCGATTCGCTTGGCCATGGGGATCACTGCTTCTTTCGGAAAGGGTGCTGCTGTCGGTCGCTAACGTGGCCGCGTCAGCGACCGGTCTTCGGGGCCTTCCAGCGGGCTACGCCGCGGGCCACGAGATTCAGGATCATGATGAACGCGATGAGGGCCAGGGCCGCCGCCCAGGCACGGTCGTAACCGGCCTGGTTGCCCGACTGGTACTGCTGGTAGATGTACAGCGGCAGCGAGCCCTGGGCACCGTCGAACGGGTTCGTGTTGATGAAGGGGGTCGTCCAGACCAGGAGCAGCACGGGCGCGGTCTCACCGGCGATACGGGCGACGGCCAGCATGACGCCGGTCGTGATGCCGCCGATCGCGGTGGGCAGGACCACCTTCAGGATGGTGCGCCACTTCGGTACGCCGAGGGCGAGCGACGCCTCGCGCAGCTCGTTCGGGACGAGCTTCAGCATCTCCTCGGTGGAGCGCACGACCACCGGCATCATCAGGATCGACAGCGCCATGGCGCCGGCCCAGCCGGAGAAGTCGAAGCCCAGGATCAGGATCCAGAAGCTGAGGACGAACAGACCCGCGACGATCGACGGGATGCCCGTCATCACGTCGACGAAGAAGGTGACGGCCTTGGCGAGCTTGCCGCGGCCGTACTCGACGAGGTAGATCGCGGTGAGCAGGCCGATCGGCACGGCGATCAGGCAGGCGAGGCCGACCTGCTCCAGGGTGCCGATGATGGCGTGGTAGATGCCGCCGCCGGCCTCGTCGTCCGCGACGACGCCCATGGAGTGCGACAGGAAGTAGCCGTCGAAGACCTTCGAGCCGCGCTTGACCGTCTCGTAGATGAGGGACGCGAGCGGGACCACGGCGAGCAGGAACATCACCCACACCACCGAGGTGGCGAGGCGGTCCTTGGCCTGGCGGGTGCCCTCGACGGTGGCCGAGAGGCCGTAGGAGACGGCGACGAAGAGGATCGCCGCGATCAGGCCCCACTGCATGCGGGAGTCGAGGCCCGCGGCCAGGCCGATGCCGCAGCCCACGGCCAGCGAGCCGACGGCGATGACGTACGGCGACCAGCGGGGCAGGCGGGCGCCCTGGAGCTCGGAGGGGCCGGACTTGCCGCCGGGGGTACCGGTGGGCTTGACGGTCGTGATGCTCATGCGTTGGCCCCCGAGTACTCCTTGCGGCGCGCGATGATCATGCGGGCCGCGCCGTTGACCAGCAGCGTGATGACGAACAGCACCAGGCCGGAGGCGATGAGCGCGTCCCGGCCGTACTCGTCGGCCTCACTGAACTTGCTGGCGATGTTCTGCGCGAAGGTGCCGCCGCCGTAGTCGAGCACGGACGCCTTGATGAGGAAGGCGGGGGAGAGCACGGTGGCGACGGCGATGGTCTCGCCGAGCGCGCGGCCGAGGCCGAGCATCGAGGCGGAGATGATGCCGGAGCGGCCGAAGGGGAGCACCGACATCCGGATGACCTCCCAGCGCGTGGCGCCGAGGGCGATCGCGGCCTCCTCGTGCATCTTCGGGACCTGCAGGAAGACCTCACGGCTCACGTTGGTGATGATCGGCAGGATCATGATCGCGAGCAGGATTCCGACGGTCATGAGGGAACGCGGGGCGCCGCCCTCGTACTCGAAGATGCCGGTCCAGCCGAAGTAGTCGTCGAGCCAGCTGTAGAGGCCGGTCAGGTTGGGGGCGACCACGATGGCGCCCCACAGGCCGTAGACGATCGAGGGCACGGCGGCCAGCAGGTCGATCACGAAGGCGATCGGGGTGGCGAGCTGGCGGGGTGCGTAGTGCGAGATGAACAGCGCGATGCCGATGGCCACGGGCACGGCGATCACGAGCGCGATGATCGAGCTCACGATGGTGCCGAAGACCAGGACGGCGATGCCGAAGACGGGCTTGCCGTCGGAGGAGATGCCGGCGGGGTCCCACTCGAAGGTGGTGAAGAAGTTGCCGGTGTTGTCCGCGAGGGCGACGGACGAGCGGTAGGCCAGGAAGGCGGCGACGGCGGCCATGATCGCCAGGAGGGCGATGCCGGAGCCGCGGGAGAGGCCGAGGAAGATCCGGTCGCCGGGGCGGGTGGCGCCGCGGGCGGTGCGCTTCTGCTCGGTGGTCGTGGGCCTGGCGTCGTCGGCGGGGGCAGGCGTGGGCGGGGTGTCGGTAGGTATGTCCATGGGGGTTCTCCGGTCTGCGGAGCCATCTGCCCGTGCGGGTGGTGGCTCCTGGCGGCGGTGCACCGGACGGCGCGGCCCGCCGGATGGCGGGCCGCGCGCTTAGGTCAGCTCAGGCCCTTGATGGTTTCGCGGACCTTGGCGTTGATCTCGGTCGGGATGGGGGCGTAGGCCTCGTCCTTGAGCACGGCCTGGCCGTCCTCGCTGGCGATGTAGGTCAGGAAGGACTTGGTGGTGGCCAGGGTGTCGGCCTTGTTGCCCTTCTCGCAGACGATCTCGTACGTCACCAGGGTGATCGGGTACGCGCCTTCGGCGGTCGGCTTGTAGTTCAGCTCCAGGGCGAGGTCCTTGCCCTTGCCGACCGACTTGGCCTCGGAGATCGCCTTGGAGGCGTTGTCGACGGTGGCCTTGACCGGCTCCTTGGCGCCCGTCTTCAGGTCGACGGTCTTGATGCCTTCCTTGGCGTACGACAGCTCCATGTACGAGATGGCGCCGGCCGTCTGCTTCACCTGCTGGGCCACACCGGAGGAACCCTGCGCGGACTGGCCGCCCTTGGCCTCCCAGCTCTTGCCCGGCTCGTGCGGCCAGGCGGCGGGGGCGGCGCCCTTGAGGTACTTGGTGAAGTTGTCCGTGGTGCCGGACTCGTCCGAGCGGTGGAAGGCCTGGATCTTGGTGCCGGGGAGCTTGGCGTCGGGGTTGAGCTTGGCGATCGCCTTGTCGTCCCAGGTCTTGATCTTGTCGTTGAAGATGTCGGCCAGCGTCTTGGCGTCCAGGACGAGGCTGTCGACACCCGGCACGTTGTAGCCGACGGCGATCGGGCCGCCGACCATCGGCAGGTCGATGGCCTGGCTGGACTTGCAGACCTTCTTCGACTTCTCGATCTCCTCGGGCTTCAGCGCCGAGTCGGAGCCCGCGAAGGCGGTCTGGCCCTGGAGGAACGCGGTGATGCCGGCGCCGGATCCGTCGGGCTTGTAGTTCAGCTGCACGTCGTTGCAGGCGGAGCGGTAGTTGGCGACCCAGGCGTCGATCGCGTTCTTCTGCGCGGACGAGCCGGAGGCCATCAGCTGGCCCTTGGCGCCGTCACAGCTGATCTTGCTGGCGGCGTTCGACTTCTTGCCGCCGTCCTTGTCGCCCGTGTCATCGGAGCCGCACGCCGTGAGGGCCAGGGCGCCGGAGACGGCGAGAGCACCGAGGGTGAGGGCCCGCCGGTTCATGCGCTGAAGCTTCACTGTCGGGAGTTCCTTCCGGGAGCCGCCGGACCGGCGGCGTGCGAGGTCTGTACGAGTGGCCATGGGTGGCCGTGGGCCGAGCGCGTGCTGCCCGGGCGGTCTGTGCGATCGCGCCACGCATCACGTAGGGCCGAAATTAGGCAGATCAGGTGAAGTGACCGATGGCCGTAAGTGAACGCGCGGTGAACCTACGCGGACGTTGTGGTTAGGTCACGGTCGGATTACGTCGCGGGGCGCGCGCGAGGCCGAGCGCGCCCCCGGGGTGGCGTGCCGCCGACCAGGAAAGTGTGACTCTTCGTGCGTGAACGGGCACTCCCGGTGTCCGGCTCGGGCCCGACCGGCGCACTTCCGTCAGGACTCGTCCGCCGGGTGCGGCGTCGTGAGCAGGGCGTCCAGGAGCTCGCGGTCGCGGAGCTGGGTGAGGCGGGTGCGGGCCTCGGCCGGGGGGAGCCAGCGGATGCGGTCCACCTCGCGGTTCGGGGTGAAGTGGCCGTGGGTGGCCTCGGCCGCCCAGTAGTGGACCACTTTGGGGCGGCCGTTCGTCCGGTAACGGGCCGTGGGCAGGGGTGGACCCGGCACGCACTGGTGGCCGGTTTCTTCCTCTACCTCGCGTACGGCTGCGGCCAGTGCGGCCTCGCCCGGCTTCAACTTGCCCTTGGGATGCGACCAATCGTCATACTTCGGCCGATGCACCACGCAGACCTCCAGGCCGCCCGGTACCGGCGCGTGGCGCCACAGCACGCAGCCCGCCGCGCGGATCAGGTCCGGCGGGCCCGTCATGGCGCCGTGACCGCCTCGCGCAGCCAGGCCCGCTGGAAGGCGAACCGCGCCGCCTCCACCTCGTGGCGCTGGTCGGCGTGCAGGACGCCCAGGGCGTACGCGGTGGCCGGGGCGATACGGGGGGTGCGGGCGGCCGCCGCGGCGGCCGCCGCCGCGTCCGCGGCCTCGCGGTGCAGGTCCAGGGCCTGGCCCGCCTGGAGGATGCGGGGGTCCAGGGGGGCCTCGCCGAGGAGGACCTCCTGGGCGTAGCGGTGCAGGCGCAGCAGGGAGCGGACCTGCAGCCAGGGGGCGTCCTGCGCCTCCGGCGCGGTGTCCGCCGCGAGGCCGTGGACCAGGGCCTCCGCGTTGTACGGGTGGCCCGCCCTGATCAGGGGGAGCACCGCCACCGCCTCCGCCAGGTGCTGCTCGGCCGTCGCGGCCAGGGGTTTGAGGTCGGCGTCCGGGGTGGGGTGCAGGGGGACCTCGCTGGCGAGGACGGCCACGTTGTCCGCCACCGCGTGGAAGCGGGAGGAGCCGAAGGCCTGCAGCGCGGCCGAGTGGGCTCGGGTGCGGGCCAGGGTGAGCTGGCGCTCCAGCAGCGCGGCGGCTTTGGCCGCGCCCACGGCGAGGGGGCCGGTGGGCTTCTTGGCGGGGCCGGAGCCCGGGGCCTGCGCCGGGAGGGCGCCTTGGCGGGACCTGGGCGCATCGGCACCCTCGGCCGGGGGCTGTGTCCACCCGCCCCCGCTCTCGGCCTCGCTTGGGCGGGGTGACCCCCAGCGCCCTGCGGAACGCCTGCCCACAGCGCCGGCGGCGGCAGGAGCGGCGGGTGCGGGAAAGCCGCCGCCGCGCAGCGGCGGGGCCGACGGGGTCGGCAGGGGGGCCGGGGTCGGCGGTGGGGTCGACAGGCGGTGCAGGGCGCCCAGGAGGCGTTCCAGGCGGGCGGCGTAGGCGTGTTCGCGGGCCAGGGTGCCGGAGAGCCAGGAGAGTTCGGGGCGGAGGGACTCGGTCCAGTCCGGGTCGAGGAGGGGGCGGAAGGTGTGCAGCGTGGCGCCGATCCGGCGGGACGCGCGCCGCAGGGCGCGGGCCGCCGCCAGGGACTCCTCGGCGCCGTGCGCATCCGTCGAGGACTCGCGGTGCAGCCGCAGCGAGCGGAGGAAGTCGGTCGCCTGGTCCTGCAGGTAGACCGACAGCGTCTCGCCCGCCGTCATCTCATGGTGTTGCTGTGCCACGCCGGCGCCTCCGGGCGTCTATGAGCATCTCCTGTACGTTCCGCAGGGGCTGGCCGTCCGGGTCCGTGGCATGCCGCGTCCAGTTGCCGTCCGCCCCCAGGTGCCACGAGGCCGTGGTGTCCGACATGCCGGTCTCCAGGAGCCGGTTCAGGGTCGCCCGGTGTGCCGGGGACATCACCCTGACCAGTGCCTCGATGCGGCGGTCGAGATTGCGGTGCATCATGTCGGCGCTGCCGAGCCACACCTCGGGTTCGCCGCCGTTGCCGAAGGCGAAGAGCCGGGAGTGCTCCAGGAAGCGGCCGAGCACGGAGCGGACGCGTATGTTCTCGGACAGGCCCGCGACCCCCGGCCGTACCGCGCAGATCCCGCGCACCCACACGTCCACCGTCACCCCGGCCTGCGAGGCCCGGTACAGCGCGTCGATGACGGCCTCGTCCACGATCGAGTTGACCTTGATGCGGACGTAGGCGGGGCGCCCGGCGCGGTGGTGCTGGATCTCCCGGTTGATGCGGGTGATCAGGCCGTCGCGCAGGGACTTGGGGGCGACCAGGAGGCGCCGGTAGGTCTCGCGGCGTGAGTAGCCGGACAGCCGGTTGAAGAGGTCCGAGAGGTCCGCGCCGACTTCCTGGTTGGCGGTGAGCAGCCCCAGGTCCTCGTAGAGGCGGGCGGTCTTGGGGTGGTAGTTGCCGGTGCCCACGTGGGAGTAACGGACAAGGTTGTCACCCTCCTGGCGGACCACGAGCGACAGCTTGCAGTGGGTCTTCAGGCCGACCAGGCCGTACACGACGTGGCAGCCGGCCTCCTCCAGCTTGCGGGCCCACTTGATGTTGGCCTGCTCGTCGAAGCGGGCCTTGAGCTCGACCAGGACGAGGACCTGCTTGCCGGACTCGGCGGCGTCGATCAGGGCGTCCACTATCGGGGAGTCGCCGGAGGTGCGGTACAGCGTCTGCTTGATGGCGAGGACGTTGTCGTCGGCGGCGGCCTGTTCCAGGAAGGCCTGCACGGACGTGGAGAACGAGTCGTAGGGGTGGTGCAGGAGCACGTCGTGGTCGCCGCGCAGGGCCGCGAAGATGTCGGGCGCGGACGCCGACTCGACCTCGGCGAGGTCGCGGTGGGTGCCCGCGACGAACTTCGGGTACTTCAGCTCGGGCCGGTCCAGGCCCGCGATGGAGAAGAGCCCGGTGAGGTCGAGGGGGCCGGGCAGCGGGTGCACCTCGGACTCGCCGATCTTCAGCTCCCGCATCAGCAGGTCGAGCACCTTGCGGTCGATGGACTCCTCGACCTCCAGGCGCACCGGCGGCCCGAAGCGGCGCCGCATGAGCTCCTTCTCCAGGGCCTTGAGGAGGTTCTCGGCGTCGTCCTCCTCGACCTCCAGGTCCTCGTTCCTGGTGAGGCGGAACATGTGGTGCTGCTTGATGTTCATGCCCGGGAACAGTTCCTGGAGGTGCTTGGGCGCGGCGATGACGTCCTCTATGGGGACGTACCGCTGCGGGGATGCCTCCAGGAAGCGGGACAGGAGCGGCGGGACCTTGACGCGCGCGAAGTGCTCGTGCCCGGTGACCGGGTTCTCGATCACCACGGCGAGGTTCAGGGAGAGGCCCGAGATGTACGGGAAGGGGTGCGCGGGGTCCACGGCCAGGGGAGTGAGGACCGGGAAGATCCGGTGCATGAACAGCGTGTAGAGCCGGGACTGCTCCTTGTCGGTCAGCTCGTTCCAGCGGACCACGTGGATGCCCTCGTCGGCCAGGGCCGGGGCGACTTCTTCCTGGTAGCAGGCGGCGTGCCGGGCCATGAGCTCGCGGGAGCGGGACCAGATCAGCTCCAGGACCTCCCGGGGCTGCAGGCCCGAGGCCGAACGGGTGGCGACGCCGGTCGCGATGCGCCGCTTCAGGCCCGCCACCCGGACCATGAAGAACTCGTCCAGGTTCGAGGCGAAGATCGCGAGGAAGTTCGCGCGCTCCAGGAGCGGCGTGTTCGGGTCCTCGGCGAGCTCCAGGACGCGTTCGTTGAAGGCGAGCCAGCTGCGCTCCCGGTCCAGGAACCGGCCCTGCGGCAGCTCCTCCCCGCCGTACCCCGCCTGGGCGTCCTCGTCGTACCCGTCCAGGTCGGCGTCGATGTCGGGGTCCAGATCGGAGACCGTGGCCGCGATGGTGTGCGGCCGGTGGGCGGCGAGGGAGCCGACGGACGGCTGCGCGTGGCGCACTCGGGGGACGTCGGCGTGCTGGCTGTCGGACTGCGCGGTGGGCTCGCTCATGCGCCCATTGTTCCGCGCGGTGCCCGCTCCGGGCGCGCCGAAGGCCTCGGGCGCGAGACGGATCTGGCCGTTCTGGCGCGCTCCGTCCGGCGCGGGATCGGGCACGGTGGGGGGCTGCATTGCCTGAGCGTCGCAAGGCTGTCTGAATCAATGGTTACGCCGACATGACGCCTGGGGGGTCGCATGGGAACCCCCAGGCGTATACGGACCGACCGTCTCAGGGCGTGCGACGGCGCAGCACCCAGAATGCCGTGTACGCCGCCCCGGCCGCGAGGGCCAGGACGATCCCGGACTCGATGAGCTGTACGTACCAGAAATGCGACCGGGGGTGGAAGTCCACGTACGCCTGGATGACGACGGTGTCGGCGGGGCAGGACGGGTCGGGCAGGTCCGGCAGGCACTGGCCGGGTACGAAGCGCTCCCCGGCGGCGTTGACGGCCCCCTGGTCCATGACGTGCGCGTTCTCCGGGACGCCGCCGGGGAACCAGGCCGCGCGGGCGCGGGCGCTGGAGTCGACGACGGTGCTGACCGGAAGGAGGTGCCAGCGGGCGCTGCTGAGGAGCCACAGGACGGCGCCGGTGACGGCGCCCGCGGCGGACATGGCGGGCAGGGTGCGCCGCACCAGGACCCCGGCGAGCGCGCCGACGGCGGCCGCGAGCAGGCAGTACGCGACGACGGCGGGCCCCGTGGCCAGGTAGTTGGCGCTGTCGGCCCAGCTCAGGCCGCCGTGGGCGGTCACCAGGCCGGAGCTGCCGAGCCGGAACACCCCGAGGGTGGCGAGGCCCGCGGCGACGGCGAGCCCGCCGGCCACGGTGAGGCGCGCGCCCAGCCAGCGGGCGGGGGAGTCGCCCTGGGGCCACGCGAACTGGTGCAGCCCCGCCTCCAGTTCACGGGCGACGAGCGGGCCCGAGGTGAACGCGGCGACGGCCAGCGGCACGAGGAGCAGGGCGAGGCCGGCCCGCTCCATGTAGGTGAAGAGCAGGTCGTCCTCGTTGGTGACGCCGAGGAACTCGATGAGCCCCGGGCGGCTTTGGGCGGCCAGGTACGGATAGCCGGTCACGGCCACGGCGAGGACGGCGAGCGCGAGGGCGGACCACAGGACGGTCCGGTGCAGGCGCAGGACGGACCGGTGGGCGCCGGGCAGGAGCGGGGTGCGGGCGGTCGCGGGCGGGGTCAGGGACGCGGTCGTCATGCCGCCACCTCGCGGTCGGCGGGGTTCGCGCCCGGGGTGAGCAGGTCGGTCGTCTCGGGGGTGCGCAGATGGGCGAGCAACAGCTCCTCCAGGGAGGGTTCTTCGACGTCCCAGCCGGTGTCGAGGCGGAGGGGTCCTTCGGTGCGGACGAGGGCGGTGAGGCCGCGGCCGGTGGCGTGCGACTCGACGACGGTGTGCGCCGCGAGGTCGGTGAGCGGGCGGGCGCCGGTGACCAGGGCGTGCGCGTGGACGAGGTCGTCGATGCCGCCGCCGAGCCGGATGCGGCCGCCGGAGACGAGGAGCAAGTGGTCGCAGGCGTCGGCCAGTTCGCCGACGATGTGGGACGACATGACGACGGTGGTGCCGTGTTCGGCGGCCTCGGCCATCAGGGTGCCCATGAGCTGGTGGCGGGAAGGGGGTCCCCCCTGCTCCTTAAGAGCTTGGGGGAGGGTCGAGGTCGCCCATGGGCTCGTCCAGGAGCAGGAGTTCGGGCCGCTTGCCGAGCGCGAGGGCGAGCGCGACGCGGGTGCGCTGGCCGCCGGAGAGGGAGCGGACCCGGGCGCGGTCGTCGAGGTCGCCGTCGGCCACCACGCGGGCGGCGAGTGCGGCGTCCCAGCGCTCCGGGTTGAGCTCGGCGCCGAGCCGCAGGGTCTCGGTGACGGTGAGCCGCGGGTAGAGCGGCTTGGCCTGGGCGACGTAGGCGACCTTGGGGCGGGCGGCGGCCGGGGCGGTGCCGAGCACGGTCAGCTTGCCGGAGGTGGGCCGCAGCAGGCCCGCGGCGAGGGCGAGCAGCGTGGACTTCCCGGCGCCGTTGGGGCCGACGACGGCGCAGACGCGGCCTGCGGCGAGGCGGAAGGAGCAGCCGCGCAGGGCGGGTGCGCGGCGGCGACCGTAGGCCAGGGTGAGGTCGGCCCCCTCTATGGCGGTGTCGGTCATGCGGGGTCCCCTCCGGTGGTTGATCCGTGCGGTGCGGACCGCTCGGCGGTCGTGCCGTGCCGTGCGGACCGCGCGGTGGTCGTGCCGTGCGGTACGGACTGCGCTTGCGGGAACTTCTCCTCCAGTACGGCCGTGAACAGCGCGGCCGCGTCGTCCCGGTCGAGGCCCGCGGCGCGGGCGCGCGCGGCCCACTCCAGGAGTTCGCCGTGCAGCGGGGAGTCGGCGGGCGCGCCGCCCAGCGACTTGCGGACGAAGGTGCCGAGGCCGCGGCGGGCCTCGACCAGGCCCTCGCGCTCCAGCTCCCGGTAGGCCTTCAGGACCGTGTTCGGGTTGATGGCGGTGGCTTCGACCACCTCGCGTGCGGTGGGCAGCTTGTCGCCGGGCTCCAGCAGGCCCAGGCGCAGGGCCTGCTGGGTCTGCTGGACGATCTGGAGGTAGGTGGCGACGCCACTGCGCCGGTCGATGCGGTACTCGACCACTGCCTAGCACCACCCTTTCACTAATTGAGTAGTGAAAGGGTGGTGCAAGAGAGGGGGCGGCGTCAAGTGACGCCGCCCCCTGGGCTGTTGCGCGCGGCCGGGCCGTTGCGCGCGCGGCCTCGCGGCCGAGGTGCTTCCCTATGACTCCGTGCGGTACATCAGGTCCGTCTCGTGCGTCACGAACCCGAGCCGCTCGTACACGCTCACCGCCGCCTTGTTGTCCGCGTCGACGTACAGCATCGCCGTCGGCAGCCCGGCCGCCGCGAGGTGCCGCAGGCCGATGGTGGTGAGCGCCTTGCCGAGCCCGCCGCCCTGCGCGCCGGGCCGCACCCCGACGACGTACACCTCGCCGAGCCGCTCCGCCGCGTGCGCCTTCGTCCAGTGGAAGCCGATCAGCTCGGCGCCGCCGCTGCCGGTGTCGCGCTCGGCGAGGAAGAACCCGGCCGGGTCGAACCACGGCTCGGCCTTGCGGTCGTCGAGGTCGCGCTGGGTGAGGGAGCCCTGCTCGGGGTGGTGGGCGAAGGCGTCGGCGTTCACCGCGAGCCACGCGGCGTCGTCCTCGCCGGGCACGAAGGCGCGTACCCGCACCCCCTCCGGAAGCACCGGCTCCGGCAGGTCCAGGTCCGCCAACGGGCGCCGCATCTGCCGCAGTTCGCGGAACAGGCTGAGGCCGAGGACCTGAGCGAGGTGGCGCGCCGCGGAGTGCCCGCCGTGCGCCCACACCCGCAGCCGCCGCCCCGACTCCGCGAGCAGCGCGGTGCCGAGCGCCCGGCCGTGCCCGTGCCCGCGGTGCGCGGGGTGCACGACCAGCTCGGCGGCCGGGGCCTCGACGGGGTCCGTGTCCTCGAGCTGCGCATAGCCGACCAGTTCGCCGCCGACGGTCAGCAGCAGATGCCGTACGCCCTCCCGGGCCCCGCCGCGCAACTGCAGCCGCCCCTGCTCGGACACGGCCTGCTGCCCGTCGGTACGGGCCGCGTCGGCGAGCAGCCCGAGAACGTCGGCGGCCTGGTCGGCCGTCAGCTCGGCGAGGGTGTCGATCTGGCGTAGGGGGGCGGGGGCCTGGTCGTCAGTCATGGGTCCGAGGGTACGGCGACGGAGAGGCTGGGCAGTATCGAGCGCGTCAGCGCGATGACGCCGACCCGAGGCGCCTCCGCCGACGAAAGGCAACCAGCCTGTAACCAGCGGGCCCCTGTTGCGCTACGCGCGTTGACCCTAGGCTTCCCGACGGCCCAAGTCGTCCACAGCACCCCCGGGGGAAACGTGTCCGCCATAGCTAAGCACCGAAGGCCCAGGCGCCGAGCCACCCGCGTCCTCGCCGTCGCGGCGGGCGTCGCCACCGTCGGGGCGCTCGCCGTCGCCCTGCCCGCGAACGCCGGGCAGGACGCGCCGGGCGGCGCCGCGGCGAAGGACAAGAAGCGCACGGTGGACGTACAGCTGCTGTCCTTCAACGACTTCCACGGCAACCTCCAGCCGCCCGCGGGCTCCTCCGGGCAGGTCACGGAGAAGCAGCCGGACGGCACGGAGAAGAAGATCGACGCGGGCGGCGCCGAGTACCTGGCGACGTCCCTGCGCACGGCCCGCAAGGGCCACCCGTACTCCGTCACCGCCGCGGCCGGCGACCTCATCGGCGGCAGCCCGCTGCTTTCCGGGCTCTTCCACGACGAGCCGTCCGTCGAGGCCCTGAACAAGATGGACCTCGACGTCTCCAGCGTCGGCAACCACGAGTTCGACGAGGGCGCCAAGGAACTGGCGCGCATCCAGAACGGCGGCTGCCACCCCAAGGACGGCTGCTACGAGAAGGACAAGCACGGCAAGCCGAAGAAGTTCAAGGGCGCCGACTTCCCCTACCTCACGGCGAACGTCACCCAGGAGAAGACCGGCAAGCCCCTCCTCAAGCCCTACTCGGTGTGGAAGCACAAGGGCGTGAAGATCGGCTTCATCGGGCTGACCCTGGAGGGCACCCCGGACATCGTCTCGGCGGACGGCATCAAGGGCCTGAAGTTCCACGACGAGATCAAGACGATCAACAAGTACGCGAAGATCCTCGACAAGCAGGGCGTGAAGTCGATCGTCACCCTCATCCACGAGGGCGGCTCCCCGGCCAGCCAGGCGTACAACTACGACTGTGACTCCCCGGGCGCGGGCGACGGCATCTCCGGACCGATCACGGCGATCGCCAAGGGCGCCTCGCCCAAGGTCGACGCGTTCGTCACCGGCCACACCCACCAGGCGTACGTCTGCACCATCCCGGACCCGGCGGGCAAGCCGCGCATGGTCACCTCGGCGTCCTCGTACGGCAAGCTCTACACGGACACCACGCTCACGTACGACCGCAAGACCAAGGACATCGTCCGCACGAGCGTGAAGTCCGCGAACCACGTCGTCAGCCGTACGCAGCCCAAGGCCGCCGACATGACGCGCCTCATCGGCCGCTGGGACAAGCTGGCCGCGCCCATCGCCAGCAAGCCCGTCGGCTTCATCTCCGGTGACATCCCCGGCCGCGGCGCCACCTCGCCCGAGTCCCCGCTCGGCGACCTGATCTCCGACGCGCAGCTCGCGCACGCCAAGTCCCTCGACCCCGAGGCCGACCTGGCCCTGATGAACCCGGGCGGCATCCGCTCCGACCTCGTCCACAAGGCGAGCGGCGGCGAGGGCGACGGGGTCGTGACGTACGGCGAGGCGTTCACCGTGCAGCCGTTCAGCAACACCGTGAACCTCGTCGACCTCACCGGCGCGCAGCTCCTCACCGCGCTGCGCCAGCAGGTCAGCGGCTCGAACGAAGCCTCCCCGAAGATCCTGCAGGTCTCGGACGGCTTCACGTACACGCTCGACATGACGAAGTCCGGCGCCGACCGGATCGTCACCGACACCGTGAAGCTGAACGGCAAGGCGCTCGACCCGAACGCCACCTACCGCGTCGCCCTGAACTCCTTCCTCGCGGGCGGCGGCGACGGCTTCGCCGAACTCGGCAAGGGCGCGAAGCCGCTGGTCGGCGCCGACGACCTGAAGGCGCTCAACGACTATTTCGCCGCCAACTCCTCGGCGGACAAGCCGATCGCGCCGCCGAAGGCCGACCGGATCTCCGTGGTGCGCTAAGTAGAGCGTTCGCTCTAGCGCTTAGCACTGTGAAGTAGCTCTCCGGCGAACAAGCTTGGGGTGGGGTGTGAACGTATGGTGAGATCATCTGATGCGTTCCCCCCACCGCATAGCCGCACGTGAACCGTCCGCCCCGTTCGAAGAGACAACTCTCCGCAATCCGTACGAAGAGCTCGGCGCCCTCGCGCCCCACCCCCTGGACGACTTCCTCCAGGAGGACCCCGAGGACGACGCCGAGACTCCCTGGCAGCCGCCCAACCACCGGCGCGGCAGCCGTCGGCGGCGCAATCGGTTCGCCGGGCTGCCGCTGGCCGCGAAGGTCCTCGTCGCCCTGGCCGTCGGCGCCGCCTTCCTCGTCCTCGTCGACCGGTGGGCCCTCCTCTACGCCGAGCACGAGGCCGCCGACAAGCTCAAGGACCAGCTCGATCTGAGCGCGGCGCCCGAAGTCGACATCGAGGGCTTCCCCTTCCTCACCCAGGTCTTCGACCAGCGGCTCGACGAGGTGAAGGTGACCGTGCCCGATGTCGCCGCCGACCGGGTCTCGCTCGCGAAGGTCTCCGCGACCGCGACGGACGTGACCATGAAGGGGGACGGGCCCACCTCCCTGACCGGGGCCGTCATCGGGCGGATGCGGGGCGAGGTGCTGCTGTCCTTCGACGATCTCAACCGGGAACTGGGCGCCTCCCAGGTCACCTTCACCGGGCACGGGCGCGACAAGGTGTACGCCCGCGGGACCCTGCCCGTCGCCGGGCACGATCTGAAGGTCCGTGCGGATGCCCGGATCGAGCGCAACGGCGAGCGGGGTGTCGCCACCGACATCGACCGGATGCGCCTCGACATCGGCGACATGGCGACCTACCGGCCGGGTGCGCGGGAGTCCGAGGGCCTGCACCTCAGCCGCACGGGCGCGCGCCGCGTGGCCGACGAGTCGTCCCAGGCCAAGGCCCTGCTCGCGGTGCCCGAGATCGCCCGGCGTCTGGGGGTGCCGGACGCGGCCGTGCGCGAGGCGCTGCGCAGCGACGCCAAGCTCAACGACGTCACCGGTTCGCCGGAGTTCGTCGACGACGTGATGCGGCTGAACCTGATCGACGTGGCGGCGGGCCACCCCGCCCTCCTGAAGCGGCTCGGCCTCGACCCCGCCCTGCTCAAGGGCCTCGACGACCTCACCCGGCCCGTCCTCGTCGACCGGCTCTCGCTGGCCTTCCAGCTGCCGAAGCTGCCGGGCGAGGGCGCCATGCGGCTGCAGGGCGTGAAGGTGGAGAAGGACGGGATCCGGGTGGGGGTCGAGGGGTACGGGATCGGGTTCGGGACGTAGGCCCCACGACGGGCTAGCGGGGTGCGGGTGGGGCGGAACGCGCCGACTGGCCCGGCAGGTTCAGGGCCGGGCCCCGGTACCCCTCCCGAAGCCGCCGGTCGTGCGTCACCACGATCAGCGTCCCCGCGTACGTCGCGAGCGCCGCCTCCAGGTCCTCCACCAGCGCGGGCGAGACGTGGTTCGTCGGCTCGTCCAGGAGGAGCAGGTCGTACGGGCGCGTGACCAGGCGGGCCAGTTCAAGGCGGCGGCGCTGGCCCGTGGACAGGGTGCCGACCGGGCGACGCAGGTCCTCGGGCCGGAAGAGCCCGAGGGCGAGCAGCTCGTCGGCCCGGTCCACGCCGAAGGCGGCGAGCAGTGAACGCGCGCCCTCCGCACGGGACATGGGCGCCGCCACCTGCCGAAGGAGCCCGACCCGGGCGGGTCGGCGCACGGTGGCGCCCGGCTCCGGCTCGACCTCGCCCGCGAGCACCCGCAGCAGCGTGGACTTGCCCGCGCCGTTCGGGCCCGTCACCAGGAGGCGGCCGCCGGGCGGTACCCGCAGGGAGTCCAGGGCGAGGCGCCCCGGCACCCGCAGGTCGGCCACCTCGACGGCGCCGTCGGCCGTCCCCTCGATGCCCGCCGTGAACCGCAGTGGCTCCGGCGGCGCGGGCACCGGGTTCTCCGTGAGGCGGCCAAGGCGTTCGCGGGCGTTGCGGATGCGGCTCATCGCGCCGTGCGCCCGCGACCGGGCCCGGAAGGCGCCCGCGCCGCTGAAGCCCCGCGCGCCCTTGCGCGGGATGGCGTCGAGGCGCCCGATCCCCGAGTCGGCGATCCGGGACTGCCGTGCCACTTCGGCCCGCCACTCCTCGTACTCCCGCTCGTGCCGGGCCCGTGCGGCGGCCTTGGCGGTCAGATAGCCCGCGTAGCCGTCGCCGTGGCGGTGCACGGCGCGGGTGAGGTGGTCCACCTCGACGATCGTGTCGGTGACCCGGTCGAGGAACGTCCGGTCGTGGGTGACGGCGACGAGCGTGCCGCGGTGGGCGCGCAGCCGCTCCTCCAGCCACGCCACGGCCTCGTCGTCGAGGTCGTTGGTCGGCTCGTCGAGCAGGAGCAGTTCGGGGGCGGAGGCGAGGGTCGCGGCGAGCGCCAGGCGGGAACGCTGTCCGCCGGAGAGGGTGCCGAGTCGTCGTGCACGGTCGAGCCCGGTGTGCTCGCCCAGGTGGCGCAGGGCGACATCGACGCGCCGGTCGGCGCCGTAGCCGCCGCGCGCCTCGAACCGGGCGACCAGCGCGGCGTAGTCGTCGTACGCGCCCGGGTCGGCGCCGTCCAGGGCCGCCCCCGCGACCTGGATGCGGCGCTCCAGGGACCGCAGTTCGGCCAGCGCGAGGTCGACGGCGTCCCCGACCCGTGCGGAGTCGGGCAGGTCCAGGGTCTGGGCCAGGTGTCCGGTACCGCCCGGGGCGACCACGGTGACGGTGCCGTTGTCGGCCCGCTCCCGCCCGGCGAGCAGCCGCAGCAGCGTGGACTTGCCCGAACCGTTGTCCCCGATGACCCCGGCCTTCTCGCCGGGCCGGATCGTGAGGCGGACCCGGTCGAGGACGAGGTGGTCGGCGTAGCGCTTGGTCACGTCGGTGAGGGTCAGCTGGGAGACGGGGGCGGGGGAGGTGGCGACAGGGGTGGTGGTGGCGGTGGTGGCGGTGGGGGCTGCTGGGGCACGGAACAAGTGGGGCTTCTTTCGTGGGCGACGGTGGGTGGGGGCGAGTGCGTGGAGCATCCGCTCCTCGTCACTGACGAGACGTATCGTCTCGCGAGCGATGGGCCCACCGTAGCGCCCGTGAGCCGTCAATGCAAGACGCAGCGTCTCGTCAGAGGTGGCTCGCGGTTCTCTGAGGCGATTCGCGCTGCTCAGGGCGTTGCGGGCGGCGGTGTTCCCGCCCCCGGCAGCCGCACCCTCGCCACCGTCCCGCCGCCGTCCGCGGGTCCGAGCGCCACCTCGCCGCCCGCCTGGCGCACCGTCCGCGCCACGATGGACAGGCCGAGCCCGGAGCCGGGCAGGCCCCGGGCGGTGGGGGAGCGCCAGAAGCGGTCGAAGACGTACGGGAGTTCGTCGGCGGGGATGCCGGGGCCGTGGTCCCGTACCGTCAGCTCCCCGGCCTTGAGGCCGACTTCGATGACCGTGCCCGCCGGGCCGAACTTCACCGCGTTGTCGAGGACGTTCACGATGGCGCGCTCCAGGGCCGCGGGCTCCGCGCGTACGAACCACGGGGTGAGGTCGGCCTCGAAGGCCAGCTCGGGGCCGCGCAGCCGGGCCCGTTCCAGGGCCGCGTCCACGATGTCGTGCAGGGCGACCACCTGCACCTTGCCGCCGCCCTGGGCCGCGTCGGGGCGCGACAGTTCCTGCAGGTCGCCGATGAGGGCGGCCAGTTCGGTCATCTGTGCCGTGACGGAGGCGAGGAGGGCGCGGCGGTCGTCGGGCGGGATGGCGCGCCCGGTCTCCTCGCTGCGGGCGAGCAGCTCGATGTTGGTGCGCAGGGAGGTCAGCGGCGTCCGCAGCTCGTGACCGGCGTCGGCGATGAGCTGCTGCTGGAGGTCCCGGGAGGAGGCCAGGGCGGAGGTCATCGAGTTGAAGGACCGGGAGAGCCGGGCGATCTCGTCGTCGCTGTCCTCGTCGGTGGGCAGGCGCAGGTTCAGGTCCTCGGTGCGCGCCACGTGCTCGACGGCGGCGGTGAGTTCGTCGACGGGGCGCAGGCCGGTGCGGGCGACCCACAGCCCGGCGGCCCCGGCGCCCAGGACGCCCACACCGGCGACGAGGGAGAGGACGAGGACGAGGTTGTTGAGGGTGTCGCTGACCTCGTCGAGAGGACGGGCCACGGAGACGGCGAGCGTCGAACCCCGCAGCGGATAGGTGAAGACGCGGTACTCGACGCCGTTCGCCGCACGCGTGTTGTGGTACGTCTCCGCCGACTCCTGGCGGGCGACGGCGAGGTCGGACTCCTTGATGTCGATCTTCTGCCGCCCCATGATGACGCAGCTCGCGTCGTTCGCGAAGACGACCTGGATGGTCTGCTTGTACAGGTCCGGGTTGCTGGGGAAGGTGCGCAGACACCGTCCGCCCTGGACGTCGATCTGCTCGATGACGTCGGAATCCGCCGGGCGATTGCTCCGCAGCGCGTCGTCCAACGAGCTGACCAGCACGTTCCGTACGACGAACCAGCACGCCACCGCCGCCGTCGCGACCGCCACCGCGACCGCCGTCGCGACGAGCAGGGCGAGCCGGGAGCGCAGGGGGAGCGCGCGGTAGCGGCGGACGAGACGGTTCACGCGCCGCCGCCGGATCCCGCGGCGTCGGCGCGCAACACGTAGCCGACGCCGCGCACCGTGTGCACGAGGCGCGGTTCGCCGCCGGCTTCGGTCTTCCGTCGCAGGTACATCACATACACGTCGAGGGAGTTGGAGGACGGCTCGAAGTCGAAGCCCCACACCGCCTTCAGGATCTGCTCGCGCGTCAGGACCTGGCGGGGGTGCGCCAGGAACATCTCCAGGAGCGTGAACTCCGTACGTGTCAGCTCCACCGTGCGCGAGCCGCGCGTCACCTCGCGGGTCGCCAGGTCCATGCGCAGGTCCGCGAAGGTCAGGCCGTCGTCCGCCGCGGCGGCCTGACCGGCGGCCGTCGCGTACGTGCTGCGGCGCAGCAGGGCGCGGATCCGTGCGAACAGCTCGTCCAGCTCGAACGGTTTGACCAGGTAGTCGTCCGCCCCCGCGTCCAGGCCCGTCACCCGGTCGCCGACCGTGTCCCGGGCCGTCAGCATCAGGATCGGCGTCGTCGAACCCGCCGAGCGCAGCCTCCGGGCCGCCGTCAGGCCGTCCATCCGGGGCATCTGGATGTCCAGTACGACCAGGTCGGGTCGGTACGCCGCCGCCTTCTCCAGCGCGTCGGCGCCGTCCACGGCGACTTCCGTGCCGTAGCCCTCGAACGCGAGGCTGCGCTGCAGGGCCTCCCTCACGGCGGGCTCGTCGTCCACGATCAGGACGCGCTGCTGCGCCTGCGGATGCTGGTCGCCTTCGGCGGGGGTCATGGGAGGTCGGCTTTCTGGTGGGGTGCGGGGTGGGGCGGAGCCTGTATCAGCGTCGCACGGGGGGCGGGGGCGGGCCCTGCGGGGCATTTCCCCATCCCACTCGCACGGGACACCCACCACTCCGCAGGGCTAACCGTCGGCCCCGGCCCGCAGCTTCCCCAGGTCCGCCTTGACCGCGTTGATCGGAATCGCGAACCCCAACCCCACACTCCCCGACTCGGAAGCCCCACTCGAACTGCCGGAGTACATCGCCGAGTTGATCCCGACGATGTTCCCGTTCATGTCGATGAGCGCACCCCCCGAGTTCCCGGGATTGAGCGACGCATCGGTCTGCAACGCCTTGTACGTGGTCTTGGAGGACCCCGTGTCCCCGTTGAACTGCTCACCCCCGAACTCGAACGGCCACCCCCCACCAGGCCCCTGTCCCTGCCCCTGCTGTTCCTGCCCCCGCCCGGGATCGGCGGACACGGTCACATCCCGGTCGAGCGCGGAGACGATCCCACTGGTGACGGTCCCGGTCAGCCCCTCGGGCGACCCGATGGCGACGACTTCCTGCCCGACCTGCACGTCGTCGGAGTCCCCGAGGTTCGCGGCCTTCAGCCCGGAAGCCCCTTCGAGCTTGATCAGCGCGAGGTCCTTCTTGCTGTCGGTACCGACGGTCTTGGCCTTGTAGGTCTTGCCGTCGCTGGTCTGGACGGTGATGTCGGTGGCGCCGGAGATGACGTGGTTGTTGGTGACGATCTCGCCGCCGGAGGTGATGATGACCCCGGACCCGGTGGACTTGCCGGAGCCGGTGGTGGCGTTGATCTCGACGATGCTCGGGGAGACGGCGGCGGCGACCCCGGCGACGGTGCCCTTGCTGCCGGCGGAGACGCTGGTCCCGTTGACGTTCCGCGCGCCGCCGTTGCCGCTGCCGTCGCCGGTCAGGGTCTGGACGGCGTACGCGGTACCGCCCCCGACGGCCGCGGCGGCGAGCGCGACGGCGGCGAGGAGGGCGACGGGGCCGCGGGCGCGCCGGTTGCCGCGACCGGGACCCGGGTCCGCACCGTGGGCCGGGCCCGCACCGGGGGCCGGACCTGCACCGGGGGCCGGACCTGCACCGGGGGCCGGACCCGAGGCCGACATCGAAGCCGGATCCGGCGCCGGAGCCGAGAACGCGCCCTGCGCGGGCGTGCCCATCGCCTGGGGCGGGTCGAATGCGGGCGGAGGCGGGTACTCGCCGTGCTGGCGGAAGGGTTCTGTCATGTCTTCGATCGTGTGGCCCGTACATGAGAGCCCCCTGAGGACGCCCTGAGAACCCCACCAGAACCGCGTTCGCCCGATATAAAGCCCACCCGCACGAGCCCCCACAGACCCCCAGCACCACCCCCCACAGCGACCGCCCCCACAACGACCGCCGCCACCCCGAGCAACCTCACCCCGCCGAGCAACCTCACCCCGCCGAGCCGCCGAGCCGCCGAGCCGCCGAGCCGCCGAGCCGCCGAGCCGCCGAGCCGCCGAGCCGCCGAGCCGCTCTCAGCCCTGAGCCCCCGCACCCCACGCCCCCCTCACCCCACCAACCCCTCCAACGCCCCCACCGCATCCGCCACATACTCCGCGCCCAACGCCCCCGGCTCCCGCACCACCCGCTGCGCCAACCCCGCCGCCAACGCGTGCGCGGCGGGCGCGAGCCGGGCCGCGTCCTCGTCCGTGCTCCGGCCGCCACCGGCGAGCACCCGCCCGGCGAACACCTGCCGCAACAGCTCCGCGACTTCCTCCGCGTGGGCGTCCAGGGTCCGCCCGAGCTCCGCGTCCCGCAGCCCCACCACGGCCGCCTCCAGCTCGAAGGCGAACCACTGCGGCGCCCGCTCGTCCCCGGCGAGCCCGTGCAGTACGCGGCCGAAGGCCCGCAGCGCCTCCCCGAGGGTGAGTTCCTCGTCGTCGAGGACGACGGCGAGGCCGTCCCGCAGCCGCTGCGTCAGCCGTTCGACGGCGGCGACGAGGAGGCTCCGCTTGCTCCCGAAGATCGAGTACACGGCCCCCGTGGTCAGCCCGGCCCGCTCGGCGATGTCCTCAAGGCGGGCCGCCCGATACCCCCGGGCACCCATCTCGGCGAGCGCGGCATCGACCAACGCCGCCCGGTTCTCGCCGCGCCGCTCGGCCCGAGTCATCCGCGTGACCCCGACGCCTCGCCGCTCCCCACCCGAGGCACCGACCCCCGACCCGTCACCCATCCCACTCACCCTTCTCCACGTCCCGACCCGACACGCCCCCACCCAACCCCCGGACAGCCACCAACGCCGCCTCCACCTGCACGCCCACCAGCCGCCGCAGCGGGAACGCCGCCCCCGGCAGCTCCCGCTCCGCCTCCCCGCACCGCTCGTCGAAGAGCCGTCCAGCCGCCCGCGCGGCGCGGCGCAGCGCGGGCGGCTGGTTGCCGGAGGCGAGCTCGACGGCGAGTTGGCGGCGGAGCAGCCCGGCGGCCCGCAGCCGCATCATCTGTGGGACGCACCGCGCCCCGAACTCCTCGGCCACCGTGGCCGTCCGCTCCCCGACGGCCGCGGCCACCGCGTCGTGGGCGTCCGCGACGGCGCGCGCGCCGGCGAGCGTGTCCGTGACCGCGGCCCGCATCGGTGTCGCCACCGCGAGCAGCGGCAGCACCGCGTCGTGCACGTCGCTCAACTCGGCCGCGTCCGCACGCAGTCGCTCCGCTCCGGCGCGCAGCACGGTCGCGTACGGCTGCCCGGAGTCGGAGCCGTCCGCGGCCCGCGGGTCGTACCAGAGCGGCACCTCGGCGATGAGTGTGAGCGTCCCGTGCCGGGAGGCGTAGTGCGCGCTGGACCCGCCCCCGCGCGCGTCGCCCGCCCCGGCCCGCGCCGCGATCAGCTCCTCCGCGCCCGGCAGCACGTACACGCCGGGCCCCGCCTCCGGCCACCCCAGGGTGTCGACGGGGCCCAGGGACATCGGGACGCCGTGCCGTTCCGTGAGGGCGCCCAGTTCCGCGGCGAGGCCGGGCGCCGCGTGGCTGAGGACGAAGAAGGCGCCGCCGAAGTCCGCGTTGTGGAGGGAGTACTGGAAGGCGGGGCGCAGTTCGTCGATGAGGCGGGCGAGGGCCTGGGTCTCGGGGAGCGGGCGGTCGAAGTAGGCGCGTTCGTCCAGGACGGGGAAGGTCCACTCGGGCTGGTCGGCGAAGGCGGGCCGGTGGAAGCGGGAGTGGTAGCGGCGGATCGTGTACGGGCCGTCGAGCCAGGCCTCGTTCAGGCGGGCGCCGTCCGGGTCCAGGCAGGGCAGGAAGTGCCAGGTGAAGTCGGAGCGCAGGGCGGGCTCGGCGGCGACGAGCCGGGCCAGGTGGCGCACGGTGAGCAGGCCGACGGGCTCGTTGGGGTGGGGGCCGCCGACGATCAGTGCGTTGCGGGGGCCGTCGCCGACGGAGAGCAGCCGCAGGGGCTCGCCGAGCCGGGAGCTGCCGACGCGGCGCAGTCGGCAGACGTCGGGCCGTTCCGCGGCGAGCCGCTCGATGTCGGCGTGCAGCTCGTCGACGGTGCAGAACCGGTCGATGTCCGGCAGCGCGCCACCCAGAGGGAGGGTCGTCGTCATGCCGTTCCTTCCGTAATCTGGATTATTAAGATAACTGAGATTACGGAACTGTGGCAGAGGTCGGCCGGGGGCGCCACGTCCCCGGCACGGGAACCCTAGAGATCAGCCGCGGCCGCAGGCCCGCAGCCGCACGACTGCCGCACCACGAGCCGCGAGGGAAACACCTTCAGCCGCTCGCGCCGCGACCCGGCCACCCGCAGCCCGTCGTCCAGGACCAGGTCGACCGCCGCGCGGGCCATCGCCGGGCGGTCGGAGGCGACCGTGGTGAGGGGCGGGTCGGTGAGCCCGGCCTCCTTGACGTCGTCGAAGCCGGCGACGGCCAGCTCGCCGGGGACGTCGATGCGCAGTTCGCGGGCGGCCCGCAGGACGCCGATCGCCTGGTCGTCGGTGGAGCAGAAGATCGCGGTGGGGCGGTCGGGGCGGGCGAGGAAGCCGAGGGCGAGCTGGTAGGCGTCGTAGCGGTTGTAGGGGGCCTCGAAGAGGCGGCCCTCGACCGGGAGCCCGGCCTCGTGCATGGCGCGCCGCCAGCCCTCGACGTGGTCGGAGACGGGGTCGCCGACGATCGGGGTCTCGGCGGTGCCGCCGACGCAGGCCACGGCCGTGTGGCCGTGTTCGATCAGGTGCCGGGTGGCGAGCTGGGCGCCGCCCACGTCGTCCGTGACGACGGCGACGTCGTCCATGGCCTCGGGCCGCTCGTGCAGCAGGACCACGCGCGCGTCCCAGGCGTCGATCTCGGCGGCCGCCCCGTCGGTCAGCGCGTGGCTGACGAGGATCAGGCCGGAGACCCGCATGCCGAGGAAGGCGCGCAGATAGTGCGTCTCCCGCTCCGCGACGTAGTCCGTGTTGCCGACGAGCACCATTTTTCCGCGCTCGGACGCGGCCTGTTCGACGGCGTGCGTCATCTCCGCGAAGAACGGCTGGCGCGCGTCCGGCACGATCATGCCTATGAGGTCCGTGCGCCGGGACGCCATGGCCTGCGCGACCCGGTCCGGGCGGTAGCCCAGCTCCTTGATCGCGGCGAGCACCCGCTCGCGCGTGGCCGGGGCGACCGGCCGGGGTCCGTTGTTGATGACGTAGCTCACGACCGCGGTCGAAGTACCCGCCAGTCGCGCCACATCGTCCCGCGTCACCTTGGCCACGCGCGCAGTCTACGCGGATGGACTCAACCCTGAGCAGGGCGTGCGACGGCTTCCTTCGCCCGTTCGGCGGCGGCCTCCGGCGCCCGCCCGGCCGCGGGCTTCGCGGCGGCCGCCCGCGCGCCGTCGGAGTCGCCCGTGCGCGCCGCCTTCTCCGCCTCCTCGCGCGCCGCCTTCTCGGCCCGCTCGACCTTCTCCGGGACCACGAAGCGGTAGCCGACGTTGCGCACGGTGCCGATCAGCGACTCGTGCTCGACGCCGAGCTTGGCCCGCAGGCGCCGTACGTGCACGTCGACCGTCCGGGTACCGCCGAAGTAGTCGTAGCCCCAGACCTCCTGCAGCAGCTGGGCGCGGGTGAAGACCCGGCCGGGGTGCTGCGCGAGGTACTTGATCAGCTCGAACTCCTTGAAGGTCAGGTCCAGGACCCGGCCCTTCAGCTTCGCGCTGTACGTCGCCTCGTCCACGGAGAGGTCGCCGCCCCGGATCTCCATGGGGGAGTCGTCGGCGGTGATCTGCTGGCGGCCCATGGCCAGGCGCAGGCGCGCCTCGACCTCGGCGGGGCCCGCGGTGTCCAGGAGGACGTCGTCGATGCCCCAGTCCGCGGTGACGGCGGCGAGGCCGCCCTCGGTGACCACCAGGACCAGCGGACAGCCGGGGCCGGTGGAGCGAAGGAGCTGGCAGAGGCTGCGGACCTGGGGCAGGTCGCGCCGCCCGTCGATCAGGATGACGTCGGCACCGGGGGTGTCGACCAGGGCCGGGCCCTCGGCGGGGGCCACCCGCACGTTGTGCAGCAGCAGGCCGAGTGCGGGGAGCACCTCCGTCGACGGCTGGAGGGCGTTGGTCAGGAGCAGCAGAGAACTCATCGGGGCCCACCTGCCTGGGTCGCCTGCTGGTTCGTCGGCTGTTTCTTCTGACTGTGGTGCACGTTTCGCTCGCCCATTACGTCGGTTCCTCCTCGGTCCCTGCGAGGACGTATGCGGCACTGCTTCGTACTGCTTCGCGTTTGTACTGCTTCGCGCTGGTTGATACCCGTCGTACACCTCCCGCGCCCTGGGTGGTGGCCGTGCGCGCCGTTCTTGAGACTTCGTTTACGGGGCCTTGGTGGGGCTTCGTATACGAGTCCGCCGGAAAGCACGAAAGGACCCGGGGGCTTCGCTGCCCGGATCCTCTGCGCAGCAGAATAGCCCACATGAGTTCCGGTCCGGCAGGTCAAACGGCGCGATCTTCTGTGCAGCCGCTCACTCGCGTTCAGCCGCGCGCCATGTCGCGTTCCACGCTCCTCACCTCGGACGGGGTGCGGATCGAAGCCGCGTACGACCCCGGTCCGGGGCCGGTCGGCGGGCCCGCGATCGTGCTCGCGCACGGCTTCACGGGGGACCTGGGGCGGCCGCACGTGCGCCGGGCCGCGACGGTGTTCGCGCAGCGTGCGGCCGTGATCACGTTCTCGTTCCGGGGACACGGCGGATCCGGCGGACAGTCCACGGTCGGCGACCGCGAGGTGCTCGACCTCGCCGCCGCCGTCGAGTGGGCGCGCTCGCTCGGGCACACGCGCGTGGTCACGGTCGGCTTCTCCATGGGCGGCTCCGTGGTGCTGCGGCACGCCGCGCTGCACGGGGGGCGCACGGAAGCGCGCGTCGACGCGGTCGTGTCGGTCAGCGCGCCGGCCCGGTGGTTCTACCGGGGTACGGCGCCGATGCGGCGGCTGCACTGGGTGGTGACGCGGCCGGTGGGGCGGCTCGTCGGGCGGCTCGGGCTGCGCACCCGGATCCACCCGCACGAGTGGGACCCCGTCCCGCTGTCGCCCACGGAGTCCGTGCCGCTCATCGCCCCCACGCCCGTCCTGATCGTCCACGGCGACCAGGACCCGTACTTCCCCGTCGACCATCCACGCATGCTGGCCGCCGCCGCGGGCGGCACGGCCGAGCTGTGGCTGGAACCCGGCATGGGGCACGCCGAGCACGCGGCGGACGACGAGCTGCTGGCGCGGATCGGCGCCTGGGCCACGGCATCATGGACGTCGGCAACCGCCGAGTGACTTGAGCGAAAGGAGGGGCGGGATGGCTACTGGGACCATTCGGTACTGGGCCGCTGCCAAGGCCGCCGCGGGGATCGCCGAGGAGCCGTACGCCGAGGCCACGCTGGCCGAGGCGCTCAGCGCGGCCCGCGCACGACACCCCGGAGAACTCGACCGCGTGCTGCTGCGCTGCTCGTTCCTCATCGACGGCGACCCCGTCGGGACCCGCGCCCATGAGACCGTACGGCTTGCCGAGGGCGGCACGGTCGAGGTGCTCCCGCCGTTCGCAGGAGGATGACCCGTACGCGATGAGCAACGAACCGTACGACCCTTATCAGCAGTACCCGCAGCAGCCGCAGCCGCAGCAGTACCAGGGCCACCCGGGTCAGCATCCCCACCAGGCCCAGCAGCAGCCCTACGACCCGCAGTACGGGCAGTACCCGCAGGAGCCCGTCGCCCAGCAGGGGTATCCGCAGGGGCAGGGTGAGTGGGGGTATCAGGAGCCCTACGCGCAGCAGCAGTACGCCACGCAGCAGTGGGAGGGGCAGACCTGGGAGACGCAGGTGTCCGCGCCGCTGCCTGCCGTCGACGTGACCGAGACCGCGTATCTGCCGCCGCAGGGCTACGCGGAGCCGCCGCAGGCGTACCGGGCCCAGGCGTCCGCGTCGGACCACCCGGGGTCGTACCCGGACCCGGGGTCGTACCCGGAGGAGCCCGCCGCCGGTGCTGTGCCCGCCCCTCCCCGGGCTCCCGCGCCCGACTCCGCTGCCGGATACGGCCCCGCCACCGTCACCGGCAACCCCCGCGTCACCGACGCCCAGCGGGCCCGTGCCGAAGGGCGGTCGCCGATCATAGAGCCGGGGATGCAGCCCGCGCTGCTCACCGCGGTGCTGGGGCTGCTGCTCGCCGGTGGGGCCGCGGTCGGTCAGTACGGGCTGCTCGTGCCGCTGGTGATCCTGCAGGGCGTGACGGCCGCGGGATGGTTCCGGCTGAACGGGATGTGGCCCGCCCGGCAGGGCATCGCGCTCGCGTTCCTCGGCGGTGTCGCCGCCGACGTCGCGCTGCTGGCCACCGGCGAGGGCAACGCCCCGGCCGCGATCCTCGGCACCCTCGGCGTGTGGGTGCTGCTCGTCCTGGTGCTGCAGCTGCGCAGCCGCGCCGGTGCGGACGAGCGGATGGCCGGGCTCATGGCCACGCTCGCCGCCAGCGCCCTCGCGATCATCGCGGCCGGGCACCTCGCCGCCGTGGACGACGCCGCGATCGTCGGCGGGGTCGCTGTCGCCGCGGCCGTGCTCGCCCGCGCGCTGCCGCTGCCGACGCCCGTCTCGGTGGTCGTGGCGCTGCTGGCCGCGGCCGGCGCGGGCATCGCGGTCGGCGGGGCGACGGACTTCGGGAGTGCGGGCGCGCTGCTCGGGCTCGCCGCGGGCGTGTGCGCCGTGATCGGGCACCGGGTCGCCTCGTACGACTATCCGTCGCGGTTCGTGCACTTCACGGCCGGGGTCGCGCTGCCGCTCGCGGCGGCCGCGCCCGCCGTGTATCTGCTGGGGCGCGCCCTCGGCTGAGGGCGGGCGGGAGCCGCCCGCCGCGTCACAGTCGATCTACAGGTCCCCGGCCGGGCACAGCGGCCGGGGACCTGTCCTTTAGGCTCGCGGCAACGGAACAGCCGAGGCGGGGGACGGGGAACAGCAGGCATGAGCAAGCGCGCGATACGCATACTCCTGATCGTCGTGGTGGTCCTCGGGGGCCTCTTCGTCGCGGCCGACCGGTTCGCGGTGTCCTTCGCGGAGAGCGAGGCGGCGGAGAAGATCAAGTCCCAGGAGGGCCTGAGCAGCACGCCCGACGTGTCCATCAAGGGCTTCCCGTTCCTCACCCAGGTCCTGGGCGGCAAGCTCGACGACGTCGAGATCGGCATCAAGGACTACGACGCCAAGTCCGACGGCGACACCATCCGCATCGCCGACCTCAACGCCACCGCGCACGGCGTCGACTTCTCCAGCGACTACAGCTCCGCCACCGCCGACTCCGCCGCGGGCGTCGCCCGGATCTCCTACGACGAGCTCCTGAAGGCCGCCAAGGCCGAGCCGGTGAAGCTGCCGCTCGGCGCCACCGGCGAGGTCGTCGGCCTCTCCGACGGCGGCGACGGCAAGATCAAGGTCGAGGTCGAGGTCAGCAAGGGCGGCACGAAGCTCCCCGAGCCCGTGCACGTCCTGAGCTCCCTGAGCGTCGAGGGCGACACGATCAAGGTGCACGCCGACACCATCCCGGACAACCTCGAAGTGCTCGGCGTGAAGATCCCGCTGCCCGAGGGCATGGCCCGCGACATCACCGACTTCGAGGAGAAGGTCACCGACCTGCCGGGCGGCATCAAGCTCGACACCGTGCAGGCGGCCCCGGACGGCGTGGACGTGGCCGTGAAGGGCGAGAACGTGGACCTGGTGTCCTGATCGGTTCCGGCTGACCGGCCCCCCGGCCGATAGTTGTCCGTAGTACGAGACGCGGGCGTCCGTCCCTCAGATGGTGGGCGGGCGCCCGTGCCGCGTCCGGGGCCCGGCGGATCCCGCGCGGCGGTGCGAAACCACACTCGTGTTCACATCTTGGACGAAAACGTCTCAGTATTCGACACGCCGGTGACACGGCTGCCCTACCGTCCCTACGATCGGACGCATGCACCGACAGGCGGACCTCACGAAGCGGCGGGCAGTGGACCTGTGCCGCGTCGCCGCCATGCTCTGTCGCACTTTCTGAACGGGACCCCCGACTCCCGTGTTCCCCGGGCCTGTTGACCTCTTGACGGCCAACAGCGCCACCCGTGCCGTATGACCGGCGCCTCCCCGCGTACCCATACGCGCACGAACCGTGCAATCCGCGCGAACCGCGTGAACTGTGTGATCCAGGCCCCGCGAGTACCCGCACTTCCCCGCATCCCCGCCGTAACTGCCCCGGAGGAGAACAGCATGAGCCGCAGCGACGTCCTGGTAGACGCCGACTGGGTCGAGGCCCACATCGACGACCCGAAGGTCGTGCTCGTCGAGGTGGACGAGGACACCTCGGCGTACGACAAGAACCACATCAAGAACGCCGTCCGGATCGACTGGACCAAGGACCTCCAGGACCCGGTCCGCCGCGACTTCATCGACCAGGAGGGCTTCGAGAAGCTGCTCTCCGCCAAGGGCATCGCGAACGACTCCACCGTCGTCCTCTACGGCGGCAACAACAACTGGTTCGCCTCCTACGCCTTCTGGTACTTCAAGCTCTACGGCCACCAGGACGTGAAGCTCCTCGACGGCGGCCGCAAGAAGTGGGAGCTGGACTCCCGCGACCTGGTCGACGGCGCGCAGGTCCCCAGCCGCCCCGCCACCGACTACAAGGCCAAGGCCCAGGACACCTCCATCCGCGCCTTCCGTGACGACGTCGTCGCCGCCATCGGCGCGAAGAACCTCGTCGACGTCCGCTCGCCCGACGAGTTCTCCGGCAAGCTGCTGGCCCCGGCGCACCTCCCGCAGGAGCAGTCGCAGCGCCCCGGCCACGTGCCGAGCGCCCGCAACATCCCGTGGTCGAAGAACGCCAACGACGACGGCACCTTCAAGTCCGACGACGAGCTCAAGGCCCTCTACGAGGACGAGCAGGTCGACCTCGCGAAGGACACCATCGCGTACTGCCGCATCGGTGAGCGCTCGGCCCTGACCTGGTTCGTCCTGCACGAGCTGCTCGGCCAGGAGAACGTCAAGAACTACGACGGCTCCTGGACCGAGTACGGCTCCCTCGTGGGCGTACCGATCGAGCTCGGCGCCAACAAGTAACCCGCGACCGACCCTTCCCCCCCTCTTCGTAGGACCTCTCTTCGCAGGACCTCGTAGGACTTCATAGGAGCGCACATGTGTGGAGCCAAGGCCGGTGGCCCTGACGCCTCGACGATCAAGCCCGGTGAGACCACCATCCAGGGCCAGGTGACCCGCGACGGCGAGCCCGTCACCGGTTACGTCCGGCTGCTGGACTCGACCGGCGAATTCACCGCGGAGGTGCCCACCTCCGCCACGGGCCAGTTCCGCTTCTACGCGGCCGAGGGCACGTGGACCGTACGGGCGCTGGTCCCGGGCGGCTCGGCGGACCGCACGGTCGTCGCGCAGACGGGCGGCCTCGCGGAGGTCGCGATCGCCGTCTGACGGCGGAGACGGGCCGGAGGGCCGCACCCCGGGGGTTGGACGCCACTGGAGGGGTGCGGCCCTTCGGTTCTACGCTGGAGACATGTACGCGCGACGGCGCCATGTGTACTTCGCCATGATGGGCACCTGCCTGCTCCTGTTCGTCCTGGCCTGGGGCGTCGTGCGGCTCTGGTCGATCCCTGTCGCCGTCGGCATGTGCGTCGTGGCGATGGTCATCCCGCCGGTCGCCGCCATGGCCGCCAACCGGCGCGGTCCCGAGGACCGCTGGTGGGACGACCCCTCGGGGGACCCGAAGTCCGACGAGTGGTGGGACGAGCTGGACGGCAGGCACCGCCGCTAGCCGGGTGGCCCACCTCGGCGGGAGCGGGCGGCGTGGCCCGACTAGAGTGGGACCCGGCTCTGTACCGCCCTACATACCGCTCACCAAGGAGCTTCCGTGCTTGAGGCCTTCTTCTCCGCCCTCCTTGTCCTGGTCTGCGTCGGCGTCCTCGCCTTCGCCGGCCTGACCGTGAAGAAGCTGTACCAGGGCCAGCGCTGACCGCACCCCCCACCGAGAGACTCCTGAGCACCCCATGATCGAGATCCCGTCCGACCTGCACCGCGACCTCGTCCCCCTCGCCTGGCTCCTGGGCAACTGGGCCGGCGCGGGCGTCACCGACTTCCCCGGCTCCGCGAAGGCGAATTTCGGCCAGGAAGTCTCCTTCTCGCACGACGGGCGGGACTTCCTGGAGTACCACTCGCACAGCTGGGTGCTCGACGCCGACGGCAACAAGGTGCAGCCCCTGGAGTCGGAGTCCGGCTTCTGGCGCATCGACAAGGACCGCAAGGTCGAGGTCGTGATGGTCCGTGACGACGGCGTCGTCGAGGTCTGGTACGGCGAGCTGGCCGACCAGAAGCCGCAGATCGACCTGGCCACCGACGCCGTGGCCCGCACCGCCGCCTCCGGCCCGTACAGCGGCGGCAAGCGCCTCTACGGCTATGTGAAGGGCGACCTGATGTGGGTCGGCGAGAAGCAGACCCCCGAGGTGCCGCTGCGGCCGTACATGTCCGGGCAGCTCAAGAAGGTCGTCTCGCCCGAGGACGTCGCCGAGATGGCACGCAACCTGGGCGACCTGCCCGACGACGGGATCGCCTTCTTCAAGTAGGCCTAGACTTCGGGGTGTGGTGAGCACCGACTCCGACTGGAAGAGCGACCTGCGGCAGCGCGGATACCGCCTGACGCCGCAGCGCCAGCTCGTGCTCGAAGCCGTGGACACACTGGAGCACGCGACCCCCGACGACATCCTCTCCGAGGTCCGCAGGACGGCGTCGGGGATCAACATCTCCACCGTCTACCGCACCCTGGAGCTCCTGGAGGAGCTGGGCCTGGTCAGCCACGCCCACCTCGGCCACGGCGCCCCCACGTACCACCTCGCGGACCGCCACCACCACATCCACCTGGTGTGCCGGGACTGTACGCACGTCATCGAGGCCGACCTGGACGTGGCCGCGGAGTTCACCGCGAAGCTGCGGGGGATGTTCGGGTTCGAGACGGACATGAAGCACTTCGCGATCTTCGGGCGCTGCGAGCGGTGTGCGGCGGCTGCCGCCGAGGGTGCCGAGCCCGTTTCGGAATAGGCCCTAGCGGGGCCGCGGAATAAGCGTGCCGGTCCTCGGGTCGTAGTCTTTGTGAACATGAAGAGCCCCCTGCTGTCGCTGCCCGGCGCCGTCCCCGCCGAGGGCGTGGACGAAGGCGTCGCCGCCCACTACGGCGACCTGTTCCGCGAGCAGCGTGCCCTCGCCGACGGCACCGGATTCGTCGACCTCTCCCACCGCGGCGTCGTCACCGTCACCGGCGCCGACCGGCTGAGCTGGCTGCACCTGCTGCTCACCCAGCACGTCAGCGACCTCCCGGCGAACCAGGCCACGGAAGCCCTGATCCTCTCCGCCAACGGGCACATCGAGCACGCCCTGTACCTCGTCGACGACGGCGAGACGATGTGGGCGCACGTCGAGCCCGGTACGCAGGACGCGCTCATCGCGTACCTGGAGAGCATGAAGTTCTTCTACCGCGTCGAGGTCGCCGACCGCACCGCCGACTTCGCCGTCGTGCACCTGCCCGCCGGGTCCATCGCCGCCGTCCCCGACGGCGCCGCCGTGCGCGAGACCGCGTACGGCCGGGACGTCTTCCTGCCCCGCGCCGAGCTCTCCGCCTACGCCGACGGGCACGGGCCCGTCGCCGGGCTCCTCGCCTACGAGGCCCTGCGCGTCGAGCACCATCGGCCGCGGCTCGCCTTCGAGACCGACCACCGCACCATCCCCCACGAGCTGGGGTGGATCGGGACCGCCGTCCACCTCCAGAAGGGGTGCTACCGCGGGCAGGAGACCGTTGCCCGCGTCCAGAACCTCGGCAAGCCGCCGCGGCGCCTCGTCTTCCTCCACCTCGACGGCAGCGAGGTGCACCTGCCGGTGCACGGTACGCCCCTCCACCTGGCCTCGGACGGGCCCGAAGGCCGCAAGCTCGGCTTCATCACGACGTCCGTACGCCACCACGAGCTGGGGCCCATCGCCCTTGCCCTGATCAAGCGGAACGTCCCCCTGGACGCGGAGCTGGTGGCCGGCACGACGGCTGCCGCGCAGGAGCCGGTGGTCGCCCCCTGACCCCGGGGCCCGGGTAGCCGGGGGCCACCCCCGATCGGCGCTCCGCGCCTCGTCCTCAAACGCCGGACAGGCTGAAAGATCCAGCCTGTCCGGCGTTTGAGGACGAGGCCGCAGGCCGATCGGGGGTGGACTGTCCCACCCGCACGGGACACCCACCCCCGGTCCCGGGGCGGAGCCCCGGTTTCGGGAAGGGGTGGGCTTGGGGAGCCCCCGGCAGGGCTGGCCCCGGGTCACATGTCCAGGAGCACCGTGAAGGGGCCGTCGTTGGTGAGGCCCACCCGCATCTGGGCGCCGAACCGGCCCGTGGCGACGGTGGCGCCGAGGCCGCGGAGCTGGGCGACGACCTCGTCGACCAGGGGCTCGGCGACCTCGCCGGGCGCGGCCGCGTTCCACGTGGGCCGACGCCCCTTGCGGGCGTCGCCGTAGAGAGTGAACTGGCTGATGACGAGGAGCGGCGCGTCGACGTCCGAGCAGGACTTCTCGTCCTGCAGGATCCGCAAGGACCAGAGCTTGCGGGCGAGTTGAGCGGCCTTCGCGGCGGTGTCGTCATGCGTGACACCCACCAGCACGCACAGTCCTTCCCCGACGACCTCCCCGACCGTCTCCCCGTCCACGACGACACTCGCGCCGTCCACCCTCTGCACCACCGCACGCATGCGGACCATCATGCCCTGCCCGTACGCGCCGTCCGTGCGCCGGTCCAGAACCCCCCATCCGGGGCCGATTGGGGGCACTCATGCACAGAGCGACCACTCGGGGTGGCACGATGCTCACACGCGGTGTACCGCGCCGGCTGAGGGGACGGTAGAGCCACATGAGCACACCCAGTACGCCCAGTACGCCTTGGTCGCCCGGGGCGAGACATACAGGCGGGACGGCAGGGACGGGCAGGACAGCAGGGATGGCCGGGACGACAGGCATGGCCGGGACGGCCGAGGCCGGTGGGGTGGGCGGCGCGGCCGGTGCGGCGGGCATCGGCGGCACGCACGTCCCCCGCGCCCCCGTCCAGCGCACCGACAGCCCGCTCCTGCCCGATGTACCGGCGCACGATCTGACGGCCCTGCGCCTGCCGGAGCTGCGTGAGCTGCGCCGCTCGACGCAGCAGGACGAGGCGGATCTGAGCTACGTGCGGCGGCTGCTGCAGGGCCGTATCGACATCCTGCGGGCGGAGACCGCGCGCCGGGTCCCGCGGCCGGGCGGCCGGGACGCGGGGACCGCTGCCGGGGCGGAGTCGCCGTTGGTGGTGGACCGGCTCCCGGAGATCCTCACGGACGGCCCGGCCCGGCACCGCTCGTCGGCCCGCCATGTGACGCTGGGCACGCCGCACAGCGAGGAGTACCGACGCCTTGCCGCGGAGATGCTCGCCGACGTCGAGCTGTCCGACCTGGTGGCCCGCACGGACGAGGAGCTGCACGCGGCGATGGGCCGTCTCGTCCGTTATGAACAGCAGGTTTCCCGGCGCCGTCAGGAGATGCAGCGGACGACGGACGATTGCAGCGCGGAGATCGCCCGCAGGTACCGTGAGGGAGAAGCACAAGTAGACGACCTGCTCGCGTGACCCTGCCGGCCCCGGTGGGCGCCGCCGCCCCGTCGGGCCCGGTGACCCCGTAGGGCCCGGTGGCCGCCGTCAGCCGTGATCCCGGTGGACGTCCGCGCGCGGCGCCCGCCGAGATCCCCGTGATCCGGTGGCAGCCGTGTCCGGGACGGCCGCCGTGATCCACCTGATCCGGCGCCCCGCGGGCGGTCCGTCGCACCGCCCGCACCCGGAAGGCCGAAGATGCCGAAGACGACGCTGCCGTCCGCCGCCACCAGTTCCCCCGTCATACCCCCGGTCCTCGCCGAGGTCGTCCGGTCGGGCTTCGTCGAGGGCCACCATCGGGGCAGCCTGGTGCTGCTCGGGGCCGACGGCGACGTACAGCTCGCGCTCGGCGATGTGACGGCCCCCGTCTTCCCGCGCTCCACGAACAAGCCGATGCAGGCCGCGGCGGTGCTGCGGGCCGGGCTCGACCTGTCCGGCGAGCGCCTGGCCCTGGCTGCGGCCAGCCACTCCGGGGAAACGTTCCACCGGGATCTCGTGCTGAAGATGCTGGCCGAGCACGGCCTGACCCCGGCCGAGCTGCAGTGCCCCGCCGATCTGCCGCTGGACCCCGAGGAGGCCGAGACGTACCTGGCCGCCGGCGCCGTCCGCGACCGGGTCACGATGAACTGCTCCGGCAAGCATGCCGCCATGCTCGCCGCCTGCGCCCTGAACGGCTGGCCCAAGGAGAGCTACCTCGACCCCGAGCACCCCCTCCAGCGTCTCGTCCACGACGGCATCGAGGCGGCCGCGGGCGAGGCCGTCGCAGCCGTCGGCACCGACGGCTGCGGCGCGCCCCTGATGGCCATCTCCCTGACCGGCCTCGCCCGCGCCTACCGGCACTTCGTCCTCGCCCCGCAGGACAGCCCCGAGGGCCGGGTCGCGGACGCCATGCGGGCCCACCCCGAGTACGTCGCCGGGACGCGCCGCCCCGACACCTGGCTGATGCGGGAGGTGCCCGGCACGCTGTCGAAGATGGGCGCCGAGGCCGTCCAGGCGGTCGCCCTCCCCGACGGCCGGGCCCTCGCCTTCAAGATCGACGACGGCTCGACGCGGGTCCTCGGCCCGGTCCTGGCCCGCGCCCTGCGCCTGCTCGGCACCGACGCCCCGATCCTGGACCGGATCGGCAGGGCGCCGCTGCTCGGGGCGGGGCGTGAGGTGGGGGAGATCCGGGCGACGATCTGAGGCCGGGCGGGGTCCCCCCCCCGTACCCGACTCTCATCGCGCTGATCTCAGCACTGCGAACGTTCCGACGGGGTGGCCCACGGGTGTGGGCCACCCCGTCGCTTCATCGGGGTCCGGGCCTGGCGTTGGCGGGGCCTTGGGCGGCCCGTGCCCCGGGTCGGACGACTGACCGAACTCCCGGCTCCCCTCCGGATGAGAGCTCGGTCAGCCCGACTGGGTCAGTCCGGCCGGGTCAGCCGGACTGCGCGAGCAGCAGCACGAGGATCAGTGCCCCGATGCCGCCGGCGGTGGTGTTCTTGGCCTTGATCCCGAAGGTGAGCAGGACGAAGGCGATGATTCCCATCGGCCCGTACTTCCATTGGATGGCCTGCTCGAATCCAATGACGAGGGCGGCGATGACGACGGCGATGAACGGCATGACGGTCCCCCTTCCGGTTCGGGGGTGACGGCCCCCTGGTCGGCTCCCAACTGGCCCTGCCGAACGCCGGGTTCGGCCCGGCGGCCCGGACTGGTGGCCAACCCCCCGAAGAGTCTGACCATGTCGCCCAAGTTGGCTACCAACTCCATCTGACTTATCTCCGCGATGGCACGTCTCATAACCACCTTCTCAGCAACTCCCCAAAGATGGCGAGAAGTTGTACGGTTTGGTTGTGAGCCCGGACCAGGCCTCCGTGAACGAGCGGAAGAGACCGACCACGACTCCGCAACGCTCGCACCAGGAGGTGGCGGACGAGCTGCGCGACCGGATCAGGTCCGGGCGACTGCGGCCGGGACAGCGCATGCCCACGCAGGCGGAGCTGGCAGTGGAGTTCGGCGTGGAGCGCGGTGCCGTACGCCAGGCGCTGCGCATCCTGCAGAGCGAGCAGCTCCTTGCCAACGTGTCCAAGGGCAGCCCCGCCACGGTCGCGGGCCCGTCCGGGCCGAGCCTGGACGTCCGGCCCGAGCCCACGATGGTCGGCCTCGCCCCGCGCATCGCCGCGGCCTTCCAGGCGCCGCACGTGGAGATCGACGCGCTGTGCCTCACGTCCATCTCACTGACGATGGCGATCGGCGAACCGCTGCGGCAGATTCACGCGGGGGGGCTGAAACCGGCCAAGGTCGACGTGCGGGTGCTGCTGCCGAGCCGCGACATCGACCTCGCCTTCCCCGCTCCGGTGGAAGGCGGGGACGAGGGCGGCCACGTGCACCGCCGCTGGCTCGACCAGCGCAACGCGCAGGGCCAGGTGCTCCGCCACAATCTGCGGATGCTGCGGACGACGCACGGCATCGACGTACGGGTGGAGTTCCGCGCCCTGCCCTTCACCCCGCCCGTCAAGCTCTACCTGCTCAACGGCTCCGAGGCGCTGTTCGCGTACTACACGCTGACCCAGCGCCGGGAGGAGATCGGCCAGGAGTACCTGGAGATGTGGGACGCGCAGGGAACGCAGTCGATGCTGTTTCCGTTCCACTCGGGGGACGGGCTGCGGGACACGACGTTCGTGGAGCAGTCCCATCTGTGGTTCAACGCGCTCTGGGAGACGATCAGCCAGGACTTGAAGCTGAACCCCGGTCCGTAGGGCGGACGGGGTTCAGCGCCTGTTCCTGTTCCTGTTCCTGCCACTGTTCCGGTGGCTGTTCCCGCTCCTGGTCACAGTGCGGGGCCCGTCACCATCAGGGCGAGCGCGACCGCCCCGATGGAGCTGCAGGTGGGGTTCTTCGCCTTGACACCCACGGTCAGCAGCAGCAGACCGATGATGCCGAGGGTTCCGTACTTCCACTGCACGACCTGCTCGATGGTGACGGCGAACACGGCTGCGAGGAGGGCTACGGCGGGCATGATGGTTCCCCCTTCTGCCATCTCGGGCAAGTTGGTAACCAACTCACTTAAGTTGTCCCCACTTGGTAACCCTTCATAAACAACTTTCCGTCAACTCCCCTGAGATGGTCTGCAGTTGTATCGTCTGGTCGTGACCAAGGAGAGCGGTGCAGTGAACGGCAGCAGAAAGACCTCCCCCCAGGACATCGCCAACGCCCTGCGCGACCGCATCCGCACCGGCACCCTCAAAGCAGGCGACCGCCTCCCCACCCAGGCCCAGATCGCCCAGGAGTTCGGCGTGGAGCGCGGGACGGTGCGGCAGGCGCTGCTTTCGCTGCAGCGGGACGGGTTGCTGAACCACATCAGCCGGGGGAGTCCGCCTCGGGTCGCGGGGGAGGCGGGCGCCTCCGCGGCGTCGGGCGGGCCGTCCCAGCCGCAGCCCCAGCCGTCGATGGTGGCGCTGTTGCCGCGCCTGGTGGAGGCGTTCCGGGAGCCGCACGTGCGGATCGACGCGGTGTCGTACACGGCGGAGACCCTGATGAACGCCGTCACCGAGCCGATCCGGCGGATCCACCAGGGCCAACTGCGTCCGGAGTCCATCGATGTGCGCATCCTGCTGCCCAGCAGCGCGATCTCCCTGGCGTTCCCGGTGCCGGTCGAGATCACGGACGAGCGGGACCGGGTCCGGCTTCAACAGCGCTGGCTGGCACAGCGGAACGCACAGGGTCAGGTCCTGCGGCACAACCTCGTCTCGCTGCGGCAGTCGCACGACATCGATGTCCACGTCACCTTCCGTGCCCTGCCGCTCACGACCCCCGTCAAGCTCTACCTGCTCAACAAGTCCGAGGCGCTGCTCGCGTACTACACGCTGGAGTCCATGGAGGTGCCGCTGGACGCGGAGGCCGGTGAGAGCGTGCGCGCGTACGACGCCGGCGGACTGACCACCACCCTCTTCCCCTTCATCGACGGGGACAGCTCACGCGACTCGGGCTTTGTGAAAGAGTCCCAGAAGTGGTTCGACGCCCTCTGGGAAACGATCACCACTGACCTGACACTCTCTTAGGTGACTCCTGAATCCACGCGACCCGATGCGAGAGCGACCGAGCCAGTGACAGGTTCGACCGACGACGTTCAAGATCTGATCGACATCGCCCAGTGCGTCCTCTTCGACTTCGACGGCCCCGTCTGCCGCCTCTACGCCGGGCGTTCGGCGGAGAAGGTCGCGAAGGAGCAGGTGCGCTGGCTGGAGGCGCAGGGGCTGCACGGGCTGCTCGCCGCGGGCATGCGCGACGAACCCGATCCGTACGTCGTGCTGCGCGCCGTGGACGAGCGCCATCCCGACAGCGATCTGGTCACCGAGCTGGAGGCGCGGCTCACGCACGAGGAGCAGAAGGCGGTGGCCTCCGCCTGGCCCACCCCCTACGCCGACGCGCTGATCCGCACCTGGTCGGCCACCGGCGCCCGGCTTGCCGTCGCCACGAACAACTCGCCGGGGCCGGTGGCCAGTTATCTGACCGGCAGGGGGCTCATCGACTGCTTCACCCCGCACATATACGGCCGCACGCAGAACCTGAACCTGCTCAAGCCGGACCCGCACTGCGTCAACCGGGCCCTCTCCGCGATGGGCGCCGACCCGGCCCGCACCCTGATGATCGGCGACGCCGCATCGGACTACCTCGCCGCGCGCGCCGCCGGAGTGCACTTTCTCGGCTACGCGCGCAACGATCGCAAGCTGGGCGTACTCCAGAAAATCGGTGCCGAACGGATAGTGACGTCACTGCAGCCGCTGCTCAAGAAGCTCAACGGGGAGACGTGACACGTGCCGCCACGCCGCCGGACTTCCGTCGCGAATTCGACCGTGTCCGTTTGCTGTTCGGGTGGCCCGCGGCGCCGGGGCTTCCGCAGGCTGCTGGGTGGTAATAACCCCCGACATATTCACCAGCGGCAGAAACGCGCAGTAATGGCACAGGCGCGCAAGGTAAGCAAGTGCGAGCGTCCGCATAGTGGTCAGGTGGTAAAGCGGGCGCCTTCGGGGGGATACGCTCTGCGCTCATGTCGCAACCTCTGTCCGGCGGAGCCGATTCGGCCGCGCCGGTCGCACTCGGCCGGTACGACCGGCTGGTCCACCGTTTGGCCGCCGCGCACCGCGAACGCCCTGATGGCGAGGTTGTGACCGGTTATCACAACAGTAACTACATCGTGCCGCTCGGCTGGCGGCTGGCGCTGTTGCTGCGGACGATGCCGTTTCGCGCCCGCGTGAAATGCCGTACGCCCCTGCAGGCCACCGAGGTCGCGCCGCGCATCTGGCCCCGCGAGAGCGAACTGCTCAAGGTGGTCACACGCCACCTCACGGAAGTCCCGGGCTGCCTGCTGGACTTCGGCGACTGGTCGATGCACGCCTACCGCGCCGGGCGTCCGCTGACAGCGGTCGACGAGAGCGAACTCCACGCCGACGAACTGATGGCCAGGCTCGCCGATTTCTTCGCCAGAACCGCGTCCGTGCCGGAGTCCGAGCTTCCGCCAAGACCCGACGGCTGGCCCGAGGACGGCGATTCCAACGGATTCCTCGCCTGGCTGATCGACTTCACCGAGAAGCGCGTGCGCCACGCCAACCGGCGGCGATTCGCTGCGTTATTCGAGGATATCGGCATTCGGCGGCAGGCGATGACCGAGTTCAAGAAGAGCGCCCCGCGGCTCCTTGAACGCCCCTTCTGTCTGCTGCACACGGATGTCCACCGCGCCAACATTGTGATCGATCGTAAGGAAATCGCCGTAATCGACTGGGAGTTGGCCCTCTACGGCGACCCCCTGCATGACCTTGCCACCCATCTGGTGCGTATGGATTACGACAAGGAGCAGCAATTCCGGATGCGGCGGCGGTGGACCGAGGCGATGGCGGCGGCGGGCAGGCGTGAGCTGACCGCCGGCCTCGACGCCGATCTGCCCGTCTACCTGGATTTCGAGTACGCCCAGTCCGTCTTCCCGGACGTCATGCGCGCCGCGCTCTCCCTGCCGGTGCGCGCGCCTGCCGACGACGACTTCGAGCGCGCCGCGGCCCGGGTCTGCCGGGCCCTGCTGCGGGCGGCCGAGCCGCTGTGCCTGGCGGAGGTGCCGGACCAGGCCCGCGCCGTCGAGGCCGTGCGGGCCTGGCACGCCAGGGTCCACGGGGGTGCCGAGGGTGCTGGCGCCGAGGCCCACGGGCAGGCGGCGGCCGGGCCGCGTCCGGTCGTGTGACGGCCGCCCGGTCTTCCTGACCGGCCCACCTGCGGGCACCATGAGCCCTTGCGTGCTCGTGTCAATTCCACGGTGGGCAGGGGGACTTGATGAGCGGCCGTCGTATGGCATGGGGGTCCGGCTCGGAAGGGTGGGCACGGGCGGAGTCCGCCGTCACCAAGACACTTCTCCTCGGCGTCTTCGTCCTGGGCCTCGTCGCCCAGTTCGTCACCCCCGTCGGTGACGCGCTGGAGGGCAAGGCGTATCTCGGCGGGGCCGTCCTCAGCCTCGTCGGGTATGTGCTCTACAGCGAGGTGCGGGGGCTCAATGTCGCGCTGCGGCCCGCCGTGCGGCGGGAGGTCGCGGCGAGTGAGCTGCGGGGGTTCTTCGGGGCGGCGCTGGGGCGGGCGGCGCCGCGGATCGATGCCATCGGGTTCACGGGGGAGACCGTCGTGAACGAGCTGGCGCGGTCGTTGGACGGGCGGCAGGGGGCGGTTCGGCCGGAGGTGGCGGTGCGGATTCTGGTGCCGGACTTCACGCGGGAGATGGCGATACCGGGCATGCTCGACGCCGACGGGAAGGCCGCGGACGACCCCGGCTTCCGCGCGGAGCTGCTGCGGCAGGTGCGGGGGTACGAGCGGGACATGGAGGTGCTTGCGCGGAGGATGAGCCACGACCGCAGGGGCGCGCTCGCGGTGGAGTTCCGGGTCCTGCACATCTCGCCGTTCGTGAAGTTCTGCCTCGTCGACAGGGAGCACCTCTTCGACGGGATCTACGACGAGGTCAAGGAGGAGCCGTCCCGCGACCTCCCCGCGCGGCAGGTCCTCGACCTCATGGGGTACGACTCGCTGCTCACCCACTGGCACATCGACGCCGGGGCGGCCGCCCGCGAGAAGATCGCGCGTCGGCAGGAGCTGTTCGAGACCCTGTGGCGCGTCGCCCGCCCCCTCACCCCACCCGCCTCCTGAACAGCACCCCCGCCGACCCGACCGCCCCCACCAGAATCCCCGCGCACCAGGCCAGGGCCACCCAGGGTGTGGTGCCGACGGGCTGGTTGAGGAGGAGGCCGCGCAGGGAGTCGATGACGGGGGTGACCGGTTGGTGGTCGGAGAAGGCGGTGAGCCAGGCGGGCATGGAGTCCGTGGGGACGAAGGCGCTGCTGGGGTAGGGGAGGAAGCTGACGAAGAAGGTGTAGCCGTTGGCGGCCTCCGGGGACTTGGCCAGCAGGCCCACCGCCGCGGAGAGCCAGGACAGGGCCAGGATGAAGGCCACGAGCAGGGCGATCGCGGCCAGCCAGGCCGACGGTGTCGCCCGGGGGCGGAAGCCGATCGCGAAGGCCAAGGCCAGGACCAGTGCCGTTGCCAGGAGGTTGCGGGCCACCGAGGCCAGGACGTGGCCCGCCAGGATCGCGATGCCGCCCACGTCCAGGGAGCGGAAGCGGTCGACGATGCCGCCCTTCAGGTCCTCCGTGACGGCCACCGCCGTGCTGGACGAGCCGAATCCGGCGCAGAGGAGCAGGACTCCGGGGACCACGTACGTGACGTAGCGCGTGTCCGTGCCCGTGTTGATCGCGCCGCCGAAGAAGTACACGAAGATCAGGAGCAGGAGTACGGGCAGCGCCAGGGCCGTGATCAGCGCGTCCACGTTCCGGCGGCTCAGGCGGAGGGAACGCCCGGTCATGATCAGGGCGTTGGGGAGGGTGGGGAGGAGGTGGGGGACGGGAGGCGGCGGCGCGGTTTCAGGCATGGGTGGGCTCCTTGGGCGAGGGCGGCGGGGATGCGTCGGACGTCGGTGCCGGGGATGCCGTCAGGGTCAGGAACACCTCGTCCAGGCTCGCCGTGCGGAGTGCGAAGTGGGCTATGTCCGTTCCGGTCGGGTCCAGTTCGTCGAGGAGTGCGCGTACGTGGCGTGCGGTGCCGTCGGTCGGGAGGCCGAGGGTGCGGGTGCGCGGGTCGTGGTGGGTGGCGTGCGGGATCCGGGTGCGGACGCGTAGGTAGGCGTCGGACGTGGTCAGGGTGATGTCCAGGTGGTGGCCCGCCATGCGGGCCTTCAGGTCCGCCGCCGTGCCCTCGGCCACGATCACGCCGCCGTGCAGCACCGCGATGCGGTCGGCGAGCTGGTCGGCCTCCTCCAGGTACTGCGTGGTGAGGAAGACCGTGGTGCCGCGCGCCGCCAGGTCGCCCACCACGTCCCACAACTCGCGGCGGCCGCGCGGGTCCAGGCCCGTCGTCGGCTCGTCCAGGAAGATCACTGCGGGCTCGCCGACCAGACCGGCGGCGAGGTCCACGCGGCGGCGCATGCCGCCGGAGTACGTACGGACGAGGCGGTCGGCCGCCTCGGACAGGCCGAACCGGGCCAGGAGTTCGTCCGCCCTGGCCCTGGCGGCGGCCCGGCCCAGGCCCGCCAGGCGCGCCATCATGCGCAGGTTCTCCGCGCCGGTCTGCGTCTCGTCGACCGCCGCGAACTGCCCGGTCAGGCTGATCGCGCGGCGCACGTCGCGGCGTCGTGCCCGGATGTCGTACCCGGCGACCCGCGCCGTGCCCGCGTCCGGCTCCGTGAGCGTGGCCAGGATCCGGACGGCGGTCGTCTTGCCCGCGCCGTTCGGGCCGAGGAGGGCGAAGACGGTGCCGGGCGGGACGCGCAGGTCGATGCCCCGGAGGACGGGGATGGGGGAGCGGGTGCCGTCGGTTCCTCCGTAGGACTTGGTGAGGCCGGTGGCCTCGATCGCGGCTTCGGTGACGGCGGCGCGATCTGTGGCTTCGGCGGCTTCGGGCATCGGCCCTCCCAGGGGTGCGGACATGTACTGCGTAAGGCATACGCATTACTGTGTAAGGGTTACGCAGAACTACGATGGCCGTCAAGCGAAGGCACGGAGAGGGTGAGGAGGCCGGGGAGATGGTGGCGGACGGCGGCGGTGGCACGGGTCTGCCCGCGGCCTCGGGCGGGGGGCAGGATGCCGGTCTTCCCCGGACCTCGGGAGCGGGCCCGTCCGCGAGCGGGGAAACCGGGCTGCCCGCGAGTCTGGAAACCGCCTGGGGGCTGCGTGAGCGCCCCGCCAAGGGGCCGCGCCCCGGCCTCAGCCTCGACCGCATCGTCCGCGCCGGCATCGGCATCGCCGCCGCCGAAGGGATCGGCGCCGTCTCCATGGGGCGCGTCGCCAAGGAACTCGGCGTCTCGACGATGTCCCTGTACCGGTACGTTTCCGCCAAGGACGAGCTGTACGTCCTGATGGAGGACACTGCCATGGGCCCCCCACCCCCGATGTCCCCGGACGTCACCGGCTGGCGCGCCCGGCTGGAGTGGTGGGCGCGCGCCCAGCGCGAGGTGTTCCACCGGAACCTGTGGCTCCTGCGGGTCCCGATCTCCTCGCCGCCCGCCTCGCCCCACTCGCTCCAGTGGATGGAGTGCGGGCTCGCCGCCCTCGCCGGTACCGGTCTGGACGAGGGCCGGAAGATCTCCGTGATCATGCTGGTCGGCGGCTATGTACGCAACGAGGCCACCCTGATGTCCGATCTGGACGCCGCCATGACCGCCCGCGGCCTCGCCCCCGACGAGGTCATGCGCCGCTACGAGCACACGGTCGACGCCCTCACCGCGCCCGACCCCGGGCGCTACCCGGCCGTGCGGCAGCTGCTCGGTTCCGGGGTCCTCGGCGTGCCGGACGCCTCGCCGGACATGGAGTTCGAGTTCGGGCTCGGGTGCTTGCTGGGCGGCGTGGAGGTGTTGGTGGGGTCCGGGGGCGAGGGCGCGTACGGCTCCGGTGGCGGGGGTGCCGCGTCCTCCGCCTGAGTCGGCGGCGTCCCCTCACGCGTACTGCGTAAGCCCCGAACTCAGCTGGTCAAAGGCTCTGTTCGCCTCCCGTACGGCGTCCGGGCGCACCTCCACCACCGGCTCGCCCGCGTCGACGCGGCGCCAGTTCTCCAGCGCCAGGACCCGCTGCGCCGCCAGGATCTGGGCGGCGGCGATGCGTGCGGTCAGCGGGGCGACGGGGTGCTCCTCGGCCGGCCCCCCGCCCAGTGCCGCCGCCAGCGCCCGCTCGGCCCGCTCCTGGTACCCGTACAGCCGCGCCACCAACGACGGTGTCCGGTAGAGGAGTTGGTGGAAGGCGAGCACCTCGGGTGCGTCGTTGAGGCCGGTCACCGGGTCGTGCCGGGTCAGGCCCGCCAGGAAGTGGGCGCGCAGGGCGGCCAGGGGGGACTGGCCGGGGAGGCGGTCGGTGACGACCCGCGCCGCCTCGTCCTCGTGGTCGGCGAACCGGTGCAGGACCAGGTCCTCCTTCGCCGGGAAGTACCGGAACAGCGTCGGCTTGGAGATCACCGCCGCCGCGGCCACCTCCGCGACGGACACCTTCTCGAAGCCGCGCTCCAGGAAGAGCGCGATCGCCGTGTCGGAGACGGCCTCGTACATCTGCTGCTTCTTGAGCTGCCGCAGGCCGACCGGCTGCCGCGGGCGCGCCGGTTTCGTCTCGTCGTCCGTCATGCTCCCCAGCGTACCTCAAATGAGTCTCAGTAATAAATGTAACTCGGTAACGTTTTCTTGTACGCTGGAGGGCATGACGGCACCCGGCACCCCTCTCGGCAGTCCCGAAAGCTCCGCCCCCGACACCCCCGCCCTCGACCAGGCACTCGCGCACGAGCGGCAGTACCACGACCTCTGTCGCGCCGCCCTCGCCGAGATGGTCGAGGGCGCGCAGGAGCACGTCATCACCGGTGAGCACGTCGCCGCGTCCGGGGCGGACGCCGAAGTGCTCGGCTATCAGCTGCGCAGCCGCGCCAAGGAGATGCGCGAACTCCCCGACGCCCCGCTGTTCTTCGGCCGCCTCGACTTCGCCACCGAGGCCCCGGAGGCGGGCGGCCACCGCGGCCAGCGCTACCACGTCGGCCGGCTGCGCATCACCGAGCACCCCTCGGCCCCGCCCCTGGTCGTCGACTGGCGCGCCCCCGTCTCGCGCGCCTTCTACCAGGCGGGCGCCCGCGACCCGCAGGGCGTCGCCGTCCGCCGCCGGTTCGGCTGGGCGCCGGGCAGCGCGGGCGACTCGGCCGACCTGACGGGTCTTGAGGACGAGCACCTGATCGCGGGGGACGTCCCGGGCGGGGTGGCCGAGCCGGAGGCGACCGCGGCCCCGCGCAGTCGCATCCTCACCGGTGAGATCGAGCGCCCCCGCGTCGGCCCCATGCGTGACATCGCCGCCACCATCCAGCCCGAGCAGGACGACCTGGTACGCGCCGCGCTCGCCGAGTCCGTCTGTGTGCAGGGCGCCCCGGGCACCGGCAAGACGGCCGTCGGCCTGCACCGGGCCGCGTATCTGCTGTACACGCACCCGCAGCGGATCCGGCGCTCCGGGCTGCTCATCCTCGGCCCGAACCGCACCTTCCTGCGGTACATCGCGGAGGTCCTGCCCGCCCTCGGCGAGACGGGAGTGCGCCAGTCCACCGTCCGGGACGAGATCGCGCGGCAGCCGGTGCGGGCCGTGGACGGGCCCGCGGCGGCGGTCGTCAAGCACGACGCCCGGATGGCGGAGGTGCTGCGGCGCGCGCTGTACGCGCGCGTGCGGCCGGGTGACGCCGAGTCGTTGGCGGTGCCGGACGGTTCGTACCGCTGGCGGGTCCCGGCCGGTGACCTCGACCGGATCGTCGCGGACGTGCGCGCGGAGGAGCCGCCGTACGAGACCGGCCGGGAGCGCGTGCGCACGCGCGCGGTGCGCCACATCCAGGAGCAGGCCGAGCGGCGCGCGGGGCCCGTCAGCAACACATGGCTGCAGAAGGTCTCCCGTGCGCGGCCCGTCTCCGCCTTCGTCGACGCGGTGTGGCCGAAGGCGCGGCCGGAGGAGGTGCTCGCCGAACTCCTGGGGGACGGGGACGTGTTGGCGTCGGCCGCGGACGGGGTCCTCGGCGAGGCGGAGCAGCGGGCGATCGGCTGGGACCGGCCCCCGCGCTCGTACAAGTCCGCGAAGTGGTCGGACGCCGACCTCGTGCTGCTCGACGAACTCGCGGGCCTCATCGAGCGGCCCGCGGGCTACGGCCACATCGTCGTCGACGAGGCACAGGACCTCTCGCCGATGGAGTGCCGCGCGATCGCCCGCCGCGCGGACTTCGGCTCGCTCACCGTGCTCGGCGACCTCGCCCAGGGGACCACACCGTGGGCGGCCCGCGACTGGCCCGCCCTCCTCGGCCACCTGGGCAAGCCCGACACCCCCGTGACGCCGCTGACCACCGGTTTCCGCGTCCCGCAGGCGATCGTCACCCTCGCCAACCGGCTGCTCGACGGGCTCGGCGTCGACGTGCCGCCCGCGCGGTCCCTGCGCGGGGACGGCGAACTGGCCGTGCGCCGGGTACGGGACGTGGCCGCCGCCACCGTCGACGCGGTGCGCGGCGCGCTGGCCCACGAGGGTTCGGTCGGCGTCATCGCCGCCGACGCCGCCGTTCCGGGGGTGCGCGCGGCGCTGGTGGCCGCGGGCGTCGAGGCGGCGGGGCCCGACGAGCTGGGCGCCCGCGTCACGGTGGTGCCCGCCTCGGTCGCCAAGGGCCTGGAGTACGACCATGTGGTGGCCGTCGAACCGGCGGACATCGTGGCGGCGGAGGAGCGGGGGGCGCACCGGCTGTACGTGGTGGTGACCAGGGCCGTCTCGCGGCTGGACGTGGTGTGCGGGCGGGCGGTGCCGTGGGCGGAGGCGGCCTGGGCCGCATAGTCCCCCGGGCGGTCGCGGGGCCCGCCGGTTATGGTGACGCGAGGGAGGATGAATCGGTATGAGCCCCCGCAATCCCCACTCCGACACCCTCACCGTGGCCGACGGCGACGGGCGGTCCGCGCTGCGGATGGAGCGGCGGCTGGCGCAGCCGCCCGCGAGAGTGTGGGCGGCGCTCACCCGGCCCGAGCAGTTGGCGCACTGGTTTCCCGCCGAGGTGCGGGTCGAGTTGGTGCCGGGCGGCGCGATCGCCTTCGCGTTTCCTGGCGGCTCCGGCACCGCGGGTGTCGTGACCGACGTCGAGGAGCCGCGGCTCTTCGCCTTCACCTGGGGCGCGGACCACCTGCGCTGGGAGATCGCGCCGGACGCGGAGACCGGTGGTTCGCTGCTCACCCTCGTCCACACCTTCGGCGACCGGTTCGGCGCGCCGAGCTTCAGCGCGGGGTGGCACCTGTCCATCACGGCACTCGGCGCCCAACTGGACGGGGAGGAGCCCGGCGAGGTCCTGAGCAAGGTGGACAAGAGGGACTTGCACGAGGCGTATCTGGAGCAGTTCGACCTCGGTGGCGGCGAGATCACCGGGGACGGGGGTGTGCGGTTCGAGCGGCAGTTGGTGCGGGGCGCGGTGGAGGTGTGGGCCGAACTCACCGGGGGCGCCGGTGTGGTGGTGGGGGAGGTCGTGCCCGACGGGTTCGCCGCCGAGGGGGTGCCCGCGGGGGTGGTCACGGAGGTGCGGGAGGCCGCGCTGTGCGTGTACGCGTGTCCGGCGGGTGGGTCGGTGCGGTGGGAGTTTCGGGACGGTACGGGGTACGGGGCGCGCCTGGTGCTGACGCATGCGGGGGCCGCGGACGCGGGGGTGGCGTTGGCGGCTTGGCATGCGCGGTTGGAGCTGTTGGCTGGGAGGTTGTTGGAGGGGTAGACGGGGGGCTTTCGGGTCTCGGCCGCTGGTGGGTCCGGTCCGCTGGTGGTTTCGGCCGCTGGTGGTTCCGGTCGGCGGCGGTCTCGTTGACCGGCGGTCCGGGTCACTGGCGGTTCGAGTCATCGGCGGTGCGGGGCACTGGCGGTTCGAGTCATCGGCGGTGCGGGGCACTGGCGGTCCGGGGCATCGGCGTTCCCAGTCACCAGCGGTCCGAGTCACCAGCGGTCCGAGTCACCGGCGGTCCCGTCACCCGCCAGCCGCCCCCGCCGTCAGGCCGTGCCGTGCGGGTTCGCCGCCGTCCCCTCGGCGGCGGTCTCGTTGACCGGCGGTCCGGGGCATCGGTGGTCCAGGTCACTGGTGGTCCGGGTCATCGGTGGTCCGGGTCACTGGTGGTCCGGGTCAGCGGTGGTTCGAGTCACTGGTGGTCCGGGTCACTGGTGGTCCCAGTCATCGGCGGTCCGGGTCACTGGCGGTCCGAGTCATCGGCGGTCCGGGGCATCGGTGGTCTGGGTCACTGGCGGTCCCAGTCACCAGCGGTCCGAGTCACCGGCGGCCCCGTCACCCGCCAGCCGCCCCCGCCGTCAGGCCGTGCCGTGCGGGTTCGCCGCCGTCCCCTCCGTGCTCAGGAGCACCACCGTCGACCCGGGCCCCAGCCCCAGCTCCGCCCGGCGTTCCCCCGCCCCCGGCCCGGTGAGCGCCGCCCGCACCCCGGCCAGCGCGGCCGCGCTGCTCGGCCCGCGCTGCCTGCTCGGTCCGTGCTGCCTGCTCGGTCCGTGCTGCCTGCTCGGCCCGCGCGTCCGCCCCCGCCGCCTGGCGCCCCGCCCGGCGCATCCATGGCGCCGCCCCCGCGCCACCCCTCCCCGCAAGCCCTCCTGAGCGTCGCCCGTGCCACGCCTCGATGCTCTTCCGGCGGGCTGGCGCGCGCGGTCCAGCATCCGGCTCCAGCAGGAAAACCCCAGCTCACAGGGGTCTTGTCGCGGTGCGCGGGCGCGCTGTGTGCTGGTCCTCACTCCCCGTGGCACCATCTGGGTGCCAAGCGGGGTTGTATTGGCGCCAAGGTGATGCCATGCTGGCGTCATGAGCAGTACGGCTCCACGGGCTGAGAACGCCGGCCCGTCGGAGTGCCGCAGGACACCTCAGCCACCCGCTCCGACCAGCGGGTCCGCACACCACAGTCAGACAGGACGGCCATGCCTACTTTCGAAACTCCCGAGCCCCTCTCCGTCCTCATCGGGTTCGAGATCGGAACCGCCCGCATCTCCGGCGGCAAGCGCCTCGACACCGTCGTCTCGGTGCGCCCGAGCGACAGCCGCGAAGAGGCCGACGTGAAGGCCGCGGAGCAGGTCCAGGTCACGTGCACCAACGGCCGCCTCGTGGTCGCCGGCCCCAAGAAGCGGTCCCTGTTCGGCAAGGGCGTCGGCTCGATCGAGGTCAGCGTCGAGCTGCCGGCCGGGTCGGACGTCCAGGGCCTGGCGCCCGCCGGAGCCTTCAGCACCGAAGGCCGCCTCGGCGACTGCCGGTTCGAGTCCGCCTCCGGTGACATCCACGTCGCGGAGGTCGGCGCCGCCTCCCTCAGGTCCGACCACGGCGACGTCCGGGTGGACCGCGCCACCGGTGACGTGGAGGTGGACGCGGCGGGCCGCATCGACCTCGGCAACATCGCGGGCGCCGCGAACATCCGCAACCACAAGGGCGACACCACGCTCGGCGAGGTCACCGGCGAGCTGCGCGTCCAGTCCTCCGAGGGCGCCATCGCCGTCGGTGTCGCCCACGCGGGCGTCGACGCCAAGTCGAACAACGGCACCATCAAGCTCGGCGAGGTGGCGCGCGGCCAGATCACCCTCGACGCCGCTCACGGCGACGTCGAGGTCGGTATCCGCGAGTCCAGCGTCGCCTCGGTCGAGGTGAACTCCCAGACGGGTACGGTCCACAACTCGATCGATGCGGCCGACGGCCCCGGCCCGGGCGCGGAGACCGTGCAGGTGCGCGCCCGCACCGGCCGGGGCGACATCGTGATCCGGCGCGCCTGACCGCACCCGCACCCGTCACCCGCGCACCCGCACCCGCACCCGCACCCGCAAGGCCTCGTGACCCGCGCAGGCCGGCCTCGAACCGACCACGGAAAGAAGAAGGAGGCGGCACGATGACTGCCACCACTCGCTCGACCGCCCCGCCGAAGGGGATCATCGCCAAGGGGCTGCGCAAGGCGTACGGCGAGAAGGTCGTACTGGACGGTGTCGACCTGCAGGTCTCCGAGGGCACGGTGTTCGCCCTGCTGGGCCCGAACGGCGCGGGCAAGACCACCACCGTCCAGATCCTCTCCACCCTCGTCTCGGCCGATGCCGGGGACGCCCGGGTGGCGGGACACTCCCTGGAGCAGGAGGCGGACGCCGTCCGCGACGCCATCGGTGTCACGGGGCAGTTCGCGGCGGTGGACGGTCTGCTGACCGCCGAGGAGAACCTGTTCCTGATGGCGGACCTGCTGCACCTGGAGAAGGCCGAGGGCAGGCGGCGCGCGGCCGAGCTCCTGGCGCGCTTCGACCTCACCGAGGTCGCCAAGAAGCCCGCCGCGGCCTTCTCCGGCGGCATGCGCCGCAAGCTCGACCTGGCGATGACCCTGGTCGGCAGGCCCAGCATCATCTTCCTGGACGAGCCGACGACGGGTCTGGACCCACGCAGCCGCCGCACGATGTGGGACATGATCCGTGACCTGGTCGCGGGCGGCACGACCATCTTCCTGACCACGCAGTATCTGGAGGAGGCCGACCAACTGGCCGACCGCATCGCGGTCCTGGACGGCGGCGGGATCGTGGCCGAGGGCACCGCGGACGAGCTGAAGCGCCGCATCCCCGGCGGGCACATCAAGCTCCGGTTCGACGAGATGCGGCACATGAACGCCGCCTCCGACCGCCTCGCGCTCTCCACCGTCACCCGTGACGACGAGTCGCTGACCCTGCAGATCCCCAGCGACGGCAGCATCCCGGCCCTCCGCGCGGTCCTCGACGTACTCGAAGGCGCCGGTATCCACGCCGAGGCGCTGACGGTGCACACCCCGGACCTCGACGACGTGTTCCTGGCCCTGACCGGGTCAGGAACACGGGACCGCCAGCCCTGATACGGACGGGGACCCCCCTCCGTCCGTATCATCGGCCCCACGCCCGAGCGGCAGCAGCGGCGCGGACAGCAGCGGGGCCAGGGGGAGCCGAGTTGACGTCGGAGTACCAGCAGCGGTTGCGGGAGCGCTACCTCAACGCCCCCGTCGTGCCCGCCCCCGAGCCCTGGCGGCTCGCGCCCGGCGGCATGATCCCGGTCGGCGGGCTGCTCGGCATCGGCTTCGCCGTGCGGCCGGGCAGCGGGCACGACCTCGTGATGGTGGTGTCGGCCGACGGGCACGGGCTCTTCGACGCGGTCACCGGCGAGAAGATCGCCCGGGACCGCGATCCCGACCCCGAGACCAGCACCCCGGACGACGCCCCGGACCTCACCTGCCCCGGCCTCGGCCCGATCGCGGGCACCCCCGTCCACATCGCGGGCCTCTTCGGCGGCGGCCTGCACAGCACCTCGTCCGACGGCTGGACCGTGCGGGTCGTCAGCCCCGACTGGCCCTGCCACCGCGTCGTCCTCGCCGCGGGCGACGCCCTCCACCGCGGCCGGGCCGGAGAGACGTGGTGGCACGTCCTGCACGCCCGGTACTCGGAGTTCCGCGCCGCCGGATTCTCCCCCTCCGGCCGCACCCTGGCCATCGCGACCAGCAGCGACCTGACCCTGTGGACCCGCCCTCAAGCGGGCGGCGGCGCACAGGCCGCCGCGACGGCCCCCGTGTCCCAGTAGAACGGGTGGACCTCGGTGATCCGCCCCTGGGCGATCGTGATGGTCTGCAGGATCGGGAAGGCGAGTTCGCGTCCGGTGGTACGGGCGACCGCGTGGACCTGGGTGCGTACGACCGTGATCGCGCCCGTGGCGAGGAACTCCTGCTCCCGCATGTCGAACGCCGCCCACGTCCGGCTCATCGCGAGGAAGAACCGCTCCATGCCCGCGTGCCCGCGCCAGGTCCCGCCGTACGGCAGGGAGTCGGCCTGACGCAGCACGACGTCCGGGGAGAAGTAGGGGGCGAGGAGGTCGAAGGAGGCCTCGCCAGGGCCGCCTGCGGCGAGGTACTCGGCTTCGGCGGCGTACATGCCGGTGAGGACGGCTGTGGGGTCCGGGGTGCGGGTCGTGGCCGGGGTGCGGGGCGAGGGTGAGTTCGTCATGCGCGCAGCCTGCTGGGCGGGGCGGGGGCGCGCTGGCGGTCATCGGACGTCGAGGTCTGCCGTACGCCTGCGGAGCCGCTCAGACGCCCAGCAGCTCCGCCACTCCGGCGAGGGAGGTGACCTCGTACGAGTGGGAGAAGGGCACTGACGGCTCGTGGCCCCGGTTGACGTACACCCTGTCCCGCACGCCGAGGTCGGTCGCCGACTGGAGGTCGTAGCGGGGGCTGGACGACACGTGCAGGGTGTCCTCCGGGCGGCACCCCAACTGCTCGTACATGAACTCGAACGCGCGGAGCCGCGGCTTGTACGCCCGCGCCATCTCCGCCGTGTACACGGCGTGGAACGGCGCGCCGAGCTTCGCGACGTTCTGACCGACGTGGCGGTCCGCGGCGTTGGAGACGATGACGAGCGGGAAGCGTTCGGCGAGGCGCGCGAGGGGTTCCGGGACGTCGGGGTGGGGTCCCCACTCCGGGATCGCGGCGAAGATCTCGGCGGGGTCGCCGGGCCGGAACGCGATGCCGGTGCTGTCGCAGGCCCGCCGGAAGGCGCGCGCGACCACCTCGTCGTACGGCCGCCAGTCACCCATCACCTCGTCGAGCTGATAGCAGCGGAACCGGTGCAGGAAGGCGTCGAGGACGTCGGGTGGGGCGATGTCCTCGACCACTTCTCGGGCGGCGGCGCCGATGGCGAAGTCGGTGAGGGTCCCGTACAGGTCGAAGGTGATGAACTGGGGGGCGGGGCGGCTCAATTGACTCTCCTCCGGCGGGGCTGGCGGGTGAAAGGGGCGTATCTCGGGAACCGGTGTGGTGGAGCGGTTTGTTCCGCAGCGCTGTCGCACAGCGCTGTCGCACAGTGGTGTTCCGCAGTGGTGTCCGGAAATGCTGTCCGGCAGTGGTGTCCGGAAGTGCCGCCGGGCTCAGCGGCTCAGCGCCGTCTCGCGGTCCGCGCGGGACAGCTTCTCGGGGTTGCGTACGGCGTAGAGGCCCGTGATGAGGCCGCCCTCGACGCGTACCGCGATGACGGAGTCGATCACGTCGCCCGTGTGCAGGATCAGGGCCGGATGGCCGTTGACCTGCGCAGGCCGCAGGGTCGCGGACGTGAGCCTGCCGAGGACGTGCGCCACCTGTCCGGCGCCCACGACGGGTTCGAGGGCGGCTCGTACGACGCCGCCGCCGTCGGTCACGAGGACGACGTCGGGCGCGATCAGGTCGAGCAGACGCCGCAGGTCGCCCGTCTCGATCGCCTGCTGGAAGGCGGCGAGCGCACCACGGGACTCGGCCGGGGAGACGACCTCGCGTGGTCGGCGGGCGGCGACGTGGGTGCGAGCGCGGTGGGCGATCTGGCGGACGGCGGCCGGGGACTTGTCGACGGCCCGGGCGATCTCGTCGTAGCCGAGGTCGAAGACGTCACGCAGGACGAACACGGCCCGTTCGGTCGGGCCGAGCGTCTCCAGTACGAGCAGCATCGCCATCGAGACGCTGTCGGCCAGCTCGACGTCGTCCGCCACGTCGGGCGCGGTCAGCAGCGGTTCGGGGAGCCAGGGGCCGACGTAGGACTCCTTGCGCCGACGCAGCGTACGCAGCCGGGTGAGCGCCTGCCGGGTGGTGATCCGCACCAGGAACGCGCGGTGGTCGCGCACGGTGTCGTGGTCGACGCCCGCCCAGCGCAGCCAGGTCTCCTGGAGGACGTCCTCGGCGTCGGCGGCGGAACCGAGCATTTCGTAGGCGATGGTGAAGAGGAGGTTGCGGTGGCTGAGGAATGCCGCGGTGGCGCCGTCGGCGGGCTCGCCCGGCGCGGCCCGCTCGCCGCGCTCGCCCATCCCTGTCCCCGTTTCCATCCCCACCCCTGCCCCTGCCCTCTGCCCGTTCCCTCGCGGCCGTGTCACGCACAAGACGCCGCCCCCGGCCCCCCTGTGACACTCGCGGCCGGTGGCCTGTGTCACATCGCCGGGCTGTCACAGGATCCGGTCGGGCGGCATCTCGTGGTCGTCAGGACGCCGGGCGGACGCACCGCCCGGCGTGCGCTGCCACGAGTGAGGAACCCGCCATGGAACCCCGTATGAACCTGTTCGCGACCGACCTCGGCACCAGGATCGGCAAGCGGATCCACGCCGTCAGCCAGGTGATCCAGGAGTCGTCCCTGCCGAAGCCGACCCAGGAGCTGGTGCAGCTGCGCGCCAGCCAGCTGAACGGCTGCGGCTTCTGCGTCGACATCCACGCCAAGGACGCGGCGGCGGCCGGTGAGACGTCGGCGCGGCTGGCCCTGGTGGCGGCGTGGCGCCACTCCACGGTGTTCACGGAGGCCGAGCGGGCCGCGTTGGCGCTCACCGAGGAGGGCACGCGCATCACCGACGCGCACGCAGGCGTCTCCGACGAGACCTGGTCACGGGTGCGCGAGCACTACGACGACGACCAGGCCATCGCCCTGGTCTCCCTGATAGCCATGATCAACGCAACGAACCGCCTCGGCGTGATCCTGGACAACCAGGGCGGGGCGTACGAGCCCGGGAACCTGGCCACGATCGCGAACTGAGCGTCGGCCGTCCCGCGGGCCGAGGGGTTCGGCGGCCGTACCGGCGGCACCGGTCCCCTCGGTCGCTGGGCGTAGGCCCCGCGCCCCATGCGCCCCGGGAACCCGCTGGCTAGGGTCGGCTCCCATGCAGACCACGGGAAACGTCCGGCGCGAGGCGGCGGAGCGCAAGCGCGACACTCTGGAGCGGCTCGCCGTCGAGCGGGATGTGTGGGTGTCGACGGGTCACCCTGAACGCGGGCCGCACCAGGTGCCGTTGTGGTTCCTGTGGGACGGGCGGGCGGTGTGGATGTGTACCGGCGCCACGTCCGCGACGGCGCGGAACGTCCGGGCGGAGCCGCGGGTGCGGCTCGCGTTGCCGGACACCTTCGATGTGGTGCTGCTGCAGGGGGAGGCGGAGTGCTTTCCGGACCGGGAGGTCCCGGGGGAGGCGGCGGAGGCCTTCGCGGCCAAGTTCGGGTGGGACCCTCGCGCGGAGGAGGGGGCCTTTCTGTACGTCAGGGTGGTGCCGAGGACGGTGCGCGCCTGGCGCGGTGAGCCGGAGCTGCGCGGGCGGGTCATCATGCGCGACGGGGAGTGGCAGGGCTGACGGGGAGGGGCAGGGCCAGCCGTCGGCACGCTCCGGCTCGGGTCGCGCCTTGCCCTCTGCCCCTCACCCCTTGACGGCCTCCGCGATCCGCAGGGCGGCCTCGGCGGGCGTGCGGCGGGTGGTGTCGATGACCTCGGCCTCGGCGTGCAGCCAGGTGCGGGCGGCCTCGGCGTACGGCTCCAGGTACTGGAGGCGGAACGGGGAGTCGGGGCCGACGACGGTGTCGCCCGCGATGCGTTCGCGGAGGGTGTCCTGGTCGGCGTGCAGGACGAAGTGCCGTACGGGAATGTCGTGTCGGGCGAGGCCTGTGGTGATCTCGCGCCAGTACTGCTCGACCAGGACGGTCATGGGCATCACGAGGGTGCCGCCGGTGTAGTCGAGCACGTGCCGCGCGGTCTCGACGACGAGCGGCCGCCACGGCGGCCAGTCCTGGAAGTTGCCCGTCCAGGGCAGCCCCGGCGTGATGTCCATGAGCGTCTCGCCGACCTTCTCGGCGTCGAACACCCGTGAATCCGGGAGCAGTTGCTGCACGAGCGCACTGGTCGTCGTCTTGCCCGCACCATGGGTTCCGTTGAGCCATACGATCATGGATCGACGCTAACTCGGGGGCGGGCCGCGGGGGCGGGGCGGTGAAAAACGGGTACGGCTTCGGCACGCCCCGGTGACATGGCGCACTTTTGCAAGCGGTGTGCTTGCAAAAGTTAGCGGGAGGGGTGCAGTATCGACGCATGGCATCGCTCAACGTCGGCAATCTCGGTGAGTACCTGCGCGAACAGCGGCGCACCGCGCAGCTGTCGCTCCGGCAGCTCGCCGATGCCGCCGGGGTGTCCAATCCGTATCTGAGCCAGATCGAGCGCGGGCTGCGCAAGCCGAGCGCCGAGGTTCTGCAGCAGGTCGCCAAGGCGCTCAGGATCTCCGCCGAGACGTTGTACGTCCGGGCCGGGATCCTCGACGAGAAGGAGCGGGACGAGCTGGAGACGCGCGCCGTCATCCTCGCCGACCCGTCCATCAACGAGCGGCAGAAGCAGGTGCTGCTGCAGATCTACGAGTCGTTCCGCAAGGAGAACGGCTTCGCGACCTCCGCGTACGCGGACGGCAGCGCCGAGGGCGCGTCGTACGACGACGTCCACGGCCCGGACACCCTCGCTGACGGCTCCCGCACGGCCGACGGCAGTGATGCACCACCCGCAGGCAAGCAACCCTCGGGGAAGCGGTCTTCGGGCAGCAAGAAGGCTTCCAGCGGCAAGAAGCCCGCGGCCGGCGGCAACGAGTCCGCGGGCCGCAGTGAGAAGTCTTCCGACCAGTAGTCCCCGAGCTGACGTGAATCCGGGAGGACCATTCACCATGCCCATCACCGACGACGTGCGCAAGACCATCACCGACCCCAAGCCCCTGTACTTCGTCGCCGGCAGCGCCGAACTGGCGTACCAGCAGGCCAAGAAGGTGCCCGGCCTCATCGAGCAGCTCGCCGCCGAGGCCCCGGCGCGGATCGACGCCGTCCGCAACACCGACCCCAAGGAAGTCCAGGACAAGGCCGCCGCCCGTGCCAAGGAGGCGCGTGAGGTCATCCAGTCCCGGGTCGGCGGCTTCATCAGCAACCTCGACACCGACCTGAAGAAGATCGGCGAGGGCGCCCAGGACCTGGCGTTGCGCGGCGTCGGCGTCGCCTTCGAGTACGCCGTCCAGGCGCGCGAGAAGTACGACCAGGTCGCCGAGCACGGCGAGCAGACCGTCCGCGCCTGGCGCGGCGAGGCCGCCGAGGGGCTCTCCGAGCTGGCCGAGACCGTCGAGCCGGACGCCGTCGACGACGAGGGCGCCGCCCAGGGCGCGTCGGCCGAGCAGTCCGCCGCGTCCACGGACGCGGGCGACAGCGGGGCCCAGGGCTCCGCCCGCAAGACCACCGCTGCCAAGAAGACCGCCGCGGACAAGCCCGCCGCCAAGAAGACGACGGCGAAGAAGACCACGCCGCCCACCAAGTAGTCGCCCCCTGGGGAGACGAGCGGGCGTCCCGTTGTGAGGCGCCGCGTCGGGCCGGGCACTCATGGAGTGTCCGGCCCGTTGTTCGGGTAGCGGGTACGGTGACTGCGTACGTCGCGTAGGGACTCGCCGAGACTGGTGGTGGACGTTGTGCTGATGCAGGGGTTCTCGAACCTCATGTGGCTGCTGTCGCTGGCCCTGATCGCGTTCAGCGGCTTCGCGCTGCTCGACGCCGCGATCCGGCGCGAGGACGCCTATCGCGCGGCGGACAAGAAGACCAAGCCGTTCTGGCTGATCATCCTCGGGCTCGCCTTCGTGGTGAACCTGATCTTCAACATCCTGTCGTTCCTGCCCATCATCGGCCTCATCGCGACCATCGTGTACATGGTCGACGTGCGGCCCGCGCTGCGGCAGATCACCGGCGGGGGTGGCGGCCGCCGCGGTTCCAGCAGCGACGGTCCGTACGGGCCGTACAACGGCGGTCGGTGAGGGACGGGGCCAGCGTGCCCGGTCTACGGGTCAGCGTGCCCGGTCGAGCAGCAATACCGCCACGTCGTCCGTCAGGTCGCCGCCGTTGAGGTCCCTGACCTCGTTCACGGACGCCTCCAGGAGCGCGTCGCCCCGCAGGCCCGCCGCCATCTTGCGGCGCACCAGCTCCACCATGCCGTCCTGCCCGAGCCGCTGGTTGCCCTCGCCGATCCGGCCCTCGATCAGGCCGTCCGTGTACAGCATCAGGCTCCAGCTGCCGCCGAGTTCCACCTGGCGGCGCGGCCAGCGGGCGCGCGGCAGCAGGCCGAGCGCGGGGCCCCCGTTGTCGTACGGGAGCAGCTCCGCGGGGCGGCCCGGGCGCGCTATCAGCGGTGACGGGTGTCCGGCCAGGCACAGGCCGGCCCGGCGGCCGTCCGGCGCGATGTCCACCGTGCACAGCGTCGCGAAGATCTCCTCGTTGGCCCGCTCGTGCTCCAGGACCCGCTGCAGCGTGGACAGCAGCTCGTCGCCGCACAGGCCCGCGAAGGTCAGCGCCCGCCAGGCGATGCGCAGCTCCACGCCGAGCGCCGCCTCGTCCGGGCCGTGCCCGCAGACGTCGCCGATCATCACGTGCACGGAGCCGTCGGGCATCCGCACCGTGTCGTAGAAGTCGCCGCCGAGCAGCGCGCGGGAGCGGCCGGGACGGTAGTGGGCGGCGAAGCGCAGCGGTGAGCCTTCGAGGAGCGGCGTCGGCAGCAGGCCCCGCTCCAGGCGGGCGTTCTCCTGCGCGCGCAGCCGGGACTCGGTGAGCTGGCGCTGGGCGGCGTCGGCGCGCTTGCGCTCCACCGCGTACCGGATGGCGCGGCTCAGCAGGCGGCCGTCCAGCTCCTCGCGCAGCAGGTAGTCCTGCGCGCCGACGCCCACGGCCTGGGCGCCGATCTCGGCGTCGCCGGACGCGGTGAGCGCGAGGACGGCGTGGCGCGGGGCGAGGCGCAGGACATGCTTGAGGACGGCCAGCTCGTCGGGGGCGGCGTCGGCGGCGCTGTCGCGGTCCTTGCCGTTGGGGGCTTCGGGGGCGGGGGAGCCGCCGTGGTTGCTGAGGCTGCCGTGGTTGCCGGGGCTGGTGGAGCCGGTGGGGCCGCCCGCGGGGGCGCGGCCGGGCAGGGCCAGGTCAAGGAGGATGCAGTGCACGTCGTCCGTGAGCAGCCGCTCGGCCTCGGTGAGGTTGCGGGCGGTGCGGATGCGGATCGGTTTGCCCCCGGAGTCCAGGAGCTCGGGCACGCTGAGGGAGCCCGCCGGGTCGTCCTCGATCACCAGCAGGGTGAGCCCGGTGCCGTTGCCCACGGGGTCGCTGGCCACGGGGTCGCTGACCATGGGGTCGCTCCCTCCGGGGTCGTGGTCCGCGAGGTCGTCGCGTACGAGTGCGTCGCGTACGGCTTCGTCGGGTGCCGGTGCGTCGTGTACGGGGTCGGGGCCTGCGGGGTCGTGGGCGGTCGGGCTGTGGGTGGTGGGGGTGTGGGCGGCGGTCCGGTCGGTGCCGGTGTCGCCGTCGGCGGTGCGGCCGCCGAGGGGGCCGGTGCCGTCGGTCGTCGGCGCCGCGTGAGCCTGACCGCCTTCCGCGGCCGGGATCGCTCTCTGCCGCGGTATGGGTACGGGCATCGTTGGAATCCTTCCCTCCCCCCGAGGGCATGGCGGGGCGACGGTCGCACGCCCCACCAGACGGGGACCATAGCGTCACCCGGGGCCTGTGTGGAATGCCGTGCCGCACGTGGCCGACGGCATATGCCGCATCCTGGACCGCATTTGGGCACGAACCCGGTCCGCCTGGGATGACGAACGTCACGCCTGGAGGGTTGAGCGGGGGGCGGGCTCGTGCGGTGGGTCACAGGGGGCGGCGGCCGGGGCCCGGCCGGGCGGCGCGGAGTGCGGTGGGTCACAGCGTGCGGGCCGCGTGGCCGACTCCGGCTCGGCTGGCCCGCTGGGTGCGCTTGGCCTGCCTGGCCCAAGGGGCGCGGTGGGCCCACGGGGCGCGGTGGCCCACGGGGAGCGGTGGCCCACGGGGCCCGCCCGGCCGTCCCGGTCACCCCAACCGCCCGGCCCGCCCGACCGCCGGGGTCACCCCAACCGCCCGGCCCGCCCGACCGCCCGGGTCACCCCAACCGCCCGGCCCGCCCGGCCGGGCCTACTTGTCCGGCCGCACCACCCCGAGTATCTCCATCGACCCCGCCCCCGCGAGCGTCACGTTCCGACCGGGCCGGGGCGCGTGCACGATCGCGCCGTCGCCCACGTACAGACCGACGTGGCTCGCGTCCTGGTGGTAGATGATCAGGTCGCCGGGGCGCATGTTCTGCACGTCGACGCGCGGGAGCCGCTTCCACTGCTCCTGCGAGGTGCGCGGGATGGTCTTGCCCGCGGCCGCCCAGGCCTGGGACGTGAGCCCCGAGCAGTCGTACGACTTCGGGCCCTCCGCGCCCCACACATAGGGCTTGCCCATCTGTGCCGTGGCGAACGCGATCGCCTTCTTGCCGGGGGAGGTCGCCTTGCCGTTGGCGTCCTTGAGTATGCCGGTGTCCACCCAGGCCGACTGCTGTCTGAGCGCGGCCTCCTCCTCCAGCTTCCGCAGCCGCTCGCGCTCCTTCTTCTCCAGGCGCGACTCCAGCTTCTCGGCGGTGGCGATCTTCTTCTTGACCTGCTTCTTCGCCTCGGCCTTGGCCTTGCGGTTCGCCTCCAGCTTCTTCCACTGGGCGGAGGCGTCCTTGGCGTACGTCTTCAAGTCCGCCTGGGTGCGGCTCATTTCCGTGAGCATCGCCTTGGTGGCGTGCTGGCCCTGGCGCAGTCGGCCCGCGCCGTCGAGGAAGCGGCTCGGGTTCTCGCTGAGCAGCAGCCGGGCCTCGTCCGGGACACCGCCGCCGCGGTACTGCGCGCGGGCGGCCGCGCCCGCGCGGGCCTTGAGGCGGTCCAGCTTCGTCTGGCCCTTGTCGATGGATCTCGCGAGCCGGACGATCTCCTCCGACTGCTTCTCGGCCTTCTCCTCCGCGGCGTTGTACGCGTCCGTGGCCGTGCCCGCCTCGCGGTAGAGCCGCTCGATCTCCTTGCGGACCTTCTCAAGGGATCTGTTCGACGGGGGAGTCGGCTCGGCCGGGCTCGCGAACGCGGTGCCCGGCGCGGTGAGCACCGCGGCCGCGCACGCGCAGATCAGTGCCACGGCTGTCGTCGTCGAGTGCCCCTTGCCGGTCACGCACGCCACCCCCAAAGCTGATTTACCGTCAGTAACTTCCCGGCGTTTCCGGGATGGTGCCATGCCGGCGCCGAATGCGACAGAGCCGCGTGACAACTCCGAACTCCCACCCGCAACATGTGACGAACCGCACGCGAAGATCGTTCCCTGCAGGTCAGGGGGCATGCGTGGGACGAATCCGGCGTTCGGGCCCGGTGCGGCGCCCGGGCTTCAGCCGCGCCGCGGCGTCAACGCCGCCCACGCCACCGTCACTTCCCCCTGCCGCCACCGCGAACTCCGGTCAAGGACCGGCCAGTCCGCCGTCAGGTCCCGCACCGTCCGGATCCACCGCTGCCGCGCCCCGTACGCCGCGTACGGCGCCGCCGCCGCCCACGCCCGGTCGAAGTCGCGCAGGAACGCGTGCACCGGCTCGCCCGGCACATTGCGGTGGATCAGCGCCTTCGGCAGCCGCTCGGCGAGGTCGGACGGGCGGTCGAGGGAGGCGAGGCGGGCCGCGAAGGTGACCGTGCGCGGCCCCTCGGGCCCGAGCGCCACCCACACGTGCCGCCGCCCGATCTCGTCGCAGGTGCCCTCGACGAGCAGGCCGCCCGGGGCGAGGCGCGCGCACAGCCGCTCCCACACGGCGGCGACCGCGTCCTCGTCGTACTGGCGCAGCACGTTGGCCGCGCGGATCAGCAGCGGCCGCGCGGGCAGCGGCACCTCGAAGCCGCCGTGCCGGAAGGTGAGGCCCTCGCGCGCGTAGGGCCGGGCCGCCGCCACCCGCTCCGAGTCGATCTCGATGCCGACCACGCGCGCGCGTGGGGCGGCGGTACGCAGCCGGAGCAGCAGCTCGACGGCGGTCCAGGGGGCGGCGCCGTAACCGAGGTCGACGGCGATCGGGTCGTCCGCGCGGCGCAGGGCGGCGCCGTGGGCGGCGGCGATCCAGCGGTCCATGCGGCGCAGCCGGTTGGGGTTGGTGGTCCCGCGCGTCACGGTTCCCACAGGTCGGGAGGGCGGAGGGGGGACGCGGGAGGCCATGAGGGCAAGCGTAAGCAAGGGTCACGGTTGAGACAGCCAAGGTAATGCTTTGGCAAAGAGGAAATGGAGGTGAGGCTTCCGGTGTTGCTCCTCCAGGAGGCGCGCACCCGGTCTCCGCCTCGTCGTGCCCGCCGTCAAGGCACAGCCCGCCGTCAAGGCCAAGGAGGACCGCCACGTGAGCCACTACGTGACCAGGCTCGGGCGTCGCTCCCCATCCCCGTCCACGAGGATCCGGCTGCCGGGCTCCTCGCGCCGCCCCCGCCGCGTGGCCATGCTCAGCGTGCACACCTCGCCGCTGCACCAGCCCGGCACCGGCGACGCGGGCGGCATGAACGTCTACATCGTGGAGCTGGCCAAACGCCTCGCCGCGATCAACATCGAGGTCGAGATCTTCACCCGCGCCACCACCGGCGCCCTGCCGCCCACCGTCGAGCTCGCGCCCGGCGTCCTCGTCCGCCACGTCGACGCGGGCCCCTACGAAGGCCTCGCCAAGGAGGAGCTGCCCGCCCAGCTCTGCGCCTTCACGCACGGCGTGATGCAGGCCTGGGCGGGCCACCGGCCCGGCCATTACGACCTCGTCCACTCCCACTACTGGCTCAGCGGCCACGTCGGCTGGCTCGCCGCCGAGCGCTGGGGCACCCCCCTGGTGCACGCCATGCACACCATGGCCAAGGTCAAGAACGCCGCGCTCGCCGAGGGCGACACTCCGGAGCCCACCGCCCGCGTCATCGGCGAGACCCAGATCGTGCGCGCCGCCGACCGGCTCATCGCCAACACCTCCGAAGAGGCCGACGAACTCGTACGCCACTACGAAGCCGAACCCGGCAAGGTCGCCGTCGTCCACCCCGGCGTGAACCTCGACCGCTTCCGCCCCGCCGACGGCCGGGCCGCCGCCCGGCACCGGCTCGGCCTCCCGCAGGACGCCCTGGTCCCCCTGTTCGCGGGCCGCATCCAGCCCCTGAAGGCGCCCGACGTGCTGCTGCGCGCCGTCGGCGTCCTCCTCGCCGAGCGGCCCGAGCTGCGCTCGCGGATCGTCGTGCCCGTCGTCGGCGGGCCCAGCGGCAGCGGTCTGGCCAAGCCGGAGGGGCTGCAGAAGCTGGCCGCCCGGCTCGGGATCGCGGATGTCGTACGTTTCCAGCCGCCCGTCGGGCAGGAGCAGCTCGCGGACTGGTTCCGGGCCGCGTCCGTGCTCGTGATGCCGTCGTACAGCGAGTCCTTCGGGCTCGTGGCCATCGAGGCGCAGGCCGCGGGGACGCCCGTGCTCGCCGCCGCGGTGGGCGGGCTGCCCGTCGCCGTGCGCGAGGGCGTCACCGGGTTCCTCGTCTCCGGGCACGAACCCGCCCACTACGCGCGCGTGCTGCGCGAGTTCGCCGACCGTCCACAGCTTGTGGACCGCATGGGCACGGCGGCCGCGCGGCACGCGGAGTCCTTCGGGTGGGGTACGGCCGCGTCCGCCACGGCCGACGTCTACACCGCCGCCGTGCACGATCACCGCCGTCACGTACGCTCGCACCATGGCTGACGTTGCTGGCGGGGCGCCCGGTGCGGTGATCGAGCGGGCGCTGGACGAGGCCGAGCTGGAGTGGGAGTGCCCTGAGCCCGGCTCGTACGTGGTGAAGCTGCCCGGGACGCGCAAGCTCTCCACGACCCTCTCGCTGCGCGTCGGCAGGCACTCGCTCTCTCTGAACGCGTTCGTGATCCGCCGCCCCGACGAGAACCACGAGGGCGTCCACCGGTGGCTCCTGGAGCGCAACCTCCGCCTGTACGGCGTGGGTTACGCCATCGACTCCCTCGGCGACGTCTACGTGGCCGGCAAGCTGCCGCTCGCCGCCGTCACCCCCGACGAGCTCGACCGCCTCCTCGGCTCCGTCCTCGAAGCGGCCGACGGCTCCTTCAACACCCTCCTGGAACTCGGCTTCGCGTCCGCGATCCGCAAGGAGTACGAGTGGCGCGTGGCGCGCGGCGAATCCACCCGCAACCTGGACGCGTTCACCCACTTGACCCAGCCCCGGTAGCGCCTCGGCTTTCTCCTGGCGGGCGGCGCCCCCGTCCCACCGCTATGCGGCGGTGCCCATAACTCGGGCGGTACGACACCTTCCCCCGGCGCCGAGCGGCATGGCATGCTCCCGCCCAACGTAGACGTGAACACCGTTCACGTACATGTACGGGAGGCGGGGCGGGCATGGCACACCTCAGCAGACGCGGACTCCTCGGCGGAGCCATCGCCGTCGCGGCCACCGCCGTCACCGGTCCGGCCACCGCCGCCACCGGCCCGGCCGCGACAGCGGCGCCCCGGCCCCGCCAGGCGCCCCGGCCCGGCCAACCCGCCACCCTCTGGCAAGAGTTCACCCGCACCCCGTACACCCACCCCCAGATCCCCTACGTAGGCCGGGCCGGAGCCCGCCGGGGCACCCGGCACCTCCCCCGCCCCGAGCGCGTGTTCCACGTGCACCACTACGGGGCCAGGCCTGACGCCCGGTCGGACGCGGGGCCCGCCATCAACCGTGCCCTCGCCGCCGCCGGAAGGGCCGGCGGGGGCACGGTCCAGCTCGCGCCGGGCACGTACCGGGTCGACGACATCATCCGCATAGGCGACGACAACGTCGTCCTGCGGGGCGCCGGCAGCGACCGCACCAAGCTGCTCGCCACCAAGAACCTCACCGAACTCATCGGCCCCTACGGCAGCCGCTACGGCGGCGACAAGTCGAGCTGGTCCTGGGCCGGAGGCCTCATCTGGCTGTGCCCGGCCGACCGCCTGGACAGCCTCACGGCCGCCATCAAGGCCGAGGACTGGCCGTTCGAGGGCTGGACCGGCAACAAGCGCGACGAGTGGCGCACCCTCACCACGGTCGCCCCCGCCACCCGCGGCTCCTGGTCCGTCCGCGTCGCCGACAGCTCCCGGCTGCGCCGCGGCAGCCTCGTCCTGCTGCGCCTGGCCGACGACGCGGACCACACGCTCCTGGAGCACATGGCGGGCGGCGGCCCCGGCCCGCAGGCGTACACCTGGGACGACAAGACAAAGTTGACGTCGTACGTCCCCTACGAGTGGCCCGTGCGGATCGCCCAGGTCAAGGGGCACACCGTCACCTTCGAACGCCCCCTGCCGCTGGACGTCCGCCCCGAGTGGGACCCCCGTCTGACCACCCACGTCCCCGCGCTCACCGGCTCCGGAGTCGAAGGGCTCACCCTGGAGGCGGTGCGGACCCCGCAGTCCCCGCACCTGCTCGACAAGGGCCACAACGGGGTCGTCTTCCAGTGCGCGTACGACTGTTGGGCCGACGACGTGCGCGTACGCCATGTGGACAACGGGTTCGGCCTGGTCGCCGCCTCCGCCTGCACCCTGCGCCGCACCGCCGTCGGCGGCCGCGGCTCGCACCACCCGTACTTCTGCCGCGAGGGCTCGCACGACAACCTGATCGAGGACTTCCGCATCGAGCGGCGCACGGTGCCCGCGCCCGCCGGGACCCAGTTGCACGGCATCAACGTGGAGGGGCTCTCCTCGTACAACGTCTGGTCCCGGGGCGTCATGGAGATGGGCACCTTCGATACGCATCGGGGCATGCCGTTCGCCAACGTGCGCACCGAGATCACCGTCGAGAACGACGGGCGGCACGGCGGCGACGCCAGCGCGGGGCCCCTCTACGGAGCGCGATTCGCCCACTGGAACGTCACCGTCACCAACCAGCGCGCCGGACTGGTCAAAATTGACGGCATCGCTCCGTACAGTGCCACGGTCGGCATCTCCCGGGTCCGCGAGTTCGACCAGATCGACGTACCGGACTTCTCCGGAGAGCTCAATTCCCTTATCGAGGCGTACGGTTCGCCGGGTTCCGTCCGGCCCCGGAACCTGTACGAGGCCCAGCGCGCCCTGGGGGAGTGAGGGCGCCCCCGCCGAGTGCGGCCGGGGCTCAGCCGAACGGGACCAGGCGGACCACCGTCACCGTGAGGACCGAACCCGACACGTAGTAGAGGACGATCGCGCCGCCGACGGTCGCTTCCCGGCGGTCGCGCTCGGCGGTGTCCACGGAGACGGGCGTCGAGCCGTGCCCGTAGGGGTCGCGTCCGAGCGTGCGCTCCATGGCCGTCCGGAAGGCGTCCGCGTCGGTCATCTTGGCGAGGGTGTCGTCGGCGGGCGGCGCGTAGGTGATGCGGTACCTGCGGCTCCGGTGACGGCTCACGCGATGCTCCGCCTCTCGGCCTCGTCGGCGGCGAGCCGGTCGAGCAGGGCCTCGGCCTCGGGGTCGGGCACGGACTGCAGCATCCAGTGCCGCATCACGGAGTGGATCTCGTCGACCCCGGCCTCGTTGATGGCCCGGTCGAACTCCGCGCGCCGGTCCTCGGGCAGGGCGGCGCGGATGTCCGGGATGGTGTTGGGGACGTCGACCTCCTCGCCGCCGATGAAGGTCTTCAGTGGTTCGGCCATGGTCGGGTCACTCTCCCTGGGATCCCTGGGTGGGCCCTGCGCTGATCTCACGGTAGCGGCGGTGAGCGGCCCCTTCGGGCGCCGGGACCTCCGGTGCCGCGGGCCGCGCCGCCACGGCTTCCGGCATCGCGCCCGCCGCCACGGCGGCCTCCGGCACTGCGCCAGCCGCCACCGCGGCTTCCGGGACCGTCGGCCCGGGTGCCGGGACATCGTGCCCCGCCGCCCCTGCCTCCGGCGCCGCCGGAAGCCCCCGCATCAGACCCCAATACCCGAGCGCCGCCACCGTACCCACGAGCGCGCAGCCGCCCCACAGCCACTCCGCCCCCAGGCGGTCGATCAGGAACCCGGACATCAGCGGCGCCACGAGCCCCGCCACGGCCCACGACATCGTGTACATGCCCTGGTAGCGGCCGCGCCCGTGCGTCGGCGAGAGCCGCACGACCAGGCCCGTCTGGGTGGGCGCGTTGATGATCTCGGCGAGCGTCCACACCATCACCGTCAGCGCGAAGACACCCACCGAACCGGCGAACGCGGTGAGCCCGAAGCCGTACCCCGCCACGAGCGAGGACAGCACCAGCAGGCGCTGCGGGTCGCGGTGCTCGATGAACCGCGTCACCGGGATCTGCAGCACGACGATCATGACGCCGTTCACGGCGACGGCCATGCCGTAGTCGCTCGGCGAGAAGCCCGCCTCGCCCATCGCCACCGGCAGGCCGAGCGCGCCCTGCTGGAAGATCAGCGCGACCAGGAAGCACAGGCCGACCACGCCCATGAACCGCCCGTCCCGCAGCACCGTGCCGAGCCCGACCTCGTCCTCGGCCGCCGCGGCCGCCGCGCTGCGCTCCGGCCGGGACTCCGGCAGCTTCATGAACACGAGGACCGCGCACACCAGCGTCATCGCGCCCTCGACGAGGAAGCCCGCGCGGTAGCTGTACGAGGCGATGAAGCCCGCGCCCGCCGTGGAGACCGCGAACCCCAGGTTGATCGCCCAGTAGTTGAGCGAGAAGGCCCGCACCCGGTCCTCGGGCCGCACGATGTCGGCCAGCATCGCCTGCACGGCCGGACGGGAGGCGTTGCTCGCCATGCCGACCAGGAACGCGACGCCCGCGATCGCCACCGGGTGCGTCATGAACCCGAGCAGCGCCACGGACGCGGCCGTCGACAACTGCGCGATCAGCAGCGTGGGCCGCCGCCCGAGCCGGTCGGTCATGACGCCCGCGCCGAGCGAGGAGATGACGCCGCCGAGCCCGTGCAGGGCGGCGACGAGGCCCGCGTACGTGGCCGAATACCCCTGCTCCACGGTCAAGTAGAGCGCCATGAAGGTGGCGACGAAGCCGCCCAGGCGGTTCACCAGCGTGCTGGTCCACAGCCACCAGAAAGCCGGTGGCAGTCCCGAGACCGACTCCTTGACGGCACGTCTCATGGCGACGAATGACATGGATCCCCCGGGGTGGCACAAATGGCACATGTAAGTGGCTAAGGCGGCAGGCACAACTTACGACCCGGGGGAACGTTCTCGCCACTCAATTGACAGCAACCGTCAATCGCTCCCGGGGGCGACCCCTCCGGCGGTTCGATTACGCTCAGAGGCATGGCCGACGCACCGTACAAGCTGATCCTCCTCCGCCACGGCGAGAGCGAATGGAACGCGAAGAACCTGTTCACCGGCTGGGTGGACGTCAATCTGAACGAGAAGGGCGAGAAGGAGGCGGTCCGCGGCGGTGAGCTGCTCAAGGACGCCGGCCTGCTCCCCGACGTGGTCCACACCTCCCTGCAGAAGCGCGCGATCCGCACCGCGCAGCTCGCCCTCGAGTCGGCTGACCGGCACTGGATCCCGGTCCACCGCAGCTGGCGCCTGAACGAGCGCCACTACGGCGCCCTCCAGGGCAAGGACAAGGCGCAGACCCTCGCCGAGTTCGGCGAGGAGCAGTTCATGCTCTGGCGCCGCTCCTACGACACCCCGCCGCCCGCCCTCGAGGACGGCACCGAGTTCTCCCAGTCGGACGACCCGCGCTACGCGACGATCCCGCCGGAGCTGCGCCCCCGCACGGAGTGCCTCAAGGACGTCGTCGTCCGCATGCTCCCGTACTGGTACGACGGCATCGTCCCGGACCTCCTCACCGGCCGCACGGTCCTCGTCGCCGCCCACGGCAACAGCCTCCGCGCCCTCGTCAAGCACCTCGACGGCGTCTCCGACGCCGACATCGCGGGCCTGAACATCCCCACCGGCATCCCCCTCTCCTACGAACTGGACGCCGACTTCAAGCCCCTGAACCCCGGCGGCACCTACCTCGACCCGGACGCCGCGAAGGCGGCGATCGAGGCGGTCAAGAACCAGGGCAAGAAGAAGTAAACGCACCCGTACGGAAAACCCCGTACGGAAAAAGGGGCTCCACGCGCGCGTGGAGCCCCTTTTCCTGTGTGCGATTCCGGACGCGCGGGGGCGCGTGGGAGGGGGCGGGCGGCGGACTGCGGTGCGGGGTGAACGGGTGCGCGCGCGTGCGCCGTTGACGCGCCCCGCCACCCCGGGCGTGCAATGGAGGGGCAGGCAGTACGCCTTCGCAGTACGCCTTCGAGGTTTCGAGGAGGAGACACATGGCCGAGTCCCCCAAGACCGACACCTGTGCCGACGGTTGTCAGTGCGGTCCTGGCTGCAGCTGTGGCTGCCAGTCCGGCGGCGCGTGCCAGTGCGGCGGCGGTTGCGGCTGACGCACGCGAAAGGGGTGGGCGCACGACTCCGCGCCCACCCCGGTGCCCCGCCGACAGGTGCTACGCGCCCTCGACGGGCGCCGAGCCCGGCTGGATCTCGTCCGCGTGCTCACCCGTCACCAGGTACACGACGCGCTTGGCCACGGACACCGCGTGGTCCGCGAAGCGCTCGTAGTAGCGGCCGAGGAGCGTCACGTCGACGGCGGTCTCGATGCCGTGCTTCCAGCGGTCGTCCATCAGGTGCTGGAACAGCGTGCGGTGCAGCAGGTCCATCTCGTCGTCGTCCTGCTCCAGCTGCAGCGCCAGATCGACGTCCTTGGTGATGATGACCTCCGCCGCCTTCGCCATCAGGCGCTGCGCGAGCTGGCCCATCTCCAGGATCGTCGCGTGCAGGTCGCGCGGCACCGCCGACTCCGGGAAGCGCAGCCGGGCCAGCTTGGCCACGTGCTGGGCCAGGTCGCCCGAGCGCTCCAGGTCGGCGCTCATCCGCAGCGAGGTGACGACGATGCGCAGGTCGGTGGCGACGGGCTGCTGCCGCGCCAGCAGGGCTATCGCGCGGGCCTCCAGCTCGTGCTGCAGGTCGTCGACCTTCTGGTCGGCGGCGATCACGCTCTCGGCCAGCTTCAGATCGGCGTCGAGCATGGCCGTGGTGGCGCGCCCGATCGCCGACCCGACAAGGCGGGCCATCTCGACCAGGCCCTCGCCGATCGAGTCAAGTTCCTCGTGGTACGCGTCACGCATGTGGCTGTCCCTCTCTCGTACGTCACAGGGGCTCACCCCCACGCTCCCACGGTGGCGGCCCGACGCGTCCGTTTAAGTCATCTCAAATGAATCACCCCTGTCGCCAAGGTGAACTATGGGCGACGGAGTCCCGCCACCCGCCCGATGCGCCACACTGCACCAGGAGCCCCGCGAGGCGACCCGCGCTCCCCACCCGGAACGCGTGCCGCACACCGGAATCCGCCGGTCCGACGGGGCGTCCCGCAGAAATGAACCACTGCCGTCCCCACGGTGAACTCTGAGCGACGAGTGTTCGAGTGGCCACCCGGATGGCTGTGGCCGGTACTCCGACCGCGCATAACCTGGAGGCATGGACGTGAACGCGGCGGTCGCCGCAGCGGCAGCGATCGCCGGGGTGTGCACCGGCGTCATCGCCATGCTGGCGTTTCGCTGGAGCGAACGCGACCAGAAGAGGCCCACCCGGACATCCCTGCACACGGACGCGGTCCTGCCCCCCGGTGTCGACACGGTCCTCTCCGTGCTGCGCTCCTCCGCGGTCGTCCTGGACGAGGCGGACAGCGTGGTCAAGGCGAGTTCCGCGGCGTACGCCCTCGGACTGGTGCGCGGCGGCAAACTCGCCGTCGAGCCGATGCTGCAGATGGCCAGGGACACCCGGCGCGACGGTGAGATACGACAGGTCGAACTGGATCTGCCGCGCCGGGGCACGGGCCGGGGCGACGCGCTCGCGGTCTCCGCGCGGGTGGCGCCCCTCGGCTCCCGCCTGGTCCTGCTGCTCGTCGAGGACCTGACGGAGGCCCGCCGCATCGAGGCGGTGCGCCGCGACTTCGTGGCGAACGTCAGCCACGAGCTCAAGACGCCGGTGGGGGCGCTCTCGCTGCTCTCCGAAGCCGTCATGGACGCCGCCGACGACCCCGAGGCCGTCGAGCGCTTCGCGGGCCGGATGCAGAACGAGGCGACCCGCCTGACCAACCTCGTGCAGGAGCTCATCGACCTCTCCCGGGTGCAGAACGACGACCCCCTGGAGGACGCCGAGCCGGTGCGCGTCGACGAGCTGGTGGCCGAGGCCATCGACCGCTGCCGCCACCAGGCGGGCACCAAGCAGATCACCATGGCCGCGACCGTCGGGAGCGCCGCGGCGCCGCCCGCCGAGAGCGGCTCCGGCATCCGGGCGGCGGTCGCCGACCTGCACGTCTGGGGCAACCGCGGCCAGCTCGCGGCGGCCCTCGGCAACCTCGTCGAGAACGCCGTGAACTACTCCCCGGCCCGTACCCGGGTCGGCATAGCGGCGCGGCGGGTCACCGCGCCGGGCGGCGACCTCATCGAGGTCGCGGTCACCGACCAGGGCATCGGGATCTCCGACAAGGACAAGGAGCGCATCTTCGAGCGCTTCTACCGCGTCGACCCGGCCCGCTCCCGCGCCACCGGCGGCACCGGCCTCGGTCTCGCCATCGTCAAGCACGTGGCCGCCTCGCACGGCGGGGAGGTGACCGTGTGGAGCTCGGAGGGTCAGGGCTCCACCTTCACCCTGCGCCTGCCCGAGGCGGGCGCGACGCGCGACCGCGGCGCCGGGCACGGCCTGCCGGCGAACGGCGCGTACCAGGGCGCCAGGCCCGACGACACAACCGCATACGAACCCATTCCTGCCGCCCCGGAGGTCCTTCCGTGACCCGAGTGCTCGTCGTCGAGGACGAGGAATCCTTCAGCGACGCCCTGTCGTACATGCTCCGCAAGGAGGGCTTCGAGGTCGCGATCGCGGCCACCGGACCCGACGGACTCGACGAATTCGAGCGCAACGGCGCCGACCTCGTCCTGCTCGACCTGATGCTGCCGGGCCTGCCCGGCACGGAGGTCTGCCGTCAGCTGCGCAGCCGCTCGAACGTGTCGGTGATCATGGTCACCGCCAAGGACAGCGAGATCGACAAGGTCGTCGGCCTGGAAATAGGAGCCGATGACTACGTCACCAAGCCCTTCTCGTCCCGCGAACTGGTGGCCCGCATCCGCGCGGTCCTGCGCCGCCGCGGCGAGCCCGAGGAGGTCGCCCCGCAGGCTCTGGAGGCGGGACCGGTCCGCATGGACGTCGACCGCCACGTGGTCACCGTCTCCGGCTCCAAGGTCGACCTGCCCCTGAAGGAGTTCGACCTCCTGGAGATGCTGCTGCGCAACGCGGGCCGCGTCCTGACCCGCATGCAGCTCATCGACCGCGTCTGGGGCGCCGACTACGTGGGTGACACCAAGACCCTCGACGTGCACGTCAAGCGCCTGCGCGCCAAGATCGAGCCGGACCCGGGTGCCCCGCGCTACCTGGTGACGGTCCGCGGCCTCGGCTACAAGTTCGAGCCGTAGACAGCAGCCACGCGCGCGTACGTCCGACGACGGCCACGCGCGCGTGGAGCGGCAACGCGGAAGGGCGGGAACCCCTCGGGGTTCCCGCCCTTCCGCTTGCTCTCCAGCGGTCCCGCGTACGCGACCTCGGTACGAGGCGGCGTACGGGTACGTCAGTGCTGGGCGGCGCCGTCGTGCTCGGCCTCGCCGGACGGCGTGGTGCCCGCGCCCTGGGTGCCCTGGGCACCCTCGGCGCCGTCAGTGCCCTCAGCGGCGCCCTGGGCGTCCCCGGACGGCGTGCCCGACGGGTTCCCGGAGGGCGACCCCGAGGGCTTGCCCGACGGCTTCCCGGACGGCTTGCCGGAGGGCTTGGCGTCCGGGGCCTTCGGGAGCTCGCTCGGGCCCCACTTCTCGAAGTAGCTGTCGGCGGGCACGACGAACGTCTTCAGCTTCACGTCGCCGGTCTTGCTGAAGGCGAAGGTGACCGGCTGCGCGTTGCCGTCCTCGACGGACTCGCGGCTGCTGGGCAGCACCGCGGAGGCGTTGTCCTTGCCGCCGATGGTGATCGAGCCGCCGGCCGGGATGGTCAGGCCGCCGCCCTTGCCCTTCTTCTCACCCTTGGCGGGGCTCAGCGCGGCCGTCTTGCCGGTGCCGTCGACCTTGACCGATTCGAGGGTCTGGTCGGTGCGGCCGTTGTTGAAGACCGTCGCGGAGACGACGGCGGGACCGGTCGCCTCGCGGTCGGGCTGAGTGATGATCATGGCGTTCTGGATCTTGATGTCGCCGACGGCGGTCGCCGCGTTGTCCGGCTTGATCTCGATCGTCTGGGCGTTGTTTCCGGCACCGCAGGCGGTGAGCGTGGCGAGCGAGAACGCGAGGGCGGTGGCGGCGATGGCGCCGCGTCGAAGGCTGCGGCTCACGGCGGCGGCAACTCCTAGAACGTGGGCGGGACGGAGGGGCGGGCGGCCTTGACGCCGTCCTGGCGGGCGGCGGTGAAGCCGTCCTAAGGGTGTGTCAGCGGGCTTAGGTTACCGAGCCGTTCCCGTGCCACCGCACCCGACCCGCCCCTCCGGGCCGCGAGCCTCCCGGTCTCCCCGTCCGGCGCTCTCGTCCCACTCGCCTCAATGGCGTCCCGTACCCTCCCGCAGCGCTCCTGTTCCGTGGCCCGTTCCGCATTCGTAAATCCACGGTCGGCGGTGTTACGGCGATTTTCGGTAAGTAATTGCGGGGCGGTCCGGGAAATTGATCAGTGGATGGCGCACGGGACCTGTCACCGGGCGGATCGGAGCGCGGTTCGGGCGCACCGGCGCTCGCGCTTCTTGATCAATTCCGGATTCGCGCCGGACCTGCCTCCGAGGTCGTCGCCGACTGCGATCCCGAAGTGATCCGGAAGTGATCCCGAACGCGACTGCCGTGTCGACTCGTACATGTCACCGCTCATCGAACGGAGTAGTGGAAGTTCACCTACGGGAACCTGGCAAACCGGGACGTTCGTCCCCTTGCGGCGCTCTCCCGGGGTGCGTGACGGTGGTGTTTCACCGTCCCCGGACAGCGGCTCCCACCTGCGAATACCCCCTTCCGCAGTCCCCGCGCAGCACGTTCCTGTTGCTGTTGTCAAGCCCCGAGATATGCCCTGACCTGCGAAAACGCCATTCAGAAGACGCCGTATCCGTGTTACCCTGGATAGCCACGGAAGGGGTACCTGTCACATGACGTTCAAGGTTGGCGACACCGTGGTCTATCCCCATCACGGGGCCGCGCTGATCGAGGCCATCGAAACTCGCCAGATCAAAGGCGTGGACAAGACCTACTTGGTGCTGAAGGTCGCCCAGGGCGACTTGACGGTACGTGTGCCAGCGGACAATGCGGAGTTCGTCGGTGTGCGTGATGTGGTCGGCCAGGACGGCCTCGACCGGGTCTTCGAAGTACTGCGCGCACCGTACGCAGAAGAGCCCACGAACTGGTCGCGCCGTTACAAGGCAAATCTTGAGAAGCTTGCCTCCGGCGATGTCATCAAGGTCGCGGAAGTTGTCCGTGACCTGTGGCGTCGGGAGCGCGAGCGCGGACTGTCCGCCGGTGAGAAGCGCATGCTCGCCAAGGCCCGCCAGATCCTGGTGAGCGAGCTGGCCCTCGCGGAGAACACGAACGAGGACAAGGCCGAGGCCCTGCTCGACGAGGTCCTCGCGTCCTGACGTCCTGACCGACGCAGCGCAGCGCCACACCACCTGGCGTGCGTCCCGGGACGAATAATTTGGCGCACACATTGCCGCGGTGCCCGCCGACTCCTGAAAGGTGTTGCCGGGCACCGCGGCATGTTTGTACCCGGAGGCATGTCCGTCCCCGGACCCGGCGGTACGCCGAGGCAGGGCCACGTCCCGGCACAGCGATACCCGACCGGTTCTCACGAGCAGACGTCGACCCCGGGCGCGCGTACGCGTACCCCCGGTCTTCACCGCCGGTTCGCGCATACGGAAAGATCCCCCGGTACTTTGGCGTGCCGGGCTCGGGCAGCAGGCTCGACCGGATGTCACGGAAGGGTCCGGTCAAGGCGTCGCGCCCGGCACTCCCCCAACCTACGGTCGGGGGTACGCCCAGGCCATACCCATGTCGGCCGAGCACACAAACCTGAACGGAACCGATGTCTGACGCATCCTCCGCGGCGGGCCCCCGCACCGCCGCCGTCATCCCCGCCGCGGGCCGCGGCGTCCGGCTCGGCCCCGGCGCCCCCAAGGCCCTGCGTGCCCTGAACGGCACGCCCATGCTCATCCACGCCGTACGCGCCATGGCCGCGTCCCGCGCCGTCTCCCTCGTCGTGGTCGTGGCCCCGCCGGACGGCGCCCCCGAGGTGAAGACCCTCCTCGCCGACCACGCCCTGCCCGGGGGCACCCCCAGCGGTAGCTGGGGGAGCACCGACTTCCTCGTCGTGCCCGGCGGCGCGACCCGCCAGGAGTCCGTGAAGCTCGGCCTGGACGCCCTGCCGCAGGGCATCGACATCGTCCTCGTGCACGACGCGGCCCGCCCCCTGGTCCCCGTCGACACCGTCGACGGCGTCATCGAGGCCGTCCGCGACGGGGCGCCCGCCGTCGTCCCCGCGCTGCCGGTCGCCGACACCGTCAAGGAGGTCGAGCCCGCCGCCCCCGGCGAGCCCGAGCCTGTCGTGGCCACGCCCGAGCGCGCCCGGCTGCGCGCCGTGCAGACGCCCCAGGGCTTCGATCGCGCCACGCTGCTCCGCGCCCACGAGGCCGTCGTCGTCGGCGAGGGCGCCACGGACTGCGCCGGGCTCGTGGAACGGCTCGGCGAGCCGGTCGTGCTCGTGCCAGGCCACGAGGAGGCGTTCAAGGTGACCCGGCCCCTCGACCTAGTCCTCGCCGAGGCCGTACTCGCCCGCAGGAGGGCCAACGATGGCTTCTGAGCAGCAGCCCCAGCCGCAGCAGCCCCAGTCCCAGCCGGGGCCGGGTGCGGTGGCGCCCACCTCCCCGTACCCCCTCCCGCAGGTCGGCATCGGCACCGACATCCACGCCTTCGAAGAGGGCCGGGAGCTGTGGTGCGCCGGGCTGAAGTGGGAGGGGGAGGGGCCCGGGCTCGCCGGGCACTCCGACGCGGACGTCGTCGCGCACGCGGCCTGCAACGCGCTGTTCTCCGCCGCCGGCCTCGGCGACCTCGGCGCCCACTTCGGCACCGGACGGCCCGAGTGGGCGGGAGCCTCCGGGCTCGCGCTGCTCACCGAGGCCGCGCGGATCGTGCGGGACGCCGGGTTCGTCATCGGCAATGTGGCCGTGCAGGTCGTCGGCCCCCGGCCCAAGATCGGCAAGCGGCGCGACGAGGCCCAGAAGGTGCTCTCGGACGCGGCGGGCGCGCCGGTCACGGTGTCCGGGGCGACCACGGACGGGCTCGGCTTCCCGGGGCGGGGCGACGGGCTCGCGGCGGTCGCCACGGCGCTCGTGGTCCGCGCGGCCTAAGGCCTGCCTCCCCCGTCCAGGGGGGCGGCGCGGCGTCGCGACGCCGACGGGGCACCGGGGCCGGAAATCCCCGGTGGTCCCCGTAGGGGCAAGGAAGATCGGGTACGCGTACCCGTATCCCCGAGACGCCCCCTTCGAAGGAGACACCGTGACCGCCGAACTCTCCGCCAAGCTCAAGGCACTCCTGGACACCCCGGTCTTCGTCACCGTCGCCACCGTCCAGCCCGACGGCAGCCCCCAGCTGTCACCGGTCTGGGTGAAGCGCGACGGCGACGACGTCATCTTCTCCACCACCCTGGAGCGCCAGAAGGAGAAGAACCTGCGGCGCGACCCGCGCGTGACGGTGCTCCTCCAGCCCTTCGACGAGCCCTACGCGTACGCGGAGATCCGCGGCACCGCGAGCATGACCACCGAGGGCGGCCAGGAACTCATCGACGAGCTGTCGCTGAAGTACACCGGCCTGAAGTACGCCGAGTTCAACCCCAGGTCCGGCCAGGACGCCCCGCGCGTCGTCGTCCGCGTCAGCGCCCGCAAGGTCGTCGGCAGGATCTGACGAGGCCCCCGGGGCCCGCGGTGGCCGGAAACGGCTCCTCGGCGCCCCACACGTCACAGTTCTGTGCCCTGTGTCCCCCAGGGGGCGCGGGGCACTGCCCCAAGCCCACTACCCTGGAGTGGTGACGATTCGCCTGTACGACACCAGCGCCCGGCAGATCCGTGACTTCAGCCCCCTCGTCGAAGGCTGTGTCTCGATCTACCTCTGTGGCGCCACGGTGCAGGCGGCCCCGCACATCGGACACATCCGGTCGGGCCTCAACTTCGACATCATGCGCCGCTGGTTCGCGTACCGCGGCTACGACGTGACGTTCATCCGCAACGTCACGGACATCGACGACAAGATCATCAAGAAGTCGGCCGAGCAGGGCCGCCCCTGGTGGTCCATCGGCTACGAGAACGAGCGCGCCTTCAACAGCGGCTACGACGCCCTCGGCTGCCTGCCGCCCACGTACGAGCCCCGCGCCACCGGCCACATCACCGAGATGATCGAGATGATGCGCGGCCTGATCGAGCGCGGGCACGCCTACGAGGCTGACGGAAACGTCTACTTCGACGTGCGGTCCTTCCCCGGGTACCTGCAGCTCTCCAACCAGGAGCTGGACAACCTGCTCCAGCCCGAGGGCGAGGGCGAGACCGGCAAGCGCGACGCGCGCGACTTCGCCATGTGGAAGACGGCGAAGCCGGGGGAGCCGAGCTGGGAGACGCCCTGGGGCCGCGGCCGTCCGGGCTGGCACCTGGAGTGCTCGGCGATGGCCCACAAGTACCTGGGCACCGCCTTCGACATCCACGGCGGCGGCATCGACCTGATCTTCCCGCACCACGAGAACGAGATCGCCCAGGCCAAGGCCTTCGGCGACGAGTTCGCGAAGTACTGGGTGCACAACGGCTGGGTCACCATGAGCGGCGAGAAGATGTCGAAGTCGCTCGGCAACTCCGTGCTCGTCTCCGAGATGGTCAAGCACTGGCGCCCCATCGTCCTGCGCTACTACCTGGGCACCCCGCACTACCGCTCGATGATCGAGTACAGCGAGGAGGCCCTGCGCGAGGCCGAGTCCGCGTTCGCGCGCATCGAGGGCTTCGTGCAGCGCGTGGTGGAGAAGGCCGGGGGCGTAGTCGAGCCCGCCGCCGAGGTGCCGCCCGCGTTCGCCGACGCGATGGACGACGACCTGGGCGTCCCGCAGGCGCTCGCGATCGTCCACACCACGGTCCGGCAGGGCAACTCCGCGCTCGCCGCCGACGACAAGGAAGCCGCCGTGGCGCGCCTCGCCGAGGTGCGGTCCATGCTCGGCGTCCTCGGCCTCGACCCGCTCGACGAGCACTGGGCGGGCGGCGACGGCGACAGCGGCGAGGACCTGCACGGCGTGGTCGACACCCTCGTACGCCTCGTCCTGGAACAGCGCGAAGGCGCCCGCGGCCGCAAGGACTGGGCCACCGCCGACGCCATCCGCGACCAGCTCAGCCAGTCGGGCCTCGTCATCGAGGACAGCCCGTCCGGCCCCCGCTGGACGCTCGGTCCGCGCTAGCGCGGACCAGGTGCTGATGTGCCGCCCGGGGACTCGGGCGGCACACTGCATATACGACGACTTCAGATGCGTCCGCGCGAAAGCAGCGCGGATACGCAGCCACGCTTCACACAGACAGGTAGGTCATGGCCGCTAACAACCGCCGCATGTCCGGCAAGAAGGGCGCGCAGGTCGGCAGCGGCGGAAAGCGACGCCGTGCCCTGGAGGGCAAGGGCCCCACGCCGCCCGCCGAGATGCGCAAGGGGCACGTCAAGCAGCGCGCCGCCAACGCCAAGGCGCGCCGCGCCACCGGCAAGCAGGCGCCGCGCGGCCGGGGCGGCAAGTCGACCTCCGAGCTGGTCGTCGGCCGCAACCCCGTCTACGAGGCCCTGCGCGAGGGCGTCCCCGCGACGATGCTGTACGTCCAGCAGTTCATCGACAACGACGAGCGCGTCCGCGAGGCGCTCCAGCTCGCCGGTGAGCGCGGCGACATCCACCTCATGGAGGCCCCGCGCGCCGAGCTGGACCGCATGACCAACGGCCTCAACCACCAGGGCCTCGTGCTCCAGGTGCCGCCGTACGAGTACGCGCACCCCGAGGACCTGGCCGCGGCCGCCTACGACAACGGCGAGGACCCGCTGATCGTCGCCCTGGACGGCGTCACCGACCCGCGCAACCTCGGCGCGGTCGTCCGCTCCGTCTCCGCCTTCGGCGGGCACGGCGTCGTGGTGCCCGAGCGCCGGGCCGCCGGAATGACGGCGGGCGCGTGGAAGACGTCGGCGGGCACCGCCGCGCGCACGCCGGTCGCGCGCGCCACCAACCTCACGCGCGCCCTGGAGGCGTACCAGAAGGCGGGCATCGCCGTGGTCGGCCTCGCCGCCGACGGCGAGTCCGAGATCGGTGACCTGCAGGCCCTGGAGGGCCCGGTCGTCATCGTCGTGGGCAGCGAGGGCAAGGGCCTGTCCCGGCTCGTCGGCGAGACCTGCGACTTCCGGGTGCGCATCCCGATGCCCGGCGGCGCGGAGTCGCTGAACGCCGGTGTGGCCGCGGGCGTCGTGCTGTACGAGGCGTCGCGCCGACGCCGGTGAGGCGGGCGGGGCGGGGCGGTTGAGCCGTCCGCGCCCCGCGGGACGGCGGGTGCGGCGGCCGTCCGGACCTGCCGGGTCACGGTTGCTTGACGGGGTCCGGACATTTGGCGTGGGTCAAGGCAGTGTCCAAACCACACATCACTCGGTTAGATGAGTGTGGACACCAGAACACCCCGCACACCCACGGGGGGACGCTCGTCAGGGTTCGACGAAACTCCCGCGCTGAGCATGGTGAAGGTGCCCTGCGACCCGGCGCAGGTCATCGTCAATCACGCGAGTTTCCGCGTGCAGCTCCGGACCTCCGGGCGGACCCAATCGCCGCGTATCGCACGCGACTTGAACACCACGGACGACACCGTGCGGATCCCCGCCGCCGGGGCCGCGCCGGCGCGCAGGCGCGCGCCCGTCGTGTGGAGCGGCAAGTCCGCGCCGGGCGACCTCGACGCGAGCGGACTCCTGCAAGCCGTTCGTGCGAGCGGTGTGCGCCGTTCGGCCGAAGGGGGCGGCCGCGACACCTTCGACGACGGCGGCTCCACCCAGGTCATCCCGCGCGTCGACCTCGACGATCCGTACGCCGACCCGGCCGAGACCACGGCCTTCACCCCGCCCCGCGACCCGGCCGAGACCGCCGCCTTCACCCCGCCCCGCGACCCCGGCGACGGCACCCGGCTGCTCCCGCAGATGCGGCTGCCCGGCAGCGCCGACGACGAGCACCACGAGGCCGAGGCCGCGCGGTACGACGACGGCTACGACCGGGACGACGGGGGCGCGGCCACCGGGCGTCGCGGCGGCTCCGGCACGGCGGCCGCGCAACGGCACGCCTACTTCCCCGGCCGCCGCCTGAACCTGGGCGTCGTGCTGCTCCCGCTGCGCGTCTTCCTCGGCTTCATCTCCATCTACGCGGGCATGGGCAAGCTCTGCGACCCCGTCTACTTCGACGGCGGCGAGCGCGGCTCCATGATGAAGTGGTTGAACTCGCTGCACCCGTGGGCGCTCGCCGAGCCGCTGCGGGACTGGGCGCTCCAGCACCCCGTGGGCGCCGGTCTCGTCATCGCCTTCCTGCAGGTCATCGTCGGCGTGCTGACCGTGCTCGGCCTCTGGCAGCGGCTCGCCGCCTCCATCGGGGTGCTGCTCTCCGCGGCGCTCCTGGTGACCGTGAGCTGGAAGACCGTCCCGGCGTACGACGCGCCCGACATCATCTACCTGGCCGCCTGGTCCCCGCTGATCATCGCGGGCGCGCCCGTCTACTCCGTCGACGGCCGCCTCGCCAACGAGGCCTGGCGCACGCTCGGGCCGCGCGCGGAGCTGTGGGAGCTGCGGCGCCGGGTGCTGCGGCGCGGCGCGCTCATCGGGACCGTCGTCGTCGGCCTCACGCTGCTCGTCGGCTCGCTGCTCGGCGGCGCCGTGCGGGACGCGGACCGGGTCACCGTGCCCGGCCCCGGCGAGGCCCCGCGCAACGAACTGCCCGGCTCGCCGCTGCCGGAGAACTCCGACGGCGAACGCCAGCTCCGCCGCGACAAGCAGAGCCCGCCGGCGACCACCGAAGGCGCGCCCACGCAGGGCAGTTCGGCCAGCCCCACGCAGGGCGCCGAGGGCACCCCGGGCGCGGCTCCCGAGACCGGCGGCGCCGGCCAGGGCCGGCCGAGCGCCACGCAGGGCACCGGCGGCCAGGCGCCGTCGTCCCAGCAGCAGGCGCCCACCCAGGAGCAGCCGCCCGCGGCCACCAGCGGCCCGGCCGCGACCAGCGGCGGCACCGGCGGCGCCAACACGGGCACCGGCGGCACCACGGGCGGCGGCTCCGGCGGTTCCACCGGCGGTGGCGGCACCACGGGCGGCGGCGCCAAGCCGGGCCTGCTCGGCGGCGTCCTCGGCTGAGGCGCCCGCTTCCGCAGCTTCCTCCGAACGCCGATACGCCGATGGGGCCCCGCACACAGCACGTGTGCGGGGCCCCATCGGCGTATCGGCGAATCGGCGTACGGTCGACGACTCAGAACGTGCTCAACGGTTCTGGGCCGCCAGTTCCTTGGCCGCCTCGGTGAGGTCCTTGGCGGTGTCGATGGCGCGCCAGTACGCGCCCTGCGGCAGCGGGAAACCGGCCAGGCGCTTCTCGCGGGCCAGGCGCGGGAACGTGGTGCGCTCGTGGTCGCCGATGTCGGGCAGCAGGGCGGTGAAGGCCGCCGAGAAGACGTACACGCCCGCGTTGATGAGGTACGGCGACGGCGGGGCCTCGATGAAGTCCGTGATGTGGCCGAACTGGTCCGTCTCCACGACGCCCCAGGGGATGCGGGGGCGGGCCAGGGCGAGGGTGGCGGTGGCGTCGCGCTCGGCGTGGAAGGCCGCCATGTCGCGCAGCGAGAAGCGGGTCCAGATGTCGCCGTTGGTCGCGTACCAGGGCTGGTCGGCGTGCGGCAGGTGCGCGGCGGCGTACTTGAGGCCGCCGCCGCGGCCGAGCGGCTCCTTCTCGACCACCGTGGTGACCTTCAGCGGCAGGTCCGCGGACTCCAGCCACTCCTGGAGCACCTCGGCGAGGTGGCCGCAGGAGACGACCGCGTCCGTGACGCCCTCGGCGGCGAGCCAGGCCAGCTGGTGGCCGATGATCGGGGTCCCCGTGCCGGGGATCTCGACCATGGGCTTGGGCCGGTCGTCGGTGTACGGGCGGAGGCGGGAGCCCTGGCCGCCGGCCAGGACGACGGCCTGCGTGGGCCGTGCGGGGTGGTGGGCACCGGTGGTCATGACGGAACCCTACGCGGCGTACCGCGCAGGGTTCGGTGCCGCCTGCGCCCCTGCCGGGCCCCTACCGGCCCTTATCGGGCCCGCGGGTCCCCGGCGGGCGTGCGGGGGCCGGAGCGCCCGCCTCAGCCGTTCTGGTGGGCGGCCACGCCCGTGGCGAAGGACGTGTCGCAGACCGGGCGTGCGAACGACTGGGCGCGGCTCGGGCCGTACGCCCGGACGGCGGCGCGGCCGAGGGCACGGGCGATGGACACGCAGTGCTTGGCGAGCGAGGGGTGCCGGTCGACCTCCTGCTGCAGATGCGTGAGGGCGACACCGGGGTTCTTCTCCTGGAGTTCCAGGAGCAGCCGGTGGCGCAGGACGTCCTGCGGGGCGCGGGACTTGGCCGGTACGGACAGGTCGCCCGCCGAGGCGGTGAGGACCGAGTCCGAGGAACTGCCCGACCAGTTGACCCGGGTGACCGCGAGCGTTCCGGACAGCACCAGGACGACGGGCAGGACGAGGGCGAGCGTGCGCCCGATGCGGCGGCCGGGGCCGCGGTGGCCCCGGCGCGACTTCTGGGTGTGGTTGGCGGAGTGCGTCACGCGAGTGAGAGTAGCGGTAGGTGATGATTTGGCGACATTTAGTCACCCGGTCGAGCTACGGGAGCAGGTGTCTTTCTGCTCGCGTGTTGACGCACAAGGATCGAAATGACCGATGTGCCGGGGTATTTGTCGACAACGCTTGGCGGGGGAGCGGGGCGGGGGTGTGCGGCGGACGGCGGCCGGGTACGACCAACGGCCGCCCGGTACGAAGGGCCGCCGACAGGTCCGCTGCCGAAGGGTCTACCGCCGAAGGGTCCGCTGCCGACAGGTCCGCTGCCGACGGCGAAGGGCCCCGCACCGGAGTGCGGGGCCCTTGCGGCGTGGCTGGTGGGCCGGGGCCGATGATCAGTCGGTGAGCCGCTCGCCCGTCGACGTCGAGAAGACGTGGGTCTCGCCCGGGCGGGGCACGACGTGCAACTGGGCGCCCTTCTCCGGCACCTGGCGGCCGTTCACGCGGACCACGAGGTCCTTCTGCTCGCCGCCGACCTCGGCGGTGCCGTAGACGTACCCGTCGGCGCCGAGCTCCTCGACGACGTTCACGGACACGGCGAGGCCGGCCGGGGCGTCCTCGGACTCCTTGGACAGGGACTTCGCGGCGCCGCCGTTCTGCTCGACGATGTCGAAGTGCTCCGGGCGGACGCCGACGGTGACCGTGCGGTCGCCCTTGTCGGCGGCGGCGGAGAGCGCCTCGCGGTTCACCGGGACCACGGAGTTGCCGAACTTCACGCCGCCGTCGGTGATCGGGACCTCGACGAGGTTCATGGCGGGGGAGCCGATGAACCCGGCGACGAAGAGGTTGTTCGGCCGGTCGTACATGTTGCGCGGCGAGTCGACCTGCTGGAGCAGACCGTCCTTGAGCACGGCGACCCGGTCGCCCATCGTCATGGCCTCGACCTGGTCGTGCGTGACGTACACCGTGGTGATGCCGAGGCGGCGCTGGAGCGAGGCGATCTGCGTACGCGTGGAGACGCGGAGCTTGGCGTCGAGGTTGGACAGCGGCTCGTCCATGAGGAAGACCTGCGGCTCACGGACGATGGCGCGGCCCATCGCGACGCGCTGGCGCTGACCGCCGGAGAGCGCCTTGGGCTTGCGGTCCAGGTACTCCGTGAGGTCGAGGATCTTCGCGGCCTCCTCGACCTTCTGCCGGATGGTGGCCTTGTCGACGCCCGCGATCTTCAGGGCGAAGCCCATGTTCGCGGCGACCGACATGTGCGGGTACAGCGCGTAGTTCTGGAACACCATGGCGATGTCCCGGTCCTTGGGCGGCAGGTGCGTGACGTCGCGCTCGCCGATGCGGATGGCGCCGCCGTTCACGTCCTCCAGGCCCGCGAGCATGCGCAGGGAGGTGGACTTGCCGCAGCCGGACGGGCCGACCAGGACGAGGAACTCGCCGTCCTCGATCTCGATCTCGAGAGAGTCGACGGCGGGCTTGGTGGAACCCGGGTAGATCCGGGTCGCCTTGTCGAACGAAACAGTGGCCATGGTGAGGGCCCCCTTCACCGGCAGGAACGTGCCGGACGATCCGAGTAAAGGATGGGTCTAGTCCACGTGGGTGAACTGTCCGTGACGCTACCCCGCAGGTCGTTGGTCTGTCAGTAGCCGGAAGGTCATGACCTTCGCGGAAATTTTCGAGAGCGCCCCCGGCCGTGTCGGACCCGTTGGTTACACTGCTCGGGCACGTCCGTGCACTGCCTCCTTAGCTCAGCTGGTCAGAGCGCCGCTCTTGTAAAGCGAAGGTCGTCGGTTCGAATCCGACAGGGGGCTCCGAGCAGAACCACAGCGGGCCGCAGGCACCCCGCCCCGGCTCAGGCGCCCCGCCCCGAGAGCCGGTCCGCGAGACGGGCCCGGCGGGGTGCGTCGGCCGTGTGGGAGCGGAGCTCCTTGTGGTCCGCCGCGCGGTACGTGGCGTACATCCCGTGCACCCCCAGCCACCGCAGCGGTTCCGGTTCCCCTGTGCGGACGCGGTGGTTCACCCAGGGGAGGGTGGTCAGGCCGGTGGCGCGGTCGAGGGTGACGGTGGCGCACCAGTCGCGGGGCGCGCCGAGGACGCCCGACCAGGCGTGGGCGATCCGGACGCCGGTGAGCTGCGGGAAGAAGCGGACCAGGATCTCGCGCAGGGCGTCGACGGTGGCGGGCTGCGTACGGCCGTCGTTGTCCGTCCTGGAACCGAAGTGGTACGGCACGCCGCGGCCGCCGAGCGCGATGCGGTCGTCGGCGGTCCGCTGGGCGTACATGTACGCGTGCGCCATGTCGCCGAGCGTCTCGCGGCCCGCCCAGCCGATGGTCTCCCAGACGTCGGCGGGCAGCGGGACGGTGGCGATCATCGAGGAGTTCATCGGCAGCCAGGTGCGGCGCTGGCCCTTGAGCGAGGCCGTGAAGCCCTCCGCGCAGCGCAGGACGTAGGGGGCGTGGACCGTGCCGTACGGAGTGATCGCGTGCTTCGGCTTGATCTCCGTGACCGGCGTCGACTCGTGGACGGTGACGCCGAGCGCCTCGACGGCCGCCGCGAGGCCCTTCACCAGCTTCACCGGGTGCAGACGCGCGCCGTGCGGCGTCCAGGACGAGCCGACGGCCCCGGCGACGCGGATCCGCTCGGCGGTCTCGCGGGCGCCTTGCAGCGTCCGGTCGTCCTCCCCGTACGCGAGTTCCGCCTCGTGGAAGGCGCGCAGGCGGGCCAGTTGGGCGGGCGTGTACGCGACTTCGAGTACGCCGCCGTGGTGGACGTCGGCGTCGATCTTCTCGTCGGCGGCGACGCGGATCACCCCGTCGACGGTGGCGTTCATGGCCTGCTGGAGGCGGACGGCGGCTTCGTGGCCGTGCAGGCGGGCGGTGGGGGTCCCCCCACGCCCTTAAGGCGTGGGGGAGGTCGCGGCCGCGATGCCGTTGTAGAGCCAGCCGCCGTTGCGGCCCGAGGCGCCGTAGCCGCAGAACCGCTGCTCCAGGACCGTGATGCGCAGGAAGGGCGCGGCCTTCTTCAGGTAGTACGCCGTCCACAGGCCCGTGTAGCCGCCGCCGACCACGCACACGTCGGCCGTGGCGTCGCCGGTCAGGGGTTCGCGGGCCGTGGGCAGGCCGTCGTCCGCGTACCAGAAGGAGATGCCGCCGTTCACGGTGTTCGCGCCGCTCATGGGGCGGGACGTTACTGGGCGTGCGGGGCTCTGGGCAGGGGTCGGATAGATTTTCGGGCCACTGGTACGCGCAGTTCTCTGGAGGCAGTTCATGGCCGTACGGGCCGTTCGCAGGACCGGGCTCAAGGCTGGGCGCATGGCTGCCTCGGTCGCCGCTGTCGCGCTGCTCGGGGGCGCCGTCGTCGGGTGCGACTCCGACGACGACGGGGACGACTGGATGGGTGCGGGCAAGAAGTCGCCGTCCGCGTCGGCTTCGTCCTCCGCGCCGGTCGACGGGCCGTCCGACGGAGCGTCCTCCGGGGCGCCGTCCCAGGAGGTCGTGCCGGAGGCCAAGGTCCCGCCCGTCTCCGTGGAGCGGCTCGCCAAGGTGCCCGCCGCCGTGCGGGGCGGCGTGATCACCGTCGGCAAGCCGGGCGCCGAGCACACGGTCAAGGTGTACGAGGACGCGCGCTGCCCGTTCTGCAAGAAGTTCGAGGAGGGCGGCGCGCAGGCCCTCGTGGAGCCGCTGGCCGACGGTGACGTGAAGGTCGAGTACACGATCGCCTCGTTCCTCGACCGGAACCTGGGCGGCAACGGCTCGGTGAACGCCGCGAACGCCCTGCGGGCCGCCGTGGAGGCGGGCAAGTTCCCGCAGTTCCACTCCGCCCTCTTCGTCAACCAGCCCGAGGAGAGCGAGGACGCGTTCACGCCCGCGTTCCTCGTGAAGATCGCCGAGAAGGCGGGCCTTCGCGACGCCGCCTTCACGAAGGCGGTCACCAACGGCACGTACAAGAGCTGGGTCGGCACCGCGATGAAGGCCTTCACCGACGACGGCGTCACGGGGACGCCGACGGTGGTCGTGGACGGCGAGAAGGTGGCGAGCGACGCGCTGTACACCGAGTCGGGGTTCGGGAAGGTGCTGAAGGACGCGGGGATCTCGTGAGGCGTCCGGGGCCGGAATTCCGGGGCCGGAATGCGGTGCGGTTCCGTGTCCGGAACAAATCGCATGTGGTGATTCCGGTGCGTCGGTAGTGTCGCCCGCGTGATCGATATCAAGGTCCCTGACGAGCTCATCGAGTCCCAGTACGAGTACGCGGGCGAGGCCGGCCGCGCCTTCATCGCCGCCTTGCCCGCGCGGGTCGCGGAGTTCGTCGACCGCTGGGAGCTGAAGGTCGTCGGCGATTCCATGTACGGCATGGCGGCGCTCGTGCTGCCCGTGCTGCGGGCCGACGGCAGCGACGCCGTGGTGAAGTTCCAGGTCCTCGACGAGGAGACCGAGGGCGAGCCCGTCGCGCTGCGCGTGTGGAACGGCGACGGCGCCGTGCGGCTCCTCGACTACGACGACGCGACCGGCACCATGCTGCTCGAACGCGCCCGCGACGGCCAGGAGCTGTCGGAGTACGCCGAGACCGGCCGCGCCGAGACCCGCAAGGCCGTCGTCCTCCTCGCCGAACTCCTCGCCCGCCTCACCGCCGTACCCGCCCCGCCCGGCATGCGCACCCTCGGCGACATCGCGGGCCAGATGCTCGATGACACCCCGGCCGCCCTCAAGGCCATCCCCGACCTCGGCGAGCGGGCCCTGATCGGGCGCTGCGCGGACGCCGTGCGCGAGGTCGTGGGCGAGCCCGGCGACCGGATGCTGCACTGGGACCTGCACTTCGACAACGTCCTCGCCTCCGACCGCGAGCCGTGGCTCGCCATCGACCCCAAGCCGCTCGCCGGTGACCCCGGTTTCGACCTGTGGCCCGCGCTCGACAACCTCTTCGAGGCGGACGAGGTGTGCTGGCGGTTCGACGCGATGACGGAGGTTCTCGGGCTCGACCGGGAGCGGGCCAGGGCATGGACGCTGGGACGGGTGTTGCAGAACGCGCTGTGGGACGTCGAGGACGGGCGGGCGCTGACGCCGGATCACCTTGAGGTGGCTCGGCGGTTGCTCGCTCGCTGAGGTCCGTCGGGCGTCAGGCGCAGGCCTCGCGGTACGCCTCCGTCGGCGGCTCGTCCTTGATCAGTCCGTCCAGTCCGTCCAGTCCGTGCTTCCTGTGCGTACGGCAGGCCTTCGACGGGTCGGCCACCGACGTCCGGTGGTCGACGGCGAACACCGCCTTGCCCGCCGCCACGAACAGCTTCAGCTCGCCGCACTCCTCGAACTCCACGCACTCCTCGGGCAGCGCCTATCAGGGTGGTGGCGAGGAGGAGCAGGGCGGTGGTGCGGGCCGTGGCGGTTTTGCGGGCGGTGGAACGGTGGTTGACCCGGCGCCGGGGCCTGTGGCTTGCTGCGCGCATGATTCGTACCGCCACGCCCGATGACATTCCGCTCATCCACACCCTTGTCCGCGAACTCGCCGAATACGAGAAGGAGCCGCAGGAGGCACGCGCCACCGAGGCCCAGTTGCACGAGGCGCTGTTCGGCGAGCGGCCCGCCGCGTACGCCCACATCGCTGTGGACGACGCGACGGGGGTGCCCGTCGGTTTCTCCGTGTGGTTCCTGAACTTCTCCACGTGGCGCGGGGTGCACGGCATCTACCTGGAGGACCTGTACGTACGCCCCGAGGCGCGCGGCGGCGGCCACGGGAAGGCGCTGCTGCGGGAGCTGGCCCGGATCTGCGTCGAGCGCGGCTACGAGCGGCTTGAGTGGTCCGTCCTGAACTGGAACGCGCCGTCCATCGCGTTCTACGAGGCGATGGGGGCGCGGCCGCAGGACGAGTGGACGGTGTATCGGCTGACGGACGGGGCCCTGACCGCACTCGGCTCGTAGAACGCGGGTTTTAGCGTGCGGCTCGTAGTGCGCGGCTTGCAGCGTGCGGCTTGCAGCGCGGGGCTCGTAGTGCGCGGCTTGCAGCGTGCGGCTTCCGGAAGCCCCGGCTCTTGGAGCCCGGCCTTCCGGAACCCGGCCGTCAGAACTCGTCCGCGGTGTGGGGGAGATGGGCCGTGCGCAGGGCCGCGTCCAGGGCGGCCGCCGTGCCCGGCGTGTGCTCCGTGGCCAGGCCCGCCCGGACGGCCGCCGTGATCCGGGTGCCGCCCAGGTAGGCGGCGCCCAGGTCGCGCACCTCGATGGTGAGGTCGGCGGGGGCGCTGGTGGGCTCGTACGTCGTCTTGTACGTGTCCGCCTCCTCGCCGGGCGCTCGCGTGCCCTCGTACGGGGCGTCCTGCCCCGACACCGTCAGGCGGAAGCGGCCGTCGTTCGCCGGGACTTGGGCGTCCGTGACCTGTAGGACGAGGTCGGCCGGGGCGGCCCAGGCGCGGGCGAGGAGCGCGGCGCGTACGTCCACGAGCCGCAGCCACAGCGCCGGGAAGTGGCCCGTCACCCGGACCTGGTCGCGGTCCGCGGCGAACAGGAGCAGGGGGTCGTCCACGGGGCGGCCCCAGGCACGGATCAGGCCCGTGAGGTCGATGTTCGCGAGGTAGCGCCAGAGGGTGGCGGCGGCCTGGGGGGTGTCGGCCTCCAGCTCGTCGAGGCGGACCAGGCCGGGGGCGTCGTCGCGGGTCTTGGTGCGGTAGACGGCGTAGCCGGTGATGGGGGTGGGGGTGGGGGCGGGGGTTCGGGTGGCGTCGGGGTTGGCCTGGGCGGCGGCGGCCTGTGTGGCGTCGGCCTGGGCGGCCTCGGGCTGCGTGGCGTCGGGCTGCGTGGCGTCGGCCCGGGCGCCGAGCACGACCACCCGCGGCGGCGACAGCTCGTCGTCCTCCTCGTCCTCCTCGACCAGCCACTCCTCGCTCCACCACGCCTCACTGCGGGCGACACGGCCGCCGCGGTCGGCGCGGGTGCGGTCGTAGTACGGGCCGAGCAGGGCCGGGGCGTTCGCCGGGTCGACCAGGCGCAGGGGGCCGTCGTCCGGGGTGATGCGCAGGGCCAGCGGGCGCTCGGAGTTGACCTCGACGGTGTTGCCGTGGGTGGCCGGGCCGAAGCCGAAACGGCCGTAGATCGCGTCCTCGGAGGCCCAGAGCGCGGCCACCGGGCGGCCGTCCTCCCGGCACATCTCGTACAGCTTCGCGATCATCCCGGAGAGCACGCCGCGGCGCCGGTGCGTCGGCGCCACGGAGACGAACGTCAGGCCGGGGCAGGGGAGTTCGCCGCCCGGTACCGACACCGTGAACCGGAACGCCGCGATCAGTCCGACCAGGGCGTCCCCGTCGTACGCGCCGATGCGGTCGCAGCCGAGCAGCAGGTCGTGGTGGTGTTTGCGCTTCTCTTCCTCGGGCGTGTCATGGAAGACGAGGTACGCCAGGTCGAGGGCGCGGTCGATGTCGGTCTCGGGGAGGGGGCGGATGGTGAGGGTGGTGGTGCGGGGCGTGGTGGCTTGGGGTGCGGCGGCTGAGGGCGCGGTGGCTTGGGGTGCGGTGGGGTGCGTGGCGGGGCGCGCGGAGTCCATATAACGGACGGTAGTTCCCGTATGTCGTACGAGCATCTTGTTTTCGCCACCGCCCGGGCGACGGTGGTCCGGGGCGGCCCACGGCCCTGGCGCCGTGACCTGGGCCGACCTGGCCCGACCTGTGGCTACGGGATCAGGACCACCTTCCCGGACGTCCCCCGGGACTCCAGCGCCCGATGCGCCGCGGCCGCCTCCCGCAACGGGAACCGCTGCACCGACGGCGTGAAGTACCCCTCGGCGTACGCCCCCAGCGCCGCGAGCTCAAGCACCCGCACCGGATTCTCCCCGCCCGCCCTCTCCAACATCGCCGCCCCCAACGGGCTGACCTGCGTGATCCCCCGCTCCGCGCGCTCGTCCTCGCCGAGCGCCACCGGTCCCTCCTTCCCCGACCACCCGAACGTCACATGCGTCCCGCCTGCCCCCAGCAGCTCCACGGCCGCCCGCCCCACGGCTCCGCCGACCCCGTCGAACACGACCGTCGCCGTGCGCCCGCCGCCTCCACGCCCACCGTCTCCGCGGCTGTCGTCCGTGCGGCTGTCGTTTCCGCGCCCGCCGTCCGCGTGCCCGCCGTCGCCGCGCCCACCCTCATCGGCCCCGTCGCCCCCGAGCCCCTTGAGATACGCCCGCACCTCGTCCGGCCACCCCGCGTCGGTGTAGTCCACCGCCAGATCCGCCCCGTTGTCCCGCACCCGCGCCACCTTCGCGGGCCCGCCCGCCAAGCCCACCACCGTCGCCCCGGCATGCTTCGCGTACTGCACAAGGAGCGTCCCGATCCCGCCCGCCGCCGCCGGAATCACCACCACCGATTCCTTGTCCAACTCCACGAACTGCAGGATTCCCATCGTCGTCCGGCCCGTCCCGATCAACGCCACCGCCTCCGCGAAGTCCAGGCCCTCGGGGAGTTCGTGCAGCCGCGCCTCGTCCGTCACGGTCAGCTCGGCGTACCCGCCGGGCGCGAAGCCGATGTGCGTGACCACGCGCTTGCCGAGCCAGTCCGCGGACACGCCCGCACCGACGGACTCGACGGTTCCGGCGACCTCCCGGCCCGGGACCGTGGGCAACGCGGGCAACTCCGGCAGCGGCCCCTTCTCGCCCGCGCGGATCGCCGTGTCGACGAGGTGAACTCCCGCCGCGGCGACGGCGATACGCACCTGCCCCGCCGTCGGCCGGGGATCCTCGACCTTCTCGTACGTGAGGTTCTCGGCGGGGCCGAAGGTGTGGAGGCGGACGGCGTGCATGAGGTCTCCCTGCGGGTGGCGTCGGGTCCATCCGGGCTGTCAGGTCCATCCGGGCTGTCAGGTCCGTCCGGGCTGTCAGGTCCGTCTGGACTGTCGGGTCCGTTCGAACTCTCGGGTCCGTCCGGGCTGCGGAGGGGTTCGCCCGGACTTGCTGGCGGCCCACCGGGCTACTCGCGGACTGCCGGACTGCCGGACTACTGACCCTCGCCACTCTTCAACCTCAAGCAGACTTGAGGTCAACCCAGGGGGTCTCATCGCTCGGCCGCCCCCCACCGGACAGCCCCCTCCTCCTGGTCAGCGCCAGCGTCACCGACTCGATCGCGCTGTTGAACGACACCTCCGACAGCAGCCCGGGCGCCGCCACCTGGTCCCCCGCGAGATACACGTCCCCACCCCGGTCCACCGTCGGCCGGTCGCGCCAGGTGGTCCCGGGACGGTCGAGCGCCCCGGTGCGGCCGTTCGCCACGCTCGCCCGCCGCCACGTCACGCGCTCGCGCCAGTCCCGGAAGCCGAGGTCGAGCAGGTCCTCGGCGCGGGCGACACCGTCCGCCTTGGACTCCTTCGGGCCGATCGGAATCTGGGCCTGGATGAGCTGCTCACCAGCGGGCGCGAGCGTACGGTCCTGCGTCGTGAACCGCTCCACCCACCCCGTCTCATCCAGATCCGACACCGCGAACAAGTCCCCCCGACGGCTCCGCACCGCCACATCCACCAGCGTCGTACGCCCGCTCTCCCACCGCAGCGACTCGTCCTTCAGCAGCCGCCGCGCCGCGTCCAGCGACGTCGCCACGACGACCGGGCCCCGATCCGCGAACTCCCCGACGTCGTCCACCCGAGCCAGCGTCTCCACCCGCACCCCCAGGTTCCACGCCAAGCCCGCCATCCGGTCGACCACCGCACCCCAGCCACCCACCGGATAGTGCGCCTCCGGCGGGAACTTCGCCGCCCGGCGCAACCGCGTGTGCACAAACCGCGCCGACAGCGAACCGGGGTCGTGGTGGAACAACGCCACCGCCGAGTAGTGCGCCGCCGCCCGCGCGCCCTCCTCACCCACCTGCGCGCCCGCCCACGTCGCGAAGTCCACATCCACCGGCGCCTGTTCCGGTGACCTCCGCAGCAACTTCAGCATCGCGAACGGCGGCGTCCGCCGCAGCGCCCCATGGTGGCGAAGCCGCAGCCGCGTCCCCTCGATCGGCGGGATCGGCGCGAGGTCCCCGATCAGCCCCCGCTGCTTCAGCCACGTCCAGTGCGGCCCACCGCTGTACAGCGCATGCGGCCCCTCATTCGTCTTGTACTCCCCCTCCGCCGTCCGCGCCCTACCCCCCAACGTGTGGTGCGCCTCGTGCAACGTGACTCGTGCACCGGCCTCCGCCGCCGTAATGGCGGCAGTGAGCCCGGCGAACCCACCACCCACCACGGTGATGTGTGCCTGGGAACGGTCGGGGGAGTGGGGAGCACGGGTGGCGCGGGCCATGGGCGGCCTCCGTTTCAGTCAACCCTCACGGGCACGAGAACGCGTTCACCCCTACGACGCACGCCCCCACCCCGAATGTGACATCCCCCTACGGGCCCCCGCCCGCAGCTGCCGACCTACCCTCCGAACCCGACGTCACCCCACCCGCGGAAACCGTGCCTGCAACGTCCAGATCACCGGATTCGCCCCCAGCTCCTCATGCATGTCGATGAGGTCGGCCAACAAGTCGTGCAGGAAATCCCGCGCCTCCTTCCGCAGCTCCCCGTGCGAGAACGTGAGCGGCTGCTCCTCCACCCTCATCCAGTCCGCCTCGATGTCCACCCACCCGAACCGCCGCTCGAACAGCATCCGGTCCGTCGACTCCGTGAAGTCCAGCTCGGCATACTGCGACCGCGACGCCCGGCTCCCCAGCGGATCCCGGTCCAGCTGCTCCACGATGTCGCACAGCGCCCAAGCGAAGTCGAGCACCGGCACCCACCCCCACGCCGTCCCCACCTCCCGGTCCGCTTTGGTGTCCGCCAAATACACATCCCCGCAGAACAGGTCGTGCCGCAGCGCATGAACATCCGCCCCCCGATAGTCCATCTGCGGCGGATCCGGAAAACGGCGAGAAAGGGCATAACCAATATCGAGCACCCGCCCGATGGTGCCACGCTCCCCACCACCCCCACCGCACCACCCGACCCACCGCACCAGACGGCACCCACCTGCCCTCACTCACCCAGCCCACCCTCGGGCCGCCGCGAGGCACGCTCAAGGCTCCCGGGGCGCACCCTCGGGCCCCTGGCCACGCCCTCAAACTCCCGGACACGCCCTCGGGCCACCCTCAGGGAAGCAACCGCCGCTCTTTGGCCACCGCCACCGCCCCCGCCCGCGTATCCACCCCCAACTTGTCGTAGATCCGCCCCAGGTGCGTCTTCACCGTCGCCTCACTGATGAACAGCGTCCGCGCGATCTCCCGATTACCCATCCCCTGCGCGAGCTGCTTGAGAATGTCCAGCTCCCGGGCTGTGAGCGTGGGCCGCGGCTCCCGCATCTGCGCCATCACCCGGGACGCGACAGGCGGTGACAACGCCGTACGCCCCTGCGCCGCCGCATGAATCGCCGCGAACAACTCCTCGGGCCGCTCGGCCTTCAGCAAATACCCCGTCGCCCCGGCCTCAATGGCCCGCGTGATGTCAGCATCGGTGTCATACGTGGTGAGAACCAGAACCCGAGGCGCCCCACCACCGCCACCCCCTTCACCGGCACCGGCACTGGCACCGCTGCCGTTGTCGCCGCCCTCGGCCCCACGCTCACCGGCCGCGATACGACGTGTCGCCTCCACCCCGTCGATCCCCGGCCCCAGCTGCAGGTCCATCAGCACCACGTCCGGAGCCAGCTTGGCCGCAAGAGCCACCGCCTCCTCACCCGTCCCGGCCTCGCCGATCACCTCGATCCCGGACGCACTGGCCAGCAGCGCCAACAACCCGGCACGCACCACCACATGGTCGTCACACACCAAAAGCCGTACCGGCTCACTCGTGGGCGTACTACTGCTCATGGGCACTCCCGGATGACGGCGGGTCGGAGGGTGGCGGGGACGCGGGTGGCGGGGTGGACGACGGGGACGGGGACGGGGACGGTGGTGCGGCTTGGGTCGGCGGTGTGGACGGGGGCGATGCCGTGGACCGGGACGGTGGCGCCGCCGAGGCTGATGTCGAGGTCGAGGTCGAGGTCGAGGTCGAGGTCGAGGTCGAGGTCGAGGTCGAAGTCGAGGTCGACGCCGACGGGTCGGGCGGAAGCGACGGCGAGGCCGGAGACGAGGGCTGAGGCGAGGACGCCGGAGTGGGCGAAGGCGTCGTTGTGGGAGTGCCTGTGCCTGTGGCCGCATGCGCGGGCAACGGGATCGAGACCGACAGAACCGTCCCCTCACCCGGCGCCGACTCCACTGTCAACGTCCCCCCGAGCTGCCGCGCCCGAGCCCGTATCGCGGGCAGCCCATGCCCCCGCTCGGCCCGCGCAACCGGCTCACGCGAACCGCCCCCTCGCCGACCGCCTGCGGTGGCAGCCCCACGCGGGCCCTCCACAGCCTCGGTTCTTCTCGCGCCGTCCGAGACCTTGGCTCCGCGCGCGTCGTCCGCCGAGGCCTCGGCCTCGCGCACGTCGTCCGCAGCTTCGGCTCTTCTGACGCCGTCCCTAAGGCCCGCGCTTCGTGCGTCGCCCATGAAGGCGGCGCCGCCGCCATCATTCCCAGCCCCAGAGACCTGCTCGTTCCGCGCCCCAGCGAATCCTGCACCGTCCCCCGCGACCAAGAACCCTTTCCCGTTGTCCGCGATATCGAGGACCACCTGGTCGTCCAGGTACGTCAGTGTCAACGCCGCCGCGCTCGCGTCCGCGTGCTCGCGTACGTTCGCCAGCGCGCCCTGCGCGATCCGGAGCAGGGCCGACTGGGCTCTGCCAGGTAGGGGGACGGGCTTGCCCTCGCCGTGGAAGCGGATCGACAGCTCGGCTTCTGATTCGCGTGCCGCCAGCGTTCTGAGGGCCGATGGCAGGGCTTCGCCGTCGTCGGAGCCGGCGTCCGCGAGGTCCGCGGGTGCCAGGTCGTGGACGAATCGGCGGGCTTCTGCCAGCCCGCGCTCGGTGATGGCCGCCGCTGTCCGGATGTGGGTGCGGGCTGTCGCCGGGTCGGCGTCCCACACCCGGTCGGCGGCCTGCAGCAGCATCTGCTGGCTGGACATGCCTTGGGCCAGGGTGTCGTGGATCTCCATCGACAGGCGTTGGCGCTCGGCGAGGGCGCCCTCGCGTCTTTCGGTGGCGGCCAGCTCGCGCCGGGTGCGGATCAGGTCGTCGATCAGTGCGCGCTGCTGTGCTGTCTGCCGCTGCATGTGGATGAACACGGCGGTGGCCACGGCTGCGACGGCGGGTGGCGCGAAGGCCAGGTTCGGGTCGAAGCTGCCGGCGAGTCTGAGCTGTGCGGCGACCACGAGGGCGGTGAGGGTCGTGACCAGGACGAGCGCCGCTCGTGTCGGGAGCGTGCGCAGTCCCGTATAGAACAGGGGCACCGCGCACCACGCGAAGCTCGGGGCGAGGACGACGAGGACCACCCACGCGCCGACCACTGAGCCCATCCAGAGTGGGCGGCGGGTGCTGGGCTGGGCGCCCGGCGCGGGTCCGAGGAGATAGAGGACGGCGAGGGCTACGGACAGGGCGACGACGCCTGGGGTGCGAGGTTCGCCTGGGTGGCGGAGGAGGAAGCGGGCGAGGGAGGCAGCGAGGAGGAGGAAGAACGCCGTGTGCATGACGGGGCCGAGCCAGCGCGACTCGGGGTCCACGGGGTGGAGGCCGGCCGTCTGTTGATCCACGGCGTGGGCGCCGCCCTCATCCGGCCGTGCTCCGCGCAGGCCGTCCTTGCCTTGATCCACGGCGCTGAGGCCGTCAGGGTTCTGCTCGACAGCGCCGAGGCCGTCTGTGTGCCGTTCCACGCTGGCCTCCTTCTCGGCCGCCGCTCGCGTATGACCGCACGGGCCTGATCCCGTGCGCCCGATTCCGTGCACCTGGTCCCGCGTGCTCGACCCGGTGCGCCTGGTCCTGCGCACTTGGTCCCGTGCGCTCGATCCGACGCGCTTGGCTCGCTCGCAAGCGGGACTCGCTCGCACGCTTGACCTCACACGATGACGCGCAGGACCGCACACACCTGATCGCACACGCCTGAACTGGGAAGACATCCCCATTCTGGCTCGCGGCGCCGTGCACCCGGATCAACCGATCGGTTGACATGGCCGTCAGCCGATTCGTGCGCGGCAGGCAGCCGTATCGCCGACGAAAAGAGGCGTTCAGCGGCCGGACGATGGATTGCGTGGCGGGGAACGACTCGCCGCTCATTCTCAACAGCCCGCATCCGCACAGGAGCCAACGGACATGAAGTCGATGAAGCAGCTCTCCCCGCGCACCCGATTCCTTACTACGGCCGCAGCCCTCGCCACGGTCGCCGCCGCGACGTTCGGCACGGTCTCGGCCACGGCCGGGACGCCGGACGCCGCCGCCAAGGCCGCCGTGACCGCCGACGCCGGCAACCGCAACCTCACCAGTTCCACGCACCTCAGCACGGCCGCCGCGACCAAGGCCGCGCAGGCCGCGCTGGACGCCGCGAAGAGGGAGAACCAGCGCGTGACGGTCGCCGTCGTCGACCGCAACGGCAACACCATCGTCACGCTGCGCGGCGACGGCGCCGGCCCGCAGTCGTACGAGTCCGCCGAGCGCAAGGCCTACACGGCGGTGTCGTGGAACGCCCCCACCTCCGAGCTCGCCAAGCGCCTCACTCAGACGCCGAACCTGAAGGACATCCCCGGCACGCTGTTCCTGGCGGGCGCCGCCCCGGTCACCGCCAAGGGCGCCCCGGTCGCGGGCATAGGCGTGGCGGGCGCGCCGAGCGGTGACCTGGACGAGAAGTTCGCGAAGGCCGGAGTGGCGGCGCTCAGCCGCTGACCTGCTCCTGCCCGAGTGGATGCCGCTCAGGTGACGCCCCTGGCATGAGGTCTCGCGGGGCGGTGGCCATAGGATCACCGAGGTGAACTACCGAGCCACCGCCCCTCTGACCAGGGGGCCCCGCGCCCGCCGTATCGCTCCCGCAGCCCTGGCTGCCCTGACGTTGACCGCCCTCACCGCCTGCACCGGTGGCGGCGTCGACGGAACCCCCGGCGCCGCAGGTGTCCGCGACCCGTTCTTCCCCAAGCTCGGAAACGGGGGATACGACGTGGCGCACTACGGCCTGACCCTCGGCTACGACCCGGAGAACCGCCACCTCACCGGCACGGCGGAGATCACGGCCCGCGCCACCAAGAAGCTCAGCGCCTTCAACCTCGACCTCAAGGGCCTGGACGTCAAACAGGTCACCGTCGAGGGCAAGGAAGCCCGTTTCAACCGCGCCGGTGACGAGCTGACGGTGCGCCCGCGTGACGACCTCGACCGGGGCGAGACGTTCCGCACGACCGTTCGCTACTCCGGGACGCCGCAGACGGTCATCGATGCGGACGACGCCGAGGAAGGCTGGCTGAAGGGGGAGGAGAGTGCGATCGCGGTCGGCGAGCCGGCCGGTTCGATGGCGTGGTTCCCGAGCAACAACCACCCGAGCGACAAGGCCGCATACGACATAAGGATCACCGTGCCCAAGGGGCTGAAGGCGATCTCCAACGGCGAGTTGACGCATGAGACCACGACGAACGGCCGCACCACGTTCGCCTGGCACAACGCCGAGCCCATGGCCAGCTATCTGGCGACCGTGGCGATCGGTAAGTTCGAGACGAAGAAGTCGATGACGGCCAAGTCGAACTCCGGCATCCCGGTGTTCACAGCGATCGACCCCACCCTGCCGGACGGCAAGTACAAGAAGACCGAGAAGGTCCTCGCGAAGATCCCCGAGATCATGGACTGGGCGGAGCTCAACTTCGGCCCCTACCCCTTCTCCTCGACCGGAGCGATCGTCGACGACCGGGTGGGCCTGGGCTACGCCCTGGAGACCCAGACCAAGCCGGTGTTCCCCGTCTCCGAGGCCAACACGTCGACGCTCGTCCACGAGCTGGCACACCAGTGGTTCGGCAACTCGGTCACGCCGAAGACATGGCAGGACATGTGGCTGAACGAAGGCTTCGCGAGCTACGCGGAGTGGCTGTGGGAGGAGGACAACGGAGGGGACAGCACGCAGGACATCTTCGACGCGCTGTACGAGCAGGACGAAGACGAAGCCATCTGGGACTTCCCGCCGGCCAAGCAGTCGGACGCCGCGAGCATCTCGGATGAACCGGTGTACGACCGGGGTGCGATGGTGATCCACAAGATCCGCGAGACGGTCGGCGACGATACCTTCTACGCCATCATCAAGGGCTGGACGAAGACCTATCGCCACGGAAACGCGAACACGAAGGACTTCACGACGTACGTCGAGGAGCACGCGGGGGACGACGCGTCGCGTGAGGAACTGAAGCAGGTATGGGCGGACTGGCTTTACGGGGACGGGAAGCCAGACAAGCCGTAGATCCACAGGGCGCAGATGCACAAGGCGCGGACGTGCAGGGTGCATACGTGCAGGACGGTGCCACCACTTGAGCCGCTCGGCGCCACCGGCTTACAGGGGCTTGCGCAATACGGCGCAGCGGCGGCCGAGTTGGGTGTCCTCGCGATGGTCGAGGAGTTCGTAGCCGAGGGCGGTCCAGAAGGCGAGGCCCTTCGGGTTGTTGTCGAGGACAGCGAGGCGTACGGCGGTGCGCCCCATGGAGCGGAGGCGTTCCTCGGTGGTGGTGGCCAACTGGCGGCCCAAGCCGGTGCGTTGGACTCGGGCGTCCACCAGGAGGAGGCCGATCCAAGGGTCAGGGTCGGCCGGGTCGGGGTGGTGGGCGAGGGTGACGACGACGCCGATGAGTCGGCCTTCGGAACGGCCGAGGAGCACTTCGGCGCCGGGTTGGGAGAGTTCGTCGGCGAGTGCGGTGGCGACCTGTTCGGCGTTGATGTGATGCGCATCCGGGAAGTCTCCGCTGAGTGCGAAGAACTCGTGGTTGGAGGCGTAGAGGGCGGTGAGTTCCGTGAGGAGGGGGCCGGGCAGGCCGCCGGGGGAGGTGCCGTCGGCGGTGAAGGAGAGTGGTTCGAGGATCATGCGGCGCAGGCTAGCTGTCCGGGCAGGGGCGCGGGCCGGCTGACAGGGAGGAAGCCGCGTCCAAGGCCGAGGTCAGGGCCGCGTCCAGGGCTGGGGTCAGGGTCAGGGTCAGGGCGGTGAGTTGAGGTCCGGCTAGGACGGTGAGTCGGGGGACGGGGGGTTGCCGGGGCTCGGGGTAGTGGGGCGGTTGCGGGTGGTGGAGCGGTGCCATTCGCTGCGGAGGGACCAGAGGATTGCGCCGAGGGCGGCTACGTTGCCGGCGATCCAGAAGGGGGAGGGGTCGGGTTCGGTCAGGTTGCCGATGAGCATGACGGTGAGGCAGAGGGCTAGGAAGCCGGAGGCGTAGAACTCGCGGCGGGCGAAGCGTTGGCTGCGGCGGGGGCCTTCGGAGAGGCGGAGGGCGTAGACCTCGACGTCGCCGAAGACATCGGTGGCCGGTTCGGCGCCGGGGGGCGAGGCGAGGTGGTGGCGGGCCTCGCGGACGTGGTCGCGGGCCTGGGCGGACGGCATGGCGTGGCGGCCGCGCAGGAGGCCGTCGAGGCGGGTGAACCAGGCCTCGTCGTCAGGGCCGGAGGGGGTGAGGGTGAACCAGCGGTCGATGGTGGTGTCGGGGAACTTCACGGCCGCGGTGATGAGGGCGACGAAGGCGAGCATCAGGGCGGGGGCGGGTACGGCGAACAGTTGGCCCGCGGGGACGAGGGGGGCGGCGCCGACTCCCGCGCACACCGATCCGGCTGCGGCCGCGGCGAAGTACCAGGAGCCGCGAATCCGGCCGGCGGCGTGGGCGCCGAGAGCCCCGGCGGCCAGCGTGGTGCCGAGGACGATGGCTGAGGTGACGGTGAGGGAGGGCCAGCCGATGCCGACCCAGAGGCCGCCGCTCAGCCACTGGAGGCCGCAGAAGAGGAGTCCGGAGAAGCCGAGGGAGAGGAAAGAGCCGGAGACGCGTTCGCCGGGGGTCAGGCCGTGGGCGTCGATGCGGGCGCGGTGTTCTTCGGGGATGCGTTCGTCGGCGACGGTCTGGGCGTAGGTGACGGGGTCGCCGAGGAGGTCGAGGGCGGGGAGGCCTTCCTCGTGGACGAGTTGGTGTGCCTCGGCGAGGACTTCGTCGGCGAGGTCGGAGGGGGCGTCGTGGTCGAGGACGAGGCGGACGTGGACGGTGGCGGCCCAGTCCTCGTCGCCCTTGCGCTCCCAAGTGGGCTTCGGCTGGTGGTTCTTGGTCATATCGAGTTCCCCGGTTCTCCCGCGTGGGCTGCGGGTCGTGCTGTGCCAGGTGCGGCAGGTTCACCGGGGCCGTCGGGTTCACCGGGTGTGCCGGGTGCGGTGGTCCCGGTGAGGGTGGCGACGGAGTGGGTGAAGGAGGCCCAGGCGGTGCGGTCGTGGTGCAGGCGGGCTCGGCCCGCGTCGGTGATGCGGTAGTACTTGCGGCCGGGGCCGCCCTCGCCGGCGCCCCACTCGATCTCGACGGAGCCGTCCTCTTCGAGGCGGGTGAGGGCCGGGTAGAGGGTGGCGGCCTTGACTCCGTGGAGGCCTGCGGTGGCGAGGTGGTTGAGGAGGGCGTAGCCGTAGCTCTGCTTCTCGGTGTCGAGGATGGCGAGGAGGCAGAGGGGGAGTACGGCTCGGGTCCAGGCGGTGTTGGTGGTCCCGGTCCCGGTGGTGCCGGTGCCGGTCCCGGTGGCGCCTGTGCTGCCGCTGCCGCTGCCGCTGTCGGTGCTGCCGGTGCCTGCGGCGGAGGTCTCTGCGGAGGTGGTCCCCGTGGTGCTGGTCCCGGGGGTGCTGGTCCCCGGGGCGGCGGCCCCGGCTGGGGGTGCTGCCCGTGCTGGCTCCGGGGTTTGGGGATGCCTCCTCGCCGCTCTGGTCACGCTTCGCCCTCCGGTCCTGCTTCGCTCGTCGTCACGTTGCGGCGCTGCTTGGCTTCGCTCGCGTTTGTCGGCTGCTCGACTAGTTGGGAAATTAGAATAGTGGGAGAGGTGGGCTAGTGCCAGGGCGGGGGTGTTGGGGCATGCGAAAGGCCCCGACCGGGGATGGTCGGGGCCCTTGCTTGGTGCTGGTCCGCTAGGCGGAGGAACCTCAGACGTTGACGCCGAAGTCCTGCGCGATGCCGACGAGGCCGGAGGCGTAGCCCTGGCCGACGGCGCGGAACTTCCACTCGGCGCCGCTGCGGTACAGCTCGCCGAAGACCATGGCGGTCTCGGTGGCGGCGTCCTCGGAGAGGTCGTAGCGGGCGATCTCGGCGCCGCCGGCCTGGTTCACGATGCGGATGAACGCGTTGCGGACCTGGCCGAAGTTCTGCGAGCGGTTCTCGGCGTCGTAGATGGAGACCGGGAAGACGATCTTCTCGACGTCGGCGGGGAGGCCCGCGAGGTTGACGTTGATCTGCTCGTCGTCGCCCTCGCCCTGGCCGGTGACGTTGTCACCGGTGTGGACGATGGTCTGGTCCGGCGTCGCCTTGTTGTTGAAGAAGACGAAGTGGGCGTCCGAGTAGACCTTGCCCTGGGGGTTCACCGCGATGGCGGAGGCGTCCAGGTCGAAGTCGGTGCCCGTGGTGGTGCGGACGTCCCAGCCGAGGCCGACCGTGACGGCGGTCAGGCCAGGTGCCTCCTTGGTGAGCGAGACGTTGCCGCCCTTGGACAGGCTTACAGCCATTGTTGGGAGTCCCTTCCTAGTTGCGTGAGTACAACCGTTTAGTACGTGCGTACTTTGCGGGCTTCGTGCTGGGACGAAGCTACCGACACCCCTATGAACGCCGATGGGGGTATCGAAGGTTCCATATGCCGAGGACTGTCTTTACTTTCTTTACTTGCTTGATGCGGACCCTGATGCGGACCCTGATGCGGACCCTGATGGGGACCTTGATGTGGGCCCCGAGAGGGCCTGGAGGGGGATCCGTGGGCGCGGCGGGGTGCGGGCGGGGAAAAGTGGGTGACGTGGGGCGTTCGGACGCGGGACCATGGAGCACATGTCCGGTCAGCGCACTTACGTCATCCGTGGCTCCGTCTCGCTGCCCGAGGCCGAGCTGATGTGGCGTTTCTCGCGGTCCTCGGGGCCCGGCGGGCAGCACGTCAACACCAGTGACTCGCAGGTCGAGCTGCGCTTCGACCTCGCGCGCACGGAGGCGCTGCCCGAGGTGTGGAAGCAGCGTGCGCTCGAACGGCTGGAGTCGCGGCTCGTGGGTGGCGTCGTCAGCGTACGGGCGAGTGAGCACCGGTCGCAGTGGCGGAACCGGGAGATGGCGGCGATCCGCCTCGCCTCCCTGCTGGCGGAGGCCACCGCTCCGCCGCCCAAGCCGCGCCGCGCCACCCGGATCCCGCGGGGGATCAACGAGCGGCGCCTGCGGGAGAAGAAGCGGCGCGGGGAGACGAAGCAGGGGCGGTCGGGGAAGGACTGGGGGTAACCCGGGTCCAGGACGGTTGGTGCCCTGGTGCCCTGGTGCCCTGGTGCCCTGGTGGGCTGGTGGGCTGGTGGGCTGGCCCGGTGGTTCGGGACGGTCAGCCCAGTTGTCGGTAGCGGCCCTTGAAGTACAGGAGGGGGCCGCCGTCCGCGCTGGGCAGTTCCGCTGTCAGGACGCGGCCGATGACCAGGGTGTGATCGCCCGCTGTCACGGTCTGTTCCGTGCGGCATTCGAGGGTCGCGAGGGCGCCGCCGACCAGGGGGGCGTGGGTGATGCCGCCGCGTACGTAGGGGATGTCCTCGAAGAGGAGCCGGTCGCTGATGCGGCCCTTCATGGCGAAGCGGCCCGCGATGTGGCGCTGGCTCTCGGTCAGGACCGACACCGCCCACAGCGGCTGCTCCGCGAGCAGGTCGTCCATGCGGGAGCCCGCGCGCAGGCTGACCATGACCAGGGGAGGGTCCAGGGACACGGAGAGGAAGGCCGTCGCCGTCATGCCGATGTCCTCGCCGCCCGGGGCCGTCGGGTCGTCCGGGTCCAGCGGGGGCTCTTGGGCCGTCACCAGGACCACGCCCGCGGCCAGGCGGGACATGGCGGCGCGGAACTCGTCGTTGCTCACCCCCACAGGATGAGGGGTGGACGGAGTCCGGGCCGGGGTCTGGGTCTTGAGGGTCAGATCGGGAGCCACGCTGTTGACGCTAGTCGCGGCGTCGGGCTATCCGCATCGGCCCCCGGACCGAGGGGGGACCTAGGACGAGACCTAGGACTCCGGCGCCCCACGCTCCTCGTAGCTCAAATCGGGCTCAACTTCAGGGCTCAAATCGGACCCCTCACCTGTGACTTGAGTCACAGGGCCCATATTTTGTTGACCCTGTGTACCGGGTGGGCAGCTCGCTGTGATTCAGTGACGGTGGCAATCGGACAGGCACGGAACAGGCACGTACAGGCACAGACGCTGGGGCGCCACAGCGCGACGGGGCGCGAAGGAACGCACAGCGGAGTCAGAGATTCAGAGTCACAGTCAAGAGATTCAGAGTTACGGACACTGAGGACGCTGCGGATCCTGGAGTTGCTGTCGAGGTCTCGGGGAGAGCGAGCATGGAGACCGAGTCGGAGCCGTACGTCCGTCTTGCGACCCTGCGGCAGCTGCATCAGGTGGTTGCGGACCTCAACACGGCCCGCAGTCTCGCGGACACGCTGCAGACCGTCGCCGACGGCGTGGTCAACGGCCTTGGCTATGAACTGGCGTGCGTCAATCTCGTACGCCCGGACGGCGATCTCGTCGTCGCCGCGTTCGCGGGCAACCCGGCCGCCGAGGCCCTGATCACCGGCCGTGTCGGCTCCCGCGAGTCCTGGGAGCGCCGGCTGGCCATGGGCGAGGCGTGGGGCGCGCTGCGCTTCATCCCGTACACGGAGGGCTGGGTCCTCGACGAGGACGACGTGCCGCAGTGGTACACCGAGGGCCCCGAACCGCGCTTCGAGGATGAGTGGCACCCCTCCGACCGGCTGTTCGCGCCGATGTACGCGACGGGGTCGTCCGGCGGTGAGCTGATCGGCGTGATCTCCGTGGACCGGCCGCGCAACGGGCGGCGCCCCGGCGCGTGGGGGCGCGAGGCGCTGCAGATGTACGCCTTCCAGGCCGCCATCGCCATCAGCAACGCCCGTCTGCGGGCCAACATGCAGCGCGCCCTGGTCCGCCTGGAGCGCGAGCAGCAGGCGCTGCGGGCCAGCGAGGAGAGCTTCCGGCAGGCCTTCGAGTACGCGCCCAGCGGCATGGCGATCGCCGAGATGGGCGGCGACCAGCACGGCCGGATCCTGCGGACGAACGACGCGCTGTGCCGCCTGCTCGGCCGCCCCGCGTCCGCGATGCGCCGCTATTCGTTCTCCGACCTGGTCCACCCCGAGGACATCGGGACGCTGCTGCGTACGTCGGCGGAGGGCGGGCGGGCGGAGCTGAGGTTCGCGCGGCGCGACGGGACGTATGTGTGGGTGTCGCTGCGGAACTCGGTGGTGGCGGACGCCGCGGACGGGCCCCGGTTCCTGCTCACGCACGTCGAGGACATCGAAGAGCGCAAGCGCCGTGAGCTGCAGCTCGCGCACCGCGCCTCGCACGATTCGCTGACCGGACTGCCGAACTCCGCCGAGCTGCGCGCCCGGCTCAGCTCCCGGCTCTGTCGTCGGCCGCACGCGGGGCAGCCGTCCACGGTGGACTCGCTGGACGCGGCGTACGACAACAGCGGCCTGTACGCGCCGGGGCATGCCCTGGGGCACGGGCACGCGCCCTCAGGGGGCGCGCACGCGGGGGCGCAGGGCGACGGCTTTGACCACCACGTCCATACAGTCGCCCCGCCCGAGGAGAGCGCCCCCGACGACGGCACCAAGGGTCTCGCCGTTCTCTTCTGCGACCTGGACGGTTTCAAGTCGATCAACGACCGCTTCGGGCATCACACCGGCGACGCCGTCCTCATCGAGGTCGCACGCCGTCTGACCAGCGGTGTCCGTGACGGGGACACGGTGGCGCGGCTCGGTGGCGACGAGTTCGTGGTGCTCGCCGACGGGCTCGGCCGGGCCGATGCGCAGGACCTCGCGGTGCGGCTGCGGAACGCGATCATCCCGCCGATCAGGGTCGACGGGCGCGCGGTGCGCGTCGGCGCCAGCTTCGGCATCGGATGGGCACATTGCGGGATGTCGGCGGACGAAGTGCTGCACTCCGCCGACCAGCGGATGTACGTGGAGAAAAGGTCGCGGGCCAAGCAGCACCGGCGGGCCGGGTGAGCGTGAGACCACGTACGCGCGCCGGGTGTGGACGGCGCACGCGGCAGGGTGCGAACTCTCCTGCGCGGTATGCGAACTCCCCTGCGCAGTAACGGATGCGGCGCCCGGCGCGGTGCGCGGGCCGCACCGGAGCGGGCGCCCCGGCGGGCGAGACCGCCGATGTCCTGGAAGAAGTCAACGTCAACTCGGGCGGTCACCCGGAACGGGTAGGCTCGCCCGCATCCGCGATGCGAGGGAGTGACCTGCGAATGACGCCCGGCAATAACGGCGAGCACACGCCGCGCGCGCCAGAGGGCGATGACGACCCGTTCGGCTACCTGTACGCAGACGGCCAGGCGGCCGGTGCGACACCGCCCTCGGGCGGCGGGTACGGCTACCCGGGGCCGCGGTCCTCGTACAACCACGTACGTGCGGTCGGAGAGCGCCAGTACGGGCAGCAGCCGCAGGGGCAGGCGCCCGGCTACGGTCAGGCGCCCGCATACGGTCAGCAGCCCGCGTACGGCCAGCAGGGCGGGCAGGCGCCGCAGCAGGCCTACGGGCAGCCCAGCGCCCACTACGCCGCGCCCGAGGCGCAGCCCGGAGTCACCGCGTCCATGCGGCAGGCCGGCGGGCCCGGGGCGCCCGGCTCGGGCGCCCACGGTGGCGGTGGTGGACGTGGGCGGGGGCCCAACACCAAGGGGCTGCTCATCGGGGCCATCGCTGTGGTCGCTGTCGTCGCCGTCGGCATCGGGGCCGCGATGGTCTTCGGCAAGGACGACGGTGACAGTGGTGACGACGCGAAGAAGCCCGGCTCCAAGGTCAGCCAGTCCGAGACCGAGCCGCCCAGCCCCTCCGCGTCGAAGGGCGACGACAAGGACGACGCCGAGCTGCCCAAGTCCGATGCCAAGGCCCTGAAGTTGGAGGGCGGGACCACCACCGCCTCCGACATCGAGGGCGCGGAGTCCTCGGGTGGGGTGTACGTCGCCGGGCTCAACAAGCCCGGGGCGCAGGTGACCTGGACCGTTGACGGGATTCCCAAGAGCGGGGCCTACACCGTTTTCGTGGGGTACTCCGTGCCTGGCAAGGCGGCCGAGACGACGCTCGGGATCAACGGGACCGCGTCCGGGCGGAAGCTCAACATGGACAACTTCGCCGGGGCGAAGAACGGGGCCTGGGACAAGGGTTGGACCAAGACGTTCGCCTTCGTCGAGCTGAACAAGGGCACCAATACGGTCACCGTGTCCTGCCAGGACGGGGACAAGTGTGACGCTGTGCTCGACCGGGTGTGGTTGAAGGCGGGGCACGTCAAGGAGTAGGGCTCTCCCGAGTCCCGCCCCCATCCCGCCCCCATCCCGATCCCGCCCCGATCGGCGCCCCGCCCCGATCGGCGCCCCGCCCCGATCGGCGCCCCGCCCCGATCGGCGCCCCGCCCCGATCGGCGCCCCGCCCCGATCGGCGCCCCGCCCCGATCGGCGCCCCGCGCCTCGTCCGCAAGCGCCGGACGGGCTTCGACGAGGGCCTACGCCGCGGTCGGCGTGCCCGTGATCGCGACCTTCGGCAGGACCTCCTCGTACACCGCCGCGTCGAACTCGCCCGCCACCGGCGCCGCGACCGTCGCCGCCGACAGGGCCACCGCGCGGGACAGGCGGTCCGGCCAGGGCAGGTGGCGGACCAGGCCGGAGAGGAGGCCCGCCACGGCCGAGTCGCCCGCGCCGGTGGGGTTGCCGTGGACCGGGCCGGGGGGCTTGGCGTGCCAGGTGCCCTCGAGGGTGCGGGCGAGGAGGCCGTCGGGGCCGAGGGAGGCGACGACGGCGTGGGCGCCGCGGCGGCGGGCGTCGCGGGTGGCCTGGGAGGGCTCGTGGGCGCCGGTGAGTTCGGCCAGTTCGTCGGCGTTCGGCTTGACGATGTCGGGGCGGGCGGCGACGCCGCGGCGCAGGGGTTCGCCGCTGGTGTCGAGGAGTACGGGTACGGCGGCGGCGCGCGCGGCGCGGACCAGGAGGGCGTACGCGCCCACCGGTACGCCGGGCGGGAGGCTGCCGCACAGGGCGACGGCCGTCACGTCGTCGTCGGCCAGCAACTCCTCGTAGGAGGTGAGGAATCCGGCCCATTCGGCGGGGGAGACGGTCGGGCCCGGCTCGTTGAGCTGGGTGGTGTCGCCGGTGCGGGCGTCCACGACGGCCAGGGTGCGGCGGGTGGCGCCCGCGACGGGGCGCAGGCCGTCCCGGACGCCGGGCACGCCCGCGAGGTGGTCGCGCAGGGTGCGGCCGGTGTCGCCGCCCGCGAAGCCGGTCACCGTGACGTCGTGGCCGAGGGCGGCGAGGACGCGGGCGACGTTCAGGCCCTTGCCGCCCGCGCGTTCGGTCACCTCGGTGACGCGGTGCGAGGTGTGCGAGACGAGGGCGGGGACTTTGTACGTGAGGTCCAGGGCGGCGTTCAGCGTGACCGTGACGATCACTGCTTCACCCCCGGGACCACGGATCCGCCAACTGCGTGCTGTGTGCGGCTTTCGGGGCCTGATCATGCCAAAAAGAAGGCGGTTGGCCCAGGGCTTGGACCAACCGCCTCGCCCCGGAGGGCATTTCCTCACGGGTTCCTCATAGGGGTTCCTCATACAGGTGACCACGGGATTCCCGCGCGGGCACCCCGTGCGGTCAGGGCTCGATGACCCACTCGCCCTTGCGCAGCACGCCCTTGAGCTTGAACCCGGCGTCCAGGACCACGACGTCCGCGTCCTTGCCCGGCTCCAGGGAGCCGACGCGGTCGTACATGCCGAGGAGCTTGGCCGGGTTCGCGGAGATCGCGGCGACCACGTCCTCGACGGGCAGCCCGTCGACGGTCACCGACCGCTCGAACGCGCGGTCCAGGGTCAGCGTGGAGCCCGCGATGGAGCCGCCCTCGGCGAGCCGGGCGACGCCGTCCTTCACCTCGACCTCCAGCGGGCCCAGGTGGTACGTGCCGTCGCCGAAGCCCGCCGCGTCCATCGCGTCCGTGATGAGGGCGACGCGGTCGGCGCCCGCGTGGTGGAAGGCGAGCTGGAAGGAGGCCGGGTGCAGATGCGTGCCGTCGTTGATCAGCTCGACGGTGATCCGCTCGTCCTCCAGGAGGGCGGCGATGGGGCCGGGGGTGCGGTGGCCGAGGCCGGGCATGGCGTTGTAGAGGTGCGTGGCGACGGTGGCGCCCGCGTCGATGGCGGCCGTCGTCTGCTCGTAGGTGGCGTCCGTGTGGCCGATCGCCGCGATCACGCCGTGCTCGGCGAGGAGGCGTACGGAGTCCAGGCCGCCCGGCAGCTCGGTGGCGAGCGTGACCATCCGGGCCTGGCCGCGGGCCGCGTCGATGAGCTTGCGGACCTCCGCCGGGTCCGGGTCGCGCAGCAGGGCCTCGCTGTGGGCGCCCTTGCGGCACGGGGAGATGAAGGGGCCCTCGAAGTGGACGCCCGCGATGTCGCCCTGCTCGGCCAGCTCGGAGAGCAGGCCCGCGCGCTGCGCGAGGGCGTCCATGTCGGTGGTGACCGTCGAGGCCACGACCGTCGTGCTGCCGTGCAGGCGGTGCGTGTGCACGCCGTGCAGGATGTCGTCGGCCGTACCGCTGGTGAAGGACGCGCCGCCGCCGCCGTGGTTGTGGATGTCGACGAAGCCGGGGACCAGCCAGTGGCCGGTCAGGTCGATCGTCTCGGCCTCCGCGGGAGCGCTCCCGGCGATACGGCCGTCGTCCGTCACGATCACTCGGCCGTTCTGGACGGTGCCGGTGGGCAGTACCACCTGGGCACCGGCTAGAACCTTGCTAGTGGCCATCAGGTGGTTACCTCCGGGGAGTCGGGGTCGCGGGGTTGGTGGTGGTGCCGGGCGTGGTGGTGCGTGCGGTGGTGTCGGTCGTGCCGGGTGCGGTGGCGTCGAGCAGGTCCCACGCGAGCAGGCCCGCGCCCAGGCAGCCCGCAGCGTCGCCGAGTGCCGCCGGGACGATCTCCGGCAGCGTCTGGAACTGGACCACGCGGGCGGCGACGGCCGCGCGCAGCGGTGTGAACAAGGTTTCCCCGGCCTCCGCGAGACCGCCACCGATGATCAAGGTGTGCGGGTCCAGGAGGGTGAGGGCGGTGAGCAGGCCGTCGGCCAGGGCGTCGACCGCGTTCTGCCAGACGGCGAGGGCGCGCGGGTCGCCGGAGCGGACGGCCTTCGCGCAGTCCGCGGCGTCCGCGTTCGGGTCGCCGCTGGCCTCCGCCCAGGCCTTGCTCACCGCGGACGCGGAGGCCAGGCGCTCCAGGCAGCCGCGCTGGCCGCAGCCGCAGGGCGGGCCGCCGGGGCGTACGACGATGTGGCCGATCTCGCCCGCGGAGCCGTGGGCGCCCGGCTCGATCGTGCCGTTGATGCCGATCGCGCCCGCGATGCCGGTGCCCAGGGGGACGAAGAGGAAGCGGTCGGCGCCCTTGCCCGCGCCCACGCGGCCCTCGGCGAGGCCGCCCGTGCGCACGTCGTGGCCGAGCGCCACGGGGATGCCTTCCAGGCGGGTGCTCAGGAGGTCGCGGAGCGGTACGTCGGTCCAGCCGAGGTTGGCCGCGTACACGGCGATGCCGTGGTCGGCGTCCACGATGCCCGGTACGGCCACGCCGGCCGCGGCCGCGGGCTCGCCCAGGTGCGCCAGGCCGTGGGCCCTCAGGTCGGCCGCGAACTCCACGATCGACGCCACGACCGCGTCCGGGCCGCGGTCCCGGCCGGTGGGGCGGCGGGCCTCGTGGAGCAGCGTGCCGTCCGCCCCGACCAGGGCGGCCTTCATTCCGGTGCCGCCCACGTCCAGGGCGATGACATGTCTCACGGGGACAGTGTCGCGTGTGACCCGCGAGAGGTCTAGTCCACCTGTTCCGGCGCGGCGCCTGCGGGGGCGGGGCGGGCCTCGCGGTGCGCCCCCTGGCCCCCGGCCGCCCGCTCGCCGCGGGGCAATAAGCCAAGGCCGTTGCAGAAGTGATACTCGGGTGGTGTAGACCTTGTATCCGGACGCGGGGGAAACTCGCGGTTCAGTACGTACGACGAGGGTGGGAAACAGCAGTGCAGCGGCGCGTGACAGGTCTGACCGCGGCGGTGGCCGCACTGAGCATGACGGCGCTGCTCGCCGGCTGCGGCGGCGACTCCGGCGACGACGGTGACGTCACCCTCAAACTCGTGGCCGCCGACTACGGCGACTCCTCGGCCAACAGCTCCAAGAAGTACTGGGGCGAGCTGACGAAGAAGTTCGAGGCCGAGCACCCGGGCATCAAGGTCGACGTGACCGTGCACTCCTGGACGGACGTCGACCGCGAGGTCAAGGAGATGGTGAAGGACGGGAACGCCCCCGACCTCGCCCAGATCGGCGCGTACGCCGACTACGCCGCGCAGGACAAGCTGTACTCCGCCGACGACCTGCTCTCCATCCCCACCCAGGCCGACTTCCTCGCCCCCCTCTCGAAGGCCGGCGAGGTGAACCGGGTGCAGTACGGCATGCCGTTCGCCGCGTCCACGCGCCTGCTCTTCTTCAACGAGAAGCTGTTCAAGAGCGCGGGCATCAAGCCGCCGCAGAGCTGGACCGAGCTGCAGGCCGCCGCGCAGAAGCTGAAGGCGCGCGGCGTGAAGATCCCGTACGCGCTGCCGCTCGGCCCGGAGGAGGCGCAGGCCGAGACGATGCAGTGGCTGCTCAGCGGGGGCGGCGGCTACACCGACAACGTCGGCTCGTACGACATCGACTCCAAGCCGAACGTCACGACGTTCAAGTGGCTGAAGGACGAGCTGGTCGGCAAGGGGCTCACCGGCCCCACCGCGCCCGGCGAGCTCGACCGCGCCGAGGCCTTCGCCGCCTTCACCCGCGGTGACGTCGGCATGCTCAACGGGCACCCCACGCTGATGCAGATGGCCGCGAAGAAGGGCCTGAAGTACGGCATGGTGCCGATGCCCGGCATCAACGGCAAGGCCCAGTCCACGATGGGTGTCGCCGACTGGATGATGGCCTTCAAGCAGAACGGCCACCGCAAGCAGATCGGCGAGTTCCTCGACTACGTCTACAGCACGAAGAACGTCCTCGACTTCTCCCGCGAGTACGACCTGCTGCCCGTCACCACGTCGGCGTCGCAGGAGATGGCGGGGAACAAGGAGGACTCCGCGAAGCTCGGCGAGTTCCTGAAGGAACTGCCCGCCTCGCAGCTGTACCCGGTCGGCAAGACGTCCTGGGCGCAGGTCTCCGTGCAGGTCAAGAAGTACATCGGCAAGACCGTCGACAAGAACGGCGACCCCGCGGCCATCCTCGGGCAGATCGAGTCGAAGGCGGCCGCGGAGGAGAGCGCGCAGTGAGGCAGGGGCACCCGGGTTAGCGTGGGTGCCATGACGGACGACGCGCGGCCCGGTTCCGGCGGGCCCCCCGAGCCGGGTGAGTGCTCCGGTCCCGGCGAGCTCTCGGAGCGTGCCAAGGCCGTGCTCGCGCTTGAGCGGCGGAACTGGGCCGGGCCCGGGGCCAAGGAGCGGGCCGTCCGGGAAGAGCTGGGGCTCGCCCCCGTCCGCTACTACCAGCTCCTGAACGCCCTCCTCGACGACCAGCGGGCCCTCGCCCACGATCCGGTCACCGTGAACCGACTGCGACGGGTCCGACAGGCGCGGCGCGCCGAGCGTTGACGTTAAGGTCTGGCCCATGGGTGACCCGACGCACTCCCTGCCGCAGCCGCCGAATCCCGCCGGGCGGGACGGACTCGCCGCGATCCTGGCCCGGCCCGAACGGGCCGTGATCGCCCTCGACTTCGACGGCACGCTGGCTCCGATCGTGCCCGACCCCGAGCTGGCCCGGGCGCACCCCGGCGCCGTGCCCGCGCTGGCCTCGCTCGCCCCGAAGGTCCGCTCCGTCGCCGTCGTCACCGGGCGGCCCGCGGGGGTCGCTGTGCGCTACGGCGGGTTCGCCGGGGTGCGCGGTCTTGAGCACCTCGTCGTGCTCGGGCACTACGGGGCCGAGCGGTGGGACGCCGTCAGCGGGACCGTGCAGGCCGCGGAGCCGCATCCCGGGGTGGCCGCCGTGCGGGCCGAACTGCCCGGGTTCCTGGACGCGATCGGGGCGTGGCGGGGGACGTGGATCGAGGAGAAGGGGCGGGCTGTCGCCGTCCACACGCGGCGGGCGCGGGATCCGCAGGCCGCGTTCGACGGGTTGCGGGGGCCGCTGGGTGAGCTCGCCTCCCGGCACGGGCTGATCGTCGAACCCGGGCGCCTCGTCCTTGAGTTGCGCCCGCCCGGCGTCGACAAGGGGGTCGCTCTTGTCGATTACGTACGCGAAGTGGGCGCCGAGTCCGTCCTCTACGCCGGGGACGACCTCGGGGACCTGCCCGCCTTCACGGCGGTCGAGAAATTGCGCTCGGACGGGGCGGTGCGGGGGCTGTTGGTGTGCAGCGGCAGCCCCGAGGTCGTGGAGCTGGCCGACCGGGCGGACGTGGTGACCGAGGGCCCCGCCGGTGTGGTGGCCCTGCTGTCGGCCTTGGCGGCCCGACTGCCCTGACGGGACCGTCGGCTCAGGTGGTCAGGGCCTGGAGTTGGTCCAGGAACCACTGGGCCGGGGGGAGGGCGGTCGCGGCCGCGGCCAGGCGTTTGGTGCGTTCGGCGCGTTCCTCGGGGGGCATCACCAGGGCCTCGTGGAGGGCCGCTGCCGTGGCGGAGACGTCGTACGGGTTGATGGTGAGCGCGTCCTCGGCGAGTTCCTCGTGGGCGCCCGCCTCGCGGGAGAGGACCAGTGCGCAGCCCTCGTCGGAGACGACGGGGACCTCCTTGGCGACGAGGTTCATGCCGTCGCGGATGGGGTTGACGAGGGCGACGTCGGCGAGCCGGTACGCGGCGAGGGAGCGCGCGAAGTCGTCCTTGACGTGCAGGACGACCGGCGTCCAGCCGGCGGTGCCGTACGCGGAGTTGATGGCCTCGGCGACCCGCGCCACCTCCGCGGTGTAGTCGCAGTAGACGGCGAGGTCCTGCCGGGAGGGGTAGGCGAAGGCGACGTGCACGACCCGCTCGCGCCACTCGGGCCGTTCGGCGAGCAGCTGCCGGTAGGCGCCGAGTCCGCGCACGATGTTCTTGGACAGCTCGGTCCGGTCCACCCGGACGATGATCTTCCGGTCGGGCCCGATCTGCTCCCGCAGCGCGGCCAGGCGCTCCTCGACGTCGGGCCGCCGCGACCGCTCCCGCAGGAAGTCCGCGTCGGCCCCGAGCCCGTGCACCCCGATGCGCGTCCCCGACGTACCGCCGAGGACCGCCACGCAGCACGCGGTGAACGCGTCCGCCCACCGTCCGGTGAGGAAGCCGAGCCGGTCCGCGCCGAGCATGCCGCGCAGCAGTTGCTCGGCGATGTCGTCGGGCAGCAGCCGGAAGTAGTCGACGGGCGCCCAAGGCGTGTGCGAGAAGTGCCCGATGCGCAGGTCGGCGCGGAGTTCGCGGAGCATGCCGGGCACCAGCGCCAGGTGGTAGTCCTGCACGAGGACGGCCGCGCCCGGCGCCGCCTCGTGCGCGAGGGCCTCGGCGAAGGCCCGGTTGTACGTCTCGTACGCGGCCCACTGGGCGCGGAACTCCGGCCCGAAGGCGGGTTCGAGGGGCGTCTGGTACAGCATGTGGTGCACGAACCACAGCACCGAGTTCGCGATGCCGTTGTACGCGTCGGCGTGCACGGCGGCGTCGATGTCGAGCATCCGCACCCCGGGCTCGCCGACCCCGCGCCGCACGGCCTCCCGGTCGCCGTCGCCGAGCGCCGAGCACACCCACAGGGCGTCGGCCTCGTCCCCGATGGCGCTGAGCCCCGACACGAGCCCGCCGCCGCCGCGCTTGGCGTCGAGCGTCCCGTCGGCGCCGAGGGAGTACGTCACCGGGCCGCGGTTGGACGCGACGAGGACCTGGGCTGCGCCCGCCTGCTCGGAAGCCATGTGCCGAAACCTAGCCGCTCGCGGAAACGCTCAAACGTCCGGCCGGGGAACGTCACATCCCTGAGCGGCCCGGCCGGAGGCGGGCCCTCCGCGGCCCGCGCACGAGCGGCGGGCGGACCGTATACGGCCCGCCCGGCGCCCCCGCCCGCCCCGCGCGAAGGGCACCCCGGCCCACCCCGCGCGAAAGGCGCCCCCGCCCGGCCCGGCACCCTCGGGTCAGGCCACCCGTCGCTCCGCGTACTCCGCGACCTCCACCATCGGTGGCCGCTCCTCGGTGTCCACCGCGTACGTCCGCGGCTCGAAGCCGTGCTCGCCGCGGACGAACTGGGTGAGTTCGGGGCGTACGAGATGGGCGCGGGCGAGCCGCAGCTGCGCGGTGCGGTAGATCGCCGCGGCCATCCGTCCGAGCGCCTGCCCGTCCTGGTGCCGGTGCCTGCGCACCCCGACGTCGACCTGCGCGAGCGCGTCCAGGCCCACGGTGTGCAGCGCGTCGACGAGCAGGCCGAGCTCCACGCCGTACCCGACGGGGAAGGGGAGGCGTTCGAGGAGCGACCTGCGGGCCGCGTACTCGCCGCCGAGCGGCTGCACGAACCCGGCGAGCTGCGGCCAGTGCATGTTCAGCAGCGGCCGCGCCATCAGCTCGGTGACCCGGCCGCCCTGCCCGGCCGTCGCGCCGGACGCCGGTCCGTCGGCCGCGGGGCCGTCGGACACCGTCATCGGGCGGTCGTACATAGCCTTCACGAACTGCACGTCCGGCTCCGTGAGCAGCGGTCCCACGATGCCGGAGACGAAGTCGGCCGAGAACTCCTTCAGGTCCGCGTCGACGAACGCCACGATGTCACCGTGCGTGACCAGCAGGGAACGCCACAGGACCTCGCCCTTGCCCGGTACGGCGGGCAGGCGCGGCAGGATCCCGTCCCGGTGCACGACCCGCGCCCCGGCGGCCGCGGCGACCTCGGCCGTGCGGTCCGCGGAGCCGGAGTCGATCACCACGAGTTCGTCGACGAGCGGCACCCGCTCCATCAGCTCCCGGCGGATCTCGGCGACGATCCCGCCGACCGTCTGCTCCTCGTCGAGGGCGGGCAGCACCACGCTCACCGAGGTGCCGAGGTCACGCTTGGCGGCTGTCAGGGTGCCCAGGGTGCGGTCGGCGACCGACCAGGAACGCCTGCTCAGCCAGCGCTCGACCTCTTCCAGCACGCGCGTCCTCCCGGTTGTGATCCATCTCGCGCATCGGACGACTATCTCAAGGGTCCAAGGCTTCGGTTACAGTCTTGAACAACGCCGGTGACCATCGCATGTCGGGGTCCCGGGCGTCACAATCGAATACCGCTCATCCAGAGGGGCAGAGGGATACGGCCCGTTGAAGCCCCGGCAACCCTCCAGCCGGTCTCGTACGCGAACCACGTGGACGTGCATGACGTCCATGGTGCTCGGCGTCGCGGGGCTCCCGGCTCGGGAAGGTGCCAATTCCGTCTCGTGGCGAGATGCGCCGCGAGGAAGATGAGGAGAAAGGGCCTCGCCTCCATGGCTGTGCAGACTGTCGCCACCACCACGCCTTCCGCGGACACCGTCGATCTCGGACCCGCGTCCGGGCTCTCCTGCCGCGAGTGCGGAACCCGCTTCGACCTCGGCCCCATCTTCGCCTGCGCCGAGTGTTTCGGTCCCCTCGAAGTGGCCTACGACCTGCCCCTCGGCGACCCGGAGAGCCTGCGCAAGCAGATCGAGTCCGGCCCCGCCAACATCTGGCGGTACGCCCCGCTGCTGCCCGTCCCCGCCGACGTGGCCGACAAGCCGAACCTCAACCCCGGCTGGACCAAGCTCGTCAAGGCCGACAACCTGGCCCGTGAACTGGGCGTCGAGCAGGGCAAGTTGTTCGTCAAGGACGACTCTGGCAACCCCACGCACTCCTTCAAGGACCGCGTCGTCGCGCAGGCCCTCGAAGCCGCGCGCGCCTTCGGCTTCACCACGCTGTCCTGCTCCTCCACGGGCAACCTCGCCGGTGCCGTCGGCGCCGCCGCCGCCCGCGCGGGCTTCCGCTCCTGCGTGTTCATCCCGCACGACCTGGAGCAGGGCAAGGTCGTCATGGCCGCGGTGTACGGCGGCGAGCTCGTCGGCATCGAGGGCAACTACGACGACGTGAACCGCTTCTGCTCCGAGCTGATCGGCGATCCGCTGGGCGAGGGCTGGGGCTTCGTCAACGTCAACCTGCGGCCGTACTACGGCGAGGGCTCCAAGACCCTCGCGTACGAGATCTGCGAGCAGCTCGGCTGGCGGCTGCCCGACCAGCTCGTCATCCCCATCGCCTCCGGCTCCCAGCTCACGAAGATCGACAAGGGTCTGAAGGAGCTGATCGCCCTCGGCCTGGTCGAGGACAGGCCCTACAAGATCTTCGGGGCGCAGGCGGCGGGGTGCTCGCCGGTGTCCACCGCGTTCAAGGCGGGCCACGACGTCGTCCGGCCGCAGAAGCCGGACACCATCGCCAAGTCCCTCGCCATCGGCAACCCGGCCGACGGGCCGTACGTCCTCGACATCGCGCGCCGCACGGGTGGTGCGGTGGAGGACGTCGACGACGAGCAGGTCGTCGACGCGATCGAGCTGCTCGCCCGGAGTGAGGGGATCTTCGCCGAGACCGCCGGGGGTGTGACGGTCGGTGTCACCAAGAAGCTGGTGGACGCCGGGCTCATCGACCCGACCCTCACCACGGTGGTGCTGAACACCGGCGACGGCCTGAAGACTCTCGACGCGGTCGCCGAGAGGTCCCAGGCGACCGCCACGATCAAGCCCAGCCTTGATGCGTTCCGCTCCGCGGGGCTCGCCGGTCAGGCGCCGTAGGGCCTGGCACACCGTGCTCGCTGCGGGAGCGCGGTGGCTGATCGCGCAGTTCCCCGCGCCCCTTTCAGGGGCGCCCCTCATCCCCGTACCCCTGAGGTGAACCCATGAGTGTCAACGTCCGCATTCCCACCATTCTTCGCACCTACACCGGTGGTCAGGCCGAGGTCGCCGCCGAGGGGGCGACGCTCGGTGAGGTCATCGCCGACCTGGAGAAGAACCACACCGGCATCGCCGCCCGGGTCCTGGACGACCAGGGCAAGCTGCGGCGGTTCGTGAACGTGTACGTGAACGACGACGACGTGCGGTTCGAGCAGGGCCTGGAGACGGCGACGCCGGACGGCGCCGGTGTCTCGATCATTCCGGCCGTCGCCGGCGGCTGCTGATCGCCCACTCCCGCGTGACGTACACAGCGTTACGAGAATTGCCCCCTCCGCGAGAGAAGCGGAGGGGGCAATTCTGTATGGTTGAGCGCGGTACAGTTGGGAATGGAACGACGTTCTCAGCGCCAGCAGTGCCGCGCGCATATTCGAAGTCGGCCGCGGAGCCGACAAGAAGTAGCCAAAGTGTGCTGCCTATTTGAGCCCCATGTGGCATTTGTCGGGCCCGACTTGCCCTGACTCCCGTGGAATTCTCCGGATATCTCCGATCGGGCGTGCCCAGAATTCTCGTCCGATTGACCTGTTGCAGAGGGCAGTTGGACAGATACATTCAGCCGCGGTCGACGCGTTCCGGCGCACACCCCCAACCCGTGGGGGGTGAGGTCTGACCCAGGTCCGCGAAGTGCGGGTCTGCGCAAGGGCCAGTAATAGGGGAGTTAGGCATGGCTCAGGGCACCGTCAAGTGGTTCAACGCGGAGAAGGGATATGGCTTCATCGCGGTCGACGGTGGTGCGGATGTATTCGTCCACTACAGCGCGATCCAGATGGACGGCTACCGCACCCTGGAAGAAGGTCAGCGAGTCGAGTTCGAGATCTCGCAGGGCCAGAAGGGTCCGCAGGCGGACATGGTCAAGCTCGCCGTCTGAGCGGCTTGACGCGATCGGCCACCGACGCGACGCAGACGAAGGGCCCGCACCCCGGGAACGGGGCGCGGGCCCTTCGTCGTTACAAGATCGGGCGTTCCGTCGGGACGCGGGCCCTGCGTGCGGGACGCGGGGGCGACCTCGCGCCCGCCCATCGCTGCTCATCGACGCTTCTTCGAAGCGACCTTGCGCCCGCCCGTCGCCCGACCACCACCCCACATCGACGCTTCTTCGAAGCGACCTTGCGCCCGCCCGTCGCCCGACCACCACCCCACATCGACGCTTCTTCGAAGCGACCTTGCACTCTCGGGGGTCGAGTGCTAATCATTGGCGTTAGCACTCTACGAGTGAGAGTGACAGAACTTGGATCGGGTCGGTGAGGTCCGGGGGCCGGGTGGGGCAAGGAACCACGCGGCTCGGGGGCCGTCCGTCGCGGGCACCTGCACGGTCCGTTTGCTTTTCCACCCCGTCCGGGAGGACCACTTCACATGGCCAAGATCATCGCGTTCGACGAGGAGGCACGGCGCGGCCTCGAGCGCGGCATGAACCAGCTCGCCGACGCCGTCAAGGTGACCCTGGGCCCCAAGGGTCGCAACGTCGTCCTCGAGAAGAAGTGGGGCGCCCCCACGATCACCAACGATGGTGTGTCCATCGCCAAGGAGATCGAGCTCGAGGACCCGTACGAGAAGATCGGCGCCGAGCTGGTCAAGGAGGTCGCGAAGAAGACGGACGACGTCGCCGGTGACGGCACGACGACCGCGACCGTCCTCGCCCAGGCGCTCGTCAAGGAAGGCCTGCGCAACGTCGCGGCCGGCGCCAACCCGATGGCCCTCAAGCGCGGCATCGAGAAGGCCGTCGAGGCCGTCTCCGGCGCCCTGCTCGAGCAGGCCAAGGACGTGGAGACCAAGGAGCAGATCGCTTCGACGGCCTCCATCTCCGCCGCCGACACCCAGATCGGCGAGCTCATCGCCGAGGCCATGGACAAGGTCGGCAAGGAAGGCGTCATCACCGTCGAGGAGTCCCAGACCTTCGGTCTGGAGCTTGAGCTCACCGAGGGCATGCGCTTCGACAAGGGCTACATCTCGGCGTACTTCGCCACCGACATGGAGCGTATGGAGGCGTCGCTCGACGACCCGTACATCCTGATCGTCAACTCCAAGATCTCCAACGTGAAGGACCTCCTTCCGCTCCTGGAGAAGGTCATGCAGTCGGGCAAGCCGCTGCTGATCATCGCCGAGGACGTCGAGGGCGAGGCCCTGTCCACGCTGGTCGTCAACAAGATCCGCGGCACCTTCAAGTCCGTCGCCGTCAAGGCCCCGGGCTTCGGCGACCGCCGCAAGGCCATGCTCGGCGACATCGCCATCCTCACCGGTGGCACGGTCATCTCCGAGGAGGTCGGCCTCAAGCTGGAGAACGCCGGTCTCGACCTGCTCGGCCGCGCCCGCAAGGTCGTCATCACCAAGGACGAGACGACCATCGTCGACGGCGCCGGTGAGAGCGACCAGGTCCAGGGCCGGGTCAACCAGATCCGCGCCGAGATCGAGAACTCGGACAGCGACTACGACCGCGAGAAGCTGCAGGAGCGCCTGGCGAAGCTCGCCGGCGGTGTTGCGGTCATCAAGGCCGGTGCCGCGACCGAGGTCGAGCTCAAGGAGCGCAAGCACCGCATCGAGGACGCCGTTCGCAACGCGAAGGCGGCCGTCGAGGAGGGCATCGTCGCCGGTGGCGGCGTGGCGCTCATCCAGGCCGCTTCGGTCTTCGAGAAGCTGGACCTCGAGGGTGACGAGGCCACCGGTGCCGCCGCTGTGAAGCTGGCCCTGGAGGCCCCGCTGAAGCAGATCGCGGTCAACGCCGGTCTCGAGGGCGGCGTCGTCGTGGAGAAGGTGCGCAACCTGCCCGTCGGTCAGGGCCTGAACGCCGCCTCCGGTGACTACGTCGACATGATCGCCGAGGGCATCATCGACCCGGCGAAGGTCACGCGTTCCGCCCTGCAGAACGCCGCGTCCATCGCCGCGCTGTTCCTCACCACCGAGGCCGTCATCGCCGACAAGCCGGAGAAGGCCGCCGCGGCCGCTCCGGGCGGCATGCCGGGCGGTGACATGGACTTCTGATCCTCGCGGATCGGACGTTCCCGTACGTAGCTGATACGTACCGCTCTTACGAAGGGGCGGCACTCTCCTCGCGGAGGGTGCCGCCCCTTCGGCGTGCGCGGACCGGAATGCCGCGACCGGTGCGGAAGTTGAGCGGAACGGCACCCGCGTCCTCCGTCCACCGCCGCCAGCCAAGGAGCCCCGCACATGGCCCCCGCCACCCCCGCCTCCGCCCCCTCCGCGTCTTCTGCGTCCCCTGCGTCCGCCGCGCGCGCCGCCCGGATTCTGGCCCGGCCCTTCACGCTGGGCGGCCTCACCGTGCCGAACCGGATCGTGATGGCGCCCATGACCCGGCGGTTCTCCCCCGACGGCGTCCCGGGCCCGGACGTGGCCGCGTACTACGCCCGGCGGGCCGCCGCGCAGGTCGGCCTGATCGTCACCGAAGGCACCTACGTGGGCCACGAGTCGGCCGGTCAGAGCGACCGGATCCCGCGGTTCCACGGCGTGGAGCAGCTCGCGGGCTGGGCCGAGGTCGCCGCGGCCGTGCACGCGGCGGGCGGGAAGATCATGCCGCAGCTCTGGCACATCGGCATGGTGCGCAGCGCGGGCCAGCCTCCGTACGCGGACGCCCCGCCGGTCGGCCCGTCCGGGCTGCGCATCGACGGCACCGAGGGCACCGGCAAGGCCATGACGCGGGCCGACCTCGACGCCGTCATAGCGGCGTTCGCCCAGGCCGCGGCGGCCGCCGAGCGCATCGGCTTCGACGGCGTCGAGCTGCACGGCGCACACGGCTATCTGCTCGACCAGTTCCTCTGGGCGCGCACCAACCGCCGCACGGACGCCTACGGCGGCGACCTGGTGGCCCGGACCCGGTTCTCGGCGGAGATCGTGGCCGCGGTCCGCGAGGTGGTCGCGTCGGACTTCCCGGTCGTCTTCCGCTACTCGCAGTGGAAGCAGGAGGCGTACGACGCGCGGCTCGCCGGCACCCCGGCCGAGCTGGACGCGCTCCTGACGCCGCTCGTCGAGGCCGGTGTGGACGCCTTCCACGCCTCCACCCGCCGCTACTGGCTGCCCGAGTTCGACGACTCCGACCTGAACCTGGCGGGGTGGACGAAGAAGCTCACCGGCAAGCCGGTCATCACCGTCGGCTCGGTCGGCCTCGACGGCGACTTCATCCGCGCCTTCCAGGGCGAGGGCGCCCCGGTGCGGGGCCTGGACAACCTCCTGGACCGCCTGGAGCGCGAAGAGTTCGACCTCGTCGCGGTCGGCAGGGCCCTCCTCGCGGACCCGCGGTGGGCGGCGAAGGTGCTCGGCGGCGCCTTCGACGAGCTGACGGCGTACGACCCGGCGACGCTGGCGGCGCTCAGCTGACGCACCGGACGCGGCACCGGGACGCACCGGACGCGGCACCGGGACGCACCGGACGCGGCACCGGGACGCCGCGGACGGCACCGGGACGTCGCGCTCGAAAAAGATCCGCCTCCCGGTGTCAACCGAACGCACCCCCGCTGGTCTAGAGAGGATGTACCGACCAGATGGGGAGCACGTCATTGACCGCTGAGGAGTTCGAGGAGTTCTACGCCCACGCGGTCCGGCGGCTCACCGGTCAGCTCTATGTGATGCTCGGCGATCTGCAGGAGGCGCAGGACGTCGTGCAGGAGGCCTTCGTGAAGGCCTGGAGCAGGCGGGGGCGGCTGGTCAAGGAGGCCTCGCCCGAGGCCTGGATCCGGACCGTGGCCTGGCGGCTCGCCGTGCGCCGGTGGCACGGGCGGCGGCGGTCCGAGCTGGCCTGGCAGCGGCATGGGGGCGCGCCGCCCGAGGGCGCCCCCGACCCCGGTTCCGTGGTCCTCGTCGAGGCGCTGAAGGGGCTGTCCCCGCAGCAGCGCCGGACGGTGGCCCTGCACTACATCTGCGATCTGTCGGTGGAGCAGATCGCCGTCGAGACGGGACTGTCCACCGGCACGGTCAAGACGCATCTGTCCCGGGGGCGGGCCGCACTGGCCGACCGCTTGCAGGACCCTCGTACCCAGGAGGCGCACGGTGACTGAGCACCACCACGACGATCCGCTGGCGGACGCGCTCAGGGAGCTGGCCGCGGCGGGGGAGCGCGGCAGCGCCCCCGCGCCCGCGCCCCTGGTGACCGCCCGCGGCGAGCGCGTGCGGCGGCGCAGGTTCGCCGTGCTCGCGGCCAGCGCCGTGCTGCTGTGCGGCGGGATGGGCGGCGCGGTCGCCGCCGGGATCGGCGGGTCCGAGGAGCAGGTGTCCCCGGCCGACACCCGCGACCCGGCGCCCGCCCCCTCGTCCGGCGACCCGGCCCCCGACCCGACCGACTCCATCGCCCCCTCTTCGTCCCCCAGCACGACCGAACCGCCCGAGTCCAGCGGGCCCCCCGGCTCGTCCGACTTCCCGACCGCCCCCGACTCGTCGGGAGCCACCAGCGGTTCGGGCGACCCGGACCCGACCACCGCGCCCCCGACGACCGGTACCCAGGGCGCGACCTCGCCCCCGTACCGAGGCGCCGTCACGAGTTCGCCGCCCCCGACGTCGACGGACGGCCCCGACTAGATTCCCCGCCCCTGAGCGGCCCCTCCCCGCAGCACTCCTGACCGGCGGCGCACCCCGCGCCGCCGGGCGATCCCGCACGCCCGAACGGAGACCACGCATGCCCGCGGCACCGGCACCGGCGAGCACCGCCACCCGGCCCTCCCCGCGCCCGCCCTGGCCGGACGTCCGCGCGCCGGAGCGACGGCGACGGCGGCTGCCCGGCGGCGGCCGGGCGGTCCTGCGGCGGCTCGTGGGGCGGCTCGACGGCACCGACCGGTTCGTGCTCCAGGTGTACGTGTGCACTCGGGTCGGGCTGTTCGTCACCGGGTACTGCGTGGGGTGGCTGTTCCCCGCGAACTCCCGTGCCAAGCGGGCGCCGGGGCTGTTGTCGGTGTGGGAGCAGTGGGACTGGACGCACTTCCGGCACATAGCGGAGTACGGCTACTTCGGGCCCGCGCCGGGGTATGCGGACGGCCTGGAGAACGAGGAGGCGTTCTTCCCCGGGTTCCCGCTGGCGCTGCGGGCGGTGCACGCGGTCGTGCCGGACTGGGTGGCGGCCGGGCTTGTGATCTCACTGGGGTCGGGGGCGGTCGCGATGCTGGCGCTGGCCCGCGTGGCGCGGCTCGCGGGCGCGGGCAGGGGCGCGGGCCAGGGCGCCGCGGTCCCGCTGCCGGGCGTGGGAGCGGGCGTGGGCGTGGGGGTCGACGCCGTCGCCCGGCGTGCCGTCCTCGTCGTCCTTCTCTCCCCCTGCGCCGTCTTCCTCGCCGCGGGCTACTCCGAGTCCCTCTTCCTCGCCTTCGCGCTGCCCGCCTGGCTCGCCGCCCGGTCGGGGCGCTGGCCGCTCGCGGCGACGCTCGCCGCGTGCGCCACGGCGACCCGGGTCAGCGGGCTCTTCCTCGCCGCCGCCCTGGCCGTCGACTTCCTGCTGGCCCGCGACGGCCGCCGCGACTGGCGGCGGCTGCCCTGGCTGACGCTGCCCGCGCTGCCCGCCCTCGCGTACACGCTGTACCTGTACGACCGCACCGGTGACTGGATGGCGTGGAAGCACGCGCAGGAGCGGGGCTGGTACCGCACCTTCCACCCGCCGTGGGAGGCCTGGGGCAACACCTGGGGCGCGGCGTTCGACGGCCGCTACGCCACCGGGTACGCCCTGATGTCGCAGGCCGAACTCGCCGCCATGGTGGTGGGGTTGGCGCTGCTCGGCGGGCTGCTGTGGCGGCGTCGCTGGCCGGAGGCGGTGTACATCGCCCTGAACCTCTGGGCGCTCGGGACCTCGTACTGGTACACGTCCGTCCCCCGCGCCACCCTGCTGTGGTGGCCGCTGTGGACGGGCCTGGCCGTGTGGAGCCTGCGGGCGCCGTGGCGCGCGTACGCGGGGCTCTGCGTGCTCGCGCCGCTGAGCACGCTGTTCGCGGTGACGTTCCTGTCGGGGAGATGGGCGGGCTGACGCCGGGCCCCCGTGCCGGGGGAGGCAGCCGCCCCGCGACGGCCGCCACCCCCGGTGCCCGCCTACGGCAGGCGGTCCAGGATCCAGGTGCTGAGCTCCTCGGTGATGTGGGTGTGGGGCTCGTTCTGCGACGCGACCTTGAACTCGTCGAGCTCGCTGTCCTCGGCGGCGAGGGAGCCGATGTCGGCGTAGAGGTCGTCCTGGGTGGTGACGTCGCGGATGGCGACGGCGCTGACCGCGGGCACGAAGCAGTGCTCGCGGACGGGCACGTCGACGCCGAGTCCGGCGATCTTGTTGAGGGCGTCGGCGAGGATGCCGAAGCCCTCCAGGGTGCCGCCGGGCGCGCCGTCGAACTCGGGCAGGCCGGACGTCTTGATGTCGGGCTTCCGCAGGGTGATGACGCGGAGCGTGGCCACGACCTGCCCGTCGCCCGCGGACTGGGTGTTGAGGTCGGTGCCGGTGATGCCGAGGCCCCTGCCCTTCACCGCGTCCACGCCGGGCCGGATGCCGTTGCCGGTGCCCGTGCCGACGCCGTTGGCGACGCCGATGGTCCGGGGCCGCCGCGGCCAGCCGCGGACGCGCCCCAACTCGGCGAGGAATTCCTCGCGTTCCTTGTCCGGGGCGGCGATGTCCTCCCACTCGGCGATGTGCTGGGCGAGGAGCTGGCGGGACGCGGGGCTGTTGATCTGGTGGGAGAAGCGGGCGTCGAGCTTGCGGATGTAGTGCGCGAACGCCTGCAGGGCGATGGGGATCCAGGCGCCCCGGTGCGGGCTGTCGTACGAGAAGTAGAGCTGGGTCTGGTGGTCGGCGCCGTCGAACTCCATGCGGGCGAGGGCGTAGCGCGTGACGAGGCCGCCCATGCTGAAGCCGCCGACCGCCAGCGGGTGGTCGCCCACGCGCTCGTCGTTGGCCCGCCGGATGGCGGTGATCGCGGCCTGCGAGTTGTCGAGGATCGACGCGCTGCGCTCGTGGAAGCCGACCAGGACGACGTCCCGGCCGCGCCTGCGCAGCTCGCTCAGGAGCGGGTAGGCCGCGCTGTACTCCAGCGCGTCCCAGGAGAAGTCGGGGGTGCTCGGCCCGGTGTTGAAGCCGTCGGCGAGGAGCACGGGCCGGGTCAGGGTGCTGTTGCCCTCACCCCGGTAGACCCAGGCGGTGCCGCCGGGCAGGTCCCAGACGTCGTGCGGCACGGGCGGGAGCTGGGTGGGGGCCTCCCTCGGACCCGGGGCGAGCGTGATCGGCGGTGCGGCGCGCAGGGCCTGCTGGACCTGGGCTTCGGTGGGCGCGTTCTGCTCGGGCATGCGCGTTCCCTCCCTCGATCGTCACCGGCTGACGGTCAAGGGCATCTTCGTTATGGCCCGTACGTTCCGGAAGGTCTGTTTTACGCCGTAGTCGAGCCGCGAAAGCCTTATTGCTTGCGGGAGTTGTCGAGCGCCGCCCGCAGGTGCCCGTCGGACGCGGCGAGGAGGCGGGCCGCCGCGGGGCCGTCCACATCGCCCAGGATCGTGAGGATGGCGTTCTTCACCTCGCCGTCGGTGGCGGCGAGCGCGGCCTCGATCTCCTCGTCGGACGCGCCCGTGGCGAGGGCGACGATGCGGCGGGAGCGGGCGCGCAGCTTCTCGTTGGAGGCGCGCACGTCGACCATCAGGTTCCCGTACGTCTTGCCGAGCCGGATCATCGTGATCGTCGACAGCATGTTGAGGACGAGCTTCTGGGCCGTGCCCGCCTTCAACCGGGTGGAACCGGTGAGGAGTTCGGGCCCGACGACGACCTCGATGCCGTGCTCGGCCGCGGCGGCCAGCGCGCTGTTCGCGTTGCAGGACAGGCCGACGGTCAGCGCGCCCAGGGCGCGGGCGTGCTCGACGGCGCCGACGGCGTAGGGCGTGCGGCCGGAGGCGGAGACGCCGACCACCGTGTCGTCGGCGGTGAGGCCGAGCGCGTCCAGGTCGGCGGCCGCCAGGTCCTTGCGGTCCTCGGCGCCCTCGATCGAGGTGACCACGGCGGCCGGACCGCCCGCGATCAGGCCGACGACGTCACCCGGGTCGGTGTTGAACGTCGGCGGGCACTCGGACGCGTCGAGCACCCCGAGCCGCCCGGCGGTGCCCGCGCCCGCGTAGATCAGCCGCCCGCCGCGCGCCATGCGCTCCGCGGTCGCGTCGATGGCGGCGGCGATCCGCGGCAGCTGCGCGGCGACGGCCGTGGACACGCTGGCGTCCTCGCCGTTCATGATCTTCGCGATCTCCGCCGTGGGCAGCCGGTCGATCTCGGAGAGCTCGGGCCGGAACGCCTCGGTGGTGAGGGTCTCCAACTGGGCGCGGAGTTCGCCGTAGCCGTCGGTGGTGGAGGTCATGGAGAGGGGCTCTTTCGGGGGAGGGTGCGGACGGGGGGCGGGTGCGTGATTTCGGCCCGTCCGGCGCTTGCGGACGAGGCCGAGGGCCGATCGGCGGCGGTACGGCGAACGGCGGGGGTGCGCTCAGCGGCCGGTGCCCCCACGGGGGCTGTGCCGGTGGGCCAACGCTTCGTAGGACGCGGCGAGCGCGGGCGCCGCGGTCTCGTAGGTCCGCTGGGCGACGCCCACGAACAGGCAGTCCACGACCAGCAGCTGACTCGTCCGCGAGGACATCGCCGCGGGCCGCAGCTCGCTCTCACGAGCAGTGGACGTGGTCAGTATGTGATCGGCGTACTGGGACACGAGGCCGTCGGGCCGCCCCGTGATCGCGACGGTGGTCGCGCCGTGTTCGAAGGCGACGCGCAGCGGCTCGATGACGTCCCCGGTCGACCCGGAGTGGGTGATCGCGATCGCCACGTCCTTCGCGCGGAGCGTCACCGCGTTGGTGACGGCGAGGTGCGGATCGGAGTGCGCGTGCGCGACCTGCCCGATGCGCAGCAGCTTCTGTACGAGGTCCTGGGCGACGAGCCCGGACGCGGCGACGCCGTACACCTCCACGCGCCGGGCCGAGGCGAGCGCGCTGACGGCCGCGCCGAGCTGGACGGTGTCGAGCGCGGCGGCGGTGTCGGCGAGGGTCTGCTGCTCGTCGTAGGCGAGTTTCGCCACCACGTCGGCGATGGGGTCGTCCACGGCGATGTCGGCGGTGACGGCGGGGGCGCGGCCCGACTGCTGCTGGGCGGCGAGCCCGGCGAGGGCGAGGCGCAGGTCGCGGTAGCCGGGGTAGCCGAGGAGGCGGGCGGTGCGGACCACCGTGGCCTCGCTGGTGCCGGTGAGTTCGGCGAGGCCGGTGACGGTGAGGGCGGCGGTGCCGGCCGGATCGCCCGCGACGGCCTCGGCGACCCGCTGCATGGAGCGGGTCATCGACGGCGCGAGCGTGCGGACCTTGGCCGCGAGGGCGGCCGGGGCCGGGGGCGCGCCACCCGCGAAAATTTCCTTCACGTCATGGGTCACTCCTGAAAGATATTTTCGGCGCGGGTGGGGGTCAAGACCCCCGACGTCCCGGGCCGGGCCCGCCCCGGACGGTCCAGCGCGCGGCGGGGCGCACAATGGCTGTATGGACTCCTCCGCATCCTCCGTCCCCGTCGGCCCACTGGAGCGGGCGCTGCACGCGGCCCGCGCGCTGGTCCTCGCCGACCTGGTCGCGGACGAGGTGGCCGAGCCGGACGTCGTCTCGTTCGTCGAGGACTCGGTGGCGCAGCGGCGCTGGTGGGTCGAGCAGTGGCCGGAGGGCGTCGACTTCGTTGCCGGGCTGGTCGCGCAGGACGTACAGGACGCGCTCCTGGAGCGGTACGGACGGTGGCCGCTGTGCCCGGTGTGCGGCTCGGGCGACCCGCACGCGCTCGACGTGGAGCCGGAGTTGGGCCCCGACCCGCACTGGGTGTGCGGGAAGGCGGGCGTGGTGGTCGCGGCCGTCGGCTCGCTCGGGTCGGTGCCCCGGTGACCCTCTACATCGACCCGCCCGTCTGGCCCGGTCACGGCCGCCTGTGGTCGCACCTGGTCAGCGATGTGTCGTACGAGGAGCTGCACGCGTTCGCCGCCCGGATCGGGGTGCCGGAGCGGGCCTTCGAGCGGGACCACTACGACCTGCCCGCGCACCGGTACGGGGACGCCGTGCGGGCGGGGGCGGTCGAGATCGGGTCCAAGGAGCTGGTGCGGCGGCTGACGGAGGCGGGGTTGCGGCGGCGCAAGGGCGGGGCGGGGGCGGCGCCCGGGCGGTGACGGCCGTCCCGCCGCACTCCCCGGGCCTCCCGCCGCCCTGCCGTACCCCCGGGCCTCCCGCCGTACCCCCGGGCCTCCCGCCGCACCCCCGGGCCTCCCGCCGCACCCCCCCCGGACGCGGCCGACGCGGACGCCTCACGTGGCGTTCAGTGCCACCGTCGGGTGCAGCCGCGAAGCCCGTACCGCCGGATACAGACCCGCGAGCACGCCGATGAACAGCGTCGCCCCGAACCCCGCCGCCACCGACCACGGCGGCACCACTGCCGTCCACCCCTGCGCGAGGGCGAAGCCGAACGTCGCCGTCGTCCCGAGTGCCGCGCCCGCCGCGCCGCCGAGGGCCGAGAGCAGCAGGGACTCGGTGAGGAACTGCAGCCGGACCGCGTTCCTGGTGGCGCCGAGCGCGCGCCGCAGGCCGATCTCCTGACGGCGTTCGAGCACCGAGATGACCATGGTGTTGGCCACGCCGACCCCGCCGACCAGGAGCGCCACCGCGCCCAGGCCCAGCATCAGGGTGGTCAGGCCCTTGTCGGTGGCCGCCTTCGCGGCGAGCGCGTCCGAGGGCCGGGAGACCTTCACGGAACCCTCGGAGCCGGGGCTGACCGTGCGGGCGAGCACGGCCCGGACGTCCTCGACCGTGCCGTCCGGCGAGCGCTCGAAGATCATCGAGGGGTGGCCGTCGAAGCGGAAGTGCCGCTCGGCGGCGGGGAAGCCGATCATCGCGACCCGGTCCAGGGTGGGGACCAGCTCCACCGGCTCCAGGATGCCGACCACGACGACGTACTCGTCGTTCATCATGATCTTGCCGCCGGGCTCGGTGATGCCGAGGCGCTGCGCGGCGACCGCGCCGAGGACGGTGACGGGCAGGCGCTCGTTGGCCCTGTTCAGCCAGGTCCCCTTGGCCACGCGGGCGTTGAGGGCGGCCAGGAGGTCGGTGCGGGCCGCCTGGGTGGTGACGCCCGCCGTCCGCTCCTCGGGCACGACGTCGCTGCGGCGGATCCGGGCGTCGACGTTCGCCGTCGCCGTGGCGTGCCGCACCGGCCCGATCCGCTCGACCATCGCCACCGCCGACTTGGGCAGTTTCAGCTCGTTGCCCTGCGGGTCCTCGCCCGCCTCGACGGTGAGGAGGTTCGTGCCGAGCCGGTCGAGCCGCGCCATCAGGTCCGACTTGCTGGACTGGGACAGGCCCACCACGGCGACCATCGTGGCGATCCCGATGGCGATGCCGAGCGCGGACAGGACGACGCGGGCGCGGCGGGCGCGCAGGCCGACGGCGCCGAGGCGGAGGATGTCGCCGGGGGCGAGGGGGGTGGGTCTGAGGCGGGCGGGTCGGCGGCGGGCGGGCCCGTCCCCGCGCGGGGGCCTCACGCCGAACTCACCTCCTGGCAGCGGGAGTCGGACACGATCTCGCCGTCCCGGAAGCGGACCCGGCGCGGCAGCGAGTCCGCGATCTCCTGGTCGTGCGTGATCACACAGACCGTCGTGCCCGCCGCGTTCAGCTCGTGCAGCAGCTCCATCACGACCTCGCCGGACGCGCTGTCCAGGGCGCCGGTCGGCTCGTCGGCGAGCAGCAGGTCCGGCTCGCCGACCAGCGCGCGGGCGATGGCGACGCGCTGCTTCTCGCCGCCGGACAGCTCGGCGGGCCGGTGGTCGAGGCGGTGGCCGAGCCGGACCCGCTCCAGGGCGGCGCGGGCGCGGGCGCGGCGCTGGGTGCGGGGGACGCCCGCGTACAGGAGCCCGTCCGCGACGTTGTCGACGGCGTCGCGGCCCGCCGCCAGGTGGAAGTGCTGGAACACGAAGCCGATGTGGCGGGCGCGCAGCGCGGACAGCCGCGCGTCCGACAGGCGCCCCACGTCGTACCCGGCCACGCGGACCGTGCCCGCCGTGGGCGCGTCGAGGGTGCCGACGACGTGCAGCATCGTGGACTTGCCGGAGCCCGACGGGCCGACGACGGCGAGCAGTTCGCCGGCGCGGACGGTGAGGGTGACGCCGCGCAGGGCGTGGACGCCACCGGGGTAGGACTTGGTGACGTCGCGCAGTTCGACGACGGCGGCAGCGGTGCCGGGCGCGGTGCCTGGCGGGGCGTCGGGCGGGGCGTCGGGTGCGGTGCCTGGCGGGGCGTCGGGTGCGGGCGCGGGCAGGGCGCCGGGGTGGGTGTCGGGTGCGGGCAGGGGACCGGACGGGGCGTCGGGCGCCGGTCCGGACGCGGAGCTTGTCATTCCGTCGCCACCCCCACCTGCAACCCCTCCCTGATCCCCGACCCGCTGACCTCGATGCGCCCGTCGGCCGTCATCCCCGTCTCGACCCGCACCATCCGGGAGGTACCGCCCCGGACGAGCTGGAGTCCGTAGCCGCCGTTCGCGCCGCGCAGCGCGACGACCGCCTCCACCGGGACCGTGAGGACGTCCTCGCGGCTCTCGCTGACGAACTTCACGCTCGCCGTGGCCTTCGCGTCCTCGCCGGACGCCGGGGCGCCGCCGTCCAGGGTGACCTCGACGGTGATGCCGTCCTCGGCCCCGTCCGACGCGCCGGAGCCCTCCGGCTTGACGGTGCCGGTGACCCGGCCGCGCCTGGTCGTGCCGCTGGGCAGGGCCACCTCGACCTTGGTGCCCTCGGCGGTGAGCGAGGCGTCGGTCTGGTCGAGCCGGGCGCGGACGACGGGCTTGGTGGAGGCGACGGTGAGGGCGGCGGTGTCGGGGCCGACCTGGTCGGCGAGGGCCGCGTCCGCGCGGACGACCTTGACCTGCTCGGGCTGGAAGACGACAGCTCCCTTGCCGACCTTGCCGGTCGGCGTCCGGTTGAGGGACTGCTGCCACCGTTTGACGGCGGCGGCCGTCGCCCGGTCGTAGCGCGGGTCGACGTACAGGCCGCTGCCGTAGCCGAGCGCGACGAGATTGCGCTCCAACTCCAGTACGTCGCTGCCGCGCGCGCCGACCTTCATCTCGCGGAAGGCGGGCACCGGTCCGTACAGGAGCGTGACCGGCTTGTCGTCCAGCTCGTAGAGGGCCTGCCCGCGCGTGACCGTGGCGCCCTCGCGAGCGGCGACCGTCACGGTGCCCGGGACGGCGGACTTCACCGCGCGCCGCCGCGCGTAGTCGATCTTCCCGTCGACCGTCTTGGACAGCACGAGGTCGGTCCGGGTGATGGTGGCGGTGGCGGGCGGCCGCTCGGACCGGTCGCCCTCGGCGTCGCCGCCGTCGTACGCCAGGGCACCCGCGCCCACCGCGACGGCGGCCGCGGCGGCACCGCCGACAAGAAGTCCGGTACGCCGCCTCATCTACTGCATCCCGTCCAGGCCTTCGAGCAGCTTGCTCGCGCACGCCTGCTCAGCCCGCTCGTAGGCGGGCGAGTCCTGGTCGAGCGCCGGGTTCGCGGGGTTGGGGTCGCCGCCGGGGATGACGTTGCCGCCGGACATCGTGGGGTTGGTGAACTTGGAGACGCCGTTGTCGCGCATGCACTTGGCGTGGGCGAGCATGGACTCGTAGTCCTTCTGCGCGTCGCGCTCGGGCTCCTGGTTCATGGCGGCGCGGAGTTCGTCGGCGCAGACGCCGTTCTTGCCGCCCTTGTACTCCTCGCCCCTGCCGTTCGGGTCGACGAGCTTCTCGATCTTCGGCCAGTCCAGGTAGCCGCTCAGCTTGGGGTCGGGGTAGTCCTTGAGTCCGGCCTTGGTGCGCATGCAGCGGACGTACGTCAACTGGGCGTCGTAGAAGGCGCTCTTGCCCTCGGCGGCGGGCTTGGACGAGCCGCTGCCGCCGTCCTTGCCCTTGTCCTTGGCCTTGTCCTTGCCGGAGGCTCCGTCCGCGGTCGGCCCGTCGGGGGCGGAGGCGATCCCCTCGTCCTTGACGCCGTCGTCCCCGCCGCCGCAGGCGACGCAGAGGGCGAGGACGGGAGCGGCGAGGGCCGCGGCGACGCGGCGGCGGGCGGTGCTCCGGGAAGCGGTGTGGAAGGTCATGCGGACCACCGTCGGGCCCGTACATGGTGGCCGGTCCATGGCCGCATGATGAGCACGTAACAATGCGCGAGAACGGGGGTCCCGGCCGCTGCCACCAGGCCTGAACAGGGCAAACCCTCCCGCATAATCGGCCGCATGGCCCATGTACTGCTGATCGAGGACGACGTGTCCGTGCGCGACGGCATGGAGCTGGTGCTGCGCAGGCACGGCTACGACGTCGCCACGGCCGCCACCGGCGAGGACGCCCTTGCGCTGCTCGCCGACCCGGCGGGCCCGGCCGTCGAGCTGGCCGTGCTCGACCTGATGCTGCCCGGCATCGACGGGTTCGAGGTCTGCCGCCGCCTGCGCGCCGCCGGTTCGACGGTGCCCGTGATCATGCTGACCGCGCGGGGCGACGACAGCGACATCGTGCGGGGCCTGGAGGCGGGTGCCGACGACTACGTGGTCAAACCGGTGACCGCGCCGGTCCTGGAGGCCAGGATCAGGGCGGCGCTGCGGCGGGCCGAACCGTCCCAGGCGGCGCGGGGCGAGGACCACGCGGGCCTGGTCATCGACCGGGCCGGGCTCACCGTCGCCAAGCGCGGGGCGCGGATCGCGCTGCCGCCCACCGAACTGCGCCTGCTCCTGGAGCTGTCGGCGTCCCCGGCGCACGTCTTCAGCCGCGAACAGTTGCTGGAGTCCGTGTGGGAGCACGGCTTCCTCGGGGACTCACGCCTGGTGGACGCGGCGGTGGGGAGGCTGCGCGCCAAGATCGAGGACATTCCGGCGCGGCCGCGGTACATCCAGACGGTGCGGGGCTTCGGCTACCGGTTCGGGCCGGTGTGAGGGTGGCCCGTCCCGGGAAGCGGCGCGTGCGGGGCGCGCTGCGACGTCTCGTCGGCCTCCGCACCCGCCTCGTCGTGGCCTTCGTCCTCATCGCCCTCATCAGCGCGGTCACGGCGACCGCCCTCGCGTACCGCGAGTCCCGTACCGCCGTCCTCGAACGCAAGCAGGACGCCGTCCGCGCCGCCTTCAAGAACCGCGTCGAACAGGCCGCCGCGGACTTCGACGTCCCCGCCGACGAGCTGTCCCTCACCCGCTTCGCGACCGGCATCGCGGACGGGCTCGGCGACGACGCCGTGGTCGTGGCCCGCTACCGCTCCCTCACCGTGTCGTCCGACGCGTCCGCCGACCGCTCCCGGATCACCCCCGCCCTGCGCGCGGCGGTACGCGACCGCAACCGCATGAGCTTCCAGCGCGTCGACCGGCACGGCCGCCCGTACCTGGTCGTCGGCACTCCCGTCACCTTCGACGGCGCGGCGCCGTCCGGCCTCGACGTCTTCGCCATCACGTCCCTGCGGGCGGAGAGCGAGGCCACGGCAGGGGTCCTGGACGCGGTGCGGGACGGCATCGTGCCGGTGGTGCTGCTCGCCGCGGTCCTCGCGCTGCTCTCCGCCGGTACGGTCCTTCGTCCGGTACGCGAACTGGGCCGCGCCACCCGCCGCCACGCCGCCGGTGACCTCACCTCCCGGGTACGCGTCCGGGGCCGTGACGAACTCGCCGACCTGGCGAGGGACTTCAACAAGACCGCCGACGCCCTGGAGGCGTCCGTCGCCGAACTCCGCGAACAGGACGCACGGGCGAAGCGCTTCGTCGCCGACGTCTCGCACGAACTGCGCACCCCGCTCGCCGCGATGACGATGGTCGCCACCGTCCTCGACGAGGACGCGGAGGCGCTGCCGCCCGACACGGCCCACGCCGCCCGCACGGTCAGCGCGGAGACCGCCAGGCTCTCCCGGCTCGTGGACGACCTGATGGAGATGTCCCGCTTCGACTCGGGCGCCGCCCGCCTCAACCTCACCCCCACCGACCTCGCGGAAGCCGTCTCCGCCACGCTGTCCCTGCGCGCCCTCACCGACCGCGTGCACACCGAACCGCGCCCCGGCATCCGGGTCATGGTCGACCGTCGCCGCCTCGACGTGATCGTCGCCAACCTCGTCGGCAACGCCCTGCGCCACGGCGCCGCCCCCGTGACCCTCACTCTCGCCACCGACCCGTCCGGCGACTGGCTGACCATCGAGGTCGCCGACCGCGGCCCCGGCCTGCCGCCCGAGACCCTCGCCCACGTCTTCGACCGCTTCTACAAGGCCGACTCCGCCCGCACCCGCTCCGAGGGCAGCGGCCTCGGCACGGCCATCGCCCTGGAGAACGCCCGCTTGCACGGGGGCACGATCGAGGCGGCGAACAGGGCGGGGGGCGGGGCGGTGTTCACGTTGCGGGTGCCGTGGCGGCGCCCACGAGAGGAGGCCTCATGAGATCCCCGCGGCCCGAGACGAGGTCCGCGCAGCCCGAGACGAGGTCCGCGCAGCCCGAGACGAGGTCCGCGCGGCCCGAGCCCCTGCGGGCCGCGCTGGCAGGCCTGACGCTCGTGCTGCTGCTCACCGGATGCGGGGTCCGCCCCACCGGAGTCCTGGACGGCGGCGAGTCCGCCGGGGGCCTGACCAAGGGCCTGCGCCTGTACTTCGTCTCCCAGGCGGGCCGCCTGGAGGGCGTCTCCCGCCCCGACCTCCCGGCGTACAAGGTCACCGACCCCAAGGGCGTCATCAAGCTCCTCCTGGGCGGCCCGGACGACGCGGAACGCGACTCCGGCCTCACCACCCTGCTGGGGCGGAACGGCAGCTACGACGCCACCGTCGACGGGGACGACGTCACCGTCCACGTCCCGCCGGGGGAACTCATCGGCTCACCCGTGCAGGACCGGAACCTCACGGGCCAACTCGTGTGCAGCATCGCGCGGGCGCGAGCGGTGGCGGACCGGAGCGGTACGACCAGGACGGATGATGTCCGCGTCTCGATCCGCCCGAAGGGCGAGGGCAGCCCCGGGACGTACGTGTGCTCGGACTTCCTGAAGTAGGCACAGCCGTACGTTCCCGGCCGGGAGGTGTGAGGGAGGTATGCGGGAGGTATCCGGGGGGATTCAGCCCCTCCGGCGTTTGAGGAGCGGGGGCCTGGGGGCAGGGTCCCCGGTTTCGGGAAGGGGCGGGACGGGGGAGCCCCCGGCAGCCCCCCGCACCCGCACCGACACCCCGACAGCCCCCAAGGCCAACGCGGTGAGCCCCGCCCCGGCCCAGGCGGCCGACTCGTACCCGAGCCCCGCGTCGATGACGCTGCCCCCGATCCAGGGCCCCACGGTGTTCCCGAGGTTGAAGGAGGCCGTGGCCGTGGCCCCCGCCAGGGTGGGCGCAGCCCCGGCCACCTCGAACACGCGGGCGTTCAGCGCGGGCCCGGTGTAGAACGCGGAGACCCCCAGCAGGAAGGCGAGCAGCACAGCGGCGACGGCGCTCGCGGAGAGCAGCGCGAGCGAGCCCAGGAACACGGTGGACGCGGCGATCCCGCTGAACAGCACGGTGAACAACCGCCCGTCCGTGACCCGCCCCCCGATCGCCGTACCGATCAACGCCCCCACCCCGAACAGCGCGAGCACCCCCGGCACCCAGCCCTCCGCGAGCCCCGCCACATCCGTGAGCAGCGGCGCGAGATAGCTGAACGCGCAGAAGACCCCGCCCGCGGCGAGCGCGACGACGGCGACGGCGAGCCACACCTGCCGGTCCCGGTAGATGACGAGTTCGCGGCGCAGGACGGGCTGTTCGGCGGGCGGGGCGATGCGGGGCACGAGGAGGACGACGCCCACGAGCGCCAGGGCGGAGGCACCGGCGACCGCCCAGAAGGCGGAGCGCCAGCCGAAGTGGTCGCCGAGGAAGGCGCCCGCGGGGACGCCGAGGACGTTCGCGAGGGACAGGCCGCCGAGCATCACGGCGATGGCCCGCGCCCGCTGCGTCACCGGCACCATCGCGACGGCGACGGACGCGCCGACGGCCCAGAAACCGGCGCAGGCGAGGGCGCTGATGACGCGGGACGCGAAGAGGACGGCGTACGAGGGGGCGATGGCGCCCGCGATCTGGCCGAGGCCGAAGACCGTGATGAGGGCGATGAGGGTGGCCCGGCGGGGCAGGCGCAGGGTCGCCGCCGCGAGCAGCGGGGCGCCGATGACCATGCCGATGGCGAACGCGGAGATCAGCAGACCGGCCTGCGGCACGGAGACGTCCATGTCGTCCGCGACGGCCGGGAGCAGCCCGGACAGCATGAACTCACTCGTACCGAGCGCGAAGACGGCTACGCCGAGGGTGTGGACGGCTATGGGCATGCGAGAGGGCACGAATTTCGCCAACGTGTTCGGGGGCGGGGGAATTCCCTTTCGGGCGGGGGCTCGGTGCGGATGCCGGGTGGCCGGTGCGGGTGGCCGGGGCAGTGGGGTCAGGCCTCGCGTGGGCGCTCGAACGTGGCGGCGTCCCCCCGGTCGGCGACCCGGGTGAAGCCGGAGCGGGTCAGGACGCCGTGGGACGGGGCGTTGCCGGGGTCGGCGAGGCCGCGCAGGCCCTTCACGGTGGGACCGGCGGGACCGGCGGGACTTGCGGAGGTGCCGGTGGCGTCGGGGGCCGCGGGCCGGGACAGGGCCCACGTGGACAGTGCCTGCAACGCGGCCGTCGCGTAGCCGTTGCCGCGGGCCGCCGGGACCAGGTCGTAGCCGACCTCCGCCCAGCCGTCCTCGCCGGGCACCCCGTGGAACCCCATGGCGCCCACCGCGAGCTGGTCCTCGGTGCGGACGACGGCGAACATGCCCCACTCGGGGCGGTGCGTCCCGGCGGCGTACCCCTTCGCGGTGCGCCCGGCGGCCCCGCGCGAGCCCTGGTACGGCCCGCCCTCCGCCCACACGAACCCACCCGTGCCGCCCTCGGCGAGATCCGCGGCGGCGTCCGGGGCCACCTCGACCAACTCGACGGGCCCGGCGGGCAGATGGAGCGGGTTGTGCCAGCGCCAGCGTTCCCGGTGGCCGTGCCCCTCGCGGGGGCCACGGCCGGTGGCCCACAGCAGGACCCGCCAGTGGTCCTCCCCGTCGCGCGCCGGAGGCACGTCCGCGAACTGCCGGGCCAGCAGGGCCTCGCACAGCTCGGCCGGGGGTTCGTAGGCGACGTCGAAGGCGCGCAGCACGTCGTACGTGTGCAGGAGCAGTTCCACGACGCCCATCGCCGCGAAGGCCGCCGCGTCGGCGCTGCCGGACGGGTACGGGTGGTAGCCGCGCACGCCCCGCGGCGTCGTCCGTACGACCGCCGCGAGCAGACCCGCCGACGCCTCGATGACGCGGACCGCGCCGTCCGCGTCGGTGCCCTCGTCCAGGCGGATGTCCATCGGCACGTACGCGCCGGTGCCCGCCGTGCGGCCGGTGAGCTGCGCCGCGTACGCCGTGAAGTCGCTCGCGATGTGCTCCGCCGTGGTCAGGCAGCTCCACTCCAGGCCGCCCGCCGGCACCGTCCAGTCGTATTCCGTCGTCGCCACCGCGCGCAGCGCCGCCACCGCGTGTGCCGTCGCCTCTTCGATACGTTCCCCGCCGTTGAAAAGCATGGCGCGAGGCTACGTGAGCAGGTCGAGCTCCGTCGTGAGGTTTTCCCTGGCCCGGGGCTCCCAGTGGGTGGCGCCGTACTCCGTGCGGAACAGTCGGGGCAGGGCGAGGAGTTGGCGCAGGACGTTCGCCCTGCCCTCGCGGAACGCCTCGTCGGGGACGAAGGCGTACTCCTCGCGGACGGCTGCCGCGTAGGCCGCGTACAGGTCCGGGGGCGCGGCGAGGATCGCGAGGTCCGCGTCGCACAGGACCTCGCCGTTCGCGTCGCCCTCCGCCGGGTCGTGCGTGGTCGTGAGGCGGACCAGGCGGGCCACCTCGGCGGTCGCCGCCGGCGTGAGGCCCGCCTCCGGGAGGGCCCGCTCGGCCAGGCGGGCGCTGCGTTCCTCGTTCTCCGAGCGGTCCGGGGCGTAGACCGCGTCGTGGAACCAGGCGGCGAGGCGCACCAGGTGCGGGGATGTCGCGTGGGAGTGGAGGGTGTCGATGTGGGTGAGGACCGCGGTGAGGTGTTCCGTGGTGTGGTAGCGCCGGTGGGGCTCCGCCCACCGGCCCAGCAGATTCTCCCCGTACGGGGCCGGGTCCGGCCCCGCACCCGTCCCTCGTGCCCCGACCAGCGCGTCCCGCCACCGCGCCCGCAGCTCCTCGACACCCTCAGCACCCATCCCCCGACCCTAACCGCCCCCGCCGACCGCCCCCCCGCCGGAGGCACCCCGACCCCACCCCTTGCCGCGGGTGGGTGGGGAGAGCCTGTCCGGCGATCGAGGACGAGGCGCGGAGCGCCGATCGGCGTGGATCCGGCCCGCCCGCGGGGGCACCCACCCGCACGCGGGCCGAGGCGAGACCTTCCCAGACGTTGCCATTCGCGGCAGCGCCCGCTTGGCTGGCCGCCATGACGTACGACGACGTGACCACATCCGACGAAGCGTACGAATCCGACCGGCCGGGTCGGCTCCTGCGTACCGAGCGGGACGCGCTGATCCCCCTCCTGCGCGCCGCCGACGAGGAGGCGTTCAAGGCCCCCACCTGCTGTCCCGGCTGGACGGTCCGCGACGTGCTCGCGCACTGCTCGGCCGCGCTGAGCCGGGTGATCGAGAGCCGCTTCGAGAAGGGGGTCTTCACGGCGGAGGGCAACGACCGGGACATCGCCGAACGCGCCCACTGGCCCCACTCCCGCATCGTGGACGAGCTGGAGCACGGCATGACGAACGCGGGCGCGGCCATCGCCGCGTCGAAGGGCCTGTTCGACGGCGTCGCGCTGGGCGAGTGGGTGCACGCGGGCGACGTACGGGACGCATGGGGCCTGCCGGGCGCGTACGGCGGTGCCGGCCTCGCCGACGCGCTGCCGCTGCTGACCGCGTTCAGCAAGCAGCGCGCGGCCCTGCCCCTGCACGCCGATGTCGACGGCCTGGACGAGCCGTTGTTCCTCGGCGTGACGGACGGCGGCCGCCCGCCCGCCCGGTACATCGGGGACGCTCCGACCCTGGTCCGCCTGTACGCGGGCCGCCCCCTGGCCGGCTCGGAGTTCGAGCTGGCGGGGGCGACGCGGGCGGAGTTGAGCATTTTCAGTTGAGGGGGCGCAGGCGGGGGCGGGAGCCGGTCAGTGGCCGTGCGGCTGCTCCTCGTGGGGTGACTCCGTCTCGCCCGCCGAAGGCTGCGCCGCTCCGCCCGTCCGCACCGTGAACGCCGCCGTCCGCACCACGCCCTCGTGCCGGAAGTCCAGGAACAGGCGGTACGCCCCCGCGCTCGGCGCCGTCGCCGTGAAGGACACTTCGGGGCCGGGCTCGGTGGTGCCGTCGCCGGGTTCGCCGTTCGGGTGGACGTGGAGGTAGGCGAGGTCGCCGGCGCGCAGGGCGACGAGATGGCCGTAGGCGCCGAGGTAGGGCTGGAGGTCCGTGACCGGCTTGCCGTCGCGGGTGACGCGGAGGGTCACCTCGCGAGGCTTTCCGGGGGTCAACCCGCCGGTCAGGCGCACCTCGTAGCCGTCGGGCGCCTTCGCCGTCGCGGTCGCCGGCGGCAGCTTCCCGGGTGCGTACGGGCCGGTCACGGCCAGGTCCGTGCCGAGGGTGACCTTCGCGTCGGCGCCCCGCGGCGTGAAGTCCGCGAACACGCGGTAGTCCCCGGCCTTCGGCAGCGTCGCCGGGACCGACCAGGTGCCGTCGGCGGCCCGCGCGGGGTGCAGATGGCGGTAGGTCGTCAGGTCCCGTGAGGCGAGGATCAGGTGCAACTCCTTGCCGTGCTCCTTCTTGTACGTCTTCAGGGGCGCCCCCGAGGACTCCTTCAGGACGGTGAAGCGCAGGTCGGTGCGCTCGCCCGCCCTCGCCCGCGGGGTCTTGAGGTCGAGCGCGTACCCGTCGGCGGAGACCTGGAGTCCGGCGGGCGCCGCCCCGCCCGCTTCCCCGCCGGGTGGCTCGTCGTGGCCGCCGCCCTCCTTCCCGTGCCCCCCTTCGCTCTTCTCGCTGTGTGCCGCGGGCTTGCTCACGGTGTCGACGTTCGTGCCGACGCCGTACGCGGCGGTGAAGGCGGCCGCTACGGCCGCGGCGTACGCGGTGATCCTCAGTCCGGTCCTCATGGCACTGACGATACCCCCTGGGGGTATGAAGTCAAGCGGTCGCCCCGATGTCTTTTTCCTGCCTTCGCTGCTTGCGCGGCTATACCCCCCAGGGGTATACATGGACTCGTAAGCGATACCGGGCCCGGGTATGCCGGGCAGGAGGAGAGCGGCTGACATGTCGACCACGCAGATCCCGCAGTCCACGCAGGTGGAACTCGCCATCGGCGGCATGACCTGCGCCTCGTGCGCGGCCCGCATCGAGAAGAAGCTCAACCGCATGGACGGGGTGGAGGCGACCGTCAACTACGCCACCGAGAAGGCCAAGGTCACGTACGCCGGTGACGAGGTCGCCGTGGCCGACCTGATCGCCACCGTGGAGGCCACGGGGTACACCGCCCAGGAGCCCGCGCCGCCGAGCGCGGAGCCCGGCGGGGGAGGGGGCGAGGGCGCCGGTGCGGACGCCGACGCCGACGCGCTGCGGCCGCTGCGGGAGCGGCTGATCACCGCCGTGGTGCTCTCCGTGCCCGTCATCGCGATGGCGATGGTCCCGGCGCTGCAGTTCGAGTACTGGCAGTGGCTGTCCCTGACGCTCGCGGCGCCCGTGGTGACGTACGCGGCCTGGCCCTTCCACAAGGCAGCCGTCACCAACGCCCGGCACGGCGCGGCCACCATGGACACGCTGATATCGGTCGGTACGTCCGCGGCGTTCCTGTGGTCGCTGTGGGCGCTGTTCCTCGGCTCCGCCGGGACGCCCGGCATGACGCACGCCTTCGAGCTGACCATCGAGCGCAGCGACGGTGCCGCGAACATCTACCTGGAGGCGGCGGCCGGGGTCACCGCGTTCATCCTCGCCGGGCGGTACTTCGAGGCCCGGTCGAAGCGGAAGGCGGGCGCGGCCCTGAAGGCGCTGCTCGAACTGGGCGCCAAGGACGTCACCGTGGTGCGGGACGGGCGGGAAGAGACCGTTCCGGTCGGTGAGTTGAAGGCCGGTGACCACTTCCTCGTCCGGCCCGGCGAGAAGATCGCCACCGACGGGCGCGTCGTCGAGGGCTCGTCCGCCGTCGACGCCGCCATGCTCACCGGCGAGTCCGTGCCCGTCGAGGTCGCCCCCGGCGACGCCGTCACCGGCGCCACCCTGAACGTCGGCGGCCGCCTCGTCGTCGAGGCCACCCGTGTCGGCGCCGACACCCAACTGGCCCGCATGGCCCGCCTCGTCGAGGACGCGCAGAACGGCAAGGCCGCCGCCCAGCGGCTCGCCGACCGCATCTCGGGCGTCTTCGTGCCCGTCGTCATCGCGCTCGCCGTCGCCACGCTCGGCTTCTGGCTGGGCAACGGCGCGGGGCTCACCGCCGCGTTCACGGCCGCCGTCGCCGTACTGATCATCGCCTGCCCCTGCGCCCTGGGCCTCGCCACCCCGACCGCGCTCATGGTCGGCACCGGGCGCGGCGCCCAGCTCGGCATCCTGATCAAGGGCCCGGAGGTCCTGGAGTCCACCCGCCGCGTCGACACGATCGTCCTGGACAAGACCGGCACGGTCACCACGGGCCGGATGACGCTGCTCGCCGCGCACGTGGCCGACGGCACGACCGAGGACGACGTACTGCGGCTGGCGGGCGCGCTGGAGCACGCCTCGGAGCACCCGATCGCCCAGGCCGTCGCGGCGGGCGCCGCCGAGCGGGTCGGCGCGCTGCCGGTGCCGGAGGACTTCGCGAACGTCCCCGGGCTCGGGGTGCAGGGGATCGTCGAGGGGCACGCGGTGCTCGTGGGTCGTGAGCAGTTGCTGGCCGAGTGGGCCATGGAGCTGCCCGCCGCGCTGAAGCGGGCCAAGGACGAGGCCGAGACGGCCGGGCGTACGGCCATCGCGGTCGCCTGGGACGGCGAGGCGCGGGCCGTCCTCGAAGTCGCCGACGCCGTCAAGGAGACCAGCCCGGAGGCCATCCGCCGCCTGCGCGACCTGGGCCTCACGCCGATCCTCCTCACCGGCGACAACACCGCTGTCGCGCGGAGCGTCGCCGCCGAGGTCGGCATCGCGCCGGAGCACGTCATCGCCGAGGTCCTCCCGCAGGACAAGGTCGACGTGGTCAAGCGGCTCCAGGGCGAGGGGCGTTCGGTCGCCATGGTCGGCGACGGCGTCAACGACGCGGCGGCCCTCGCGCAGGCCGACCTGGGGCTCGCGATGGGCACCGGCACGGACGCGGCCATCGAGGCGGGCGACCTCACCCTCGTCCGGGGCGACCTGCGGGCCGCGGCCGACGCCATCCGGCTCTCGCGCCGCACGCTCGGCACCATCAAGTCCAACCTGTTCTGGGCCTTCGCGTACAACGTCGGCGCGCTGCCGCTGGCCGCGGCGGGCCTCCTCAACCCGATGATCGCGGGGGCCGCCATGGCCTTCTCGTCGGTCTTCGTGGTCGGCAACAGCCTGCGGCTGCGGGGGTTTCAGCCGCTGAGCTGACGCCGGTGGGGGAATCGGGCACTGCGCGGCGCGCAGGACATGGTGCGGCGCCCCAAGGCATTGTGCGGCGGCGCATGGCCTGATCAACTCGGTACGTGGCCTGATCACCCCGGTGCGGTTCGATTCGCGCCGGGGTGATCTGCGCGTACCCTGGTAATTGGACTAGACCTGTGTTTCTGTAGTCGGCGCTCCGCACGACGTCAGCCCACAGCCGGCCCCGACTCCAGAAGGAAGACAGCCATGAGCAAGAGCGCGCTCCTGGAGGTGATCGCCCTCGACGCCGAGGACGCGGTCGCCGCCCAGGCCGGAGGTGCGGACCGCCTCGAACTGGTCACCGACATGGCCGCCGACGGGCTCACGCCGTCCGTCGCGACCTTCCAGGAGATCCGTTCCTCCGTCGACATCGCGCTGCGCGTCATGCTGCGGCTCGCCGACGGGTTCGCCGCCGGGGACGTGGACGTGCTGGTGCGCCGGGCGCGGGAGTTGCGGGACGCGGGGGCCGACGAGTTCGTGCTCGGGTTCCTCGACGAGGCGGGCGGGGCGGATGTCGCGGCCGTCGACGCGGTGGTGGAGGTCCTGGACGGGTGCCGGTGGACGTTCCACCGGGCCATCGACCGGGCCGCCGACCGGGACGCCCTGCGCAAGCAGCTCGGTGATCTGCCCGGGCTCGACACGTACCTCACGGCGGGGGCCGCCGCCGGGGTCGACGCGGGGCTGCCGACGCTGCGGGCCGAGGCCGCGCGCGCGGGGGAGCCCGGGTACGAGCCCCGCATCCTGGTCGGCGGGGGACTCCGCCTCGACCATGTGCCGGGGCTCCGCGCCGCCGGGCTCGACGCGTTCCACATCGGCGGGGCGGCCCGGCCGCACGGGTGGGACGCGCCGGTCTCCTCCGACGCGGTCGCCGCGTGGCGGCGCACCCTGGACACCGCCTGACCTTCGGCCGGACCGGCCCTAGGCCCCGGCCCCCGCCCCCGCCAACACCCCCGGCAGCGGCGCCGAGTGCAGCACCGTCAGCCCCGACACCGCCCGCGTCAACGCCACGTACAAGCGCCGCAGGCCGGTGCGTTCGTCGGGCTCACCGGCGACCACCGCCGTGGGCTCGTCCAGGACCACGTAGTCGTATTCGAGGCCCTTGGCCAGGGACGCGGGGACGAGGGTGAGGCGGGTGTCGGGGGTGGTCTCCTCGCCGGGGGAGAGGTAGCCGACGCCGGCGTCGGCGAGGGCCGCCGCGAGGGCGGGGATGCGGGCGTCGGCCGCGATGAGGCCGATGGACCCCTCGTGGCGGAGGGACTCGGTGCAGGCGGCGAGGGCGGCGGCGTCGGGGTCGTCGACGTGGCGTACGGAGAGCGAGCCGGGCGACTGGCGCACCGAGCTGACCTCCGCGAGCCCCGGCGCGATCGCCGGGAGCAGCCGCGACGCGTACGCGATCACCTCGCGCGGCACACGGAAACCGGCCGTCAGCTCCTCCACCACCGCCTCGGACTTCCCCAGATGGGACAGCGCCTCGTCCCAACTCCGCGTCGCCCACGGCGTGGTGCCCTGCGCGAGGTCGCCGAGGACGGTCACGGACCCGGTGGTGCAGCGCCGCCCGACGGCCCGGTACTGCATGGGGGACAGGTCCTGCGCCTCGTCGAGCACGACATGCCCGAGCGAGTGCGTACGGGCGATCAGGTCCGACGCCTCGTCGATCAACACCGCGTCCGCCGCCGACCACTTGGCGCTCTTCGGCGTGCGCGGCGCCTTCCCCCACAGCACCGCCTTCTGCTCCGCCTCCGAGAGCACCCCCGCCGCGTGCTCCGCCAGGAACTCCGCGTCGCCGAGCAGCCGCAGCACGAGCCGCGCCGGATCCACCTGCGGCCACACCGCCTTGACGGCCGCCTTCACGGCCGCGTTGCGCGCGACCGCGTCCTGCACGCGGTCGTCCGGCGCCTCCCCGGACCGCTCCATCTGCACGAGCACGGCGTGCGCGATGCGCTGCGGCAGGGCCTCGCGCGCGGCCCCGTACCGCATGTCCCGCGCCAGCAACTCGGCCACGATCTCTTCGAGTTCGTACGCCGGTACGCGCCACCGCCGCGACCCCCGCACCACCACGACCGCCTCCTGCGGCAGCGTGACGTGCGAGCGCAGCGCCCGCCGCAGCACCTCCGCCATCCGCGCGTCGCCCTTGATCAGCGCGGCCTCCGGGTCGTCGGCGCCCCGTACCTCGACGTGCGCGACGAGGTCGGCGACCGTCGCCTGCCGCACCTCCAACTCGCCGAGGGCGGGCAGTACTTGCTCGATGTAGTGGAGGAAGGAGCTGTTCGGCCCGATGACGAGGGTGCCGGTGCGGGCGAGCCGCTCCCGGTGGGCGTAGAGGAGATAGGCGACCCGGTGCAGGCCGACGGCGGTCTTCCCGGTCCCGGGCCCGCCCTGCACGCACACGGACCCGCTCAACCCGCCGCGCACGATCTCGTCCTGCTCCGGCTGGATCGTCGCGACGATGTCCCGCATCGGGCCGACGCGCGGCCGCTCGATCTCCTGCTGGAGCAGCTTGCTGACCTGCTCGGCCTCGGTGGTGTCCGTCAGATGCTCGTCCTCGTACGCCGTGAGGTCACCGCCGGTGTATCCGAACCGCCGCCGGAGGCCGACGTCCAGCGGGTCCTTCTTCGAGGCGCGGTAGAAGGGCTGCGAGACGGGTGCGCGCCAGTCGATGACCATGGGGTCGCCGTCGGCGTCGTGCACGTGCCGTCGCCCGATGTAGAACCGCTCCCCGTCCCTGCCTTCCGCCTGCTCCGCCCCCGGCGCGTGCAGGAAGTCCAGCCGGCCGAAGAACAACGGCGTGTGCGAGAGGTCGGCCAGGGCCTTGATGCGCTCGTCGATCTGGCCCTGCAGGACCTCGGCGTTGACCCAGTTCGCCGTCACGTCCCGGATGTCCAGGGACTCCGCGTCCTCGCGCATGGCGCGCAGCGCGGCCCGGGACGCGGTGAGGTGCGCCTGTTCGCGGGCAAGGGGGTCTGAGGGCGCGGCGTTCACGGGGGCCTCCGGCGGCGGGTGCGGGATGTGCGGTGCTCGGTGCGTGGCTCGGGGCCGCCGGTTTCCGGCCGGGCGGCGGCGCTCCGCTGGGCGGGAGGCGGGAAGGGGAAAGCTTAGTTACGGGGGTGGGGCGGGCCAAACGGTTTTTCCGCGGGGTGCGTGGTGCGGGTCGCTGGGCGCTGGGCCCGGGCGAGGGCCCGGGAGGCGCCGGGGGCGGCAAACCCTGACGCACCCCCGAGAAAACCCTGAGGGCCGTCGTCCCCGCGGGTCCCTCCCGAGGCGTACGGGCAGACCCCCGCAGGTCCTACCGGCGGAGGCCGCCCATGACCCCCGAGTCCTACCGGCGGACGCCGACGTTTACCCCCGCAGGCCGATGTGCGCGCGGCCCGCGAAACCGACCATGGAGACATGAGCAGCGCAACGTTCACCCCCGCGTCCCTGTCCGCCCCGAAGCTCCCCGGCCCCCGCTCCGCCCCCGGCGCGACGGCCCTCTCCGACACCCACACCCCGCACCGCTTCGGCGCCACCCTGCGCGCCGCGAAGGTGTTCGTCTCCGCGGCGTTCGGCGTGGCCGTGCTCGGGGAGTACGCGGAGGAGGCGGGCGTCCGCCGCCGCTGAACCCTGCTGCGACCCGCACACGGGCATCAGCCCGTCCGGCGTTTGCGGACGAGGCCGCAGGCCGATCGGCGGCGGACCGTCCCACGGCAACGGGACACCCGGCCCCGGAGCGGAGCCCCTACTCCTCCGCCAGCACCGCGTCCGCGTCCAGGATCCGATACGCGTACCCCTGCTCCGCCAGGAACCGCTGCCGATGCGCGGCGAAGTCCTGGTCGATGGTGTCCCGGGCGACGACGGAGTAGAAGCGGGCCTCGTGCCCGTCCGCCTTGGGCCGCAGCACCCGTCCGAGCCGCTGTGCCTCCTCCTGCCGGGACCCGAAGGTCCCGGACACCTGAATGGCGACGGTCGCCTCGGGCAGGTCGATGGAGAAGTTGGCGACCTTCGAGACGACGAGCACGGAGATCTCGCCCTGCCGGAAGGCGTCGAAGAGCTTCTCGCGCTGGGCGTTGGTGGTCTCGCCCTTGATGACGGGCGCGTCCAGATGCTCACCGAGCTCGTCGAGCTGGTCGATGTACTGCCCGATGACGAGTGTCTGCTGCCCCTGGTGCTTGCGCACCAACGCCTCGGTGACCTTCCGCTTGGTGGCGGTGGTGGCGCAGAACCGGTACTTCTCCTCGGCCTCGGCGGTGGCGTAGGCGAGCCGCTCGCTGTCGGTGAGATTGACCCGCACCTCGACGCAGTCGGCGGGCGCGATGTACCCCTGGGCCTCGATCTCCTTCCACGGAGCGTCGAACCGCTTGGGCCCGATGAGCGAGAACACATCGGACTCCCGCCCGTCCTCCCGCACGAGGGTCGCCGTCAGCCCGAGGCGTCGCCGGGCCTGCAGATCGGCGGTGAACTTGAAGACGGGTGCGGGCAGCAGATGCACCTCGTCGTAGAGGATGAGCCCCCAGTCCCGGGAGTCGAAGAGCTCCAGGTGCGGATAGACACCCTTACGCCGAGTGGTCAGCACCTGATAGGTGGCGATGGTGACGGGCCGGATCTCCTTCTTCGTCCCGCTGTACTCGCCGATCTCGTCCTCGGTCAGAGAGGTCCGCTTGACCAGCTCGTGCTTCCACTGCCGGGCGGACACGGTGTTCGTGACGAGGATGAGGGTGGTGGCCTTGGCCTCGGCCATGGCACCGGCCCCGACGAGCGTCTTGCCGGCGCCGCAGGGCAGCACGACCACACCGCTCCCGCCGTGCCAGAAGCCCTCGACGGCCTGGCGCTGGTAGGGCCGCAGGGCCCACCCGTCCTCGCACAGGTCGATCTTGTGGGCCTCCCCGTCGACGTACCCGGCGAGGTCCTCGGCGGGCCAGCCCAGCTTGAGGAGGGTCTGCTTGATCTGGCCGCGCTCGGAGGGGTGCACGGCGACGGTGTCGGGGTCGATCCGGGTGCCGACGAGCGGCTGCACCTTCTTGGACCGCAGGATCTCTTCGAGCACCGGCCGGTCGGTGGAGGTCAGCACGAGCCCGTGCACGGGGTGCTTGCTCAGCGTGAGGCGCCCGTACCGCGCCATGGTCTCGGCCACGTCCACCAGCAGGGCGTGCGGCACCGGATACCGCGAGAACTCGACCAGGGCATCCACGACCTGCTCGGCGTCGTGCCCGGCGGCCCGCGCGTTCCACAGGCCGAGCGGCGTGACGCGGTACGTGTGGATGTGCTCGGGCGCACGCTCCAGCTCCGCGAACGGCGCGATCGCACGACGGCAGGCGTCGGCCCGGTCGTGGTCGACCTCAAGCAGGAGAGTCTTGTCCGACTGGACGATGAGCGGTCCGTTCACCAGGGGGTGCCCTTTCGCTAGGCCAAACATCCAGTGTGCCGCATCGCCGCGCGGGCAGGGGCCGGCTGCCGGGGCGCCTGAGTACGAACGCGCAGGTGCGGGGGCGGACGCATGAGTACCCGTACGGTGCCGCACACCACGCCCGGCGGCTTGGCTGGCCCCATGAACCCCCGCCCCACTCCGCCCCACCACACCGGCCGCCCCCACTGGTACGCGCCCCCGGCCCCCCGAAGCCCACAGCGCACCCTCGCGCTGACGGTGACGCTGACCGCGGCCGTGACGACCGCCGCGGTCCTCCTGGCGAAGCCGATCCTGGGAGCGCTCGGCGTGGCGGTGTTCCTGGTGCTGCTCCTCACGGGCAACGCGTCGTCCTGACCGCGCACGACGGCCCGGGACCTGACATGGTCCCGGGCCGCCTGCCGATGGGTGCTGCTCAGCTCGCGCCGGAGGTGTCCGTCGAGGGGGACGGGGGCCCGGCGAGGACGTCCTCCACGGATGTGGCGGTGAGTGACTGATCGAACCAGAGGCTGAGCGTGTGCGGGTCGGTACAGGAGGTGATGCGTTCTCGGGTGCCCTCGGGGACGTGGAGGCCGCGCATCTCCAGGGCGCGCAAGATCATGGAGACGCGAGCCTTGGCCTCGCCCTTGGCCTCCCCCTTGGCCTCCCCCTCGGCCTTGCCCTCGAGGTAGGCCGTCTCGCGGACCGTGCCGCGTCCGGGGAAGTAGCTCACGAAGCTCAAGATTTCCCTCCATTTGTCTCCGGCTGCGGTGCCCCGCAGGTTGATGTCCGGGAACTCGTAGAAGTAGTCGGCGGCCTCCGGGTCGTGCTGTTGAAGGCCACGGCCGAGTGCTTCCGGCGTGTCCGGCGAACAGGGACGCGTTCACTCTTTCGATGGCCCTGGACGTGTGCGGGTCAGGGCCCGTCACTCGTCCGCCAGTTCCGCCACCCCCGTGACCCGGTGCAAGGGATAGGTGCGGACCTCGTCCGCCGTGTGGTCGTAGGCCGTGACGAAGCCGCCCTCGACGCGGACCGGGGCGATGACGCGTTGGCTGGCGGCGCCTTCGGCGTTGACGTAGCCGATCCAGAGGGCTTCGCCGGTCATGACGGCGGCCTGCATGGTGGCGAGGGTCTCGGCGGGGGTGGTGCGGGGGAGTTCGCCGGTGGTGGGGGTGGTGGTCTTGCGGGGGGTGGTGGAGGCGAGGTCGCCGGCGCGGATGGCGCGTACGGCGGCGTCGATGAGGGTGGTGTCCGGCAGGGGCGGGCCGTCCGGGACCGGCTCCGGGGCGGTGCGCGGCGGGGTGCGGTGGCTGTGCGCGCGAGTGATGAGGACGTCGCCCTCCGCGCTCTCGGCGGACGGGGCGAAGCCGAGGGAGCGCAGGCCGTCGAGGAGCGCGGCCGGGTCGGCCTGGGTGGCGAGGACGGTCGGGGCGAGGCGGCGCAGGCGCAGCCCTTGGGCGCGCTTGTCGGCGAGGATCTCGTTGAGTACGCCCTCGTCGTCGCAGCGCACGTACGCGGAGGCGGCGCCGATGCGCAGGTGGCCGTGTTTCCGTGCGACGTCGTCGATCAGGTACGTGAGGGGCTGCGGGACGGGCGTACGGGAGTGCGCGGCGAGGAAGGCGTGCAGGTCGGACGCGGTCTGCCCGGCGTCGAGCGCACGCCGCACGGACCCCGGCGTGAACCGGTACACGGTCGCCCCGCCCTTCGACTCGACGTCGGCGAGCACGGTGAGCGCGTCCGCGAGGGGGCGCTGCAGCGGGCCCGGCGCGACGGCGGTGAGGTCGGCTTGGAGGAGGACGTGGTCGAGGGGGTCGGGGAGGAGGGGGGCGAGGAGGCGCGCGGCCTCCGCCTGGCCCGCCCCCGGCCCGCCCTGCGGTCCGGGCCGGGCCCCATCGGCCCCAGGCCCGCCCTGCGGTCCAGGGTGCGCGGGCGGGTGGACGGGAGAGCCGCCACGGAGCGGCGGCGGAAGCTGCTCAGGGCCCCCGGCCAGCAGGGCGCGGGCATGGGACGACAGAGCCCCCCGCCCCGTCACCCCGAGGAGTTCCGCCTCGTCCAGCGTCCACCCGGCCAGGCGTGACCGCAGGTCGGAGGCGCCCGCGCCGGGCGGTCGTTCCCAGCGGAGGCGGGCGCTGAGGGAGTCCGGGGCGGGGGCGGAGCCTTCGGGGAGGTCGGCGAGGAGGTGGAGGACGCGGTGGCGGATCTCGGGGGCGGCGGCGCGGTCGAGGCCGGGGCCGAGGGCGGAGAGGGTGCGGTCCTTGCTGTCGCGGCCGCCGACGAGGCCCGCCGTGCGGGTCGCGGTGAGCCACGCGGTGGCGAGGCGGGCCCAGCGTTCGGCGGCGGGCAGCTCCTGCCAGGTGTCGTACGCCGGTGTCGCCGCGTACCGCTCGTCGGTCTCGCCGTCGGCCGCGAGGAGCCCGGCGGCGTACGCGAGTTCCACCCAGAACGCGGCCTGCGGCTCCGGCACGTCCAGGGCCACCGCGGTCCGCTTCAGGTCGCGCACGCTGAGGCCGCCCGCGCGCAGCACCGCGGGCCCGCCCTCGTCCCAGTCCTTGAGGAGTTCCTCGACGGTGGCGAGCGCCATGTGCGCCTGGCCCGCCGCGGTCGCGTCCACAACCTGTGGACGGTGTTCGCGCGCGGCCCGCACGGGCGGCGCGGCGGCCTCCAGCACGCGGTGGGCGCGCCCGCCGCGCAGGTGCAGGGCGGCCTCGCGGGGCAGGACGACGGTGCCCGGCGCGGTCGGCAGGAGCAGTCCCCGGTCGATCAGCCAGCGCAGGTGTGCCGCCGGTTCGGCGGTGACCTGGCCGTACGGCGGGCCCCAGACGAGCCGGGACAGGATCTCCACGGACTCCGTGGGCGCCTCGTCCAGGAGCGCCGCCATCCGCTTGCGGTCGGTGAACAGCCCCGTCAGCGCCTCCACGGCCGACACCGCGTCGTGCGTGGCGGCGAGCCCCGCCGCCGCGACCAGGCTCTGCACCCGCCCCGGCGACATCCCCGCCATCGCCTCGGCGACGGTCGGCCCGAGGCCCGTCGGGGACGGCCGCTGCGGGGTGGGCGCGAGGAGTTCGCGGGCGGTGCGGACCAGGCGGAGCCGGTCGTCGCCGCCCCAGACGAGGGCCTGTCCGCGCAGCGTGGCGAGGGCGTGGTCGAAGGCGTCCCGCACCTCGGCCGCGTCCGCCCCCTCGCCGTCGTCGCCCGCGAGGAGCCCCAGCACCTCCGCGTACGTGGCCGGTTCGCGCGCCACCGCCAGGGCCTCCGCGACCTGCTGTGTGAACCGGTCGAGCCGTTCGAGGGCGCGTACGACGGACGCCCGCGTGCCCGCGCGCGTCGCGAGCTGCGTGAGGTCGTTCGGGACCGGCGTCAGAAGGTCCGGCCGGGTCCGCAACAACGCGACCATGGCCGCGTCGTCACTCGCCCGGAGGGCTTCCGCCAGGGAACGGGGGGCGTCCGGGGTGCTCATCCTCGCCACGGTAGCGGGTCACCCGGCGGGCCGGGCCGGGCGGCGGCACCCCCAGCGCCCCGTCAGGCGTTCTGCGCCCGGTCGTACACCTTCTTCGCCAGGTTCCCGAACACCTCGCCGTACATCTTGGTCGGCTGCAGCGAGTCCAGTGCGCTGTTGACCGAGATCAGGGTGCCGCGGCCGGTGGTGGCGTTGAAGTCGGCGAACCAGGGGCCGCCGCTGGCGCCGCCGGAGAGGTCGCAGGGGATGGCCTGGGTGCCGTGCTCCTTCTTCGCGGTGCCGACGCAGCGGAGGAGGGATTCGCCGCGCTGCGGGCGGGTCGCGGAGTAGCCGAGGGCGGAGACGGTGCCGCCGACGGGGCGGTTGAAGGCGACGGCCCGGGCGCCGACGGCGTCGGTGAGCTTCTTGCCGGTCGCCTTGTCGGGGTCGACGACGAGCGTGGCCATGTCGTCGGTGGAGTCCGTCTCCCAGGCGCGCGGGGTGACGGCCTGGCGGACCGCGTACGTGCCGTACGGCGCCTTGCCGTCCTTGTAGCCCGGGGCGAACACCATCTCGATGTTGGTGTTCATGGGGGAGGAGCCGCGGCGCACACAGTGGGCGGCGGTCATCACCGCGGAGCGGTTGGCGCTCTTCACGGCCGTCGCCGTGCACCAGGTGTCGGCGCCGCTCGCGTTGACGAAGAAGAGGCGGCCCACGGTCTTCAGCCGGGGGCCCTGCCACGGCTTGGCCTTCGGTCCGGTCGGGCCGAGGTCCACGGACCTGCCGACGGCCTTCATACGGGCGGGCGTCCAGTAGGCGAGGGCGTCCTTGCGCTCCGCGGAGGTGAACTTCAGGACCGAGGTCGGGTCGGCCGCGGCATCGGCCTGACCGGCCGTGGCGGTCGCCACGACGGGGGCGGCGAGGGCCAGGGCCGTGGCGGCCACGGCCAGTCCCATGGCGCGGCCACGAAGTCGCCGGGTCAGGGAGGGGGATGTCGCGGGCATGGCGGGGGTCTCCTCGGTTCGGGGGCGCACGGCGAACGGCGGGTAACGAACGGCGGGTAGCGAGTGGTGAGCAGCAGCGAGCAGTAGGCAGTGGGCAGTTCGGCAACCATCAGGAGCTGTCGAACTGCTCTGCTAGACAGGGGGATCCGGCTGTTCGGTTGGCGCTGTCGATGTTCTGTGACACAAGGGGGACAGCCGGGGTGCGGCGGCCGCGTCAGGGGCAGGGGCGCCGGGGGCCGCGGATCACGGTAACGTCGAGGTCCGGGCCCACAACACCGCAGCCCCGGAGGGAACTTCGTGGGGATCGAGAGCGACCAGCTCGTCTTCGACTACCTGAGCCGCGTCGGCGACGTGGCCCAGCAGCGCCAACTGCCGTCCGGCACCCGGATGCGGCTCGTCTCCGGGCTGCGCGGCGAGATCGACCGCCGCCGGGCGGGCGCGGCCGACAGCCCCGCCGCGATCCGCCGCATCCTGGACGGCCTCGGCACCCCGGACGAACTGGTCGACGCGGCGGCCGACCACCCCGACGACATCAGCGCCGCCATCCCCGAACAGCGCGAGGAGCCGCAGACCAGCCGCCTGCGCCGGGTCGTCCCCCGCCCCCGCCTGCGCCCGGCCACGGACCGCCCGGCGGCCACGGACCGCCCGACCGCCGAGGGCCCCGCCCGTCCGGCCACCGAGCGCCCGGAGCGCCCCGCCCGCCCCGTCCGCCCCACGAAGGACCGCCCCACGAAGGGCCGTCCCGCCCGCCCCGCCAAGCGCCGCCCCGCCCCCGACTCCCGTCCGGACCCCCGCCCCGCCCCGCCCCACCTCGCGGGCACCGACGAACTCGGCGTCAGCGGCGCCGACCTGGAACCCGACTGGTGGCGTGTCGACAACACCCCGGCGGCGGGCAAGGACACCGTGCACGGCTTCGTCGGCGGCGTGGAGATCCCGGAGATGCTGAAGCGACCGGTGAGCACGGCGAAGCCGGGGCCGGGCGAGGTGGCGGACGCCGAGGACGAGTACGACGAGGAAGAGGGCTACGAGGAAGAGGGGTACGAGGCCGACGATGACGAGGCCGTCGAGGCCGCCCCGCGCGGCCGGTTCCGGCGTCTGCTCGCGCCCGCCGTCGGGGCAGCCCCCGACGAGGACACCGACGAGGAGGCCCCGGCCAAGGAGGCGCCGTCCGCGAAGGGGGCCAACGCCAGGGCCGGTGTGGCCCGCGCCCTCAGCAACCCGGTCGTGCTGCTCGCGGCCATCGCGCTCGTCGTCGGTGCCGTCATCGGCAACTGGTTCGCGCTGGCGGGCGGTTGGGCCGTCGCCTACTTCGCGCCCAAGCTCAGCCCGGCCGAGAAGAAGGTCGGCGTGTTCGTCATGCCCGGCCTCGCCATCGCGGCGGGCGTCGGCTGGCTGTGGGGCCGCTCGCAGGGCAAGTGGGGCGAGCCCATCGTGAAGGGGCACATGAACGAGGCGGTGGCCGACACCTGGCCCTGGGTGGTCCGCGGGGCGGCCGTCGCCACCGCGCTCTTCCTGGTGTGGAGGTCGCAGCGGCAACGGCCGTCGGCGGAATAGCCGCGCCGGGGAGGCTACTTCGTCAGGTCGGCCCGCAACTCGTCCAGGATCTTGGCCGCGGCCGTGTACCCGATCCCCTGGATCCACAACTCGTCGTCGACGGCGTGGACGTTGCCGGACTTCACGGCCTTCATGTTCTTCCACAGACCGCTGCCGACGGTCCGCGTCTGCTTGGCCTTCGCCGGATCCCCGTACGTGGACCGGAAGATGACGTCCGTGTCCGCCATGTCGATCTTCTCGGGGCTCAGGTCGTACGAGAACCCGTCCTTGGCCTTCTTCGCCAGCGGCGCCCGGCCGAGGCCGACGTCCTTGAGGAGGGTGGCGATGTACGTCTGCTCGCCGTAGACGCGGATGTCCGCGCCCTCCACGAAGCGGACGATGTTGACCTCGGTCGCCTTGGCCTTCGCGGGGCCGCCGACGGCCGTCGTGACCTTCTTGGCGTGGGCGGTGTAGTCGGCGACGGCCTTCTTCGCCTCGGGCTCCTTGCCGAGCGCGGCGGCGTGGGTCTGGAAGTTCTCCTTCCAGGGGTAGCCGGTGGTCTCCGTCATCACGGTCGGCGCGATCTTCTTGAGCTGGTCGTACTTCGCCCCGTGCCGGATCTTGGACGTGAGGATCAGGTCGGGCTTGAGCCCGGCGATGACCTCCAGGTTCGGGTTCAGCATCTCCCCGACGTCCTTGATGCCCGCGACCTCGTCCTTCGGCAGGTACTTCGGGAACCCGCCGGACGCCTCGACGTGCGTGGCGCCGATCGGCTTCACACCGAGGGTGATCGCGGAGTCCAGTTCGGCGGTGTCGAGTACGACGACCCGCTTCGGCTCGACCGGCACCTTCACGTCGCCCATGGCGGTCTTGACCGTGTGCGTCTTGCCGGAGCCCGCGTCCGAGCCGGAGCCGTCGGAGTCGGAGCCGCAGGCGGTGAGGGCGAGGGCGCCGGTGAGGGCGAGGGCGCCCGCGGTGAGGGCGCGACGGCGTGCGGAACCGGTGCGGCGGGGGAAACCAGTCATGACGTGGGCCTTTCGTCGAGGGGTGGTTTCTTGTCTGCGGGAGCCGAGGCGTCTGCGGGAGCCGAAGGGCCGGTGGGAGCCGAGGAGTCTGCGGGGGCCGAAGGACCGGCGGGGGGCGCGGACTTCCCCGGGGCCGACGGCTGCCAGGGCGTGCCCGGCACCACCAGCGGCGAGCCCGTCACCGGGTCGGGGATGACCACGCAGTCCAGGCCGAAGACCTCGCGTACGAGCTCCTCGGTGACGACCTCCGCGGGCGTTCCCCGGGCGACCAGGCGGCCCGCCTTCATGGCGACGAGGTGGTCGGCGTACCGGGCGGCCTGGTTCAGGTCGTGCAGCACGACCACGACCGTCCGGCCCCGGTCATGGTTCAACTGGCGTACCAGATCGAGGACCTCGACCTGGTGGGAGATGTCCAGATACGTCGTCGGCTCGTCCAGGAGCAGCAGCTCCGTCTCCTGCGCCAGCGCCATCGCGATCCACACGCGCTGCCGCTGCCCGCCCGACAGCTCGTCCACGGACCGCTCGGCGAGCTCCGCCACGTCCGTGCGCGCCATCGCCTCGGTCACGGCGGTCTCGTCGGCGTCGGACCACTGCTGCCACCAGCGCTGGTGCGGCTGGCGGCCGCGCGCGACCAGGTCGCCGACGGTGATCGCCTCGGGGGCCACCGGTGTCTGCGGGAGCAGCCCGATCTGCTGGGCGACGCGCCGCGTCGGCAGCTTCGCCAGGGCCTCGCCGTCGAGCAGCACGGACCCGCCCTTGGGCTTCAGGAGCCGTCCGAGCGCCCGCAGTGTCGTCGACTTGCCGCAGGCGTTCGGGCCGACGATGACGGTGACCTCGCCGTCGGGGATCGCGAGGTCCAGCTCGTGCACGACCGTGCGGTCCTCGTACGCGAGGGTCAGCTCGCTGGCGGTGAGGCGGGCGGCCGCCGTGGTGGCGGGGGCGGGGGCGGTCACGCGGTGCCTCCATTGCGGACGGTGCGGCTGCGGATGATCAGCCAGATCAGGTACGGGGCGCCGACGGCCGCCGTCAGGACGCCCACCGGCAGCTCGGTCGGCGCGAACAGCTTCCGGGCGAGCAGGTCGGCCAGGACGACGATGAGCGCGCCCAGCAGGGCCGAACTCAGGAGCGGGATCTGGGCGGTGCGGGTGAGGCGGCGGGCGATCTGCGGGGCGAGGAGGGCCACGAAGTCGACCGGGCCCGCGGCGCCCGTCGCCACGGAGGCAAGCACCACGCCCAGCAGGATCAGGCCGAAGCGGACGCGGCCCAGGCGTACGCCCAGGGCCGTCGCCGTGTCGTCGTCCATCGCCGCGGTCCGCTGGGCGCGGGCCGCCCAGGCCACGAACGGGAGCAGGACGAGGAGGGTCAGGGCGAGGGGGTCGGCCTCGGGCCAGCCGCGGCCGTTCAGCGAACCCGTCATCCAGATCTGCGCCTGCTGCGCGACCAGGTAGTCGCCCTTCGTCATGAACAGCGTCGTGACGGAGCGGAGGGCGATGGCGAAGCCGATGCCGATGAGGACGAAGCGGGTGGCGTGCAGGCCGCCCCGCCAGGCGAAGACGTAGACGAGGAGGGCGGCGAGGATGCCGCCCGCCACGGAGAGGTAGGGCAGGAGCGTGTACGACGTCACGCCGAACGTCATCGCTCCTACCGTCACCGCGGCCGCGCCCTGGCTGATGCCGATGATGTCCGGGCTGGCCAGGGGGTTTCGGGCGACCGTCTGGATGAGGGCGCCCGCTGTTCCGAAGGCGGCGCCCACCAGGAGGCCCACCGTCATCCGGGGTTCGCGGAGGGTGCCCACGACCAGCTCGTCGGGGGAGGGGCGGCCGAAGACGACCTTCAGGGCTTCCGCGGGGTGTACGAAGGTCTCGCCGACGCAGAGGTAGGCGAGACTGGCTGCCGCGAGGGTCGCGGCGAGCGCGGCTGTGACGACGGCGGAGCGGCTGTGCAGGAGGAAGGTCGCCCTCCGGAACCGGAGCACGACATGGCCGGGGGGACGTACGCGTGACGGTTGCCCGGCACCGTGGGCACAGCGCTTCGAGACGTCGATCGGCGCGTCGTCGCTCGTCTTCATGCCGCCACCGCCTTTCGGCGGACCAGGGTCACCAGGAACGGCACCCCGATGAGGGCGGTCATCACGCCCGCCGGGACCTCGCTCGGGGGGAAGACGACGCGGCCGATCGTGTCGGAGACCAGGAGCATGATGGGGCCCAGGAGGGCTGCCAGGGGGAGGACCCAGCGGTGGTCGCTGCCGACGACGGCGCGGGCGATGTGCGGGACCGCGAGGCCGATGAAGGCGATGGGGCCCGCGGCGGCGACGCCGACGGCGGTGAGGACCGTGGCGCCGAGGCCGCCCACGACGCGTACCGTCGCGACCTTCTGACCGAGGCCCTTGGCCACGTCCTCACCGAGGGCCAGGGCGTCGAGGCCGCGGGCGACGGAGAGGACGAGGAGCAGCCCGACGAGCAGGAAGGGCCAGATCTGGGCGGCGATCTCGGCGTCGCGGCCGGACAGCGAGCCGACCTGCCAGAAGCGGAACTCGTCCAGGGCGGAGGCCTTGGTGGTGAGGACGGCGGTGGTGACGGAGACGAGCAGGGCGTTGATGGCGGCGCCGCCGAGGGCGAGCTTGACCGGGGTGGCGCCGCCGCGCCCGCTGCTGGCGATGGCGTACACGGCGACGGAGGCGATCCCGGCGCCCGCGAAGGCGTACCAGACGTAGCCGGTGAGGGTGTGGACGCCCGCGTAGGCGATGGCGAGGACGACGCCGACGGAGGCGCCCTGGCTGATGCCGAGGATGCCGGGGTCGGCGATGGGGTTGCGGGTGATGCCCTGCAGCGCGGTACCGGCGACGGCGAGGGCGGCGCCGACCATCACGCCGATGACGGTGCGGGGCACCCGCAGCTCCCGGACGACCTCGGCGGCGTCGCTGTGCCCGCCGTGCAGGAGGGCGTCGAGGACGGCGGCGGGCGCGATCGCGCGGGCGCCGACGGCGAGGCTGAACAGGACTGCGAGGAGCAGGGCCAGGACGGCCGCCGTCATCGCGACAGCGCGTCTGACGGACACACGCATCGGCTGGGGCTCGTTTCGCAGGGGCCGGTCTGGTCTGGGTAAGGCTTGGCTAAGTCTATGCGGGGCGGGGTCCCTGCCCGGGGTCCGCGGCGCTCGGCACAATGGGCGCATGACCTCACGGATCGCAGGGACCGACCGGACCACCGCCCCCCTCACGGTCGGCTTCGACCTCGACATGACGCTGATCGACTCGCGGCCCGGCATCCACGCCTGTTACCAGGAGCTTTCCGCGCGGACGGGTACGTACATCGACGCGGACCTGACGATCACCCGGCTCGGACCGCCTCTTGAGGAGGAGTTGAAGCACTGGTTTCCGGCCGATCGTGTCGCGGCCATGGCCACGCTCTACCGTGAGATGTATCCCACATACGCGATCACCGCGACGCCCGCGCTGCCCGGAGCACGCGAGGCCGTCGACGCGGTGCACGCGGCGGGCGGGCGCGCGCTCGTCGTGACCGCCAAGTTCGAGCCGAACGCGAAGCTCCACCTGAAGCACCTCGCCATCGACGTGGACGCGGTGATCGGCGACCTGTGGGCGGAGCGGAAGGCGGAGGCGCTGACCGAGCACGGTGCTTCGGTGTACGTCGGCGACCACACCGGTGACGTACGCGGTGCGCGTACGGCGGGCGCGCTTTCCGTAGCGGTGGCGACCGGGCCGTGTGACGCAGCGGAACTGCGCGCGGCGGGCGCGGACGTCGTACTCGACGACCTGACCGGCTTCCCCGCCTGGCTGGCCGCCTACCGGGCCGACGGCTCCGTCGCCGACCTGGCCTGACGCCGCTGCACCGCGATACCGCGCAGCACGCCCGCGCCCGCGATGAGGAAGCCCAACCCCATCAGCATGCACACCGCGTACGCGATGGGTGGGAAAGTGTCGCCGCCGAGGAACAGCGGTGCCACCGTGACCAATGTGGCCACGGCGCCGACGAAGAAAACGATCGCGCCAATCCGCACGAGGCCGTCGCCGGGTCCGGTGGAATTCGCTTGGGTTTTGTCACGCACCGGACCAGGGTAGTTCCCAGCGCGTAGGAAGAAACCGGGGACGTCTTGTCACCGGCCCGGGGACCCATAGTCTTGGTTCCGGCGGGTCGGGGCGACCCGCTGTACTGCTATCCAGAGCCGTTTACGCCCGGCGGGCCGGACCGACCCGTCCGCCGGAACGCTTCGCGGCACACACGAGTACGACGACGAGTACGAGGACGAGGACTTCACGTGCCTACCGGCAAGGTCAAGTGGTTCAACAGCGAGAAGGGCTTTGGCTTTCTCTCCCGCGACGACGGCGGCGACGTCTTCGTGCATTCCTCCGTACTGCCCGCCGGCGTCGACACCCTCAAGCCCGGCCAGCGCGTGGAATTCGGCGTGGTCGCCGGGCAGCGGGGGGACCAGGCTCTTTCCGTGACGCTGCTCGACCCGACGCCGTCCGTCGCCGCGGCGCAGCGGCGCAAGCCGGACGAACTGGCTTCCATCGTCCAGGATTTGACGACTCTGCTGGAAAACATCACGCCGATGCTGGAAAAGGGGCGCTACCCGGACAAGGCCTCGGGCGCGAAGATCGCGGGGCTCCTGCGCGCGGTGGCGGACCAGCTGGACGTGTAGTTCCCCGACCCCGCCCCTTCCCGAAACCGGGGGCTGCCGCCCCCTGGACCCGCGCTGTCGGCGCTTCGTGCCTCGTCCTCAATCTCCCCCAAGCTCTTGAGGGGCAGGGGGGACCCCACGACGGGCTAGATCATGTGCTGCCGTTGTATTTCAGCCCCTCCGGCGAGGAGCGGGGTCTGGGGCGGAGCCCAAGTTTCGGGAAGGGGCGGGCTTGGGGAGCCCCCGGCAGGGCCCCACCCACCCGTCACGGAAAGGCCAGCGCCCCCGGCCGCAGCGCGGGGACCAGCCCCTCGGCGGCGGCTCGGGTGAGGAGGCCACGGACCGCGGCGTAACCGTCCTCGCCCAGGTCGGCGGTGAATTCGTTGACGTAAAGACCGATGTGCTGATCGGCGACGGCGGGATCCATCTCCTGGGCGTGCTCGCGGACATAGGGCCGCGACGCCTCGGGATCGTCCCAGGCCATGCGCACGGACGCGCGGGCGGCGGCGGCCAGTTCCCGCAGGACGTCGTCCCCGAGGGCCCGCCGGGCGATGATCGCGCCGAGCGGAATGGGCAGCCCCGTGACCGCCTCCCAGTGCTCCCCCATATCCGCAAGCTTGTGCAGCCCGTAGTCCTGATACGTGAACCGCGCCTCATGGATCACCAGCCCCGCGTCCACCTTCCCGTCCCGCACCGCGGGCATGATCTGGTGGAAGGGCAGGACGACGATCTCCCCGACCCCACCGGGCAGGACGTCCGCGGCCCAGAGCCGGAAGAGGAGATAGGCGGTCGACTTCTCGCTCGGCACGGCGACGGTCTTGCCGACCAGGTCGGCCCCCGCCTCCCGGGTGAGGACGAGCGGCCCGCACCCCCGCCCGAGCGCCCCGCCGCAGGGCAGCAGCGCGTACTCGTCGAGGACGTAGGGCAGTACGGCGTACGACACCTTCAGGACGTCGAACTCGGCGGAGCCCCGCTCGGCCATGCCGTTGGTGATGTCGATGTCGGCGAAGGTGACGTCGAGTTCGGGGGCGCCGGGCACCCGTCCGTGCGCCCACGCGTCGAAGACGAAGGTGTCGTTCGGGCAGGGCGAGTACGCGATCTTCAGGGACCGGGGCGGGGCGTCAGTCATGCCTGTTCCAACTCTCCAGTACGGGCGTGAACTTCCCGAGTACGGGCGTGAACTTCCCGAACGCGCCGGTCAGCGCGGTCAACGCGGCCCCGATCCGCCAGGCGCCACGGTCGCGCGGGCCGACCGGATTGGACACGGCGCGGACCTCAAGGACGGGCAGCCCGTACAGGGCGGCGGCCTCGGCGACCCCGAAGCCCTCCATCGCCTCGGCGAGGACACCGGGGTGGCGGTCGCGCAGCGCGTCGGCGCGGGCGGCGGAGCCGGTGACGGTGGAGACGGTCAGGACGGTTCCGACGGCGGCGCCGGTGGCGGCGGCCAGGGCGCTCACGAGCGCGGGCGGGGGTACGTGGGTGACCCGGCCGAAGCCGAGTTCGGTGACGGGCAGGAACCCGTCGGGCGTCTCGGCGCCGAGGTCGGCGGCGGTGACGGCGTCGGCGAGGACGAGGGAGCCGACGGGGGCGCCGGGCTGGAAGCCACCGCCGATACCGGCGGAGACGACCAGGTCGTACGGGGTGTCGGCCGCGGCGGCGAGGGCGAGCGCACGGCCGGTGGCGGCGGCAGCGGCGGCGGGCCCGACCCCGGCGACGAGGAGGTCGACGACGGGCGGGCCGAACGGTTCAGAGGGTTCCGAGGGTTCAGAGGGGGCAGACGGTTCGGACAGGCCGGACGCCACCGCGTCCCGCTCGGCGGGGACCGCGGTGGCGATCAGGACGCGCGGACCGGGGGGCCGGGTCCGTGGTGCGGTCCCGGTCAGGCGTCCGAGTCCTTCTTGAACTTGAACGACCACAGGCCGGTGGCCTTGGCGCCGCCCTCGGCCTTGCCGCCCTGGAGCAGGCTGACCGTGGTCGAGTTGCCGCTGCCGCCGTACTGCTGGTTGAAGAACACGCTGCCCGGGATGACGACGTACGTCTTCTTGCTGGCCTCGGTCAGCGGACGGCCGTTCATCAGCAGCGTCCAGCCCTTGTCGGCGATCTCCGGGTCGACGCCGAAGCGGACCTTCTCGTCGGGGTCGACGGTGATGGACTTGATGTCCGTCTTGTCCTTCAGGCAGTCCTGCACCTCGGACTCCGTCAGTTCCTTGCCGTCGTTGTAGCAGGACGCCTCGGAGTGCACGGAGTCGCTGCCGACCGTCACGGTGGCCAGCGGCGTCGGCTTGTCACAGGCCGACAGGACGAGAAGTCCGGCGGAGGCGGCGCCGAGAGCGGCGACGGTGCGGCGGCGACGCGCCGAGCGGGGTACCAGGGAGGTCATGGCGGAAGGCTATCGGGCGCCGGGGTGACCGCTGCGAGGTGGGTGCGGCGTGCCGCCAGGTGGGGTGGGGTACGGGTGGGCCGGACGGCGGGGTCGCCGTGGGGTCAGGCGACCCGGGGACGGCGGGCCCCGCCCCTGCGTGCCGCCGCCAGCAGGCCCTTCACCGTCGGCACCCAGCCCACCGCGACGATCGCCGCCGCGACCCACAGGCCCAGCGTGCCGTTGAGCGGCAGCGCGATGCCGATGCCGCCGCCCACCACCCACGCCATCTGCAGCAACGTCTCGGACCGCGCGAACGCGGACGTCCGCACCTCCTCCGGTACGTCCCGTTGGATCATCGCGTCGAGCGACAGCTTCGACAGGGCCTGCGCGAAGCCCGCCACCGCCGCGAGCGCCGCGATGCTCACCGGACTCACGAACAGCGCCGCGCACACCGCGACGCCGAGGACGACCGCCACCACCGTCACGATGATCAGCTCCGGCGCCCGGGCCTTCAGCCACGCCCCGACCGCCGTGCCGAGCGCGTTGCCCGCGCCCGCCGATACGCCCACGATGCCCAGCGACACCGCCGCGCTCTGCCCGGCCAGGGGATGCTCGCGCAGCAGGAACGCGAGGAAGAAGATGAGGAAGCCGGAGAGCCCGCGCTGGGCGGCGTTCACCACCAGGCCGTGCGTCACCGACGGGCCGACCGTACGCAGGCCGCGGCGCCGTCTTCGGGACGGGTCCTCGCGGTCCCGGGCCAGATGCAGATGCTCCTCGTCGGCGACCAGCAGCGCCTTGCGCTCGCCCTTCGCCGAGTCCACCTTGTGGGGCAGCGTGAACGAGAGCACCGTGCCCGCGACGAACAGGACGAACGCGCCGTACAGCGGCCAGCGCGGGCCCAGCGCCTGCAGGCCCGCGCCGATCGGGGCCGCCACACCCGTGGCCAGGAGGCCGCTGAGGGTCACCCGGGAGTTCGCCTTCACCAGGGAGAAGGCCGGTGGCAGGAGGCGGGGGACGACGGCGCTGCGGACGACTCCGTACGCCTTCGACGCGACCAGGACGCCCAGGGCCGCCGGATACAGCTCCAGGCCGCCCGTCACCACCGCGCCCGACAGGGTCAGGGCCAGCAGCGCCCGCGCCAGCATCGCGCCCGCCATCGCCGCGCGGCGGCCGTGCGGGAGGCGGTCCAGGAGGGGGCCGATGACCGGGGCCAGGAGGGTGAAGGGGGCCATCGTGATCGCCAGGTACAGCGCGACCCGGCCCCTCGCCTCGTCCGTCGGCACCGAGAAGAACACCGTCGACGCGAGGGCGATCGTGATCATCACGTCGCCCGCGCCGTTCACCGCGTGCAGCTCGATCAGTTTGCCCAGGCCCGACTCGCCCGCTCCGTGGGCGTGGGTGGCCTTGCGGATGCCCTTCGCCGTGCCGGTGAAGGGGAGGTGCAGGGCGCGGCCGAGCGCTCGGGCCGCTCGGGTTGTCGCACCCGGTGCGCCCGCTCTCTGAGACGACGACCTGACGCCAGTCACCCAGTCATAGTGCCCCGTCCGGGGGTGGAGTAGCGGGATAACCACTCGTGCGCTGGGCCTCGGGCCCCGGGGTGGGGGTCCCGTTCGGGTGGGACGGGGCGCCGCCGATCGGCCTGCGGCCTCGTCCTCAAGCGCCGGACGGGCTGAAGACTTCGCCGACGCGGGCCGAAGGGCGCTCCGGGGCGGGCTGAAGGGAGCTCCGGGGCGGGCTGAAAGGGTGCTGTGGTCGGCTGGAGAGTGCGGGGGCCGGGGCCGTAGGCACAGTAAGGGCGGGCGGGTGGGAAAAGAGCCCGTCCGGCGCTTGAGGACCAGGGCCGGAGGCCCGGAAAACGGGGGCACGGGGGACCACCCCCGAGCAGGCGCCCGGTACGCCGGTGTGGGCCCAGGGGCCAGGAGAAGGTAGCGTGCGTAACGCGCCTGCGGCAGCAGTCCTCGGCCGCGCGCCTGCCGGCCATCCCGCAGAATGGATGGCGTAGGTGCGCCCGGTGACGTCGGGCGCGGACGTCGACGCGGCCCCCTGGTCCGCTCCGTCCGTGCCGCCGCGTAAGAGTGGCGCACTCGTGAGACGGCGTAGGAGAGAAGCGATACCTGTGAGCGCAGCGACAACGCGAAGCCGTACCCAGCGCACCCCGCGTACCCCCGACCGTCTCTGCGCCGAGGCGATCGGCCTGGCCCGTGCCGCCGCCGAGGAGGCCGCCGCCCCCGGGGTGGTCGGTGAGCACGTCGAGGTCGTCGTCGAGGGCGACCGCGTCGTCACGCACCTCTTCGAGTGCAAGGAACTGGGCTACCGGGGCTGGCGCTGGGCGGTGACCGTCGCCCGCGCCTCCCGCGCGAAGGTCGTCACCCTCGACGAGACCGTCCTGCTGCCGGGACCCGACGCCCTCCTCGCCCCCGAGTGGGTGCCCTGGAGCGAGCGGCTGCGCCCCGGCGACATGGGGCCGGGCGACCTCCTGCCCACCGACGCGGAGGATCTGCGGCTAGAGCCCGGTTACTCCGGCGAGGACGAGCCGCCGCCCAACTCCGTCCTCTCCGAGGACATGGCCGAGCGCGTCGAGGCCGAGGACGCCGAGGTCACCGCCGGGTCGCCCGCCGACCTCACCGTCACACCCGCCCGCGGGTCGCTCGCGTCGATCGCCGACGAGCTGGGGCTGCGGCGCGCCCGCGTCCTCTCCCGGTACGGCCTGCACACCGCGGCCGACCGGTGGGAGGAGTCGTACGGCCCCAAGACCGCCATGGCGCAGGCCGCGCCCGCGCCCTGCGTCAGCTGTGGCTTCCTCGTGCCGATCGGGGGGTCGCTCGGGCAGGCGTTCGGGGTGTGCGCCAATGAGTTCGGGCCCGCCGACGGGCGGGTCGTCTCCCTCTCGTACGGCTGCGGGGGGCACTCCGAAGCCGCCGTCATGCCGAAGCCGCCTCGTCCGGCCCCGCCCGTCCTCGACGAGACCAGGGTCGACGTGCTGCCGCTGCGGCCCGCGCCGGATTCCGGTTCGGTGCTGCCGGTGGGCGCCGGCGAGGACTTGGGCCACAGCTAGCCCCTACGGTTCCTGGGACCCGGGTGCGCCTGGGCGCGCGGGCGCTCCGGCAGCCCCCGTCCGGGAGCCTCGCGTGCGGCCTGGCCGGGGCCTCGTCCGGGCGTTGGTTGTGGTCCGGCGGTCTCCTTGTCCGGGCGTTGGTTGTGGTCCGGCGGTCTCCTCGTCCGGGAGGCTCGGTTGTGATCCGGGCGGCGGCTCTCGCCCGGGAGGCCCGGCCTCGGCCCGGCGGCCCCTGTCCGGGAGATTCGGCCGCGGTCCGGCGGCGGCTCCCCACCGAGCGGCGCGCGCCGCTTCAGTCCTGCCCGTCCGCCCGGCTGCCCGTCCGCCTGCCCGTCCGTCCGTCTGCCCGTCCGCCCGTCCGCCCGTCCGCCCGAACCTCGGGCTCGGGAGTTCGGTGTGCGGCCGGGCGGGCTGCTTCCACCGCACTCCGCGCGCGGTGCGTCCCACCCGCCCACCGTTCACCCCCAGAGTCGGCTTCCTGGGGCTTCGCGTGCGGCCCGGCGGTGGGTTCCGCCGCACTGTGCGCGGTGCTTGCCCCACCCCGCCCACCCGTTTCCCCGAACCTGACGGTTGCCTCGGGGAGAGCCCCGTGCCGCAACCGTCCGGTTCCGAGTAGACGGGTGGGCGGGGTGGGAGACCCGCCGCGCAGCGTGGTGCAACCATCCACCGGGCCGCACGCGCAGCTCCCGAGCCCGATGTTCGGGGTGAACGGGTGGGCGGGTGGGACGCACGGCGCGCGCAGCGCGGCGGAAGGCGGCCGCCGGGCCGCAGGCGGAGGCCGAGACAGCCGACGGCGCGCGCAGCGCGGCGGGAGCCGGGGTCGAGGCCGGGGACCACCCCGGCCCCGGGAACCGTGGACGCGGCCACCCGAAATCCACCCCCCGGCAGGACGCGATACCGTCGCCCCCCGACCCACCATCACGACCACAGCCGCCAGCAGCCGCAGGCCAGCAGGCAGAGGGAGAGCGACCACGTGAGCAAGACCGTGCGGCCGGCCGGCGAGGGCACCGACCCGTTCGGCACCGCCCGCCTGCGCCGCTCTGTCCTGGAGGCCTGGGCGGCGAGCCCGGCCCGGTTCCGCGAGGACGCGAACGCCGAGGAGGACGTGGCCCTGGGCGGCTACCGCGACCGCCTGGTCGTGGAACTCGCCCAGAACGCCTCGGACGCCGCCGCCCGGGCGGGCGTACCGGGCCGCCTGGCCCTCACCCTCCAGGACGGAGTCCTCGCCGCGGCGAACACGGGCGCCCCCTTGGACGCGACGGGTGTCGAGTCCCTGTCCACCCTGCGGGCCTCGGCGAAGCGCGAGGACCGTGACAACCGCCTGGACCGCCGGGCCGCGGCGGCCGACCGGACCGCCGGGGCCGACCAGGCCAGCCAAGCCACCGGCCTTACCGACAACCCCCGCACCCCGCCCCGGACGACCGGCCGCTTCGGTGTGGGCTTCGCGGCCGTGCTGGCCGTCTCCGACGCCCCCGCCGTCGTCGGCCGCACCGGCGGCGTCCGGTTCTCCCTCGCGGAGGCCCGCGAACTGGCCGCCGAGACCGCCAGGTTCAGCCCCGGCCTCGGGGACGAGATCCGGCGCCGCGAGGGCCATGTCCCCCTGCTCCGGCTCCCGCTGCCCGCGGAGGGCACCGCCCCGGACGGGTACGACACCGTCGTCATCCTGCCGCTCCGGGACGCCGCCGCGGAGGACCTGGTGGCCCGTCTCCTCGACGGCATCGACGACGCGCTGCTGCTCGCCCTGCCGGGCCTCGACGAGGTCACCGTCAGTACGCCGGGCGCCCCGGCCCGCACCCTGCGCCGCGCGGCCGACGGCCCGTACACCGTCGTCGCGGACAGCCGCGACGGCACGACCCGCTGGCGTACCGTCAGCGACCACGGCACCCTCGCCGCCGAACTCCTCGCGGACCGGCCCGTCGAGGAGCGGCAGCGCCCGTACTGGCATCTGACGTGGGCCGTGCCCGTGGGCCCGGACGGCGCCCCGGAGCGGCCCCGTACCAGTGCCGTCGTGCACGCGCCCACCCCCAGCGACGAGCCCCTCGGCGTGCCCGCCCTGCTCATCGCCTCCTTCCCGTTGGACACCAGCCGTCGGCACGCCGCGCCGGGGCCGCTCACCGACTTCCTCGTGGAGCGCGCGGCGGACGCGTACGCCGAACTCCTCGCCGACTGGCGGCCGGTGACCGAGGGCGTCATCGGTCTGGTGCCGGGGCCGCTCGGCCAGAGCGAGCTGGACGGGGCGCTGCGGGGTGCCGTGCTGGACCGGCTGCCGCGTACTGCTTTCCTGCCGCCCGCTGTTCCGCCCACGCGGACCGACGGCGACACCGGCGGTGACGAGTGGCTGGACGGCGGGGCCTCCGACACCCCCGAGGTCCTGCGGCCCCGTGACGCGGAGGTCGTGGAAGGCGCCGGGGCCGACACCGTCCGCGTCCTCGCCGAAGTCCTGCCCAGCCTGCTGCCCGCCGGTCTTGAGCGGCGCGGTGAGCTCCGTACCCTCGGCGTCGCCCGGGTCCCGCTGACCGAGGCGGTCGACCGGCTCGCCGGTCTCGAGCGGGAGCCGTCGTGGTGGCGGCGGTTGTACGACACCCTCGCCGGGGTCGACCCCGACCGGCTCTCGGGCCTGCCCGTGCCCCTCGCGGACGGCCGCACCACCATCGGCCCCCGCCAGGTCCTGCTGCCCGCCCCGGGCACCGCCACCGCCGACGAGGGCGGCTCCGCCGCGCTCGCCCGGCTCGGTCTGAAGGTCGCGCACGCCGACGCCGTCCATCCGCTCCTGGAGAAGCTGGGCGCCCTGCCCGCCACGCCCCGCGCGGTCCTGACGACCCCGCAGGTGCGGGCGGCCGTCGCCGCGTCGCTCGACGACGACGGCTGGTACGGCGACGGCCTCGACGGGGACGGTGCCCTGGACGCCGAGGAGTTGGCCGACCTGGTGCTCACGCTCGTCCGGGACGCCGATCTCGGGCCCGGTGACGAGCCCTGGCTCGGGGCGCTCGCCCTGCCCGACGAGGACGGCGAACTGGCGCCCGCCGGGGAGCTGGTGCTGCCCGGCAGCCCGTTCGAGGCGGTCATGCGGGAGGGCGAACTCGCCGGGGTGGACGGGGAGCTGGCCGCGCGCTGGGGCGAGCAGCCGCTCGCCGCGTGCGGGGTGCTCGCCTCGTTCGCGCTCGTACGGGCCACCGATGTCGTCCTGGACCCCGACGAACTGGAGCCCCGTGACGGGGACTTCGCCGAGCCCGAGGATGCGGGGCTGCTCGACGCCGTCGACGTGTGGTGCGAGGACATCATCGACCGGCTGCCGGAGACGCCGGTGCCGCCGGTCGCGACGGAGATCGTGGCCGTGCGCGACCTCGACCTCGTCGACGACGAGGCCTGGCCCCAGGCCCTCGCCCTGCTGTCCCGGCCGCCGCTGCGCGACGCGTTGACGCAGCCGGTGCGGGTGCTGCTTCCGGACGGTACGACGGAGAGCGTGCGGTCGTACACCGCCTGGTGGCTGCGCGGCCACCCGGTGCTCGGCGGGCGGCGCCCGGCGGGGCTGCGGGCCGCGGGCGGTGACCCGCTCCTCGACGGTCTGTACGACGACGCCGACGCTTCCGGGTTCGAGGACGAGCAGGTGCTGCGGGCCCTCGGCGTGCGTACGTCGGTCGGTTCGCTGCTGGCGGAGCCGGGTGGTGCGGCCGAGCTGCTCGACCGGCTCGCGGATCCGGAGCGGACCGTTTCCCCGGCCCAACTGCACGCGCTGTACGGGGCGCTCGCGGACCTCGACCCGGAGCAGGTGACGCTGCCGGACGAGGTGCGGGCGGTCAGGGGCGGGGGCCCGGACGGGGAGGCGGGGGAGATCGTCGTCGTCGACGCCGCGGACGCCGTCGTCGCCGACGCGCCCGACCTGCTGCCCTTCGCCGTCGGCGTGCCGCTGCTCCCCGTCGCCCCGTCCCGGGCGGCCGACCTGGCCGAGCTGTTCCAGGTGCGGCGGCTGAGCGAGCTGGTGGCGGCGGACGTCGATCCCGAGGGCGGGGTCGAGCACGCGGTGCCGGAGCCCGTGCGGGTGCTGCTCGGGCCCGCGACCCCGGAGACGTACCGGGAGCACGAGGAGCTGGTGGCCGACGGCGTCGACCTGGAGTGGCGCCGCACGCCCGACGGGGTCGTGCACGCGGCGACCGTGGAGGGCGTGGCGGCGGGGCTCGCGTGGGCGGCCCGGCAGTGGCCGCGGCGGTTCGAGGTGGCGGCGCTGCTGGAGGATCCGTCGCGGACGGAGGAGCTGGCGCGGGATCGCTGGTTCGACTAGTCGGTGGCGGTGGCGGTGGCGGTGGCGGTGGCGGTGGCGGTGGCGGTGGCGGTGGCGGGTCGTGCCGTGTCGTGCCGTGTCGTGCCGGGTCGTGTCGGCTCGGCTGGACGGCGTCGTGCCGTGTCGTGCCGGCTCGGCTGGACGGTGTCCTGTCGGGCGGACAAGTCCGGGGTCGGGGTGCGGCCTCGGCCTCGGACCGTACCGCCCATCAGATTCACCTCGCGTACAACCTCTGGCCAAGGTTGTGGGTCTCATCTGCCGAGTCAACAGACTCCTAGATCACCGGCGTCTCGCGTGACGGCATCAGCACCGCGAGGCTCCCTTCTCCACCTGGGGAAACACCATGCGTATCCGTGCCACCGTGGCCGCCCTGTCCGGCACCCTGGCTCTGTCCGCTCTTGCTGTTCCCGCCGCCCACGCGGGTGACGAGCCGGCCGCCCCCAAGCTGTCCGCCGCCGTCGCCGACGCCGCGGACGCCGGTGGCGCCGTGGCCGCGCCGCGCGCCGCCGCGGCCGACGCCACCGTCACGGACGTCACCGTCAACGGCGGCAAGGACGTCGTGATCGGCACGACCGCGAAGAAGAAGTTCTCGCTCGCCATCACGGCCACCGACCCGGTCGGCATCAAGGTCTCCAGCGGCTTCCTCTGGCTCGGCCAGGACCTCGAAGCGCCGATCGCCCTCATCACCCCGGCCACCGAGGCGGAGTACAACCCCACCTGCGAGCGCGTGGACGACACCACCTCCACCTGCACGGTCAACATCACCGCGGACCCGGCGCAGCTCGTCAACGACGGCGCGGGGGTCCGCTGGAACGCCTACGCCGCCGTGCGCAACAACAACAACGAGCTGGTCAAGCCCGCGGGCCTGAAGTCGGACATCCGCCTCAAGCGCGCGTCCCGCCTGACGGTCAACGCCTCCCCGGAGCCGGTGAAGAAGGGCAGGACGATCACCGTCTCCGGCGCCCTGACCCGCGCGAACTGGGACACGAAGAAGTACGCGGGCTACACGAAGCAGCCGGTGCGGCTGCAGTTCAAGAAGAAGGGCGCGAGCGCCTACACCACGCTGAAGACGGTCACGTCGGACAGCAAGGGCAACCTGAAGACCACGGTGAAGGCCTCCGTCGACGGCACCTTCCGCTACGTCTTCGCGGGTACGCCGACGACCCCGGCGGTGACGTCGGCCGGCGACGCCGTCGACGTCCGCTGACCCTTCCGTAACGGACTCTGCGCTGACCCTTCCGTAACGGACTCTCCGCTGACCCGCCCGTAACGGACCTCTCCGCCAGGGACTCTCCACACCCCCGGGCCGGGACCGGCCCTCAGCTCACCGAGCCCCGCGGCGCCGCCACTCAGGCGCGCCGCGGGGCTCCGCACCCCCGAGGAACCACCATGCGTACCCGCGCCACCGCCACCATCGCCGCCGTCTCCGGCGCCCTCGCCCTCTCCGCGCTCGCCGTCCCGGCCGCGCAGGCCGCCGACTCGGTCCAGGGCGACACGAAGATCACGAAGGTCGTCGTCAACGGCGGCAAGGACATCGTGGTCGGCACGTCCACGAAGAAGGTCACCATCACCGTCACGGGCACCGACCCGAAGGGCATCAAGGACGGCATCGCCATCCTGTGGCGCGGCACGGAGTTCGAGCCGGGGCGTCTGACGGGCGTCGTGGCCCCGGTGGACGACGCCAAGTGCACCAAGGTCGACGCGACCACCGGCACGTGCAAGCTCCTCCTGGAGGCATCCCCGCGCAAGCTCGCGAACGGCAACGCGGGCAAGTGGAAGGTGATGGCCGGTCTGCTGGCCAAGGGGAGCGCCGAGGACCGCGTCATCAAGGAGTCGTACAAGAGCGTCAGCGTCAAGCGTGCCGCGAAGCTGACGGTCAACGCGTCCCCCGAGCCGGTGAAGAAGGGCAAGGCCGTCACCGTCTCCGGCGCCCTGACCCGCGCGAACTGGGACACGAAGAAGTACGCGGGCTACACGAAGCAGTCCGTGCGGCTGCAGTTCAAGAAGAAGGGCGCGAGCGCCTACACCACGCTCAAGACGGTGAAGTCCGACCGCAGGGGCAACCTGAAGTCCACCGTGAAGGCTTCGGCCGACGGCACGTTCCGGTACGTCTTCGCGGGGACGTCCACGACCCCGGCCGTGGCTTCGGCCGGGGACTTCGTCGACGTGCGGTAGGTCCCGCTAGGCCGCGAAGCGGCGGTCCACCCAGCGGAAGGCGAATTCGATCGCCGCCGCCGCGACCGCCGCGATCGCGACCGCCGCCCACGGCATCGTCGTGCCGACCAGCTTCAGGGCGAAGAAGTCCTGGAGCCAGGGGATGACGAGGACGAGCAGGAAGCCGAGGCCCATGGCGGCCACGAGGGCGATGCGCCACCAGGTGTAGGGGCGGGCGATGATCGCCAGGACCCAGAGGGAGACCAGGAAGAGCGCGAGGGTGGCCGCGCTGGTCTCGGCCTCGCGGGCGCCCTCGCCGGTGTAGTGGTGGCGGGCCAGGAGGTATGTGGCGAAGGTGGCGACCGCCGCGATGATGCCGCCCGGCAGGGCGTAGCGCATGACCCGTCGGACGAAGTGCGGCCTCGCCCGCTCCTTGTTGGGGGCCAGGGCCAGGAAGAACGCCGGGACGCCGATCGTCAGGGTGGAGAGCAGGGTCAGGTGGCGGGGGAGGAAGAGGTACTCCACCTGTGAGCAGACGACGAGCAGGGCGATGACGACGGAGTACACCGTCTTCACCAGGAACAGCGTCGCCACGCGGGTGATGTTGCCGATGACGCGGCGGCCTTCCGCGACCACCGACGGGAGGGTCGCGAAGCTGTTGTTGAGGAGGACGATCTGGGCCACCGCCCGCGTCGCCTCCGAGCCCGAGCCCATCGAGACGCCGATGTCCGCGTCCTTGAGGGCCAGGACGTCGTTGACGCCGTCGCCGGTCATCGCGACCGTGTGGCCCTTGGACTGCAGGGCGCCGACCATGTCGCGCTTCTGCTGAGGGGTGACGCGGCCGAAGACGGAGTTGGCGTCGAGGGCCTCGGCCATCTCATTCTGGTCGGTGGGGAGTTGGCGGGCGTCGACGGTGTTCTCGGCGCCGGGCAGGCCCAGTTTGCCCGCGACGGCGCTGACGGAGACCGCGTTGTCGCCGGAGATGACCTTCGCCTGGACGTTCTGCTCCTCGAAGTAGCGCAGGGTGTCCGCGGCGTCGGGGCGCAGGCGCTGTTCGAGGACGACTAGGGCGGTCGCGCGGGCGCCGGCCGCGATGTCGGGGGCGTCCAGGTCGCCGGCGGCGCGGGCGAGGAGGAGGACGCGCAGGCCCTGGTGGTTGAGCTGTTCGATCTCGTCGAGGGTCGGGTCGCCGGTGGGGAGCAGCACGTCGGGGGCGCCGAGGAGCCAGGTGGAGTTCTCGCCGTCGCCCTCGCTGAAGCTGGCGCCGCTGTACTTGCGGGCGGAGGAGAACGGCAGCGACTCGGTGCAGCGCCACTCGTCGCTGTCGGGGTAGGCGTCGATGATGGCCTGGAGGGACGCGTTGGGGCGCGGGTCGGATTCGCCGAGGGCGCCCAGGACCTTGCGTACGTACGGTTCGTCGGAGCCGTTCAGCGGGCGCAGCTCGGTGACGTCCATGCCGCCCTCGGTGAGCGTGCCCGTCTTGTCGAGGCAGACGGTGTCCACGCGCGCCAGGCCCTCGATGGCGGGCAGTTCCTGCACCAGGCACTGCTTGCGGCCGAGGCGGATCACGCCGATCGCGAAGGCCACGGAGGTCAGCAGGACCAGGCCCTCGGGGATCATCGGGACGATGCCGCCGACCGTGTACGCGATCGACTCCTTGAAGTTGTCGTCCTTCACGACGAGCTGGGAGATGATCAGGCCGATCGAGGTCGGGACCATCAGCCACGTCACGTACTTGAGGATCGTGGAGATGCCGGAGCGCAGCTCGGAGTGGACGAGCGTGAAGCGGCTCGCCTCCTCGGCGAGCTGCGCCGCGTACGCCTCGCGGCCCACCTTCGTCGCCGTGAACGCGCCGCCGCCCGCGACCACGAACGAGCCCGACATCATCTTGTCGCCGGGCTTCTTCAGGACGGGGTCGGCCTCGCCGGTGAGCAGGGACTCGTCGACTTCGAGGCCGTCGACCTCGACCGTCTCGCCGTCGACCACGATCTTGTCGCCGGGGCCGAGTTCCACCAGGTCGCCGAGGACGATCTCGGAGGTGGAGATCTCCGCGGCCACGCCGTCGCGCCGCACGGTCGGCTTGGCCTCGCCGATGACGGCGAGGCCGTCGAGGGTCTTCTTGGCGCGCAGTTCCTGGATGATGCCGATGCCGGTGTTGGCGACGATCACGAAGCCGAACAGGCTGTCCTGGATCGGTGCCACGAACAGCATGATCACCCAGAGCACGCCGATGATGGCGTTGAAGCGGGTGAAGACGTTGGCGCGGACGATCTCGGTGGTGGAGCGGCTGCTGCGGACGGGTACGTCGTTGATCTCGCCGCGGGCGACCCGCTCGGCGACCTCGGCCGCCGTGAGGCCGGTGGCCCGTGCCGTCGGCGGCGCCACCGGGTGGACCGGGTCCAGCTCGGCGCCCGCGTCGATATGCGTCATGCAGACGACGGTACGGGGGGAGTGGGGGGTTCACCCCTTGAGTACCGGAAAGATCCGACCTCGGTAGGACGGTGTTTGTCCTCAGGTCGCATGCCGTACTGCCGACGTACTACACCGGGGCGGAACCCTCCGTTCAGGCGGCGCCCGAAGCCTCCGTGGCCGTGGCGGGGTCCTCCGTGGTCTCGGCGGCGGCGCGCTTGAGCGCCGCGTCGCGCGAGCGGACGTACCAGATGCCGATCAGCCCGAGGCCGCCACCGGCGAGGCACGTCCACACCCACCAGGTGAGGTCGCGGTCGTCGAACCAGCCGTAGAACGGGAGCTGTACGAGGAAGAGGGCGAACCAGAGGATCGTGCCGCCGGTGATGGTGGCGACGACAGGGCCCTCAAGGGGCTCCGGTGCCTCGTGCCTGGGTGTCCACTTCGCCATGGCCCCTAGCTTAGTCGGGGCCGATTCCGGCCCCCTCGGCACGCTCACGCCCCTTGCGGCTCCCCTTGTGCCGCCTGGCTCTACGCGCGGAGATGGCCATTTCTCGCTCATGTATTCATACTGAAACGGCTTCTTAATGGCCAGTTGCTTTCGTACGAAGACACAATGTCGCGCAAGCCCGGTCCATCCCGTTCAACAGAGGTCATGAGGTCCCGCATGTCCCCCTCGGCCAGCGCTCCGGTCGACGCCGAACAGCCCCCGAAGTCCCCGCAGGGCGGGCTCGACGGCTTCTTCAAGATCTCGGAGCGGGGCTCGACCCTGGCCAGGGAGGTGCGCGGCGGCTTCGCCACCTTCTTCGCGATGGCGTACATCATCGTGCTCAACCCGATCATCCTCGGCAGCGCCAAGGACATGTACGGCCACCAGCTCGACAACAAGCAGCTGGTCACCGCCACCGTGCTGACCGCCGCGTTCACCACGCTGCTCATGGGTGTCATCGGCAACGTGCCGATCGCCCTGGCCGCCGGTCTCGGCGTGAACACCGTGGTCGCGCTGCAGCTCGCGCCGCGGATGTCCTGGCCGGACGCCATGGGCATGGTCGTCCTCGCGGGCTTCGTGGTGATGCTGCTCGTGGCCACCGGGCTGCGGGAGCGGGTGATGAGCGCCGTGCCGCTGGGCCTGCGCAAGGGCATCGCGATCGGCATCGGCCTCTTCATCATGCTGATCGGCCTCGTCGACGCGGGCTTCGTCTCCCGCATCCCGGACGCCGCGCACACCACGGTGCCGCTGCAGCTCGGCGGCGACGGTCACCTCAACGGCTGGCCGGTCCTCGTCTTCGTCCTCGGCGTGCTGCTCACCCTCGCCCTGCTGGTGCGCAAGGTGCCGGGCGCGATCCTGCTCTCGATCGTCGTCATGACGGTTCTGGCCATGATCATCCACGCGGTCGCGGATGTGCCGTCCTGGGGTCTGACCACGCCCGAGTGGCCCGGCAACCCGGTCTCCACCCCCGACTTCGGCCTGGTCGGTGAGATCAGCCTGTTCGGCGGCTTCGAGAAGGTCGGCGTCCTCACCGGCGTGCTCTTCGTCTTCACCGTGCTGCTCTCGTGCTTCTTCGACGCGATGGGCACGATCATGGGCATCGGCGACGAGGCCCACCTGACCGACGACAAGGGCAACATGCCCGGCATCAACAAGGTGCTCTTCGTCGACGGCATCGCGGTCGCCGCGGGCGGCGCCTCGTCCTCCTCGGCCACCACCTGCTTCGTGGAGTCCACGGCGGGCGTCGGCGAGGGCGCGCGGACCGGGTTCGCGAACGTCGTCACCGGCGGTCTGTTCGCCGTCGCGCTGTTCCTCACGCCGCTCGCCACGATGGTGCCGTCGCAGGCGGCCACGCCCGCGCTGCTCGCGGTCGGCTTCCTGATCCTGTCCGGCTCGATCGGCGCGATCGACTGGGCCGACTACACCATCGCGATCCCGGCGTTCGTGACGATGCTGATGATGCCGTTCACGTACTCGATCACGAACGGCATCGGCATGGGCTTCATCGCCTTCACCGTGCTGCGGCTCGCGGCCGGGCGGGGGCGCGAGGTTCCGGTCGCGATGTACGCGGTGTCCGCGGTGTTCGCCTTCTACTACCTGATGCCTGCCCTCGGGCTCACCTAGACCGGGGCGCGGCGGGGCCGGGGGCGGGGGCCCCGGCGGTGCGTCCCCTAGGCGTAGAACTTCTCCGTCGCCTCGACGGACGACTTGAATCGCTCGTCGAAGTCATCACGGATGAGCGTCCGGGCCACATAGTCCTGGACGCTCATTCCTCTTTTCGCGGCGTGCTGCCGGATCCGGTCGAGCAGATCGCCGTCTATCCGCAGGCTGAGCACTGTCGATGACATGAGGACAGCGTTGCCGCCCCCTCGTGGGGGACGCCCGGCTTTCCGAATCCAGCTCACTCATTTGGGTGACGAAAGGGTTCTGTGTGCCAGATCACGGGCAACCCGGGCTTTCGCGGCGCGTAACCGAGTGGTCTTTAGTTAGGGTAATGAGTTACGCTAAAGAACATGCCGGACCTCTCCCATGGTGACAACGCTGCCGCCGTGAATTCGCTGCGCTCCGCCGTGATGCGCCTCTCCCGTCGACTCAAGCACCAGCGGGTCGACGAGTCGCTGAGCCCCACCGAGATGTCGGTGCTCGGCACCCTCGCCCGCTGTGGCAGCGCCACACCGGGTGAACTCGCCCGCAAGGAGCATGTGCAGCCGCCGTCGATGACCCGCATCGTCGCGCTCCTGGAAGCCAAGGGCCTGGTCAGGCTCGAACCGCATCCCGACGACCGCCGCCAGAAGGTGGTGACCCAGACGGAGCAGGCCGAGGCCATGCTCGAGGAGAGCCGCCGCAAGCGGAACGCGTGGCTCGCGAACCTCGCGGCCGATCTCGACGAGGACGAGTGGGAGGCGCTGCGCGCCGCCGCGCCGGTCCTGGAGAAGCTGGCCCACCTCTGACCCGACGCCAAGGAGGCGAATCCTTTTGAGTACGGGATCCGGAGCAGACTCCGCCCCCGCACCAACCGCCCTCGACCAGCCCGTCCGCTCTCACAAAACGTCCATGTTCAGCTCCTTGCGCATCCGGAACTACCGGCTGTTCGCTGCGGGAGCCGCCGTCTCCAACACCGGCACCTGGATGGCCCGCATCACCCAGGACTGGCTGGTGCTCAGCCTCACCGGCTCGTCCGCCGCCGTCGGCGTCACGACCGCGATGCAGTTCCTGCCGATGCTGCTCTTCGGCCTGTACGGCGGCGTCATCGCCGACCGGTTCGCCAAGCGGAACCTGCTCTTCGTCACCCAGGGCGCGATGGGCGTGGGCGGCCTCTTCCTGGCCGCGATGACCCTCTCCGGTCACGTCCAGGTCTGGCACGTGTACGTCACCGCGTTCTTCACCGGCATGGTGACCGTCGTCGACAACCCGACCCGGCAGTCCTTCGTGTCCGAGCTCGTCGGCCCCGACCAGCTCCGCAACGCCGTCTCGCTGAACTCCGCGAACTTCCAGTCCGCGCGCCTCATCGGACCGGCCGTCGCGGGCCTCGTCACGGCCGCCGTCGGCCCCGGCTGGGCGTTCCTCGCCAACGGCCTGTCGTTCCTCGCGCCCCTGACCGGACTCCTCCTCATCCGCACCGCCGAGCTGACCCGCAGCCCGCTCGCGCCGCGCGGCCGTAAGGGGCAGCTCCGCGAGGGCCTGAACTACGTCTCCCGGCACCCCGAGCTGATCTGGCCCATCGTGCTCATCGGCTTCATCGGGACGTTCGGCTTCAACTTCCCGATCTGGCTCAGCGCGTACGCCGACGACGTCTTCCACGGCGGGTCCGGCATGTACGCCCTGTTCACCACGTTGATGGGCGCGGGGTCGTTGATCGGGGCGCTGCTCGCCGCGCGGCGGCGGTCCTCGCGGTTGCGCATGCTGGCCGGTGCCGCGGGGCTGTTCGGTGTTTCGCTGATCGCCGTCGCCGCTGTGCCCAGCGCCTATGTGTTCGCCGCGCTGTTGCTGCCGCTCGGTGCCATCGGGCTCACCGTCAACGTCACCGCCAACTCATCCGTGCAGATGGCCACCGACCCTGAGATGCGGGGGCGGGTGATGAGCCTGTTCATGATGGTGTTCGTGGGCGGTACGCCCTTCGGCGGGCCGTTGTTCGGGTGGCTCACCGACGCGTACGGCGTGCGCGTCAGCTTCGCGCTTGGCGGGCTGATCGTGGCTGTTGCCGCGCTCGGCGTCGGCCTGATGCTGGCCCGCGCGGCCAACCTCCGGTTGAAGGTGGACCTGCGGCGGGGCCACCCCCACGTGGAGTTCGTTGCCCGGGAGCGAGAGCTGGCGCCTGCGGCATAGCGGATTGTGGGGGACTGCGCGTTCCCCTCGGGCTGCTGCCCGGTGGGGGCTGGTCGCGCAGTTCCCCGCGCCCCTTAGGGGGCGCCACCTGGGCGCTTACAGGCGCATCTCCAGGACCTGGCCCGGCCACGTGCCGTCCTTCTCCGTGAAGGCCTCCGTCTTCACGAAGCCGTTGCTCTCGTAGTACGCGACCAGCCGGCCCTCGTTGCCCGCGTAGCAGTCGACCCGGAGCAGGGAGATGCCCCTCCTCCGGGTCTCGGCCGCGGCGTGGGCCAGGAGGGCGCGGCCCACGCCCAGGCCGCCGAAGCGGTGGTCGGTGGCCAGGTAGTGGACGTACTGCTCGGGCTCGTCGACCGGGGGAATGTACGAGCCGGGTCCGTCGGTGAGCATCAGCATCCCCGCGGGCTCCCCGCCGACCTCGGCGATCCACGGCGAGCCGGTGGCCACGTACTTCTCGATCGCCTCGACGACCTTCGGGTTCCGCGACAGCGGCTCGGTGCCCCACTGCTTCGTGCGCCCCCGGGCGACAAGGCGCTCGACGGCGCTGTCGAGGATGCCGAGGAAGAGGGGGATGTCGGCGGGGCCGCCGGGGCGGATGCGGATGGGGTTGCCGATACTCGTGTGCTCCAAGTCGTCCATACCGGCAGGCTAGTCGCATGAGACTTTTTGCAGCGGTGCTGCCACCGGAGCCGGTTTCGGAGGAACTGGCCGGGTTCGTGGCCGAGTTGAGGAAGGTGCCGGGCGCCGACGCGGTGCGCTGGATGGAGCGGGAGAACTGGCACTTCACGCTGGCGTTCATGGCGGAAGTGCCCGCGGAGACGGTGCCGGGTCTGTGCGAGCGCCTTGAGCGCGCGGCGCGGCGCACGGAGCCGTTCCCGCTGGCGCTGGGTGGCGGAGGCCAGTTCGGCGGGCGGGCGCTGTGGGCGGGGGCGGGCGGCGCGGTGGCCGAGCTGAAGATCCTGGCCGGGCGGGCGGACGCGGCCGCGCGGAAGTCCGGCCTCACGGTGGCGGAGCACCGCGCCTACCGTCCGCACCTGACGCTCGCGCGCTCGCGCGGCGAGGCGGACTTCCGGCCGTACGTCGAGGAGCTCGCCGCGTTCGAGGGCACGCCCTGGACCGTGGCCGAGCTGGTGCTCGTCCGCAGCAATCTGCCGACGAGCGGTGTGCCGGGGGAGCGGCCCCGGTACGAGGCGGTGGGACGGTGGCCACTGGGAGGCGCCGCGAAGAGCGCGGACGCGGCCGGTTAACCTCGAAGGCGTGAACCCCAAGACCAGGAACCGGATCATGGCCGGTGTGCTCGTGCTGATGTTCGTCGTGGTGGCCCTCGCGGCGGCGCTCGGCCAGTAGCTCCTAGCGGGCCAGTGGCTCACAGCCCATGGCGGGAGCCATGGCCGAGGCCGCCGCGGGGTCTCCTCAGCGGGTGCCGGGGTCCCTCACCAGGCGAAGGCCTCCGGGGACGGGCCCGGGCCCGGGAAGATCTCGTCGAGCGACAGCAGTACGTCCTTGCTCAGCTTCAGCTCGACGGCGCGCACGGCCGAGTCGAGCTGGTCCGCGGTGCGCGGGCCCACGATCGGTCCGGTGACCCCCGGGCGGGTGAGCAGCCAGGCCAGGGCGACCTCGCCGGGTTCGAGGCCGTGCTTGTCGAGCAGGTCCTCGTACGCCTGGACCTGCGCGCGCGTCGCCGGGTCGGTGAGCGCGGACGCGGCCCGGCCCGAGGCGCGGCGGCCGCCCTCGACCTCCTTCTTCAGGACGCCGCCGAGCAGTCCGCCGTGCAGCGGGGACCAGGGGATGACGCCGAGGCCGTAGTCCCGGGCGGCGGGCAGGACCTCCATCTCGGCGCGGCGCTCGGCGAGGTTGTAGAGGCACTGCTCGGTGACCAGGCCGAGGCTGCCGCGGCGGGCGGCCAGCTCGTTCGCCTGGGCGATCTTGTAGCCGGGGAAGTTGCTGGAGCCCGCGTACAGGATCTTGCCCTGCTGGACGAGGACGTCGACGGCCTGCCAGATCTCCTCGAACGGGGTGTTCCGGTCGATGTGGTGGAACTGGTAGATGTCGATGTAGTCGGTCTGCAGGCGCTTGAGGGAGGCCTCCACGGAGCGGCGGATGTTGACCGCCGAGAGCTTGTCGTGGTTCGGCCAGGGGGCGACGCCGTCGGGCGTCATGTTCCCGTACACCTTCGTGGCGAGGACGACCTTGTCGCGGCGGTCGCCGCCCTGCGCGAACCAGGTGCCGATGATTTCCTCGGTGCGGCCCTTGTTCTCGTGCCAGCCGTAGGTGTTGGCGGTGTCGAAGAAGTTGATGCCCGCGCCGAGCGCGGCATCCATGATGGCGTGACTCTCCGCCTCCCCCGTCTGCGGCCCGAAGTTCATCGTGCCGAGAGTGAGGCGGCTGACCTTGAGTCCGGTGCGTCCCAGCTGCGTGTACTTCATGGGAGTCAAGGCAACGGGGTGGAGTGCGCTCTAGGCAAGGGGTCAAGGGGGGAGGGGGATGGTTCAGTCGCGGGAGAAGTCGGTGGTGTTGAGGGTGATGCCGAGGGGGGTGGCGGTGAGGTCGACGTCCCCGCCGAAGGCGACGACGGTCTCGGTGACGTAGTCCCCGCCCTTCGGCTGGGTGTAGACGTGGGCCTTGCCCTGGTAAGGGTCGACGATGAGGTAGGCGGCGACTTCAGCTGTGGCGTACGCGGCCTTCTTGGTGCCGTAGTCGTTCTGTGCGGTGCCTCGGGTGATCACCTCGGCGACGAATTCGACGTCCTCGCACAGGAAGCCGCCCTGCTTCGTCCCCTTGGCGCCCTCGGCGACCAATGCCAAATCACTGCAGAAGGCGTTGAGATCCCCGGGGTAGTCGATGCGCACATCGGACAGTAGGCGCCGACGCGGGTACTTGGTCCTCAGCTGGTCGTAGATGCCTGCGATGATGTCCCAGTGGTTGGCCCGCTGCGGCGGCATGTAGACGGCCCCCTCGACGATCTCGATCTTGTATCCCTCGAGGAAGGGCTCCCGCTCAAGCGCCTCGAACATCGCGTCCAGGACTTGCTCGTTGGTGATCTCGGCCATCTCGGTCCTGTCTTCAAGAACAGTCACTGTGGCGCTCCGCCCCGGCCGCCGATCGATTGCCTGCGGCCGCGCAGTACAGCGATACGCACGGCGTCGAGGTCACGTACGGCTGTGCGACGCTCGGTCACGCCCCGCCCAGCCACCCCGCCGTGTCCCGGCGGAACGCCTCCGGGGGGACGACCGCACGCAGATCGTCCTCCAGGGCGCGGACTCGCCGACCGGCTCACGGGTGCTGCCTGAGCGAAGGGGCCGGTAACCGGTAGCGGAGGGTCCGGTGACCGGTCAGGAATCGAGAAGCGCCGGTCATCGGGCCGCAGTTAAATATCAGCCATGGACATCACCATTCACACCACGGCCCTTCCGCACACCGACCCGGACGCCTCCGTCGCCTTCTACCGCGACGCCCTCGGCTTCGAGGTCCGCACCGACGTCGGCGAGGGCACCATGCGCTGGATCACCGTCGGCCCCGTCGGCCAGCCCGGCACGTCCATCCTGCTCGCGCCGCCCGCCGTCGACCCCGGCGTCACCGAGGACGAGCGCCGCGTCATCGCCGAGATGATGGCCAAGGGCACGTACGGCTGGATCCTGCTGGCCACCCGCGACCTCGACGGCACCTTCGAGAAGGTCGTGGCCGCCGACGCCGAGGTCGTCCAGGAGCCCACCGACCAGCCCTACGGCGTCCGCGACTGCGCCTTCCGCGACCCCGCGGGCAACCTCATCCGCATCCAGCAGGTCCAGGGCTGAGGGGGCCGTCGCATGTGCAGTCCCGCCTGGGCCGAGGCCCGCACCGCCGCGAAGGAACAGGCCGACCTGACGCCCGCCGGGCCGCGCCCGCTCGCGGAGAGGCTGCGGGACACCCGCGCGCGCCTTGAGGGCGACATCGACGTCTGGGTCGCCACGTCCGGCCCCGCGGGCGCCCACCTCATCCCGCTCTCGTACCACTGGGACGGGACCGCCTTCCTCATCTCCACGCCGCGCGCCTCGATCACCGGCCGCAATCTGCTGGCCGACGGCAGCTTGCGCCTCGGCCTCGGGCCGACCCGTGACGTGGTCGCCGTCCAGGGCACCGCCGAACCGGTCGACCTCGCCGACCTCGCCCCCGGCACGGGCGACACGTTCGCCGAGCAGACCGGCTTCGACCCGCGCACGCTCGACGAGCCCTACCAGTACTTCCGCATCCGGCCCCGGCGCGTCCAGGCCTGGCGCGAGGCGAACGAGATCCAGGGCCGGGACCTCATGCGCGACGGCCACTGGCTCGCCTGACGTCGTACGTCCCCAAGCCCTTCGCCCGTATGCCCTTCGCCCGTGAGCCCTTCGTCCCCAAGCCCTTCGTCCGTAAGTCCTGTTGAGAGGAACTGTCATGGCTACCGCCAAGAAGACCACCGAGAGCGCCGCCGTCGAGCAGGGCGAGAAGCACGAGGGGTTCACCGAGGAGGAGCGGAGCGCCATGAAGGAGCGCGCCAAGGAGTTGAAGGCCTCCTCGCGGCGCGGCTCGGCGAAGGCGGATCCGGAGGCCGACGTGCTCGCGAAGATCGCCGAGATGCCGGAGTCGGACCGGGTGCTCGCTGCGCGGATCCACGAGATCGTGAAGGCGAGCGCGCCGGAACTGACGCCGAAGCTCTGGTACGGGATGCCCGCGTACGCCAGGAACGGCAAGGTCCTGTGTTTCTTCCAGGCCGCGCAGAAGTTCAAGTCGCGGTACGCCACGCTCGGCTTCAGCGATGAGGCGAAGGGGCTCGACGACGGGACCATGTGGCCGACGGTGTTCGCCCTGACGACGCTGACCGCCGCCGACGAGGCGCGCATCGGCGAGCTCGTCAGGACGGCGGTCGGCTGAGGCGGTCGCCGCGGGGTGCGGCGACCGCCGGGGGTCGCCCTGGGCTAGCCCAGGGAAGCCCACTGCTTCCAGTACGGCGCTTCGCCGGACGCGACCCGGTTGCTGAACGTCCCGTTGCCCTTGCCCGCGTTGAGCCACAGGCGGCCGCCGGTGTCGCGGGCGAGCAGGTCGTGCTTGCCGTCGCCGTTGACGTCACCGGCGCCGATGACGTCCTTGTACGTGGCGCCCCAGTCCTTGAACACGCGGACGCGGTCCTTGAGCTTGCCGGTGCGCAGGCCGTCGTAGCGCCACAGGGTGCCGGACCTGTCGAGGGCGAGCACGTCCCCGAGGCCGTCGCCGTTCAGGTCGCCCGCGCCGATGACCCGGGTGTAGCCGGTCCAGGCGGAGCGGATCTTGACGCGGGGCTTGAAGGCCCCGGTACCGGCGGTGCCGTCGTGGGCGTACAGGTACACGTCCCCGGTGGCCTTGTCGCGGGCCAGCAGGTCCGGGCGGCCGTCGCCGGTCTGGTCGCCGCCGGCGAGGAGCGTGTCGTACTTGCTCCAGTCCCGGGCGAGCCGCCGGTGCGGCGAGTCCGGTGTGGGCAGGCCGCCGCACACCGGGGTGTAGAGGCGGGCCTCGCCGTCGGGAAGGCGCACGATCAGGTCGTTGCAGCGGTCCCCGTCGGCGTCGCCGAACGCCACGACGCGCGTCTTGTCGCTCCACGGGGAGGCGTAGAACGTCTCCGTGGGGTTGGTGGCGTCGCCCGTGTACAGCTTCATCGAGTCGCTGAGCGACAGGCCGACGACGTCCCCTCGGGAGTCGTCGGCGTAGTCGTGCCACTGCGGCTTCGCGCGGGTGCCCGTGGTCGCCGTGTACGTGGCGCGCTTGCCGTCGGCGGTCGCGTGCGTCCACACCGCCACCGGGCGGCCCTTGTCGTCGGCGGCCACGAGGCCGGTGCTCACGCTGTCCTTCGTCTGCGCGCTGAGGGTGCGCGGCTTGGACAGGTCGCCGCCCTCGACGGTCTGCGCGACGAAGTCCTCGCGGACGGTGCGGCTGAGTTCGAAGCGCTTCTGGGTGTACGTGACGACGACGGTGCCGTCCGCCGTGGCCGCCGCGCTCAGTGACTCGGGGTCGACGTACGCGGCGAGCTTGCGGGTCGCGCCCCAACTGCCCTTGTCGGCGGGGCGGGTGGCGATGCCCGGGGTGCCTCCGCCGATGAAGCCGACCGCCGTGACGTCGCCGTTCGGGGCCGTGAGCAGTTCGGCGGGCGCGTACGTCCGCGCGCCCACCCCCGCCCGCTCGACCGCGCCCCACTCGGCCGCCCCGGCCGTCTTGCGGGCGTAGCCGCCGCCCGCGAGCAGGTGGAAGCCGCCCTGGGGGTGGGCGGCGAGCGCGATCTGCTTCGGCTTCTCGCCGAGCTGCGGGAGGTCGCGCGGCGCGCTCCAGGAGGAGCCGTCGGCCGCGGGCTTCTCCAGGTACTTGTAGTGCCACTGGTACGCCGACGGGTCCGGGTCGACGCCGTCGCCGGTGTAGTAGCTGTTGCCACCCCAGATCACGCCGACGGTGCCCGTGGGGTCGACGGCTACGCGCAGGTCCCACAGGACGTAGGTGTAGACGTTGTCGTCGCGGACGATGGGGTCGGGGAGCTGGTCGAGGGTCTTCGGCGCGGACCACTCGGCGTCGGGGCCGGTGCGGTCGACGACCGTGAGGCGGTGGTCGGCGTCCATCCACGCGAGGGCCTGGTGGCCCTTGGCGTTGGCGGCGAACGTGGTCAACTGCGTGCTCTTGTGCGCCCAGTCGCCCGCGAGCGTGCCGGTGGTGACGTCCTCGGCGGCGCCGAAGGCCTTGCCGTCCGGGGCGAGCCGGGACAGCTTCAGGGTGCGGCTGCCGCCGTCGCCCGCGTCCGCCCACGTCAGGAGCGAGACCGCGCCGTCGTCGGTGCGCTGGAGCGTGGCGCCCGGCGCGGGCGTGGTCGGCCCCCAGGTGGTGCTGCCCGCGGGCCGCACCGCGAGCACGGTCTTGCCGTCCTGCGTGAAGAGCCCGGCGACCGTACCGCCCGAGGTCGCCTTCAGGTCGACGACCCCGCTGACGCCGGGCAGTTCCTTGGGCGCCGTCCAGGGGCCGAGGCCGGTCGGGACGTTCGCGGGCGTGGGTGCCTTGGTGACGGTGGTGGGCGCGGTGGGTGTGGCCGCCTGGGAGTTCGGCGCGGCGACGCCGAGGGCGAGGGCGGAGATGAGCGCGCCGCCCAGGAGGGCGGAGCTGCCCGAACCGCCGTTTGTGCTGGGTCTGCTGGTTCTGCTGGTTCTGTTGGGTCTGCTGGGTCTGCTGGTTCTGTCGGGTCTCTTGCTTCTGCTGGTCATGGTCAGCCCGCCATCCGGTAGCCGAAGTTGCCGCCGGTCGCGGGGCCGCCGACCGTGCCCAGGTGGAAGCTGGTGGCGCCTTCGCCGGTGACTCCGGAGGCGCCGGTCGCCAGCTTCCAGACGCGGCCCTTGAAGCCGTCCTCGCCGTTGCCGCCGACGTACAGCTCCTTGGCGCCGTCCGTGCCCGAGTCGACCAGCGCGACGGAGGCTCCGAAGTGGTCGTCCTTCTCCGAAGTGCTCGGTATGCCACGGGAGTTCTGCGTGAACGACGTGGCGCCGGTGCCGGTGATGCCCTCGGCGCTGCCGCGCAGCACGGTGATCGCGCCCGAGCCGGTGGCGGCGGCGTCGGAGCCGGTCTCGTACGAGGCGCCGACGACCAGGTCCGCGTAGCCGTCCTTGTCGGTGTCGCCGACGGCGACGGACGAGCCGAACTTGTCGCCCGCCTCCTCGGCGCCGGGGACGCCCGCGCTGGCCTGCGTGTACGCGCGCGACTCCGTGGTGGTGCTGACGCCGTTCTTGCCGCCGTACGTCACGTACACCTTGTTCTGGCGGGGGTAGCCCGTGACGAGGTCCTGGTAGCCGTCCTTGTTCAGGTCGCCGAACGCGGAGGGCAGGGAGTCCTCGTGCAGGTACGGGCCGCCGAACTCGCTGCCCTTGACCCAGCCGTCGGCGGAGCCCTTCAGCACGAACCCGCCCGGCTTGCCGCTGCCGAGGACGACGCCACCGCTGGCCACGACGTCGTCGATGCCGTCGCCGGTGAGGTCGCCCACGTACACCGTGCCGATGACGAGCTTGTCCAGCTTGTCCACGGCGCGGTGCCACACCCCGGCCGGCTTGCCCGTGGTGCGGTTCAGCGGGCCGAGCAGGGCCGTGACGCCGTAGGAGTGGCCGTCGGCGGCGCGGCTCACGAAGTCGTCGACGCCGTCGCCGTTGACGTCACCCACGCCCGCGCCGCCGCCGAGCAGCTTCGGCGAGGCCGAGGTGTAGTTGCCGGGCGGCAGTTCGGTGCCCTCGCCGGTGATGCCGTCCTTGCTCCCCCACAGCACCATGTTCTTCTGGAGGTAGTGCACGACCAGGTCGTCGTACCCGTCGCCGTCCAGGTCGCCCGCGGCGCTGACCTCGCGCCACTTGCCGTCCGCGACCGGCTCGCCCGGCACGCCCGGCGTGGCCTGGCTGAGAATGCCCGCCGTCTCGTACTTCAGGCCCGTCGCCGAGCCGTACGCCACGGTGACGACGCCCGCGCGCTTGATGTCGCCCACGGTGGCGGTGTGGGCGCCGATGGCGAGGTCCTGGTAACCGTCGCCGTTGAAGTCGGCGTTGGCGTCTGCCGTGTCTCCCTGCTTGGCTGCGGTGCCCGCCTGCTTGCTTGATGTGTCCGCCGTCGGTGCGGCCAGGGCGGCGGGTGCCAGTCCTGTCGTTCCGACGAGGGCGGCCGCGCAGACGGCGGCCGCGGTGAGCGCTCTGCGGCGCATGTGGTCCCCCCACTTCCCATGGCGGACCGGGCGAACCGGAGGTCCGGATGCCCGGAATAGCCGCCAAAAGATCAAATCCAGCCAGATGATAAGCGCAGCCGGGCGGGAATGCTCACATCCGTTTCCCGTACATCAGGCGCCGCAGCAGTGTCTCGGCCGGGCCGCGCTTTCCTCGTATCTCCAGGGCGTACGCTCCCGCGACCGTCACCAGCCACACGCCGATGGCGAAGAGCACCATGGTCGCGCTGGTCAGGTGCTCGCCGAGGCCCAGGCCCCAGGCGGCGAGGAGCGGGGCGAAGAGGAGGGAGTGGGTGAGGTAGCAGGAGAGGGAGCGCTTGCCGACCGCTGAGATCGCTGTGATGGCTTTGGTGGTCGCGCCAGTCGCGCCAGTCGCGCCAGTCGCGCCAGTCGCGCCAGTCGCGCCAGTCGCGCCAGCCGTGGCAGCCGTGGCAGCCGTGGCCGTTGTGGTCGCCCTGACCGACTTCTCCCCCCGCTGCCGCTGCTGCCGCCGTGTCCACCAGTGGACGAACAGGGCCACCAGCGCCACGTACCCGAGACCCGCCGCGTTGCCCGTGACGTCCCGCAGCGCCATCAGCGCGCCCGTCTCGCTCTCCGCGTCCGCCGGTACGTCCAGCGCGCCGACGTGTGCGAGTGCCGCGGGCAGCGCTCCCAGCCAGCCGACCGTGATCCCCACTATCGCCGTGCCCCGCAGCAGCCTCAGGTGCTTGCCCGGCTCCTCCAGGATGCGGCGCCGTGCCGCCCAGAAGCCCAGCAGGAAGATCACGCCGCCGCCCGTCACCAGCACGAGCGGTGCGGCCACTCCCATCAGGAACAGGCTGGTCGTCATGCGCGTGCCCGCCGCCGCGAACCAGCTCTCCTCGTCCGCCCCGTACGCCTCGCTGCCCGGGTCGGCCCCCGCGTCCCCCAGCGAGCCCAACTCGCCCTGGAACGCCGCCGTCACGACAGACTCCATCGTCAGCACGACCAGCGCCGTCGCGAATATCCAGATCCACCACTTCAGCGCCCGGTCCCCGCGCCGCAGGAACAGCCAGCCGAGGACCAGGCTCACCAGCCCGTAGTACCCGACGATGTCGCCCGCCATCAGCAACGCCGCGTGCGCGAACCCTATGACCACCATGCACAGGCTCCGCTTGCGCAATAGCGCGGCCGCCTTCCGCCCGGACGTGCCGCTCGCCGTCTGGCGCAGGTACAGCTGCATCATTCCGTAGCCGAACAGGAACGCGAACAGCGGATAGATCCGGAGGTCCAGGCCCACGATCATCGCGAACTGCACCGTGTGGTCCAGCCAGCCCCCGTTCACCGGCTGCCACCCCGACGGCCCGTACTCCGAATTCCACAGGTGGAACGCGGTGTTCGACATCGCGATGAACAGGAGCATCAGGCCCCGGGCCAGGTCTGGGGCGAGGGCTCGCTCGGTTGCGCGGACCCCTGTCGGGCGGGGGGCCACTGGTCGGGGTGCCTCGGCGGCAGCGGTGTCGGACGTCATGCTTCGACGCTATGAGCGCCGCTCCGGCCGAGCATCAGCCGATCGGCTACGCGCGGCTACCCAAAGGTGAGTGTGCGGCGAGGAAGGCGGTCCAGGTGGCGGGGTGGAGGTGGAGGATCGGACCGGTTGGGTTCTTGGAGTCGCGTATGTGGATCTTGGCGGTTGCTCTGGCCACCTCCACACACTCGCCGCCCTGTTCGCTGCTGTAGGAAGACTTGGCCCAGCTGAGGGCCACCTCCAAGCACTCTCCCCCTTGGCTGCCGCTGTAGCTGCTCTTGAACCAGTTCAGGTCTGTGCTCATAGGGCCTTTGCCACCTGCTCGATGAATTTGGCGGACTCTTCGGGGCTGAGAGCCTGAGCTCGCAGAATGCCATAGCGTGCGAACAAGTTGCCGAGCTCAGGGTGTTCGCTGACGAAGTACCCGCCACTCGGTCCCTCGACGTATGCGAGCTGGTTGCGCTCGGCGGTCTCCAGAAGAATCATCGGCCCGTCCAGCCCGGCGTGTTCCTGCCGTTTGTGCGGCATCACCTGGATCTCGACATTGCGCCTGCGGCTGACACCCAACAGATTCTCCAACTGCCCTTTGAGGGCCTGTCGGCCGCCGAGTGGCCGGGTGAGCGTGATCTCCTCCAGCACGAAACCGACGATCGGTGCGGGCTTGCGCCACAGAACCTGCTGACGCTCCAGCCGAGCCGCGACACGCGCTTCGATCTCGTCGTCCTCCAACGGCGGGCAGTGGGTGCCGAAGATCGCACGCGCGTAGTCCTCCGTCTGGAGAAGCCCCGAGATCACGTGGTTGGCGTACATGTAGATGCCGACGGCCTTCGCCTCCTCGTCGGCGTATTCCGCGAACCAGGCGGGGAAACGGCTGGCCCTCAGGCTCACGCCCGCAGCCAAAAGTGCACCGTGTGCACCCAGGACGTCGTCCGCGATCTCCACGAACTGCCCTTTCGGCGGCCGCTCGCCCCGCTCCACCATGGCCACTTGGGACTTGGAGTACTTCACGTACGCCCCGAGGCCGTCCTGCGTCATCCCGGCCCGCTCGCGGAAGAAGCGCAGCAACGCGCCGAACATCTTGAGGTTCCCCGAACCTCGTTCACCGGAGTGCACAGCGTCCTCCCCAGGTGCACAACATCGCACGGCCTTCACCAGGCCCTGGTCACAGTATGTGAGCGCCCGTAAGCATTTGCCCCATGAACCCTGAAAATCCCCACCGGCATGCACTTCGACACCGTGCGCATTCTTCACGGCAAGTTCATGACCTGCGCATCAATCACATGTTTATCGCATGCCGCGAGTCTCTTCCCTGCACGCACGGGGGACGCACAGACCCCTCACGTGAGTCCTGCACCACGAAAGCCAGGAACTCGAAGGAGAGCATGTGCAGTTAGACAGACCGTTCCCTTCCCGCGTCACCAAGCGTCATCGCACCGGCGGAAAGTCCGCCTTCATCGCAGCGGCGCTCCTCACCGGTACCCTCGCCGCGAGTACGACCACTTCGGCCGTCGCCGACGAGAATCCGGCGCCGCTCACTGACCCCACACGGGCGGCAGAGTTGGCGTCGCAGCTCGGTGACGACCGGACCGGAGGCACGTACTACAAGGACGGGCACCTCGTTGTCGCGGTCACCGACTCGGCCGCCGCGCGAACCATCCGGGATGCGGGTGGCGTTCCTAGGCTCGTGCTCCGTAGTGCAGCCGAACTCGCCTCCATCCAGGGCGAGCTCGATGAGTTGGCGGGAATTCCCAACACGGCCTGGGGTGTCGAGGCGAGCACCAACCAGGTGTCTGTCGAAATCTTCGACGGTGTCTCTGTCGCCGACCGGGCCCGCATCGAACAGGTCGCGGAGGCGCACCCCGGTGCAGTGCGCATCGACAGGCTCAACGGCAAGATGGAGACCGCCACCACCCTCCGCGGCGCCAATGGGATCACCTCCAACGGCTCTATTTGCAGTGCCGCGTTCAATACCAAGAACTCATCGGGGAAGGTGTACACGCTCACGGCTGGGCACTGCGTACCTGGTACCGGTAACGTTTGGCGCGTCGACCACGACAACACCCGCATCGGCACGCAGACCGCGTACAGGGCCAAGGGCGGCGATGCCAATCGCGGAGCCGACTGGGCGACCATCAAGAAGGACAACGCGAATCTCACCACACATGGGACCGTCAGGTACTGGGGTGGCGTCTACAAGCAGATCGACAACTCCCGGTTCGCGGCTGAGAACGAAGACGCGGACCGGACCGGCCGCACCAGTCAGGACAAGGTCGGCCACATAACCAAGACCAGTGTCACCGTCACTTACGACGACGGAACCACGATGTACAACATGTACGAGTCCAGCCACTGCGCCAAGCGTGGCGACAGCGGAGGCCCTCTCCTGCACGGCAAGACCGCCTTGGGCATCGTTTCCGGTGGCAACTACGTCGACGAGCCCTGTGGGGACTCCGACGGGCAGGACGATCGCCGCACCATCTCCACGAAGGTGCAACTGGTGTTGAACGAGCGCGGCCTCCACGTCTACTGAGGCCTTTCCTCCACTGCTGTCGCAGCCGGTGAACCTATCCAGGGCCAACTACGTCCGAGGGGTGGCACCGTCGTCGAACCGTCGTTGTTCCCGGAGGTCGAAATGCTTATCAGGGCGTCGCGCACCACTGGCCTGCTTGCCTTGGTGGTCTGGTCCGTCACTGTGGCGGGCACCCTCTCCGGTTGCGGCAGCGAGAAGAAGGAGGGGACCGACGGCGGGACGCACGTCGGGGACCGTGCCCGGCAGGTCGCCGCGGCCTGGGACGGGTCGAAAGCCGCCGGGGCGTGGCGGCACGGCTACTACCCCATGGGGGAGGCAGTCCAACTGCCGAAGGGCGGCCTGCGCGGCCGAGCCGATCAGCTGGCCTATCGAAACGAGACCTTCGTTCTGCGAGGCGAGTTGCCTGCCACGGCGCCGAGGGGCGGTCGGGTGACTTGGGCGAACGGCCGTTCGCTCACACGTCCTTTGGCGGAGGCGGACAAGGCGTACAAAGCTCTGGCTCGCGCCCGCGTCGACGGGCCACACCTCACCGTGACCGGGGCGAAACTGGGCCAAATGACCCTGCCAACCAGCCGTGGGCCGGCGAAGGTCCCTGCCTGGCTCTTCACCCTGGAAGGCTATGCCGCCCCTCTCAAGAGGGCCGCCGCCATCCCGTCGAAACTTCCCACGCCGCCGGTCAAACCAGCCCGTGACCTCCCTGGCAGCCCGCTCGACCAACTGCTCCAGATCGCAGCAGACGGCCGCACGGTGACTGTGATCGCCCTTCATGGCGCCTGCGACGACGGGCCCCAGGTGGATGTGCTGGAAACGCGCGGCAGCGTAGTGCTGTCGGCTTCCGTCAAGAACCCGGACGACGGCGACTGCACCAAGCAGGCGAAGAAGAGGCGGGTGACGGTACATCTGGACCACCCCGTAGGCGACCGCGTCCTGCTCGATGCGCACATGGGCCGACCGTTGTCGTACGGGCAGCCGCAGGGGCCTTCGCCCAGTTGGAGCTGACCGTTTCGAGGGATGGCCGACCCGAACATCAGCCCATTGGCTACGTACGGCTACCCAGAGGTGGCTGTGCGGCGAGGAAGGCGGTCCAGGTGGCGGGGTGGAGGTGGAGGATCGGACCGGTTGGGTTCTTGGAGTCGCGTATGTGGACGGCCTCGGCGGTTCCGTCTGGGGTGGGGCTGGGGGCCATCTCCAGGCATTCGCCATCGTCGCCGCTGTAGGAGGACTTGGTCCAGGAGGGGCCCTCGCTCATAGCTCCCGTGCCGCCTTTTCGATCAGCTTCGCCGAATTCTCGGGGGCCAGTGCCTGTGCCCGCAGAATGCCATACTTGCCCATCAGGTTGCCCAAGTCAGGTTGCTCGCTTACGAAGTAGCCACCCTTGTGACCCTCGATGTACGCCACCTGAGAGCGCTCAGCAGTCTCCAGCAGGATCATCGGCCCCATGAGCGATGCGTGGGTCTCCCTGTTGTGAGGCATGACCTGGATCTGAACGTGGCGGAGCCGTCCGATATCGAGCATGTGGTGCAGCTGCTCCTTGAGGACCGGTTCACCACCGAGCGGCCGGGTCAGGGCGCTCTGTTCGACGATGAAGCTGAGGACCGGTAGGGGCTTTCGCTGGAAGAGCTGCCGACGCGCGAGTCGCGCAGCTACGCGAGCCTCGATCTCATCATCGTCGAGCGCAGGACAGTAGTTGCAGTTGTAGACCGCACGCGCGTACGCCTCGGTCTGAAGCAGTCCGGGGATCACATGGTTCTGGTACGAGAGGATCGACACGGCCTTCTGCTCCTCGGCCAGGTAATCCTCGGTCCACGGCCGAAGGCCGTTGTTCTTGAACTCCTTCTCCGCCAGAAGCAAAAGTGCACCTTGTGCACTCAACACGTCGTCCGCGATGACGACCAGTTGCCCCTTGGGCGGGCGCTCTCCTCGCTCCACCATCGCCACTTGCGACTTGGAGTATTTGACGTGGTTGCCAAGCCTCTCTTGCGTCAGCCCGGCCCGCTCGCGGAAGAACCTCAGCATCACGCCGAATGACTCCGAGCCCCGCTCGGTGGAGTGCACAGCGTCCTCCCCAGGTGCACAGCACAGCACAGCCTTCACCAGGCCCTGGTCACAGTATGTGAGCGACCGTAAGCATGTGCTCCATGAACCTGGAAAATCCCCCCCGCCCTCATCCACCCCTGGATTCCGATCCACGGCCACGCCCTGCGCCACACCGGCATCCACTTCGACGCGATCCGGATCCCCGGCGCGCTGGGCGACCAAGTCGCGTACGAACTCATCCAGTTCACCGACTTCAGCGCGGGCCCGATCATCCGCGAGGCGGCAGGCGCCCGGAACATGTACTTCGTCCTCCGCGCGGGCACGGCCGCCCTGCACGTCTGGCGCGGTGGGGTCCGGGCCCTGGGCCGCGACGGCCGGGGCGTCGCCTTCATCGGCGTACCCGCCCTGGACGGCAACACCTTCCCGCTCGACTGGCGCTCGCTGCCGACCTGGGAAGCGCCGTTCGTGGAGGGGGAGTTGCTGCGACAAATGGTGGAGCGGGTCTTGACTACGGTACGGTGACCGCGCAATCACGCTCTGTGCGGTTGCGCGCATGGAGCGGTCCTCGGAGGTGCTAGCAACACCACCCGAGGACCTACACCCACCGAGTGGAATAGAGGTCCACCGGGATGCTTCGGCATGCTATCGCGCCTGCGCGGCGCTACACGAAGGCTTCGCACGACGTCGTACGGCATCCGTGCCTGAACAGCGACGCGAAGATCCTGCTCCTGTACGTACAGGGGCTCCCGGACGCGGACGCGTCGACCAAGTCCCTGAGCGAGCACGCGGCCCGCCTCGGGATCACGGGGCGGGCCTACCAGCGGGCCAAGCAACTACTCGCCGACAGCGGCTTCTTGCACGAGTGGCGGTGGCAGGGGGAGCGGGGGCGCTGGATCACGGACCAGTTGCTGGCGAACGTCACCCTCACGCGTGAGGGGGCGGGGGCGGTTCGGGAGGGAGGTTGCCCCGAGCCGCCGGAGCCCCCAGTGCCGCTGGTGCCCCCAGTTCCATCGGTGCCGCCGAGTACGCAGCGACGGACGGTCGGTCGGCCGAGGGGTCGGGAGGTCGGTGGCTCTAACCCGGACAAGAACGTGGGGGAAGATCTTTCCCACCTCCCACCGGAAGCGGAGCCGGAAGTCGCCGAGGCGGAGCGGGTGTTGCTGTCGCTGCGGCACGTCAGCCGGGAGCTGCTGCTGGGGGTGCGGGAGGCCAGAGGGCTCGCGGACGCGGCGGCTGAGTGGTTGCGCCGGGGTGTGTCGGCGGCGGAGCTGCGGCTGGCGCTGACGGCCGGGTTACCGGTGGAGGGCGTGCGGTCGGCCGCTGGCTTCGTACGGCATCGGTTGGTCCAGAAGCTTCCGGCTGTGGCGGAGGTGGTGCCGGTGGTCGGGGCCGAAGCGGGAGTTGGGGCCGGGGTTGGGGCGCTGGTGACGTGTGAGGGGCCCGGGGATGAGCACGTGTTTCGGCGGGTGGGGGAGGAGCGGGAGTGCGGGCGGTGCCGGGTGGGTGGGGCTGCGGCTGCCGGGCGGGCGGGGGTTGCGCGGGGGATGCCGTGGCGGGAGCGGGTGGCGGGGGTGACTGCGGGGGCGGCCGGGGCTGTCGGGGCCGTCGGGTGAGGGGTCAGTCCGGGGTGCTGTCGGCTGCTTGGCGGCGGAGGGCTTGGGCTTCTTCGGCGCGGCCGGTCTGGTCCAGGAGGTGGGCGAGGTTGTACGTGGCGTCGGCGTGGCCTCTGTTGTGGGCGTGGCGGTAGAGGGTTTCGGCTTCTTCGGTGTGGCCGGTCTGGTCCAGGAGGTGGGCGAGGTTGTACGTGGCGTTGAGGTGGCCTCTGTTGTGGGCGTGGCGGTAGAGGGTTTCGGCTTCTTCGGTGTGGCCGGTCTGGTCCAGGAGGTGGGCGAGGTTGTACGTGGCGTTGGCGTGGCCTCTGTTGTGGGCGTGGCGGTAGAGGGCCTCTGCCTCGTCGGTGTGGCCTGCCTGCTCTAGGAGGGCGGCGAGGTTGTTCGTGGCGTTGAGCTGGCCGTTGTCGTGGGCGTGGCGGTAGAGGGTTTCGGCTTCTTCGGTGTGGCCGGTCTCGGTCAGGAGGTGGGCGAGGTTGAACGTGGCGCTGAGGTGGCCGTTGTCGTGGGCGTGGCGGTAGAGGGCCTCGGCTTCCTCAGGGCGGCCGGACTGCTCTAGGGGGATGGCGAGGTTGAACGTGGCGTCGAGGTAGCCGTTGTCGTGGGCGTGGCGGTAGAGGGCCTCGGCTTCCTCGGGGCGGCCGACGTTGGCCAGGAGGTTGGCGAGGTTGTTCGTGGCGCTGAGGTCGCCTCTGTCGTGGGCGTGGCGGTAGAGGGTCTCGGCTTCCTCGGTACGTCCTGCCTTGGCCGAGAGCAGGGCGAGGTTGAACGTGGCTGTCAGGTTGCCGCCGTCCGCCAGGGGGCGCACGGCGGCTTCGGCGACATGGAGGGCGTCGGCCCTGTATGCGCTGGTCGCGATGGCGGCGCGGTCGTCATCGTCGGCCGCCTGGGCCAGCGCCGTCTCCCGTACCCAGTCCGGCACCGCCGACTCCGCCCCGTCCACGAGGTAGTCGAACGCCGACCACCACCCCTCGGTCACCGGAACCAGCGGACTCGTCACCCCCAGCCGCACCCGCGAAGCCCACGCGAACGCCTCCTCAAGCCCCTCCGGCCGCAGCACCGAGCCGCCCGCGTCCGTCAGGCACCGCTCGTGCACCTCCACCAGCAGCCCCCGCGAGTACGGCCCCCGCAATCCCGCCCGCGCCAGATCGGCAGCCGCCGTCACGAGTGCCGCCCCCCGCGCGTGGCCGCACGCCCGCCGAGCGCGCTGCCACTCTCGCAACAGCACTGGCCCGGCGGCCATGTACTCGGCGATGCCGTACGTACCGTGGTGCGCTACGGCATCCGCGATCCGTGAGTCGTCACATTCCCCGGCGCGCGACAGCTCCCCCTCACTCCACAGGCGGTCCAGGTCCACGACCTCCGCCATCCGCAGCACCCGCGCCCCGAGCCCCGCCCAGCTCTGCGCGACGCCCCCGACACCGTCGTCGTCGCCCGCGCTGAACGTCTCGTACGGCTTCAGCCGCATCGTCGCCACGACCGGCACCCGCAGCCGTACGAACTCCGCAAGGACCTCGGGCTCAAGGCCCTCCGGCCCGAGGTACTGCTCCAGGTCGTCCAGCCACACCACACACCGCAGGCCCTCCACGGCCGATGGCGCGGGCCGCAGCCTCGCGCCCACCGGGGGCGCCAACACCCGGTACCCGCCCAGCAGTTCCCGTACCGCCTCGAACGCCGCCCGCGTCTTCCCCGCCGTGGAGTCGCCCACGACCAGCACGAGCCCGCCCTCCTCGGCCGCCTCCCGGACCCGCTCCCGCAACTCCTCGTCTACGTCCCGCTCGACGTACGGCGGCAACTTGCTGCCGTCCTCCCCGGGCCGCGCCCGATGCGCCCCGGCGGCCAGGGCGTCCCAGTCGCGGGCGAGCGGCCAGCGGTCGGGGTCCTGCAAGTACGGCTGGTGCGGCGTCCCCGCCCGTTCCGCGCCGAACGTGACGGACCCGATCGACTGCGCCTGGATGACGTCGCGTTGCTTGCCGCCGGAGATGTGGTTGTCGCCCGTCATGCCTACCTACGGTAGTCGGGGGTGCGTGCCCAACCACCGCGTTCCGCAAGGAGATCAGGGCCGGTGGCTCAACCAGCCGGGAAGCCGGGGGCGGCTGGGGCCGTGGGCCGTGGGGTGAGGGGTCAGCCCGGGAGGTCGTCGGGTGTGGCCTCGCGGCGGATGGCTTCCGCCTCCCGGGTGTGGCCGAATTCGTCGAGCAGGAGCACCAGGTTGTGCGTGGCCTCGGGGTGGCCCCTGTCGTGGGCGTGGCGGTAGAGGGATTCGGCTTCTTCGGTGCGGTCGAGTTCGTCGAGGAGGACGGCGAGGTTGAAGGTGCCGTCGAGGTGGCCGTGGGTGTGGGCGTGCCGGAGGAGGGTCTCGGCTTCCTCGGGGCGGTCGGACTGCTTCAGGAGGATGGCGAGGTTGTTCGTGGCGGCGAGGTGGCCACGGGTGTGGGCGTGGCGGTAGACGGCTTCGGCTTCTTCGGCGCGGTCGTGTTCGTCGAGGAAGACGGCGAGGTTGAAAGTGCCGTCGGGGTGGCCGTGGGCGTGGGCATGGCGGTAGAGCGCCTCGGCCTCTTCGGTGCGGCCGCCGTCGGCCAGGAGGTGGGCGAGGTTGTTCGTCGCGTCGAGCTGGCCGTTGTCGTGTGCGTGGCGGTACAGGGCCTCGGCTTCTTCGGTACGTCCTGCCTTGGCCGAGAGCAGGGCGAGGTTGAACGTGGCCGTCAGATTGCCGCCGTCCGCCAGGGGGCGCACGGCGGCTTCGGCGACACGGAGCGCGTCGGCCCGGTATGCGCTGGTCGCGATGGCGTAGCGGTCGTCGTCGTCGGCCGCGTGGGCGAGGGCCGTCTCTCGGATCCAGTCCGGTACGGCCGACTCCGCGCCGTCGACGAGGTAGTCGAACGCCGACCACCAGCCCTCGGTCACCGGCACCAGGGGACTCGTCACACCGAGCCGCACGCGGGCGGCCCACGCGAACGCGTCGTCGAGGCTTTCCGGCCGCAGCACGGAGCCACCCGCGTCCGTCAGGCACCGCTCGTGGACCTCCACAAGCAGTCCCCGGGCGTACGGGCCGCGCAGCCCCGCCCGGGACAGGTCGACGGCCGCCGTCACGAGTGCCGCGCCGCGCGCGTGGCCGCCGCCCGTCCGCCGGGCGCGGCGCCATTCCCGCAGCAGCACCGGTCCGGCGGCGATGTATTCGGCGATGCCGTACGTCCCGTGGTGGGCGACGGCGTCCGCGATGCGGACGTCCTCGCAGGCCCCGGCGCGGGACAGCTCGCCCGCACTCCACAGGCGGTCCAGGTCCACCACCTCCGCCGTGCGCAGGACCCGCGAACTCAGGCCCGCCCAGCGCTGCTCGCCGGTGCCGTCGTCGGTGCTCGTGCTGAACGTCTCGTACGGCTTCAGTCGCATCGTCGCGACGACGGGGACGCGCAGGCGAACGAACTCCGCGAGCAGCTCGGGCTCCAGGCCGTCGGGCCCGAGGTACTGCTCCAGGTCGTCCAGCCACACCACGCACCGCCGGTGCGCGCAGGCCTCGACGGCGTCCGGGGCAGGTCGGAGCGGAGCGCCCGCCGGGGGCGCCAACACCCGGTGCTCGGGGAGCAGTTCGCGTACGGCCTCGAAGGCGGCGCGGGTCTTTCCAGCGGTGGAGTCGCCCACCACCAGGACGAGGCCCCCGTCCTCGGCCGCCTCCTGGATCCGCTCCCGCAGCTCGGTGTCGACGTCCCGCGTGACGTACGGCGGGAGTTTGCTGCCGTCCTCGCCGGGGCGTGCCCGATGTGCTCCGGCGGCCAGGGCGTCCCACTCCCGGGCGAGCGGCCAGCGGTCCGGGTCCTGCAGGTACCGCTGCTGCGGCGTCCCCGCCCGTTCCGCGCCGAACGTGACGGACCCGATCGACTGCGCCTGGATGACGTCGCGCTGCTCGCCGCCGGAGATGTGGTTGCCCGCCATGCCTCCCTACGGTAGTCCGAACCGCCCCCCCAACCACCGTGTCCCACAACCGACTAGAACGCTCTATTCAGTCGATCGTAAAGTCTGCGACGTGATCGGCGGCCCATGTCGTGAACGGGCGCGCCGGGCTGCCCGTCAGTTTCTCGACCGTGGAGGTCAGGGCGACCGGCTTGCCGTCGTTGGACTCCCACCAGTTCAGGAGGGCGTCGGCGTACCCGGCGGGGATGTAGTCCGCCATTTCCCGCTTCCACTCGTCGCGGGTGACCTGCTTGATCGTGGCCGGGCTGCCCGTGACCGCGGCGAGTCGGTCGATCTGCTCGCTGAACGAGAGCGACTCGGGGCCGGAGAGCGTGAACCGGCCGCCGTGGTGGCGGGGTTGGGAGAGTACGGCGCGGGCCGCCTCCGCCACGTCCCGCTCGTGGATCGGGTCGTTGTGCGCGTCCGGGAACGGCAGGCTCACCGGGCGGCCGGCCTTGATGGGCCACGCCCAGGCTCCGGCGTTCGACGCGAACGAACCCGGGCGCAGGATCGTCGTCGTGATCGGCGAGGCCAACAGGGCCTTCTCCACCGTGAGATGGGACGCTGCCAGCGGGTCGTCCTCGGGGGCCGGGCCCAGCACGCTCGATGAGGACAGCAGCACGATGTGCTCGACCCCGGCCCGCTGGGCGTGGTCGACGAAGTCGGTGATGCGGTCGGGGGAGGCGTAGAGGAAGACGGTCTTGATGTCCGCCAGGGCCGTGGGGAAGTCGGCCGGGTCGGTGAGAGCCAGGCGCGTGGTGGGCACGCCGGGGGGTGGGATGAGGTCGTCGGGGTGCGCGGAGGCCAGGCGGAGGGGGAGGCCGTCGGCGTGGAGGAGGGCGGTGAGGCGGGTGGCTACCGCGCCGCGGGCGCCGGTGATGAGGATCATGGGGGATCGAGTCCTTCGGGGTGTCGGTGGGCGCGGGCTTGGGCCGGGGCTGGGGGCCGAGGGGGCCCGGGTAGTCGTAGCGGCCGAGCAAGCCGAGCAAGCCGAGCTGGCCGGGCTGGCCGGGCTGGCCGAGCAAGCCGAGCTGGCCGGGCTGGCTGAGCAAGCCGGGCTGGCCATGTGAGCCGAGCAAGCCCTGTGAGCCGTACGGGCCGACGAGGACTTCCGTCGCCGTACCGCCGCGCCAGGAAGACGATGATGAGCGAGCCGTCGGCGAGCGTGAGCGATTCACGTTCGTCACGAACAGCGTTCGCTCCGGTGTGTCACAGGCTAGGAAACGAACGCCGTTCGTGTCAAACACCGTTCGCTCCGAGCTACCCTTCCGTCATGACCACCCCGCCCGTCAGCCGCCGCGCGCGCCCCGCCAAGGCCCCCCTCAGCCGCGACGTCATCGTGCGGACCGGCCTGGAGATCCTGGACCGCGACGGCCTGGACGCCCTGACGATGCGCCGCGTGGCGAAGGAGCTCGACACCGGCCCGGCCTCGCTGTACGTCTACGTTGCCCATCGCGACGACTTGATGACGGCGATGCTCGACGCGGCCCTCGCGCAGGTGCCGCTCGCCTCGGACGGCACCTGGCAGGAGCGGCTCCGGGCGCTGGCCGCCGCCGCGACCGAGGCCATGAGCCGCCACGAGGGCCTCGCCGCCGTCGCCCTCGGCGCGATCCCCACCGGCGACAACGCCCTCCTCGTCCTGGACCGCATGCTCGCCCTGCTCAAGGAGGGCGGCCTCGACGACGTCACCGCCGCCTGGGCCGTGGACCTGCTCTTCCTCCACGTCGCCGCGGCGGCGGCCGAGCAGGCCACGTACGACACCAAGGACACCGAAGAGGAGGACGCCATCGCCGCAGCCGACCGGCGCTACGCGGCCCTGCCCGCCGACAAGTACCCGATGATCACCGGACTCCGCGAGGCCCTGTTCGCCCCCGGCGACCGCGCCACGTGGCAGTTGAACGTCCTGATCAACGGGATCCTTCACACGCCGGCCCGCTGAGCGCGGGCGTCCTCGCGAGCCGTGCTGCGGCGGCCGCCAGCGGCCGGACGCGCCTGCGCCCGATGGCCGGGATCCGGCCCTTCCCCCGCCGGGGCCACCGCCGCGCGCGCCGCATCACCGGCCTTGTGCGCGCGATGACCTCCCGTACGCCGAACGGTTTCGACACGTAGTCGTCGGCCCCCAGCTCCAGGCCCACCACCCGGTCCGTCTCGTCGCTCCGCGCACTGATCACGATGATCGGTACGTCGCCACGCGCCCGGAGCGCCTTGCACACGTCGAGGCCGTCCGCGTCCGGCAGCCCGAGGTCGGGCAGGACGACGTCGGACGCCCCCTCGTGGGCCAGCGCCGCCCCGCCCGTGGTCACCCGCTCCACCTCGAAGCCGTACCGGACCAGGCCGCGTCGCGGTGACTGGGCGATCGGTTCGTCGTCTTCCACCAGAAGTACGCGCACGGCCCGGACCCTAGCCCGCGGCCGGGATCTCCATGCCGGAAGTCGCGTGGGCTTTCGCGGCGCGCGTTCGGTATCTGCCCGGGGTCACCCCGAACTCCCTGCTGAACGCGTGCGACAGCGCGTACGGCGAGCCGTAGCCCACGCGGCGTGCGATCGCCTCCAAGGGAGCCTCGCCGTCCCGCAGCAGCGCCGCCGCCCGCGTCATCCGCCACCAGCTCAGGTACGCCATCGGCGGGCGGCCGACCAAGAGCGTGAACCTGCGGGCCAGGGTGGCGCGGGAGACGCCCGCACGGGCCGCCAACTGGTCGTTCGTCCAGGGGTGGGCCGGGTCGGTGTGCAGGAGACTCAGGGCCGACGCCACCACCGGGTCGCCCAGGGCGCACGGCCAGCCGGACGTGCCCGCCACCGCGCGGTCGGCCAGCCAGGCCCGGATCAGGTAGACGAGGAGGAGGTCCAGGAGGCCGGGTACGGCGATGTCGGCGCCGGGGCGGACGTCCGTCGTCTCGTGCGCCAACAGGCCGAGCGCCGCGTGCAGTTCGGGGTGGCGGTCCGGGGCCGCCGGGAGGTGGAGGACGTCGGGGAGCTCGGCGAGGAGGGGGTGGGCGCGGGCGCGGTCGAGGCGGTACTTGCCGCACATGAGCTCGGCGGTGGGGGTGTTCGGGGCGGGGGTGTCCGGTACGGCTGTGCTCGGGTCGGCCGCGTCCGGGCGGTCCGCCCAGCGGTCGAACTCCACCGCCCGCCGCGCCGCCGCCACCCCCTCCGCCGCCGCGTCCGCGAGCAGGTGCTCCGAGCCGTGCGGCAGCAGCACCACATCGCCCCGGCCCAGCGGGACCGGCCGGTGGCCCTCGTCGAGCAACAGCTGGCAGCTCCCGTCCAGGACCACGTGGAAGCCCGCCCCCTCGTACGCGGGCAGCCGGGCGCACCAACTGCCTTCCGCCCGCACCCGGTTGGCGAACGGGTCGCCCACCCGCACCGCCGCGATCGCGTCGCTCACCACGTCCATGCGGTCAGCGTACGCGGAGGATGAGACGTTCGCGTATCCAGATGAGGTCGGTGAGCATTGAGACGCTCACGGGTGGCTTCTAGCTTGAGGGCGTAGGGATGCGGGGACGCGGGGACGGTCGGGCATCACAGGGATGGCCGGGCATCACCGGGACGGTCGGGCATCACAAGGTCATGGAGGGCGGAGTCATGGAGCAGCGGTTCATGCTGGGGGACGTCGAGGTCGTGCGGGTCGAGGAGCTGCGCGGGCGCTTCGGGTCCGGGCGGGTGCTCGTGCCGGACTGCCCGGCCGAGGTGTGGGACGCCCATCGGGACTGGCTGGCGCCGGACTTCTGGGAGCCGGAGGACGACCAGGTCGTGGGGGTCGTGCAGACGTGGGTGCTGCGGAGCGAGGGGCGGACGGTCCTCGTGGACACGGGGGTCGGCAACGGACGGCGGCGGCCCGGGTCGCCGCACTTCGACCGGTTGGAGACGGACTTCCTGGGGCGGCTCGCGGCGGTGGGGGTGCGGCCCGAGGATGTGGATGTCGTCGTGAACACGCATCTGCACGGGGACCATGTGGGGTGGAACACGCGGGCGGAGGGCGCGGGCGGTGCGGGTGGTGCGGGTGGCGCGGAGGGTGCGGGGACCGCGGGCGGCGCGGTGGGCGCGGACGGCGGCGACTGGGCGCCCACCTTCCCGAACGCCTCGTACCTCATGCCCGCCGCCGACTACGCGTACTTCTCACCGGAGGGCGACGCCGCCCGCCCCGCACCCCGCGACGACGCCGGACGCGCCCGCCGCGAGGAGCACCGGAACATCTTCGCGGACAGCGTGGCGCCGATCCGGCGGGCGGGGCAGGCCGTCCTCTGGGAGGGCGCCCACCGCATCGACGGCCACCTCACCCTCGAACCCGCCCCGGGCCACACCCCGGGCTCGTCCGTGCTGCGGCTCGCCTCCGGCTCGGACCGGGCCGTGTTCGTGGGCGACCTGCTGCACACGCCGGTGCAGATACTGGAGCCGGAGTGCAGCAGCTGTCTGTGCGAGGACCCGAAGGCGGCGGCGGTCAGTCGGCGCCGGGTGCTGGAACGGGCCGCCGACGAGGGGGAGTTGCTCGTGCCTGCGCACTTCGGGGGGTCCGGGGTGGCCGAAGTGCGGCGGGACAGCGGGAAGTTCGCGGTGCGGGGGTGGGGGGTGTAGGCGGCCCCTAGGGCCTGTGGTGGGGGGCGTAGGCGGCCCCTAGGGCCTGCCCGATGGGTCGGGGCGGCGTCGCAGCGACCCATCGGACAGGCCCTAAGGTGTGCCCCTGATCGATATCCGGGGGATTCCTGATGGAGCGGGCCGGGCCCGGCTGATGAGCTGGTGTCATGAGTCGCTTCCCGTTACCCAGGTCATCTCGCCGTCTCGTTCCCGTCCTGTGTGCCCTCGGCACGCTCGGCGTCGCCGCCCCGGCCCTCGCCGACGAGCCGCACCGGCCACCGCCGCCCCCGCCGCCGCACGCGCCGACCCAGGCGGCCCTCGACCGGATCGTCGAGCAGGGCACGCCGGGCGTCATCGCCCAAGTCAGAGACAGACGTGGGGTGTGGCACGGGCGCGCGGGGGTCGGCGACCTCGCGACCGGGGGCGAGCGGGGCCCGGACGAGAAGTTCCGCATCGCCAGCCTGAGCAAGACGTTCACGTCCGTGGTGCTGCTCAAGCTGGAGGCCGAGGGCGGCCTGTCGCTGGACGACAGCGTCGAGAAGTGGCTGCCCGGTGTGGTGCGCGGCAAGGGCTACCGGCCGGGGGCCATCACGGTGCGGCACCTGCTGAACCACACGAGCGGGATCTTCGACTACAACATGGACGACGGCTTCCGCGCCAAGTACGCGGGGGACGCGTTCGACAAGAACCGCCACACCCGGTGGCGGCCCGCCCAACTGGTCGACATCGCGCTCGCCCACCCGCCCAACTTCCAGCCGGAGCAAGGCAGCAGACCCGGGCACGCCGGCGAGTGGGACTACTCGGACACCAACTACATACTCGCCGGAATGATCATCGAGAAGGCGACGGGCGGTCCGTACGAGGAGGCCGTCGACCGGTTGGTCATCGACCCGCTCGGCCTGCGCGGCACCAGCGTGCCCGGCCGCTCGCCCAAGGTGCCGTCCCCGCACGCGACGCACTACTCCACGCTCTTCGAGGACCCGCCGCACGCGAAGGTGCGCGACGTCACCGAGTTCAGCCCCACCGTGGCCTTCTCCGCCGGGCAGTTGATATCGACCGTCGGCGACGTGAACACCTTCATGTCGAAGCTGCTGCGCGGCCAGGTCCTGCTCCCCGCCCAGCAGCGGCAACTGCTCGACGCCATCCCCGTGGACGGCGACAAGGGACACGGCGGCCCGGACGACGTCTACGGCCTCGGTATACGTCACTTCAAGCTGAAGGAGGGCTGCTGGGCCTGGGGCCACGGCGGCATGATCCCCGGATCGGCGAGCCGCACGGTGGCCGCCGCGGACGGACGACACGTGCTGACCATGAACCGCAACGGGGACTGGGGCGAGCAGAAGGGGGAGGACGAGGTGGTCGAGGCCGAGTTCTGCGGGCGGAACTGAGGAATCCGCGGGGCCGTTCGGGGCCGGGGCCGGGGCCGGGGCCGGGGCCGGGGTCGGAGCCGGGGTGCTGGGGCTGCTCGGTGGCCGCCTACTCCGGCGGGCCGCCCAACCCCCACGCCTCCCACATCGCCGCCGCGAACGCCGCCGCCAGTTTGCGTTCGCCGTGTTCGTTGGGGTGCGTGCCGTCGTAGGTGTCCAGGTGGATGTCGTACGCGGGCGGGGGTGAGGCCAGGAGGAGGGCGGAGGCGGAGGTGTCGAGGTCGGCGACCGTCTTGGCGAGGAGTTCGTTGAAGCGGGTGACCTCGGCGGCGAAGTCGGGGTCGTCCTCGGCGCGGACGTTCGGTATCACGGGCAGGACGGCGAGGGCGACGCGCGGGTTGGCGCGGCGGGCCTCGGCGACGAAGCGGGCCACGTTCTCGGCGGTCTGCTCGGCGTTCGTGTAGAAGCCGAGATCGATGAGGCCGAGGGAGACGAGGACGACGTCCGCGCGGCCCGCCTTGACGGCGTCGGCGATCAGCGGCGTGAGCTGCAGCCAGCCCTCGCCCCAGCCCGCCAAGTGGCGGCTCGGGAAGTCCGGTTCGGCGTACTCGTACGACGTGGGGGACTCGGTGGCCTTGTCGTACAAGGTCTCCCGAGGGCCGACGATCTTGAAGGGGGCGCCGTGGGTGGCGCACAGGTGGCGCCACATCCAGTAGCGCCAGGTGTGTTCCCCGGCGCTTCCGATGGTCATCGAGTCGCCGACGAACATGAACCTGAGCATCCGCTCATCATGGCGTCACCGAGGGGTGTCCGGCCGCCGCTGTGCGTGTGAGGCTGAGCACGCCGCGCGGGCCCGGGTCCTGCCGCGCCGCGCGGATGGCACGCTTGAGGTCATGCGCTCGCTTCCGTCTGTGGTCCCCGGTGCCGCCACCGCCGTCGCCGTGTGTACGGCGCTCCTCCTCACCGCCCCGGCGGCCCACGCCGACGACGGCAAGGGCAGCAAGGGCAACGACGGGTTCAGCATCAAGGACCCGCGCATCACCGAGTCCAGCGGCCTGGTCGCGTCCCGCGCCCACCCCGGCGTGTACTGGACCCACAACGACCAGGACAAGGGCGCCTTCCTCTACGCGGTGGACAGTGCCACCGGCGAGACCGTCGCCACGATCACGATGACCGGCGTCGGCAAGCCGCGCGACGTCGAGGCGATCTCGATGGGGCCCGACGGTGATCTGTACGTCGGTGACATCGGCGACAACCTCGGCGGCAAGTGGTCCTTCGTGTGGGTCTACAAACTGCCCGAGCCCAAGCAGCTCAAGGACCAGTCGATCCGGGCGAAGCAGTACGTCGTGAAGTACTCGGACGGCCCGCGCGACGCCGAGTCGATGATGGTCCACCCGAAGACCGGGCGGGTCTACATCGTGGACAAGAACGAGGACGGCGAGGGCAGCCTCTACGAAGGCCCGCCGCCCGCTGCCATGTCCACGTCCCGCACCAACGTCTTCAAGCGCGTCGCCGACGTCGACCTGTGGGCGACGGACGGTGCCTTCTCGCCCAACGGCAAGCAGCTCGCCCTGCGCGGCTACCTCGGCGGCGTCTCGTACCGGTGGGAGGGCGCCGGCGGCAAGATCAAACGCGAGGGGCGGCTGAGCGTGCCGCTGCAGCGGCAGGGCGAGTCGGTGGCGTACAGCCCGGACGGCTCCCGGCTGATGTACGGCACCGAGGGCCAGGAGAGCGACGTCGAGCCCGTGGACGTCAAGGGCGCGGGGCGGCCCCCGGGGGCGGCGGGGGGCTCGGGGTCCGACAGTGACGACGGGGGTGCGTTCGGGGGCGGGTACAAGGGGGGTGCCCTGGCGATCGCCGCGGTGCTGGTGGTGGTGTTCGGGCTGAAGCGGCTGTTCGGGAAGAAGAGCGGCTAGGACCTGTCCGCTAGCCCTCGGCGTCCTGCTTGCGGCGTTCGACCAGCACTTCGAGGCCGTCCAGGATCCGTTGCAGGCCGAACTCGAAGTGGTCGAAGTCCGACCCGAACGAGTCCTCCGAGAGCCCCGCGATCAGCGGGTACTTGCCGCTCTGCATGATCCGGTCGAGGACCGGCCGCTGCGCCTCCCAGAACGCCTCGTCCGAGAGCTGTGAGTCGGCCGCGGCCTGCGCCGCGTGCACGTGATTGCGGGCGACCCCCGACACGTACCCCTCGACCATGATCAGCACGGAGATCAGCTCGGGGTCGGTCAGACCCATCGGCTTGATGTACGTCAGGACCCGCTCCAGGCCGCCCACCGCGCTCGGGCCGAGCACGGGCCGCGCCTGGTTGACCTGGAGCAGCCACGGGTGCTTGCGGTGCTGCTCCAGGGTCCCGCGCCCGTACGCCGCCAGGGCCGCGCGCCAGCCGCCGCGGTACGGCTCCTCGTCGTCGGTGGGCGCCTGCACGTGGTTGAGCATCAGGTCGAGCAGCTCGGCCTTGCCGGGGACGTAGCGGTACAGCGACATCGTGCCCGTGCCCAGCTCCGTGGAGAGCCGGCGCATGGAGACCGCGGCGATGCCCTCGGCGTCGGCGAGGCGCACGGCCGCGATGATGATCCGCTCCAGCGTCAGGGCCGGTTTCGGTCCGCGCGTGGGGCGCTCGCCGCCGCCCCACATCAGTTCCAGGCTGCGTGTGATGTCGCCGCTGCCGCTGGTCTCCGTCGTTGCCATGGATCTCACGATAAGCCCTTGGGCCAAAACTGAGTACGGTGTACTCTTAATTGGGTACGGTGTACTCACAAGGGTGGCGCGTGTGGTGCGAAGAGCGGAACGGGAGTTGGAGGGGCAGTGAGCGACAGTGACTTCGGCGGGCGCGGCGACGACGCCGGCGCGTACGCGGTCCGGGCCCGGGGCCTGGAGAAGCGGTACGGCGACAAGCGGGCCCTGGACGGCTTCGACCTGACCGTGGCGCACGGCACGGTGCACGGCCTGCTCGGTCCGAACGGCGCGGGCAAGACGACGGCGGTGCGCGTCCTGTCGACGCTCATCCGGCTCGACGGCGGCCGGGCCACGGTCGGCGGCGCGGACGTCCGGCGCGACGCCCGGACCGTACGCGGCCGCATCGGCCTGACCGGTCAGTACGCCGCGGTGGACGAGGTCCTCAGCGGGCGGCAGAACCTGGAGATGTTCGGCCGCCTCTTCCACCTCGGCGGCAAGCGGGCGGCGCGGCGCGCGGCGGAACTCCTGGAGCAGTTCGGCCTGGAGGCCGCCGCCGACAAGGGCGCCGGGACGTACAGCGGCGGCATGCGGCGCCGCCTCGACCTCGCCGCGTCGATGATCCTCGCCCCGTCCGTGCTGTTCCTGGACGAGCCGACGACCGGCCTCGACCCGCGCGGCCGCAGCGAGGTCTGGGACTCCGTACGGTCCTTGGTGGCGAGCGGAACGAGCGTTCTACTCACTACGCAGTATCTGGAGGAGGCCGACAAGCTCGCCTCCCGCATCACCGTCATCGACCAGGGCCGCGCCATCGCCGACGACACTCCCGACGGCCTCAAGGCCACCGTCGGCGGCAGCCAGCTCGAAGTCGTCGTCGCCGAGCCCGCCGACCTGCCCGCCGCCGTCAAGGCCGTCGCCCGCGTCGCGGCCGGCGAGCCCGAGGCGGTCGACGCGGAGCGGCGCGTGCAGGCCGCGGTCACCGACCGGGTGGGCGCGCTCACCGAGGTCGCGCGCACCCTCCAGGACGAGGGCGTCGCGGTCGAGGACATCGGGCTGCGGCGGCCGAGTCTGGACGACGTGTTCCTGCGGCTCACGGGGGGTCGGACGAAGGACCAGCAGGAGAGTGCGCAGGGGCAGGGGCAGGGGCAAGGGCGGGCGCAGAAGCAGGGGCGGACGGGAGCTGCGGCATGAGTGACGTGACGACGACGATGAGCGGCGGGGGCGGGCTCGGCGGCGGGCGCGGGGGCGCGGGTCCGGCAGCGGGGCCCGAGCACGGGCGGGCGTACTGGGCGGTCTCCGACACCCTCAACATCACCCGCCGCTACCTGACCCACTTCCAGCGCCAGCCCATCGTGATCGCCTGGCAGCTCGGCTTCCCCATCATCAGCGTGCTCCTGTACGGCTTCGTCTTCGGCGAGGCCATGAAGGTGCCCGGCGGCGAGGGCGACTACAAGCAGTTCCTGATGCCCGGCATGTTCGTGATGACCATGGCCTTCGGCTTCATGAACACCGCGATGGGCGTCGTCACGGACGCCTCCAAGGGCGTCATCGACCGCTTCCGCTCCATGCCCATGGCGCCGTCGGCGGTGTCGGCCGGGCGCGGCCTCTCCGACCTCATCGTGGCCTGCGCGGAGTTGACGATCCTCGCGCTCACGGCCCTGGCGATCGGCTGGCGGCCGGGCAACGGCGTCCTGAACGCCGTGGCCGCGTTCGGGCTGCTTCTGCTGCTGCGCTTCAGCCTGATCTGGGTGGGCGTGTGGCTCGGCCTGGTCGTGCCCAGCGCGGAGGCGGCGGGCGGTCTCTACGCGGTCGCGTTCCCGCTCACCATGATCTCCAGCGTGTTCGTCGCCCCGTCCCTCATGCCGGACTGGCTCGCGCCCATCGCCGCCTGGAACCCGGTGTCCTCCACCGGCACGGCCGCCCGTGAACTCTTCGGCAACCCCGGCGCGGGCGGGTCCAGCTGGGTCGAGCAGAACGCGGTGCTGATGGGGGTGGTGTGGCCGCTGGTGGTGACGGCGGTGTTCCTGCCGCTGGCCGTGCGGAGGTTCAAGGGGCTCAGCCGGTAGGGGGGTTGGTACGTCGGCCGGTGGCTTTCGGTACGCGGACGGGCCCGGGTACGCGTGGTGCGTACCCGGGCCCGGTCTGCTGCTCGGGTGGCTCGTGCCTCTGCTCGGGTGGCTCGTGCCTCGTCGTTACAGCTTCTCGATCACGTAGTCGACGCACTTCGTGAGCGCCTCGACGTCCGCCGGGTCGATCGCCGGGAACATCGCCACGCGCAGCTGGTTGCGGCCCAGCTTGCGGTACGGCTCCGTGTCCACGATGCCGTTCGCGCGCAGCGCCTTCGCGACGGCCGCCGCGTCGATCTCCTCCGCGAAGTCGATCGTGCCGATGACCTGCGAGCGCTTCGCCGGGTCACCGACGAACGGATTCGCGTACTTCGACTCCTCCGCCCAGCCGTACAGCGTCCGCGCGGACGTCGCCGTGCGCCGCACCGACCAGTCCAGGCCGCCCTGGCCGTTGATCCAGTCCAACTGCTCGGCGAGCAGGAACAGGGTCGCCAGCGCGGGGGTGTTGTACGTCTGGTTCTTGCGGGAGTTGTCGATCGCCGTCGGCAGGCTGAAGAACTCCGGTACGTGACGGCCGCTCGCGTGGATCCGCTCGGCGCGCTCGATCGCCGCCGGGGAGAACGCGGCCACCCACAGGCCGCCGTCCGACGCGAAGGACTTCTGCGGGGCGAAGTAGTAGACGTCGCTCTGCGCGATGTCCACCGGCAGGCCGCCCGCGCCCGACGTCGCGTCCACCAGGACCAGGGAGCCCGCGTCGGCGCCCGCCACCCGCTCGATCGGGGCCGCCACGCCGGTCGACGTCTCGTTGTGCGTGAACGCGTACACGTCCACGCCCGCCTCCGCCTCCGGCGCCGGGTGCGTGCCCGGGTCGGACGCGATGACCGTCGGCTCCGCCAGCCACGGGGCCAGCTTCGCCGCCTTCGCGAACTTCGAGCTGAACTCGCCGAAGGACAGGTGCTGCGACTTGTTCTCGATCAGGCCGTGCGTCGCCACGTCCCAGAACGCCGTGGAGCCGCCGTTGCCGAGGATCACCTCGTAGCCCTCGGGGAACTGGAACAGCTCGCGCACGCCCTCGCGCACGCGGCCCACCAGGTTCTTCACCGGCGCCTGGCGGTGGGACGTACCCAGCAGAGACGTGCCGGTCGCGGCCAGGGCGTCCAGTGCCTCCGTCCGCACCTTGGAGGGGCCCGCGCCGAAACGGCCGTCGGCGGGCTTGATGTCAGCGGGAATCTGGATCTCTGCCACGTAGGGAGCCTAGCTGTTCCGGGATGTGGGGGGTCGGCCTCGTCCATCCCGCGAGACGTCGCCCGGTGCCGGGCGGTGGGTGGGTTCCCGCGCTGCCGCGCGGGTTTCTCTCCCACCCGCCCGCCCGTTTCCAGCCCGCCGCGGGCTCCGCGCCCTCGTCCGCCCCCGCCGACCTCCGGCCCGGGTCGGCCCTGCCTCCCGGTGCCGGGTCCGGTCGTTCGGCGTCGTCGGGGCGGGTGGGTGGTTCCCCGCGCCGCGCGGGGCTGCCCCGCCCGTTGCCCCCCACCGCTGTGGGCAATCGTCCCGCAGGGCGGGACGGGTGGGCACAGCCACAGGCCGACAGCGGTGTCGGCGACGGCGGTGAGTAGGTCTGTGGCGGTGGGCAACCTGTGGGGATGGGTACTGGAAACGAGTTGGAGCAGGTACTGCGGCGTGCGGTCCGCGGGGACGTGGACTTCTCCGTGACGGGGCGGGCGTTGAACACGATGGACGCGTCCAACTACCGCCGCGTCCCGCGAGGCGTCGTCGCCCCGTGCGACGCGGCCGACGTGGCCGCCGCCCTGGCCGTCTGCCGGGAGCACGAGGTGCCCGTGGTGGCGCGCGGCGGGGGGACGTCCATCGCCGGTCAGGCGACGGGGACCGGGGTCGTCCTGGACTTCACCCGGCACATGGGGGAGGTGCTGGAGCTGGATCCGCAGGCGCGTACGGCCCGCGTGCAGCCCGGCCTCGTACTGGACACCCTGCGGAGCCGAGCCGCCCGGCACGGGCTGACGTTCGGTCCTGATCCGTCCACGCACAGCCGCTGCACCCTCGGCGGCATGATCGGCAACAACTCGTGCGGCTCCCACTCCGTGGCCTGGGGGACGACGGCCGACAACGTGCGGGCGGTGACGGTGGTGCGGGGGGACGGGGAGCCCCGCACGCTGGAGCGGAGCACCTGGGACGGCGCCCCCGACGGCCTGCGCGCCCTCGTCGAGGGCGACCTCGCGCTGCTGCGGACCGGCTTCCCCGACCTCCCCCGCCGCATCTCCGGCTACGCCCTCGACGCCCTCCTCCCGGAGCACGGCCCCGACCTCCCCCGCTTCTTCTGCGGCAGCGAAGGCACCCTCGGCGTGCTGACGGAGGCCACCGTCCGCCTCGTCGAAGCGCCGCGCGCCCGCGCCCTCGCCGTCCTCGGCTACGCCGACGAGAGCGCCGCCGCCGAGGCCGCCCCCGGCCTGCTCCCGCACCACCCCCTCACCGTCGAGGGCATGGCCGCCGACCTCGTACGGGACCCGCGCGGCCTGCCCAAGGGCGGCGCCTGGCTGTTCGTGGAGACGGGCGGCGGCACGCAGGGGGAGGCGAAGGCGGGGGCCGAGGCGATCGCGCGCGCCGCGGACTGCCTGGACGCCGTCGTCGTCACCGATCCGGCGCGGCAGCGCGCCCTGTGGCGGGTCCGTGAGGACGCCTCCGGCACGGCCACCCGGATGCCGGACGGCAGCGAGGCCTGGCCCGGCTGGGAGGACTGCGCCGTACCGCCCGCCCGCCTCGGCCACTACCTCCGCGACTTCCGCGCCCTGCTCACCGACCACGGCCTGCGCGGCACCCCGTACGGGCACTTCGGCGACGGGTGCATTCATGTGCGGATCGATTTCGACTTGCTGAGCGCGGAGGGGGTCGGCCGGTTCCGGCGCTTCTCCGAGGACCTTGCCGATCTCGTTGTCGGGCACGGGGGTTCCCTCTCCGGTGAGCACGGTGACGGGCAGGCCCGCGCGGAGCTGCTGCCGAAGATGTACGGGGACGAACTCGTCCGGCTCTTCGAGCGCGTCAAGGACCTCTGGGACCCGGCGGGTCTCCTCAACCCCGACATGCTCGTCCGGCCCGCCCCCCTCGACACCAACCTCCGTTTCGCGCCCCTGCCCCGCGAGCCCGTCGATGTCGCCTTCGGCTACCCGCACGACGGCGGTGACTTCTCGGCCGCCGTCCGGCGGTGCGTCGGCGTCGCCAAGTGCCGTACCACGACGGCCGCTTCCGGTGGCGGCGTGATGTGCCCGTCCTTCCGCGCCACCGGCGAGGAGGAGCACTCCACGCGCGGCCGCGCCCGGCTCCTGCACGAGATGCTCGCCGGGGAGGTCGTCGAGGACGGCTGGCGCTCCACGGAGGTACGCGACGCGCTCGACCTGTGCCTGTCCTGCAAGGGCTGCCGCTCCGACTGCCCGGTCGGCGTCGACATGGCCACGTACAAGGCCGAGTTCCTGCACCACCACTACGAGGGGCGGCGCAGGCCCGCCGCGCACTACGCGATGGGGCGGCTGCCGCGCTGGCTGCGCGTGGTGGCGGTGACCCGTACGGCTCGGGTCGCCAACCTCCTCGCCGCCATCGGGCCGCTGGCCGCCCTCGCCAAGCGGCTGGGCGGGATCGAGCCGCGGCGGGCGCTGCCGAGGGTGGCGACGCGTACGTTCCGGCAGTGGTGGCGGCGGACGCGCGGGGACGCGGCCGCGGGGCGCGCGGGCGCCCCCGGTGGAGCACCTGGCGGGTCGCCTGACGGGGCGCCCGGCGGGTCCGGCCGCACCGTGGTCCTCTGGCCCGACACCTTCACCGACCACCTCTCGCCCGACGTCGCCCGTGCCGCCGTCCGCGTGCTCGAAGCCGCCGGTCTGACGGTCGTGCTGCCGCCGGACGGCGTGTGCTGCGGGCTCACGTACGTCTCCACGGGGCAGCTCGACCAGGCCCGCGCCGTGCAGCGCCGCACCCTGGAACTGATGCGTCCGCTGCTGGCCGCGGGGGCGCCCCTCGTCGTCCTCGAACCGAGCTGCGCGGCGGCACTGAAGACGGACCTGGTGGAGCTGGCCGCGCCTGCCGACGCGCGGGCGGGGGAGCTGGCGGCGTCGGTGCGTACGTTCGCGCAGGTCCTGGAGGAGTGCGCCCCCGACTGGCGGCCGCCGCGCCTGGACCGCCCCGCCGTCGGCCAGACCCACTGCCACCAGCACGCCGTCCTCGGCGACGCCGCCGAACGCCGCCTGCGCGCCGCCGCGGGCCTCGACGGCGAACTGTCCGGGGGCTGTTGCGGCCTCGCGGGGAACTTCGGGTTCGAGAAGGGGCACTACGACGTGTCGACGGCCTGCGCGGAGGAGCAGCTCCTGCCCGCCGTCCGGGAGGCGCCGCCCGGCGCGGAGGTCCTGGCGGACGGCTTCTCCTGCCGCACGCAGCTCGATCAGCTCGCGGGGGTGCGGGGGCGGCACCTGGCGGAGGTGCTCGCCGAGGGCCTCGACCAGTGAGGCGTACGTCTCTCTGCGGGGCTCGTAAGCCCCGAAAGGGTTCCATAATCCTGACGTAGTCCATTACCTTGGACGGAAGAGTCCATGAGCTTGGACTATAGGAAAGGTCGTCGTGGCGGCGACGGCGGGAAAGGCTTGGCGTGAACATCTCGCGTACGGATGGGTCGGCTGCGGTCGGGAGTGGCGCGGCCGCGTCCGTGGAGGCACCGGCCACCGTCGGCCGGCCCGAGGTCGCGGGGGAAGCCGCCGATGCCGCCGGTGCCGCGTCGGGCGGTCCCGGAAGCCGCCGCGCGGCCCTCGCGCCCATCGGCCTCGTCCTCGCGGGCTGCGTCTCCGTCCAGTTCGGCGGGGCCGTCGCCGTCAGCCTGATGCCGCGCGCCGGGGCGCTCGGCGTGGTCACCCTGCGGCTGCTCTTCGCCGCGCTCGTGCTGCTGGTGATCTGCCGCCCCCGGCTGCGCGGGCACTCGCGGGCCGACTGGGGAACCGTCCTCGCCTTCGGCGCGACGCTGGCCGCGATGAACGGCCTCTTCTACCAGGCCGTGGACCGCATCCCGCTGGGCCCGGCGGTCACCCTCGAAGTCCTCGGCCCGCTGGCCCTTTCGGTGATCACGTCCCGGCGCCTGGTGAACGTGGTCTGGGCGGGCCTCGCCCTGTGCGGGGTGTTCCTGCTCGGCGGGGGCGGCTTCGGGGAACTCGACCCGGTCGGGGTGGCGTTCGCGCTGGCGGCGGGGGCGATGTGGGCGACGTACATCGTGTTCAGCGCCCGTACGGGCCGCCGCTTCCCGCAGGCGGACGGCCTCGCCCTCGCGATGGCCGTGGCGGCGATCCTCGTCCTGCCCCTCGGCATCATCGAGTCCGGCTCGAAACTGACGGTCCCCAGCACCCTGGGCCTCGCGGCGGCGGTCGCCGTCATGTCCTCCGTCCTGCCCTACACCCTCGAACTCCTCGCCCTGCGCCGCCTGCCCGCCGCCACCTTCGCCGTGATGATGAGCCTGGAACCGGCCATCGCCGCCATCGCGGGCTTCCTGATCCTCAGCCAGTCCCTCACCCTCGTCGAATCCCTCGCGATCACCCTGGTCATCGCGGCGAGCATGGGCGCGGTGCGGACGCAGGTGGGGCGCGGGAAGGCGAAGACGGCGCCCTGAGAACGGCGCGAGCCCTGGCGTGGCCGGTGCCCTGGCCAGAAAATAACCAAGCACGCTTGCTTGTTTCTCGAAGCGCTGCCATGCTCCCAGGCACACCGCCCTGCCCGGAGGGGAGCGCACCGTGTCCGACGTCAGCGCCGTGCTCGACGACCTGCGTGCCGAGAGCGACGAACTCGACCGGCTGGTCGGGGACTTGGGGGAGTCGAGCTGGACGCTCGACACCCCCGCGGTCGGCTGGACCATCGCCCACCAGATCGCGCACCTCGCCTGGACCGACCGGGCCGCACTGCTCGCGGTGACCGACGCCGACGCGTTCGCCGCGCACGCGGCCGTCGCGCTGAAGTCCCCGGACACCTTCGTCGACGACGGCGCCCGGGAGGGGGCCGCGCTGCCCCCGGGAGAGCTGCTCGCCTCGTGGCGGGACGGGCGGGACGCGTTGCAGCGCGCGCTGCGGGCGGCGCCCGCCGGGGCCCGCTTCCCCTGGTACGGGCCGCCCATGTCCGCCGCCTCCGTCGCGACCGCGCGGATCATGGAGACCTGGGCCCACGGCCAGGACGTCGCCGACACCCTCGGCGTCCGGCGCGCACCCACCGACCGCCTCCGGCACGTCGCCCGCATCGGCGTCCGGGCGCGCGACTACGCGTACGCGGTCCGCGGACTCACCCCGCCCGCCGAGGAGTTCCGCGTCGAACTCCACACGCCCGATGGTGACGTGTGGACGTACGGGCCGGAAGGCGCGGCCCAGCGCGTCACCGGGCCCGCCCTCGACTTCTGCCTCCTCGCCACCCGCCGCGCCCACCGCGACGACCTGGCGGTACGGGCGCAAGGCCCCGACGCCGAGCAGTGGCTCAGCATCGCCCAGGCGTTCGCGGGCCCGCCGGGGGAAGGCCGGACGAGCGCGCAGGGCGCCGAGGAGGGCGGGGCGTGAGCGCCGAGGCGGCGGGGCAGGGCCCGCGCGACCCCCTGCGGATCGGCAACGCCTCCGGCTTCTACGGCGACCGCCACACCGCCGTGCGGGACATGCTCACCGGCGGCCCCCTGGACGTCCTCACCGGCGACTACCTCGCCGAGCTGACCATGCTCATCCTCGGCCGCGACCGCCTCAAGGACCCGGACCGGGGCTACGCGAAGACGTTCCTGAAGCAGATGGAGGAGTGCCTGGGCGAGGCGATGGACCGGGGCGTCCGGATCGTCGCCAACGCGGGCGGCCTCAACCCGGCCGGACTCGCCGAGCAGCTACGGGAGTTGGCGGAGCGGCTCGGCCTGGACGTGCGCGTCGCCCACGTCGAGGGCGACGATCTGGGCCCGCGCTTCCGCGAGGCCCTCACCGCGCACGCCTACCTGGGCGGCTTCGGCATCGCGGAGGCGCTCCGCGCGGGCGCCGATCTCGTCGTCACCGGCCGCGTCACCGACGCCGCCCTGGTGACGGGCCCCGCCGCCGCCCACTTCGGCTGGGGGCCCGGCGACCACGACCGGCTCGCGGGCGCCGTCGTCGCCGGGCACATCCTGGAGTGCGGCACCCAGGCCACCGGCGGCAACTACGCCTTCTTCCGCGAGCTCGACCCCGCGAGGATGACGCACCCCGGCTTCCCCCTCGCCGAGCTGCACGCCGACGGCTCCTGCGTGATCACCAAGCACGACGGGACGGGCGGAGTCGTCGACGTCGGCACGGTCACCGCGCAGCTCCTGTACGAGACCTCCGGCGCCCGCTACGCCGGACCCGACGTCACCGCGCGCCTCGACACCGTCCGCCTCACCCAGGAGGGCCCGGACCGCGTCCGCGTGGACGGCGTCCGCGGCGAGGCACCGCCCCCCACCCTCAAGGCCGGGCTCACCCGCGTCGGCGGGCACCGCAACGAAGTCGTGTTCGTCCTCACCGGCCTCGACGTCGACGCGAAGGCCGACCTGGTGCGCGCCCAGATCGAGGACGCCCTGGACCGCGCCAAGTCCCGCCCCGCCGAGGTGCGCTGGGAGCTGGCCCGCACCGACCGCGCCGACGCGCCCACGGAGGAGACCGCCAGCGCCCTGCTGCGGCTCGTCGTGCGCGACCGGGACGCGGACGTGGTCGGCCGCGCCCTCAGCGGCGCCGCGATCGAACTCGCCCTCGGCAGCTACCCCGGGTTCCACGTCACCGCCCCGCCCGGCAAGGGCACCCCGTACGGGGTGTTCGAGGCGGTCCACGTCGACGCCACCTCCGTACGACAGGTGGCGGTGACCCCGGACGGGCTGCGCGTCGCCATCCCGGCGGCGGCAGCGGCGGGGGGCGGGACCCGTGAGCTGGCCGACGTCGAGCCGCCGGACCTGCCCGAGCCGTTGGCGTACGAGCGGACCCGGCGCGTGCCCCTCGGGACCGTCGCCGGTGCCCGCAGCGGTGACAAGGGCGGGGACGCCAACGTCGGTGTGTGGGTGCGCACGGACGACGCCTGGCGGTGGCTCGCCCATCACCTGACCGTCGACGAGTTCCGGCGGCTGCTCCCGGAGAGCCGGGAGCTGCAGGTCACCCGGCACCTGCTGCCCAACCTGCGCGCCCTGAACTTCCACGTCGAGGGCATCCTCGGCGCCGGAGTCGCCTCGCAGGCCCGCTTCGACCCGCAGGCCAAGGGCCTCGGCGAGTGGCTGCGCGCCCGCCACCTCGACATCCCGGAGGTACTGCTTTGAATCCTCCCCTCCCTGAAGGGAGGGGATTCCTGGCTCAGGCTGCCTCTGGGAGCAGCGCTCCCGGAGGTCTTACGCCCTCGACACCAGCCGGGTTGAGACCAGCCCGGACCAGCATCACGCGCGCGGAGTTCTTATCCCGAGGGGACACGGCTTCGCACGCGGTGCAGGTGTAAGTACGTTCCGAAAGAGGAAGTGCATGCTTGGCTCTCGTCATGCAGTGCGCGCAGTCCATGGTGGTGTGCGCGGGATGCACGAGGCGCACATCGCGTCCGTGCTTGCGGCCCATCTCGATCAGGGCCGTCTTGGTGGCGCTGATCGCCGCGTCAGCGGCCTTGCGGGCCATGGTGGTCTTGGCGAGGAACTTCGGGTGGAAGTCCTCGACGGCGATGGCGTCGTGGTTGCGGACAGCGCGCTTGGCCCACTTGCGTGCGGTGTCCTGGCGTTGCCGGGCTACCTTCTTGTGCAGCTTCGCCGTCTGCGCCTGGGCCTTCCGGTAGCCGCGCGAAGCGGGCTGTCCCTTCGCGGGCCTACGGCGGGCCATCATCCGCTGGTAGCGGGCGAGGCGCTGCGCAGCGTTCTTTCCGTGCTCGGCGTGGGGGAGGTCGTGCACGTCGGACGTGGTGGTGGCGGTCTCCGTGACGCCCCAGTCCACACCGAGCACGGCGCTGGTCCTGGGGAGCGGCTGCACCTCGGTGGCGACGACGAACGACGCGTACCAGTGCCCCAAGGAGTCCTGGTAGATCCGCACGCTGGAGGGCGCGGCCGGGAGGTCGCGGGACCAGACGACCGTCAGGACGATCCCGCCCGCGACGTGCAGGCGGCCGTCCTTCAACCGGAACCCGCGCGTCGTGTAGTTCAGGGTCGGCAGCGCGTCAGGCTTCCGCTTGATGCGGGGCATCCCGGCGCGCTGCCGGAGCGGCAGCTTCGCCTTGATGTCCTTGAGTGCCTTGGCGCGGGACTTGGCGAAGTCGCGGATGGTCTGCTGCTGCGGCACCGACGCACCCTCACGCAGCCACGACATGGCGTTGCGGGCCTCGGTCAGCATCTTGTCAAGCTGGGCCGGGCCGCACGTCGTCTTCTCGACCGCCCCCTGGTTCGCAGCGTGGACCTTGCGGGACATGGCCACGCACTCGTTCCACACCCACCGGCAGCGCGCCCACTCGGTTTCAAGGCCGGTGCGGGCGGTCGACGACAGGCGAAGCCGGTAGGTGTACCGGGCATGCCCGGCGCCCCCCGATATCGACGGTGTCGTCATGACACCATTCTAACACTACGATTGAGGGCATGGATCATGAAGTGCGCATCACGCTCAGGCTGCCCGCCGACCTGCACGAGTGGCTGGTCTCTCAGGCCAAGTCCGCCCGCAGGTCCCTCAACTCCGAGATCCTGCACCGGCTTGAGGTCGGGCGCGGCAGCGACTCGGCAGACGAGCAATCGCCCTGACAGCGATTGCTCTTTCCTCGCCCTGCTCCGCAGGGCTCCGATTCCTCCCCGCCCTGAAGGCCGGGGCATCCTCGGAGGTATCAGGTGACCGTGCTCGCGTCCGCGCTCGACCCGGCGAGCCCCGAGTACGCCGACCACCGCGCCGCCATGCTCGCCAAGCTGGCCGACCTCGACGCCGAGCAGGCCAAGGCGCTGGCGGGGGGCGGCGAGAAGTACGTCCAACGGCACCGGGACCGGGGGAAGCTGCTGGCCCGGGAGCGCATCGAGCTGCTGCTCGACCCGGACACGCCGTTCCTGGAGCTGTCGCCGCTCGCCGCGTGGGGCAGCGAGTACCCGGTCGGAGCCTCCATGGTCACCGGCATCGGCGTCGTCGAGGGCGTGGAGTGCCTGATCACCGCCAACGACCCGACGGTACGCGGCGGCGCCAGCAACCCCTGGACGCTGAAGAAGGCGTTCCGCGCGCACGAGATCGGCCACGCCAACCGGCTGCCGTCCGTCCACCTGGTGGAGTCCGGGGGCGCCGACCTGCCGTCCCAGAAGGAGATCTTCATCCCGGGCGGCGCCCTGTTCAAGCACCTCACGCGTTCGTCGGCCGCCGGGATCCCGACCGTCGCCGTCGTCTTCGGCAACTCCACGGCGGGCGGCGCCTACGTCCCCGGCATGTGCGACCACGTGATCATGGTCAAGGAGCGCGCGAAGGTGTTCCTCGGCGGGCCGCCGCTGGTGAAGATGGCGACCGGCGAGGAGAGCGACGACGAGTCCCTGGGCGGCGCCGAGATGCACGCCCGCACCTCCGGCCTCGCCGACTACCTCGCCGAGGACGAGCACGACGCGCTCCGCCAGACCCGCCGCGTCGTCGCCCGCCTCAACTGGCGCAAGGCGCACGCCGACCCGGCCGTCCCCGCCGAGCCGCCCAAGTACGACACCGAGGAACTCCTCGGCATCGTCCCCGGCGATTTGCGCACCCCCTTCGACCCCCGCGAGGTCATCGCGCGGATCGTCGACGGCTCCGACTTCGACGAGTTCAAGCCGCTGTACGGGACGAGCCTGGTGACGGGCTGGGCGCGCCTGCACGGCTACCCGGTCGGTGTCCTCGCCAACGCGCAGGGCGTGCTGTTCTCCGCGGAGTCGCAGAAGGCCGCCCAGTTCATCCAGTTGGCGAATCAGCGTGACATCCCGCTGCTGTTCCTGCACAACACCACCGGCTACATGGTCGGCAAGGAGTACGAGCAGGGCGGCATCATCAAGCACGGCGCGATGATGATCAACGCGGTCAGCAACTCGCGGGTGCCGCACCTGTCGGTCCTGATGGGCGCCTCCTACGGCGCCGGGCACTACGGCATGTGCGGGCGCGCCTACGACCCCCGGTTCCTGTTCGCCTGGCCCAGCGCCAAGTCCGCCGTCATGGGCCCGCAGCAGCTCGCGGGCGTCCTGTCGATCGTGGCGCGCCAGTCGGCGGCGGCGAAGGGCAAGCCCTACGACGACGACGCCGACGCGGCGCTGCGCGCGATGGTGGAGCAGCAGATCGAGTCCGAGTCGCTGCCGATGTTCCTCTCGGGGCGTCTCTACGACGACGGGGTGATCGACCCGCGCGACACCCGCACCGTCCTCGGGATCTGCCTGTCCGCCCTCCACACGGCCCCGGTCGAAGGCGCGCGCGGCGGCTTCGGCGTCTTCAGGATGTGAGGCAAGGTGACTGAATCTCCCATGATCTCCAAGCTGTTGGTCGCCAACCGGGGCGAGATCGCCTGCCGGGTGTTCCGTACCTGCCGGGAGCTCGGCATCGCCACGGTCGCCGTGCACTCCGACGCCGACGCGGACGCGCTGCACGTACGAGAGGCCGATGAGGCGGTACGGCTGCCGGGGGCGGCGCCTTCGGAGACGTATCTGCGCGGCGAGCTGGTGGTGAAGGCCGCGCAGGCGGCGGGCGCGGACGCGGTCCACCCGGGCTACGGCTTCCTGTCGGAGAACGCCGCCTTCGCGCGGGCCGTCGCCGACGCGGGCCTGCTGTGGATCGGGCCGCCGCCGGAGGCCATCGAGGCGATGGCCTCCAAGACCCGCGCCAAGGAGCTGATGGGGCTCGCACCGCTGGCCGTGGACGCGGTCACGGAGGCCGACCTTCCGGTGCTCGTGAAGGCAGCGGCCGGCGGTGGCGGGCGCGGGATGCGGGTCGTACGGGAACTGGACGCCCTCAAGGGTGAGTTGGCGGCCGCGCGGGCCGAGGCGGCCAGCGCCTTCGGGGACGGCGAGGTGTTCGTCGAGCCGTACGTCGAGGGCGGGCGGCACGTCGAGGTGCAGGTCATGGCCGACGGGCACGGGACGGTGTGGGCGCTCGGGACGCGCGACTGCACGCTGCAGCGCCGCCATCAGAAGGTCATCGAGGAGGCCCCGGCACCCGGGCTCGACAGTGAACTCGTGGCGCGACTGCACGCGTTGGCGACCCGCGCCGCCCGCGCTACCGACTACCGGGGCGCCGGGACCGTGGAGTTCCTGGTCGCCGCCGACGGCACCGCGCACTTCCTGGAGATGAACACCCGCCTCCAGGTCGAACACCCCGTGACGGAGGCCGTGTTCGGCCTCGACCTGGTCGCCCTGCAGCTCCGCGTCGCCGAGGGCGAGCCGCTGCCCGGCCCGCAGCCGCCGCCCGCGCACGGGCACGCCGTCGAGGCCCGCCTCTACGCCGAGGACCCGGCGGCCGGGTGGGCCCCGCAGACCGGCACCCTGCACCGCATCGCCGTGCCGGACGGGGTGCGCCTCGACACCGGGTACGCGGACGGCGACACCGTCGGCGTGCACTACGACGCGATGCTCGCGAAGGTCGTCGCCCACGCGCCGACCCGCGCGGAGGCGCTGCGGAAGCTGGCGGGCGCCCTGGACCGGACGGTGGTCCACGGCCCGGTCACCAACCGGGAGTCGCTGGTGCGGTCGCTGCGGCACCCGGAGTTCGCGGCGGCCCGCATGGACACGTCGTTCTACGACCGGCATCTGCCCGGGCTGACGGCCCCCGACCCCGGCCCGTGGGCCCGGTACGCGCCGCTGGCCGCAGCCCTCGCCGACGCCTGCGGCCGGTCCCGGTTCGGCGGCTGGCGCAATCTGCGCTCGCAGCCGCAGGTCAAGCGGTACCTGAGCGTGGCGGACGGCGTCGAGCACGAGGTCCGGTACGCGCACACCCGTGGCGGCCCGGTCGCCGACGGCGTCCGCGTGCTGCGGGCCGCGCCCGACCTCGTGGTGCTCGAAGCCGACGGCGTGCGGCGGGAGTTCGCGGTGGCGTCGTACGGCGGGAGCCGCGTGTACGTCGGGAACGTGGCGCTGGACGCGCTGTCGCCGCTGCCCGAGCCCACCGTGCGGCAGGAGCCGGGCTCGCTGCTCGCGCCGATGCCGGGGACGGTGCTCCGGGTCGGGGAGGGCCTGGCGGCGGGCGCGCGGGTCGAGGCCGGGCAGCCGGTGGTGTGGCTGGAGGCGATGAAGATGGAGCACCGGGTCGTGGCCCCCGCCGCCGGAACCCTCACCGCGCTGCACGCGGAGCCGGGGCGGCAGGTCGAGGTGGGCGCGCTGCTCGCGGTGGTCCAGGAGGACGCCCAGCTCGCGGCGGGGCAGGAAGACGTACAGCTCACTGTGGTCGAGGAAGACGTACAGGAGGAAGAACTGTGAACGCTCCCGTGCTCGAAACCGAGGAACACCAGGCGTTGCGCGCGGCCGTCGCGGCGCTCGGCAAGCGCTACGGCCGCGCCTACATGACCCGCGTCGTGCGGGACGAGGGCCACCCCGACGAGCTGTGGGCGGACGCCGCCAAGCTCGGCTACCTGGGCGTGAACCTGCCCGAGGAGTACGGCGGCGGGGGCGGCGGCATCGCCGAACTCTCCATCGTCCTGGAGGAGTTGGGGGCCGCCGGCAGCCCACTGCTGATGATGGTGGTGTCCCCGGCGATCTGCGGCACGGTGATCGCCCGCTTCGGCACCGAGGCGCAGCGGCGGACGTGGCTGCCGGGCCTCGCCGACGGCACCCGCACGATGGCGTTCGGCATCACCGAGCCCGACGCGGGCTCCAACTCGCACCGCATCACCACCACCGCCCGCAGGGACGGCGACGACTGGGTCCTGACCGGCCGCAAGGTCTTCATCTCCGGCGTCGACATCGCCGACGCCACCCTCGTCGTGGGCCGCACCGAGGACGCCCGCACGGGCAAGCTGAAGCCCTGCCTGTTCATCGTCCCGCGCGACGCGCCGGGCTTCACCCGCCACCGCATCGACATGGAACTCCAGGCCCCGGAGAAGCAGTTCGAGCTGGTGCTCGACGAGGTGCGGCTGCCCGCCGACGCGCTGGTGGGCGACGAGGACGCGGGCCTGCTCCAGCTCTTCGCCGGGCTCAACCCGGAGCGCATCATGACGGCCGCGTTCTCCCTCGGCATGGCGCGCTTCGCGCTCGCGCGGGCCGTGGAGTACGCCAAGGAACGCAGCGTCTGGAAGTCCCCGATCGGCGCCCACCAGGCGATCGCGCACCCGCTCGCCCAGTCCCACATAGAGATCGAGCTGGCCCGCCTGATGATGCAGAAGGCGGCCCGCCTGTACGACGACGGGGACGACCTGGGGGCGGGCGAGGCCGCGAACATGGCGAAGTTCGCGGCGGCCGACGCCTGCGTGAAGGCCGTCGACCAGGCGGTGCACACCCTCGGCGGCAACGGCCTGACCAAGGAGTTCGGGCTCGCCTCGCTGATCGTGGCGTCCCGGGTCGCGCGGATCGCGCCGGTGAGCCGGGAGATGATCCTCAACTTCGTGTCCCACCAGAGCCTGGGCCTGCCCAAGTCGTACTAGGTGTCCGAGTCTTCCCAGGGAGTTCTGATGGCAGTGGTACTCGTCTCGGAGCCGGACCGGGGCATCGTCACCCTCACGCTGGACTCGCCCGCGAACCGCAACGCCCTGTCGGCGGCCCTGGTCGGTGAACTGGCGGACGCACTCGCCGAGTCGGGCCGGGACGACGGCGTGCGCGCGGTGGTCCTGACCCACACGGGGTCGACGTTCTGCGCGGGCGCCGACCTGCGCGAACCCCCCGACCCGGGGGCGTTCGTGGCGCTGCTCCGGCAGCTCGTGGAGCTGCCGAAACCCGTGGTGGCGCGGGTGCGCGGGCACGTGCGGGCGGGCGGGCTCGGGCTGCTCGGGGCGTGCGACATCGCGGTGGCGGGCGGACCGGACGTGTCGTTCGCGCTGACCGAGGTGCACATCGGGGTCGTACCGGCGGTGATCTCGCTGACGCTCCTGCCGCGCCTGGACGCGCGCGCCGCGAGCCGCTACTACCTCACCGGTGAGCGCTTCGGCGGCGCGGAGGCGGCCCGGATCGGCCTGGTCTCGGCGTACGCGGGGGCCGATGACGGCGTCGGCGTGGTCCTGGAGCCGGTGCTCGAAGGGCTGCGCAAGGCCGCTCCGGGGGCGCTGGCCGACGCGAAGAGACTCGTCACGGCTAGGGTTCTTGACGCATTCGACAAGGAAGCGGACGCCCTCGTCGCCCTCTCCGCCCACCGCTTCGGCTCCGCCGAGGCCAAGGAGGGGATGGAGGCGTTCCTGGAACGACGGGAGCGTTCATGGGCGCTGTGACCGAGGCCGACCGCGCCCCCAAGCAGGACCGCAGCCGGGTCACCCGGCAACGGCTCCTGGAGGCGGCGGTGTCCTGCCTGGCCGAACACGGCTGGGCGGGCTCGACGGTGTCCGTCGTCGCGGAGCGGGCCGGGGTGTCGCGCGGCGCCGCCCAGCACCACTTCCGCACCCGCGAGGAACTGTTCACGGCCGCCGTCGAGTACGTCGCCGAGGAACGGTCGGCCGCGCTGCGCGGGCTGTTCCCCGAGGGCGCCGGGGGCCCGGCCGGGGCCGACCGGACCGCGGTGGTCGCGGCCCTGGTCGACCTGTACACCGGCCCGCTGTTCCGGGCCGCCCTGCAGCTGTGGGTCGCCGCGTCCAACGAGGAGCAACTCGGTCCGCGCGTCGCCGAGTTGGAGGCCCGGGTCGGCCGGGAGACCCATCGGATCGCGGTGGAGCTGCTCGGCGCCGACGAGAGCGTGCCGGGGGCGCGGGAGACCGTACAGGGGCTGCTCGACATGGCTCGGGGGCTCGGGCTCGCGAACCTCCTCACGGATGACGGGGCCCGGCGGCAGCGGGTCGTGGCGGAGTGGGGGCGGCTGGTGGACGAGGCGTTGGGCTGAGGGGTCCGGCCGAGGGGGGCGGTGGGCCCCGGCTCAGTCGAGCGGCTCGTGGTTCGCCCACGTGACCCGGTACGGGTGGCGGGACTGCCAGTGGTGGATGAGTTCCCCGACGCCGGGAGCCGTGAAGGACGCGGCGAGGGCGTCGGTGCCGGTGAGGCCGAACCAGATGACCGCGGCCGCGGCAGGCGTGGAAAAGGCCTCCTCGCCGGGCACCGGGAGGTGCCGCCGCGCCGAGACCGTCTGCGCGTGGCCGGAGTCGAGCATGACGCGTTCGATGTCCTTGAGGAACTGATCGAGGTCCGCGTCCGGGATCGGGCCTTCGAAGGAAACCATCATCGTGTGCTGGATCATGCGGCCATCGAAACAGGCGTACACGAGTGGAGTCCAAGACCGATTCGGCCTCGACCCATAACCTGTGGGCATGGTGGAACTGGAGACCCGGGAGCTGGAGTACTTCGTCGCGGTCGCGGACGAGCTGCACTTCGGGCGGGCCGCCGACCGCCTCTCGATCGCCCAGCCCGCGCTGTCCAAGGCGATCCGGCGCGTCGAGTCCCGGCTCGGCGTGCGGCTCTTCGACCGCTCCAGCCGCCATGTGGCGCTCACGCCCGCGGGTGCGGCGCTGCTGGAGCACGGGCGGCACGCGCTGAACGCGGTCGGCGCCGCGGTCCGGCACGCCCGGCGGGCCGGTGACGCCGACGCGCGCCTACGGCTCGTACTCAAGCCGGGCGGGGACGCGCACCTGCTGTCCGGGATGCTCGCCGCGTACGCGGACCGGCCCGACGCGCGCCGGGTGGACATCCTGTTCAGCGGCGCCACCGACCGGGTCGACCACCTGCGCGACGGCCGGGCGGACGTGGCGCTGCTGTACGTGCCCTTCGACGACCTGGACGGCCTCGCGCACGAGACGCTGCACGTCGAGGGGCGCGTCGCGGTGCTGCCCGCAGGGCACCGCCTTGCCGGGCGCGACGAGCTGCGCCTTGCCGACCTTGAGGGGGAGACGCTGCCGCGCTGGAAGGGCGTGCGCGACGACGGGAGCGGCTGGGAGACCGGCGGGCTCGGCCCGGACGCCGACGCGCGCCGTCCGGAAGTCGCCGACGTGACGCAGATGATCCACCTGATCACCCTCGGCCGGATGATCGCGGTCCTGCCCCGCTCCCTCGTCGAACCCGTCCCCGCGGGCATCGTGTGCGTACCCGTGACCGACGCGAGCCCCAGCACGCTCGTCATCGCCTGGTCCGAGCGCGACCGCCGCCCCCTGGTCGCCTCGTTCGTGGCGGCGGCGGTCGCTGCGAGTACGGCGTGACGCGGTGCGGCCGCGGTGCGTCCGCCGACGGGGTCAGCCCTTGAGGTTGCCGTACCCGGCGATCTCCTGGGGGCCGCGGGCGGCCGGGCCGATGTAGCGCGCCGAGGGGCGCACGAGGCGGCCGGTGCGCTTCTGCTCCAGGATGTGCGCCGACCAGCCCGCGGTGCGGGCACAGGTGAACATCGAGGTGAACATGTGCGCCGGGACCTCGGCGAAGTCCAGGACGATCGCTGCCCAGAACTCCACGTTCGTGGCGAGGACGCGGTCCGGGCGGCGATCGTGCAACTCGTCCAGGGCCGCCTTCTCCAGCGCCTCCGCGACCTCGAAGCGGGGCGCGCCCAGCTCGCGGGCGGTGCGGCGCAGGACGCGGGCGCGGGGGTCCTCGGCGCGGTAGACGCGGTGGCCGAAGCCCATCAGGCGCTCGCCCTTGTCCAGGGCGCGCTTGACGTAGGCGACGGCGTCGCCGGTGCGCTCGATCTCCTCGATCATGCCGAGCACGCGGGACGGCGCGCCGCCGTGCAGCGGGCCCGACATGGCGCCGACCGCGCCGGACAGGGCGGCGGCGACGTCGGCGCCGGTGGAGGCGATGACGCGGGCGGTGAACGTGGAGGCGTTCATGCCGTGCTCGGCGGCGGACGTCCAGTACGCGTCGACGGCCTGGACGTGGCGCGGGTCGGGCTCGCCGCGCCAGCGCCGCATGAAGCGCTCCACGACCGTCTCGGCCTTGTCGATCTCGCGCTGCGGGACCATCGGCAGGCCCTGGCCGCGGGCGGACTGGGCGACGTAGGAGAGCGCCATGACGGCGGCGCGGGCCAGGTCGTCGCGGGCCTGGGCCTCGTCGATATCCAGGAGCGGGCGCAGGCCCCACACCGGGGCGAGCATGGCGAGCGCCGACTGCACGTCGACGCGGATGTCACCGGAGTGCACGGGGATCGGGAACGGCTCGGCCGGGGGCAGACCGGGGTCGAAGGCGCCGTCGACGAGCAGGCCCCAGACGTTGCCGAAGGAGACGCTGCCGACCAGGTCCTCGATGTCGACGCCCCGGTAGCGCAGGGCACCGCCTTCCTTGTCCGGTTCGGCGATCTCCGTCTCGAACGCGACGACTCCTTCAAGTCCGGGTACGAAGTCGGACATCAGGCGGCTCCTCATGATGTGGGCGACACGGTGTGTACGGCGATGTGTGTACGACGGGATGTCGTGCGACCCGAGGCCTGGGCGCTGGGGTCGGGGTAACCCGGTGATGCCCCGCGCGGCCGGAGGTCACCCAACCGACACGGATTCGGAACGATAACCCTTGGTGCCACCCTTGGCGACGGACAGCGGCACCCAGTGCCACACATCACCTTCAGGTGGGTCCGCGCGCCCGCCGACTGCCGCTGTGGGGCGGGGTGTTCGTATACGGCAAGATGACCGCGTGACCGACTTCCGCGCCACCGCCCCCGACGCGTCCGGGCCCGAGGTGCCCGGCTCCCCGACGCCCGCCCCCGCTCCGCCCGGACCTGCGCCTTCGTCCGCCGCGGCGGGTTACGACGTGGCCGCGATGCGGGCGCAGTACCGCGCCGAGGGCATCGCCGAGACCGACTTCCCCGCCGATCCGGTCGAGCAGTTCGGGGCCTGGTTCGCGGCCGCCGCCGCCGAGGCCGCCGACCCCGCCGGGGTGATCCGGGAGCCGAACGCCATGGTCGTGTCGACCGCCGACGCGCAGGGGCGGCCCGGCTCCCGCACGGTGCTCCTCAAGGGGTACGACGCGCGGGGCTTCGTCTTCTACACCAACTACGAGTCCCGCAAGGCGCGGGACATCGACGCCAACCCGCACGTCTCGCTGCTCTTCCCCTGGCATCCGATGGCCCGCCAGGTGATCGTCGCCGGTACGGCCGAGCGGATCGGGCGGGACGAGACCGTGCGGTACTTCCGGGGGCGGCCGCACGGCTCGCAGCTCGGGGCGTGGGCCAGCGCGCAGTCGTCCGTGATCGCCTCCCGGGACGAACTCGACGCGGCGTACGCGGAGTTGGCGGCCCGCTACCCCGAGGGCGAGCAGGTCCCGGCCCCGCCGAACTGGGGCGGCTACCGGATCACCCCGCGCACCGTCGAATTCTGGCAGGGCCGCACGAACCGCCTCCACGACCGCCTCGTCTACACCCGGCCGGACGCGGCGGCCCCGTGGACCCTCCAGCGCCTCAGCCCCTGACCCCGGCGGCGGGGCCCCGGCGCGGGCGGCGGCCGCCCGCGCCGGCGCGGGCCTACGACCCCGCCAGGACCCCGTCCAGGAACGGCTCGATCGCCTGGCGCCAGCCCTCCGGCTGGTCGTAGTGGACGAGGTGGCCGGCGTCGGGGACCTCCGCGTACGCCCCGCGGGGCAGGACGCGGACCATTTCCTGGGACTCGGCGCGGCCCAGCTCGCCGTCCAGGCCGCGGACGACGAGGGCGGGGCACTGGACCTGGACGAGTTCCTCCCAGTGCGCGTCGAACACCCACGTCTCGCGGGACTTCAGCATCTGCGCGGGGTCGAAGACGGGCCGCCACCCGTCCTCCCCCTCGGCCATGACCTCGGAGAAGAACGCCCCGCGTGAGGGGTTGGGCCGCTCCACCCACGGATCGTCCTCGCCGAACCACTTCCGCACGTCGGCGAGCGTCGCGAAGGGCACCGGCCAGGACTTGAACCAGTCCTCCCACTCCCGCTGGGACGCGGCGCCGAGCGCCGACGCACGCATGTCGCAGATGATCAGGCCGCGGACCAGGTCGGGGCGGCGCGCGGCGAGCTGCCAGGCGGTGAGCGCGCCCATGGAGTGCCCGATGAGCACCGCGGGCGCGAGGCCCAGCTGCTCCAGGGCGGCCTCGGCGTCGTCGACGTACGCCTCGCGGTCGTAGGGCCCGTCGGCGGGCTTGTCGCTCTGCCCGTGCCCCCGCTGGTCGAGCGCGACCGCGCGGTGGCGCTCGGAGAGCCAGCGTGCCGTGCCCGCCCAGTGCGAGGCGCGGCCCATCAGGCCGTGCAGTAACAGCACTCCGCCCGGGGGCGAGTCGGCCTCCCTGGATTTGGGAGGGTCGGCGTACTCCCAGGCGGCGAGGCTCACGCCGCCCGCGCCGGTCACGTCGATGCGCCGCACCATGGTCCCAGGCACCCCCCTTGACTCCGCTCGGGTTGTTCACTCACGCACCCCGGCACGCTATCGAACCCTCATTCGACAGCGGCCGTCCTGCCGCCAACACCCCTCGTTCGGGTGACCATGCTCAAGGATTGACCGCCGCCGCCGAGGGGAGATCTTCAACGGGGGGCGGGCCGCTCGGGGAAGCCGGTCCGAGGGGGATGACCCTGGGAGCTCGGGGCTCCGGGTCAGCACAGGGGAGGACAGGCCCCGGCGCTCAAGGGCGCCGGGGCCCTCTGTGTGCGCGCCGCGCCCCGCGGCGCGCCCCGCGCGTTCCAGTTCCGCTGTCGGGCACATCGTCTGCCCCCTCTCCGGCTCTCCGGCCTTTCCCCGGTCCCGCTCCGCTCCGGTCGCCTTCCGGCCCGTTCAGGCGCCGTTCCGGTCCCTGCCTGGCCCGCTTCGGCCCTGCCGCGGCCGTCCGGCCAGGTCCCGGCGGTGCGCTCGGCCGCGTCCCGGTGCCGACCCGGTCAAGTGCCCTCAGGTCATATGCCTCACGCGACAGCCTCGCACGCAAACCGTCCCGGCGCTGCGATTCGGCACACTGAATCTTGGACTCCGGCGGGTCTCGGACTCGCCTCAACTGCACCTGTGGTAACGGCAGTTGACGCGGGCGCCGAGACCCGCCGGGGCCCGGAGCCGCACGCGGTCAGCGCTTGGCGACGAACACGTGCGACGCGACGTCGGCCGCCAGCTCGGCGGCCTCGCCGCTGCTGCCCACGAGCACCCCGCCGGCGGACTCCGTCACGCTCACGACCGAGCCGGGCTGCACGCCCGCGCGCCGGAGCGTGTACATCAGCTGGGCGTCCGTCTGAATCGGCTCGCCGATCCGGCGCACCACGACCGTCTTGCCGTCCGTGCCCGGGTCGAGGTCGATCAGGGAGACCATGCCCTCGTCCAGGAACGGGTCGGCGCCGTCCTTCTCGCCCAGCTCCTCCAGGCCCGGGATGGGGTTGCCGTACGGCGACTCGGTGGGGTGGCGCAGGAGCTCCAGGACGCGGCGCTCCACCGCCTCGCTCATCACGTGCTCCCAGCGGCAGGCCTCGGCGTGCACCTGCTCCCACTCCAGGCCGATCACGTCGACCAGGAGACATTCGGCGAGGCGGTGCTTGCGCATCACGCGGGTGGCGAGACGGCGGCCCTCCTCGGTCAGCTCCAGGTGCCGGTCGCTGGCGACGGCCACCAGGCCGTCGCGCTCCATGCGCGCCACCGTCTGGCTCACCGTCGGGCCGCTCTGGTCGAGCCGCTCGGCGATGCGGGCGCGCATGGGGACGACACCCTCCTCCTCCAGTTCGAGGATGGTGCGCAAATACATCTCAGTGGTGTCAATAAGCCCCGACATGGGTGCCCCTCAGATTTCGCTCGTGCGCTGGCCCTGCCCTCAATTCTGACGCATACCACTGACAACCGGGTTGCGCCGGGAAAAGAGGCGGTCCGAGGCCGTGTGGAAGGCCGTATTGACAGGGCACTGGTCCAGACCGCACCGTGATCCGCGACACGACGGGACTACGGGACGACGGCGGGACGAAGGGGTTTCGCGGATGAGCGACGGCATGCGTGACGGCGGGACCGGTGCGACCGGCGGCACCGGTGGTACCGGTGGGGCGGGCGCGTCCGGCGACCGCGAGCTGGCCGGGCGGTATCTGGACGCCGCCATCGGCCTCCTGCAGCGCGTCCGCGACGAGGAGGCCGACCGCATCACCGCCGCGGGCGAGCTGATCGCCGACGCCGTCGCCGCCGAGGGCCGCCTCTTCGCCTTCGGCGCGGGCCACTCCTCCCTCGCCGCCCAGGACGTCGTCTACCGCGCGGGCGGCCTCGCCCTGATGAACCTGCTCTCCGTGCCCGGTGTCGTCGGCGTCGACGTGATGCCCGCGACGCTCGGCTCGGCCCTGGAGCGCGTCAACGGGCTCGCGGGCGCCGTCCTGGACTCCAGCCCGGTCCGGCCCGGCGACGTGCTGGTGATCATCTCCCTGTCCGGGCGGAACTCGCTGCCCGTGGAGATGGCCGTCAACGCCCGCGCCCTCGGCCTCAAGGTCATCGGCGTGACCTCGGTGGCGTACGCCACGGAGACGAAGTCGCGGCACGTCACGGGCAGCTTCCTGAAGGACCACTGCGACCTCGTCCTCGATTCCAAGATCGCCGTGGGGGACGCGGAGCTGGCCCTCGACTCCGTGGACGCGCCGTTCGGGCCCGCCTCCACGATGGTCGCGAGCGCGTTGATGCAGGCCATGATGGCCTCGGCCGCGGCCGCTCTGGCCGCGCGGGGCATCCAGCCGCCGCTGCTGCGCTCGGCCAACGTCGACGGCGGCCATGACTGGAACGGGCGGGTCTTCTCCGAGTACGGGGATCGGATCTTCTACCGTCACTGAGGGCTCCGCCGGGTGGGCTGTGATGTGACCGCGGCGCCCCGGGGGAAGCGCACGGTCACCCGTAGGCCGCCGCCCGCCCCGTTCGCCTCCGCCTCCGCCGTTCCCCCGTGCGCCCTCGCTATCGCCGTCACGATCGACAGGCCCAGGCCCGAGCCCTCGCCGTGTGCGTGGGTGCGGGGGCGCAGGCGGTGGAACGGCTCGAAGAGGTGGGTGACGGTGGCGGGTGGGATGTCGGGGCCGGTGTTGGTGACGGTGACGCCGTCGGACGTCGTGGTCACCTCGACCCGGCCGCCGGTCGGGACGTTGTGGCGCACGGCGTTCGCGACCAGGTTGTGCACCAGGCGCTCCAGGAGCACGCCGTCGCCGTGGACGGTGAGCGGGGCGGTCCGTACGGCGACCGTGACGTCACGCCGGGCGGCCTCCTCGGCCAGCGCGTCGGCCACCTCGTGGGCGGTGACGTCCAGGGCGACGGGTTCGTGCCGCTCCAGGGCGCGGCCGGGGCCGCTCGGCGCGTCGGCGGTGGCGAGCAGCAGCAGCCCCTCGATGAGGCGCTCGCTGCCGTCGGCGACGGAGATCAGCTTCGTACGGATGCGGGCGACGTGCTCCGGCGGCGGGTTCCCGGCGAGCCCGATCTCGGCGGCGGCCCGCTGCACGGCCAGGGGCGTACGCAGCTCGTGGGCCGCGTTGGCCGCGAACCGCTGCTGCGCGCCGACCAGCCGCTCGATCCGGTCGAGCATCGCGTCGAAGGTGTCGGCGAGCTGCTTCAGCTCGCCGGGCGGCGCGTCGAGGGCGATGCGTTCGTGCAGGTTGGAGCCGGAAAGACGGCGCGCGCTCTCGGTGATCACGGCGACGGGACGCAGCACACGGCCCGCCATCCACCAGGCAAGGGCGACGGACAGCACGACGTACACGGCGAGGACGATCACGGAGACCGAGAGCAGCCGGCCGAGCGCGGCCTCCCCGGCGGCGTCGCTGACCCGGGTCACCGCCTGTGCGGGCACGGTGTCGGAGAGTTTCATGGGCCGCGCGGGCGCGGCCACCTCGTGCGTCGGCAGGACCCACGGCGGGCCGAAGCCGTCCCGGCCGACCCGGGTCCCGGGCACGGCCGTGGTGACGGCCGTGCTGATCGACGAGTACAGGCCCTGCCGTACGAGGACGTACACCACGCCGGTGAGCAGCGCGCCCGCGAGGACCAGGAGGACGCCGTACAGCGCGGTCAGGCGGGCGCGCTCGCCGTGCACCCGCAGGGCGCCCCGCCGCCCGGCCCACGGCGGGCGGTGGACCTCGGACGCCCGGTCGGCGTGCGCGGAGGGCGCGGAGGGCGCGGCGTGCGAGCCGGGGGAGCCGAGAGGGCCGGGGGAGCCCACCGCGTCGAGCGAGGCGGCGCAGGCGCACAGACCGGTCGCCCGCCTCACAGCGACACCCCCGATATCCGGTACCCCGCCCCCGGCACCGTCTCCACCACCCCCGGCTCCCCGAGCTTCGCGCGGAGCTTGGAGAGGGTGACGCGGACGGCGTTGGTGCGGTAGCTGGTGTCCTCCTCCCAGACCTGTTCGATCAGGTCCTCGCCGCTGACGACCGCGCCGTCCGCGCGAAGCAGCGCCTCCAGGACGGCGAATTCCTTCCGGGACAGCGACAGGTGGCGGCCGTCCCGGCTGGCCTGGCGGCGTGCGGTGTCCAGGACGACGCCCGCGCGCTCGATGACCGGCGGCAGCGCGGGCCGGGCGCGCCGCCCGAGAGCGAGGACCCGGGCGAGCAACTCGTCGTACGCGAACGGCTTGGTCAGGTAGTCGTCGGCGCCGAGCCCGAGGCCCGCGACGCGGTCGCGCACCGTGCCCGCCGCCGTGAGCATCAGGACCCGGGTGAGCAGCCGCTGCCGTACGACCCGGCGGCACACCTCGTCGCCGTGCACGCCGGGCAGGTCCCGGTCGAGGACGAGGACGTCGTACTCGCCGAGCTGGAGCTTGCGCAGCGCGGTCAGGCCGTCCGCGGCCACGTCGACCGCGAGCGCGTCGCGGCGCAGCCCGACGGCGATCATCTCGGCCAGGAATTCCTCGTCCTCCACCAGCAGTACGCGCATGCCGCCCTGTGTACCCGAGGGCCACCTTTCGCCGGTGTAAAGGTTTGCCGTGAGAGAGACGAAACCCCGCTTCCGGTGAGCCTGTGCCGCAGCGGCCGCGATCAGCGCCGGCCACCGGACACCAGGGGAAGCCATGACACGTACGCGTACCCGCAGCCGTTCAGCCGCGCTCGCCACCGCGGCCGCCGCCCTCGCGCTCCTCGCGACCGCCTGCGGCGGCGGGGACGACGGCGACGGCAAGAAGGACACCGGCGGCAAGGAGAACGCCGCCGACAAGGCCTTCAAGGAGCGCGAGTGCCTTCGCAAGCACGGCCTCAAGGTCCCCGAGCCGAAGTCGGGCCAGGACGGCAACGGCATCACGATCGGCGGTGACCTCAGCAAGGAGAAGATGCAGAAGGCCCTCAAGGAGTGCACCGGCAAAGGCCCGGGGTCGGCGGGCGGCGGCGTCTCGCAGGCCGACAAGGACAAGATGGTCAAGTACGCGCAGTGCATGCGCAAGAACGGCTTCAACATGCCGGACCCGGAGTTCAAGGACGGCATGGCGCGCGCGATGCCCGCGCCGAAGGGCGCCGAGATGAAGAAGATGGAGAAGGCCGCCAAGGCGTGCAAGGGCATCGTCGGATGAGGCGGCGCACGGCAGTCCTCTCGACGGTCGTCGCCCTGCTCGCGGTCACCGGCGCCGGGGTCGCCGTCACCGGACACAGCGGGCTCATGGGGGACGGCGGCGACGACGGCGGGTCGACGCGGAGCGCGGACCTGCCGCCCGCCACCGCGGCCGTCGAGCGCGGCGACCTCAGCAGCGGCACCCAGGTCGACGGCACCCTCGGCTACGCCAAGGAACGCAAGGTCAACGCGGGCGGCGCGGGCATCCTCACCCGCACCCCGGGCACGGGCGACACCATCCGGCGTGACGGGCGCCTGTACGAGGTCAACGGTGTGCCCGTACGCCTGATGTACGGCACCGTGCCCATGTACCGCACCCTGAAGCCGGGCTCCGAGGGCGAGGACGTACGGCAGCTCGAACTGAACCTCCAGGCGCTCGGGTACGCGGCCGGGCTCGCCGTCGACGACGAGTACACGGCGGGGACCGCGGCCGCCGTGAAGCGCTGGCAGAAGGCGCACGAGCGGCGGCAGACGGGGCGGGTCGAGCCCGGCGACATCGCCTTCTCGCCGGCCGCGGTGCGCGTGAAGTCCGTGGCCGCGGCGGTCGGCGACCAGGTGTCGCCCGGCCGCCCCGTGCTCACGACGACCGCGTCCGAGCGCGTCGTGCGGTTCCAGCTGGAGGTGTCCGACGGGAAGCTGGCGAAGGTCGGCACCAAGGTCGAGGTGTCGCTTCCGGACGGCTCGACGGCGTCCGGCAGGGTCGCCGCGGTCGGCAGGACCGCGAAGCCCGGCGACGACCCGGCCGACAAGACCCCGAAGATCCCGGTGACGGTGTCCTTCAACGACCCCTCCGACGTCAGCGGCTTCGACCAGTCCCCGGTCACCGTGAACCTCACCGGCGAGACCCGCGAGGGCGTCCTCTCCGTCCCCGTCAACGCCCTCCTCGCGCTGCCCGGCGGCGGCTACGGCGTCCAGGTCGTCGCCGACGGGAAGGCCCGCCAAGTGCGCGTGAAGCTCGGCATGTTCGGCTCGGGCCGGGTCGAGGTGAGCGGCGGGGGGCTGCGGGCCGGGATGAAGGTCGGGGTGCCGAAGATATGAGCCTGCGGCGTGCGGAGCGTACGTACGAGGGGGCAGGGCCCGGGGACGGCGTCGAGCCGGTGCCCGCGGGCGGCCACCCCCGTCCCGGTCCCGGCCCTCGCCCGGTCGTCCGCCTCACCGGTGTCACCAAGGAGTACCCGGGCGGTGTCGCCGCCCTGCGCGGCGTCGACCTCGACGTCGGGGAGGGCGAACTCCTCGCCATCGTCGGCCCGTCGGGCTCCGGCAAGTCCACGCTGCTGCACATCGTGGGCACGCTGGACCGGCCGACGGCGGGCACGGTCGAGATCGCCGGGCACGACGTGGCCGCCCTGTCCGACCGGAAGCTGTCCGCGCTGCGGGCCTCCCGGATCGGCTTCGTGTTCCAGGCCTTCCACCTGGTCCCCGGCGTCAGCGCCCGCGACAACGTGGCCGAGGGCCTGCTCTACTCCGGCCTGCCGCGCGCGGTGCGGCGGGCCCGTGCCGCCGAGGCCCTGGACCGCGTCGGCCTCGCCGACCGGATGCGGCACCGGCCGCACGAGCTGTCCGGCGGCCAGAAGCAGCGCGTCGCCATCGCCCGCGCGGTCGTCGGCGAACCGGACCTGCTGCTCGCCGACGAACCCACCGGAGCGCTCGACTCCGCCTCTGGCGAGGCGGTCCTCGAACTCCTGCACGGCCTCAACTCCGAGGGCGCGACGATCGCCGTCATCACCCACGACGGGCAGATCGCGGACCGGCTGCCCCGGCAGGTGCGGATCCGCGACGGCCAGGTGGTGCACGATGGCGGCCGCGCCGTCCAGGACGTACCAGCACAGGGAGCCGTGGCGCGATGACCGCAGACCGTACGCAGCCGAAACGGCTGCGCGCCGCCCGGCTGAGCCCCCGCGACATCGCCCACGTCGGCTCGTCCGGCCTGCGCAGCCGCCCCCTGCGCGTGGTCCTCTCCGCGCTCGGCATCGCGATCGGCATCGCCACGATGGTCGCGGTGGTCGGCGTCTCCGCCTCCAGCAAGGCCCAACTCCTCGAAAAACTGGACAAGTTGGGTACGAACATGCTGGTGGCCGCGCCCGGCGACGCGCTGTTCTCCGGTGAGGAGCCGAAGCTGCCGAAGGACGCGGTGGGCCGGGTGTCCCGGGTCGAGGGCGTCGAGGACGTGGGCGCCACCGGCGACCTGGAGCGCTCGGTGCGGCGCAGCGAGAAGATCCCCGAGGGCGAGACGGGCGGCATCGCCGTCAAGGCGGCCACGGAGGACCTGCTGAAGGTCCTGCGCGGCCGGACGGCCAGCGGCACCTGGCTGAACGCCGCCAACGGCCGCTATCCGTCGATCGTCCTCGGCCATGTCGCCGCCCGCCGCCTCGGGATCACCTCGCCGGGGCAGCAGGTCTGGGTGGACGACCGGTACTTCACGGTCATCGGCATCCTCGCCCCGCTGCCGCTCGCCCCCGACATCGAACGCTCGGCCCTCACCGGCTGGGCCGCGGCGAAGTCGCTGCTCGGCTTCGACGGGCACCCGACGTCGCTGTACGAGCGCTCGGCGGACGACGCCGTGCACGACGTCCGGGCGCTGCTCGCCGCGTCGATCTCACCCGAGAGCCCGCGCGACGTGAAGGTCACCGACCCGTCGGCGGCCCTCCAGGCCAAGGCGGACACGGAGGGCGCGTTCTCCACGCTGCTCCTGGGCCTCGGCGGCATCGCCCTCCTCGTGGGCGGCGTGGGCGTGGCCAACACCATGATCATCTCGGTCCTGGAGCGCCGCTACGAAATCGGCCTGCGCCGGTCCCTGGGGGCCACCCGCGGCCAGATCCGCATCCAGTTCGTCACCGAGTCGCTGATGCTGTCCGGCCTCGGCGGCCTGGCGGGCGTCGTGCTCGGCGCGGCGGCCACCGCGGCCTACGCGGCGTCCGGCGACCTGCCGTGGGTGGTTCCGCTGTGGGCGGTGACCGCGGGGTTCGGTGCGACCCTGGCGATCGGGACGGTGGCGGGGTTGTACCCCGCGGTGCGGGCGGCGCGGTTGTCTCCGACGTTGGCGTTGCACGCGGCGTAGGTGGGCCCTGCGGGGCATTCCCCAGTCCCGCCCCTTCCCGAAACCGGGGCTCCGCCCCAGACCCCGCTCCTCAAACGCCGGAGGGGCTAAGACTTACCCGCACCTTCTCAGCCCCCGGTTTCGGAGAAGGGGCGGGCCTGGGGCGCCCCCGCGAGGACCTACCCCCCCACCCCCGCCAGATCCAGCGCAGCCGCAACCCGCGCGGCGACACTCTCCGCGTATGCGGCGTCGGCCCGCTCGAACTGGGCGCGGGCCGCACCCCGCAGAAAGGTGATCACCCCAAGGGTGCGCCCCCGGCTGCGGAGCACGGCGCACAACGCGTGGACGGACGACTCGGGCCACTGCCGGGCAAGGGCCCAGTCCCGGGCGCGCTCGGGATCGGCGGTGGCCGCGGTGGCCCGGACCGACCCGACGCGCTCGACGCACTGCGGCGCGGGGTGCCCCTCCGTGTACCGCAGCGGCAGCCGCGCCTTGCCCGCGGGCTGGCAGGGCCCGGGCACACCGGCCGGGGTGACGGCGGCCCGGACGAGCCGGAGCCGGGGCTCCTCGCTCTCGATGACGTCGATGAGGGCGTGGTCGGCGAACCCGGCGAGGGCGAAGTCGAGCTGGACGGTGGCCGCCTCCATGGGGTCCTCGCACTCGGCGGCGGCCCGGGCGGCCCGGTGCAACTGCTGCGACCGGAAGCGGAGCTGGGAGGCTTCCTGTTCGGTCTGCTTGGCCTCGGTGACGTCGAGGAAGAGCCAGCCGACGCCGAGCGGCACGGGCTCTTCGGCGAGCGGCGACCCGAGCCGCAGGAACCCGCTGCGCCAGCAGCGCCGCTCCGGCTCGCCGCCGTCCCCCCGGACGGCCAGCCACATCTCGGCGGGGGCGGGCGGCGCGCCCTCGGCGAGCACGTGGGTGAGGGCGCTCTCCAACTCCTCGACGCCCTGGGAGAGGACTTCGCCGAGCGGCCGCCCGAGGAGGGCGGTGCGCCCCATGCCGAGGGCCCGCGCGGCGTGCGCGTTCACCACGGCGGGCCGCAGGTCGGCGTCGACGAGCACGACGCCCCAGGAGGCGTTCTCGAACAGCGCCTCGCTCAGGGCGATGGACCGCTCCAGGTCGATCTGGGCGTGCACCTCGCTGAAGGCGCAGTACACCCCGCTGGGCTTGCCGTCGCCGCCGCGCACGGCGGAGGTCTGGGTGCGGACGAGCACGCGCCCGCCGTTCTTGGTCAGGAGCGCGAACTCGTCGACCTGCCGCCCCGGCGCGTGCATGGCGGACAGCAGCCGCCCCTCGACGTCCTCCGCGTCGGCGCTGCGCACCGCCCAGCCCGCGAACCCGCGCCGTCCGACCGCCTCCGCGGCCGACCAGCCGAGGATCCGCTCGGCCTCGCGGTTCCAGTGCGTCACGGCTCCGTCGGCGTCGAACGCGCACAACGCGGCGTCCATCCCGTCGAGCAGGGCCGCGAGCAGCTCGGCGCCGCCGGGCTCGGGCTCTTCGGGACCCAGTTCGTCGGTGGCTCCGCTCTGTCGGGAAGCACTCACCCGGACCCCCCTGCAGGCTGTGTCCTCATCGTCCTCGTCGCCAGATCATTCAACTTGAACGTGACGCAGCACACAGTAAGTTCCCGGAAGTTGAGGCAAATCGTTGCCGGACCAAGGTCTCAGAAAAACAGTTGAACGGTCCGGGCGGGCTTCTTAGTGTGGGTGTCACTTCGGAGAGGAGGTGGTTCGGCAGATGTATGAATACCGGACGGAAGAGGTGGCTGCGGGCTAGCGGCCCGCCACCACACTGAGTGCGGTGCCGGACCAGCGCGCGATACAGGTGCGCAGCCGGCCGCAATTCAAGCAGTCACCCGACCCGCGAGCCGCCGGTACGTCCGGCCGGCTTCCCCGGCCTCAGCGCAGGGGAACCACGGCTCGCGGGTCGCTCCGTGTCCGGGGCGGGCGCACCCCGGGACGTACTCACCCCTTGCTCACCGCCGCCAGGATCTCCGGCAGCCGCCCCGCCACCCGCGGCGCCGCGAGCCGCAGCCCCGCCACCGTGACGGCCGCTCCGTAGACCGTGCCCAGGGGCAGCAGGAGCCAGCTCCAGGACGCGTGGTCCGCGGTGTGCAGCCAGATGGTGAAGGCCAGGACGGGCGCGCAGAGCACGGCGGCGGCGACCATCCCGCCGACGATGGAGATCCAGGCGAGGCCCGCCTGGCCGGGGGCGACGTTCTTGTAGCCCTGCTGCGGGATGGAGTAGGGGAAGCGGGCCGACGACCAGGCGCCGGTGGTCAGCATGGCGCCGAGCAGCGCGAAGGACAGGCCGAGTGCCTCGGGCAGCGCGGCCCAGTCGCCGAGGAGGGCCGTCGTCAGAACGGTGACGAGGGTCGCGTACGGCAGCGTGATCACCAGCAGCGCGAGCGCGCGGGCGCGCAGTTCCTCGTACGCGTCCCGGGTGCGGGAGATCGTCATCGCGACCATCCAGAACGCCGACGTGTCCTGCCCGAACTGGTTGTACATCTGGATGCCGAGCATCCCGGCGGCGAAGCACGCGAAATAGATGGAGCCGGTGCCCTGCAGGGCGTTGAAGAGGGGCACGATCAGGCCGATGGCCAGGGACGTCACCCAGGCCGCCTTGGTCTTGGGGTCGCGCCAGACGTAGCGGAGGGTGCGCTCCATGACGGGTCCGGTGCGGCCCGCGGGGAGCTTGGCGTAGAGGCCGCCGGTGGTGCCGCGGCCCTTGCGGGCCGGCTCGGCCGCGGCGAGCGTGGAGCCGTCGGGCGCGGTCATCAGGCGGGTGAGGCTGCGCTGCCACAGGTGCAGGAGCAGGACGAGCGCGACGGCGGACAGGGCCAGTTGGGCCGCCGCCGTGGCGTACCGCGCCTCGCCGGTCGCGTGCACCGCCGACAGCGCCGACGACGGCGGGATCCAGCCGAGTACGTCCGCCGCCGGATCCAGCTCGCCCAGGCCGTTGTCCGACGAACCGAGCCGTTGCGCCCCGAAGTTGACCACCTGCGCGCCGACGGCGATGACGAGTCCGCTCAGGACGGCGAGGTCGCGGCCCTTTCGGCTGGTCAGCAGACGGATGTTGGCGGCGGCGACGGCCCGCGCGAGCGCCACGCAGACGAGCAGCGCGAGCGGGACGGCGACGGCGCCCACGGCGACCGCCGCCCCGCCGTCCGCCACCGCGATGACCGCGCCGAGCGCCAGACAGAGCGTGAACAGTGGCCCGATACCGACCAGCGAGGCGACCAGGAGGGCCCGGACGAGGGGCCGCGGGCGCAGCGGCAGCATCACCAGGCGGGTGGGGTCGAGGGTCTCGTCGCCGCTGGGGAAGAACAGCGGCATCACGGCCCAGCCGAGCGCCAGGACCGCGACGAGGATGATCGACACGGTGGCGGCGTGCTCGTTGCCGCGCAGCAGGATCAGGCCGAGGAGCTGCAGCGCGGCGAACAGGAGCGCGATGACGGCCGACGCCACGTAGGCGGCGCGGCGGCCGCTGGACTGGCGCAGGCCGTTGCGCAGGAGGGACAGCTTCAGGCGTACGAAGACGGGGGTCAGGGCGGGGGCCGGCCGCGGTGTTGTACCGGACGCGGTGGTGGCCGGGGCCGTCATCGGGCGCCGCCGCCCAGCCAGTCGAGGTCCGAGCCCGGGTCGCGGCCGTTCGCGCCGACGAGTTCCAGGAACGCCTCCTGGAGGGTCGCCGCGTCGCCGCGGACCTCGGCCAGGGGGCCCTGGGCGCGGATGCGGCCCGCCGCGATCACGGCGACCCAGTCGCACAGGGACTCCACCAGCTCCATGACGTGGCTGGAGAACACCACCGTCGCCCCGGAGGCCGTGTAGCGCTCCAGGACGCCACGGATGGTCTGTGCGGAGACCGGGTCCACGCCCTCGAACGGCTCGTCCAGGAACAGCACTTCCGGGTTGTGCAGCAGGGCCGCCGCCAGGCCGATCTTCTTGCGCATGCCGGTGGAGTAGTCGACCACCAGCTTGTGCTGGGCGCCCGCGAGGTCGAGTACGTCCAGGAGCTGGGTGGCCCGCTTGTCGACCTCCGCGCCCGGGAGGCCCCGGAGTCTTCCCGTGTACGCGAGGAGTTCGCGGCCGGACAGGCGCTCGAAGAGGCGCAGGCCCTCGGGGAGCACGCCGATGCGGGCCTTGACCTCCGCGGGGTCCTGCCAGACGTCGTGGCCGACCACCTGGACCGTGCCCTGGTCGGGGCGGAGGAGGCCGGTGATCATGGAGAGGGTGGTGGTCTTGCCCGCGCCGTTCGGGCCCACGAGGCCGATGAACTTGCCCGCCGGGAGCGTCAGGTCGATGCCGGCCACGGCGAGTTGCTGGCCGAAGGCCTTCCACAGGTTGTGTACGCGCACCGCTGCCGCGGGGGTTTCCGTCGGGTCGGCCACCGTTGCCCCTTATTCCTCGCCGTCGTCCTGTGTGCGCACGATACGTCGGCTCGGTGGACCTTGGACTGACGGTGGCCGTCGGCCGGGGCTGCCTCCGGCGGCTACTTGCGGCGTGCCTCCCTGCCGCAGGCGTAGGAGAGGGGGGAGATGATTTCTTCGGCGTCGGGGAGCCAGCGGTTGGCGGCGGTGGGGCGGTTGGCCCACTGGACGGCGCCGGAGGCGCCGAAACGAGTGGGGGGTGCGGCGACGTAGCCGCCTTCACCGAGGGTGACGAGGTCGAGGGCGGCGGGCGGCCAGCCGAGCTTGCGGACCAGGTCCGGGACCTTCGCGGCGGCGCCGGGGAGCACCAGGAACTGCATGCGGCGGTCGGGCGTGCAGGTCACGGGGCCGAGCGTGAGCTCCATCCGCTCCATGCGGGCGAGGGCGAGGAAACCGGCTGTCTCGGGCACGTCGATCGCGTCGAACGTGCGGCCGGTGGGCAGCAGGATCGACGCGTTCGGCTGCTTCGCCCACATGCGCCGGGCGACCGTCGCACTGCCCGTGGCCTGCGTGGCCCAGTCCTCGCGCACGGGGTGGGCGCCGGGCGCGGGGCAGGCGGCCTCGCCGCACGAGCAGCGCCAGGTGCCCTCGACGGAGTCGAGCCAGGCGCCGGGGAAGACATCCCAGTGGCGTTCCTCCGCGTACCGTACGGCCGTGTCCTGCAGGGCCTCTCCGCGCTGCTTCGGGATCTGCGCGGCTGACGTGACTCCGATGGTCTCTTCCACGCACCTCTCAACTGCGCGCGTCATGTCGGGTTACGGGGTGTCACGTGCGCGGGGGAGGAGCATCGATCCTGCTGCGGGGCGCATGGGTGCACGGGTGGGGGCGCGCATGGGCAAGGGGGGCCGGGCGCGGGTAGCCACGTCTGGGGCAGTCGGAGTTGATCCGAGTCCATTGGGTGATCCATGTTCACCCCGCTCGCTGACGTGTGCCGCACTCTGCCGTAAAGCACCGCGAAACACCAAGTTCCGACGGAGTGCTGTGCATTTGTGGTGTATGTGGTGCATCTTCCGGTTGTTCCCAGGGCATTGATCATCTGGGCGATGCGGGCAAACCGGCCCGGACCGTTCCTCATTCGACATCCACATCCGAAGTTCCAGATGGTCCACGGTGCACACAGGGGGTACGCCATGGCCGCCAGGCCTCTCGTCGCACGGCAGCCGAACGAACGGCTGCAGGCGCTTATTCAGGAAGCCGGCTGTTCCAACGCCGGCCTGGCCCGTCGCGTGAACATGTGCGGCGCGGAGCACGGTCTCGACCTTCGATACGACAAGACGTCGGTGGCTCGCTGGCTGCGCGGCCAGCAGCCGCGCGGGCGCGCGCCGGGCATCATCGCCGAGGCGCTCGGCCGCAAACTGGGGCGCACGGTCACGATCGACGAGATCGGCATGGCGAACGGCAAGAACCTCGCCTCCGGCGTGGGCCTGCAGTTCTCGCCCACCGTGCTCGGCGCGATCGAGCAGGTCTGCGAGCTGTGGCGCAGCGACGTGGGGCGGCGGGACTTCCTGTCCGGCTCCTCCGTGGCCGCGTCCGCGCTCGTGGAGCCGAGCAGGGACTGGCTGATCTCCTCGCCGGACGCGCAGGTCGGCCGGACCGCGGGGCCGCGCGTCGGGCTCTCGGACGTGGCCGCCGTGAAGGCGATGACGGAGGCCCTGACGCAACTGGACCACCAGTACGGCAGCGGGCACGTCCGCCCCGTCGTCGTGCACTACCTCAACTCCGTCGTCTCCGGGCTGCTCGCGGGCTCCTACCGCGAGGCCGTGGGCCGCGAACTGTTCGCCGCGGTCGCGCGGTTGACGGAACTGGCCGGATACATGGCCGTCGACACGGGCCAGCCCGGCCTCGCCCAGCGCTACTACATCCAGGCGCTGCGCCTGGCCCAGGCGGCGGGCGACCGGGGGTACGGCGGGTACGTGCTCGCGGCGTCGATGAGCCACCTCGCCGCGCAGCTCGGCAACCCGCGCGAGATCGCGCAGTTGGCGCGGGCGGCGCAGGAGGGGGCGCGCGGGCGCGTCTCGCCGCGCGCGGAGGCGATGTTCTACGCCGCGGAGGCGCGGGGCCACGCGCTGCTCGGCGACGCCCGGTCCACGCAGGTGGTGGCGGGGCGCGCCGTCGAGGCGATGGAACGGGCCACGGGCGAGGAGGACTCGGGCGACGACCCGGTGTGGATCCGCCACTTCGACCAGGCGTACCTCGCCGACGAACTCGCGCACTGCCACCGCGACTTGGGCCAGGCCGACGCCGCCGCACGGTGCGCGGAGGAGTCCCTGGCCGGGCATCCGCCGACCCGGGCGCGGCGCCGCGCCATCGGTCTGGTCCTGCTCGCCACGGCCCAGGTGCAGCGCCGCGAGATCGAACAGGCCTGCCACACCGGCCTGAAGGCGGTCGAACTCCTCGGCACCCTGCGGTCCAACCGCGGCGCGGAGTACCTCGACGACTTCCAGCAGCGGCTCGAACCGTTCCGGGAGGAGCCGGTGGTACGCGAGTTCGGGGCGCGGCTCGACCTGCAGGCGGCGTGACGGTCGCCACGGCGAGGGTCGCCCCGGACGACTTGTCGGGGGGGCGTGTGGCGTGAAAGGGGTGCAGGGAGCCCCGCGCCGCGACGCACGCCCCCTTCAACAGCGTCTGCCGTACGACTTGTGTTACTCGCGTGACGCCCGCGTCAGGGGTGGCGTCCGGCGTGCTCTGAGCTGCGTGGCCGAGCGCCACGGGGACCCGGTAGCGTGAGCCGACGTTCCGAAGGTCCCCCATTCGTAGGAGTCCCGGTGACGCAGCAGAGCGGGCAAGGCGCTGCTTCCTCCGAACCGCAGCAACCCGCGGCGCGGCACGCGCACGAGGGCATCGTGCTGCCCGCGGACGGCAGCGAGCCGCTGATGCCGGGCACCACCGGCGACCACGCCGCCCCACCCGTCGGCAGCCCCTGGGGCGACCCGTGGGGCCCCGGGACCGCGTCACCCGCACCACCCGCACCGGGGGCGGGCCAGTCCTGGGGCGCGCCGCAGCACGAGCCCGCCGGGGGGTACCAGCAGGCCCACCAGGAGCCCGCCGCCGGGGGCTACCAGCAGCCCCAGCAGGAGCCCACCGCGTCCTACCAGCAGCCGTCCCAGCAGGAGCCCGCCGCGCCGCAGCAGGGCCGGGCCGGGGTGCCGCTGCCGCCGGAGGGCGCGCCGCTGCCGCCCGCGGGGCCGCCTGAGGTCGCGTCGTACCCGGACTCCTCCTCGTACGGGGGCGCCGGTTACGGCGGGTCGTACGGGGCGCCGCTGCCGCCCGAGGGGGCGGGGCAGGGGTTCGCGCCGGGGGCGGGTGCGATGCCCGGGCCGGGCGCGGGGCCGATGCCCGGGCCGGGAGCGGGCCGAATACCGGGTCAGGGCCCGATCCCCGCCGAGGGGCATCCGATGCTGCCCCAGGGGCAGGCCCAGGGGCAGGCCCAGGGGCAGTTCCAGGGAGAGGCCCAGGGACAGGGGCAGGCTGACCACCAGGGGCAGGTCTACGGCCAGGGGCAGGGGTACGACCAGGGCTACGACCAGTTCCAGGACCAGCTCCAGAGCCAGGCGCAGGGCGCCTTCCGGGGGCAGCCTCCGACGCAGGCCCCGCCACAGGCGCAGGGCCAGTTCCAGGGCCAGAACCAGCCCCAGCCGGAGGCGCAGCCCCAGTACCAGGGCCAGGTCCCGACGCAGCCCCAGCCGCAGGGTCAGGCCTCGGTCCAAGCACAGGCGCAAGCCCAGCCGCAGGCGCAAGCCCCGAACCACGGCCAGCCCCAGCCGCAGGACCAGTTCCACGCCCAGGGCGGCCACCAGAGCCACCCGCTCCCCCCGGCCGGGCCCGGCCAGGAGCACGGCCAGGGGCCGGGGCACCAACTGCCCGAAGCCTCGTACGGCGGGCACGCCCCCGCGCCGCTCCCGCCCGCCGCACCGGGGGGCATGCCGCTCCCGTCGGCAGGACAGCCCGCGGGACCGCACGACGGCGCCTACGGGACGCCGCCCGCCGCGAACGCGGGCGGACGACGGCACGCCGCGCCCGCGCCCAGCGGGCCCGACGCCGAGGCCACCCAGTTCATCGCCCCCGTCACCGACGGCGGCGGCCCGGCCGCCCCGGGCGCGCTGCCGCCCGAGATGCCCGCCGACGGCGCCACCCAGTTCCTCGGCCGGGCCGGGGACGTCATGCCCGCCGCCCCGGACGACAACGCGCCCACCCAGTTCATCGCGCCCATCACGGACGGCGGTGGCCCCGCGGGTCCGCCCGGCGCCGCGCACGCCGCGTACGGGGTGCGCCCCGGGGCGCCGGGCGACCGGCAGCCGCCCGCCGAGTTCGACAGCCTCTTCCGCCGGGAGCCCGAGCCCGACCAGGGCCCCGCGTCCACCCAGCAGATGCCGCGCTTCCAGGCGCCCGCCGCCGCGCCCGCGCCGGGCCCCGTGGCCGAGCCGGAGCCCGCGCCCGGGCGGCAGCGCCGGGGGCGTACCGGTTCCAAGATGCCGCTCCTCGTGGCCGTCGGCGTCGGCATCGCCGTGCTCGGCGTCGGCGCGGGCGCGATGCTCTCCGGCGGGGGCGACGACGACAAGAAGGACGACAACGAGCCGCTCGCCGCGACCGCCCCGGCCGGTGACGAGGAGTCCAAGAAGCCGTCCCCGACCGCCGACCCCGCCAAGAAGCAGGCCGTCGCCCTGGACAAGCTCCTCGCGGACAGCAACAACAGCCGCGAGTCGGTGATCGGCGCCGTCCGCGACGTCGGCAGGTGCGACAACCTGGGGCGGGCCGCCACCGACCTGCGGGCCGCCGCCAAGCAGCGCAACGGCCTCGTCGGCAGGCTCTCCGGCCTCACCGTCGACAAGCTGCCCTCGAACCAGCGCCTGACCACCGAGCTGAACAAGGCGTGGAAGGCGTCCGCGTCCGCCGACAACCACTACGCCGCGTGGGCCGACCAGGTCGCCCGCAAGAAGGGCTGCCGCAAGGGCCACGCCCGCCAGACCAACCACTCGGCCGCGGGCAACCGCGCGAGCGGCGAGGCGACCCGCGCGAAGCAGCAGGCGGCGGCGCTGTGGAACGCGATCGCGACGCAGCACGGGCTGACGAAGCGGATCCCGACGCAGCTGTGAGGGCGGGCCCGCGAAAGGGCGGGCCCACGGACGCGACCGGCCGGTGTCCCCGATGGACGGGGGACACCGGCCGGTGCGTTCAGCGGTGCGGCGGGTGCCCTCAGCGGGCGGACTCCAGCGTCTTCGCCACGTTCACGAACTCCTTGCGCGCCAGGATCAGGCGGCCGTCCCGCACCACCTGGAAGGTGACGTCCGCGTTCACCAGGCGCGGGTAGTCGCCCGCCGCCAGCATGTCCTCGAAGCGCCAGCGCAGCATCGGGGTGAGGCCGCCCGTGTCCACGCGCAGGCCCTGGTCGAGGGCGCGCCGCAACGAACGGGCGGTGACGGCGTCGCCGTTCAGGGACTCGACGGCCTGGCGCAGCACGGTGAACGCGATCCACGTGGTCTGCGTGCCCGCGTCCGCCTCGTCGACGCGGTTGTCGACGAAGGCGTGCTCGCGGATGACCTCGCGCATCTTCGACCAGCGCGCGTCGCTCGCGGCCGGGTACCAGCCGGTGACGTACGCCCCCTCGTACGGGCCGTCCGCGCCGCCCGTCCGGTCGACGAGGGACTGGTCGACGCTGCCGAGCACGGAGGCGGTGCGGACCGGCGGGTACGCGTCCTCGGTGCGCCGGAACGAGTCGAAGAAGGTGTCCGTGCGGGCGCCGAGGGCGGCGGCGACACAGCCCTCCTTGCCGCCGGAGCCGGGGCCGGAGGCGGCCCGCGTACCGACGCCGCTGCCGGACTCCGAGCTGGCGCCGCCGCTCGTACCGGAGCCGCTGCCCGTACCGGAGCCGGAACCCGTGCTGCCCGACGCCCGGTGCAGCGCCTGCTCGGCCTGTGCCGTGTAGTCCGTGCCGTCCTCGGGCGCCCGGATGTCGGCCGACGCCGCGCGGTTGCCCTGGGCGAGGCCGGAGTCCAGGAGCTTGGAGAGGTTGTCGCCCGCTATGGTGTCCGGCCGCACCAGCGAGACGCGGTCGCAGACACCGGCGAGCTGCCGCCCGTTGCCCGCGAGCAGCGCGGGCTGCCCGCCGTTGACGGGGTACGACAGCGGGCTGGAGAACTCCTCGTCGGTGAGGCCGTAGCCGCCGATGTACGGGATGCCGGCGGACTCCAGGGGCCCCATGAACGCGCGGCCGTGCTGGCTGTAGGAGCCGACGACGGCGGCGACGTCCTCCTTCACGGCCCGGCGGGCGCAGTTGCCCGCGCCGACCGGGTCGTTGCGCTCGTTGCAGGTGACGACTTCGAGCTTGCGGCCGTCGAGGCCGCCGGTGGCGTTGACCCAGCGGGCGTACGCCTTGGCCATCGCGGGCATACCGGGCTTGTTGGTCGCCTTCGTGTGCTCCGGCGCCCAGGTCATGACCGTGACGGGGTCATCCCCGGAACCCCCCGTGGTACCGGGGATGACCCCGCAGCCGACGGCCAGGGACGCACACGCCGCCACGACAACCACGCTGAGCTGCGCTTTTCGCGCTCGGGGCGCGGTCTGGTCGGGACGGGGAGGGAAGACGCGTCGCAAGGCGGCCATGGACAGGCACGATTCCGGCAGCGGACCAACCGCGGAGTGACGCGCATTCAACGGTTGGTGACCAGAGAGTGAACTGGTGGGGCCATAGACGCGTGCGGGATGTGGGAACGTACGATCGATGACCGTGCAAGGAGCGGAGAAGTCTTCCCGTCGCGGCCGTCGGTCGACGACCATAGGCGGCATGCCAACGAACGACATGCCGTGGTGGCGCTGGCGCAGCAACGTGCGCTCGGCGCTGCACATGCTCTCCGACCCGGTCTTCCAGCGGGAGTGCTGGCTCGCCGGGCGCGAGGAGTACGGGGATGTGACCGACGCCGTGTACCGCCTGGTCGAGGACACGTGGCTGGACAACTGGTCGGCCGAGAAGTACGTCGGCACGATCTTCCGGGACTCCCAGGAGGCCGCGCTCGTCGACGCCGCCGTGCTGCGGGTGCTGCGCATCATGCACGAAGCCGGTCCGGACGCCGCGGTGTCCGTGTATCTCGACCACCCCGGCTGGCCCGACGCGGTGCGCGCCGCGCGGGACGCGCACGTGCGGCTCGCGACGGCCGACGGGGAGGACCCGGACGGGGCGCCGCGGACGCTGGAAGTCCTGCGGATCCTCACGCGGTCCGGCTGAGGCCTTCCCGTACGCGGCCGGGTTGACGCGTACGTCTTGTGGGGGCGGCCCGCGAGAGGTCCGCGGGGGGTTGTTCATGCTGGGGGTGTGTGGCATTCGTCCTGTTCCGCAGGGGTGCGACGGCGGTCCGTGGGGGGTCGCCGGATATGGGACCCTGGGCGGATGAACGAGCAGTCCGCCGTCGCCAGTGACCAGCGCGCCGACCGCGCCGAGCAGTACGTCCTCACCCTCTCCTGCCCCGACAAACAGGGCATCGTGCACGCCGTGTCGAGCTACCTCTTCATGACCGGCTGCAACATCGAGGACAGCCAGCAGTTCGGCGACCACGACACCGGACTCTTCTTCATGCGGGTGCACTTCTCCGCCGAGCCGCCCGTCACCCTCGACAAGCTCCGCGCGAGCTTCGCCGCCATCGGTGACTCCTTCCAGATGGACTGGCAGCTCCACCGGGCCGACCAGAAGATGCGGATCGTCCTGCTGGTCTCGAAGTTCGGGCACTGCCTGAACGACCTGCTCTTCCGCTCGCGCATCGGCGCGCTGCCCGTCGAGATCGCCGCCGTCGTCTCCAACCACACCGACTTCGCCGAGCTCGCCGCGTCCTACGACGTGCCCTTCCATCACATTCCGGTGACGCGGGACACCAAGGCCGAGGCGGAGGCGCGGCTGCTCGAACTCGTGCGGGCGGAAGACGTCGACCTCGTCGTGCTCGCCCGTTACATGCAGGTCCTCTCCGACGACCTCTGCAAGGCGCTCAGCGGGCGGATCATCAACATCCACCACTCCTTCCTGCCCAGCTTCAAGGGTGCGAAGCCGTATCACCAGGCGCATGCGCGGGGGGTGAAGCTCATCGGGGCCACGGCGCACTACGTCACCGCCGATCTCGACGAGGGGCCGATCATCGAGCAGGAGGTCGAGCGGGTGGGGCACGGGGTCACCCCCGACCAGCTCGTCGCCGTCGGGCGGGACGTCGAATGCCAGGCGCTGGCGCGGGCCGTGAAGTGGCACGCGGAGCACCGGATCCTCCTGAACGGCCACCGCACCGTGGTCTTCGCGTAGACCCACGGCGCGGCTCCGGGCGGCTCCGCGCGACCCCGCGCGTCGGTGGGTTCGTCGCGCGGCCGTTCGGCGTCGCCGGGGCGGGCGCGGCCACAGGCCGACGGTGGCGGGTACGACCAGGTGGGCCTTCCGACGCCCACGCCGGTCACAGGCGACTCAGCGACGCCGCGGCGAACAGCACATCCCGGATCGCCTCGCGGTCCCCGAGCTGCCCGGCCGCCGCCTCCTCGGGGGCGACATGCCCCGCGGCCAGGCGGCAGAACTCCACGCCGTCCAGGGCGATGTGCGCGACCTCGGACTCGGCGGACCCGCTGGCCCCGGGCGAGTCCAGCGGGATGAACCACTCGCCGCCGCCGACCCCCTCGACCTCAAGACGGAGGCTGCGCCCCGGCGCCCCCGCCGCGACGAGCTCGCGCGACGGCGCCGCCCGCCCGGACCGCCGCCGCTCGGCGAGGGTCGTCGGCAGCATCCGGGCCGCCAGGTCGATCATGTGGTGGAGGTGCCGTGGCGAGGGCGGCTCGTACGGATAGTCCACCGCCTCGGCGATGTCCTCCGCGTGGATCCAGCACTCGAAGGCCCGCTCCACCATCGAGTCCCGCAACGGCAGTTCCACCCTGGGGCCGTCCGCCCCGGCCACCTCGTCCGCGATCCCGTACTCCACGGCGAGCCGCCCCGACCCGCCACCCGCGAAGGACACCGTCCGGATCAGCTCGTGCGTCTGGTCCCGCCACGGTCCGCGTACCGCGCGTGTGGGCGGGAAGTGCGACGCGCGCCAGTACGCCTCCGTGCGCCGCGTCGGGTCCGGCACCGGCGGAGCCTCCGGGCCGAGCGGGTCCTGCAGGCCGAGCGCCGTGCCGACCAGGCCGTCGACGGCCAGGAGGTGCGCGATCACCCCGGCCACCGTCGTCTTGCGGCTCACCGGACGGTCGTCCTCGAACCACCGCAGCCGCACCGGCGCATGCCACTCGGCATCCCCGATGTCCTGCAGCAGCGCGTCCAGGCGTGCCGTCTCGGCGTCGTACGGAGCCGCCCACTCCGGCAGCGGGATGCGCGGCGGGCGCCGGCCCAGGCAGCTCTCCAGGACGCGCGTACGCAGCCCGGGGTCGAGGTCGAGGCTCTCCTCGGGGTGCAGCAGTCCGACGGCCTCGCGCAGCCGCAGCGCCTCGTCCGCGCACGGCCCGCAGCTGCCCAGGTGTTCCTCGACGGCCATCGACTCCTGGGCGGAGCAGGCGGCGAGCGCCCAGGCCCCGAGCAGCGACTTCAGCACTTGATGGTCGAACCCGTCGGCGTCCCGCGCCCCCATCCCCACACCCCCGTCCGACGCGGCCCCCGCCCCCGCCCCCGTCCCCGCTTCCGATTCGGTTCTCGCATACGCCGTCGCGTCAGCGGCAGCCGCTGCTTCCGGATCCGGTGCCCCCGCACCGGCCCCCGGCGCCGCCCCCGCGTCCGGCCCCGCCCCCAAGTCTGCGCCCGCCCCCGACGCCCCGCCCCCGGCCCCCCGCTCCGGGGTCCCCCACCCCTCCGGCAGCGGCCCCCCGCTGTCCTCCACGGACACCCTCGGCGCGGGTATGCGCGGCGCACCGCTCCCGGACGGCCCGGGCCGTCCGGCCGGGTCGAAGGCCGCGGCGTCCTCGGGGCCCGTCCCGTCGTCCTCGTACGGGTCCGGCTGGTCGGGCCTGGTCACAGCGCTCTCCCGTAGCCGTGGGCTCCGGTGTCGGTGGGCTCTTCGGAGGGCGCGGTGTCGTGGGCGGTGGAGAGGAGCTGGAGGCCGAGGCGGAGCCTGCGGCGGGCCTCGTCCTCGGTCACGCCGAGGTCCGCGGCGGTCTGGCGGTAGTCCCGGCGTTGGAAATAGGCCAATTCGAGGGCGGCGCGCAGCGGGGCGGGCATGGCGGTGACGATGTAGTCCGCGCGGGCGGCGGCGGAGGCGCGGCGGACCGTGCGCTCCAGGTCCTCGGTGGTGCCCTCGCCGCCGCGGGCGAGCGCGGCGGACTCGGTCTGGCGGAGTCGGCGCACGGCCTGCTGGTGGGCGAGCATGGCGATCCAGGAGCGCAGCGGGCCCTGCTTCGGGTCGTACGCCTCGGGGTTCTCCCAGACGTGCGTGAAGACCTCGCGGGTGATGCGGTCGGCCGCCGCCACGTCGCCGAGGACGCGGTGCGCCAGGCCGTGCACCAGCGAGGCGAAGTGGTCGTACAGCTCGCCGAGCGCGGCTGCCTCTCCGTGCGCCAGGCGCTGCTGCATGCGGCGGTCCCAGCGACGCGGCGCGTCCTTCGGCATGCGGCCCCCTCGTGCGCTCGCCGTCCTCACCCTCACCGTTACATCGAATGTAGTCGGCGGCACTGACAGCGCACCGCCCTTTCCCCGCGCTTTCCCGTTCTTTGTGGCAAAGCGGGCCTTGGGCGGGGCGGCGGATGATATTGAACTCGGCCGCCGTCCGCGGCCCGCTTCCGGGGCGGGTGGGGCTCTGGTGTTTCATGGAAGAGCCGTGGGGCAGCCGCGAAAGAGGAACCGAAGGTGCTGCTTCCGAATCAGCGGACGAGAGGCTGGACGCGTGGCGTTGCAGGTGGCCGTGGGCGAGCAGGGCGACTGGGTCGTGCTGCGGGTGTCGGGGGAGATGGACCTCCTGGCGTCACCCGTGCTGCGACAGCGCGTGCACGACGCCGTGGCCGAGGGCCGCCGCAGCCTGGTCCTCGACCTGTCCGACGTGTTCTTCTGCGACTCCAGCGGCGTCGGCGTACTGATCACCACGCGTCGTCTGATGCGCTCCTGCCGCGGCCGTCTGCGCCTGATCCTGCCCGCGCAGGGCGCCGTCGACGGCTCGCACGTGAACCGCGTCCTCGCCGCCCTTGGCGTACGGCGCCTCTTCGAGGTGTATCCGGACGCCGAGTCGGCGGTCGACGACAGCGCGGCGCCGCTGACCGCGTAGCCCGCGAGTCCCGCGAGTCCCGCGAGTCCCGTGCGGCCTGCGGCGGCCGGTCCGGCGGGCAAGCGGAGCCCCACATCCCGGTCAAGATCGGAATGCTGATACAACCGTCCCGAGCGGATGCCGCGGCAGGCGTGCGCCGGTCCAGGATCGCGCCCGTGACACACCTGTGTCCCGGAATTCCAGCGGTCTTGGCACAGGCGTCGCTTTTCCGCCTCCCGGCGGGCGACGGCGTCGTACGCTCCTGGACAGATACCTGAAGTACGGCCGCCGCGGCCCCGGTCACGGCGGCCGAACCCCCCAACCGCATGAGAAGTGAGGCGGCCCGAAGACCATGGACAGTGCCGAGTACGAACGCAGGATCGCGGCCCGTTTCGCCACCTTCGACCAGGACGGCAACGGCTACATCTCCCGTGAGGACTTCAGCACGGCGGCCAAGGCGCTGCTCGCGGAGTTCGGGGTGACGGCGCGGTCCGAGAAGGGCCAGGCCCTGTACATCGGGGCTGAGGCGTTCTGGCAGGGCATGGCGGGCATCGCCGACCGGGACGGGGACCAGCGGATCACCCGGGACGAGTTCGTGGGCGGCGCCGTGAAGCGGCTGCGCGACAACCCCGCGCGGTTCGCGGAGATCGCCCGGCCGTTCCTGCACGCGCTGATCGCCCTGGCGGACGGCGACGCCGACGGTTCGGTCACCGGCGCCGAGGTCGCCCGGGTGCTGCGGGTCCTCGGCGTGCAGCCGGGCGTCGCCGAGCAGGTCGCCACGGACCTGGGCCCGGTCACCGAGGACCAGGTGGTCACCGCCTTCGCGTCGTACTTCACGGTCCCCGAGTAGGGCGTACGTCCACTGCTTCCGTCGTGCGGCCACGCGCACGCGCGCGCGTGGCTCACGCCGAATAGCGCTCCCGCAGTCTGTACTTGAGGACCTTCCGCAGCGCCTCGTTGCGGGGCAGGGCCGCCACCAGTTCGAGGCGCTCCGGGAGCTTGTGCACGGACAGGCCCTGGCCCCGGAGGTACGCGGTGGCCTCCGGGAGGGTCAACGCGGGGGCGTCGGCGGCCTGTTCCACGACCGCGCACACCCGCTCGCCGCGCTCCGCGTCCGGCAGGCCGATCACGGCCACGTCGGCCACCGCGGGGTGGGTGTGCAGCAGGTCCTCGATCTCCTTGGCGGAGATGTTCTCGCCCTTGCGGATGATGATGTCCTTGGCGCGGCCCGTGAGCACCAGGTGTCCCGATTCCCGTACGTGTCCAAGGTCCCCGGTGATGAGGAAGCCGTCCGCGTCGAAGGCGGCCCGCGTCGCGGCGGCGTCCAAGTAGCCCTCGCAGACGGCCTCCCCGCGCAGCCGCACCTCGCCGTCGGTGCCGACCGGCACCTCCTTGCCGTCGGCGTCGGTGACGCGGATCTGCATACCGGCGGGCGGGCGGCCCTCCGTGGTGGCCAGGTTCTCGGCGCTGTCCTCGGGGTCGCCCATCGTGATCATCGGGACCTCGGTCATGCCGTAGCCGTGGGTGAGTTGGCAGCCGAGTTCGCGTACGACGGCGTGGTAGACGTCGGGGGGCTTGGGGGCGCCGCCGCCCGCGAGCAGGCGGAGCGTGGGGATGAGGGGCTCGGCGGGCCGCTTGCGCTGCTCGGCCAGGAACATCGAGTAGAACGCCGTCGAGCCGCCCGCGACCGTCACGCCGTGCCGCCGGTAGCCGTCCAGCGCGGCCGGCAGCGCGAAGTGCTCGAACATGACGGCCGGGAAGCCGTACAGGAGCAGCATCACCGTGTAGTCGGGGCCCGCGATGTGCGCGAAGGGGAAGGCCATCGAGCCGACGTCGGCCGGTGTCAGGCGCAGCGCGTGCGCGAGGCAGGCGCCGCCCGCGAGCAGGGAGCGGTCGGTGTGCAGGACGCCCTTGGGGTCGGACGTCGTACCGGACGTCCAGTAGATCCAGCGCACCGCGCGGCCGTCGGCGGGCGGCGGGGGCAGCATGCCCGGGTCGTCCTCAGGGAGTTCGTCGTACGCGGTGAACACGCCGCGCGCGCCGAGCCGCCGGGCTAGCTCCGCGTGGTCGAAGCCCCGCCAGACGCCCGGCACGGCGAAGTACGCGGCCTTCGACTCCCGCAGCGCGAAGCCGACCTCGCGCTCCCGGTAGAACGGGATCACCGGCGACTGCACGGCCCCGAGCCGGGCGAGGGCGAAGGACAGGACGGCCGTCTCGATCCGCGTGGGCAACTGCCACGCGACCACCGTCCCGGGCCGCACTCCCATCCCGTACAGCCCCGCCGCCACCCGCTCGCAGCTCTTCCGCAGCCCCCCGAACGTGAGCGTCCGGTCGTCGGCGGGGTCGGCGGCGGCCTGGATCAGGGCGGGGGCGTCCGGGGTGAGGGCGGCGCGGCGTTCGATCAGCTCCCAGAGCGTCCCGCAGGCGCTCAGGGCATGGGCGGTGTCGTCGTGCACGGCGGCCCCCTCGGCGTAGCCCGGCGAATCTGATGGATAGTCAGATGGTGCGGTGAGCGTAGAGCCCCGCTCCTTGTCGGTCCAGGGGTGCGGGGCTAGCCTGCTGGCTGACGAACCGTCAGAAACGGTCGGGCGAGGGGACCTCGATGGACCTGACGTACACGGAGGAAGAGGAAGCCTTCCGGGCCGGGCTGCGGGGGTGGCTCGCCGAGGTGCTGCCGAAGCTGCCCGGGAAGCCGTCGGTCGACGACTGGCCGGGGCGGCGGGCGTACGACACCGCGTGGCAGCGGATGTTGTACGACGCGGGGTACGGGGAGGTGCACTGGGATGCCTCGGCGACCCGGCGGTTGATCTTCCTGGAGGAGACGGAGAAGGCGGGCGCGCCCTACGTAGGGGCCAATTTCGTGGGGCTGTTGCACGCGGGGCCCACCATCGCCTCCGAAGGCAGCCCCGAGCAGCGGGAGCGGTGGCTGCCGCCCGTGCTGCGCGGGGACGAGGTGTGGTGCCAGGGGTTCAGCGAACCGGACGCCGGGTCCGACCTCGCGTCGCTGCGCACGCGCGCGTGGCGGGACGGCGACGACTACGTAGTGAGCGGTTCGAAGATCTGGACCTCGCACGCGGAGGTCGCCGACTGGTGCGAACTCCTGGTGCGGACCACGCCCGTGAGCGCGGAGGTACCCAAGCACCGGGGCATCACCTGGCTCGCGCTGCCCATGGACGCGGTCGGGATCACGGTGCGGCCGCTGCGGACCCTCGCGGGCTCCGCCGAGTTCGCCGAGGTGTTCCTCGACGAGGTGCGGGTGCCGGTCGGCAACCGGGTGGGCGCCGAGAACGACGGGTGGCGCGTGACCATGGTGACCCTGTCGTTCGAGCGGGGCACGGCCTTCGTGGGGGAGGTCGTGGCCTGCCGGCGGCTGCTCGGCGAGCTGGCCCGCGCGGCGCGCGCCAGCGGGCGCTGGGACGACCCGGTGCTGCGGCGCGGGCTCGGGCGGCTCAGCGCCGAGTTCGGGGCCCTGTGGCGGCTCACCCAGTGGAACGTCAGCGAGGCCCAGCGCACCGGCGGCGTCCCCGGCGTCGGCGGCTCCGTCTTCAAGCTGCGCTACTCGCACGCCCGCCAGGAGCTGTACGACACGGCGGCCCAGGTGCTCGGCCCCGGCGCCCTCGACCTCGACGAGGCCTGGACCCGCGAACGCCTCTCCTCACTGTCGTACACCATCGCCGCCGGGACCTCGCAGATCCAGCGGAACATCGTCGCCGAGCGGATCCTCGGCCTGCCGAAGGGCCGGTGAGCGGCGCGTGGACTTCCAACTCAGCGATGATCAACGTGCGTTGCGGCGGGGCCTGCGGGACGTCCTCGAAGGGCGGTTCGGGCGGGACGCGCTGCGGGCCGCCGTCGACGCGCCCCGGCTCGACCGGGAGCTGTGGCGGACGCTCGGCGACGCCGGGTTCTTCGCGCTCTGCCTGCCCGAGGACGCGGGCGGCGTCGGACTGGGGCTGCCCGCGGCCGTGTTGGCGTTCGAGGAGGCCGGGCGGGTGCTGCTGCCCGGGCCCGCCGTGGCGACGTTCCTCGCGGCCGGGGCGGTCGAGGGCGCCGCCGGGGGCACGGTGGTCGTCACGGCCGTCGCCGGGCCTTTCGTGCCGTGGCTGGACGAGGCCGACGTGGTGCGGGGGGACGCGGCGGGGGCGGTGGCCGTACGGTCCGTCGACCCGCTGACGCCGCTGCACCGGGTGCGGGAAGGGGCGCCCGTGCCCGACGAAGAGACCCCGGCCGTGCTCTTGACGGCCGCCGAACAACTGGGCTCCGCCGCCCGCACCGCCGAACTGGCCGTCCAACACGCCCGGGAACGGGAACAGTTCGGCGGCCCCGTCGGCCGCTTCCAGGCCGTGCAGCACCTGTGCGCCGACATGCTGGTCCGCGCGGAGCTGGCCCGCGTCGCCGTCTACGCCGCCGCCGTCACCGGGGACCCGCTGGAGGCCTCCGGGGCCCGGCTGCTGGCCGACGACGCCGCCGTACGCAACGCCCGTGACTGTCTGCAAGTGCACGGTGGCATGGGGTTCACCTGGGAGTCCGACGTCCATCTGCACCTGAAGCGGGCGTGGGTGCGGGCGGGGCTCGGCGGGGGTGCGGCGGGGGCCGAGGAAGCCTTGGCGGCGGCGCTGTGAGGGGCCCGGTGCGGGCGGGACGCGGGGCGGCACGGGCACGGTCCCATGATCGACTTGTGCGCCCGGGGGAAGGCGGTAAGGCTACTGAGCGTCGCACCGAGCGTCGATATCGGGTTGTGTCCTAGGCGTGACTCGTCACGACGCGGAGTCGGCGCCCGGCTCCGGTACCTTGTCTCAGATGCGAGAGGTCCTGAGGCCGAGCCGTGCCGGTGTTGCCCCCGAGGCAGCTCCGTGCCTGGTAACGCGCTCCTCTCGCCGCGCAGGACGAGGCCGAGCGCCCGCCTGTTCGACCCCCTGCGGCGCGCGTCGCACAGTATGCCGCACGCGTACTCCTTCGCGCTGGAATATGCCCGAAGCGCTTGTTGGGGTGACTGAACGTCAACCATGCTGTCTCTCAAGGGTTTCACGTTCTGTGAGCTTGTGGAGTCACGAGGCGATGTGTCCGCCGGTTCGGATGGTGTGAGCGGTGCAGGTGCTTCAAGTTCAGCTGGAAGTCGGTCCCGATCCCGCGGAAGTGGGCCGGGCCCGCAGATGGGCCCGTTCACGGCTCGCCGGGTCGGGCATAGCTGCCGATGAGCCGGTGGCCGAGACGCTGATCCTGCTGATCTCGGAGCTGGTCACCAACGCCGTTGTGCACACGGGCTGTCCGGCGGTCCTGCGCATGCTGCTGCCCGGAGTCCCCGCCGACGAGCCCGGCACCGTCCGCGTCGAGGTCGCCGACCGCAGCGCCCGCCCGCCCCGCCCCCGGCACGCCGAGGGCGACGACACCAACGGCCGCGGCCTGGAACTGGTCGACGGACTCGCCGACCGCTGGGGCTGGCGGCACGAGGGCACCGGCAAGAGCATCTGGTGCGAGGTCGACCGGTGCGAGGCGGGCACCCCCGCCGTCACGTTCGACGGGACCACCCACGAGGACGTCGCGTACGAAGCGGTGTAGCCCGCCCACGTCGCCCACGAAGCCCCGGCCCCACCCGCGTGACCTCGCGTACAGACCCGCTGGACGCCCCGGCCGCATCCGCGCGACCCCGGGTACGACACCGTGTGACCCTTGACCGCCCCCGCTCCCCGTCTGTGTCCCGCCGCCCCGCCCCGCCGCCCCGCGCGCCCGCGCCGCCCGGTGTGCCGTCGCATGCGCCGTCCCGTGCCACGATGCGCGGCCGTGCGCGGGCCGGTTCAAAAGCGGCAAACCCCATAAATCCCCGACTCGGTGTTGACGTACCGTGACCAATTGATCACGCTGGTGGGCAGCGATTCGCCGCGAGGGGACGCCGAGGGGCGCTGGCGCCTGTGGCCCGGTCCTTGGCGAGGTGCGGATCGTGATTCGGCGTGGCGCTCCCTCAGGGCAGAAGGGGGGCGGGGGCTCGTACGCCGGAGCCGGATGGCGGCGCGCGGTACAGCGCTCGGGGCGGGCGCCGACGCGCCGCCACCCGAACTCCGACCCGGCGGTCCATGCTCGGACCCGGGCCCGTGACTCAGAGGACGGCGACCGGTGCCACCGGTGCGCCCGTCGCGCCCGTGAAGGGCTCCGGCGTCGCCGACAGCAGGAAGCTGTGACGGCGTTCTTCTCCACAGGCTGTGGACAACTCTTCGAGATCCCAGTTCTGGCCCTGCGGCATGCCCATCTCGACCAGGTCCAGGGCGTGTACCGGCAGCCACAGGTTCTCGATCTCCGGCGGGAAGACCTCGAAGGTGAGCGTGTCATTGGCGACGGCCGCCACGTCCCGCGCGTGGAACCACTCCGGCGCCCGCACCGAGAGCCCCGGCGACGGATAGCCGTACGCCCGCCTGTCGCCCGCCAGATAGGTCCGGATGTGCCCGGTGCGTACGAGGACGATGTCCCCGGCGCCGACGGTGACACCCCCGAACTCCGCCGCCTCGTCGAGGTCTTCGGGGGTCACGGCGTGCCCGACGGGCAGCCGGTCGACCCCCTTGGCGCGGGCCACATCGAGCAGGACGCCGCGCGAGACGACGTGCGCGGCCGTGCCGATGCCGCTGAAGCGGGCGCCCTCGTGCGCGGTGATCGTGTCCGCGGGGCGGCCGTTGTAGATCAGGCCCGAGTGCGAGACGTGCGGCAGCGCGTCCCAGTGCGTGGCCGCCTGCAGGCCCATGGTCACGGTGTCGTCGCTGGTCGCGACCGAACCGGGCCCGAACAGGGGCTGGTTGATCTGCACCATCGTGTGCAGCGGATTGACGCGGCCCGGGATCGAGCCCGTCTGCACCCCGTTCTGGCGCAGCGGCAGCGCCAGCGGTACGCGGCGGCCGGTGCGGACCGTGGCGGCGGCCGTCCGGACCACCTCGTCGGTGATGAGGTTCAGGGTGCCGATCTCGTCGTCGGCGCCCCAGCGGCCCCAGTTGTTGACGCGCTTGGCGATGTCGAGGAACGCGGGCGGCATCGGCGGGCCGGATGGCGCGGCCGGGGCGGGCGCGGGGTCGAACGAGGCTGACATGGGTGCTCCCCGGGGCTTGTCTTCCGGTGTCTGACGGGTCATAGAATCTAACGGTCCGTCAGAAACCGCGGGAAGGGGCCGGTGTGGGGAACTTCTTGGCAGGCAAGGTGGTGGCCGTCACCGGCGCCGGACGGGGCATCGGCAGGGCGGTCGCGCTCGCCGCGGCGGCCGAGGGCGCGCGGGTCGTCGTCAACGACTACGGAGTGTCCGTCGAGGGCGCCGAGCCCACCAGCGAGGTCGCCGCGGCCGTCGTCAAGGAGATCGAGGCGGCGGGCGGCGAGGCGGTGGCCGTCGCGGACGACATCTCCACCATGGCGGGCGGACAGCGCGTCGTCGACGTGGCCCTCGCCCGCTACGGGCGCGTGGACGGCGTCGTGTGCGTGGCCGGGATCCTGCGCGAACGCATGCTGTTCAACATGGCGGAGGAGGAGTGGGACCCGGTGCTCGCCACCCACCTGAAGGGCACCTTCACGGCCTTCCGGGCCGCGTCCGCCGTCATGCGCAAACAGGGCTCCGGCACCCTCATCGGCTTCACCAGCGGCAACCACCAGGGCTCCGTCGCCCAGGCCAACTACAGCGCCGCCAAGGGCGGCATCATCTCCCTGGTCCGCAGCGCCGCCCTCGGCCTGCACAAGTACGGCATCACCGCCAACGCCGTCGCCCCCGTCGCCCGCACCCGGATGTCCGCCAACGTCCCCATGGAACTCACCGAGATCGGCGACCCCGAGGACGTGGCCGCCCTCGTCGTCTACCTGCTCAGCGACCGCGCGCGCCAGGAGCGGATCACCGGCCAGGTGTACACGATCGCGGGCCCGAAGATCGCCGTCTGGGCGCAGCCGCGCGAGCTGCGCGCCGGGTACGCGGAGGGCGGCTGGACGCCGGAGCGGATCGCCGAGTTCCTGCCCGGGACGGTCGGCACGGACCCGATGCCGCTGCTCGCGAAGCTGGAGGAGATGGCACGGGCCGCGGCGGCCAAGGAGCGGCCCAACGCGGGGTCTCCGCCCGGGGCCAGGCCCACCTCCCACCCCCGTCCCAGCGCCTAGGCCGCGCCGTGGACTTCGAGTTCGGGGCCGCGGACGAGGCGTTTCGGCGGGAGGCCCGGGAGTGGCTCGAGGAGCGGCTGACCGGGGACTTCGCGGGGGCCGCAGGGCGCGGTGGGCCCGGGAGCGAGCACGAGCGCGGGGACGTGCGGCGGGCGTGGGAGCGGGAGCTGGGGCGGGGCGGGTGGATCGGCATCGGGTGGGACACCGGTCCGCGCGGCGGGTCGTCCGCGTACGGGATCCGGCCGGCCGAGGAGTCCGCGTACGGGATCCGGCGGGCCACCCTGACGCAACAGGTCGTCTGGGCCGAGGAGTACGCGCGCGTGCGCGCGCCGGGCCGCTGCGGACACATCGGCGAGAACCTGCTCGCGCCCACGCTCCTCGCGCACGGCAGCAAGGAGCAGCAGGACGAGTTCCTGCCCGGCATCGCCCGCGGCGAGACCCTGTGGTGCCAGGGGTACAGCGAGCCCGGCGCGGGCTCCGACCTGGCGGGCCTGCGGACCACGGCCGTGCGGGACGCCGACGGGACGTACCGGATCACCGGACAGAAGATCTGGACGTCCCTCGCCCACGAGGCCGACTGGTGCTTCGTCCTGGCCCGCACCGGGCCCGGCTCGCGCCGCCACCACGGCCTGTCCTTCCTGCTGCTTCCCATGGACCAGCCCGGCCGCATCGACGTCCGCCCGATCCGGCAGCTCACCGGCACGAGCGAGTTCAACGAGGTCTTCTTCGACGGGGCACGCGCGCGTGGCGCCCACCTCGTCGGCGGCGAGGGCAACGGCTGGCAGGTCGCCATGGGGCTGCTCGGCTTCGAACGCGGGGTGTCCACGCTGGCCCAGCAGATCGGCTTCACGGAGGAGCTGGGGCGGGTCGTACGGGAGGCGCTGCGCGGCGGGGCGGCGGGCGACGCGGTGCTGCGGGACCGGTTGGTGCGGCAGTGGGCGGAGCTGCGGGTGATGCGGTGGAACGCGCTGCGGACGCTGGGGGGTTCGGAATCCGGGTCGGGCTCCGGTTCGGGTTCCGGCTCAGGTTCTGGTTCGGCCGCGGGCGCGCCCAGTGTGGCGAAGCTGCTGTGGGGCGGCTGGCACCAGCGGCTCGGCGAGCTGGCGATGGCCGTACGGGGGGCGGCGGCGGCCGTCGGCCCCACGGACTGGAGCGCGGACGCCCCGTACGAACTGGACGCGCTGCAGCGCCTGTTCCTGTTCTCCCGCGCCGACACGATCTACGGCGGCTCGGACGAGATCCAGCGGAACATCATCGCCGAGCGGGTGCTCGGACTGCCGAGAGAGGCCAAGGGGCCGGTGAGGGGTACGGCATGAGAGGCGTGGTGTTCGACGGGGCGCGGGTCGAGGTCGTCGACGACCTGGAGATACGCGACCCGGGCCCCGGGGAGGTCCTGGTCGCCATCGCGGCGGCCGGGCTGTGCCACAGCGACCTGTCGGTGATCGACGGCACGATCCCGTTCCCGCCGCCCGTGGTGCTCGGGCACGAGGGCGCGGGCGTCGTCGAGGCGGTCGGCGCGGGCGTCGCGCACGTCTCGCCCGGCGACCACGTGGCGCTGTCCACCATCGCGAACTGCGGGGCCTGCGCGCAGTGCCACCGGGGCCGCCCCACCATGTGCCGCAAGGCCATCGGGATGCCCCAACAGCCGTTCTCGCGCGCGGGCAGGCCGCTGTACCAGTTCGCCGCGAACTCGGCGTTCGCCGAACGCACCCTCGTCAAGGCCGTGCAGGCCGTACGCATCCCCAAGGAGATCCCGCTGACGTCGGCGGCCCTCATCGGCTGCGGCGTCGTCACCGGCGTCGGCGCCGCGCTCAACCGCGCGCGGGTCGCGTACGGGGACTCCGTCCTCGTCATCGGCACCGGCGGCATCGGCCTCAACGTCCTCCAGGGGGCGCGCATCGCCGGGGCCACCACCATCGTCGCCGTCGACGCCAACCCCGAGAAGGAGGCGGTGGCGCGGCAGTTCGGTGCCACCCACTTCCTGCCGTCGGCGGAGGGCGTCGCGGACATCCTGCCGAACGGCGCCGACCACGCCTTCGAGTGCGTGGGCCGCGTCGAGCTGATCCGGCAGGCCGTCGACGCGCTGGACCGGCACGGCCAGGCCGTCCTGCTCGGCGTGCCGCCAGCGACGGCCGAGGCGTCCTTCCTCGTCTCGTCGCTGTTCCTGGACAAGTCCATCCTCGGCTGCCGCTACGGCTCGGCGCGCCCGCAGCGGGACTTCGCGCTGTACGCCGACCTGTACCTGGCCGGGCGGCTGCTCCTGGACGAGCTGGTGACGCGGACGTACCCGGTGGAGGAGTTCGCGGTGGCGCGGGAGGACGCGGAGGCGGGGCGGGTGGCCCGGGGAGTGCTGGTGTTCTGAACCCGCCGCCGCGGTAACCGAGTTCCGGACTCCGCACCCGAGTTCCGGTCCCTGTTGCAGGCTTCCGGTCCCCGTACCCGTACCCGAGTTCCGGTGCCCTCCGTCCTCGTGGGAAGAGCCGTGGGGCGTTGTCAGTGGGGTGACCTACCTTCGTACGTATGAGCTATCGCGAGATCGCGTCGCGGGGGACCCTGGCCTGGGCCGCCGTGGCCGTGGGCGCCCGGATGCCCGTGGCCATGGCGCCCCTCGCCGTGGTGTTCCTGGTGCGCGAGCGCGAGGGCGGGTACGCGCTCGGCGCGATCCTGGCCGCGGTGTACGTGGTCGGCGAGATCGTGGGGGCCGCGCTCCTCGGGATGCGGATGCGGGCCGAGCGGGCGCGGCCGCAGCTGGCCGTCGGCCTCGGCGTCGGCGCCGTGGGCTTCGCGGCGCTCGGCGCGCTGCCGGACGCGCCCGCCCTGGTGCTGGCCGTGTGCGCGTTCGTGGCGGGCGGGGCGCCCGGGGCCGCGCCGGGTGGGATGCGCGCGCTCCTCAACAGCCTGGTTCCGGAGCGGTCGATGGCCCAGGCCATGTCCGCCGAATCCGTCCTGGTCTTCGTCATCTGGGCCATCGCGCCCGCGGCCGTCACGGGGCTCGCGCTCGGCGTCGCACCGGGCCTGCCCCTCCTGCTGGCCGCCGCCCTGATGGGCCTCTCCGTGCCCGGACTGTGGCTGCTGCCCGCGGGCTGGAAGGCCGACGAGTCCGACCGGGACGGCGAGCCGATGCTGCGCATCATGGCCCGCGCGTGGCCGGTGTACGTGACGGGGGCGGCCGGTCTGTCGCTGCTCGCCCTGGCCGAGTTGGTGCTGCCCGCGCTCCTGGAGCAGCGCGAGATATCCGTCGGCATGTCGGGCCCGCTCCTCGCCGGTCTCGCGGTGGGCTCGGCGGTCGGCTCGTTCGTGTACGGCCTGCGGAAGTGGCCCGGACGGCTCCGCACCCAGAGCCTGGTGTGCATGCTCGCCGTCAGCGGCTGCCTGGCCGTGGTCGCCGTCCTGCCGACGGCCGCATGGCTGGCGGTCGGCCTCGCCTGCGCCGGTTTCCTCCAGGCGGGTTCGATGCTCACCCGCAACCTGACGTTGCGCGAGGTCCTGCCGCCGAGCGCGCTGGCCGCGGGGTACTCCGTGATGTACGCGGCGATCGGGGCGGGGTACGCGGTCAGCGGTTCGCTGGCCGGGGGCCTGCTCAGTGTCACGACGCCGTCGACTGCGATCTTGGCGGGGGTGGGGTTGACGGTGGTGCTGACGTTGGTGGGCACGCTGGCGGAGGTGCGGCCTGCGCCTGGGGCCGGGGCTGGGGCTGTGGGGGGTGGGGAGTCCGGGGTGGTCTCTGGGGGAGGTGCGGCGGTCTCGCCTGGTGGGGTCCCGGAGCGCCCGTCGAGCTGAGGCCGGGGCCAGCCCCGCAGGTGCGGGGACCACAGGCACTGTTCGTACACCTGGTCCGGGTCGGTGGGACCACCCCCGCGCGCGGGGACCACTCAGGAGCCTGGGAGGGCGTGCCGGTCTGCGAGGGACCACCCCCGCACGCGCGGGGACCACAACGGGCGAACCACCTTAGGTCTTGTGCATCCGGGACCACCCCCGCGCGCGGGGACCACGGCGAGTTCGACGCGGCGATCGGCAACGTGCCGGGACCACCCCCGCACATGCGGGGACCACCCGATCCGGCCCGGCATTTCGAAGGGCGTCATCGGATCACCCCCGCAGGCGGCGGGGACCACCCCGGGATCAACCCGGTTACGAAGTCCTTCACGGGACCACCCCCGCACATGCGGGGACCACAACATCCTGGCCGACGAGCCACGCCTCAAGACGGGATCAACCCCGCGTGTCGCGGGGACCACGGGCGGCCCCGACCCTGCCCGGCCCCGGGCTCAACCCGTTGGCGCGGCCGCCGACTTGGCCTCCCGCCACTCCGGCGCGAGCACCGACCAGATCTCCTGGTCATGCCGCTTCCCCCGGTACAGATAGCTGCCCCGGAGAACGCCGTCACGGGTCATGCCAAGGCGGCGGGCGACGGCGATGCTGGGGGCGTTGGCCGAGGAGACCCACCAGTCCACGCGGTGGATGCCGCGCTCCTCGATGGCCCAGTCGATGAGGGCGCGGGCGGCCCGGGTCACCAGGCCCTTGCCGGCCGCCGCGGGCTCCAGCCAGCAGCCCGCCTCGGCGGTGCCCCGGGCCACGTCCATGGTGCGCAGGATGACCGCGCCGACGAGCTCGCCGTCCAGGTGGATGCCGCAGATCCGGCCGGTGTCGGTGGCGGTCTTGTCGGCGTACGCCTTGAGGTAGGCCCGGCTGGAGGCCAGGTCGTGGACCACGTCGGGCAGGCCGTTGTGCTGCCCGATGAACTCCCGCCCCCGGTCGATGTGGGCCAGGAACTCCTCGGCCTGCCAGGGCTCCAACGGCCGCAGCTCCGCGCCGTCGGCACCCAGAGATATCGCGTACATGATCGGTACCCTCCCCGTTCTCCCCGCGCTCCGCGGTGTCCGGCACCGCGGCTTGCGGCTCATTATCAGTGGTCGTGGCGTCGGCGGTCGTGGTGTCAGTGGTCGTGGCGTCGGCGGTCGCGGTGTCAGAGGCCGTGGCGCGTGTCCGTCGCCCGGAACGTCCGCCGGTACGCCGTCGGCGTCACGCCGAGCGCCGCCTGCAAGTGCTGCCGCATCGACTGCGCCGTACCGAACCCCGCGTCCCGCGCGACCTGGTCGACCGACAGCTCGCTGGACTCAAGGAGGTGCCGCGCCCGCTCCACCCGCTGCCGCGTCAGCCACTGCCCGGGGCTGACCCCGACCTCCTCGCGGAAGCGCCGCGTGAAGGTCCGCACGGACATCGCCTCCTGCTCGGCCATGTCCCGCAGCTGGATCGGCTCGTGCAGCCGCCCGAGGGCCCACGCCCGCGCCACGGTGGTCGTCGCCAACTGCGGTTCGGGAAAGGGGCGTTGGATGTACTGCGCCTGCCCGCCGTCGCGGTGCGGCGGTACGACGGTCCGGCGGGCCACCTCGTTGGCGACGGCGGTGCCGTGGTCACGGCGTACCAGATGCAGGCACAGGTCGACGCCCGCCGCGACCCCCGCGGAGGTCAGCACGTCGCCGTCGTCGATGAACAGGACGTCCGCGTCGACCTTGATCCGCGGGAACAGCTCCTGGAAGTGGTCGGCCGACGCCCAGTGCGTCGTCGCGGGGCGCCCGTCGAGCCAGCCCGCGGCGGCGAGGACGTAGCTGCCGGTGCAGATGGAGACGAGGCGGGTGCCGGGCCGCAGGTGGGCGAGGGCGGCGGCCAGCTCCTCGGTGAGGCGGCCGTCCTCGTACACGGGCCCCAGCTCGTACGAGGCGGAGATGACGAGCGTGTCCGCGGTGGCGAGGGCCTCCGGCCCGTGCTCGACGAGGATCGCGAAGTCGGCGTCCGTGCGGACGGGGCCCGGGGGCCGGACGGAGCAGGTCACGACCTCGTACAGCCGGTCACCCGCGGCGTTCCGCGCGCGCCCGAAGATCCGCTGGGGGATGCCCAGCTCGAAGGGGATGACGCCGTCGAGGGCGAGGACGACGACACGGTGGCGCGGCGGTCGTACGCGGTGGCGCGGCGGCCGTACGCGGGGCTCCTGGGCCTCGGTCATGGCCCGATCCTAGCGAATGCTGTCCTTCGGGCCACTCGATCGGGGTGGCTGGTTCTACGGATGCTGTCTGACGTGAACGAGACAACCGATCCGCGGGTGCGGACCACCGGGACCGAGCTGTCGAAGGGGCCGCAGCCGCGGGTGGGAGGCGGTGGGGGCGGGAACTGGAGGCCCCGGATCCACCGGGCCTGGTTCGTCGCCGCCGTCGCCTTCGTGACGATCATCGGCGGCGCCGCCTTCAATTCCCTGCCGGGCCTGCTCATCGACCCGCTGCACGACGAGTTCGACTGGTCGCGCGGCGAGATCGGCTTCGCGGTCTCGATCGACATGGCGCTGTACGGGCTCACCGCCCCGTTCGCCGCCGCGCTGATGGACCGCTTCGGCATCCGCAAGGTCGTGGTGGTCGCGCTCAGCCTGGTCGCGACGGGGGCGCTGCTCAGCGTATGGATGACGGCGAGCTGGCAGCTGATGCTCTACTGGGGCCTGCTCGTCGGCCTCGGCACCGGCTCGATGGCGCTTGCCTTCTCGGCGACGGTCACCAACCGCTGGTTCGTGGCGCGGCGCGGCCTGGTGACGGGCATCCTGACGGCGGCGGGGGCCTCCGGCCAGCTCGTTTTCCTGCCGCTGTGCGCGTGGATCGTGGACGAGCACGGGTGGCGCCCGGCGTCGGTGACGGTCGCCCTTGCGGCGCTCGTCGTGGTGCCGTTCGTGTGGCTGCTGCTGCGGGACCATCCGGCGGACGTCGGACTCGCCCCGTACGGCGGGGAGTTCACGCCGAAGCCGGAGCCGACGCGGGGTGCGGCGAGGCGGACGGTGCGGGTGCTGCTCGACGCGGCGAGGACGGGGCCCTTCTGGCTGCTCGCGGGCTCGTTCGCGATCTGCGGGGCGTCGACGAACGGCCTGATCCGCACACACTTCGTACCGTCCGCGCACGACCACGGCATGCAGATCACCGCGGCGGCGTCGCTGCTCGCGGTCATCGGCGTCTTCGACGTGGTCGGAACGATCGCCTCCGGCTGGCTGACGGACCGCTTCGAGTCCCGCCGCCTGCTGGCGGTGTACTACGGCCTGCGCGGCATCTCGCTCCTCTTCCTGCCGATGCTGCTCGCCCCGACCGTGCACCCGCCGATGATCTTCTTCATCATCTTCTACGGCCTCGACTGGGTCGCCACGGTGCCGCCGACGCTGGCGCTGTGCCGCGAGCACTACGGCGAGGACAGCGCGATCGTCTTCGGCTGGGTCCTGGCGTCGCACCAGGTCGGCGCGGCGGTGGTCGCGTTCCTGGGCGGAGTGGCGCGGGACGTCTTCGGGAGCTACGACGTGGTCTGGTACGCGTCCGGGGCGCTGTGCGCGGCGGCGGCGCTGATGGTGCTGGTGATCCGGCGGCGGGGGGTGGGGGGCGCGGAGTTGGCGGCGTGAGGGCGTCTGCACCGCGGGGTGAGGGCCTGCTTCGCGGGGTGGGGCACCTGCTTCGCGGCGTGAGGGCGCCTACTTCGCGGCGTGGGGGGTGAAGCCGCCGAAGGCGCCGCGGTGGAAGAGGAGGGGCGCGGCGGCGCTCTCGCTGCCGCCCTCGTCGGAACCTTCGGCGGTGCCGAGGGCCTCCACGCGGCCGACGACGATGAGGTGGTCGCCGCCGGTGTGCACGGCGTGCACGACGCAGTCGATCCAGGCCGGGACGCCCGCGAGCCGGGGCGACCCGGTGACCGGGGCGGCGTCGTACTCGACCCCCGCGAACTTGTCCGCCCCGCTGACCGCGAAGGCGCGGCACAGGGCGCCCTGGTCGGCCCCCAGGATGTTCACGCAGAAGACGCCCGCGCGGGCGATGCGGGGCCAGGTGGTGGAGGTGCGGGCGACCATGAAGGAGACGAGGGGCGGGTCGAGGGAGAGGGAGGCGAAGGACTGACAGGCGAAGCCTGCGGGGGTTTCGGGGGCCGCCGGGGCCGCGGCGGTTGAGGGAGCCGCCGGGGGCCCGGGAGCCGCGGTCGCCGCGGTCGCCGCCGCGGGGCCCGCCGGAGCCACGTCGGCCGAGGGGGCCGCCGGGGCGGTCACCACTGTCACGCCGGTCGCGAAGTGCCCGAGCACCCGCCGGAACTCGGCCGCGTCGACCGGCGCGCGCTCGTCCTCGCGGACGGCCCGCAGCTGTGGCCGGGGCAGCGCCTCGACCGGCTGGGCGGCGGCGGTCGGGGCCCCGACCGACCTGAGGTAGCGGACGGCGGTGGCCGCCATCCCTGCGTGTCCCATCATGCTTCCATTGAACCTGACGGGTTGTCAGATCGGAAGCCCCGCAGCCCTGTCGCCCCGCAGCCGTGGGGAACGGCCCCCGCGCCAAGGGGTGGTACGGCTTTCGCGTCCCTACGGGTGGTACAACTTCCGGGCCCTCTCGGCGTCGAGGGCCCCGCCCTCGGCCACCGCCAGGAACCAGTCCCGCTGCCAGGCCTGAGTGCGCTCGGCCTGACGGCTGGTCGTGGTGACCCACGGCGGATAGACCCGGAAGGCCCGCTTCCCGCCCACGCCGCCCTTGGACACGATGCCGCGCTCGCGGAGCACGTCCCGGGGGAACACGAACTGCCCGAAGTGCGCGCCGTCACGACTGCTGACGACGAACAGATCGACGGGGTCGGCGTCGTCGAAAGGCCGGATGGGCCCGGCCTCGGACCGCTGCCACACGGTGACGAACTGTCCGACCTTGGTGGGCGTCGTCTTGGCGACCCGAAACCGCACGGCAAGACCGTCCAACGTGAACGCGTGCGCCCCGTACTCGGCACTCTCGGCCTCGGGCACCGGCTCCGAGCAGGCGAAGCCGAGGGGGTCGTAGAGGAGCGCTTTGGCGGCGAGGAGGTCGTCGTGGGCGGGGGCTGGGGGTTCCCCGGGTTTCGCTGGCATTCGTCCATCTTGTCAGGGTGCTCTGCGGGATCTGTCTGGTGGTGGCTCCCCGAGTCCAATCGGCTCGGGACCACCCCGCGCACCCCCGACTACGCTTGGTTCCTTGTGTGCGAGGGGCACCGGGACGCGAAGGGCAAGGGGGTTCCATGGCGGACACGGCCGTCTGTGACGAGCTGGTCGGTGCGGCGCTCCTGGCCGCCCTGGAGCAGCGCTTCGACGCCGGTCTGCTTCCGCCCCGCGAGCCGCAGGCCATCATCCACCCCAACGGGTTCGTCAAGCTGCCGCTCGCGCGGACCGGTGACGGCGACACCAGGCTCTTCCTGCACGTCTGGCGGGCGGACAGCGCGGACGCCGCCGTGCACGACCACCGCTGGGCGTTCGCCTCCGCCGTGCTGTGCGGCGAGCTGTCGCACACCCTGATGGATGTGACCGTCACCCCCGGCTCCGCCGGGAGCCCCCCGAACTGCCTGCCCGTGGCCCGCTACCGGCCCGAGGACGGCAAGCACTGCTTCGACACGTCCCACGACGAGACGGCTGTGGTCAACCACCGCCGTACGCAGGTCTTCTCCGCCGGTCAGCGCTACGGCATGGACGCCTTCGTGTTTCATCGGGCGCACGCCCGGGCGGGCGCCATGACCTTCGTCGCCCGAGGGCTTCCGCGGCGCGCGTACTCCCGTGTGCTGCTGGACGGCGAGGCCGTACCGCCGGAGACGAGGCAGTGGCGGCGGCTCGACGAGGCCGAGAGGCGGCAGCATCTGCGCGCTGCCCTGGCAGCGCTGGACGCGCTGGAGGAGCTGGCTCGCCCGGAAGCGCTGGGATGAGTGGCCCGCCCGTGGGGCCCGCCGGTGCGCGGCCCGATGACCTCGACGATCCGGGGCTGCTCCACCGTCGCGAGGTGGTTCTCGTCGCGGCCGTACGGGTTGAGCGGAGCCCGGACGGGGCGTTCACGCCGGGACCGCTGCAGCGGCGTTGGCGGGTGGGACGGCCGAACGAGGTCGTGTCGGACACAGCCCGACGCTCCTCGTACACGAGTCCTCGGCTCGTCCCCCTGTTGTGGGCGCCCGACGTCCGATGGCACAGGGAGAGCGCGGGGGACGTGGTGTCTCCGGCCGGATTCCGGCTCGGCGCCGTGGAAGTGATCCGGCTCGGTGCCGTGATGGACACCGCCCTCGCGGGCATGGACACGCCCGCCGCGGCGAACGGGGTGGCGCTCCTGCACGGCACGCTTCCCGCCGTCAGACCCGCCCACCTGCCCAAGGTCCTGCAGTTCTGCGCGAACATCGACGCCCATCACCGGCAGGGCGAGCAACGGCAATGGGTGGCACGGCAGTTGCCGAGCGGCTGCCGCCTCGCCGAGACCGAGCGCGAGATGGTGCACGGCGTACTCGTCACCCCGCGGCGGGAACTGCCCGTCTTGCACGAGGGGTTGGAGCTCGACGCGCCGGAGCAGTGGCTGTGGAAGATGCTGTACGCGACTGAGTACGCGCCTCCGAGTGAGGCCGAGGAGGAACTGCGGGAGCTGCGCCTGCGCTTCCCCACCGCCGTGCGCGGCGTTGCGGGAGCCCGAGGGCTCTCCGTGGTGGGGACCGCGGCCGACCCCAATCCGGAACAGCCCCCGGACTTCCAGTACTTCGACGCCTCCAGCTTCCACCTGGCGACGCTGCACAGCGACGCGCTCGCGCTGGCCTGCCTGCAGAAGGCCGTCCTCGACGCGTTCGGCCGTGAGGTGGCCCGGATGGGGGAGAGCGAGCCGCTGCGGCGCAAGGTGGGCCAGTTGGAGCGGGACCTGCTCGTCTTCCGGCGCGGCTACTGGGCCGCGGACTTCGGACGGCAGGCCGTGTGCACGGCGATCATCCGGAACCTCCAGCGGGGCTGCGGCCTGCCCGAGGCGCTGCAGAGCCTGGTCGGCGATCTGGGTGAGCTGGCCCGGCAGGTGCAGGCGGCGGAGACCGAGACGACCAACGCCATCCTGGGCCTGCTGGCCGCGGTCGGTCTGCCGCTGGCGACCGGCCTCGCGATCTGGCAGGGGCTGCCGCAGTCGGGTGCGCCTTCCCTGTACCGGACGCTGGCGGTCACCTGCGTGACCACGGTCCTCCTCATGAGCGCCTTCCCCGGCCTGCGCCGCCTGTTCGTCACCCTCTTCCGGAGCCGCGCCGGTCGCGGGAGCCGGACGGGTCGTAGGGGGCGCATCGGTCGCGGGGGACGCCCGTGAGCGCCGCGTTCACCTGGCCGCCCCGCCACGCTGCGGGCTTCCCGGCGGGCTGCGCGGACACCGGGGACGTCCTCGGCCGGATCGCCGAGGACGGCGGGGGCACGATCACCCTCGCCGTGGTGACCAGCGCGCTCCGGGCCAGCGTGGAGGCGAGCGGGGACCACGACGCCGGGCTGCGCGGTGTGCGGGAGAGCCTGGCACGCACGGCGAGCACGACGGACACCGGCCGGTGGACGGCCTCGTACTACGGCAAGGACCTGGTCCTCACGGCCTCGGGCGTGGCGCCGCCGCCCCGGATGCGGTTCGGCGAAGGGACGCGGCACGGGTGGGCCTGGGACCGTGTGGAGCTCGGCGGGAGCGTCGCCCAGCGGCGTGAGTCCTTGCTGGCCGCCTGTTACGAGGTGTCGATGGCCGCACGGCTCAGGCGCGACCGGCCGGAGATCGAGGAGACCCGCAGCGGCCCGGTGCTCGACGGGGTCCCACGCGTCCTCGACCCGGCACAGGCCGCGTCGCTGCTGGCCGGGGTGTTGGTACGCCCCCTGGGCGGAGGAGAGGGGCTACGTGGCGCCGCGCCCGGCGAGGACCCGCGCCTGCCCGGTTTGCCCTCCGCCGACGGCTGGGCCGACACCGTTACGGGGCGCTCGCCCACCGGCTGCTACGTGGTGACGGACGTGCACGACATCGAGTGGGGCACCCTGCGCCGTCCGGACGGGGCCCGTCTCACCGAGGGCAACGCCCACCAACTCCTGCCGCTGGCCGAGGAGTGGCTGGCGGGCCGGACGGACCCGGCCAAGATGCTGGGAGAGGCGTACCGGCTCCGGCTCGGGCGCGAGACCGAGCTCCTGGAGCACCTGCGCGCGCTGAGCGACACGGTGCGGCCGACGGGGCGGCTGCACGCGACGCTGGGCGACGGGCTCAGTGGCCTCGCACCGGACGTGGCGACCGTCCGGGCGGCGGTCACGGCGGCCAACCTCCGGGCCGAGGGGCGCATGCACAGCGGTGCCGGAGTGACCCGGCTGGTCTCCATGGACCTCGCCGAGACGCGGGAGCGCGCGCATTTCAGCCTGCACGTGACCAAGACGCTCAAGGGATCGGGGTGTCCGGAGGCCGCCGTGCACGAGTACGGGAAGCCGCTGGGCGCCCAGAGCGCCGCGTACGCCCAGGACTTCCTCACCAGGCTCGCCCGCGCGGGAGCCGGGCGGGCGGGCCGCCATCATCTGACCCATGCCCGGCGGTGGCGTGACCGGTGGCTGGAGCACCTGCCGTCGCCGGCCCACGGGGAGTTCGTACGCCTGTGAGACGGCGCGGAACGCGTCAGGGGCCGACCCAGCCCCACGCATCCGGTGTCCAGGCCGCGTCCGCCCGGTCCGCCGCGTCCCCGCTCTCCCCGGCCCCGGGTTCCACGCCCCGCAGCACGGGCTCCCAGAAGTGTGACAGCCGCTCCGCCGCCTCGGGCAGTCGGCCGAACGGCAGCCCGTGCGCGAACGTCGCCGTGTCCCAGAAGTCGAGCCACTCGGTGGGCGGTGCGGGGAGACGGTCCGGGAGAGCCAGGCCACGGCCTGCCACCTCGGTCGCGAGATCCCGGCGCAGCTCGCCCAACCGCAGCTCGGGGAAGTCGGGGTGAGCCGCGGCGAGGAGCATGTCGCTCAGGTCCCACCAGTGTGTGTTGACGCGGCCGCCGCTGCGTTGCCGCGCGTAGCGCAACAGCTTCTGCGTCAGGAACCGGTACCCGGTCACCGACGGCACGGTGACCGTTCCCGTCGGCCCGGGGAAGTCGAGCGGCGTGACGCGCTCGGCGTCGCCCGCGTCGGTTTCCGGTACGAGGACCAGGCCCAGGAGCACGGGCGGCAGCGCCTCAGGCCCGTCGACGGCCACAAGGGCCCGGTGCACCGGGGGTTTCGCGCCCGCGCTGAACACCACCGGCTCGTGGCGTGTCACACGCACCGACTCCCCGCGCGGGCCGGGCGGCAGGGTGCCCGACGCCAGCAGCCGACGGCCCGCGTCGTCCGGTACGACCAGGTCGAGGTCGTTCGGGAGCCGGGCCGCCGCACCTATCCAGGCGGCCAGCGCCGCGGAGCCCTTGAGATACCAGCTGCCCGGTTCGAGAGCCTGCCGGAAGCAGTGCAGGACGACGGCCAGGGCCGTCAGATGGTGGCGGTCCGCGAGGGGGCGGGAGTGCCAGACGTCGGCGGTCGTGGAGCCGAAAGGGCCTGACGCGTCCGAAGTCCCCGTCGCATCGGCCGTTCCCGACGCCCTCGATATCCCTGTGCGTCGTTCCTCCGTCTCCATGTCACAACAGCGTAGAGACCTGTGGCTGTTGGCGTGGGGAGAGACCGTCGGCAGTTCGCAGGTCCCGCATGCGTGTCGAGGGCGGGGGCCTGTCGCCGCGGCCGCGCGACACGTCGACCCGGAAGGCGAGTTCGCACAGCGGGACGAACCCGGAGTCGTACGCCACCGCCAGCAACGCGTCGGGCACTTCGGCGGCGAGGTCCGGATGCCGCCCGGCGAGGGCCAGGACGCGAGCGGCGGTGAACGCGTCGGCCGCCGCGGTGCGCAGCAGCTCTTGCGCGGCGGCCCGACCGGCGGCCGTGCCCGCGGCGAGGTCGAGGTAGTGCACGGCGCGGGGGAGGAGTACCGGCCGGTCCCGGACGGCGCCGACGAGGGTCCGGGAGACGGCCTCGTCGGGCGGGGTGCGGGGCAGCGCGTAGCGGAGCGCGGTGACATCGTCGGCGGCCAGGCCGGTCCGCCAGACCTCCGCCGGGTGGCCGTCGATGACACGGGCGGGCCCGGCGAGCACAGCGGCCGGGGCGGTGACGGTGCTCTTCTCCGCCGACAGCCGCAGCCCGAGCTCCTGGAGGGCGGTCACCACTGCGGCGCGGATGCCGTCGGCCTCGGCGTGGTCGCGTACGAAGATGTGGAGGTCGTCGCCCCAGCGAGCCCAGCGGCCCGGTGCCAGGGCGGCCACGGTGTCGTCCAGCGGGGCCAGTGCGGCCGTGGCGAGCCGGTTGGACCAGCGGTGACCGGGCAGCAGGCTGCGGCCCGCGGCGCCGTGCAGGGCGGTGAGTGCTCCGGCGAGGCGTTCCGTCATCCAGGGCGCGCGGCGGAGGGTGGCAAGCGGCAGGGACCGGCCGAAGCGGTGGACGTCGAGGACCAGGACCAGCGGCAGTTCGGGCCGGGCGGCCAGGGTCCGGAGGTGCCGCTGCCGGGCCTGGTAGGCGGGGCGGTACTCCCAGCCCAGCGAGCGGTAGCTGAACACTTCGGGGCGTGGCGCGTGCCCGGCCAGGGCCTCCTCGGTGAGCAGGAGCAGCCGGGCCCGTGCGGCGCAGGAGACGACCGGTACGGTCTCCGCGCGCCTGGTGAGGGGGACGCGCAGTCGCCCGACGTGGAGCGGCTCGAGTGCCCCGTCGTCCAGCGGCCGACCGAGGGCGAGCCGACGGCGGACATCGGCGGCGCCGAGCGCGTCGGGCACGTACTCCGTGAGCAGGTCTCCGTCGAAGGCGGCGGTCAGCGCCCGGCCGTCCGGGGGCATGTCGTCCGTCATGGCAGCAGGATGACACAGACGGCGGCGGGGGCCGTGGTGGCAGGCTTTCCTTGAGGAGGCAACAGGGCATGGGTGAGGGGGAGTTGTGGGCGATGGTGACGCGGGGTGCGGAGACGGTCGACGGGGCGAGGAAGGCGCGGGAGACGGGAGCAACGGTGTGGACGGGGGCGACGGGCGCGACGGCGACATCGAGCGGATGATGTGGGCCCTGCGCGGCAAGACCGCCTGCCACGCGGGCGGGACGGAGAACCTGCTCCTGTCCCACCTCCTCGACACGGCGGCTGTCGCGGAGCGCGTCTGGGAGGACTTCCTCGCGCGCGCCACCCGCGACCTGCTCGACCGGACGGCCGGAGGGCCCGGCCGGGGGCGCGAACTGCTCATGTGGCTCGGGGCTCTGCACGACCTGGGCAAGGCGACACCGGCCTGGCAGGGCAAGCATCCCTCGGTGGCGAAGGCTGTCAGGGAAGCCGGGTTGAGCTGGCACGAACCGACTGTCGGGCGGTACGGGTGGTCGCACCAGCACGCGGGCGCACATCTCGTGAAACGGTTCCTGGCCGAGGCGCGTTGGCCCGCGGAGCACGTGGCCTGGGTCTGGCCGCTGGTCGCTGGGCATCATGGCTTCTTTCCGCTGGCCAGCGCCATCAAGCCGCCCCCGCCCGCGCGCGGCCAGGCCGAGGGCGGTGGACGCTGGCCCGAGGTCCAGCGGGCCCTGCTGCGCCGGGTGGGCGAACTCCTCGGACTGGAGCGCGTGGAGCGACTCGTACCCAGTGAAGTCCCCTCCCGTGCCCTCCAGTTGCACCTCGCGGGTCTCGTCGCGATGGCCGACCAGATGGCCAGCAGTCCCCGCTACTTCAAGGGCGTCGACGACCCCGCGAAGGTGACGCTCCGCGGGGCGCGGGAGCGTGCCGCCACGGCATGGCGGGAACTGGGCCGGCGCCGCGCCTGGGAGGACCTTCCCGTGCCCGACGACGATGTCTTCGAGCGGCGGTACGGAGAGCCGCCACGGCCCGTCCAGCGGCTGGCGACCGAGGTGGCCCGTACGATGCCCGCCCCCGGGGTGCTGATCGTCGAGGCCCCCATGGGGGAGGGCAAGACCCGGGCGGGACTGCTGACGGCGGAGATCATGGCGGCCCGCTTCGGCTTCGACGGCGTGTTCGTCGGCATGCCGCGCTGGGCGACGGCCGATCCCTTGTTCCGCGAGGTCAAGGAATGGGCGCAGGCCACGGGCGAAGGGCTCGGCGCCCAGGTCGCCCTGCTGCACCTGTGGCACAACTTCGCCCCCGAGTGGACCGCGCTGCACCACGCGACCGCGGCGCAGCGCGCGGCGGCGCTGGGCGACTGCGGGGAGCGCGCGGATGCCGGGCGCGGGGACGGCCGCGCCGGGCGGGCGCGGGACGGTGGTGGGGAGGAGGACGGCGACAGGGCGGAGGGGGACGACGGTGGGCAGAGCCCGGCGGACTTCTTCTTCGGCACGGGGCGCGGACTGCTGTGCCCGTTCGTGGTCAGCTCCTACGACGAGTTGCTGTACGCGGCCGCACGCGGCAACTGGGCGTCGATGCGGATGGCCGGGCTGCTGGGCAAGGTCGTCGTCCTGGACGAGGTGCACGCGACGGACGTCCACGGCTCGCAGTTCCTCCAGGAGGCGCTGCGCTGGCTCGGGCAGGCCCGGGTGCCGGTGGTGCTCCTGTCGGCGACGCTGGCGGCGGAGCAGCGGCGGGGGCTGGCGGACGCGTACCTCGCGGGCGCGACTGGTCGCGAGGAGCCGGGGGGCGAGGGGTTTGGGAGTGAGAGGTCAGGGAGTGAGGCGCCCGGGGGCGAAGGGCTCCCCGGCCCGGCGGGATGCGCCCGCGTCACTGCGGTCCACGCCCCGCTCGACGGCGAGGCGGCACCCGGCTCTCCGACGGTGCGGATCTGTGACAGCTTCCTCGCGGACCGGGCGTACACCGTCGACGTACTCCCCGAGGACGTGGCGACGGAGACGGGCGTGGAGGCGGCCGACGCGGCGCTCACCGCACGTCTCGCGGAGGAACTGGCCGACGGCGGGCGCGTGTTGGTGATCCGCGACACGAGGGAGCGCGCCCAGAGCCTCTACCGGTCACTGCGGGAGCGCTTCGACCCGGACGAAGTCGTCCTGCTGCACGAGCACATGACCGCGCGGGACCGCGCCCTGCGCACGGACCTGTGCCTGCGCGCCCTCTCCCCGCGCGCCACCGGCGAGGGGCCGCACCGTCTGCTGGTGGTTGCCACGAGGGTCGCCGAGGAGGCGTTCGACGTGGACGTCGACCTGCTGGTCACCGACCCCGCCCCCATCGACCTGCTCCTGCAGCGGATCGGCCGACTGCACCGCGACCCGCGCCGCGTGCGCCCCGCCCGCCTGCGCGCACCGCGTGTTCTGGTCACCGGCATGAGTACCGCCGACGCACCGGAGGGCACCGCGGACGGCTCCCCGGGCCCGCCCGGCTTCCTGCCCGCGTGCGAGGAGCGGTACGGACGCCACCCGCTCCTGATGGCCGCCCACCTGGTCCTCGCCGCCCACGGCGCCGACGGGCCCTGGACGTTGCCCCGGCGCATCCCGGACCTGGTGGCCGCCGGATACGGAGACGCCTCCGGCCTCCCGACCGCGTGGCGCCCCGCCGAGGAGGCCGCCCGGAGGCAGTGGCGCGACGTCCGGAGAAAACGCGCCGACCAGGCCCGCCGCCTGCTGCTGTCCCGGCGAGGCGGCGACGAGGGCGGCACTCTCGCCGGGCTGCACTATGTGGCGGCCCCCGTCCTCCGGGGCGGCCGGGGCCTGTCGGCTCTGGTGCGCGGCGAACGACCGCCGAGCGAGGCCGTGGTGGTCGTACGGGACGGCGGCGCCTACCGCACGATGGAGGGAATGCCGCTGGGCACCGACGGCCACGTACCCCCTGATCGCATCGACGACCTCCTCACCCACACGCTCGAGCTCCCCGCTGAGTACGCGCCGTTGCACCCAGCCGTCCTGCACCCGCTGCCCGCGTGGCGGAAGCGGAAGAAGGAGCGGGGGGAGCGGGGGAAGACGGCGGAGGTCGAGCCGCGGCTCAGCATTCGTCGGGCGCTGGTGCTGGATGTGCGGCACCGCGTCGTCCTTCAAGGGCGCCGACTGCGGTACGACGCCGAGTTGGGCCTGGTCGACGAGGGTGCCGTGGGCGGGCCCTAGGGCGGTGTCGCTGCCCTTTCCCGGGGAGCCTCAGCGGGCCGTCCGGGAAATCGACTGTTCACCCGCTGTATGCGATTCCGGTGTGAAAAGCTGGCTGACGTCCGTGGTCCGGACGGGGTGGAGACGGTCGCGTCGAGGGGGATGCGCGTTGTGGAACCTGCTGGATGAGCCGTGGCTGCCGGTGCGGGACCGTCCGGCCGTCAGTCGGGACGGGGGGCAACTCTCCGCCCGCCCGCACGAGATCAGCGTCCGTGAGCTTTTGCTCGACGCCCACGACCATGCGGAACTCCTGGTCGACGCCCCTACTCAACGCCCCGCCATCTACCGGCAGTTGCTGCTTCCCCTCGTGGTGGACGCCCTCGGCTCCCCCGAGGACGCCATGGCGTGGGGGCGCATGTTCACGGCCGGGCGGTTCGGCGCCGAGGAACGCGAACGGCTCACCGCCTATCTCGACGCCCACCACCACCTCTTCGACCTCTTCTCCCCGGACGACCCCTTCGCCCAGGTCCCCGGCCTCACCACCTCCGGGGACGCCACCAAAGGCGCCGCCGTACTGGTCGCCACCGCGGCCCTGGGCAACAACGTGCCGCTGTTCTCCTCCCGCACCGAGGGCGACCCGCTGGCGCTGACCCCGGCACAGGCGGCCCGCTGGCTGCTGCACGTCCACTGCTGGGACACCGGCGCGATCAAGACGGGTGCGACGGGAGACCCGAACGTGAAGGCGGGCAAGACGACGGGCAACCCCGTCGGGCCCCTCGGGCAGCTCGGCGTCGTCATGCCGCTCGGCACCACGGTGTACGAGACCCTGCTGCTCAACATCCCGTACGGCAGGAACCCCCGCAAGGACGACCTCCCCCAGTGGCGGCGTCGCGCCAAGGACGGAGAGGCGGCGGAGACCCTCTCCTGCGCGACGCCGGTCTGGACTGAGCGATCCGGCATGGGGCTGCTCGACGTGTGGACCTGGCAGTCGCGCCGCGTACGCCTCGTGCCCGAACGCACGACCCGCGGCGAACTGCGCGTATCCCGGGCCGTCGTAGCCGCGGGCGATCGGCTGCTCCCCGACATGGACATCGAGCCGCACACCTCCTGGCACGTCGACAGCGCCCGTACCCGCTCCCGGCGGACCGCGCGGAGCGGCGACCGGCAGGGGGAGCACGCGCACTTCCGTCCCGTGCGCCACCGGAGCGGGCGGGCGGCCTGGCGCGGACTCGACGCGCTCCTCGCCGTCCGCAGGTCCACCGTGGACCAGCACGCCACCGAGCGGGCCGAAGGCCTCCACACCAGCATCCTGCTCAGCCAGCTCGTCGACGTCGGCGACAGCCTGCCCGGCGGCTACGGCGCCCAGGTGGAGCTCACCGGCATCCGCTACGGCACAAAACTCGGCAACATCGAGGACGCCTACCACGACGAGATCCCGCTGCCCCTCGCCGCCCTGCGCCCCGACAGCGACATCCGCGGCGCCGTCCTCGGCGTGGTCGAACAGGCCGAGGAACTCGCCAGGGCCGTCAACGCCCTCTCCGCCGAGCTGCGTCGCGCGGTCGGCGCGCCCGCCGCCGCCCCGGGGACCTGGCAGTACCCGGGCGAGACGCTGCTGCACGCCCTCGACCCGCTGGTTCGGCGCCTCCTCGTCGGCCTCCGGGACGTCGGGGACGAGGACTTCGACCGCACCGAACAGGGCTTGCTGGCCTGGGAGGAGCGGGCCCACCGGGAGGCCTGGAGGATCGCCGACGACCTGCTCTCGGCGACCGACATGGCGGCCGCCTTCGCCGGTCGGGAGGTGAAGGGCAAGGACGGCCAGCCCCGGTTCGCCCGGCTGAGCACCGCGGAGACGTTCTTCCGAGCCAACCTCCGCACGATCCTGTTCCGCCGGGCCGCCCACCTCCAGGCACGGCGGCCGCCCGCGTCCGATGACCATCCGACTCCGGAGCAGTGACCACCGTGACCAACCCTTCGCCCCCTGCGTCCACCTCGCCCGCCGAGGCGGAGAGCACCGAGCGGCGCCCCCCGGTCCCCTACTGGCGCCGCCACCTCCGTGCCGACGGCACCTGGAAGCCACTGGTGGGGAAGAACGGGCCTCCCGGTGAGGAGCTGGCGGACCTGCGGTCGGGGCTCGGCCAGCCGGCCGGATCGGTGATCGCGCTCTGGCCGTACTACGCCGCGGAGACCGACGGCGAGCTCACGCCCGAACTCGTCGCCGAGCACGGGGCGCTGACTCTCTACGGCCTGCACCAGCAGAGCCAGAAGCGCCCCATGCACAAGAAGGGCGTCAACCTCGGTGCGGCGCTGCGCAGGCTCCGCGACAGCGAGAAGTTCCTCGACAGCGCCCTCGACCGCAGGGTCGAGACCGCGGCGACCACCACATCCGTGCCCGCCCTGCTGTACCGGCTCCGCGGCCTCGTCACCCAACTTCGGGGCCAGGCAATTCCGTTGGACTACGACCAGCTCGCGCGCGATCTGCGGCAGTGGTCGCAGGCGGAGCGACGGCAGTGGGTGCGCCGCAGATGGGCCCTCGCCTACTACACGCGCGGCGAGCAGAACGGGGCCGACCAGGGCCCGGCTGACGACAGCGGCGCCACCGGAGCGGGCACCCCGGCACCCGGCGCCCGCGGAGCGTCGTCCGGCGCCTGACCTCCACCGACCCGCCCGACCCGACCGGAGCCCATCGTGACGTTCCTCCCGCCCCGCCTCTACGTCGACGTACACATCCTGCAGACCGTGCCCCCGGCCAATCTCAACCGCGACGACCAGGGCAACCCCAAAGAGGCCTACTACGGCGGTACGCGCCGGTCCCGCATCTCCTCGCAGGCGTGGAAACGCGCCACCCGCATGCACTTCACCGAGCACATGCCCGCCCACGACCTCGCGACCCGCACCCGCCGCGTCGCCGGCGCGTTGACCGACATCCTCAAGGACCGCACGGACCTGGCCGAGGAACCCGCGGGCCGGCTCGCGGACGCCCTGCTGGCACCGCTGAAGATCAGCGCGGGCCGGAAGAAGGGCGACACGGCCTACCTGCTCTTCTACGGACGCAGCCAGCTGGAGAACGTCGCGGGGCTCGTAGGCGACCGCGCCGCCGAACTCGCCGCCCTCGACGAGAAGGATCTGCTGGCCGAGGTCGAAAAGCTGCCGGTGCAAGAGAAGTTCAGCTCCGGGCACTCGCTGGACGTGGCGCTCTTCGGGCGGATGGTGGCCGACATCGCCGCGCTGCGCGTGGACGCCGCCGTCCAGGTCGCCCACGCCCTCTCCACCCACTCCGTGACCCTGGAGTTCGACTACTTCACCGCTGTCGACGACCGCGCCGAGGAGGAGCGGGAGCCCGGCGCCGGAATGATCGGCACCATCGGCTTCAACTCCGCGACGCTCTACCGGTATGCCAGCGTGGGCCTGCACCAGCTCCGGAGGAACCTCGGCGACGACGCGGCCGCCGTCGACGGGATCCGGAAGTTCGTCACGTCCTTCGCCCGGTCCGTGCCGGGCGGCTACCGCAACTCCTTCGCTCACCAGACCCTGCCCAGCCTGGTCTCCGTCGTCGTCCGGCCCGACCAACCCGTCAACCTCGTCACGGCCTACGAGGAGCCGGTCACCCCCGCGTCCGGCGCAACCGGCATCGCCGCCGAGTCCGCCCGGCGGCTGGCCGAGGAGCACCGCACCGCCGTCGACCGGTGGGGCGACACCCCCGCCTTCAGCGCGGTCTGCCACGCCTTCCGCGGCGAGACGGCACGGCGGCTCGAAGACGCCTTCGGCTCGGCTGTCGGCTTTCCCGCGCTGCTTGACGGCCTGGACGCGCACCTGTCCACGGCGATCGGCGAGGCCGGGCGATGACGCCCGAGGAGCCCGGGCTCGCCGCGCCCGACGGTCACGCCGCCCGGCCTGTCCCGGCCGGCGACCGGGCCGTTCTCGTCCTGCGTCTGGCCGGGCCCCTGCAGTCCTGGGGCGCGCAGGGAGCGTTCAACGTACGGGAGACGAAGTCCGAGCCCACCAAATCCGGCGTGACCGGACTGCTCGCGGCGGCCCTGGGGCTGCCCCGGGGAGCGGCACTGGACGAACTGCTGACGCTGCGCATGGGGGTACGGGCCGATGTGCCGGGCACCCTGCTGCGGGACTACCACGTCGTCAGCGACTTCCGCGGCAGGCCGCTGCCCCAGGCCGGGGTCTCCGCCAAGGGGGTGCAGCGGCCCACCTCACCGGCCAAGTACACGCACGTCACCACGCGGTACTACCTCCAGGACGCGCTGTTCGTCGCCGCGTTGGAAGGCCCCCGCGACCTGCTCGACCGGCTCGACGGTGCCGTGCGGGCACCCCACTTCCCGCTCGCGCTCGGCCGCCGCTCGTGCCCACCCACCCAGCCGCTCGTCCTCGGCGTCGAGGAGGGGGACCTGGAGGGCGTGCTGCACGCGCTGCCCTGGCAGGCGTCGCAGCGGGCGCGGCAGAGCTACGCCTACAAGCTGGGCCGCCGTCGCGGCCTGGACGGCCCCTTCCACCCCGCGACGCTGGCCTGCTCGGCGACCCTGGAGCACGCCGACGGTGACGACGTCCTGCGGGACGTACCGCTCTCCTTCGACCCGCACGACCGCGCGTTCGCGGGCCGCCGGGTGCGCCGTGAATGGTTGCGGATCCCGACCGGTTTCGCGGACCCCGACGCCCCCACGGAGTTCGAGACGGACGAGAACGGACACGACCCCTTCGAACTCCTGGGCCGGTGACCCGATGCCGTACCTGTCCCGCATCCGCATCAATCCGCTCCGCGCGGAGAGCCGTCGCTACCTGGCGAGCCCGCACGCCGTGCACGGTGCCGTCATGGGCGGCCTGCCGGGCGCCGCGAGCGACGAACGGCCGCTGTGGCGGCTCGACTCCGACGACCCGCACCGCCCCCACCTGGTCGTCCTGACCCGCGCCCGGCCCGACTGGTCGCACATCGTGGAGCGCGCGGGCTGGCCGGACGCGGACGGCGAACACGCCCTGGTCCGCGACTACGCGCCCCTGCTCACCCACCTCACCCCGGGCCGGGAGTTCTCGTTCCGCCTCACCGCGAACCCCGTGCAGAACTCTCCGACGCCCACCTCGCCCACCCCCACCCAGCGCAAGCGCATGTCCGCCACCGAGAACCCCGCCCGCCGCCGCGGCTTCCGCATGGCGCACCGCACGGCGTCCGCGCAGCTCCTCTGGTTCCTCCAGCGCACCGACCGCTGGGGCTTCACCGTCCCCGAATCCCGCACCGACCCCCCGGCCCCCGGCCTGAACCCCGAGGACACCCCCCACCCGGCTCCCCGAGAAGTACGCATCACAGCCCGCCACCGCCGCACCTTCGCCAAGAACGGCCGCGGCCCCCAACTCACCATCCACACCGTCACCTTCGAGGGCCGCCTCCACATCACCGACCCCGACGCCCTCACCCACCACCTCCTGAACGGCATAGGCCCAGCCAAGGCCTACGGCTGCGGGCTGCTGACGCTGGCGCCGTCCAAGCCCGCCGGTCAATCCGCCGAGGGGTCGTCAAGCCCAGCGGCCACGGAACACGGTCCTGAACGTTTCGCAGACCATGGCGACTGAACAGAGGACCGTCTGCGCCCACACGGTGGTGGTGTCCATCTCCACCTGCGTGGTCCAGACACCGAAGGCGCTGCTGGGCACAAAGCTCCAGAGCGGGAGGTGAGGCAGCGGGACCTTCAAGTTCAGCTCACGGGACTTGGATCGTTTCTCGTGCTTCGCCATGCCACTCACAGCTCCTGGGCCCTGCTTGATAGAGAAGTTGTGCTCTCACCGTAGGGCCGGAGACCGTGGCAGGCAGGACCCAATCCGGTAAGTCGTAGTGGAAGCACGGTGGTTGCCGTACGTCCGCACATAGACACGGCTCGTGCATGTGGAAGAGGGTGCGGCATGATGCTTGTGGCGTCCCTGAGCACATCAGGGGTGGTCCCTTCTCGATCAAATCGACAAGGTGGTCCCCGCTTCGCGGGGCTGCGCACGCTGTCGGCGTGCGGTGTGGACGTGGCTCTACCAGGAGTCACGGCCGGGAGTGATGGTCGGCGGGTGACAAGTGGAGGGCAGACGTCCTCGCCCGCCCGCCGTCACTTCCCCCGAACCAGGTAGCCCGGCACCGGGGACATGCCCGCACGCGGGGACCACCACAACGACCCCGGGTACGGCTTCCACTCCCAGGGATCACCCCCGCACGCGCGGGGACCACGAATACCGGTGGCGCCGCTACCTCGACCACTGGGGACCACCCCCGCACGCGCGGGGTCCGCAAGCCGCGACCTGCGGTTTTATGCTACGGCTAGCCAGTTTCTCTTCACTTCTTGTGATACCGGCATTTCGCTCCTGTAATCACAAATCCATGCACCCTGCGTGCGTAGGGCATGTGCCAGCCAGCCAACAGGAATTGTCGTCGGCCTTACAGCTCAGGCAACCCTATTCCTATCGTTCGCGCCGCTCCGTCGGTCGTCATTTGTCCATCGGGGGACCTCAGTACTTATCGGGGACCTGGGGCAACGCGCACGGGCCGGTGTGTACGAGGGAGAGCACTACGCGGGACGTCCCGAGCCAGACGTGCGGCATGAACCCCTCGCCGGGCCCGAATGTCTTCTGGCAGGACGCGCAGTAGGCCGCTCCCCATCCTGCGTGCTCCCGCGCCCGCATGGTCGCGTGCTTCATGGTCAGGGTCGTATCGCACGGGCCTGTCCGGCAGATCGTGCAGTGCGAGACGTGCTCGTTCCAGTCGAGGTACGCGGCCAGAGCCGCAGCCTGGTCCTCGTGGCACGGTGGGCAGGCGTGCGGGTGGCAGTCGTCGGTGCCGCCGAGGTTCACACCCTGGCCGGGCAGGATCGTCTGCGGGCACCAGACGCAGGCGTTGCCCCACCGCTGCTCGATGGTGAGGGTGCTCGGGGCGGGTACGAGGAAGGCTCGTACGGCCTCGGCCGCGTCGGTCACGTCCACCGCGGCCGCCCCCTGTCGGCGGCGAGCCGGGCCGCGCGCACGGCCCGGCGCAGGCGGAAGCCCTTGCCGCACTCGACGCACTCACGGCACACAGGGCAGTCGTCGAGGTGGCGGAGATGGATCCGGTACAACTCGTCCGCGCGCGAAGCGGCGCTCTCCGTCGCGGTCACGGCTGGATCGCCTCCAGCGTCTCGCCGGTCGAGAGCAGTGCGGCTAGGTGCGCCGGGTCGCACAACTGCCCGCGACGCTCCGGCTGCACAGCCCAGAACGTCACCGGCGAGACCTGTGTGCCCACGCGCGGGACACCCAAGTACGCGCCCGCCCCGAGTCGGTCCGCCTCTCCCTCCCACGCGGCGCCCGGAGGGATGAGCACGTAGTACAGGCCGCTGCCAGTGCGGGTGTCGCGGATGACGGGGCCGTGCAGCCAGTCGTTCAAGGCCTCGCCGACCGTCTTCCGGTTGTCGCTCCCGACGGCGGCGTGGATGTGGAAGGCCGGGACGCGGAGCGCGTCGAAGAGCTGGCCGAGAGGCAACAGCGCGACCCCGTGGTCTGCCCAGTCAGCCTCGGCCCTGCGCGGGGAGGGGTGGGCGCGTGCGAGCCAAGTGCGGATCGCCGCGCGATCGGGACCGTCCATCATCCCACCGCCCGCGGACGGGGGCGCAGGTGCGCGGCGAGGAGGGCAGAGAGCGTTGTTCCCTCGACTCGGGACAGGACGAGCTCGATGTCCCCGCGGTGCTCGTCGAGCGCGTAAAGGGCAAGCGGCACACGCACTTCGCCGGTCCCTGTGTCGACGGACACCGGCTCGTCACGGCGGGGCGAGGCGTGCAATCGGGCAGGTAGAGGCATGGCGTATCCCCCTCGCTGGCTTCAGTGAGGTGGGCACCGTAGGCCCCGGAACGTGCGGGAAGGGGGACGGATTGTCCCCCTGTCCCCGGCTGTCCCTGGTCAGCTCCCGGTCATCACGCCTACGGACTCGGCGAGCCGCCCCGCGTCCTTGCGCATCGCGCGCGGCGCGGAGCGCCAGAGGTCGGCGGCGACGCCGCGGGCGGTCGGGGTGTAGGCCACGGTTTCCTGGCTGATCTCGACGGCCATCTGCATGACGTGCAGGGCAGCGGTGCGATCGCCGCGCTGAAGATGGCCGCGGGCAACCTCGGTCCACAGCCGGGCCCTGCGTTCCAGGCTCGGCATGGTGTCGGGGTCGAGGTCGTCGGCGAGCCCGATGGCGCGGGTGGACAGCTTCAGATCGGTTGCTACCGAGACGGCGTGGAAGTCGACGTTGGCCCGGCCGAAGACCGTCGAGGGGTGTACGTAGGTGGCGGGCAGGCTCTTGGCGACCTGGTCTCCCTTGTCCCAGTACCGCCAGGCGTCTCCCTCTCGGGCTTCGCGTGCGGCGGTGACCGCGGCGTGCAGTTGGAGCGCGCCGTAGATGCCACGCCAGTCTTCGGGGGCCTCGTCGAGGTGGGGACGGAGAAGGTCTGCTGCTTCGGTGACGACGCGCAAGGCCTCCTCGGGGTACGAGGTTTCCCTGAGGATGTTGCCCATGTTCCAGGCCGCCGCCGCCATTGCGGCGGGTTGGTCCGCGTCCTGTGCTGCTGCGAGTGCGCGGTCCGCGACGACCCATGCAAGCTCTGGCGGAGCGATGTAGGCGGTGGCTTGCCCGGTCAGACGGTAGATGTCGGAGAGCGCCACGAGTGCAGCTCGTCGCTCGTCTCCGCCGAGGGCGCGCACGGCCGTTTCGCCGTCGCGGATCAAATCAGGTAGCAGGGACCCGACCTGAGTGCGGTTCCGCTCGCTGCGGTGCCACAGGCGCCAGGACTGATCGGCCCGCCCTTGCAGCAGGGCGGGGTCCGTGGGTGCGGCGGAGGAGGGGCCGAGCGTCCGGTTCATCACGGCGGACCAGATGGCGGGCAGACCGGGGTGGGCGAGACGGCCGACCGGGACGGGCTGCGCGGGGCCGTCGTTGCGTCCGGTGAGTACGGAAAGATCCGAGAGCTGCAGCGCTGCGGCCAGCCGCAGCAGGAGCGTGTGCGAGTCGAGGTCGCGTTCACCTGACTCGATCTTCTTCAACCAGTCGGGGCCTCGTCCGCAGAGCTGCGCCAGACCGGGGCGCGACATACCTCGCGACTCGCGTAGGACCCGAATCCGCTCGCCGATGCTGAGGTCGTCCTGGATGTCCATGCTGCCCCCTCGTCTGGCGGTGCCGGTCTCGCCAGCGTACGGCTCACGTCAATGGGCGGGAGTGACGAAACGGCTCCGCTCTCCCGGAGCAGGGCGGAGGTGTCTGGCGTCGGTCATCGCCGATCTGTCCGCCGCCAGATACCGGCGCTGGCAGCGGTCGCCGAGCTGCTGGATGAGGCCCGCGTCTAGTCGGCGGTCGTGGACGACTGGACCCATTGGAGGTACGCGTCGGCCCCGCCCACGATCGGGGTCGCGCAGACCTAGGGGTTCGTCTGAGTTCGGAGACGTACCAGGCACAGGCCTGTGGCCGGTTGGGGGTCGTACCCGACGAGAGGCAGCAGCGTGCCAGGGCGGAACTTCGGCGCGCGCCGCGTACGAGAACCAGTGGGCAACGGTGAGACCCCCGCACGCGCGGGGACCACATGAGTACATGAGCGGCGAGACGACCAGTTCCGGGACCACCCCCGCACGCGCGGGGACCACTCACCCCGTAGCCCGTGTCAAGCCGGGAGACCGGGACCACCCCCGCACGCGCGGGGACCACAGGCCGTGACCTGCGGCTTCATGTCGCCGTTTCGCGGTTTCTCCCTACTTTGCGAGATATCGGCATATCGGCCATTCATCCTCAGATCGCCGCATGCCCGGCAAGGCACTGTTCCCAGTCGGCCCGGAGGCCGGATGACGCCACGTCGGCGTAACTGTAGGGCTGCTGTAGGGGTGTGGGGCAACCTGTCAGCGGGCGATGTGGGTTGGTGAGGCCTCGCCAACCCGAGGGGTGTGGAAGGTGGCCGTCGGGCTGGGCGGGGCAGGCTATGTGGTACTTCGTCGCGGCCTTGCGTCGGTCGTGAGGCGTGCAGCGCGTACGGCCCGGCGCAGCCGGGTGCCCCGTTCGCAGTCGTCCTGGGTCCGGCAGGTCTGGCAGTCGTCGAGGTGGCGGAGGTGGATCCGGTACAGCTCGTCCGCGTGCGCCGTCACGTCGTCGGCGACCGTCATGACTCGGTCGCCTTCAGCGCTTCGGCGAGCGTGAGCAGTGCGCGCAGGCGGGCGGTGGAGCACAGGTTGCCGGGATACCGCGGGGGCACGACCCAGTGAGTGATCAGCGAGAGGTTCCCGACGCGCGGGACGACGAGGAAGCTGCCCTTGCCGAGGCGTTCCTCCTTGCCGTTCCACTCGGCTCCTGGTGCCACCAGTACGTAGTAGTCGCCGCTGGACGCCCGCAGGTCGCGGACGACTGGACCACCGAGCCAGTCGTCGAGGGCAGGGGCTACCGCCGTCGGGTCTTCGCTGCACACGGAGCGGTGGATGCGTGATGCCGGGACGCGTACCGCGTCGAACCGCACGCCGAGAGGCAGTAGCGCGACGCCTCGATTCGCCCACTCGGTGACGGCCTCGCGGGGGGATGGATGGGCCCTCGCGAGCCAGGCGGCGATGGCGCCGCAGTCGAGTGCCTGCTCCCGCGCGCTGCTTCTCGGGCCTGGCGTGGGGGCCATAGCCTCGCCCATGTTGACTCCTCAATGGTCGGCCATGCCCCCGGGACCGTTCGCGCGGTCGCCGGGGTCGTCTGTTCCGTTCCCCATCGAGGGTCGTCTCGTGCGTGCAACTCCGGGATGACCGGCGGGTGTTACCGAGGCGGTAAAACACTCGTTCCACTCGTGGAATCTTGCTTCGCTGTGCCTACCCTGCTGCGGAAGTTGCCGCCATGAACGCCACGAACCCTGGTCCGCTGCCCGCCGGAATCCTCGAACGGGTCGATGTGCAGCGCGCCCTTGCGGAACACGACTTCGCTGCTGCCTTCATGCTGCTCAAGAAGTACGGTGGCATCTCTCAGAACAAGATCGCGGCAGCGTGTTCGATGACTCCCGGCAAGGTGTCGCAGGTCATCAACGGCGCACAGCAGATCACGAGTTTCGAAGTGGTTTCGCGGATCGCCGACGGGTTACGAATCCCCGGCAAGCTGCTCGGGCTCGCGGAACGCCCTTGGGAGTCGAGGGGAGAAGCACCCCGGGAGACAATCGTCGAGGGACCGTCGGTCGACGAGATCGACGACATGCCATGGCGGCGCGAGACCACAGTGAGCATGGCCACGCGCATGACCAGGAGTGACCTTGTGATGGATCGTCGCGCGGCGTCGAAGGCGATCGCCGCAGCCGCAGTAGGCGGAGCCGCTCTGCTCGAGCCCCTGGAAGGGTGGCTCCTGCCTCTCGATGCGCAGAGTGCCACCGTCCCCGTTGCTCTGCCCCGTGGGCGGCTTGGTGCACGGGAGTGCGGCGAGCTCGAATCGACAGCTCGCAAGTTCCGAGAGTGGGATCACGCGTACGGTGGCGGGCTGCGTCGGAAGGCGGTGATCGGGCAGCTCGCTGAGGTGTCGGACGCGCTCGACGGTCATCAGACGTCGGTGATCGAGCGACGTCTGCTCGGCGTCATGGCGCAGCTCGCGGGCATGGCCGCGACGATGTCGTGGGACTCGGGCATGCAACGGGACGCACAGAGGTACTACCTGCTCGCCCTGCGCTCCGCACACGCCGCCGGCGACGTCGAGTTCGGCACGAATGTGATCGCCGGGATGGCGCGCCAGATGCTCTGTCGCGGCCGTCCGAAGGACGCGGGTGACCTTGTTCGGCTGGCCCAGGACGGCGCCCGCGGAAAGGTCGGCCCCAAGGTACGGGCCATGCTCCACACCCGTGAGGCGTGGGCGTACGCCGCGATGGGACGTGTAGCGGCGTTCCAGCGCGCGACCCTGCAGGCAGCCGAAGTACTTCACGACGCGAAGGGGGCTGATGCGCCCTTCTGGATTGCCTACTTCGACGAGGCCGAACTCGCAGGGGTCACTGGTGGTCGGCTGCTCGACCTCGCACGGCAAGATGCGAGCAAGCACGCCGAGACGGCCGCCGGAAAGATCCGTACAGCTCTGGAACATCGCGGTGCGGAGGCGGGGCGCAGTCACGCACTGGACCACGTCGGTCTCGCGGAGTGCTACTTCCTGATGGGTGACGTCACTTCAGGTGTCGCGCAGACGCACAGGGCAGTCGACGCCGCCGAGCGGACGCAGTCGAAACGCGTACGCGATCTGCTTGGCGAGTTGTACCCGTACACCGTGGGGCGAGACGCGAACCGTGGCATGAGGGAAGCACGGGATAGGGTTCGCGGCCTGTTGGCGAGCTGACGAGAGGGGCACAGGCATGACGGCGTACGCCGTTACCGGACACATGGACTTGACCGACAAGAGCGTCGGACTCGTGCGCGACGCGTTGCGCGAGTTCCTTGCCCGGCATACCGAGGGCGACCTCGTCGGGATCTCGTGCATCGCTGCCGGTTCGGACTCGATCTTCGCTGAGGAACTGCTCGCTGCCGGAGGGCGTCTCGTCGTCGTGCTGCCGTCACGGGACTACCGGCAGGCGAAGGTGAAGCCCCAGCACGCCGAGACCTTCGACCGTCTCGTCGAAGCGGCCACCGAAGTCGTCGTCATGCCGCACGAGACTGCGAACCGGCAGGCGTACGAGTCGGCGAACGGCGAACTGCTGCGCCGCGGCGACCGACTCGTCGCGGTGTGGGACGGTACTCCGCCCTCCGGCAAGGGGGGCGGCACGTCCGACACAGTCGAGCAAGCGCGCGCCGAGGGGCTTGTCGTCGATGTTGTGTGGCCAGAGGGCGCGGCACGCCGAGGCTGACGAACCAAGAGTGAAGGGCCCCTCCCGACCGAAGGCAGGCGGGGGGCGAGGCGATTCAGCGGGCGGGCAGCGCGAAGAGGCCAGACCCAGCGCCAATCACCCCTACGAGTACGGCGATTGTCGCCGGCGGTCATCGCCCCCATCGCACATCAGCGCTGAGGCCACGCCACTGTTGTCGTCCGCTCCGCCCCGTCCGAAGGCGGAACGGCACCGCGCTCCCCACGCACGCGGGGACCACGGAAGCTGTGCGTCGAGACGCAGGGCGTCCAGGGGACCACCCCCGCACGCGCGGGGACCACCGCATCGACTTCCTGGACGATCTCTGCCAGCCGGGACCACCCCCGCACGCGCGGGGACCACAACACGCTGGTTTTCGGCGGTGACGGCGGCCTGGGACCACCCCCGCACGCGCGGGGACCACAGTCTCAGTGGCACACGCGCCCGGTTCGTAGTGGGACCACCCCCGCACGCGCGGGGACCACGACGTCGGTGACCTCTCCGAGACCGAGGTGACGGGACCACCCCCGCACGTGCGGGGACCACCCGACGGCGAGGTCAGCGGCGATCTGTGGCAGGGGACCACCCCCGCACGCGCGGGGACCACAGGCCGTGACCTGCGGCTTCATGTCGCCGATCCGCGGTTTCTCCTTACTTTGCGAGATACCGGCATATCGGCTATTCACCCTCAGATCGCTGCATGCCCGGCAAGGCACTGCTTCCTGTCGGCCCGGAGGCCGGATGACGCCACGTCGGCGTAACTCTAGAGCTGTTGTGGCGGTGTGGGGCAACTCGCGGGCAGGGGGCGTGGGTTGGTGAGGCCTCGCCAACCTGAGGGGTGTGGAAGGTGGCCGTCGGGCTGGGCGGGGCAGGCTATGTGGTGCCTCGGCGCGGCCTCGCCCCGTCTGCGAGGCGTGCGGCGCGTACGGCCCGCCGCAGCCGGGTGCCCTGTTCGCAGTCGCCTTGGATCCGGCAGGTCTGGCAGTCGTCGAGGTGGCGGAGGTGGATGCGGTACAGCTCGTCTGCCACGGCGTGCGTCGTGGTGTGGTCCGGGGTGGTCACTGTTCCTGCGTCCCGGGGGCGGGGGCGACGGCCAGGAGTGCGGAGAGGAACGCGGGGTCGCACAGGCTTCCGCGGCGGGGCGGGGGCACGGCCCAGTACGTGACGGGGGACACCGGCCGGCCGATGCGGGGCACCGCCAGGTAGGTGCCGGTCCCGAGCCGGTCCTCCGCTCCGCGCCAGGGGGTATCCGGCGCTACGAGGACGTAGTAGAAGCCGCTGCCGGTGCGGGCGGCGCGGATGACGGGCCCGTGCAGCCACTCGGCCAGGGCCTCCGCCACGGTTGCGGGCTCGGCGCTGCCCACCGCGTCGTGGACGCGCCGAGCGGGAACGCGTACGGCGTCGAAACGTACGCCGAGAGGCAGGAGCGCGACACCATGACGCGCCCACTCGGACTCCGCCTGACGCGGCAGCGGGTGGGCCTTGGCGAACCACTCCGCGACCCCGCCCCCGCCGGGCCCGTGCACGCTCGACGAGCCCTGCGCGCCAGGACGTAGTGCCGCTTCTCCGGCCCGCTCACCGGGTGCCGCTGCGGAGTCCACGGCTTCGCTCATGTCGACCATGTCGACTCCTTCGCGATCGGTCGCGCCCCGGGCAAGTTGTACCGACTCCCGGGGTCGTCGTATCCGCCGACCGTACGAGTGCGATGCACCGTGCCACCAGCAATGTGCAGATCTGTCTACACACTCCAATTAGCGCAGCTTGATGGCTACTTCGCGCCCTTGCTTGGCCAATCCGATACTGCGACTGTGATGCACACAAGCGCACACCCACAGGAGGCAGTCGTGTCGCTGTTGTTCATCGGTATCGACCCCGAGACGGGGGACAAGCAGAGTCCCACCGTGTGGGTCGACCAGGCGAAGCAGGAGCTCGTCTTCCAGGGCTGGAAGCCGAACCCCGAACTCGAATCGGAATGCGCCGCGTTCGAGATGCCCGGCCACGCCAAGGGCATCCCGGAAGATGAGGCCGTGGTCCGTATCCCGGCCCGGATGACGCACATGATCAGGGAGGCGTGCGATGCCGTCGAGCGTGCCCACATTCGATGAGCTGATCGCGGACTGCACCCGCTCCGCCGTGCATCTTGAGATGCGGGACTCGTACGCCGTCGACTACGAGGAAGGGCCGTTCGCCGACTGGAAGAACGGCTTCCGTCATGATCCGGGCGCGGACCGGGCCTCGTGGTGGCGGCCGTGGCTCGACCTGATCCAGGAGACCGTGGGTCGAGGCGTCACCGTCCGCCGCGCTCGGATCGTGTCCGAGCCCGTCAGCGAGTACACCCGCTTCTTGTACGACGGGACCTTCACCAACGTCGCCGCCGGTGAGCAGGTGCGGTGGCTGCCTCGCCGTCGCGCCTGCGGCATCGCCCTGCCAGGGAACGACTTCTGGCTGTTCGACGGCCGTTGGGTCCACTGGAACCACTTCGCCGGTGACGGCTCCTGGACAGGAGAGGAAGTAACCGACGCTCCGGACTCTGCGAAACTGTGTGCCGATGCGTTCGAGGCGGTGTGGGCGCGCGCCACCCCGCACGACCAGTACGAGATCTACTGACACCGACACCGACACCGACACCGACAGCGCGCAGTGCGTACCGGACAGGCCAGTTCATGCCCATCTCCCCGTCCTCGTCTGCCCAGGCCGCACGCCGGGTTGTCGCACTCCGGCTGCGTGACCTTCGAAAGGCCGCCGGGTTGACGGTCGTTGAGCTGGCTGACCGGTGTGGCTGGCACCACTCGAAGACGTCACGCGTCGAGAACGCCGTCACCGCACCCTCAGCCAAGGACATACGGGCCTGGACTGCGGCCTGCGGGGCAGCTGATCAGGCTGAGGACATCGTCACCCAGTCGCTGAACGCCGAATCGATGTACAGCGAGTGGCGCCATCAGGTGCGGCGCGGCATGAAGCAACTGCAGGACAGCATGGTGCAGTTCTTCCACGACACCCAGCTGTTCCGGATCTACTCCTCGACCATGGTGCCGGGGTTGTTGCAGACCGAGGGCTATGCCGCCGCGCTGCTGAGCCGCATCGCCGACTTCCGCGGCATTCCGTTCAACGACGGCGCGGAGGCCGCGGCCGCCCGCGTCGAGCGGTCCCGCGTCATTCACGAACCGGGCCACCGATTCGTGATGCTCATCGAGGAGGCCGTCCTGTACGCCCAGTTGGGCGACGAGGACGCGATGGCCGCCCAGCTCGGCCACCTCCTCACTGCGGGTGCGCTCCCGCAGGTATCGCTGGGCATCGTCCCCATGGCAACGCGGCAGCGAATGCAATGGCCTGTCGAGACTTTCCATGTGTACGACGACACTCTCGTGTCCGTGGAGTTCCTCTCGGCGGAGGTCAACATCACCCAACCTTCGGAGATCGCCCTGTATCTGAAGGCTTTCGAGCAACTGCGGGGCATGGCGGTCCACGGGGCCGAGGCGCGGGCTCTGATCCTCAAGGCGATTGCCGCACTGAACTGACCGGATCGGCCCGGCCTGCCAGGTGTCGCCGCATCCCCGCCTCCCGGGTGTGGTCGGTGCTGGGGCCGTCGCCGTACCCGCAATTGATCATCCACATCCGACAGTTCTGGTGCGGCGTCAAGGTAGGGGAGAGTCCATCCCCGCACGCGCGGGGACCACATCACGCGCGGCGCGGATGGCCGCCTCTCGGCGGGACCACCCCCGCACGCGCGGGGACCACCGCTCTTGACCCAGGCCGCCGTGCCGAAGCTGGGGACCACCCCCGCACGCGCGGGTACCACAGGCCGCGACCTGCGGTTTTATCCGGCGGCCAGCCAGTTTCTCTTCACTTCTTGCGAGACCGACAATTCGCTCCTTCAACCACAAACCCGCACTCCCCGCATGCATAACCCATACACCAGCCAGCCACCACGAACTGCCCTAAGCCCCACACCTGACGCACCCCCATTCCTACCGTTCGCACCGCCAGTCCGAAGGCGGAACAGCACCGCGCCCCCCTCACCTCCCCCGATAAACAGCCCCCCGCCGCTCCACAAACGCCGCCACCCCCTCCTTCGCGTCCGCCGAAGCCATATTGATCTCCTGCGCCGCAGCCTCCGCCGCCAGCGCGGCCGTGCGGTCCGTGTCCAAGGAGGCGTTGACCAGTTGCTTGGTGAGGGCCAGGGCTCGGGTCGGGGACGTGGCCAGGCGGTCCGCCCAGGCCTGGGCGGTCTTCGGGAGGTCGGCGTCGGGGACGACGCGGTTGACCAGGCCGAGGCGTTCCGCCTCCGCTGCGGGGAGTGCGTCGCCGAAGAACATGAGTTCCTTGGTGCGTTGGGGGCCGATCAGGCGGGGGAGGAGGTAGGCGCCCGCGCCGTCGGGGACGAGGCCTCGGCGTACGAAGATCTCTATGAAGCGGGCCGATTCCGCGGCCAGGACCAGGTCGCAGGCCAGGGCCAGGTGGGCGCCGAGGCCTGCCGCGGTGCCGTTCACCGCTGCGAGGACGGGCTTCTCGCAGTCCAGGATCGCGGTGATCAGGCGTTGGGCGCCCTGCCTGAGGGTGCGGGAGATGTCGCCCGCCGTGCGTTCGGTGTCCGGTGGGGGTGTGGTGGGGCCGCGCAGGTCGGCGCCTGTGCAGAAGCCCTTGCCTGTGGCTGTGAGGACCACCGCTCGGATGGTGGGGGTGGTCGTGGCCTCTTCGAGGAGGGTGATCAGGTGGTCGCGTTGCTCTGCCGTGATCGCGTTCAGGACCTCCGGGCGGTTGAGGGTGATCCAGGAGACGCCGTTGGGGGTGAGGGTGTGGAGGATGGGGGTGTGGAGGATGGGTGTGGGTGCAGGTGTGGGCGCAGGTGTGGGCGTCGGTGTGGACTTCGGTGCGGGCGTCGGCGTGGTCATCAGTGGCACACCGCCAGCGCGTCCAGCGCCACCGCTCCCTGCCCCCGTGGCAGGACCAACAACGGGTTGATGTCCAGCTCCGCCAGCTCGTCGCCCAGTTCAAGGGCCATCCGTTGGACCCGCAGTACGACCTCGACGAGGGCGTCGAGGTCGGCCGGTGGTGCGCCCCGGACGCCGTCGAGGAGGGCTCGGCCGCGCAGGGACGACAGCATCCGGCGGGCCTCCTCCTCGCCGAACGGCGGGACCCCCACCGCCACATCGCGCAGGACCTCCACCAGGACGCCGCCCAGGCCGACCGTGACGGTGGGGCCGAAGAGGGGGTCGGGGGAGACGCCGACGACCATCTCGACGCCGCGTTCGATCATTTGGCAGACGAGGATGCCGTCGAGTGCGACGTCTTCGTAGCGGGCGATGTCGGTGAGGTCGCGGTAGGCGTCGCGGACCTGGCTGGCGGAGGTGAGGCCCACCTTGACCAGGCCGAGTTCGGTCTTGTGGGCGATGCGGGTGCCGGACGCCTTCATGACCACCGGGTAGCCGACGAGGCCTGCCGCCCGGACCGACGCCGCCGCGCTGGTCACCAACTGTTCCCGCGGCACCCGGATCCCGTACGCCCGGAGGAGCTGCTTCGCCGCGTGCTCGCTGAGGCGTTGGCCCGGCCGGAGGAGCGCCTGTGCCTTGCGGTACGACGGGGAGACGGCGCGCGGCGCCTCGTCGAAGGGGGAGCGGTAGGAGGCGGTGAAGCGGTGGTGGTCGAGGTAGGCGCGCACGGCGCCGATGCAGTTGGCGAAGGTGCGGAACGTGGCCACGCGGGACGAGCCGAGGAGCGTCTCGCGGTACGCCGCCTCCGTACCCAGCGGCGAACCCCACACCACGCACACCAGCTTGTCCGTCTGCTCCGCCGCGGCCACCAGGTCCTCGGCCAGCTTGTCGCTCATCGGCGGGAAGGGGCCCGTGATGGGGCAGATGAGGACGCCGACCTCGGGGTCCGCCAGGATCGCGTCGATGATCTTCCGGCCGCGCCAGTCGCCCACGGGGTGGCCGCCGTTGTCGACGGGGTTGGCGACGTTCAGGTAGTGCGGGATCCAGTCGTGGAGTTCGGCCTGTTTGGCGGTGGAGAGCGTCGGCAGCGGCAGGCCCGCCTCGGTGGCCAGGTCGGCGAAGTGGGCGCCGGTGCCGCCGGAGATGGAGTACACGACCACGCCGTCGGCCCGCGGTGGCCGGGCCCGTGCCAACAGCGTCGCGGTGTCCTGGAGTTCGTCCAGGCCGTCGACGCGGATCACGCCGTACTGCCGCATCGCCGCGTCCACCACCGCGTCCGCCCCGGTCAGCTTCCCGGTGTGCGAGGCGGCCGTGCGCGCGCCCGTCTCCGTCCGGCCGACCTTCACGGCGACCACCGGCACCCCGCGCCGCGCCGCCCGGTCCGCCGCGAGGAGGAACGCGCGGCCGTCCTTGAGGCCCTCCACGTAACAGGCGATCGCGCCCACCTCGGGCTGCTCCGCGAAGTACGAGAGGAAGTCGGCCGTCTCCAGGTCCGCCTCGTTGCCCGTGGGCGCCCAGTGCGAGAGGCGGACGCCGAGCTCCTGGAGCGTGAAGACGGGGCGGCCCTGGTGGCCGGACTGGGTGATGAGGGCGATGGCCGGGCCTTCGAGGTCGTCGCGGAACCGCTCGAAGGCGTTGAGGTTGGTGTTCGGGCCGAGCAGCCGCATGCCCGAGCGGCCGACGGCCGCCGCCAGGCGCTGCTGCGCGAGCGCGCCCGCCGCGCCCGTCTCCGCGAAGCCGGACGCGAACGCCACGGCGAACTTCACCTTCGCCTCGGCCAGTTCCTCGATGACCGGCAGCGGGTCACTGATCAGGAGTACGGCGAGGTCGATCGGCTCGGGCAGGTCGGCCACGGACGGGAAGCAGGGCGTGCCGAACACCGACGGGCGGGTGGGGTGTACCGGGTGCAGCCGGGCGCCGACGCGCTCCGCCCACGCCACGAGTTGGCGCGTGATGCCGGTGTTCGGCCGCCCCTCCGCGTCCGACGCGCCGATCACGGCGACCGACTCGGGGCGGAAGAAGCGGTCCAGGTCGGGTACGTCGGCGGCCAGCGGCCGGCCGCCCACGTCCAGGTCGCCGGTCGCCGCGGCGCGGCCGTGGACGGTGGCGGCGGGGAGGTTGCCGCAGGCCACCGCGCGGGCGCGGCGGGGGTCGGAGGTGAAGGTGCCGTATGTCGATCCAAGCATCGGTCCGCCCGCTCCTGTGTGACAGCAACATAACTGACGCATAGTCAGATTACTGAACTGACGCTGTGTCAGGAATGGGGCTGCGGATTTTGTACGACGGCGCGGGGGAGGCCGGCTTGCCGTGGCACAGGGAGCTGCCTTGGTGCGGTGAAGTTGTGAGCTGGGTGAGCTGGGTGAGCTGGGTGAGGTCTTAGGTCGAGTGGTGGTGCGTGGGGCTGCTGGGGTGGGTGCGACATGCGCGTACGCCCGGTAACACCGGTAACACCACGGAACCGCAGAAGCCCGCCCGTGCCAAGGGTGCGTAGGGGAACTGGCCGGTTACTTACGGCCCGCGCGGGCCGCGGACTTCGCCACCGCCCCCGCGATCCGCCCCGCGTCCCTGCCCAGTTCGCGCAGCATCCCGCTGATGGGGTTGGTGAAGCCGGTGAAGTACAGGTCGGGGGCTTCGGGGGCGGTGCGCGGGCCGTGCACCCGAGGGCGCCCCTGGCTGTCGAGCACGCCGAGGTGGCCGAGCAGGGGCTCCAGGGCGCGGGTGTAGCCGGTGGCGGCGATGACGGTGTCCGGGCCGACGCGGGTGCCGTCCGCGAGGACGACCTTGTCCTCCTCGAAGGACTCGACGGCCGCGACGGGCTCGACCCGGCCCGTGCGGACGGCGTCGATCAGGCCGACGTCCTGCACCGGGATGGCACCCTCGTGGGCCCGGGTGTACAGGCCGGTGTCCGGTCGCGGCAGCCCCCGCGCGGACAGGTCGGGCACGCTCACCTTGGCGATCACGCGGGCCAGCCGGTCGACCACGGGCACCGGCAGTCTGCGGCACAGGATGCCGGAGCGCTGCGCCGCCCACCCGGCGGTGGAGCGGCGCACGATGTGCGGGGCCGTGCGCACCGCGAGCCGCACCCGCGCCGCGCCGCCCTCGACCAGGTCGACGGCGATCTCCGCGCCGGTGTTGCCGACGCCGACGACGAGCACGTCCTTGCCCGCGTAGGGGGACGGCTCGCGGTAGGCGCTCGCGTGCAGCAGATCGCCGGTGTACGTGTCGCGGCCGGGCCAGTCCGGCAGCAGCGGGGAGTGGTTGTAGCCGGTGGCGACGACGACCGCGCTGCCGGTCAGCTCCCGGCCGCCGGTGGCGTGCAGCAGCCAGCCCGCGCCGTCGGCGGTGCGTTCCAGGCGGGAGACCCGCACGCCGGTGACGACTTCCAGCTCGTGGTGCTCCGCGTACTTCTCCAGGTAGCGGAGCACGTTGTCGCGCGCGACCCACCTGCCGAACGAACGCGGCATCGCGAGGCCCGGCAGGGCGGACAGGCGGCGCGTGGTGTGCAGCTGGAGGCGGTCGTAGTGGGCGCGCCAGGAGGCGCCGACGCGGTCGGACTTCTCCAGGACGACGGCGCGTACGCCGCGTGCGCGCAGGGCGGCCGCCACGGAGAGTCCGCCGGGGCCGCCGCCGATGACGTACACCGGGCGGTCGTGGGCCGGGCGGCCGGGCGCGGGGCGCTGGCTGCGGCGCGCTGGGGGGTTGGTGGAGTCGGCCATGTTCTGGAGAGTAACCACGTCGTCACTTGATGGGTGACGGACAAGTCCGAAACCGGTTGCGATCCGATCACGTGTGCGGGAGGCCCGGACGCACCCGTCTTGCGCCGGGCCGTCGGGTGCGCTGAACTGACGTACCGTCAGAATCTCTTGCCGGGCGCCCGGAACATTCCCTTGTGGGGGTGTATGCGAGGCGCGGAGCGGGGGTCGGCGGGCGATGGTGAGCGGGACTTGGGAGGTCGCGGCGTGGACTTGATCTGGGTCGGGGGCGGCGAGCGGCTCGCTGTGCTTCGCGGCGGGTGTGGCCCGTGGGGGCTGGGGCGGCGGTGCGGCGAGGGCGAGAAGGGCTGGTTCGGGCGGGGTGGGGGGTCGGTCCGGTGAGCGGCGTACGGTTCGACCTCCCCGACCCCGACCCCTTCACCCGCCCCTACTGGGACGCCGCCGCCGAGGGTCATCTCCTCGTCCGCCGCTGCCATGCCCCCGCGTGCGGCCGCGCCCACCACTACCCGCGCGAGTTCTGCCCGCACTGCTGGAGCGAGCACGTCACCTGGGAGCGCGCGAGCGGCCACGCCACGCTCTACACCTGGTCGGTGGTCCACCGGAACGACCTGCCGCCCTTCGGCACCCGCGTCCCGTACACCGCGGCCGTCGTCGACCTCGCCGAGGGCCCCCGGATGATGACGGAACTCGTCGCCCCGGCCGCCGGCCCGAAGCCCGCGCCGCGCCCTGGCCTGCCCCTTGAGGTCACCTTCCGGGAGCAGGGCGAGGGCGTGCCGGTGCCGGTGTTCCGGCCGCGCTGACCGTCGTCGTGCCCGTCCGCCCCGGCAGGCGGTCAGGAGGCGGCGACCCGCTTCGCGTACCGATGGCACGGCACCCGGATCGGGCCGCTGTCGCTCGCCGCCAGGTACTCGAAGAGGCCCTCGTCGGTCCAGCCGTTGCGTTCGTAGAACCTGCGGGCGCGGGCGTTGCCGTTGACCACGGCGAGCCAGGCGCGGGTGTGGCCCCTGGCGGCCACGCGGCGTTCCGCCTCGGCGAGGAGGGAGCGGGCCACGGTCGTGCCCCGGTGGTTCGCGTCGACGTACACCTGCTCCACCTCGTCGTCGACGACCATCACGAAACCGGCCACTTCGCCGCCGACCGTCGCCACCGCCGTGTCCGCGACCCGCTGCGGCGCCCGCAGGCCGAACGAGTGTGCCGTGCGCACCGCCACCAGCGCCGCCGGTACGTTGCCCAGATGGCCGTCGCCCCAGCCCTCGTGCCAGATCCGGGCGATCGCCGCCACATCGGCCGGCGTCGCGGGGCGCAATTCCACCACAGGTTCCTCGTGGGTCGTCACGGCCACATCAACTCCCTAGCCCAGCCCCCGTTTTCAGCCGCACGGTAGCGCAGCCGCACATGACGCCTCCGCGCGTCTCCCTGGAAGAATTCCACCTCGTGCGGCGCCAGCGCGTACAGCGTCCAGCTCGGCGCGTCGGCCGTCGGCTCCCGCGCGGCCCGCTCCCACGCCGCCGCCGAGGCCCGCGCCAACTCCTCCGGCGCCGTCAGGACTTCGCTCTGCCGCCCCACGAGCGCCGCCGCCAGCGCCCCCGCCGACCTCGCGTGCAGGTCCGCCAGGGCCTCGGCGTGCGACGCCGTCCGCACCGGGCCGCGCACCCTGACCTGGCGTCCTTGCGCCGGCCAGTAGAAGTGCAGAGCCCCGTACGGGTGCGCCGCGAGCTGCTGACCCTTGACGCTCGTCGCGTGCGACGCGAAGTGCCAGCCCGCTTCGTCCACGTCGTGCAGCATCACCGTCCGTACGTCCGGGTCGCCCGCCTCGTCCACCGTCGCCAGGCCCATCGTGTGCGGCTCCGGCTGCCCCGCCGCCACGGCCTGCGCGAACCACCCGTGGAACAGGTCCACCGGGGCGGGCGGCGCCTCGGCCGGGTCGAACTCCGGCAGTTCGACGTCCCAGACCTTCTGGGCGCGCAGCAGTCGCCGGAACTCCGTCGCGGGCGTGGTGGGGGACGCGGGCTGCCGCTCGGGCGTGGGTGTCGTCATGAGGGGATTGTCGTCCCGCGCGCCCCGTCCCGCGCGCCCCGTCCCCGCGGCAGGGCCCGAAGCAGGACCCGAAGCAGGGCCCGCGGCGGCGGTGGCCCTGCCCGTCGCCGCGTCCACGTTCCGGCAACGGCGCGGCCCTCCTATGTTCATGATCAACTGCACAACTCCCTCCATATGCCCCTGGTCTAACGGGACGTACCGAAAGCACCACCGCACACCGACATCCCGAAGGGCACTTCCGCATGCGCACTCACCGGACCAGCACCGCCATCGCCTCCCTCGTCCTCGCCCTCGGCGGCGCCGCCTTAGCGGTCCCCACCGCCCAGGCGGCACCGGCGGCACCGGCGGCGACGGCCGCCCTCGTCCACGACGGCGACGAACTCTGGTACAAGGCCGCCCCCGGCCAGCAGAACAAGCTGACGGTCACCGACAAGATCGACCACGTCGGTGACAACGAGGCGTACTACGTCCTCACCTTCCGCGACCGGTTCGACATCTCCATCGACGCGAACGCGGCGGAGTGGGACGAGTGCGCGTACCCGTCGGCGTCCGACCACAAGACCGTCCGGTGCCGGATCGAGATCCCGCAGAACTCGGACGACTCCGACACCTACGACATCGACCTCGGCGACAAGAACGACACCCTCACCCTGAAGCCCGAGAGCGAGGCCTGGGCCGGTGTCTACGGCGGCACGGGCAACGACGTGCTCAACGGCTCCACCGGGTCCATGCTGCACGGCCAGGGCGGCGACGACCGCCTCGTCGGGGGCGGCGGCCCCATGGGCTTCGGCTCGTACGGCGGCGCCGGTGACGACACCCTCGTCGACTGCGGCCAGGACTGCTTCGGCGGCACCGGCGACGACTCGCTCTCCGGCAACGGCGAGGAGAACACCCTGCACGGCGACGACGGCAACGACGTCCTGCACGGCAAGGCGGGCGCCGACGTCCTCCACGGCGGCAAGGGCAACGACAAGCTGTACGGCGAGGCGGGCAACGACACGCTGTGGGGCAACAGCGGCGACGACGTCCTGTGGGGCGGCACCGGCACCGACAAGCTCTCCGGCGGCGCCGGGCGCAACGAGCTGCACCAGGACTGATCCGTCCGGGGCGGGCGCGGGGAGGGGGGATCCCCCGCGCACGGCCCGTGCCTCCGGGGGTTCGGGGCCCGGGAACGGCGCCCCCGCCCCCGTCGACCCCACCGGGGCCGCCCCCCGGCCCGGCAGCCCCGCCTACCTCCCCAGCACCACCGTCCCCGAAGAGCAGAACCACCCACCCGTCCCCGACACCACCGCCACCTCCGGCAGCCGCCCCCCGGCCCGCCGCACCTGCCGCCCCTGCCCGGCCGTCCCGCGCAGCTGCCGTACCGCCTCCACCAGCAGGAACAGGCCCCGCATTCCCGGGTGCTGGGCGGACAGGCCGCCGCCGTCGGTGTTGGTCGGGAGCTCGCCGTCGCGCAGCAGGCGGCCCTTCTCCACGAACGCGCCGCCCTCGCCCTTGGCGCAGAAGCCCAGGTCCTCCAGGGTCACCAGCGTCATGTAGGTGAAGGCGTCGTAGATCTCGGCGATGTCCACGTCCGCCGGGCCCACCCCGGCCCGCTCGAACGCGAGCCGTCCGCTGACCGCCGCCGGGGACACCGTGAAGTCCTCCCACTCGGACATGGCCGTGTGCGACACGTGCTCCCCGGACCCGAGCACCCACACCGGCACGGACGCGCAGTCCGGTACGTAATCCTCGGCGGCCAGCAGCACCGCGCAGCCGCCGTCGGACCGGATGCAGCAGTGCAGCTTCGTGAACGGGTCCGCGATCATCGGGCCGGTCAGCACGTCGTCCACGGTGATCGGGTCGCGGTACATCGCCTCCGGGTTCGCCGCCGCGTTGGCCCGTGCCTGCACGGCGACCTGCGCCAACTGCTCCAGCGTCGTCCCGTACTCGTGCATGTGGCGGCGCGCCGCCATCGCGTACTTGGCGACCAGGGTGTGCCCGTAGGGGACCTCGAACTGGAGCGGGCCGCGCGCCCCGAACGACAGGTTCGCCGTGCGCCGCCGCGCCTTGAGGTCGGCGCGGGCCGTGGAGCCGTACACGAGCAGGACGGCGTTGGCGTGCCCCGCCGCGATCGCGTCGGCCGCGTGCGCCGCCATCACCTCCCAGGTCGCGCCGCCCACGGACGTCGAGTCCACCCAGCGCGGCCGCAGGCCCAGATACTCGGCGACCTCGACCGGCGCCAGCGTCCCGAGCCCCGCCGAGGCGATCCCGTCGATCACCGCACGGTCGAGCCCGGAGTCCGCAAGGGCGCGCCGGGCCGCCTGCGCGTGCAGCGCGTACGCCGTCGCGTCGTCGACCCGCCCGCAGTCCGAGAGAGCCACTCCTACGACGGCGACCTTTCGGCGACCAGAGCTGCGGGCACCTCCGGGGCGGCGTGAACCAGTGTCAACGGCCATGAATCTGACGGTACATCAGATCTGGGGGTGGGTGGGAGGTCGCCTGCGGAGGCCGGGGGGGGGTCGGGGGAAGGGGGCCGTCGCCGGGGCGGGCGCGTCACGGCCCTGGGCAACCACGCCCCCGCGTCCTAGCATGTCGGCCCGTCAGCTCATGTGACGGTTCGTCAGATCCGGGGCCCCGGGCCCGGGAGAGGAGCCCGCCGATGGACGCCGCCCTCACCGCGGAACAGGACGAGATCCGCCGCACCCTGCGGGAGATCGTCACCAAACGCAGCGGCCCCGACGACGTCAAAGCCGCCGTCCGCACCGCCGCCGGGTACGACGCCGGGCTGTGGGCCGCCCTCGCCGGACAGCTCGGCCTGCCCGGCCTGGCCCTGCCCGAGCGGCACGGCGGCACCGGCTGCGGCACCCTCGAACTCGCCCTGGCCTACGAGGAACTGGGCCAGGGCCTCGCCCCCTCGCCCCTCGTCGCCACCGCCGGGCTCGCCGCACCGCTCCTGCTCGCCCTCGGCACCCCGCGCCGGTGCGCCGAGCTGCTGCCCCGCGTCGCCACCGGCGAGCTGACCGCCGCCCTCGCCGTCCCGGGCGCCGCCCTCGCCACCGCCCTCGGCCTGGTCGACGCTCGCGAAGACGACCGCGACGGCCGCGACGACCGCGCCCACCGTGCCGACTGGGCGGGTGGCGGCCGCGCGGGCGGCGTGCAGGCGCGGGCGGTCGACGGTGTCTGGCGGCTGTACGGGCAGGTCGACCAGGTCCTCGACGGGCACAGCGCCGGGCTGCTCCTCGTCGCCGCGCACACCGGCGGCTTCGCCCGGTCGCGGGCGCTGCTGTTCCTCGTACGCGGTGACGCCCCCGGTCTCGTCCGCGTACGGCAGACCGCGCTCGACGAGACGCGGCCGCGCGCCCGGCTCGAACTCCGGGAGGTGGCGGGCGAGTTGCTGGGCGACGGCGGTGACGTGGGCGCCGCACTCGGCGGAGTCGGGGAGCGCGTCGCCGTCCTGCTCGCCGCCGAGGCCGTCGGCGCCGCCGACCGCGCGCTCGCCCGCACCGTCTCCTACGTCAAGGAGCGCGAGCAGTTCGGGCGGGCGATCGGGTCCTTCCAGGCCGTGAAGCACCGGCTCGCGGATGTGTACGTGCGGGTGCAGGCGGCCAGGTCGGCGGCGTACTACGCGGCGTGGGCGGCGGACGCACGCGAGGGTGACGGTGACGGTGACGGCGGCCGGGGCGAGCTGGTCGGGGGGATCGCCCTCGCGCAGGGTCTCGAAGCCCTGCGCGCCGCCGCCGCCGAGGCCGTCCAGCTGCACGGCGGCATCGGCTTCACCTGGGAGCACGACGCCCACCTGTACCTCAAGCGGGCCTCCGGCGATGAACTGCTCTTCGGGCCGGTGCACCGGCTGCGGGCGCACGCGGCCGACCGCGCCGGGCTGTTCGCGGCGGGGGCGGAGCGGTCAGAGCGGGAAGAGGGGGCGCGGGGAGCCGCGGGGGCGCGCGGCGCGGACGGGGCGGTGGCCGCCGGGGCGCCGGATCGGGACGCGCCCGCCGTTCGGGTGGTCGGGGCGGGCCGGGGGCGGCGGGCCGACGGGACGGGGCGCTGATGGCCGCCGGGGTCGGGCTCCGCCTGGTGCGGAAGGTGTCCGCGACCCGTGCCTTCGCCCGCGTGGCCCCCCGCCTCGTACCCGCCATGGACCGGGGCGTGCACCGGCTCACGCGCGGAAAGGTGCTGCTCAGCGCCCGGATGCTGCCCGGCGTGATCTTGACTGTGCGGGGTGCGCGGAGCGGGCTCGACCGGCGTACTCCGTTGGCGTGCGTGCCGGAGGACGGCGGGAGCTGGCTGCTCGTCGGGTCGAACTTCGGACGGCCCGCGCATCCGGCGTGGACCGCGAACCTGCTGGCGGGTCCGGACGCCTCGATCAACTGGCGCGGGGTCGACATCCCGGTGCGGGCACGGCTGTTGGCGGGGGCGGAGCGGGCTGCGGCCTGGGAGGCGGCGGTGGCGTTCTGGCCGCCGTACGCGACGTACCAGGCACGGGTGGAGCGCGAGATACGGCTGTTCCGGCTGGAACGGAGGTAGCGCACCCGAACGGGGGGCAGGCGCCACGGGGGAGGATGCCACGGGGGCGGGCGCCACGGGGGGCAGGCGTCAACGATCGAGCCGCGGCACACCGGATCATGCGGAGAGCACAGCGGCGGATCACAGACAGTGATCCGCCGCCGTGGTGACAGGACTCCGGTGCCGGGCGCCTACTTCGTCGGCTTCTTGCCCGTCACGCCCAGGTGCACCAACAGCGCCAGATTGGGCTTCAGTTCCGCCTGCTTGACGCCCCAGGTCTGGAAGCCGCGCTGGTGCGAGGCGACCGCGGCGAGCATCGCGACCAGCGAACCGGCCATCGCCGCGGGGCTCACGTCCTTGTCGACCTTGCCCTTGGACTGGAGCTCCTTGACGGTGTCCGTAAGGGAGTTGTTCACCGAATTGAGGATCTTCATCCGGATTTTGTAGAACCGCTTGTCGCCCTCGGCGGCACCGAGGTCGACCACCCGGAGGATCGCGTCGTTCTTCCGCCAGAAGTCGAGGAACCCGTCGACCAGCTCCTGCGAGGTCTGCCAGCCGGCCTTGCCGACCCAGGAGCGGCCTTCGAGGAGCTGCGTCAACTGCGCGCCCTCGGCGGCCATTTGCTCGGCGATCTCCAGGACGGCGCCCTCGACGTCCGGGAAGTACTGGTAGAACGTCGCCGGCGAAGTGCCCGCCTTCCGGGCGACGTCGATGACTTTGACGTCCCGGTAGGGCGAGGAGCTGAGCATCTCGCTCAGGCAGTCCAGCAGTTTCTGACGTGTCGCCTGACCACGCCGACCGGCCACACGGCCGTCGACGGTACGTACCTGTCCTGTCATGCCGTCAGCTTACCGAGGGGTGATCGGAGCGCGATTCGGCCGAGTGCAAATGGGGTTGAAGGGGTGCCAGAGGGGTGGCGGAGGGGCGCCGGAGGGGTGCACCGGGGTGACGGGAGGGGGGGAAGCGGGGCGGGGGCGCCCGTGACGGGGGCCGCGCTCCGGCCGGAAATGATCGTTCAGGAGTACGCCGCCGCTCGGCCGTGATCGCTCGGCCGCCCCGGCAGAATTGGCCACGTGTTCGAATCGATGTGCTGCGGGCCTGTCGGGGTGCGGCTAGCTTGACTGTGACGGAGGCCACAGGACGGCCCTCCGCGGGCGAACCAAGGGATCGGTCTCATGGAATTCGCGGAAGGCGTCCCCTGCTGGGTGGACGCGATGCTCCCGGACGTCGAGGGTGGCAAGCGCTTCTACGGCGAGCTCTTCGGCTGGACCTTCGACGACGGTGCCGGGGCGGAGTACGGGAACTACACCCAGGCGTTCCTCGCCGGTGCGCCCGTCGCCGCGCTCGCCCCCAAGCCGGACGGCCGCATGCCCACGTCCTGGACGGTCTACCTCGCGACCCCGGACGCGGTCGCGCTCGCCGGGCGCATCAAGGGTGCGGGCGGGCAGATGATCATGGACCCGATGCCGGTCGGCCCGTTCGGCACGATGGGGCTCGCGGCCGACCCCGAGGGCGCCGTCTTCGGCCTCTGGCAGGCGGGCGCGCACCTGGGCTTCGGCAGGCAGCGGGAGCCCGGCGCCTTCTGCTGGACCGAGGTGTACGCCCGCACCAAGGAGACGGTCGACCCCTTCTACGAGGGCGTCTTCGGCTACGGGGGCCAGGACCTGGACGACGCGGGCGAGGACTTCCGGGTCTGGTCGCCCGCCGGGGCGCGGCCGGGGCCCGACACCGCGATCGGCGGCCGGGCGCTGATGGGCGGGGCCTTCCCGGCCGAGATGCCCCCGCACTTCCTCAACTACTTCGTCGTCGCCGACTGCGACGCCGCCGCGGCCACCGCCCGCCGGCTCGGCGGGCGCGTGCGCGACGAGCCGCAGGACACGCCGTACGGACGCATCTGCACCCTGGTGGACAACCAAGGAGCGGCTTTCGCCGTCCTCCAGGAGCCGGACCAGGCGTGATCCGGGCTTGATCCGGGTGCGATCCGGGCGAGGAGCGGAAGAGGTACGGGAGAGGTGTGTGAGGGGTATCGGAGGGCATCGCCCCTTTTGATGTACCCATACTTCGCTTTTGTCCCGAAACAGCCCGATCTTGCCCCGGGTTCGCAACCGTGGCCCGAGCCAGGAAGAATCAGGGTGCGTGCCGCCGTAGCGGCTCGGTGGTGAGACGCTGCACGGGGCCGCTCGGAACGGCGGCCGCGCGTACGGGGAGGTGGCAGGCAAGTGGTGGACCAGCTGACGCAGCACGATCCGCGGCGGATCGGCCCGTTCGAGGTCCTTGGACGGCTCGGCGCCGGTGGCATGGGACTCGTCTATCTCGCGCGCTCCGCCTCCGGGCGGCGCGTGGCGATCAAGACGGTCAGAACCGAGCTCGCCGAGGACCAGCTGTTCCGAGTCCGCTTCACGCGCGAGGTCGAGGCGGCCCGCGCCGTGTCCGGCTTCTACACGGCCGCCGTGGTCGACGCCGACCCGCGCGCCGCCGTGCCCTGGCTCGCCACCGCGTACGTGCCCGCGCCCTCGCTCGAGGAAATAGTGAACGAGCACGGGCCGCTGCCCACCCAGGCCGTGCGCTGGCTGGCCGCGGGCGTCGCCGAGGCCCTGGAGTCCATCCACGGCGCCGGGCTCGTCCACCGCGACCTGAAGCCGTCCAACGTGCTCGTCGTCGAGGACGGCCCCCGCGTCATCGACTTCGGCATCGCGTCGGGCGTCTCCAACACCCGCCTGACCATGACCAACGTCGCCGTCGGCACCCCCGCCTACATGTCGCCCGAGCAGGCCAAGGACTCCCGCAGCGTCACCGGCGCCAGCGATGTGTTCTCCCTCGGCTCGACCCTCGTCTTCGCCGCCACCGGGCACGCCCCCTTCCACGGCGCCAACCCCGTCGAGACCGTCTTCATGCTGCTTCGCGAGGGCCCCGACCTGGAGGGCCTGCCCGACGAGCTGCGGCCCCTCATCGAGTCCTGCATGCAGATGGAGGCCGCCCTCCGGCCCACCCCGAACGACCTCCAGTCCCAGCTCGCCCCGCACCTCTTCGCCTCCGAGGGCAACGGCGACGACAGCGGCACCGCCTCCGCCTGGCTGCCCGAGCGGGCCGTCGCGCTCATCGAGGCCCGCCGGGGCGGCCGCCCCGCCATGCGTGCCGCCGCCGGTGGCGGCTCCGCGGGCCGGGGAGCGCGCGGCAACTCCGCCGCCGGGGCCTCGGCCGCGCCCGTGTCCGCCGTGCCGCCGCCGCCCCGGCAGGCGCCCGCCGTGCCCTCGCACGCCCCCGGACTGCCCGCCCAGGTGCCCAACGGGGCGTCCCAGCCGTTCCACGCGCCGCACCCCGGCGCCTCCCAGCCCTTCCAGGCACCCGGCCGCGCCGCGCCCGACGCCGGACCCGTGCAGCTCGCCGGGGCCCAGGTGCCGATCGGGCCCGGGCCGCGCGTCGCCGAGGCCCGGGGGGCGGCCGCGCCCGTCGACTCCGGGCTCGCCGGGTCCTGGTCGAGGTCGGCACCCGCGCCGGGGGCGGTCGCGGGGCGGCCCGGGGCCAACGGGGCCGACGCGGGGGTCACGGGGGGCGTGGCCGCTCCGGCCGCGGGCTCCGGTGCCCCGGCCTCCTGGCGGCCCTGGCGGTTCCGGATGTCCAACGACGTCTGGGGCACGCCCGCCGTCGCCGGGAACCTCGTGTACGTCACGTCCTTCGAGGTGCACGCCCTCGACGTGAGCACCGGCCGGCGCAGTTTCAAGACCCGTGACGTCGCCTGGTCCATGGCGGTCGCCGACGGCCGCATCCACGCCTCCGACGGCCCCACCCTGTACGCCCTCGACGGCACCGACGGCTCCGACCTGTGGCGGATCCAGACCGACGCCTGGGTGTACGCCCTCCAGGCCGACCGGGGCACCGTCGTCACCGCCACCCGAGGCGGCGGCGTACAGGGCTGGGAGGCCGCGAACGGCGAGAAGCTCTGGGAGATCACCAACGCCCAGACCGAGTTCGAGACGCCCGAGGCCGCGCCCGTCATCGTCGACGGCACCGTGTACGTCTGGAAGGACGCCCGGCTGCGCGCCGTCGAGGCCCGCACCGGCATCGAGCGCTGGTCCTACCCCGTCGGCGACGCCGCGTCCTGCGGCGGCGTGCCGGTCCGTGTCACCCAGGCGCCCGACGGCTACGTGTACATCGCCGCCGGGACGCGTGTCCTCGCCGTCGACGTGGCCGCCGGGCACGTCCGCTGGCACTTCGAGGCGCCCGCCGCGTTCCTCTGTCCGCCCGCCTTCGCCCCCGGCCCCGCCGTCACCGGCGGCGGCGTGTACCTCGCCGACTACCTCGGCACCGTGTACGCCCTCGACGCCACCGACGGCCGCGACCGCTGGCGCATCGCCACCGAGGCCCGCTCCTCCGTCGACCCCGTCCTCGTCGCCGACGGCCACGTGCACGTGGGCAGCGGCAAGGGCCTCTACACCCTCGACGCCGTCACCGGCACCCCCAAGTGGCGCTTCCAGGCGGGCGGCGAGGTCGTCGGTTCCCCCGTCGTCGCCGACCGCCGCATCCACTTCGGCGCCACCGACCACCTCCTCTACACCCTCAAGGCCGACGACGGCCGCCTCCGCTGGAAGCTGGCCACCGGCGGCGAGATCACCGGTGCGCCGGTGGTGCGGGACGGGGTGGTGTACGCGTGCAGCAAGGACCGGTGTGTGTACGCGCTGGACGCGGAGCGGGGGACGGCGACCTCCCGCTGAGCCCCGGCGCGGGCGCGGGGCGGGCGAGGGGCGCCCTACCGGGTCCGGAAGCCGTCGCCCCGGCCGCGCGCCGCGAACAGCTCCGCCTGCCGGGCGGGGTCCGCGTTGCCCAGGGCGATGAGGTGCGGGGCGTGCGCCATGGCCTGGCTCCGCGCGGCCTCCTTGGCGGACCACACGGCACGTACCGTGCCCTGCACGGCCGCCGTCGGGAAGGCGGCGATCGTGGCGGCGGCCCGCACCGCCGCGGCCACCACCTCGGGGCCCGGCACCACCTCCGACACGAGCCCGATCTCGTACGCCCGCCGCGCGGACACCCGTTCCGCCGTCCCCATCAGGGACATCCGCGCCACCTCCCCGAACGGCATCCGCTGCGCCATCGCGATGGCCTCGTACGCGCTGACCATCCCGTACGTCGTGTGCGGGTCGAAGAACGTGGCGTGCTCCGCCGCGACCACGAACTCGCACTCGCCGATGAGGTAGAAGGCGCCGCCGCACGCCATGCCGTTGACGGCGGCGAGCACCGGTTTCCACAGGTCGTTGGCCTTCGGCCCGACGGTGAGGAGGGGGTCCTCGATCGAGTACGGGGACGACGGCTGCGGGACCTCGGCGGTGCGGTCCACGCCGGTGCAGAAGGCCCGCTCACCGGCGCCGGTGAGGACGATCGCCCGGATCGCGTCGTCGCCCCGGAACTCCCGCCACTGCCGGGCGAGTTCGGCCGCCGTCTCCGGAGACAGCGCGTTGTGGCGGGCCGGGCGGTCCAGGGTCACCACGGCGACCCCGGTCTTCTCGTCCCGGTCCACCCGCAGGCCGGTCGGCTCCGGGGGTGTCATGAGCGCTCCAGTACCCACTGCGGCAGCACGAGGCCGCCGCGCTCGGCGAAGACCACCTGGACGCGGGCGCCGATGCGCAGGCGTTCCGGTGGGACGGAGTTCGGGGGTGCGCCCGCCTTGGTGACCAGGTTGCCGACCAGGCGGATCCTGGGGGCGTCGGTCAGTTCCACGAGGATCGCGTTGTACGGGGAGAGGGCGGCGTAGGCCGGGAGGAGCGGGGGGTGCGGGATGACGTAGGACCAGATCCTGCCCTTGCCGCTCATGCGGCGCCACGTGGTGTCGAAGGACCCGCAGTGCGGGCAGCAGGGGCGTGGGGGGAAGCGGAGCTCGCCGCAGGCGTCTTGCGCGCAGGCCTGGACGCGGAGTTCGCCTCGGGCGGCGTAGTCCCAGAAGGGGGCGCCGTCGTCGTCGGCGACCGGGGTCAGGAGGGGTTCCGTCTTCGCTTCTGCCATGGTGCTCGCCTCTTTCGCGTGCGGGTTCGTCGTGGCTGGTCGCGCAGTTCCCCGCGCCCCTGGAACAACCTGGGTGCCTCAACGCCTCAGCAGTACTGCCGAAGTCGGTACGCCCTCGCCCGCCGTCACCAGGCAGGTGGACGCCTCCGGCACCTGGGCGGTGCTCGTGCCCCGCAACTGTCTGACGCCCTCGGTGATGAGGTTGAAGCCGTGGACGTAGGCCTCGCTGAGGCCGCCGCCTGCGGTGTTGAGGGGGAGGCGGCCGCCGATCTCCAGCGCCCCGCCCTCCGTGAACGCGCCGCCCTCGCCCCGGCCGCAGAAGCCGTAGCCCTCCAGGGAAAGGGGGATCAGCGGGGTGAACGCGTCGTAGATCTGGGCCACGTCGACGTCGTGGGGGCCGAAGTCCGCCTGCTTCCAGAGCTGGCGGGCGGCCGTCCAGGCGGGCCCGGACAGCGGGTCGTCGTTCCAGTAGTTGACCATGCCGTGGTGCTGGGCGGGCAGCCCCTGCGCGGCGGAGTGCACGTACACCGGCCGGTGGCGGCAGTCCCGCGCCCGCTCCGCCGACACCAGGACGCAGGCCAACGCCCCGTCCGTCTCGAGGCAGTTGTCGAAGAGGCAGAGCGGTTCGCTGATCCAGCGGGACGTCATATACATGTCCCGGGTCAGCGGGCGTTCGTACATCATCGCGGCCGGGTTCTGGTTGGCGCGGTTGCGGCAGGCGAGGGCGACGTTGAAGAGGTGGTCGCGGGTCGCGCCGTACTCGTGCAGATAGCGGCGCGTCAGCATCGCGATCTCGTCGGCGGGCCGCAGCAGGCCGAAGGGGCGCGTCCACTGGGCGGGGGTGGGGAGTTGGGCGGTGGTGTTCCGCCACGGGCGTGGTCCGCTGCCGCGTTTGCGGGAGCGCCAGGCGACGCCCACGCTCGCCTGTCCGGTGGCGATGGCGGACGCCAGGTGCGCGACCGTGGCGCAGGAACCGCCGCCGCCGTACCCGACCTTGCTGAAGAAGGTGACGTCCCCCGCGCCGATCGCCTTGGCGACCTCGACCTCGTCGGTCTCCTCCATGGTGTACGAGGCGAACGCGTCCACCTCGGCCGGTGCGATCCCCGCGTCGTCGAGCGCGGCGAGGACGGCCCGGCAGGCCAACGCCTTCTCGCTCTCGGGGAGTTGTCTGGCGAAGGGGGTCTGTCCGATCCCGGCTATCGCTGTGGCGTCCTTGAGTGAGGCCATGGCTTGCACACCTCCGCGCGCGTCGTGGCGAGCCCTCGCTGCTGACAGCGCGCCAGGCTACCGCTAATCTGACGGATAGTCAGCTACTGGGCGACGGCGGGAGGGGCGGCCATGCGCGGCGACCTGGAGTGGGGCAGCGTGCCGGGCCTGGTCCGGGCGGCGGCCGAGCGGTACGCGGACCGGGAGGCGGTCGTCGACGGCCGCACCCGGGTCACGTACCGGGAACTCGGCGAACGCGTCGAACGGGCCACCGCCGCCTGTATGGCGAGCGGCGTCGAACCCGGCGACCGGGTCGCCGTCTGGGCCCCGAACACCCTCGACTGGATCGTCTCCGCCCTCGGCGCGGTCGGCGCGGGCGCGGTCCTCGTCCCCCTCAACACCCGCTTCAAGGGCACCGAGGCGGCGTACGTCCTCGCACGCTCGCGGGCCCGGCTGCTCTTCGTCACCGGTACGTTCCTGGGGACTTCGTACGTGGCGTCGCTGCGGCGGGCGGCGGCCGACGGCCCGGGCCCCGGCCCCCTCCCCGGCCTTCCCGATCTGGAACAGGTGGTCGTCCTCGCCGACGACGCCCCCGAGGACTTCCGCACCTGGAAGGACTTCCTGGCGAGCGGCGACCCGGTCACCGCCGACGCCGTCCGGGCGCGGGCCGCGGCCGTCTCCGGGGACCGGCCCTCCGACATCATCTTCACGTCCGGCACCACCGGCCGCCCCAAGGGCGCCGTCATCACCCACGCCCAGACCCTGCGCTGCTACGCGATCTGGAGCGATCTGGCAGGCCTCCGCGAGGGCGACCGCTACCTCGTCGTGAACCCGTTCTTCCACACCTTCGGCTACAAGGCCGGGATCATCGCCTGCCTCATGCGCGGCGCCACGATGATCCCCCAGCCGGTCTTCAACGTCGACACGGTCCTCGCGAACATCGCCGCCGAACGCGTCTCCGTCCTCCCCGGGCCGCCCACCCTCCACCAGTCCCTCCTCGACCACCCCGCCCGCGACGCCCACGACCTCTCGGCCCTGCGGCTCGTCGTGACCGGCGCGGCGGTGGTCCCCCTGCGCCTCGTCGAACGCCTGCGCACGGAACTGCGCATCGCCACCGTCCTGACGGCGTACGGCCTCTCCGAGGCGAGCGGCATCGTGACCATGTGCCGCCGGGGCGACCCGGCGGAGGTCATCGCGTCGACGTCGGGCCGGGCGATCCCGGACACGGAGGTGAAGGTGGTGTCGCCCGCCGGTGACCCGCTGCCCCCCGACACCCCCGGCGAAGTCCTCGTCCGCGGCCACAACGTCATGAGCGGCTACTTCGAAGACCCCGCCGGGACCCGCAAGGTCCGCACCTCCGACGGCTGGCTCCGCACCGGTGACGTCGGCGTCCTGGACGCGGCCGGGAACCTCCGCATCACCGACCGGATCAAGGACATGTTCATCGTCGGCGGCTTCAACGCCTACCCCGCCGAGATCGAACAGCTCCTCGGCACCCACCCCGACATCGCCGACGCCGCCGTCATCGGCATCCCCGACGCCCGCCTCGGCGAGGTCGGCAAGGCCTACGTGGTGCGGCGCCGGGGGTCGACCCTCACGTCGGACGACGTGATCGCCTGGGCGCGGCGCGAGATGGCCAATTACAAGGTGCCGCGGGAGGTGGAGTTCGTACGGGAGTTGCCGCGGAACGCGAGCGGGAAGGTGCTGAAGGGGGAGCTGCGCGGGCGGCCCTGAGCGGGCCGGTCGGCCGGGGTGCCCGGGCCTGTGCCTGGTCGTGTGCCCGGTCGTGCGTCCGGGCGCCGCGGTCACGCCGTCGCGGCGCGCTCTCCCGTACTGCGCTCCACGCAGAACTCGTTGCCCTCGATGTCGGCGAGGGTCACCCAGCCGCGGCCGTCCGGCAGCCGGTGGTCCGCCACGAGGGTCGCGCCCAGCGCGACGACCCGCTCGACCTCCTCGTCCCGGGTCCGGTCCTGCGGCTGCAGATCGAAGTGCACGCGGTTCTTCACGGCCTTCTTGTCCGGCACGGTCACGAACAGCAGCGTCGGCCCGCCGGGCGTGGTCACCAGCGCCTCCGGGTCCCCCGGGAAGTCGTCGTCGGCGAGCGCGCCCTCCAGGACCTGGGCCCAGAAGGACCCGAGCTTGTGGGCGTCGGAACAGTCGAAGGTGATGTGGCGCACGATGGTTGTCATGCGCGCACTATCGGGCAGGGAGGTGGCCCGGGTCCACCGAATTGCGCCCGGGCGGGTGGGTCCCCGCCCCCGCGGCAGGCCGGGGCCGAGCGGCGGCTCGGCCCCGGATGATCAGTGCTGCGGAGCTGTCGGCTGGTGGCCGTCACCGGGAGGTGCCGGCTGGTGGCCGTCGCCGAACAGCGTCGGCTGGTGGCCGTCACCGGGCGGGGAGGGCTGGTGGCCGTCCCCGAGCGGGCTGACCGGAATGTGGCTGTCACCGGCCGGAGCCGGGGAGTGGCTGTCGGCGAGTGCCGGGGCGGCTGCCCCAGCGGTCGCCGCGGCCATCACGGCCAGGGTTACGAGAGCTTTTTTGGTTCGAGTCATTCCAACTCCTTGGAGGGGGCCGGCATTCAACTGTCGACTCTAGCCGCATTTCGCACGTTATGTTCGAACAAGTCCCGCTGAAATTCGGCAAGTTGGCCGAAAGGCCCTGCTCCGGATATGCCTCGGCCGCGGCGGCTCCCCCTCCGCGCCGCCGCGGCCGATCCCCGTCGGAATGGCAGTAGTTGTCAGACGCCCCGCTGCGGCGGAGCCGGCGTGTGGCCGTCGCCCAGCGCCACCGTCTTGTCCTTCTTCGGCGGGACGGGCGTGTGGCCGTCGCCCAGCGTGGTGGGCTCGTCCACCGGCGGGGCCGGCGTGTGACCGTCGCCCTTGGGCGCCTTCTTGGGCTGTGCGGTGTCGCTCATGACCGGGACTCCTAGGTATCAGTGCTGTGATCGGGAGCAAGGCCCGCTCGGCAACTCCCCCGAGGGTCGCCGAGCGGGCGCATCACGGCCGCTCACGATATCCGCGGGGCCCGCGCGACCCGTCTGCCCCCCGACGCGACGGATCGACTCCATGAGAGTGACACGCGCTCATAAACGTTCGATGAACGCCCTCGGTGGACGCTCAGGCGGCGGTGAGCGGACCGAGGAGCTTTCGCACGTGAGCGGCCTCCGGAGCCCCTGCTGCCTCGTGGATGGCCTGCGCCTTGTGCCAGCACGCCCGGGCCCGGTCCAGCTGCCCGAGGGCGTCGAGGGCCTCGCCGAGCACCGTCAGGATGTTGGCCTTCATCCAGTCGCCGCCGATGAAGCCGGTGGCCAGCGCCTGCTCGGCATGACGGGCGGCGGCGGCCGGCCGCCGGGCGGCCAGGTGCACCTCGGAGATACGGTACTGCGTGGCCCCTTCCCACAGGCGCTGGCGGTTGTCCGCGAACACCTTGTGCGCGGCGGTCAGCTGCGTCAGTGCCTCGTCGTGACGGCCCGCCTGGCCGAGAACGACGCCGAAGGTGTACTGGGCGTTGGCGAGCCGGAACGTGAGCCCCAGCTCGTCGTACAGGGTCATGCCCCGCTGCGACAGCTCGATCGCCTGCGAAGTCCGTCCCAGGTCCATGAGGGCGCGCGCGAGATTGCACAGGGCGCTGGCCTCGCCGGATCGATTGCCGTCCGCTTGGAACGCCTTGATGGCCCGGCGGAGGTAGATCTCGCTCGCCGCGGGCTCGTTGATGCAGTTGCTGATGATCCCCTGCTCGTTCGGCGCGTTCCCGCCGGCCCAGGGGTCACCGGAGGTGAGCGCCAGTGCTGCGGCGCGCTCCAGTTCGCCTGCCGCCACGCGGAAGTGGCCCACCTTGCTGAGGACTTGCGCGAGACTCACCCGCGCGCGGCCCTCCGCCCAGGCGTCCCCGCAGTCCGCCGCGGCGTCGCGGGCCGCGATCGCCGCGGACTCGTACCGCAGTGAACTCGCACCCGATTCCGCCAGGTCCTTGGCGGCCAGGAGCAGGTCCACGGCCCGGCGCAGCGAGCCCGGAGTCAGGGACTGCTGTACGCAGGCCAGGATGCACGCGGCCTCCGCGTGCAGCCAGTCCAGCGCCGTGGACTCGCCGGTGAAGTCGAGACCGGTCCTGCCCGTCACCTCCAGGTGATCCACCGTCCTGTCCCCAGGGCGCTCGATCGCGTACACCCGCGCCGCCGAGGCCAGATAGAAGTCCAGCAACCGCGACAGCGCCGCGTCCCGCTCGCTCGGCGGCAGTTCGTCCCGTTCCGCGCACGCGCGGGCGTAGAGCCGTACGAGGTCGTGGTAGCGGTAGCGGCCGGGTGCGGCGGATTCCAGGAGGGACGTGTCGACCAGGGACTCCAGGAGGTCCTCCGCGTCCTCGACCGGGAGGTCGAGCATCGCGGCGGCGGCCGCCAGGGAGATGTCGGGGCCGTCGGCGAGGCCGAGGAGGCGGAAGGCGCGGGACTGGGCGGGCTCCAGCTGGCCGTAGCCCAGCTCGAACGTGGCCTCGACCGCGAGGTCGCCCGCCTGCAGCTCGTCGAGGCGCCGCCGCTCGTCGGCGAGCTTGGCGGCGAGCGTGGCGACGGTCCAGGTGCGGCGCGCGGCGAGCCGCGACGCCGCGATGCGGATCGCGAGCGGCAGGAAGCCGCACGCGGCCACCACGTCGAGCGCGGCCTCCCGCTCGGACGCCACCCGCTCCTCGCCGATGATCTTCGTGAAGAGCTGCAGGGCCTCGTCGGGCGACATGACGTCCAGGTCGACGAGGTGTGCCCCGGCGAGGTCCACCATCCGCATCCGGCTGGTGACGAGCGCGGCGCACCCTTCCATGCCGGGCAGCAGCGGCCGCACCTGCGCGGCGTCGCGGGCGTTGTCGAGCAGGACGAGGACGCGGCGGCCGTCGAGGACGGAGCGGAACAGGGCGGCCCGCTCCTCCAGGGAGTCCGGGATGTCGTCGTCCGCCGTACCGAGGCCGCGCAGGAAGGCGCCGAGGACCGTCTCGGGCTCGGCGGCCCGCGGTCCTGCGCCCTGGAGGTCGACGTACAACTGCCCGTCGGGGAAGTGCGCGCGCGCGGCGTGGGCGACGTGCACCGCGAGCGTGGTCTTGCCCACGCCGCCGATCCCGGCGAGCGCGGACACGGCCATGACGCGCCCCTCCGCCGTCGACAGGATGTCGCTGAGCTCCTTCACGAACGACACCCGGCCGGTGAAGTCCTGGACGGTGGCGGGGAGCTGGGCGGGGCGGACGACGCCGGCCGAGGGTTCCGCCGCGGGGGCGGAGGGCTCGGCGAGGGCCGGGTCGGCCTGGAGGATGCGTTGCTGGAGTTCCTGGAGGCCGGGGCGCGGGTCGACGCCGAGTTCGTCGGCGAGGAGGCGGCGGGTGTCGGCGTACACGGCGAGGGCCTCGGCCTGGCGGCCGGAGCGGTAGAGGGCGAGCATGAGGAGCTCGCGCAGCCGCTCCCGCAGGGGGTGCGCGGCGGTGAGGGCGGTCAGCTCGGAGACGGACTCGGCGTGGCGGCCCTGTTCCAGGTCCATGTCGAGGCGGGCCTCCAGGAGTTGGAGGCGCCATTCGTCCAGGCGGGTGCGCTGGGCGTCGGCGTAGGGGCCGGGGACGTTGGCGAGGGGTTCGCCGTCCCACAGGGCCAGCGCCTGCTTGACCAGGGAGCGGGCCTGGTGCAGGTCGCCGAGCCCGCGGGCCTGCTCGGCCGCCGACCAGAGCTGCTCGGCCTCGGCGAGGTCGAGGACGCCGTCGGCGGCGCGGACGGCGTAGCCGCCGGACTCGCTGACGAGGGCGCCGGGCGGGAGCACCTTGCGCAGCCGCGAGGCGTACGTACGGATCGCGGCGAGCGCCTGCGAGGGCGGGTCCTCGCCCCAGATGGCGTCGATGAGTTCGGAGGCGGTGGCGGTGCGGCCGTCGCGGAGCAGCAGGGCGGCGAGCAGGGCGCGCTGCTGGGGGGAGCCGGTGGGCAGGGGTTCCCCGTCGAGCCAGGCGCGCACGGGCCCGAGCACGCTGAAGCGGGCCGACGGCCGGGCGCCGGGCTCGGCCGCGGGAACGCCCGCCCCGTCCGCCGACGCGGCCCCACCGGCCGCCGCCGCTTCCTCGGCCCGCGACGCCCGCACCGTTGTCCCAGGGTCGCTTGCCGCCGCCGAACGCCGCTGCTCCGGCACTCGCGGTAGTCCGTCCATCGCTCCCCCTGCTGCCCTGCCGTACGCAGTTGCTGAAGTCTTCTCAAATACGCCCAACTGTGCCCGGCTGTGCCTGGTTTGTGCCCACTTCGGGCCTGCCCTGCCCGCGCGGCTTACTGCGGTGCACAGGTTGCCTTGTCCGGAGCGGATGCGTCAGCCGTGGGAGACGGCTCTCACAGGGTTCCCGCACCAGTGACTGAATCCGGACAACTGACGGATCGTCAGATGCGCGCTACCGTGAGCCTCATGGAGACCAGGGAGAGCACTCAGGAGGCCGCCCCCGCCGCGTCGCCGTTCCCGAGGATCATCTCGGTGGACGACCACACGGTGGAGCCCCCGCACGTCTGGCGGGACCGGCTGCCGGCGAAGTACCAGGACCGGGGCCCGCGCATCGTCCGCGCCCCACTCAGGGAAATGACCTTTTTGGGCGGTAAGTTCGCCCCTGTGATGGGGGAGAAAGGGGACGAAGGGCCCATAGGGGACTGGTGGGTGTACGAGGAGCTGCACCGCCCGCTGACCCGGCTCGACACGGCCGTCGGCTACGACCGCGACGAGATCAAGCTCGAAGTGATCACGTACGAGCAGATGCGGCGCGGCTCGTTCAGCGTGCCCGACCGCCTCGCCGACATGGACGTCAACCACGTCCAGTCCGCCCTGTGCTTCCCCACCTTCCCGCGCTTCTGCGGCCAGACGTTCACCGAGGCGCCCGACCGTGACCTGGGGCTTCTCTGCGTACAGGCGTACAACGACTGGATGGTGGACGAGTGGTGCGGCCCCGCCGCGCAAGGTCGGCTGATACCGCTCACCCTCATCCCGCTCTGGGACGCCGAACTGGCGGCCGCCGAGGTGCGGCGCAACGCGGCGCGCGGGGTGCGGGCCGTCGCCTTCTCGGAAATCCCGCCACATCTCGGACTTCCGTCGATCCACACGGACTACTGGGACCCGTTCCTCGCCGCCTGCGACGAGACCGGCACGGTGGTGGCGATGCACATCGGCTCGTCCAGCAAGATGCCGTCGACGTCCGCCGATGCACCACCCGCCGTCGGCTCCACGATCACCTTCGCCAACTGCTGCTTCTCGATGGTCGACTGGCTGATGAGCGGCAAGTTCGAGCGCTTCCCCCACGTGCGCGTGATGTACGCCGAGGGGCAGATCGGCTGGATCCCGTACATTCTGGAACGCGCCGACGTGGTGTGGGAGGAGAACCGGGGCTGGGGAGGCGTCGCCGACAAGGTGCACCGCCCGCCGTCCGAGCTGTTCGCCGACCACGTCTTCGGGTGCTTCTTCGACGACGCGTTCGGCCTCCGCAACCTCGACGCGATCGGCGTCGGCAACGTCCTGTACGAGACCGACTACCCCCACTCCGACTCCACCTGGCCCAAATCCCGCCAAGTCGGCGAGGAGCAGATGGGGCACCTGGCACCGGACGTGGTCGACCGGATCGTCCGCGGCAACGCCATCGACCTCCTCGGCCTGACGAAGGACGGCCTGTGGCCGGGGCCGGGGGCGTGAGCGCCATGGCGGAGCAGTTCCCGGCGGGGCGGCTCGCGTACGGGATGCAGCTTCCGGTGCAGTCGCAGAGTGCGCTGTTCGCCGAGGCGTGGGAGGCGGACGCGGGTCCGGAGGACCTGGTCGAGATCGCCCGCACGGCCGACCGCGCGGGCTTCGCGTACCTCGCGAGCTGCGACCACGTGGCGATCCCGCGGCGGCTCGCGGACGCGATGGGCACCGTCTGGTACGACCCCGTGGCCACCCTCGCGTACCTCGCCGGGGTCACCGAGCGCGTCCGGCTCCTGAGTCACGTCGCGATCGTCGGCCTGCGCCACCCCCTGCTGACCGCCAAGCAGTACGCCACGCTGGACCACCTCAGCGGCGGCCGGCTGATCCTCGGCGTCGGCGCGGGGCACGTGGCGGAGGAGTTCGACGTCCTCGGCGCCGACTTCGCGGGGCGCGGCCCGGTCCTCGACGAGACCGTGGACGCGCTGCGGGCCGCGCTCGGGCCCGAGGAGTTCCCTGAGCACCACGGTGAGCGGTTCGCCTTCGAGGGCCTCGGGCAGCGGCCCCGGCCCGCCCAGGAGCGGGTGCCGATCTGGGTCGGCGGCTCCTCGCCCGCCGCCGTCCGCAGGGCCGCGACCCGGGGCGACGGCTGGCTGCCGCAGGGCGACCCGCGCGACCGGCTGCCCGGCCAGATCGCCAAGCTGCGGCGGCTGCGGGCCGAGGCGGGTGTCGAGGCGCCCCTCACCATCGGGGCCATCACCGAACCGCTGTACGTGGGCGAGCCCTCCTGGCCGGTGGGGCGGCGGGCGCTCAGCGGGAAGCCCGAGGCCCTCGCGGAGTCGCTGCGCGCGTACGCGGCGATGGGCGTGCACCAGATCCAGGTCCGGTTCCGCAGCCGCGGCCGCACCGAACTCACCGACCAGATGGCGGCGTTCGGCGCGGACGTAGCTCCCCACATTGAATAGAGCGTTCGTTCTACTGAGCCGACCAGGAGGCCGCAATGGGCAAGCTGGATGGGCGCGTCGTCATCGTCACCGGTGGCGCGCGCGGGCAGGGCGAGCAGGAGGCGCGGCTGTTCGTCGCGGAGGGCGCACGGGTGGTCGTCGGGGACGTGCTCGACGAGCAGGGGGAGGCGCTCGTGAAGGAGCTGGGGCACGACAACGCGCGGTACGTGCACCTGGACGTCGGCGAGGAGGCGGACTGGGCTGCCGCCGTCGCCGGCGCGTTGGACGCCTTCGGAGCGGTCGACGGCCTGGTCAACAACGCGGGCATCCTGCGCTTCAACGAGCTGGTGAAGACCCCCCTGGAGGAGTTCGAGCGGATCGTCCGGGTCAACCAGACCGGCGTCTTCCTCGGCATCAAGGCGACCGCGCCCGAGATCGCGGCGGCGGGCGGCGGCTCCATCGTGAACACCTCCTCGTACGCGGGGATGACGGGCATGGCGTACATCGGGGCGTACAGCGCCACCAAGCACGCCATCATCGGCCTCACCCGCGTCGCCGCCCTGGAGCTGGCCAAGTGGCACATCCGCGTCAACGCGATCTGCCCCGGCGCCATCGACACCGCCATGAGCAATCCGGCGCAGCTCGACCCCGACGCGGACGTGGAGAAGGCCTCGCGGGGCCTGGACGCGCTGTACCGCAAGCTCGTGCCGCTCGGCCGGGTGGGCAGGGCGGAGGAGGTGGCGCGGCTCGCGCTGTTCCTCACCGCCGAGGCGGACTCGTCGTACATCACCGGGCAGCCGTTCGTGGTCGACGGCGGCTGGCTCGCCGGGGTCAGCGTCATCTGACGGGAAGTCAGCTCGGGCCCGGTGCGGGTCTTGACGCTCCCAGGGCGCGGTGGAACAGTCGGACCAGCGAATCTGACGGTACGTCAGAAACTGACGAGGACGGTGAACCGCCTTGGAATTCGGGCTCTTTGTACAGGGATACGTGGGCAAGCGGGCCGAGACCGACCCGCTCGCCGAGCACAAGGCGCTGATGGAGGAGACCGAGTACGTCATCGAGGCGGACAAGGCGGGCTTCAAGTACGCCTGGGCGTCCGAGCACCACTTCCTGGAGGAGTACTCGCACCTCTCCGCCAGCGACGTCTTCCTCGGCTACCTCGCCCACGCCACCGAGCGGATCCATCTCGGCTCGGGCATCTTCAACCCGCTCGCCCAGGTCAACCACCCCGTGAAGGTCGCCGAGAAGGTCGCCATGCTCGACCACCTCTCCGAAGGGCGCTTCGAGTTCGGCAGCGGGCGCGGCGCCGGATCGCACGAGATCCTCGGCTTCCTGCCGGGCATCACCGACATGAACCACACCAAGGAGATCTGGGAAGAGACCATCGCGGAGTTCCCCAAGATGTGGCTCCAGGAGGAGTACGAGGGGTTCCAGGGCAAGCACTGGCAACTGCCGCCGCGCAAGGTCTTCCCCAAGCCGTACGGGGCCTCCCACCCGGCCATGTGGTACGCCGCCGGGTCGCCGTCCTCGTACGCCATGGCCGCGAAGAAGGGGCTCGGTGTCCTTGGCTTCAGCGTGCAGAAGGTCTCCGACATGGAGTGGGTCCTGGAGCAGTACAAGACCGCCATCCGGGACGCCGAGCCCGTCGGGGACTTCGTCAACGACAACGTGATGGTGACGTCCACGGCGATCTGCGCCGAGACGCACGAGAAGGCCGTGCGGATCGCCGTCGACGGCGGGCTCAACTATCTGCAGTCGCTGGTCTTCCGCTACCACGACACCTTCCCCCGGCCCGAGGGGATTCCCGAGTGGCCCGAGGTCCTTCCCGACTACACCGAGGAGATCATCGAGCTGCTCATCGCCGAGGAGTTGATGATCTGCGGGGATCCGGACGAGGTGACCCGGCAGTGCAAGCGGTGGGAGCAGGCCGGGGCCGATCAGTTGTCGTTCGGGCTGCCCATCGGGATCTCGCCCGAGGACACGCTGACCACGATCAAGCTGATCGGTGAGCACGTCATCCCGAAGATCGACACCGATCCGGTGCACCGCACCACGCGGATGCGGCAGGCCGCCGCCGGGTGACCGCCGATCGCGCCGCGCGCTCGTCCTCGAACGCCGGACGGGCTGATTCCCACCCCACCTGGAAGGGACAGCTGGGCATGCTTGATCACCTCATCAAAGGTGCGACCGTCGTCGACGGGACGGGCACCGCCGCCCGTGTCGCCGACGTGGGGATCAGGGACGGACGCATCGCCGTCGTCGCGCCCTCCGTGACGGCGGAGGCCCGTACCCAGGAGGAGGCCCACGGCCTGATCCTCGCCCCCGGGTTCGTCGACCCGCACACCCACTACGACGCCCAGCTCTTCTGGGACCCGTACGCCACGCCGTCCCTGAACCACGGCGTGACCACCGTCGCGGGCGGGAACTGCGGGTTCACGCTCGCCCCGCTGCACCCGGACCGGCCCGAGGACGCCGACTACACGCGGCGGATGATGTCCAAGGTCGAGGGCATGTCGCTGGTGGCGCTCGAAGAGGGCGCGCCCTGGTCGTGGCACTCCTTCGGGGAGTACCTGGACGCCCTGGAGGGGCGGATCGCCGTCAACGCGGGGTTCATGGTGGGGCACTGCGCGCTGCGCCGGTACGTGATGGGGGCGGACGCGGTCGGCGGGCAACCGTCGGCCGGGCAACTGGAGCGGATGCTGGGTCTGTTCCACGAGGCCATGGACGCGGGCGCCTGGGGGCTCTCCACCACGCAGTCGTCCACGCACTCCGACGGGGACGGGCAGCCGGTGGCCTCGCGGCACGCCGGGCCCGAGGAACTGCTCGCGCTGTCGCGGGCGGTCGCCGAGCACGAGGGCACGCAGCTGGAGGCGATCGTCGCCGGGTGCCTCGACCAGTTCGACGACGCCGAGATCGATCTGTTCGTGGAGATGAGCGCGGCGGCCGGGCGCCCCCTGAACTGGAACGTCCTCACCATCGACGCCGCCGTGCCCGAGCGCGTCCCGCGCCAGTTGATCCCCAGCGAGCGCGCCCGCAAGGCGGGTGGCCGCGTCGTCGCCCTCACCATGCCGATCCTCACGCCCATGAACATGTCCCTGGGCACCTTCTGCGCGCTGAACCTGATACCCGGCTGGGGCGACGTCCTCGGCCTGCCCGTCCCCGAGCGGATCGCCAAGCTCCGCGATCCGGACGTACGCGCGGAGCTGCTGCGGCGCGCCACCAGCAAGGAGGCCGGGGTCTTCCGGCGCCTCACCCACTTCGGGCGGTACGTCATCGGCGACACGTACTCCGCCGCGAACGAGGGCCTGACCGGCCGCGTCGTCGGCGACATCGCCGCCGAACGCGGCCAGGAACCCTTCCACTGCCTCGTCGAGATCTGCGCCAACGACGAGATGCGTACGGTCCTGTGGCCCATGCCGACCGACAACGACCCGGACTCCTGGGCCCTGCGCGCCGAGACCTGGGCCCACGAGGACGTCCTGCTCGGCGGCTCCGACGCGGGCGCCCATCTGGACCGCATGTGCGGCGCCCCGTACACCACCCGCTTCCTCGGGGACTGCCTGCGCGGCCGGAAGCTGGTCGGCCTGGAGCAGGCGGTGCAGATGCTCACCGACGACCCGGCCCGGCTCTTCGGCCTGCGCGAGCGGGGACGCGTGACGGAGGGCTTCCACGCCGACCTCGTCCTCTTCGACCCCGGGCGGATCGACGCGGGCAAGGCCACCCTCGTGCACGACCTGCCCGGCGACAGCCCCCGCCTGGACTCCAAGGCCATCGGCGTGAACGCCGTGTGGGTCAACGGCGTCGAGGTCATCCGCGACGACGTGGTCACCGGGGCGGTGCCGGGGACGGTGCTGCGGTCGGGCCGCGACACCAGGACGGTGAGCACGAGGTGAGCGCCGCCTCCTCGGGGCCGTTGAGTGCTACGTCCGCAGGGCGGTCGCCTGGCTCCTCGCCGGAGCCGTCCGGCGTCCCGCAGCGGCTCCTCGTCGACGGGGAGTGGGTCGAGCCCGACGGCGGGCACTACGAGGTCATCGACCCGGCGACCGAGGGCGTCGTCGGCCTCGCCCCCGAGGCGAGCCGCGCCCAGGTGTGGCAGGCCGCGGCCGCGGCGCGCGAGGCCTTCGGAACGTGGTCGCGTACGACACCGCAGGAGCGCGCCGCCGTCCTCGACCGGACCGCCGACCTGCTGCAACGCGACTTCGCCGCCCACACCGAGCTGGCCCGTGCGGAGACCGGCGCGACCACCGCGACCGCGCGCGGCATGCAGGTCGCGGTCGCCGTGGCCCGCTTCCGCCGGTACGCGCGGGGCGCCCTCGAACCCGTCGAGACCGGCATCCCGCCCCAGATCAACGAGGCGGGCCCGCTGGGCAGGGCGGCGGCCCTCGGTGCCGTCGCCGTCCGCCGCCCCGTCGGCGTCGTCACCTGCATCACCTCCTACAACAACCCCTGGGCGAACCCGGCGGGCAAGATCGCACCGGCCCTGGCGATGGGCAACACGGTGGTGGTGAAGCCCGCGCCCCAAGACCCCCTGTCCGTCTACCGGTTGGCGGCGGCCCTGACGGAGGCGGGTGCCCCTCCTGGCGTCGTGAACGTCGTCTCCGGCGCCGCCGCCGACGTGGGCGAGGCCGCCGTCGACTCGCCCGACGTCGACATGGTCAGCTTCACCGGCTCCACGGCCATCGGGCAGCGCATCGGCGAGGTGTGCGGTCGCGGCATGAAACGCCAGCTCATGGAGTTGGGCGGCAAGGGCGCGGCGATCGTCTTCGAGGACGCCGACCTGGACGCGGCGGCGGGCGGGATCGGGACGACCTTCTCGTTCTACAGCGGGCAGATCTGTACGGCGCCCACGCGTGTCATCGTCCAACGGGCCGTGTACGAGCCGCTGTTGGAGCGGCTCGCCCGGTACGCGGGGCATCTGAAGGTGGGGGACCCGCGTGCGCGGGACACGGTGGTCGGGCCGCTCATCTCCGCCGCGCACCGTGAACGTGTCGAGTCCTATGTGGAGTTGGGGCGCAAGGAGGGCGCGCGGGTCGTGGTGGGTGGCGGCGGGCGCCCGGGGCCCGGCCTCGACAAGGGCTTCTACGTCGCCCCCACCCTGCTGGCCGACTGCGCGGCCGGGATGCGCGTGGTGCGGGAGGAGATCTTCGGGCCCGTCGTCGTGGTCGTCCCCTTCGACGGGGCGGGCGAGGCCGCCGAGGACGCCGCCGTGGCCCTCGCCGACGACAGCGACTACGGCCTGATCGACTACGTCTGGTCGGGCGACACGGCCCGCGCCTTCCGCGTCGCGTCCCGGCTGCGCGCGGGCGGCGTCGGCGTGAACACCATCGGCCGCAACATGGAGGCCCCCTTCGGCGGCTTCAAGCAGAGCGGGGTGGGGCGCGACTGCGGCTCGTACGCCCTGCACGCGTACAGCGAGACGCAGGCGGTGGTGTGGGCGGGGTGAGCGCGGGCCCCTTAAAGGGAGGGGCGAACGCCCCGTAGGGGAAGAGGAGTCGACCCGCCGATAGGCCCTCAGGGGTGCTCGGGGCGTCATCGGCTGCGTCCGGGCGGCCGCCGACCTGGCCTCCCGCCGGGCCCTGCTCCTCACCGGCCTCCCCAGGACCTTCAGCCCTAGTCCCGAGGACGCCCACCCCTTGGTCCCCTCGACCGATACGCCCTCCGCACTGCCCCAACTACCGTCCCCACCATGCACATAGCACTCATTGGAACAGGCAACGTCGGCCGCGCGCTCGCCAAGGCCTGGGCGGCGGCCGGCCACGACGTCGCCCTGGGCTCCCGCCACCCCGAGGCCAAGAAGGACCTGGCCGAGGAGCTGGGCGTGCCGGTCATCGGGATCGGGGAGGCGGCCGCGCGGGCGGAGGTCGTGGTGAACGTGACCCCGGGAGCGGAGTCGATCGCCGCCCTCCGCACCGCGGGCGCCGAGTCCCTCGCGGGCAAGCTCCTCATCGACATAGCCGTCGGCTTCACCGAGGAACCGCACGGCATGGCCCTCTCCCACCCCACGGTCTCCCTCGCGGAAGAGATCCAGTCGACGTTCCCCGAAGCCCAGGTGGTGAAGACCCTGAGCACGATGGACTCGGTGGTGATGACGTCCCCCGACAGCCTGGCGGGCCCCAGCACCGTCTTCCTCTCCGGCGACAACCCCACGGCCAAGTCCCGGACCGCCCTCCTCCTCACCGACCTCGGCTGGCCCCCCTCCTCCCACCTCGACCTCGGCCCCCTCGAAACAGCCCGGGGCCAGGAACACTTCGCCCACCTCTTCATGGGCATCGCGGTGTCCCAGGGCACGTACGGCTTCAATGTGCGGGTGGTGCCGCCGAAGGCGGAGTGAGCCACGGCCGCCGTGGGGAACGGTTGTGCCCTTGCCAGGACAAGCCCACGGCGGTCTGGGCCGCGGGCCCCTTCAGCGTCGGTCCGGCCCACTGGCCCATGCTCACGATCCGGCCGCTGGTCCTCGGCCCGCACAACGTCCCGGTGATCACCGATGTGCGGGCCGCGGCCGCGGACATTCCCCTCGCCACGCTGTCTGCGATCACGCATAGTAAGGACGCGAACGCCGATGCCATACTGAAGACGCTGGTCGCTGCCTTGAAGACGATCGACAGGGAAAACGCGGAGATCTTCTCCGAACTCACCGAACAGGGCCTGGCCAACAGCCCGGCTCTCAAGACTTGGAGGGAACTGGTGACCGTCGAGCTTTCCTTTTTCCGGTCGGAGACGTCTGAGCGGCTGCGCACTGAAGGACGCACTGAAGGACGCACTGAAGGGCGTGTGGAAGAGCGCGCCGAAGCCGTGTTGCGCGTCCTCGACCGGCGTGGCATCGAGGTGTCCGAGCGGGTACGGGAGCAGGTCGTGGAGTGTGACGATCTGGACACCCTCGGCGTCTGGTTCGATCGGTCGTTGACGGCGGCTTCCGCTGAGGAGTTGTTCGCGGAGGGGTGACCGCCCTCGGCGCTTCGGGGCGGGTCACGCCACGCGGTAGCGCAGCAGGGTCACGCCCGAGGTGAAGCGGCGGGTTTCCATCAGGTGGAGGTCTGTCTTGTGGCGGTCGAAGAGGCGGGCGCCGTGGCCCAGGACGACCGGGTAGACGAAGAGGCGGAACTCGTCGACCAGGTCCGCCTCGATCAGGGCGTGGGTCAGGCGGATGCTGCCGGTGGTGACGATGTCCTTGCCCGGCTGGGACTTGAGGGCCGTGATGTTCTCCTTCAAGTCGCCTGAGAGCACTGTGGTGTTGGCCCACTGGGGGTCCTGGAGCGTCGTCGACACCACGTACTTCTGGACCTTGTTGAGGTAGTCCGTCACGCCTGTCGTGTCGTTCGTCTGCTGCGGCCAGTAGCCGCGCATGTCCTCGAAGGTCACCCTGCCCACCAGGAAGGCGTCCGCCCGCGCCGCCTGCTCAAGGAGGGCCTCGTTCAGGTCCGACTGGTCCACGCTGTCGTCCGCCGGGGCGAACCACCCGTCCGTCGCGTCGATGACTCCGTCCAGGGTGATGTTCTGGGTGATGATCAAGTCGCGCATGGGTGGCCTCCGGCAGGACTAGCGGCGCTTGCGTTGGCGTTGTTGTCTGTAGTGACTGCTGCGGCGGCCATTACTCATCGCCGGCGCCAGCGCCGCCAGTACGTACGGTGCCGCGAACACCGCGAACGTCGTGCCGTGCGTCGTCGACGGGGCCAGGAAGCCGTACGTCGCGTACACCGCCACCGTCGTCAGCTCCGTCGCCGCGCCCGCCAGGGACGTCACGGTCGCCCGGCCCGGGCCCTTGACGCTGTCCTGGAGGCGGGCGTCGGCCAGGACCGTGGCCAGTTGGAAGCCGCAGAAGGCCAGGGCGATGAGGGCGATGCCCGCCGGGAGGGGCAGGCCCCCCGCCGGGAGTGCCGCGCCCGCCGCCAGCGCCAGGCCCGCCCCCGCCAGGAGCCCCGCGAAGCCCGCCGCGCCCACGCCCCGTACCGTCCCCGCCAGCAGGCTGCCCGCCGTCGCCCCCACCCAGACCAGGAGCAGCCACCACGGCACCTCCGCGTCCGCCGCCCCGGCCTCACGCACCAGCAGTGGCGTGTACTCGTCCAGGGCGCCCCACACGGCGGTCACCGCCGGTACGAGGAGCAGCGCGCCGCGTACCGCCCGGTCGCCCCGGGCCTCGGCGACACCGGCGCGCAGCGCGGCCCACCAGCCCTCGGCGCCACCCTCGGCCTCGGCGCCCCCCTCGGGCGAAGCGTCACCGGAACCCCCGCCCCGATGTTCCGGAAACCCCCAGCCCACCCCCGCCGTCACCACACACGCCCCCACACTCGCCGCCCCCACGAGCGCGTACCCGCCCGCCGCGAGCGCCGGGCCCGCCAGGGCCGTCGCCGCCATCACGCCCAGGAGGGCGGCTGCCCGCGCCCGGCCCATGACGTGGGCATAGCGGTCCGCGGCGCCCAGGTGCGCCAGCTCCTCGTACACCAGCGCCTCAAGCGCTCCGGAGCCGAACGCGCCCTTCGCGCCCCACAGCACGAAGCCGAGTGCGAACGTCCAGTACGAGGGGGCGAGGACCCACAGGGCGAAGCCCGTGGCGCTGAGGAGGGGGCCGGTCCACAGGAGGAGGCGGCGCGAGACCGCGTCGGCGAGGGCGCCGGAGGGGACCTCCAGCAGGATGCCGGTCACGGACCAGAGCACGAAGAGGGACGACACCTGCGCGACGGACAGCCCCGTGTCGCTGAACAGCAGCGCGTACACGGGGTAGAGCAGGACGAAGTCGTCCAGGAAGGAGTAGCCGTACAGCGTGGCCGCGAGTCGGCGGCGGGCCGTACGGCGGCCACCGCTCGTGCTGGTGCGGCGGCCGCGTGAGGTGGCGCTCGTGGATCAATGTCGTCGGCTCATGCCCCGATGGTAGGCACGCGCCCCACACCGACGGAACCCAATTACCCGGCGATGGTCCCGCTCCGGCGCCCCCCGAGGCACCCCGCCGGGCTCGGGCGCCCCGGCCGGAATCCGGCCCCGCCGGACTCGGGCGCCCCAGCCGGAATCCGAGCCCGCCGGGCTCAGGCGCCCCCGCCGGACTCAGTCGCCCCCGCCGGAACCCTTCCGCACCCCCGCCGCCCCCGCGGCCCTCAACGCCCCAGGAAAATCGGGTTCGTGAGCGCCTTCATCGGCCCCGGCAACGGCGGTGCCACCGCCGCCGCCCGCACCTCGGCCCGTACGTACGCCGCGTACGAAGCCGTCGTCCGCCACTCCGCGGACCCCACCCCCGACTCGGGAATCACCGGGCTGGTGAACAGCACGCCCTGGTCCGTGATGAACCGGATGGTGCAGCCGGGCACGCCCTTCACATCGAGCCGTACCGTCACCGGGTCGTCGGCGTCGACCCGCAGCCGCTCGCCGATGCCCGCGTGCCGCCCCTTGCCGCCCGAGGCGCCGAAGGTCAGCTCGATGCCCTTGGACTCCGTGAGGTAGGAGCGGCCCGCGCGGATGCCGTCCTGGATGGCGTCGCGGGTCAGGTCGTCGGCGAGGACGACGGTCTGGGGGCGGCCGACGGGGTCGGGGTCGCGGTGGGCGTCGCTGTTGCCCATCGCCGGGGTCCAGCGGCGGCCGCCGCGGGCGGCGGCGACGAGGGCGTTGTCCCACTCGGAGATGGCGACCTCGTCCTCGGGGGAGAACGCCCCGTTCCACACCTCGACCGCGTCGGCCTCGCCGAAGCCGAACTTCCAGTTGCAGCCGACGCAGGTGGCGTGCGGGTGGGCGGGGACGACGAGGCCGCCGGAGCGGCGGATCTGACGGGCGTAGTGGCCGAAGCGGTTGTCGCGGGCGCGGTAGCGCCAGTCGACGAAGGTGCCGGGGTCGGTGCCGAGGGCGAGGACGTGGCCGTTGCGGGTGGTGATCTCCTCGCCGAGCAGGACGAGGAGGTCGTCGCCCGCGACCTCGGACCAGTGGGCGTGCGCGGACTGGGTGTTGTGGTCGGAGGAGTTGATGAAGTCGAGCCCGGCGGCTCGGGCGAGGGCGCCGATCTCGGCGGGGGTGCGGCGGCCGTCGGAGTACCAGGTGTGCAGGTGGCAGTCGCCCCGGTACCAGGCGCGGCCGCGCCCCTTGGCGCGCTCCGGCGGGTACTTCGGCTTCGGCGTGGTGCCGGGCGCGCCGTACGTGAGGGTGATCGTCACCTCGTATGGGAGGCCCTGCGGGGCGACGGTGTAGGGCCCGAGCGCGATGTTCCAGGTCCCGGCCCATACGGGCCCCGGGAGGTAGCCGGGGGTCGCGTCGTCGGCGCGGATGAAGAACTCGGTGCGCGCCCCGCCGGACCAGCCGCGGAAGCCCTTGCCGCCGAGCGCCGTGCCGCGCTCGTCGAAGACGCCGATGTCGAGGGCGTTCCCGGCGGTCCCGGCGGGGACGGGCGGCTTCTCGTAGGTGTACGAGACGTGCAGCTGCTGGACCCCGCGCGGGATCTCGACCGGCAGGTACACGAAGTCCGGCGAGCCGGTGGGCAGCGTGCCCCTGACCGTCTTCGTCTCTTTCCCGCCGCGCCGCTCCTCGGCGGCGCCGGCGCTGCTCGCGAAGCTCACACTGCCCAACGTAAGGGCGGTGGCCGCCCCCGTCACGAGCAGCGCGCGTCTGTTCAGGTGGCTTTCGTCCTCGCACATGCTGCGGCTCCCCAGAGGTCGGTGTCGACGACACGACGACACAACGACGGCACAAGACCGTGCTCGACGGTGACTGCGTGGCACGGGTGGTGCGTGCAACTCTGGTATTGAGCCGTGAACTCCCTTGTAAGGGAAGGGGGTCGGGGGGTTGCGCACAGTCGTCGGGACGGGCTGCGGGGCGCGGGGCGGGGCGGCCGGGGGTGCCGTCGGTGCGGTGCCCGGCACGGTGGGGCGCCGGTTCCGGCCACCGGCCCCAGGGGTTGTCGGAGGTCGCTCGTATGCTCGGTGGCATGACCAACAGCGCGCCGCAGGATCCCGACCGGGCAGGGGCCCGGCCCACCGCCAACGCCATGCGGCGGGCGTTGAGGCGAGCCCGGGACGGGGTCGCGCTCGATGTGGCGGAGGCCGCTGTGCTGTTGCGGGCGCGGGGGGCGGATCTGGAGGATCTTGCCGCGTCGGCCGGGCGGGTGCGGGACGCGGGGCTCGCGGCGGAGGGCCGCGCGGGCGTCATCACGTACTCGAAGAGCGTGTTCATTCCGCTGACGCGGCTGTGCCGGGACAAGTGTCACTACTGCACGTTCGTGACCGTGCCGGGCAAGCTGCGCCGGGACGGGCACGGGATGTTCATGTCGCCGGACGAGGTCCTCGACATCGCGCGCCGGGGCGCCGCACTGGGCTGCAAGGAAGCGCTCATCACGCTCGGGGACAAGCCGGAGGACCGGTGGCCCGAGGCACGGGAGTGGCTGGAGGCGGCGGGGTACGACGACACGATCGCGTACGTGCGGGCCATCTCGATCCGGATCCTGGAGGAGACGGGGCTGCTGCCGCACCTCAACCCGGGGGTCATGAGCTGGACCGACTTCCAGCGCCTCAAGCCGGTCGCGCCCAGCATGGGGATGATGCTGGAGACCACGGCCGAGCGGCTGTGGAGCGAGCCCGGCGGGCCGCACCACGGCTCGCCCGACAAGGAACCGGCGGTGCGGCTGCGGGTCCTTGAGGACGCCGGGCGGTCGTCCGTGCCGTTCACGAGCGGGCTGCTGATCGGGATCGGGGAGACGTACGAGGAGCGGGCGGAGTCGCTGTTCGCGCTGCGGCGGGTGGCCCGGTCCTACCACGGAGTGCAGGAGCTGATCATCCAGAACTTCCGCGCGAAGCCGGATACGGCGATGCGCGGGATGCCGGACGCCGAGATGGACGATCTCGTGGCGACGGTCGCCGTGGCGCGGCACATCATGGGGCCCTCGGGGTGCCTTCAGGCTCCGCCCAATCTGGTGGACGGGGAGTACGGGCGGCTCATCCGGGCCGGGATCGACGACTGGGGCGGCGTCTCGCCGATCACCATCGACCACGTCAATCCCGAGAAGCCGTGGCCGCGGATCGAGGAGCTGGCGGCCCGGTCGGAGGCGGAGGGCTTCCGGCTCGCGGAGCGGCTGTGCGTGTATCCGGAGTTCGTACGGCGGGGTGAGCCGTGGCTCGACCCGCGGCTGCTGCCGCACGTGCGGGCCCTCGCCGACCCGGAGACGGGTCTCGCCGCGCCCGACGCGCCCGTACGCGGACTGCCCTGGCAGGAGCCCGACGAGGGGTACGTGGCCGCCTCCGGCCGCACCGACCTGCACCACACCATCGACACGACGGGCCGCACGTCCGACCGGCGCGACGACTTCGACGAGGTGTACGGCGACTGGGAGGCGCTGCGCGAGCAGGCCGCGCCCGGCATGGTGCCCTCCCGCATCGACGGCGACGTGCGCGCGGCGCTCGCGACGGCCGCCGACGACCCGACTCGCCTCACGGATGACGAGGCGCTCGCCCTGCTCCACGCCGAAGGACCCGCCCTCGACGCCCTCTGCGCGGTCGCGGACGACGTCCGCAAATCCATGGTCGGCGACGACGTCACGTACATCGTCACCAGGAACATCAACTTCACCAACGTCTGCTACACCGGCTGCCGCTTCTGCGCCTTCGCCCAGCGCCGCACCGACGCCGACGCGTACACCCTCTCCCTGGACCAGGTCGCCGACCGCGCCGCGCAGGCGTGGGACGTCGGCGCGGTCGAGGTGTGCATGCAGGGCGGCATCCACCCGGACCTGCCCGGCACGGCGTACTTCGACATCGCGAAGGCCGTGAAGGAGCGCGTGCCCGGCATGCACGTGCACGCCTTCTCGCCGATGGAGGTCGTCAACGGCGCGACGCGCACGGGCCTTTCGATACGGGAGTGGCTGACGCGGGCCAAGGAGTCCGGCCTCGACTCCATCCCCGGCACGGCCGCCGAGATCCTCGACGACGAGGTCCGCTGGATCCTCACCAAGGGCAAGCTGCCCACGGCCACCTGGAAGGAGGTCGTCTCCACCGCGCACGAGCTGGGTCTGCGCTCCTCGTCCACGATGATGTACGGCCACGTGGACCAGCCGCGCCACTGGCTCGGCCACTTCCGCACCCTGGCCGCGATGCAACAGGCCAACCTGGACAAGGGAGTCGAGGGCTTCACGGAGTTCGTGACCCTGCCCTTCATCCACACCAACGCGCCCGTCTACCTGGCCGGCATCGCCCGCCCCGGCCCCACCACCCGCGACAACCGCGCGGTGACGGCCATGGCCCGCCTCCTGCTCCACCCGCACATCCCCAACATCCAGACGAGCTGGGTGAAGCTCGGCGCGGAGGGGGCCGCCGAGATGCTGCGCTCCGGCGCGAACGACCTCGGCGGCACGTTGATGGAGGAGACCATCTCCCGGATGGCGGGGTCCAGTTACGGCTCCTACCGGTCGGTGGCCGACCTCGTCGCCATCGCGGAGGCGGCGGGGCGGCCCGCGAAGCCGCGCACCACCCTGTACGGCGAGGTCCCCGACGAACGCGTGCGGGCTGCCGCCGCGTCGGACGGCCACCTGCCGGAGCTGCTGCCGGTGCTCGACGCGTAGGCCGCCGGACGGGCTAGATGGTGTGCTGCTGCATATCCAGCCCCTCCGGCGTTTGAGGAGCGGGGGTCTGGGGGCAGCGCCCCCGGTTTCGGGAAGGGGCGGGACCGGGGAATGCCCCGCAGGGCCCCACCTCAGCCGCGCCCCACATCCTGACCGAAGGTCGCGTTCCGCTCCGGCGCCCCCAGCCCCTTCGGCCCGAAGGAGGCGAGCCCCGTCGTGGTGAGCCCGCCCCGCGTGCCGGGGAACACCCACACGGCCCCGGAGTCCTGGTACGCCCCGTCCTCCCCGTGCGCGGCCACCGTCAGCTCGGCCGGCCCGTCGCCGTCGAGGTCGGCGAGGAGCACACGGTGCCCGAACCAGTCCCGTTTCTCCGAGGCCCCGGGCACCCCGGGCTTGGACTGGTCGAAGGCCTGCGCGCCGGTTCCGCTGAGGCCACCGCGCGCCCCCTTGAGGAGCACGAAGGACCCGGCGTCGGCGACCTTCGCGGAGCCGCTGCCGATGTCCTCGTTCGGTACGCCCACGGCGACGTCGGCGAGCCCGTCCCCGTTCACGTCACCCGCGCTGATGTCGGCGCCGAACTGGTCGCCGGTCTCGCCGACGCCGGGGACGCCCGCCGAGTCCTGGGTGATCTTCTTGGTGCGGGTGGCGGCGGGCCCGTCCTTGCTGCCGTAGTCGACGCGGACGGTGCCCTTGTCGTCCTCGTTGTCGTCGTTGCTGGAGCCGTTGTCGCGGGTGACGAAGTCGCCGTAGCCGTCGCCGTCGACGTCCGCGACGGCGCCGCCGAGGGAGGACTTCAGCTTCTTGGTGTCCTGGCTCAGCCCGTCCTTCGTGCCCTTCCAGAACCGGCTCGGGTACGCCGACTCCTCGAAGCCGTGGCTGGTGACGAGGTCGTCGATGCCGTCGCCGTTCGCGTCGCCCGGGATCAGGTCGATGGGCCCGAAGGTCTGGCCGGTGTAGACGGCTTCCTGTCGCGCGGGCTTGCCGCCGCGGGTGAAGGGCCCGTACGACACGGTCATCCCGGCCCGGTCGTCCTCGTTCTCCGGGAAGTCGTGGGAGACGAGGTCGCGGTGGCCGTCGCCGTTGAAGTCGCCGGTGCTGAACCCGGCCGAGGTGGCGGGCAGTTCGGCGGCGGACCCGGTGAGGCCGTCCTTCGACCCCCACAGCACGAGCAGCTTGTCCCCGTACCCGCTGCCGACGGCCAGATCGGTGAACCCGTCCCCGTCCAGGTCGCCGACGCTCACCTGCGACCCGAAGTTCCCGTCCTGCGTGATCTCGCCGGGCACCCCGGCCGTCCCCCGGTCGATGATCTTCGGGTGCGCGCGGTCGGGGCCGTTCTCGGACCCGTAGACGACGGTGACGTACCCGGCGTTGGTCTTGCCGCCGAGGGTGGCGTACGGGGCGGAGACGGCGAGGTCGCCGTAGCCGTCGTGGTTGAAGTCGGTGAGCGGGGTGAGGGGGGCACGGGGCGCGTCGGTCGCGCCAGTCGCGGCGGACGCGGTCCCGGCTGCGATGAGGGGCACGACGAGCGCGGTGGCCGCCGTCGCCGCGAGGGCCGCTGTCAGGGTGCGTCGCACTGGTCCTCCTGTGGCTGTGGTGCTTCTTGTGGGATCGGGGGTTGCCACTTGGGGAGACGTGTGAGGGGAAGGGACGGTTGTACGGGGGTGAAGCCGGGGTGTACGGAGGGGGGTTGGGGTGGGGCTCAGCGCAGGACGGCGGCCAGCAGGTCGGTGCCCAGGGTCGTCAGGTCGGGCAGATTGAGGGTGTAGCGGACGTAACGGCCGTGCCGCTCGGTGCTGAGCAGGCCCGCGCGGCGCAGCACGGCGAGGTGCCGGGAGACCTCCGGAGGCGAGAGCTCCCAGGCGTGGGCCAGTTCGCGGTTGGTGTGCGGGCCGCGGGCCAGGGTGCGCAGCAGCCGCAGCCGTACCGGATGGGAGAGCGCCTCAAGCCGCAGCGTGACCACGTCCAGCGGCACCGGCTCCGCCGGACCCGCCTCGGCCACCGGGTACTGCACCACCGGCTGCCACCCCGGCGCGTGCACCACCACCAGATGCGGGCGCCCGAAGACACTGGGGATGAAGGTCGCCCCGGAACCGTGCGCGGCGGTCGCCCTGTCGTGCAGCTTGTCCACGACGATGCGGTCCCCGTCCGGCGCCAGACTGACGGCGCCGGAGACCGACGCGAGCGCCGCCCCGAGGCCCTGGCGCCGCAGCAGGTCGTTCTTCAGGCGCAGATCGGTGGCGAGCCGCACGGCGACCTCCGCCCAGGCGGCGTCGAAGAAGGCGTCGGCGCACTGTTCGAGCGTGTGGCGGACCCGTGCGCGTACCGCCGCCGGATCCGTGAGCAGCCGCTCCGCGAAGGCCTCCTGGCGCGCGCCGCGGGCCTGCGCCAGGTCCAGGGCCCGTTCGCGCGCGGACGCGTCGGTGAGGGGCGAGGCCGCCGTGAGGTGGGCGCGGCCGCCGCACGTGGTGATGAGCGCGGCCGTCACGTACGACTCGTCGTCGATCCGGTCCACGTCGTCCAACTCCTCGGCGAGGGTGGGCCGCGGCCGGGCCGGGAGCAGGAAGTCGGCCTGCGAGGACCGCCAGAGGAACTCGGCCTCCCTGAGCCGCTCGGCCAGCTCCGGCGCGAGACCGGCCCACACGTCCCCGGCCCAGTCGGCGAGCTGCGGGTGGTGCCCGGGTTCGGCGAGCACGTGCAGCATCGCGGTCAGCTCGGCCAGCGGCGAGGCGGCGAACCGCACCCGCTCGGACGGCGGGCCGCTGATGTCGATGCGCAACGTCATCCCGTCATCATCCCTGCCCGGACGATCCCCATCAGCCCTGGCCGGACGACCTGCATCAGCCCTACTCGGACGATCTGCATCAGCCCTGCCCGGCGGGGCCGCATCATCCTTGGCCGGACGGCTCGCGGCGGCGTGGGTTGACGGTGTCCGTCAACCCACGGGCCGGACCCGGCGACCGCCCGCACCGTTGCCGCCATGGCAACCACCCCGACCACCCCCGAAGCCACCCCGGCCATCCCCGAAGCCACCCCGGCCATCCCCGAAGCCAGCCCGGCCACCCCCGAAGCCAGCCCGGCCACCCCGACCAGCCCGGCCACCCCGACCACCCCGGCCACCCCGACCACCCCAGCCACTCCAACCACCCCGACCCCCGCCAAGATCCGCCCCCGCGCCCTCGTCCGGGCCTCCGGCGGCCCCCGCTACGCCGTGGCCCTGGCCGTCGACGCCCTCGGCACCGGCCTGCTGCGGCCCTTCCTGCTCCTGTACGGCGTGACGGTGCTGAGCCTCTCCGCTCCCGCCACCGGCATCGCCATGACGGTCGGCATCGTCGTGGGCCTGGTGTGCGTGCCCGCGGTGGGCCGCTGGCTGGACCGGGGCGCCCGCAGCACGGTCGTGGCGGCGTCGATGCTGGTGCGGGCGGTGGGGGTGGTGCTGCTGCTCGCCACTCCGACGGGGCACGTCTGGCTCTTCGGGGCGGCGGCGCTCGTCCTCGGCGTCGGCAATCAGGCGTGGCCCGCGGCCCATGCGGCGTTGGTGGCGACGGTGGCCCACGGCCGGGAACGGGACGCGGCGCTCGCGGCGGGGCGGGCGTTGCGCAATGCGGGGATGGGGGTGGGGGCGCTCGTCGCGACGGTGTGTCTGGCGGGCGGGGCAGGGGCGTTGCAGGTGTTGGCGGGGGTGACGGGGGTCGCGTACGTCGTGGCGGCGGGGCTGGCGTGGTCGGTGCGGTTGGACGTGCGTCCGGCGGCGGCCGTGGCGGCTGCCCCGGCCGGGGGCGAGGTCGACGGGCGCGGGTGCGCGGGCGCCGGGTGCGAGGGCGAGGAACCCGTTCCCCGGATGCGTACGCTCCTTGCCGCCAACGTCGTCTACGTCTTCTGCCTCAACGTCCCCGAAATAGCGCTCCCCTTGGTCCTGGTGACCCAACTGCACGCGTCCCCAGTCTGGTCGGCGGTCATCTTCGTGGCGAACACGGTGCTCGTGGTCACCCTCCAAGTGCCGGTCACCGTCCTGATGGCCCGCCGCTTCCCCCGGCGGACGGTGCTGGCCGTCGCCGGTGTCGTACTCACCGCCTCGTACCTCGGCTTCATCGCGGCCACGGCACTGGGCGGCGGCTGGGGTGCCCCGGCCATCGCCGCGGTGTCCGTGGTCTGCACCCTCGGCGAGATCGTCTACGCCGGGAGCGCCACCGCGCTCGTCACGGCCCTCGCCCCGCCCCACGCCCTGGGCCGCACCCTCGCCCGGTTCGAACTCTCCACGGGCTTCGGCCTGGCGGTGTCCCCGGCGGCGATCACCGCGCTCGCTCCGTACGGCCCGACGGCACTGTGGGGCAGCCTGGCCGGGGCGACGCTGGTGTCCGCGGCCGCGGTCGCCACCGAGAAAGACCAGGCCACGCGATCCGCGCACGCTTCTCGGACGTGAAATTGACCCCACTCTTCGCCATTGGAATGACCTCCCTGGCAGGTCACTCATGACCATAGAGTCATGGTCATGAACAGCGAAACGAACACGAACACGACGACCGCCACGGCCCTCCAGGCGGTGCTGACCCGCAGCGCCGAGGCCGAGACCTGCGCCGACCCGAGCAGCGTGATGACCCTGCTCGGCGAGACGTCCGGCGCAGGAGCGGCGGGCTTCACGAGCTACCGGTCGACCTTCGCCACGGGCGCGGTGGGCGCGCCGTCGCACTTCCACACCAAGGCGACGGAACTCTTCTTCGTCATCAGCGGCTCGCTCCAGGTCCTCGTGGGCGAGGAGATCACCGTCCTGAACGCGGGCGACTTCCTGGCGGTGCCGCCGCACACCCCGCACGCCTTCGCCGCGGCCCCCGGCTGCGAGGCGGACGTCCTGTTCGTGTTCACGCCGGGCATGGACCGCTTCGACTACCTGCGCCTGCTCGGCCGGGTGCTGCGCGGCGAGGCCGACCCGAAGGAGATCGCGGAGTCGTCGGAGCGCTTCGACAACCACTACGTGGACAGCCCGGTGTGGCGGTCGGCGCTGGAGTCGGCGAAGGCGGAGGCCGCGAAGCGGGAGGCCGCGAATTCGGGGGCCACGAAGGCGGAGGCCGCGAAGTGATCGACTCCACGACCCACATCCGCGTGGCCCGCCCGTCCCGGGACCTCGCCGCCGCCGAACGCTTCTACGTCGACGGCCTCGGCCTCGACGTCCTGTGGCGGACCGCCGAGCGCGTCCCCGGCGAGCACGACCTCATCATGGTCGGCCCGCGCGGCGGCGCCTGGCACTTCGAGCTGACGCACGACCCCGAGGCCCCGCTGGACCCGACCCCGACCGTGGACGACCTGTTCGTGGTGTACCTCGGGGCCCCCGTGGACGAGGAGTTGGTGACCCGCCTGACCAGCAGGGGCGGAACCCGCGTGGCCGCGCACAACCCCTACTGGGACGAGTACGGGGTGACGGTCGAGGACCCGGACGGCTACCGCCTTGTCCTGTGCGAACGCACCTGGGGCTAGGTGGAGTCCGCCGGACCCGCTGAGCCACGACGGCCGGATACGGCCACTCCGCTTTGGCTTGCAAGGCGTTGATGACCTTGGCCGCGGCGTCTCGGTACGTTGAGCGCATCGCAACGTCACCGTCGTGGGGGTGACGTGTTCAGCCGAGGGAGCTGTGGCCATGGCCAAGATCAAGGGGCAGGTCAAGTGGTTCAACGAGAGCAAGGGCTTCGGGTTCATCACCCCGGCTGACGGAAGCAAGGACGTCTTCGTGCACTTCTCCGCGATCCAGGGCAACGGCTTCAAGACCCTCGCCGAGGGGCAGAACGTCGAGTTCGAGATCGAGGACGGCCAGAAGGGCCCGTCGGCCGTCAACGTCACCGCGATCTGACGTCACCGCGGTCTGAGGACGGATGGCCTCAACCCGGGGACTGGCTCAACGCACCGGGAAGCCGAACGAGTACCCCTGCTGCTTCAGCCAGGGCAGAAGCTGACGCAGGGCCTCGACGGTCTGGGCGCGGTCGCCGCCCGCGTCGTGGAACAGGATCGTCGGGCCGTTGGCCACCTCGCGCTGGACGGTGGTGACGATGGCGTTCGTACCGGGGAGTTCGAAGTCCTTGCTGTCCACGTTCCAGCCGAGCGGGCGCATGCCACGGGAGGCGGCGAGCTTGCGGCTGTCGGGGGTGAAGGCCCCGCCGGGCGCCCGGTAGTACATCGGCCGTACGCCCCCGGACGCCTTGGTGATCATGCGCTCGGCGTCGAGGATCTGCTTCGACCGGTAGGCCGCGGACTCCTTGTCCATGGCGGTGTTGTGGGACACCGAGTGGTCGCACAGCCGGTGCCCGGCGGCGACGACCTTCTTCACGAGGTCGGGGTGGGCCTGCGCCTGCGTGCCCACCATGCAGAACGTGGCCTTCACCTTGTACTGCCGCAGCAGGTCCAGCATGTGCGGGGTCCACTTGGGGTCGGGGCCGTCGTCGATGGTGATGTTCACGCCGCGCTTCCCGGCGTCCGAGGCGTGCACGATGGTGTCCTCGACGGGCTTGGCCTTGCCGCTCGGCGCGCTCGGCTTCGGCGTGGGCTCGTCCGTGGCACCGGCCTGCGCGGTCCACACGGAGGCACCGGTGGCGAGCATCATCACCCCGAGCGCCGCCCCGACGACCTTGCCGTACCAGCCCCGCCCGCCGCTGTGCCGTGCCATGTCCGCCCCTTTGCGAAGTCCCTCAGTGCGCCCCGGCCGCCTCGCGACCACCTGGCAGGATGAGGCACACGGGCCGGAGGATCCGTCTGTTACGGATCACGGACAATTCCGGGGAAGTACGCGGACAACTCACGACGAACGGCGGCTGGAACCGTGCGGGTTGGCGCGATCAGTGCGTCATCGCGAACCCGACGAAGTCCGACCAGGCGGAGTCGGCGACGGTGAGGTGGGCGGCTGCCGTGTTCTTGGAGTCGCGTATGTGGACGGTGGCGCAGGTCGGGGCTATGGCGACCTCGACGCATTCAGGCCCGTCGTTGCTGCTGTAGCTGCTCTTGCGCCACTGCAAGGCGACCTCGACGCAATCGGCGTCGTCGTTGCCGCTGTAGCTGCTCTTGATCCACTTCAGTGCCGGACCAGTCGCGGCAGCCTGGGTGTTGGGGGTCATGCCTCTCCCAGTAAGTTCTCGATGAAGGCCAGGGACTCCTGCGGCGTGAGGGCCTGCGCCCGGATCATTCCATAGCGCATCTCCATGATCTGGACTTCCCGGGAGTCGCTGATCACTCGGTTGGAAAGCTGGGCTTCTGAGTGCCCGATCGACGTTCTGTCCCGAAGCTTCAGCAGTTGGAGTGAGCCCGCCATGCCAGCATGGTCGTCACGATCCGTTGGCATGACCTGGATCTCCACATGCCTCAACCTGCCAACTTCCAACAGGTGTTCGAGTTGTTGCCGCAACACCATTCTGCCCCCGATGGGCCGTAGTAGTGTCACCTCTTCCTGGACGAAGGTGATCAGTGGCCGGGGGATGTGCTCGAAGACGGCCTTCCTCGCCATGCGGGCGCCGACCAGGCGGTCGATTTCCTCCTCCGTGTACGAGGGCCGCCGCATCTCGTACAGCGCCTGTGCGTACTCCGGGGTCTGGAGCAGGCCGTGGATGTGGTGGCTTGCGTAGGCCCCGAGCTCCACGGCCTGCGCCTCCAACTTGGCCAAGTCCCGAACGTTCTTCGGGTACCGGGCCTCCTCCACGTCCCGCTTCATCGCGGAGATCTTCCCGCCCGCCCCCAGCGCCTCATCGGCGTTGTCCAGGAACTCCGGCTTCGGGATGCGTCGCCCCCGCTCGACCGACGACACCATCTCGTCGCCGTACCCGATGGCCGCGCCCAACTCGGCCCGGCTCATCGCCGCTGCCTCGCGCCACGCCTTGATCTGGCGGCCCACGGCCTTGAGCACCGCTGCGGCTTCCTCGTCCTCCATGCGGCCCACCTTCCGCGTACGAGCCGGGCAACTCCGGACCGTACCCGGACAGTTGCACTGTGTATCGACTCACTTGGTGTTCAGGGTAGACAGGAGGGGGCACGGGCGGAGGGGGCGAGCTCAGATGCGGACCACGATCTTTCCCCGTGTGCGGCCGCGCTCGGAGTGTGCGTGCGCGGCCGCGATCTGGTCGAGCGGGTAGGTCCGCTCGACGCGAGGCGTGTAGCGGCCCTGGCGGCCGAGTTCGCCCGCTTCGGCGAGGAGTGCGGAGTCGTTCTCGGCGTTGGCCAGATGTACGCCCAGGCGCTGCGCGTTGGCGTAGTCGGCGATCGTCGACACGCGGGCGGGGTCGCCCACGATCGCGATGAGGTCGGCCAGGGACCCGGAGGCGGCGGTGTCGAGGGCGAGGTCGACACCGTCCGGAGCCAGGGTGGCGAGGCGTTCCGCGAGGCCGGTGCCGTAGGTGGTGGGGGCGGCTCCGAGGGAGGTGAGGAACGCGTGGTTGCGCACGCTGGCCGTACCGATCACGGTGGCGCCCTGGGCCGCCGCGATCTCGACCGCGGCACTGCCCACGCCTCCGGCGGCGCCCTCGATGAGAAGGGTGCGCCCCCGCAGGGGGCCGAGCGCCTTCAGCCCGCCGATCGCGGTCACGGATGCCAGACCGGCACCGGCGGCCTCCTCGTCGGTCCATGTGGTGGGCGCGTGGGCCCAGGCCGAGAGCACGGCCAGCTCCGCTGTCGCGCCGGTGACGCCGCCGAGCCCGAAGACGCGGTCGCCGACGCTGACGCCCCGCACGCCCGCGCCGGTCTCGTCGACCACGCCGACGGCGTCACGCCCGGGGATCGCGGGCAGGTCCACGGGGAGCACCTCCCGCACCGCACCAGAACGTACTTTCCAGTCCACGGGGTTGACGCCGGCCGCCGCGACGCGGACGCGGATCTCGCCGGGCCCGGGGTGCGGGTCCGGTGCCTGCTCGACCACGAGGGTCTCCACACCGCCGTACTCGTGATAGCGGACTGCGCGCATGACGTTCTGCCCTTCGACGCGGCCTGAACAGGCCGTACATGAGATCAGTGGGGTGAATGTTCGGCGAGCGCCGACGCGCCCTACGCTAAAAGCTGACGTTGACGTCAGGTGCAAGCCGGGCGGGCCGCCCGGACGGAGGAGGGCCAGTGCGCATAGGTGAGGTCGCCGAGAAGACGGGAGTGAGCGTCCGGGCGCTGCGCTACTACGAGGAGCAGGACCTGCTCCCGGCGCGCCGCAGCCCCGGCGGTCAGCGGCACTACCCCGACTCCGCCGTCCAGCGAGTCCGGCTGATCCAGCAGATGTATGCCGCGGGCCTCCCGAGCAGAGTGGTCCGCGACGTGCTGCCGTGCGTGGACTCGGGTGAGGCGCCCCCGAAACTCCTGGACCAGATGGAGGCCGAGCGGCTCCGCATCGACCAGCGGATCACCGACCTGCTCGCCGTACGCGACCGGCTCGACGACGTGATCGCCCTCACGCGGGACCCGGATGCCGACTGCTCTCACATGCAGTGAAGGTGCTGGGCCGGGTCCGGGCCGGTGAGGGATCGGGTGCGTGCGTACGGAGCACGCCGGATCGTGGGGATCCGCGACCCGGGCAGGCCCCGCCGGGTCGTGCGTATCCAGGCCCCGGGCAAGCCCCGCCGGGTCGTGGGCATCCAGGACCCGGGCAGGCCCGACGCCAAAGAAAAGGACCGGGGAAAGCACTCACCCCACCCCACCTGCCCCGCCGCTCACTCTCGCGGGTGAACATCGCCAACTCCGCTGGCATATACGGCAGTCGATGGTGCAGCGTCAGCGGCGACAACCCAAGACATGAAACGGCCCTCGCCGGGACTGGCATCCCAGTGCGAGGGCCTGTTCACCGAGGAAGAAGAGCCTTCCTGATGACTGCACAGCAGCCTAGCGCGCCCGCGCGCCATGAGTCCGGCCCTTCCGGGTGTTCCGGAGCCGGACTTCACCACGTCACCGAACGCCACCCGGACCGCTTCACCGTGGTCGGAAACCACCTCGCCCAGCACCACGAGCTGTCCCTCACGGCCATCGGCCTCGCGGTCCACATCCAGTCGCTGCCCGCCGGGTCCCGGATCGGGGTGAAGGCGCTGGCCCAGCGCTTCCCCGAGGGCGAGATGCGCATCGCCGCCGCGCTGCGGGAGTTGGAAACCCACGGCTACCTCGCCCGGACCAAGGAACGCCTCCCCTCCGGCCGCATCGTGACGCGCACGATTTCGTACAACATCCCGCAGGCGTACGCCCGGTCACAGGCGTACGTCCGGCCGCAGGCGCCCGCGCAGCCGGTACCGCCGCCGGACCGGGAACCGGCCCCCGCACCGCCCCCGGCACCGGCACCACCCCCGGCCCCGGCGGCGCCGAGCGACCCCACCGCCACCACCCTCCTCACCGGCCTCCGCACCCACGACCCCCGCCTCCTCCTCGCCGAACGCGACGTCCACCGCCTCGCCCCCGCCGTCACCACCTGGCTGGAGCGCGGCGTCCCACCCACCGTCGTACGGCACGCCCTCACCACCGACCTCCCACAGGACCCGCTCCGCCGCCCCGCCGCCCTCCTCGCCCACCGCCTGACGGAGCTGATGCCACCGCCCCTGCACGAGGGGCCAGAACCACGAAAGGCGACCGCGCGCCCCCTGCCGCTGCAGAACTGCGACGGGTGCGAGCGCGCCTTCCGAGGAGAGCGGCCGGGGCGGTGCCGTGACTGCCGCCCGGGCCGGGCGGCGGCGTAGGGCGGGGCGCGGAGGTGGTCTGACGGGCCCTCACGAGGGTGTACGATCAATACGTAACTTCGGTGCACAGCACGGGAGTCGCGCGTCTGTGGTCCAAGGAAAGACGCCCATCATCCGATGGGAAATGTAGGTGCAAGGCCTGCCGGGCGCTCCAGTAGAACGAAGGCCCCCTCGTCAGCGACGAGGGGGCCTTCGTCGCACCCATGGCGCGTGACCGGCGATGCCAGCGTCCTGTCGCCAGTGCCTGACGCGCCGGGAAAGCACCGCCATGCGCCTTACATCTGCTCGGGGCTGGTTCCACGCGTTGCGCGGATGCTCCACCGGCCGAGCCGGGCAGGCCTTCAGCAAATCCTCGAACTGGTCATCACACCAGCTCGGCACCCACGCGCCGGAACGGCACAGGAAGACCGCGTCGAAGGTGTCGTTCGGTGCCTCCCCGCCATCAATGACCATGCTGACGGGAATGACGGGCTGCTCAGTGGGCCTGGCCATCGACTCCCGCCAGGGCGGGAAGTGGACGAACAGTTTCGACCGGCTCCAGTAGTGCGCGAGCATCCAGTTCTCGGCGCTGATCTGCCCCTTGGCCTTCCACTCCTCGAACGTCGCGGTGTTGCTCTTGTAGCCGCAGTCGTGGTGCGCGTCATAGAGGTGGACGCTTTCCCAGCCGCCTTCGCCTCCGAGGTTGGAGGGGAAGATGTGGGCGGCCCAGGCGTTCGAGTCGGCGTAGTAGACCGGTGCCTCGGGTGCGATGTCGAAGCGGTCCCAGAAGCCCTCGTAGCCGTGACAGCGGGGAAGCTCGACGTCGGCCCGCTCGAAGTCCCGCAGCCGTTTCAACCACATGGCTTCGACGTGGGTGGCGTCTTCGGCGATCGGCCAGGCGAACAGCTCGGGATGGTCACCGAGCGGAGCGCCGGCGGCGGGGGTGGGGAAGAAGAAGTCCCAGTCAACGACAAGAAGATGCACTTGGGCAGCGCCTATCCAGGTGGCGATGTGGTCGGAGAAGGAGCGGCCCCCGACCGAAGCCGGGGGCCGGTTTCAATCAGTGGCCGGGGGAGCCGCTACCGCCCCCGCCGTCACCGTCCTCGATGTCGGTGCCATCGGATCCGTGACCGCCGTCATCGTCGCCACCACGAGGGGTAGCCTTGCGTCGCAGTGCTTCCTTGAGAGTCACAGGCTTGCGCCTCCTCAAGCTGCGAACAGGGGCGCCTCCCCTGCTCGTTGTGCACTCACTCGCCCGCTCCGACGGGCGTTGCTCCTCCCCGGCCAACCGGTCCAAGGAACGCCGGGGAGGGCATCCAGGGGGTTACTGGCGATGCTTTGAGGATCGAGCTATGGGGTCCCGGGGCTCAATGAACTTCTACGGACTTGCACAGATTCACTGGCAGGTGTCGATCGCCGTAGTGATCAGCTTTCTGGCGGCTGCTCCATAGGCGGCGATGCTGGCCAGTTCCGCGAACGCCTTGCCGTAGTCGGCGATCTCACGGGGTTGTGTCACCGTGAGACCGGCAGAGACCAGTTCGACCGACACCTGAGCCTCGTCGTACATCGCGAACGACTCCGTGGGCCATGCGTTGCCTCGCACCACGCCCATGGGGATCACACCGAGGCTCACGGCGGGCGTTGCCGTCATGCCGATCAGGTGCCCGAGCTGGGTGACCATCGTCTCCGCGTCACCGATGACGGTGCGGAGAACCCATTCTTCGATCAAGAACGCGAAACGCCGTCCCCCGGCGTGCAGTACGCGTTGTCGCTCCATTCGTGCCGCGACGGCCTCTTCAGCGTCGTCCACGGTGTCTCGGACGGACACGACCGTGTTCAGCACGGCTCGGGTGTAGTCCTCGGTCTGAAGGAGGCCGGGGACGACCCAGGACTGATAGAAGCGGAACCAGAGAGTGCGCTGGAAGAGTGGAAGCACTGACTCTTGGACGCGCTTGAGGCCACCGCTTTCCAGGCGGCGCCATTCGACGTACATGCCGTCGATGCCGCGTGCGGTGGCGATGAGGTCCGCGGCCTGGTCCTCCGCGTCGCAGATGCGGGTCCAGATCCGAATGTCTTCGTCGGAAGGAGGCGTCTTGCCGTTCTCCAGACGGGAACTCTTCGACTCGTGCCACCCTGCCGCCGCCGCCACGGCGCGAGCGGTCTTGCCGGAGTCCTTGCGGATCTCTCGGAGACGCTTCCCGAGCGCTTGCTTGGCGCTCCGGACGCTTGACGACGGCGACGGGGACACGGGGGTGTCAGTCCTGTTCGCGCATCAGACCGGCCTGTACTCCTCGTGCGGCGTGGCGCGCTCCCAGACCGCCTCGAAGGCCGTCGAGCAAAGCCGTACTACTTCTGGTGCTGTTGTGCGTTCCTCATCGCCTTCTGGCGACAGCTCACCTTCTCCGGTGAAGTGCAGGAAGACGACGAGGCTGTCATCGAACAACCAGAAGTCGTTGCCGGGGAGGGCGATGGCGGACGCCTTGCGACGCGGTAGCCAACGGACCTGCTCACCAGCACCCACGTTGCTGGGCGTGAGGTAGTGCTCAAAGCGCAGGTATTCGCTCATCGGCTCGGAGAAGATCCGAGCGCGACGCACCTCCACCCCACGACTGGTGATCTCCTTCATCAGCCCGAGCCAGGGCCGTGAGTCCGGGTCACGTTCGGCCGCGACGCTGTGAGGGTCCTGCTTCCAGGAGACGTAGCTCGGGTCCGACCGCATGTAGCCGTCCCGCATCTCCAGGTGCACGGCAGAGCGCTTCGCCTGCCGGAACAACCCCTCAAACGTCGGCTCCTCGGCCACCGTCCACCTCCGGGAAGAACTGCACCATGTACGTGGGGATCTCCACCACTGTCTCGTAGTCGGGAAGATCCATCTGGGAGAGCCGTTCCGCGTCCAGCACCTTCAGTCCTTGGACGAGGTACCTGTCCGCCACATCGTCGTAGTAGACAGTCGCCGACTTGCCCTCGGGGGAGTTCGGGTCCTTGCCCAGCATGCGCAATGCCATGGTGACCACCTTGCTCGTTGAAGACGATCTCTGTGTACGAGCTTGCACTTAAGTCACCCTGTCGCGCAGCGGACTTGCGTGAACTTGCACGGTCTTAAGGTCAGGGCGCGATTGATTCCGCCCGCGCCTGGGGGAGGCTCAAGTCATGTCCAACACACCTGCTTCGCAGAAGACTTGGGACGAGTTGCTCGAAGAGGGGATGGGGCCGACGCAGGAAGCGTTCTTGGATCTGGTCGGCAAGACCAAGGAGTCGAAGAACTACTGCCCCGAGGTGGTCTGGGGCAACTTGCAGACCCCCGACTACGTACGCGCCATGCTCCGTCTGGTTGTCAACTTCTTTGAGACGCCGGATGATGTGGAGGACGGCGTACGAGCCCGTACGGCTCGCGCCGAACTGATCGGCAAGGGGGGCCGGACGTATCACGTACTGCTCTGCCAAGAGGCGCTGCGCAAGAACATCGGCGGTGCTGACGTCATGCGCGGTCAGTTGAATCGGCTTCTGGAGTCCTTCGAGCTGCCCGGCCTCACTCTCGGCGTCATCCCTGACCGTAGCCTCCTCGCGGTCTTCCCAGGCCACTCCTTCGGGATCTTCGATGGCAAGCGGGTCGAGATCGAACTGTTCGGTGACTGCCCGACCCGAACGGACCAGCAGCAGATCGACCGCTACCAGAAGGCTTTCGGGCTGTTGGAGCAGTCGGCGGTGTACGGCGAGGACGCCAAGGCCATCGTCCGTGCTGAACTGGCAGCGCTCGACTGAGTACGAAACGGCCCCCTCACCCATGGCGAGGGGGCCTTCGCCGTACCCGCCGGACGCTACCGGTCCCGCGCCCGGGCCCCTGATGGAACACTTGCCCGTCGAAACCGGCGGCGGGGACCCGTCGTGGGCGCGGCGCACGACCGCCGATGTGCACCTGTGGTGCGGTCGCCCCGGGCTCGCCCTCGCCCAACTGGCCGCTGAAGAAGCGGAGTTGGCGGACGGTGGCAGTGACGCCGTCGAGGCGCTGAGCAAGGCGTACCGCGTGACCGGACGGTGGGCCCGCGCCCGCAGTGCCGCCCTCACCGCGTACGAGGCCGACGAGGCCGGCGGCCTGCAACTGCTCGCCCTCGCCGTCGGCGGCGCCGAAGGGGCCGCCGCCGCCCGCCCCCTGTGGCGGCGGGCCGTCCACCTCGCCCGCGGCAGCGACGAACCCTCCCCGTGGCACGACTACCTGTACGTCCTGATCGCCGCGGGCCTGGCCGACTGGACCGCCCTGGACGCCCGCCTCGCCCGCCTCCTCGCCCTCGCCGAGGCCCCCACCACCCACTGGGCCGACCTGGCCGAACTCGCCGACGACCTCACCGCCCTGCTGCACGCGCCCGGCGCCGACCGTGCCCGCCTCGGCCCCCGCCTCGCGCGCGTGATCGCCGCCCGGGACGCCGTCCGCGCGCGGTACGCCGGGCCGCAGCCGCAGCCGCAGCCGCAGCCGCCGCTCAGTGAGCCGGAGTCTGCACCAGAACTGCCCCGCCCCGAGGCTCAGGGGTGAGCAGCAGCGTCACGCCGTAGCGCGCCAACTGGCCGTCGGAAAAGGCCAGTTCCATGGTGCGCGGGGCGAATTCGCCCACCGAGCGGCAGTCCCACCACTCCTCCAGGTCGGGCCGCTCGGCGCGCAGCCGGGCCGTCAGCTGCCCAAAGCGCGCGGACAGCGGGGCGCGGTCGGCGCGGGTGCGGAAGTGGCGGTAGAGGTCCATCGCCAGCGGCTGCCAGGCGGGCAGGAGGCGCTGGTGGTGGGGGTCGCCGGTCAGCAGGAGCAGCAGGTTGCGGCGGTCGGCGGGTACGGCGGCGGGGTCCGGCCAGAGGGTGGCGTACGCGGTGTTCCAGGCGAGGAGGTCCAGGGCGGGGCCGAGGAGGAGGGCGGGGCTGGTGGGCCAACTGTCCAGGAGGTGCTGGTGGTTGACCGCCACGGCGTGCGGTGTGGCGAGTGCGTCCGAGGCGTCCGGCCCGCCCAGCCCGTTCGGTCCGCCCGGTCCCTCCGGGGCGAACCCCGCGAGCGCCAGCGCGTGCTCCCGCGCCGCACCGTCCATCCGCAGCGCCCGCGCCACCGCGTCGAGCACCTGCCGGGACGTGTCCACGCGCCCCTGCTCCAGCCACGTGTACCAGGCCACCGACACCCCCGACAGCGCCGCGACCTCCTCGCGCCGCAGCCCGGACGTGCGCCGCCGCGGGGTGCGCGGCAGCCCCACGTCCGCCGGGGCCAGCAGCTCGCGGTGCGCGCGCAGGAAGCCGCCCAGCTCGCGCCGCAGCGCGCCCCGTACCCCCTGGGCCGTGTCCGTCATCCTGTGACCTCCGCTCACCCCATGAACACCCGCCTGGCGGGCCCCATTCCCGGCCGGATGCTTGCCGCATGACCGAAACAACCGACACCCCCGCCGTCGCGACCGGCACTCCTGCCGTCACCGACACCCCCGTCGTCACCGGCACCCCCGTCGTCATCCGCCGCCACAACGACTCCTCCCACCTCACCGAACCCCGCACCCTCATCCGCGTCTACACCCCGCCCGGCACGCTGGACGCCGTCACCGCCTTCTACGAGCGGCTGCTCGGCACCGAACGGGACATGTACTTCACGTATCCGGCCCGGGAACTCACCCTCGCCGTCGTCGGAAGTTTTCTGCTCGTCGAGGCCGCCGAGGACGTCCTTGAGCCATTTCGGGCCACCGACGGGACGCTGCTCGTCGACTCCGCCGACGCCTATCTGAACCGGCTCACCGCCGAGGAGGGCACCGAGATCCTGGTCGCGCCGCACCGGGTTCCCACGGGTACGGGGTTCACCGCCCGGCACCCCGACGGCACCGTCATCGAGTACGTCGAACACCGGCCAACCCCGTCCGGGAACTAGCGGTCGGAGGCAGAGAAAGGGCACCTCCGTACAAACCACTTGGGCCCTGAACCCACCGTTCCCGTTCGATTACAGTGCTGCGGAGTCGGACGCCAGGGCACGGGAAAGGGGGTTCGGTGAGCACTGCAGCAGCCACCGGTGTGTGGGGCCGCACCGAGCAGCAGGACTTCCGCAGCCGGGTGCGCGGAACGCTGCTCGGGGCCGCCGTCGGTGACGCGCTCGGCGCGCCCGTCGACGGCTTCGGCCTCGGCGCGATCCGCGAGGCGCACGGCGCCGAGGGGCTCACCGAACTCGCCGCCGCGCACGGCGGCGGGCGCGGCGCCGTCACCGCCGCCACGCAGCTGGCGCTGTTCACCGTCGACGGACTGATACGCGCACAGGTCCGCCGCGACACCGGCGCCTGGCACCCGCCCACCGACCTGCACCGGGCCTACCGGCGCTGGGCCGCGACCCAGCGCGACTGGGGGCCCGACGAGCGCCGCAGGGAAGACGGCTGGCTGGCCCGCGAGGAGTGGCTGTACGCCCGCCGCGACCCCGCCCGCGCCTGCCTCACCGGGCTCGCCGACGACCGCATGGGCACGCTCGACGTACCCAAGAACCCCGGCGAGCAAGGGCCCGAGGCCGCCACCCGGTCCGCGCCCTTCGGGCTGCTCGTCGGGTGGGAGCCGCAGCTCGTGCTGCAGCTGGCCGTCGAGTGCGCCGTCCAGACCCACGGGCACCCCGTCGCGTACCTCACCGCCGGCGCGCACACCCTCCTCGTGCACGGCCTCGCCCGCGGTGAGTCGCTGGACGGCGCCATCCAGCGCGCCCTCGCCCTGCTCGCCGCCCGGCCCGGCCACCAGCCCGTCACCGACGCCCTGCGGCACGCCCTCGGCGCCGTCCGCCAGGGCATGCCCACGGCCGGCCGCGTCGAGGAACTCGTCGGCGAGGGCGGGGCCGTCGGCGCGCTCGCCGCCGCCGTGTACTGCGCCCTCGTCGGCGAGGACATCCGGCACGGGCTGCGGCTCGCCATCAACCACAGCGGGCCGTCGGCGGCGGCCGGGGCGTTGTGCGGGGCGCTGCTCGGCGCGCTGCACGGGGAGACCGCGTTGCCGCCGGGGTGGCTCACCGAGCTGGAGGGGCGGGCCACCGTTCTCGAACTCGCCGACGACTTCGCCATGGAGATGACGCAGGGGCCCGCCCTGCACAGCCCGGCGGGGGCGGCGCCCGGGTGGCTCGCCCGCTATCCGCGGGCCTGAGGCCGGGCCGTCCGAGCCCGGACCGTCAGACCTGCGAGGCCGTCAGACCTGCGCAACCGTCAGACCTGCGAATCCGTCAGACCTGCGAATCCGCCAGGATCTTCAGCGCCCGCGCCTTCAGCTCCGCGCTCGCCTGCTGCGCGTCACCCGCGTCGAACGGCGGCCGCGGGTCGTACTCGACGGCCAGCTGGATCGCCCGTGCCGTGTCGTCGTCCGTGAGCCGCGCCGCCAGGTACAGGGCCATGTCCAGGCCCGCCGAGACGCCCGCCGACGTGATGAACTTCCCCGACCGCACGTAGCGTTCCGGCACGTACGTGATGTCGAAGGTCTTCTCCAGGTACGGGGCCGACGCCCAGTACGTCGTCGCGCGGCGGCCGTCCAGGAGGCCCGCCGCCGCGAGGACGAGGGAGCCCGTGCACACGGACGTGGTGAAGCGGGTGCGGCGGTTCGTGTGCCTGATCCACTCCAGGAGCGGCTGGTTCTCCATCGCCGCGATCGTGCCCCGGTTGCCCGCGCCCGGTACGAGCAGGACGTCCAGGCGGCCCGCCTCGTCGAGGGTGCGCTCCGCCAGCACGGCCACGTCGCCGGTGTCCGTGCGGACCGGGCCCCGGCGTTCGGCCAGCATCGTGACGCTCGCGCCGGGGACGCGGGAGAGGACTTCGGCGGGTCCGGTGGGGTCGAGGAGGCTGTAGCCGTCGTAGAGGAGGATGCCGATGCGGGGGCCGGTGGGTGGGGTGCCGGGGTCGGTGCTGCGGTTCGCGGGGTACGGGGCGGTGTCGGCGTGGGCCGTCGGGGTCAGGGCTGTCGTGGCGAGGGCGGCCGTGGCTGCCGCGGCGGTGCCGCGCAGGAGGGTGCGGCGGGTGGTGGGGTGCGTCATGGCACGGGAGTCTGCGCGGGTTGCGGTGCGCGTGGACGGGGCATGTCCGGCATCCTGCGAATCCTGTCCCCGCCCATGCCGTAGTGGTCGAGGAACGCCTGCCGCAACGTCTGCGCGGAGCCGAAGCCGCAGCGGCGGGCGATCGCGGACAGGGGGAGTTCGCTGGCGCGGACCAGGTGGGCGGCCGCCTCCGTGCGGGCCGCCCGCACCGCGCGGGCCGGGGTCGTGCCCAGGTGGGCGGAGAACAGGCGGGTCAGGTGCCGGGTGCTCACGCCCGCGCGGGCGGCGAGCGCGGCGGGCGTCAGGTCGTCGGCCAGGTGGGCCGCGATGTGGCCCGCGAGGTCGCGTACCAGACGGTCGCCCGGGGGCGGGGCCGCCAGGAACATGCTGATCTGGGCCTGGTCGGCGGGGCGGTGGAGGTACGAGACCAGCTCGCGGGCCACCGCGCGGGCGAGGGTGGGGCCGTGGTCGTCCTCTATCAGGGCGAGGGTGAGGTCCAGGGCGCTGGTGACGCCCGCGGAGGTGTAGACGTTGCCGTCGCGGACGTAGAGGGGGGCCACGTCCACGGCCACCGAGGGGTGGCGGGCCGCCAGCCTGTCGCCGTAGCCCCAGTGGGTCGTCGCCCGGCGGTGGTCCAGCAGGCCCGCGGCCGCCAGGACGTAGGCGCCGGTGCAGACGCTGGCGACGCGGCGGCTGTGCTCCGCCAGGCGGTGGACCTGGGCGACCAGGCGGGGGTCGGCCGCCGCCTCCTCGTAGCCCGCGCCGCCGACCACCAGGAGGGTGTCCAACTCGCCCGTCACCGTTTCCAGTCGCTGGCCCGCCGCCAGGGCTATGCCCGCCGAGCTGTGTGCCGGGCGGCGGCCCACCGTGCCCAGGTCTATCCGGTACGGGGGGTTCGCGCCGTAGCGGTTCGCTATGTCCAGAGCGCCGCTCGGGCAGGCTATGTCGAGGATCTGGGCGTTGTCGTACGCCACGATGAGTACGCGTCTCGCGGTGTGCATGGGGGGCATTCCACACGGGGTCAGGTCGGTGTGGTCATCAGGGTCGTGACATACGCGTCCAGCCGTTCCTCCACAGCTCGCGTCGTCAGCTCCGTTCTCCCCGCCTTCCGCCACGGCTGCGACACCGACGCCACTTCCTCCGAGAACGCCAGCGCGTCCCGCACCTGCCAGTACCGGCGTGCGTGCGCCGTCGCGGCCAGCGTCCCGCCCGCCTCCTCGTACGCCTCGGCGAACCGCAGGCCCCACTCCGGGCCGTGCAGCAGGGCGAGGTTGGTGGAGCAGTGGGCCACGTCCAGGTCTGTGGGGCCCCAGGAGGTGGTCGCCCAGTCGACGACGCCGGTGATGCGGGGAGGTGCCGGGCTGGGGGACCGCGCGGCGAAGAGGACGTTGCCGGGGTGGAAGTCCCGGTGCAGGAAACGGCCTTCGTAAGGTGGTGGGGGCTTCCGGATCACGTCGATCGCCGCCGCCCACGTCGTCGCGTCCGCGCCCTTCGGCGTGACGACGGTGTCGGCGGTCGTCCACGCCGTGTACGTGCGGGGGCGCTCGGTGGGGCGCAGCGCGTGGATCGCCGCCAGTTGGCGGGCCAGGAGAGGGACGCGTGCCTCCGCTCCCTCGTCGTCGAGGATCGTGCGGCCGGCCAGGTGGGTCATCAGGAGCGAGGGGTGCTCGCAGTGCGCCGCGGTCGGGTCGGCCGCGATCAGGGCCGGAGCCGGTACGGCGGTCTCCGTGAGCAGGGTCAGGGCGTCGGCCTCCCGGTGCAGGGAGTCCTCGGCGTGCTCCGCGTTCACGAAGGTCCGCAGGACCAGGGCACGGGTGCCGCCGTCCCGGGCGCCGATGGTCAGCTTCCGGATTTCGGCGGTGATGCCGCCGTGCAGTGTTTCGGTGGTGAGGATTCGTTCGTCGGTCTTCAGGTGGCGGTTCACCCAGGACAGGGTCAACGGGCGGACAGCCGACGCCGTTTCGTCGTGGTGGGTCACCACGCCACCCCATCATCCGGACGACGGCACGCGCACGGGATTAAGACCCGGGGGGCTGGGGTCGCAGCCCCCCGGGGGCCGGGTTCAGCCGACCGTCTTGGGCTCCGTGGGCTCCGCCTGCGTCGGCAGGGCCACCGCGGCCGAGTCATCGTCGTCCGTGTTGATCCGCTCGATCAGAGCGTCCCGTTCGGGGGTGTCCTCGGGCTTGAAGTACCCGATCGCGATGTAGAGGACCAGCGAGACGGCGAGCGGGATCGACACCTGGTACTGGAGCGGCACGCCGCCGTCCACGTTCCAGTGGATGGGGTAGTTGACCAGCCAGAAGGCGAGCAGGCCGAGGCCCCAGCTGGTGAGCGCGGCCGTGGGTCCTGAGCGGCGGAACGGGCGCAGCAGGCCGAGCATCATCGGGATGGCGATGGGGCCCATCAGACCGGCGACCCACTTGATGACGACGGTGATGATGTCCTTGAAGGCGGGCGAGTTGACCTGCGTGGCCACCGCCATGGACAGGCCGAGGAAGATCACGGTGGTGAGGCGGGCCGCGATGAGTCCGGCGTGGTCGTTCCAGGCGCGGGCCCGCTTGGAGAGGACCGGCGCGACGTCGCGGGTGAAGACGGCCGCGATGGCGTTGGCGTCGGAGGAGCACATGGCCATGGTGTGGGAGAAGAAGCCGACGATGACCAGGCCGAGGAGGCCGTGCGGGAGGAGCTGTTCGGTCATCAGGGCGTAGGAGTCGGAGCCGTCGGGCTTCTTCGCGTCGACGAGGAGCGGCGACATCCACATGGGGAAGAAGAGGACGAGCGGCCAGACCAGCCAGAGGACGGCGGACAGTTTCGCGGAGCGGGTGGCCTCGCGGGCGTTGGCCGTGGCCATGTAGCGCTGGGCCTGGTTGAGCATGCCGCCGTTGTACTCGAAGAGCTTGATGAAGAGGAAGGCGAGGAGGAAGACCGTTCCGTACGGGCCGACCAGCGGTTTCGCGTGGCCGTCCAGGGCGGGCTCGTCCCAGACGCCGAAGAACCCGCCGTACGGTCCGAGCTTCGCGATCACCGCCACGAACATGGCGACACCGGCGAGGAGCTGGATGATGAACTGGCCGAGCTCCGTGAGGGCGTCGGCCCACAGGCCGCCGATCGTGCAGTAGATCGCCGTGATCACGCCGGTGATGAGGATGCCCTGGTTGAGGGAGACGCCGGTGAAGACGGAGAGGAGGGTGGCGATCGCGGCCCACTTCGCGCCCACGTCCACGATCTTCAGGAGCATTCCGGACCAGGCGAGCGCCTGCTGGGTCTTGAGGTTGTAGCGGTTCTTCAAGTACTCGAGCGGGGACGCCACGTGCAGGCGCGAGCGCAGCCGGTTGATGCGCGGCGCGAACAGGCGGGCGCCGATGGCGATGCCGAGCGCGATCGGGAACGACCAGGTGATGAAGGACGTGACACCGTAGGTGTAGGCGATGCCCGCGTAACCGGTGAACATCACCGCGCTGTAGCCCGACATGTGGTGCGAGATGCCGGACAGCCACCAGGGCATCTTCCCGCCGGCCGTGAAGAAGTCACTGACGTTGTCCACGCGTTTGTGGGACCAGACGCCGATCGCGACCATCACGCCGAAATACGCGATGAGCACGGCCCAGTCGAGACCGTTCATTGCCCCTCCCAGGGGTCCGACTTGTGAACTCGGTCAACTCCGCTGAAACGGCGCCCACTTGTCGACATGGCGCCTGAACGGCCGCGAAGTGCCCGCTCATAGTCGGTTCGGCGGGAGGGCGCGGACAACCGCCCGCATGGTCAAGAGGAAGTAAAATCGTTCGAGTTGGCGACCTTGGTTCATATACGTGACCCTCGAAGGGCGACGAAAGCCCCCGAAGGGGTACCTGTCGGCCGCCCCTCGGGGGCAGGTCCCGGGCCGGGCGCCCACCCGCCTTCCGGGCCCGCGGCTAGCGCATCAGCTCCCCCGCGTTCACCAACAGCGACTGCCCCGTGATCGCCCGTGCCCGGTCCGACGCGAGGAACACGCACGCGTCCGCCACGTCCCCGTCGGTGGCCAGCTCCGGCAGCGCCATCCGCTCGGTGAGCCGCCGCTTCACCTCCGCCTCCGGTACGCCCTCGGTGTGCGCGGTGAACTTCACGTACGCCTCCACCGGCGGCCCCCACATCCAGCCCGGCTGGACGGTGTTCACCCGGATCCGGTGCGGGCCGAGCTCGCGGGCCAGGGAGTACATCGCCGAGACCAGCGCGCCCTTCGACGCCGCGTACGCGGCCTGCCGCACCTGCGAGGGCGCGGCCACCGACGACTGCGTACCGATGAGGACGACCGAGCCGCCGCGCTCCTTCAGGTGCGGCAGACAGGCCCGCGTCATCCGCAGCGAGCCCAGCAGGTTCACGTCGAGGATGCCGTCCCAGGTGCCGAAGTCCGCGTCCTGAAGGCCGCCGAAGTAGCTGTCCCAGGCGGCGACCTGCACCAGCGCGTCGATCCGCCCGAACCGCTCGACGGCCAGGGCGGCGAGCGCCTCGCACTGGCCCTCGTCGGTGATGTCCGTCGGCCGGTGCGCGACGCGTTCGCCCCCCGGGTCGATCGCGGCGGCGGACCGCTCCAGGTTCTCCTTCGTGCGCGCGCCGAGCACGGCGTTGCCGCCGTCGCGCACCACGGCCGCGGCGACCTCGTGGCCGAGCCCCGCGCCGACCCCCGAGACGATCACGGTCCTGCCGTCGAGCAGTGACATGAGGAACCTCCGGACTCTGGCAGTTTTCCTGACGGGGCGTCAGAGTATGGGCGTCCAACGGAGGAAGGAAGGGGAGATCCGTGACTGAGGACACCCGCGTCGAGGCCTACGCCGAGCTGGCCGCCGTCGGCCCCTACGGAGTGCGCCCCGGCCATGCGCTGATCACCATGGTCGAGCCGCACCCGGGCCAGGAGCACGCCTACAACCGCTGGTACGAGGACGACCACTACTACGCGGGCGCCATGGCGATGCCCTGGATGTACGCGGGGCGGCGCTGGGTGGCGACCCGCGACCTCCAACTCCTGCGCAGGCCCGAGAAGTCGGCGGTCGCCGAGCCCGTGACGGCGGGCTGCTACCTCTCCACGTACTGGATCACCGAGGGCCGCTACGACCACCACATGAAGTGGACCGTCGGCATCAACAAGCGCCTCAACCGCGACGGCCGCGTCCACCAGGCCCGCACCCACGTCTTCACGGCCTTCCAGGACCACGAGGCCACCGTGTACCGGGACGGCGCCGCCGGGCCGCGCGACTTCCACGCCCTCGACCATCCGTACCGGGGCCTCGTCCTCGAAGTCGTCGACGCCGAGAGCCCCGAGCGGCGGCCGGAACTCCTGGAGTGGCTGCTCGCCCGCCGCCTCCCGCGCGCCCTCGCGGGCTCGCCCGCCGCCCTGGTGACGGTCTTCAGGCCGACACCGCTGCCGGGCGACCGGATGACGTACGTGAAGCAGGTCGAGGGCGTCGGCACGCGGGTCACCCTGCTGTGGTTCCTGGAGTGCGATCCGCGCGAGTGCTGGGAGGAGCGGTTCGCCGGGGCCGTCGAGCAGGTCGCCGATTCGGGGCTCGGGCGGGTGGAGCTGGTGGCGCCGTTCGTGCCGACCGTGCCGGGGACGGACCGGTACGTGGACCAGCTCCGGTAGTCGTCCCCGCGGCCGTGGCAGCCGCGGCGGCCGGAAAAGGCCGAGCCCCCTCGGCCAGGACGGCGGACTAGTCGAGAGGGCTCATGCGGTGCTGCTATGCGGTTGTGTCGGTACTGGCACGTATCACCGGCGGTCCTACTTCCCGTCGCGGACCTCGGCCACGAAGGCGTTCCAGGACGCGGCGGGGAAGGCGATGACCGCGCCGTCCGTGACCTTGGAGTCACGTACGGAGATCGCGTGCGTCACGGGGGACTTGACCTCGACGCAGGCGCCGTTCCCGGTGGAGTAGGAAGACTTGGTCCAAGCGGGCGACGCACCTTGCTGAATTGCCATGTTTGCTCCGTTTTGCGCAGTTGGTGAATTGCTGTATCCGCCTGAGAGCGGTATACGCCAACGTTCTTGCTGTTGGCGTGAATGACGCTACTCGCCAACATCGACCGGCGGATGGGTCGTTCACTCAACCGGATGGCATATTCCAGAGGGGTCTTCCGTCGCGCTATGGCGAAGGTGTACTGTGCCGCACTTTCGCGAGCAGGGCGGACTTCAGCGCGCTTCAGCCACCATGGATCTTGGCGGACCTCAGCGGGCGTAGTCCTTGGCGATGTCCGCGATGAGCTGCCGGGATTGATCCACATTCAGCGCCTGTGCCCGCAAATGCTCGTACATGACGCTGTACTGCTGCACGTCATTCGCCTTTTCCAGATACAGATCGCTCGTGACGCCCTCGATGTAGACCACGCTGGAATCCGAGGCGTCCGGGAACTCCAGGATCGCGTACTGACCGTTCAGACCCGGATGCGCGCCCATGTCGAACGGGATCACCTGCACCGTGACGTGCGGCAGTTGGGACTGCTCCACCAAATACTCCAGCTGCTCGCGCATCAGCGTGCGGGTGCCGACGACGCGGCGCAGCGCGGACTCGTCCAGGACGGTCCACAGCCGCAGCGGATTCTCCGGTGCCGCGATGCGCTCCTGGCGGCGCATCCTGACCTGCACCCGCTTCTCGATGTCCGTCGGGGTGGTCTCCGGCAGCGCGCCGGTGATCAGGGCCTCCGCGTACGGCCTGGTCTGGAGCAGGCCGGGGACGACCTGCGGATCGTAGACGCGCAAGGACGCCGCGTCCGTCTCCAGGCCGATGTAGACGCTGTACGGGATGTCGCCGAAGGAGTGCCACCAGCCCTGCTGGCGGGAGTCCTTGGCCATCTGCATGAGCGAGTCGACGATGCGGTGGTCCTCGACCTCGTACACCCCGCAGAGGTCGCGGACGTCGCGCTGGCTGATCGAACGACGGCCGTTCTCCAGGCGACTGATCTTCGACTGCGAGACGAGCAGCCGCTCGGCCACCTCTTCGGCTGTCATGCCTTTCAGCTCGCGCAGCCGACGCAGCTCCTGGCCGAGCCGGCGACGCCTGACGGTGGGATTGACGTTGGACGCCACGGGACGTGCACCTCCGGCACTATGCCTCTACTTTGCGTGTCTGCTGCCATGCAGAGTGCCACCACGGGTCAACTCGGCGCTGGGAAACAGCAGAACAGCGGTGTGTGGGGTGCCGGCGCGGTGCGCGCCGGGTGCGCTGGCCCAACGGGCGTGCCCCATGAGGCGGTTGCGGCCGCGCGGGCCGGGCACCGGCGTCCGTCGAGGACGCTCCGGTGCCCCGCCCGCGCGACTCGGCGGCTCCCGAACCGGGTCTGGGGGACTGCGGCGCGTGGTGCCTGGCGGTGCGTGTGGTGCGGGTGCGGCAGCGGTGCAGCGGGCGCTGCGGGTGCCGCGTGGTGCGGGTGCAGCAGGGGCGCAGCGGGCGCTGCGTGTGCTGCGGGTGTGGCCTGGTGCGGCCCGTTCAGTGGGCCACGGCGCGGGCCATGGCTCCCGCACCCCGGCGTGGCTGCATCGGCACCCTGCCGGGGTCCGGTGCGGTCCGCGCCGCCTGCGCGGGCTGTCGCCCGCTGCCCTGTCCCGCAGTGGTCGCGGGACTGCGGCGCGGTTGCGCCGCCACACCGTTCTGGACGTCCATCACGGCGTGCGCCACGAGGCCGCCCATCGGGTCGTGCCTGATCAGATCGCGCAGCCGGGAGCGGGACGAGCGTCCCTCGTTGCCCGGATACAGGTGCTTGCCGAGTCCGACCGCGTGGGCCAGTGCGGCGAGCGCCGCGGTCCGCGGGTCCGGCGGTACGCCGGTGCGGATCGCCGAATCCAGCCGGGACCTGATTTCCCGGCTGATCGCCGTGTCCGTCGCTTGGTAGCGAGTCGTCGGCAGTACCCCGCACATCTGACCCGCCACGGCATGCACCATGCCGCACCGCTCCAGATGCGAAAGGTAGGTCTGGCGCAGCCCCAGTCGGGGCCCGCCGATCCAGTGGACCGCCCGAACCGGGCTGCCGCGCCTGCGCAGCAGTTCCAGTGCGGAGTCCAAGGTCGGATCTCCGGTCGGCCGTGGCATCACCACGGCGATACGATCCCCGTCAGGGGCTATCCGTCCGGCCAGTGCCAGCTCTACTAGCTGCGCTCCGGCCAGACCCAGGTCGAGCGACTGCGGCTGCGCTGTGGTACCCGTGGCCGGGTCCAGAGCGAGCAGCAGAAGCTCCTCCGGAATTGTTCTGCGGCTCCTGCCCATCCATGCCTCCCCGCGTGGATGAATGACAGGGTGACCCCTCTCACATTCATCTGTCGAGAGTGCCTGACCGGTAAGTACGGGAACCAGTAGGTATGTCGTTCTCGTCTACCACGGGGGTTAAGCCCTCACACAGGACACTGGTACATGGTTCGGACAGCGGGTCCGGGCCATGGTTGGGCGTGGCGAGTACGGCAAGTACGAGGAGGCATCGGTGGCGGGCGAGTTCCCCGACAGGTCTAAGACGGTTTCTGGCGGGGGCGCCTCGGACGGTGCGGCCGACGCCTCGTCGGCGTCGCCCGGCGAGGTCGGCGCCACGCCGGTCGACGCCAAGGGAGACGCACGGCTGCGCGCCGCGGTTGCCGCGTGGGTGGCCGGGGCCGACGAAGAGGGTTCCGGCGCGGCTGAGGGGGAAGGTTCCTCCTCGGTCGAGGACGAGGGGCCCGGCGCGGGCGGGACGTCCGCCGAAGCCGAGCGGGAAGGTTCCTCCACCGGCGCGGCCGAGGGCGCCGACGGGGCCGAGGACGCTTCGGACGGCGGTGCTTCGGACGGCGGTGCTTCGGACGGCGGTGCTTCCGACGGCGGGGCCGAGGGGTCCGCGGTCGACATGGCCACGGCTGTGTTCACGGCTGCTCGGCCCGCGGCGCCGACGGATGACGCGAAGACCGATGCGAAGCCCGACGCGAAGACCGACGCGGTGACCAACGGTGACGGGGAGGGCACGAAGGCCGAGGCCGAGGATGCCGGGGACGCCGGGGACGCCGGGGACGCCGGGGACGCCGGGGACGAGACCCGTGATCCCCGGGTGGACCGGGCCACCGCGGTGTTCCAGACCGTCCGGCCGGGCGTGAACGGGAAGTCCGAGGCGAAGTCGGAGGCCAAGTCGGAGGCCAAGTCCGAGGCCAAGTCCGAGAGCAAGTCCGAGGACGCCGCCAAGCTGGACGCCGCCAAGCCCGACGCCGACGCCAAGCCCGAGGCCGCCGCCGAACCGGACTCCGACGCCGACCCGGAGCCCGCCGCCAAGGCCAAGCCGACGCCGGTGAAGTCCGACGCCACCCTGACGCTCGGCCCGAAGGCCGTCGCCAAGCCGGACGCCGCGAGCAAGCCGGACGCCGACAGCAAGCCCGGCGCCGACGCCGAGCCGAAGCCCGACTCGAAGCCCGGCGCCGACTCGAAGCCGGACGCCGACGCCAAGCCCGCCAAGGCCGACGACAAGGCGAAGCCCGCCGCCGAGCCCGCCGCCAAGGCCAAGCCGGAAGGCGACGCCAAGCCCGCCGCCGACAAGCCCGAAACCGGGCTCGACCAGGCCACCGCCGTCTTCAAGGCCGTCCGCCCCGGCTCCGCCGGTGTGGACCAGCCGACCACGATGCTCAAGCTCGGGGACGTACCCGAGCGGAAGCCGAGGTCCGCAGACAAGCACGACAAGCACGACGAGCACGACAAGCCCGCGGCCAAGGCCCAGCCCAAGGCCGCCAAGGCAACCGAGTCGGAGGCCGAGCGCACCAGCAAGTTCGTCGCGCTCAAGCCCCTCGACGAGCCCCGCACCAAGCCCGCGCCGAAGGCACCGGCTGCCCCCGGCCCCGTACCCGCGCAGTCCGCCGCGCAGCCCTCGGCCCCCGCAGCCACTCCCGCACCGGCAACCCCGCAAGCGGCGGGTACTCCGGCGCAGGCGCCCCCGCCGGGCGACCGCACCAGCCAGCAGCCGCTGCCGCCCCTGCCGCCGCTGGACCTGCTCGCCGAGCTGACGAACACGCCGCCGCCTCCGGAGACCCCGACCCGCACCATCGTGCGCCGGGTCAAGATCTGGACGCCGCTGGTCGTGCTCCTCGCGATTGTGTTCGCAGTCGCACAGGCGATGCGTCCGCTGCCCGAGCCGAAGCTGACGCTGACGGCCGCTTCCTCGCACTCCTTCGACGGCGGCAAGCCCTCGATTCCGTGGCCCGAGGACGGCCAGGCGGCCATGGACGTCGACGGCATCGGCAGCTTCGGCACGTCCGGCAGCCAGAAGCCGGTGCCGATCGCGAGCATCGCCAAGGTGATGACGACCTATCTGATCCTGCGCGACCACCCGATCAAGAAGGGCAAGGACGGCGAGACCATCGAGGTCGACGCCGAGGCGCAGCGGCACTACGAGAAGGGCAAGCCGGCCAACGAGTCCGTGGTCAAGGTGACCGAGGGCCAGAAGCTCACCCAGTACGAGGCCCTGCAGGCCGTGATGCTGCCGTCCGCCAACAACGTGGCGCGGCTGCTCGCGCGCTGGGACAGCAAGGGTTCCGAGGACAAGTTCGTCGCCAAGATGAACAAGACCGCCAAGGAACTCGGCATGAAGAACACGCGCTACACCGACCCCAGCGGCCTCGACAAGACGACCGTGTCGACCGCCGAGGACCTGGTGAAGCTCGGCCGGGTGGCGATGGAGAACCCGACCTTCAAGGAGATCGCGGGCCAGGGCAGCTACGAGGACCTCAACGGCGACAAGCAGAAGAACTTCTTCGGGCTCGTCCCGACGGTCGCCATCGGCATCAAGACCGGCACGACCACGGCCGCGGGCGGCAACATCCTCTTCGCCGCGGAGAAGCGGATCGGCGGCAAGACCCACATGGTCATCGGCGCGGCCCTCGCTCAGTTCGGTACGGGCGGCGTGGCCAACATCGACCTGGTCACCAACGTCACCAAGGACCTGATCGCGGCCGGGCAGGAGGCCCTCAAGGCCAAGACCGTGGTGAAGAAGGGCGAGGTCGTCGGTGAGGTCGACGACGGCCTCGGCGGCACCACGCCGGTCGTCGCCACCAAGAACGTCACCGCCGTCGGCTGGTCCGGCCTGACCGTCAAGGTGGAGCTTGAGGACGGCGGCAAGACGCCGCCGCACTCCGCGAAGGCCGGTACGGTCGTCGGCCGTCTGCTCGTCGGCGACGGCACGACCAGCGGCGCGATCAAGGTGCCGGTGGCCCTGCAGAAGGACCTCTCGGAGCCGGGCTTCGGAGCGAAGCTGACGCGGGTGAGCTGACCCGCGACGAGAAGAACGAGAAGGGGGTGGGGGCGAGCCGGACGGCTCGCCCCCACCCCCTTTGCCGTACCCCTGAGGCCCCTGAGGCCCCGCAGGTCCCGCAGGTCCCTCAGGCCCCTCAGGATCAGGCCCTAGTCCTTGTCCGGCTGCTCCTCGCACTTCGGCTGCGGCCCCGACGGGCCCCCGTAGTTGGACGCGATCCGCACGTCGCCGGGCTTCTTCACCGTCAGGCGGGTGAAGTCGCCCTCCTTGTAGAGGCAGCCGCCCTCGGCCCACAGCCACGGCGAGTAGGCGACGCGGACGACGACCGAGCCGGGCTCGGACATGCGGACGGTGAGGTGGGCGCCGTCGGCGGTCACCACGGAGCCGGGCTTGTCGACCAGCGGGACGGGGTCCTTGACGCGGTAGATCCGCCAGTTGTCGTCGTGCCAGACCTGGTCCAGATAGCTGGGCTCGCTGGTCACCAGGTCGTGCTCGCGCTCGGCGGCGCCGTCCGGCCTGCCGTCGCCCTTGTAGAGCACCACGAAGCCGACGGCCCAGTGGTTCAGCCAGGCGCGGTACGAGGACGAGGTGAAGGCGCCCTCCTGCACCTCGGAGACCGGGCGGCCCTCGTAGAACAGGCGGCCGCGCTCCACGTCGGCCTGGCGGTTCCAGCCGCGCGCCATGTTGATGTACGGCGACAGGACGGCGGCCTCGCGGTGGTCGCGGGCCGGGACGACCTCGACGCGGGTGCGCTCGGCACCCAGGCGGTTGAGCTCCTTGACGACACCGTCGGTCTCGACGGCCCAGGTGGGCACCTTGGTGTACGCCACTATGTCGGAGGTCGTCTTGACGGACACCCAGATGAGGGAGAGGACGACGGCGCAGATCAGCACCGTCCGATGCCAGAAGTGGCGCGGCGTGCCGCTGGGCCGCAGCAGCCGCAGGGTGGGGAACTTCCGGTTCAGGACGGCGGCCAGCAGTATCGGCGGGGCCGCGATCTCGGCGAAGCGCTCGACGTTCGTACCGATCGGGGTGGGGATCAGCCAGGTAAGGACCACGCCCACCGCGTACACCGCGGCGCCCACCTTCAGCAGCTTCCAGGAGCGCGGCGCCGCCAGGATGACGACCCCGCACAGCAGCACCGGCGGGAAGATCCGGATGAACGCCATCGGCTGCTCGCCCTCGAAGGGGAACAGCCAGGTGGTCAGGCCGACCACGACGAACGGCGGCAGGATCAGCGCGAGCGCCGGACCCCACTGGCGTTTCAGCAGGTGGGCGGCGCCCACCACGACGAGGAACAGGCCCGCGACCGGGCTGCCCATCGTCGCGAGCGCCGCGCAGGCCGTGGCGGCCGCGACCCGCAGCCGGTTCGTGGGGCCGGTGGCCGCGAGGACCGCGCCGACGCCGAACGCCACGCCCAGCATGAAGGTGGCCCGCCCGCACACCACCTGGCACCACAGCGAGAAGCCCACGACGATCGAGGGCCACAGCGGCTTGCGGATGCCGCTGCGCATGATCAGCGCCACGGCCATCCAGGTGGCGGCGAGCCCGGAGGCCGCCGCGACCGTACGTACCCCGAAAGCGGCCATGAGGTACGGCGAGATGACGCTGTAGTTGGCGGTGTGCAGGCCGCCGTACCAGAAGAGGCTGTACGCCGAGCCCGGGTAGCGCCGGGCGAAGCCCGCCCAGGCCTCCTGCGCCGCGAGGTCGCCGCCGCCGGTCGCGAAGACCGTCCACCACAGCAGATACAGCGGCAGCAGCCCTGCCGTGATCATCAGCGGCATGCGGTAGCGCCAGTACCAGGGTTCGCGCATGCCACTGCCCCGGTCGGCTCGGCTGAGTGACGGGGAGGACAGTTCGGCAGAGGCCACGGTCGGCGGTCCGTTCGGCTGGCTGGGGCAACTCCTTCGGAGTAGACGCTAACCGCTGCGGATTGGTTGGCAGACAGCGACCCCATGGGCCCGGTCCACGCCAGTATGCAACCGAATGTCTGTTCCCGCAGGTCATTCCGGGCGAGGTCGGGCGGCCTTTCCGGGGGTGGGTGTGGGGCGACTCACCCGACGGATCACCCGGCGGCTCACCCGACCGCGGGGGCGCGCAGAGGGCGTCCGGGGCGAGGCTTCCGCCGCCGCTCTCCGCGCGGACGGCGTCGAGTCTCCGCGCGGACGGTGTCGAGCTGGCCGAGGAGGGTGCCGAGGCGGGCGGGCGAGGGGCCCGGAAGTAGCGGAGCACCGCGCGGTGGAAGGCGTCGCGCAGCGCGGGCGGCATCGCGTCCGAGGCGTCGAAGCAGAGCGTCCTGGCGCCGCCGGTGAGGACCGCCGCGACCTCGTCGCCGCCCGGGTCCGTGGGCCGCGGGTCGCGCCGCGCCCGGGAAGAACGGCCGCAGCTCCGGCTCGGCCTCCTCGTGCCAGAGCCGCCGCGCCTGGCTCCCGGAGAGCCGCGCCACCAGTTCGCGGGCCTCCGGGCCGCCGCGGAAGACCGCCGCCATGTCGCCCACGACCTCGCCCGCGACCTCGTACGCGTCGTCGTGGGCGGCGGGCCCCGACAGGAACCGCGCGGACGGATCCACCCGCACGCCCCCGCCGCCACCTGCTTTTGCGCCCTCTTTACCCTTCGCGTTCGCATACACATAGCGAATGAAGGCGCTCTGGTGCTCATGCGTGGAGTCCAGCTCGGGGGAGTTCAGGAACCCTCTCGGCCCCGGCCGCCCGGCGTCCGGGGCCCGGGTCCCCTCGTACGAGGTGGTGAGCGACAGATCGACCGACTTCCTCGACCGCTCACCGAGCAGCCGCGCCCAGGCCATCCAGGCCGTCCAGGCCGTCCGCACCTCCGGGCCGCGCCAGCTCAGCCGCCCGGCCGCCCACCGGGCGTACGTCCCGGGCCCCGACCGATGCAGCACCAGATCCTCGATCCAGTCGATGCCGGGCCACCCGGAGGTGGCCTGCGAGGAGGGCGAGGGCGGTGAGGCAGGAGGCGAGGGCGGTACGCCGGGGGCCACGGGTCACGGGGTGGCTCCCGGGCGGGTGAGGCGGACGTACTCGCGCCGGTAGGAGTGGAGGGTGGCGCCGGTGAGGGCGGCGCTGAACAGGCCCGCGGGGGCGACGTCGCACCAGAACAGGTGCGGGAGGGGGGCGTTGACGCCCGCGCGACGTCAAGAGAAGTGCGGGAGTCCGCAAGGGAGGTGACGGACCGTCACCCAACCCTGACCACGACCCCGCCCTCACCCTCCCCCCGCTCCCGTCCCCCGAACCGCGGAGGCCGACTCACTTCACGGGATACGCCACATCGCACACGTCGTCCCCCGGCCCCGCCGCGTCCCAGTCCGTGAAGTACACCTCACGGCAGGGGCCCGCCTGGCTCAGCCCTTCCTGGGCGATCCACTCCTCGACGGCGTCGTACGCGCCGATGATCTGTGGATAGGCGACCTGCGCCTTGGTGATGCGGGCGTAGGCAAGGCGGAAGGCGGGTTCCGCGCGGGCCCGGACGTCCCGCTGCCGCCCCTGCGCCTCGGCCCAGGCGCGGGCCGCCGCCGGGTCGGCGACGGGCACGCAGGCCTCGGCGGGCCCGTCGCTGTCCTCGGTGACCTCGGAGTGGTAGATCACGAAGGGCGCGGCGGGGACGCCGCCGCAGAGTTCCTCGGCGGCCCGTTCGAGGCGCTCGAAGGAGGCGTCGATCCAGGTGGACAGCTCGTGGGTGAACACATGGCGCCGCTCGCAGATGACGAAGGCCTCGGGGACGTCGGTGGTGCGGATCTCGAAAGTGCCGGACAAGGTGGGACTCCTTCCTGACAGGCGGCCACGGAGGTAGTCCACGAGGGTGCGCTGGGCGGCGACGCGCTCCTCGACCCCGGCCCAGTACGTCCCGAGCGCCGCCGCCGCGCCCGCGTCGTCGAGCCCCACGAACGCCGCGATGTCCGTGAGCGGCATGTCGAGGCGGCGCAGGAGCGCGACGGTGCGGGCCCGCTCGACCTGTTCGGGCCGGTAGTAGCGGTAGCCGGTCGCCTCGTCCACGTATGCCGGGGGCAGCAGGCCCTGGCGGTCGTACAGGCGCAGGGCCTTGGCGGAGAGGCGGGAGCGGGCGGCGAAGGTGCCGATGCTCAGGAGTGCCGGGTCCCGGCCGAGTGCCGGGTTCCGGTCGGGCTCGGCGGCCGGGCGGGGTTCTGGGGCGGTGTCGGGTGCGTCCACGTGGTCATCTTCCGTGACCGGCGGTCACCGGTCGTCGAAGGCGGGTGCCTTCGACGGGGAGACCTTGGACCCTGCCCCAGGGGCAAGGTCAACGCCGCTCAGGGCGTCCCGCCAGATCCGCTCGGTGAGGGCGTTGCCGTGCCGGGACCCGCGGCCGCCGACGTCGGAGAGCGGCTGCAGGAGCGGGCTGCGCGGGCGCAGCCGGAAAACGGTCACGGCGGTGGACACCTTGGGCGTGTACCCGACGAACCACGCCGACTTCAGGCGGTCCTGGTCGATGGTGCGGCCCGCCGCGACCGGGCCCCCGCCGGCGGCGGAGACCCCGTCGAGGCTGTCCCTGGCGACGTCCCGGAGCACGGTGTCGACCTGCGTGGCGGCGTGCGAGTCCAGGGCGCGCCGGGTGCGCGGCGGCTCAAGCCCCTCGATCTGCTCGCGCTCCCCGCCGTCCCCCTCGGGGTCGCCCTCCCTGGTCACCGACGTCACGGAGTACGGGTCGTGCTGGAGGCCGCCGCGCGCGAACGTGCCGTACGCGCTCGCGAGCCGCACCGCGCTCGGCGTGGACGTGCCGAGCGGGAACGACTTGTCGGGCCGCGCCATGCTCGACTCCAGCATCCCCGCGTCCACGGCGACCTCCCGCACCCCCGCGGCCCCGACCTTCTTGCCGAGCTGCTGGTACGTGGCGTTGCCGCCCTGGACCAGCGCCTCGCCCGGCGTCAGCCCGCCGGGCCCCTCGGCGTCGGGGCGCAGCCCGTCCTGGAGGGCGGCGGCCAGCACGAACGGCTTGAACGCGGAGCCCGCGGGGACGCCGGAGGTGTCGGCGTTGTTGCTGAAGTGGCGGGTGGCGTCGGGTCCGCCGTACACGGCGAGGAGCGCGCCGTCCTGGGTGCGCACGGACGCGGCGCCGACCTGGACGCCCTTGTCCTGGGGGCGCTTCTTGGGGTCGAGGCGCTGGTCGAGGGTGCGCTGGGCGGTGCGGGCGAGCTGCAGGACGCGGCGCTTGTCGAAGGTGGTGTGGATCTTGTAGCCGCCGCGGGCTAGGTCCTTGTCGGTGAGGCCGGTGCGCTGCTTCAGGTACTTGTTGGCGATGTCGACGAGGTAGCCGGCCTGTCCGTAGTGCCCGCTCAGGCTGGTCGAGCGGGACTCCTTCTGCGGCTCGGGGAACTCCTTGTACCGGGCGCGCTCCTTGGCGCTCATCCGGCCGACGGCGACCTGCCGGTCCAGGATCCACGCCCAGCGGGCCTTGGCGCGGCGGTGGTTGGCGGCGCCGCCGGAGGGGTCGTACAGCTCGGCGCCCTTCAGCAGCGCGGCCAGCACGGCCCCTTGGCTGGCGTTCAGGTCCCGTGCGGACACGCCGTAGTACGCGTGCGCGGCGGCCTCGATCCCGTACGCCCCCCGCCCGAACCAGCTGCTGTTCAGATACCCCTGCAGGATCTCGTCCTTGGTCTTCCGCTGGTCCACCTTCAGTGAGATGACGAACTCCCGGACCTTGCGCGTCATCGTCTGGTCCTGCGACAGGTAGGTGTTCTTCACGTACTGCTGCGTGATGGTGGAACCGCCCTGCGTCTCCTGCCCCTTGACCATGTTCACCACGGCCCGCCCGAGCCCCATCGGCGACACCCCGGAGTCGCTGTAGAAGCTCGCGTTCTCCGCCGCGATGACCGCGTCGCGCACGGACTCCGGTATGTCGTCCAGCCGCACGTTCTGCCGGTTGACCGCCCCGATGCTGACCAACTGCGTGCCGTCGGCCCAGTAGTACACGTTGGCCTCGCGGCTGGCCGCCGCGTTCTCGTCGGGGACGTCGACGGTGACGTACACGTAGGTGAAGAGCCCGGCGAGGCCGCCGGTGCCCAGCAGGAAGGTGCTGAGCCACTGCCGCCACGACGGCAGCCACCGGCGCACGCCCCGGCGGCCGTGGCGCGGATAGTCGATCAGCCGCCGCCGACGGCGGCGCGGCCGGGCCGTGACCTTCTTGGCGTGCGCGCGTACGCGTTGCGCGTGTGTCCCCATGATCCAAGAGAGTGCCCGGCGGGGAACGAGGGTTGTGCGCGGAGGTGTCAGCGGGGCGTAACAGTAGGGCAGGGGGAGCCGACTTGGGGGCACTTGGGCAGGTCAGGCCCCACCTCGTACAGTTGATCGAGTCGATCGAGGGGGGCGCCATGAACGGTAGCGGAATCGGTGACGGCGTCGGTGACGGCGGTACGGGGACGACGGGCGGGGCACGTGCGGACGGCGTGGTCTGGGCCGCCCGCACCGCCAACGCCTGGCTGTACGCGCTCGCCGCGGTCGCCGGTGCGGTGGCCCTGGCCGCCCTCGCCCTGACGGCCGCCGGGGCGACGGACCTGTGGGCGCTGGCGATCCCCTTCGCCCTGGTCGCCGTGACCACGCTCGGCTGCTCCTCCGTCCAGGCCCTCGTCACCGAGAACGGCCTGAAGGTGACCTTCGGCCCCTTCGGCTGGCCCGCCCGCCGCTGGCGCGCCGCCGACATCGAGTCGGCCCACGCCGAACACCGCAAGCCGTCCCAGGTCGGCGGCTGGGGCTACCGCCTCAGCGGCCTCGGCACGACGGTGATGCTGCGGGCGGGGGAGTGCCTGGTGATCCGGGCCAGGGGGAAGAACTTCGCGGTGTCGGTGGACGACGCGGAGCGGGGTGCGGCGCTGCTGAACGGGCTGCGGAAGCGGGGGTGAACACGCGGTCACTTCCGCCCGACGGGACACCCCAGCCCCCAACAGAACGGAACTTCCCCCTCGTTCACCGGCGATGAGCGGCACTCTTGAAGTGTGCCGGGCCACGAGGGGGTACTCGGGGTGGACCCTTGGCGATCAGAGAGAGCCCGGGCAGAAGCCCGGGACCTGGACGAAGAGGACGGGCGCGACCTGAACGACACATGACACGGCGCGCACGAGGCGCGTCGGGGGGAACTGGGGGGAGCAGTCACCCATGCGACGCAGCGATACCGATCCACGTGTCTTGCACGCCCTACGGGCCCGCACTGCGACCGGGATGTCCCTCGCGGAGCCTGTGGAAGGGCGGTTGACCTGAGGTGGACATAACGAACCACAGGCCCGAGGAGCTGAGTCCGACGCTCCGAGGGGCCTGGTGCCGAGCGATGGAGGAGTCACCCGAATACGCCAACCCGTTCCTGGCCCCGGAGTTCGCGGCCGGAGTGGGCCGCTGCCGGGGCGGAGCGCGGGTGGCGATCATCCATGAGGGCGGGGAGCCGGTCGGCTTCTTCCCCTACGAACGGGGCGCTTTCGGCATCGGGCGGGCGGTGGGCCTCGGCCTCTCCGACTGCCAGGGCCTGGTGCACCGCCCCGGGGTCACCTGGGACCCACAGGAACTGCTGCGGGCCTGCGGCCTGTCGGTCTTCGAGTTCGACCATCTCGTGGAGGAGCAGAAGCCGTTCGGCGAGTACGTCACGGGGACGTTCGCGTCGCCGGTGGTGGACCTGACGCAAGGGGGCGGTGGGGACGGTGACGGCTACGCGCAGTGGCTGCGGGCGACGTACCCCGGACTCGCGAAGACGACCCTCAAGAAGGAGCGCCGCCTCGGCCGCGACCTCGGCGAGATGCGGTTCGTGTTCGACGACCGCGACCCGAGGGTGCTGCGGCAGCTCATGGACTGGAAGTCGGCGCAGTACCGCAGGACGGCCCGGATGGACCGGTTCGCGAAGCCGTGGATAGTGGACCTGGTGAACCACCTGTTCCAGGTCAGACACGCGCACTTCACCGGGGTCCTCTCCGTGGTGTACGCCGGGGACCGACCGGTGGCGGCGCACTTCGGGCCGAGGTCGCGCACGGTGTTCGCGGCCTGGTTCACGGCGTACGACCCGGAGCTGCGCTACTACTCGCCCGGCCTCATCATGCACCTCAGGATGGCCGAGGCCGCAGGCCGCCAAGGCGTGCGGATCATGGACCTGGGGCGCGGCGAGAAGGAGTACAAGGACTGGCTCAAGACCCGCGAACTGCGCGTCTGCGAGGGCTTCGCGAGCCGCCCGCACCCGGTCGCCGTCGCCCACCGCCTCTGGCGCCGCCCGGTCCGCGGCCTGCGCAACACGGTGCTGGCCCACCCTCAGCTCCGGAAACCGGCGGACCGGCTGCTGAAGACGGTGGGGGCGGTGCGGACGTCGGGGCCGTTGAGGCGCTGAAGGTCTTTCCAGCCGGATGCCGACCGCGTGCGGCCACCGCCAACGAGGCGGTGGCCGCGCGGGGTCGGAGGGGTTACCCCGCTGCCTTGCTGATCCGCCAGTCGCCGACGTTGCTGGACCGGTTCCAGTAGGCGCTGGTGCACACGTCGTACTTGCCGCCGACGGCGTTGGTGCCGCCGTTGGTCTCCAGGAAGCTGCCGGTGGCGGAGTACAGGTTCCACAGGATGACGATGTCGCCGTACCGCACGGCCTGGTCGGCGGGCGCGGAGGTCTGGGCGAAGATCCGCCAGCTCCCGGTGTGCTCCCCGGCCCGGTCCCGGTCCTTGCTCGTGCTCACGTCGTACTTGGCGGCCGGGCCCTGGGTGGACGCGGCGTGCCCGTTGGTGTCCAGGTACCCGCCGTCGTTGGCCCACAGGTTCCGCAGATGCAGGACGTCCCCGCTGAGCACCTGCTCCCCGGCCTTCTTCCCGGTGGCGGAGACGACCTCCCAGGTCCCCGTGCCCTTCCCGCGGGTGGGCGTATCGGCGGTGGACACCCCGTACAACGCCCCGGACTGCCCACTCCCCCCGTTGGTGTCGAGGTACCCACCGCTCCAGTTGCTGTAGCCGTTCTGGATGTGGACCTTGTCGCCGTACTTGAGTACGTCCGCCATGGCGGCCCCCTCGATAGATGAGTGATCCCCCTGGCAACGGCCCCCTCGGACCCGCCGCGTAGAGGGGAGCCAAGCAGCGAACGCCCCCGCCGAACAGCCCTGCATCCGGCCAACCCCCACAAGAGCCGTATTCCACCCCTGCCGACGCAAGCACCCTCAACCCACGTGATCCACCCGCAAGGACCAGACCCTCGCGAGCTCGACCCCGAGTCGGTGCCCGAACTCCCTTGCGGTACTTGGTTGTTGGAGTTGCGGCGCCGGGGGCGGCTTCCGTAACAGACAGCCCCTCCCTGGGGCGCATTGCCCTCAAGCGGGCGGAAGATGGAGACCAGGTCAGACTGGCCGGAGTTCGGAGATGGACCCATGACGCAACAGGTTCTCGGCAGTGGCCGCACCACGAGTGCGGAAAGCTTCTGGTACATCCTTGGATGCATCGCGTTCGGGGCGTCCTATTTCGCGAAGGTCCCGGCCAAGAAGGCACTCAGTGAATACGGACTCGCCGAGATGACCGGCGCGGAGAGGTTCTGGTACGTCGTGATGAACATCGCGTTCGGCTCCGGATACCTGTCCAAGGTCATCACGAAGAAGGCCCTGTCTGAAGTCGGACGCACAGGCAGCGGCGCCATGCGTGCGGAGTCTGCCGCCTGATCAGGCGGCACTGCCCGTGTTCCGCCGCCCATGGAGATCAGCCACGCGGCGGAGCCCACGGGGTGGTTCGTGCTGGATCCGTACAGGGTGGTGGGAAGCGGGGGCGGTAGCTGCATGGGGCGGCCAAGGCGCGGACCTTGGTGCCGACAGGGCGACGCGGTAGCAGCTCATGCGCAGGCGCGGCTTGCTCATCGGGCAGCCGTCGAGCGAACTTGGCGGGCACGTCATGGAGCCGAAGCTGAATGAGGTCTGGCCCCGTGCGCCACCTCGGGAGGCTGTTCCAGTTGCAGCTCCTTCTTGCGCTGCTCTCCGTGGCGCCGCCGTTCGCCCTGCTCCTGGTCGGCACTGCCTTCAGCGGCTTCGCGCAGGTATCCGCCGCCCACTCGCCGGAGCCCGTGCACGGGCCGCTGATCCCGAAGTGGATGTGCGACGAGTTGGCCGCCCGCCGCCAGGACAAGCGCGGGTCCCGCGACGAGTGGGGTGCCGCAGGCGGCAGTTCGGCCGAGGGCGGGACCGCCCATGGTGATGTCGGACCGGGACGCCAAGGCCACCCACCAAGATCGGTAGGTGGTGGCCTCGGCGACTGCCGAGGGTCGGCTGGTGCGTCCCGTTCGCCGCGCCGACCATGGCAGGCGACTTTCTCCCCGGCGACGTTTGCGGTCACTGTCTGATCAGGCGGAGTCACGTCGAGGTTGTGTTCATGATCTGACGCTCCATCAGCAGTTGCTGGCGCAGACGCCGCCTGAGCTGCTGGTTCCGTCTTCGCAAGCGTGTGCAGACCCGATAGGCGGGCACGTTCCGTGACCGATGACGTGAAGGGCCTCACGTGCCCCGGGCAAGTGTGGGAACGTGCATGGCTCGGCGCGGGGCAAGGGGCGACCTGCCACGGAGGCACGCGATGCTCTCGGAGCGTGGATGGCTACTACTGGCAACAGCGATTGAGACGGGGGTCGCGGTGAGTGTCGCGGCCCAGCCGACGGTGCCGGACTGCGCCCTGCTCGTCGTCGGGCCGCTGCTCGCCGTCCACGGCCTGTGGACGGTCCTGATGGCGCGCGACCGCATACGCTGCAAGACCTCCCTCGCCCGCATGACCCGCGTCGCCGAACTCACCCAACGCGCTCTCGTGCGCCCCTTGCCCGCCGATCTGGGCGGCCTGGCCACGGCCGTACGGACCCGCTCCGCGAGCGAGGGCGCCCTGGTCGGCGGGGACCTCCATGACGCCGTCCTGCTGCCGTCCGGGCCGCGCCTGATCGTCGGAGACGTGGCGGGTCATGGCCTGGACGCGGTCCGCGTCAGCGCGGCGGTGCTCTCCGCCTTCCGTCACGCCGCGGCCACGGAGCCGGACCTGGTCCGTCTTGCGCACATCCTCGACGACCGCGTACGAGACGACCTCGGAGACGAGGACTTCGTCACCTTGCTCCTCGCGGACTTCGTGCCCGGCGCGGTCCGTCTGGTCAACTGCGGGCACCCGCCGCCGCTGCTGGTGGGCCGGCGCCTGGAGGTCCTGGAATCCCCTTGCCCCTCCCCGCCGTTGGGCTTGTCGCCCACGCCGAGCCTGCAGGCCGTCCTGCTCACCCCCGAGCAGCGCATGCTCCTCTACACCGACGGCTTCACCGAGGCCCGGGACGCGCACGGCACCTTGCTGGCCCTCGACCGCCGGGTCCGGGCCGCGCTGGGCGCCCTCACCCTCGACGAGGCCCTTGCGAACCTGGTCGGCCTCGTCGATCGCCACGCTGCCGCCCACGACGGCGACGGCCACGGCGACGACCTCACCCTGCTGCTCGTCCAGCCCACCGCCGGCCTGCTGACGGGGCCGGTACTCCCCGTACCGAAGAACGAAGACGTACCGAGCGCGCCACAGGGCAACCTCGGCCAGTCGTGATCGGGCGGCGACACTTCCGGTCACTTTCGTGCCGACCGTCCCGCGGCCCGAGCGCAGCCGCCATGCTGCCGCCCCACGGCGGGAGAGCGAGGAAGGGCGCGACCATGCGGCGGCAAGGAGTGGGGAACCTCCCTTCGGAGACACGCGAGTTGTACGGTCGACAGCAGGAACTGGCGGAGATCCGGAGGCTGTTCGACGGCGGTGCCCGGCTCGTGACGCTGTCCGGGGTCGGCGGGGTGGGCAAGACGCGGCTCGCGCTGCGGGCCGCGCACGAGGTGCAGCCGTCCTTCCGGGACGGGGCGTGGTGGGTGGAGCTCTCGTCGCTGCGCCGGGGCGCGCTGCTCGCACATGCCGTCTCCGAGGTGCTTGCGCTGGCAGATCAGACGACGCGGCCCATGATCGATGTGCTGGCCGACTACCTGGCGGGGCGCGAGGTGCTGCTTGTCCTGGACACCTGCGAGCACCTGGTCCACGAGTGCGCGCTGGCCGCCGAGGTGCTGCTGCGGGCCGCGCCGGGGCTGCGGATCGTGGTCACCAGCCGCCGCCCTCTGGGCACGCACGCGGAGCGGCCGCTGACCGTCGACCCGCTGCCCGTACCCGAAGGCGCGGGCGCGGCGTGCGGTGGCGCGGACGCGATGGCCCTGCTGGCCGACCGGGCCGCCGAGGCGGTGCCCGGCTTCGCGGTCACCGACGCCAACCGGCCCGATCTCGTACGCCTGTGCCGCTGCCTGGACGGCCTCCCGCTCGCCATCGAACTGGCCGCGGCCCGCCTGCGGGACCTGTCCGTGGCCGAGCTGACCGAGAAGCTGGACGACCGCTTCGCCGTCCTGGGCGCCACCGACGAGGTGGTGTACGACGCCGAGCCGCCCTGGCACCAGGCGCTGCGTACCGCGATCGGCTGGAGCCACGAACTGTGCACCCCGGCCGAACGGCTGCTCTGGGCCCGCCTTTCCGTCCTCGTCGGCGGCTTCGACGTCGAGGCCGCTCGGGCGGTGTGCGCCGACGCGCGCCTTCCCGAGGAGGCGGTCCCGGGGCTGCTCGCCTCCCTGACGGACAAGTCGGTCGTGATGTGGGAGCCGACCGGCGGCGGCGAGCGCTACCGGATGCTCGACACCATCCGCGAGTTCGGCGCCGCCTGGCTGCGTGGTCTCGGCGAGGAGTCCACGCTGCGCCACCGGCACCGGGACTACTTCCGGGCGCTGGCCCGGGCCGCGGATGCCGCCTGGATGGGGCCGGACCAGATCGCCTGGCACGACCGAACGACGGCCGAACACGCCAATCTCCGCGCCGCCCTCGACTTCTGCCTCGCCGAGCGGGACGGGCGCGGTGGGCTGCAGATGGCCGGGGCGCTGTGGTTCTTCTGGTACGCCTGCGGCTTCGCCCAGGAGGGCGAGTACTACCTCGACCGGGCCCTGGACCTGGATCCGGCCCCCGGGCCGGACCGCGCCAAGGCCCTGTGGGCCCGCGGTATGGTCGGCCAGACCGTGGGTGACATGGAGACCGGCCTCCGCCTCGTCGACACCTTCCGGAAGGTTACGGCCGACGAGGCCGATGAGACCGCCCCGGTCGCCGCTGCCCTTCTCGAGGGCACCTGTCTCGCGCTGAGCGGTCGGCAGACGCAGGCAGCCGAGGCGCTCGACACGGCGCCGCGCACCCCGCCGTCCCCCGGGCGCTACGACGCGGCGTGGTCCCTCGTCCAGGTCGCCCGGGCCTACGTCCACATCCAGCTCGGGCAGGTCGCCGAGGCCGCGGTCGTCGCGGACCGTCTCTGCGCCGTATGCGACGACCGCGGCGAGACGCACGCCCGCGCCTGGGGCGACCTCCTCCGCGCCCTCGCCGCGCTGGCCCTGGGACGGGCGGGAGAGGCCGAAGCCCATGCCCGCGACGCCCTCGACGGCAAACGCCGAGTCCACGACAGCGTCGGCATCGGCATGGCCCTCGACGTACTCGCCTCCGCGACGGTCGCGTCCGGGCACGCCGAGCGAGCCGCCCGGTTCCTCGGCACCGCCGACCGGGTATGGCAGACCCTTGGTTCCCTCCAGATGGGAGCACCCGAACTCGTCGCCGCCCGCCAGGCGTGCGAGGCGCAGGCCCGTCAGGCCATCGGCGACGACGTCTATGAGACCGCCTTCCGCGCCAGCTACGACAGCGACCCCGACGCCGGCATCACCCATGCCCTCCACACGCCCGGAACCGCCCCACCGCACCCTGGGATCGACTGACCGCAGCCCCATGGAACCTGGTGGCGGACGGCTTCAACTCGGCCTCGCGAGAGTGGTGTTGGTCTCGAAGCCGGAACAGGAGCATGCTGCTGGCCGGCCGCGAGGACCAGACCGGGCGCGTCGACCAGGAGATGGCGTACGACAAGCCAGGAGCCTTCCCGCCCTCTCGGGCAGAAGGGCTTCTGACCTGCCGCTTCTCTGTGCCCCCGGCAGGATTCGAACCTGCGACACCCGCTTAGGAGTTTTCCCTGATCGAGGCTGTGAGGTGCGCAGACGTCGCCGAGGACGTTCCTGGCCTCGGGAAACTCCTCTCCGTAGTTCTCAGGTGTTCGTGGGGTTTCCCGTCCTCACATGTGCTGGATCCGTTCTGCTCGGTGCCTCTCTGACGTGGGATCGGCTCGATGAAGCTGTGCCCGGCCCCCGGAAAGTCAGGCGTCGGTGTCCGCATGCCCCGATGCGGGTTCTTGCCGGCGCTGTGCGGGGTCGGGCAGCGGGAGGGAGAACCACACGGCTTTGCCACCCTGGGTGAGCAGGGCGCCCCAGGAGGAGGCCAGTTGGTCGAGGAGGGTCAGGCCGCGGCCCGACTCCTCATCGGGGCGCGCGGTCCGGGCGTGCGGCAGAACGGGGCTGCCGTCGCTGACTTCGACGTGGAGTTCGTCCCTGGTGCGGCGTAGTCGTAGCCGCAGTGGGTCGCAGGCGTGGCGCACCGAGTTGGACAGGAGCTCGGAGGCCAGTAGGCAGGCGGTGTCGGTGAGGTCTTCGCAGTCCCAGTCCTGCAGGGTGCGGCGTAGAAAGCGGCGCCCGTCGCCCACACTCGTGGGTTGTGCCGGGAGGAGCGCGGTGACGGCGGTCACCGGTGCGGGAGGGACGCGGGCGAGCAGCAGTGTCACATCGTCGGCGTAGTCCTGGAGACCGGGCAGCAGGGAGGCGAGTACGGAGTCTGCGGCCTGTTCCAGGCAAGGGAGGTCGGCGGTGGCCTTTTCCAGGGCGATGGTGAGGGCGTCGATCTGCTCTTCGATGTCGCTGGTCGGGGTCTCGACCAGGCCGTCGGTGTACAGGGCGAGTACCGAGGCCGGTGGCACGGTCAGGCGGGTTTCCTGGTGGGGCACCTCGCCGACGCCCAGGGGCACGCTGACCGGGACCGGGAGTCTTCGGACCTGTCCGGTGGGATCCACCATCAGGACGGGCAGGTGTCCGGCGGAGCACACCGTCAGCGTGCTGTCGTCGGGGTCCAGGATCAGGTAGCAGCAGGTGACGAGCTGGTCGGGCAGTTCACTGACGACCGCGTCCAGGGCGCGCATCAGCTGCCAGGGCGGCATGCTGGTCTTGGCCAGGGCGTGGGAGGCCGAGCGCAGTTGGCCCATGACGGCAGCGGCCTCAAGCCCTCGGCCCATGACGTCACCGATCAGTACTCCCACGCGGCCGCTGCCCAGTGCGATCAGGTCGAACCAGTCCCCGCCCACACCTGGGCCCTGCCGGGCGGGAAAGTATCGGCTGGCGGTGTCCATGCCGGGCAGCGGGGCGGGTGAGCCCATCAGGCTGCGCTGCAGGGTCAGGGCTACGTGGCGTTGCTGTTCGTAGAGTTCGGCGAGCTGGGCCTCGGCCGCCTTGCGCTCGCTCACGTCCCGGATGGCCGCGGAGACCAGGGTGCCGTCCGGGGTCTCCAGGGGGCTGAGGCTGATCTCGACCGGGAACTCGGCTCCGTCCTTGCGCAGCCCGTACAGGTCCAGTCCGGCGCCCATGGGGCGCACGCGGCGGTTGCTGACGTAGCCGTGGCGGTGGGAGGGGTGGTGATGATGGAACCTCTGGGGGACCAGGATTTCCACCGGGCGTTCCAGGAGCTCTTCGCGCCGATAGCCGAACAGGGCTTCGGTCTGCGCGTTGACCAGCTGGATGATGCCCGCGTCGTCCACGATGACGATGGCGTCCGGAGCGGCTTCCAGCAGGGCTCGGAAGCGGGCATCGGCGGCTTTTCGCTCGCTGACGTCGCGCACGGCGGCAGAGATCAGGAGACCGTCGGGAGTCTGCAGCGGGCTGAGGCTGATCTCGACCGGGAACTCGGCCCCGTCCCGGCGCAGTCCGTACAGTTCGAGGTTGGCGCCCATCGGCCGGACCTGCTGGTTGCCGGAGTAGCCCAGGCGGTGTCCCGGGTGCTGGTCCCGAAAGCGGTGCGGCACCAGAATCTCGACGGGACGGCCGAGCAGTTCGTTTCGTGGATACCCGAACAGGGTCTCGGTCTGGGCGTTGACCAGACGGATCATCCCGCCGTCGTCCACGATGACCATCGCGTCCGGAGCCGCCTCCAGCAGCGCGCGAAATGGTTCCTCGGCTACTGGGATCACACGGGGGCTCATCCTGTGCTCGCCTTGTGCCATGCCACATGTCAGCAGCAACCGGGTCCGGCACGGGCGGCTTGTCGCCAAGTGGCCGTTTGTGGACTCTCTTTGTTGGAATAGGGGCCAGACCGTGCCCGTCGTGACGCGCACGCCACCCTGCTCGCCGCCACCGCCGCCGCCCCTCCTGCCACCACGCTCCCTGCCACCGCCCTCCCTGCCGCCGCGGCGGGCGGCGCCGAAGGGCTCTGCCACGTCGCAGCGTGTTGCGCGCCACCTGCTGTGCAGGCAAGGCGCTGTAGATCGGCCTGCGGGGTCAGCTGCCGTCGAGCATCTTGTTCATCTGGGCGCTCCACAACAGGCTCGTGGAACACCAGCGGTTCCCGCCGACGCTCCACGAGCCTGTTGTGGAGCGCCCCGCGCCAACGATCGCCTACGGCTCCCTGCGGGCCGCGGGGTTCGAGGGCCGGGCAGCGGGCGAGGGGGTGACCATGCTGGTCGGTCGGCACAGGGCGAGCGCGATGTCGTCGGTCGGCGCGCGGCCCGTGTGCGCGGACACCATGGCGTACAGCGTGTCGAGCGCGTCGGAGGGGGAGAGCACGGCCAGTGCGTCACCGACCCGTTCGAGGAGCGGGAAGTCGGCGCCGTTCGCGTCGCGTGCCTCGCTCAGGCCGTCGGTGTAGAACAGGAGCCGGTCCCCGCTCGTGAGATAGAAGCGGTACAGCTGCGGCTTCGGATGCAGGCCCAGCGGGGGCGCCGGCTCCAGTGGCTCCAACAACCTGACCTGCTTGCCCGCCCGTACGGGCGCGGGGTGCCCGCAGTTGACGATGCGGACCTCGCCCGGGGCGAACTCGGCGAGTACGGCGGTGACGAATTCCTCCGCGTCCAGTTCCGGGGCGAGCCTGGCGTCCAGGGCCGTCGCCAGGTCGGCGAGGCCGGGAGTGAGATAGGCAAGGTCCTTGAAGGCCCCGATGGTCGCCGCGGTGGCCCGCAGGGCGTCCAGGTCGTGGCCGCGTACGTCCCCGATGAGCAGGCGCACTCCGTACGGGGTGTGGACGACGTCGTACAGATCCCCGCACACCGACGCCCCCTGCACGGCACAGCGGTTCCGGGCGTACACCTCGATGCCGCCGAACTCCACCGCCATCGGCCGCAGGATCGCGTTCTGGGACGCCTGCGCGACTTCGGTGGCCCGGGCCAGTGCGGCCGCGTCGGCCGTGTGCCGGGCGGCATCGCGGACGGCCAGCGTGCCGCCGACCAACAGGACGAGGAACTCGATTCCGAAACCCGGAGTCACCATGAGGCCGCTCGCGGCGCCCGCTACGAGAGCGAGTATCAGCGACGAGGCCGCCACCGCCGCGGTGCGCCGTGCGTCCAGGCGGGCGCAGGCCAGCACAGGACCGATGAGCAGTACAGCGACTCCCAGGTGCCCACTGCCGAGACCGCTGAGGACGGCGAGCAGGCCACTCACCCCCAGCGCGAGCACCGGTCGGCTCCGGCCGCGCCAACTCCGCGTGCTCGCCTTCCGCCACCACCGCCCGACTGCCCTGACCGCCATGTACGGCCCCAGCCTCCCCCTGTGTCTCGTGAGTCCGCGGCAGAATCCGGCCATTCTGGTCCAACGCGCTGCCGGGCAGGTCTGGCCGACCGGAGCGGACCGAGAGGTGGTCGGGTGTGTTCGCCGTGGTGCGGTCATGTGAGCGCCTTGCTCGAAGAAGAGGGCCTCTCGTGACATGGGCGGCCCGGGGACGGAGCCGGGGAGAACGGACTTGGGAGAGGGCGCCGTGGCGCGGCGTGCCCGCGTCCCCGCTTCGCGGGGCCGCCTCCCACGGCACCCGGGTACGGGCACGGGACGGCGGTGATCCGGGATTGCCGCCCCGGATCACCGCCGCTGTCCTCGGTGGCCGCCCTACCCCTGGAGCTTGGCCAGGGCGAAGTCGAGCCCGGTGCCGCTCGATGTCGCGCCGCCGGCGATGACGATGTCGTCGCTGCCGGTCAGTGCGATGCCGCGAGCGACATCGGCCCCGCCGGAGAAGTCGACGGTGGCGATGCCGTCCCCGCTGAAGCCGGTGTCCAGGGTGCCGTTGGAGTTGTAGCGGACGACAAGGGCGTCGCCGTCGACGGGGTCGACGGGAAACACGACGGACTCCCCGGCCAGTCCGGCGATCACGATCTTGCCGTCGCTGTCCACGGCGACATCGCGCGCCTCGTCGGCGAGCAAGGTGTGCACGTCGGTCGTGACCTTGCCGTCGCCGCTGAAGCCCGTGTCCAGGCTGCCGTCGGAGTTGTAGCGGACCACACCGGACTTGATGGGGCCTGCGATGCCGAACGGCTCGGGAGCGTCGACCGCGCCCGCGATCACGTAGTCGCCGCCGGGCGCCTGGGCGAAGCCGAACGCGAGGTCGGAGAGTCCGTTGAAGTCGGTGGTCACGATGCCGTCGCCGCTGAAAGAGGTGTCGAGGCTGCCGTCGGAGTTGTACCGGACCAGCAGGAAGTCACTGTTGGCGCTGCCCGCCGCGATCATCTTCCCGGTGGACAGCTCCTCCAGCGCGAAGAGGTGGTCGCCGGTGCCGAAGTCCGTGATGACGATGCCGTCGCCGCCGCCGAAGCCGGTGTCCAGGGTGCCGTCGGAGTTGTAGCGGGCGATGAAGGAGTCAGCCCCGGCCGCCCCGGCCGCCAGGATCTTGCCGCCGCTCGTCAGGCTCAGGCCGCGGATGCCGTCGCCGAGTCCGCCGGTCAGGTCGGTGGTGACCTTGCCGTCCCCGCCGAAGGAGGTGTCGAGGGTGCCGTCGGAGTTGTACTTCGCCAGCGCCAGGTCGGCGATCTGCTCCCCCCCGGTGAACCCGCCCACCAGGATCTTCCCGTTGCCGGCCTCGATGACCGACCGGGCCATCGACAGGGTGTCGCCGAAGCCGGTGGTGACCTTGCCGTCGCCGCTGAAACCGGTGTCCAGCGCTCCGCTGGAGGTGTACTTGGCGACACCGAAATCGCTCGGGCCGACGCCGGGGGTGCCGAAACCCTGTCGCCCGGCGACGAACAGGGACCCGTTGGACGTACGCAGCAGGTCGTTGCCGACCTCCGGCTCCGACGGGGTGGCACCGAAGTCGGTGGTGACCTTGCCGCTGGTGCCGAAACCGGTGTCCAGGTCACCGGGCGCGGCCGCCGCGCTGGGCGCGAGGGCCATCATCAGGCCCACGGCCAGTGCGGACACGGCTGCCACGTGGGCTCTCCACGTCGGGCGGTCTTCGAAGAGCGGGAAACGTCTGGTCATGAGTGGGACTCCTCACGCTTGCCGAGGCGATATGCCCCCGGTACGGCGGGCACCATTCCGCGCCCTTCGCCCACGTACAACCCGCGTATCGGCGGCGCCTGGATGGGCGCCAGGGCGCGCTGACCATTCGCCGGAGCGTGCCGATGGCGACGCTCCGTAGTGCGCGCCGTGCGCTCGGCAGCCCCTCCGGTCGTGGACGGAGGCGAACCGGTCGCCACGCACCCCGAAGTGAACGGGGACGGCCAGGCGGTGCCGTGTTTCTGTCCGCATGACCGGTGCCCCGTCCTTCGGGGGTACCGCCGGAGCAGACTCAGCCAGGTTGAGTCAGGGAGGAAGCCAAGGGAGGGGGCCCCGTGTCACACGGCGTGCCAGGAGAGACGGAGATGGGCGAGTGGTCGGGGAACCTGCCGTCGGAGACTCGCAGTTTTGTCGGACGGCAGGACGAACTCGCCCGGCTCGACGTCATGCTGCGTCCGGATGACGGGCCGGTCGAGAGCGGCGGGGGACGCAGGGGCTGGAACGGCGGGCGCCGCCTTGTGACTCTCCTGGGACCCGGAGGGATCGGCAAGACTCGTCTCGCGGTGGAGGCCGCGCGCCGGGTGCGGCCCGCCTACCCGGACGGTGTGTGGCTGGTGGAGCTCTCCTGCCTGCACGACAGCGGTCTGACCGGCCCCGGCACGCTGGGCCTTGTGGCGATGGAGGCGCTGCGGGTGGCCGACCAGACGACGCGTCCGGCGACGGAGGCGCTGGCCGCGTGGATCGCGGACAAGCAACTGCTGCTGGTACTGGACTCGTGCGAACACCTGCTGGAGGACTGCGCGGCCTTCGTCGACGAGTTGCGGCTCGCTCCGCACGTGCACATCCTGGCCACCAGCCGCCGACGGCTCGGGCTGCCGGGGGAGCGGTGTCTGGAAGTCGAGCCGCTGCCGGTGGACGAGTCGGGCACCGCGGCCCGGGAGGACGCGGTGACCCTGTTCGCAGACCGGGCGGCCGCCGTGCGCTCCGGCTTCGTGCTCGACGAGGCCACCCGGCCGGTGGCGGTCTCGGTCTGTCAGCACCTGGACGGCATCCCGCTGGCCGTCGAACTGGCCGCGGCCCGTCTTTCCACCCTGTCGCTCACCGAGCTCGACGACCACCTCGGGACGCGGACGGACCACCGACTGGCCCTGCTGGCCTCGGACGACGGCACCGAGGATCCGTCGCGCCACCAGGCCCTGCGCACCACCATCGGCTGGAGCCACGAGCTGTGCGCTCCGCTGGAGCGGCTGCTGTGGGCCCGGCTCGCGGTGTTCAGCGGCGGCTTCGACGCCGAGGCCGCCCAGGAAGTGTGTGCCGGGGGGCCGTTGGCGGCCGGACAGGTGCCCGTCCTCCTTGACGAGCTCGCCGCCCAGTCCATCGTGCAGCGCGACCAGCGCACCGGCACGGCCCGCTTCCGGATGCTCGACACGGTGCGCGAGTACGGCGCGGACTGGCTGGGGGAGTTGGGAGAGGAGGACGCCGTACGGCTGCGCCACCGCGAGTACTACCGACGCCTGGCCCGCGACGGCTGCGCCGAGTGGAACACCGGCCGCCAGGTGCAGTGGAGCGCGCGCGTGCTGACCGACCACGCCAACCTGCGCGCCGCGGTGGACTGGTCCCTCGACCGGCCCGACCGGCGGGCCGCCCTGGAGATCGCGGGCACCGCGGGCTTCCTGTGGCGGCACTGCGGCCATGTGCGCGACGCGAACCACTGCCTCGACCGGGCGCTCGCCGCCGATCCGCCTCCGGGGCCCGATCTCCTCCGGGCCCTGTGGACACGTGGCGCCGGAGCGATCATGCAGGGTGACGTGGACACCGCTGCCGAATTCGGGCGGCGGTTCACCGACGTGGCACGGCAGCAGGTGGACCCGGCCGCCCTCTCCGTCTCCGCCTACCTCACGGGCAGTCAGCTCGCCCTGCGCGGCCGGTCGGCCGAGGCGGTCGGCCTCATGTCCGTCGCCACCCGCCTCCCCGTCCGGGACGACTGGCTCGGTTCGGCACAGATTCAGACGATCGGCGCCTTGGCGTACGCGCACCTGATGAGCGGCGATCACGAAGCGGCCCGCGCGGTGTCCGAAGAGGTCCGCGCCGAGTGCGTCCGGCGCGGCGAGCACTGGACGCGCTCGACCTCCGACGTGATCGTGGCGAAGCTGGACCTCGCCCACGGTGACATCGCCTCGGGGGCCCGCAACGCCACCCGGGCCGTTGCCGCACACCAGCTGCTGCACAGCGCCAGCATCCTCGCGGCCACGGCCATCGACACCCTGGCATCCGCCACCATCGCCGCGGGCGAAGCTCACCGGGCGGCCGAACTGCTCGGCATCGCCCAGCGCCTGTGGGACCGCGCCGGCGGCCGCACCCAACTGAACTCCCCGGACTTGATCGCCGCCCGCCAAGCCTGTGAACGGGCCATCCGCGACAAGATCGGCGACCCGGCCTACGAGCACAGCTACGAGGCGGGCCGCGTCATGTCGTACGAACAGGGAATGAGCTACGCGACAGACACCACGCCCCGCGCATCCGGCTGAGCCCGCCCCGCCTCACTCTGCCCGCTCACGCAAACGGCCCCGGACGAGAAGCCCGAGGCCGAACAGAGCGCTCCCCGGGAGACCCCAGGTCAGCGCCTTGACGCGTTGTACCCCCGGCAGGATTCGAACCTGCGACACCCGCTTGAGGAGTGGGATCGAATCCTTGCCGGGGGATGCCCGGCGCTGCGGCGCGGTGCTGTTTCCCCTGGTCAGAACCGTGCGGTGAGCCACTTGATCCGGCTCATGCCGCCCTGTATCGGGCAGTCCGCGCACGCACCGCTCACGCGCCGCCGACTGCCAAGCAGTGCGTGGTCAGACCTGGCCGAGGTCGATCTCCACCGGGAAGGGGGCCGCTGCCTTGAGGACGCCGGTGAACACGTCTCCGTCCCGGTAGGTCTTCGTCGCGGGGTCGAGAACGTAGGTGTACACGAGAGGAACGCCTGTCGCGGCCTGCTCGATCCGCCAGTAGAAGCCGATGCCTGCCTTGGCGTACTGGTCGACCTTCACGATCCGGTCGGTGGTCTCCGAGCCTGGTGACACCACCTCCGCGACCAGCAGCACGTGCTCAGGGCGGGTGGGGGTGATGTCGATCGTGTCTGCGCGGTACACGATGACGTCCGGGCGGCGATTGGTGAGCGGGACGTCCTGAAGCCGGACGTCGAAGTCCGTGTCGGCGTTCCACTCTGGGCCCGCGGCGGCATCCAGGGCGTTGGCCAGAATCCGGGCGAGTCGGTTGTGCCGCTTGGACGCACTCGGACTCACGACGACCATCCCGTCCACGATCTCGATACCGGCGCACTGCTCCTCGGACCAGGACTCGTACTCCTCCGCCGTGATCTGCTCATGCATCCACGCCGGGGCCACCATCTCGGCCGTCATGAAGCACCTCCCGGACACTGTGCTGCGGGCCCGATCCCGCTGGATTCAGCGTACTGTCTGCCATCCGTCCGGCATGCTGATGTCGCTCACGCCCCCTCCCCGGCTGCCGGCACATGTCTGCGGCCCACCCGCCCGCCATGACCGGGGCCGTGCTCGTCGGCCTACGGGACCTGCGGGTCCCTGCGCGACAGGTGCCCGCCGAGAAGTTCGGTCTGGCCTGAACCGGAAAGGGGCCCGGCGTCCAGACCCGCCACCGGCCGAGCAGTACCCGTCGCTCACGCAAGACGGCCCCGGACGAGGAGTCCGAGGCCGATTAGAACGCTTCCCTGGGAGAGAAACCCCAGTTCAGCGACGCATTGCATGGTGCCCCCGGCAGGATTCGAACCTGCGACACCCGCTTTAGGAGAGCGGTGCTCTATCCCCTGAGCTACGAAGGCGGGCCTTGCCTGGAACGTGGACGCGAGCTTCGGCGGGATCGCCGGGCCGTGTCCTGTCGCCGCAAGGGCCTGGGCTGCCGTGTGTGGCAGCCCAGGACAGCGTAGCGGATCGAGGTGCGGGTCCTCACGGCCGTCCGCCCCGGCCCGCTGGGGCCTGGCCACCGGCCCGCCCGCGGGCGGCTACCCCGGATCACCTTCGAGGAGTGCGATGAGGGAGGTCAGTGTGGGCAGGGGCTCCGCCGTGGTGCGGTAGATCATGACGATGTGGCGTTCCGGGGCGGGGGCGAGGGGGAGTACGTCCACCCGGGACGGGCGGAGGCGGAGCATCAGGTCCGTGACCGTGGTGACGCCGATGCCCGCCTCCACCAGCGCAAGCGTCGCCGCCGTGTCCGTCACCTCGTGGTGGACCCGGGGTTCGAAGCCCGCCCGGCGGCAGGCCGTGCGGATCGCTCGGCCGTAGTAGGTGGAGGGGGACGGGAGGATCCAGGGGAGGGGTTCGGTGTCGGTCAGGGGGAGGGGCTCGGGAGGGGGGTCGGGGTACGTTCCCGGGGGTGCCGCCAGGGCGAAGCGTTCCGTGCGGAGGTGGCGTACCCGGAGCGCCGGGTCCCGGCGGATCGGGACGTCCGGGTAGTCCAGGCCGAGCGCCAGGTCCACCGTCCCCGACGCCACCGCGTCGTACACGTCGTCCACCTCCATGTCCCTGCTGTGCACCGCGAGGCCGGGGTGTGCCTCGCGGGCCCGGCGCAGTGCCTCGGGGAGGATGTCCGCGGCCGCCGTCGCGAACAGCGCCACCCGGAGGGTCCCGGTGATCTCGGTGCGGGTGCGCTCCACGGCCGCCACGGCCTCCGCCTCCGCGGCGAGGATCCGTTCCGCGTGCTGGGCGAGCGTGCGGCCCGCCTCCGTCAGCTCCACCCTGCGGCCCACCCGGCGCAGCAGCTCCCGGCCCGTCGCCCGCTCCAGCGCCGCGATCTGCTGCGATACGCCGCCGGGGGTGTAGCCGAGCGCGGCGGCCACCGCCGTGATCGTGCCTCGTCTGCCGAGTTCCACCAGGGAGCGTAGTTGGGCGCCGGTCCAGTTCACGGGGCGAGGCCGGGGGCGGGGGCGAGAGCGAGGTCGGGGGCGGGCATGCGGTCGGGGGTCGGCATCGTGCGCCTCCGTCTCCTCGTTCCTTCGGCGCGGTCCTATAGCGGTGCTCAACGGTCACGCGCAGGATCTGTTCATGGACGTCAATGGTCGCGCTGCTGCACGATGACCGGTAGATCGCCGGTCAGCAGTTCGCGTCGAGTTCCACCGTTCGCGTCGAGCCCCCGTTGAGTGGGAGGGACCGCACCTTGACCTCTACGACCTCTACGTCGACCTCTAAGACCGCCACGTCCGGCTCCCCCTTCGACACTCCCTTCGACACCCCCTCCCTCGTCATCGTCGGCGGTGGTGTCATGGGCGTCTCCATCGCCTTCCACCTCGCCGAAGCCGGAGTCCGGGACATCGTCGTCGTCGAGCGCGGCACCCTCGGGTGCGGGAGTTCGGGGAAGCCGATCGGTGGGGTGCGGGCGCAGTTCTCCGATCCGGTCAACATCGAGCTGGGGCTGCGGAGCCTCAGGGCGTACGGGGACTTCGGGCGGCGGCCGGGCGGTGACATCCGGTTCGAGCGGGTGGGGTATCTGTTCCTGCTGAGCGAGGACGCGGACGCGGCGGCGTTCGAGGAGAGCGTCGCCACGCAGAACGCCCTGGGGGTGCCCAGCCGCCTCGTCAGCCCCGCGCGGGCGCGCGAGTTGTGTCCGTACGTACGCACCGACGGCCTCGTCGCCGCCGTCCACTCGCCGGACGACGGCCACGCCCGCCCCGGCCTCGTCATCCAGGGCTACGCCCGCGCCGCCGCCCGCGCCGGGGTCCGGTTCCGCACCGGCACCACGGTCACCGGAGTGGACCTCGACCCAAGCGGCGAACGCGTCACCGCCGTCCGCACCGACCACGGCGTCATCCCCTGCTCCACCCTCGTGTGCGCCGCCGGTGCCTGGTCCGCCGAGGTCGGCGCGGCGGCCGGGGTGCGGCTGCCGGTACGGCCCGTGCGCAGGCAGATCGCCTTCACCCGGCCGCTGCACCCGCCCGCCCCGCGCATCCCCTTCACCATCGACTTCTCCTCGACCGCCTACTTCCACAACAGCGACGACGGGCTGCTCTTCGGGCTCGCCGACCCCGCCCAGGAGGAGGGGTTCGACACGACGTGGACCGAGGACTGGGTCGGGCTGTTCCGGGACGTGGCGCGGCGGCGCGCCCCCGCCCTCGCGGACATGGAGGTCGCCGGGGGGTGGGCGGGACTGTACGAGGTCACGCCCGATCGGAACGCCCTCATCGGGCGGGACGCGCGGCTCGCCAACTTCCTTTACGCCACCGGGTTTTCGGGACACGGGTTCCTGCAGGCCCCCGCTGTGGGAGAAGTGGTACGGGATCTCCACCTCGGGCGGGACCCGGTCGTCGATGTCACCCCGTTCCGTGCCGACCGGTTCGGGAGCGGGGGTGCGGCTGCCGGTGGCCGACCCGAGGTCCACGTCGTGTGAGCAGTGGGACTCAGTCGTGTGAGCAGCGGGACTCAGCGGACAGGGAGGCGAGTTGATGGATCAGCAGGCAGCGCGTGAGGGGTCCGGCGGCGGGCCCGGAGGCACCGACTGGCTCGCCACGTGGCAGCTCCGTGCCGCCTTCGCCGCCCGGCTCTCCACCATGTACGGGCGCGAGGTCCCCGCGTACGCCACCCTCGTCGACGTAGCGCGCGAAGTGAACGAGGACGTGCTGCGCGAGCGCGGGGCCGATGCCGAGCGGCTCGGGGCGATCGGGCGGGTGACCGCCGAGCGGCACGGGGCCATCCGGGTCGGGACGCCCGCCGAGCTGGCGCAGGTCGGCCGGGTGTTCGGCGCCCTGGGGATGCGGCCCGTCGGGTTCTACGACCTGCGTGAGGCCGCCGCCAGCGCCGTGCCCGTCGTGTCCACCGCCTTCCGGCCGGTCGACGGGGTCGAACTGGCCCGCAACCCCTTCCGGGTCTTCACCTCGCTGCTCACCCCGGCCGACCCCCGCTTCTTCGACGCCGGGCTGCGGGCGCGGCTCGAACGGTTCCTGGGGGAGCGGGAGTTGTTCCCCGCCGAACTGCTCGCTCTCGCCGATCGGGCCGAGACGGAGCAGGGGCTGCCGGGCGGTGCCGCCGAGCGGTTCCTGCAACTCGCGGTCGGCGCCTTCAAGTTGTCGGCCGAGCCGGTCGACAGGGCGTGGTACGAGACGTTGGAGCGGGTCTCCGCCGTCGCCGCCGACATCGGGGGTGTGCGGAGCACGCACATCAACCATCTGACGCCTCGGGTCCTCGACATCGACGCGTTGTACCGGCGCATGACCGACCGGGGAGTCCGGATGATCGACGCCATCCAGGGGCCGCCGAAGTGGGAAGGACCGGACGTGCTCCTCCGGCAGACCTCGTTCCGGGCCCTCGACGAGCCGCGCGCCCTGCGGCAGCCGGACGGGAGCGTGGTGCGGGGGGCGCTGCGGGTGCGGTTCGGGGAGGTCGAGGCGCGGGGGATCGCCCTCAGCCGGCGGGGGCGGGCGCTGTACGACGCGTTGCTCGCGCGGCTGGACGCGGAGGGGGCTGCCGGGGCGCACGCGGGCGCCGCCCCGACCCGCGCCGACCGCGCCCGTGCCCTCTGGTCCGGCCACTTCCCCCGCACCGAGCACGCCCTCGCCGAGCACGGCCTCGCCCACTTCACGTACCACGTCGTCGCCGACCGGCCCCGCGACGGCTGCACCCCGCCCGCCGACCTGCCCGGTCTGCTGCGCGCGGGCTGGGTGCGCGCCGACCCGATCGTCTACGAGGACTTCCTGCCCCGGTCCGCCGCCGGGATCTTCCAGTCCAACCTGGACGGCTCCGGCACCCGCAAGGACGGCGAGGAGGGTGCCGCGTACGACAGTGACTGGCTGTCCGGGGCCGTCGGCCGTGACGTACTCGATCCGTTCGCCCTGTACGAGGGGCAGCAGGAACGGTCCCTCGGGCGGGTGGCGGAGGAGCTGGGGATCGGGCGGGTGGAGGTGCCGTCGTCTGTCTGACGCCTTGCCGGGACCCGGACAGTACCTGTCCTGGACTCCGGCCCCGAACACCGCCCGACCCTGACCGCAGGCCCGCCGCCCGGTCCCCGACCTCGGCCCCGACCCCGGGCGCCGCCCGACCCCGGCCCCCGCACGGCCCACCGACCCGAAGGAGCCCCATGCCCCGCACCCTCCCCACCACCGACGACCTCCGCACCCGGGCCCGCGCCGCCCTCGACCGCGTCGGCGTCACGCTCGACGAAGGCGCGGGCGGCGGCGGAACCGAACGCGAGGTCTGCCACGCGCGTACGCCCCTGACCGGCGAGCGCCTGTTCCCCGTGCCCGCCGCCACCCCGGCCGACGTCGAGGAAGCCGTCGCCGACGCGCACCGGGCCTTCCTCGACTGGCGCTCCACTCCGGCCCCGCGCCGGGGCGAACTGGTGCGCAGACTCGGCGAGTTGCTGCGCGAGCACCAGGAGGACCTCGCCGACCTCGTCACCGTCGAAGCGGGCAAGATCCGCTCCGAGGCGCTCGGGGAGGTCCAGGAGATGATCGACATCTGCGACTTCGCGGTCGGCCTCTCCCGGCAGCTGTACGGGCGCACCATCGCGTCCGAGCGGCCCGGGCACCGGCTCACCGAGACCTGGCACCCGCTGGGCGTCGTCGGCGTCGTCTCCGCGTTCAACTTCCCCTGTGCCGTCTGGTCCTGGAACACCGCCGTGGCCCTGGCCTGCGGCGACACCGTCGTCTGGAAGCCGTCCGAGCTGACCCCGCTGATCTCGCTGGCCTGCGCGCGGCTCCTGGAGCGGGCCGCCGAGGACGTCGGCGCCCCCGACGGCGTGCACCGCCTCGTCATCGGGGACCGGGCCGTCGGCGAACAGCTCGTCGACGACTCCCGGGTCGCGCTCGTCAGCGCCACCGGGTCCACCCGCATGGGGCGCGAGGTCGGGCCGCGCGTCGCCGCCCGGTTCGGCCGGACGCTGCTCGAACTCGGCGGCAACAACGCCGCCGTCGTCGCGCCCTCCGCCGACCTGGACCTCGCCGTGCAGGGCATCGTGTTCGCGGCGGCGGGCACGGCCGGGCAGCGCTGCACCACGCTGCGCCGCCTCATCGTGCACCGCGACATCGCGGACACGCTCGTGGCCCGGCTCACCGCCGCGTACGCCAAGCTGCCCGTCGGCGACCCCTTCGACGAGGCGACGCTGGTCGGGCCGCTGATCTCCACCGGCGCGCTCGACCGCATGCAGGAGGCGGTGGCCCGCGCGCAGGCCGAGGGCGGCAAGGTGCTCGCGGGTGGCGGCCGGAGGTTCGCGGACATCGCGCCCGACGCCGCGTACGTCGAGCCCGTCATCGTCCGCGTCGGCGCGCAGACCGGTGTCGTCCGCGAGGAGACCTTCGCGCCCGTCCTGTACGTCATGACGTACGAGACGCTGGCGGAGGCCATCGCCCTGCACAACGACGTGCCGCAGGGCCTGTCCTCCAGCATCTTCACCCGTGACCAGGCCGAGGCCGAGCTGTTCCTCTCCGCCGAGGGCTCCGACTGCGGCATCGCCAACGTCAACATCGGCACGAGCGGGGCGGAGATCGGCGGGGCGTTCGGCGGCGAGAAGGAGACCGGGGGCGGCCGGGAGTCGGGGTCCGACGCGTGGCGGGCCTACATGCGGTCGGCGACGAACACGGTCAACTACTCGGGGAGGCTCGCGCTGGCGCAGAACGTCAGCTTCCTGTGAGACGTGTGGTGCCCCTGAGGTCTCCGGCTTGCGAAATGCGCTGAATGTTCCCTACGCGGTGTACCGTCGCCCGGACACGGCCCCTGTCCGGGCGCGGCCCGTCAGGTCCCGGGTGTACGTGATCCCGGGGCGGCCGTCGAGCTCGGTCTCGCCCGCCGGGACGAAGCCGCAGCGGGCGAGGACGGCTTCGGAGCCGGGGTTGTCGAGGGTCGTCGAGGCGCGCAGGGACGTCAGGCCGTACTCGGTGGCCGCGAGGGCGCACACCTTCTCCACGGCGGACGTGGCGAGGCCCTGGCGGGCGGCCTTCTCGGCGATGCGGTAGCCGAGTTCGGCCGCGCCGTCCGCCACGTCCACGAGGTTGACCCGCCCGAAGATCTCGCCGTCGCCGCCCACGAGCACGTGGAAGTGGCAGGCCCCGGTCTCCTGCTCGGCCAGGAGTGCCGCGTGCCGTGCGTCGAACTCGGCGAAGTAGGCGTCGCCGCGGTCCGGTACCGACGCGGCGAAGTACGCGCGGTTCTCCCGTTCGAAGGCGAGCAGGGCCGGGGCGTGGTCGGGGCGCAGGCGCTGGAGTTCGGGCATGGGAGAACGGTACGGCGGGGCGGGGGCGTAACGGCAGGGCGATCGGCCTGAGTTGTTGAGTCTCTTGCGGGGATGGGGGTTTGTGGGATGGTTTGTCCCTCGGGCGGGCTGGGGTGTCCCGGGTGCGCGCTGGTTCCGCCCCGCGCGGGCTCGGACAGCCCTAGCCGCGTGGCTCCAGGTGGAACTTGAACGCCGCCGTCCCGGGATCCAGCGCCGTCACGCCGCCGTCGACCGTCAGGCTCGCGCCGTTCACGTACGACGCCGCCGGGGACAGCAGCCAGGAGATCGCCTCGGCCACCTCCTCGGGGCGGCCGGGGCGGGCCGCGGGGGTGAGGCGGGTGGCCTCGTCGTAGGCCGCGTCGACCGCTTCGGGGCCCTCGCCGAGGCCCGCGTCCTGGGCGAAGCGGCCCATCCGCCAGTCCGCCATCTCCGTACGCACCCAGCTCGGGCAGACCGAGTTGGCCCGCAGGCCGCGGGCTCCGTAGTCGACGGCGAGGGAGCGGGTGAGCTGGAGGAGGGCGGCCTTGGAGGTGGCGTACGCGGCGTTGCCGACGCCGTTGCGCAGGGCGGCGACGGACGCCACCGCGACCACGGAGCCGCGGGCTTCGAGGAGGTGCGGGAGCGCGGCGCGCAGGAGGAGGAAGGGGCCCGTGAGGTTGGTGGCCATGACGGTGGCCCAGTCCTCTGGGGTGATGTCGCCGACGGCTCCTGGGCGGCCGGTGCCCGCGTTCAGGACGAGGCCGTCGAGGCGGCCGTACGTCCGGGTGGTGACCGCGACGAGTTCCGCGACCGCGTCCGGGTCGGCGGCGTCGGAGGGGTGGGCGAGGGCGCCGGTCTCCTCGGCGATCAGGTGCAGCGGCTCGGGACGGCGGCCGGAGACGACCACGCGGTGCCCGGCGGCGCGCAACTGGCGGGCGGTGGCGGCGCCGATGCCCGTTCCGCCGCCGGTGACGATGACAACTCGGCTGTCCGTCATGGGTGTTCGGCCCTCCACGTCCCTCGGGTGCTGGTCGGGGGCGCGGTGGGCCCCGGCAGCCAGGGTCGCACGCGGATTTCCTGTACCGCGTGCGACCCTCCCGCCGCCCGCGCCCACCCCCGCCCGGCTGCCCGTGGGGGGGCGCAGTCGGGCGGGGCGGTCAGCTGTGGGACGGGCCGTCCAGGCGCCGGCCGACGCGCTCAGGGGCATCGGCCGACGCGGTTCGGGGGGGTGGGGGTCTTACGGATTCGGGGGGTCGTACGGATTCCGGGGCGGGGCGGGGCGGGGCGTCGGCGTCAGCGGATGAGGACGCTGACCCCGGCCGGGGAGTCCAGCTTCTGGCCCGACTCGACGACCGCGATGACCAGGCCGGTGCAGTTCGGCAGGGCGAAGACGGCGGCGGGCTCGTTCGTGCGGTTGGTGATCCGGAGCGGGCTGGCGGGGGCGGGGTAGCAGCCGCTGGGGTTCTCGTACGCCGTGTCGTCGAGGAAGAGCGTGCCGCTCGCGGCGACAGCCGAGCCGGGGGCGGCGAAGGCCAGCATTCCCGCCGTGACCAGGGAACCGAGGGTCGGCGCGATACGACGCATGGGCGTGCCTCCTGCCTGCCGGGCCGCTGTCCGCGCCCCTCATGAGTACTCAACGTACTGGATCACGCACGCAGCGTCACAGGCGTGCGGAGGCTCAAGATCCCAGGTGGATTGCGCCGTTCGCGCCGTCGGTGTGCTACGGTGCGATGAGCACGTGTGTACGCCCTCTCTGGGCGCCGGTGCTTCTCTTCCCCGATTCGGGTGTCGTTCCTCTGGTTGATCTCCGCCTCTGGTTGATCTCCTCGGCTCCACCCGTACCGGGCTCCTCGTACTTCACGGCTCGCTCGCGGCCCACGTTCCGTCGGCCGCGCAGCCGCCGCACCGCCCGCTGTCCCCGGCGTGAACTCGCCGCCGGGCCGGGCCCCTTCATTCGCATGTCCGCGAAAGGACCCACACTCATGACCAGCCAAATCCTCCACAGCGGTGTCCTGGACATCGCCCGCACCGGAACCGACCGCAACGGCAGCGCCCGCAAGGGCCCCGACCGCAGCGGCACCGACCCCGACAGCACCGGCCGCAGCGCCCCCAACGGGCACCTCCGCGTGGCCGGTTGCCTCCCCGGCCCGGCCGACCCGATCGTCCCGGCCGCCCTCATCCGCCGATTCGGCCTGCGCACCGGCGACTTCGTCGAGGGCACCTGCGGCGAGAAGCCGCGCGTGCTCACCGACGTCGCTCGCGTCAACGGCCGCGCGCCCCAAGCCCCCGGCGCCCGGCCGAAGTTCGCCGACCTCACCCCGCTGCACCCGCGCGAGCGGCTGCGCCTGGAGCTGCCGGGCGGCCCCGACAGCGTCGGCGGCACCCGCGGCTCCGTCGCGACCCGTGTCGTCGACCTCGTCGCGCCCGTCGGCAAGGGCCAGCGCGGCCTGATCGTCGCGCCGCCGCGCACCGGCAAGACCGTCCTGCTCCAGCAGCTCGCCGCCGCCGTCGCCGAGAACCACCCCGAGTGCCACCTCATGGTCGTCCTCCTCGACGAACGCCCCGAGGAAGTCACCGAGATGCGGCGCTCCGTACGCGGCGAAGTGCTCGCGTCCACCTTCGACAAGGCCCCGAAGACCCACATCGCCCTCGCCGAACTCGCCGTCGAACGCGCCAAGCGCCTCGTCGAGGAGGGCCGCGACGTCGTGATGCTCTTCGACTCGCTGACCCGCCTGTGCCGCGCCTACAACAACTCCGCCGCGTCCGGCGGCCGCACCCTCAGCGGCGGCGTCGACGCGGGCTCCGTCCAGGGCCCCAAGCGCCTCTTCGGCGCCGCCCGCCTCGCCGAGGAGGGCGGCTCCCTCACCATCCTCGCCACCGCCCTCGTCGAAACCGGCTCCCGCGCCGACGACTACTACTTCGAAGAACTCAAGTCCACCGGCAACATGGAACTCCGCCTCAACCGCGCCCTCGCCGACCGCCGCGTCTTCCCGGCCGTCGACGTCAAGCCTTCCGGCACACGCCGCGAGGAACTCCTCGTACCGGCGGCTGAGCTGGCCGCGGTACGGGGCCTGCGCCGCGCACTGGACCGCCGAGAAGGCCCGGACGGCGTGGAGGCCCTGCTCGGCCATCTGCGCAAGACGCCCAGCAACGCGGTGTTCCTACGCCAGGTCCGCGAGACGGTGCCGTCGGCGGCCGTGGCGGCGTGAGGCCCGGGGCGCACGAGGTGCGGAGCGCGGCGCGGTCACAGCTTCGAGAACCTGGCCCGCCAGGACCAGCCCATGTCGAGCACCGTGTCCCGCAGGTGGTTCTTCAGGTCCGCGGTGTCGTACTCGACCTTCTTCTTGATGCGGCGCTTTCCGTCTGGTCCGAGCTCTCTCGACCAGGAGACGGACGCCCACCGGAGCTGTCCTCGACCCGAGGTGTACACGCTGCGCGACATCGAGGTGGCCGGCAGCTGCCATTGGTAGTCGAGGGAGCGGACTTGGCACTCGTCCGGCATCAGGCGCATCCGCGTCTGCAGGACCGAGTCCTCTGTGGCCGAGTGGAAGTACTTGCGCCAGACAGGATCCGTGCAGTGCCAGTCCGCCACCAGGTCGGCGCCCTCCTCCGGGTCTCCGTCGCGCACGGTCCAGGGGGCGTCGGGTCCGTTGAGGTCGAGCAGCGCCTCGATGACCTCCTCCGGTGTGCAGGGCGGTGCGATGTCGTCGGGTGGATGCGTGACGCGTTCGAAGCGGCTGAAGATACCCATGGGAGCAACCTAGTTGGGCCGCACCGTGGCCACGATGTCCCGGAAGTCCTCCAGGACGTCGTCGTGCTGGGCCGTGGTGGCGGTCAGGATCAGCCGGACCACCATGCGGCGGGCCGGGGCGTGGACGTCAAGGAGGGACAGATACACCTGGGACTGCGTGAGCTCGCGGCGCACGCCGTTCACGACGGTCGTGAGGGCCAGTGTCTGCGTAAGGCCGGGGGCCGCGGCGGAGCCGATCTCGTGGCGGCTCGTGACGTCCAGCGACTCGGCGACCGCGCTCAGGTCTGCCACTGACTCGTCACCGAGCTCGGCCAGGGTCGCGGCGTCCGGCCGGTACGCGCTGTCGACGGTCACGTTGGCGGTGAAACCGTCGTCCGGATGCGCGTGGACCGCGACGAAGGCGGCGTCCGGGACGCCCACCAGTTCCGGGGGCGCCGCCTGCCAGCTCTCCGGGAGCCGCAGTTCAAGGGGCACGGGTATGGGGTGGCTGGACATGGAGTTCTCGCTTCCGTGGCGTGGGGGAGTGCGTGCGGGGCCGCCGCATCGGACCAGGCTCAGGGCCGCAGGCTGCGTAGCCCGTCCGTGACCCCGCCCGCGATGTCCTTGACCTTCCCGGCTCCGTCCCCGAGCGCTCCGGCCGCGTCCTTGGCGGTGTCCACCACCTTGCCCGGCTCCACCGTGAACTCCAGACCCAGGCCGAGACCGGCGGGCCCGAGGCCGACGCCACCCTTGACGCCAAGGTGGTACTTTCCGTCCTCGCCTCTGGAGATCAGCTTGCCCTCCACGCCGACGGCCTTCCAGTCCTCGTATGTGACGCCTACGCCGATGCCGCCGACGTCGGCACCCGCGGCGGCACCGTATTTCGCCCCGGCGAAGAGCTTTCCCCCAAACTCGAACCCTTGCGTGAGGTCCATCTTCGCGTCGCCCGAAGCCTCGGCCCCGGCGAACCCGGTCCCCCGGCCGTAGACGCCGAAGTTCCCAGCCTCCGCCCGCCCTTCGGCCATGCCTCGTACCCCGGCGGACGCTTCGCCGTTGAGGCTGACTCCGGTATCGCTGATGTCGAGGCCCCCCGTGACCCTGGCCCCGCCATAGACGTCCGCGATACCGGAGAACGTCCGGTGGCCGTCGGTCAGCTTTCCGTCCGCGGTCACGTGGAATCCGTCGGCCGCCAGCTTGAGCATGCCCTGCCTGCCGTAGCCCGGCCCGCTGAGCGCGTAGTCGGTGCCGGGCCCGGTGAGGACGACACCACCCTCGGCCTGCCACGAAGTGCCGTCCGACGAGGCACCGCCCGCGGGGGCGACGCAGGGCTTGTCCAGGTTCCCGTCGGCGTAGGGGTTGAAGCCGATGGCGCCGCCGCGCTTCGCGGGGTCGCCGCCCGCCGCGCGTGTCAGGGCGCGGCGCACGCTCTGGTCGGCGTCGTCCACGGCCCGTACCGCGTCGGCGATCCGCTCGGTCCACTCCTGCGCCGCGCTGCGGGCCTTGGCCGTCACGGCGGCGTAGTCGGGGTCGTTGTCGGCGCTGCCGTCCGGCGAGGGTTTGTCGAGGCCGACGTAGGTGGCTCTGCCCGAGCTGTCGACCTTGAAGTCCTTCGCCTCGGCGTCGCCGACCAGGTCCCGCAGGGACTTCTGCAGTCCGGTCAGCTTGATGTGCGCCTGCTTGAGGAGGCCGGCGAGGGCCAACGCCTCCTGTCGGGCTGCCGCGTACTCGAACCCGGTCGCCGTTGCCGTCTTCTGGTGGGCGCGGAAGGCCTCACCCTCCCACTTGCCGTTGGCCAGCGCCCTCGGCACCAACTTCTCGTAGTCGTCCTTGAGTTCGCCGAATCGGTCGCCCATCTTCCGCCAGGCGTCGGACACGTCCGACAGCGGCGAGAGATCGGCGGTCATCACGTCCTGATAGGTCAGTCCCACGGTCCGTTCCCCCCCCAGGACGTCACATGCGGTCGAACGCGCTGGCCGGGCGTCGCAGCACACCGATGCCCGCGACCTGAAAGCCGATGTCGGCGTCCGGGGAGTGCAGGGCGTTCTTCGCGCCGCGCAGCCCGTTCATCTCCTGGTGCAGACGTCCGAGCAGCGCCGAGGTCTGGCCCTGCCACACCGCCATGGCGTCGGAGAGCCCCTTGTACGTGGCCCAGCTCGACAGGCCGCCGCTCAGTCCCGTGTCGGGCTTCCCCATGCCGCCCTGCGGGGAGCCCGGACCGGCCAGTGGCGCGTGCACCTGGCCGCCGCCCTCGGCCATCCGTCCGGCGGCCTTCGTGTCCGGCAGCAGTCGGTTCTCCATGAACCGGACCGCGCGCTTCTTGTCCGTCGCCGAACTCGCCAGTGACGTCTCCCCGGCACCGCCCCACGCCGGATCCGTCTGGGCCAGTTGCATGCGCTGGGCCGTGTCGTTCTCAGAGCTCATGTGCACCCCCGTCGGCTGTGCACGCCTCCGCCTGGTCGTGGCTGTGTGAGAGACGTGCGTGTCCGGTGCCAGAGTAACTTCAATTCCCCTGTGCAAACTAGGGAGTTGGGTGAGAAGTATGTGCCAGGCGGCTTCTCGGCAGCCGATTCTCGGTGCGAGGGCTTCAGGAGCGGCTGACGAGGTCAGTCGGCCGTGCGCGTGATGTGCACCCGGTAATTCCCGTCCAGGTCCGCCCCCGCGACCGTGATGCGTACTCCCGACGCCCGGTCCGTGAAGGTTTCGCCGGGGGTGTAGGGGGCGTCCGAGAGTTCGGCGTGGACGTTGGGGGTGCGGGTGCAGCCGCCGCTGTCCCGGGTGGCGTCGGAGACCGTGACGGGGCCGTGGCCGGTGTCGACGTCGGCGTCCACGCGGTAGACGAGGACGCCGGGGCGGCAGACGGCTTCGTCGTTGCCGGCGCGGGTGCGGACCTCGACGGCGTAGCCGGTCTTCTTGGTGAGGGGGACGAAGGCGAGTTTCGTGCCGCCGTCGGCGGCGAGGGGGCTGAGGAGGTGTTCCGTGGTGCCGCGGGACGCGGCGCAGTTGACCTGGGTGTCGTCGAGCCAGCCGAGCTTCCACTTGTGCCAGGCCAGCAGGTCGTTGTTGGCGCCCCAGTCCTCGCTCATGATGTCCCAGTGGCCGACCGAGCCCCCGCCGTCCTGCGTGTACAGGTCGGGCAGGCCGAAGACGTGGCCGTTCTCGTGCGGGAGGACGCGGTAGCCGGTCTGGTCGTAGCTGCCGGAGCCGTCGTCCTGGCGGCTGTAGACGAAGGACGCGTTGGAGACCGGCACGCCGTCGGCGACGGGTGCCTCGTGGTTGCCCGCGAACGTCACCGACAGGACGGTGTCCAGGGCGGAGGGGCCCGCGTTCGGGGTGACGAGGATGTTCGCCAGGTCGTACGCCGAGAAGTCCACGTCCGGGTCGGCCGCCGCCACGATGTCGTCGACCAGCTCCCGGTAGCCGGGGTCGAAGGGGGCGCCGCGCTCTATCCCGTACTTCTTGAAGGGCTTGGGCATCCGCAGCCAGTCCTGGACGGGCGCCTCCGCGCGGTAGTCCACGCGGCCGTAGGAGCTGGTGCGGAACCAGTCCGTGGTCTGCGGGAAGAACTCCCCGAGCCGGTCGAGCGCGGAGCCCTCGCCGGGGGCGTCGGAGAAGTCGATCATCAGGTTCAGGGCCCGGACCGTGCCGGTGGAGCGGGCGTAGCCGGGGCCCGTGGGGATGCCCTCGGGCATCTGCACCCCGAGGGCCCCGCTGATCATGCACGGGCCGAGCGCGGTCGGCCGGGCCTGCGCCGTGGAGCCCGCGGCCGAGGGCGTCTCGGCCATCAGTCGCCCGGTGCTCGCCGACGCGGTGACCGCGAGGGCGAGAGCCGTGAGCCCGGCCAGCGCCGCCGTGCGCGGCGGGATCCGCCGGGCCGTGCGGGCCGCCCGGGTACGCGGGCGGGGGCGGGCTATGGGCTTCCGGGTCGGCTGCTGCATGCGTGAGCCCTCCACTCCGCGGCAGCCGCCGGTCCTGGCTGCACCCTGTTCGATCACCCTGTGCCGGGGTGTGCGCGGGCGCTCGCTGAGCGCGACCGATCGTGGGTTTCTGCCGGTGGGAGGGGGTGCGCGGGGCGGTCTCGCTGAGGGGTTGGGCCATTGGGAGGGGCGCGGGTGCGCGGGTGCGGGCGGTGGCTGGGGTGAGGGGGCTTACCAGGTCAGGGAGATGTGACGCGGGTCACATGCGAGGCGGGAAATAACCGGGGATCGTCTCCCCGTTTAGACGGGTGTCCGTGTGAAACGGGGATCCACTCCCCGGATCGCACACCTCAGTTCTCCCACCGGGAAAATCGTTGGACCCGCCACCGCGGACCCTGCGAGCCTGAGGCCTTTGACCGCTTAGGGGAGTGTTCGCCGTGGAAACCGCCACCGCCGCGCAGCGCCGTGTCACCCGTCCGCGGGCCGACGCCCTGCGCAACCGGGAGCGGATCGTCACCGCCGCCCGCGAGATGTTCGTCGAGCAGGGGCCCGACGTGCCGCTCGACGAGATCGCGCGCCGCGCGGGTGTCGGCAACGCCACGGTGTACCGCCACTTCCCCGACCGCGGCGAACTCGTGCACCACGTCGTCCTGTCGGTCACCGACCGCATCACGGCCCAGGCCGACGAGGCGACCGCGACCGCCGAGGCCGACCCCGAGGCCGCCTTCGAGGCGCTGCGGGTCTTCGTCCACGCCGCGGTGGACGAGCGCATCGGCGCCCTCTGTCCGATCCTCTCCGAGGCCATCGACCCCGACCATCCCGATCTGCACGCCGCCCGTGTCCGGCTCGAAGACGCCGTCGAAGGGCTGATGGCGCGAGGCCGCGCCGTCGGGCAGCTGCGTACCGACATCGCCGTCGGGGATCTGATGGTCGCCCTCTCCCAACTGACCAGGCCGCTGCCCGGCGCCGGCTGCCTGGTGGACTTCGATCAGTTCGTCCACCGCCATCTGCAGCTGTTCCTGGACGGCTTGATGGCGCCGGCGCGCTCCGAACTCCCGGGGCACGCCGCGACGTTGGAGGAGCTGCGCCGCGACCACGACCAGCGGCGGCAGCGGCAGCCGCGCATCAGCGAGGAGGGCCTGGGTCAAAAGTAGGACCCGACCTCACGACCAGAGGCCCATGCGCTCGCACGCCCATCGAGTGTCTCGTATCTCCCGTAATCACCTCTTTGTCTTCCTAGGTGGACCCACGCATGTCTCAATCACCCGTCACCTCACCCGCTCCCGACCCGATGCGCTGGAAGGCGCTCGCCTTCATCGCGATCGCGCAGCTCATGGTGGTGCTCGACGCGACCATCGTGAACATCGCGCTGCCGTCCGCCCAGGAGGACCTCGGCATATCCGAGGGCAACAAGCAGTGGGTCATCACTGCCTATGCCCTCGCCTTCGGTGGTCTGCTCCTGTTCGGCGGCCGCATATCCGACCTGTGGGGCCGTAAGCGCACCTTCGTGACCGGCCTCATCGGCTTCGCCGCGGCCTCCGCCCTCGGCGGCGCCGCGACCGGCGAGGCCATGATGCTCGGCGCCCGCGCCCTGCAGGGCCTGTTCGGCGCGCTGCTCGCGCCCGCCGCCCTCTCGCTGATCGCGGTGATGTTCACCGAGGCCAAGGAGCGCGCCAAGGCGTTCGGCATCTACGGTGCGATCGCCGGTGGCGGTGGCGCCGTCGGCCTGATCCTCGGCGGCTTCCTCACCGAGTACCTGAACTGGCGCTGGACGTTCTTCGTGAACATCCCGTTCGCGATCATCGCCGCCGCCGGTGCGTACTTCGTGGTCCGTGAGCCCTCCGAGGGCCGTAACCGCTCGCCGCTCGACATCCCCGGCGTGGTCCTGTCCACCCTCGGTCTGGTCGCGCTCGTCTACGGCTTCACACGCGCCGAGTCCGACGGCTGGACCGACGCCGTGACCATGACCATGTTCGTCGCCTCCGTCGTGCTGCTCGCCGCGTTCGTCGTCACCGAGTCCAAGGTCAAGTCGCCGCTGCTCCCGCTGCGCGTCCTGACCGAGCGCAACCGGGGCGGCGTCTACCTCTCCCTCGGCCTCGCGATCATCGCGATGTTCGGCCTGTTCCTGTTCCTCACGTACTACCTGCAGATCGTCAAGGGCTTCTCGCCGGTCAAGACCGGCTTCGCGTTCCTGCCGATGATCATCGGCATGATCGTGGGTTCGACGCAGATCGGCACCCGCCTGATGACCCGCGTCGCGCCGCGCCTGCTGATGGGTCCGGGCTTCCTGCTCGCCGCCGTCGGCATGCTGCTCCTGACCCAGCTGGAGGTCGACACCTCGTACGCCGGTCTGATCCTGCCCGCGCAGCTGATGCTGGGCCTCGGCATGGGTACGGCGTTCATGCCCGCCATGTCCCTGGCCACGCACGGTGTCGAGCCGCGTGACGCCGGTGTCGCCTCCGCGATGGTCAACACCTCGCAGCAGGTCGGCGGCGCCATCGGCACGGCCCTCCTGAACACCATCGCGGCCTCCGCGACCACCGCGTACCTCACCGACCACGCGGCCTCCGCCACCACCCCGGCGGCGCAGAAGCTGCTCGCCGCCCAGTCCATGGTGGAGGGCTACACCACCGCCATCTGGTGGGCGGTCGGCATCCTCGTGGTGGCGTCGGCGATCGCCTTCGTCCTGGTCAACACCGGTGCCGACGACGGCTCCTCGGCGGCGTCCGGCGACGGCGAGGGCGTCGAGGACGAGGTGCGGATCCCGGTGGTGGCGCACTGACGGCACCCGGATGACGGGGCGGGCCGCGAGGAGGACACCGGCTCCCTAGCGGAGCCAGGGCAGGTCCGCCCCCACGTCCTTCGGCTGGAGTCCCTCGGCGACGATCCTCATGATCTCGCCGAGGGACTTCTGCTGTTCCGGGCTGAGCCGGTCGAAGAGGGCCTGACGCACCGCGTGCACATGCCCCGGCGCGGTCTGGCGCAGCACCTCGAAGCCCTCGTCCGTGAGGATCGCGAACTGCCCGCGCTTGTCCGTCGCGCAGTCCTCGCGCCGCACCCAGCCGCTCTTCTCCAGGCGGGCGATCGCGTGTGAGAGCCGGGACCGGGTGATCTTCGAGCTCTTCGCCAGCTCGGTCATGCGCAGCCGCCGCCGCGGCGCCGCGGACAGCTGCACCAGCAGGCCGTAGTAGACGTGCGGCATGCCCGCGTCCCGCTGGAGCTGCCGGTCGAGGAAGTCCTCCAGGAGCGTGGAGGCGTGTATGTAGGCCAGCCAGGTGCGCTGTTCCCCGTCATCGAGCCAGCGCGGCTCGGCGGCATCCGCGGCGTCCGCTGTCGCGGTGCATGGCGTGTCCATGTATCCCACTGTACGAGGCCTTTCTGTGTCCCCCGGAGCGGTGTCCGCGCGGACGCGCCGACGGGACGGGCGAGCGGGCGCGCCACCCGCCGTGTGGGGCGGCGCGCCAACGCGTTCAGAGCGTGGGCGGGTTGAGCCGCACGGCCCGCAGCGCGGCGGCCCGCGCCGTGCGGTCGCCCACGTCCAGGGCGGTGTCCGCGAACTTGATCGTGTGGTCGTCGCCGTGCGCGGCGGCCCGCGCGAACACCTCGTCGAAGGTGCTGCGCCCGGCTTCCGCGTCCGCCTCGCGGTACGTCTGCGGGGCCGTCGGCGAGTAGGCCGCGACGACCGCCGCGCTCGCCGCCCAGGACGCCGCCAGGGAGGCGGGCCACAGCTCGCGGGGGAGCGCGGGCAGGGCGCGCAGGACGGCGTTGGGGGCGGTCGCGGCGTGCACGAGCATGATCGGCTCGCCGTGGCCGTGGGAGGCGAAGCGGTGCACGGCGGCGGTGACGAGGTCGGTGAGGAGGGCGCGGGCGGATTCCGGGTCCTCGCCGGGGTGGGGGCTCGCGTCGGCGGAGCCCGCGCCGGTGGGGCCGGTGCCGGTGGCGCCCGGGCCCGCGGGCCACGTCGGGACCGAGCTGACCTGGGCGACGCGGGCCGGGAACGAGCCGTCCCGCACGGGGATCAGCGCCACCGCGTCCAGGGCGGCCGCGGCGGTCGTGGACGGCGGTACGGCGACGGGGGTGCGGGCGGGCAGCGGGCTGTGCCGTGCGGCCCAGTAGCCGAGGCCGTGGGCCAGTTCGGCGACGCGGGGAGGGGTCTCGCCGCCGGGGCCGAGGAGGGTGCGTACGGCGTGACCGACGCGGATCACCGGGTGCGTGGAGCCGCCCGCGATGCCCGGCAGGAACACCGGCCACCAGGCGGCGAGCACCTCGCGCCAGGGCTTCTCGGCGAGGGCGCGCCCGAAGTACTCGATCCAGTCGGCGGCGCGGCGGGGGTCGCCCAGGGCGGCCCGCCAGTCGGCGTCCGTGACCGGGGTGCCGCGGGCGGGCATGTCCTCCAGCTTGGCGCGGTAGTAGTCGAGCCAGCGGTGCACGGAGCGGGCCTGGCCGCCCCGCACCAGGGCCTCGACGGCCATCGGGGCGTGGTTGGTGAGCCGCCCGAGCCGCTCGGGGCCACAGGCGTGCAGGCGCTGGAGGGCTTCGTCGAGGATGCCGCTGTCGCCGGTCGCGCCGGTGTCGGTGGTCCGGCCGGGGTGGCTGCTGCCGCTGGTGTCGGTCATGGGCGCACGCTAAGGCGCCGTCGCGCGCGGCCGTAACGGTCCGGGGGACTAGGCCCCTGGTCCGAGGGGCAGCTCGTACCAGGCCACGTCCCAGTACCGCTGAAACTTCCTGCCGACCTCCGCGTACGTACCGATGTGCCGGAATCCGAAGCGTTCGTGCAGCCGCACCGAGGCCTCGTTGGGCAGCGTGATGCCCGCGTACGCGCGGTGCAGGTCCTCGTCGGCGAGGGCGCCGAGCAGCGCCTCGTACAGGAGGGTGCCGATGCCCTGGCCGCCCGCGTCCGGGGCGAGGTAGACGCTGACCTCGACGGAGGTCGAGTACGCGGGCTTGGGGCGCAGGGCGCTGGAGGTCGCGTACCCGAGAATGCCGGGTTTGTCCCGCTGCGCAACCATCAGGCGGTGCGGGCCGTCTTCTGGGTGGGAGAGCAGCCAAGGGCGGCGCTCTTCCGGCAGGAAAGGGACCGTGTCGAATGTGACGGCGGTCTCACGTACGTAGTGGTTGTAGATGGCTGTCAGGGGTGCGAGATCGGCCTCGACTCCCGGCCTGACCTGCACCTCTGTACGTCCCGGTGGCAATGGGCCTCCTCACGTGGCCGCACAGGGTACTGCATGATCACAAAAAAGGACGGGCGGCTTGGGAATTCTGTCCGGATTCCAGTCGTTGTTTCCATCGGATGCAGAGCACCTGGGAAGGTGTGCCGTCCACCACAGGCCCGGCCCCCGGGCCCGGACCTTCAGGACCACCGGTCCCTGACGGACCGACCAGTGACAACCACGCAAGGGAGCACGCATGGCAACCCGTGCCGTCGCCCGTCGTAAGTCCGCCACCACCGGCAGGACCGACGCGGCACGCAGTGTTCGCGCCGTAGGCGGCGAGATCGCCGACCGCGACCTGGTCGGCATGTATCTCGACGAGATCGCACGCACCCCCCTGCTCGACGCCGCCAAGGAGGTCGAGCTGTCCCAGATCATCGAGGCAGGCGTCTATGCCCGGCAGATACTGGACGGTGTGGTGGGGCGCGGCACCGAGGAGGGCGATCTGGAAGCCTCCGCCGTGACCGCGTCGCGCGCGGAGCTCGAAGCCCTCGTCGCCGACGGCGACCGCGCCAAGGACGTCTTCATCCGCTCGAACCTCCGCCTGGTGGTGGCCGTGGCCCGGCGCTATCCGCGCAGCGGCCTGCCCCTCCTCGACCTCATCCAGGAGGGCAACGCGGGCCTGGTCCGCGCCGTCGAGAAGTTCGACTACGCCAAGGGCTTCAAGTTCTCCACGTACGCGACCTGGTGGATCCGCCAGGCCATCACCCGCTCCATAGCCGACCAGTCGCGCACCATCCGGCTGCCCGTGCACCTGGTGGAGGAGCTGGGCCGGATCCGGCGCGTGCAGCGCGAGTTCAACCGCGAGCACGGCCGCGAGCCGGAGCCCGCGGAGATCGCCGCCGAGCTGGCGTCCACGCCCGAGCGCGTGGTCGACGTGCTCGACTGGGCCCGCGACCCGGTCTCGCTGAACATGCCGGTGGACGACGAGGGCGACACCCAGTTCGGTGACCTCCTGGAGGACACCTCCGCCGTCTCCCCCGAGCAGTCCGTCCTCACGCTGCTGCGCAGCGAGGAGCTGGACGACCTCATCGGCCGCCTCGACCAGCGCACTGCCTCCATCATCAAGATGCGGTACGGCATCGTGGACGGCCGGGAGCGGACGCTGACGGAGGTCGGCAAGGAGCACGGGCTGACGCGCGAGCGCATCCGGCAGATCGAGAAGCACGCGCTGATGGAGCTGAAGAAGCTGGCCCGGGACACCGGGTTCGACGCGGCGGCCTGAGGCCGGCCGGGCGGGCAGGGGGGCTTCGTCCCCCCTGGGCCCCGGCTGTCGGCGGTCCGTTCCCGGTGGTGCCGGTTCCCGATATCGGCGCTTCGCACCTCGTCCTCAATCGCCGGACGGGCTGGGTCGGCCCCCGGACGGGCTGGATCAGTCGCTGGCTGCCGCGCTGAGGCGGCGGCCCAACTCGCGTACGCGGTCGCGTAGTTCCTCGGGGCCGTGCGCGACGAAATCGCACTCCACCCAGATGAGCCGCGCCGCCACCCACTCCACGGGTTCGGTCACCGTCGCCCGCAGGCGGCAGCGGTCGGGGGCGACGGCGACCAACTCGCCGAGGGACGCGGGGAGGCGGCCGCCGACCTTGTCCGCCGAGGCGTGGAACTCCACATCGACCTCGTACGCGGCGGACTCCTGCCGCCGTGCGAGGACACTGCGCCGTACGTACGCGTCCGCGCTCCCGCCCGGCAGCATCCGCTCGGCGAACCGCACCCCCGTCGCGAACGGATCCGACACCCGGTCCACCCGGAACGTCCGCCAGTCCTGCCGCTCCAGGTCGTACGCGACCAGATACCAGCGCCGCCCCGTCGACACGAGCCGGTGCGGCTCGGTCAGGCGCCGCGACGGCGTCCCGTCCTTCGCCTCGTACGCGAACCGCAACTGCTCGTGCGCGGCCGTCGCCGACGCCATCACCGTCAGCGTCTCCGGCGCGATCCGCACACCGTCCCCGGTGGCCAGCGACATCGTCGCGGCGCCGAGCGCGGACACCCGGTGCCGAAGCCGCGACGGCAGCACCTGCTCCAGCTTGGCAAGGGCCCGCACCGACGCCTCCTCGACGCCGTCCACGGCGTGCCCGGCCCCGGCCCGCAGGCCCACCGCGATGGCCACCGCCTCCTCGTCGTCGAGGACGAGCGGCGGCATCGCCTTCCCCGCGACCAGGCGGTAGCCCCCGCTCGCGCCCTGCGTCGCCTGCACCGGATAACCCAGCTCCCGCAGCCGGTCGACGTCCCGCCGCACCGTGCGCCGGCTGACGCTCAGCCGGTCGGCCAGCTCACCGCCCGGCCACTCGCGCGGCGTCTGCAGCAAGGAGAGGAGCTGGAGCAGCCGTGCCGGTGTGTCCGTACTCATGAAGGGCCTCCCGCGACCGTGGTGCCGAACCCGAATCTGCGCCGAACCGGGCCGCGTCCGGGCCTGACCCCGATCCCGTACCCGATCTCGAACCTGATCCCAGGATCCCGCATATCTAGGACATGACCTGACCTATATGACCCCTAGCCTTACGGCATGACTTCTTCCAGCAGCACCTCTACGTCACCGGGGCTCCAGCCCACGACAGCGGGGTCCCCGACGGACCGGCGCCGCTGGTTCGCCCTCGCGATCGTCATGACGGCCGCGTTCATGGACCTGGTGGACGTGACGATCGTGAACATCGCGATCCCGGCCATCCAGCGGGACGAGGGCGCCTCGTTCAGCCACATCCAGTGGATCACCGCCGGGTACGCGCTCGCGCTCGGCGCGGGCCTGATCACCGGCGGGCGGCTCGGCGACATCTACGGCCGCAAGAAGATATTCCTCATCGGCATCACCGGCTTCACCGTCGCCTCCGCGCTCTGCGGCTTCGCCGCCAACCCGGACATGCTGGTGGCGTCCCGCATCCTGCAGGGCGGAATGGCCGCGCTGATGGTGCCGCAGGTCCTCTCGATCGTGCACGCCACCTTCCCGGCGCACGAGCGCGGCAAGGTCTTCGGCATGTTCGGCATGGTCGTCGGCCTCGGCGCGGTCTCCGGGCCGCTGCTCGGCGCGCTCCTGACGGAGTGGAACCTCTTCGGCCTCGAATGGCGCCCGATCTTCCTCATCAACCTGCCCGTCGGCATCGCGGGCCTGCTCCTCGGCCGCAAGTTCATCGAGGAGTCCAAGGCGCCCAAGGCCCTCAAGCTGGACCTGGTCGGCGTCGTCCTGGTCACGGCGGGCGCGCTCATGCTGCTCTACCCGCTGACGCGCGGCCGTGAGCTGGACTGGCCGGTCTGGGGGTACGTGATGATGGCGGGTGCGCTCGTCGTCTTCGGCGCCCTCGTGGCGTACGAGAAGCGCAAGACCGCGAAGGACGGTTCGCCGCTCATCGAGCTCTCGCTGTTCAAGGTGAAGAGCTTCGCCGGAGGCATCGCCGTGCAGACCGTGTTCGGCGTCACGCTCGGCATCTTCTTCCTGGTCTGGACGATGTACATGCAGGTCGGCCTCGGCTGGAGCGCGCTGCGCGCCGGTGTCACGGGAGTGCCCTTCTCCATCGCGGTGTCCGTCGCGGCCGGGCTCTCCGTGCAGCAACTGGTGCCGAGGTTCGGCCGCAAGGTCCTTCAGGCGGGCGCGCTGACCATGGCCGCGGGTGTCCTCATCTACATCTGGGAGGCCGACCGGTACGGCAGCGGCATCGCGTCCTGGCAGATGGCGCTTCCGCTGGTCGTCATGGGCCTCGGCATGGGCCTGATCGTGGCGCCCCTGACGGACGCGATCCTCTCCGAGGTGCCGCGCGAGCACGCCGGTTCGGCGTCCGGCCTCCTCAACACCGTCCAGCAGATGGGCAACGCGTTCGGCCTCGGCCTGGTGTCCGTCGTCTTCTACGGCGTCATCGACGAGAAGGTCACTCCGGACCGGATCCCGGCCGAGTTCGTCAACGGCTTCCAGCACGCGCTGTGGTGGGTCGCCGCGGTCCTCATCGCCATGTTCTTGCTGATGCTGACCCTCCCGAAGCGGCCGAAGCAGCACATCGAGGGCGCGGACTCGTCCGACGATGACGACTCGGCGGCCATGGTGGTGTCGAAGGAGCAGGAGCCCCGCGAGGCGGTTCTGACCCCCTGACCCCTCGCCGCTGCGCAGCACCGAGCCCCACCCGCCTCCTTGGCGGGTGGGGCTCTGTCGTGCGCGGCCCCGGCCGCCGCCCGGTCGGGCCGCCGTCCGGTCGTGCTGCCGTCCCAGGGGCGAAGCCCGAATGTGCCCGCTGAATGTCCGTTCACATTTACTTCAAGGGGTCTGGGTCGTACGATCCAAGGGAACCCACACAATCGGGCAAAAGCAGGAGGCCCCCAGCCATGTACGGTCCAGAACGCCAACAGGAAATCCTGCGGCTCGCCCGAGAGGGAGGCCGCGTGGACGTCCTCTCCCTCGCCACCGAGTTCCAGGTGACCGCGGAAACCATCCGCCGCGACCTGAAGGCCCTGGACCGCGCGGGCCTGCTCCGCCGCGTGCACGGCGGCGCCATCCCGGCCGGCCGCCTGGACTTCGAACCGGACCTCGCGGAACGCGAGAGCACGGCAGCGGACGAGAAGGACCGCATCGCCCGAGCGGCCCTCGCCGAACTCCCCACCGAGGGCAGCGTCATCCTCGACGCGGGCTCCACGGTGGCCCGCCTGGCCGCGGCCCTGCCGCTGGAGGCGGAGCTGACGGCGGTCACCCACAGCCTCCCGACGGCGGCCCGCCTGGCCGACCACCCGGGCCTCCAGCTCCACCTGGTGGGCGGCCGGGTAAGACACCGCACGCGCGCGGCCGTGGACGCCTGGTCCCTGCGCGCCTACGGCGAGATCCGCGCGGACGTCCTCTTCCTCGCCGCCAACGGCTTCTCCGTCGAGCACGGCCTGACCACCCCCGACCTGGCCGAGGCGGCCGTGAAGCGCGCCGCCGTCGCCGCGGCCCGCCGGGTGGTCCTGCTGGCCGACTCGGCCAAGCACGGCCAGGAGCACTTCGCCCGCTTCGGCGACCTCGCGGACGTGGACGTGCTGATCACGGACACGGGCCTGTCGCCGGCCGACGCGGCCGCGATCGAGAAGGCGGGCACGGAGGTGGTACGCGCATGAGGCCCTCCGACTCGGCACCATCGCCCGCAGCGGAAGGCCCCACCTCCGCAGCCGCGCCAGGCCCTGCCTCCGTAGCCGCGCCAGGCCCTGCCTCCGTAGCCGCGCCAGGCCCTGCCTCCGTAGCCGCGCCAGGCCCTGCCTCCGTAGCCGCGCCAGGCCCTGCCTCCGTAGCCGCGCCCGGCCCTGCCTCCGTAGCCGCGCCCGGCCCTGCCTCCGTAGCCGCACCCGGCCCTGCCTCCGTAGCCGCGCCCGGCCCTGCCTCCGTAGCCGTACCAGGCCCTGCCTCCGTAGCCGCGCCCGGCCCTGCCTCCGTAGCCGCACCCGGCCCCACCTCCGCAGCCGCGCCAGGCCCCACCTCCGCAGCCGCACCCGGCCCTGCCTCCGCAGCCGTACCCGGCCCCGCCCCCGCAGCCGTACCCGGCCCCGCCCCCGCAGCAGCTCAAGGCTCCGTCTCCGCAGCCGCACCCGGCCCCGCAGCCGCACCCGGCCCCGCAGCCGCACCCGGCCCCGCAGCCGCACCCGGCCCCGTAGCCGCGCCAGGCCCCGCCCCCGGCGCCACCCCCCAAGCACCCGAAGGCACCACCCGCATGATCCTCACCATCACCCCCAACCCCTCCCTCGACCGCACCTACGAGGTCCCCGCCCTCGACCGGGGCGAGGTCATCCGCGCCACCGGCGAACGCATGGACCCCGGCGGCAAGGGCGTGAACGTCTCCCGCGCGGTCGCCGCCGCAGGCGTCCGCACCCTCGCCGTCCTCCCCCTCGGCGGCGCCCCCGGTGCCCTCGTCGCCACGCTCCTCGACGAGCAGGGCATCGAGGTCGCCCCCGTCCCCGTATCGGGCCAGACCCGCTCGAACATCTCCGTCGCCGAACCCGACGGCACCCTCACCAAGATCAACGCCCCCGGCCCCGAACTCACCCCGGCCGAGCGCGCCACGCTGCTCGACGCCGTCGGCACCCACTCCGCGCACGCCGACTGGATCGCCTGCTGCGGCAGCCTCCCGCGCGGCCTCGCCCCCTCCTGGTACGCCGACCTGGTCGCCCGATGCCACGCCGCCGGCGCCCGGATCGCCCTCGACACCTCAGGACCGGCCCTCCTCGCCGCCCTCGCCGAACGCCCCGACGTCGTCAAGCCCAACGCCGAGGAGCTCGCCGGAGCCGTCGGCCGCCCTCTCGCCACGGTCGGCGACGCCGTGAAGGCCGCCGAGGAACTGCGCGAGCTGGGCGCCCGCGCGGTCCTCGCCAGCCTCGGCGCGGACGGCCAGCTCCTCGTCGACGACTCCGGTACGTACTTCGGCTCCGCCCAGGTCGATGCCGTACGCAGCAACGTCGGCGCGGGCGACAGCTCCCTGGCCGGTTTCCTGATCGCGGGCGGTACCGGCCCCGCCGCCCTCGCCTCGGCCGTCGCCCACGGCGCCGCCGCCGTCCAACTCCCCGGCAGCGCGATGCCCACCCCGTCGGACCTGACCCCGGAGACGGTCACCGTCACCCGGGAAATCCCCCTGGACCGCCCCTTGACGGAACCGGCCGCGTAACCCCGTCCACCGCACACCCCCCCGTCCCCACGCCCCACCCTCGTCACCACCCCCGTCCCCCCATCCTCACCCCGCCCTCACCCCTTCCCCATCCCGAGGGATACGCGTGCGAAGGAGCCCGCGATGAGCAGTGAAATGATCACCGCCGACCTGGTCGACCTCGACCTCGACCGATCCGCCGACACCAAGGAGGCGGCGGCCCGCGCCCTCGCCACGCGCATGGTGACCCTCGGCCGCGTGACCGACCTCGACGGGTTCCTCGCCGATGTGGCGGCCCGCGAGGCCCAGATGCCGACCGGCCTCGACGGCGGCATCGGCATCCCGCACTGCCGCAGCGTCCACGTGACGGAACCCACCCTGGCGTTCGGCCGCTCGACCACCGGCATCGACTTCGGCGCCCCCGACGGCCCGGCGGACCTGATCTTCCTCATCGCGGCCCCCGCAGGCGCAGACGACGCCCACCTGACCATCCTGTCGTCACTGGCCCGCCAGTTGATGGACCCGGACTTCACCGCCGCGCTGCGGGCCGTCCCCGACGCGGAGTCGGCAGCAGCCCTGATCCGCGGCGACGAAGCCACCCCCGACGCGGCGCCCACCGCGGCCGACGGCACCCCCGCTGCTCCCGTTCCCGCTGTGGGCACAGCCCCCGGTTCCGGCTCACTGGACTCCCACGCGGAGAAGTCGCCCCCGGCCCCGGCCCGGCCGTTCCGGATGGTCGCGGTCACCTCCTGCCCCACGGGCATCGCCCATACCTACATGGCAGCAGAGTCCCTGGAGAACGCGGCCCGCGCTGAGGGCGTGGAGCTGACCGTGGAAACCCAGGGCTCCGCAGGCTTCACCCGCCTCGCCCCCGAGGCAATCGAAGCCGCCGACGCAGTCGTCTTCGCCCACGACGTCCCCGTGCGGGACAAGGACCGCTTCGCGGGCAAGCCCACCGTCGACGTAGGCGTGAAGGCAGCCATCAACCGCCCCGCGGAACTCCTCGCCGAGGCAAGGCGAAAGGCGGCCCGAGGCGAGGTGACGACCCCCACCGCCCCGACCCCCGTCGACAACGCGGGCGACAGCACCGACAGTTACGGTACAAAGCTACGCAAGTGGCTGATGTCGGGTGTCAGCTACATGGTCCCCTTCGTGGCGGCCGGTGGCCTCCTCATAGCCCTGGGCTTCGCCATCGGCGGCTGGAAGATCGACAAGGCCCCATCCGTGGCGGACCACTTCATCTGGACGGACCACACCAGCTGGGCGGCCCTCCTCTTCCAGATCGGCGGCCTCGCCTTCGCCTTCCTGGTCCCGGTCCTGGCGGGCTACATCGCGTACGGCATGGCCGACCGCCCGGGCCTCGTACCGGGATTCGTAGGCGGCTCGGTGGCCGTCACGATCGACGCGGGCTTCCTCGGCGGCCTGGCCGCGGGCCTGCTCGCGGGCGCGGTGGTCCTGGGGATCCAACGGGTCCGCATCCCGACGGTGCTGCGCGGCATCATGCCGGTGGTGGTGATCCCGCTGATCTCCGCGGCGGTCGTCGGCTTCCTGATGTTCCTCGTCGTGGGCAAGCCCATCGCCTCGCTGCAGCGCGCGCTGACGGACTGGCTGGAGGGCCTGAGCGGCGCGAACGCGATCGTCCTCGGCATCGTCCTCGGCCTGATGATGTGCTTCGACCTCGGCGGCCCGCTCAACAAGGTGGCGTACGCCTTCGCGGTGGGCGGCCTCACCCACCCGACGGACGGCTCGCTGAAGGTGATGGCCGCGGTGATGGCGGCGGGCATGGTCCCGCCCCTCGCGATGGCTCTCGCGACCACCGTACGAGGGCGGCTCTTCACCAGGACCGAGCGGGAGAACGGCAAGGCGGCCTGGTTCCTCGGCGCCTCCTTCATCACGGAGGGCGCGATTCCGTTCGCCGCCGCCGACCCGCTGCGGGTCATCCCCGCGTCGATGGCGGGCGGCGCGGTCACCGGTGCCCTGTCGATGGCGTTCGGCTGCACGCTGCGCGCCCCGCACGGCGGCGTCTTCGTGGTCCCGCTGATCGGGCAGCCGCTGCTGTACCTGGTCGCGATCGCCGCGGGCATCTGTGTGTCGACCGTGGTGGTCGTCCTCCTGAAGGGGGCGCGCCGGACGGCGGACCCGGCCGGTGACGGCGGCACGGTGGCTGCGGCGGCGGACGAGGCCCGGGTGCCGGTGGCCGCCTGAGCTGGCGCGGCGCGAGCGGGGTGTGAGCGGGGTGTGAAGGGCCTGTCCGTATCGGCGGGCCCTTCACACGTTCCCGTACGCCCCACGCGTGGGCATACTGCTGGTACTGCGGTTCGAACCCGGGTACGGGCACCTGGCGGGGGCCAATGTGAGCCACCTTCAGCAGAGTCACCTCAAAGGCCTGCTCGACATGGTCGGCCAACTCACCGAGCAGGCACAGGCCGGACTGGCGACCGACACCGAGGCGGCGCGCGTCTTCCTCGCGGTCTACTCCGGCTTCCTCATCGAGACCGGCACGGGCATCCGCTGGATCCTGGAACCGAACCTGATCGAGCACGCCACCGACGTCATCCGGCACAGCGCCCCCGACGCCGGTCCGGCCTGCGCGGACCTGGCCGCCCGGCTCCTCGCCACCCTGTGGGCGAGCTGCGTCCTCGCGGGCGTCGACACCGAGGACTGGGCCCGTGAGGCACCCGAACTGCCCGCGATCTGTGTCCGGATGGCGGGTTTCCTCTCCGGAGAGCGGGAAGCCTCCCCGGAGAACCGGGACGAAGACGTGGGTGGCAACTGACGGTTCGGTACGAGGTGCACGAGGTGACTGACAAGTGCGAGATGCGTCACTTCAGGACCAAAGGCCCATTAACGCCTCTGTTGTAGATCCGGCCGCTGTTGTCTACTGAGCGGCATGTTCCAGGGTGCATCGATCGTTCAGCAGACAGGCGTGGCCCTGCTCGCCGCGGTGACCGCGATCTGGGCCGTCACGTTCCTGCACGTGCAGCGCCGCCGTGCGGCCGAACTCGCGACTCCGAGCAGCCCATCGCTCGGCTCGCTGCCGGTCCAGTCGGGACCGCCGCGCGCGGAGTCCGTCGAGCTGACCCCGGACGAGCGCGCCGCGTTCGCCGGTCTGATACGCCAATTCGGCCGCGGCCGGGCCTAGGGCCGGTCCGATGGGTCGGCGCGGCGTCGCGGCCCTGGTGGACCTAGCGGCGCCCGCGGCCCTGGTGGACCTAGCGGGACCTGGTCGCCGGATGCGACCGCGCCCGGCGCGTCATCGCCGACCGCGCCGCGCGCTCGCTGGTGTACACCTCGCACATGTGCCGGCCGTCGGACGTCGCCGTGTGCTCGACCTCCCAGAGGCTGACCTCGGAGCCGTCGAACAGCAGGAACGCGTGCTCGTACAGCGAGAAGCCGAGCCGGGTCTCGCCGCTGAGGCCGGTGCGGCCGAAGGCCTGCGTGATCTGGTGGGCGAACGCCGAGCGCAGCAGTCTCGCCGTGTCGTCGCCGGGCCGGTCCGGGCCCGCCGGGTTCTCCGCGCGGCGCAGCAGTCTGCGGGCGTGGTCGGCGGAGTCGTCCGGCACGTACGTGTGCCGGGGCTCGTGCGGCGGGGCGGCCTGCAGGACGACGGGCAGGTCGCTCGCGGGGGTGTCCGGCGGGAGCGGCAGGCGGGCGGTCGCGACCCCTGCCTCCTCCTCGTCCAGATACAGCTCGTACTGCGCGTGGCTGCCGGGGCCTGTGTTGTGCGCCAACTCCCAGAGGGTGAGCGCCTGACCGTCGGCGAGCAGCCAGGTGTGGCGGTACGTCTCGCGGTGCAGGCCCGCGCTGTGGTGCGCGGAGTGCAGCGAACTGTCGTACGCCAACGCCCGCTCCAGGCGCCGTATGGCCTCGTCCGGCAGGTCGAAGGAGTTCAGGGCGCGGCTGAGCAGTCGCTCGAGGTGCTCCTCGGGGGAGGCAGGCTCGGACGACTCAGGTGGTTCGTACGCTGTCTCGTACGGAACGCTCACGGATACTCCCGGATGCTTCCGGCGTTGCTGCATGTCACCTTGTGCGTGCATACCGTAGCCCCTGGGTCCGACATCATGTCCGGGAACGGGAAAACGATCGAGCCGCACGGCAAGTTCCCGTGCGGCTCGGCTCGTTGACGCGTGAAATCAGGCGGCGCTGCCCGCCGTCCACTCGCTCCAGGACATGTTCCAACCGTTCAGGCCGTTGTCCGGGGAGATCGTCTTGTCCGGCGAGCCCTTGACCGTCACGACGTCCCCGACGAGGGAGTTGTCGAAGAACCACTTGGCGACGGTGTCGCCCTGCGCGCCCTGGACGTCACGGAGGCCGACGCAGCCGTGGCTGGTGTTGGCGCTGCCGAAGATGGAGGGGGAGCTCCAGTAGTTGCCGTGGATGAAGGTGCCGGACGTCGAAAGACGCATGGCGTGCGGTACGTCCTTGATGTCGTACTCGCCGCCGAAGCCGACCGTCGAGCCGTTCATCCGCGTCTGCGTGAACTTCTCCGAGATCACCATCTGCCCGTTGTACGTGGGGTTCTCGGGGCTGCCCGCGGAGATCGGGATGGTCTTGACGACCTTGCCGTCGCGCTCGACCGTCATGGTCCGCGCCTTCACGTCGACGGTGGAGACCTGGGCGCGACCGACGGTGAACGTGACCGTCTTGTCCTGCACGCCGGTCGCGTTCGCCGCGCCCTTCACGCCGTCCAGCTCGATCTTCATCGTCACCTTGGAGCCGGACTTCCAGTACTCCTGCGGTCGGAAGTCCAGGCGCTGGTTGCCGAACCAGTGGCCGACGACCTTCTGGCCGCTGCTGGAGCTGACCGTGATGTGCGACTGCACGGCCTTCTTGTCGGTGATCGCCTTGTCGAAGGTGAAGGACACCGGCATGCCCGCGCCGACCGTGGTGCCGCCGTCGGGCGTGTACGAGCCGATGAAGCTGTTGGCGTTCGACACCGTCGTGAACGTGGCGTTCTCCGTGGCCGGGCGCCCGTCGGAGTCCTTGGCGTTCGCGGTGACCTTGTACTTCGTCCCGCGCTCCAGCTGCGCCTTCGGCTTCCAGGTGCCGCCGTCGGCGGATATGGAGCCCTCGACGGCCGAGCCGGACGTCACGTCCGTCATCTTCACGTCCGTGAGCTTGCCGTCCTTGACCTTCACCCCGGTGGCGTTGATCGAGGCGTCGGTCGCGCCGTCCTTGGACGAGATGGCGATGCGCGCGCCGGACGCGTCCTTCGACGTGTCCGACTTCTTGTCGCCCTTGGCATCGGCGTCGCCGCCGCAGGCCGAGAGGGTCAGCGCGCCGACGGCCGCGAGCGCCGCTGTCGCCAGCAGTACCCGCCGACGGCGACGGGGCTGAGGCTGCTGCGCTGCTGTGTCCGGCGTTGTCACGAGCTGCTCCAAGTGCGTCGTCTGGTCCAGTACGGGTAAAGAGAGCCCCGGCGACGGATTGGTTCCGGCGCGGGCGTGTGAGTGCAGGCACACCAGGGCGCCCCCGTACGACGCTAACAACACTTGATTAAAAGGGACTTAATATCCTTTGCTGATGATGGAGCTATTGCTGGTAAAGATCCCGGTATGCGAGGAATGTTCCTCCCGGGGTCTCCACCGACTCCGCCGCGAGCAGCGCCCCGACGATCGCCCGCGTGACCATGTCCGCGCCCGCCGCGAGGACCTCGTTCAGGGCCAGCGGATCGGCCTCGGCCAGCGACCGGGCGCCGGTCGACAGGGCGAACACCGTGTCGCCGTCGTTCAGCAGGTGCACCGGCCGCACGGCCCGGGCCATGCCGTCGTGCGACGTGCCCGCGAGCTTCTGCGCCTGCGCCTTGGTCAGCGCCGCGTCGGTGGCGACGACGGCCAGCGTGGTGTTCAGCGGCGGCGCCACGTTTCGCGCGGCGGCCTCGGCAAGCCGCCGCCGAGCGGCCGCGTGCACCTCGGGCGAGGGCGGCACCACGATGTCGGCGTCGGCGGCGTCGGCGTTGTCCTCGGTGCCGGTGCCGGTGCCGGTGCCGGTGCCGGTGCCGGTGCCGACTGCGCTGTCCTCAGCGCCGGTGCCGAAGAACTGCCCGTACAGCACCCCCGTCCGCGGATCGATCCCCGACCCCGCCGCGTTCGCCACCACGAGCGCGGCCACCGTGATCCCCGAGGCCAGCACCGTGCTCGCCGTCCCGACCCCGCCCTTGACCTGCCCGACCACCGCCCCGATGCCCGCGCCCACCGCGCCCACGGCCACCGCGTGCCCGCTCTCCCTGGCCGCCGCGTCCACCACCGCCGCCCGGCCCGTCGCCGCGTCCGGCCGCGCCCCGAAGTCGCCCCCGCGCCCCAGGTCGAACACGCACGCCGCGGGCACCACCGGCACCACATGCGCCGGATCCGGCCCGACCCGCACCCCGCGCCCCCGCTCCTCCAGCCACGCCATCACCCCGCCCGCCGCGTCGAGCCCGTACGCGCTGCCGCCCGTCAGGACCACCGCCTCCACCCGCTGCACCAGGTTCCGCGGGTCCAACGCGTCCGTCTCCCGGGTACCGGGGCCGCCGCCGCGCACATCCACCGCCGCGACCGCCCCGCCCTCGGGCGCCAGCACGACCGTCGTGCCGGAGAGCCAGCCGTCACCCAGGCGCCCCGCGTGCCCGACCCGCAGCCCGGCCACATCGGTCAGCCCGCCGGCCCGCCCGGATTCCGTCGGTACGTCACGTGTCGTCATACGGCATGCGTATCACGCGTGTTGACAGTGCCCCGCGACGGCGCCCACGCGACCGCACCCGTGTGGCAGCGCCCACGCGGCCGCACCCGCGCGACGGCGCCCACGCAACGCTCACGCTGCCTCGGCCCGCACCATCCGCGACGTGAGCGTCACCCCGGTCACCACCGCCAGGGCCGCGACGATCCCCGCCGCGAACACCGCCCAGCGGCCCGCGAAGGTGCACGCCAGCACCGCCAACGCCGTCACCGGAAGCACCAGTTGCTGAGCGAGCCCCACCTTGAAGAAGCGCGAGTGCAGCAGCCACACCGTGAACAGGTACACCGCCGCCGGGATCGTCACCGCCGCCGATGCCGCCGTCTCCGAGATGTGCGCCTTGCCGACGGCCTGCTCCACCGCGACCTCGATGCCCGCCCCGATCGCCGCCGCCGACGCGAAGATCACGAAGTGTCCGTAACCCCACAGGAACGCCTGGCTGTTGGAGCGCAGATGGCCGTGGATCGGCACCACGAAGTAGATCCACCAGGCGGCGAAGACCAGGAGGAGCCCGCCCGCGGCGATGGGCAGGACCTCGCCGAGCGCGTCGTTCTCGTCGATGCCCGACTTCACAGCGACCGTCGCTGCGGCGATCGTCTCGCCGAGCACGATGATCGTGAAGAGGCCGTACCGCTCGGAGATGTGATGCGGGTGCCAGGGCGTCGTCCGGGTCCGCTCCGCCCACGTCGGCACCGCCATCTCGGCGACCACCATGACGAGGAACATCCACGCCCGCGCCCCCTCCGGCAGGAGCAGCAGCCCCAGCCAGCCGACCTGGCACAGCGCGACCCCGCCCGCGTACCGCAGCGCCGTGCGCCGCTCGGACCCCGTCGTCGAGGCCGCCGCCCGCAGCCACTGGGTGATCAGCGCGAGCCGCATGATCAGGTAGCCGAGCCAGACGACCAGGAACTCGTGGTCCTGGAAGGCCTTCGAGACCCCGGCCGCGAGCACCAGGACACCGGCGATCTGGACGAGCGTCACGACGCGGTAGAGCGTGTCGTCGTTGTCGTACGCCGACGCGAACCAGGTGAAGTTCATCCAGGCCCACCACATCGCGAAGAACACCATCGCGTAGTTGAGGACCCCCTCGCCCGGATGCCCCTCGGCGACCGCGTGCACCAACTGCACACCGGCCTGGGCGACCGCCACCACGAAGCACAGGTCGAAGAAGAGCTCCAGCGGTGTCGCGGCGCGGTGCTCCTCCTCGCGGCCGCGGGCGACCATCGGGCGCAGCGGGGGAGGTGGTGCGGGCGGTGCGGTCGCGGCACCCGGTGGGGGAGTGGTCGACGTCATGGGCCAACAACAGCAGAGCCCGGCGGCCCGTCCTCCCGCCGCGAGCCGTGTCGGCGCCGGAGCACCCGAGTGGGTGGTGGGAGCGTCCTGCGGCCGACCCTCGACTTCGCCGACCGCCCTCGGCGGGGACTTCCCCCTCCGGGACACCCTCGCGCCGACCTCGCGGCAGGTGGCGACGGCCAAGGAGACCTTCGCCGCCCACGGCCTGCGGGCCGTCTGACGCCCCTCGCCGCCCCGGGAGTCCCAGCCGCCCCGGGAGTCCCCGCAGCCTCGGCCACCCCACCCCCTCCTGGCCCGCCCGCTCCCGGCCCACCCGTCGCCCCCGGCGGACGTACGCTGGAGGCATGAGCACCGCCCCCGCCCCCGAACCGCGCGATCCGAAGGACGCGAAGCCCCGGCAGGACGCCAAGAACCCGGCGAACGCGCTGGTCTTCGACGACCCGCTGGCCCAGCAGTCCTCGGACGACACGGACCGTGGCTGGGGCGAGCGGCCGACGTCGTCCGGCGACAGCGCCGCCGACCTCGCCCGCTTCCTGGACGAGAAGCCGCCCCACCACATCTGAGCCCGCCAGCACCCCTGGGCCCACCAGGACCCCTGGGCCCACCAGGACCCCTGGGCTACAGCCCTGAGCCGCCCGGCCTGCCCGCGCCGCCGGACGCGTCGCCGCCCGGCCGGTCGTCCCCGCCGCTCCGCTGGGCGACCAGCGCGTCGCGGATCTCCTTGAGGACCTCCAGCTCCGAGACCTCGATGACCTCCTGCGTGCCTTCCTTCGCCGCCTGCCGCGCGGCCGCCTTGGCCAGATACTTCGCCATCGGCAGGACCATCAGGAAGTAGACGACCGCCGCGGTGATCACAAAGCTGAGGGTGGCGCTGAGCACCGAACCCCACAGGATCGGGATGCCGCTGACCGCCTCGCCGTTCTTCACCACGCAGGGCGATTTCAGGCACGAGCTGTAGTGGTCGAGATCCTTGGTGCCCATGGCGCCGACCAGCGGGTTGATGACGCCCTTCACCACCGAGTTCACGATGTTCGTGAACGCGGCGCCGATGACCACCGCGACCGCCAGGTCGACGACATTGCCGCGCGTCAGGAAGGCCTTGAAGCCCTGCAGGATGCCCGGATCCTTCTTCTCGCTCACTGCTGAGCCTTTCGTTGCATGTGCGGATTGTGCGGCAAACCGCCTCGCAACCTACGGCAGGGCGTGGCAGCCCTGTCCAATTCCATAACGCGAACGAGGGACTTGACAGGTGCTCAGGTGTGTCGTACTCGCCTCGGCCCCTCGGGCGGGTATGTACCCGGCTCATCGCAGCGTCACCGCGAGCCGCGCGGTCGCGCTCGCCCCGGCAAGCCGAGCCGCCGTCGCACGCGGCACCGCAAGGACGACCAAAGCCCCGCCCTCGGCCGCCGAGTCCGGAGAATCCGGCACCTCGGACACCCGCGCCCCGGCCGCGACCACCCGCGCCGCCCCACCTGGCCGCACCGAACCCGTCGCACCCGTCGCACCCGTCGAACCCGCCGAACCGACCCCCGTGCCGTCCACCCCCGCGCCACCCGCGGCCAAGACATCCACCCGGTCGCCCGGCCGCAGCAGCCGCACCGTCGCCGCGTCCGCGATCCGCACCGGTGCCGTCACCAACCGGGCGGCCCGCCGCGCCCGTTGCGGTGCCGGGTCCTCGCCGTGCTCCCCGGCGGACACGGGCGCCGCCGACCCCTGCGGCTGCGGCCGCCCGGACTCACGCGGCCCCGCGGTGACCAGCGCCGCCGCAGTCATCGCGAGGCCCGCGGCCAGCGCCCGCCGCCGGTGCCGCATCAGGCGCCGCAGCCGCTGCCGCCCACCGCGCACATGCAGCGGGGAGAAGTGCGGCACCTGACAGGGTGGCGGCGCCCCGCCGCCCCGCCCGGCCCCCGACTGTGCGGATGCGTGCGAAGGCGTACGTGATGAGGTGCGCGAAGGGCCCTGCGTCATGACGACCACCACCTGCCGTGAGAAGTGCGGATCCCGGTCCGGATTCCGCTCTCACGATGCAGGCCCACGCCAGATCCCGCTGAGCCCCGTGCACTACTCGCCGGTTGTGGACAACTCCACCACCCGAAGGGGAAGTTCCACCCCGCACCGCCCCATCCCTCCCCAGCTCCGCCCTCCCCAGCTCCGCCCAGCCCAGCCCAGCCCAGCCCAGCCCAGCCCAGGCCCAGCCCAGCCTGGCCTACGGCAGCCGAATCCCCGTCTCCAGCCCACCCAGCGCCCCCACACACAGACACTCCCGCTCCGCTTGCGCGGGCAGCCCCGCCACCGCGTCGAACAGCACCGGCCGGAGTCGGTCCACATTGGCGGCGAAGACCTCGAGCACCTCCTCGTGCGAGACGCCCTCGCCGGACTCGGCGCCCGCGTCGAGGTCCGTGACGAGGGTCAGCGAGGCGTAGCAGAGCTCCAGTTCACGGGCGAGGATCGCCTCGGGGTGGCCCGTCATGCCGACCACGGACCAGCCCTGCGCCGCGTACCAGCGCGACTCGGCGCGGGTCGAGAACCGCGGCCCCTCGATCACCACGAGCGTGCCGCCGTCCACCGGCTCCCAGTCGCGGCCGCGCGCGGCCTTGAGGGCGGCGGCACGGCCCGTCGGGCAGTAGGGGTCGGCCAGCGAGACGTGCACGACCTTCGGCACGGTGCCGTCGGCCAGCGGAAGGCCGTCGAAGTAGGTCTGCTGGCGGGACTGCGTACGGTCCACGAGCTGGTCGGGAACCAGGAGCGTGCCGGGGCCGTACTCGGGCCGCAGCCCGCCGACGGCGCACGGGGCGAGCACCTGGCGCACGCCCACGGAGCGCAACGCCCACAGGTTGGCGCGGTAGTTGATGCGGTGCGGCGGCAGATGGTGGTCGCGGCCGTGGCGTGGCAGGAACGCGACCCGCCGCCCGGCGATCTCGCCGAGGAACAGGGAGTCGCTGGGCGAGCCGTAAGGGGTGTCGACGTGCACTTCGGTGACGTCGTCGAGGAAGGAGTAGAAGCCGGAGCCGCCGATGACACCGATCTCGGCCTGGGTCGCGTTCGCCGTATTCACCATGGCCAGCACAGTAGTCCGGCCCGAAAACGCCGAGGACCCCGCCGTCGTACGACAGCGGGGTCCTGGGAAGAGCTGGGGTCCGGAGGAAACCGGGGTCCCTGAAGGGGCCTGGTCAGGCCGCCGAGGAGCTCGTCGACGACGAGGAGGAGCCCGACGACGAAGACGACGAGGAGGACGAAGACGTGGAGGACGACGTCGACGAAGAGGACGACGAGGTGTCCGACGACTTCGCAGAGCCCGAGGACGACGTCGACGCGGGCGAGCTGCTCGACGACGAGCCGCGGCTGTCGTTGCGGTAGAAGCCGGAGCCCTTGAAGACGATGCCGACCGCCGAGAACACCTTCTTGAGGCGTCCGTCGCAGTTCGGGCACACGGTCAGGGCGTCATCGGTGAACTTCTGCACCGCCTCGAGGCCCTCGCCGCACTCGGTGCACTGGTACTGGTACGTCGGCACTTGCTTCCTCCTGGCACTCTCACTCGATGAGTGCTAACGACGGTCCATAGTGACGTATTCCGCGGGATCAGTCCACCGTCACCGGCGTGCGGTGACCGACGCCACGTGCCACGGTGCGGCTCGACGTCTTCGGAGTGAGCCGGGAGCGCAGCGACAGGAGCACGGCCAGCGCGAGCACCGTGCCGCCGAGGGGCACCAGGAATCCGGCGCCGTCCCAGAAGCGGTCCTCCAGCTGTCCGGCGACCGTGACGGCCGCCGCCTGCCCGAGCGCGACCGCGCCGGTGAGCAGGGTGAACGCCTCTGTGCGCGCGGTCGGCGCGACCAGGCTGTCGACCAGCGTGTAGCCGGTGATCAGGGCGGGCGCGATGCAGACGCCGACGAGCAGGCCGAGCCCGGCGAGCAGCAGCACGGAGTGCGCGGCCCACAGGCCGGACGCCATCAGGGTCAGCCCGGCGTAGCCGAGGACGAGCCGCCGCTGCGGGGCGATCTTCCAGGCGATGGCGCCGCAGGCGATCCCGGAGAGCATGTTGCCCGCGGCGAACGTGCCGTACAGGACGCCGTTCAGACCGGGCTCACCGATGGACTCGGTGAAGGCGGCCAGGGACACCTGCATGCCGCCGAAGACGGTGCCGATGCCGAGGAACGCGACGATCAGGACGCGTACACCGGGCACCCGCAGCGCCGAATCGTGCGCTACGCGCGCGTGGCCGTCGGCGGCGGGCTGCGGCTGGGTGCTCTTCTGCGCGGCGAACAGCAGACCGCCGACGAGGGTGAGGCCCGCTTCGGTGAGGAGTCCGGCCGCTGGGTCGATGCCCGTGCAGAGCGCGGTGGCGACCAGGGGGCCGAGGACGAAGGTCAGCTCGTCGGTGACGGACTCGAAGGCCGCCGCGGTCTGGGCGAGCGGGGTGCCCTGGAGCTTGACGCCCCAGCGGGCCCGCACCATCGGCCCGATCTGCGGGGTCGAGGCGCCGGTCGGCACCGCGGCCACGAAGAGGGCCCACAGGGGCGCGTCGGACAGCGCGAGCACGGTCAGCGTGATGCCGGACGCGGTGTGCACGAGGACGCCGGGCAGCAGGACGGCGCGCTGCCCGAAGCGGTCGGCGAGCTTGCCGGTGAAGGGCGCGAACAGGGCCATGGAGACGCCGGTGACGGCCGACACCGCACCGGCGGCCCCGTACGAGCCGGTGGTGTGCTGCACGAGCAGCACGATGGAGATGGTGAGCATCGCGAACGGCTGTCGCGCGGCGAATCCCGGAAGCAGGAAGGTCCAGGCGCGGGGGGTGCGCAGAAGTTGTCCGTAGCCCGGGCGGGGTTCGGTGACCGTGGACACCACGGCCCTTGCCTTTCTGCTGCCTGGTAGCGCGGCCGCTTTTCCAGGGCGACGGCGCCGAGAGCTGTCCTCTTGCGCAGAACTGCGGTAGATACCGGTCGCCCACTGCGAGGGCGCCGCGGCCGCCATACGGTCGCGCCAGCTCTGCGTCAGACAGAGTTGGTTCGATCAGTGTCGGTACCGAAGACAGATGTGTCGGTACGTTCAGAGTGTGCCTTCATCGTACAGGTGTCGCGCAAGCCGCACCTGTGATTACGAGAAGTGAGACCCCCGCCACCTGCGATTGCCCCCGCAGCCCCGAACCCCCCGCAGCCCCGAACCCTCCGCAGTCCCCGAACCCTCCGCAGTCCCCGAGCCCCCACAGCCCCGAACCCCCACAGCCCCCGAACCCTCACCACCCCCCGCGGCCCCCGATTCCCCCGAACCTCAGGCCGTCCCCGGCCTCACCGCTGCCCACCCGGCAGCCCCAGCCAGCCCACCAGCTTGCCGCCCTGGGCGACCGCCCGCAGCCGCGCCTCGGCCGCGTCGCGCACCGGGTCCGTGGCCACCACCAGGAGCTCGTCGCCGTTCCGCAGCACGGTCGACGGGCCCGGTACGAAGGATTTGCCGTCGCGCACGATCAGGGTGACGGCGGAGCCCGTGGGCAGCCGCAGCTCGCTGATCTCGACGCCGTGCAGCCGCGAGCCCTCCGGGACGGGCACCGAGAGCAGATGGCCCCGCAGGCGCTCCAGGGGCGCCGACTCGATGCCCAGGTCGGAGGCCTCCGCTCCCTTGCCGATGCGGAGGATCTTGGCGAGGCCCGGCAGCGTCGGCCCCTGTACCAGGGTGTAGACGACGACGAGCACGAAGACGATGTTGAAGATCTCCTCGCTGTCGTCGACACCGTTCACCATCGGGATCGTGGCGAGAATGATGGGCACGGCGCCGCGCAGCCCGGCCCAGGACATGAGTGCCTTCTCCTGCCAGGGCATCCGGAACGGCAGCAGGCTCAGCACGACGGACAGCGGCCGGGCGACCGCGGTCAGGATGAGCCCGATGACCACCGCGGGCCAGATGTCGTCGAGCAGCCGGTGCGGCGTGACCAGCAGGCCGAGCAGGACGAACATGCCGATCTGGGCGATCCACCCGACGCCTTCGGCGAATCCGCGGGTGGCCGCCCAGTGCGGCAGCTTGGCGTTGCCGAGCACCATGGAGGCCAGGTACACGGCGAGGAATCCGCTGCCGTGGGCGAGGGCCCCGGCGGCGTAGGCGGCGACGGCGATGGCCATCACCGCGATCGGATAGAGACCGGACGCGGGCAGCGCCACATGTCTCAGCCCGTACGCGCCGAGCCAGCCCACCGCGAGGCCGATGGCCGCGCCGATGGCCAGCTCCAGGGCTATCTCCCCGACCAGGACGTACCAGTGGTGCACCGGTCCCGCGGTGGAGAAGGCCACGACGAGGATGACCACCGGGGCGTCGTTGAACCCCGACTCCGCCTCCAGGACCCCCGTGATCCGGGACGGGAGCGGCACCCTGCGCAGTACCGAGAAGACGGCCGCGGCGTCCGTCGAGGACACCACCGCGCCGATGATGAACGCCTGCCGCCAGTCGAGCCCGACCAGATAGTGCGCTCCTGCGGCCGTGACGCCGACGCTGGCCGCGACGCCGACGACGGCCAGGGAGGCCGCGGCGGGCAGCGCCGGCTTGATCTCTGTCCACTTGGTGCCCAGGCCGCCCTCGGCCAGGATCACGACGAGCGCCGCGTAGCCGATGACCTGGGTGAGCTGGGCGTTGTTGAAGGTGACGTTGCCTATGCCGTCCTGGCCCATGGCGACGCCGATGCCGAGGTAGAGCAGCAGGCTGGGCAGCCCGCTGCGGGAGGAGAGGCGCACCGCGACGACCGCGACGAGCAGGACGAGCGAGCTGATGAGCAGAAGCTGGTTGAGGTCGTGGACAGACAGGGGCCGATCCTTCCGTCGTGCGAGCCGTGATGCTTCGTTACGTTACCTAACCTTTAACGCGCTCTTGACGCGCACCCTCACACTCCGCCTCGCGTCTCCGAACCTTCGTTCGATGTCGGTTTCCGACTCCGCGTCCGGGGCCGTATCGCCCTGCGCCTATGGTTGCTCCAGCACTCCAGGACCCGCACAAGCCCCGCCCTGCCGCTCGCGAAGGACAGCAAGGACAGCGATGCCCTCCAACACCAACGCCTCTTCCGGTCGCAAGTCCGGTAGGAAGAAGGGGCGCCGAGCCCGACTGATCGTGATCGTCCTGGTCCTGGCCGTCGTAGGAGGCATCGGGTTCGGCGCGTACTGGAGCATCAGCGCCGTCCGCGCCTCCTTCCCGCAGACCAAGGGCTCCATCGACCTGAAGGGCCTGTCGGGCACGGTCGAGGTCAAGCGCGACGGCAACGGCATTCCGCAGATCTACGCCGAGTCCGATGAGGACCTGTTCATGGCACAGGGCTTCGTCCAGGCGCAGGACCGCTTCTGGGAGATGGACGTACGCCGCCATATGACCTCCGGCAAGCTCTCCGAGATGTTCGGGAAGAGCCAGGTCAAGACCGATGAGTTCCTGCGCACTCTCGGTTGGCACCGGGTGGCCAAGAAGGAGTACGACTCCAAGCTCTCGCCGAAGACGAAGAAGTACCTCCAGGCGTACGCCAAGGGGGTCAATGCCTACCTCGACGGCAAGGGCGGCAAGGAGATCTCCGTCGAGTACGCGGCGCTCTCCTTCGAGAACGACTACAAGCCGCAGAAGTGGACGCCCGTCGACTCGATCGCCTGGCTCAAGGCCATGGCCTGGGACCTGCGCGGCAACATGCAGGACGAGATCGACCGCGCCCTGATGACCAGCCGCCTCGGCCCGTCGCAGATCAAGGACCTCTACCCGGAGTACCCGTTCGACCTGCACAAGCCCATCGTCCAGGAGGGCCGCTACAACGGCGTCACCGAGAAGTTCAGCGGTGACGACTCGCCGAGCGGGCAGTCGGGCACGGGTACGGGCACGGGGACCGGTACTGGCAGCGGTACGGGTACGGGCACCGGAACCGGCACTGGTACCGGTACTGGGACCGGCACGGGCACCGGTACGGGCACGGGAACCGGCGCAGCCGGTTCCCAGACCTCCGGCAACGGCCTCCAGTCCCAGCTCTCCGGCCTCTCCGACGTCCTCGACAAGATCCCGGACGCCGGTCTCGGCTCGAACGGCAACGGCATCGGGTCCAACTCCTGGGTGGTCTCCGGAGCGCACACCATCACCGGCAAGCCGCTCCTCGCCAACGACCCGCACCTGGCCCCGCAGCTCCCGTCCGTCTGGTACCAGATGGGCCTGCACTGCAAGTCCGTGTCGGCCAAGTGCCAGTACGACGTCAGCGGCTACACCTTCTCCGGCCTGCCCGGCGTGGTCATCGGCCACAACCAGGACATCGCCTGGGGCATGACGAACCTCGGGGCCGACGTCACCGACCTGTACCTGGAGAAGTTCACCGCCGACGGCTACCAGTACAACGGCAAGATCGTCCCCTTCAAGCCCCGCGAGGAGAAGATCAAGGTCGCGGGCGGCAAGACCAAGACGATCACGGTGCGCGAGACCAACAACGGCCCGCTGATCTCCGACCGCGACGACGAACTGGTCAAGGTCGGCAAGAAGGCCCAGGTCGACGCCTCCGCTCCGGACCGCGGCGACGGCTACGGCATCGCCCTGCGCTGGACCGCCCTCGAACCCGGCAAGTCCATGGACGCCGTCTTCGAGCTGAACAAGGCCAAGAACTTCAAGGACTTCCGCAAGGCCGCCGCCGACTTCGAGGTGCCCTCGCAGAACCTGATCTACGCCGACACCAAGGGCAACATCGGCTACCAGGCGCCCGGCAGGATCCCCACCCGGGGCAAGGGCGACGGCTCGCTGCCCGCGCCCGGCTGGGACCCGGACTACCGCTGGGGCGACCCCATCCCGCAGGACGCCCTGCCGTACGAGTACAACCCCAAGCGCGGCTACATCGTCACCGCCAACCAGGCCGTGATCGACGACGGCGACGGCAAGAAGTACCCGTACAAGCTCACCTCGGACTGGGGCTACGGCGCGCGCAGCCAGCGCATCGAGGACCTCATCAAGTCCAAGACGAAGAACGGCGGCAAGATCTCCACGGAGGACATGCGGCTGATGCAGACGGACAACAGCAGCGAGATCGCCCGGCTGCTCGTGCCCAAGCTGCTGAAGATCGACATCGGCGACAAGCACGTCCGTGAGGCCCAGAAGCTCCTTGAGGGCTGGGACTACACCCAGGACGCCGATTCGGCCGCCGCCGCCTACTTCAACGCCGTCTGGCGCAGCATCCTGCAGCTCGCCATCGGCAACAAGCTGCCCAAGGAACTGCGCGTCAAGGGCCAGTGCCTGTCCGTCGAGCCGACGGGCAACACCCGCCCGGCCGACGAGGAGAACCGGGTGCGCGAGTGCGGCGAGCGCGACGCGGACTCCGCGCAGCCCGACGGCGGCGACCGCTACTTCGAGGTCATCCGCAAGATCCTCGACGACCAGGACAACGACTGGTGGAAGACGCCGGGCACGCGCACCGACAAGGAGACCAAGAACCGCGACCAGCTCTTCGCGCGGGCCATGGAGGACGCGCGCTGGGACCTGACGGCCAAGCTCGGCAAGGACATCGACACCTGGAGCTGGGGGCGCCTGCACACCCTCACGCTGAAGAACCAGACGCTCGGCACCGACGGCCCCGGCTGGCTCCAGTGGGTCCTCAACCGCGGCCCCTGGAAGCTCGGCGGCGGCGAGGCCACGGTCAACGCCACCGGCTGGAACGCGGCCGGCGGCTACGGAGTGATCTGGGTGCCGTCGATGCGGATGGTCGTGAACCTGAAGGACCTCGACAAGTCCCGCTGGATCAACCTCACCGGCGCCTCCGGGCACGCCTACAGCGATCACTACACCGACCAGACCGGCAAGTGGATCAAGGGCGAACTGCTGCCGTGGGCCTACTCCGAGAAGGCCGTCGAGGACAGCACGGACGACACGCTGGTGCTGAAGCCCTGACGGGCGCGAGCCGCCCGGCTCGGTGCGACAGTTGAAAGGGCCCTCCACGCGCGCGTGGAGGGCCCTTTCGCCTTGCGGGACGTACGGACGCGGGCCCGCCGCTCACGTGAAGCGGCGCACCGCCGACGGCGTCACCACCGCGTGCACCGGCCGGTCGTGCGCCTCCCCGGGGACGTGCGCGACCACTTCGGAGTCGTACAGGAGCACCACCAGCGCGGGGGAGAGCGCCGCGCGCTCGAGGCGGGCGAGCACCCGGTCGTACGATCCGCCGCCGCGGCCGAGCCGCGTCCCGTGCGCGTCCACCGCGAGCCCCGGGAGCAGCACGGCGTCGGCCGCCAGGACGGCGTCGGGGCCGAGGCGCGGGCCCGCGGGCTCCAACAGCTTCATCTTTCCCGCGTGTTGGACGGGGGCGAGGGAGCCGGGGCCGTCGTACGCGGCCCAGTCCAGGTCGTTGTCGGGGAGCAGGACGGGCAGCAGGACACGTGTCCCGCGCGCGTGGAGGGTGTCCAGGAGGGCACGGGTGCCGGGTTCGGTGCCTACGGAGACGTACGCTGCGACCGTGTGCGCGCCCGAGAGTTCGGGCAGTTCCAGGGAGCGCTCGGCGAGCGCGGCCGCCGCCTTCTGCGTGTCACCGGGCGTCAACCCGCCTCTTACCGTGAGGATCTCTGCGCGCAATGTGCGCTTGTTTCCCTTGCCCGGACCGGGTTGATCCATGGTCAACTCACAAACCCTTCCTATTGTGCGCACATGTGGGCCTATATTCCGGAGCCACAGATTCCACACATAGGCACCGGTTAAGGTAACGCTCATGACTGAGTCTCCCCCCAAGATCACCAAGGCTGTCATCCCAGCAGCGGGACTTGGCACTCGCTTCCTGCCCGCCACGAAGGCCACGCCCAAGGAGATGCTGCCGGTCGTCGACAAGCCGGCGATCCAGTACGTGGTCGAAGAGGCTGTCGCCGCGGGCCTGGACGACGTCCTCATGGTCACGGGCCGCAACAAGCGCCCCCTTGAGGACCACTTCGACCGGAACTACGAGCTGGAGTCGGCCCTCGCGAAGAAGGGCGACGAGTCCCGGCTCGCGAAGGTCCAGGAGTCCAGCGACCTGGCGACCATGCACTACGTCCGCCAGGGCGACCCCAGAGGACTCGGTCACGCCGTCCTGTGCGCCGCCCCCCACGTCGGCCGCGAGCCCTTCGCCGTACTCCTCGGCGACGACCTGATCGACCCGCGCGACCCCCTGCTCGCGCGCATGGTCGAGATCCAGGAGCGGCACGGCGGCAGCGTCATCGCGCTCATGGAGGTCGCCCCCGAGCAGATCCACCTCTACGGCTGCGCGGCTGTCGAGCCCACCGCCGACGGCGACGTCGTGAAGGTGACCGACCTGGTCGAGAAGCCCGAGGCGGCGGACGCCCCGTCGAACTACGCGATCATCGGCCGCTATGTCCTCGACCCCCACGTCTTCGACATACTGCGCAAGACCGAGCCGGGCCGCGGCGGCGAGATCCAGCTCACCGACGCGCTCCAGCAGCTCGCGGCCGACGAGAAGATCGGCGGCCCGGTGCACGGCGTGGTCTTCAAGGGCCGCCGCTATGACACCGGCGACCGCGGCGACTATCTGCGTGCCATTGTCAGACTCGCGTGCGAACGTGAAGACCTGGGCCCGGACTTCAAGGCCTGGCTTCGCAGTTACGTCACCGAGGAGATGTAGCACTTGAGCAGCAGCGGCACGACGCACCACGGCACCGGTCGGGACCAGCTCTGGTCGGTGGACGAGCACCTGGACGACATCCTCGCGACCGTCCGGCCACTGGAGCCCATCGAGCTCCAGCTCCTCGACGCCCAGGGCTGTGTCCTGATCGAGGACGTCACGGTGCCCGTCTCGCTGCCGCCCTTCGACAACAGCTCCATGGACGGGTACGCGGTGCGGGTCGCCGACGTCGCCGGCGCCAGCGAGGAGTTCCCGGCCGTCCTCACGGTCATCGGGGACGTCGCCGCGGGCCAGGGCGAGCAGCCCACGGTCGGCCCCGGCGAGGCCGCCCGCATCATGACCGGCGCCCCGCTGCCGCCCGGCGCCGAGGCCGTCGTGCCCGTGGAGTGGACCGACGGCGGGCTCGGCGAGGGCCCCGCCAGCGGCATGCGGGCCCACAGCGCGGCCCCCGAGGGCGCCTCCGGCGAGGTCCGCGTGCACCGCCCCGCCGAAGCCCGCGCCCACGTGCGCGCGCGGGGCAGCGACGTCCGCGCCGGGGACCGCGCCCTGACCGCGGGCACGGTCCTCGGCGCCCCGCAGATCGCGCTCCTGGCCGCGATCGGCCGGGGCACGGTCAAGGTGCGCCCGCGCCCGCGCGTGGTCGTCATGTCCACCGGCAGCGAACTGATCCAGCCGGGCGAGGAGTTGGCCGACGGCCAGATCTACGACTCCAACAGCTTCGCCCTCACCGCCGCCGCCCGCGACGCCGGAGCCATCGCCTACCGCGTCGGCGCGGTCACCGACGACGCCGAGGTCCTGCGCTCCACCATCGAGGACCAGCTCATCCGCGCCGACCTGCTCGTCACCACGGGCGGCGTCAGCGTGGGGGCGTACGACGTCGTCAAGGAGGCGCTCGACTCCATCGGCGACCCGGACGACGAGGAGGGCCTGGGCGCGGGCGGGGGCGTGGAGTTCCGCAAGCTCGCCATGCAGCCGGGCAAGCCGCAGGGGTTCGGCACCATCGGCCCCGACCACACCCCGCTGCTCGCCCTGCCGGGCAACCCGGTGTCCTCGTACGTCTCCTTCGAGATCTTCGTACGGCCCGCCGTGCGCGCGCTGATGGGCCTGCCGGACGTCCACCGGCCCACCGCCCGCGCGCGGATCGCCGCCGACAAGGCGCTGACCTCGCCGTCCGGGCGGCGCCAGTTCCTGCGCGGGCGGTACGACGCCGACGCGGGCACGGTGACACCGGTCGGCGGCTCCGGGTCGCATCTGGTCGCCGCCCTCGCCCACGCGGACGCGCTGATCGTCGTCCCCGAGGGCAGCACGTCCGTCGAGCCGGGCACCGAGGTCGACGTGGTGCTGCTCGGCTGACGGGCCCCGCGGGCCGACCGGGCGCGCGGCTCGGGCGGGGCGGCGCCGGGGCGGTACTGTGTCGCGCACAGCAGGCCCGCCGCGCACCGCACCGCGCGGGGCCCGGACCGGGAGCGCCACAGCACATGAGCACGCAGCAGCGACTGACGCACATCGACGAGGCGGGCGCGGCCCGCATGGTCGACGTATCCGAGAAGGACGTGACCGCCCGGACCGCGCGCGCCAGCGGCCGGGTCCTGGTCTCGCCCCGGGTGATCGAGTTGCTGCGGGGGGACTCACCAGAAGGGGGCCTCCCCAAGGGCGACGCCCTGGCGACCGCCCGCATCGCGGGCATCATGGGCGCCAAACGCACCCCCGACCTGATCCCGCTGTGCCACCCGCTGGCCGTCTCCGGAGTGAAGGTCGACCTGAGCGTCGCCGACGACGCCGTGGAGATCCTGGCCACCGTGAAGACGACCGACCGCACCGGCGTCGAGATGGAGGCCCTCACCGCGGTCACCGTCGCCGCGCTCACCGTCATCGACATGGTCAAGGCCGTCGACAAGGGCGCCGTCATCACGGACGTACGGGTCGAGGAGAAGACGGGCGGCAAGTCCGGCGACTGGAACCGGCAGGGAGCGGGAGCATGACGCACCGCGCGCCCGTCGACGCCCACCGGGACGCCGAGGAGGCCGGGGCATGACGTACCGGGCATTCGTCGTCACCGCCTCCAACCGCGCCGCCGCCGGCGTCTACGCCGACAAGGGCGGCCCGATCCTCGCCGACGGCCTCGCCGCCCTCGGCTTCGCCGTCGACGGCCCGCGGGTGGTGCCCGACGGCGACCCCGTCGAGCAGGCCCTGCGCGACGGCGTCGCCGCCGCGTACGACGTCATCCTCACCACCGGCGGCACCGGCATCTCGCCCACCGACGGCACCCCCGACGCCACCCGCCGCGTCATCGACTACGAAGTCCCGGGCATCCCGGAGGCGATCCGCGCGTACGGCCGCGAGAAGGTGCCCACCGCCGTGCTGTCCCGGGGCCTCGCCGGGGTCGCGGGGCGCACGCTGATCGTGAACCTGCCCGGTTCCAGCGGCGGCGTACGCGACGGACTCGCCGTCCTCACGCCGCTGTTGGCCCATGCCGTCGACCAGCTGCGCGGCGGCGACCATCCGAGAACCGACGGGGGTGCGAGCTGAACAGCCCCAGCTGGCCCGTCGAGCTGACGGACGGCGATGTCGTCCTGCGGCCGATAAAACTGCGCGACCAGCGCGCCTGGCGCGAGGTCAACCGGCGCAACCGCGACTGGCTGCGCCCCTGGGAGGCCACGATCCCGCCGCCCACCCCCAGCGGCCCGGTCGCCCACCGCCCCACCTACCGGCAGATGGTCCGGCACCTGCGCGCCGAGGCCAACGCGGGCCGCATGCTGCCGTTCGTCATCGAGTTCCAGGGCCGCCTCGTCGGGCAGTTGACGATCGCCGGGATCACCTGGGGGTCGATGTGCTCGGCCCACGTGGGCTACTGGGTCGACGAGTCGGTCGCCGGGCGCGGGGTGATGCCGACCGCCGTGGCGCTCGCCGCCGACCACTGCTTCCGGAGCGTCGGGCTGCACCGCATCGAGGTCTGTATCCGGCCCGAGAACGCGCCGAGCCGCCGGGTGGTGGAGAAACTCGGATTCCGCGAGGAGGGGTTGCGGCCCCGCTATCTCCACATCGACGGGGCCTGGCGCGACCACCTGGTGTTCGCGCTCACCGTGGAAGAGGTGCCGGAGGGGTTGCTGCGGCGCTGGCAGCAGGCACGTCCGCGGAACACCGCCTGACGGTGCGTGAGGACACCGGGCAGCGCCGCGTGGGAACACCGCGTGACGCTTCGCGGAGCGTGGGACGGGTGCCGGGCGGGCGCCTGACGGGCCGTCGCGCCCCTGCCGCGGCGCAATGCTGCCACTCTCATAAATGAAATATCTGTTCGAAATTGATCGGTGAGTGACCGTTAAATTCGGCGCCTCGTCGGCCTGTTGATCGCATCAGTCACAAAAAAAGTTCGAGATATCAGCCAGATCGTGCGACACACCGGCTCAATTGGCGGATGGCCTCGACAAAACCCCTCTACCGTGTGAGGCGTGAGCAGCAGCGGCCTCATCTACGCAGTCATCGTCGGGGCCTGGGCCGCCTACTTGGTGCCGATGTGGCTCCGTAGGCAGGACGAGCTCAACGAAGCTCGTCCGACGGAACGCTTCAGCACCGCCATCCGGCTGCTTTCCGGACGGGCGGGAATGGAGCGCCGGTACGCCAAGGACCTGCAAGCGCGCTCGCCTGAAGAGGAGGAGTCGCGCAGCGACCCGGACGCCGTGACCGACTCGGTCGACGTCCGGTCCTTCGCCGTGCCTCCGGGAGCGGAACGCGAGGGGCGCGCCACGGACTCCCGCGGCCGTCCCGCCGCCGAGCCGCACGGCCGCCCGGCCGCTGACCACCACGGCCGCCAGGCCGAGCCCCACAGCCGCCAGGCCGACCACCACGGCCGCCCCGTGGCCACCGGCGGCCGTCCCGCGCCCGCCCGGCCCCAGCCCCGCGCCTCCGCCGCCGAGCAGGCGCAGCCCGGCGCGCAGGCGCGCGTCGGCGCGCGTCCGGGTGCCCAGCAGGGGGCCGGGACGGGTCAGGGTCCGTCCCAGGCCGCCCGGCGCGCCGCCGCGGCCGACGCCGCCGCGCGGGCCCGGCGCACGAAGGTGCTCGCCCGCCGTCGGCGCACCACGGTGATGCTGTTCCTCACGTTCACCGTCGGCACGATCGTCGCGGCCGTCGGCGGCTTCGCGTTCCTGTGGGCGCCCGCCGTCCCGGCCGGGCTGCTCAGCGCGTACATCGTCTATCTCCGCCGCCAGGAGCGGCGCCGCTTCACGTACACGATGGACCGGCGCCGGGCCGAGGTCGCCGCGCGGCGGCTGCGCGAGCGGCAGGCGCGCGGGCGCGAGGCGAACGCCGAGCCCGCCGCCGAGGAGCCCGCGCCAGAGTCGGAGACCGGTCTGTCGGCGCTCGCCGCCGACCGCCGCGCCCTCGTCGAGCAGACCGACCACGCCGAGTGGGTCGACCAGCAGCGCGAACGCCAGCACGGCCCCGGCCGCGCCGACAGCTGGGACCCGGTCCCGGTGCCCCTGCCGACGTACGTGACGGCGCCGGTCGCCCCGCGCGCCCCCGGCAGCGTCGACCTCGGCGCCCCCGACACCTGGAGCTCGGCCCGGTCGAGCACCGCCGAGCCCGCCGCGGACCGCAGGGCGGCGGCGCACGCCGAGGCGGCCGCGGCCGCCGAGGAGCAGCGGGCCGCCGGCGGCGGGAGCGGCACCGACGGCGCTGACGGCGCTGACGGCACCGACGGCGCCGACGGCGGTCGCAGCGACGCCCGCCGCGCGGCCTCCGCCCGCCGCTCCCGCGAACGCGGCCGCACCCCGCTGTTCGACCAGTACGACGACGGGGCCGACGGCCGCCCGCGCGCCGCCAACGAGTGACGCCCGGGCACCGCCGGGCCCCGCTCGGCCCGCCTCCCTGACCAGCCCGGACCCGCCTCCCTGACCAGCCAGGAACGGATTTCCAAGCACCCGGACGGGGATGCTAGAGTTTCACTCGTTGCAAGGGCCTGTGGCGCAGTCCGGTAGCGCACCTCGTTCGCATCGAGGGGGCCAGGGGTTCGAATCCCCTCAGGTCCACTGCACAACCGCTCTTGAGGAAGCTCAAGTCGGTAGACGAAGATCCCGTCCGATCGCAAGATCGGGCGGGATCTTCGCCGTTTCCAGGGGCTGTTCGGGGTCGGTACGGCCTCGGGCCCGGGACCGAGGCCCAGCGGCGGAGGACCAAAGGCCGAGGTCCGGGGTGGAATAGGGGAGCCGGGGAGATCGCTCCAAGCGTCATACGCACATCGGCAATTGACGTGATGACACGAGGGGACCACCCGCATGTGGAACGGCGACGCACTCGACCTCGAGGCCTATCTGGCGCACCTCGGGCACGACGGGGACCGGTCGCCCTCGCTGGCGACGCTGCGGGCGCTGCACCGGGCGCATGTGCTGTCCGTGCGGTGGGAGAACGTGGAGGCGGTGCTGCGGAAGTACCGGCCGCTCGATGTCGAGTCCGTTCAGGCCAAGCTGATCGGCAGTGCGCGCGGGGGGACCTGTTTCGAGCACGTCACGCTCTACGCGGCCGCGCTGGAACGGCTCGGGTTCCGGTTCGTCGTGGTGCAGGGGCGGGTGCAGATGGGCGAGACCAGGATCAGGCCCGCCACGCACGCCATGGTGATCGTGGAGCTGGCGGGGAAGCGGTGGCTGAGTGACATCGGGTTCGGGGCCAGCCCGCTGGAGCCCATCGAGCTGACCGACGCCACGGACGTGCCGGACGGCGTCTGGCCGTACCGGCTGCGGCGGCAGGAGGTCGGCCCCGGCGTCGACGGGTGGGCGCTCTACCAGCCCGCGGGCCCGGGCCAGGCCGACAACTCCGGCGACGGCTGGATGATCCGGCACACCTTCACGCTCCACCCGCAGTACCCCGTCGACCTGCGCGTCACGAACCACTTCGGCGCCAGCAGCCGCCACTCGGCCTTCAGCGACCGGATCTTCGTGCAGCGCCTCCACCCCGACCGGCTGCACCTCCTGGACAACCGTCGCCTCACCACCGTCACGCCGGAGCGGCCCGGCCCGCCGGAGACCCGGGATCTTGAGCCGCACGAGGTGCCGGAGGTGCTCGCCGGCCTCTTCGGGGTCGAGCTGTCGGCGGCGGACGCCGAGCTGCTGGTGCCCAAGCTGGTCTGAGTCAGTCCGGGAGGACGGCGAAGGTCAGGCCGCGCAGGCGGGCCGGGGCGGAGACGACCTCGTACGACGTGATCCTGCCGGACTCGACGGTGACGGTGAGGGCCAGGAGGAGGCGGCCGCGCGGGGCCACGACGATGCCGGGGACGCCGTCGAGCAGGACTGTGGCGGCGTGCCGGGCGTTGCGGGTGAGCAGGACCGTCTCGCGGGCCACCGCGGCGGCGCCGTGGATCTCGGTGGCCGCGCCCAGCGGGAGCGCCGCCGGGTCGGCGCGGCGGACGACGTCCGGGGCCAGGACCGCGAGCAGCGCGTCGAGGTCGCCGCCGCGGGCCGCGGTGAGGAACGCCTCGACGACCTCCCGGTGCCCCGTCAGCTCCGCCGCGGGGACGGCCGGGGTGCCGCGCACCTTGCCGCGGGCCCGGCTCGCCAGCTTCTTCGCGGCCACCGGTGAGCGCTCCACGATGGGCGCGATCCGGTCGAACGGTACGGCGAAGGAGTCGTGCAGGACGAAGGCGACGCGCTCCGCCGGACCCAGGGTGCCGAGGACCACGAGCAGGGCGCGGCCGACCGACTCGATCAGGAGCGCCTCCTCCTCGGGGGTGTGCGCGTCGGCGCTGCCGATGTGGTCGGGGACCTGGCCGCCGACGAAGTCCTCGCGGCGGGTGGTGCGGGCGCGGAGCATGTCGAGGCAGATGCGGGAGACGACGGTCGTCAGCCAGGCGGGCAGGTTCTCCACCGTCTCGGGATGCTCGGGGCGCCCGGCGCTCTCGGGGTTCCCGGCCGTTACGGCGGCGCGAGTGGTGCGAGTGGTGCGAGTGGTGCGAGTGGTGCGAGTGGTGCGAGTGGTGCGAGTGGTGCGAGTGGTGCGAGTGGTGCGAGTGGTGTGAGCGGCGTCGACGGTGCGAGCGGTGTCGGCGGTGCGAGCGGTGTCGGCGGTGCGAGCGGTGTCGGCGGCCGTACGGCTCAGGCGCAGCCACGTCTCCTGCACCGCGTCGTCCGCCTCGCTCAGCGAGCCGAGCATGCGGTACGCGATGCCCCGCAGTCGCCCGCGCTGGTCCTCGAAGCGGTCCGCCAGTTCGGCCTGCTCGTCCATCGGTCACCTTTCCCCGGCTTGCTCCGTCACCTTCCTGACGTACCGGACCGAAGAGAAGTGACAGGAGTTGAGCAGACGTGAGCGACATGGGTGACACGGGTGCCGTACGGGGCGGGCTGCTGCATCTGGACTCCAGTGCCGATCGGCGAGGGGAGTCCGTGACGCGGACGCTGACCGGGCTGTTCGCGCGGAGCTGGCGGGAGCGGTACGGGGACGCCGGGTACCGGTACCGGGATCTGGCCGCGGAGCCGGTGCCGCTGGTGGGGTCCGGCTATGTCGCGCTCGGGACGCGCACGGAGCGGCAGGGCGCCGTACCGCTGGCGAAGGTGGCCGCGCTGGCCGAGGGGGCCGACGAGGAGCGGGAGTGGGCGCTGACGCTGCCGCTCGTGGCGGAGCTGCGGGCGGCGGGGACCGTCCTGATCGGGGTGCCGATGTACAACTTCGGGGTGCCGGCGGCGCTGAAGGCGTGGATCGACCGGGTGTCGTTCCCGGGGGCGTTCACCGACCCGGACAGTGGGCGTCCGCATCTCGGCGGGACGCGGGTCGTGGTGGTCGCCGCGTGCGGCGGGGGGTACGGGCCGGGGACGCCGCGCGCGGACTGCGACTTCCAGGTGCCGTATCTGCGGGCGTACTTCGGGGAACTCGGGGTGGCCGAGGGGGAGCTGCACATCGTGCGGGCCGAGCTGACGCGGGCCGGGGACATTCCCGCGCTGGCGCCGTTCCGGGACCTCGCGGTGGACTCGCTCGCGGCGGCGCGGGCGGCGGTGACCGAGCTGGCCGTACGTCCTCTCGGCGGGCGTCCGGCCGCTCTCCACATGTGAGAAATGCCCGGATCGATACATTTGATCCATATGGAGCAGCCCCGTCAGGACCGTCGCCGCCGTCTGCGGCACGGCCCTGACGGCCGCGCTGGCCGGTGGCTGCGCGGAGCACGGCGGCCTGTACGTCGAGGGGCCCGCGCTGCGGCCCTCGCGGATCAGCGGGCCCGTGTACGTCGCCGACGCGCTCAGTTCGCCACTGCGGAAACCGGCCGTCATCGGGCTCACCATCGCGGTGGGGCAGGCGAAGGTTCTCGGGGCCGGGTTGCGGTTCTCCAGCCCGGCAGGGGGCGGGGCGCTGGCGGAGCTGGACCTCGGCGCGGCCGTGGTCCCGGGGCGGGGGTCGGACGGGTCCTAGCGCAGGGGCTTGGCGTAGCAGCGGCTCAGGGGGGTGTCGCGGTAGTGGCCGAACTTGGCGCAGGGGGTGTAGGCGCTGGAGATGTAGAGGGCTATGGCCTCCGGCTGCTTGGTGCCGGTCTCCAGGACCATGCGGGTGCGGCCCGCCTCGCGGGCGTCGGACTCCAGGGCCGCGAGGATGCGGCGGGCGAGGCCGAGGCCCCGGGCCTCCGGGGTGACGTACATGCGCTTGATCTCGGCGTCCCCGTCGGAGTACCCCTCGCCGTTCTCGTCCATGGCGCGCCAGCCGCCCGTGGCCAGCGGGGTGCCCGCGTCGTCGTACGCGATCAGGTACAGGCCGTACGGCGGCTTGAACATGGCCGCGGCCAGCGGGGTCACGTCGCCTTCGTCGCCGTAGCGCTCGGCGTACTCGAGCTGGACGCGGTCGTTGAGCTTGACGGCGTCCGGGTGGTCGAAGGCGACGGGATGTATGTTCATGCTCTCCATCGTACTTCTATGCAGGGCCGTGGGGGCGGCCGTGGGATTCCGGGCGGCTACCAGTGTGCCGGTATCGTGCCGGGATGCTCACAGTGACCAGCGTGAATGTGAACGGCCTGCGTGCCGCCGCCAAGAAGGGCTTCGTGGAGTGGCTCGCCGGGACCGGCGCGGACGTGCTGTGTCTGCAGGAGGTGCGGGCCGAGCCGCAGCAGCTCCCGGCGGACGTACGGGACCCGGAGGGCTGGTACGTCACGCACGCCCCGGCCGCCGCGAAGGGCCGCGCGGGGGTGTCGCTGTACACGCGGCGGGAGCCGGAGCGGGTGCGGGTGGGCTTCGGATCGGAGGAGTTCGACGACAGCGGGCGGTACGTGGAGGCGGACCTGCCGGGTGTGACGGTCGCGAGCCTGTATCTGCCCTCGGGCGAGGTCGGCACCGAGCGGCAGGACGAGAAGATCCGGTTCATGGCGGAGTTCCTGGAGTACCTGAAGGGGCTCAGGGCGCGGGCCGCCGCCGACGGGCGCGAGGTCCTGGTCTGCGGTGACTGGAACATCGCCCACCAGGAGGCCGACCTCAGGAACTGGAAGGGCAACAAGAAGAACTCCGGGTTCCTGCCCGAGGAGCGGGCCTGGCTGAGCCGGGTCTTCGAGGAGTTCGGCGACGACGTGCTGCGCGCGCTGCACCCCGACGTCGAGGGCCCCTACTCCTGGTGGTCCTACCGCGGCCGCGCCTTCGACAACGACACGGGCTGGCGCATCGACTACCACGTGGCGACGCCGGGCCTCGCCGGGCGCGCGGTCAAGGGGTCCGTGGAGCGGGCCGCCACGCACGCCGAGCGCTGGTCGGACCACGCCCCGGTGACCGTCGTCTACGAGTAGGCCACCGGGCGGCCGGCGGGCGAAGTCGCGGCCAAAAGTCCGGCAGGGGACTGTCCCGGCTCCCGCGTGGCGTGGCAGATTGCGGTCGCGCCCCTCCTTCATGATGGGCGCGCCAACTGATCCTCGCGCGGGGGTGCTTCATGTCTGATGGTTCGTCCGGAGGTCCTGCCAGAGGTCTGTCCCGGCGAGGGCTGCTGACCGGTGCCGCGGGCGCGGTGGCGGGTGCGGGGCTCGCGGGGGCGCTGCCCGCGGGCACGGCGTCCGCGTCCGCCGCGTCGGCCCCGTCCGCCACCGGTCCCGGGGTCCCCCCGGGCACCCCGCCCGTCCTGGTCACCGAGCAGGCGAGCAAGCGGCTCCTGGTGCTCGACCCGCGCCGTCGCGTCTGGGACCCGGTGGCCGAACCGTCCGTCGTGCGCTGGCAGTTCTCGCCCCTCGGTGACCCCCGCTACCGGGACCTCCGGCCGGAGGCGAGCTGGGTGTACCCGTGCGAGGCGAAGGCGCGCGTGCACCGCAAGCGGACCCTCGTGCTGACCACAGCGTCGTTCGGGTTCGTGGCCGCCGTCGAGTACCCGACGGGGCGGCGCTACTGGGGCGCGGCGCTCGGCCCCGGCGACGACCTGTTCAACCCGCACAGCGCGGAGCTGCTGCCGGACGGCAACGTGGCGGTGGCGTGCAGCTCGGGTGCGCTGGTGCGGGTGTACGCCGCCTCGCTCGGCCCGGCCGCCACCCGGTACGCCGAGGACGGGTTGAAGGGCGCGCACGCGCTGCACTGGGACCGCGCGCGGCGGGTGCTGTGGGCGCTCGGCGACGACGACCTGGTGGCGTACGAGGTCGGCGGCACGCCCGCGCGGCCCGCGCTGACCCGCACGTCCGTGACCCCGCTGCCGGTCGCCGTGCCCGGCAGGACCGCGGGCGGGCACGACCTGTTCCCCGTCGCGGGGCGGCCGGGGCGGCTGTGGGTGACGACCAACGCGGCCGTGTTCCAGTACGACCTGCGCCGCGGCACCTTCGTACGCGACTACGCGGGGCACGAGCTGATCGACCGCGCGGCGGTGAAGGCCGTCGGCAACGACCCGCGCACCGGGCAGGTCCTCAGCACCGTGCCGGAGAAGGGCCTTGAGGAGACCTGGTGGACGACGAAGGTGGGCGTGCACCGGCCCACGGGGACGTATACGCTGGTCAACGGGGGGATCTACAAGGCGCGTTGGTGGCTCCCGCGCTGAGGCCGCCGCGCCGGGCCCCTATCCCCTGGGTCCGCTCCCCGGCTTCTCGTCCGCGAGCCGCCGGTCGAGGGCCAGCGAAAGCTCCGCCTCCACCACGCTCTTGGCGACCGGGCGCAGCATCTCGATGCTGACGTCCGTGTTCTCCGGGGCGTGCGTGCGCACGACCGTCACGAACAACTCGGCCAGCGCGTCCGCGTGTTCGCGCACGAGCTGGCCCGCCTCCAGGACCGCCGCGAGCGGGATGCCCTTGCGGACGAGGGTGGTCGAGGCGTCCAGGAGGCGGCGGCTGATGTGCACGATGTCGTCGCCGTCGGTGCCGAGATAGCCGAGGTCCAGGGCCGCCGACAGGTTCTCCGGGGTGACCTCGCCCGCGAACCGGTCGGCCAGCTCCTCGGGGGTGAGGCGGACCGGGTTCTCCTCCGAGGGGCCGTCCATGCCGAGGAGTTCGGCCACGTCGCGGCCCTGCTCGAAGGCTTCGGCCAGTTCCGCGATGCCGTTCAGGGTGTGGCCGCGCTCCAGGAGGGCGGCGATGGTGCGCAGGCGGGCCAGGTGGTGCTCGTCGTACCAGGCGATGCGGCCCTCGCGGCGCGGTGGCGGGATCAGCCCGCGCTCACGGTAGAAGCGGACGGTGCGCACGGTGATGCCGGCCTCCTTGGCCAGCTCGTCCATGCGGAACTCGCGTACGTCCGCCGCTCCGGCCGCGTCTGCCGTGTGATCTGCCACGTGGGCAGCCTATGCCGGGACCGGGCCGCCGCGCCGGGGGCGTACCGTCGGTAACTTTCCTCGCCGGACCCCTACCCATGAGTACGACGCTGTTCTACTCTCCCCATTGCGCCAGTGCTTACTGGCAGAGTCACACCTCGGGAGGCGTCGGCATGGCCGGGAGCGAACGTGTGGAACACGTGCGGGTGGCGGTGATCGGGTCCGGGTTCGGCGGGATCGGCGCCGCCGTCCGGCTGCGCAGGGAGGGCATCACCGACTTCGTCGTCCTGGAGCGGGCCGGTGCCGTCGGCGGCACCTGGCGGGACAACAGCTACCCGGGCTGCGCCTGCGACGTGCCGTCCCACCTGTACTCGTTCTCGTTCGCGCCGAACCCGGACTGGCCGCGCACCTTCTCCGGGCAGGAGCACATCTGGGACTACCTGGAGCGGGTCGCGGACACCTTCCGGCTGCGCCCGCACCTCCGGCTCGACACCGAGGTCCTGAAGCTGGCCTGGGACACCGACGAGCTGCGCTGGGGGATCGAGACCAGCACCGGCAAGCTCACCGCCGACATCGTGGTCTCCGCCACCGGACCGCTCTCCGACCCCAAGACGCCCGACATCCCGGGCCTGGACACCTTCCCCGGCAAGGTCTTCCACTCCGCGCGCTGGGACCACGACTACGACCTGCGCGGCAAGCGCGTCGCCATGGTCGGCACCGGGGCCTCCGCGATCCAGATCGTGCCGGAGATCCGGCGCGAGGTGCGGCAGCTCACGCTGTTCCAGCGCACCCCGCCGTGGGTCCTGCCGCGCGCCGACCGGGCCATCACCGGCGTCGAGCGGTGGCTGCACCGGCAGTTGCCGTTCACCACCCAGGCGCGCCGGGGCCTCCTGTGGGGCATCAGGGAGCTCCAGGTGCAGGCGTTCACCAAGCGGCCGGACGAACTCGGCCTGATCGAGCGCATCGCCAAGCGCAACATGGAGCGGTCGGTCAAGGACCCGGTGCTGCGGGCCAAGCTGACGCCGACGTACCGCATCGGCTGCAAGCGGATCCTGCTCTCCAACGCCTACTACCCGGCGCTCGCCAAGCCCAACGTCGACGTGGTCGCGAGCGGCCTCGCCGAGGTGCGCGGGTCCACCGTCGTGGCGGCCGACGGCACCGAGACCGAGGTCGACGCGATCGTCTTCGGCACCGGCTTCCACGTCACGGACATGCCGATCGCCGAACGCGTCGTCGGCGCGGACGGCACCACGCTGGCGGAGAGCTGGAAGGACGGCATGAAGTCGCTGCGCGGCGCGACCGCCGCGGGCTTCCCGAACTTCTTCACCGTCATCGGCCCGAACACCGGCCTCGGCAACTCCTCGATGATCCTCATGATCGAGTCCCAGCTGAACTATCTCGCCGACTACATGCGGCAGTTGAACACCATCGGCGGCCGCACCGCGCTGTCCCCGCGCACCGCCGCCGTCGACGCCTGGAACCGCCGCGTCCAGGAGCGCATGAAGCGCACCGTCTGGAACACCGGCGGCTGCACCAGCTGGTACCTGGACGACAACGGCGTCAACACCACCGTCTGGCCCGGTACGACGACGGAGTTCCGCACCGCCACGCGGCGCGTCGACCTGTCCGAGTACGAGGTCGTGCGCGCCCCCGCGGCCGACGGCGGACCCCGGCGCCGCAGGTCCGGCAAGGCGACCACGAAGGCGAGGGCCACCGCATGACCCGGCTCACCCACGTCCGCAGCGGGCCCTACGCGCCGCCCGTCCCCGCGCACGAGCTGACCGCCGTCTCCGCCGACGGGGCCCGCGTCCACGTCGAGGTGCACGGGCCCGAGCACGCGCCCGCGATCGTCCTCGCGCACGGCTGGACCTGCTCCACCGCGTTCTGGGCGGCGCAGATCCGGGCCCTGGCGGACAGCTACCGCGTGATCGCCTACGACCAGCGCGGGCACGGGCGCAGCGAGGCGCCCCTGGAGGCCGCCGGATACGGCACCCGGGCCCTCGCCGACGACCTCGAAGCCGTGCTCGCCGCGACCCTCGCGCCCGGTGAACCCGCCGTCCTCGTCGGGCACTCCATGGGCGGCATGACGCTGATGGCCGCCGCCGGGCGGCCCGGGGTGCGCGACCATGCGGCCGCGGTGCTGCTGTGCAGCACCGGCGGTTCGCGGCTCGTCGCCGAGTCGACGGTCCTGCCGCTGCGCGCCGGAGGGGTGCGGACGTGGCTCACCCGGCGGCTGCTCGGGTCGCGGGCGCCCCTCGGACCCGTGACGCCGATCGCCCGGCGCCTCCTCAAGTACGCCACGATGGGCCCCGGTTCGGCGCCCGAGCGGGTCGAGGTGTGCGCGCGGATCGTGCACGGGTGCCCGCGCGTCGTGCGCTACCGGTGGGCGCACGTCCTGGACGAGCTGCACCTCGAAGCCGGGGTGGCCGGGCTCGCGGCGCCCACGGCGGTGATCGCGGGGACGGCCGACCGGCTCACGCCCGTCGTGCAGGCCCGGCGGATCGCAGCGGCGCTGCCGCACTGCCTCGGCCTGACCGAGCTGACCGGCGTCGGGCACATGACGCCGGTCGAGGCGCCGGAGGTGGTGACCCGCAGGATCACGGAACTGGCGGAGCGGTACGTCGTACGGGAGCCCGTGTCGCGGCAGGAGAGGGAGGGCGCATGAGCAAGGTGAGCCTGGAAGGACAGGTCGCGGTCGTCACCGGGGCCGCACGCGGAGTCGGGGAACTCCTCGCCCGCAAGCTGTCGGCGCGCGGCGCGCAGGTGGCGCTCGTCGGGCTCGAACCCGACGAACTGAAGCAGGTCGCCTCGCGGCTGCACGGCGAGGCCGAGTGCTGGCACGCCGACGTCACCGACCACGAGGTGATGGCGCGGGTCGCCGATGAGGTCAAGGCGCGGTTCGGGAAGGTCGACATCGTCGTCGCCAACGCCGGGGTGGCGAGCGGGGGGCCCTTCCTCTCCTCCGACCCCGTCGCCTGGCGGCGGGTCATCGAGGTCAACCTGATCGGCAGCGCGGTGACGGCGCGGGCGTTCCTGCCCGTCCTCATGGAGAGCCGCGGCTACCTCCTCCAGATCGCCTCGCTCGCCGCGCTGACGCCCGCGCCGATGATGACCGCGTACTGCGCGTCCAAGTCGGGCGTGGAGGCGTACGCGCACGCGCTGCGGGCCGAAGTCGGCTACAAGGGCGTGCAGGTCGGCGTCGGCTATCTGTCCTGGACGGACACCGACATGGTGCGCGGGGCCGACGCGGACGACGTGATGCGGGAGTTGCGGTCGCGGCTGCCGTGGCCGTCCAACAAGACGTATCCGCTCGGCCCCGCCGTCGACCGGATCGTCGCCGGGATCGAGCGGCGGAGCGCCCACGTCTACGCGCAGTGGTGGCTGCGGGGCATGCAGGGCATGCGGCCGTACCTGCCGGGGGTCATCGCCCGCGTCGGCCAACGGGAGATGCGGCGGTTCGAGCCGCGGCTCGGGGAGGTCTCGACCGGGCTTGTGGGGGCGGGGGGTACCGCTGACGCGGAGGCTCGCCGGGGGCGGTAGCGCGTGAAACGGGGCTCGCCCGGAAGTCCGGGCGAGCCCCGTTCGCTGTTCCGCCCGTGCGACGGCTACGCGTCGTAGTCCTGGTCGAACTTGTCCTGAGCCTCCTGCGCGGCGCGCTGGGCCTCGTCGGGGGCCTTCTCCTGGGCCTGCTGGGAGCGCTCGCTCGCCTCGTCCTTGGCGCCGCCCATGGCCTCCTGCGCCTTGTTGCGGAGCTGCTCGGCCTTGTCCTGGAACTGGTCCTTCATGCCCATGCTGTGCACTCCCGTTGTGGGTGAGGGGATGGGGCCTCGACCAGACTCACATAGCCGCAGAAACAGCGCATTTCGATCACTCACGCTCCGTGATCCGTCCGCTGGGCGCCCCTCGGCGGCAGCTTCGGGCGCCGCCGGTCGGGCACGTCCGAGTAGCCCGGCGGCACCGCGGCCGGGTGGAGCGCGAGCAGGTCCAGAGCGACCCGCACCGCGTCGTCGAGCTGTGCGTGCCGCCCCTCCGCCCAGTCCAACGGCGTGCGCAGGACGGCGAGATCGGGCTCCACGCCGTGGTTCTCCACGGACCAGCCGTAGGTGTCGAACCAGGCCGCGTTCATCGGCACCGTGATGACCGTGCCGTCGCCGAGCGTGTGCCGCCCGGTCATCCCGACGACCCCGCCCCAGGTCCGCTGCCCCACCACGGGCCCGAGCCCGAGAAGCTTGAACACGGCGGTGATCATGTCGCCGTCGGAGGAGGTCGCCTCGTCGGCGAGGGCGACGACCGGGCCCCGGGGCGCGTTGGAGGCGTACGACACCGGCTGGGCGTCCCGCGTCAGGTCCCAGCCGAGGATCTTGCGGGTGAGCTTCTCCACGACGAGTTCGCTGATGTGGCCGCCCGCGTTGCCGCGTACGTCGACGAGCAGCGCGGGCAGCGACACCTCTAGGCGCAGGTCCCGGTTGAACTGGGCCCAGCCCGAGCCGCCCATGTCGGGGATGTGCAGATAGCCGCACCGGCCGTCGCTCAACTCCCTTACGACCTCACGGCGTTTGGCCACCCAGTCCTGGTACCGCAGCGGCCGCTCGTTGACGAGCGGCACGATCGCGACCCGCCGTGAGCGCCCCGCGCCCGCCGCGGGCCGGAACGTCAGCTCCACCGTCGTACCGCCCGCCGCGGCGAGCAGCGGATAGGGGCCGGTCACGGGGTCGACGGGCCGCCCGTCCACATGGGTGAGGACGGCGCCCTCGCGGATGCCCGCGCCGGCCAGCGGCGAGCGCGCCTTGGAGTCGGAGGACTCGCCGGGCAGGATCCGTTTCACGACCCAGCCCTCGTCCCTGCGCACCAGGTTGGCGCCGAGGAGGCCCATCGCCCGCTGGTAGTGCGGGGGACCCTCGTTGCGCCGCGCCGCGGTGACGTACGCGTGCGAGGTGCCGAGTTCGCCGAGGACCTCCCGGAGCAGGTCGGCGAACTCGTCGGGCGATGCGACGCGCTCCACCAGGGGCCGGTACTGGTCGAGGACGCCCGTCCAGTCGATGCCGCACATCCCCGGTTCCCAGAAGTGGGCGCGGATGAGGCGGCCCGCCTCGTCGAAGGCCTGCCGCCACTCGGCGGCCGGGTCGACGTCGTGCAGGATGCGGCGCAGGTCGAGCCAGACGGTGCTGTCGCCGTCGCCGGACTCGGTGGACGGCACGGCCCGCAGGTCGCCCTCGTCCACCACGACGAGCCGCGAGCCGTCCCCGCTGGTCGCGAACCAGTCGAGGTGGTCGACGAGTTCGGACTTCTTGGCCTTGGTGATGTTGAAGTACTCCAGGGTCGGACGGCCCGAGGTGTCGGCCGGGTTGGCGAAGGTCTCGCCGAGCGCGCCCGAGATCGGCCACCGCAGCCACACCAGGCCGCCGCCGCTCACCGGGCACAGCGCGGAGTACTTCGACGCCGCCACCGGGAACGGCGTGACCCTGCTCGCCAGGCCCTCCGCCTCCACGGTCACCGTCCCGTCGCCGGACCCGTCGTCGCCCGCGCCGTCAGCGCCGTCCGCGTACGGGTCGAGCCCGCCCGCCGCGGGCCGCCCGTCGGGCAGCAGCGCGAAGGGCGAGGGCGTCGCGGACGACAGCGGTACGAGGTAGGGGCGGCAGCCGAGCGGGAAGGACAGGTCGCCGGTGTGCACGTCGTAGACGGGGTCGAAGCCGCGCCAGGAGAGGAAGGCGAGATAGCGGCCGTCCCGGGTGAACACCGGGTTCTCGTCCTCGAAGCGGCCGTTGGTGACGTCGATGACGGTGCGGGCCCCGGGGCCCGCGATCCGGGCCAGCTTGATCTTCCGCAGGGACCGGCCGATGCCGGGGTGCGACCAGGTGAGCCACGCCCCGTCGGGGGAGAAGGCGAGGTCGCGCACGGGGCCGTTGAGGGACCGGATCAGCTCCGTCACCTCGCCGTCGGAGTCCTCGGTGCCCGCGGCGGCGGCCGCTTCCTCGGACACGGTGACGAGCAGCAGGCGGCCGTCGTGCGAGGCGATCGCGAGCCGCTCCCCGGCCGGGTCGGACACCAGCTCCTGCACCCGTCCGAGCTGCCCGCCCGCCAGCCTGCGCGGCGCCCGGTCGCCGCTGGCCCGGGGCAGGTAGGCGATCTCGACCGCGTCCTCGCCCTCGGCGTCGGTGACGTACGCGACCTGCCCGCCCGCGCCCAGCATCTCCGGCAGCCGCACCCGGACGCCGGGGGTGTCGGCGATGGTGCGGGCGGGGCCGTCGCGGTGGGTCAGCCAGTACAGGCTGCCGCGTACGACGACGGCGCTGGCGCGGCCCGTGGTGTCCACCGAGAGCGCGTCGACGTGCTGCGCGGCGGGCACCTGGTACGTCCGCCGCCCCGCGCGCGGGCCGCCGATCTCGACCTCGACGCGGCGCGGCACGGAGTCGGCGGCCAGGTCGTCCACCAGCCAGATCTCGCCCGCGCACTGGTAGACGACGCGGGTGCCGTCGCTGGCGGCGTGCCGGGCGTAGAAGGCGTCGTGGTCGGTGTGGCGGCGCAGGTCGGTGCCGTCGGGCAGGCAGGAGTACAGGTTGCCGACGCCCTCGTGGTCGGAGAGGAACGCGATCCGCCCCGACACGAACATCGGCGCGTCCAGATGCCCCCCGAGGTCGCCGAGCAGCCGCTCGCCGTGCAGCCACAGGCGGCCCGTCGCGCCGCCCCGGTAGCGCTTCCAGGCGGCGGGCTCGTGCGGCGGCTTCCCGGTCAGGAGCAGCGTGCGGCGCTCGCCGTCGCCCTCGCCGTCGAGCACGGCGATGTCGTGCACCGGGCCCCAGGGCAGCCTGCCGCCGGGGGAGCCGTCGGTGGGGACGCTGTAGGCCCAGCAGAAGTACGAGAAGGGCTGGCCGTGCGAGGAGACGGCGAGGATGTCGCCGTCCGGGGTCCAGCCGCAGACGCGGGTGTCCATGGAGCCCCAGTAGGTCAGACGGCGCGCGGGGCCGCCGTCCGCCGGGGCCAGGTGGATCTCGGGGTCCAGGCTGCGCCAGCTCGTGTACGCGACGTGACTGCCGTCCGGGCTGAAGCGGGGGTGGCCGAGCTTGGTGCGGTCGGCGGTGATCCGCCAGGCGCGGGTCGGCTCCGCGCCCTTCGGGACGAGGGGGGCGATCCATAGGTCGTCCTCGGCGACGAAGCAGAGCCGGTCGCCGCTGACGTGGGGGAAGCGGAGGTACGCCTGGGTCACGTCCCCATGCTTTTCCGTGCCGGAGGCCGGGGCAACTTATGGGGCTCGCCCCTGAAGCGTGTGGCCCGGAACACGTACGAAACCGTTTCGTTTCGCTAGGAGGTCCCGTAGAGTACTCGGCGTAGCAGTGGCATCGGGAAATCGGGAAACAAGGAGTCGGCTCATGGCTGAAGTGGCAGTGCCGCCGCGGCGGAGCCGGATCACGCCCGAGCGGGAGGCGGAGCTCTACGAGGCCGTCCTGGAGCTGCTGCGCGAGGTCGGGTACGACGCGCTCACGATGGACGCGGTCGCTGCCCGCACCCGGTCCAGCAAGGCCACGCTCTACCGCCAGTGGGGCGGCAAGGCGGAGCTGGTCGCCCGGGCGCTGAAGCACAACAAGCCCGTGTCCATGGCCGACATCGACACGGGGTCCCTGCGCGGGGACTTCATGGAGATGGTGGCCCTCCAGGACGACTGCAAGATGAAGCAGGACCAGGCGCTGATGCGAGGCCTGTTCCACGCCATCCACGGCAACCCCGAACTGCGCCAGGCGCTGCGCCAGTTGCTGATCGAGCCGGAGATCACCGGCCTGAACGAGCTGCTGCGCCGCGCCGTCGCCCGGGGCGAGATCGACGCCGACAACCCGGCGTTCGAGTACGTCATCCACATGCTGGTCGGCGGCTTCGTCGCCCGCGACCTCGTCGAGGAACGCCCTGCCGACCAGGACTTCCTCCGCAGTTACATCAACGCCGTGATCCTCCCCGCCCTCGGCGTCTCATCCCTCTAGGTCCCTCTAGATCCCTCTAGGCCCTTCTGGTTCCCGCTAGACCCCTCCAGGCCCCTCTCGACCCACTCACCCGGGGAGCCCCCCCCGGTCGCGCCCGCGACCACACCACCTGACGCGACCTCCCCCCTGCCCTGAGGGCATGGGCGGTACCCCCTTCGTCGTCGGGCTGATCACCCCTGCCCAGAAGCCAGCAGCCACCACGACCTGACCGGGAGTACTCCCCGTGGCCACATTCCTGTACAAACTAGGCCGACTCGCCTTCCGGCGACGGCACTTCGTCGCCCTCATCTGGGTCGCGCTGCTCACCCTCGCCGGGGTGGGTGCCGCCTCGGCCCCCACCGCCGCCTCCAGCTCGTTCTCCATCCCCGGTACCGAGGCCCAGCAGGCCTTCGACCTCCTGGGGAAGCGCGCGCCCGAGGCCAGCGCCGACGGCGCCAGCGCCCGCGTCGTGTTCAAGGCGCCGAAGGGCGAGAAGGTCACCGACCCGGCCGTCAGGGCCGAGATCCAGCAGACCGTCTCCGCCCTCGGCTCCGGCTCCGGCCAAGTCGCCCGCGCCGACGACCCGTTCAAGGCCAAGACGGTCTCCAAGGACCGGACGACGGCGTACGCCTCCGTGACGTACAAGGTCACCTCCATGGAGCTGACCGACGACAGCCGGGACGCGCTGGAGAAGACCACCGACGAGGCGCGGGGCGACGGCATGACCGTCGAGGTCGGCGGTGACGCGCTGCAGGCCATGCCGCACACCGGCGCCACCGAGATCATCGGCATCGCGGTCGCGGCCGTGGTCCTCGTCATCACCTTCGGCTCGCTCGTGTCGGCCGGTCTGCCGCTGCTCACCGCGCTGATCGGCGTCGGCATCGGCGTCTCCTCGATCGCCGCGCTCGCCAGCGCCCTCGACCTGGGCACCACCACCTCGACGCTGGCGATGATGATCGGCCTCGCGGTCGGCATCGACTACGCCCTCTTCATCGTCTCGCGCTACCGCGCCGAACTCGCCGAGGGCCGCGACCGCGAGGACGCGGCGGGCCGCGCCGTCGGCACCGCCGGATCGGCCGTCGTCTTCGCCGGACTGACCGTCGTCATCGCCCTCGTCGGGCTCGCGGTGGTCAACATCCCGATGCTCACCAAGATGGGCTTCGCGGCGGCCGGAACCGTCGCCATCGCGGTCCTGATCGCGCTCACGATGATCCCGGCGCTGCTCGGGTACGCGGGCAAGAAGGTCAGGCCGACGGGGGAGAAGGGGAGGCTGTTCGGCGGTCGGAAGAAGGCCGGCGCGGCCGCGGCCTCCGGTGCCGACGCCCCGGCCAAGGGCGACGCCCCGGCCAAGGAGAACGCCCCGGCCGAGGGCAACGCCCCGGCCAAGGAGAACCTCGGCACCCGCTGGGCCCGCTTCGTCGTCCGGCGCCCCGTCGCCGTCCTGCTGCTCGGCGTGCTCGGCCTCGGCGCCGCCGCCCTGCCCGTCTCGCAGCTCGAACTCGGGCTGCCCGACGACGGCGCGCAGCCCACGTCCACGACCCAGCGCAAGGCCTACGACCTGATCGCGGACGGCTTCGGTCCTGGGTTCAACGGTCCGCTGATGGTGGTCACCGACCTCAAGGGCGTCGACGACGCCAAGGGTGAGGCGGCCGCCGTACAGAAGAAGATCTCGGGCCTCGACGACGTGCTCACGGTGAGCCCGCCGCGGTTCGACAAGGCGGGCGACACCGCGATGCTCAGCGTCGTGCCGTCGGCCAAGCCCAGCGGCACCGAGACCGAGAACCTGGTGCACGCGATCCGCGGCGAGGCGAAGGACGTCAAGGCCGACAGCGGTGCCGAGGTCATGGTCACCGGCACCACGGCCATGAACATCGACGTCTCGGAGAAGCTCAACGACGCCCTGATCCCGTACCTCGCACTCGTCGTGGGGCTCGCGTTCCTGCTCCTGATCGTCGTCTTCCGCTCGGTCCTGGTGCCGCTCAAGGCGGCCCTCGGCTTCCTGCTGTCGGTGCTCGCCGCGCTCGGCGCCGTGGTCGCGGTCTTCCAGTGGGGCTGGCTCGGTGCGCTGTTCGGCGTCGAGCAGACCGGCCCGATCATGAGCATGATGCCGATCTTCATGGTGGGCGTGGTCTTCGGCCTGGCGATGGACTACGAGGTGTTCCTCGTGACCCGGATGCGGGAGGCGTATGTCCACGGCGAGAGCCCGCACGAGGCGATCGTCACCGGCTTCAAGCACGGGGCGCGGGTCGTGTCCGCGGCGGCGGTCATCATGATCGCGGTGTTCGCCGGGTTCATCGGCTCCAGCGAGCAGATGGTCAAGATGATCGGCTTCGGCCTCGCCATCGCCGTCTTCTTCGACGCGTTCATCGTGCGGATGGCGCTGGTCCCGGCGGTGCTCGCGCTGCTCGGCCGCAGGGCCTGGTGGCTGCCGAAGTGGCTGGACCGCTCGCTGCCGAACGTGGACGTCGAGGGCGAGGGGCTGCGTACTCCGCAGGACCGGAGCGGGGACCGGGCCGATCCGGACGCGGACCGGGAACTCGTCCGCGTCTGAGTCCGCCCTGCGCGGCTGAGTCCGCCCGCGCGGCTGAGCCCTCGTGCCCGGGTCAGTGGGGCACGGGGGCGGCCGCGTACGTGCGGCGCAGGAAGCGGATCAGCGCCGAGGCGTCGAACTGCACGACCGCCACCCCCTGCGCCGAGTGGAACTCCAGGATCGTCTGGACCCGCCCGCACGGCCAGATGCTGATGTCGCCGCTCTCCGTCGGCGCCCGCAGCCCCTGTTCGAGCAGCTCGCGGCTGAAGGTCCAGTCGTGGGACCCCGGGAGGCCGACCCGCACCGCGCGCGGGTCGGCCTCCGGGTCGTAGCGCAGCGCGACGGGGACGACGACGTGCTCGTCGGGGGAGTCGGTGACCAGGTGGGCCCGGGTGTACTGCTCGACTGCGGACATGCTGACTCCTCGTAGTCGTTCCGGGTCGTTCCGGCCCACGGAAAGCGGCTCACTCCCCAATGTCCCATATGTACGCATATGTCACATAGGGCGAAGGGGGCGCGGAGACGGTCCGGCCCGCCCGTTCCGGACGGTCCGGCCCGCCCCCAATCGTTGCCGGACCGCTCTTGCAAGCGATTCGCAACAACGCCCATCATTGAAAGGTTCACGAGCGCCCCGCTCGGAGCGATCCGCTCTCGTCATGAGTGCCTCCCCACACTCATGACATGCGCCTTTCCAGGAGCACGCGCATGCATGTCCCCGATGGCTTCATCAATGCTCCCGTCTCCGCCGTCGCCGGTGTCGCCGCCGCGGGCGCGGTGGCCGTCAGCCTCCGTGGTGCGCGCAGAGAACTCGACGAGCGCACGGCGCCGCTGGCCGGACTCGTGGCGGCGTTCATCTTCGCCGTGCAGATGCTGAACTTCCCGGTCGCCGCCGGGACCAGCGGCCACCTCCTGGGCGGCGCGCTCGCGGCGATACTCGTCGGCCCCTTTACCGGGGTCCTGTGCGTCGCCGTGGTCCTGCTCATGCAGGGCCTGCTCTTCGCCGACGGCGGCCTGACCGCGCTCGGCGTGAACATCTCCGTCATGGCCGTCGTGACGACCGTCGTGGCGTACGCGATCTTCCGGGGCCTGGCGCGGCTGCTGCCGCGCGGCCGCCGCTCCCTCACCGTCGCCGCCTTCACGGCCGCGCTCGTCTCCGTACCGGCCGCGGCCGCCGCCTTCACCCTCATCTACGCCGTCGGCGGCACCACGGACGTGCCCCTCGGCAAGGTCGCCACGGCCATGATCGGCGTGCACGTCCTGATCGGCATCGGCGAGGCCGCGATCACGGCGCTGACGGTCGGCGCGGTCATCGCGGTCCGGCCGGACCTGGTGCACGGGGCGCGCGGCCTGACGGCGCCGCTGCGGCTGCGGGTCGGGGGCGAGCTGATCGACGCGCCCGGCACCACCCCGGCCCCCGCCGCTGCCGCCGCCCGCTCGCACCGCAAGCTGTGGGCCGTGGGCCTCGCCGCCTCCGTCGTCCTCGCGGGCTTCGTGTCCTTCTACGCCTCCACGAACCCCGACGGCCTGGAGAAGGTCGCCCACGACAAGGGCTTCGACAAGGGCGAGAAGGAGCACGCCGCCGCCGACTCGCCGCTCGCCGACTACGGCATCAAGGACATCAGCGACGCCCGCCTGTCCGGCGGCCTCGCGGGCGTCATCGGCGTCGGCGCGACGGTGGTGGCGGGCAGCGCGGTGTTCTGGGCGGTCCGCAGGCGCCGCGCCGCGGGGACGGGCCCGGCCTCGACCGCCTCGGCGACCGAACCGGCGGAGACCGGTCCGGCCCCGACCACCTCGACCCCCTCGACGACCGAGCCCACGGCCACCGCCTCGGCGACCGAACCCGCCGAGAACGCCTGACATGGGTGCCGGTCACGCCCACCGCCTCTACCGCCACGGCCACTCGCCGGTGCACGCCCTGCCCCCGCACACCAAGCTCACCGCCGTCTTCTGCTTCGTGGTCGTCGTGGTCTCCACGCCCCGCGAGGCGATGTGGGCGTTCGCGGCGTACGCGCTGCTGCTCGCGTCGGTGGCGTACGCGGCCCGGGTCCCGCTCCTCTTCTGGCTGAAGCGGCTGCTCATCGAGATCCCCTTCGTGGCGTTCGCGCTGCTCCTCCCGTTCGTGGCGCAGGGCGAACGCACCGAGGTCCTCGGGATGTCGCTGAGCGTCCACGGTCTGTGGGGCGCCTGGAACGTCCTCGCCAAGGGCACCCTCGGAGTCGCCGCCTCCGTCCTCCTCGCCGCCACCACGGAACTCCGCGAACTGCTCCTGGGCCTGCAGCGCCTGAAGCTCCCGCCGCTGCTCGTCCAGATCGCGTCCTTCATGATCCGCTACGGCGACGTCATCGCGGACGAGATGCGGCGCATGCGGATCGCGCGCGAGTCCCGCGGCTTCGAGGCGCGCGGCGTGCGCCACTGGGGCGTGCTCGCCAAATCGGCGGGCGCGCTGTTCATCCGCTCCTACGAGCGCGGCGAACGCGTCCACCTCGCCATGGTCAGCCGGGGCTACGCCGGGTCGATGCCGGTCATCGACGAGGCGACGGCGACCCGCGCCCAGTGGACGTACGCCCTCACCCTGCCCCTCACCGCCCTAGCCGTCTGCCTGTTGGGATGGACCCTGTCGTGACTGCCGCCGTACCCGCGTCCCTGGAGGTCGCCGGCCTCGCCTACGCCTACCCCGACGGCCACCAGGCCCTGTTCGGCGTGGACCTCAGCATCGAACGCGGTGAACGCGTCGCGCTGCTCGGGCCCAACGGCGCGGGCAAGACGACCCTCGTCCTGCACCTGAACGGCATCCTCACCGCGGGCGCCGGGACGGTCACCGTGGCCGGACTGCCCGTCGGCAAACGGCACCTGGCCGAGATCCGCCGCAAGGTCGGCATCGTCTTCCAGGACCCCGACGACCAGCTGTTCATGCCGACGGTGCGCGAGGACGTGGCCTTCGGGCCCGCGGCGGCCGGAATGCGCGGCCCCGACCTGGAGGCGCGCGTGCTCAAGGCCCTCGGGCAGGTCGGCATGGCCGAGTACGTCGACCGGCCGCCGCACCACCTCTCCTTCGGGCAGCGGCGCCGGGTCGCCGTCGCCACCGTCCTCGCCATGGAGCCCGAGATCCTCGTCCTCGACGAGCCGTCCTCCAACCTCGACCCCGCGTCCCGCCGCGAACTCGCCGACATCCTGCGCTCCCTGGACGTCACCGTCCTCATGGTCACCCACGACCTGCCGTACGCCCTCGAACTCTGCCCCCGCGCGCTGATCCTCAGCGAAGGCGTCATCGCCGCGGACGGCCCCACCGGCGAACTCCTCGCCGACGCCGACCTCATGAGCGGCCACCGCCTGGAACTCCCCTTCGGCTTCGATCCGAAGACCGTACGGGCGCACGGGTAGTGGAATCTTCGGCTACGAAAGGCTGTTGTGCGGTACATGAACACTGACGTGGAGGCGGCCGGCCCGGCCGCCGCAGCGGTGCACGGGACGGTGGCCGCGGGGTTCGAGCCCGTACGGGACGCCTTCGTACGCAACTTCACCGCGCTCGGTGAGCGGGGCGCCGGGGTCGTGGTGTACCGGGACGGGCGGCCGGTGGTGGACCTCTGGGGCGGGGTCCGGGACTTCGACGGGGGCGCCGGTGGAGGCGCGGCCGATGCCGGGGGCGCACCCTGGGAGCGCGGAACCGCGCAGGTCGTCCGCTCCGCGACCAAGGGGGTCGCCGCCGCCGTCCTGCTCCTCCTCCACCAGCGCGGTGAGCTGGACCTCGACGCCCCCGTCGGCGCCTACTGGCCCGAGTACAAGGCCCACGGCAAGGACCGGGCGCTCGTACGCCACGTCCTCGCACACCGCGCCGGGGTCCCCGCCCTCGACCGCCCCCTGACCCCCGGGCAGGCCCTCGACCCCGAGGTGGCCGCCGCCGCGGTCGCCGCGCAGGCGCCCTTCTGGGAGCCGGGGACGGAGCACGGCTATCACGCCCACACGTACAGCTGGCTGACCGGGGAGCTGGTGCGGAGGGTCACCGGGCGCTCCATACGGGACGTCGTCGCCGAGGAGATCGCCGGGCCGCTGGGCCTCGACCTGTGGGTCGGCCTTCCGGCCGCCGAGGCGGGGCGGGTGGGACGGCTGGGGCGACTGGACGCACCCGCCGCCGGGCCGGGGCTCCGCACCCGGCCCAAGCCCCAGGTGTCCGAGGCCTACCGGGACCCGGACTCCCTCACCCGGCGGGCCTTCGGGGTGATCGATCCGTTCCCCGACGAGAACTCCGCCGCGTACCACTCGGCCGTGCTGCCCGCGTCCAACGGGATCGCCACCGCGGGGGCGCTGGCCCGCTTCTACGCCTCCCTCATCGGCGAAGTCGAAGACGGCGCCCGCCTGTTCACCCCCGGCACCCTCGCCCTCGCCCGCGCTGAGGCGTCCGCCGGGGCCGACCGCGTCCTCGTCGTCCACACCCGGCTCGGCCTCGGCTACATGCTCCACGGCGCGGCGTCGCCGCTCCTCGCGCCCACGTCGTTCGGGCACCCCGGGCGGGGCGGCGCCCTCGCCTTCGCCGACCCCGAGTCGGGCCTTGCCTTCGGCTATGTCACGAACGGGATGGGGAAGGGGGTCACGGCGGACGTGCGGGCACAGGGGTTGGTGAGGGCGCTCCGGGGCGCGGTCGCCTGACGCCCGTGTCGTGGCCGCCCTCAGTCAGGGTTGTGCCCCCGCGCGACGGTGAGTTCGAACCAGACCGTCTTGCCGATGCCCCCGGGGCGAAGTTCCGTGCCCCAGTTGTCCGACAGCGTGGCGACCAGGGTCAGGCCTCGGCCCGACTCGTCCTCCGGGCATGCCTGCCTGGGCGCGGGCGGTGTCGCGTTCGCGTCCGACACCGCGATGCGGAGGCGGCCCGCCTTCAGTGCGCAGTGGGTCCAGATCTCTCTGCCCGGGGAGACCTTCGCGTGTCGGTACGCGTTCGTCATCAGCTCGCTCAGGAGGAGCGTCGCCGTCTCTGTGACCTCGGTTGGTAGGTCCCACGAACTTGCCTGCTCCCGGAGGAGGGTTCGGGCCCTCCCGACGCTCCTGGCGTGGCGCGGCAGGTGCCATTCGACCTCTTGGGGGAGGGGTTCGGGGCAGGGCGTGAACTCTCCTGTCGTGCGGCTGGCGATCTCGAATTCTCGCTGTTCCCCCGGCAGAGCCTGCCGACAGTTCTGACTCCTCGTCTCCCAGGAGAGGCCCGAGGGCCGAGTCACCGTCAGCACCTCACCGTCCGCAGCCGTCACTTGGACGACGCGCCCTCGGCGCGTGTCCACGACGACGTCCCCCACGGCCGTCGCCGTGCTTGCGTCAGTCATCGCCCTGTGCCCCTTGGATCAGGGCGCGAGCCATCATGCGGCCCGTGTACGGGCTGACCGTGCCGAGTTCGATCTGGCCCCGGTCGTCCACGCGCAGGCCGGGGAGGTCGAGCCCCTTGTACTCCAGGGCGTCCCTGAGGTCTCGGATCGCCACGGACAGCTCCATGCGCTGTCGCGTCCCGTTGTCGTTGGTCATAGGTGGTACCTCGTAGGGGAGTTGGTCCTTCCGGAGGACTCCCAGGCTGCTCACCTGTGGGTACGTTTACTAGGAGTAGCGATTCCGATACCGGACTGTGGAACGGGGCATATGCCAGGCGCTAACGAGCTCGATCCGGCCGAGAGCCTTGAGGCGTACATCGGGAACCAGGTCAGGGAGGCGCGGCGGGCGAAGGGCTGGTCCCAGACCGACCTCGCGGCCAAGGTGTTCAGCAACAAGAGCAGGATCTCCGGGGTGGAGAACGGGGAGGCGCTGGACCACGCGCTGGCGATCAAGCTGGGCTTGGTGCTCGAACTGGGCGACTCGCTGACGGACTTGGTCAGGATCCGGGAGCAGCAGACGGTCCGCCACTACGCCAAGCCGTATCTGGCGAAGCAAGAGAGCGCGGCACTGATCCACACCGTTGGATTCCTCGTTCCTGGACTGCTTCAGACCCCTGACTATGCACGCGAGCTCATGCTGATCGGCCAGGTTGATAACCCGACCAACGTCGAGTCATACGTCGAGCAGCGCATGGAGCGCCAGAAGCTATGGGAGCGGGACGATCCCCCGTGGTTCGCAGCTGTCCTCGACGAGGCAGCCATCGCTCACGCCAACGCCCCTCAACTGGAACGGCTGCGTGAGGCCCAGGAGCAGCAGAACATCACGCTCCAGCTTCTCCCCTTCGGGGCTGGCAAGATCATGGGAACCATGGCTGTCCTGACGCAGCCGGACGGTTCGCGAGGCGCGTATACGGAGGGCTTTCTGACCGGCCATTACTCCGAGGAACCAGCAGCTGTCCTGCGGTTCCAGCGGGTCTATGATCGGCTCGCCTCCAGCGCATTGACGGCTGAAGCGACCACAGCTTGCATCGAAGACGCATTGAAGAGGTTCAAGTGAGCAACCCGGATTGGCACAAGTCGACTTACAGCAGTAGTGGCGACAACGACTGCATAGAAGTCGCCGACAACCAGCCGCTCATCCTGATCCGCGACACCAAGGACCATGCGGCCGGACTCATAGAGGTGACCCCGGCGGCCTGGGCCGCGTTCACCGGTCACGTGAGCCGCGGCTGAGGCCGATGAAGCGGTGGGGCTCGAAGCTCGGGCCCCGTAGCCCCCAGCTCGGCCTCCCGCGCCCACGCCAGGGCCCGCTTCATCGCGTTCGTGCAGAGCTGAGCCCCGGTCCCCGGGCTTCGGGAGCCGAGATCCGAGCGCCTTTTGTAAGGATTGGGCGGTTGGGTACCTACCACCCACCCCCTTCAACTCCCGCCCGCACCACCGAACATCGCTTTTCGTGACCGACTTGCCACGCGCCGTCGCGACCCTCTAGCGTTCGCGGCGACAAACGAAAACGACCCCGACCGGGTGCTACCAACACCCGCCGGGGTCTCACCCCAAGATCGGTAAGGTCGATCCCGTGGCTTGCGAAGACTCTAACGCCGCCCTGCCCGCCTCCGCACACCCCATGGCCAAGCCGGGCTACGGCAAGCGTTCCGCACCTGACCAAGGGCCCGCCCACGCCCGCGACTTCGGACACCTCCCCGCCCGAGCGGCCTACCTCGCCGCCTTCGTCGACCGGCTTCCCGAAGGCGCCGCCATGGACGCCAAGACCCTCGCCAGGGCTCAGCCCCTCTACGGCCAGCAGGCCGTCCGCACCGCCCTCAACGAGCTGTCGCGAGCCGGGCACCTGCGACGTGTACGGCGACTCGCTCAGGGCGAGGGCGACGCCGGGACCGGCACGCGTTGGGTCTTCCGCACGTACTGGACCCGTACCGCACGTGACAGCGAATGGTGGAGCCGGTTCCTCGACGGTGACGCGCCCTCGCCGACCGAGGCCCGAGGCGGCGGCGCCCCCGACGACGTACCCGAAGAGCGGCATCAGCTCACGACCCAGCCCGCGCCGCCCTCCTCCACGTACGACATCCTCGCCCAACTCGGCCGAAGCGTCCCGCAGTTGATCCTGTCCGCCGCCGACTGTGCCGCGCTGGAAGACCTGGCCGCCGACTGGCTCGCCCGAGGTGCCACGGCCGACGACCTCACCCGAGCCCTGAGCGCAGGACTTCCCGAGCAGGTCCATGCACCCCGTGCCTTCCTCCGGCGGCGCCTCCTCGACAAGATGCCGCCCGTTCCCTCTCCGAGTGCGCCACGTACACCGCACCGCACGATCATGGAATGCACCGCCTGTGGCGTGCCCGGCCGCCCGGAAGCCCTGCCCGGGGGCCTGTGCCGCGCCTGTCGGGCACCGGAAGGTACGGGGGACCCCGGCAGCCGTCGGCGGCCCGTACCCACCACCCCTGAACCCGCCGACGTGCACCGCCACGCCAGCCGGGTCCGCCGCGCTCTCACCGGGCCGCATGGGCGCCGGGCGGGCTGTTCCGGCAGGTAGTGGGGGCGGGTGGGTGGGGAAAAGCCCGTCCGGCGATTGAGGACGAGGCGCGAAGCGCCGATTCGGGGGCGCCCCCGTCCCACCTGAAGGGGAACACCCACCCCCGGGGTCCAGGGGCGCAGCCCCGGTTTCGGAGAAGGGGCGGGACCGGGGCGCCCCCGCGAGGTCGGTCAGCCCGCGTGGAGCATCAACCCGATCCCCGCCACCATCACCCCCGCGGCCACGATCCGCGACCACCCGAACTTCTCCTTGAAGAAGAGCGCGCCGATCGCCGCCCCGACGATGATGGAGGACTCGCGGAGGGCGGAGATCGGGGCGAGGTCGGCCCGGGTCTGGGCCCAGAGGACGAGGCCGTACGCGGCGACGGAGAGCGCGGCGCCGAAGAGCCCGACGGCGGCGAACGGCCGCAGCCGGGCGCCGAGTTCCCCGCGCCAGCGGTAGCAGGCGTACGCGGGCACGGCGATGCCTTCGAGGATCATCAGCCAGGCGATGTACCCGATGGACGACCCGGAGGCGCGTACGCCGAGACCGTCCACGACGGTGTACGCCGCGATGGAGACACCGGTGGCCAGCGCGGCGCCGATCGCCGCCCAGTCCGGCCGCCGCCCCGACCCCCGGATCCCCCACACGGCGAGTCCGGTGAGCCCGGCGGAGCAGACGACGACCCCGGCGGCCTGCCACCCCCCGGGCACCTCCCCGGCGAAGACGGCGGCGAGCACGGTCACGACGAGCGGCGCGCTGCCGCGGGCGATGGGGTAGGCCTGCCCGAAGTCCCCGAGCCGGAAGGACCGCATGAGCAGGACCATGTAGGCCACGTGCAGGACGGCGGAGAGGAGGAGGTAGGGCCAGGCCCCGGCGGCGGGCAGCGGGGCGAAGGGGGCGAGGAGGAGGCCGATGAGGGCGCCGCCGCCGGATATGAGGGTGAAGCCGAGGAGTTTGTCGGTGATGTGGTGGGCGATGGCGTTCCAACTGGCGTGGGTGACGGCGGCCAGCAGCACGGCCCCCGTGACCAGCGGCGTCACTGACCGGTTCCGTCGGCCTCGCGTACGTCCACCAGTGTCCCGCCCGCGTGCGCTACCAACTCCTCCGGCGCCATCGGGAAGACGGTGTACGGCGTACCCGCGGCAGCCCACACCACGGAGTGCCCGAGCAGCGACCGGTCGGCGAGCACCCGCGTCGGGTTGGCGTGCCCGAAGGGCGGGACGCCCCCGATCGCGTACCCCGTGGTCTCGCGCACGACGTCCGCCTTGGCCCGCGTGACCTTCTCCGCGCCCAGCGCCTGCCGCACCAGCTCCACGTCGACGCGCGAGGAGCCGTCCATGAGGACGAGCACGGGCACCCCGTCGGCGGCGAAGATCAGGGACTTGCAGATCTGGCTGAGCTCGCAGCCGATCGCGGCGGCCGCCTCGGCCGCGGTGCGGGTCTGGTCGGGGAAGCGGCGGATGCGGTCGGGAAGGTCGTCGAGGCCGAGCCCGCGCAGGGCCTCGACGAAGCGGGGGTGGGCGCCGGATGCGCCCGTGGCGTTGTCCGTAGTGCTCATGCGCTGCACGCTAGCGGTACGTGTGTATGCCACGCGACCATGAATCGTGCCCGGAACCGGGACGGGGCCGGGGGGCTGCCGCCCCCGGACCCCCGCTGTCGGCGCTCCGCGCCTCGTCCTCAATCTCCCCCAAGCTCTTGAGGAGCAGGGGGGACCCCCACGACGGGCTGAAATACCCCCGGCGCTCCCTACTTCCCCGCCAGCAGCATCGCCCGCACCACCGGCCCCGCCGTCTCCCCGCCGTGCCCGGCGGCCTGCACGACCGCCGCCGCCGCCACGTCCCCGCGGTACGCGGTGAACCAGCCGTTGGGCTTCTTCTGGCCGTCGACCTCCGCGGAGCCGGTCTTGGCGCCCGAGTCGGACCCGAGGCCGGCCATGGGCTCGGCGGCGGTGCCGGAGACGCCGGTGTAGTGCATGAGGTCGCGGAGGGCGGAGGCCGTCCGGCCGGACATCTTGCGGGGGGCTGTGGCGAGCTGGCGGTCGTCCACGTCGGGTGAGACCAGGTAGGGCTGGCGGAACGTGCCGGACTTCACGGTGGCGGCGACCGACGCCATGTTCAGGGGGTTCATCCGGACGCCACCCTGGCCGATGAGCGAGGCCGCCATCTGCGCGTCGGACTGCACCGGCACGGCGCCGTCGAACGAGGAGACGCCGACGGACCAGTTGTCACGGCCGAGGCCGAACACGTCCTGGGCCTGCTTCGTCAGGTCGTCGTTCGACAGCTTCTCGGCCTGGGTGATGAAGGCCGTGTTGCAGGACCGCGCGAAGCTGGCCCGGAACGTACCGCCCTTGATCTGGAACTTGTCGTCGTTCTGGAACTTCCAGCCGCCGTACGTCTTGTACTTCGGGCACGGGTGCTTCTTGTCGACGCCCGCCAGCTTCTTCTCCAGGAGCATCGACGAGGTGATGACCTTCATCGTGGAGCCGGGTGCGAGGGAGCCCTGGAAGGCCGTGTTGAAGCCGCCGGGCCGGGAGTTGGCGACGGCCAGGATCTCGCCGGTGCTGGGCTTCACCACGACGACCGAGGCCTGCTTGCGCTTCGCCGTCTGCTTCTCCGCGGCAGCCTGCGTCCGCGCGCTGATCGTCGTCTTCAGCGTGCCGGGGGTGCCGGGGGCGAGGGCGAGGAGCGTCTTGTCGGGGGTGTCCTTCGCGTCGCTCTTCTTCGAGGCTGGGTTCTTGGAGTCCTTGGAGTCCTTGGAGTCCTTGGAGTCCGGCTCGGCGTCCGCGCGCACCACCCGCAGTTCCACGCCCGCCTTGCCGCCCGCCTCCTTGCCGAACTTCTCCCGCAGCCCGTCCAGGACCGTGCCGAGCGAGGGGTACTTGGCGGCCGTCAGCGGACCGCCGTCCCGGTCCACGGCCTTGATGGGCGGCGTGCCCGCCGCACCCGTGACCAGGCGGTCGCCGTCCCGCAGTTCGGGGTGGACGACCGACGGCCGCCAGGAGACGAGGACCCGGCCGTCGGCCGCGCGGCGCGCGACGGTCAGCGCGGAATCGTACGCGTACGCCTTGTCCTTTCCCCCGTACGAGATCGTGGCCGCCGCCTTGAACGGCACCTTCGCGCTCTTGCGGGTGGCGGGCTTGCCGGGCTTCAGGCGCACCGCGGAGACCTTGGCCTCCTCGCGGTAGGCGGTCAGCGCCGCCCGGGCCGCCTTCCGGTCGTCCGTCAGCGCCGCCGCCGAGGCCACGTCGCCCTTGCCCCAGGCGGTGAGGAACGCCCGCGCGGTGGTGCGCACTTCGGCGGCCGTGGGCGGTCCCGTCGCCACGGTCTTGCCGTCCGACTCGCCGTCACCGCTCCCGCCGGACAGGGCGTACGCGGCGACCCCCACGCCGCACACGATCGCCACGGCCGCGCCGCCGAGCACGGCAGGGTGCGCCTTCTTGCGCTCGGTCGCACGTCTTCTCTTGCCCACAGACCCTCCGCCAATCCCCTCGGCCCCCGCCGCACCCAACTCACCGGTTTCCCAACCTAGCGGCACCCGCGCACGCCTTCGACCACGGCAGCGCCATCCGGGGCGCCGGGCGTTGCCCCAGCGTGCCTTCGCCACCCGGCCGCATCCGCGTCACCCGGCCGCATCCGTCACGCGCCCGAACGCAGCACCGCCGCCACGATCGGCCCGGCGGTGTCCCCGCCGTGCCCGCCCTCCTGCGCCATCGCGGCCACCGCCAGGTCCCCGCGGTAGCCCGCGAACCAGCTGTTGGGCCTCGCCTGGCCGTCGACCTCCGCCGACCCCGTCTTCGCGCCGATGTCACCGCCGAGGCCCGCCATGGCCCGCGCGCCGGTGCCCGTGACCGCCGTCCGCCGCATCAGCTGCCGCAGTTGGGCGACGGTGCCGGCGGACAGGCCGCGTGCGGTGGCCAGTTCGCCGCCGATGAGCGACTTCGGTACGAGGACGGGCTGGCGGAACGTGCCCGTCGTGGCCGTCGCCGTCACCGACGCCAGGTTCAGCGGGTTGAGCTGCACCTGGCCCTGGCCGATGGCGTTGGCGGCGCGGTCGGGTCCGGCGGACGCGGGCACCGTGCCGTCCGCCGACGTGATGCCGGTCCGCCAGTTGTCCCGGCCCAGACCGAAGTTGGCCTGTGCCTCCTCGGTCAGCGAGGCGTCCGTGAGCGGCTCCTCGTCGACCAGCTTCACGAACGCGGTGTTGCAGGAGCGCGCGAAGCTGTCCGCGAGGGTCGCGTTCCCGTTCGGTGCCATGCCCTTGAGGTTGTGGAAGGTCTGGCTCTGCCAGGTCGCCGCCGGGGTGCAGGGCGCGCGCCCGGACGCCTTGGTGACGCCCCGGTCGATGAGCATGGCCGCCGTCACGATCTTCATGGTCGAGCCGGGCGCCAGCTTGCCCTCGAAGGCCGCGTTGAACTCGTCCTTCCGGTGGTTGGCGACGGCGAGCACCGCACCGGTGCTCGGCCTGACCGCGACCACCGACGACTCGGCGTACCGGGCCACGGCCCCCTCGGCGGCCCGCTGCGCCGCCGCGCTCAGCGTCGTCCGCAGCGTCCCCGCCCGGCCCTCGGCGAGCGTGAGCAGCGTCTTCGTACCGGCGTCCGTGTTCTCGCGGGCCGCGCGCCGGACGTACAGCTCGATGCCGGGTCTGCCGCCCGCCCGGTCGCCGTACTTCGAGCGGAGCTGGTCAAGGACGGGCGCGAGCGAGGGGTACGCCTTCGCGGTCAGGGCGCGGCCGTCGCGGTCCACGGCCCTGATCGGTGGCGCCGCGGCCTCGCCCGTCTCCAGGGTGTCGCCCCGCCCCAGGTCCGGGTGCACGACGTCCGCCCGCCAGTCCACCAGCGCCCGGCCGGTGCTGACGCCGCGGACGACGTCGAAGGCGGAGGCGTACCGCAGCGGCTTGCTCCTGCCCTCGTACGCGACCGTGGCGCGGACCGTGAACGGCACCCGCGTCCCGCTGATCCGGCCCGCCGTCAGCTGCACCTTCCGGATGTGCGCGTCCTCGCGGTAGCCGGTCAGGGCACTGGCGGCCGCCGAAGCGTTGTCGGTGTACGCGGCCGCGCCGTTCGCGTCGCCCTTCGCCCAGGCCGCGAGGAAGGCGGCGGCCGTCTCCCGGACCTCCGCGCGCGTCGGCGGGCCGCTCCTGCGCGCGCCGCCTTTCGCCGCGGACGACGAACCGCTGTCGGCGTTCACCGCGGTCACCACGTTGTAGGCGCCATATCCGGAACCCCCCACCAGCACGGCGAACACACCGCCGACAAGAGCAGCCTTCGCTCCCTTGCGCATCAAGCGCTCCCTCCCCAGGAATGCCACAACCCTAAGAGGATCAGGGACAGGAGGTGCGGAAAGCGCCGGGTGTTATCGGAAGCTGTCCGATTGTCGCGTTCAGACCCAGGTATCGAGCCACATTCGCGACCGCCAGGAATCGATCGGGATCGCCTGCCCTGTATAGATCGGCCAGAAGTAAATGAAATTCCAGAAGATCAGCAGCACGAGTACGCCCGCCGCCGCGGCGCCCACCACCCGGCGCCGTTCCGAGGAACCCGGTGGTCCCAGGATCGCGCCGATCAGCATGGCGAGGGCCAGGCAGAGGAACGGCACGAAGACCACGGCGTAGAAGTAGAAGATCGTCCGTTCCTGGTACATGAACCACGGCAGATATCCCGCCGCGACTCCGCACACGATCGCGCCCGCGCGCCAGTCCCTGCGGAAGAACCACCGCCACAGGACGTACAGCAGCGCGATGGCCGCCGCCCACCACAGCAGGGGCGTGCCGAGCGCGAGGACCTCGCGGGCGCACTTCTCCTTGGTGTCGGCGGGGCAGCCGTCGGTGCCGGGCGCCGGGGACTCGTAGAAGTACGAGACCGGGCGGCCGTCGACGATCCAGCTCCACGGGTTGGACTGGTAGGTGTGCGGCGAGGACAGGCCGACGTGGAAGTCGTAGACCTTGTTCTCGTAGTGCCACAGGCTGCGCAGCCAGTCCGGGAGCCAGGACCAGCCGCTGTCCTTGCCGTCGGTCGCCGCCCAGTTGCGGTAGTAGCCGCCGGTGCCGTCGCTCGGCGAGAGGATCCAGCCCAGCCACGACACCAGATAGGTGAACACCGCGACCGGCACCGTCGCCACGAACGCGGGCAGCACGTCCCGCCTCACCGCCGCCAGGTACGGCCGCTCCGCCCCGGCCACGCGCCGCGACCCCGCGTCCCACAACACGGTCAGCAGGCAGAAGAAGACCATGATGTACAGGCCGTTCCACTTCGTGCCGAAGGCCAGGCCCAGGCACAGCCCGGCCGCCCAGCGCCACGGCCGTCTGCCGAGCCGCAGGGTGTGCGCCACGTACGCGTCCGGGCGCGCGATCCCGTCGGCGTCCACCGGCAGCGCCGCCGCGAGCCGTGCGCGCGCCTTGTCCCGGTCGATCAGCAGGCAGCCGAACGCCGCGAGCACGAAGAACATCAGGACCTGGTCGAGCAGCGCCGTACGGCTCATCACGAAGTGCAGGCCGTCCACGGTGAGCAGCGCGCCCGCCAGACAGCCGAGGAACGTCGAGCGGAACAGGCGCCGCCCGATCCGGCACAGCATCAGGACCGACAGCGTGCCGAGGACCGCCGTCATGAACCGCCAGCCGAACGGGTCGAAGCCGAACAGCCACTCCCCGACGCCGATCACGTACTTGCCGACCGGCGGATGCACCACGTACGCCGGGTCCGTGGGCAGCGCGATGCCGCCGCCCTGCTCGATGACCGACTCGTTGACCTTGTCCGGCCAGCTCAGTTCGTAGCCCTTGTGGATGAGGGCCCAGGCGTCCTTCGCGTAGTACGTCTCGTCGAATATCACGTCCTTGGGGCTGCCGAGGTTCCAGAACCGCAGCACCCCCGCCACCAGCGCGACCGCCAGCGGACCCAGCCAGCCCGACCACCGCACCAGCCGCTCCGACAGCTGCCCCGGCACCCCGAGCGCCACCCACAACCGCTGCCCCGGACGCGCGTACGGCGGCACCAGACGCTCCCGCACATCGCCTCTCGGGCGTGCCGTGTAGCCGAAGCGGCGCAGCCGGTGCTGCCACGACGACGGCTGCTGCTCCTCGGCTGCCTGGCCCTGGCGGGTGTCCGGGGAAGACGCGGTACTGGTCACCGCGCCATCGTAGGGAACCCGACTGTGACAGTCCCGCGCCCGGCCCCTGCGAGGATGGATCCGTGACAGGAAGCGCAGATTCAGTCGTCAGTCCGTCCACGAGCGCCGAAACCCCGGCCGCCGACGGCATCCTCGTCCTCGCGGGCACGCCCATCGGCGATGTCTCGGACGCGCCGCCGCGCCTCGCCGCCGAGCTGGCCGGGGCCGACGTCGTGGCCGCCGAGGACACCCGCAGGCTGCGCCGGCTCACGCAGGCGCTCGGGGTGCAGGTGGGCGGCCGGGTCGTGTCGTACTTCGAGGGCAACGAGGCGGCGCGCACGCCGGAGCTGGTCGAGGCGCTCGCGGGCGGGGCGCGGGTGCTCCTGGTGACGGACGCGGGCATGCCGTCGGTGTCCGACCCCGGGTACCGGCTCGTGGCCGCCGCCGTCGAACGCGGCATCCGCGTCACCGCCGTGCCCGGGCCCTCCGCCGTCCTCACCGCGCTCGCCCTGTCCGGGCTGCCCGTCGACCGCTTCTGCTTCGAGGGCTTCCTGCCGCGCAAGGCGGGCGAGCGGCTCTCGCGGCTGCGCGAGTCGGCCGCGGAGCGGCGCACGCTGGTGTACTTCGAGTCGCCGCGCCGCCTGGACGACACCCTCGTCGCGATGGCGGAGGCCTTCGGCGGCGAGCGCCGGGCCGCGGTGTGCCGGGAGCTGACCAAGACGTACGAGGAGATCCGCCGCGGTTCCCTGAAGGAGCTGGCTGAGTGGGCGGCCCCCGGCGACGTGCGCGGCGAGATCACCGTGGTGGTCGAGGGCGCCCCCGAGAAGGGCCCCGCCGAGCTGGGTCCGGACGAGCTGGTGCGCAGGGTCCGGGTGCGTGAGGAGGCGGGCGAGCGGCGCAAGGAGGCCATCGCGGCGGTCGCGGCCGAGGCGGGGCTGCCCAAGCGGGAGGTGTTCGACGCGGTGGTGGCGGCGAAGAACGCGGGGCGGGGGGCCTGACCCGTCGGGGGTGGGGCGGGCGCCGTGACGAGGGCTTCGGGAGCCTTGTGCCCGGTGGTGCCGGAGAACCGGTGCATCTGCCCGGCGCGCAGGTCACGGTTCCGGCGCAGGGGGCGCACGGAAGAGCCCATCGGCGGGCAAAGGACTATCGTGAATGTTAAAGCGCGGGCCGCGCATCAGGCTGGTTTTCTATGGAAAGGCCAAATCGCGCCCAACAGTCGACAGGTCTGATGCGCTCGCTTCGGGAAAGGCGTCCACTGGTTGCAGGGACGCACCCGTCCCACGCTGCCGAACCGGGTCCGGAAAGATCCCGGGCGGCGGCGCTTGTCCAGCGGACAAGAGGAGCTGGCATGAGTGAGATCGCAGACACCGGTCACCGCACCGCGGCTGTCAATGTCGTCCATGAGTCCTATGCGTTCGCCTGCATGCGATGCGGGCACGGCTGGGAGCAGTCGTACGAGATAGAGCACCACGTCGACGCCAAGGGCCAGGAATTCGTGACGTACGTGGCGAACGGCCAGCGGGTGCCGTCGCCGCTGACCCGGCCCACCTGCCTGAACTGCGGCGGGCACGTGGTGCGCATCATGCGGGCGGGCCAGGTGTCCTCGGTGCGGTCGGCACTCGAATCCCTGCACCACCGGCAGGCCGCCCACCGCGTGGCCAAGGGCGGGACGGCCGCCGCCACCGACGAGGGCGCGACGCCCGGCGACGACGACCCGGCAGCCGAACCCAAGCACCACTGGCACCTGTCGGACCTGCTGCACCCCTTCCACCACCGCAAGGCGGGCTGACCTTCGCGGACCCCCGCTGTCGGCGCTTCGCTGCACCGGCGAGACATATAGCCCCTCCGGCGTTTGAGGAGCGGGGTCCGGGGCGGAGCCCCGGTTTCGGGAAGGGGCGGGATTGGGGAAGCCCCGCAGGGCTTCGTACGATCGCCCCATGCCTGCCGACAAGAACGCCGCACCCCCGCAGCCGGAACCACTGCGGGTGCCGGCCGCCGACTCCCACACCCACCTCGACATGCAGTCCGGCACCGTCGAGGACGCCCTCGCCAGGGCGGCCGAGGTGGGCGTGACGACGGTCGTGCAGGTCGGCTGCGACGTGGCGGGGTCCCGCTGGGCCGCCGAGACCGCCGCCGCCCACCCGGCCGTGCACGCGGCGGTGGCCCTGCACCCGAACGAGGCGCCCCGCATCGTGCACGGCGACCCCGACGGCTGGTCCCGCCAGGGCGAGCGCCCCGCCGGTGGCGACGCGGCCCTCGACGAGGCGCTCGCCGAGATCGACCGGCTCGCGGCCCTGCCGCACGTCAAGGGCGTCGGCGAGACCGGCCTCGACTACTTCCGCACGGGCCCCGAGGGCAAGGCCGCCCAGGAGCGTTCCTTCCGCGCCCACATCGAGATCGCCAAGCGGCACGGCAAGGCGCTGGTCATCCACGATCGCGAGGCGCACGAGGACGTGCTGCGGGTCCTCAAGGAGGAGGGCGCCCCCGAGCGCACCGTCTTCCACTGCTACTCCGGCGACGCCGCGATGGCCCAAGTCTGCGCGGAACACGGCTACTTCATGTCCTTCGCGGGCAACGTCACGTTCAAGAACGCGCAGCCGCTGCGCGACGCGCTCGCCGTCGCCCCGCTGGAGCTCGTCCTCGTCGAGACCGACGCGCCCTTCCTGACCCCCGCCCCGTACCGCGGACGGCCCAACGCCCCCTATCTCATTCCGGTCACGCTCCGCGCCATGGCCGGGGTCCGGGGCATCGGCGAGGACGCCATGGCCGCGGCGATCTCCTCGAACACAGCCCGCGCCTTCGATTACTGATCGATAACGACCGAAGGTTTCCCGGGCCTGACAGCTTGGGTCAACACGTCGACACAGAGTAGTCACGCTGCTTTGGAGAGTGACGGCGCCTCCGCTAGGTTCTGCAAGCCGATCTGCACTTGGCTTGTCAGTGGTCACTTGTCAGCTGGAGCGTCGTCGTGAGCAAACCGCAGTACGAGACGTATGGGCAGCCGCAGTACGCGCCGCCCGGGCCGCAGGGTTCGTACGACGCCTATGACGCCTACGACGTGTACGACCCGTACGGGCCCGCGTACGGATACGAGGGCGGGGGCGCCGGGGGCGGTGGCGCGGACGGGCCCGCGACACAGGTGTTCACCGCCGCCGAGTTCAGCGCGGCCGACGCGTTCGACCGGGCGGAGGGGTTCGCCGGGAACGGGGTGCCCACGCAGGTCTTCGGGGCGGGCGGCGCCGTCGTCGACGAGCTGCCGACGCGGGCGTTCACGCCGGACGCGTTCGCGGGGGGCGGGTTCGGGGTGGACCCGCTGGTGGACCGGGGCGGGTACGCGTACCCGGACTCCGGTGCGCAGGGGTACGCGGGGGCGGCGGACGGGCGGGAGAGCCGGGGGTCCGGCGAAGGGGTGGCCGGGGACGTGGCGTTCGACGACGGGGCGGGTGACGACGAGGTGGCCGGGGGCGAGGTGGGCGACGGGGCGGCTGGGGACGGGGTGGCCGACGGGGCGGCGGTCGGCGACGGGCGGGCCGGGGCGCGGCGGGCGGCGCGGCGCAGACGGACCGCCGAACGGCCCGACGGGCTGCGCAGGCTCGTGCCGCAGGCGCTCGTCGTCGCGTTCCTCGCGGGCGGCACCTCCGCCTTCGTCGCCAACGACAAGGCCATCCAGCTCACCGTCGACGGCAAGCCGCGCACCCTGCACACCTTCGCCGACGACGTGGGCGAACTCCTCGCCGACGAAGGCGTGGACGTCGGCGCGCACGACATCGTCGCCCCCACCACGACCACCGCCCTCGCCAGCGGCGACGAGATCGCCGTCCGCTACGGACGCCCCGTCCAGCTCACCCTCGACGGCCGCCGCCGCGAGGTCTGGACGACCGCCCGCACCGTCGACGGGGCGCTCCAGCAGCTCGGGGTGCGCGCCGAGGGGGCGTACCTGTCGGCCTCGCGCAGCAAGCGCATCGCCCGCGAAGGGCTCGACCTGGACGTCCGGACCGAGCGCACCGTCACGATCATGGCCGACGGGCGGTCCCGGACCATCCGTACGAACGCCGCGACCGTCGGCGAGGCCGTCGAGGAGTCCGGGGTGACCCTGCGCGGCTCCGACACCACGTCCGTGCCGCCCGGCAGCTTCCCGCGCGACGGGCAGACCGTCACCGTCATGCGGATCTCCGGCCGCAAGGAGGTCCGCGAGGAGCCGATCCCGTACGACGTCCGCAAGACCGAGGACGCCTCGCTGCCGCGCGGCACGGAGGTCGTGGCGCAGCCCGGACGCGAGGGCGCGCGGCGGATCACGTACTCGGTGCGCACCGTGAACGGCGTCAAGCAGAAGCCGAAGCGGCTGCGGAGCGAGGTCGTGCGCGAGCCGCAGACGCGGATCGTCAAGGTCGGTACGAAGGCCCAGCCGACCGCCGTCGCCGGGGCCGAGGGGCTCAACTGGGGTGCCCTCGCGGCCTGCGAATCCGGTGGCCGACCCGGAGCCGTCGACCCCTCCGGCACCTACGGCGGCCTCTACCAGTTCGACACCCAGACCTGGCAGTCCCTGGGCGGCGCGGGCCGCCCCCAGGACGCGCCCGCGGCCGAACAGACCCACCGAGCGAAGAAACTCTACGTCCAACGGGGCGCCAGCCCCTGGCCCCACTGCGGCCGCCAGCTCTGACGTGCGACTGGAGCAACCAGCACCCCCGCCGGAACCGGGGTCACGCCCTGCCGCGCGTACGGGTGCCCCCGCCACCCCTGCCCCACCGCTCCGCGGCGGATCCCGCCCACCCGCCCACCCGCTCACTGGAACCGGCAGGCTTCGGTCCGGAACCAGGGTCACCCCGCACCGCACCTGCGGCCGCCCCGGGCTCCCGGTGCCGGGTCCGGTCGTTCGGCGTCGCGGGGGCGGGTGGGACGGCTGGTTGGGGGGTTGAGGCTGCCCTGCGTTTGCGGCGGAGCCAGACCGACGGTGGGAATTCCAGCCCGTCTGGTGCCTGAGGCGGATGGCGAGGGGATGTCAGCCTGTCCGGTGCTTGAGGCGGATGGCGAGGGGATGTCAGCCTGTCCGGTGCTTGAGGCGGATGGCGAGGGGATGTCAGCCTGTCCGGTGCGTGAGGCCGACGGTGAGGGAATTTCAGCCCGTCCGGCGCTTGAGGACGAGGCGCGGAGCGCCGACAGAGGGGGACAGGGGCGAAGCCCCATAGTCTCGGTGGCGGGCCGAGGCCGACCGCCGCGGCGGGACCGGGACCGAGGCCGGGACCGGGACCGAGGCCGACCGGCGCGGCGGGTCCGGGGGCAGCGACCCCCGGGCAACCGCACGAGCAGGTGAGCGGCGGACCCAGGGCTACCCTGGGGCGGTGAGCACCACCGAGCAAGGCCCCCTCCTCGGCCCCGCCGACATCCGCGACCTCGCCGCGACCCTCGGCGTACGCCCGACCAAGCAGCGCGGCCAGAACTTCGTCATCGACGCGAACACCGTCCGCCGCATCGTCCGCACCGCGGAAGTGGGCCCGGACGACGTCGTCGTCGAGGTCGGCCCGGGCCTCGGCTCGCTGACCCTGGCTCTCCTGGAGACGGCGTCCCACGTGACCGCCGTGGAGATCGACGACGTGCTCGCCGGGGCCCTCCCGGCGACGGTCGAGGCCCGCATCCCGCAGAAGGCGGCCTCCTTCGACCTGGTCCACAGCGACGCCATGCTGGTGCGTGAGCTCCCGGGGCCCGCTCCGACGGCCCTGGTCGCGAACCTCCCGTACAACGTCGCCGTACCGGTGCTGCTGCACATGCTCGACACCTTCCCCAGCATCGAGCGCACGCTGGTGATGGTGCAGGCGGAGGTCGCCGACCGCCTCGCCGCCGACCCCGGCTCGAAGGTCTACGGCGTCCCGTCGGTGAAGGCCAACTGGTACGCCGAGGTCAAGCGCGCCGGGTCCATCGGCCGCAACGTCTTCTGGCCCGCCCCGAACGTCGACTCGGGTCTGGTGTCGCTGGTGCGCCGCGCCGAGCCGCTGAAGACCACCGCGTCCAAGCGGGAGGTGTTCGCGGTGGTCGACGCCGCGTTCGCCCAGCGCAGGAAGACGCTGCGTGCGGCCCTCGCGGGCTGGGCGGGCTCCGCGGCGGCGGCCGAGGCGGCGCTGGTGGCGGCGGGCGTCTCGCCGCAGGCGCGCGGCGAGTCGCTGACGGTGGAGGAGTTCGCGCGCATCGCGGAGAACGCGGAGAACACGGCTGAGCCCGCAGGCAACGAGCCCACGGACAACTGACCCACCGAGCACACCCCCAAAACCA
>NZ_BMVR01000005.1:503483-685331 GCF_014650815.1 Streptomyces flavofungini
AAACCCCCCCCCCCCCCCAAAAAAACCACCCCCCCCCCAAAACCACCCCCCAAAAACCACCGCCGAAGCCAGCCGAAGACAAGGCAAACAAGGACCCCCGCCAGTGACCACGCCTCCCGGCACCACCGCACCCCCCGGCACCACCGCACCCCCCGGCACCACCGCACCCCGCGGCATCACCGTCCGCGTCCCCGCCAAGGTCAACGTCCAGCTCGCCGTCGGCGCCGCGCGCCCCGACGGTTTCCACGACCTCGCGAACGTCTTCCTGGCCGTCGGCCTGTACGACGAGGTCACGGTGACCGAGGCGGACGAGCTGCGGGTGACGTGCGAGGGGCCGGGCGCGGACCAGGTCCCCCTGGACCGGACGAACCTGGCGGCGCGGGCGGCGGAGGCGCTGGCGGCGCGGTACGGCCGCCGGGCCGACGTGCACATTCACATCGCCAAGGACATCCCCGTGGCGGGCGGCATGGCGGGCGGCAGCGCGGACGGCGCGGCCGCGTTGGTGGCGTGCGACGCGCTGTGGGGTACGGGGGCTTCGCGCGCGGAACTCCTGGACATCTGCGCGGAGTTGGGCAGCGACGTGCCGTTCAGTCTGGTCGGCGGCGCGGCCCTCGGCACCGGGCGGGGCGAGCGGCTGACCGGGCTGACGGTCGGCGGCACCTTCCACTGGGTGTTCGCCGTCGCCGACGGCGGCCTCTCCACCCCGGCGGTGTACGGCGAGTTCGACCGCCTCACCCCGCGGGCCCCGGCCCCCGAGGCGTCCGAGCCCCTGCTCGAAGCCCTCCGCACCGGCGACGCCACGGCGCTCGCGGACACCTTGGCCAACGACCTCCAGCCCGCGGCCCTCTCCCTCTTCCCCTCCCTCACCGCCACCCTCCGCACCGGCACGACCGCGGGCGCCCTCGCCGCCATCGTCTCCGGCTCCGGCCCCACCACCGCCTTCCTCACGAAGGACAAGGAGTCGGCGCACCGCGTCGCCGAGGCCCTCCTGGCCTCGGGCACCTGCCGCGCGGCCCGCGTCGCCGAGGCGCCCGCACCGGGCGCGACGGTGATCGAACCGCGCCCGTAGCGTCGGCGGCGTATCGCCCAGCGGGCTCCCGCCGCCGAAGGCCCCGGGGCCCGACTACGCTGGACGATCGATCGCATTCCGTCGTCAGGAGAGAAATGGCCGTCAACCTGGTCAATGTCGAGACAGTCAGCAAGGTGTACGGCACCCGCGCGCTGCTCGACGGTGTCTCGCTCGGTGTGTCCGAGGGGGACAGGATCGGCGTGGTCGGGCGCAACGGTGACGGGAAGACGACCCTCATCCGCATGCTCGCCAAGCTGGAGGAGGCCGACACCGGGCGCGTCACGCACAGCGGCGGGCTGCGGATCGGGGTGCTCACGCAGCACGACTCGCTCGACCCGGCGGCCACCGTGCGGCACGAGGTCATCGGCGACCTCGCCGACCACGAGTGGGCGGGCAACGCGAAGATCCGGGACGTGCTCACGGGCTTGTTCGGCGGGCTCGACCTGCCCGGCTTCCCGCAGGGCCTCGACACCGTCATCGGGCCGCTGTCGGGCGGTGAGCGGCGGCGGATCGCGCTCGCGCAGCTGCTGATCGCCGAGCAGGACCTGATCGTCCTCGACGAGCCCACCAACCACCTCGACGTGGAAGGCATCTCCTGGCTCGCCCGGCACCTGCGCGAGCGCCGCTCGGCGCTGGTGTGCGTGACCCACGACCGGTGGTTCCTCGACCAGGTGTGCACGCGGATGTGGGACGTGCAGAAGGGCACGGTCTACGAGTACGAGGGCGGGTACTCCGACTACGTGTTCGCGCGCGCCGAGCGCGAGCGCATCGCCGCGACCGAGGAGGTCAAGCGGCAGAACCTGGTCCGCAAGGAGCTGGCGTGGCTGCGCCGCGGCGCCCCGGCGCGCACGTCCAAGCCCCGGTTCCGGGTGGAGGCGGCCAACGAGCTGATCAAGGACGTGCCGCCGCCCCGGGACACGAGCGAGCTGATGAAGTTCGCGACCACCCGGCTCGGGAAGACCGTTTTCGACCTGGAGGACGTGAGCGTCCAGGCCGGGCCGAAGCTGTTGCTGAAGCATCTGACCTGGCAGCTCGGCCCGGGCGACCGGATCGGTCTGGTGGGGGTGAACGGCGCGGGCAAGACCTCGCTGCTGCGCGCCATGGCGGATGCCTCGCGCTCGGACGGTGAGACGCAGCCCGCCGCGGGGCGGGTGGTGGTGGGGAAGACGGTCAAGCTCGCCTACCTTTCGCAGGAGGTCGCCGAGCTGAAGCCGACGCTCCGCGTCCTTGAGGCCGTGCAGCAGGTGCGGGAGCGGGTCGACCTCGGCAAGGGCCGGGAGATGACCGCGGGGCAGCTCTGCGAGACGTTCGGGTTCAGCAAGGAGAAGCAGTGGACGCCCGTCGGGGACCTCTCCGGCGGTGAACGGCGACGGCTGCAACTGCTGCGCCTGCTCATGGACGAGCCGAACGTCCTCTTCCTCGACGAGCCCACCAACGACCTCGACATCGAGACGCTGACGCAGCTGGAGGACGTGCTCGACGGGTGGCCGGGATCGATGGTCGTGATCTCCCACGACCGGTTCTTCGTCGAGCGCACCACGGACCGGGTGTTCGCTCTCATGGGTGACGCGACGATGCGGATGCTGCCGCGCGGCATCGACGAGTACCTGGAGCGCAGGAACCGGATGGCGGAGGCCGCGGCGGCCTCGGTCGCCCCGGCGCCCGCCGCCGCTGCCCCGGACGGGACGAAGGCCGTGTCGGCCGCCGACGCGCGCGCCGCGAAGAAGGAACTGCAGAAGATCGAACGGCAGCTGGACAAGATTTCCGAGAAGGAAACCAAGCTGCACGCGCAGATCGCCGATAACGCCACAGACTTCGAAAAGGTGGCGAAATGGGACGCTCAACTGCGCGAACTTGTCGGCGAGCGCGAGGAGTTGGAGATGCGTTGGCTGGAACTCGCGGAGGATGCGTGAGTTTCCCGTAACAGACGCATTACAGGCCGGTCCTCCCTTGGGAACAGGGGCAGGACCGGCCCCGGCGATGGCTGGATCGGAGTGATAGAAAGGGCAGCCTGAGCACCGCTTGGCGTGCCGAAAAATCAGTGAAGGGGGAAGCGCTGATGACTCAGCCGCCCAACCAGCCGCCGCACGGCGGCTTCGGAGCTCCACAGGATCCACAGCAGGGCGCGCACCCGCAGCAGCCCGGCCAGCAGCCGCCGCCCGCGGGCGGACCGGCCCAGACGCCGCCGCCCGCCGCCCCGCAGCCCGGTTACGGCTACCCGCAGCAGCAGCCCGGCCAGGCAGGCCCCTACGGCTACCCGCAGCAGCCGGGACCGTACGGCCAGCCCACGCAGCCGGGCCAGCCCGGTCCCTACGGGCAGCAGCCGGGCCCCTACGGGCAGCCCACCCAGCCCCAGCAGCCCGGCCCCTACGGCCAGCCCACGCAGCCCGGCCAGCCGGGCCCCTACGGGCAGCAGCCGGGCTACGGCTACCCGCAGCAGATGCCCACCGTCGCCCAGGGCACCCCGCCCGCCGGTGGCGGCGGCAAGGGCCCCTTCAGGGGCAAGACCGTCGTGATCATCGCCGCGGCCGTGGCCGCCCTGCTGGTCGCGGGCGGCGTCGTCTTCGCGCTCAACGGCGGTGACGACGACAAGAAGAAGTCCGAGTCGAAGAACAAGAACCCCAAGTCCTCCGCCCCGGCCAACCCGGGCGACGGCAGCGGCGACGGCCACGAGGGCAAGGAGGACCTCAACGAGGGCCGCCAGTCCGGCGAGGCCAAGGTCCTCTGGTACAAGGAGGCCCCCAAGGCCCCCGGCAAGGGCGCCGAGGCCCCCGGCATGTGGGTCGAGGACGGCATCGCGGTCAAGGCCGCGTACAAGGAACTCCTCGCCTACCACGTGGACTCCGGCAAGCCCGCCTGGGACGCGATCAAGCTGCCGCAGGAGATCTGCGCGGCCACCCCGCAGGTCAGCGACGACGGCAAGGTCGTCGTCGCGTACAAGGCCGGTCTGAAGCGGGATGCCAAGTGTGACCAGCTGCAGGTCATCGACCTGAAGACGGGCAAGAAGGGCTGGCAGAAGCAGACCAAGGAGAAAGGCTTCTTCGACTTCACCACCGGCCTGGAGCTGAGCATCACCGGCGACACCCTGATGGTCGGCCGCTCCCAGTCCGGCACCGCCTACAGCATCAGCGACGGTGACAAGCTGTTCGACGCGGAGAAGAAGGACGAGGGCACCTGCTTCCCGGCCGGGTTCACCGGCGGCGACCGGATGCTGATGAAGTTCTCGTGCGGGGCGAGCACGCCCACCGAGCACGACGAGGTCGTGGAGCTGAACCCCAGGACCGGCAAGATCCAGTGGACGAAGAAGTTCCCCAAGGGCTGGCGTCTTGAGCACGTCTACTCCACCAGCCCCACCGTCCTCTACGCCACCAACGAGGACAAGAAGCAGTGGAACATCACCACGCTGAAGTCCGGCAGCGGCAAGACCCGCTCCGAGGTCCAGGTGAACGAGGACTTCGCGCCGGAGTGCGGCTGGGGCGGCCTCGGCGGTGACCTGCAGGCCTGCTCCGGTGCCGTCGCCGACGACAAGTACCTCTACCTGCCGACCAAGAAGACGTCCGGCGCCAACCAGATCGTCGCGATCAGCCTGGCCAGCGGCAAGGAGGCCTGGCGGGTGAAGTCCCCTCTGGACACCTCGATGGTGCCGATGAAGACGCAAAACGGCGATCTGGTGGCGTACGTCGAGCCGTCGTACGACTCCGGCGGCCGCGTCGTGTCCATCGGGACCAGCGGCTCCCACACACCGACGACACTGCTGCAGCACCCGGCGGGGACGTCGAAGATCGAGAACGGCTTCTACTCGAAGGCGGTCGACTACGTGGACGGGCGCTTCTACCTCTCCACCACCCGGCTCTCCGGCACCGCTCAAGGCCGCGAGAAGCTGATGCTGGCCTACGGCAAGTGACCCGCCCCACCGCTTAGTTACCCCTTTTCGTCCCCCCAAGGAAAGACGTCATGACACAGCCGCCCCAGCCTCCCAACCAGCCGCCGCAGGGTGGGTTCGGCGCCCCCCAGGACCCCCCGCCCGGCGGGTTCGGCGCTCCCCAGCCGCCCCAGCAGCCCGGCTACGGCTACCCGCAGGCGCCGCAGCCCCCGCAGACCCCGCCGCCCGCGGCTCCGGCGGCCCCGCAGACGCCTCCGCCGCCCCCGCAGGGCCAGCCGAACCAGGGCTACCCGCAGGCGCCCGGCGCCCCCGGCACCCCGCCGCCCGCTGCGCCCGGCACCCCGCCGCCCTCCTACGCCCAGCCGACGCAGGCGGCCTTCCCGGCCGTGGGCCAGCAGCCCCCCGGCTACGGCTACCCGGGCCAGCCCGGCCAGCCCGCCGCGCAGCAGGGCTACGGCTTCCCGCAGCCGCCGACCATGCCGATGCAGTCCCAGCCGGGCGGTGGCGGCGGCAAGAAGCCCAACAAGCAGATGCTGATCATCGTCGCGGCCGTGGCGGCCATCGGCCTCATCGTGGGCGGCGGTGTCATCTACGCCGGTTCGAAGAAGGACGACGACAAGAAGAACAGCGCCGACGGCGGCGACGGCAAGGGCGGCAAGGGCAAGAAGGGCGGCTCCGACGGCCCGCCCGCCGCCGGTGGCCCCGCCAAGGAGAAGGTGCCGGGGAACACCAGCGCCAAGGTCGGCTTCCAGGTCCCGGCGCCCGAGGTGCCCAAGGACAGCGTGTGGAGCGTCGCGGGCTCCTGGCTCACCGACGACGCGTACGTCAAGAGCGGCTACGTGGGCAAGGACAAGGACCACGCCCTCATCGCCTACGACCCCGCCTCCGGCAAGCAGCAGTGGACGATCCCGCTGGCCGGTGAGACCTGCGCGGTCTCCAAGGAGGTCACCGACGAGGGCATCGCCGCGGTCGTCTACAAGGACGCCAAGTCCACCAAGGCGAACAAGTACCCCGACTGCAGCCAGGTCTCCGCGGTCGACCTGAAGTCCGGCAAGAAGCTGTGGACCGAGAGCGTCTCCGGCAGCGGCTCGCCCGTGGAGTTCGAGGAGATCGCCATCTCCGGCGACACCGTCGCCGCGGGCGCGGGCACCGGCGGCACCGGTGCCGCCTGGAGCCTCTCCGGCAAGCTGCTGTGGAAGCCGAAGATCGGCGAGGAGTGCAAGGACGCCGGTTACGCGGGCGGCGACCAGCTCGTCGCGGTCCGCAAGTGCGGCGGCTACGGCGACGAGAAGCTGAAGATCCAGCTCCTCGACCCGAAGACCGGCAAGGACAAGTGGACCTATCCGCTGACCGCCGGCGTCGACAACGCCAAGATCATCTCGACCAACCCGATCGTCTTCGGCCAGGACACCGAGGAGATCACCGCGAGCGGCGCCACGGACGTGTTCTCGCTCAGCAACGCCGGCAAGCTGCGGGCCCGCATCAAGCTGGAGGACGGCAAGTACTCCCACGACTGCGAGGTCAACAAGTGGGCGAGCTGCAGCGCCATCGTCGTCGGCAACGACAAGCTGTACGTGCCCACGCGCCAGCACGACGCGGGCGGCTCCGGCTACGGCTTCACCAACGAGATCATCTCGTTCTCGCTGGCCACCGGAAAGACCACCGGTGACCGCGCCGACGCCGGTGAGGACGGCGAGATGTTCCCGATCCGGATGGACGGCGGCAACCTCCTCGCGTACAAGGGCGGCAGCTACAAGAAGGGCGCCAAGGTCGTCTCGCTCGACGGCAAGTCGATGAAGGAGACCACGCTCCTGGAGACGCCCGCGACCGAATCGGTCAGCCGCGCCATCAGCGGCATGGTGCCGAAGTCCAACGAACTCCTCTACACCGGCGGCAACTTGTTCTTCGGCAAGAAGCTGATCAGCAAGCCGTACTCCAAGGACGACAAGGAGTTCATCGCGCTGGGCTTCACTGTCGACTGAAGTAGGTGAACCGTTCAACCAGCCGTTCAGGCCGGATGGTTGGAAGGGCGGATAGACAAAGCCTCTGACGGGGCGGTCTCTTACTAAAGGCCGTTTCCGTCGGAGGCTTTCCGCTGTGCAGTGGTCAAACCAGGTTGTTAGGGTGATCATTTGAGGCATCAAGCCTCTTCGCGTGTACGGAAGGACGCTTATGAAGTTCGCACGTTCAATACCGGTGGGTGCCGGGGCCGTGGCTCTGCTCGTGGCTGTCACAGGAACAGCTTCTGCGGGCGCCGGAACCAAGGCGAACGTTTCGGGGGGCTCCGCAGTGCTGAACGTCGATTGGAGGAGCAGGTACACGGCCGGGGTCAAGATTACGGTGACCGATACGGCCGCTGATGGCGCCCGTGCGGAGGGGCGCATACAGGCCACCGATCGACGAGGGAATGTCAGGTGGTCCTCGTGGCTCAAGGTCAGCGGCAAGGGTAAAAAGATCGCGGACAGCTATAACTCCGAAGACGAGAATGGCATCCGCTCGCTTCGAGTTCAGGTGTGCCGCGTCAAGGGCAGCAACAAGGTTTGCCAGACATCCGGGAAGGTGGGGAATCCCTACTTCTAAGTCCTTCGCGATCCCTGCGGGAACCCGTGGCACGGCAGTGCGTGACGCGGTAGGGGCCCGCGGCCCGGCCGGGCCGATGCTGTGTCGGCGTTCCCCTACGCGGATGCGCACCGGCACTGGTCACGCACCGCCACCAACGGCCCCGGACCGTGCGGTCCGGGGCCGTTCCCGTCCCGGGGGTCGTTCACTCTCCGTACTTCCGTACTGCCGCTACCCCAAAGGCAGTGATTTCGGCATCCAGGGCTGCATCTGCACGGTAGGGGCAGCGCAATGTCGAACAAGCGTGTAGCTTCCGGGGGATGGAGGGCCGGGGCCCCCGATCCGTGGGGGGATCATTGGGGGAATCCGTGGGGGACTTTGGGGGGGTTGCGCTGTGGGTGTGCGGCTCATGGTGGTCGACGACCATCGATTGCTCGCCGAGGCACTCGCCTCGGCGCTGAAGCTGCGCGGGCACCGGGTGCTCGCCGCGGCGGCGCCCGCCGCCGGGGCGGCGGACCTGGTGATCAGCCGGGCGCCGGAGGTGTGCCTGCTCGGCACGGCCACACCGGCGGAGCCGGGCATGTTCGACCCGGTCGTGCGGATCAAGCGGGAGCGGCCGCAGGTTGCCGTGGTGGTGCTCGGGCCGGTGCCGTCACCGCGGGGCATCGCTGCGGCGTTCGCCTCCGGCGCGTCCGGATACGTACGTCATGACGAGCGCATCGAAGGAGTCGAGCGCGCCATCATGAAGGCGCGCGCCGGGGAGGCCGCCGTCGCGCCCCAATTGCTTCAAGGCGCCTTCAGCGAACTCCTCAACCCCGCCGCCCAGCCCGATGACGAGGGGCAGCGGCTGCTGCAGATGCTCACACCGCGTGAGGTGGAGGTACTGGTCCGGGTCGCCGACGGCGAGGACACCCGGCTCATCGCCGCCGGCATGGGCATCGCGCCCAGCACCGCGCGCACCCACGTCCAGCGTGTCCTCATGAAGCTAGGCGTCGGCTCCCGCCTGGAAGCCGCCGCCCTCGCCGCCCGCACCGGCCTCCTCGACCGCGCGGAGCGCCCCGACCCGGCCCCGGACGCGCCCGCGGAGCACTAGGGCCTACAGCCGCCGCGCCCCCGCTGACGCCACCGCCGGGAACACCCGGGGGGCCGCGTGACCCGCCGCGGCGAAGGCTTCGGTGACGGACTTGGTGAGGGACTCGGCGTCCGCCGCCTCCGCCAGGACGATCGCGGAGCCGCCGAAGCCGCCCCCCGTCATGCGGGCGCCGAGCGCCCCGCTCGCGCAGGCCGTGTCCACGACGAGGTCCAACTCCGGGCAGGAGATGCGCAGATCGTCCCGGAGGGAGGCATGGCCCTCGGTGAGGACGGGCCCGATGCCGCGGACGTCGCCCGCGTCGAGGAGGGCGATGACGCGCTCGACCCGGTGGTCGTCGGAGACGACGTGGCGGACGTAGCGCCGGACGGTGTCGTCGGCCAACCGGGGGAGGGCGGCGGGGAGTTCGGCGTACGGGACGTCACGGAGGTGGGAGACGCCGAGGGCCCGGGCCCCGGCCTCGCACCCGGCCCGCCGCTCCGCGTACGCCCCGTCCCCGAGCGCGTGCTTGACGCGGGTGTCGACGACGAGGAGCGTCAGGCCGTCCCCGGCCAGGTCGAAGGGGACCTGGCGGACGGACAGATCGCGGCAGTCGAGGTGGAGGACGTGCCCGGCCGCGCAGGCGGCGGACGCCATCTGGTCCATGACGCCGCAGGGCACGCCGACGAAGGCGTTCTCGGCGCGCTGGGCGAGGAGGGCCAACTCGCGCCGGGGCAGGCCGAGTTCGTAGAGGTCGTTGAGGGCGAGGGCGGTGACGACCTCAAGGGCGGCGGAGGAGGAGAGTCCGGCGCCGGTCGGGACGGTGGACGCGAGGTGCACGTCCGCGCCGCCGACGGTGTGCCCCGCGTCGCGCAGCGCCCAGACGACGCCCGCCGGGTACGCGGCCCAGCCCCCGTCGGACAGCGGGGTGAGGGAGTCCACCGCCAGCTCGACGACGGGACCCTCGATGTCGGCGGAGTGCAGCCGCAGGATCCCGTCGTCGCGCCGGGCCACTGCCGCGACCGCGGTGTGCGGCAGCGCCAGCGGCATCACGAAGCCTTCGTTGAAGTCCGTGTACTCGCCGATGAGGTTGACGCGGCCGGGCGCGGCCCAGACCCCGGCGGGCCGGTGGCCGTACAGCTCGGTGAACGCCTCGCGGATCGGCGGGGCCGGCTTCGTGGCGGCGGACATGGACGGGTTACCCCCTTTGCTGGGCGAAGGCCCAGGCGTCGGTGATGATGCCCGCGAGGTCCGCGCGGGTCGGGTTCCAGCCGAGCCGCTCGCGGGCGGTGGCGGCGGAGGCCACGAGGGTGGCCGGGTCGCCGCCGCGGCGGCCCGCGACGACCTCCGGGACGGGGTGTCCGGTGACCTGGCGGACGGCCTCGATGACCTCGCGCACGGAGAAGCCGTTGCCGTTGCCCAGGTTGCAGATCAGGTGCTCGCCGGGGGTGGCCGCGTCGAGGGCGAGCAGGTGGGCGTCGGCGAGGTCGGCGACGTGGATGTAGTCGCGGACGCAGGTGCCGTCGGGCGTCGGGTAGTCGTCGCCGAAGACGGAGATCGCCTCCCGCCTGCCCTGGGCGACCTGGAGGACGAGCGGGATGAGGTGCGACTCGGGGTCGTGCCGCTCGCCGCAACTGCCGTACGCGCCCGCCACGTTGAAGTACCGAAGGGAGACGGCACCGAGTCCGTGCGCCGTCGCCTCGCCGGTGATCATGTGGTCGACGGCGAGCTTGGAGGCGCCGTAGGGGGAGGTGGGGGCGGTCGGGTCGGTCTCGGTGATGGGGGTGTTCACCGGTTCGCCGTAGGTCGCGGCCGTCGAGGAGAAGACGAGCTTGCGGACGTCCGCGTCGCGCATCGCGGCGAGCAGCGCCATGGTGCCGCCGACGTTGTTGTCCCAGTACTTCTCGGGCTTGGCGACGGACTCGCCGACCTGCGAGAAGGCGGCGAAGTGCAGCACCGCGTCGTAGGAGGAGTCCAGCCATTTGGCGGCGTCGCGGATGTCGCCCTCGACGAACGCCGCGCCCGCGGGGACGCCCTCGCGGAAGCCCGTGGAGAGGTTGTCGAGGACCGTCACCTCGTGCCCGGCCTCGATCAGATGCTGCGCCACCACGCTGCCGACATAGCCGGCGCCACCCGTGACCAGGTACTTCCCACTCATCAACTCGCTACCTCTCGCAGTCGCTGGGCCGCGGTCTCCGGCGGCACATCGTTGATGAACACACTCATGCCGGATTCGGAACCCGCGAGGAACTTCAGCTTGCCGGAAGTGCGGCGAATGGTGAAAAGCTCTAGGTGGAGCGCGAAGTCGTCGCGGTTGACGCCGTCGTACTCCGTGAGCGCCGTGAACGGGGCCTGGTGCCAGGCCGCGATGTACGGCGTCGGCGGCTCGCCGCCGCCCTCGCGGTCACCCTCGCCGAAGATCCGGTCGAAGCGTCGCAACAGTTCCAGATACACCTTGGGGAATTCTGTGCGAGCCGCGTCGTCCAGGCCGAGCAGGTCGGGCACGCGGCGCTTGGGGTAGAGGTGCACCTCGTAGGGCCAGTGCGCGGCGTACGGCACGAAGGCCACCCAGTGCTCGGCGTCCAGGACGACCCGCTCACCGGCGCGCTCCTCGGCGAGGACGTCGTCGAAGAGGTTGCGGCCGCCGGCGTTGGCCCGGTGTTCGGCCAGGGAGCGCAGCATCAGGGCCGTGCGCGGGGTGACGAAGGGGTAGGCGTAGATCTGCCCGTGCGGGTGGCCGAGGGTCACGCCGATCTCCGCGCCCCGGTTCTCGAAGCAGAAGACCTGCTCGACGGACGGCAGGTGCGACAGCTCGGCGGTGCGGTCCGTCCACGCCTCCAGGACGAGCGCGGCCTGCTCCTCGGTGAGGTCGGCGAAGGACGCCGTGTGGTCGGGGGTGAAGCAGACCACCTCGCAGCGGCCCGCGTCGCCCGCGAGGGAAGGGAAGCGGTTCTCGAAGACCACGACGTCGTACGAGGAGTCGGGGACCTCGGTGTGGCGGCCGCCCGCGGAGGGGCACAGGGGGCACTCGTCGGCCGGGGGGTGGTAGGTGCGGCCCTGGCGGTGCGAGGCGATGGCGACCCGGTCGCCGAGGAGGGGGTCGCGGCGGACCTCGGAGGTGGTGGCCACGGGGTCCAGGGGCCTGCTGTCGACCGCCGTGCGGACGGCGTCGTCGCGCACGTCGTAGTAGATGAGCTCACGACCGTCGGCGAGACGAGTCGAGGTCTTCTTCACGTTCGGGGCTCCTTACACCGCCCGCCAACAGAACCGAACACAACAAACCACAAGCCAACAAGCTCGTCAATGCCCGTGACGCCTGCCGGGGCGTCTCGCTCTCGCCCAGCTCACCCGATGATCCGCAACAAAAAACGATCATGGACTCGATCACAATCAAACAAAGAACATCAACAGAACTGTTCACTTACTGAAGGGCGAGGCGTAGGTTCCGGTCTGATCAGTTCGCGCGACGAAGCGAGTTCACATGCAGTCCCCTACGCACATCACCCTCGCCGAAGGGCTTCGGCTGCCCACCAACGGGCTGGACTACGCGATCCTGGCGATCTACTTCGTGGTCGTCCTCGGCATCGGATTCGCCGCCCGGCGCTCCGTGAAGACCAGCCTCGACTTCTTCCTCTCCGGGCGCTCCCTGCCCGCCTGGGTCACCGGCCTCGCCTTCGTCGCCGCGAACCTCGGCGCCACCGAGATCCTCGGCATGGCGGCCACGGGCGCGCAGTACGGCGTCGCCGTCGTCCACTGGTACTGGATCGGCGCCATCCCGGCCATGGTCTTCCTCGGCCTGGTCATGATGCCGTTCTACTACCGCAGCAAGGTCCGCTCCGTGCCGGAGTTCCTGCTCCAGCGCTTCGACAAGTCCGCCCATCTGCTCAGCTCGGCGCTGTTCGCCTTCGCCGCCGTACTCATCGCGGGCGTGAACCTCTACGCCCTCGCGATCGTCGTCGAGGCGCTGCTCGGCTGGCCGCAGTGGGTCGCCATCGTCGTCGCCGGGTTCTTCGTGCTCGCCTACATCACCATCGGCGGCCTGTCCTCGGCGATCTACAACGAAGTGCTCCAGTTCTTCGTCATCCTCGCCGCGCTCATCCCGATCTGCGTCATCGGCATGAAGAAGGTCGGCGGCTGGGACGGGCTCACCGGCTCCATCGAGAAGCAGCACGGCGACAACTTCATGACCGCCTGGGGCGGCACCGGCATCGGCGACGCCAATCCGCTCGGCGCCAACTGGCTCACCATCATCCTGGGCCTCGGCTTCGTGCTCTCCTTCGGCTACTGGACGACGAACTTCGCCGAGGTGCAGCGCGCGCTGTCCGCGAAGAACCTCTCCGCCGCCCAGCGCACGCCGCTCATCGCCGCCTTCCCCAAGATCTTCATCGTCTTCCTGGTGATGATCCCCGGCCTGGTCGCCGCCGTCCTGGTCCCGAAGATCGGCACCTCCGGCTCGGACCTGACATACAACGACGCGATCCCCTACCTGATGCAGGAGTTGCTGCCCAACGGCGTGCTCGGCATCGCGGTGACCGGTCTCCTCGCCGCCTTCATGGCGGGCATGGCGGCCAACGTCTCCTCCTTCAACACCGTCTTCACGTACGACATCTGGGCCAAGTACGTCGTCAAGGACCGCGAGGACGGGTACTACCTGAAGTTCGGGCGGCTCATCACCGCGATCGGCGTCTTCGCCTCCATCGGCACCGCCTTCATCGCCTCGTCCTTCTCCAACATCATGGGGTACCTCCAGACCCTCTTCTCCTTCTTCAACGTCCCGATGTTCGTCGTCTTCATCATCGGCATGTTCTGGAAGCGGGCCTCCATGAAGTCCGGCGTCTGGGGGCTCCTCGCCGGTACCACCGCCGCGATGGTCAACTACTTCTGGATCTACAAGCAAGGCGTCATCGACATCCCCACCGACCAGGGCGCCAACTTCGTCTCCGCCATCGTCGGCTTCGTCGCCGGCGCGGTCGTCATGGTGGTGGTCACCCTCTTCACCGCGCCCAAGCCGGAGGCCGAGCTGGCCGGGCTCGTGTACGGGACCGTGTCCCCGGGCGCGGAGGGCGACGCGGTCGAGGCGGGGGACGACGCCTGGTACCGCAAGCCCGCGTTGCTCGGATGGGGCGCGGTGGTGCTGGCCGCCGCGTGCTACGTCCCGTTCTCGTTCTGAACCGGCCCCTTCTACTCACATCCCGAGGAATCATGTCCGACCTGCAGAAGGAAGTCTCCGAGCTGGAGCGGAAGTCCGCGACGGCCGCACGTCTCTTCGACATCCGGCGCATCATCGGCGGCCTGTTCGTCGTCTACGGCGTCATCGTCACCATCGCCGGGATCACCGCGTCCGACGCCGACCTCAAGAAGGCGGAGGACATCAACATCAACCTCTGGACCGGCCTGGGCATGCTGGCCCTCGGCCTGTTCTTCCTGATCTGGCTCAAGTTGCGGCCGGTCACGGCCCCGGCGTCGGAGGGCGAGGCGTAGGCCGTCGCGGGGCGCCCCGGTCCCGCCCCTTCCCCGAAACCGGGGGCTGCCGCCCCCTGGACCCCCGCTTGTCGGCGCTCCGCGCCTCGTCCTCAATCTCCCCCAAGCTCTTAAGGAGCAGGGGGACCCCCACGACGGGCTAGAGACAGCCCCTCCGGCGTTTGAGGAGCGGGGGTCTGGGGGGCAGCGCCCCCAGTTTCGGGAAGGGGCGGGACCGGGGCGCCCCGCGAAGGTCACCCCAGGCGCTTCGTCAGGGTGAACTCCTTGTGGCCCTCGGGGTAGTCGGGGATCACGGCCACGACTTCGTAGCCCTGTTGGCGGTAGAAGGCGGGAGCCTGGAAGTCCCAGGTCTCCAGGCGGGAGTTGAGGCACCCGCGCTCGGCGACACAGAAGCGCTCGGCCTCGGCAAGGAGCCGCCCCCCGAGCCCCGCCCCCCGGCAGTCCTCTGCGACCCACAGCAGACTCACATGCAGCCACCGCCCCCAGGTGTACCCCGAGAGCCCCCCGACCAGCTCACCCCTGTCGTCCAACGCCCAGACGCCGAGCGGCTCTTCCCGCTCCTCGGGCGTGCCCTGAAGAGCGCGAAGCGCCGCCGAGGCGTCCCTGTTGGCGTCCCGCAACCGCCCCCGAAGCAGACGAAGACGTTCTTTGTCGACTCCTGTCTCAATACGAAACATACGGCCCACCATAAACGCGCTGGCCAATCAGTTCTGCGAATCCACTTCCGCTCGGGGCCCCCGTCCGTACTCTGAAGGGCAGCGCCGGTGGGGGCCGGCGCCGATCAGGGGGCGAGACAGTCGGGTGCGACGCCCGGCGTGGGGGTGGCAGGCACGGCACGGCGGCGGCCGTGCGGCTGCGTGGTCCCCGCTCCGGGTACCGCATCCGCGTCGGTCGCTCTCCGACCTGTGGGGGTTTCCGTGGTTCGAATCCGAGTCCTGGTCGTCGACGACCACCGTATCTTCGCCGAGTCGCTGGCCGCAGCGCTCGCCGCGGAGCCCGATGTGGAGGTGTCCGCCGCGGGCAGTGGCCCCGCGGCCCTGCGCTGCCTGGACCGCGCGGCCGCGGAGGGCCGCAGGTACGACGTCCTGCTCGTGGACGCCGACCTGGGCAGCTCCGCGTCGGCACTGCAGGGCGTCCGCCCCGCCGTGCCGGTGCACGACGGCCAGGCCGACGGGCTCGTGGACGGCATCTCGCTGGTGGCGGGCGTGCGTTCGGGCCAGCCCGCCGTGCGTACGGTCGTGCTGGCGGAGAAGGACGACCCGCGGCGCGCGGCGCTCGCGCTCGGCGCCGGGGCGTCCGGCTGGGTGGCGAAGGACTGCTCGCTGTCGCGGCTGCTCACGGTCATCCGGGGCGTGCTGCGCGACGAGACGCATCTGCCGCCCGCCCTGCTCACGGGGGTGCTGCGCGAGTTGACCGCGGCCCGCAAGCACCGTACGGAGAGTGAGCGGCTCGTGGAGTCCCTCACCCCGCGTGAGCGCGAAGTGCTGCGGTGCATGGTGGCGGGGCTCGGCCGCAAGGCCGTCGCCGAGCGGCTGTTCCTCTCGCCGCACACCGTCCGCACCCATATGCAGAACGTCCTCGGCAAGCTCGGCGTGCACTCCACGCTCGCCGCCGTCGCCCTCGCCCGCAGGGCGGGCGTCGGCCCCGCCGACCTAGCCGGGGACGTTGTCGAACGGGGCGGTCAACTGGCGTAGCAGCGCCGCCAGTTCACCGCGCTGGGCGCGCGAGAGCTCGCCGAGGATCGCCCGCTCCTGGTCGAGCAGGCCCGCGAGGGCCTGGTCGGCCCGGTCACGGCCCTCGTCGGTGAGCCGCACCAGCACGCCGCGGCGGTCGCTCGGATCGGGCAGCCGCTCCACCAGGCCCTTCTTCGTGAGCCTGTCGATGCGGTTGGTCATCGTGCCGGATGTGACCAGGGTCTGGGTGAGGAGCTGGCCCGGCGACAGCTGATACGGCGCGCCCGCGCGCCGCAGCGACGTCAGCACGTCGAACTCCCAGGGCTCCAGCTCGTGCTCGGAGAACGCCAGTCGACGCGCGCGATCGAGGTGGCGCGCCAGCCTGCTCACGCGGCTCAGCACCTCGAGCGGTTCCACGTCGAGGTCAGGGCGCTCCCGACGCCATGCAGCGACCAGCCGGTCGACCTCGTCCTCCATGACGATCAGTGTAGGGGGTCCCTCGACATGAAGTCTCTTGACGTCAAGATACTTCGGGGTCGAGGATGAAGAGGAGCCCCTCGGTACGCAAGGAAAATCCTTCGGTACGCAAGGGGAACCCTTCGGTACGCAGAGGAGCACCCATGCCGTCCACCGCGTCGCCCACCTGGGACCCGGACCAGTACCTGCGTCACTCCGGCCACCGTGCCCGCCCCTTCCGGGACCTGCTCGCCCAGGTGCCCGCGCTGCCCACCGCCCCCGCGCCCCGCATCACCGACCTGGGCTGCGGGCCCGGCAACGTCACCCTCCTGCTCGCCGAGCGCTGGCCCGAGGCGCACATCACCGGCTACGACAACTCGCCGGAGATGCTGCGCCAGGCCCAGGCCCTCGCCGGGCCCACGGCGGGCGGTGGCCGCCTGGAGTTCGCGGGCGCCGACGCGGGCGCGTGGGCGCCCGGCCCCGGGACGTACGACCTGATCCTGTCGAACGCGACGCTCCAGTGGGTGCCGGGGCACGTCGACCGCTTTCCCGACTGGGTGGCCGCGCTGCGGCCCGGCGGGGTGCTCGCCGTCCAGATGCCCGCCAACTTCGACGCGCCCAGCCATGCCCTGATGCGGGAGCTGTGCGGGAGTTCGCGCTGGCGCGGGCGGCTCGACGGGGTGTTGCGGCACGCCGACGCCGTCCTGGAGCCCACCGCTTATCTGGAGCTGCTCACCGGGCTCGGCTGTGCGGCGGACGTCTGGTCGACCACGTACCAGCATCTCCTCACCGGCGCCGATCCCGTCCTCGACTGGGTCAAGGGGACCGGCCTGCGGCCCGTCCTCACCGCCCTCGCCGACGACCCGGAGGCTCGGGACGCGTTCCTGGGCGAGTACCGCGACCTGCTGCGCGTGGCCTATCCGGCCGGGGCGCACGGGACCGTGTTCCCCTTCCGGCGGCTCTTCGCGGTGGCCCGCAAAGGCGGTGCGGCCTGATGCTCGCCGCCGTCGACCACGTGCAGCTGGCCGCTCCGCCCGGCAGCGAGGGCGCGCTGCGGGCGTTCTACGTGGACGTGCTCGGGATGGCCGAGGTGCTGAAGCCGCCTGTTCTCGCGGGGCGCGGGGGATGCTGGTTCGAGGCGGGGGCCGTCCGGCTGCACCTCGGCATCGAGGCCGACTTCCGGCCCGCCCGCAAGGCGCACCCGGGCCTGCTCGTCAGCGGCATCGAGGCGTACGCGGCCCGGGTCGCCGCCCTCGGCGCGCGCGTCACCTGGGACGACCACCTCCCCGGCCACCGGCGCTTCTACTCCGAGGACCCGGTGGGGAACCGGTTGGAGTTCCTGGAGCCCCTGGGCAGCGTCTGACGACTGACCTCACTCGTTTCGGGCGGGCCATGGGCATATGCCTGCGGCCGGGCGACGCACGTTCGTACGGTCCTTGCGTCGCTTGTGCCGCAGAGGACGGCAGCCAGTCCCTGGGCTTGGACCAGTCCTTCGACCTGGACGAGTACCTGTGGCAGACCTGGCAGGCCATGGCGCTCCCCGAGGGCTACCGCGCCGAGATCATCGAGGGAGCCATCGAGGTGTCGCCCACCGGCCGCCGTCGTCACGCCGTGCTCATCAGTCGGTTCCGCAGGGCGCTCGACGCGCACCTCGCGGGCGGTGACGACGCGGCGCATCAGGATGTCGACGTCATCCACCACCGCAGGTCCTGGATCCCGGACCTCTTCGTCGGTCCGTTGGAGCTCGACGAGATTCCCGACGAGGACGACCTCGGTGTCGACGCGTCCGGCGTATCCATGATCGTCGAAGTCGCCTCTCCGGGCCGCCGCGACATCGAGCGCGACCGTGTCCGCAAGCGCCGCGAATACGCCCGCGCGGGCATCCCGGTGTATGTCGTCGTCGATGACCATGACGGCGACGGTGCCATCACGGTCCTCACTTCACCGGAGCCCAAGAAGGCCGAATACACCGACGAGCACCGCATCCCGTACGGCAAGGACGCCGTCATCCCCGAAGGCCCCGCCAAGGGCCTGGCCATCGGGGATGACGTCACCCGGACGTGACGGCCCCGCTCGCCGGGGCAGGGGCCGTCAGGACTTGCGGTGCCCTATCAGGCGCGGCTTCGGTTCCAGGCCGTCCAGGCCGTGCCAGGCGAGGTTGACCAGGTGGGCGGCCACCTCGGCCTTCTTGGGCTTGCGGACGTCGAGCCACCACTGGCCGGTGAGGGCGACGCTGCCGACGAGGGCCTGGGCGTACAGGGGGGCCAGTTTCGGGTCGAAGCCGCGGGTCTTGAACTCCTGGCCGAGGATGTCTTCGACCTGCGTGGCGATGTCGGAGATGAGGGAGGCGAAGGAGCCGGTGGACTGGGGGATGGGGGAGTCGCGGACCAGGATGCGGAAGCCGTCCGTGTACTCCTCGATGTAGTCGAGGAGGGCGAAGGCGGCCTGCTCGCAGAGCTCGCGGGGGTGCCCGGCGGTGAGGGAGCCGGTGACCATGCCGAGGAGCTGGCGCATCTCGCGGTCCACCACGACCGCGTACAGGCCTTCCTTGCCGCCGAAGTGTTCGTAGACGACGGGCTTGGAGACACCGGCCTTGGCCGCGATCTCCTCCACCGAGGTGCCTTCGAAGCCCTTGGCGGCGAAGAGGGTGCGGCCGATGTCCAGCAGTTGCTCACGGCGCTCGGCGCCGGTCATCCGGGTCCGGCGGGCCCGCCGGGGCTTGTCGTTGTTCGAACTCGCGGAGCCCTGCGGGGCCCGCGCGGAGCGCGTCGTACTCGGATTGCTGGGGTCGGTCGCCACGTGGTCCATCATGCCGCGTCTGCGGCCTGGGGCTTGCCCGGGGCGGGAATCGCACCGGCCCCTTCGGCTCCCTCGGGCGCCTTGCGGCGGGCGTCGATGCGGGACTGTGACGGCCACCGCACGTCGTACGCCCAGCCGAGCTGTTCGAACCAGCGGATGAGCCGCGCGGACGAGTCGAGCTGGCCGCGCATCACACCGTGGCGCGCGCTCGTCGGGTCGGCGTGGTGCAGGTTGTGCCAGGACTCGCCACAGGACAGGACCGCGAGCCACCACACGTTGCCGGAGCGGTCGCGGGACTTGAAGGGGCGCTTGCCCACCGCGTGGCAGATCGAGTTGATGGACCACGTCACGTGGTGAAGGAGCGCCACCCGCACGAGTGAGCCCCAGAAGAAGGCCGTGCACGCGCCCCACCAGGACATCGTGACCAGGCCGCCGACCACCGGCGGCAGCGCGAGCGAGACGACCGTCCACAGCACGAACTGACGCGAGACGTTCCGGATCGCCGAGTCCTTGATCAGGTCGGGCGCGTACTTCTCCTGCGACGTCTGCTCCTCGTCGAACAGCCAGCCGATGTGCGCCCACCACAGGCCCTTCATCAGGGCCGGGACCGTCTCGCCGAAGCGCCACGGCGAGTGCGGGTCGCCGTCCGCGTCGGAGAACTTGTGGTGCTTGCGGTGGTCGGCCACCCAGCGGACCAGCGGGCCCTCGACGGCCATGGACCCGGCGATCGCCAGGGCGATCCGGAGCGGGCGCTTGGCCTTGAAGGAGCCGTGCGTGAAGTAGCGGTGGAAGCCGATGGTGATGCCGTGGCAGCCCAGGTAGTACATGAACACCATCAGGCCGAGGTCCAGCCAGCTCACCCCCCAGCCCCAGGCCAGCGGCACGGCCGCCACCAGGGCCAGGAACGGGACGGTGATGAACAGGAGCAGCGCGAGCTGCTCCACGGAGCGCTTCTGTTCACCGCCCAGGGTCGCGGAGGAGGGCGGGGCGCCGGCCGGCGCCCCCTTTGTTTCGTCGATGACGTCGGGGCTCGTGGTCATAGGGGCTTCCCCTGGGGGGTCGAGGGTGACTGCGGAAATGCGGACCGCGGGAAATCGGGAGATGCGGACTGCCGGGATGGGGACTGCGGGAGATGCGGGCTGCTGGGATGGGGACTGCGGGAACTTCGGCGTGCGGGAGATTCGGAGGTGTCGACGTGTGCCGGGTGGGAAGGCGCCGGACGGGCGGGTGCCCATGGCAGGGCCCGCTCACACACGTGGCTACGGGACCGTAGGTTACGGCCTCGTAAGTATCGCAGTGCGCGACATCGCGGCAAGAGGCAGCGAATCGGCCCGGACCGTCGACACCTATCCTTGGATCGGTCGGACAGCGCGGTCCGCTCTGTATCTCCCCCGGTTCCACCGCCGGGACCCCTCCCAGACGTGCCCACCCAGTCTTCCGCCACGCCAACCGGCGGGATTCACCGCAAGGAGCCGCACCTGTGAGCAGTGCCGACGACCAGACCGCTACCGCCGCCACCGCGAGCACCACGACCGCCTCGGCCGGTGCGAACAGCGAGCTGCGCGCCGACATCCGTCGCCTCGGCGACCTCCTCGGCGAGACCCTCGTACGCCAGGAGGGCCCCGAACTCCTCGACCTGGTGGAGAAGGTCCGCAGCCTGACCCGCGAGGACGGTGAGGCCGCCGCCCGCCTCCTCGGCGGCACCGAGCTGGAGACGGCCGCGAAGCTGGTGCGCGCCTTCTCCACCTACTTCCACCTCGCCAACGTCACCGAGCAGGTGCACCGCGGCCGCGAGCTGCGGGCCCGGCGCGCCGCCGAGGGCGGCCTGCTCGCCCGCACCGCGGACCGCCTCAAGGACGCCGACCCCGAGCACCTGCGCCAGACCGTCGAGCACCTGAACGTGCGCCCCGTCTTCACCGCGCACCCCACGGAGGCCGCCCGCCGCTCCGTGCTCAACAAGCTGCGCCGCGTCGCCGAGCTCCTGGAGACCCCGGTCATCGAGTCCGACCGGCGCCGCCACGACACCCGTCTGGCCGAGAACATCGACCTCGTCTGGCAGACCGACGAGCTGCGCGTGGTCCGCCCCGAGCCCGCCGACGAGGCCCGCAACGCCATCTACTACCTGGACGAGCTGCACGCCGGCGCCGTCGGCGACGTCCTGGAGGACCTGACCGCCGAGCTGGAGCGGGTCGGCGTGGAGCTGCCGAGCGGGACCCGCCCGCTGACCTTCGGCACCTGGATCGGCGGCGACCGCGACGGCAACCCGAACGTGACGCCCGACGTCACCTGGGAAGTCCTGATCCTCCAGCACGAGCACGGCATCAACGACGCCCTGGAGCTGATCGACGAGCTGCGCGGCTTCCTCTCCAACTCCATCCGCTACACCGGAGCCACCGAGGAACTGCTCGACTCCCTCCAGTGCGACCTGGAGCTGCTCCCGGAGATCAGCCCCCGCTACAAGCGCCTCAACGCCGAGGAGCCCTACCGCCTCAAGGCCACCTGCGTCCGGCAGAAGCTGGAGAACACCAAGCAGCGCCTGGCCAAGGGCACCGCGCACGAGCCGGGCCGGGACTACCTGGGCACGGCCGAGCTGCTGCACGACCTCACGCTCATCCAGACGTCGCTGCGCGCCCACAAGGGCGGCCTGTTCTCCGACGGCCGCATGAACCGCACCATCCGCACGCTCGCCGCCTTCGGCCTGCAGCTCGCCACCATGGACGTGCGCGAGCACGCCGACGCCCACCACCACGCCCTCGGCCAGCTCTTCGACCGGCTCGGCGAGGAGTCCTGGCGGTACGCGGACATGCCGCGCGAGTACCGGCAGAAGCTGCTCGCCAAGGAGCTGCGCTCGCGCCGCCCGCTGGCCCCCTCGCCCGCGCCCCTGGACGCGGCCGGGGAGAAGACGCTCGGGGTGTTCGGCACGGTCAAGAAGGCCCTGGACGTGTTCGGGCCCGAGGTCATCGAGTCGTACATCATCTCCATGTGCCAGGGCGCCGACGACGTGTTCGCCGCCGCCGTCCTCGCCCGCGAGGCCGGACTCGTCGACCTGCACGCGGGCTGGGCGAAGATCGGCATCGTGCCGCTCCTGGAGACCACCGACGAGCTGCGCGCCGCCGACGTCATCCTCGACGAGATGCTCGCCGACCCGTCGTACCGCAGGCTGGTCGCGCTCCGCGGGGACGTGCAGGAGGTCATGCTCGGGTACTCGGACTCCTCCAAGTTCGGCGGCATCACCACCTCGCAGTGGGAGATCCACCGCGCCCAGCGCCGCCTGCGCGACGTCGCGCACCGCTACGGCGTCCGCCTGCGGCTCTTCCACGGCCGCGGCGGCACCGTCGGCCGCGGCGGCGGCCCCTCGCACGACGCGATCCTCGCCCAGCCCTGGGGCACCCTGGAGGGCGAGATCAAGGTGACCGAGCAGGGCGAGGTCATCTCCGACAAGTACCTGGTGCCGTCCCTGGCCCGGGAGAACCTGGAACTGACGGTCGCCGCCACGCTCCAGGCCTCCGCCCTGCACACCGCGCCCCGACAGTCCGACGAGGCCCTGGCCCGCTGGGACGCCGCGATGGACGTCGTGTCCGACGCCGCGCACGCCGCGTACCGCGAGCTGGTCGAGGACCCGGACCTGCCGACCTACTTCCTCGCCTCCACGCCGGTCGACCAGCTCGCCGACCTGCACCTGGGCTCCCGGCCCTCCCGCCGCCCCGGCTCGGGCGTCTCGCTCGACGGCCTGCGCGCCATCCCGTGGGTGTTCGGCTGGACCCAGTCGCGGCAGATCGTGCCCGGCTGGTTCGGTGTGGGCTCCGGTCTCAAGGCGCTGCGCGAGGCGGGCCTGACGGCCACCTTGGGAGGAGACGGCGTCCTCGACGAGATGCACGAGCACTGGCACTTCTTCCGGAACTTCATCTCCAACGTGGAGATGACGCTCGCCAAGACCGACCTGCGCATCGCCCGGCACTACGTGGACACGCTGGTGCCCGAGGACCTCAAGCACGTCTTCGAGGCCATCGAGGCCGAGCACGCGCTCACCGTCGCCGAGGTCCTGCGCGTCACCGGCGGCGAGCGGCTGCTCGACTCCAACCCGGTGCTCCAGCAGACCTTCTCGATCCGCGACGCCTACCTGGACCCGATCTCCTACCTCCAGGTCGCGCTCCTCAAGCGGCAGCGCGACGCGGCGGCCGCGGGCGACGAGGCCGACCCGCTGCTCGCGCGGGCACTGCTGCTCACGGTCAACGGGGTCGCGGCGGGGCTGCGCAACACCGGCTGACAGCCGCGCACTTCAGGCCGAGGGCCCCGCACCGGGAGAAGGTGCGGGGCCCTCGGCCGTGTAAGGGATGCAGGGCCCTCGGCTGTGTCACGGGTGCGGGGTCCTCGGCTGTGCTGAGGAAGCCGCGTCACAGCGGCCGTGGCGGAGAGTCAGAGCGTCAGCGCCGCGAACGCCGCCGTCAGCTGGATCCCGCCCGCCAGCGCCAGGACCGCCGCCACCCGGTTCAGCCGCAGGCCCCCGGCCACCACCACCGCGGCGAGCAGCAGCGAGCCGCCCAGCGGCAGCCAGGCGTGCAGGAAGCCGGGGCCGCCGGTGCGGACGGCCTCGTCGGAGTCGGGCTTGACGACGACCGGGATGCGCTCGCCCTTGTGGGTCGCGACCGACTTGTCGATGACGACGCGGTCCCGGGGTCTGCCGCCGGACGCGGGCGCGTACGGGCCGGTGCACTCGTCGCCGCCGCAGCGGGCGAGCGACAGCATGCCCCGCTGCTGCCCGTCCTCGGGCACCATCACGTGCCGCGCCGTCCCCCACGACGCCCAGACACCGGCGGTCAGGATCAGGGCCGCGAGGAGCGTCGCCGCGGCCCGCAGCAGGTAGGCGGGCATGGCGGCGATCCTTGGGGAAAGCACTGCAGTCAGTCAACACCGGCCGGGATGCGGGCCGTTGATTCACCCGCGTACGTCCGCGAACGTCGCAAACGCGCGCGCCGGGCGGCGCCGCGCGTCAGGAGTTGTACGCGCTCTGCGCCCGCTCCAGGCCCTCGGTCACCAGGCACTCCACCGCGTCCGCGGCGCGGTCCACGAAGTAGTCGAGTTCCTTGCGCTCGGCGGACGAGAAGTCCTTGAGGACGAAGTCGGCGACCTGCATCCGGCCCGGCGGGCGGCCGATGCCGAAGCGGACCCGGTGGTAGTCGGCGCCCATCGCCTTCGTCATCGACTTCAGACCGTTGTGGCCGTTGTCGCCGCCGCCCAGCTTCAGGCGCAGCACGCCGTAGTCGATGTCGAGTTCGTCGTGGACGGCGACGATGTTGGCCGTCGGCACCTTGTAGAAGTCGCGCAGCCCGGTGACGGGGCCGCCCGACAGGTTCATGTACGACGCGGGCTTGGCGAGGACGACGCGGCGGCTGCCGGGGCCCATCGGGCCGATGCGGCCCTCCAGGACGTGCGCCTGCGCCTTGGCGGCCCGCTTGAAGCTGCCGCCGATCCGGTCGGCGAGCAGGTCGGCGACCATGAAGCCGACGTTGTGGCGGTTCATGGCGTAGCCGGGGCCGGGGTTGCCGAGACCCACGATCAGCCAGGGTGCGCTGGGGTCCGTCGTCATCTGTGTGTCTCCTTCATGGCACCTTCATAGCGCAACCGCCGCCCAGCGCCAGGGCGCTGAGCGGCGGTCGGTACTGCCGGTCTTGAGGATCAGGCCTCGGCGGCCGCGTCGTCCGCGGACTCGGCCGGGGCCTCCTCGGCCTGCGCGGCCAGGACCTGCAGGACGACGGTGTCGTCCTCGACGGCCAGGGAGACGCCCGAGGGCAGCGTGATGTCCTTGGCGAGGACGGAGGCACCGGCCTCCAGGCCCGCGATGGAGACGCTCAGGGACTCGGGGATGTGGGTGGCCTCGGCCTCGACCGGAAGCGCGTTGAGGACGTGCTCCAGGAGGTTGGCGCCCGGGGCGAGCTCGCCCTCGGCGACCACGGGGATCTCGACGTTGACCTTCTCGCCGCGCTTCACGATGAGCAGGTCGACGTGCTTGAGGATGCCCTGACGGAGGGCGTCGCGCTGGACGGCCTTCGGGATGGCGAGCTCGGTCTTGCCCTCGATGTCCAGGGAGATCAGGACGTTGGAGGTGCGCAGGGCCATGAGCAGGGCGTGGCCGGGCAGGGTGATGTGGACCGGGTCGGTGCCGTGGCCGTACAGGACGCCGGGGACCTTGTCCTCGCGGCGGACGCGGCGGGCGGCGCCCTTGCCGAACTCGGTGCGGATCTCGGCGCTGAGCTTGACCTCAGACATGGTGCACTCCTCGTAGAAAAGGTGAACTGATGTGGTCACCCGGCCACGACTGGCCTGCTACGAAGAGCGCGTCGATAACGGACCGCCGCAGACTGCGTTCCTACGAACGCGAATGCGGCCTCCCTCGCCGAGCAACTCACACAGTCTACTCGGAAGGAAGGCCGCACCCAAAAGGATCTTGCGGGGCGCCCGGGAGGACCGGGCGGAACGGCTACGCGGGACCGCTCTGCTCCTCGAAGAGGCTGGTCACCGAGCCGTCCTCGAAGATCTCCCGGACCGCGTTGGCGATCGTCGGGGCGATCGACAGGACCGTGATCTTGTCGAGCTCCAGCTCGTTCGGCGTCGGCAGCGTGTTGGTGAACACGAACTCGCTGACCTTGGAGTTCTTCAAGCGGTCCGCGGCCGGGCCGGACAGCACGCCGTGCGTGGCCGTCACGATGACGTCCTCGGCGCCGTGCGCGAACAGCGCGTCGGCGGCGGCGCAGATCGTGCCACCGGTGTCGATCATGTCGTCCACCAGGACGCAGACGCGGCCCTCGACGTTGCCGACGACCTCGTGCACGGTGACCTGGTTGGCCACGTCCTTGTCGCGGCGCTTGTGCACGATCGCGAGCGGGGCGCCCAGGCGGTCGCACCAGCGGTCGGCGACGCGCACGCGCCCGGCGTCCGGGGAGACGACCGTGAGCTTGTCCTTGTCGACCTTGGCGCCCACGTAGTCCGCGAGGATCGGCAGCGCGAAGAGGTGGTCGACGGGGCCGTCGAAGAAGCCGACGATCTGATCGGTGTGCAGGTCGACGGTGACGATGCGGTCGGCGCCCGCTGCCTGCATCAGGTCGGCGACCAGGCGGGCCGAGATGGGCTCGCGGCCGCGGTGCTTCTTGTCCTGGCGGGCGTAGCCGTAGAACGGCACGATCACGGTGATGCTCCGCGCGGAGGCCCGCTTCAGAGCGTCGATCATGATCAGCTGCTCCATGATCCACTTATTGATCGGAGCCGTGTGGCTCTGGATCAGGAAGCAGTCGGCGCCGCGCGCCGACTCCTGGTACCGCACGTAGATCTCGCCGTTGGCGAAGTCGAAGGCCTTGGTCGGCACGACGCCGATGCCCAGCTGATGCGCGACCTCCTCGGCCAGTTCGGGGTGGGCGCGGCCGGAGAAGAACATCATCTTCTTCTCGCCGGTCGTCTTGATCCCGCTCACAGCACAGTCTCCTCAGACGTGTTCCCTGGTCGCGAGGTGTACTCGCGCGAACCAGCCGATTTCGTGCACCTATCAGCTTTGTGCACCTATCACGGTACGCGGTGTCAGGCGCACCTGTTTCCGGTCAGCTTTCGCCGGCCGGGGTCTCAGGGGTTCGGGCGGCTGCCTCGGCGGCCCGCGCCGCCGCGCTGCCCGGCCGCTTGCGGGCCACCCAACCCTCGATATTCCGTTGCTGGCCACGGGCGACGGCCAGCGAACCGGCCGGCACGTCCTTCGTGATCACGGAACCCGCGGCGGTGTAGGCGCCGTCGCCGATCGTGACAGGCGCCACAAACATGTTGTCCGAACCCGTCTTGCAGTGCGCTCCCACCGTCGTGTGGTGCTTGGCCTCACCGTCGTAGTTCACGAACACGCTCGCGGCACCGATGTTGGAGTACTCGCCGATCGTCGCGTCGCCCACGTAACTCAGGTGCGGGACCTTGGTGCCCTCGCCGATCGTCGCGTTCTTCATCTCCACGTACGTACCCGCCTTGGCCTTGAGACCGAGCCGGGTGCCCGGCCGCAGATACGCGAACGGGCCGACGCTCGCCTGCTCGCCCACCTCGGCGTTGTCCGCGACGGTGTTGTCCACGCGGGCGCCCGCACCCACCGTGGTGTCCTTCAGCCGGGTGTTGGGGCCGACCTCGCAGCCCTCGCCCAGGTGCGTGCGGCCCTGGAGCTGGGTGCCCGGGTGCACCACGGCGTCGCGCTCGACGGTGACGCCCGCGTCGATCCAGGTGGAGGCCGGGTCGACGACGGTGACGCCCGCGAGCATCGCCTCGGTGAGCAGCCGGTCGTTCAGGACCCGGCGGGCGTCGGCGAGTTGGACGCGGTTGTTGATGCCCGCGATCTCGCGGTGGTCCCCGGCGACGCAGGCGCCGACGCGGTGCCCGGCCTCGCGCAGGATGCCGAGGACGTCCGTCAGGTACTCCTCGCCCTGGCTGTTGTCGGTGCGGACCTTGCCGAGGGCGTCGGCGAGGAGCTGCCCGTCGAAGGCGAACACACCGGAGTTGATCTCGCGGATGGCGCGCTGCGAGTCCGTCGCGTCCTTGTGCTCGACGATCGCCGTCACGGCGCCGGACGCGCCGTCGCGCACGATGCGGCCGTAGCCCGTCGCGTCGGGCACCTCGGCGGTCAGAACGGTCACGGCGTTGCCGTCGGCGGAGTGCGTGGCGGCCAGGCTCGTGAGCGTCGCGCCGGTCAGCAGCGGGGTGTCGCCGCAGACCACGACGACGGTGCCGTCGATGCTGCCGGGGGCGCCGCCCAGCTCCTCCAGGCCCATCCGCACGGCGTGGCCCGTGCCGTTCTGCTGGGCCTGGAAGGCGGTGCGGACCTCGGGGTCGATCCCGGCGAGGTGCGCGATCACGCGCTCGCTCTCGTGCCCGACGACGGCGACCAGGCGCTCGGGGGACAGCTCGCGGGCGGCGGCGAGCACGTGTCCGACGAGGGAACGGCCGCAGATCTCGTGCAGGACCTTCGGCACGGCCGACTTCATACGGGTGCCCTCACCCGCTGCGAGGACGACGACGGCTGCCGGGCGATTGGCGCTCACAGGGGTGCCCTTCGGCTTCGGATGCTTGGGGAGTGGTCATCCGCAGGATACCGGGGCGTAGTGGGGCGGCCGCATGCCCCGGGGCAAGCCCGGACCAGCCGCCCGGGGAACGCCGACCCGCGCGCGGGCCCGCACACGCGAAGCGGGTCCCCACCGTGATGGTGGGGACCCGCTCGGCGTACTGCTCCCGGGGAAGGAATCGAACCCTCATTCAATGGACCAAAACCATTTGTCCTGCCATTAGACGACCCGGGAATGGGCCGCGCGCCGCCCCGGTGGGATCACCGGCTCGGCGTGCGGCTAACACTATGCCGTACGGCCTGCCTCCGGTGCGACGGTACGAGTCGGCGCCCTGGGCCCGGTGCACCACTCGGCGCGCGACCCGGTGCATCCCCGCGCCGTCCGGTGCGTCCCCGCGCAGCCCGGGGCCGCCGGGCCCGAAACTCACCGGAAAACGCGACGCCGACGCCCGTACGCTGGAAGGCATGACCACGACGGGGGAAAGCGACACCGCGGCCAGGACCGGGCCGTGGTGGTGGGAGAGGCGGCGCAGTGCCGTCCTGGACGTGGGGCTCGGCCTCGCGTCCGCGTCCGAGTGCGGTGTCGAGGGCGTGCAGTTCGCCGACGACGCGGGCATCCCGGTCGCGGTCGGCGTGACCTTCGGGGTGCTCGCCGGGTCCGCCCTCGTGCTGCGGCGCCGCTGGCCGATCGCGGTCGTGCTGATCTCCGTCGCGATCACGCCCGCCCGCATGGGCATCCTGATGGCCATCGTCGGCCTCTACACCCTCGCCGCCTCCGAGCTGCCGCGCCGCATCATCGGCGCCCTCGCGGGCATGTCCCTCGCGGGCACGCTGATCGTCACGTTCGTGCGCACCAACCAGGACATGGCCAACGGCGACCTGACCATCGGCGAGGGCTTCATACCGTTCATCGCCATCAGCACCTCCCTCGGCGTCACCGCCCCGCCGGTCCTCCTCGGTCTGTACGTGGGCGCGCGCCGCCGCCTCATGGAGTCCCTGCGCGAGCGCGCCGACAGCCTGGAGCGGGAGCTGCAACTGCTCGCGGAGCGCGCCGAGGAGCGCGCGGAGTGGGCCCGCGGCGAGGAACGCACCCGGATCGCCCGCGACATGCACGACGTGGTCGCGCACCGGGTGAGCCTGATGGTCGTGCACGCGGCGGCGCTGCAGGCCGTGGCCCGCAAGGACCCGGAGAAGGCCGTGAAGAACGCCGCCCTGGTCGGCGACATGGGCCGCCAGGCCCTGACCGAGCTGCGCCAGATGCTGGGCGTGCTGCGGGCCGGTGACACCCCGCCGAAACCGGCGCCCGCCCCCGCGCCCGTCCCGCTGGCCGCCGTCGGTGAGGCCGCCGACCGGGCCGCCTCGCGCGCCGGGCCCGTCGCGGGCCCCGGCGCCGCCGCCCCCGAGCTTCCCGAAGGCCCGTGCCTGGCCGAGCTGGACGAGCTCGTGGACCAGTCGCGGGCCGCGGGCATGGCCGTCGACCTGTCCGTGGACGGCGACACCCGGGCTTATGCGGCCGACGTGGAGGAGACCGCGTACCGCGTCGTCCAGGAAGCCCTCACCAACGTCCACAAGCACGCCGCGGGTGCGAAGACCTATGTGCGGCTCGCGCACCGCGACGCCGAGATCGCCATGCAGGTGGAGAACGGCCCGCCCCCGGAGGCCGGCCCGGCCGAGGTGCTGCTGCCCAGCGGCGGCAACGGCCTGGTCGGCATGAAGGAGCGGGTGACCGCGCTCGGTGGCGTGTTCGTGTCGGGGCCGACGGACGCGGGCGGGTTCAAGGTGTCGGCGGTGCTGCCGGCGTCGGCCGGTCAGTGATCTTCCTCATACGGGTGCGGGGGCGGGGCGTCAGCCCGTCGTGAGCCGTACCGGCTGTGTGCCCGCCACCAGCGTGGTGAGCGCCTGGTCGAGGTGGCGGCCCAGGAACCAGTCGCCGCTGTGGTCGAGGCTGTAGACCCGGCCCTCCGCGTCCATGGCGAGCAGCGCCTGTGTCTGGGTCTCCTCGCCGATCGGACAGACCTCCGTGCCGAGCGCGCGCCCCAGGTCGCCGAGGGTGCGGGCCATGTGCAGGCCGTACATCGGGTCCAGGTGGAGGGTCGCCGGGGCTATCTGGCGGCCGGGCCCCTGCGGCGTGACGTGCAGCCCGCCGAACTCCGCCCAGGCCTCCACGGCCGCCGGGAACACGGCGTGCTGGTGGCCCGCGGGCGAGGTGTGCCGGCGCAGGACGTCGGCCCAGATCTCGGCCTGCTTGATGTCCCAGCGGCCCGGGCGCCAGCCGGCGGTGCGCAGGGCGGCGTCGACGGGCACGGGGAAGCGGGTGGAGTTCTCGGTGTGCATGGCATTGCCCTCGTGGTGCGGGTGCGGGTGCGGATGGCGGCGGCCGGTGCGCGCGGCACCGGGGGTCGTCAGCGGGCTGGCGGCCCGCGTCACGCGTCGGGCGCGGTCGGGTCGACGACGCGGACGCCGAAGTGCGCGGTGAGGGCGGTGCAGGAGCGGCACGGGCGGGCGAAGGCGCCGTGCAGGGGGTCGCCGTCCTCGCGGATGCGGCGGGTGGTGAGCTTGGCGTGCTTGAGGGCCTTGCGCGCTTCGCCGTTGGTCATCGGCTTGCGCGAGGCCCGTTTGGAACGCCCGGCGTCGGCGGTGGTCAGGTGCCGGGAGATGAGGACGGCCTCCGCGCAGCGCCCCGTGAAGCGCTCGCGCTGGCCGCTGGTGAGGGCGTCGAGGAAGTCCTGGACGAGCGGATGCAGGTCGGGCAGGTCCTCGCCGCGCCTCGGGGTGCTGGTCAGGGTGGTGCCGCGGACCGAAAGGGCGGCGGCCACGGTGGGCAGGATGCCGTCGCGGCGGTGGTGCAGGACCGGGGCCCCGACGGGCTCGCTGCTCCAGCCGACGCGCGGGTCGCCGGGGTCGGCGGTGGCGGTCGAGCCGGGCGCCGGGCCGGGTGTCGTGCGGGTGGTTCCGGAGCTGGTGACAGGTGTGCCGTTCGCGTTGGACATGCCGGTTGGTGCCGTGTGCATGTGGTGTTTCCCTCCCCGTGCCCGCGGTGTCAGCCGCCGGTGCCACGCCCCCGCGTTGCGGGAACAGACTGCCAAATGGGGCGCGTGGTGCGGAAGCTGGGGCTGTACGACACGCCTGGGTTTCGCCTCTGGGTGACGGGTTCGTGGCGGGTGGTCACGGATCCGGGGCCCGGTGACCGGTGCCGTTCTTACGCTTAGGCTGTCGCTGTCCGTGAACCTCACAGTGCCGCAGGAGGGCATCCGCCATGACGCAAGGTGGGCCAGGTCGGCTCGGGCAGCAAGCCGCGCCGCCGAACGCGGCCTACGCCGGGCAGGTGGTCCACTTCCCGGACCCGGTGCGGGCCGCCCGGCACCCCAGAGGGGTGCGGGTGGACGGTGACGGCTTCCCGGACTTCGCGCCGTACGCGCGCGCCGCGGCCGAGATCGCCGAGCCGCCCGCGGGCTTCGGCGTGGACGAGCTGCGGCTGACGGACTACGTCTCGGCGAACGCGGCGCTCGCCGCGTCCGGCCACGAGCTGTGGGACACCATCCCCGCGGTGGCCACCCCGCACGGCTGGACCTGGCACCACGCGCGCGACAGCCGCCGCCTGCAGCTGGTCCCGGTCGAGGTCAAGGCGCTGCTCCGGCACCACGGCGGCATCGCCACGGCGCCCGTCGACCAGGACAAGCGCGGCACCCGCCCGCTGCAGGAGACCCGGCCCGCGCACCTGGCCCTGCCGAAGACGGCCGTCGCCGTCACCGAGGGCCAGATCGCGGGTGTCGAGGAGGACCTCGGCTACCGCCTGCCCGGCGCCTACCGCTCCTTCCTGAAGGCGGCCGGCGGCTGCGCCCCGGTCGGCACGGCCCTCGACGCGGAGCTGGGGCTCCTCGTCGACCAGCCGTTCTTCACGGTCCGCGACGAGGCCGCGATCAACGACATCCTGTACGTCAACAAGTGCCTGCGCGACCACCTCACCAAGGACTACCTGGGCGTGGGCTTCGTCCAGGGCGGCCTGCTCGCCGTGAAGGTCAAGGGCGACCGGATCGGTTCGGTGTGGTTCTGCGCGTACGACGACGTACGGGACGTGGACGCCTCCTGGGCGCCCGCCGAGCGCGTGCAGCGGCTGCTGCTGCCGTGCGGCGACGACTTCGACGCCTTCCTCTCCCGGCTCGCGGGCAGCCCGCCCGAGCTGGAGACCGTGGCGAACCTGATGGTGGACGGCGGCTTCGCGCGCGCCGTCCCGGTGGGGGAGTGAGCTCCGAATGGTGACCTTCGCGCAGGCGCAGGAGCGCGCCGAGGAATGGATCAACGGTGACGTGGCCGCGCCCGGCCACCGCGAGGTGCGGGTGCGGGAGTTCGAGCTCGGCTTCGTCGTGTGGGCGGAGGACCGCGAGGGCGGCCCCCGCTCGGACGGCGGCCACCAGCGGCTCGTCATCGCCCGCGACAGCGGCGAGGCGACCCTGTGGCCCGCCCTGCCGGTGGGCGAGGTGATCCGCCGCTACGAAGAGGAGTACGGCGTGCCGGAGTCGGCACCCGATCCGGCTCCCGAGCCGCCCCAGCGCATGGACCTGAACCAGACGTCGTTCCTGTTGAGCCCCCCGGAGTGGCTCCAGGAGGCGGCGGACAAGCTGGGGATTCCGGATCGTCGGGGATCCGGTGGGGACACTGGTGGGGGCGCCCAAGGTGGTGCTGGGGCCGGTGCTGGTGATTCTGCCGATGCCGGTTCCGGTACGGGAGTTGGCGCCGGTTCCGGTGCGGGTGCCGGCGTCGCTGCCGCTGCGGGGGCTTCCGGGCCGTCGGTGGGCGAGCCGCTTCCGACCATGGCCGGGCCGGGTCCGGCGGCCGCGCCCGAGGCTCCGGCCGCGCAGGCCGCCCCCGGTGTGCCCGACGGCGGTACGCCGTGGCCCTCGGCCGGGGCGCCGGGTGGCGCGTCGGGCTCCGGCGCCGGTGCCGGGGCGGCGGCGCCCGGGGTGCCCGCGTCGGCGACGCCGTGGGCCGGTACGGACACGAACACGGACGCCGACGACGTGGCGGTGCCGCTGCCCGCGACGGTGTTCTCGCCGCCGCTGACGTTCGACGGCGGCGACGGCAACGAGGAGCAGCCGCCCTCGGTGCCCCCGGAGGCCAAGACCGCGCTGATGTCCGGCGGCAGCCAGCTCCCGAGGACGGCGATCGCGCCCGCCCTGGACGAGCCCAGGACCGGTGCGCCGGGTCCGGACCTGCCGCCGCCGCCCGCGGGTGCCGCGGTGCCCGGTTCCGACCTGCCGCCGCCCGCGGGGTACACGCCCGCCGGGTCTCCGGTCGGCGGGGCCACCATGCCGCCGCCTCCGGCTGGTTCGGCGGTGGGCGGTCCCCACCTGCCGCCGCCGCCCGGTGGTTCGGGGGCGGGCGCTCCGTCTCCGTACGGGTATCCGCAGGGTCCGGACGCGTCCGGCGCGGGTGCGCCGGGTGTCCCGGGTGGTGCGCCTGGCGTTCCCGCCGGGAGTACGCCGCCTCCGGGTGCCCAGCCTGTTCCGGGTGCTCCGGGTGCTCCGGGTGCTCCCGGTGCTCCGGCTGCTCCGGGTGCGGGTGCGCCCGCGGGTGGATACGTACCGACGCAGCTGATGTCGCCGCTCGGGCCGGACGGCCAGGCTCCGGGTGCCCCTGGGGCTCCTGGTGCGCCTGCCGCGCCCGCGGCTCCCGGCGCCCCGCAGCCTCCGGGTGCTCCCGGTGCGCCGGGTACGCCCCCCGGTGGTGTGCATCACGCGGCGACGATGTTGGCCGACCCGAGCCTGGGTGGCGGCGTGAAGCCGCCGGGCGCGCCGGGTGCTCCTGGTGCCCCCGGGGCCCCGCAGCCTCCCGGTCCGCCTGGCGCCCCTGGCGCCCCGCAGCCTCCCGGTGCTCCCGGTGCGCCGGGTACGCCCCCCGGTGCTGTGCATCACGCGGCGACGATGTTGGCCGACCCGAGCCTGGGCGGTGGCCTGAAGCCGCCTGGCGCCCCTGGCGCGCCCGGCGCCCCGCAGCCCCCCGGCCCGCCCGGAGCCCCTGGTGCGCCCGGTGCCCCGCAAGCCCCCGGTGCGCCTGGCGCTCCCGGCGCCCCCGGAGCCCCGGGTGGCGGCGTCCACCACGCCGCCACCATGCTCGCGGGCCCGGCCGTCGGCGGCCCCGGCGCACCCATGCCGCCCGGCGCTCCCGGCGCCCCCGGTATGCCCGGCGCCCCCCTGCCCCCCGGCGTACCCGGAGGCCCGGGTGCCCCCGGCATGCCCCCGCCCGCCCAGGGCATGGCCCCCGGCCAGCCGTACGGCTACCCTCAGCCGCCGACCGGTCAGCCCACCGTCGGCCCCGGCTACCAGGCCGTGTTGCGCTACCGCGCGCCCGACGGGTCCGAGCAGCAGGTCATCCGGCGTTCGGCGCCCGGTACGCCGCACCCGGAGTGGCAGATCTTCCACGAGCTGCGCTCCATGAACATCCCGCCGGACCAGGTCCTGGAGCTGCACACCGAGCTGGAGTCCTGCGATCTGCCGGGCGCGTACTGCGCGCGGATGATCCGGGAGACCTGGCCGCAGGCGCGCATCACCTCGATCGCGCCGTACGGCAAGGACCACGCCTCGCGGCAGGGGGGCATGCACCAACTGCTCGCGCACCAGGGCGAGCTGCACCAGGTCGCGGACGGCCCGGCGCGCCCCGCGCCGGTGCGCGCGCCGCTGCCGCAGGTGCCGCCCGCGCCCGCGGTGCCGCCGGAGGGTGTGGCCCAGGAGCTGGCCGGGGCGTTCGGCCCGGGGGTCTTCCGGTTCGACCAGCGGTCGGTGTCCCGCCAGGGCGTGCCGGACGTGGTGGCGCACACGCTCGTCGTGGCGGGTCTTCCCGTCGACTTCGGGCCGTTCTTCTGGGCGCAGGCCCAGCCGGGCCGTCCGGTGCCCACGCTGGCCGAGATGGCGCAGGAGCGGGGTGTGCAGCCCGCGTCGGACTCCGGTTCGTACCTCGTCATGGGCAGTGACTTCGGGCGGGCGATCTGCGTCCAGTACGGCACCGCGAACATCGTGGCCGTGCCGGTCGAGGCGGGCCCCGGCGGTGCGCCGGTGCCGCCGCAGTTCGTGAACACCGGCCTGCCCGAGTTCGTCCGCTGCCTCGGGCTGCTCGGCCGGATGTGGCGGCTGCGCTACGGGCTCAACCAGGAGCAGGCGGGCCGCTGGACCGTCGACTTCCAGACGCAGCTCGCCGCGCTCGACCCGGCCGCGCTCGCCTCGCCGGAGAGCTGGTGGTCGGTGCTCCTGGAGCAGATGTGGGACGGACTCCTGTGATCCGCCCGAGCCGGCTCCCGTAACCCGTACGAGGCACGGGAAAACAGCTGAACGAGGCGCCCGACCTGGGGAACAGGTCGGGCGCCTCGCTCGTGCGCGCTCGCGTACGCGGGTGGCTCGCCGAGCTCGCTCAGAGCTTCGTCGTACTGCTTGACGACAACCCGATTCCGACTTCTGGCGCCAATTGACGCATCCTTGACCGGATGGGATGGGCGGAGTGTCGCGTTATGACCACTTCCGCTTGATCCATCAAGATGTGCGCCAATCGCGTTGTACGCGGTCGGCGCGACGGCGAGAGTCTGTGTGGGCGAAAGAGGGGATCAAGGATGAGCGGCAGCGGTGTGTCGGTATCACCTCATGGCTTCGTCGCCGTGCGCGGGCGCGGCTACCGTCCCGGGCAGGTGGAGGTCTACGCCGACGCGCTGTCCCAGGACCGCGACGCGGCGTGGGAGCGGGCCGCCCGCCTCACCGTCCTCGCCAGGGACATGGACGCGGAGGCCGCGCGCATGCGCGAGGTCGTCGCGCGGCTCGCTCCGCAGACGTACGAGACGCTGGGGCAGCGCGCGCAGTACCTCCTCGTGCTGACCGAGGAGGAGGGTGCGGCCGTACGGGACGCGGCGGCGGCCGCGGCGCGCGAGACCGAGGAGGCCGCGGCGGCCGGGGCGGCGGCGCTCGCCGAGTCCGCGCGGGCGTACGCCGACTCGGTGTGCGGCGAGGCGGACGAACGGGCCCGGCAGCGGCTGCTCGCGGACGGCGCCACCGCCGACGAGGTGCGGCTCGGCGCCCGTACGGATGCCAAGGAGTGGCGCGGCGAGGCGCTTGCCGCGCTGCGCGACATGCGGCAGCGCACCAGCGGGCTCCTCGCCGACCTGGAGAAGGAGCACACCGAACGCTGGGAGGCCGCCGAACGCGAGATCGCCGAGCGGGAAGCCGAGGCCGAGGCCCACGAGGCCTCCCTCGTCGCCGCCGCCGAGGCCCGCCTCGCCGCCGCCGAACGGGCCAAGGCACAGGCCGAGGAGGCCACCCGGCACGGCCAGGAGAATGCCGAGGCCCGCGCCGCGGACCTGCTCGCCCGCGCCCGCATGCGCGAGGAACGCATCGTCCGCGAGACCGAACGCACCCTCCGCGAACACGGTGAACGCCGGGACGAGGCCCGCGCCCACATGGACAACGTGCGCAGCAGCCTCGCCGCCCTGACCGGCCGTGGCCCCCAGGACGACCCCGACCGCACCCCGGACGACGGCCCGGGCACGGTCCCGGGCCCCGCCTCCGGCACGGACTCCTGACCCGGGCCCGTGGTCACCGCCTACCGTCCACGCGCCCCGCGAGCCCCCGCCAGGATGAACGGCTCCACCGCCTCGTAGCGGGCCCGTTGCTCGCGCTGGACCGGGGGGCGGGACGTGACGGTGCCGAGCCAGCCCAGGAGGAAGCCGAGGGGGATGGAGGCGAGGCCGGTGGTGGTGAAGGGGAACCAGTTGAAGTCGTGGGCGGGGAAGGCGGCGTTGGGGGAGCCGGAGACCAGGTTGGTGCCGGTCATGAGGACGACGCAGCCGACGGTGCCGCCGATGAGGGTCCACAGGAGGCCCGCCCGGGTGAAGCGGCGCCAGAACAGGGTGTAGATCAGGGCGGGGGCCAGTACCGACGCGCCCAGGCAGAACGACAGGGTCACCAGCGGCTGGAGGCTGCGGTCCTGGATGAGGACGGCGAGGGTGATCGCCAGGGCGCCCACGGCCAGGGCGCAGCCGCGGGCGAGCGTCATCTCCTTGCGGGGCGGCAGGTCGCGGCGGCAGGCCGCGAACACGTCGTGTGCGAGGGAGTTGGCGCAGGCCAGGATCATGCCGGCCACCGAGGCGAGCAGGGTGAGGAAGATCGCGGTGGCCACTGTGGTGAAGAGGAGGGTTTCCGCGGTCGACGCGTCCGGGCCGAACACCGCCCGCGTACCCAGGAGATAGGCCGTGTTCCCCTGCGCGTCGTGCGCCGACACCGCCGCCCGCCCGAGCATCGCCGTCGTACCGAAACCGATCACCGTGATGATCAGGACGAAGAGGGCGACCGACGACACCGCCCAGGACAAGGAGCGCCGTATCTCGGGGGCGCTGCGGGCCGTGTACATGCGCATCGTGATGTGCGGCAGGCACGCCCCGCCGAGCACCACCGTCAGCTCGGAGCTGATCATGTCCAGGCGTGGCGCCGCCCCGCCGTCGAACTGCAGCCCCGACCGGAGGTACGCGGGCCCCAGTTCGCTGCCGCGCTGCGCGGCGGCGAGCAGCGCCCCGGGGTCCCAGTCGAAGCGGCGCAGGATCAGTACGGCGACGACCGTGCCGGAGCCCAGCAGGATCACGATCTTGAGGATCTGGATGAGCGCGGTGCCCTTCATGCCCCCGATCGCCGCGTAGCTGATCATCAGCGCCCCGAGCGCGATCACGCACCCGGTCTTCAGGCCGGGGCTCGAGAACCCCAGGATGAACGCCAGCAGATCGCCCGCGCCCGCCAGTTGGACCAGCATGAGGGGGAGCAGGGCGGCCAGCGTCGCCGCGCAGGCGGTGGCGCGCACCACCCGGCCCGGCATCCGGCGCGCCAGTACGTCCCCCATCGTGAACCTGCCCGCGTTCCTGAGCGGTTCGGCCAGCAGGAACATCAGGAGCATCAGGGAGAGCGACGTGCTCAGGGCCAGGACCACGCCGTCGTAGCCGAGCAGCGCGATCACGCCGGTCGTGCCGAGCACGGACGCGGCGGAGATGTAGTCGCCCGCGATGGCCAGGCCGTTGCGCAGCGGCGTGAGGCTGCCGTACCCGGTGTAGAACTCGCCGAGCCCGTCGCGGTCCGGGCCCGTCATCACGCACAGCAGCAGCGTCAGCGTGACGACGGCGGTGAAGGCCACCAGGGACATGCTCTGCGCGGTGTCAGCGGCGCTCGTCACGGCTCGCCTCCAGTTCCGCCAGCTTGCGCAGGCGCGCGGCGAGTTGGTCGAGCCGTCGCCGCGCCGTGAACTCGTACAGCGCTATGGCGGCGCACATCACCGGCAGTTGTACGAGGCCGAGCAGCAGCCCCGTCGTCAGGCCGCCGGAGACCTCGCTGTTCATGAGCGACGGCGCGCAGCCGGACAGGGTGAGGAAGAGGGTGAAGTAGCCGAGCGCGGTGAGGGTGGCGACGCGGCGCTGGCGGCGGTAGGCGGTGCGCAGGACGCGCAGGTCACGGTGGTTGCCGAGCGCGGGGTGGCGGGGTGCGGAGCGGGGTGGGGGTGGTGGCGGTGGGGGGACGGGCTGCCAGGGGTAGGTGGCGTACGACGGGGACGAGTCGTGCGGAGGGCGGGTCATCCCGGTTCTCCTCTCCAAGCGCGGCTTCGGTCCGGTGCGGACCGCGAGGGAGCGAGGGGCGAGAACGCTACTTGCTGGTAGAGGGGGCGCGCGGGGTTTTCGCCATACTGGTCGGTCGGTATGGGTTCGGTGGGGGTCTCGGCGGGCGGCGAATGGGTCAACCAGGGCTTTTGGGACGGGTGTTGAGTGTCAGGGGCACCGAGTTTCAGCCGGGTGTGCCGGGTGTATCGGTCGTGCCGGGGGCGCTGGACGTGCCGGGGGCGCTGGGCGTGCTGGGCGCGCCGGGCCCCTCCGGTGCCCCCGACTCCGCCGGTGCCTCCTGGATGACGGGGAACCGTCGCGGCGCCACGAACAGCAGCACCAGCAGGCACACCACCGCCGCGCACGCCGCGCCCACGTACACGGCGTCGACGGCCGCGTCGACCGCGCGCCGCAGCCGGTCCGCGTCCGCCACCGAGTCCGGGTCGTCCAGCGCCTTCGCCACCGCGTCCAGCGAGCCCGCGCCGCCGAGCTTCGCGCTGAGCACCCCGTTGGCGACCGCGCCGAACAGCGCGGCGCCGACCGTCTGGCCGATCTGGCGGCAGAACAGGACGGAGGCGGTGGTCGTGCCGCGCTCCGCCCAGCCGACGGTCGACTGGACGCCGACGATCAGCGGGAGTTGGAAGAGGCCGAGCGCCGCGCCGAGCAGCAGCATGAGCAGGGCGGGCTGCCAGGCCGAGCCGGGGTAGGGAAGGAGCGGGAAGGCGAACAGGACGCACGCGGCGGCGCCGATGCCGAGCATCGCGGTGTTGCGGAAGCCGATGCGCCGGTACACGTGCTGGCTGAGCGCCGCCGACACCGGCCAGCTCAGGGTCATCACGGAGAGCACGAAACCGGCGGCCATGGGCGCGAGTTGGAGCACCGACTGGGCGTACGTCGGCAGGAAGACCGTGGGCGCCACCATCACCAGGCCGAGCGAGCCGAGCGCGAGGTTCACGGCGGCGATGGGGCGGCGCCGCCACACCCAGCCCGGGATGATCGGGTCGGCCGCGCGCCGCTCGATGACGACGACGGCCACGACGCACGACAGCCCGCCCGCGAACAGCGCGAGCGACGGCGCGGACAGCCAGCCCCAGGCGACCCCACCCTGCACGAGCGCGGTCAACAGCACGCCCCCGGCGGCGAAGACGGCGAGCGCTCCGGGCCAGTCGATACGTTTCCACACCTCGCCGCGCGACCCGGGCGCCCCGGCCGTACGGGCGGGTTCGTGCAGGTGGCGAACGATCAGCCACAGTGCGAGCGCACCGATCGGCAGGTTGATCAGGAAAATCCAGCGCCAGTCCGTGTACGCGGTGATGAGGCCGCCCACCGCGGGGCCCGCGACCGCCGAAGTGGCCCACACCGTCGACAGCCTGGCCTGTATCTTCGGGCGCTCCTTGAGCGGGTACAGGTCGGCGGCGAGGGTCTGGACGGTGCCCTGGAGGGCGCCGCCGCCGAGGCCCTGGACGACGCGGAAGGCGATCAGGGCGCCCATGTTCCAGGCGAGCGCGCACAGGGCCGAGCCGAGCAGGAACAGGACGCAGCCCGCGATCAGGACGGGCTTGCGGCCGAAGGTGTCGGAGAGCTTGCCGTACACCGGCAGGGTGACCGTCGCGGCGAGCAGATAGCCGGAGAACAGCCAGGAGAAGACGGAGAAGCCGCCGAGGGTGCCGACGATCTGCGGGACGGCCGTCGAGACGATGGTGGCGTCGAGGGCGGCGAGCGCCATGACGAGCATGAGCGCGGCGACGACGGCTCCGCGCCGGTCCGGGCGGCGGTCGTGCACGTGGTCCGGCCCGGGTGTCCCCGCCTCGTCCTGCGGCATCCCAAGATTCCTTCCCCCTGCACCTATTGCCTCGGGTCACCTTCTCACCGGTCGGGCCCCTGAGGGGAGGGTGGAGGTTCTCTCGGCAGACAGGAGGGGATCCCGGTCGGCGAGAGGGTGGAGCGACCCTGAGAAGCGCTCCACCGCCGGGTGGAGATCCCCTAGGGGGACCTCCGTACTACGGACAGGGAGACGTTGGTACCGGCGGAGGACGAGAGCGTCTGACCTGGTCCTTAGATTGGCTTTATGCCGCGGGGCCGGAGCACGGGCCCCGAGCACTGAGACGAACCTCAGCTTCGGGGGTGGGGTTTTCCCCAGCAAAAGACTGCGCTCTGCACCAGGGCGTCGGAGTACCCCCGCGGACCAGACTGATCCACGTGAGCAAGGGGTACGACCGGCGGCCCGGCGGGCGGTCGGGCAAGCGCAGCAGGCAGTGCGGCACCGGGCTCATCTCATCACCGACATAGGAGACTTACCGTGACAACGGCTGTGACCACTCCCAGGCACGGGGGTACTGGAGGGCGTACGGCCGTGGCGGCTCGGGCACGCCAGGTCGTCAAGGCGTATGGCACCGGCGAGACCCGCGTCGTGGCCCTCGACCACATCGACGTGGACATCGCCCGCGGGCAGTTCACCGCGATCATGGGCCCGTCCGGGTCCGGCAAGTCCACGCTGATGCACTGCCTCGCGGGCCTCGACACCGTCTCCTCCGGGCAGATCTATCTGGACGAGACCGAGATCACCGGCCTGAAGGACAAGAAGCTCACGCAACTGCGCCGGGACCGGATCGGCTTCATCTTCCAGGCGTTCAACCTGCTGCCGACGCTCAACGCCATCGAGAACATCACGCTCCCGATGGACATAGCGGGCCGCAAGCCCGACCGCGGCTGGCTGGACCAGGTCGTCGAGACCGTCGGCCTCGCCGGACGCCTCAAGCACCGCCCGACCGAGCTGTCCGGCGGCCAGCAGCAGCGCGTCGCCGTGGCCCGCGCCCTGGCGTCCCGCCCGGAGATCATCTTCGGCGACGAGCCGACCGGAAACCTGGACTCCCGCGCGGGCGCCGAGGTCCTCGGCTTCCTGCGCCGCTCGGTGACCGAGCTGGGCCAGACCATCGTGATGGTCACGCACGACCCGGTCGCCGCGTCGTACGCGGACCGGGTGCTGTATCTCGCGGACGGCCGCATCGTCGACGAGATGTACAACCCCACCGCGGACCAGGTCCTGGACCGCATGAAGCACTTCGACGCCCGGGGGCGCACGTCATGACCGTCCTCAAGACCTCGATGCGCAACTTCCTCGCGCACAAGGGACGCATGGCGCTCTCCGCGGTCGCCGTCGTCCTCTCGGTGGCCTTCGTGTGCGGCACGCTCGTCTTCTCGGACACGATGAGCACCACCTTCGACAAGCTCTTCGCGGCGACGTCCTCCGACGTCACCGTCAAGCCCAAGGACGCCGGGGACGGCGGCGACGAGGGGCCGAAGACCGGCAAGCCCGAGACGCTGCCCGCCTCCGTGATCGCCCAGGTCAAGAAGGCCGACGGCGTGAAGTCCGTCGAGGGCGGCATCACCAGCGACAGCGTCACAGTCGCCGACTCCAGGAACAAGAACATGGGCCCGTCCAGCGGCGCCCCCACCCTCGCGGGCAACTGGACGAAGAACGACCTGCGTTCCATGGAGATCACCTCCGGGCACGCCCCGCGCGGACCCACCCAGGTGATGGTCGACGCCGACACCGCCGACAAGCACGACCTCAAGATCGGCGACGAGCTGCGCACCATCACCGCCGCCGGTGACTTCAAGGCGAAGATCTCAGGCATCGCCACCTTCAAGGTGACCAACCCGGGCGCGGCCGTCTTCTACTTCGACACCGAGACCGCCCAGCGCGAACTGCTCGGCGCCACCGGCCGGTTCACCCACCTGAGCATCAACGCCGCGAGCGGCTTCAGCGACCAGCAGGTGAAGGACAACGTCACCAGGACGCTCGCCGGTGACGCCGCCGCGTACAAGGTCAAGACGCAGAAGGAGAGCGCGGACGACGACCGCAAGTCCGTCGGCGGCTTCCTGGACGTGATGAAGTACGCGATGCTCGGCTTCGCCGGGATCGCCTTCCTCGTCGGCATCTTCCTCATCATCAACACCTTCTCGATGCTGGTCGCCCAGCGCACCCGCGAGATCGGCCTGATGCGGGCCATCGGCTCCAGCCGCAAGCAGGTCAACCGCTCGGTCCTGGTCGAGGCGCTGCTCCTGGGCGTGGTCGGCTCGATCCTCGGCGTCGGCGCGGGCATCGGCCTCGCGGTCGGCCTGATGAAGCTGATGTCCGGCGTGGGCATGGAGCTGTCCACGAAGGACCTCACCATCGCCTGGACGACCCCCGTGGTGGGCCTGGCGCTCGGCATCATCGTCACCGTCCTCGCCGCGTATCTCCCGGCCCGCCGGGCAGGCAAGGTCTCCCCGATGGCCGCGCTGCGCGACGCCGGTACGCCGGCCGACGGCAAGGCCAGCGCGCTGCGGGCCCTGATCGGACTCGTCCTCACCGGCGCCGGAGGCTTCGCCCTCTACACCGCCGGGCAGGCGGACAAGGCCAGCGAGGGCTCCCTGCTCCTGGGCGGCGGCGTCGTCCTCAGCCTCATCGGCTTCGTGGTCATCGGCCCGGTCCTCGCCTCCTTCGTGGTCCGGGTGATCAGCGCGCTGATCCTGCGGATGTTCGGCCCCGTCGGCCGCATGGCCGAGCGGAACGCGCTGCGCAACCCGCGTCGTACGGGTGCCACGGGCGCCGCCCTGATGATCGGCCTCGCCCTGGTGGCCTGCCTCTCCGTGGTCGGTTCCTCGATGGTCGCCTCGGCCACGGACGAGCTGGACAAGTCGGTGGGCGCGGACTTCATCATCCAGGCCGGCTCGCAGAGCCTCACGGCCAAGGCCGAGGACAAGCTGAAGAAGACTCCGTACATCTCGCACTTCACCCGCAACAAGGAGATCAACGCCGACCTCACCCTGCCGGACGGCAAGACCAGCAAGGACGCGGAGCTCAGCGCCGCCGACCCGACGTACGCGAAGGACCTGCGCCGCGACACCGTCGCCGGTGAGCAGTCCGCCGCCTACGGCAAGGGCGCGATGTCGGTGGGCGAGGACTTCGCCAAGAAGCACCACCTGAAGGTCGGCGACAAGCTGAAGGTCGACTTCGACCACGGCCGCACCGCCGAGCTGAAGCTCGCCGCGATCACGTCGGAGGACGGGTCGTTCGACAAGGGCGCGATGTACGTGAACATCGCCACGGTCGAGCAGTACGTGCCCGCCAACCGGATGCCGCTGACCGAGATCGCCTTCGCCAAGGCCGTCGACGGCAAGCAGGAGCAGGCCTACCAGGCCCTCAAGGACACCCTGAAGACCTACCCGCAGTACAAGGTGCAGGACCAGACCGACTTCAAGCAGAGCCTGAAGGACCAGGTCGGCCAGATGCTGAACATGGTCTACGGCCTCCTCGGCCTCGCGATCATCGTCGCCATCCTGGGAGTCGTGAACACCCTGGCCCTCTCGGTGGTCGAGCGGACCCGCGAGATCGGGCTGATGCGGGCCATCGGGCTCTCCCGCCGCCAGCTGCGCCGCATGATCCGACTGGAGTCGGTGGTCATCGCCCTCTTCGGTGCCCTCCTCGGCCTCGGCCTGGGCATGGGCTGGGGCGCGACGGCCCAGAAGCTGCTCGCCCTGGAGGGCCTGAAGGTCCTGGAGATCCCCTGGACGACGATCATCACGGTCTTCATCGGCTCGGCCTTCGTGGGCCTGTTCGCCGCGCTGGTGCCCGCGTTCCGGGCGGGCCGGATGAACGTCCTGAACGCGATCGCCACCGAATAGCCACTGCGACGGGGGAACGGGGGAACGGGGGAGGGCCGGGGTCAGGGGGAACATTCCCCCTGACCCCGGCCCTCGGCATAGGGGGCTGCGCCCCTTTCCCCTGCCTCATCGGCCCTCCGGGAGCCGCGGAGCGGCGTTTGGCGGGCCCGGGGGGCGGCAGCCCTCTGGTTTCGGGAAGGGGCGGGATCGGGGAGCCCCGGGCAGGGCCCATCCCGAGCCGGTCGTTCGGAAAGGTGATCGCCCCCGCGCCGACGTACCCTGGACACCCCCGGCCCGTGCGACGAGTCGGGCTGTTCGCGTTGTTCGCATCGTTCTCTGCCCCGGACTGGATGCCCCTTCATGAGCCTGCACGGACTGCTGGACGTCGTCGTCGAGGACGCGGCCCTCACCGAAGCGGTGAAGGCCGCGGCCGACGGCAACCGGCATCACATCGACCTCGTCGGCCCCCCGGCCGCCCGCCCCTTCGCCGTGGCGGCGCTCGCCCGGGAGGCCCGCCGGACGGTCCTCGCGGTGACGGCCACGGGCCGCGAGGCGGAGGACCTGGCCGCGGCGCTGCGGACGGTGCTGCCGCCGGAGGGGGTCGTGGAGTACCCGTCGTGGGAGACGCTGCCGCACGAGCGGCTGTCCCCGCGCTCGGACACGGTGGGCCGCCGTCTCGCGGTCCTGCGCCGCCTGGCGCACCCGCGCCTGGACGACGCGGCGGACCCGGAGACGGGCCCCGTGTCGGTGGTGGTGGCGCCGGTGCGCTCCGTACTGCAGCCGCAGGTCAAGGGGCTCGGGGACCTGGAGCCGGTGGCGCTGCGCACGGGCGAGTCGGCGGACCTGAACGAGACGGTCCAGGCCCTGGCCGCGGCGGCGTACGCGCGCGTGGAGCTGGTCGAGAAGCGCGGCGAGTTCGCCGTCCGCGGAGGCATCCTCGATGTCTTCCCGCCCACCGAGGAGCACCCCTTGCGGGTGGAGTTCTGGGGCGACGACATCGAGGAGATCCGCTACTTCAAGGTCGCCGACCAGCGCTCCCTGGAGATCGCGGAGCACGGCCTGTGGGCGCCGCCGTGCCGCGAGCTGCTGCTCACCGAGGAGGTCAGGGGACGGGCCGCGGCACTGGCGGAGCAGCACCCGGAGCTCGGCGAGCTGCTCGGGAAGATCGCCGAGGGCATCGCCGTGGAGGGCATGGAGTCCCTGGCACCGGTCCTGGTGGACGACATGGAGCTGCTGCTCGACGTGCTGCCGAAGGGCTCGATGGCGCTGGTCTGCGACCCGGAGCGGGTACGGACGCGGGCCGCGGACCTGGTGGCGACCAGCCAGGAGTTCCTGCAGGCGAGCTGGGCCGCGACGGCCGGCGGCGGTGAGGCCCCGATCGACGTGGGCGCGGCCTCGCTGTGGGGCATCGCGGACGTCCGGGACCGGGCCCGCGAGCTGGGCATGATGTGGTGGTCGGTGAGCCCGTTCGCCGCCGACGAGACGCCCGATCCGCAGGACCTGGCGGACGCCGACACCCTGAAGCTCGGCATGCACGCCCCGGAGACGTACCGCGGGGACACCGCGAAGGCCCTCGCCGACACCAAGGGCTGGCTCGCCGACGGCTGGCGCACGGTGTACGTGACGGAGGGCCACGGCCCGGCCGCCCGCACCGCCGAGGTCCTGGGCGGTGAGGGCATCGCGGCCCGCCTGGACGCCGACCTCACCGAGCTCACCCCGTCCGTGGTGCACGTGGCGTGCGGCTCCATCGACTACGGCTTCGTCGACCCGGCGTTGAAGCTGGCCGTCCTGACGGAGACCGACCTCACCGGCCAGAAGGCGGCGGGCAAGGACGGGCAGCGCATGCCCGCCCGGCGCCGCAAGACCATCGACCCGCTGACCCTGGAGCCGGGCGACTACATCGTCCACGAGCAGCACGGCGTCGGCCGCTACATCGAGATGGTGCAGCGCACGGTCCAGGGCGCGACCCGTGAGTACCTGGTCGTGGAGTACGCCCCCGCCAAGCGCGGCCAGCCCGGCGACCGCCTGTACATCCCCACCGACCAGCTGGAGCAGATCACCAAGTACGTGGGCGGCGAGGCCCCGACCCTGCACCGCCTCGGCGGCGCCGACTGGACGAAGACCAAGGCGCGCGCGAAGAAGGCGGTCAAGGAGATCGCCGCCGACCTGATCAAGCTGTACAGCGCGCGGATGGCGGCCCCCGGCCACACCTTCGGCCCGGACACGCCCTGGCAGCGCGAGCTGGAGGACGCCTTCCCGTACGCGGAGACGCCCGACCAGCTCACCACCATCGCCGAGGTCAAGGAGGACATGGAGAAGTCGGTCCCGATGGACCGGCTGATCTGCGGCGACGTGGGCTACGGCAAGACGGAGATCGCGGTCCGCGCGGCCTTCAAGGCGGTGCAGGACGGCAAGCAGGTCGCGGTGCTCGTGCCCACGACGCTCCTGGTGCAGCAGCACTTCGGCACGTTCTCCGAGCGGTACTCGCAATTCCCGGTGAACGTACGGGCGCTGAGCCGCTTCCAGAGCGACACCGAGTCCAAGGCGACCCTGGCGGGCCTGAAGGACGGCGCCGTCGACATCGTCATCGGCACCCACCGCCTGTTCTCCTCCGAGACCAAGTTCAAGGACCTGGGCCTGGTCATCGTCGACGAGGAGCAGCGGTTCGGCGTCGAGCACAAGGAACAGCTGAAGAAGCTGCGCGCGAACGTCGACGTCCTGACGATGTCGGCGACGCCCATCCCCCGTACGCTCGAAATGGCCGTGACCGGCATCCGCGAGATGTCGACGATCACGACCCCGCCGGAGGAGCGGCACCCGGTGCTGACCTTCGTCGGGCCGTACGAGGAGAAGCAGATCGGCGCGGCCATCCGGCGCGAACTCCTGCGCGAGGGCCAGGTCTTCTACATCCACAACCGGGTCGAGTCCATCGACCGGGCGGCGGCCCGGCTGCGCGACATCGTGCCGGAGGCGCGCATCGCGACCGCCCACGGCCAGATGTCCGAACAGGCCCTGGAGCAGGTCGTCGTGGACTTCTGGGAGAAGAAGTTCGACGTGCTCGTCTCGACGACGATCGTCGAGTCCGGCATCGACATCTCCAACGCCAACACCCTCATCGTGGAGCGCGGCGACAACTTCGGTCTGAGCCAGCTGCACCAGCTGCGCGGCCGCGTCGGGCGTGGCCGCGAGCGCGGGTACGCGTACTTCCTGTACCCGCCGGAGAAGCCGCTGACCGAGACCGCCCACGAGCGGCTCGCGACGATCGCCCAGCACACGGAGATGGGCGCGGGCATGTACGTGGCGATGAAGGACCTGGAGATCCGCGGCGCCGGAAACCTCCTCGGCGGCGAGCAGTCCGGCCACATCGCGGGCGTCGGCTTCGACCTCTACGTCCGCATGGTGGGCGAGGCCGTCGCCGACTACCGCGCGTCCCTCGAAGGCGGGGCGGAGGAGGAGCCGCCGCTGGAGGTCAAGATCGAGCTGCCGGTCGACGCGCACGTCCCGCACGACTACGCCCCCGGCGAGCGCCTTCGCCTCCAGGCGTACCGCGCGATCGCCTCCGCCAACACGGAGGCGGACATCAAGGCGGTGCGCGAGGAGCTCACCGACCGCTACGGCAAGCTGCCGGAGCCGGTGGAGAACCTGCTCCTGGTGGCGGGCCTGCGGATGCTGGCCCGGGCGTGCGGTGTCGGCGAGATCGTCCTGCAGGGCACCAACATCCGCTTCGCGCCCGTGGAGCTGGCGGAGTCCCAGGAGCTGCGCCTCAAGCGCCTCTACCCCGGCACGGTCATCAAGCCCGCCACCCACCAGGTCCTGGTGCCGCGCCCGAAGACCGCGAAGGTCGGCGGCAAGCCGCTGGTCGGGCGCGAACTCCTTGCCTGGGTGGGGGAGTTCCTGACGTCCGTACTGGGGTAGGGCGCGCGGCCCGGCGGAGTCCGGCGGGACCCGGCCGGGCCCGACGGGCTCAGAAGGTGCGCAGGTCCACGGCGGCGGCCATCGCCCGGTATCCGGCGTCGTTCGGGTGCAGGGCGTCGCCGGAGTCGTAGGCGGGCGCGATGCGGTCCGGGTCGGCGGGGTCGGCGAGGGCGCGGTCGAGGTCGACGACCTCGTCGTACGCGCCGGAGGTGCGGATCCAGTCGTTGACCGCGTCGCGCTTGGCCTCGTTGGCCGGGGTGTCGTAGAAGGAGCCCTTGACGGGGGTCAGCGTGGCGCCGACCACCTTGATGCCGCGGGCGTGGGCCTGGCGGATCAGGGCGCGGTGGCCGTCGATGAGCGCCCGGACCGACACCTCGGGGGTGGGGCCGCCGGGGTAGCCCGGGCCGCTGCCGCCGATGTCGTTGATGCCTTCGAGGACGATGACGGTGCCGACGTTCGGCTCGCTCAGGACGTCCTTCTTGAAGCGGACGACGCCCTTCTCACCGGCCCAGGTGGTGTCGTTGGTGACCTGGTTGCCGGCTATCCCGTGGTTGAGGACGCTGCGCGGCCTGCCCGCGGCGGCGAAGCGCTCGGCCAGCTCGTCGGGGTAGCGGTTGTCGGTGTTCACGGTGGAGCCGGTGCCGTCGGTGATGGAGTCGCCGAAGGCCACCACGGAGTCGCGGCGCGCGGTCCCCTTGCCGCTGACCTCGACGCCGGAGAGGTAGTACCAGGAGTCGCTGGTCTCCGTGAACGCGGCGCCGTCGCGGTCGGCGGTGTGGTCGCCCTGGGCGCGGTAGCTGGTGGCGGAGGACTGCATGTGGAAGGTGGTGGGTCCGGTCGGCTCCGCCAGGTACAGCGTGACGGTCAGGGACTCCAACGCCTTGACGGAGAACGGGACGCCGTCGCTGTGGACCTTGCCGCCCGCCGGGATCGTCACCGACCCGTCCTTGCCGAAGGCGAGCCTCCGCACCGAACCGCCCTCGACCGCGGCGCCCTCGGCCGTGCGGGCGATGGTCGCGCCGGTGATGCGCAGCGGCGTCCTGCCGTACCGGTTGGACAGCTCGATGCGGGCCTTGGTGCCGCCCTTGCTGACCCGGACGACCTGCCGGACGGTGTGCTGCGCGAAGCCCTGCTGGGACCAGTTCGGCGCGAAGATCTCGGTCGGCGCCTGCGGAGAGGCGGCCCAACCGCCCTGCCAGGCACCGACCTTGGGGGCGTCGTGTCTGCTCCTGTACGTGGTGGTGTCGTGCCCGGCTTTCCCGGTCGCCCCGGTCGCCCCGGTCGCCCCGGTCGCCCCGGTCGCCTCGGCCGCCGCGGCGCCGGAGGAGCCGGTCAGCCCCTGCGCGCCGACGACGGGCAGTGCGGCCAGCGTGGCCGTCGCGAGCAACGCGGCGCCCGTGCGGCGCGCCGAACCCTTGGACCTGATGCGTCCCGTCATGTGTCCCGCCCCCATTTTCCGTGTCCCGTCCGGAGCCTCCGGCAAGGTCACTGCCCTCAAGCGGAGTCGGGCTCCGGCTATTCCCGGGGGCGGGTCGGCACCGCGCCGGGCGGCAAGATGTCAGGGGGTGCAGGCCGCCGCGACCGAGAGGCTGTTCTCGTAGAGGTGGTGCCGCGTGATCCGCCCGCCCTCGACGGTCAGCCGCAGCGCGAACGGGCCCTCGAAGGACTTCCCCGTGGCCCGCACGGTCCCGGACAGGTGCCCCATGATGATGGCGTCCTGCCCGGTCACCAGGTACGTGTCCACGCTGGCGCGGGCGTCCTCCGCGACGGTGTACCGCGCCAGGTCCTCGGCCTGGGTGGCGCACTCGGCGCCGGTGGCGCGTGGGCGGATCCAGGGGCAGGCCGGGTTCTCGGCGAGCAGCCAGTCGACGTCGTCGGCGAACAGCTCCGCGAGACGGGCGGAGTCGCGCGCGGCGGTAGCGGCGAGGAAGGCGTCGGCGGTCGCCCGGGTGGCGTCCTCGACGGTGGTGGACGCGGCGGTCTCGGCGGTTTCCGTGGACTCCGTGAACATGGACGACTCCCTCGTTTACGTACGGCTGGCCCTGCTTGTGCGCGGGGCCCTGCAGACGTTCTTGAGGATGCCGGGGGAGGAGGTGGGGCGTCGATTACTTTGCGGGTAATGGCGGGCGGTGCGGGCGCGCACGTTGGCAACACCTGGGTGCTGTAAGGGCGTTGCTAGGGTGCCGTGCAGGCGCTGCGACGGCAGGTGAGGGAGCGCGTGGCCTGCACCAGGTTGCCGGTTTCTCGGGAGGTGGCTGGAGGTCGCTCGTCCCCGTGGGTGCGGGGGTGGTCCCCGGCTGCACCACCTGGAGCGCGGCGAGGGGTAGTGGTCCCCGCGCGTGCGGGGATGACCCCTTCGTGATCAAGTGGGTGTACGCGCGCGGCATGTGGTCCCCGTGCTCCGGGGCGGCCCCGGCCCAGAGCTGCGAACTCCGGGCCGTCCGCCGTGGTCCCCGCGTCTGCGGGGGTAGCGCCTCCTGCTCCAAGTCCCGGGCGCCCAGGCCGCGGACGACGGAGACGTCCTTGGCCCGGCCCTTGAAACGGTCGAGGATGCCCACGGTGGGGCCCCTTCAGGGGGGTGGGGGAGGGATTCAAGGCCGACGATACGTCTGGTTTGGTCGGCTTGCCCGCTGGCGGACGGTATGGTCTGGACCACTTGGCCGTCGTGGTGGCGGCCGACCGGACGTCCGGCGGTGTGCGCCGGGCAGGGGAGGGAACTGCGTGATGCTCGGGGTCCCCAGGCGGCGTGCGCTGGGCTGTGGTGTCGTACTCGTCGCCGTGCTCGGCGGTCTGACGGCCTGTGACGGGAGCGGCGAGGGCGAGGGCGGGGCGCCTGGTTCCGGCGCCCGGGGCGGCCCCGCGCTCGCCGCCGTGGACTCGCTCGCCGTCAAGGGCCGCGCCCCGAAGACCGGTTACGACCGCGCCCGGTTCGGGAGCCCCTGGGCCGACACCGACTCCAACGGCTGCGGCACCCGCGACGACATACTCAAGCGGGACCTGGACGGGACGAAGTTCCGGGGCGGCGACTGCACGGTGGTGTCGGGCACCCTCGCCCCGGACCCGTACACGGGCAAGGACGTGGCGTTCACCCGCGGGCGCAGCCGTGTCGACATCGATCACGTCGTCGCCCTCTCCGACGCCTGGCAGAAGGGCGCGGGGAGCTGGCGCCCGAGCAAGCGCATCGCCCTGGCCAACGACCCGTTGAACCTCCTCGCCGTCGACGCGGGCCCCAACCGCGGCAAGGGCGACGGCGATACGGCGACGTGGCTGCCCGCGAACAAGTCGTACCGCTGCGCGTATGTGGCCCGGCAGGTCGCCGTGAAGAAGAAGTACGGGCTGTGGGTGACCGCCGCCGAGCGCGACGCGATGCGGAAGGTGCTCGCGCGCTGCCCGCAGGAGAAGCTGCCGGGCGGCGGGAACCCGACGGCGGCGCCGGAGCGGTTCCGGGCCCGGTGAGGGGGCGGGGTGCGGTGAGGTGCGGCTCGGCCGGCCGTGCCCCGTGGCTCGGTCGCCGTGACCTGCGGCTTCGCCCGTGCGGCGGTGCGTCGGCCGGACTCCGGGCGGCCGCGGGCTAATTCGGTTTCCGGGCCGCGCCCCGGCCGTTAGCGTGCGCGCATGGACCTGAAGATCACCTCGCTCGCCGAGCGGCCCGAACTCACCGACCCGATGTGGGCGATGGACGACACCTGGGCCGAGTTCGTGCAGTACGACCCCGTCGCCTGGTCGCTGATGACGAGGATCCCGGTGGAGTGGCCGGAGCACGTCCTGGTCGCGACCGACGCCGGGGGGAAGGTCGTGGCGCGGGCGTTCAGTGTGCCGTTCGCGCTGAGGGCCGAAGGGCGCGGGGAACTGCCCGGCGGCGGCTGGGACGCGGTCATGCTGTGGGCGTTCTCGGACCTCAAGCGGGGCCGGGAGCCCGACACCGTCAGCGCCATCGAGATCACGGTCGCCCCGGACGCGCAGGGGCACGGCGTCTCGGGGCAGGTACTCGCGGCCCTGCGGGAGAACGCGCGCGGGCGCGGCTTCGCCGAGGTCGTCGCCCCGGTGCGGCCCAACGCCAAGCACCTGGAGCCCGCGACGCCGATCGAGGAGTACGCGCGGCGCACGCGGCCGGACGGCCTGCCGCACGACCCGTGGCTGCGCGTCCACGTCCGCGCGGGCGGCGTCATCGAGAAGGTGGCCCCGGCGTCGATGACGGTGTCGGGCACGCTGGAGCGGTGGCGGGAGTGGACGGGCCTGCCGCTGGACGAGGAGGGGCTCGTCGAGGTGCCGGGGGCGCTGGTGCCGGTGCACTGCGAGCCCGGGCGCGGCTACGCGGTGTACGTGGAGCCGAACGTGTGGGTGCGGCACGCCCTGTGAGGTGAGGCGGTCTCTGCGGGGTGACCTGCTCCGCCCCGACCAGGACGCCCTCGACCCCTGGTTCCTCGCCGGATTCCTGCGCGGCACCGCCAACAACCGGCAGGCCAGCAGCTACGCCTCCACCTCTGCCCGGCTCGATGTGCGCCGCCTGCAACTGCCCCGGCTTCCGCCCGCCCAACAGCGCGGCTACGGCGAGCGGTTCCGGGCCCTCGCCGCCTTCGAGGACGCGCTGCGCCTCGCGGGCCGCCTCGGCGAGCGACTGGTGCGCGGCATGCACGACGGCCTGACGGACGGGAGCGTGGCGCCGTAGGCCGGTGGGAACGTGGCGCCGTTGACCGACGGGAACATGGCGCCGCAGACCGACGGAAGCGTGGCGCCGCAGTGAAGGGGAGCCGGTCCCCGGAGTGAAGGGACGCGTGGCGCTGTAGTGACATGACCAGTACGACAACGGTTCGGTACAACCCGGGACCGGTTGTCCGGGTCGGCCTATACGCTCGATTCTGCACTCGTTCGTTTGTCGGCCGTACGTTTCCGGGGCGCGCCCAGGGCGCCGCCCCGGTGCCCGCGTACGGCCGCGTCAGGTATCAGGAGCAGCCATGCACGGCCACGGCTACGGGCCGCAGCACCCGTCGGCCCCCTCCGGCGGACCGACGGTGACGCTGCGCGTCATGTTCGTGGTGCTCTCGGTCGTGACCTGCGGCTTCCTCGCGGCGGCGCCGATCCTGCGGCTCGCGCTCGTGACCCGCAGGACGCGGGACTGGGCGGCGTTCGGCGCCGTCGTCACGCTCGACGTCGCGGCCGTCGCCCTCGTCGCCAACGACCCGGGCGAGGAGATCACCACCTGGCGCGGCGAGCTGGGCGTGGGCCTGCTCCTCGGCACCCTCGTGGCCGCCGTGACGTACTACCTGATCCTGGAGATCCGCCACTTCCAGCGGGCCGACGCGCAGGCCCGGATGAGGTACCACCAGGCGCAGGCCATGGGCTACGCCACCGGCCCTCAGCAGGCGTACGGCTACCCGCAGCAGACCGGCCCCGTCCCGCACCCCGGCCCCGCCGCCCCGCACCCCGGCCCGCTGCCGTCCCCGCCCGCGCACACCGCGCCGCCGGCCCACACGCCCCCGCCGCCGTCGCGCCCCGCCCCCGCCCGCATCCACCAGGTCCGCGCGGAGCTGGACGAGCTGAGTGACTACCTGCGCAAGCAGGAAGGCGGCAACTGACCGTGGCAGGGGGGACGGACCACCGCCTGATCGCAGGTCGCTACGGACTCTCCACGCTCATCGGCCAGGGCGGCATGGGCCAGGTGTGGACGGCCTACGACCAGCGCCTGGACCGCCGGGTCGCGGTCAAGCTGCTCCGCCCGGACAAGGTCGCGGGCGCCGAGGCCGACGAACTGCGCCGCCGCTTCCTGCGCGAGTGCCGCGTCACCGCGCAGGTCGACCACCCCGGCCTGGTCACCGTGCACGACGCGGGCACCGAGGACGAGGACCTGTACCTGGTCATGCAGTACGTCGACGGCGCGGACCTCGGCGACCACCTCGCCGAGCACACCCCCTACCCCTGGCAGTGGGCCGTCGCCGTCGCCGCCCAACTGTGCGCCGTGCTCTCCGCCGTGCACGCCGTGCCGATCGTGCACCGCGACCTGAAGCCGCGGAACGTGATGGTCCGCCAGGACGGCACCCTCTGCATCCTCGACCTCGGCATCGCCGCCGTCCTGGACACCGACACCACCCGCCTCACCCACACCGGGTCCCCGATCGGCAGCCCCTCGTACATGGCGCCGGAGCAGGCCATGGGCGGCGCCGTCGGCCCGTACACCGACCTGTACGCGCTCGGCGTGCTGCTGCACGAACTCCTCAGCGGCGACGTGCCGTTCTCCGGCTCCACCGCGCTCGGCGTGCTCCACCGCCACCTCTACGAGCCGCCCCTGCCGGTGCGCAGGCTGCGCCCCGAGGTCCCCGAAGCCCTCGAATCCCTCGTCCTGCGGATGCTCGCCAAGGACCCGCAACACCGCCCCGCCAGCGCCCAGGACGTGTACGAGGACCTGGTGCCGCTGTTGCCCGGCCGCTCCGTGCCGACCGGCCGCCCCCTCGACCCGACCCGCCCGTTCCTGCGCCCCCACGCCCCCTGGCCCGACCGCGCCGCGACCCCCGCGCCCGCCCCGCAGCCGCAGCCGCCGGGCCCCGCCCGCGGCCAGGACGTCGCCGCCGCCGTCGACGAGGTCAAGCGCCTCCTCGGCGAGGGCCGCATCACCCAGGCCGTCGACACCCTCGGCGCGATCCTGCCGGCCGCCGCCGCCCAGCACGGCGAGCACTCCCCGGTCGTGCGCACCCTGCGCAAGCAGTACGCGGCCACGCTCATGGACGACGGCCAGTACCGCCGCGCCCTGCCCGAGCTGCGCCGCCTCGCCGACCAGCGCGCCGCCGAGTCCGGCCACGCCGACCCGCAGTCCCTCCAGTTCCGCTACGAGGCCGCCCAGTGCCTGGAACAGCTCGGCGAACCGGCGGCGGCCCTCGCCGAGTACCGCACGCTGCTCCCCTATTACGAGAACCAGTACGCCACCGACGACATCCGCCAGTCCCTGGAGATCCGCCGCCGCATCGGCCAGCTCCTGCTCGCCCTCGGCGACCGCTCCGCCGCGCACGACACCCTGGGCCGCCTCGTCCTCGACGCCGAGCGGGTGCACGGCATCGGCCACCCGTTTCCGGCGGAGATCCGGCGGACGCTGCAGTGGCTGGGGCAGGTGCGGGGGTAGGTCGGGTCGCTCGCGGGCGGGCCGGGTCCTGCCGGGTGACGGCGGCATCCGGGACCCGTCCGGTGGATCGGTCCCCAGCCGGTGCCCCAACTCCTTGCGAATCGTTGGTCGAATGGGTGGCCGAGCCGACCACCACTGCCTACCATCGATCACCGCAAGACTTTGTGCAGCGAAGCACAATCTCTCCACCGGGAGGCCCACTTGCACCGCCGCCGTCGCTCCGCGCTCGTCCTCTCCGCCGCAGCCCTCGTCGCGGCCCCGCTCCTGACCGCCTGCGGCAACGACGCGCACCCCGGTGCCGCCGCCGTCGTCGGCGACCAGCGCATCACGGTCGCGCAACTGGAGAACCGGGTGAACGAGGTGCGCTCCGCACAGCGGGACGCCCTGCCGGACGACAAGCAGTACGAGCAGGTCATCGCCAAGACCGGCGGCCTGACCCGCAGCACCCTGCACACCATGGTCCTCGACAAGGTCCTGCACCGGGCCGCGCGGGACGCCGGGGTGAGCGTCACGCGCAAGGAGATCCAGACCATGCGCGGGCAACTGGAACAGCAGGCGGGCGGCAGGAAGGCCCTGGAGGCGGGCTGGCTGCAGCAGTACAGCGTCGCGCCCAAGCACCTCGACGACAGCATCCGCACCGAGATCGAGGCCCAGAAGCTCGCCCGCGAACTGGGCGCGGACATGAACGCCCAGGACGGCCAGAACGCCTTCTGGGCCACCCTGTCCAAGACCTCCAAGAAGCTCGACGTCGACCTGAACCCGCGCTACGGCACCTGGGACGTCAAGACCAGCAAGCGCGCGGACCTCCGGACGCCGTGGGTGCGCGAGGTGTCGGGCGGCGGGACGGCACGGGCAGCGGCGTAGCGACCGACAGCGCTGTCGGCGTTGGCGGCAACGGCGGCAATGTCAGTGGGTTGGGTTACGTTCGGGACGTGAACGAGATCGAGACCGAGCCCGGCCGAGTGGTGCTGCTCACCACCAGTCACCGTGTCGCCCCCGGCCTGCTGTCCTGGGCGGCCTGGCGGCTGCTGCACGACGCGGACGAGGTCCTGTGCGCCGACGCGACCCACCCGCAGCTTCCGTACCTGCGGGAGGCGGGCGTCGAGGTCAAGCAGGCGTCGCCGACCGCCGAGGAACTGGTGCGGGCGTGCGCCGGCGGCCGCACGGTCCTGGTCATCGCCACGGCCGAGGGCGACCGCCCGCTCACGGACGGCCTGGCACGGCTCGCGGGCTCGGGCCGGGTGCAGATGCCGGACCTGGAACTGCTCCCCGGTTCGTACGACCTGCCGGGCGCCCGCCTCCTCGACCTCGTCCAGGTCATGGACCGCATCCGCGCCGACTGCCCCTGGTCGTCGCGGCAGACCCACCAGAGCCTCGCGAAGTACGGCATCGAGGAGGCGTACGAACTGGTCGAGGCCATCGAGGAGGGCGACAGGGACGAGCTCCGCGAGGAGCTGGGCGACGTCCTGCTCCAGGTGGTCTTCCACGCGCGGATCGCCGAGGAGGACGAGGACGAGCCGTTCTCCGTGGACGACGTGGTGGGCACCATCGTGGACAAGCTGATCCACCGCCACCCCCATGTCTTCGGCGACGAAACGGCGACCACGCCGGAAGAGGTCAAGGCGCACTGGCTGCGCACCAAGGCGATAGAGAAACAACGCGACTCCGTCACCGAGGGCATCCCCCTGGGCCAGCCCGGCCTGGCCCTCGCCGCGAAGCTGTCCTCCCGCGTCCGCACGGCAGGCCTCGACGTCCCGCTGCCCACGGGGGAGGGCGTGGGGTACGAACTGCTCGCGATGGCCGTCCGCGCGGAGGCCGAGGGCACGGACCCGGAGGCGGCACTGCGGGCGGCGGCCCGCGCGTATCGGGACGCGGTACGCGCGGTGGAGGCGCCCGGGGCTTAGGGCCTGTCCGGCTCCTTCCTCCACGCCGAACCATCGGACACGCCCTAGTACGGTTGCTTCCTGGGGGCGTTCCGGGCTCGCTCGCGCAGCCGAATCCGGCCCCGCTGAGCGGGAGTTGCGGCCCGAGGAGGCGACGGTGTACTGCCCGGAGTGCCGAGAGGAGTCGGACGACGACAACCTCTGCACGGAGTGCGGCTACGACATCAACGTGCCGGCGTTCAACCGCCCGGCCACCGGACCGCATCCGTCCGGGCATCCGCTTGCCGTACCGCTGCAGACCGTGACGCGGAACACCGTCATCGGCGACTCGGCGGGCCCGGTGATCCAGGCCGGCACCATCGCGGGTGACGTCACCGTCCACACCGCCGCCATCCCCGGCCCGGCCCCGGCCGACAGCTGGCCCCCCGTCGGACGGCTGCGCCGCCTGTGGTTCGGCGTGCGCCCCACGAGCCGCTTCGGGGACGAGCCGAGCCTCCCGCCGTACGTGCGGCGGGACTGCGACGAAGAGTTGCGCTCCCTCGTCACCCGCGGCCTGCGCGAAGGCGGCCTGATCGTCGTCACCGGCGGGCCCTTGTCCGGCAAGACGACGACGGCCTGGGCCGCGCTGTGCGCCGGCGCCGCGCTGGCGCCAGAGCCGCGCGTGCACGCCCCGCACCCGGGTGCGGACCTGCGGGACGTCGCGTCCGAGCTGCGCGGCCACACCGGCCACCACGTCCTCTGGCTCGACGAACTGGAGGGCCATCTCGGCCCGCAGGGCCTCACCGCGGCGCTCCTGTCCAGGCTCACCCAGGAGCAGGTCCTCGTCCTCGCCACCATGCGCGACAAGGCGTACGACGAGCACCGCTTCGGCGGCGGCCCCGCCGCCCGGGTCCTGAGCGGCGCCCGCACCGTCGAGCTGAGCCGCGGCTGGAGCGAGGCCGAACTGGCACGGCTCGGGCAGGCCGACGACCCGCGCCTCACGGACGCCACGAAGTGGCGCGGCGGCCGTGGCGTCACCGAATACCTGGCCCTGGGCCCGGAGCTGTGGGACGAGTGGCGCAGGGCCCGACGCCCACAGGCGCACCCGCGCGGCCACCTACTGGTGCGCGCGGCCGTCGACTTCGCGCGCTGCGGTCTCGAACAGGACATCCCGCTGACGATGCTGCACGCGATCAGTGTGTCCTACGACCTGCACGAGGCCCCCGGCGGTGAGGAGCGCAGGGACGAGTCGGTCGAGGACAACCTCGCCTGGGCCACCAAGCTGCGGTACGAGGCGACCGGATTGCTGGTGCCCGGGGCGAAGGCGGGCGCCTACCGGGCGTACGGCTCCCTCGTGGCGGACGCCGTGCGGTCCGGAGAGCTCGGGGCGGTGCCGGACTGGCTGTGGCTCGGCGTGGCCAAAGGGGCGAGCGATTACGGGTTCGACCTCGCACCCGTGCTCGCCGCATGCCGTGCCGCCACGGAGCCTCGGGTGGCCGCGGGCGACGTCGACGCGTACGTCCTGCTCGGCTTCGTCACGGAGCGCGCGGGCGATGTGTCGGAGGCGGAGGTCTTGTACCGCAAGGCCGCCGACCGGGGCAACGGCCTGGCCTGCGATCGACTCGGCCACATCCTCGCGGGTCGCGGTGCCGCCGTGGAAGCGATCACGTACCTGGAGAAGGCAGCCGAGGCGGGCTGGAAGGCGGCGTACGTCACCCTGGGCAAGCTGCACCGCGACCGCGCCCGGCACTGGCTCACCAAGGGCGCGGAGGCCGGGAACCCTCGGGCGGCCTTCCACCTGGCCGAGCTGGTGCTGCGGCCGGGGGGCGTGGACCGGGCGGTCCGCTGGTACCACGCGGCGGCCGAGGCCGGAGATCTCGACGCCGCCTTCGCCCTGCACGCCCTGCGGGTCGGGATCACCGCCACCCCCAATCCCGCGGAGCCCCCCGGCAGGCCCGCGGAGCCCCCCGAGCCCCCAGGGCCGCGCTAGCCCTGCCCCGGGCCGGATACGGTCGACCCATGCACGACCAGCCCCCGTCCGCCTGCCCCCACGGCGGCCCCGCCGCGCCGCGGCCCTCCGCGCCCGACCTCTTCACGTGGGAGTTCGCGTCCAACCCCTACCCCGCGTACTCCTGGCTCCGCGAGCACGCCCCCGTGCACCGCACCGAGCTGCCGAGCGGGGTGGAGGCCTGGCTGGTGACGCGGTACGCGGACGCCCGGCAGGCCCTCGCCGACCAGCGGCTCAGCAAGAACCCGGCGCACCACGACGAACCCGCGCACGCCAAGGGCAAGACGGGCATCCCGGGCGAGCGCAAGGCCGAGCTGATGACGCATCTGCTCAACATCGACCCGCCGGACCACACCCGCCTGCGCCGCCTGGTGTCGAAGGCGTTCACCCCGCGCCGGGTGGCCGAATTCGCGCCCCGCGTGCAGGAGCTGACGGACCAGCTCATCGACCGGTTCGGGGAGAAGGGCGAAGCCGACCTCATCCACGAGTTCGCCTTCCCGCTCCCCATCTACGCGATCTGCGACCTGCTGGGCGTCCCGCGCGAGGACCAGGACGACTTCCGGGACTGGGCGGGCATGATGATCCGGCACGGCGGCGGCCCCCGGGGCGGGGTCGCGCGGTCGGTGAAGAAGATGCGGAACTATCTCGCCGACCTCATCCACCGCAAGCGGGCCGACCCGGGCGACGACCTCATCTCGGGGCTCATCCGCGCCTCCGACCACGGCGAGCACCTCACCGAGAACGAGGCCGCAGCCATGGCCTTCATCCTGCTCTTCGCCGGTTTCGAGACGACCGTCAACCTCATCGGGAACGGGACGTACGCGCTGCTGACCCACCCCGAGCAGCGCGCCGAGCTGCAGCGCTCCCTGGGGGCGGGGGAGACCGCGCTCCTGGAGACCGGCGTCGAGGAACTGCTCCGCTTCGACGGGCCCGTTGAGCTCGCCACCTGGCGCTTCGCCACCGAACCGCTGCGCATCGGCGGCCAGGACATCGCCGCGGGCGACCCCGTCCTGGTCGTCCTCGCCGCCGCCGACCGCGACCCGGCCCGCTTCCCCGACCCCGATCTCCTGGACCTGTCCCGGGTCGACAACCAGCACCTCGGATACGGCCACGGCATCCACTACTGCCTCGGCGCCCCGCTGGCCCGGCTGGAGGGCCAGACGGCGCTGGCGACGCTCCTACGCAGACTGCCGGACCTCCAACTGGCCGTCGAGCCGGAGGAGTTGCGGTGGCGCGGCGGGCTCATCATGCGTGGCCTGCGCACACTGCCGGTGACGTTCACGCCGCCCGGCCGCTGACGGGGCGTCCGGCACTCGTCTGACGTACCGTCAAGACTGTGACTTTCACGTGATCTGCGCTGCATCGACTTGTGACTGACGTTCGACTGCGGCTACGTTCACGACGGCTCGGCACCCCTCGGCACCATGGGTCACAGCCGTTCTTGTCGTCGCTCGAAAGGCACGTGCATGCTCTCCGGTCAAGGCCGTCACCGCCGTCCCCGTCAGGCCCCGGCGATAGTCGTCGCGGCGGGCGTCACCGGATCCGCCATCGCCATCCCGCTGCTCGGCGCCACGGGCGCGCACGCGGCGGACGCCACGACGTGGGACAAGGTCGCGGAGTGCGAGAGCGGCGGCGCGTGGAGCGCCAAGGGCGACGGGTACTACGGCGGCCTGCAGCTCACGCAGGAGACCTGGGAGAACTACGGCGGCCTCGCCTACGCGCCGAGCGCCGACCAGGCGAGCCGCTCCCAGCAGATCGCCGTCGCCGACAAGATCCTGGCCGACCAGGGCCCCGCCGCGTGGCCGAACTGCGGCCCGACCGCGGGCCTCAGCAAGGACGGCAAGGCCGCCGACGTCGACCCGGGCCTCCCGGTCGCGCCGACCGAGTCCGCCGAGCCGTCCGACGACGCCAAGGACGAGAAGGACGGCAAGAGCGACAAGGACGGCGAGAAGAGCGACAAGGACGCCGAGGACGCCAAGGACGCCGAGGACGCCAAGGACTCGGTCGGCGCGGACGACAAGGACGCCACGGGCAAGGAAAGCGGCAAACACCGCAAGCCCGACAACTCCGGCTCGACCGGCGAGGGTGACGACGCCGAAAAGGGCAAGGAGAGCGGCAAGAAGGGCAACAAGGGGGAGCGGGGCGCGGACGAGGACGGCAAGTCCGGCGACGGCGGCACCGCTTCGCCCGACGCCGAGTCCGAGGCGGGCCGCGAGCCATCGGGCTCCGACGACTCCGAGGACCCGTCGTCCGATTCCCCCTCGGGCCGCCACCGCGGCTCCAGTGCCGACGAGGCCGACAAGAGCGGGAAGGGCGACGCGGGTTCCGCGGGACGCCACGCGTCGCGCGGTGAGGGGCGCGACGCGCGTGACGCGACCGACCCCGCGAGCACCTACACGGTCCGCTCCGGCGACAACCTCTCGCAGATCGCCGACCGGCACGACCTTGACGGCGGCTGGTCCACTCTGTACGCCGAGAACAAGCGCACCGTCGGCGGTGACCCGGATCTCATCCTGCCCGGTCAGCGACTCGACCTGAGTGCGGACCAGGCCGCCGAAGCAGACCGGAAGTAGACATTCCAGGGCGGAAGTTGACCGGCGGTTCGCGTTGAATGTCCGGGTTAAAGACGGTGAGAGGCAAGTGAGAGATGGGTCTCAGAAGCCCTGATCGTCTTTGAAATTCCGGTGATTGCCTGTCTACGGTCGTGACCGCTCGCCACAGCGGGCCCCGCCGGTCGGTACGCCGAATCCTGCCAACGGCCGGACGGGAACAGTCGTCGCTTCGAGCGCCGAAGGCAGGAGCGGGGGACCCAAGGTAAGCGCCGGGCCCGCGCGTTGAACGGCAGCAGCCGTGCGACGCGAGGAGGACCGGCTAGGGGTGAAGTCGTGCGGAAGCCGTACGACCGGGCACTCACCCGCCCGAACCCGACAGCTCACCTCGCAGGCGTCGGTGAGGGGATCACTCCATGCTGTTTTCCGGCAAGGGCAAGCACCGCCGTCCGACCGCTGTCGACAAGGCCACCCGTGCCGCCACCGTGGTCGGCGTCACCGGCGCCGCTGTCGCCGCCCCGCTGATGGCCGCCGGCACCGCCAACGCCGCCACCGCCGACCAGTGGGACCGGGTCGCCCAGTGCGAGGCCGGCGGCAACTGGTCCATCAACACCGGCAACGGCTACTACGGCGGTCTGCAGTTCTCGGCCTCCACCTGGGCCGCGTACGGCGGCACCAAGTACGCCGCGACCGCCAACCAGGCCACCAAGGCCCAGCAGATCGAGATCGGCGAGAAGGTCCTCGCGGGCCAGGGCAAGGGTGCCTGGCCGAGCTGTGGCGTGGGCCTCACCGGCGCCGCGTACAACGGTGGCGGTGCCGAGCAGCCGAAGCCGCAGCAGCAGCCCCAGCAGCAGGCCAAGCCCCAGCAGCAGCCGCAGCAGCAGGCCCAGCCCCAGCAGCAGGCCAAGCCGCAGCCGAAGCCGCAGCAGGCCGCCCCGCAGACCGAGTCGAAGAAGACCGTCGAGACCCCGACCGGCAAGGTCGTGAAGAAGGGCGACGGCGAGTACAAGGTCAAGACCGGCGACACCCTCTCCAAGATCGCCGAGGAGCACGACGTCAAGGGCGGCTGGCACAAGGTGTACAAGCTCAACGGCGACATCATCGCCGACGCCGACGTGATCTACCCGGGCCAGCAGCTGCACCTCAGCTGACGCTGAGCCCCGCCGCCTCGCCCTCCCCGTCCCCACGGGTCTCCCTCGCCCCGGTGCGTACCCCCCGTACGCACCGGGGCGAGGTGCTGTCCGGGGGCGGCCGCGCGGCGGGTGTCCCGGTCCGGGAGTACGCCCAGGGCGAAGCTACCGGTCGGTAAGAACCTTGGGTTACGTCCGGATTCCCTGGGAATTGGCCCGATGGCCGTCCCACGGGGCGGGCGGTCGGCTGGCCGAAGCTCCCGGGCCCGTTAGGCTCAGGAGACGCAGGGCCGATGAAGACCATGCAAGCCATGCGCAAGCCCGCGCCCCCAGTGGTGCACGCCATGCGCCCCTAGCGTCACATCCCATAAGGAGATGCTCGTGCCGTCCATCGACGTCGTCGTAGCCCGGGAAATCCTGGACTCCCGAGGCAACCCCACGGTCGAGGTCGAGGTCGGCCTCGACGACGGGTCCACCGGCCGCGCCGCGGTCCCGTCCGGCGCCTCCACCGGCGCCTTCGAGGCCATCGAACTGCGTGACGGAGACGCCAACCGCTACGGCGGCAAGGGCGTCGAGAAGGCCGTTCTCGCCGTCATCGAGCAGATCGGCCCGGAGCTCGTCGGCTACGACGCCACCGAGCAGCGCCTGATCGACCAGGCGATGTTCGACCTCGACGCCACCGACAACAAGGGCTCGCTCGGCGCCAACGCCATCCTCGGCGTCTCCCTCGCCGTCGCCCACGCGGCCTCCGAGGCCAGCGACCTGCCGCTGTTCCGCTACCTCGGCGGCCCGAACGCGCACCTGCTGCCCGTTCCGATGATGAACATCCTCAACGGTGGGTCGCACGCCGACTCCAACGTCGACATCCAGGAGTTCATGATCGCGCCGATCGGCGCCGAGTCGTTCTCCGAGGCGCTGCGCTGGGGCGCCGAGGTCTACCACACGCTGAAGAAGGTCCTGAAGACCAAGGGCCTGTCCACCGGCCTCGGCGACGAGGGCGGCTTCGCGCCGAACCTGGAGTCCAACCGCGCCGCCCTCGACCTCATCGTCGAGGCCATCAAGCAGGCCGGTTACGTCCCCGGCGAGCAGATCGCGCTCGCGCTCGACGTCGCCGCGTCCGAGTTCTACAAGGACGGCAAGTACGAGTTCGAGGGCAAGTCCCGCTCGGCCGCCGAGATGACCGAGTACTACGCCGAGCTCGTCGCCGCGTACCCGCTCGTGTCCATCGAGGACCCGCTGTTCGAGGACGACTGGGCGGGCTGGAAGGTCATCACCGACAAGCTGGGCGACAAGGTCCAGATCGTCGGCGACGACCTCTTCGTCACCAACCCCGAGCGCCTCGCCCGCGGCATCGAGGAGGGCTCCGCCAACGCCCTCCTGGTGAAGGTCAACCAGATCGGTTCGCTGACCGAGACCCTGGACGCCGTCGAGCTGGCCCAGCGCAACGGCTTCAAGTGCATGATGTCGCACCGCTCCGGCGAGACCGAGGACGTCACCATCGCCGACCTCGCCGTCGCCGTGAACTGCGGCCAGATCAAGACCGGCGCCCCGGCCCGCTCGGACCGCGTCGCCAAGTACAACCAGCTGCTCCGCATCGAGGAGATCCTCGACGACGCGGCGGTGTACGCGGGCCGCTCGGCGTTCCCGCGGTTCAAGGGCTGAGCTCCACCTGAAGGGCTGAGCCGCTTCGGGGGCCAAGCCCTAGCCAGTCGTACGTACGTCCTCGTACTCGGTCCCGTACCGTGTGCGGGGACGTACGCGCGTACTGGGGAGGCGAGAGGCATGGCTGGGAAAGTCCGGGACAAGGACCGGTTCTCCACCGCCACCCGGCTGAAGCTGCTCGGCGAGCAGACCGCCGAGCGTGTCTACCGCTCGCAGACCAAGCGCCAGGCCCGCCGCTCCCGGCTCACCGGCCGCGCCGCGCTCCTGGTGCTCGTCGTCTGCTCGCTGGTCGTGGCGCTCGCCTATCCGATACGGCAGTACGTGTCCCAGCGCGCCGAGATCGCCGAGCAGCGCCAGAAGCAGGCCGAGCACCGCGAGAACGTCGAGCGGCTGCGCGACGAGAAGGCCCGCTGGCAGGACGACGCGTACGCCGAGCAGCGCGTCCGGGACCGGCTGCACTACGTGCTGCCGGGCGAGACCGGGTTCACCGTCATCGACCCCGCGGCCGCGGCGGACCACCGCGGGGACGAGGGGGCGGCGGACCGGCCCTGGTACGCGAACGTGTGGGACGGCGTCGACAACGCCGACAACGCCGACCGTGCCGGGAGCGCCGACAAGGCCGACCGGGACTGACGTGCCCCGCACCGGTCGGCCCCTCTACCTTGGAACCCCGTCGCAGAACCGAACGATCGAACCGAAAGACAGGCATGCAGACGCCCCCGCCCCAGACCGAGTCCACCGCGCCCACGGACGCCGACATCGCCGCGTTCCAGGAGCAGCTCGGGCGCCCGCCGCGCGGTCTGCGCGCGATCGCCCACCGCTGCCCCTGCGGCAACCCGGACGTGGTCGAGACGGCGCCGCGGCTGCCCGACGGCACGCCGTTCCCCACCACGTACTACCTGACGTGCCCGCGGGCCGCCTCCGCCATCGGCACGCTGGAGGCCAACGGGGTCATGAAGGAGATGACGGAGCGGCTCGCCACCGATCCCGAGCTGGCCGCCGCGTACCGTGCCGCCCACGAGGACTACATCGCCCGGCGCGACTCCATCGAGGTCCTTGAGGGCTTCCCGTCGGCCGGGGGCATGCCCGACCGCGTGAAGTGCCTGCACGTCCTCGTGGGCCACTCACTGGCCGCGGGCCCCGGGGTGAACCCGCTCGGCGACGAAGCCATTGCCATGTTGCCGGAGTGGTGGCGCAAGGGCCCGTGCGTGGGCCGCGCCGACTCCGCCTGACCCGGCACCGGAGCTGCCCCGGCCCACCGCTCCGCGGCGGGCATTCCCCGCCCACCCGCGTCGGCAGGCCGTTCGACGCGAGCGGCCAGCCGCCTCCCGGCTTCGCCCGGCCGTGGGCAGCCTCAGCCGCTGTCCGTCCCACCCTGTGGGCAGCTGGGCCGCCCAGAGGGCGATAGGGGCATCCCCTGCTCGAGCGAAGCCGAGAGCTTGGGGAAGGGTGGGCAGAGCCCCGGCCCACGGCACCGTCAACGACTAGGAGAACCCCGATGACCCGCGTGGCAGCCATCGACTGCGGTACCAACTCGATCCGCCTGCTCGTGGCCGACGCCGACCCGGCGACGGGCCAACTCGTCGACCTGGACCGCCGGATGGAGATCGTCCGGCTGGGGCAGGGCGTGGACAGGACGGGACGGCTCGCGCCGGAGGCGCTGGAGCGGACGTTCGCGGCCTGCCGCGAGTACGCCGGGGTCATCAAGGAACACGGCGCGGAGCGCCTCCGCTTCGTCGCCACCTCCGCCTCCCGGGACGCCGAGAACCGCGACGACTTCGTCCGCGGCGTCCTCGACATCCTCGGCGTCGAACCGGAGGTGATCAGCGGCGACCAGGAGGCCGAGTTCTCCTTCACGGGCGCGACCAGGGAACTCAAGGGCCACGCGGACATGCCGGGCCCGTACCTGGTCGTCGACATCGGCGGCGGCTCCACGGAGTTCGTGGTCGGCGACGACCAGGTCCGCGCGGCCCGCTCCGTGGACGTCGGCTGCGTACGCATGACGGAGCGCCACCTCGCGCGCGGCGGCGTCGTCTCCGCGGACCCGCCCACCGAGGCCCAGCTCGCCGCGATCCGCGCGGACGTCGAGGCGGCCCTGGACCTCGCCGAGGAAACCGTCCCGCTGCGCGCGGCCCGCACCCTCGTGGGCCTCGCGGGCTCGGTCACCACGGTGGCCGGTATCGCGCTGGGCCTGGACGCGTACGACTCCGCCGCGATCCACCACTCCCGCTTCCCGTACGCCCGCGTCGCGGAGATCGCCGACATGCTCGTGCGCTCCACGCACGCCGAGCGCGCGGCCATCCCCGTGATGCACCCGGGCCGCGTCGACGTCATCGCGGCGGGCGTCCTCGTGCTGCTCGCGATCATGGAGCGGGCCGGGGCCACCGAACTCGTCGTGAGCGAGCACGACATCCTCGACGGCATCGCCTGGTCGATCGCCTGAGTACCTTGATCGGCTGAGCGCTCCGGACGACGTCTGAGCGGCCCGGAAGGGGGTTGGAATGCCTCCTTCCGGGGCTCCGCCGAGAAAGTTCGTGAAGTTCTTCACAAGGAAATCGGCCCTGTTGGGCGAGGTTTTGAGGAGTTCGGCCCGGGAACGGGCGGGGGGAGGGCCCGAAGGCGGGTGCCGGGAGCGCTTCCGGGGTGTTGCCGGGGTGTGAACCAGGGTGTGGTCCACCGGGCGCCGGAGCCAGGAGCGGCAGCTCACGAGGGGTTGACAACGACTCGCGCGGGGCGGTGGTTCCCCCGTGAGGTCATGACCTCCGTCACGTGGGCGGCGAAGTGTAGCAGAGGCCCCACCCATGCTTGTGAAGGGGCGCACGAGCGACCCCCCGGGAGGGGGTGGATACTCGATGGCATGAGCACCACGGAGCGTCCCAGGATCCTCGTAGTAGGCGGTGGGTACGTAGGCCTGTACGCAGCTCGACGCATTCTGAAGAAGATGCGCTACGGAGAGGCGACCGTCACGGTCGTCGACCCGCGCTCGTACATGACGTACCAGCCCTTCCTCCCCGAAGCCGCGGCCGGCAGCATTTCGCCTCGGCACGTCGTCGTCCCGCTGCGACGCGTGCTGCCCAAGGCGGAAGTTCTCACCGGCCGGGTCACGACCATCGACCAGGACCGCAAGGTCGCCACGATCGCGCCGCTCGTCGGCGAGGCGTACGAGCTGCCGTTCGACTACCTGGTCATCGCGATGGGCGCGGTCTCCCGCACCTTCCCGATCCCCGGCCTCGCCGAGCAGGGCATCGGCATGAAGGGCATCGAGGAGGCCATCGGCCTGCGCAACCACGTGCTCGAGCAGCTCGACAAGGCCGACTCCACGACGGACGAGGAGGTCCGCCGCAAGGCGCTCACCTTCGTCTTCGTCGGCGGTGGCTTCGCCGGTGCCGAGACCATCGGCGAGGTCGAGGACATGGCCCGCGACGCGGCCAAGTACTACAAGAGCGTGAAGCGCGAGGACATGCGCTTCCTGCTCGTCGACGTCGCCGACAAGATCCTCCCCGAGGTCGGCCCGAAGCTCGGCGCCTACGGCAAGGAGCACCTGGAAGGCCGCGGCGTCGAGGTCTACCTGAAGACCGGCATGGACTCCTGCGTGGACGGCCACGTGGTCCTGAACAACGGCCTCGAGGTCGACTCCAACACCATCGTGTGGACCGCGGGCGTCAAGCCCAACCCGGCGCTCGCGCGCTTCGGTCTGCCGCTCGGCCCCCGTGGCCACGTCGACACCCAGACGACCCTCCAGGTCCAGGGCACCGACTACATCTGGGCCGCGGGCGACAACGCCCAGGTGCCGGACATGGTCGGCCGCAAGGCGGGCAACGAGAACGCCTGGTGCCCGCCGAACGCCCAGCACGCGCTGCGCCAGGCCAAGGTCCTCGGCGACAACGTGATCTCCGGCATGCGGGGCTTCCCGCAGAAGGAGTACAGCCACGCCAACAAGGGCGCGGTCGCGGGCCTCGGCCTGCACAAGGGCGTCGCGATGATCGTCATGGGCAAGATGAAGATCAAGCTCAAGGGCCGTCTCGCCTGGTACATGCACCGTGGCTACCACGGCATGGCGATGCCGACGTTCAACCGCAAGATCCGCGTCTTCGCGGACTGGACGCTGGGCATGTTCCTCAAGCGCGAGGTCGTCTCGCTCGGCGCCATGGAGACGCCCCGCGAGGAGTTCTACGAGGCCGCCAAGCCGGCCCCGAAGCCCGCGGCCAAGGCCGAGGTCCCGGCCGCTCCGGTCGAGGAGAAGGCCAAGGCCTCCTGACGGCCCAGGCCGAGGCCGTCTGACGGCCCGTAGTACAGCGTGAAAGGGTCCCCGCCATCCGTGGTGCGGGGGCCCTTTCGGCATTCCCGGCAGTCGCTAGATGCCCTCTGCACGCATTTTGCATATTCGTAACGATGCAACGGGACTGCGCGGGCGGCCCGTTGGTGTTTACGTGGTGTTGGACCGTTCCGTTCCGGGTTGTGATCACGGAGGTGTGCGCCATGCAGGACGCCGCACTGCGGCTGCAGAATCTTGCCGAGCAGTTGGTGGGAACCGAGCTGCCGGTTCGGATCCGGGCCTGGGACGGTTCGGAGGCGGGGCCGCCGGGCGCCCCCACCCTCGTCGTACGCCACCGCCGCGCCCTGCGCCGCCTGTTGTGGAAGCCGGGCGAGCTGGGCCTCGCGCGGGCGTGGGTGGCCGGGGACATCGATGTCGACGGGGACCTGTACGCGGTGCTCGATCTGCTCGCCGAGTTCATCTGGGAGCGCTCCGACGACGCCCCGGGCCTCGCCGAGAAGCTGCGCGACCCGCAGGTCCGCGCCGCCGCCCGGTCGCTGCTCGCGCTCGCCGCGCCGTTCGTGCCGCCGCCCGTGCCGCGCGAGGAGACGCGCAGGCCCGGCAGGCCGCACCGGCACACCAAGGGCAGCGACAAGAAGGCCATCAGCCACCACTACGACGTCGGCAACGATTTCTACGAGCTGGTGCTCGGCCCCTCGATGGTCTACTCGTGCGCCTACTGGGAGTCCCCGGAGTCCAGCCTGGAGGACGCCCAGCGCGACAAGCTCGAACTCATCGCCCGCAAGCTCGGCCTGAAGCCCGGCATGCGGCTCCTGGACGTCGGCTGCGGCTGGGGCTCCATGGCCATCCACGCGGCCCGTGAGCACGGCGTGCGCGTCATCGGCGTCACGCTCTCGCAGGAGCAGGCCGCGTACGCCAGGAAGCGCATCGCCCAGGAGGGCCTCACCGACCGGATCGAGATCCGCGTCCAGGACTACCGCGACGTGCGCGACGGCCCGTACGACGCCATCTCCTCCATCGGCATGGCCGAACACGTCGGCGCCGAGCGGTACTTGGACTACGCCAACGACCTGTACGCCCTCCTGAAGCCCGGCGGCCGCCTCCTGAACCACCAGATCGCCCGCCGCCCCCAGGCCGACGAGACGGCCTACTCGGTGGACGAGTTCATCGACGCCTATGTCTTCCCCGACGGCGAGCTCGCCCCGCTCGGCACCACCGTCGGCCTCCTGGAACGCGCGGGCTTCGAGGTCCGCGACGTCGAGTCCATCCGCGAGCACTACGCCCTCACCCTGCGCCACTGGGTCTCCCGCCTGGAACAGCGCTGGCAGGACGGCGTCCGCCTGACCACCCCGGGCCGGGCCCGCGTCTGGCGCCTCTACATGGCGGCATCGGCCCTGGCCTTCGAGAGCAACCGCATAGGGGTCAACCAGGTCCTTGCGGTACGGACGCCGGAGAGGGGTGGATCAGGGATGCCGCTGAGGTCGAGGACATGGAGGGAATCCAGCCCGTCCGGCGTTTGAGGACGAGCCGCGAAGCGGCGACAAAGGGGGGCAGGAGGCGAAGCCCCCGGATGACGACGGCGGGGCCCCGGGGTGCGTTCACCCCGGGGCCCCGCTCAGCTCAGCGCAGGCGTCACTCGGACTTGATGGCCTGCAGCGGGTTGAGGCGAGCCGCGCTCCGCGCGGGCCAGACCGCGGCCAGCACACCAACCACGCCCGCGATGGCGAGGAAGATCGCGATCCGGCCCACGGGGATCTCCATCGAGTACGTGGTCACGCTGCCGGAGATGCTGTCTCCGGCGACCCACCCGAGGAAGAGGCCGAGACCGACGCCGAGCACCGCGCCGAACAGGGAGATGACGACCGACTCCAGGCGCACCATCTGCTTGATCTTCGCGCGGTCGAGCCCGATCGCGCGCAACATTCCGATCTCGTGCTTCCGCTCGAAGACGGACATCGCCAGGGTGTTGATGACACCGAGGACGGCGACGAGGATCGCCATGGCGAGCAGGCCGTACAGCATGTTCAGCAGCATGTTGATGGCGCCGCCGACCTCGTTGCTGATGTCGTCCTTGTCCTGGATCTTGATGGCGGGGTTGTCGCCGAGGGCCTTCACGACGGCGTCCTCGGCCTTGTCGGACACGCCGCCCTTCATCTTCAGCAGGACCTGCTGGTCCTGGATCTTCGACAGGTGCGGGGTGACGACGGGGGTGGGGGCGAAGAGGCCGTCGAGCATCTCGTTGGACTTGTAGACGCCCGCGACCTTCAGCCGGGTGGTCTTGTCGTCGTCGAACTTCACCGGGACGGTGTCACCGGCCTTGAGGCCCTTGGCGTCGGCGGTCTCCTTGTCGACGAGGACGGCGTTGCCCTTGAGCCCGGCCGCGGAGCCGCTGGTGAAGTCCAGGCCGACGAGCTTGTCGAAGGCCTTGGGGTCGACGCCGGAGATCCGGGTGTCGCGGCCGTCGGCCTCGCCCCAGGTGGTGCGCAGGGCGCTGCTGGCCTCGACCTCGGGGAGCTTGGCCAGCTGGTCGTGGACCTTGGGGGTGAGCGGCTGGAAGTTCGCCATCGAGACGGCGTAGTCGGCCTTCAGGGAGTCGGCGGCCATCTTGTTGATGGCGCTGCCCATGGAGACGGCGACGACGGTCATCGCGGTGATGAGGGTCAGGCCGATCATCAGGGCCGAGGCGGTGGAGGCCGTGCGGCGCGGGTTGCGGACCGAGTTCAGGCGGGCCAGCTTGCCGGTGACGCCGAAGGGCTTCAGGAGCGGGCCGGCGGCGGCGATGAACGGGCGGGACAGCAGCGGCGTGAGGACGATGACGCCGACGAGGATCGTCGCGGCGCCGCCGGACTTCACGTAGTTGTCGTCCATGAAGAGCATGACCACGCCGAGGGCGACGAGCAGCGAGCCGATGGTGTTGCGCACGACCAGGCCGCGCGTGGTGGGCGAGGCGTGCACGCTGTTCATCGCGGCGACCGGCGGGATCTTCGCGGCGCGGCGGCCGGGCAGCCAGGCGGCGAGCATGGTCACGACCACGCCGATGAGCAGCGCCGTGATGATCGTCGTCGGGCCGATGACCAGCGGGCCGTCGGGCAGCGAGGCGCCGCCCGCGTTCATCAGGGCCTCCAGGCCCACGGCCACGCCGATGCCGAGCGCGAAGCCCGCGACGGCGGCGACCAGGCCCACGATGAACGCCTCGATCAGGACCGAGCGCGTGACCTGGCGGCGGGACGCGCCGACGGCGCGCATCAGGGCCAGTTCCTTGGTGCGCTGGGCGACCAGCATGGTGAACGTGTTGGCGATGATGAAGATGCCGACGAACAGCGCGATCCCGGCGAAGATCAGCAGCACCTGGCTCATGGAGCTGGTGTTCTGCTCGATCAGGCGGTCCTGCTCGTCCTTGAGGGAGACACCGGTCTCGGCCTCGGTGTCCTTCGGCAGGATCTTCTCGACGGCACCCTTCAGGGCGGTCTCGGAGGTACCGGCGGCGGCCTTCACGTCGATCTCGTCGTACTCGGACTTGCCGAGGACCTTGCGCGCGGTGTCGTTGTCGAAGACGACGAGGCTGCCGCCCGCGACGACGCTGCCGTCGTCGGTGTCGAAGACGCCGCTGACCTTGGCGGTGCGCACCGGTCCGTCGGTGGAGTAGCGGACCGTGTCGCCGACCTTGTAGCCGGTGCGGTCGGCGGTGCGGCTGTCCAGGGCGATGTCACCGGCCCGCTTCGGGGCGGCGCCGTCGCTGAAGTCGTAGCGCGGGTCCTTGCCGTCCTTGCCGGGGAAGTAGTTGGAGCCCGTGGTGCCCCACTCGCTGCCGACCAGCTTGCCGTCCTTGTCGGCGAGGGCGGTGAAGCCGGAGACACTGCCGAGTGCCGACCGGGCGCCGGGCAGCTTCTCGGCCTTGTCGAGCAGGGAGTCCGTAAGACGCTCCGGCTGCTTGGCCTCCTGGCCGTCGTCCCGGGTGCCGCCGTCGGGCTTGATGGCGACGGACACGTGGTCGAAGCTCTTCGCCGACTTGTTCTTGTAGGCGGAGCCGAAGGTATCGGTGAAGACCAGGGTGCCGGAGACGAACGCGACGCCGAGCATGACGGCGAGCACGGTCATCAACAGCCGGGCCTTGTGCGCGAGCACATTGCGCAGAGCGGTACGGAACATGAGAGTGAGTCCAGGTGAGGGCGGGCCGGTCAGTGAGGGGCCCGGGCGGGAGCGCCCCGACGGGGGCGTGAGAGGAGCGCCCTGAAGGGGCGCGGGGAACTGCGCGACCAGCCACGACCGGCCTGCGGTCCCGGACGAACGCTCAGCCGAAGCGGCGGCCAGGGGCAACCGCAGCGGGCCGACCAGCGCTAGCTGGTCCGGCCCTTCGCGTCGAAGTCCTTCATCCGGTCGAGGACCCCGTCAGCGGTCGGGTGGATCATCTCGTCCACGATCCGGCCGTCGGCCAGGAAGATCACCCGGTCGGCGTACGACGCGGCCACCGGGTCGTGGGTGACCATCACGACGGTCTGCCCGAGCTCACGGACCGAGTTCCGGAGGAAGCCGAGCACCTCGGCGCCGGACCGCGAGTCCAGGTTTCCGGTCGGCTCGTCACCGAAGATGATCTCCGGCTGGGAGGCGAGGGCGCGGGCCACGGCGACGCGCTGCTGCTGGCCGCCGGACAGCTCGGTGGGCCGGTGGGAGAGGCGCCCGGCCAGCCCCACCATGGAGATGACCTGCTCCAGCCACTGCTTGTTCGGCTTGCGGCCCGCGATGTCCATGGGGAGCGTGATGTTCTCCAGGGCGGTCAGTGTCGGCAGCAGGTTGAACGCCTGGAAGATGAACCCGATCTTGTCCCGGCGGAGCTTGGTGAGCTGCTTGTCCTTGAGGGTGGAGAGCTCGGTGTCGCCGATGCGCACGGAGCCGCCGCTGAAGCTGTCCAGGCCCGCCACGCAGTGCATCAGCGTGGACTTGCCGGAGCCCGACGGCCCCATGATCGCGGTGAACTCGCCCTGCCCGAAGTCCACGGACACGTGGTCCAGCGCGACCACCTGGGTCTCGCCCTGGCCGTACACCTTGGACAGGTCCGTGGCGCGAGCGGCCACCTGGGTGGCGCGGGCGGCGAAGGAAGTGGTGGTGGTCACGGGCGGGTGCTCCTGTCGGGACGGCGAGTGGGGTACGTACTCCATCGTCACGGCGGAAGGGGCCCGTGTAGTCAGCCGCTGTTCCGGTTCCGGGGGGCGACTCCGGTCGGACTCGGTGGGGCCATGTCATACCTGGGGATGACGGGCGGCCCCTACGCGAGATCGGGGCGGGCCCCCTTGCGAGGGCCCTTGCGCGGGCGTTCACGAGGTCTTCGGGCGGAGGTCACCGCAGGGGTCATGAGGGGGCGCTAAAGGGGCGCGGAAACGGAGCGCGGACGTGTCGCCTGTGGACGGCTAAATTCCGTCAATTCCCTCACCGGTGCGTGCCCCCGCCCACAGGGCAGATGGCAAGTACCACCGGCCAGTACCGGGTGCTGATGCACCCTCAGACGTCAATAAAATAAGACAACGTCGGGCTGTCGTTCCGCTGTTCGGGGGATGCCTCCCGATAGGGTCGAAGCCTTGTTGCGGAGCCCACGCACCTGCCCGGATGGTGGAATGCAGACACGGCGAGCTTAAACCTCGCTGCCCCTTAGCGGGCGTACCGGTTCAAGTCCGGTTCCGGGCACCTCATCCCTCATTTCCCGCAGGGCACGCGGCCGGCATATGCCCGGCGCGGGCCCAGGTGACGGCTCGTCAACTCGCCGGGGGCTGCTCGCTCTTGATGATCGCGAACGGCGCTCCCGCGGGGTCGGTGAGCATCGCCATCCGGCCGATCCCCGGGGCGTCCATGGCGGGGATAAGGGCTTTGCCCCCGGCCGCCACGGCTTTCGCGAAGACCGCGTCGCAGTCGGCCACCTCGAAGTACGGATGCCATTCCGGGCCCGAGCCCGCGTCCAGGTTGTCCTGGTGGAGCTGCATCAGTCCGCCGTGGCTGTTCTCCTCCGTGCCGCCCGCCGGGGTCAGCACGGTGTATGTCATGTCCGGGCCCATCTCCATGTCGGTGAGCTGCCAGGAGAACACCGCGCGGTAGAAGTCCTTCGCCGCCGCCGCGTCCGTCGTGTACAGCTCCGCCCAGGTCAGCGAATTGGGCGCGTTCACCAGGTCCACGCCCTTGGTGTCGGCCGGCTGCCAGACGGCGAAGTCCGCGCCCGCCGGGTCGCTGAACTGGCCCATCCGGCCGAAGCTGAACACATCCCCCGGGGCCACCCGGACCGAGCCGCCCGCCTGCTCGACGGCCTTGGCGGTGGCGTCCGCGTCCGCCGTGTGGAAGTACAGCGTCCAGGCGGAGGACGCGTTCTCCTCGGTCAGCGGGCCGAGCCCGGCGACCGTCTTGTCGTCCTGCACGAAGAAGCCGTACCCGCCGCCCTCGGGCCCTGCCGACTGGAACTGCCAGCCGAAGACGGCGGAGTAGAAGGACACCGCGGCGTCGGTGTCCGGGGCACCGAGATCCAGCCAGTTCGGGGCGCCGGGGACGAAGTCGGTGGAAAGCATGGTCCTGCCCTTCGCGGGGTCGGCGGGGCGGTCCCACCACGCCTGAGCGGGGGCGGGACGCGGTCCGCACGGGCCCGGGCGCGCCGCCCGGGCCCTGGTTTCCTGGGCTGTTGTCAGCATGGCAGCAGCCACTGACAACCGCGCCACGAGCGCGGTGGCACCGGGGGCACGGAGTCGGCCCCGCGCGCCGCCCCACCGTTGACACCCGCCCCACCCGGCCCGACACTCCCGTGATGCGCACCACCGTCGCGATCATCGGAGCCGGGCCCGCGGGCCTCCTGCTCGCCCGTCTCCTGGACCGGGCGGGCATCGACTCCGTCGTCCTGGAGAGCCGCGACCGCGCCTACGTAGAGCGGCGACAGCGCGCCGGGATCCTGGAACAGGGCACGGCCGACGCCCTGCGCGCGGCGGGCGCGGGCGCCCGCATGGACCGCGAGGGCCTGGTCCACACCGGCATCGAGCTGCGCTTCGACCGCCGCAGGCACCGCGTCGACTTCCCCTCGCTCACCGGCGGCCGGTCGGTGACCGTCTACGCCCAGACCGAGGTGTGCAAGGACCTGATCGCCCTGCGCTTCCGCGGCGGCGGCCCGCTGCTCTTCGGAGCCGAGGCGCTCGCCGTGGAGGACGCCGACACCGCGTCCCCGCGCGTGCGCTACCGCCACGAGGGCCGCGAGGGCGTCCTCGACTGCGCGTACGTCGCCGGGTGCGACGGCTACTGGGGCGTGTCCCGCGCGGCGGTGCCGCCCGCGCTCTCGCGGACGTACGAGCGTACGTACCCCTATGCCTGGCTCGGTGTCCTCGCCGACGTGCCGCCCTCCCACGACGAGCTGGTCTACGCCCGGCACGACCGCGGCTTCGCCCTCCTGAGCATGCGCTCGCCGACGGTCTCCCGGCTCTACCTCCAGGTCCCCGCGGGCGCCCGGGCCGCCGACTGGAGCGCGGCGGCCGTCTGGGACGAGCTGGACCTGCGGCTCGCCACGGACGACGGCTGGCGCCTCGAGCGCGGCCCGATCACGGCCACGTCCGTCACCCCGATGCGCTCCCACGTGCACGAGCCGATGCGGCACGGCCGGCTCTTCCTCGCCGGTGACGCCGCCCACATCGTGCCGCCCACCGGCGCCAAGGGCCTCAACCTCGCCGTGGGCGACGTCGTCACCCTGGCCCGCGCCCTGGTCGCCCACCACGGCACCGGCGACCCGACGGGCCTCGACACCTACTCCGCGACCTGTCTGCGCCGCGTCTGGCAGGCCGAGCGGTTCGCGTACGCGATGACGGCCATGCTGCACCGCGACCCGGCCGCGACCCCCTTCGACGACCGGCTCCAGCGCGCCCGGCTCGACCGGATCGCCGGCTCGCGGGCGGCGGCGACGGACCTCGCCGAGAGCTACACGGGCCTGCCGTTCGGCTGAGCGGGCATCTGGAAGGCCCGGAACACCGGAGCCTCGGTGAGCGTTCCTCGTAACAGATGGGGAAAGATCCTCCCTGAGCACTAGGGCTGGATCTTTGCCAGCCCATTACTCTTGAACCAAAGCCACGCACGGTGGCCATGGAGGAGTGAAATGAGGAGCAGTAACCCGGTCTTCTCGCGACGGGGGTTCAGCCGCGACAACGGCTATGCGGGCTTCAACGCGCAGCCGCAGGCCGGGGGAGCCGCCGCCGTCGGGACGCAGCCGAATCCGTACGCGCAGGGCAACCCGTACGCGGGCGCGGGCCAGCAGGCCCCCGCCAACCCGTACGCCAACAACCCGTACGCCCAGCAGGACCTGCAAGGCGCGCCGCCGCAGGCCCCGGTGACCACCGGCCGCATGACGATGGACGACGTCGTCATGCGCACGGCCACCACGCTCGGTGTCCTCGTCGTGACGGCCGCGCTCGCCTGGGCGCTGCTCCCCGTCGACGACGCCAACTTCAACAAGTCCGTCGGCATCGCGGTCGGTGCCGGTCTCGTCGCGATGATCCTGGGCTTCGTCCAGGCCTTCAAGCGCAAGGCCTCGCCGCCGCTGATCCTGGCCTACGCCGCCCTTGAGGGTGTCTTCCTCGGCGTCATCTCCAGCGTCGTCGACAACCGCATCGCGAGCGGCGCGGCCATGCAGGCCGTGCTCGGCACGATGGCGGTCTTCCTCGGCGTCCTGGTGGCGTACAAGGCAGGCTGGATCCGCGTCAACCGCCGTTTCTACGGCTTCGTGATGGCGGCCGCCCTCGGCTTCGTCCTGCTGATGGCGGTGAACCTGCTCTTCGCCGTCTTCGGCGGCGGTGACGGTCTCGGCTTCCGCAGCGGTGGCCTCGGCATCATGTTCGGCATCATCGGCATCCTGCTCGGCGCGTGCTTCCTGGCCCTGGACTTCAAGCAGGTCGAGGACGGCATCGCGTACGGCGCCCCGCGCGAGGAGGCCTGGCTCGCCGCCTTCGGCCTCACGATGACGCTGGTGTGGATCTACATGGAGTTCCTGCGGCTCATCGCGATCCTGCAGGGCAACGACTGACGGCCGCCCCTGGAGGACGGCAGCCCGCACGGCTGACGTCCTGAGAACGGCCGAAGGGCCCGCGGAATGCTTTCCGCGGGCCCTTCGCCGTTGTCTGCTCCTGTGCTGCTGTCTGCCTGCCTGTCTTCTTCGCGGGGGAACGGGGAGTCGGGGTCAGATCAGTTTGCGTGCGGCGCGGCGCAGGTCGTACTCATGGATGATCGCCTTGGCGTGGCCGTACGCGAGGTTGTGTTCGCCGCGGAGCCAGCTGACCTTCTCCTCGAAGCGGAAGAGAGAGGGGCCCTCGTCGACGGTGCGGAGCCAGTCGGAGACTTCACGACCTGTGCAGTGGGGGATTCGCGCGAGCAGATTTCGGTGGGTCTCCTCGGAGAAGACTTGGGACATCGGCGCCTCCGGACGCGTTCGATGTGGTCCGTCCTTCACGCCACGGTGCCTGAGCGTTCGGGTATTGGCAACAGTCCCTGCTCGGCGCGTAGGGTCGCACAGTGCTCGATACGACGCCTTTGATCACGGCCGTTGACCGTTTCGCGGACCGGCTGCGGGCCGCCCCGCAGTCCAGACTGCAGCGCGGCGCGGCGGCCGAAGCGCTGGAGCTCGCGAGGGAGTTGGCGGTGCGCACGCAGGTGCGGGAGGCGCCGGGCAGCGAGCCGCGCCGGATGCCGGACGCCGGGATGTTCGCGGCGGCCGACCAAGTCACCGTCGCCGGGCGGGACTTGGCGCTGGTGCTCGCCGACGAGCGGGAGCTGGCGGAAGCCGTGGAGCTGGTGGAGCTGGCCCTGGGGCGGGCCGGGATCTGACCGGAACCTGACCGAAATCGGACGGGGAGCCGCTGTCGGACGCTCCCGACGGCTCAGCCGCCCCCGGCCATCGGTCACCCCCGGCCATCGGTCACACCCGGCCGCGCAGCCACCCCCGGCCGCGCAGGCGCCGTCGAGGGCTCAGACGCTGGCGATCACACGGTCGGCCAGGATGTAGACGTTCTCGGCGCCGCACGCGAACGTGAGCGCGTACGCGCCCGAGACGCCGGAGCCGCCGAGCAGGACCGGGGCCTGGCCGTCGCGCAGGGCGGCGGCGAGGAGCTCCGCGGTCTCGCGGTGGCCCGGGGTCATGCAGAGCGTCGTGCCGTCCGTGAAGACGTAGACGTCCAGGGTGCCCAGCGGGCCCGGACGGACGTCGGCGAGCGCCGTGCGGGCGTCCGCCAGCTCCTCCAGGCAGGCCACGGTGCGCTCGTGGTCGGCGCCCGCGCTGGACTGCACCGGCACGAAGTCCGGGTGCGAGGGGTGCCGGCGGCGGGCCGCGGCCAGCTCGGGGGAGTCCGCGGCGAACTCGTCCGCGACCCCGGCCGGGTCGGTGAAGGGCTCGACGACCGGCTCCAGGCTCTCCGACTCCAGGCCCGCGAGATCGGCCTGGCGCGGCAGGAACAGCTCGTCCGCGATGCCCTCGGGCAGCCCGCTCAGGAGCGAGGGCGTGTCCGCGATGTCCCGCGCCTCCTGGGCGGCCCAGAACGCGCGGGCCTCGGCGAGCTCGCGCTCGCGCTCCTCGGCGAGGGCCTCGGCGACCGCCGCGCGTATCTCCTCGGTGTCCACAGCGGTGCGGGCCGCGGGTACGGAGACGCGGCTGACGGCCGCGCCGCGGCTCTCGGCCAGCTCGGTGCGCAGCTCGGTGATCTGCTGCCGCAGGCCCCGCACGGTGTGCAGGGTGGCGGTGCCCACGGCCGTGGCAGCGGCCGCGGAGAGCAGCAAGGCAAGATGCATGGCGCTCACTGACGTACTCCCGGTTTCAAGTCGACCCCCGACTTCCTACATCAGCTTGAAGCCTGCACCATCCTGCTGTCAGTGCATTACGTCACGAATTGGACAGGACTTTCGGCCCGGCGTTTATCCGTGGATCCGTGCTGACCTGGGCAATTGCTCCTCCCCCAGGAGATTGGTCACATCCTGAGGGAGATTGGGTCACGAATGTGTGGAGGGGCCGAAGTGGCCGCCGCGTCCCGGCTCGTGAGACGAGCGGCCACTCTGGGTGCCGGAGCGGCCGCTTCGGGGCGTCACTCCGGCCGTACGGTGGTGGCGCTCAGCTCAGGCGCTCGATGACCATCGCCATGCCCTGGCCGCCGCCGACGCACATCGTCTCCAGGCCGAACTGCTTGTCGTGGAACTGGAGGGAGTTGATCAGCGTGCCGGTGATGCGGGCGCCGGTCATGCCGAAGGGGTGGCCGACGGCGATCGCGCCGCCGTTGACGTTCAGCTTCTCCAGCGGGATGTCCAGGTCGCGGTAGGAGGGGATCACCTGGGCGGCGAAGGCCTCGTTGATCTCGACCAGGTCGATGTCGCCGATGGTCAGCCCGGCCCGCTGGAGGGCCTGCTTGCTGGCCTCGACCGGGCCGAGGCCCATGATCTCCGGGGAGAGGCCGGTGACGCCGGTGGAGACGATCCGGGCCAGCGGGGTCAGGCCGAGCTCGCGGGCCTTGGTGTCGCTCATGATCACCAGGGCGGCGGCGCCGTCGTTGAGGGGACAGCAGTTGCCCGCCGTGACCAGGCCGTCGGGGCGGAACACCGGCTTGAGCCCGGCCACGCCCTCCAGGGTGACGCCCGCGCGCGGCCCGTCGTCCTTGCTGACGACGGTGCCGTCGGGCGTGGTGACCGGGGTGATCTCCCGCTCCCAGAAGCCGTTCTTCAGGGCTTCCTCGGCGAGGTTCTGGGACCGGACGCCGAACTCGTCCATGTCCGCGCGGGTGACGCCCTTGGCGCGGGCGAGGTTCTCGGCGGTCTGGCCCATCGCGATGTACGCGTCCGGGACCAGGCCGTCCGCGCGCGGGTCGTGCCAGTCGGTGCCCGTCTCCTGGGCGCGCGCCGCCGTGCGGGCCTCGGCGTCGGCGAACAGGGGGTTGTGGGTGTCGGGCTGGCCGTCGCTGGTGCCCTTCACCGAGCGGGACACCATCTCCACGCCCGCCGAGATGAAGACGTCGCCCTCGCCCGCCTTGATGGCGTGCAGGGCCATGCGGGACGTCTGCAGCGAGGAGGAGCAGTAGCGCGTGATCGTGCAGCCCGGGAGGTGGTCCATCCCCATCTGCACGGCCACGATCCGGCCGAGGTTGTGCCCCTGCTCGCCGCCGGGCAGGCCGCAGCCCAGCATCAGGTCGTCGATGCCCTTCGGGTCGAGCGCGGGCACCTTGGCCAGGGCGGCCTCGATGATCGTGGCGGTCAGGTCGTCCGGCCGCAGCTCCTTCAGGGAGCCCTTGAAGGCGCGGCCGATGGGGGAGCGGGCGGCGGAGACGATCACGGCTTCGGGCATCACGGGCTCCTACTGGCGGGGGCGCCCTTAACAGGGCAGGGCTCACTGGGAAGTTACCTGCCCGTAGTGTGTTGGGGCACTGGGTGAGGAGTGTGACCCCGGCCGCATTTCTAAGCGAGCGCTCAGGGGGCCTTGCCGGGGGCTCCCCAACCCGCCCCTTCCCGAAACTGGGGGCTCTGCCCCCAGACCCCCGCTCCTCAAACGCCGGAGGGGCTGTCCATAGCCCGTCGTGGGGGTCCCCCTGCTCCTTAAGAGCTTGGGGGAGTTTGAGGACGAGGCGCGGAGCGCCGACAGCGGGGGTCCGGGGGGCGGCAGCCCCCATGGTTTCGGGAAGGGGTGGGATGGGGGAGCCCCCGCTACGGAATCGGTGACGGGTCCGGCTCCTGGATGCGGCGGCGGCGCCTGCGCTTGAGGAGGGCCCAGGGGCCACGGGGGCCTGTGGGCATGGCGCCGGTGACCTCCGTGCCGCCCTCCGAGGCGGCCTTGGCGGCCGCGCGGGCCACGGGCAGGAAGCCCTCGCGGCGGGAGACGTCGGGCCGCTCCTCCTCGGGCCACAGGCCCAGGGACGCGCACAGCGTGGGCAGGACGGCCATCGCCGCGGTGGCGTACCCCTCCGCCGAGGGGTGGTAGCTGTCGGGGCCGAACATCTCCCGCGGGTTCGCCGCGAACTCAGGGCCGAGCAGATCGCCCACGGACACCGTCCGGCCCCCCTGCTCCACCACCCCGATCGTCTGCGCGGCGGCGAGCTGCCGCGAGACCCGGCGGGCCAGCCACCGCAGCGGCTGGTAGACGGGCTCGATGGTGCCGAGGTCGGGGCACGTCCCCACGACCACCTCCGCCCCGGCGGTGCGCAGCCTGCGGACCGCCGCGGACAGGAACCGCACGGACTGTGTCGCGGGCATCCGGTGCGTGACGTCGTTCGCGCCGATCATCACGACGCACACGTCGGGCAGCCAGCCCGTCTCGTCGGACAGGACCAAGGACACCTGTCGTTCCAGGTCGTCGGACTGTGCCCCGGGCTGCGCCACCACCCGCACGTCCACCGGCCGCTCGGCCACCGCGGCCAGGCCGGAGGCGAGCAGCGCGGCCGGGGTCTGCTGGGCCCGGCGGACGCCCTGGCCCGCGGCCGTGGAGTCGCCGAGCATGGCGAACCGCAGCGCCTCCCCGCACTCGGAGCGCTCGGCGAACGCCGCCCCGTAGCGCCCGTTCGCCCGCGGCGGCGCCCCGTACCCGCCGTTGCCCACCGATCGCTTGGCCAGCTGCACCTCGGCGAGGACGACCCCGACCGTGGCCGCGCCGAGCAGCCCGATGCCTCCGCCGCCGTACGCCGCGCCCGCGGCGATGCGCCGCGCCACCCTCGCCCTCGACATGCTCCGCCGTCACCCCAGTCCAGTCATGAGCCCATTTCGTCCCGTACATCCAGTCATTGCCCCGTCGGGCCGGTCGGCCAATCGCGTGCGGAGGTGAACGGGCGAGTCGGAGCCGTAGGCTGACGGCACCGAAAACCTCGTGCGGCGTCCCCGGGCGCGGGCCGGTGGGGGCCGTACGACACCTGCGGCCCACACGGCTCGTCCGTCACGGTGGGCGCCCACGACACGCAGCCCGGATACCCCGGAAAAGACGGAGACCACGGTGCATTTCCACGACTCGATGATCAGCCTCGTCGGCAACACCCCGCTGGTGCGGCTCAACAACGTGACCGCGGGCCTGGAGGCCACGGTCCTCGCCAAGGTCGAGTACTTCAATCCCGGCGGCTCCGTGAAGGACCGCATCGCGCTGCGCATGATCGAGGCCGCGGAGGCCAGCGGCGAGCTGCGTCCCGGCGGCACGATCGTCGAGCCGACCAGCGGCAACACGGGCGTCGGCCTGGCCATCGTGGCCCAGCAGAAGGGCTACAAGTGCGTCTTCGTGTGCCCGGACAAGGTGTCGACCGACAAGATCAACGTGCTGCGCGCGTACGGCGCCGAGGTGGTGGTCTGCCCGACCGCCGTCGACCCCGAGCACCCGGACTCGTACTACAACGTCTCCGACCGCCTCGTACGCGAGATTCCCGACGCGTGGAAGCCGGACCAGTACTCCAACCCCAACAACCCCCTCTCGCACTATCACTCCACCGGCCCCGAGCTGTGGGAGCAGACGGAGGGGAAGATCACCCACTTCGTCACCGGCATCGGCACCGGCGGCACGATCTCCGGCACCGGCGGGTATCTGAAGGAGGTCTCCGAGGGCCGGGTCAAGGTCGTCGGGGCCGACCCCGAGGGGTCCGTGTACTCCGGCGGGTCCGGGCGGCCGTACCTCGTCGAGGGCGTCGGTGAGGACTTCTGGCCGACGGCCTACGACCGGAACATCACCGACGACATCGTCGCCGTGTCCGACAAGGACTCCTTCCAGATGACCCGGCGCCTCGCCAAGGAGGAGGGGCTGCTCGTCGGCGGCTCCTGCGGCATGGCCGTCGTGGCGGCGCTGCGGGTCGCGGAGGGCCTCGGTCCGGACGACGTCGTGGTCGTGCTGCTCCCGGACAGCGGGCGCGGCTACATGAGCAAGATCTTCAGCGACGAGTGGATGAACGACTACGGCTTCCTGGAGGAGGCCGGGGACCAGCCGCGCGTCGGCGACGTCCTGCGCCGCAAGGAGGGCGGCGAGCTGCCCTCCCTCGTCCACATGCACCCCGAGGAGACCGTCGGCGAGGCCATCGAGGTGCTGCGCGAGTACGGCGTCTCGCAGATGCCGATCGTCAAGCCGGGCGCCGGACACCCGGACGTGATGGCCGCCGAGGTCATCGGCTCGGTCGTGGAGCGGGAGCTGCTCGACGCGCTGTTCACCCAGCGCGCCTCGCTCGGTGACCCGCTGGAGAAGCACATGTCCGACCCGCTGCCGCAGGTCGGCTCCGGCGAGCCCGTCGCCGACCTGATGTCGGTCCTCGGCTCCGCCGACGCCGCCATCGTGCTCGTCGAGGGCAAGCCCACGGGTGTGGTGAGCCGTCAGGACCTGCTGGCGTTCCTCGCGGAGCAGCAGGGGTCGTAGCCGGTTCCCCGGGTGCGGGCGCGGCCGGTCGCAGGGCGGCCGGGCCCGCACCCGACGCCGGGCGGGGGGACTTCGCGGAACCGGTACGAAGGCGACACGTCCGCGCAGCACCCGCTTAACACGTGTGCGGCACCTTGGGAGGTGTCGGCGTCAGGACTTCCGGAGCGGCTCCCGGACCTCCAGCGACGCCTGGACGCGCCGCCCGGTCCTGACCCGGCCCGCGTCCCTCGCGGGGACCGCCGTCGTCCCGACCTCCGGGCCAGCCCGGGGGTTCGGCGGTCCCCGCGCTACCCGCGCTTTCCGTCCGGCCCGGGCCGCACCGGGCCCCGACGGGCCCTGCCCGGACTAGTCCTCCCAGGAGGACTTGCGGTCGCGACCTCGCAGGAACGACATGAAGCCCGTGCCGCGCATGGCGTGGACCGCGTTGACGCCGACGATGCCGAACCAGGTGACGAAGAGGCCCGGGAGGTCCGCGTTGACCACGCCGATCGCCGAGAGCGGGATGGCGAGGATGAGCGAGACGACGCCGAAGCCGAAGCGCTCGCCCCAGGAGTCGACGCCGCTGCCGGGGCTGCGGGCGCCGCGCGCCACGATCATCTGCTGCTCGGCGAGATGACGGCGCATGCGGCGGTCGATCGTACCGTCGAGGCGGTTCTCGATCTTTTCGAGGAACGAGTCGACGAGCGCGGACTCGTACTCTTCGCCGAGGTCCTTGCGCGCGTGCAAGGCGGCGTCGAGTTCCTTCTTGAGTTCGGCGTCACGAGGGGCTTCCATAACCCATACGGTACGGGGGCCCGGCACCGTCGGCAGTGGGGGTAGCCCCCCTTTCGGCACTGGGCCAAGCCCCACGGAGGCCTGGTCAGGGCAGTACGCGCACCCGGCCGGAGTCGAGATCGAAGCGCGCGGCCACCACCTTGGCGGGCCGGAACGCCGCGTCCGCGCGCAAGGCGTCCCGCATCCGCCGCGCGTGCGCCGCCACCGTGTGGTCGACCCAGTCGCCGGGCTCGTCCCGGCAGGCCCACGCGGACGGGCCGATCCCCTCGACGAGGCGGGCGAGGTGGCCGGGGGCCCGGGTGCCGGTGCGCAGCTGGTCTATGGTCGCCGCCACCGCCCCGCAGCGCTCGTGTCCGAGGACCAGAATGAGCGGTATGCGCAGTTCGGTCACTCCGAACTGGAGGGAGCCGAGCACCGCCTCGTCCAGGACCTCGCCCGCCGTGCGGATGCACAGCAGATCGCCGAGCCCCTGGTCGAAGACCAGCTCCGGCGGCACCCGGGAGTCGACGCAGGACAATATCGTCGCGAACGGATGCTGCTCGTGGGCGAGCGCCACGCGCCGCGCCCGGTCCTCGTGCGGGTGGCGCGAGCGGACCCGTGCCCAGCGCCGGTTGCCTTCGAGGAGTGCGGCGAGGGCTTCGTCGCCGGTGGCGGGGCGGGCGCGGCCGGCCGCCGGGCGGCCGGTGGCGGGTGCCGCGGCGGCGTGGGTTGCGGAGCCGGCGGAGGTGAGCACGGTGGCGGCCGTAGCCGTCAGGAAGGCCCTGCGGTTGGCGGGGGATCTGCGGGGGGTGGTGGCGGGCATGGGGCGTCCTCTGGGGTCCGGAGCGGGGCCGCTCGGGCGGGAGCGGGGCGGGCGGCGGTTCAGAGTACGTACCGGCCCCGAAGCGCCAAGTGGCCTTGGTCCGGGCTTTGTTGAGTCCGCGTCAGATCATGACGTGCGCGATACCGGCTCTTGAACCGGCGCCGGGGCCTCGTACAGCGTCCGCTCGGGGATGTGCGCGGTGTTCCGGCGCGCCACGGCCCAGTACAGGAGCGCCGGGACCGCGAGCCCCACGATCCAGGAGATGTCCGCGCCGCCGAGCGGGTCCACCAGCGGGCCGGTGTAGAAGTGCGTGACCAGGAACGGGAGTTGGGCGAGGAGGCCGACGACGTAGACGGTCAGGGCGTCCCAGCGCCAGGCGCCGTAGCGGCCGTTCGGGTCGGACAGGGCCGGGATGTCGTAGCGCTCCTTGGAGATCAGGTAGTAGTCGACGAGGTTGATCGCCGACCACGGGGTGAAGAAGGTCAGCAGGAACAGCAGGAAGTCCTTGAAGGACGTCAGGAAGCTGTCCTTGCCGAGCAGCGCGACCGTCGTGCCCGCGACCATGATCAGCGCGATGTACGCCGACCGGCCGCGCGGCGACAGCTCCTTCTGGCCGCGGAATCCGCTGACGCTCGTCACCATCGACATGAACCCGCCGTACGTGTTCAGGACGTTGATCGTCAGCTTGCCGAGGGCGACCACGAAGTAGAGGAGCGACGCGACCAGACCGGTGCCGCCGAGCCCCACGACGTACTCGACCTGGTTGCCCATGAACGCCCCGCCCGCGCTCGCCGCCACCAGGACGCCGAACGTCATCGACCACTGCGCGCCGAGCGCCGAGCCGGACAGCGTCCACCAGAACGTGGCCCGCCCCGACGTCGTGCGCGGCAGATAGCGCGAGTAGTCCGCGACGTACGGGCCGAACGCGAGCTGCCAGGACGCCGAGAGGGAGACCGCGAGCAGGAACATCGGCAGGCCGAAGTGGGCGTCGGAGAGGAGCGCGGACAGGTCGACGCGGTCCAGGAGGCGGATGCCGAGATAGATGAACGCCAGGGCGCAGATCACGCTCGCCACCCGGCCCAGCGCATGGATCACGCGGTATCCGACCGCCGCCATCACCGCCGTGACCGCCGCGAACAGCACGATGCCGGTCGTGTCGTTCGTGTGCGTCAGCTCCGCCGTGGCCTGGCCCGCGAGGACGCTGCCGCTCGCGAAGAAGCCCACGTACATGAGGATGACGAGCAGCAGCGGTACGACGGCGCCGCGCACCCCGAACTGCGCCCGGGACTGGATCATCTGGGGCAGGCCGAGCTTCGGGCCCTGCGCCGAGTGCAGGGCCATCACCGCGCCGCCCACGACGTTGCCGAGCACCAGGCCGACGATCGACCACACCACGTCCCCGCCGAACACGACGGCGAGCGCACCCGTGACCACGGCCGTGATCTGCAGGTTCGCGCCGAGCCAGAGCGTGAACTGGCTGAACGCCGTGCCGTGCCGCTCGGCGTCGGGGACCACGTCGATGGAGCGCCGCTCCACCAGGGACTCTGTCATGCCCGCACCCCTCATCTCGTTGGTTGGCTACTGCTTCTTCGTGATGCCGTGCCGCGACGCCCAGTCGTTCGCCACGTCCTCGGGGTCCTTGTCGACGAGGCGGTTCGGCTCGGTGAGGTGCTCGGTCGTCAGGGTGGCGCCGAGGCGGATGGTGCCCGACGTCGGGTCGACCATTCGGTTGATCATGCGGAGGGACGCCGACTTCATGGATTGCCGCAGCCGGAGGATCCGACCAGTACGGTGACGCCGCCTTCCGGCAGGTCGAGGGAGAGATCGTCGACTGCCGTGGTGCCGTTCGGGAAGCGGTTGTGGACCGTGTCGAACTGGATCATGAGTGAGTCCCTTGCCCGGCTGTATATCGTCATGCAGAGTTCTCGTTACCTGAATAGGTTGTCAATGCTCCGGCGTAAATCACTGGTTACGAGTGCTCGGCGGGCGAGACCAGAGGTCCGGTTGAGGAGGAAAAGCGCGTGATGCCGTCTCATATCGCGGACGTCGTGGCCGGTGGTGCGGGTGGGGCGCCCGGCGGGGAGAGCCACCCGGCGCCCCCGGCCGACGTCCCCGTCGTCGTCCTCGACGGGCTCGGCCTCCCCGTCGCCGACGTCGTCCGCCTCGCCGACTCCGCCGCCCGGCCCGTCCCCGGCACCGACGCGATGAAGCGCGTCGAGGAGTCCTGGCACGCGGCCCGCCAGATCGCCTCCTGGGGCCGGGTGTACGGCCGCTCCACCGGCGTCGGCGCCAATCGCACCGAGGACGTGCCCACCGAGGCCGCCGCCGACCACGGCCTCAGGCTCCTGCGCTCCCACGCGGGCGCGATCGGCGCCGAACTGCCCGCCCGCGAGGTCCGCGCGATGCTCGCCGTCCGCGCCAACCAGCTCCTCGCGGGCGGCGCGGGGCTGCGGCCCACCGTCGTCACGGCGCTCTGCGAAGCCCTGGAGAGCGGGGCCTACCCGAGGGTCAATGAGTTCGGGTCGGTCGGCACGGGCGACATCGCGGCCCTCTCCCAGATGGGCCTGGCCCTCGCGGGCGAACACCCCTGGCAGGGCCCTGCCCCCCGGCCCCAGCCCCTCGACAACAACGACGCCCTCGCCCTGATCAGCAGCAACGCCCTCACCCTCGGCCAGTCCGCCCTCGCCCTGCACGAACTGCGCGGGCTGCTCGGCGCGACCCAGGTGGTGGCGGGGCTCTCCCTGCTCGCGGTCGACGGTTCGTACGAGGCGTACGCGCTGCCCGTCCACGAGGCGCGGCGGCACCCCGGCTCCTACACCGTCGCCGAGCGCATGCGCCGTCTGCTCGGTGCCGCCGACCGGCCGACGCCGCCGCTCGGCCGGATCCAGGACCCGTACGGATTCCGCTGCGTCCCGCAGATCCACGGGCCCGCGCACGACGCCGCCGACGGGCTTGAGAACGTCCTGACCGTGGAGATCAACGCGGCCGCCGAGAACCCCCTGATCTCGCCCGCGGACATGGCGGCGTACCACCACGGCGGCTTCTGCATGGCCCAACTCGCCCTGTCCCTGGACCACTTCAGGCTCGCGGTGACCCAGGCGGCGCGGCTGTCCAGCTCCCGCCTCTCCACCCTCAACGAACCGGCGTTCACCCGCCTGCGCCCCTTCCTGGCCGACGCGGAACCCGCCTCGTCCGGGGTGATGATCCTGGAGTACGCGGCGGGCGCCGCCCTCGGTGACCTGCGGGCCTTCTCCGCCCCGGCGTCGCTCGGGCACGCGGTCCTCTCGCGCGGCGTCGAGGAGCAGGCCAGCTTCGCCTCCCTCGCGGCCCGCCAGACGCTGCGGGCGTGCGGCGCCTATCGGCTCGTGGTGGGGTGCGAACTGGTCGCCGCGGTACGGGCGTTGCGGCAGCGGGAGCTGCGGCTCGATCCGGGCCTGCCGGTGGCCTGGGCGTACGAACTCGCCGCCTCCGTCCTTGAGCAGGATGCCGTGGACCGTCCGCTGACGGATGATGTGACGGCGGCGGCCGTCCTCCTCGACCGGTTCACGGAGCTGTGGGAGCGACTGGGCACGGCGGGTGTGGGGGACGCGGGCGCCGACGAGGGAATCACGTGGACAGAGCGACGAGGTACGGCATGAGTGACAGTCCCGCGGCGCGGCTTCAAGTGCTCTTCGAAGGGCATCGGCTCACACCCACCCAGCGGCGCATCGCCCACTGCATGGTGCGGCGCGCCGCCGACGCGCCCTTCCTCTCCAGCGTCGAGCTCGCCGAACTCGCCGGCGTCAGCCAGCCGTCCGTGACGCGGTTCGCCGTCGCCCTCGGCTTCGACGGGTACCCGGCGCTGCGGCGGCACCTGCGGGAGGTGGCCCCCGCCGACGCCGGTGCGTCGGCCGACCTGAACGAGTACCAGCAGGCCGTGCAGGCCGAGATCGAGAACCTGCGGCACCTCTCCGACATCCTCGCCGACCCCGCGCCGGTCGAGCGGGCCGGGCGGATCCTCGCCTCCTCGCGCCCCCTGCCCGTCCTCGGGCTGCGGGCCGCCGCCTCCCAGGCGTACGGCTTCTCGTACTTCGCCGCGAAGGTGCACCCCGACGTGCGGCTCCTCGACGAGGGCGGGTCCATGCTGACCGACCGCGTCGACGCGGCCGTGCGGGCCGGGGCCTCCGCGTTGCTCTGCTTCGCGTTGCCCCGGCATCCTCGGGAAGTCGTCGAGGCGCTGGAGTACGCGCGGTCCACCGGGCTGACCGTGGTCACCGTGGCCGACTCCGCGTTCGCGCCCGTCGCCGCGCACAGTGATCTGCTCCTGCCCGCCGCCGTCGGGACGGGGCTCGCCTTCGACACCGCCTGTGCGCCGATGCTGCTGGGGCGGGTGCTGCTGGAGGCCATGTGCGACGGATTGCCGGACGCGCAGGCACGGTTGGAGGAGTTCGACGTGGGGGCGGCGGAGCGGGGGCTGTTCGTGGAGTAGGGGCGGCTTCGGCGCGACGGGCAGCTCGTACGGCAGGTGTGGGCGGGCGGTGACAGCCGGGAGGTGCCGGGACCGGGCAGGCGGTGCCGTCCCGGGGGCTGGACCGCCCGCCCGGTCCGGGTCAGACCTCCAGGCTCGCCTCGATGCGCTTCAGCTGGTGCCGGGCCATGGCCAGGTTGGCCCTGCCCTTGTCGAGCGCCACGTAGAGGAAGAGGCCGTTGTTGTTGCGCCCCTTGATCAGCCGGATCAGGTGGTACTGGGAGCCGAGCGAGATCAGGATGTCCTCGATCTCGTCCTTGAGGCCCAGCATCTCCATCGTGCGCAGCTTGGCGCGTACGACGTCGGTGTTGCCCGCCGCGGCGACGGACAGGTCCAGGTCCTTGCTGCCACCGAGGGTGCCGAGCGCCATCCCGCTCGTGTAGTCGACCAGCGCGGCGCCGATGACGCCTTCGATCGAGGTGCTCGCTTCCTTCAGCGCTGTCTCTGTGTTGGCCATGCGTGCTGCACTTCCTTTCCGTCTGTTGGATGCCCGTGGTGACGAGGGCGATGAGGGTGTGGTGGGGGTCATGGCTCAGGCGTCCTCCGTTCGTCCGGTGCTGGCGTCGACCAGCTCGCCGATGAGTACGCTGGAGCGGCGGCCTTCCAGATGCAGTCGGCCCACGTTGACGCGGGGCTCGGCGAGCAGCGTGAGCACCGCCGACGAACCGGCCGTATAGGTGGCCACATAGCCTTGTTCGCCGCGGATGAGCAGTTCCCGGAAGCCGCCCTGGTGCGTCGCCTCGGAAAGCCGCAGGGCCACTCCGAGCGCCGCGGCGGTGAGCGCGCAGACGCCCTCCGCCTCGATGTCCGTGGCGTCCTGCGCCAGCACAAGACCGTCGACGCTGGCGGTCAGGGCGCCCCTGAGCTGGGGAATCCGGGTCCGCAGCCGTCTCAGTTCGCCGAGTACATCGGCTTCGGCAGCCATCAGCTGTCTCCTCCCGGCGCGCTTCCAGGGCGCGGTGAACTTCATGCGGGTGCACTTCATGAGGGCGAGGGCCGGGACCGGTGCGCGGATCGGAGAGTCACAGTGATTCCTCCAGCGCGTCACGGAGCCGGCGTAGCAGGGCGATGTTCGGCTCGTCGCAGTCCAACGGGCCGGGAACGGTGCGGGCCGCGGCCGGGACGCGGGCGCGCGGGGGCTCCACGAGTCCGGCCGCGGCCATGCGTCTGATCTCGACCAGGGTGTGGAACGTGGGGCGGCCCAGGGCCCAGGCGATGGCCGTCGGCGTGCGCACCCCGTCGGCGAGGCGCAGCAGGGCGCGCTGGCGCCCGGTGACCGTCTGGTCGGAGGCCGGCGTACGGGGCACGACCGGGGCGGTGTCGACGTCCGCGCAGGGCCAGACGCTGTCCAGGAGCGCCCGGCGCCGCCGCGCCTCCCGCTCCACGGCGGCGACCGGCACCGGGTGCACCTGGCCGAACCAGTGCGTGACGCCGTAGCGGAAGTGGGTGGGCCCGCTCGCCGGGCCGAGGACGAAGAACGCGGCGTCGAACAGCGCGCCCAGGTGGCACAACTCCAGCTCGCCCGCGCTCACCCGGCCGCTGCCGACCAGGTCCCGGCCCACCTCGTGGCGGGCTCCCGCCCGGGTGAGGGCCTCCTGCCAGCCCTGCGCGGGCAACGCCCCGCCGACCGTGAGCAGCACCTCCAGGCCGGGCGCGGAAGGGCTCTCCGCGTGCACGATGCGGCCCTCCGCGAGGTAGAGGATGCCCTGGGCGCGGAGGAACGCCCCGGTGGCCCGCTCGTCGGCCAGGCGCGTCAGCATGGGGGAGCCGGCGGCCACCACCTCGTGCGCCGTCACCTCGGTGCCCGCGTGGGTGGTCGTCACAGCAGCACCAGCCGCTCGGACAGGTCCCGCAGCCGCATGCGCGCGAGAGCCAGATTGCCGGTGTGCCGGTCGAGCCAGAGATACAGGAAGACGCTGCTGTCGAAGGTGGTCCGCACGAAGCGGATCACATGGAATCCGTTCCTCGTGCTGAGCATGAGGTCCTCGACCGGGAGCCCTTTGCGGGACGTGCCGTCGGCGGCGGTGTCCTCGACGGCCGCGGTGCCGTCGGTGCCCCAGGCCTCGTCGGCGGCCGTACAGCTCCCGAACGGGTCGTGCACGTCGGCGAACGCCCGGTACTCGGCCGCGGAGCGCGCCACCTCCGCGGTCTCCGCGGCGGTCGCCTCATGGTCCCTGTTCGGCGAATCGCCGACCGAACCGAGGGCGAGCCCGCTGGTCCAGTCGACGATCGCTGCGCCGCGCGCGCCGGGCAGTGTCATCGCTTCCAGCAGACACTCGTCGATACCGGGCACGCGGCTTCCCCTCCCCAGGTGGACAGGGGCGGTCCCCACCACCCCCACCAGGCGGTCCGCGCCGCCCGGTGGGAGGAAGTTATGCGGAGAAGCCGAAGGGTCGTGCGGAATGGGCATTTCCCTCGGGAACATGCCCTAGCGCGACAAGATCGGTGCGATGGGCGCTTCGGGAACGGCTCATGGGTGACCGGATGTATCGGGCATGTGATCGAGCCGTCCCCCGGCCCGGTGTCAGTCCTCGCCGCGTGTCCGCAGTACCACCTTGTTCACGCCCCAGAGCACGACCCCGATGGCTACCAGGACACCGGCGCGGATGTACACCTCCGCGGGGCGGTCCGCGAGCGGGCTGGCCAGGATGAGGGCCGTGATCGCGCCGAGGACGGGGAGGGCGGTGGGGGCGCGGAAGTGGGGGTGGTCGACGGGGTCGCGGCGCAGGACCAGGACCGTGACGTTGACGACGGCGAAGACGCAGAGGAGGAGGAAGGCCGTGGTGTCGCCGAGGCCTTCGATCTCGCCGGTGGAGACCAGGCCGACGGCGAGCAGGGAGACGAAGACGATGCCCACGATGGGGGTGCGGCGGTGGGGCAGGACGCGGCTCATCGCCCGGGGCAGGATGCGCTCGTTGGCCATGCCGTAGCAGAGCCGCGAGGCCATCATGATGTTGATGAGGGCCGAGTTGGTGACCGCGAACAGGGCGATCAGGGCGAAGAGTTTGTGCGGGAAGTCGACGCCCCCGGCCTTCACCACCTCAAGGAGGGGGCCGGACGACCCCGACAGGGTCTTGTAGTCGACCAGGAGCGACGAGACCAGGGCGACCAGGACGTAGATCGTGCCGGTGACGGCGACACCGATGAAGATCGCCTTGGGGAACGTGCGCGTCGGGTCCTTCGTCTCCTCGGCCATGTTCACCGAGTCCTCGAAGCCCACGAAGGCGAAGAAGCCGAGCGCCGTGGCCCCGAGCACGCCCGTCAGCAGGGCGTAACCGGTGCCGTCCGCCTCGAACTCGGTGAGCCGGGCGGGCTCCCCGTCGCCGCCGAGCACCGCCCACGCGCCGATCGCGAGGATGATCAGCAGGCCGGTCAGCTCGACGACGGTGAGGACGACGTTGGTCTTCACGGACTCCGAGACGCCGCGCAGGTTCAGCGCCGCGAGGACGAGGATGAACGTGATCGCCACGAGTGTGGGCGGCAGCGCGTCACCGGTCAGCTCGTTCAGATAGTCGCCGCTGAAGGCCCGGGCCGCCGCGCTCGCCGACGCCAGGCCCGAGGCCATCACCATGAACGCCACGATGAAGGTGACGAAGGGGACCTTGAACGCCTTCTGGGTGTAGAGCGCGGCCCCGGCCGCCTTCGGGTACTTGCCGACCAGCTCCACGTACGAAGCGGCCGTCAGGATCGCCACGACGAACCCGATCGCGAACGGCAGCCACAGCGCGCCGCCGACCTTTCCCGCGACCTTGCCGGTGGTGGCGTAGATGCCGGTGCCGAGGATGTCGCCGATCACGAAGAGGATCAGCAGCCTGGGGCCGAGCACCCGTTTCAGGCCCGGATCCTCGGCCGCCGGTGGGCTGGTGGTTCCGCTGGTTCCTGACGTCGTCACAGGAGCCTCCCCCGAGTGTGACGGGTGTGCCGTTTCCGGCTGGGAAGGATCTTCTTCCCGCTACGGGGGCCGACGAAGCGGGAGTTGGGGAACAACCGGCACCCGGGTACGCGGCGGCGCACCCGGTCACTCCCGCGTCTGCGGCCCCGCCCGCTCAGCCGACCGCGTCGAACAGCAGCTTCGCGGCCACCGTCGCCCCGTCCACGCTGATCGTGTCGGCCACCTCGGCCGCCCGCGCGCGGGTCGCGGGTGTCAGGGCCGCCCCCAGCGCGGCCGACAGGGACTCGAAGGTCGGGGTCGGCCCCTCGTGCGCCGCGCCGATGCCGAGGGCGGCCACCCGGGCGGCCCAGTACGGCTGGTCCACGCACTGGGGCACCACCACCTGGGGCGCTCCGGCGCGCGCGGCCGTCGTCGTCGTACCCGCGCCGCCGTGGTGCACGACGGCGGCCACCCGCCCGAACAGCGCCTGGTGGTTGGCCTCGCCGACGGCGAAGCAGTCGTCCGAGCCGTCGATCGGTCCGAGGCCGGCCCAGCCGTGGGAGACGAGGACGCGGCGGCCGTGCGCGCGGACCGCGTCCACGGCCACCCGGGCGACATCGGTCGCCGTGCGCATCGGCATGCTGCCGAAGCCCGCGTACACCGGGGGCGCACCCGCGTCCAGGAACGCCGACAGGTCGTCCGGGAGCGGGCGTTCGTCCGGCAGGAGCCACGCGCCGGTCTGTACGACGTCGAGATCCGTCAGCTCGTGCCACGGTCCCAGGACCGGGTCCGCCGCCAGCCACGGCCGGTCGGTGAAGACGTGGTCGCGGACGTTGTCCACCGGCGGCAGCCCGAGAGCCGCCCGGTGGGTGTTGAGGGGCGCCCGGTACCAGGCGTTCACCTTCTGGGCGTCCAGGTCCCACAGCGCCCGGTTGTCGGTCATGCCGGACGGGGGCTGCGGGCCCGGGCGCGGCGACGGCAGGTAGTGCGTCGAGGGCATCTCGAACGGATGGAAGCACGCGTACACGTACCGGATGCCCAGCCTCTCGGCCACCGACCGCGCCCCGGCCGGCATCAGGCCGCTCGCCACCAGGACGTCACAGCCCTCGGCCGCCGCGGCGACCGGGCCGAAGTGCGCCGCGACCAACTCGGCCGCGAACCCGGCCGGATCCGACGGCGGCGCCCCGGTCACCAGCGCCCGCACCGGCCGCCCGAACGGCACGTGCGCCACGCCGACCCCGGCCAGCAGCGCCCCGAACTCCTCGTCCGGCGGCGCGCACACCCGCACGTCCGCGCCGAACTCCCGCAGCCGCGCGGCGAAGCCCGCAAGGGGCATGATGTCGCCGCGCGACCCGTACGCCATCAACAAGACGCGCATGACGTCCTTCTCGTTCTCGTCTCGGTGGACTCCGTGCGCAGCCGGGCCACTTCCGCCGCGAGGTCGGTGAGGGTGAGCGCCAGGCGCAGACCGGCCGCCCGCTGGGCGCGCTGTTCGGGCGAGGGGCCCGTCGTGCCCGGGTCCGTGGCGGCGGCGCTCACGCGCGCACCCGCGAGAAGTGGGTGATGGCGAGGCCGGAGTCGAAGGCCCGGGTGCCGACCGGGGCGAATTCCGTCGGCGTGAAGGGGCCGTCGAACAGGGGGATGCCGGAGCCGATGACGACGGGGTTGCGCTTGATGATCAGTTCGTCGATCTCGTCGCGCAGCGCGCCCGCCAGCTTGCCGCCGCCGCACAGCCAGATGCCCTTGCCGTCCTGCTGCTTCAGCTCGCGGACCAGCGCGACCGGGTCGGCGACGACGGTCACCGCCGGATCGGGGCTGACGAGCGAGCGGGAGACGACGTACTGCTTGAGGTGGGCGTACGGGCTGGTCCACCCGAGCCGCAGGCCCGGTTCGTAGGACGCGCGGCCCATGATGACGGTGTCGAACCGCTCGGCGGCCCGGCCGACGATGCCCAGCGCCTCGTGCGCGGGCGTGGGCAGGGTCTCGGGGAAGTCCGCCATGATCGCGGCGGCCTCCTCGCCCTCGAAGGGGAGGAAGTCGTACTGGCCGTCGGGACCGGCGATGTAGCCGTCGAGGGTGGCGGCCACGTAGTAGGTCAGCTTGCGCATGCGCTGCTCGCTCTCTTCGTTACGAGGGTGGGTGCGGGTCTTCGGTACGCGGGGGCGTACCCGGAGCGGGTACGGGGGTCAGGCCGCGGGCACATCGAGCTGGAACTCGCGCGTGCGCCGGTAGGAGCGGAAGCCCAGGGCGCGGTTGACCGCCAGCATGTGGACGTTGTCGTCGGCGTTGTCCGTCTCGATCTCGACGGCACCGGGGTGCTCGGCGCGCAGGCGGCGCACCATGGCGGCCTTGACCCACAGGCCGATGCCGTGGCCGCGGTGTCCGGGCACCACCGCCGTGTCGTACTGCTGGACGCGCGGCGGCGCCCCCCGGGGGACCACGATCTCGGTGTAACCGGCCATGGTGCCGTCGTCGTGGACGGCGGCGAGCGTCAGGAGCGCGTCCCCACGGTCGGCCACCACCTTGGCCATGGCGTGGACCCGGTCGGCGTCCCACGCCACGCTGCCGTAGTCCAGGTCGCCGACGGGCATGTCGTTCATCGCGTTCTTGGCCGCGGCGAAGGCGTCGGCGAGGCCGTCGGGCACCGTGCCGGTCCAGCCGGTCAGCCGGTAGCCGGGGTGCGGGGCGTCGGCGGCCCGGCGCAGCCCGGCCTCGTCCAGTTCCTCGAACCGCAGGAGGAGGTGGTCCAGGGTCATGGCCCGGCGGAAGCCCCGCCGCTCGCTGAACGCCTCGCCCGGGCCGTCGGCCGCGGCCGCCGCGATCAGGCTGCGCCGCCCCTTTGCGCGGCAGTGGGCCACGGCCGCCGAAAGCAGCCGGGAGCCGGTGCCGAGGCGCCGGTGCGCGGGGTCCACGTGGAGGTCCAGCTCGGCCAGGTGGTCCCGCCCCGCGGAGGCGAAGACGCGCAGGCACGCGACGCCGACCGGGACGCCGTCCGGCCCGGCGGCCAGCCACGCGAGGCGGTGGCCGTCCAGGGCGGGCCTGGTGAGCTGGGCGTGGATCTGCTCGACGCCGGGCGGTGGCACGCCGGGCAGGTCGTGGGCCATCGAGGCGACGACGACCCGGTGCCAGGCGGCGGCGTCGGCGTCGGTGACCAGGTCGCGGGGGAGCGGACGGGGCGGGGCGTGCTCGGACAAGGCGATGACTCCTGTGATCGGGTCGGTGGGGCTGCTGGGCGGTGCGTACGGGTGCTCGCGCCGGTCGGCCGAGGGCGCGGGCGGCGGCCGGTGCGCCGCGTCGGACCGCGGAGCGCGGCGGCGGGTGGGCCGCGTCAGACCGCGGTGCCCGCGCTCCAGCGGTCCAGCGCGGTGTAGGCCGGGACCCACCGGGCGGTGTACGCGGCGCACGTGGGCGCGGGCAGCGGCGCGAGGACCTTCGCCACCGTCGGCTCGTCGGCGCCGTCGAGGAGCCACGGCAGCAGCAAGGGCGTGTCCCGGCCGATCCGCTGGGCGTGGACCTGGTCGAAGTGCCCCCACTGCTCGGCCGTTAAGGCCCGCCGGATCAGCGGCACGGCCGCGTCCTCCTCGTGGCTGAGGTGCCCGGCGAGGCCGCAGGCCAGCGCGTCGGTGAGCTGGCCGAGCCGCAGCGCGTCGGCCGCCGGGTCGGCGAGGGTCGCGTCGATGGCGTCGATCACCGGGGCGATGACGGCGTGCTCGGCCTCCATCACCTCAAGGACGACCAGGTCCTTCGGGCGGCCGGCGAGGCGGTGGCGCAGCGGCGGCCACAGGGCGTCGTCCTCGGCCGTGTGGTGGGCGTGCAGGGCCTTCTTGAAGAGCTGCCAGCCGGCGGCGGTGGCCAGTACCCGGCAGGGGTCGTGGTCCGCGGTGGTGGTGACCCGGTCCAGATGGGCCAGTTCCCGGCGCAGGGCGTCGTGCATCACGTACATCGCGGTCAGATCGATGGCATCGCTCATGGGCGGTATACGGGGCTTTGCACGCGTCCTGGCATGCCCTCAACCCTCTTGCGGACCGCACGTATGATCAACGCGCAATTCCGCGACGTGCGATAACCGCTGGGTTATCGCCGGAGGAACTGGAGGGCCGGTGGAGCTGCGGGACATCGAGATCTTCCTGGTGCTCGCCGAGGAGCTGCACTTCGGCAGGACCGCGCAGCGGCTGCACGTCTCGCAGGCGCGCGTCAGCCAGGCCATCAAGAAGCAGGAGCGGCGCATCGGCGCCGAACTGTTCACCCGCACCAGCCGCGCGGTGCACCTGACCGAGGTCGGCCGCCGGTTCCGGGACGATCTGCAGCCGGTCTACGCGGGCCTGCACGAATCCCTGGAGCGCGCCCAGCTGGCCGCCCGCGGCATCACCGCCCAGCTCCGCGTCAGCATGCTGCCCTTCAACGTCGTCGATCTGCACCCCTACTGGAAGGCGTTCCGCGCGCGGTACCCGCAGTGGGGACTCCAGATCCGCCAGACGACCTTCCACGACGTGTTCGGCCAGCTCCGCAACGGTGACATGGACGTCGTCGTCGCCTGGCTGCCGGTGACGGAGCCGGACTTCACCGTCGGGCCGAGCCTGTGCACCGACTCCCGGATCCTCGCCGTGGCCGCCGACCACCCGTTCGCGGGCCGGGACTCCGTGTCCCTGGAGCTGTTCGCCGACTTCCCGCACGCCACCGCCCACGGCCTGGCGGACTACTGGGAGGAGAGCTATCTGCCCTTCCAGACCCCGGGGGGCCGGACGATCGAGCGCGTTGTGGCCGCGGAGACCGCCGACGAGCTGATCAGCCTGGTCGGCATGGGCGAGATCATCCACAGCTTCCCCGGCCATGTCACCCGGCACTGGGGCATGCGGAACGTCCGCTGGCTGCCCGTCCCCGACATGCGGACCATGACCTACGCCCTGGTCTGGCGGACCGAGACCGAGAACGACCTCATCCGCGCGCTGGCCGACACGGTGCGGGACCTCGGCACGTTCCGCTTCTGACGCGCCCAGCGCCCAGCGCCCCGCCGTACGAAGCCAGGCAACCTCAGAGCTCGCGCAGCGCGTCCCGCGCCCCGCCGCCCGACTCGGCGACGATCTCCTCGACGCGCTGCTGCTCCCGCACGGTCGAGAACCGCACCGCTCCGCCCGCCGCCCGCGCGTCCGCCGCGAACCCGTGGATCCCGGGCCTGGCAAGGCTGTTGTACGAGTAGTGGTGGGCGAAGTAGTACGCGCCCGTGTCCAGCACCGCCACGTAGTCGCCCTGTTCCAGGGGCGGCAGCGCCCGGTCCCGGGCGAGCAGGTCGCCCGCGAAGCAGGCCGGGCCCGCGATGTCCTGGCCGGTGGCGGGCCCCGGCTTGGGGCGCCCCTTCGCGTCGTACGCGGCGATCCTGAGCGGCCAGGACTCGGGCGCGTACACCGTGCGCGTCGCCACCTGCACGCCCGCGTGCGTCAGCGCGATGCCGCGCCCGCCCGCCGACTTCACGTACTCCACGCGCGCCAGCAGCGTCCCGTGCTTGGCGAGCAGTGAGCGGCCGAACTCGGTGACCAGGCCGTAGCGCCCGTCGAGCAGTCCGGGCACCTCGCGGGCGAGCAGCCGCGCGTAGTCGGCGTGCGTGGGTGTCTGCTCGTCGGAGGCGAAGTTGACGGGCAGGCCGCCGCCGATGTCGACGGTGTCGATCTGGCGGCGGCCCGCGCGCGCGTTGATCTCCTCGGCGAGTTCGTACGTGGCCGCGACGCCGCCGACCATCAGTTCCAGGGGCATGCCCTGCGACCCGGAGTGCGCGTGCAGCCGGGTCAGCCACGGCCGGTCCAGACACGCGCGCACGACCCACTCCCGCGCGCCCTCGTCCCGCAGCGGCACCCCGAACTTGGAGGTGGCCGTTGCGGTGGAAAGGGCCTCGATGGCGCCCCCTCCGACCTGCGGGTTCACCCGGATCCCGACGGGGGAGCGGGTCGGCGCGGACTGCACGAGGGCGTCGATGCGGGCCAGTTCCTGCGGGTTGTCGGCGTTGACGGCGATGCCGAGGGCGAGGGCCTCGCGCAGCTCGGCCGGGGTCTTGGCGGGGGAGTCGAGGACGGTGTGCGCGGGGGGTATCCCGGCGGCGCGGGCGAGGGCCAGCTCACCGGGGCTCGCCACCTCCGCGCCGATCCCGGCGTCGTGCAGCAGCCGCAGGACCGGGACGAGGGGCGTGGCCTTCACGGCGAAGGCGTGCAGGACGGGGGTGCCGGGCGCGGTCACCTCCGCGAAGGCGGCGCGCAGGGCGGCGGCGCCCGCACGGATCCCGGCGACGTCGAGGAGCCCGGCGAGCGGGGTGGCGGGGCTGACGACGCCTTGCTCGACGGCGGCGCGGACCGCCTGGTCGCGGCGGTCACTGGCGGGGGTGACTTGGGGCGCGGCCTGGGGCGCCGCCTGCCCGAGGACGCGGGTGAGCTGATCGGTTTCGTCTTCGTCCGACCGCCGGTCGGTCCTGTCGTCGAGGCCCATGTGATCCAGACAATCACCCGTGCGCCGCCCTCGCTGCCCCGCTGCGCTATTGACTAGGTCTATTCACGACCCCAGGATGTGAATATCAACGTCACAGCATGCGAGGAGGCACCGCCATGTCAGGACCCCGCCCCGTTCGAGCGCCGCGCGGAACCGAGCTGAGCGCCCTGGGATGGCAGCAGGAGGCCGCCCTCCGGATGCTCCAGAACAACCTCGACCCCGAGGTCGCCGAACACCCCGACAAGCTCGTCGTCTACGGCGGCACCGGCAAGGCGGCCCGCGACTGGCGCTCCTTCGACGCCATGGTGCGCACCCTGCGCACCCTCAAGCAGGACGAGACGATGCTCGTCCAGTCCGGCCGCCCGGTCGGCGTCATGCAGACCCACGAGTGGGCGCCGCGCGTGCTCATCGCCAACTCCAACCTGGTCGGCGACTGGGCGAACTGGGAGGAGTTCCGCCGCCTGGAGGCGCTGGGCCTCACCATGTACGGCCAGATGACGGCGGGCTCCTGGATCTACATCGGCACGCAGGGCATCCTCCAGGGCACCTACGAGACGTTCTCCGCCGTCGCCGCCAAGAAGTTCAACGGCACCCTCGCCGGGACGATCACCCTCACCGCCGGGCTCGGCGGCATGGGCGGCGCCCAGCCGCTCGCCGTCACCATGAACGACGGCGTCGCGATCTGTATCGACGTCGACCCGCGCGCCATCGAGCGCCGCATCGAGCACAAGTACCTGGACGTGCGGGCCGACTCCCTGGAGCACGCCCTCCAGCTCGCCGTCGAGGCCCGCGACGCCCGCCGCCCGCTGTCGATCGGCCTCCTCGGCAACGCCGCGGAACTGCTCCCGCGCATGCTCGCCGAGTCCGCCCCCATCGACATCGTGACGGACCAGACCTCCGCCCACGACCCGCTCGCGTACCTCCCGGTCGGCGTCGACTTCGACGACATGGCGACGGCGGCCGAGAAGGACCCGGCGGGCTTCACGCAGCGCGCCCGCGAGTCCATGGCGCGGCACGTCGAGGCCATGGTCGGCTTCATGGACGCGGGCGCCGAGGTCTTCGACTACGGCAACTCCATCCGCGGCGAGGCGCAACTCGCGGGCTACGACCGGGCGTTCGCGTTCCCCGGCTTCGTACCCGCCTACATCCGCCCGCTCTTCTGCGAGGGCAAGGGCCCGTTCCGCTGGGCGGCCCTCTCCGGCGAGGCCTCCGACATCCACAAGACCGACAAGGCGATCCTCGACCTCTTCCCCGAGAACGAGTCCCTGCACCGCTGGATCAAGATGGCCGGCGAGCGCGTGCACTTCCAGGGCCTGCCCGCCCGCATCTGCTGGCTCGGCTACGGCGAGCGCGACAAGGCGGGCGAGCGCTTCAACGACATGGTGGCGTCCGGCGAACTGGCCGCGCCCCTCGCCATCGGCCGCGACCACCTCGACTGCGGCTCCGTCGCCTCCCCGTACCGCGAGACCGAGGCCATGCTCGACGGCTCCGACGCGATCGCCGACTGGCCGCTCCTCAACGCCATGGTGAACGTGGCGTCGGGTGCCTCCTGGGTCTCCCTCCACCACGGCGGCGGCGTCGGCATGGGCCGCTCCATCCACGCGGGCCAGGTCTCGGTGGCCGACGGCACGAAGCTCGCCGGCGAGAAGGTGCGGCGCGTCCTCACGAACGACCCCGGCATGGGGGTCATCCGGCACGTCGACGCCGGGTACGACATCGCGGACTCGGTGGCGGACGAGCGGGGCGTACGCGTTCCCATGCGGGAGGGCGAGTGACCGCCGATCGGCCTGCGGCCTCGTCCTCAAACGCCGGACGGGCTGAGAACACCGGCACAGTCCCGGCCCGCCCCGGCAACTCTCCAGCCCGTCCGGCGATTGAGGACGAGGCGCGGAGCGCCGAAACGGGGTCTGGGGCGGAGCCCCAGTTCCGGGAAGGGGCAGGGTTGGGGAAGCCCCCGGCAGGGCCCTCCTTCCTGCAGATGTGGGCCGACCTCGGCCCCATCGGCCGTAACCCCGAAACCGGCGGCTACCGCCGCTACGCCTGGACCGGCGCGGACGCCGACTGCCGCACCTGGTTCCAGGAGCAGGCGGAAAGCCGGGGCCTGGCCTACGAGACGGACCGCAACGGCAACCAGTGGGCGTGGCTCGGCGACCCGTCCCAGGGCGACGCCGTGGTCACCGGCTCCCACCTGGACTCGGTCCCCGACGGCGGCGCCTTCGACGGCCCCCTGGGCGTCGTGTCGTCGTTCGCCGCGCTGGACGAACTCCGCGCCCGCGGCGCGAGGTTCACCAAACCCCTCGCGATCACCAACTTCGGCGACGAGGAGGGCGCCCGCTTCGGCCTGGCCTGCGTGGGCTCCCGCCTCACCGCGGGCAAGCTGACCCGCGAGGCGGCGTACGAGCTGCGGGACGCGGACGGCGTGAGCCTGCCGCAGGCGATGGAGGCGGCGGGCTACGACCCGTCGACGATCGGCGCGGACCCCGAACGCCTGGCCCGCATCGGCGCGTTCGTGGAACTGCACGTGGAACAGGGCCGCGCCCTCGCTCTGTCCGGCAGCGGCTCCGCCGCGGGCTCCGGCGACGCCGTCGGCATCGCGAGCGCCATCTGGCCGCACGGCCGCTGGCGCTTCGACTTCCGCGGCGAGGCCAACCACGCGGGCACCACCCGCCTGGTGGACCGCCGCGACCCGATGCTGTCGTACGCGGAGACGGTCCTCGCGGCCCGCCGCGAGGCGGAACTCGCGGGCGCGGTGGCCACGTTCGGCAAGATCGCGGTGGAGCCGAACGGCGTCAACGCGATCCCGTCGCTCGTCCGCGGCTGGCTGGACTCCCGGGCCGCCGACCAGGCCACCCTCGACACCGTCGTCACGGCGATCGAGAAGGCGGCCCGCGAGTACGCGGACCGGCACGGCATCGACCTGGACGTCGTACGGGAGTCCTTCACGCCGGTCGTGGAGTTCGAGCACGCCCTGCGCGACGAGCTGGGCGCGGTCCTGCGGGAGCGCACCGGCCGGGAGGTCCCCGTGCTCGGCACGGGCGCGGGACACGACGCGGGCATCCTGTCCGGGTCGATCCCGACCGCCATGCTGTTCGTGCGGAACCCGACCGGCGTCTCGCACTCGCCCGCCGAGCACGCGGCCGAGGACGACTGCCTGGCCGGGGTGCAGGCGCTGGCGGACGTACTGGAGGGGTTGGCGTGCCGATGAACACCCCGTCGCCGGAGCCGTCGCCCGCGCGGTCCACGGCGGCCACGTACTGGCTGGAGCACGCCTGGCTCGACCCCAGCGTCGAGCCGGGCGTCGCCCTCGACGTCGGCGCCGACGGCCGGATCGCCGCCGTCCGCACCGGCGTCGAAACCCCGCCGCCCGGCGCGACCGTCCTGCGCGGTCTGACCCTGCCGGGCCTCGCCAACGCCCACTCGCACGCCTTCCACCGGGCGCTGCGCTCCACCGTCCAGGTCGGCAGCGGTACGTTCTGGACGTGGCGGGAGGTCATGTACTCCGTGGCCGACCGGCTCACCCCGGAGACGTACTACGCCCTCGCGCGGGCCGTGTACGCGGAGATGGCGCTCGCCGGGGTCACGGCCGTCGGCGAGTTCCACTATCTGCACCACGCGCCCGGCGGGGCGCGCTACGCCGACCCGAACGCCATGGGCGAGGCGCTGATCGCCGCCGCGGCCGACGCGGGCATCCGGATCACGCTGCTCGACACGGCGTACGTCGCCGCGGGGCTGCGCAGCGCCACCCACGGCGAGGAGCCCAACCGGCACCAGCTCCGGTTCTCCGACGGTACGGCCGACGCCTGGGCCGAGCGCGTGTCCCTCCTGAAGGAGGGCGACCGGGAGCACGTGCGCCTCGGCGCCGCCATCCACTCCGTGCGGGCCGTGCCCGCACGGCAGTTGGGGACCGTCGCCGAGTGGGCCGCCGTGCGGGGGGCGCCGCTGCACGTCCACCTGTCCGAGCAGACCGCCGAGAACGACGCCTGCCTCGCCGTCCACGGCTGTACGCCCACCCGGCTCCTCGCCGACCACGGGGTGCTCGGGCCGCGTACCACCGGCGTCCACAACACCCACCTCACCGACGCCGACATCGCCCTCATCGGCGGGTCCGGGACGGGCACCTGCATGTGCCCCACCACCGAGCGGGACCTCGCCGACGGGATCGGTCCCGCCCCCGCCCTCCAGCGCGCCGGGAGCCCCCTGTCCCTCGGCAGTGACAGCCACGCCGTCATCGACCTCTTCGAAGAGGCGCGGGCGATGGAGCTCAACGAACGCCTGCGTACGCGGACGCGGGGGCACTGGACCGCTGCGGCGCTCCTGCGGGCCGCCTCCGCCGACGGGCACGCGGCGCTCGGCTGGGCCGACGCCGGGTCCCTCGAACCCGGCTCCCTCGCCGACTTCGCCACCGTCGCCCTCGACTCCGTCCGGACCGCCGGGGCGGTGCCGCGGCTCGGGGCGGAGGTGGCGGTGTTCGCGGCCTCCGCGGTGGATGTGCGGCACACGGTCGTCGGCGGCCGCCAGGTCGTCCGCGACGGCGCGCACACGTCGATCCCCGACGTGCCGTCGGCCTTGGCGGAGGCGGTGTCGGCGCTGCGCTGAGCCTTCCCCGACCCGCCCCTTTCCCGAAACTGGGGCTCCGCCCCGGACCCCGCTCCTCAAACGCCGGAGGGGCTAGAGAATGTGCCGGTGAGTATCAGCCTGTCCGGCGCTTGAGGACGAGGCGCGGAGCGCCGACAAGCGGGGGCCCAGGGGGGGCGGCAGCCCCCAGTTTCGGGAAGGGGCGGGACTGGGGAAACCGCCGGAGGCACCCACCCACCCACGGACAGGACCATGACCACCACCCTCATCACCAACATCGCCAGCCTCGTCACCAACGACCCCGCCCTCGGCAAAGGCCCCCTCGGCCTCGTCGAGGACGCAGCCGTCGTCCTGGACGGCGAGACCGTCGCGTGGGCGGGCCCGGCCGCCAAGGCCCCCGTGGCGGACGAGACGTACGACGCCGGGGGCCGCGCGGCCGTCCCCGGCTTCGTGGACTCCCACTCCCACCTCGTGTTCGCGGGCGACCGCACCAAGGAGTTCAACGCCCGCATGGAGGGCCGCCCGTACCAGGCGGGCGGCATCCGCACGACGGTGGCGGCGACCCGCGCGGCCACGGACGCCGACCTGGAGGCGAACGTCGTCCGCTATCTGCGGGAAGCCCTGCTCCAGGGCACGACGACGTTCGAGACGAAGTCGGGGTACGGCCTGACGACGGAGGACGAGGCCCGCGCCCTGCGCATCGCGGCCCGGCACACGGACGAGGTCACGTTCCTGGGCGCCCACATCGTGTCCCCGGACTACGCCGACGACCCGGCGGCGTACGTGGCGCTGGTGACGGGCGAGATGCTGGAGGCCTGCGCCCCGCACGCCCGTTGGGTGGACGTGTTCTGTGAGAAGGGAGCGTTCGACGGGGACCAGGCGCGGGCGATCCTGACGGCGGGCAGGGCGAAGGGCCTGCACCCGCGCGTGCACGCGAACCAGCTCGGCTACGGCCCGGGCGTCCAGCTCGCCGTGGAGCTGGACGCGGCGAGCGCCGACCACTGCACGCACCTGACGGACGCCGACGTGGACGCCCTCGCGAACAGCGGCACGGTGGCGACCCTGCTCCCCGGCGCCGAGTTCTCGACCCGCGCCGAGTGGCCGGACGCCCGCCGCCTCCTGGACGCGGGCGCGACGGTGGCCCTCTCCACGGACTGCAACCCGGGCTCGTCGTTCACGTCCTCGGTCCCCTTCTGCATCGCCCTGGCCGTACGGGACATGGGGATGACCCCGGACGAGGCACTGTGGGCGGCCACCGCGGGCGGCGCGGCGGCCCTGCGCCGCACGGACGTCGGCGTACTCCGCGCGGGCGCCCGCGCCGACCTGGCCCTCCTGGACGCCCCGAGCCACGTCCACCTGGCGTACCGGCCGGGCGTACCGCTGGTGTCGGGCGTGTGGCAGCGCGGCACGCGGGTGCGCTGACGGGCTCGTCCGCTCGTCGGACACGCGGGAACGGCTCGGGGGCCGCCCTGAAGAGGGCGGCCCCCGAGCCGTTCGCGTGTCCGGCCGGGACGGTTCGGTCAGGACGGTCCGGCCGGGACGACGTCCGCTACTCCTCCAGGGTCAGCCCCTTGCGGAGGCGCACCAGCGTGCGCGAGAGCAGGCGCGACACGTGCATCTGCGAGATGCCGAGTTCCTCGCCGATCTCCGACTGCGTCATGTTGGCGACGAAGCGCAGGGAGAGGATCTTCCGGTCCCGGGGCGGGAGTTCGGCGATCAGCGGCTTCAGGGACTCGACGTACTCGATGCCTTCGAGACCGTGGTCCTCGTAGCCGATGCGGTCGGCCAGGGCGCCCTCGGAGTCGTCCTCCTCCGGCTGGGCGTCGAGCGAGCTGGCGGTGTAGGCGTTGGACGCCGCCATGCCCTCGACGACCTCTTCGTTGGAGATGCCGAGGCGTTCGGCGAGCTCGGCCACTGTCGGCGCGCGGTCGAACTTCTGGGCGAGTTCATCGCCCGCCTTGGCGAGGTCGAGGCGGAGCTCCTGGAGCCGGCGCGGCACCCGCACCGACCACGACGTGTCGCGGAAGAAACGCTTGATCTCGCCGACGATCGTCGGCATCGCGAACGTGGGGAACTCGACGCCGCGGCTGAGCTCGAAGCGGTCGATCGCCTTGATCAGGCCGATGGTGCCGACCTGGATGATGTCCTCCATCGGCTCGCTGCGGGAGCGGAACCGGGAGGCGGCGAACTTCACCAGGGCGAGGTTCAGTTCGACGAGGGTGTTGCGCACGTACGCGTACTCGTGCGTGCCTTCCTCAAGGGATTCGAGCCGCTCGAAGAGGGTCTTGGACAGCGCCCGGGCGTCCAGTGGCGCCACTTCGTCGTACGGGGGGATCTCGGGGAGCCCGGAAAGGACCTCGCCGAGGTTCTCGGGTCGCTCGCCGGTGTCCGCGGTGTCCGCGGGGGCCGCGGGGTCGGTGTCGGCGGCGGCGAGCGGGGGCTCAGCCGTCGCGGCCCGTGCGGCCTCGTGGGCGGGACCCGGGATCCCGGGGATCACGGTGTCGGTGCGGTTCGGCGGGGGTGTCGACGTCGCCTGGTCAGTGCGCGATTCGTCGAGCCGGGGTGACATGGTCTCCTCCATCGTTCTCGGCATATGGCTGCCGATGCCACTACGTGCACTGCGGTGTGCGGCGCCTCCATGGCCGTCCGTGTCGATTGGTGTCTCTTCTACCCCTACCCGCTTCCGCGTCGGAGTCGCAAGTGCGTTCTGTAGCTAAATGTCCGAATTCGGGGGGTTGTTCGGCTACCCGGGGCGTTAGGGAAGGCGTAATGTTCAGGGGCGTCATCGCGCGTCGTAGCGCGCGGGAAACAGCCCACGACGGTCGGGAAGAGAGTGACGGCATGGACCGCGGGACGGTCGGCAGTGCACACAGGGGCCGGCTTCTGGTCGAAGTCCGGAAAGAGGGCCGCAGCGCCGTCGTGACCCCGGCGGGTGAGTTGGATCACCACACCGCCGATCTGTTGCGCGAGCCGCTTGAGGCCTGTGTCGACGACGGCTTCAAACGCCTCGTGGTCGACTGTTCGCGACTGGAGTTCTGCGACTCGACGGGGCTGAACGTGCTCCTCGGCGCCCGGCTCAAAGCCGAGGCCGTGGGGGGTGGGGTTCATCTGGCGGGGATGCAGCCGGTGGTGGCCCGTGTGTTCGAGATCACCGGAGCCGATGCCGTCTTCACCGTCCACGGGACGCTCGAAGCGGCGCTGGCCGACTGAGTCGGGGTGATTCTCGCGCATGGCGCAAAGAGTTACGCGTCAGTTGTCGCTGTGTGATCGTTGCGTTACCAGTGTCACACGGTTCGTGCAGAATCCATGGGTGTCCGGTCGGTTCGGCAGGGCAGGAGACACCCTGAGTCCGTCGTCCACATCCATCAAGTCATTCATCAAGTCAAAGTCAGAACGGCAAGCGGCCGGGAAGGCAGCCGGGCGGGCGGGGGTCCGCCGGTCGCCGCACTTCCCTCCTTGCCCAGTCCTCTCGTCGGTGAGGTGAAGTGCTGATGAGCACCACCCGGCCTTACTCGCCGGGCGACCGCGGCCCGGAACCGGAGGCCGCCGTCGCGGATGCTCCCGCGCCCGCGGCCACCCCGGAGTCCGGGGGCCGCCAGGTCCGCAGGCTGAGCCTGAACGGGGCGAGCGGCGTCGTGCCGCTGTCGCGCGACTTCACCCGGGAGGCGCTGCACGCCTGGGGCTGGCTGCCCGCGGCGGGTGCCGACCGCCGCGCCGCCGCGGAGGACGTGCTGCTCGTCGTCTCCGAGCTGGTCACCAACGCCTGCCTGCACGCCGAGGGGCCCGAGGAGCTGTGGCTGTCGTGCGACGGCAAGGTCCTGCGCGTCGAGGTCTCCGACCGCGGCGCGGGCCAGCCCGCACCCCGCACCCCGCACCGCGCGGGACGGCCCGGCGGCCACGGGATGTTCATCGTGCAGCGGCTGTGCCTCGACTGGGGGGTCGTACGGACGCCCGGGTCGACGGGCAAGACGGTCTGGGCGGAGCTGGGCGCGCCGGGTTAGCGCGCGGGCCGGGCCCTCTTCTTCCGTTCCGCTGTGGTTCCGGGGCTCCCGCAGCCCCAGTCCCCTCATCGCCCCCACCTCCGGGCGCGCGCGGCCCCTCCGGCCACCGGCCCCACCCCGCCCCCGGCTTCCGGCCATCCGGCCCCCGCCCCGTGGGCCCCTTCCGTCACCCCGGCGCCCTCGCGCCCCCGGCCGCCGTCGCCGAACGGCCGCCGCCCCGCTTCCCCGACGCGCCGGATCAGCATGGATCCGGCGCGTCCTTTGTCTTCCCTCGGCAAGGTCCCGGGCGTACCTTGAGCGCCAAATCTGATGTGCCGTCAGTAACTTCGCACAGCGGCACGGACTCGCCCGCACCACCGGCATGAGGGGAAAACGAGGTGTCGTACCAGAAACAGACGGCCGCGCTCGTGCTCGCCACGGCCATGGCCGGATCGGCTCTGCTCCTTGCCGCACCCGCCGCCCAGGCCGAGGTCCAGGACGTGGACTACCAGTGCAAGACGCCCATCGGGAACAAGGGGGCGGTCTCGCCGATCGAGATCAAGAGCGTCAAGAGCGGCAGCGGCTACAAGCTCACGATGTCCTTCGAGAAGGGCGTCTCCTCCAGCCCCGTCGAACTCGGCAAGGGCGCGATGAAGCCCAGCGCGGTGATCAAGCTGGGCGGCGCGGAGAGCGGTACGGTCGCGGTCTCCGGGGCGACCAACGCGGCGGCGATCCCGGCCAACACCCCCATCAAGATCAGTGACTTGTCCGGCACGTACACGCCGAAGAAGTCGGGGAAGGTCACGTTCACGGCCGGAGTCCTCACGATCAAGGCGCTCGGTACGACCACGACGTGTACGCCCGCGAACAACCCCAAGCCGTCCCTGACCCTGGACGTCAAGGGCTCCGGCGGCGCCGGCGGCTCCGACGACACCGGTCAGGGCGCCGGGGCGGGCTCGGCGTCCGGCTCCGGCTCGGACTCGGGTTCCGGCTCGGGTTCCGGCTCCGACCAGTCCGGCGGCGACGCGCTGCCGCAGACCGGACCCGCCGACTCCGCCATCGCCCTCGGCACCCTCGGCGGCACCGTGCTGCTCGCGGGCGCGGCCGGAGTGCTCTGGCTGACCCGCCGCAACCAGGCGGCGCGACAGCGCTGACCCGCACGGAGACCGGGTACGAACGCGGGGAGCCGCCGATGCCGCTGATGCCGTCGACGTGGAGTACGCGCGGAGCGCGAGCGCTGTGCGCGGGCGCCGCCGTGCTGCTCGCGTCGTGGTGCGCGGGGCCGGTGCCGGGGGCGCGGGCCGCCGACGCGGGCGGTTCGGTGTGCTCCGCCGACGCGGGCGGACCGGTGCGCTCCGCCGACGGCGGTGGTGCGGCGCGGGCCGCCGACAGCGGCGGGGCCTGGTCCATCGCGCCCTCCGCGGGCAGCGGTTCGCGGCCCGCGCGGCACGACGGGCGGCCCTGCTTCTACGCGGAGGGCGCCCCCGGCGCCGTACTCCAGGACACCCTGTCCGTCACCAACCCCGGTGCCGCGCCGCGCACCGTGACCCTGCGCGGCGCCGGGCCCGCGGGCACCGGGAAGTGGCTCGCGTTCGCGCGGCGCGCGGTGACCGTGCCGCCGCGGACCCGGGCCGAGGTGCCGTTCACGGTGACGGTGCCGTCGGGGGCCGCGCCCGGCGACCACCTCGGCGAGGTCGTGGCGCGCGGCGGCGGGCGGGACGCGCGGGTCGCCGTGCGGCTGCGGGTGAGCGGGCCCGCGCTCGCCGCGCTCACCGTGGAGCGGGTGCGCCTCGACGCGGGGGCGGGCCGGATCTCGTACGACCTGGTCAACCGCGGCACCACCGTGCTCGCGCCGAAGGTCGTGGTGCGGGCCGACGGGATGTTCGGCGAACTGCTCGACCGGCGGGCGCGGCAGGTGCCGCGCGCTCTCGCGCCCGGTCGGCGGGTGTCCCTGAGCGAGCCCTGGGACGCGGTGCCCGCGCTCGACTCGGTGGACGTACGGCTCACGGTGACGGCGGCGGGCGGGGTGGCGGAGCGGGCGAGCGCCTCCGCCTGGATCGTGCCGTGGCCCGCGGTCGTGGGGAGTGCGCTCGGGGGCGCCTCGGTCCTCGTGGGGGGCTTGGTCGTGGTACGTCGGCGTCGGCGGGCGGAGGTCCCGAGTGATGGTTGAGTCGGCACGAGCCCGCCGCCGCGCGGCGGCAGCCCCCCGGCGGCCCGGCGGCCGCGGTCGGCGCGGCGGCCACCGGTCCCGGCACCCGGCACCCGCCCCCGCCGCCCTGCCGCGCGCCGCCCTGGCCCTGGCGCTCCTCCTCGCCGCCCTGGGCGTCGCCCTGGCCGCGCCCGCCCCCGCCCGCGCGGCCGACAAGCCCACCCTCACCCTCTCCAAGTCCCAGGCGGGCACGGGCGGTTCGGTCACCGTGAGCGGCAAGGGCTGGCGGCCGGACACCCTCCTGATGATGCTCGTGTGCGGGCAGGCCGCGCCCGCCGTCGGTGTGCCGGGCGGCACCAACTCCTGCGCCAACTCCCGGGGGCGGGCCGTCACCACCGACGGCGACGGCGCCTTCCGCAAGCGGCTGCCCGTGGCCGAGCCCCCGCAGGCCTGCCCGTGCGTCGTGCACGTCGCCACGGTGACCGGCAGGAAGACCGCCGTGGACGCGGCCTTCAAGGTCGCCGGGCACCCGGTGCGACCGCTGCCCGCGCGGCAGGACGGCGGCGGCAGGCTGTCCGTCCTCACCGACACCCGGCTCGACGGGTCGGGCTCCCTCCTCACCTGGTTCGGCTCCCCGCCGACGCGACGGCTCGTCTTCACCGTCGGCAACGTCGGCTCCACGCCGGTCAGGAACCCGGTGTTCCAGGTCGGCACCTCGCACGGCGTGTTCGCCCCGCAGTGGGAGGAACAGCAGTGGCGCGGCACCATCGCGCCGGGCAGGAAGGCGCAGATCGAGCTGTCCGTCGAGCTCCCGGCGGGGGCGCACGGCGACTATCTGGTGTCGCTGCGGTACGCCGACCGGGTGCTCGCCGAGCAGCCGTGGGGCGTGGGCCGACCCTGGGGCGTCACGCTGTTCTGGGTCCTGCTCTGCGTGGTCGTGCCCGCGGCCGTCTTCCGCGTCGGCATGGTGCTCGTCGACCGGCTCCGCCCCGACCGGGGCCGCCGCCCGCCCGGCCGCCACCGCACCTCCCGCGTCGGCGAGTTCACCGTACGCCTGCCCCGGCTGCGCCTGCCGCAGTCGGCCGTGACCGCCGAACGCGAGACCGCCGCGCCCGCGGCGACCACCACCACCTTGCCCTGGTTCAGCCCGGACGCCGATCCGGGCGCACCAGCGGGACAGCTCTCCGCACCGTCCGACAACGGCCCCACGACGAAGGGAGAATCATGAGGAGGACGCGGAGGAAAGGGAGCGCGAGGGCGGCCGGGGAGGCGCCACCCCGTACCAGAGCGACCGCGGCCGGCGTCGCCCTGATGCTGGGCGGCTCGGGGCTCGTGGGCGGGGTCCTGCTCGCCGCCGCCGGTCCGGCGCAGGCCGCGGAGGTCGCGTACAAGACGGAGTGCGTGCCGCCCCCGATCTCCAATCTGCCGCCGGTGCACGGCACCACGAAGGTGGACGTCAAGGTGCCCGCCGAGGCGAAGGTCGGCGACGAGGTCGAGGTGGTGTGGAAGACCGTCGAGGCCGCGTCCAAGAACCCCGACATCCTCGATCTCGGCAAGGACACCGTCCTGCCCACCGGCACGATCAAGCTGGGCGGCGCCCAGAGCGGCGACCTGAAGCTGACGGGGACGCGGACCAACCCGCCCATACCCAAGGGCAGTCCGATGGTCCTGTCCGACATGAAGGCCAAGCTGAAGCTGACGAAGCCGGGCGAGGTGACGCTCACCCCGGACGCGTACGACATCAACGTCGACAAGCCGATCTCCACGGACACCAAGTGCAAGCCGGAGGAGGCCGTGAAGGCCGCGGCGACCATCAAGGTGACCGAGGGCGGCGGCAGTTCGGGCGGCACGACGTCGGGCGGCAGCTCCGGCGGGACCACGGGCGGTACTTCGTCCGGCGGCAACTCCGGTGGGAACACCGGGGGTTCGGGTTCCGGTGGCGGTGACGACGGCGGTACGACCAGCGGCGGCGGCACGTCCGGCAGCTCGGGCTCCGGCGGCTCCACCGGTGGCGGGGGCGACCAGAGGGACTTCACCGGCAAGGAAGTCCAGATCCCCTACAAGTGCAAGACCCCCATCGGCGACAAGGAAGCCACCTCGCCGGTGCAGATCAACGCCAAGAAGAACGGCGGCAGCTACGGTCTCACCGTGCAGTTCAAGAAGTCCGTCATGGACAGCCCCGCCGACATCCCCGCGAACTCCGTGACCCCGTCGATGGCGGTCGGGCTGGGCGGCGCCGACAAGGGCACCGTGGCCGTCGAGGGCCCCGCGAACAAGGAGCCGATCAAGTCCGGCGCCCCGATCACCATCCCCGACCTCACGGGGACGTACAAGCCGGGCGCCGACGGCAAGTCCACCCTGTCCCCGGGCGTCCTCACCGTGAAGGCCCTGGGCACGACCACGACCTGCACCCCGGCCAAGACCGAAGTGTCCCTGGAGCTCGACACGTCGGCGCAGCCGGGCGGCGCGTCCGGCGGCTCGTCGGGCAGCGGCGGCACCGGCGGTTCCGGTACGTCGGGTGGCTCCGCCTCCGGCTCGGCGGGCGGCGCGGCGACGTCGGGCGGCGGGCTCGCGGACACCGGCGCCGAGGACAACGGGGCGCTGCGGGCGCTCGGCCTGGTCGCGGGCACGGCGATCCTGCTGGGCGGCGCGGTGTTCACGTTCCTGCCGCGCGGGCGCCGCCGGTGGCTGCGCTGAGCCGGGGCCGCCGACTGCGCTGCCGAGGCCGCTGGCCGTGCTGAGCTAGGGCCGCTGGCTGCGGGTGCCCGCGTGCGCCCGCAGCCACGCCAGTACGTCCCGCGCGAGGCCCGGCGCCCTGAGGAGCGGGCCGCCGTGCGCCGAGCCCGACAGGGTCCGCACGGTCACGTCCCGCAGGCCCGCCCGGCGCTGGGCGGCGGCGAGTTCGGCGGAGTGCGCGGGCGGTACGTAGTCGCCGGCCGAGTGCACCAGGTACAGGGGAGCGTCCCGGGCGCCCGACGCGTGCGAGACCGCCGCCAGGTCGCCCCACCGCTCCCAGCAGCGCCGCCCCGAGGTGTCCGGGTCGCATCCGGCGAGACGTTTCGCCGCCTGCCGCAGCGCCCGCTGCCGGGCCGGGGCGCCGGGCCGCGCCCCGTCCGCCCACGCCCGGTACGGCGAGGCGACGGGGGACAGGGCGGCCACCCCGCGTACGTACGAGAGGCCGTCGCGGTACGCGCCCACGCTCACCGCGAGATGCCCGCCCGCCGACGAGCCGAGGAGCAGCGGCCGGGGCGCGCGCGGGCCCTCGCGGCGGGCGATCCAGCGCAGGGCGGCGAGCACGTCGGTGCGCTGGGCGGGCCAGGCGGCGTCCGAGGAGAGCCGGTAGTCGGTCTCGTACACGGTGAAGCCGCGCGCCGCGAACCACCGTGACCAGCCGCTCCAGTCGGTGTCCCGGGCCCACGAGCCGCCGTGCAGGACGACGAGGGACTGCCGCTTCCCGCCCCCGGAGGGGCCGTACACCGTCACGGTCTGGCGGGTGTGCTCGCCGTAGGAGAAGACGCGGCCGGGCGGCGGGGCCTCGGGTGCCGCCTCGGCGGCGACGCTGGAGGAGAGCAGCGTGCCGCACAGGGACAGGGTCAGCAGCGCGCGGCGCACGGTCAGGGGGCGGTGGCGCCCGGTCGTACGGAGCGGGCGCCCGGGCTTCCGGCGATGGCGCGCGGTCGGGCGGCGATGGCGCACGGTCATGGGGCGATGGTCCACCGCGCGCCGCCACCGCGCCCCGGGAAACGCCAAGGGCCACCGCACCGGGTGGTGCGGCGGCCCTCAGTTCGTACGAACGGGCTCAGGCGGGTGTCAGTTGACGTCGCCCATGAGCGCCTTGACCTTCTTGCGGTACATGTAGACGGCGATGCCCGCGATGACGGCGAGGGTGGCCTCCATGGCGACCACGCCGGTCTTGTTCAGGTCGACACCGGCCGTGGACAGCAGGCCGGTGGTGCAGTCACCGGCGGTGACGGCGAGGAACCAGACACCGAGCATCTGCGAGGCGTACTTCGCCGGGGCCATCTTCGTCGTGACCGACAGGCCGACCGGGGAGACGCACAGCTCACCGACGGTGTGCATGAAGTAGATCGCGACCATCCAGTACGCGCCGACCTTCTCGCCGTCGCCCGCCATCGTCAGCGGGATCAGGAAGACGAAGAACGAGGCACCGGTGATGACCAGACCGACGGCGAACTTCACCACCGTGGTCGGCTCCTTGTCCCGGCGGTTCAGTGCCAGCCACAGGACGGCGACGACCGGGGCCAGGGCCATGATCAGGACCGGGTTGACCGACTGGTACCAGGAGACCGGGAAGTCGAAGCCGAAGATCGAGGTGTCCGTGGAGTTCTTGCCGAACAGGGCCACGGTGGAGGCGCCCTGGTCGTAGATCATCCAGAAGACCGCGGCGGCCACGAAGAACCAGATGTACGCCGTCATCTTGGACTGCTCGACCTGGTCCAGCTCTTTGTCCCGCTTGATGCGGGCGAGCACCCAGATCGGGATGACCAGGCCCGCGACCGTGATCGGGACGATGGCCCAGTTCAGGGTGTAGACGCCGGTGGCGATCGTGACGCCGTAGAAGACGACGGCGGCGATGACCCACAGCATGGCCTTGCGCAGCAGGCTCGTCAGCTCCGGCTTGTCCACCGGCTTCGGCACGACGCTGCTGCGCTCGCTCAGGTGGCGGCCGCCGAGCAGGAACTGCACCAGGCCGAGGGCCATGCCGAACGCGGCGAGGGCGAAGCCCAGGTGCCAGTTGACCTTCTCGCCGACGGTGCCGATGGCCAGCGGGGCGAAGAAGGCACCCAGGTTGATGCCTATGTAGAAGACGGTGAAGCCGCCGTCGCGGCGCGGGTCGTCCGGGCCGTCGTAGAGGTGGCCGACCATCGTCGAGATGTTGGCCTTCAGCAGGCCGGAGCCGATGGCCACCAGGACCAGGCCGAGGAAGAACACCGCCTGGCCGGGCAGGGCCAGGGTGATGTGTCCCGCCATGATCACCAGGGCGGCGATCGTGATCGTCTTGCGCGGGCCCCACAGGCGGTCCGCGAACCAGCCGCCGGGCATGGCGAGCAGGTAGACCATCGCCATGTAGATCGAGAAGATCGCCGTCGCCGTGGCGGCGTCCATGTCCATGCCGCCGGGGGCGACCAGATACAGGGGGAGCAGGGCCTTCATGCCGTAGAAGCTGAAGCGCTCCCACATCTCGGTCATGAAGAGAGTGGCCAGGCCGCGGGGGTGGCCGAAGAAGGTCTTCTCGGAACCAGGAGTGCTGGCCGAGTCCTTCGTCAGGCTGGACGCCATGGGTCGATCCTCGTGGTTCGGGACGCGGCCGACGGCGGGGGACCGCGGGGCGCGCCCGGTGGGGGGCGGTCGGCACCGGCGTCCCGCCGTCCACCCCACACGCCTGAGGAGGGGTCAGTGCCACGGTGTCCGTGGAGCACGAGGGACGGTGACACCGAGATCCACACCCCGGGACGCATCATCGCGTGCGGGGCCCGACCACAGGTCATTCCTTTCAAAGGCCGGTGACATCGGTACCGGCCCACACACAAAAGCGACCCTTGGCGCGCAATAGCGGGCCAAAGGTCCTTGAGTAGTGCTACAGGCGTCTCGCCACCATACGCCACGACAGAGCGGGATTTGGAAGGACTTGAGACATGGATCACAGGTGACTCAGGAACCAACATCCCACATTCGAAGGTGTACGGAAGACCACTCCGAGGATCCCACGTGGTGGACGGTGGAACGTGTTCCTCCGTTCTTGGGGGAGCGCGGGCGCGGCCGGGGGCGCGGGGTCGTCCGGCGATCACCCTCCTGCGCTGGTCCGGCGCGGACTACCATCACCCCATGACCCGTGTACTGCTCGCCGAGGACGACGCGTCCATCTCGGAGCCGCTGGCCCGCGCACTGCGCCGCGAGGGCTACGAGGTCGAAGTGCGCGAGGACGGTCCCACCGCCCTCGACGCCGGGCTGCAGGGCAGTGTGGACCTGGTCGTGCTCGACCTGGGCCTGCCCGGCATGGACGGCCTCGAAGTCGCCCGCAGGCTGCGCGCCGAGGGTCATACGGTGCCGATCCTCATCCTCACCGCCCGCGCCGACGAGGTGGACACCGTCGTCGGGCTCGACGCCGGCGCCGACGACTACGTCACCAAGCCCTTCCGCCTCGCCGAACTCCTCGCCCGCGTCCGGGCCCTGCTCCGGCGCGGCGCCACCGAACCCGCCCAGCCGCCCGCGACCCACGGCGTCCGCATCGACGTCGAGTCGCACCGCGCCTGGATGGGCGAGGAGGAACTCCAGCTCACCGCCAAGGAGTTCGACCTCCTCCGCGTCCTCGTCCGCGACGCCGGCCGCGTGGTCACCCGCGACCAGCTCATGCGCGAGGTCTGGGACACGACGTGGTGGTCCTCCACGAAGACCCTCGACATGCACATCTCCTGGCTCCGCAAGAAGCTGGGCGACGACGCGGCGAACCCCCGGTACATCGCGACGGTGCGCGGGGTCGGGTTCCGCTTCGAGAAGAGTTAGGCCGCACGGGGCGGTCGCCGCCGGGGCGGGGTGGACCGGGGGGGCGCCGGGCGAGGGGCACACTGGTCTGGTCCGTCCCCCTGCCCGGCCGGAGGGCCCTGTGCGTCGCCGTCTCATCAACTCGACCCTCGCCGTAGTACTCGTGGTGATCGCTGTCTTCGGCGTCTCGCTGGTGATCGTGGAGACCCGCACGATCAGCAACAGCGCGCAGGAGAGGGTGGATTCGGAGGCCCTGCGGCTCGCGGGCATCGTGGACAGCCGGCTGCTGAGCGACGAGCGGGTCAGCGGGGACGTGCTGCGCGAGCAGGTCGACACGGACCGCTACGCGCGCATCGAGATCCCGGGCCGCGCCGCCATCGAGGTCGGCACCCGCCCCACGGGCGACGTGATCCGCGCCACCCGGGACGGGGAGGAGGGCGAGAAGGTCACGGTCGAGGAGCCCCGGACGGCCGTCACGCAGGAGGTCGGACGGACGCTGCTGATCATCGGCGGTGTGGCCCTCCTCGCCATCGTCGCCGCCGTCCTGCTCGCGGTACGCCAGGCCAACCGTCTGACCTCCCCCCTCACCGACCTCGCCGAGACCGCGGAGCGCCTCGGCTCCGGCGACCCCCGCCCCCGCCACCGCCGCTACGGCGTCCCGGAGCTGGACCGCGTGGCCGACGTCCTGGACGGCAGCGCCGAGCGCATCGCCCGCATGCTCACCGCCGAGCGGCGCCTCGCCGCCGACGCCTCGCACCAGTTGCGTACGCCGCTGACCGCCCTGTCGATGCGCCTGGAGGAGATCACCCTCACCGACGACCTGGACACGGTGAAGGAGGAGGCGACGGTCGCGCTCACCCAGGTGGAGCGGCTCACGGACGTCGTCGAGCGGCTGCTCACCAATTCCCGCGACCCCAGCACCGGGTCCGCCGTCACCTTCGACCTGGACGAGGTGATCAAGCAGCAGCTGGAGGAGTGGCGCCCCGCCTACCGCAGCGCGGGCCGCGCCATCGTCAGCTCCGGCAAGCGCCATCTGCACGCGGTCGGCACCCCGGGCGCGGTCGCCCAGGTCCTGGCCGCGCTGATCGAGAACTCCCTGATGCACGGCGGCGGCACCGTCGCCCTGCGCACCCGCGTCACCGGCAACCAGGCCGTCGTGGAGGTCACGGACAGCGGTCCGGGCGTGCCCGCCGACCTCGGCGCGCGGATCTTCGAGCGCGCCATCAGCGGCCGCAATTCGACAGGGATCGGCCTCGCGGTGGCCCGGGATCTGGCCGAAGCGGACGGGGGCCGCCTGGAGATGCTGCAGGGCAAGCCGCCGGTGTTCGGGCTCTTCCTGTCGCGTACGCCCCCGTACCGGGAGGGCAGGGACCACGACGGCCCGTCGGACGTGCCAGGGGACACGGTGCGCTAGCGCGGCAGGCGTCGGGCGTCCTGCCCTGCCCCGGCCCGCCGGGCCCGCCCGGCGGGCCTCAGCCCTGTCCCCGGGCCCCCGAAGCCGTGCTCGTCCGCCCCTCGCCGCTCCCCGACTCCCGCTCCCCGTCCTCCAGGAACGATTCCGCATGCGCCACGGCCTCGCGGGCGGGCAGCGTACGGAACACCCAGGTGCGGTACGACCAGAAGCGGAACAGCGTCGCGATGCCCATGCCGACGAACTTGAAGACGTTGGACTGCAGCCTGCTGTCCCAGTCGAAGCCGTACGTGGCGACGTACAGGACGCCGTTCTCGATGACCAGGCCGACCGCGCTGAACAGCAGGAAGAGCGTCAGCTCCTTGGTGCGGCCGCTCTTGTCGCGATCACGGTAGGTGAAGTACCGGAACCCGACGTAGTTGAAGGCGATGGCGACGACGGTCGCGATCACGCTGGCGCGCACCACCTGCAGATCCGTGAGGTGCCGCACCAGGTTGAACACGGCGAAGTTGACCAGCGTCCCGACCGCCCCCACGGCCCCGAACTTGGCCACTTCACGTGCGAGTCGGTCGAACCGCACCCTCAGTGCGCCGCGCTCCGTCATGGTTGGTCGCCCCAGCCCCCGTCGATTTCATGTGGTCCGTCGACGGGATCGATGTCGAGCGGGTGGTCCGCGTCGGTATCGCCGGTCGGTTTCCCCAGTCGATCCGTCGCCTCTCCCGGTCGATCCGTCATTTCGTTCGCGTCAACCCAGCCATGCTAACCAGCGACCTCCGTCGGCGCTCGGGGACGCCGTCACTCTGTGGCGCGCCTGTGACGCCCGTGCGCGGAATCGGGCCGCTCCCGGATGGCCGATACCCTGTGGGTGTGACGTTCCCGGTAGTCGGCATGGTCGGCGGGGGTCAGCTCGCTCGTATGACACACGAGGCGGGCATCCCGCTCGGCATCAGGTTCAAGCTCCTCAGTGACACCCCGCAGGATTCCGCGGCGCAGGTCGTCAGCGATGTCGTCATCGGCGACTATCGCGACCTCGACACGCTGCGTGACTTCGCGCGGGGCTGCGACGTGATCACTTTCGATCACGAACATGTACCCACCGAGCATCTACGGGCCCTGGAGGCGGACGGCATCCCCGTGCGCCCGGGGCCCGACGCGTTGGTGCACGCCCAGGACAAGGGTGTGATGCGCGCGAAGCTCGACGAGCTGGGGGTGCCCTGCCCGCGCCATCGGATCGTGGAGGACCCGGCCGACGTGGCCGCCTTCGCGGCTGAGGGCGTCGCGGCCTCCCCTGGCGTGGGCACGGAGAGTGACGGGTTCCCCGTCGTCCTCAAGACCGTGCGCGGCGGGTACGACGGCAAGGGCGTGTGGGTGGTGCGCTCCGCGGCGGAGGCGGCCGAGCCGTTCCGTGCGGGCGTCCCGGTCCTCGCCGAGGAGAAGGTCGCCTTCGTACGGGAGCTGGCGGCGAACGTCGTCCGCTCGCCGCACGGGCAGGCCGTGGCGTATCCGGTCGTGGAGTCGCGGCAGGTCGACGGCGTGTGCGACACGGTGATCGCGCCCGCGCCCGGGCTCTCCGAGGAGCTGGCGGGGCAGGCGCAGGAGCTGGCGCTGCGCGTGGCGAAGGAGCTGGAGGTCGTCGGGCACCTCGCCGTCGAGCTGTTCGAGACCGCCGACGGCCGGATCCTGGTCAACGAACTCGCGATGCGACCGCACAATTCCGGCCACTGGAGCCAGGACGGCGCGGTCACCTCCCAGTTCGCCAACCACGTCCGCGCGGTCCTCGACCTGCCGCTGGGCGACCCGCGTCCGCGCGCCAAGTGGACGGTCATGGCGAACGTCCTCGGCGGCGACTACCCCGACATGTACGCCGCGTACCTGCACTGCATGGCGCGCGACCCGCAGCTGAAGATCCACATGTACGGCAAGGACGTGAAGCCCGGCCGCAAGGTCGGCCACGTCAACACCTACGGCGACGACCTTGACGACGTGCTGGAGCGCGCCCGTCACGCGGCCGGCTACCTCAGAGGGACGATCACCGAATGAGTACTCCCGTTGCTCCCGTCGTGGGCATCGTCATGGGCTCCGACTCCGACTGGCCCGTGATGGAGGCCGCCGCGAAGGCCCTCGACGAGTTCGAGATCCCCTACGAGGTCAATGTCGTCTCCGCGCACCGCATGCCGCGCGAGATGGTCGCTTACGGCGAGCGGGCCGCGGACCGGGGCCTGAAGGCGATCATCGCGGGTGCGGGCGGCGCCGCCCACCTGCCCGGGATGCTCGCCTCGGTCACGCCGCTGCCGGTGATCGGCGTCCCGGTGCCGCTGAAGTACCTCGACGGCATGGACAGCCTCCTCTCCATCGTGCAGATGCCCGCGGGCGTGCCCGTCGCGACGGTCTCCGTGGGCGGCGCCCGCAACGCCGGGCTGCTCGCCGCCCGCATGCTCGCCGCGCACGACGAGGAACTCCTCGGCCGGATGCGGGAGTTCCAGCAGGAGCTGAACGACCAGGCGACGGAGAAGGGCAAGCGCCTTCGCGCCAAGGTCGAGGGCGCGGGTTCCGGTTTCGGCTTCGGCTCGGGAAAGTGAGCGCATGACCACGCTGCCCGCATCCCTGGCCGAAGCCCGTTCCCTGCTCGCGGAGTTCCCCGTCGTCGACGGTCACAACGACCTGCCGTGGGCGCTGCGCGAGAAGGCCGGGTACGACATCGACCGCCTGGACATCGCCGCCGACCAGACGGGCCGGCTGCACACGGACATCGGGCGGCTGCGGGCGGGCGGCGTCGGCGCGCAGTTCTGGTCGGTGTACGTCCGCGCGGACATGGCCGGCGACACGGCGGTCAGCGCGACGCTCGAACAGATCGACTGCGTACGCCGGTTGCTGGCCCGCTACCCCGCGGACCTGCGCGCCGCCCTGACCGCCGCCGACATGGAGGCGGCCCGCGGCGAGGGCCGCATCGCCTCCCTGATGGGCGCCGAGGGCGGCCACTCCATCAACAACTCGCTGGCCACGCTGCGGGCGCTGCACACCCTCGGCGTGCGGTACATGACGCTCACGCACAACGACAACATCGCCTGGGCGGACTCGGCGACGGACGAGCCGGGCGTCGGCGGGCTCTCCCCGTTCGGCCACGAGGTGGTCCGGGAGATGAACCGCGTCGGCATGCTCGTGGACCTCTCCCACGTCGCGGCGACGACGATGCGGGCGGCCCTGGACACCTCGGTCGCGCCGGTGGTCTTCTCGCACTCCTCCGCCCGCGCGGTGTGCGACCACCCCCGCAACATCCCGGACGACGTCCTGGAGCGGCTGCCCGCGAACGGCGGCCTGGCGATGGCCACCTTCGTCCCGAAGTTCGTCCTCCAGGCGGCCGTCGACTGGACCCTCGCCGCCGACGAGAACATGCGTGCCCACGGCTTCCACCACCTCGACACCACCCCCGAGGCGATGAAGGTGCACGCGGCCTTCGAGGAGTCGACCCCGCGCCCGATCGCCACCGCCGCCACGGTCGCCGACCACCTCGACCACATGCGCGAGGTCGCGGGCGTCGACCACATCGGCATCGGCGGCGACTACGACGGCACCGCCTTCACGCCGTCCGGCCTCGACGACGTCGCGGGCTACCCGAACCTCATCGCGGAACTCCTCGACCGAGGCTGGTCCACGTCCGACCTCGCCAAGCTGACCTGGCAGAACGCGGTGCGCGTGCTCGGCGCGGCGGAGGACGTGGCGCGGGACCTGCGGTCCCGGCGGGGTCCGTCGATCGCGACGCTGGAGCAGTTGGACGGCTGACGGCGGGGCAACGGGCTTTCGGGGCGCGGCTGTTGGGGTCGCGCCCCGGCTTCGCGGCAAGTTATGGACTGGGCAGTCCAAATGAGTTAGCGTGCTCGTGCCGGGGCGGACGTGAACCCGCTCGCCCCGGTATTGGGATGACCAGTACACAACTCCGGTGGGGGAGAGCGACATGACCGACGCACGACTGACGGACACCGAACTGGCCCGCTCGCTGGCAGGCGACTTCACCAGCGCGCACGCCGACGTGAACGGCACCCGGCTGCACTACGTCACCGGCGGCAGCGGCGAACCCCTCGTGCTGCTCGGCGGCTGGCCGCAGACCTGGTGGCAGTTCCACAAGATCATGCCGACCCTGGCCCGCCGCTACCGCGTCATCGCGGTGGACCTGCGCGGCATGGGCGGCTCGGCGAAGCCGGAGAGCGGCTACGACAAGAAGACGATGGCGCGCGACGTGCGCGACCTCGTCCGCCACCTCGGCCACGACAGCGCCCACCTCGTCGGGCACGACATCGGCGCCATGGTCGCGTACGCCCACGCCGCCAACCACCCCGAGGCCACCCGCAAGGTGGCGCTCCTGGACGTGGCCCACCCCGACGAGAACCTCCGGAAGTTCCCTCTGCTCCCGGCGGTCGAAGCCGGCACCGACTGGGAGACCGCCCCCGGCATCTACCTGTGGTGGTTCGCCTTCAACCAGGTCAAGGGCCTCCCGGAGCAACTGCTCGACGGCCGCATGGGCGCCTTGAGCGACTGGCTCTTCGGTTACCTGCTCAAGGACCAGTCGTCGATCGACGCACACTCCCGTGCCGTGTACGCGGCGGCGTACAGCACCCCGGACGCGGTCCGTGCGGGCAACGCCTGGTACCAGACCTTCCGCCAGGACGTGGCCGACTTCGCGACCTACGAGCCGGTACGCACCCCGCTCCTCGGCCTCGCGGGCGAGCGCAACCTCGCCTACCTGCGCGAGACCCTCGCCCGCCACGGCACGGACGCGGTGGTGCGCGCCGTACCGGACTCGGGCCACTACCTGCCGGAGGAGCAGCCGGAGTTCGTCACCGGGCAGCTGGTCGAGTTCTTCGGCTGAACCCGCCCGGACACGCGCGTCGCCCTCTCCCCGGCGCGGGGAGAGGGCGACGTCTCGTGCGGTGGGGCGATCCCGGAACTACGGCAGGTTGCGCGCCATCACGATGCGCTGGACCTGGTTCGTGCCCTCGTAGATCTGCGTGCTTTACAGCATGTATCGCTCTGACCTGCATGAACACCCCCTTCATGGGGTGCCTCCCCAGCATTTCCCCATGATCATCCGTACGTGAGGCGTTGCCGTCGCTGGTCAGCCCAGGGATGCCACCGCGTCCGCGATGAGGGCGCGGGCCGCCGCTCCCCGTACGGCCTGCTGCGAGAGGCGTTCAAAGGCACGGGCGTATAGCTCTACCTGGCTGGGCTGTGTGAGCGTGGAGGCGGCGTCCAAGGTGTCGGCGTGCACCCTCTGGTCGTCGAAGATCGTGAAGGTCGGCATGGGCCAAACGGCCCGTTGTTCCGAGAACGGGACGATGCCCACGGCGACGTTCTGAAGGTCCATGACCCCGAGCAGGTGGCCGAGCTGCGCCGCCATGGTTTCGGCGCCGCACAGTCGATACCGCAACACCGACTCCTCCAACACGAAGGAGAACCGGCGCCCGCCCTTGCTCAGCACCTCGTTACGCCGTATCCGGGCTGCCACGGCCTCGCTCACGTCGTCCGGTGTCCCTCGGAAATCCGCGATGGAGGACAGCAAGGCGGAGGCGTACCCCGGTGTCTGAAGGAAGCCAGGAATCACGTCGGATACGTAAACGCGGAAGCTCTTAGTTTGTTGATACAGGTCGCCGGTGCTCTCTTGCAGGCGCCGGAGGCCGGTCCGCTGAAGCCGCTTCCACTCGACATGCGCTTCAGCGGACTGTCTGTTGGCCGCGATCAGATCGGGGGCCTGGTCCTCGGCGGCGCAGGCCCGGCACCACTCTCGGATATCGGCATCGGACGGAGGCGTCTTGGCGTTCTCGATCCGGGACGACTTCGACTCCGACCAACGGCACCTGACGGCCAACTCCCGCCCGCTGATCCCCGCGTCTTTTCGGATCTCCCGCAGACGGCCAGCCAGGACTTCGCGGGCCTTCTGAACGCGTGAAGAGGGGTGAGGGGACACGGAGTTGGCTTTCGTCAGACCTTGTACTGGTGGTGCGGGATCGCTCGCTCCCAGACCGCTTCAAACGCAGCGGAGCACAGCTTCACTGCCTCCGGATCGGCCGTGATCTCGTCCTCCACCACCACGCCATCACCCGAGAAGTGGTGTACCCGGAGCAGCGTGTCATCGAACAGCCAGAAGTCGTTGCCCGGCAGGGGGATGGTCGTGGCTCGTCGCCGGGGCAGCCAGCGGACTTGCTCCCCTGCCGTGACGTTGGCATGAGTGACGTAGTGCTCCCAGCGGATGTACTCCGATACCGGCTCGGAGACCACCCGCGCCCTTCGGATCATCACGCCCCTGGCTACGGTGTCAGCGATCAACTGGTCATAGGGATGCCACCAGGACTCGCGATCCCCCCAGTTGATCCGGTCCCCCTGCTTCCACGCCTCGAACCGGTCCGTGGCGGCGTAGGAGTCGCGCAGCTCCAGGTGGACGGCGGACCGCTCGCACTGGCCAAGCAGCTCAGCGAAGCTGGGCACGCTCGACGGCATCACACGCCTCCCTAATCATCGGGATCATCCGGGCCGGAAGCCTGACGATGGCTTCGCCATCAGGTACCGGACCGTTCGCGGGGCTGGTTGCCTCGCACTCCGCCTGAGTCTCGGTGCTCGGCTTCCATCCCTGCAACAAGATCTCCTGAGCCTCCGCGTCCGCCCACACAGTGGGGCAGTGGTCCCGGTCAGTTTCAGGGTCGATGCCGACGAACTCTGTGGCCATGGCTGGCTCCCTGGTCTAGATGCTTGCTCGGACTTGCACAAGCTTCGCCGACCAGTGAGGACGGCATCAATACCGCTACCAGCCAAGCTAATTGGCGTGCAAGTTCATGCAAGAACGTGGACCGGTGTCATCGGCCGAGAGAACGATGGCTCCATGCCGACCGAACCGAAGAACGACAGACAGAAGGCCCCGCAGGGTTGGCGGATGGACCCGATCCCAAGCCGTCCGGCGTACCGGGATAGTGATGGGAACATCCGCATTCCTGTGTGGCTGACGAAGAACGGTCGGCATATGGCAGACACGGAAATGGTTCTGCTTCCGTCTGAGGCCGCCCTACTGGCCGACAACCTGACCAACGCTATGACGGACAACTCCAGGTCGGTCCTGCACGAGCTGCTTCGGGAGTCCGCGACAGCTCTTGCCCCTGGCGTTGTACTCGTGTCGAAGGCGGAGCAGTACCAGTTCTGAGCCTGCCCCTGTCACTGACCTCACAGGAAGGCACACCCATGCCCGGAACCGACCTGTACAGCCTGCCCATCGACGGAGCCAAGTTCCTCAAGGCGTGCGGGGGCAGCACGCATCCGGACGGCGAGTCCTGCGCCACGCTGGCGAAGATCGGCCCCGACGTGTGGGCGCTGGGAGACAGTAAGCGGCCCGGTGCGGCGCCGCTGAGGTTCACCACCGCCGAACTGAGCGCGGCCGGTATCGACCCGGCCCGCTTCACCGTCTCGGCCTGACGGCCATTCCTGGTGTCCTCCGGCCCTGTCTCGATCCCCCGAGAGACGGGGCCGGTTGGGCGCTCCTCTGCTTCCTGCACTGAACGGGACGACAGTTGCACCACCACGGCTACCTGTGGACCGGCTCCAAGCAACGGTTCGACGACGAGGCGCTGAGACGGCCCCCGCACCTTGATCCACCCCCGGCAGACGGCAAGCCGGAACTGATCCAGCGGCACAGGGAAGTGAAGGCGGAGTTCCCCGTCGTGGACCTCCCGCCGCTCGAAACGGCGTACTGGCTGATCAAGCCAGCGAAGCTGATCCGAGGCACCTGGGAAGAGCCGAAGGAAGCGGCCCAATGGCTCGGGGAACGGCTTGCCGAGTACGCACCCCGATTCGCCTCCGAGTCGGACCGCGATAGTACGCGGTTGGCGCTACTGGTCAACTCCGCTGCCGAACGGCTTGGTTGGGGCGGGGACGTGTCCCACGGCTTCTACCTCGAACACCCCTCGTTCCTGTCGCTGGCCCTGGTGTGTTGCTCCCCGAATCGCGCCATGCCGGACCTTCCCTGCCCGACGACCGGACGCCTGACGAGGGGGAGCACGCAACGATGACCCGCTCAATCCTGCGGTACACGAAGCACCGGATCACACAGCACCCGGATACGGAAGTGACGTTCGAGGCCAAGTGCCTGACGTGCGATTGGGAGGCCGAGCCTTCATCGGATGGTGCGACCGTCGACGTGGAGTGCATGAGCCACACCGGCCGGACCCAGCACGACCAATTCCGGCGCCTGTGCACATCGGTCGCCCTGGTGGAACGGGCTGAGTAGAGCCGAAGCAACGAAACCGCCCCAGCCCGTTAAGGGCTGGGGCGGTTCTTTGGTTGGTTAGAGGAGTGCTCGGAAGGGGTTGGCGTCGAGCGGTTCCGGGCGCTTCGGTTCGGGCGCGGGCTTCGGGGCCTGCGTGGGGGACAGGCGGTAGGCGTCCATCTGCACAACCGTGGCCCGGTTCTGCTCACGCTCTGGAGCGGCCGGCATCGGCTGCGGAGTCGGGTCCGGCGGCGGCGCGTGAACGGGAGTGTCACCGCGGAGCGTGAAAACGGTCTTCGGCCGACCGGTCTTCCCTTCCCGTTCCACGGTCACGGCGATTTCGGGGAGTGCCTTGACCTCTTCGGCGCTCGCTCCGACGTAGGGCAGTACCTGAGAGGACATTGCCCGACCGCCGTGGAGTTCGATCCGGGCGCGGACCTTGTCCGCGAGGCTGAGCGGCTGCCGCTTCACCTTCGGAGTGTCGGCCCCCCTATTGATCCGTACTGCGTCCTGGACGGAGCGGCGTACGAGAGTGAAGGCGGCTGTCAGGATCTCGTCCGTGATGGTCTCGGAGCACTCGGAGGCGGCGAGGCAGGCCGCGACCCTGAGCGTCTGCTCTGCGGTCCGCTCGATGAACACGGCCTGAGCTTCCGGAAGCGTCTCGCCCAGGATGCGGGCGTACCGGCGAACGGTCCGCCACAGCGGCCGGGCGTTCTCGGAGAGGGTGATCACGCGGGGGCGGGCGGTGGCCCATCCGTAAGCGTCGGACAGTTCGGAGCCATCCACCTTCGGCAGGCTCACGCGGTCGTCGTCGAGCATGGGCACGGAACCGAGCAGGAAGGGCAGGATGCGGTTGTACGAGCCTCCGGCCGCGTCGCTCTCGGAGACGTTCTTGATCCACTCCGTAGGCGTGATGTGGCAGTGCAGCACCAGGGCCGGAGACTCGACTACCTGAGCCTCTTCCTTCGTGGTGTTGCGTAGCGGCGCCCCGTCGAAGGCCGTCCTGAGCTTGGCCGTGAATGAAGCATCCCGCTTCACCCGTCGAAGCACCTCGCTCCACTCTTCCTCGCACACAAACGCCCTGACATCCCTGCCCTGTTCAGTCTCCGCCGTGGCCTCTTGCTGCTCCCACAGGTGGTTGACCAGGCTGGCCCCGGACGTGATCCCAGAAGTGGTGTGTGTTGCCAGGAAGCGGCCCAAGGACTTGTCCAGGACGTGAAGCGCCGCCCGCAGTGCGGTCCCCTTGCCCCTGCCGATACCAGCGACCAACGCACTCCAGACGAGCACGGGGCGAGCGTTGCCCCGGGACGACACCTTGACCGTGCCACCGATCGCGGCCGACCACATCGACAGGGCGGCCACATACACCCCAAGGGCATCCGCTTCCAGAAACGGAGCGATCTTGCGGACCGCGCGACCGATGGGACCGTACAGAACGGGGGTGTTCATGCTGCCTCTATCTCGAAAAGGGTTGCTTGGGTGGCCTCTGGCCGGTGCGGCCGGGCGCACTCAGCGCCCGGCACGGTGGGGGCGACGCTCAGGCCGCTGCCGCTTTTCCCTCCGTCGCGTCCTGGTGAGCCAGTTCGTACGCGTGGCGGACCTGCATCGGGACACGGCCCTGCACGGGGAGGTTGGGCCAACCGTTCTCGCGGGCCCACGCCCGGATCACACGGTTACGCTCCCGATCGCTCATGCCCGACCGATCGACCTTGGCGGGCGCAGGAAGCGGGTCACCACCGACGAACTCACCAGCAAGGACGGCCGACTTGAAGCGGCCGGGGGATCGCACGTCCATGCACGGGATGCCCCGCTCGGACGCATCGCGCAGCTTGGTCGCGTTCCGGCCTCCTCCCTCACCCAGGATGAGCAGGACAGTGGAGTCATCGGCGCGGCCGACCACCTCATAGCCAGCGTTCCGCACGGCGTCACGGGCCGACTCCCAGTCATATCCGGGCACTTCCCCCGCCAACATCACGGAAGGCATGGGCTCAGGCTCCGCCACTGCCTCGCTCACGTCCTCCGCATCGCACTCCGACTCGACAACGGGCGACGGCTCAGTCACGGGCACAGGCTCAACGACTGCCACCGGCTCAGGCTCGGCGGGGGCGCCCTCCGGCACCCCCAGGGCATCTACCAGGTACCGGCCGAAGGTGGCCGCGTGTTCCGTGCACAGGTCCCAGGTACGGGGTCCCAGCGTGAGCGTGTCCGTGGCCTCTTGCTCGCTCCCGTCCCGCGCTATGTGGGCATCGCAAAGCGTCTTGAGGACGGGTACCAGGACAGTCTTACGCATGGCACGAATTCCTTAGATAGGACGGAACGGAGAAGTCTCAGTGGTGGCCGGAGTGAGTCTCTGACGGCCGCCGCATTCGCTGATGCGGTGCGAGATCAACCTTGCCGGTCTCCTATCACGGAACGGTAACGTGCAGATATCTAGATCATTACTCTCATGAATTAAATAACGGGGGTAATCCCTTGAATTGATTTCACAGGACCCACCGGGGGTGCCTTCCTCCGACCACGTTTGCCAATCAATTCCCCGTCACCGTTCAGTACAGTTCTCGGCCCTGCCGACACATGTAGCACTTGTCGGCGTCGTGGCCCTCCACATCTATCCCGTCTGCGCGGTTCAGGAACCAGTACAGGTGAATGTCTCCCTCCACGTTGCAGAGGCCGCACTCATCAGACCAGTTCACACGAGGGCACTCGACGCCCGGCGCATGCTCGGCAGGCTGGGCCTTCGTCCCGGCCTTGGCTGCTCGCCTGCTCATTCATCCCCCTCAAAGACCCAGCCGAGCCGCTTCATCCCGTCAGCAGTGAGGCCAAGAGCCGTAGCCAGTTGCCGGTATTCCGTGAGGTGGTCTCGCGTCGCGGTGCCATCCAGAATCTTGCCGTAATAGGTCAGTATTACGGCTACTGTGGGCACATAAGACTCATCCCACTTACCGGCCTGGGGCGACTCCCACCACTGGGCCCATTGATCTCGTTCAGCCCTGGTCCACTCCCGACCAGAAGGCAGTTTCGGAACAGGTAGCCCATGGTCGTTGGGAAGTACCTCCAGGCCCTTGTATCGAGAGTGCGGAGAATTGGGGTTACGAATCTTGGGCATAGAGGTGTCCTCCGGTTTGTGTCGCGGGGAGTCACGGCCGGCTCACCGGCTCGGACGACGGAGTGTGAACGGGAGCGCCCCGAGCCTGTGCCGAGGCTCGAAGCAAACAAAGGAAAGCGGGGCCTCCACCGTTTCAGCAGAGGCCCCGGACCATTCCCTTCAGAAGCAACCCGTGACGTGGGTCAGGCGAGCTTGAGGCCGACCGAGCGCCGCTCGTCGAGGACAGTCGAGCCCACGTAGGCGTCCATGATGGAGCGCTGGTTGAGGCTGTCGTCGTTGAAGGTCATCAGCCAGCGCATCGAGTAGCCCTGGTGCCCGGCCGAGGCGGAGAACTCACTCCGCACCACAGGCGGCGAGCAGACGGCCATGGCGAACGCCGAGCCGACGTAGGCAACGGCGGTCTTGTCTGCCAGAAACGGCGAGTAGACCACCGTGAAGCCGTACGCCTCGCCGATGATGCCGCCGCGCAGCGTCTCGTCCGAACCGGCCTGGGCCACCTGAGAGAAGTTGTCGTCCTTCAGCAGGACGTTCTTCACGTCCGGTGAGACGGCCAGCCAACGGCGGCCCGCCGTGCGGCTCTTGTCCAGGACCGTGCCCGCATCGATGATCGCGTGCCGGGGCTGGGTGGCCTTCATGGTGATCAGGCCCGAAGCGCCGTCGGCGGTGCGCTGGTTCATCGTGTTGGCGATGTTCTGTTCCAGGTAGTCACCGACGCCCGCGGACTGGGGAAGCGTGATCTGCTGCTCGAAGGTGTAGAGGTCGAAGCGCATCTCCTTATCGGTGATCTCCACCGCCGACAGGGCATGGTCGGTGATCTCCAGCTCGATGGTCGTGTCCTTGACCGGCTGCACCATGCTGTTCACCGAGCCGGTGAAGTTCCCAGCCTTCAGCACCTCCGGGCGGCGGATACGTACCGAGTCACCAACACCGCCCCGGAAATCTTCCTCGGCATCTCGGTGCACGGTGTGGGCCAGGCCCTTGGACCCCACCAGCATGTCAAGGGCCGTGACCGCAACAATCTTGGATATGGCGAAGCTGTTTTCAGACTGAACGGCTTCCTGGACGGTCATGGGCTTCTGATCGGTCATAGTTACTCCTGAAGGTCAATGGTTTTGATTCGCAGAAACTCCGTAAGGTCCCTCACAAATGCCAGGGCTTCTAAGGCCCTGGCTTGTAGACACTCTCTGTTCCCTCGCCCTAGTGGCTCGGGGGTACTTCCAAGAGGAAAACGTAAGAGAAGAAGGCTCCCCTACCCCCGTGAATTCAACTTCACGTGGCAGAGGAACCCTCTACGTCATCCCCTTGACTTCCAGGGAGGTGTCCGCAGAGTCGCATTCGAGCATCTTCACGAAATGCTCTGGACTTCTGAAAGGCCCCGGCCCACCACCGCGTCAGTGACTCATCGCCCAGTGAGTACCAACTCCAGAGAGCGCCATGGGTGGGATGCACTGCTCTCCACTATCTGAAAAAAACGGACAGGCCCCCGGAGCGATCCGGGGGCCTGATGTCAGAAGGTGCGCACGAACGGTTCCAGCAACGGTCCGGGCGCCCGTACGCATGGGGCCGTTTCTCGCGGCTTGGCCGCCTCTGCCCAGGGCCGGGGGGAGCCGATCACGGGCAGCCGCTTCTTGCTGGTACGGCCATTCGACGTAGCAGTCCTGGGGGCTCGCTCGCGGGAGATCCATCGGGCCACCTCGCGCTTATCCTCATGCGTGGAGTACTCGATGTACGCGTGGTCATCCTCGGCCGGGGCCCGGTAGTCATCCCAGTAGTGAGCCCCCTGGGCAATGCTCAGTTCCACCTCCGCGCGCTGAGATGAACTGTGAGGGGTGCGCCACCAAGGGCGCTCCAATGCTTCATCACGTATGGATACCTCTTCCTCCGTAAGGCCCTCTTCAGAGTCAACTGGGGGTATGTTCCAAGGCTCGTACTGTTCGCCCTTAGCGGCCCGCTCGCGGCCTCGTGCGCGATTCTGGTTCTGTCGTTTCGTCCCGCACATTGAATGCTCAGGGTTGGTCACGGGGTTGCGCCCCCGCTTCCCCCTCGGCCGGTCGTATGTCCAAGGCTCTCCGCACCACCCGCAAACCAAATCAACGCGCTTTGTCGCTACCGCCGCCATGCCGTCCCCATCCTGGAAAACAAAAAGCCCCCGGTTGCCTCGGGGGCGTCGTTCGTCGTGCCGTTCAGTTCTGCTGATCGAGCCACTTCTCCAGATCCCTTGGGCGGCACCGGAGAGACTGGCCGACCCTTCGGAACGGGATCTCCTCGCGCTTCCAGTTGTCATACACCCACGAGCGAGGTTTGCTCAGAAACTCGGCAACGTCATTAACCGTCATCAGCTTGGTCACATACTCTCCAGGGAAAAGGACAGCCCCCGAGTAGCCTCGGGGGCTGTCGAAATATGAAGTTGTGGTTCCCGCGTCGGCGCTAACTCTCCGCGCCGCTCATCGCATCCAGCACGGCCTGGGACTTGTCGGTCAGCTCTCCTCCGGCCTTGCCGGCGAGCGTGCTCAAGTACCCCTCCCGACGCGCCCGCTTCAAGTGGTCCTTGACTGTCTCGGGGCGGCGGCCAATCAGTCGAGCCAGCCAGGGAACGGGGGCAGGGGCACCGATGTCGGCCATGGCCTTGTAGGTGAAAGCGAGTGTGGCCAAGTAGCGCTCGGACACGCCCTCCTCGGCCAGGAGGCGACCGGCAGTCTCCCCTGTCGTTTCGAGTTGCTGCGTTACGTCCTCCAGCGTGCGCTGCATCTCTGGCGCCTTCTTCGCCAGATTCAGGGCCGCAGCGATATCGAGCCTGCGGAGAACGGTGGTGGAGATCCCGCGTGCCACGTCACGAGCAGGCGCGTCTTCCGCCTGCTCGACGGTGATCCGCTGCGGCCCGCCCGTTACGGGACCGGTCGGCCACCACATGCGGACCACCCACGCCCCCTGTTGCTGGGTGATCTCGAATCCGCTCTCATCTGCTCGCATAGCACCAGACTACACCACCCTGGGTGGTCCACCCTGTGTTGACAACCCAGGGTGGTCAGGGTCCAAACTGGAGATGCGGGCGCCCACGGTGCGGCACCTGCTCACCGATCAGAGAGGCCAGTGCGGCAGTGGCGAGGGCATGGGTAACGCGATCGACGGACGACCCGAAGAAGTGGACGGCCTACTGGTACGACCCGGACGGCAAGCAGCGGCAGAAGTCGTTTGAGACGAAGAAGCGCGCGGACGACCACCGCAAGCGCAAGGAGCAGGAACTCGACGCAGGGACCTACCTGGACGACAAGTTGGGCAAGCAGCCCGTGACGGCCGTCTGGGAACAGTGGTCGAATCAAAGGAAGTTGGAGAACAGCACCAAGAAGCAGTACCGGTCGATCCTGAACACGACCATTGAGCCGTTCTTCAAGGCCCGCTCCATCGTGTCCCTGAAGGTGGCCGACATTGAGCAGTGGCTCTTGTGGATGGAGAGGGACCGCAAGCTGTCCGCGCGGACTCGGCGTCAGCGGTTCTCCTTCTTCTCCGGGATGTTGGACTGGGCCGTCGTCAACGAGATCATCGGGCGCAACCCATGCAAGAAGATCAAGCACGCCGGAAGCCGCGCCAAGGAGATACGGGAGCACAAGAGCAAGGCCCGGCGGCTCACGACGCGGGAAGTCTTGGCGATGCTCGACGGTGCCCCGCCTCGGTACCGGGCGATGCTGTGGCTGATGGCCGGTTGCGGGCTCCGCATCGGTGAGGCCATGGCCGTCTCTCGGGATCAGATCGACTTCAAGGCGGAGGTCTTGCGGGTCGACTTCCAGATCGCGGAGGACGGCGAGTCCGAGTCGGGCAAGAACAGTGCCCTACAGCGACGGCACATCAAGGCTCGTGACGAGGAGGAGCCGGGGCGCATCGTGCCCCTGCCGCCCAACGTCGCGTTCGAGCTGCGGCGGCACATCAAGAACCACGGGGTGTGGGGGCCCGAACGGCTCCTCTTCCCCAACGTGACGCGGACCGGCTACGTCTACGCCTCGTACTTCTACCGGCAAATCTGGATGGTGGCTCTGAGCAAGGGGCACGTGCCGTACTGCAAGCCGCACTCGATGCGGCACTACTACGGATCACGGCTCCTGTACGCGGGCGTCCCCGAGAACGACGTGGCCGACTGGATGGGCCACAGCAGTACGGATGTGCTGCGCGAGCACTACCACTACATCTTCGAAGGCGCCGAACAGCGCGGACGCGCAGCCATCGCAACGATGCTCACGCCCGGCGCCGACGACCCCACCGAAGGGCAGACAGAGGTCGCCTGACGCAGCCCACGTGAACGACCCCCGGCACAGAGCCGGGGGTCGTTGTGTTTGTGCAGGTGAGAGGCGGTGTCCCGCCCAGCTTTAGCCCAGGATTTCCCCAGCATGACGCCCATGATCGGCCCGAAACGGACCTGAACGGACCTGAAGCCGATCACAGCCCGCGAGCCATCAAAAATGGCCGCTGACCTGCGAAAACCCAGTTACGGCAGGTTCCTCGCCATGACGATCCGCTGAACCTGATTCGTTCCTTCATAAATCTGCGTGATCTTCGCGTCGCGCATCATGCGCTCGACCGGGTAGTCGCGCGTGTAGCCGTAGCCGCCGAGGAGCTGCACGGCGTCCGTGGTGACCTCCATGGCGGTGTCCGAGGCGAAGCACTTGGCGGCGGCGCCGAGGTAGGTCAGGTCGGCGTCGCCGCGCTCCGAGGCCGCGGCGGCCTGGTACGTGAGGGCGCGGGAGGCGGAGATCTTCATGGCCATGTCCGCGAGCATGAACTGCACGCCCTGGAAGTCGCCGATCGGCTTGCCGAACTGCTTGCGCTCCTGGACGTAGCCCTTGGCGTAGTCGAGGGCGCCCTGCGCGATGCCGAGGGCCTGGGCCGCGATGGTGATGCGGGTGTGGTCCAGGGTCTTCATGGCGGTGGCGAAGCCGGTGCCCTCGTCGCCGATCATGCGGTCGGCGGGGATGCGGACGTTGTCGAGGTAGACCTCGCGGGTCGGCGAGCCCTTGATGCCGAGCTTCTTCTCCGGGGCGCCGAAGGACACGCCCTCGTCGCCCTTCTCGACGACGAACGCCGAGATGCCCTTGGAGCGCTTCTCGGGGTCGGTCACGGCCATCACCGTGTAGTACTCGGAGACGCCCGCGTTGGTGATCCAGCGCTTCACGCCGTTCAGGACGTAGGAGTCGCCGTCCCGGACGGCCCGCGTCTTCATGCCCGCCGCGTCCGAACCGGCGTCCGGCTCGGAGAGGCAGTACGAGAACATGGCGTCGCCCTTGGCCAGCGGCGTCATGTACTTCTTCTTCAGGTCCTCGGAGCCGGAGAGGATCACGGGCAGCGAGCCGAGCTTGTTCACGGCCGGGATGAGGGAGGACGACGCGCAGACGCGGGCCACCTCCTCGATCACGATGACGGTCGCGAGGGCGTCGGCGCCCGTGCCGCCGTAGCTCTCCGGTACGTGCACGGCGTGCAGGTCGGAGGAGACCAGGGCGTCGAGGGCCTCCTGCGGGAAGCGGGCCTCCTCGTCCACCGCGGCGGCGAACGGAGCGATCTTCGCCTCCGCGAGCGAACGGATCGCGTCGCGGAGCATGTCGTGCTCCTCGGACGGGCGGTACAGGTCGAAGTCAGCCGATCCGGCCAAGGTGTCTCACGCTCCAAGCACGCGGTGGACGCTAATTACCGTTAAGTAACCCGAATTTTAGGGGTCAGCTCACGCCAGGGATACGTGAGCTTGACGACAGCGGAAGATGTGCCCGGTGGGAGCCCCTGTTACGCCAGGACTATGCTCGGGCACCGCGCAGCCGTCGTACCCGATCCACTGGAGCACCGCATGGCCCTCAAGATCACCGTGATCGGCACCGGCTATCTCGGAGCCACGCATGCCGCGGCCATGGCCGAGCTCGGCTTCGAGGTCATCGGGCTCGACGTGGTGCCGGAGAAGATCGAGACGCTGCGCCGCGGCGAGGTCCCGATGTACGAGCCGGGCCTGGACGAGCTCCTTCGCAAGCACGTCGCGGGCATCGAGGGCGCCACCGGGCGGCTGCGCTTCACGATGGACTGGGCCGAGGCCGCGGACTTCGGCGATGTGCACTTCGTGTGCGTGAACACCCCGCAGAAGCACGGCGAGTACGCCTGCGACATGAGCTATGTCGACGCCGCCATGGAGTCGCTGGCCAAGCACCTCACCAAGCCCGCCCTGGTCGTCGGCAAGTCCACCGTGCCGGTCGGCAGCGCCGAGCGCATCGCCGCCCGCCTCACCGAGCTGGCCCCCGCGGGCGCCGAGGTCGAGCTGGCCTGGAACCCGGAGTTCCTGCGCGAGGGCTTCGCGGTCAACGACACCCTGCACCCCGACCGGATCGTCGTCGGCGTCCGCAGCGAGCGCGCCGAGAAGGTGCTGCGCGAGGTGTACGCGACGCCGGTCGCCGAAGGCTCGCCCTTCATCGTCACCGACTTCCCCACCGCCGAGCTGGTGAAGACCTCCGCGAACTCCTTCCTGGCCACCAAGATCTCCTTCATCAACGCCATGGCCGAGGTCTGCGAGGCCGCGGGCGGCGACGTGGTGAAGCTCGCCGAGGCCCTCGGCCACGACGACCGCATCGGCAAGAAGTTCCTGCGCGCGGGCATCGGCTTCGGCGGCGGCTGTCTGCCCAAGGACATCCGCGCCTTCATGGCCCGCGCCGGTGAGCTGGGCGCCGACCAGGCCCTGACGTTCCTGCGCGAGGTCGACTCGATCAACATGCGGCGCCGCGGCCACATGGTGGAGCTGGCCCGCGACGCCGTGGGCGGCGGGTCCTTCCTGGGCAAGCGGGTCGCGGTCCTCGGTGCCGCCTTCAAGCCCGACTCGGACGACGTGCGCGACTCACCCGCCCTGAACGTGGCAGGCCAGATCCACCTCCAGGGCGGCCAGGTCACCGTGTACGACCCCAAGGGCATGGCCAACGCCCGCCGCCTCTTCCCGACCCTCGGGTACGCCGACACCGCCGAGGACGCCGTGCGCGGCGCCGACGTCGTCCTGCACCTCACGGAGTGGCAGGAGTTCCGGGACCTCGACCCCGAGGCCCTGGGCGCGGTGGTCGGCCGCCGGGTCCTCCTGGACGGCCGCAACGCGCTGGACCCGGAGCGGTGGCGCGCGGCGGGGTGGACGTACCGGGCGATGGGGCGTCCGGCGGCGTAGCGCGCGTCCGGGCGGGGCCCTTCGCGGGTGCCTCGGCCCTGGCGGCGGCCCGGCCCTAGGTCCGGCTCCCGTCGGCGGCCCGGCGCGCCCGGTACGCGCGCATCTTGGCCCGCGCCCCGCACACCCCCATGTCGCACCAGCGGCCCCGGCCCCCGGGGCTGCGGTCGTAGTACGCCCAGTGGCAGGTCTCGGCCTCGCAGCCCTTCAGGCGCGCCCAGGTGCCCGCCGCGACGGCCTCCGCGACGGCCGCCGCCACCCGGGAGGCGAGCGGGCCGGGGTCGGCGGGCGCGAGCGACGCGGCGCCGTCGGACGCGTCGACACGTACCAACAGGGGCGCCGCGGCGAGGAGTTCGCCGAGCGGGCGTACCTCCTGGTGCGGCGCGTGCCCGGCGTGGGCGAGGCAGACGGCCCGCAGCGACTCCCGCAGCTCCCGCGCCGCGGCCACGTCCGCCGGGGCGAGGCCGAAGCGGGCCCGCCCCGCCCCGGTGTCGAGCTCGTCGGTGCCCGCCCCGATGTCCAGCGTGTTCACCAGGTCCTGGATCAGCGCGAGGCCGCCAGGCGCGGGCGATCTGTCGTTCATGGTTGCGACGTTACCGGTATAGGGCCACTATGGGGTCACCAGAGTGGTTACCAGAGAACGCCATATACCGGTAACAGAGATTTCGACCGAGGAGAGTTCATGGCCACCCCTGTCGTCCGCCTTCGCACCGTCGCTCTCGACTGTCCCGATCCCCACGCCCTCGCCGAGTTCTACGCCGGGCTCATCGGCGGCACGATCCACGACGACGACGGCGACGGCGAGTGGGTCGAACTGCTCGCCCCCGGCCGCGTGCGGATCGCCTTCCAACGCGCCGAGGGCCACACCCCGCCCGACTGGCCGCGCTCCGACACCAACGGCCAGCAGTTCCACCTGGACTTCGACGGGGGCTCGACCTGGGCCGAGATCGACGCGGCCCAGGAGCGCGCGTACGCCCTCGGCGCCCGCCCGCTCGACGTGGACGACGACGGCGGCAAGCGGGACTGGCGGGTGTACGCGGACCCGGCGGGGCACCCGTTCTGCTTCTGCCTGGTGGCCGAGCCCGACCGGGTCTGACCGGGTCTGACCGGAGCGGGCGGAGCGGGGCGGGCGACTCCCGGCCGCCCGCCCGACGAAGGCCGCCCCCGGCCCGCGCGGCCGCCCTCAGCCGTCGAGCCGCCCGATCGTCGCCGTCGACGCCCCCCGCCGCTCCCGCGCCGCCCGCGCCGTGAAGTCCGCGCCGCGCAGCACGCGCTGCACATTGCCCCAGGTGAGTGCCATGACCTCGGCCTCGGACCAGCCCCGCCGGAACAGCTCGGCGACCAGCCGCGGATAGCGCGAGGCGTCGGTCAGCTCCCCGGGGTGCCCGGACCTGGTGTCGTACATCCCGGAGATCCCGACGCACTCGGCGCCCGCCACCCGGCGCACGTGCTCCAGGTGGTCGGCGACGTCCCCGAGCTTCGGTCCCGTCCGGTCGGCCGTGAGCGGCACCAGGCACAGGCCCTTCGCCGCGCCCACCGAGGCGAGCAGTTCGTCGCTGAGGTTCGCGGGGTGCTCGCGCAGCGCGCGGGCCCCGGAGCGGGTCCAGAGCGCCGGTGCCTTGGAGACGGCGAGGACCCGGTACGCGGTCGCCTCGGACGCCCCCGACAGATCGGCGAGGACGCCGAGCCGGTTCATCTCCCGCACCACTTCCTCGCCGAACGTGCTCAGCCCGTCCGCGCCCGCCCAGGAGGTGCCGGTCAGGGTGAGGGAGCTGAGGCCGAGGGTGTGCAGCGAGCGCAGGGCGCCGAGCGAGTCGCCGATGGCGCGGGCGCTCGCCGGGCCGATCAGGGTGGCGATGCGGCCGCAGTTGCGGGCGTCGGTGGTCTCGGAGGCGTCGCGGGCCACCCGCAGCCCGTCCGGGTACCGGGCGACGACGTGCTTGACCAGGTCGAGCTGTTCGAGCGCCGAGCTGACGGCGCGGTCGCCGTCCGGCTCCGCGTCCGGCATCTGGAGCGACCAGAACTGCATGCCGACCCGGCCCGCCCGCAGCCGCGGCAGATCGGTCTCCAGGCCGCTGTCGCCCAACTCCAGGTCGTACCAGGGGAGTTCGCGCAGCGCGCCGGGCAGGCCGCTGTAGCCGTCCGCGACGGGGTGCGTGCCGAGCAGGGCCTCGGCCCGCTCAAGGGCGTCCCGCAGCTCCGGTTCCAGGGGCTCCGGCGCGGGCTCGGGCGTTCGTCGGTCGTCGGTGGGGGAGGGCACCGGGCGCACGTCGTGGGTGCGCGCGGCGCGCTCGTCGTCCGCCCCGGCCTCGGCGGGGGAGTCGAGTTCGTCCTGGAGGTCCGCCATGGCAGGGCTCCGCTCGGTGGTGGCGCTTCTGGTTGGTGGTCGAACCACCGTGCCACGGGGGCCGCGCGGCTTCGCGGCGGACGAGGCGTTCGGGGTACGCCCGGGCTCGTACCCCCCTGAAGTCCGCACTCCGGGAGCCCCGGACAGCCGGTGTCCCGGACCCCCGGCGTCCCGGAGTTCCGGCCCCGGAACACGGATGCCCCGAGAACGCCGACAGCCCCGGTACCGCGTACTTGCGCGGTACCGGGGCCGTCGCCGTGAGCGGCGGGCCGGACGGGTCGGCTAGTTGCCGGACACCGTCACCTTCTCGTCGTTGTTGAGCTGCGACACCAGCTCCTTGACCTTGGGCTTGTCCCAGACGACGTTGCCGCCCGCGAACCCCGAGCTCGGCATGTTCATGGACTTGCCGTCGCCCCCGGTGACGCCCTTCATGGCCCAGAACATGGAGGCCACGTCCATCAGGTCCATGTCCTTGTCGACGACCAGGGTGTCCAGGCCCGCGCCCATCGTGGGGTACAGCTTGAACGGGTTCATGACCGTGCCGGGCGTCGCCGTCTGGTTGGCGAGCGCGGCCAGGAACTTCTGCTGGTTCTTGGTGCGGTCCAGGTCGCTGCCCGGCAGGGCGTAGCGGGTGCGGACGAAGGCCAGGGCCTCCTCGCCGTTCAGGGTCTGCTTGCCCGCCTCGAAGTCGGCGCCGGACTTCTTGTCCTTGAAGCCCTTGGGGATGTTCAGCTCGACGCCGCCGACCGCGTCCACGATCTTGGCGAAGCCGCCGAAGCCGATCTCGGCGTAGTGGTCGATGCGCAGGCCGGTGTTGGCCTCGACCGTGCGCACGAGCAGCTCGGGGCCGTCCTCCCCGTACGCGGCGTTCAGCTTCTTGCAGACCTGATTCGTCGTGTCGCAGTTCCGCGCCGGGTAGATCTTGCCGGAGTCCGAGCCCTTGAAGGAGGGGATCATGACGTTCGAGTCGCGCGGCAGCGAGATCATCGTGTTCCCGCCGTCGTCCGCGACGTGCAGGATCATCATCGAGTCGGTGCGCTTGCCCTCGGCGGAGCCGGTGTGGAGCTTCTTCTTCTCCTCGTCGGACATCCCGGCGCGGCTGTCGGAGCCGACGATCAGGTAGTTCGTGCCCTTGCCGCCGTCGGGCCGCTCGATGACCTTCGACAGGTCGACCTCGCGCTTGAGCTTGGAGTCCGCCCAGAAGTACGTGCTCACGGAGACCACGATCAGCAGCGCGAGGAACGTCACCAGGCCCCAGGTGATGCGCTTCTTCCAGTTGACCGGCGGCTTGGGCGCGCGCGGCGGCGCGGGCGGGCCGCCGGGACCCTGGGGGCCCTGCGGGCCGGACGGCGAGCCGTACACCTGGCCGGTGTTGTAGCCGCTGTCGTAGCCGTCCTGGCCGTGGCCGTCGGGACGAGCGTGCGGGTCCTGGGCGCGCTGGTCGCGGTACAGGTCGTCGTAGACGTTGTCGTCGTACGAAGGCTGGCGCGTCTGGCGAGGCTGCGGGACCGAGCCGGGCTGGCCGGGGGCCGAGGGGCCGCCGCGCTGGACATGGCGCATCACACGGGCGCCCTCGGGCTGTGCGCCGTCGTTGCCGTACCCGTGGCGGTCACCGTTGTTGTTCCGCGCGTCTGGCCAATCGCTCATGTGGCTTAGTGTGCAGTGCCGCACCCCGCGCCTCACAGGGAGGGCGTTGTTTCGGGTCAGGGCTGTTGCAGAGCTGATGCAATGTGCCGCACGCCACTTCGACCGCTTCGCGATCGTTTTCGGCCGGTGGATGGCGCGTACCGGGCGTTTACGCTGGTTCCATGACTGATCACGCCCCGATAGGGGCCGGAGACGACCTTTCCGGCAAGCCGACCTCGGCATCCCGCACGACACTGAGCCACATCATGACCGCGGGTGACACGAACCTCCTCGGCACGGTGCACGGCGGCGTGATCATGAAACTGGTGGACGACGCGGCGGGCGCCGTCGCCGGCCGCCACTCCGGCGGGCCCGCGGTCACCGCCTCCATGGACGAGATGGCGTTCCTGTCCCCGGTCCGCGTCGGCGACCTGGTGCACGTACACGCCCAAGTGAACTGGACGGGCCGCACCTCCATGGAGGTCGGCGTCCGCGTGATGGCCGAGCGCTGGAACGAGTCCACCCCCGCCCAGCAGGTCGGCTCCGCCTACCTCGTCTTCGCCGCCGTCGACGCCGACGGCAAGCCGCGCACGGTCCCCCCGGTGCGGCCGGACTCCGAGCGCAACGAGCGCCGCTTCAAGGAGGCTCAAATTCGCCGTACGCATCGCCTCGCGCGGCGCCGGGCCATCAAGGAGCTCCGCGCCCAGGAGCCCGACGAGAGCTGAGCGCGACGCCAGGCGATCTGGTGGCCCCAGGAAGGCCCGTCCTACCCTGGACGCATGGCGGATGCGCAGCGGCCCCCGAACACCGGCAGTACCGGCAATACCGATGGCACCGACAACATCGACACGGCGATTCGCTATCACCGGGCCGTCGCCCGCGGTGCGCTCGGTGAGGAGCTCGCCGGGTTCTTCCACGACACCGCCGTGCACCGCGAGTACCCCAACGCCTTCCTGCCGGACGGGGCGGTGCGCGATCTGACCGCGATCCTCAAGGCGGGGGAGCAGGGCGCCAATCTGCTCAGCCGGCAGACCTTCGACGTGCTCAACGCCGTCGCGGCGGGCGATCAGGTCGCGCTCGAAGTGACCTGGACCGGTGTGCTGGCCGTGCCGCTGGGCGATCTGCCCGCCGGGCAGGTGCTGCGCGCGCACATCGCGACGTTCCTGCAGTTCCGCGACGGCAGGATCGTCGAGCAGCACAATTACGACTGCTACGAGCGCACCGACGCCGTACGGGAGGACGACCCGCCGGAGGGCCCCTAGCCCCGGGCCCCCGCCCCGCCTACGGGCACACCACCTGGTCCCCGGTCAGCGCCCCGTACTCGCCCTGGTACGCGTCCTCCGCCCGCACCGGACGCACGCCCTTGAAGTCGCTGCCCGCGATCACCTTCAGGGTCGCGCCCTGCCCCTTCACCATCCGCATCTGGCAGCCGGGCAGCGCCGTGGCCAGGGACTTCGCCGAGCGGTCCCAGCGCGGGTCGTACGCGACCACGCTGCGCGTGACGGGCGGGGTGCCGGGCGGGGGCAGGGCGCTGCCCGGTGCCCGGGTGGTCCGGAACCCGGTCGTCCGCAGCGCCGCGTCGACCCGCTTGCCGAGGCCCGGCGTGGCCGTGCCGTTGTCCACCTGCACCCGGATCTGCTGCGGGGACACCGGCACCATCGCGGCCTTCTGCTTGACCCGGTGCGGGGCGAGCGGCTTGTCGTCGCGCAGGGCCTGGAACAGCTTCCCGGACTTCACCGGGTCCCACTTCAGGGTCGAGCCGATGCCCGGCACCTTGAAGCCCATCTTGCCGATCGGCACGGTCGTGAACTCCGACGACGACGGCGAGAAGTTCCGCATCGCCCGCCCGAGGGTCAGCATCTCGGTCGTCCCGAAGCCCTTGTCGGCCCGCACCGATTCGAGCAGCGTCCTGGTGACGTCGTTGAACTTGACCGGGTTGAGCAGCACGCCGCTGCTCGTCGCCTTCGCGATGAGCGCCGCCAGGAAGCGCTGCTGGCGCTGCATCCGGCCGAGGTCGGCGGCCCCGTCGACGTACCGCGAACGGACGTACTGCAGGGCCTGGCCGCCGTTCAGCTCGTGCGTGCCGACGGGCAGGTTCAGGCCGGTGTGGGAGTCCTTCAGGGGGCGGGTGGTGCAGATCTCGACGCCGCCGAGGACGTCCACGGTCTTCATGAAGCTGGTGAAGTCGACCTCCAGATAGTGGTCGATCTTCACCTTCGTCATGTTCTCGACCGTCCGCACGGTCAGATTCGGGCCGCCCTCCGCGTACGCCGCGTTCAGCTTCACCGGGTGCGCCCGGTGGTGCCTGCGGGAGTTCTGGTCGATGTGCTCCGGCATCTCCGCGTACGAGTCCCGGGGCAGGCTGACGACGCTCGCCCGGTCCCGGTCCTCCGAGATGTGCACGATCATGACCGTGTCCGTGCAGTGGCAGGGCGCCCCGCCGAGCCGGTACTTCCTGCGCTCCTCGCGGGTGATCTTGTCGCGGCCGTCGGTGCCGACGAGCAGCACGTTCATGCCGTTGCCCGCCTCGGGCCTGTTCTTCATGTCCTTGAAGGCGTCGACGCGGCTGATGCCGGTCTCCAGGCCGGAGACGATGGAGTGCCCGATGCCGGCGGCGGCCAGCACCCCGACGGACACGGCGGTCGCCACCCGCATGGCCCAGCGCGGCCTGCGCACCCGCCGGCCCGCCCTGGGACCCGCCTTCGGGCCCCCCTTCGGGACCGGTCGCGGTGGTCGCGGGCGGCGCGGTGGGGTGGCGGGGGAGCGGGGCGGTGTGGGCACTGCGGGGCACCTCCGCGGTCGTGGTCCTGGGCGGGGGACGCCAGAACCGTAGGCCCATACGATCTGCGGACCGGGGTAGCGACCCGGACGGCGCGCGCCCGTGTCCCCCGTTCGCGGTAACGTGACGCCCGATGCTCCACTTCCCGGGGGCGACCCCCGGACTCCCGGCCGAGCGATGAAAAGGACCCCGCGCAGTTGAAGTCCGACGTGCATCCCCCCGCTGTCTCTGTGATCATGCCGGTCCTCAACGAGGAGCGGCACCTGCGTGAAGCCGTGCACGCGATCCTCCAGCAGGAGTACGCGGGCGAGATGGAGGTCGTGGTCGCGCTCGGCCCCTCCACCGACCGCACCGACGAGATCGCCGCGGAGCTGGTGAAGGAGGACCCGCGGGTGCACACGGTCCCGAACCCCACGGGTCGTACGCCCGCCGCCCTGAACGCCGCGATCAAGGCCTCGCGCCACCCGATCGTGGTACGCGTCGACGGCCATGCCGCGCTCTCGCCGGGCTACATCACCACCGCCGTGCGCCTCCTGGCGGAGACCGGCGCGATGAACGTCGGCGGCATCATGCACGCCCAGGGCACCAACGCCTGGGAGCAGGCCGTCGCCGCCGCCATGACCTCGAAGATCGGCGTGGGCAACGCCGCCTTCCACACCGGCGGCGACGCCCAGCAGGCCGAGACGGTCTACCTGGGCGTCTTCCGGCGCGAGGCGCTGGAGCAACAGGGCGGCTACAACGTGGAGTTCATCCGCGCCCAGGACTGGGAGCTGAACTTCCGCATCCGCGAGGCCGGGGGCCTCATCTGGTTCTCGCCGGAGCTGAAGGTCTCGTACCGGCCGCGGCCGAGTGTGAAGGCGCTCGCCAAGCAGTACAAGGACTACGGCCGCTGGCGCCACGTCGTCGCCCGCTACCACCAGGGCTCCATCAACCTGCGCTACCTCGCGCCGCCGGTCGCGGTCTGCGCGATCGCCCTGGGCCTGGTCGTGGGCGCGGCCCTGACGCCGTGGGGCTTCGTCGTGCCCGGCGGCTACCTCGCCGCGATCGCCGCGGGCTCCGTCCCGGCGGGCAAGGGGCTGTCCCTGAAGGCGCGGCTGCAGATCCCCGTGGCGCTCGCGACCATGCACATGTCGTGGGGCTGGGGCTTCCTCACCAGCCCGCGCTCGCTCGCCAAGCGGGTCATCGCCTCGCGCCGCCCGGCGGTGCTGGGGGAGACGCAGGAGGCCTGAGCCCCGGCGGCTTCGTGGGCCCCGTGGGCTTCGTGGGCCCTATGGGCTTCATGGCTCCCGGGAGACCCAGGGTGCCGTCACCGGCCCCCTGGGCCCCCACCGGGGGCCTCCCGGGCTACCAGGTGAAGTTCGGGTCCACCTTCATGCAGGCCTTCTTGTCGGAGCCGCTCAGGGCGTCCGCCGAATCCGGTGTCGAGTCGTCCTGCTTCGCCGCTTTCTTCGGCTTGTCGCCCGCGCGCCAGTCGGCGCCGACGACCAGCGTGATGCCGGAGACGTCCGTCGACTTCTTCACCGAACTCAGGCGCAGGCCGAGGGACTTGGCGACCCGCTGGGCGTCGCCCTCCAGGTCCACGCTCGGATAGCGGATGACCGTCCTGTCCTCGGTCACCGACGCCGAGGTGTCCGGGGCCGCCTTGGCGAAGCCCAGACCGGCGAGCGACTGCGCGACGGCGCTCGCCCGGCCGCTCACGGCGGGCTCCGTGGCCGTGCGGGTGCCGTTCTGGACCTGCAGGGCGATCTCCCCGTCCGGCGCCGCCGGGTCGTCCGACAGCTTCTCCTTGGCGGGCTTGCGCTTGTCCTTGCCGTCGAGGGCGATGTCGTCGCGTACCAGCCGGAAGAGCTGCTCGGCGTCGCCCGGCTTGGGGACCACCCGCGAACCGGAGTACTCGAACGGCATGGTCGTCATCGTCGTGCGCTCCGGCGAGACCTTCTTCAGCTCGTTGCCGAGGCCGATGAGCTTCATGGGGGAGCCGAGGCCCGGGTCGACCTTCAGTGCCTTCGTCGCGTTCTCGGCGAGCTTGCGCAGCCGGTTGGGGCTGGTCAGGCCGGTGTTCTCGCGGAGCGTGCGGACCAGCGAGTTCATGTACATGTGCTGGGCCTTGGCGCGCGCTATGTCGGTGCCGTCCTCGAAGCCGTAGCGGGTGCGCAGCCACTGCAGGGCCTGCTCGCCCTTGATGTTCGTGGTGCCCTTCTCCAGCTTCAGGCCCGAGCCCTTGCCCTGGCTGGTGCGCGAGTGGATGTTCTTGTCCACGCAGACGGGCACGCCGCCGATCGCGTCGGCCATCGACACCACACCCGAGAAGTCGACCTCCATGAAGTGGTCGATGTGGATGTCGGTCAGCTTCTCCCAGGTGGCGACCGTGCAGCCGGGGCCGCCGCGGCCCAGGGACTCGTTGGTCATCGAGCGCGGCCCGGTCTCGTCGTACACCTTGCCGTCGTCCGGGTCGGTGCACTTGGGGATGGTCAGGAGGGTGTCGCGCGGCATGCTGATGACGGACATGTTGCTGCGGTCCGCCGACAGGTGCAGGAGCATCTGCACGTCGGCCAGGGGCGGGCCGCCGAAGGTCTCCTTGGCGCCGCCGAGCTTCTGGTTCTCCTTGGAGTCCCGGGCGTCGGAGCCGATCAGGAGGATGTTCAGGGGCGTCTGACCCGCGGAGTTGGGCGTGGGCTCGGGGGCCCGGTGGTCGCCCAGGTTCAGGTCGTCCGTCTCCAGGTTGTTGTTCAGGTGCTGGTAGTAGAGGTAACCGGCGCCGGCCGTGCCGAGTATCAGGACCGACAGGATGATCGCCGACCAGCGCAGGACACGGCGCTTGCGCGGGCGTCTGGGCCTGCCGCCACCACTGTCCCCGCCGCCGCCCTTCGTGCCCTTGCCGGGCGGGCCGGACGTGCCGTCTTTGACAGCGACGGCCTGGGCGGCCTCGCCTCTGGCGGCACCCCCTTGGGCATGTCGGCCTCTGGCTCCCGCGCCTTTGGCTCCTACGCCTTTGGCTCCCGCGCCTTTGGCGGCGACGCGCTGGGCACCCCCGCCGTTGGCAGCGGCGCCTCGGCCACCCCCGCCCCTGGCACCTGGGCCGTCCGTCCCCGGGCCCGCGTCGGGCGAAGTGTTCCGCGTCCCCGCCCCACCGGACGCTCCCTCCCCACGGACACTGCTTTGCCCCATCCCTGTCCCTCCCCGCCCTGCTTCACAAGTGCGGCCGCCCCACGGCGACTTGCGGCGCGGTGCCGCGCGCCACACATGGCGGCGGTCGCCGGCCCGCCGCCACGTGTGGCGTTCTGTGAGACGTCAAACAACCGTCTCAGGTCACTTGGCACACACGGTTTTGTCGGCCCCGACCTTCTGAATGCCGTCCGGGGCCTTCGACGGAGCGCTTATGGGCTCCCCCGCGCCCTTGAAGTCGGCACCCAGGGTCAGCACCATCGCGGGCAGCCCCTGTGCGTTCTTCTCGCTCTTGCCCTGCTTCAGCGCCGCCCCGGGCAGCCCCATGAGCTGGGCGAGCCGCCGCGCCTGGTCGGCCTCTCCCTTGCCGTACTCCAGGGTGGTCTTGCCCAGGTTCTTCGGCGCGTTGCCGAGCTGGCTGGACTTCGTCACGCCCTCGGTGTTCTGCAGCCAGGCCAGGGTCGCCTGCGCGGCGCCCGTCTTCCCGCTGCCGTTGTAGATGTCGACGCGCACGTCGGCGGGGTCGGCCTTGGGGCCCTTGAGGCGGGCGGCCACCGCGGCCTTCTCCTTCTTCTCCTTCTTCTTGACCTCGGTCAGCGACACGTCCTCGCGCATCATCGAGAACAGCTTGTCGGACTTCGCCTTGTTCAGGACGACCGTGACGGGCGTCGGCTCGGCGGGGTTGTCGTCCACCGGGGTCGTCGCGAAGGTCAGGTTCTTCATGTCGAGCTTGCCGAGCTCCATGCCGAGGTCACGGAGTTTCATTATGTCGGCGATCTTGGAGTCGACGGTCAGCGCCTTCGTGCCCGCCTCCGCCAGACTTATCATCTTCTTCGGGCTGGTCAGCGTGCCCCCGGACTTGAGCTTGCGCATCAGCGAGCTGAGGAACTGCTGCTGCAGCTCGATCCGGCTGAGGTCGCCGCCGTTGCCCACGGTGTGCCGGGTGCGCACGAACGCGAGGGCCTCCTCGCCCTCGATCGTGTGCTCGCCCTTGGACAGCTTCAGGTGCGACTTGGGGTCGTCGATGTCCTTGGCGAGGCACACGTCCACGCCGTCGACCGCGCTGGACAGCGTCTTGACCGCGTTGAAGTCGGCCACCATGAAGTGGTCGAGCTTTATGCCGGTGATCTTGGTGACCGTGCGCATGACGCAGCTCGGCGTGCGCTCGCTCTGGCCGAGGCTCTCGTTGAAGCGGACCTGCTGCGAGCCGGGGATGGTCTTCATGGAGCCGTCGTCCTGCTTGGTGGGGCAGTCCGGAATGTCCGTGATCATGTCGCGCGGGATGCTCAACGCGGTCGCGTTGGAGCGGTCCTTGGAGACGTGCAGCAGGAGGGTGGTGTCCGCGTGGCCGACGCTGCCCTCGTCGCCGTAGCCCTTGTTGCCGCTGCCGCTGCGCTTGTCCGTGCCGACGAGCAGGATGTTGATGGCGCGGTCCTTGCTGAACCCGCCGGTGCCCGCGCCGTCGTCGGAGACGGCCGTGATGTTGTCGTTGAGGTGCTGGTAGTAGAGGTACCCGCCGACCGCCGCGACGACGACCACGAAGGCCACCGTGCCGCCCGTCCAGATGGCGATCTTCTTGCCGGTGTTCTTCTTCTTGGGCCGCTGCTTGCGGCGCCCGCCCGCGGTCGGCTCCGGCTGCGCGCCGCGCCGCCTGCGCTGGCCGGGCACCTGCTCGCGGCCGTGCTCCCGGCTGCCGGTGGCGCCGGGCTCGGATCCGTGGCGGCGGCCGTGCTCCCGGCCCTGGCCGCGGCCGGGCTCGCGCCCGCGCTCACGGCCGCCCGGGCGCTCGGAGGCCCGCCCCGGCGGCCGGGGCGCGGCGCCCCGCGGTCCGGGAACTCCAGGCGGCGCCGACTGCCCTGTGGAAGGACTCAGTCGCAGTTCGTAGTCGCCGGTCTGCGGGTTCAGTACCCACTGGTCTGCGGGGTCGATGTCGTCCCGCCCACGGCCTTGCGCGTCCACGGTTGTTTGCGTCCTCCGTCAGGGCCACGCGGCGCCTTTCCCCCCTCAAGAAGGCGCTCGGTCAGTCGTACAACGGTGCGCGGTCGCGAAGACCGGGTACCGGATCGGCTCACACTATCCGCCCAGTTCAGCGTCCAACGACGCCGGTGACAAATTCCACTCCTCAGCCGGGCACCTACAACTGGGCAATCCACCCAATTTCTTTGGCGAACGGCCCTTCCCGGCGATGCCGGTTCTACTCGCACGCGGTCCGGTCGGCCGTGTTGCCCCGGAATGTGGGGGCGGGGCTCGGCGTGTGACTCGGGTCGTCGGGCTTTTCGTCGCTCTCGGAGTCGTAGCTCTCGGAGTCGGCGCCGTCTTCGGAGTAATCGTCCGATTCGCCGTCCTCGTACGCGGATTCGCCTTCGTCGTACGTGTCTTCGGAGTCGTCCTCGTACGCCTTGGAGGCCCGCCGTTCGTACGCCGCCGCCGCGGCGTCGCGCGTCACCCGCAGCGGCTCGTCCTCGCGGAGGCGCGTGAAGAGCTCCGCCGCGGCGGGCTCGACCAGCTCGTCGCGATTTACGTCATAGGTGTACGAACGCCGTGGCACGGTGAGGAATTGAACCCGCTCCGTGGGGATATTGCGCATCCCGCGCACCAGTTCGTACAAACCACGCAGACTCGCCAGGCCCGGGTCCGTCGTCAGGGACGACGTGGCCGCGTCGAGAACGGGATAGAGCTTCACGGGATTCAGCAGGACGTCATTGCTGCGCACCTTGTTGACGAGCGCGGCGAGGAACTCCTGCTGGCGGTCCATGCGATCGGTGTCGCTGCCGTTGCCGAGGGACTTGCGGGCCCGCACATAGCCGAGCGCCTGCTCGCCGTCGAGGGTCTGCGGTCCGGCCGGGAGCCGTACCTTCGCCGCGCGGTCGTCGACGGGCTCCTTCAGGCAGACCCGCACCCCGTCGACCGCGTCCACCATGCCCTTGAACCCGGCGAAGTCCACGACCATGTGGTGGTCGATCCGGATGTCGGTGAGCTTCTCCACCGTACGGATCGTGCAGGCCGTGCCGCCGAACTCGAACGCCCAGTTGAACTGGGCGAATTGGGCGCGGGTGCGGGAGCCGTCCGGGCGGCGGCAGCTCGGGATGTCCACCATCAGGTCGCGCGGCAGCGACACGGCGGTCGCGCTCTGCCGGTCCGCGGCCAGGTGCAGCAGGATCGTGGTGTCCGAGCGCTGGGTGCCCAGGTCGCGACCGTACTTGCGGTTGTCGCGCCCCGAGCGGGAGTCGGAGCCGATCAGCAGGATGTTCTGGGCGTCGTGCACGAGCGGCGTCGGCCGCTCCGCCTCGTAGCGCGCGAGTTCGGCGGCGGCGCCGGTGTCCTTGGTGATGTTCCCGTTGAGCTTGTTGTACGCGGCCCAGCCGACGCCGCCCGCGGCGAGCACGAGGACGGCGGTGGCCAGCGCGGCCCAGCGCAGCCAGCGGAGCCTGCGGCGGCGCGGCGCGAACCCCGCGGGGCTCGCGCCCGCCCCCGGCGCGTACGTGGCCTCGCGTGACGTGGACGCGGCCCCTGCCGCTTCCTCGCCCGGCTCGGACGGCGTGCGCGCGGTGTCGGTCACGTGGCGGTCCACCCCTCATCGCAGCGGTCGGTGCACGGTCGCGCTGCTCGCTCAGTGCGCTCCGCGTGCTCTTACGACCATGGACCGGCGCGGGCCGGAGGGCCTGCGGGCCAGGGGCTCGGCTGGGCTGAACGGGGGACGGTGGCGGGGCGTGGGCGTGGGCGGGGCGCCGCGGTGGTCCGCCGGAACGTCGGCAGGCCGCCGCGGTGACCCGCCGGGACGTCAGCGGGCCGTGGCCGTGACCCGCTCGCTCTCGATCCGCTTCTCCAGGCCGCCCTCGCCGAGCCGGTCGAGGTGGCGGCACAGGACCACCGAGCCGCCTGCGGCCAGCGGCGCGTAGAGCCCGGCGCTCAGGCCGTCCCAGGTGCCGTAGGGGCGGTCGGAGAGCAGCCGGGAGCCCGGGGCGAGGCCCAGCTCGGCGGCGTCGGCGCGGGCCCGCTCCACCAGGGCGGCGCCGGTCAGCTCCAGGCCGTCGACGGCGAGCGCGGGCTCGTCGGGGTCCACGGGCGCGTACGGGGCGAAGCGGTCGCCCTGGCTCGGCACCTCCACGGCGTAGTCGGCGAAGCCCGCCGGGGCCTCGGGGAACCGGCCGCCGAGGGGGCGCAGGGCGAGGGCCACGCGCTCGCCGGAGCAGGCGCGGGCGGCGTTCAGGCCGTCCGGGCCGCTGACGACGAGGTCGGCCGCCGCCGGGTCGCCGCCGATGTCCGCGACGACGCCCACGGAGGAGCAGGCGAGCAGCCACACCGCCGTCTGCCAGTGCGCGGGAAGCAGCAGCGCGAGCCGGTCGCCGGGCTCGGCGGACAGCTCGCCCTGGAGGAGGTTGGCGGTCTTGGCCACCCAATTGGCGAAGGTGGCCACGGACAATTCGACGCGTTCGCCGGTGGCGTCGTCGTAGTACGTCACGAGCGGGCGCGCCGGGTCCGTGGCGAGCGCGGATCGCAGCAGGTCGGCAGGGGTGCGGTCGTTGGCGTTCACGGCCGCAAGGGTACGCGGGCGACGGCGTGTCGCCGCTGCGGGCGGCCCAGTTGGGGCCGTCGGCCGGGCCGACGGGTCGTCAGTTCCGGGCGCCTCCCGATGGACAGATAAGTACAGGTATGTCAACTATCAGTTGTATGCGTGGATTCCTTGCTTCCTCGATCGGTGTCACCTGCGCCACGGCGCTCGCCCTCCCCCTCGCCCTGACGTCGTCCGATACCGCGGCCGTCACCCGGCCCGCCGCGGAGACACTGCCCGGCAGCACCCAGTCGCTGCCCCTGGGACCGCTCGGCGCCGACCGCGCGGGCGGCGCCGAGCCGCGCGACCAGGGGCTCGCCCGCCGCGACGTACGCCCGTTCTCCCTCGTGGGTGTCGTCTGGGACGACCCGGACGTCGAACTCCACGGCCGGGTCCAGGTCCGCACCCGCGCGACCGGCACCACGACCTGGTCCAGCTGGCAGGAGGTCGAGACCCACAACCACGAACACGCGGCCGACCCCGGCACGGCCGAGGGCGACTCGGGCCGCGTACGCGGATCGACGGCACCCCTGTGGGTCGGCGACTCGGACGGGGTCGAACTGCGGGTGCGGCCGGACGCCGACGGGGCCGACGCCGGGCGGGCCACCGGACGCGCCGGGCGCGTACTGCCCGAGGCGGAGTCGGCCCTGCCCGCGGGGCTGCGCCTCGAACTCGTCGACCCCGGCGAGCACCCGGCGCCGCCCGCCGGCGCGGGAGCGCCGCAAGGAGCCCCGGCGAAGGCCGACGGCGTCCACCAGGCCGGGCTGCCGGACGCCGCCGGCGGCCTCCTGACCGCCGAGTCCGCGGCCGCCTCCGCCGTGAACGCCGACCTCGCCCCGCTGGGCGCCACCGCCGTCACCCCGCTCGACCGGGCCCACACGCAGGCGGACCTCCTGGACGCGCGGGGCGGTGACGTCGCCAAGGCCAGGCCGTACATCGGGCCGCGCCCGCGCATCGTCACCCGGCGCGGTTGGGGCGCCGACGAGAGCCTGCGCGAGCGGAACTTCGCGTACACCAGGACCGTCAAGGCGGCCTTCGTGCACCACAGCGCGACCGGCAACAACTACAGCTGCTCGCAGTCGCCCTCCGTCCTGCGCAGTATCTACCGCTACCACGTCAAGAGCAGCGGCTGGCGCGACTTCGGCTACAACTTCGCCGTCGACAAGTGCGGAAACATCTACGAAGGCCGTGCCGGGGGAGTGGCCAAGGCCGTCCTCGGCGCGCACACTCTCGGTTTCAACAGCAACAGCATGGGCATCGCCGTCCTCGGCACGTTCACCAACACCAGGCCGCCCAAGGCCGCGGTGACGGCGGTCGCGAAGCTCACCGCGTGGAAGCTCGGCCTGTACGGCGCGAATCCACGCGGAACGACATACCTGAAGTCGGGCGGTGGGAACCTCTACAAGAAGGGCAGCATCGTCAGGCTCAACGTGATCTCCGGTCACCGGGACGGATTCGCCACCGAGTGCCCTGGCCGCCGCCTGTACTCCAAGCTCGGAACGGCTCGGTCCGCTTCGGCTCGCTACCAGGGCCGCTGAGGTCCCTCGCCCTGCGGACCCGCTCATCCATCTGCATACACTGGCCGGCCGACACGAAACCTCGGCCGGCCCCAGCAGGAAGCAGAGACGACAGGTGACAGAAGCGATTCTCCTGGTCGGCGGCAAGGGCACCCGGCTGCGCCCGCTCACGGTGAACACACCCAAGCCGATGGTCCCGGCGGCCGGTGTCCCCTTCCTCACCCACCAGCTGGCCCGCGCCCGCGCGGCGGGCGTCGACCACATCGTCCTCGCCACGTCCTACCTCGCGGAGGTCTTCGAGCCGTACTTCGGCGACGGCTCGGAGCTCGGCCTCCACATCGAGTACGTGACCGAGGAGGAGCCCCTCGGCACCGGCGGCGCCATCCGCAACGTCGCCTCGCGGCTGCGCTCCGGTCCGCAGGACCCCGTCCTGGTCTTCAACGGCGACATCCTCACCGGCCTGGACATCCGCGCCCTCGTCGCCGAGCACGAGCGGGTCGACGCGGACGTGTCGCTCCACCTCACGAAGGTGCCCGACCCGCGGGCGTACGGCCTGGTCCCCACCGACCCGACCGGCCGCGTCACCGCCTTCCTGGAGAAGCCGCAGACGCCCCAGGAGATCGTCACCGACCAGATCAACGCGGGCGCGTACGTCTTCCGCCGCTCCGTCATCGACACGATCCCGGCCGGCCGGCCCGTCTCCGTCGAACGCGAGACCTTCCCCGACCTCCTCGCCTCCGGCGCCCACCTCCAGGGCATGGTCGACTCGACCTACTGGCTGGACCTCGGCACCCCCCAGGCCTTCGTACGCGGCTCCGCCGACCTCGTCCTCGGCCGCGCCCCGTCCCCCGCCGTGCCCGGCCGCTGCGGCGACCGGCTCGTCCTGCCCTCCGCCCACGTCGCCTCCGACGCGAAGCTCACCGGCGGCACGGTGATCGGCGAGGACGCCTTCGTCGGGGAGGGAGCACGCCTCGTCGGCAGCACCGTCCTCTCCGGCGCCGTCATCGAGCCCGGCGCCGTCATCACCGACTCCCTCATCGGCGCCCGTGCCTCCGTGGGCGCCCGCTCGCGCCTCACCGGGGCGGTCGTCGGCGACGGGGCGCACGTCGGCGCCGACAACGAGCTCCGGGACGGCGTCCGCGTGTGGTGCGAGGCGCGGCTGCCGGCGGGGTCGGTGCGCTTCTCCTCGGACCAGTAGCTGGTGCCGCCGTCCGGCAGGTCGCCGAGCCACCTGCCGGACGGCGGCCCGCCCCCGGCGGTATGTCAGCCCGTCGTGGGGGTCCCCCTGCTCCTTAAGAGCTTGGGGGAGTTTGCGGACGGGCGCGGAGCGCGACCGGCGCGGATCCGTCCCAGCCGAAGGGGACGTCGGCGGGAGGGCTGGGGTCCAGGGGGCGCAGCGCCCCGGTTTCGGGAAGGGGCGGGATCGGGGAAGGGCCACCACGTACCCTCGACGGGTGTCGTCCCGCTTCGTCCCGCGCCCCACCCGCACCACAGTGCGCGGCGGCGAAGCACCGATCCCCCAGGGCACCCCCCGCCGGCACACCGCAGCGGCCACCCGCACCTGGACACCCCCCACCCCCCTGAACCTGAGCCTCACCCTCGGCCCCCTCCGCAGAGGCCCCGCGGACCCCACCTTCCGCACCACTCCGGACGGCTCGGTGTGGCGGGCGACCCGCACCCCCCAGGGCCCCGCCACCCTCCGCGTGGCCCTCCGCGCAGGCGCCGCGGAGGCGGAAGCCTGGGGCCCGGGCGCGGGCTGGCTCCTGGACGGCCTCCCGAGCCTCCTCGGCGCCGCGGACACCCCGGAGGACTTCGAGCCCCGCCACCGCCTGGTCGCCCAAACCGAACGCCGCCGCCAGGGCCTGCGCCTCCTCCGCACCGGCCTGGTCATGGAGTCCCTGATCCCGTCGATCCTGGAACAGAAGGTCACGACGGACGAGGCCTACCGGGCCTGGCGCCTCCTGATCCGCAAGTACGGCGAACCGGCCCCCGGCCCCACCTCCGCCCGGGCCCCCATGCACGTGATGCCGGACCCCCGTACGTGGTCCCGCATCCCGTCCTGGGAGTGGCACAAGGCAGGCGTCGACAACAAACGCGCGTCGACGATCCTGCGCGCCGCAAGGGTGGCCCCCCGGCTTGAGGAAGCGGCGGCGATGGACCCCGTGGCCGCCCGCACCCGCCTCGAACTGGTCCCCGGCATCGGCCCCTGGACCTCCGCCGAAACCGTCCAGCGCAGCAACGGTGCCCCCGACGAGGTCACCGTCGGCGACCTCCACCTCCCCGGCATCATCGGCTACGCCCTGGCAGGCGACCGCACGGCCGACGACACCCGCATGCTGGAACTCCTGGCCCCCTACCAGGGCCACCGCCACAGAGCGGCCCGCCTGATCCTCCTGAGCGGCCGCACCCCGCCGCGCCGCACCCCGAAGATGCGCAAGGCGAACATCGCGGCACTCTGACGAGAGCCGGGGTCCAGGGGGCGCGGCGCCCCTGGTCACGGGACGGGGCGGGACCGGGGAAAGCCCCGCAGGGCCCTACCGCACGGCCACGAACCCCTCGACCTCCCGCCCCACCCGCCCCGCCGGAGGCGACACCGGATGCCCCACGGCAACAGCTCCCATCGGATCCCAGTCCCCAGGAAGCTCAAGAGCCCCCCGAACGACATCCCGGCAGAACATCGTCGAGGACACCCACGCGGACCCGAGCCGTTCCCCGGCCAGCGCGACGAGGAAGTTCTGCACCCCGGCCCCCGCGGCCACGACGAACATCTCCCGCTCGGCCCCGTCCCGCCGGGCGTCCCCGTACGTGTGGGCCCCGTCCATGACGAGACAAGGCACCACGAGACAGGGCGCGTTCCGCAACACGTCCCCCCGCCGCACCCGCCGGGCGATGGCGTCCTCGGACCTGCCGTCCCGCCGCAGATCCGCGATCCAGGCGTCCCGCATGGCGTCGAGCAACCGCACCCGCGACGCCGCGGATTCAAGGAGCACGAACCGCCACGGAGTGGTGTGGTGCGGAGCGGGCGCGGTGACGGCAGCGGCGACGGCACGACGTACGGCACCGGGGTCGACGGGCTCGTCGGTGAACTCCCGGACGGTCCGCCGCAGCGACAACGCCTCCCGCACGGCCTCGGACGTGCCGAGCCGGAACATGTCGTCCCGAGCGTTCCGCACGAGGGCCCGAGCCCCGACGTCCTCGGCACCCGCGACCGACGCCTCGGAGCCCGGCTCCTCGGCCGCCGCCCCCTGGAAGCCCGACCCCGCGGAGCCCGCCCCCTGCTGGCCGACCACATGCGAAAGCCCCCGGACGACGGCGACCGGCAGCCCCGTGGCCTTGCCCTTGACGAGGTCACCGGCGGCGGCCAGCTCATCGGCGGTGGCGACGACGGTGGCGACGAGCGGATTCCCGTACGAGTCCGTGCCGCCGCGCAGATCGTCGAGGACCCGCACGCCCGCGGCACCGATGGCGACGTCGGTGAGCCCGGCCCGCCAGGGCCGCCCGAAGGTGTCGGTGACGATGACGCCGACGTCGACGCCGAGCGCGTCGCGCAGGCCGCGGCGGATGGCGCGGGCGGAGGCGTCGGGGTCCTCGGGGAGCAACAGGATGGTCCCGGCGGGGGTGTTGGAGGCGTCGACCCCGGCGGCGGCCATGACGAGGCCCTGCCGGTTCTCGACGATGCGCAGCGTCCCGCGCCGCGCCACGACGCGTACGGTCTCCGCGTCGATGGCCGCTTCCCGGTCGGCCGCGGCGACGACACGCCCCTCGGCCTTGCTGACGATCTTCGAGGTGACGAGCACGACGTCCCCGTCGGCGAGCGCGGGCTCGGCGGCGGCGATCAGCTTCGCGACATCGTCACCGCGCCGCACCTCGGGCAGCCCGCCCACGGCCCACACCCGAAATCCCGGAACACCCCCCGAACCCGCCCCGGACCCTGCCGCCCGGGCCCCCACAGGGCCCGACCGCGCCGAACCCGACTCCGCCGCCCCCGGCCCCGCGCCCTCGGCCCCTCTCACGCCCGCACCTCCTCAGCCAGCGCCAGTGCCTCCCGCGCCATCGCCGTGGTGGCGTCCTCGTCCGTCATCAGGAGGGGGATGGCTCGGCACCGGATCCCGGCGGACTCGACGCGCTCGACGGCGGACGCGTCCACGGTGTCGACGAGCCAGCCGTCGAGGAGGCCGCTGCCGTAGTGCTCGGCGACGGCGGCGGCCGTGGTCTCCACGCCGACGGCGGCGAGGACCTTGTCGGCCATGCCGCGCACGGGCGCGTCGCCGACGATGGGGGAGAGGCCGACGACGGGGACCCCGGCCTCGGCGATGGCCTCGCGGATGCCGGGCACGGCCAGGATCGTGCCGACGCTCACGACGGGGTTGGACGGCGGGAAGAGCACGACGTCGGCCTCGGCGATGGCTTCGAGGACGCCGGGCGCGGGCTTGGCCTGCTCGGCGCCGACGGGCACGATCGCGTGCGCGTCGACGGACGCGCGCAGCCGCACCCAGTACTCCTGGAAGTGCACGGCCTTGCGCTCGCCGTCGAGTTCGATGCCGACGTGCGTCTCGACGCGGTCGTCGGACATGGGGATGAGCCGCACGCCGGGCTGCCAGCGCTCGCACAGCGCCTCGGTGACGGCGCTGAGCGGATATCCGGCGGCGAGCATCTGGGTGCGCACGATGTGCGTGGCGAAGTCCCGGTCGCCGAGCCCGAACCAGCCGGGTCCGACGCCGTACGCCGCGAGTTCCTCCTTGACCTTGAAGGTCTCGTCGGCCCGCCCCCAGCCCTGTTCCTCGTTGATGCCGCCCCCGAGCGTGTACATCACCGTGTCCAGGTCGGGGCAGACCTTCAGGCCGAACAGGTGGATGTCGTCACCGGTGTTGCCGATGACCGTGATCGCCGCGTCGGGCGCGGCCTTCTTGAGGCCGCGGAGGAAACGGGCGCCGCCGATGCCGCCGGCCAGAACCACAATGCGCATGCGCCCAGCATCGCAGGCGGGTACGACATCGTGTCAGGCGGTCACGGGATCCCGCGGCCGAACAGGCGTCCTGGCTCAGGCGGTGACGGGGTCCTGCGGCGCGCGGGCCTCGCAGTGGGCCGTGTGCATCGGCATCTCGGTGAGGCCGGGGTAGTACACGTGCAGGCTCACGGCCGGTTCGAGGGAGTCGTTGACGACCTCGTGGACGTACCCGGGCGCGAAGACGCGCTGCGCGCCGGAGTCCAGGGCGCGGGTGCCGCGCTCCGTACGCTCCGTCAGTTCGCCCTGGAGGATGGTCAGTACGCCGCTGGAGCGCCCGTGGTCGTGGGATCCGCTGCCCTGTCCGGGCACCCACGACAGGAGCCACACCTCGTAGCCGGGCCCCGTGCGCAGGCGGTGGTACCAGCGGGTGGCGGCGTCGTACTGGACGAGGGGTGCCCACTGGGAGCGGTCGGCGGCGATGGCGCGGGCGAGGCCCGCGAACTCGGCGACGGTGGCGGGGTGCTCGCGCGCGGGCTGGAGGAGGTGCGGGACTTCGAGGATGTCGCCGGCGATCTGGAGGTCGCTGTCGCTGTTCATGGTGCGGTGGTTCCTCAACGTGTGAGTGCTGGGGTGTCGCAGGAAGGGGTCGTACACAGGCGTACGAGGAGAACGAGCTCTACGTAGGAAACGAGCTGTACGCGGGGGAGTGGCTCAACAGCGGGAGGCGGGTCGCCTCAACAGCTGGAACACGCGCACGTACAGAGACAGCGACAGCGCGCGGGGGCAGCACCGGAAGACCCGCCAGTGCGGGTCACGGAAAGCGCCAAGTTCGCGAGCATGCCCACCAGGACAGCGGCTCACACCCGTGGTGTCAACTCGACGTCCGAAATGTGGACAATGTTTCATCTCATCCGGTTCCCCTGAGCGGCGAAAGGTTTGTGCAGTCGCCCCGCGGGACACATGCCGCATCAACCGGCGCTCGCGGGCGCGTCAACCGGCGCGTCAACCGGCGCTCGTCCGCCGTTGTGATCCTGTGATCCGAATGTGATCCGGTTCGCTTCGGTGTCGTCCGATGCAACGGGAGTGAGTGCCGTGGCGTCCCTGTCATTGAGTGCCCGTGACAGGGCGGGCGGCGGACCGGCCGCTGGGAAGTGTCACGTTTTAGGTAGATTTGAACACTTTCCGCAAAGCCTTGGTTCCGCAGAGTGAATAAGGGGCCCAATAGCAGATCTCGGCTTGACTGCCCCGGATCGGCACACTTGTAATTTCACTCGTGTCGTTCAGCCGAAATCGGTAACGGCAGCATCACGGGGACGCAAAGACAGACGAGGGGCGCACATGACCGAGCTGGTTCAGGAACTGCTGGTCGAGGACGCGGACGAGGAACTCGGCTGGCAGGAGCGCGCACTGTGCGCCCAGACCGACCCCGAGTCCTTCTTTCCCGAGAAGGGCGGCTCCACGCGCGAGGCCAAGAAGGTCTGCCTCGCTTGCGAGGTCCGCTCCGAATGCCTTGAGTACGCGCTTGCGAACGACGAACGGTTCGGCATCTGGGGCGGCCTCTCGGAGCGCGAACGCCGCCGCCTGAAGAAGGCGGCCGTCTAGCCGGGCAGTCGTCCGCCCCCGCCCCGGGGCCGTACGACCACCCGTGCCGATCCTCCGCACTGCCCCCTTCGAGCGGCACACATACCCCTTGTTGCCGCTTGACGCCACTTGCCCGCCGCACAACGAACAGCCCGTCGCCCAAGGGTTATCCACAGGCGGCGGGCTGTTGTGGTGCCAGCCGTTAGTGTGGGGCCCCGTCCGAGACGCCACAGCGCCCCCACGGGGCGCGCGCGTCCACCGCAGTCCAGCGAACCGGGGCCCGTACCTCGATGTCCGTGCACAGCCACCCGGCAGCCCACGAAGGCGCTGCCGCCGGGTTCGACCCGTCCCGCGCGGCCGGCCTCGACCCGGCAAGCCCACCCGAGTTCCCGCGGCATGTCGTCACCGCCGTGCTCGTCTCCCACGACGGCGCCCGCTGGCTGCCCGACGCCGTCGCCGGGCTGCTCGGCCAGGACCGCCCCGTGCAGAACGCGATCGCGGCCGACACCGGCAGCGCCGACGACTCCGCGCGCCTGCTCACCGAGGCCCTCGGCCCCGACCGCGTGCTGCACCTGGCCCGCCGCTCCGGCTTCGGCACCGCCGTCGACGAGGCGGTCCGCACGGCGCCCGTGCTCACCCCCGAGGAACTGCCGTACCTCAAGCGCCCCAGCGGCTGGGACCCGGTGAGCCGCAGCTGGCGCGACGAGGCGTACGACCTGCCGGAGCTGCCGCACGGCGAGCCCGAGCAGTGGCTGTGGTTCCTGCACGACGACTGCGCGCCCGAGCCCGGCGCCCTCGCCGAGATGCTGCGCGCCGTCGAGAACGAACGCGAGCTCGGCCAGGACACCCAGGACATCGCGATCATCGGCCCCAAGCTCCGTGGCTGGTACGACCGCAGGCAGCTCCTGGAGGTCGGCGTCTCCATCGCCCACTCCGGCCGCCGCTGGACCGGCCTGGACCGGCGCGAGCAGGACCAGGGCCAGCACGACCAGGTGCGGCCCGTGCTCGCCGTCTCCACCGCCGGGATGCTGGTCCGGCGCGAGGTCTACGAACGGCTCGGCGGCTTCGACCGGCGGCTGCCGCTGATGCGTGACGACGTCGACCTGTGCTGGCGCGCGCACACGGCCGGGCTGCGCGTCCTGGTCGCCCCGGACGCCGTCGTGCGGCACGCCGAGGCGTCCTCGCGCGAGCGCCGCACCGTCGACTGCGTGGGCCGCACGGCCACCTCGCCGCACCGCGTGGACAAGGCGGGCGCGGCGTACACCCTGCTGGTGAACTCCCGCACGGCGGTGCTGCCCTGGGTCCTCGTGCGGCTCGTCGTCGGCACGGTCCTGCGCACCCTCGCCTACCTCGTCGGCAAGGCTCCCGGCCAGGCGCTCGACGAGGTCGCCGGTCTCTTCGGCACCCTGTTGCGGCCCGAGCGGATCCTCGCCGGACGCCGGAAGCGCGGCAAGCCGGTCGTCGAGGCCAGTGAGACCCGGCCGCTGTTCCCGCCGCCCGGAGCCACGGTCCGCGCCACCGTCGAGCAGGTCGCGAGCAACCTGGTCGGCCGCTCCGACGCGGAGGTCACGGCCGCGGGCCGGCACGGCGGCGCCGTCGAGTCCGGACCCGGCGGCGACGACGCCGACTTCCTGGAGATCGAGCAGTTCGCCCGCGTCAAGCGCATCGCCCGCAAGCCCGGACCGGTGCTCTTCGTAGTGCTGCTGTTCGTCTCGCTCATCGCCTGCCGGGCCCTGCTCGGCGGCGGCGCGCTCGCGGGCGGGGCGCTGCTGCCCGCGCCCGCCGACGCCTCCGGGCTGTGGTCGCGGTTCCTGGACGGCTGGCATCCGGTGGGTATCGGCGGCACCGAGTCCGCGCCGCCCTACCTGGCGTTCCTCGGCTTCCTCTCGACCCTCCTGCTCGGCTCCAGCGGCCTCGCCGTCACGGTGCTCCTGGTCGGCTCGGTGCCGCTGGCGGGCTTCGCGGCGTACTTCGCGTCGCGGCCGCTGGTCCAGTCGCGCCTCCTGCGCGCGTGGGCGTCCGTCGCGTACGCCTTCCTGCCCGCCGCCACGGGCGCGCTCGCGGGCGGGCGCATCGGCACGGCAGTCCTCGCGATCCTGCTGCCGCTCATCGCGCGCGCGGGCGTCTCGGCCAGCGGCCTGGCCGCTCCGGAGGGCGCGCGCGGCAGCTGGCGCGCCACCTGGGCGTACGCGCTCCTGCTGACCGTCACGACCGCCTTCACGCCGATCGTGTGGCCCATCGCGGCCGTCCTCGGCGTGGCGCTGCTCGCGGTGCACCGCCGCGACCTCACCGCGTACGGACCCCGGTTCCTCGCCGCGCTCGGCACGCCGCTGCTCGTGCTCGCGCCGTGGTCGCTGTCGCTGCTGCCGTTCGGCTTCTTCAAGGAGGCCGGGCTCGAGTACGGCACGGGCGCCGCGTCGGCGCTCGACCTGCTCGGCGCCAGCCCCGGCGGGCCCGGCACCGTCAGCGGCCTGCTGCTCATCGGCATCGTCCTCGCCGCGCTCGGTGCGCTGCTGCGCGGGCAGCGGCAGGCGGCGATCCGGACCGCCTGGGCCGTCGCCCTGGTGGCACTGGTCTTCGCGGCCCTGTCGAACGGCTCGGCCTGGGCGGGCCCGGCCACGCTCGCGTACGGCATCGCGCTGCTCGCCGCCGCCGCGCTCGGCGCCGACGGGGCCCGCGCGCGGGTCGCCGAGCAGAGCTTCGGCTGGCGGCAGCCGGTGGCCGCGCTCATCGCCTTCGCCGCCGCCGCGGGGCCGCTGCTCGCCGCCGCCGGGTGGATGATCGGCGGCGCCGACGGGCCCCTGCAGCGGCGCGATCCGGTGCAGGTGCCCGCGTTCGTCGCCGAGGAGAGCGGCACCCAGGACCAGGCCCGCACGCTCGTCCTGGACAGCGCCACGACCGCCGAGGTGTCGTACACCCTCGTGCGCGGCGCGGGCGCCCGCCTGGGCGACGCGGAACTCGCCGCGGCCGACGGCACCCACGAGCGGCTCGACCGGATCGTCGGCCGCCTCCTCGCGGGCTCCGGCGCCGACCAGGCCGACCAGCTCGGCGGCTACGCGGTGCGCTACGTCCTCGTCCGCGACGGCGCCCCCCGTCAGCTCGGCCGCACCCTCGACGCCACCCCCGGCCTGACCCGGCTCAGCCAGGAGGACGGCAGCGCCCTGTGGCGGGTGGACCGGCAGGTCGCCCGCGCCGCCATCGTGCCGAAGTCCGGCGACCCGGAGCCGGTGGCCGCGGGCCCCGTCGAGCTGCACACCCGCATCCCCGCGGGCAAGGAGGGCCGCGTCCTGCGCCTGGCCGACTCGGCCGACGCGGGCTGGACGGCCACCCTGGACGGCCGGACGCTGACCCGTACGACCGTGGACGGCTGGGCGCAGGGCTTCGAGCTGCCCGCGACCGCGGGCCGCCTCGACGTCACGTACGAGCCGACGGCCGGTCACACGGGCTGGCTGTGGGCGCAGGGCGCGCTCGCCGTGGTCCTGGTGGTCCTCGCGCTGCCCGGGCGGCGCCGGGACGTCGACGACGACCTGCCCGAGGAGCCCGTCGTGCCCGCCCAGGCGGTCGCGGGCGAGGGCCGCAGGGCGCGCAGGCTGCGGGCCCAGGGCGAGGCGAGCCCCGACGGCCCGGACGGCTCCGACGCGGAGGGCCTGGGCGCCGTCCCGGCCCAGCACACCCCGGACCAGGCGCCCGGGTACGACGCGTGGCAGACCCCCGCCCCGGCGGGCGCCGACCAGGGCGCGTACGGCGGCGAACAGGGCTACCAGGGCGGGCAGTACGGCTCCTACGAGCAGCCGTACCAGGCCGACCCCTACCAGGCGGGCCCCGGCGGCGCCGGGCACAGCGGCCAGTACGACCCGTACGCCTACGGAGGGTCCTACGGGGGCGACCAGCCGGGCTACGGGCAGACGTACGACCCCGCGGGCACGGTGGGCTCCGGCGCTCCGGGCGAGGCGGACCCGGCCGGCCGCGGGGACGGCGGCTACGCCCAGCAGCCCCCACCGGTCCCGCCGCAGTCCCCGCCGATGCCGCCGCGGCCCCCGCGCGGCCCCGACAGTGAGCGTCCCGACGGGAGCCAGCAGTGAACCGCACCACCGTGTCCCTGATCGCCGCGACGGCCGCCCTGGCCGCCGTCACCGGCTTCGCCTCGGTCAACGCCCCCGACGGCGGCGACGACGCGGCGAAGACCGCCAAGCGGCTGCCCGTGGAGCGCACCAGCCTGCTCTGCCCCGAGCCCAGCACGTCCGACCTCGCGGAGACGAGCTACACGGCCTTCACGCCCTCCTCCGGGGGCGCCGTGAGCGGCGGCAAGGCCGAGCTCCTCCCGGCCCCCAAGGTCCTGACGGACACCCACCAGGGCAGCAAGGACCGCACGAAGGGCCTCAAGCCGTTCCTCACGCAGAAGGCGCCGGGCAAGCCCGTGACCGGGGAGGAGTCCGGTGCCGAGGCGCCCGCGCTCGTGGGCAGCGCCGACGGCGCCCTCGCGCCCGGCTGGACCGTCCAGCAGACCACCACGGTCAGCGCGGGCTCCGGGCGCGGTGTCCAGGGTGCCAACTGCGTCGCCCCGGACACCGAGTTCTGGTTCCCCGGCGCCAGCACCGCCAAGGGCCGCAGCGACTACATCCACCTGACCAACCCGGACGACGCGGCGGCCGTGGTGGACGTCGAGCTGTACGGCCGCGACGGGAGCATCAAGGCCGACGTCGGCCAGTCCATCCAGATCCAGCCGCACTCCAGCGTCCCCGTGCTGCTGTCCACGCTCACCGGCAAGCCGTACACGAACATCACGATGCACGTCGCCGCGCGCAGCGGGCGCGTGGCCGCGGCCGTGCACTCCTCGGACGACAAGCTCGGCGGCGACTGGCTGCCCGCCTCCACCGACCCCGCCCCCAGCCTGGTCCTGCCCGGCATCCCCAAGGACGCCACGTCGGTGCGCCTGGTCGCCTTCGCGCCCGGCGCCGACGACGCCGACCTGAAGGTGCGCCTCGCCTCGCCGACGGGCCCGATCACCCCGGCCGGGAACGAGACGCTGCACGTGAAGTCCGGCATGACGGCCGCCGTCGACCTGGGCGACGTCACCAAGGGGGAGCCCGGTTCGCTGCTCCTGACGCCTACGGAGGACGCGGTTCCCGTGGTCGCGGGGCTGCGGGTCACGCGCGGCAAGGGCGACAAGCAGGAGACCGCGTTCATCCCGGCGACGAGCCCCGTCGGCGCCCGCGCCACCGTCGCCGACAACCGCGCCAAGGGCTCCACGCTGTCCCTCGTGGCCCCCGGGAAGACGGGCCGCGTGAAGGTCACCGCGTCGGCGGGCACGGAGGCGGGGGAGCCCGTCACGAAGACGTACACGGTCAAGGGCGGCACGACCCTCGCGGTCGAACCGCCGGTCCCGTCCGGGCTCAAGGGGTCGTATGCCCTCACCCTGGAGACCCAGTCCGGCGGCCCCGTGCACGCCGCGCGCATGCTGGAGCTCCCGGAGAACGGCATCCCGATGTTCACGGTCCAGACGCTGCCGGACGACCGGGGGATGGTGGCCGTTCCTGAGGCCGAGCAGGACCTGGACGTGCTGCAGAAGTGAGGCCGGGGGTTTCCCGCTGAGGCCGGGGGCTTCCTGTTGAGGCCAGGGGCTTCCTGCTGCGGCCGGGGGGGGCGCCCCGCGGGCACCCCGGCCTGCTCCTCCAGGGCCCCGGCCTACTCCTCGCCGTACCGGGGGTCCACCGACTCCGGTGAGAGGCCGAGCAGCTCCGCCACCTGTTCCACGACCACTTCGTGGACCAGCGCGGCCCGCTCGTCCCGGCCCTTGGTGCGGATCTCGACGGGCCGCCGGTAGATGACGACCCGCGCGGGCCGCCCCTCGGAGGCCGAGATCGTCCCGCCGAGCGGCACCGTCCCGGTGCTCCACTCCTCGTCGGTGGCGTCCCCGCCGATGGTCGGCGGCACGTCGAGCACCAGGAAGTCGATCTCGGTGAGCTGCGGCCAGCGCCGCTCCAGGCGCTCCACGGAGTCCTGCACGAGGTCGGTGAAGGCCTCCGCACGGCTGGCCGAGAGCGGCACCTGGGGCGGCGCCACGGGGCCGCGCATGCCCCTGCCGTGACGGTCGCGTCGGCGGGGCCTCGGCTCACTGGAGCGGGGTTGTACGGGGTCGTCCATCACTGGGGAAGCGTAGTCCTCGAGATCGCCCTTTCCGCACGGAGCACGGCATGTCGCTTCCTGACCATTCCAGCCAAGCTTGGGCTCGATTGCGTATCTCTCCGGGACCGTCGATCTCGCGACGATTGGCCGCATTTGTACCGAGTGGTGACCGCGTTCAACACCGCTGACCCCACTGGTCCCTTGCGTCTTCGCAGGTCAGCGGCGCGCCCACGGACGGCCCCGGGCGCGGGATCACGACACGACACGGGGGAGTGACCTCATGGAGAGTCGTCGCGGCCCGCTCAAGAGTGCGGTACCGTCCAACGTCGTGAGCCCTGTACGTCGCTGTTCGCGCACCGCTTGCGGCCGTCCCGCCGTCGCGACGCTGACGTACGTCTACGCCGACTCGACCGCGGTCCTCGGCCCCCTCGCCACCTACGCCGAACCCCACTGCTACGACCTGTGTGCCGAGCACTCCGAGCGCCTCACCGCGCCGCGCGGCTGGGAGGTCGTCCGCCTCGCCGACGGCTCCGGTCCGGCCCGGCCCAGCGGTGACGACCTCGAAGCGCTCGCCAACGCCGTGCGGGAGGCCGCGCGGCCGCAGGAACGGGCCGCGGGAGCCGGTGGCGGCGGGGCGCGGGCGGCGGACCCGATGGAGGTCGCCCGCCGGGGGCACCTGCGGGTGCTGCGCTCACCGGAGTCCTGAAGGCCCTCTCCGTAGAGGTCCGTTATTCACTCTTGAACAACCGGCCCTTCACTCTTGAACAACCCGCCCCGCACGCCCCATTGACGTGACGTTGGCGCGGACACGACCATTCCCCTCATCCGTGAGAGATCGCTTTCCGCATCACGGAAACGCTCGTGGTGCCGCGTCGGCCGTTTCGGCCGTCGCTGACCGCGAGCCCACGGAACGTCCGGGGAGGCCCCTGTGTACGTCCAGGAACTGGAGCCCGTAGCCGACTCGCTCGGCCTGTCCGCCCTCGTCGCGACCCTGCCCCTGCTCACCGTCCTCGTCCTCCTCGGCGCCGTCCGCGTGCAGGCCCACCGCGCGGGACTCATCGGCCTCGCGGTCGCCGTCGCCGTCGCCTGGCTCGCGTACGGCATGCCGCTCGGCCAGACCGCGTCCGGCGCCGCGCAGGGCGCCGTCTTCGGGCTCTTCCCCATCCTGTGGATCGTCGTCAACGCCCTGTGGGTGTACCGGATGACCGTCCGCACCCGGCACTTCGACATCCTGCGCCGCTCCTTCGGACGGCTCTCCGACGACCCGCGCATCCAGGCGCTCGTCATCGCCTTCTGCTTCGGCGCGCTCCTGGAAGCGCTCGCCGGCTTCGGCGCCCCCGTCGCGATCTGCTCGGTGATGCTGGTCGCGCTCGGCTTCGACCCGGTGCGCGCCGCCGTCGTCGCCCTCGTCGCCAACACCGCACCCGTGGCCTTCGGCGCCATGGGCACCCCCGTGGTGACGCTCGCCCAGGTCACCGGCATCCCGCTGGACACCGTCGCGACCGTCGTCGGCCGCCAGACACCGCTGCTCGCCCTCGTCGTGCCGCTGCTGCTCGTCGTCCTGGTCGACGGGCGGCGCGGCCTCCGCGAGACCTGGGTGCCCGCTGCGGCCTGCGGATTCGCCTTCGCCGCCGCCCAGTTCGCGGCCTCCAACTACGTCTCCGCGCAACTGGCGGACATCGGTGCCGCCTTGGCGGGCGCGGGGGCGCTCGTCGCTGTCCCGGGCGCCCGCAGACCGGCCGCCGAGCCCGTCCGCGCCGCCGTCCTGACCGGAGCCCGCAGCGAGGACCTGGACCACGACGACCCGCGCGCGGACGTGGTGCGCGCCTACGCCCCGTACGCCCTCATCGTCGCGATCTTCTCCGTCGCCCAGATCCCGCCCGTGAAGGACTTCCTCGCCGAGGCGACCCGCACCTTCGACTGGCCCTTCCTGAACGTCGGCGACCCGACGGGCAAGCCGGTCGGCGGCAACGTCTTCTCGCTGCCGATCGTGTCCACCGGCGGCACGCTCGTGCTCCTCGCCGGCGTCGGCACGGCGGTCGTCCTCGGCGTCCACGCGCGCGTGGCCGTGCGCGAGTGGGTGGCGACCGTGCACGAACTGCGGTTCGCGATCCTCACCGTGACGAGCGTCCTCGGGCTCGCGTACGTCATGAACCTGTCCGGACAGGCCGCCACCATCGGGCACTTCGTGGCCGACGCGGGCGCGGGCCTCGCCTTCCTGTCGCCCGTGCTCGGCTGGTTCGGCGTCGCCGTGTCCGGCTCCGACACCTCCGCCAACGCGCTCTTCGGGTCGCTCCAGGTGACGGCCGCCCAGCAGTCGGGGCTCTCGCCCGAACTCCTCGCCGCCGCGAACAGTTCGGGCGGCGTCCTCGGCAAGATGATCTCCCCGCAGAACCTGACGATCGCCTGCGCGGCCGTCGGCCTCGCGGGCAAGGAGGGCGACCTGCTGCGCAAGGTGCTGCCCTGGAGCCTCGGGCTGCTCCTGGTGATGTGCCTGATCGTGGTCGGCCAGAGCACGCCGGTGCTGGGGTGGATGCTGCCCTGAGGCGCCTTCGGGCTTGGCGGTGCGGGTAGTTTGTTGCCACCGACGTGGGCTTGCCGAGCTCCCTGAACCTTGCAGAGAGGGTTGCCGTGACTGCTGACCTGTCCCAGCTCGTGAAGGCGTACGACGTGCGCGGGGTGGTCCCGGACCAGTGGGACGAGTCCCTCGCCGAGTTGTTCGGAGCGGCCTTCGCGAAGGTGACGGGCGCGACGGCGATCGTCGTCGGGCACGACATGCGGCCCTCCTCGCCGGGCCTCTCGGGCGCCTTCGCGCGCGGGGCGACGGCACTCGGCGTCGACGTCACCGAGATCGGCCTGTGCTCGACGGACCAGCTCTACTACGCCTCCGGCGCGCTGAACCTGCCCGGCGCGATGTTCACGGCCTCGCACAACCCGGCGCAGTACAACGGCATCAAGATGTGCCGCGCGGGCGCCGCCCCCGTCGGCCAGGACACCGGCCTCGCGGACATCCGCGCCCTGGTCGAGCGCTGGTCGGACGAGGGTGCCCCCGAGGCCGCCGCGACCCCCGGCACGGTCACGCGGCGCGACACCCTCAAGGACTACGCGGCCCACCTGCGCTCCCTGGTCGACCTCACCACCATCCGCCCGTTGAAGGTCGTCGTCGACGCGGGCAACGGCATGGGCGGCCACACCGTCCCCACCGTCTTCGACGGCCTGCCCCTCACGCTCGTCCCGATGTACTTCGAGCTGGACGGCACCTTCCCCAACCACGAGGCCAACCCACTGGACCCGGCCAACATCGTCGACCTCCAGGCGCGCGTGCGCGAGGAGGGCGCCGACCTCGGCATCGCCTTCGACGGCGACGCCGACCGCTGCTTCGTCGTCGACGAGAACGGCGGCCCCGTCTCGCCGTCCGCGATCACCGCCCTGGTCGCCGCCCGCGAACTCGCCAAGCACGGCGGCTCCGGCACGGTCATCCACAACCTGATCACCTCCTGGTCGGTCCCGGAGGTCGTCCGCGAGAACGGCGGCACGCCCGTGCGCACGCGCGTGGGCCACTCCTTCATCAAGGAGGAGATGGCCAAGTCGGGCGCCATCTTCGGCGGCGAGCACTCCGCGCACTACTACTTCCGCGACTTCTGGAACGCCGACACCGGCATGCTGGCCGCGCTGCACGTCCTCGCGGCCCTCGGCGGCCAGGACGGCCCGCTGTCCGGCCTCGTCGCCCAGTACGACCGCTACGCGGGCTCCGGCGAGATCAACTCCACGGTCGACGACCAGACGGCGCGCCTCGCGGCGATCCGGGCCGCGTACGAGGGCCAGGAGGGCGTGACCATCGACGAACTCGACGGCCTGACCGTCACGTCCACGGACTGGTGGTTCAACGTCCGCGCCTCCAACACGGAGCCCCTCCTCCGCCTCAACGCGGAGGCCCGCGACGAACAAACGATGGCGAAGGTACGGGACGAGGCCCTGGCGATCATCAGGGGCTGAGCCGCCCCCGCCCCGGCGCAGCCCCGCCTCGACCAAGCCCGGGCCCCCCGCCCAGCGGTACCCTGACCAGGCCACACGGCCACATACCCGCACGCCCGAAAGGACCCGCACCATGCCGCTCGAAGCCGGCCTCCTGGAGATCCTCGCCTGCCCGGCCTGCCACGCCCCCCTCAAGGAGACGGACACGGAGCTGGTCTGCACGGCGAGCGGCACGGACTGCGGCCTGGCCTACCCGGTCCGCGACGACATCCCCGTCCTCCTGGTCGACGAGGCCCGCCGCCCCGCGTAACGATCGAAGAGGCGCACCGTACGACGCCGCGACCGGCACTCCGTACGACCACCCAGCCCGCCACCCGCCGCGCGCGGCGATCGGAGGCCGCCCCTCATGCTCGACGACTCGCTCCTTGACGCCCCCGAGGCCCTGGCCCGGGCCGACCTGCACGATCTGCTGCGGGGCGCCGCCGAGGCGGGCGCCCGCGTGCGGACCGCGGTCCGGCACGCCACGGAGTCCGGCCTCACGGAGCTCAAGCCGGACGGCCGCCCCCGCGCCGTCCTGATCGCGGGCCCGGGCACCGCGGCCACCGGCGTGGCCGACCTCATCGGCGCGCTCGCGGGCACCGGCTGCCCCGTCGTACGCCTCGCGCCCACCGGAGTCGCCCCCGCCGCGGGCGCCCTGCGCTGGTCCCTGCCCGGCTGGACGGGCCCCGTCGACCTGCTGCTCATCGTCACCCCGGACGGCACGGAACCGGGCCTGCCGCTCCTCGCCGAGCAGGCGTACCGCCGAGGCTGCACCGTCGTCGCGGTGGCCCCGGCCCGCACGCCCTTGGCGGAGAGCGTCGAGGGCTCGCACGGCCTGACGGTCCCGATGGCCACCTCGCCCGCGGCGGCGTACGGCACGTACGGCGAGGCGGAGAGCCGCGTCCGCACGCGCGAGGAGCCCGCCGACCCCGCGCAGGCGGACCCCGTCGGACAGCAGAGCCTCGGCCGCCCCGGCGCCGCCCACGGCGTACCGGAGGACCGCGGCCCCCTGACCACCCCGCACAACGATCCGTCGGAGGCCCCCGCGGCCGCCCCCGGCACCCTCTGGGCGCTGCTCACCCCGCTGCTCGTCCTCCTGGACCGCACCGGCCTGATCACCGCCCCCGTGGACACCCTCCAGAAGGTCGCCGACCGCCTGGACGAGGTCGCCGAGCGCTGCGGCCCGGCCATCACGACGTACAGCAACCCCGCGAAGACCCTCGCCGCCGAGCTGTCCGAGTCGCTGCCGCTGATCTGGAGCGAGGGCCAGAGCGCGGGCATGGCGGGCCGCCGCTTCGCCGCCGCCCTCGCCGAACTCGCGGGCCACGCGGCCCTCGCCGCCGAACTGCCCGAGGCCCTGCCCGCGCACGCCGCGCTGCTGGCGGGCGGCATCGCGGGCGGCGCCGATGCCGACGACTTCTTCCGTGACCGCGTCGACGAAGCGGCCTCGCTGCGCGCCCGCGTGGTCCTGCTCCGCGAGCGCCCCTCCGACGCCGGGGGCCTGACGGCCGCGCCCGCCGCCCGCGAGCTGGCCCACAGCCACGACGTGCCGCTCAGCGAGCTGGAGCCGGAGGACGGCAGCGACCTGGAACGCCTCGCCGAGCTGATCGCCATCACGGATTTCGCGGCCGTTTACCTGGCGCTCGCCTCCGGGGGCCGATCATGACGGCACGCCGACAGTGACGGTACGCCGACCACGACCGCACGCCGACGATGACGGCACCGCCCGCGCCCGCCAAGGCGCCCGCACCCGCCGGGTGACCGCCCCTGCCGGGGCGCCCGCACCCGCGTACCCGCACCATCCGTAAGGGAGACCTCCCCCGTGGACCGCCTCACCAACACCATCCGCCCCTACGCCTGGGGCTCCACCACCGCCATCGCGGAGCTGACCGGCGCCGAGCCGACCGGCGAGCCGCAGGCCGAGATGTGGATGGGCGCCCACCCGGGCGCACCCTCGCGCACCGAGCGCGGCCCGCTCGACGAGGTCATTGACGAGGACCCGGCGCGTGAGCTGGGCCCGCGCGCCGTCGCCAAGTTCGGCCCGCGCCTCCCGTTCCTCCTGAAGATCCTCGCTGCCGGCGCCCCCCTCTCCCTCCAGGTCCACCCGAACCTGGAAGAGGCCAAGGAGGGGTACGACGACGAGGAGCGCCGCGCCGTCCCCATCGATGCCCCGCACCGCAACTACAAGGACGCCAACCACAAGCCCGAACTGATCTGCGCCCTCACGCCGTTCGACGGACTCTGCGGCTTCCGCGCCCCCACCGAGGCCGCCGACCTGCTCGCAGGCCTCGGCGTCGACTCCCTGAAGCCGTACGTCGACCTGCTGCACGCCAAGCCCGAGGAGGCCGCGCTGCGCGAGGTCCTGACGGCCGTGCTCACCGCCGACCCGGACGACATGGCGAAGACCGTCACCGAGGCCGCGGCCGCCGCCGAACGCCTCGGCGGCCACTATGCCCCGTACGCCTCGATCGCCCGGCACTACCCCGGCGACCCGGGCGTCATCGCGGCCATGCTCCTCAACTACGTCCAACTCCAGCCCGGCGAGGCCATGTTCCTCGGCGCCGGAGTCCCGCACGCCTACCTCGACGGCCTGGGCGTGGAGATCATGGCCAACTCGGACAACGTGCTGCGCTGCGGCCTCACCCCGAAGCACGTCGACGTACCCGAACTCCTGCGCGTCGTCCGCTTCGAGGCCACCGACCCCGGCGTGCTGCGCCCCGAGGCGTCAGCCGACGGCGAGGAGGTCTACGAGACGCCGATCGACGAGTTCCGCCTCTCCCGCTTCGTCCTGCCCGAGGGCGGCGCCGCACACGACCTCACCACCGGGAACCCGCAGATCCTGCTCTGCACCGCGGGCACCGTCCGCGCGGGCGACCTCGCCCTGACACCCGGACAGTCCGCGTTCGTCCCCGCGGGTGAAAAGGCCGAAGTGTCCGGGACCGGCACGGTTTTCCGCGCCACTGTGGTGGCCTGACCCACCCCGCGCCTCCCGTGCTGCAACAATGACCCACCGCAAAGGCCGGGCAAAGCAGCGCCCGGCCGTGGGCAACGCGTAGTGACGCAGGCGAAGGGACATCGGGCACACATGAGTGCGTCAGGCGGAACAAAGGCGATCGTGGCGGCACTCGCCGCCAACCTCGCGATCGCGGTGGCGAAGTTCGTGGCGTTCCTTTTCAGTGGCTCGTCCTCGATGCTCGCCGAGAGCGTCCACTCGCTCGCCGACTCCGGCAACCAGGGCCTGCTGCTCGTCGGCGGCAAGAAGGCCCAGCGCGAGGCGACCCCGCAACACCCCTTCGGCTACGGCCGCGAGCGCTACATCTACGCGTTCCTGGTCTCCATCGTGCTCTTCTCCGTAGGCGGCATGTTCGCCATCTACGAGGGCTACGAGAAGATCAAGCACCCGCACGAGATCGAGCACTGGTACTGGCCGGTGGGCGTCCTGGTCTTCGCGATCATCGCGGAGTCCTTCTCCTTCCGGACGGCCATCAAGGAGTCCAACGCCCTGCGCGGCAAGCTCACCTGGATCCAGTTCGTCCGCCGCGCCAAGGCCCCCGAACTGCCCGTCGTGCTCCTCGAAGACCTCGGCGCGCTCGTCGGCCTGGTGCTCGCGCTCGGCGGCGTCGGCCTCGCCCTCGCCACCGGCGACGGCGTCTGGGACGGCATCGGCACCCTGTGCATCGGCGTCCTGCTCATCCTCATCGCGATCATCCTCGCCGCCGAGACCAAGTCGCTGCTCCTCGGCGAGGCCGCGGGCACCGAAGAGGTCGAGAAGATCGAGCAGGCCCTCGTCGACGGCGACACCGTCACCGGCGTCATCCACATGCGCACCCTCCACCTCGGCCCCGAGGAACTCCTCGTCGCCGCCAAGGTCGCCGTCCAGCACGACGACACGGCCCGCGAAGTCGCCGAAGCGATCAACGCCGCCGAGGACCGCATCCGCGCGGCCGTCCCCATCGCCCGAGTCATCTACTTGGAGCCGGACATCTACAACGCGGAAGCCGCGGCGACGGGCACGAACCCGGCGAAGTCCCCGGGCGGCGCGCCGGAGGGCGACCACTGAGGAGCCGCCCGCCCCACCCTGTGCCGTGCACCTGACGTTCGCGTCCAGGTGACAAGGGCCCCGCACCATTCCGGTGCGGGGCCCTTCACCGTACGGACGTCCTCGTCCTCACCGCACCTCGCGCAGAACGTCCAGAACCGCCACCTCGTCCGGCGCGGCCACCAGCCGCTCCCGGAACCCGACGTCCATCAACTTCCGCGAAAGCATCGCCAGAATCCGCAGATGCTCATCGCCCGCGGCCGCCTCCGGCACCGAGATCATGAAGATCAGCTTGGCCTTCGTACCGTCGAGCGCCCCCCACTCGATCCCCTCGGCGGACCGAGCGAACCCCACGACCGGCGAGGTCACCGCGTCCGTCTTGGCGTGCGGGATCGCGATCTCCTCACCGAGCCCCGTCGTGCCCTGCGCCTCCCGCCGCAGCGCGGTCCGCACCAGTTCCGCTACGTCGACGACCTTCCCGGTCCGAGCGAGCAGCTCCGCCATCTCCCGGATCGCGGCCTCCTTCTCGTCGGCGTCGAGCTGAACCTTGACGGTCTGCTCGGTCAGATACCCGGAGAGGACTTCGCCACCGGCAGCCGCCGCGTCGGCGGGCACCTGCGCCGCGGGGGCTGAAGGGGCAGGCACGGCAGGGGACTTCGTTGTCGCGCCGGCCCCCGAGCCGACGCCAGGGCCAGCGACGGCCGCCCCGGCCCCGACTCCCGCGAGCACCGGTTCGCTCCCACCGGGCCCGCCGACCAACGGCTCCCCTCGCCGCTTCCGCTCACTGATGTCCACCAGCGCCACGGTCGCGAGCGCAGTGACAACGGTGCCGACCGCCACAGCCACAAAGAACATCGGCACACCCCCGACAGCCCCCAGCACCGCCACAATCGGCCCTCCGTGCGGCACCGCGTCCTTCACATCGGCCAGACCGGCCACCGCACCGGCCACCGCACCACCGAGCATGTTCGCCGGAATGACCTGCGCGGGCCGCGCCGCAGCGAACGGAATCGCACCCTCCGAGATCCCGAACAAGCCCATGAACAAGGCCGCGAGCCCGGTCTCCCGCTCCTGCTCGCTGTACAGCCGCTTGCGGATCAGCGTCGCGAGCCCCTGCCCGAGCGGCATGACGGGAATCGCCGCGGCGCACATGCCCATGACGGTCTGGTTGCCGGTGGCAATGAGCCCCGCGCCGAACAGGAACGCGGTCTTGTTGACCGGCCCACCCATGTCGAACGCGATCATCAGCCCCAGAATGGCGCCGAGCAGAATCGCACTCGTCCCGGTCATCCCGCTGAGCCAGTCCGTCAGATGCTCGAACACCCACGAGATCGGCTTGCCGATGACGTAGATGAAGAACAGCCCGAGCGCACTCGTCGCCAGAATCGGGATCACGATGATCGGCATGATCGGCTGGACGAACTTCGGAACCTTGACCTTCTTGATCCACAGCACCAGATACCCGGCCAGGAACCCGGTCACGATCGCCCCGATGAACCCCGCCCCCGCCTTGGAGTCGTACAGCTCACCGGTGTTGGCGATCCACCCGCCGATCATGCCCGGCACCAACGCGGGCCGGTCCCCGACGGCGTACGCGATGTACCCCGACAGGATCGGCACCATCAGCGTGAAGCCGATGACCCCGATCTGATTCACATGCATCCAGAACGAGTCGTCCGGAATGACGAGGCCGCCCTTGGGGTCGGTGTGCCCGCCGAGCGACAGCGAGATCGCGATCAGCAGCCCACCGACCACGACGAACGGGATCATGTACGAGACGCCGTTCATCAGCGCCTTGTACGCGACGCTCCGCTCCCGGCCGCCGCCCGCACCCCCGCCGCCGCTCGCCGACGCGGTACCACCGGCGCCGCCCCCGCCACCGTGCACGGGCGCGCTCCGCACCTGCTCGATCAGACGCTCCGGGTGACTGATGCCCTCGGACACCCCGACGGACAGCACCCGCTTGCCCGCGAACCGTGCCAGATCCACATCCTTGTCGGCCGCGACGATGATGCCGTCGGCCTCTCTGACATCGTTGTCAGTCAATACATTTTCGGCCCCGATCGAGCCCTGCGTCTCCACCTTCATCTCGATGCCCTGGCGGTCGGCGGCCTGCTGGAGCTTCTCCGCCGCCATGTACGTGTGGGCGATGCCCGTCGGACAGGCGGTCACCGCGAGCAGCTTCAGCCGCTGATGCCCACTGGGGTCCCCGCCTGCCACGGGGTCGGCCGGACTGGTCACGTGGATCTCCTAACGCCTTGGCTAAAAAACGATCGCGCGCATGCTCCCGATCTCCCGGCATCCTGCAACAGTCGAGGACCAGTGCAAAAGCGCAAAGGTCCCGGTTCGACGGGGTCTCATGGCCTTTGTTCCATCCTCGATTCGGCCACAGTCCGGCACGAGGCGGGCTGGGGCGCGCTGCGCCAATCGGTGTAGATTCGTGACAGTGCCAGACGTCGCTGCTGATGGCGGTCGGGCGGTCCGCTCCTGGACCGGCCGAGGGAGAGAGGGCCTCCGACGGACTGCACTGCGCGCGCCGGTGCACCTCTGTGCCCCGACGCCGCAGGTCAGCCATGCCCACCCTCGACCAATCACGAGGAGCAGCTCAGAATGACTGCCGCCAACGGCCAGGACTTCAAGGTCGCCGACATCTCCCTCGCCGACTACGGCCGCAAGGAGATCACCCTCGCCGAGCACGAGATGCCCGGCCTGATGTCGATCCGCAAGGAATTCGCCGCCAGCCAGCCCCTGGCCGGCGCCCGCATCATGGGCTCCCTGCACATGACCGTGCAGACCGCCGTCCTCATCGAGACCCTCGTCGCCCTCGGCGCCGAGGTCCGCTGGGTCTCCTGCAACATCTTCTCGACCCAGGACCACGCCGCCGCGGCCATCGCCGTCGGCCCGAACGGCACCCCGGACAACCCCCAGGGCATCCCGGTCTTCGCCTGGAAGGGCGAGACCCTGGAGGAGTACTGGTGGTGCACCGAGCAGGCCCTGACCTGGCCGAACTCGCCCACCGGCGGCCCGAACATGATCCTGGACGACGGTGGCGACGCCACCCTCCTCGTCCACAAGGGCGTCGAGTACGAGAAGGACGGCAAGGTCCCGGCGATCGAGACCGCCGAGTCCGACGAGCACCGCGTCATCCTCCAGGTCCTGCACCGCACGCTCGGTGAGAACCCGCAGAAGTGGACCCAGCTCGCCTCGGAGATCCGCGGCGTCACGGAGGAGACCACCACCGGCGTCCACCGCCTGTACGAGATGCACCGCGACGGGCAGCTCCTGTTCCCGGCGATCAACGTCAACGACGCCGTCACCAAGTCGAAGTTCGACAACAAGTACGGCTGCCGCCACTCGCTCATCGACGGCATCAACCGCGCCACCGACGTCCTCATCGGCGGCAAGACCGCGGTCGTCTGCGGCTACGGCGACGTGGGCAAGGGCTGCGCCGAGTCGCTGCGCGGCCAGGGCGCCCGCGTGATCATCACCGAGATCGACCCGATCTGCGCCCTGCAGGCCGCGATGGACGGCTACCAGGTCACGACGCTCGACGACGTGGTGGAGACGGCCGACATCTTCATCACCACGACCGGCAACAAGGACATCATCATGGCCTCGGACATGGCCAAGATGAAGCACCAGGCGATCGTGGGCAACATCGGCCACTTCGACAACGAGCTCGACATGGCCGGCCTGGCGAAGATCCCGGGCATCGTCAAGGACGAGGTCAAGCCGCAGGTCCACACCTGGACGCACCCCGACGGCAAGGTCCTCATCGTGCTGTCCGAGGGCCGCCTGCTGAACCTGGGCAACGCCACCGGCCACCCGTCCTTCGTGATGTCCAACTCGTTCGCGGACCAGACCCTGGCCCAGATCGAGCTGTTCACCAAGCCCGACGAGTACCCGACCGACGTCTACGTGCTCCCCAAGCACCTCGACGAGAAGGTCGCCCGCCTGCACCTGGACTCGCTCGGCGTGAAGCTCACGACGCTCCGCCCCGAGCAGGCCTCGTACATCGGCGTCCAGGTCGAGGGCCCGTACAAGCCGGACCACTACCGCTACTGACCCCGGCCCCGGCCGCCACCGCGACCACCCCGACACGGGACCCGGTCATGACCTCACCCCGACACGGGGCCCGGTCACGACCCGGCTCCCGACGCGGGACCGGTCACGCCCGGCGGCCGCCCGGCAGTACGCCTCCAGCAGGCCCTCGCCCCTCGCGGCGGGGGCCTGCCCCCGTAGCGGCGCCCGCCGGGATGCTCTGCCCCACGCCCGACAAGGACCACGCACCATGCCTCGCGGCCGATATTCGCTTCACGATCCGCACGATCACACTCCCCTCGGCGAAGAACACTTCCACTGCGCGCCCGGCCCTTCCGGCTGGCGCTACGTCGCCCAGCGCACCACCCCCTCGGGCGACCACGCGGGCTCCGTCGATCTGGCCCTCGACGAACTCGGCCGCCCCATCCGACTCGAACTGAACGCTTCCGGCTGGCGGGTGCGCGCCGCCGCCCTCGACGGCGTCACCTGGGTCCGGACCGACGCCACCGGCGCGCACGCCGACGAGCACAACGCCCCCGCTCACGCCATCACTGGCACATCCCCCGCCTTCCTCGTCGCCACCGCCCGACTGCTGCGGCTCACCCCCGATTCCCCCGCGACCCGCGTCCGCCTGGTCGCCTTCACGGACCCGGTCCTCGCCCCCCGCACCCTCGACCAGTCCTGGGCCCTGCTGAAAAGCGAAGCACACGCCACTGACAACGGCCCCCTGACCGTGGACGAATACCAGGTCACAGCCCTGGACACGGGCGAACAGCACACCGTCCACCTCACCGGCGACGTCGTCCTCGCGGCCCCCGGCATCGAGCTGGAGAACCTGGAAACCCCGCCGTCGGTGTTCGGCTGAGGCTGAGGCTGAGGTGCGGGCGGGGCGCCAAGCGGGTGCGGCCCCAAGCGGGTGCGGCCTACGTCGGTGCTGATCTACGCGGGCGGCACGAAGCCCGTCGAGGGCCGGGCGGGCTCCTCGGGGGCCGGGGGAGTGGGCGTAGGGGGCATGGCGGCGGGCTGGGGCGGCTGGGCCGGTCCGGTCGGCGACGGAGGTGGGGGCGCGAGCTGGTCGGCGTACCCGGGAGCTGCGAACGGGCCCGGCTGCTGACCAGACCCTGACCAGGCCGCGGGCGCACCCGGACCACTCGGCCCACCCGGCACCGGCGCCACTCCCGCCCCCTGCTCCCCGAACGCCCGCCGCGCCTCGCGGGCCTGCCGCTCGTGCACGACAGCGGCGAGGAAGGCCGCCGGGGGCACGCCCTCCGGCGCCGGCGCCCCGGTCCGTGCGACCACATCATTGGCGAGACGTTCCGCCATCGCCCAGCCGACCTGCGGATCGAGCTGCCCCATCCGCGTCAGGTACTGGCGAATGGCCAGCCAGAGCCCGTCCGGCACGGCCGACAGGTCCAGCTCCGCGAACCGCCCCACGAGCCACGGCGGCGGCGCGGGCACGTACTCGGTACGCCCCGTCGGCACCCGTTCCCGTACGACGAGCGTCCCCGCGAACACATCCCCCAGCCGCCGCCCGCGCTCCGACACCAGCGAGGCGATGCACGCGACGACCCCGAACGTCATGAGGATCTCGACGACCCCGATCGCCCCGCGCACCAACGCGTGCCGGAACCGGATCGGCCCGCCGTCGTCCCGCACCACCCGTAGTCCGCACGCCAGCTTCCCGAGCGACCGCCCATGACTCAGCGTCTCCACCGCGATCGGCACGCCCACGAGCACCAGCACGAACGTGGCCACCGCGATCGCGGCGACCGCCGCGTCGTCGAGCGACCCGGCCGCGGCCAGCAGCCCCAGCGTCACGGCCAGATACGCCGACCAGGCCACGACCATGTCGATGAGCACCGCCAGCGCACGACTCGGCAACTTCGCGGGACGCAGTTCCAGCGCCACCGCCTCGCCCGTCACCAGCTCACTCACGCCTGCCGCCCTTCCCGTCGATGCCCCCGGAACCGCCAGTCTGCCAAGCTGACTATCGATCGCGCCGCACCACGAGAGCCGCAGTACGAGAAGCCGAGGAGCAGCCAACCGATGGACCTCGACGTCTTCGTGTCCGCCCACCGGGCCGAATGGGACCGTCTGGACGCCCTGCTGCGCCGCCAACGCCGCCTCACCGGCCCCGAGGCCGACGAACTCGTCGTCCTCTACCAGCGCACGGCCACGCACCTCTCACTGATCCAGTCCAGCGCCCCGGACCCGCAGCTCACCGGCCGCCTCACCCAGCTGGTGGCACGCGCGCGTAGTGCTGTGACAGGCACCCGCCGTGCCTCCTGGAGAGACGCCACCCGCTTCCTGACCCACGGTTTCCCCGCGGCGGTCTACCGCTCCCGCCACTGGTGGGTCCCCACGGCCCTGCTCTCCGTAGCCCTGGCCGCAGTAATCGGCTGGTGGATAGGCACCCACCCCGAAGTGCAGTCCTCCATAGCCGCCCCTTCGGAGCTGCGTGATCTCACCCGCCCCGGAGGCGAGTACGAGACGTACTACTCCAGCCATCCGGCGGCGTCCTTCGCCGCCCAGGTATGGACGAACAACGCCCAGGCAGCAGCGATGTGCCTGGTCCTGGGTGCGTTCCTCTGCCTTCCGGTCATCTGGATCCTCTTCCAGAACATGCTCAACCTGGGTGTCGGCATCGGCCTGATGTCCTCCGCGGACCGCCTCGACACGTTCCTGGGCCTCGTCCTCCCACACGGCCTCCTGGAGCTGACCGCCGTCTTCGTAGCCGCCGGTACCGGCCTCCGCCTCGGCTGGACCCTCATCGACCCCGGCCCACGAACCCGCCGCACCGCCATGGCCGAGGAGGGCCGCGCCGCACTGGGCATGGCCATCGGCCTGGCCCTGGTCCTCCTGATCTCCGGCGCCATCGAAGGCTTCGTCACCCCGTCCGGCCTCCCCACCTGGGCCCGAATCAGCATCGGCATCGCCGCCGAGCTGGCGTTCCTCGCGTACGTCTACGTCCTCGGTGGCCGGGCCGCGCGCGAAGGCGAGACGGGCGACATCGAAGAGCACGAGCGCAGTGCCACGGTGCCTACTGCCGCGTGATGTGCGCACGTCGCATCTGACCTGCTAGTCTCCTCATCGCCCCAGAAAAGTCATTGACATGGCAGGTCCGGGGAGGTAGATTCGAACAGTTGCCTAGAGCTGGACAGCTCGCGTGGCGACAGTTAAAATCCTCCTGCTTCTTGAATCTCATTTAATCGAGAAGCCATCCCGATGAATCGGAAAGTTGAGCCGGTCAGACCGGCCGAAAACTTCTGATAAAGTCGGAAACGCCGGAAAGGGAAACGCGAAAGCGAATACCTGGAAGGCGCCGAGGAAATCGGGTCGGAACGGGAAGCCGGAAAGATCTGATAGAGTCGGAAACG
>NZ_BMVR01000006.1:0-48148 GCF_014650815.1 Streptomyces flavofungini
GCCGTGCGGTGGGAGCGAGCTACTGCGGTGGGGAGGGCGGAGCTGCGGCGCGGCGGCAGTGAGGCGACGGGTCGCCCAAGACTCCCGAGCAAAGGGACCGTCAGCGTCCGGGCGCACCCCAGTCCGAGGACCGGACACCCCCGCCCCCAAGGCGCCCCCGCCAGCTACCGTGGGGATCACCATGAGTGCCTCGACGCCCCCGCCGACCTCCGGCGCGCCCACCGCTGCAAGTCCCGGCGCCCCCGCCGACCTCCCGACCCTCCTGGTCAAGATCTTCGGCAAGGACCGCCCAGGCATCACCGCCGGACTCTTCGACACCCTCGCCGCGTACGCCGTCGACGTCGTCGACATCGAGCAGGTGGTGACCCGTGGCCGGATAGTGCTGTGCGCCCTGGTCACCGCCCCGCCGTCGGGCCTGGAGGGTGACCTGCGGGCCACCGTCCACAGCTGGGCGGAGTCCGTGAAGCTGCAGGCCGAGATCATCTCGGGCCACGGCGACAACCGCCCGCGCGGGCTCGGCCGCTCCCTGGTGACGGTGCTCGGCCACCCCCTCACCGCCGAGTCGACGGCCGCGATCGCCGCCTGCATCACGGGCACGGGCGGCAACATCGACCGTGTCTTCCGCCTCGCCAAATACCCGGTCACGGCAGTGGAGTTCGCCGTCTCCGGCACGGAGACCGAACCGCTGCGCACCGCCCTCGCGACGCAGGCGCACGCCCTCGGCGTGGACGTCGCGGTCGTGGCCGCCGGCCTGCACCGCCGCGCCCAGCGCCTGGTGGTGATGGACGTCGACTCGACCCTCATCCAGGACGAGGTGATCGAGCTCTTCGCCGCGCACGCGGGCTGCGAGGAGGAGGTCGCCGCCGTGACCACGGCGGCCATGCGTGGCGAGCTGGACTTCGAGGAGTCGCTGCACGCCCGGGTCGCCCTGCTCAAGGACCTGGACGTCTCCGCAGTGGACAAGGTCAGGACCGAGGTCCGGCTGACCCCCGGCGCCCGTACGCTGATCCGCACCCTCAAGCGCCTCGGCTATCAAGTCGGCGTCGTCTCGGGCGGCTTCACCCAGGTCACCGACGACCTGAAGGAACGTCTCGGCCTGGACTTCGCCCACGCCAACACCCTGGAGATCGTCGACGGCAGGCTCACCGGCAAGGTGACCGGCGAGATCGTCGACCGCGCGGGCAAGGCCCGGCTCCTGCGCCGCTTCGCCGCCGAGGCGGGCGTACCGCTGGAGCAGACCGTGGCGATCGGCGACGGCGCCAACGACCTGGACATGCTCAACGCCGCCGGTCTGGGCGTCGCCTTCAACGCCAAGCCGATGGTCCGCGAGGCCGCCCACACCGCGGTGAACGTCCCCTTCCTCGACACCGTCCTGTATCTCCTGGGCATCACCCGCGAAGAGGTCGAGGCCGCGGACATGCACCTGGACCAGGACTAGGACTAGGACTAGGACCTGTCCGACGGGGCGGCCCTGGCGAACAGTCGGCGGGCCCGGCGTCCCTCGACGCCGGGCCCTTTTCGTGGGCCGGAGCAGATCCGAGCAGGCCGGAGCAGATCTGAGCAGTGCGGACCGTGTCGGAGTGGGGTGTCCCTACTCCGACGGCGCCCAGTAGTCCACCAAGGTCGCCGTCCCCGGCTCCAGTGCCTTCCACGATCCGGAGTACGTCAGGACGGCGAACGCCGACGTCGGGAAGCCGCGCCGGTTCATCCGCACCTGGGCGTCGCCCTCGGCCGCACCGGCCAGGACGTCGGCGAGGCCGTGGACGCCGGGGTTGTGGCCGATCAGGATCAGGTCCCTGGCGTCGTCCGGGGTTTCGTTGAGCACGGCGATCAGCTCGCCGGGGGACGCTTCATAGATCCGGTCCTCGTACACCGTCCGGGGCCGCTGCGGGAATTCCTGGACGGCGAGCTTCCAGGTTTCGCGGGTCCTGGCGGCGGTCGAGCAGAGGGCCAGATCGAAGGCGATGCCGGACCCGGCCAGCTTGCGACCGGCCACGGGTGCGTCCCTGCGGCCGCGGTCGGCGAGCGGGCGCTCGTGGTCGGTCACCTGGGGCCAGTCGGCCTTCGCATGCCGGAAGAGGACAATCCTGCGGGGTTCTGCGACGCTCATACGTCCCAGCTTCGCATGAAACATGCCACCGGGCGCAGGGAGTTGACGGGCTCCGCCAGCACGGGTGACAGGGCTTTCCCCGGGTGACTCACGAGGTCAGAGGCGGTGCCGGGGCCGCCCCCGACGCCGTGAGGACAATCGCTCACGTTCCTCGGGCCGGGTCCGGAGGGGACCGGGGAAGGGCCGGAGGGGATCACGGCGGGGCCCGGGGAAGGCGTCACGCGGCGAGGCTCAGCATGGCCCGCAGGCGCTCCAGGATGTCCGTGACCGCGGGCTCGCTGCTCGCCGCGTGGGCGTCCGCCGGGTTCAGTATCAGCAGGAGCAGGGCCGCGAAGGCGATCGCGGGGAGGGCGATGGACCACCACGGCAGCTGGATCTCGATGCCGGTCGGCTTCGCCTGGTCCGCCGAGTCGCGTCGGGTGTGCGAACGGGCCGACATGCCGCCTCCAGGGTCTTCGAGTGCTCCGTGCCGCGTCTTCGCGGCCACATCTCGAAGGTACGGAGTCCGGCGCCCTCAACCCATCCGGTGATCCACCCAGTTAACCCTGACACTGGCCCCCTAGGGGATGGTGGTGCTAGCCCCACCATTGGGCGACGCGGGGGCCCGCGCCGCCTGCTGAGGGAACGTCAGGGCGAGGCCACCGACGCGACGATTCCGATGATCACGGTGATGGCCAGCATCGCGCCGAGCACGAGGAGCAGCTTCTTCTGGCCGTTCTGGGGGTTCGGGTCAAGCACTGGCATGGGGCAAGTCTCGCACCTCCCGGGCGCACCGCGGCCTCCGGGGTCGCGCTCCCGCCCGCGCGGCTCACAGCGCCGGACCCGCCCGCACGGCCCGAAGCCTCAGGCCCCCGCCCCCGCGGCCGCCGCCCGCTGCGCCACCTCGTCCTCGATCGTGCGGTCGCGGCCCGCCAGGACGCCGACGACGATCTGCGGCACCATCAGGCCCGCCATGAGCGCGATCGGCAGGCCCCAGCCGCCGCTGTGCTGGTAGAGGACGCCGACGAGCAGCGGCCCCGGGATCGAGATCAGATAGCCGGTGCTCTGCGCGAATGCGGACAGCTTGGCCACGCCCGCGCTGCTCTTGGCGCGCATGCCGACCATCGTGAGGGCCAGCGGGAAGGCGCAGTTGGAGATGCCGCACAGCAGCGCCCAGGCCCAGGCGCCGCCCGCCGGGGCGAAGTACAGGCCCGCGTACCCGGCGAGCCCGCAGGTGCCGAGGGCGACCACCACGGGACCCTGGTGGGACAGCCGCGTCGCCACGCGCGGGATGACGAAGGCGAGGGGCACGCCCATGGCCATCGTGACGGCGAGCAGCACCCCCGCCTCGCCGGCGGGCACGCCCGCGTCCCGGAAGATCTGCGGCAGCCACCCCATCGTGATGTACGCGGCGGTGGCCTGGAGGCCGAAGAAGCAGGCCAGCGCCCACGCGGTGCGGCTGTGCGTGATGCGCAGGTCCTCGTCCTGGCGCCGCACGGCCGCGGGCACCCGCTCGGTGGCCGCCCCGTCCGTGCCGCGCTCGCGCACCAGCGGGATCCACGGCACGATCGCGACGACGGCGACCGCCGCCCAGACGGCGAGGCCCGCGCGCCAGCTGCCGCCCAGCGCGTCGGTCACCGGCACGGTGATGGCGGCCGCGAGGGAGGTGCCGAGCGCGAGAGCCATCGAGTACAGGCCGGTCATGGAGCCGACGCGGTCGGGGAACCAGCGCTTGACGATCACCGGCATCAGGACGTTGCTGACGGCGATGCCCATCAGAGCCAGCGCGCTCGCGGCCAGGAAGCCGACGGTGCCGCCGAGGAAGGGACGTATCAGCAGGCCGGTGGCGATGGCCACCATGCCGCCGCACACCACCGCGCCCGCGCCGAAGCGCCGGGCGAAGCGCGGTGCCAGGCTGCCGAAGGCCGCGAAGCACAGCGGGGGCACGGAGGTGAGGAGACCGGCGAGGGTGCCGCTCATGCCGAGCCCGTCGCGCACCTCTTCGAGGAGGGCGCCGAGGCTGGTGATGGCGGGCCGCAGGTTGAGGGCCGCGAGGACGATGCCGACGATGACGAGACGCGTCGCCCACGCGCGCGTGGCGGCCTGTTTCCCGGCGGCCGCCGCGGCCCGCGCGGACCCGGCTTCGCCGGTCAGGTCCGTGCCGCCGGTGCTACCTGTACGTCCGGTGGGCACCGCCGGTGCCGTCGTCGCCGTACCCGTCGCGGAACTCGTCGTCACTTCCTCACTCGCCATGAGACCCATCATAGAATCATGGGATGATTGGCTGTCCAATCCGTTTCACGATGCAAGCACCACCCGACCCCCGTCGGCGCCACGCCCGACCCCCGTCCGACCGCTCGCCCGAAGGAACGTCATGCCCCTGACCACCCCTCGCCGCTCGGCGCTCTCCGAGCAGGTCATCTCCGAGCTGCGCAACCAGATCTCGTCCGGCGAGTGGCCGGTGGGCTCCCGCATCCCCACCGAGCCCGAGCTGGTCGAGCAGCTCGGCGTGGCCCGGAACACGGTGCGTGAGGCGGTCCGCGCCCTCGCCCACAACGGCCTGCTCGACATCCGGCAGGGCTCGGGCACCTATGTGGTCGCGACCAGCGAGCTGGCGGGCGTGATGCAGCGCAGGTTCGCCGACGCCAGCCCCCGGCACATCGCGGAGCTGCGCGCCACGCTGGAGTCGAGCGCGGCGAAGCTGGCCGCCGAGCGGCGTACCGAGCGGGACCTGCGGCAGCTGGACACGCTGCTCGCGCGCCGTGAGGAGGCGTGGGCGTCGGGCGACGCCGAGGCGTTCGTGACGGCCGACTCGACGCTGCACCTGGCAGTGGTGGCCGCGTCCCACAACGACGTCATGACGGCGATGTACGCGGACCTGGGCGAGGTGCTGCGGGACTGGCTGCGCGAGGACATCGGCCGGGAGCTGACCCCGGAGGCCTACATGGACCACGGGCGGCTCGTCGAGGCGATCCGCGCGCGGGACGCGGAGGCCGCCGCGGTGGAGGCGGCGAGCTATCCGTACCTGTGCCGCCCGGAGCGCTTCGCTGCCGACGCCTGAGGGCTCACGGGCGGGCGCCGCTCCCGGGGGGTCACCGCTGGTGGCTGACCCACACCGAGCGGATCTCCTTCCAGCACCGCCCCGTGAGCCGCACCGTCGCGGCCGCTCCGGCGGCGACCGGGGCGCTGTCGCTGTCGACGTCCCACCACCGGTCGCACTCGATGTGCAGCCGGACCCGGTCGGTCTCGGGGTAGGGGTTGTGGCAGTACGCGACGGCCGTCGACCCCTGGACGCTGCTGCGGCACTCCGCGCCGAACGGCCGGTCCGCGCGCGCGGGTTGCGCCGCCCCGCCCGTGCTGCCGCCGTCGGCCGCGCGGGTCACCGCTCCCTGGGCCCCGTGGGACGCGGCGTCATAGGGCAGGGCGACCAGCAGGGCGAGGGCGGCGAGCACCGCACCAGGTGACCAGCGCACACTTCAGGGTGCGCGGTCCGGGCCCGCCCCCGCCCGGTCAGACGGGCCGAACGGGCGACGCCCCGCCTCCCGCGCGCTGCGGGAAACGGGGCGTCGGCCACGTATGAGGCACACCTACGGGGCGCACCTACGAGAACGTACGACCTGCTCAGGCACCCATCATGTGGACGCCGCCGTCGACGTGCACGACCTCGCCCGTCGTCTTCGGGAAGAAGTCCGACAGGAGGCCGACGACGCCGCGGCCCGCGGGCTCCGGGTCGGTGAGGTCCCAGCCGATGGGGGCGCGGTGGTTCCACACGTCCGCGAGCTCCTCGAAGCCCGGGATGGACTTGGCGGCCATGGACTTGATCGGACCGGCCGAGACCATGTTGACGCGGACGTTGCGGCCGCCGAGGTCACGCGCCAGGTAGCGCCCGGTGGACTCCAGGGCGGCCTTGGCGACGCCCATCCAGTCGTACTTCGGCCAGGCGATGGACCCGTCGAAGGTGATGCCGACGACCGAGCCGCCGCCGCGCTTCTCCATCAGCGGGAGCAGCGACATGGTGAGCGACTTCAGGGAGTACGCCGAGACCTGGAGGGCGGTCGAGACGTCCTCCCAGCTCGCCTCCAGGAAGTTGAAGGCGCCCTGCGGGCCGAAGGCGATCGAGTGGACGATGCCGTCGATGCCCTCGTCGTCGCCGAAGTACTCGTTGACCTTGGCGGCCAGCGAGTCCAGGTGCTCCTGGTCGGTCACGTCCATCTCGATGACCGTGGTGGGCTTGGGCAGCCGCTTGGCGATGCGCTCCACGAGCGTGACCCGGCCGAAGCCGGTGAGGACGACCTCGGCGCCCTGCTCCTGGGCGACCTTCGCCGCGTGGAAGGCGATGGAGCCTTCCGTGAGGACGCCCGTGACGAGGATGCGCTTGCCGTCGAGAATTCCGCTCATGGTGATCAGTGACCCATGCCCAATCCGCCGTCAACCGGGATGACGGCTCCAGTGATGTACGAGGCGTCGTCCGACGCGAGGAACTTCACCGCAGCGGCGATCTCCTCGGGCTTGGCGTAACGGCCGAGCGGCACCTGCGACACGATGTTCGCGCGCTGCTCGTCCGTCAGCACCTGGGTCATGTCGGTGTCGACAAAACCGGGCGCGACGACGTTGAAGGTGAGGTTGCGCGACCCGAGCTCCCGGGCGAGGGAGCGCGCGAAGCCGACCAGGCCGGCCTTGGACGCGGCGTAGTTGGCCTGGCCGGGCGAGCCGTAGAGACCGACGACCGAGGAGATCAGGACGACGCGGCCCTTCTTGGCGCGCAGCATGCCGCGGTTGGCCCGCTTCACGACGCGGAAGGTGCCGGTGAGGTTGGTGTCGAGGACGGACGTGAAGTCCTCCTCGGACATGCGCATCAGGAGCTGGTCCTTGGTGATGCCCGCGTTCGCGACCAGCACCTCGACGGCTCCGTGCTTCTCCTCGATCTCCTTGTAGGCCTGCTCCACCATCTCGGCGTCGGTGATGTCGCACTTGACGGCGAGGACGCCGGCCGCGGTGAGGTCCTTGGGCGGCTCACCCGAGCGGTAGGTGATCGCGACCTTGTCGCCGGCGTCGGCGAACGCGCGGGCGATGGCGAGGCCGATGCCCCGGTTTCCTCCAGTGACGAGAACCGAGCGGCTCAACGGATCACCCTTTCCTTGGCTGTGTGGTCTTCCGAAAACCTATCGGTACCGTGCGCGATACGGAGAATCGGCGACCGACAGTGGCGCAGATGAGTCGCTGTTGGATCCCTACAGAAAAGTGTGGCCACCGTCCGGTTCGCACGCCATGATCGGACGTGGCCGGTGCCGGGACGGCGGCCGCGATCGAGCCGGGGCGAGCAGGCCCACCACAGGCGACAGCAGGGAGACATTCCGTGCCTCATTCCATCGATGAAGCCTTCACGGCGTTGCCGTTGCGGGCGCTCGCCGACGCGGCGCTCGCCCGCGCGCGTGCCCTCGGCGCCGAGCACGCGGACTTCCGCTTCGAGCGGGTGCGCAGCGCGGCCTGGCGGCTGCGGGACGCCAAGCCTGCCGGGTCGTCCGACACCACGGACCTCGGATACGCGGTGCGGGTGGTGCACGGCGGGGCGTGGGGGTTCGCCTCGGGCGTCGATCTGACGATGGACGCGGCGGCGCGGGTCGCCTCGCAGGCCGTCGCGATGGCGAAGCTGTCGGCGCAGGTGATCAAGGCTGCGGGGTCCGACGAGCAGGTGCAGCTCGCGGCCGAGCCGGTGCACGCGGACCAGACCTGGATCTCCTCGTACGAGATCGATCCGTTCTCCGTACCGGCCGAGGAGAAGGCGGGGCTGCTCGCGGAGTGGAGCGCGCGGCTGCTCGCGGCCGACGGGGTCGCGCACGTGGACGCCTCGCTGCTCACCGTGCACGAGAACAAGTTCTACGCGGACACGGCGGGCACGGTGACCACGCAGCAGCGGGTGCGTCTGCATCCGCAACTGACGGCCGTCGCCGTCGATGACTCCAGCGGTGAGTTCGACTCGATGCGGACGATCGCGCCGCCGGCCGGCCGGGGCTGGGAGTACCTGACCGGGAACACCTGGGACTGGGAGGGGGAACTCGCCCGGATTCCGGAGCAATTGGCGGAGAAGATGCGGGCGCCGAGCGTCGAGGCGGGCCGCTACGACCTCGTCGTCGACCCCTCGAACCTGTGGCTGACGATCCACGAGTCCATCGGCCACGCCACCGAGCTGGACCGCGCGCTCGGCTACGAGGCCGCGTACGCGGGCACCTCGTTCGCGACCTTCGACCAGCTCGGCAAGCTCGCGTACGGCTCGTCGCTGATGAACGTGACCGGCGACCGCACGGCCGAGCACGGGCTCGCGACCATCGGGTACGACGACGAGGGCGTGGCCGCGCAGTCCTGGGACCTGGTGAAGGACGGCACGCTGGTCGGCTACCAGCTGGACCGGCGGATCGCGAAGCTCACCGGCTTCGAGCGGTCCAACGGCTGCGCGTACGCCGACTCCCCCGGGCACGTACCGGTGCAGCGCATGGCGAACGTCTCGCTGCAGCCGGACCCGGGCGGGCTCTCCACGGAGGACCTGATCAGCGGGGTCGACCGGGGCATCTACGTGGTCGGCGACCGGTCCTGGTCCATCGACATGCAGCGCTACAACTTCCAGTTCACCGGCCAGCGCTTCTACAGGATCGAGAACGGGCGGCTCACCGGGCAGCTCCGCGATGTCGCGTACCAGGCGACGACCACCGACTTCTGGGGCTCGATGACGGCGATCGGGGGCCCGCAGACGTACGTCCTCGGCGGCGCCTTCAACTGCGGCAAGGCCCAGCCGGGCCAGGTCGCGTCGGTGTCGCACGGCTGCCCCTCGGCCCTCTTCTCGGGCGTCAACATCCTCAACACCACCCAGGAGGCGGGCCGATGAGCTCTCGTACGCACGCGACCAAGCCGCACGAGATCGTCGAGCGCGCCCTCGAGCTGTCCACGGCGGACGGCTGTGTGGTGATCGCCGACGAGGAGTCGACGGCGAACCTGCGCTGGGCGGGCAACGCGCTCACCACCAACGGCGTCACCCGCGGCCGCACCCTCACCGTCATCGCCACCGTCGACGGCAAGGAGGGCACCGCCTCCGGCGTCGTCTCGCGGTCCGCGGTGACCGCCGACGACCTGGAGCCGCTGGTGCGGGCCGCCGAGGCCGCGGCGCGCACGGGCGGGCCCGCGGAGGACGCGCAGCCGCTGGTGTCCGGCGCCCCGGCGTCCCCGGACTTCACGGACGCGCCCGCCGAGACGTCCTCGGCGGTGTTCGTGGACTTCGCGCCCGCGCTCGGCGAGGCGTTCGCCCTCGCCCGGGCGGGCGGCCGGGAGCTGTACGGCTTCGCCAACCACGAGCTGACCTCCACCTATCTGGGTACGTCGACGGGGCTGCGGCTGCGGCACGACCAGCCGAGCGGCACCCTGGAGCTGAACGCGAAGTCCCCGGACCGCACGCGTTCGGCGTGGGCGGGCCGGGCGACCCGTGACTTCAAGGACGTCGACCCGGGCGCCCTGGACGAGGAGCTCGCGCGGCGCCTGGCCTGGGCGGAGCGCCGGGTGGAGCTGCCCGCCGGACGGTACGAGACGCTGCTTCCGCCGACCGCCGTCGCGGACCTGCTGATCTACCAGCTCTGGTCGTCGGCGGGACGGGACGCCGCGGAGGGCCGCACGGTGTTCTCCAAGCCGGGCGGCGGCACCCGCGTCGGCGACCGGGTCTCGGAGCTGCCGCTGACGCTGCGCAGCGACCCGAACGAGCCGGGCCTGGAGTCCTCGCCGTTCGTGCTCGCGCACTCCTCCGGCGACGACGCGTCGGTGTTCGACAACGGGCTGCCGCTGCGGCCCACCGAGTGGCTGCGCGCGGGCGAGCTGGCGCAGCTCACGACGACCCGGCACAGCGCGGCGCTGACGGGCCTGCCGGTGGCCCCGGTGATCGACAACCTGATCCTCGACGGCGGTACGGACCGCTCCCTCGACGACATGGTCGCGGCCACCGAGCGCGGCCTGCTGCTGACCTGCCTGTGGTACATCCGCGAGGTGGACCCGGCGACGCTGCTGCTCACCGGCCTGACCCGGGACGGCGTGTACCTGGTGGAGAACGGCGAGGTGGTCGGCGAGGTGAACAACTTCCGCTTCAACGAGTCGCCGGTGGACCTGCTGTCGCGGGCCAGTGAGGCGGGCCGTACGGAGAAGACGCTGCCGCGCGAGTGGGGCGACTGGTTCACCCGGGCCGCGATGCCCGCGCTGCGGGTCCCCGATTTCAATATGAGCTCTGTCAGCCAGGGCGTATAACCTCAAAGACCGCACCCGAGGTACGCCCGGGTGCACGAACCTCTGACACCGCACCCCGAGGTGCGCGGTCGAAGCACACCCAAGGAGACACGAGACCCGTGACGGACATCGTCGACGAGCTGAAGTGGCGGGGGCTGTTCTCGCAGTCCACCGACGAAGAAGCACTGCGCAAGGCGCTCGCGGACGGTCCCGTCACGTTCTATTGCGGCTTCGACCCGACGGCGGCCAGCCTGCACGTCGGGCATCTCGTGCAGGTCCTGACCGTGCGCCGCCTGCAGCAGGCGGGCCACCGCCCGCTCGCCCTGGTGGGCGGCGCCACGGGCCAGATCGGCGACCCGCGGCCGACCGCGGAGCGCACCCTGAACGACCCGGAGACGGTCGCGAACTGGGTGACGCGGCTGCGTACGCAGATCGAGCCGTTCCTGTCCTTCGAGGGCGAGAACGCCGCGGTCATGGTCAACAACCTGGACTGGACCGCGGGGATGTCCGCGATCGAGTTCCTGCGGGACATCGGCAAGCACTTCCGTGTGAACAAGATGCTCACCAAGGACTCGGTCGCCCGCCGCCTGGAGTCCCAGGAGGGCATCAGCTACACGGAGTTCAGCTACCAGCTGCTCCAGGGCATGGACTTCCTGGAGCTCTACCGCCGGTACGGCTGCACCCTCCAGCAGGGCGGCAGCGACCAGTGGGGCAACCTCACGGCGGGCATCGACCTGATCCACCGCCTGGAGCCGAACGCGACCGTGCACGCGCTCGCGACGCCCCTGATGACCAAGTCCGACGGCACCAAGTTCGGCAAGACCGAGGGCGGCGCCGTCTGGCTCGACCCGGAGATGACGACGCCGTACGCGTTCTACCAGTTCTGGCTGAACGTGGACGACCGGGACATCTCGACGTACCTGCGCATCCTCAGCTTCCGCTCCCGCGAGGAGCTCGAGGAGCTGGAGCGGCAGACCGAGGAGCGCCCGCAGGCGCGTGCCGCGCAGCGCGCGCTCGCCGAGGAGCTGACCACGCTGGTGCACGGCGCCGACCAGTGCGCGGCCGTGATCGCCGCGTCGAAGGCGCTGTTCGGCCAGGGTGACCTGGCCGACCTCGACGAGGCGACGCTCGCGGCGGCACTGTCCGAGCTGCCGCACATCCAGGTCGCCGAGCTTGGCCCGGTCGTCGACCTGTTCGCGGAGGTCGGCCTGGTGGCGAGCAAGTCGGCCGCGCGCCGCACGGTCAAGGAGGGCGGGGCGTACGTGAACAACGCGAAGGTCGCCGCCGAGGACGCCGTGGCCGACCGCGCGGACCTGCTGCACGGGCGCTGGTTGGTACTGCGCCGCGGCAAGAAGAACCTGGCGGCGGTCGAGGTCACGGCCTGACCCCGTAGGCGCGGCAAACGGCCTGACCACGCAGGTTCAGCAAACGGCCTGAGCACGCAGGCGCAGCAACAGGAAGCGGGGCCGGTCCGCACGGACCGGCCCCGCTTGTCTCCCCGCCACTATGTCGTCTGTTTACCGCCCTTGATCATCTTGTACGCGGCGTCGCCCAGGCCCACCACCACGAGTGCCGCGGCCAGCTGGAGGGCGTGCCGCCCCCAGTCGATGCCCTTGGTCTCGTCAATGCCGAAGCCCGCGGCCATCCAGTTGCCGAGTACGGCGCCGATGATGCCGAAGATGGTCGTCAGCCAGAGCGGACTGTGCTGCTTGCCCGGCAGGATCGCCTTGGCGATGAGCCCCAGCACGAATCCCACGATGATCGCCCACAACCAGCCCATAGCTGCCTCCTCAGACGGCTCGACATGAGCATTACGCTCAGTGTCGGCCCATCTGCCATACGGCGCATGTCGGGCACCTCCATACGTGGCGCGACGCAGCCCCCACCAGGAGCCGAGCCGCCCCCCGGTCTACGCGTCGGCGCAGCCGCGGCGTAACGTGGTGGGGCGTCCAGGCCGGGGAGAGCCTGGCATAACGGGCAGGCGGTGGAACGCGATGCGGAAGCAGAGCAGCGCGCAGGTCTTCCGGATCACCGGGGCCCGCCAGGGCCTCGCGGACGACATCCGGGGGCGGCAACGACGCTATGTGATCTCGATGTCGGTCCGCACTGTTTCAGTCATTGCCGCCGCGGTGCTCTGGAACGTGGAGCGGCACGTCGCTCTGGTCGCGCTGGTACTCGGAGTGCTCCTTCCTTACGTCTCCGTGGTGATCGCCAACGCCGGGCGGGAGAACGCTCCGTCGCTGCCGTCAACCTTCGTACCGGCACCGTCACGGCCGATGCTGCCGCCGACGGCGCCCCCCGAAGGGGCCGCGGAACCCGTCCCGGAAGATGTGACCGGGGTCACGTACGAGGACTTCAAGGCACGGTCGAGCGAACAGAGTTGACCGTCGACCTTACGCCAAGCTCAAGAAAACCTCAGATCAATCATGTAGTTCCAGTGCCAGGCGGCCGGTTCCCCGTGACATACTTCGTACGCGCTCCGCATCCCCCGTCGGAGCGACAGACCGACGCCGGGCAGCTCCCCCCGTGGCTGCTCGGCGTCGCCTTGTTTGGGATGAGTACGTGAGCGACGAAACACCGATCTGTTCCGCCAAGGGCTGCCGCGTCGACGCGGTCTGGGTGCTCGCCTGGAACAACCCGAAGATCCACACTCCGGAGCGCCGCAAGACGTGGCTCGCGTGCGACGAACACCGCGAGCACCTGTCCCAATTCCTGGGCGTACGGGGCTTCTTGAAGGACGTCGTCCCGCTCGCCGAGTGGGAGCAGCCGGAGGGCTCGACCGGCTGACCGCCGGTCCGGATCCGGTCTAGCCGCCGATCGCGGACATCGGGCGGTCGGGCTGGAGGAACGACGGGTCGTCGAGGCCGGAGCCCGCCTTCTTGCCCCACATCGCGAGCCGCCAGATGCGGGCGATCTCCTCGTCCGAGCCGTCCGAGCCGTCGGCGTCACCGGAGCCGTCGGCGCCGTCCGCGGCGCCCTCGGGCGCGGCCCGCAGCGCCGCCCGCAGATCGGTCTCCTCGGTGGCGAACAGGCAGGTGCGCACCTGGCCGTCGGCCGTGAGCCGGGTGCGGTCGCAGGCCGAGCAGAACGGGCGGGTGACGGAGGCGATCACGCCGACGCGGTGCGGGCCGCCGTCGACGACCCAGCGCTCGGCCGGGGCGGAGCCGCGCTTCTCGGTGCCCTCCTCGGTGAGGGTGAAGCGGGTGCGCAGCGAGGCCAGGATGTCACCGGCCGTGATCATGCCGTCGCGCTTCCAGCCGTGCTGGGCGTCCAGGGGCATCTGCTCGATGAAGCGCAGTTCGTAGTCGTTCTCGACGGCCCAGGCAAGGAGGTCGGGGGCCTCGTCGTCGTTCAGGCCCGGCATCAGGACCGTGTTCACCTTGACCGGGGTCAGGCCGGCGTCGCGGGCGGCTTCGAGGCCTTCGAGGACGTCGCGGTGGCGGTCACGGCGGGTGAGGGTCTTGAAGACGTCCGGGCGCAGGGTGTCCAGGGAGACGTTGACCCGGTCCAGGCCCGCTTCCTTCAGGGCCTTGGCGGTGCGCTTGAGGCCGATGCCGTTCGTCGTCAGGGACATCCGGGGGCGCGGCTCCAGGGCGGCGCAGCGCTCGACGATGCCGACGAGGCCGGGGCGTAGCAGGGGCTCACCGCCGGTGAAGCGGACTTCCTGGATGCCGAGGCGCGTGACGGCTATGCGGACGAGGCGGACGATCTCGTCGTCCGTGAGCAGGTCGGGTTTGGCCAGCCACTGCAGGCCCTCTTCCGGCATGCAGTACGTGCACCGCAGATTGCATCGGTCGGTCAGCGACACCCGCAGATCGGTGGCCACTCGGCCATACGTGTCAATGAGCACGTGGGCCCCCTCCCCGGTCCGGATCGGCATGGCGGCGTTGCTACGCCCTTTGACCATGAGCCTACGTGACGGTGCTGACATCGAAGAGGGGCATGATCCAACAGGAGCGGCGCGGCCGCGTCGTAGAGATCTACGACGATCTCGACGGCGCGGCCGCGACGTGGGCCCTTCAGACAGCGGGCCGCAGCGGGCTCAGTGGGCTCCGGTGCCGGTCAGGGACCTGACCTCCAGCTCCGCGTACTTCTCCTTGTCGGGCTCCTCCTTCGACAGGACGGTGCCGAGCCAGCCGAGCAGGAAGCCGACCGGGATGGAGATCAGGCCCGGGTTCTCCAGCGGGAACCAGTGGAAGTCGACGCCCTTGAACATGGATGTCTTCGCGTTGCCGGAGACGACGGGCGAGAAGAGCACCAGGACGACGGCCGTGGTGAGGCCGCCGTAGATCGACCACAGCGCGCCCTGGGTGGTGAACCGCTTCCAGAACAGGCTGTAGAGGATCGTCGGCAGGTTCGCGGACGCGGCCACCGCGAAGGCGAGGGCCACCAGGCCCGCCACGTTCAGGTCGCGGGCGAGGGCGCCGAGGCCGATGGAGATCAGGCCGATGAAGACGGTCGCCCAGCGCGCGGCCCTGACCTCTTCCTTCTCGCCCGCCTTGCCCTTCTTGATGACGTTGGCGTAGATGTCGTGCGCGAACGACGAGGACGAGGCGAGGGTGAGGCCCGCGACGACCGCGAGGATCGTGGCGAACGCGACGGCGGAGATGGTGGCGAGCAGGATGGCGCCCCAGTTGGAGTCCACTCCGCCCAGATGGAGTGCGAGCAGGGGCGCGGCCGTATTGCCCGCCGGGTTGGAATCGGTGATCTCCTTGGGTGTGATCAGCGCGGCAGCGCCGAAGCCGAGGGCGATCGTCATCAGGTAGAAGGCGCCGATGATGCCGATCGCCCAGTTCACGGACTTCCGGGCGGCCTTGGCCGTCGGCACCGTGTAGAAGCGGATCAGGATGTGCGGCAGGCCCGCCGTGCCGAGCACCAGGGCGATGCCCAGCGAGATGAAGTCGATCTTGGACGTCGTCGTGACGCCGTACTTCAGGCCGGGCTCCAGGAACGGCGCGCCCTTGCCGCTGTTCTCCGCGGCGCTGCCGAGCAGGTCGGAGATGTTGAAGTCGAACTTCAGCAGGACCAGGAAGGTCAGCAGCAGCGCCCCGGCGATCAGCAGGACCGCCTTGACCATCTGCACCCAGGTGGTGCCCTTCATGCCGCCGATGGTGACGTACACGATCATCAGGATGCCGACGAGGGCGACGATGCCGACCTTGCCCGCGTCGCTGGTGATGCCGAGGAGCAGCGAGACCAGGACGCCCGCGCCCGCCATCTGCGCGAGCAGGTAGAAGATCGAGACGACGATGGTCGAGGTGCCCGCCGCGGTCCGCACCGGACGCTGGCGCATGCGGTACGCGAGGACGTCGCCCATGGTGTAGCGGCCGGAGTTGCGCAGCGGCTCGGCGACCAGGAGCAGCGCCACCAGCCAGGCGACCAGGAAGCCGATGGAGTACAGGAAGCCGTCGTAGCCGAACAGGGCGATGGCGCCCGCGATGCCGAGGAAGGACGCGGCGGACATGTAGTCGCCGGAGACGGCGAGGCCGTTCTGGAAGCCGGTGAACTGCCGTCCGCCCGCGTAGAAGTCGGCGGCGCTCTTGGTCTGCCGGCCGGCCCACACGGTGATGACGAGGGTGGCGACGACGAAGACCGCGAACAGTGTGATGATCAGCGGCCGGTGCTCGCTGGCCTCGTTCGCGGCCAGCACGGTGCTCTGCGCCGAGTGGAGCTGAAGGGTGCTCACGCGCCGCCCTCCATCCGGGACTTGATCGCCTCTGCCTTGGGGTCGAGCTTGGTGGCGGCGTGGCGGGAGTACCACCAGGCGATGAGGAACGTGGTCAGGAACTGGGCGAGGCCGAGGACGAGGGCGATGTTGATGTTGCCGACGACCTTGGTGCCCATGAAGTCGCCCGCGTAGTTCGAGAGCAGCACGTACACGAGATACCAGGCGATGAACGCGATGGTCAGCGGGAACGCGAACGAGCGGTGGGCGGTGCGCAGTTCACCGAACTCCGCGCTCTGCTGCGCCGCGACGAACTCCTCCGTGGAGGGCGTGACGGGGGTGGGTTCTGAGCCGCCCTTCGATGGTGGCGGTACGTCGGTGGCCACGGAGTCTCCTCGTGGGACGGGGGTGGTGGGGAGGTGGGGGGAGTCGGAGGCGGTGCGGTGCATGGGGGTCTGCGTTCTCTGCTCTCGGGGCCGTCGTGAGTGACACGGATAGTGACACGGATCACGTGGCCGCGGATGGTGATGCTAAGCCCCGGGGACGTGATCCGACAGGGGGTTGATATTGCTTCTGTCCGCTGTTCAACGTCTCGGCGGCACGCCCGAAGCGGTCGAACTCACGCTTTTCCCGCTTTCTTCGGGAAGGCATTGCTGGCCTGGGAGTTCGGGGGATAGCTTCACCCTGCACCACTCGTCATGCACCTGCCCGAGCACCAGCAGTGTTCGGGCAGTTCCGTATCCGGATGATGTGGAGATCCCATGGCTCATCTGCGCTCGTCACGCACGTCGCGCTCCAGACGACTGGCGCTCGCGCTGCCGCTCGGTGTCGTGCTCGCCGCAGCGGTCGGCTTCGCGCCCGGCGCCGCGACCGCCGCCCCGCTCGACGCCCCCGGCTCCAGCACGGCGCGGGCCGCGGACACCGACGCGGCCGGCAAGCTGGCGTACGTCATCAACACCAGGTCGGACGCCAAGACCCTGGCGTACGTGAAGAAGGCGATAGCCAAGGCCGACGGCACGGTCGTCGTCACGTACGCGAAAATAGGCGTGATCGTCGCCCACTCGGCCAATCCGGACTTCGGCAAGACGCTGCGCGACGTGCGCGGTGTGCACTCCGCGGGCGCCACCCGCACCTCGCCGCTCACCCCGGCCGCCACCACGCAGGAGGGCGCGCCGTCCTTCGTGTCGAAGGAACAGGCCAAGGCGCTCAAGCAGCGGGCCGCCGCGGGCAAGGGCGGCGCCGCCGCCCAGGAGCCCCTGGAAGCCGACCAGTGGGACCTGCGGGCCATCGGCGCCGACAAGGCGGCGAAGATCAACCCGGGCAGCAAGAAGGTCACCGTCGGCGTCATCGACACCGGCGTGGACGACACCCACCCCGACCTCGCGCCCAACTTCTCGGCCTCGCAGTCCGCGAGCTGTGTCGGCGGCAAGGCCGACACCTCCCCCGGCGCCTGGCGCCCGGCGAAGCCCGAGCACTACCACGGTACGCACGTGGCGGGCGAGGTCGCCGCCGCGCGCAACGACGTCGGCGTCGCGGGTGTCGCACCCGGTGTGAAGGTCGCGGGCATCAAGGTGGCCGACCCGGTCAGCGAGCTGTTCTTCCCGGAGAGCGTGGTCTGCGCCTTCGTGTTCGCCGCCGACCACGGCATCGAGATCACCAACAACAGCTACTACGTGGACCCGTGGCTGTACAACTGCAAGGACGACCCGGACCAGCGGGCCATCCTCGACGCGGTCAACCGCGCCCAGCGCTACGCCCAGCGCAAGGGCACCCTGAACCTCGCCTCCGCGGGCAACTCCAACCACGACCTGGACTCCGACGCGATCGTCGACGACTCCAGCCCCGACGACTCCACGCCGGTCACGCGCACCATCGACCCGCACAAGTGCCTCGACATCCCGACCCAGCTCCCGGGCGTCGTCACGGTCAGCGCGACGGGCGTGTACAAGGCCAAGTCGTACTACTCGACGTACGGCAACGGCGTCATCGACATCGCGGCCCCCGGCGGCGACCGGCGCTACCAGAAGCCGACCGACACCCCGTCCAAGGACGGCGGCATCCTCTCCACGATGCCGGGCGGCCAGTACGCGTGGCTGCAGGGCACGTCCATGGCGTCCCCGCACGCGGCGGGCGTCGCGGCGCTGCTGAAGTCGACGCACCCGAAGGCGGGCCCGGCCGAGTTGCAGCGGCTGCTCAAGCGCCAGGCCGACAACCCGGGCTGCCCGACGAAGCCCTACGACCCGGACGGTGACGGCAAGGTCGACGCCGTCTGCGAGGGCGGCAAGAACCGCAACGGCTTCTACGGCTACGGGATCGTCGACGCGCTCGACGCCGTGAAGAAGTAAGGGGAACAGCACCTTGAACAGCACGAAGACCAGTCAGCACGGCAAGTCCGTACGGTCCACGCCGTACGCGCGCCGCGCCGTCGCCCTTCCCCTCGGCGTCGCGGTGGTGTCCGCGCTCGCGTTCCTGCCGGGCACCGCGTCGGCGCAGAGCGACTCTCCGGCCGCCCCGGCTCCGGCTGCCGCGGGCATCGGCGTGCTCGCCTCAGCCGCGGACGGCTCGTCGATGAGCTATGTCGTCAACGTCCGCACCGGGCACGGCGGTTGGGCGGCCAAGTACGTCAAGAAGGCCATCGCCAAGGCCGACGGCAAGGTCGTGATCTCGTACGACAAGATCGGTGTCATCGTCGTGCACTCGGCGAACCCCGACTTCGCGAAGACGATCCGCAAGGTCAAGGGCGTGCAGTCGGCCGGTGCCACCCGCACCGCGCCGCTGCAGGCGCAGTCCAGCGACGACATCGACGCGTCCAGGCCGCTGTCCGCCAAGGAGGCCGAGGCCGCCGCGGGCGAGGCGGGGGCCGGGCAGGACGAGTTGGAGCCGCTGCAGTGGGACCTGCCCGCCATGAAGGCGGACCAGGCCCACAAGGTCTCCCTCGGCAGCTCGAAGGTGACCGTCGGCGTCCTCGACTCCGGCGTCGACGACACCCACCCGGACATCGCGCCGAACTTCGACAAGCGCGCGTCCGCGAGCTGTCTGGGCGGCGTGCCCACGCAGAAGGACAACGCGTGGCGGCCGGTGGCCAAGGAGAGCGACCACGGCATGCACGTGGCGGGCACCATCGCCGCCGCGAAGAACGGCACCGGCGTCACCGGTGTCGCTCCGGGCGTGAAGGTGGCGAGCCTGAAGGTGGCGGAGCCCGCGACCGGCATGTACTACACGGAGGCCGTCGTCTGCGGCTTCATGTGGGCGGCCGACCACGGCGTGGACGTCACGAACAGCAGCTACTACACCGACCCGTGGCTGTTCAACTGCCGTACCGACGCCGACCAGAAGGCGCTGGTCGACGCGGTCGGGCGGGCCACCAAGTACGCCGAGCGCAAGGGCGCGGTGAACGTCGCCGCGGCCGGCAACGCGGAGACGGACCTGGCCCAGGACGAGATCGTCGACGAGTCCAGCCCGGACGACACGACGCCCGTCAAGCGGACCATCAAGACCGCGGACTGCCTCGACATACCGTCGCAGCTTCCGGGTGTGGTGACCGTGTCGTCGACGGGCGCCAAGGGCATCAAGTCGTCGTTCTCGAACTACGGCAAGGGCGTCGTCGACATCGCGGCCCCGGGCGGCGACTCCACCGCCTTCCAGAAGCCGCAGCCGCCCGCCACCAGCGGTCTGATCCTGTCGACGCTGCCGGGCGGCAAGTTCGGCTACAAGGCCGGTACGTCGATGGCCTCGCCGCACACCGCGGGCGTGGCCGCGCTCATCAAGTCGACGCACCCGAAGGCCTCCGCGGCCCGGGTGAAGGCCCTGCTCTACCGCCAGGCCGACGCGATGGCGTGCACCGACCCGTACGACATCGACGGCGACGGCAAGGTCGACGCGGTGTGCGCGGGCGGCAAGAACAAGAACGGCTTCTACGGCGTGGGCATGTCCGACGCGCTGGACGCCGTACGGAAGTAGCGCCTCGGTGAGGCGGTGAAGGGCCGGGCGGTGTGCGGACCGTCCGGCCCTTCGCGAGAGGATGCCGGCATGTACGCGTATCAGGACTCGTCGTTCGTCTACCAAGGTCAGCAGGAGTGGCTGGCCGAACCCACGCGCTCCGCATGGCAGTTGTGGCCCCGCTTCGTGCTCACCGTGCTGATCCTGCCGGTGTGGTGGCTGCTGCTGGTGGTCGTCGCGCTGGCCACCATCGTGGTCGCGATGTTCGCCGAGCTCCTGACCATCATCCCGGGCTTCGAGCGCGGCGCCGAGCGTGCCATGGACGCCGTCATCAGCAAGATCTCCCTCTGGCCGCGCTGGTCCGTGACGTGGTCCGAGCTGTGGCACGAGGGCGACGCCGCCTTCTGCCGCGCGCGGGTCGACGAGTACCTGGACAAGTGGACCAAGCGCGCGTCGGCCCCCAAGGTCCCGAAGAAGCCCGCGCCGCCGGTGGAGTGCGAGGTGCCGTGGCGCACGTACCGGGGCGTGGGCGGCGCGTACGTGGTCGAGGCGGCGGCCCGGCGTGGCTGGGAGCTGCGGCCGTCGGACCCGGCGGAGGAGATCCGGCTGTGGTGGTCGGCGGCTTCGGCGCCGGGGGCCACGGGACCGGGCAGCGGATGAGCGGGGCCGCGGGGCCGGAGCCGTCGAGCGGGGCCGCCCGCCGGGGGTCCGAGGACGTGGTCCCGGAGCCGCTGCACGGGGCCGCCGTCGCCTGGGACGCGCTCGGGGGCGACCCCGCGCTCCTGTCCCGCCTCTCCCCCGTCGTACGGGACGACACCCTGCCCGCGCGGCTCCCCGTACGGGCGCTCGCGCGGTCCTGTGTGGGCGTCTGCGCGCTCGCCGCGGCCGAGTTGGCGGCTCTGCGCACGGGGCGGGACGTGCCGCACGCGCGCGTGGACGACGGTTCCGTGGCCGCCGCGTTCACCAGTGAACGGCAGCTCCTCGTGAACGGGCGCGCGCCGGAGTCGTTCGCGCCCCTGTCTCGCTTCTGGCGCGCCGCCGACGGCTGGGTGCGCACGCACGCCAACTACCCGCACCACCGGGCCCGCCTCCTCGCCGCGCTGGGCCTCGACGGCGACGCGTCCGTGGAGCGCGTCGGCGCCCGGCTCGCGGAGCTGCCCGCGGCCGAGGCCGAGGAGGCCGTGTACGCCGCCGGAGGTCTGGCCGTGGCCCTGCGGACGCCGGCGGAGTGGGCGGCGCATCCGCAGGGGGCCGCGGTGGCCGGGCTGCCCCTGGTGGGCCGGGAGCAGTTCGGGGGGCCGTCCGAGGTGCCGCCGCCGACGCCCCTGGGCGAACCGGGCGACGCGCACCCGCTCCTGCCCGCCGCCGGGCTCCGCGTCCTCGACCTCACGCGCGTCATCGCCGGACCGGTCGCCACCCGCACCCTCGCCCTGCTCGGCGCCGACGTGCTGCGCGTCGACCCGCCGCACCTGCCCGAACTCCCCGACCAGCACGCGGACACGGGCTTCGGCAAACGCTCCACCACCCTTGACCTCAGCGCCCACGCGGACCGGCGCGCCTTCGCGGACCTGCTCGCCCGGGCCGACGTGGTCGTGACCGGCTACCGGCCCGGCACCCTCGACCGGTTCGGGCTCGCCCCGGAGGCGCTGGCCGAGCGGCGGCCCGGCCTGGTCGTGGCGCAGCTCTCGGCGTGGGGCACGAGCGGCCCGTGGTCCGGCCGCCGCGGCTTCGACAGCCTGGTGCAGGTGGCCACGGGCATCGCGGCCGTCGAGGGCGCGCCGGAGGCACCCGGTGCGCTGCCCGCGCAGGCGCTGGACCACGGCACGGGCTATCTGCTTGCCGCGGCGGTGCTGCGGTCGCTCTCGGAGCGCCTGGCCGGGGGTGGCGACGGCACGGGCGGTGCGGGCGGCACGGCGGTCGTGCGGCTCGCTCTGGCGCGGACGGCGGCGTGGCTCACGGGGTGGCCGACGTACGCGGCGGACCCGTGGCTCACCGGGATGGACGGTCCCCTCGGGCGGCTGCGGTACGCCCTGCCGCCGGTGACCTTCGCCGCCGGGCCCGTGAACTGGGAGCGGCCGCCGGGCGGTTGGGGCGCGGACGGCCCGGTGTGGCGGTGACCGGGCCCCGCTCCACGGAATGACGTTCCGCCAGTTGTTTGCCCGGACTTGCCCGGGAGTGCGACGACTGGTGAAGATCTTGTGGTGAGCTCCATACGACCGCCAGGGGAACCGGGAGGCGAGGCCACGGCCGGGACGGCCGCCGCCTCGTCGCACACGGGGTATCCGGCCGCGCCGCACCATCCCGGGTACGCGGGCCCGGCCGACGCGCACGCGGCTCCGCCCGACACGGCGTACCCGGCCGCGCCCGACACGACGTATCCGAACCCGGCCGACACGTTGCACCTCACCGTGCGGCGCGCGGAGTACCCCCCGGCGCCGCCCGCCGCACCCCCGGCCCCCCATGCCACCGCACCCCGCCGCCCCTCCTCCGGCCGGGCCGTCGCCCTGCTCGTCCTCGTGGCCGTCGCCGCGGTCGTCCCGCTGTTCGGGCCCGCCGCCGTCCTGGACGGCACCGGTGAGGCCGAGGCGCCCGGTACGCCCGGCATCACGTTCCTGCGGACGGTGCTGTTCGCCGCGCTGTGCGTGCAGGTGGGCGAGGTGTTCGTACGGCGGCTCGCGCGCCGCGTACCGGGGGCGCCGCTCGCCTCGGCGCCGCCGCGGTGGGGGTGGTGGGCGGCCACCGCGGGCGGTGTCGCCGCGCTCGGCCTCGCCTCGGTCGTGGCCAGCGGCAACCTGGTGCCGCACCAGCTGTCCGACCTGGACGTCGGCGGGCTCTACCAGTCGCGGGACGGCCGCCTCGCGCTCCTGGAGGTCAACGCCTTCGTCGCGGCCGCCCTCTGCGCCCGCTCGCGCCGCCCGGACAGCGCGGTGCTTCCGCTGGCCGCCGTGATCGTGGCGGAGGCGCTGCGCGCGCACCCGCCGACGGAGGAGGCCGCGCTCGTCGGCTCGGGGCTCACCCTGGTGCACCTGACGTGCGCGGCGCTGTGGGCGGGCGGCCTGCTGTACGCGCTGCGTACCCTGCGGAGCTGGCGAAAGGGCGCCCCGGAGGCGGGCGTTGCCGTACTGGGCCTCTACGCGCGCGTGGCTGCCGTCCTGTTCGCCGCGATCACCGCGAGCGGGATCGTCAGCACGCTGCGCCGCATGCCGCCGGACACCGTGGTGGACCAGCTCACGGAGACGGCCTACGGCCGCACCCTGGTCGCCAAGGTGCTGCTCGTGGGCGTCGTCGCCGTCCTCGCGCTGCTCGCCCGCCGCCGGCTGAAGCGGTCCCCTCGGGGCGGGCTCACCACGTACGCGCCCGCGCGCGCCGAGGTGATGGTGCTCGGCGCCGTCGTCGCGGTGTCGGCGCTGCTCACGGCCGTGCCGGTGCCGATTCGCTGGTGAGGGTGCCGGTGCGGACGCCGGTCGTCAGGAGGATCTGGGCGGCCAGGTAGGTCAGCATGATCCAGAAGTCGGGGCGGGGCGCCTGGGCCCAGTCGGCGACGTCCGTGGCGATGAGGGTGTCCGACAGGAGGAAGAGGCCGCCGCCCGCCGCGGCGGTCAGGCCGAGGGTGGTCGCGCCGAAGGCCATGGCGGTGAGGAGCAGGCTGTAGCCCGCCACCGGGATGCGCATGTCCGGCGGGAGGTCGGGCCAGAGGAGGGCCACGGTGATGATCAGGGCGCAGGCGTACGTGGCCACGATGAAGGTGCCTCGGGCGGTGCCGTGGCCCTCGCCGTTCCTGCGGAACAGGGCCAGGTAGCAGAGGTGGCCGAGGGCGAAGGAGCCCATGCCCGCGAGGAAGACGAGGTCGCCTTCACCCAGGAGGAGGACGTCGCCGCCCCAGCCGAAGAGGAGGGCCGCGGTCAGGAGGGGTGGGCCCTGGCGCAGGACCACGTAGGCGGCGAGCAGCGGCATCAGGAGCGGCTTGAGGATCGTGTGGCCGAGGTCGGCCCCGAGGGCCAGGGCCGCGAGGTCACCGGCTGCCGCCAGGCCGAATGCCACGAGTGCGGCGGTGCCGTAGCGGTGCCTCGTGAGCGCGGGCGTTCGGGCACCCGGCACCGGGGGCTGTGCCCGCCCTCCCCCGCTCTCGGCCGCGCCCGAGCGGGGGGACCCCCATCGCCCTGCGGCACGGTGGCCCACGACGGGGGGCGGCAGACTCGGCTCACCGTCGGCCACGCGGCGGCCCGGCTCCACGCGGCTCACGCCGCTGGCTCCGTTGTGCGTTCCTGGGGTGCCGGTGCCGCGGTCGGCGGCTGGGGCGGTTGCCAGCCGGGACCTCGGAAGACGTGGCCTGCTCGGTCGCTCCAGGTGGCTGCCTGCTTCAGGTCCCTGGCCATGGCCGCGTACTCGTGGGTGGCCACGCGCAGGGGGTTGTACGTCGTGATGTTCTTGGTGAGGCCGTAGACCGGGCGGTCGGTCTCGGCGACCCAGGAGCGGAACAGGCGGTCCCAGACGATCAGGATGCCGCCGAAGTTGCGGTCCAGGTAGCCGCCCTGGGACGCGTGGTGGACGCGGTGGTGGGACGGGGTGTTGAAGACGTACTCGATGGGCCGGGGCAGCTTGCCGATGCGTTCGGTGTGGATCCAGAACTGGTAGACGAGGTTCGTCGCGGAGCAGAAGGCGAGGGCGGCCGGGTGCACGCCGAGCGCGATCAGCGGCAGGTAGAACGGCCACACCGTGAGGCTCGTCCAGGGCTGGCGCAGCGCGGTGGTGAGGTTGAACTTCTCGCTGGAGTGGTGCACCACGTGGCAGGCCCACAGGACGCGGATCACGTGGTGGCCGCGGTGCGACCAGTAGTAGAAGAAGTCCTGCGCGAGCAGCATCAACGGGACCGTCCACCACAGGACGGGCACGTGCAGCGGTGTCACCGTGTACAGCGCGGTGTAGATCGCGACGATGGGGATCTTCCAGAGGAAGTCGAAGGCCAGGCTGCCCAGCCCCATGGTGATGCTGGTGGCGGCGTCCTTGGTCTCGTACCCGGCGGCGTCCTCGTCGGGGTGGACCCGGTGGCTGATGATCTCGACGACCGTGAGCAGCACGAAGGCGGGGATGGACCACAGCACCACATCGGGCAGGTTCGGGGACATGCGTGCACGGTAGAACGGCGTCCGGGCCGCCGCTAGGGGTTGTTACTGCTAAGTATTACCGTGGGTACGACCCTGGTTTTTGGTGATCTCCGCCAATGCGGGGCGCGGGTCCGGACCACCGCGTCACACCCCGGCCGCACCGAGCAGCGCCCCCGCCCCGTACGTCACCGCCATCGCCAGCGCCCCGCCCGCCACGTTCCGCACGACGGCGGGCCGCACCGCCGCGGCGCCGAGCCGGGCGCTGCTGAAGCCGGTGAGGGCGAGCGCGCCGAGCACCGAGAGGACGGTGACGCCGAGGCGCCAGTCGACGGGTGGCAGCACCATGGCGAGCAGCGGGAGCAGCGCGCCCGCGGTGAACGCGAGGAAGCTCGCCCACGCGGCGTGCCAGGGGTTGGTGAGCTCGTCGGGGTCGATGCCGAGCTCCACGCGCGCGTGGGCGCGCAGGGCGTCCCGCTCGGTGAGCTGTTCGGCGGCCTCGCGGGCCACGTCGCGGCTGAGCCCGCGCCCTTCGAGGAGGTCGGTCAGCTCGGCGAGTTCGGCCTCCGGCTGCTCGCGCAGTTCGCGCTTCTCCAGGGCCAGGGCGGCCTTCTCCGAGTCGCGCTGGGTGGACACGGAGACGTACTCGCCCGCGGCCATCGACATCGACCCGGCGAGCAGTCCGGCGAGGCCCGCCGTCAGGATCGTGGCGCGCTCGCCGGTGGCACCGGCGACGCCGACGACGAGGCCCGCGGTGGACACGATGCCGTCGTTGGCGCCGAGCACCGCGGCGCGCAGCCAGTTGAGGCGGGTGCCGAGCGCGCCGCCGTGGGCCTCGTCGTGGTCGGGGACCGGGGCTTGATCGCTCATCCGGGGAGGGTCTCACCCGGTGCGCCGCTCGTGGGTGAGCGGCGCACCGGGGCGTTCACCACACCCTGGTCTGGCCGCCCGGCGCGAACACCGGGCTCGTCGCCCCGGCCGGGGGCTCCTTCAGAGGCTCGGCCAGCTCCTGGACGGTGGGCCCGACCCGCGCCGCGACCGCGTCAAGACGCCGCAGGTCGAAGCCGTACACGCGGGCCGCGTTGCCGCCCGCCATCGCCGCGACCTCGGCCGGGGGCAGGCCCGCGTAGGCGGCGCGCAGGCCCTCGCGCGAGAAGGGGTGGGTGCCCTCGTCGTGCGGGTAGTCGCTGCCCCACATGATCTTGTCGAGGCCGACGCGGTCGCGCAGCGCCGCCTCGTGCGGCCGCATGAAGCTGGCGCCCACGTAGCAGTTGTCCCGCCACACCTCGGAGGGCCCCTTGCCCATGGCCTCGAAGAGCCCGGCGCCGAACTTGGACTCGGCGGTGTCCCGGCGGGCGACGGCCGCGACGAGCCGCCCGTGGTAGTAGTCCAGCATCGCGAGGACGCCCGGGATCCAGCCGGAGCCCTGCTCGGTGAGGACCAGCCGCAGCTCCGGGTGGCGCCGGAACGCGCCGCCGAACATCAGGTGCCACAGCGCCCGGTGCGAGAACCACGTCGTCTCCACCATGAACACCGCGCGCGCGGCGGGCTCGTCGCCGAGCGGCGGCGAGGCCGAGCCCGCGTGGTGGTTCACGGGCACACCGAGCTCCGCGCAGACCGCCCACAGCGGGTCGTACGTCTGCGAGTACAGCTCGGGCAGGCCCGACCCCGGCGGCGTGCCCGGCACCAGGACCCCGCCGGTGAGGCCCGCGCCGACGGCCCAGCGGACCTCCCGCACCGCCTCCTCGACGTCGTTGAGCAGGATCTGGAAGACGCCCGCCCGGCGTCCGGGCGCCGCCGCGCAGAAGTCCGCGAGCCAGCGGTTGTGGGCGCGCAGGCCCGCCCAGCGCTGCTCGTACTCCGCACGGGTCGGCGCCGGGGCCATCAGGGACGCCGAGGGGAAGAACGGCGGGATGGTGTTGGGGAACACCACCTCGGCGACGATGCCGTCGGCCTCCAGCTCGGCGACGCGGCGGTCGGAGTTCCAGTTGCGGTCGGCGGTGTCGGCGAGCAGGTCCTCGTACGGATTGACGTAGGTGGCCGCCCAGGCGTCGAAGGCGTCGTGGTGGCGGGCGGCCAGGTACGGCTTGTAGTCGAGGAGGTCGGCTCCCGCGTGGCAGTCGGCGGAGATGACGGTGTAGCGGTCGGTCTCGGTGTACGTCATGGGGTCACCCCGAGTGTCGGGAAGTCGTGGCCGGTCAGCCAGTGGCGGCCCGCCTCGCGCGAGCGGGCCCAGGAGGCCTCGACGGCGCCCTGGTCGGCGTCCTGGCCGAGGTCGGCGGGGGTCGGGCCGATGCGGCGGGCCAGCGGGGCGAGCTTCGCGGTGTCGAAACCGAAGACCTCGGCGGCGGCCAGGCCCAGCATGCGGCGGGTCTCGGCGACGGGGATGTCGTGGAAGGTCTTCGCGAGCCACGCGCGCGTGTCCGGCCAGGTGCCCTCGGGGTGCGGGAAGTCGCTGCCCCAGAGGATGTTGTCGACGCCGATCTCGTAGCGCTGGGCCAGCTCGCGGCGTTTGGTGTTGGTGGCGCAGACGAAGATCTGCCGGTCCAGGTACTCGTGCGGCGGGCGCTTCAGCTCGGCGAACGGCGACAGCTTCTTGCCGCCGTGCGCGCCCAGGTAGAGCCGGTCCATGAACCAGAGCAGGTTCGGCAGCCACCAGCAGCCCGACTCCGCGACCCCGAACCGCAGCCCCGGGTGCCGCTCGAACACCCCGGACCAGAGCAGGAACCACAGGGGTCGGGCGGGCCACCAGGTCACTTCGGAGACGTAGATGCCGAGGTGGTCGCCGTACTCGTCGCGGGGCGCCGCCCCGGAGTGGGTGAGCACGGGCATCGCGCACTCGGCGGCCGCGGCCCACACGGGGTCGTAACGCCGGTCGTGGTAGGGCGCCTTGTCGACCCACATGGAGGGGATCATGAGGGCGCCGAGGCCCGACTCCTTGGCGCGGTGGATCTCGGCGACGACCCTGGGGACGTCCCCGGTGACGGGCAGCAGGGCGACGCCGCAGTGCCGTTCGGGGTGCTGCGACACGAACTCGGCGAGCCACCGGTTGTGCGCCTGGGCGCCCGCCATGCCGAGGTCGGGGTCCTGGTCGCCGGAGAGGCCGAGGCCCACTCCGAAGGGCGCGGCGGTCCGGCTGTCCACGGCGTCGGCGTCCGGGAAGACGACCTCCGCGGCCACCCCGTCGCCGTCCAGTTCCTTCAGCCGCTGCGCGGGGTCCCAGCCGCCTCTGAGGCCTTCCTCGTTGTCGCTGAACCACCGGTCGGCGAAGGCCTCGTTGCGGATGCCGAGCCGGGTCATCTCCTCGCGGCGCCGCTCGCGCCCGCCGAGGAACTCGTCGAAGTCCCGGTGGAACCGGGCGTCCAGGTAGGGCCGGTACTCCTCGGTGGGCAGCCCGGCGTGGCAGTCGGAGGAGACGATCAAGTAGGGCTCTTGGAGCCGCTGTCGGGGTTCTCGGGTGTCGTGCGGGTCCGTCATGACGGCTCCCTCAGTCCAGGATGAAGCTCTCCAGGTACGACGGGTCGGTGCGGCCGAGCATCGACTGCGCCCGCGCCCGGATCTGCCGGTCGCTGTGCTCGCTCGCGGGCAGCAGCCAGAAGCGGCCCGCCGTGACGCCCTCGGCCACGAGGTCCGCGACGTCCTCCACGGGCGTGAACTCGACCTCCTGCCCGGCCTCCCGCATGGCCGCCTCCCACTGGCCGAGGCTGCGGTAGGGCGCCTTGCGGGGGCGGGACTTGGCGTACCGCTCGGGGCGGTTGCGGTGGGACTCCCACAGGCCCGTACGCAGCATGTGGGGCCCGGGGAAGAGCACGGAGGCGCCCACGCGCGCGCGGGCGGCCTTCAGGTGCGCGTACAGGGACTCCGTCATCGTGACGACGGCCGCCTTGGTGACCGCGTACACGGACGCCGTCGGCAACGGCGCGATGCCGCCGTCCCCGGAGGAGGTGTTGACGACGTGGCCCTCCTCGCCGCCCGCGAGCATCCTCGGCACGAACGCCTGGATGCCGTGGAAGACGCCCCACACGTTGACTTCGAAGGCCCACTTCCAGTCGTTCGGCTCGTGCTCCCACATCCGGCCCTCGGCGCCGGAGCCCACCCCGGCGTTGTTGCACAGGACGTGCACGGCGCCGAACCGGTCGTACGCGTCGTCCGCGAGCGCGACCACCTGCTCGCGCACGCCGACGTCGACCACGCGCGCGTGCACGGTCGCCCCGTCCGCACGCAGCCCGGCCGCCGCCTTTTCCAGGGCGTCCGCCTCGACGTCGGCGAGCACAACGGCGAGGCCGTCCGCCCCGAACCGCCGGGCGAGGGCGAGCCCGACGCCGCTCGCCGCGCCCGTGACGACGGCGACCTGCCCGGCGCGCAGCTCCATGTCAGACGCTCCCCTCGGGCGGGCCGTCCAGGATCTGCCGCGGGTCGTCGTAGCGCTGGTGGATGTAGGGCAGCAGGGCCTGCGCGTCGACGCGCTCCACCACCCGGCCCCGCTGGTCGCTGGTCTTCTCGCCGATGGTGAGCTCCACCAGGCGGCGCACGGGCAGGTCGGCCACCGGGTCGTACATCGACTCGCGCAGCACCACGTCCCCGGTGACGCTCTCCAGCTTGCGGACCCGCTCCTCGCGTACGCAGTGCACGAGCACCGGATCCGCGTCGAAACCCGAACCGTCCACCGCGGGCAGGAACTTGAAGTAGAAGTCGGTCTTCCGCGCGGGCTCCGGCAGCGGCAGGCCACCGCTCACCGCGCCGCGCACCTCCACGAACGCGATGCCGTGCCGGGCCAGCGAGGCCCGCACCACCAGGCCGTTGCGCTCGACTGTGACCTCGCCCAGCTTCTTCGGCTCGCCGAAGACCTCACGGCCGCCGGTCAGGGCCCGCTCGTGCGTCATCGGCATCACCAGCGGATACCAGCCCGCCACCGCGCCGTGCTCCGCCGCGACGGCCACCGAACCCGCGCCCAGCGGATAGCCGGCCAGCTCGACCCGGCTGATGCCGGCCCGCACCAGGGGGCGGCCCGTGGGCTTCAGCGGCGGCGGCAGGACCGCGGCGACCGCGTCCGGGTCGCTCTCCCACACGGCCACCACACCCGTGGACCAGATGTCGGGGAGCTTGGACGTCGCGGTGCGCGTCGCGGCCATTTCGGCCTCGGTGCGCGCGCCGTACCGTACGCGTGCCATGCCGTACCACCCTTTCGCCGACGGACAGTCAGATACTTGCGGGGGTTCTGTAACACAGTTACAACAGGAGCCGTGAAGGGTAAAGAGACGCGCGCGCATCTCGACCGGGAACAGGTCCTCGCCGCCGCGGCGGGCCTCGTCAAGCAGCACGGCCCCGGCGCCCTGACCATGCGCAAGCTCGCCGCCGAGCTCGGCACCGCCGTCACCTCGATCTACTGGCACGTCGGCAACCGCGAGCAGCTCCTGGACGCCCTCGTCGAGCGGACCGTCGCCGACCTCGGCGAGATCCGCCCCACCGGCGCCGCGCCCGCCCAGCGCATCGCCTCCGTGGCGCGCGCCCTGCGCCGGCTCCTTCGCGACCATCCGCACCTCATCGCGATGGTCCACGAACGCGGCCTGACGGAGCGGATGTTCCTGCCCGCGCAGCGAGCCCTGGTGCACGAGGTGCACGCGGCGGGACTGCGCGGCGCCCGGGCCGCCGACGCCGTGCGCGCCGTCCAGGTCCATGTCGTCGGCCACGTCCTGGTCGAGCGCAACCGCGAGCGCGCGCCCGTGCAACGCCCCGGCGAACAGGAGCTGTGGGACGCGCGGACGGCCGAACAGGACCCGGCCCTCGCCCGTGCCCTGGCCCGGCCGCCGGACACGGAGCGGCTGTTCGCCCTGTCGGTGCGGGCCCTGGTGGCGGGGTTGCTCGAACCCCCCTCCGGGGACTGACGGTCCGACACCGGGAGCCGACCGCCGCCCCCGAAGGGGACCGACTCCGCCTCCGAACGCGGCTGACCCCACCCCCGAGGTGACGGTCGCCACCTCCGAAGGTGGCTGATTCCGCCCCTCGAAGGTGGCTGCCCCCGGCCCTGGGACCTGACTGTCAGTCGCGGCCCGTATCCTCATGGACCATGCTCGAAGACCGCACGACCGCATCGCCGACGGCGCCGACCGTCCCCTCGGCGACTCCGGCGACGCACGCGACTCCGGCGCCGACCGACGCGACCGCGCCGGGGTCCGAGACCCCCTGGCCGGCCGCCTACCCCTCGGGGTACGCGGTAGTCGACGTCGAGACCACCGGCCTGTCCAGAGACGACCGGATCATCTCGGCCGCGGTCTACCGCCTGGACGCCCGGGGCGAGGTCGAGGACCACTGGTACACGCTGGTGAACCCGCAGCGCGACCCGGGCCCGGTCTGGATCCACGGTCTGACGAGCGACAAGCTGGCCGGCGCCCCGCTCTTCGCGGACATCGCCGAGGAGTTCGCGACCCGTCTCGCGGACCGCGTCCTCGTCGCGCACAACGCCGTCTTCGACTGGTCGATGATCGCCAGGGAGTACGCCCGCGCGGAGCGCACCGCACCCGTCCGCCAGCGCCTGTGCACCATCGCGCTCTCCAAGGAGCTCGGCCTGCCGCTGCCCAACCACAAGCTGGAGTCCCTGGCCGCCCACTTCGGCGTCGTCCAGCGCCACGCCCACCACGCCCTCGACGACGCCCGGGTCCTCGCCGAGGCGTTCCGGCCGAGCCTGCGGGCGGCGGCGAGCGACGGGGTGCGGCTGCCGCTCCTGGAGTGCCGCCCGCTGACGGAGTGGGCGGACGGCGGGGCACGCGTCGGCCGTCAGGGCGGGCACTCCGCCGGGTCGGGTACGGCGTCGTTCTCGGCGTACTCCGCGTACCAGTCCGGCAGTTGGCGCCCCTCGCGGAAGCGGCCCGCCTGCCCGTTCCCGAACCCCGGGCGGTGGGAGGACGGCAAGCCGCTCAAGCAGGGCATGCGCGTCGCCTTCTCCGGGGACACCTCCGTGGACCGCGAGCTCCTGGAGGACCGCGCGTTCGAGGCGGGCCTGCACATCGCGACGAGCGTGTCGCGCCTGACGAGCCTGCTCGTCACCAACGACCCGGACTCGGGCACGTCGAAGACGACGAAGGCACGGTCGTTCGGCACGCCGGTCATCGACGAGGCGGCCTTCGGCCAGCTCCTCCAGGACGTGGCCCCGGCAGACGGCGCACCGCGCGCGGCCGCCGTACCCCCTCCCGGCGACCCGTCCGCGTCGGACGGGTGACAGCAGGACGATCCGCGTCGGAAAGATGACAGCAGCACGGTCCGCGTCAGACGGGTGATTGCCGGGCGACTCGCCCGCCCACCGCTCGCCCCGCGCCGCCGCCGCGTCCCACTCTGTGGCGCATGGCACGTTGCGAGGTCTGCGGAAACGACTACGGCATGTCCTTCGAAGTGCACGCGCAGGGCGCGGTGCACGTCTTCGACTGCTTCTCCTGCGCCATCCACCGCATGGCGCCCATCTGCGAGCACTGCCGCTGCCGCATCATCGGGCAGGGCGTCGAGGTCGAGGGCCACTGGTACTGCGGGGCGCACTGCGCCCGCGCGGAGGGGCGGGTGGGGATCGTCGACAGGGTGTGAGCGGGCTCGGCGCCCCCGACCGCTCACCGTCCGCGCCCGAGCCCACCCGCCCCTGAGCGCCCCGCCCGCTCGCCCTCCTCACACCAGCGCCCCCGACCGGGCCCCTCCCGTCGGGGGCTTTACGCGCGCGGGGTAACGTCGAAGCCGTGTACCGCTTCCTCTTGACCCGCCAATGGGTGATCCTCACCCTCATCGGCCTCGTGCTCATCCCCGTGATGATCGAGCTGGGCTTCTGGCAGCTGCACCGCCACGAGAACCGCGTGGCGCACAACGAGAAGATCGGCAGAGCGCTGGACGCGGCGCCGGTCCCCGCCGAGCGGCTGACCGCGCCGGGCCGTGACGTACCGGACTCCGCCGTGTACCGCCGGGTGACGGCCAAGGGCAGCTACGACGCCGAGCACGAGGTCGTCGTGCGCCGCCGCACCAACTCCGACGACGAGGTCGGCTTCCACGTCCTGACCCCGTTCGTCCTCGACAACGGCAAGGTGCTGCTCGTCAACCGCGGCTGGATCCCGGCCGACGGACCGCAGACCGCCTTCCCCAAGATCCCCGCCCCGCCCCGCGGCGAGGTCACCGTCACCGGCCGCCTCATGGCCGACGAGACGTCCGCGGCCAGCGGCATCAAGGACGTACGCGGACTGCCCGACCGCCAGATCATGCTGATCAGCAGCGGCCAGCAGGCGCACGCCCTCGGCAAGAAGGTCCTCGGCGGCTACGTCGAGCAGACCTCGCCGAGCGCCGACTCCCCCCAACTCCTCGCCGAGCCCGACCACAGCGGGATCGGGGCGCACATGGCGTACGCCGTGCAGTGGTGGCTGTTCGCCGCCGGGGTGCCCGCGGGCTGGGTGGTCCTGGTCCGCCGCGAGCGCAAGGACCAGGCGGAGGCGGCGGCGAAGCAGGCGGCCGAGGAGGCGCCCGAGGCCTCCCCCGCGACGGCCTGAACCCGGCACGCGCCGCGCGTCTACCGCTGCCCGATTGGCGCTTCCCCGAACCGGGAACCCGTCACCCGTGTCCCGACGCCGCGCCCCACACCACTCCCCACACCCTTCCCGACCCCACTCCCCGCCCCACTCACCACGTCGTCCCATCGAGGACTACGCCCTGATCGGCGACCATCAGACGGCCGCCCTGGTCTCCCGGACCGGTTCGGTGGACTGGCTGTGTCTGCCCCGCTTCGACTCGGGGGCCTGCTTCGCCGCGCTCCTGGGCGACGACGAGCACGGTCACTGGCGCGTCGCGCCGAAGGACGCCGACGTCTGCACGCGCCGCGCCTACCGCCCCGACACCCTCGTCCTGGACACCGAGTGGGACACCCCGGACGGCTCGGTCCGCGTGACCGACCTCATGCCGCAGCGCGACCGCGCCCCCGACCTCGTACGCGTCGTCGAGGGCCTGCGGGGCGAGGTGACCGTGCGCAGCACGCTCCGGCTGCGCTTCGACCACGGCTCGGTCGTGCCGTGGATGCGCCGCGCCGACGGCCACCGGGTCGCGGTCGCGGGCCCCGACTCCGTCTGGCTGCGCACGGATCCGGCGGTCCGTACCGAGGGCCAGGACTTCACCACGTACTCCGATTTCACCGTGGCCGCCGGGGAGCGCGTGACGTTCGTCCTCACCTGGCACCCCTCGCACGAGCCGCGCCCGAAGCCGCTCGACGCCGAGCAGGCGCTGCGCGACAGCGTCGCGGACTGGCAGGCGTGGGCGGCGCGCTGCCGGTACGACGGCCCGCACCGCGACGCGGTCGTCCGCTCCCTGATCACGCTCAAGGCCCTCACCTACGCCCCGACCGGCGGCATCGTCGCCGCCCCCACCACGTCCCTGCCCGAGGAGATCGGCGGGGTCCGCAATTGGGACTACCGCTACTGCTGGCTGCGCGATTCCACGCTCACGCTCGGCGCGCTGATCTCGGCGGGCTATCTGGAGGAGGCCGAGGCGTGGCGCGACTGGCTGCTGCGCGCGGTGGCGGGCGACCCCTCCGACCTGCAGATCATGTACGGGCTCGGGGGTGAGCGGCGGCTGCCCGAGTACGAGGCGGGGTGGCTGCCCGGGTACGAGGGCTCGGCGCCGGTACGCATCGGCAACCAGGCCGTCAGCCAACGCCAACTCGACGTCTACGGAGAGGTCGTCGACTCCCTGACCCTCGCCCGCCGCTCGGGCCTCGCCACCCGCCCGCACGGCTGGCGGCTGCAGCTCGCCCTCATGGAGTTCCTGCGGCACTGCTGGCGCGAGCCGGACGAGGGCCTGTGGGAGGTCCGCGGCCCGCGCCGCCACTTCGTGCACTCCAAGGTGATGGCGTGGGTCGCCGCGGACCGCACCGTGCGCGCGATGGAGGACGACCCCGCGCTGCCCGGCGACGTGGAGCGCTGGCGGCGGCTGCGCGACGACATCCACGCGGAGGTGTGCGAGCGCGGGTACGACGCGGAGCGCCGCACCTTCACGCAGTCGTACGGCTCGCGGGAGCTGGACGCCGCGGTGCTGCTGATTCCGCGGGTGGGGTTTCTGCCGCCGGACGATCCGCGGGTACTGGGGACGATCGAGGCGGTGCGGGCGGAGCTGAGCACGAAGGAGGGGTTGCTGCGGCGGTATACGGCTGGGGGTGCGGGGGGCGAGGGCGCCGCCGTGGTCGACGCGGCCGTGGAGAGAGCCACCGTGGACGGCCTGCCCGGCGGCGAGGGGACCTTCCTCGTCTGCTCCTTCTGGCTCGCCGACGCGCTGCACCTGACGGGCCACGGCGAGGAGGCCCGCGACCTCTTCGAGCGGCTGCTCGCGCTCCGCAACGACGTGGGGCTGCTCGCGGAGGAGTACGACCCCGTGGCCGGGCGCCAGTTGGGCAACTTCCCGCAGGCCTTCAGCCACGTGGGGCTCGTGGGCACCGCCCTCGCCCTCTACGGCCCGGACGCGGCAGGATAGGGCCATGGATCTTGGACTGAACAACCGTGTGTACGTCGTCACCGGAGCGACCCGTGGCCTCGGCAACGCCGCCGCGCGTGAGCTGGTCGCGGACGGCGCGAAGGTCGTCCTCACCGGCCGCGACGAGAAGACGGCCGCCGCGGCGGCCGCGGAGCTCGGCCCGAACGCGGTCGGCATCGGCGCGGACAACGCCGATCCGGACGTCGCGGAGCGCCTGGTGGCGGCGGCGCGTGCGCACTTCGGCCGCTTCGACGGCATCCTCATCAGCGTCGGCGGGCCGCCGCCCGGCTTCGTCGCCGACAACACCGACGAGCAGTGGCAGGCCGCGTTCGACTCCGTCTTCCTCGGTGCCGTACGCCTCGCCCGCACCGCCGCGGCGGAGCTGGGCGACGGCGGTGTCATCGCCTTCGTCCTGTCCGCGTCCGTGCACGAGCCGATCCCCGGCCTGACCGTCTCCAACGGCCTGCGCCCCGGACTCGCGGGCTTCGCGAAGTCCCTCGCCGACGAGTTGGGCCCGCGCGGCATCCGGGTGGTCGGCCTGCTCCCCGCCCGCATCGACACCGACCGCGTACGCGAACTCGACGGCTTCTCCGCCGACCCGGAAGCGACCCGCGCGGCCCACGAGTCCCGCATCCCGCTCCGCCGCTACGGCACTCCCGAGGAGTTCGGCCGCACCGCCGCGTTCCTCCTCTCCCCCGCGGCGTCCTACCTCACCGGCGTCATGCTCCCCGTGGACGGCGGCGCCCGGCACGGCTTCTAGGGCCCGCGTCGGCTCCCCGCCTCCCGGCCGTCCGTCCCCCGCCTGCGGCCCGGGGGCGGGGCGGGGCCGGGATCAGCTCACGCGTTCGGCGCGGTGCTTCACGGCGCGGAGGAGAACCGTGGCCGGCAGCCGCCCCAGGCCCGCGGAGTCCCGCGCATGCGCCAACGCCTCCTCGCAGGTACCGTGCAGCGCGTCCGCGGGCACGGCGTCGGCGCCGAGGACGAGTCCGACGCGCGCCTCGGGGGCGTTGCGGCGCCCGGTGAGGCGGACACGGGCGCGCTCGACGCCGTCGAGGGCGGCGGCCTCGGTCTCGAGGACGCTTTCCATGGCGCGCCCGCGCAGCAGCGCGCCCTCACCGTCGCCGGTCTCGACGAGGACCTCGGCGAGGCGCCGCCGCCGGAGTTGGGCGGTGAGCCACCACAGGGCGAGCAGCACGAGCGCGGCGAGCACGCCGATGACGGTGGGCCACCACCACCCGTCGTCCCGCCACCGCGCCCGGTCGGCGTCGCTGAGGAGCACGTCGTGGCGGGAGTCGTGGACCCACCAGGAGGGCGGTTCGACGCCGAGCCCGACGGCGAGGACGGACCCGCCGGCCAGCACGAGGACGAGCCCGAGCAGGCCGAGCAGTACGCGGTTCACGGTCCGCAGCATGGCGCGGTCACCCCTTCCGGCCCGGCCGGGCGACGTGCACGGACAGGGCGGGCGGCCTGCCGAGCCCGAGGTCGTGGATGGCGTCGGCGAGGGTGGCGTCCAAGTCGCCGCGTACATCGTCGAGTGCACGGAAGTGCGACACGGCCCGCACGTCCACCTTGGCGCGGCTCATGCGCACCCGTACGGACCGTACGCCTGCCACGTCCATGGCCCGGTCGCGCAGCGCCGTCGCGGCGGCGGCCCGGTCGAGCCCGGCCCGCACGTCGGCGTGCGTGCGCCGCATCGGCAGCAGGGACCGCAGGCCGGGCGTCACGGCGAGGACGAACAGCCACAGCCCGACGGCGACGGCCGCCGCGCCCCCGGCGACCACCGCCGTGCTGTCGAGGGGCCGTTCGGCCAGTTCCCGGGCGAGGTCGCGGCGCCACCGCATGGCGGGGTGGTCGGCCCGGACGGCGACGACGTCGTACAGGAGCAGCCCGGCACCGCCGAGGATCAGCAGGGCGAGCAGCCCGGCGGGCACGCGCCGCGCGGACCAGAAGCGGGGGGCGCCGTCGTCGTCGGTGAGGGTGGGCAGCGGCTGGTAGGCGGCCGCGGACGCGGACTGGCCGAGTTCGGGTTCGGCGCGTTCGATGACGGGCACGGCCTTCCCCGTCTTGGTCAGGTCGGTGCCGCCGGTCTGCCGGGGCTCGCTCATCGGGTCCTCCCCTGCGCCGCGGCCCGCGCCTGTGCCGAGTGCAGCCGTTCCACCTGGACGGCCACCTCGGGTACTTCCATGCCTGCCAACGCCTTTACCCGCTCGGCGACGCGCCGACGCACGGCACCGCACTGGCTGCCGATGTCGCTGGGGTAGTCCAGTTCGACGCTGACGCGGACGCGCGCGCTGCCGTGCGGGGCCTCGCCCGACCGGGCGGAGCCGACGGCGGGGGGCCGCACGCTCACGGTGGCGTGCGGCGGCGCCGCCTCAGCGGGCAGTACGGGCAGCGCCTCGCGTGCCGCGCGCGCGGCGATCTTCGCGACGACGCGGTCGGCGATCCGGGTCGCGCCGCGCTCGCCGGGCGGTACCTGCCCCACGACGTCGGCCGCCACCGCTCAGCGCCGCCGGTCGCCGCGGGTACGGAAGAAGTCCCCGGGCTCCAGGTCCCCGTCCAGGAACCGCCCGGCCACGAAGCCGATGGCGCCCAGGGCGGCCACCAGCAGGAAGGCGCCGAACCCGCCGAAGTACCCGGCGAATCCGAGGGCCATTCCGGCGATCATGCCGATCACGGCAAAGCTCATCGTGCGCTCCTTCGCTGCTGCGCGCCTCGTACTCCCCTGCGTCCGCGCCCGCCACCGCGTACGCCTCGTGCTTCTCACCTACCCGGGGCCGCACGGCGAGACCGCCGCACCCGCGGGTGCGGAACGCCGGTCGACGCGAACCACGACCTCCGTCGAAGCCGCGGCCCCTGTCGAGAGCCGCAAGCCGCGTCTTCCGCTATTGAAGCCGCGACGGCTGCTCGTCGTCCTCGTCGTCGGGCAGCTTCACATCGCTCACCGCGATGTTCACCTCGACGACCTCAAGGCTCGTCATCCGCTCCACGGCGGCGACCACGTTCTCCCGTACGTCCCGTGCGACATCGGCGATGGATACGCCGTAGTCGACGACGATCTCCAGGTCGAGGGCTGTCTGCACCTCGCCGACCTCGGCCTTCACACCACGGGTGACGGCCTTGGAACTGCCGGGCACCCGGTCCCGTACGGCCCCGAAGGTCCGGGCGAGGCCGCCGCCCATCGCGTGCACGCCGACCACGTCACGGGCGGCGAGGCCCGCGATCTTCTCGACCACACCGTCCGCGATGCTGGTGCGCCCGCGCGTCGCGGGGTCGCCGCCACCGCGCCGTGTCGCACCGCCCGTCCCGGCTTCGTCGGGCGACTCCTTCGCGAGCGGCTGGGACGTCGTGCGCTCTCCGGTGTCGGTCATCGCATGGTCCTTTTCAGCAGGGGATCTGCTCTTTGTTCCACACTATGCGCGGCCCGGGACCCGCGCGCCCGGGATGGGGCAGGCTGGAGCCATGACGGGTGACGGGTGGACCGCGGCGGTACGGCGCCAACTCGGCCTCGGCCGGATGCTCCCGCTGGGCGGCACAGGTGACGGCGCCTGGCTCGCGGAGTCGGCGGCGCGGGGAGTGCTGCTCGGCTCGGCCGCACGGGTGGCGGGGGTGCGCGTGACCCGCCTGCGGCTGGCCCTCGTGGACCCGCACGTCGTACCGCTTTCTCCGGACGCGTACGTCTCCACCGTGCCGTCGCCGCCGAGCGCGCTGCCGCCGGGGCCGCTGCGGATCAGCGCGGAGTTCCAGGCCGCGGCGGCGGAGCCCCTGTCCGGGGCGGCGGACCGGCTGCGCACGGCGCTCGGCTCGGCCGCGGCGGAGCGGCTGGGGCTGGTGGTGGCGGAGGTGGATCTGCGGGTGACGGGGCTTCTGGAAGGGGATGCGGTGTCCGGGGTGTCCGGGGATGGGGCGTCCGGGGGCGCCGCCTCGGAGCATGCCGCCGCGGCTGGCGGCGACCCCGTCCGCGTACCCCCGGAGCCTCGCCCCGGATCTGAGGAAGAGCCCCCGGCCGACGACGAGGCGCGGGTGGCACGAGCCGCCCTCGCCGTGCCGGGCGTGACGCGGCTGGCGGGCCTCCTCGGCGGCCCGCTCCGGGCCGTCCACATCGAGGAGCACGGCGCGCCGCTCACGCTGCCGCGCCGCCACGTCCGGGTGGAGCTGGCGGCGGACGCCCGGCTCCGCACCCTGGACGTGGCCCGCGCGGTCCGCGCGGGCGTCGGCGAGGCCCTGCCGGACCGGCCGTCGGTGGCGGTCCTGGTCACGGCGGTGGACTGACCGCCCCGCCGCTTCTCGTACGCGACGGGACCCCGTCAGTCCCCGATGCCCGCCAGGTCCCGCAGCCTGCGCGCCTGCGCGGCCCGCTCGGCGCGGCGCTGCTCCTCGTACGGGCGCCCCACGGCGCCCTGGAGGAGCGCCTTGGTCTCGATGACCGCAGCACGGGGCGCGGCGAGCAGGGCGGCGGCCAAGTCCTGTGCGGCGGCGTCGAGTTGGTCGCCGGGCACGACGAGGTTGGCGAGGCCGACGCGCTCGGCCTCGGCGGCCTGGACGAAGCGGCCCGTGGCGCAGATCTCCAGCGCGCGGGCGTACCCGACGAGGGAGACCAGCGGATGCGTGCCGGTGAGGTCGGGGACCAGGCCCAGGCTGGTCTCGCGCATGGCGAACTGCGCGTCGTCGGCGGCGACCCTCAGGTCGCAGGCGAGGGCGAGCTGGAACCCGGCACCGATCGCATGGCCCTGGACAGCGGCGATGGACACGATGTCACCGCGCCGCCACCAGGTGAAGGCGTCCTGGTACTCGGCGATGGCGGCGTCGAGGACGTCGTCATCGCCGCGCGCCAGGTCGAGGAAGGACGGTTCGCCGTCGAAGCCCTCGGGCGTGAAGGCCTGCCGGTCGAGGCCCGCGGAGAAGGACTTGCCCTCTCCGCGCAGCACGACCACACGGACGCTGCCGGGCAGCACCCGGCCGACCTCCGTCAACGCCCGCCACAGCACGGGAGATTGGGCGTTGCGCTTGGCCGCGTTGGTGAGCGTCACCGTGGCGACGGCCTCGTCGACCGTGAGGCGTACGCCGTCCCGGTCGAGGACCGGCGCCGTGGTGCTTGCGACGCTCGGGCCGCTCTCGGGCGAACCGCTGTCGGGCGAAGCCATCAGTGCCTCCGGGTGGGTGCAGTCATGGTGGACACACGCATGACAGCGCCCAGGGGACGCGTGTCGGCGCGCCCTGCGGGCACTGGCGTGCCCACAAGTGACTGCACAGTAACCACCCGGTCGATCAGCCGATCGACCGGGTGGCCACACCGGACCACCCGGAGCCGGACGGCCGCGAGAAGCCGACTAGCTGGAAGCGGCCTTCTTGCCTCGCGTCGCCCCGCCGCGTCCCCGCAGCGTGACTCCGGACTCACTCAGCATCCGGTGGACGAACCCGTAACTCCGGCCGGTCTCTTCGGCCAACGCCCGGATGCTCGCACCGCCGTCGTACTTCTTCTTCAGGTCTGCCGCGAGCTTGTCGCGCGCGGCGCCGGTTACCCGGCTGCCCTTCTTCAGAGTCTCGGCCACCCGTGCCTCCTCATGGGAAGTGCGCTCTGGACTTCTCATGATCACCCCTCCCGAGCGTCCTGGCCACCCATTCGGCAAGGTCCATGCGACTTGATTCGCCGTGCGTCAAGCGGCCGTCACGAGCGGAATTAACGATTCCGCACGTCACGGGACGTACCGCCGAATGGGTTCTGCCGGGAACCGGCAGGTCAGCGCCGTGCCGGGGAAGGACGGGACAGCGGGTCCCGTGGGACGGGGAAATCCGTGTATGACACACCTCGGTACGAGGACGTCTCACACAGATGAAGGATCACGGATCGGCCGAATGATCCATACCCAGTGGATCAGCCATTCGATCAAGCCCGGTGGACCCCGGACGATCACGTCCGGGGAGACTCCGCTTCGGGTCCGTCAGGCGAGGGCCACCAGGTCCGCGTAGTCCGCGCCCCACAGGTCCTCGACGCCGTCCGGCAGCAGAATGATCCGCTCCGGCTGCAGCGCCTCGACAGCGCCCTCGTCGTGCGTGACGAGGACGACGGCGCCCTTGTAAGTGCGCAGCGCGCCCAGGATCTCCTCGCGGCTGGCCGGGTCGAGGTTGTTGGTGGGCTCGTCGAGGAGCAGCACGTTGGCGGAGGAGACGACCAGGGTCGCGAGCGCGAGCCGGGTCTTCTCACCGCCGGAGAGCACGCCCGCGGGCTTGTCGACGTCGTCTCCGGAGAACAGGAACGAGCCCAGCGTCTTGCGCACCTCGACGAGGTCGAGGTCGGGGGCCGCGGAGCGCATGTTCTCCAGGACCGTGCGCTCGGGGTCGAGGGTCTCGTGCTCCTGGGCGTAGTACCCGAGCTTGAGGCCGTGGCCCTCGATGACCTGGCCGGTGTCGGGCTTCTCGGCGCCGCCGAGGAGTCGCAGCAGGGTGGTCTTGCCCGCGCCGTTGAGGCCGAGGATGACGACGCGCGAACCCTTGTCGATGGCCAGGTCGACGTCGGTGAAGATCTCCAGGGAGCCGTACGACTTCGAGAGCCCCTCGGCCATGAGCGGCGTCTTGCCGCACGGCGAGGGCTCGGGGAAGCGCAGCTTGGCGACCTTGTCGCTCTGGCGCACCGCGTCGAGACCGGCGAGGAGCTTGTCGGCGCGGCGGGCCATGTTCTGCGCGGCGACGGTCTTGGTGGCCTTGGCGCGCATCTTGTCGGCCTGCGAGTGCAGGGCCGCGGCCTTCTTCTCGGCGTTCTGGCGCTCGCGCTTGCGGCGCTTCTCGTCGGACTCGCGCTGCTGCTGGTAGAGCTTCCAGCCCATGTTGTAGACGTCGATCGCGGAGCGGTTGGCGTCCAGGTAGAAGACCTTGTTGACGACGGTCTCGACCAGGTCGACGTCGTGGGAGATCACGATGAAGCCGCCGCGGTACGTCTTCAGGTAGTCCCGCAGCCAGACGATCGAGTCGGCGTCGAGGTGGTTGGTCGGCTCGTCCAGGAGGAGCGTGTCGGCGTCCGAGAAGAGGATGCGGGCCAGCTCGATGCGGCGGCGCTGGCCTCCGGAGAGCGTGTGCAGGGGCTGGCCGAGCACGCGGTCGGGGAGGTTCAGGGCGGCGGCGATGGTGGCGGCCTCGGCCTCGGCGGCGTACCCGCCCTTGGTGAGGAACTCCGTCTCCTGGCGCTCGTACTGCTTGAGGGCCTTCTCGCGGGTGGCGCCGGAGCCGCTCGCGATGCGCTGTTCGTTCTCGCGCATCTTGCGGATCAGGACGTCGAGGCCGCGCGCGGACAGGACCCGGTCGCGGGCGAGGACGTCGAGGTCGCCGGTGCGCGGGTCCTGCGGCAGGTAGCCGACCTCTCCGGAGCGGCTGATCGTGCCGCCCGCCGGGGTGCCCTCACCGGCGAGGCACTTGGTGAGCGTCGTCTTGCCCGCGCCGTTGCGGCCGACGAGGCCGATGCGGTCGCCCTTGGCGATGCGGAACGAGGCGTTCTCGATGAGGATGCGGGCGCCGGCACGCAGCTCGATACCGGAGGCGGTGATCACGGTCAGACTCCTGGACAGGGGATATGGACGGCTGGAGGGAGGCAAGGACGATGCACGATGCGTTGTCGCGCGGAGCGCGCCGCTCAGCCGTCTAATGCAGGAGGAGAATGGCCATGGGCCAATTCTAACGGTGCGCCGCAACCTCTTTTCCGGCACGCCCCTCGGTGCCGCTTCCCGGGGGCGCGGTGCCGGTGCGGCGCCTGGGCAGTACTTGTCAGGGGCATGGCGCTGTGTGGGGATCACGGGCGGCGTCGCCCGTTCGGACCTCCGTCCGGCGCCGGGCGGTGGGGGGCGTACCAGGATGAGATAGCCGGGGTCCGGCGCGGGGCGGCGGAGCGCCGTCCCGCAGGTGAGGCAGCGCGGCTCGTACGCGAGGCAGAGGGTGGTGCGCCCATGCAGTTCGACGACGACGCGAATCTTGACTCCTCGGAGGTGCAGGATGTGCGCGGCAGTCGCGTCCCCGGCGGCAAGGCGACCATCGGCGGCGGTGTCGCCGGTCTGATCGCGCTGCTCCTCGGCCTCTTCTTCGGCGTGGGGCCGGATCAGCTCGGCCTGACGGACGGCAGCGAGGAGCCCGCCGCCTCGTCGTCCTCGCTCGCCGAGGTCAAGCGGAGCTGTCACACCGGCAAGGACGCGAACGCCCGCGAGGACTGCCGCATCCTGGGGGTCGTCAACAGCGTCCAGGACTACTGGAGGCAGGAGTTCCCGCGCCGCCGGGGCCAGTACGCGCCCGCGCAGACCGTGTTCTTCACCGGCCGCATCGGCACGGCGTGCGGCGCCGCGTCGTCGGCGGTCGGGCCGTTCTACTGCCCCGGCGACCGGCGGGTCTATCTGGACCTGGGGTTCTTCGAGGAGCTGCGGACGAAGTTCGGCTCCAGCGGCGGCCCGTTCGCGCAGGCGTACGTCGTGGCGCACGAGTACGGGCACCACGTGCAGAACCTGATGGGCACGCTGGGCCGGGCGCAGGACGGCCGGACGGGCGAGGGCAGCAACGCCGTCCGGGTCGAGCTGCAGGCCGACTGCTACGCGGGGGTGTGGGCGCAGCACGCCACGCGGACGCCCGACGAGGAGGGCCGGCCGCTGATCAAGGAGCTCACGGACGCCGACATCCGTGACGGCCTGGACGCGGCGGCGGCGGTCGGCGACGACCGGATCCAGGAGCGGTTCCAGGGCCGGGTGACCCCCGAGTCCTGGACGCACGGCTCGGCGAAGCAGCGCCAGGACTGGTTCTACCAGGGCTTCCGCACCGGCGACATGGCGCAGTGCAACACCTTCCGCTGAGCCCCGCGGCGGGCCCGTTCGGCGCTCCGGGGCCGTTGTCAGACCCGGGTGCCAGACTGTGGAACAGGTCAGTCGAACGAAGGAGTGATCGCCATGGCAGGTGCTGCCAGGGGGCGTCCCAGCATCTTCCCGACGATGTTGTACGCGGACGCCAAGGCCGCGATCAAACAGCTCACGGAGACCTTCGGCTTCACTGAGACGAGCGTGTACGAGAGCGAGGACGGCACGGTCCTGCACGCCGAACTCGCGTACGGCAACGGCGCGGTGATGCTCGGCTCGAAGGACCGCGGCGGGCTCTTCGCCGAGACGATGAAGGACGCGGGCCCGACCGCGACGTACATCGTGGTGGACGACGTCGACGCCCACCACGAGCGGGCCGTGGAGCACGGCGCGGACATCCTGATGCCCCCGACGGACCAGGACTACGGCTCGCGTGACTACATGGCGCGGGACGCGGAGGGCAACATCTGGAGCTTCGGCACGTACGCCCCGGAGATAGCCGGCTGACCCGCCCCGGGCACGGGGCGGGCGCGGCCGTCACACGCCGCCGGTGTGCACCTGGAACGCCGCCCTGCGCACGGCCTTCGCGAGCGCCGGGTCGGGGTGGGCGGCGGCGAGGGCGACGAGGACCTGCACGGTCCGCGGGTGGCCGACGGTGCGCACCTCGTCGATGAGCGCGGGCACGGTGGGCTGCGGCGCCGACTCCAGATGGCGCACGAGCAGTTCGGCCTCGCCGTGGTCGGACACGGCCGCCGCGGTGTCGACCCACAGCCAGGTGGACTCCGCCCGCGTCAGGACGAGGTGGACGTCCTCGGGGTCGGTGCCCTCGTGCTCGGCGAGCCACAGCAGGGCGTAGGGGCGCAGCGAGGGCTCGTCGACGACGGCGCGCACGTCGGGTTCGGCCGGGGCGCCGACGACCCGCAGGGCCTCGAAGGCGAGGCCGCGCAGCAGGGCGTCCTCGCCCCGGGCGGCGTCGAGGAGTTCGGTGACGGCGCTGCCCACGTCGCGGGCGGCGAGCCAGGCGCGGTATTCGGCGCGGGCCGCGTTGGGCCGCAGCCGGGCGCAGCCCCGGAGCATGTCGTCGGCGGCCTGCTCGATGTGCCCCGCCGGACTCTGCGCGGCCACGCAGATCTGCTCCAGCTTGACCCACACCGCCCAACTGCCCAGCGGGGTGAGCGTGGCCTGGCCGTCGGCGCAGGTGAGGGCGCCGACGGCGGAGAGGGCGCGCAACGCCCAGTCGAGCAGGGCGGGCAGCGGGGGCTGCTCCGCGCAGCCGTCGGGCTCGGCGGTGCCGGGGGCGGCGTCGGGGGCCGGGGCGGCTGCGGCCGGGGGCGGGACGGCTTCCGCGTGCGGGACGGGCTGGGGCCCGGGCTCCGCCTGCGGGCCGTACGGGATCTCGCAGCGCTCGGTGCGCAGTTCCCGGACGCGCTGGTCCAGGAGGTCGAGGAGTTGCGGTACGGGCACGGGGCCCGCCGAGAGCTGCAGGAAGGAGAGGAGCTGGGGGACGGCTTCGACGGCCTCCGCGACGGTGGCGGGCGGCAGTTCGGCGGGGGCCGGGTGGACGAGCGACCAGGCGTCGAACAGGGCGACCCAGCCGCGCAGGACCGCGGCGTCGTCCCGGTCCCAGGCGCGCAGCCGCCAGCCGGGCCGTGCGACGTCGCCGTGCACCTCGACGAGTCCGGCGAGGCGGGCGGTGTCCCAGTCGGCGCGGACCTGGTGCACCGTCATGTCCAGTTCGGCGGCGGCGCGTTCGGCGGCGGCGGCGGAGAGTGCGCCGCCCGTCCCTTTGCCCGCTCCGGCGTCCGCGTCGGTCTTCGGGGCGGTTTTCGGGGCGGTCGACGAGTCGGTGCCCGGGTCCGCTCCCGTGCGGGTGTTCTTGCCGCCCTTCGCGGCGCCCGGGGCGCCCTTGCTCGTGCCCGCCGCGCGCAGGGGGCCGGTTTCGGGGCGCAGGGCCAGGTCGGCCCAGCGGGCGATGCGTACGGCGCTCGCCAGGCCCGCGCGGGCCTGGCGGGCCAGTTCGGCGGGCGCGGGGGTGCCCTCCGGCGGCGGGGGCGCGGGACGGCGCGAGCGGCGCTGGGTCACCGCGCCGGGGGCGCCGAGGGGGCCGCGTGCTCGGCCGCGCTCGGCCTCCGCTCGCCTTTCGGCCCTCGGGGACGGTGTGCGGACGAGGTGGAGCCGGGAGTCGCGCGGGATACGGGACGTCACGGGAGCAGTCTTCCTGTTGACGGTCCGAAAACCCAAACGGAATCCCGTCGGCGGCCTGGCAGGCGGATCCGACAGCGATAGCGGAGCGTCAGGCCCGGGGGTGAGGAAGGGGCCGCATCGGCTACATCAAGGGGGTGAGGAAGCGGCGCAGGGCCTCTTCGTACCGGGCGGGGTCGGCGTTCCACATGGCGCCGTGGGGCGCATCCGGAACCGTGTGCAGGGTGACGAGGTCGGGTCGTTTTCCGGCCAGTCGCCGGGAGCGGGACCAGGGCGCGACGATGTCGCCGGGGCCGTGCACGACGAGGGTCGGCACCCTCAGGGCGGCGGGGTCGGCGGCGTCGGGGAGGCGGTCGCCGCGCAGCCCGGTGCGGCCCTGGGCGGCGCGCACGGCCAGCGGGAGCAGCGGGCCCGGGGTGCGGCGGGCGGTGGCGAGGGCGCGCAGCGTGGCCTCCCAGTCGAGCACCGGCGAGTCCAGGATCAGGCCGCTGACACGGTCGCGCAGGCCGGAGCGGGCGGCGGCGTGCAGGGCCATGGAGGCGCCGGTGGACCAGCCGTACAGGACGACGTCGCGGGCTCCGTAGCGCACGGCGTAGCGGATGGCGGCGTCCAGGTCGCGCCATTCGGTCTCGCCGAGGTGGCCGAGACCGTCCGGTGGCCGGGGCGCACCCAGGTCACCGCGGTAGGCGAGGTCGAGCACCGGGAGCTGCTGGCGGCGCAGGAAGTCCATGACGACCATCGGGTGCTCGCGGGTGGTGCCGAGGCCGTGCACGGTGATCACCCAGGTGTCGCGGGCGCCGGGCACGAACCAGGCGGGCAGCGGACCCAGTTCGCCGGGGATGTCGATGTCGGCGTGGTCGATGCCGAGGGCGGCGTGCGGGTCGCCGATGTGGACCTGCGGGGTGAGCCACACCCGGGCGCCGGGTTCCAGGGTGCCGTGGGTGACGCGTTCGAGGCGGCGGACGACGGTGTCGGCCTCGTGCGGGGCGGCGTCGAGGACCGGGCCGACGACGGCGTGACAGCCGTTGCCGCTCAGGCCGTGGATGCCGGGGCGCTGGGAGGCCAGGGCGCGGGTGAGGGTGATCTGCCCGGCGGCCGTGGAGTGCACGGTCAGGCGTGGTTCCGTCGGCAGGGGGCGGCCCGCGGGGGCCTTCAGGGCGGCGTCGCTGGCGTAGCGCCCGGCCGCGATGGCCAGGGCGGTGGCGCCTAGGACGGCGGTTGCGGTGGTGACGGCGGCGGTCGTCGCTTTGGCTGGGCGCACCCCCACAGTGTCTGCGGGGTTGGGGGACGCTGCCAGTGGGCGGAGGCCCGGGAGTGTGTTCCACACGGACGACCGGCGGGTCTCGGCCCGCGCCCACCGTGGACGGTCGGCCGGTCTCGGCCCACGCCCGCCCCGCACGACCGACCGGTCTCGGCCCACGCCCGCCCCGCACGACCGACCGGTCTCGGCCCACGCCCGCCCCGCACGACCGACCGGTCTCGGCCCGCGCCCGCCCCGCACGGCCGACCGGTCTCGGCCTGGGCGCGCCCAGGCCGACCGGCGCGTCTCAGCCCGCACCCGTCCCGCGCCGTCGGCCGGTGCCCCCCCCCCCCCCCC
>NZ_BMVR01000006.1:48179-115887 GCF_014650815.1 Streptomyces flavofungini
CCCCTCAGCCCGTACTCTCCCCGGCCCGCCGCTGCCCGTACCCCTGCAACTTCCGCCCCGCCTCGCTGACCCGGTCCGGGGACAGGATGCTCGGCGTGTGCCCCGGCACCGAGGTCGCGGTGAGCCACAGGCGGCACATCCACTCCAGTTGGGCGGTGCGGTCGAAGGCCTGGGAGAGGGAGTCCCCGTAGGCGACCGTGCCGTGGTTCTGGAGGAGGCAGGCCGTGCGGTCGCGCAGGGCGTGGAGCATGTGCTCGGCCAACTCGTCGGTGCCGTACAGGGCGTAGGGGGCGACCCGGACGGGGCCGCCGAGGGCGCCGGTCATGTAGTGGATGGGCGGGAGTTCCGGGACGAGGGTGGAGACGGCGGTGGCGTGCACGGCGTGGGTGTGGACGACGGCACCGGCGCCGGTGGCGCGGTAGATCGCCAGGTGCATGGGCAGCTCGCTGGTGGGGCCGAGGGCGCCGAAGCGCCGCTCGCCGTCCAGGCCGACGCCGAGGACGTCCGCGGGCGTCAGCTCGTCGTACGGGACGCCGCTCGGGGTGACCAGGACGGTGTCGCCGACCCGCACGGAGACGTTGCCGGAGGTGCCGACGACCAGGCCGTCCGTCACGGTCCTGCGGGCGGTCGCGACCAGCTCGTCCCAGGCCCGCGCGACCGCCTCGCGCCCCGGGCCCACCGTGGTGTCGTGCCGCTGCTCAGTCATGCGGTGATCCTCCCAGAGGGCCCGGCCGAGGGGGCCCGGAAGCCGCGGAGTCGAGGCGTCTACGCGCGCCATGGAATGGAATGGGGGGAGTCCGTGGAGCCTTGGAACACGGCACCGCCACACGCCTGGAGGTTTGAGACCTTCGGGCCGGGTGCCGGAGCCGATGGCGCGGCCGGGTGATCAGGATCTCTTCTACGGGCCGACAGCCCAGCTCAACGGTTCGAACAGGGGTCACCCGAAAGGGCCACGGACGGCCTAATTCCGGGCCCGCGAAGGGCCCTCGCCATCACCTTGCCGCCCGACCGGGTGTATGCCGGAAGGACGCGGAGGGACAGCGACCCGGATCGAGTCACCATGCGGCCCAGCCCAGTTCACTTTCCGTTCATCCAGGTTGCCTACGTTCCACGAGCCACTGACGTCCAACAGAAGCCTGGGTAAATGGAACACATCACGCTTCTCCTCGGGATCGTGATCGTTACCGCTCTCGTGTTCGATTTCACGAACGGTTTCCACGACACAGCCAACGCGATGGCGACCACCATCTCGACCGGCGCTCTCAAGCCCAAGACGGCGGTGGCCATGTCCGCCGTGCTGAACCTCGTCGGAGCGTTCCTCTCCGTCGAAGTCGCCAAGACGATCTCCGGCGGCATCATCAATGAAGGCGGCCTGAAGACCGAAGTGATCTTCGCGGCCCTGGTGGGCGCGATCCTCTGGAACCTGCTGACCTGGCTGCTCGGCCTGCCGTCCAGTTCCTCCCACGCCCTGTTCGGCGGCCTGATCGGCGCCGCCGTGATGTCGATGGGCTGGTCGTCGGTGAACGGCGGCACGGTCGTCACGAAGGTGCTGCTCCCCGCGGTCGCCGCCCCGCTCGTCGCGGGCATCGCGGCGACGCTCGCCACCCGGCTGACGTACAAGATCAGCAGCCGTACGGACGAGAAGGCGACCTCGAAGGGCTACCGCGCCGGGCAGATCGCCTCGGCCGGGCTCGTCTCGCTCGCCCACGGCACGAACGACGCGCAGAAGACGATGGGCATCATCACGCTGGCGCTGATCACCGGCGGCGTGCTGAACCCGGGCGCCAACCCCCCGATGTGGGTCATCGTCTCGGCCGGACTCGCCATCGCGATGGGCACGTACCTGGGCGGCTGGCGCATCATCCGCACCATGGGCAAGGGCCTCACCGAGCTGGCGCCGCCGCAGGGCTTCGCGGCGCAGACGTCGGCGGCGACCGCGATCCTCGCCTCCTCGCACATCGGCTTCTCGCTCTCCACCACCCAGGTCTGCTCCGGCGCCGTGATGGGCGCGGGCCTCGGCCGCAAGGGCGGCGTGGTCCGCTGGTCCACGGCGACGCGGATGTTCGTGGCATGGGGCCTGACCCTGCCGGCCGCGGGCCTGGTCGGCGCGGGCGCCGAACTCCTCACCAAGCAGGGCACCTGGGGCATCGCCACCACGGCCGCGCTCCTGATCGGCGGCTCCGCCGTCATCTGGTCGCTGTCGCGCCGCCAGCCGGTCGACCACACGAACGTGACGGCGGACGAGATCGGCACGACCGGGACCGCCGAGCCCGCGGGCGTCGTGACCACCGCCATCGCCGCCGTCACCCCGCCCCCGGCGGGCCCGGTGGCCGCGAGCACGGCGACTCCTTCGGCCCCCACGACCACCACGACGGGTGACGTAGCGCCCGCCCCCTCCGTGGCGGACTCCGCCCGGCCCGCCACGGTGTAAGGAAGCAGCAGCATGAAGATCGACTGGGCAGCTCTCGGCTCCGTCTTCGGAGTCAGCCTCGTGGTGACCGTCGCCCTCGTGGGCCTGTTCACCCTCGGCATCGTCGGCCTCTCCAAGCAGGAGCAGGCGCGGACCGCCGGGGGCGGCACGGCCGCGATACCGGCACGCGTGGGGGCGTACGCCTGCTTCGCGCTCTGCGCCGCGGCGGTCGCGTACGGGATCTATCTGATCGTCGTCTGACCGCACGGGTGCCGCGCGGCGCCCCGTCCACAGAGCCCTGCGGGGCGGCCGAACCGGCCGCCCCGCAGGGCTTTTCGGCGTTCCGGCGCCTGGCCGGAAGGCCCGCGGGCGGCGCGGGAGGCACGCGCTATCGATCATCCACGATCAGGCCACGCAGCGACTCGCTCACGTTCGATTAGACATGTGGCATACTGGGTAGCAGCACTCTGCTAGGGTCGGGCGCACATATGTCAGACAGAGCGGCTGCGCTGCGCTGCACGGCGGAGGGCCAGCCTGCGTTAGGCATACCTTCGTATCGCTGCCCTTCGTACGGCTTCATGGCGAGCTGACTCCTGGTCGTAGTGAAGGAGCATCATGCCCAGCGAACTGGACCCGAGCCTGAACCGCCGTAAGCTCCGCATCGCCCTGCGCAAGGCCCGTGAGGATGCCCGACAGACCCAGGGCGAAGCGGCGAACGAACTCGAATGGTCGCTGTCGAAGCTGAACCGCATCGAGAAGGGCACGGTCAGTGTCTCGGTGACGGACCTGCGGGCGCTGCTGCGTCAGTACGGCGTGGACGACGAGGAGCAGGTGACCGAACTCGTCAACGCCGCGCGGGGCTCGAAGGGCCAGTCGTGGTGGACGCAGTGGTCGGACGTCGCCAACCCCCGGTTCTCCGAATACCTGGGGTTCGAGGCGGCGGCGGTCTCGCTGCGCACTTACCAGCCCATCGTCGTCCCCGGCCTGCTGCACACCGAGGAGTACGCCGACGCCCTGGCCGCCCCCGAGGTCAGCGACACGAACACGCGCCGCCGCCTGGTGGAGTTCCGCACCGCGCGCCAGGAGCGGGTCTTCGACCCGGACAACGGGATCGAGACCCTGCACTTCGTCGTGGACGAGGCGGCGCTGCGCCGCCGGATCGGCACCCCGGCGGTGATGCGCGGCCAATTGCAGCGGCTCCTGGAGGTGGCGGAGCACCCGAACGCCACCCTCCAGGTGCTGCCGTTCACCGCCGGGGCGCTGCTGAGCACCCAGACCCCGTTCGCCCTCCTCGGCTTCAAGGACGACGACGACCTGATCTACGTGGAGTTCTCGCAAGCCGTCATCGCGACCCGGGAGAACTACGAGCTGGTCGCCAACTTCCAGGACTGCTTCGAACAGTTGCAGGAGATCGCGTACAGCGGAAGCCAGGCCATCGACCTGATCAGCGAGGTCAGGGAAGGCTTCGCAGGCTGATTCTCGGAGCCGTCCGTTCCGGGACGAGGGGAGGTCTCGCGCCATGTCGGTCGTCATGTTGGCACGGTGGCTGTGGCACCACCTGACGGCCCCGCAAGCCGCCGCCCCGGACGGCTCCCCCGGCTCCCCCGGCGCCCCTGGGGTCCCCGCCCCCGCGGGCGCCGACGGAGCGGGCGATGCGGACCCGCCGCCGGGCCAGGACCCCGCGGCACCCGCCACCCCCACCCACGTCAACGACCTCATCCGGGAAGGGATGAAGGACCCCGAGTTCGCCCGCGAGCTGGACCGGCTCCTCGACCACGAGCACCGGCGCAGCCTGCACTCCCAGGAACTGCAGACGCTCAGCTTCCTCGCCAAGACGGGCTGCGTCTCGCTGTGCCTGGCCGTCGTGGTGGTGGCGATCGCACCCGCCGTGATCATCGGCCGGAGCGTCGTCGCGCACTACGACATCAGCCCCTGGCACTTCGCCGTCGCGCTCACCGGCGTCTGCGGGCTGCTCACCGCCGCCGTGGGCTGGGTCGTACGGGCCCTGCGTCACGGCCGTCGGCAGCGCACCGACGCTACGCCCGAGCCCCGCCCCCCGGCCGACGGGGCGGCCGCGGACGGTCCCGCCCCGCGGGCGGGCGCGGGATGAGCGGCGCCCGGCCCCACACGACCCCGGCGGCGACCGCCACGGCGGCGGACGTCGTCAGCCACACCGCGAGCCGGAGCGGGACGCCCTCGACGAGAAGGGAGGCGAGCGCGCCCGCCAGCGTGGCGGCGCAGCCGCAGACCACGCAGTACGCCACCAGGACCAGCCGCCTGCCGGACGGCGGGGCATGCCTGCTCAGTGGAAGCTGCTTGCTCTCAACCCCCATGGTCTCCAGCCTTCCGTGCGCACGCTGGGACAGGTCACTCCACCCCGACTCTCCCCGAGGCCACCGCCCTCACAAACGCACGCCACGCCGGTGGCGTCACGGCCAGGTGCCCTCCGTGACGGTGGTTGGAGTCACGCACCCACACCCGATCGCCGGGATGGGCCACTTCCACACATTCACCACTCGCCGTGGCGGTGTAACTGCTCTTGAACCATTGCGCTGCCGGTAAGTACGCGTCGGCCACACCGCCCCCTTGCCCAGTGCGCTCGCGAGAGCCGGCGTCGCCCGAGCGGGTCCGCAGGCTGTGCCGCTCTCCGCTGTGCCGCTGTGCCGCTCTCCGCTGTCATGTTCAAGTTTACGAGCGGGTGTTGCTCCCGCCTAGCCGTAAACCGGCCCCCGGAACCGTCCGTGTGGACCTCCGCACACTCTCCCGTCGCAGGTCAACAGCGAGTTGACGGGCGTCGCGGGCCATGGTGGACTGCCGGAGCCATTTACGGCGGCAGGAGAGGAAGCCGGTGCGAATCCGGCGCGGTCCCGCCACTGTCACCGGGTGATCCGAAGCGATCCCCGGGAGCCAGGAACTCTCGCCGCCGGTCTCGTCGAACCAGGGCGCGGAAACCCTGAGTGAGGACATATCGCCATGCGCGGCCGCCCGTTGCCGTCCCCTGTTCCGTCGAGGGCCCCGTCGCGTCCCGGAACCGCCCGCCGCGTGTCGGCGGGCTGAGCCCATGCGTGCCGATCGCGACTTCGCGTACGGCGCCGCCGCCGGACTCCTCGGTGACCTGCTGCTCGGCGATCCTCGCCGGGGGCATCCGGTCGCCGCGTTCGGGCGTGCGGCGGGAGCCGTCGAGCGGGTGCTGTGGCGTGACCACCGGGGGTGGGGGGCGCTGCACGCCCTGGTGTGCGCCGGGGGTGCCGTCGGCGCCGGTGCGCTCGCCTCTTGCGCGGTACGCCGCTCGCGTGCCGCTTCCGTCGGGCTGACCGCCGCCGCCACCTGGGCCGTCGTCGGGGGGACCTCCCTCGGGCGGGAGGCCCGGGCCATCGGGGGCGCGCTCGCCGCGGGGGACGTGGACGTCGCCCGGGAGCGGTTGCCTCATCTGTGCGGGCGGGATCCCGCCGCCCTCGACGCCGACGGGATCGCCCGGGCCGTCGTGGAGTCCGTCGCCGAGAACACGTCCGACGCCGTCGTGGGGGCCCTGGTGTGGGGTGCCGTCGGGGGTGTGCCGGGGCTGCTCGGGTTCCGGGCCGTCAACACGCTCGACGCGATGGTCGGGCACAGGTCCCCGCGCCATCTGCGGTACGGGTGGGCGTCCGCCCGGTTGGACGACGTCCTCGGGTGGCCGGGGGCGCGGCTCACCGCCGCGCTCGCCGTGGCCGCGGGAGGTTCCCCTCGGGGGGCCGTGCGGGCCTGGCGCGGCGACGCCGCGAAGCACCCGAGCCCCAACGCGGGCGTTGTCGAGGCCTCCTTCGCGGGGGCGTTGGGGGTGCGGCTCGGGGGGAGCCTTTCGTACGGGGGACGGGTGGAGCACCGGCCTGTCCTCAACGGTGCGGGGCGGGCCGTCGGCGTGCGGGACATCGAGCGGGCCGTGACGTTGTCCCGGCGGGTGGGGTGGCTTGCTCTGGGAGTCGCGGTTGCCGTGGATGTCGCACGGACCAAGCAGCGGAGGCGGTTCGCGTGAGCGGTGGACTACTGGTCGCCGGGACCACCTCCGACGCCGGGAAGAGCGTGGTGACCGCCGGGATCTGTCGGTGGCTCTCCCGCAAGGGTGTTTCCGTCGCGCCGTTCAAGGCGCAGAACATGTCGCTGAACTCGTTCGTCACGCGGGAAGGGGCCGAGATCGGGCGGGCGCAGGCCATGCAGGCGCAGGCCGCCCGGGTCGAGCCCAGTGCGTTGATGAATCCGGTGCTGCTCAAGCCGGGGAGCGACCGGTCCAGTCAGGTCGTGCTCATGGGGAAGCCCGTGGGCGAGATGAGCGCCCGGGGCTATCACGGGGGGCGGCAGGAGGCGCTGCTCGACACCGTCGTGGGATGCCTGGAAGAGCTTCGGGGCACGTATGACGCCGTGATCTGTGAAGGGGCGGGGAGTCCCGCCGAGATCAACCTCCGGCGTACCGACATCGTGAACATGGGGATCGCGCGGGCCGCCCGCTTCCCGGTCGTCGTGGTCGGGGACATCGACCGCGGCGGCGTCTTCGCCTCCTTCTTCGGGACCGTCGCGCTCCTGAGCCCGGCCGACCAGGAACTGGTCGCGGGCTTCCTCGTCAACAAGTTCCGGGGTGATGTGTCGCTCCTCGAACCCGGGCTCGACATGCTGCGCGACCTCACCGGGCGGCGCACGTTCGGCGTGCTGCCGTTCCGGCACGGGCTCGGCATCGACGAGGAGGACGGGCTGCGGGTCTCGCTGCGCGGGGCGGTGCGGGAGTCCGTCGTGGCGGCGCCGGTGGGCGCGGACGTGCTGCGGGTCGCCGTGTGCGCGGTGCCGCTGATGTCCAACTTCACCGACGTGGACGCGCTGGCCGCCGAACCCGGCGTCGTGGTGCGGTTCGTGGACCGGGCCGAGGAGCTGGTCGACGCGGACCTCGTCGTCGTACCAGGCACGCGCGGGACCGTGCGCGCCCTGCAGTGGCTGCGCGAGCGCGGGCTCGCGGACGCGCTCGCGCGCCGGGCCGCCGAGGGGCGGCCCGTCCTCGGGATCTGCGGCGGCTTCCAGGTGCTCGGCGAGCGCATCGAGGACGACGTCGAGTCGCGGGCCGGCACCGTGGCCGGGCTCGGCCTGCTGCCCGTACGCGTCACGTTCCAGCGCGAGAAGACCCTGGCCCGGCCCGTCGGCGAGGCGCTCGGCGAGCACGTCGAAGGGTACGAGATCCATCACGGCGTCGCCGAGGTACTGGGCGGGGAGCCCTTCTTGGACGGGTGCCGGGCCGGGGCCGTGTGGGGCACCCACTGGCACGGCTCGCTGGAGAGCGACGCGTTCCGGCGCCGCTTCCTCACCGAGGTGGCGCGCGCCGCGGGCCGCCGCTTCGTACCCGCGCCCGACACCAGCTTCGCCGCCCTGCGCGAGGAACAGCTCGACCTCCTCGGCGACCTCATCGAAGAACACGCGGACACCGGCGCGCTGCTGCGCCTGATCGAGACCGGCGCTCCGTCCGGTCTCCCCTTCATCGCACCGGGGGCACCCTCATGACCGTCCTGCTGCTGTCCACCGCCGACACGGATCTGCTCGCGGCCCGCGCCTCCGCGGCGCTCTACCGCATCGCCAACCCGACCCGCGTCGACGTCCGCGAGGAACTGCCCGCGCTCCTCGACGGCGCGGACATCGCCGTCGTACGCCTCCTCGGCGGCAAGCGCGCCTGGGAGGACGGGCTCGCCGCGCTCAAGGCCGCCGGGGTCCCGACCGTGCTGCTCGGCGGCGAGTCCGTGCCGGACGCCGAGCTGATGGCCGACTCGTCGGTGCCCGCCGGTGTCGTCGCGGAAGCGCTGCGCTACCTCGTCGAGGGCGGCCCCGACAACTTCGTGGAGCTGGAGCGGTTCCTGTCGGACACCGTGCTCCTGACCGGCCACGGCTTCGCCGAACCGCGGAAGATGCCCGAGTACGGGGTGCACGGGGAGCGCGCACACGTCGAGGGGCGCCCGACCGTCGGCGTGCTCTTCTACCGCGCTCACCAGCTGTCGGGGAACACCGCGTTCGTGGACACCCTCTGCGACGCCGTCGAGGCCAAGGGCGCCAACGCCCTTCCCGTGTACTGCGGTTCGCTGCGCGGCGCCGACTCCGGCCTGTACGAGATCCTCGGCCACGCCGACGTCCTCGTCGCCACCGTCCTCGCCGCGGGCGGCACCCACGCCTCCGACGCGAGCGCGGGCGGAAAAGACCCAGTGGTGCAAGGCACCTCCGTTGAAGGCGGTGGTGGGAGTCGGGCGGACGAGGAGGCCTGGGACATCGGCGCGCTCGCCGACCTCGACATCCCCGTCCTGCAGGGCCTGTGCCTCACCTCGTCCCGGGCCGCCTGGCTGGAATCCGACGCCGCCCTCTCCCCCATGGACGCCGCCATGCAGGTGGCGATCCCCGAGTTCGACGGCCGCGTCATCACCGTGCCGTTCAGCTTCAAGGAACAGGGCCCCGACGACGTCCCCGTGTACGTCGCCGACCCCGAGCGGGCCGCCCGCGTCGCCGGAATCGCCGTACGGCACGGGCAGTTGAGGCACAAGCCCAACGCCGAGAAGCGGCTCGGCCTGGTCTTCACCGCGTACCCGACCAAGCACAGCCGCGTCGGCAACGCCGTCGGCCTCGACACCCCCGCCTCGGCCGTACGCGTCCTCGACGCCCTGCGGGACGCGGGCTACGGCGTCGAAGGCCACCCCGACAACGGCGACGAGCTGATCCACACCCTCATCAACGCCGGTGGCCACGACGTCGAGTGGCTCACCGAGGAGCAGCTCGCCGCCGCGCCCGCGCGCGTGCCGCTGGCCGACTACCAGGCGTGGTTCGACACCCTCGACCCCGAGCTGCGCGACGGCATGCTGGAGGCCTGGGGCGAGCCGCCGGGCAGCCTGTACGTGGACGGCGATGACATCGTGCTCGCCTCGCTGCAGTTCGGGAACGTCGTCGTGATGATCCAGCCGCCGCGCGGCTTCGGCGAGAACCCCATCGCCATCTACCACGACCCGGACATGCCGCCGTCCCACCACTACATGGCCGCGTACCGCTGGCTCGACAACACTTTCGGCGCCGACGCCATCGTGCACATGGGCAAGCACGGCACCATGGAGTGGCTGCCCGGCAAGGGCCTCGGGCTCAGCGGCGGCTGCGCGCCGGACGCCGTCCTCGGCGACCTGCCGCTCGTCTACCCCTTCATCGTCAACGACCCCGGCGAGGGCACCCAGGCCAAGCGGCGCGGGCACGCCACGGTCGTGGACCACCTGGTGCCGCCGATGGCGCGCGCCGACACCTACGGGGACCTGGCCAAGCTGGAGCAGCTCCTCGACGAGTACGCGCTGGTCAGCGACCTCGACCCGGTCAAGGCCCCGGCCGTGCGGGCGCAGATCTGGACGCTGGTGAAGGCCGCCGAGCTGCACCACGACCTGCACGTCGACGACCAGCCGGACGACGACGCGTTCGACGAGTTCGTGATGCACATCGACGGCTACCTGTGCGAGATCAAGGACGTGCAGATCCGCGACGGTCTGCACATCCTCGGCGGCGGCCCGGTCGGCGAGGCCCGCGTCAACCTCGTCCTCGCGGTCCTGCGGGCCTCCCAGGTGTGGGGCGGCACCGCCAACGCACTGCCGGGCCTGCGGGCCTGCCTCGCCGAGCACTTCGGGCTCGACGAGAAGGAGCTGCTCGGTGAGCCGGGCGCCGCCGTGAAGGTCGCCGACGGCCTGACCGCCCTGGTCGACGGGCCCGCGCGGACCGCCGCCGACGCCATCGACCTCCTTGAGCAGTTGTGCCGGAGGCTCGCCGAGGGCATGGAGGAGCGCGGCTGGGACCTCGGCGCCGTGCGCGGGCTCGTCCGCGACGTCGTCGGCGTCGAACTGCCGCCCGCCGTCGCCGTCCTGGGCTTCGCCTGCGAGGAGGTCGTGCCCCGGCTGGCCCGCACCACCGACGAGATCGGGCACATCCTGCGCGCCCTGCGCGGCGGCTACGTCCCCGCCGGCCCTTCGGGCTCCCCCACGCGCGGCCTGGTCAACGTGCTGCCGACCGGCCGCAACTTCTACTCCGTCGACCCCAAGGCCATCCCGTCCAGGCTGAGTTGGGAGGTCGGCCAGTCCCTCGCGGACTCACTGATCGCGCGCTACCTCGCGGACACGGGCGCGTACCCGAAGTCCGTGGGACTGACCGTGTGGGGCACCTCCGCCATGCGCACGCAGGGCGACGACATCGCCGAGATCCTGGCGCTGCTCGGATGCCGCCCGGTGTGGGACGACGCGTCGCGCCGCGTCACCGGCTTCGAGGTCGTGCCCGTCGCCGAGCTCGGACGGCCCCGCATCGACGTCACCGTCCGCATCTCCGGCTTCTTCCGTGACGCGTTCCCGCACGTCGTGGGCCTCATCGACGACGCCGTCCGCGCCGTCGCCGAGCTGGACGAGGACGCCGCCGACAACTACGTGCGCGCCCACGTCGACGAGGACGCCGCCGAACACGGCGACCGGCGGCGCGCCACCGCCCGCATCTTCGGCTCCAAGCCCGGCGCCTACGGGGCCGGGCTGCTGCCGCTCATCGACGCCCGCAACTGGCGCTCGGACGCCGATCTGGCCGAGGTGTACGCGGTGTGGGGCGGCTACGCGTACGGGCGGGGGCTCGACGGGCGGGCCGCCCGGGGGGACATGGAGACGGCGTTCAAGCGGATCGCCGTCGCGGCGAAGAACGTCGACACGCGCGAGCACGATCTAGTCGACGCCGACGACTACTTCCAGTACCACGGCGGCATGGTCGCCATGGTGCGGCACCTGACCGGCGAGTCGCCCGAGGCGTACGTGGGGGACTCGGCCGTGCCGGACCAGGTGAAGACCCGGACGCTGGGCGAGGAGACCCACCGGGTGTTCCGGGCCCGGGTCGTCAATCCCCGGTGGATGGCCGCGATGCGGCGGCACGGGTACAAGGGGGCCTTCGAGATGGCGGCCACCGTGGACTACCTCTTCGGGTACGACGCGACCGCCGGGGTCGTCGACGACTGGATGTACGAGAAGTTGTCCGCGGAGTACGTGTTCGACCCGGAGAACCGGGCGTTCATGGAGAAGTCCAACCCGTGGGCGCTGCGGGGGATTTCCGAGCGGCTGCTCGAGGCGGCCGAGCGGGGGCTCTGGGCGGAGCCGGACGCGGGGACGCTGGAGCGGCTGCGGGCCACGTACTTGGAGCTTGAGGGGCAGCTTGAGGGGAGTGCGGAGTGAGGGCGCCCGGCTGGGAGCTCCCCAAGCCCGCCCCTTCCCCGAACCTGGGCTCCGCCCCGGACCCCTTCCATCGCGCTTCGCGCTCGTCCTCAAACGCCGGACGGGCTGAAATTCTGGAGGTCGTCGCGTGAGCACCCCCTACCCCTTCACCGCCCTCGTCGGCCAAGACGACCTGCGGCTCGCCCTGTTGCTCAACGCCGTCTCCCCCGCCGTGGGCGGTGTGCTCGTACGCGGTGAGAAGGGCACCGCCAAGTCCACCGCCGTACGTGCCCTTTCCGCGCTGCTGCCCGAGGTGGACGTGGTCGCCGGGTGCCGGTTCTCCTGTGCTCCGGGAGCGCCCGACCCCGCCTGCCCGGACGGGCCGCACGAGGCCGGGGGCGGGGTCGCGCGGGCCGCGCGCATGGTGGAGCTGCCCGTCGGGGCCTCCGAGGACCGGCTCGTGGGGGCGCTCGACATCGAGCGGGCGCTGGCCGAGGGCGTGAAAGCCTTCGAGCCGGGGCTGCTCGCCGACGCGCACCGCGGGATTCTGTACGTCGACGAAGTGAACCTGCTGCACGATCACTTGGTCGACCTGCTGCTCGACGCCGCCGCCATGGGCGCCTCGTACGTGGAGCGGGAGGGCGTGTCCGTGCGGCATGCGGCGCGGTTCCTGCTCGTGGGGACGATGAACCCCGAAGAGGGGGAACTGCGGCCGCAGTTGCTCGACCGGTTCGGGCTGACCGTCGAGGTCGCCGCGTCCCGGGAGCCCGACCAGCGGGTGGAGGTCGTGCGGCGGCGGCTCGCCTACGACGACGACCCGGACTCCTTCGCGGCGCGCTGGGGTGCCGAGGAGGGTGTCGTACGGGCCCGGATCGTCGCCGCGCGTGCGCTGCTGCCGCGGGTGCGGCTCGGGGACGGTGCGCTGCGGCAGATCGCGGCGACCTGCGCGGCCTTCGAGGTGGACGGCATGCGCGCCGACATCGTGATGGCGCGCACCGCGACCGCGCTGGCCGCGTGGGCCGGGCGCGAGGACGTGCTCGCGGAGGACGTGCGGCAGGCCGCGCTGCTCGCGCTGCCGCACCGGCGGCGGCGCAATCCGTTCGACGCGCCGGGCCTCGACGAGGACAAGCTGGACGAGACGCTGGAGGAGTTCGGGGACGACGATCCCGAGCCCGACCCAGACCCCGACGGCGGGGGGCCGGACGGTGGGGGCGGGCAGCCGCCGCAGGACTCCGGGCCCGAGCAGTCCGGGGACGGCGGGACCGCCGCCGAGCCCGAGGCCGCCGACGACGGGCAGCCGCAGGGCGGCGGCGCGGGCGAGCAGCAGGCCGTGCGCGCCGGTGAGCCGTTCCGGACGAAGGTCCTGAGCGTGCCGGGGCTTGGTGAAGGTGCGGCCGGGCGGCGTTCCCGGGCGCGTACCGAGCACGGTCGTACGACGGGTGCGCGGCGGCCCCGCGGGGCCCTCACGAAGCTGCACCTGGCGGCGACCGTGCAGGCCGCGGCGCCCCATCAGCGGGCGCGCGGGCGGTCCGGGCGCGGGCTCGTGGTGCGCCGGGACGATCTGCGGCAGGCCACGCGGGAGGGGCGCGAGGGGAACCTCGTGCTGTTCGTCGTGGACGCGTCCGGGTCGATGGCGGCGCGGCAGCGGATGACGGCCGTGAAGGGCGCGGTGCTCTCGCTGCTGCTCGACGCCTATCAGCGGCGGGACAAGGTGGGGCTCGTGACGTTCCGCGGGACGGGTGCGGAGGTGGCGTTGCCGCCCACGTCGTCCGTGGACGCCGCCGCGGCCCGGCTCGAGACGCTGCCCACCGGCGGGCGTACGCCGCTCGCGGCCGGGCTGCTGCGCGCGCACGAGGTGCTGCGGGTGGAGCGACTTCGGGATCCTGCGCGGCGGCCCCTGGTGGTCGTCGTGACCGACGGGCGGGCCACCGGGGGCGTGGAGCCGGTGGCGCAGGCCGGGCGGGCCGCGCGGCTCTTCGCCGCCGACGGGCAGGCCTCCGTCGTCGTGGACTGCGAGTCGGGGCCGGTGCGGCTCGGGCTCGCGGGGCAGTTGGCCGGGGAGCTGGGCGGGACCGCGGTGACGTTGGACGAGCTGCGGGCCGACTCGATCGCCGGGCTCGTGAAGGATGTTCAGGGCGGCGCGTCGCGAGGCGCGTCCGGTTCGTACGGCGCGGTCGGTGCGGGTGCCGGTCGGGCCACCCGTGCCGCCCGCGGTGTGATGGGGAGGGTCGCCTGATGCCACAGGGACAGCCGAGTGTCGTGCCCGACGACGGGCTCACCACGCGCCAGCGGCGCAACCGGCCGCTGGTCGTCGTCCACACCGGCATCGGCAAGGGCAAGTCCACCGCCGCCTTCGGGCTCGCGCTGCGCGCCTGGAATCAAGGCTGGCCCATCGGGGTGTTCCAGTTCGTGAAGTCCGCGAAGTGGAAGGTCGGCGAGGAGAACGCGCTGCGCGTCCTCGGCGCCAGCGAGCAGGGCGGGTCCGTCGACTGGCACAAGATGGGCGAGGGCTGGTCGTGGATCCAGCGCGCCCCCGCCGCCGGCGAGCAGAGCAACGAGGAGAAGGCCCGCGAGGGCTGGGAGCAGGTCAAGCGGGACCTCGCCGCCGAGACGTACCAGCTGTACGTGCTGGACGAGTTCGCCTACCTCCTGCACTGGGGGTGGATCGACGTCGAGGAGGTCGTCGCCGTGCTGCGCGCGCGGCCCGGGACGCAGCACGTGGTGATCACCGGGCGGTACGCCCCGGAGCAGCTCGTGGAGTACGCCGACCTCGTCACCGACATGTCCAAGGTCAAGCACCCCATGGACGCCGGTCAGAAGGGGCAGCGGGGCATCGAGTGGTAGCACGTCTGGTCGTCGCGGCGCCGTCTTCCGGGAGTGGGAAGACGACGGTCGCGACCGGGCTCATGGCCGCCTTCACGGCGGCCGGGCTCGCCGTGTCCCCGCACAAGGTCGGGCCCGACTACATCGACCCCGGGTACCACTCCCTCGCCACCGGGCGGCCGGGGCGGAACCTGGACGCGTACATGTGCGGGCCGGAGCTCGTCGCTCCGTTGTTCGCGCACGGTGCCGCCGGTTGTGATCTGGCCGTGGTCGAAGGGGTGATGGGGCTGTACGACGGGGCCTCCGGGCACGGGGAGCTGGCGTCCACCGCGCATGTGGCGAAGCTGCTGCGGGCTCCTGTCGTGCTCGTCGTCGACGCCTCGTCGCAGTCGCGGTCCGTGGCCGCGCTGGTGCACGGGTTCGCCTCGTGGGATCCGGAGGTCCGGGTCGGTGGGGTGATCCTCAACAAGGTGGGGTCGGAGCGGCACGAGGAGTTGTTGCGGGAGGCGTTGGACTCGTCCGGGGTGCCGGTGCTCGGCGCCTTGCGGCGGGCTCCGCAGGTGCGGGCGCCCTCTCGGCATCTTGGTCTTGTGCCTGTTGCCGAGCGGCGGGCTGAGGCTTTGGCCTCGGTGGCTGCGTTGGCTTCGCAGGTGCGGGAGGGGTGCGACCTGGAGGCGTTGTTGGCGTTGGCTCGGGGGGCGGCGCCGTTGTCGGGTGCGGCTTGGGATCCCTGCGGGGCCTTCCCCGGTCCCGCCCCTTCCCGGCTGCATCGATGTGCGGCTCCGCCGCGTGGGGGCTCCGCCCCGGACCCCGGGAGTGGGGGTCCCGTGCGGGTGGGACAGTCCGCCGCCGATCGGCCTGCCGCCTCGTCCTCAAACGCCGGCCGGGCTGGGATCAGCACCTCGGACGGACAGGAGCCGTTGGACGAGCCGGACGGTCGGGAACGGCCCGTCGTCGCCATGGCCGGTGGGGCCGCGTTCTCCTTCGCCTACGCGGAGCACGCCGAGTTGCTCGCCGCCGCCGGGGCCGAAGTCGTGACCTTCGATCCCCTGCACGACGAGGAGCTGCCCCCGGGCACCCGGGGGCTCGTCATCGGCGGCGGGTTCCCCGAGGTGTACACGCCGGAGCTGTCCGCCAATGAGCCGTTGCGGAAAGCCGTCGCGGAGCTTGCGGCCAGTGGGGCGCCCGTTGCTGCCGAGTGTGCCGGGTTGCTCTATCTGGCGCGGGAGTTGGACGGGAAGCCGATGTGTGGGGTGCTCGACGCGACGGCGCGGATGTCGGAGCGGTTGACGTTGGGGTATCGCGAGGCCGTCGCCGTGTCGGACAGTGTGCTCGCGGGCGTGGGCACACGGATGCGCGGGCACGAGTTCCACCGCACGGTGGTGGAGCCGGGCGCGGGGGCGGCTCCCGCTTGGGGGCTGCACGCCCCTGAACGGCGCGTCGAGGGTTTCGTACAACAGGGTGTGCACGCGAGTTATCTGCACACGCACTGGGCCGCCGAGCCCGGGATCGCCCGTCGGTTTGTGGAGAGGTGCAAGGCATGAGCGGCAGCAGTGGTGTCAGCGGTGGCAGCAGGCTGGTGGGGGTCGGGGTGGGGCCCGGGGATCCGGAGCTGGTGACCGTCAAGGGTGTGAACGCGCTGCGTGCCGCCGATGTCGTCGTCGTGCCGGTGATGGACACGGGTGAGCGTGGGCGCGCCGAGGCCACGGTGCTGCACTACGTCCCGGAGGAGCGGGTCGTACGGGTCGTGTTCGCGTTGAACGAGCGCACCGACCGGGCGCGGCGCGAGGCGGCCTGGGACGCGGCCGGGGAGCGGGTCGCCGAACTGCTGCGGGAGCGCGGCACGGTGGCGTTCGCGACGATCGGCGACCCCAATGTGTACTCGACGTTCACGTATCTCGCACAGACCGTCGCGGAGTCGGTGCCGGGCGTCGCTGTCGAGACGGTGCCCGGGATCACCGCCATGCAGGATCTTGCCGCGCGCAGCGGGGCCGTCCTCACGGAGGGCACCGAGCCGTTGACGTTGGTGCCGGTGACCGCCGGGGCCGCCGTGCTCAAGGACGCGCTCGCCGGGCCCGGGACCGTGGTGGCGTACAAGTTCGGGCGGCTCGCGCACGAGGTCGCGGCGGCGCTGCGGGAGACGGGGCGGACCGAGGAGGCCGTGTGGGGGTCGGCGCTCGGGCTGCCCGAGGAGTCCATCCGGGGCGCCGCCGAGCTGGGTGACGGGCCGCTGCCGTACCTGTCGACGCTCATCGCGCCCGCACGGCGCGAGGGCGGGCGGGGCGGGAAACTGTGAGCCCGGCCCCGCCCCGGCGGCCGCGGTCACTCGGCGAGGCCCACCACCAGCCAGATGAACGCCGCCCCCGCCACCGTGCACAGCAGCGTCGAACGCGCCGGGTGGTCGTGGTGGGCCTCGGGCAGGATCTCGGCGGCGGCGAGGTAGAGCAGGGCGCCGCCGAAGAAGCCGAGATACCCGCCGAGCAGTTGCTCCGGAATGGTGAAGGCCAGCGTGGTCGCCGCGCCCACGACCGGGGCCACGGCGTCCGCGAACAGCATCGCCACGGCCTTGCGGCGCGCGTTCCCGTACAGCCGGGTGATCGTGTACGTGTTGAAGCCGTCCGCGAAGTCATGCGCGACCACGGCGACCGCCACGGCCGCCCCCATGCCCTGGTCCACCTGGAACGCGGCGCCGATCGCCACCCCGTCCATCACGCTGTGGCCGACCATCGCCGCGGCCGCCGTCAGGCCGACCTGCGGGACCCGTCCTTCGGCGTGCTCGGCGCCGCCGTGCGCGGCTCTGCGCAGCGCCAGCAGCCGCTCCACCACGTGCGCGAACAGGAAGCCCGCGACGGCCAGGAGCAGCGCCGCGGGCACCCCGAAGACCGGGCCGCCGGCCGCCTCCAGGGCCTCGGGCAGCAGATCGAGGCCGACCACGCCGAGCATCAGGCCGCCCGCGAGCCCCAGCACCAGATGGCGCCGGTCGGTGACCCGCCCGGCGGTCCAGCCGCCGACGAGTGTCATCACGAACGCGCCGAGCGCCACGAACACCGCCATGCGCTCTTGCTAGCCGATTGAACCCGCGCGCGCAGCGCGCACCCGCCCTGCGGGCCCCGCGGCCACTCCCCCGGCCCCCCGGCCGAGCCGCTCCCCGCCCTCCCTTCCCCATCTCCTTCGCTTTCGCCCACTCCGCCTGTTTCATTCCGTACGAGAGGAACTCCCCCATGGCCGACGCCGTCCCCACCGGCAAGGTGACCTTCGTCGGCGCCGGGCCCGGCGCCGCTGACCTGCTGACCTTCCGAGCCGCGCGCGCCATCGCGGACGCCGACGTGGTGATCTGGGCCGCCAGCCTCGTGCAGGCCGACGTCCTGGAGCACGCCCGCGACGACGCCGAGATCCTGGACTCGGCGGCGCTGTCCCTGGAGGACGTCGTCGCCGTGTACGAGCGGGCGGCCCGGGACGGCCTGAAGGTCGCGCGGATCCACTCCGGGGACCCGGCGCTGTGGGGCGGTACGCAGGAGCAGTTCGACCGGTGCGTCGCGCTCGGCGTCGAGACGGAGATCGTGCCGGGTGTCTCGTCGTTCTCGGCCGTCGCGGCCCTCGCCGGGCGCGAGCTGACCATCCCCGAGGTCGCCCAGTCCGTGATCCTCACCCGGCTCGGCGGCGGCAAGACGCCGATGCCGCCCGGCGAGGAGGTTCGGGAGTTCGCGCGGCACGGCACGACGATGGCGCTGTTCCTGTCGGCGGCACGCAGCGGCCAGCTCGTGCGGGAGCTCCTGGAAGGCGGCTACCCGACGTCGACGCCCGTCGTCGTCGCGTACCAGGCCACCTGGCCCGAGGAGCTGATCCTCACCTGCACCATCGAGACGCTGGAGGAGACGGTGAAGGAACACCGCCTCTGGAAGCACACCCTGTTCCTGGTCGGCCCCGCCCTCGGCGCCCACGGCACCCGTTCCCACCTGTACCACCCCGGCCACTTCCACGGCTTCCGCAAGGCCGACCCCGAGGCCCGCGCGGCCCTGCGCGCGGAGAGGCCGCGGTCGTGATCACGGTCGTGGGTACGGGGACGGGGGCGCGCTTGGACAAGGCCGCCCGCGCGGCCGTGCGGGACGCCGCCCTCGTCGTGGGCGGCCGCCGCCATCTGGCGGCGGCCGAGGTTCCGGAAGGCGTGGAGCGGGTGGTCCTGGGACCGCTGGCGCCCGCGCTGAAGGCGATCGAGCGGTGTATTTCGATCGGGCGGGACTCTTCGGTCGAGCAGGACGTGTCGGTCGAGCGGCACCTCGCGGCCGACGGCGGTGCGTGCGCAGCCCGTCCGGCGATCGAGGACGGGTCCGGAGGCCGATCGGCGGCCACCACGGCCCCGGCACGGGTGGTCGTCCTCGCCTCCGGAGACCCCGGGTTCTTCGGCATAGTGCGGGCGCTGGCCGACCGGTTCGGCCCGGACGCCCTGGACGTCCGCCCCGGCGTCTCCTCGGCGGCCGCCGCGTTCGCGCGGGCGGGCCTGCCCTGGGACGACGCGGTCGTGGTGAGCGCCCACGGCCGCGACCTCCGTACGGCCGTGAACGCCTGCCGGGCCCACCCGAAAGTGGCCGTCCTCACCGGACCCGGCAGCGGCCCCGCCGAGCTGGGCGCCGAACTGGCCCGCCGCACGGCGACCCGCACACTCGTCGTGGCCACCGCCCTCGGCGACCCGAAGCACGAACGCGTCGAACGCGTCACCCCGGCCGCGGCCGCCGCCCGTGACTGGGGCACCGCGGTCAGCGTCGTGCTGTGCCTCGACGAGGAGCGCGCGGTCCCCACCGCCGCGCGTACCGTCGCGGGTCCGCGGCCCGGGCCCGACCGGTGGGCCCTCGCCGAGGAGGAGTTCGCCCACCGGGACTCGATGATCACCAAGTTCGAGGTGCGGGCGCTCGCGCTCGCCCGGCTCGGGCCGCGCGTGGGCGACCTGGTGTGGGACATCGGCGCGGGCTCCGGCTCCGTCGCGGTGGAGTGCGCGCGGCTCGGCGCGGCCGCCACCGCCGTGGAGAAGACCGCCGACGGCGTCGAGCGCATCCGTGCCAACGCCGCCGCGCACGGGGTCGACGTGCTCGCCGTGCACGGGGCGGCGCCCACCGTGCTCTCCGACCTCGCCGACCCCGACGCCGTGTTCATCGGCGGCGGGGGGCGGGAGCTGCCCGCCATCGTGACCGCGTGCGCGCGGCGGGCCCGGCGGGCCGTCGTCGTTTCGCTGGCCGCGGTCGACCGGGTGCCCGCGGTGCGCGGTGCGTTGCTCGGTGCCGGGTTCGACTGCGACGGGGTGCTGTTGCAGTCCTCGCGGCTCGCGCCGCTGCCGGGTGAGGTCACCCGGCTTGCCGCCACCAATCCGGTGTTCCTGCTGTGGGGTACCCGGGGCGGGTCGGGCGGCGCGTCGTCGGCGTCCGCGTCCGCGTCCGCGTCCACGGTCCCCGAAGCATCAACTTCCTTGAACGAAGGAGCAGTTCAGTGATCGGCCTGATCTCCGCCACGGAGGCCGGCGGGCGTGCGCGCGCACGGCTCGCCGACGCCTGGCCCGCGCGTACGCGGGTGTACGAAGGTCCCGTGCGGGAGGCGTTCGAGCGGGCGTTCCGCGAGTGCGAGCAGGTGGTGTGCTTCCTCGCCACCGGGGCCGTGGTGCGGTTGGCCGCGCCGCTGCTCGCCGGGAAGGGGGTCGACCCCGGGGTCGTGTGCGTCGACGAGGGCGGGCGGTTCGCCGTTGCCCTGCTGGGCGGGCACGCGGGGGGCGCGAACGCGCTGGCGCGGGAGGCCGGGGAGGTGCTCGGGGCCGAGCCGGTGATCACGACCGCCACGGACGCGGTGTCCGTGCCGGGGCTCGACACGCTCGGGTTCCCCGTGGAGGGCGATGTCGCCGGGGTGACCCGGGCCGTGCTGGACGGGGAGGCCGTCGCCCTGGAGGCGGAGCTGTCCTGGCCCCTGCCCGCCCTTCCGTCGAATGTGACGCCGCCGGAGACCGAGGCTGTGCCCAGCCGTGAGCGGGCCACCGTGCGCGTTTCCGATCGCACCCACACCCCCTCGCTCCGCGAGGTCACCCTGCGGCCGCCGTCACTGGTCGTGGGCGTCGGCGCCAGCAAGGGCGCACCCGTCGACGAGGTGCTCGAGCTGGTGCGGGACTCCCTCCAGGGCGCCGGTCTTTCCGCCCTGTGCGTAGGGCAGTTGGCGACCGTCGACGCCAAGCGGGACGAGCCGGGGATCGTCGAGGCGGCCGCGCGGCTCGGGGTGCCGTTGGTGACGTACGGCGCCGCGGAGCTGGCGGGGGTCGACGTGCCGAATCCGTCGGGGGCGCCGCTCGCCGCCGTCGGGACGCCGTCCGTCGCCGAGGCGGCGGCGCTGCACGGCGGGGGTGAACTCGTCGTGCCCAAGCGGAAGTCGGAGCGCGCGGACGGCAGGCCCGCCATGGCCACGTGCGCCGTGGTGCGGCGGCCCGCGCGCGGACGCCTCGCCGTCGTGGGCCTCGGCCCCGGTGCCCGGGACCTGCTCACTCCCCGCGCCCGCGACGAACTGCGGCGGGCCTCCGTGATCGTGGGGCTCGATCAGTACGTGGATCAGATCCGGGATCTGCTGCGGCCGGGGACACGGGTGGTCGAGTCCGGCCTCGGGGCCGAGGAGGAGCGGGCCCGGACCGCTGTCGCCGAGGCCCGCGAGGGGCGGGCCGTGGCGCTGATCGGGTCGGGGGACGCGGGGGTGTACGCGATGGCGTCGCCCGCCCTCGCCGAGGCCGGGGACGACATCGACGTCGTCGGCGTACCGGGAGTGACGGCCGCGCTCGCCGCCGGTGCGCTGCTCGGGGCGCCGCTCGGCCACGACCATGTGTCGATCAGCCTCTCGGACCTGCACACGCCGTGGGAGGTCATCGAGCGCCGGGTGCGCGCGGCGGCCGAGGCGGATCTGGTCGTGACGTTCTACAACCCGCGCAGCCGCGGCCGGGACTGGCAGTTGCCCAAGTCCCTGGCGCTGCTCGCCGAGCACCGCGCGGCGTCGACGCCCGTCGGTGTCGTACGCAACGCCTCGCGCCCCGACGAGAGCGTGCGCCTGACCACGCTGGCCGCGCTCGACCCGGACAGCGTCGACATGATGACCGTCGTGACCGTCGGCAACACCGCGACCCGCGCCATCGCGGGCCGCATGGTGACGCCGCGCGGCTACCGCTGGCAGGGAGTGTGAGCGCCATGGGCCAGGGACCGGCGGCTCGTGTCGTGCATCCCATCGAGCAGGAGTCGTTCCGGCGGCTGCGGTCCCGGCTCGACACCTCGCACTTCGCGCCGCTGACGCGCGCCGTCGTGGAGCGGGTGATCCACTCCGCGGCGGACCTGGACTACGCGGCGGACCTGGTGACGGACGAGGAGTCGCTGGTACGCGGCCACGCCGCCCTGCACGCGGGCGCGCCCGTCGTCGTGGACGTGGAGATGGTCGCGGCCGGGATCACTCGGCGCGAGACGGTGTGCCGTCTGAAGGACGCCAAGTCCGCTGCCGGGCTGACGCGTTCGGCGCACGCGGTGCGGCTCGCGTACGAGCAGGTCGGTCCCGGCGCGCTCTGGGTGATCGGCTGCGCGCCCACCGCCCTGGAGGAACTGTTGCTGCTCGACGCCAGGCCCGCGCTCGTGATCGGCCTGCCGGTCGGCTTCGTGGGCGCCGTCGAGTCCAAGGAGGCGCTCCGCGCGAGCGGGCTTCCCGCCGTCAGCAACGTGTCCGAGAAGGGGGGTTCGGCGGTCGCGTCGGCCGCTCTGAACGCCCTGCTGTACCACCCCCCGGCGCCGGGCGCCGGGATCCGACCCGAGGAGAACAAGTGACCACCCCGCCCGCACTGCTCATCGCCGGCCACGGCACCCGCGACGAGGCAGGCGCCGCCGCCTTCCGCGACTTCGTCGCGGAGCTGGCGCGCCGCAACCCCGAACTGCCGGTCGCGGGCGGCTTCATCGAGCTGTCGCCGCCGCCGCTCGGCGAAGCCGTGACCGAACTCGTCGAGCGGGGCGCGAAACGGTTCGCTGCGGTGCCGCTGATGCTGGTGTCCGCCGGGCACGCCAAGGGCGACATCCCGGCCGCGCTGACCCGCGAGAAGGAGCGGCACCCCGGCATCTCGTACTCCTACGGCCGTCCGCTCGGTCCGCACCCCTCGATCCTGAAGGTCCTGGAGCGGCGGCTCGACGAGGCGCTCGGCGACTCCGTGCGCACGCCGGAGGACCGTGCCGATGTCACCGTGCTCCTGGTGGGGCGCGGCTCGACGGACCCCGACGCCAACTCCGAGGTGTTCAAGGCGGCGCGGCTGCTGTGGGAGGGGCGCGGGTACGCGGGTGTGGAGACCGCGTTCGTGTCGCTCGCGGCGCCGGACGTGCCCTCGGGGCTCGACCGGTGCGTGGCGCTGGGCGCGCGGCGCATCGTGGTCCTGCCGTACTTCCTGTTCACCGGCATCCTGCCGGACCGGGTGCGGCAGCAGACCGACGGCTGGGCGTCCGCGCACCCCGACGTCGAGGTGCGGTCCGCCGATGTGATCGGCCCCGAGGAGGAGTTGGTCGAGCTGGTCATGGAGCGGTACCGGGAGGCCGTGGGCGGGGATCTGCGGATGAACTGCGACACCTGTGTGTACCGGGTGGCGCTGCCGGGCTTCGAGGACAAGGTGGGACTGCCGCAGCAGCCGCACTTCCACCCCGACGACGACGGGCACCATCACCACGGGCACGGCCACGGGCACGGTCACGACCACCACGGAAGCCATGCGCACTCCCACTGAGGCCGGGGTGGCCGACGGCTCGGCGGCGGCCGCTGCGCCGCCCGACGTCGACCTGCGGCACCACGGGGACGTGGAGGTGCGGGGCGAGGGTGCTCTCGTCGACCTCGCCGTCAATGTCCGTGCCGGTACGCCGCCCGCGTGGCTGAAGCAGTGCGTGGCCGCGTCCCTGGACGGCCTCGCCGCCTACCCCGACGGGCGGGCGGCGCGGGCCGCGGTGGCGGCGCGGCACGGGGTTCCGCCGGAGCGGGTGCTGCTCACGGCGGGAGCCGCCGAGGCGTTCGTGCTCCTTGCGCGGGCCTTGCGGGTGCGGCGGCCCGTCGTGGTGCATCCGCAGTTCACCGAGCCGGAGGCCGCGCTGCGGGATGCCGGGCACGCGGTGGGGCGGGTGCTGCTGCGGCCCGAGGACGGGTTCCGGCTCGATCCGGGGCTGGTGCCCGAGGACGCCGACCTCGTCGTGATCGGCAATCCCACGAACCCCACCTCCGTGCTCCACCGCGCCGCGGACATCGTCAGGATCGCCCGGCCGGGGCGGGTCCTCGTCGTGGACGAGGCGTTCATGGACGCCGTGCCGGGCGAGCGGGAGGCCCTCGCCGGGCGCGTCGACGTGCCGGGGCTCGTGGTGCTGCGGAGCCTCACCAAGACGTGGGGGCTCGCCGGGCTGCGCATCGGCTACGTCCTCACCGACCCGGCGGTCGTCGCCGAGCTGTCGCGCGCGCAGCCGCTGTGGCCGGTGTCGTCGCCCGCCCTTGCCGCGGCGGAGGCGTGCGTGTCGCCGCGCGCGCTCGCGGAGGCGGGCCATGTGGCCCACCGGGTGGCCGCCGAGCGGCGGTATCTGGTCGGCGGGCTCGGGGAGTTGCCGGGGGTGTCGGTGGCCGGGCCCGCGGCGGGGCCCTTCGTCCTGGTGCGGGTCGCGGACGGTCTTGTGGTGCGGGAGCGGTTGCGGGAGCGGGGGTTCGCCGTGCGGCGGGGCGATACGTTTCCGGGGCTCGGGGCGGAGTGGCTGCGGGTGGCGGTGCGGGACCGGGGGACGACGGATGCGTTTCTGGGGGCCGTGCGGGGGGTGCTGGCCGTCGGGCCCTGAGGCTTCCCCAACCCCGCCCCTTCCCGAAACCGGGGGCTGCGCCCCCGGACCCCTGCTATCGGCGCTCCGCGCCTCGTCCTCAATCGCCGGACAGGCTATCTCTAGCCCCTCCGGCGTTTGAGGAGCGGGGTCTGGGGCGGAGCCCCAGGATCGGGAAGGGGCGGGACTGGGGAGCCCCCGGCCAGGTTCCGCCCTAGCCGCGGCGGCGGCGCGCCAGCACCAGGGCGCCACCTCCGGCGAGAACCAGGGCGACCGCTCCCCCGGCCACGTACGGGGTGGAGGAACTACCGCCGGTCTCGGCGAGGTTGTCGTCGGGGGCCTCCTTCTTGGCGACCACCGGCTCGGCGGGCTTGCCCTGGGGGGCGGGGCCCGCCTTCTGGGGCTCGGGGAGGGGCTTGGGACCGGGGCCGGGGGTGGTGCAGTGGGCACCGGCCAGCGTGACGGTGCCGTCGACGGCCGCGACGCCGAGCTTCAGGGGGTCCACGGAGACCTTGAGGCGCAGGGCGACCGCGGCGGCCGTACGGGACGTGGTGCGGGTCGAGGACAGGTCGAGGCGGACATCGCCGACGCCGGGGACGGACACCTGGGTGGTGCCCACGGCCTTCACGGCGACGCGCTTGCCGAGCACGGTGACGCCGCCGAGGAGCTTGGAGTCGGCGACGGGCCGCTTGCCGGAGACGCACCGGGCCTTGGACGTCACCTGGTCGACCTCGACGAGGGGCAGCGTCGGCAGGCCGGGCAGGTGCACCTTCGCGCGGGCGATGTTGCTGTAGCCCTCGGCGGTGCCGCCCTTGACGGTGGCCCGCGCGGTCGCGACGTCGGCGCGCAGCACGTTGAAGGGGCGGCCCCCTTCCACGCCGTCCAACGTGGCGGTGAGCGCGGTCTTCTGGGCGCTCGCGGGCGCGGACACCTCGTTGAGGGCGGCGTTCAGCGGGAGGTTCACGGTCTTGTTGAGCAGGGAGACGTTGAGGCCGGTGCGCAGGACCACGGCGTCGGCGCGGCCGCCGCGGTGGTCGTCGGTGGCGTGCGCGGTGCCCGCGGTGGTGAGCGCCGCGGAACTCGCGGCGACGGCGGTGGCGGCGGCGATCGCGGCGATGCGGCGCGCGGGCAGTCTGCGGAAGGTGTTGCTGGTCAAGGTGGTGGAACCCTCACTTGAGTCACGGAAGTACCGACCGCGCACGCCACACGGGGACATCGCGTGCGCGCGGCACCGGGGAAGCCGGAGTGCGCCTGGCGGCGCCCTCCCGACTCCCGGAATCTTTACGCACTGAGAGTGAACAGTCAGCAACGTGGCGTGAGTTCACCCCAAGGAGAGGTTTCCGCCGATGCATTCGAATCCATCGGCACGGACGTTCCCTCTGGCCTCGCGCATCCCGCACGTGCCGGTGACAAGCGTGATCGTCACGTTGACAGCCGGGGCCGAGGCAAAGTTACGTACAACGAGCCGGACCCCGTCGCGTCACTCTCCGTCAACAGGAGCCGCATGCCTCGCAACGTCGTCCTGATCACCGCCGACCAGTGGCGCGGCGACTGCCTGTCCGCCGCCGGGCACCCCGTGGTCCGCACGCCGTACCTGGACCAGCTCGCGGGGCGCGGCGCCCGGTTCGAGAAGGCGTACTCCGCCGTGCCGTCGTGCATCCCGGCCCGCGCCGCCCTGCACACCGGCCTCGCGCAGACCTCGCACCGCCGCACCGGCTACCGGGACGGCGTGCCGTGGGAGTACCCGGTCACGCTGGCCTCGGAGTTCGGGCGGCACGGGTACCAGACGCGGGCCATCGGGAAGCTGCACGCCTTCCCCGAGCGGAATCGCATCGGATTCGACGAAGTGACCCTCCACGACGGGTACTTGCACGCCGCCCGGGACCGGCGCGTCGACCCGCGCTTCCACGACGACTACCTCTCCTGGCTCGAACGGCAGCCCGGCGAGCGGGCCGGGGCGGACTACGCCGACACCGGACTCGACTGCAACAGCGTCGTGGCCCGGCCCTGGGCGCGGGCCGAGCGGCTGCATCCCACCAACTGGGTCGTCACCGAAGCCATCGACTTCCTCTACCGGCGCGACGTCACCTCCCCCTTCCTCCTCCACCTCTCCTTCCACCGGCCCCATCCGCCCTACGATCCGCCCGCCTGGGCCTTCGAGCAGTTCCTGCGGGCGCCCTTCTCCGAACCCGTCGTCGGTGACTGGGCCGACGCCCTCGCCCACTGGCGCGACGACAGCCGCGCCGACGCCAACTACGCCTCGTACGACGCCGAGACCGCCCATCGCGCCCGCGCCGGTTACTACGGTCACATGGCGCACATCGACCAGCAGATCAACCGGTTCCTCACCGCGCTCGCCGAGTTCGGGCTCGGTGACGACACCTGGGTGTGCTTCACCTCCGACCACGGCGAGATGCTCGGCGAGCACCGGTTGTGGCGCAAGGCCTATCCGTACGAGGGGTCGGCCCGGGTGCCGCTGCTGCTCGCCGGGCCGTCCGGTGCGCTGCCCCGTGGCGGGGTGGTGTCCTCCGCGCTCGCCGAACTGCGGGACGTGATGCCGACGTTGCTGGAGTGTGCGGGCCTGCCCGTGCCGGACGGTCTCGACGGCTACAGCCTGCTCCCGGCGGCGCGGGGTGAGCCGCTTCCCTCGCCCCGGCCCTGGCTCCACGGCGAGCACGCTCTCTTCGGGGAGTCCATGCAGTGGCTCACCGACGGGTGCGAGAAGTATGTGTGGTTCTCCGGGTCCGGGCGGGAGCAGCTCTTCGACCTCGTCTCCGACCCCCAGGAGCGCTACGACCTGGACCCGTCCCACCCCGCGTCGGTGGCCCGCTGGCGCACCCGCCTCACCTCCGAGCTGACGGGCCGCCCCGAGGGCTACGTCACGGACGGCGCCCTGCGCCCCGGGCGCGCGCCGTTGGAGGTCCTGCCGGAGGGGCTAGAGAATGTGCCGGTGAGTATCAGCCCGTCCGGCGCTTGAGGACGAGGCGCGAAGCGCCGATCAGCGGGGGTCCGGGGGCGGCAGCCCCCGGGTTCGGGAAGGGGCGGGATTGGGGAGCCCCCGGCAAGGCCCCCGGCCTCAGCCCACCACCCTCCCGTTCACCACCACCGCGGAAGGCGCCGCCAGCACCCGCATATCGGCCCGCGGATCCTCCCCGTACACGACGAGGTCAGCCGGAGCCCCCTCGACGAGCCCGGGCCGCCCCAGCCAGTCCCGCGCACGCCACACGGCGGCGGAAAGCGCGTCGACGGGCGGGATGCCCGCCTTGGTGAGCTCGGCGACCTCCCCGGCGATGAGCCCGTGGGCGAGGGACCCGCCGGCGTCGGTACCGGCGTAGACGGGGACGCCGGCGTCATAGGCGGCGCGGACGGTGTCGTAGCGCCGGGCGTGCAGCCGCCGCATATGGGCGGACCAGCGCGGGAACTTGGCTTCGCCCCCGTCGGCGAGCTGCGGGAAGGTGGCGATGTTGACGAGGGTGGGGACGATGGCGACGCCGCGGGCGGCGAAGAGGGGGATGGTGTCCTCGGTGAGCCCGGTGGCGTGCTCGACGCAGTCGATCCCGGCTTCGACGAGGTCGGGCAGGGAGTCCTCGGCGAAGCAGTGGGCGGTGACGCGGGCGCCGAGCCGGTGGGCTTCGGCGATGGCGGCCTCGACGGCCCCGCGGGGCCAGCAGGCGGTGAGGTCCCCGGCGTCGCGGTCGATCCAGTCGCCGACGAGCTTGACCCAGCCGTCGCCGCGCCGCGCCTCGCGGGCGACGTAGGCGACGAGGTCGTCGGGCTCGATCTCGTGGGCGTAGTTGCGGATGTAGCGGCGGGTACGGGCGATGTGCCGGCCGGCGCGGATGATTTTGGGCAGGTCCTCGCGGTCGTCGATCCAGCGGGTGTCGGAGGGCGAACCCGCGTCGCGCAGGAGGAGGGTGCCCGCGTCGCGGTCGGTGCGGGCCTGCTTCTCGGCGACGTCCGGCGCGACGGGCCCGTGGGCGTCGAGGCCGACGTGGCAGTGGGCGTCGACGAGGCCGGGCAGCGCCCAGCCGCTGACGGTCTCCACGTCCCCGGCGGCGGGCCGCCGGTAGGTCACCCGCCCCCCGACCACCCACAGCTCGTCGCGGACGTCCTCGGGCCCTACGAGCACCCGCCCCTTCACGTGCAGCACCGCGCGTTCGCTCATGGCCGCCAGCTTAGACAGCAGCGTGGGAGGCGACAGGGCTGACTCGGGCGGTGGGTACGCTCGACGGCGAGGGGCGCGGGCCCGGGCCCGCGGCCGCCTCACCGACCGGCCGTAGAGACCCCGTTACCGAAGCGAGCAGCAGCGTGACTCACCCCTTCCTTGACCTGGCGCCGCTGGGCGCCGCGCACTTCGCCGCCATCGAGGACCGGGTGGCCCGGCTCCTGGACACCGAGCAGGACGTCGTGATCATGCAGGGCGAGGCGCTGCTGCCCCTGGAGGGCTGTATCCGGGGCGCCGCCAGGCCCGGCACGAAGGCCCTGAACGTGATCACCGGCCCGTACGGGCAGACGTTCGGGAACTGGCTGCGGGACTGCGGCGCGACGGTCGTGGACCTGGCGGTGCCGTTCCACACGGCGGTGACGGCCGCGCAGGTCGAGGAGGCGTTCGCCGCGCACCCGGACATCGACTTCGTGTCCCTGGTGCACGCGGAGGCGGCGACCGGCAACACCAACCCCGTGGCGGGGATCGGCGAGGTCGTGCGGGCGCACGGCGCGCTGTTCATGCTGGACGCGGTGGCGTCGGTGGCCGCCGAGCCGCTGCTGCCGGACGCGTGGGGCGTGGACCTGTGCGTGATCGGCGCGCAGAAGGCGATGGGCGGTCCGGCGGGGGTTTCGGCGGTGTCGGTGAGCGAGCGCGCCTGGCAGCGCATGGCCGCGAACCCGCAGGCGCCGCGCCGCTCGTACCTCTCCCTCCTGGACTGGAAGGAGCGCTGGATCGACGGCGGCCGCAAGGCGCTCCTGCACGCCCCGGCGCAGTTGGAGATGCTGGCCCTGGAGGCGTGTGTGGAGCGCATCGAGGCGGAGGGCCTGACCGCCCTGATGGGGCGGCACGCGACGGCCGCGACGGCGACGCGCGCGGGCGCCCTGGCGCTCGGCGGGGGTCTGGAGCCGTATGTGTACGAGGCCGGGGACGCCGCGCCGGTCGCGACGACGCTGCGGGCCCCGCGGGGCGTGGACGCCGCCGACCTGGTCGCGCGGGCGCTGGCCGCCGATCCGGTGCTTCCGCTGGTCGCGGGCGGTGGCGCGCTGGCCAAGGAGATGATCCGCGTCAACCACTACGGTCCGGACGCGACGCGCGGCGTCGTGCACGCGTCACTGGCGGCGCTGGGTGCGGCGATGGGCGAGGTCGGGCTCGGCGTGGACCTGGAGGCCGCCCGCCGCGCCGTCACCGACACCTGGGCGTAGGCCTGGTTGAGCGCCGATCGCGCTCCGCGCTCGTCCTCAAGCGCCGGACGGGCTCTTCGAGCCCGCCGCACCATGAACGGGACAGCCCGTCCGGCGTCTGCCGAAATCATGATTCACGCACTGCGATAAAGCGCTCCAGGGCAATTTCCCCGTGCGCTTTCATGAATTCTTTATGAGTGCAGCTTCCCGTATTCTTCTGCCCGCTTTCCGAGGCCCTAAACACAAAGGTTTCGCCAGCACCAACCACCGTAATTCGGGCACGTCTCATCGAGATTACACGGCTGTGACGTACTCCACAGCAAGCCCGTTTTGTCGGAAGTAAATCCGTCGATACCGTCACAAAACCCCAGCGATTCATGCGGGCGCCCGCGCCTGCGTGATAACACACGAGAGCGCCGCGCGTAACCCCTTCCCCCGATGCAATCCCAGAAATTGCTCGGTAAATTCAATCCGCATGACCGCTGCACAAGCCGATCTACCGACCGACCTGCAAGCGAAATTCCTTGAAATGCCCGAGGGCCTGCGGCTCGACACCCCGGAGGTCGCCGACGGCGCCGCCATCTGGCGGATCGCCCGCGACTCGAAGGTCCTCGACCTGAACTCCTCGTACAGCTACCTGCTGTGGTGTCGCGACTTCGCGGCGACGTCCGTCGTGGCCAGGGACACCGGCGGCGAGACCGTCGGCTTCATCACCGGCTACATCCGCCCCGACAAGCCGCGCACCCTGGTGGTCTGGCAGGTGGCCGTCGACCACGCGCAGCGTGGCCGGGGCCTCGCCGGTGCGCTGCTCGACGGCCTGGCCGCGAAGGTCGCGGACCGGCACGGGTTCGACGCCCTGGAGACGACCATCACGCCGGGCAACACCGCATCCGAGCGCCTGTTCACCTCCTTCGCGGAGCGGCACGGGGCGCGCGTCGAGCGGACCGTGCTGTTCGACGCGGCCCTGTTCCCCGGCGACGACGGCGGGCACGAGCCCGAGGTCCTGTACGACATCGCGCCACTCTTCCGCTGACCGGCCGGCAGCCGCGCCCGTGGGCCTGACGCACCGTCACATGCCCCTGGCGCCGTCCCAGTCCACTCAGAACCCCGCACGACCAATCCATCTCCCAGGAGATCCGCTGTGACCATCACCCAGCCCGACCTGAGCGTCTTCGAGACCCTGGAGTCGGAGGTGCGCAGCTACTGCCGCGGTTGGCCCACCGTCTTCGACCGCGCGCAGGGCAGCCGCATGTTCGACGAGGACGGCCATGAGTACCTCGACTTCTTCGCCGGGGCCGGCTCGCTCAACTACGGCCACAACAACCCGGTCCTCAAACGAGCCCTCATCGACTACCTGGAGCGCGACGGCGTCACGCACGGCCTCGACATGTCGACGACGGCCAAGCGCGCGTTCCTGGAGTCGTTCCAGAACCTGATCCTGCGCCCGCGCGACCTGCCGTACAAGGTCATGTTCCCGGGCCCGACGGGCACCAACGCGGTGGAGTCCGCGCTGAAGCTGGCCCGCAAGGTCAAGGGCCGCGAGTCGATCGTGTCCTTCACCAACGCCTTCCACGGCATGTCGCTCGGCTCGCTCGCGGTGACCGGCAACGCCTTCAAGCGGGCGGGCGCGGGCATCCCGCTGGTGCACGGCACGCCGATGCCCTTCGACCACTACCTCGACGACTCGATGCCGGACTTCCTGTGGTTCGAGCGGCTCCTGGAGGACCAGGGCTCGGGCCTGAACAAGCCCGCCGCGGTGATCGTGGAGACCGTGCAGGGCGAGGGCGGCATCAACGTCGCGCGCGCCGAGTGGCTGCGCTCGCTCGCCGACCTGTGCCGCCGCCAGGACATGCTCCTGATCGTCGACGACATCCAGATGGGCTGCGGCCGCACCGGCGCGTTCTTCTCCTTCGAGGAGGCGGGCATCGTGCCGGACATCGTCACGGTGTCCAAGTCCATCAGCGGCTACGGCATGCCGATGGCGCTCACGCTCTTCAAGCCGGAGCTCGACGTGTGGGAGCCGGGCGAGCACAACGGCACCTTCCGCGGCAACAACCCGGCGTTCGTGACGGCCGCCGCCACCCTGGAGACCTACTGGGCCGACGGCTCGGCGATGGAGAAGCAGACCCAGGCCCGCGGCGAGCAGATCGAGCAGGCGCTGGTCGCCATCGCCGACGAGAACGGCGACGCCATCGAGGAGTACCGCGGCCGCGGCATGGTGTGGGGCATCGAGTTCCGTGACAAGGACCGCGCGGGCGCCATCGCCAAGCGCGCCTTCGAACTCGGCCTGCTCATCGAGACGTCCGGCCCGCAGAGCGAGGTCGTCAAGCTGCTCCCGGCCCTGACCATCACGGCCGACGAGCTGGACGAGGGCCTGCGCACGCTCGCCCGCGCGGTCCGCGAGACCGCTTGAGCGGACGCCCGCGCCGCGCCCCCGGCCGCGTACCCACGCGTACCGCACCCGTGACAGCACGCACAGAAACACGCACAGAAGAGGAACTGACTGACCGTGATCGTCCGCTCGTTCAAGGACATTGAAGGCACCGACCGGCACGTCAAGGCCGCGTCGGGCACCTGGGAGAGCAAGCGCATCGTGCTCGCCAAGGAGCGCGTCGGCTTCTCGTTGCACGAGACCGTGCTCTACGCCGGTACGGAGACGAGCATGTGGTACGCCAACCACATCGAGGCCGTCGTCTGCACCGAGGGCGTGGCCGAGCTGACCAACGACGAGACCGGCGAGACCTTCACCATCACGCCGGGCACGATGTACCTGCTCGACGGGCACGAGAAGCACACGATGCGCATCAAGGAGGACTTCCGCTGCCTGTGCGTGTTCAATCCGCCGGTGACGGGCCGCGAGGACCACGACGAGAACGGCGTGTACCCGCTGCTCACCGAGCCGGAGGCGTGATCCGCCGCTGACGGAAGAGACATCCCGGACAGGGCCGTACGTGAGAGGAGAGGCAGGCAACACCATGACCACCGCACCCGGACGAACCGCCGACCTGTACCCGACCCGAGGCACCGACGAGGTCCTCATCGAGCGCAAGGACCCCGTGGTGTGGTCCGCGCCGGGTACGCCGGGGCCCTTCACCGGCGAGGACCTGGCGGGGTTCGAACGCGACGGCTTCCGGGCCATCGAGCAACTGCTCACGCCCGAGGAAGTCGTGGAGTACCACGCCGAGTTGGAGCGGCTGGTCCACGACCCGGCGATGCGCGCGAGCGAGCGCTCCATCGTCGAGCCGCGCTCCCAGGAGATCCGGTCGATCTTCGAGGTGCACAAGATCAGTGAGATCTTCGGCCGCCTCGCCGCCGACCCGCGGGTGGTGGGCCGCGCCCGCCAGATCCTCGGCTCCGACGTGTACGTCCACCAGTCCCGGATCAACGTCAAGCCGGGCTTCGGGGCGTCGGGCTTCTACTGGCACTCGGACTTCGAGACCTGGCACGCCGAGGACGGCCTCGCGAACATGCGGACCGTGTCGGTGTCGATCGCGCTCACGAAGAACCACGACACCAACGGCGGGCTCATGATCATGCCCGGCTCGCACCGGACGTTCCTCGGCTGCGCGGGCGCGACGCCGAAGGACAACTACAAGAAGTCGCTGCAGATGCAGGACGCGGGCACGCCGTCCGACGAGGCGCTGACCAAGCTCGCCGGGGAGTACGGCATCCGCCTGTTCACCGGCGAGGCGGGCTCGGCGACCTGGTTCGACTGCAACGCCATGCACGGCTCCGGCGACAACATCACGCCCTACCCGCGCTCGAACGTCTTCCTCGTCTTCAACAGCGTGGAGAACGCGGCGGTCGAGCCGTTCGCGGCGCCGGTGCGGCGGCCCGAGTACATCGGGGCCAGGGACTTCACACCGGTGGGGTGACGTCCTGACGCGCTGAGCCGCACGGCCGACGGCGGTGGCCCGGCACCTTCTCCGGTGCCGGGCCACCGCCGTCGCCGTTTCCGCTCGCGGGATACCGGGTCACGCAGACCGCAGCGCCGGGTAGTCCGTGTAGCCCTTGGCGTCGCCGCCGTAGAACGTGGACTGGTCCGGCGTGTTGTACGGACCGCGGGTCTTCAGACGGGCCGGGAGGTCCGGGTTGGCGAGGAACAGGGAGCCGAAGGAGACCAGGTCGGCGGTGCCTTCCTCGATCAGGGCCAGGTCGTCGTGACCGGTGGGACCCTCGGTCGCGGGGTTGAGGATGAACGTGCCGCTGAACTCCTTGCGCAGCGCCTGCGTCAGCTCGCGGATCTCACCGACCTCCATGATGTGCAGATAGGCGAGGCCGAGGGCGTTCAGCTCCGCCACCAGGGCGAGGTAGGCCTCCCCCGGGTCGGGCTCGTGGATGCCGTTGAAGGGGTTGCCGGGCGAGAGGCGGATACCCGTGCGGTCGGCGCCGATCTCGGCGGCGACGGCCCTGGCGACCTCGACGGCGAAGCGGATGCGCTTCGCCGGGGAGCCGCCCCACTCGTCGGTGCGCTGGTTGGAGCCCGGCGCGAGGAACTGGTGGATCAGATAGCCGTTGGCGCCGTGCAGCTCGACGCCGTCGAAGCCCGCCTCGATGGCGTTGCGGGCCGCCGCCACGAACTCGCCGATGGTGGCGCGCACCTCGTCGCCGGTCAGCTCGCGGGGCGTGATGTAGTCCTTCGGTCCCTCGTGGGTGTAGACCTGCCCCTCGGCGGCGATCGGGGACGGGCCGACGTTCACCAGTCCATCGGGCAGCAGCGAGGGGTGGCCGATGCGGCCCGCGTGCATGAGCTGGGCGAAGATCAGGCCGCCCGCGGCGTGCACGGCGTCGGTGACCTTGCGCCAGCCCGCGATCTGCTCGGCGCTGTGCAGGCCCGGGGTGTCCGGGTAGCCCTGGCCCACGGCGGAGGGCTGCACGCCCTCCGTGATGACCAGGCCGGCGCTGGCGCGCTGGGCGTAGTACTCGACGACGAGGTCGGTGGGGACGCCGCCCGCGCCCGCCCGGCTGCGGGTCATCGGCGCCAGGGCGATGCGGTTGGTGAGGGACACGCCGTGCAGGTCGATGGGGTCGAATGCGGTGGTCATCACAGCTCCAGGGCGTACGAAGGTTGGTCGGCCAAGTAATTCAACCGCGAGCCACTGTAGCGCATTCCTTGGCCGACCAAGTTAATCTCTGGAGGGAACCAGGACGACACTGGTGGAGGATGGCGACGGCGGACAGCGCCGGACCGGCGAAGGGCAGGAGCTGCGATGAAGGCCGACACAGGGACGGCGGGGGCCGCGCAGGCCGACCCCGCGTGTATCGAGCGGCTGCCGCTGGCCGCCCAGGACGGGCCGGCCAGCATGGTGATCAGCCGGGTGGCCCGGCTGCACCGGATCGCGGCGGGCAAGCTCCTGAAGGGGCTCGGCCTCTACCCCGGCCAGGAATTCGTGATGATGCACCTGTGGGACACGGGCCCGGTGCGCCAGTCCGACCTGATCAAGGTCGTCGACCTCGACCCGTCGACGGTCACCAAGATGCTGCAGCGCCTGGAACAGGCCGGGCACGTACGGCGGCGGCCCGACCCGGACGACCGCCGGGCCGTGCTCGTCGAGGCGACCGATTCGAGCTGCGGGCTGCTCACCGAAGTGCGGCGCGCCTGGGGCGAGTTGGAGGACCACACCCTCGCCGGTCTGGACCCGGACGAGCGGACGGAGCTGGCCCGGCTGCTCACCCGGGTCGAGACCAACCTCTGCGTGGAGACGGCGGACTGCCCGGAGGAGGCGCGGCGGGAGGCGCTGCGCGGGTAGGGCAGCGGGTCCGGGGCAGGGCGGCCTCAGCCCGCCCCGGTCCCGGCCCTCCGGCCCGCCCCGGCTCCTCAGCTCTCGCCGAGAGCCTCCAGGAGCCGGTCCACGTCGGCCTCCGTGTTGTACAGGTGGAAGGCCGCCCGCAGTTGGCCCGCGCGGTCCGACACCTCGATGCCCGCCGCGCTCAACTCCGCCTGGCGGAAACCCAGTCCGGGCACCGACACGATGGGCGACCCGGGCGCGGCCACCGGCTCGTGGCCGAGCGCCGCGAGACCGGCGCGGAAGCGGTCCGCGAGCGCCAGGTCATGGGCGCGGATCGCGGCCACCCCCAGCTCCTCGATCACGGCCAGGGAGTGCCGGGCGCCCGCGTACGCGAACAGGCTCGGACTCTCGTCGAACCGCCGTGCGGAGCGGGCTAGTTCGGTGATCGGGCCGTAGCAGCTGTCCCAGGGACGCTCGCCCGCGACCCAGCCCGCGAAGAGCGGGGGCACACCGCCGAAGGCCGCGGGCGCGCCGGGGTCCTCCGGGCCGTCGGGGACCACGAAGAACGCGACGCCCCGCGGACAGGTGAGCCACTTGAAGGCCACCGACGACAGGAAGTCCACGTCGGCGATGTGCTCGACGAGGTCCAGCCAGCCCGTCGCCTGCGAGGCGTCCAGGTAGAGGCGGGCGCCGTGCCCGCGGGTCGCGGCGCGCAGCGCGGGCAGGTCGACGATCCGGCCGTCCGCCGACTGGGCCGCGGACACCGCGACCAGGGCGGTGCCCGGGCGCACGGACTCCGCGATCCGCTCCAGCGGCACGGTACGGACCTTCAGGTCGCCGCGTACGTGGAAGGGGTTCACCGTCGAGCTGAAGTCGCCCTCGGCGGTGAGGACTTCGGCGCCCGCCGGCAGCGAGGCGGCGACCAGACCGCTGTACACGGCGACGGACGCGCCCACCGCGACCCGGCTCGGCGCCACTCCGACCAGGCGGGCGAAGGCGGCGCGGGCCGCCTCCACGTCCGCGAACATGTCGGCGGGGCGGCCCTCCGCCACCGACAGGGTCGCCTCGTGCATGGCGCGGACGGCGCGGCCCGGCAGCAGGCCGGTGCTCGCGCTGTTCAGGTAGGTGGTCCTGGCGGTGAACTCGGTACGTACGAGCGCTTCGAACGCGGCGGAGGTCGAGGCGGAGGTCGGGACGGTCTGGACGGGGCCCTGGCCGGAAGTCTCCATGAGGTCACTGTGCCGCCTCGGCCGGGCCCGGTCCATTGCGGATGCCTGACCCGTACCGCTTAGCGATGCTTACCCGTGGGCCCTGACCAGGGCTTCCGCCGTCCGGCGCAGATCAGTCGCGGGGCGGGACCGCGCAGCCGTCGGGGCCGCAGGCGTCGCCGTCGGCGCCTTCCTCCGCGAGCACCGTCAGCGGTGAGCGCGCGCCCCACGCCTGCTCCAGGGCCTGCGTGAAGACCTCGGCGGGCTGGGCGCCGGAGACGCCGAACTTCCGGTCGAGCACGAAGAACGGCACGCCGTTCGCGCCCAGCTCGGCGGCCTCGCGCTCGTCCGCGCGGACCGCGTCGGCGTACGCGTCGGGGTCGGCGAGGACCCCGCGGGCCGCCGCCGCGTCGAGGCCCGCGTCCGCCGCGAGGGCGATCAGGCGCTCGTCGTCGTCGAAGACCGAGCGCTCCTCGGCGAAGTTGGCGGTGTAGAACGCGCCGATGAGGCGGTCCTGGGCGGCCTGGCCACCCTGCTCCTTGGCGAAGTGCAGCAGGCGGTGCATGTCGAAGGTGTTGCCGTGGTCGCGGCCCTCGGTGCGGTACGCGAGACCCTCGGCCGCCGCGTTGTCGCCGAGGCGGCGCTCGGCGTCCTTCGCCTGGTCCTCCGTCATGCCGTACTTCTGCGCCAGCATCGGGATCACGGCCGCCGTGTCGCCCTTCGGGCGGTTCGGGTCCAGCTCGAAGGAGCGGTGGATCACCTCTACGGCGTCCTGGTGCGGGAAGGCCTTCAGGGCCTTCTCGAAGCGGGCCTTGCCCACGTAGCACCAGGGGCAGGCGATGTCGCTCCAGATCTCGACGCGCATGTGGTTCTTCCTCGGGTCGTACGAAACGGAGACGTCCTCCGCGTCTGTGCAACCCGGGGCCGGAGTGTTCCATTCCCACCCGGCGGCGGTCACCCCGGGCGGGGGCCGAAGCGGTGGGTGTTGGTGCGGATCCAGGTGCGCAGGTGGGCCAGGGGTTCCAGGGCGCCCCTGCCGAGGGGGGTCAGCTCGTACTCCACCCGGGGCGGGACCTCCGCGAAGACCGTGCGGCGCACCAGGCCGTACTCCTCCAGGCGCCGCAGCGTCCGCGTGAGGACCTTCGGGCTCACGCCCTCAAGGCGGGAGCGGAGTTCGCCGAACCGCCGGGGGCCGTCCTCCAGGGCGGTGATCGCAAGGCCCGCCCACTTGTTGGCGAGCAGTTCGAAGATCTCCCGGCCGGGGCACAGCAGCCCGTAGATGTCGTGCCGGTGCCCCGCGGCCTCCGTGGGCGGCGTAAAGCGGCTCTGAGCTGTCATGGTTTCCAGAATATAGTTGGGGCCCTTGTGGGTGATCGGGGGCCGGGTCGTACGTTCCGGGCATGATCGAGAACGCACAGAACGCACAGAGCACAGAGAGCGCGGCGAACGGCCCTGTCGGCGTCGGTATCGTCGGGCTCTCCGCCCGCTCCGGGTGGGCCCCGCTCTCCCACCTCCCCGCCCTCACCCGCCTCCCCGGCTACGACCTGCGCGCCCTGGCCGCCTCCACCCCGGAGTCGGCCCGCGCCGCGGGCGAGAAGTACGGGATCGGCCGCGCGCACGGCTCCGCCGCCGAGCTGGCCGCGGACCCGGCCGTGGACCTGGTCGTCGTGAGCGTCCGCGTGCCCCGGCACCGGGAGGTGATCCTGGCGGCGCTGGCGGCCGGGAAGCACGTCCTGTCGGAGTGGCCGCTGGGCAACGGCGTCACGGAGGCCGGGGAACTGGCTGCGGTGGCGGCCCGCGCCGGGGTGCGGACCTTCACCGGGCTCCAGGCGCGTGCGGCGCCCGCCGTGCGGTATCTGCGCGACCTCGTCGCCGACGGCTTCGTCGGTGACGTGCTGTCCACGAGCCTCGTCGCGTCGGGCCGCCGCTGGGGGCCCACCTTCGATCCGGGCGGCGCCCATCTCCTGGACCGGGGGAACGGCGGCACGATGCTCACCATCCCCTTCGGTCACACCGTGGACTCGCTGGCCATGGTGCTCGGCGAGTTCGCTGAGGTGTCGGCCACGACGGCGACCCGGCGGCCGGTGGTGCGGGAGGAGGGCAGCGGGCGCGCCGCCGCGATGACCGTCGCGGACCAGGTCGCGGTCAGCGGGCGGCTCGCCTCCGGCGCCGTCGCGTCCGTGCACTTCCGGGGCGGGCTCTCGCGGGGCACCGACTTCCACTGGGAGATCAACGGCACGGAGGGCGACCTGGTCGTGAACGGTGACCACGGCCATCTGCAGCAGGCGCGGCTGACGGTGCGCGGCGCCCGGGGCGCGGAGACGGTGGTGGCCGAACTACCCGTCCCCGGGCGGTACTTCGACGTCCCCGAGCTGGACGACCTGCGTGCGGAGCCCGCGTACAACGTGGGGGTCCAGTACGCCCGCATCCTGCGCGACCTGCGCGAAGGCACCCGTACTGTCCCGGACTTCGCGCACGCCGCCAGGCGTCAGCGGCTGCTCGACGCCGTCGAGCGGGCCGCCGCGACCGGGACACGCGTCAGGCTCTGACGACGGGACCGGCCCGGCTCAGGAGCCGTCGCGCAGGCCCTTGGGCCAGTTCGGGCGGAACTCGATCTCCTCGAACGTCACCACGCACCCCTCCCCCTGCGGCGACTGCGCGAGGAAGCCGACGAGCGCGGCGGCGGCCGCCTGCTCGTCGCCGAGCTGGAAGATGCGGACGAACGTCCAGTGCCGCCCGTCCGTCGAGGCGTGGAAGGCGAACGCCGTGCCCGTGCGGCTGATCCGCAGCCAGACGCTGGAGCCGTCCACGACGAAGGCGTTGGCGTCGTCCGAGCGGCCTCGGGTGACCACCGTGCAGATGGTGGGACGGTCCGGGGAGCGCTCGAAGCAGAGCTTGGCCCACTCGCGCTCCCCCACGTGCAGATAGAGCACGCCCGCGTCGAAGGCGGCGGCGAAGCCGACCGTGACGCGGGCGATGAGCTGGAAGTCCCCCTCGGGCGCGCCGAGCAGCCGCGGCGCGTCGGACGCCGGGTCGAGCGCCTCGCCGGTGGGCGGCACGAAGCGGTCCTGGCGGGGTCCTGCCCAGCCGGTGAGGGCGCCGCTCTCGTAACTCCAGTCGCCCTCGGGGCCGTACGGCCGCAGCGGGAAAGGGAGTTCGGGCAGGGTGAGGCTTCCGGTCTCCTTGGCGTTCATGCCGTCAGTGTTCCAGGCGCCCGTCGTAGCGGCGCGGCAGACCGAGGGGATTGGCGTCGTGGAGTTCGGGCGGCAGGAGCGCCTCGGGGGTGTTCTGGTACGCGACGGGGCGCAGCCAGCGCTCGATGGCGGTGCCGCCGACGGACGTCGAGGTGCTGGTGGTGGCGGGGTAGGGGCCGCCGTGCTGCTGGGCGGGGGCCACGGCCACGCCGGTGGGCCAGCCGTCGACGAGGACCCGCCCGGCGAGCGGGGTCAGTTCGGCCAGGAGCCGGGCGCCGCGGCCCCCGGCCGCCGGGTCCCCCGCGGCTTCGTCGGCCGACAGGTGCACGGTCGCGGTGAGGTTGCCGGGGAGCCGGGCGAGCACCGCCGTGATCTCGGCCTCGTCCGTGTACCGGGCGACGACGGTGACCGGGCCGAAGCACTCTTCGAGGAGCAGGTCGTGGGCGCCCTCGGCGGCGAGGCGGGCGGCCGGGACCGTGAGGAATCCCGCGGTGACGGTGTGCTCGTCGGCGGCGCCGGGCGCCACCGGGGCGCTCACGTCGGGCAGTTGGGCGCGCTCGACGACCCCGGCGACGAAGTTGTCGCGCATGCGGTGGTCGAGGAGCACTCCGGCGGCGGTGGCGCCGACGGCCTCCGTCAGGGACTTCAGGAGGCGGTCGCCGGCCGCGCCCTCGGGGGCGAGGACCAGGCCCGGCTTCACGCAGAACTGGCCGACGCCGAGGGTCATGGAGCCCGCGAGGCCGGTGCCGATCTGCTCGCCGCGTTCGGCGGCGGCGGCCTCGGTGACGACGACCGGGTTGAGGGAGCCGAGTTCGCCGTGGAAGGGGATCGGCACGGGGCGTGCGGCCGCCGCGTCGAACAGGGCGCGGCCGCCGCGTACCGAACCGGTGAAGCCCGCCGCCGCGACCAGCGGGTGCCGGACCAGGTCGACGCCCGCCTCGAAGCCGTGCACCAGGCCGACGACGGCCTCGGGCAGGTCGTGGCGCACGGCGGCGGCACGCAGGACGGCGGCGACGCGCTCGGAGGTGTCGGGGTGGTCGGGGTGCGCCTTGACGACGACGGGGCAGCCCGCGGCCAGGGCGCTCGCGGTGTCGCCGCCGGGCACGGAGAAGGCGAAGGGGAAGTTGGAGGCGGCGTAGACGGCGACGACGCCGAGCGGGATCTTGTAGCGGCGCAGGTCGGGGACGGGCGGGGTGGCGGCGCTGTCGGGGTGGTCGATGACGACGCCGAGGTAGGCGCCCTCGTCGACGAGGTCCGCGAAGGCCCGCAACTGGTAGCGGGTGCGGGCCAGTTCACCGGTCAGGCGGGCGGCGCCGAGGGCCGTCTCGGCGTCCGCGGTCGCGACCAGGTCGTCCTGCGCGGCGTCCAGGAGGTCCGCCGCGGTGCGCAGGAAGGCCGCGCGGACGGTGCGGTCGGCCAGCGCGGCGCGGGCCGCGTGCGCGGCCGCGACGGCGTGGTCGACGTCCTGTGCGGTGGCCTCGGCGGCGACCTGTGCGCGCCGCTTCCCGGTTCGGGGGTCCACACTCCAGACTGGTGCTGCTGCCACCGCGGGTTCCTCCAGGATTGCCGTGCGGGCCCGGTGTCCGCGGCTCGGGGGTCACAAGCCGCTCACCGCGCGTCGGATCTGCTGCCACTCACCAACGGCGTTCGATATGCTGAACACCGTCCCTGATGATGAATCGTCGGGGACAGTGGAGACTATTTCCTGTCGGACGTGAGGGGTCAAGGGCGATGTCGGCTGGGGAGACGGGCGGGGGCGCGCAGGTCAAGTCCGCGGTGCGGACGGTGGAGTTGCTGGAGTTCTTCGCGGGGCGGCCCGGGATGCACGCCCTCGCCGACGTCCAGGAGGCCGTCGGATACCCGAAGTCCAGCCTCTACATGCTGCTTCGCACCCTCGTCGAGCTGGGCTGGATCGAGACGGACGCGACCGGTACGCGGTACGGGATCGGGGTGCGGGCGCTCCTCGTCGGCACGTCGTACATCGACGGCGACGAGGTCGTGGCCGCGGCCCGGCCGACGCTGGACCGGCTCTCGGACGACACCACGGAGACCATCCACCTCGCCCGTCTCGACGGGACGAACGTGGTGTACCTGGCCACCCGCCAGTCCCAGCACTACCTGCGCCCCTTCACGCGCGTGGGCCGCCGCCTGCCCGCCCACTCCACCTCGCTCGGCAAGGCGCTGCTCGCCACCCACACCGACGAGCAGGTGCGCAAGATGCTCCCCGAGACGCTGCCGTCGCTGACCGAGCACACGATCACCGACCGCGAGAAGCTCATCGAGGAGCTGCACGCGGTACGCGAACAGGGCTTCGCCGTGGACCGCGAGGAGAACACCCTCGGCCTGCGCTGCTTCGGCGTGGCCATCCCCTACCGCACCCCCGCCCGCGACGCCATCAGCTGCTCGGTCCCGGTGGCCCGCCTCACGCCCGCGCACGAACAGATGGTGAAGGACGCGCTGTTCGACGCCCGGGACCGGTTGACGTTGGCCACTCGGCGACTCTGAGGTTCCGAGGGCTGCCTCCAGGGGGTCTGGCCCCGCGGGGGTGGCCTCAGCGGGGCTGACCCCGGCAGGGCTGACCCCGGCGGAGCTGGCCTCAGCCCTTCGGTCCGAGAGCCGGGCGCGGAGCCCTCAGCCCCCGCCCGCCCCGGCCGCACGGCTCCCCACCCCCGCCGCGCGGCTCCCCGCCCCCCCCTCCGCACGGGCCGGTCCCCCCTCCCCCGTGCGGCGGAGGCGGTTCACCGGCAGGCAGGAGGTGGTGCCCGGGATGGCGGCGGGAGCGTGGAGGCATGAGCCAGACATCCGCTCCCCTCCCCGTGCCCGCCCCGGCCACCGGCCGCGCCGCACGCCGCTCCCCCGGCAGGCTCCGGCTGCTGCTGCGTACCGTCGCCGTGGCCGCCTGCCTCCCCTACCTCTCCCTGAAGCTCGCCTGGATCTCCGGGAGCCACATCGGCATCCCGGACGGCAGCTCCCTCCTCGACCACCGCGGCGTGATGGCCGTCGCCAACAGCGTCACCGTCCTCATGGACGGCGCCGTCATCGCCCTCGCGCTGCTCCTGACCCGGCCCTGGGGGCGCCGCGTACCGGCCTGGCTGCTCGGCCTGCCCATGTGGGCCGCGACCGGGCTGCTGCTGCCGATCATGGGCGGGTTCCCGGCGCAGCTCGCCGTGCGGGCGCTCGGCGGCTCGGTGAACAGCGCCGAGGAGTCCGGCCGCGAGCCGTTCCTCGACGAGTGGGTGTTCGGGGTGGTGTACGGCGGGTTCATCGTCCAAGGGCTCAGCCTGGGGCTGCTGTTCGTGCTGTACGCCCGGGAACGGTGGGGACACCTGTGGCGGGGCCGCGTGGGGGACCTGCCGAAGGTGCACGCGGGCGGGCGCGCACTGCGGGTGTGGGCGGTGACGGCGGCGGTGCTCGCGCTGTTCCCGGCGGGGCTGCGGCTGCTGTGGGCGGGCGGTTCGACGTTCGGCCTCGCGGACGCGATCGCCACGGACCGCACGACCGACTTCCACGTCCTGCAGGTCCTCGAACTCGGCTACCTGACGGCGGCCGTGGCGGGCGCCCTGGTCCTCGCGTTCCGGCGGCTGCCCGCCCTGCCCGTGAAGGTGCCGCTCGCGCTCGCCTGGGCCGGGTCCGGCGCGGTGGCGTGCTGGGGCGCGTGGCTGTTCGCCGCGTCGTTCGCGGGCACGGCGGACGTGAGCGAGCGCCCCACGCCCGTGATGCTCCTGGCCTACGCTGTGCAGATGATCATCGGAACGCTCGTGGCCGCGACGGGGGCGCGCTTCCTGAAAGAGCGGGCCGACTCCCGCACCGAGGGCGGGCGCGGCGCCGGGGGCACGGGCCGCGCGGACGGCGGGGACCGCACGGACGGCTCGGGGATCGGGGCGAGCACGGGCCGGGCAGACGGCGCAGGCCGCACGAACGCCGGAGTCCCGGCGGACCGCACGAGCCGCACCGCGGGCACGGACCAGGCAGCTGACTCGGGCCTGGCGGCCCTGGCGGACGGCGCGGACTCGGCCGGATCCTCGCGGCGTTCGGCGCCCGGCGGTTCGCAGCGGTCGGCGTACGACAGCTCACGGCAGGCGGTACCCGACGGCGCACAGCGCTCGGCGCGCGAGGGTTCACGGCAGGCGACACCCGAAGGCCCGCAGCCAGCGACACCCGCCACCTCACGACAGGCGGCACCCAACACCTCACGGCCAGCGACACCTGACAACCCGCAGCCGTCGACACCCGCCAGCCCACCGCAAGCGGCACCCAACACCTCACGGTCAGCGGCACCCGGCGGCCCGCAGCCCGCTGTGCCCCGCAGCCCACGGCAGTCCGCGTGAGACGGTTCGTGGCGGTTCTCGTCGGGCGGCGGGCGCGGCGGCGATGGATTCATCTGATCCTCGGCGGCGCGGTCGCCATGCCGTATGTGTTCGTCGGATCGACGATGGCCGGGCCGTTGCTCGGCGAGAGCATGATCTTCGGTTCGTTCACCTCGCAGCTCGTGTCGTTCGGGTTCGGGCTGCCGCTCGCCGCGATCACCGCGCTGTTCCCGCTGACCCGCCCCATGTCGGTGGCGGCGGTGCGGGCGCTGTGCGCGGTGCCGGACGAGTCGCTGGCCGACGGGCCGCCGCGGTCGCGGGCCGCGCGGGGACGCACCGTCGCCTGGTTCACGCTGCACCTCGGCTTCGGCGGGGTCATCAGCGGGATGACGCTGGGCCTGGTGCCGTTCGGCGGGTTCCTGCTCCTGCTCCCGCTGTCCGTGGGCCTCAGCGGCTCCTGGCTCGGCCTGCCCGCGTACCTCCAGGAACCCTGGACGATGGTGCTCGCGCCGGTCGCGGGTGCCGCGTCGCTCACCGCGCTCGCGGGCTGCGCGGCGGGCGCGGGCGCCCTCCTCGCGCGCTGGGCCCCGGTACTGCTCGGCCCCACGCCCGCCGACCGCCTCGCCGACGCCGAGCGGCGCGCCGCCGACCTGGCCGTGCGCAACCGCCTCGCCCGCGAGCTGCACGACTCCGTGGGCCACGCGCTGAGCGCCGTCACGCTGCAGGCGAGCGCGGCCCGCAAACTCCTCGACCGGGACCCGGAGTTCGTCCGCGAGGCCCTGGCCGCCATCGAGGAGACCACCCGGCGCACCGTCGGCGAACTGGACGCCGTCCTCGGCGTGCTGCGCGAGGGCGGCGAGCGCGGCTCCACCGCACCGGCGCCGACGCTCGGCGGCGACCTCGCCGGGCTCCTGGACCGCACCCGGGCGGGCGGCCTGCGCGTGGACGCGGACATCGACGCGGAGATCCTCGGCACGTCGGAGTCCGGGTACGCGGAGGCGCTGCCGCCGATGGTGTCCCGCGAGGGCTACCGCATCGTCCAGGAGGCACTCAGCAACGCCCTCAAGCACGCCGGGGCGGACACCGTCGTCACGCTCCGCGTCGCCCTCGACGGGGACGGCCTGGAGATCGTCGCCGAGAACCCGCTCCCCGACGCCGCCAGGTCCGGGGCCGGGGCCGAGCCCACCCGCGCGGGCGGCGGCCACGGCCTGAGCGGCATCGCCGACCGGGCCCGCCTCCTCGGCGGCACGGCGCACGCCGGACCGGTCGACGGCCCGCCGGATTCCGCCGCCCCGGCCGACAGCGCCACCGCCACGACGTGGAGACTCCACGTACGCCTACCCCTGAAGGGGCACGCATGACCCGCACGCCCGGCACGACCCGCACGCCCAGAACGCCCAGCACGACCCGCACGAAGGGACACCCATGACCGACCCCGCCGCCCCGCTGCGCGTCGTCCTCGCCGACGACGAGCGCATGGTGCGCACCGCGCTGCGCGCCATCCTCGCCGCCGAACCCGACCTGGAGATCGTCGGCGAGGCGGCGACCGGCGCCGAGGCGGTGTCCGTCGTGCGCGAGCTGAAGCCCGACGTCGTCCTCATGGACGTACGCATGCCGGAGATCGACGGCATCCGCGCCACCGAGCAGATCCTCCAGACGATGGCCGCGCCCCCGCGCATCGTCGTGGTCACGACCTTCGAGAACGACTCGTACGTGTACGAGGCGCTGCGCGCCGGAGCGTCCGGCTTCCTGCTCAAGCGGGCCGAGGCGGAGGCGCTGGTGCAGGCGGTGCGGCTGGTGGCGCGCAGCGACTCGCTGCTGTTCCCGGCGGCCGTACGGGCACTCGCCGCCGAGCACGCGCGCGCGCAGACCGCGCAGGCGCCCTGGGTGGCACGGCTCACCGCGCGCGAGAGCGAGGTCCTGCGGCACATGGCGGGCGGCCTGACCAACGCGGAGATCGCCGAGCGGATGCAGGTCGGCCCGGCGACGGTGAAGACGCATGTGGCGGCGGTGCTCGCGAAGACGGGGGCGCGGGACCGTACGCAGGCGGTGATCGCGGCGTACGAGGCCGGGTTCATGAAGAGCGGCTGAGCGGGCCGAGCGGCTTTCTGAGAAACCTGAGAAAAGCGGCACATTCCCCCTGGACGGGAACGAACCGGCGCCGGACGCTCGTCCTCCAGTGGGATGAACAAGACGATCAGGCACACCTCGGTCTTCACGCTGCTCCTGGTACTCGCCCTCCTCGTGCGGGCCACCTGGGTGCAGTTCCACGACTCGAAGGCGCTCGCGGACGAGAAGCTGAACCGGCGCAACGCGATCGAGCAGTACGCGAACCCGCTGGGCGACATCATCGTGGCCGGGAACGCCGTCACCGGCTCGCAGCGCACGAAGGGCGGTGACCTGGCGTACAAACGCACCTACAAGGACGGTCCGCTGTACTCCGCCGTCACCGGCTACAGCTCGCAGGTGTACGGCGCCACGCAGCTGGAGGGCATCTACAAGGACCTCCTCGACGGCACCGACAACCGCCTCAAGAACCCCCTCGACACGCTCACCGACAAGCGTGCCGACCCCGGTGACGTCCTCACGACCATCGACCCGGCCGTGCAGAAGGCCGCGTACCGGGCCCTCGGCGACAAGAAGGGCGCGGCCGTCGCCGTCGACCCCAGGACCGGGAAGATCCTCGGCATGGTCTCCACGCCGTCGTACGACCCGTCGAAGATCAGCGGCTCCACCGACGGCGACGCGTGGAAGGCGCTCACCACCGACGAGGACAAGCCGATGGTGAACCGCGCGCTGCGCCAGCCGCTGCCGCCCGGCTCGACCTTCAAGCTGGTCGTCGCGGCGGCCGCGCTGGAGAGCGGGCTCTACGGGTCGGTCGACGCGAAGACCACCAGCCCCAACCCGTACACGCTGCCCGGGACGCGGACCGTCCTCAAGAACGAGAGCTCCTCCGCGCCCTGCGAGGACGCGACCATCCGTACCGCGCTGCGGTACTCCTGCAACAACGTCTTCGCCAAGATGGCCGTCGACCTCGGGCAGGACAAGGTCAGGGCCCAGGCCGAGAAGTTCGGCTTCAACGCCGACAAGCTGGATGTGCCCGTGCGGGCGGCGAAGAGCGCGTACCCCTCCGGGATGGACAAGGCGCAGACCGCGCTCACCGGGATCGGACAGTTCGACGTCACCGCCACGCCGCTGCAGATGGCGCTCGTGTCCGCCGCGATCTCCAACGGCGGGGAGCTGGCGTCTGCGCACATGGTGTCGAAGGTGACCGACGCGGACGGCAATGTGCTGCGGGACTACGGGGACGGGGGCTCTTCGCGGGTGATGAGTCCAGGCACCGCCGAGGGGTTGCAGTCCGCCATGCGGACGGTCGTCGAGGAGGGGACCGGGACCAACGCGAAGATCGACGGGGCTGTGGTCGGGGGGAAGACCGGGACGGCTCAGCACGGTGAGAACAACTCCAAGACGCCGTACGCCTGGTTCACGTCCTACGCCAAGGGCGGTGGCGGCAAGGAGGTCGCTGTCGCTGTGATCGTCGAGTCGTCCGACGCCGCGCGGTCGGAAGTCAGCGGCAACGGCCTTGCGGCGCCGATCGCCGCCGCGATGATGAAGGCGGCCCTGCGCTAGCCGTCCGGGGCTGTGCCCGGCGCTTCGTGCCGGGCACAGCCCCGGGCGACGGTTCGCTCACGGACGGCGGCTTCGCCACCGGCGCCACGCCAGGAACCCCGCCACCGGCACCGCCGCTCCGGCCAGGAGGCCCGCGACGTAGCCCAGACCGGAGGTCGCGTCTCCGTCCCGGAGGGCCACGGTGACGCCGGACGCGGCGAGGGCGGCCGCCAGCAGACCCAGCAGCGCGTAGAAGCGGCGGCTGAAGAAGTTCCAGCGGGAGGGCACCGACGGCACCGTCGACAGTTCCGCCGCCGGGCCGAGGCTCGCCGCCCGGGGGCGTTTGAACCAGGCGTAGACCACCCAGTCGCCGCAGGCCTCCCAGCCCTCGGGGGCCAGCCGCTCGTCCAGGCCTTCGCGCCCCCGTGAGACCAGCTCGCGGCGGTACTCCCACCGCTGGGGGCGGTCGAGGTCGCGGTGGCAGACGAAGCGGCCGAGGGCGTCGACACGGCGCATCTCCCAGCCCTCGTCGCCGAAGCGGCCGAGGAGTTCCTCGTCGACGAAGGTGTCGGCGGTCCATCGCCACACCTCGACCCGGGAGTCCCCGTCGGGACCGGGCGGGTCCGCACGCCCGGCCCCCTCCGGCGCCAGCTCCCGCGCGAACTCCTCGACCGGCCCGAACTCCTCCTCCGCCACGCCCCCGCACTCCGCGAGGTGCGCCGCGAGGTCCGCGACGGTCACCCGGACGTGCTCGGCGGGCAGCCCCAGCTCCCGCAGCCGCGCGCCGAGGTCGTCCAGGTACCCCGCAGCCGTGTCGGCCGTCTCCACCGAGTTCATCGCACCCCCGCCTTCGCCAGCACCGCACGGACCGAGCCGTCGAACGCCAGCCACAACTCGCCCTGTTCGGCCAGGACTTCGCGTCCGGCGGCGGTGAGCGAGTAGTAGCGCCTGCCGGGCCCCTTCGCCGTGGCCCGGAACTCCGCCACGACCAGGCCCGCCTCCTCCAGGCGGTTCAGAACGGGGTACAGGGTGCCGCCCTTGATCTGGCCGAAGCCCGCCGCGCCGAGTTGCTTGGCGATGTCGTAGCCGTAGCTCTCGCCGTCGGTGAGGGAGGCGAGGACCAGCAGGTCGAGTACGCCCTTGAACCAGCTCGCGCGCCGGTCCGCGGTCATGCCGTGCCGCCCTGGGCCCGCGGGAGTTCGGGAGCGGGGATCAGCAGGTCGCGCACGCTGATCATCGCGTGTACGGCGATGGGCAGGAGGAGGCTGCCGGTGGCCAGGTACAGGCCGGTGAGCAGGGTGCCGAAGAGGGCGAGGACGAGGACGCCGGTGCCGCCCTGGTACCAGCCCGCGAGGGCGTACACGGCGAGCGAGAGGGCCGCCGCCAGGTAGAGGTCGAGGCCGAGGGCGCCGACGCCGAAGGCGATGAGCAGGCCGCGGTAGAGCAGTTCCGCGCAGATGCCGTCGGTCACCGCGGCGGCCATCGCGAGCCGCCGCTCGGTGCCGGTGCGCGGCAGCATCGCCTCGATGGCGGCGCGGCCCGGGATGTGTCTGCCCTCCTTGGCCAGCTCCCGGAAGGACCGCCCGGACGCGACGGCGATCACGGCGAAGAGCAGGACCACCGGAAAGAAGAACAGGGGGTCTCCCGGCAGCGCGACGCCCAGGTCCGCCGCCGTGACGCCCGGCGAGAGCAGCAGGGCCGTCACGGTCAGCGCGGCGAAGGCCCACCAGAGCGTGACGGTGAGGGTGAAGTAGCGGACGAGCGCGCGGGGTTCGGAGGCGCGGCGGCGCGCGAGGGAGGCGTACATCCGGCGGCCGAGCCACGGCTCGACCAGCAGGAGATAGGCGCCGAGCGCGGCCGCCACGACCGTGGCGGCGGCGGAGAACTCCGGTGCGAAGTCCGCCGGGAGACCCGACGAGAAGCCGGCCGCGAGGTGCGGTGCGAAGTCCGTCGCGAGGTGTGGTGACATGGCCGTGCGCCCCCTGGTCTTGTGAACTACCTAGACCGTAGAGCGACCTAGTTAGGAATGCAACCTAGGCAGCTATCCCGGGTAGGGGTCGGGGACGGCTCCCGGCCGGGCCAGGAAGTCGAAGTCGCAGCCGGTGTCGGCCTGGGTGACGTGGGCGGCGTACAGGGCGCCGTAGCCGCGTTCGTAGCGGGCCGGAGGTGGGGTCCAGTCGGCGCGGCGGCGTGCCAACTCCTCGTCGGGGACGTTGAGTCGGAGGGTACGGGCGGGCACGTCGAGGGTGATGGTGTCGCCGCTGCGGACCAGGGCGAGCGGGCCGCCGAGGTGGGACTCGGGGGCGATGTGCAGCACGCAGGTGCCGTACGAGGTGCCGCTCATCCGGGCGTCGGAGATCCGCACCATGTCGCGCACGCCCTGCTTCAGGAGGTGCGCGGGGATCGGCAGCATGCCGTACTCGGGCATGCCGGGACCGCCCAGGGGGCCGCTGCCGCGCAGCACCAGGACGTGGTCGGCGGTGATGCCGAGGGCCGGGTCGTCGATGGTGCGCCGCAGCGTGCGGTAGTCGTCGAAGACCACGGCCGGGCCGGTGTGCCGGAGCAGGCGGGGCTCGGCGGCGATGTGCTTGATGACGGCGCCGTCGGGGCAGAGGTTGCCGCGCAGGACGGCGACGCCGCCCTCGTCGGCCACGGGGTTGTCGCGGGTGCGGATGACGTCGTCGTGGTGGACGCGGGCGGGTTTGAGCTGGTCGCGCAGGGTGTCGTGGGCCACGGTGGGGCGGTCCAGGTGCAGCAGGTCGGGGATGCGGGTGAGGAACCCGGGCAGTCCGCCCGCGAAGTGGAAGTCCTCCATGAGGTACGTCGAGCCGCCCGGCCGCACGTTGGCGAGCACCGGCACCCGCCGCGCCGTGCGGTCGAAGTCGTCCAGGGTGAGGCGGACCCCGGCGCGGGCGGCCATGGCGATGAGGTGGATGACGGCGTTCGTGGAGCCGCCGAGGCCGAGGACCGTCGTCACCGCGTCCTGGAAGGCGTCGGGGGTGAGCAGGTGCGACAACACCCGTCCCCGGCGGACGAGTTCGACGACGCGCAGGCCCGACGCGGCGGCCATGCGGTCGTGCGCGGAGTCGACGGCCGGTATCGACGAGGCGCCGGGCAGGGTCACGCCGAGGGCTTCGGCGGCCGCGGTGAGCGTGGCCGCGGTGCCCATCGTCATGCAGTGGCCCGGGGAGCGCGCGAGGCCGCTCTCCAGCTCGGCCAGCTCGCAGTCGCCGATCAGTCCGGCCCGCCGCTCGTCCCAGTACTTCCACATGTCCGTGCCGGAGCCGAGGGCCTCGCCCCGCCAGCGGCCCGGCAGCATCGGCCCGGCGGGCACGAAGACGGTGGGCAGGTCGACGGACGCGGCGCCCATCAGGAGCGCGGGCGTCGACTTGTCGCAGCCGCCGAGCAGCACCGCGCCGTCCACGGGGTAGGAGCGAAGCAGTTCCTCGGTCTCCATGGAGAGGAGGTTGCGGTAGAGCATGGGCGTGGGCTTCTGGAACGTCTCGCTGAGCGTCGAGACCGGGAACTCCAGCGGGAAGCCGCCCGCCTGCCACACCCCGCGCTTCACCGCCTGGGCGCGCTCGCGCAGGTGGACGTGGCAGGGGTTGATGTCCGACCAGGTGTTGAGGATCGCCACGACCGGCTTGCCCAGGTGCTCCTCGGGGAGGTAGCCGAGCTGCCGGGTGCGGGCGCGGTGCGAGAAGGACCGCAGCCCGGCGGAGACGCCGGACCCGTACCACTGGTGGCTGCGCAGGCCGGGCGGGGAAGGGCTGTGCGCGGGGTCCGGCCCGGGTGCGGCACCGAGCCCGCCCCCGGCCGCCGCCATGCCCCCGGCCTCCGCCATACCTTCGGCCGCCGCCATGCCCCCGGCCTCCGGACCGCCGCCGCCCGTCACCGCCCCCACCCCGCCACGATCCCCGCGACCTCCGCGCGCACCGGCTCCGGCAGCACGCTGCTCGGCGGGCGTACGTCGCGTCGGCACAGGCCGAGTACCGCGAGCGCCTCCTTCACCACCGACACGTTGTCCGCCGAGCCGTCGGCGGCCCGCAGCTCCTCGAAGCGGCGGACCCGCTCCCAGACCGCCATCGCCGTGCCGTGGTCCCCCTCCCGCAGCGCCCCGAGCATCGCGAGCGAGAGCAGCGGCGCGACATTGACCAGGCCCGAGGTGAAGCCGGTCGCCCCGGCCGAGAAGTACGCGGGCGCGTACGGCTCCGCGAGGCCCGCCACCCACACGAACCGCTCGGCCCCCGCGTCCCGCGCGAACGCGGCGAACCGGGCGGCGTCCGGCACCGCGTACTTCACGCCGGTCACGTTCGGGCAGGCGTCGGCCAGCTCGGCGAGCCGGGCCCCCGGCAGCCGCACGTCCCGGACGTACGGCACGACGCCGAGGTCGGGCACGGCCTCCGCGATGGCCCGGTGGTAGGCGACCCAGCCCGCGCCGGACACGTACGGGTGCGCGGGCTGGTGCACCATCACCAGTCGGGCGCCCGCGTCGGCGGCGTGCCGGGCGTCGGCCGTCGCGGTCGCCAGGTCGTGGCCGACGCCGACGACGACGGCGGCCCGCTCCCCCGCCTCGGCCACGGTCAGCTCGGTGACGGCGCGCCGCTCCTCGGGGCTCAGGGCGTAGAACTCGCCGGTGTTGCCGTTCGGCGTGAGCGTGCGCACGCCCATGTCGAGCAGGCGGCGCAGCAGGGCGCGGTGCGCCGCGCGGTCGAGGGAGCCGTCCTCGGCGAAGGGGGTCACGGGGATGGCCACGACGTCGGCGAGGGCGGTGCGGCAGTGGTCCAAGGGGTCCGCGGGGACCCCGGAGCCGCAGGGGGGCGCCGCCGCACCTGAAGCCTTCGCGCCCGAAGCCGCCCCCGCTCCTGACGTCGTCGAGGTTCCTGAGGTCGCTGAAGTCATGGGTGCGCGCCTCTCGCGTATCGCGTCTCATATATGACGCATGAAGTACGACGCGATGAAGCTAGGCGCGCCGCGCGGGCCGCGTCAACGGCTGTGCGGCGACCAGTCGTTGGACCTTCCAGTCACCCCCTGTCACCCCCGGGTGCCCCCTGCCGCTCCTGCCGCTCCCGGTCAGGACCGCCAGGACGGGTCGCGTCCGCTGAGGGCCACCACTTGGTCCAGGAGCGGCGCCCCGTCGGCGACCGGCAGCGGCGGGCCGAAGAGGGTGCCGCGCGCGTCGGGCGACTCCGCGGCGGTGGCGGACACCATGGCGTAGGAGACGGCGAGGCTCGCCTCGTCGGGGGCGTACTCCTGGCCGGTGGCGCGTGCCAGGTCCCAGCCGTGCAGGACGAGTTCGTTCATGGCGACCGTGCCCGCGATGTCGCCGGGCAGGTCGACGCCGCCCGCGCGGGTGTCGCCGGTCCAGGCCGCCGGGTCCCGCCACACCTCGGTGAGCAGGGCGAGCTGCCCCGGCAGGGCTTCGCGCCAGCCCTCGGCGAGGTCCGGCAGGGTGCTGCCGGGATTGGTGTCCGTGGTCGGCCCGAGCCGTTTGCGGCCGGCGTCGGCGAAGGCGAGGGTGAGGCCGACGAGGTGGCCGAGGAGGTGGCGCACCGCGTAGTCGGGGCAGGGCGTGGCGCCGTCGAGCTGGTCGTCCTTGACGGCTTCGGCGAGGCGCGCCACGAGCCGTGTCTGCGGGCCGAAGTCCGGCAGCAGGGCCTCGGTGTCGTCCGGCATGGGGTTCTCCTTCGTAGGCGTACGAGGTACGGGGTGCGTGGTCCAGGGGCCCGCGCCCGGGGCCGGGTAGGGCCCTCTCCCTATGCGACTCCCGCGGCGGCCGGAACTCATCGCCGCCGCGTAGGGCATCCGCCCGATGCCTGGCGCGCGGCCTCAGAGCCAGCATCGGGACGCATGACAACGACGATCGGACGTGTCCTGCGGGACCGCAACGCGGGGCTGTGTCTGGGGGCGGTCGTGGTCTCCGGGTTCGGGAGTTCCGCGCTGACGCTGGTGGCGGGCATCTGGGTGAAGGAGCTGACCGGCTCCGACGGCCTTGCGGCCCTGTGCACCCTCGCCCTGTGGGCCCCGCTGCTCCTCGGCCCGCTGCTCGGCACCCTCGCCGACCGCACCCGGCGGCGGCCCCTGCTCGTCGCCGTGAACGTGGGCCTCGGGGTGCTGCTGCTGTCCTTGCTGCGGGTGGACGGGGCGGCGGAGCTGTGGCTGCTCTTCGCCGTCCTCGTGGTGTACGGGGCCTGCGGCGTCGTCACCGACGCGGCGGAGGCCGCGCTGGTCGCGGGGGCCGTCGCCAAGGATCTGCTCGGGGACCTGAACGGGCTGCGGATGTCCGCGAACGAGGGCATGAAGCTGCTCGCGCCGCTGGCCGGGGCCGGTGTCTTCGCCGCCTGGGGCGGTCCGCGGGTCGCGCTGCTCGACGCCGTCACGTTCGTCCTGGCCGGTGGGATGTTCGCGCTGCTCCGGGTGTCGGAGGTCCGCCCGGCGCGGGACCCCGAGGGCTGGCGGGCGGGCGCCGCGCGGGGCGCCCGGCTGCTGTGGGGCACCGCGCGGCTGCGGCCGCTGGTCGTCGCGGGCGGCCTGACCATGCTGTCGGCGGGCGTCAGCGGCGCGCTGGTCTACGCGATCGTCGACGCGCTGGGCCGCTCCCCCGCGTACACGAGCACGCTGTACGTCGCGCAGGGCGCCGGTTCCGTCGCCGCCGGGATCGCCTCGGGCGCCCTGCTGCGGCGCGTGGGCGAGCGGCGGTTCGCGGGCGGCGGGATCGCGTTGACCGCCCTTTCGGCGGTGCTGCTCGCGCAGCCGTGGGACGCGCTGGTGCTCGCGGGCGGCCTCGTGAACGGCGTGGGCCTGCCGTGCGTGCTCGTGGCCGCGCTCACGGCCGTGCAGCGCGAGGCGCCGCCGGAGCTGCTGGGGCGGGTGGCCGCCACCGCGAGCACGCTGATGTTCGCGCCCACGGCGGCGGGCATCGCGCTGGGCGCGGCGCTCGTCGAACTCGTCGACCACCGGCTGCCGTTGTACGCCGTCGCGGGGGCGCGGCTGCTGATCGCCGCGCCCCTGCTCCGGTCCGTGGCCGGAGGTGCTACTGCACGTCGGCCCAGCGCTTGATGGTGGCGACGGCCCGCGACTGCTGCGGCTCGGGCAGCTTCGCGATGCTCGCGCCGTGGTTGGCGCCCGGCACCTCGTACAGGTACGAGTCGCGCTTGCTCGGCCTGAACCGCTCCGCGCTCCACGGGTCGTTCTCGCCGTAGACGAACATGATCCGCTGACCGCGGCTCCGCACCCAGCGGTCGACGTCGGCGATGGTGCTGTTGTTGTACGAGCCGCGCATGGCGGGCGGCAGCACCGAGTTCGGCTGGTAGATGTCCGGGTAGTGGCGCACGCCCTTGAGGTGCTTGAACTTCAGGTCGGCCCAGCCGAGTTGGGTGGCGGCCTGGCGGTAGTAGGGGCCGGTGGTGTTGGTGCCGAGCTCGGCGTCGTGGTAGACGCTCAGGCCGTGCTTCTTCGACCAGTCGTACAGCTCGTCGTCGCCGGCCTTCTTGGCGTCGGGCACGGTCGGGCAGTCGGCGGCGGTGCCGGACTGCCAGAAGTTCCACACCTGGTCCAGGACGGCGAACTCGTACGCCCGGTCGGTGCTGCCGAGCGTCTCGTGGAAGGTCTGGCCGTTCGCCTTGGCGTCCGCCTCGAACTTGGGCAGGAGCGCGTCGCGGCGCACCAGCATCTCGCGCTGCACGGCGTTCAGGGCGGTGCGGCACTCCTTGGTGCCGACGGTCTTGAAGAAGCGCTCGTAGGTGCTGTCGTCCCGGTTGTTCGCGTCGTTCGGCGCGACGAAGGCGACGACGGCGTCGAGGTCGTCGGGGTAGAAGCGCTCGTGGTACGTGGCCGTCATGCCGCCCTTGCTGGCACCCGTGCCGAGCCACTTGCCCCGCTCGATGGTGCGCAGGGCCTTGGTGATGCGGTGCTCGTCGGCCGCCTCCTGCTGGACGGTCATCTTGGACCAGTCCTTGCCCGCGGCGCCCGCCGGGCGGGACTGCTCGAAGTAGCGGTGCTCCAGGCTGACCTGGTTGGCGTCGATCAGCTTGGTGAGGGCGGTGGTGCCGGAGGCGAGGGTGTAGCCGCCGGTGTAGAGGACGGTCGGCTTGTCGGTGGCCTTGTGCCACAGGGTCAGGCGCTGGGTGAAGGTCCCGGAGGTGCCGGGGCGGTGGTGGTCGACGGGCTGCCGGTACGTCAGGGAGTAGAAGGGGTGGCCCTCTTTGTCCGTGACGGAGACGACCGTCATGCCCGGGATGTTCTCCAGCTGTTCGCGGATGTCGGCCGTGCCGGTGGGGCGCGGGCCGGTCTGCCCGGTCTGCGCCGCCGCGGGCGCGGTGGTCGCGAGCACCGCCGCGCCCGCCGTGAGGCCGCACACCAGCGCGGATATCCCCTTGTTGCGCACCTTGTCTCCTCGTCCGGTGATGAGTCGCGCCGCGCGGAGAGCGGGTGGGTTCACCCTGTTCTCACCTGATCGCGGCGTGCAGTGCGCGGATCGTAGCCGTTGTCAGTGGATCTGCGACAGGGCCGTCCCGATCAGGGCGAGGTCGTCGTCCGAGGCCAAACCCGCGTGGTAGAGCCGCAGTTCAGTGGCGCCGAGCCGGGCCGCTTCGCGGGCGTCGGCGGCGAGCGTCGCGGGGCTGCCGCCCATGCCCGCCACCACCGTGAGGTTGGCGGCGACGACGGTGTCCGCCCCGGCGTGCGCGGCGAACGGCACGAGCGGGTCGGGGCCGGACGCACAGGGCACGACCACGCCGTCGGCGACGGACAGGATGTGCCGCGGGTCCACGCCGGCGTTCGCTCCGCAGTGGTACGCCACCGGGTCGGCGTGCAGCAGCACTTCGAAGCCGTCGGGAGCCGCGCCGCGCACCGCGCCGACCGCCGCCTCCTGGAGCACGCGGGCGCACCCCTCCCGCCAGGCCCGGGTGCCCGCCGCCGCCTCGGCCCCGAGGAGCTTCTCCACGCCCGCCCAGCCGGGGTCGGTGGCCGCGCCCCGCCACACCGGCTCCAGGGCGAGGCGGACGGCGGCGGCGAGTTCGTCGGGGTCGTGGCCGTGCCCGGCGTACCCGGCGCGGCAGCCCCCGCAGAAGCACAGCGACATCAGGTACTGCCCGGCCTCGCCGAGGCCCACGCCCGCGATCTTGTCGTGGGCGTGCAGGTGGGCGAGGCCGTACCAGCCGCACGACTCCAGTTCGGTGCCGCCCGCGCCCGGCCGCGTGGCGGCCTCGGCGGCGAGGTCCACCAGGTAGGCGCGGGTGGCGGGCTGGGCGATGCAGGGCGCCCACGGGTAGCGGTCGCCGTAGGCGTTCACCACGGAGGTGTCCGGGTGCTCGGCGCCCAGGCGGGAGTTGTGGGCGAGGACCACCCAGGTGTACACGTCGAGCCCGGCGGCGGCCAGGGCCTCGGCGGCCTCCTGGTAGCTGTCGCCGGGGGCCCAGTCACCGGCCGGGCGGGGGCGCAGGGTGCGGGCGCGCCAGCGGTCGTCCGGCTCGTACAGGACGGCGGCGTGCTCGGCGGTGACGACGCGGTGACGGGGGTGGCGGGGGGTGAGGGCGCGGGTGGAGTGGTAGGCGGCGGCGAGGGTGACCTGCTCGACGCCGAGGTCCGCGATCCGGGCGGCGGCCCGGGGGTCGCCGACGACGTCCCACGGGTAGAGGAAGGCGGACGCTCTCACACGCCCTCCCGCAGCAGCGCCCGGCCGTGCTCGACGAGTTCGGCGAGCCGCTTGACGTGGTCGTCGGACGGCTCGTGCAGCGGCGGGCGCACGCCCCCGACGTCGAGTCCGGCGAGCCGCACCCCGGCCTTGACGAGGGAGACCGCGTAGCCGCGGCCCTCCTTGCGCAGTTCGACGAAGGGGCGGTAGAAGCCGTCGATGAGGCGCTCGGCCGTCTCGTCGTCGCCGGAGTTCAGGGCCTTGTGGAAGGCGAGCGCGAGGTCGGGGGCGAAGCAGAAGACGGCCGAGGAGTAGAGGCTGACGCCGATGCCCCGGTAGGCGAGGCCGGTCAGTTCGGCGGTGGGCAGGCCGTTGAAGTACAGGAACTCGCCCGGGGCCTCGGTGCGCACGGCGCTGACGATGCGCTGCATCAGGTCGAGGTCGCCGAGGCCGTCCTTGAAGCCGATGATGCCGTCCGCGCGGGCGAACTCGACGACCGTCTCGGGGGTGAACACGGCGTTGTCGCGCTGGTAGACGATGACGTCGAGGGAGGTGGCGGCGGCCAGTTCGGTGTAGTGCCGAAGGAGGCCCTCCTGGGCGGCGACCACCAGGTACGGCGGCATGGCGAGGAGCCCGTCGGCGCCCGCCTCCTCGGCAAGGCGCGCGTAGCGCACGGCGAGCGCGGTGCCGTACCCGGCGCCCGCGATCACCGGCACGCGGCCGTCGGTCACCTCGACGGCGGCCGCGACGAGCTGCTGGAACTCCTCAGGGGTGAGCGCGTGGAACTCACCCGTGCCGCAGCACGCGAACACCGCGGCGGCGCCCGCCTCCACGCCCCCGCGCACATGCGTGCGGAAGGCCTCCAGGTCGACGGAGCCGTCGGCCGCGTACGGCGTGACCGGGAAGAACAGCGGCCCGCTGGGAACGCGGAGCCTGGCGGCGAGGGGGGCTGACGTCACGGGCTCTCCCTAAGCGTGCACGTTTCTGATTCATATCCATATCCCTGAACGCGCCCACGCTAAGCCGCGGCGCCGGGCCGGTCAAGCGCGCAAACTCGCAACTCAGGAGCGGATTCACGGACTCCGCGCGGCACTTGACGTCAGGGGCCACCGCTCCCTAGCGTGTCCACGAATGTGAATCTCATACATGAACGCGTACGAGGAGATCACCGCATGCCCGCTCCCCGCACCGTCCTGCTGACCGGCGCGGCCGGCGGCCTCGGCACCCTGATGCGGGGGCTCCTGCCCGCGTACGGATACGACCTGAGGCTGCTGGACCTGCGCCCCGTCGACGGCGAACCGGCGGCCCTGACCGTGGACCTCGCCGACCGGGCGGCCCTGCGCGAGGCGGTGCGCGGCGTCGACGCCGTCCTGCACCTCGCCGGGATCTCCCTGGAGTCCACCTTCGACAAGATCCTCAAGGCGAACATCGAGGGCGTGCACCACCTCTACGAGGCGGTGCGCGAGGAGGGCGTCCCGCGGGTCGTCTTCGCCTCCTCCAACCACGCGGTGGGCTTCACCCCGCGCCCGGTCGGCGACGACCCGCTGATCCCCGTCGGCACCCCGCGCAGGCCCGACACCTTCTACGGCCTGTCGAAGTCCTTCGGCGAGGACCTGGCGCAGTTCTACTGGGACAAGCACGGCATCGAGACGGTGTCCGTGCGGATCGGCTCCTGCTTCCTGGAGCCCGCCAACGTCCGGATGCTGTCGGTGTGGATGTCGCCCGGCGACGGCGCCCGGCTGTTCCACGCGGCCCTCACCGCGCCGCACGTCAAGCACTCCGTCGTGTACGGCTCTTCGGCCAACACCCGGCTGTGGTGGGACCTCGGCCCCGCCCGGGCGCTCGGGTACGAGCCGCAGGACGACTCCGAGCAGTACGCGGAGAAGCTGATCGCCGAGCACGGCGAGCTCGACCCCGCCAACCCCGACCACGCGCACCTGGGCGGCCACTTCTGCACGAACCCGCCACTGTGGCCGCATTGAGGCTCGTCCTTGGAGTTGACGGTTCCGTACGCCTCCGGTCTGGTGCGGGTCAGCCCGCGGGGCGACGTGCGCCGACGCGCCGCTGGCTAGCGTGAGTTGTCATGACCGGAACCCGAAGCACCCCGCGCGGGCGCGCCGTCGCCACCCTGCTCGCGCTGGCGCTCGCCGTGCCGCTCCTGGCCACGGCGAGCGCCCAGGCCGCACCCGCCACCGACACCACCTCGGCCCCGGCCGCCCCGACGTCCACGGCCGCCCCGGCCTCCTCGGCGGCTCCCGGCCCCGAGGCCCCCGCGATCCGGCCCGAACTCCCCCGCCCCACCGGCCCGTTCACCGTCGGCCGCGACACCCTGCACCTCGTCGACAAGAGCCGCAAGGACCCCTGGGTGCCCTCGGCCGGGGCGCGGGAGCTGATGCTGTCGATGTACTACCCGGCGCGCGGCACCGGCGGGCGGCCCACCGCGTACACCTCCGAGAAGGCGGCTCGGGCGCTGCTGGAGTACAACGAGCTGGACGAGCGGATCCCGGCCGCCGACTACAGCTCGACGCGCACCTACGCCCGCACCGGGGCGCACCCCGCGAAGGGCAGGTTCCCGCTGGTCGTGCTCTCGCCGGGCTTCACCGCGCCGCGCTCGACGCTGACGCACCTCGCCGAGGACCTGGCGAGCCGGGGCTATGTGGTCGCGACGGTCGACCACGCCTATGAGGCGGCCGGCGCGGAGTTCAGCGGCGGGCGCGTCCTGCCGTGCGTCGGCTGCGTGGACGGCGGGGGCGACTCGGGGCCGCGCATCACCGCGGGCCGGGCCGAGGACCTGTCGTACGTCCTGGACCGGCTCGTCGGCGGCAAGGCGGGCACGGCAGCCAAGGCGGACGGGTCGCGCGAGGCGAGCTGGCGGCACGCCGGGATGATCGACGGGCGGCGGATCGGGATGGGCGGCCACTCCATCGGCGGCGCCGCCACCGCCGCCCTGATGGACACCGACCCGCGGGTGCGGGCGGGCGTGAACATGGACGGCGGCTTCCACGCCAGGCCCGACAGCGTGGACCGGCCCTTCCTGCTGCTCGGCACCACGACCACGGTCCAGGCCGACGACCCGTACGACTGGGGCAACGCGTGGCCGCACCTGCGGGGCTGGAAGCGCTGGCTGACGGTCACCGGGTCCGGGCACTTCACCTTCACCGATACGCCGGTCGTCTTCGGCCAGCTCGGCATGGTCGACCCGCAGGTGCCGATCTCGGGGCAGCGGTCCGAGCAGATCACCCGGGCCTACGTCGCCGCGTTCTACGACCAGCACCTGCGCGGCATCGAGCAGCCGCTGCTCGACGGCCCGACGCCGGCCCACCCCGAGGTCGGCTTCCACCGGCCCTGACCATCGGGATCCCGCCGGACGACGGGTCCGGACCGTTCATTTCCAGCCGTCCCGTACTCGTCCCGAACCCCGCCCGGGCTCCAAACGGGCGGGAAACGGGCAGCGCGGGCAGCCCATCGGGCACATGATCGCCCCGTTTTGCAGGCCGTCGCCCCGGCAAACGGGCAGATGCGGGCATCATCGGGCCCATCGCGCGCCTGGCCACGCACTTCCCCGCGCTGTAGAACTTCCCCACAGGCCCGAACGGGCAACAAGGCGGACTGAGGTCTCCGGGGAAGAGGTGGCAGCCATGACGGCCGAGGAACGTCAGCGGCAGATCGTGCGCGCGGCACGCCGCTCCGGATCCGTCGACGTCACCGTGCTCGCGGCCGAGCTCGGCGTCGCCAAGGAGACCGTGCGCCGCGATCTGCGCGCCCTGGAGGACCACGGCCTGGTCCGCCGCACCCACGGCGGCGCCTACCCGGTGGAGAGCGCCGGTTTCGAGACCACGCTCGCCTTCCGTACGACCATGCACGTGCCCGAGAAGCGCCGGATCGCGGCCGCCGCGGCCGAGCAGCTCGGCGACGCCGAGACCGTCTTCGTCGACGAGGGCTTCACCCCGCAGCTCATCGCCGAGGCGCTGCCCAAGAACCGCCCCCTCACCGTGGTCACCGCCTCACTGGCGACGGCGGGCGCGCTCGCCACGTCCGAGCACGTGACCGTGCTGCTCCTCGGCGGCCGGGTCCGGTCCGGGACGCTCGCGACCGTCGACCACTGGACGACCCGCATGCTCGCGGGCTTCGTGATCGACCTGGCGTACATCGGCGCCAACGGCATCTCCCGCGAACACGGCCTCACCACCCCCGATCCCGCGGTCAGCGAGGTGAAGGCGCAGGCCATGCGGGCATCGCGGCGCACGGTGTTCGCCGGGGTGCACACCAAGTTCGGAGCGACGAGCTTCTGCCGCTTCGCGGGCGTGGGCGACCTGGACTGCGTCGTCACCAGCACCCAGCTGCCCGCGTCCGAGGCGCACCGCTACTCCCTGCAGGGGCCGCAGGTCATCCGGGCCTGACCGCCGGGCCACCACTCCTCGTAGACCGACGACAGCTTCCCGCACCACCCCCGCACACCGGCTCCCCACAGGGCCGCCGGTGCGGCACCGCACACCCTGAAATCCCCCAGAGACCCCCTCACCCCCACCCCTCTCTCCCTTGTTCAGGAGCGATTCATGCGAACCCAGAGCCGACGGAGGTCGCGGCGGCTGCTCGCCGCGACCGCCGCAGGGACGCTGCTCGCCCCGCTGCTCTCCGGCTGCTGGGCCGGTGCGGGCGGGTCCGGTTCCGGCGGCGACGCCATCAACGTACTGATGGTGAACAACCCGCAGATGGTGGAGTTGCAGAAGCTCACCGCCGCCCACTTCACCAAGAGGACGGGCATCAAGGTCAACTTCACCGTGCTGCCCGAGAACGACGTCCGCGACAAGATCAGCCAGGACTTCGCCAACCAGGCGGGCCAGTACGACGTGGCGACGCTCAGCAACTACGAGATCCCCATCTACGCCAAGAACGAGTGGCTGCGCGACCTCGGCCCGTACACCCGCAAGGACCGCGCCTTCGACCAGGCCGACATCCTGCCGCCGATGCGCCAGTCCCTCACCGGCGAGGACGGCAAGCTCTACGGAGAGCCCTTCTACGGCGAGTCGTCGTTCCTGATGTACCGCAAGGACGTCTTCGAGAAGGCGGGCCTGACCATGCCGAAGAAGCCGACCTGGCAGCAGGTCGCGGACCTCGCCGCGAAGGTGGACGGCGCCGAGGAGGGCATGAAGGGCATCTGTCTGCGCGGGCTGCCCGGCTGGGGCGAGGTGATGGCGCCGCTGACGACGGTCGTCAACACCTTCGGAGGCACCTGGTTCGACAAGGACTGGAAGGCGCGCCTGGACTCCCCCGAGTTCGAGCGGGCGACGCGCTTCTACGTGGACCTCGTCCGCAAGCACGGCGAGTCGGGCGCGGCCCAGTCCGGGTACGCGGAGTGCCTGAACAACCTCACCCAGGGCAAGACGGCCATGTGGTACGACGCCACGGCCGCGGCGGGCTCCCTGGAGGCCGCGAAGTCCCCGGTCAAGGGCAAGATCGGCTACGTACCCGCGCCGGTCGACAGGACCGAGAGCTCCGGCTGGCTGTACACCTGGGCGTGGGGCCTGCAGAAGTCCTCGCGGAACCCCGACAAGGCCTGGAAGTTCATCTCCTGGGCGTCCAGCAAGGAGTACGAGGAGCTGGTCGGCGAGAAGGTCGGCTGGTCCAACGTGCCGGCGGGCAAGCGCTCCTCGACGTACGAGAACCCCGAGTACCGCGAGGAAGCCGCCGCGTTCCAGGGCGTCATGCGCGCCGCGATCGCCGACGCCCGGCCGCGCGACCCGGGCGTGCAGCCCCGGCCCGCGCCCGGCATCCAGTTCGTCGGCATCCCCGAGTTCACCGACCTCGGCACCCGGGTCTCCCAGGAGATCAGCGCGGCCATCGCCGGACGCCAGTCCGTCGAGTCGGCGCTGGACAAGGCCCAGCGGCTCGCCGAGAAGATCTCCGAGGAGTACGAGGGCCGATGACCGCCACGACCAGCACCCCGCCCACGCGCGCACCCGCGCGCCCGTCCGCGCCGCGCCCCTCCGGGCGGCTGCGCGCCTGGGCCACCAGGGCCCCGCTCCTGCCCGCCCTCATCTTCATGATCGCCGTGACCCAACTGCCGTTCGTGGCCACACTGGTGATCTCCTTCTTCGACTGGAACGCGCTCTACCCGGACGCCCGCAGCTTCACCGGCCTCGCCAACTACCACGAGGTCCTCACGGACGCCGACCTGCGCAAGTCCGTGTGGACGACGATCCTCCTGACCGCGACGGTGGTCCTCGCGAGCCTCGTCATCGGCCTCGGCCTCGCGCTCCTCCTGGACCGGAGGTTCCGCGGCCGGGGCGTGGTGCGCACCCTGCTCATCGCGCCGTTCCTGCTGGTGCCGGTGGCCGCGGCACTGCTGTGGAAGCACGTGCTCTACAACCCCGAGTACGGCCTGTTCAACGGGATCCTGCACTGGGTCGGCGGCGACGGCGCGACCCAGCCCGACTGGATCTCCAACACCCCGCTGATCGCCATCGAGCTGTCCCTGATCTGGCAGTGGACGCCGTTCATGATGCTGATCCTGCTGGCCGGGCTGCAGAGCCGCGACACCGAGCTGATCGAGGCGGCCCGGATGGACGGCGCGAACAACTGGCAGGTGTTCCGCCACCTCACGCTCCCGCACCTGCGCCGCTATCTGGAACTCGGCGCCCTGCTCGGCTCGATCTACATCGTGCAGAACTTCGACGCGGTGTTCACGATCACCTCGGGCGGCCTCGGCACCGCGAACCTGCCCTACACCGTCTACCAGAGCTTCTACCAGGCCCACGAGAACGGGCTCGCGTCCGCCGCCGGTGTCCTCGTCGTCATCGGCTCGATCATCATCGCCACCTTCGCGCTCCGCGTGGTGTCGTCCCTCTTCCGCGAGGAGGTGTCCCGCGCATGAGCAACGTACGGACCGACGAGGCGGCACGGACCGAGGAGGCGGCCCCCGTCGCCGGTGGCCGGGGGCCGACGGCCGCGGGAGTGCGGCCGCGGGCCAAGGGCATGGGCCTCGGCCTGCTCGCCTGGCTGGCCGGGCTGCTGTTCTTCCTGCCCATCGCGTGGATGGCGCTGACGTCCTTCCACTCCGAGGAGGACGCGGCGACGAACCCGCCGTCGGTGGCGGCGTCCCTCACCCTGGACGGCTACCGGGAGTTCTTCGGCGCGGGCGGCGGCGCGAGCCCCTGGCCGTCGCTCATCAACTCGTTCGTGGCGTCGACGGCGTCGACGCTGCTCGTCCTGATCCTGGCCCTCCCGGCGGCGTACGCGCTGTCGATCCGCCCGGTGAAGAAGTGGACGGACGTCCTCTTCTTCTTCCTCTCCACCAAGATGCTGCCGGTGGTGGCGGGCCTCCTCCCCATCTACCTCTTCGCGAAGAACACCGACTTCCTGGACAACATCTGGCTCCTGGTCATCCTCTACACGTCGATGAACCTGCCGATCGCCGTCTGGATGATGCAGTCGTTCCTGTCCGAGGTGCCGGTGGCGATCATCGAGGCGGCGCAGATCGACGGCGCCAGGCTGCCCACGATCCTCACCCGCGTGGTCGCCCCCATCGCCCTCCCGGGCATCGCCGCGACGTCCCTGATCTGCTTCATCTTCTCCTGGAACGAACTGCTCTTCGCCCGGGTCCTGACGGGCGTGGTCGCCCAGACGGCACCCGTCTTCCTGACCGGCTTCATCACCAGCCAGGGCCTGTTCCTGGCCAAGGTGTGCGCCGCGTCGCTCGTGATCTCCCTGCCGGTGCTCGCCGCGGGGTTCGCCGCCCAGGACAAGCTGGTCCAGGGTCTGTCGTTGGGAGCCGTCAAGTGAAAGCCGCCATCATCGAGTCCGTCGGCAAGGCCGTGGTCGGCGAGGTCCCCGACCCCACCCCCGGGCCGCGGGACGTGGTCGTGGAGGTCGCCGCGTGCGGCCTGTGCGGGACCGACCTGCACATCCTGCAGGGCGAGTTCGCGCCGACGCTGCCGGTGGTGCCGGGGCACGAGTTCGCCGGTGAGGTGGTCGGCGTGGGCACGGCCGTCACCGAACTCGCCATCGGCGACCGGGTCGCCGTGGACCCCTCCCTCTACTGCCACGAGTGCCGCTACTGCCGCGACGGCCACAACAACCTGTGCGAGCGCTGGGCCGCGATCGGCGTGACCACGGCGGGCGGCGCCGCGCAGTACGCGGTGGCGCCGGTCGCCAACTGCGTCCGCCTGCCCGAGCACGTCCGCACCCAGGACGCCGCCCTCATCGAGCCGCTGTCCTGCGCGGTACGCGGCTACGACGTGCTGCGCACCCGGCTCGGCTCCCGCGTCCTCATCTACGGCTCCGGAACCATGGGCCTGATGATGCTGGAGCTGGCCAAGCGCACCGGCGCCGCGAGCGTCGACATCGTCGACCTCAACCCCGACCGGCTGGCCACCGCCAAGCGCCTCGGCGTGACCGGCTCCGGCGCCGGCCCCGACGAGCTGGACCGCCCCCGCGGCTGGGACGTCGTCATCGACGCCACCGGCAACGCCGCCGCGATCCAGGACGGCCTCGACCGCGTCGCCAAGGCGGGCACGTTCCTCCAGTTCGGCGTCGCCGACTACGCCACCCGCGTCACCATCGACCCGTACCGCATCTACAACCAGGAAATCACCATCACCGGCTCCATGGCCGTCCTGCACAGCTACGAACGCGCCGCGGAGCTCTTCGCCACCGGCGTCCTCGACCCGGACGTCTTCATCAGCGACCGGCTGCCGCTCGACCAGTACCCGGAGGCCCTGAGCAAGTTCGCGGCGGGCGAGGGCCGCAAGATCGTCGTGGTGCCGTGAGCCGGTCCGTGGCCGGGCCCTAATCCGCTACCGCCTGGGCCTGGCCGGGACCTACCATCCCGGTCATGCCCAGACCACACGGATTCCAGTACGAACAACGCGCCGACGGCACCGTCGTCATCACCCACGGCACCCGCACCGCCACGACCCTGCGCGGCCCCCGGGCCGAACAGTTCCTGGCGGAAGCGGGGTCCGGCGACGGGCAGCTGGTGATGGCGCGCTGGACGGGGAACTACAAGCGGGGAAATGAGAGGGTTTCGCGGGGGCATCCCCGGAACGCGAGCTGATCGCGGACATTCTCCAGAGGTAGCGGAAATTCTCCGGAGGTAAGGGAACGGCAAAGTACCCCCGCTCGTTACCCCAGGCATGACAGCTATGACCCCTGGCTCGAACATCCCCCTGACCGCGGCCCGCGTCGCGGTGGACGTCACCGCCCCCGTGCGTCTTGACGTATCGGGCCTGCTGCTCACCGCCGACGGCAAGGTGCGCTCAGACAACGACTTCATCTTCTACAACCAGCCCACCGGCCAGGGAGTGACGTACCGCTCGGGCGGCGGCACATCCCCCGACGCCATCACGGTCGACACGACGGCCGTCCCCGCGGGCATCGAGAAGATCGTCGTGACGGCAAGCCCGGACGCGGCGGGCCAGTCCTTCCAGGGCGTCGAGCCCACGGCCACGATCCGCAACGCGGACGACGGCTCGGTCCTGGCGACGTTCACCCCGCCCCAGCTGGGCACGGAGACGGCCCTCGTGATCGTCGAGGTCTATCTGCGCAACGGCGCCTGGAAGGCCCGAGCGGTCGGCCAGGGGTATGCGAACGGCCTGGCGGGCATCGCGACGGACTTCGGCGTGACGGTGGAGGAGCCGGCCCCGGCCCCCGCCCCGGCGGCCGCGCCCATGGCCCCGCCGACCGGCCCCCCGGTGCAGGCCCCGCCGCCCCCTGCGGCGGACCCCCGCTTCGCCCAGCAGCCCCCGCCGCCTCCGCAGGCTCCCGCCGCCCCCGCGGCCCCGGCCCCCGGCGCCGGGAAGATCAATCTGGACAAGGGCCGCGTAAACCTCCAGAAGAACCAGACGGTGTCCCTGGTCAAGGGCGGTCGCCCGCTCCTCGCCCAGGTCAAGATGGGCCTGGGCTGGGAGCCCGCGTTCCGGGGCAAGGACATCGACCTGGACGCGTCGGTCATCGCGTACGGCCCACAGCGCAACCACATCGACAGCTGCTACTTCGGCAAGCTGAAGATCCTCAAGGGCGCCATCAAGCACTCCGGCGACAACCTGACGGGCGAGGGCGGCGGTGACGACGAGGTGATCGTGGTCGACCTCGGCGCCCTCCCGCAGGAGGTCACCGGCCTGGTCTTCACGGTCAACTCCTTCTCCGGCCAGAAGTTCACGGAGGTGGCGAAGGCGTACTGCCGCCTGATCGACGGAGCCACCGGCGAGGAACTGGTCCGCTTCGACCTGACGAACGCCGAGGCCCAGACGGGCGTGATGATGGCGAAGCTGGTCCGCCAGTTCACGGGCGAGTGGGACATGACGGCGATGGGCGACTTCGTGAAGTCCCGCACGGTACGAGGCATGGTGAAGCCGGCGGCCCAGGCGCTGTAAAGAGGCAGCCTCCCGCAC
>NZ_BMVR01000006.1:115911-649308 GCF_014650815.1 Streptomyces flavofungini
CCCCCCCCCCCCCCCCCCCCCCCCCCGGCCGAAACCAGACCATGGCCCCCGCAGCCCGAGTTCCTGCGGGGGCCATCACCCTGTGAAGCCAGACCCGGACGCCGCACCGGGACCTCCCCGCCGGACCCCGGCCGTCGTCCACGGGCCGGAGGAGCCGTGAGCCGGCGGGACCACCGGTCCACCGCCCGGCGCAACCGTACGATGCCCCACAGGCGTCGCACAGTTCGGCCGGGCGAGGGGTCCGGCGGACGGCGGGACGAGGGGGTACGCGAGGCATGGCTGGGGCCAGGCGTGAGACGTCCGTCGAGGTCGGGGGGTACCGGCTCGTCGTCCGGCTCGGGGCGGGCGGCATGGGCCAGGTGCACCTCGCGCGCTCCGCGTCCGGTCGCCCCGTCGCCGTGAAGACCGTGCACCCGCACCTCGCCGCCGAGCCCGAGTTCCGCGAGCGGTTCCGCCGCGAGACGGCCGCCGCCCGCGCCGTCACCGGCCCGTACACCGCCGCCGTACTCGACGCCGACCCGGACGCCGCACAACCCTGGCTCGCCACCGAGTTCTGCGCCGGACCCGTCCTCACCGGCGCCGTGTCCGCGCACGGCCCCCTCACCGCCGCCGATCTCGCCGCGCTCGGCGCCTCCCTGGCCGAAGCCCTCACCGCCGTGCACGCGGCGGGTCTCGTCCACCGCGACCTCAAGCCGTCCAACGTCGTCGTCACCCGCGACGGCCCCAAAGTCCTCGACTTCGGCATCGCCAAGAGCGCCGCCGACGACAGTCTCACCGCCACCGACGAGGCCATCGGCTCCCCCGGCTTCATCGCCCCGGAACAGCTCGCGCGCGGCGCCGACGACGCCCGCCCCGGGCCGCCCGCCGACGTGTTCGCCCTCGGCGCTCTCCTCGCCCTCGCGGTCACGGGCCGCGCCCCCTTCGGCGCGGATGGCGCGGCCCGCGTCCTGTACCGCACCCTCCACGAGGCCCCCGACCTCGACGGCGTCCCGGACCCCGACCTGCGCGCCTTCCTGGCCCGCTGCCTCACCCGCGACCCGGCCGACCGGCCGACGGTCCGGCAGGTCCTGGACTGGTGCGCGGGGAGGGCGGAGGGGACGCCGTGGTGGGAGCGGGGTGCCGCGGCCGAGCTGATACGGCGTCATGAGGACGATGTGGCTCGGGTGTTGGGGAGTGGAGAGGAGGGTGGGGCGGTGGCGCCCGGGGCTTCACCGATGCTCGGGACGGCGGTGTCCGAGGCGCCATCGGTTCCCGGGACGGGGGCGCCTGAGACTCCGGTTCTCGGAACGGGGGCAACTGAGGCTTCCGCGCTCGGGACGGCGGCCCCTGAGGCGCCGCCGTCCCGAGCGCCGCGGTCGCCCAACCGGCAGCCGACCGACCGGCAGCCGACCGACACCCCCGGCCCCACCGACACCCCTCCCCCCGCCGACCACCGCCCCTCCCGCCGCCGTCTCCTCCTCTGGGGCGGCGGCGCCCTGGCCGCCGCCGCGGGCGTCACCGGTACGGCCATCGCCCTCCAGGACGGCGGCGGAGGCGGGAGCGAGAAGGACGCGGGCTCGCCGAAGCGGCCGTCGGACACGACGGCCCGGGGGCGGGTCCTGTGGAGCCGGGACGTGAGCGAACTCCGTTCCCACAGCAGCCTGGTGCGCCGGGGAGACGATCTCTACCTGGTCGCCGCCGACTCCCTCACCTGCCTGGAGGCCCGCTCCAACACCGAGCGCTGGGTGTACCCCGCGGAGCAGTTGCAGAGCGTGGACCGCCACCGCGACACGGTCTACGTCCTCCGCGACGACCTCTTCGAACCCGAGATGCACGCGCTGAACGCCACCACCGGCCGCAAGGTGTGGACGTCCCCCTTCCCCCGCCTCAACCCGAAGCGCCGCGCCCAGGGCCTGCCCGCCTTCGACGGCGACAACAGCGGGCTGGAGGGCAGCCAGGGGAGGTTCCTGCTGGCCGGGGACGTGCTGTGCTTCCTGACGTACGCCCCGTACGACACCATGTGGGCGCGGCGCGCCGCCTGGGGGCGGCGCTGGCGGGCATACGGGTTCGACGCGCGGACGCGCGAGGCCCTGTGGTTCCACGAGGGCGCCGCCGCCGGGGTGATCGGCGTGGACGAGGCGGGCGGGCGGATCGCCGTGGCCGCGTCCGCGAACCCGGGGACGGCGGGCTCGGACGACTACGCGCGGCGGGACCCGCTGGTCGTCCTGCGCGCGGCGGACGGCAAGGTGGAGCGGACGGTACGCGACGGGGCGCGGCACCCCCGCGCGCACCCGGGCGCGAAGGGCACGGCCTGCTACCCGAGCCGCACCGCGATCCGCGCCGTCGACCTCGCCACGGGCCGCGTCCGCTGGACCCGCCGCCTGGACTCGCCGACGGCCGTCACCGCGGTGCCGACGCGCGGCATGCTGCTCGCCGCGACGTCCGAGGGCATCAGCGGGTACGCGGCCACGTCCGGCGGCAAGCCCCGGTGGACCCGCGCCGACGTCGAGGAACTCACCGCCGCCGACGGCTCGTTGCTGACGTCCGACGGCCATGTGTACGTCGTGGGCCCCGAGCCGGGCACGACCGGCGAGCCCGACTGGGGCCTGCACGCCCTGGACGTCCGCACCGGCCGCACGGCCTGGGCGGCCCGCGCCACCGGCCTCACCTCGGTGAAGGCGGCCGCCGCGGCGCCGGACGTGATCCACCTGTACGCGGAGGGAACGGTCGTGGCGATAGCACCCCCGGAGCACTCATGAGACCCGCGCCCGGCCGCCCCGGGCACCAGAGCGGCTCCGCCCCCTCCGCTGACCCCAGCCGCCCCGGCCGCCCCACCCGACCGAACGGCACCCCCCTATGACCTCCCCCCTCCTCGCCGAGGACCCCAGAACCCTGGGCGGGCACCGGCTCCTGTCCCGGCTCGGGGCGGGCGGCATGGGGCAGGTGTACCTGGCCCGGAGCCCGGGCGGGCGACTGCTCGCCGTGAAGACGGTCCACGAACACCTCGCCGCCGACGCGAAGTTCAGGGAGCGTTTCCGTCGGGAGGCCACCGCCGCGCGGGCCGTCACCGGGGCCCATACGGCCGCCGTGGTGGACGCCGACCCCGACGCCGAGGTGCCGTGGCTCGCCACCGCCTACCTGCCGGGGGTCACCCTGCGCCAGGCCGTCGCCGCCACCGGCCCCCTGACCGCCGATGTCACCCGGGCGCTCGCCGCCGCCCTCGCCGAGGCCCTCGCCAGCATCCACGCCGCGGGCATCGTGCACCGCGACCTGAAGCCGTCCAACGTCCTGATCACCGCGGACGGCCCCCGCGTCATCGACTTCGGCATCGCCCGCGCGACCGGCGACCACGCCCACGGGCCGCTGACCGCCACCGGGTCGATGCTCGGTACGCCCGGCTACATGGCCCCCGAGCAGATCCTCGGCGGCCCCACCGGACCCGCCACCGACGTGTTCGCCCTCGGCGCGGTCCTCGCCTTCGCGGCGACCGGCGCGGGGCCGTTCGGCGCCGGGCCGGTCGCCGTCCTCCTCTACCGCGCGGCGCATGAGGACCCGGACCTCGCCCGTGTCCCGGCGGACGAGGGGCTGCGTGAGTTGATCGCGTCCTGCCTCCGGCGGGACCCGACCGGACGCCCCGGCGTCGGCGCCGTACTCCGTAGGACCTCCAGGTCCGACAGTCCCCTCTGGTGGTGCGACGAACCGCTTCGCGCCCTCATCGCCGGGGCCGTTCCACCGGACGGCGAGCAGGAGTGGGCGGGCGGGGCCGTCGCCCTGGGTGTGGGGCCCACCCGGGCGGGAGCCGCCGACACGTCCCCGCGGCCCTCGGCGCACTCCGCCCCGGCCGAGCCCGCCGAGGCCCCGCCACGGACCACGTCCACCACAACGACGGCCGCGGCCCCCGCAGCGGCCCCGGCCGCCCGGACCACGCCGACCCGCTCCCACCGCCACCGCACCCTCGCCCGCCGCTCCGCCCTCGCCCTCGGCGGCGGCGGGCTCCTCGCCCTGATGGGGTGGGCCATCAGCACCGCGCCGCCCGGCGACCGGCGGCAGGACCGGAGTGACGAGGGATCGCTGAGCCTGCGCAAGGGACGGAGCACCCCGGGGGCGACCCGGTGGACGCTGGCCCTGGACGACGCGCTCGGCGACAGCCTCGACGGGCTGCTGCTCGCGGGCGGCACCGTGTTCGTGCGCGGGCCGGAACGCGGCACCTCGCTGGGTGGTGCGACGGTCCACGCGGTCCGTGCGGCCGACGGCGTCGAGCGGTGGCGGCGGGACGGCGGTACGCGGTCCGCGTCCGCGCTGTGGGGCGTGAGCAACGGGCTCCTGATCGCGCCGGACGTGCTCGCGGAGGTCGTGGACGTAACGACGGGAAAGCCGTGGCCGGTGCGGGACGCCTGGCCGTCGTCGGGGACCACGCGGTGGTTCGCGGTGGCGGGCGAACGCCTTGTGACGCTGCACGTGACCGGCTCGTCGAAGGACCCGGAGCTGCGGCTGCGCACCCTGCCCGGCGGCACCGCGCCCGGCCGCCGCAAGGACGTGCCCGACTGGCTGCCCCCGGCGGTCTCCGGGTCGTCGCTGCTGCTCGCGCCGGAGCCCGCGGCGCTGGTGGAGGGGGCGTCCTGCGTGGACGCGCGCACGGGCGCCGCGCTCTGGACGTACCGGCACCTCACGGACGACGACCGGGCGGTGGCCGCGCCCGTGACGCTCCCGCGGAAGGGCTCGCGCGGCCCGCGCTTCGCGCTCCTGACGGAGGAGTCCGACCTGCATCTGATCGACGCAGGGGACGGCAGGCGGCTGGCGCGGCGGCGCCTCGGCCTGGCGGCGGGCCGGGGTACGACGGCCGTGGGGCAGGCCGCCGGGGTGGGCCTGGTGCTCGGCGGTGGCCGGCTCGTCGGCTTCGACCCACGGGACGGCGGGGAGTTGTGGGACCACGCCTCGGCGGGGCTCGACGCGAGCTGGCCGCGCCGGGCGGGCGGCGTGCGCGGACCGGTGACCGCCGACGGCGTGCTCGTGCACTGGACGGACACCAACACCCTTCAGGGCGTCGACGTCCGCGACGGCCGCAAGCCGCTGTGGACGGCGTCGTTCGACGCGACCGGCCAGCGCCCGCCCGCCATCGGCGGCGACACCGTCTACGTCACGGCGGGCCGCGAGGTCCGCGCCCTCGGCCTGCGCGACGGCGAGCGGCGGGCGCGGTGGCGCCTCGACGGCACGGCCACCGCGCTCACGGCCGACGGCGACGGCTGGTACGCGCTCGTCGGCGGGACCTCCGCGCGGGCCGTCAACGCGCCCGCACGGTGAGCGAGTTGGAGGCAGGCGGACGTCAGGGGCGCTGGCGGCGCCACGGCCCCCTGATCGCCAGCATGATGCCCGGCGTCTGGATGTTGGCGTACAGCGTCCGGCCGTCGGGCGAGAAGGTGACGCCCGTGAACTCGCTGTAGGACGGCTTCTCGGGGGTGCCCGCGTTCAGTTCGTTGCGGGCGATGGGGTACGTGCGCCCGCGCTCCGTCGCGCCGAACAGGTGCTGGACGCCGTCGCCGTCCTCGGCGATGACGAGTCCGCCGTAGGGCGAGACGGTGATGTTGTCCGGGCCGTCGTACGCGCCGTCCTCACCCGGGTCGGTATTCACGCCCAGCAGCACCTTCAGGGTCAGCGTGCGGCGGCCCGGGTGGTAGAACCACACCTGCCCGTCGTGCTGTTCGGGGCTCTCGGCACGGGCGTACGAGGAGACGATGTACGTGCCGCCGTCACCCCACCACATGCCTTCGAGCTTGCGGGCGCGGGTGACAGCGCCGGTGTCGAACTGCTCGCGCACCGGGACCGTACGGGCGTCGCGGTCCTCGACCTCCACCCAGTCGACGCCGTACACGGTGCCGATGCGGGTGGCGCGGGCGAGGTCGTCGACGAAGCGGCCGCCGGAGTCGTAGCACTTGAGGGCCTTGAGGACACCGGCGTCGTCGGCCAGGGTGCGCAGCTTGCCGCGGCCGTGCCGGAACCCGTGCGGCGGGGTCCAGCGGTAGAGGAGGCCGTTGGGGCTCGCGGCGTCCTCGGTGAGGTAGAGGTGGCCGCGCCTGGGGTCGACGACGACCGCCTCGTGGGCGTAGCGGCCGAGGGCCTTGACGGGCTTGGGGTCGCGGTTGGCCCGCCGGTCGTAGGGGTCGACTTCGAAGACGTAGCCGTGGTCCTTGGTCATGCCGTTCTGACCGGCCCGGTCCTCGGTCTCCTCGCAGGTGAGCCAGGTGCCCCAAGGGGTGGAGCCGCCCGCGCAGTTGGTGGCCGTGCCCGCGACGCCGACCCACTCGGCGACCTCGCCGCCGCGGCGGACCTCGACGACGGTGCAGCCACCGGCCGCGGCCGGGTCGTAGACGAGCCCGTCGGTGAGCGGCACCGGGAACTTCGCCTTGGTGCGGGGGCCGCCCAGCTCGTGGTTGTTGACGAGCAGGGTCACCCCGCGCGGGCCCTCGAAGGCGGCGGTGCCGTCGTGGTGGGAGGGCGTGAACTCGCCGGTGTCCAGCTTCGTCCTGCCGCTGTGCGTGATGACGCGGTACGAGAATCCGGCGGGGAGGGCGAGCAGGCCCTCGGGGTCGGGCAGGAGCGGGCCGTAGCCGGGAGCGCCGTGCCCGTGCCCGTGGCCGTCGTACGCGTCGAGGCCGTCGGGGGCGTCCGCCCCGGCCACCTCCGGGTCCTGTGCGGCGAGCGCGCCGGGCGCGGTGGCGAGCGCGCCGACGCTGCCTGCGAGGGCGACGCCCGCCCCGGTGATCGCTGATCGTCTGGCGAAGTCCCTGCGGGTGAGCGACGGCATGGTTTCTCCTGAGGGCGCGTGCGACCGGGCCTGCTGTCGGCGACAGATTCCCGCTCACGCATAAACGGCGGTTGAACGAGGGCCGACTTCCGCGGTGGTTTTCCGGATGCTCGCATTCGGCCCTTCCGCCCGACGGCGCGTCGCGCCTGCGCGCCCGAGCCCGCCGGGCCGCACGTGGAGCGGCGTACATTGCGCGCGCGTTACTGGTCGGAAGAGACTTCGTATTTCCGGAAGAATCTTCGTAAACAAGGTCAACAGGAGCGGACCATCAGTAAAGGCAAGATTTCGCGCAGAACGCCTTGACCGCCGGTGGCCCCGGCAATAGACACCCAGGTACGCATCCCGCAGGAACACCTGCGGAACCGCATCACCCACGCGGGGAGGCGAGCCGGAGTGGACGCACACCAGGCCCGCACCCTCCATGAGAGCCGGCTGATGAGGCTGGCCAATGTCACCGGAGTAGGCACCGGCAGGGACGAACACTCGGGCGCGGACGTGATCGTCGTCTTCGTCACGCATCGGGTGCCCCGTGACCGGCTCCGGGACGAAGACGTGGTTCCGGACGTACTCGACGGCGTGCCCGTGCGCGTCCTTGCCATCGGCGACGTCGGCGCACAGGGCGACGCCTGAGACGTCTGCCGGAACCCGGGACTTCACCACAAGGGGAAGAGGTGGTCTGGCGTGAGCCAGCCCGAATTGATGCGAGGACCCACCGGCGGCACGCTCAGCGACAGTTCCCGCCAGCAGGCGATGACCGACTTCATGCGGCGCGAACAGCCGCTCGCGAACGTGGTCGGCTTCGGCCACGGCGTGAAGTGGAGCGACGGCCGGCCCACCGGCGAGCCCGCCGTGCTCGTGTTCGTCACCCAGAAGGTGCCCGAATCACTGCTCCCCGAACGGGATGTGATTCCACGCCAGATGGACGACGGCACCCCCACGGACATCCTGGCCGTCGGCCACGTGGCCGCGCAGCGCCAGCAGCGCAGGTCCGTGCGCGGCGAGGACCGCTCCTCGCTGACGTACGACGCCGACGGCTCGGTCAGCGAACAGCTCGCCGGTCTGTCCCAGCCCCGGCTCGAAGAACTCGGCGGGCTCGGCGCGTTCGAGCCGCAGCTGCTCAAGCGCCGGATGCGGCCGAGCCCCTCGGGCTTCTCGGTCGGCAACGTCCGCGTGACCGCGGGCACCCTCGGCAGCGTGGTGTACGACTTCCTGCCCGGCGCGTCCGTCGACCCGCCCGGCCCCGGACTCGGCGTGCCCGCGAAGTTCTACATCCTCTCCAACAACCACGTGCTCGCCGACTCCAACCGGGCCCAGCTGGGCAGCGCCATCGTGCAGCCCGGTGTGTTCGACGGCGGCCAGGACCCCGTCGACCGGATCGCGACACTGGACCGCTTCATCACCATCCAGTTCGCCCCGCAGATCCCGCTGGAGCGGCACAACAACGTCGTCGACGCGGCGCTCGGCACCGTCGACTTCCAGGACGCGACCCGCGAGCAGTACTTCAGCGGGGCGCCGCGCGCCTGGCGGCGCAAGGCCAACGTGGCCGTCGGCGACCTCGTCAAGAAGTCCGGCCGCACGACGAACATCAGCTTCGGCCGGATCGTCTCCGTCGACGCCACCATCGACGTCAACTACGGCACCGCGGGCACCGCCCGCTTCAAGGACCAGATCCTCACCACCAACATCTCCGCCGGTGGCGACTCCGGTTCCCTGGTGACCTCGCTCGACAACGTGGCGCTCGGCCTGCTCTTCGCGGGCTCCTCGACCGTCACCGTCGTCAACCACATCGAGAACGTCCGCGCGCTGCTGCGCGTCGAGATCGCCGAGCAGCTGGCCTGACGCACGACTTCCCGGAGGGAGGGTTCCATGACCACACAGGCACGCAAGCAGAAGGGCCAGGCCCGCGCGGAGCACCGTTTCCACAATCCGCAGGGGGCCGAGGTCAAGACGCGTGACGAGGCGTTCGCCACGCAGATGGACGTCTCGGCGGAGGCCATCTCCACCGTCTGCAAGCTCACGCTCCACAACGGCCAGGTCACGTTCGGCATCGAGGTGAAGTACAACCCCAACACCTACCCGCACGTCGTGACCGGCGGCCAGATCACCTCCGGCATCTGCGGTGCCCCGTGGGACATCACCGGCGGCTTCGTCGGCGACACCATCCGCCTCGACGCCAAGCGCGCCGGGCAGGGGTCCTGCGCCACCAGGATCACCATCGTCGGCGAGTACCAGAACCCGCCGGCGTACCGGGGCACGTACGGCTTCGACGGCGCCACATCGTCGTTCAAGCACACGACGCGCTACGAGTGCTGAGCCCTCGGGCCGGGCCGGGGAGCCGCCCATCGCGGCCTCCGGCCCGGCTCGTCCTCAATCGCCGGACGGGCTGGAAGATGTCAGCCCGTCCGGCGATTGAGGACGAGGCGCGGAGCGCCGATCGGCGGAGGCTGTCCCACCCGCACGGGACGTCTGCCCAAGGCCCTAGGCCTGCTGGGAGCGGGCCTTGAAGGCGGCCTTGCGGGCCTCCTTCGCGACGCGCTTGTCGGGGTGGAGGCGCCCCATCGCCTCCAGGACGTCCGCGGTGGCGGGGTGCTCGACCCGCCACGCGGCGGCGAAGAACCCGCTGTGCTGCGCGGCCAGCCCCTCGACGAGCGCCTGCAGCTCCTCGGAGTTGCCCTCGGCGGCGAGCTGCGCGGCGATCGTGTCGATGGTGAGCCAGAAGACCATGCCCTCGGACGGCGGCGGCACGTCGGTGGCGCCGTGCTCGGCGAGCCACACCCGGGCGAGCCCGCCCAGCTCCGCGTCGTCGAGCACCTCCCGCAGCGCGGGCTCGGCCTCGTCCCCGACGAGGGACAGCGCCTGCTGACAGCGGAGCCGCCGCAGCGGTGCCCCCTCGTCGCCCCCGCGCGCGGCGGCCAGCAACTCCCGCGCGGCACCGAGCGATTCACGCCGGGCCAGCCACTGCTCGATCTCGGCCTGCGCGGCCCCCTGCGGGAACCCGGCGGTGCCGTCGAGGAGCGTGTCGGCGCCCTTGTCGGCGAGGTCGCCGACGGCGGGCGCGTCGAGCCCGGCCTCCAGCATCCGCGCCCGGATGCCGTAGAGGCCGAGCGGCGTCAGCCGGACCATGCCGTACCGCGTGACGTCCTCGTCGTCGCCGGGCGGCATCGGCTCCTCGCTGTCGATGTCGGCCATCAGGGCCTCGTCGACGGGCTGGTACTCGACGAGCCCGATCGGCTCCAGCATCCGGAACTGGTCGTCGAGCCGCATCATCGCGTCCGACACCTGCTCCAGGATGTCGTCGGTGGGCTCGCCCATGTCGTCGGGCACGATCATCGACGCGGCGAGCGCGGGCAGCGGGACCGCGCCGTCCGCGGTGCCCTCGCCGACGGTCAGCAGGTACAGGTTGCCGAGGACGCCCTCCAGGAAGTCGGCCTCGCCCTGCGGGTCCCACCCGAGCGCCTCGAAGTCGATCTCACCGCCGTCCTCGATGGCGTCGACGAGGTCGTCCAGGTCGGGCACCGTCGCGTCGGCGAACACGGTCTCCAGGGCGGCGAGCCAGATGCCGAGGATGTCCTGCGGCGCCCCGGAGGTGAGCAGCCCCAGCTCCTCGCCCGGGGTGACGGTCCCGTCGGCCTCGTCGTCCGCGCCGGCGGCAGTACCCTCGGCGGCCTCAGGAGCCTCAGCATCCTCAGCGGCCTCGTGGATCTCGACGAGCCCGGTGTCGACGGCGACCCGCCACGCCTCGCTGGCGTACGCGGCCGCGTCCCCCTCGTCCGTCCCGTCCGCACCGTCGGTGAGCCCGAGCTCCGCCGCCGCGGCCGGCAGCTGCTCGTCGACGAGCTCGCCGCCCGCGCCGACCCGCGTGTCCGGGCCCGCCCAGCGGGCGAGCCGCGCGGCGCGGCCGAGCAGGGGCGTGGCGAGCGCGTCCCGCGCGAGCTCCGCTTCGGAGTGCAGCAGCACCGGCGGCAGGGTGGCGGGGCTTTGGGACATCGACTGGTTCTCCTGACGGGCGTACGGGTCTGCTGCGCGGAGCAGGTCTGCTGCAGGACGCACGGCTGCGTGCAGCGCGGGTCTGCTGCGTGAAGCCTAGACGGATTTGACCGTTTGCCGCCCGCCGGTCGGCCGCACCGGCCCCACCCCTTTCGTCACCGGTCGGCCGCACCGCTCCCGACGGCCGCGCGGACCGCCCCGCCCGACTTGCCCCACCTCACCCGCACTCCACCCGCCTTCATCCCTCCGTCAGCGGACGTACAGATCCCGCACACCCGGAGAACCTTGACAACTCCCCCGCCCGCACAAGAGATTGACGCGCGTAGAGCGCCACTCCCCCGGGCCGACACGCCGCGCGCGCCTGTTTCTGCCGTTTCTACCGTTTCTGCCGTCCCCGTCAGCACCCTCACTCCGGAGCCCCGATGCCCCACATACCGAGATCCGCCGCCGTCAGCGCCCTCGTCGCCACCGCCCTCGCGGCCGGGCTGCTCGTGACCACCGCCTCCACCGCGTCCGCCGACCAGGTCCGGGTGCACGACATCCAGGGCACGACGCGTCTTTCGCCGCTGGCGGGGCAGCAGGTCAGCGAGGTGCCGGGCATCGTCACGGGCGTGCGCGGCTACGGCTCGAAGGGCTTCTGGATCCAGGACCCGCGGGCGGACGACGACCGCGCGACCAGCGAGGGCGTGTTCGTCTACACCTCCTCGACGCCGACGGTGAAGCCGGGTGACGCGGTCCGCGTCTCCGGCACGGTCACGGAGTACGTGCCCGGCGGCGCCACCTCCGGCAACCAGTCGCTGACCCAGATCACCAAGCCGACGGTGACCGTCGAGTCCGCCGGCAACGCCCTGCCCGCCCCGGTGACCGTCGGCGCGAAGTCCGTGCCCGCCGCGTACGCCCCCAAGGGCGACCCGGCCGCGGGCAGCAGCGTCAACGGGCTGCCCCTGAAGCCCCGTTCGTACGCCCTGGACCTGTACGAGTCCCTGGAGGGCATGAACGTACGCGTCGGCTCCGCACGCGTCGTCGGCGCGACGGACCCGTACAACGAGCTCTGGGTGACCGTGAAGCCGCACGAGAGCGCCACCCGGCGCGGGGGCGCGCTGTACGGCTCGTACGGTTCGCAGAACACCGGCAGGCTGCAGATCCAGCAGCTCGCGCCGGTCTCCGAGCAGCCGTTCCCGAAGGCGGACGTCGGCGACCGGCTGACCGGCGTGACGGAGGGGCCGCTGGACTTCAACCAGTTCGGCGGCTACACGCTGACCGCCCGGACGCTGGGCAAGGTCGTGCCGCAGGGCAAGGGCGGCGCGGGCCTGCAGCGGGAGAGGACCCGGCCGCAGGGCAAGGGCGAACTGGCCGTGGCCACGTACAACGTCGAGAACCTCGACCCGGGCGACCCGCAGTCGAAGTTCGACGCGCTGGCCTCCGGCGTGGTCACGAACCTGGCCGCGCCCGACATCGTCGCCCTGGAGGAGATCCAGGACGACAACGGCGCGAAGAACGACGGCACGGTGACCGCCGCGGGGACCCTGAAGAAGTTCACGGACGCGATCGTCGCCGCGGGCGGGCCGCGCTACGAGTGGCGGTCGGTCGACCCCGAGAACAACAAGGACGGCGGCGAGCCCGGCGGCAACATCCGCCAGGTGTTCCTCTTCAACCCCGAGCGCGTGTCGTTCACCGACCGCGCCGCCGGTGACGCGACGACCCCGACGGGCGTCGTCCGCGTCGGCGAGCGGGCCGCGCTCACGCACTCGCCCGGCCGGATCGCCCCGGCGGACGCGGCGTGGACCAACAGCCGCAAGCCGCTCGCCGGTGAGTTCACCTTCCGGGGCGAGCCGGTGATCGTCATCGCGAACCACTTCGCCTCCAAGGGCGGCGACGAGTCGCTGACCTCGCACCACCAGCCGCCGGTGCGTTCCTCGGAGACACAGCGGGTGAAGCAGGCCGAGGCCGTGAACTCCTTCGTCCGGGAGATCCGGGGCACGCAGAAGGACGCGGACGTGCTCGTGGTCGGCGACATCAACGACTTCCAGTTCTCCGCGACGACCAAGGCCCTGGAGAAGGGCGGCGCGCTGCGGCCCGGCATCACGTCGCTGCCCCGCTCCGAGCGCTACTCGTACGTCTTCCAGGGCAACTCCCAGGTCCTCGACCAGATCCTGGTGAGCCCCGGCGTGGGCCGGTTCCACTACGACAGCGTGCATGTGAACGCCGAGTTCGCGGAGCAGAACAGCGACCACGACCCGCAGGTGGTGCGCTTCCGGCCGTAGGCGGCAAGGCAGGGGGCGGGCGGGTCCGGGATGCGTGCGGCCCCCGGACCCGCCCGCCCGCGCCCGCCCACAAGCGCGCGGCCGTGCGGCCGTGCGGCCCCGTCAGCCGTACAAGCGCGTCAGCCAGTCCCGCCACGCGGGCTCGGCCCGCTTGGCGTCCGCGTGCTGCGCGAAGTCGTGGACGGTGACGCCGACGCGGCGGCCGAAGTGGTTGCGGCCGAAGAAGCGGTACAGCGCGTCGTCGGTGCGCAGACCGATGAAGTACGGCGTCCGGAAGTCCAGTACGGCGTCCAGCTCGGTGCCGGCCGCGCTCAGCCGGAAGCGGGCGCCCTCCGAGGCGTCGGTGGGCAGGCCGAGTTCGCGCGCGAGCCGGGTGAAGGCGCCCCGGGCCGTGGCGGCGGCGGGGGCGTCGAGGTGGGTGAAGGTGACCGGGCGGCCCGCGAAGTACGTCAAGTACTCGCGCAGGGTGTGCAGATAGAAGTCGGTGTGCTTGCTCGCGGCGTCGTACTGGAGGTCCCAGTCCTGAGTGAATATCCCGCTGTGCGCGTGCCGCACCCAGGCGCGGCGGCCGCCGTCGCAGGGCTCGATCAGGTGCTCCAGCTGGATGGTGCTGCGCTCCGCGAAGAGCGCGGCCGGGCCGTCGGAGCGGACCGAGAGGCGCCGCGGCGGGTCCCAGACCGTGACGACGGCGCCGTGCGGCGCGGCGCCGCCCACGCGCGGCTCGTACTCCATCGGCCACAGCCAGCCGCCGGTGCCGGTGACCGTGGTGAACGCGTCCCACACCTGCCGGGGCGGGGAGCCGACCTCGAACTCCCGGACGATCTCGAACTCCCGAACGCCGACACCACTGCCGCCACTGCCGCCGACGCCACTGCTGTCACCCTCGCCCCTGCCGCTCCCCCGGCCCCTGCCCCTGCCCCTGCGGCTGTCCTTGGTCATGGCGACTCCTCGGGTCGAGCGGGACGGCCGCGGCCGCCGGGCCCCGGTCCCGCTCACGTCCTCCATGACCCCACGGACGGCCCGCCGGGTAAAGCCCCCGAGCACGACTTCCCGGACGTGCCCGCCGGAACGCGGCACAGCCGCCCGTACCCGACTACTCGGGCACGACCCCGAACTCCCGCCGCCAGCGCCGCACCGCCCCCGCGTCGAGCGTCCCGGGGAAGTCACGCACCCGGCGCCATTCCTCGGAGACCGTGCCGATGCCGTCACCGGGCCCCTTGAGCGCCGACTCGTGCGCCTCCGCGCTCTCCCACTCCGCGTAGTTGACGACCTGGGTGCCGTCGATGCTCAGGTGGAAGTGCGCCGAGAGCAGGCCGGGGACGGGTTCGGGCAGGGTGCCGATGGCCGTGAGGACCGTGTCCACCCACGCCCGCTGCCGGTCGGCGTCGGGTCCCTCGAAGTCGACGTGCACGGTCACGAACGCCTCGGGCACGGAGTCCCCGGAGCCCGGCGCGACGCTGCGGTACCGCCGGGACTTCGTCAGGCCGAGGCGTTCGATGCCGGGCACGGCGGCGTCGATCTCGTCGTTGCGCGCGTCCCGGCCCTGTGCGAAGAATTCCTGGTGGGCCTCCTCGTCCCGCCACTGCGTGTGGTGCATCAAGGTCGCGCCGTCCGCACCGGCGTACACGTGGTAGCCCAGCAGGCCCGCGTGCGGCCAGGGACGGCTCTCCCAGGCGCGGGCGATGGCGGCCACGGCCGCCTGCTGCCGCTCGGGGGTGCCGACGTGCCAGGTGCTGAAGAAGGTGAGACCGATGTCGGCGCGGGTCGGGTCGGGGTGGGCGGGGGCGCGGCGGGTCATGGGGATCTCCACGGTCATCAGGGCGTACGAGGCCGTGGTGCGGCCGGGTACGCGCGGGTCGGTGACTGTGTACGCGGTGTTCGTGCGGCGCGTACGCCCCCTACGCTCCAACGTGAAGTTCGGTTGAGGTCAAGCGCGTTCGGGTTCGGGCAGGGTGACCGCGTCGAGGCCGGGCCGCTTCGCCCGGTGCGCGCCGCCCGCGCCCCCGCCGCGCCACACCCGCCGCACCCGGCGCCGCGCCCAGGGCCCCATCGCCCCGACGAGCCAGCGCACTTCCTGCGCGGCGCCGCCGAGCGCCGACACCGGGGCGAGCGGCGGCAGCGGGCGCGCCCAGTCCTCGTGGCCGGTCAGGCCGAGCAGGTCGGCGACACCGGCGGCGATGCGGGCGTGGCCGACGGGGCTCGCGTGCGTGCGGTCGCGGCTCCACAACCGCGGGTCGGCGGTGATCCGCTGCGGGAACAGGTCGAGGACCACGACGCCGTGCCGGTCGGCCGCGGCGCGGATGCGGGCGTTGAGTTCCATGACGCGCGGCTGGGCCCGGCGGGCCAGCGGGGCGATGCGGCCGATGTCGGGGAAGGTCACGGTCACCACGCGGGCGCCCGCCGAGGTGAGTTCGGCGAACATCTCCTCGACGGCGCGGGCGGTGCGGGCCGCGTCGTAGCCGGGCCGGACCAGGTCGCCGACGCCCGCCACGACGGTCGCGAGGTCGGGCTTGAGCGCCAGGGCCGGGGCCAGTTGCTCGTCCCTGACCTGCTCCGCCAGGCGGCCGCGGACGGCCAGGTTGGCGTACGCGAAGTCGGAGTTGCCGACGGCGAGGATCTCCGCGAGGCGGTCGGCCCAGCCGCGGTAGCCGTGCCGTTCGTCGCCGTCGCCGATCCCCTCGGTCTGGCTGTCTCCGACGGCGACGTAACGCTCGTACGGATGCGTGGTCATGGCCCGAGCGTCCTGCGCCCGCCCGGGCCCGTCAACGAGGCCTCGACGGCACGTGCCACACTCCTGCACGACCCGCCACAGGCGTGCTCCCGCGCCCCGGCCCACCAGGCACGGAAGGCGTCCACCGGCGGACCCGGCCGCGTGCGCGGGTCTCAAACCTCGTAGCGCTGCTGCGCATTACCTCGTAGTAGAATTAAGTGGAGCTTCACGACCGGCCCGCCGAGACTACCCTTATGACGGCACCCTCCACGCCCGCCGCGGCCCCGTTCGCGCACGCCCCCTTCGGCCGCGCCCTGTGCGCCATGATCACGCCCTTCACCGCGTCCGGCGCCCTCGACCTCGACGGCGCGCAGGTCCTCGCCGAGCGGCTGGTCGCGGACGGCTGCGAGGGCCTGGTCCTGTCCGGCACCACGGGCGAGTCCCCGACCACGTCCGACGCCGAGAAGAGCGCGCTCGTGCGGGCCGTCCGGGAGGCGGTCGGCGAGCGGGCCACGCTGGTCGCGGGCGTCGGCAGCAACGACACCGCGCACACCGGCGAACTGGCCCTGGAGGCCGAGAAGGCGGGCGCGGACGGCCTGCTCGTGGTCACGCCGTACTACAGCAAGCCGCCGCAGGAGGCGATCGAGGCGCACTTCCGCGCGGTCGCGGACGTGTCGGACCTGCCGGTGATCCTGTACGACATCCCGGGCCGCACCGGCACGCGTATCGAACCGGACACGATGCTGCGGCTCGCGGAGCACCCGCGGATCGTGGCGGTGAAGGACTGCGCGTACGACATGCTCGGCTCCGCCAAGGTGATGGCGGGCTCGGACCTCGCGTACTACACGGGCTGCGACGAGTTCGTGCTGCCGCTGTACGCGCTCGGCGGAGCGGGCTTCATCAGCACGGTCGCGAACGTGGCGCCGCGCAGCCTGCGGGCGATCGTGGACGCGTTCGACGCGGGCGACACGGCGCGCGCGACGCGCGGGCAGCTGCGGCTCACCGAACTGATCGAGCTGATGATGGCCTCGGGGCTACCCGGCGCGGTCACGGCGAAGGCCCTGCTCAACGCACTCGGCCTGCCCGCGGGGCCGGTCCGGGCGCCGCTGCTGCCCGCCGACCGGGGCGCGGTCGACGGGCTGCTGGCGGCGTACGAGGCGCTGGGTGGCGCGCTGCCCGCGGGGGCGGTTCAGCGGGCCGTGAGCATCGGGGTCCAGACCCGCTCGTAGCCCTTGGGCGCCGTGCGGACCGCCGTCAGCGGCACCGTCTTCTTGCTGCCGACGGTGACGAGGACGAGCCGGTTGCGGTGCTCGTCCTTGCCGGTGCAGCGGGCCGGGTCGCAGGCGAGCGCGACGAGCCGCTTGTTGTCGGCCCAGGCGAGCTGTTCGCCGCTGGGCACCCGGGCGACCTGCTCGCCGGTGCGCGGGTCGCGGATCGCGGAGCCGTTGGGGCCGCCGTCGTCCGCGAGGTACGTGCCGTCGGGCGAGAGTCCGGCCTTCGGCCAGCCCGCGTGCTTCTCGGCAGCGGGCGCGGACGTCGGCCCGCCGTTCAGGGTGTACCAGTCGCGGTAGCTCTTGCGGCCCTGGCGCGCGTACTGCTGGACGTAGAGCCGGGTGCCGTCGTGGTTGAAGTGCACGTCCTGGCGCGAGACGCCGGGGAACATTCCGTGCTTGTCCGGCGTGGGCTGGGGCACGTCGCGGAAGGGGCCGACGTGGCCGGATCCGGCCTCGATCAGGAGATATCCGGTGCGGCTGCCGTGGTGCTTCGGCCAGCTCACGGAGCCGTTGCCGGGCACGGCGACCTTCCGGTCCGGGTTCTTGCGGTACGCGGTCGCCACCAGCCGCCTGCCGTCCGGCGACCACTCGACGGCCGCGACGCGGTGGCCCGGCGTGATCCAGCGCGTCACCTTGCCCGTCCGCAGGTCGAGCATCCCGATGCGGCGTGCGGGCAGTTCGCCTTCCAGGACGGCGGCTGTCCGCATCCCGGGAGCGACGGCGATCCAGGCCCACTTGGCGTCGGCCTTCTCGTACTTCCGGGTCTCGGGGTTCAGCAGGAAGTAGGAGCGGACGAGGAGTTCGTCGCCGTTGCCCTGCGGGACGTCGCGGCTGACGGAGTATCCGGCCATGCCGACGTTCCCGGCCGCGACGAAGTCCCGGGGCACGGACTGGTCGGGGTGCGCGATCACGTCGTCGGCGCGGGGGCCGCTCGCCGGGTGCGCGTCCTTGTCCCCGTCCCCGATGTCGAGCGCGGTCACGCCCACCGCGACGGCGGCGACCGTGCCGAGCGCGGCGCCCGCGAGGGTCCGCGCGCGCCGGCGGCGCCTGCCGGCGAGGACCCGGCCCACCAGGTCCCCGCGCGGTCCGCCCTGCTCGGCGGCCTGTTCCTGGAGCGCCTCGCGCACCAGCTGGTCAACGTTCACGGACGTACCTCCACGGGCGAGATGTCACTGGACGGCGCGGCCTCGGCGACGGCCGGGCCGAGCACGGCCAGTTCGGGGGCGAGGGAGCGGAGCCGGGCGAGGGAGCGGTGCGTGGTGCTGCGGACGGTGCCGACGGAGCACCCGAGGATCCGGGCGACGTCGGCCTCCGGCAGGTCCTCGAAGTACCTGAGGACCAGCACGGAGCGCTGGCGCGGGGTGAGCCGGGCGAGTGCCGCCCGCATCACCACCCGCAGTTCGGCTCCGGCCGCCGTGTCGGCGCCGGCGCGCTCGGGCGGCTCGGCCACGGCGACCTCGCGCCGCGGCCACTTCAGGCGCCAGCGGTTGACCTGCTGCCGGTAGAGGATCCGCCGGACGTACGCCTCCGGGTCGTCGATGCGGTTCCACCGGCCCGCGGCCTTGACCAGCGCGTTCTGCAGCAGGTCCTCCGCCGCGTGCCGGTCGCCGCCGGTCAGCAGGACGGCGGTCCTCAGCAGCGCGGCCGACCGGCTCTCCACGAACTCCCGGAAGCGGTCCTGACTTTCGGCATCCATCGTCACCTTCTCGTCTCCGGCGGCCCTGCTGCCCCCTCTGCTGTGGATGACGTGCGTGGACCCGCGCCGCTATGCCTGTGGCGCGGCGCGGGTCCGGAGAAACGCGTGGTGACCGGGAGGGTCAGTGGTCGAGCGGGTTCTTGGGGAAGCCCTTCGCCTTGGTCCACTTCAGCCGGTCGGAGTGGTACTTGAACGTGACCTGCTTGCCGTTCTTCGTGATGTCGGCCTTGGCCCAGCCGTCGAAGCCCTTGGTGAGGTGGCGGTCCCACTTGGTCAGACGGCCGGTGGCGACGGCGGCGAGGGACTCCTGCGGGGGCTCGCCGTCGGCGCAGTACGTCGCCCAGTCGGCGATCGCCGCGACGGTACCGGCGCGGTGCTTGAGCGTGATGCCCTGGCAGGCGTCGGTCTTGGTGCGGTAGACGGCCTTGGGCTTGGACCAGCCGCGCGCCTTGGGGCTGTAGTCCTGGACGTACAGGCCCTTCTTCTCCAGGTAGTGCATGGCCACCCGGCGCCCGTCCGGGAGCTTGATCTGCGACTCGAAGGGGGTCTTGGAGCCGCTCCAGTGGATGTCGGAGTGCTGGAGCTTGTAGGTGTGGCCACCCGTCTTCGCCGCGCGCGGCTCCGCGTCACCGCTCCGCGCGACGCTCTGCCCGCAGGCGACGAGCACCGCGACGGCCACCGTGCCCGCGACCGTCGACCCGACCGCTGTCTTTCGCATCCAGTCCTCCCCTGGTTCAACTGTTGTGTGCCCGCGCAGCATACGCACGCGAAGCGCCCTCCCGGCGGGCCGGGAGGGCGCTTCGGTGGTTCGGGGGGCTCAGTTGTGGCTGTGCAGTACGTCGTTCAGGCCGCCCCAGACCGCGTTGTTCGGGCGGGCCTCGACGGCGCCGGTGACCGAGTTGCGGCGGAAGAGGATGTTCGAGGCGCCGGACAGGTCGCGGGCCTTGACGATCTCACCGTCGGGCATCGTGACACGGGTACCGGCCGTGACGTACAGACCGGCCTCGACGACGCACTCGTCGCCGAGCGCGATGCCCACTCCGGCCTCGGCGCCGACGAGGCAGCGCTCGCCGATGACGATGCGGACGTTGCCGCCGCCGGACAGGGTGCCCATCGTGGAGGCGCCGCCGCCGATGTCCGAGCCGTCGCCGACCACGACACCCGCGGAGATCCGGCCCTCCACCATGGACGTGCCGAGCGTGCCCGCGTTGAAGTTCACGAAGCCCTCGTGCATCACGGTGGTGCCCGCGGCGAGGTGCGCGCCGAGCCGCACCCGGTCGGCGTCGCCGATGCGGACGCCCTTGGGGGCGACGTAGTCCGTCATGCGCGGGAACTTGTCGACCGAGGTCACCGCCAGGTGCAGGCCCTCGGCGCGGGCGTTCAGGCGGACCTTCTCCAGGTCGTCGACGGCCACCGGGCCGAGCGAGGTCCAGGCGACGTTGGCGAGCAGCCCGAACATGCCGTCCAGGTTCTGGCCGTGCGGCCTGACCAGGCGGTGGCTGAGCAGGTGCAGGCGCAGGTACACGTCGTGCGCGTCCAGCGGCTTGTCGTCCAGGGACGCGATGACCGTGCGGACGGCGACGACCTCCACACCACGGCGGGCGTCGGGCCCGATCGCCTTCGCGGCGCCCTCGCCGAGGAGTTCCACGGCGCGCTCGGCGGAGAGCCGCTCGCTACCGGCCGGGCCGGGCTCGGCGACGAGCTCGGGGGCGGGGAACCAGGTGTCGAGGACGGTGCCGTCGGCGGCGAGGGTGGCGAGCCCGGCGGCAACGGCACCGGTCGTACGGGAGGTGTCAACAGAAGGCGTATCGGTCATGAGTGAAACCTAACCGGGGCGGGGCGGCGGAAGCTAACCGGTACGGGTGGCCGTCTCACGTGCCGGGCGCACCTGCTCGGCGTGGGTCACCCCCGGCCGGCCCGTCCGCCCCGCCGCCAGGAGCAGCACTCCGGCCAGTCCGGCCAACCCCGCACAGACAGGCCACAGCGCCCCCGGCGCCGCCGAGTACAGCGCCCCGCCCAACGGCGCCGACAGCACGACCCCGCTCACGGACACCCCCGAGTACAGACTCTGGAACCGCCCCTGCGCATGGGCAGGCGCATGATCGGCGACAAAGGCCGTGGCAGGCGTCTTGTACAGCACCTCCCCCGCGGTGAGCAGCAACATCATCGCGACCGCGGTGCCCACCCCCGTCCCCAGGGCCAGCACCCCGTACCCCGCCCCCACGAGCAGCACGCCCCCACCGATGATCCGCAGCGGCGCCCGCCCCCGCAGCGCGACGGTGACCGGCAGTTCGAGGAGCAGGATGAGCCCCCCGTTGATGGCGAGCAGCCACCCGTACACACCGGTCCCGATCCCGTGGTGATCGAGGTCGGTGGGCAACGTGGAGTACTGCTGCCGGTAGACGAGGTCGGTGACGAGGATCGCGACGAGGAGCAGCACGACGACAGGCCGCTGCCGCAGACTCGCGAAGACACCGGGCCCGGCCGCCCCGTCGCCGGGCACCGCGGCACGACCCGCCCCCCGGGCAGGCAGCACCCGCCCGGCATACGCGGCGAACACCAGCGTCCCCACCCCGTCGACGACGAACAGCACCCCGTACCCGGCCTGCGCGATGAGCAACGCCCCGAGCGGCGGCCCCACCGTGAATCCCGCATTGGCCGCGAACCGCATCACCGCGAACCCCTGCCGCCGCGCCCCCTCAGGCACGACGATGGCGACGAGCGCCCCGTTGGCCGCGCGCACGCACCCACCCGCGTACTGGCTGAGCACCGGCACGACGTACAGCAGCGGCACCGGCAGGGCGGGCAGCGCGAGCACCCCCACCCCGCTGATCAGCGACCCGGCGAGCAGCACCCGCCGGTGCCCGTACCTGTCGCCGAACCAGCCGCCCGTGAAGTTCCCCGCGACCTGCCCCGCGCCACCGATGCCGCTGATCACCCCGGCCTGGGCGACGGACAGCCCCCGCTCGTCGGTCAGGTACACGAAGAAGTACACGAAGGTGAAGGCCACGATCATGTTGAAGAACTGGCCCGCTGCCAGCAGCCACACGGTCCTCGGTACGTCACGCAGCCCCCGCCGCATGCCTCCGCCGCTCATCGTCGCCCCCGCCATCGAGTGAGTTCCTTTTGGGAACGGACTATGGCAGCATGCGAGGCTCCGGGTCAACGTTCCGCCGACCCCGAGAGAGCGTGAAGGACATGCCACGGCGTACGAGCCTCGGCGACGCCCACTGCGCCATCGCGCAGGCCCTGGACGTCGTCGGCGACTGGTGGACCCTGCTGATCGTGCGCGACACGGCCCGCGGGGTGCACCGCTTCGAGGAGCTGCAGCGCGAACTGGGCCTGTCCCGCAAGGTGCTCACCGAGCGCCTGCGCCTCCTGGTCGACGCGGACGTCCTGACCCGGGTGCCGTATCAGGACCGCCCGCCGCGCCACGAGTACCGGCTGACGCCGCGCGGGCGGGCCCTGCTGCCGGTCCTGATCGCCCTTCAGGACTGGGGGGACACCTGGGTACTGGGAGAGGGAGAGATGACGGCGACGGCTCCGGACGAGGCTGCACCGGCAGCGCTGCGGGTGCACGAACTGCTGGGCACGCGCGTGCCCGAGCTGCGACTGCGCGCGGACGACGGCGAGTTGACGGACCCGGTCACGGACGCGGCGTACACGGTCCTGTACTGCTTCCCGGGCGCGTACGCCCGCAAGGACGCCTATCCGCCCGGCTGGTCCACGATCCCCGGCGCGCCCGGCTGCACCCTGGAGTCGTGCACGTACCGCGACCGGCTCGCCGACTTCACGGCGGCGGGCGCGGCCGTGCGCGGCGTGTCCACCCAACGCCCCGACGAGCAGCGGGCGTTCGCCGCCAAGGAGGGCCTGCGCTTCCCGCTCCTGTCGGACGCGGACCTCGCGCTGACGGCGGCACTGCGCCTTCCGACGTTCCGCGCGGCGGGCGTGAGCCGCCTGAAGCGGCTGACCCTGGTCGTGGACGCCGACCGGACCATCCGGGACGTGCAGTACCCGGTCACGGACATCACGGCGAGCGTCGAGGCGGCCCTGGAGACCGTCAACAGTCTGCGGGACGGCCCGAGTTGACGAGGAGCCGCCGCAGCATGTCCCGGGTGTAGACCTCGTCGTACTCGCCGCCCGTGAGCAGCGCCTGCAGACAGATCCCGTCCATCAGCGCCATCAGGCCCCGGGCGGTGCCGGGGTCCGTCCGCTCCCGCAGGACCTCGCCGATGCCCTCGCACCACTCGGCGGCCACCGGCCGCAGCGCGGGGCGGCGCAGGGCGGCCAGATACAGCTCGTACTCCAGCTCAAGGCCCTCGCGCCCGCGGGCGGCCCACTCGCCGAGCAGCGCCGCCAGCTCGGCGGCGAGGTCGGCGTCCGGGTCCCGCAGCACCTCCCGTTCGCGCACCAGGCGCGCGAACACCTCGTTGGCCTCCCGCAGCGCGGCCACGAGCAGGTCGTCGAGCGTCTTGAAGTGGTACGTCGTCGACCCCAGCGGCACATCGGCCGCGGCCGCGACGGTGCGGTGACTGAGGCCCGCGATGCCCTTCTCGCCCGCGACCCGGAGCGCCGCCTCGATGATCCGCTGCCGCCGCTCCGGGTCGTACCGCCGTCCCATCAGTGGGCCCCGCCGAGGTTCAGCACGACGACGCCCGCGATGACGAGCACGATGCCCGAGACCTTGACCAGGCTCGCCGACTCGCCCAGGAACAGCATCCCGATCCCGGCGACGGCGGCGGTCCCGATGCCCGCCCAGATCGCGTAGGCGGTTCCCACCGACAGTGTCTTCAGCGTCTGCGCGAGCAGCGCGAAGGCCAGCAGATAGCCCGCGACGGTGACCAGCGACGGCCACAGCCGGCTGAAACCTTCGCTGTACTTCATGGCCGTAGTCCCGGCCACCTCCGCCGCGATCGCCGCGGCCAGCAGTCCGTATCCCATGCGTACTACCGTACACAACGATGGGTACGGGTGTACATATGCAGGTGCATAAAAAATCCGGCGGGCACACGAAAGGGCCCGCACCGGTGCGGTGCGGGCCCTTTCGAGGCGTACGGCGGTGCGGCTCAGACGTTGAAGCCCAGCGCCCGAAGCTGCTCGCGCCCGTCGTCCGTGATCTTGTCCGGGCCCCACGGGGGCATCCAGACCCAGTTGATCCGCAGTTCGTTGACGATGCCCTCCGTCGCGGACTTCGCCTGGTCCTCGATGACGTCGGTCAGCGGGCAGGCCGCGGACGTGAGCGTCATGTCGATGGTGGCGATGTTGGCGTCGTCGATGTGGACACCGTAGATCAGGCCCAGGTTGACGACGTCGATGCCCAGTTCCGGGTCGACGACGTCGTACAGCGCCTCGCGGACCTCTTCCTCGGAAGCGGGCTTCGTGGTCAGGGTCTCGTTCTCGCTCATGCCGTCTTCCTTTCGGCCTCTTCGGCCTCGACGTCGGCGCCCAGTGCTTGCGCCGTCGCGTCCTTCCACGCCATCCAGCTCAGCAGAGCACACTTCACGCGCGCGGGGTACTTCGAGACACCGGCGAACGCGACCGCGTCCTCCAGCGTCTCCTCCATCGCGTCGTCCGGCTCCAGCTTGCCCTTGGACTGCATCAGCTCCAGGAACACGCTCTGGATCCGCTGCGCCTCGGCGAGCTCCTTGCCGACCAGGAGGTCGTTCAGGACGGACGCGCTGGCCTGGCTGATGGAGCAGCCCTGGCCCTCGTAGCTGACGTCCTCGATGCGCGAGCCGTCGTACTTCACGCGCAGCGTGATCTCGTCGCCGCACGTCGGGTTGACGTGGTGCACCTCGGCATCGCCGTCGCGCAGCCCGCGCCCGTGCGGATGCTTGTAGTGGTCCAGGATCACGTCCTGGTACATCGAATCCAGCTTCACGTCTCAGCCAGCCCCTCAGCCGAAGAAGTTCCGTACGTGCTCCAGCCCCTCGACGAGCGTGTCGATCTCGCCGGGCGTGGAGTACAGATAGAACGACGCTCGCGTGGTCGCGGGAATTCCGTACCGCAGGCAGACCGGGCGGGCGCAGTGGTGGCCGACCCGGACCGCGATGCCCTGCTCGTCGAGGACCTGGCCCACGTCGTGCGGGTGGATGTCGCCGAGGGTGAAGGAGATCGCGGCGCCGCGGTCCTCGGCCGTCGACGGACCGATGATCTTCAGGTCCGGGACTTCGAGGAGCCGCTTGACCGCGTACTCGGTGATCGCGTGCTCATGCGCGGCGATCTTGTCCATGCCGATCGCGGAGAGGTAGTCCACGGCCGCGCCCAGGCCCACGGCCTGGGAGACCGGCGGCGTGCCCGCCTCGAACTTGTGCGGCGCGGGAGCGTACGTCGACGAGTGCATCGACACGGTCTCGATCATCTCGCCGCCGCCGAGGAACGGGGGCAGGTCCTCCAGGAGCTCCTGGCGTCCCCACAGCACGCCGATGCCCGTCGGGCCGAGCATCTTGTGGCCGGTGAAGGCCACGAAGTCGGCCTGCAGCGCCTGCACGTCGAGCGGCATGTGCGGGGCGGCCTGCGAGGCGTCGATCAGGACGAGCGCGCCGACCTCCTGGGCGCGGCGCACGATGGCCTCGACCGGGTTGAGCGTGCCCAGGATGTTCGACACGAGCACGAAGGAGACGATCTTCGTCTTCTCCGTGATGACCTCGTCGATGTTGGAGAGGTCGAGCCGGCCGTCGTCGGTCAGGCCGAACCACTTCAGCTTCGCGCCGGTGCGCTGCGAGAGCAGCTGCCACGGCACGATGTTGGAGTGGTGCTCCATCTCCGTGATGACGATCTCGGTCTCGTGGTCCACGCGGTAGGGCTCGTCGGCCCAGCCGAGCATGTTGGCCACGAGGTTGAGCGACTCGGAGGCGTTCTTGGTGAAGATCACCTCGTCGCGGCTGGGCGCGTTGATGAACTCCGCGACCTTGTCACGGGCGCCCTCGTACAGCGCCGTGGCCTCCTCGGCGAGGACGTGCACGCCGCGGTGGACGTTGGCGTTGTGCTGCTCGTAGTACTCGTTCAGTACGTCGAGGACCTGGCGGGGCGTCTGCGAGGTCGCCGCGTTGTCCAGGTACACGAGCTTCTTGCCGTCGTGGATCTGGCGATCCAGGATCGGGAAGTCCTTGCGGATCGCCTCGGTGTCGAGGAGGCCGGGGAGCCCCTGCCGGGCCACAGTCACGCGGATGCGCCACCCTTCGTGTAGGCCTCGTAGCCCTCGGCCTCGAGCTTGTCGGCGAGCTCGGCGCCGCCGGACTCGGCGATGCGGCCGTTCGCGAAGACGTGCACGAAGTCGGGCTTGATGTAGCGCAGGATGCGCGTGTAGTGCGTGATCAGCAGGGTGCCGACCTCGCCGGTCTCGCGGACGCGGTTGACGCCGTCCGAGACCTGGCGCAGCGCGTCGACGTCCAGGCCGGAGTCCGTCTCGTCGAGGATCGCGATCTTCGGCTTGAGGAGCTCCATCTGCAGGATCTCGTGGCGCTTCTTCTCACCGCCGGAGAAGCCCTCGTTGACGTTGCGCTCGGCGAAGGCCGGGTCCATCTGGAGCTGCTCCATCGCGGACTTGACCTCCTTCACCCAGGTGCGCAGCTTGGGGGCCTCGCCGCGGATCGCCGTCGCCGACGTGCGCAGGAAGTTGGAGACCGAGACGCCGGGGACCTCGACCGGGTACTGCATGGCGAGGAACATGCCGGCGCGGGCGCGCTCGTCGACGGACATCTCCAGGACGTCCTCGCCGTCGAGGGTGACGGTGCCCTGCGTGATCGTGTACTTGGGGTGACCCGCGACGGAGTAGGCGAGCGTCGACTTGCCGGAGCCGTTCGGGCCCATGATGGCGTGCGTCTCGCCCTGCTTCACGGTGAGGTCGACGCCCTTGAGGATCTCCTTCGTGGCGTTGTCGGCCTCGACGGTGACGTGCAGGTCGCGGATTTCAAGCGTAGCCATGGTGCCTCAGGACTCCTGGGTGACGGAGACGAGCACATCGTCCCCTTCGATCTTTACGGGGTATACGGGGACGGGGCGCGTCGCGGGAAGGCCGGACGGCTTGCCGGTGCGGAGGTCGAAGGCGGAACCGTGCAGCCAGCACTCGATCTGGCAGTCCTCCACCTCGCCCTCGGAGAGGGAGACGTTCGCGTGCGAGCAGATGTCGTGGATCGCGAACACCTCGCCCTCGGTGTGGACGACCGAGACCGGCGTGCCGTCGAGTTCGACCCGCTTGGGGGTGTCCTCCGCCAGCTCGCTCAGTCCACAGGCCCGAATGAATCGGGCGCCGTCGAAGGTCATGCGACCGTCGCCTCCAGCTCCTCTTCGATCTTCGCGATGAGGCGCTCCTCGACGTCCGGCAGGCCGATCTGCTGGACCAGCTCGGCGAAGAAGCCGCGGACGACCAGGCGCCGGGCCTCGTCCTCCGGGATGCCGCGGGACTGCAGGTAGAAGAGCTGCTCGTCGTCGAAGCGGCCGGTCGCCGAGGCGTGGCCGGCGCCGACGATCTCGCCGGTCTCGATCTCGAGGTTCGGCACCGAGTCGACCCGGGCGCCGTCGGTCAGAACCAGGTTGCGGTTCATCTCGTAGGTGTCCGTGCCCTCGGCGGCGGCCTCGATGAGGACGTCGCCGATCCACACCGCGTGGGCGTTGTCGCCCTGGAGCGCGCCCTTGTAGACGACGTTGGACTTGCAGTGCGGGGTGGTGTGGTCGACCAGGAGGCGGTGCTCCTGGTGCTGGCCCGCGTCCGTGACGTACAGGCCGAAGAGCTCGGCCTCGCCGCCGGTGCCCGCGTAGGTGACGCGCGGGTGCAGCCGGACCAGGTCGCCGCCGAAGGTGACGACGACGGACTTGAAGGTGGCGTCGCGGCCGATCAGCGCGTTGTGCTGGGCGACGTGCACCGCCTTGTCGTCCCAGTCCTGGACGGAGACGACGGTGAGCTTGGCGCCGTCGCCGACGACGAAGTCGACGTTGGCGGCGAGCACGGCGTCACCGGTGTGGTCGATGACGACGAGGGCCTCGGCGAACGCGCCCAGCTCGATCACCTGGTGCGCGAAGGCGGTGCCGCCCTCGCCGTGCACGGCGATCCGGATGGGCTCGGTGAGCACCGTCTCCTTGGGGACGGACACGACCGAGGCCTTCTCGAAGGACGAGAACGCCTGGGCGGCGACGCGGTCGACGGGCTTGCCGGCCTTGCCGACGCGCGCGTCGTCCCGGCCGACGGTCTCCTGGGTGACGCCCGCCGGGGCGGTCACCTCGACGCGGATGCCACCCTCGGCGACCGCCGTGCCGTCGTGCAGCCCGCGCAGGCGCTCCAGCGGCGTGAACCGCCACTCCTCCTCGCGGCCGTGCGGGACCGGGAAGTCCGCCACGTCGAAGGACGGGGGCGCGCTCATGCGGGTGGCGACGGTGGACTCGGCGGCCACCGCGATCGATCCGGCGGTGGTGGAGCTGCCCACCGATGGGGGTCCCCCCTGCCCGAGCGAAGTCGAGGGCTTGGGGGAGTTCTGAGCCTCAGCCATGGCTGTCGTCGTGCTCTCTCTCTGCGTAAAGAAGTCAGTCGCTGCTGCGGGGGCCCGGCCGGTGTCGGCCGACCGGGACGCGGCCGGGGTTAACCGACCGAACCCTCCATCTGCAGCTCGATCAGCCGGTTCAGCTCCAGGGCGTACTCCATGGGCAGCTCCTTGGCGATCGGCTCGACGAAGCCGCGCACGATCATGGCCATGGCCTCGAACTCGGTCATGCCGCGGCTCATCAGGTAGAAGAGCTGGTCGTCGGAGACCTTGGAGACGGTGGCCTCGTGCCCCATGGAGACGTCGTCCTCGCGGACGTCGACGTAGGGGTAGGTGTCCGAGCGCGAGATCGTGTCGACGAGCAGCGCGTCGCAGAGCACGTTGGACTTCGATCCGGCGGCGCCCTCACCGATCTCGACGAGGCCTCGGTACGACGTACGACCGCCGCCGCGGGCCACCGACTTGGAGACGATGTTGGAGGACGTGTTCGGCGCCATGTGGACCATCTTGGAGCCGGCGTCCTGGTGCTGGCCCTCGCCCGCGAAGGCGATGGACAGGGTCTCGCCCTTGGCGTGCTCGCCCATCAGGTAGACGGCGGGGTACTTCATCGTCACCTTGGAGCCGATGTTGCCGTCGATCCACTCCATGGTCGCGCCCTCGTACGCCACGGCGCGCTTGGTGACCAGGTTGTAGACGTTGTTCGACCAGTTCTGGATCGTCGTGTAGCGGCAGCGGCCGCCCTTCTTGACGATGATCTCCACGACGGCGGAGTGCAGCGAGTCCGACTTGTAGATCGGCGCGGTGCAGCCCTCGACGTAGTGAACGTAGGCGTCCTCGTCCACGATGATCAGGGTCCGCTCGAACTGGCCCATGTTCTCCGTGTTGATGCGGAAGTAGGCCTGGAGCGGGATCTCGACGTGCACGCCCTTGGGGACGTAGATGAACGATCCGCCGGACCAGACGGCGGTGTTCAGCGACGCGAACTTGTTGTCACCGACGGGGATGACCGTGCCGAAGTACTCCTTGAAGAGCTCCGGGTGCTCCTTCAGCGCCGTGTCGGTGTCCAGGAAGATGACGCCCTGCTCCTCCAGGTCCTCGCGGATCTGGTGGTAGACGACCTCGGACTCGTACTGGGCGGCGACACCGGCGACGAGGCGCTGCTTCTCCGCCTCGGGGATGCCGAGCTTGTCGTACGTGTTCTTGATGTCCTCGGGCAGGTCCTCCCAGGACGCCGCCTGCTTCTCCGTGGAGCGCACGAAGTACTTGATGTTGTCGAAGTCGATGCCGGAGAGGTCCGAGCCCCAGTTCGGCATGGGCTTCTTGTCGAAGAGCCGGAGGCCCTTCAGGCGCAGCTTGGTCATCCACTCCGGCTCGGACTTCTTCGCCGAGATGTCCCGGACGACGTCCTCGCCCAGGCCGCGCTTGGCGGCGGCACCGGCCGCGTCGGAGTCGGCCCAGCCGTACTCGTAATTGCCCAGGCCCTCCAGCTCAGGGTGGGCGGTCTCCGTGGGGAGAGTCATGCGGGGTTCCTCCCGGCCGTGCTTGTGGATGCTTCTTCGGTGGCTTGTGCGGTGTGCGGGGTGCCGCCTGGGATGTACGTCGTGCAGACGCCGTCGCCGTGGGCGATGGTGGCCAGGCGCTGGACGTGGGTCCCGAGCAGCGCGGAGAAGATCTCCGTCTCCGCCTCGCACAGCTGCGGATACCGCTCGGCGACATGGGCGACCGGGCAGTGGTGCTGGCAGAGCTGTTCGCCCACCGGCGCGCTGCGCGCCGTAGCAGCGTACCCGTCGGCGGTCAATGCCTTCGCCAGCGCGTCGGTCCGGTGCTCCGGGGGCGCCGCGTCCATCGCCACGCGGTAGGCCTTGGCCTGCTCGGCGATGCGGGCACGGGCGAAGTCCACGACCGCGGTCTCGCCGTGCGTATCGGAGATCCAGCGCAGGGCGTCGACGGCCAGCTTGTCGTACGACTGGTCGAAGGCGTCGCGGCCGCAGTCCGTCAGGGCGAAGACCTTGGCCGGGCGGCCTCGGGTCCGGGCGCCGTAGACGCGCTTCTCGCGGCCCTCGACCACGTTCTCCTGGACGAGCGAGTCGAGGTGGCGGCGGACGGCGGCCTGGGTCAGGCCGAGGCGGCCCGCGAGGTCGGCCACGGTGGACGGGCCGTGGTCCAGGATGGAGCGCGCGACCCGGTTGCGTGTCGACCGCTCCCTGGTCGCGAGCTCTTCCTGAGGGGCCCCCGTGGGGGTCTCCCGAGCCTCGCCAACGTTTTTCACAACGCCATTGTTGCGTAATTCCTCAGAGCCTGACAACCCGCGCCCGGATCACTGTTCGGTGCGCTACGTCACTTAGGCATACCTAAGCTGACCTGCGGAAACGATCATTGATCGATCAATTCGGTGGCGCGTTCCCGACCGGCCGGGAAGACTCCCGAACATGCCCGCACCCCCTCCCACCGGCCCTTTGTGCACCCGTGAGTCCCTCGCGGACGAACTGCGCGCGCTCGGCGTGAGCCAGGGCGAGACCCTTCTCGTGCACTCCTCGCTCCGCTCGCTCGGTTGGGTCAACGGCGGCGCCGAGGCGGTCGTCCTCGCACTGTTCGACTGTCTGGGTGACGAGGGCACCCTGGTGGTGCCCGCGCAGTCCAGCGACAACTCGGATCCTTCCGAGTGGGAGAACCCGCCGGTGCCCGCCTCCTGGTGGCCCGCCATCCGCGCCACGATGCCCGCCTACGACCCCCGCACCGCCCGCACCCGAGGCGTCGGCGTCGTCCCGGAGACCGTCCGCACCTGGCCCGGCGCCGTCCGCAGCGCCCACCCGCAGACCTCCTTCGCCGCCGTCGGCCCCCGCGCCGCCGCCCTGACCGACGGCCACGCCCTGGACTGCCGCCTCGGCGAGCGCAGCCCCCTGGCCAAGCTCGAACGGGCCGGGGCGCGGGTGCTGCTCCTGGGCGCGGGCTTCGACTCCTGCACGGCCTTCCACCTGGCCGAGTACCGGCTTCCCGCACCCCTCGTCGACAACTCCTTCGCCGCCATGACCGCCGACGGCCGCCGCTGGCTGACGGTGCGCGAGCCCTCGATCACCGACCACCGCTTCGACGAGCTGGGCGCGGCCTTCGAGCGGGAGCGCGCGGTGGCGCGGGGCCGGGTGGGGGCGGCGACGGTCCGGCTCTTCCCGCTGGCGGAGGCGGTGGCGTACGCGCAGGCGTGGCTGGCGGAGCATCGGCCTCGTACGGGCTGAGGCGCCCGCGCGGGCTGAGCCGCCCACGCCGCGGCGCCCGGATCCGACCGGACACGTCCCCTTCCGACAGCTCCAGGGCCCGGTCCGACCAGGGCGAAGGGCGCCTTTGGCCCCTTCTGACCCGGCCCGGCCCCCCTGGCCGTGGACGCCCGGCCCCTCTCTAGACTTCCCGGCATGGGAACTGAGTCCGTCGTCCAGGCCGTGGGTCTGGTCAAGCGGTACGGGAAGAAGACCGCGGTGGACGGCCTCGACCTCGACGTCCGCGCGGGCGCCGTCACGGCCGTGCTCGGCCCGAACGGGGCCGGCAAGACCACCACCATCGAGACCTGCGAGGGCTACCGCAGGCCGGACGCCGGTGAGGTCCGCGTCCTCGGCCTCGACCCGGTCCGGCAGGCCGCCGCGCTGCGGCCCCGCATCGGCGTGATGCTCCAGTCCGGCGGCGTCTACTCCGGCGCCCGCGCCGACGAGATGCTGCGGCACGTCGCGAAGCTGCACGCGCACCCCCTCGACGTCGACGCCCTCATCGAACGCCTCGGCCTCGACTCCTGCGGCCGCACCACCTACCGGCGCCTCTCCGGCGGCCAGCAGCAGCGCCTCGCGCTCGCCATGGCCGTGGTCGGACGGCCCGACCTGGTCTTCCTCGACGAGCCGACCGCGGGCCTCGACCCGCAAGCACGCCGGGCCACCTGGAGCCTGGTCCGCGACCTGCGCGCCGACGGCGTCTCGGTGATCCTCACCACCCACCACATGGACGAGGCCGAGGAACTCGCCGACGACGTCGCCGTCATCGACGCGGGCAAGGTCATCGCCCAGGGCAGCCCCGACGAGCTGTGCCGGGGCGGCGCCGAGAACACCCTGCGCTTCACCGGCCGCCCCGGCCTCGACGTCGCCTCCCTCCTCAAGGCCCTGCCCCCGGACTCCGCCGCCGCCGAACTCACCCCCGGCGCCTACCGCGTCAGCGGCACCGTCGACCCCCAGCTGCTCGCCACCGTCACCTCCTGGTGCGCCCAGCACGGCGTCATGCCGGACCGGATCTCGGTCGAACGCCACACCCTCGAAGACGTCTTCCTGGAGCTCACGGGTAAGGAGCTGCGGTCGTGACCAGTACCACCGGCACCACGGGCACGCCCGGTACGTACGCGCCGAAGCCGGGCGCCGCCCCGCTCCCCCGCATGATCGCCGCGCAGGCCGCGCTCGAGACCAAGATGCTGCTGCGCAACGGCGAACAGCTGCTGCTCACCGTCGTCATCCCGACACTGCTGCTCGTCCTGTTCAGCGCGGTCGACATCGTCGACACGGGCGAGGGCAAGGCCGTCGACTTCCTGACCCCCGGTGTCCTCGCCCTCGCCGTGATGTCGACGGCCTTCACCGGGCAGGCCATCGCCACGGGCTTCGAGCGGCGCTACGGCGTCCTCAAGCGCCTGGCCGCCTCGCCGCTGCCGCGTTGGGGCCTGATGACCGCCAAGACCCTTTCGGTGCTCGTCACCGAGGTCCTGCAGATCGCGCTGCTCACGGCGATCGCCTTCGCGCTCGGCTGGTCGCCGCACGGCAACCCGTTCGCCGTGCTGCTGCTCCTGGTCCTCGGCACGGCCGCCTTCTCCGGGCTCGGCCTGCTGATGGCCGGAACGCTCAAGGCGGAGGCGACGCTTGCCGCCGCCAACCTGGTCTTCCTGCTCCTCCTTGTCGGCGGCGGCGTCATCGTGCCGCTCGACAAGTTCCCCGGCGCCGTCGAGTCGGCGCTCGGGCTGCTGCCGATCTCGGCGCTCTCGGACGGGCTGCGGGACGTCCTCCAGGACGGGGCCGCGATGCCGTGGGCGGACCTCGGGATCCTGGCCGTGTGGTCGGTCGTGGGACTCGGCGCGGCGGGGCGGTTCTTCCGCTGGGAGTAGGCGGCCGGCGTCACCCACCGGCGTAACCTGCGCCACAAATGGAGCGGATACGTCCCCCTCGTGAAGGCGTGCACAAGCGGCCTTCTACGATGGGGCCCGTGCCAAACGTGACCCGAGCCGACGTCGCTCAATTCGTGCGCAATCCGCTCGCCTTCATCGCCGAGCGCTGGACCCCGACGCAGCGGACCGTGCAGCAGTCGGCACTGATCTCGCTCGTGATGACGTGCGTGATCGTGGTCACCGGCGGCGCCGTCCGCCTGACGGGCTCCGGTCTCGGCTGCCCGACCTGGCCCAAGTGCACCGACGAATCCCTCACCGCGACCAGCGAGATGGGCTTCCACGGGGTCGTCGAGTTCGGCAACCGCATGCTGACGTACGTGCTCTGTGCCGCCGTCGGCTGGGCCATCATCACCATGCGCGCGCAGAAGCCGTGGCGGCGGAGCCTGACCCGGTACGGCTGGACGCAGTTCTGGCTGGTCATGGGCAACGCGGTGCTCGGCGGCATCGTCGTGCTCGTCGGCCTCAACCCGTACACCGTCGCGGCGCACTTCCTGCTCTCCACCGCCCTGATCGCGGTCGCCACGGCGACCTGGCAGCGCACCCGCGAGGGCGACTCCGAGCCGCGTCCGCTCGTCGGCAGGGCCGTCGCCCAGTTGGTGTGGGTCCTGGCCGGTGTCACGGTGCTGCTCATCGCGGTCGGCACGGTCGTGACCGGCGCGGGTCCGCACGCGGGCGACTCCAGCGACGTACCGCGCATGAACGTCGGCGCCGTGGGCCTGGACTGGGAGGGCGTCACCAAGCTGCACGCCGTCCTGGCGTGGATCGTGGTGACGCTGACGTTCGCGCTGTGGTTCGTCCTGAAGGCGGTGGACGCCCCGCGCGGCCCGCTGACCCGCACCCGCGATCTGTTCCTCATCCTGCTGGCGCAGGGTGCGATCGGCTATGTCCAGTACTTCACCGACCTGCCGGAGGTCCTGGTCGCCGCGCACATGCTGGGCTCGTGCCTGGTGTGGATCGGAGTGCTGCGGGTGCTGCTGTCCCTGCGGGAGCGGCCGCAGCCCAAGGCGGAGGTACCGACGCAGGCGGACGACTCGCAGCTGTCGTCGGTCTGACGGACCACCGGACGCACCACCGAACGCACCGCCGAACGCACCGCCGTCGGCCGCTCACCCCTCAGCCGTAGCAGCCGTCCCAGTCGCTTCAGTCGCTTCAGTCGCTTCAGTCGCTTCAGTCGCTTCAGTCGCTTCAGTCGCTTCAGTCGCCTACGAGCCCGTACACCCGCCGCGCGTTCCCCGCCGCGATCAGCCCCGCCACCCGCTGCGCGTCCGTCAGCGACCACGCGCCCTCCGCGACCCACGTCCCGAGCACCCGCCCGAGCGCCTCCCGGAACAACTGCGCCCCCACCACGTGCAGCTCGGGCAATCCCTGCGCGCCGCTGGAGAACAGCAGCTTGCCGAACGGCGCGAGCTCCAGGATCTCGGCGAGGACGGCCGCCGCGCGCGCCCCGGTCCGGACGAGCGCGGAGCCCAAGTCGGCGTACACGTGCGGGAAGACACCGGCGAGGTGGGCCGCCGCGCGGTGGTGCGGATAGCCGTGCAGGAGCACCAGGTCGGTGCCGAGCCCGGCGGTGGCGCGGGCGAAGTCGCCGAAGGAGCACTGCGGGTCGGCGGCGCCGGTGTGCAGTTGCAGGGGCAGGCCGGAGGCGACCGCGATCCACAGCAGGTGCCGCAGCAGCACCGGGTCGGCGAGTTCGCCGCCCACCTGCCGCCCGGCGAGCCAGCGTCCGGCCGCGCCGCGCACCTCCCCCGGCCCCGGCGGTTCGCAGGCGAGGGCCTCGCCCGCGCGCACCCCGGCGACGGAGGTGAACGCGACGGCGCCGTGCGCGGCGCCGTGCACGGACTCGGCGAGGTTGGCGAGGAAGGAGTCGACGGTGCCGGAGGTGTCGGCGACCTGCTCGGCCAGTAATTCCAGCCGGACGATCTCGCGGGCCTGCGCGGCGCCGGTCGACGCGAGTTCGCCGGGTCCGGTGAGGTCACCGGGCAGGCCCGTGTCGACGAGGTAGGTGGTGATGCCGCTGCCGCGCAGCAGCCGCCGCCCGGCCTCCAGGACGCCGAGTTCGCGGCGGCGGGCGAGATAGCGGGCGGGCGGGCAGTGCGGTTCGAGGCCGAGCAGCGGCGGGCACCAGCGGCGCACGGCGAAGCCGGTCTGGGTGTCGAAGAAGGTGGTGCCGGGGGCGGGCGGGCCCTCGCCCCGGCCGAGGTGGGCCTCGAAGGTGCCGAGCCCCAGCTCCGTGCGCAGGACGCCGTGGCAGTGCTGGTCCACCAAGGACGGGGTTTCGATCATCCTGGCTCCCAGACGTGGACCGTGTTCCTACGGTCCTAACGGGTGACCCCGGTGTCAGGTGTTGCTCACCGTGTCACTCCGTGCCCGCCCCGCGCGTGTCTCAGCCGCCCGTGGGGCCGCCGATCTGGATGCCCGCCATGCGCTTCCACTCGTACGGCCCGGTCGTGACCTTGGCCGCGAAGTCGCCGTCGAAGTCCTCGTGGACGGTGATCCCGGCCTTCTCCACGGCGCTCGTCGCGATGGCGTGGCTCGGCGCGACGAGGTCGCCCCAGCCGCCGTCCTCCCCGACGAGGACGATCCGCGCGCCCCGCTCGCCGATGTACGCGACCTGACCCTCCGCGCCGCCGTGCGCCCGCGCGAACGCGCCGATCTGCCGGGCCAGCTTGGCGGCCCTGCGCTCGGCACGGGCGGCCTCCTTGGCGGCCTTCGCCGCGGCGCCGTCGCCACCGCCCGAGCCCGTGGTGCCCTGCTCCGTCACCTGCTCCGTGTCTGCCATGGCACAGGATGCTACCGACGGGTAGATCATTCGGCGACGCCCGGGTGGCGTGGTCTCGGCCACCCTCGTGCCGGGGGCGCGCACGCCCGTTCCGCCCGGTGCCGCCCCGTGGTAGGACCAGGGGCCATGACGGGACTGCTGATCGGCGAGGTCTTCCGGTCCGCCGCCCGCGCCGTCCCGCACCGCGTGGCCGCGGTGACCGGCGACCGCGCGCTCACCTTCGCGGAGCTGGACGCGGCGGCCGACCGGACCGCCCGGTACCTGGCCGCCCACGGCGTACGGCGCGGCGACCGCGTGGTCTGCCCGGCCGGGGCCTCGCCGGAGACCCTCGCCGCCTTCGCCGGGGCCGCGCGGACCGGGGCGGTGTTCGTGCCGGTCGCCGCGGGCGCCGGTGACACCTGGGCCGGGCGGGTCGCGCGGATCGTGCGGGCGGCCCGGCCGCGCCTGCTCGTGACGGACGCGGCGCGGGCGGGGTCGGGGGCACGGCTGGCCGCGGGGTCGGGGGTACGTCATGTCGTCCTCACGGACGTACGGGAGGACGGGACGCCGGACGGCGGGGCCGAGGGGCCGCTCGGGGCGGGGCCGGAGGAGTCCGACGCGCACATGATCCTCTTCACCGGGACCACCGGGACCACCGGGACCACCGGGACCACCGGATCCAGCGCGGCACCCGGATCCACCAGGGCACCTGGCACCGGGGCCACCGGATCGGCCAGGGCCACCGGTTCCGACCGCCTCCGTGGCGTCGTCCTCTCGCACCGCGTGAGCACGCTGCGCTCCCACCCCGGCTGCCGTCCGCAACCGCGCGGCGCCCTGGTCTGCGGCCTCCCCCTGGACCGCTGGGCCGCCTGGGCCGCCGTGCTGCGACAGTGGCAGGCGCGCGGCACCGTCGTCCTGCCGGCGGGCGACGGCACCCCGGAACCGGTGGCGATCTGCGCGGCCGTCCGGGCGCACCGCGCGGAAGGGCTGGTCTGCGCGCCGTCCGCGTGGGAGGGCGTCCTGGACACGGCGCCCCACCACCTGACCCGCCTGCGGTACGCCGACGTGGAGTCGGGACGGCCGACCGCCGTGGAGCCGTGCCTCCTGGAGGCCGTGCGCACCGCGACCCCGGTGGCCCACGCCCGCGCCGTCCTCGGTTCCGCCGAGACGGGTGACCTCGCCGTCCTGGAGCACGCCGACGGCCGGGGCAGGCCGGGGAGCTGCGGGCTGCCCGCTCCCGGCAGCGAGGTGCGGGTGGCGGGCGGTGAGCTGTACGTGCGGGGGCCGCTGCTGTTCGGCGGCTACTTCGGCGCCAAGCGGGCGACGGACGCGGTGCTGCGGGACGGCTGGTTCCGCACCGGCCGGGCGGCCGCGCTGGACGGGGACGGCTACCTGTATCTCCAGGAGAGCTGAATCCTCAGGTGGGCACGGCTTCCAGGTGGGCCGGGTCTCCGGGGGTGGGCCGGGTCTCCAGGTAGGCCCGGTCTCCGGGACGGCTGGCAAAGGTGTGGCCCCCGCCGCCCTGAGGACGACGGGGGCCACACCCTCGTACCGGAGAAACCGCCGCGGACTACCGCAGGAAGGGATCCACCGCGACCGCCACGAACAGCAGCGAGACGTAGGTGATGGACCAGTGGAAGAGGCGCATCTCCTTGAGCTTGCCGCCGGTCGCCTCGGACTTCGCGCGGTTCTGCAGGCCGTGGGCCTCCCACAGCCACCAGCCGCCGGTGGTGAGGGCGACCGCGGTGTAGAACCAGCCGGTGTAGCCGAGGGGCTGGAGCAGCAGGGAGACGGCGACCATGACCCAGCTGTAGAGGACGATCTGGCGCGCGACGACCTTGTTGGAGGCGATCACCGGGAGCATGGGCACGCCCACACGCGCGTAGTCCTCCTTGACCCGCATGGACAGCGGCCAGTAGTGCGGCGGCGTCCAGAAGAACATCACGAGGAAGAGGATGACCGGCGCCCAGGACATCGAGTTGGTGACGGACGACCAGCCGATGAGGACGGGCAGGCAGCCCGCGATGCCGCCCCAGACGATGTTCTGGGAGGTTCGGCGCTTGAGGATCATCGTGTAGACGACCACGTAGAAGAGCAGCGCCCCGAGCGACAGCCAGGCGGACAGCCAGTTGACGGCGAGCCCGAACAGCAGCGTGGACACGACGGCGAGTGTGATGCCGAAGGCGAGGCACTCGCGGGGACTGACCATGCCGGTGACGAGCGGCCGCTGGGACGTTCGCTCCATGAGGGCGTCGATGTCGCGGTCGTACCACATGTTCAGCGCGTTGGCGCCGCCCGCGGACAGGTAGCCGCCGAGGCAGGTGATGAACACCAGCGTCAGGTCGGGCACCCCCTGCTCGGCGAGGAACATCACCGGAACGGTGGTGATCAGCAGCAGCTCGATGATTCGCGGCTTGGTCAGCGCCACGAATGCCTTGACTCGGGCCCCGAACGGCCGGTTGCTCGGGTTCTGGCTCGTCCCGAGTTCCCCCACTGCCTTAACGGCGTGGGAGGTGCCCCCTCCCGCTGGACGGGATTCAACGGCCGTCACGCACACCCCTGACAGAGACTCCCAGCAAGCCCTGCGTCGGACGTTCGGACATGAAGATCCGGTAAAGGCTCGCGCGTACCACGCCACTGTAGACGTTGCCCATACCTCGCCCTTCGCGGGGGTGGGTTCGTGTTGAGGGGCCAGACGAGCGGAGTTCGTGGGCGGGTTCGCCCCGGTGTGGACACCGGTGCGGCAAGCGGATGAGGCGACCAGATGAGCAGTTGCGCATTCACATGGTGAATACGGCGGAGCCCTTTCGGGAGGCGGATCGGGACGGGTCCCGGCAGTCTGGAATGACTCGAAAAAATGCACGTTCTCGCAGCGGTAGGCTCGACAGCGGCCGGTGCGATTCATACGCCGCCGGCATTCGACATGTGGAGAGGAGCCCTGACTCAGGGTGAGCACCAAGCCGACCACCACAGACCTCGAGTGGACCGAACTGGACCAGCGGGCTGTCGACACCGCCCGCGTCCTGGCCATGGATTCCGTACAGAAGGTCGGCAACGGCCATCCGGGTACGGCCATGAGCCTCGCGCCCGCCGCGTACACCCTTTTCCAGAAGGTGATGCGGCACGACCCGGCGGACGCCGACTGGACCGGGCGTGACCGTTTCGTGCTGTCCGCGGGCCACTCGTCCCTCACGCTGTACATCCAGCTGTACCTGGCCGGTTTCGGCCTGGAGCTCGATGACCTGAAGGCGTTCCGCACGTGGGGCTCGAAGACCCCGGGCCACCCGGAGTACGGCCACACCACGGGCGTGGAGACGACGACGGGCCCGCTCGGCCAGGGCGTCGCCAACGCCGTGGGCATGGCGATGGCCGCGCGGTACGAGCGCGGCCTCTTCGACCCGGACACCGCGTCCGGCGAGTCCCCCTTCGACCACTTCGTCTACGCGATCGCCGGTGACGGCTGCCTCCAGGAGGGCATCTCCGCCGAGGCGTCCTCGATGGCCGGTCACCAGAAGCTCGGCAACCTGATCCTGCTGTGGGACGACAACCACATCTCGATCGAGGGCGACACGGAGACCGCGGTGTCCGAGGACACCGAGAAGCGGTACGAGGCCTACGGCTGGCACGTCCAGCGCGTACAGCCGAAGGAGAACGGCGACCTGGACCCGGCCGCGCTGTACGCGGCGATCCAGGAGGCCAAGGCCGTCACGGACAAGCCGTCGTTCATCGCGATGCGTTCGATCATCGCCTGGCCGGCCCCGAACGCCCAGAACACCGAGGCCGCGCACGGCTCGGCGCTCGGCGACGAGGAGGTCGCGGCCACCAAGCGCGTCCTCGGCTTCGACCCGGAGCAGTCCTTCGAGGTCGCCGACGCGGTCCTCGCGCACACCCGCGAGGCGCTCGACCGCGGCCAGGAGGCCAAGGCGACCTGGGAGAAGGGCTTCGCCGCCTGGCGCACCAAGCAGCCGGAGCGCGCCGCCGAGTTCGACCGGATCGCCGCGGGCGAGCTGCCGTCGGGCTGGGAGGAGAAGCTCCCGGTCTTCGAGGCGGGCAAGGGCGTCGCGACGCGTGCCGCGTCCGGCAAGGTCCTGCAGGCGCTCGGCGCGGTGATCCCCGAGCTGTGGGGCGGCTCCGCCGACCTCGCCGGCTCGAACAACACCACGATCGACAAGACGTCGTCGTTCCTCCCGGCGGACAACCCGCTGCCGGAGGCGGACCCGTACGGCCGCACGATCCACTTCGGCATCCGTGAGCACTCCATGGCCGCGGAGATGAACGGCATCGCGCTGCACGGCAACACCCGCATCTTCGGCGGCACCTTCCTGGTGTTCTCCGACTACATGCGCAACGCCGTGCGCCTGTCCGCGCTGATGCACCTGCCGGTGACGTACGTGTGGACGCACGACTCCATCGGCCTCGGCGAGGACGGCCCGACGCACCAGCCGGTGGAGCACCTGGCCACGCTGCGCGCCATCCCGGGCCTGAACATCGTCCGCCCGGCCGACGCCAACGAGACGGCCGTCGCCTGGCGCGAGATCCTCAAGCGCTACACCAAGGTGTTCGGCAAGGGCGCCCCGCACGGTCTGGCGCTGACCCGCCAGGGCGTGCCGACGTACGACCGCGAGGTCACCGAGGGCGCGGTCAAGGGCGGTTACGTCCTGTTCGAGGCCGCGGGCGCCGACGGGCAGCAGGCCGCGCCCGAGGTCGTCCTCATCGGCACCGGCTCCGAGGTGCAGCTCGCCGTGCAGGCGCGCGAGGAGCTGCAGGCGGCGGGCGTGCCCACGCGCGTGGTCTCGATGCCGTCGGTCGAGTGGTTCGACGAGCAGGACCAGGGGTACCGGGACTCGGTGCTTCCGCCGTCGGTCAAGGCGCGCGTCGCGGTCGAGGCGGGCATCGGCCTGACCTGGCACCGGTTCGTCGGGGAGGCGGGGCGCATCGTTTCGCTGGAGCACTTCGGGGCTTCGGCGGACGGCAAGGTCCTCTTCCGCGAGTTCGGGTTCACTGCCGAGGCCGTGGCCGCCGCGGCGCGGGAATCGATCGCGGCCGCTCAGCGCTGACGCCCACATACGACCAAGTAGGAGATGTAATTCCATGACAGACGCACTCAAGCGCCTCTCCGACGAAGGCGTCGCGATCTGGCTGGACGACCTGTCGCGCAAGCGGATCACGTCCGGCAACCTCGCCGAACTCCTCGACGAGCAGCACGTCGTGGGTGTCACGACGAACCCGTCGATCTTCCAGAAGGCGATCTCCAGCGGCGACGGGTACGAGCAGCAGCTCACCGACCTCGCCGCGCGGAAGGTCACCGTCGACGAGGCGATCCGCATGATCACGACGGCGGACGTCCGCGACGCCGCCGACATCCTGCGGCCGGTGTTCGACGCGACCGAGGGCCAGGACGGCCGGGTGTCGATCGAGGTCGACCCGCGCCTCGCGCACCACACGCAGGCGACGGTCGCCGAGGCCAAGCAGCTCGCGTGGCTGGTGGACCGGCCGAACACGCTCATCAAGATCCCGGCGACGAAGGCGGGCCTGCCCGCCATCACCGAGGTCATCGGCAAGGGCATCAGCGTGAACGTGACGCTGATCTTCTCCCTCGAGCGCTACCGCGAGGTCATGGACGCCTACCTCGCGGGCCTGGAGAAGGCGAAGGCCGCGGGCCTGGACCTGGCCAAGATCCACTCGGTGGCGTCGTTCTTCGTGTCCCGCGTGGACACCGAGATCGACAAGCGCATCGACGCCCTCGGCACCGACGAGGCCAAGTCCGCGCGCGGCAAGGCCGGTCTGGCCAACGCCCGGCTGGCGTACGAGGCGTTCGAGGAGGTCTTCGGCTCCGACCGCTGGGCCGCCCTGGACAAGGCGCACGCCAACAAGCAGCGTCCGCTGTGGGCGTCGACGGGCGTGAAGGACAAGGCGTACAAGGACACGCTGTATGTCGACGACCTGGTCGCCCCGGGCACGGTGAACACCATGCCGGAGGCCACCCTGCAGGCCACCGCCGACCACGGCCAGATCACCGGCAACACCATCGCCGGGACGTACGACCAGTCGCGCGCCGAGATCGAGGCCGTCGAGAAGCTCGGGATCTCCTACGACGAGGTCGTACAGCTCCTGGAGGACGAGGGCGTCGAGAAGTTCGAGGCGGCCTGGAACGATCTGCTCAAGTCGACCGAGGCGGAGCTCAAGCGCCTCGCACCTTCGGAAGGCTAAGAACCTTGTCAAGCAGCAATCCGCTGCGTGACGCCGCGGACCGACGGCTCCCGCGTATCGCGGGGCCGTCGGGCCTGGTCATTTTTGGCGTCACGGGCGATTTGTCCCGTAAAAAGCTGATGCCCGCCGTGTACGACCTGGCCAACCGCGGGCTGCTGCCGCCGGGCTTCTCGCTCATCGGTTTCGCCCGCCGCGAATGGCAGGACGAGGACTTCGCGCAAGAGGTGCACGACGCCGTCAAGCAGCACGCGCGCACGCCCTTCCGCGAGGAGGTCTGGCAGCAGCTCATCCAGGGCATGCGCTTCGTCCAGGGCAACTTCGACGACGACGACGCCTTCGAGCAGCTCAAGGCGACCATCCAGGACCTGGACAAGAAGCAGGGCACGGGCGGCAACTTCGCCTTCTACCTCTCCGTGCCCCCGAAGTTCTTCCCGCAGGTCGTCCAGCAGCTCAAGAAGCACGAGCTGGCGGACGCCCCGGAGGGGTCCTGGCGGCGCGCGGTCATCGAGAAGCCGTTCGGGCACGACCTGAAGTCCGCCAAGGAACTGAACGCGATCGTGCACGAGGTGTTCGCCCCGGACCAGGTGTTCCGGATCGACCACTACCTCGGCAAGGAGACCGTCCAGAACATCCTGGCGCTGCGCTTCGCCAACCAGATGTTCGAGCCGATCTGGAACCGGTCGTACGTCGACCACATCCAGATCACGATGGCCGAGGACATCGGCATCGGCGGCCGCGCCGGGTACTACGACGGCATCGGCGCCGCCCGCGACGTCATCCAGAACCACCTGCTCCAGCTGATGGCGCTGACCGCGATGGAGGAGCCCGCCTCCTTCGACGCGGACGCCCTGGTAGCGGAGAAGGCCAAGGTCCTCGGCGCGGTGAAGCTGCCCAAGGACCTCGGCAAGGACACCGTGCGCGGGCAGTACGCCGCGGGCTGGCAGGGCGGCGAGAAGGCCGTCGGCTACCTCCAGGAAGACGGCATCGACCCCAAGTCGAAGACCGACACCTACGCCGCCATCAAGCTCCAGGTGGACAACCGCCGTTGGGCGGGCGTCCCGTTCTACCTGCGCACCGGCAAGCGCCTCGGCCGCCGCGTCACCGAGATCGCGGTCGTCTTCCAGCGCGCGCCGCACTCCCCCTTCGACCACACCGCGACCGAGGAGCTCGGGCAGAACGCGATCGTCATCCGCGTCCAGCCGGACGAGGGCATCACGGTCCGCTTCGGCTCGAAGGTGCCGGGCACGTCGATGGAGATCCGGGACGTGTCGATGGACTTCGCGTACGGCGAGTCCTTCACCGAGTCCAGCCCGGAGGCGTACGAGCGCCTGATCCTGGACGTCCTGCTCGGCGACGCCAACCTCTTCCCGCGCACGGAGGAGGTCGAGCTGTCCTGGAACATCCTCGACCCGATCGAGGAGTACTGGGACAAGCACGGCAAGCCCGCGCAGTACCCGGCCGGTACCTGGGGCCCGGTCGAGGCGGACGAAATGCTCGCACAAGACGGACGGAGCTGGCGTCGGCCATGAAGATCGACCTGACGGACACCACGGCCAGCAAGATCAACAAGGCCCTCGTGCAGGGCCGCCGCGCGATCGGCACCCCGGCCGTCGGCATGGTGCTCACCCTCGTCATCGTCACCGACGAGGAGAACGCCTACGACGCGCTGCGGGCCGCGAGCGAGGCCTCGCGCGAGCACCCCTCGCGCACGCTGGTCGTCATCAAGCGGGTCTCGCGCTCGCCGCGGGACCGCACGACCTCGCGCCTGGACGCCGAGGTCCGGGTCGGCGCGGACGCGGGCACCGGCGAAACGGTCATCCTGCGGCTCTACGGCGAGGTCCTCAACCACGCCCAGTCGGTGGTCCTGCCGCTGCTCCTGCCGGACGCGCCCGTCGTCGCCTGGTGGCCGGTGAACGCGCCGCTCGACCCGGCGCAGGACCCCCTCGGCGCGCTCGCCCAGCGCCGCGTCACGGACACGTACGCCGCCGAGCAGCCCATCCACGAACTGACCGCCCGTGCCGACGCCTACCACCCCGGCGACACGGACCTGTCCTGGACCCGCATCACGCCCTGGCGCTCGATGCTGGCCGCGGCCCTGGACCAGGTCTCGTGCGAGGTCACCGCCGCGGAGGTGGACGGCGAGGAGTTCAACCCGAGCGTCGAACTCCTCGCGATGTGGCTGGCGGAGCGGCTCTCCGTGCCGGTCCGGCGCACGGTGTCGCCGGGCCCCGGCCTCACCGGCGTGCGCATGGAGACCAACTGCGGCCCGATCGTGCTCGACCGGGCCGACGGCGCCCTCGCCACGCTGTCCATCCAGGGTCAGCCGGACCGCGCGGTCGCGCTCAAGCGCCGGGAGACGTCCGAGCTGATCGCGGAGGAGCTGCGGCGCCTGGACCCGGACGACACGTACGCGGCCGCGCTGCGGTTCGGCGTGGACCGGCTCGGCGAGTCGGTGGCATCCGGCGTGTCCTCGGACAGCTCCGGGGCCGTGCCGGACGGCGCCGCGGGCGGCGACACCGCCAAGGCCGGGTCTGGTTCTGGAGCAGCCAAGAAGGCGGCGGCCAAGGCTCCGGCCAAGAAGGCGGCCGCCAAGTGACTGCGGCTGCGCAGCTCGTCGTCCACCGCGACAAGGAGCTGATGGCGCAGGCCGCCGCGGCCCGGCTGATCACGAAGATCGTCGACGCCCAGGCGGCCCGCGGCTCCGCGTCCGTGGTCCTCACGGGCGGCCGCAACGGCAACGGCCTGCTCGCGGCGCTCAGTTCGGCCCCCGCGCGCGACGCCGTGGACTGGTCCCGCCTCGACCTGTGGTGGGGCGACGAACGGTTCCTGCCGGAGGGCGACCCCGAGCGCAACTACACGCAGGCCCGCGCGGCCCTGCTCGACTCGGTGCCGCTCGACCCGGCGCGGGTGCACCCGATGCCCGCGTCCGACGGCCCGTACGCGGTGGGCGCCGACGGGGACGGCGCGGACGCGGCAGCGGCGGCCTACGCGGCCGAGCTGGCCGCGGCGGCCGGGCCCGAGCACTACCAGTCGGCGGCCGGCGCCGCGGGCGGTCCCGTGCCGACGTTCGACGTGCTGATGCTGGGCGTCGGCCCGGACACGCATGTGGCGTCGCTCTTCCCGGAGTCGCCCGCGGTCCGGGAGACGGAGCGCACGGTGGTCGGCGTGCACGGCGCGCCCAAGCCGCCGCCCACCCGCGTCTCGATGACGCTTCCGGCGATCCGGTCGGCCCGCGAGGTGTGGTTGCTCGCGGCCGGCGAGGACAAGGCGAAGGCCGCGGCGATCGCGCTGTCCGGGGCGGGCGAGGTGCAGGCCCCGGCGGCGGGCGCCCACGGCCGCTCGCGCACGCTGTGGCTCCTGGACGCGGCGGCGGCCTCGCAGTTGCCGCGGGGGCTGTATCCCCCGGCGTCGCCCTGAGGCACCCGCGCACGTGAAGGGCTCCCGCACTGTTCGTCGGTGCGGGGGCCCTTCGGCGTACGAGGGCCTGGTGTCAGGGAAGCCGGCTCGCGTGGGCCGGGTGCCGGCGCAGCCGGATGCCGTGGAAGCGGCGCAGGCGGCTCATCTCCAAAAGGGCGATGCCGGTGACCGCCACGGGTGCGCCCAGGATGAACAGCACGCCCAGGGTGAGGCTCAGGCCGTGCAGGTCGCCGGTGATCAGGTCGGGCAGGGCCATCAGCCAGGACGTGACGGAGGCGAGCAGCGGCGGCAGGCAGCGGTGGACGGCCGCGGTGCCGAAGAAGTTGCTGTTGATCCGCACGGCCGCGCGGACGACGAACGCCATCATCCAGAACACGGCGGGCGCGATGGCCAGCACGGGCGCACCGGCGTTCGACCCCATGGACAGCAGCAGCAACGTGCCGAGGACCGCCGCGACGAAGCCGAGCAGCAGCTTGAGCGATCCGAACAGCTGCGTCCTGAGCACCCGCAGCGGACCGTCGCGCCGCCACACGAACAGCATCGCGCCGACCGTCAGCGGAGTGACGAGCAGCAGCACCAGACAGGCGATGGCCAGGTTCTCCAGGACCTCCTCGAACGCGAAGTCCTGGGCCACGAAGGTGTACACGCCGACCGCCGCGACCAGGCCCGCGCTGACGCGGAAGCGCTTGAGGTCCTCCACCAGCGGGTCGACCGGGTCCGGGATCCAGGTGGGGTCGAAGAGCCGCCGGGCCGCCCTCTTGGGCCATAACGGCGAACGGTAGCGCTCACGTTGGCCGTCCACGCGCGTGCCGGGCCACTGACTCATACGGTGATCCCCCGATCGCCGGTTCACTGAGCGGCCCTAAATCGTAGGACACACTGCGTGGCCTGTGCACCCGAAACGAGCCCCCGGACCACTGGGGTCCGGGGGCTCGGGGTTTCAGCAGCTCAGGGCCGCAGTGCCGCGCGGGGTCAGGCGTGGGATCAACGCCCGCGCAGCTCCCGGTACTTGGCGACCAGGGCCGTCGTCGAGGCGTCCAGGCCGGGCACGTCGGCGCCCTCGGTCAGCGCGGGCTCCACCCGCTTGGCGAGGACCTTGCCGAGCTCGACGCCCCACTGGTCGAAGGAGTCGATGTTCCAGACGGCACCCTGCACGAACACCTTGTGTTCGTAGAGCGCGATGAGCTGGCCGAGGACCGAGGGGGTCAGCTCGCTCGCGAGGACCGTCGTCGTCGGGTGGTTGCCCTGGAACGTCTTGTGCGGCACCAGCTCCTCGGGCACGCCCTCCGCGCGCACCTCGTCGGGCGTCTTGCCGAAGGCCAGCGCCTGCGTCTGCGCGAAGAAGTTGGCCATCAGCAGGTCGTGCTGGGCGACCAGGCCCGGCCTCAGGTCGTCGACCGGCTTGGCGAAGCCGATGAAGTCGGCCGGGATGAGCTTCGTGCCCTGGTGGATGAGCTGGTAGTAGGCGTGCTGTCCGTTCGTGCCCGGCGTGCCCCACACGACCGGGCCGGTCTGCCACCCGACCGGATCGCCGTCGCGGTCCACGGACTTGCCGTTGGACTCCATGTCGAGCTGCTGGAGGTACGCCGTGAACTTGGACAGGTAGTGCGAGTACGGCAGCACCGCGTGCGACTGCGCGTCGTGGAAGTTGCCGTACCAGACACCGAGCAGGCCGAGCAGCAGCGGCACGTTCTCCTCGGCGGGCGCCGTGCGGAAGTGCTCGTCGACGAGCCGGAACCCGTCGAGCATCTCGCGGAAGCGGTCCGGGCCGATGGCGATCATCAGGGCGAGGCCGATCGCCGAGTCGTACGAGTAGCGCCCGCCGACCCAGTCCCAGAACTCGAACATGTTGGCCGTGTCGATGCCGAAGTCGGCGACCTTCTCGGTGTTCGTCGACAGGGCCACGAAGTGCTTGGCGACGGCGCTCTCGTCGGCCTGGAGCTGAGTGAGCAGCCAGTTCCGCGCGGAGGTCGCGTTCGTGATCGTCTCGATCGTGGTGAACGTCTTCGAGGCGATGACGAACAGCGTCTCGGCGGCGTCCAGGTCCCGAATCGCCTCGTGCAGGTCGGCGCCGTCCACGTTGGACACGAAGCGGACGGTCAGGTCGCGGTCGGTGAAGGACCGCAGCGCCTCGTACGCCATGGCGGGGCCGAGGTCGGAGCCGCCGATGCCGACGTTCACGATGTTCTTGATGCGCTTGCCGGTGTGGCCGGTCCAGGCGCCGGAGCGGATCTTGTCGGCGAACGCGGACATCTTGTCGAGCACGGCGTGCACACCCGGCACCACGTTCTCGCCGTCGACCTCGACGACCGCGTCCCGCGCGGCGCGCAGCGCGGTGTGCAGCACCGCGCGGTCCTCGGTGGTGTTGATCTTCTCGCCGCGGAACATGGCATCGCGCAGCCCGAAGACGTCCGTCGCCGTCGCGAGGTCCCGCAGCAGCGTCAGGGTCTCGTCGGTCACCAGGTGCTTGGAGTAGTCGATGTGCAGGTCGCCCACCCGGAGGGTGTAGCCGGTGCCGCGCGCCGGATCAGCGTCGAACAGCTCCCGCAGCCGCACCTCCCCCAGCTGCTCCTTGTGCTTGGCCAGCGCCGCCCATTCCGGCGTCTGATTCAGCTTGGTGCGGACTTCTGCGTTCATCTCGGACTTCAGCTCTCTCTCGCGTACAACCTGAGTACCGTGCGTGCGCCCCGCTGCCCTCCCAACCTAATTGATCAGCGAGCGGTTTGAGTTGTCTGTCCGCTGTCGGCCGACTTAAGCGCGGGCAGCAACGCGGTGACCGCGAGCACGAACAGGACGGCCGCGAGCAGCGCCGGGGTGTGCGCGCCCCACCCGGCGGCCGCGGCACCGCCGAGCAGCGCCCCGAGCGGCGCCCCGGCGATCGCGAGGGTCCGGAACGCGGAGCTGATCCGGCCCAGCATCTCGGCGGGCCCGCGCTCCTGCATCAGGGTCCTGGTGCTCACGTTCCACACCATGCCCATGACGCCGAACAGGGCCATCGCGGCGACCAGCGCCACGAGGTCGCGCACGGTGCCCATCACGACGAGCGCGGCGATCTGGACTGCCCCGGCGACGAGCACACCGCGCATCCGGCCGAGGCGGCGCGCGAGCCGTCCCGCGAGCACCCCGCCGACCAGGCTCCCGGCGGCGTAGGCCGTCATCGCTGCCGCGTACCCGCCGCTGCCCGCACCGAGCTGGCCGGTCACGAGGACCACGAGGGTGGCGATCAGGGCGCCCATGCCGACGTTGCACAGCGCGGTGGCCACGCACAGCCCGCGCAGCGCCCGGTCCTGCCACAGGGCGCACAGCCCGGCGGCGATGTCGGAGCGCAGCGTGGCCCCGGCGGGTCTGGGCGGGTGCTCGGGGGCGGGCACCCGCAGGGACGCCACGAGTACCGCCGCGAGGAGGTACGTGGCCGCGTCGGCCGCGTACGGCAGGGAGTCGGAGGAGGCGAGCAGCAGGGGCACGGCGGGGGCGGCGAGGAGGCCGCCGGCGAGTTGCTGTCCGGTCAGGAGCCGGGCGTTCGCACTGGCCAGGGCGTCCCGGTCCACCAGGGCGGGCAGCAGGGCCGTAGCGGCGTTGTCGAACAGCGTCTGGAGCGTGGTGAGCGCCAGGGCCAGCGCGATCAGCAGCCCGATCGTGGCATGCCCGGCGGCGACGGCCACGGCGAAGGCCGCCACCAGCAGGCCCCGGGCCACGTCCACGGCCCACATGGCGCGCCGCTGGTCGACGCGGTCGGCGACGGCGCCGCCGAGCAGTCCGAAGACGAGCCAGGGCAGATAGCCGCAGGCGGTGACGGAGGCGATGAGCAGCGGGTCGTCGGTGAGGGAGGCGGCGAGCAGCGGCAGGGCGGCCTTGCGCAGCGCGTCGCCGAAGCTGGAGAGCACCGCGGCGCCCCACAGCCGCCCGAACCCCCCGCGCCAGGCGACACTTCGCGCGCCCACGTCCGGCGCTTGCACCGCAGCCGTCACAACTCCCCCTCCCGACCCCGTGGTTCACGGCACGGCCCGGCGGTTCCCCTGGGTCCCGCAGGGTTCACCGAGCCACGGTCAAACCGTAGACGCCACCACTGACATCGGGCCGGGCGCTCCGCTGACCAGCGGCTTCGGGCTGAAGGAGAGCAAGCCGCAGCCACCGCTCAAGGCCGGAGGACAGACAGCTCCGGCCGGGCACCCGAGGGTGTCCGGCCGGTTCTCAAGTCTTAGATCTCGCCCCGCAGTTTGGCGAGCGCTTCCGCGAGGATGGCCTCGCCGTCCGCGTCGCTGCGCCGCTCACGGACGTACGCGAGGTGCGTCTTGTACGGCTCGGTGCGCGGCGGGTCCGGGGGGTTGTCCCGGTCCTGGCCCGCCGGAAAGCCGCAGCGGGGGCAGTCCCAGGTGTCGGGGACCTGCGCGTCGCTGGCGAAGCTCGGCTGCGTCTCGTGCCCGTTGGAGCACCAGAAGGAGATGCGCAGCCGCGGCGCGGACTCGCCGCGCTCGGCCTCGCCCATCGGCCCCGCCCCGACCCGGCTTCCCCGGATCGCGTTGCCACTTGCCACGGTCGTAACTCCCTGCGTGATGGTGCTGCCTGTGTCGAACGGCGGCTGCGCCGCGGGGTCGACTGCCGGCTCCGCTGCGGGTGCCTCAGTCTACGTAAGGCCCAACGCGCGTCCAGTGTTGGGAGTTACACCCCACCCCGACACGCAAGCCCCATGATAAGCCGCGCACGGGGGCGCGTACTGAACATGGGGCTATGAGCGGGACAGCGAACCAAACCGCCGCCGAAAGGGCGGGCGGCACCGTCTGCTGTCAGTTGTTGACCTTCATCAGGATGCCGAGCACGACAATGCTCGCGAACCACAGCAGACCGACCACGACCGTGATGCGGTCGAGGTTGCGCTCGGCGACCGAGGAGCCGCCGACGGACGACTGCATGCCGCCACCGAACATGTCGGAAAGGCCGCCGCCCTTGCCCTTGTGCATCAGCACCAGCAGCATCAGCAGCAGGCTGAAGACGATCAGGGCGATCGAGAACCCCATAACCACGGCTGGACCAACTTCCTCGGATCTGAATCGACGACGGGGCCCGAAGCTTTTCGGTGAGCACCAATAGCTCGGGAACAAGCCTCGGACCCCGCAAGGGTACGACGTATCGCCGCTAGCGCATACTCACTGGTCTCGTCACTGGTCGCCGAAGCGAACGATCTTGACGAACTCGTCGGCGTCGAGTGCCGCGCCGCCCACCAGGGCCCCGTCGACGTCGGGCTGCGCCATGATGTCGGCGACGTTCTTCGCCTTCACGGAGCCGCCGTACTGGATGCGGACCTTGTCGGCGAGATCCTGCGAGTACAGCTCGGCGAGGCGGCCGCGGATCGCGCCGCACACCTCCTGCGCGTCCTCGGGGGTCGCGACCTCACCGGTGCCGATGGCCCACACCGGCTCGTAGGCGATCACGATGGACTCGGCCTGCTCGGCCGGGACGTCCTTGAGGCCGCCGTCGAGCTGGTTCAGCGTGTACTGGACCTGCTGGCCGGCCTTGCGGATGTCCAGGCCCTCGCCGATACACAGGATCGGCGTGATGCCGTGCTTGAACGCGGCCTTGACCTTGGCGTTGCAGAGCTCGTCGGTCTCGTTGTGGTACTGGCGGCGCTCGGAGTGGCCCACGGCCACGTACGTGCACTTCAGCTTGGCCAGCATCGGGCCGGAGATCTCGCCGGTGTAGGCACCGGAGTCGTGCGCCGAGATGTCCTGGGCGCCGTACTTGATCTTGAGCTTGTCGCCGTCGACCAGGGTCTGCACGGAGCGCAGATCGGTGAAGGGCGGCAGGACGGCGACCTCGACGGCCTCGTAGTCCTTGTCGGCCAGCGCGAACGCGAGCTTCTGGGTGTGCGCGATGGCCTCGAGGTGGTTGAGGTTCATCTTCCAGTTGCCCGCCATGATCGGCGTGCGGGTGGTCTGATTCGTCATGAGGGGTGTCAGTTCTCCAGTGCGGCGAGGCCGGGGAGCGTCTTGCCCTCGAGGTATTCGAGGGAGGCGCCGCCACCGGTCGAGATGTGACCGAATGCGTTCTCGTCGAAGCCCAGGATGCGCACGGCCGCGGCGGAGTCGCCGCCGCCGACGACCGTGAAGGCCGACGAGTCGAGAAGGGCCTGGGCGACCGCCTTGGTGCCCTCGGCGTAGTCGGGGTGCTCGAAGACGCCCATGGGGCCGTTCCAGAAGACGGTGGCGGCGTCGGCGAGCTTCGCGGCGTAGAGCTTACGGGTCTCGGGGCCGATGTCGAGGCCCTCCTGGTCGGCCGGGATGGCGTCCGCGGCGACCGTGGTGGGGTGGGCCGGGGCCTTGGTCTTCAGGTCCGGGAACTCCGTCGAGACCAGGACGTCGACGGGCAGGACGAACTCGACGCCCTTCTCCTCGGCACGCTTGAGGTAGCCGAGCACCGCCGGGATCTGGTCCTCCTGCAGCAGGGAGATGCCGACCTCGTGGCCCTGCGCCTTGAGGAAGGTGTACGCCATGCCGCCGCCGATGAGGATGCGGTCGGCCTTCTCCAGGAGGTGGTCGATGACGCCGAGCTTGTCGGAGACCTTGGCGCCGCCGAGGACGACCGCGTAGGGCCGCCGCACGTCGTCGGTGAGCTTCTTCAGGACGCCGACCTCGTTGGCGATGAGGTAACCGGCGTAGTGCGGCAGCCGCGCGGGAAGGTCGAACACGGAGGCGTGCCGACGGTGCACGGCGCCGAAACCGTCGCCTACGTAGACATCGGCCAGGGCCGCGAGCTGGTCGGCGAAGACGCCGCGCTCGGCGTCGTCCTTGGCCGTCTCACCGGCGTTGAAGCGCAGGTTCTCGATGACGGCGACCTGGCCGTCGGTGAGGGCGGCGACGGTGGCCTTGGCCGAGTCGCCGACGGTGTCGGTGGCGAACCGGACGTCGGTGTCCAGGAGTTCACCGATCCGCGTCGCGGCCGGGGCCAGCGAGAAGGCCGGGTCCGGCGCGCCCTTGGGGCGGCCCAGGTGCGAGGCGACGACCACGCGGGCACCGGCCTCGGCGAGCGCCTTCACGGTGGGCAGGACCGCGCGGATGCGGCCGTCGTCGGTGATGGTCGTGCCGTCGAGCGGCACGTTGAGGTCGGCGCGGACGAAGACCCGCTTGCCTGCGACACCGTCGGCGAGAAGTTCGTCGATCGTCTTCATGTAATAGGACTCCGTGACTGGGACTTCTGGAGAAGGGCTCACGCACCACAGGGTCCGAACCGCGCCACGTTGCGCTGTCCGGACCCTGTGCTCACATCGAGATGCCTGGCTCTGAGACGCTGCCCGCTTAGAGCTGGCCGCCGACGAAGACCGTGAGGTCGACGAGACGGTTGGAGTAGCCCCACTCGTTGTCGTACCAGCCGAGGATCTTCACCGACTTGCCCTCCTGGACCATGGTCAGGGAGGAGTCGAAGGTGCAGGAGGCCGGGTCGCTGACGATGTCGGACGACACGATCGGGTCCTCGGTGTAGTAGAGGATGCCCTTCAGGTCACCGTCGTCGGCGGCCTTCTTGAACGCGGCGTTGACCTCGTCCTTGGTGACCTCGCGCTGCAGCTCGACGACCAGGTCGGTGGCGGAGCCCGTCGGGACCGGCACGCGCATGGCGATGCCGTCGAGCTTGCCCTTGAGCTGCGGCAGGACCAGGGCGGTGGCCTTCGCGGCACCGGTCGTGGTCGGAATGATGTTCTCGGCGGCGGCGCGGGCGCGGCGCAGGTCCGAGTGCGGGAAGTCCAGGATGCGCTGGTCGTTGGTGTACGCGTGCACCGTCGTCATCAGGCCCTTGACGATGCCGAAGTTCTCGTCGAGAACCTTGGCCATCGGCGCCACGCAGTTGGTGGTGCAGGAGGCGTTGGAGATGACGTGGTGGTTGGCGGCGTCGTACTTGTCCTGGTTGACGCCCATCACGATGGTGATGTCCTCGTCCTTGGCCGGAGCCGAGATGAGGACCTTCTTGGCGCCGCCGGCGATGTGCTTCTCGGCGTCGGCCTTCTTCGTGAAGATGCCCGTGGACTCGATCACGATGTCGACGCCCAGCTGGCCCCACGGGATGTCGGCGGGGTTGCGCTCGGACAGCACCTTGATGGTGTGGCCGTCGACGGTGATGGTGTCCTCGGTGTGGGACACCTCGGCCTTGAGGCGGCCCAGGATGGTGTCGTACTTGAGCAGGTGCGCCGTCGTGGCGGTGTCACCCAGGTCGTTGACAGCTACGATCTCGATGTCCGCACCCTGCTCGAGGAGCGCGCGGAAGTAGTTGCGCCCGATGCGGCCAAAGCCGTTGATGCCTACGCGGATCGTCACGAACCGATCTCCTCGTTGGTACGCCGGTCTGAGACGCCGGCGAGTTGTATGGGATGTCCCCGACCGCCTCCGACCCTACCTCTCCGGCGGCTCCGGGGTGACATCGACAGGGGCCCCGAACACCCCGGTGGCCCGTACCCCCCAGTAGGGACACGGGCCACCGGGACCTTGGTCCTGACTACGCTGCGTCAGCGGCGCAGGTGGGCCAGCGCCTTGCCCATCAGGCGGGCTCGGTCGGCGGCCGCGGGGAGGTGTTCGAGGCCGAAGCCGAGCAGCACGCTGTCACGCGCTGTGACGGCCGCGTGGGACTGGTAGAGCTCGCCGGTGCGCGCCCAGTCGCCCGTGATATTGGGGCTTCCGGCCGGGGGTGCGGCGACGGCCCAGGAGCCGAGCGAGGTCTCGAATCCCTCGGTCTCGGTGGCGGTGCCGCCGACGACGAGCTGCGCGTTGTCGGCGAACAGGCCGCGGCCGCCGCTGCCGGGGTCGGTGACGGCGCTGAGCGACACCTCGACCTTCTTGCCCGCGTAGGCGCTGAGGTCGAAGGCGACCGGCTTCCAGCCGCCGGAGGAGCCGGTGAAGCTGTTCCAGGAGCCGCTGCTGCCGCTCGCGGTGCAGCCCGCCGCACCCTGCGTCAGGTAGTGCTTCAGGAAGGGGTGGCCGTTGATGAAGAACCCGGCCTCGCACTGGGCGGGCACGGTGGCCGAGGAGCCGCCGTTCCTGTCGGGCAGCGTGGTCCAGTCGTCGGCGCCCGTGGTGTGCGCCTCCAGGAGGCCGTGGTCGAAGCCGGGCTCCAGGTTCCAGTTGAGGGCGAGCCGCAGCTCCGGCTTGTCGGCGGCCGTGACGCCGGTCAGGTCGAAGGTGTGGGTGAGGCGCTTGTAGTCCCGGTCGGCGTGGGTCGCCGAGGCCATGCCCTGGCCTTCGAAGGGCGCGTACGGGTTGGCGAGACCGGGGTAGGAGCCCGCCGCCGCGCTCTTGAACTGCGGGAACTCCTCGGCGGGCAGGGTGTCGGAGGTGACGGTGAAGCGGCCCGCCTTGTCGAGCGGGTTGCCCTCGGCCGCGCCGAGCGCGCCGTCCGCCCCGGCGAGCGCGCCGCTGCCGGTGAAGCTCTTGGCGCCGGGCGCGGAGAGGCGTTCGTAGGCGCCCAGGTAGTACTGCGCGAAGTCGTCGGTGAGGGCCTCGCCGAGGTCGACGTCGCCGCCGGTGCGCTCGCCGGACTCGATCAGCTTGCCGCCCTCGTTGAGGTAGGCGCGCAGGGCGAGCTGGGTGGGCGCGCCGGGTACGGGGTCGCCGGTGTGGTGGACGACCGCGGAGAAGTGCGAGAGGACGCCGAGCGGGTGCGGGACGCCCTGCTTGGCGACGTCCCAGACCGCGGCCGAACGGCCGTTGGCCTTCAGGGCGTCGACGTACTTCTGGGTCTGGGTGGCCGGGGCGCCTTCCTCGGCGACGACGAGGACGCTCGCCTTGGGGCGTTCGGCGACGGTGTACGTGAAGTGCTCGCTCTCGGTGCGGCCCTTCCCCTTCTTGTCGCGGCCGGTGAACCACACCTCGACCTTGTCGCCCGCGCGGGCGCCCTCGACGTCGGCGCGGTACTGGTCGAAGTGCAGGTTGTCCTCGCCGCCGTAGGTCTCGCCGCCCTTCCAAGCCTTGAGGCCGTCGTCGTGCTTGCGGCCGCCGTTGACGCGGTAGTTGAGCTTCTTGTCGCGCACGGACTTGCGGGCGGTGACGGCGACTTCCTGGTCCGCTCCGCGCGCGTACGACGTGGTGAAGGCGTCGGGGGTGAAGTCGGGGGCCTCGATGCCGGTGACGGACTCCGGCTGGTCGGGGTGGAGCGAGGTCTCGGCGACGGCGAGCGCGAACGGGACGTTCTTCGCGAACTCCTGCTGGATCAGCTTCTCGTCGTCGGGGAAGGTGAAGATGGAGGCGCAGTCCTGGGGCCGCCAGGCGTCGTCGGGGTCGACGTTCGACGCGGTCTGGCAGGTGGACATCTCCGGCGTGAACATCGAGATGCCGTTGACGTTGCCCGCGTGGCCGTCGGCCTCGCCGTTGGTGGTGTAGAGCTCGGAGGACACCTGCGGGTGGTAGCCGGGGACCGCGGGCTTCTCCGGAGTTCCGGCGAGCGCCTTGTAGAGCACGTCGTCGGGGGTGGGCGTGGCGACCTGCCAGCCCACTCCGTAGAGGATCAGTTCGGCCGCGGAGTGGTAGTTGATGCCGTACTGGAAGCCGATGCGCTTCTGGAAGCGGTCGATCGCCTTGGTCTCGGGCTCCGACATGGGGGCCGTGCCGCGGTAGGTCTCCGAGGAGGCGTCGGGCGAGGAACCCTCGTTGTCGTAGCCCCACTTGTAGGCGAAGTTGCGGTTGAGGTCGACGCCGTCGCCCGGAGCGATCTTGCCGTCGCCGTCGACGTCGCGGAGGTTCTTGCGCCACTGGCGGTCGCCGTCGGCGGCGAACGTGAAGTCGTAGCCGTCGGGGTTGGCGGAGAGCACGAACCACAGCTCGGTGGAGTCCACCAGCTTGGTGATCCGCTTGTCCTTGCCGTAGTTGTCCAGGTAGTGGTGCAGCAGGCGGCGGTTCATCTCGGGGGTGATCCACTCGCGCGCGTGCTGGTTGGACATGTACAGCGTGGCGGGCTTGGAGCCGTCCTTGGCCTTCTTGGCGTTCTTGGAGAGCTTCAGGGCGAGGATGTCCTTGCCCTGAACCGTCTTGCCGAGGGAGACGACCTTGGTGAGGCCAGGGTGGGCCTGCCCGGTCTTGACGATCTCCTCCTGGAGCCCGCCCTTGCCGCTGTACGGCCTGAAGACGCCGTCCCCCGCGGCCTTCAGCCGCTTCGCGGTCGCCGCGGACACCCGGTGCTCGCTGAGGTCGATGCCCTTGCGCTCGATCGCCTCGGCCTGGTCCTCGGTCAGGTACAGCTCGACACGGCCGGTGCCGCGCTCGGGTGCCTGTCCGGCGAGTTCATGGGCGTCCTGCCCCGCCTCGACCAGGATCGGTATCTGCTTCTTGGTGACGTCGGCCTGGTAGACCTTGACGGCCGCCGGGTCGTCGTCGGCCGGAGCCTTGGCCGGTCCGCTCGCCTGGGCGTGCGGTGCGGCGGCGAGTCCGCCGATGAGCAGTGCGCTCGCGGCGAGGATCGATCTCGCGCTCGCTCTTCGTCTCATGAGCCCCCCTTGCAGTTGTCCGGCACGTTTGTGCGCGAACGCCAGGCTCGTCACCCTTCATGATCATGTCAATACGACGGGTGAGCGGTCCTGGGGCGGACTGCCGGCCCTTCGAGGGGCGGCCGGGCCTTCGGGGGCGGCCGGGGCTCGCGCGGACGGCCCGGGCCCCCGGGGCGCATGGCGTACGGGCGTACGGGCGTACGGGCGTACGGGCGTACAAAGAAGCCGCCGGGGCCCTTGCAGGCACCGGCGGCTTCCGGGGTGTGCGGCGGTGTCAGACCGCCACGCCTCAGCCCACCATGTTGTCGGCGAGCTCCTCGCTCAGGTTGGACTCCGTGCCGGGGATGCCGAGGTCCTGCGCCCGCTTGTCGGCCATGGCGAGCAGGCGGCGGATGCGGCCCGCGACGGCGTCCTTGGTCAGCGGCGGGTCGGCGAGCGCGCCCAGCTCCTCCAGGGAGGCCTGCTTGTGGTCCATGCGCAGCCGTCCGGCGGCGGCCAGGTGCTCGGGCACCTCCTCGCCCAGGATCTCCAGGGCGCGCTGCACCCGGGCGCCCGCGGCGACGGCGGCGCGGGCCGAGCGGCGCAGGTTGGCGTCGTCGAAGTTGGCCAGGCGGTTGGCGGTGGCCCGGACCTCGCGGCGCATCCGCCGCTCCTCCCAGGCGAGCACCGACTCATGGGCGCCGAGCCGCGTCAGCAGGGCGCCGATGGCGTCCCCGTCCCGGACGACGACGCGGTCCACGCCGCGCACCTCCCGGGCCTTCGCGGCGATCTGCAGCCGCCGGGCCGCGCCGACCAGCGCGAGCGCCGCCTCCGGGCCCGGGCAGGTCACCTCCAGGGAGGAGGAGCGGCCGGGCTCGGTCAGCGAGCCGTGCGCGAGGAACGCCCCGCGCCAGGCCGCCTCGGCGTCGCAGGTGGCCCCCGAGACCACCTGCGGGGGCAGGCCGCGGATGGGCCGGCCGCGGCCGTCCACCAGGCCGGTCTGGCGCGCGAGCTGATCGCCGCCCGCGACCACCCGAACGACGTAGCGCGAGCCGCGGCGCAGGCCGCCGGGGGCCATCACGATCAGCTCCGAGCTGTGCCCGAAGATCTCCAGGATGTCCCGCTTGAGGCGGCGCGCCGCCATCGCGGTGTCCAGCTCCGCCTCGATCACGATGCGGCCGCTCACCAGGTGCAGGCCGCCCGCGAAGCGCAGGATCGACGAGACCTCTGCTTTTCTGCAGCAGGTCCGGGTGACGGGGAGCCGGGAGATCTCGTCCTTCACCGCTGCCGTCATCGCCATGGGCCGATCCTTCCATGCATCCGAAAAATACGGTCGTACGCGGCGGCCAGCAGCTCCGGGTCGTGCTTGGGGCTGCCGTCCTGCCGGGCCACCGGCGCCAGCTCCACCGTGGCGCCGAACCGCTTGGCGGCGTCGGTCAGGGATCCACGGTCGGGCACGGCGGCCTCGTCGGCCAGCACCACGTCCAGGGCGAGTTTAGGGGCGTGTCGGGCCAAAACCTCCAAATGACGCTGCGGAGAGAACCCTTCGGTTTCTCCGGGTTGCGGCGCGAGGTTGAGCGAGAGGACCCGGCGGGCCTTGGTCTCGGTGAGCGCGTCGAGCAGCTCGGGCACCAGCAGGTGCGGGATCACCGAGGAGAACCAGGATCCGGGGCCGAGAACCACCCAGTCGGCGTCAAGGACGGCGGCAACGGCCTCCGGCACGGCCGGCGGGTCGTGCGGGACGACGTGCACGGACTGCACCTCGCCCGGGGTGAGCGCGACCGTGGCCTGGCCGCGGACGGTGTCCACGTCGTCGGGGCGGTCCGGGTCGTGGCCCTTGACCAGCGCCTGCAGCTCCAGCGGCACGGCCGACATGGGCAGCACCCGGCCGTGCGCGCCGAGCAGCCTGCCGACCAGGTCCAGGGCCTGGACGTGGTCGCCGAGCTGTTCCCACAGGGCGACGATCAACAGATTGCCGACGGCGTGTTCGTGCAGGTCGCCGCGGGACTGGAAGCGGTGCTGGATGACGCGGGACCAGGTCTGGCCCCAGTCGTCGTCGCCGCACAGCGCGGCCAGCGCCTTGCGCAGGTCACCGGGCGGCAGCACGCCCAGCTCGGCGCGCAGGCGCCCGCTGGAGCCGCCGTCGTCGGCGACCGTCACCACGGCGGTGAGGTCGCCGGTGATGCGGCGCAGCGCGGCGAGCGACGCGGACAGGCCCATGCCGCCGCCGAGGGCGACGACCTTGGGCTGGGTGCCCCGCTTGCGGCCCAGGCGGTTCAGGCGGAGCACCCGGCGGTTGGGCTTCATTCGCGCCCCATGTCCCGGTGGACGAGGACGGTCTCGATCCCGGCGGCGGTGAGGCGGGCGGCCAGCTTCTCCGAGGTGGCCACGGAGCGGTGCTTGCCGCCGGTGCAGCCCACGGCGATGGTCACGTACCGCTTGCCCTCGCGGCGGTAGCCCGCGGCGATGAGCTGGAGCAGTTCGGTGTAGCGGTCGAGGAACTCCTTGGCGCCGGGCTGGTTGAAGACGTACGCCGACACCTCCTCGTTGAGCCCGGTGTAGGGGCGCAGCTCCGGGACCCAGTGCGGGTTGGGCAGGAAGCGCATGTCGACGACGAGGTCGGCGTCGACCGGCAGGCCGTACTTGAACCCGAAGGACATGACCGTGGCCCGCAGCTCGGGCTCCTCGTCGCCCGCGAACTGGGCGTCCATCTTGGCGCGCAGCTCGTGCACGTTCAGGCTGGAGGTGTCGATGACCAGGTCGGCGTCGCCGCGCAGCTCGCGCAGCAGCTCGCGCTCGGCCGCGATGCCGTCGACGATGCGGCCGTCGCCCTGTAGCGGGTGCGGGCGGCGCACCGACTCGAAGCGGCGCACCAGGGCGTCGTCGGAGGACTCCAGGAACACGATGCGCCGGGTGACGTGCTTGGACTCCAGGTCCGCGAGGGACTGGCGCAGGTTGTCGAAGAAGCGGCGGCCGCGGACGTCGACGACGACCGCGATGCGCGCGACATTGCCCTGGGACCGGGCGCCGAGCTCCACCATGGTGGGGATCAGCGCGGGCGGCAGGTTGTCGACGACGAACCAGCCGAGGTCCTCCAGACACTTGGCGGCCGTGGAGCGGCCCGCGCCGGACATCCCGGAGATGATCACCAGCTCGGGAATGGCCGCCTCTGCGGCTTCGCCCGGTTCGATGGTCGTGCCCGTACTCACTTGCTCTCCGCCTTCGTCGTGCTCGCTCATGTCTCCATCCCCCGTCGTGTCCGTGCGGCGCCCACGCGCGTGGGCGCCGTGCTGTCGCTCCGGGCCCCGGTCGTGTCGGGCCCGTCGCCGGGCGAGTCTCCCGCGTGCGCGGGCTCCTCGCCGTGGCCGGAGTCACCCGCCGTCGCGAGTTCCTCCTCTTCCATGATCTCTCCAGTCGCGGTGTTCACCGCGGGGGCCGCCGGAGCGGCCTGGGCGAAGGCCGCGACGACGGCCTCCGCCGTCTTGCGGCCTATGCCCGGGACCTCGCAGATCTGGTCGATCGTCGCGGACCGGAGCTTCTTCACCGAACCGAAGTGTTTGATCAGCGTCTGCTTGCGAGCCTCGCCCAGGCCGGGCACGGCGTCCAACGGGCTCGCCTTGAAGCGCTTGGTCCGTTTCGACCGCTGGTACGTGATCGCGAACCGGTGCGCCTCGTCCCGCACCCGCTGCAGCAGGTACAGCCCCTCGCTGGTGCGCGGCAGGATCACCGGGTCGTCCTCGCCGGGCACCCAGACCTCTTCGAGGCGCTTGGCGAGGCCGCAGACCGCGATGTCGTCGATGCCCAGCTCGTCCAGGGCCCGCTGGGCGGCGGCGACCTGCGGCTGGCCGCCGTCGACGACGACGAGCTGCGGCGGGTACGCGAACTTCTTGGGCCGCCCGTCCTCCTCCACCAGGCTCTCCTGCGCCTCCTCCGGAGACCACTCCCCCGTCTTCTCCTTCTCGGCCAGATACCGCCGGAAGCGCCGGGTGAGCACTTCGTGCATGGAGCGGACGTCGTCCTGCCCCTCGAAGCCCTTGATCTGGAAGCGGCGGTACTCGCTCTTGCGGGCGAGGCCGTCCTCGAAGACGACCATGGAGGCGACGACGTCGTCGCCCTGGAGGTGCGAGATGTCATAGCACTCGATCCGCAGCGGCGCGCTGTCCAGCTCCAGGGCGGCCGCGATCTCCTCCAGGGCGCGGGAGCGGGTCGTGAGGTCGGAGGCGCGCTTGGTCTTGTGCAGCACGAGGGACTGCTGGGCGTTGCGCGCGACGGTCTCCATGAGGGCCTTCTTGTCACCGCGCTGCGGGATACGCAGCGACACGTTCGACCCGCGGCGCTGGGTGAGCCACTCCTGGACCGGCTCGACGGGGTCGGGCAGGGCGGGGACCAGCACCTCCTTGGGGACGGCGTCGCCCGTCTCCTCTCCGTAGAGCTGCTGCAGCGCGTGCTCCACGAGGTCGGCCGTGGTGACCGCCTCGACCTTGTCGGTGACCCAGCCGCGCTGGCCGCGGACGCGTCCGCCGCGCACGTGGAAGATCTGGACGGCGGCCTCCAGCTCGTCCTCCGCCACGGCGATCAGGTCGGCGTCGGTGGCGTCGGCGAGGACGACGGCGCTCTTCTCCATCGCCTTCCGCAGGGCGTCTATGTCGTCGCGCAGCCGCGCGGCGCGCTCGTACTCCATGTCCTCGGCGGCGTCCGTCATCTGCCGCTCCAGACGGCGGATGTACGTCCCCGTGCGGCCCGTCATGAACTCGCAGAAGTCCTCGGCCAGTTCGCGGTGCTCCTCGGCGGAGACGCGGTCCACGCAGGGCGCCGAGCACTTGCCGATGTAGCCGAGCAGGCAGGGGCGGCCGGTGCGGGCGGCGTTCTTGAAGACGCCGGCGGAGCAGGTGCGGACGGGGAACACGCGCAGGAGCAGGTCCACGGTGTCGCGGATCGCCCACGCGTGGCCGTACGGACCGAAGTAGCGCACGCCCTTCTTTTTCTGACCGCGCATCACCTGCACGCGCGGGAACTGCTCGTTCATCGTCACCGCGAGGTACGGATAGCTCTTGTCGTCGCGGTACTTGACGTTGAAGCGCGGGTCGTACTCCTTGATCCAGGTGTACTCCAGCTGCAGCGCGGCCGTCTCCGTGGCGACGACGGTCCACTCGACGGACGCCGCCGTCGTCACCATCGTGGCCGTGCGCGGGTGCAGGTTCGCCAGGTCCTGGAAGTAGCTCGCCAGGCGCTGGCGCAGGCTCTTGGCCTTCCCGACGTAGATCACCCGGCGGTGCTCGTCGCGGAACTTGTAGACCCCCGGCGAGTCGGGGATCTGTCCCGGCTTGGGGCGGTAGCTGGAAGGGTCGGCCATGTCGGACAGCCTACTGGCGGGGGGTGACAGTCAGTGTCTGCGGCTGGGTGGCACGGGCATGGCGGGCCTCGTGCTCCGGCCGCCCGCGGGAAGTCCCCACCCGCCCGCCCTGTGCGGGGCGGGCGGGTGGGGGGGATGTCCCGGCCGGAGGCCGGGGCCGGGTCAGCTCAGGCGGCGGGAGCGGCGCCGGAGCAGGGCCGCGCCGGACAGGCCGAGGGCGACCAGGGCCCCGGCTCCGGCGACCGAGGAGGCCACGGTCATCGCCCCGTCGGAGGAGGACGACGCGGACTCAGGCGCCCCGCCCGCCTTGGCCGAGGTGGCCGCGGGCTCTTCGGCGTACCCACCCGCCTTGCCGGACTTGGCGTAGGCCGACCCCGGCAGCTTGTCCCCGTACGCCTTGTGGACGCGCTTGCGGTAGGCGTCGGTCGAGGTCCCCTCCGCGCCGACCGCACGCACCGCGTCCTTGTCGAGGGGCAGCACCCGCGTCCCCTTGGTGACGTACCAGCCGTTGATCTGCGGCTCGTGGAAAACGGTGCCTCCGGGAAGCTTGTCGGCACCCACGCGCGCGTAGCGGGTCTCGTCGTCCCCGGTGGCGATGTTCACGATCTTCCAGGAGCCCCCCTGTCGTACCGACCAGAGGGACGCCTCCTGGCCGTCGGACGAGACCGCCTTGCTGGCGAGGAACTCCATGCGGGCGACGGGCGCGTCCTTCTTGCCCGCGACGAAGTCGGGCGACAAGTAGTAGACGGGTACGGCCTTGTCGCCCGCCACGCGCGGCTCGGCCGCCGCCTTGGTGACGGCTCCCTCGCGGGCGAAGAAGCGGGAGAGCGTGTCGAGGGTCTTCGGTGCCTCGGCCGCGTCGTGGGCGGCACCGCGAGAGGCGTCCGAGGGTGCCGACGGCGCGGGCGGCGCGGGTCGCGCGGCCGGACCGGAGTCGGCGGAGGCGTGCGGGGCCGCGAGGCCGAGGAGCAGCGCGGCGGTCGAGCCCGCGAGCACGGCTTTGAGCACGCGACCGGACGTACCGAAGGAGCCGGACGTACCGGATACGGACGTACCGGATGCGAGCGAACCGGATGCGGCGGACTCCGGGGAAACGTGACGGGTCATCGCTCTCACGCCCCTATCCGGTACAGCGAGTGGGTCCAGGAGAAGGTGTTGTTGTTGACGTACCAGTCGTGGGACGCCCAGTTGTAGCGGTCGCTGGAGGGCCATGGGTCGCCCCAGTACACCCAGCTGCTGGCGGTGTCGTAGCCGTAGATGACGTGCATGTGGCCGCCGCCGTTGGACCACTGGATGCGGGTCTCGATCGGCCGGTTCGCGTCGATCTCCGACTGCACGGTGGGGTAGCGCAGCCAGCCGGTGACGTACGAGCCGGAGTTGATGCCCGCCCACCGGAGGCCGGTCTGGACGTTGCCCAGGGTGGCCTGGTTGTTGGGGCACTCGGTGTTCTGGTTGCGGCCGAAGGCGGCGTTGCAGAACTGGTTCTGGCTGTAGTTCTTGCCGAGGTACGTGGCGATGGTGTTGCCCGCCGCGGCCCAGCACCAGTTGGTCTTCTGCTGCGCCTGCATGGTGATGTTCAGGCGCTTGGCGGCGAGGACCGACGGGTCGGCCGCTCCCGAGGCGGCCGGAGCGACGGTCGACGACGTGTCGTGCGGTGCCGCGGCGGCGGTGGCCGCCGGTACGGCGAGGAAGGCCGCCGCGGCGACGGCCAGTGCGGACAGCCGTCTGCGACGGCTCAACCCGCGGGTGGAGTGGTGCATCGCGTTCCTCCCGAGCGGAGTGGGGGTGGGATGTGGAGGAGCGCGTCCGGACGCTGCGATTGAGCATCAGGTGTTGTCCAGTGCAGGTCAACACGCTTCAATGCGGCATGGTTTGAAGCGTGAACAACGGCGTACATCTGTGAACGCCGGTCGCGCGCTCACCTGGCCACCCGCTTCGACCGGGGCGTATACCCGCACGGCCGGAGTGAACGTTCACAGAAAGGACCTGCGGTGCGGAACGTCACCCCCCACGCAACGCCCCACGCGACGCCCCTCGCGGACGACACCCCGGCAGACCTCGCCACCGCCCTGCGCACCGGCCCGTTCCACGTCGCCCTGCGCGCCGCGATCGCCGCCCGGCGCCTGCCCCTGCAACGGGTGCGCCACCATCTCGCCCGCGCGGGCGTGCACGTCGGCGTGACCAGCCTGAGCTACTGGCAGCAGGGTGCGCGGCGCCCCCAGCGCGCCGAGTCGCTACGGGCTGTACGCGCCCTGGAGGAGATCCTGCAGCTGCCGGACGAATCCCTCATCCGGCTCCTCGCCCAGGCCGAGGATCGTATCAACACGGAGCGTCCCGCCGCGCGTTCGTACCGTTCCCTGGTGGAGGCCTCCGACGTCCTGCAGTCGCTCCTCGCGGACCTGGAGTCCCCGCTCGACGGCGGTCTGCACACCGTCGGCCACCACGAGCGCATCCGCATAGGCGCCCACCGTGAGCTGGTGGGACGCGATTCCCAGCACGTCGTACGCGCCCACACGGACGGCATCGACCGCTATCTGGCCATCCACCACGGAGACCCCGGCTGCACCCCGGAGCGGATGGAGGTGCGGGCCCTGGAGAACTGCCGCACGGGGCGGGTTCGCTGGCACCACGACACGGGTGTCCTTGTCGCGGAGCTGCTGTTCGACGCCCGGCTGCGCGCGGGCGACACCCATCTGTTCTGTTACGGCTTCGAGGACGGCACGGCGGGAGCGAGCGCCGAGTACGTACGCGGCTTCAGCTTCACCGGTGGCCAGTACGCCCTCCAGGTCCGCTTCGCGGAGGAGAACCTGCCCGTGCGCTGCCACCGCTTCACGCAACGGTCGACGGCCGCGCCTCGCCTCGGCCTGCGGGAGCTGACGCTGAGCGGCAGCCATCGGTCGGTGCACCTGGTGGAACCGCAGGTGCGGGCCGGGCTCATCGGGATCGGGTGGGACTGGGAGTGAACCGGGTGGGGGCGGGGTGAATCGGGTGGGACCGGGGGTGCGCCGGGTGGGACCGGGGGCACCGGGTGGGACCGGGAGTGGCCTGGCGCTCGGGGCGCCGGTGTCTCAGGCTCCCGGGCCCGCAACGATCTTGCCGCCCGCCACCTTCACCGGCAGTTCCTCCAGGGGCGTCACGGCGGGCTCGTGCAGCACCTTGCCGTTCCTCGCGTCGAACTGACTGCCGTGGCACTGGCAGGTCAGCCGGGAGCCCTGGAGCTTCTCGATGGGGCACCGCGCGTGCGTGCAGATGCTGCTGAACGCCTTGTACTCGTCGTCGGCGATCCGGCTGACCACCACGTTCTCGTCGGTGTAGAGCTTCGAGCCGCCCACCGGCACTTCGTCGGCCGCGCCCAGGTCCACCGGCTCGGTCGGCGCGGAGCGGCTGCCGCTGCCGCCGGACGAGCAGGCGGTGAGCCCGAGTCCGACGGCCGGGGCGAGGGCGGCCGCGCGCAGCACGGTGCGGCGGGCGGGGGACGTGCCGGGCATGGAGTCTCCACAGGTCAGGCTGGTTCGGCGACGAATCATGACCTTACCGGTGGACTCTCACGTGACCGGGTGGGGCTCGGGGGTGCCCGAGTGCCGCCCGCGTCGGCCGCAGCCACCGGGTCAGGCTCTAGCCTGTGCGCAGGCGGACGCCGGACCCGCCGGGCCCCCGACCGCCGGGACGCCCGAAGGCCGGAGCCCCGAACGCCGATCGCCGGGAAGGAACCGTCAGTGATAGTCGTCGCAGGTGAGGCCCTCATCGACCTCGTGCCCCAGGACGCCGCGCACGACAGTCCGGCGGACGGGCGCGGTACCGACGCGGGCTCCACCCCGGGCCGCACCCCCGCCCTGCCCGCCCTCGCGCCCCGCCTCGGCGGCGGGCCGTACAACACTGCCGTCGCGCTCGGCCGCCTCGGCTCCCCCACCGCCTTCTGCTCCCGCGTCTCGCTCGACGCGTTCGGCGAGGCGCTGCTCGCGAGCCTGCGGGCGGCGGACGTCGACGTGTCGTACGTCCAGCGCGGCGCCGAGCCGACGACCCTGGCCGTGGCCTCGATCGGCGCCGACGGCTCGGCCGGGTACTCCTTCTACGTGGACGGCACCGCCGACCGGCTCTTCGCCGTGCCGCGCCGGATCCCGGACGGCGTGCGGGCGATGTCGTTCGGGACCTGCTCGCTCGTCCTGGAGCCGGGCGCGAGCGCGTACGAGGAGCTGATGCGGCGCGAGGCGGCCCGTGGCGTCTTCACGGCCCTCGACCCCAACATCCGCTCCGGCCTCATCGCCGACGCGGACGCCTACCGCGCCCGGTTCAAGAGCTGGCTGCCGTCGGTGGCGCTCCTGAAGCTGTCCGAGGAGGACGCCCGCTGGCTGGGCGGCACGCCCGAGGAGTGGCTGGCGTCGGGCCCGGCGGCCGTGGTGGTGACGCGGGGCGGCGACGGCCTGTCGGTCTTCACGCGCGACGGCGGCGAGGTCTCGGTGCCGGGCGTTCCGGTCGACGTCGTGGACACGATCGGCGCGGGCGACACGGTGAACGCGGCGCTGCTGCACTCGCTGGCCGCACGGGACGCGCTGTCGGCACGGGCGGCCGGGGGGCTCGGGGGCGACGCCTGGGCGGAGGTGCTGCGGTTCGCGGCGCGCGCGGCGGCGCTCACCTGCTCACGGGCGGGGGCGGAGCCGCCGTACGCACGGGAGTTGGCCGGGGGCGCGGGGGCGGACCGCTGAGCCGGCCCCGTACCGTCCGGAGCCGTTCCGCTCGCCCTGGCTGCTGACCGCTGGCGCTGACCGCAACCACCTGCCGCGACCGGTGACCGCTGCCCGCGCGCTCCAGGGCCTCGCCGACCCATCGGACAGGCCCTAACCGCTGACCGCGCGCAGGCCCCCCGGCTGACGGCCGTTGAGCTGGTCGAGCGCCGCCGACGTGGCGTCGTCGGCCGGGAGGTGGACGAGGAGGCGCTGGCCGTCGACGTCGGGCAGTGCCAGCGTCTCGTACGACAGCCGGAGCGCGCCCACCTCCGGGTGCGTCAGGCGCTCCACGCCGCTGCGGCGCGGCAGACCGGGCACGGCCTCGACGCGGTCGGAGAACGGCGCCCCGGCGAGCACCGTCAACTCGTCGACGAGCTGCACCACATGGGGGTCGATCATCGGCGATTCGCTTCTGAGGTGTGCGATCTGCTCGTCGGCGACACGGTCCCACTCGGGGAAGACCGCCCGGGCCCGCTCGTCGGTGAAGACGAACCGCAGCAGGTTGGGCCGGTCCCCGTCGAGCAGGCCCAGGGGGCGGGCGACGCGCTCGTAGCCCGTCGTGTACGTGAGGATGTCGCTGAGCCGGTTGAGCAGCACGGCCGGGGTGGGTTCGAGGCGGTCGACCAGGGCCCGCACGGTGGGGCGCACGGACAGCGCCGGGGGCGGGGCCGCGGCGCAGCACGGGTTGTCGGCGCCGTTGCTCGCCTTCTCCAGGCGGCGCAGGTGGATGCGCTCCTCGACGGTCAGGCGCAGCGTGTCGGCGAGCGAACCGAGCACGGACGGCGACGGGTTGCGGTCGCGGCCCTGTTCGAGGCGGGTCAGGTACTCGACGCTGATTCCGGCGAGGGTGGCGACTTCGGAACGGCGCAGTCCGGGGGTGCGGCGGCGCGAGCCGCTGGGCAGGCCCACCTCGGTGGGGGTGACGGCCTCGCGGCGGGCGCGCAGGAAGGCTCCCAGCTCGTTCTCGCTCACCTTTCGAACGTATCAGGGTGATCCCGGGGGTCGCCGCCCCTGATCGTGGCCCTGCCACTACCAGTCTCCGCCCGGCCTTCCTCGGGCTCGACGGCCGCCCCAGAGTGAACGGCATGACCACCGAGACCAACACCACTGACGCTGCCGCCCCCACCGCCCTGCCGCTCCCGGCGGGCCGCTGGACGCTGGACCCGATGCACTCCGCCGTGAACTTCACCATCCGCCACCTGGGCATCTCCAAGGTGCGGGGCCGTTTCACCGAGTTCGACGCGGAGCTGGTGGTGGGCGCGACCCTCGACACCACGGCGGTGAACGCCACCATCGCCATCGCGTCGATCGACACCGGCAACCCGGACCGGGACGCGCACGTCCGCGCCTCCGACCTGCTCGACGTGGAGAAGCGCCCGACGATGGCGTTCCGCTCCACCGGGATCTCCGGTTCCGGCGAGGACTGGACGATGGCGGGCGAGCTGACCATCGGCGATGTCACCCGCCCGGTGTCACTGGCCGTGGAGTTCGGCGGGCTCGGCGAGTTCGGCGACACCCGCCACGCCGGTTTCGAGGCGACGGGCGAGATCCGCCGCAGCGAGTACGGCCTGACGTTCGCGCCCGGCATGCTCGGCGAGGCCGTGAAGATCCAGCTCGACATGCAGTTCCTGGAGCCGGGCAAGGGCGACGCGTAGGGCTGGGCCCCGGGAGGTTCAGCCCGTCCCGAAGGCGCCGTGCCGTCCCGCTCCGGCGGCGAACCGCGCGGCGCCTTCGGCTGCTTCGCCGAGGGCGTGCAGGCCGTGGGCCAACTCGCCCGCGAGCGCCTGCTGTTCGGGCAGTCCGTGCTGCTCGCGGGCGGAGAGCCGGTCGTGCCGCAGGCAGGTCTGGGGGAACGCGGCGATCTCGGCGGCGAGTTGCTCGGCCGCCGCGCGGGCGGTGCCCTTCGGTACGACGCGGTTGACAAGGCCCATGCCCAGCGCCTCCGCCGCGTCGACGGGGCGGCCGGTGAGGATGAGGTCCAGGGCGCGCCCCTCCCCGATGATCCGGGGCAGCCGTACCGTCCCGCCGTCGATGAGCGGCACGCCCCAGCGGCGGCAGAACACCCCGAGCACGGCGTCGTCCTCGGCGACCCGGAGGTCGCACCAGAGGGCGAGTTCCAGGCCGCCCGCGACGGCGTGTCCGGAGACCGCGGCGATGACGGGCTTGGACAGGTTCAGCCGCGTGGGCCCCATCGGCCCGTCGCTCTTCCCGTCCACCTCGGCGACTTCGTTCCCGTCCGGGGTGCCGAGCGCCTTGAGGTCGGCGCCCGCGCAGAACGTGCCGCCTTCGCCCCACAGCACGGCGACCGCCGCCTCCGGGTCGGCGTCGAAGGCCCGGAAGGCCTCGGCGAGGGCCCGCGCGGTGGGCCGGTCGACGGCGTTGCGCACCTGGGGGCGCGCCAGGACGACGGTGGTGACGGCTCCGTTCCGTTCGCTCCGTACGGGCGGGTCGGCTGCGACAGACATGTCGTACGCCTCCTGGGTCGCGGTGGGTGCCTGGGGACCGGCTCGGCCGGTCGCGGTACGTCCGTCCCGTAGCCGACCACGGCGACGCGTCCCCCAACAAGGCGTCAGCGCGCCGCCCCGGCGAGGGGCGACGCGCTGACGTGGCCGTGGACGATGCCGCGGACGACGGCCGGACGGACGCTCGGGGTCAGGCCTTGCGGGTCCTCGTCGCCGTCTTCTTGGCGGGGGTCTTCTTGGCCGCCGCCTTCTTCGTGGCCCCCGACTTGGTGACCGTCGACTTCGTGACGGCGGTCTTCGTGGGTGCCGACTTCGAGGCCACCGTCTTCTTGGCGGCGGTCTTCTTCGTGCTCCTGCGGGCCGGGGGCACCGCCGCGTCGCTGATGCGGTCGGCGGCGATGATGTCCCGCAGGAACTTGCCGGTGTGGCTGGCCGGGACTCCGGCGACCTGCTCGGGGGTGCCCTCGGCGATGACGAGGCCGCCGCCGCTGCCGCCCTCCGGACCCATGTCGACGACCCAGTCCGCGGTCTTGATCACGTCGAGGTTGTGCTCGATGACGATCACCGTGTTGCCCTTGTCGACCAGGCCGGACAGGACCGTGATCAGCTTGCTGATGTCTTCGAAGTGCAGACCGGTGGTCGGCTCGTCGAGGACGTAGACCGTGCGGCCCGTGGAGCGCTTCTGCAGTTCGCTGGCCAGCTTCACGCGCTGGGCCTCGCCGCCGGAGAGCGTGGGCGCGGACTGGCCGAGCCGGACGTACCCGAGGCCCACGTCGTGCAGGGTCTTCAGGTGCCGGGCGATGGCGGGCACCGCCTCGAAGAAGCCGAGCGCCTCCTCGATGGGCATGTCGAGGACCTCGGCGATGGACTTGCCCTTGTAGTGCACGTCCAGGGTCTCGCGGTTGTACCGCGCGCCGTGGCAGACCTCGCAGGGGACGTACACATCCGGGAGGAAGTTCATCTCGATCTTGATGGTGCCGTCGCCGGAGCAGTTCTCGCAGCGGCCGCCCTTGACGTTGAAGGAGAAGCGCCCGGGGAGATAGCCCCTGACCTTCGCCTCCGTGGTCTCCGCGAAGAGCTTGCGGACGTGGTCGAAGACTCCGGTGTACGTCGCCGGGTTCGACCGCGGGGTGCGGCCGATGGGCGACTGGTCGACGTGCACGACCTTGTCGACGAGATCGTCGCCCTCCACGCGCGTGTGGCGGCCGGGGACGGACCTGGCGCCGTTCAGCTCGCGGGCCAGGTGGGTGTAGAGGATGTCGTTGACCAGCGTGGACTTGCCGGATCCGGAGACACCGGTGACCGCCGTGAGGACGCCGAGCGGGAAGGAGACGTCGATGTCCTGCAGGTTGTTCTCGCGGGCGCCGTGCACCGTGAGCCGCCGGGTGGGGTCGGCGGGGCGGCGGAGGTCGGGGACCGGGATGGCCTTCTTGCCCGAGAGGTACTGCCCGGTGACCGACTTGTCGTTGCCGAGCAGCTCCTTCAGGGAGCCGCTGTGCACGACCTTGCCGCCGTGCTCGCCCGCGCCCGGACCGATGTCGACGACCCAGTCGGCGACCTTGATGGTGTCCTCGTCGTGCTCGACGACGATCAGGGTGTTGCCCATGTCGCGGAGCCGGACCAGCGTCTCGATGAGGCGGTGGTTGTCCCGCTGGTGCAGGCCGATGGACGGCTCGTCCAGGACATACAGCACGCCGACCAGGCCGGAGCCGATCTGCGTGGCCAGGCGGATGCGCTGGGCCTCACCGCCGGAGAGGGTGCCCGCGGCGCGGTTGAGCGAGAGATAGTCCAGGCCGACGTCGACCAGGAAGCGCAGTCGTTCGTTGACCTCCTTCAGGACCCGCTCGGCGATCTTCTTGTCACGGGCGTCGAGCTTCAGCTCGGCGAGGAAGTCCGCGCAGTCGCTGATCGACATCGCGGAGACCTCGGCGATGGACCTGTCCATGACCGTGACGGCGAGGACGATCGGCTTGAGGCGGGTGCCCGCACAGGTGGGGCAGGGCACCTCGCGCATATAGCCCTCGAAGCGCTCGCGGCTGGCGTCGCTCTCGGCCTCGCTGTGCCGCCGCTTGACGAAGGGGACGGCGCCTTCGAAGGCGGTGGTGTAGACCCGCTCCCTGCCGTACCGATTGCGGTAGCGCACTTCGATCTGGGTCTTGTGGCCGTGCAGCAGGGCCTTCTTGGCGCGCTGGGGCAGGCCCGCCCAGGGCATGTCGGTGGCGAAGCCGAGCGCGTCGGCGAGCGCGCCGACCAGGCGGCCGAAGTAGTCCTTGGTGTGGCCGTGGGACCAGGGGTGGATGGCGCCCTCGTCGAGCGACTTGTCCTCGTCCGGGACGATCAGCTCGGGGTCGACCTCCATGCGGGTGCCGATGCCGGTGCAGTCCGGGCAGGCGCCGAAGGGCGAGTTGAAGGAGAAGGAGCGGGGCTCCAGCTCCTCGAACGACAGGTCGTCGTACGGGCAGTAGAGGTGCTCCGAGTACATCCGCTCGCGCTCGGGGTCGTCCTCGGCGAGGTCGACGAAGTCGAGCACGACCATGCCGCCGGAGAGGCCGAGGGCGGTCTCCACGGAGTCCGTGAGGCGGCGCTTGGCGCTGTCCTTCACGGTGAGGCGGTCGACGACCACCTCGATGGTGTGCTTCTCCTGCTTCTTCAGCGTGGGCGGCTCGGAGAGCTGGATGGTCGCGCCGTCCACCCGGGCGCGGCTGTAGCCCTTGGTCTGGAGGTCGGCGAAGAGGTCGACGAACTCGCCCTTGCGCTCGCGCACCAGCGGCGAGAGGACCTGGAAGCGGCTCCCCTCGGGCAGTTCGAGGACCTTGTCGACGATGGCCTGCGGGGACTGCCGGGAGATCGGGCGCCGGCACTCGGGGCAGTGCGGCTTGCCGATGCGCGCGAACAGCAGCCGCAGGTAGTCGTAGACCTCGGTGATGGTGCCGACCGTGGAGCGCGGGTTGCGCGAGGTCGACTTCTGGTCGATGGAGACTGCCGGGGACAGCCCCTCGATGAAGTCGACGTCCGGCTTGTCCATCTGGCCGAGGAACTGGCGGGCGTACGACGAAAGCGACTCGACGTAGCGCCGCTGGCCCTCGGCGAAGATCGTGTCGAACGCGAGCGAGGACTTGCCGGACCCGGACAGACCGGTGAAGACGATGAGGGAGTCACGCGGGAGGTCGAGCGAGACGTTCTTGAGATTGTGCTCGCGCGCGCCACGGACGATGAGACGGTCGGCCACGCCGGTCCGCACCTTTCTTGAGAGAAGTGACAGGGGCGGGGCCCCCGTCATTTCACAGACTAGGGCGACCCACTGACAACGCCGGGCCGGATTCTCTGGTTCGCGACCCGGAGGTCGATGAAACCCGGACTACCTAGGATGCCCGATGCCGCAACCGACCTTATAGCACGGACATTCGATTTGCGGGCCTTGCCCACCGCCTTCACCCGAACGTGTGGCGGAGCTATCGTCAGGTCCATGAATGATCATGTGCGCGACCTGGCGTCTGTACGTGACGCGACCGATCGGCTGCTCGCCGCAGCCGCCGCATTGAACAACGTTTCGACGGCCGAGCCGTCACGGCTTCCCGGCTGGACGCGCGGACACGTCCTCGCCCACGTCGCCCGCAACGCCGACGCCCTGGTGAACGTTCTGGCCGGGCGGCCCATGTACGTGAGCGGGGACGCGCGGGACGCCGACATCGAGCGGGACGCGCCGCGACCGCTGGACGTGCAGCTCGCCGACCTGCGCGCGTCGGCTGCCCGCTTCCAGGAGGAGGGCGCCGCTCCCGCGGACTGGTCCCGCACCGTGGAGCTGCGCAACGGCGTCAAGGACTCCGCCGCCAACGTGCCCTTCCGGCGCTGGATCGAGGTGGAGCTGCACCACGTGGACCTCGGCGTCGGCTACGAGCTGGAGGACCTCTCCGCGGAGTTCACCCAGCGGGAGATCGACTTCCTCGCCCACCGCTTCCGGAACCACCCCGCCCTGCCCGCGCTCGCCATCCGGCAGGACGACGGCCGCGTGCTCGCCACGGGCGCCGTCGATGACGTCACCCTGGAGCAGGGACGGGAGGGCTACGAGCGCACGGTCGACGTGACCGTCAGCGGCCGCCAGGCGGACCTCCTCGGCTGGCTCGCCGGGCGCCGCGACGGGGCCGCGCTGACCGCCGACGGCGGCTCCCTGCCCGCCCTGCCCCCGCTATAGGCTGAGCCGCATGACGTACAGCGGAGTGGTGAAGGTCGGCGGGCCCGCGGACGTGCACGAGCTGCAGGACCTGATGATCTCGAAGGTCGCGGTCGGCCCGATGGACAACAACGCCTATCTGCTGCGCTGCCGGGCCACCGGCGAGCAGCTCCTGATCGACGCGGCGAACGACACCCAGACGGTGCTGCAGCTCATCGGTGCCGACGGCATCTCGGCCGTCGTCACCACCCACCAGCACGGCGACCACTGGCAGGCGCTCGCGGAGGTCGTCGCGGCGACCGGCGCGCGCACGTACGCGGGCCGCGAGGACGCCGAGGGCATCCCGACGCCGACGGACGTGCTCGTCGACGACGGCGACACCATCACGTTCGGCCGGATCACGCTCACCGCCCGGCACCTGGTGGGCCACACCCCGGGCTCGATCGCCCTCGTCTACGACGACCCGCACGGCCCCCCGCACGTCTTCACCGGCGACTGCCTGTTCCCCGGGGGCGTCGGCAACACCTGGAAGGACCCGGAGAAGTTCGCGAGCCTCATCGACGACGTCGAGACGAAGCTCTTCGGGACGCTGCCGGACGAGACGTGGGTCTACCCGGGCCACGGCAAGGACACCACGCTGGGCGCGGAGCGGCCGCATGTCGCGGAGTGGCGCGCACGAGGCTGGTGACCCCGCTGGTGGGGCAGGCCTAGCCCTGCCCCACCAGCGCCGCCACCCGCTCCACCCCGAACACGTACCCCTGCACCCCGCACCCCGCGATGACGCCGTCCGCGCGCTGCGAGACGTACGAGTGGTGCCGGAACGGCTCGCGCTGGTGGATGTTGGAGATGTGAACCTCCACCACCGGCATGCCGTCGCAGGTGTTGAGCGCGTCGAGGATCGCGATCGACGTGTGGGAGTACGCGGCCGGGTTGATGACGATGCCCACGTGGTGCTCGCGTGCCTCGTGGATCCAGTCGACCAGCTCGCCCTCGTGGTTGGACTGCCGCAGGTCGACCGTCCCGCCGTGCGCCGCGGCCGCCTTGGCGCACATCGCCTCGACGTCGGCGAGGGTGTCGGTGCCGTAGATCTCCGGCTGGCGACGGCCCAGGAGGTTCAGGTTGGGGCCGTTCAGGATCAGGACCGGGGCGGTGGCGAGAGTGTGGGGCACAGGGACCTCCATGCGTCGGACTGCTGCTCAGGGACGGTCTATCACGCTGCGGGCGCGGTGAGCCGAGCCGTACGCCGCCGGGCACCATGCCGCCCGCGGGTGGGGCGCGTCACCGGGTGTTCCGGCGCGCCCTCGGCCTCCCGCGCGCCCCCGTAACCGCCTGTCACACCGGGTAGTTGACGCACCGTGCACAACAGTGACTCTCCGTCAGAATCCCCACCCGCAGCCCAGCCCACGGCCCCTTCGCTGCCCCGGCTCGCCGCCGCGTCGCTCGCCGGGACGGCCATCGAGTTCTACGACTTCTTCATCTACGGCACCGCGGCGGCCCTCGTGCTCGGGCCGCTGTTCTTTCCGACGTTCTCCCCGCTGGCGGGAACTCTCGCGGCGTTCGCGACATTCGGAGTGGGCTTCGTGGCCCGGCCGCTCGGCTCCGTGCTCTTCGGGCACCTCGGTGACCGGCGCGGCCGGCGGCCCGTCCTGGTGATCTCGCTGCTCCTGACGGGACTTGCCACCGTCGCCGTGGGCTGCGTGCCGACGTACGACACGATCGGCGTGGCCGCGCCGCTGCTTCTCCTGGTGCTGCGGTTCGTGCAGGGCGTGGGGCTCGGCGGCGAGTGGGGCGGGGCGGTGCTGCTGACCGCCGAGCACGCGCCGCCCGAGCGGCGGGCGTTGTGGGCGAGCTTCCCGCAGGTCGGGCCCGCGATCGGGTTCCTGCTGGCCAACGGCGTGACGCTGGCGCTGTCCGCGACGCTCACGGAGGCGCAGTTCGCGTCCTGGGGATGGCGGATTCCGTTCTGGGGAGCGGGGGTGCTCGCGCTGGCCGGGATCGCGCTGCGGGCCTCGCTCGCGGAGAGCCCGGACTTCCTCCAGGTGCGCGAGCACGCGCGCGTACCGCTCGTCGAGGTGGCGCGCGGCCACTGGCGCCTCGTGCTGCTCACGGCGGGCGCGCTCGCCGTCGGGTACGCGGTGTTCTACGCCGTCACGACGTGGTCGCTCTCGTACGGCGTGGAGCGCCTCGGCGTGAGCCGTACGGTCATGCTGGCGTGCATCATGGCCGCCGTCGTCGTCAAGGGCGCGCTGACGCCCCTGGCGGCCATGCTGGGCGACCGGTACGGGCGGCGGCCGATGTGCCTCGCCGGGTGTGCGGGGGTCGCCCTGTGGATGTTCCCGATGGTCGCCCTCCTGGCCACGGGTGAGCCGTTCCTGATGTTCCTGGGCTTCCTGGTGGCGCTGCTCGCGTTCGTCACGATGTTCTCCGTGGTCGCCGCGTATCTGCCGGAGCTGTACGAGCCGCGGGTGCGCTGCACGGGGGCGGCCGTCGGCTACAACCTGGCCGGTGTCCTCGGCGGCGCGCTCACGCCGATGGTGGCGACCGCGGTGGCGCGGGGCGAGGGCACTCCTTGGGGTGTGGCCGCGTATCTGACGGCGATGGCGGTGCTGAGCCTCGGGTGCTTCGCGCTGCTGCCGGAGACGCGGCCGGTGCGGAAGGAGGCGGTGGTGCCGGTGACGGGGTGAGGCGGACGCGGTGTCCGTGTACGACAGCCGGTACGCCCGCACGGACGACCGCTGGGACGTGGTGTCCGGCCGCATCGCGGGGCGCCCGGCCGGACACCACGTCTCACGGATTGACCGCGAGCTCCAGATACGCCGCGAACAACACCAGGTGCACGCCGCCCTGCAGGGGCGTGGCACGGCCGGGCACGACCGTGAGGGTGCCGACGAGGACCGTCAGGACGAGCAGCACCATGTGGGTCGAGCTGAGGCCGAGCACGAGCGGCCCGGACAGCCATACGGAGGCGATGGCGACGGCAGGGATGGTCAGGCCGATGCTGGCCATCGCCGAGCCGAGGGCCAGGTTCAGGCTGGTCTGGACGCGGTCGCGGCGGGCCGCGCGCACGGCCGCGATGGTCTCCGGGAGCAGCACGAGCAGCGCGATGATCACGCCGACGACGGCGTGCGGCAGACCGGCCGACTCGACGCCCGACTCGATGGTGGGCGACACGCCCTTGGCGAGCCCGACGACGCCGATGAGGGCGAGCGCGAGCAGGCCGAGGCTGATCAGGGCGGTGCGGGCGGAGGGGCCTTCGGCGTGGTCGTCGGCGTCGACGACCTCGCCCTCCTTGGTGACCGGCAGGAAGTAGTCGCGGTGCCGGACGGTCTGCGTCGCGACGAACAGGCCGTACAGGACGATCGACGACAGGGCGGCGAAGGTGAGCTGCGCCGTGGAGAACTCGGGTCCCGGCTTGGAGGTCGTAAAGGTCGGCAGGACCAGGCTGAGCGTGGCCAGGGTGGCGACGGTCGCGAGCGCGGCGCCGGTGCCCTCGGAGTTGAAGACGGCGACGCGGTGGCGCAGGGCGCCGGTCAGCAGGCAGAGGCCGAGTATGCCGTTGCAGGTGATCATCACGGCGGCGAAGACCGTGTCGCGGGCCAGGGTGGAGCTCTTGTCGCCGCCGTCGGCCATGAGGGTGACGATGAGGGCGACCTCGATGATGGTGACCGCGACGGCCAGGACGAGCGAGCCGAAGGGTTCGCCGACGCGGTGCGCGATGACCTCGGCGTGGTGGACCGCGGCGAGCACTGCTCCGGCCAGTACCGCCGTCACCAGGGCGACGACCACGCCCGACAGGTCGCGCCCCCAGGTGAGGGCGAGGAGAACGATTCCGAGCACGGGCACGGCGGCGGTCCACCGTGCGGCGAGTGCCCGGAGCTCAGGGATCATGTTTTCGATGCTGCCCCGCTCACGGGAGGGCCGCGACTTCATAGGTTCCTTTCCATGCAGAAGCGGTGCACGGTCGACGACCGTGCACCGCTCCGGGGTGGTTCTCACACAGCCGGCACTCGCCGGTCCGTGCCGGTTCTCACCGGCGGCACCTTCGAGCCGACTCTACGTAGAGGGCCATCAGCCTGCCGTCACGCCTCGATGCTGTCCTTCTGGGCGTCGTCCTTGCCGGACTGGTCACCGCTGCCGGACTCGGCGGCGTCGCGCTCCGCCTGCTTCTTGGAGGCCATCAGGCTGGTGATCGTCGTGATGACCAGGACACCGCAGATGACGCCGAGCGAGACCGGGATGGAGATCTCGGGGACGTGTACGCCGTTCTCGTGCAGGGCGTGCAGGACGAGCTTCACGCCGATGAAGCCGAGGATCACCGACAGGCCGTAGCTGAGGTGGACCAGCTTCCTGAGCAGTCCGCCGATGAGGAAGTACAGCTGGCGCAGGCCCATCAGGGCGAAGGCGTTGGCGGTGAAGACGATGTACGGGTCCTGGGTGAGGCCGAAGATCGCGGGGATGGAGTCCATCGCGAACAGGACGTCGGTGGTGCCGATGGCGAGCATGACGACCATGAGCGGCGTCATGATCTTCTTGCCGTTCTTCCGGACGAACAGCTTCGTGCCCTCGTACCGGTCGGAGACGCCGAACTTCTTCTCGATGGACTTCAGGAGGCGGTTCTCCTCCCAGTCCTCTTCCTCCTCGTCGGCGCGCGCCTCCTGGATGAGCTTCCAGGCGGTGTAGATCAGGAAGGCGCCGAAGATGTAGAAGACCCAGGAGAAGTTGGCGATCACCGCGGCGCCGGCGGCGATGAAGATCGCGCGCAGGACCAGGGCGATCAGCACACCGAACAGCAGCACGCGCTGCTGGAGGTGGGAGGGCACCGAGAACTTCGCCATGATCAGGATGAAGACGAAGAGGTTGTCCACGGAGAGGGACTTCTCCGTGATGAAGCCCGCGAAGAACTCACCGGACGCCTGGGACTCCCCGGCGACCAGCAGGCCGAGCCCGAAGAGCGCGGCGAGAACGATCCAGACGATCGTCCAGATTCCGGCTTCCTTGATCGACACGTCATGGGGCTTGCGCCCGATGAAGAAGTCGACCGCGATCAGGGCACACAGACCGAGAACGGTCGTCACCCACAGGGTCATTGAAACGTCCACTGCGCCTCCGGCGTCGTACGGCTACTGATCAGCGTCGTCGCTGCCGGAGGTCTCTTCCACCCGAGGCGGTTGCCGCCATGAGTCGGGCCGACGCCCCGGGACCGATGGCGGTCCGTATTGACGGGCACGTCGCGTACGGGAGTACTCCCCTCCGCACTGAGAAGAGTACGCGAAGAACCAAGGTTAGGTAAAGAGAGCGGCAAGTGAGAGCCAAATCACCAGACCAGGACGGTGCACGCGGGTTTGGCAGTCACTAGGTCGACTTGGCGGTACCGGGGAGGCGGGAGCGGCATATGTCGACTTGGTGATGCGGAGCGCGCCGCCGTTCAGCGGCTTCCGGTGCGGCGGGCCGCGCCCACGCGGTCCAGGACGTGGCCGATGACCTGGCTGCCGGGCGGGGCCAGCGACGGCTCGAACGTCCACGCATGGCCCACCCACGGGTCAGCGAGGTGGTCCTCCGGCACCGGCGTGAGGCGCAGCAGGGCCCGCCACAGCGGGTCGAGCAGCGGGCCGTACTCCGCGGCGTCCTCGCGGTCGGCGACCATCATCAGGTGTACGCCGACGGCGGGGCCCTCGTCCGCGAGGTAGCGCAGCCGGGTCACGGCGCGGTCGTCGAAGCCGTGCGGGAAGTCGTTGACGATGAGCAGGTGCTCGCCGGTGTCCAGGTCGTCCGGCAGCGCGTCGGCCATGCCGCCCCGGACCGCCATCTGTACGAGGTCCACGCGCTGGGTGAGCCGGGTGAGCACGGCACCGGCGGCCGCGGCACCGGTCGCGGGCGGCTCGTCCAGGACCCCGGCACCGACCAGCGGGGCGAAGGCGCTCTGGCCGCTGCCCGCGGCATCGATGACGTGCACGGTGAACGCGCCGGGCGGGTACGAGGCGAGCAGCCGCGCGGCGTGCGCGACGGCGCTGTCCAGGGCGAGGCGGCGCAGCTGGTCGGCGTCCGCGAGGGAGTCCCTGCCGGAGCGGCCGCTGTCGATCCACAGGCCGCGCTCCAGGGGCAGCCGGACGAGCATGGGGATGCGCAGGTCGGGGCGCTCGGGGAGGCTGAGGCCGCCCAGGCGCAGGGCCATGGGGATCTCCATGGGCGCGCGATAGCCCTGCCAGATGGGGCTCGACCAGTCGGCGAACGCCGGGGGCAGGGCCGGTTCGACGACCTCCGCCTCGGCGGCGAGCTGGGCCAGGTCCCGGTCGAGGGCGGCTCGCGCCTGGTCGACGAGGTCGCCGTGGCGGGCGCGGGCGGCCTCGCGCGCGGCGTCGCCGACGCCGCCGATGCGGCTGCGCGGGTCGGAGAGGACCTTGTCCAGCTCCTGCTCCATGCGGGAGTCGGCGAAGTCCACCGCGCTGCGGCACGCCGCGGCGGAGCGGGCCAGGTCCTCGAACATGCCCCACACCTGGTTGTACAGCCGCTCCTCCATGGACCAGCCGGTGGCGTCGCCCGCGACGGGGCGGGCGGGCTGTCCGGGGGCGGCGGGCTGCGCGGTGGGCGGAGGCGGCGGGGGCGCGCTGGTCTGGCGGCGCGGGTGGGTGTAGTTGACGGTGCCGCCGTCGGCGGGCTGCGCGGCCGGGGTGCCGTCGGCGGGCGTGGGGGCGACGGGCTGCGGGGGCTGGCCGCCCTCGCCGGGGCCCTGGGCCGGGGTGACGGGCTGGGGGGCGTCGGGGCCCGGCTCGGGCGGTGTCGGCTGGCGGCCGGGGCTCGTGTGGCCCTGGGCGGCGGCGCGCACGCGGGCCTCGTCCGCGGGGCGGGGCGGGGGCGCGGCCACCGAGCGGGCGAGGCCGTGCGCCACCGCGTCGTTGATGGTGGTCGCCAGCTCCTGGGCCTCGGGCAGGCCCTGGTCGGCGAGCATGTCGGCGAGGCCGCCCGCGTAGCCCTGGCCGACGGCACGGACCTTCCAGCCGTCCTGCTTGCGATACAGCTCCAGGGCGACGACGGCGGACTCGGCGGCCAGGTCCGTGATCGTGTAGCTGGCGATCTCGGTGCCGTCGAGTCCGGTGACGGCCACGAAGGGCGCGGCGACGGCGCCGAAGGTGACCGGGCCCGCGACGCCGACGGGCAGCGCGAGCAGCACGTTGACCTGGTGCGCGCCGTCCGGCAGCGCGCCCAGGTCGACGGCCAGGCGGTGGTCGGCGGCCGCCTGCCGGGACACTTCCAGGCCGGGCAGGGTGGGGGCGCCTGGGTGGGCGACCCAGGAAGTGCCGCGCACCTTGCGGTGGTCGTCGCAGAGCGTGGCACCGGCGACGATCGGCTTTCCGGCCGACACCCGGATCTCGAGTCGGGTGCCGGGAACCGGATGGTTCTGCCCCCTGACCAGCTCGGCGGTCATCGCGTACGTTCCCCCTTGGTGTCGGCCCCCTCACCGGGCCTGCGTGCGGACTGCCGTCTGGACGGTGCTGCTCGGTCGGGCGGTGCTGCTCCGTGGCGCGGTGCCGCGCAGCGGGTGCGGTGCTGATCAGCGGTTGGACTGCTCAGCGGTTTGACTGCTCAGCGATCGGTACGGCTCAGCGGTTGGTGCTGCTCAGAGGTGCGGCAGGATCGCCGGCATCAGGTCCTGGAAGGTGCGGCCGTTGGCGGGGTTGCCGAGGGCCGTCATCTGCCAGCCGGAACCCGCGCGGTGGACCTTGGCCATGATCTGGGCGGTGTACTGGCCGCCGCCGTCGAGGGTGTAGCGGGCCAGTTCCTGGCCGTTGGTCTCATCGACCAGGCGGCAGAACGCGTTCTGCACTTCCTGGAAGGTCTGGCCGGTGAAGGAGTTCACCGTGAACACGATCTGGTCGATGTGGACCGGGACGCGCTGCAGGTCGACGAGGATGGCCTCGTCGTCGCCGCCCTGGCCGACACCGCCGACCAGGTTGTCGCCGGTGTGCCGCACGGAGCCGTCGTCGCTGACGAGGTGCCGGAAGAACACCACGTCCACGGGCTGCTTGTCGGCGAACAGGACGGCGGACGCGTCGAGGTCGATCTCCCGCGTGCGCGTGCCGAACAGGCCGCGCCGCGGGGCCGCCTGCCAGCCCAGTCCCATGCGCACCGACGTCAGAGCGCCCCCGTCGTCCTTCTGCAGGCTGATGGCCTGGCCCTTGGTCATGTTGACCGTCACGCGCTGTCCCCTTCTCGAACTGCCCTGGGCAACCGCCCGTTGCGGCGGTTGCCCATCACCCTATGCAGCCCTGTCCATCGCGCCGCACCCTGCCGGGCACTTTGTGTCGGTCTTGCAACACAGCGCTACGCCTGGCCGGCCTCCTTCATCTGCCGCAGTTCCTTCTTCATCTCCGACACCTCGTCGCGCAGCCGGGCGGCGATCTCGAACTGCAGGTCCGCGGCTGCGGCGCGCATCCGCGCGGTCATCTCCTCGATCTGCTCGGCGAGTTCGGCGGCGGGCCGGTCCGTGGGCACGCTCTGCCCGGCCTTGCCCTTGGCGGCCTTCCCCGCCGCACCCTTGGCCGCTGCCGTGCCGAGCGAGGGCACGGGGGCCTTGGCGCCCTTGCCGTCCTTCGACTTGCGGTAGTCGGTGCCGAGGAGTTGCTCGGTGTCGACCTCTTCGCGCGCGATGGCCGACACGATGTCGTTGATCTTCTTGCGGAGGGGCTGCGGGTCGATGCCCCGCTCCTTGTTGTACGCGATCTGCTTCTCCCGGCGGCGGTTGGTCTCCTCGATGGCCTTCTCCATCGCCGGGGTGATCTTGTCGGCGTACATGTGGACCTGGCCGGAGACGTTGCGCGCCGCGCGGCCGATGGTCTGGATCAGGGAGGTGCCGGAGCGCAGGAAGCCTTCCTTGTCGGCGTCGAGGATCGCGACCAGGGAGACCTCGGGCAGGTCCAGGCCCTCCCGGAGGAGGTTGATGCCGACCAGGACGTCGTACTCACCGGCGCGCAGCTCGCGCAGGAGCTCGACGCGGCGCAGGGTGTCGACGTCGCTGTGCAGATAGCGGACCTGGATGCCCAGTTCGAGGAAGTAGTCCGTGAGGTCCTCGGCCATCTTCTTGGTGAGCGTGGTGACCAGGACGCGCTCGTCCTTCTCGGTGCGCTTGCGGATCTCGTGCACCAGGTCGTCGATCTGGCCCTCGGTGGGCTTGACGACGACTTCGGGGTCGATGAGGCCGGTGGGGCGGATGATCTGCTCCACGGCGCCGTCGGAGCGGGAGAGTTCGTACGCCCCCGGGGTCGCCGACAGATAGACGGTCTGGCCGATGCGCTGCTGGAACTCCTCCCACTTCAGCGGGCGGTTGTCGAGCGCGGACGGCAGCCGGAAGCCGTGGTCGACGAGGGTGCGCTTGCGGGAGGCGTCGCCCTCGTACATCGCGCCGATCTGCGGGACCGTGACGTGCGACTCGTCCAGGACGAGCAGGAAGTCGTCCGGGAAGTAGTCGAGCAGGGTGTGCGGCGGGGTGCCGGGGCCGCGGTCGTCGAAGTGCATGGAGTAGTTCTCGATGCCGGAGCAGGAGCCGATCTGGCGGAGCATCTCCAGGTCGTACGTCGTGCGCATGCGCAGCCGCTGGGCCTCCAGCATCTTGCCCTGCTTCTCCAGCTCCGCGAGGCGCTCGGCGAGCTCCTTCTCGATGCCGTTGATCGCCTTCTCCATGCGCTCGGGGCCCGCTACGTAGTGGGACGCCGGGAAGACGTACAGGTGGTCGTCGTCGCTGATGACCTCGCCGGTCAGCGGGTGCAGCGTGGAGAGCGCCTCGATCTCGTCGCCGAACATCTCGATGCGCACGGCCAGTTCCTCGTACACCGGGAAGATCTCGATGGTGTCGCCGCGGACCCGGAAGGTGCCGCGGGTGAAGGCGAGGTCGTTGCGGGTGTACTGGATGTCGACGAAGCGGCGCAGCAGCTGGTCACGGTCGATCTCGTCGCCGACCTTGAGCGGGACCATGCGGTCCACGTACTCCTGCGGGGTGCCGAGGCCGTAGATGCAGGAGACGGAGGCGACCACGATGACGTCGCGGCGGGTGAGCAGCGAGTTCGTCGCGGAGTGGCGAAGGCGCTCGACCTCCTCGTTGATCGAGGAGTCCTTCTCGATGTACGTGTCCGACTGGGGGACGTACGCCTCGGGCTGGTAGTAGTCGTAGTACGAGACGAAGTACTCGACGGCGTTGTTCGGCAGCAGCTCGCGGAACTCGTTGGCCAGCTGGGCGGCCAGGGTCTTGTTCGGCGCCATCACGAGGGTGGGGCGCTGGAGCTTCTCGATCATCCACGCGGTGGTGGCCGACTTGCCGGTGCCGGTGGCGCCGAGCAGGACGACGTCCTTCTCGCCCGCGCGGATGCGCTTCTCCAGGTCGGCGATGGCCGTCGGCTGGTCGCCACTGGGCTGGTACGGGCTGACGACCTCGAAAGGTGCCACCGTGCGTTCGATCTTCGATACGGGCCGCATGGAACCCACCGTACGACCACCCACTGACAACGCCCCCGCGCTCACCACCGCTGCGGTGTCCGCGCCCCCGTTCTGCGGCGGGTCCGGCGGCCGGGGCGCGCCACGGACCGGCGGCTGACGTGCGCGATCTGGCGGTCGCCGGAGCGGGGCACGGGGTAGGTGGCGGTGCGCGGGCGGGCCGCCGCGGCCTTCAGGTCGGCCTTGCCCATCATCATCAGCGGGTCGAACATCACGATCACGCCCGCGAGCAGCAGGAAGGCGAGCGGGCCGATCATGAGGGGGGCGAGGAGCTCGGGGGACGAGTCGCCGGGCGGGGCGGTGGACGTACCGTGCAGGTGGACGGTGACGGCGGCCATGCCGGTGTAGTGCATCCCGCTGACGGCGAGGCCCATGACGAGGCTGGCGCCGAGGCTCCACAGGAAGCCCCTGATCTGGCCCGCGGCCCACAGGGCGGCGATGGCGGCGACGACGGCGATCACTACGGAGGCGGCGACGGTCAGCGTGTTGTACTGCAGCCTGCCGCCGAGGCGCATGCCGGCCATCCCCAGGTAGTGCATCGAGGCGATGCCGAGGCCGGTGATGGTGCCTCCGGTGAAGAGCGCCGCTCCGCTGGCACCGCGGTAGCCGACGATGAAGATCCCGACGCCGACCATGACGATGGCGACGGCGAGGCTCGCGAAGGTCGTCGTCCGGTCGTAGTGGATCGGGGTGCCCTGGACGCTGAAGCCCATCATCGCGATGAAGTGCATGGTCCAGATGCCCGAGCCGATGGCGGCCGAGCCGAGGGCGAGCCAGCCGGGCCGCCAGGAGTGCGCGACCAGGAGTGACCGGGTGGTGCAGCGCAGGCCGAGCGCGCCGCCCAGACAGGCCATCAGATAGGCGACCACCGGTGTGACGAGTCCGTAGCTGAAGCCGTCGACCGTGCCCTCCATGAGCGGTAGCCCTTCCGCCTGTCGTACCTGGATGTCCCGGAACGCCCCGTCTGCCCCTGCCCGACGGCCGGGTGACGGGCCGTCGACTGAGGTGAGAGTAGGGCTCAGCCGTGAACGCACGGCCGATTTTCCGGCAAAGAAGCACGGGTTCCACGCTTGGGGTCCCCACTTGGGGGGCCGGTGTTCAACGTGTGGCCATCCTGTACCTGTCCGTAGTTGGCCGTGCACTGTCATTCTCAATCGAACCGTGAGCTCATGACGCGAGGAGAACCCGTGCACGCACGCGCCGCAGCCGCCACGACCGCCGCTCTCCTGGGAACAGGAGCACTCGTCCTCCCCTCCACCGCCGGCGCCCAGGCCCCCGCCGACACCGCCGTCGCCGCACCCGCCGCCCACAAGAACCCGACGGTCGTGGCCCACCGAGGAGCCTCCGCGTACGCCCCCGAGAACACGCTCGCCGCCATCGACAAGGCCGCGCACATGGGCTTCCGCTGGGTCGAGAACGACGTCCAGCGGACCAAGGACGGCGTGCTCGTCATCGTCCACGACGACACCCTGAAGCGGACGACGAACGTGGAGAAGGTCTTCCCGGGCCGTGCCCCGTGGAAGGTGAAGGACTTCACCGCGGCGGAGATCGCCAAGCTGGACGCGGGCAGCTGGTTCGGGCCGAGGTACAAGGGCGCGCGCGTGCCGACGCTCACGCAGTACATGAAGCGCGTCTCGCGCAACCACCAGAGCCTGATCCTGGAGATCAAGAAGCCGGAGCTGTACCCCGGCATCGAGCGGGACACCCTGCGGGTGCTGCGCAAGACCGGCTGGCTGGACCGCCACCACGTCAAGAACAAGCTGGTCGTCCAGAGCTTCAGCGCGGACAGCGTCAAGAAGGTGCACGCCCAGCGGCCCGACATCAAGACCGGCTTCCTGGGCACGCCGTCGACCGCCCAGCTCCCGGCGTACGCGAAGTTCGCGGACCAGATCAACTCGACGCACACGTCGATCTCCGCCGGCTACGTCTCCGCGATCCACCGACTCAAGGGTCCGCACGGCAAGCGCCTGGAGATCTTCACCTGGACCGTGGACGAGACCGCCGCCGCGCGCCGGGCCGAGGGCTTCGGAGTGAACGGCATCATCAGCAACAAGCCGGACGTCGTGCGCAGGGCGATCAGCGACTGACGGTTCCCGCTTGCCGAACGCCGCGGGGCGGCTCGCCCCGCGGCGTTGTCAGTGCCCGGACGTACCGTGGTTTCCATGAACGCCACGGGGCACAACGAGCACATCCGGGACGAGCGTCGGGAGCAGGACGCGCGGCCCGGCGCCGTATGGGCCGTCATCGCCAGCGACATCGGCCCGCTACTGCTGGCCGCGACCGACGCGGGCCTGGTCACGGTCGTCTTCCACGCCACGGACGCCGTGCGCGACAAGGCCCTGGAGCGCCTTGGCTCCCGCCTGGGCACCGAGCCGGTCGAGGATCCCGCGGCGCCGCTCCTTGCCGAGCCCATACGCCAGTTCCGGGCGTACTTCGCCGGGGAGCGGCGCGACTTCGAGCTGCCGCTGGACTGGTCGCTGATCTCCGGCTTCAACCGCCAGGTGCTGCGCGAGCTGGCGGCGGGCGTGCCGTTCGGGACCGTCGTGGGCTACGGCGACCTGGCCCGCCGCGTCGGCCAGCCCGGCGCGGCCCAGGCCGTCGGCATGGCGATGGGCGCCAACCCGCTGCCGGTCGTGGTGCCCTGCCACCGGGTGGTGGAGAGCGACGGCGGCATCGGCGGGTTCGGCGGCGGCCTGGAGACCAAGCGGCAGTTGCTGGCGCTGGAGGGGGTTCTTCCGGAGCCGCTGTTCTGAGGGGGTGCTGCGGGAGCCGCCGCTTTGCGGGGGTGCTTCGAGAGCCGTCGCTTTAAGGGGTGCCGCGGGAGCCGCTTAGCGGGGGGTGGGCCTGGTGCACGGGCCTGCGGCGCCGTTCGGGGGCCTGCGCGCCGGAACACTCTCGTGCACTGCATGTACATGAACACCACCGGTGCTGACACACTTCCGACGTGGTCATATCTCCCTCGTCCTCGCCCTCGCCGTCTCTCGCAGCTGCCCCCGCCCGCTGTCCCCGTAGCCCGCGATGTCCCCGATGAGCACGACCGGGGACGCGGCCGTCGCACCCGTCGACGTCGAGGAGCTGCCCGCGCTGCGGCGGCGGATCACGGCGGTGCTCGTCGCGAGCCAGATCCTCGGCGGGCTGGGCGTGGCCACCGGGATCGCGCTGGCCGCCGTGCTGGCGAAGGAGGTCAGCGGCAGGGAGTCGCTGTCCGGCCTCGCGCCCACCGCGACCGTCGCCGGGACGGCGCTCCTCTCGGTGCCGCTGGCGGCGCTCATGACCGCGCGGGGCCGCCGCCCCGGTCTCGTACTGGCGTATCTGATCGGCGCGTTGGGTGCGGGCGTGGTCGTCGTGGCCGCGGCCGTCGGGAGCTTCCCGCTGCTCCTGGTGGGCATGGCCGGGTTCGGCGCGGCGTCGTCGGCGAACCTGCAGGCGCGGTTCGCGGCGGCCGACCTGGCCGAGCCGGGGGCCAGGGCGCGTGCCATCTCCAACGTCGTGTGGGCCACGACGATCGGCGCGGTCCTCGGGCCCAACATCGCGGCGCCCGCGGGCCGCAGCGTCTCGGGCATCGGCATCCCGAAGGAGGCGGGGCCCTTCGTGTGGGCGGCCGGGATCTTCCTGATCTCGGCGGTCGTGGTGGCGCTGCTGCTGCGGCCCGATCCGCTGCTCACCGCCCGCGCGCTCGAACCCGTCGGCGAGCAGACCGCGGCGGGCCGGTCGCTGCGGGCCGGGTTCGCCGCCGTGGCCGCCTCGCGGCAGGCGCGGCTCGCCTTGGTGACGGTAGCCATCGCTCACACCGCCATGGTGTCGATCATGTCGATGACCCCGGTCGACCTCGGTCACCACGGGGCGAGCATCGATCTGATCGGCCTGGTCATCAGCGGGCACATCGCGGGCATGTACGCGTTCTCACCGGTGATGGGGCGGCTCGCGGACCGGATCGGGCGGCTCGCCGTCATCGCCCTGTCGGTGGGACTGCTCGCCTTCGCGGCGCTGCTCGCGGGGACGGCCGGGAGCAGCCACGGGCAGACGGCGGCGGGCCTGTTCGTGCTCGGCCTCGGCTGGTCGGCGGGGCTCGTGGCGGGTTCCGCGCTGCTCACCGACTCCGTGCCGCAGGCCGCGCGCGCCGCCGCCCAAGGCCTCTCCGACCTGACCATGAACACGGCGGCCGGGGTCGGCGGCGCGGTGGCGGGCCTGGTGGTCGCCCGGGCGAGCTACGGCTGGCTCAACCTGATCGCGGCCCTCCTGCTGCTGCCGCTCGCGGCGTTCGCCCTGTTCACGCGCGGCCCGGGGCGTACGGACGCCGGGGCCGCCGCCGCACAGAAGGCCGACCCCGCCGCCCTGGCGGAGGACTGACCGGCGGGCGGTCAGCCGCCGAGGGTGATGTGGTACGCCTTGCGCAGCGTCTCGTGCACGGTCCACGTCGTACGGTCGCCCTCGCGCAGCACCGCGGCGTCGCCCGGGCCGACCTCCAGGACGTCGCCGCCCTCCACCTCGATGGTGGCGCGGCCGCTGACGACCACGAACAGCTCGTTGGCCTCGGTGTCGGTCACGACGCCCGGGGTGATCTGCCAGATGCCGCGGAGCTGCTTGCCGTCGGCGGACTCCCACAGGACCTTGCCGGTGACGACGGGCTCTCCGGAGACGATCTGCTGCGGGTCCAGCGGCTCCTCCACCAGCTCGGCGTCCGGGATGTGCACGGCAAAAGAGGGCGCGTTCTGATCTTTCGTGGTCATGGCCGGTCACCCTAATGGTTTGCCGCGGGGCGCCGACCGCCAGGGATGAAGGCAGACCCGACTGGCAGGAGGCAGACCGTGTTGGTGGTGTCCGACGAGGTACAGGCGGCTCTCGCACGGCGGCGTCCGGTCGTGGCCCTGGAGTCCACGATCATCGCGCACGGGCTGCCGCGCCCCCGCAACCTGCGCGTCGCCCTCGAACTGGAGGAGGCCGTACGCGCCGAGGGCGCCGTGCCCGCGACGATCGCCGTCCTGGACGGGCGCCCCCACGTCGGCCTGGGCAAGGACCAGTTGGAGCGGGTCGCCGGGGAGGACGGCATCCGCAAGCTGGGCCACCGGGACCTGCCGCTCGCCGTCGCGGCGGGGGCGAGCGGGGCGACCACGGTGTCCGCGACGGCCCTGCTCGCCGCCCGCGCGGGACTGCGCGTCTTCGCCACCGGCGGGCTCGGCGGGGTGCACCGGGAGTGGACCCTCACCCAGGACGAGTCGGCCGACCTGGGGCTGCTGGCACGGACCAGGATCACGGTCGTGTGCGCGGGCGTGAAGTCGATCCTGGACGTGGCCGCGACGCTCCAGCGCCTGGAGACCCTGGGCGTGGCGGTGGCGGGCTACGACACGTCCCGCTTCCCCGGCTTCTACCTCTCCGACTCCGGGCACGACGTGGATTGGACGCTGCGGACACCGGACGAGGTCGCCGCGGTGATGCGCGCCCAGGACGCGCTGGCCGGACCGGAGTCGGCGCTCGTCGTGGCCAACCCGGTGCCGGAAGCCGAACAACTCGAACCCGCCCTCCACGCGCGCGTGCTCGACGAGGCACTGCGGGAGTGCGCCGCGCGCGGTGTGCGGGGCCAGGCGGTGACCCCGTTCCTCCTCGACCATCTGATGCGGCACACCGAAGGGGCCTCCCTGGAGGCCAACCTCGCGGCGGTGCGCGGGAACGTACGGCTCGCGGCGCGGATCGCGGCGGCGTGGGCGCGGCAGTGACGGCTTCCTCCGGAGCGGACCAGCCTCCGCCACCCTCCTCGAACGGCACCGGCGCCCTGCTGGTCGTGGGTGACGTCGTCACCGACATCGTCGCCCGGCACCGTACGCCCCTCGCGCCCGGCACCGACACGGTCGCGGCGATCCGTACCGTGCCGGGTGGCGCGGGCGCCAACGTCGCCTGCTGGGCGGCCCACTGGGGATGCCGCGACGTGCGCTTCCTCGGGCGGGCGGGGGCCGACGCGGCGGCCTGGCACGAGGAGGCGCTGCGCGCCGCCGCGGTACGTCCCCACATCGCCGTCGACCCCGACGCGCCCACGGGCACGGTGATCAGCCTGGTCGACGCGGCCGGGGCGGCGGCCGAGCGGACCTTCCTCACGGACAGCGGCGCGGCCCTGCGCCTGTCCCCCGCCGACTGGACGCCGTCGCTGCTCGACGGTGTGACCTGGCTCCACCTGTCCGGCTACCTGTTCTTCGCCGAGCCCAGCCGCGCGACGGCGCGGGCCGCACTGGCATCGGCACGCGCGCGTGGGGTGACGGTGAGCGTGGACCCGGCGTCGGCGGGGTTCCTCGTCCGGCACGGGGTGGACCGCTTCCTGGCCGACGGGGCCGGGGTGGACGTGCTGCTGCCGAGCCGCGACGAGGCGGAGCTGCTGACGGGGCAGTCCGGGGCGGCCGGGGTGACGGGGATCGCCGACGCGGCCGCCGAGCTGAGCCGCCGGTTTCCCGAGGTGGTGGTCAAGCTGGGCGGGGAGGGCGCCCTTGCCGCGCGGGACGGGCGGGTGCGGGTCCGCGTGCCGGCGGTGCGGGCCGACGCGCGGGACTCCACGGGCGCGGGCGACGCGTTCACGGGGGCGTTCATCGCGTCGCGGCTGGCGGGGGCGGGGCTGCGGGAGGCCGTGAGCGAGGGGTGCAGGGCGGGGGCGCGGGCGGTGTCCCGAGTGGGGGCCCGGCCGGAGCGGGCCCCGCTTTCCGGAGGACTTGAGGGGGGTCGGGCTCCCCGGGGGACGTGAGGGGGTCGGGCTCCCCGGGGGATGCGAGGAGGTCGGGCTCCCCAGGGGATGCGAGGAGGTCGGGCTCCCCAGGGGATGCGAGGCGCCCGGGCCTCCGTAGGCCATGCGGCGCCCGGGCTCCCGGGGCACTCCCGCTCCCCCGGGCCAAGGGCACGTGGCGCCCGGGTCAGGGCCTGCGCAGCGCTCAGGGCTTGCGGGCCCACGCCGACACCAGCGGGGCCGTGGCCGGGACGACGACGCGTTCCGCGACCTGGGCGAGGTGCCGCTCGATGTCGTCGTGCGAGGCGAGGCCCGCGGCGACCAGGTCGGCGCGGACCTGCTCGATGGTGGCGGACTCCAGGGCCGCGCAGGCCGGGGAGACGAGCGGGAAGTACGCGTCGGCCTCCACCTGGCGCAGCCCCGCCGCCCGCAGCAGCCGCGGCAGCACCCGCCCGAAGGCGAGGTCGGCGCCGCGGTCGGCGAGCAGGGCGCGCACGCCGTCGCGCAGCCGGTTCGCCGCCTCCTGTTCGGGGCCGTGCTCGTCGGGGCAGGCCAGCGGTTGCAGGGCGGGGTCGGCCTCCTCGATCAGCAGGCGGCCGCCGGGGCGCAGCGCCTTGATCATGGAGTGCAGGGCCCGCTCGCGGTCCGGTACGTGGGTGAGGACGAGGCGGGCGTGCACGAGGTCGAACGCCTCGGCGGGCGGCGCGTCGGCGGCCACGTCGTGGGTGCGCACCTGTACGGGCGGGCGCGCGGCCGAGAGGAGCGGCGCCGTGTCCGTGGCGGTGGCGAGCACGCGGCCGGTGGGGCCGACCCGCTTGGCGAGCCAGGACACGACAGACGTGCCGCCGGCGCCGACCTCCCAGCAGCGCCAGCCGGGGCCGATGCCGAGGCGTTCGATGTGCCGGAACGTGGTGGGGTCGAAGAGGGCGGCGAAGGCGGTGGAGCGGGTCGCCGACTCGTCAGGTCTGCCGTCGAGGAGATATCCATCGATTCGCGTCATATGGCGATCATTACAGTTCCGGAGCGGAGTATTCCGTTCCCACAGGCCCCGTCGTGGTGTCGGACCGGACTGGCAGACTTGCCCATCAAGTCCAGCACGAGGAGCTGCACATGTCGATGTCGGGCAACCTGCGGAAGGTCGGAAGCCTCCGCAAGGTCGGGAATCTGCGGAGCGTCCGCGGCCTGCGCAAGGTCGCGGGACTGACCCGGCGCGGCCCACGCGTCGACCTGAGCCACCCTGCCCGCTCCCCGCTGGGCTCGTCGGTGGTGAAGTGCGTGACCTATCGCAAGGGGGTGCGCCAGACACCGGTCCGCGACGGCGATCTCGTCGAGGCCGTGGGGCACGTCCGCAAGCACGACGACGGCTTCGTGTGGCTGGGGCTGCACGAGCCGACGGAGCGGGAGTTCGCGGGCATCGCCGAGCTGTTCGACCTGCACCCGCTGGCGGTCGAGGACGCGGTGCACGCCCATCAGCGGCCGAAGGTCGAGCGCTATGGCCAGACGCTGTTCGCCGTGTTCAAAACGGTCTGCTACGTGGAGCACGCCGAGCTGACCGCGACCAGCGAGGTGGTGGACACCGGCGAGATCATGGTCTTCGTCGGCAAGGAGTTCGTGATCACCGTGCGGCACGGCAGGCACGGTTCGCTCGGCCCGCTGCGCGAGGCGCTGGAGGGGACGCCCGACCAGCTGGCGCAGGGCCCGGCGGCGGTGCTGCACGCCATCGCGGACCAGGTCGTGGACGACTATGTGATGGCGGCGGATTCGGTGCAGGCCGACATCGACCAGGTCGAGGCGGAGGTGTTCGCGCCCGAGGGCGCCCGCGGGGCCGACCCGGGCCGGATCTATCAGCTCAAGCGCGAGCTCCTGGAGCTGAAGCGGGCGGTGGTGCCGCTCGGCCGCCCGCTCCAGATCCTCGCCGCCAAGCCGATGCGCCTGATCCCGCCGGAGATACAGGCGTACTTCCGCGACGTGGACGACCACCTCAAGCGGGTCACCGAACAAATAGCGGCCTTCGACGAACTGCTGAACTCGATCCTCCAGGCACACCTCGCCCAGGTGACGGTCGCGCAGAACGAGGACATGCGGAAGATCACCGCCTGGGCCGCCATCGTCGCCGTGCCCACGATGGTCTGCGGGGTCTATGGCATGAACTTCGACCACATGCCCGAGCTGCACTGGCGGTACGGCTACGGCCTTGTGGTGGGGGTGATAGCGACGGCGTGTGTCCTGCTGTACCGCGGCTTCCGGCGCAGCGGCTGGCTGTGACACCGTCCGCGCGGGGTCGGGTACGGGGTGGGCGCGGGGCGGGTCAGGACTTGGCGTAGACGCTCTCGGCCCAGGCGGCGAGCTGGTCCTCGCTGAGGTGCGTGGCGAGGTCGGCCTCGCTGATCATGCCCACGAGGCGCTTGTTCTCGATCACGGGCAGCCTGCGGATCTGGTGGCCCTGCATCTCGTGCAGCACCGCGTCGACGTCGGCGTCCGAGGCGATCCAGCGCGGGGTGCCCCTGGCCATGTCGCCCGCGGTGACCTTCGCCGGGTCGTGCCCCATGGCCACGCAGCCGACGACGATGTCGCGGTCGGTGAGGATGCCGCACAGCCGGTCGTTCTCGTCGCTGATGGGCAGGGCGCCGACGTCGAGTTGGCGCATGAGCTGGGCCGCGCGGTCCAGGGTCTCGTGCATGGGGATCCACTGGGCACCCCGGTGCATGATGTCTCCGGCGGTGGTCATGGGTACCTCCCGGTGCCGGACGGCCGGCGCGGCGCGGGGGCGCCGCTAGTCCCGGCGTCCTCATTCTCGTCGCGGTGCCCACGGGTCGCACCCGCAGACGGCGCGGGGCCGGTCGGGGGCGGGCGGCCGGTCAGGCGAACGGGCGGGCGGGTCAGCCCGTCCAGGCCGGGTGGCGCGGGTCGTCGGCGCGTACGACGACGTCGGCCGCGGCGGCGGGGGCGGTCTCCGTCTCGTACCGGTCGAAGGCGGGCAGGGTCCACTGTTCGCCCTGCGGGGTGCGGCGGCGCAGGGCGCCGGAGGACTGGCGTACGTGCACCGTCAGGTCGAAGGGGAACCAGTGGCCGAGCAGCAGTGGGCCGTGCAGCAACAGCAGGGCGCCGGGAGGGAGTTGGGTGTACGGGGTGCGGGTGGCGCGGTCGGCGCGCGAGTCCCAGAGGTCGGGCAGCACCCGGCCGGTGCCGCCCGGGTCCAGCGGTCCGAAGACCTCGCGCCAGAGCGCGCCGGTGTCGAACCAGCCGCTGTAGTACGCCTCGACGTCCTCGTGTCCGTACTCGAGGCGCAGCGAGGCGGGGCGCAGGAACCCCTCGGTGCCGACGACGAGCGAGGGCCGCCCGCGCACGCGCAGCGCCTCGCCGACCGCGGTGGCGAGTTCGCCGGGCCGGGCCGCCGGGGCGCCGTCGAACGCGACGCGGGGCCAGGCTCCGCCGTCCCCGGGCTCCAGGTCGAGCAGCCGGTCGGCGAGGGTGTCCGTGAGGCGTTCCCAGGTGATCGGTTCGAATCGCACGAGGCCATGATGCGGGGTGCCGGTGGGCGGGAATGAACCGGGCATGGCCGTTCCTCGCGTGCGCACCGGGCCCGTCGTCATCCAGCCGCTGAAGCGCAGGCGTTGTGCGGAGTGCCGGGGTGGACCGCTGTCGCTGCTCATCACCGAGGGCGGGGAGCCGCGCTGTCTGGACTGCGCCGACCTCGGGCATCTGGTGTATCTGCCGCGCGGGGACACGGCGTTGACGCGGCGGGCGCGGGAGGGCAGTGGGCTGGCGGCGGTGGTGGTGCGGTTCAACCGGCGCAGGAGCCGGTACGAGCGGCAGGGCGTCCTGGTCGAGGAGGAGGCGCTCGTCCGCGCGGAGGAGCGGTGCCTGGCCGACGCGGACGCGCGGGCGCGGCGACGGGCACGGGACGCCGCCCGGCGGGCCGGGGAGGACGTGCGGTTCGTCGGGGAGTTCGCGGCGGAGATCCGTCGCCTGTTCCCCGGCTGCCCGGCGGACCGGGCCCACGAGATCGCCGCCCGTGCGGCGGCCCGGGGCAGCGGCCGCGTGGGCCGCAGCGCGGCCGGCCGGGCCCTCACGCCCACGGCGGTGACGGCCGCCGTGATCGCCTCGGTGCGGCACACGGACACGGAGTACGACGAGTTGCTGATGCGCGGGGTGCCGCGGGGGGAGGCGCGGCGGGCCATCGCAGGGGTGGTGGCGGAGCGGTTGCGGGGGTGGGGGGACGGGAGCGAGGGGTGAGGGGTGAGGGGTGAGGAGTGGTCGCCCTGCTGGGCATTCCCCAGTCCCGCCCCGTCTCCGATCCCCTGGCTGCGCCCCGGACCCCGGGGTGGGTGTCCCGGGCCGGCCCAGGTGACGGCGAGACGTCGGCGTATGGGCGCGCGGGGGTCGCGTATGGCGTCTGGTTCGTCATGGTCATTGACTGGTCACAGACACACCGCGCCGGGCAGGATCGGGCGCGCCGAACCGGCCGTCCGAGGCCGGATCCACCCAGGGAGTTGCCATGATCGACGGACCCTACTTCGTGCTCACCGTTCTCGGTGCGGTGACCTGCGGCCTCGTCGCCGGGGTGTTCATCGGCTTCTCCACCTTCGTGATGCGGGGCCTGGCCGCGCTGCCGTCGGCCCAGGGCATCGCCGCGATGAACGCGATCAACGTGACGGCGGTCAGGCCGCCGTTCATGGCCGTGTTCATGGGCGCGACGGGCGTCAACGTCGTGCTCGCCGTGGTCACGTTCGTGGTCTGGCCGGACGAGGGCGGGGTGGAGCTGCTCCTCGGCTGCGCGCTGTATCTCTTCGGCTGCTTCGGCGTGACGGCGGTGGCGAACGTGCCGCGCAACAACGCGCTGGCGAAGGTCGACGCGGACTCCGAGTCCGGCGCGGAGTACTGGCGTACGTACGTGGCCGAGTGGACGATGTGGAACCACATCCGCACGGGTGCCGCCACCGCCGCGGCGGTCTCCTTCATCCTCGGCCTGACCTGACAGCCCCACCCCCAGCCCCCACCCCGCGGTCACTCTCTCCCCCCGCGGCTCTGCCGCCCCTCCCCCGACCACATGCCGACCTCTCCTCCCCGACATACCGTGGTGGCTGGAAGACGCGCCCTACGCGTAGGGAGACGGCTGTGGCCGACCCCAAGGGATTCCTGCGGCATCCGCGCCGGGAGTGGCCGCGGCGGCCGGTGGGCGAGCGGGTGAAGGACTGGGACGAGGCGTACGTCCCCGGGGCGCTGCTGCCCCTGATCGAGGAGCAGGCCGAGCGGTGCATGGACTGCGGGGTCCCGTTCTGCCACCAGGCCTGTCCGCTGGGGAACCTGATCCCCGAGTGGAACGACCTGGTCTCGCGGGCCGACTGGCGCGCCGCCGCCGACCGGCTGCACGCGACGAACAACTTCCCGGAGTTCACCGGCCGGTTGTGCCCGGCGCCGTGCGAGGCGGGCTGCGTCCTCGCCATCAACCAGCCGGCGGTGACCATCAAGAACGTCGAGGCCGCCATCGCCGACCGGATCTGGGCGGACGGCCTCGCCCCGCCGCTGCCGCCCGACCGGCTGACCGGGAAGTCGGTGGGGATCGTCGGGTCGGGGCCCGCGGGCCTCGCGGCGGCGCAGCAGTTGACGCGGGCGGGGCACACGGTCGTGGTGTACGAGCGGGACGACCGGGCGGGCGGGCTGCTGCGGTACGGGATCCCCGCGTTCAAGATGGAGAAGCGCCAGCTGGAGCGGCGGCTCGCGCAGTTGCGGGCCGAGGGCACGAGGTTCCGTACGTCGACGGAGGTCGGCCGGGACATCGGCGCGGCGGCGCTGCGGGGCCGCCATGACGCGGTCGTGCTCGCCGTCGGGGCCACGGCGTGGCGGGAACTTCCGGTTCCGGGGCGCGAGTTGGCGGGGGTAACCCAGGCCATGGAGTATCTGCCGGGGGCCAACCGCGTGTGCGAGGGCGACCTCGACGTCTCCCCGCTGTCCGCCGCGGGCAGGCACGTGGTGATCGTGGGCGGCGGCGATACCGGGGCGGACTGCCTGGGGACGGCCGTGCGGGAGGGCGCCGCGTCCGTGACCCAGGTGGACATCCGCGTACTCCCGTCGACGGAGCGCGACGAGGAGGCCGACCCGTGGCCCACGTACCCCACCGTGCACCGGGTGTCCCCCGCCCACGAGGAAGCCGGTGAGCTGGGCTTCGGCCAGGACCCCGACGCCGACGCGCGCCTGTTCGCGGCGTCGACGCTGCGGTTCTCCGGGGACGCGGCGGGGCGGGTGCGGGCCGTCCACGTGTGCGCCGTGGACGCGCGGCGGCGCCCGGTGCCGGGGGCGGAGCGGGTCCTGCGGGCCGACCTGGTGCTGCTCGCCCTGGGGTTCCGGGGGCCGGAGGTGACCGCCGGGGGCGCGGTCGCGGAGCTGGGCGTGAGCGTGGCGCCGGACGGGACGGTCGCGAGGGACGGCGGTTACGCGACGGACGTTCCCGGGGTGTACGTCGCCGGGGACGCCGGGCGGGGCCAGTCCCTGGTGGTGTGGGCGATCGCGGAGGGCCGCGCGGCAGCGGCGGCCGTGGACCGCCACCTCATGGGCACGACGTCGCTCCCGTCACCGGTGACGGCGCACGACGGCCCCCTCAGACCGTGACCGGACCCGCACGGAACCGCCCCGGCCACCCCCGGCCCACCCGGACGACCCGGACAACCCACACGCTCCACACGACCCGGACGACCGCCCACCGAGACGCCCCGAGCCACCGACCCGGCCACCCGGCCACCCGGCCACCCGGCCACCCGGCCACCCGGCCACGAGGGAACGTACAGAACCGGCCAACCTGGCCCCGACGAACACCACACCCAACCGGCCGCCCCGACCCAAACCAGCACCGCGCAGAACAGGCCAACCCGGCCCCGGCCGAAAACGCTACGAACCAACCACCCCGGCCACAGCCACCCCCTCACAGGCCCGACCGCCCCCGCGGACCACGCGCGGGACCCACGCACCAGCACCCCCGCAGACACCACGACCACCACGCACAGTCACCCCACCGGGGACCGCGACCACCACGCAGAGTCACCCCACCCGGGGCCACGACCGACACGCAGAGTCACCCGCAGGCCACCCCACCCGGCTCGCGAGCGGCCAGCACCCTGCCAGTCACCCCACTCGGACGGTCAGCGCCCAGCGCCCTCACTCCACCCGGACGGTCAGCGCCCAGCGCCCCTCACCTCTTACGGGCAACCCCGCCGTAAATGGGCAACGGCTCGTCCCCGACGGGCTCCCCCGCCGCACCCGGTTCCGGATGCCACGCGTCAGCCACCGTCACACCGGGCTCCACCAGTTCGAGGCCGTCGAAGAAGCGGACGACCTCGGCGCGGTCGCGCAGGGCGAGGGTGAGGGCGCGGGACTTGTAGAGGTCCCCGGCGCTCCTGGCCCGGTCGGGGGTGAACTCGCCGGTGCCGTGGGACAGCATGAGGTAACTCCCGGACGGCAGCGCGGACACCAGCTCGTCCACCACCTCGTACGCGCCGTCCTCGTCGGGGACGAAGTGCAGCAGCGCGACCAGGGACAGCGCCACCGGGCGCGTGAAGTCGAGGGTCTTGCGGGCCGCGGCGAGGATCGCGGCGGGCCGGCGCGCGTCGCCCTGGATGTACTCGGTCGCGCCCTGGGGCGTGGACCGCAGGAGCGCCTCGGCGTGGGCGAGCACGATGGGGTCGTTGTCGCAGTAGACGACGCGGCTCTCGGGTGCGATGCCCTGGGCGATCTGGTGCAGGTTGGGCTCGGTCGGGATGCCGGTGCCGACGTCGAGGAACTGCCGGATCCCGGCCCTGGCGAGCCAGCGCGTCGCGCGCTGCATGAACGCGCGGTTGGCCCGGGCGACGGCCGGGATGCGGGGGTCCATGGCGACGAGCTGGCGGCTCATCTCCTCGTCGACGGGGTAGTTGTCCTTGCCGCCGAGCCACCAGTCGTACATCCGCGCGGGATGCGGTTTGCTCGTGTCGATGTACGGCGAGCCGCCCTCGTTCCCCTGGGCCTGCCCCGTCCCGGTCATCTGTGGCTCCCTTGCCCCTTCACGTGCCCCTTCACGGACTCACCGACGCAGCGACGTACGAAAGAACCCGCTCACGACAGCAGGAAGTCCGCCTCCCCCGACTTCGCTCCCTGTATGAACGCCCGGATCTCGCCGTCCGTGTAGATGAGCGCGGGTCCGTCCGGGTCGGAGGACTGGCGGACGGCGACGCGGCCGTCGTCCAGCTTCATGGCTTCGAGACAGTTGCCGCCGTTGCCGCCGCTCCACGGCTTGTGCCAGCCCTCGGCGCCGAGTTCGCGCGCGGGCATGCCGTTGTAGATCCGGGACCCGGGGGGCCGGGAGTCGGCGCGGGTGTCGGGCCGGGACGCAGGGCCCGTACCCGCACGGTGTCGATCTCGGTCCATTCACAGCTCCTTGCGGACATCCCGGAGGATCTCCTTCGTGCGTTGTGCGGTAGCGGCCTGGGCCGCCATGCGGTCCATGACCTCAAGATGCGTCGCCACCTCGGTGCGGGCGTCCAGATAGACGGCACCGGTCAGGTACTCGCTGTAGACCATGTCCGGCAGCTCCGCCATCGCGAAGCGGAAGAGCACGAACGGTCCGAAGGTGCCCGGGTGCGGACCCGCGGCGAACGGCGCGACCTGGAGCGTCACGTGCGGCATTTCCACGGCTTCGAGCAGCCGGTCGATCTGTGCGCGCATCACCTCGGGCCCGCCGACCGGCCGACGCAGCGCGGTCTCGTCCATCACGGCCCAGAGCCGGGGCGCGTCCTCGCGGGTGAGCAGCGCCTGGCGTTCCATGCGCAGCGCCACGTACCGCTCGATGTCCTCGGGCCGGGTCTGGCCTATGGCCCCGGAACGCAGCACGCCACGCGCGTAGCTTTCCGTCTGGAGCAGTCCGGGCACGAAGTGCGGTTCGTAGGACCTGATGAGGCTCGCGGCGCCCTCCAGGCTGACGTACATGCTGAACCAGCCGGGCAGGATGTCGTGGAAGCGCTGCCACCAGCCGGGCTTGTTCGCCTCCTCGGCGAGCAGCACGAAGGCCTCGGCCTCTTCGTCCGTGACGCCGTACGCCTTCAGCAGCAGCTGGAGGTACGGGATCTTCAGGGCGACCTCGGCCGTCTCCATGCGGCGGACCGTGGCGGGGGCCACGCGCAGTACTCGCGCGGCTTCGTCGCGTTTCAGACCGGCTCGTTCGCGCAGGTCCTGCAGGCGACGACCGAGAACGACCTGTCCGACGGTCGGCGCCGACCGCGGTTCGCTCACGTCCTACCTCCACCCACTTCGCGTCGCTCTCTGCATCGCCGTTGTGCCACTCGGGTTACCGTGCGTCACCGCACTTCACCGCGCGCAGCGCACGTCACGCCGCTCGGTGAGGCGTTGCGAGAAGTGTGCCATGGGACGTCTCAAAGGGACATGTCACTGTGCACTTTTCAGAGTGGCCCTTGCCAAGGTGTTCGCGGCGGGGCGATAGTGGAGAGCGTGACTCCGCCCGCATCGTTAGGAACTGAAGCCACCCGAGCCCGACTTGGCGTGTCCGCCAAGGGTCGGGCGGAGGCTGGCGAGCCTTGTGTCACCTTCACCCTGGCCGCGATGCCGAGTTCCGTGGCACGGGCAAGGCGGCTGACGCGCGATCGGCTCTGTTCCCTCGCGGTCGGCGACGACGCCTGCGACCTGGCGGCGCTCGTCGTATCGGAGCTGGTCACCAATGCGATCGTGCACACCGCGAGCCGCACCGTCGTCTGCGAGATCTGCACGGGGGCCGACACCGTGCGGATAGCCATACGCGACGAGGGGCAGAGCTCGGGCGTGCCACGGCCGACGGGGCTGCGGGGGCCCGACGAGGAGCACGGGAGGGGATTGCTTCTCGTGAGCGCCGTGAGCAGCGCATGGGGTGTCCAGGACTCCGGATCCGGCCTTTCGGTGTGGGCGGAGCTGCCCAGATCTCCCGATCCGGCGGCGTGCTCCTTCGACACGGAGGAGCACGGTGTCCACGGTTTCGATACGGAGGCCTTCGACGTCGACGGCGTCGAGGCCTTGGCCGACGGCCTGTGAGCCGATTGACGGGGATGCGAGTGCGACAGTGATGCGGTCGGGGGACATGTGAGCACGAGGACAGCGCGACTGCTCGACCTTGACACCTTGGTACGGCTCTCGCGAGAGCGGGAGCGGGCGGTCGGACGGCGAGTCGTGAGTGTGCAGCCAGTGGCACGACTCGCCGTCCCCGCCGGAATGCGGCAACCCCTCGGCTGCGACGCGGTCGCCATGCCGGCGGAGTTCGGTCCGCGCCTCCTGGAGCGGCTGCCCCGGGTGGGATGTGTGTACGAGGACGGGCCGCGCTGGTGGTGGATCGTGCCGGCGGACTCGGACGTGGCCCTGCAGTGGCCGCCGTCGGCGTTCTACTCGCCGGGGGCGCTCGTCCCGGACGCGACCCGGGAGCCGGTGCTCGTGCACCGGCCCGAGGGCTCTGTCCCCTATACCCCCCCGATCCCCCTGTACCTGGGCCTGTGCCGCCTGGCCGGGGCCGTCCCGGGGTGGGCGGGGGCCGTCCGGGCCTGAGGCCCGGCTGTCCCGGGGGCTTGGGGCCCGGCCTTCGCGGGCATCTGGGGTCCGGCCTTCCCGGACACCCGAGGCCCGGCCGTCCCGGGCCCGCGGACGAAGAACGGGCCGGAGAGTGGTTCCCCTCCGGCCCGGTCCGACTCCCGCGGTGTCACGCGGCGAAGCGCTCGCTCGCCTCCTGACCGCGCACGATCACCAGGAACGCGTCGCTCGACAGGTCCATCACGACCTCCGCGCGCTGCCCTTCACTGCGCCGGTCCCGCGCGAACTCCTCCGCGGGCCACGACCCGCGCGGTCCGCCCGCCGGAAACCTCTCCAGCACCACTCGTCCGTTCATCATGTTCTTGTTCCCCCGTGTACCACTCAGTGTTCGGTACGAAGTCCTCGCAGACGAAGACCCTGCACTGAGGAGAACGCACGCCGCACCCTCATCGACTCACAACGTGACCTAACCGAGACGGAGTTGGAGCCGTACGGCAGTCAGTACCCGTACCCGTCGTACGCCCCGTACTCATCGTATTCGTCGTGGTACCGCACCCGGTCGCTGCCCGCCGGCGCCCCGAGCGCCGACGCGCGGCCCTTCGGCTCCTCCCACTCCTCCTGGCGGCCGAGCGCGGTGAGGTCGAGCAGGCTGGTGGTGGAGCCGAGGCCGTCGAGGCCCCGGTCGAAGGTGGAGTACGTGTGGAAGACGCGGTCGCCGTCGCGCAGGAAGCAGCTCAGGCCGGGGCGGTCGTGGACGCGGCCGTCGGCGCCCGCGTAGGACGCGGCGAAGTCGCGGTTGAACTCGCCGCCGCACGCGGAGAACCAGGGCACCACCCAGCCCATGCGGGCCTTGAAGGGCAGGATGCGCGTGAACGGGGCGCGCGAGACGGCCACGAAGGTCGTGCCGCGGGCCCGCAGGTGCGCGAGGTGCCCGATCTGGTCGAGGAACGCCGAGCAGCTGCGGCAGCCCGCGTCCCACTCGGGGGCGAACATGAAGTGGTGGACGATGAGCTGGCCGCGGCCGTCGAACAGGTCGAGCAGCGTCGCCTTCCCGTCCGCACCGTCGAACAGATAGTCCTTGTCGATCTCGACCATGGGCAGCCCGCGCCGGTCGGCGTTCAGCGCGTCGCGGGCGCGGGTGGCGGCCTTCTCCTTGGCGAGCAGCCTCTCGCGGGCGGCCAGCCACTCCGCGCGCGTGACGATGTGCGGCAGTCCCATGGCGCATTCCTCCGGATCCGGTCCGCGGTTCGCGGGTTCTCGGGAGGGTTGACTGGATGTCTCACAAGAACTCATCGGTCCCGTACGGAATTTCCCGGGTTTTTTCTCAGCGACCCCCGGGCGATCTCCCGGAGGCCGCCTCCGGCACCCCGTCAGCACCCTGCCGCACAGGCCCGGTTCAGAACACCACCGGCAGCGCGAGCAGCCCCCGCGCCCGCATCGAGGGCCGCCACCGCAGCTCGCCCTCCGGTACGCCGAGCGCGAGGTTCGGGAAGCGTTCGAGCAGGGCGCCGATCGCGGTCGTCAGCTCCAGGCGGGCCAGCGGCGCGCCCACGCAGTGGTGGATGCCGTGGCCGAGGGCGAGGTGGCCGCTCGCGTCGCGGTCGAGGTCGAGGCGGTCCGGGTCGGGGAAGCGCTCGGGGTCGCGGCCCGCGGAGCCGAGGCCCAGGAACACGGTCTCCCCGGCCGGGACGGTCACGCCGCCGAGCGTGAGGTCCTCGCGCGCGAACCGCCGGATGGAGAACACCGCCGACGTGTCGTACCGCATGAACTCCTCGACGGCGCCCGGCAGTCGCGCCGGGTCGGCCCGCAGGGCGGCGAGCTGGCCGGGGTGGCGCAGGAGCGCGAGGGCCGCGTTGCCGATGAGCTGTACGGCGTTCTCGTACCCGGCGAAGTGGAGCAGGAAGGCGAGGGACGTCAGCTCGTCCTCGCTGAGCCGGTCGCCGTCGTCGCGCGCCACGATCAGGTCGGACAGCAGGTCCTCGCCGGGCTCCTTGCGCTTGTCCGCGATGAGCGCGGTATAGAACCCGAGCATCGCGACGACCGTCTCCTTGGCGCGGTCGGGCCGCGCGGGGTCGGGTGCGATGAGCGCGTCGGTCCAGTCGGTGAAGTCGCGCCGGTGGTCGGCGGGGACGCCGAGGAGGTCGCAGATGGTGGTGATGGGCAGCGGCGCGGCATACGCGGCCACGAGGTCGGCGCGGCCCTCGCCCGTGCCGGGGCGTTCGGCCTCGATGGCGTCGAGGAGTGTGTCGGCGGTGCGCCGGACGGGCTCGCGCAGGCTCTCGACGCGGTGCTTCGTGAACGCCTTGACGACCAGGCGGCGGATGCGGGTGTGGTCGGGCGGGTCCATGTTCAGCATGTTCGCGTCCAGCGCGGGCGGCAGCTTGAAGCCCCGGTAACTCCCGGGCAGCGCATGCCTCTTGTCCACGGAGAGGCGCTGGTCGGCGAGGGCCGCACGCACGTCCGCGTACCGCGTCACGAGCCAGGCGGGGGTGCCGTCGGGCCCGGCGATCCGCCGCACGGGGGCGCTCTCGCGCAGGTGTGCGTAGGTGCCGTAGGGGTCGGTCATGAGCCCGCCGAGGTGCTCGGGCTGCGCGGGGGTGGCCATGGGTTCCACCCTAAGGAGCGAGACCCGACGCCGGGTCGCCGGGCCGCACGGCGCCCCTCACCCGTCGTACTCCTGGATCCGCTTCCCGTGCCCCCGCTCCACGAGCGCGGGCAGCCGCTCCCCCAACTCCCGCACGACCTCGGCCACCTCCACGGTCAGCAGCTCCCGGTCCCGCATCAGCACGCGCCCGTCGACGATCGTCGTCGTCACGTCGCCGCTGCGTGCGCTGTGCACGAGGGTGGCGGCCAGATCGTGCACGGGCTGGGTGTGCGGGCCGGTGAGGTCGACGAGGATGACGTCGGCGCGGTGGCCGACGGCGAGGCTGCCGACGCGGTCGCCGAGGCCGACCGCGCGGGCACTCTGCAGGGTGGCGTGGTGCAGGGCCTGGCGGGAGGTCAGCCAGCGGGGGTCGCCGGTCGTGGACTTCTGGACGAGGGCGGTGAGCGCCATGGCCTCCCAGATGTCGAGGGAGTTGTTGGAGGCGGCGCCGTCGGTGGCGAGGCCGACGGGGATGCCGAGGTCCGCCAACGCCCGTACGGGGGTGGGGTCCCAGGCGAACTTCAGATAGCCGCGGGGCGCGCTGGCGACGCCGACGCGGCCCGTGGCGGCGGCCAGGACGGGCAGGTCGCGCTCGATGATGCCGGTGCCGTGGGCGATGAGGACGTCGACGTCGAGGAGGCCGGTGCGGTGCAGGATCTCGATCGGGGTCGCGCCGTGCCGGGCGAGGCTGTGCTCGGTCTGGGCGCGGCTCTCGGCGGCGTGCAGATGCACCAGCAGGCCGTGCTCGCGGGCGAGTTCTGCGGTCGCGGCGAGGTCGGCGTCGTCGACGGTGTACGGCGCGTGCGGGGCCAGGCAGGTGGTGACGCGGCCGTCGGCGGACCCGGCCCGGCGCAGCGCGAAGTCCAGGGACGCCGCCCGGCCCTCGGGGCCCTGGGAGGAGAAGTACGCCTGCCCGAGGCTGGCCCGCAGGCCGGTCTCGGCGACGACGTCGGCGACGGTGTCCATGGCGAAGTAGTGGTCGGCGAAGGTGGTGACGCCACCTCGGATCAGCTCGGCGCAGGCGAGGCGCGCGCCCAGTTCCACGTCGCGCTCGCCGAGGTTCGACTCGATGGGCCAGACGTAGTCGTTGAACCACTCCTCGACGGGCAGGTCCTCGGCGATGCCCCGCAGGGCCACCATCGGCGCGTGGGTGTGGCAGTTGATCAGGCCGGGCAGTGCCGCCTGGCCGCGGGCGTCGATGCGTTCGACGGCGGCGAGCGGGGCCGCGGCGGCGGTCGTGGTGACGTCGGCGATGACTCCGTCGCGTACGACGATCGCGGTGTCCTCAGCGAAGCCGACGCTTCCGGCCGAGTCGTGGACGAGGGCCGTGCAGCCCGTGATGATGAGGTCGGCGGGGCCGGATGCGGCGGGCGCGGTCATCCGTTCACGGTACGGGGAGTGCGTCGTCCTGGGCCTGTCACGGCAGGCGTTTCGGGGGCACTCTGGCGTCAGCCGCCCGCCCGCGGTGGCATCGGCCGCCCGCCGCCCCCGGGCCCGCGGGAACACCTCACGACGGCGCCCGCGCGAGCGCCCGGCCCGGCCGGAGAACGCCCGGGCCGGGTGACGCTCCCGTCACGACGCCGAGAAGGAGCCCGGCATGCTCCTCGGCACCTGGAACCTGGAGAACCTGTACCGGCCCGGCGGCCCGTTCGGGCCGAGCGACAAGGCGGCGTACGAGGCGAAGCTGACCGCGCTCGCGGAGACGGTCCGCGCGCTCGACCCGAGCCTGCTCGGCGTGCAGGAGGTCGGCGATCCGGCGGCGCTCGGCGACCTCGCCGGGATGCTCGACGGCCGCTGGCGCGCGGCGGTGTCGGAGCACGCGGACAGCCGGGGCATCCGGGTGGGGTTCCTGAGCAGGCTCGACCTGGAAGTGCTCGCCGACGTCGAGGCGTTCCCGGCGAAGCTGCGGCCCGTGCAGGGCGACGACGCGGGCACGCGGGTCGGCACGACGGGGCGGGGCCTGTTCGCCGTGCGGATCGTCACCCGCGCCATCACCGTGGACGCCGCGGTCTGCCATCTGAAGTCGAAGCTCCTGACGTACCCCGGCGGCCGGTTCCAGCCCCGCGACGAGGGCGAACGGGCCCGCGTCGGGGCGTACGCCCTCTACCGCCGCACCGCCGAGGCCGCGACCCTGCGCGCGCTCGCCGACCGACTGCTCGGCGGGGCCGGGCAGGACCGCGACGTGGTGGTGCTCGGCGACCTCAACGACGAGGTGGCGGCCGCCACCACCCAGATCCTGCTCGGCCCGCCGGGATCCGAACTCGGCACCCCCGGACACGCCAAGCCGGACCAGGGCGACGCCACCCGGCTGTGGAACGTGGCGCCGCTGATACCGGCCGAACGCCGCTTCTCCCGCGTCAACTTCGGCCGCCGCGAGCTGATCGACCACGTCCTGACGAGCCACCGCCTGACCGGCCGGGTGACGGCCCACGGCGAGGCGGGCACCGGGTTGCCGGACGGGACGGCGGGGCCCGAGCTGCCGTCGGTGGGGGCGGATCCGGGGGCGCGCAGGGATGCGGCGGGGTCGGATCACGCGCCGGTGTGGATACGGTTCCAGCCCTAGAGCCCTGAGGCCCTGGAGCCCTGAGGCAGACCCCGGTCAGCCGCGCGGAACCACCGTGGAAAGCACCCCCGGCAACGGATACCAGTCGGACGAGACGATGCTGGCGTGCCGTCCCGCGAGAAGGGAGACGCGGTCGCGGGCCTGCGTCTCGGTCGGATCGGTGGCGCTCATGGCGGGCGGCACGTTGTGGGCGTCGGACATGACGACGAGATAGCGCCGGTCGGCGTACCACTTGGTGTCGACGGACCCGCCCGCGTACACCGACGCGTCGCCGTCGAAGAGCACGAACCACGGCCGGATCGAGGCGTCCTGATAGCGGGTGCGCGGGTCGCCGGACGCGGCGCCGAGGACGGCGGGGAAGGCACCGGCGTCCGCGAGGCGGCCGGCGGCGGCGAGGTCCCGCAGGTGGGTGGCGTACTCACGGTCGGTCCACAGGGTGTCGGCCGGGTTGCCCTGCTCGACGGTGCCGGGGATGAGCTCGACGATGAACTTGCCCGCGAGGTCGGCCCGGCCCGGCCAGCCCTTCTTCTGCACGGCCTCGTCGAGGTTCGCGCTGCCTTCGGCGAGCTGGCCGGGGCGGTAGAGGGCGTCGCCGAGCTTGCTCCGCAGCAGGGCGTCGAGGTCGGCGGGGCCGCGGCCGTTCTTCCCCTGGAAGCCGTCCTTCAGCTCGACCTTCACGAGGACGGGCCGGTGGCCGGGGTGGGCGTCGTGCCAGGCCTTCATGTCGGCGAGGCAGCCGTCGAGCCGCTGGTTGCGGGCCTTGGTGCGCAGCTCCTCGGGCTTCTGCGCGTTCTCGCAGTTGTTGTCGTTGCCGATCGGGTTGCTGTGCGAGACGCGCCAGCCGCCGCCGAAGACGTTCGTCCACACGTCGAGTTCGAGCATCGCGGCGCCGGAGTCGAGGGCGTCCGCGAAGTAGGGGTACTTCGCCTTCTCGTACGCGTTGTGGACACCGACGCCGGTGGTGGCGGCGTACGAGGAGTCGGCGGCGGGGGCGGACCGGGGGCCGCTGTCGGCGAGGGCGGCCGGGGCGGCGGTGAGGGCACCGGCGACGACGAAGGCCGCGGCGAGGGCGAGGCCCTGGCCCCGCGCCGTGCGCAGCCTCCGCTCCGCCCGCTCCACCCCGGACCCCATCGCCTTCTTGCGTTCCGTCACTTCGCGCACCGTCGTCCCCTCCGCCACACCCGTCAAGTCCTGGGAAAGGTAAGGGATGAGGGTGACGGGACGGAAGACGGCGACTTACGGACAGCCCCGTGCGCCGACACGTCCACGGGACCCGGGTCCTCTACTGTTTACGCCGGTCGACGCCGCGCACACCCGCCGGTCGGCCCCCGCCGCGCCTGCCAACCCTGCCCTCCCCGTCGCCCGGCCCGCGCGGCCGCGCGCCCGCACGAAAGGCGGCCCTCATGGCCCTCACCCTCACGCTCACCGGTCCGCGCGTCGCCCTGGCCGCCGCGGCGGCGGTCCTCGCGATCGGCGCGCCGACGGCGTACGCGGCCCTGGACTCCGAGGAGGCGCCGCGCACCACGCAGGCCACGGCGTCCCGCGGCGAGCCCTTCGTGGAGACCCGCCTCTTCTTCGGCACCGAACGTCCCGACGGCGGCCCGGCCGTGACGGACAAGCAGTTCATGAAGTTCATCGACACCGAGGTCACCCCCGGCTTCTCCGACGGCCTCACCGTCCAGCAGGGCCGGGGCCAGTGGAAGGACAGCAACGGCAAGATCGAGCGGGAGCGCTCCTACGAACTGATCCTGCTGTACCCCACGGCCGAGGCGAAGAAGCGGGACGTCCTGATCGAGGAGATCCGCTCCGACTACGAGAAGAAGTTCGCGCAGGACTCGGTGGGGCGGTTGGACGACCGGGCGCGGGTGGACTTCTGAGGCGTCGGCCCCACCCGCCGGGCACCGGGTTTCAACGGCCCGGTGCCGGGCGCCGATGGCGGGGCGCCGGGAACTCGCCCCCTGCGTGGCGTGCGCCTACAGCCCGGCGCGCCGGGCGCCCGCCGACCTAACCGAGCGTGACGTCGCCCACGGTGTGGGCCTGGATGACGTTCCCGTGCTGCACGCCGCCACTGATGCTGTTGCGCACGACTCCGCCCCGCCCCTCCTCGCCCCCGTCCGGCGTCAACTCGTCGAGCAGCACCCGCAGTTCGGCGGCGGCCTCGGGGTCGTCGCGCAGCGCGCGCCGCATCCGGTTGCGCCACTCGGCCTGTACGTCGGCGGCGGTGTCCGCGTCGTCGGCGTCCCGCGCGGCGACCAACTCCTCGCGCGCCTCGTCGAGTTCACCGGCGACCACACCGCCGTCGCCGCCCTCCGCCCGCCGCCGCGTGAAGAACCCGACGACCCGCTCCCGCGCGCTCGCCCACCCGTCTCCCACCATCGACTGCACGAGCGCCGTAGCTCCGGCCGCCGCGAGGGCGGTCAACTCTGCGTCCACGGGGTCTCCTTCGTCGCCGCTGCTGCTGGAGAGTCCACGGTAGCGGCCGTCGGTGTCAGGAGCCGAGCAGACTCGTGAGGGCTCCCACCGGGTCCTCGTCGGCGGGGCCGTCCGGCCACCAGTCGGCCCGGCCGGTGTGCGGCTCGGCGCGGTAGGGGTACCAGCGGCCGTCGTGGCCGTAGCGGAGCTGGTGGGTGCCGGTCGGGTCCGTGAGGTGGTTGCGGTGGATCGTCATGCGGGGCAGATCCGCGGCGGTGAGGGCGCCCCTGGCGCGGTCGAAGGGGCCCGCCGGTGGGTCCCAGGGGGACTCCAGGACCGCCAGGCCCTCCTCGCCGCCCTGCCGCCAGGCCGCCGCCGCGCGGGACAGGTCGGCGGGGGCACGGCCCACCGACGCGGCCAGCGCCGCGAATTGGCGGCTGAACGTCCGGCGGCCCGTCAGGCCGGGGTGGGAGGCGGCGAGCCGCACCGCGTCCAGCCAGGGGTCGGCCGCGAACGGGGACGCGCCCCACCGCAGGTACGCGTGCGCCCGCGCCGCCGCGTCCGTCGCCAGGAACTCCAACGCCGTAGGGTCCGGCGCGCCCGGCACGGCGGGGAGCACGGGCGGCTCACCGGGGCGCGGCGGGACGGGGAAAGGGGGTGGCAGCGGGGGACGGTGGTCGGTGGTCAGGGCTTCCCGGGCGGGGGTGCCGGGGAGGGAGGGTGAGGGGGGCGATGGGGGTGCGAGGGGGGCTGCCGCGGGGAGCTCGGGGTGCTCGGGGAGCGGTGCGGAGGTGTCTTGCGGTGGGGAGGACGGCTCGCCCGTCACGGCTGAGGGCAGCTCGCCCGTCGCGGTGAAGGACGGCTTGCTCATCGCGGCTGAGGACAGCTTGCCCGTCACGGCTGAGGACAGGTCGCCCGTCGCGGTGAAGGACGGCTCGCCCGTCACGGCTGAGGACAGCTCGCCCGTCACGGCTGAGGACAGCTCGCCCGTCACGGCTGAGGACAGCTCGCCCGTCGCGGTGAAGGACGGCTTGCTCATCGCGGCTGAGGACAGCTCGCCCGTCGCGGCTGAGGACAGGTCGCCCGTTGACTCGTCGGGCAGGGGGTTCTTCGCGGTGTGCGGTGCGGCGGACGTGGCGCTTTCCGTCTGGTGGCGGGGCGGCAGGCCGGTCGGCTCGGTGGGGGCCGGTCGGCGGATGGCGTTGCGGGCCACGTCGGACGGGCGGGGGGTGGTGCGGGGCGTGGCCTTCGGGCGCGGGGCGTCGGCCGCCGCGGGCGCCGGGCGGGCGGCGGCGCGCGCCGTGGGCGTCGAGGGGGCGGCGGCGCCCGCCTCGGCCACCGGACGGATGGCCTTCCGCGCCGCGTCCGACGGGCGGACGGCCCTGCGCGCCTCGTCCGCCACGCGGCTGCCGTCGTCCGCCTCGGCCACAGGACGGACGGCCTCGGCCCGCGCGCGCCCGCCGTCGTCCCCCGAAGTCGCCGCAGGCGTGGCCCCGGGCATCGGCGGTTCCCCGTCCGGGCCGGGCCGGGGCGCCGCAGAGCCCGGCCGGGCCTCCCACGCCCCCCGGCGCGCGTCACGCCGCGACAGCTCGTCCAGCACCCGCGACTCCTCCGCCCCCCGCACCAGGAGCAGCACGAACGGGTCGGCGTCCAGGATGCGGGCCGCCTGGTAGGTGAGGGCCGCGGCGTGCTTGCAGGGGTGGCTGCGGTCGGGGCAGGTGCAGGTGGGGACGAGGTCGCCGTGGCCGGGGAGGAGGGGGACGTCGGTGCGGGTGGCGGTGGTGGTGAGGGCGTGGGGCATGTCGTGGGTGAGGAGGGCCGCGAGGTGCCCGGGGTCGGCGACGGCCGCGTCCAGGAAGCGGTCCCAGTCGGCGGGGGCGAGGGTGCGCATGCGGAGTTCGGTGCGGTAGGGGCGGGGGCGGCTGCCGTGGACGTACGCGGTGATGCGGCCCGGCGCGACGGTGATCGTGTCGACGTGGCCCTCGCGGGCGTACGCGCGGCCGCGGGCGAGGCGGGCCGGGTCGAGGGCCGAGTCCTCCAGGGCGGCGATCCACGCCTCGCCCCACCAGGTGGAAGCGAACGGCGCCTCGGGGTCGGTACGGGGCGGGAGCGCGGGGAACACGCGGGAGCGGGCGCCGCCGCCCAGGGCGGGGCTCATCGCGCCCTCCGCAACGTCACCAGGTCGGACAGCTCCGCGTCGGACAGTTCGGTGAGGGCCGCCTCGCCGCCGTCGCCGAGCACCGCGTCCGCCAACGCCTGCTTCGCGGCGAGGAGTTCGGCGATGCGGTCCTCGACGGTGCCCTCGGTGATGAGGCGGTGGACCTGGACGGGCTGGGTCTGGCCGATGCGGTACGCGCGGTCGGTGGCCTGGTCCTCGACGGCGGGGTTCCACCAGCGGTCGTAGTGGACGACGTGGCTCGCCCGGGTCAGGTTCAGGCCGGTGCCCGCCGCCTTGAGGGAGAGCAGGAAGACCGGGACCTCGCCCGCCTGGAAGCGGTCCACCATCGCCTCGCGCGCGGCCACCGGCGTACCGCCGTGCAGGAGTTGGGTGGGTACGCCGCGCGCGCCGAGGTGGGCTTCGAGGAGCCGCGCCATCTCGACGTACTGGGTGAAGACGAGCACGGAGGCGCCCTCGGAGAGGATCGTGTCGAGGAGTTCGTCGAGGAGGTCGAGCTTGCCGGAGCGGGCGCGGCCCACGTTGGTGGCGCCGTCCTTGAGGTACTGCGCGGGGTGGTTGCAGATCTGTTTGAGGGCCATGAGCAGCTTCATGACCAGGCCGCGGCGGGCGATGCCGTCGGCGGCCTCGATGCGGGCGAGGGTCTCGCGCACGACCGCCTGGTAGAGCGCGGTCTGTTCGCGGGTGAGGGGCGCGGGGTGGTCGCTCTCCGTCTTCGGGGGCAGTTCGGGGGCGATGCCCGGGTCGGACTTCTTGCGGCGCAGCAGGAAGGGGCGGACGAGCCGGGCGAGGCGGGCCACGGCCTCGTCGCTCTCGGCGGAGCCGCCGGTCTCGGCGAGGCGGGCGTGCCGGGCGCGGAACGCCTTGAGCGGGCCGAGCAGGCCGGGGGTCGTCCAGTCGAGGAGGGCCCACAGCTCGGACAGGTTGTTCTCGACGGGCGTGCCGGTGAGGGCGACCCGCGCCGCCGCGGGGATGGTGCGCAGCGCCTTGGCCGTGGCCGCGTGCGGGTTCTTCACGTGCTGCGCCTCGTCGGCGACGACCAGGTCCCAGTCGTGGGCGGCGAGTTCGGCGGCGCTGGTGCGCATCGTGCCGTACGTGGTGAGGACGATGGCACCGTCGGGGACGTCGTCGAGGCTGCGCCCGGAGCCGTGGAAGCGGCGTACGGGGACGTGCGGGGCGAAGCGTTCGATCTCGCGCTGCCAGTTGCCGAGCAGGGAGGTGGGGCAGACGACGAGGGTCGGTGCGGGGCGGGCCCGGTGCAGGTGCAGGGCGATGATGGTGACGGTCTTGCCGAGGCCCATGTCGTCGGCGAGGCAGCCGCCGAGGCCGAGCGCGGTCATGCGGTCGAGCCAGGCGAGGCCGCGGAGTTGGTAGTCGCGCAGGGTGGCCTTGAGGGCGGGCGGCTGCGGGACGGGCCGCGGCTCGCCGGTGAGGCGTTCGCGCAGGTGGGCGAGGGCGCCGGTGGGTACGGCGGGGACGCGTTCGCCGTCCACGTCGGCGGCGCCGGTGAGCGCGACGGTGAGGGCGTCGACGGGGTCGAGCAGGCCGAGGTCGCGCTTGCGGGCCTTGCGGACCAGCCCGGGGTCGACGAGGACCCACTGGTCGCGGAGCCGCACGATGGGACGGTGGGCCTCGGCGAGGGCGTCCATCTCGGCCTCGGTGAGCGGGCCGCCGCCCTCGGACCCGGCCTCGCCCTGGTCCGGGCCGAGCGCCAACTGCCAGCGGAATTCGAGCAGTTGCTCGGTCTTGAAGAAGTCGAAGTTGTCGGCGGCGGTGCCCGGCGCGGGCCGCACCACGGCGGTCGCGGTCAGCTCGCGGGACAGCTCCCGCGGCCAGTGCACATCGACCCCGGCCGCGCCGAGCCGGGTCGCGGTGGCGCCCAGGAGGTCGTACAGCTCCGCCTCGGTGAGCGGCAGCACGTCGGGACGAGGCCGGTCGAGGAGGCGGCCGAGCGGCGGCCAGACGCGGGCGGCCCGGCGGACCGCGAGCAGCGTCTGGGCCTTGGCGCGCGGCCCGAAGTGCTCGGCGCCCGCCCAGAGCAGGGCGGCGTCGACGACGAGAGTGGGGTCGGCGAGGCTGTGCACCTGGAGCACGGCGGCAGCGGCCCCGGCGGCTCCGGCACCCCCACCGGCCCCGCCGCCCCCGGCCCCGCCGCCCCCTTCGCCCACTCCGGTCCCCACCCCCACCCCCTCTTGCTCCCCGTCGAACAAGTCCCGCGCCCGCAGGTCCACCCGCACCGACACCCGCACCCCCGCGTCCTGCCCGGCGGCCACCTCCGCCGCCCACTCGCGCGCCCCGGGCAGCGGCTGCGGGACGCGGGCGGCGAAGGGCGCGCCGACGGCGTACGCGGCGGCGGGGGTGCGCGGCAGTACGTCGACGACGGCGTCGACGAACGCCCTGACCAGCGCGTACGGCTCGGGCAGCAGCAACGGCGGGCGGGCCCCCGGCAGCGGTACGGCGTGCGCCTCCGGGGGCAGGGCGGCGGCGATGGCCCGCAGGTGCGCGACGTCCTCGGTGCCGAGCGGCCCGGCCCGCCACGCGTCCACGTCGGCGCCGGTCAGGCCGGGCAGGAGCTTGCCGCGGGCGGCCAGGTGGAGGGCGTGCCGGGCGGCGGCCGCCCAGCAGGCGGCGGTGGGGTGCGCGGCGAGGTGCGCGGAGGCGCGGGCTCGGGCCGCCCCGCCGACGGAGGCGCGGGCGCGGTCCGCCCCACCGGACGCAGCACCACCAGCGACCGCCCCACCCGAGGCAACCCCACCCGACGCAGCCCCACCCCCGCCCTCGAAGGCACGACCACCCCCCAGCAACACCTCGACCCCCACCCCCACCGGCGCGAACAACGCAGGCACAACCCGCCTGCGCACCCCCGCACCATGGCGGCGCACGACGGTCATCTCACCCCGGCCCAGCACCCCCGCGCCCGCCACGCCCCCCGCATCGCACACGTCGGGCAGCTCCCCGCCGTCCGGCCGCCACCACGCGAGCACGCCCTCCCGGGGCACGTCCGCGGGCAGGAAGACGACCGCGCAACTACGTACGAGCTCGGCGAGCGCGGCACTGTCGGCGGCGGGTCCGGCGACGACGCGGCGGGTGCCGTCAGAGGCAACCCCGGCACCCGCCGCCGTCATCGCCACCACCTCGCACACCCCTCGTCCATCGCTCAGGCACGTGCCCGCACACGCGCCCCTCGGCTCCCACCGCCACCCTAAAGCGACCCCGCGCCCCGCCCCGCCCCCGAGCCCGCCCGCGCGCCCCCGGCGAGCTCTCACCCCCTCGGTAGGAAAGTTTCCTAACAATTATGGTCCACGATATTGACGCGCACATGCCGCCTCGCCACCATTCCTGAAACGGAATCTCCCGCACCCCACGCGACACCCCCCCCCACGCGATCAGGAGACGGACATGCCGAGCACCCCCGGTATCACCGAGACCATCCCCAACTCCCGCACAAAGAAGGCCCGTTGGGCCATCCCGGCCGCCACGGCGACCGCGCTCGCCGTCGTCGGCGGCGTGCTCCTGTGGTCGCCGGCCGACGAGGCGGACGCCGCGGCCACGCCCCAGGGCGCCTTCTCCGCCGTGGCCGTGGGCGACATCGCCGAGCAGTGCACCAAGAGCGACAGCGACTGCGCGCACCCGAAGACGGCCGCGCTCGTCAAGCAGCTCAACCCGCAGTTCGTGATGACGATGGGCGACAACCAGTACGACGACGCGCGCCTGAAGGACTTCCAGAAGTACTACGCGACCACCTGGGGCGCCTTCAAGGACAAGACCAAGCCCGTGCCGGGCAACCACGAGACGTACGACCCGGCGGGCCCGCTCAAGGGCTACAAGTCCTACTTCGGGTCGATCGCCTACCCGAACGGCAAGAGCTACTACAGCTACGACCAGGGCAACTGGCACTTCATCGCCCTGGACTCCAACAGCTTCGACAGCAGCTCGCAGATCGACTGGCTGAAGAAGGACCTCGCCGCGAACTCCAAGAAGTGCGTGGCCGCGTACTGGCACCACCCGCTGTTCTCCTCCGGCGAGCACGGCAACAACCCGGTCGGCAAGCCGGTCTGGAAGCTGCTCGACGACGCGAAGGCGGAGCTGGTCCTCGGCGGCCACGACCACCACTACGAGCGGTTCGCGCCGCAGAAGTCGAACGGCTCCGCCGACTCGGGCGGCATCGTCGAGATCCTCGCCGGCACGGGCGGAGCGAACCCGTACAAGATCGAGGAGGTCCAGCCCAACAGCCAGAAGCGGATCACCAACACCTTCGGCGTCGTGAAACTCGACTTCACCGACACGGGCTTCTCCTGGAAGCTGATCGGCACGGACGGGTCGACGAAGGACAGCAGCCCGTCGTACAACTGCCGCTGACCCGGACCGGGTGCAGCGCAGATGTATCTGGCCACCACGGACGCGGTCGCCAAGGCCAAGGACAAGAAGGCCAAGGACAAGGGCGGGGACGCCGGCAAGGGCGCGGGCAGGGGCAAGGGGCGCGGGCGCGTCACCGGTCCCGTCCTCGCGCTCGGCGTCGTCAGCCTCGTCACCGACATCTCCTCGGAGATGGTCGCGGCGGTGCTCCCGCTGTACTTCGTCCTCGGCCTCGGCCTGTCCCCGCTCCAGTTCGGTTTCCTCGACGGTCTCTACAACGGCGCCACGGCGTTCGTACGGCTCCTCGGCGGGTACGCGGCCGACCGCGGCGGGCGGCACAAGCTCGTCGCGGGCTCCGGCTATCTGCTGTCGGCGCTGTCCCGGCTGGGGCTGCTGCTCGCGGGCGGTGCCACGGCCGGGATCGGGGCGGCGATCGCCGCGGACCGCCTCGGCAAGGGCGTGCGGACGGCGCCACGGGACGCGCTGATCTCGCTGAGCAGTCCGCCCGACGGGCTCGGCCGGGCGTTCGGCGTGCACCGGGCGATGGACACGACGGGTGCGCTGCTCGGCCCGCTCGCGGCGTTCGCCCTGCTGTGGGTGACGGCGGACGCGTACGACGCGGTGTTCGTCGTCAGCTTCTGCTTCGGGCTCTTCGGGGTGCTGCTGCTGGTGGCGTTCGTGCCGGGCCGGGCGGCGCTGCCCGTGGCGCCGCCCGGCCCGGGCCCCGCGGCCCGCCCCCGCAAGGCCCTCACGCTCCTGCGGATCCCGGCCTTCCGCCGCGTCTGCGCCGCCGCCGCGCTGCTCGGCGCGGCGACGGTCGGCGACGCCTTCCTCTATCTGCTGCTCCAGCGGCGCCTGGACTTCGCGGAGAGCTGGTTCCCGCTGCTCCCGCTCGGTACGGCGGCGGTGTATCTGCTGCTCGCCGTGCCGGTGGGGCGGCTCGCCGACCGCGTCGGCCGCCGGGGCCCGTTCCTCGCGGGGCACGGCGCGCTGCTCGCCGCGTACGTCCTGCTGCTCCTGCCCACCGGCGGCCGGGCGCTGCTCATCGGGGTGCTCCTTGCGCTCGGCGTGTTCTACGCCGCGACCGACGGCGTCCTGATGGCGCTGGCCACGCCGTGTCTGCCGGAGGGGCGTCGAGCCAGCGGCATGGCGGTGCTCCAGACCGGCCAGGCGCTCAGCCGCCTGCTCGCCTCGGCGGGGTTCGGCGCGGCCTGGACGCTGTGGGGCATCGGTGCGGCCCTGACGTGCGCCGCGCTGGCGTTGACGGTGGCGGTCGCGGGCGGGGCGGCGCTGCTGCGGTCGACGGAGGGCACGCCGGCCCCCGCCGTACCGGCACCGGCACCGGGCGCTGAAGATCCGCACGCGCCGCCGGAGAAACCCCACGCACCCCCGGAAGGCACCTCATGACCCTCACTCCGCCCGAGGCCTCCACCCGCCTGCGCGTCATCTCCATCGTGGCGGCCGCCGCCGTGCTCGCCGCCGTCGCCGTCACGTACACCGTGCGCGCCGTGCACCGGGCCGAACCGATCGCCTCCAGTTCGGAGTTCGCCCTCGACCCCGGCCACCTCTACTTCCGCTCGACGCAAGCGGGAGCGGGCCGCGTCGCCCGCCTCCCCGCGTCCGGTACCGGCCCCCGCACCCCCAACGGCCCGTCCTGCGAACGCTTCTACGCCGCCGGGGGCACCGCCCTGTGCCTGCTGCGCCGCCCCGGCATCCCGCCGAAGTCGTACGCCGTGGTCCTCGACGAGCGGCTGCGCGAGAAGCGGCGCGTCGCCCTCACCGGCATCCCGAACCGGGCGCGGGTCTCGGCGTCCGGCCGGATGCTGTCGTGGACGATGTTCGCCACCGGCGACTCCTACGCGGGCGGCAGCTCGTCCTTCTCCACCCGCACCTCGATCCTGGACACCCGCACCGGCTACCTGGTCAAGAACATGGAGGAGATCCCCCTCACCCTCGACGGCCGCCGCTACCACTCCCCCGACGTCAACTACTGGGGCGTCACCTTCGCCCGCGACGACAACCGCTTCTACGCCACCGTCTCGACGAAGGGCAAGACGTACCTGGTCCAGGGCGACATGCGGAAGTGGACGGCCCGCGCCCTGCGCGAGAACGCCGAGTGCCCGTCCCTCTCTCCCGACAACACCCGCGTCGCCTTCAAGAAGCGGGTCCGCGGCGGCACGAAGAACCCCTGGCGCCTGTACGTCCTCGACCTGCGCACCATGCGCGAGCGGCCGCTCGCCGAACACCGCAACGTCGACGACCAGGCGGCGTGGCTGGACGACGACACCCTGGCGTACGCCCTGCCGGGCCGCGACGGCCGCAAGCAGGACATCTGGACGACACCGGCGGACGGCTCCGGCCGCCCCGAGCTCCGGGTACCGGGCGCCAGTTCCCCGTCCCAGGTGCGCTGACCCCGACAGCACTGAGCCCGGCACGGGCGACGACCACCGGGTGGGCGCCCCCGAAATCCGGATGCGCCCACCCCGCCCGGCACCGCACGATGCCCCCATGACCACCGAACCCGTCCCCACCGCCCCCACCACCCCCGTCCGTCGCACCGTCGTGCCCGGTCTCTTCCCGCCTCCCGGATACGCCCACGCGGCCGTCGTGGAAGCCGGTACTCGCCTCGCGTTCATGGCCGGTTCCGTCCCCCTGGACGCCGACGGGAACCTCGTCGGGGAGAACGACCCGGTCCACCAGACACAGCAGGTCATCGCCAATCTCGACGAGGCCCTGCGCGCCATCGGCAGCGAGCTGTCGCAGGTGGTGGCGAGCACGGTGTACGTCGTCGGGGACGAGCCCGGGGTGCTGTCGCGGGTGTGGGACGTGGTCCGCGCGTCCGGTCTCCTCGCCGAACGCCCGCACACCTCGACGCTCCTCGGCGTGACCGTCCTCGGCTACCCCGGCCAGCTGGTGGAGATCACCGTCACGGCCGTCGTGCCCGCCGGGGCGGACGCGTGAACCCCCCGGCCGCCACCGTCACGCTGCGCCCCGCCACCGAGGCGGACGCGCGCGCCGTGGCCGACGTCTACCTGCGCTCGTACGACGCCGCGCTGCCGACCGTGCGCCGGGCGCACTCCGACGACGAGGTCCGGGACTTCTTCCGGTACGTGGTGGTGGGGCGGGGCGGCACATGGGTGGCGGAGGCGGCGGGCGAGGTGGTCGGCATGATGGTCCTGGAGGCCCCCGCGCCACAACACGGCCCCGAGCGGACCGAACTGAGCCAGCTCTACCTGTCCCCCGACTGGCGCGGCCGAGGCATCGGCGACCGCTTCGTCGCCCTGGCGAAGGAGCGCAGCCCCACCGGCCTCTCCCTGCACACCTTCCAGGTCAACGAGCCCGCGCACCGCTTCTACGATCGCCACGGCTTCACGGCGGACCGCTGGACGGACGGCGCGGACAACGAGGAGCGCGAGCCGGACGTCCGCTACGTCTGGCGTCCCTGAAGGCTGATGAGATACGTGCCGCGCGCCCGGACGGCGAGCCCCAGGGCGTACTCCGGCCACCACGTCCCGGCGGCGGGACCGCCCCGGCACGCACCGTCCGACTCGCCCGGCCGCTTGATCCACAGGTAGGCGTCGACGGCGGGGTCGCCGGTGCGGGTCGTGGGCGGGCTGCCGAGGGCGCGGCCGGGCGGGTTGCACCAGGCCTTGTCGTCGCCGGTGTAGGGCCCGTTGCCGTTGCGGCTGGTGTCGATCACGAAGTGCTTGCCGCCGCCGAGGGCACGGGCGAGGCGGTGGCCGTACGCCGTGCTCTCCTCGGTCGTGCGGTAGTTGGACACGTTGAGCGCGAAGCCGTCGGCCTGCTCGACCCCGGCCTGCCGCAGCGGTTCGACGAGGCGGCTCTCCTGGGGGATCCAGCTCGCGTTGCCCGCGTCGAGATAGACCTTGGCACCGGGCTGCTGCTTGAGCCGGGCCACGGCGTGCGCGAGCAGCGCGTACCGCTCGGTGGCGTCGGCCCCTTCGCACCCCGCGATCTCCTGCGCGACAGCGTCGGGTTCGACGATCACGTACGCGTCCCGCGCGCCGATCCCGCTGGCGAAGTCATCGATCCAGGCCCGGTAGTGAGCGGCGTCGCGCGCGCCCCCGGCGGAGTAGTCACCGCAGTCACGATGCGGCACGAAATAGGCGACAAGCACAGCGGTACGCCCGACAGCGGCCGCCTTCTCCACGAACCCCCGCACCACATCCCTCGTCCCGCCCACACGCCCCCCACCGCCCGCCCCGCCCACCCCCTCCTCGTAGAGCCACTCGGCCTGCGCCCGCTCCGCGATCCGCCCCATGAACCAGGCATCGGCGGCCCGCCCCCGCGCCCGCCACTCGACCACCTGCCGCGCGGCCGAGGTATCCGGATTGACCCAGAACTCCACGTCCCCCGGCACCCCACCGGCATCAGCATCCGCAGCCGCGTCGCCACCACCAAGAACAGCAAGCCCGGCCAAGGCAGCGGCACACACAACCCCCCGCCGCAGCCGGCTCCCCCGCCGACGGACAACCCCACGGGGACCGCTGGAACCGGCAGTCAGCAACACCGGACGCTCCACTCGCCAGGCACCGGCGATCCCCGGCGCGTTGCGCAGAACGTGCCCACCCGGCCACCCGGACCTCCCCGCACCCCGGGAAGATCACCCCGACGGCGGGCGCCAACGGTGATTCAGTACTGGCCGTCGACCGGAATCCAGCCGGACCACGACTCGGGCTGGTAGAACCTGCCGGTTTCGCCGTTGTAGCGCATGACCCGCAGGCGCACTTTCCCGTCTTCGCTGTAGTCCTTGTTGCAGGTCGCCCACGTGTTTGCGCCGAGCTTGTTGATGCAGACCGCGGAGGCCCGGCCGTAATCGGTGTAGATCCCGACGGCAGCGGACAGCCCGTCCTTTTCCGTGTCGCGGGACCAGACGACGTCGCCGTGGTGCTGGAAACACCCCTTGACGCCGTAGGCGGAGGCATCTCCGAGGCACGTGTCGGATGCCGCGGCGGCCTTCGGCCTTCCCGCCAGGAACGGAACCGTCGTATCCGGCGCCGGGGCGACGCCTTCAAGAATCTCCACATCCGCCGGCATCTGCACTTCCTGGAGGCCCCCCGGGGAGTCGTCAGCCGGTGCCGGCGTCGCGGTGACGGCCGTGAGCGCGAGCGCTGACGCACCAGCGAGAACGCCCAGCTTCGGATACCAGTCGACACGCATGATCCACTACCCCCGCCCCTGACCCCTGCGTCGAGGTCAGCATTTTAAATGTGAACAGGATGTGAGGTTAGTGGACCTTCGCGCACGATGGGACACATGCCGTGTCGAACTTATTGCATGACCGGCGCCCCGTCGCCCGGCTCGCCATCGGTGCTCTCGGCGAACGAGATGTCGAGAGCGCACTTCTCCGGGATCTCGGCGGCGGAGGCCGCGCACTCCGGGGAATGCGCCCCGTCGTGCCCGCCCGTCTTCGGGGCGCCCGCCTGGCGCTTGCCCGTTTCGATGCGGCCCCGCACGTCTTCGGCGGGGGCGGGCTTCGTGGCGGCGGGACCGGCGGGCCGGGAGGTGTCCGCGGCGTCCGGCGAGGACGAACAGGCCGCTGCGCCCGTCGTGGCGCACAGGACGAGTGCGGCAGAGGCCGCGACGGTACGCAAACGCATGAAGATCCCCCTACGCGGACGCTCGGACATCCGAATCATTAGTTGATCCACCTTGCCACATCGCCCGGCGCGGACAGCCGGGAAAACGTGAAGAGGCCCTGCCGGTGGGCGACTTGCGCACCGGGGAAAGAAGAAAAGGGGGAAGGGCAAAGGGAAGGGGAAGGAAAAGGGAAAGGGAAAGGCGAAAGCCCCGCAGGCTCCCTATCCCCCGGCCCGAAATCCGTCCGTGGCCCGCACCAGTGCCGCAGCCACCCCCGCCGCCCCCGCGTCGTGCCCCACGTCCTCCACGACGACCAACTCCCCGTCGCCCCAGCCCCGCTGCAGGCGCCAGGGCACGCCCAGGAGGTTCCCGAAGTCGAGGCCGCCCTGGACCACCACGCCGGGGATGCCGCGCAGGGCGCCCGCGTCCCGGAGGACCACCTCGTCCTCGCCCAGCCAGTGGCCGTGGGCGAAGTAGTGGGTGACGGTGCGGGCGAAGCCGGCGCGGAACGCGGGGTCTTCGTAGCGGGGGACGGAGCGGGGCGCGGCCATGGCGATGGCGGTCTCCCAGTCGGTCCAGGCGCGTGCGGCCCGCGCGCGGACGTCCGCGTCGGCGGCGGAGAGCAGCCGCAGGTAGGCCCCGGCGAGATCCCCGTCCCGCTCGCGTTCGGGGACGCCGGACCGGAAGGCCTCCCAGGCCTCGGGGAACACCCGCCCGAGCCCCCGGGTGAGCAGGTCGACCTCGGCCTGGCTGCCGGTGGCGAGCCCGGTGAGGACGAGCTCGGACACCCGGTCGGGGTAGGTCTGGGCGTACCGGAGGCCGAGGACCGACCCCCAGGAGGCACCCCAGACGAGCCACCGCTCGACGCGCAGGTGCCGCCGCAGGAGTTCGAGGTCGGCGAGCAGGTGCTTGGTGGTGTTGACGGACATGTCGGTGGCGGGGTCGCTCGCGTGCGGCGTGGAGCGTCCGCTGCCGCGCTGGTCGAGCAGGACGACGCGGTAGGCGTCGGGGTCGAAGTAGCGCCGGAATCCGGGGGTGCAGCCGGACCCGGGCCCGCCGTGCAGGATCACGGCGGGCTTGCCGAGCGGGTTGCCGCAGACCTCCCAGTACACGCGGTTGCCGTCGCCGACGTCGAGCATGCCGTGGTCGTACGGCTCGATCTCCGGGTAAAGACTCATCCCGGCACGGTAGCTCCCCGACGAGCCCTGACCGCACCGCGTTTGGCGGGACGCCCGGACCGCCGCTCAGGTGATCGCCGCGCCCACCGCCACGAACCCGCAGATCAGCACGAACAGGATGGCGAGCAGCGGCCACACGAACCGCAGGTACCTGTCGTAGCCGACCTTGGCGAGGGCGACGCCGCCGATCGTGACGGCCGTCGTCGGCACCCACAGGTTCATCCAGCCGCTGGCCGCGGCCCACGCGGTGACGACGACGGACCGGGGGACGTCGGCGAAGTCGGCGAGGGGCGCGAGGATCGGCATGGCGAGGGTGGCGTGCCCGGAGGTGGAGGGGATGAGGAACGCCAGCGGCAGGTTGACGAGGAACACGATGACGGCGAAGAGCCCCGACGAGGTGCCCTTCACGACCCCCTCGATCGAGTGCAGCACGGTGTCCGTGATGCGCGAATTGTTCATGATCACCGTGACTCCGCGCGCGAGCACGATGACGAGCGCGGGTGAGATGAAGTCCGCCGCCCCCTGGATGACGGTCGAGCTGAGCCGCTGCTCGCCCATGCGCGCCACCAGGCCCACGAGGACCGCCGCACACAGGAACAGGGCGGCCAACTGCGGGAAGGACCAGCCGAGTTCGAAGCCGTACGGCTGCGCGTCCGCGTCGCCGGTCAGCGCGCTGGACCACGGCACCACCGAGAAGATCATGAACGCGAAGACCAGCGCGACGACGACCAGGATCGCCTTGTGCAGTCCGGTCAGCTCGGGCACCTCGCCCGACTGCTCGGCCGCGGCCCCGTCCCGGTCGCCCGGCAGGAATCCGCTCAGGGACCGCTCGGGGTCCTGCTGTACGCGCCGGGCGTACCGGATGACGTACGCGACCGTGACAGCCGTGAGCACCAGCCACATCGCGAACCGCAGCACGATGCCGTCGCCGAGCGAGATGTCCGCCGCCGACGAGGCGACGCCGGTGGCGAAGGGGTTGACGGTGGAGCACAGCACGCCGACGCCCGCGCCCAGGATGATCGCGCCGACGGCGGTCATCCGGTCGTAGCCGAGGGCGAGCATCAGCGGCACGATCAGGCCGTAGAAGCCGAGGGTCTCCTCCGCGAAGCCCTCGACCGTGCCGAGGACGGAGAAGACGACCATGACGCCCGCGATGAGCATCGCGCCGCGCTCGCGCAGCCGGTGCGCGAGCCGCCCGATGCCCCGGTCGAGGGCGCCGGTGGCGAACACGACGGTGATGAACGCGCCGATGGCGAGGACGAAGAGGAACACGCCCGCGCTGCCGTACAGCTCGCCGACCAGGTCCGGGCCGACCTGCCCGGACTCGGTGTCCTGCACCCCGTACAGGCCGTTGACGGGGGCGAGGAAGAGGTCGTTGAGGCGGTCGACGAAGGACTGGTCGTCGGGGACGCGGTGGTAACTGCCCTGGACGGGCGCACCCTTGTCGTTGCGGTCGTAGGCCCCCGGCGGCACCAGGAACGCGAGCAGCCACACGGCGACGGTGACGATCGCGAGCACGGTCAGGGCGCTGGGGAAGGTGAACTTGCGCTCAGGCGCGGGCTCTTCGGTGCCCGGCTCGGTCGTGGTGGTGCTCACGCGTCGCTCCCGTCCGCGCCGCGAGCGGCGTACGAGGCGGCGTACTCCCGTACGAACGCGCCCATCGCGACCACCGTGTCGCGCAGCTCCGAGAGCAGCACGCGCTCGTTGGGCGCGTGCAGGTTGCACATGCTGTCCTGCGCGCCGAACAGCAGGACCTCGGCGCCGGGTGCCGCCTGCGCGAGCCCGTTGACGAGCGGGATCGAGCCGCCGGTGGCGACGTACGAGGCCTCCTCGCCCCAGGCCTCCTTGAGGGCGGTGAGCGCGGCCCGGTAGGCGGGCCCGCCGGTCGCGGCCTCGTAGCCGGGCCCGGTGTCGCCGGGCGTGACGGTCAGCGGGACGCCGAAGGGCCGCAGCGACCGCAGGTGCTCGACGAGCCGCGCCCGCGCCTGCACCGGGTCCTGCCGGGGATGGAACCGCAGGTTCAGCTTGGCGCGGGCGTACGGCACGACCGCCGACGCCGCGTGCTCCACGCCCGGCGCGTCGAGGCCGATCACGGTGATCGCGGGCCCGCTCCACAACCGCTCCCCGAGCCCTCCACTACCGATGAGCGGCATCCCTTCGCGCACGCCCGCGAGCGCCCGGAACTCCTCCTCCGTGTACGAGGTCCCGCGCCACGCCTCCCTGCGCAGCCCCTCCACCGCGACGTCCCCGTGCACGTCGTGAAGCGTGGCGAGCGCCTTGAGCAGCACGAGCAACGCGTCCGGCGCGGCGCCGCCGAACTCCCCGCTGTGCCTGGGCTCATCGAGCGTGCGCACTTCGACCAGCACCTCGGCGGCGCCGCGGAGGCCGGTGGTGAGGGTGGGGGTGCCGGGGCGGAGGTTGCCGAGGTCGGCGATGACCATGGCGTCGCAGGCGAACCGTTCGGGATCGGTGGGCGGATACCCGTCGAAGGCGCTCCCGTACTCCTCCTGCCCTTCCACCACGATCTTGATACCGACGGGCGGCCGCCCTCCGTACGCCCGCAGCATCCCGACATGGGCGATGACATTGGACTTGTCGTCGGCGATGCCGCGCGCCCGCAGCCCACCGCCCTCCCCGTCGACGGGCGTCGGCTCGAAGGGCGGCGACCGCCACAGCTTCTCGTCGCCGGGCGGCTGGACGTCGTAGTGCCCGTAGAGCAGCACGGTCGGCGCGCCGGGATCCGGCGGCGGGATCTCGCCGTAGACGACCGGCGCGGTGTCCGGCAGGTCGAGGCGCTCGACGCGGGGCACACCGGCGTCGCGCAGCAGCCCCGCGACCATGTCGTGCGCCTCCTCGACGGGCCCGTCCGGGAACCCGGGAAAGGCGATGGAGGGGATCTCGGCGAGGCGTACGAGGTCGGCGCGCAGGCCGTCCATCAGTCCGTCGACCGTGGTGGCGAGCTCTTCGGGCGTCATGGGCAGCACCTCTGAGGCATGAGCGAGAAGGAGTGACGATTTACGGCGAATAGCCCGAATTATCGAGCGCGGCGGCTCGCGGATTCCGGACGGCTCGCCGGGCAGCCGGGCTCCCCGCACCGATGCCGCACTAAGGTCGACGCATGGCTTCGGAGACTTCACCGGGTACGGGCGGCGGCACCGTGCGCGTCGACAGCTGGATCTGGTCCGTACGACTGGTCAAGACCCGTTCGGCGGGCGGCGCGGCCTGCAAGGGCGGCCACGTCCGGGTCAACGGCGAACGCGTGAAGCCCGCGTACGGCGTGAAGGAGGGCGACGAGGTCCGCCTGCGCCAGGCCGGCGGCCGCGAACGCGTCGTGATCGTCAGACGCCTCATCCGCAAGCGGGTCGGCGCGCCGGTCGCGATCGAGTGCTACGTGGACAACAGCCCGCCCCCGCCCCCGCGCGAGGCGGTGGCCCCCGCAGGCATCCGCGACCGCGGCACGGGCCGCCCCACGAAGCGGGACCGCCGGGACATGGACCGCCTACGGGCTCTCAACTCCCGTACGGGCCCGACGCTTTCGGCGCCGCCGACGCGTGGGGACGAGCCCGCGCCTCAAGAGCCCGGCCGGGGTGGTTCCAGCCCGTCCGACGGTTGAGGGGACGGGGACGGGGACGGGGACGGGGACGGGGACGCTACAGCGGAAACCAGCCGTGCCCCTCGTACCAATGCCCCCCACCCCGAAGATGATCCCCCACAGCGCGCTCCACCCGAGTCCGCCGGGGCAACCCCGCCACCGGCAGATCCCGGTCCCCGAACACGAACCCCACGGGCAGCCGATCGTCCGGCCCCTCCCCCGCGTACGTGTCCGCGAGCCGGAACCGCTCCTGAAACCGCACGATGTTGGCCGCCCCCGGCAGATACCGCTTCAACTGCGGATCAAGCAGCCAAGAGTGACAGACGACCACGTCGTACCGCTCCCGGGGAAAGTGCCGGGGAAAGAACTCCCGAGCCATCTCGACGGACCGTTCACACGCGGCATCGGACATCGGTCCGAGAAAATCGGGGATGTGCACGCTCAGGCACAGATCCCCGCCCCCGGCCTCGCCCCCCGCGCCGGCAACGGCGGCGGCCATCCGCTCCCCGAGCACAGCCCGCTGGAACTGCAACCGTCCCAGCTGATAGAGCTCGCCCCGGAAGTGCCACGCGTGCCACCCGGGCACAGGCACCCCCCGGCCACCATGCCGCCGCCGATGGACGGCCATATGCCGCCCCAGATCGGCAAGGGTGCGCCGTGACACGTCATCGGGCACACCGTGGCGCCGGTGGTAGTCCCGCACCTCGGGCAGCGCGGCGACAAAGACGAAGACGTGGAAGCAACTGCCGAGCTCCCCCAGGCCCGCGGGCAGAACGGGCAGCCGCACCTCGCGCCCGGGCTCGCCCAGGTCCCGCAGCAGCAGAGCGACACACCGCGCGAGAAGCCACCGCGCGTCCGGGTCACCAAGGACCCGCGCACGCAGGCCGACCAGCGCGTTGATGTCCTCATGCGGCACGGCGAGGTCAAGTAGGACGTCGGGCAGCTCATCGGCGTCCGGCAGGACGACTTCGGCGACCGGCTCCCCCACGCCGTCCAGACTCTTCAGCCAAGCGGCGAGCGCCTCATCGGTCTCGGCCGCGGCCCGCAGTACGTCCAGCACAGCTCCACCTGCCCCTGGGTCGGCCCTTCCGTTCGGCCCGTGCCGGGTGGACCCTGGAAGGAGGAGATGACGTTCCCATGCGCACAGGCAGTGAACCGGTGACGGCACGCAGCCCGCTGCGCATGCGCTTCTGGTTCAGCGTATGGGGGCTGCTCTGGGCGGCCGCGGGGACGGTGGCGTTCGCGCTGGCCGGGCGCCCGCAGTGGGCGGTGGCATGCGGGGTGCTGTGCCTGGTGGTGATCGTCGACATGACGCTGGTCGTACGCCACATCCGCCAGGGCCCGCACTACCAGCCGGGCCGGCACGTACCGCCGTACGATCCGCCGGGAACCTGACCCCGAGCCGCTGCCGAAGCCCCGACGGCGACACCACGGCCCGCCCCCGCCGAGGCCGGGCGGCCCCACAGCCCGGCTACCGCCCGCCCCCCGGCGACACACCGTCTCCGACGCCCCCGGCCCCGCCTTCGTCCCCGTCGAACCGCGCCGCCGCCAGATAGTCCGGCTGCGGGTCGAGCGCGGCGGCGAGCCGGAAGTGGCGGCGGGCCTGGTCGGGCCGTGCGGCGCGCTCGTAGGTGCGGGCGAGGGCGAAGTGCGCGAACGCGTTGTCCGGCTCGCGCTCCAGGACGATGCTGAACTCCAGCTCGGCGGCGCGCAGTTGGGCGGCGGCGAAGAAGGCGCGGGCGCGCAGGAGCCGCGCGGCGGTGTTCTCCGGATGGGCGGCGATGACGGAGTCCAGCAGCTTCACCGCACCCCGCGGGTCCCGGGCGGCGAGCAGTTGCTCGGCCGCGCGGAAATCGATGACATGGCTCTCCGGGCTGCTTTCGGGCACGCCGGACTCCTTCCCTCGCTCCTCCGCGTCAACACACCACCCCGTCCGGCATATTCCAAGGCCGGACGGGCACTCACGTCCGGGGCCGGGCCGCCGGGTCCAGGGCAGGACCGGGGTCAGCCCACCATGCCCAGCGCGAGGCCCACGATCACCAGGCCCGCCCCCGCCGCCACGAACGCCCGGTCCAGGCCGCGCCGTTCCCGGCCGAGGAGCACGACCTCGCGGGGGTCGTCGGCGTCGTAGGCGATGCGCACCCGGTCCCCGGCACGCAGGGGCCGCCGCCGGTTCGCGGGCACCGGTGAGACGACCTCAAGGACCCGCCCGTCGGCGGTCTCGAACTGCAGCGTCGGCCGGTCGGCTCCTTGCGGCACCGCCTTGACCAGTGCCTCCGTGGTCTCTCCGGCCTCGGTGAGATGTCGGGTGCGCTGCAGCCCGTACGCGCCCGCGAGCAGCGCGACGAGCCCGCCCAGGGTGGTGAACGCCGCCAGTACGACCACAAAGCCCGCCCTTCTCCGCGCCCTCCGCGCGCCCGCGCCCGCTGTGCCCTCCGCGCCGGTCGCGCCGGTCGCGCCGACCCGTCGGACCGGCCCTAGGCGCCCCCGGCGCGCTGCCGCAGCTCCCGCCACACCTCGTCCACGCGCGGCACCAGCCGTTCCAGGGGGCCGTCGTTGTCGATGACGATGTCGGCGATCGCCAGGCGCTTCTCGCGGGTCGCCTGGGCGGACATCCGGGCGCGGGCGTCGTCCTCGGTCATGCCGCGCAGCCGCAGCAGCCGGTCGAGTTGGGTCTCGGGGCGGGCGTCGACGACGACCACGACGTCGTACAGCGGCGCGAGGCCGTTCTCCGCGAGCAGCGGCACGTCGTGCACGACCACCGGGTCCCCGGCGGCCTCGGCGGCGCGCTCCAGTTCCGCGGAGCGGGCGCCGACCAGGGGGTGCACGATCGCGTTGAGCGCGGCCAGCCGCTCCGGGTCGGCGAAGACGATCGCGCCGAGCTTCGGGCGGTCCAGGGAGCCGTCGGCGGCGAGGACCTCAGGACCGAACGTCCCGACGACCGCGGCCAGGCCCTCGGTGCCGGGCGCCACCACCTCGCGGGCGATGCGGTCGGCGTCCACGAGCACGGCGCCGCGCTCCACGAGCAGCCGTGACACTTCACTCTTGCCGGCACCGATCCCGCCGGTCAGCCCCACTTTCAGCATGACCGGCAGCTTATGCGCCCGCCCTCGCCGTGTCTGCCGGACCCCACCCGTCCCCCGTCCCCCGTCCCCCGTCCCTCATGCCTGTCGGCTCTCAGCCGTCGCCCTCGCGCTCGGCGAGGAAGCGCTCGAACTCGCGGCCGATCTCGTCCGCGGACGGGATGTCCACGGGCTCGGCGAGCATGTTGCCGCGCGCGTCGGCGCCCGCCGCCGCGTCGTACTGGTGCTCAAGTCCCTGGACGAGCGCGACCAGTTCCTCGTCGCCCTCCTGGACCTGCCGGTCGATCTCGGTCTGCGTGCGGTGCGCCTCGGTGCGCAGCGCGTGCGCGACGCCGGGCAGGACCAGGCCGGTGGCGGCGGTGATCGCCTCCAGGACGGTCAGGGCTGCGTCCGGGTACGTGGAACGCGCGATGTAGTGCGGGACGTGCGCGGCGACGCCGAGCACGTCGTGGCCCGCTTCCGCGAGGCGGTACTCGACCAGCGCCTCCGCGCTGCCCGGCACCTGCGCCTCGTCGAAGGGGCTGGAGTGGCCCGGCACCAGGTCCGTGCGGTTGCCGTGCGGGGTGAGGCCCACGGGCCGCGTGTGCGGTACGCCCATGGGGATGCCGTGGAAGTTCACGGAGAGCCGCACGCCGAGGCGTTCGACGATCTCCCTGACGGCCGCGGCGAAGCGCTCCCACTCTATGTCCGGCTCGGGGCCGGAGAGCAGCAGGAAGGGCGCGCCGGTGGCGTCCTGGAGGAGGCGGACGTCCAGCGTCGGCACCTCGTAGTCGCTCCAGCGGTCGCGCCGGAACGTGAGCAGCGGGCGCCGGGCGCGGTAGTCCACGAGCCGGTCGTGGTCGAAGCGGGCGACGACCTGCCCGGGAAGGCTGTCCACGAGCCGCTCGACGACCTGGTCGCCGGTCTCGCCCGCGTCGATGTATCCGTCGAAGTGGTAGAGCATGACCAGACCGGCCGACTCCTGGGCGAGTGCCATGTCGACGACAGCGAGGCCCTTCGGCTCCCATGCGTACAAACCCTGCGGATCTAGCACTGTGACCGCTCCTCCTCGTGTTCATTGAGCAGAACGCGCCTCGCGGGGCGGGCATTCCCCGCCGCGCGCATTCACAGCCACGGCTGATCCGTTTCCTACCGACCCCTGGATCCGGATCGCATCCGTGAACTCCCCGTACACCACGGCGAGTTCATGACGCACCCCGATCCCGGCGCCCTGTTCCCGCCCCTCCAGGTACAGACCTTGACGCGGACATGCCCCACCTTTACCGTCACGAGGCAGTGGAGTGTTCAGAATGACGCCCATAGTTCATGTACAAGAACTCGCACGAGAGCCATCAGACATCCGCAGCAGCCCCCAACGGGAAGGCAACCCCACGATGCGCACCCGCTTCCTCATCGCCGCGCTCTCCGCCACCGCCGCCACGGGCGGACTGACCGCGGCCGCATACGCGACTCCGGCGCCCTCGGCCCCCCGCCCGGCCGCCACCATCGAGGTCTCCACCGCCGCCCAGCTCAAGTCGGCGCTCGGCGAGGCAGGCCCGGGGGACACGATCCACCTCGCCGACGGCACCTACTCGGGGAACTTCAAGACCTCCGTCGCCGCGAGCTCCGGCTCCCGCGTCACGCTGACCGGCTCCTCGAAGGCCGTCCTCACGGCGGGCGGCGGCTACGGCCTGCACCTGAACGGCGCCTCGTACTGGACCGTCAAGGGCATCACCGTCACCGGCGGCCAGAAGGGCATCATGATCGACTCCGCGAAGGGGGTCGTGGTGGACGGCGTGACCGTCCACGGCCTCGACATGGAGGGCGTCCACTTCCGCAAGTCGAGCCCCGACGGCGTGATCAAGAACTCGAGGATCTACGACACGGGCAACGACGACCGCGGCATGGGCGAGGGCGTGTACGTCGGCAGCGCGGGCGGCCTCTCGGACAAGAGCGACAACGTACAGATCCTGAACAACGTCATCGGCCCGGACGTCGGCGGCGAGGCCATCGACCTCAAGGAGGGCACGAAGGGCGGCCTGGTCTCGGGCAACACCTTCGACGGCAAGGGCCTGACCGGCAACAACTTCGACGACTCATGGATCGATGTGAAGGGCAACAACTACGTCATCGAGGGCAACACCGGCAAGAACACCACGAACAACGGCTTCGAGACCCACACCCAGCAGTCGGGCTGGGGCTGCGGCACGGTCTTCCGCTCCAACAAGTCCGACTTGACGGGCGCCTCGGGCGACAAGCAACTGGCGATCAACGTGACGAACAACAGCTCCAGCTGCAAGACAACGGTCTACGCGAGCAACACGGTCAAGGCGGGCAAGGGCCTCACGAACGTCCCGGTAACCCCGTAACACCCAAGGGGCGCGGGGAACTGCGCGCCAAGCCCCCACGCACCCGCAGGAAACAGAGAACCCCCGGCACGAAGCGCCAAAAAGGAAACACTGTGGGCCCGCACCAACAGGTGCGGGCCCACAGTGTTCAGCTACAACCGCCTAGAGGCGAGCGTCAGCTCTGGCCACCGGCCAGCTTCTCGCGCAGAGCGGCCAGCGCCTCGTCCGAAGCAAGCGCGCCGGAGTTGTCCGGGCCCTCGGAGGAGTAGGAGCCGCCGCCACCGCCCGAGGCGGCCGGAGCCGCACCGGCCGGAGCCTCGTTGCCACCCTCGGCCGCCGCCTGGGCGTCGGCCTCGCGGGACTTGATGACCTGAGCCTGGTGCTGCTCGAAGCGCGTCTGCGCCTCGGCGTACTGGGTCTCCCAGGCCTCGCGCTGGGTCTCGTAGCCCTCGAGCCAGTCGTTGGTCTCGGGGTCGAAGCCCTCGGGGTAGATGTAGTTGCCCTGGTCGTCGTAGGACGCGGCCATGCCGTACAGGGTCGGGTCGAACTCGACGGCCGACGGGTCGGCGCCGAAGGACTCGTTGGCCTGCTTCAGCGACAGCGAGATCCGGCGACGCTCAAGGTCGATGTCGATGACCTTGACGAAGATCTCGTCGTTGACCTGGACGACCTGCTCCGGGATCTCCACGTGGCGCTCGGCCAGCTCGGAGATGTGGACCAGGCCCTCGATGCCCTCGTCGACGCGCACGAACGCACCGAACGGAACGAGCTTGGTGACCTTACCGGGAACGACCTGCCCGATCTGGTGCGTGCGGGCGAACTGCTGCCACGGGTCTTCCTGCGTCGCCTTGAGCGACAGGGAGACGCGCTCGCGGTCCATGTCCACGTCGAGAACCTCGACGGTGACTTCCTGGCCGACCTCGACAACCTCGGAGGGGTGGTCGATGTGCTTCCAGGACAGCTCGGACACGTGCACGAGACCGTCGACGCCGCCGAGGTCCACGAACGCACCGAAGTTGACGATCGAGGAAACGACGCCGGAGCGGACCTGGCCCTTCTGCAGGGTCGTGAGGAAGGTCTGGCGGACCTCGCTCTGGGTCTGCTCGAGCCAGGCACGGCGGGACAGGACCACGTTGTTGCGGTTCTTGTCCAGCTCGATGATCTTGGCCTCGAGCTCCTTGCCCACGTAGGGCTGAAGGTCGCGGACACGGCGCATCTCGACCAGGGAGGCCGGGAGGAAGCCGCGGAGGCCGATGTCGAGGATGAGACCACCCTTGACGACCTCGATGACGGTACCGGTGACGATCCCGTCTTCTTCCTTGATCTTCTCGATGGTGCCCCAGGCACGCTCGTACTGGGCGCGCTTCTTCGAGAGGATCAGGCGGCCTTCCTTGTCCTCCTTCTGGAGAACAAGGGCCTCGATCTCGTCACCGACGGCGACGACCTCGTTGGGGTCGACGTCGTGCTTGATGGAGAGCTCGCGGCTCGGGATGACGCCTTCGGTCTTGTAACCGATGTCGAGCAGGACCTCGTCCCGGTCGACCTTCACGATGACGCCGTCGACGATGTCGCCGTCGTTGAAGTACTTGATCGTCTCGTCGATCGCGGCGAGGAAGGCTTCCTCGTTACCGATGTCGTTGACCGCTACCTGCGGAGTGGTGGCGGTGGTCTCGGTGCTGCTCGTCATGTGGGAAAGGGCTCCGGTACGGACATTGAAGTCGTAGGTACTGCTTACGCCGGAGCCCGTTTCGGTCTGCAGAAGCCGGACAGCTCAGGAGACGCGACTTCCTGATCCCGAAGGACACGGAAAGCGCCTCGATAACCGAGGGGACATACAACAGACGCGAGCGCAACCTGCTATGTCTGAGGAACGCAGGCCCGCAGCGCAACTTGTAGCATACGGGGGCTGTCGTACAGGGTCAATGCGCGAAGGCGCACACCCGGGGCGGATCGCCGCATACCCGGCACAAAACCTGTTGCATGAGGCCACACCGGCCGCATCGCGCCCTGCCGCGACGCACCCGCCGACGCCAGACGGCACAGTAACGACGATGGAGCGGATCATCCAAGAGCCCGACGCACCCGAACCCGAGGCCACCCGGCGTGACGCCGATGTCACGGAGAGCAGCCGCGCCAATCGCGGCTGGTGGGACCGGAACGCGGACGAGTACCAGATCGAGCACGGCACGTTCCTCGGGGACGACCGTTTCGTGTGGGGCCCCGAGGGGCTCGACGAGGTCGAGGCGGAGCTGCTCGGCCCGCCGGAGGAGCTGAAGGGCAAGGACGTCCTGGAGATCGGCGCGGGCGCCGCCCAGTGCTCGCGCTGGCTCGCCGCGCAGGGCGCACGGCCGGTCGCCCTCGACCTCTCCCACCGCCAGCTCCAGCACGCCCTGCGGATCCAGGAGGGCGCCGCGGGCCGGGTGCCGCTGGTGGAGGCCGACGCGGGCGCGCTGCCGTTCGCGGACGGCTCCTTCGACCTCGCCTGCTCCGCGTACGGGGCGCTGCCGTTCGTCGCCGACCCGGTGCGGGTCCTGCGGGACGTGCGGCGCGTGCTGCGGCCCGGCGGGCGCTTCGTCTTCTCCGTCACGCACCCGATCCGCTGGGCGTTCCCGGACGAGCCGGGCCCCGAGGGGCTCTCGGTGGCGGCCTCGTACTTCGACCGCACTCCCTACGTCGAGCAGGACGAGGAGGGGCGCGCGGTGTACGTCGAGCACCACCGGACGGTCGGGGACCGGGTGCGGGACGTGGTCGCGGGCGGGTTCCGCCTGGTGGACCTGGTGGAGCCGGAGTGGCCCGCCTGGAACACCCAGGAGTGGGGCGGCTGGTCCCCGCTGCGCGGGAACCTCATCCCCGGCACGGCGATCTTCGTGTGCGAGCGGGACTGAGGCCGCCCTTCGGGAGGGGCGAGCGGGACTGAGCCGCCCTTCGAGCGCGGGCCGGACCGAGGGCGTCTCCCGGCTGCGGGCCGGACTGAGGCCGCGCTTCGGGGGCGGGCGGCACCGGGGCCGTCTCCCGGCGGCGGCTGCGGCCTCGGTTCCGGCGCCGCCCGGTGGCGTACGAGACTGGGGGCGTGATCCGTGACGACGCCCTGAGACTGCCTGTTCGCGAAGCGCTGCCTGCCCTGCGGTCGGCCCTGGAGGGGCCGGGGTGCGCCGTGCTGTGCGCGCCGCCCGGCACGGGCAAGACGACGCTCGTGCCGCTGGCGCTCGCGGGTCTGGTGCCCGGTCTCGGTGCCGAGGGCGGTGCGGTACGCCGTGTCGTCGTCGCCGAGCCGCGGCGCATCGCCGCCCGGGCCGCCGCACGGCGGATGGCGTGGCTGCTCGGTGAGAAGGTCGGCCGGAGCGTCGGTTACACGGTGCGCGGCGAGCGCGTGGTGGGGCCGCACACGCGCGTGGAGGTCGTCACGACCGGGGTGCTGCTGCAGCGGCTCCAGCGGGACCAGGAGCTCGCGGGCGGCGGCGGGGGCCGCGCGGTTGACGCAGTGGTGATCGACGAGTGCCACGAGCGGCATCTGGACGCGGACACGGTCGCCGCCTTCCTGGTCGACGTGCGCGAGACGCTGCGGCCCGGGCTGCGGCTGGTGGCGGCGTCGGCGACGACGGACGCCGAGGGGTGGGCGCGGATCCTCGGCGGCGCCCCCGTGGTGGCCGCGGCCGGGACCGCGCACCCCGTGGACGTGGTGTGGGCGCCGCCCGCGCGGCCTGTACGGCCGCCGCACGGCATGCACGTCGATCCGGTGCTGCTCACGCATGTGGCGTCGGTGGTGCGGCGGGCGCTGCGGGAGCGGGACGGGGACGTGCTGTGCTTCCTGCCGGGGGTCGGTGAGATCGGCCGGGTGGCGGGGCAGCTCGGGGAGCTGGGCGGGGTCGAGGTGCTGCAGGTGCACGGGCGGGCTCCGGCCGCCGTGCAGGACGCGGTCCTCGCGGGCGGTGAGCGGCGCCGGGTCGTCCTCGCCACGTCCGTGGCCGAGTCGTCCCTGACGGTGCCGGGGGTGCGGGTCGTCGTCGACTCCGGGCTCGCGCGGGAGCCTCGGGTCGACCATGCGCGCGGGCTCAGCTCCCTCACCACCGTGCGGGCCTCGCAGGCCGCCGGCCGACAGCGGGCCGGGCGGGCCGGGCGGGAGGCGCCGGGGGCCGTGTACCGGTGCTGGGCCGAGGCGGAGGACGCGCGGCTGCCGCGGTTCCCGGCGCCGGAGATCAAGGTGGCCGACCTGACGGCGTTCGCCCTCCAGGCCGCGTGCTGGGGCGCCCCCGGTGCGGCCGGGCTCGCGCTCCTCGACGCGCCGCCCGCCGGGGCGATGGCCGCCGCGCGGGACGTGCTCGTGGCCGTCGGCGCGGTGGACGGGGTGAGCGGGCGGGTCACCGAGCGGGGCGTACGCCTTTCCCGGGTCGGGGTCCATCCTCGGCTCGCCCGGGCCCTCCTCGACGCGGCGCCCCGGGTCGGCGCCCGGCGGGCCGCGGAAGCCGTCGCCCTGCTCAGCGAGGAGCCTCCCCGTGAGTACGGGGACGACCTCGCGGCGGGGCTCCGGGCCGCCCGGCGGGGCGCCGACGCCTATGCCGCGCGCTGGCGGGGGGAGGTGGGACGCCTCGCCTCGGCCGTCGGCGCCACGTCGGCCGTGTCCACGCCCACCGGCGGTGCGGGGTCGGCCCGTGCCACATCCGGAACCGGGGGCGCCGACGCTCCCGGCGGCGGGGCCCACGCCCGCTACCCGGAACCGGACGTCGACGCTCCCCGAGGCGGGGTCCCCGACGACCTCGTCGTCGGTCTCGTCGCCGCCCTCGCCTTCCCCGAGCGCCTGGCCCGGCGTGCCGACGACGGGACCTATCTGATGGTCGGGGGGACCCGGGCCGAGGTGGGGGGCGGGTCCGGGCTCGGCGGGGCCGGTTGGGTAGCGGTGGCGGTGGCCGATCGGGCCGCGGGGGCCGGGCATGCCCGGGTGCGGTGGGGGGCCGTTGTCGACGAGGGGGTCGCTCGGGCGGCCGCCGCGTCGATGTACGCCGAGGGGGACGAGGTCGCCTGGACCGACGGGGAGCTGGTCGCGCGGCAGGTGGAGCGGCTCGGGGCGGTGGAGCTGGTGGTGCGGCCGCTGCGGGAGCCGGACCCCGGGCTCGTACGGGCGGCGCTGGTGGAGGGGCTGCGGCGGGACGGGCTCGGGCTGCTGCGGTGGGATCGGGACGCCGTCGCCCTGCGGGACCGGCTGCGGTTTCTGCGGCGGCACGTCGGGGAGCCCTGGCCGGACGTGTCGGACGCGGCGCTCCTGGAGCGCGCCGACGACTGGCTCGAACCCGAGCTGGGCCGCGCCCGGCGCCGCGCCGACCTCGGCCGGATCGCCGCCGGTCAGGCCCTCACGCGGCTGCTGCCGTGGGCCACGGGCGAGGCGGTCCGCCTGGACGCGCTCGCGCCGGAGCGGGTGGAGGTGCCGAGCGGGTCACGTGTCCGCGTCGACTACACGGACCCCGAACAGCCCGTTCTCGCCGTGAAGCTGCAGGAGATGTTCGGGCTCGACGACACCCCGCGCGTGGCGGGCGTACCCCTCCTCGTCCATCTGCTGTCGCCCGCGGGGCGCCCGGCCGCCGTCACCGCCGACCTCGCCTCCTTCTGGCGCGACGGCTACCGCGCGGTCCGCGCCGAGCTGCGCGGGCGCTACCCGAAGCATCCGTGGCCGGAGGATCCGGCCGGGGCGGCGCCGACCCGCTACACCAAGGCCCGGCAGGAGCGCGCCCAGCAGGGGTGAGGGGTCGGGCGGCGGGCGGCGACCAGCCCCCTGGGTTCGCCCGCCGCCCGGGCTCGGTGTCACGCGTTGGCGGGCTGCGGCTCGGGCTCCGCTGCCGCCGTCGGCGCCGGGTCGCCGGGCCTGCGGCTGCGGGCCTCCAGCCACAGGGCGAGAGCGAGGAGCAGCACGCCGAGGCCGAGCAGGCCCCAGGGCAGGTACGAGGTCATGAGCAGGACCAGGACGCGCTGGGACTTGACCAGGTCGACGGTGCTCTTGATGTAGTCCTCGCGCATCTTCACGTGCCCCGCGAAGACCGTGACCTTGTCGCGGCCGCCCAGCAGGGTGCCGCCGCGCAGTTCGTTCCGCTGGATCTCCTCGCCGTAGACGGGTGCCCCGGTGGTCGGGTCGACCCAGAACTTGCGGACCGTGGTGTACCAGCGCGTGGTGCCGGTCTTGGCGAGGGACTCCGGGGTGATGCCCTTGACCGGCATCGTCTTGGGGAAGGGGACCTTCGTCCAGGGGATGGTCTGCTCGAAGTAGTAGACCCGCACGCCGCGGAAGTCCTGGGTGCCCTTGTAGTGGATGGGCCTGGTGATGCGGGCCTGCGCGTCGAAGTACTCGTAGTCCCGCTTCTCGGTCAGGAAGGGCCACTTGAACTCGATGCCCTCGCGCTTGACGGGGTCGCCGTCGACCATCTCGCCGGTGGCGTGCACGGGTTCCTGGCTGTGCGCGTCGAAGATGTAGCGCTCGGGGATCTTGGAGACCATCTTGCCCTCGGCGTCCTGTACGTAGGAGAGGGCGTCCCAGACGACGACATCGCGGGAAGAGTCCCCATCGTTCTTCTCGATCCTCTCCGACGCCTCCACGTTGCCCTTGAGGGTCTGCACGATGGTGACCTTGGGGACCTTCTTGGCCTTCATCGTGCCGTAGTCGATGAGCGTCGGATTCTTCGCCTCCAGGACCGCGTCCTGGTACTGGTTCGGTGGGATCTTGACCAGGCGCGGGAAGGCGTACCAGCGCAGCAGCGGGGACATGGCCGCGCAGAACACGGCGACGGCGAGCAGGACCAGGCTGGCCTTGCGGCGCATCTCGGCCCTCCCTACGGGTGCTTGGGGACGGTGGTGAGCAGCGGCTTGGGCGAGGTCTCACCGGACGGGGCGCCGATGGCCGTGATCGTCAGGACCAGGGCGAAGGCGACGGCGAGGCCGGTGGCGGCGGCGATGAGGGCGCGCATGCGGGCCTCCCGAGGCGGCTGGAACCGGGAACTGACTGTTCGTCAGGGCGGGGGCACCGTAGCAACGGACAGGCCAGATGAGAACACGTTGCACAAACGCGGACCGCCCCCGGCCCGTTGCGGGCCGGAGGCGGTCGGGGTGCTGTGTGCGGGTGGCCGCTCACGCGGCGGGCGCCGCCACCTTCAGTTCGACGGTGAGCGTGGCGCCGCCGTTGGTGACGATGCGCAGGAGGTACGTCCCGGCGGTGTCGTCGGCGTACATCTTCGGCAGCAGCAGCTTGCCGTCCTCGTCGGTCTTGAGGCCCTTGAGGGTGCGCACGGGCTTGCCGTCCGCGTCCTTGAAGTAGGGACCCTTGTCGTTGGCGGTGGAGTCCTGCGCCGACTTGATCATGGTGGCGGTGGCGGCGACGCCTTCGGCGCTCTCGCCCTTGTACGTCGCCTTGACCTCGACCTGGTCGGCGAAGGCCTTGCCGGGCTCACAGGTCAGCGCCTTGTCGCTGGTGCGGACCAGGGCGTCGGCCTGGCGCGCGGTGACGGTCGCGGGGACCTCCACAGCGGTCAGGGAGCGGTCCACGACCCGGGCGCGGACGGTGAACTCACCGGTCTGCTCGCCCGCTTCGACGACCGGAGCCGTGGCCGTGCCGGTGCCGCTCGTGGTGACGGTGACGCTGCGCGCGCCGCCCTCGAACCGGGTGTCCGTGTCGCCGGAGACGGTGAACCGCACCTTGACCTTGGGCACTCCGATGCCGTTGCGGTTCTCCGCCTTGGCCGCGACCCGCCCGGCGAAGGCGTCGCCCGCGGTCGCCGTGAGCTCCGCGGCGCCCGCGTTCTTCAGGCGGGAGACCTGCTCGGACGGCGACGGCTTGGGGGGCTTCGGCGGCTTGGGCGTGCCGGGGTCGCCGCCGGGCTTGGGCGGCTTCGGGGTCTCGGAGCCGCCACCGGGCTTGCCGGGGGGCTTGGAGTCGCCGCCGGGCGTCTTGCCGGGCTCGTGCGGCTTCGGCAGCTGCTTCGGCGGGGTGGTGGCCGGCGGAGTGGGCCGGACGGGCCGCGTCGAGGGGCCGGGCGTGGGCCGGGACTCGTCGCTGCGGTCGTCGGGCAGGACGCCGGAGCCGTCGGGGACCTCGTGGGTGCCCTTGCGGTAGTACTCCAGCCACGACAGGACCGTGTTCAGGTACTCCGTGGAGCGGTTGTAGCTGAGGATCGCCGCGTGCAGGTCGTCCTTGTCGGCGAGGTCGCGGCCGCCCGCGCACAGGTAGTGGGCGGCGCCGAGCGCGGCGTCGTAGATGTTGTTCGGGTCCTTCTTGCCGTCGGCGTTGCCGTCCTGCTGCCAGCTCGCCCACGTCGAGGGGATGAACTGCATGGGGCCGACGGCGCGGTCGTGCGTGGTGTCGCCGTCGAAGGCGCCGCGGTCGGTGTCGGTGATCTTCGCGAAGCCGTTGCCGTCGAGGACCGGGCCGAGGATGGGCGTGAGCGTCGTGCCGTCGGCGTCGACGCGGCCGCCGCGGGCCTGGCCGGACTCGACCTTGCCGATGGCGGCGAGCAGTTGCCAGGGCAGGTTGCAGCCGGGCCGGGAGGTGCGCACGGCCGCTTCGGCCTTCTTGTACGCGTCCAGGACGGTGGCGGGCAGGCCCGCTTCCTTGTCGCCTATGGCCACGCCGCCGCCGGGCTTGGAGCTCGGCGGGACGGGGCTGTGCAGCGGCGGGAGGTCCGTGTAGTACGGCGAGTCACCGGTGGCGGAGTCGCCGTCCGGGGACGGCGAGGTGTCCGCGGCGCCCGCCCGGTCGTCCCGCGCCTGGTCGTTGGTCACGCCCGGGGCCTGCGAGGCGGCCAGCGCCGCCACCGCCGCGGCGGCGACCGCGGTGGTCACCGCGGTCCTGCGCACCCGACTGCCGAATACCGCCGCCATGTCCGTGACCCCTCCCCTTGACGACCCAGCCCGTGCGTCCCGGCGCACCCGCGCGCCCTTGACGGGACGACTCAGGCGACACTACGACAACTTCCGGAGCCCAGACACCCGTTCGTGCGCCTTTCTGGCCGGGGGCCTCGGGCTGTGTCACGGATGCCCCCGGCGTGGCATGCCGTCGATCGCCTGTCGGCTCGTCCTCAACCGCCGGACGGGCTGTGTTCACCTTGCCCGCGCATCATATGCGGCCCACAGGGTCACCCCGCTGCGGCCCACATGGTCACCCCGCCCCGTGATCGAGGACGAGTACGCAGCGCGATCGACGATGCCCCCAATCAAGCCCATCCGGCGATCGAGGACGAGCGCGCAGCGCGACCAAGGACGCCCCTAATTGAGCCCGTCCGGCAATCGAGGACGAGCGCACAGCGCGACCAAGGACGCCCCCTGATTGAGCCCGTCCGGCGATTGAGGACGAGCGCGCAGCGCGATCAAGGGCGCCCCGGGCAACGGAACCAGAAGCCCCACGCCCAGAGGCACCCCCACCCGAGCCGGAGGCTAATGCGCGGCCGACTCCCAGTCGGCCCCCACGCCCACAGACACATCCAACGGCGCTCGAAGCGAAACCGCTCCGGCCATCTCCCGCCGGACCAGCTCCTCCACGGCCGCCCGCTCCCCCGGAGCGATCTCGAGGACGACTTCGTCGTGGACCTGCAGCAGCATCCGCGAGGTCAGCTTCGCGTCGGTCAACGCCCGGTCCACGTTCAGCATCGCGATCTTGACGATGTCGGCCGCCGTGCCCTGGATCGGCGCGTTCAGCGCCATCCGCTCGGCCATCTCGCGCCGCTGCCGGTTGTCGCTGTTGAGGTCGGGCAGATAGCGGCGGCGCCCCAGCATCGTCTCCGTGTACCCCGTCGCACGCGCGTCGTCGACGACGCGGCGCAGATAGTCGCGCACCCCGCCGAAGCGCTCGAAGTACGTGTCCATCAGGCCGCGCGCCTCCCCCGCCTCGATGCCGAGCTGCTGGGACAGGCCGAAGGCCGAGAGGCCGTACGCCAGGCCGTACGACATGGCCTTGATCTTGCGGCGCATCTCCGCGTCGACGCCGGACCGCTCCACGCCGAACACCTGGGAGGCGACGGTGGTGTGCAGGTCCTCACCGGAGGTGAACGCCTCGATGAGGCCCGCGTCCTCCGACAGGTGCGCCATGACGCGCAGTTCGATCTGGCTGTAGTCGGCGGTCATCAGGGATTCGAAGCCCTCGCCCACGACGAAGCCGCGGCGGATGGCCCGGCCCTCGTCGGTGCGGACGGGGATGTTCTGCAGGTTCGGCTCCGTCGACGAGAGCCGGCCGGTGGCGGCCACCGTCTGGTTGTACGTCGTGTGGATGCGGCCGTCCGCGGCGATGGACTTGACCAGGCCCTCGACGGTGACGCGCAGCTTGGCCTGCTCGCGGTGGCGGAGCATGATCACGGGCAGTTCGTTGTCCGTCTGGGCGGCGAGCCAGGCGAGGGCGTCCGCGTCCGTGGTGTACCCGGTCTTCGTCTTCTTCGTCTTGGGCAGGCCCAGCTCGCCGAAGAGGACTTCCTGGAGCTGCTTGGGCGAGCCCAGGTTGAACTCGTGTCCGGCGGCGGCGTGCGCCTCCTTCACGGCCTGCTGCACGGCGCCCGCGAACTGCTGCTCCATGGACTCCAGATGGGCGCGGTCGGCCGCGATGCCGTGCCGCTCCAGGCGGGCCAGGAGCGTGGACGTGGGCAGCTCGACGTCCGTGAGGAGTCCGGCGGCGTTGACCTCCTTGAGGCGCTCGCCGAAGGCCGTGCCCAGGTCGAGAATGGTGCGGGCCCGCACCATCAGCGCGTCGGCCTCGGCGCCCTCTTCGTCCTCGGTGCCGAACGCCAGCTGCCCGTCGGCCGCCGCGGGCACCAGCTCGCGACCCAGATACTCCAAGGACAGCGCGTCCAGGTCGAAGGAGCGGCGCCCGGGCTTGACCAGATACGCGGCGAGCGCGGTGTCCATGGTGATGCCGTCGACGCTCCAGCCGTGCTCGGCGAAGACCCGCATCACGCCCTTGGCGTTGTTCAGGACCTTGGGCCTGTCCGCGTCGGCGAGCCAGCCCGCGAAGGCGTTCTCGTCGGCCTCGTCGAGCTGCGCCGGGTCGAACCAGGCCGCGGCTCCCCCGGCCGCGGCGAGCGCGACCTCGGTGACCGAACCGGTGCCGAGCTGCCAGGTGTCGACGGTGGCCAGGCCGAGGACCGCCGTGCCGTGCTCGCTGAGCCAGGGGGCGAGCTCGCCGGCGCCGAGGACGGCGCCGTCCAGGTCGATGCCCTCGGCGGCCGGGGCGGGCTCGGCCTCCTCGGCGCCCGGGTCGACGGCGAGGAGCCGCTCCCGCAGCGAGGGGTTGCGGATCTCCAGGGTGTCCAGGACGAGGGCGAGGCCCTTGCGGTCGTACGGGGCGCGGGCGAGCTCGTCGACGCCCTTGGGCAGCTCGACGTCGCGGACCATCTCGGTCAGGCGGCGGTTGAGCTTCACCGCGTCCAGGTGGTCGCGGAAGTTCTGCCCGGCCTTGCCCTTGACCTCGTCGGCGCGCTCGACCAGCTCCGCGAACGAACCGAACTGGTTGATCCACTTCGCGGCCGTCTTCTCGCCGACACCGGGGATGCCGGGGAGGTTGTCCGACGGGTCGCCGCGCAGCGCCGCGAAGTCCGGATACTGCGCCGGGGTCAGGCCGTACTTCTCCTCCACCTTCTCCGGCGTGAAGCGCGTCAGCTCCGAGACGCCCTTCGTCGGATACAGCACCGTCACGTGCTCGGTGATCAGCTGGAAGGAGTCACGGTCACCGGTGACGATCAGGACCTCGAAACCGGCCGCCTCCGCCTGCGTGGCCAGCGTGGCGATGACGTCGTCCGCCTCGAAGCCGTCGACGGCGAACCGCACGGCGTTCATCGAGTCGAGCAGCTCGCCGATCAGCTCGACCTGCCCCTTGAACTCGTCCGGGGTCTTGGAGCGGTTCGCCTTGTACTCACTGAACTCCGCGGAGCGCCAGGTCTTGCGCGAGACGTCGAACGCCACCGCGAAGTGCGTGGGCGCCTCGTCGCGCAGCGTGTTCGCCAGCATCGAAGCGAAGCCGTAGATCGCGTTCGTCGGCTGGCCCGTCGCCGTCGTGAAGTTCTCCGCGGGCAGCGCGAAGAACGCCCGGTACGCCAAGGAGTGCCCGTCCATCAGGAGCAGGCGCGGCCGCTCGCCGCCGCCGGCCGGGGCCGCCTTCCCCGTCTTCTTCGCGGTGCTCGCGACGGGCTCGGACTTCTTCTTCGCTGCTGTTTCTGCCACGCCCCCGATCCTGCCACGCCCCACTGACACTCAGGCCATCCCGAGCCCGGCGAGCAGTTGTGTCAGCCCCCCGTGGGAGGATCGGAGACGTACGTCACGTAGGCGCTCGAAGAGGAGCAGGCCATGGCCAGCAAGCCGCCCAAGGGTGATCCGGTCCAGGACGCGCCGCAGGTCACGGACGCCCCGCACGCCGCGGCCGGGCTGCCCGCCATCGGCCACACCCTGCGCATCGCACAGCAGCAGATGGGCGTGCGGCGCACGGCTCTCACCCTGCTGCGCGTCAATCAGAAGGACGGCTTCGACTGCCCCGGCTGCGCCTGGCCCGAGCCGGAGCACCGGCACAAGGCGGAGTTCTGCGAGAACGGCGCGAAGGCCGTCGCGGAGGAGGCGACGCTGCGCCGCGTCACGCCGGACTTCTTCGCCGCGCACCCGGTCTCCGACCTCGCCACGCGCAGTGGGTACTGGCTGGGCCAGCAGGGCCGCCTCACCCACCCCATGTACCTGGCGGAGGGCTCCGACCGCTATGAGGCGGTGCCGTGGGAGCGGGCCTTCGACATCGTCGCCGAGGAGCTGGCCGCCCTCGACTCCCCCGACGAGGCCCTCTTCTACACGTCGGGGCGCACCAGCAACGAAGCGGCGTTCCTGTACCAGCTGTTCGCGCGCGAGCTGGGCACGAACAACCTGCCCGACTGCTCGAACATGTGCCACGAGTCGTCGGGATCGGCCCTCACCGAGACCCTGGGCGTCGGCAAGGGCAGCGTCCTCCTGGAAGACCTCTACCAGGCGGACCTGATCATCGTCGCCGGGCAGAACCCGGGCACGAACCACCCGCGCATGCTCTCCGCCCTGGAGAAGGCGAAGAACAACGGCGCGCGGATCATCACGGTGAACCCGCTGCCCGAGGCGGGCCTGGAGCGCTTCAAGAACCCGCAGACCCCGCAGGGCATGCTCAAGGGCACCGCCCTCACCGACCTGTTCCTGCAGATCCGCCTCGGCGGCGACCAGGCCCTCTTCCGCCTCCTCAACAAGCTCGTCCTGGAGACCGAGGGCGCGGTCGACGAGGAGTTCGTACGCGAACACACCCATGGGTACGAGGAGTTCGCCGCCGCCGCCCGCGCCGCCGACTGGGACGAGACGCTGACGGCGACCGGCCTGGACCGCGCCCGCATCGAGGAGGCCCTGCGCATGGTGCTCGCCTCGAAGCGCACGGTGGTGTGCTGGGCGATGGGTCTGACGCAGCACAAGCACGCGGTGCCGACGATCCGCGAGGTCGTCAACTTCCTGCTCCTTCGCGGCAACATCGGGCGGCCCGGCGCGGGCGTGTGCCCGGTGCGCGGCCACTCCAATGTGCAGGGCGACCGCACGATGGGCATCTTCGAGCGGCCCGCGCCCGCGTTCCTGGACGCCCTGGAGAAGGAGTTCGGGTTCGCGCCGCCGCGCCACCACGGCCTGGACGTCGTCCGCGCCATCCGCGCGCTGCGCGACGGCGAGGCGAAGGTGTTCTTCGCGATGGGCGGCAACTTCGTGTCCGCGTCGCCCGACACGGAGGTCACGGAGGCGGCGATGCGACGCGCCCGCCTGACGGTGCACGTGTCCACGAAGCTCAACCGCTCGCACGTCGTGACCGGCGCGCGCGCCCTGATCCTGCCGACCCTCGGCCGCACCGAACGCGATCTTCAAGTCGGCCCGAAGGGGAAAACCGCCGAGCAGTTCGTGACCGTCGAGGACTCCATGGGGATGGTGCACGCCTCCCGTGGACGCCTGGAGCCCGCGAGCCCGCATCTGCTGTCCGAGCCCGCCATCGTGTGCCGCCTCGCCCGCAGCGTCCTCGGCCCCGAATCGGCTACGCCGTGGGAGGAGTTCGAGAAGGACTACGCCACGGTGCGCGACCGCATCGCCCGCGTGATCCCCGGCTTCGAGGACTTCAACGCGCGCGTGGCCCACCCCGGCGGCTTCGCCCTGCCGCACGCCCCGCGGGACGAGCGCCGCTTCCCGACGGCCACCGGCAAGGCCAACTTCACGGCCGCCTCCGTCGAGTACCCGGCGCTCCCCAAGGGGCGCCTGCTGCTCCAGACGCTGCGCTCCCACGATCAGTACAACACCACGATCTACGGCTTGGACGACCGCTACCGAGGCATCAAGAACGGCCGCCGCGTCGTCCTGGTCAACCCCGACGACGCCCGCGAGCTGGGCCTCGCCGACGGCTCGTACACCGACCTGGTCAGCGAGTGGCAGGACGGCGTCGAGCGGCGCGCGCCGGGCTTCCGCGTCGTGCACTACCCGACGGCGCCGGGCTGCGCGGCCGCGTACTACCCGGAGACCAATGTGCTGGTGCCGCTGGACGCCACGGCCGACACCAGCAACACCCCCGCCAGCAAGTCCGTGGTCGTACGCCTGGAACAATCGGCGACCGACTGAGCGTTCGCTCAGCGACCGGCGCGCCATCGCGGTGGCCGCCGCGGTTGTTGTCAGGTGTCGTCGACGAACGGAGCACGGCCCGATGGGTGAGCAGCACACGACGAAGTTCCCGCAAGAGGTCATCGACGAGTACGCCGCGCTCGGCGTCGACCTGCCCGCCCTGTTCTCCGCCGGGAACCTCGGCCGGCGCATGGGCGTGCAGATCCTGGAGGCCTCCGCCGAGCGCGTGGTCGGCACCATGCCCGTCGAGGGCAACACCCAGCCGTACGGCCTGCTGCACGGCGGCGCGTCCGCGGTCCTCGCCGAGACCCTCGGGTCGGTCGGCTCGATGCTGCACGGCGGCAGCCAGAAGCTCGCCGTGGGCGTCGACCTGAACTGCACGCACCACCGGGGGGTGCGCTCGGGCCTGGTCACGGGCGTGGCCACGCCGGTGCACCGGGGGCGCTCCACGGCGACGTACGAGATCGTCGTGAGCGACGAGGACGGCAAGCGGGTGTGCACCGCCCGCCTGACGTGCCTGCTGCGGCCGGTCGACGCGGTGCCCGACATCGACGGGGCGAACGCCGCGGGCGACGGCCCCACCGCCTGAACTCAAGCCGGAAGGGCGGGCGGCGGCAGCACAGCCCGGCCGCCCGCCGGAAGGGGGCGCCCGGAGCGTTGCCGGAGCGGGCGCCCTCGGCCTAGCGCCAGAGCGTTGCCGGAGCGGGCGCCCCCGGCCTAGCGTCGACGCATGAGGCCCCGCAGGCTCCGCCGTGCGCTCGCTCTCGCCGCCACCCTCTGCGTCCTCCTGCCCGTCGCCGCCGGCTGCGGGGACTCGGGCACCGGCCACGCCCAGGGCGCCCGCACTCCGAAGACCCCCGCCCCGCGCACCACGTCCCCCGAGGACCTGTGCGCGATCCTCATCGTCAAGTGGGGGCGCGACGTCTACGACTTCGGCAAGGAGCCCTACGGCGACTACCAGAACCAGGGCCTGTCGAACGGCCAGTACGAGATCCTGCTCGACGTCCTGAAGGCCGCGAAGGCCGAGCGCGAGCGCCACGGGGCCGACGCGGGCCGGAACCTGATGCGCCGCCAGGCCCGCGAGAAGTGCGACGACCGCTACCGTGACGGCGGCCCCGGCCCAAACCCCTGGTAGCGCACGGGCGGACGCCCTCGCTCCGCCCCACGCCGAGCCCCCGCCCCGCCCAACTCCCCCCGCCCGCACGGCCCGACGGGAACAAGCCCCGACACGGCCATGCCCGGATATCGGACACGAGTCGTCACCAACCGTATCCGGAGCACGCCACCCGGGCACCGCACCACCGCACCCGTGCGCACACCGTGGTCTTCACCTCAAAAACAGGAGTGCTACGCAAAAACACTCCTGACCGCGCACATTCGCGAAAGCGGAAAAGTGGCACGGAATGCCGGACTCCCTTTTCGTCCAAGTAACGCTGCGTAATGCGCGCGCAATCCGCTCGCGACCCGCCCGAAGCACGCCACGCAACGCAAAAGATCATTTCCGGGCGTTCGGCTCCGCATACCCCCCGAACACGGCTGTCATGAGTGAAACCACTTAACGCTCCTGCACGGATTCCATGGGCGGGATCTGCCGAAGCGTGCATATTCCGCCACAACCGACCCCTGCGTGCCAGCGCGGAATACTCCGTGGCATAACAAGAGCGTCACAGCCTTGGCTCGACCACTCCACCTGGATCAATTGCCCCCTTAGAGTCACGGCCAGTCACCGCGCCGCCGGGCGCGAACTGAATTGCACGGCCCGGTACCACCACCAGTACGGCCCGGCGATCTTCACGGCTCCTCCGCAGAGGGGACCGCGCCAGGGAAAGGACCCATCGTGCGAAACCGTTCCGCGCTCATCCTCACCACGGTGTTGACCACGGGGGCACTCACCCTCACCGCCTGCGGGTCGCGCGACAAGGACAAGGACAAGGACTCCGGGGACAAGACCACGGTCACCATCGGCTTCGACGCCCCCCTGACCGGCGACCTGTCCGCGCTCGGCATCGGCATGCGCAACTCCGCCGAGCTCGCCGTCAAGACCGCCAACAAGGAGAACACGGTCGACGGCGTCGAGTTCAAGCTGGAGCCCCTCGACGACCAGGCCCAGCCCTCCGTCGGCGGCCAGAACGCCCAGAAGTTCATCAGCAACGAAGACGTCATCGGCGTCGTCGGCCCGCTGAACTCCAGCGTCTCCCAGTCGATGCAGAAGCCCTTCAACGACGCCAGCCTCACCCAGATCTCGCCCGCCAACACCGGCACCGAGCTGACCCAGGGCGACGGCTGGAAGAAGGGCGACAAGAAGCGCCAGTTCAAGACCTTCTTCCGCACCGCCACCACCGACCAGGTCCAGGGCCAGTTCGCCGCCCAGTACCTGTTCCAGAAGGCGAAGATCAAGAAGGTCTACCTGATCGACGACCAGAAGACCTACGGCGCCGGCCTCGCCGCGTCCTTCAAGGACACCTTCACCAGCCTCGGCGGCAAGATCGTCGGCCAGGACCACGTCAACCCCGAAGACCGCGACTTCAAGTCCGTCGCCTCCAAGGTCAAGGGCAAGGGCGCCCAAGCCGTCTACTACGGCGGCGAATACCCCGCCGCCGCCCCCCTGAGCCAGCAGCTCAAGGAATCCGGCGCCGACGTGCCCCTCATGGGCGGCGACGGCATGAAGAGCGACGAGTTCCCCAAGCTCAACAAGAAGGCCGAAGGCGACTTCGGCACCTCCGTCGGCGCCCCCGTCGAGGAACTCCCCTCCGCGAAGAAGTTCATCTCGGAATACAACAAGAACTACAAGGAAAACATGGAGACCTACGGTGGCGGCACCTACGACGCCACCTGGGCGATCATCGAAGCCGTGAAGATCGCCGTCGACGAAAACGACGGAGAGCTCCCCGACGACGGTCGCGAGAAGGTCCTCGCCAGCATGAGCAAGGTCAAGTTCGACGGCGTCACCGGCAGCGTCTCCTTCGACGAGTACGGCGACACCACGAACACGATGATGACCGCGTACGAGGTCAAGAACAACAAGTGGGAATCCAAGTTCAGCGAGGCCTACAAGCCCCGGTAAATCTCACGCACACCCATTGACTCAAGACCGCGCGGGAAGCGCTACCAGCGCTCCCGCGCGGTGCCATATCCGAACCAACGGAGGCCCTGCGGTGAACGAACTGCCGCAACAGCTGGCCAATGGACTCATCCTCGGCGCGATGTACGGTCTCATCGCGATCGGCTACACGATGGTCTACGGAATCGTCCAGCTCATCAACTTCGCCCACGGCGAGATCTTCATGGTCGGGGGCTTCGGCGCCCTCACCGTCTCCCTGTGGCTCCCCGAGGGATTCTCGCTGCTCGCCGCGATCCCACTCATGATCATCGGCGGCGTCATCGTCTCCGTCGCCGTCGGCACCGCGGCGGAACGCTTCGCCTACCGCCCCCTGCGCGGCGCACCACGCCTAGCCCCCCTCATCACCGCCATCGGCCTGTCCATCCTGCTCCAGCAGGCCGTCTGGAAGTGGTACCCCGAAGCCAAGAAGGACCGCACCTTCCCGCAGTTCAGCGGCGACCCCGTGCACATCCTCGGCGCCGACATCCAACGCGGCGACTTCTTCCTCATCCTCGCCGCCCCGCTCTGCATGCTCGCCCTCGCCTACTACGTCAACAAAACCCGCACCGGCCGCGGCATGCAGGCCACCGCCCAAGACCCCGACACCGCCAAGCTCATGGGCATCAACACCGACCGCATCATCGTCATGGCCTTCGCCATCGGCGCCGCGTTCGCCGCCGTCGCAGCCGTCGGCTACGGCCTCCACAACGGCCAAGTCGGCTTCAAAATGGGCTTCATCATGGGCCTCAAAGCCTTCACCGCAGCCGTCCTCGGCGGCATCGGCAACATCTACGGCGCCATGCTCGGCGGCATCGTCCTCGGCGTCGCCGAAGCCCTCGCCACCGGCTACATGGCCGACGTACCCGGCATGGAACAGTTCGGCGGCGGCGCCTGGAAGGACGTGTGGGCCTTCGCGCTCCTCATCCTCGTCCTGCTCCTGAGGCCCCAAGGCCTACTCGGCGAACGCGTCGCGGATCGGGCGTGATACCCATGACAACCCACACCACCGGAAACACGGCACAGCCCGGCAAGACCCCCGCGGCCCTGCCCACCTCCACCCTCCCCCTCCCCCCCGCCGTCGCCCGCATCGCCGTCCTCGCCGGCTCCGCCACGGCCCTCATCGGCACCTTCCTCGCCTGGACCTGGACCACCGACTTCCCCGGCGACCTCACCGTCACCGGCTACCCCGGCGGCCTCCAGATCATCACCCTCGTCGGCTCCGCCCTCACCCTGCTCTTCGCCCTCTCCGGCCAAGGCATCCGCGGACTCGGCTGGCTCACCCCCGGCGGCACCAACAGCCCCGTCGTCCTGCTCAGCCTCGGCGTCCTCGGCTCCACCGGCTACACCATGGGCGCCATCGCCGAACACCTCGGCGGCGTCGTCAACCTCGAACCCGGCGCCTGGATCTCCGGCATCGGCGCCCTCGTCGCCACCATCGGCGCCCTCGGACTCCCCTCCGACCTGCCCGCCGACGAACCCCACGCCAACCCCTGGCAGCGCCTGCGCGCCAGCCTCAAGGCACCCGCACCCAAGCGCGCCAAGACCCTGCCCGAATGGGTCGAAATCCTCATCATCGCCGTCGCGTTCGGCATCGGCCTCTACGTCTTCGCCTACGGCATCGAGGCCTACTCCGAACTCTTCATCGGCTTCCTCATCACCACCATCTTCGGCGCCACCGCGCTCAACCGCGCCGGACTCATCCCCCGCCTCAACACCCTCACCGTCAAACACCGCAACGTCACCTTCACCGCGGCCATCGTCGCCGCGGCCATGTTCCCCTTCACCCAGAGCGACGCCAGCTACGCCCTCATCGGCGTCAACATCCTCATCTTCGCCACCGTCGCCCTCGGCCTGAACGTCGTCGTCGGCCTCGCCGGACTCCTCGACCTCGGATACGTCGCCTTCCTCGGCGTCGGCGCCTACACCGCCGCCCTCGTCTCCGGATCGCCCGCATCCACCTTCGACGTCCACTTCCCCTTCTGGGCCGCCGTCCTCGCCGGCGCCGCCGCCTCCCTCGCCTTCGGCGTCATCATCGGCGCCCCCACCCTGCGACTGCGCGGCGACTACCTCGCCATCGTCACCCTCGGCTTCGGCGAGATCTTCCGCATCACCATGAACAACCTCAACGGCAGCGCCGGACCCGACCTCACCAACGGCGCCCAAGGCATCCCCAACATCCCCGACCTGGAAATCCTCGGCTGGAACCTCGGCGTCGAACACGAAGTGCTCGGCTTCACCCTCAGCAGGCCCGCCAACTACTACCTGCTGATGCTGTTCTTCACCGCCGTCGTCGTCCTCGTCTTCCGCCGCTCCGGGGAATCCCGCATCGGCCGCGCCTGGGTCGCCATCCGCGAGGACGAGACCGCCGCCACCGCCATGGGCATCAACGGCTTCCGCGTCAAACTCATCGCCTTCGCCCTCGGCGCCACCCTCGCCGGGTTCGCCGGCACCGTCCAGGCACACGTCTCGTACAGCATCACCCCCGAGCAGTACCTGTTCGCCAACACCGTGCCGCCCAACTCCGCCTTCCTGCTCGCCGCCGTCATCCTCGGCGGCATGGGCACCATCAGCGGACCCCTCATCGGCGCGGCCCTGCTCTACCTCATCCCGGCCAAACTCCAGTTCCTGGAGGACTACCAGCTCCTGCTGTTCGGCCTCGCGCTCATCCTGCTCATGCGCTTCCGGCCCGAAGGCCTCGTCGCCAACAAGCGCGCCCAGCTCGAATACCACGAGACCGACCAACTCGACGTACCCGACCAGCAGAAACTGCCCGAAGGAACCGTCGGCGCCAGCAAGGCGGGGGCGTGACCACCATGACCACCACAACCACCACCACCGTCCTCGAAGCCAGCGGCGTCACCATGCGCTTCGGCGGCCTCACCGCCGTCCGCTCCGTCGACCTCACCGTCAACAGCGGCGAAATCGTCGGCCTCATCGGACCCAACGGCGCCGGCAAGACCACCTTCTTCAACTGCCTCACCGGCCTGTACGTCCCCACCGAGGGCAAGGTCTCCTACAAGGGCACCGTGCTGCCCGCCAAACCCCACCTCGTCACCGACGCAGGCATCGCCCGCACCTTCCAGAACATCCGGCTCTTCGCCAACATGACCGTCCTGGAAAACGTCCTCGTCGGACGCCACACCAGGACCAAGGAAGGCCTCTGGTCAGCACTCCTGCGCGGACCCGGATTCAAACGGGCCGAGGCCGCCTCACACGCACGAGCCATGGAACTCCTTGAATTCATCGGCCTCGCCCACAAGGCCGACCACCTCTCCCGCAACCTCCCCTACGGCGAACAACGCAAGCTCGAAATCGCCCGCGCACTCGCCAGCGAACCCGGCCTCCTCCTCCTCGACGAACCCACCGCGGGCATGAACCCGCAAGAAACCCGGGCCGCCGAAGAACTCGTCTTCGCCATCCGCGACCAAGGCATCGCCGTCCTCGTCATCGAGCACGACATGCGGTTCATCTTCAACCTCTGCGACCGCGTCGCCGTCCTCGTCCAAGGCGAAAAACTCGTCGAAGGCACCTCCGAAGTCGTCCAGGCCGACGAACGCGTCGTCGCCGCCTACCTCGGCACCCCCTTCGAAGGCGCCCCCGGCGCCGCCGAAGTCGCCGAAGTCGAGGCCGCCGAAGCCGAGGCCACGACCGCCCCCGACGACACCGCACCAGGCACCACCGGTACCGACACATCCGGTACCCGCACCACCGGTCCGGAAGGAAAGAGCCTGTGACCACACTGCTCGAGGTCGAGGACCTCAAGGTCGCCTACGGCAAGATCGAAGCCGTCAAAGGCATCTCCTTCAGCGTCGAAGCCGGGCAGGTCGTCACCCTCATCGGCACCAACGGCGCCGGCAAGACCACCACCCTGCGCACCCTCTCCGGCCTCCTCAAACCACTCGCCGGAAAGATCACCTTCGACGGACAGCCACTCCACGGCGTCCCCGCCCACAAAATCGTCGCCCTCGGCCTCGCCCACTCCCCCGAAGGCCGGCACATCTTCCCCCGCCTCACCATCACCGAAAACCTCCAACTCGGCGCCTACCTCCGCGACGACAAAGCAGGCATCGAAAAAGACATCCAACGCGCCTACGAGCTCTTCCCCATCCTCGGAGAACGCCGCAAGCAAGCCGCGGGCACCCTCTCCGGCGGCGAACAACAAATGCTCGCCATGGGGCGCGCCCTGATGTCCCGACCCAAGCTCCTCATGCTCGACGAACCCTCCATGGGCCTCTCACCGATCATGATGCAGAAGATCATGCAGACCATCAGCGAGCTCAAGGCCCAGGGCACCACCATCCTGCTCGTCGAGCAGAACGCCCAGGCCGCGCTGTCCCTCGCGGATCACGGTCACGTCATGGAGGTCGGCAACATCGTCCTGTCGGGCACCGGACAGAACCTGCTGCACGACGAGTCGGTCCGCAAGGCGTACCTGGGCGAAGACTGATCTGGCCCCTGGGCCCTGGCAGCAAGGAGGGCGGTACCCCCGATGTCGGGGGTACCGCCCTCTTCGTGCGTTCTTTGGGTGCCGGTCTGTGAGGGCTGGGCGCGCAGTTCCCCGCGCCCCCAACGAGGCCCTCACCAGCCCGGGAGCTCAGCCTTTTGCTGCCTTCTTCTCTTCCGCGTCCTCGATGACCGCCTCCGCGACCTGCTGCATCGACAGGCGGCGGTCCATCGACGTCTTCTGAATCCAGCGGAACGCGGCCGGCTCCGTCAGGCCGTACTCCGTCTGCAGAATCGACTTCGCGCGGTCCACCAGCTTGCGGGTCTCCAGGCGCTGCGTGAGATCCGCGACCTCCTGCTCCAGCGCCTTCAGCTCCGTGAAGCGGGACACCGCCATCTCGATGGCGGGCACCACGTCGCTCTTGCTGAACGGCTTCACCAGGTACGCCATGGCGCCCGCGTCGCGGGCCCGCTCGACGAGGTCGCGCTGGGAGAACGCGGTGAGCATCAGGACCGGGGCGATGGACTCCTCGGCGATCTTCTCCGCCGCGGAGATCCCGTCCAGGACGGGCATCTTCACGTCCAGGATGACGAGGTCCGGCTTGTGCTCACGGGCCAGCTCGATGGCCTTCTCACCGTCACCGGCCTCACCGACGACGGTGTAGCCCTCCTCCTCCAGCATCTCTTTGAGGTCGAGCCGGATGAGGGCCTCGTCCTCGGCGATGACGACACGGGTCGTCAGCGGCGGAACGTGCGACTGCTCGTCGGACACGTCAGCGGGCTCGGGCGACTCGGGGGTGGTCACGGGGGCTCCTCGGTACAGGCAGATACAGCTTCCCAAGAGCGTACCTAGCTGCGGTATGGTGGATGCGCGCAGGGTGAGGGGAAACCTTCGATTCTGTGGGCCCCGGTAGCCCAATTGGCAGCAGGCAATGGATTCAAAACCCATACAGTGTCGGTTCGAGTCCGACCCGGGGCACTTTTCCTTCAATTCCAAGGTCGCTTGCGATTCGATCAGATTCACTTGATCGAGTAGGCAATCCTTGTTCTCGCCACGACGGGCGAACCTCCGCCGCAGTATCGGCCACATGTACGACATGGGTACGCGTAGGCAAGCACTGGCTCTCGTCGCGCAAGGGCGCAGCCTCAATTCCGCGAGCAAGGAACTCGGTGTCTCACGCGCGGCGATCCGTTCCTGGCAGATCCGCGTGGAGCCGCTCGGCGGTCGCGGCACCGAGTGCCCCCGATGCCGCGACGTCCCTGCCAAGCCTGAGAACGAGGCCGCGTACGCGTACTTGCTGGGCCTCTATCTCGGCGACGGCTGCATCAACCGACACCGCCGGGGCGTCTACTTCCTGCGCATCGCGTGCGCGGACGCGTGGCCCGGACTGATCGATGCCTGCGCGGAGGCGATGCGGATCGTGCGCCCCACCAACAAGGTGTGCCGCGTCCAGCGGCAGGGCTGCCAGTACGTCACCTGCTCCAGCAAGCACTGGCCCTGCCTGTTCCCACAGCACGGGCCAGGCAGGAAGCACGAGCGGACGATCGCCCTCGAACCCTGGCAACAGGAGATGGTCGACGCCCACCCCTGGGAGTTCGTCCGGGGGCTCATCCACTCGGATGGGTGCCGCGTCACCAACTGGACCACCCGCGTCGTCGGCGGCGAACGCAAACGCTATGAGTACCCGAGGTACTTCTTCACCAATACGTCCACCGACATCATCCGGCTCTACACCGCCACCCTCGACCAGCTCGGCATCGAGTGGAAGCCGCTGCACCAGAGCCGCGCCGCAGTCACCATCTCCGTCGCCCGCAAAGCCTCAGTAGCCCTCATGGACGCCCACGTGGGCCCCAAGTACTGAGCGCGGGCCCCTACTGGGGGCTGTCGTCCTCGCCGATGCGGTGGATGCGGACCAGGTTGGTGGAGCCGGCGACGCCGGGGGGTGAGCCGGCGGTGATGACGACGATGTCGCCCTTCTGGCAGCGGCCGATCTTCAGGAGTTGCTCGTCGACCTGCTGGACCATCGCGTCGGTGGACTCGACGTGCGGGCCGAGGAAGGTCTCCACGCCCCAGGTGAGGTTGAGCTGGGAGCGGGTGGCGGCGACGGGGGTGAAGGCGAGGAGGGGGATGGGTGAGCGGTAGCGGGAGAGGCGGCGGACGGTGTCGCCGGACTGGGTGAAGGCGACGAGGAACTTGGCGCCGAGGAAGTCGCCCATTTCGGCGGCGGCGCGGGCGACGGCGCCGCCCTGGGTGCGGGGCTTGCTGCGTTCGGTGAGCGGCGGCAGGCCCTTGGCGAGGATGTCCTCTTCGGCGGCTTCGACGATGCGGCCCATGGTGCGGACGGTCTCGATGGGGTATTTGCCGACGCTGGTCTCGCCGGAGAGCATCACGGCGTCGGTGCCGTCGATGACGGCGTTGGCGACGTCGGAGGCCTCGGCGCGGGTGGGCCGGGAGTTGTCGATCATCGAGTCGAGCATCTGGGTGGCGACGATGACGGGTTTGGCGTTGCGCTTGGCGAGCTTGATGGCGCGCTTCTGGACGATCGGGACCTGCTCCAGGGGCATTTCGACGCCGAGGTCGCCGCGGGCGACCATGATGCCGTCGAAGGCGGCGACGATGTCGTCGATGTTGTCGACGGCCTGGGGTTTTTCGACCTTGGCGATGACGGGGAGGCGCCGGTTCTCCTCGTCCATGATGCGGTGGACGTCGTCGATGTCGCGGCCGCTGCGGACGAAGGAGAGGGCGATGACGTCGAAGCCGGTGTTCAGGGCCCAGCGGAGGTCGGCTTCGTCCTTGTCGGAGAGGGCGGGGACGGAGACGGCGACGCCGGGGAGGTTGAGGCCCTTGTGGTCGGAGACCATGCCGCCTTCGATGACGGTGGTGGTGACGCGGGGGCCTTCGACGGCGGTGACTTCGAGGGTGACTTTGCCGTCGTCGACGAGGATGCGTTCGCCGGGGGTGACGTCTTCGGCGAGGCCGGCGTAGGTGGTGCCGCAGAGCTGGCGGTCACCCTGGGTGTCGGGTTCGACGGTGATGGTGAACTCGTCGCCGCGTTCGAGGAGTACGGGTCCTTCGTGGAAGCGGCCGAGGCGGATCTTCGGGCCTTGAAGGTCGGCGAGGATGCCGACGCTGCGGCCGAGTTCGTCGGCGGCCTTGCGCACGCGCTGGTAGCGCTCCTCGTGGTCGGCGTAGGTGCCGTGGCTGAGGTTGAAGCGTGCGACGTCCATTCCGGCCTCGACCAGGGCCTTGATCTGGTCGTAGGTGTCGGTGGCGGGTCCCAGGGTGCAAACGATTTTCGCTCGGCGCATGCTTCGAGCCTAGGCCTTACTGGTGGGTAGAGGTTTGGCCGGGCGTGACTACTCAACGTCCTTTGCATGAAAGGGTCTTGACAAGTGTTGAAGTGTGCGCACGCTCGCTCTGATGAGCGCGTTCAGAGGTCAACGGGGCGTGGTGGTCTCACAGTTGCGACGGTTGCGGCTGCTGAGCGTGGCCGGGCGGCCGTGTTGCTCAGCGTGATCGGGAGGCCGCATTGCTCAGCGTGGCCGGGTGCCCGTGTTGCTGTGCGCGGTCGGGTGCCCGGGTGGCTCAGAGTCGCGGCGGGTTCATGGTGAAGCGGGCGTTGACCTGGGCGTAGACGGACTGGCGTTGGGGTTCGAGGTCGAGGGGGGCGGCGGCTTCGGGGGCGCCGCCGTAGGCGGCGCGGGCCATGCCGGGGGCGGGCGGGTAGGCGGTGTAGGGGGCGTTGTCGGCGCCGATGTCGGCGATTTCGACGAGGGCGGCGAGGGCGGTGCCGAGGGCGTCGGCGTATTCGCGGGCGCGTTGGACTGCTTCCTTGACCGCTTCTTGGCGGGCGCGGCGGTGGGCGGGTGAGTCGGGGCGCAGGGCCCACCAGGGGCCGTCGACGTGGGTGAGGTCCAGGTCGGCGACGCGGGTGGTGAGTTCGCCGAGGGCGGTGAAGTCGCTGAGTTCGGCGGTGATGTGGACGCGGCCGTGGTAGGTGCGGACGCGTTCGCCCTTGCCGCGTTTGGTGAGTTCGGGGGTGATGGAGAAGGAGCCGGTCTCGACGCGTTCGACGGATTCGCCGTAGGACTTGACGAGGTCGATGACGGTGGCGTTGCGGCGGGTGAGGTCGGCGAGGGCGTCGCGGCGGTCGGTGCCGCGGGCGCTGACGGTGATGCCGATGCGGGCGATTTCGGGGTCGACTTCGAGGCGGGCTTCGCCTCGGACGGCGAGGCGGGGGGCTTCGGGGGTGCCGTAGGGGACGCTTTGGGGGGTCTCGTCGGTGGTCATGGGGCCACTCTCGCACCGGTGGCGGGCACCGGACAGTCATCGGATCGAAACCTGGCGGGTCTGTCGCGAGCGGGTCGGGCGGGTCAGAATCTACGCGCGTTACGTGTGTGTGCCGATGTTGTACGACGTGTGGGAGGAAGCCGAGATGCCACTGAACCGCAGGAAGTTCCTGGGTCGGTCCGCTGCGACGGGTGCGGGGGTGGCGCTGGCGGGTGCGGTGGCCGCTCCGGCGGCCGTGGCTGCCGAGGGGGCCGTGGCGCCGGGTGCGGCTCGTGCGGGCAAGCGTCCGCGTCGTTACTCGTTCACGGTGATGGGCACGACGGATCTGCACGGCAATGTCTTCAACTGGGACTACTTCACGGACAAGGAGTTCGACGACAAGGACCACAACGATGTGGGCCTGGCGAAGATCTCCACGTTGGTGTCGGCGGTCCGCAAGGAGAAGGGGCGCCGCAATACGCTGCTGATCGACGCGGGTGACACGATCCAGGGCACGCAGTTGTCGTACTACTACGCGAAGGTCGATCCGATCACGGCCGCGCGGGGTCCGGTGCATCCGATGGCGCAGGCGATGAACGCGATCGGCTATGACGCGGCGGCGCTGGGCAATCACGAGTTCAACTACGGCATTCCGGTGTTGCGGAAGTTCGAGGAGCAGTGTGACTTCCCGCTGCTCGGGGCGAACGCGTTGGATGCGAGGACGCAGCGGCCGGCGTTCGCGCCGTACAGCATGCATCGTCTTCGTACGCCGCACGGCCGTGATGTGCGGGTGGCGGTGCTCGGGCTGACGAATCCGGGGATCGCGATCTGGGACAAGGCGAATGTCCAGGGGAAGATGACGTTCCCGGGGCTTGAGGAGCAGGCGGCGAAGTGGGTGCCGCGGCTGCGTTCGATGGGTGCGGACGTGGTGATCGTGTCGGCGCATTCGGGGTCGAGTGGTACGTCGTCGTACGGGGACCAGTTGCCGTACATCGAGAACGCGGCGGCGTTGGTGGCGGAGCAGGTGCCGGGGATCGACGCGATTCTGGTGGGGCACGCGCACACGGAGATTCCCGAGTATCTGGTGGAGAACAAGGAGACCGGCAAGAAGGTGGTGTTGTCGGAGCCGTTGAAGTGGGGGCAGCGGTTGACGTTGTTCGACTTCGCTGTGGAGTGGTCGAAGGGTCGTTGGCGGGTGGTGAAGGCGGGGGCGAAGGTCCTCAATTCCAACGCGGTGGCGGAGGACCGGCGGATCACGCGGCTGTTGGGGGACGAGCACAAGAAGGTCGTGGCGTACGTCAACCAGGTCATCGGTACGTCGAAGGCGGCGATGGGCACGGCCGAGGGCCCGTACAAGGATGTGGCGATCATTGATCTGATCAGCCATGTGCAGGCGGAGACGGTGAAGGCGGCGCTTGCGGGTGGGGTGTACGCGAAGCTGCCGGTGCTCGCGCAGGCTTCCTGTTTCTCGCGGACGGCGAAGATGCCGGCGGGTGAGGTGACGATCCGGGACGCGGCGGGGCTCTATCCGTTCGAGAACACGTTGGAGGCGCGGGTGATCACGGGTGCGCAGTTGAAGGACTATCTGGAGTTCTCGGCGCGCTATTACGTGCGGACGGCGGTGGGTGCGCCGGTGGATCCGGCGAAGTTGACGAACGCGGACGGCATTCCGGATTACAACTATGACGCGTTGTACGGGGTGACGTACGAGATCGATGTCGCGCAGGCGGCGGGGTCACGGATCGTGAAGTTGCAGTTCGAGGGCAAGGAGCTGGATCCGAAGGCGGAGTTCGTGCTTGCGGTGAACAATTACCGGGCGAGTGGTGGCGGGAATTTCCCGCATGTGGCGGCCGCGAAGCAGGTGTGGGCGAATTCCGATGAGATCCGCAACACGATCATTGCGTGGGTGAAGGCGAAGGGCACGGTGGATCCGGCGGAGTTCGCGTCGGTGGGCTGGCGGCTGACGCGCGAGGGCACGCCGGTGTTCTGAGGTCCAGGGCCGCGCCGGCCCGTCGGACAGGCCCTAGCCTCGGTCGTATGAATGAGGAACTGGCTGTGGCGCTGGCTGTCGTGGAGCGCGATCTGAGGGCGACGTGTGCGGTGCGGCCGATCGTCCGCGAGGAGCTGGACTTCGACGACGAGCCGCTGGTGGTGCTGTACGAGGCCGACGGCTCGGGCGTGGGGGTGGCGGTGCCGGAGGGTTCCGCGGCCGAGCAGGTGGCGAGTCTCGCGGAGCAGGTGCAGGACTGGGCGGTGGAGGCGCTGGCCGCGCAGTTGCTGCCCGCGACGTGGCCGGAGTGTCCGGACCATCCGGCTTCGCATCCGTTGGCCGCGTCGGTGACCGAGGGTGTGGCCGTGTGGTCGTGCCCTCGGTCGCGGCGGGTGGTGGCGCCGGTGGGTGCGCTCGCGGAGCTGGGTGCTCCCGGGGCGGTGGGTGCTCCCGGGGGGAGGCGGCGCGGCGTCAGTTCTTGAGGCGTACGAGGTTGGGGTGGGGCGTGGCGGTGCGCTGGTCCGGGGTGCGGGGGCGGGGGTCGGTGAGGCCGAAGCTGGTGAAGGCGGTGCGGTCCGGCAGCGGGTAGGGGTTCTTGCCGGTGAGGGTGTTGAGGATGGTGGCGCTGCGCCAGGCGGCGAGGCCGAGGTCGGGGGCGCCGACTCCGTGGGTGTGGCGTTCGGCGTTCTGGACGTAGATGTTGCTGCCGGTGCCGGTGACGGAGGGGTCGAGGACGAGGCGGTACCGCTCGTCGATGCGGGGGCGCTCGGAGGAGTCGCGGCGCAGGTAGGGGTCGAGGCCGGCGAGGAGCTGGTCGAGGGGGCGTTCGCGGTAGCCGGTGGCGAGGATGACGGCGTCGGTGGTGATGCGGGAGCGGCTGCCTTGTTCGAGGTGTTCCAGGTGGAGTTCGACGCGGGTGGTGGCGACGCGGCCGGCGGTGCGGACGGCGACGCCGGGGGTGAGGACGGCGTCGGGCCAGCCGCCGTGGAGGGTGCGTTGGTACAGCTCGTCGTGGATGGCGGCGATGGTTTCGGCGTCGATGCCCTTGTGGAGCTGCCACTGGCCGGGGACGAGGCGGTCGCGGACGGGTTCGGGCAGGGAGTGGAAGTAGCGGGTGTAGTCGGGGGTGAAGTGTTCCAGGCCGAGCTTGGAGTACTCCATGGGGGCGAAGGCGGGGGTGCGGGCCAGCCAGTGGAGGCGTTCGGCGCCGGGTGGGCGGTGCCGGAGCAGGTCGAGGAAGACTTCCGCGCCGGACTGTCCGGAGCCGATGACGGTGATGTGTTCGGCGGTGAGGAAGCGGTCGCGGTGCAGGAGGTAGTCGGCGGCGTGGATGACGGGGACGGTGGGGGCGTCGGCGAGGGGCCGCAGGGGTTCGGGTACGTAGGGGGCGGTGCCGACACCGATGGCGATGTTGCGGGCGTGGGTGCGGCCGAGGGCTTCGGCTTCGCCGTCGGCGTCGAGCTGGGTGAAGTCGACTTCGAAGAGGCTCCGTTCGGGGTTCCAGCGGACGGCGTCGATCTGGTGGCCGAAGTGGAGCGCGGGCAGGTTCTCGCTGACCCAGCGGCAGTAGGCGTCGTACTCGGCGCGCTGGATGTGGAAGCGCTCGGCGAAGTAGAAGGGGAAGAGGCGTTCGCGGGCGCGCAGATAGCTGAGGAACGACCACGGGTTCGCGGGGTCGGCGAGGGTCACCAGGTCGGCGAGGAAGGGGACTTGGAGGGTGGCGCCGTCGATGAGGAGGCCGGGGTGCCAGTGGAAGGAGGGCCGCTGTTCGTAGAAGGCGGCGTCGACGCCGTCGAGGGGTTGGGCGAGGGCGGCGAGGGACAGGTTGAACGGTCCGATGCCGATGCCCACCAGGTCGCGGGGTGCGGTGGGGGTGGTGGGTGCCTGGGGCGGCCGGGCGGGCAGGTCGGGCGTCGCCGTCATCGGGGAGTGGTTCCTTCCACGAGCGCGAGCAGGGCCGCGAGGTCTTCGGGGCGGGTGTGCGGGTTGAGCAGCGTCACTTTGAGCCAGCGGCGGCCGTCGAGTTGGGCGCGGCCGAGGACGGCGGTGCCGTCGATGAGGAGTTTCCTCCGTATGTGGGCGATGTGGTCGTCGTCGGCGTCGGTGGGCCGGAACAGGACGGTGCTGATGGCCGGTTTGTCGTACAGCTCGAAGCCGGGGTGGGCGGCGACGAGGTCGGCGAACTCCCTGGCATGGTCGCAGACTTGGTCGACCAGGTCGCCGAGCCCGGTGCGGCCGAGGGCCTTCAGGGTGACGGCGATCTTCAGGGCGTCGGGTCTGCGGGTGGTGCGCAGGGAGCGGCCGAGGAGGTCGGGGAGTCCGGCTTCGGTGTCGTCGTCGGCGTTGAGGTAGTCGGCGCGGTGGGTGAGGGCGGCGGTGTCGGTGCTTGCGCGGACGGTGAGGAGTCCGGCTGCCGCCGGTTGCCAGCCGAGTTTGTGCAGGTCGAGGGCGACGCTGTCGGCGCGGTCGAGTCCGTGGAGCTTCGTTCTGCGGGTGTCGCTGAAGAGCAGGCCCGCGCCGTAGGCGGCGTCGACGTGCAGGCGGGCGCCGTGTGCGGCGCACAGGTCGGCGATGTCCGTGAGCGGGTCGATGAGGCCCGCGTCGGTGGTGCCCGCGGTGGCGGCGACCAGGAAGTGGCCGGGCTGGCCGGGGAGTTCGGTGAGGGCTTCGTCCAGGGCGGCCGGGTCGAGTACGCCGGCGGGTGCGGGTACGGTCACCGGCTCCGGCAGGCCGAGGAGCCAGGCCGCTCGGCGCAGGGAGTGGTGGGCGTTGGCGCCCACGAGTACGTGGAGGGGGTGGCCGTGGGCTGCCGCTTGCTCGCGGGCCAGGAGCAGGGCCAGTTGGTTGGACTCGGTGCCGCCGGTCGTGATGAGGGCGTCGGCGCCCTCGCCGTGCACCTCCGTGGCGATGGCGTCCGTGAGGATCGCTTCCAGCGCGGAGGCCGCGGGGGCCTGGTCCCAGGAGTCCATCGACGGGTTCAGGGCCGAGGCTGCCAGGTCCGCGGCGGTGGCCAGGGCCAGGGGCGGGCAGTGGAGGTGGGCTGCGCAGAGGGGGTCGGTGGGGTCGGCCGCGCCTGCGGTGACCGCGCCCACGAGGGTGCGCAGGGCCTCTTCCGCGCCTGCGCCCTGGTCGGGCAGGAGGTCGCCCGCGGCGGCCCGGACGCGGGCTGCCACCGCGTCCGGGCCGCCGGGCGGCAGGGGGCCGCCGCGGGCCCCGGCGCCCGCGGTGAGTGCCTCCAGGACCGTGTCGAGCAGCGGCCGCAGGGCGTCGGGGCCTTGGGGTCCTCCGGCGAGGGGCGGGGGGCTGCTCATGGCTGTCCTCCGGGTGTGCGGGTGGGGTCACCAGCCTGTACGGACGGTGGACGGCATGCCCGGAAAGCGCAACGATCGAAACCCGAAAGGGGTATTGGCTTGTGGGGGGTTTGCGGTGGGGTGCGGTGCGGTGTTAGGGCTGAGGGCTTTCCCCAATCCCGCCCCTTCCCGAACCCGGGGGCGCTGCGCCCCCGGGCCCCGGCCTGTCGCCGATGTCCCCTTCGGGTGGGACAGCGTGCCCCCGATCGGCCTGCGGCCTCGTCCTCAAACGCCGGACGGGCTGAGATGTCGCCGGGGCGGGCAGGGCGGGCCTGGGGAAAGCCCCGCGGGGCTCAGCCGAGCCGCACCTCCGCCTTCCCCCTGACCCCCTCGACCTCCAGCACCCACACCTCGTTGTCCCCTTCCCGCAGCACCGGCCCGGGCACGTACAGGGCCGCCTGCGGTCCGACGTCCCAGTACCGGCCGAGGCAGAAGCCGTTGACCCAGGCGAACCCCCTCCCCCAGCCGGGGAGTTCGAGTGCGGCGTCGCCGGGGCCGCGCACGTCGACCGTCCCTCGGTAGAGGCCGACCCGCCCCCGGGGCCCCACGGCGGCCGCCAGGCCCCGCACCGCGTCGGCGTCGTCGAAGGCGCCGAGGGGAAGCCCCACGGCCCGCACGCCGTGCGCGTACTGCCGTTCGTGCAGGACACCCCCGGTGATCCCCTTGGTCTCCCCGAGCCTCGGCCCGTAGTTGACCCGTCCGAGGGACTCGGCCCAGAGGGTCACGCGGGCGGGACCGGGGACGGGGGCGGGGAGGGTGGGGGTGGCTTCGGTGAGGACGCCGGCCCGGGCCCCGTCCACGTACACGGTGGCGCGGTCGCGCAGGCCGCGCACGGTCAGGGGGTACGGTTCGCGCGGCCCGGGCAGGTCGAGGGTGTAGCGGACCAGGCCCCGGTCGACGCCGAGTTGTTCGAAGGTGGGCGGGACGGCGTGTTCCGTCTCGGGGGTGCCGAGGGCGTCGGCGACGGTGTCGAGGGGGACCCAGTCGGTGAGGCGGGCCGTGGCGGGGGCGGCGAGGGCGGCGGGGGCCGGGGGCAGTTCGGGCAGGGGGCCGTCGGTGTGGGCGGCGAGTACTTCGCGGAAGAGCCAGAACTTCTCGGTGGGGCGGCCGCGTTCGTCGATGGGCGCGTCGTAGTCGTAGGACGTGATGTCGGGCTGCAGGGCGCCGTCGTGGAGCCCGCCTCCGAGCGGGGTGCCGTCGGGCGCGGTGCCGTCCGCCCGGTTCGCCCCCGCCCAGCCTGCGAAGTTCGTACCCCCGTGGGCCATGTAGAGGTTGACGGAGGCGCCGCAGTCGAGGATTTCGCGGAGGGCCGTCGCCGCGTCGGAGGGGTCGCGGCGGACGGGTTCGGCGCCCCAGTGGTCGAACCAGCCGCACCAGAACTCCATGCACATGAGGGGGCCCTTGGGGCGGTGGCGGCGGAGGGTGGTGAAGGCGTCGGGGGCGGCGGAGCCGAAGTTGGCGGTGGCGAGGACGCCGGGGATGCTGCCGCCGGTGAGCATGTGGTCCTCGGGGCCGTCGGAGGTGCACAGTTCGGCGGTGATGCCGTGGGTGTGCAGGAGGTCGGCGAGGCGGCGGAGGTAGACCTGGTCGGAGCCGTAGCTGCCGTACTCGTTCTCGACCTGCACCATGATCACGGGGCCGCCGCGGTCGTGCTGGCGGGAGACGACCTGGGGCAGCAGGCGGGCGAACCAGCGCTCGACGTGCGCGAGGTAGGTCTCGTCGCGGGTGCGGACGCGGGAGCCGACCTCGGCGGTCAGCCAGTGCGGCAGGCCGCCGTTGTCCCACTCGGCGCAGATGTAGGGGCCGGGGCGGACGACGGCCCAGAGTCCGGCGGCGTGGGCGGCGTCGAGGAAGCGGCCGAGGGCCGTGACGTCGTGGAGTTCGCCGGGGCGGGGTTCGTGCAGGTTCCAGGGGACGTACGTCTCGACGCAGTTGAGGCCCATGGCCCGCAGCATCGCGAGGCGGTGCCCCCACTGGGCCTCGTGCACCCGGAAGTAGTGCAGCGCCCCCGAGAGCAGCCGCACGGGCCGGCCGTCCAGTTCGAAGTCGTCCGCGCCCACCCGGAAGCTGTCGCCGCGCGCGTCCGGTCCGTCGTCTGCCACGTGGTGGCTGGCGTCCATCGTGTCCCTCCCGATCATCACTGCGGCCACGATTGCCTCTGGCGGGCGGCAGGGTCCATGGACAAAGATCGAGCCGGGTTGGACGCAGCGATGCGGTGACGGCGAGCGCGCGGCGCGGCGGCCCGGTGGTGTACGGGAAGCGGCGGGCGCGGGGACGAGAGGGGCAGCAGCGGATGTACCACACCTGGATGCGGTATTTCACGCCGAGCCCGGTCCATCACCGCCTCGGCCTGGTGTGTCTCGGTGTGGGCCTGCAGCACGGCACGCTGCCCGCCGTGGGGCCGCGCACCCTGGACCACCATGTGGCGCTGGTGATCAGTTCGGGGAGCGGTTGGTTCCGGGCGCCGGACGGGCGGCGCAGGTCGGTGACGGCGCCCGCGTTGATCTGGTTGTCGCCGGGGGTGGCGCACCATTACGGCGCCGATCCGGAGACGGGCTGGGACGAGTGCTTCGTGGACTTCACGGGGCCCGCCGCGGTGACGTACACGGAGCTGGGTTACATCGAGCCGGAGCGGCCGGTGGTGCCGCTCGCCGACCCGGACGGGGCGCGGGCCGTGGTGGGCCGGATCGCGCGCGCCGCCCGTCGCGGCAATCCGCTCCTGGAGGTGGAGACGAGTGCCGCCGTGCACGAACTCCTGGTGGCGCTGCGCCGGGCCCGTGCCGACATCGCGCCCGATGGCGATCCGGTGCTGCAGTCCTTGGCCCGGGACGCGTTCAAGGCCCTGTCGGTGACCGAGCACGCGGCGCGGCACGGCATGACGCCCGCGGAGCTGCGGACGGCGGTGCGCCGGGGTGCCGGGTGCAGTCCGAAGGACTATCTGCTGGGGATCCGGCTCGGCCGGGCCAAGGAGTTGCTGGCGGCGACGGAGCTGCCGGTGGCGGCGGTGGCCCGGCGGGTGGGGTACGACGATCCGGCGTACTTCTCGCGGCTGTTCACGCGGCGGGTCGGTACGGCTCCGGTGCGGTTCCGGGAGCAGCAGGGGCGGGCGGTGCCCGGTGGCTGGTCGCAGCAGGTGCCGGACCCGGAGCGGCCGCCGACGCTCACGTCGTTCGACGGCACGGCCGCTTCGGGTGGCGGGGGTGCGGGCACGTAGGCTCGGCTGCCATGACCACACGCCACACCAGTGACGACAGCGGCGCGGCCGGCAGCGGTGCGGGGGGCGCCGTCGATCCCGCCGTGCGCGCCGAGCTGTCCCGGCTGCGGGACAGCATCGACAACATCGACGCCGCCGTCGTCCACATGCTCGCCGAGCGCTTCAAGTGCACCCAGCAGGTCGGCCACCTCAAGGCCAACCACCAGCTGCCGCCGGCCGACCCGGCCCGCGAGTCCCGCCAGATCGCCCGGCTGCGGGAGCTGGCGGGGAACGCGAAGCTGGATCCGGCGTTCGCCGAGAAGTTCCTGAACTTCATCATCGCGGAGGTCATCCGCCACCACGAGAGCATCGCGGACAACACCGGCAACACCGGCGACGCTGACAACATCGGCAACACCGGCGACTCCGCTCGCTGAGGCGTCGGGCGGGGCCGGTTTCGCCGTACGCGTGACGGCCTCGCCCGGTCCGCGCGGCGGTCCCGCCCCGGCGGTACCCCCTCCCAGGCGCCCCGCCAGATCAGGCACCATGGCCAGATGCCCGTACTGACGCGCGACGAAGCGCAGACCCGAGCCCGGCTCCTCGACGTCCGGCGGTACGAGATCGCCCTCGATCTCACCACCGGCGAGGACACCTTCGACTCCCGCACGGTGATCACGTTCACGGCCGCCGCGGACGGGGACACCTTCGTCGAGCTGAAGCCCGCCGAGCTGCGCTCCGTCACGCTCGACGGTGCTCCGCTCGACCCCGCGGACCTGGCCGGCAACCGCCTCCCGCTGCGGGGTCTGGCGGCGGGCGAGCACGAGCTGCGCGTCGACGCGGCGATGCGCTATTCGCGTACCGGCGAGGGCATGCACCGCTTCACCGACCCCAGCGACGGCGAGACGTACGTCTACACGCAGTTGTTCATGGACGATGTGCAGCGGGTGTTCGCGGCCTTCGACCAGCCCGACCTGAAGGCGGTGTTCGGGCTCTCCGTGCGGGCCCCCAAGGGCTGGACGGTCCTGGCCAACGGTGTCACGGAGCACCTGGGCGCGGGCGAGTGGCGGGCCGCGGCCACGCCGCCCCTGTCGACGTATCTGGTCGCGGTCGCGGCGGGGCCCTGGCACTCGGTGCGCACCGAGCACCGGGGGCTGCCGTTCGGCATCCACTGCCGTCGTTCGCTGGCGCCGCATCTGGACGCCGACGCCGACGAACTGTTCGACATCACGCGGGCGTGCTTCGACCGGTACGAGGAGAAGTTCACCGAGCCCTACCCGTTCGACTCCTACGACCAGGCGTTCGTCCCGGAGTTCAACGCGGGCGCGATGGAGAACCCGGGTCTGGTGACGTTCCGCGACGACTTCGTGTACCGCTCGGCCGTCACCGACACGGAGCGGCAGATCCGCGGGATGGTCGTCGCGCACGAGATGGCGCACATGTGGTTCGGCGACCTGGTGACCCTGAAGTGGTGGGACGACATCTGGCTGAACGAGTCGTTCGCGGAGTACATGGGCTATCAGACGCTTCATGAGGCGACGCGTTTCACCGACACCTGGGTGGACTTCGCGATCGCCCGCAAGCCGTGGGGCTACGACGCCGACCAGCGCCCTTCGACGCACCCGGTGGCTCCCGATCCGGACGCGGTGCCGGACACGGCGTCGGCGATGCTCAACTTCGACGGGATCTCGTACGCCAAGGGCGCGAGCGCGCTGCGCCAGCTCGTGGCGTGGCTGGGCGAGAAGGACTTCCTCGCGGGCATCAACGCGCACTTCGCGCGCCACAGGTTCGCCAACGCCACGCTCGCCGACTTCATCGACAACCTCGCCTCCGCCACGGACCGTGACGTGCACGGCTGGGCGCGGGCGTGGCTGCGGACGACGGGGGTGGATTCGTTCACGCCGACCGTCGCGCACAGCGGACGCGCGTGGACGCTGGCCCTGGAGCGGGACGGCAGCCGTCCGCACCGGGTGGCCGTCGGTGTGTTCGACCGTGATCTGTCGGACGGGAAGGCGCTGGTGCTGCGCGAGCGGTACGAGACGGACGTGCCGGAGCAGGGGCCCGCGGTGGCGCGTGACGGGGGTCGGCCCGCGCTGATCGTGCCCAACGACCACGACTTGACGTACGCGAAGATCCGTCTGGACGAGGTGTCGCAGGAGACCGTCCTCACGTCCCTTTCCGGGGTGCCGGACGCGCTGACCCGGGCGGTGCTGTGGAACGCGCTGCGCGACATGGTGCGTGACGGTGACCTGGCGCCGGGCGCGTTCCTGGAGGCGGCGCGCGCGCATCTGCCCGCCGAGAGCGATCTGGCGCTGGTCTCCGGTGTGCTGCCGTTCGCGTCGGCCGTCGTCGCCGGGCGCTACACCCCGCCGGACGGCCGCGGCGCCGCCCTGGCCGTCCTGGACGCGCTGTGCCAGGACGTGATCCGGCGTACGGAGGACGGCTCGCACCCGGGGCTCCGGCTGGTCGCGGTGCGGGGGCTCATCGACGCGGCGACGCAGCCGGAGCCGCTGACGACGTGGCTGTCGCAGGGGGCCGTGCCCGGCGGGCCCGAGCTGGACCCGGAGCTGCGCTGGCGGGTCCTCGGGCGGCTCGCGGTGCTGGGGGCGACCGACGAGGACGCCATTGCCGCGGAGCTGCGCCGCGACCCGAGCGCGACCGGCCGGGAGGGCGCCGCGCGCTGCCGGGCAGCGCTGCCCGACGCCGATGCCAAGCGGACCGCGTGGGAGGCGATGTTCGGCTCCGACGAGTTGTCCAACTACCTGTTCACGGCGACCGCGCAGGGCTTCTGGCAGCCGGAGCAGGACGCGGTCGTCCACACCTACGTGCCGCGTTACTTCGAGGACGCCGTGGCGCTCGCCGCCCGTCGCGGGCCCGCCATCGCCGAGGCCGCGGGGCGGCACGCCTTCCCGGTGTTCGCCGTCGACGAGGACACGCTGCGGCTGGGCAGGCAGTGCCTGCAGCGCACCGACGTGCTGCCCGCGCTGCGGCGCCGCCTCGCCGACCAACTGGACGACCTGGAGCGGGCGTTGCGGGTGCGCCGGAGCGCCGAGGAGGCGTGAGGCGGACGTGGTGGGCTTGGGTCCTGCGACCTAGGTCCGCCGGACCAGGACGGTGTGGGCGATCTACTTCCTGGTGACGATCCGGCGGGCCCCGCCCGCCGCCTAGGGTCGGTGGTGATCAGAGCCGGGCCGGGGGCGTGCGCCCCCGGCCCGGTGTCGTCCCGACCTCAAGGAGCCTCCCGTGATCGTCGTGACCGGTGCCACCGGAAACGTGGGCCGCGCCCTCGTCTCCCAGCTCGCCGCCGACCAGCTCCCCGTCCGTGCCCTGACCCGGGACCCGGCGCGCGCGCAGCTGCCGGACGGGGTCGAGGTGGTGCGGTTCGCCGGGCCGGACGAACCCGCCGCCCTGGCCGCGCAGTTCGAGGGCGCGACGGCCCTGTTCCTGCATCTGGCGGCGGGTGGCGACGGCGCCCCGGCGCTGCTGGCGGCCGCGCGGGACGGCGGCGTCAAGCACGTCGTCGTCCTGTCGTCGATCATCGTCGACTACGACGATGCCACCGAGCATCCCCTCCACGTCGCGCACTCCCGGCTGGAGCGGCAGGTCCGGGAGAGCGGGCTCGGCTGGACGGCGCTGCGGCCCGGCGCGTTCAGCACCAACTCGCTGCAGTGGGCGCCGCAGGTCCGCGCCGGGGACACGGTCCGGTGGCCGTTCGTCGGGGCGGTGTCCTCGCCGATCCACGAGGCCGACGTCGCGGCCGTCGCCGCCGTCGCCCTGCGTGATCCAGCCGGGCACACCGGCGCCGTCCACTCCCTCACCGGCCCGGCGAACGTCACCGCGCTGGACCAGATCCACGCGGTGGGCCGGGCGGTCGGCCGGGAGCTGCGGGTCGAGGAGATAGCGCCGGAGGAGGTGCCCGCGAGCATGTTCGCGCACGTCCCGCCGGAGATGCTCCCGGCGCTGCTGCGGTCCCTCGGGGAGAGCGTCAGCTCCGACCCGGAGCTGACGACGACGGTGCGGGACGTCACGGGGCGCCCGGCGCGGACGTTCGCGGAGTGGGCCGGGGATCACGTGGCGGATTACCGCGCGTAGGCGCGGGGCGCGCGGGGCGGTGCGGAAGGGGGCCGGGGCAGGTCCGGGGGCCGGGTCCGGGAGCCGGGGCCGGGTCCGGGAGCCGGGGCCGGGAGCCGGGACCGGGAGCCGGGAGCCGGGAGCCGGGACCGGGAGCCGGGACCGGGAGCCGGGACCGGGAGCCGGGACCGGGAGCCGGGACCGGGAGCCGGGAGCCGGGAGCCGGGACCGGGAGCCGGGACCGGGAGCCGGGACCGGGAGCCGGGACCGGGAGCCGGGACCGGGAGCCGGGACCGGGTCCGGGTCCGGGACCGGGTCCGGGACCGGGACCGGGTCCGGGACCGGGACCGGGTCCGGGTCCGGGACCGGGTCCGGAGGCCGCGCCCCCCGAACCCGTTCTTCGCCCCCGAACCCGCTCTCCGCCCCGGACCCGCCCGGCCCATCCGACAGGCCCTAGACCTCCCGCACCTCGAACGCGTCGAGCACGAACTCCGCCTTCCCGTCGTCCCCCACCTTCCGCAGGCCGACCCACGCCTCCCCGCCCTCGGGGGCGGTGAACTCGTAGGACAGGGTGGTGGGGGCGGTGGCCACGGGCAGGGCCTCGCGGGACAGTTCGCGTGCGTCCGGCTCGTCCACGGCGGTCACCCAGGCGTACTGCCCGGCCTTCTCGTTCTCGTACCGGAACGACACCCGGTAGCGCTTGCCGCCCTCGAAGCGGACCGTGTGCGGCACGGTCCGGTAGACGAGGCCGTCGTTCTCGCCGCGGGACTTCAGGGACTGGGTGCCGTCCACGACGTCGTCGACGGCTTTGCCGTTCCAGCCGCGCTGGGTGTAGGGGGCGTGGCGCTGCGCGATGTGGGTGCGGGGGTCGGTGGCGCCCCCGGCGTCGCCCTTCACGAAGGGTCCCCAGCCCTGCGGTACGTCCTCGAAGTCCTCGTGGGCGAGGACGCCCCGGCCGAGCGGGGGCCGCGCGCCGACGGGGACGACGCGGACGTTGTCGAAGCGCACGCGGGCGTCCCCGGCGACGGCGCGCAGGGCGAGCCGGACGGGGCCGCCGCCTTCGGGGACAGTGAAGTACGTGAACAGGCGCTGGAAGCGGGTGCCGTGCTTGCGGTCGGCGGCGACGTGGTTGCCCGCGGTGGAGGTGTGCGTCCAGTTGGCGGCGGTGACGCCGTCGGCGGTGCGGACCTCCAGGGCGGCGCGGCGCCGCTGTCCGGCCTTCTCCCCCACCTCGACCTGCGCGGAGGCGGCGTAGGTGCCGGGCTTGAGGCGGCGCAGGCGCTGGCTGACGGAGGCCGCGGCGCCCGCGGCGAGGACGAGTTCGTAGTCGCCGAGCTTGCTGCGTTCGACCGACGCGGGGCCGCTGACCTGCCAGGCGTCCAGGTCGCCCGCGTGGAAGCCGGGGTCGCGCAGGGCGGTGCCCTGGCCCCAGTCGGGGTCGGGGGCGGCGCGGCGGACGCGGGTGCAGTGGACGACGTAGGGCTGCTTGGCGGCGGCGTCGAGGGTGATCTTCCCGGCGCGTACGGGGACGTCGGCGACGAAGACGCGGCCCTGGTCGGTGAGGCGGTACAGGGCGACCTTGCGGGCGCCGGACCAGCCGCGGGGCAGGGCCCAACTGGTCTTTCCGCCAACGGGGTTGAAGTGGTAGAGCTTCGTGGGGTCGGTGGCCCGGCGCGGCTCCCAGGGCAGCAGATAGCTGCCGCCGTCGTAGACGAGGCGGCCGTCGGTGGTGATGCGGCGCGTGCCGCCGTCGGCGTCGGAGACGGAGGTGGCGCCGGGGCCGAAGAACGTGATCTCGTGCTCGCCCCAGGTCTTGATGGGCTGCGCCTGGAGGTACTTGGCAGGCAGGGCGTGCGTCCAGATCAGTTCGTAGAACTTCGTCCAGTCGGTCTTGCCGGTCCAGCCGGTGAAGTTGCCCATGCGGGCGATGCCGAGCAGCGTGGGCCACTTGTCGGCGAAGACGTCCTTCTGGTGGTGCCGGATGAAGCGGATGAGCTGGGAGTTGATGCCGCGCGAGGTGTCGGGGCCGTAGTCGGTCTCGGTGGCCCAGTGCGACCACAGGGCCGAGCGTTCGAAGCCGTGGCCCCATTCGCTGGTGATCATCCAGCCCTGGTCGCGGAAGGTGCGCTGGAGGCGGTCGGAGGTCCAGCCGGACTCGCGGAACACGTCGATGTAGAGGGTGTTGAGGGCCGGGTGGGCGTCGCGGCGCAGGTCGGCGAAGCGGCGCACGATGTCGCCGGAGACCAGGTCGCGGCGCTGGTCGATGCGGTAGCTCTGGTCGAGCCAGTCCCACTGCTCGTTCTTCTTGTCGACGAGCGTGTCGGAGAAGGCGTTGGCCACGGGGTACGACTCGGTGGCGTTGACGTGGACGCCGAAGTCGCTGTTCCACTTCGAGCCCTCGCGGACCAGGGTGTTGAGGTCTTTGATGCCGCCCGCGCGCTGGTTGTAGTTGCCCGCGTAGTCCGGGTGCGCGGAGTCGTGGCCCTCGGACTGGTAGCCCTTGAGGAGCGTGTACTGGCGCAGGCCGTCGGTGGCCAGGTGGATCCGCTTGACGTCGTCGAGCGTGGTGAGGAACGGGTTGGTGGCCTGCGAGGCGAAGTTGAACGGGATGTGCGGGACGACCCGGAGGTGCTGCTCGTCGGCGCCGAGCGGGGTGACCATGATGTCCCGGAAGGCGATCGCTGCGTCCTGCCAGTCGACCTTGCCGTCGCCGTTGCGGTCGCCGGTGACGACGACGGTCGCGTACGGCAGGGGCTCGGTGGCGCCGACCGGGGAGGTGGCGGCGCGGTGGGTCCACTGGCCGGGGGTGAGGCGGGCCTCGACGTGACCGTCCTTGCGCACGGTCTGGCGCCACAGGCGGCCGTTCTCCCAGTTGGTCTCCGCGGTGGGCTTGTCGTAGACGGTGTTGGTCTCGACGGCGCCGCCCAGTTCGTCGTGCGCGAGCACCGCGTACGCGCAGCCGCCGGCCGCCTCCGCGGGGGTGTCCGGCGTGAGCCGCACCAGGGTGTCGCCGCTCTTGGCCTTGTCGAGCTGCACCTTCGCGGCGAGCAGCGCGGCGCCGGGCTGGTCGCTGCGGACGGAGAGCAGGGCGAGGCCGGGGACGCGCAGGGTGCCGACGCGCAGGGCGGCGGTGTCGGCGATCTTCGTGACGCGCCAGTGCACCTGGCGGCCCTTGACCGCGATCTCCACGTCGATGCGGGTGCCGCCGTCGAGGGTCAGGGTGTACGCGGCCCGGTCGCCGCGCACGTCCGCGGTGACCTTCGGCGTGTGCTCCTTGTCGTCGATGAGGAGCGTGGTGACCGGGTCGGGCTGGCCGTGCAGGACGGCGCGGCTCTTGCGGTCGGTGTACGACACGACGCGCGGGAAGCCGGTGGCGACGCGCACTTCGAGGGCGGCCGAGCGCAGGATCGCCTCGTCCGCCGCGGCGGCGGCGGACGAGGCGGGCGGGGCCGCGTGCGCGGAGCCGGTGCCGACTCCGACAGCGGCCCCTATCCCGGCGATCGCTCCCGAGGCGACCACGGCTCTGCGGCTCGGCCCGGACCCGGACCCGGACGTCTGTGACGGCAGCATGAACGCACCCCTCCGTGGGACGGAACTCGTGACGGAACGGAATTCGCGACGGGACGGATTCCGTGACGTGAATTCGTGACGGTCACGATGCGCCGCACGGGACGAGGGCGCCCATGGACAAAGGAGGGAGAGGTGTTGGACTAACGTCCCGGGGCGGCCGGGCGGGGCGGGCCCGCATGGTCGGCCCGGTCGGCCCGGGTCGGCGCCACCATCGCCGTGACAGCCCCGCTACCCCGCCCCCTTCGCCGCGGCAGCCCCCGCTACCCCGCCGCTCCCTGCCCGTACGGCAGCACGGCCCGCACCTCCCACCCGCCCTCCGTGCCGGGCCCCGCGGTCAGCGTCCCGCCGAGCGCCGTGACCCGCTCCTCAAGGCCGACGAGCCCGAACCCGCCCCGCTCGCCCGGGCCCCGGGCCGCGCCCGCCTCGGGCTCCGGCACCGGCCCGCCCGCCCCGCGCCGCCCCCCGTCGTCCGCCACCCGCACCTCCACGCCGCCCTCGACGACCCGCACGCCGACCCGCACCGCCGAGACGCCGGTGGCGTGTTTGCGTACGTTCGTCAGTGCCTCGCGGACGATGTGGTGTGCGGTGGCCGCGAGATCGGCCGGAAGCCGCTCCTGAAGGCCGCGTTCCACCTGCACCGTGACCGGCGGGCCCGTGACGGTGAACGCCTCGGACAACTCGCGCAGTTCGGCCAGACCGGCCACGGGCACGGTGCGGGCCTCGCCTTCGCGCAGGACCCGCACCAGGCGCCGCATCGCGCCGAGCGCCTCGTCGCCCGCGTCCGCGATCCGCACGAAAGTGCTGGTGGCGGCGTCGGCGCCGACTTCGGTGAAGGACGCGGCACGGGCCTGCACGACGATTCCGGTGACGTGGTGGGCGACCAGATCGTGCAGTTCCCTGGCGAGTTCGAGCCGTTCGGCGGCGCGCACGGCCTCGATGTCGCGGACGCGCTGCGCCTGCTGGGCGCGTAGGAGCAGTGAGAAGGCGCTCACCACGGCGGCCAGCGCGGAGAACAGGAGCGTGAACCGGCCCGGAGAGGCGTCGCGCACCGGCGCGGCCACGCAGGCGAGCGCCAGGAGCGGCCCGAGGACGGCGGCCCGGCGGGCGGGCAGTCGCAGCAGGACGCCGGTGAGCAGCACCAGCAGGGCGATGGCCTCGCCCATGCCCCAGACGAGCTGCGGCCGGGCGCTGACGAACACGTACAGGGTGGCCGCCCAGGAGACGCAGGCGGCGAGCCACGCGCGGGTGGCGAGGGCCGGGCGGCCCCAGGGGACGGCGCACAGGCAGCAGAGGATGCCCGCCGTCCAGATGGCGGCGCGGGGCCCGGTGGGCTGTCGGGCCAGGGTCAGGCCCTCGACGGTGACGAGCAGGACGAGGACGGCGGCGAGCAGCAGGCGGGCGGCGGTGCGGCGGGCGGGGTGCCGGTCGAGGAGGCGCGCGTACCGGTCGAGGATCTCGGTGGTCACGGCGTGCGGGTGGCGAGGCCGGACTCCCAGGCCCAGGCGGCGATCTCGACGCGGTTGCGGGCGTCCAGTTTGGCCTGGACGTTGGCGAGGTGGGACTTGACCGTGGACAGGGAGACGAAGAGTTCGGCGGCGATCTCGTTGTTGGTGCGGCCGCGGGCGAGCGCACGGACGACGTCCTGCTCGCGCTGGGTGAGGGGTTCGGAGGGGGCGGGGGTGCCGGTGTCCGTGGCGGCTCCGGCTGCCAGTTCCCGCAGCAGTCGTACGGTGATCGCGGGCGAGACGAGCGCGTCGCCGACGGCCGCCGCGCGCACCGCCTCCACCAGCATGGCGGGGCTCGCGTTCTTCAGCAGGAAGCCGCTGGCGCCGGCGCCCAGGGCCGCGTGCACGTACTCGTCAAGGTCGAAGGTGGTGACGATGACGATGCGGGGGCGGACCCCGGCGCGGGCGGCCAGGCGGCGGGTGACTTCGAGGCCGTCGAGGCGCGGCATGCGGATGTCGAGGAGCAGCACGTCGGGGTCGTGGCGGGCGACGGCGGCGAGCGCGGCCTCGCCGTCGGTGACGTCGGCGAGGACCTCGATGTCGGGCTGGCTCTCCAGGATCATGCGGAAGCCGGTGCGGACCATGTCCTGGTCGTCCGCGATGACCACCGTGATCGCCATGTGCCGTCGTCCGCCCTTGCCGCGCCTGTCACGTACGCCCCCGAGTGTCCCATATATGGGCATACGAAGCGGGGGCGGGGCAGGCGGGCGCGGCCGGGCGCGGGCACGAGGCCGGGCCGGGCGCGAGCGCGAGCGCGGAAACGGGACCGGGTCGTCGTGACCCGGCCCCGCGGCTCAGCCGTTCACCGCACGGGCGCCCGGGGCGCCCGGGGTGTCAGAGCTGGCCCGCGTACTTGGTTATGTCGGCCGCGAAGGTCGACACCTCGGTGTAGACACCGGGGAACTTCGGGCGGGCGCAGCCGTTGCCCCAGCTGACGATGCCGACCTGGATGTACTGACCGGCCTCGTCCTTGCGGAACATGGGGCCGCCGGAGTCGCCCTGGCAGGTGTCGACGCCACCCACGTTGAGCTTGCCGGCGCAGATCTCCTCGCCGGGGATGATGTCGCCGCTGTAGGCGGACTGGCAGTCGGCGTCGCTCACGAAGGGCACGGTGGCCTTGAGCAGGTAGCGCTGCTGCGCGCCGCCCTCGCGGTCGGCACCCCAGCCCGCGACGGTGAAGTCGCCGTTGTTGTACTTGTTCGTGGTGGCGATCTTCAGCGTGGGCTGGTTGATCGGCTTGGCGAGCTTGATCAGCGCCCAGTCCTTGCCCTTGCCGTTGTAGCCGGGGGCCTGCAGGACCTTGGTGGACTTGACCTTGACCGCGCTGGAGCTCTGCAGGTCGACGACGCCACCGGTGGCGGTGATGGAGGTGTTGTTGCCCGAGCCGTCGACACAGTGTGCCGCGGTCAGGACGACGTCCTTCTTGAGCAGGGAGCCGCCACAGCCCATGGAGAGCCGGACCATGAACGGGAATTCACCCTGCTTGGCCTTCACGCCGCCGACGACGCGCTCGCCCGGGTTCGGGCCGGGGTGCGGGGCCGCCTGGGCGGCGATGGGCTGCAGGCTGGCGAACCCGAGGACGACGGACCCGAGGACCGCGGCTCTCTTGACTCCACTGAACTTCTTCAACGTCTTGCCCCTTCGTGGGAGTTGTGGGGGGTTGCGCACGCGGCGGGCCCATGCCGCACGTGCCAGAGACACACTGCGTGGCATGAGCCCGCCAAGCGTTGTTGGATTATGAGGAGGGCCGCGCGGGGGCGACAAGGGGCGGTTTTCGGCCAGGCGTTGGCGCCCGGGCTGGTTACCGGTGCGAACAACCCCCGTACAGTGGGGACGAATCGGACGGTGCGCGAGGGGTGAGGGCGTGGCGAACGGCGGCCCGGTGGAGCACGGCTATCCGCATCTGGAGACGGTGCACGCGGCCATCACCGCGCTCTACCGACGGCTCTCGTACGACACCGTGCACACCTTCGACACCAGCGTCGCCCCGGCCGACGTGGCCTTCTGCGACCAGGACGATCTGTATCTGGGCGCACAGCGCGTCGCCCGGGAAATGGTGCGGCAGCTGCGGCTTCCGGACGCCCGGATGATCGTGTCGTTCCGGGAGATGCAGCACGCGGCGTCCGTCGAACTGGCCGCGGGCCCCGAGTACTTCATCGAGCTCAACGACCGTTTCCGCACGCACCGCAGGGACATCGGCGCGGCCCTCGCGCACGAGGTGATGCACGTGTATCTGCACCGCCTCGGCCTGTCGTTCCCGGGCACGCGCGCCAACGAGATCCTGACCGACACGGCGACGACGTACCTGGGCGCGGGCTGGCTGCTCCTGGACGCCTACCGCGAGGACCGCGCCTCGTCGCAGAAGCTCGGCTACCTGACGCCGGAGGAGTTCGGGTACGTCCTCGCCAAGCGGGCGATCGCGTTCGGCGAGGCCCCCGAGACGTGGTTCACCAGCCCGCAGGCGTACACGGCGTATACGAAGGGCCTCGCCCGCGCCCGGCAGGACGAGCAGCAGCCCCCGCTGACGGCGGCGGGCTGGGCGGGCCGGCGGCGGTACGCCAAGGACCGGCGCTACGCCCAGGACCACGGCACGGCGACGGGGCCCCGGCCCGGTGGCCCGTACGCCTTCTCGCCCGCGGACGGCACCGGGCCGCTGCGGGTGTCGTTCCCGTGCCCGACCTGCCACCAGCGCATCCGGGTGCCCGCGCGGGGGCGGATGCGGGCGCGGTGCGGGCTGTGCCGGACGGTGCTCGACTGCGACACGTGAAACGCGCGCGTGCCGCGTGGGACGGCTGCGCTTGCCGGGACACGACGGCGATACGCGAAACGGCGTGGGCTCGCGCCCACGCCGTTTCGCGTCATTCGGCTGCCCCTGGGTGTCAGGCGGCGTTGCGGCTCCGGCCGCCCCCGCGGCCACGGCCGCCGCGACGGCGGGCACCGCCACCGGCGCCACCCGCTCCCCCGGCTCCGGCGCCCGCGGCCCGGCGCTGCGCGGGGGCCTTGCGCTGCGCCACGACCTGCACGGGCGGCGCGATGACGACCGGCACGCCGGAGGGCTCGCGCGCCCCGGTGATGGTGACGAGTTCCGCTGAGGACGAGCGGACGGCGACGGCCTCCGGCTTGATGCCCGCGTCGGACATCAGGCGGGCCACCTCGCGCTTCTCCTCGGGCAGGACGAGCGTGACGACGCGCCCGGACTCCCCGGCGCGGGCGGTGCGGCCGCCGCGGTGCAGGTAGTCCTTGTGGTCGGCGGGCGGGTCGACGTTCACGACCAGGTCGAGGTCGTCGACGTGGATGCCGCGGGCGGCCACGTTGGTGGCGACGAGCGCGGTGACCTCGCCGCTCTTGAACTGCTCCAGGGTGCGGTTGCGCTGCGGCTGCGAACGGCCGCCGTGCAGGCCGGAGGCGCGCACGCCGTTGGCGAGGAGCCGCTTGGTGAAGCGGTCCACGGCACGCTTGGTGTGCAGGAACAGGATGACGTTGCCGTCGCGGGCGGCGATGCGCAGGGCGACGGCCTTCTTGTCGGTCTCGTCGGCCACGTACAGGACGTGGTGCTCCATCGTGGTCACCGCGCCCGCGGAGGGGTCGACGGAGTGCACGACGGGGTCGCTCAGGTAGCCGCGGACGAGCCGGTCGACGTTGCGGTCCAGGGTCGCCGAGAACAGCATCGTCTGGCCGCCCGGCGCCACCTGCCCGAGCAGCGCGGTGACCTGCGGCAGGAAGCCCATGTCGGCCATCTGGTCGGCCTCGTCGAGGACGGTGACGCGGACCTGGCCGAGGGCACAGTCGCCGCGCTCGATGAGGTCCTTCAGACGGCCCGGCGTGGCCACCAGGACCTCGACGCCGCGGCGCAGCGTCGCGGCCTGCTTGTTGATCGACATGCCGCCGACGACGGCCGCGACGCGCAGGTTCACGGACGTGGCGTACGGCGCGAGGGCGTCGGTGACCTGCTGCGCCAGCTCGCGCGTGGGTACGAGGACCAGGGCGAGCGGCTTGCCGGGCTCGGCGCGACGGCCAGCGGTGCGGCCGAGCAGCGCCAGGCCGAAGGCGAGGGTCTTGCCGGAGCCGGTGCGGCCGCGGCCGAGCACGTCGCGTCCGGCGAGGGAGTTCGGCAGGGTCGCGGCCTGGATCGGGAAGGGGGTGGTGACGCCCTGCGCGGCGAGGGTCTTCAGCAGCGCCTCGGGCATGTCGAGGTCTTCGAACCCCTCGACTGCGGGCAGTGCGGGGGTGGTGCTCTCGGGCAGCGCGAAGTCGGCGGGCGCGGTGCGCGCGGGGGCGGGGCGGGCGGACTTGCGGCCGCCTCGGCCGCCGCCGTTCGCGGGGCGCTTGCCGCCGTCGGCGGTGCTCTTCGCGTTGCGCGTGCCGTTGGAGTTGGCGCCGCGGGTGCCGTTGGAGCTGGCGCCGCGTGTGCCGCTCGCGTTCCGGGTGCCGTTGGTGCCGCCCGTGGTGGCGCCGCTCTTCCGACCGGCGTCGCCCGTGGCCTGCCCGCGGGTGGCCGAGCCGGCACCGCCGCGGGTGGTCTGGCCTGCCGAGCCGCGGGTGGCCGAGCCTGCCGTGCGGTCATTCGATGAGCGCCGACGGGCGGGGCGCGCGGGACGGTCGGGGCGATTCATGGGGCAAGCCTTCCTGGCCGGTGACAGCACACAAGCCGGGACCCGCACCGTGGTGGTGCGGGCCCCGGCTGCGAGGTTCGCGAGAAGCGACGATCAGGCGGGAACGATGTTCTCGGCCTGCAGGCCCTTCTGGCCCTGGGTCACCTCGAAGGAGACCTTCTGGCCCTCCACGAGCTCACGGAAGCCGGAGCTGGCGATGTTGGAGTAGTGGGCGAAGACGTCGGGGCCGCCGCCGTCCTGCTCGATGAAGCCGAAGCCCTTTTCCGAGTTGAACCACTTCACGGTTCCAGTTGCCATGTCAATCTCCTCAACAGGGGCAGATTAAGGAGAGCCACGGAATTGTGGTTCTCCCAAGCGCTGCAAGGACCCCCATCCGGAGAGACCGGGGTCCGGCCCGCAAAAGAGCCGGAAAAACAAAATAATGCGCCCTCGGAAGCGTTCCGTCAGGCGCACATAAAGTTCATGGGTACCAAAACTGCAACGGTTAACCTTAACATGCGCCCGGCTCCCGCAAGCAGGAGCCTTCCGGGAACCGGGCAGCGAGGGCGGCGTACGCCTCATTCGGGCCGCTCCACCGCCCGCCCCGGCAGCGCCGGACACAGCAGCGCGCAGAGCGCGAAGGCGGCCACCACCCACGGCATCGCGGCACCGAGCGCGTCGGTGAGCCCCGTCGCCGCACCCGCGGCGCCGTGCGCGCCGGACGGTCCCGACGCCCCGGACGGTCCAGCCGATCCAGCCGATCCAGCCGATCCAGCCGCGACATGGTTGAAGAACACGGTCCCGATGATCGCCGCGCCCAGCGCCCCGCCGAACTGCTGGGCCGTGGCGAAGATCCCGGACGCCCCGCCCGCGAGGTCGCCGGGCACGGCCGAAAGGACCACGTTCACCAGCGGTACGACCAGCAGGCCGAGCCCCGCGCCCGCCACGACCAGGCCCGGCACCAGCGGCCACGCCCCGGTGTGCCCGGGGCCCGCGTCCGCCACCGCCGACCACACCCAGGCGAAGCCGCCCGCCATCAGGAGCGACCCGGCGGCGAGCACGAGCCGTCCGAAGCGCAGGGCGAGCGCGTCCGCGGCGGGCGCGGTCAGGAAGCCGCCGACGGAGAACGCGACGGTGACGAGTCCGGCCTGCGTCGGCGTGTAGCCCTCGCCGCCCTGCAGCCAGATCGCGAAGACCAGGAAGAAGCCCTGCATGCCGACGGAGAAGAGGAGCTGCACGAGGACGCCCACGGAGAACGCGGGCAGCTTGAAGGCGCGGGCGGGCAGCAGGGGTACGACGCGACGGGAGGGGTGCGAGCGGCGCCGCCCTTCGGCCACGCCGAGCCCGGCGAGCGCGGCGACCCCGGCGCCCAGGCACACCCAGCCCCACACCGGCCAGCCGTTGGCGCGGCCCTGGGCGAGCGGCAGTACGACGGCGACGAGCGCCCCGGCGAGGACCAGGCTGCCGAGCACGTCGGGCCGTCCGGCGGAGCGCTCCCGGGTGGCCGGTACGAGGACGGCCCCGGCGACGAGGGTGGCGGCGGCCACGGGGATGTTCACCAGGAACACCGAGCGCCAGCCCCAGCCGAACAGGTCGGCGTCGGTGAGCACCCCGCCGAGGAGCAGCCCGATCGCGGACGCGAACCCGGCGACGGCCCCGTACATCCCGAAGGCCGCACCGCGCTCCTTGCCCCGGAACAGGGTGCGGAACGAGCCGAGGACCTGCGGCATCAGGAGCGCGGCCATGACGCCCTGCACGGCGCGCGCGGCCACCAGCTGTCCCGGCGTCTGCGCGATCCCGCAGGCCAGGCTCGCCAGGCCGAAGCCGCCGGTACCGGTCAGGAACAGGACCTTGCGGCCGTACCGGTCGCCGAGGTGCCCGGCGACGATCAGGGTGGCGGCGAAGCCGAGCAGATAGGCGGAGACGATCCACTGCAGCGCGCTCTCGGACGCGCCGAGGTCCCGCCCCATCGACGGGATCGCGACGTTCACGATCGTCACGTCGAGCAGGTCCATGAGGGCGGCGACCATCATCACGACGGCGGCCGCCCAGCGCCGGGGGTGCGGGGCCGCGGCGTCGGCTCGCGGCGTGGTCAGGTTGGCGGTCATGTCGGGCTCCCGGGCTCCTCGGATTTATTTCGTTCGGACGAACGAAAGAGTTGCACGGGGCGACCACCCTCCACAAGTCTTTCGTTCGACCGAACGAACTTTTTGCTAGGCTCGGGCCATGCCGAAGAGCCGTACGCAGCAGGACCAGTCGCCGGAGGCGGGGCGGGAGCGGACGCCGGAGCGCGCCGATGTCGTCGCCCGGCTCTCCGCCGCGGGCCGGGCCAACAGCGCGGTCACCGTGATGTTCCACTCGGCCGTCGCCGCCCGGCAGGGCCTGAACGCCACCGAGAGCAAGACCCTCGACCTGCTCATGCGCAAGGGCCCGCTCACCGCCAAGGACCTCGCGGCCGAGACAGGCCTCGCACCCGCGTCCGTGACGGGCCTCGTCGACCGCCTGGAGTCCAAGGGCTTCGCCCGCCGGGTGAAGCACCCCACCGACAAGCGCCGGGTCCTCGTGGAGTTCCGCACCGAGAAGATGGCGGGCCTGTCGGAGGTCTTCGCGGACTGGGCGCGCGAAGTGGAGGCGCTCTGCGAGGAGTTCACGGTCGAGGAGCTGGAGACGGTGATCCGCTTCCTGGACGGCGCGGCGGACCGCCAGCGCCGGGCGGCGGCGCGGCTCGCCCAGTAGGCACCCCCGCCCCCACCCGCCCCGCACCACCTCCCCCGTATTGACGCTCCGTCAAATAACCTTCGTACGCGCCTTCCCCCTTCGACGGGCCGCCGTTACCGTCCCACCCGATCCCGGCCAAACAATTGTTTGGCCGGACGGCGACAGGTACGGAAAGGCGGCCCGATGCGCAGCACTCGCACCCGTACGGCGGCCACGGTCGCGGTCCTCACGCTCGTCCTCGGCACCGCACCGACGCTGACGGCGCACGCCGCGCCGACGGCACCCCGGCCCTCGTACACGCACCCCCACACCTCCGAATCACCCCGGCAGATCCCGCTCCGGGGGGCCGTCAACGTCCGTGACGTGGGCGGCTACCGCACCTATGACGGCGAGCGGGTGCGGCACGGCCGGGTCTTCCGCGCGGACGCGCTCAGCAAGCTCACGGACGGGGACGTCGCGACGCTGGCCGGGCTGCGGCTGCGGAAGGTGGTGGACTTCCGGGTCGCGGAGGAGGTCCGCCACGACGGCCCGGACCGGCTGCCCGCCGGGCTCGCGGTGACGGCGCGGCCCGTCACCGACAACGGCCTGTTCCAGCAGCTCATGACCGTGATCGGCTCGCGGGACCCGGTCCGGCAGGAGGAGCTGCTGGGTGGCGGGAAGGCCGAGGCGTTCATGCGGGACGTGTACCGCACGTTCGTCACGGACGCCACGGACCGCGCGCAGTTCGGCGCGACGCTGCGCGACATCGCGGCGGGCGGCTCGGCCGCGCCGCTCCTCTACCACTGCACGTCGGGCAAGGACCGCACGGGCTGGACGACGTACGTCCTGCTGCGCGCCGTGGGGGTGCCCGAACGCACCGCCGTTGACGACTACTTGGCGTCCAACACCTTCCGTGCGGCGTACGACGCGAAACTGCGCGAGACGCTCCAGCAGACGGGCATGATGCAGAACCCGGATCTGCTGATCCCGCTCCAGGAGGTCCGCGGCGGCTATCTGGACGCGGCGCTCGCCGAGGTGACGAGCCGGTACGGGGGCTTCGGGGGCTATCTGACGAAGGGGCTCGGGTTGGACGCGGGCACGCTGGTCACGTTGCGGCGGGCGATGGTGGGTTGAGCCGGGGCGGGTCGAACTAGGGAGCCGTGGTGCGGGGCGCGACGATGCCGTGCTCGCGCGCCGCGGCCAGCCACTGCGGGAACTCGGCGACGAGGTGGTCGTACAGGAAGTCGTCCGAGACGGCGACCGGGTCCTTGCCGAGGTGGAAGAACCCGGCGTTGTCGACGACGCGGCGCCCGGGGACGGGCAGTTCGTCGAGCCTGCGCAGATAGTCGAACTGCTTGCTGGCGGGGTTGCCGAAGCCGATGAACTGCCAGAACAGCGGCAGCTTCGCCGCCTTGCACAGGTACCGCTCGGCGGCGGCCCTGTTCAGCGGGCCGCCGTCGGTCTGGAAGACGACGAGGGCGGGGTCGGTGGCGCCGCAGTCCAGGTAGTGGTCGATGACGGCGTCCATGGCGACGTGGTAGTTCGTCCGCCCCATGTGGCCGAGTCCGGCGACGATCTGTGCGACACGGCCCTGGTGGCCGGTCAGTTCGACGTCGACGACCGCGTCCACGTCCGTGGAGAAGAAGACGGCGGGTACGACTCCGTCGTCGTCCAGGTGCGCGGAGAGGCCGAGCACGCGGTCCGCGAGGCCCTGCACGCTGCCGTCGTCGAAGTACGGCCGCATCGAGCCGGAGTGGTCGACGACCAGATACACGGCGGCGCGCTCACCCTCCAGGCCGTGGGCCCGCAGCCGCTCGCCCGCCGTCTTGTAGAGACTGACGAGGCCGGGCGCCACGGCCCGCACCTTGTCGAGACTGATCGCCGCGCCCATCCCTCCAGGGTACGGGCCGGGCGGGGCGCCCCGGTCAGCCTTCGAGGAACCGGTCAGCCTTCGAGGAAGTCGACGGCCAGGCGCAGGAATTCCGCCTCCCGCTCCTCGTACGCCAGATGTCCGCACCGCGGGAACACGTGCAGCCGGGCGTCGGGCATCGCCTTCAGCGCGACGAACGCCCCGTCGACGGGGTTGACCCGGTCCTCCCGGCCCCACGTCAGCAGCGTCGGCCGGGTGACACGGTGCGCCTCGCGCCACAGCATGGACCCCTCGGGCCACTTGGCGAAGGCCGCGCCGAGCCGCTGGGCGCCGAGGCGGGCGCCCGGGTCGAGGGCCGCCGCGTACCGCTCCTCGACGAGTGCGTCGGTCACGCGGGACGGGTCGTGGACGAGCGAACCGAGGAAGGCCCGCACGTGCTCGCGGGTCGGTTCGGGGGCGACGCCGAACTCGATGAGCCGCTTGACGCCTTCGGTCGGCTCAGCGGTGAAGAGGTTGAGCGAGAGCCCCGCGGGCGCGGTCAGCAGCAGCCGGTCAACCATCTCCGGCCGGTCGAGCGCCACCCGAACGGCCACCCCGCCCCCCAGCGACACCCCCGCGAAGTGCGCCTTCTCCACCCCGAGCCCGGCCAGCAGCCCCGCCACGGCCTCCGCCCCGAACGAGAACACGTCCTTGTCCAGCTCGGGCTTGTCCGACCGCCCGAACCCCGGCAGATCGACGAGCAGCGTCCGAAACCGCCCGGCGAACACGGGCAGCAGGCCCCCGAAGGCCCCCCAGGCACTGGCCCCCGGCCCACCCCCGTGCAACATCACCAACACGGGCACGTCCCGCCCGACGGGCCCGGCCTCATGGAAATGCAGCCCCACCCCAGCTCCCCGCCCAACCCGCGAGGTGCCCTCGTACGTCAACAAAGCCCCACCCTCAACAGTCACCCCCACATGCTCCCCCACCCACCACCGCCCCCACGCATCCCCCCCTCCGCTACCGCACACCCCCCCCTGACCCGCGCCCCCGCCCGCCCCAACCCGGGGCCAGGCCAGCGCGGGCAGAGCCCGTCCGGCGCTTGAGGACGAGCCCGCAGGGCGACCGGCGCCGACCCCGGGCAACGTACAGCGGAAAACAGCCCGTCCGGCGCTTGAGGACGAGCCCGCAGGGCGACCGACGCCCGCCCCGGGCAACGCCCAGACACACCCGGCCTCTTCAGACCCCAGGCCCCCGCCCCCCGGAGGGGAGAAGGGCGGGCGGGTGGGGAAAGCAGCCCGTCCGGCGCTTGAGGACGAGCGCGCAGCGCGACCGGCGCCCGCCCCGGGCAACGTGCAGACGAAGCGGCCAGGGCGCCCCGCGACCAGGAGGGCCGCTTAGGCAGGGCGGTCCTCGAACGCCGGGAGGGCGAAGATCCTGACCTTCGCCGCGTCGTCCATGAGCTCCACGAGGGGCAGCACCAGGTCCCAGAGGTCCCGCTTGCCGACCTCGCGGACGAGGGCGTCCAACTCCGCGTCGGAGAGCATCGCGGCGCGCGCGGCGACGACCCGCCGGGAGTCCGAGGGCAGCACCTCCACGAGGGGCAGGAACTCCCCCCAGAGCCCGGTGGCGACGACCGCGGGGACGACCCCGCCGAGGACATCGGGGTCCCGCAACGACGGCAGCCCGGCTACCGTACGGAGTTCCCCCTCCCCCAGCAGCGCGACCAGCGGGAGCAGCGACTCCCAGAGCCCCTGCCCGGCCACGGTCACCACGAGCGGGTCGAGCCGCTCGGGCGGCTGCGCGGCGGCGAGGGACGCGATCCGCCCGCGCTGCTCGCCCGTCACCATCCCGGCGACGGCGAGGGCTTCGGGCCAGAGCCCGTCGGCGGCGGCCGTCCCGATGACGGCGGCGAGCCGCTCCGCACCCATCAGCTCGACGATGTGCCCGAGCCGTTCGGGGCTGTCGACGAGGAAGCCGGTGCGCAGCACCACCGCGTCGGCGACCTGCGGCAGGATCCGCCGCAGCGCGCCGTCGCGCAGGTGCCCGACGAACCGCCCCATGGTGATGTGGTCCGCGCGCTCGGCGAGGGCGACGGCGATGCGGACGAGCAGGTCCTCGTCGAGGCGGTCGACGATGCCGCTGATGCGCCGGGGGTCGAGGTGGGCGCACGACTCGGCGGTGAAGGAGACGGGCAGCTTCTCGATGATGTCGGCGGCGCGGGCGGGTTCGAGGCGCCCGGCGACGGCGGCGGCGAGCCGCGGCCCGAGGGCCTTCTGGGAGATCGCGGCGGCGACCCCGGCGGGCACGAGCTTCGTGGCGGAGGCGATCCGGTCGAGCATGTCGGGCGCCCGGTCGTGGAGCGTCGCGACGCAGTCGCCGCGGAAACGGCGTACGTCCTCGGCGGGCAGCTCCCCCAGGAACGCGAGCGCGTCGGGCTCGACGTCGAGGAGGCGGGCGGTCTTCAGAGTCTCGGCCCTGGCGCGCAGCTTGTCCATGCGGTCCTCGCCCCCGGCTACCGGAAGAGGATCCGGCGTACGGGCCCGCGGGCCAGCGCGGGCACCAGCTTCAGGGCTTCCTCGGCCGCCTGGTTCAGGCCGGCCGCCCTGCTCTCGCGCTCCCGGCGCAGCGCGTCGGCGAGCAACGCGAGCCGTTCGGGCGGGACTTGGGCGAAGGACTCCGGGGGCCGGGCCCCCAGTTCCGTCGTCAGTTTCTCCAGTGCTTCGGTGCTCACGGGACCTCCCGGAGGTGCGCTGGGCTTCAAGGTCCCGAGAGTGGAGCGAAATTGAATAATAGTCAATAGCGGGGGCGGGGAGCGGGGCGAGCGCGTGGGACAGCACGCGGCAGCGGGACAAGCGGAAGGGGGGTACGGGGCCGGGTGCCGTCCCGCGGCACCCGGACCCGTACCCCCCCTCGCGGACGTCAGCCCTTGACGGCCCCCGCCGCCAGGCCCGAGCCGAGCCTGCGGTGGACGACGACGAAGAAGAGCATGACGGGCACCGTGACCAGCGTGGAGCTGGCCATGACGGGACCCCAGGACGTGGTGTTCTCGCCGAAGAACTGGAAGATGCCCACGGCCGCCGTGTACTTGTCGCTGCCCTTCATGAAGGTGTACGCGAACACGAACTCGTTCCACGCCGTGATGAAGGCGAAGATCGAGGTGGCGACGAGCCCCGGCGCGACCAGCGGCAGCAGCACCGACCAGAACATCCGGAACCAGGACGCCCCGTCGATGTACGCGGCCTCCTCGACCTCCTTCGGCACCGCGGCCACGAACCCGCGCAGGGTCCAGATGGCGAACGGCAGCGACAGGGCGATGTAGACGATCGACAGGCCGAGCAGCGAGTTGAGCATCTCGTAGTCCCGCATCTGGATGAACAGCGGGATGACGAGGGCCTCCAGCGGCACCATCTGCACGATCAGGATCATGATCAGTACGGAGGTGCGGAACTTGAACTTGAAGCGGGCCACGGCGATCGCCGCGAACAGCGAGAGCAGCGCCGCCGCCAGGATCGTGGCGAGCCCGACGATCGCCGAGTTCAGCAGGTACTGCCCGAAGTTGCCCCGGTCGAAGACGAAGTCGAAGTGCTCGAAGCTGATGCCGCTCGGCAGCAGGTCCGAGCCGCGGGTGAGCGCCTTCGGGTCGAAGGCCGTGGAGACCATCCAGTAGACGGGGAAGAGCGTGAAGACCAGCAGCGCGGCGACGGCGAGCGGCAGGCCGACGCGCGAGGCGAGCGTGGGGCGACGGGTGCTCACAGATCCTCCTCCCCCTGCCGGAACAGTGTCCGGATGTAGACGACGGTGATGGCGAGCAGGAGCAGCGTCAGGAGGACGGCCGCCGCGGCGCCCGCGCCGTAGTCGTTCTTGGCGAACGCCTCGATGTAGGAGTACACGCCGAGGTTGTAGACGTCCGGGTTCTCGCCGCCGCCTCCCGGCATCAGGAAGATCTGCGTGAAGACCTTGAAGTCCCAGATGGTGGAGAGGATGGTCACCACCAGGAAGACGGGCTTGATGGTCGGCACGGTGATCTTCCAGAACCGCTGCCAGGCGTTGGCGCCGTCGATCTCCCCGGCCTCGTACAACTCCTTGGGAATCGTCAGGAGCCCCGCGAGGACGGTGATCGCCACGAACGGGAAGCCGTGGTGCACCACGTTGATGGTGGCGATGCCGTAGAACGGCAGCCGTTCGGTGAACCAGTTCGTGGTCTCGGCGTCGATCAGGCCCATGGAGTCGGCGAGTTGGCTGACCATGCCGTCCTCGGGCGAGAACAGCCAGATCCAGACGTACGTCCCGGTCACCGCGGGCATCGCCCAGGCGGCCAGGATCGACACCGAGCAGATCAGCTTCCAGGTCGGGCCGAGGCGGTTGAGGAGCAGCGCCACGGCCGTGCCGAGGGCGACGGTCAGACCGACACAGGCGAACGCGAAGAACACCGTGTTCGGCAGGACCGTCTTCCACAGCAGATCGCCGGTCAGCAGGTCCGTGTAGTTGTCGAAGCCGGTGTACGTGCCCTTGCCGCCGCCGAATTTCACGACGTAGTCCTGCAGCGACAGCTTGCCGACCTGGATCAGCGGCCACAGCAGCAGGCCGATGAGCACGATCAGTGCGGGCGCGAGGAGCAGCCAGGGGCGGGTGAGGGTGGTGAGCTTCTTGCGGCGGCGCGCGCGCTCACCGTCGTCGGACGGGTGGGAGCGAAGGCTCGAAGAGCCGGACGAACCGTCCTTCGAGCCGTCGCTGACGAGCATGTCTTTCACGTTGGTACTCGTCCCTGTTGCCTACTTGTCCTTGGCGAAGATCTCGTCCATGTCCTTGGCCGCCTTGTTCGCGGCGTCCTTCACGGACGACTTGCCCGTGATGATCGACTGGACCATGCCGGTGACGACCTTCGAGGCCTGGATCTCGCCGTACGCCTTGGTCTTGGGCACCGTGGCGCCGGCCTCGATCATCTGCTTCGCGAACGGCTCGACCAGCGGGTCCTTCTGGGCCTCGATCTTCTTCAGCTCGGAGTTCTGGCCGGGGAAGTAGTTGGTCTGCTTGGCCCACTTCGCGGCGAACTCACCGGTCGTCATGAGCTTGACCAGCTCCCAGGCGAGTTCCTTCTTGTCCGTGTTGAACGCGGACAGGTAGGAGCCGCCGAGGAAGGACTTGCTCATCCCGCCGTTCTGGCCGGGGATCGGGACGGCGCCGAGTTTGCCCTTGAGCTTCGGGTTCGCGTCCGTGATCGCCTTCGGGGTCCAGTTGCCGCCGATGGCCATGGCGATCTGGCTCTTGTTCCAGGCGTCGCCGACCTCCTTCTCGGTCCAGGTGTTCACCTTGGCCGGGGAGACCTTGTCCTTGGTGGCGAGGCCCGTGTAGAACTCGATGCCCTTGATCGACTGGGGCGAGTTGATGGCGGACTTCCACTTGTCGCCGTCCTGGGTGGCGAGGTCACCGCCCGCGCCCCAGATGAAGGGGGTCGCGAACATCTCCGCGCCGCCCGCCACCGGGAACGGGATCAGGTCCGGCTCCTTCTCCTTCAGCGTCTTCGCCGTGGCCTGGAGTTCCTTCCAGGTCGTCGGCGGCTTCAGCTTGTGCTTCTCGAAGATGTCCTTGCGGTAGACGATGGAGCGCACGCCCGCGTACCACGGCATGCCGTACTGCTTGCCGTCCAGCGTGCCCGCGTCCTTCAGGCCCTCGACCAGGTCGTTGGCCAGGCCGGACTTCTTCACGTCGTCGGTGACGTCGACGAGCGCGTCGGTCTCGGCGAACTGCGGCACCCAGGTGGTGCCGACCTCGGCGACGTCGGGGACCTGGTCCTCGCCGCCCTCGATGGCGGTCGTGAACTTCTTCTGGGCGGTCGCCCACTGCTGGTACTCGACCTTGATCTTGGCGCCGGTCTTCTTTTCGAAGGCCGCGCCGACCTCCTTGAAGAAGGGCCGGGGATCGGGGTTCGTGCCCTCCATGATCCACACGGTGAGCGTCTTGCCCTTGCCGTCAGCCTTGCCGCCGCTGTCGCCGTCGCCGCCGTCATCGCCACCGCACGCGGTTGCGGTCAGACCGAGCGTCAAGGCGATACAACCCGCCGCGATGACACGTCGCTTCATGCCGGCCCCCTTCAGGTTCCTTTGGTGAAAGCGATTCTGGTCACACAGAGTGTGGGCGGTCTAGACCCTTTCGGCGAAGCGGCCGAACCGTAATCACCGTTGCGCGGTGCGCTACGGCGTGCAACTGGCGTTGCGTATGACGCAATGGCGGTGTGCGTACCGGGAGCAGGGCACACAAAAGCGCGACGCCCACCCAAGGTCCGGTCGGGGACAAGGCAGGCGTCGCGCCAGTTCCGTACGCCGTTGTACGGGACGTGTGAAGGGGCCGGACGGGCTACACCGTCAGCGACCGGTCGGTCGGGCGAATGGGCGCGGGAAGATCACTCGCACCGGTGAGGAAGCGGTCCACGCCGCGCGCGGCCGAGCGCCCCTCGGCGATGGCCCAGACGATGAGCGACTGCCCGCGCCCGGCGTCACCGGCGACGAACACGCCGGGGACGTTGGTCTGGAACTCGTCGTCCCGGGCGACGTTGCCGCGCGCGTCGAGGTCGAGCCCGAACTGCTCCACGAGGCCGTTCTCCCGGTCCGTGCCGGTGAAGCCCATGGCGAGGGTGACGAGCTGCGCGGGGATCTTCCGCTCCGTGCCGGGCTTCTGCGTGAGCTTGCCGTCCACGAACTCGACCTCGACCAGGTGCAGGAACTGCACGTTCCCGACCGTCTCGCCCTCTTCGGGGGCGGACCCCTCGAAGTGCGTGGTCGAGACGGAGTAGACCCGCTCGCCGCCCTCCTCGTGGGCCGAGGTGACCTTGTAGAGCATGGGGAAGGTCGGCCAGGGCTGCCCGGCGGACCGCTCGTCTCCCGGCCGGGGCATGATCTCCAGCTGGGTGACGGAGGCCGCGCCCTGCCGGTGGGCGGTGCCGACGCAGTCCGCGCCGGTGTCGCCGCCGCCGATGACGACGACGTGCTTGCCCTCGGCGGAGACGGGCGTGGTGACGTAGTCGCCCTCCTGCACCTTGTTGGCGAGCGGCAGGTACTCCATGGCCTGGTAGACGCCCTTGAGCTCGCGTCCGGGGACGGGCAGGTCACGGGCGGTGGTGGCACCGGCGGCGATGACCACGGCGTCGTACCGCTTGCGCAGCTTCGCCGCGTCGATGTCGCGGCCGATCTCCACGCCGGTGCGGAACTTGGTGCCCTCCGCGCGCATCTGCTCGATGCGGCGGTTGATGTGCCGCTTCTCCATCTTGAACTCGGGGATGCCGTAGCGGAGCAGGCCGCCGATGCGGTCGGCGCGCTCGTAGACGGCGACGGTGTGCCCGGCCCGGGTGAGCTGCTGGGCGGCGGCCAGACCGGCCGGGCCCGAGCCGATGACGGCGACGGTCTTGCCGGACAGGCGCTCGGGCGCCTGCGGCGCCACGTCACCGGTCTCCCACGCCTTGTCGATGATGGAGACTTCGACGTTCTTGATGGTGACGGCGGGCTGGTTGATGCCGAGGACACAGGCCGCCTCGCAGGGGGCGGGGCACAGCCGGCCGGTGAACTCCGGGAAGTTGTTCGTGGCGTGCAGCCGCTCGGAGGCGGCGGACCAGTCCTCGCGGTAGGCGTAGTCGTTCCACTCGGGGATGAGGTTCCCGAGCGGACAGCCGTTGTGGCAGAACGGGATGCCGCAGTCCATGCAGCGCGAGGCCTGCTTGGAGATGATCGGGAGCAGCGAGCCGGGGACGTAGACCTCGTTCCAGTCCCGCAGCCGCTCGCCGACCGGGCGGGTCTGGGCGACCTCGCGGCCGTGGTTCAAAAAGCCCTTGGGATCAGCCATTGGTCGCCGCCTCCATCATCTTCTCGGTGATCTCGGACTCGGAGAGTCCGGCTCGCTCGGCGGCGTCCTTGGCGGCGAGCACTGCCTTGTACGTGGTGGGGATGATCCTGCTGAAGCGGGTCACCGCGGTGTCCCAGTCGGCGAGCAGCTTCTCGGCGACGGTGGAGCCCGTCTCCTCCTGGTGGCGGCGCACCACGTCGTGCAGCCACCGCTCGTCGGTGTCGTCGAGGGGCTCGACGGCGGCCAGGTTCCCGGAGTTGACGTTGTCGCGGTCCAGGTCGATGACGTACGCGATGCCGCCCGACATGCCGGCCGCGAAGTTGCGGCCGGTCTCGCCGAGCACGACCGCGTGGCCGCCGGTCATGTACTCGCAGCCGTGGTCGCCCACGCCCTCGGACACCACGAGGGCGCCGGAGTTGCGCACGCAGAACCGTTCGCCGGTGCGGCCGCGCAGGAACAGCTCGCCGCCGGTCGCGCCGTAGCCGATGGTGTTGCCCGCGATGGTGGAGTACTCGGCGAGGTGGTCGGCGCCGCGGTCGGGGCGGACGACGATGCGGCCGCCGGAGAGGCCCTTGCCGACGTAGTCGTTGGCGTCGCCCTCCAGACGCAGGGTGACGCCGCGCGGCACGAAGGCGCCGAAGGACTGGCCCGCGGAGCCGGTGAAGGTGATGTCGATGGTGTCGTCGGGCAGGCCCGCGCCGCCGAACTTCTTCGTCACCTCGTGGCCGAGCATGGTGCCGACCGTGCGGTTGATGTTGCGGATGGCGACCTGGGCGCGGACCGGCTGGGCGTCCGCCTGGGAGTCGGCGGCGAGGGCGTCGGCGGCGAGCTTGATCAGCTCGTTGTCGAGGGCCTTCGCCAGGCCGTGGTCCTGGGCGACGACGCGGTGGCGCACGGCGCCGCCGGGCAGGTCCGGGACGTGGAACAGCGGTTCCAGGTCCAGGCCCTGGGCCTTCCAGTGGTTCACGGCCCGCTCGGTGTCGAGGAGTTCGGCGTGGCCGACGGCCTCCTCGATGGAGCGGAAGCCAAGATCGGCGAGGAGCTCGCGGACCTCCTGCGCGATGAACTGGAAGAAGTTGACGACGTACTCGGCCTTGCCGCTGAAGCGCTCGCGCAGCGCCGGGTTCTGTGTGGCGATGCCGACCGGGCAGGTGTCCAGGTGGCAGACGCGCATCATGACGCAGCCGGACACGACCAGCGGCGCCGTCGCGAAGCCGAACTCCTCGGCGCCGAGCAGCGCGGCGATGAGCACGTCACGGCCGGTCTTGAGCTGGCCGTCGGTCTGCACGACGATGCGGTCGCGCAGGCCGTTGAGCAGCAGGGTCTGCTGGGTCTCGGCGAGGCCGAGCTCCCAGGGGCCGCCCGCGTGCTTGAGCGAGGTGAGCGGCGAGGCGCCGGTGCCGCCGTCGTGGCCGGAGATGAGGACGACGTCCGCGTGCGCCTTGGAGACACCCGCGGCGACCGTGCCGACGCCGACCTCGGAGACCAGCTTCACGTGGATCCGCGCCTGCGGGTTCGCGTTCTTCAGGTCGTGGATGAGCTGGGCGAGGTCCTCGATGGAGTAGATGTCGTGGTGCGGCGGCGGGGAGATCAGGCCGACGCCGGGGGTGGAGTGCCGGGTCTTGGCGACCCACGGGTAGACCTTGTGGCCGGGGAGCTGGCCGCCCTCGCCGGGCTTGGCGCCCTGGGCCATCTTGATCTGGATGTCGTCGGCGTTGACCAGGTATTCGCTGGTCACGCCGAAGCGGCCGGAGGCGACCTGCTTGATGGCCGAGCGGCGCGCCGGGTCGTAGAGGCGGTCGGCGTCCTCGCCGCCCTCACCGGTGTTGGACTTGCCGCCGAGCTGGTTCATGGCGATGGCGAGGGTCTCGTGCGCCTCGCGGGAGATCGATCCGTACGACATGGCGCCGGTGGAGAAGCGCTTGACGATCTCGGAGACGGGCTCGACCTCCTCGACGGGGATCGGCGCCCGCCCCTCGCTCTTGAAGCCGAACAGGCCGCGCAGCGTCATCAGGCGCTCGGACTGCTCGTTCACGCGGTCCGTGTACTGCTTGAAGATGTCGTAGCGGCGGCTGCGCGTGGAGTGCTGCAGGCGGAAGACCGTGTCGGGGTCGAACAGGTGCGGCTCGCCCTCGCGGCGCCACTGGTACTCACCGCCTATGTCGAGCGCGCGGTGCGCGGACGGCACGCCGGAGGCCGGGTAGGCCTTGGCGTGGCGGGCGGCGACCTCCTTGGCGACGACGTCGATGCCGACGCCGCCGATCTTGGAGGCGGTGCCGTTGAAGTACTTCTCGACGAAGGCCTGCTCCAGGCCGACGGCCTCGAAGACCTGCGCGCCGCGGTAGGAGGCGACCGTGGAGATGCCCATCTTGGACATCACCTTCAGCACGCCCTTGCCGAGGGCGTAGATGAGGTTGCGGATGGCCTGCTCCGCCTCGATGCCCGGCAGGAACGTGCCCGCGCGCACCAGGTCCTCGACCGACTCCATCGCCAGGTACGGGTTGACGGCCGCGGCGCCGAAGCCGATGAGCAGCGCGACGTGGTGCACCTCGCGCACGTCGCCCGCCTCGACGAGCAGGCCGACCTGGGTGCGCTGCTTGGTGCGGATGAGGTGGTGGTGGACGGCCGCCGTGAGCAGGAGCGAGGGGATCGGGGCGTGCTCGGCGTCGGAGTGCCGGTCGGAGAGCACGATCAGGCGGGCACCGGCCTCGATGGCGGCGTCGGCCTCGGCGCAGATCTCCTCGATGCGGGCGGTGAGCGCGTCGCCGCCGCCGCTGACCCGATAGAGGCCGGACAGGGTCGCGGCCTTCATACCCGGCATGTCGCCGTCGGCGTTGATGTGGATGAGCTTGGCCAGCTCGTCGTTGTCGATCACCGGGAACGGCAGGGTGACGGAGCGGCAGGAGGCGGCCGTCGGGTCCAGGAGGTTGCCCTGCGGGCCCAGCGAGGAGCGCAGGCTCGTCACCAGCTCCTCGCGGATCGCGTCCAGCGGCGGGTTGGTGACCTGCGCGAAGAGCTGGGTGAAGTAGTCGAAGATCAGCCGGGGGCGCTCGGAGAGCGCGGCGATCGGGGTGTCCGTACCCATCGAGCCGATCGGCTCGGCACCGGCCTTGGCCATCGGCGCGAGCAGGATCCGCAGCTCCTCCTCGGTGTAGCCGAAGGTCTGCTGGCGGCGCGTGACGGAGGCGTGCGTGTGCACGATGTGCTCGCGCTCGGGCAGGTCGGACAGCTCGATCTCGCCGGCCTCAAGCCACTCCGCGTACGGCTTCTCGGCGGCGAGGCCGGCCTTGATCTCGTCGTCCTCGACGATGCGGTGCTCGGCGGTGTCGACGAGGAACATCCGGCCGGGCTGCAGGCGGCCCTTGCGGACGACCTTCGCCGGGTCGATGTCCAGGACGCCGACCTCGGAGCCGAGGACGACCAGGCCGTCGTCGGTGACCCAGTAGCGGCCGGGGCGCAGGCCGTTGCGGTCCAGGACCGCGCCGACCTGGGTGCCGTCGGTGAAGGTGACGCAGGCCGGGCCGTCCCAGGGCTCCATCATCGTGGCGTGGAACTGGTAGAAGGCGCGCCGGGCCGGTGCCATGGAGGCGTGGTTCTCCCAGGCCTCCGGGATCATCATCAGGACCGAGTGCGGCAGCGAGCGCCCGCCGAGGTGGAGGAGTTCCAGGACCTCGTCGAAGGAGGCGGAGTCGGAGGCGTCCGGCGTACAGACGGGGAAGATCCGCTCCAGCTTGTCCCCGGCGCCGTTCCCGAACACGTCGGAGACGAGCTGCGACTCGCGGGCCCGCATCCAGTTGCGGTTGCCCTTGACGGTGTTGATCTCACCGTTGTGCGCCACGAAGCGGTACGGGTGGGCGAGCGGCCAGCTCGGGAAGGTGTTCGTGGAGAAGCGCGAGTGGACCAGGGCGATGGCCGTGGCGAAGCGGCGGTCGGACAGGTCCGGGAAGAAGGGCTCCAGCTGGCCGGTGGTCAGCATGCCCTTGTAGACGATCGTGCGGGCCGAGAGCGACGGGAAGTAGGTGGCCGCCTCGCGTTCGGCGCGCTTGCGCAGCACGAACGCCTTGCGGTCCAGGTCGAGCCCGCTGCTTTCGCCGTCCGCGACGAAGAGCTGGCGGAAGACCGGCATCGTCGAGCGGGCGGTGGCGCCGAGCAGCGTCGGGGCGACGGGCACGTCGCGCCAGCCGAGGACGGTGAGGCCTTCTTCGGCGGCGATCGTCTCGATCCGTGAGACGGATTCCTCGGCGGAGTCCTGCGGCAGGAAGGCGATGCCGACGGCGTACCCGCCCGCCTCGGGGAGGCTGAAACCAGCCACTTCGCGCAGGAACGCGTCCGGGACCTGCAGGAGGATTCCGGCGCCGTCGCCGGAGTCGGGCTCGGAGCCGGTGGCGCCGCGGTGTTCGAGATTGCGCAGTACGGTCAGCGCCTGCTCGACGAGCTCATGGCTCGCCTCACCGGTGAGGGTGGCCACGAACCCGACGCCACAGGCGTCGTGCTCATTACGGGGGTCGTACATCCCTTGCGGGGCGGGGCGACCGTCCATGGGCGACCAGGCGTCGGAACGCATCGGCACTCCCGTCGTCGTGATGGGGGCAACCTCCCGGGCGACTGGGGCTCCGGGGGCGCGAGCGGCGATAGGGACGACGTTGGCCCTGGCTAAATTTCGTGCAGGTTACATGATGGACCGCTTCTCGAAAAGCGGATAGTTCATTCCAGCATGTGGACGCGCTCTGGGGGGGTTGAGAGCGGCGGAGACGGGACCGGAAGCGGACAGATCGGTGACCGCGGGCCCGGAGCGCCGGGGGCTTCATTGCCCGCAGCGCTTACGGCTCATGCCCAGCGGTCAAGGAATCGAAACCGCACGGTAACGACTACTTATGCAGTATCCCGCATACACCTGCACAGTCGCCTATCCTACGGCCGTCCCGAACACGCTGCCCAGGGCGTACGTCACACCCGCCGCCGCCCCGCCGAGCGCGAGCTGCCGCAGCCCGCTGAACCACCAGGACCGTGCCGTCACCCTGGCCACGATCGCACCGCACGCGAAGAGCCCGATCAGCGCGAGCAGCAGCGCGGGCCACAGCGATCCGGCCCCCAGCAGATACGGCAGTACGGGCAGCAGCGCGCCCAGCGCGAACGCGCCGAACGAGGACACGGCGGCGACCAGCGGCGAGGGCAGGTCGCCCGGGTCGATGCCCAGCTCCTCGCGGGCGTGGATCTCCAGGGCCTGCTCGGGGTCCTTGGACAGCTGCCGGGCGACCTCGCCCGCGAGCTCGGGCTCGACGCCGCGCGACACGTACAGCGCGGCCAGCTCCCGCTCCTCGTCCTCGGGGTGCTTGCGCAACTCCCCGCGCTCCACGTCCAGTTCCGCCTCGACCAGCTCGCGCTGCGAGGCGACGGAGGTGTACTCGCCCGCGGCCATCGAGAACGCACCGGCCGCGAGCCCCGCGAGTCCGGTGATCACGATGGTCTCCCGCGACACCGCGCCGCCCGCGACACCGGTCATCAGCGCCAGGTTGGACACGAGACCGTCCATGGCGCCGAAGACGGCGGGGCGCAGCCAGCCGCCGTTGACATCACGGTGGGTGTGGTTGTCCCGGTGCGCCTCGTGCAGCGGGGCCTCGGTCTCGATGATCGCCATGACGGCCGGTACTTCCTCTCCTACGCGGACGGGGGGCCACTCGGACGGGGGCATACGTCACCCCGGTACGGAGCTTGCCCGCCCCGGTCCCGCCCCCTCGGACAACCTCGAAAGTACGCGCGAAAAATCGCTCCCGCCAGCAAGGAAGGCCGTACTTACCTGCGCAAACGCGCCCCGGCGGGACCGCTCGGACGAGCCCTTGGAGATGCCGAAGGGGTGACGCTGAGCGGGCTGATGCTCACATGAGTGCCACCGCGTGGCAGGGATGCTCCAACGCACTGCAACCCGGCAGTCAGCGTGACAGGGAGGCACGGCATGGCATCCGTCGCATGCGTTCCCTCGGTCCCGGCGCCCGGTGACGCCGGCGGACTCCGCGAGCGGGCCCGCGGGGCGATGCTCGGCCTCGCGGTCGGCGACGCCCTCGGCGCGCCCGCGGAGAACATGAAGCCCTCCGAGATCCGCCGCCGCTGGGGCCGCATCACGGGGTACGTGGCCGAGCATCCGGCGGGCACGGACGACACCGAGTACGCCATCTTCTCCGGTCTGCTGCTCGCCCGGCACGGCTCCGCGCTCACCGTCGCACACGTCGAGGCGGCCTGGCACCAGTGGATCGCCGACCTGGACGAAGGGCCGTTCCGCGGCGCGGGGTTCAGCGAACGCGGCACCCTGGAGAACCTGCGCCGGGGCCTCGCCGCGCCCATCTCGGCCCAGCACCGGCACGCCTGGAGCGACGGCCTCGCCATGCGGGCGGCGCCCTTCGGGGTGTTCGCGGCGGGCGCCCCCGGGGAGGCGGCGCGGCTCGTCGCCGTCGACGGCACGGTCAGCCACGAGGGCGAGGGCATCCACGGCGGCCGGGCGGTGGCGGCGGGGGTGGCGGCGGCGATGGCGGGGGCGCCGGTGGAGTCGGTGGTCGCTGCGGCCCTGTCCGTCATCCCGGCCGACAGCTGGACGTCCCGTTCCCTGCGCCGTGCCGTGGCCGTCGCCCACCGCGGCGAACGCGCGGTCCGCTCGGCGGTCGTCATCGGCGGCTACCCGTGGACGGACCTGGCCCCCGAGGCGGTGGGCCTCGCCTTCGGCGCGTACGCGGCCGCCGGGGGCGACTTCGCGACGGCGGTCCTCACGGCGGTGAACATGGGCCGCGACGCGGACACCACAGCGGCGGTGGCAGGCGCCCTCGCGGGCGCCACCTGCGGCGCGACAGCGATCCCCGCGGAGTGGTCCACAGCCATCGGCCCGGCCCTCGGCACCTGCCTCCCCTCCATGCGAGGCCACCACGTCCTGGAAATCGCCCACCTCCTCACCCCGGACGAGGAGCCCTGATGCCCTCCGACACCCCTGCCGCCTCCCCCGCCCTGAGCGACGCGGCGGCCACCGCGGCGCCGCGCGACCCCTTCGCCCCGCCCCCCGCCCCGGCGCCGCACACCCCGGCAACGGCCCCCATCGAAGGCCTCCTGCTCGGCCTGGCCGCGGGCGACGCCGCCGGCTGGCCCGCGGCCCGCCACCGGGCAACCCGCATGCCCCACTGGACCCGCCGCCTCACCCGAGAACTGGACACCTTCGCCGAACACAACGCGATCACCACCCTCCCGGTCCCCATCGCCCTGAACCAACCCCCGGAACCCCTCTGCCTGGGCCCCTCCGACGACGCCGACTGGGCGGCCTTCACAGCGGAGTCCGTACTCCGGGCAGCGGACGGCACCCTGGACCCCGCCCTCACCAGGGACCGCCGCACCCGAGCCACCCTCGCGCTGGCGTGGAACACCCTGGCCAGCGAGGTGGCCGCGGCGGCAGCCAGAGCCCCGGAGGTGGAGTCCGCCCTCCTCCCGCTGCGCGCCCGCATCTCCGTACGGGCGGGCCTGGGCAACCTGGCCGCCGGCCTGCGCCCACCCGCCACCGGCCACGACAACCCCCACTTCTTCGACGACGCCGCCTGCGTACGCGCCTGCGTCCTCGCCGTGGTCCACCCGGGCGCCCCCGAACGGGCCGCCGCCCTGGCCGAGTTCGACGCCCGCTACACCCAGGACGGCGACGGCGTGCACGGCGCCCGCGCGATGGCCGCGGCGATCGCGACGGCCCTGGCGGGCGCGACGCCCGAGGAGGCCGTGGCCGCCGCCCTGGCCCAGCTCCCCGCGCACACGGAGATCGGCCGCAACGCCCGCCACGCCCTGGACCTGGCCCGCGACTGCGCCCGGTCGCCGCACCGCGCCGACGCCACCTTCGCCCTGGTCCCGCTCCTGGAGCACCAGATCGTCGACCACGTCTACAGCTACGGCATCGCCGCCGCGGAGACCGTCCCGGTGGCCCTGGCCCTGGCCGTAGCGTCGCGGGGCCGGATCCGCGAGGCGGTACCGGCCGCCGCCTGCCTGTCCCGGGTGGCGGATTCCGCACCCGCGCTCGCCGGTGCGCTGACGGGCACCCTCGCCACGGCCGCCGCCATCCCGTACACCTGGCGCGAGACCTGCCGCACCCTCTCCGGCTGTGCCCTGCCGCGCCTCGCGGGCACCGACCTGGTGGAGCTGGCCGGGCAGTTGGCGCGGGCGCACACCGAACCACCCACCCCACAGGAGGACTCGGGACATGCCACCACTGGATCCGACACCGGGGGCCGCCGCCCGGCCCTGCCACCCGACCCCGACCCTCACCGACCGCGTCACGGGCAGCCTGGTCGGCGCGGCGGTCGGTGACGCGCTCGGCGGCCCCGTGGAGGGCTACTCCCCCGACCGGATCGCCGAGCGCCACGGCGGCCGCGTCCAGGGGATCGTCGGCCCCTGGAACGGGGACGACTGGCGCACGGCCCGCCCCATCGCCCCGTACCACAAGGGCGATGGACACATCACCGACGACACCCTCATGACCCACGCACTCGTCCGCGTCTACGCCACGGTCCGCGACCACCTCGACGCGTACGCCGTCGCCGACCACCTGGTCCCCGACCTCATCACCACCCCCCGCTGGATCCCCGAACTGGAGGCGGAGGCCCTCCCCCTGCAACGCGTCTTCCTCGCCGAAAAATGGCTCGTGGCCCGCCTGCACTACGGCCATGTGGACCCGCGCGAGGCGGGCTCGGGCAACATCGTCAACTGTGGCGCGGCGATGTACATGGCACCGGTCGGCCTGGTCAACGCGGCGAATCCGGCGGGTGCGTACGCCGAGGCCCTGGACGTCGCGGGCGCGCACCAGTCGTCGTACGGCAGGGAGGCGGCCGGTGTCTTCGCGGCGGCCGTGGCGGCGGCCTGCGTCCCCGGCGCCACCCCCGCCGCCATCGTCGACACCTGCCTCGCCCTGGCAAAGGACGGCACGCGTACGGCGATCGAGGCGGTCGCCGAAGTGGCGTCCGCGTACGACGACTTCGAGCCCGCCCTCGCTCCCCTCCGCACGGCGATCGCCCCCTTCGACACGGTCGGCCCGGACTACCGCGCCCCGTCCCTGGGCGCCCGCCGCCCCTCCCGCCTGCACGCCATCGAGGAACTGCCCATCGCCCTCGCCATGCTCCTGATCGCCGACGGCGACTACCGCCACACCGTCCTCGGCTCGGTGAACTACGGCCGCGACTGCGACTCCATCGCCACCATGAGCGGCGCCCTCGCAGGTGCCCTGCGCGGCGCGGCCGCCGTCCCCGAGCCCTGGTCGACCACGGTCGCCGAGGCAAGCCGCCTCGACCTGCGCGCCCCGGCCGCCATCCTCGCCGAGGTCACCCGGGAGGTCTTCGCCAAGGACCGGACCCGCCGCCGCGCCCACGAGTCGGCGTTCACGGCCCTGACGGCCCCCGAGTGATGCGCCTGACCTGGCTCCAGCCCGAGGACCTGCTCCCGCACGAGTTCCGCCAGGCGGAGGAGGAGGGCAGAGACGTCACGTCGGCACGCTCCCGCTGGCTGGCGGCGGGCGGCTCCCCGACCCCACCGCCGTCGGGCGCGTCCCCACACCCGGCGGCACCAAGGCTGCGCGCCCTGGCCGAAGAGCTTCTGGCCGAACTGGACGATCTGGACGGATCTTTCGAGCCCGTCCGGCGATTGAGGACGAGGCGCGAAGCGCCGATGAGCGGGGGCCCAGGGGGCGGCAGCCCCCTGGGTACGGGAAGGGGCGGGACTGGGGAGAGCCCCGCAGGGCCCATCCACCGCACTCGCCTGCACGCGGCCTGGCTGGGCCGAGCCGCAGGCTGCCTCCTGGGCAAGCCGGTCGAGAAACTCCCCCTCGAAGGCATCCGCGCCCTGGCGGGATCCACCGGCAACTGGCCCCTGAACACCTGGTTCACCGCACAGGGAGTCCCACCCGAACTCACCACCGCGTACCCCTGGAACAGGCGCTCCGCCCCCACCTCCCTCGCCGAGAACATCAACGGCATGCCCGAGGACGACGACCTCAACTACCCCCTCCTGAACCTGCTCCTCCTGCGACGCCACGGCAAGAGGTTCACGACGCACGACGTGGCGGCCCTCTGGCTGGAGGAACTCCCGGCGGCGCGCACGTTCACGGCGGAACGCGTGGCGTACCGCAACCTCCTGAACGGCGTACCGCCGAACCGCACGGCCCGCCACCGCAACCCGTTCCGCGAGTGGATCGGCGCCCTGATCCGCGCGGACGTGCACGGCTGGACCAACCCGGGCGCCCCGGCGGAGGCGGCCGAGCAGGCGTACCGGGACGCGTGTCTGACGCACACGGGCAACGGCGTGTACGGGGCGATGTTCGCGGCGGCGACGATCGCGACCGCGGCGTCGGGAACAGCCGACGTGCACGAGAGCCTGGCGGCGGGCCTGGACGTGGTCCCGCCGGACTCGCGCCTCGCGGAGGCGGTCCGCCGCGGCATCGAACTGGCGGGGGCGCACCGGGACTTCGACGCGGTGGTGGACCGGCTGCACGCCGAGTACGGCAGGTACCACTGGGTCCACGTGGTCCCGAACGCGGCGCTGCTCGCGGCAGCGCTGACGCACGCCGACGGCGACTTCACCGCGTCGATCACGCGCGCGGTGTCGGGCGGCTGGGACACGGACTCCAACGGGGCGACGGCGGGTTCGGTCGCGGGCCTGCTGTCCGGCCACCCGGACGCGCTCCCGGACCGCTGGACGGCCCCGCTCGGGAACCGCCTCGCCACCTCGGTCGGCGGCTTCCACGGCACCGGCTTCGACACCCTCGCGGACCTCACCGCACACCTGACCGCCGACCCGGCGCCCCAGGCCGACGCCCGCACCCCCCAACCGGGCAACCCCGCCCCGCGGCCCGCCGACCCCATCCCCCAGGAGGCACCCCGCCCATGACCCGCCCCCACATCGCCGTCCTCGGCAGCACCAACATGGACCTCGTCGCGTACGTCGCCAAGGCCCCGCAGCGCGGGGAGACCGTCACCGGCCGCGAGTTCCGCACCCTCCCCGGCGGCAAGGGCGCCAACCAGGCGGTCGCCGCGGCCCGCGCGGGCGCCACCGTCGCGATGATCGGCGCGGTCGGCAACGACCCCTTCGGCACGCAACTGCGGTCCGCACTCGACCACTCGGGCGTGGACACCGACCTGCTGCGCACGGTCGAGGGCCAGAGCGGCACGGCCCATATCGTCGTCGACGACGACGGCGGCAACGCGATCGTCGTCATCCCGGGCGCGAACGCCACGCTCACCGCGCTGTCCGCGGGCGACAAGGCCGAGATCGCGTCCGCCGCCGCGCTCCTGCTCCAGTTGGAGGTCCCGCTGGAAGGCGTGCTCGCCGCCGCCCGGACCGCCCGCGAGCACGGCGTCCGCACCCTCCTCACCCCGGCACCCGCCCAGCCCCTGCCACCCGAACTCCTCGCCGCCACCGACCTGTTGCTCCCCAACGAGCACGAGGCCGCCGCCCTCACCGGCATCACCGACCCGGCCGCCGCGGCCCGAGCGCTGCTCTCCCAGGTCCCGGAGGTCGTGGTGACACTCGGCGCGGCGGGCAGCCTGTACGCGGCGCGCGGCGCCGAACCCGTCACGGTGCCCGCGCGACGGGTCACGGCGGTGGACACGACGGGCGCGGGCGACACCTTCGCAGGCGCGCTCGCGGTGGCGCTCTGCGAGGGCAAATCCCTTCCAGGTGCGCTCAGTTGGGCGTCTGCCGCGTCCGCGCTGGCCGTGCGGCGACCGGGCGCGTCGACCTCCATGCCGTACCGCTCGGAGATCGACGCCGAGGCGGGAGCGACCGCATGACATCCGCACCACCCCCGCCGCCCCTCGCAGGGCTGCGCGTCCTCGACCTCGCCACCCTCTTCGCGGGCCCCCTCGCGGCCACGTTCCTCGGCGACTTCGGCGCGGACGTCGTCAAGGTCGAGCACCCCACCCGGCCCGACCCGTCCCGGGGACACGGCCCGGCGAAGGACGGCGTCGGCCTGTGGTGGAAGCTGCTCGGCCGCAACAAGCGCACGATGACCCTCGACCTCTCCACCCCCGGCGGCCGCGCCACGCTCCTGCGCCTCGCCGCCGAAGCGGACGTGATCGTCGAGAACTTCCGTCCGGGCACCCTGGAGAAGTGGGACCTGGGCTGGGCGGAGCTGAGCGCCGCGAACCCGCGTCTGGTGCTCGCCCGGGTCACCGGCTTCGGCCAGTTCGGCCCGTACGCGCGCCGACCCGGATTCGGCACCCTCGCGGAGGCGATGAGCGGCTTCGCCGCCGCCACCGGGGAGCCGGACGGGCCGCCGACGCTGCCACCGTTCGGCCTCGCGGACTCCATCGCGGGCCTGGCGACGGCGTACGCGGTCATGACCGCCCTGGCCGCGCGCGCGAGCACGGGCCGCGGCCAGGTCGTCGACATGGCGATCATCGAGCCGATCCTCACCGTGCTCGGCCCCCAGCCCCTCTGGTACGACCAGCTCGGCCACGTCCAGCCGCGCACCGGCAACCGCTCCGCGAACAACGCGCCCCGCAACACCTACCGCACGGCCGACGGAAAATGGGTCGCCGTCTCCACCTCCGCCCAGTCGATCGCCGAGCGCGTCCTGCGCCTGGTGGGACGGCCCGACCTGGCCGCCGAGCCGTGGTTCGGCTCCGGCACGGAGCGCGCCGCGCACGCGGACGTCCTGGACGAGGCGGTCGGCGCGTGGATCGCCGACCGCACCCGTACCGAGGTGATCGAGGCGTTCGAGAAGGCGGAGGCGGCGGTGGCGCCCGTCCAGGACGTACGCGATGTCATGACCGACCCCCAGTACGCGGCCCTCGGCACCATCACCACCGTCCCCGACGACCCGGAGCTGGGCGACCTGCGCATGCAGAACGTGCTGTTCCGCCTCAGCGAGACCCCCGGCGCCATCCGCTGGGCGGGCCGCCCGCACGGCGCCGACACCGAGGCGGTCCTCACCGAGCTGGGCCTCACCGACGGCGAGATCACCTCGCTGCGCAAGGCGGGCGCCCTGTGAGACCGATCCCGCTGACCTGGCTGTACGTTCCCGGGGACCGGCCCGAGGTGGTGGCGAAGGCGCTCGTGGCGGGCGCGGACGTGGTGGTGGTCGACCTGGAGGACGCGGTGGCCCCGGCCCGCAAGGCGTACGCCCGCGCGGCCACGGCGGAACTCCTCGCCGAGCCGCAGTCGCCCTCGCCCGGCCACGTCCGCCCCGCCGTCCAGGTCCGCGTCAACGCCCTCGGCACCCCGCTGTCCGACGCCGACCTGCGGGCCCTCGCCCCGCTGCCCGGCCTCGCCGGACTGCGGCTGCCGAAGGTCACCTCACCGGCCGACGTGATCCGCGCGGCCGAGCGGGCGGCGCCGCACGACGGCGGGGCGCCCGCGCTGCACGCCCTCCTGGAGACCGCCCTCGGCATCGAGCGGGCCCACGCCATCGCCACCGCCCACCCGGCGCTGCGGGGGGTGTCCATCGGGGAGGCCGACCTCCGCGCCGACCTGGGGGTACGGGAGGACGCGGGGCTCGACTGGGCGCGCTCGCGGGTGATCGTGGCCGCGCGGGCGGCGGCGCTCCCGGCGCCGCCGCAGTCCGTGCATCCCGACATCCGCGACACGGACGGCCTCGCGGCGTCCTGCGCGCACGGCCGCACCCTGGGCTTCCTGGGCCGGGCGGCGATCCACCCGCGCCAGCTCCCGGTGATCGAGCGCGCCTACCTGCCCACCGCTCAGGAGATCGAACAGGCGGAGTCGGTGCTCAAGGCGGCGGCGTCCGAGGAGGGTGCGTTCGCCCTCCCGGACGGCCGCCTCGTCGATCGGGCGGTGGTGGAGCAGGCCCGCAGGACGCTGACGCTTGCGGGGAGCAGGCCGTAGGGGCTGGTCAGCCCTTCTCGGCCGTCGCGCCCTTGGACTTGGTCAAGGACGTGGTCTTGGTGTCGCCGCCGGGCTCGGCGTCGGCGGGCTCCTCGTCCCCGGCCCCGGTGCCGTCGGCCTCGGCGGCACCGCTGTCGGCGTCATCGGAACCCGCGAGCTGCTTCTCCTCCGCCGCCCCGGGTTCGACGATCTCCTCGCGGCCCGGCCGGGTCCGCGCGGACACCACGAGGTAGACGACGGCGAGGACGAAGACCAGCAGCGCCGTCCAGTTGTTCAGGCGCAGGCCGAGGACCTCGTGCGCGTCGTCGACACGCATGTACTCGATCCAGAAGCGGCCGACGCAGTACGACGCGACGTACAGCGCGAAGGCGCGGCCGTGGCCGAGCTTGAAGCGGCGGTCGGCCCAGATGACCAGGACGGCGACGCCGATGCACCACAGCGACTCGTACAGGAACGTCGGGTGGTACGTGCCGGGGACCCGGCCGTCCTCCGCGGACGTGATCTTCAGCGCCCACGGCACGTCGGTCTTCTTGCCGTACAGCTCCTGGTTGAACCAGTTCCCCCAGCGGCCGATGGCCTGGGCGACGGCGATGCCGGGCGCGAGGGCGTCGGCCCACGCGGGCAGCGGGATGCCGCGGCGGCGACAGCCGATCCAGGCGCCGACGGCGCCGAAGGCGATCGCGCCCCAGATGCCGAGCCCGCCCTCCCAGATCTTGAAGGCGTCCACCCAGTCACGGCCGTCGCTGAAGTACAGCTGGTAGTCCGTGATCACGTGGTAGAGGCGGCCGCCGACGAGTCCGAAGGGCACCGCCCACACGGAGATGTCGGCCACGGTGCCGGGTCGGCCACCGCGGGCGATCCACCGTTTGTTGCCGAGCCACACGGCAACGAAGACGCCGATGATGATGCAGAACGCGTAGCCGCGCAGCGGAATCGGGCCGAGATCGACCACTCCGCGCGACGGGCTGGGGAGGTAGGCAAATTCCATGGCAGGGTCGACGCTACCGTGCCGGGTGGGGGCGACGGCAGCCAGCCCCGCAACGGGTCCATAACGGGGCGCGGCAGCGGCGGGCCCGGAACCGGAGGCCGAAGCCCCGGCCCCGGGCCGGACGAACCGCTGCCGACGCGCGCCTGCCCGCCTACTGGTTCGCCTTCTCCACCATGGCCTTCAGCTTCTGCGGGGTCAGCGGGTTCTGCTGGTCACCGAAGATGTCCTTGCCGTCGAGCAGGACCGTGGGCGTGCCGCGCAGCTTGGCCTTCTGGAAGGCCTCGTGGGACTTGGCGACCCAGCTGTTGTGAGTGCCGTCGTTCACGCACTTCTTGAACGGGGCCGTCACCAGTCCTTCGACCTTGCCCGCGATGTCGATCAGCTTGGCGTTGTCGGCGAAGGCGTCGTCGGGCTCCGGCGGCTGGTTCTTGAACAGCTCGTCGTGGTACGGGGCGAACTTGCCCGCGTCCTGGGCGCAGACCGCGGCGTTGGCGGCGTGCAGGGAGCCGCTGCCGCCCATGTTCCCGTCGATGAGGGTCGCGAGGTGGTAGTCCACCTTCAGCATGCCCTTGGCGGCGAGGTCGTTGATCGTCGAGCGGTACATGTCCTCGAACTGCTTGCAGGCCGGGCAGCGGAAGTCCTCCCAGACCGTGAGCGTGGACTTCGCGCTGTCCTTGCCGAGGGGGATGGACAGCCTGCCCTCGCCGCTCGCCCCCTTGGGCACGACGACGGGACCCGCGGTGTCCTTGTCCTTCTTGTCGTCGCCCGCGTTGGCCGCGAGCACGCCGACGACCGCGGCCAGGCCGAGCACGCCGACGACGGCCGCGCTGACCAGGACCGCGCGGCGGCGCTTGTCGCGGGCCTTCTGCCGGTCTCGCTCTTCCGCCAGCTTCTCGCGGGCCGTTCGCTTACCTTCTCGGTTCTTCTCGCTCACATCCGGGCAAACGAACCGGGGAGGCCGCAGCGGCCTCCCCGGTCCCAGGTCCACCCTTAAGGATTACGCGTGTTCGCGTACGCCCTTCGCCAGTTCACCCGCGAGCTCGCGGACCGCGGCGAGGCCGGCCGCCTCGTCGTCGGCGTCCAGCATCCGCTGGACGAAGGCGGAGCCGACGATGACGCCGTCGGCGAAGCCCGCGACCTCGGCGGCCTGCGCGGCGTTCGAGACGCCGAGGCCGACGCAGACCGGCAGGCCGGTGGTGGCGCGGGTGCGCCGCACCAGGTCCTGCGCCTGGGCGCCCACGGACACGCGGGTGCCGGTGACGCCCATCAGCGAGGCCGCGTACACGAAGCCCGAACCGGCCGCCGTGATCGTCGCGAGCCGGGCGTCCTTGCTGCTCGGCGCGACGACGAAGACGGTGGCGAGGTCGTGCTTGGCCGCGTGCTCGCGCCACAGCGCGGACTCCTGGACCGGCAGGTCGGGCAGGATGCAGCCCGCGCCGCCCGCCGCGGCGAGCTCCGCGGTGAAGCGCTCCACGCCGTAGCGGTCGATGGGGTTCCAGTACGTCATGACGAGCACCGGCTTGCCCGTCGCCGCGTGGGCCTCGCGCACCGTGCGGAACACGTCGGCGATCTTCACGCCGCCGCGCAGGGCGATGTCGTCGGCGGTCTGGATGACCGGCCCGTCCAGGACAGGGTCGCTGTGCGGCAGGCCGACCTCGACGACGTCGGCGCCGCCGTCGAAGACCGCCTTGATGGCCGCGATGCCGCCGTCCACGGTGGGGAAGCCCGCCGGCAGGTAGGCGATGAGGGCGGAGCGGCCCTCGGCCTTCGCGGCCGCGAGGGTGTCGTTCAACAGCTCGATGTTCCCGCTCACTTGACGTCCCCCTCGATCTCGGCGCTCTCGCCGGCCGCGTCCGCCGCGACGGCGGCGTCCGTGTCGTACAGGTTGAAGTAGCGCGCCGCGGTGTCCATGTCCTTGTCGCCCCGGCCCGACAGGTTGACGATGATCAACCCGTCCTTGCCCAGCTCCTTGCCGACCTCGAGGGCCCCCGCGAGGGCGTGTGCGCTCTCGATCGCCGGGATGATGCCCTCGGTGCGCGAGAGCAGGCGCAGGGCGTCCATCGCGGCTTCGTCGGTGACCGCGCGGTACTCGCCGCGGCCGCTGTCCTTGAGGAAGGCGTGCTCGGGGCCGATGCCCGGGTAGTCGAGTCCGGCGGAGATCGAGTACGGCTCGGTGATCTGGCCCTCCTCGTCCTGCAGGACGTAGCTGCGCGAGCCGTGCAGGATGCCCGGCTCGCCCGCCGTCAGCGTCGCCGCGTGCTCGCCCGTCTCCACGCCGTGCCCCGCGGGCTCGCAGCCGACGAGGCGTACGTCGGCGTCCGGGATGAACGCGTGGAAGAGGCCGATGGCGTTGGAGCCGCCGCCGACGCAGGCGATGGCCGCGTCGGGCAGGCGGCCCGCGCGCTCCAGGATCTGGCGGCGGGCCTCGACGCCGATCACGCGGTGGAAGTCGCGGACCATCGCCGGGAAGGGGTGCGGGCCCGCCACCGTCCCGAACAGGTAGTGGGTGTGGTCGACGTTGGCCACCCAGTCGCGGAACGCCTCGTTGATGGCGTCCTTGAGCGTACGGCTGCCGGACTTCACGGCGATGACCTCGGCGCCCAGCATGCGCATCCGGGCCACGTTCAGGGCCTGGCGCTGGGTGTCGATCTCGCCCATGTAGATGGTGCATTCGAGGCCGAACAGCGCGCAGGCCGTGGCCGTCGCCACGCCGTGCTGGCCCGCGCCCGTCTCGGCGATGACGCGGGTCTTGCCCATCCGCTTGGTGAGCAGCGCCTGGCCGAGCACGTTGTTGATCTTGTGGGAGCCGGTGTGGTTCAGGTCCTCCCGCTTGAGGAACACCCGGGCGCCACCCGCGTGTTCGGCGAACCTCGGCACCTCCGTGAGGGCGCTCGGGCGGCCCGTGTAGTTCACCAGCAGGTCGTCCAACTCGCGGGCGAACTCCGGGTCCGCCTTCGCCTTCTCGAACTCGACGGCCACCTCGTCGACGGCCGCGACGAGGGCCTCCGGGATGAACTTGCCGCCGAACGCGCCGAAGTACCCTTCGGCGCTCGGGATCTGACCCTCCGGGTCGGGGATGAAGTACTCGCTGGGCATCTGGAACCTCGCGTGATGTGGGGTGGACTGTCGGTCACCGTATGCGCGAGCGCGAGCGCCTCTGGCCGGCGAGGGGACGGAAGCTGTCCCGCCGCTGCGCGGCGGACTTCCCCACCCGCCCGCCCGTGGACCTGGGACCCGGGTGCGGGAACAGACCCACCCACCCGGAGGTCCGGGGGCGGAGCCCCCGGCCTCGGGAAGGGGTGGGCTTGGGGAAGGAAGAAACCGCCGCGACGGCGAGCAATCCGCGCGGCGCTGTTCGGCGGTGCCGAGAGAGCCGCTAGCGGTGCCGCAGGCAAAGGCGCTGGCGCGCGTCGCGCGAGCGCCATCGCATGCCGTTCACCTGGCCGGGCTCGTCCCCGATGACGTACCGCACCCGCCGCCCGTGCACCCGCCGAGCAGGCGCCCTGCACCCGCGCGGACGGCAGCCACGGGCGAGGCGGGCGTAGGGATCATGAGCGCCCGACGACGGCACCGGCGCGGCCGACCGCACGCACGCCCGCCCGCCGTCCGGGCGCGGGCCCGGACGGTCGGTGGCGGCGAAGAGGTCGGCGGACATCGGGGAGGGGTCAGCTCCTGCCGTGGCGGAGGGCCGGGTGGGCCCCGGCGGCAACGAGGTCGGACACGGCGGCCCGCGGGTCCCGGCCGGTGACGAGGGACTCGCCGACGAGTACGGCGTCGGCGCCCGCGTTGGCGTAGGCGATGAGGTCGTGCGGCCCGCGCACCCCGGACTCGGCGATCTTCACGACGGAGTCGGGCAGCTCGGGCGCGACCCGCTCGAAGGTGTCGCGGTCGACCTTGAGGGTCTTGAGGTCGCGCGCGTTGACGCCGACGACCCGGGCCCCCGCGTCGACGGCCCGCTCGGCCTCGTCCTCGTCGTGGACCTCCACGATCGGGGTGAGGCCGATGGACTCGGCGCGCTCGATGAGCGATTCGAGGGCGGGCTGGTCAAGGGCCGCGACGATCAGCAGGGCGAGGTCGGCGCCGTACGCGCGGGCCTCCCAGAGCTGGTACGACGTCACGATGAAGTCCTTGCGCAGGACCGGGACGTCGACCTTGGCGCGGACGGCCTCCAGGTCGGCGAGCGAGCCGCCGAAGCGGCGCTCCTCGGTGAGCACGGAGATGGCGGCGGCGCCACCGGCCTCATAGTCGGCGGCGAGCCCGGCGGGGTCGGCGATCGCGGCGAGCGCGCCCTTGGACGGGCTGGAGCGCTTGACCTCGCAGATGACCTTGACGCCGTCGCCGCGCAGCGCGGCCGCCCCGTCCTTGGCCGCGGGGGCCTTCGCCGCGCGCTCCTTGAGCTCGTCGAGGCTGACGCGCGCCTGCCGCTCTGCGAGGTCGGCGCGGACTCCATCGATGATCTCGTCGAGCACACTCACGGGAGCGGCCCCCTTCCAGGACGGTTGAATCTACGTTCAAGCAATTTCAGAGCGGTGTTCAAGCAGTGGAGCGGTGTTCCAGCGGTACAGCGCCACTCGGTCCGCCCTCGACGGGCTTTCCCATGGTCACTGCGATGGTATCCGCAGGAGGGCGAAGGACTCGCATCCGGTTGACGCGGGTCCCACGACCTGGACATTTGTCAGGCGTGCGGCGCAGTGCTAGGGATGCAGCGCGCCGCCGAACGGCAGGTTCCGTACGAGGGTGAAGAGGGCGACGACGATGCCGACACCCCATAGCTCCGCGCGGCCCAGTTCGAGCCGCAGTGGCCTGCCGCGCGCCGTCCGCAGCGCCCACAGGGCCCACACCACCGCGAACACGCCGTAGCCCACGACGGCCAGCGCGTTGGCGCCGAGGGCCGTCGACAGGTCGCCGTGGGCGAGGGCGTGGGCACTGCGCAGGCCGCCGCAGCCGGGGCAGAAGAGGCCGGTGTAGTGCAGGAGCGGGCAGGCCGGGTAGTGGCCGGGGTCGTTCGGGTCGACCGTGGCGACGTAGGCGAAGGCCGCGGTGACCGAGCCGAGCAGTCCGAGCGGCACGGCCAGGCGCTTGAGCGCCCCGGCCGGGCCCGGGGGCGCGGTGGTCTGCGGTTCTGGGGTCACTCCGGCATTGTCTCCCGAGCGGGGCGCGTGCGCCCGGGTGGTACGCCGACAGAGGGGCGAAGTGGTCTGGCTCCGGGATGGTCCGGGGTCGGGTACGCCGGTTACGCCGGGTACGCCGGGTACGCCGGGTACGCCGGGTACGCCGGGTACGCCGAAGGGGCGGCCGGAACATGTTCCGGCCGCCCCTTCGGCGTAGGTGCTCTCCGCTGTCGCGGTCAGCTCTCGGAGCCCGCCACCTGCGGCGCGCGCTGCGGCTTCTGGCCGAGGCCCGCGAGGCGCATGGCGCCGCCCACGACGCCACCGGCGAGGGTGAGGGCCATGCCGGCCCAGAAGCCGAGCGGGTTGTCCAGCACCATGAAGGCGCCCGCGACACAGAAACCGATGAAGGCGATGATGACGCCGGTCCAGGCGGCCGGGGTGTGACCGTGTCCGTGGCTGCTGCCCGCCATGACTTGCTCCTCGTAGCTATGCGTGTGGGTGGTGCGCCGGTCCGGGCGGATCGCCGGTCCCGCGCCACCGTGAGTCGGACGCTCGGGTCCATTGTCCCGTACCCGGGCGCATGCCCCGAGCGCGGGGTCGGGGCGCGCCGGCCCGTCGGGCAGACCCTAGGCCTCGCGGGTCGGGTCCTCGCCCCGGTCGATGGCCTTCCACAGCTCCTCGGGCCGGTCCGGGTCGGGGGCGACGCGGGGGGCCCGGGGGCGGGGGGCGCCGTCGCGTTCGTAACGCCCGGACATCGCGGGCCAGTTGCGGCCGCAGAAGAGGGCGAGCAGTCCGGCGGCGAGGATGAGGGCGCCCGCGGCGACGGCGGCGTAGGGCCAGCCGGTGTGGCTGAGCCCGGCGATCTGCGAGGCGGCGTCGCCGGAGGTCTCGGCGGCCTTCTCGTCGAGGGCGTCGCTGTCGTTCGCGCCGAGCAGCGCGGCGACGACGATGCCGACGCCGCTGAACGCGAGCAGCAGGGACACCAGCAGGCGTCCGGCGCGGCGCACGGCGAAGACGGCGACGAGCGCGGCCAGGCCGACTATGGCGAGGGCCGCGGGCACGCCGGTGACGTCGCTGCCCTTGGCCGTCAGCGGGAAGTCGCCGCCCGCGACGGCGGCGGTGCCGTGCGCCCAGGACTGCCGGGACGCGAGCAGCGCGAGGGCCGCCCCGGCGGCGCCGAGCAGCAGGGCGGCGGCGAGGCTGCGCCGGCCGCCGCGCGGGGCGGGGTCGGCGGCCACCTGCGGCGCCCCGTCGGAACGGGACGACACGCCGTCGGTACGCGGTGTTGGCACTGCAGAAGTCACCCGTCCACTATCCCTCACGGCCCGCGGCGGCGTGCAGCCGGTTCGCGGTGTTGATGGCGCGGAGCACGGCGGCGGCCTTGTTGCGGCACTCGGTGTCCTCGGCGACGGGGTCGGAGTCGGCGACGACCCCGGCTCCGGCCTGCACGTACGCGGTGCCGTCGCGGAGCAGCGCGGTGCGGATGGCGATGGCGGTGTCGGAGTCGCCCGCGAAGTCCAGGTAGCCGACGCAGCCGCCGTACAGGCCGCGCCGGGACGGTTCCAGCTCGTCGATGATCTGCATGGCGCGGGGCTTGGGGGCGCCGGAGAGGGTGCCCGCGGGGAAGCAGGCGGTGAGCACGTCGTAGGCGGTGCGGCCCTCGGCGACGCGGCCGGTGACCGTGGAGACGATGTGCATGACGTGGGAGTACTTCTCGATGGACATGAAGTCCACGACCTCGACGGAGCCGGGTTCGCAGACCCGGCCCAGGTCGTTGCGGCCCAGGTCGACGAGCATCAGGTGCTCGGCGCGCTCCTTGGGGTCGGCGAGGAGTTCCTCGGCGAGCGCCTGGTCCTGCTGCGGGGTCGCGCCGCGCGGCCGGGTCCCGGCGATGGGGTGCACCATGGCGCGCCCGTCCTCAACTCTGACCAGTGCTTCCGGAGAGGACCCCACTACGTCGAATCCGTCGAAGCGGAACAGGTACATGTACGGCGACGGGTTGGTGGCCCGCAGCACGCGGTAGACGTCCAACGCGCTTGCCTCGCACGGGGTTTCGAAGCGCTGCGACGGGACGACCTGGAAGGCCTCGCCCGCGCGGATGCGTTCCTTGATGTCGTCGACGGCGTCCTGGTACTGCTTGCCGCCCCACAGCGCGGTGTACTCGGGCAGTTCGGACGGCGGCAGCGCGGCCGGGGGCTGGGAGAGCGGCCGGGAGAGGTCGGCCTCCATGGCGTCGAGGCGGGCGACCGCGTCCGTGTACGCCTGGTCGACGCCGGTGTCGAGGTCGTTGTGGTTGATCGCGTTGGCGATCAGCAGGACCGAGCCGTCCCAGTGGTCGAGCACGGCGAGGTCGCTGGTCAGGAGCATGGTCAGCTCGGGCAGCTTGAGGTCGTCGCGCTCGCCGGGGCCGATCTTCTCCAGGCGGCGCACGATGTCGTAGCCCAGGTAGCCGACCATGCCGCCGGTGAACGGCGGCAGGCCCGTCCCGGCCAGGTCGCGCGGGGTGTGCAGGGCCTCGACGGTGGCGCGCAGGGCTTGCAGGGGGTCGCCGGTGGTGGGGACGCCGACGGGCGGGGTGCCGAGCCAGTGCGCCGCGCCGTCGCGGACGGTGAGGGTCGCGGCGCTGCGGACGCCGACGAAGGAGTACCGGGACCACGACCGGCCGTTCTCCGCGGACTCCAGGAGGAACGTGCCGGGGCGCTCGGCGGCGAGCTTGCGGTAGAGCCCGACCGGGGTGTCCCCGTCCGCGAGGAGCCTGCGGCTGACGGGGATCACTCGGCGGTCGGTCGCGAGCTTGCGGAAGGTCTCCAGGTCCATGGGCCAGACCCTACTGACCCGGTGCCGGGGCGTCGGCCACCGGAAGCACGTCGGCGTCGAAGCAGGTGCGGGTGCCCGTGTGGCAGGCGGCGCCGACCTGGTCGACCTGGACGAGGACGGTGTCCGCGTCGCAGTCGAGGGCCACGGACTTCACGTACTGGAAGTGGCCGGAGGTGTCGCCCTTGACCCAGTACTCCTGACGGCTGCGCGACCAGTAGGTGCAGCGGCCGGTCGTCAGGGTGCGGTGCAGGGCCTCGTCGTCCATCCAGCCGAGCATCAGCACCTCGCCGGTGTCGTACTGCTGGGCGATGGCGGGGACCAGGCCGTCGGCGCTGCGCCTGAGGCGCGCGGCGATCTCCGGGTCGAGGCTGCTGGGCTGCGGCGATGCGGTCATGGGGCCATTGTGCCGCCCGCGCGCCGCTCACCCGGCGGACGTCCACTGTCCGGACCGGGCACCCGGTCGTAGGCTGGCTCCATGTCGACCCATGCCAAGCGTGAACGGCTCCTCCTCGCCGATCTGTTGGAGGCGGCCGGTCCGGACGCACCGACCCTCTGCGACGGCTGGAGCACCCGAGATCTCGCGGCCCACGTGGTGGTGCGCGAGCGGCGCGCGGACGCCGCGGGCGGAATCCTGATCAAGCAGCTCGCGTCCCGGCTGGAGCGGGTGCAGGCGGAGTTCGCCGCGAAGCCGTACGAGGAGCTGATCCAGCTGATCCGTACGGGGCCGCCGCGGTTCTCGCCGTTCAACCTGAAGCAGGTCGACGAGGCCTCGAACGCCGTGGAGTTCTACGTCCACGCCGAGGACGTGCGCCGGGCGCAGCCCGACTGGACGCCGCGCGAGCTCGACCCCGTCTTCGCCGAGGCCCTGTGGTCGCGGCTGGAGCGGATGGCCCGGGTCGTCGGCCGCAAGGCGCCGGTGGGCCTGGTCCTGCGCCGCCCGGACGGCCAGACGGCGGTGGCCCACCGGGGCACCCCCGTGGTCACGGTGACGGGCGGCCCGGCCGAGCTCCTGATGTTCGCCTTCGGCCGCCAGGAGGCGGCGGAGGTGGAGCTGGAGGGCGACAAGGACGCGATCGCGCGGCTGCACGAGACGAAGCAGCTGGGTCTCTGAGGCTCTCCGCGACCGGCGGCCCGGTGTTCGAGACCCGGGGAAACGCGTGACGGCTGCGGCAGGCGCGGTGAACGCCTGCCGCAGCCGTGTCACGTGCGCGGTGCGGGGTCGCGGCGGGCCTCAGCGCCGCCGGTCGGCCCCGACGGGCACGACGGGAAGCCGCAGCGTCACGCCTGGGGAGGCTGCTGGTCGCGTCCCAGCTGGTCCTTGAGCTTGTCCTGGGCCGTGTCGACCTGGCTGCTGTACTTGCCCTGGGTCTTTTCGTCGACAAAGTCACCGGCCTTGTCGATGCCCTGTCCCGCCTTGTCCTCGTGACCCCTGAGCATCTGCTTCAGCTTGTCCATCACAGACATCGCCGGCCTCCTTGCTGTTCGTCGGTCACCTCCAGCATGGGCTCCGAGTACGCAGCGCGCATCCGCAGGACCCCGCAGTCACCGCGCCAGCTCGGCCGCGCGCAGCCACCGGAGGCCCACCAAGCCGCCCACCCCGGTCACCACGGCCCCCGCCACGAACACCGGCGCCACCCCCCACAGCCCGATGGCGACCCCGGTGAGCGGGTAGCACAGCGGCGGCACCCCGAGCGTGAGCAGGCTCGCGACCGAGGTGACCCGCCCCAGGTACGCGGGCGCGGTGACCGTCTGCAGGAGGGCACCGCCGAGCGCCCCGCCGAGCCCGAGGAGCAGCCCCACCAGGAACGCCGCGAGCACCGCCCACGCGACCGACGGCACGAACGCCAGGGCCGCGATGGCCGCCGCCCCCGGCAGCGCCGTCCAGGACAGGACGGCCCCGGCCCGCCGCACCCGCCCCCGCACGGCCACACCGAGCGCGGCCGTCCCCGCCCCGGCGCCGAACCCGGAGACGATCCACCCCATCCCGGCCGCGCCCCAGCCCCGCTCGTCGGCGAGCAGCACGATCCCCACGTTGCCCGGTCCGGCGAAGCCCATCTCGGTCACCGCGATGACGACCATGAGGGGCGCGAGGACCGCGTGCCCGCGCACGTACCGCAGGCCGCTCAGCAGCTGCCGTCCGGCGGACTCCGCGGCGTCGGCCCGGTCGTCGGCGGGCAGCTCGCGCACCCGCACGGCGAGCAGGAGCGGCAGCGAGAGGGCGAACAGCACGCCCGCCACGGCGAACCCCGCCGCGGGGCCACCCAGGGCGACGGCCGCGCCGCCCGCCGGGGCCGCCGTCACCGTCGCCACCCGCTGGGCGAGCACCCGCATGCCCTGCACCCGGGCCAGCTCCCCCGGCACGGTGAGCCGCGGCGGCAGCGCCCCCACGCTGGGCAGGAACAGCGCGTCCACCACGCCGAAGAGCAGCGCCGCGACCACCAGCAGCCAGACCCCGGGCGTCGACACCAGCAGGACCCCGGCCAGGGCGAGGATCACCAAGCAGCGCGCGGCGTCGCTGCCGATCACCACGCGGCGCGGCCCGAAGCGGTCGGCGACGACTCCCCCACCGAGCATCAGGGCGGCGCGCGGCACGGCGCCGACGGCGAGGACGAGGCCGGTCTGGGTGGCGCTGCCGCTGCGGGCGGCGGCCCAGGACAGGGCGGCGAAGTAGACGCTGTCGCCGATCATCGAGGCGGTGTAGGCGGCGAGCCAGCGCAGGACGTTGCCGTCGCGGTGGGCGGGTGTCCCGGTGGCCGGGACGGTGGCGGTGCGCGGTGCGGTGGCGGTCACGCCCGATCAGCCCTTCAGGTCCGGAACGGGAAGCTGTAGAGGTGCAGGGCGACGTTCTCGCGCCCCGCGGCGTCCTCGCCCGCCTCGTGTGCGGCGCTGCCCGCCTCGTGTGCGGCGTTGCCGGAGTCGACGTACTTCTTGATGACGGCGCGCAACTCGGCGGAGAGCGCGGCGAGTTCGGGGGCGGTGAGGCGGAGCAGGTAGTCCGAGCCGTCGGCCGCCTCCTGCCACTCGGGGCTCCAGGCGGGCTGCTCGTCGAGGTAGCGCAGGTAGGCGTCGGTGCGCTGGTCGACGATCGCGCGGGCCACGGCGGTGTGCGCGGCGAGCTTCTCGGGGGCGTCCTCGAAGTCGCGCCGGTGCAGGCTCAGGCCCTGCTGTGCGGGCTGCCACCAGCGCTCGCGGCCGTCGCCGCGGGTGGCTCCGGGTGCCTCCTCGATGAGGCCGTGCTCGGCGAGTTTGCGCAGGTGGTAGCTCACCAGCGAGACGGCTCCGTCGACCTCTTCGGCGAGCTGCGAGGCCGTCGCCCTGCGGCGCACGTACAGGGAGCGGTAGAGCTTCAGGCGCAGGGGGTGGCCGAAGGCCTTCAGCGTGCCGAGGTCGGTGATGCGGCGGTCCTCGGGCTGGTCGCCCGTGCTCCGCCCGTCCTGTTCGGGCTTGTCGTTCATGCCCGCCACGCTAGACAGGAAGGAAAAGTTGCGCAATCATTTTTGCGCAACTTTTCCTTCGCATCTGGACGTGACAAGGCCCCGGCCACCCAGAGGTGCGCCGGGGCCTGTCAGCGCGGAACTACCGGACGGGGTGCCCCGCCGACCGCAGCGTCTCCTTGACCTCGCCGATCCGCAGGTCGCCGAAGTGGAAGACGGAGGCGGCGAGCACCGCGTCCGCGCCCGCCGCGACGGCGGGCGGGAAGTGCTCCAGGCGGCCGGCGCCGCCCGAGGCGATGACGGGGACGCTGACGTGCTTGCGGACGGCCTCGATCATCTCGATGTCGTAGCCGTCCTTGGTGCCGTCGGCGTCCATCGAGTTCAGCAGGATCTCGCCCGCGCCGAGCTCGGCCGCCCGGTGCGCCCACTCGACGGCGTCGATCCCGGCGGACCTGCGCCCGCCGTGGGTCGTGACCTCGAACGTGCCCGCGTCCGTGCGCCGCGCGTCCACCGACAGGACGAGCACCTGGCGCCCGAAGCGCTCCGCGATCTCGCGGATCAGGTCGGGCCGGGCGATGGCGGCGGTGTTCACGCCGACCTTGTCCGCACCGGCCCGCAGGAGCTTGTCGACGTCCTCGGCCGCCCGCACGCCGCCGCCGACGGTGAGCGGGATGAAGACCTGCTCGGCGGTGCGGCGGACCACGTCGTACGTCGTCTCGCGGTCGCCGGAGGACGCCGTGATGTCCAGGAAGGTGAGCTCGTCGGCACCCTCGGCGTCGTACACCTTGGCCATCTCGACGGGGTCGCCCGCGTCGCGCAGGTTCTGGAAGTTGACGCCCTTGACGACCCGGCCGTTGTCCACGTCCAGGCAGGGGATGACCCGTACGGCCAGCGTCATGCGGCAGCACCGTCCCCGGCGGGCGCGTACGCCTCCACCTCGACCTCGACGACCAGGCTGGGGTCGATGAAGCCGGAGACGATGAGCATGGACGCGGCCGGGCGGACGGCGTCGAACAGCTCCTTGTGGGCGCGGCCCACGTCCTCGACGTCCCGGGCGTGCGTGAGGTACATGCGGGTACGCACCACGTGTTCGGGGCCGAGGCCGAGCTTCTTCAGGGCGTCGAAGGCGACCTGGAAGGCGTTGACGGTCTGCTCGTACGGCGTGCCCGCGTCTATCGTGCCGTCCACCACGGACGTGCAACCCGACACCAGGACGAGGCCGTTGGGCAGCGCGACCGCGCGGGAGTAGCCGACGGCCTCCTCCCACGGCCCGCCCGAACCCACCCGGCGGATGGCCCCGGTCATGACGACGCCACCGCCGCGAGAGCCTCCTCCAGCGTGAACGCCTTCGCGTACAGCGCCTTGCCGACGATCGCGCCCTCGACGCCCTGCGGCACCAGCTCGGCGATGGCCCGCAGGTCGTCCAGGGACGAGACGCCGCCGGAGGCGACGACGGGGCGGTCGGTGGCCGCGCACACGTTCTTCAGGAGCTCCAGGTTCGGGCCCTGGAGGGTGCCGTCCTTGGCGATGTCGGTGACCACGTAGCGCGCGCAGCCCTCGGCGTTCAGGCGCTCCAGGGTCTCGTACAGGTCGCCGCCGTCGCGGGTCCAGCCGCGGCCGCGCAGCGTCGTGCCGCGCACGTCGAGGCCGACCGCGACCTTGTCGCCGTGCTCGGCGATGACCTTGACGACCCACTCGGGGGTCTCCAGCGCCGCGGTGCCGAGGTTGACGCGGGTGCAGCCGGTGGCGAGGGCGGCGGCGAGGGTGTCGTCGTCGCGGATGCCGCCGGACAGCTCGACCTTGATGTCCATGGCGGCGGTGACCTCGGCGATCAGGGCGCGGTTGTCGCCGGTGCCGAACGCGGCGTCCAGGTCGACCAGGTGCAGCCACTCGGCGCCCGACCGCTGCCAGGCCAGGGCGGCCTCCAGCGGGGAGCCGTAGGAGGTCTCCGAGCCGGACTCGCCGTGGACGAGGCGCACGGCCTGGCCGTCTCGGACGTCGACGGCGGGGAGGAGTTCGAGGGTGCTCACAGGGTTCCGATCCAGTTGGTGAGGAGCTGGGCTCCGGCGTCGCCGGACTTCTCGGGGTGGAACTGGGTGGCCCACAGGGCGCCGTTCTCCACGGCTGCCACGAACGGCTCGCCGTGCGTGGCCCAGGTGACGAGCGGGGCGCGCAGGGCCGGGTTCACCGTCTCCAGGGACCAGCCGTGGACGGCGTAGGAGTGCACGAAGTAGTAGCGCTCGTCGGCGCCGAGGCCCTTGAACAGCTCGGAGCCCGCGGGCGCTGAGACGGTGTTCCAGCCCATGTGCGGGACTATGTCGGCCTTCAGCGGCTCGACCGTGCCGGGCCACTCGTCCAGGCCCTCGGTCTCGACGCCGTGCTCGATGCCGCGGGCGAAGAGGATCTGCATGCCCACACAGATGCCCATGACGGGCCGCCCGCCGGAGAGGCGGCGGCCCACGATCCAGTCTCCGCGCGCCTCGGTCAGGCCCTTCATGCAGGCCTCGAAGGCGCCGACGCCCGGCACCAGGAGGCCGTCGGCGTTCATGGCCGTGTCGTAGTCACGGGTGATCTCGACGTCGGCGCCCGCGCGGGCCAGGGCCCGCTCGGCGGAGCGGACGTTGCCGAAGCCGTAGTCGAAGACGACGACGCGCTTGGAGGGGCTCAATTCCACACCTCCAGGCGGACGATGCCCGCGATCAGGCACATCCCGGCGCCGATGGAGAGCAGCGTGATCAGGCTCTTGGACTGCTTCTGCTTGACGAAGGAGTAGACGCCGCCGAGCAGGAAGAGCCCGACGAAGAACAGCAGGGTGGAGGTACCGCTCATGGCTTACAGCGCGCCCTTCGTGGAGGGGAGGATGCCGGCCGCGCGCGGGTCCCGCTCGCTGGCGTAGCGCAGCGCCCGGGCGAGGGCCTTGAACTGGCACTCCACGATGTGGTGCGCGTTGCGCCCGTACGGCACGTGGATGTGCAGCGCGACCTGCGCCTGGGCGACGAAGGACTCGAAGATGTGCCGGGTCATCGTCGTGTCGTACTCGCCGATCATCGGCGCCATGTTCTCCGGCTCGGTGTGCACCAGGTAGGGGCGGCCGGAGAGGTCGACGGTGACCTGGGCGAGGGACTCGTCGAGGGGGACCGTGCAGTTGCCGAAGCGGTAGATGCCGACCTTGTCGCCGAGCGCCTGCTTGAAGGCGGCGCCGAGGGCGAGCGCGGTGTCCTCGATGGTGTGGTGCGAGTCGATGTGCAGGTCGCCGTCGGTCTTGACCGTGAGGTCGAACAGGCCGTGGCGGCCGAGCTGGTCGAGCATGTGGTCGTAGAAACCGACGCCGGTCGACACGTCGACCTTGCCGGTGCCGTCGAGGTCGATCTCGACGAGGACCGAGGTCTCCTTGGTGGTCCGCTCGACTCTGCCAACGCGGCTCATGCGCTCTGCTCCTTCTTCAGTTCGCGTACCGCATCGAGGAACGCGTCGTTTTCGGCGGGGGTTCCCGCGGACACCCGCAGCCACCCCGGCACTCCGTTGTCCCGGACCAGGACGCCCCGGTCGAGGATCCGCTGCCAGGCGGCGTGGGTGGCCCCTTCGCCTTCGAATCGCCCGAACTGCACGAAGTTGGCGTCGGAATCGGTCACTTCATAGCCCGTCGCGCGCAGCTCGGCGACGAGGCGGTCGCGCTCGGCCTTGAGCTGCTCGACGTACCCGAGGAGCGTGTCCGTGTGCTCCAGGGCGGCCAGCGCGGTGGCCTGGGTGACGGCCGACAGGTGGTACGGCAGGCGGACGAGCTGCACCGCGTCGACCACCGCCGGGTCGGCGGCGAGATAGCCGAGGCGAAGACCGGCCGCGCCGAAGGCCTTCGACATGGTGCGCGAGACGACGAGGTGCGGCCGCCCCTCGATCAGCGGGAGCAGCGAAGCGCCGTGGCTGAACTCGACGTACGCCTCGTCGACCACGACGACCGACGGCTTGGCGGCCTGCGCGGCGTCGTGCAGGGCGAGGACCGTCTCGGCGCTCACCGCGTTGCCCGTCGGGTTGTTGGGCGTCGTGATGAACACGACGTCCGGCCGGTTCTCGGCGATCGCCTTCGTGGCCGCGTCGACGTCGATCGTGAAGTCGTCGTCGCGCGGTCCGGAGATCCAGCCGGTGCCGGTGCCGCGGGCGATCAGGCTGTGCATCGAGTACGAGGGCTCGAAGCCGATGGCCGTACGTCCGGGCCCGCCGAAGGTCTGCAGGAGCTGCTGGATGACTTCGTTCGAGCCGTTCGCCGCCCACACGTGGGCGCGGGTCACCTGGTGGCCGCCGGTGCGGGTGAGGTAGCGCGCGAGCTCGGTGCGCAGTTCCACCGCGTCGCGGTCGGGGTAGCGGTTCAGGTCGCGGGCCGCCGCGCGCACACGCTCGGCGATGCGCTCGACGAGCGGCTCGGGCAGCGGGTAGGGGTTCTCGTTGGTGTTCAGCCGGACGGGGACGTCCAGCTGGGGCGCGCCGTACGGGGACTTGCCGCGCAGCTCGTCGCGGACGGGGAGGTCGTCGATCCTGGTCACTGGTTCGGCACCTGCCATCCGAACCGTGCCTTGACGGCCGCGCCGTGCGCCGGCAGGTCCTCGGCCTCGGCGAGCGTCACCACGTGGTGGGCGACGTCGGCGAGCGCCTCGCGGGTGTAGTCCACGATGTGGATGCCGCGCAGGAAGGACTGGACGGACAGGCCCGAGGAGTGGCACGCGCAACCGCCCGTGGGCAGCACGTGGTTGGAGCCCGCGCAGTAGTCGCCGAGGGAGACCGGCGCCCACGGACCGACGAAGATCGCGCCCGCGTTCTTGACGCGGTCGGCGACGGCGGCGGCGTCCCGGGTCTGGATCTCCAGGTGCTCGGCGCCGTACGCGTCGACGACCCGCAGGCCCTCGTCCAGGCCGTCGACCAGGACGAGCGCGGACTGCCGGCCAGCGAGCGCGGGGGCGATCCGGTCCTCGACGTGCTTGGTCGCGGCGACCTGCGGCTCCAGCTCCTTGGCCACGGCGTCCGCGAGGTCGGTGGAGTCGGTGACCAGGACGGCGGCGGCCAGCGGGTCGTGCTCGGCCTGGCTGATCAGGTCGGCGGCGACGTGCACCGGGTCGGCGGTGTCGTCGGCGAGGATCGCGATCTCGGTCGGCCCGGCCTCGGTGTCGATGCCGATGCGGCCGGTGAAGTACCGCTTGGCGGCGGCGACCCAGATGTTGCCGGGGCCCGTGACCATGTTGGCCGGGGCGCAGGTCTCCGTGCCGTACGCGAACATCGCGACGGCCTGGGCGCCGCCGACCGCGTACACCTCGTCGATGCCGAGCAGCGCGCAGGCCGCGAGGATCGTCGGGTGCGGCAGCCCGCTGAAGGCACCGCAGTCGGCCTGGGGCGGGGACGCGAGCGCCATGGAGGCGACACCGGCCTCCTGCGCGGGCACGGCGTTCATGATCACGGAGGACGGGTAGACGGAGCGGCCGCCCGGTGCGTACAGGCCGACGCGCTCGACCGGCACCCACTTCTCGGTGACCGAGCCGCCGGGCACCACCTGCGTGGTGTGCGGGGCGCGGCGCTGGGCGCGGTGGACGGTGCGGGCGCGGCGGACGGACTCCTCCAGGGCCGCGCGGACGTCCGGGGCGAGACCGGCGAGGGCCTCGGTGAGGGCGGCGGCGGGCACGCGGACGTGCGCCAGCTTCACACCGTCGAATTTCTCCGCGTACTCGATCAGCGCCGCGTCGCCACGATGATGCACGTCTTCGCAGATGGGCCGCACCTTCTCCAGGGCGGCCGCGACGTCGAAGTCGGCACGGGGCAGCAGGGCGCGCAGGGCGGGGCCCTCGGGGAGGGCGTCGCCGCGCAGATCGATTCGAGAGATCACATGGCCAATTCTCTCAGACCGCCTTCGGCGCCCGGTCGCCCGTATCAGTGGCTGATACAGGCCCCCCGGACCCGGTCGTTCCCCTCGGCGATTAACGGAAGACCGCGTTCACCACTAGCGTTCAGGCGGTCACGGAGCGGGCATGAACAGGTGTACGAGGCACGAGTGCGCCGGCGAACGTAACGGGAGGACATCAGCAGTGGTCGACGACACCGGCATCGGGGACCCGCCGGACGGGCTGACCGCAGCGGAGATCGGCATGTGGCAGGCGTTCCGCAACGGCAGCGTGTACGACCTGAGGTCGGGGGACGCCGCCGTGGACGACCCGCACGGCGGGTATCCCTGGGGCCCCGAGCGCAGTGTCCGGGCCCGCATCGTGTGCTGGCTGCTGCTCGACGGGCCGCCCGCGCTCGCGGGACGGGTGTCGTCCCTGAAGCTGGCCGGGGTGCAGATCACGGACGTGCTCGACCTGGCGGGCGGCACGGTCGTGCCGTACACGGAGCTGAAGGGCTGCCGCTTCGAGAAGGAGGTGCTGCTCCCGGAGGCGCGCTTCACCACCCTGCGCCTGGTCGACTGCTCCGTCCCGCGCCTGGAGGCGGCCCGCCTGCACACCGAGGGCGACCTGCACCTGCCCCGCTGCCGGCTGCACAACGGCATGCGGCTCACCGACGCCCACATCGGCACCGACCTGCTGCTCAACCAGGCCGTGGTCTACCGCGACCGGCGCGGCCGCTCGATCATGGGCGACGGCATGACGGTCGGCCAGGACCTCCAGGCCGAGATGCTGGAGTCGCACGGCGAGCTGAGCCTGCGCGGCGCGAAGGTCGGCGTCAGCCTGAGCCTGCGCGGCAGCCGCCTCGCCAATCCGTACAGCCGCCGCGCCCTGAACGCCCCCCAGCTCACCGTCGAGCGCACCCTGTACCTGACCCCGGCGGGCGTCGGCAATCCGCCGCAGACCAGCGGCACGACGCCCGCGCGCGGCACCCGGGTGCAGCGCTTCGAGTGCGAGGGCGGCATCCGCCTGGACGACGGCCGCTTCGGCGACGCGGTGGATTTCGGCCAGGCCCGGTTCACGCTGCAGAACGACCAGGAGGTGTCGCTGCGCCGCGTCCAGACGCCCGAGCTGCGCTTCCTGTCCGAGGCACCCCGGCGCGGCAAGATCGTGCTGTCCGGCGCGCGGGTGGTGAACCTGATGGACCGCGCCTCCAGCTGGCCCGGCCCCGGCAACCTCCAGATGGGCGGCTTCACGTACGAGAACCTCATCCCGCAGGGCAGCTTCCCGCTGTCGCGGCGCCTGGCGTGGGTGGCCGCGGCCACCCCCGAGTACAACCCCGAGCCGTACGAGAAGCTCGCCACCGTCCTGCGCAACGGCGGCGAGGACGCCGACGCCCGCGAGGTCCTGCTCGCCAAGCAGCGCCGCCGCCGCGAGACGCTGCCCCCGGCCGCCAAGCTCTGGGGGTACGCCCAGGACTGGACGGTGGCCTACGGCTACCGGCCGGGCCGGGCCGCGCTGTGGATGGCGGTGCTGTGGGCGGCCAGCGCCATCGCCTTCTCCCGCGCCGACCACCCCCCGCTCAAACCGGGCGAGCACCCCCACTGGAACCCCGCCCTCTTCGCCCTCGACCTGCTCCTGCCCGTCATCGACCTGGGCCAGGACAACTACTGGCAGCTCCGCGGCGGCTGGCAGTGGCTGTCCACGGTCCTGATCCTGCTCGGCTGGATCCTGGCCACGACGGTGGCGGCGGGGGCCACGCGGCTGCTGCGGCGGAGCTGAGGGGGGCGCCGGGCGCGCCGGGCGCGGGTGCCGTGCGAGCGCCCGTTGGTTCGCGGCTGAACCGTTATCCGACGGGGGGCAACCATCGGCCCACTCCGTCCGTCAACACACGCGACCAGCAAGAGAACCGCTCGCGGACCACGAGCGGACCACCACACCTGTACGGTGACCGGCGCCCCGCCCCACGGAGCGGCGCCGGCCGGGCGCGAAGGGGGACAGCCGGATGCCGCTGCTGCGCGCCTTCGTCCGGACCGCCCGCATGATCCGGCACACCCCCCGCCTGGCCGACGGCCTGACCCCCGACGACGAGGTCCTGCTCGACGTACCGGACGACCGCCTGGGGCCCGCCCTGGTCGCCGCGGGCCGCGGTGAGTACGGCCCGGCGGCCAAGCTGCTCGCCACCACCCGCGAGGCCGCCGAGTGGGAGAACCGCGACCGGTACGCGACCCGCCTCGCCGCCTTCGCCCGGTCCCGCTCCGAGTGGTTCGACGACTGGCTGTCCGCCGCCCCGCACGACCCGGACGCGCTGCTGCTCAAGGCCGAGCTGGCCGTCGTCCGCGGCTGGGAGTCGCCCGCCCGCGCGGAGCTCCTGCGCGAGGTCAGCCCGCTGCTCACGGCCGCCGCCGACGCCGACCCGCGCGACCCGGTGCCGTGGCGCATCGCGCTCGACCACGCCCGCGGCACGCACGCCTCGCACACCGAGTTCGAGGAGCTGTGGGCGCAGGCGGTGCGCCGCTCCTCGTACCACTACGGCTGCCACGCCTCGGCCCTGATGTACCTGTCGGCGGACTGGTACGGCTCGCACACCGAGTGCTTCCACTTCGCGGAGCGGGCGGCGGCCGACGCGCTGCCCGGCTCGCTGATACAGGCACTGCCGGTGCGGGCCGCCTTCGCCTACCTGACCAGCGCCGCCGGGAACCTGCCGCGCGAGCGTCTGGACCAGGCCGCCGATCTGGCCATCGCCCTGTCGGGTGAGTACGCCGCCGCCGACCCCTGGCCGGCCGAGGTCCGCAACCTCCTGCTGGCCGTCCTGATCCGCCTGGAGCGCTGGCACGACGCCCTCGACCAGCTCCGCCTGATCGGCCCGTACGCCACGTCGTTCCCCTGGGACCGGCTGTCCGACGACCCGCTCGGGCAGTTCCTGGAGCTGAGGGACGGGGTCCGCATAGAGGTCGCGGCACGCACGCCGCTGCGCCCCCGGCAGGGCGACGCGGACGGTCGGGGTGCCGACGGCCGTTAGGCTTTCGGATCGTGACGACCGTCCGGCTTCCGCTCTTCCCGCTCAACTCGGTGCTGTTCCCGGGGCTCGTGCTGCCCCTGAACGTCTTCGAGGAGCGTTATCGCGCCATGATGCGCGAACTCCTGAAGGTTCCCGACGACGAGCAGCGGCAGTTCGCGGTGGTGGCGATCCGGGACGGCCGGGAAGTCGCGCCCAGCGCGCCCGGCCTGCCCGACCAGACCGCGACCCCCGAGCAGGGCCCCGCCGCGGGCTTCGGCGACGACCCGCTGAAGGCGTTCCACGAGGTGGGCTGCGTCGCGGACGCGGCGACCATCCGGGAGCGCGAGGACGGCGGCTTCGAGGTCCTGGCCACGGGCACGACCCGGGTGCGGCTGCGCTCGGTGGACGCCTCCGGGCCCTACCTCGTCGCCGAGCTCGAACCGCTGGCGGAGCAGCCAGGCGAGGAGGCGGGCGCGCTCGCCGAGGGCGTCCTGCGGGCCTTCCGCTCGTACCAGAAGCGCCTCGCGGGCGCCCGCGAACGCTCCCTGTCCACCACCGCGGAACTCCCCGACGAACCGTCCGTCGTGTCCTACCTGGTCGCGGCGGCCGCCGTCCTCGACACCCCCACCAAGCAGGAGCTCCTCGAAGCCCCCGACACGGCCTCCCGGCTGCGCGACGAGCTGAAATTGCTGCGCGCCGAGACCGCGATCATCCGTAACCTGCCGTCGTTGCCCGCGACGGAACTGACGCGCGGCACGACCAGCCTCAACTGAGGCACGGCCGGGCGTGCGGCGCGGCCGGACCCCCCTCCCGTACGAAACGTACGCACCGCGGAAGTTGGCGAGCAGCAGCGTGGCGAAGAAGCAGAAGAAGACGCAGGCGGGCGGCACCCCGGCGACGGTCGCCCTCACCTCGGCGGGCACCGCCTTCACCGTCCACTCCTACGACCACGACCCCGCCCATCCCTCGTACGGCCAGGAGGCCGCCGAGGCCATGGGCGTCTCCCCCGACCGCGTCTTCAAGACCCTCGTCGCCGACGTCGACGGCGAGCTGACCGTCGCGGTCGTGCCGGTCGCGGGCACCCTCGACCTCAAGGCCCTGGCCACCGCCGTCGGCGGCAAGCGCGCCACCATGGCGGACCCGGCGGCCGCCGAGCGCACCACCGGCTACGTCCGCGGCGGCATCTCCCCCCTCGGCCAGCGCAAACGCCTCCGCACCGTCCTGGACTCCTCGGCCTCCGGCCACCCCACCATCTGCGTCTCGGCGGGCCGCCGCGGGCTCGAGGTCGAGCTGCCCCCCGCCGATCTCGCCGATCTCACCGCCGCCGTCCTCGCCCCGATCGGACGTGAATGACCCCTCGACGGGTCGCCGGTCCTCGACTAGGACCACACCCATGTCGAAGAAAACACGCAAGCGGAAGTGGCGCATAAGAAAAGGCAAGTCCAACCATGGCCGCCGCCCGGCGTAGGGGTGACCGGCGGTGACCTTCCCCCGGACCCCCGCTCCTCAAGCGCCGGACGGGCTGTCCATAGCCCGTCGTGGAGGTCCCCCCTGCTCCTTGAGAGCTTGGGGGAGATTGAGGACGAGGCGCGGAGCGCCGACAGCGGGGGTCCGGGGGCGCAGCCCCCGGGTTCGGGAAGGGGCGGGACTGGGGAGCCCCCCGGCAGGGCCTACCGCTCAGGCGCCCCGTACCCGTCCCGGTACGGACTCCCGTACGAGGCGAACGGCTCCGGATCCCGGGGCCCGAACAGCCCCGTGAGCACCAGCTGAAAGACCATCGCAGCAACGGGCCACGCGAGCAGCACGCCCTTCGCCTTCAACTCCATGGGCGCGTCGAACACCACCCCCGCCCCCACGGACCTGGCGTGCGCCGCCACATCCGTCTCGGGCCCGACCCACACCCCCACCTTCCAGGCGAGCACGGCCCCGAGGAGTCCGCCCGCGGCGAGCCCGACGACGAGCGGGATGCCGCCCCGCCGCCGTACGAGGAACACGACGACCGCGCTGAGGAGCCCGAACGCGAGCCCCAGCAGAGCGAACGTTCCGTCGACGCCGATGGCCTGCTCGCCCTCGGTGTCCTTGAGGTAGACCGTCGTCTTGTCGGCGATGAGCGGCACGGTGGGCGCGAGCCACAGCCACAGCAGCCCGAGCAGCACCCCGCTGGCCGCGACCGCGACCATGATCACCACGGCGTCCCGCACGTCGGCCTTCAGGTCGGTCGTCACGGGGGCTCCGCCCTCCTCGTACGCCGTCTCGGGCGCGGGGCCGGAGGGCCGCGCGGGTTCCCGCCAGGGGTCGTCGGAACCGTCGGGGCCGGCGGTTCCGTCCTCGGGCTGGTCGTGCGGCGGTTGGGAGGGTGTAAGCGGTGCGGTCACGCACACATGGTGCCAGCTCCGCCTGAGAACCGCGCCACCGGACGGCGGATCGGGGTCAGCGGACGGCGGCCCGCCGGTAGGCCCAGGTGGCGACGGCGAGGGAGGCGACGCCGACGCCCGCGCAGACCGCGAGATCGAGGGCGACGGCACCCCAGTCGGGGTCGGCGCCGAAGGTGCGGGCGAGGGCCTCCACGCCGTACGTGGAGGGCAGCAGGTCGCGGGCGTACTGCAGGAATCCGGGCATGCGCTCGGCGGGCAGGACGCCGAGGAGGAGGGCGGCGGACATGCCCATCTGGCCGAGCAGGGTGGCGAGTTCGGGGCGCGGCGCGAGCAGCCCGAGGGCGGCGCCGAGCCCGGCGAGGGCGGCGCCGGAGAGCGGGATCACGGCGGCGAGCACCCACAGGTGGGTCAGCGGGAGTCCGAAGAGCCCGCAGCCGACGACGGCGGTGACGATGGTGCCGGGGACGGTGAAGGAGGCGTACGCGGCGGCGGCGCCGAGGACGACGGCGGCGGGCGGCACGGGCAGGGTGGCGTAGTGGTCGAGGCCGCCGTCGCCGCGGAGCTGGCCGAAGTACTGGGCGAGCAGGTTGAGCGCGACGAACGCGACCACGAGGACGGAGGACCCGGCGACGACGGCGTGCGCCTCACCGCCCCCGTCCACGACGCCCCGCATCAGGATCATGATCCCGACGGACTGGAAGGTGGCGACGAAGAGCAGCGGGATCCGCGCGACGCGGGCCCGCGAGAGCTGTGCCCGGTAGACGGCGCCCAGGGCCGGCAGGAGCCGCGCCCGGGCCCCGAGCGGCGCCACGGGCTCCGGCACCTGGGCGGCGCGGTCCTCGGCACGCACGACGGCTTCCAGCGGAACGGCACTCAACGGACAACCTTCCTACCGACTGGCCTGACTACTCCGCGCCGCGCGGGCGCCCCTGCACTGTGCCGGGCGACCAGCCGCGCCCCTCCCTCGGCGGCGGGCTTCACGCCTTCACCAGCCCGTCCCCGCCGCGCCCGCCCAGGGCGAGGTACACGTCCTCCAGGCTGGGCGTGGCCAACGTGAAGTCGTCCAGCGCGGCGAAGGCGCCCCCGCCGGTGACCGCGGCGACGGCCGCCCGCGCCTCGTCCGGCGCGAGCCGCAGCGTCCACTTGCGGCCGGACTCGACGGCCGAGGACCGCAGCGCGGCGACCTCCGGTACGTCGATGGGTGCCCGCTCGCGCCAGACGAGCTCCACCCGGACCTCCCCGGCGACCTGCTCCTTGAGCCCGGCGGGGGTGTCGCAGGCGATGACCCGGCCGTGGTCGAGGACGGCGACGCGGTCGAGGACGGTCTCGGCCTCGATGACGTTGTGGGTGACGAGCAGGACCGTGGTGCCGCGCTCGGCCCGGCGCCGGTCGACGGCGCCCCAGACGGCGCGCCGCGCCACCGGGTCCATGCCGGTCGTGGGCTCGTCGAGGACGAGCAGGCGCCGCTCCCCCACCAGGGCGGTGGCGAAGCAGGCGAGCCGGCGCTGGCCGCCGGAGAGCTTCTTCAGGGGCCGGGTGGCGAGCGCGGTCAGCCCCAGCTCCGCCAGGACGGCGTCGCGCTCGGCGCGCGCGGGCCCGGCGTCGAGGCCGCGCAGCCGCGCGGTGGTCTCGACGGCGAGGGAGACGGTCAGCTCGTCCAGAGCCGTCGTCTCCTGGCCCAGATAGGCGAGGAGCCGGGCGGCCCGCTCCGGGTGGCGCACGATGTCGTGGCCGAGGACGTGGACGCTGCCGCTGTCGGGGCGCATCAGCCCGGTGAGCTGGCGTACGAGGGTGGACTTGCCGGCGCCGTTGGGTCCGAGGAGGCCGAAGATCTCGCCGCGGCCGACCTCGATGCCGAGGCCGTCGCTGGCCCGGACCTCGGGCGTCGCGGGCCTGCCGCGCCTGCCGCGGGCCGCGGGATAGACCTTGACCAGGTCACGCACGACGCAGACGGCATCGCTGCCGTGCCCCTGCCGGAGCCCCTGTCGGACTGCCTGTGCCGCGCGCGTACTCACGAAGGACGAGGGTACGGGGTCCGGTGTCCGGTATGGCGCGCGGGGCGGCTCTCGCGCCCCCTCGTCGTACCGGAATGCGTACCGCCGCGCGCCGGCGAACTCACCCGCACCAGGGACCTCACTCCCCCGCGGGCGCGTGCTCGGCGGCGGTCCGGACGTCGATCTCGCGCCAGAAGCCCGCCCGGATCGCGTACCGGTCGTGCTCGTCGATCTGGTCGTCCTTGTGGGCGAGCAGCCCGAACCGGGCGGCGTAGCGCAGCAGCTCGCCGTCGACGCGGTGCGGGATGCGCGGGTACATCGCCCCGAGCTTCTGCAGGTTGTGCTGCTCGGGCAGGCGCGCCATCCAGCGGCGGGCGAAGACCTGGCCGACCTCGTAGGGGTCGCCGCCGACGGTGGTGATGTCCTCCTCGCGGTCGGCCCAGCGCTGCTCGGCCGTGGTGAGCTGGGCGAGGGTGGGCAGCGCGGCGGCCTCCGGGGGCTCGGCGGGGGTGCCGGGGCGGTCCACCCAGCCCTTGTCGGACGACCAGCGCAGGGTCGCGTTGGCCGGTTCCTTGGGGTGCTGCACGCCGGGGGCGCGCAGGGCCGCGAGGTCCTTGGGGGTGGGCACGCCCTTTGTGGCCGGATTCCGGTCCCCGTTCTCCTGGGCGCGGGGGGCCGCGGCGGGGTGCGGGGCGGTGGGGGCCTGCTCGGCGCTCGTGGCGAGCGCGGATTCGGGCAGCGGCGCGGAGAGGATCGCGGCGATCTCGGGGCGGGGGGCGGGCGGCGGGGCGCAGACGCCGGTCAGCTCCTTGGCGCGGACGGCCTTGGTGATCCAGGCGCGATCCAGGACGCGGCGCTCGTCGGCCTCGGCGACCAGGTCCTCGGACTGGTTGTAGTCGCCGTCGGCGGCCTGCACGGCCCACAGGTGGACGGCGACGCCGTGTTCCTTGGCGGCCATCATGCCGGGCAGCAGATCGCCGTCGCCGGTGACGAGGACGACGTCGGAGCAGGCGCGGTTGCGGGCCAGCTCGGTCAGCTCGGCGTGCATGGCGGCGTCCACGCCCTTCTGCGCCCAGCGGCCGTCGCTGCGGGTCAGCGCGCCCAGGCGGACGGTGACGCGGGGCATCACGCGGAGCCTTCTGTGCTCCGGCTGGGGTACGCGGTCGGGGGCGCCGTCGAACCAGTAGATCCGCAGCAGCGGGCGCTCCGTGTCGGACTCGGCGCGCTCGCGCAGACCCTGGATGAGGGCGGTGTGATCGACGGTGATCCTGGACCGGGACGGCTCTCCCGCGAGGAGGCTCGCGGCGGCTCCCAGCAGATACCCGGCGTCCACCAGGACGATGCAGCGGTCCACGCCATCCACCCTCTTCCCTGGAAGATTCCTGAAGGTGCCCGAAGATCCCACAGATCCCGGGCGGGGGTCCGGCGATTTCGCGGATCGGAAGATCCCGCGGATCCAGGAGGTCACTTCGGGTTTCCTTCGAGTCTGCCCGACCTCGCGGAGGTTAACGGCCCGAACTCGATCTTCGGCGTGGCGTATCCGCTCGAACGCGTTGCGTGGCTCCTTTTGAGTGCCCCCGCGAGTCCCCCTATAACGCACGGTAATTATCCAAAATGCGCCTTTTGTGGACCTGTGTGAGTCTGGTCGCGTCCTGGCCCCTCGATCACCCGCAGGAGGAAGATCACCATGGCCAAGAACAAGAACCGCGATCGCAACCAGAAGGCCGCCGCCCAGGCCGAGCGCGGTCAGCAGCAGGCCCAGCAGTCCGCCATGGAGGCACAGGCCAAGTCCGCGGCCGCGGCGAACCCCGGCGACGTCGCCCGTAAGCACCGCGAGCGCCGCTTCGGCCACAACTGACGCCCGCACAGGCACACATGAGGGGCGCACCCGGTCCGGGTGCGCCCCTTGGCCATGCGGTTCCTGCCGTGCGCGCTGTGCGCGCCGCTCGCAGTGGGGTCAGCCCGCCAGGCAGGACGGGCCGAGCAGCACCTTGAGGTCGCCGAAGAGCGCCGGGTCAGGCTTCACGCGGTGCCGGTCGAGGCGGAGCACGGTGGTCTTCTGCGCGCCCTGGAGCTTGATCCGCACCTCGCTGTTGCCCCGGTGGTGGCTGAGGATCTCGCCGAGGCGGGTGACCATCGGCGGGCTCACCTTCACGGTCGGGATGGTGATGAGCACGGGCGCGTTGGTCCCGGCGTTGGACAGGTCGGGGACCTGCATCTCCATGGCGACGAGGCGGGGGACGTCCTCGCGCTTGTCGAGGCGCCCCTTGACGAACACCACCGCGTCCTCGACGAGTTGCGTGGACACCAGCTGATACGTCGCTGGGAAGAACATGCACTCGATGGAGCCCGCCAGGTCCTCCACCGTCGCGATCGCCCACGCGTTGCCCTGCTTGGTCATCTTCCGCTGCAGCCCGGAGATGATCCCGCCGATGGTGACGACCGCGCCGTCGGAGAAGTCCCCGCCGGTCAGCTGCCCGATCCCCGCGTCCGCCTTGTCCGACAGCACATGCTCCAACCCGAACAACGGGTGGTCGGAGACATACAGACCGAGCATCTCCCGCTCCTGCGCGAGCAGATACGTCTTGTCCCACTCATCGTCGGAGAACTCCACGTCCAGGCCGAACCCCGGCTCGTCGGAGTCGTCCTCCCCCATCCCCCCGAACAGGTCGAACTGCCCCTCGGCCTCCTTGCGCTTGACCGCCACCACATTGTCGATCATCGGCTCGTACTGCGCCGTCAGCCCCTTGCGGGTGTGCCCCATCGTGTCGAACGCACCCGCCTTGATCAGCGACTCCGTCGTGCGCTTGTTGCACGCCGCCGCCTCCACCTTGTCCAGGTAGTCCGGGAACGAGGCGAACTTCCCCTTCGCCTTCCGCGACCGGATGATCGACTCCACCACGTTCGTCCCGACGTTGCGCACCGCCTCCAGACCGAACAGGATCACGTCGTCACCCTGCGCCGCGAAGTTGTGCACCGACTCGTTCACGTTCGGCGGCAGCACCTTGATGCCCATACGACGGCACTCGTTCAGATACACCGCCGACTTGTCCTTGTCGTCCTTCACCGACGTCAGCAGCGCCGCCATGTACTCGGCCGGGTAATTCGCCTTCAGATACGCGGTCCAGTAGGTGACCAGGCCGTACGCGGACGAGTGCGCCTTGTTGAACGCGTAACCGGCGAAGGGCACCAGGACGTCCCACAGGGCCTGGATCGCGGCGTCCGAGTAGCCCTTCTCCTTGGCGCCCGCCTGGAAGAGGACGAAGTTCTTCTCCAGCTCCTCGGGCTTCTTCTTGCCCATCACACGGCGCAGGATGTCGGCCTCGCCGAGGGAGTACCCGGCGATGATCTGGGCGGCTTTCTGCACCTGCTCCTGGTACACGATCAGGCCGTAGGTGAGGCCCAGGGTCTCCTTCAGGGGCTCTTCGAGCTCCTTGTGGATGGGGGTGATCTCCTGGCGGCCGTTCTTGCGCTCGGCGTAGTTCGTGTGCGAGTTCATGCCCATCGGGCCCGGCCGGTACAGGGCCGAGACGGCGGAAATGTCCTCGAAGTTGTCGGGCTGCATCTGGCGGAGCAGCGAGCGCATCGGGCCGCCGTCGAACTGGAAGACGCCGAGCGTGTCACCGCGGCAGAGCAGTTCGAAGGTCTTGGGGTCATCGAGCGGGAGGCTGAGCATCTCCAGGTCGACGCCCTTGTTGGCCTTCACCATCTTGACGGCGTCGTCCATGATCGTGAGGTTGCGCAGGCCCAGGAAGTCCATCTTCAGCAGGCCGAGCGACTCGCACTGCGGATAGTCCCACTGCGTGATCGTGACGCCGTCGGTGTGCCGCACCCAGATCGGGGCGTGGTCCACGATCGGCTCGCTGGACATGATCACGCCGGCCGCGTGCACACCCATCTGCCGGACCAGGCCCTCCACACCCTTCGCGGTGTCGATGACCTTCTTCACATCCGGCTCGTTCTCGTACATCCCCCGGATCTCGCCCGCCTCGCTGTAGCGCGGGTGGGTGGGGTTGGTGATGCCGTCGAGGTCGATGCCCTTGCCGAGGACGTCGGCGGGCATGGCCTTGGTGAGCCGGTCGCCCATGGCGTAGGGGTAGCCGAGGACGCGCGCGGAGTCCTTGATGGCGTTCTTCGCCTTGATCTTGCCGTACGTACCGATCATGGCGACCTTGTCCTCGCCGTACTTCTCGGTGACGTACCTGATCACCTCCACGCGCCTGCGCTCGTCGAAGTCGATGTCGACGTCGGGCATGGAGACGCGTTCGGGGTTGAGGAACCGCTCGAAGATCAGTCCGTGCGTGATCGGGTCGAGGTCGGTGATGCCCATGGCGTACGCGACGATCGAACCGGCGGCGGAGCCTCGGCCGGGGCCGACCGCGATGCCGTTGTTCTTGGCCCACATGATGAAGTCGGCGACCACGAGGAAGTACCCCGGGAACCCCATCTGGATGATGATGTCCATCTCGTACTCGGCCTGCTTCTGGCGGTCCTCGGGGACGCCGCCCGGGTAGCGGCGGTTCATGCCGACCCGGACCTCCTCCTGGAACCAGGTGACCTCCGTGAAGCCTTCGGGGATGTCGAACTTCGGCATGAGGTCGCGCTTCTCGAACATGCCGGTCGTGTCGATCTGCTCCGCCACCAGGAGCGTGTTCGCACACCCCTCCTGCCAGGCATCCGAGGAGTCGACCGCGTACATCTCGTCCGTCGACTTCAGGTAATAACCCGTCCCGTCGAAACGGAAACGGTCCGGATCCGACAGGTTCTTGCCCGTCTGAATACACAGCAGCGCGTCATGCGCCGTCGCCTCGTGCGCATACGTGTAATGCGAGTCATTCGTCACCAGCGGCGGAATACCGAGCTTCTTGCCCACCCGCAGCAGATCCTCACGGACCCGGCGCTCGATATCGATGCCGTGGTCCATCAGCTCCAGGAAATACCGGTCCTTGCCGAAAATGTCCTGGTACTCCGAAGCCGCCTTCACCGCCTCGTCGAACTGCCCCAGACGCAACCGCGTCTGCAGCTCGCCCGAAGGACAACCCGTCGAAGCGATCAGCCCCTCCGACCACTGGGAGATCGTCTCCTTGTCCATCCGGGGCCACTTCTGCAGCCAGCCCTCGGCATACGCGTCCGAGGACAGTTTGAAGAGATTGTGCAGACCCGTCTGATTTGCCGCCCAGATCGTCTTGTGCGTATAACCACCCGAACCCGACACATCGTCGCGCTTCTGGTGCGGCTGCCCCCACTGGATCTTCCGCTTGTTGCGCCGCGACTCCGGCGCCACATACGCCTCGATCCCGATGATCGGCGTCACCCCCGCCTTCTTCGCCGTGTGGAAGAAGTCGTACGCCCCGTGCAGATTCCCGTGGTCGGACATCGCGATATGCGACATGCCCATCTCATTGCACGCGTTGAACATGTCCTTCAGCCGCGCGGCACCGTCCAGCAGCGAGTACTGGGTGTGAACGTGCAGGTGCGTGAAGGGCGGCTTCGACACGACGTTGGCCTCCGGGGGAACTCTGCGGGTGGCGTGGGTGGACAGCGTGGAAGTCTAGTCCGGCTCACTGACAGCGGGCGGGCACTCGGGAGTACGGTCGGGCGTTGAGAAGAGGGCGGACGACCGTCCCCCATGTCATGCACCAGGAGGCACCCCGCGATGTCGGTCCCGCAGCCCACCGCCGACCAGCGCGGCGAGGAGATCCTCGCCGTCTTCGACACCGCGTTCGGCGAGCTGCTCGCCGCCGACCCCGCCGCGTTCCGGGTGAAGTTCCGGAAGATGGCGGCCTCGGCCTTCGCGTTCTACCGCGGCACGGCGTGCCTCTTCTACCAGGACCTGGGCCGCGAGCAGCACGCCGGTCCGTACGTGGACGACCGCACCGGCCGGGTCTGGATCCACGGCGACCTGCACGCCGAGAACTTCGGCACGTACATGGACTCCCAGGGCCGCCTGATCTTCAACGTCAACGACTTCGACGAGGCGTACGTGGGTCCCTTCACCTGGGACCTGAAGCGCCTCGCGGCCTCGCTGGCCCTGATCGGGTACACGAAGGCGCTCAGCGACGAGCAGATCACGTCCCTGGTCCGCACGTACGCCGCGGCGTACCGCGAGCGCGTGCACGACCTGGCGACGGGCGCCAAGAGCGACGAGGTGCCGCCCTTCACCCTCGACACGGCCCAGGGCCCGCTCCTGGACGCCCTGCGCGCGGCCCGCTCCCTGACCCGCTTCGAGCTCCTGGACTCGATGACGGAGATCCGTGACTTCGAGCGCCGCTTCGCGCCGGGCGGCGGCTCCATCGAGCTGGACGCCGCCACCCGGTACAAGGTCCTGGCGGCCTTCGACGGCTATCTGGAGACGCTGCCGGAGTCCTCCCTGACCCGCCCGGACTCGTACCGGGTGAAGGACGTGGTGGGCCGCCGCGGCATCGGCATCGGCTCGGCCGGGCTGCCGTCGTACAACATCCTCCTGGAGGGCAACAGCGACGCCCTGGAGAACGACGTCGTCATCTACCTGAAGCAGGCCCAGACCCCGGCCGTCTCCCGGCACGTCACGGACACCGCGATCCGCGACTACTTCCAGCACGAGGGCCACCGCACGGTCATCTCGCAGCGGGCCCTGCAGGCGCACGCCGACCCCTGGCTCGGCTGGACCGAGCTGGACGGCGCGGGCCAGCTCGTCGCCGAGGTCTCGCCGTACGCGGTCGACCTGGACTGGTCGGACATCGACGACCTGGACGAGATCTCCGCCGTGGTGGCCGACCTGGGCCGGGCCACGGCGACGATGCACGCGGCGGCGGACGACGAGAGCGGGCACTCGGACCTGGTGCCGTTCTCCACGGAGCGCGCCATCGACGCCGCCATCGCGGCCGACGAGGGCGGCTTCGGCGACCTCCTGGTGGACTTCGCGCACAGTTACGGCGCCCGGGCGCGCGCGGACCACCAGATCTTCGTCGACCTCTTCCGCAACGGCCGGATCCCGGGCCTCTAGGAGCGGCGCCGGGCCGTGGCGGCCGTTGCGTGCGGCGGTCGCCGCTGCCGTCAGGTGGATTCATAGCGACCCTTTAGGGGTCTCTTATGACGGCTCATGGCACACTCGCTTGCGCGATGGACATATCCGGGACCCAGATCAGAGTGGTGCGTGCGGCACTGTTCACGGCACTCGTCGTGATGCTGTCCGCCGCGTCGCACATTCTGCTGTCCCGGGCCCCGCTGCCGCTCACGACCTGCCTCGCCGTCACGGCCGGCGTGTACGTCATCGCGTACGCGCTGGCGGGGCGCGAGCGCGGATTCGGCCGCATCGCCGCCCTCCTGATCCCCCTTGAGCTGGCCGCCGACACCGTCTTCACCTCGGGCCAGCACGTCTGCTACGGCCAGGCGGGCGGCCCCGTCACGGGCCCGCTGCGCTCCTTCGGCGTCGACGTGCTGTGCGGCGGCGGCAGCGTCGGCACCCCGCTGGCCCGGATGACGGGCGGCGACGGCCACGGCGCCGCCGCCCTGCTCGCCGACGGCGGCCCGGCCACGGCCTGGCTGCTGCTCGGCGCGCACGTGGGCGTGGGGCTGCTCGCGGCGGCCTGGCTCGGGCGCGTCGAGCGGGCCGTGGCGAGGCTGCTGCGGGCGGCGGCCGCGGCGACGTTCCGGCCGCTGCTGCTCGCGGTCGCCGCGGTCACCCGCCGGGTCGAGCCGGTGCGCCGACTGCCGCGCACCGCCCGCCGGACGCCGGTCGTCCGCACCCGGCTGCTCGTGCACTTCGTGGGACGGCGTGGACCGCCGTGCTGGGCCCTCTGCGCCTGAGCACAGCCGACCGTCCACCCGTCACACCCACGGAGAACCACCATGAGCAAGCGCAACAGCCAGGCCGCGAAGCAGGCCGCCCGCGAGCGGATCCGCGCCCAGCAGGAAGCCGAGCGCAAGCGCGAGAAGCGCAAGCGGTCCATCATCGTCGGCACGTCCATCGTCGGCGTCCTCGCCCTCGCGGGCGGCGTCTCGTACGCCGTCATGCAGAGCAACAAGCCCAGCTACTGGGACGACGCCAAGGACAAGAAGCTCGTCAAGCCCGCGAACACCACCGGCAAGGACGGCACGACCGTCGTCGTCGGCAAGGCCAGCGCCAAGAAGACCATGAAGGTCTACGAGGACCCGCGCTGCCCGATCTGCGCCAGCTTCGAGCAGACCGTCGGCCCGACGGTCGAGAAGGACCTCAAGGACGGCAAGTACAAGGTCCAGTTCGTCGGCGCGACGTTCCTGGACAACAACATCCCGGGCGAGGGCTCCCGCAACGCGATGAGCGCGCTCGGCGCCGCCCTGAACGTCTCCCCGGACGCCTTCCTCGCGTACAAGAAGGCGCTGTACTCGGAGGACAACCACCCGAGCGAGCAGGACGACAAGTTCAAGGACGACTCCTACCTGCTGAAGGTCGCCAACGAGGTGCCCGCGCTGAAGAAGAGCGCGGCCTTCAAGAAGGCGGTCAAGGACGGTACGTACGACCGCTGGGCCCTGGCCATGGGACAGGCGTTCCAGGACGACAAGGACGGGGTCGAGGGCACCCCCGCGTTCGTCTTGAACGGCAAGCAGCTCAAGGGCGCCGACGGCAAGAACGCGCCGATGTCGGTCGAGGACTTCAACAAGGCCGTGGACGCCGAGCTGAAGGCCTGATCCAGGAGTTATCACGCAAGCGCAGTAGGCGCGTTGCGGAAGAGCGGGCGAACTTTCGGTGGTCGCCCGCTCTTCGCCCATTACCGGTCCGTAGGGTGACCCCTCGTGACCAGACGAAGAGACAACTCCCTTACGCCTGCCGAGGGTCCCGGCAAACCGGCCGCCACCCTCACCCCGCGCCGCCGCACCGTCGTCAAGGCCGCGGCGGCCACCGCCGCCCTCGCCGCCCCGCTCGCGGCGACCCCGACGGCCCGGGCCGCCGACGGCCCCGCCTTCCTGCACGGTGTCGCCTCCGGGGACCCGCTGCCCGACGGCGTCCTGCTGTGGACGCGGATCACGCCGACGCCCGACGCGGTGCCGGGGTCCGGCAAGGGCCCGGACGTCGAGGTGCGGTGGGAGGTGGCCGAGGACAAGGGCTTCGCCAAGGTCGTGGGCCGCGGCTCGACCACCGCGAAGGCCGCGCGCGACCACACGGTCAAGGCCGATGTAAGGGGCCTGCGCCAGGCGACCACCTATTACTACCGCTTCTCCATAGGCAGCGATTCGCCGGTGAGCTCCCCCGTGGGCCGCACTCGCACCGCCCCCGCCCACGAATCCGCCGCGCCCGGCGTCCGCTTCGGCGTCGTGTCGTGCTCCAACTGGGAGGCCGGCTACTTCTCCGCGTACCGCCATCTCGCCGCCCGCACCGAGCTGGACGCGGTCCTGCACCTCGGCGACTACCTGTACGAGTACGCGTCCGGCGGCTTCGCCTCGTCCGGCGACGTGGTGCGCGAGCACCAGCCGAAGCACGAGATCCTCACCCTCGCCGACTACCGCACCCGGCACGGCGCCCACAAGACCGACGCCGACGCCCAGGCCCTGCACCGCACGCACCCGGTGATCGCGATCTGGGACGACCACGAGGTCGCCAACGACGCCTGGTCGGGCGGCGCGGAGAACCACACCCCGGAGACCGAGGGCCCCTGGGCCGCGCGCGTGGCCGCCGCCAAGCAGGCGTACTTCGAGTGGATGCCGGTGCGCCCGGCCACCGAGGGCACCGTCTACCGCCGCCTGCGCTTCGGCAAGCTCGCCGACCTGCACCTGCTCGACCTGCGTTCGTTCCGCTCGCAGCAGGCGAAGGTCGGCAGCGGCGACGTCGACTCCTCAGCCCGTACGATCACGGGCCGCGCCCAGCTCGACTGGCTGAAGGCCGGGCTCGCCGCGTCGGACGCCGCGTGGAAGCTGGTCGGCACGTCGGTGATGATCTCGCCGGTCGCGTTCGGCTCGCTGCCCGCGTACCTCCTGAAGCCCCTCGCAGAGCTGCTCGGCCTGCCCGAGGGCGGTCTGGCCGTGAACACCGACCAGTGGGACGGCTACACCCACGACCGCAAGGAACTCATCGGGCACCTGCGGGACAAGGGCATCCGGAACACGGTGTTCCTAACCGGCGACATCCACATGGCGTGGGCCAATGACGTGCCGGTGACCGCCGCCACGTACCCGGCGTCGCCGTCCGCGGCCACGGAGTTCGTCGTCACGTCCGTGACGTCCGACAACGTCGACGACTTCCTGAACGTACCGCCGCAGACCCTGTCCCTCGTCGGCGTCGCCGCGGTCAAGGCCGCCAACCGCCATGTGAAGTGGCTGGACATGGACTCCCACGGGTACGGCGTCCTGGACGTCACGGCTGAGCGCTCACAGATGGACTACTACATAGTCTCCGACCGCAAGGACCCCAAGGCGACGTCGTCGTGGGCCCGTTCGTACCGCACGCTCACCGGCACGCAGAAGGTGGAGCGGGTGCACGCGCCGGTGCGCTGACGGGCCCGGTGAGCGGCGCGCGGGTCGACCCGGTGGCCAGTACGCCGGACGACCCGGTGGCCGGTGCGTCGGACGACCCACTGGCCGGTGCGCCGAACTGCCCGGTCGAGCACGCCGACACGTGCCCGTCGACCCCCTACGCTGTCGCCCATGAGTGGCCAGGGGGACGTGCTTGACGGGCGCTTCGAGCTGCTGGAGCGGCTCGGCAGCGGAGGCATGGGCACGGTGTGGCGGGCCCGCGACACCGTGCTGCACCGCGAGGTGGCGCTGAAGGAGGTCCGGCCGCCGGGGCCGGAGCCGACCGGCGACACCTCGCGGCTGCTGCGGGAGCGGGTGCTGCGCGAGGCGCGGGCGCTCGCCCGGCTCAACCACCCGCACGTCGTGACGATCCATCACATCGTCGACGTCGAGCCGCACCCGTGGCTGGTGATGGAGCTGCTTTCCGGCCGCACCCTCCAGGACTTCCTGGAAGCGCGCACGCTGCCGCCGAGGGAGGCGGCCCGGATGGGCCGGGAGGTCCTGACGGCGCTGCGGTCCGCGCACGCGGCGGGCATCCTGCACCGCGACATCAAGCCCGCCAACATCCTGCTGCGCGAGCCGTCCCCCGACCGCCCCGACGGCGTGCCGCCCGTCGTCCTCACCGACTTCGGCATCGCCGCGCTCCAGGGTTCCACGCAGCTCACCGTCACCGGCGAGCTGATCGGCTCGCCCGAGTACATCGCGCCGGAGCGCGTCCGGGGCACCGGCGAGGGCCCCGCCGCCGACCTGTGGTCGCTGGGTCTCGTCCTGTACGTGGCCGTGGAGGGCGTGAGTCCGCTGCGCCGTCTCTCCACCCTGGCCACGCTGGCCGCGGTGCTCGACGAGCCGGTGCCGCCGCCGGTGCGCTCCGGTCCGCTGGCCCCGGTCCTGGCGGCGCTGCTCGTGCGGGACCCGGCGCTGCGGCCCGACGCGGAGCGCCTGGACGCGATGCTCGCGGCGGTCGCGGACGGGGGTGCGTGGCAGCCCACGGAGACGGTGCCGGGCCCGGCCGTACCGCCCACGGAGACCGCGCCCCGCCCGGCCTTCCCGCCCGCCGCGCCGCCCCCGCCACCCGGGCCCCCGGGCCGGACCCACCGGCAGCCCCCGCCCGACACGCACCCGGACGGCACGCCCCGGGCCGACCGCCACGGCCCGGCCCGGCGCCGCACCCCCGTGATCGCTGCCGCGACGGTGGCCGTCGTCCTGGTGGCGGGCGTGGCTCTGGCGTTCGCGCTGCGCGACGGCGGGGGCGGCGGCACGGAGGGCAAGGGCGGCGGCCGGACCGGCGGGGCGGAGACCGAGTCGGCGTCGGCGTCGACGCGTACGAAGGGTCCGGCCGAGCGGCCCACCGGCGGCACGAGCGCCGAGCCGAGCGACACCCCGCGGCGGAGCACTCCCCCCGCGTCCCCCGCCTCCTCGGCGCCGACCACGTCCGCCGCGCCGCCCGCCTCCGGCCGCTGGATCGCCCAACTGCACTCCGAGCCCGGTACGTCGTCCGCCGCGACCCGCGACCGCAGGCTCGCCGCCGTCCGCAGGACCGTCCCGGAGGCGCGGTACCTGCGCAGCGACGACTACGCCTCGCTGCGCCCCGGGTTCTGGGTGTTCTACGCGCCGGGCCCGTTCGCCGACGGGAGTGCGGCGCTGCGGTTCTGCGCGGAGCGCGGCCGGACCTCGGCCCACACGTGTGTGGGGCGCTACCTCAGCGAGAGCGCCGGGGACCTCGGGCTCCAGTGCAAGCCGCCCGCGAGCAGCCCGGCGGGCCGCTGCGTGCGGTCCTGAGGAGCCCGGCGGGCCGCTGCGCGGGTCCTGAACCGATCCCCGAGGCGAGCTCTCAGAACCGGTTCCTGAAGCAGGGAGCCGGTTCCTGAGCCGGGACTACAGGCTCTCCAGGAACCCCAGCGCCGTCCGCCACGTCGCCTCCGCCGCCTCGGCGTCGTAGTCGTCCAGGTCGGGGTCGGTGTACAGGTGCCCGGCGCCCGCGTACCGGTAGACCTCCACGTCGGCGCCCGCCCGGCCCATCTGGAGGTACCAGGCGCTGAGCCAGTCGTCCGTCTCGAACGCGTCGGGCTCGGCGACGTGGAGCTGTACGGGGAGTTCGTCCACGGACGCGTTCGCCGCGATGTCGGACGTGCCGTGCAGGAGCAGCAGGCCGCGGGCCTTGGCGTCGCCGAGGGCGAGGGTCTGCGCGGTGGCGGCGCCGAGCGAGAAGCCCGCGTAGACGAGGCCCCGGTCGGAGTAGGGCGCGGCGGCCAGGACCGCGCGCTTGAGCAGCTCGTCGTTGCCGAGCTCGTCCTTGAAGGCCAGCCCTTCCTCGACGGACTCGAAGGTGCGGCCGTCGAAGAGGTCCGGGGTCCACACCTCGTGCCCGGCCGCGCGCAGCCGGTCGGCCGCCGCCCGCACCGCGGGCCGCAGCCCGTACGTCGAATGGAAAAGCATGATGTTCATGGGGCCATCGTGCCACCTACCCTCTGAGGCATGGAGAACGTGCTGCGTCCGTTGATCGTGGTCGGCGGCTCGGTCGTGCTCACGCTCGCCGTCGGCTGGGTGGCCGACTGGGCGCTGCGCCGGGCCGCCGACCGACGGCCCGAGCAGCCGCTGTGGGAGCTGCTGCGCCGCTGCCGGCTGCCGTTGCAGCTGGTGCTGTGCGCGGCCATGCTGCGCGGGTCGTACGCCCAGGCGGAGATCGCCGAGGGGCATTCGGTGGGCATCGGCAGAGCGCTCACGCTGGTCCTCATCGCCTCGGTCGCCTGGCTGGCGGTGCGGATCTCGGCGGCCGTGGTGGAGTCCTCGTACGCGCGCTACGCCTCCGCGCACCGCGACCCGGCGCGGGTCCGGCGGGTGCGGACGCAGGTCACGCTGATCCAGCGGGTGGTCGCGGCGGTCGTGGGCGTGGTGGCGGTGGCCGCGATGCTGCTCACGTTCCCGGCCATGCAGGCGGCCGGGGCCTCGCTGCTCGCGTCGGCGGGCGTCCTCGGCATCGTCGCGGGCGTGGCCGCGCAGTCCACGCTCGCCAACCTCTTCGCGGGGCTGCAGATCGCCTTCGGCGACATGGTGCGGATCGGGGACACGGTGGTGGTGGACGGCGAGTGGGGTGTCGTCGACGAGATCACGCTGACGTTCCTGACGGTGCGGACCTGGGACGAGCGCCGGATCACGATGCCGGTGTCGTACTTCACGTCGAAGCCGTTCGAGAACTGGTCCCGCGGCGGCGCCCAGATGACCGGCACCGTCTTCCTCCAGCTCGACCACACGGCCCCCATGGCGGCGATGCGCGAGAAGCTGCACGAGATCCTGCGCGAGTGCGCCGCCTGGGACGGCCGCGACTGGGGCCTCGCGGTCACCGACACGACGCCGAACACCATGCAGGTGCGCGCCCTGGTGACCGCCAAGGACGCCGACGACATCTGGACGGTGCGGGTCACGGTCCGCGAGCAGCTCGTGGCCTGGCTGGCCGAGAAGCATCCGTACGCGCTGCCCCGGGTCAACACGGCCTGGGCGGTGGAGCCGCCGGACGGCGACCATCCGCATCCGGTGACGCCGCACGTGCCGCGGACGGGGCGGGGCTGAGCGGCCCGGCCCCGGGACCCGGACCCTCGCGGCGCCCCGGCCCCGCCCTCAGCGCAGGCTGCGTACGTCCAGGTGGTGCAGCACCCGGTCCACGATCTCCGGGTCGTAGCCGGGTTCGCTGCGGGCGGCGAGGACCTCGTGGCGGGCGGCCGACATCATCTCGCGCTGGATGCGCTGGACGGCCTTGAACCGGTCGACGCGCTTGGCGTACCGCTCGCGCCGCTCGTCGTCCAGGATGTCGGGGCTGATCCGCGCGCCGATGTCGAAGGCGCCGCGCAGCAGCCGCTCGGCGACCTCCTCGGGCAGCTCCTCGACCTCCTCGATCTCCTTCAGGCGCGCCTTGGCGGCCTTGGCGGCGCGCACGGCGAGCTCGCGCTCCAGGGCCCGCTCGGCGTCGGTGTCGGCGCGCACGCCGAGCTTCCTGACCAGCCACGGCAGGGTCAGGCCCTGGGCGATCAGGGTCGCGATGATCACGCAGAAGGCGATGAAGACGATCTCGTCACGGGCGGGGAACGGAGCCCCGTCGTCCGTCTTCAGCGGAATGGCGAGGGCCAGCGCGACCGACGCCACGCCGCGCATCCCGGACCACCACATGACGACGGTCTCGCGCCAGGTCGTCGGGATCTCCTCGTCGTAGTCGCGGCGCTTGTGCAGCCGCTTGGCGAGCCAGGTGGCGGGCAGCAGCCACAGCAGTCGTACGCCGACGACGACGGCCACGATGGCGGCGCCCCAGCCGACCATCTCCCACTCGCGCCCGTCGGCCGTGCCGAACACGTTGTGCAGTTCGAGTCCGATGAGCCCGAACGCGACGCCGGTGACGAGGGTGTCGACGATCTCCCAGAAGGACTGCCCGGTGATCCGGCCGAGCACGTCGTCGGCGTCGGTGGCGTTCTCGGCGAGGTAGAGGGCCGTCGTCAGGACCGCGAGGACGCCGGAGCCGAGCAGTTCCTCGGCGAGTACGTAGGCGACGAACGGCACGAGCAGCGTCAGGCCGGTCTGCAGGGTCGCGTCGCCCAGCAGGCCCATGAGCTTGTTGGACAGCCAGCCGAGCGCGAGGCCGACGGCGACGGCGACGACGGCGGACAGCACGAGCTGGCCGACGGCCGAGGGCCAGGAGAAGGTGCCGCTGACGGCGGCGGCGATCGCCACGTGGTACAGCACGATCGCGGTGACGTCGTTGAAGAGCCCCTCGCCCTCCAGGATCGACACCAGGCGGCGCGGCAGGCCGAGCGACCCCGCGACGGCGGTCGCGGCCACCGGGTCCGGCGGGGCGACCAGCGCGCCAAGCGCGACGGCCGCGGCGAGCGGGAGCCCCGGCACGACGGAGTTCGCCACGGCCGCGACGGCCGCCGTGGTCACGAACACCAGCGCCACGGCCAGCAGCATGATCGGCCGGATGTTGGCCGCGAACTGCCGCCAGGACGTGCGCTGCACGGACGCGTAGAGCAGCGGTGGCAGCACCAGCGGGAGGATCAGCTCAGGCGCGATCTCGACGTTCGGCACGAACGAGAGGAAGGCGAGGACGCCCCCGAACAACGTCATGAGCACCGGCGCGGGCAACCCGATCCGATCCCCCAACGGCACGGTGACCAGGGCTCCCAACAACAGCAGGAGCAGCAACGCCAGTTGATCCACGGGATGCCCTCCGGCCATAGGAGCCCAAAACGATCAGCCCCTCAACCTTGCCACGCAACCCCACCAAACCAGCCAAAAACCACATCCGGCTGTCGACTTGGCTGCGGGCAATCGTCCCGCAGGGCGATAGGGGTCTCCCCTGCTCGAGCGAAGCCGAGGGCTTGGGGAAGGGTGGGCACAGCCCCCGGTGCCGGGCAACCGCACAGCCCCCCGTGCCGGGCACCCCTGCGTTCCAGGTCCACCGCGCCCGGCGGCGGCACCCCTACCGGCTAGCGCAGCGCCTTGCGCATGGCCCGATGCGGAATCCCCGCATCAAGGAACTCCGCCCCGTACGCCACGTACCCCAACCGCTCATAGAATCCCAGCGCGTGGGTCTGCGCATGAAGATCAACAGCATGCAGCCCCCGCTCCCGAGCAGCCCCCTCGATCGCGGCGACCAGCGCGGCCCCCACCCCGAGCCCCCGCGCGGACCGCAGCACGGCAAGCCGCCCCAGAGCACCCACACCGACGTCGGGGTCACCGTTCTTCACGACAGCGGCGTCGCCGGTCAGCAACCGCCCCGTCCCCAGGGCGCCCCCGCCCTCAGCACGCACCGCGAGAACATGCACGGCCCCGCCGTCGTACTCGTCGTACTCGATGTCCTCAGGCACGCCCTGTTCGGCGACGAAGACCTCCTTGCGCACCCCGAAGCACGCGTCCAGGTCCTCAGGACCCACCGCGACCCGGCAGGTCACCCCGCTCACGCGCTCTCCGCCCGCACCCGGTCGAGGGCCAGCTGAAGATCCTCGGGGTAGCCGCTCTCGAACTCGACCCACTGCCCGTCCCCGGGGTGCTCGAAGCCGAGCCGCATGGCGTGCAGCCACTGGCGGGTGAGCCCGAGCCGCTTGGCGAGCGTGGGATCGGCGCCGTACGTCAGGTCACCCACGCAGGGATGCCGGTGCGCCGACATGTGGACGCGGATCTGGTGGGTCCGGCCGGTCTCCAGCTTGATGTCGAGCAGGGAGGCCGCGCGGAAGGCCTCGATGAGGTCGTAGTGGGTGACGGAGGGCTTGCCCTCGGCGGTGACCGCCCACTTGTAGTCGTGGTGGGGGTGGCGCCCGATGGGCGCGTCGATGGTGCCGCTCATCGGGTCGGGATGGCCCTGCACCAGCGCGTGGTACCGCTTGTCGACCGTGCGCTCCTTGAACTGGCGCTTCAGCGACGTGTACGCCCGCTCGGACTTGGCGACGGCCATCAGGCCGGACGTGCCGACGTCGAGGCGGTGCACGATGCCCTGGCGCTCGGCGGCGCCGGACGTCGAGATGCGATACCCGGCGGCGGCGAGGCCGCCGATCACGGTGGTGCCGGTCCAGCCGGGGCTGGGGTGCGCGGCGACGCCGACCGGCTTGACGATGACGACGATGTCCTCGTCGTCGTGCACGATCTCCATGCCCTCGACGGGCTCGGCGACGATCTGCACCGGAGCGGGCGCCTGCGGCATCTCCACTTCCAGCCAGGCGCCGCCGTGCACCCGCTCGGACTTGCCGACCACCGAGCCGTCGACCGCGACCTTCCCCGCCGCGGCGAGCTCGGCGGCCTTCGTGCGGGAGAAGCCGAACATGCGCGAGATGGCGGCGTCGACGCGCTCGCCCTCCAGGCCGTCCGGTACGGGCAGGGTACGGATCTCGGGAATCGTGCTCACCCCACGAGTATGCAGGAGGGCTACGACACCGCCGTACCGAACGCCGTACGCGAGCGGCCGCTCAGTCCTTGTGGACGGTGCCGTCCGGGTCGAGGCCGCGGAAGGAGAGCAGCACGATCAGGATGCCGCCGCAGACGATCGCGGAGTCCGCGAGGTTGAACACCGCGAAGCCCTTCGGCGCGATGAAGTCGACCACCGCGCCCTTGAAGACGCCGGGCGAGCGGAAGATCCGGTCGGTGAGGTTGCCGAGCGCGCCGCCGAGCAGCAGGCCGAGCGCGATCGCCCAGGGCAGGCTGTACAGCTTGCGCGCGAGGCGGGCGATCACCACGATCACGGCGGCGGCGATCACCGTGAAGATGATGGTGTAGGCCTCGCCCATGCCGAAAGCGGCGCCCGCGTTCCGGATCGCGTTGAAACGCAGCAGGTCACCGACCACGTCGATGGGCTCGTGGTGCTCCAGCTCGGCGACCACGATCATCTTGCTGATGAGGTCCAGGGCGTACGCGAACAGGGCCACCCCGAACAGCACGGCGATCTTGCGCCGTCCCTTGGGCTTCGGCGCGGCCTCGGGCTCCGACGCGGCCGCCGGCTCGGCCTTGGCCGCCGACTCCGGGTCCAGGTCCGGCGTCCGCTCCGACTCCGGCTTCGGCTCGCCCGCGGAACGCTGCTCGTCCTCGGAACGCTGCTCGTCCCCGGAGCGCTGCTCGTCCTTGGGGCCGGAATCGGACTGCTCCGGCCCGGCCCCCTCCGCCTCAGGGATGTCCGGCGTACCGATGATGCGCTCCGCCTCTGCCACGTGAGTCCCTCAACCTAGGTGCCTGACTGGGGACGAGGGTACGACACCCACGTGCGGGCCAAGGCGCCCAGGCCACGCTCAGTAGCGCCGTTCCTGCTTCTGCTTGCACTCGACGCACAGCGTGGCCCGCGGGAACGCCTGCATGCGCGCCTTGCCGATGGGGTTGCCGCAGTTCTCGCAGAGGCCGTACGTCCCCGCGTCCAGGCGTTCCAGGGCGCGCTCCGTCTGCTCCAGCATCTCCCGGGCGTTCGCGGCGAGCGCCATCTCGTGCTCCCGCGTGATGTTCTTCGTGCCGGTGTCCGCCTGGTCGTCGCCCGCGCCGTCCCCGGAGTCCCGCATCAGGCCGGCGAGCGAGGTCTCGGACGCCTCGATCTCGGACCGCAGCCGCATGGTCTCGGACATCAGCTCGGTCCGCGCCTCGGCGACCTCCGCCGGGGTCCACGGGTCCTCGCCCGGCCGCACCGCGAGCTCGCCGGGCGTCGCCGCGGCCCGCGCCTTGGGCACAGAGCCCGACTTCGCCGCCGCCGTCGCCGTGCCCGGAGTCTTCTTCGCAACCACCGTCGTGGCTCCCGTCGTCTCCGCGGCCTGAGCCGCACTCTCGGCCGCGGACGCGGCCGTCTTCTTGGCCGTACGTTTCCTGGCTCCCGGACCCTTCGCGGCACCCGTCGCCTTCTTGGACGCACCCACCCCGCCCTCCGCCTCCGTCTTGGCGGTGGACTTCTTGGCAGCGGCCTTCTTGGCGGCCCCCGCACCCGCGACGGCCTTCTTCGGAGCCGACTCCCCCGATACCGCCCTCTCCGGAGCCGTCTTCTTGGCAACGGTCTTCTTCGCGGCCGCGTTCCTGGAGGTGCCCGCCGTCTCCTTGGCGGCAGCCTTCTTCGCCGGGGCCGCGGTGGACGTCTTCTTGGCCGTCGCCTTGGCGGGAGCCTTCGCGGCCGCCTTGGTCGCGGTCTTCTTCGGCGCCGCCGCACCCGCACGCACGGTCTTGACGGTGCGGGCCGCCTTGCCGCCTGCCGCCCCGGCCCCCGCGGCTGTGGATCTGCTGGACGCCGACTGCTGTACGGCGGTCTTCTTCGCCACCATGGCCGCGGCCCCTTCACATATTGTGATCTTGCACGCGAATCGTGCTGGGACGATAAATCGACTCCAGGCCCGCGGCAACGGGGCACGCCGCCCGATTGGCCCGCCGCCGGGGGTCGCGCGGTGAGCCTGCCTGCGTTGTGCCCAGCTCTCCGGCGGGTAATCCGCCGGACTCCCGAGGTCCGGATCCGGACGCTCCGCATATCGCCATTCGGGGCAGTCCCGTGGTCTCACCCCACAGCGGCCGGGCACCCCGCACGCCCCCTCCCCGGGCGTCCGTACGGGCATAGACTTGGTGACGACCGAAGAAGGTGCGCCATGCGCAAAATCACCGACTGCCGCGAATTCCCGAGCGAGACCCACTGCACCCTCGCCATCTCCGGCGAAGAGGATGAGGTGGTCCGCGCCGCCAGCGAGCACGCCGTGTCCGTCCACGGCCACACGGACGGCCCCGAGCTGCGGAAGATGATCCGCGACTCCCTCAAGGACGACATCCCCCAGCACGCTTGATCCACCGGGGCGTCCGCGGGGGGCCGCTCGCCGCCTTCCCCGCGCCTCCCGGAATTCCGGTCGGCCGCGCCCGCCCCGGCGCCGTACACTGGCCGGAGCGAGAAGCGTGGATGGGGACGAGTAGCGGCGTACGCAGCCAGGAGCGACCCGGGGACGGTGTGAGCCCGGGGGCGAGCGCGACGTGAAGATCACCCCGGAGCCGCCGGAGGAAAGCCGCAGACCAGCCCCTGTGCGGGGCGGGCCTGGTGAGTAGACCCGGCATCGCGACCCCAATGAGGGGGCCCTGTGGCGCCACGCGCGCCGGAGGGCCAAGGAGGGTGGTACCGCGGGAGCGCAGTGATGCGGCCTCTCGTCCCTCCGACGGAAGGGAAGAACGTCCGCCGGAGGAAAAGCGAATGACGCCGCCGCAGTACCGCCAGGTGCCCGCCCAGGTCGACCTGCCCGCCCTCGAGCACGCCGTGCTCGACTTCTGGGAGCAGCAGAAGATCTTCGCCAAGAGCCTGGAGCAGTCCGAGGGCCGCCCCGAGTGGGTGTTCTACGAGGGCCCGCCCACCGCCAACGGCATGCCCGGCGCGCACCACATCGAGGCCCGCGTCTTCAAGGACGTCTTCCCGCGCTTCCGCACCATGCGCGGCTACCACGTCGCCCGCAAGGCCGGCTGGGACTGCCACGGCCTGCCCGTGGAGCTCGCGGTCGAGAAGGAACTCGGCTTCAACGGCAAGAAGGACATCGAGGCGTACGGCATCGCCGAGTTCAACGCCAAGTGCCGCGAGTCGGTGACCCGCCACACGGACGCCTTCGCCGACCTGACGACCCGCATGGGCTACTGGACGGACCTCGACGGCGCCTACCGGACGATGAACCCGGAGTACATCGAGTCCGTCTGGTGGTCCCTGAAGGAGATCTTCAACAAGGGCCTCCTCGTCCAGGACCACCGCGTCGCCCCCTGGTGCCCCCGCTGCGGCACGGGCCTGTCCGACCACGAGCTGGCGCAGGGCTACGAGACCGTCGTCGACCCGTCGGTCTACGTCCGCTTCCCGCTGACCGGCGGCCCCCTCGCGGGCGAGGCCGCCCTCCTGGTGTGGACGACCACCCCGTGGACGCTGGTGTCCAACACGGCGGTCGCCGCGCACCCGGACGTCACCTACGTAGTGGCGACCGACGGCAAGGAGAAGCTGGTCGTCGCCCAGCCGCTCCTGGAGAAGGCGCTCGGCGAGGGCTGGGAGGCCACCGGCCAGACCTTCACCGGCGCCGAGATGGAACGCTGGACGTACCAGCGCCCCTTCGAGCTGGTCGAGTTCCCCGCCCCCGCGCACTACGTGGTCAACGCCGACTACGTGACCACGGAGGACGGAACCGGCCTCGTCCACCAGTCGCCCGCCTTCGGTGAGGACGACCTCAAGGTCTGCCGGTCGTACGGCCTGCCGGTCGTGAACCCGGTCCGCCCCGACGGCACCTTCGAGGAGGACGTCCCCCTCGTGGGCGGTGTCTTCTTCAAGAAGGCCGACGAGACCCTCACCCAGGACCTGAACGACCGAGGTCTGCTCTTCCGGCACATCGCGTACGAGCACAGCTACCCGCACTGCTGGCGCTGCCACACCGCGCTGCTCTACTACGCGCAGCCGTCCTGGTACATCCGCACCACGGCCGTCAAGGACCGTCTCCTCGAAGAGAACGAGAAGACCAACTGGTTCCCGGACTCGGTCAAGCACGGCCGCTTCGGCGACTGGCTGACCAACAACGTCGACTGGGCGCTGTCCCGCAACCGCTACTGGGGCACCCCGCTGCCCATCTGGCGCTGCGAGGAGAACCACCTCACCTGCGTCGGCTCCCGCGCCGAACTGAGCGAGCTCACGGGCACCGACCAGTCGGACCTCGACCCGCACCGCCCGTTCATCGACGACGTCACGTTCACCTGCACCCACGAGGGCTGCGCCCTCGAAGCGGTGCGCGTGCCGGAGGTCATCGACGCCTGGTACGACTCGGGTTCGATGCCGTTCGCGCAGTGGGGCTACCCGCACCAGAACAAGGAGCTCTTCGAGAGCCGCTACCCGGCGCAGTTCATCTCGGAGGCCATCGACCAGACCCGCGGCTGGTTCTACACGCTGATGGCCGTCGGCACCCTCGTCTTCGACAAGTCGAGTTACGAGAACGTCGTCTGCCTCGGCCACATCCTCGCCGAGGACGGCCGCAAGATGTCCAAGCACCTGGGCAACACCCTGGACCCGATCCCGCTGATGGACCGGCACGGAGCCGACGCCGTGCGCTGGTTCATGGCCGCGGGCGGCTCCCCGTGGGCGGCCCGCCGCGTCGGCCACGGCACCATCCAGGAGGTCGTCCGCAAGACCCTCCTGACGTACTGGAACACGGTCGCCTTCCAGGCGCTCTACGCCCGCACGTCGAAGTGGGCCCCCTCGGACACCGACCCGGCGCCCGCCGACCGCCCGCTGCTCGACCGCTGGCTGCTCAGCGAACTGCACGCGCTCACCGACCAGGTGACGCAGGCCCTCGACGCCTACGACACCCAGCGCGCCGGCAAGCTCCTGTCCGCCTTCGTGGACAACCTCTCCAACTGGTACGTACGCCGGTCGCGACGCCGCTTCTGGCAGGGCGACGCGGCCGCGCTGCGCACCCTGCACGAGGTCGTCGAGACGATCACGCGGCTGCTCGCCCCGCTGACGCCGTTCATCGCGGAGCGCGTCTGGCAGGACCTGGTCGTGCCGGTCACGCCGGACGCCCCGGAGTCGGTGCACCTGGCGACCTGGCCGGAGGCGGACCTTTCGGCGGTCGACCCCGAGCTGTCGAAGCAGATGGCCCTGGTGCGCCGCCTCGTCGAGCTGGGCCGGGCCACGCGCGCGGAGTCGGGCGTCAAGACCCGCCAGCCGCTGTCCCGCGCGCTCGTCGCCGTCGCCGGATTCGACACGCTCAGCCCCGAACTGCACACGCAGATCACGGAGGAGCTGAACGTGTCCTCCCTCGCCTCTCTGTCGGAGGTGGGCGGTTCCCTGGTCGACACCACCGCCAAGGCCAACTTCCGCGCTCTCGGCAAGCGGTTCGGCAAGGGCGTGCAGGCGGTGGCCAAGGCCGTCGCCGAGGCCGACGCGGCCACGCTGTCCCTCGCCCTGCGCGAGGGCACGGCCTCCGTGGAGGTCGACGGGGAGACGGTGACGCTCGCCCCGGACGAGGTCATCATCACCGAGACCCCGCGCGAGGGCTGGTCGGTGGCGTCCGACTCCGGCGCCACGGTCGCCCTCGACCTGGAGCTCACGGACGAGCTGCGCCGCGCGGGCCTGGCCCGGGACGCGATCCGCCTGATCCAGGAGGCCCGCAAGAACAGCGGCCTGGACGTCGCGGACCGCATCGCCCTGCGCTGGACGTCCTCGGACCCGGCGGTCGGCACGGCCCTGACCGACCACTCCGCCCTCATCGCGGACGAGGTCCTGGCCACGGACTTCGCCGAGGGCGAGGCCGACGACACCTACGGCGAGACCTTCAAGGACGACTCCCTCTCCCTGACGTTCCGCCTCCGCAAGGCGTAGCCCGCACCGGGGCACCCCGCCCGCGGCAACCCGAAGGCCCGGGGCCACCAAAGATCTTGGTGGCCCCGGGCCTTCGGCGTTGCGTGCCCGCGCACAGATGAACGTTTCTGCCGACGCGGGAGGGACGGATCCGCCAGCGGCGTGGGACGGACGTGATCCGCCAGCGGCGGCGGACGGGCGGGATCCGCCAGTGACGCCGGACGGACGGAAGCATGCAGCCCGTCCGGCGTTCGAGGACGAGGCCGAAGGCCGATCCACGGCCACCGACGCCCACGGCAACCCTGCGGGCACAGCAAAGGGCGAGGCCCCCGGGGATCCGGGGGCCTCGCCCTGTACAACTGCCGACGCCTACGGCGTGGTAAAGCCCGTCAGTTGTCGTCCTCATCGATGAGGAAACCGCGCATCGGGGACGGAGCCTGCTGCATGGGCTGCTGCCCCTGCGGCCGCACCGGCGCCATCGGCTGCGTCATCGCGGGCGACATCTGCTGCTGGCCGCCGTAGGACGGCGCGCCCGCGGGCTGGTTGCCGCCCATCGACTGGTTGCCGCCGTAGGACGGGGCACCCGCGCCGGCCGAGGCCATGGAAGGCGCCGGGGACGGCGGCAGGGAGGCGGTCGCCGGGGTCCGCGGCGGGGCCAGCGAGTCGTCGGCCTGGGTCTCCAGCTGACGCAGCTGCGACTCCAGGTAGGACTTCAGCCGCGTGCGGTACTCGCGCTCGAAGCCGCGCAGGTCCTCGACCTTGCGCTCAAGCGTGGCGCGGGCGGACTCCAGGGAGCCCATCGCGACGCGGTGCTTCTCCTGCGCGTCCCGCTCCAGGGCGTCGGCCTTGGCACGGGCGTCCCGCTCCAGGCCCTCGGCGCGCGAACGGGCCTCGCCCACGATCTTGTTGGCCTCGGAACGGGCCTCCGCGATCGCCTGGTCGGCGGTCTGCTGCGCGAGCGAGAGCACGCGGGCGGCGCTGTCGCCACCGGGGCCCTGGCCGGGCTGCGGAAGCTGCGGGCCGTGACCGCCCATCGGGCCGCCCATGGGGCCACCCATCTGACCCTGGCCCATCGGGCCGGGACCCTGGCCCATCTGCCCCTGACCCATGGGGCCGGGACCCTGACCCATCGGGCCGGGACCCTGCGGTCCGCCCTGCGGGCCGTGGCCACCGGGGCCCGGGGGAAGCTGCGGAGCGCCGCCCGGCAGCTGGGGCGGGCCGCCCATCGGGTGCTGCTGCTGCGGCGGCACCGGCTGCGGGCCAGATATTGCGGCGGGCACGGGGGCGCCGGGACCTCGCTGGTCCTGCGGCCCGTCGGGGCCACCGGGACCGCCGGGGCCCTTGCGCATGCCGCCCTGCTGCTGGTTCTGCGCGGCCGCGCGCGTGGCGGCGGCCAGCTTGGCTCGCAGATCCTCGTTCTCACGGAGCAAGCGGGTCAGTTCGGCTTCGACCTCATCGAGGAAGGCATCGACCTCGTCCTCGTCATAGCCTTCTCGGAGGCGAACGGTCGTGAACTGCTTGTTCCGCACGTCCTCGGGGGTCAGCGGCATCTCTTCACCTCAACGTAGTCGTCGGCATTCGGCAAGAACGTAGTTGACATCGCGCTCACAGCCGGCTCACGACGGAGATCAGGATGTAGACGATGATCATCAGCACGAAGAAGGACAGGTCGAGCGCCACGCCCCCGAGACGCAGCGGCGGAATGAACCGCCGCAGAAGCTTGAGCGGTGGATCGGTGACAGTGTAGGTGGCCTCCAGAACGACCACCATCGCCTTGCCGGGTTGCCATGAGCGGGCGAACTGGAAGACGTAGTCCATGACCAGCCGGAAGATCAGCACGATCAGGAAACACATCAGAGCGATGTAGATCACTTGCAAGACCACGCCCATGTTCGCGTTTCCCTCTCCCCTGTCCTCAGTCGAGTCCGTGCTGTGTCGATCCGATAACTGCCGTCTACTGCACTTGCGTCTCAGCTCTGGTTGAAGAACCCGCCCTCTGCGATGCGGGCCTTGTCCTCCGCCGTGACATCGACGTTAGCAGGCGACAACAGGAACACCTTCTGCGTCACTCGCTCGATACTGCCATGCAGGCCGAAGACGAGACCGGCGGCAAAGTCGACAAGTCGCTTCGCATCCGTGTCGTCCATCTCCGTCAAGTTCATGATCACCGGGGTGCCTTCGCGGAAGTGTTCCCCGATGGTACGGGCTTCGTTGTAGGTCCGGGGGTGAAGTGTGGTGATGCGGTAGGGCTCACGCTCGGACACGACCTTGGGCATGATCACCGGTGCGTTCTTCTCCAGGCTCTGGCGTTCAGGTGTGATGGATGCCACGGGGGCGATTCGCGCCGGTCGTCCCGATTCAGCGGGAAGCGAAGCGGCGCGCGGCGCCGGTTCGCGGGGCGCGGGCGGCTGCACCACTCGTACCGATTCGTCCCGGTCCAAGTCCCGGTCCGCGAGGTGGGACTGGTGGGACTGGTGCGACGGCTCGTGCCGTCGGCGGTCGCGCTCCGGCTCCGGCTCGGGCTCGAAATCGTCGTCGGGGTCGAACCCCCGACCGTCGTAACCGTCGTCCTCCACGAGGCCGAGGTAGACCGCCATCTTGCGCATCGCGCCGGCCATGCTCTGAGTCCTCCGCTCTGTGGTGGATCGAGAGGTCCGTCGTCATCAACTGCCCGCGATCCACGAGGTCTCCCGCCGAACTGCGGGAATGACCATATTTTCTGCTGTGGTCCGACTTCCTGGCGACGTTACCCGAGCCCGCGTCGGACTCCGAGTACCGCCGTACCGACGCGCACATGTGTCGCCCCGGCCGCCACGGCCTGTTCGAGGTCCGCACTCATCCCTGCCGACACCATGTTCGCAGCCGGATGGGCCACGCGCAGGGCAGTCGACAAATCCATCAGCCGCTCGAACGCCGCCTGTTGCCGTCCCGCGTATTCCCCGGTGAGCGGCGCGACGGTCATCAGACCGTCGAGTCGCAGTCCGGGGGCGTCGGCCACGGATGCGGCCAACTCCTCGATCCCGCCGAGGCCCACGCCGCCGCGGTCCCCCCGCCCGTCGGCCTCCGCGTCCAGTGCGACCTGGAGCAGACAGCCGACCTCGCGCCCCGCGCGCACGGCGGCCGTGGACAGGGCCGTGACCAGCTTGGGCCGGTCGACCGACTGCACCACGTCCGCGTAACCGACCACGGAGCGCACCTTGTTGGTCTGCAACTGACCCACGAAGTGCCAGCTCAGCGGGAGGTCCGCACATTCCGCGGCCTTCGGCGCCGCGTCCTGGTCGCGGTTCTCGGCGACGTGCCGCACGCCGAGTTCCGAGAGAAACCGCACATCGCTCGCGGGGTAGGTCTTGGTGACCACGATCAGGGTCAGTTCCTCGCGCTTGCGGCCCGCCGCCGCGCAGGCCGCCGCGATGCGGTCTTCCACTTTCGCCAGATTTCCGGCGAGTTCCGCCTTACGGTCCGTCATGCCCCATCAGTCCAACCACACATAGCCAGCCAGCCGACCGGTCGTGCGGTCGCGGCGGTACGAGAAGTGATCGCCCGACTCCCGCGTGCACACCGGCGACTGCTCCCGGTCGCGCACGCCGAGCCGGTCGAGCTGCGCGTGCACTCCGGCGGTCACGTCGACCGCGGGTGTGCCCCAGCTCGTCTCGGCGTACGCCGCGGGTTCCACGGCGGCGACGTCGGCGCGCATGTCCGCGGGTACTTCGTAACAACGGCCGCAGACGGCGGGCCCGGTGCGGGCCACGATCCGGTCCGGGCGGGCGCCGAGGGCGACCATGGCCTCGACGGCCGCGGGCACCACCCCGGCGATCATTCCGGGGCGGCCCGCGTGCGCGGCCGCGGCGACTGCCGCGACCGGATCGGCGAGCAGCACCGGGGTGCAGTCGGCGGTGAGGACGGCGAGGGCGACGCCCCGCCGGGCGGTGACGACCGCGTCGACGGCCGGGATCTCCCGGCTCTCGGCCCAGGGGCCGTCGACCACGGCGACGTCCCGGCCGTGCACTTGGTTCATCCAGACCACGCGCGCGGGGTCGATGCCGAGGTTCCCGGCGACGGCCGCGCGGTTGTGGCGTACGGCTTCGGGGTCGTCGCCGACCGCTCCGCCGAGGTTGAGCTCCTCGTACGGAACGGCGCTCACCCCGCCCCACCGGTCGGTGAAGGCGAAGTGGGCGCCGCTCACGGTGCTCGTTTCGGAGCGCTTGTCTATCACTTCAGGAAGTCCGGCACGTCCAGCTCTTCGGCCTGGCTGTCCTGGTGCAGACGGGTCGAGGGAACCTGCGGCGGGGTCGCCGAGGCGGCCGGGGGCTCGCTCGCCTGGACCGGCTCGGGCTCGGCGGGGGGTGCGTCGTCGCGCGGGGTGACGCTGCCGAGGCCGCCGAACGCCGGGGCCGGGCGGGACGATTCGGGCTGCCGCGCGGCGGGCGCCGGTTCCTCGCGCTTGGCGGACGCCGAGCCGAGGACGTTGTCCCGCTTGGACGGGGGCTGGCCGCCGTCGAAGCCGGCCGCGATGACGGTGACCCGGACCTCGTCGCCGAGCGCGTCGTCGATGACCGCGCCGAAGATGATGTTGGCCTCGGGGTGCGCGGCCTCGCTGACCAGTTGGGCCGCTTCGTTGATCTCGAAGAGGCCGAGGTCGGAGCCGCCGGAGATGGAGAGCAGGACGCCCCGGGCGCCGTCGATGGACGCCTCCAGGAGCGGCGAGGAGATCGCCATCTCGGCGGCGGCCACCGCGCGGTCGTCGCCGCGGGCCGAGCCGATGCCCATGAGCGCCGAACCCGCCTCGGACATGACCGACTTGACGTCGGCGAAGTCGAGGTTGATCAGGCCGGGCGTGGTGATGAGGTCGGTGATGCCCTGCACACCGGAGAGGAGCACCTGGTCGGCCGACTTGAAGGCGTCGAGCACGCTGACCTGGCGGTCCGAGATGGAAAGGAGCCGGTCGTTGGGGATGACGATGAGGGTGTCGACCTCTTCGCGGAGTTCCGCGATGCCGTCCTCCGCCTGGTTCGCGCGCCGGCGACCCTCGAAGGTGAACGGCCGGGTGACCACACCGATCGTCAGGGCGCCGAGGGAGCGCGCGATGTTGGCGACCACGGGCGCGCCGCCCGTGCCGGTGCCGCCGCCCTCACCGGCCGTCACGAAGACCATGTCGGCCCCCTTGAGGACCTCCTCGATCTCCTCGCGGTGGTCCTCGGCGGCCTTGCGGCCGACGGCCGGGTTGGCTCCGGCGCCGAGTCCGCGGGTGAGTTCCCGGCCGACGTCGAGCTTGACGTCGGCGTCGCTCATCAACAGGGCTTGCGCGTCGGTGTTGATGGCGATGAACTCGACGCCCTTGAGACCGACCTCGATCATCCGGTTGATGGCATTGACACCACCGCCGCCGACACCGATGACTTTGATGACTGCGAGGTAGTTCTGCGGTGCTGCCACGTCGAAGGCCTCTCGCCTCGAGTTACGTGTCGCCGTCTCGCTCTGCCGCGATACGACGACTGATGCCGAATGGGACGGTCCGAACGCCGACCCGAACCCTAACGCTGAAGTTTAGGGTTACCAGTGTGTCTGTTCCTTGGACTCTTCCGAACAGGACACTAAGTCGACAAGTGGCGCACGTTCAACGAACACGCCGAACCTCCCGTTTTTCTTTTCACCCTATGTGATCAGGCTTAAGCCTGCCCATCCAGGGTGCTGGCCTGCGCTGATGTACGTCAACTCGCTGATGACGCAGGGGCGGTGGGGACGCTCACATCGAAGTGCCGTGCCTTCGGAACGGCTTTCATGAGGCCGGCCAGCGCCTCGGCCTTTGCGCGACCCTTCTCGCCACTCCCCCACATGACCGTACGGCCGTCGCGCAACCGCAGCGAGATGGAGTCGTACGAACGGACCTTGACGGTCCGGGTGTCCGCGGCCACCGCCCCAGGCAGGGCGACGACCACGCGTGCGGCCTCGCGGCGCAGCCTGGTGCCGTCGAAGCGGCGCAGGCTCGCGGCGGCGCTGCCGGAGGGATCCGTGGCCATTTCCAGGAAGGGGGTGCCCTTCGGTGCCTTCTCGACCGTGGCGAAACGAACCCCCTTCGCGTCCACTTCGATGAACTTTCCGCCCTTTTCGATGAGCAGTGCGGGAGTGCGCTCCGTCACTTTCAGGGCGATTCCATGGGGCCAGGAGCGGACAACATCAACCGAGTCAATTCGGGGCAATTCTCTCCGCAGCCGTTCCTCGATGGCTCCGGAATCGACCGAAATCAGCGGTTCCCCGATCGGTACGCCCGCACTCTCGCGCACCTGGTGCGATGTGAGGACCATCGTCCCGGACGTCGTCACCCGCTCCACCCGCAGCCACGGCGAGCCGTAGAACACCCAGGCGCCGCCCCCGGCGAGCACCGCGAGCGCGACCACCAGGACGATCAGGACGCGCACCCGCCGCGCCCGAAGAGCCCGCGGCAGCCGCGGACGGCGTGGGCGCGGGCGGGACGGGCCAGACGCGGCCCCCCGCCGTTCGGCGGTCGTCGGTCCGGCCCGTCCGGCCACAGTCCCCTGCCTTCTCTCACGCGTTGCGGCGTGACGCAATCGCCTCGTAGACCATGCCGACGAGGAGGTCGTCGGCGTCCCTGCGGCCGAACTCCGAGGCGGCACGGGACATCTCGTACAGCCGGTGCGGGTCGGCGAGCACGGGCAGGACGTTGCCCTGGACCCACTCGGGCGTCAGCTCCGCGTCGTCGACCAGCAGCCCGCCGCCCGCCTTGACCACCGGCTGGGCGTTCAGCCGCTGTTCGCCGTTGCCGATGGGCAGCGGGACGTAGGCGGCCGGCAGCCCGACGGCGGACAGCTCGGCGACGGTCATCGCGCCCGCGCGGCAGAGCATCATGTCGGCCGCGGCGTACGCGAGGTCCATCCGGTCCACGTACGGTACCGGGATATAGGGGGGCATACCGGGCATGTTCTCCACGTACGGCATTTCGTTCTTCGGGCCGACCGCGTGCAGGATCTGGATGCCCGCGCGCTGCAGGACCGGGGCGACCTGCTGGACGACCTCGTTCAGCCGCCGGGCGCCCTGGGAGCCGCCGGAGACGAGCAGCGTGGGCAGATTCGGGTCGAGGTTGAAGGCCGCGCGGGCCTCCGGGCGGACCCGGGCCCGGTCGAGCAGCGCGATGGTGCGGCGCAGCGGGATGCCGATGTAGCGCGAGCCGCGCAGCTTGCTGTCGGGCGTGGAGACCGCGACCCCGGAGGCGTACCGCGAGCCGATCTTGTTGGCGAGCCCGGGGCGCGCGTTGGCCTCGTGCACCACGATCGGCACACCCGCGCGCTTGGCCGCCAGGTAGCCGGGCAGCGCCACGTAGCCGCCGAAGCCCACGACGCAGTCGGCCTTGGTGCGCTCCAGGATCTGCTCGGCCGCCTTGATGGTGCCGCGCAGCCGCCCGGGCACGGTGATCAGCTCGGGCGTGGGCTTGCGCGGCAGGGGTACGGCGGGGATCAGGGCGAGTTCATAGCCCCGCTCGGGTACGAGTCGGGTCTCGAGGCCGCGCTCCGTGCCCAGGGCCGTGATCCCCACGGTCGGGTCCTGCCTGCGCAGGGCGTCCGCGAGGGCGAGCGCAGGCTCGATGTGGCCGGCGGTCCCCCCACCGGCGAGTACGACATGCACCGAAATTCACCGCTCTCCGGACGAACGCGCCTTGACGCGCCGTCGCATCGTGTTCCATCTCACCCGAGGCTGCCGCATGGCCAGGGCCGCCTTCGCCGCGGGGTCCTCCCGCGCGAAGGCGATGAGGAGTCCCACGGCGAACATGGTCGGCAGCAAGGCTGAGCCCCCGTAGGAGAACAGCGGGAGCGGGACACCGGCGATCGGCAGCAGACCGAGCACCGCACCGACGTTGATCACGGCCTGCGCCGTGATCCAGGTGGTCACGCCTCCCGCTGCGTACCTCACGAAGGGGTCCTCCGTGCGTCCGGCCACGCGGATACCCGCATAGCCTAGAGCCGCGAACAGGGCGAGCACCGACAGCGTCCCCGCCAGACCGAGTTCCTCCCCGGTGATGGCGAAGATGAAGTCGGTGTGCGGTTCAGGCAGTTGACCCCATTTTTCCACACTCGCGCCGAGGCCGGAACCGAAGAATCCGCCCGAGGCCAGGGCATAGATGCCGTGCACGGCCTGCCAGCACTGGTCGCCGGGCCCGGGATCGGTCGCGCCGATGCAGCCGAGCCGTGCCATCCGGTTCGGGCTGGTTTTGATGAGGATCACACCGAGGACGACCGCGATGCTCAGGACACCCGCGAACAGCCGCGTCGGGGCGCCCGCCAGCCACAGCAGGCCGAAGAGGATCGCGGTGAGGATGATGGCCGTGCCCATGTCGCCGCCCAGCATGATCAGGCCGAGCAGCATGAAAGTGACCGGAACGAGCGGCACCAGCATGTGCTTCCACTGGGTGAGCAGCCGCTTGTCCTGTTTGCGGGCCAGCAGGTCCGCGCCCCAGAGCACCAGCGCGAGCTTTCCGAACTCACTGGGCTGGAGCTGGAAAGGGCCCCCCAAATAGATCCAGTTCTGATTGCCGTTGACGCTGCGCCCTATCCCGGGAATCTGGACGAGCACCATCAGGAAGACGGAAGCGGCGAGCATCGGGTACGACAGCGCCCGGTGCAGCTTGGCCGGCATCCGCATCGCGATGAGCAGCAGCGCGGACCCGAGGACCGCGGCGACGAACTGCTTGCGGAAGAAGTAGGAGGCGGGCAGGTTCAGCTGCAACGCCTGGATCATCGACGCCGAATAGACCATCACGAGGCCCAGCGCCGTGATCAGCAGGCTGCTGCCGAAGATCAGGTAGTACGCGGTCAGCGGCCGGTCCCAGGCCTTGCGGGCCCGGTCGTAGAGCCGCCGCAGCGCATTCTCACGCACCACGGGAGTGGCCCGCGGCCGCGCCGGTCGCTTCGGGGTGCGCGGCGTGCGCACGGAGGCGCGCCCGGCCATCAGCGGCACCCCGCGCCCGCGCGCACGCGTCCCGTACCGGCGCGCGGCCGTCCACGAAGCCCCCGCCACGACGGCGTTCCCACGGCTGCCACGTGCCCTCCTTCGGGTGCCGGGCGCCCCCGGACCACGCTGGGCCCGCCGTCAGGCGCTCGCGCCGAGTTCGCGGACCGCTGCCGCGAACGCGTCACCACGCTTGTTGTAGTTGGTGAACATGTCCATCGACGCACAGGCCGGCGCCATCAGGACGGTGTCCCCCGGCCGCGCGAGCCGCGCGGCCTGCCGTACGGCCTCGGACATCGCCCCAGTGTCCGTCCGGTCGAGGTCCACGACGGGTACCTCGGGCGCGTGTCGCGCGAGCGCTTCGCGGATCAGCGCGCGGTCGGCGCCGATCAGGACGACGGCCTTGAGGCACCCTGCCGACTTGTCGACAAGCTCGTCGAAGGTGGCGCCCTTGGCGAGGCCGCCCGCGATCCACACCACCGACTCGTACGCGGCCAACGACGCCTCGGCGGCGTGGGTGTTGGTCGCCTTGGAGTCGTCGATGTACGCGACGCCGTCGACGTCCGCGACATGCTCCATGCGGTGCGCGTCGGGGCGGAAGGCCCGCAGCCCGTCCCGCACGGCCGTCGGCGCCACCCCGAAGGCGCGCGCGAGACCCGCCGCGGCCAGGGCGTTGGCGATGTTGTGCGGCGCGGGCGGCTTGACGTCGGAGACCTCGGCGAGCTCCTGGGCCTGCTTCTGGCGGTCCGGCACGAAGGCACGGTCGACCAGGATGCCGTCCACGATGCCCAGTTGCGAGGGGGCGGGCGCGGTCAGCGTGAAACCGACGGCGCGGCAGCCCTCTTCGACGTCGGCCTCGCGGACCAGGTCCTCCGTCGCCTTGTCGGCGACGTTGTAGACGCACGCGACCTGGTTGCCCTCGTAGACGCGGCCCTTGTCGGCGGCGTACGCCTCCATGGAGCCGTGCCAGTCGAGGTGGTCCGGCGCCAGGTTCAGGACGGCGGCCGAGTGGGCACGCAGCGAGGGCGCCCAGTGCAGCTGGTACGAGGACAGCTCGACGGCGAGGACGTCGTACGCGTCGTCGCCTTCGAGGACCACGTCCACGATCGGGGTGCCGATGTTGCCGACGGCCGCCGTGCGCAGTCCGGCCGCGGCCAGGATCGACGCGAGCATCCGCGTGGTGGTGGTCTTGCCGTTGGTGCCGGTGATCGCGAGCCAGGGCGCGGCGTCGGGGCCGCGCAGGCGCCAGGCGATCTCGACGTCGCCGACGACGTCGACGCCCGCCGCGGCGGCGGCCGCGAACAGCGGTGAGGCGGGCTTCCAGCCGGGCGAGGTGACGACGAGGTCGGTGCCCTCGGGGAGCGTCTCGGCGTCCCCGAGGCGGACGGCGATCCCGGTGGCCGCGAGCTCGGCGGCCCGCGCCCGGTGGGTCTCGCCGTCGCCGCCGTCCACGACGGTCACCGCCGCGCCGAGGCCCGCGAGGGCGCGGGCGGCGCTGAGGCCGCTCACGCCGAGCCCGGCGACGGTGACGTTCCTGCCCTGCCAGCTGGTCACTTGGTGGCCGCCCACCCTGCGTAGAAGAGGCCGAGTCCGACGATCACGCACATGCCCTGGATGATCCAGAAGCGGACCACGACAAGGACTTCGGACCACCCCTTTAGTTCGAAGTGGTGCTGGAGTGGCGCCATGCGGAAGACGCGTTTGCCGGTGAGGCGGAAGGAGCCGACCTGGATGACCACGGACATGGTGATCAGGACGAAGAGGCCGCCGAGGAGCGCGAGCAGCAGCTCCGTGCGGGAGCAGATCGCGAGACCGGCGAGCGCGCCGCCGAGGGCCAGCGAGCCGGTGTCGCCCATGAAGATCTTCGCGGGCGAGGTGTTCCACCACAGGAAGCCGAAGCAGGCGCCCATCAGCGCGGAGGCCACGACCGCCAGGTCGAGTGGGTCTCTGACCTCGAAACACGCCTCCGGGTTGGTCAGCGTGTTCGCGTTGGCGCAGGACTCCTGGTACTGCCAGACACCGATGAAGGTGTAGGCGCCGAAGACCATCACGGAGGCGCCGGTGGCGAGGCCGTCGAGGCCGTCGGTGAGGTTCACGCCGTTCGACATCGCGAGGATCATGAACAGCGCCCAGACCACGAACAGGACCGGGCCGATCGACCAGCCGAAGTCCGTGACGAACGACAGCTTGGTGGACGCCGGGGTCTGGTTGCGGTTGTCCGGCCAGTTCAGCGCGAGCACGGCGAAGCCGATGCCGACGATGAGCTGGCCGGCCATCTTCGCCTTGGCGCGCAGACCCAGCGAGCGCTGCTTGACGATCTTGATGTAGTCGTCGAGGAAGCCGACCAGGCCCATGCCCGCCATCAGGAAGAGCACCAGCAGGCCGGAGAGCGTGAACTCGCCGCCGGTGATGAACTTCGTGAGGAAGTACGCGATGAGCGTGGCCATGATGAAGGCGATGCCGCCCATGGTCGGCGTACCGCGCTTGCTGTGGTGCTCGCGCGGGCCGTCGTCCCGGATGAACTGGCCGTAGCCCTTGCGGGCCAGGAGCTTGATCAGCAGGGGCGTACCGACCAGGGTCAGGAAGAGCCCGATCACACCCGCGAAGAGGATCTGCCTCATCGGCCGGCGACCTCGCCCTCACTGGTGTTCTCGAGCAGGGCCAGCGCGACCCGCTCGAGACCGACCGATCTGGACGCCTTCACAAGGACGACGTCTCCCGGGCGCAGCTCGCTGCGCAACAGGTCGACCGCCGCCTGTGCGTCGGACACGTGCACCGACTCCTCACCCCACGAACCCTCGTTGTATGCGCCCAGTTGGAGCCAGGACGCTTCCCTGCCCCCGACTGCCACGAGCTTGTTCACGTTCAGCCGGACGGCAAGGCGTCCGACCGCGTCGTGCTCGGCGAGCCCGTCGTCACCGAGCTCGGCCATGTGACCGAGCACCGCCCACGTGCGCCCGCCCTCGGCCTGTGCGGCTCTGCCCATGGCCGCGAGCGCGCGCAGGGCGGCTCGCATGGACTCGGGGTTCGCGTTGTAGGCGTCGTTGACGACCGTCACGCCGTCCGGGCGCTCGGTGACCTCCATCCGCCAGCGGGACAGCGTGCCCGCCTCGGAGAGCGCGAGGGCGATCTCCTCCACGGACATGCCCAGCTCATGGGCGACGGCGGCCGCGGCGAGCGCGTTCGACACGTGGTGCTCACCGTACAGGCGCAGCCGCACGTCGCTGCACCCGGTGGGTGTGGTGAGCGTGAAGGACGGCTGTCCGTTCTCCGTGAGCCGGACATTCTCGGCGCGTACGTCGGCGTCGGCGGCCTCTCCGAAGAGCAGCACCCGGGCCTTCGTACGGGAGGCCATCGCGCGTACGAGGGGGTCGTCGGCGTTGAGGATCGCGGCGCCGTCGGCCGGCAGGGCCTCGACCAGCTCGCCCTTTGCTTGCGCGATCTGCTCGCGGCCGCCGAACTCGCCGATGTGGGCGGTGCCGACGTTCAGGACCAGGCCGATCCTCGGCGGCGTCAGCTCGGTCAGGTACCGGATGTGGCCGATGCCCCGGGCGCCCATCTCCAGGACGAGAAACTTCGTCTCGTCGGTGGCGCTCAGCGCGGTCAGCGGCAGGCCGATCTCGTTGTTCAGCGAGCCCGGCGTCCACACGGTGGGCGCCTTGCGGCCGATGACCTGGGCGACCAGGTCCTTGGTGCTGGTCTTGCCCGCGGAGCCGGTGAGGGCGACGAGGGTCGCGCCGAGCCGGGCGACGACGTGCCGGGCGAGGGCGCCGAGCGCCCTCGGCACATCGTCGACGACGATCGCGGGCACCCCGCACGGCCGCGTGCCGAGCACGGCGACCGCGCCCGCCCCGACGACCTGGGCGGCGTAGTCGTGCCCGTCGACGCGCTCGCCCACGAAGGCGGCGAACAGGCCGCCGGGCTCCACCTCACGGGAGTCCCTGACGACCGGCGCGGTCACCTGGACCTGCGGATCCGGTATGTCGTACGTCTGCCCGCCGACGACGGTGGCGATCTCGGCGAGGGAGAGGGCGATCACAACTTCATCCCTGGGTTTGCTCGATAGCTTCGCGAAGCACCAGGCGGTCGTCGAAGGGACGGACCACCCCGGCGATGTCCTGGCCCTGTTCGTGTCCCTTGCCCGCGACCAGGACGGTGTCCCCGGGCTCGGCGCGGGCGACGGCCGCGCGGATGGCTGCTGCCCGGTCCTCGAAGACGGCGACGTCGCCGCGCTCGTGGGCGGGTACCTCGGCGGCGCCCGCGAGCATCGTCGCGAGGATGGCGAGGGGGTCCTCGCCGCGGGGGTTGTCGGAGGTGAGTACGGCGGTGTCGGCGAGCCGGGCCGCGGCCGCGCCCATCGGCCTGCGCTTGGTCTGGTCGCGGTCGCCGCCGCAGCCGAGCACGATGACGAGGCGGCCCTCGGTGACCTTGCGCAGCGCGCGCAGGACCGACTCGACGGCGTCCGTCTTGTGGGCGTAGTCCACGACGGCGAGGTAGTCCTGTCCGGCGTCGACGCGCTCCAGGCGGCCGGGGACACCCGGCACGGCCGCGACGCCGTCGGCGGCCTGCTGCGGGTCGATCCCGGCGACGGCCAGCGACACGATCGCGGCGAGGGTGTTGGCGACGTTGAAGGGTCCGGCGAGCGGCGAGCGGGCGGCGATCCGCTCGCCCTTGGGGCCGACGGCGGTGAACGTGGAGTCCAGCGGCCCGACTTCGACGTCCTCCGCGCGCCAGTCGGCGTCCGGGTGGCCCTCGGCGGAGAAGCTGGTGACGGGGACCTCGGACTCGGTGACGAGGCGGCGCCCGTACTCGTCGTCGAGGTTGACCACGCCGAGCCGGGCGCGCCGTTGGGTGAACAGCTGCGCCTTGGCCCGGAAGTAGTCCTCCATGTCGGAGTGGAACTCCATGTGCTCCGGGCTGAGGTTGTTGAAGACGGCGACGTCGAAGACGCAGCCGTCGACCCGGCCGAGCACGAGCGCGTGGCTGGAGACCTCCATCGCGACCGCCTCGACGCCGCGCTCGCGCATCACCGCGAACAGCGCCTGCAGATCGGTCGCTTCGGGCGTGGTGCGCTCCGACTTGATGCGCTCCTCGCCGATGCGCGTCTCGACGGTGCCGATGAGCCCGGTGGCGCGGACGGCCTTCAGACCGCCCTCGATGAGGTACGCCGTCGTGGTCTTGCCCGACGTGCCGGTGATGCCGATCTGCAGCAGGTCGCGGCCCGGACGGCCGTACACCGTCGCGGCCAGCTCGCCCATGCTGCCGCGCGGGTCGGCGACGACGAACACCGGCAGGCCGGTGGCGGCGGCGCGGTCGGCGCCGGTCGGGTCGGTGAGGATCGCGGCGGCACCGAGGTCGGCGGCCTGGGCCACGAAGTCGGCGCCGTGCATGCGGGCGCCGGGCAGGGCCGCGTAGATGTCGCCGGGGCGCACCGCGCGCGAGTCGTGGGTGATCCCGGTGATGGCGGCGTCCGTGCCCGGGGCCGCGGCCCCCAGCTGATCGGCGAGCTCCGCGAGGGGGGTGGCGGAGACCTGGGTCGGCCTCGGCGGTCCCGGGTAGGTCACGGGAGCGTCCTTCTGGGTGGTTTGGGACTGATCAGCGTGTGGCACGGCGGTGAGCGTACCGGGCGCACCCCCGTTGGGGCCAAAAGGCAGGGGGCCACGCGCGGTGGGGTCGGGCGGGGGCACCGGCGGCCGAGGAGTGGCGGCACGGTGTGTCGCGGGCCGGTTCCCCGGGTCCGGGGTGATGGTCGTCACGGGCTGTTCCTGTCCGGGTCCGTGCCCTAGCCGCCGTTCGCGGGTCGGCCGGGGGTTTCCGGCTTGCCGGGGTCGAACGTCACCGGGAGCGGGGCGGGGGCCTTGCCGGTGGGCGGGGCCTGGAGGGTCTTGAGGGCGAACTGCATGACCTTCTTGTAGATGGGGCCGCAGATCTGGCCGCCGAAGTAGCTGCCCTTCGTGGCGTTCTGGATGACGCAGTAGACGGTGACGCGCGGCTTGTCGGCGGGCGCGAAGCCGGCGAAGGACGAGGTGTAGCCGCGGTAGCGGCCGGTCTGGGGGTCGACCCGGTTGGCCGTGCCGGTCTTGCCCGCGACGCGGTAGCCGGGGATGCGGGCCTTGGTGCCGGTGCCTTCCTCGTCGTCGACGACGGACTCCAGCATCCGCGCGACGGTCCGCGCGGTCTCGGCGCTGACCACGCGGGTCTTCTTCGGCGCGGGCGCGGGCGTGAAGCGGCCGTCGGGCCCCTTGGTGCCGCGCACCAGCGTCGGCTCGACGCGGACGCCGCCGTTGGCGATGGTCGAGTACACGGACGCCGCCTGCATGGCGTTGATGGAGACGCCCTGGCCGAAGGGGATCGTGAACTGCTGCGAGGTGGACCACTTGTCGGGCGGCGCGAGGATGCCGGAGGTCTCGCCGGGGAAGCCGAGCCCGGTCTCCTTGCCGATGCCGAACTTCCGCAGGTACGCGTAGAGGCTTCGGTTGACCTCCCGCTGCGTCTTGCCGAGTTCGCCGGTGGCGAGGATGGTGCCGATGTTGCTGGACTTGGCGAGCACGCCGTTGAGCGTGAGGTACCAGGTCGGGTGGTCGATGTCGTCCTGGAAGAGGCGGTCGCCGCGGTGCAGGCGGTTGGGCACGGTCACCCGGGTGCCCGGCGTTGCCGCGTTCTCCTCCAGGACGGCGGCCATCGACATCACCTTGGCGGTGGAGCCGGGTTCGTAGGCGTCCTGGAGGGCCGCGTTGCCGAGGCTGGCGCTGCGGGCCTGGGCGAGGTTGTTGGGGTCGAAGCCGGGCGCGTTGGCCATGGCGAGGACCTCACCGGTGCGGGTGTCCTGCACCAGTACGTAGCCGCGGTCCGCCTTGGACTTCCTGACCTGCTCGGTGATGGCGTCCTGCGCGGCCCACTGGATGTCGCGGTCTATGGTCAGCTCGACGTCCGAGCCGGGCACCGCGGGCTTCTCGGTGCTGCCCGCAGTGGGCACCTGGCGGCCGCCGGACTGGGCGTAGCGGATCTCGCCCTGCTTGCCCGCGAGTTGCTTGTCGAGCTGCTGCTCGATGCCGCCGCCGCCCTTGCCGTCGGCGTTGACCCAGCCCAGTATCCCGGCGGCCAGGCCGTCGTTGGGGTACACGCGCTTGCTGGTGGGCACGGCGAAGACGCCCGAGAGGACGTTGACCGCCTTGGGGTCGGCGCTCGCCTTGTCCGCGAGCGCGGCACGCAGGTCCTTGATCTGCTTCCAGACCTGCGGTGCCTGGCGGCGGGCCAGCAGCGTGAAGCGCGTCTTGGGCGTCCGGAGCTTCTTGGCGAGCTGGTCGACGTCCTCGTCGAGGATCGGCGCGAGCAGCCCGGCGGCCTGCTCGGGCGCGTCGCCGGTCTTCGTCTCCTTGGGCGTGAAGAGGGTGGGGTCGGCGGTGATGTCGTACGCGTCCACGCTGGTGGCGAGTTCGACGCCGCTCCGGTCGGTGATGGCCCCGCGCTCGGCGGCCAGCTTGTGGCTGGAGTACCGGTTCTTCTCGGCCTTGGCGGCGTAGGTGTCGGCGTCCACGGCCTGCACCTGGAACAGCCGCACCACGAACGCCAGCATCACCAGGGTCAGGCCGAGGCTGACCATGCGCAGCCGTGGCCGCGGGCTGCCCAGGCGGATGGTCTTGGCCTGGGGCGCCTTCGGCGGCCTGGATCCGGCCGGGCGGGGGCCGCGCGAGGCGGGCGGGCGCGCTCCGGGACCCGGCCCGCTCCGGCCGCCGGGGCGGGCGGGCCGCGCCGGGCCGGGGACCCGGCGCCGTGGGGGTGGCGGTTGGCGGTCCGTCACTTACGTCACCTGCCGGGGGTCGTGGGGGCGGGCCTCGCGGGAGCGGCCGGGGGTGGGGGCGGTGCGGGGGACTGCCGGGTGTCCGGGGGCGCGGCGGGGGCCTGGGGGGTCGCCGGGGGCCGCGGGCCGGGGGGCGTGCCGGGGCCGGTGGGGGCGCTCGGGGAGGCCGCCGCGGTGGGCTCCGGCACGGGGGCGGCCGGGGGCTGGGTGGCCGGGGGCGGCGCGGAGACGGGGACGGGGCGGCGGGCCGCGGACTCGCGGACGGCGGAGGAGCCGGGGGCGACGCCGGGCTTGCCGCGGACGGTGCCGTCGGGGTTCAGGAAGGCGGGGTCGCCGCCGGGGACCAGGCCCAGCTCGCGGGCGCGGCGCTGCAGGGCGTCCGGGGCGGCGTACTCGTCGACGTCCTTCTGGAGCTCCTGCTCCTCGTCGGTGAGCTCCTGCGTCTCCTTCTTCAGCTTGGTGAGCTGGAACGAGCCCTCGTTCAGCGAGGAGTTGAGGATGAGGAGCGTGATGAGGCCGCCGCCGAGGAGCAGCACCACCAGGAGCACGAAGGGCGTGCGCGCGGCCTGGCTCGGCCCGCCGGGCAGCAGCCGGGCGAGCCGCGCGGCCCTCCCCCGCAGCTCGGGCTTCTTGCTCATGCGGCCTCCTCGCTGACGCGGCTCACGGGGCCTCTTCGGCGAGGCCGCTCACGGGGCTTGTCTCCTGCGGTCGCTCACAGGGCTTCCTCGCGGATGCGCTGCGCACCCCGCAGCCGTGCCGGGGCGGCCCGGCGGTTCTCGGCGATCTCTTCCTCGGTGGGCAGTTCGGCGCCGCGGGTGAGGAGCTTGAGCCGCGGCTGGTACTGCTCGGGCACGATCGGCAGGCCAGGCGGCGCGGTGTTCGCGGCGCCCGCCGCGAACACCTGCTTGACCAGGCGGTCCTCCAGCGAGTGGTACGAGAGGACGGCGATGCGGCCGCCGACGGCGAGCGCCTTGACGGCGTCCGGGATGGCCCGCTCCAGGACGCTCAACTCGCCGTTGACCTCGATGCGCAGGGCCTGGAACGTGCGCTTGGCCGGGTTGCCGCCGGTGCGCTTGGCGGCCTGCGGCAGGGAGTCGCGGATCAGCTCGACGAGCCGGGCACTGTTGCTGAACGGCTCCTTCTCGCGCTCGCGCACGACGGCGGAGACGATCCGCTTGGCCTGCTTCTCCTCGCCGTACGCCCGCAGGATCCGCACGAGTTCACCGGGCGGGTAGGTGTTGAGGACCTCGGCGGCGCTGACGCCGGTCGTCTGGTCCATGCGCATGTCGAGGGGGGCGTCCTGGGCGTAGGCGAAGCCCCGGTCGGCCTCGTCGAGCTGCATGGAGGAGACGCCGAGGTCGAACAGGACGCCCTGGACGCGCGGGATGCCGAGCCGCTCGAGCACGTCGGGCAGCTCGTCGTAGACCGCGTGCACCAGGGTGGCGCGGTCGCCGTAGGGGGCGAGCCGCTCGCCGGACAGGCGCAACGCCTCCTTGTCGCGGTCGAGGGCGACGAGGCGGGCCGAGGGGAACGCGGCGAGCAGTGCCTCGCTGTGGCCGCCGAGGCCGAGGGTGCAGTCGACGACCACCGCTCCCGGCTCCGCGAGCGCCGGGGCCAACAGGTCCAGGCACCGCTGGAGCATCACCGGGACATGGCGGGCAGAACTCAATGCACCCTCTCAGGGTCCGGCGCGGGTGTCGTACGCACAGCCGGGTCCCCGCCCGCTCATGAAGGGGAATCCGGCCCGCCGGCGCCGGGGAAGTGGCGTCGGCCGACCGGGAGCGGGAGGAGGCCGAGCCGTACGTACGCGCCGCGCACGTGGGGACTCAAGAAATCTCCGGAACGGTCCGGTTGCGAAGCTCCGGGCCGGTCCAGCGGGAAGCGGACTCCACTCCCGCTTCGCGTCACTTTAGTCCACCCTGTCTCGCGGTCAATCAACCGGCCTGCGCGGCGCGGCCCGGCCCTTCGGGAGGCCGTCGTCCGCGCGGCGTCACCGGTTCGGCCGCGCTCCGTGTCACCGGTTCGGCCGCGCTCCGTGTCACCGGTTCGGCCGCACCTGGCGCGACCTTGTGGGTTACCTCACAACAACGCCCTATGGCGTTCTTTGTCCGCTCTCACAGCAGGCCCACACAGCGCGTGACCACTACCGTCATAGTCATGACGACTTCCGCATCACTCCCCGCAGATCCCGAAGGCGCCATACGCACGAGCGGCGTATCCGAAGGCGGCACGGTCACCGACCGTCTCGTCGAGGCCAACGAGCGCTACGCCGCCGACTTCACCGACCCGGGCATGGACGCGCGCCCCGTGCTGCGCGTCGCTGTAGTCGCCTGTATGGACGCCCGGCTCGACCTGCACGACGCCCTCGGCCTCGAACTGGGCGACTGCCACACGATCCGCAACGCGGGCGGTGTGGTCACCGATGACGTGATCCGTTCCCTGACCATCAGCCAGCGGGCGCTCGGCACCCGCAGCGTGGTCCTCATCCACCACACCGGCTGCGGCCTGGAGTCCCTCACCGAGGAGTTCCGGCACGACCTGGAGATGGAGGTCGGCCAGCGGCCCGCGTGGGCGGTGGAGTCGTTCCGCGACGTCGACCAGGACGTGCGCCAGTCCATGCAGCGCGTGCGGACCTCGCCGTTCCTCGTGCACAGCGACGACGTCCGCGGTTTCGTCTTCGACGTGAAGACGGGACTCCTCCGCGAGATCGACCCTGCGTGACCGTCTCCTGTTGGGTACCGGACAATCTCCGGTACCCAAAAGGCGACAAGCCCCGACATATCGCCGCCAGTTGTCCACAGGCGAGTGACACGAACCGGTAAGCCCAACAAGAATGCCTGTGTGGCGTCGCGCTGAACCATTCACGCGTGGCGTCCGTGTTTCGGGGTGGGCCGGTCCGCACGCGAGCGTCGGCCCGGGAAAAGAAGGAACCTGTGCTCCTTGCCGAGCGTGGGGAAGGGCCGAGGAGGGCCGGGTGACGACCTATGACGATCGAGCGAGCCTCACAGATCTGACCACGACCGCGGAGCGTGTCCGCAGGTCGATCGAGGGTGTGATCGAGGGCAAGCCGGAGGTCGTACGGCTTTCGCTGACCGTGCTCCTGGCGGAGGGGCACCTGCTCATCGAGGATGTACCGGGCGTGGGCAAGACCATGCTCGCCAAGGCGCTGGCGCGGTCCATCGACTGCTCGGTGCGGCGTATCCAGTTCACGCCGGACCTGCTGCCGTCGGACATCACGGGCGTGTCCATCTGGGACCAGCAGCGCCGTGACTTCGAGTTCAAACCGGGTGCGATCTTCGCGCAGATCGTCATCGGCGACGAGATCAACCGCGCGTCTCCGAAGACGCAGTCGGCGCTCCTGGAGTCCATGGAGGAGCGCCAGGTCACCATCGACGGGCAGACGTACGAACTGCCCAGCCCGTTCATGGTGGTGGCCACGCAGAACCCGGTCGAGATGGAGGGCACCTATCCGCTGCCCGAGGCGCAGCGCGACCGCTTCATGGCGCGCGTCTCGATCGGCTATCCGGCCCCGGAGGCCGAGCTGCAGATGCTGGACGTGCACGGCGGCGTCTCGCCGCTCGACGACCTCCAGCCGGTGGCGCACGCGCACGACATGGTCAAGCTCATCGACGCGGTCCGCACGGTCCACGTCGCCGACTCCGTGCGCAGATACGCCGTCGACCTGGTCTCGGCCACCCGCAGCCACCCGGACCTGAGACTGGGCGCCTCCCCGCGCGCGACGCTGCACCTGCTGCGCGCGGCCAAGGCCTCCGCCGCCCTCAGCGGCCGCGAGTTCGCCCTGCCGGACGACGTGCAGGCCCTCGCCGTCGCGGTCCTCGCCCACCGCCTGCTGCCCACGGCCCAGGCACAGCTCAACCGGCGCACGGCCGAGGCCGTGGTCCTGGAGATCCTCCAGCGCACTCCCGTCCCGGCGACGCAACAGCCCGGCCAGGGCTTCTTCGGCCAGCCGCCCGGCTCGCGGAGGCTGTGATGGCCGCCGGGGGGCCGGGCGCGGGCGCCGAGGACGACCGGGGCGGCCTGCGCACGGCGCTCGCCGGCCTGACCACCCGCGGCCGGTCCTTCTTCGCCGCGGGCATCGCCGCCGCGGTGTGCGCCTACGTCCTCGGCCAGAGCGACCTGCTGCGGGTCGGCCTGCTCCTCGCGGTGCTCCCGCTGGTGTGCGCGGCCGTGCTCTACCGCACGCGCTACCGCGTCGCGGGCAGCCGCCGCCTCTCCCCCGCGCGCGTGCCCGCCGGTTCGGAGGCGCGCGTGCACCTGCGGATGGACAACGTCTCGCGGCTGCCCACGGGCCTGCTGATGCTCCAGGACCGGGTGCCCTACGTCCTCGGGCCGCGCCCCCGCTTCGTCCTCGACCGGGTCGAGGCGGGGGGCCGCCGCGAGGTGTCCTACCGGGTGCGCTCGGACCTGCGCGGCCGGTATCCGCTGGGACCGCTCCAGCTGCGCCTGACCGACCCGTTCGGCATGTGCGAGCTGACCCGCTCCTTCTCCACGTACGACACCCTGACGGTCGTCCCGCGCGTGGAGCCGCTGCCTCCGGTGCGGCTCACGGGCGAGGCCAAGGGGTACGGCGACGGACGGCACCGCTCGCTGGCGCTTGCCGGCGAGGACGACGTCATCCCGCGCGGGTACCGCTACGGCGACGACCTGCGCCGCGTCCACTGGCGCTCCACCGCGCGCTACGGCGAGCTGATGGTGCGCCGCGAGGAGCAGCCGCAGCGCTCGCGCTGCACGGTGCTCCTGGACACCCGGGACGTGGCCTACCAGGGCGCGGGCCCGGACTCGGCCTTCGAGTGGGCGGTGGCGGGCACCGCGTCCGCCCTGGTGCACATGCTCGAACGCGGCTTCTCGGTACGGCTCCTGACGGACACCGGCAACTCACTGCCCGGCGAGGGCGCGGACGGCTTCGCGGGCGCGAGCCAGGAGTCGGCGGACGCGGCCGGGCTCATGATGGACACGCTCGCCGTGATCGACCACTCGGACGGCGCGGGCCTCTCGCGCGCGTACGACGTGCTGCGCGGCGGGAACGAGGGCCTCCTGGTGGCCTTCCTCGGCGACCTGGACGACGAGCAGGCCGCGGTGATCGCCAAGATGCGCCAGCGCAGCGGCGCGGCGGTCGCCTTCGTCCTGGACAGTGCGGCCTGGACCCAGGGGCTGCCCCCGTCGGCGGCGGCGCACCACTCGGTGCGGCTCCTCAACGAGGCGGGCTGGACGGCGGTCGCGGTGCCTCCGGGAGTGGCCCTGGTCGACCTGTGGCGGCAGGCGGACCGCCTGCGCACCAGCACGGGTCCGGCACCGACGGCGGGGACGACGGCCGGGGGCTGGTCATGAGCGGGCGTGCCGGAGGCTCCGCGGGGGACGGCTCCGGAGGCGTACGGCCTCGGGACCGCCGGTACGACTACGAGGGGCTCTCGGTGAGCCCGGGGGGTGCTTCATGAGTGGGCGTACGCGGCTTGCGCTGTGTGCCACCGCCGCCACGCTGATGGCGTCGGGCGCGCTGCTGCCGCTCGTCGACACATCGGGCTGGCTGGTGCAGGTGGCGATCCTGCTGGCGCTGCAGAGCGGCGTCGGCGGGCTCGCCCGGCGGGTCCCGCTCGCGCGGCCGGTCACGGTGGCCGTGCAGGCCCTGGTGACACTGCTGCTCCTGACGCTGGTGTTCGCGCGGGAGCAGGCGATCGCCGGGGTGATCCCGGGGCCTGAGGTCTTCCAGCACTTCAGCACGCTGCTCGAGGCGGGCGGCGACGACGTCGGGCGGTACGCGATCCCGGCGCCGCTCACCGACGGCATCCGCCTGATGGTGGTCGGCGGTGTGCTCGTGGTCGGCCTGGTGGTGGACGCGCTCGCGGTGACGTTCCGCACGGCGGCCCCGGCCGGTCTGCCGCTGCTCGCCCTGTACTCGGTCGCGGCCGGGCTCTCCGGGGACGGCGCCGGGTGGCTGTGGTTCCTGCTCGCGGCGGCCGGGTACCTGCTGCTGCTCCTCGCCGAGGGCCGGGACCGGCTCTCGCAGTGGGGGCGGGTCTTCGGCGGCTCGGGGCACGCTCCCGGGCGGGTCACCGCCGGTCTGGACAACGAGGGCGGCGCCATCGCCCCGGTCCGCACCGGCCGCCGCATCGGCGCCGTCGCCCTGGGCATCGCCCTGGTCGTGCCGCTGGCGCTGCCCGCCCTCGACGGGGGTCTGCTCGACGGCTCGGGCGGGCCCGGGGGCGGCGACGGGGACGGCGGCGGCACGATCTCCGCGGTGAACCCGCTGGTCGCGCTCCAGGACAGCCTGAACCAGCCGGAGGACCGCGAGGTCATCTCGTACCGCACGAACGCCAAGAACACCCAGGACCTGTATCTGCGGATCGTCTCGCTCGACAAGTTCGACGGCACGACGTGGCGGACCACCGTCCGGGACATCTCGGATGTGCCGTCGCGCCTGCCGGACCCGCCGGGCCTGTCCCCCGACGTCCGGCGGACGGAGATCCAGACGAACATCTCCGCCGACGACCGCTACGCCCAGAACTGGCTGCCGATGCCGTACCCGGCCAGCCAGGTCCGCATCGACGGCCGCTGGCGGTACGAGCCGGTGGGCCGTGCCCTCGTCGGGGACCGCGGCCAGACCACGCGCGGCGCGCAGTACAGCGTCAACAGCCTGGTGGTGGAGCCGACGGCCGAGCAGCTGGCGTCGGCGCCCGCGCCGAGGTCGGACCTGGCCCGGGAGTTCACCAAGGTGCCGGGCTCGCTGCCGTCGGTGGTGGCGTCCACCGCGCGGGAGGTCACCGAGGGGTCGGCGAACGACTACGAGCGGGCGGTGAAGCTGCAGGACTGGTTCTCCTCGGAGGGCGGCTTCACGTACAACACGCAGGTCCGCGCGGGCAGCGGCCCGTCCGCGATCGCCCGCTTCCTGGACCAGAAGGAAGGCTTCTGCGTCCACTTCTCCTTCGCCATGGCCTCGATGGCCCGCACGCTCGGTATCCCGGCGCGCGTCGCGGTGGGCTTCACGCCGGGTTCCGCGCAGGCGAACGGCACGATGTCGGTCGGTCTGCGGGACGCCCACGCGTGGCCCGAGCTGTACTTCGAGGGCGTGGGCTGGACCCGCTTCGAGCCGACGCCGAACCGCGGCTCGGTACCCGAGTACACCCGCCAGGACACCCCGTCCGAGGACTCCGACGCGTCGGCCGTGCCCCAGCCGTCCACGTCGACGGCGCCGTCGCCGACGCCCTCGCAGTCCCAGGACTGCCCGCGCGACGTGCAGCAGCAGGGCGGCTGCACCAGCGCGATGCCGCAGCTCGCGGGCGGTTCCAGCGACGACGGTCCGCCGCTCGGCTGGATCATCGGCGGGGCACTCCTCGCGCTGATCGTCCTGGTCGTGCCCGCGCTGCCCATGCTGTGGCGGACCCGGGTGCGCGCGGTGCGGCTCGGCAGCGGCGGGCGCACGGAGGCGGACGCGGCCGCACGCACGCTCGCGGCCTGGCAGGAGGTCACCGACACCGCCTGGGACCACGGCATCACGCCGGACGAGTCCCAGACACCGCGGAAGGCGGCCGCCCGGATCGTCCGCGTCGGCGGGCTCGGCACGGGTCCCGCGGAGTCGGTCCACCGGGTGGCGGCCGCGGTGGAGCAGGTCCTGTACGCGCCACGGCCACAGCACGCGCCGGGCCTCGGGGACGATGTGCGCCGCCTGCGGGACGGGCTGCGCGCCTCCGCGACCCGGACGGCGCGGCTGCGGGCGACCGTCGCCCCGCGTTCGGCCGCCCGGGTGGTGTGGGCGGCGTCGGACCGCTGGGCGGCGCTGAGCACTCGCTGGTCAGGGTGGGTGGCCAGGCGCTGGGAGGCGCTGCGGAGGCCTGCTCGGCAAGGGGGCTGAGGGCTTCCGGCGGGGGCTGGGTCATCGGGGCTGGCCCCGGCTCCGGCCTCTCCGGCTTCGGCTTCAGCGGCTTCGGCTTCGGTCCCGTCCGGCCAGGTGTGGGGACAGCTGAGCGGCGCCCGGTCCATGGCCGGGCGCCGCTTCGTGGGGTCGCGTGGGCGCCGGGTGGGCGTGGACATGCGTGTGGGGGGTGACCGATGGAATTCGGTCACCCCCCACACGTATGTCGAGGAGGTCGGCGCGTGGACACGTTCGACGAGGCGCTGTGCGTCCGCGCGGGTGACGCCTGCGGGGCGCGGCCGGACGGGCTACTGGCCGCCCTGCTGTTCGTCCCTGCGGCGCTGCCAGCGCTGTTCGATGCGGTCCATCATGGAGCGGCGCTGCCTGGCCTGCTGTCGGCGGCCGGGTGGCGCGCCGCCGGGGCCCGTGGCCGCCGGGGCTCCGGGGGCCTGCTCACCGGGCTTGGGCGCCTTGCGCCAACCAGTGACGGCGAGCACCGCACACCCCAGCATGACGAGGAAGCCCACTACGCTCACCCAGATCAACTGGGCGACCATTCCGGCCATGAGAAGGGCAATGCCCACCAGGAAGCCCGCGACCGCTTGGTAGACCCGCTTCCGGGTGTACGTACGCAGCCCGCTTCCCTCAAGCGCTGTCGCGAACTTGGGATCTTCGGCGTACAGCGCTCGCTCCATCTGCTCGAGCATGCGCTGCTCGTGCTCCGAGAGCGGCACGGAGTCCTCCTCATCGTGCAGTCGCCGGGGCGACCGGGGGGTCCCCTTCAGGATAGGCAGGGAATCGCCCCCGTGAAACCCGCCCCTCTGCGCCAACTTCGCCAAACCGGACCGCCAGGTCGCTCCGGCTCGCTGAAGCCTGCATTCCCCAGCGGCCGGTCCGTCATGCCGGACGGTGTCCCTCGATCATACGGCGCCGGTAGCCCGTTCGGGGGGCCTGTGGCGTACTCCATGTGCGGCTGCGTCGCTGATCAGCGAGCCGTTCCCGGCCGCCCCAGGGGCCCCACAGGGCCGTCGGCGCTCAGGCCTCGCCGGTCGCGGTGCCCTCCGCCGCCCCGGGCGTCTCACCGAGCACATGCAGCTGGGTGGCCACGGAGTGGAACGCGGACAGCTCGGCGGCGGCGGCCTCCAGCTTGAGCAGGGCCTCCAGGGCGCCGGGCTCGGTGTCCACGAGCACGCCGGGGACCAGGTCGGCGAAGACGCGCACGCCGTGCACGGCACCGACGCGCAGGCCCGCGCCCGCGACCAGCTCGGCGAGCTGGTCGGCGGTGAAGCGGCGCGGCACCGGGTCGCCCTCGCCCCAGCGTCCGGCCGGGTCGTCGAGCGCGCGGCGGGCCTCGCTGAAGTGGCCGGCGAGGGCGCGGGCGAGCACGGCGCCGCCGAGGCCCGCGGCGAGCAGGCTCAGCACGCCGCCGGGGCGCAGGGCGCCGACCACGTTCCGCACGCCGTCGGCCGGGTCGTCCACGTATTCCAGGACGCCGTGGCAGAGCACGGCGTCGTACCCGCCGCGCTCGACCACGTCGAAGAGGCCGTGCACATCGCCCTGCACACCGCGCACGCGGTCGGCGACACCGGCCTCGGCGGCGCGGCGCTCCAGCGCGAACAGGGCGTTCGGGCTGGGGTCGACGACCGTGACGCGGTGGCCGAGGCGGGCGACGGGCACCGCGAAGTTGCCGCTGCCGCCGCCGGTGTCGAGCACGTCGAGGGCGGCCGCGCCGTCCGGCTCCTGCCCCGTGGCCTTGACCCGGCGGTCCAGGGCGTCCTTGAGGACGTCCCAGACCACGGCCGTACGGAGCGAAGCGCGCGGACGCGGGGGGTCGGAGCGCAGCGACGCCGTTTCGGGCTTGCGGGGGGAGACGGGCGGGCGCATCGGGTCCGACACGGCAGTTGACTCCTCGGCGCGGCTCCGCCTGATCTACGGCGGGCTGTTCGGTTGCGGGCGACCCCAGCCTATTGCCTTGGCGGCCGTGCCCCGTCATCCGTCCCACCGGGTCGGCCCGCACGCGTCCGTGCGGGTCAGCCCGCCTTCGGCCGTGGGTCGCGCCCGCGGATCCGCCCCCGGGTCAGCCGACGTCCGGCGGCTCCTTTCTCGGCTGGGGCAGCACGGGTTGAAGGACGAGCATGCGCTCGACCAGGCGCAGGAACATCGCCACGTCCCGCAGCAGGTCGTCGGCGTCGCGGACGGTGGCGGCGCCCTCGATGCCCGCCTCGGCGCGGGCCCTGCGGGCGGCGCCGGAGGCGAACAGAGCGCTCCACTCGGTCAGTTCGGGTGCTATCTCGGGGAGCACTTCCCAGGCGCTCCGGATGCGCTGCCTGCGGCGCGGGCTGAGCTCTGGGCGGCCGCGGGCGGCGAGAACCGCGGCGGCGGTGCGCAGGGCGGCGAGGTGGGCGGTGGCGTAGCGCTCGTTCGATGTGTCCAGGCGTGCCGCCTCGTCGAGCCCGGCGCGGGCCTGGGCGAGGAGTTCGAGGGCGGCGGGCGGGGCCGAGGCCCGGCGCAGCACCGGGTGGACGTCGCTGGCGGGACCGGTCAGTGAGGGGGCAGGGCCGAGGGCGCGGCGCCGGTGTGCGGCTGCGGCGTGAGAACTGGCCATGACGAACCTCCTGTCGTCTGTGTGACGGCGCAGTGGCCGTATGTGCCCATCGTGGAGTACGCCACTGACAATCCGCCCTGACCTGCTCTTTTGCCTCGTTCGAAGGTTCGCGATAGTTTTTGAACTGACCAGTCAGTTCAAAAACTCGGGCCCGCCGGGCTTCGAGGACTCGGACGAGGGGGGACCGTGGACGGTCCGCACGGCGCCGCCGTCAGCGCGGCGGGTTTCGGGCTCAAGGGACCGCGGGGCTGGGCGTTCCGCGGCATCGGGATCAAGGCCGAGCCCGGGGCGCTCATCGCGGTCGAGGGGCCGTCCGGCTCCGGCCGGACCTGTCTGCTGCTCGCCCTCACGGGGCGGATGCGGGCCACCGAGGGCACGGCGACCGTCGGCCGGTACCGGCTGCCCAAGCAGTTGGCCGCCGTGCGCCGGATCAGCGGGCTCGGGCCCGTCCCCGGCGTCACCGACCTCGACCCCGCCCTGACCGTGGCCGAGCACCTGCGCGAACGGGCCTTCCTGGAGCGGCGGTTCGAGGGCGCGCTGCGCGGGCTGCTGCGGCCGCGCAAGGAGCGGGCGACCGAGTCCCGGCTGCGGATCGACACGGCTCTGCGGGCCGCCGGGCTCGACGTCGAGGCGCTGCCCAAGGGCTCCCGGACCGCCGTACGCGATCTGGAACGGCTGGAGGCGCTGCGGCTCTCCGTGGCGCTCGCCCTGATCGCGCGGCCCCGGCTGCTCGGCGTCGACGACACCGACCTGAAGCTGTCGGACGCCGAACGGGATGCCGCCTGGGACCTGTTGAGGTCCATCGCCGCGAACGGCACGACCGTCGTGGCCGTGTGCAGTGCGGCTCCGGAGGACGCGGTCGTCGTATCGACCGCCCCGCGCGCGGACGCCGGCGTACGCCACGCGGGCAGCCCGGACGCCCTGGACACCCCGGACGCTCCGGACGCCCCAGGCACCCCGGACACCGGCAACGACGGACACCACACCGACGACGACAAGGAGACGGCCGATGCGGTCGCCGAAGCTCGCCGCGCTTGAGCTCAAGCGCTTCGGCAGGGGTCGGCTGCCCCGCGCGGCCCTCGTGGCGCTCCTGCTGCTGCCCCTGCTGTACGGGGCGCTGTACCTGTGGTCCTTCTGGGACCCGTACGGCCGCCTGGACAAGATCCCCGTGGCCCTCGTGAACGACGACAAGGGCGCCACCGTCGACGGCAAGAAGCTCACGGCGGGCGACGGCATCACCGAGCGGCTGCGCGACAGCAAGACCTTCGACTGGCACGAGGTGAGCGCCGCGGAGGCCCGCGACGGCGTCGAGGACGGCACGTACTACCTGTCGCTGACGATGCCGTCGGACTTCAGCAAGCGGGTGGGGTCCAGTTCGGGTGACGCGCCGGAGACGGGCGCCCTGCAGGTCCGCACGAACGACGCCAACAACTACATCGTCGGGCAGATCTCGCGGACGGTCTTCTCCGAGGTGCGCACGGCCGCCTCCACGAAGGCGTCGCGGAACATGCTCGACAAGATCTTCATCTCGTTCTCCGACATCCACGGCAAGACGCGGGAGGCCGCCAAGGGCGCCGACAAGCTCGAAGGCGGCATCGGGAAGGCCAAGAAGGGCTCCAAGGACCTCGTCGACGGCCTGAAGAACGCCAAGGACGGCAGCGGGGACCTCGCCTCGGGCGTACGGAAGCTGCACACCGGAGCGGGCGACCTGGAGGACGGCTCACGCCGCGTCGCGGACGGCACCCAGAAGCTGGCCGACCGCGTCAACGGCGACGCCGCCAAGGTGCGGCCGTACCTGAAGGACAACGGCAAGGTGCTCGGCGACAGCGCCCAGCTCGTCGCCGACTCCTCCCGCGCGGTGCGGCACAACCTGAGCACCCTCGTCGAGCGGGCTCCGAAGGCGGCGACCGAGGCCAAGGAGGCGTCGGCCGCCCTGAACGGCGTCTACGAAGAGCAGTGCCAAGGTACCGCCGATGCCCCCGCCTGGTGCCCGAAGCTGAAGAAGGCCAAGGAGGTCGCGGCCGACGTCTCGACCGTCTCGGCGGACGTGAACACGCTCGTCGCGGACCAGAACGGCGACCTGAAGAGCCTCGACACGAACCTCGCCACCCTCCAGAAGAAGGCCCAGGGCCTCGCCGACCGCGCCCCGCACCTGGACGAGAACCTGGAGAAGACCGTCCGGGACGTCAACGCGCTCAACACGGGCGCCGGAGACGTCGCCAAGGGCGCCAAGAAGCTGCACACGGGCCTCGGTACGGCCAAGACCGGCGCCACGGACCTGGACACGGGCGTCGGCAAGCTGAAGACCGGCGCGACCGACCTCGACGGCGGCATGTTCAAGCTGGCCGACGGCTCCCAGGAGCTCGCGGGCGGGCTGCACGACGGCGTCAAGAAGATCCCCGACTACGACAAGCAGGACCGCGACCGGCGCACCGACGTCATGGCCGACCCCGTGCAGCTCGCCTCGCAGTCGCTGCACAAGGCGCCCAACTACGGCACGGGCTTCGCCCCGTACTTCATCCCGCTGTCCCTGTGGGTCGGCGCGATGGTGGCGTACATGCTGATCCAGCCGCTCAACCGGCGCGCGCTCGCAGCGGGCGCCCCCGCCTGGCGCATCGCGCTCGCGGGCTGGCTCCCGGTGGCCGCCCTCGGCACGCTGCAAGTGGCGGCGCTGATGTCGGTCCTGCACTGGCGGCTCGGCCTGCAGATGGAGCGGGCGGCCGGGACGATCGGCTTCCTGATCCTGGTGACGGGCTGCTTCGCGGCGATCGTGCAGTGGCTGAACGCGCGCTTCGGAGCGGCCGGACGCATCCTCGTCCTCGCCTTCCTGATGCTCCAGTTGACCTCCGCGGGCGGCACCTATCCGGTGCAGACGAGCCCGACGTTCTTCGGCGCGATCCACCCGTACCTGCCGATGACGCACGTCGTGGACGCCCTGCGGCGGCTCATCACGGGCGGCGGTCTCGGCCCGGTGTGGACGGCGTGCGCGGTCCTGGCGGCGTTCACCGTGGGCGCCCTCGCGCTCACCGCCGTCTCCGCGCGCCGCAAGCAGGTGTGGACCCTGGACCGGCTGCATCCGGAGCTGAGCCTGTGAACGCCGCGGAACCTGTGAAAATCAAGCTCATGGAAAGCAGTGCGAGCAGCTCGCGGCGCGAGGCCACGCGGCAGAAGCTCTACGAAGCCGCCGTCACCCTCATCGCGGAACAGGGTTTCTCCGCCACGACAGTTGACGAGATCGCCGAGCGGGCGGGCGTCGCGAAAGGCACGGTCTACTACAACTTCGCCAGCAAATCGGTCCTCTTCGAAGAGCTGCTGCGGCACGGCGTCGGCCTGCTCACGGCATCCCTGAAGCAGGCCGCCGACGAGGCCACCCTGGAGGGCGGCCGCAACGTCGACGCCCTGGACGCGATGATCCGCGCGGGCCTCGTCTTCATCGACCGCTACCCGGCCTTCACCCAGCTCTACGTAGCCGAGCTGTGGCGCACCAACCGCGCCTGGCAGTCCACGCTCATGGTCGTGCGCCAGCAGGCCGTGGCCGTCGTCGAGGACGTGCTCCGCGCGGGCGTCGAGAACGGCGAGCTGAGCGAGGAGATCGACATCCCGCTGACGGCGGCCGCCCTCGTCGGCATGGTCCTGGTGGCGGCCCTGGACTGGCAGTCGTTCCAGCCGGAGCGCTCACTCGACGACGTGCACGCGGCGCTGTCGCGGCTGCTGCAGGGGCGGGTGAGCGGCGGGAGGTGACGGGGGCGCTCCTGGGCGCTGAGGGCTCGTACAGGGGGCACAGGGCCCGTCGGACACCGCGGGCTCGTTCACCCGTTCGCAGGCGTCACGCGGCGCCGATCCGGTGGGGCCTGGATGTCCCAGGCCCCACCGGACCGGCGCTTGTCGCATTCCCCCGCGCGACCCCCGTGGTCGTCCCCCGGTCGCCCCCGTGTCTCGCTCCCACCACGGGCGAGGCGGGAGGAGCGGCCAAGGGCGCCGCCCGGTTCCGCCGCCCCGTGTCGGCGGTGCCGGTGCCGCGCCCTTCTCCGTGCCCTCACTCTCCCGTCCCCGCAGGTCGGGTCCCATCCGTGCGCGTACTCATCTCCGTGCCTAGGTACGGATACTCAGACGTGGGTGTCCGTGCCCAGGCCGAATCGCGCCACGCTGGTTACGATCACGCCGTGTCCGTACTCCCCCTGGTGTTCACCAGTGGCTGGGCCAGCGGGATCAACGCCTACGCGGTGATCCTGCTCCTCGGTGTCTTCGGGGCCACGGGCCTGTCCGACGAGGTCCCGGAGTCGCTGCAGAGCCCCGGCGTCCTCATCACCGCGGGCGTGCTCTTCGCCTGCGAGGCCGTCGCCGACAAGATCCCGTACGTGGACTCGGTGTGGGACGCCGTCCACACGGTGATCCGGCCGACGTCCGGGGCGGTGGTGGGCGCGCTGCTGGCCGGGCAGAGCGGTTCGCTGTCGGACCTGGCGGCGGGCGCGGTGGGCGGGTCGACGGCCCTCGCGAGCCATGCCGTCAAGGCCGGGACGCGGATGGCGGTCAACACCTCCCCCGAGCCGTTCAGCAACCTCGTCCTGAGCACCGCCGAGGACCTCGGGGTCGGCGGGATCGTCAGCTTCGCGATGTTCCACCCCGAGGCCGCGGCGATCATCGCGGCCGTGCTGCTCGTCACCGGGCTCGTGCTGCTGCTCTTCCTCGCACACCGGATCCGGCGGTTCCTGCGGCGCCGGGCGCAGCGGCGGGAGGAGCGGAGGCTGGCGGCGGGGCGACCACCGGGCTGAGCGGGACGCGGCGTTGAGCGGGCCGCTGGGCTGAGCAGGCCGCTGGGCTGAGCGGGCCTCAGGGCTGAGCGGGCCTCAGGGCTGAGCGGGCCTCGGGATCGAGTGAGCCGCGGGGCCCGGCGGGCCGCGGGCCGGGTCCGGAATCCGGGCCGGTGGCGGGCGCCGACGGCGTTGTCAGTGGGGGCCGATAAAGTCCCTCGCATGGCACGGATTGTGGTGATCGGCGCCGGGATGGGCGCCATGACGGCCGCCGCCCGGCTGGCCGTCGCGGGCCACCGGGTGGTGGTGCACGAGCGCGCGGGGACGTACGGGGGCGCGCTCGGCCGCGTGGAGCGCGACGGCTTCGGCTTCGACACGGGCCCGGCGCTGCTGCACCTGCCCGCGGTCTACCGCGACCTGTTCGTGAAGACGGGCAAGCAGCCCCTGGAGGACTGCGTCGAGCTGTCCCAGGTCGAGCCCGCCGTCCGCCACGTCTTCGCCGACGGCACGACCGCGGACCTGCCGAACGCCTCCCGCGCGGGCGTCGGCGAGGCCCTGGACGGCGCGCTCGGCGCGGGCGCGGGCGCGCGCTGGGCGGCGTTCATGAACCGCGCGCGGGAGGCCTGGGACCGCACCCGCCGCCCGCTCCTGGAAGAGCCCCTGTGGCCGAACTGGGAGGTGCTCGCCGACCGCGAGCCCTACCCCTCGGTCGCCCAGAAGCGCCTGCTGCGCCGTGAGCGGCGCGCGGCCACGCTCGCCCAGGTCGCCGAGTTCGAGCTGGGCGGCGAGCCCCGGCTGACCGCGCTCCTGGAGCACTTCGCGCTGGGACACGGCCTGGATCCGCGCACCGTCCCGGCGAGCGCGGCCGTCCTGCCGTATCTGGAGCAGACCTTCGGCACCTGGTCCGCGCGCGGCGGCATGCGGGCCCTCGCGACCGCCGTGTACGAGCGCTGCCGCGCGCGCAGGGTGGAGTTCGCGTTCGGGTCGGCCGTCGTGCGGATCGTGGAGAAGGACGGGCGCGCGGCGGGCGTCGAGCTGGCGGACGGGACCGTCGTGGACGCGGACTTCGTGGTGGCCGGGGTGGCGCCCGGCGCGCTGGCCGGGATGCTGTCCGGCACGCCCGCCCGCGCCCCCCAGGACGTGCCCGCGCAGTCCGGTCTCCCCAGCCGCCTCACCGTGCTGCTCGCCCTGCGTGGCGCCCGCACCGAGGACACCCCGCACCGGACGGTGCTGCACACCGGCGACCGCGCGGACGAACTGGACCGCGTCTTCGGGCCCCCCGAGGCGTCCGGCAACGGCGACGGCCCCGGGACCACCCACGGCAACGGCCCTCGGCCCGGCCTCCCCAGCACCCCGACCCTCACCGTCCTGCGCCCGGACGACCCCATGGCCACGCCGGACGCGGAGCACGAAGCCGTGACGCTGACCGCCGTGGTCCCGGCGGGCGCCGAGGTCACCGACGCGGCCGTACAGCGGCTGATCGCCCGCGCGGCCGCGGTGGTCCCCGGCCTGGACGACCGTCTGCTGTGGCACGAGGTCCGCACGCCCGCGCACGTGGCCGAGGCCACCGGCGCCGACGGCGGCGCGGTCCCGGCCCCCGTTCTCGCCGCCGCGGGCGGACGGTATCTGCATCCGGCGAACAGCACCGCCGTGGCGGGGCTCTACGCGGTCGGGGGCTGGTCGCACCCCGGCGGCGGACTGCCGCACGCGGGCATGTCGGGCACGCTGGCCGCCGGACTCATCGTGGAGGGACCCGAGTTCCGCGGCTCGCAGTGAGGGAGCCGCCGTGCGTGCGGCGGACCTTCGTGTGCTGAGCGAGCCGCCGCGCCCTCGGCGGACCCGCGCGCGTGCGGGCGGCACCGAGCGTGCCGCCCGGGGCCGCGCCCGGCTTGTCGTGCACCTTCGCGTGTGTGGGCGGCACTGCCGTCCCACTTCCAGGACACTGACTGGATCACGCGTGTCTTCGCGTATGCGGGCGGCACCGGCTCGGTGCCGTCACCCCGACCCAGTACCACTGCCCCGCTCAGTACCGGTACTGCTGCTCCCCATTGACCCCCGGCTCATAGCCGAACTGGCCCGGCTCCTGCGGCAGCCCCTCCCCCTGGAACGGCGGGTAGCCGGGCTGCTCGGGCGGGAGTTCCGCGCCGTAGGGCGGGGCGGGCTCGCTGGTGCGCTGGTGGGGGACCCAGACGCCGCCGGGCGGGGTGTCCTGGTAGCCGCCGCCGTAGGTGTCGCCGCCGTAGGGCGCGTACGACTGCGGGTCGGCGTAGGTGTCGTAGCCGGGCTGGGCGCCGTAGGTCTGCGGGCCGATGTAGGGGTCGGAGTAGGCGGCGTACCGCTGCTCGCCGGTCTCTCCGTAGGCGAAGTGCAGCGAGTCCTGCTGCTCCTGCTGTGCCGGGGCGCCCTGCGGGTCGTACGGGGGGTAGCCGTCGAAGCCGTAGCCGTCACCGGCGGCGGCCTGTGCGTACGCCGCGTCGCTGTAGACGCCGTACTGCCCGGTGTCGTCGGGCATGGGCTCGGGCTCGTACACACCGGACCCGGAGGGCTGCTGCTCCAGGAGGTCGGAGGCGGGCGCGCCGGGCCCGGCGGCGGCCTCGTACTCGAGGTCGGAGACCTGGAGCGTCGGCTCCGCGTCGGCGGCCCGGGAGCCGGAACCCCTGCGCCGCCTGCTCGCGCCGGGCTGCCCGCCGAGCGCCCAGCCCGTGGAGAAGCCGCGGCGGAACGAGAGCGTCACGTATGTCTGCCCCGTGGCGAACGCGATCGCGCCGATGGCGATGACCACGACCGACGGCATCAGGACGCCGATGACGACACCGAGGAAGCCGACGAACGCGAGCAGCCGCCAGCGCAGCCGCGCCTTGTACTGCAGCAGTACCTCGCCGAGCAGCCACAGCGCGACTCCGCCGAACGCGATGTAGAGGACCGTCCAGCCCATGTACGCCCCTCTCCCCTGCGGCCGCGGCCCCAGGGGTACGACCGGTCAGGCCTGCTGGTGGTGCAGGCCCAGGTTTTCGTAGATCTCCAGCGTCGCCGTGGAGTTGTTCAAGGTGATGAAGTGCAGCCCCGGCACGCCCTCGGCCAGCAGCCGCGCGCAGAACTCCGTCGCGAACTCGATGCCAATGGAGCGTACAGCGGCGGGATCGTCTTGGGACCTGAGGATGCGCTCTTTCAGTTCGGGCGGGAAGTCCGCGTTGCTGAGCTGCGGCAATCGCTCCAGTTGGCGCACGTTCGTCACCGGCATGATCTCCGGGATGATCGGCGTCCCGCAGCCGGCCGCCTCGACGCGGTCGCGCAGGCGCAGGTATTCCTCCGGGTGGAAGAACATCTGGGTGATCGCGTAGTCGGCGCCCGCGCGGCACTTGTCGACGAAGTGCGCGACGTCCGTCTCCCAGCTCTCGGAGCGGGGGTGCATCGCCGGGAAGGCGGCGACGCCGACACAGAAGTCGCCCGACTCCTTGATGAGCCGCACCAGTTCGGCGGCGTAGGTCAGCCCCTCGGGGTGCTTGACCCAGTCGCCCATCGGGTCGCCGGGCGGGTCGCCGCGCAGCGCGAGCATGTTGCGGATCCCGGCGTCCGCGTACTGCCCGATGATGTTGCGCAGTTCGGCGACGGAGTGGTCGACGGCGGTGAGGTGGGCGACGGGCGTCAGTGTCGAGTCGGCGACGATCTGCTGGGTCTCGCGCACCGTGCCCGCGCGCGTGGAGCCGCCGGCACCGTACGTCACGGAGACGAAGCTGGGTGCGACGGCCTCGACGCGGCGCAGCGAGTTCCACAGGATCCGCTCGCCCTTGGGGGTCTTCGGCGCCGAGAACTCGAACGAGTACGTGGTTTTGCCGGTCGCGAGCATGTCACGCACGGTGCGTGCGCGGTCAGTCCTGGTGGAAGCAGTGCCTAGGGCCATACCGGCAGGTTAGCCAGGCTGGGGCGGTCCCCCAACCGCACGTTGGTCATTTGTCCCGTTAGTCGGTTTGTTGTCCACGCATCGGACACCATGGGGGGGTTGCTCAAACAGGCGTACGGATACCGGGTGGGGCGCACAGAAGTGCGGGCACGGTGGCCGTCAGGCCGTACGCAGGCGCTTCGCGAAGTCCGCGGCGGCGGCGCCGGGGTCGTCCGCCTCCGTGAGGGCGCGGACGACCACCACCCGGCGCGCGCCCGCCTCGATGACCTCGTCCAGATTGCCCGCGTCGATGCCGCCGATGGCGAACCACGGGCGGTCGGTGCCGAGCGCGGCCGTGTACCGGACCAGGTCGAGGCCCGGGGCGTGGCGGCCCGGCTTCGTGGGCGTCGGCCAGCACGGGCCGGTACAGAAGTAGTCCACGCCGTCCTGGACGGCGGCCGCGGCGGCCTCGTGCTCGGCGTGCGTGGAGCGGCCGACGAGGACGTCGTCGCTGGTGGCGCCGAGGATGGCGCGGGCCGCGGGCACGGGCAGGTCGCCCTGGCCCAGGTGCAGCACGTCGGCGCCGACGGCGTGGGCGACGTCCGCGCGGTCGTTCACCGCGAGAAGCTTGCCGTGGCGGCGGCAGGCGTCCGCGAAGACCTGGAGGTGGTCCAGCTCCTCCGCGGCCTCCATGCCCTTGTCGCGCAGCTGCACGATGTCGACGCCGCCCGCGAGGACGGCGTCCAGGAACTCGGGGAGGTCCCCCTGGCGCTTGCGCGCGTCGACGCACAGGTAGAGCAGGGCGTCGGCGAGCCGGGCGCGCGCGGAGGCGCCCGCCGTGTCGGTGGCCATGAAGAGGTCCCCCCGTGTCGGTGGCGTACGGGCCGGGGCCGGAGCTCCGGCCCCGGCCCGTACGCCGGACGGTTGTTTCAGGTCAGACGGCGAGCGCCTGCGCGCGGCGCTTCACCTCCGTCCCGCGATTCTCGCTCAGGGCCTGCGCGGGGGTGCCGGGCAGGGTCGGGTCGGGGGTGAAGAGCCACTCCAGCGCCTCTTCGTCGGTGAAGCCGTCGTCCCGCAGGAGCGTCAAGGTGCCTACCAGGCCCTTGACCACCTTGTCGCCGTCGATGAAGGCGGCGGGTACCTGGAGCGCGCGGTTCTCACCGCGGCGCACGGCGATCAGCTGGCCCTCCTTGACCAGCTGGCGCACGCGCGTCACCTCGACGTCGAGCATCTCTGCGATGTCGGGGAGGTGCAGCCAGGCGGGTACGAGAGCATCGGTCTTTGCGTCAATCTCGGTCACGGATCAAGCGTGCCATTTCTGGCCGGGGGCCGGTAGCGGGGATGGGGTGCGGGTGCGCCCTCCTGTGCCCCCTGGGGGTACGTGGGGCCCGTGGTCCTCGGGGTGACCGGCGGCGGGGCGGTCAGGACGTGACGGCGCGCTTCAGGGGCACAGCCGGGTCCGCGGCCAAGGCCGGATCCAGGCGGGTCGCGGACTCGATCAGCTTGCGGCCCTGGGCGAGGTCCCGGGGGCGGCCCACCGCGAGGAGGGCTGACAGCGCGCCGTCCCGGAGCCAGCAGACCGACCAGGCGGGGGTCGTGGGGTCGCCGCGCCAGATCAGGTCGTCGCCGGGGGCGTGGTGGCCCGCGTACTGGACGAAGCGGCCGAACTGCTCGGACCAGAAGTACGGGACCGGGTCGTAGGCCGCCGGGCTCTCGCCGATGATGTCGGCGGCGACCGTGCGCGGGCCCTGGACGGCGTTGTCCCAGTGGTGCACGAGCAGGCGCTCCCCGTACCGCCCCGAAGGGAAGGACGCGCAGTCGCCGACCGCGTACACATCGGGCGCGGACGTGCGCAGATGGTCGTCGGCCAGGACCTCGCGGTGGGCTCCGAGCGCGATGCCGGAGCCCGCGAGCCACGCCGTCGCGGGCCGCGCGCCGATGCCGACGACGACGGCACCCGCCGCCAGCCGCGTGCCGTCGTCGAGGAACACCGCGCCCGGCTCGACGCGCTCCACGCGCGCGTGGGTGCGCAGTTCGGCCCCGGCGTCCGCGTACCAAGCCGTCATCGGCGCCGCGACCTCGGCGGGCAGCACCCCCGCGAGCGGGCGGTCGGCGGCCTCCACCACGGTCACCGGGCAGCCCGCGTCCCGGGCCGCCGTGGCGAACTCGGCGCCGATCCAGCCCGCGCCGACGACCACGACGTCCTGCCCTTCGGCGAGGACCGGCCGCAGCCGCTCGGCGTCGTCGAGGGTGCGCAGCAGGTGCACGCCGGGGACGCCCTCGGAGCCGGGCAGGCGAATCGGTTCGGCACCGGTCGCCAGGACCAGGGTGTCGTACGCGACCGGGCCCGCCTCGGTGTCCAGTTCGTGGTCGGCGGGGCGGACGCCGGTGACGTCGACGCCGAGCCGCAGTTCGATGCCGAGGGCCTCGAAGTCGATGTCGAAGGCCGAGCCCTCCGCCTTGCCGAGCAGCACCGCCTTCGACAACGGCGGCCGGTCGTACGGCTGATGGGGCTCCGCGCCGATCAGCGTGACCGTGCCCGTGAACCCCTGCTCGCGCAGCGCCACCGCCGACCGCACCCCGGCCATCCCGGCGCCGACGATCACGACGCGCCGCCCCGATTCCACCTGCTTCTGCTCATCGCTCACCCGATCAACTGTAGGACGGCACCCCCGCCCGTGGACACGACGGGCTTAACTGCCCGCGGGACGACGGGCTACGCTGACCGTGCAGAGCACTCGCGGGAGCCCGGACGCACCGGGCTGAGAGGGAGGCTGGGACGGCCTCCGACCGTACGAACCTGATCCGGGTCATGCCGGCGAAGGGAGGGGCTGGACGCCCATGCGTTCCCGTACGAGTCCAGATACGAGTACGAGTCCAGATACGAGGACGAATTCAACGACGAGTCCGCGTACCCGTGCGACGACGAGCACCGACGTCCTCGTCATCGGTGGTGGTGTCATCGGGCTCGTCACCGCCTGGCGGGCCGCGCAGCGCGGTCTCGCCGTCACCGTCGTCGACCCCGAGCCGGGCGGCGGCGCGGCGCAGGTCGCGGCGGGCATGCTGGCCGCCGTCACCGAGCTCCACCACGGCGAGCAGACCCTGCTCGGCCTCAACCTGGCCTCCGCGCGCCGCTATCCGGACTTCGTGGCCGAGCTGACGGAAGCGACCGGGCACGACGTCGGCTACCGCGCGTGCGGCACACTCGCCGTCGCCCTCGACTCCGACGACCGCGCCCACCTGCGCGAACTGCACGCCCTCCAGCAGCGGTCGGGGCTCACCCCGGAGTGGCTGAACGGCCGCGAGTGCCGACGGCTCGAACCGATGCTCGCTCCGGGGGTGCGGGGCGGGCTGCGCGTCGACGACGACCATCAGGTCGACCCGCGCAGGCTCGCGGCCGCGCTCGTCGTGGCCTGCGAACAGGCCGGGGTGAGGTTCACGCGCGCGTGGGCGCGGGAGCTCTCGCTGGTACGGGACCGGGCCACCGGTGTCGTGCTCGCCGACGGCACCGCGCTGGCCGCCGGGCAGACGGTGCTCGCCGGGGGCAGCCTCAGCGGGCGGCTCGCGGGGGTGCCCGCCGCCGTACTGCCGCCGGTGCGGCCCGTGAAGGGGCAGGTGCTGCGGCTGACGGTGCCGGGGCGGTACGCGCCGTTCCTGAGCCGCACGGTGCGCGCCGTCGTCCGCGGCAGCCACGTCTACCTGGTGCCGCGGGTCAGCGGTGAGCTGGTCGTCGGCGCGACCAGCGAGGAGCTGGGCTGGGACACGACGGTCACGGCGGGGGGCGTGTACGAGTTGCTGCGCGACGCCCACGAACTCGTACCCGGCATCACGGAGCTGCCGCTCACGGAGACGCGCGCCGGACTGCGGCCCGCCTCCCCCGACAACGCGCCGTTCCTCGGCCCCACCGCGCTGCCCGGTCTGCACCTGGCCACCGGCCACTACCGCAACGGCGTCCTCCTGACGCCCGTCACCGGGGACGTCCTGGCGCACGCCCTGACCACGGGTGAACTGCCGGACGAGGCGCGGGCGTTCACGCCGGAGCGGTTCGCCTCCGGTCCGCAGCCGCTCACCACGACCACTCCCTCCCCCGAGCACCTCACGGAGCTGTCCGCATGACCACGCCGTTCGCCGCACTGGCCGTCTCCGTCAACGGAGAAGTACGAGACGTGGCCGCCGGGACCACGCTCGACACCGTCGTCGCCCAACTGTCCACCGCGCACTCCGGTGTCGCCGCCGCCCTCAACGAAACCGTCGTCCCGCGCGCGGAGTGGGCCGCCACCGCGCTCAGCGACGGCGACCGGGTCGAAGTCCTCACCGCCGTCCAGGGAGGCTGACGCACATGGCTGACGACCCCTTCGTCATCGGCGGCCTCACCCTGTCGTCGCGGCTGATCATGGGTACGGGCGGTGCGCCCAGCCTCGACGTCCTGGAACGGTCCCTCAGCGCCTCCGGGACGGAGCTGACCACGGTCGCGATGCGGCGGCTCGACCCCGGCGTCCAGGGCTCCGTGCTGTCCGTCCTCGACCGGCTCGGCATCCGCGTGCTGCCGAACACGGCCGGGTGCTTCACCGCGGGCGAGGCCGTGCTGACGGCGCGGCTCGCCCGCGAAGCCCTGGGCACCGACCTGATCAAGCTGGAGGTGATCGCGGACGAGCGCACCCTGCTGCCCGACCCGGTGGAACTCCTCGACGCCGCCGAGGCCCTCGTCGACGACGGCTTCACCGTCCTGCCGTACACCAACGACGACCCCGTGCTCGCCCGCAAGCTGGAGGACGTGGGCTGCGCCGCCGTCATGCCGCTCGGCTCCCCCATCGGCTCCGGGCTCGGCATCCGCAACCCGCACAACTTCCAGCTCATCGTGGAGCAGGCGAGCGTGCCGGTGATCCTGGACGCCGGGGCCGGTACGGCGTCGGACGCGGCGCTCGCCATGGAGCTGGGCTGCGCCGGCGTGATGCTCGCGTCGGCCGTGACGCGGGCGCGGGAGCCCGTCCTCATGGCCGAGGCGATGCGCCACGGCGTCCTGGCGGGCCGCCTCGCGCACCTGGGCGGCCGCATCCCGCGCCGCCACTTCGCCGAGGCCTCCTCACCTACGGAGGGCCGGGCGGCCCTCGACCCGGAACGCCCCGCGTTCTGAACCTCCGGCGCCCGCACGGGGGCGTTCGGCGTCGGTCACAGGTGCGCTGCAGTCTCGCTGGTCCGGAGCCCGCGGGGGCCGGACCCGATGCGGCGCCTCGTAGACTCCCCCCGTGGACACGACCCTCAAGGACCCGCTCGTCGGGCAGGTGCTCGACGGCCGCTATCGCGTCGACGGACGGATCGCGGTCGGCGGGATGGCCACGGTCTACCGGGCCGTGGACACCCGCCTCGACCGCGTGCTCGCCCTGAAGGTGATGCACCCGACGCTGGCGGCCGACGCCACCTTCGTCGACCGCTTCATCCGCGAGGCGAAGTCGGTGGCCCGCCTCGCGCACCCGAACGTGGTCGGGGTCTTCGACCAGGGCACCGACGGCGCGTACGTGTATCTGGCGATGGAGTACATCGCCGGGTGCACGCTCCGCGACGTACTGCGCGAGCGCGGCGCCCTGCGCCCCCGCGCCGCCCTGGACATCCTGGAGCCCGTGCTCGCCGCCCTCGGCGCCGCGCACCGCGCCGGGTTCGTGCACCGCGACATGAAGCCGGAGAACGTCCTCATAGGGGACGACGGCCGGGTGAAGGTCGCCGACTTCGGCCTCGTACGGGCCGTGGACTCCGTCACGAACACCACGGGCACGGTCCTCGGCACGGTCTCGTACCTCGCTCCGGAGCAGATCGAGCACGGCACGGCCGACACCCGGGTCGACGTGTACGCCTCCGGGGTCGTCCTCTACGAAATGCTCACCGGCGCCAAGCCGCACCAGGGCGACTCCCCCGCCCAGGTCCTCTACCAGCACCTCAACGAGGACGTACCGCCGCCCTCCGCCGCCGTACCGGGCCTCGCCTTCGAGCTCGACGAGCTGGTCGCGTCGGCGACCGCGCGCAACCCCGACCTGCGCCCCCACGACGCGGTGGCCCTCCTCGGGCAGCTCCGCGAGGCGCGGTTCGCGCTCACCGAGGCGCAGTTGGACGCGATACCCCCGCAGGCGCGCGGCACCGAGGCCGAGAGCGGCAACGGGCACGGCGGCTCCGAGGACCGTACGAGCGTCATCCCGCGCGCCGCACGCTCCGTACAGCTGCCCCTGCCCATCGGACAGGAGCCGCGGACCCCCGCGGATCCGCGCGCCGCCCTGCGGCAGGAGCCCGACCCCCGGCAGGACGGGCTCCACCACACCAGCGTGCTGCGGACCCCGCCGCCCGGACCGCCCCCGGCGTCCCCGGCGTCCCCCGCGGCGCGGCTCCGGCAGCGCCTGAACACCCGTCGCGGGATGACCGCCGCGATAGCCGCCGTCCTGCTGGTCCTCGGGCTCGGCGCGGGCGTCTGGTACATCAACTCGGGCCAGTTCACGACGGTCCCCGCCCTCCTCGCGAAGACCGAGGCCGACGCCCGCAAGCGGCTCGACGACGCCGGTCTCGACGTGCGCAAGGTCAAGCGCGCGTACAGCGACACCGACAAGCGCGGCACGGTCATCGCGACCGACCCCGATGTCGGCGAACGCATCCGGCACAACGGCAAGGTGACGCTGACCGTGTCCCTCGGCCCGGAGACCGTCAAGGTGCCGGACCTCGAAGGCACGCCCCTGGACAAGGCGAAGGACCAGCTCGACGACGCGGGCCTCGGGGCCGGCATGGTCACGAAGTCCTTCAGCGAGGACGTCGAGAAGGGCTCCGTGATCAGCACGGACCCGGGCGCCGGGAAGGTCCGCAAGGCCGGCTCGGCCGTCGCGATCGTCGTCAGCAAGGGCCGCGCCGTCCAGCCGCCCGACGTCACCGGCGAGTCCGAGAGCGATGCCCGCGACGCGCTGGAGGAGGCCGGTCTGAAGGTGCGGATCGCCCCGGAGCGGGTCACCTCCGAGGAGGAGGACAAGGGCGATGTCCTGGAGCAGTCGCCGAACCCGAGCAAGAAGCTCTCCGAGGGCGACACGGTCACGCTGACCATCTCCAAGGGCCCGCCGCTGGTCGAGGTCCCGGACGTCGAGGGCATGAGCGTCGACGACGCCAAGGACAAGCTGGAAGAGGCCGGTTTCGACGTCGACGAGGACCGCGGCCTGCTCGACATCTTCGCGGACAAGGTGAAGGACCAGTCGGTGGACGGCGGCGACAAGGCTCCCAAGGGGTCGACGATCACCATCAAGATCGGCTGAGCCAGGGCCTGAGGATCGTGGCCGGGTTCCGCTGAGCACGTGCTCAGCGGAACCCGGCCACGATCGGTGCGGCACCCGCCCGGCGGAACCCGGCCACGATCCGTGCGGCACCCGCCCGGCGGGATTCGGCCACGATCCACGGAGCGGCCCCGCGCCCGGCGCCGCCTTCGCCCCGTGCCACCCTGGACCGCGTGAGCACCGAGAAGTCCCCCGACTCCCCCCGCACCCCCCTGACCGCCCCAGCCCGCCGCAACCCCGTCGGCAGCCACGTCCCCGTCGCGGGCGGCCTCGCCTCCGTGGGCCTCGCCTACGCGCGCGACCTCGCCGCCGAGACCGTGCAGGTCTTCGTGGCCAACCCGCGCGGCTGGGCGACCCCGCCCGGCAACCCCCGGCAGGACGAGGAGTTCCGCGCCGCCTGCGCGGCCGAGGGCATCCCCGCCTACGTACACGCGCCCTACCTGATCAACTTCGGCTCGCACACCGAGGCGACGGTGGAGAAGTCCGTGGAGTCGATGCGGCACTCGCTGCGCCGTGGCCGCGAGATCGGCGCGCTCGGGGTCGTCGTGCACACCGGTTCGGCGACGGGCGGCCGGGAGCGGAAGGTGGCGCTGCGCCAGGTGCGTGAGCGGGTGCTGCCGCTCCTGGACGAGCTGACGCACGACGACGACCCGTTCCTGCTCCTGGAGTCGACCGCCGGGCAGGGCGCCTCGCTGTGCTCCCGCACCTGGGACTTCGGGCCGTACTTCGAGGCCCTGGACGCCCATCCCAAGCTCGGCGTCTGCCTGGACACCTGCCACATCTTCGCGGCCGGGCACGATCTGGCCGGGCCCGGCGGCATGAAGCAGACCCTCGACCTGCTCGTGGACACGGTCGGCCCGGGCCGCCTGAAGCTGGTGCACGCCAACGACTCCAAGGACGTCGTCGCCGCCCACAAGGACCGGCACGAGAACATCGGCTCCGGCCACATCGGCGCCGACCCGTTCCGCGAGCTGATGACTCATCCGGCGACCGACGGCGTACCCCTGGTCATCGAGACGCCGGGCGGCAAGGAGGGGCACGCGGCCGATGTGGCCCGCCTGAAGGAGCTGCGGGACGCATGACCCTTCCTTCTTGAGGAATACCCCCCTGGGGTATACGGTTCCTGTCAGTGCCGGAGCCGCTCTTCGACGTTGGGGGATTTCTCATGCAGCACGACACGCACACCGGCCACGAGGGCCACGGCGGGCATGAGGGGCACAGCCACAGCGGGCACCACGGCATGGGCAAGGTGAGCTGGTCCATGGCCGCCCAGGCCACCCTGCACTGCCTCACCGGCTGCGCCATCGGCGAGGTCCTCGGCATGGTGATCGGCACCGCGCTCGGCTGGGGCAACGTGCCGACGATGATCCTCGCGATCGCCCTCGCGTTCTTCTTCGGCTACGCGCTGACGCTGCGCGGCATCCTGAAGTCGGGCGTCGATTTCCGGACAGCCGTCAAGGTCGCGCTCGCGGCCGACACCCTCTCCATCGCCGTGATGGAACTGATCGACAACGGCGTGATCGCCCTGTGGCCCGGCGCCATGGACGCCCACCTCGCGGACGCGATGTTCTGGACCGTCCTGGCCATCGCCCTGGCCGCCGCCTTCGTGATCACCACCCCGGTCAACAAGTGGATGATCGGCCGCGGCAAGGGCCACGCGGTGGTCCACCAGTACCACCACTGACCCCACCCGGGCACCGGCCCGGAGCGGCTACAGCTCCGGGCCGTCCCCCGGCTCCTCCTGGTACGAGTACCGCTGCTCCCGCCAGGGGTCGCCGAGGTTGTGGTACCCCCGCTCCTCCCAGAAGCCGCGGCGGTCGGCCGTCATGTACTCGACGCCGCGGACCCACTTCGGGCCCTTCCAGGCGTAGAGCTGGGGCACCACCAGCCGGAGCGGGAAACCGTGCTCCGCGGTGAGGAGTTCGCCGCCCTTGTGGGTGGCGAAAATCGTGCGTTCGGAGGCGAAGTCGGCCATGCGCAGGTTGGAGCTGAAGCCGTACTCGGCCCAGACCATGACATGGGTGGCGTTGGGCGCGGGCGGCGCGAGCGCGAGCAGGTCGCGGGCGAGCACCCCGCCCCATTCGGCGCCGAGCATGCTGAACTTCGTGACGCAGTGCAGATCCCCGACCACCGTGCTGTGCGGCAGGGCCGAGAACTCCTCATGGGTCCAGCAGCGCTTCTCACCGTCGGCGGTGGCGCCGAAGACCCTGAACTCCCAGCGCTCGGGGCGGAACTTGGGCACCGGACCGTAGTGCGTGACCGGCCAGCCGCGCTGCAGTCGCTGCCCCGGCGGAAGCTCCGGTTCCGCCACGTCTCGAGATGTGCGACCCACCGGCTGACCCATGGCTCCATCCTGACAGACGGCGAGCGGTGGACGTGACCAGGTATACGTGGATTCGGGCAACTCCTACTAAGCATGCACTTACTGGACGGCCCCGGATGCCGGTGCAAAGATGCGCGGACCTGCCCAGTCACCCGCTTGGAAGGAGCCTCTGCGATGCAGGGCGACCCCGAGGTCATCGAATTTCTCAACGAGCAGCTGACCGCCGAGCTGACCGCGATCAACCAGTACTTCCTGCACGCCAAGATGCAGGACAACTTCGGCTGGACGAAGCTCGCCAAATACACCCGGTCCGAGTCGATCGACGAGATGAAGCACGCGGAGGTGCTGACCGACCGGATCCTGTTCCTCGACGGTCTGCCCAACTACCAGCGGCTGTTCCATGTGCGCGTGGGCCAGACCGTCACGGAGATGTTCAAGGCGGACCGCCAGGTCGAGGTGGAGGCGATCGACCGCCTCAAGCGCGGCATCGAGGTGATGCGCGCCAAGGGCGACATCACATCCGCGAACATCTTCGAGTCGATCCTCGCCGACGAGGAACACCACATCGACTATCTCGACACCCAGCTCGAACTGGTCGAGAAGCTCGGCGAGCCGCTGTACATCGCGCAGCTCATCGAGCAGCCGGAGAGCTAGGCCGCCTCCGGGAGCTCCCGACCCGGCACCGGCGCGGCCGGAATCCCCGGAATCTTCGGCAGCTCCGCCTCCGGGACCAGCGCCACCGCGGGCTCGCCCTGGTCCACCAGCTCCCGCCGCGGGCACGCGCCCCGGCCGAGCAGGGCCTGGATGCGGCGTACGCACGAACCACAGTCCGTGCCCGCCTTGCAGGCCGACGCGATCTGCCGGGGAGTACAGGCGCCGCCCTCCGCGTGCTTCTTCACCTGTTCTTCGGTCACCCCGAAGCAGTTGCAGACGTACACGCGGTTCACCTCCCGTGCGGGATCCATGGGCCATGCCGTCCCGATTGATCGGTGAGGCTAACCTAACCTTACCCGCGCCTTCGGCTGCGCAAAAGCCCGGGATACGCACGTGGGGCGCGGATCACATGGATCCGCGCCCCACGCCCGTGGCACCGGGAATATCCGGGCCACCAGGCATTACTGGTCGTTCATCGACGACTACTGGTCCCGGTACATCTCCGCCACCAGGAACGCCAGGTCCAGCGACTGGCTGCGGTTGAGCCGGGGGTCGCACGCCGTCTCGTAGCGCTGGTGCAGGTCGTCGACGAAGATCTCGTCGCCGCCGCCCACGCACTCGGTGACGTCGTCGCCGGTGAGCTCCACGTGGATGCCGCCCGGGTGCGTACCGAGCGCCTTGTGGACCTCGAAGAAGCCCTTGACCTCGTCGAGCACGTCGTCGAAGCGGCGGGTCTTGTGGCCGGAGGCCGCCTCGTAGGTGTTGCCGTGCATCGGGTCGGTGATCCAGGCCACCGTGGTGCCGGACGCGGTGACCTTCTCGACCAGCTCGGGGAGCTTGTCGCGGATCTTGTCCGCGCCCATCCGGACGATGAACGTCAGGCGGCCGGGCTCGCGGTCCGGGTCGAGGCGCTCGATGTAGCGCAGCGCCTCCTCGGCCGTCGTCGTCGGGCCGAGCTTGATGCCGATCGGGTTGCGGATCTTCGAGGCGAACTCGATGTGCGCGCCGTCCAGTTGACGGGTGCGCTCACCGATCCAGACCATGTGGCCCGACACGTCGTACAGGTTGCCGGTGCGCGAGTCCACGCGGGTCAGCGCCGACTCGTAGTCGAGCAGGAGCGCCTCGTGCGAGGCGAAGAACTCGACGGTCTTGAACTCCTCGGGGTCCGTGCCGCAGGCCCGCATGAAGTTGAGCGCGTTGTCGATCTCGCGCGCGAGCTGCTCGTAGCGCTGCCCGGACGGGGACGACTTCACGAAGTCCTGGTTCCAGGCGTGCACCTGGCGCAGGTCGGCGTAGCCGCCGGTGGTGAAGGCGCGCACCAGGTTGAGCGTGGACGCGGAGGCGTTGTACATCCGCTTCAGGCGCTCGGGGTCCGGGATCCGGGCCTTCTCGGTGAAGTCGAAGCCGTTGACGGAGTCGCCGCGGTACGTCGGCAGGGTGACGCCGTCGCGGGTCTCGGTCGGCTTGGAGCGCGGCTTCGAGTACTGCCCGGCGATCCGGCCGATCTTCACGACCGGCACGGAGGCGGCGTACGTGAGGACGGCGCCCATCTGGAGCAGGGTCTTGAGCTTGGCCCGGATGTGCTCGGCGCTCACGGCGTCGAAGGACTCGGCGCAGTCGCCACCCTGGAGGAGGAACGCCTCGCCCTTGGCGACGGCTCCCAAACGGGCACGCAGCTGGTCACACTCACCCGCGAAAACCAGCGGGGGATACGATTCGAGGTCCGCGATCACATCGCGCAGAGCCTCGGCATCGGGGTACTCGGGCTGCTGCGCCGCGGGCAGGTCTCGCCAGGTCGCCTTGGCGGCGACGGCTTGGGAATCAGCGTTCACGGTCACCCCGTAAACCTTACGGGGTCGCGCTCAGTGGTTTCGCCTCCGCCCGTCAGATGAGACGACCGGGGTGCGGCCCAAGAGGCCGCACCCCCGGCGACCCCGCACACACGGGGAGGACACCGCCCCCATCCGCAGCAGGGTCTTGAGCTTGGGGCCACCCCCGCGCGAGCGAGGAGAGGGCATCTCAGGAAGTGAAACGGCCGAGCCCTCACGCGGTCACGGCCCGCCTCTCCCGCTCCCCCGCGCTCGGCGCCGCCAGCGCCAGCGCGCGATGGGTGCGGCGCAGCATCAGGCGGGCCATGAAGGGGTGGGCGAGGCGGACGACGCCCCAGTAGAGGCGGCCGCGCGGGGTGTCGGGGCGGGCGTAGGTGCTGAGGGTGATGTGCGCGTCGTCGACGAGGATCGAGGCGCGTGCCGTCACGCCCGCGACGTCGACCCGGAGCAGCAGTTCCCCGTCGGCGCACCCGAGGACGGGGAAGTCCTCGCGCAGCATGTGCGACCAGGCGCGCGGGTCGCGGGGCAGGCCGGGCAGCATCGGCATGCGGTACGCGTCCTGGTAGGCGGGCCGGTCGAGGGCGCCGCGCAGCAGCCGGGCGCCCGCGGGCACGGCGACCGTCCCGGGCCGGTGCCAGTCGAGGGCGTGCAGCAGCCGCACCCACCGCGACCGGCGGACGGGGTGCGCGCACCGGCCCGTCGCCACCCGCTCGGCGTTGTCGAGGACCTCCTCGACCATCGTGTCGTGCACGGGCCGGATCACTGTCGGCCACAGGATCCGCTCGCGGCCGCGCGGCTCGGTCTCCAGGACGTGCCGCAGGCGGCAGCGCCGCTCCCCCAGCGGCGCCACGGAGATCTCGTGGAAGCCGTTCTCCGGCTCGGTGAAGCCGAAGCGGACGCGGCGCCCCGGTTCGTACGCGGTGACCCGGTACCGCACCGGTCCGTGGCCGCCGACCGCGCCCACGCCGAGCGGCCGGTCGAAGGTCATCGCGGGCCAGGCCGGGGTCGGGAAGATCGGGTCGTCCGCGGCGGAGAGCCGGTCGAACAGCGCCCCCACGGCCGCCGCCGGAGCCTCGATCACGCGCTCGTGCTCATTGCGTACGACACCCATGCCGCACCTCCATACGCTGGCGTATGGTCAACCGTACGGTACCGTATGGTCATGGCGCAACGGCAGCGGAGGACGACGGCCCCGGACGCGCGGAAGGCCCCGGCGAAGCCCCGGCTGTCCGCCCAGGACTGGGCCGACGCCGCGCTCACGGCCATCGGTGAGGGCGGGCTCGCCGCCGTCGCCGTGGAGCCCCTCGCGGTCCGGCTCGGCACCACCAAGGGCAGCTTCTACTGGCACTTCGCGAACCGTGACGCCCTCATCGAGGCCGCACTCGACCGCTGGGCGGAGATCAACACCGAGGGGATCATCAGCGAGGTCGAGGCCGAGCCGGACATCCGCGTCCGCGTCCGGCTGCTGTTCGCCGAGGCCATCAGCTCGGCAGCCGCCGACCCGCTGGAGGTCTCGCTGCTCGCGACCGCCTCGCACCCCAAGGTCGCCGCGGCCCTGCGACGGGTCACCGAGCGCCGGGTGGCGTACGTCGCCGAGCTCTTCGCCGCCCTCGGCTTCCCGGCGGCCGAGGCGCGCCGCCGCGGGCTGCTCGCGTACTCGGTCTATCTGGGCCACGCCCAGCTCGGGCACGCGGCGCCGTCGGTGCTGCCCGGTGAGGACGAGTTCGGCGCTTATCTGGACGAGGCCCTGGACGTGCTGACGGCACGGCCTGAGACGGACTGACGACGCGCTCCTGAGACGCGCCGCCGGCCGACGCCCGACGTGCGCTAGGGTGCGGGGCATGTTCGCGCACTCGACCCAGAACTGGTGGTGGCCCGCTCTTCCGGCGGCCCACTGACTGCGCGTACCCACGACTCGCGAAGGCCGCCCGAGGGGCGGCCTTCGGTGCTTTCCGGGAAGCTTCCGGGCCGGCCGTTCCTCTCGTACCGCTCACGGAGAAGGAACAGCCCCATGGACCTGCGGAACCCGCTGACCGACGACCGTCCTTTTGCCCGCCCGTCACCCACCACCACCCTCAACCGACTGCTCCACGAGCAGACCCCCTTTGCCCGCCCGTCACCCACCACCACCTTCAACCGACTGCTCCACGAGCAGACCCCTTTCGCTCTGCTGCGCCGCCGCACCCCCGGTCGTGCCCACGACACGGTGGAGGTGCTGCTCGGGCCGGTGGCGACGTACGAACACCTCGCCGACATCCCCGAAGGCCTCGCCCTGATCCCCTTCCGGCAGATCAGGGAGCGCGGCTTCGACGTGACGGACGACGGCACGCCGCTCACGGTGCTCATGCCCGAGGAGACCTACGAAGTGCCGCTCGCCGAGGCCCTGTCGGCGCTGCCCGACCACGCGGTGCGGGTGACGGACGGCGCCTTCGACGTGAGCGACGAGGCGTACGCGCGGACCGTCGGCCGGGTGCTGCGCGAGGAGATCGGCGGCGGCGAGGGCGCGAACTTCGTGATCCGGCGCACGTACCGGGGCGAGATCCCCGGGTTCGGGCGGGCCGACGCGCTGGCCCTGTTCCGCAGGCTTCTCGTGGGCGAGCGCGGGGCGTACTGGACGTTCGTCGTGCACACCGGCGGGCAGGGCGGGCGCACGCTGGTCGGGGCGAGCCCGGAGGCGCATGTGCGGATGTCCGGCGGGACGGTCGTGATGAACCCGATCAGCGGGACGTACCGCTATCCGCCCGAGGGCCCCACGCCCGACGACCTGCTCCGCTTCCTCGCCGACGGCAAGGAGACCGAGGAACTGTCGATGGTCGTCGACGAGGAGCTGAAGATGATGTGCACCGTCGGCGACCGCGGCGGGGTCGTCGTCGGGCCCCGGCTGAAGGAGATGGCCCACCTCGCGCACACCGAGTACGAGCTGCGGGGCCGCTCCTCGCTGGACGTGCGAGAGGTGCTGCGGGAGACGATGTTCGCGGCGACCGTCACCGGCTCGCCCGTGCAGAACGCGTGCCGGGTGATCCGGCGGCACGAGGCCGGTGGGCGCGGCTACTACGCGGGGGCGCTCGCACTGATCGGCCGGGACGCGGGCGGTGCGCAGACGTTGGACTCGCCGATCCTGATCCGCACCGCCGACATCGACGCGCGCGGCGGGCTCCGGGTGCCGGTCGGCGCGACGCTGGTGCGCGGCTCGGATCCGGCCGGGGAGGTCGCCGAGACGCACGCGAAGGCGGCCGGGGTGCTCGCCGCGCTCGGGGTGCGCCCCGCGCGGCCCCGGCACGAGAGCGCGCGGCCCGCGCTCGCCGACGACCCGCGGGTGCGGGCGGCCCTGGACGGGCGGCGGGCCGGGCTCGCCCCGTTCTGGCTGCGGATGCAGGAGCCGTCGGCGGAGCTGTCCGGGCACGCGCTCGTCGTCGACGGCGAGGACACGTTCACGGCGATGCTCGCGCATGTGCTGCGCTCGTCGGGCCTGGAGGTGTCGGTACGCCGCTACGACGAGCCGGGCCTCGCGGACGCGGCGCTGACGCACGCCGGGCCCGTCGTCCTCGGCCCCGGTCCGGGCGATCCGGCCGACTCCGGCGACCCGAAGATGCAGTTCCTGCGGGCGCTGGCCGCGGAGCTGATCCGCGGCCACCGGCACCCGGTGCTCGGCGTGTGCCTGGGCCATGAGCTGATCGCGGCCGAGCTGGGCCTGGAGATCGTCCGCAAGGAGGTGCCGTACCAGGGGGCGCAGACGACGATCGACCTGTTCGGGCGGGCGGAGACCGTCGGCTTCTACAACAGCTTCGTGGCGCGCTGCGACGAGGAGGCGGCGCTCGAACTGTCGGCGCACGGGATCGAGGTGAGCCGGGACCGGGCGAGCGGGGAGGTGCACGCGCTGCGCGGGCCCGGGGTCGCCGGGGTGCAGTTCCACCCGGAGTCGGTGCTGTCGCTGCGCGGGGCGGAGGTGGTGCGGGAGCTCCTCGGTCAGCTGCGGGGCGCGGCGGGCACCAGGACGTTCTCGGAGCGACGGCCCGCCTGATAGTCGAGGACGTTCCGGACCGTGGCGTCGACGATCTGGTTGACGGCGTCCACCGTGTAATACGCCTGGTGGGAGGTCACCACGACGTTCGGGAAGGTGACGAGGCGGGCCAGGGTGTCGTCCTCGACGGCCTCCAGGGACTTGTCGAGGAAGAAGAGCCCGGCCTCGGCCTCGTACACGTCGAGGCCGACACCGGTGAAGCGGCCCGCCCGCAGTTCGCTCACCAGGGCGTCGGTGTCGATGAGGCCGCCGCGGCTGGAGTTCACCAGGATCGCGTCGTCCTTCATCGCGCGCAGGGCGCTCGCGTCGATGAGGTGGTGGGTCGCGGAGAGCAGCGGTACGTGCAGGCTGATCAGGTCGGACTCGGCGAAGAGCTGCTCCTTGCCGACGTACTTCATGCCGAGCGCGACGCACTCGGGGTTCTCGGCGACGTCCCAGCCGAGGAGATTCATCCCGAAGCCGTGCGCGATCCGGGTGAAGGCCTCGCCGATCTTGCCGGTGCCGAGCACTCCGGCGGTGCGGCCGCGCAGGTCCCGGCCCATCAGGCCGTCGAGGCGGAAGTCGAAGTCGCGGGTGCGGTTGCTGGCGCGGACGATGCGGCGGTTGACGGCGGTCGCCAGGGTCCAGGCGAACTCCGCGACGGAGTACGGCGAGTAGTACGAGACGCGGGCGACCGTCAGGCCCAGGCGCTCGGCGACCTGGAGGTCGATGTTGTTGAAGCCGGTGGAGCGCTGGGCGATCATCTGGGTGCCGCCGGCGGCGAGGGTCTGCAGGACGCGGTTGTTCAGGCTGGCGTTCACGCTCGTCGAGATGATCTCGTACCCGGCGGCGATGGGGGCGGTGTCCTCGTTCAGGAAGACGTCCAGGCACCGGACGTCGTGGTGCGCCGCGAACGCCTTCTCGATGAGCGGCCGCTCATCCGCCTGAACCCCAAAAGCAAGGATCTCCACGCCGACTCCCGCTCTCGCGTACGTTGCCCCCGCCGCCGCCGAATATACGGTCCCCTCGGCCCGCCCGCCGCCCGACGGGCGGTCGGCGGCGGGGTCAGCCGAAGAAGACGCTTACTTCCTTGTAGAGGGTGGGGTCCACCGTCTTGAGTTTGGCGGTCGCGTCGGCGATGGGGACGCGGACGATGTCCGTGCCCTGGAGGGCGACCATCTTGCCGAAGTCGCCGTCGCGGACCGCGTCGATGGCGTGCAGGCCGAAGCGGGTGGCGAGCCAGCGGTCGAAGGCGCTCGGCGTCCCGCCGCGCTGGACGTGCCCGAGGACCGTGGTGCGGGCCTCCTTGCCGGTGCGCTTCTCGATCTCCTTGGACAGCCACTCGCCCACGCCGGAGAGCCGCACGTGCCCGAACGAGTCGAGGGTGCCGTCCTTGAGGACCATCTCGCCGTCCTGGGGCATGGCGCCCTCGGCGACGACGACGATCGGCGCGTACGAGGCCTTGAAGCGCGAGGTCACCCAGGCGCACACCTGGTCGACGTCGAAGCGCTGCTCGGGGATGAGGATGACGTTGGCGCCGCCCGCGAGCCCGGAGTGCAGCGCGATCCACCCGGCGTGGCGGCCCATGACCTCGACGACGAGGACGCGCATGTGCGACTCGGCGGTGGTGTGGAGGCGGTCGATGGCCTCCGTGGCGATGCCGACGGCCGTGTCGAAGCCGAAGGTGTAGTCCGTGGCGGACAGGTCGTTGTCGATGGTCTTCGGTACGCCGACGACGTTGATGCCGTACTCGTCGGTGAGGCGGGCCGCGACCCCGAGGGTGTCCTCGCCGCCGATCGCGATCAGCGCCTCGACCTCGTACTTGGCGAGGTTCTCCTTGATGCGCCGGATGCCGTTCTCGGCCTTGAGGGGGTTGGTCCGCGAGGAGCCGAGGATGGTGCCGCCGCGCGGCAGGATGCCGCGGACGGCCGGGATGTCGAGCTGGACGGTGTCGCCTTCGAGCGGTCCGCGCCAGCCGTCGCGGAAGCCGATGAAGTCGTACGCGTACTCCTGCACGCCCTTGCGGACGATGCCCCGGATGACGGCATTGAGTCCGGGGCAGTCGCCGCCTCCGGTCAGAACTCCGACCCGCATGGAAATGTCCCTTCGCCGCGATTGCGCTGACGCGGGCCACGCTAATGGTGATCCGCGTCACTTCGGCATGGGGCGAACCGTGAATTCCGGGGCGTGCTGCGGGAGTTGCGGTGTAGAGGGGGGCTCCGGTTCACCCGAAGGAGGTCACCCGGCGGGTCAGGTCCCGGTGGACTCGTCGGTGTCGAGGCCGCGTTCGATCGCGTACCGCACCAGCTCCACCCTGTTGTGCAGTTGGAGCTTGCCGAGGGTGTTCTGGACGTGGTTCTGCACCGTGCGGTGCGAGATGACCAGGCGTTCGGCGATCTGCTTGTAGCTGAGGCCTTTGGCGACCAGGCGCAGGACCTCGGTCTCGCGGTCGGTGAGGCGCGGCGCCCCCGGCTCGTCGGGGGTGGCGGGCGCGGGCTCGGAGGCAAGGCGCCGGAACTCGCCGAGGACCAGGCCCGCGAGGCCGGGCGTGAACACGGCGTCGCCGACGGCGGTGCGGCCCACGGCGTCGATCAGCTCGGCGGTGGACGCGGACTTCAGGAGATACCCGGTGGCGCCGGACTTGACCGCCTCCAGGACGTCGGCGTGCTCGCCGCTGGCCGACAGGACGAGGACGCGCAGTGCGGGGTTGGCGCCGACGAGTTCCTTGCAGACCTGCACGCCGGGCTTCAGCGGCAGGTTCAGGTCGAGGACGAGGACGTCGGGTGCGGCGGCCTGGGCGCGGCGCACGGCCTGTTCGCCGTCGCCCGCGGTCGCCACCACGTCGAAGCCGGACTCGGCCAGGTCCCGCGCGACGGCGTCGCGCCACATCGGGTGGTCGTCGACGACCATGACCTTGACCGGCGCCGCACCCGCCCCGGGCTCCACGTGCTGCTCCTGCTGACCGCTCATCGCTCCGACTCCGCCTTCCCCCGTACGTCCCGCGCGGCGCGCGGCACTCTCAGTTCCACTTCCGTGCCCTGGCCCGGCACCGAGATCAGCTCGGCCGTGCCCCCGATGTCCCGCAGCCGCCCCCGGATGGACAGCGCGACACCGAGCCGCCCCTCCCCCTCGGCCTGGGCGAGCCGCCCCTCCGGGATGCCGGGGCCGTCGTCGCGCACCGTCACGATGACGGCGTCGGGCTCGTCCTCGACCAGGATCCAGGCGCGGGCGTCCGCGCCGACGTGCTTGCGGACATTGTCCAGGGCGGCGCCGACCGCGGCGGTCAGTTCCCGGGCCGCGTGCGGCGGGAGCGGCACCGCGGCGCCGGGCTCCGACAGGGTCACCTTCGACCCGGCGAAGGGCGCGAGGAGCAGGCGCAGGTCGCGGGGCGTCCCGTCGGTTGCCCCGGCACCGTCCGCGCCGGGTTCCGCGGCTTCGTCTGGTTCCTCGACGAGCCGGACGACGGCGCCCTGGGAGGCGTCCTCCGAGGCGTACGAGATGGGGATCAGGCCGCCGGCGACCAGGGTGCGCAGGGCGACCTCCTGTTCGCCCGCCATCCGGCCGAGCTCGGCCGCCTCGCCGCCGATGGCGGTGCCGCGGCGCTGCACCATGGCCAGGACCTGGAGCACGCTGTCGTGGATGTCGCGGGCGAGCCGCTCGCGCTCGCGGGTCGCGGCCTCGATCTCCAGGGCGCGGGCGAGGGTGCGCTCCGAGGCGCGGGCGACCTCCACGACGTAGCCGATGGCGATGGAGGCGATGCAGACGAGCAGGACGTTGTGGAGGGTGTCGCGGCTGAACGCGCCGCGCTGCACGACGTTCGCGACGCCCACGAGCATCGAGGCGAAGGCCGCCCACCGCCAGCCGCCCTTGATCGCGAAGGCGAGCACGGAACCGGCCGTCCATATGGACGGCAGCGTCGGCCCGCCGTCGACGACCCGCCAGTGCTCGACCGCGACGGGCGTGAGCAGGATGCCGGTGAGCGCGACCGCGAGGTCGACGGCGAGGAAGCGCTTGGTGCAGCTCGCGGCGCCGGAGACCTTGGGGACGGTGGCTAGGGTCCAGGCGGCGAGCACGGCGTAGTAGCCGATGGCGAGCCAGGGGCGGGAGAACGTCTCGTACGCGGCGACGAAGAGGCCGATGGCGTACAGCATGGTCAGCACGCGGTAGGCGGTCAGAGCACGCCACAGCGGCTGCTCGACCGACATCCTCATGACCTTTTCGCGCCGTGCCAATGCCCCCCCTTTGCGCCTGGACCGGCGCCGCTCTCGCGGAGCCGGTTGCTCGCCGTCGGGGTCCCTCAATCGATGGTCGCGGTGTTCATCGCATTGAAGACGGCCCCCTGGGACGCCTGCCACGTCCCCCCTCTTGCACCGGACGCAGTCAGCGGCCGGACCGTTCCCCGCCGGTCCGGGCGACGTCCTTGGCCGGGGCGCCCTTGGCGGTCCCCTTGGCCGCGTCCTTCGCCGCCTCCTTGGCGGCTTCCTTCGCGGCTTCCTTCTCCGCCTTCGCCGCCTCGCTGAGCTGACGCTTCGCGGCGGTCGCGTAGATGTCGACGTACTCCTGGCCGGAGAGCTTCATGATCTCGTACATGACCTCGTCGGTCACGGCCCGCAGGACGAAACGATCGTGCTCCATGCCCTGGTAGCGGCTGAAGTCCAGGGGCTTGCCGATGCGGATGCCGGGCCGCATCAGCTTCGGCATCACCTTGCCCGGCGGCTGGATCTTCTCGGTGTCGATCATCGCGACGGGGATCACGGGCGCGCCGGTGGCCAGGGCCACCCGGGCGAGGCCGCCGGGCTTGCCTCGGTAGAGGCGGCCGTCGGGCGAGCGGGTGCCCTCCGGGTAGATGCCGAAGAGTTCGCCGCTCTCCAAGACGTCGATGCCGCTCTTGATGGCCGCCTCGCCCGCGCCGCGCGCGCCGGAGCGGTCCACCGGGAGCTGGCCGACGCCCTTGAAGAAGGCGGCCGTCATCCGGCCCTTGATCCCGGGCGTCGTGAAGTACTCGGCCTTGGCGATGAAGGTGACCTTGCGGTCGAGGACCGCGGGCAGGAAGAAGGAGTCCGAGAAGGACAGGTGGTTGCTTGCCAGGATGGCGGGGCCCTCGGCGGGAATGTTCTCGAGGCCTTCCACCCAGGGCCTGAAGGCGAGCTTCAGGGGCCCTCCGATGGACAGCTTCATTGCGCCGTAGATCAAACCGAGTGCCTCCTGTGTCTGTGGATCAGACCATAACCCGAGTGGGGCCCGCGCTCCTTCCGGAGCGGGGCCGACCGCCCCGGCCGGAGTCGGTGCCGACGGCGTCCGGTATGGGCGAAGGACCTGGTCGGTGTCAGTCCGGTCGCGTACGGTGAAGTACCCCCCGCTCTCTCGAGAAGGAGACCGAAGGTGCCGGTCCTCCCCGGAGCCGAGCCGTACCGCCACGAGGGCGGCGAGGTCGGCGTCCTGCTGTGTCACGGCTTCACCGGATCCCCGCAGTCGCTGCGCCCCTGGGCGGAGTACCTGGCGGCGCGCGGCCTGACGGTCTCGCTGCCGCTGCTGCCCGGCCACGGCACACGGTGGCAGGACATGCAGGTCACGGGCTGGCAGGACTGGTACGCGGAAGTGGACCGCGAGCTGCGCACGCTGACGGAGCGGTGCGCGGAGGTGTTCGTGTTCGGCCTGTCCATGGGCGGCGCGCTCGCGCTGCGGCTCGCGGCGCGGCACGGCGACGCGGTGCGCGGCGTGGTCGTCGTCAACCCGGGGAACAAGGTGCACGGCCTGGCCGCGCACGCCCTGCCGGTGGTCCGCTTCCTGGTGCCGACGACCAAGGGCATCGCGAGCGACATCGCCAAGCCGGGTGCGGAGGAGATCGGGTACGACCGGGTGCCGCTGCACGCCGCGCACTCGCTGCGCCAGTTCTTCCGTCAGGTCGACGCGGAGCTGCCGCAGGTCACCCAGCCGTTGCTGCTGCTGCACAGCCCGCAGGACCACGTCGTGCCGCCCGCCGACTCCGCCCGGGTGCTCAGCCGGGTGTCGTCCACGGACGTCACGGAGATCCTGCTGGAACAGAGCTACCACGTCGCGACGTTGGACCACGACGCGGACCGGATCTTCGAGGAGAGCTTCACGTTCATCGGCCGGCTCGCCCCCAGCGCAGGCAAGGAAGGGACGGCCACCGGTGGCTGAGCAGCATGACGCGGAGGAGAGCCGCGAGGACGACAGCCGCGAGCCGCAGGAGCAGGCGGTTCCCCTGGACGAGGATGCCGCCTGGCGCGACATCGTCGCCGGGTACGGCGAGGAGCCCGCGGACCCGCCCGGCGCCAAGCCCTTCAAGTCGGTGGAGGATCTGGCGCTCCTGGAGCCGGAGACCAACGGGCCCGCGGGCGGCGTCGACACGGACGGTGCGGACGGTGCCGGGAGCGGCGGCAAGGACGGCGGCTCCGACAAGGGTGCCGACGGGCCGGGCAAGGCGCTCGGCAGCTCCGTCTCCTTCGCGCCCGGAGTGGGCGGCGGGGGCCCGCGGGACTACAGCGCCGCCGAGGCGTCCGAGGACGACTTCGACGCGGACGACGAGGGCCACTTCGTGCCGCCCGAGCCGCCGCCGCTGCCGGACGCTGAGGTCACCGCCAAGTTCGCCTGGCTCGCCGTCATCGGCGGCCCGCTGCTGCTGTTGCTCGCGGTGCTGCTCGGGTGGCAGATGACGTGGTGGCTGACGACGATCGGCATCGGCGGGTTCCTGGGCGGGTTCGCCACGTTGGTGATGCGGATGAAGTCCGACGACGACGAGGACGAGGATCCTGGCCGGGGGGCCGTGGTCTAGGTGTTGGTGGCCCGGGGCGTCGTGTTGCCCTGGGCCGGGGGCGCCGTCGATCGCGCCGCGCGCTCGTCCTCAAGCGCCGGACAGGCTGACATGTGGCCCCCGTAGCACCGCCAGGACCGGCCGGTGGTCCGTCAATCGCGCTGCGCGCTCGTCCTCAAGCTCTCAAGGAGCAGGGGGGACCCTCACGACGGGCTGACGGGTGGCACCCGTAGTGCCGCCAGGACCGGCAAGTGGTCCGTGGCCGTGCGGAGGTCGTCGTCCGTTACGCCCGCGTGGCCCAGCGGGACTCCGCAGCCCAGGATCTCGATGCCCTCCGTGGCGAAGATGCCGTCGATGCGTTGGTGCGGGTCGGTCGGGGTCGAGGTCTGTTCGCCGCCCCAGGGTGCGGTGGCCCAGCAGTCGCGGAGGCCGTCGGCGAGTCTGCGGAAGGAGCGGCCGTCGGGGCGGTCGTTGAGGTCGCCGCCCGCGACGGCGTGCGGCACGCCCATGCCGGCGAGCTGGTCGAGCAGCATCCCGCTCTGCTCGTACCGCTCCTGGCTCTGCAGGCTCAAGTGGCAGCTCAGCACGCCGAGGCGGGCGCCGCCGAAGCGCACGACCGCGGTCGCGAAGCCGCGCCGGTGCAGGCCGGGCGTCAGCGGGAGCAACACGTCCTCGGTGCGCTCGACGGTGGCCCGCAGCGAGCACAGCAGCGCGGGCCCGGCGGCACTCCCGCCGCCGGACAGCATCACCAGGTCGGTGGCGCGGGCGAGCCGCGCCAGCTTCTTGCGCCACCGGAAGAACCGGGGCGCCTCCTGGATCAGGACGAGGTCGGGCGCGCACGCGCTGATGACGCGGGCGAGCGCGTCGACGTCGTCGCGCATCGAGCGGATGTTGTAGCTGAGCACCCGGACGACGGCCGAACCGTCCGGTTCGGTACGGGAGTTGGGCAGCGCGGGTGTCGGGCTGGTCGACATGGCGATCAAGATACGCGAATGCCGGGCGAACTGGAGCCTTCCAGCTCGCCCGGCGACGATTCGGCCCGTTGTGGGGGTCCTCCTGCTCGTTGAGAGCTTGAGGGAGATCGCCGACGCGCGCGGAACGCGCTCGGCGGCACCCCCACCGGGGCTCACATAATGGGGTCAGGTTCCCGAGCCAGGTCGGCCGCGCCGACCATCCCGGCCGAATTGCCCAGCCGCGCGGCGATGACTTCCGCCTGCGGACGCCACTGCGCCCCGACGAGCCACCGCTTGAAGGACTTGCGGATCGGGTCGAGCACCAGCTCGCCCTCGTCCGAGAGACCGCCGCCGACGATGAAGGCCGACGGGTCGAACAGCGAGGCCAGGTCGGCGAGTCCGGCGCCGACCCAGCGGGCCAGCTCGCGGTAGGAGTCGACGGCGACCAGGTCGCCCTGACGGGCGGCCATGGAGATGTGCTTGCCCTCGATGCCGTCGGGGGTGCCGTCGCCCAGCGAGAGCAGGTACTCGGCGTTCTCCGGGGTGGCGTTGGCGCGCTGCTTGGCGTACCGCACGAGGGCGCGCCCCGACGCGTACTGCTCCCAGCAGCCCTGGCTGCCGCAGCCGCACAGCAGGCCGTCCGGGACCATCCGGATGTGGCCGAACTCGGCGGCCACGCCGAAGTGGCCGCGGCGCAGCTTGTTGCCGATGATGATGCCGCCGCCGAGGCCGGTGCCGAGGGTGATGCAGATGGCGTTGCGGTGGCCCTTGCCGCCGCCGAACTTGTACTCCCCCCAGGCCGCCGCGTTCGCGTCGTTCTCGACGACGACCGGCAGGCCGACGCGCCGCTCGACCTCGTCCTTCAGCGGTTCCTGGCGCCAGTCGATGTTCGGTGCGAAGTAGACCGTGGAGCGCTGCCGGTTGACGTATCCGGCGGCGCCGATGCCGACCCCGACGATCTCGTGCCCGGCCCGGGCGCCCTCGACGGCGGAGGCGATCGCGTCGACGATGGCCTCGGAGGTGCCGGGGGTGGGCACCTTGAACGTCGACAGGATGTGACCGTCCTCGTCGACCACTCCGGCCGCGATCTTCGTGCCGCCGATGTCGACGCCGATGGTGAGTCCCATGAATCCCTCAGTTCGATCGAGCCCCGCTACGGCCCACCGTACCCGAGGGGGGTCAGTCCAGATCGATGTGTTCCCCAGGTCCGGGGCCCTCGTCGCGGCGATCCGAACCGTCCGGGGCGCCGGTGGCGGTGTCATCGCGCGTCCAGCGGGCCTCCTGACCGGTGACCGCGCTGCGGTAGGCGGCGAGCAGCTCGGCGCCGGCCGCCGCGAGGTGGTCGAAGACGTCGGGGTTGCGCTCGATGACCGGCTCCACGGCGGCCTTCGCCTGCCGGACGACCTGCTGCACCGTCTCCTGCACGGCGCCCTGGGCGACCGCGCCGAGCAGCGGCGACTGCAGCCCCGAGAGCTTGTCGGAGACGGCGTCGACGAGCTTGCGCAGCTCCTCGGCGGCGGAGCCGGGCGGCGGCCCGTACTGGGCGCGGCGGCGGGCCTTCTCCGCCGCGAGGTCCTCGGCGCAGGCCGTGGACCACGCGTCGGCGTCGGCGGGGGCGGGCTCGGGGCGCTCCGGCTCGGACGCGTCGCGCTCGATGGCATCGCTCATGACGGGCTGACTCCTGCGCAGGGCCGACGAATTCGTACTCTCGACGTTACCCGAATGGCGGCAGGCCGTTCACCGGGTCCGGGGCCACAGGTCCGGGTCCGGCGCGAAGCGGATCCGCAGGGTGGCGGCGCGCAGGGCGGCGCCGGTGACGGTGCAGCGGCGCAGCGCGGAGGGCAGCGGAACGATCCGCCGGAACGGTCCCACGGTGACGACGAGTTCGTCGCCGCGCCGGACCAGGTCCAGGTCCTCGCGTACGGCGCCGGGCAGCGGGATGGACCAGAGCAGCAGTTCGTCCGTGGCGAGCGCGTCGGTGACGGGCCAGTCGACGGGGTCCGGGGCCGGGCCGGGGGCGGGTGCGCCGAGGGCGGAGAGGTCGTCGGTGCCGCGGGGGTCCTGGCCGAGGTGGGGGATCTCGTGGGTGCGGTACGTGTGCGTCCACTCGCCGAGCGTCTTGTGCTGCTGGGCGTGGAGGGCGGCGAGCCAGGAGGCCGCGCCGGGGTCCTGGGGTGCGGGCAGGACGCGGTTGGCGAGGAGGGCGTCGAGGGTCAGGCCGTGCAGGGCGAGGCCGGTGGCGGTGCGGGCCACGGCGTCGGCGCCGGCCGGGCCCGGCTCGGCGACCAGGCGGACGCTGGTCCCCGGGGCCTCGATCACCGCCTGCGCGGCGGCCAGCGTCCCGTCCCAGCGGTCCGCCGCCTCGTAGAGCGATCCGGCGGGCAGCGGGACGCCCGCGAGGCGGCCGAGCATCGGGCGCAGGGCGCGGGCCGCGCGGCGCTCCGGGGGCAGCAACCGGCGGAGGTAGCGGCGCAGTTGGGCGGGCAGGGCGAGGAGCGCGAGGGCGCGCGGGGCGGCGGGGAGGTCGACGACGACCGTGTCGTACGACTCCGGGGCCGCGCGCAGGGCGCCCAGGAGGGCGAGGTCCTCCGCGCCCGGGAGCGGGGTCAGCTCCTCGTCGTCGAGGCGGTCGGCGCCGAGGAGGTCCAGGGCGGCGCCCGCGTGCTCCTGGAGGGCGAGGAGGCCCGCGCGGAAGCCGGGGTCCGGGTTCGGGCGCACGGCCGTCAGGCCCGGGGCGACCTCCTTCGGGCGGGGGCCCGTGGGGGTGCCGAGGGCTGCGCCCAGGGTGTCTGCGCGGTCGGCCGACAGGAGCAGGGTGCGGGCGCCCTCGCGGGCGGCGGTGAGGGCTGTGGCGGCCGCGAGGGTGGTGCGGCCGGCTCCGCCGGGGCCGGTGAGGAGGAGGGTGCGCATACGGTCGCACTTTACGGTGACCGTCGGACCGGGGCTGTGCCCACCCTTCCCCAGGCTCTCGACTCGTTCGAGCAGGGGGTGCCCCTTCCGCCCGCCGGGCGGCCCGGCCGTGCGCAGCGGGAAACTACTGCTGCGGCTTGGTCTCCACGCGCTTCTTCAAGCCCGCCAGGGCGCGGTCGATGATGACCTTCTCCGCCTTGCGCTTGATCATGCCGAGCATGGGGATCTTGACGTCGACGGTCAGTTGGTAGGTGACCTCGGTGCCGGTGCCCGTGGACTTCAGGAGGTAGGAGCCGTCCAGGGAGCGCAGCATCTGGGACTTGACGAGGGTCCAGGAGACCTCGTGCTCACCGCCCCAGGTGTACGCGAGGGTCTGGTCGTCCTTGATCGCCCCGGCGTCCATGACGAGCCGGACCTGCTCGGCGCGGCCGGCGTCGTCGGTCTGAAGGACCTGCGCCTCCTTGACCTCGCCGGTCCACTCCGGATAGCGGGCGAAGTCGGCGATCACGTCCATGACGTCGGCCGGTGCCGCCTCGATCGTGATGCTCGAGCTGGTGTATTCCGCCATCGCGGTGGCTCCTCCAGATGCGGTCCGGTGCGGGCGCTTGTGCCTGCCCGCTGAAGGCTACCGCGCACGCGACCTGCGACGGTCACCCAGTCCACTCCATCGCCCAGGGCCGCCCGGACCCCGCGAAGTGCCCGACGTTCACGCACTCCGTCGACCCGACCCGCATCCGGCTGACGAGCGGCTGGTGCACATGGCCGAAGAGCGCGTACCTCGGCCGGGTGCGCCGGATCGCGTCGAGCAGCGCGCGGCTGCCGCGCTCGAAGCGGCGCGCCACCGTGTCGTACACGAGGTCGGGCACCTCCGGCGGGATGTGGGTGCACAGCACGTCGACCTCGCCGACGGCCTCGATCTTGGCGGCGTACTCCTCGTCGCTGATCTCGTAGGGCGTGCGCATCGGGGTCTTGAGGCCGCCGCCGACGAAGCCGAAGACGCGGCCGCCGATCTCCACGCGCTCGCCGTCGAGGACGGTCGTGCCGGGACCGGCGTATTCGCGCCAGAGCTGCGGCATGTCGACATTGCCGTAGGTGGCGTACGTAGGGGTGGGGAAGGCGGCGAACAGCTCGGCGTACTGCTTGCGGACCGCCTGCTCCACGGCCGGGCCGCGGTCGAGGCCCGCCCACAGCGAGGCGCCGAAGGCGCGGGCCTCCTCGAAGCGGCGGGCGGTGCGCAGCTCCACGAGGCGGGTGGCGTTCTCGGCGCCGAACAGATCGGGGAAGATGCCGCGCGCGTGGTTCGCGTAGTCGAGGAAGAGGACCAGGTCACCCAGGCAGATCAAGGCGTCGGCGCCGTCGCCCGCGCGGGCCAGGTCTTCGGCGTTGCCGTGCACGTCACTGACCACATGGACCCGGAAACCTCGCATGCCGGTCACCTTAGGACGGCGGGGGCGCGGCGGACCAGGGCGGGGTGCCCGGGCGGCGGACCTGCGGTTACTTCCGAGTCAAGAAGAGCGTGGCGTACTGTGCGGTTCAGACCATAACGTCGTGTGACGCACGGAACATCTGGCCCGGCCCCCCTACCGAACCAGCCATACCGGTGGGTAACGTCCGGGCAGTCCAGTAGTGCTCAGCCCCTCAACGAAACACCGAGGACCCCCCGAACCCCCCGACTGAGCACCTGCCCGACCTTGGACCGCACCGTCGCATCGCACAACGTCGTGGCGTCGGCGCCCTATGTAGGAGCAGCAGTCTTGCGCGAGTTCAGCCTTCCGGCCCTGTACGAGGTCCCCGCGGACGGCAATCTGACCGACATCGTCCGCAGAAACGCCGCGCAGCACCCGGATGTGGCGGTCATCGGCCGCAAGGTGAACGGCAGTTGGCAGGACGTCACGGCCACGGCGTTCCTGGCCGAGGTGCGGGCCGCCGCGAAGGGCCTGATCGCGGCGGGCGTGCGACCCGGCGACCGGGTCGGCCTGATGTCCCGTACGCGCTACGAGTGGACGCTGTTCGACTTCGCGATCTGGAGCGCGGGCGCGGTCTCGGTACCGGTGTACGAGACCAGCTCGGCCGAGCAGATCCAGTGGATCCTCGGCGACTCCGGCGCGGTGGCCTGCGTCGTGGAGACCGACGGTCACGCCGAGGCCGTCGAGTCCGTGCGCGACCGGCTGCCGGCGCTGGCCCACATCTGGCAGATCGACCGGGGCGGCGTCGAGGAGCTGAACCGGGCGGGCGCCGAGGTCCCCGACGAGACCGTCGAGGAGCGCGGCGCCGTCGCGGGCGCCGACGACCCGGCGACCATCGTCTACACCTCGGGCACGACGGGCCGCCCCAAGGGCTGCGTCCTCACCCACCGCAGCTTCTTCGCCGAGTGCGGCAACGTGGTGGAGCGCCTGAAACCGCTGTTCCGCACCGGCGAGTGCTCGGTGCTCCTCTTCCTGCCCGTCGCGCACGTCTTCGGCCGCCTGGTGGAGGTGGCCGCGCTCATGGCCCCCATCAAGCTCGGCCACGCGCCCGACATCAAGCACCTCACCGACGAACTCGCCGCGTTCCGGCCCACGTTGATCCTCGGCGTGCCGCGCGTCTTCGAGAAGGTCTACAACGCGGCGCGCGCCAAGGCGCAGGCCGACGGCAAGGGCAAGATCTTCGACAAGGCCGCCGACACGGCGATCGCCTACAGCCGCGCCCTCGACTCCGTCGGCGGGCCCTCGATCGGCCTGCGCGTCAAGCACAAGGTCTTCGACAAGCTGGTCTTCAGCAAGCTGCGCGCCGTCCTCGGCGGGCGCGGCGAGTACGCCATCTCCGGCGGCGCCCCGCTCGGCGAGCGCCTCGGCCACTTCTTCCGCGGCATCGGCTTCACCGTCCTGGAGGGCTACGGCCTCACCGAGTCCTGCGCCGCCACCGCCTTCAACCCCTGGGACCGGCAGAAGATCGGCACCGTCGGGCAGCCGCTGCCCGGCTCCGTCGTCCGCATCGCCGACGACGGCGAGGTCCTGCTCCACGGCGAGCACCTGTTCTCCCACTACTGGAACAACGAGGCCGCCACCGAGGAAGCCCTCGCCGACGGGTGGTTCCACACCGGGGACATCGGCACCCTCGACGAGGACGGGTACCTGCGGATCACCGGCCGCAAGAAGGAGATCATCGTGACGGCCGGCGGCAAGAACGTCGCCCCCGCCGTCATCGAGGACCGCATCCGGGCGCACGCGCTCGTCGCCGAGTGCATGGTCGTCGGGGACGGGCGGCCGTTCGTCGGCGCGCTCGTCACCATCGACGAGGAGTTCCTCGGGCGGTGGGCGGCCGAGCACGGCAAGCCCGCCGGGGTCACCGCCGCCTCCCTGCGGGAGGACGCCGACCTCATCGCCGCGGTGCAGCAGGCCGTCGACGACGGCAACGCGGCGGTCTCCAAGGCCGAGTCCGTCCGCAAGTTCCGTGTCCTGCCCGCCCAGTTCACCGAGGAGTCGGGGCATCTCACGCCGTCGCTGAAGCTGAAGCGGAACGTGGTCGCGAAGGATTACGCGGACGAGATCGAGGCGCTTTACCGGGGCTGAGGTCGGGGGCCCTGCGGGGCTTTCCCCCGTCCCGCCCCTTCCCGAAACCGGGGGCTGCGCCCCCAGGACCCCGCTGTCGGCGCTTCGCGCCTCGCCCTCAAACTCCCCCAAGCTCTCAAGGAGCAGGGGGGACCCCCACAACGGGCTGAGAAGGTGCGGGCAAGTGTCAGCCCCTCCGGCGTGGGGCGCCCCGCGAAGGGCTACAGCAGCTCCCGCAGCCTCTCCGCCAGCAGGTCCCAGCGCCACCGCTCCTCGACCCACCGCCGCCCCCGCTCCCCCATCCGCTCCCGCAACTCCGCATCACCGAGCAGCGCGAGGATCCGGTCAGCGGAATCCTCGGGGGAACCGCCCCGCACGACCCACCCGGTCTCCCCGTCGAGGACGGCGTCCGGCGCCCCGCCGGAGTCCCCGGCGACGACGGGCAACCCGGTGGCGGAGGCCTCCAGGTAGACAATGCCGAGGCCCTCGACGTCGAGCCCCCCGCGCCGCGTACGGCAGGGCATGGCGAAGACGTCCCCGGCGCCGTAGTGGGCGGGGAGCTCGGCCCACGGCACGGCCCCGGTGAAGACGACGGAGTCCGCGACCCGCGTCTCGGCGGCGAGCCGCCGCAACTCCTTCTCGTAGGGCCCGCCCCCCACGATCAACAGCACCGCGTCCGGCTCCCGAGCCAGAATCCGCGGCATGGCGAGGATCAAGGTGTCCTGCCCCTTGCGCGGCACGAGCCGCGAGACGCACACGACGACCGGCCGGTCGGTGAGCCCGAGCCGCGCCCGCACCGCGTCGCCCCCGGAGCCGCGGTGGAAGGTCTTCTCGTCGACCCCGGGCGGCAGTTGGACCATGCGCCCGGCCGCGGCGGGGCTGAGCGCGGCGGCGATCCGGGAGCGGGTGTACTCACCGAGATAGGTGACCGTGTCCGTCGACTCCCCGATCCGGCGCAGGAGTTGCCGGGAGGCGGGCAACTGCGCCCACCCGGCCTCGTGCCCGTGCGTGGTCGCGACAAGCCGCCGCGCCCCGGCCCGCCGCAGCGCGGGCCCCATCAGGCCGAGCGGTGCGGCCGCCCCGAACCACACGGACGTACAGCCGTGTTCCCGGAGCAGCGAGACCGCCCGGCGGGTGACGCGGGGCGTGGGGAGCAACATCGTCGTGGGGTCGCGGACGACCTGGAAGGGCTGTTCGGCGTCGAAGGCCGCGGTGGCCTCGGCGCCCTCACGGCCGCGCTTCCAGGTGGAGGCGTAGACGACGATCTGTGCGGGGTCCAGGCGCAGCGCCATGTTGTGCAGGAACGCCTGGATGCCACCGGGCCGGGGCGGGAAGTCGTTCGTGACGATCAGGGTCTTGTGCATCGCCGCCGACAGTACCGGCCGCGCGCCCGCCCGCGCCGCACGGCCCCGCCTCGCCCGCCCGTGCCGCACCACCCGGCATCATGACTTCCCGAAACCCACTTAAACGTCTCAAAAGCGGGCGAGGTAGACATGACGGGCACGGGACAGACGGGGACCACGCGGGCCCTCTCGCCAGCGGCCGAGCCCGGGACCACCGGACTCGGGACCACCGGACTCGGGGCCACCTCCGCCGGGACGGCCGAGCCCGAGGCCACCCAGGCCAGGCCCGATCCCAAGGCCGCCGGACTGCTCGACGGACTCACCGGGGCCGACAGGGCTGAGCGGGCCGAGAAGGCCACCGCCGCCGAACTGCTGCGCCTCCTCGCCCTCTGGGCCCCCACCCGCGCCCTGCTTCTCCTCTGCGTCTTCCACGTCATCGTCATCCCCGGCCCCGACGTCACCAACGACGTCGCGTTCATCTACCAGGGCTGGTACGAGGTGCTGCGCACCGGCACGTTCCCGCTCGACGACGTCACCTGGCAGTACCCGCCCGCCGCCGCCCTCGCGATCCTCGGCCCGGGCATGCTGCCGTTCCTCGGCTACCCCGCCGCCTTCTTCCTGCTGGCCTTCGTGGCCGACGCGGTGGTGACGGGGCTGCTCGTGTACGCGGCCGGGCGGCCCGGCAGGACACTGCGGGGGGCCTGGGTGTGGACGGCGGGGGTCGCCCTGCTCGGGCCCACCGCGTACGCCCGCTACGACCTGATGGTGACCGCCGTCGCCGTCGCCGCGCTGCTCGCCGGGGCGCGCAGGGCGCACACGGCGGGGGTGCTCGCCGGGTTCGGGGCGGTGGTGAAGGTGTGGCCGGTGCTGCTGCTCGTCGGAGCGCCGCGGGGGCGGGCGGCCCGGCGTTCGTGGGGTGCCGCGGTCCTCACGGCGGGTGCCGTCACGTCGGCGTTCGTGGTCGCGATGCCGGGGGCGCTGGCGTTCCTGACGTTCCAGCGCGACCGGGGTACGGAGGTCGAGTCGCTCGGCGCCCTCGTCTTCCATGTGGCGCGCCACTTCGGCTGGTCGGGGGCGGTGCGGCTCAACTACGGCTCCGTGGAGTTCCTCGGGCCGTACGTCCCGCTGGTGAGCGGGGTGGCGCAGGCGCTGTCGGTGGCCGCTCTGGGGTGGCTGGTGCTGTGGCGGGTCCGGGCGCGGGTGTGGTCGGCCGCCACGCCTGCGGATGCGGCGTTCGCGGCGGTGCTGCTGTTCACCACGACCAGCCGGGTGATCAGTCCGCAGTACCTGGTCTGGCTGGTCGGGGTGGCCGCCGTGTGCCTGTCCTCGCGCGGCAGCCGGATGGTGCGGCCTGCCGTGCTCGTCCTCACGGCCGCCTTCGTGACGTTCCTGGAGTTTCCCGTGTGGTTCGGGCATGTGGTGGCGAGCGATGCGGTGGGCCTGGCGCTTCTTGTCGTACGCAACGGGTTGCTGGTCGCGGCGACGGTGCTGGCGTGCCGGGGGGTGTGGCGGGGGGCGGTGCCTCGCGGGGGCGCCCCGGTCCCGCCCCTCAAACGCCGGAGGGGCTGAAGTACAACAGCAGCACATATCCAGCCCGTCGTGGGGGTCCCCCTGCTCCTTAAGAGCTTGGGGGAGATTGAGGACGAGACGCGAAGCGCCGACAGCGGGGGTCCAGGGGGCGGCAGCCCCCGGTTTCGGAGAAGGGGCGGGACTTGGGCGCCCCCGCGAGGGCTCAGCCCAGCTGCTCCCGCACGTAGTCCCGCCACCGCCCCGTGAAGTCCTCCTCCGTCGTGCCGAGCACATCCCGCAGGGCCCCCTCGACCGCCCCGGCCCGCTGCCCCCGCGCACCCACGGCCGTGTAGAAGGCCCGCAGCTTCCCCTCCCCCCACTCCTCCGCGATCATCCGGCAGGCCAGCCACGCCCCCTCGTAGGCCCGTGCCAGTCCACCCGCGTCGCCGCTGAAGCCGAAGGCGTCGTCCTCGGGGAGGGCGGCGGGGAGGCGGCCGTCGACGACGGCGCGGCGGAGTTCGGGGGCGGCCTGGCGGGGGGTGCGGTCGGTGCCCCGGTAGCCGACCCAGTCGGCGAAGCCTTCGGAGAGCCAGAGGGGGGTGGCCCGGGAGGTCTGGGCGCGGGTGGCGACGTGGGTGGTCTCGTGGGTGAGGACGACTTGCTTGCCCAGGTCGCCGAGGACCCCGTACGCCTCGGGGTTGACGACGATCCGGTCGGCGGGCGTCCGGCCGGATCCGCCGGCCTCGCCGGTGGTGACGGCGGCGATCCCCTGGTAGCCGGAGGCGGGCGCGCCCAGGAGGTCCGCCATGCCGTCCAGGGACTTCGGTACGAGGACGACGACCTTGCCGGGCCAGTCCCCGCGCCAGGCGTCCCGCACGGCGGGCACGGCACGGTCGGCGAGTTCGGCGTACCGCCGCAACTCGGCGCGCTCGCGGCCGACGCCGAGGATGAGGCTGTGGGTGCCGCGCACGGCGTCGACGCGGCCCTGGTCCCAGAGTTGCTGGGCGGCATTCCGGGCGGGGCGTTCGGCGGTGACGTACCAGCGTCCGTCGCGCCGCTGGAGGGACAGGGTCCGCTCGGCGGTGAGGGGGGCGCGGTCGTAGCCCGCGACGCGGTAGCCGAGGTCGGCGGTGGCGGTGGCGCGGGTGCCGTCGCGCTCGAAGTCCTTGAGGTGGTACGTCCAGGATCTGAGGGGGACGTCGCGCAGCCGGTCGTAGGCGGCGGTGGGGCCGCCGGTGGCCCGGTAGGCGCGGGGGTCGCGCTCCAGGACGGCCTCGGCGCGCCGGTCGAGCAGCCGCCGTACGTCGGCGGGCGCGGCGTCCGCCGTGTCGTCGCGCCCGCAGCCCGCCAGCACGGCGGGGGCGAGCACCGCGAGACACATCCCCGTACCCGCCGCCCGCGCGCGCCGCCCACGCCCCTGCCCTCGACCAGCCACGTTCCCGATCGTACGGGGACACGGCGCCGCCGCCCGGCCCCGTGCGGGCGCCGGCACCGATCAGAGCCGCACCCCGGGCCCCGTACCGGCGATCAGACCCGCGCCCCCGCCCCCGTACCGCCCGTCAAACGCGCGTCACCGAGGACACCGGCATCATCCCCACCGGGTCGTACCGCACCGCCGCCCCGGGGTAGGGCGCGTGCACCACCTGGCCGTTGCCGACGTACATGCCGATGTGGCTGGCGTCGTCGCGGTAGGCGACGAGGTCGCCGGGTTGGGCCTGGCCGAGCGGGACCTGCCGGCCCGCGCCCGCCTGGGCCTGTGAGGTGCGGGGCAGGCCGACGCCGGCCTGGGCGTAGGACCACTGGGTCAGGCCCGAACAGTCGAACCCGGAGGGGCCGTTGGCGCCCCAGATGTACGGCTTGCCGACCGCCGAGCGGGCCGCGGCGATCGCGGCGGCCGCGCGGGCGGAGGCCGGGGCCCCGGCGCCCGCGAGGTCGGGCATGTCGGCCCGCCCGGAGCGCGAGGTCCTGCCGTCCCGCTCGCGTTCTTCCGCGGGCAGGGAGTTGAGGAGCTGGCGGGCCTTGGCGAGCTTGGTCTCGACGGTCCGCTTGTGGTGGGCGACGGTCTTGCGGCTCTCTTCGAGGTCGACCAGCTTGCGGGTGGCCTCGGAGCGTTCCTGGGCGAGTTCGCGCTGGGCCCGCTGGAGTTTGGTGAGTTCGCCGCTCTGCCGGGCACTGACGCGGCTCAGCGCCGAGGCCCGGTCCAGGTAGGCGTCCGGGTCGGAGGAGAGCATCAGGGCGAGCGCGGGGTCGATGCCGCCCGAGCGGTACTGGGCACCGGCGAGCGAACCGAGGGCGCCGCGCATGGCGTTGATGCGCTCCTGGCCGCGGGCGACCTTGTCCTTGGCCCGTTCGACCTGGTCGCGCAGTGTGTCCGCGCGCTCGTCCGCCTTGTTGTACGCCTCCGTTGCCTTCTCGGCCTGCTCGTAGAGGCGGTCCACCTTGGCCAAGGCGTCGGACCGCGGGTCCTGCGGGGCGGCGCCCGCGGGTGCCGCGGCCAGGGCCGCCGCGGCGGCCGCGGCGGACAGGACGGTGATGGTGGCGGTGCGTACGCACCGGTCGGGACCGGTGGGTGCTGCGGGACGGCGATGGGATCCCACGGGAAGCCGCTCTCCCTTCCGCTGGAACGGACCCCCGCGTGGCGGGGGACTGTCGGGTCTCCCCCGCACGGGGCGGGGGCCGCTCCCCGGTGTCGGGGAACGCGCGCGACAGTAGCGGCGCGATCACGTCGCGGCCAAAGACCCTGAGCGCCTACGCACAGTGACGCCCCGCCTCAGACGCAGGTCATCAGCGGGGCGCGGGGTCAGCGGAAGTTACCGGAATTCGCCCGATCGGACGGTGCGTCGGACGTCAGATGCGGACGCCGAACTGGAACGGCATGTTGTTGATCGACTCGTAGCGGACCACGGTGCCGGTGCGCGGCGCGTGCAGGACCTGGCCGTTGCCCGCGTAGAAGCCGACGTGGTGCAGGTCGCCGTAGAAGATCACGAGGTCGCCGACGCGCAGGTCGCTCTGCGAGGCGATGCGCGTGCCGTAGTTGGCCTGGGCCTGCGAGGTGCGCGGAATGTCCATGCCGGCCTGGGCGTAGGCCCAGGAGGTGAGGCCGGAGCAGTCGAAGGAGGAGGGGCCGGTCGCGCCGTAGACGTACGGCGAGCCGATCTTGCTCTGGGCGGCGGCGTACGCGGACGAGGCGCGGCCGGAACCCTTCGCGGGGGCGCCGCCCTTCGAGTCGGGCTTGTCGATGGCCTGGCGCTCGGAGTCGCGCGAGGCGCGGTCCTCCTTGGCCTTCAGGGCGGCCCGCTCGGCGGCGGACAGGGAGTTCAGGAGGCGCTGCGCCTCACCGAGCTTGCCCTGGACTTCCTTCTTCTTCTTGCCGAGTTCGGAGCGCGTGGTGGCGAGGTCGCCGAGCTTGTCCGCGGCTTCCTTGCGCTGCTGCGCGAGGGTGCGCTGCTTGGCCTGGATCTTCTTCAGGGCCTCGGCCTGCTTGCTGCTGAGCTGGTCGAGCGCGGAGGCCTTGTCGAGGAAGTTGTCCGGGTCGGAGGAGAGGAAGAGCTGCAGGGAGGGGTCGATGCCGCCGGAGCGGTACTGGGCGCTGGCGAGCGAACCGACGCCGCTGCGCAGGTCGTTGAGGTCGTCCTGACCGCGGGCGACCTTGTCCTGCAGGGTGTCGACCTGCTTCTCCAGCTTCTCCTGCTTCTCCTTGGCGCCGTTGAACTTCTCGGTCGCCTTCTCGGCCTCTTCGTAGAGCTTGTCGACCTTGGACTTGACCTCGTCCTTGCTCGGCTTCTCGTTCGGCGCGGCGTTCGCGGCCTGCGAGGTGAGTGCGACGGCGGCTGCGGCGGTCGCGGTGAGCACGGTCACACGGGCGCGGCCCGGCTGCTTCGGTCGACGGTGGGACGCCACGAAGGCGGCTCCTTCTTCCTCCAGCCGCCTGCCGGACCGGCGGGCGGGACCGCACGCTGCCACCCCTGGTGGGTGATCAACAGAGCGAGGGTACGAGGCGAGACCCTAGTGACCCTCCTGTGATCAGATCAAATCCTCATCGGAAAAAAGACGGTCGTCGAGCGTTTTCTTTACTGAGAATCGACGGGCGGTAGCGGTCACTTGACACAACGTCGCGCACGGCGAGCGCCCAATCCGGGCATAGGGAACAGGAGTTACGAGGACGTACGCAGCCACGCGAATGGGCGTTCCCGACTCCCCGGGAAAGGACCTGCTCAGCCCCGCGAGAGCCGCTTCAGCAGCACCACGGACGCGACCGGCCGCGCCCCCGCCTTGGCGATCCCGTCGGCCACCTCGCGGTCGGTGGACACGACGATGACGGGCCGCCCGGGCGGTTCGGCGCGGACGAGCTGACGGATCAGCTCGTCCGCCGTCACCCCGGCCTTCGAGAACAGCACGCGCACGCCGCGCGGCGGCGCGAGCAGCACCGGCGCGGCCAGCTCGGCCCCGTCGAAGACGCAGGTCACCTCAGCCCCGGTCTGCAGCGCGAGCTGAGAGAGGGAGCCTAGGAGGCGCAGCCGCTGCTTCTCCAGAGGCATCGTGGGATAGCCGGTCTTGGTCACGTTGTAGCCGTCCACGACCAGATGCGCCTGCGGCAGGGCGAGGAGTTGGTCGAGAATGGCCGGATCGTTCTCGGACAGGGCGCGGGCGGCGATGTCCTTCGGTGTCATCCGGCCGGGCTCGACGGCGTCGACGGTCTCGGCGGGCCGCACGGACACCGGCGGCAGGGCGAGTTCGCGGCGCAGCCCCTGGGTCGCTTCGAGCACGGTGTCGAGCAGGAGCCGTACCCGCATGTCCTCGACGCTGCGGCCCTCGCGCGCGGCCCTGCGGGTGGCCTCCAGGGCCGCCTCGGCCTCACCGAGGCGGGCCTTGAGGCGCCGCGCCTCGCTCTCGGCGGCGGACACCTGGGCCTGGCCCTCGGCGCGCGCGACGTCGGCCTCGGCGGCGGCCTTGCGCAGGGCGGCCTCGCCGCGCTTGATGTCGCTGAGCGCGCCGCGCAGCTTGCGGTGCGCGGCGTCGGCCTCGCGCCTCGCCGCGTCCAGCTCGGTGCGCAGGCGTTCGGTCTCGGCCTTGGTGTGGGTGCGGGCGGCGGCCAGTTCGGCGCGCAGCCGCTCCAGTTCGGCCCGGGTCTCCTCGTCGGCCCGTTCGGCGTCGGCGCGCTGGGCCTCCTCGCCCGCGGCGGTGACCAGCTTCACCCAGCCGAGCGGGCGCAGCACGTACGCGGCCGCCGCCACGTCCAACGGGTCGGCGGCGGGCGGCGGGGTGCCGGCGTCGAGGGCCTCGGCCAGCTCGGGCTGGGCCTCGCGCAGGCGTTCGCCGATGCGCTGGCGGAACAGGGGGTCGCCCTCCAGGGCCGCGGCCATGGCGTTGGCCGCGAACTTCACCCGCCTGCTCGGGGTGAAGCGCGCGTACTGGCGCAGCTGGGGTGGCAGTTCGGCCACCGTGAGGCCGCCGAAACCGTCCGACACGATCTGCACGACCGCCCGCCGCACGCCGTCGGGCAGCGGACGGTCGAGCACCTCAGCGGCGCCGTCCTCCGGCGTTCCGCCCGCGCTCTCCACCATCGGTCACCCCACTAGCTGTGCGGGGCCCGCTCCCGTTTCAGGAGCCGGCCCCGGGCCTGTCCACGAGTTCCACCTGGTCCACCGCGTTGCACCAGCGGCAGCGGACCGACTCGATGGTCTCACTGACCACCTCGCGTTCCTCGACCTTCGGCTCTCCGGCCAGGTCGAGGTGCACATATTCGACGACCTTCGAGGACCGGGTCACGTCGAAGCGGGTGAGGTTGCCGCAGAGGGCGCAGCGCCATCGGGTGGCGTCGGTCGGCAGGGGAACCGTCATCGTGACGTTCGCTTTCCTTCGGGAACCGTGGTGCGTATTGCCCGTAACCCTAAGGCCTGCGTAAGGGGCTCCGTACGCACATGGGTGGGCGAGGCGATCTGTGGAGATCACCGCCGTTACGTCATGCTCTGTCCATGATCACTGCGTGGGTCCCGGCCGCCGGCCGGATGGTGAGGCGGCAGGCGGCTCCAGTGACGTACGCGCTGATCGCCGCGTGCTGTCTGATCTTCCTGATGTCCCCGGGATCCGGCCTCAACCCCGGCTACGGCACCGGCGACGAGCTGATCGCCGCGCAGCGGGCCTATTTCGAACGCTGGGGCGTCGTACCCGTCGAACTCCTCAGCGGGAAACCGCGGGCCGCCCTCACCTCCGTGACGGCCCTGTTCGTGCACGGCAGCTGGCTGCATCTGCTCGGCAACATGCTCTTTCTGTACGTGTTCGGGGTGATGGTCGAGGAACGCATGGGGCACCTCCAGTACGCGCTCTTCTACCTCGGCTGCGGCGCCCTCGCCCTGCTCGCCTACGCGATCGCGCACGCGGACTCCGGCCAGACCCTGGTCGGCGCCTCGGGGGCGATCTCCGCCGCGCTCGGCGCCTTTCTGTATCTCTTCCCGAAGGCGCGGGTCACCAGCCTCTTCCCGTTCCTGTTCTTCCTGCCGCTGCGGTTTCCGGCGTGGGTGGTGCTGCCGTTCTGGGTGGCGCTGCAGTGGGCGGCGGCGGGGCAGGAGAGGCAGGGACCGGGGGTGGCGTATCTGGCGCACCTGGTGGGCTTTTCGTTGGGGTTTGTCTACGCCTGGGGGCGGCGTCGGGGGCCAAGTAGAGTGAAAGCCTCTGGAACGGCCACCGAGGGAGACAGCCAGCCGTGATCACCGCGATCGTGCTCATCAAGACCAGCGTGGACCGGATCCCCGAGATCGCCGAGTCGATCGCCGCCCTCGACTGCGTCAGCGAGGTCTTCTCCGTCACCGGCGGCTACGACCTGATCGCCATGGTCCGGGTGGCCCGCCACGACGACCTGGCGGACGTCATCCCGGGCAGGATCAGCAAGATCCCCGGCGTGGAGGGCACGGACACGCACGTGGCGTTCCGGACGTACTCGCAGCACGACCTGGAAGCCGCGTTCGCGATCGGCCTGGATTCGTAGCGGATCCGGGAGCGCGGCCGGAGCACTCGCGCCCCCGCCGCCCCCGGATGAAGGATTCTTCATCTGCGGCTCATGCTGACGACGCGGTACGCCACGCACCATCGCCGCCATGGTCTTCTCCCATCGCATCGCGGCCCTGGCTGCCGTCGTGGCGATTCCGCTGGGCATCGCCGTGACGAGCTACGCCCTCACCGACAACCCGTCGTCGCCCAAGGTGCCGCCCAAGGTCGAACTGGACAGCGGCTCCCCGTCCACCGCGCCGACGAAACCGCAGCCCACCCCCAGCGACCAGGTGGTCTCGCCGCCCCCGGTCGGCGAGAACTCCACGGACGGCGCGGACGAGCGGGGCGACTCGGGTGACGATGACGACGACAACACCGGATCCCACACCCCCGGATCGACCGGCAAGCCCGGCTCCTCCGGGGACGACGACGCGGACGACGGACCCGGCGACGACTGATCCGGCGCCGACGGCCGAGCCGACCGGGGCCGCGCGCCGCCTCTCCGCACGCGTCCGCATCCTGCTGTGGCTGCTCCTGGTGATGGCGGTCGCGCTCGCCGCGGTCGCCGCCACCACCCGCTCGATCCTGCTGCGCGACGTCGACCACCGCGTCGACCGGCTGCTCACCCAGGAGGCCGGCGAGTTCACCAACTTCGTGGACCAGGGCGTCGATCCGGCCACCGGCGAGCGCTTCACCGACCCGCGCCGCCTGCTCGAGGTCTTCCTTGAGCGGCAGTACGCGGACCCCGACGAGGAGCTGATCGGGCTCGTCCGCCGCGAGGGCCAGGGCCCGGCCCAGCTCACCCAGCCCCGGGAGCTCTCGGTGCGCCACCCGCTGCACCGCGACCCGGCCGCCCGGCGCGCCATCTTCGCGGCGAGCGGCTCCACGGGCACCCTGGACCGCCGCTCCGGCGAACTGCGCTGGGCCAAGGTCGAGGTGGCCCGGCACGGCGACGAGCCGGAGGCGGCGTTCGTCGTCGCCTTCCACCCGAGGGCCGAACAGGCCAAGGCGAACGACGTGTTCCGCATCCTCCTGGCCATCTCCGGGGTCGCGCTGGTCCTGACGACGGGCATCGCGTGGGCGGTCGCCGGGCGCATCCTGAAACCCGTACGCCTCGTGCGCACCGCCGCCGCCCAGCTCACCGAGCAGGACCTGACCCGGCGCATCCCCGTGCACGGCAAGGACGACATCGCCGCGCTCGCCGACACGTTCAACGGCATGCTGGACCGCCTGGAGCGGGCGTTCGCGGCGCAGCGCGAGTTCGTCGACGACGCCGGGCACGAGCTGCGCACCCCCATCACCATCGTCCGCGGCCACCTGGAGCTGATGGGTGGTGCCACAGAGAGCGCAGCCGAGCGCGAGGAGACCGTCCGCCTGGTCACCGACGAGCTGGACCGCATGAGCCGCATCGTCGAGGACCTGCTGCTCCTCGCCAAGGCCGAGCGCCCGGACTTCATCAGGCCGGAGCCGGTGCAGCTCGCCGAGCTGACCGCCGACGTGTTCGTGAAGGCCCGCGCCCTCGGCGAGCGCCGCTGGGAGCTGGCCGAGGTCGCCGACAGCGAGGCCCGGCTCGACCCGCAGCGCATCACCCAGGCGATGGTCCAGCTCGCCCAGAACGCCGTGCAGCACACCGTGCCCGGCGGGCGCGTCCGCGTCGGCTCGCGCCTCACCGACGGCCGGATCGAGCTGTACGTCGCCGACAGCGGCCCCGGCGTCCAGGCACAGGACGCCGAGGTCATCTTCGAACGCTTCCGGCGCGGCACGTCCCGGCGCGGGGCCCGGACCAGCGGCGCGGGGCTCGGGCTGTCGATCGTCCGCGCGATCGCCCGCGGCCACCGCGGCGAGGTCCTGCTGCGCCCCACCGACGGCGGCGGCGCCACATTCGTACTCGTACTGGAGGGCCAGACATGAGCCGTGCGGCGAGCACCGGAGGCCGGGCATGAACCGGGTCCTGATCGTGGAGGACGAGGAGCGCATCGCCTCCTTCGTCGACAAGGGACTGCGTGCCAACGGCTTCACGACGACGATCGTGGGCGACGGCGACGCGGCCTGCGACTACGCCCTCACCGGCGGCTTCGACCTGATCCTCCTGGACATCGGGCTGCCGGGCCGGGACGGCTTCACCGTGCTCCGGGAGCTGCGCGAGGCGCGGGTGTCGGCGCCGGTGATCGTGCTGACGGCGCGGGACTCCGTGCGGGACACCGTGGCGGGGCTCGAAGGCGGCGCCGACGACTGGATGACGAAGCCGTTCCGGTTCGAGGAGCTGCTCGCGCGGGTGCGCCTGCGGCTGCGCACGGCGGCCCGGGCGCCCGAGGTGACCGTGTTGCGCAGCGGCGAGGTGACGCTCGACCTGCGGACGCGCCGGGCCCGTTCGGGCGAGCGGACGGTGGACCTGACGGCGCGTGAGTTCGTGCTCCTGGAGCTGTTCCTGCGCCATCCCGGGCAGGTGCTGTCACGGGAGCAGATCCTGTCCCACGTGTGGGGGTACGACTTCGACCCGGGGTCGAACATCGTGGACGTGTACGTGCGGGCGCTGCGCAAGAAGCTGGGGGCGGAGCGGGTGGAGACGGTGCGGGGCATGGGGTACCGGCTGCCCGGGTGACCACGGGAGCCGGTCGGCGGGGGCGCCGGTGAAGTTCCTTTCATCTTCGGCTCATTGGAGGCTCACGGCGCGCCGGAACGCTGAGTGCCGTGACCCTGACCCTGCGGCAAACGATCCTGCTCTGCCTGGCGCTGAGCCTGTGCGCGCTCCTCGTCGTCCCCGGCAACTTCCCCGGCCTGAGCGGTGACGCCCGCCTCACCCTCGCCGTCTTCGCCCTGGCCACCTGCGCCTGGATCGGCACGCCGATCGACGACACGTACATCGCGCTCGGCGCCGGGCTCGCCCTCACCGCCACCGGCGTGATCAGCAGCGACACCCTCTTCGGGACCCTCGGCGACGAGACGGTGTGGCTGCTGATCTGCGCGTTCGTGCTCGCCGCCGCCGTGGCGCGCAGCGGGCTCGCGGGCCGGGCGGCGGCGTTCCTGGTCAGCGGGGCACGCAGCGTGCGCCAGCTGACGCACCTGACGACCGCCGCCCTCGTGGTCACGGCGTTCGCGGTGCCCGCCACCTCCGGCCGGGCCGCGCTCGCCCTGCCCGTCTTCCTCGCGCTCGCCAAGGTCCTGGCCGACCGCAAGCGGCTTGTCGTGATGCTGGCGCTGCTGTTCCCGACCGTGATCCTGCTGTCCGCCGTCGCGACCCTGATCGGCGCGGGCGCGCATCTGATCACGGTGTCGGTGCTGTGGGAGTCCACCGGCGAACGCATCGGCTTCACCCAGTGGTTGCTGCTCGGCCTGCCGCTGGCCATAGCGTCCTCGCACCTGGCGGCCGAGGCCGTGCTGTGGACGACGACCCGCCGCGCCGACCGCGAGGGCCCGGTCCACATCACCGCCGAGCAGATCCAGGAGCACAGCGACCACCCCGTCACCGGCCCCTGGGAGCCCGCCGAGACGCGCTGCGCCCTGCTCCTGGCCACCGTCGTCGCCCTGTGGTGCAGCGAGCCCCTGCACCAGGTGCCGCCCGCCGTGGTCGCGTTGATCGGCGCGGTCGTCGCGTCCTCGCCCGCGCTCGGCACCGTACGCCTGAAGGACGCGCTGAAGACCGTGCCGTGGTCGCTGCTGCTCTTCATGGCGGCGACGATGGCGATGGGCGTGGCGCTCGCCGACTCGGGCGCGGCGAAGTGGCTGGTGTCGGGGCTTCCCGTCGACCTGCCGCCCGGCCTGTTCCTGGCCGCCGTCATCGCGATCAGCACGGCGGCGCACCTGGTGCTCCAGTCCCGCTCGGCCCGCTCGTCCGTGCTGGTGCCGCTGGTGGTCGCGGCGGCCGTGGGCGCGGGCGTGAATCCGGTCGCGGCGGCGCTCGCGTCCACGGCGGCCGCCGGTTTCTGCCACACGCTGCCCGCGTCCGCGAAGCCGGTGACGCTCTTCGCCGAGATACCCGGCACGCCCACCTACACCCCGCGCGACCTGCTGCGCCTGTCCGCCGTCCTGGCTCCCCTGACGGCCGCCCTGGTCCTGCTGTTCGCGCTCGCGGTGTGGCCGCTGCTCGGCGTGCCCGTCGTCCGCTGAGCCCCACCTTCCTGCCACTCGCCCGCCACTTCAAGGAGTACGTCCATGCCCCTCACCCGTTTCGCCGTCGCGCCCAGCGGCTTCAAGGAGTCCCTGTCCGCCCAGTCCGTGGCGGAGGCCATCGCCGACGGGGTGCGGCGCGTCGTACCGGACGCGGAGGTCGACCTGATCCCGCTGGTCGACGGCGGCGAGGGCACCGCACAGGCGCTGGCCGCCGCTTCCGGGGGCCGCCTGGTGGCGCTGCCCGCGACGGGCCCCGTGGGCGAGCGCATCGGCACCCACTTCGCGCTCCTCGGCTCCGGCACCGCCGTCGTGGAGATGGCCGCGGCGGCGGGCCTCAGCCTGGTCCCGCGGGACCTGCGCGACCCGGGCGCCACCACCACGTACGGCGTGGGCGAGCTGATCCGCGCCGCCCTCGACACCGGCGCCCGCCGCATCCTGGTGGGCTGCGGCGACTCGGGCACCTCGGACGGGGGCGCCGGGGCGCTGCAGGCCCTGGGCGCCCGGCTCCTGGACGAGGACGGCTGGGAACTGCCGCACGGCGGCCGGGAGCTGATGCGGCTGCACCACATCGACACGACCGGCCTCGACCCGCGCCTCGCGCACACCGAGCTGCTCGTCGCCTGCAACCCGCACAACGTCCTGTGCGGCGAGCGCGGCGTGGCCCGCGTCTTCGGCCCGCAGAAGGGCGCGACACCCACACAGGTCGAGCAGTTGGCGGCGGGCCTGGAGCACTGGGCGTACGTCCTGACCCGCGACCTGAACGTCGGCACCGACCTCTACGGCGGCATCGGCACCGGCGCCTCCGGCGGCCTCGGCGCCGGGCTCGCCGCCATCGGCGCCCAGCTCCTGCCCCGCTTCGACGTGCTCCTCGACCACCTGGACCTGGACGCCCGGCTGGCCCGCGCCGACCTGGTCGTCACCGCCGAGGGCGCCCTGGACCACCAGACGCCGCGCGGCAAGGTCCCGGCCGAGGTGGCCCGGCGGGCCAAGCGGTTCGGGCGGCCGGTCCTGGTCCTCGCGGGCACCATCGGGGACGGGGCGCACGCGGTGCGGGAGCTGGGCGTGGACGCCTACAGCGCGATCCTGCCCGCCCCGGTGTCGCTCCCGGAGGCGCTGAGCCGGGGCGGCGAGTTCCTGACGGACGCGACGGAACGCGCCCTGCGCATGATCGTCCTGGGGTCCCGGCTGCGGCGTCAGGCCGCGGTGGCGCCCGCGGCGGCGGTGTCGGTGCCGGTGCCGGTGTCCGGCACGCAACGCCCGTCCTCGGTGCGGTAGTTCCAGCGGGCGCCGTCGGTCACCAGCTCGCGGACGGCGCGCACGAAGCGCTCCACGTGCTCGTCGGGGGTGCCCGCGCCGAAGCTCACCCGGATCGCGTTCAGGGACCGCTCGCCGGGCGCGGCCTCCGGGGCGCCGCACTCGCCGGGCTCGTCGGGGGCGCCGCCGAGCAGGGTGCGCACGAGCGGGTGGGCGCAGAAGAGGCCGTCGCGGACCCCGATGCCGTACTCGGCGGACAGGGCGGCCGCGAAGTGCGAGCTGTTCCAGCCGTCCACGACGAACGAGATGACGCCCACGCGCGGCGCGTCGTCCCCGAACAGGGACAGCACCCGCACCTCCGGCACCGCCGCGAGCCCCGCGCGGACCGTGTCGATCAGGTGCCGCTCCCGCTCCACGAGCGCGTCGAACCCGGCCTCGGTCAGGGCCTTGCAGGCGGAGGCGATGGAGTACGCGCCGATGACGTTGGGCGAACCGGCCTCGTGCCGGGCGGCGGTGTCGTGCCACTCGACGTCCACTCCCCCGTCGGCGCGCCGCGCGACCTTCCGCGAGGCGCCGCCACCGGCGAGGTACGGCTCGGCGCCCTGCAGCCAGTCGGCCCGCCCGGCGAGCACGCCGCAGCCGAAGGGCGCGTACAGCTTGTGCCCGGAGAAGGCGATCCAGTCGACGTCCAACTCCCGTACGTCGACGGGGTGGTGGGGCGCGAGCTGGGCGGCGTCGAGGACGATGCGGGCGCCGTGCGCGTGCGCGGCGGCGGCCAGCTCGCGCACCGGCCACAGCTCACCGGTGACGTTCGAGGCGCCGGTGACGCACACCAGGGCGGGGCCGTAGGGGTCGCGGTCGGCGAGGGCGCGCTCCAGGGTGTGGACGGCCTGCTGGGGGGTGCGCGGGGCGTCGAGGTAGGTGACGCGGGCGTCGCGCCAGGGCAGCAGGGACGCGTGGTGCTCGGTCTCGAACACGAACACCTGGCAGTCGGCGGGGAGCGCGGCGGCGAGCAGGTTCAGCGAGTCGGTGGTCGACCGCGTGAACACCACCTGGTCGCCTTCCCGGCAGCCCAGGAACTCGGCGACGGTCTTCCGCGCGTTCTCGAACAGGTCGGTCGACAGCTGCGACAGGTACCCGGCGCCGCGGTGCACGCTCCCGTAGTACGGCGCGTACGCGGCCACGTCGTCCCACACCCGCTGCAGGGCCGGGGCGCTGGCGGCGTAGTCGAGCGCGGCGTAGGTCACCTCGCCGCCGGTGACGAGGGGGACGGTGACGTCACGGCCGAGGACGGGGAGGGGGGCGGCACAGCAGGGGTCGGCGGAGTCGGTGGGCTCGGCGGACCGGGCGGCGGACGCGGTGGCAGCAGGGGTGGCAGACATGGCGAACTCCCGTAAGAGGCAGGCGAGATCACTGGGCCGGACGTCGGTCGACGGCTCAGGAAAGGTGAAATGGGTACGCGGAAAAGGGGCGTTGACGCCCTATCGCATTCGCTTGCTCACGAGACTGCTCCCTTGAGGACCAGGACCCCAGGGTTCAGAAGGGGTCCGCGCTTGCGGCGAACCTTGCTGTCCACCGCCTGGTCTTCACCCGGGGCACCCCGCCACGGACGGAGGGTTGCCGGACAGCGGGCCGGGGCCGTAGTCGCTGTCACTCATGACCTGCGCAGCATCCTGCCACACGATCTTGGGTGCGCAACACCGCAGTCCAGAATCCGGACTGCGACGTACACCACACGCCCCGTAAGGGGCGCGGGGAGCTGCGCGACCGGCCACGAAAACGCCGCAGACGCGTCTGCTCAGTACTCGGCAGACGCGTCTGCGGCCGTTCGCGCGCCATGCGCGCGGTGCCCCGCGCCCCGTACGGGGCTCAGCTGTTGCTGGCCGCCACCCAGCGCGCCAGCGCGGCCTTCGCCGCGCCCGAGTCGATCGCCTCGGCCGCCTTCGCCATGCCCGCCCGGATCCGGTCCGCGAGGGGGCCCTCGCCCGGCTCCAGGGCGACCAGGGCCGCGGCCGCGTTGAGGAGCACCGCCTCCCGCACGGGCCCGCTCTCGCCGTCGAGGAGCCGCCGTGCGACCTCCGCGTTGTACGAGGCGTCGGCGCCCCGCAGCGCCTCGACCGGGACGAGGTCGACGCCGACGTCCCGCGGGTCGAAGGCCTCCTCGCGGACGCCCCCGTCCCGTACCACCCAGACCCGCGACGTGGCCGTCGTGGTCAGCTCGTCGAGCCCGTCGTCGCCGCGGAAGACGAGCGCCGAGGAGCCGCGCTCGGCGAGGACACCGGCGAGGATCGGCGCCATCCGGGCGTCGGCGACACCGGTGGCCTGCGCCCGCACCTTCGCGGGGTTGGTCAGCGGACCGAGGAAGTTGAAGGTGGTCCGGATGCCGAGCTCGCGCCGCGCGGGCGCCACGTGCCGCAGCGCGGGGTGGAACTTCACCGCGAAGCAGAAGGTGATCCCGGCCTCCTCGGCGACCTCCCGCACCCGTCTCGGGGTGAGCTCCAGGTTGACGCCGAGCTTCTCCAGGACGTCGGAGGCGCCGCTCGCGGAGGACGCGGCGCGGTTGCCGTGCTTGACGACCTTCGCGCCGGTCCCGGCGACGACGATCGCCGACATGGTGGAGATGTTCACGGTCTTGGCGCCGTCGCCGCCGGTGCCGACGATGTCGACGCTCGGCCCGGGCACGTCGATGACGTGGGCGTGCTCGTACATCGTGCGGACCAGGCCGGAGATCTCCTCGACGGTCTCGCCCTTGGCGCGCAGCGCCACCGCGAAACCCGCGATCTGCGCGTCCGTGGCCTCGCCGCGCATGATGCGGTCCATGGCCCAGGCGGTGTCGTCGGCGCTCTGGTCGCGCCCGTCGAGCAGCCCGTTCAGTACGTCGGGCCAGGAACGGGCCGCCGCGGTGTCGCCTCCTGCGGGGGTCACAGCGCTCATGGCCGCTCCTGGGTTCGTAGACGATGGCACCCCGGCACAGGGGGTGACCACCACCCTATCCAGCCCCGGGGACGGCAAAGAGCCCCGTCCATGCTCTGGACGGGGCTCCTGCCGTGGCGACCCTCGGGTCAGCGCCTCGAAGCGCTCAGGTGATCAGTGGTGGCCGTGGCCGCTGGTGATCTCCTTGTACTCGTCGGCGGTGGGCTTCGGGATCTGGCTCTCCTCGCCGTACATGCCCTTGGAGAGCTTCGCCCGCAGCTTCTGCGAGCCCGTCACCTTGCGCTCGACGCCGTTCTCGTCGACCGTCGGGCCGATCTCGAGCGGCGCGTACTGCTCGTGCGCGGTGAGGGTGTGCAGCTGCTCCTTGTCGAGCGGCTGGTGCACCTCGATGAACTCACCGTGCGGCAGGCGCTTGATGATGCCGGACTCGCGTCCGTGCAGCACCTTGTCCTTGTCGCGCCGCTGCAGGCCCAGGCAGATCCGCTTGGTGACGATGAAGGCGATGACCGGTCCGACGAAGAAGAAGATCCGGACGAACCAGGTGATCGCGTTCAGCGACAGGTGGAAGTGCGTGGCCCACAGGTCGTTGCCACCACCGACCAGCATGATCATGTAGGCGGTGATCCAGGCGACGCCGAAGCCCGTGCGGGTCGGGGCGTTGCGCGGGCGGTCCAGGATGTGGTGCTCGCGCTTGTCCCCGGTGATCCAGGACTCGATGAACGGGTAGACCGCGAGCGCCACCAGGACCAGCGGGAAGATCGCCAGCGGGATCATCACGCCCAGGACCAGCGTGTGGCCCCAGATGTTGATCTCCCAGCCGGGCATCACTCGGATCAGACCCTCGGCGAAGCCCATGTACCAGTCGGGCTGGGCGCCGGTGGACACCTGGTCCGGCCGGTAGGGGCCGAGCGCCCAGATCGGGTTGATCGAGGCGATCGCCGCGATGGCCGCGATGACACCGAAGACCAGGAAGAAGAAGCCTCCGGCCTTGGCCATGTAGACCGGGAGCAGCGGCATGCCGACGACGTTCTTGTTGGTCTTGCCGGGGCCCGCGAACTGCGTGTGCTTGTGGTAGAAGACCAGGATCAGGTGCGCCACCACGAGGCCGAGCATGATGCCCGGCAGCAGCAGGATGTGGACCGAGTAGAACCGGGCCACGAAGTCGCCGCCGGGGAACTCGCCGCCGAACAGGAACATCGACAGGTACGTGCCGACGATCGGCACCGACAGGATGGCGCCCTGCATGAAGCGCACACCGGTACCCGACAACAGGTCGTCCGGGAGCGAGTAACCGGTGAAGCCGGTGAACATGCCGAGGACGAACAGCAGGAAGCCGAACAGCCAGTTGACCTCACGCGGCTTGCGGAACGCACCCGTGAAGAACACGCGCATCATGTGCACGAACATGCCGGCGAGGAAGATCAGCGCCGCCCAGTGGTGGATCTGCCGGATCAGCAGACCACCGCGCACATCGAAGGAGATGTGCATGGTCGAGTTGAACGCCTCGGACATCAGCTGGCCCTGCAGGGGCACGTAGCTGCCGTGGTACTCCACCTCGTTCATCGACGGGTGGAAGAACAGCGTCAGATACACACCCGTGAGGATGATGATGATGAAGCTGTAGAGGCAGATCTCACCGAGCATGAAGGACCAGTGGTCCGGGAAGATCTTGCGCATGTTGGCCTTGGCCAGGGAGTAGATCCCGAGGCGGCCGTCGGCCCAGTCGGCGACCCGCTCACCGGCGGGCGCTTTCTTGCGGCTGTCGGTCGGCGCGGCCGCGGTGGCCTCCGCCGTGGTGTTCTCGGTGCTCATCCGCGCTCCCAGAAGGCAGGGCCGACGGGCTCTTCGAAGTCGCCGTGCGCCTCGAGGTAGCCCTCCTCGTTCACGCCGATCTTCAGCTGCGGAAGGGCGTGGCCGGCGGGGCCGAAGATGACTCGGGCGCCGTCGGAGAGGTCGAAGGTGGACTGGTGGCACGGGCAGAGGACGTGGTGCGTCTGCTGCTCGTACAGGGAGATCGGGCAGCCCACGTGGGTGCAGATCTTGGAGTACGCGACGACGCCCTCGTGCGACCACTCCAGCTCGCGCTTGTCCTTGATGTTGTCCGGCTGGATCCGGACGATCATCAGGGCGGCCTTGGCGATCTGGGTCTGGAAGTCGTGGTCGTGCTCCTCCAGGCCCTCGGGCTTGGCGAAGGTGAGCGAGCCGACCTGGACGTCCGAGGGGCGCAGCGGCTCGTTCGTGTTCATGTTCACGAGCAGCTTGCCCTTGGACCACAGGGTGTGCCGCAGCTTGTCCTCCGGCAGCGGACCGAGGTCACGCAGCAGGACGACGCCGGAGAGCGGGACCAGGGTCAGCGCGCCGAACATCGTGTTGCGGATCAGCTTGCGCCGGCCGAGCTGCGACTCCTTGGCGCCCTGCGCGAAGTCGGCCAGGACCTTGGCCTTGACCTCGGGCTCGGCCTGGATCGCGTGCCGCTCGTCGGCGACCTCCACGTCGGACATCAGGGTGCGGGCCCAGTGGACCGCGCCCGCGCCGATGCAGAAGAGGGCGAGACCGAGGGTCATGCCCAGGGCGAAGTTGAGCGCGCTGATGTGGCCGATGGGCCAGATGTAGACGCTCTTGTCGACCGGGAAGGCCACGAACGAGGCGATGAAGCCCACCGTCGACAGCATCGAGATGGTGAACAGCATCGCGACCGTGCGCTCGGAGCGCCGGGCGGCCTGCTCGTCGATGTCCTGGACGCGGTGCTCGTGGGGCGGGAGCCCCGGGTCCGCGAACGGGTCGGCGTCGTCGGCCACGGCTACCGCGCCATGGGCGGCGGATTCCTGCTCGCTGGGCAGGTTCTCTTCTGGATTCTCTTGGCTACTCATGACTTCTTGGCCTTTGCGGTCCGGGCGGCGACCCACACGGCGACCGCGATCAGCGCGCCGAGGCCGAAGATCCAGGCGAACAGGCCTTCACTGACCGGTCCGAGACCGCCCAGCTTGAGACCGCCGGGGCTCTCGGTCTTCTCACCGTTGACCGCGTCGAGGTACGCGATGATGTCCTTCTTGTTCTTCTCCGGCATCGTCGTGTCGGGGAAGGACGGCATGTTCTGCGGGCCCGTCTGCATGGCCTCGTAGACATGCTTGGGGCTGACGCCCTCCAGGCTCGGGGCGTACTTTCCGTGCGTCAACGCGCCACCTTCACCGGTGAAGTTGTGGCACTGGGCGCAGTTGGTGCGGAACAGTTCGCCGCCCTTGGCGATGTCGGCGCCTTCGGGGCTGACCTGCTTCTCGGTGGGGATGTTGGGTCCCGCGCCGAGCGAGGCGATGTACGCCGCCATCTGGTCGATCTGAGCCTGGCTGTAGATGACCTTCTTCTTGGGCGCCTGGGCGCCCTGCTGCTGGAGCGGCATCCGGCCGGTGCCGACCTGGAAGTCGACAGCGGCGGCGCCCACGCCCACCAGGCTCGGGCCGTCGGAACTGCCCTGACCGCCGGTTCCGTGGCAGCTGGAGCAGCCCACGGCATAGAGCTTCTTGCCCTCGTCGATGGCGAGGGACTGAGCGGTTTCGTCGGCCTGCGCCTTGTCCGCCGGAGCGAACGCGGCGTACAGCCCCCCGGTGGCCGCCAGCGCGAGGAGTAGGACGACGACCGCCGCCAGCGGATGGCGTCGTCGTGCGGAGAGCTTTTTCACGGATTACCCCGGTGTCAGGATCTTCTGCGTCGATGCTTCTGGAATGTGTCGGTACGTCGGGTGCGTCGGGGCGGCCGAAGCGCAGCCGCGGTACCCGGTACCGATTACTTGATCATGTAGATCGTGGCGAAGAGGCCGATCCAGACGACATCGACGAAGTGCCAGTAGTAGGACACGACGATGGCGGCGGTCGCCTGCTCGTGGGTGAACCTCCTGGCCGCGTAGGTGCGGCCGAGGACCAGCAGGAAGGCGATCAGGCCGCCTGTCACATGCAGTCCGTGGAAGCCGGTGGTCAGGTAGAACACCGAGCCGTACGGGTCCGACGAGAGCGAGAGGCCCTCGTGCTTGACCAGCTCCGTGTACTCGAAGACCTGACCGCCGATGAAGATCGCACCCATGATGAAGGTGACGATGAACCACATCCGGAGCTTCTTCACATCACCGCGCTCGGCGGCGAAAACGCCGAGCTGGCAGGTGAGGGAGGAGAGCACCAGGATCGTGGTGTTCGTCGCCGAGAACGGGAAGTTCAGGCTCGACGCCATTTCCTTCCAGTGATCGGGACCCGTAACCGATCGCAGGGTGAAGTACATCGCGAAGAGGGCCGCGAAGAACATCAGCTCGGAACTCAGCCAGATGATGGTTCCGACGCTGGTGAGGTTCGGTCGATTGACCGGCGGGTGCGCGTGCCCGGTATCTACTGTCGTTGCTGTCGCCACGACCGACATTATGTCGGTCGCTTATCCCGCCCTCACCCCGGGGGGTGCCGTTCGGAGTGTCTGTGGGGTGTGTCCTGCCCGGATGGCCCATCGCGGGGGCGTCCGAAGCGGTGTTGACGGGGTGTCGGGAGGAGTAGCATCCGCGCGAGATGCCACTCGACCAAGCGGAGGAACCATGCAGCCGACCGCCACGGTGCTGGTCTACAGCGACAACGCGAACACCCGTGAGCAGGTCCGCCTGGCCACCGGCCGTCGGCCGGCCGGCGACGTCCCAGAAGTCCGCTTCATCGAGTGCGCGACGCTGCCCGCGGTCCTCGCCGAGCTCGAACGGGGCGGGATCGACGTCTGCGTCCTGGACGGCGAGGCCGTCCCGGCGGGCGGCATGGGCGTGTGCAGGCAGATCAAGGACGAGATCTTCCAGGCCCCGCCGGTGCTGCTGCTCATCGGGCGCCCCCAGGACGCCTGGCTGGCCACCTGGAGCCGCGCGGAGGCCGCGGTGACCTTGCCGGTCGACCCGGTGGAGTTCGCGGCCTCACTGGCCGCCCTGCTCCGCGACAAGGCGGCCCTGAGCGCCTGAGGGGGCGCAGCCGGACCAGACCGGGCCAGACTGACTCAGCCGGGCCCAGACCGGCCTAGGCGGACCCGGACCGGCTCAGACGGACTGGGGGCGCAGTCGCGCCACGTCCGCGGGCTTGTGGCCCTCCTTGGTGCCGCCGAGGAGGGCACTGCCCTCGACCCACTTCTTCCAGCTCACGTTCCAGTCGCCGAATCCGTTCCCGAACGGGTCCATGTCGGCGCCGTAACTGTTGACGACCTTCACGATGTCACCCTGACGGACGGTCTCGTAGAACCACGCGGCGTTGCCGGTGCTCATCCCGGTGCAGCCGTGGCTGGTGTTGGCGTAGCCCTGGGAGCCCACCGACCAGGGGGCGGCGTGCACGTATTCGCCGCTGTCGGTGACCCTCGTGGCGTAGTAGACCATCTTGTCGTAGAAGTCCGAGGCGCCGATGCTGGCGCTGGTCATGCGGACCGCGTACTCCTTGCCCAGGACGACCTTGATGCCGTTGCGGGTCGAGTAGCCGGGCTTGCCGGTGGTGACCGGCATGGAGTTGATCTCCTCGCCGTTGCGGTAGACGGTCATCCAGTGCGAGCCGGCGTCCGTCACGGCCACGATCTTGTCGCCGGTGGTGAACCGCAGGGGCTTGGTGTCGGTGCCCCAGAGCTTCTCGGTGACCTTGATGCCGTCGAGGTTGCTGTGGACGTCGACGGTGGCGTGGGTGGGCCAGTAGTCCTTGGGGCGGTAGTGCAGCGTCCGGCTGTCCACCCAGTGCCAGGCGCCCTCCGTGGCGGGCTGCGAGCGGACCTTCAGGGCGCGTTCGACGACGGCCCTGGCCTGCTCGCCCTTGACCTTGGCGCTGAGCTTGGCCGTGACGGGCTGGCCGACGCCGTACTTGCCCGCCTCGGGGCCGAAGGTGACCTTCAGCTGCTTCTTCTTGGCGGCCGTGTCCGTGCCGAAGCTGAGGACCTTGCGGCCGGGTGAGCCCTCGTCGTCCTCGGTGCTGACCCGCACCGTGTACTGGGCGCCCGCGGCGAGGGGCGCCGTGCTGTGCCACCGGGAGCCGTCGGCGGTGAGTTCGCCCGCCACGTAGCGGCCCATGGCGTCGGTGGCCGTCACGTCGGTGATGCGTCCGTCGTCGCCCTCGGCGGTGATTTCGAGCGGCTTGTCGGGGTCGGCCTTCTGGCTGCCCGCGGGGCCGTTGAACGCGATCTGACTCGCCGCGTCGTACGGCTTGGCCGAGAGCGGATGGCCGTCGCTGCCGCAGGCCGTGGCCCCCGCACCGAGGGCGACCACCAGCATCGTGCAGCTCAGTACCGTGCGGATTCGCGGTGAGTGTCTCATGAGCACACGTTATGAAGATTCGTCAGGACCGGCGCGCGGAGTGACCCGTACGAGTTCCCCCGAAAGGCCGAGTGGGCGCACGGCCGAGGGGCCCGGACGCTCCTGACGGAGTGTCCGGGCCCCTCGGGCCCTGCTGGTGCGGGAGAACTACTGGTTCTGGTTCTCGCCGCGGTAGTACTCGAAGACCCAGCCCCACAGTCCGATGAGGAGCATCGGGGCGGAGAAGTACAGCAGCCACCAGCCGAAGACGACGCCCATGAAGGCGAGCGCGCCACCGATGGCCAGGGAGAGCGGCTGCCAGCTGTGCGGGCTGAAGAAGCCCACCTCGCCGGCCTCGTCCGCGACGTCGGCCTCGGTGTTGTCCTGTGCGGAGGCGTCGACACGCCGGGCCGTGAAGGCCAGGTAGTAGCCGATCATGATGCACAGGCCGAAGGCCAGGAAGAGCGCGGTGGTACCGGCGGGCTCCTTCGACCACCAGCCATAGACGATCGCCATGGCCAGTACGAAGACGCTCAGCCAGATGAACATCTTGCCCTGGATCTTCACTTGCCGGCCTCCTTGCCGCCAGCGAGAGCCTTCTCGCCGTGACCGGCGTTCTCGAGCTGGTCGAGTGCGGCGATCTCCGGGTGGTGCAGGTCGAACGCCGGGGATTCACTACGAATACGCGGCAGCGTGAGGAAGTTGTGCCGCGGCGGCGGGCAGGACGTCGCCCACTCCAGCGAGCGGCCGTAGCCCCACGGGTCGTCGACCTCGATCTTCTTGCCGTACTTGGCCGTCTTCCAGATGTTGTAGAAGAACGGCAGGATCGACAGGCCGAGCAGGAACGAGGCGATCGTCGAGATCGTGTTCAAGGCGGTGAAGCCGTCCGCGTCCAGGTAGTCCGCGTACCGGCGCGGCATGCCCTCCGCGCCCAGCCAGTGCTGGACGAGGAACGTGCCGTGGAAGCCGATGAACAGCGTCCAGAACGTGATCTTGCCGAGCCGCTCGTCGAGCATCTTGCCGGTGAACTTCGGCCACCAGAAGTGGAATCCGGCGAACATCGCGAACACCACGGTGCCGAAGACGACGTAGTGGAAGTGCGCGACCACGAAGTACGAGTCCGACACATGGAAGTCCATCGGCGGCGAGGCCAGGATGACGCCCGTCAGACCACCGAAGGTGAAGGTGATCAGGAAGCCGATCGCCCAGAGCATCGGGGTCTCGAAGGACAAGGACCCCTTCCACATCGTTCCGATCCAGTTGAAGAACTTCACGCCTGTTGGCACGGCGATCAGGAACGTCATGAAGGAGAAGAACGGTAGGAGTACGCCGCCTGTGACGTACATGTGGTGCGCCCACACCGTCACCGAAAGACCGGCGATGGCGATGGTCGCGCCGATGAGACCCATGTAGCCGAACATCGGCTTGCGGGAGAAGACCGGGATGACTTCGGAAATGATTCCGAAGAATGGTAGAGCGATGATGTACACCTCTGGATGGCCGAAGAACCAGAAGAGGTGTTGCCATAGCAAGGCCCCGCCATTGGCCGCGTCAAAGATGTGGGCACCGAATTTGCGGTCCGCCTCCAGGGCGAACAGCGCGGCGGCCAGGACCGGGAAGGCGAGCAGCACGAGCACCGCGGTCAGCAGCACGTTCCACACGAAGATCGGCATGCGGAACATCGTCATGCCGGGGGCGCGCATGCAGATGATGGTGGTGATGAAGTTGACCGAGCCGAGGATCGTGCCGAAGCCGGAGAAGGCCAGACCCATGATCCACATGTCGGCGCCGATGCCCGGCGAGCGGACCGCGTCCGACAGCGGGCTGTAGGCGAACCAGCCGAAGTCGGCGGCGCCGTTCGGGGTGAGGAAGCCACCGACCGCGATCAGCGAGCCGAACAGGTACAGCCAGTAGGCGAACATGTTCAGACGCGGGAAGGCCACGTCGGGGGCGCCGATCTGGAGCGGCATGATCCAGTTCGCGAAGCCCGCGAACAGCGGCGTCGCGAACATCAGCAGCATGATCGTGCCGTGCATCGTGAACGCCTGGTTGAACTGCTCGTTCGACATGATCTGCGTACCCGGGCGGGCGAGCTCGGCGCGCATGAAGAGCGCCATCACTCCGCCGATGCAGAAGAACGCGAACGACGTGACCAGATAGAGCGTGCCGATCGTCTTGTGGTCAGTGGTGGTCAACCACTTGATGACGACGTTTCCCGGCTGCTTGCGCCTGACCGGCAGCTCGTCCTCGTACGAGTCGGCTGCTGCCGCGGCACCCTGGGGTTCGTTGAGGATGCTCACAGGTTGTTCGTCTCCCGGTTCTTCTCGTGGCCCGTCTGCTCGATGCCGGCCGGGATGTAACCGGTCTGGTTCTTCTTCGCGAGGTCTTCCAGGTGCTTCTGGTAGCGCTCGGGAGAGACGACCTTGACGTTGAAGAGCATCCGGGAGTGGTCGACGCCGCAGAGCTCGGCGCACTTGCCCATGAAGGTGCCCTCCTTGTTGGGAGTCACCTCGAAGGCGTTGGTGTGGCCCGGGATGACGTCCTGCTTCATGAGGAACGGAACCACCCAGAAGGAGTGGATGACGTCACGCGAAGTCAGCACGAAGCGGACCTTCTCGCCCTTGGGGAGCCAGAGGGTCGGGCCGGGGTTGCCGTTCTGCGGGTTCCGCTCGCCGGGCGTACCGACCTGGTAGACGCCGCCGGCGTTGGCCGGGAAGTCCTTGCGGAACCGGTCCGGAATGGCGTCCAGTTCCTTGGCGGTCCTGGCGTTGTCCTTGTTGGAGCCCTTCACGTTCTCGACGTAGTTGAAGCCCCAGCTCCACTGGAAGCCGACCACGTTGATGGTGTGGGCGGGCTTGTCGTCGAGCTTGAGGAGCTTGGACTCGTCGCGTGCCGTGAAGTAGAAGAGCACCGAGACGATGATGAGCGGGACCACCGTGTACAGCGCCTCGATGGGCATGTTGTAACGCGTCTGCGGAGGAACCTCCACCTTGGTGCGGCTGCGCCGGTGGAAGATGATGCTCCACACGATCAGGCCCCAGACCAGCACGCCCGTGGCGAGCGCAGCCGCCCACGAGCCCTGCCAGAGGGAGAGGATCCGCGGAGCCTCCTCCGTGACCGGGGTCGGCATACCAAGGCGGGGAAAGTCCTTGTATGTGCAACCGGTGGCGGTTACCAGGACCAGGCCCGCAGTCAATGCCTGCAGCAGCTTCCGCCGCATCGGGCGCCGCGGCGAGCGGTCGGAGCCGTTGGGACTCACGTAGCGCCTTCCCGAGAGTCTCGCCCGCGCTGTTGGCTGCGGCCTTCTCGGTGGTCGGTCGCCGCCCTGCGTCGGGCAGGGGTTTGGATGTTTATGCGGACCAAACCCTACTGGACGCTATTTGGGGTCGCGCGGGGAGGGTGCCTAACGCGCCGCGGGTCACTCTGAAGAGGTGGGATGCCCCTCCGTCGGCCGGTATCTGACGGAGGGTTGGGGCGCCCTCCGGCCCTTGGGGATCGTATGTTCGGCGGGTGCGGGTCCGCTCCCCATTGCTCGCGCCCGCGCGGCGGAGCCGCACCAGGTGACAGTCCCGCGCCCCTTGACCACGCCTCCCCTGGGCCGAACGTTAGTTTTGCCGTGTGTCCTACTTCGACGTTGCCTCCGCTGCTCCTCTTCATCCCGTTGCCCGGCAGGCGCTGACGGCCTCGCTGGATGAGGGGTGGGCCGATCCGGCGCGGCTGTACCGGGAGGGGCGGCGGGCCCGGATGCTGCTCGACGCGGCGCGGGAGGCCGCCGCCGAGGCCGTGGGGTGCCGGGCGGACGAGCTGGTGTTCACGCCTTCGGGGACGCGTGCGCTGTACGACGGCGTCGCGGGTGCCCTCGCCGGGCGGCGGCGGGTGGGGCGGCAGCTGGTGGTGTCCGCCGTCGAACATTCGGCCGTACTCCATTCGGCCGCGGCGCACGAGCAGGCCGGCGGGGCGGTGACCGAGGTCGGCGTGGACCGGGCGGGTGCGGTGACGGCGGGCGGGTACGAGGACGCGCTGCGCGCGGACACGGCCCTTGCGTGTCTGCAGTCCGCCAACCACGAGGTGGGGACCGAGCAGCCGGTGGCCGAGGTCGCCGAGGTCTGCCGGGCGGCCGGGGTGCCGCTGCTCGTGGACGCGGCGCAGTCGCTGCCGTGGGGCGCGGTGGACGGCGACTGGTCGCTGCTCGCCGCCAGCGCCCACAAGTGGGGCGGGCCCGCCGGGGTCGGGCTGCTCGTGGTGCGCAAGGGGGTGCGGTTCGCGCCGCGGGGACCGGTGGACGAGCGGGAGTCGGGGCGCTCCCCCGGCTTCGAGAACATCCCGGCGATCGTGGCGGCCGCGGCGGCGCTGCGGGCGGTGCGGGCCGAGGCGGCGGCGGAGGCGGTGCGGCTGCGGGAGTTGACGGAGCGGATCCGGGCGCGGGTGCCCGCTCTGGTGCCGGATGTGGAGGTCGTCGGTGATCCGGTGCGGCGGCTGCCCCACCTCGTCACCTTCTCCTGTCTCTATGTCGACGGGGAGACGCTGCTGCACGAGCTGGACCGGGCGGGGTTCTCGGTGTCGTCCGGCTCGTCCTGCACCAGCAGCACGCTGACGCCGAGCCATGTGCTCAAGGCGATGGGTGTGGTCAGCGAGGGCAACGTACGGGTGTCGCTGCCGCCCGGCACCGCGGCCGCCGAGGTCGAGCGGTTCCTGGAGGTGCTGCCCGGCGCCGTGGCCGGGGTGCGGGAGAAGCTGGGCGCGCCGGTCGCCGTCACCGCGACGGGCACGCTGGACGAGGTCACCGTCGACGCGCTGGGCGAGCGGTGCCCGCTGCCCGTGATCGAGCTGGCGAAGGCGCTCCCCCGGGTCCGGGTCGGCGGCACGGTCACCGTCCTGTCGGACGACGAGGTCGCGGCCGTGGACATTCCGGCGTGGTGCTGGACGCAGCGGCAGGAGTACGTGGGGGCGCGGGAGCGGCCCGACGGGGCGGCCGGGGTGGCGTACGAGGTGCGGCGGCTGGTGTAGCCGGGGCGGCGGGCCACGGGGCGCGGCCCGGGAGGGGGCCGCGGTGCGGCCGGGTGCGGGGCCGGTCGGCGCCCGCACCCGGCGGCACGGTTACGGCAGGTGGACCTTGACCTCGGCCGCGGCCTCGTCGCCGTACTGCTTGGTGAAGCGCTCCATGAACTGGACGCGGTGCAGCTCGTACTCCTGGGTGCCGGTCGTCTCGATCACCAGGGTGGCGAGCATGCAGCCGACCTGGGCGGCGCGCTCGTGCGAGACGCCCCAGGCCAGGCCGGAGAGGAACCCGGCGCGGAAGGCGTCGCCGACGCCCGTCGGGTCGGCCTTGGCCTTCTCCTCGGGCACGCCGACCTCGACCGGGTCCTTGCCGACGGCCTCGATGCGCACGCCGTTCGCGCCGAGGGTGGTCACGCGGTGGCCGACCTTGCCGAGGATCTCGGCGTCGGTCCAGCCGGTCTTGGACTCGATGAGCCCCTTCTCGTACTCGTTGGAGAAGAGGTAGGTCGCGCCCTCCAGGAGGGTGCGGATGTCGTCGCCGCTCATGCGGGCGATCTGCTGGGAGAAGTCCGCGGCGAAGGGGATGTCGCGGGTGCGGCACTCCTCCGTGTGGCGGAGCATCGCCTCCGGGTCGTCGGCGCCGATCAGGACCAGGTCCAGGCCGCCGACGCGGTCGGCGACCGTCTTGAGCTCGATGAGGCGGGCCTCGCTCATCGCGCCGGTGTAGAAGGAGCCGATCTGGTTGTGGTCGGCGTCCGTGGTGCACACGAAGCGGGCGGTGTGCAGGGTCTCGGAGATACGGACCGAGGCGGTGTCCACCCCGTGCCGGTCGAGCCAGGCGCGGTACTCGTCGAAGTCGGCGCCGGCGGCGCCGACGATGACGGGGCCGGTGCCGAGCTGGCCCATACCGAAGCAGATGTTCGCGGCGACGCCGCCGCGGCGGACGTCTAGGGCATCGACCAGGAAGGAGAGGGAGACCGTGTGCAGCTGATCCGCGACCAGCTGGTCGGCGAAGCGGCCGGGGAAGGTCATGAGGTGGTCGGTGGCGATGGAGCCGGTGACTGCGATTCGCACGGCTGAAAGCTCCTGCGGCGAGGCGAGGGGTTGACGGTTAACGCTATCCGGTCGAACACCCATCATTGAACTGGCCAAAAATACCCAATAGTAGGTCTTTCTTCTTCGACGTAGCGGTGCATACGGTTCCGGTATGGCCGTCATCGCGAAGAACAGCGCCCCGCAGCACTCCGCCGAAGCCCCGGAGGCGCCGCGCGCCGAGACCCTGGAAACGCTGCGTGGCGACTGTGCCCGCATGGCCCCGCATTGGGTGGTGCCCGCCGTGGCGGCCGCGCCGGTACCGCCGTCGCTGATCCACGGGGTCACGGTCCCGGCCGCGTCCGCCCGCGTCATCGACGGCATGTCGGAGTACGGGAACTGACACCGGAGCACGGGAGCTGACACCGGCCGCGCCGCCCGGCGCACGCTGAGGGAACCGCACGCTCCCCCGCCGCGTCCCACCGCTGTCCCCCTCGGAGGGGATGCGATGTACGCCGAAACCTCATGGGTGGGGTTTCTGCGACCAGGGACGGCTTGGCGTTCGAAGGAGCGATGCGGTGAGCAGCGAGCAGACGCAGGACGGACAACGGCGGCGGTCACCGCTGCTGGTCGCCTCGGTCGCGGCCGCGGTGCTGCTCGCGGGCGGCGGCGGGGCGTATCTGGCGACGGTGTCGTCCGACGACGGGGGCCGCGACGCGGCGACGGACGACGGCGGCGCGCCGCCCCCGCTCACCCTCGACGCGTACACGGGCGACCGCGACGGCCGGTCCAGCCAGGGCCCGGACGGGAGCACCGAAGGCATCGCGCCCGGCGAGCCCGACCCGAACGGCGCGACGTACCGGGCCGTGGGCGAGCTGCCCGACGGGCCGGACTCGGCGGCCGTGCGCCACGTGCGCGACGACGTCCCCCGGGACCGGGTGACTCGTCTCGCGAAGGCCCTGGGCGTCTCCGGCACCCCGGTGCTCCGCGACAGCGCCTGGTGGATCGGGCCGACGAACGACGGCGCGGGCCCCTCGCTGCGGGTGAGCAAGGCGGCGCCGGGCACCTGGACGTACACCCGGCACGCGACGCCGGGCGGCGACAACTGCCTGAAGGGCAAGCGGTGTCCGGGCACGGGGACGGGCCCCGATGCGGGTACGGGCACCGGTGCCGCCGAGCGCCGTCCGGCCGACGACTCCGGTGGCGCCGTCAGCGAGGCCGCCGCGAAGAAGGCCGCCACCCCCGTCCTGAAGGCCGTCGGCCTGGACGACGCCAAGCTCGACGCGCGCCAACTCATGGGCGCGGTACGGGTGGTGAACGCCGACCCCGAGGTGGGCGGCCTGCCGACGTACGGCTGGTCGACGGGTGTCCAGGTCGGCGCGGACGGCCAAGTGGTCGGCGGCAGCGGGCACTTGACCGAGCCGGAGCAGGGGGCGACATACCCCGTCGTGGGTGCGGGCAAGACGCTCGACCTGCTGAACAAGTCCGGTCGGGGCGACGGGCGCGGGGGCATCGGCGGCTGCGCGCGGCCGGTGCCGCACGGGGACGAGGGCAAGGCGCCGCAGGGGCGGGGTGCGGACGGCGTGGCGCCGGGCGAACCGGCCCCGGGCAAGGTGGCCCCGGGCAAGGTGGCCCCGGGTGAGCCCGCCCCCGGCAAGAACGTCCCGTGTCCGCCCGCCTCCAAGCCGCCGACGCCGCAGCCGATCGCGGTCGAGGACGCCGAGTTCGGGCTCGCGGCGCAGTTCGTGGACGGACGGACCGCGCTGGTGCCGTCGTGGCTGTTCCAGGTGAAGCCCGCGGGCGCGCCGGAGGCCTACACGGTGACGCACCCCGCGGTGGACCCGAAGTATCTGCGGGCGCCGGGTGAGTCCGGCACCGTCGGCCCGTCGCAGGGGCCGACCGTCCGGCCCGGCGATCCGGACACCCGTACCGAGGACGTGAAGGTCGAGGGCTACAGCACGGCGGGGCGGACCCTGACCCTGCACTTCACGGACGGCGTGTGCAGCACGTTCGCGGCCTCGGCGGACGAGCGCGACGGGCAGGTGGCCGTGAAGGTGACCTCGACCACGAAGAAGGGCACGGTGTGCGTCGCCATGGCGCAGTCCTACGTCCTGTCGGTGAAGCTGGACGCGCCGCTCGGCGACCGGAAGGTCGTGTCCGAGGGCGGCCGGGCGGTGCCGCGCGACGACGGCACGCGCGAGGGGACTCCGGCGCCCCGGACGTAGCGCCCGCGCCGGGCACGACGAAGGCGGCGGCTCCCGTTGGGGGGAGCCGCCGCCTTCGTACGCGTCGCCTGGTCGCCGCTCGCGCGGAGCGGGCGCGGACCGGCTTAGCTGAACGAGTCGCCGCAGGCGCAGGAGCCGGTGGCGTTCGGGTTGTCGATCGTGAAGCCCTGCTTCTCGATGGTGTCGACGAAGTCGATCGAGGCACCGCCCAGGTACGGCGCGCTCATGCGGTCGGTGACGACCTTCACGGTGCCGAACTCCTTGACGACGTCGCCGTCGAGCGAGCGCTCGTCGAAGAAGAGCTGGTACCGCAGGCCCGAGCAGCCACCGGGCTGAACGGCCACGCGCAGCGCCAGATCGTCCCGGCCTTCCTGGTCAAGGAGGGCCTTGACCTTGTCCGCGGCGGCGTCGGACAGGAGGATGCCGTCGCTCACGGTGGTGGTCTCGTCCGATACGGACATCTGCTTCTCTCCCGGGTTGTACGGAGACTGCTTGCCGACGGTTGCAACCGGCGGAGCCGCGTGTTCATTCCCATGCTCGCACACGGGCCTCCACGGGGGATGCGTCACATCGACACTATGGCCATCGTCAAACTGACGTGAAGCAGTTATGATAGATAGCGTCAATTCGACGAAAAGGATTCGTGGCGCCGGCCTCCGGCCCACTCCGAACGCGGCCCCGGCCGCGTTCGTCACAGAAGAAAGGGTGTGTGTCGTGACCACCGCCCAGCCCACCGTGGACCGCGCCGAGCTCGACGTACAGCCGACCCCGCTCGCCCTGCTGCTGCTCGGCCGCGAGGCCGACCCGCGCAGCGAGCGCGGCGTGGAGTGCCCCGGCGACCTGCCCTCGCCCTCGGACCCCGGCCTGGTGGAGCGCGCCCGCGCCGCCAAGGAGCGGCTCGGCGACAAGGTCTTCGTGCTCGGCCACCACTACCAGCGCGACGAGGTCATCCAGTTCGCCGACGTCACCGGCGACTCCTTCAAGCTGGCCCGGGACGCGGCCGCCCGCCCGGAGGCCGAGTACATCGTCTTCTGCGGTGTGCACTTCATGGCCGAGTCCGCGGACATCCTGACCGGCGACGACCAGAAGGTCGTGCTCCCGGACCTGGCCGCGGGCTGCTCGATGGCCGACATGGCGACGGCCGAGCAGGTCGCCGAGTGCTGGGACGTGCTGACCGAGGCCGGCATCGCCGAGCAGGTGATCCCCGTCTCCTACATGAACTCCTCCGCCGACATCAAGGCGTTCACGGGCAAGCACGGCGGCACGATCTGTACGTCGTCGAACGCGAAGCGGGCCCTGGAGTGGGCCTTCGAGCAGGTCGACGCCAGCACCGGCAAGGTCCTGTTCCTGCCCGACCAGCACCTCGGCCGCAACACCGCCGTGCGCGACATGGGCATGTCCCTGGAGGACTGCGTCGTCTACAACCCGCACAAGCCGAACGGCGGGCTGACCGCCGAGCAGCTGCGGAACGCGAAGATGATCCTGTGGCGCGGGCACTGCTCGGTGCACGGGCGCTTCTCGCTGGAGTCGGTCGAGGACGTACGGGCCCGCATCCCCGGCGTGAACGTGCTCGTCCACCCCGAGTGCAAGCACGAGGTCGTGGCCGCGGCGGACTACGTGGGCTCGACCGAGCACATCATCCAGACCCTGGAGGCGGCCCCGGCCGGCTCGAAGTGGGCGATAGGCACCGAGCTGAACCTCGTCCGGCGCCTGGCGAACCGCTTCGCCGCCGAGGAGGCCGGGGGCAAGGAGATCGTGTTCCTCGACAAGACGGTCTGCTTCTGCTCGACCATGAACCGCATCGACCTGCCGCACCTGGTGTGGACCCTGGAGTCCCTCGCCGACGGCAAGCTCGTCAACCGCATCGAAGTCGACCGCGAGACCGAGCAGTTCGCGAAGCTCGCCCTGGAGCGGATGCTGGCGCTGCCGTAGCCCGCAGCCAGGGGCCGCGTCCGTTCCACGGCCCCTTTCAGCTCCGCCCAGAAGAAGCTGTCTAGTTCCACCCGGTAAGGGGCGTCCGCAATTGCGGACGCCCCTTACCGCGTTCTATCGTTCACCGCGTCCAGCGGCCGCTCCAGCGCCTCCCGCGCTCGGTGAGCGCCCCGCCCGGCGTGCGGCGTTCCCGATCAGGGCCCCTGCCCGATCCGCCCGCGAAGCCGGACTCACCCTCGTGGCACCCGGCCGTCGTCCGGGCCCTTCCCGCGCTCCAGCAGCCCGCCACCGGCGCGGCCGTAGCGCACCCTCTCCCCTCCCTTCGCACGACGGCGACCGCCACGGCCGCCGCGCCCCTGCCCCTACCTGCCGAAGGGTTCCTTCGCCATGCCCTCGCTCACCGCGGCGCTCGCGCTGCTGTCCTTCGTCGGTCCGCTGTCGACCGACATGTATCTGCCCGCCTTTCCGCGCATGGCCGAGGAGTTCGGCACGGACGCGTCCGGGGTGCAGCTCACGCTCACCGCGTTCCTGGTCGGGATGACGGTCGGGCATCTGGTGTTCGGGGCGCTCTCCGACCGGTACGGGCGGCGCGGGCCGCTGCTCGTGGGGGCCTTCGGGTGCGCGCTGGGCACCGCCCTGTGCGCGGTGGCGCCGTCCCTGGGGTGTCTGGTGGCGCTGCGGTTCGTGACCGGGTTCAGCGGGGCCGCCGGGGTCGTGATCAGCCGGGCCGTGGTGACCGATGTGGTCCAAGGGGCCGCGGCGGCGCGGATGTTCGGGATCCTGATGACCCTCGCCGGCATGGCTCCGGTCCTCGCGCCGCTCGCGGGCGGCGCCGTGATCGGGGTCGGCGGCTGGCGCGGGGTGTTCTGGGTGCTCGCCGGGGTCGCCCTGGTGGTGGCGCTCGGCGTGCTGGTGGCGGTGCCGGAGAGCCTGCCCGGGGAGCGACGCCGGGCGGGCGGCGCGGGGCGGCTCGCCGCCTCGGTGCGCGCGGTCGTGGGCGACCGGGCGTACGTCGGGTACACCCTCGCCTTCACCTTCGGCTTCGGGATGCTCTTCTGCTACGTCGCCGGGTCGCCGTTCCTGCTCCAGAACGCCCTCGGGCTGAGCGTCGGCGTCTCATCGGTGGCGTTCTCCGGCGGGGCCGTGGTGGCGACGCTGTCCAGCGCGGTGGGGGCCCGTCTGGTCGGGCGGGTCACCCCCGAAGTCCTGCTGCGCACCGGGCTTCTGGCCATGCTCGCCGGTACGGGCACGCTGCTCACCGTGAGCGTGGCCGGGGTGCTCGGCACGGGGGTCTGCCTGGCGCTGATGGCGGTGGTGTGCGGCGGGTTCGGGCTCGTGGTCGCGAACGCGGCGGCGCTGGCGATCGCCCGGGTGCCGGGGGCGTCCGGCACCGGTTCCGCGCTCCTCGGCACGGCCCAGAGCGCGCTCGGCGCGGTGGTGGCGCCGCTGGTCGGCCTCGGCGGCGAGCACACGGCGGTGCCGCTGTTCGTGGGGATGACGGTGTGCAGCGGGCTTGCGGTGGCGGCGCTGCGGCTGACCCGGGGGGCGGCGGTGGCGCGGGCGCGCGAGGGCGCGGAAGCGGGCGGGTGACGTGCCTGGCCGCGGCACGCACCCCGAGGTCGCACCGGCCCCGGTCAGTCGCCCCGCGGCCGCACGAGCCCCGACTCATAGGCGATGACGACGAGTTGGGCGCGGTCGCGGGCGCCGAGCTTGGCCATCGCACGGTTCACATGGGTCTTCACCGTGAGCGGACTGACCTCCAGGCGTTCGGCGATCTCGTCGTTCGAGTGGCCGCCCGCTACCTGCACCAGGACCTCCCGCTCCCGTCCGGTGAGCGCGTCCAGGCGCTCGCTGCGGGCGGGCGCGTCGCCGTCGGGACCGTCGCCCTGCGCGAGGAACCGAGCGATGAGGCCCTTCGTCGCCGCGGGCGAGAGCAGCGCCTCGCCCGCCGCCGCGATCCGGATGGCGCCGAGCAGTTCGTCCGGCTCCGCGCCCTTGCCCAGGAAGCCCGAGGCCCCCGCCCGCAGCGACTGCACGACGTACTCGTCGACCTCGAAGGTGGTCAGCATCACCACACGTACGTGGGACATCGCCGGGTCGTCGCTGATCATCCGGGTCGCGGCCAGGCCGTCGGTGCCGGGCATCCGGATGTCCATCAGGACGACGTCGGCCGACTGGGCCTTCGCGAGCCGCACCGCCTGCGCGCCGTCGGAGGCCTCGCCGACGACCTCCATGTCGGGCTCGGAGTCGACGAGGACCTTGAACGCGCTGCGCAACAGCGCCTGGTCATCGGCGAGCAGCACCCGGATCGTCACGCGGTAGTCCCTCCCTTGACCGGGGTCTGACCCCGGTCGCCCTGTTTCGCGGTCGTGACCGGAAGGATCGCATGTACCCGGAAACCACCTCCGTAGCGGGGCCCCGCGCTGCACCTCCCGCCGAGGGCACTGACGCGCTCGCGCATGCCGAGCAGCCCGTGCCCGCCGCCGCGGTCCGGGTCGTCGGGGGCCTGGGCGTCCTCACCGGCGCCGTCGTCCAGGACGGTGACCTCCAGGTTCGGCCCCACGCGCACGACGCTGACCTCCGCCTTGGCGTGCTCCCCCGCGTGCTTCTGCACATTGGTGAGGGCTTCCTGGATGATGCGGTACGCGGCCAGGTCGACGGCGGCCGGGGGCGTCAGGCCGGCGTCGCCGCGGGCCACGTCCACGGGCAGGCCCGCGTTGCGGAAGGTGTCGACAAGGTCGTCGAGACGGCCGAGGCCCGGCGCCGGTTCGGTGGGGGCCTCCGGGTCGCCGGTCTGGCGCAACAGGCCGACGGTGGCGCGCAGTTCGCCGAGCGCGGAGCGGCTGGCGTCGCGGACGTGGGCGAGGGCCTCCTTGGCCTGGTCGGGTCGCTTGTCCATGACGTGGGCGGCGACCCCGGCCTGCACGTTGACCAGGGCGATGTGGTGGGCGACCACGTCGTGCAGATCGCGGGCGATGCGCAGCCGCTCCTCGGCCACCCGGCGCCGGGCCTCCTCCTCGCGGGTGCGTTCCGCGCGCTCGGCCCGCTCCCTGATGGCGTCGACGAAGGCGCGGCGGCTGCGGACGGCGTCACCGGCGGCCGCGGCCATGCCGGTCCAGGCGAAGATGCCGAGGTTCTCCTGCGCGTACCAGGGCAGCGGGCCCGCCAGCATGGCGACGGCGGTCAGGCCCGTCATGGTGACCAGGCCGATGCGCCAGGTGGTGGGGCGGTTGGTGGTGGCGGCGACGGTGTACATGGCGATGACGGCGCACATCACGACCGGGGCGCGGGGGCCGCTGGTCACCAGTTCCACGATGGAGAAGCCGCAGCTGGCCGCGAGCACGGTCCAGGGGGCGCGGCGGCGGAAGACCAGGGTGGCGGCGCCGAGGCCCATGAGGGTCAGGCTCAGATCGCCCGGGGCGTGGACGTTCCAGGTGGAGCCGCCTTCCCCGTACGGCTCCGCGAAGGAGCCGATGACCATGCAGACGAGGGCGACGGCGGCGAGGAGCGCATCGACGGCCAACGGGTGCGTTCTGGCCCAGCCGCGGCACCGTTCAAAGTTGGTCACGTACTAAACGGTACGGGCCCGCTCAGACGGAGGGAACGGAAAGGGGGTTCCCTGGACCGGCGTTGACGCGGGCCCTTGACGCGCCTGGGCCGGACGCGGCGGGGCACGACACACAAGCCCCCAGACCAGCACTCGCCCAGCACTCGCCCGGCCGTCGACGAGCACTCGCCCAGCGCTGCGTCCGGGGTCGCCCACCCCGGGGCTAGCCCGGGATGAGCCCGTCGTCGGACAGCATCTGGCGGACCTCGTCCAAGGTCGCGTCGGGCGCCGGGAGGATCAGCTCCGAGGGCTCGAGCGCGTCGTCGGGCAGCGGCTCGCCCAGCTCGCGCACCTTGTCCAGGAGCGCGTGCAGTGTCCTGCGGAAGCCCGACTCGTCGCCGCTCTCCATCTCCTCGAGCAGCTCGTCGTCCAGCTTGTTCAACTCGGCGAAGTGGCTGTCCGCCAGCTTCACCTGCCCCTCCCCCATGATCCGTACGATCATGACGTCCTCCTCGGACGTGAGCGGTGGGTTACGGCCCGAGCCGTTACTGCTTGTCGAAGCGCGGGGTGTCCCGCTGCTGCTGGCTCTGGCCGCCCTGACCGCCCTCGATGGCCTGCTGCGACGTGCTGGAGCCGCCGGCCAACTCGGCCTTCATGCGCTGCAGCTCCAGCTCTACATCCGTACCACCGGAGAGGCGGTCCAGCTCGGACTGGATGTCGTCCTTGGCGAGGCCGGAGGAGTCGTCGAGGGCACCGGAAGCGAGAAGTTCGTCGATCGCGCCGGCCCGCGCCTGGAGCGTCGCGGTCTTGTCCTCGGCGCGCTGGATCGCCATGCCGACGTCGCCCATCTCCTCGGAGATGCCGGAGAAGGCCTCGCCGATCCGGGTCTGGGCCTCGGCGGCGGTGTACGTCGCCTTGATGGTCTCCTTCTTCGTACGGAAGGCGTCCACCTTGGCCTGCAGGCGCTGGGCCGCGAGAGTGAGCTTCTCCTCCTCGCCCTGCAGCGTCTGGTGCTGCACCTCCAGGTCGCTGACCTGCTGCTGGAGGGCGGCGCGGCGGGACAGGGCCTCGCGGGCCAGGTCCTCCCGGCCGAGCGCGAGGGCCTTGCGGCCCTGGTCCTCCAGGGTGGAGGACTGCTTCTGGAGCTGGTTGAGCTGCAGCTCGAGGCGCTTGCGGGAGGTCGCCACGTCGGCGACGCCGCGGCGCACCTTCTGCAGCAGCTCCAACTGCTTCTGGTAGGAGTAATCGAGGGTTTCGCGCGGGTCCTCGGCCCGGTCAAGGGCCTTGTTCGCCTTCGCGCGGAAGATCATCCCCATACGCTTCATGACACCGCTCATGGGCTTCGCGCGCCCCCTTCTGACGGACTTCCAGCTCCAGCTACTGCAACAGAACCCACGGTACGGGGTCTGTATCCATTACCGCACTGTTCGCGAGCGGATGCGCTCATCCCCAAGGACGACTGCACTGCCCGACTCTCCGGCGCAAGGAGTAGGTGCGCCCCCGGGAAACCGCCCCGCAAGGCCCCTTAGCCACATAATCAAGACGTCCGGTGTTGCGGGATCGTTCCCCATGCGACTGCGGTCCATGCCCACCCGTCTCCCGCCACCACCCTTGCAAAGAGGGGCCTTCGGCCCCGCACCTCTTGACTACCCCGTACCCTTGGGCTTTGTGTTCCGTAGCCGATCCAAGGACGAGAAGGCCCCGGCAGCCAAGGCCCCGGTGACCGACTCTTCGTCCGAGCCCCGAGACCCGCAGGCCCCCAAGGGCCGCCCCACCCCCAAGCGTGCCCTGGCCCAGTCCCAGCGCCGCAGCGTGATGAACACGCCGACGACGCGCAAGGAGGCAGCCAAGCGGCAGCGCGACGAGCGCCGCACCCAGATGGCCAAGCAGCGCGAGGCCATGGCCAGCGGTGACGAGCGGTATCTGCCCGCGCGGGACAAGGGTCCGGTGCGCAAGTTCGCCCGCGACTTCGTGGACTCGCGGTTCTGCGTCGCCGAGTTCTTCCTGCCGATGGCGGTGATCATCCTCGTCCTGAGCATGGTCCGCATCCCGCAGCTCCAGAACATCGCGCTGCTCCTGTGGCTCTTCGTGATCGTCCTGATCGTGGTCGACTCGGTCGCCACGGTGATCCGGCTGAAGAAGCGCCTGAACGAGCGCTTCCCGGACGAGAACAAGAAGGGCGCCGTCGCGTACGCCCTGATGCGCAGCCTCCAGATGCGCCGACTGCGGCTGCCGAAGCCGCAGGGCAAGCGCGGGGGCCGGTCCTGAGCGAGGACCGGGGCGCGAGTCCTGGCGCACGTGAGGCCGTCCGGCACGAACTGGTCGGCCGACAGCTCGACGAACGGATAGTGGCCCGGTTCCCGCTGGGGCGGCGGCTGCGCGTGCTCGACGTCGGCATGGGCCGCGGGGCGCAGGCGCTGCGGCTGGCCCGCGGCGGGCACGAGGTGACGGGCGTCGAGCAGGACGCGGAGGCGCTCGCCGCCGTGCGGGCCGTGGTGGCCGCGGAGCCGGAGGGCATCCGGTCGCGGATGCGGGTCGTCGAGGGCGACGCGCGGGACACCGGCGTCCACTTCCTGCCCGGAAGCTTCGACGTCGTGCTGTGCCACGGCGGCCTGATGCACGTCGACGAGCCCGACGCGCTGCTCGCCGGGCTCGGCCGGGTGCTCGCGCCCGGCGGCCTGCTGTCCCTGGTGGTGCGCAACGCCGACGCCCTGGCCATGCGCCCCGGCCTGCGGGCGGACTGGGCCGGTGCGCTCGCCGCCTTCGGGTCGGACACCTACCGCGACGAGAGCGGCGCCGAGGTCCGCGCGCACCGCCTGGACGCCGTCGGGCAGTCCCTCGCGGGCATCGCGGCGCCCCTGGTCGCCTGGTACGGCGTCCGGGTCTTCTCCGAGGCCACCGACATACCGGCCGCCGGTCCCGACCTGGAGGCCCTGCTCACGGCCGAGACCCGGGCCGGGCGCACGGATCCCTACCGGCGGGTGGCGACGATGCTGCACCTGTGCGGCGGGCGGGACTGACACCGCGTACCCGGGGACGTCTCACCCGGGACTGACGTCTCGTACAGCGTTACGAGGCCGTGGCGCGCCGCCGTCCGCGCGGCACCCGGCACCGGCCCCCTGTTCGGACGCTCACCGCAGGACGGCGCCGGGGACGCGGCCGAGACTCGGCGTATGAGACTGCCGCGCACCCGCGTCCCGCTGCTGCCCGCCCTGCCGGTCACCGCCGTCCTGGTCGTCCTCGTCGCCGGGTGTTCCGGCGGCGGTGGGGGCGGGGGTGGCGACAGCGGGCAGCCGGACCGGGCGGACCGCGCGACGACGCAGGCCGCGCCCGCCGCCGCGAGCGACCTTCAGGACGGCTACCGGAAGGTGATCAAGGACGTGCTGCCGTCGGTCGTCCAGATCGACGCGTCCGACAGCCTCGGCTCCGGGGTGGTCTACGACGACCAGGGGCACATCGTCACCAACGCCCATGTGGTGGGCGAGGAGAAGACGTTCCGGGTGACCACGGCCACCGGTGAGCAGCCGCTCGCGGCGAAGCTGGTGTCGGCGTACCCGGAGCAGGACCTCGCCGTGATCAAGCTGGACAAGGTGCCGAGCGGGCTGAAGGCCGCCACGTTCGGGGACTCCACGAAGGTCGACGTCGGCACGATCGTGCTCGCGATGGGCTCGCCGCTCGGCCTGTCGTCGAGCGTCACCCAGGGCATCGTCTCGGCGACCGGACGTACGGTCAGCGAGGGCAGCGACGACGGCGGCACCGGCGCGACCATCGCCAACATGGTGCAGACGTCCGCCGCGATCAACCCGGGCAACAGCGGCGGCGCCCTCGTCGACCTCGACGGCCAGGTCGTCGGCATCCCGACGCTCGCCGCGACCGACCCGGACATGGGCGACGGCGCGGCCCCCGGCATCGGCTTCGCGATCCCCTCGTCCATGGTCAAGACGGTGGCCGACCAGATCGTGCGGAACGGCCGGGTCACCGACTCGGGCCGGGCCGCCCTCGGCGTCACCGCCCGCACCGTGCTCGGCGACGACTACCGTCCGGCGGGCGTCGCGATCGTCGAGGTGCAGGACGGCGGCGCCGCGGCCGAGGCGGGCCTGGCGGCCGGGGACATCCTCACCGACCTCGGCGGCACCCCCATCACCACCATCACCTCACTGTCCGAGGCGCTGGCGGCGGTCGAGCCGGGCGCCAAGGAACGGGCGACGTACCTGCGCGACGGCAAGGAGCGCACGACCGAGGTCACGCTCGGCGAGATGTGAGCCGTACGCCGCACCGAACGACACCGGGGGCGACGCACGCGCGCCGCCCCCGACAGAGCCCGGAGTCCGATGCCCGGGGCCCGGGGCGCAAGCGCCCCAAGCGCTACGCCGCGTCCTGCGCGTGCAGGCTCATCGGGCCGTAGATCTCCGAGGTGTCCTCGAAGAGGGTCACCTGGTCCGCGCCGCCCTCGCTCAGTTCCTTCCAGTACTCACCCAGCCAGGTCTCCGCGTCTCCCTGGGTGGTGAACTCCTCGGGCTGCACGGCAGGCTGGACCTCCGTTCCGTCCGCCTTCTCGAACCGCCACGTCCATGCCGCCATGTCAGCCTCCCGAGGTCCATTGGGTGTCCCGGCAGCCGCCCGGAGCGGGAGCCGGAGCCGCTTGAAGCCTAGCCGGGCGCGCGGCGCCGGGGGTGACGCGGGAGGATCTTCCTGTGGAACTGACTCTGCTCGGCACCGGAGCCCCCGAAGGGCTGCCGTACCCCGGCTGCCCCTGCGCCGTGTGCGCGACCGCCCTGGGCGACGCGGCGCGGGCCGCCACGGCGCTGCTCGTCGACGGCGTGCTGCTGCTCGACCTCACGCCCGGCGCCGCCTTCGCCGCCGCCCGCGCCGGGCACTCCCTCGGCGGGGTGCGCCAGGTGCTGCTCTCGCACCCGCACGACGGGCCCGCCGTGGAGGTGCCCGCGGGCCTGCCGCAGCCGGGGCGGGTGCCGGACGGGCGGGAGCTGGCGCTGCTCACCGGGCACCGGGTGCGCGCGGTGGCGACGGACGCCCCCGGCACCGGCTACGAGGTGACCGGGCCCGACGGCGACCGGCTGCTGTACCTGCCGCCGGGCGCCGCGCCCGCCGGTTTCCCCGCGGAGCAGCCCCCGTACGAGATGGTCGTCGCGGACCTCGTCGGCCGACCGGACGGCCTCGCCCGGCTGCGGGCGGCCGGGGGCGTGACCCCGACGACGGACGTCGTGGCCGTCCACATCGGGCACGGGGCGCCCGCCGGGGCGGAGCTGACGCGGCGGCTCGCGGCGGCCGGGGCGCGGGCCGTGCCGGACGGCACGACGCTGGCCGTCGGCGCCTACGAGGACGTACCGGACCTGCCGCGCCGCACCCTGATCCTGGGCGGGGCCCGTTCGGGGAAGTCCGTCGAGGCGGAGCGGCGCCTGGAGGCGTTTCCCGATGTGCTGTACGTCGCCACCGGCGGCACCCGGGGCGGGGACGGCGAGTGGGCGGAGCGGGTGCGCGCGCACCGCGAGCGGCGTCCCGGTTCCTGGCGGACCACGGAGACCTGCGACCTCGTACCGCTGCTCACGGAGCCGGGGCCGCCGCTGCTCGTGGACTGTCTGTCGCTGTGGCTGACGCACGCGATGGACGAGGTGAACGCCTGGGACGACGCCGAGTGGGCGAGCGGCGGGGAGCGGTCGCTGCGCAAGCGGATCACCGAGCTGACGGACGCGGTGCGCGGCACCCGTCGTGTCGTCGTCGCCGTGTCCAACGAGGTCGGCTCGGGCATCGTGCCCGCGACCGCGTCGGGCCGCCGCTACCGCGACGAACTCGGCCGTCTCAACGCCGCGTTCGCCGCCGAGTGCGAGCACGTGCTGCTCGTGGTGGCGGGGCAGGCGCTGGCGCTGCGGGGCTGAGCGGGGCGCGGGCGGCGGGAGTCGGGCGTACGACGGGAGTCACGCGCCGGGCCCGCCGCGGCTCCGGACGGCGGCCTCACGCCTCGGCCTCCCGGCGCGCGATCACCCGGTACGCGTTCCCGCACCCCGTGCGCGTCAGCACCGGCGCGAGCAGCAGGTCGGCCGCGTACGCGAGGGCGAGGAGCGGGGTGGCCGCCCGCCAGGCCGTCCGGCGCAGCCCGAGCCGCAGGGCGCTCGGCGTCTGGGCCCGCCACGGCACGTCCGCCACGGGCAGCAGCCGGTTGAGGACGAGCGCGCACGCCGTGGTCAGGTCGGACGGCACGTGCGGGGCGCGGCGGTCGACGTCGACGACGGTGAAGCCGAGCTCGTCCAGCTCCCGGCAGAGGTTGGCGAGCGGCACGAAGTGCGGGTGGCGGGGCTGGCGGTAGGAGGCCCACCACTTGCCGAGGAGCCGGGCCGAGCGGCACTCGGGGTCCGGGGCCTCGATCAGCAGGTGCCCGCCGGGGCGCAGCACGGTGCGGGCGGCCGCGAGCTCGGCGCGCGGGTCGGGGCGGCGTTGCAGGTAGTGGACCATGCTGAGGACGTCGTAGCGCCCGGCGAGGTCCTCGGCGAGGTCGGTGAGGCGGCCGCGGTGGGCCTCCTCGATGCGGCCGCGCCGCACCGCCTCCGCGAGGCCCGGGTCGGTGTCGAGGCCGTCGAAGGCCGTGTACGGCAGCACGTCCTTGGCGGCGCCCGGGAAGCGGGCACGTCCGGTGCCCACGTCGAGCCAGCTCTCGGGCTCGTCGATGCGGCCGAGCGTGCGGACCCCGGCGAGGCGGCGGGCGCGGCCCGACCCGGCCCGGGCGAGCAGCGCCGCGGCCCCGCCGCCGGGCCCCGGGCGCAGGTCCTGGCGCCAGAAGTCCCGGTGGCCGAGGTCCTGGCGGGCCGAGCCGAGGCGGTAGAAGTCCAGGCCCTCGGGGGTGAGGCGGGGGTTCTGGAAGGTGTGGGCGCAGTCCTCGCAGCGCTCCAGGGTGAAGCCGCCGGGCTTGCGCTGGATCAGGTCGGCGGTGCGCAGCCGCACCCGCAGGCGGGTCGAGCCGCACCAGGGGCAGTCGTCGCGGCGGGGTTCGTGGAACCGGGCGGTGCCCTCGGCGAGCCGGGCGAGGCAGGCGGCGCGGCGTTCGTCGGTCTGCTGGGCGAGGTCCATGGCGTACTCCCGGATGCTTCCGGCCCGCGGGACAGTCGCGCGGAGCGGCAGCGCGCCGACAGGGACGGTCGGCGGTACGACCATGCGATACATGCGGGACATGCGGAACGTAAGGGACGCACTGCGGGGATTCAACGACGCTGGGGCGCGCCTGCGTCGCATGGCGTAACCGCCTGCCGGGGGCGAGCGCGCGCGACCGGCTGACGGATCGTCACCCGGGCCCCGCCGGTGGCCCGCGCGGCCGGGCCCGTTCGCGCGCACGTCCCGCCCCGCCGGTACTGTTCGCCGAATGAGCTCGCTGATTCTCGACGACTTCACCGACCTGATCGAGCGGCCCGACGGCGGGGTGCGCCGTGACGCCGAAGAGCGCAGGGAGCGCCAGGCCGTACCGCCCGGCGCCCTGGGCCGCCTGGACGACCTCGCCGAGTGGCTGTCGGCAGCGCAGGCCGCGGTGCCGGTCAAGCCGATCGAGCGGCCCCGCGCGGTGCTGTTCGCGGGCGATCACGGGGTGGCCGGACTCGGCGTCTCCGCGCGGGCGGCGGGCGGCGCGGCCGGCCTCGTGCGCGGCGTCCTCGACGGCACGAGCCCCGCGGCCGTGCTCGCGCGCAGGCTCGAAGTACCCGTGCGGGTCGTCGACATGGCCCTGGACTGCGACCCGGCGGAGCTGCCCGCCGAGGTCGCCGGGCACCGGGTGCGGCGCGGCTCCGGGCGCATCGACACCGAGGACGCCCTCACGCAGGAGGAGGCCGAGCGTGCCGTCGCGGCGGGCATCGCGCTGGCCGACGAGGAGGCCGACTCCGGCACCGACCTGATCGTCCTCGGCGACATCAGCGTCGGCGGTACGACACCCGCGGCCACCCTGATCGCCGCGCTCTGCGGGACGGACGCCTCCGTCGTCACCGGGCGGGGCGGGGCGCCGATCGACGACCTGGCGTGGATGCGCAAGTGCGCGGCCGTGCGGGACGCGCTGCGGCGGGCCCGGCCGGTCCTCGGCGACCAGCTCGAACTGCTCGCGACGGTGGGCGGGGCCGATGTGGCGGCCATGACGGGGTTCCTGCTGCAGTGCGCGGTGCGGCGCACGCCGGTGATCCTCGACGGGGTGGTGTCGGCGGCGGCGGCGCTGGTGGCCCAGCGGGTGGCGTTCCGGGCGCCGGACTGGTGGCTCGCGGCGCACGACAGCGGGGAGCCCGCGCAGGCCAAGGCCCTCGACCGGATGGCGCTCGAACCGCTGCTCACGCACGGGGTGAAGGTCGGCGAGGGCGTGGGCGCGCTGCTCGCGGTGCCGGTGGTGCGGGCCGCGGCGGCGCTGTCCGCGGAACTGCCTGCGGCGGCTGCCGGGTCCGAGGAAGCCGCGGAGCCTGGCGAACCCGCCGAACCCGCCGAACCCACCGAGACCGCCGACGTCGCGGAGCCGTCCGCCAAGTCGTCGGAGGCGCCCGCCGAGTAGCCCTCCCGCACAGCGCGCCGCGGTCAGAGCGAGCCGCGCTGAGCGCATATCACACCACAACGCCCCATAAGATCCCGTTTCATGGGAGATGAGCGGGCAGAGGAAGAGCGGCTGCGGACGTCCACGGTGGCCTCGCGGCGGGGTGCCGCCGTGGCCGTCTGGTATCTGCGGGCCGTGACGTTCGTGAACTTCCTCAGCGCCGTGTGGGTCTCGCTCGGCCAGGACCTGCGGCGCCACAACACGGAGAACTACTTCACCCCGTACCTGCTCACCGCGGGCTTCGCCTCCGGCGTCTTCACGATGTTCCTGGCGATCACCATGCGGCGCAGGAAACGCGCCGCCTGGATCCTCAACCTCGTCCTGAGCGGCCTCTTCCTGCTCCTGTTCGCCCTCGCGATGTGCTTCCCGGAGATCAGGCAGTACGCGCAGAACTGGATCTCGCTCGGCCTCACCGCGCTGTTCGTCGGCGCGCTCCTCGTCGGCCGCCGCGAGTTCTACGCGGTCGGCGACCGCTCGAACCCCAAGCTCGCGGCGGCCGTGGCCGTCGGCGGCCTCCTGGTGACGTCCCTGCTCGCCGCGTTCCTGGTGACCGTCACCAACCGCGCCCACGACGAGTACCGCTCGACGTTCGTCGACCGCTGGCGCTACGGCACGATGCGCCTGGTGTCGCTGGCCGCCGACGACACCCGCTTCGCCGGGATCACCACGCCGGGCTGGGTCAACGTCACCATCAACGTCCTGAGCACGGTGCTCCTGTGCGCCGTCCTGTACGCCGCGTTCCGCTCGCGCCGGGCCGTCGACCCGCTGTCGGAGGACGACGAGGAGCGGCTGCGGGCCCTGCTCGACCGGCACGGCGAGCGCGACTCGCTCGGCTACTTCGCGCTGCGCCGCGAGAAGAGCGTGGTGTGGTCGCCGACGGGTAAGGCGGCGGTCGCGTACCGGGTCGTCAGCGGCGTCTCGCTGGCCTCCGGCGACCCCATCGGCGACCCCGAGGCCTGGCCCGGCGCCATCGAGCCCTGGCTCGCCGAGGCCCGCGAGCACGGCTGGACCCCGGCGGTGATGGGCGCGAGCGAGGAGGCCGGGACCATCTACGCCCGGCACGGCCTGGACGCCCTGGAACTCGGCGACGAGGCGATCGTGGAGATCGCCGCCCGAGGCGGAGCCTCCAAAGAGCACTTCACCTTGGAGGGCCGGGCCATGCGCACGGTCCGGCAGGCGTACAACCGCGTCAAGCGCGCCGGGTACGAGGTCCGCATCCGCCGCCACCACGACATCCCCGCCGACGAGATGGCGTACCTCCTCGAGCGTGCCGACGACTGGCGCGACGGCGCCACCGAGCGGGGCTTCTCGATGGCGCTCGGGCGGCTCGGCGACCCGGCGGACGGCGAGTGCGTGATGCTGGAGTGCCGTGACGGCGACGGTGAACTACGAGCCGTGCTGTCCTTCGTGCCGTGGGGGCCGCAGGGCCTCTCGCTCGACCTGATGCGGCGCGACCGGGACTCCGAGAACGGCCTGATGGAGTTCATGGTGATCGAGCTGCTCCAGCGCGCGGCGGAGATCAAGATCACGCAGGTGTCACTGAACTTCGCGATGTTCAGGTCCGTCTTCGAGCGTGGCTCACGGCTCGGCGCGGGCCCGGTGCTCCGGCTGTGGCGCTCGCTGCTCAGCTTCTTCTCCCGGTGGTGGCAGATCGAGTCGCTGTATCGCGCCAACGCCAAGTACCGGCCCATCTGGGAACCTCGTTTCCTTCTCTTCGAGAAGAGCGGCGACCTGCTGCGCATCGGCGTCGCCGCCGCTCGCGCCGAAGGGTTCCTCGAAGCGCCGGGACTGCCGAAATGGCTGCACCGCAAACATCTGGAGTCCCGACGATGAGCACCCTGTCCCGGCTGGCCCGCGCCGAGTGGGGCCCGCTGTACAGCACGGTCCGGGACCGGCTCGTCGCCCGCCGCTGGCGCGCGATCCCCGTGACGCTGGCCGCCGTCTGCCTGACGGCCGCGTTCCAGTACGTGCAGAACCAGTCCTGGGGCTACCAGTTCGTGCAGAACATCGGCTGCGTACGGGCCGAGGACCCGCTGGGGCTGTCCCTCCTGCGCACCCCGCTCTCCCTCTTCGTGCCCGCCCTCGACCTGCCGGTGTGGGGCGCGCTCGCGCAGATCCTGCTGGTCTTCGGCATCGCGGAGATCTGCCTCGGCCCGTGGCGCATGCTGCTCATCGGGTACGCGGCGACGCTGGGCGGCACCCTGTACGCGCGCCTCGGCATCGAGCTGGGGCCCGACAACTGGATCGGCCTGCCCGCCTCCGACGCCCAGGTGGTCGACACCGGTCCTTCGGCGGCCGTCGTGGGGCTCGCGGTGTACGTGTGCTGGCGCTACCGGGCGTACGCCACCGGGGCGTTCGTGATCGTCCTGATGGTCGTCGAGGTGCTCGTCAAGAACAACCTCGCGGGCAAGGAGCATCTGGCGGCGATCGCCGGGGTGGTCGTGGTGACCGTGGCCCTCGACGCGGCGGTGTGGGCGCGTCAGCGGGTGCGCGGCGGGACCTCGGGCCCGCGCGGGCCGGGATCCGGGGGCGCGGGGCGCGGCTCGGGGTCCGGTTTGCCGCCGATGAGGTCCTGAAAGCGGCGGCGCGGGCCCGTCCAGCGGCGGTCGTGGCGGAAGGCGCGCAGGCGGGCGCGGGCCCGGGCGCGCGGCCGGTTGCGGTAGCACCTCCGCGCCCACGCCGAGCCGGGGCGGGCGAGCCGGATCGCGCCGACCAGCGCGACGAACGGCACCACCATGCCGATCAGGGCCAGGCGCAGCTTGCCCTTGGCCAGCGCGATTACGGCGAAGCCGCAGTTCAGGGTGATGTTCAGGGCGAACGCGACCCGGTCGTGGCGCTCGTCGGCGGTGAGCTCGTTCACGCCGAAGGGGCTGAAGCCGGTGAGGATCAGCACGACCAGGGCCGTCGTGAGGACCACGACCTCCACGCTCTGGCGGCCCTGCTCGCTCCAGTACACGTCGTCCAGGTGCAGGATCAGCGCGAACTCGTCCAGGACCAGGCCCGCGCCCACCCCGAAGATGACGGCGGCGCACATCGACCCGAAGCTGTGCCGCCCGGCGGCGACCGCCCAGAAGCCGCCCACCAGCATCAGGAAGATGCCCGGCACGACGTGGTGGATGTGGACGTCGCCCGTCTTGATGTTGCGGAACGGTCCCTTCCCCGCGCGGATGAGGCGCGTGATGGTCCGGGTGACCAGGAACGAGCCCACGAAGGAGACCAGCGCGAGCAGCAGGGGCAACTTCCCCGGCTCCACGATGTTCCGGTACCACCAGCCGTCCATGGGCCCATCTTCCGGTTCGCCCCCGGCTTTCGCAGGTGGGAGCGGCAGCCGGTGGTGTCGGCGGGCGTCCCGTCCCGCCCCGGCCGGGCCCGGCCGCCCCGGGTAACCTCGCCGAATGCCCAGACCCACCCCCGCCGACGGCCTCCGGTTCGCCTTCGGGACGCTCACCGTGATCCCCGTCCACGTCCGCAGGTGGGACCGGGAGGCCGCCCGCGCGGGCATGCTGTGCGCCCCGCTCGCGGGCCTGGTCGTGGGGCTCGGCGCCGCCGCGGCGGGGTCGGCGCTCCTTGCCCTCGGCGCCGGACCGCTGCTCGCTTCCGTCGCCGCCGTCGCCGTGCCCGCGGCGGCCACCCGGGGGCTGCACCTGGACGGGCTCGCCGACACGGCCGACGGGCTCGGCAGCGGCAAGGCGGCCGACGACGCGCTGCGCATCATGAAGCAGTCCGACATCGGCCCGTTCGGCGTCATCACCCTCGTCCTGACGCTGCTCGCGCAGGTCGCGGCCCTCACCGGGCTGTACGACGAGAGCTGGACGCACGGCGCCACCGCCACCGTCATCGCCGCCACCACGGCCCGCCTCGCCCTCACCCTGGCCGCCCGCGCCGGCGTCCCCGCGGCCCGCCCCGAAGGCCTGGGCGCCGCCGTCGCCGAGACCGTCCCCACGCCCGCGGCGGTGGCCGTCCTCGCCGCCACCACGGCCGCGGCGGCAGCGGCGGGGCTGCCCGGCGGAACAGCCATGGCGGCGCAGAACGCGGCCGCCGTGGTGCTCGGCTGCGCCGCCGCCGGACTGCTCCTGCGGCACTGCGTGCGGCGCTTCGGCGGCGTCACCGGCGACGTCTTCGGAGGACTCGCCGAGACCACCGCCACCACCGTCCTCCTTGTGCTCGCCCTCGGCCAGCACGCACAGTGAGGCGCACCGCAACAATTACGGGCGTAGGCTCGCGACGGGCTTACCACCCAAAAGCCCGCAAGACTTCAGTGAAACCTCCTATGAAAGAGGGACTTCAGCACCGTGACTGCTCTGACTCTCAGCACCGCCGCCGCGTCCGGCCTGCGTGCCGACGCGATCGTCGTCGGTGTCGCGAAGGGCGCCAAGGGGCCGGTCGTGGCTCTTGGCGCCGAGTCCGTGGACAAGGCGTACGACGGCAAGCTCGCGTCCGTCCTGGAGACCCTCGGCGCCTCGGGCGGCGAGGGCGAGGTGACGAAGCTGCCCGCGCCGTCCGGCTTCAAGGCGCCGGTCGTCCTGGCAGTCGGCCTCGGCACGGTCCCCGAGAAGGACTCGGCGTACGACGCGGAGACCCTGCGCCGCGCGGCCGGTGCCGCCGCCCGGGCCCTCGCGGGCACCAAGAAGGCGGGCTTCGCCCTGCCGGTCGCCGACGCCGCCGACGCCGGTGCGATCGCGGAGGGCGCCCTGCTCGGCGCGTACTCCTTCGACGCCTACAAGGGCAACGGCAAGGACACCAAGCCCGCCAAGGGCAAGGGCAAGGCCGAGTCCTCCGACAAGGCCGACAAGGGCGGCAAGGCGCCGCTCGCCGAGGTCGCCCTGCTCGGCGCCAAGCCGCGCGACAAGGCCCACAAGGCCGCCGTCGAGCGCGCGACCGCCGTCACCGAAGAGCTCAACCGCGCCCGCGACCTGATCAACACCCCGCCGAACGACCTCGACCCCGAGGCCTTCGCGGCGGTCGCCACCGCCGCCGCCAAGGAGCACGGCGTCAAGATCCAGGTCCTGGACGAGAAGGCGCTCGCCAAGGGCGGCTTCGGCGGCATCCTCGGCGTCGGTGTGGGCTCGGACGCCCCGCCGCGCCTGGTCAAGCTGTCGTACACCTCGGCCAAGGCCAAGAAGCACCTCGCCTTCGTCGGCAAGGGCATCACGTACGACTCGGGCGGCATCTCGCTGAAGCCCGCCGGGCACAACGAGACCATGAAGTGCGACATGAGCGGCGCGGCCGCCGTGTTCGCCGCCGTGATCGCGGCCGCCCGCCTCGGCCTGGAGGTCAACGTCACCGGCTGGCTCGCGCTCGCCGAGAACATGCCGTCCGGCTCCGCCACCCGCCCCGGCGACGTCCTGCGGATGTACAGCGGCAAGACGGTGGAGGTGCTCAACACCGACGCCGAGGGCCGCCTCGTCCTGGCCGACGCCATCGCCAAGGCCTCCGAGGACAAGCCCGACGCGATCGTCGACGTGGCCACCCTCACCGGCGCCATGATGATGGCCCTGGGCGGCCGCACCTTCGGCATCCTGGCCAACGACGACGCCTTCCGCACCTCGGTGCACGAGATCGCGGAGGAGGTCGGCGAGCCGTCCTGGCCGATGCCGATGCCGGAGCACCTGCTCAAGGGCATGGACTCCCCCACCGCCGACATCGCCAACATGGGCGAGCGCATGGGCGGCGGCCTGGTCGCCGGACTCTTCCTGCGGGAGTTCGTCGGCGAGGGCATCACCTGGGCCCACCTGGACATCGCGGGCCCCGCCTACAACGAGTCCGCCCCCTTCGGCTACACCCCGAAGGGCGGCACCGGCTCCGCGGTCCGCACCCTGGTGCGCCTCGCCGAGCGCACCGCCGCGGGCGACCTCGGCTGATTCGTTTCGCTGGGTACGGCCCCGGACGCCCTCGGGCCCGGGGCCGTACCCATGGGCGTACCGCCGTGCGCGTACGCAAGCACGTGCGGATTTCGCTGTGAATGAAATCCGCACGCGCACCCGTGGTTCTGACCCTGCCGACGGGCGATCAGCCGCCCCATCGCCCGGCCCGGCGTCCCGCCTGTCGCCGACAAGTGCGAAGATGGGTTCTCGGCAGGACAGGGCCCCCACCACAGGGCCGAAGAAGAGCGGCCGTATACCAGCCGACCGACCGGTCGTCCCCGGTAAGAGGGGTCCGGCGCACGGCGCACATGCATGGAGGACGTGACGTGGCGAACGACGCCAGCACCGTTTTCGACCTAGTGATCCTCGGCGGTGGAAGTGGCGGTTACGCCGCGGCCCTGCGCGCCTCGCAGCTGGGTCTCGACGTCGCACTGATCGAGAAGAACAAGCTCGGCGGCACCTGCCTGCACAACGGCTGCATCCCCACGAAGGCGCTGCTGCACGCCGGCGAGATCGCCGACCAGGCGCGCGAGGCCGACCAGTTCGGCGTCAAGGCGACCTTCGAGGGCATCGACATCAAGGGCGTCCACAAGTACAAGGACGACGTGATCGCCGGCCTGTACAAGGGCCTGCAGGGCCTGGTCGCCTCCCGCAAGGTCACCTACATCGAGGGCGAGGGCCGCCTGTCGTCCCCGACCTCCGTGGACGTGAACGGCCAGCGCGTCCAGGGCCGCCACGTCCTGCTCGCGACCGGCTCCGTGCCGAAGTCGCTGCCCGGCCTGGAGATCGACGGCAACCGCATCATCTCCTCCGACCACGCGCTGGTCCTGGACCGGGTGCCGGAGTCGGCGATCATCCTCGGCGGCGGCGTCATCGGCGTCGAGTTCGCCTCCGCCTGGAAGTCCTTCGGCACCGACGTGACCGTCGTCGAGGGCCTCAAGCACCTGGTGCCCGTCGAGGACGAGAACAGCTCCAAGCTTCTTGAGCGCGCCTTCCGCAAGCGCGGCATCAAGTTCAACCTCGGCACCTTCTTCGACAAGGCCGAGTACACCGAGAACGGCGTGCGCGTCACCCTCGCCGACGGCAAGACCTTCGACGCCGAGGTGCTGCTCGTCGCCATCGGCCGCGGCCCGGTCTCGCAGGGCCTCGGGTACGAGGAGCAGGGCGTCGCCATGGACCGCGGCTACGTCCTCGTCGACGAGTACATGCAGACCAACGTGCCCACGATCTCGGCCGTCGGTGACCTGGTCCCGACGCTCCAGCTCGCGCACGTCGGCTTCGCCGAGGGCATCCTGGTGGCGGAGCGCCTGGCCGGTCTCAAGACCGTCCCGATCGACTACGACGGCGTGCCCCGGGTGACGTACTGCCACCCCGAGGTCGCCTCCGTGGGCATCACCGAGGCCAAGGCCAAGGAGGTCTACGGCGCGGACAAGGTCGTCGCTCTGAAGTACAACCTCGCGGGCAACGGCAAGAGCAAGATCCTCAAGACCGCGGGCGAGATCAAGCTCGTCCAGGTCAAGGACGGTGCCGTGGTCGGCGTCCACATGGTCGGCGACCGCATGGGTGAGCAGGTGGGCGAGGCCCAGCTGGTCTACAACTGGGAAGCGCTGCCCGCCGAGGTCGCCCAGCTCATCCACGCCCACCCGACGCAGAACGAGGCGCTCGGCGAGGCCCACCTCGCCCTCGCCGGCAAGCCGCTGCACTCCCACGACTGAGCCTTCAGTCACACGGGCGCGACGACCACATACGTACGTAGTTAAGGAGCAACAGAAACCATGTCGGTTTCCGTAACCCTTCCGGCGCTCGGTGAGAGCGTCACTGAAGGCACTGTCACCCGCTGGCTGAAGGCCGAGGGCGAGCGTGTCGAGGCCGACGAGCCGCTGCTCGAGGTCTCGACCGACAAGGTCGACACCGAGATCCCCTCCCCCGCCGCCGGCATCCTGGCCTCCATCAAGGTCGCCGAGGACGAGACCGTCGAGGTCGGCGCCGAGCTGGCCGTCATCGACGACGGCTCGGGCGCTCCGGCCGCGGCTCCGGCCCCGGCCGCCGAGCCTGCCCCGGCCGCCGAGCCCGCCCCGGCCCCCGTGGCCGAGGCCCCGGCCGCCCCCGCCGCTCCGGCTGAGGCGCCCGCTGCCCCCGCCGGTGGCGCCGCCGAGGGTACCGAGGTCACCCTGCCCGCGCTCGGCGAGTCCGTCACCGAGGGCACCGTCACCCGCTGGCTGAAGGAGGTCGGCGAGGAGGTCTCGGCCGACGAGCCCCTCCTCGAGGTCTCCACGGACAAGGTCGACACCGAGATCCCGTCGCCGGTCTCGGGCGTGCTGCTCGAGATCAGCGTCGCCGAGGACGAGACCGCCGAGGTCGGCGCCAAGCTCGCCGTCATCGGTGCCGCTGGTGCCGCGCCTGCCGCCGCTCCGGCTGCCGCCCCGGCGGCTCCGGCCGCCGCTCCGGCTCCGGCCGCTCCGGCTCCGGCCGCCCCCGCCGCTCCGGCCGCTCCGGTGGCCCCGGCCGCGCCTGTGGCTCCGGCCGCTCCGGCCCAGCCCGCCGCTGCCGCCCCGGCGCCGGTCCAGGCCGCGGCCCCGGTGGCTCCGGCCGCCCCGGCCCCGGTCACCCCGGCGGACGACGGCGCGTACGTCACCCCGCTGGTGCGCAAGCTCGCCTCGGAGAACGGCGTCGACCTGGGCTCGGTCAAGGGCACCGGGGTCGGCGGTCGCATCCGCAAGCAGGACGTGCTCGCCGCCGCCGAGGCCGCGAAGGCCGCGGCTCCGGCCGCTGCCGCCGCCCCGGCCGCCGCGGCTCCCGCGGCCGCGGCCGCGTCTAAGGGCCCGGTCATCGAGGCGTCCCCGCTGCGCGGTCAGACGGTCAAGATGACCCGCATGCGCAAGGTCATCGGCGACAACATGATGAAGGCGCTGCACGGCCAGGCCCAGCTCTCCAGCGTGGTCGAGGTCGACATCACGAAGCTGATGAAGCTCCGTGCCGCGGCCAAGGACTCCTTCGCCGCCCGCGAGGGCGTCAAGCTGTCCCCGATGCCGTTCTTCGTCAAGGCTGCGGCGCAGGCGCTGAAGGCCCACCCGGTCGTCAACGCCCGCATCAACGAGGACGAGGGCACCATCACGTACTTCGACTCGGAGAACATCGGCATCGCCGTGGACTCCGAGAAGGGCCTGATGACCCCGGTCATCAAGGGCGCCGGTGACCTCAACCTGGCCGGTATCGCCAAGGCGACCGCCGACCTGGCCAACAAGGTCCGGGCGAGCAAGATCACGCCGGACGAGCTGTCCGGTGCGACGTTCACCATCTCCAACACCGGCTCGCGCGGCGCCCTGTTCGACACGATCATCGTGCCCCCGAACCAGGTGGGCATCCTGGGCATCGGTGCCACCGTCAAGCGCCCGGTCGTCATCAACCACCCCGACCTCGGCGAGACCATCGCGGTGCGGGACATGACGTACGTGACGCTCTCCTACGACCACCGTCTGGTGGACGGCGCCGACGCCGCCCGCTACCTGACGACGGTCAAGGCCATCCTGGAGGCGGGCGAGTTCGAGGTCGAGCTCGGCCTGTAATCGCCCGCATACGGCTGTAACACTCGTCTCATCAGCGGCTGTGCCCCTGTCCGGAGGTTTCCGGACAGGGGCACAGCCGTATTGTCTAGAGGTCGCTGTCCTGACCTAGGAGCCCACATGACCGCCCCCGTCGTTCACTCGCTGCGCGAACAGATTCGCGAGCACATCGTGGAAGGCATCGTGAGCGGGCGCTGGAAGCCGGGTGAGCGGATCGTGGAGCGGCGGATCGCCGTGGAGCTCGAGGTGAGTCAGACGCCGGTGCGGGAGGCGTTGCGGGAGCTGGAGTCGCTGCGGCTGATCGAGTCCGCGCCCAACAAGGGCGTGCGGGTACGGAACTTGACCGCCGCCGACCTGGAGGAGAGCTACCCCGTCCGGGCCGGTCTCGAGGCCATCGCCGCCGAGCTGGCCGCCGAGCGGCTCGCCGAGGACTGCTCGGCGCTGGAACCCCACGTGGCGGCCCTGTACGAGGCCGACCGGGACGCGGACGGGACCGGGCAGGTGCGGCACACCGTCGGGTTCCACCGGGAGCTGGTGCGGGCCGCGCACAACTCCGTGCTCCTGCACACCTGGGAGGGGCTCGGCATCGAGGTCTTCACCGCGCTGTCCATCCGGTGGCTGGGCACGGTCCAGCAGTCGTACGCGGAGGAGCACGAGGCCCTGGTCTCGGCGTTCCGCCGGCGCGACCCCGCGATCGCGGAGCTGGTGAAGGCGCATGTGCTGGGGTGCGCGCCGCGCGCCTGAGGGTTCGGGGCCGGGCGCCGCCGGGGGCGCGCTCATTTTTGGGCGAGGCTGCTCATACGTCGCCCCACCTGCGTAAATCCTTCGATTTGAAGGCACTCCGTGCCCTCCGGTGCGGCACCCTGTGCCCACTTTTGTCGATCTGAGGAAGTTTTCCCTTCAAGACTTTGATCGATCATCGATCGCGGGCTTACAGTCGACGACGGGCCCTCACCAGGGCCCTCGCCCTGTCCTGCCAAAGACCAAGGGCACCCCCGACCCTTTCCGTTTAGGGACCCGGCCCGCACTCGGGCCCGGGCACCCCGTCCGACTCAGGAAGGCGGCGTCATGACCGACCCCCGCATCCAGCCGAGCGAGCTCGACCAGCTCCCGGACCGCGACCCGGAGGAGACCGCCGAATGGCAGGCCTCCCTGGACGCCGTGACCAAGGCGGCCGGGCCGCACCGTGCCGCGTACCTGATGCGCCGCACGCTGGAGCGCGCCGAGGGCGCGGGCCTGGCCCTGCCGAAGCTTCTTGAGACGGACTACGTCAACAGCATCCCGACCGCCGCCGAGCCCGTCATCGACGGCGACGAGGCGATGGAGTCCCGGATCACCGCGTGGAACCGCTGGAACGCGGCCGCGATGGTCACCCGCGGCGCCAAGCACGGCGTCGGCGGCCACATCGCCACCTTCGCGTCGGCGGCCTGGCTGTACGAGACGGGCTTCAACCACTTCTTCCACGGGAAGGAATCCCAGGATTCCCCCGGCTCCGGCGACCAGCTGTACATCCAGGGCCACGCATCGCCCGGCATCTACGCCCGCGCCTTCCTCGACGGACGCCTCGGCGAGCAGCAGCTCGACAACTTCCGCCAGGAGGCCGGCGGCGACGGCCTGCCGTCCTACCCGCACCCGCGCCGCCTGCCCTGGCTGTGGGAGTTCCCGACCGTGTCGATGGGCCTCGGCCCGCTCTCCGCGATCTACCAGGCCCGCTTCAACCGGTACCTCACCAACCGCGGCATCAAGGACGTCTCGTCCTCGCACGTGTGGGCGTTCCTCGGCGACGGCGAGATGGACGAGCCGGAGTCGACGGCGGCCCTCGCCCTGGCCGCGCGTGAGGAGCTGGACAACCTCACCTTCGTCATCAACTGCAACCTGCAGCGCCTCGACGGCCCGGTCCGCGCCAACTTCAAGATCGTGCAGGAGCTGGAGGCCCAGTTCCGCGGCGCCGGCTGGAACGTCGTGAAGTCGCTGTGGGGCAACGCCTGGGACGAGCTGTTCGCGCTCGACACCACGGGCGCCCTGGTCCGCCGACTGCGCGAGGTCCCGGACGCGCAGGTGCAGACGTACCAGACGCGTGACGCCGCCTACATCCGGCAGGACTTCTTCGGGTCGGACCCGGCGCTCGTCGAGCTGGCGAAGCTGATCTCCGACGACAAGATCCTCGAGTGTTTCCACCTGTCGCGCGGTGGCCACGAGCCGCGCAAGGTCTACGCCGCGTACAAGGCCGCGCTGTCCCACAAGGGCGCGCCGACCGTCATCCTGGCGCAGACCGTCAAGGGCTTCACCCTCGGTGACGGCTTCGCGTCCAAGAACGCGAACCACCAGATGAAGAAGCTCACGACCGACGAGTTCAAGAACATGCGTGACCTTCTTGAGCTCCCGATCAGCGACAGCGACTTCGTCGACGGCGTCGTGCCCTACGGCCACCCCGGCGCCGACTCCCCCGAGGTGCGCTACCTCCAGGAGCGCCGTGCCGCCCTCGGCGGCCCGGCCCCGGCCCGCCGCACGCACGCCCTCGCGCCGCTGCCCGCCGCCGCCGACAAGGTCTTCGCCGCCTTCGACAAGGGCTCCGGCTCGCAGAACGTGGCGTCGACCATGGCGCTCGTACGGCTGCTGAAGGATCTCGTACGCGACAAGGAGACCGGCAAGCGCTGGGTCCCCATCGTCCCGGACGAGGCCCGCACCTTCGGCATGGAGTCGCTGTTCCCCTCGCTCGGCATCTACTCGCCCAAGGGGCAGACGTACGACCCGGTCGACCGCGACCAGCTCATGTACTACAAGGAAGCCAAGAACGGCCAGATCCTCAACGAGGGCATCACCGAGGCCGGTTCGATGGCGGACTTCATCGCCGCTTCGTCGTCGTACGCGACGCACGGCGAGGCGATGATCCCCTTCTACATCTTCTACTCGATGTTCGGCTGGCAGCGGACCGCCGACCAGATGTGGCAGCTCGGCGACCAGCTCGGCCGCGGTTTCCTCATCGGCGCCACCGCCGGGCGCACCACCCTCACCGGCGAGGGTCTGCAGCACGCCGACGGGCACTCGCCGGTGATCGCCGCGACGAACCCGGCCGCGCTCTCGTACGACCCCGCGTTCGCCTACGAGATCGGCGCCATCGTCAAGGAAGGCCTGCGCCGCATGTACGGCGAGGGGGCGCCCGGCGAGGACAAGAACGTCTTCTACTACCTGACCGTCTACAACGAGCCCATGCCGCAGCCCGCGAAGCCCGCAGGTGTCGACGAGGGCATCGTGAAGGGTCTGTACCGCTTCAACACGGCGGAGACGGCCGGGCTTTCACCCGCCGCCAACGCCGCGCGGATCCAGCTCCTCGGTTCGGGTACCGCCATCCACTGGGTCCTCAAGGCCCAGAAGATGCTCGCCGAGGAGTGGGGCGTGGCCGCCGACGTGTGGTCCGCGACCTCCTGGACCGAGCTGCGGCGCGACGCCCTGGAGGCCGACGCGGCGCTGCTGCGCGGCGAGGAGCGGGTGCCGTACGTCCGGCAGGCGCTGCAGGGTGCCGAGGGGCCCGTCCTCGCGGTCTCCGACTACATGCGTCAGGTCCCGGACCAGATCGCCCAGTGGGTCGAGCAGGACTACTCCTCGCTCGGCGCCGACGGGTTCGGCCTGTCCGACACCCGTGACGCGGCCCGCCGCCACTTCGGCGTCGACGCCGAATCGATCGTCGTCGCCGCGTTGGCCCGGCTCGCCGCGCAAGGCGTCGTGCCTGCTGCCTCTGTGAAGGAGGCCCGGGCCAAGTACGGCCTGTAAGCCTCCGGCTCAGTACGGGGGCAAGCCTCCGGCTCGGTACGCAGGGTGGGGTCCCGTCTTCGTGACGGGGCCCCACTCTTGCGTTGCCGTCGCGGCAACTGTCCCCCGCCGCTCCGCGGCGGGTTTCACCCACCCACCCGCCCATGACCGTCGGACCCGGGGCCGCCCCTCTGGGCTGCGCCCTTGCCCCACCCCGGCCGGTGGGCGGCTGGGCCGCCCAGAGGGCGACAGGGGCATCCCCTGCTCGAGCGAAACCGAGAGCTGGGGGAAGGGTGGGCGCAGGCGGACCCCGCGGCGCCGGGCACCCCCTTCGCCCCGGCCCAGCCCCGGTGCCGGGCACCCGGCATCATGGGGGCATGCGCGCTGCCCGGCTCATCAAGATGGTGCTACTGCTTCAGGCGCGGGCCTCCATGACCGCCGCCGAGCTCGCGGAGGAGCTCGAGGTCTCGGAGCGCACCATCACGCGGGACGCGCAGGCGCTGTCGGAGGCGGGCGTGCCGGTGTACGCGGACCGGGGGCGGACCGGGGGCTACCGCCTCATCGGGGGATATCGGACCCGGCTGACGGGTCTGGCCCGCAGCGAGGCGGAGGCGCTGTTCCTGTCCGGAGTCCCGGGCGCGCTGCGCGAGATGGGCCTGGAGGACGCCGCGTCCGCCGCCCGTCTGAAGGTCTCCGCCGCCCTGCTCCCCTCCTTGCGCGACGCTTCCCAGAGCGCCAGCCAGCGCTTCCACCTGGACGCCCCCGGCTGGTTCCAGGAGACCCCGGCCCCGGACCTGCTGCCCGCCGTCGCGGACGCCGTGTGGGACGACCGCCGCCTGATCGCCCGCTACCGCCGCCAGGACTCCGAGGTCGGCCGCGAGCTGGAGCCCTACGGCCTCGTCCTGAAGGCCGGCGTCTGGTACCTGTGCGCCCGCGTCCCGGACTCCGGCTCCTACCGCGTCTACCGCATCGACCGCTTCACCTCCGTCGAACCCTCCGGCGACGACCGCTTCGCGCGCGACGAGGACTTCGACCTCCCCGGCTTCTGGGAGGAGCGCGCCGCCCAGTTCGCCCGCGCCATCCTGCGCGACAACGCCGTCCTGCGCCTGTCCCCCGACGGCGCCCGCCAACTCCCCTACGTCACCGACCGCGCCGCCGCCCACGAGGCCCTGACGGACGCCGAACCCGACGAGCGGGGCTGGGTCACCATCACCCTGCCCGTCGAGTCCGCCGTGGTCGCCTACTCCCAACTCCTCACGCTGGGCCCGGAGGTGGAGGTCCTGGGACCGCCGGAGCTGCGGGACCGCCTCGCGGCGACGGCCACCCGCATGGCCGCGCTCTACCGATAGCCGTGCTCTACCGGTATCCCGCGCTCTACCAGTGGCCCGTGCTCACCAGTGGCCCGCGCTCTACCGGTAGCCCGTCACGTCCGCCTCCTTGCTCTCCTGGTCCACCTCCGTGATGTACCGCCACGCGTCCGGCGCCGAGCCGTCCACGTCCGTGAAGCCGTACTCCTTGGCGAGGCCGCCGCTGGACAGGGACGCGCCGTTCCACCGCGCCACCTCGGGGTCGGTGGCGAGCGCGACCAGGGCCCGGCCCACGAACGTCGGCGTCTCGGAGATCGCGAAGTGCGGGTCCTGCTTGCAGCCCGCCATCCAGTCGTCCTCGGTGACCTTGAAGTAGGTGTCGAGCATCGCCTCCGAGCGCAGCCAGCCCGGCGTCAGGCACAGCGCCGTGCAGTCGTACTCCTTCACTTCCTCCGCGAGCGCCCGGGCCATCCGCAGCGGGGCCGCCTTCGCCAGGTCGTAGTAGAACGGCTTGCGGTAGCGCTCGTTGTACTCGGCGGTGCCGTCGGTCACCTCGACGACGAGCCCGCCGGGGTTGCGGACAAGGAGCGGCAGCGCGAAGCGGCTGGTGACGATGTGCGTCTCCATGCCCAGGCGGATGATCCGCAGGCCCTTGTCCAGGTCGTGCTCCCACATCTTCTTGTCCCACTCGACATGCACGTCACCTCCCCAGATGTCGTTGACCAGGATGTCGAGGCGGCCCTGCTCCCGCTCGATCCGCTCGACCAGCGCCCGCACCTGCTCCGGGTCGAGGTGGTCCGTCGGCACCGCGATCCCCGTACCGCCCGTCCCCGCCGCTGCGCCCGCCGCGCTGACGAGCTCCGCCGTGCCCTCGATGGTCTCCGCGGTCCGGCCGACCTCGCTGGTGTGCTGCCGCGTCGTCCGCCCCGTCACGTACACGGTCGCCCCGGCACGGCCCAGCTCCACCGCCATGGCCCGCCCGGCCCCGCGCGTGGCCCCCGCCACCAGCGCGACCTTCCCTGCCAGGCCGTCCCCCGACCCCGCTGCCCGGGGCGCCCCGGCCACCTCGGCCACCTCGGTCGACTCAGCCACCTCGGTCGCCCTGACCGGCCCAGCTGCCCCCGCCGTCTCGGCTGCCCCTGCCGCCCCCGTCGCCCCGCTCTCCCTGGATTCCGGCTTCCTCGTCACTGCGCTCTCCGCTCCGCTCGCCAGGCCTGCCGACTGCTGTGTCTTCTCCATACGCGGAGCCTCGCAGCGAATGCCGACACCTCCTGTCGGTCTTTCCACGGGCATGTGCACGCATAACGACACAGCAGCATTCCGGCGCACTCCGCGTGCGCCCCCACCCCCCAGGACCGATGCTTGACCCGTGATGGACGAGACGGAGTTCTGGGAGATCGTGGACAGCACCCGCGAGGCCGCCGAGGGCGACCCCGAGGACCAGGCCGAGCTGGTGATCGACAAGCTCCTCGAGTACGACCCGGACGCCGTCCTGGACTTCGCGCGGCACTTCGAGGCCCGCTACAACCGCGCCTATCGCTGGGATCTGTGGGGCGCCGCCTGGATCGTGCTCGACGGGGCGAGCGACGACGCCTTCGACTACTTCCGGTGCTGGCTGATCGGGCAGGGCCGGGAGGTCTTCGAGGGCGCCGTGCACGACCCGGACTCGCTGGCGGAACTCCTCGACGAGTTCGACGACGAGATCGACGGCGACGGCGAGGAACTCGGCTACGCCGCCGACGAGGCCTACGAGCGGATGACCGGCGTCGTCGCCCCCGACCTCGGTATCGCGCCCGCCCCGCCGGAGCCGGAGGGCACCCCGATCGACTTCGAGGACGACCGCACCCTCGCGGAGCGCTACCCGAAGCTGTGGGAGCGGTTCGCGGCACGCTGACGTTCCCCCGCCTTCGCCCGGGGCACCTCCCGCGCCCGGCGCGTCCTCGGCGATCACCACGTCGAGGTGTCGCCCCGCGCCGTCCCGTGCATCAGACGCCCGCGCCTCAGAAGTGCGTGCCCCCGTCCACCCGTATCTCCGTGCCCGTGATGAAGCCGCCGTCCTCGGACGCGAGCATCGCGACGACGGACGCCACCGTCTCCGGGCCCGCGAAGCCCTGGCCGATCGCCGGGGCCAGCTTCGTGAACAGGCTCATGTCGGCGTCCTCGGGCAGGCCCGGCCCGCTGCTCCGCCCGCTGGCGCCGCTGCCGTCGGTCATGCCGCTGGAGATGGAGCCGGGCTGGATCGCGGTGAAGCGGATGCCCCGCTTCGCGTACTCGCTCGCGAGGGCGTGGGTCATGGACTGGATTCCGCCCTTGCTGGCCGCGTACGCGGCCATGTACGGATGGGCGAACGCCGCCGAGGTGGAGCTGAAGTTGACCACGGCCGCGTCCTTGCCCTGCAGCAGGGCCGGGATGGCTTCGCGGATCATCAGGAACGTGCCGGTCAGGTTGATCCGGAGCACCTGCTCGAAGGAGTCGAGGCTGGTCTCGTGCGTGTGCGAGGAGCGCAGCACTCCCGCCGCGTTGACCAGCACGTCCAGGCCGCCCAGCGCGGCGACGGCGGCGGCCACGCCCGCGCACACCGACGACTCGTCCGCCACGTCGACCACGAGCGTCGTCAGCCGGCCGGCGTCGGCGCCCGCCTTCTGCTCTGTGTCCTTCAGGCCCGCCTCGCTGACGTCGGCGGCCACGACCGTGCCGCCCTCCGCGAGCAGGCGCAGCACGGTGGCCTGGCCGATGCCCGAGCCGCCGCCGGTGACGAGGGCGCGGCGGTCCGCGTAACGCGTGAGGTTCATGGGTCTCTCCGATCAGCCGCAGGGCGGGGGGCCGGGCCCAGCGCGGGCCCGGCACGGTCCATCTGATTTCAATGTACGCCCTCATGGCACGTTTTGCCATAGCGTCATTTCGTGAATTCCGACGCGGCCCCGCGTAGGCTTCGAACGTGAGCACCCAACCGCCGCACCCCGCGCGAGCGCCGCAGCCGACCCGCCCCTCGCTGACCGAGCGCCGCAAGGCGGCCACGCAGCTCGACATCGCCCGCGCCGCCGCCGAACTCTTCGCCGAGCAGGGCCCGGACGGCACCACGGCCGAGGAGATCGCGCACCGTGCGGGCGTGGCGCTGCGCACCTTCTACCGCTACTTCCGCAACAAGCAGGACGCGGTCGCGCCGCTCCTCGCCGTGGGCGCCGCCGAGTGGCGGGCCCGCCTCGCGGACCTGGACGCCGGGGTGCCGACCGCCCTCGAACGCTCCATCGCCGAGGCCCTCACGCCGGTCGACACGCGGGCCGACGAGGCCCTGGAGTGGACCCGCGGCCTGCTGCGCGCCGCTCAGGACGACCCGGCCCTGCGCGCGGTCTGGTACCGGGTCAACCAGGAGTCCGAGGAGCAGCTGGTTCCGGTGCTCGCCCGGCTCGTGGGCGAGGGCGCCGACGAGCTGGAGGTGCGGCTCGCCGCCGCGGCCGCCACCGACGCCATCCGGATCGCCCTGGAGACCTGGGCCACCACGGACGAGCCGCCGCACGGCCCCCGCTCCCCCGCGGAACTGGCGGTCCGCTGCCTGCGCGAGCTGACGGGCGGCCTCCGGCTCCTGGAGAGGTAGGACCGACGGCCGCACACCCTGGCCGCCGGTGACTGCCCCGTGCCCCGCGCCGAGGTGGCCGCCGGGAAGGCCGCCCGCGGCGAACGCCGACCCGCAGCCCCCTACACCCCCGCCACGCTCCCCGCTCCCTCCTCCACCACGAACACCAACAGCGCCACGTCGTCCCGCACCCCGCCGGAGAACCGGACCAGATCGCTCCAGATCGCGTCCGTGAAGGCGGCCGGATCGTGCCGCTCCGCCGCGAAGAACGCGGGCAGCCGCTCCACCAGTGGATAGAAGGTCCCGGACGCGTCCCGCGCCTCGGTCACGCCGTCCGTCACGGTCAGCAGCCAGTCACCGGGCTTGAGGCCGACGACGACCGGCTCGGGCGGTGCCACCCCCGCGATGCCGAGCCCCAGGGGCGGGCCGGGGGTGACGTCGAGTTCGGTGACCGCGCCGTCGCGAAGGAGCAGGGGCGGCGGGTGGCCGCAGGAGACGAGGCGCAGTTCGCCGGCCGCAGGGCCGAACTCCAGGAGGACGGCGGTGGCGAAGAGTTCGCCGGGCGCACCGTGTTCGGCGTCTTCGGAGTCGATGACCAGGCGCCGGTCGAGCCGCGCGGCGACCCCCTCCAGGTCGCCCTGGTCGAGGACCGCCTCCCGGAAGGCGCCGAGCAGCGCCGCGACGGTCCCGACGGCCGCGAGCCCGTGCCCCTGCACATCGCCGACCAGGGCCCGCACCCCGCAGGGCCCCCTGCGGACGTCGAAGAGGTCGCCGCCGACCAGGGTGCCGCGCTGCGCCGCCCGGTACAGGCCCGCGCAGCGCACCGGACCCACACGTTCCGGCAGTGGCGGCAGGACCGCGAACTGGGCCGCCTCCGCGACCGTGCGGACCGTGACGAGCTGGGCGTCGCGGCGGCTGCGCACCCAGGCGAAGAGCACGCTGAGCACCGCCACGAAGGCGACGGTCGCGGTGTCGCTCTGGCCCGGGTGCCCCAGGTCGTAGTTCGGCAGGGAGAGCAGCAGCAGGACGGTGCCGCCCAGGAGCGCGGTGGCCGCGGGCCCATAGGCGAGGGCGGCGAGCGGCGGCACGGCGGCGAGCAGGAAGCTCAGGTCGAGCGTCTTGGGCGTCACGTACTGGATCACGCAGGTCACGACCAGCAGCACCGGCGCGGGCCAGCGCGCCCAGGAAGGCGTCGGCGCGCCACGGGGCCAGCCCGCCTCCCGGGCGCTGCGCCGCCGCCTGGCCGCGGCCCTGATCATCGGTGCTCCTTCCCGGCGGACCGGAGGACGTGCCCACGCTCGCGGCAGCCGTGTGCGCCCTCAGCACAAGCCCCACGCTCGGCACGAGCCGTGGCCACGCTCGGCACAAGCCCCACGCTCGGCGGAGGACGTGTCCACGCTCCTACGCGCGCGTGGCGGGCGCACGCCGGGCCGGTCCGTCAGGTGTGCTGGTCCCGCCGCCCCGGAGAGCGGTCCCCGGGGCCCCGGCGGCCCGGGGTCAGAGCGGGCGGCCCATCAGCACGTCGTCCACGTACTGGCCGTCCAGGAGGAACTCGCCGGGCAGCACGCCCTCGGTCACGAACCCCTCCGACTCGTAGAGCGTGCGCGCCGGGGTGTTGTGCCCGAGGACCCGCAGGGTGATGCGGCGCGCGCCCTGGCGGCGGGCCTCCGCGACCACGGCCTGGAGCAGCCCGCGCCCCACGCCCTTGCCGCGCACCTCGTCGGCGACGACGAACCCGAGGATCTGGCGCACGTGCGCGTGCACGGCCAGCGGCGTCGGGAACCCGAGCCTGATGTAGCCGACGACGCGCCCGTCCAGCTCGGCGACCAAGTGGTCGCGGGGGCCGAAGCGGTCGGTGAAGAACGGCTCGTAGGGCGGCTGCGGACGTGGCTGCACGGAGTGCACAGTGGACCAGTTGGCGCGGTCCATGCGGGCCAGGGCGTCATCGTCGTCGGCCCGCGCGGTGCGTATGTACGTCTGCTGCATGAGCGCCACTGTACGGCGGGCGTACGACGGCACAACCGTCCCTTTCACGGCAGGATGGCCCCATGGAGCAGCACTCGTCGTCCCCGGAGCCGGCCAGTCCGGCGGAGCCCCCGAAGAAGCCGGTCCGCGTCGCCGTGTCCGGCGCCTCCGGCCTCATCGGCTCCGCACTCACGCGCTCACTGTCCGACGAGGGCCACGAGGTGGTACGTCTCGTGCGCCGCGCCCCGCGCACGCCGGACGAGGTGCGCTGGGACCCCGAGCAGGGGTACGTGGACGCCGCGGGGCTCGCGGGCTGCGACGCCGTCGTGAACCTGGCGGGCGCCGGGATCGGTGACCGGCGCTGGAACGACGCGTACAAGCGCGAGCTCCACGACAGCAGGGTGCTCGGCACCCGGACACTCGCGACCGCCGTGGCCGCCCTCGACGAGCCGCCCCGGGTGTTCCTGAACGGCAGCGCGATCGGCTACTACGGAGACACCGGTCAGCGCCCGGTGGACGAGACCGCGCCTCCCGGAGAGGGGTTCCTGCCGTCGATGTGCGTGGACTGGGAGCGGGCGGCCGCCCCGGCCCAGGACGCGGGCGTGCGCACGGTGTTCACGCGCACCGGTCTGGTCGTCGCGCGCGGGGGCGGTGCCTGGGGGCGGATGTTCCCGCTCTTCAAGGCGGGTCTCGGCGGGCGGCTCGGCAACGGCCGGCAGTACTGGAGCTTCATCGCGCTGTACGACGAGGTGGCGGCGCTGCGGCATCTGCTCGCGCGGGACGACCTGTCGGGGCCGTTCAACCTGACGGCACCGGAGCCGGTCACCAACCGCGAGGTGACGGCCACCATGGGGCGCGTGCTGCACCGCCCGACGGTGTTCACCGCGCCCGCGCCCGCGCTGCGCGTCGTCCTCGGCGAGATGGCGGGGGACGTCCTCGGCAGCCAGCGGGTCCTTCCGGCACGTCTGACGGAGTCCGGGTTCGCGTTCACCCACCCCGGCATCGAGGACGCGGTCAGGGCGGCGCTGGCCTGACGGCGGGGAGCACGCCCGCCCGAGGGCCGCACCCCGCCCGCCGGACCAAAGCACGCCCGCCCGAGACCGCACCCCACCCGCCGAACCGAAGCACGCCCGCCCGAGGGGCCGCACCCCACCCGCCGGACCAAAGCACGCCCGCCCGAAGGGCGCGGCCCACCCACCCGGCCCTCGCCCCCGATCACCCCCGCCCCACCGTGCGACCACCGTGCGTCCATGCCCGGTCCATGCGCGTCTCCCAACGGCCGTCCAGGCTCCTACCCTCAACCGGAACTCGGGGATTCCGCCACCCTCTTGAGGGCATAAGGCTCCCCAGCAGTCGAGCGAGCCGCGCAACCTCCGGGAGGAGCACGTGCCAGAGCCTGCGCACCATGTGGATGTCGTCATCGTGGGAGCCGGGGTCGCGGGACTGTCGGCCGCCCACCGGCTGACCAGCGCCGGTGTAACGACCGTTGTCCTGGAGGCCGCCCCTTACGTCGGCGGCCGGATGTCCACCGAGAAGGTGGACGGCTTCCGGCTCGACAGAATCGGGCAGCTCCTGACGACGTCGTATCCGGAACTGCGCCACACGCCCGGTCTGGACGCACTCGTTCTGCGCCCCTTCGCCCCCGGACTGCTGGTGCACAGCGCCGGCAGGCATCACCGCGTGGCGGAGCCGAGCGCTGGACGGAGCGCAAGGGGCGCACTCACGGCGGCACGCGCCCTCGCGAGCGCCCCGCGGGTGCCGCGGCCCCCGCGCACGGGCCCGGGTTCCCCGCCCCGCCCCCCGTTCAGGACCGCCCCCCGCCCCTCCCGGCCCCTGTCCCGCACCGCGCCCCTGGGCGGCGCACTCGACCAGGCCCGCCTCGGCGCGGCGCTCGCCCGGATCGCGGCGACCCCCGTGCGGCGGCTGCTCGCGCGCCCCGAACTACCGGCCGCCCAGGGCCTGTCCGCGCGCGGGCTGCCCGCGCGCACGATCGAGGGGTTCCTGCGCCCGCTGCTCTCGGCGCTGCTGTGCGACCCGGACCTGACGACGTCGAGCCGGTGCGCCGACCTCGCCCTGCACGCCTTCGCGCGTGGCCGCCTGTGCCTGCCCGAGGGCGGCGCGGACGCCCTGCCGGAGCTGCTCACGGCCGCGCTGCCGCCCGGGACCGTACGCACCGGCGTACGCGTCACCTCGGTGTCCGCGAACCGCGTGACCACCGCCGAGCACGGCGAGCTGTCCTGCGCCGGGGTCCTGCTGGCCACCGACGCACGCGCCGCCGCCGAACTCCTTCCCGGCCTGCGCGTACCGCCGTTCCACCCGGTCACCGTGGTCCACCACGCGGCCCCGGAGCCGCCGCTCGCCGAGCCCGCGCTCCTCCTGGACGCCGACCGCCGGGGCCCGGTCGCCCACACGGCCGTCGTCAGCCACGTCGACCCCACCCGCGCCCCCGCGGGCCGGACCCTGGTGTCCTCGACCGTCCTCGGCACGCCCCCGGACGACCTGGACCGGTCCGTGCCGCGCCACCTCGCGGAGCTGTACGGCACGCCGACCGACCGCTGGGAGCTGCTTGCCGTGCACCACACGCGCGAGGCGGTGCCCGCGATGCCGCCGCCGCACGATCTGCGCCGCCCCGTGCGGCTGCTGGCGGGGCTCTACGTGTGCGGCGACCACCGCGACACCAGCACGGTGCAGGGCGCGCTGCACTCCGGGCGCAGGGCGGCGCACGCCGCGCTGGCCGACCTCGGCATCCAGCCTGCCGCCACGGAGGAGTCACTGCCCGCAGCCGCCTGAGGCCCCGCCCCCAGGGCCTCACTCATCGGACCTGTCCGACTCGTCGGGCCGGCTCCCCCTAAGCCCCCGCGCCCCCCACGCGGGGGCTTCAACCATCCCGCGGTCTTGTCACCGACCCCCTACGCCACTACCGTCCCAGCGGATCCGGGCACCGGACCACCGAGCCGCGGGAGGACAGACGTGCGTCGCACCTTGCCGGTGATCACTCTCATCCTGGGCCTATTCATGGGATCTCTGGCGGCGCCGACCGCCCACGCCGACGGCCAGGCCCCACCCCGTCCGGACGACGGCCAGGGCGCACCGCAGCCGGACGCCGGGCACGACGCACCACCGCCGGACGACACCCTCCCGTCCCTCGTCCCCCGCCCCACCCACTGGACCCCGCTCCCCGGCCGCACCGAACTCACCCCCCGCACCCGCATCCTGATCGACCCGCGGCAGGCGTCGGCCACCGCGCTGCCGTCCGGCCGGGCCGAATTCCCGGGCCCCGCACGCCAGTCGGTCCACGCGCTCGCGACCCGGCTGCGTACGGAGATCAAGCAGGTCACCGGCCTGACCCCGCGCATCGTCGCGGGCGGGCGACCGGACCGGGACGACATCAGCCTCGCCCTCGGCGCCGCGCGGAGCCGCACCGCCGCCGACGACCTGGGCGCCGAGGGCTACCGCTTCGACAGCGCGGGCCCCGTCCGCGTCACCGCCGCCTCCACCCACGGCCTGTACTACGGCACCCGCACGCTCCTCCAGCTCCTGCGCACCACCGCCCCCGACCACCGCGCCGTCCCGCGCGCCCGCTCGGTCGACCGGCCCACGCAGGCGATCCGCATGACCCACCTGGACGCGGGCCGCAAGTACTGGCGGATCCCGTATCTGAAGAACCTGATCCGCAGGATGGGCGACCAGAAGCTCAACACCCTGTTCCTGCACCTCTCGGAGTCCGAGGGCTTCCGGCTGTACAGCCCGCGGTTCCCCGGCCTCGCCGACCCCGAGCACAGCTACAGCCGCGCCGACATCGAGGACCTGAAGGCCTTCGCCGCGCGCCATCACGTACAGCTGATGCCGGGCCTGGAGCTGCCCGGCCACGCCACGGTGATCAACGAGGCGTTCGGCATCGGCTTCGGTGCGGGGCCGGGCGCGTGCACGGGCGCCCATACGCACTCCCACCTCACGCCCGACTGGATCATCGACATGACCAGCGAGAAGGCGATTGCCAAGAGCAAGGAGATCGTCGACGAGTTCGCGGGCTGGTTCGACGCGCCGCTGTTCTCGATCGGCGCGGAGGAGGTGCCGGGTCAGCTCGCCGAGTGCCCGCGGGTCAAGGAGCACCTGGCCGCCGCGCCGGACGTCGCCACCCTGGGTGACCTGCTCAACCGGTACATCAACACCCTGGACGACGTGGTCACTTCGCACGGCAGGCGCACGGCCGTCTACAACGGCTCCGAGCATCTGCCCGCGCCGCAGCAGCGCGTGCACGCCCCCGTCGTCTTCCTCACCTGGGAGGGCACCGGAGCGGAGCCCGCCATTCCGGGCCATGACGAGATCGCCATCGGCCCCTTCTACAACACGCCGAACAACTACCACCACAAGTACCCCGACGAGCCCTGGATGTACGACTCCTGGACGCCCAGCAGCGCCCCCGACATGCTCGGCTCCGGCGTCGTGAACTGGGCGGACTACAACTTCTGGGCCGACGACGGATACTTCGAGCAGCACCTGGCGGGCCCCCGCGCGATCCTGGCCGACCGCACCTGGAACGGCTCCCCGACGCCGGACACCGTGACCGCCTTCCACGCGCGCGTGGAGCGCGTCGGCGATCCCCCGGACACCACGCCCGCGTGGACGCGGCCCCGGGTGACGGACCGCCCGAGCCACCACTGGACCTTCGACGACGCCGCGTACCCGAAGGGCTGGACGTACGCCGGGAGTCCCGGCAACACGATCTTCGCCGCGGACGTCGCGGGCGACCTGCCCGGCACCTCGTACATCATCGACAACCCCACGCCCGTGCCCGGCGAGCACGGGCAGGCCTGGCGCTTCGACTCGGACCGGGACGGGGTCGGCTTCGGCGGTGGGGACGTGGCCGCGCCCTGGACGGTGTCGGTCCTGGTCCGGCCGTCGGCCAGGACCGGCGACCAGGTGCTGCTCAGCTCCAGGGCCGGAGCGCTGAAGCTGATGCAGCACGGCACCGGACGCGTGGGCCTCACGCGCTACGGAGAGGCCGATTTCAGTTTCCCGTACACGCTGCCACTGGACCGGTGGACCCGGTTGACCTGGGTGGCCACGGAGAACAGCACGGTCCTGTACGCGGACGGGGTGCGGGTCGGCGCGGTGCCCGCGTCGATCCCGCTGCCGATGCGGTCCATCGGCAGCGAGGGCGCCGCCCTGCGCGGGGACCTGGACGACCTCGCCACGTGGGACGTGGCGTTGGGGCCCCCGGCGGTCGCCCGTTTGCGGTGAGCCCGGCGCCGTCGGAACGGCTCGCCGCGCGGGCGCCGCCGTGGGTGCACGCGAGGGGGCGGACCGGGCGGGCCCGCCCCCGTCCCCACTAGCCCAGCGCCGCGACCCGGTCGCGGTACCCGCGCACGGGCGCCGCGTCCCGGTACGGCTCCAGGCGGCGCTCGAAGTCGCGTACGTACTCCACCGCCCGCACCGACCGCATCTCGCCCGCCGCCTGGGCCGCCTCCGCACCCAGTTGGCAGGCCTGTTCCAGCTCGCCGAGGCCGAGGCGCGCGGAGGCCAGGACGACGCGGCAGAAGAGCCTGCTGCGGGCGTAGCCGGGGGCGCGCAGCTGCAGGGAGCGCTCGGCGTGCTGGGCGGCCGCGCGGTACTGCTGGAGGTCGCGGTTGCAGTGCGCGAACTCGTCGGCGAGCTGTGCGTCGTCGAAGAAGCGCGCCCAGTACGGGACCTCGTCGCCGGGCCGGGCGGTCTCCAGGGCACGCTCGGCGCGCACCATCGACGCCGAGCAGGCCCGCACCTCGCCGAGCACCCCGTGCCCGCGCGCCTCGACGGCGTGCAGCAGGGCCTGCACAACGGGCGGCGCCGAGGAGCCGACACCCTGCTGGGCGACGCGGGCGAGCTGCACGGCCTCCCGGCCGTGGCCGAGGTAGACGGCCTGGCGGCTCATCGTGACCAGGACATAACTGCCGTACGCCCGGTCGCCCGCGGCCTGCGACAGGCGCAGCGCCTGGACGAAGTACCGCTGGGCGAGCCCGTGTGCGGCGATGTCGTACGACGTCCAGCCCGCGAGCCGGGTCAGGTCGGCGGCGGCCGCGAACAGGCGGCGCCCGGCCTGCTCGCCGTAGGTGCCGCGGAGCATCGGCTCGGCCTCGTGCTCCAGATAGCGCACCAGGGCCTGGCGGGCGTGCCCGCCGCCGTAGGCGTGGTCGAGGGCGCGGAACAGCTCGCCGACGGAGCGCAGGGCCGCGATGTCGCCGCCGGTGACCCGGTGGCCGGGCCCCCGGTCGGTGTCGCGGCGCTGCCGGGGGACGATCGGGCGGCCCTGTGGGGGCACCCGGGGGGTCTGCGGCGGCTCGCCGCGGGCGACGCGTTCGTCGGCGCGGCCGATCAGCCAGTCCCGGCTCGGCACCACGAGCCCGGCCGGGGTGAAGGCGATCTTGCGCAGCTCGGCGTGGCTGCCGGAGTCCTTGCGCCACAGGCCGCCGACGATGTCGACGGCCTCCTCGGGCGAGGACGCGAACTCCAGGCCCGCGTAGACGGGCGCACACGCGTCGAGCCCGAGGTCCTGCGCGGACAGGCGGCGGCCGAGGCGCCGGGTGAAGACCTCCGCGATCAGTGCGGGGGTCGTGCCGCGGGGCTGCTGGCCTCTGAGCCAGCGTGTCACCGATGTCTTGTCGTACCTGAGATCGAGACCGTGCTCGAGCCCTAGCTGATCGACGCGGCGCGCGAGGCCCGCATTGGAGAACCCGGCTTCCGCGATGAGCGCGGCTAGCTGGCGGTTGGGGGTGCGCTGCGGGGGTCGTTCCGTCATCAGCTGTGCGGTCTCCTGCCTTCCGGGCCTGCCTTGAGCAGCCCTTATGGCCTCGTGAACGGCGCGAATGTAACGGCGCTGAGGGCCCTCATCGCGACCTTCAAGCTCCATTCATCCGATCGTGTGAGTATTGGCCGGAGAGCTGACGGGCTTCCGCCGGACGTACAGTGACAGGGGCGCGATCCGTGCACGGTGAAGGTTTCCGTGGGCGGCGCGGGTCCGGTGCACGCGGATGGTTCTAGGGAGGCACGTGCCGTGGGCGAGATTCGATTCATCCGGCTGGGATTCGGTCCGGAGTCCGTCGAGTACCAGGAGGCCTGGGACGAGCAGCGACGGGTGCACGCCGCCCGCTTCGTGGACGAGGTCCCGGACACCTGCCTGCTCCTGGAGCACCCGCCGGTGTACACGGCGGGCCGCAGGACCGCCGACAACGAGCGCCCGCTGGACGGCACCCCGGTCGTGGACGTGGACCGCGGCGGCAAGATCACCTGGCACGGTCCGGGCCAGCTCGTGGGCTACCCGATCCAGAAGCTGCCGCGTCCGGTGGACGTCGTAGCACATGTACGCCGTCTGGAAGACGCACTTATCCGAACGTGTGCCGAGTTCGGCCTCGAAACCACGCGCGTCGAGGGGCGCAGCGGCGTATGGGTCCTCGGCGATCCGGTGGAGTCGCGCCCGGCCCTCGGCGGACTCAGTCTCGACTTCGACCCGCGGCTGACGGACGACGAGTTCGACCCCCGTCTCAACGGCCCGGAATATGCCCCCTCCAACGCCGGCCAGCGCCGCGAGGACCGCAAGGTGGCCGCGATCGGCATCCGCGTCGCCAAGGGCGTGACCATGCACGGCTTCGCGCTGAACGTGAACCCGGACAACACCTGGTTCGACCGGATCGTGCCGTGCGGCATCCGCGACGCGGGTGTGACCTCGATCGCGCACGAGGTCGGCCGCGACATCACGATCGCGGACGTGCTGCCGGTGGCCGAGAGGCACCTGCGGGACGTACTGGAGAACGCGGATCTCAAGCCGCGGGTGGTGGAGAAGCCCGCGCAGGAGGCGGCCGGGGCCCCCGCCGGGACCCCCGAGACGGCGCTCGCCTAGCGTCGGACCCCGGCCCGAGGCGGCGTCAGGCCCCGGCCCGAGGCCGAGCCTCAGCACCCGAACGGGAATGCACCCCTCGGGCCAGAGGTTGGCCAGAAGTAAGTCCAATGACATCGCGGGCGTACCCTGGGGTGCGCCGACGAATCGAAGTTACGCCAGCTATTCAGGGAGCCGATGTGTCCGCAGTCGCACCCGACGGACGCAAGATGCTGCGCCTGGAGGTCCGGAACGCCCAGACCCCCATCGAGCGCAAGCCCGAGTGGATCAAGACCCGGGCGAAAATGGGCCCCGAGTACACGAAGATGCAGCAGCTCGTGAAGAGCGAGGGCCTGCACACGGTGTGCCAGGAGGCGGGCTGTCCGAACATCTACGAGTGCTGGGAAGACCGCGAGGCCACGTTCCTCATCGGCGGCGACCAGTGCACGCGGCGCTGTGACTTCTGCCAGATCGACACCGGCAAGCCGCAGGCCCTCGACCGCGACGAGCCCCGCCGCGTCGGCGAGTCCGTCGTCACGATGGACCTGAACTACGCCACCATCACCGGCGTCGCCCGCGACGACCTGGAGGACGGCGGCGCCTGGCTGTACGCGGAGACGGTGCGCCAGATCCACGCGATGACCGCCGAGCGCGAGGGCGGCCACACCAAGGTCGAGCTGCTGATCCCCGACTTCAACGCGGAGCCGGACCAGCTCGCCGAGGTCTTCTCCTCCCGCCCCGAGGTGCTCGCGCACAACGTGGAGACGGTGCCGCGCATCTTCAAGCGCATCCGCCCGGGCTTCCGCTTCGAGCGCTCCCTGAAGGTCATCACCGAGGCCCGCGAGGCCGGTCTGGTGACCAAGTCGAACTTGATCCTCGGCATGGGCGAGGAGCGCGCGGAGGTCAGCGAGGCGCTGCGCCAGCTGCACGACGCGGGCTGCGAGCTGATCACCATCACGCAGTACCTGCGCCCGTCGGTGCGCCACCACCCCGTGGAGCGCTGGGTCAAGCCGCACGAGTTCGTCGAGCTCAAGGAGGAGGCCGAGCAGATCGGCTTCTCCGGTGTCATGTCCGGCCCGCTGGTCCGCTCCTCGTACCGCGCGGGGCGGCTGTTCCAGATGGCGATCGAGCGGCGCGGCGCGTACGTGGCCTCGCAGGCAGTGTGACGCGGGCACATGCCGGGCGCGCAGACACTGTGTGAATCGGCGCACAAGTGACTACCGACCAGTAGTGACCGTAATGACGCGGCCCCTACGATCCCTGCAGGTGAAAGGGATCGTAGGGGCCGCGTCAACGTTTCAGGGGCCCGCGTCAAGGTTTCATCGGTGTTTGACCGGTCGGTCACGCCCTGGTAACACCAATCAGTGACCCTGGAATTACCGCACGTACAGCCATACCCAGAGCACATAGATCGTTTCCGTACGCAGGGCCCTCCCCGGATCCCGGAGGGCTTCCCCCCCCAGAACCAGGCACCCCCCTCACAGCGCTCCCCCGTCAACTGTCGCTCCCCCGGAGGGCATCACCATGCAGGCCGCGCCCGTTCGCGCCACCGCCATCCCGTCCGTCACCGACGCGCTGCGCGCCGTCGAGTCGCTGCTCATGAGCAGCGGCCAGCGCACCGCGCGCCGCAACGCCTGGACATCCGTCCTCGACGACCGGCGCCGCGCCAAGGACCGCGTCGAGGCACAGCGCGTGCTGGAAGAGGCCGGGGCAACCCGCACGTCGTAGCCGCCTCCGGGGCCACGTAGACTTCACGGCATGGCGAGGAAGGAAACCACCGCGGCGGATGCGGCCGCGGAACCGGGGCGACTCAAGCAGATCGCTCTGACCTACAAGATGACCCGGCGGGCCGACTCCAAGATCGGTCTCATCATCGCGGCTGTGGGAATCGTCACCTTCGGTGTCTTCCTCGCGATCGGCCTCTGGCTCGACCACCCCATCTACCTGGGCATTCTCGGCTTCATCCTCGCCTTCCTGGCGATGGCGATCGTCTTCGGACGCAGGGCCGAGCGTGCCGCCTTCGGGCAGATGGAGGGCCAGCCCGGTGCGGCGGCCGCGGTGCTCGACAAGATCGGCCGGGGCTGGACGACCACCCCCGCGATCGCGATGAACCGCAGCCAGGACGTAGTGCACCGCACCGTCGGCAAGGCCGGCATCGTCCTGGTCGCCGAGGGCAACCCGAACCGGCTGAAGCCGCTGCTGGCCGCCGAGAAGAAGAAGATGGCCCGCATCGTCGCGGACGTCCCCGTCCACGACGTGATCGTGGGCAACGGCGAGGGCCAGGTCGAGCTGAAGAAGCTCCGCACCACGCTCCTGAAGCTGCCGCGGGTCCTCCAGGGCCCGCAGGTCACGGCGACCAACGACCGGCTGAAGGCGATGGGGGACCTGATGAGCAACATGCCGTTGCCCAAGGGACCCATGCCCAAGGGCGCGCGCATCCCGCGCGGCGGCCCGAAGATGCGCTGACCCTGCCGCTGCTCCTTGAGAGCGGCGTCCGACCTTGGACACATACGTCGATGGGGCGTCCGGAACCGATTCGGTTCCGGACGCCCCATCGACGTATACCGCGAGGAATCGACGCCCACCGCGAAGGATCAGCGTCTACCGCCACCGCTAAGGACCAGCGTCTACCGCGAGGGACCGGCGTACACCGCGAGGGCTAGATCCGGACCTGCACCGCGCGGGCGAGGCGGTCGTGGAGGCCGCGGCCGTCGCGGTCCCAGATCAGCGCCGGAATGCCGATGCACAGCAGCGCGCTGCGGACGAGGACACGGACGAGGCCGAGGCGGCCGCCCTCCTCGCTGACGACACGCAGGCCGAGGAGTCGCTTGCCGGGCGTGCTGCCGACCGTGCCGACGGTCAGCAGGCTCATGACGAAGAGGAGCCCGAGCGCCCAGTTGCCCATCGCCTGCGGGTTGCCGCGCGCGAGCAGGCCGTACGCGATGACCATGCACAGCGCCCAGTCGATGGCGATGGCGCCGATCCGGCGGCCGGGCCGGGCGATGGAGCCGGGCCCCTCCTCGGGCAGACCGAGCTGCTCTCCCCGGTATCCGAAGTCGACGCCCGCGTCCTCCGCAGCCGCGCGGGGGCCGGAGAGCCACGATCCGATTGCTTGCCTGTTGTCCACCCGTCCACGGTACTGCGCCCCTTTTCGTACGCGGAGAGGTGGGTGTCGTCCGGACCTGGAGGCGGGGGTCTCCGGGCGCGGAGGCAGGGCGTCCCCGGGTCCGGAGCGGGGGTCCGGCACCAGTCCCGCACCCGGGCCGGTTAACTTCGGCGAAACAAATGGGTCACGCTTGAGAAATCCCCCGTCCCTATGGTCGGGTCCCAGCGTGTGCCACCGCACTGGCCGCACCACGAGCTTGCAACCCCGCCCCTCCCGGGTCGGGAGTAGGAGGAGTTGGATGTTCCAGAACGCCGACGACGCAAAGAAGTTCATCGCGGACGAGGACGTCAAGTTCGTTGACGTCAGGTTCTGCGACCTTCCGGGTGTGATGCAGCACTTCACGATCCCGGCGGCGGCGTTCGACCCCGCCGAGGAGCTGGCCTTCGACGGTTCGTCGATCCGCGGCTTCCAGGCGATCCACGAGTCCGACATGGCGCTGCGCGCGGACCTGTCGACGGCCCGGGTGGACCCGTTCCGCAAGGACAAGACGGTCAACGTCAACTTCTTCATCCACGACCCGATCACCGGCGAGCAGTACTCCCGTGACCCGCGCAACGTGGCGAAGAAGGCCGAGGCCTACCTCGCCTCCACCGGCATCGCCGACACCGCGTACTTCGGCCCCGAGGCCGAGTTCTACGTCTTCGACTCGGTCCGCTTCGAGACCTCCGCCAACCGCTCGATCTACGAGATCGACTCCGAGGCGGGCGCCTGGAACACCGGCGCCATCGAGAACAACCGCGGCTACAAGGTCCGCTACAAGGGCGGCTACTTCCCGGCCCCGCCGGTCGACCACTTCGCCGACCTGCGCGCCGAGATCTCCCTGGAGCTGGAGGCCTCCGGCCTGCAGGTCGAGCGCCAGCACCACGAGGTCGGCACGGCCGGCCAGGCGGAGATCAACTACAAGTTCAACACGCTGCTCGCCGCGGCCGACGACCTGATGCTCTTCAAGTACATCGTGAAGAACGTCGCCTGGCGCAACGGCAAGACCGCGACCTTCATGCCGAAGCCGATCTTCGGTGACAACGGCTCGGGCATGCACGTCCACCAGTCCCTGTGGACCGGCGGCGAGCCCCTCTTCTACGACGAGCAGGGCTACGCGGGCCTCTCGGACACCGCCCGCTACTACATCGGCGGCATCCTCAAGCACGCCCCCTCGCTCCTCGCCTTCACCAACCCGACGGTGAACTCCTACCACCGCCTGGTCCCCGGCTTCGAGGCCCCGGTCAACCTGGTCTACTCGCAGCGCAACCGCTCCGCCGCGATGCGCATCCCGATCACGGGCTCCAACCCGAAGGCCAAGCGCGTCGAGTTCCGCGCGCCGGACCCGTCCTCGAACCCGTACCTCGCCTTCTCCGCGCTGCTCCTCGCGGGCCTGGACGGCGTCAAGAACAAGATCGAGCCCGCCGAGCCGATCGACAAGGACCTCTACGAGCTGGCCCCCGAGGAGCACGCGGGCGTCCCCCAGGTCCCCACCTCCCTCCCCGCGGTCCTCGAAGCCCTCGAAGCGGACAACGAGTACCTCCAGGCCGGCGGCGTCTTCACCTCCGACCTCATCGAGACCTGGATCGACTACAAGCGCGCCAACGAGATCGCCCCGATCCAGCTGCGCCCGCACCCGCACGAGTTCGAGCTGTACTTCGACATCTAGACCGCAGGTTCGGGCGACCTGGGCCAAGGTTCTGGAAACCTGCTGTGACTTGCGGAAAGCCTTGCTGTTGAGGGCCGCCGTCCCCATTCCCGGGGCGGCGGCCCTCGACGTTCTTGTGCGCAGCAGGTCAGGCCTTGTGCCGATCTCCGGGGGCGCGCCCGTCCATCAGGGGCACTCGGCGACGACCTGGTAGAGGCCGGGGCTGGCGCTGGCGATTTGTTCTGCTTGGGAGACAGAAGCGAGCACGGTGGGGTTGGCGCCGGCGGCCTCGCATGCTTCGGCGCTGTCCCAGTGTGCGATGTTGACGAGCTGGAATCGCGCGTCCGGCAGCAGCGCGCGGTGCAGCCGGACGTCGCGGAACCCAGGCGCTGTGCTCATCAGGGCCACGCGTTCGCGCCACTGCTCGACGAATTCGTCGACCTGGTCGGCGGGTATTTCGATGACGTTGATGAAAGTGACGGCCTGATCAGTCATAGGAGGATTCCTTTTCTGTGATGACGCCCTGCTTCTGTGATGACGCCCTGCCCGCGCTGTCTGCTCACTCCTGCGCGGATCCGTCCAATCGCCCCAGCGGCTCGCGTCGAGGGTCATCTGCCAGGTGGTGTAGGGACGTTCGGGGTGGAGCTGGTGGAGGATCCCGCCCGGCAAGGTCCGTCGGGACCCGCTAGGCGGAGGCGGAGGAGGTCGTGCGGAATCGCGCGCGGTACGCCGCGGGCGGCGCGCCGAGTACGCGCAGGAACACCCGCCGCATCGTCTCGTCCGTGCCGAACCCGCAGGTGCGGGCAATGGTGTTCACACCGGCGTCGCAGGATTCGAGCATCGCCTGCGCCGCCTCCACGCGGACGCGTTCCACGTACTGCCCGGGGGTGCCGCCGACTTCGCGGCGGAAGAGCCGGGTGAGGTGCCGTTCGCTGACGGCGAGCCGCTCGGCCATGGCGGCGAGGGTGTGGTTCCCGCCGGGGTCGGCCACCACGGCGTCCAGTACCCGTCGCAGCCCGGCGTTGCGGGGCGGGGTCACCGCGCCGCGCACGCTGAACTGCGACTGGCCGCCGGGGCGTTGGAGGAAGACGACGAGATGCTTGGCCGCGGTACGCGCCAGCTCGGGGCCGTGGTCCTCCTCGACCAGCGCCAGTGCCAGGTCGATGCCCGCCGTCACCCCGGCGGAGGTGATGACCGGCCCGTCACGTACGTAGATGGCGTCGGGCTCCACCCGCACCCGCGGGAAGCGTCTCGCCAGCGTTTCGCACTCGGCCCAGTGCGTGGTGGCCCGCCGGCCGTCGAGCAGCCCGGCCTCCGCGAGGAGATACGCGCCGGTGCAGGCCGACGTCGTGCGCCGCGCGCCCGTGCCGAGGCGGCGTACGTGCGCGATCAGCTCCGGCGGATGCCCGTGGCCTTTCACCGTCGGATAGCCCGGCACCATCACCGTGTCCACGGTCTCGGGGACGTCCTCCAGCGCCAGTTCGACTCCCAGCGGGATCCCCGTGTCGCTCACCACCGCACGCCCGGAGGGCGAGGCGAGCCGGACCCGGTAGCCGGTCCCGTGCAGCACCTGCACCGGACCGGCCACATCGAGCAGCACCACCCCGTCGCCCACGACCACGACCACATCGCTCTCGGTCTTCACGCTCCTCAGTCTCGGCGCCCGGCCGGTATGTCCTCAAGGACAAGCAGCCCACACATCCGGACATCCCCTTCCCCGCACCTGAGGCCCGAGGGGACAGTCGTCTGGCCCGCGTTCCGCAGCCCGGAACCAGCGCGTTCCTGACGCTGACCACCTCACTCCGCCACTCCCCCGACACCGACCGGCCCAAGGAGCACACGACATGCAGCGCCGACACATTCTCCGTACGGGCGCCGCGGCCACGGCCGCGACCGCGCTCGGCCTCGGCACCTCCTCCACCGCCGCTTCTGCCGCCCCCGCCGCCGAGCAAAAGCGCGAGCGCACCCGCGAACTGCGCGTGCACACCGTTCTGTTCGACGCCGTCGAGGAGCAGGACTTCGCGGGCCCCGTCGAGGTGCTCGGCATCCTCGCGGACGCCGACAAGCGCCCGATCAAGCAGAGCTTCGTCACCGCCGACGGCCCCCGCACCGTACGGACGTCGTCCGGAATGCACATCGACGTACGCGACCCCTGGGCCCCACAGGACGCGGACGTCCTGCTCGTGCCGGGCGGGGGCTACGGGAAGGGGTCAGGGGTCGATGACGAGATCAGGCGCGGCGTACTGCCGCGCGCGCTGGCCAGGGCCGAGCGGCCCGGGCTGATCATGGGCGGGATATGCACCGGCGTGATGGTGATGTCGGCGGCGAAGATCACCCGCGGCAGGCCGTGCACGACGCATTTCGCCGCCCGCGAGGATCTCGCCAAGGAGGGCGGGAAGCTCACGTACGGGCGTGTCGTGGACGACGGGGACCTGATCACCTGCGGCGGCGTCACCTCGGGCCTCGACCTGGCCCTCTGGCTCGCCGAGCGCCTCTACGGCCCGCAGGCCGCGCTGCGTGCCGAGATGGTCCTGGAGTACGAGCGCCGGGGCACCGTCTGGCGCGCGAAGAGCTGACCGCGGCGGGCACGTTCTTCGCCGGGTGGCGGTCTCGTCAACGGAAGCCATTCGCCCTGGCCGAGGACCTGTTGTGGCTGTCCTTCGACATTTAAGAACGCCGCAGGTCAGGGCGGGTTCGTTCGCGCGCTCCTGGGCCGTCTGTGGGCCGTCGGCCGTGGCCTCCCTCCGCGAGGGGGCCACGACCGTCGGCATGTCCCCCTGTGAGGCCGGTTAGAGTGCGGGCATGAACGGGGGAACAAGGATTCGGACGCTGCCGTGCGGCTGGTGCCACGTGCCCGTGCCGCAGCCGCGCAGTCGGTGGCGTACGCGGCGCTATTGCAGCAAGGCGCACCGCCGCAAGAACCGCGTCGTGGAGGCCGTCGGGAACTTCCTGGACAGCGTCTAGGCGTCGGCTACCGCTCGTCGCAGCCGCTGATGTCGTCCGGGCATTCGTCCACGTCGTCCGGGGCGATGGTGTTCAGGCGCCAGACGATCCCGGCGAGGTTCTCGGACTGCCTCTTGTTGGGGGTGATGCGGGCCGTGAACGGGGTGGAGCCGGGCGGGATGTTGAACTGGTCCGCTTGGCGTTCGTTGCAGGGGACGGTCCACTCCTGCTCGTCGTCGCCGCGGCCGAGGGTGAGGGTGATGTCGCCGGTGTTCGGTGCCGCGCAGGTGATGTCGAGGCGGTAGGGGCGCTTTCCCGGGGTCGGGAACTTCTTCTCCAGTCCGTCGGGGAAGGAGGCGACTCCGGTGTCCACCAGGTCCGTTGGCGTGTCGTCGTAGGCGAGCGCCCTTTCGGCCCGCCGCAACCCGTCTTCCGCGTCGCCCTTGCCCCATTCGACGAGCTGACGCCGCTGGTCCGGGTGGTGCGCGCTGGTCGAGGGCGAGGCGTCGGAACGGTCCTCCGCGGGGGCGCCGCACGCCGTGGCCAGGAGTACGGCTGTCGCGCCGCCGAGCAGCGGGAGGGCGGGGTGGGGCTTCATGGTGCGCTTGTCTTGCCTTCTTCACGGGCCCCTGTCGGGGCGGCTCGGGGCGACTTCAGAGGTTCTCAGGGCTTGAGCGGGGTGTAGATCACCAGGGTGTGGGTGGGGTGGTCTGCCGAGTGGAACGCGGTGTACGCGAACTCGGTCACCTGGCCGTCGGGTGCGCGGAGGCGTTTGTGGCCGCTGTGGCGGGGCTGGACCTCGTGCTGGGGCCACCAGGCGCGTACTTCGGCGCTGCCGGTGTGGAGGTCGTCGATCAGGCGGCGGTAGTGGGGTGCCTCGGGGTGGTGGGTGGTGAGGGTGCGGAGGCGGGCCAGGAGGCCGCGGGCCTCCGGTTCCCAGTCCACCAGGGTGTGGCGGGCCGCGGGGTCCAGGAACACCCAGCGCGCCAGGTTCGGTGGATGCTCCGTGGGGGCGGTGAGGTTCGGGAAGAGGTCCGCGGCCGCCTGGTTGTGGCTGAGCACGTCGTACGTGCCGCCGATGATGTACGCCGGGTTCGGCTGGAGGAGGTGCGGGACGGCCGCCGCCTCCGGGGGCAACGGCTCCGCGGGCGCCGTCGGTTCGGCGGCCGACGTGTGGCCTGCCAGGTGGAAGAGGTGTCCGCGTTCGTGCGGGTCGAGCCGGAGCGTCGTGGCGAGGGCTGTCAGGACCTGCTCGGAGACACGGATGTCCCTGCCCTGTTCCAAGTACGTGTACCAAGTCGCGCTGATCCCGGCCAGCAGGACGAGTTCCTCCCTGCGCAGGCCCGGCGTCCGACGGCGGCCCGTGCGCGGCAGGCCGACCTGGTCCGGGGCGATGCGCTCCCTGCGGCTGCGCAGGAAGGCACCCAGGTCCCGGCGTCGGGCTTCGGCGGGGTGCACAGGACGGTTCGGTGGACCGGGGTTTCCCCCGCGCTTCGGGGTGAGGCTCTCCCCGTGCTTCGGGGCGGGGTTCTCCCCGTGCTTCGGGTCAGTGGCTGGCATCTCTGGTTCCAGGATAAATGGTCGTCTGGATACCAGGGTACGGGCGGGCCAGGGTGGAGCGCGGGGCGAACAGATCGCCCGGATGCAGGGGTTGGGAAGGAAGTGGTTCTCGTGGTCGCAAGCTCGGTGCGGGGTGTCCCGGGCGTCGAGGGCAAGGTCGTCGCCGTCACCGGGGCCAGTGGCGGCATCGGTGCGGCGACCGCCATGCTGCTCGCCGAGCGGGGCGCGCGACTCGTCCTCGGCGCGCGGCGCGACGAGCGGGTCGCGGAGTTGGCGGGGCGGATCGAGAAGGCGGGCGGCTCGGCCGTCGGAATCCGTACGGACGTGACCCGGCGGGGCGATCTGCACGCCCTGGTCGCCCTGGCCCGCGAGCGGTTCGGGCGGCTCGACGTGCTCGTCGGCAACGCCGGGTCCGGGGCCGTCTCGCCGCTCGACGACCTGCGCGTCGACGAGTGGGACCGGATGGTCGACGTCAACGTCAAGGGAGTGCTGCACGGCATCGGTGCCGCCCTGCCGGTGTTCCGCGCGCAGGGCACCGGGCACTTCGTCACCGTGGCCTCCACGGCGGCGTTCCGCGTCGTACCGGACATGGCGGTGTACGCCGCCACGAAGGTCGCCGTCCGGGCCCTGTGCGAGGGGCTGCGCCAGGAGGCGGGTGACCGTCTGCGGGTGACCACGGTCTCGCCCGGCTTCGTCGCGACGGGCTTCGCCGAGGCGTCGTCCAACCCGGAGGTCAGGGAGCGGCTCACGGAGTCGCGGGACCGGATCGCCATTCCGCCCGAGGCGATCGCGCGGGCCATCGCGTACGCCGTCGAGCAGCCGCCCGACGTCGACGTGAACGAGGTCGTGGTGCGGCCCACCGCCCAGGCTTGAGGGCTTGGCGGGCGGGGTGGGGGCGGGGGTGCGTGGATGGGGGGGGAACGGCGGCGGCCCGGGGCGCGCTGGTGCGCGTTCCCGGGCCGCTGGTGAGGCCGCCCGCCGGCAGCTTCACCTTCTCACCGAAGTTCGGGGATCAGCAGGTGCGGCCGACGTAGTGCGCGCCCTGGATCTTGCTCGCCGAGCCCAGCCACGTCTTGCCGGGGCCGACGCAGCGCTCGTAGTCGGGTGCCATGGCGACCCGGACCTCGATGACGACACGGGAGCCGTCCGACGTGCAGTGGTTGTAGAAGGCGTCGGCGGAGGTCTCGTAGAAGCCGCAGGGGTCGGCGGCCGCGGGCGTCGCGGTGACGGTCACCGCGCCCAGGGAGGTGAGGGCGAGGGCGGTGGAGGCGAGGGCGCTGGTCACCAGGCGGCGGACGGGCACGGGGGAACTCCTTGATCAGGGGGCCGGTACGGCCCGGATCGGTGAGCGGTCCGGGCCGGCTTTCGGCCTGAGGATCGCAGTCCCGTGTCAGCCCGGTTGGCCGAATTCAGCGCCGTTCACCTGGAAGAACGTTCACTCCTCCGCCGATCGGATGGATCTCCTCCGTTTTCCGGCGGGGGCCCGCTCGCCGGGAGCGCGCCGCCGACCCGGGCCGCGAGCCGCTTCGGTGCCTGAACGCAGTAGCTCTCGGTGAGGAGTTCCGTCACCTCGGCCCAGTCCGTCGCCTCGTCCAGGCGCATCCCCACGACGTTCCTGCCCCAGGACAGGCGGAAGAACGGGGCACCCGCGTTCGTCAGCGCCTCGAACTCCTCGCCGTGCGAGCGGAACGTGAGCGTGGTCGTGAGGCCCTGGGTGGCGATCGCCCGCGCCGACGGGGAGTCCGAGCGGGTCCAGTCGGTCAGGTACACGTGGGCGAAGGTCGCGGTGCGGATGCGCCAGCGGACACCGGTCCAGGCCGGTTCCTCGTACGCGTCGGGGAGGTTCAGACAGACGGCACGGAGGTGGGCGAGGACGTCGAGGGGGACCTCGTCGTCGGGGGTCCGTTGACGTGTCATGGGTGTCCCTCGCTGGCTGCGGACCGGCTGTGCGCTGTCCCGCGAGTCTAGGTACCCGGTCCCGCCCACGACATCGGCGTTCTCAGGACGGCCGCGCCCTCAGCAAGGCCGCGCCCTCAGGAACCGCACCGACGGATGGTCCAGCGGATCGTCGGGGTCCGCCGGAGGCATCACCCGCGCCCGCACCCCGTACACCTCCGCGATCAGCCCCTCCGTGACGACCTCGGAGGGTGTGCCGTGCGCGTACGCTCTGCCCTCCTTCAGGACCAGGATCTCGTCGCAGAACATGGCGGCCAGGTTCAGGTCGTGCAGGGCGATGACCGTCGTCACGGGGAGCGCGGCGATCAGGTTCAGGAGGTCCAGCTGGTGCTGGATGTCCAGGTGGTTGGTGGGTTCGTCGAGGAGCAGCTCGCGGGGGGCCTGGGCCAGGGCACGGGCGATGTGGGCGCGTTGGCGTTCGCCGCCGGAGAGGGTGTGCCAGGACTGGTCGGCCCGGTCGGTGAGGTCGGTGCGGTCCAGGGCGTCCCGGACGGCGCGGTCGTCGGCGGGCGTGGTGCCCGACCACGGCCTGCGGTGCGGGATGCGGCCGAGGGCCACCACCTCCCGTACGGTCAACTCCACCTGGGTCGTGGCGTGCTGGTCGACCACCGCGAGCCTGCGCGCCGTCTCCCTGCGGCCGAGCCGGGGCAGCGGCGTGCCGTCCAGCGTGACCACGCCCGCCGCGGGCGCGAGGACGCCAGCGAGGAGGCGCAGGAGCGTGGACTTGCCGGAGCCGTTCGGGCCGAGGAGGCCGAGGGTGGTGCCCGGCCGGGGGGCGAGGGTGATGCCGTCGACGATGAGGCGGCCGCCGGCCTCGTGGGCGACCCGGGCGGCGGCGAGGCCGGCGGGTGCCGGATTCTCGTACGTCGTCGGATTCTCACACGTCACGGGCTTCTCGCGCGTCACGGGCTTCTCGTACGTCATCGGCTCCTCCGCGTCCGGTACAGCACCGCCACGAACGCCGGTACGCCGATCAGTGACGTGACCACCCCCACCGGCACCTCCTGCGGGTCGAGGACCGTGCGGGCGAGGGTGTCCACCCAGATCAGGAACACCGCGCCCGCGAGGGCCGTCACCGGGAGCAGCCGCGGATGGCCCGCGCCCACCACCGCCCGCGCCGCGTGCGGCAGCGCCAGGCCCACGAAGCCGATCGCCCCGGCGCTGCTGACCAGGGCCGCCGTGAGGAGCGCCGTCGTGCAGAGCAGGAGCACGCGGACCCGCCCCACGTGGACGCCGAGGGTGGCCGCCGCGTCCTGGCCGAAGGCGAACGCGTCCAGCGTGCGGGCGTGCAGCAGGCAGACGGCGAGCGCGACGGCGAGGACCGCGCCGCACGTCCAGACGTCCGACCAGGCCGCGCCGCTCAGCGAGCCGAGGAGCCAGAACAGTACGCCGCGGGTCGTCTCGGCGTCGGCCGCCGTGAGGACGATGAACGAGGTGAGCGCGGAGAAGAGCTGCATCGCGGCGACGCCGGACAGGACCACCCGGTCCGTGGTGTCGCCGAGGGTCTGGCTGAGCAGCAGGACCAGGGCGAAGGACAGGACCGCGCCGATGAACGCGCCCGCCGACACCGTCAGCGCTCCCCCGCCGACACCGAGGACCACGACGGCGACGGCGCCCGTGGACGCGCCGGAGGAGACGCCGAGGACGAAGGGGTCGGCGAGCGGGTTGCGGAGCAGCGACTGGAGCACCGCCCCGCACACCGCGAGGCCCGCGCCGCACACCGCCGCGAGGACCGTGCGGGGCATCCGCAGGTTCCACACGATGCCGTCGCGGATCGGCGTCAGCTCGGCCTCGCCCCAGCCGAGGTGGGCCGCCACGGCCGACCACACGTCGGGCACGGAGATGTCGGCGGGGCCGATGGTGATGGCCACGGCGATGGAGAGGAACAGGACCGCGAGTCCGGCCAGGGTGAGGAGTCCGGCGCGCAGCGCGGCGCGCAGACGGCCGCCCGGGGCCCCACGCCGTACGTCACCGGGCACGGTCCCGCCCGACACGTCACCGGGCACGGTCCCGTCCGACACGTCACCGGACGCCGTCTCGTACGACGCGGCACCGGCCACGGCGCGTGGGCCTCCGCCCGCGGCGCCCCTCACTTCGCCAGGCCGAACTCGCGCAGCGCCGCCGCGACTTGTTCGATGCCGTCGACGGTGCGGATGCTCGGGTTCAGGGCCTGGCCGCTGAGCAGGACGTAGCGCTTCTTCTTCACGGCCGTGAGGTTCTTCGTGGCCGGGTTGGACTCCAGGAACTTGATCTTCTGGCGGGCGCTCTCGGCGGACTGGGACCTGCGGGTGAGGTCGCCGATGACGAGGACATCGGGGTCGCGGTCGGCGATGGTCTCCCAGTTGATCTGGGGCCACTCCTCGCGGGTGTTGGCGAAGGCGTTCCGCACGCCGAGTTCGCGGGTGATGACGCCGGGGGCGCCGCAGCAGCCCGCGATGTACGGGGCCTCGGAGTTGGCGAACCAGTACATGAGGGTGGTGTCGGAGGCGTCGATCGACCCGGCGGCCTTCGCGGCACGGGACTTGAGGTCCGCGATCAGCTTCTCGCCGCGCTTCTCCACGTCGAAGATCCGGGCGAGGTCGCGGATCTCGCCGTACACGGTGTCCATGGTGAGGGTCTTGGTGCGGGTGCCGTCGTCGTCACCGGCGTTGTCCTTGCCCGCGCAGTCGGTCGGCGAGACGTAGACGGGGACGCCGAGTTCGGTGAACTTGGCGCGGTCGGCGACGCCGCCCTTGCCGACGGTGTAGAGGAACGAGGCGCTGACGAAGTCGGGCTCCTTGTCGAGCACCTTCTCCAGGGCCGGGTAGCGGTCGGCGAGCCGCGGGACCTTGGCGTTCTCCTTCTCCAGGCCCTTCAGGACGGGGTCCGTCCAGGTGCCGGTGCCCACCATGCGGTCGGCGAGGCCGAGGGAGAGCAGGATCTCGGTGGAGCCCTGGTCGAGGGAGACGGCCCGCTTCGGCGGGGCCGTCACCTTCGTCTGTTCGCCGCACGCGGTGAGCGTGACGGGATAGCCCGCCCGCGCCTTGTCCGACGTCTTCGCGGGCGAGCCGCCGCACGCGGTCAGCAGGAGGAGGCCCGTGCTCAGCAGGGCGGTGAGGGGTATGCGGCGAACGCGTCGCGTGGTCGAAGGCACACGTCTTCCCGAGTCTCAGGGCTCATGCGCGGAGCCTGGTCTGCGAAACTCCGCCGCCCGTGCGGACGGCGGTGCCAGCAGGTCTTCGGACTCGGGTTCGTCCGGGCGGGGCCGCCTTCCCGGAATCCGTGGATCCCAGTGGCCGCTGGCCCCGCCTGTCCCCCTCACCGCTGCGCGTCAGTTCCGGATTCCCACCGGATTCCCCGACCCAGGTACGGGTACGACTGGCGTCCGCAAGCTATCACTCGGGCATCACCGCTGGTCGGGGCGGGGCTCGCCGCGGTACGTGCCGAAGGACCACTTGTTGCCCTCGGGGTCGGCGATCGCGAACTCGCGGCTTCCGTACGGCTGGTCCTCGATCGCGCGGATCACCTTCACGTCGGCCGCGGTGAGGCGGCGGTAGAGCTCGTCGACGTGGTCGGTGACGACGTACGCGCCGAACGTGCCCGGCGTCAGGCACCACTCGGCGGCCTTCGGGTCGTAGCTGCCGAGCATGACGCCGCCGCCCTCGGGCCAGTCGAGCTGGGCGTGCGCGACGCGGTCGCCGTCCTCGTAGACAGCGGTGCGCAGGAAGCCGAGGGTGCCGACGAGGAAGTCGATGAGGGCGGGGGCGTCGTGGGCCTGGAAGGTGGCCCAGACGTCGGGCGAGCGGCGGTTGCCGCCGTTCTGGTCGGTCTGGTTGTTCTGGGCGCTCTGGGCTGTTTCGTTGCTGTTCATGCGTCCCAGTCTTCGCCGTTCGTGTGCCCCCCGGCTTGGATATTCCGGCACTCCTCGGCCACCCAGGCGCTGGGGCTCACGTCCGTGTACTGCCGGAAGTCCCGTACGAGGTGGGAGTGGTCGTAGTACCCGCAGTCCGCGGCGATCCGGGCGAGGTCGGGGCGGCCGTCGGCGGCGACCGCACGGACGACGGCCGACTTGGCGTGCTGGAAGCGGATGAGGCGGGCGGCCTGTTTGGGGGTGACGCCGGTCTCGGCGCGGAACAGCGCGGAGAGGCGGCGTTCGCTGAGGGCGACGTGTGCGGAGAGGCCGCGCAGGGTGCCCGCGCCCCGGTGCCGGGCCAGCCAGGCCCAGGCCTCGCCGACCTCGGGCCGGACGCCCCCGGCGCGCTCGGCGTCGGCGACGCGGCGCGCCAAGTAGGCGTTGAGGAAGGCGAATCGGTCGCGCCAGTCGTCCTGCTCGCAGAGGCGTTCGCGTACGTCGGCGGCGACGCGGCCGAGGACGTCGGTGCCGTCGGTGACCAGCTGCCCGGTCAGCTCGGCGGCGGGCAGGCCGAGGAGCGCGCGGGCCGCGAGCGGGTGCAGGGCGAGCTGGATCCCGGCCTCGTGCTCGGGCTGGACGACGTACGCGGGGCTCTGGTGCAGGCCGCCGACGACGATGTCGGTGCGGACGGCGTCGGGGCCGGTGGCCTGGCCGGGGGTGCGGCCGGTGGTGACGGGGCCGTCGAGGGAGAAGATCAGGGTGAGGTACGGGGACGGCAGGCCGCGGTGGAGGGCGGGGCGCTGGCCGTGGGTGCGGTAGCCGACGGCGGAGACGACCAGGCCGCCGGGCGGGGGCGCGGCGCGGACGAACTCACGGGACGCGGCGACGCCGTCCCGGGCGGTGGTGTCCGTTGCCGTGGGGCCCATGCACCCATTGTGCGCGGGCGGGGGCGGGCCTGTCGTGCGCAGTGCGCGGGGACCGGGGCGGCCGTTGTCCGGTGCGCGCGGACGGGCCCGGCGTCCCGTGCGGCTACCCGCGTCCGCGCGTCCCATGCCCGGCACGCACGGTGACCTCGATCATGGGCATCCGGTACGGCGTCCTCGTACCATGACGCGCCGCTCCGGACGGGGCGGCTCAGCGCTTCCAGGGAACGGGAACCATGGCAATTCGGGCAAAGGGCAGGCTGGCGGTCGTCGGGGCGGCGGGGGCGCTGGCGGCGGCGGTGTTCGCGGGCGGCGCGCTGTGGCCGTCGGCCGACGCGGAGGCGGCGAGCCCGCAGGCGCCCACGGCGGCCGCCCGTGCCGCCGCGGCCGACCTCAAGCACTGGCCGAAGCCGGTGGCGGCGAAGCTCGGCAAGGTCATCGCGAAGAACCAGGGGAAGGGCGCGTACGCGGTCTTCGACGCGGACAACACGACGTACCGCCACGACCTGGAGGAGTCGCTCCTTCCGTTCCTGGAGATGAAGGGCGTCCTGACCCGCGAGTCGATGGCCCCGTCCCTGAAGGTCATCCCGTTCAAGGACACGGCGACGCACAAGGAGAGCCTGTACAGCTACTACAACCGGCTCTGCGAGGTCGACGACCAGGTCTGCTACCCGTGGGCGGCGCAGATCTTCTCCGGCTTCACGCTGAAGAAGCTGAAGGGGTACGTGGACGACCTCCTCGCGTACGACAAGCCGATCCCGGCGACGTACTACGAGAACGGCAAGGTCACCAGGACCACGGTCGAGCGGCCCGAGTTCTCCCCCGGCATGCGGGAGCTGTACGGGTCGCTGCGCGCGCACGGCATCGAGGTGTACGTGGTCAGCGCGGCCAGCGAGGACCTGGTGCGGATGGTGCTCGCCGACCCGAAGTACGGGTACGGGGTGAAGCCGCAGAACGTCATCGGTGTCGGCCTGCAGCTCAAGGACCCGAAGACGGGCCGGGTGACCAGCTCGCGCAAGGAGATCGCCGAGGGCCGGTTCGGCCCGAAGGACCGGGCGAAGCTCGCGAAGTACGAGCTGACGCCGAACCTGTGGGCGCCGCTGACCTGGTACCAGGGCAAGCCCGCGGCGATCTCGACGTACATCGACGAGTGGAAGAAGCCGGTCCTCGTCGCCGGGGACACCCCGGTGAGCGACGGCCCGATGCTGTTCCACTCGGCGGACGTGCGGCACGGGGGCGTCCGCGTGTGGGTCAACCGCAAGGACAGCTACATGAAGCAGCTCGACGGGATGAAGCGGAAGAACGCGGCGCGGCAGCGGGAGTTGGGGCAGCCCGTCACGGCGGACAAGCGGTGGCTGACGGTGACGCCGGAGCAGATCGGCTGACGGGGCGGAACGGTCGGGCCGAGGCCGGCCCATGCGAGAGGGGGCGGCCCACCCGTGGTCGGCCCCGGGAGGAGCCCCGGGGTCGGCCGGCCCCGGGGCTTCCCCGTGCTACCCGGCCCGCAGCCGGTCGAACGCCGCGCCCACCGCCGCCCGGCCGGCCCCGTCGGCGAGCAGCGCGTGCAGGAGCAGCCGGGCCTTGGGCGCGTCGAGCTGGCCCGCGGAGACCAGGCCGCGGGCCAGCAGGTCGGACTCCGAACCCGGCCCCCGGTACGTCTCGCTGAGCAGCGGGCCCGCGCCGGTGCGGGACGCGAGGACGACGGGCATACGGGCGGCCGCGGCGGCCGGCGGCTCGACCAGCCACCTCGGCACGTGCCCCGCGCCGAACGCGGCGACGACCAGGCCGTCAATGGGGCCTCCCCTGCTCGAACGGAGTTGAGAGCTCGGGGAAGGTCGTCCACGGCTTCGAGCAACTCGCCCCCGTCGCCCAGGGAGAGCGTGAGCAGGGCGACGCGGGCGGGGTCGCGCAGCCGCAACGGCCGCTCCACCGTGGGCTGTCCGGGGCGCAGCAGGATGCGCGGGACGCCTTCCACGACGCGGCCGAGGGGGCCCGCGCCGGGCGAGGCGAAGGTCGCCACGGACGTGGTGTGCGTCTTGCGTACGTGCCGGGCGGCGTGGATCTCGTCGGCGAGGACCGTGAGCACGCCGAGGCCGCGGCAGTCCGGGGCGGCGGCGGTCGCGAGCGCGGCGGCGAGGTTCGCGGGGCCGTCCGCGCCGGGCAGGTCGGGGCGGCGCATCGCGCCCGTGACGACGACGGGCTCGCGGGGCGCGCACACCACGTCGAGCAGGAAGGCCGTCTCCTCCAGGGTGTCGGTGCCCTGCACGACGACGGCGCCGTGCCCCGCCGACGTGGCCTCGTCCACCTTCCCGGCCAGCTCGGCGAGGTCCGCCAACGCCAGTGAGGAGCCGGGGAGTCGGCGGACGTCGTGCAGCTCGACGTCCACTCCGGCCGGGAGCGGCGCGGCGGCCAGGGTCTGGGCGCCGGTGAGGCGGGCGTGGTCGCCGCCCTGTGCGGAGATGGTGCCGCCGAGGGTGATGACGCTGACGGTTTTGGGCACGGGAGCTCGTCTCTCTTCGGGCATGAGGGGTGCGACGGGGTGGGACGGGTTGGGGCGGGTGGGCCCTGTGGGGCCTCTCCCCGCTCCCACCCCGTCCCGAAACGAGCGGGCCGCGCGTCCCGGGACGAGCAGGCCGCGCGTCCCGGGACGAGCAGGCCGCGCCACGCGGGCCGCGCCACGCGGGCCGCGCCACGCGGGCCGCGCCACGCGGGCCGCGCCACGCGGGCCGCGCCACGTGCGGCGCGGCCCCTCTCCGCGTCAGCGGCTGTAGCGCATCAGGGCCCGCACCATGTGGCAGGTGGTGTCCGACGGCGGGTGGATGCCGACCGTCTCCGCCATGGTGCGTATCCGTACGTTGCTCGCCTGGTTCGGCATCAGGACGCCCGCGTCGAGCAGGGCGATGGCCAGGCGCATGGCCTTGAGGCGGCGGTTGTGCGTGATGTACCAGTCGCGGGGGCGGCCGGGGGGCAGGGGGCGCTTCTCCATCGGGACGTACGGCACGTCGCAGAGCGTGGGGTGGTCCGGGCGCGGAGCGCGCGACCTGCGCGCGGAACGCGGGGCGGGAGTCGTGCGGGAGCGGGTGACACCGGGCTTCGACGGCAGTGCGGCAGCGGGCACAGGCATCCTCCTGTCGCGTTCAGGAGCCCTCGCGGCCCCTTCGAACATTGCTACCAGTTTACTGCCCACCACTGACAATCAGCAGTCCGCGCAGACCGCCAAACACGCAGGTGGACACGGAACTTATGACCCTGTCACGACAGTTCCACGAGATGCGCGTGGGGCGCCGCAAATTCGAACACCGCAGGCCGGCCGGGACGCCCGGAGCTAGCGTGTGCGGTATGGAGATCTGGATCAACCCCGCCTGTTCGAAGTGCCGCAGCGCGCTGTCCCTGCTCGACGAGGAGGGCGCCGCGTACACCGTGCGCCGCTACCTCGACGACGTCCCCGGCCCCGACGAGATCCGCGACGTCCTCGACCGGCTCGGCCTGGAGCCCTGGGACATCACCCGCACCCAGGAAGCCGCCGCCAAGGAGCTGGATCTGAAGGACCGTGCGCGCTGGCCCCGCGACGCGTCCGGGCGCGACGCCTGGATCGACGCGCTCGCCGCCCACCCCAAGCTGATCCAGCGGCCCATCATCACGGCCGACGACGGTACGGCGGTGGTGGCGCGGTCGGAGGAAGCGGTACGGGACGCGCTCTCCCGGTAACCGATCTCCCGTCGGCCGATCCCCCGTCGTCGGCCGATCCCCCGTCGGTCGATCGGCCCGTCGGTCGATCGGCCCGCAACCGAGCGGCGACAGCAGGTAAAACGTTACATACCGGCCCATAGGGTTGAGCGCTCCACCGTGGAAGCAGCACCGGAGGAAGGAGCGCACCGTGCGGAGCTGGTTGTCCGGGGGCGTATACGGCACCGTCCTCGCGAGCGCGCTGCTCGCCGCCCTGCAGTCCGAGGGCACGCCCTATACGCCGTACTACGACGCCGCCTGGGTCATGGTCACCGCCGGGACCGCCGCGCTCGCGCACGGGTACGCCCACCACATGGCCTCGCACCGGCCCGGCAGCGGGCTGCATCGGTGGCGGCAGCTCGGCTGGGCGCTGGCCGACGAGTGGCCCGTCGTCGTCGCCTGCTGGCCCACCGTCGCGCTCCTCGTGACCGCGGGGGCCATGGGGTGGCCCGAGAAGAACGTCACCTGCGCGGGGCTCATGCTGAACGCCGCGCTGCTCTTCGGGTGGGGGACGTTCGCCGCGCTGCGGGTGGGGTACCGGCGGGGGGCCGCCGTGCTCATCGGGGTCGCGGACGCGGCGATCGGGGTGGTGATCGCCGTGGCCAACGCGGTGATCAAGTAGGCCGGGGACGGGATCGGGGAAGGCCCCGACAGGGCGACCCCCGAGTGACCCCCGTCACCCCTGCCCCAGGTAACACGGGGTTCACAAACGGGCAACGGACGGGAAATCGCGGGTTGGCAGTCTGCGCAGCATCACCACGGCCCGCAGCACCCGCACGCCTGCGCCGTACACAAGTGTCAAAGGATGAGGCCCGTGACGTTCAAGGCTGAGTACATCTGGATCGACGGCACCGAGCCGACGGCCAAGCTTCGCTCGAAGACGAAGATACTGGCCGCCTCCCAGCACCCGGCCCAGGGCGCGGAGCTGCCGATCTGGGGCTTCGACGGCTCGTCCACGAACCAGGCCGAGGGCCACGCCTCGGACCGCGTGCTCAGGCCGGTCGCCAGCTACCCGGACCCGATCCGCGGCGGCGACGACATCCTCGTGCTGTGCGAGGTCCTGGACATCGACATGACGCCGCACGCGTCGAACACCCGCGCCGCGCTCGCGGAGGTGGCCGACCGGTACGCCGCGCAGGAGTCGATCTTCGGCATCGAGCAGGAGTACACGTTCTTCAAGGGCTCGCGCCCGCTCGGCTTCCCCGAGGGCGGCTTCCCGGCCGCGCAGGGCGGCTACTACTGCGGCGTCGGCGCGGACGAGATCTTCGGCCGTGACGTCGTCGAGGCGCACCTGGACAACTGCCTGAAGGCGGGCCTCGGCCTCTCCGGCATCAACGCCGAAGTGATGCCCGGCCAGTGGGAGTTCCAGGTCGGCCCGCTGTCGCCGCTGGAGGTCTCCGACCAGCTGTGGGTGGCGCGCTGGCTGCTGTACCGCACCGCCGAGGACTTCGGCGTCTCCGCGACCCTCGACCCGAAGCCGGTCAAGGGCGACTGGAACGGCGCGGGCGCGCACACCAACTTCTCCACGAAGGCGATGCGCGAAGGGCCCGAGGGCTATGCCGCGATCATCACCGCGTGCGAGTCGCTCGGCGAGGGCTCCAAGCCGATGGACCACGTCAAGAACTACGGCGCGGGCATCGACGACCGCCTCACCGGCCTGCACGAGACGGCCCCGTGGAACGAGTACAGCTACGGCGTCTCCGACCGCGGCGCGTCCGTGCGCATCCCGTGGCAGGTCGAGAAGGACGGCAAGGGCTACATCGAGGACCGCCGTCCGAACGCCAACGTCGACCCGTACGTCGTGACGCGGCTGCTCGTCGACACCTGCTGCGCGGCGCTGGAGAAGGCCGGTCAGGTCTGACCTGTTCTGTGCGGTCTGCCGGAATTCGTTCGGGGCGCCCACCCGCGTGGTGGGCGCCCCGAACGCGTGGCCCAACTCCCCGCGCGGAGTGGGCCGTTTCCGGCCAAGGGCACGTCAAGGGGTCGTATCAAGGGGCGAGAGGGATCCGCCGGACCCGTCCTCATCTGCTTCAATGGGGCCATGGGCAGCTTCCAGAACACCGCGACGGGTCACTGTGACCTCGAGCCTTTCTGGCCTTCCCGGCAGCATCACGACTTCGACCGGGTGTGTTGCCGCGCGCTGACCGCGCGGGCCCTCTGAAGCCGTATTCCCGGCCTCCGGCCCGACGCGCACGACGTACGTCCTCGACGACTCCCTCGCGCGAAAGAGCTGACCTCTCATGGCGAACTCCCGTTCCTTCTCCACCGCCACCGCTTCCACCGCCACCGCCCCGGTGGCCGCCCGTCCCGTCCCGCCCTCGGCGCGCGGGCGGCTGCGTGCCGTGGCCCCCGACGAGGTGGCCCAGGTGTCCGGCCTCGCCGGCATCTCCGGTTTCCTGCCGCCGGGCGCGACGCTGCTGCCCGCGCCCCAGCACACGCTGCCCGCCCGGCCGGGCCAGCCCCCGATGATCGGCTACCTGGTCCTCCTGCCCGCCGGTCAGGAACCCCTGCCCGCCGGACCGGTCGTCGCCGAGCCCGAGCCGGCGCTCGACGCGGACGGCCGCGGGCCCGTGCGCATCGACACCGTGCGGCGCTCCGCGCAGGTCGAGGGGCAGTCGCTGGACCTCACGTACCTGGAGTTCGAACTGCTCGCGCACCTCGTCGCGCATCCGTACCGGGTGCACACCCGCGACCAGTTGGTGACGACGGTGTGGGGGTACGGGCACGTGGGCGACGGGCGGACCGTCGACGTCCACATCGCCCGCCTCCGGCGCAAGCTGGGGGCCGAGCACCGCTCGACGATCCAGACGGTGCGGCGGGTCGGGTACAAGTACGCGCCGCCGACCGGGGGCTGACGGCCGCCGGGCCCCGTCCGTGACGGCCGTCCGGACCTGGCTGGATTCCTCCTGCGGCTGAACGATTCTTCCGCGGGCGGAATCCGGTTCCCTCCGAGCGCCCCCAGGCCGCAGAGTCGACGTCCATGAGACTTCTGATGCTGGGCGGTACGGAGTTCGTGGGGCGGGCCATCACCGAGGACGCGCTCGCGCGCGGCTGGGACGTGACGGTGTTCCACCGGGGACGGCACGCGGCGCCGGGCGGGGCGCGGGCCGTCCACGGGGACCGTACGACGGCCGCGGGCCTCGCGGCGCTCGCCGCCACGGACGGCACCTGGGACGCCGTCGTCGACACCTGGTCCGGGGCGCCGCGGGTCGTCCGGGACGCGGCCCGGCTCCTGGCCGGACGGGCCGAGCGCTACGCGTACGTGTCCAGCGCTTCGGTGTACCGCTACCCCGGCGAGGCCGGATCCGACGAGTCCTACCCCGTCGTGGACGGCGACCCGGACGCCGACGCCGTCGCCTACCCGGAGGACAAGCTCGGCGGTGAGCTCGCCGTCGACCGGGCCTTCGGGGCGGAGCGGGCGCTGCACGTGCGGGCCGGTCTCATCCTCGGGCCCTACGAGAACATCGGGCGGCTGCCGTGGTGGCTCAACCGGGTCGCCCGGGGCGGGTCCGTGCTCGCGCCCGGGCCGCGGGACGCCTCCATCCAATACGTGGACGTACGCGACCTCGCCGCGTGGACGCTGGCCGCGGTGGCCGCCGGGCGCTCCGGGCCCTACAACATCGTCTGCCCCCAAGGGCACGCCACCATGGGCGAGTTGCTCGACACGTGCGTGGCGGTGGCGGGGGCGCCCGGCGCCGGGCTGGTGTGGACGCCGCCCGAGGCGGTGCTCGCCGCGGGCATCGAACCCTGGCAGGAACTCCCCGTCTGGCTGCCGCCCGGGGAGCTCTACGACACGATGCACGACACCAGCGCCGAGAAGGCCCTCCGGGCGGGGTTGCGGTGCCGGTCGGCGTTCGACACGGTCGCCGACACGTGGGGCTGGCTCCAGGGGCTCGGCGGGGTGGCGCCGCAGCGGAGCGACCGGCCGGTCGTCGGGCTCGGGGCGGCGAAGGAGGCGGCGGCGCTGGGCGGCTGAGCCGGGCCTGGGGGCGGTGCGGGTGGGGGCGCCGGGCTGTCGCCCGGACGGGGTGGCCGCCGGCAGGCCTGCGGGCACGCGGCAGCGCACCCCGCACACGGGAAACCCCACCCACCCCGAAAGGTGAGTGGGGCGCCCCCGGTCCCCGGGTGTCAGACGCGCTGCCACGTGGGCGTCGGTGCCGGTGCCGCCGGCGCCGGAGCCTCGTGGGAGACGTGGGGCAGCCACCGCAGGTACCGCGGGGTGTGCCAGTTGCGCTCGCCGAGGAGGGTCATCACGGAGGGCAGGAGGACCATGCGGACGACCGTCGCGTCGAGGAGGACGGCGACGCCGAGGCCGACCCCCATCTGCTGCATGTCCTGCATGGACAGCGTGCCGAAGACGGCGAACACGGCCACCATGATCACGGCGGCTCCGGTCACCGCCCCGGCCGTCCGCGTGATCCCCTCGCGGATGGCCTCCGCGTTGCCCATGCCCCGGTCGCGGGCCTCACGGATCCGGGAGACCACGAACACGTGGTAGTCCATCGACAGGCCGAAGAGGACGACGAGGACGAACAGCGGCATCCAGTTCTCGATGGCGCCGACCTTCTCCGAGCCGATGAGGGATGCGCCCCAGCCGTGCTGGAAGACGGCGGTCATGACGCCGTACGCGGCGCCCACGGACAGCAGGTTGAGGGCGATGGAGGTCACAGCGATCACCATGGACCGGAAGCTGAAGAGCATCAGCAGGAACGTGACGGCGGCGATGAACAGGAACACCGGCACGATGCCGTCGGAGAGCTGGTCGCTGAAGTCCTCGGACTCGGCCAGGTCCCCGCCGATGTACGCCTCGACTCCTCCGCTGTCCCCGGCACGTACCTCACGTACGTCGGCACGCAGGTCCGCGAGGGCCTTCTTCGCTTCCGGGCCGGTGCCGGTGCCGGGCAGCGGTACGGCGATCTCCGCGACGTTCTGGCGTGCGTGGACGGTGACTTCGGCGCCCTTGCCCGCCTTCGCCTTCAGCGTGCTGAGCGCGTCGCGCGCCGGGGCGGACGCGATGTCGTCGGACTTGACGACGATCCGGGCGGGTGCGGGGCCGCCGGGGAACTCCTCGGTGATGGCCTTGAAGGAGACGGAGAGCGGCGCGTCCGAGCCGAACTGCTTCTCCAGGCCGAGCTGTTCGGTCTTCATGCCGAGGGCGGGCGCGGCGAGGGCGAGCAGCAGTACGGTCGCGCCGATCGCGAAGACCTTGGGCTTGGCGAGCACCGGCCTGACGAGCGATCCGGCGACGGAGCCGCTGGCGTGGACGCCCTTCTTGGAGCGGCGGTTGAGGAAGGGGATGCGGCCGGCGTCGATGCGGTCGCCGAGCCAGGCGAGCAGCGCGGGCAGCACGGTGACGGAGCCGAGCATGGCCACGCAGACGACCAGGATGGTGGCGACGGCGAAGCCCTTGAAGAGCAGCAGGCCGGACAGGAACATGCCCGCCATGGCCACCATGACCGTCAGGCCGGACACCAGGACCGCACGCCCGCTGGTCGCGGCGGCGATCCGCAGGGCCGTCTCCGCGTCGTGCCCCGCGGCCCGCTCGTCCCGCTCGCGCCGCAGGTAGAACAGGCAGTAGTCGACGCCGACGGCGAGGCCCATCAGGAACATCACGGAGTACGTGGTCTCGAACAGGTGCAGCGAGTGGCTGGCCATGGAGAGCAGGCCGAAGGCGGCGACGCACGCGGTCAGCGCGAGCCCGACGGGCAGCAGCGCGGCCACGACGGCGCCGAAGGCGACGAGGAGGATGCCGAGGGCCAGCGGTACGGCCGTGAACTCGGCCTTCTTCAGGTCGTCGGAGAGCAGGTCCTTGAGGTGCTTCTCGGAGCTGGCGTCACCGAACTGGTGGACGCTGATCCCGCGCTCCTGACCGGCGTCCTTCGCCTTGGCGACGGCGTCGAGCACCGGCTGCACCTGATCCGCGGCGTCGTCGGACTTGCCCTTCATCTGAAAGCGAAGCAGCGCCTCCTTGCCGTCCTCGGAGGGCAGCGGCGGCTGGATCTTCTCGACCTTGCCGGTGTCGCCGAGCGCCCGGGAGAGGTCGGCCGCCGCGTCCCGCCAGCCGTCGGCGGACTTGGCGCCGACCATGACGAGTTCGCCCGCGGGCTCGTCGATGCCGGCGTCGTCGAGGATCTTCGTGGCCCGGGCGGAGTCGCCGGTGCCCATCTCGTCGTCGGCGGCCGTGACGGTGCCGGTGGCACCGCCGATCACGGTGGCGAGGACCACGAACAGCAGCCAGCCGAGGATCGCCGTCCTGCGATGGTGTGCGCTCCACACCCCGAGTCGTGCCGCGAGGTTCCGCCCCTTGGCGCTCATGTCCTTCGCCCCCAGTTGAGTAAGCGTGAGATAAGCCGAACTGACGTGATCCACGCTAGAAATCAGGGGCGCGCCGCCCCAGCCGCCGAGCACCCCTGTCGGGGAAGCACAGGGCCCGGTGCGGGGGTGGTGCTGGCAACACCCCCGGCCGGGTGCGGGGCCCCATGCCCCGCACCCCCGTGAGCAGGGAGACTGTTCGAGTGCCGGACGCAGCGACCGCGTACGGGCCGTTTGAGGAGAGGGACACCATGAAGACGTCGAGAGTGCGCGAGGCACTGCTGTCGGGGGCGCGCGGCCTGTATCTGGCGATCATCGCGCTGGCCGGGTCGATCACGCTCTTCGTGCTCTCGGTCCTGTCGATCGCGTTCATCCTGCTCGGCATCGGCCTCTTCACGACGCCGGTGGTCCTCACCGCCGTGGCCAGGTTCGCGAACCTGCGCCGGGTGCACGCCGCCGAGTGGTCGGACGTACGCATCCCGATTCCGTACCGGCAGCCGCCCGCGACCGAGCCGCCCGGCGCGGCCGGCCAGGTCGCGCGCTGCATCCGGCTGCTGAAGGACCCGGCGACCTGGCGTGACCTGCAGTGGCTCCTTGCCGACATGACGGCGGGCTTCGTCGTCGTGATCTTCGCGCCCGCCCTGGTCCTCTACCCGGTGTACGGCTGGGTGCTCGCCCTCGGCGTCTGGAAGCCGATCTACAACGCGGGCGGCGGCGAGTGGTACGGCTTCATCCACGTCAACTCGCAGCTGGCGGCGAACGGCGCCGCCCTGCTCGGCACCGGTCTCGGCGTCCTCGCCCTCTTCGCCAACCCGTACATCGTCCGCGGCCACTTCCTGCTCACCCGCAGCCTGCTCGCGCCCACCACCTCGATGCGCGAGCGCGAGCTGGCGCTGCGCGTGGACCGCCTGGAGGAGACCCGGCACGACGCGGTGGACACCTCCGCCGCCGAGCTGCGCCGCATCGAGCGCGATCTGCACGACGGCGCGCAGGCCCGCCTGGTCGCCATGGGCATGGACCTCGGCACCATCGAGGCGCTGGTGGAGAAGGACCCGGCGAAGGCCAAGGAGATGCTCGCCAAGGCCCGGCAGAACTCCGGCGAGGCCCTGACCGAGCTGCGCGACCTGGTCCGCGGCATCCACCCGCCGGTGCTCGCCGAGCGCGGCCTCGGCGACGCGGTGAAGGCGCTGGCGCTGCGGCTGCCGCTGGAGACCGAGGTCGACGTGGAGCTGCCGGGCCGCCTGGAGGAGCCGGTGGAGGCGGCGGCGTACTTCGCGGTGAGCGAGACGCTGACGAACGCGGTGAAGTACGCGCAGGCGCAGCGGGTCTGGGTGGACGTGCACCACGCCGACGGCATGCTGCGGATCGCGATCACGGACAACGGCAAGGGCGGGGCGGAGATCGGCGCCGGGTCGGGGCTGAGCGGGATCGAACGACGACTCGGTACATTCGACGGCGTACTGGCCGTCAGCAGCCCCGTTGGCGGTCCGACCATGGTGACCATGGAGATCCCTTGCGAGTTGTCCTAGCCGAAGATCTCTTCCTGCTGCGCGACGGTCTCGTGCGGATGCTGGAGGCATTCGACTTCGAGATCGCGGCGGCCGTAGAGACCGGGCCGGAGCTGACGAAGGCCCTGGCCGAGCTGGCGCCGGACGTCGCGGTCGTCGACGTCCGGCTGCCGCCGTCCCACACGGACGAGGGCCTGCAGTGCGCGCTCGCGGCCCGGCGGGCGCGGCCCGGCCTGCCGGTGCTCGTGCTGTCGCAGCACGTGGAGCAGTTGTACGCGCGCGAGCTGCTGGCCGACGGCAACGGCGGGGTCGGCTATCTCCTCAAGGACCGGGTCTTCGACGCGGAGCAGTTCGTCGACGCGGTGCGCCGGGTCGCGGCGGGCGGCACCGCGATGGACCCGACGGTCATCCAGCAGCTCCTGTCGCGGCGCGCCAGCGACCAGCCGCTCGGGGCGCTCACCCCGCGCGAGCGCGAGGTCCTTGAGCTGATGGCGCAGGGCCGCTCCAACGCCGCGATCGCGGGGCAGCTCGTGGTGACCGAGCGGGCCATCGCCAAACACACGTCCAATATTTTCGCGAAGCTCGACCTGCCGGTGTCGGACGACGACAACCGTCGTGTCCTCGCGGTTCTCGCCTATCTCGATCAAGGGCGTTGATACGTACGGGAGTTCGCGCCGAGAATTTCCCGGCGAGGTTTGAACACGGCGGACCGCTGATGCGTACGTAGCCCCATGGGACGCACCTCACGACGCACGTCACGAAAACGATCAAAACTGGCCGGGCGGGCGATCGCCGCGTCGGCGGCGCTCATCCTGGGCGGCGGCGGACTTGTCGCGGTGAATGTCTACGCGAACGCCGACGAGGGCGGGGGTCCGCCGCCGGAAAGCCAGGCCCAGGGCGCCGGGCAGCAGGCGACCACCATCAGCTGCCCCGACGTCGGCAATCAGCTCCCGGAGGTTCCCGAGGGCGCGCGCGCCGAGGTCGACCGCGAACTCGCCACGCTCGACAGCCAGATCACCGACGCGTACGCGCGCTTCGCCGAGGCCGAGGACAAGAATTCCGTACTCGGCCCGCTCGCGGAGCAGCGGCGCCCGACCATCGAGAACATCCGCTCGGCCATCGACCAGGACGGCCGGGCGCCGCAGAACCTTGACGGCATGGCGCCGTGCACCCTGCGCGCCGACGACGACGGCGGCCGCGGACAGCAGGGCGGTGACCAGGGCCAAGACGGCCAGGACCAGGGCGGCCAGAACCAGGGCGGCGACGGCGACCAAGGGCAGAACGGCGGTCAGGACCAGGGCCAGAACCAGGGGCAGGGTGACGGCCAAGGAGGCGACCAGGGCGGCGACCAGGGGCAGGGTCAGGGCCAGGCGGGCAACGGCCCCGAGGCCGGTGACTTCGTCGACATCAAGTCGGTCCGGCCCAATGTCCAAAAGCCCCGTAAACAGCGCGGCGCGTCACGCGGCACCTTCACCACGAATTGCGGCACGAACGAGAACGGAAAGTTCAATCCGGACAATGTCATCGTCGCGCCCGGCGTGAGCAATGGCGCTCACCACATGCACGATTACGTCGGAAATCAGGAGACGGACGCCTTCTCCGGTGACGACGATCTCGCGAACGGTGATACCAGTTGCCGCAATCAGGGCGACAAGTCCACGTATTACTGGCCGGTCCTGCGGCTGCAGAACGGAAACAACGAGAACGACGCCGACGCGGACGGCGGCGGCCGGGACAAGAACGTCGGCGAGATCCAGACGCCGGACCAGGTCACGTTGAAGTTCGTCGGCAGTCCGGTGAGCAAGGTGACCGCGATGCCACGTTTCCTGCGCATCATCACCGGTGACGCCAAGGCGTTCACCAACGGTGACGCGAATGCCAACGCGTCCTGGAGCTGCACCGGATTCGAGAACCGGCAGCTGAAGGACAAGTATCCGATCTGCCCCCAGGGCAGCAAGGTCGTCCGGACGTTCAACTTCCAGAGCTGCTGGGACGGCCAGAACACCGACAGCGCCAACCACCGCACCCACGTCGCGTTCGCCGACCAGCGCAGCGGCCGCTGCCCGCAGGGCTTCCGCGCCATCCCGCAGCTCGTGCAGCGCATCGTGTACGACGTGCCGCCGGGCCCCGGCTTCGCGGTCGACTCCTTCCCCGAGCAGCTGCACAAGCCCATCACCGACCACGGCGACTTCATCAACGTGTTCGACGAGCGGCTGATGCAGCGCGTCGCCAAGTGCGTCAACGGCAACCGCCGCTGCACCTGACACCACCAGCTCCCCCCCCAGACTGCTGCGCGGTCGGCCCGCGCGGTGACGGTGGAAAGCGCCCCACGTGCCCAGGGCGCCTTCTGAAGGGGGCCTCGCTCCCCCCACCACCCTCCCTCACGGCGAGTGGTGCGAGGCCCGTTCCACCGTCCCGCCGAGCCGGCCGCGCAGCGCTCCGACCACGGCCGGGTCCCCGACGGCGACCCACTTCCTGCCGACGAGGTAGGTACCGCCGTAGTCCTTGGCCGCGTTCAGCCAGTCGCGCTCGCCCCGGTCGGTGGCGAAGGTCGCGAGGACGAAACGGCCGTCCTCGTTCTGGCACTTGGCCTGGCGCAGCTCGTCGGCGTTCGTCTGGAGGTCGGGCGCGCACTCGGCCTTCGCCGCCAACTGCTCCAGGGTTCCGGTCGCCGTCCGCGGCGCCGCATCCGCCGCCCGGGCCGCGCCGTCGCCGCCGGAGCCGCCACCGGAGCCCGCGGCGAGACCTCCCGCGATCACCAGGCCGAGCGTCGTGGCCGAAAGCGCTCCCGCCGCCCACACCATCTTCCTCATCTCTTCCTCCTGTCCCGTCCGGCGATGCGAACTCGCCTTCTCCGTAAGCACCGTTGAGCGCTGAAGGCCGCCCGGATACCGTGCGCCGCAGTCATCGACGCAGGGGGGTACACATGTCCGGACCGTCGCGACGCTCCATGCTCGGCACCGCCGGTGCCATCGGCCTGACGGGGCTCGGAGGCCTGGGGACCGCCATCGGCACCCCGGCTCCGGCCCGCGCGGCCGAGGGGCCCGCCGAGGGCCCCGCCCTCGATACGGATTCCGCGCGCTCCGTGCTCAATCGGCAACTCCCGCACCACGCTGATCAATTCAGACTGAGACTCGTGCCCGCCCAGGGCGGCCGCGACCGCTTCCGGGTCACCGGCTCCACGGGCCGCATCGAGGTCTCGGGCACCACGCCCGCCGTGCTGCTCACCGGCGTCCACTGGTACCTGAAGTACGTGTGCGGCGCCCACATCGCCTGGAACGGCGGCCAGCTCGACCTGCCCCGCCGCCTGCCCGCACCGGCCCGCCCGCTGACCCGCGCCACCGCGCTCCGCCACCGCTTCGCCCTCAACGACACCAACGACGGCTACACCGCCCCGTACGCCGACTGGCCGTACTGGGAGCGCATGATCGACGTCCTCGCGCTGCACGGCTGCAACGAAGTGCTGACCATCGCGGGCACCGAGGCCGTCTACCACCGGGTCCTGAAGGACTTCCACTACACCGACGCCGAGTCCCGCGCCTGGCTGCCCGCGCCCTCGCACCAGCCGTGGTGGCTGCTGCAGAACCTGTCCGGGTACGGCGGCCCGCTCTCCCCCGAGCTCATCCAGCGCCGCGTGGACCTGGGCCGGAAGATCGTCGACCGGCTGCGCGAACTCGGCATGGCGCCGGTGCTCCCCGGCTACTACGGGCACGTCCCGGACGAGTTCGTGGCCCGCAACGGCGGTGACGCGCGCGTCGTGCCGCAGGGCACCTGGCACGGCTTCGACCGGCCCGACTGGCTCGACCCGCGCACCGACACCTTCGCGCGGGTCGCCGCGTCCTTCTACCGCCATCAGCGCGAACTCTTCGGCGCCGCCGCCCACTTCAAGATGGACCTGCTGCACGAGGGCGGCACCGCGGGCGACGTACCCGTGCCGGCCGCCGCCAAGGGCGTGGAGGCGGCCCTGCGCCAGGCCCATCCCGGCGCGACCTGGGTGATCCTCGGCTGGCAGGAGAACCCGCTGCCCGCGCTCCTCGACGCCATCGACCGCCAGAAGATGCTGATCGTCGACGGCGTCTCCGACCGCTACCAGCGCGTCTCCGACCGTGAGAAGGACTGGGGCGGTACGCCCTACGCCTTCGGTTCGATCCCGAACTTCGGCGGCCGCTCCACCATCGGCGCCCGTACGCACCTGTGGCAGGAGCGATTCTTCGCCTGGCGCGACAAGCCGGACAGCGCGCTCGCGGGCACCGCGTACATGCCGGAGGCCACCGACCGCGACCCCGCCGCCTTCGAGCTGTTCTCCGAACTCGCCTGGATGGACGACGAGGTGGACCGCGCCGACTGGTTCTCCGGGTACGCCGACTTCCGCTACGGCGGCCGCGACCGGCACGCCCGCGCCGCCTGGCGGGCCCTGCACGACACCGCGTACCAGCACCGGGCCGTCGAACGCAGCGACCCGCACGACTCGCTGTTCGCCGCCCGCCCCGACCTCGCCGCGAACCGCGCCGCCGAGTACGCGCCGCGCGCCCTCACCTACGACCCCGGCCGCTTCGACGCGGCCCTCGCGGGCCTCCTCGGCGTCGCGGGCGGACTGCGCCGCAGCGCCGCCTACAAGCACGACCTCGTCGACGTCGCCCGGCAGGCCCTCGCCCACCGCAGCCGCCAGCTCCTGCCCCAGCTCAGGACCGCGTACGCCCGCAAGGACCAGGACACCTTCCGCGCCCTGTCCCACCTGTGGCTGCGCCTCATGCGGCTCTCCGACGACGTCACCGGTACGCACCCGGCGTTCCTGCTCGGCCCCTGGATCGAGGACGCCCGGCGGCTCGCCGCCAACGACACGGAGCGCGCCGAGTTCGAGCGCACCGCGAAGGTCCTCATCACCGTGTGGGGCGACCGGCCCACCTCCGACCCCGGCAACCTCCACGACTACGGCAACCGCGAATGGCACGGCCTCACCGGGGACTTCTATCTGCCGCGCTGGCAGAAGTGGCTCGACGAACTCGCCGACGCGCTCGCCGCCGGGCGCGCGCCCACGCCCGTCGACTGGTACGGCGCCGTGGAGGAGCCCTGGACCCGGGCCCGCAAGGACTACCCCCTGCGGCCCGTCGCCGACCCCCACCGCACCGCCGCCCGCGTCCACGACACCCTCGCCCGCGCCCCTTACCAGGGCACCCTCGACGTCACCGCCGAGCCGCCCTCCTTCCCGCCCGGCGGGCACGCGCGCGTCGCCGCCCTCTTCCGCAACGTCAACGGCCTGCGCGCCACCGGCCGCGTCGACTTCACCCTCACCGGCCTCGACGCCGAGCCCGACGGGCCGACGTCCCTGCCCCGGGTGCCCGCCGGGGGCACCGGCACCGTCGTCTGGCGCGCGAGCGCCCCCGACGTGCCCCTCGACCGGCCGCTGCGGCCCCTGCCCTACACCCTCACCGCCCGCTACGGGCCGCAGGGCGAGAAGCGCGTGCCCGCCGTCCACGAAGGGACCCTCTTCGTCGCCGGGCCCCTCAGCCCGGGCTGGGAGACCTACACCAACAGCGGGGCCGTCTTCGGGGAGCTCGACGGGCGGTACGCCATCGACGGGGGCGGGGCCGATCTGTGGCGGGGCACCGCCGAGTTCGGCACCCTCTTCCGGCCCGGGGGCCTTCGCGACGGGGTGTCCGTCACCGTCCGCGTCGACTCCCAGGCCGTCACCGGGCCCTGGGCCCGCGCCGGCATCATCGCCCGCAACTCCCTCCCCACCCCCGGCTCCCCCGGCTTCCTCAACCTCGCCGTCACCCCCGCCAACGGCGTCGTCCTCTCCTACGACACCACCGGCGACGGCACCCTCGACACCTACCAGCGCGTCACCGGCGTCAAGGCCCCCGTCCTCCTCCGGCTGTCCCGGACCGGAGGGACCTTCACCGGGGCCCTCTCCACCGACTCCGGCGCCACCTGGCGCACCGTCGCCACGGTCCCCGTCCCCGGGGTGGGCTCCGCCCAGGACGTGGGGATGTTCATGACGGCGACGCATGGCGGGGCGGGGGGCCGGGGCACGACGGAATTCAGCGCCTGGCAGCTGCCCTGACCCTCGCGGGGCGCCCCGGTCCCGCCCCTTCTCCGATCCCGGGGCTCTGCCCCTGGACCCCGGGGGTGGGTGTCCCCTTCGGGTGGGACGGGGCGCCGCCGAATCGGCGCTTCGCGCCTCGTCCTCAAACGCCGGACGGGCTGAGAACTTCCCCGGGGCGGGCCGGAGCAGCGGCTGCGGGTGAGGCGGAGCCGTGGTGCGGGGTGAGGTGTTCGGGGCTGATGATGCCGGGCTGTCGGGCTGAGGGTGCGAGTTCGGGCGGGTGGGTGGGAGAGAGCCCGTCGTGGGGGTCCCCCTGCTCCTTGAGAGCTCGGGGGGAGATTGAGGACGAGGCGCGGAGCGCCGATACGGGGGTGCCCCCGGCCCGGCCGCACGGGAAAATGAGCTGCTCAGGGAAAGGCGTCGTGCCAGGGTGTGGCGATGGACGCAGACTGGGAGAAGCGCATGTCCGCCGCGTGGGGCGAGTTCGACGCGTACGGGGAGGAGCGGGCCGGGGAGTTCAGGGAGCGGATCGACGAGCTGGTCCGGGAGCTGCCGCGGGACAGCGCCGTGGCCCCGTTCGAACGGGCCTGCGCCTTCGACTCGACCGGCCACTCGGACAAGGCGGTCCCTCTGTACCAGGAGGCCCTGACCCGCGGCATCGACGGCTACCGCAGACGCCGCACAGTGATCCAACTGGCCAGCTCCCTGCGGAACACGGGCCGCGTGGAAGAGGGCATCGCCCTGCTCACCCCGGAACTGAACGCGGAGCACGACGAGTTGGACGACGCCGTGCGCGCAACCCTGGCCCTGTGCCTGATCGACGCGGACCGGGGCCGGGAAGCCGTCTCCCTGGCGGTGGGCGCCCTGGCCCGCCATCTCCCGCGCTACCAGCGTTCGATGGCGAACTACGCACGCCTCCTGACCGACCCCGGGTAGCCCCCCGTGCTCCCGTCAAGGGCCCCGCGCCGACCAGCGTGAAGTGACCGCCGGACGATTCGCTCGTTCTGCTGAACGTGTCGTCATCGCAGTCCACGAAAGCCGCCTCCCCGAGCGGCTCCGCATCACCCGTCGTCGACGTGGAGCAGGCCGAGGCCGCCCTCGTCGAGCACTACCCGCGCCTGGTCCGCCTGGCCTACCTGGTGCTGCCCCCGGCCCTCGGCCGCAACCGCCGCGTCCTGACCGCGCACGCCCTGGTCCAGCGCGCCCTCCCCCGCGGCCGCGCCAGCGCCCCGCCGGTCCCCGACCAGCGCAGGCAGGCGGGCCGGGGCACCGACCCCGGCTACGCCTACGTTCGCTGCCAGGTGCTGCGCGCGGCGCTGGACGCCGGGCTGCCGCTGAAGCGGCGGGCCTGGCCCAAGCGGGCCCAACTGCCGCCGCTGCTGCCGCAGGTGTGGGGCCTCAGGCTGTTCCCGCGCTCCGGCGGCGCCGACGAACTCGCCCTGGACCAGCACCTCGCCGCCCTGTCCGGGCCCGCCCGCGCCGCGTACGTCCTGCGCGGCCTCGAACGGCTCACGGACGACGAGACGCGGCGGATCCTCGACGCGGTCGGCGTCGACACCGACGCCGACTCCGAGGAGGCCGACGGCATCGCCGCCGCGCTCGCCGAGGTCGGCGCCGAGGGGCCGCCCGGCGGCCGGGCGCCCGCCGCGCTGCTGGAGTCACCCGAGTTCGACCCGTGCTCCCTGCAGGCCCGGCCCACCGACCTGATGCGCCGCCGCCAGCACCTGAAGGCCGCCGCCGTCGCGGCCGTCGCCGCCCTCGTGTGCGGGGCGCTGCTCGGCATGCCCGGCGACGGCTGGGGCCCGGACGGCGCCGCCGCGCCGCCGTACGCGAAGAACCCCGCCGCCGAGGCCGCCCTCGACCCCGGGCGGCTCACCCGGGCCGCCCCCGCCGCCTGGAAGCAGTCCGCGCGCACCGACTTCTCCGTGTGGCCCGCCCGCGGTGAACTCATCGACGACAAGGCGCTGTTGCGGCGCGCCCTCGCCGTCTGGGCGCGGCCCGGCGAGACCGTGCAGGTGTCCGCGACGCCCGGCACCGCGTCGGGGGCGCCGCCCGGACCCGCGCAACTCCTGTTCGCGGGGCCCGTCGACGGGGCGCGCGTCGTGCTCCTGTACGACGGGCTGCGTGTCGTGCGGTACGCCGAGCCGCAGGACGGGACCGGCGGCGCCGCGCTCGACTTCGCCCGCGTCGACGGCGCGGACGCCGGTGACTCCGGGGCCGTCGTCGTCGGCCGCGCCGACGGCAACGTCCGCTATCTGACGGCGCCCTGGGTGCGTACCGCCGTCGTACGCGACCTGCTGAAGCCCGACGCCTCCGCCACCGCGCTGCGGCGCTCGCCCGACGGCGTCACCGACCCCTTCGCCAGCCCTGCCCTCGCCCGCGAGTGCCGGTCCTGGAACGCCCTGCAGCTCCGCGACCACACCGGGGCCTCGCGGCTCGCCACCGACCTCGGCGAGCTGACGCCCGCCCACCTCACCGCCGGGCGGCCCGACGCGCCCCGCGAGGCCGCGCCCGACGACTGGGCGCGGACCGCGTGTTCCCTCGCCGCCGCCCGGTCGCACGGGGTGCGGACCGTGAACTCCTGGCAGTACGCCCGGCAGGCGATGCCCGACGGGAGCGGCGGTGCGGCTTGGGTGTGCACCCGGGCCGAGACGTGGCGTGGCGGCGGCGGGCGGGTGCTCGCCCAGTTCCTCGCGCCCGGGGCGGCGGCCGGAGCCGTTGCCGCCAAGGCCGAAGGGGGGCCCGCCTGCGGGGTACGGGAGCCCCGGGTGCTGGCCGGGGTGGTGTGGAAGTCCCCGGCCGGGGGCTGGTACCTGCTGGCCGCGGGCAGCAAGGACGTGTCCTCGGTGGCGGTGTCCGGCGGCGAGCGCGCCGCCGGCAACACCCTCACCGCACGCACCCGCGAGGGCACCCGCCCCACGGTGACGGGCTCCCTCCGGGACGGCACCAAGCTGTCGACGCTGCGCTGAGCCCTCCCCGGCCCCCGCCCCTTTCCGGAACCAGAGGCGCCGCACCCCTGGTTCCGGGAAGGGGCGGGGGTCGCGGAATTAGCCGCCGCACACACCTGTACCCACCGCGCTACCCACCAGTACATTGACGCCATGTCTAATACGAAGGCCCGGCCCCCGCAGCCCGTCGCCTCCGAGCACATAGCGCTCAAGGCACGCAACGTCTCCTTCTCCTGGGAGAGCACCCCGCTCCACTGGCTTCCGGGGGACCCCTTCACGACGCACACGATCAACGTGCTGCACCTGCTGCTCCCGGCAGGGGAACGCTGGTTCGTGCACGTGTACAAGCAGGTGCTCCCGCACATCCGGGACGAGCGGCTGCGCGAGGACGTCATCGGGTTCATCGGCCAGGAGGCCATGCACAGCCAGGCCCACGACGAAGTCCTGCCGCACCTGCGGGAGCAGGGCCTGGACCCGACCCCGTACACCGCCCAGGTCGACTGGCTTTTCGAGAAGCTGCTCGGGGACCGCACGCTGCCGCCGGGGAAGGCGCGCCACTGGTGGCTGCTGGAGCGCGTGGCGATGATCGCGGCGATCGAGCACTACACCGCGTTCCTCGGCGACTGGGTGCTGAACGCGGAGGAGTTGGACCGCCGGGGGGCCGACCCGACGATGCTGGACCTGCTGCGCTGGCACGGCGCGGAGGAGGTCGAGCACCGGTCGGTCGCCTTCGACCTGTTCATGCACGTCGACGGGAGCTACCGCCGTCGCGCCCGCACCTGGGCCACCGCCTTCACCGCGCTGGTGTTCCTGTGGCAGCGCGGCGCCCGCTTCTTCATGGAGAACGATCCGACGCTGACCGACGGCAAGGCGTCCTTCCGGGACTTCCACCGCAGCGGCCGCGCGGGCACCCTGCCCACGACGGGCGACATGATCCGCTCCATCCCGCGCTATCTGAGCCGCGGCTACCACCCCTCCCAGGAGGGCAGCACCGCGCAGGCCGTCGCCTACCTCGCCTCCTCCCCCGCGGCCACCGCCGCCGAGGCCCGCACGAACGGGGCCGTCTGACCCATGTCCTCCAGCCTGCGTACCGCCCGCGCCGCCCGCGCCGCCCTCTTCGTGGTCGGCACCGCACTCCTCACCCGACGCGCCCTGCGCCGCCGCATCGGCGCCTCGCCGCTGTGGCCGCTGCCCGCCCTGGAGGAGCCCGTCTCCGGGCAGCCGCGCTCGCGGGCACTGCGGCTGCGCGTCGCCCGGCACGAGCACGTCGCCGAGGGGGTCGTACAACTGCGCCTGGAGAGTGGGCAGTCGGGCGCGCTGCCCGCCTGGGAGCCGGGCGCGCACCTGGATCTGGTGCTGCCTTCGGGGCTCGTACGGCAGTACTCGCTGTGCGGGGATCCCGAGGACTCGTCCTCGTACACCGTCGCCACCCGGCTCATCGGGGCGGACGAGGGCGGGCGCGGCGGGTCCCGTGAGGTGCACGAGGTGTTGCGGGAAGGGGTGGAGGTGGAGGTGCGGGGGCCGCGGAACCGGTTCCCGCTGCTCGACGGGGCCGCTTCGTATGTCTTTGTCGCGGGGGGCATCGGGATCACGCCCCTGCTCGCCATGGTGCGGGCCGTGGAGGCGGCCGGCGGTGACTGGCGGTTGCTGTACTGCGGGCGGAGTCGGGCCTCCATGCCGTTCCTGGAGGAGTTGGAGAAGTTGGGGGGTGCGGGTGAGCGGGTGCTTGTTGTCGCCGAGGACGAGTGCGGGCTGCCCGATGTGCGGGGATTCCTCGGGGGCGGTGGGGCCGGGGCCGTGTATGTGTGCGGGCCCGAGGGGCTCATGGACGCCGTGGCCGGGGCGCTGCCCGCAGGGGCTTCGCTGCATCTGGAGCGGTTCGCCCCGGCCGCGGCCGCCGGGGGCGAGAGCGCTTTCGAGGTCGAACTGCGGCGCAGCGGGCGCACGGTGACCGTGGGCGCGGACACCACGGTGCTCGCAGCCGTGCGCGCCGAGCTGCCCGACACCCCGTACTCCTGCGAGCAGGGGTTCTGCGGGACCTGCCAACACCGGGTCCTGGAGGGCGAGATCGACCATCGCGACGAGCTGCTCACCGACGGCGAGCGCGGGGACTCGATGCTGATCTGCGTGTCGCGGGCGCGCGGTACGCGGCTCGTGCTCGACGCGTAGCGGCGCGGGCGGGGCGTGGGTGTGGGTGTGCCGGGGCCGGGTCGGGCCTGGTCAGGCGCGGCTTCGGTGAACAGGCGGAGCGGGGGCGTCCGTTCACGGCCGGATCGCATCGGTAGAGTGTTCGCATGACTACCGGGACGCGCCGCAGGATGGGTGTCGAGGAGCGGCGGCAGCAACTGATCGGGGTCGCGCTCGAGCTGTTCAGCCATCGCTCGCCCGACGACGTCTCCATCGACGAGATAGCGGCGGCCGCGGGCATCTCGCGCCCGCTCGTGTACCACTACTTCCCCGGCAAGCTCAGCCTGTACGAGGCGGCGCTCAAGCGGGCCGCGGACGAGCTGGCCGAGCGGTTCCTGGAGCCGCACGAGGGGCCGCTGGGGTCGCGGCTGCTGCGGGTGACGGGACGTTTCCTCGGCTTCGTCGACGAGCACGGGCCCGGTTTCTCCGCGCTGATGCGCGGCGGCCCGGCGGTCGGCTCCTCGACGACGAACGCGCTCATCGACTCGGTGCGGCAGGCCGCGTACGACCAGATCCTCGCGCACCTCGGCGTCACCGCGCCGCCCGCCCGGCTCGAACTGGTGGTGCGGTCCTGGATCTCGCTCGCCGAGTCGACGGCGCTGATCTGGCTGGACGGCCGCCGCATCCCGCGGGCCGAGCTTGAGCTCCAACTCGTCCATGACTTCGCCGCGTTGGCGGCGGTGAGCGCCGCCTACGACGACGAGATGGCGCTGCTGCTCGGCGGCATCCTCGCGGACGAGCCCGCCGACGGGCCGTTCGCGGACCTGCTGACCCGCCTGGCCGCGCTCGCGCCGCGCGCGGCGCTGCCCTCCTAGCCCGTCGGGCGTCCGTCGGCCCGGCGCGGGTACGTCAGCGCCTCACGCGTCCGTCGCCTTGCGGTAGGACGCGTCGAGGTCGCACACCTCCGCCGAGATGTGCACCACGTGCCCCGCCACGGGCTTGAGATGGCGGCGTACGAGATCCACCGCCGCGTCCGTCACCCGCGCCTTGGCCTCGGCCGTGCGCCCCGGCAGCAGGCCGATCCGCACGTGCACCACCGCGTGCCCGTCCTCGTCGCCGCCCACGACGGCCGTCTCCGTGCGCACGAAGCGGGTCTTGCAGGCCGCCAGGGTGGCGGCCGTCTCCTCGACGAGCAGCGGGTGCAGCGCGAGCGCGAGGCCCCGCCGGTCGAAGGAGTCCGCGAGCGGCTCGGAGTAGTCGACGGTGATCTGCGGCATGGGTGCTCTCCTGTGTGCGCGTACGCGTGTGCCCGTACGCAGGTGTCCGTACGGCCTCTGCGTGATCACCCTGTCCCGGGGCCGCCGCGGTGCGCAAGAGCAGGCCCGGGGCCGCTACGCGCCGACGGACCGGCCGGTCAGACGCAGCGCCAAGAGCGCGATGTCGTCGTCCCGTTCGCGGCCGAAGCCCTCCAGGAGCGTGTCGCACAGGGCGGTCACGCCGGGCGGGGCGTCGGCCGCCGCGAGGCGCAGGTGCTCCATGGACACGGCGAGGTCCGTGCCGCGGGTCTCGATGAGGCCGTCGGTGACCATCAGCAGGCGGTCCGTGGTGGTGAGGCGGGTCTCCACCGGCGGCGGCCGGTGGAGACCGAGGCCGAGCAGCGGGCCGCTCGCCTTGATGTACGCGGCCGGGCCCGTGTCGCTCACGACGAGCGGCGGGATGTGGCCCGCGTTGGCGACGCGGGTGCGGCCCGTGGGCGGGTCGACGAGGGTGAGGCACATCGTGGCGGTGACGTCGGGGTGGTAGCGCTGCAGCATCCGGTCGAGGCGGGTGGCGAGGCGGCCGGGGTCGGGGTCCTCGACGCAGTACGCGCGCAGGGCGTGGCGCAGCTCCACCATCACCGTGGCGGCGTCGAGGGAGTGGCCGACGACGTCGCCGATGCCGGTGAGGACCCCGGCGGGCGTGGGCAGCGCGGCGTAGAAGTCGCCGCCGATCTCCGCCTGCCGGGACGCGGGTTCGTAGCGGACGACGATCTCGGTGCCGGGCAGGTCCGGCAGGCCGCTCGGCAGGAAGCTGTGCTGGAGGGTCAGCGCGATGTGGCGCTCCTTCTCGTACATCAGCAGCCGTTCCGCGACGCGAGCGGTGGCGTGGGCCAGCCGGCCGAGGTCGGGGGCGGAGTCCTGGGCGTACGCGGCGGTGGCGAGGCACACCGGCGCGAGGTCGTCGCGGGTGCGGGCGAGCGCGAGCAGCGCCCCCTCCCCCGGCCCGGTGAGCCCGGCGGGCGGCCGCGTGCCGCCGCCGTCCGGCCAGCGGGTCGGCCGCACGGCGCGGGCGGCGTCCGGGGCCCGTTCCGTGCGGCCCGGCGTCAGCTCCGCCGGGCCGCACGGCATCCCCACGAACCCCGCGGGCCACATCGGCCCGGGCACGGTCGCGGTGTGGACGCCGGTCCTGCCGGACATCAGGCGCCACATCAGGTGGGCCACGCTCTCGTGCGCGTCGGGTCCGGGCAGGGCCGCGGCGGCGCGGCGGTGGGAGCGGCCGCAGTGGATCTCGCCCTCCTCGCCGAGGACGAAGGCCGCGGCGGGGGCGTCGGCGAGGCGCGCCGCGCCGGCCGCCGCGGCGTCCACCAACTCGCGGACGCTGCTCACGGACTGCACGTCGAGGACGGCCTCGGCGAGGCGGCTGAGGCGTCCGGCGCGGGTCTGGGCGGCGCTGCGGTGCCGGGCGCCACGGGCGGCGGCGCGGACGACGGCGGCGATCTCCTCCGGTTCGGCGGGCACGGTCAGATAGGACTCACCGCCCGCGTCGAGGCCGCGGCAGCGGTCGGCGGAGCCGTGCGCGGCGGCGGAGAAGTGGACGACGGGCACGGACGCGGTGGACGCGGAGGCCTTCAGGCGGCGGCACAGGTCGTAGCCGCTCATGTCGGGCAGGCCCACGTCGACGAGGGCCACGTCGGGCAGTTCGCCCGCGCGCAGCCGCGCGTCGAGTTCGGTCAGCGCCTCCCCGGCGCTGGCGGCCAGGACCACGCGGTGGCCCGCGCGGCGCAGCACCGCGCCCAGCGCGTACCGGCTCGCGGCCACGTCGTCGACGACCAGGACCGTGGTGACCCCCGGCCCGGCCTCCGCTTTGTCACCCTTGACTGTTTTGTCCTTGACGCCCACGTGGACATCCCCCAGGAGCGGCGGACGGTAACGAGCCCTTGCGGGCTCGCTGTTCCACGCTAGCGCCCTAACACACCACCGGGGAGTACGTAGCCGCGGTACGACCTGGAACGGTGGAGATCACCCGACCCGCCGCGGGCCCGCCGGGCTTGCCGCTAGGATCCGCTCCCTCCCGGGCCGGAGCCGGTCCGGCGTTCGTGACCTTCGCCTCCCGCGGCCCGTTCATCCCAGTGCCCGGATCCGTCGGGGCGACACTGTGGGGAACGGCAGGGAATCCCCGTACCGGCAAGGGACTTCATGACCCAGCACATCACCGACACCAGCAGCGACATCACCACCCAGGCCAGCACCTCGGCCAGCACCGAGCCCGGCAGCGGCTGGTGGCACGACGCCGTCATCTACCAGGTCTACCCGCGCAGCTTCGCCGACGCCGACGGCGACGGCATGGGCGACCTGCCGGGCGTGACGGCCCGCCTGCCGCACCTCAGGGACCTCGGCGTGGACGCCGTCTGGCTCTCCCCGTTCTACGCCTCGCCGCAGGCCGACGCCGGGTACGACGTCGCCGACTACCGCGTGGTCGACCCCGTCTTCGGCACCCTCGCGGACGCCGACGAACTGGTGCGCCGGGCCCACGATCTCGGCCTCAGGGTGATCGTCGACATCGTGCCCAACCACTGCTCGGACCAGCACGAGTGGTTCCGCACGGCCCTGGCGGACGGCCCGTCCTCGCCGCTGCGGGAGCGCTTCCACTTCCACCCCGGCCGCGGCCCGGGCGGTGAACTGCCGCCCAACGACTGGGAGTCCGTCTTCGGCGGCCCGGCCTGGACCCGCACCACCGACCCCGACGGCACCCCCGGCGACTGGTACCTGCACCTGTTCGCGCCCGAACAGCCCGACTTCGACTGGGAGCACCCGGCGGTCCGCGAGGAGTTCCGCTCCGTCCTGCGCTTCTGGCTCGACCTCGGCGTCGACGGCTTCCGCGTGGACGTGGCGCACGGCCTGATCAAGGCACCGGGCCTGCCGGACGTCGGCCACGGCGAACAGGTCAAGCTCCTGGGCGCCGCGCCCGTGCCGTACTTCGACCAGGACGGCGTGCACGAGATCTACCGGGACTGGCGGGCGCTCCTCGACGGCTACGACGGCGAGCGCGTCGCCGTCGCCGAGGCGTGGACGCCGACGGTGGAGCGCAGCGCGCTGTATCTGCGCCCGGACGAGCTGCACCAGGCCTTCAACTTCACGTACCTGACGACGGGCTGGGACGCGGCCGCGCTGCGCGCCGTCGTCGACCGCTCGCTGGCCGCCATGAACTCCGTGGCCGCGCCCGCGACGTGGGTGCTCTCCAACCACGACGTGGTGCGGCACAGCACGCGCTTCGCCGACGGCGACCCGGCCCGCGGGCTGCGCCGGGCCCGCGCGGCGACGCTCCTGATGCTGGCGCTGCCCGGCTCGGCGTACCTCTACCAGGGCGAGGAGCTGGGGCTGCCCGAGGTGACGGACCTGCCCGACGAGGTGCGCCAGGACCCGGCGTTCTTCCGGGGCGCGGGGCACCAGGGGCAGGAGGGCACGCGGGACGGGTGCCGGGTGCCGCTGCCGTGGTCCGGCGCGCGGCCGCCCTTCGGGTTCGGGCCCGTCGAGGGCGGCCCGAGCTGGCTGCCGCAGCCCGCGGGGTGGCGGGACCTCACGGTCGAGGCGCAGGAGGGCGATCCGGCGTCGACGCTGGAGCTGTACCGGGCGGCGCTCGCGCTGCGGCGCGAGCATCCGGCGCTGGGCGCGGGCCGGGACGTGGAGTGGCTCGACGCACCCGAGGGCGTGCTGGCATTCCGCAGGGCCGCCGCGGGCCGCACCCTCGTCGTCACCACGAACCTCACCGGCCGCCCCGTCACCCTGCCCGCCCCCGGCACCCCGCTCCTGTGCAGCCTCAACTCGCGCGCCCCGGCGGCCGACTTGGGCGGGCCCGGCGCCAACGCCGTGCTCCCGCCGGACGCGACGGTCTGGTGGGAGCGGTGAGACCCGACTGGTGGGCAGCGTGAGGCACGACCGGTACAGTCCAATCCTGTGACCGCGCGACTGGCCGACATCGCAGCCCAGGCGGGGGTCAGCGAGGCGACCGTGAGCCGGGTCCTGAACGGCAAGCCGGGCGTCGCTGCGGCCACCCGTCAGTCCGTGCTCGCCGCCCTTGACGTGCTCGGCTACGAACGGCCCGTGCGGCTGCGGCAGCGGAGCGCGGGCCTGGTCGGCCTGATCACGCCGGAGCTGGAGAACCCGATATTCCCCGCCCTCGCCCAGGTGATCGGCCAGGCCCTGACCCGGCAGGGGTACACCCCGGTGCTCGCCACCCAGACCCCGGGCGGCTCCACCGAGGACGAGCTGACCGAGATGCTGGTGGACCGCGGGGTCGCGGGCATCATCTTCGTCTCGGGGCTGCACGCGGACACCACCGCGGACACCGAGCGCTACGAGCAGTTGCGCGCGCAGGGGGTGCCGTTCGTCCTCGTGGACGGCTTCTCGCCGAAGGTGCGGGCGCCCTTCATCTCGCCCGACGACCGCGCGGCGATGCGCCTGGCCGTCACCCACCTGGCCTCGCTCGGGCACACCCGGGTCGGGCTCGCCCTCGGGCCGCGGCGCTTCGTCCCCGTACAGCGGAAGATCGAGGGGTTCACGCGCTCCATGCGGGAGACGTTCCGGCTGGGTCCCGAGGACGTCGAGGACATCGAGGCGGAGCTGATCCAGCACTCCCTGTACACGCTCGAAGGCGGACAGGCAGCGGCGGCGGCGCTCCTGGACCGGGGCTGCACGGCCGTGGTGTGCGCCAGCGACATGATGGCGCTCGGCGCGATACGGGCCGCGCGGGAGCGGGGCCTGGAGGTGCCGGACGACGTCTCGGTCGTCGGCTTCGACGACTCGGTGCTCGTCGCCTTCACCGACCCGCCCCTGACGACCGTCCGCAAGCCGGTGCCCGCGATGGGCCAGGCCGCGGTCCGCACCCTCCTGGAGGAGATCGCGGGCACCCCCGCCCCGCACAGCGAATTCGTGTTCATGCCGGAGCTCGTGGTGCGGGGCTCGACGGCCGCGTGTGCCGCCCCGCGGGCGTAGGGGATCTCCTCGTACCTGGGACGTAGGGAATGCGGGCGGAACCCAACCGGGGGATGATCTGATCAGAGGTGGGTATCTGGCAGACTCTGTGCCTATGGGTGAGATGACTGTGACGACACTGGAAGGCCAACAAGGGCCCCCCACCTCATCACCCATGGCGGGCGAGGCAGATGACCGCGAGGGGCGGAATCTCCTGCGTCGGCTGCGCACTCCTCGACGCCCGAAGCTGTGGTTCGAGATCCTGCTGATCGCGGTGAGTTACTGGACGTACTCACTGATCCGCAACGCCGTCCCGGAGCAGAAGTCGGCCGCGCTGCGCAACGCCGACTGGATCTGGGACGTGGAGCACAGCCTGGGTCTCGCCTTCGAGCACTCCGTCAACCACGCCGTCGACTCGGTGACATGGCTCATCGTCGGCATGAACTACTACTACGCGACGCTGCACTTCATCGTGACGCTCGGCGTCCTGGTGTGGCTCTACCGCTGCCATCCCGGCCGGTACGCGGCCACCCGCCTGGTCCTTTTCGCGACGACGGCGGTGGCCCTCGTCGGCTACTACCTGTATCCGCTGGCGCCGCCCCGGCTGATGCCCGGCGGCGACTTCATCGACACGGTCGTGGTCCACAACACCTGGGGCTCGATGGCCTCCGGCGACCTGAAGAACATGTCGAACCAGTACGCGGCCATGCCGTCGATGCACATCGGCTGGTCCCTGTGGTGCGGCCTGACGATCTTCGCGCTGGCGTCGGTGCCCTGGGTGAAGGTCCTCGGCCTGCTCTACCCGACGCTCACCCTGGTCGTGATCGTGGCCACCGCCAACCACTTCTGGCTGGACGCGGTGGGCGGCATGATCTGCCTGGCGTTCGGCTACACGGTGGCGCGGCTCTGGTACGGCAAGCTGCCGTACGTCCTGCCGAAGCTGGTGCCGGAGCAACAGCCGCGGAAGAAGTCCTACGCCCGGTAGGCCCGCGCCCGGCTACGCCCCGTAGAACCGCTCCTCCATCACCGCCCGTGCCCGCCGGGTGATCCGCCGGTAGTCGTCCAGCATCACGCCGACCTGACCCGCGTCATAGCCCAGGTACCGCCCGACGGCCCCCAGCTCCCGGCCGTCCGACGGGAACGTGTCGCCCGCCCGGCCGCGCACCAGCATCACCGCGTTGCGCACCCGCGTCGCGAGCACCCAGGCCTCGTCGAGGATCGCCGCGTCCTCCGTGGACAGCAGCTCCGCCGCGCACGCCGCGTGCAGGGCCTCGCGGGTGCGGGTGGTGCGCAGTCCCGGCTCGGCCCAGGCGTGCTGGAGCTGGAGGAGCTGCACGGTCCACTCGACGTCGGAGAGGCCGCCGCGGCCGAGCTTGGTGTGCAGGGTGGGGTCGGCGCCGCGGGGCATCCGCTCGGACTCCATGCGGGCCTTCAGGCGGCGGATCTCGCGGACCGCGTCCTCGCCGAGGCCCTCGGCGGGGTAGCGCAGCGGGTCCACGAGGTCGACGAAGGCGCGGCCGAGGTCGGCGTCGCCCGCGACCGGGTCGGCGCGCAGGAGCGCCTGCGACTCCCAGACCAGGGACCAGCGGCGGTAGTACGCCTCGTACGACTTCAGGGTGCGCACCAGCGGCCCGGACTTGCCCTCGGGGCGCAGGTCCGCGTCGATGACCAGGGGCGGGTCGGCGCTCGGCAACTGCAGCAGCCGCCGCATCTCGGCGACGACGGCGTTCGCGGCCTTCGCGGCCTCCTGGTCGTCCACGCCCTCGCGGGGCTCGTGCACGAACAGCACGTCGGCGTCCGAGCCGTAGCTCAGCTCGCGGCCCCCGAAGCGGCCCATGCCGATGACCGCGAACCGGGTCGGCAGCTCGTCGCCCCAGCCCTCGCGGACCACCGCGCGCAGCGTGCCCGCGATCGTGGCGGCCGTCAGGTCGGAGACGGCAGTGCCGACGCGCTCCACGAGCGCGCCCACGTCGGCCTCGACGGGGCTCTCCTCGGTGCCGTAGGAGGCGATGATGTCGGCGGCCGACGTGCGGAACAGCTCGCGCCGCCGCACCCCGCGGGCCGCCGCGACCGCCTGCTCGGCGCCGTCGGCGCGGCCCACGGCCGCGAGGACCTCCTGCTCCAGGTGGGCACGTGCGCGCGGTTCGAGGCCGCGTTCGTCGCCGAGCAGCGCCACCGCCTCGGGCGCGCGAAGCAGCAGGTCGGGGGCGAGGCGACCGGCCGAGAGGACCCGGGCCAGGTTCTCCGCGGCGGCGCCCTCGTCGCGCAGGAGCCGCAGGTACCAGGGGGTCTTGCCGAGCGCGTCGGACACCTTGCGGAAGCCGAGCAGGCCCGCGTCGGGGTCGGCGGAGTCCGCGAACCAGCCGAGCAGGACGGGCAGCAGGGTGCGCTGGATGGCGGCCTTGCGGGTCACGCCGGACGCCAGGGCCTCCAGGTGCCGCAGGGCCGCGCCGGGGTCGGCGTACCCGAGCGCGACCAGGCGCTCCCGGGCCGCCTCCGTGCTGAGCCGGGACTCGCCGGGGGCGAGCTGGGCGACGGCATCGAGCAGCGGGCGGTAGAACAGCTTCTCGTGCAGGCGGCGGACCACGGAGGTGTGCCGCTTCCAGGCGCGGGCGAGGTCGGTGATCGGCTCGGTGCGCATGCCCAGGGAGCGGCCGATGCGGCGCAGGTCGGCGTCGTCGTCGGGGAGCAGGTGGGTGCGGCGCAGCCGGTAGAGCTGGATGCGGTGTTCCAGGGAGCGCAGGAAGCGGTAGGCGTCGTCGAGCTGGGTGGCGTCCACGCGCCCCACGTAGCCGCCCGCGGCGAGCGCCGCGAGCGCGTCGAGGGTGGTGCCGCTGCGCAGCGAGGAGTCGGCGCGGCCATGCACCAACTGGAGGAGCTGGACGGCGAATTCGACGTCGCGCAGGCCGCCGGGGCCGAGCTTCAGCTCGCGGTCGACCTCGCCCACGGGGATGTTCTCGATGACGCGGCGGCGCATCTTCTGCACGTCGGTGACGAAGTTGTCGCGCTCGGCGGCGTGCCACACCAGCGGCGCGACGGCGGCCACGTAGTCCGCGCCCAGCTCGGCGTCCCCGGCGACGGGCCGGGCCTTGAGCAGCGCCTGGAACTCCCAGGTCTTCGCCCAGCGCTGGTAGTACGCGAGGTGGCTGGACAGGGTCCGCACCAGGGGGCCGTTCCGGCCCTCGGGGCGCAGATTGGCGTCGACGGGCCAGATGGTGCCCTCGACGGTGGTCTCGGAGCAGATCCGCATCAGGTGCGAGGCGAGCCGGGTGGCGGCCTGCAGCGCCTTGCCCTCGTCGGCGCCTTCCCCGCCCGAAAGGCCCGGGGGTGCCTCCACGGCCTCGGCCACGAAGATCACGTCGACGTCGGAGACGTAGTTCAGCTCGTGGCCGCCGCACTTGCCCATCGCGATCACCGCGAGGCGGCACTGCGCGGCGTCGGCGGGCGCGGCTCTGCGGGCCATGGCGAGCGCGGCGCGCAGGGTGGCCGTGGCGAGGTCGGCGAGCTCGGCGGCGGTCTCGGAGACATCGGTGGTGCCGCACACGTCGCGGGCGGCGATGGACAGCAGACAGCGGCGGTACGCCACGCGCAGCGACACCGGGTCGTGCGCCTCGGCGAGGCCCCGCTCGAACTCGGCCACACCGGGGTGCAGGTCGGCGGCCTCGTACGTGACCAGGGCCCGCCAGTCCCCCGGGTGCCGGGCCAGGTGGTCGGCGAGGGCCTCGGAGGCGCCGAGGACGCCGAGGAGGCGGTCGCGCAGGGGCTTGGCGCTGATCAGGGTGTCGAGGAGTTCCCGGCGCGCGGTGTCGGCGCCGTCGGCGGGCTGCGCCTCGGCGAGCCGGACCAGGCCGAGCAGCGCCAGGTCCGGGTCGGCGGTGGCGCCGAGCGCGTCCAGGAGCACCGGGTCGGTGCGGACGGCGTCCAGTTCGGACGCGGCGAGGAGGCGTTCGGCGGCGGACGGGTCGGTGAACCCGTACCGCAGCAGCCGCGTGAACGTACTGCTCCTGCGCCCCTGCGGCACCGTCATCCCCGCGCCCTTCGCTCGCCCGTTCCTGGCCACGAGCCTACCCAGGGCCCCGCCGATGAGTTCCGCCCGCGTGCGGGGTCCCTACCGGGACAGGAGCATGGAGAGCAGGAGGCTACGTCATGCCGAGCCAGGAACCCCGTACCGATGTCGACGCCCGCTACAGCAGCGCGGGAGCCGCCCCGACGCCCTGGCCACAGGCCCGGGACGCGCTCGCGGCGGCCGGGCTGTGCTGGATCTCGACGGTACGTCCCGACGGGCGCCCGCACGTCACCCCGCTGAGCACCCTGTGGCACGGGGGTGCCCTGTACTTCTCCACCGGCCCGGACGAGCGCAAGGCCCGCAACCTGGAGACCAACCCCGAGGTGGCCCTGACGACCGGCGTCAACCTCTGGGACAAGGGCCTCGACGTGGTCGTCGAGGGCACGGCGGTCCGGACCACGGACGAGGCGCTCCTCCGGGAGCTGGCGGCGGCCTGGGAGGAGAAGTACGGCGGCTTCTTCCACTACGACGTGGGGGACGGCTGCTTCCTCCACGAGTCGGGACGCGCGTACGTCTTCGCGGTGGAGCCCCGGACGGCGTTCGGATTCGGCAAGGGCGAACCGTTCAGCCAGACGCGTTACCGCTTCGGCTGAAACGAACCGCGCCTTCGCCGGGACAGGGCACCCGATCGCTGCTGTACTCGTCGCATGGAATACACACTCGAAGTGATCGGCGTGCCCGTCAGCGACCTCGACCGGGCCAAGGAGTTCTACGAGTCCAAGTGCGGCTTCCACGTCGACCTCGACGGCGAGGTCATGCCCGGCCTGCGGCTGATCCAGCTCACCCCGCCCGGATCCGGCTGTTCGATCATGCTCAGCACCGCCCTCTGGGAGACCACCCCCGGCCCCACGCCCCAGCCGGGCTCCTACCAGGGCCTGCAGCTCTGCGTCCCTGACATCAAGCAGGCCCACGCCGAGCTGACCGCCCGCGGCCTGGACATCTCCGAGCCGGCCCAGTTCGCCGAGCAGGACGGGGCGACGTTCATGTACTTCACGGACCCGGACGGCAACGGGTGGGCCATCCAGGAGTACCGGGTCAGGGCGAAGACGCCGCTGCGGGACGCGATTGCGCCCTGAGGGGCGCGGGGAACTGCGCGAGCAACCGGCGAACGGCCGCAGACGCAGCTGCTGAGCACCCGGCAGACGCGTCTGCGGCTTCTCCTTACGGGGCCTACAGCACCGGCAGGTTCTTGCGGAGCTCGAAGGCGGTCACCTCGGACCGGTACTCCTCCCACTCCTGCTTCTTGTTCCGCAGGAAGAAGTCGTACACGTGCTCACCGAGCGTCTCGGCGACCAACTCCGACCGCTCCATGAGGGAGATCGCCTCGCCGAGGTTCTGCGGCAGGGGCTCGATGCCCATGGCCCGCCGCTCCGCGTCGGAGAGGGCCCAGACGTCGTCGTCGGCGCCCGGCGGCAGCTCGTAGCCCTCCTCGATGCCCTTGAGGCCGGCGGCGAGGAGAACGGCGTAGGTCAGGTAGGGGTTGGCGCCGGAGTCGATGGAGCGGACCTCGACGCGGGCCGAGCCGGTCTTGCCGGGCTTGTACATGGGCACGCGGATGAGCGCGGAGCGGTTGTTGTGGCCCCAGCAGATGTACGAGGGGGCCTCGCCCCCGGCGCCCGCGGTGCGCTCGGAGCCGCCCCAGATGCGCTTGTAGGAGTTCACCCACTGGTTGGTGACCGCGGAGATCTCGGCGGCGTGCTTGAGCAGGCCCGCGATGAAGGAGCGGCCGACCTTGGAGAGCTGGTACTCGGAGCCGGACTCGTAGAAGGCGTTGCGGTCGCCCTCGAAGAGGGAGAGGTGGGTGTGCATGCCGGAGCCGGGGTGCTCGGAGAAGGGCTTCGGCATGAAGGTCGCCTGGACGCCCTGTTCCAGCGCCACCTGCTTCATGACCAGGCGGAACGTCATGATGTTGTCGGCTGTGGAGAGCGCGTCGGCGTAGCGCAGGTCGATCTCCTGCTGGCCGGGGGCGCCCTCGTGGTGGCTGAACTCGACCGAGATGCCCATGGATTCGAGCATCGTGATGGCCTGGCGGCGGAAGTCCATGCCGACGTTCTGCGGGGTGTGGTCGAAGTACCCGGAGTTGTCGGCGGGGACGGGCCGGGAGCCGTCCAGGGGCTTGTCCTTGAGCAGGAAGAACTCGATCTCGGGGTGGGTGTAGAAGGTGAACCCGAGGTCGGAGGTCTTGGCGAGTGCCCGCTTCAGTACGTAGCGGGGGTCCGCGAAGGACGGGGAGCCGTCCGGCATGAGGATGTCGCAGAACATCCGGGCCGTGCCGGGGGCCTCCGCGCGCCAGGGCAGGACCTGGAAGGTGCCGGGGTCCGGCTTGGCGATCATGTCGGACTCGTAGACCCGGGCGAAGCCCTCGATGGCCGAACCGTCGAAGCCGATGCCCTCGTCGAAGGCCTGTTCAAGCTCGGCCGGAGCGACCGCGACCGACTTCAGGAAGCCGAGTACGTCCGTGAACCACAGGCGCACGAACCGGATGTCGCGCTCCTCCAGAGTGCGGAGCACGAACTCCTGCTGCTTGTCCATCTCGACTTCCACCCATCCTTGCTGGTCGGAACCGGCTGCTCCCCAAGCCACGGGACGTCGCCCCGGCACATGAGCATCCCACCACACGGTTTCGTGCGCGTTGCGGCTGCTCCTTGCCCATAGTGCCCGGTCCTCCGAGTGCGGTGACAGCGGCGTCGGCCCACTGCTTTAAAGTGGTATCTCAGATGCAAGTTAAAGGAGGGCCGGCCCCGGCCCCGGAGAGGAGGCACCTTGCTGTCCGAACAGTCCGCCGCCACCGTCCGCGCGACCCTGCCCGTCGTCGGCGCGGCCATCGAGGACATCACCGCGCGTTTCTACGACCGCCTGTTCGCGGCCCGCCCCGACCTCCTCCGGGACCTCTTCAACCGCGGCAACCAGGCCGCCGGCACCCAGCGGCAGGCCCTCGCCGGGGCCGTCGCCGCCTTCGCCGGACACCTCGTGGACCACCCCGACGAGAGGCCGGACGCGATGCTGGCCCGCATCGCCCACAAGCACGCCTCGCTCGGGATCGCGCCCGCGCAGTACGAGACCGTGCGCGAGCACCTCTTCGCCGCCATCGCCGAGGTACTGGGCGACGCGGCCACGCCCGCGGTCGCGGCCGCCTGGGACGAGGTGTACTGGCTGCTGGCGAACGCCCTGATCGCGATCGAGGCGCGCCTTTACGCCGAGCGGGGCATCGCGACGGGCGCCGGGGCCCGGCGCCCGTGGGAGGTGGTGGAGCGCGTCGAGGAGACACCGGACGTCGCCACGTTCCGCCTGCGCCCCGCCGACGGCACCCCGGCACCGGCGTTCCGCCCGGGACAGTACGTCTCCGTCCAGGTCCGACTGCCGGACGGGGCCCGGCAGATACGGCAGTACAGCCTGTCGGGAGCGCCGGGTACGGGGATGTGGCAGATCAGTGTGAAGCGGGTGCGGGGGTCCGACGGGCCGGGGGACGGGGGCGACGCGCACGCCCCCGAGGGCGAGGTCTCCACCCAGTTGCACGCCCACGTCCGCGAGGGAAGCCGTCTGGACCTCTCCGCGGCCTACGGGGACCTCGTCCTGGACGACCGGACGACAGGCCCGGCGGGGCCCCGGGCGGTCGCGGCGGGGGCGGGCGACGCGCCGCTGCTCCTCGCCTCCGCCGGGATCGGCGTCACCCCCATGATCGCGATGCTCCGCCACCTGGTCGCGGCGGGGCACCGCGCCCCGGTCACGATCGTCCACGGCGACCGCTCCCCCGCCGACCACGCCCTGCGCGCCGACCACCTCGCGTGCGCGGGTGAACTCCCCGACGCCGCCGCCCACTTCTGGTACGAGCACCCTGCCGCGGGGCATCCTGCGGGGCGGACGGGGCGGGTCGACCTGGCGGCGGTCGCGGTGGCGCCGGGCACGCGGGCGTACCTGTGCGGTCCGGTGCCGTTCATGCGGGCGGTACGCGCTCAGCTCATCGCCAAGGGGGTCGCGCCCGCCGACATCCACTACGAGGTGTTCGGGCCCGACCTGTGGCTCGCGAGCCCCAGCAGCAGCGGTCCCGTCGGCGAGGCGACGATGTCCTCGACGGTCACGGGGTCGAGGGCGGCGTAGAAGGCCTCCTGGGCCAGGCGCAGGGCGCCGCGCAGGCGGCAGCCGGAGTTCAGCGGGCACGGGGTCGCGCCCTCGCACTCCACCACATCGCCGTCGCCCTCGAAGTGCCGTACGACGGCGCCGACGGAGGCCCGGCGTCCCGGCTCCGTGATCGAGAGCCCGCCGCCCCTGCCACGGCGGGCCGCCACCAGACCGAGCCGGCGCAGCGAGGCGACGACCTTGGCGGCATGGGTGTAGGGGACGGCCATGTCGGCGGCGACCTCACGGGTCGTCGGCGCGGCGGGGCCCGTACCGGCCGTGGCCGCCGTACCGACCGTGCCGTCCGCGACGGCGAGCCGCATGAGGACGCGCAGCGCGAGGTCGGTGGAGTGCAGGAGCCGCATGCCAGCGAGCGTAGGTAATCGGCATCCACGGTTCAAACAGAGGTCACCCCGGCCCGGGGCCAGGTGGCGGGAACGGGATCCGCGTGTCCGGTATTTGCGGGAGCGGCCCTTCCCCCCGCCGGAGCGAAGGCTACGATCAACGCACTCGCACCGCACCGCACCGCCCCGGTTCCACTGTTCAACCCATTCCGATTCCGTCGCTTTCCGCAGAAGGACACACCATGGGTTCCGCCAAGAAGACGAGCAGCGCCGAGCGCAAGGCCCGGATAGAGGAGATGCGGCGCGCCGAACGCGCCCGCGAGCGCCGCAACAGCGTGCTCACCATCGCCTTGAGCACGGTCATCGTCGCCGCGCTCGGCGTCGGCGGCTACTTCCTCATCTCGCAGGCCGACGACGGCGACGAGGAGTCCGGCAAGGCGGGCGACGCCAAGGCGGTGGCCAAGTTCACCACGACCTCCGACGGCGAGCGGGTCTGGGACGCCAAGAAGCTGGGCCGCACCCACGTCGGCGGCAAGGTGAACTACCCGGTGACCCCGCCGGTGGGCGGCAACCACAACCAGGTGTGGATGAACTGCAACGGCGACGTCTACACCAAGGAACTCCCCAACGAGAACGCCGTGCACTCCCTGGAGCACGGCGCGGTGTGGGTGACGTACAACGACGAGGCGAAGCCCGCCGACTTGAAGAAGCTCGAAGCCAAGGTCAAGAAGACCCCGTACTCCCTGATGAGCCCCGTGAAGAAGCAGAAGGACCCGATCCTGCTGTCCGCCTGGGGGCACCAGCGGGTCGTGAAGGGCGCGGACGACTCGAAGGTCAACACCTTCTTCTCCACCTACGTCCAGGGCAAGCAGACCCCCGAGCCCGGTGCCGCCTGCACCAACGGCCTGGGGCAGTGATGACGTGATGAAGCGCAGGGACTGGCTGATCGGCGCCGTCGCCGGAGCGGTGCTCGCCGCGGGCGGCATCACCGCCGCCGTCGCCTCGGATTCCTCCGGCTCCTCCGACGCCGACGGTTCCGGCGACGCCCCGTCGACCTCCTCCGCCGACGCGGGCTTCGCCCGGGACATGGCCGTGCACCACCAGCAGGCCGTCGAGATGTCCTACGTCATCCGGGACCGCACCGGGAACAAGGAAATCCGCCGCCTCGCCTACGACATCGCGCAGACCCAGGCCAACCAGCGCGGCATGATGCTCGGCTGGCTCGACCTGTGGGACCTGCCCAAGGTGCCGCCCGGCGAGCCCATGGAGTGGATGGACATGACCGGCGTCCCCTCCGCGGGCGACGGCTCCCTCATGCCCGGCATGGCCACCAACGCCCAGATGAAGCGGCTCGGTGAGCTGAACGGCAAGCAGGCCGAGATCTTCTACCTGAAGCTGATGACCGCCCACCACAAGGGTGGGATCCACATGGCTCAGGGGTGTGTCGAGCGGTGCGACGTTCCTGTCGAGCGGCGGCTCGCACAAGGGATGGTGGAGTCCCAGGAGTCCGAGGTCAAGCTGATGGCGGACCTGCTGAAGGCGCGGGGCGCGAAGCCGTAGGGGGTGCGCCCACGCGGCGGAGCCGCACCTCGACGCAGCCGGGAACGGGCGGGATGGGGACCCCCACGACGGGCTGAAACCTTGCCGCACCGGCCCTACCCCCACACCACCCCCGGCGGCCGCACCCCCGCGCACAACGGCATCCCCGCCCGGTCCGTGAGCCCGACCTCCCCCACGACCGCCCCCGCCCCCACCCCCGCCTCCGGCAGATCGCCGAACCACAGCTTCGCCCGGCGGAACATCGCGAACTGACCGCCGGGAGGCAGCTCGCCCCAGGTGAGGTAGAAGAAGCGCTCACCCCGCTTGCCCTGGACGAAGGGCCCCTTGAAGTCGCGGCTGCCGTCCGGCCCGGCGACCACGGCCACCTCGAACTCAAAGACCGCCTCAGCCGCGTCGGCCCGAACCAACTGGTCGGGCTCCGCACCGCGCTGCACACCCACGTGCACGTCCCGATAGTCCCCGCACTCGGCCCCGGGCAGATCACGGCCGACGAGGCGCACGGTCAGCTTCTGTGTCATGGGATGAGTCATGGGATTCAGTCCACCACGGGGGTCTGACAGTCGCCCGCCCATGTGGGCGCGGCCTCAAGCGAGCCGCCCGAGGTCCTCCCTCCGCAGCCGCCCGAGCAGCACGTCCCCCCGCACGTAGCGCTCCACCTCCGCCACCGCGTACTCCCCGAGGCGCCGCACCTCACTGCCCTGCGCCCCCGCGATGTGCGGGGTGACCAGGACGTTGGGGAGGGCGAGGAGGGGGTGGCCGGGCGGCAGCGGCTCGGGGTCGGTGACGTCGAGGAAGGCGTCGAGGCGGCCGGCGGCGCAGGCGCGGGTGAGGGCGTCGGTGTCGAGGAGGGAGCCGCGCGCGGTGTTGACGACGACGCCGCCGTCGGGGATCAGATCGAGCATGTCGGCGCTCAGCAGGCCCCGGGTTTCGGGGAGTTGGGGCGCGTGCAGGGTGACGACGCTGCTGGCCCGGCAGAGTTCGGGCAGGCCGACGAGGTCGACGCCGAGGGTGCGGGCCTCGGCGGGGGTGACGTAGGGGTCGGTGAGCAGGACGCGGTGTCCGGCGTCGGAGGCGTTGAGGGCGGCGATGACGCGGCGGCCGATGCGCGAGGCGCCGATGACGCCGATGGTGCGGGCGTCGGCGCCGGTGCGTTCGGTGAAGGGCGGCCAGCGCTCGGCGTAGCGGGCGGCGGCGGGCAGCGCGCCCTTCGTGGCGAAGGTGATGGCGGCGAGGGTGTAGGCGACGACGGGGCCCGCGTTGGCGTCGGCCGCGGAGGAGACGAGGATGCCGCGGTCCCACAGGGCGTCGGTGACGACGGGTTTCACGGATCCGGCGGCGTGCACGACGGCGCGGAGGCGGGGTGCGTGGGCGAGTACGTCGGCGGTCAGGCGGGGGCAGTCCCAGCCGGTGACGAGGACTTCGGCCCGGGCGAGCACGGCGCGGGCGTCGGCGCCGGTGAGCCCGCCGGTGAGCGCGCCGGGCGCCAACTCGACGCTGCGGGCGAGGCGTTGGCGCAGCCCGGGGGCGAGGACGCGGTCCACGACGTCGGCCCCCATGGCGAGGGCGGCCACCGGCCTGCGCGGCTCCGGCTCCCCGGGCCCCGCGGCCTCCCCGGCCTCCCCGGCCTCCAGGGCCCCCGCGGGCTCCGCGGCTTCCCGCGGCTGCTCCAGCTGATCGGGCACGCGTCGCCACCTCTCGTAGAAAACGGTTACTGATCAGGGCCAGGAGGCTAGGCCCCTGCGGCGACGGAGGTCAAGGGCAGGCAGGCAGCACAAGGGGAGTCACTGCGAAGGGGGTTGACCGAGGACAGTAACCGCTTTAGATTCCCGGCACCTTGTCCCGACAGCAGCGTTCAAGACTGGGGGTTCCGTGTCAGCGGTGACGAAGGACCGGGCCGAAATCGAGGCGGTGACACCGCCAACGGAGCCCACCAATGGGGCAATTGCCAGCAAAAGCAGGCGCGGTGAGAGGTGGAAACGGTTTCATCGCACCCGGGTCCTGGTGCTGCTCATGGTGCCGGGCCTCGTGTACTTCCTGGTCTTCCACTACGGCGCGTTCATCGCGAACGCCGTGGCGTTCAAGGAGTACGTGCCCTTCGACGGCCTGTGGGCGAGCCCCTGGGTCGGCACCGAGAACTTCAGCCGGATGTTCGGCGACCCGGACTTCTGGCACGCGACGTGGAACACGCTGTTCATCGCGGTGCTCCAGCTCGTCTTCTTCTTCCCCGCGCCGCTGGCCCTCGCGCTCCTGCTGCACAGCCTGAGCTCGGACCTCCTGCGCCGCTTCACGCAGTCCGTGATCTATCTGCCGCACTTCCTGTCGTGGGTCGTGGTGGTGGCCCTGTTCCAGCAAGTGCTCGGCGACACCGGCCTGTTGAACGCGACGCTGAGCGACGCGGGCCTGCACACCGTCGACATCATCGGCAACCCGGACGCGTACAAGCCGCTCGTCGTCCTCGAAGTCATCTGGAAGGACGCGGGCTGGGGGACGATCATCTTCCTGGCCGCGCTGATGCAGGTGAACGAGCAGCTCTACGAGGCCGCCGCGATCGACGGGGCCGGGCCCTGGCGGCGCTTCTGGCACGTCACGCTGCCCAGCATCCGGCCCATCGTGATCCTGCTCCTGATCATGCGGCTCGGCGACATCCTGTCCGTCGGCTTCGAACAGATGCTGCTGCAACGGCAGTCGGTGGGCCCGGAGGCCGGTGAGGTCCTGGACACCTTCGTCTTCTGGCAGGGCATCGTCGGCGGCGACACCGGCTACGCGGCCGCCGCCGGACTCTTCAAGGGCGTCGTCGGCGCGGCGCTCGTCTTCACGGCCAACCGGGTCGCGCACCGGCTCGGCGAGCAGGGGGTCTACAAGTGAGCAGCCAGAGCCCCGTCCGCCCCGCCTGGATGGAGCGGCCCCGGCCGCTCACCAAGGCCGCCAAGGGCGTGGCGGTCATCATCGTCCTCGCGCTCGTCCTGATCCCGTTCCTGGTGATCGTCTCGACGTCACTGGCGTCCAACCGGGAGGTCGTCGACAACGGCGGCTGGGTGCTGTGGCCGACCGAGCCGACGCTGCGCGCCTACCGGACCGTCATCAGCGGCGGCATCGTCACCAAGGCGCTCGGCGTGAGCGTCGCCCTGACGGCCGCGGGCACTCTCTTCTCGCTCGCGTGCACCACCTTCCTCGCCTACGCCCTCGCCCGCCCCGGCGTCTTCGGCGGCAAGCCGGTGCTGCTCCTGATCCTGTTCACCTTCCTCTTCCCGCCCGGCATGATCCCGGCGTTCCTGCTGGTCAAAGGCATGGGCCTGATGGACACGTACACGGCTCTGATCGCCCCCGTACTCATCAACGTCTTCAATCTGATCGTCCTGCGGGGCTTCTTCCAGGGGATCCCCGAGGAGCTGTACGAGGCGGCGCGCCTGGACGGCGCGAACGACTGGCAGATCCTGTGGCGGGTCGTCCTGCCGCTGTCGAAGGCGGCGCTCGCGGTGGTCTCGCTGTTCTACGCGGTGAGCTACTGGAACGCCTGGTTCCATGCCTCGATCTACCTGGAGTCCGGCCACTGGCCGCTGTCCCAGGTCCTGCGTACGTACGTCATCGGCGGCTCCCAGATCGCCGACACCGGCCTCAGCGAGGCGGGCCAGGTCTCCGCGCCGCAGACGACGCAGATGGCCGTCCTCGTGATCGCGACCGTGCCGATCCTGCTCGTCTACCCCTTCCTGCAGAAGTACTTCACCAAGGGCGTGCTCACCGGCGCCATCAAGAGCTGAGTCATGTCCCCGTACCCGCCGAAAGGTTGACCCCGTGTCAGGTTCCCAGGGTTCCTCCCGTTTCCCGATGGGGCGCCGCACCCTGCTGCGCTCGATCGCCGCCGGCGGCGCCGCCCTCGCCGCCCCCGCCGTCCTCACCGGCTGCTCCACCGGCTCGGGCGGCGGCGGTGACGTGTCCAACGCCGGCAAGAAGATGGCCCCTTGGCCCACCTTCACGCCGACGCGGGGCCCGGCGCCCGATCTCGCGCCCAGCTCCGCGGGCGTGCAGGCGGGCTTCACGTCGTATCCGCAGCGCCTGGTGACGGCGACGGACGGCAGGGCGGGCACCGGCAAGGAGAAGATCCGCGTCCTGTCCATCACGTACGGCACGCCGCCGAAGCCCGCCGGGTCCAACAAGTACTGGCAGGCGATGAACGAGGCCCTCGGCGTCGAGGTCGAGTTCACGGTCGTGCCGGACGCGGACTTCCGCTCGAAGATGGCGACGCTGATGGCGGGCGACAGCGGGGACCTGCCGGACCTCATCAACATCGGCGGCGGGTACGTCCTGCCGCGCGAGGCGCAGTTCGTGAAGGCGCGCTGCGCCGACCTGTCGGAGTACCTGTCCGGCGAGGCGGTCAAGGACTACCCGAACCTCGCGGGCATCCCCACGTACGCCTGGGAGGGCATGGGCCGCATCGGGGGCCGCATCTACGGCCTGCCGGTCGAACGGGCCAAGGTGCAGGGCGCGATGTTCATCAACCGGGAGGCCTTCGACGAGGCGGGCTACCGGCCGGGCATGTCGGCGGCGGACTTCCAGGCGATGGCCAAGGAGGGCTCCGGCGGCGGCAAGCACGCCCTCGGCACGTCCACGGTCAGCTACTACAGCTACCTGTACCACGCCATGTGGCACGGGGCGCCCAACGAGTGGCGGATCAAGGACGGCAGGATCACGCCCATGTACGGCACCGACGAGTTCAAGGCCGCCCTGGAGTTCATGGCCCGGCTGCGGGCCGACGGCGCGTACAACTCCGACGCCACCTCGATCTCCCAGGTCGACCTCAAGACGCAGTTCTACAACGGCACCGTCCGCTCCATGACGGACGGCTGGGGCGCGGTGCTCGCCAACGCGCAGGGCATCAAGGGCGCGTACACCCTGGACGCCGCCGTGCCCTACGCGGTGCCCGGCGCGACGCCCGTCTACCAGCAGAACCGCGGCTGTTTCGGCTACACCGTCATCAAGAAGGCATCCAAGGAGCGCATCCGGCTCATGCTGCGCGTCCTGGACTGGCTGGCCTCGCCGTTCGGCTCCAAGGAGTACCAACTCACGCACTACGGAGTGGAGGGCACCCACTTCCGCTTCGACAAGGCGGGCGACCCCATCGCCACGGAGCGCGGCCTCGTCGAGTCCCGCACGAACCTGCCGTTCCCGTACCTGATGGACGCCCCGCAGCCGCTGTACTTCCCCGGGCAGGCCGCCCTCACCGAGCGGCTGCACGCCTGGGAGAAGAAGATCGTGCCGCTGCTCGTGCCCAACGACCGCTGGGGGCTGCAGTCGGCGACCTTCAACCGGGTCGGCGCGTCCCTCCAGCAGATCGTCGAGGACGGCGTCACGGCCGTCGTGTCCGGCCGCAAGAGCCTGTCCTCCTGGGACGACGTCCATCGCAAGTGGCGGTCGCAGGGCGGCGACAAGTGCGCCGAGGAGTTCGCGGAGGAGTACGAGGCGGCGCACTGAGGCGGCCGCGGGGCGCGATGATGGTCCCGGGCGGGCCGTACGTCCGTCCGGGACGCGCTGTCCGTACGTCACGCGCGGGCCGTCCGCCGCCCAAGGGCGGGCGGCACCGGGCGAGTTGAGGAGAGGCACACAGTGGGGGAACGGGTCACCATCCGCGAAGTCGCCGCACGCGCGGGGGTCTCCGTGGCGACCGTCTCGCGGGTCCTCGCGGGCAACTACCCGACGTCCGCGACCTCGCGGGCCAAGGTACAGCGGGCCGTGAAGGAGCTGGACTACGTCGTCAACGCGCACGCGCGCGCGTTGGCGGGCGCCGGGCGCAAGACCATCGCCGTGCTCACCTACGACGTGCTGAGCCCCTTCTACGCGCACGTCGCGCAGGGCGTCGAGATGGAGGCCGCCCGGCACGGGCGGCTCACCCTCGTCGCCTCCACCGGCAGCGATCCGGCGCGGGAGCTGGCCCTGGTGCAGATGATGCGGGAGCAGGCCGCCGAGGCCGTCGTCCTCGTCGGCGGGGTCATCGAGGACAACGAGTACCGGCAGCGGATGGCCCGGTACGCCCAGGTCCTCGCCGCCGCGGGCTCCCGGCTCGTGCTGTGCGGGCGGCCCGCGCCCGCGCCCGATGTGCCCGCCCTCGTCGTCGAGTACGACAACGAGGCGGGCGCGTACGCCGTGACCAGCCATCTGCTCGGCGCGGGGCACCGGCGGATCGCCCTCATCGGCTACCAGCCCGGCAACACCACCGGGGAGGACCGGGTGCACGGGTATCTGCGGGCCCTCGACGACCACGGGGTGCCGCGGGCCGACGCCATCGTCCACGGGGTCGGGTTCGGGCCGCACCACGGGTACGAGGCCATCCGGGATCTGCTGCGGGCCGCCGACGGGAAGCCGGAGTTCACCGCCGTGTTCGCCGGGGACGACCGGGTGGCCGCGGCCACGATGGTCGCCCTGCGCGAGTACGGGCTCTCCGTCCCCGGGGACGTCTCCGTCGTCGGCTACAACGACGATCCCGTCGCCGCGGACGTCACACCCGGGCTCACCACGGTCCACATCCCCGCCGAGGAAATGGGCCGCACCGCCGTCCGCCTCGCGCTGGCGGGGGCGCCGCCGCGGTCCGGGCCCGAGCGGCATGTGCTGGGTACGCACATCGTGGTGCGCGACAGCGTCCGCCGCCTTGCCGTGTCCCCGGGGCGCGTCTGAGGCGCGGGCCCGCCGGGGCAGGGGGAGGGTGGGCACAGCCCGGGCCGAGGGCGCCTTGCCGACAGCGGTTCGCCCTCCCTGCCGTGGGCACCGCCGACGCCGTCGTCAGGCCTCGCCCGTTGCGAGGATCGCCTCGGCCACCTCGCGGGGGCGGGCCCGCATCAGGAGGTGGCCCGCCGGGGCCAAGGCGCAGTAGGCCGCCCCGAGCTTCGTGGCCAAGGTGCGTTGGCGGGCCAGCCAGGGGTCGGAGCCGGGCGTGCGGGAGGCCGACGCCGCGAGGACCGTCACCGGGGCCGCGGTCGGCAGCGGCGTCCGGCGTCGCAGCACCGCGAGTTCGTACGCCACCTCGGTGTACGTCGCGTACTCCATGAGCCCCGCACGCCACACCCGGCTCGCGCCGTAGAGCGAGCGCAGCTCCCGTGGGGCCGGGCGCCCCGCCAGCCACCGCGCCGGCGGCCCCACAGCCCGCGGCACCCCCACCGCGGCCAAGAGCGCCCCGCCGACCCGGGCGGCAGCCACCCGTACGCCCCGCCCGGAAACGCCCCGCGCGGACTCCGCCACGCTGGAGTCGACCAGCACCACCCCGGCCGTCCGCCCAGGACGGAGCCGCGCGAACGCCTCCACGTGGAACCCGGCGAGCGAATGCCCGACGACGGTCACCGCCGCCCCGCCGAACCCCACCGCGTCCAGCACGAGCCCGATCCGCTCCGCCTCCCCCGCCAGCGTGGGCGCACCGCGCGGGGGCCCGCTGAGCCCGAGCCCGGGCCGGTCGAAGCGGACGACGGTGCGGGTGCGGGCGAGGAGCGCGACGACGGGGTCCCACTCGCGCCAGGCGAGCCCGAGCCCCGCGCTGAGCAGGCACACGGGCCCGTCGCCCACCACGTCCACATGATGCGGCACGCCGTCGATCCGTACGAAGGACCCCACGGTCACCCGCCCCGTGGCCGACGCCGGGACCCGGCCGCACCCCAGCCCCGTACCAGCCACGCCACCCCCACCAGCCACACCGCGATCGTGAGCAACTGGAGGCGCTGCGCGACCCCGAGCCCCCAGGTTCCGTGACCGGCGTCGAACGCGGCGACGGCGGCCAGCGTCCACACGGTGGCGGCCAGTTCGACGCCGAGGAGGAGAGCGAGGAGGCCGCCCGCGCGGACACCGGCCCGCGCCCCGGCCTTGCGTACGACCACGGTGAGCAGCACCATCCCCACCAGCGCCCCCGCCACGGCGACGCTGCTGCTGACCGCGTGCGCGGAGTGGGCGGCGGGCACGAGCCCGGCCCGCTCCCGGGCCGCGCAGGCCGCGTCGGCGGTGGGCGCGCAGCTCAGCGGGAGCCGCGAGTCGGCGGCGGTGGCCGCGCCGAAGACCGCGACGCCGACCCACCCGAGGGTGGTGAGGAGGGCGAGGCCGCGCGTGAGCCCGGCGGGCCGGGCGCCGCGCAGCAGGGCGAGGACCGCCCCCGCACACACCAGCACCCCCGCTCCGAAGTCCAGCGACCGGAAGAACGTCCCGTACGGCTGGTCGGTCGCGGCGAGTTCACTCACGTACGACCGCAGCGGCGACAGGCCGGTCGGCAGGAAGGCTTCGAGGACCCAGGTGGTGTAGGCGGCGGCGCCGAGCGCGAGGAGGGCGGCGACGGCCGTGCGGACGGCGCTGCGGGCCGCTCCGGCGGCGGGCTCGGGTGACATAGCGGGACAAAGGCTAGTCCGTGGTGTTCTTGCGCTGGTGGTCAGGGTGAATCCACTCCGGTCTGCGGTACTTGAGGAAGGCGGCGGGCGCGACGACGCCGAGCGCGAGGAGCCCGCCGCCGACGATGAGCAGATAGCGCCACAGGGGCGCGTTCCCGAACTGGTCGGGCGGTACGAAGCCGATGCCGAGCGCACAGGCCGAGGCGACGAAGCCGACCCCGGCGACCACCGTCACGGCGGGCACGACGAAGCCGCGCCGCACGTGCGGCTGGGTGGCGCGCAGCCGCACCACGGCCACGAACATCAGCAGGTAGGCGATGAGATAGATCTGCACGGTGATGACGGAGAACATCCAGTACGCGCTGGACACGTCGTCGCTGAACGCGTAGAGCACGCCGATGAGGGTGGTCACGACGCCCTGCGCGACCATGATGTTGAGCGGTACGCCGTGCCGGTTGAACTTCTGCAGGAACGGCGGCAGATACCCCTCCTGCCGGGCCAGCGTCACCAGGCCCTTGGCCGGTCCGGCCAGCCACGTCAGCATCCCGCCGAGTGCCGCGAGCACCAGCATGATGCCGACGACCTTCGTCAGCCAGCCGACGTGGAAGTGGTCGAAGAACGCCTGGAAGGCCTGCATCAGCCCGGCCGTGAGGCTGAGTTCGGAGGCCGGCATGACCCAGCTGATGGCGAGGGCCGGAAGGATGAAGATCAGGAGGACCAGGCCGGTGGCCAGGAAGACCGAACGCGGGTACTCGGCGCGCGGGTGGCGCAGCGAGGAGACGTGCACACCGTTCATCTCCATGCCCGCGTACGACAGGAAGTTGTTGACGATGAGGACCAGGCTGGCCAGGCCGGTCCATGGCGGTAGCCAGTGGTCGGCGGTCATGGGCGCCTCGGACGCGTTGCCCTCTCCCAGGAAGACGATGCCGAGCGCGACGAGCACGACACCCGGCACCAGCGTGCCGATCACCAGGCCGAGCGAGGACAGGCCCGCGACGGTCTTCGTCCCGCGCGAGGTCACCCACACCCCCGTCCAGTAGATGACGACGATGACGATGGCTACGTAGAGGCCGTCCTCGGCGAGGCTCGGGTGCACGACGTACGCGAACGTCGACGCGACGTACGCGAGCAGGCTCGGGTAGTACGCGATGGTCATCGCGAACTGGCACCACACCGCGACGAACCCGAGCGGCTTGCCCAGGGCCTCGCTCACCCACCGGTAGATGCCCCCGGACCAGCCGGAGGCGAGCTCGGCGCCGACGAGCGCGGTGGGCAGCAGGAAGACGACGGCGGGCAGCAGGTAGAGGAAGACCGCGGCGAGGCCGTAGAGGGCCATCGACGGGGAGGGCCGCAGGCTGGCCACCGACGCGGTGGTCATGAGGGCGAGGGTCAGCCAGGAGATGAACTGGCGCTTGGTCCCGGTGTCGGCGCCCGCCTCCTGTCCGGCCGCCTCCGCCGCGTCCGCGACCCCGGGCGTCGCCCCGTTTTGGCCAGGTTCGTCCGTGGTCGTCATGGGCTCATGATCGTCGGAGGGTGCCGGGCCCGCATGTCACCCGATACCTAGGAGGGGTAGGCTCCGGGCCGTGACCCCGAAGAGCCCGACGACGCGCGCGAGCCATCTCGCCCTGCTCGTCGCGCTGCTCTTCGGCATCGTGGCGATGCATACGCTGGGCCATCCCCGGGAGCACGGGGCGAGCGCCGAACGGGCGAGCGCGGCGGGGCAGACGGGGGTGGCGGACGGCGGCGGGCACGCGCGCGAGGGGAGCGGCGCGACGCACGCGCGCGAGGCGAAGGACGCCAGTCCGGCGGACGTGAGCCCGGCGGACGTCAGCCCAGCGGCCATGGACGCGTCAGCCATGGGCCCGACGGACATGAGCCGGATGGACATGGGCCCGACATCCCTGAGCCCGAGCCCCCTGAGCCCCACACCTCTGAGCCCGACGGACATGAGCCCGACGGACATGCGCCACGCGGCCACGGGCCCGACATCCATCGGCCCGGAAGCGGGCGACGCGACCGATGGCCACGGCTCCGGCATGGACCCCCTCTCCGTCTGCCTCGCGGTCCTCGGCGCAGCCCTCACCCTCGCCCTGCTGCACGCGGCGGTCCGCCACCGCCCGCTGGGGAGCCCCGTCCCCGCACCCGGCCTCGCCCGCCTCCTCGACGCCCTGCGCCCGAACCCTCCCCCGCCCCGGACGCTCCTCACCCGCCTCTCCGTGCTGCGCGTATAGGCCGCCGCACCGGCTGTTTCGCGCTGCCCGCACACCCCGGAGACGGAACGGGAACCTCCGACCGGCGAGCGGTGTACCAGAAGCAGCAGACGCGCCCTTCTGCACGCACCACACAGACGAGGTGTTCATCAACCATGCGCACACCCCTCTCGCGCACCCCGCACTCATCGCGTACGACACACGCCCCGGACACCACACGCCGGACGCTGCTCGGCGCGGCGATCGCCGCCGCGGGCACGGGACTTGTGACGGCCTGTTCCGGCGACGGCTCCCACTCCGGGCACTCCGGCGGCGGCCAGGGCGGTCCGTCCCCGTCCTCGAAGTCCCCGAAGGGCTATGTGACGCCCACCGGCCAGGAGGTCGCGGCCGCGGAGCAGAAGCGCCCCGGCGGCGGCCGGGTCCGCAAGCTGCGGCTCACGGCCGCGCCGACGACCCTCGACCTGGGCGGCCCCAGGGTGCGCACCTGGGCCTACGGCGAGGACCTGCCGGGCAAGGAGGTCCGCGTCACCGCGGGCGACACCCTGGCCCTCACCCTCGCCAACCACCTCCCCGAGCCCACCACGCTGCACTGGCACGGCCTGGCCCTGCGCAACGACATGGACGGCGTCCCCGCCCTCACCCAGCGCGAGATCCGCCCCGGCGCCGACTTCACGTACCGCTTCAAGGTCCCGCATCCGGGGACGTACTGGTTCCACCCGCACGCGGGCACCCAGCAGGACCGGGGGCTGTACGCACCCCTGATCGTCGACGACCCCAAGGAGCCCCTGGAGTACGACGAGGAGTGGGTCGTGGTCCTGGACGACTGGGTGGACGGCGTGGACGGCTCCACACCGGACACGGTCCTGACCGAACTACGGGCAGGAATGGACCACGGCGGCGGCCACGGAGGCGACGGCGGCGGCCACGACATGACTCACATGTCGATGTCCCGCCCCCGCGCGAAGGCGCCCACCAAGCCCACCGACCCACCCGGCCCCTCCCGCATGATGATGGGCGCCAAGAGCGACATCCTCGGCCCGGACGCGGGCGACGTGGCGTACCCCCACTACGTGATGAACGGACGCGTCCCCGCCTCCCCCACGACGTTCCGCGCCCGCCCGGGCGACCGCATCCGCATCCGCCTGATCAACGCGGGCGGCGACACGGCCTTCCGGGTGGCGCTGGGGGGCCACGAGCTGACGGTGACGCACACGGACGGCTTCCCGGTCCGGCACCAGAAGGCGGACGCGCTGCTCATCGGCATGGGTGAGCGGTACGACGTCCTGGTCACGGCCAAGGACGGCGTGTTCCCCCTGACGGCGGTGGCCGAGGGCAAGAAGGCGACGGCCCGGGCGCTGCTCCGTACGGGCGGTGGCGCGCCACCGCCCGCGTCCGCGCGGCCCGAGGAGCTGACGGGCCGCGTGCTGCTGGCCGACCGGCTCACGGCCGACGACTCCGTGGCCCTGAAGGCCCGCAAGCCGGACCGCACGATCAGGATCCGGCTGACCGGCGGAATGGCGAAGTACGACTGGGCCTTCGACGGAAAGCCCTACTCCCCCACCACCCGCCACCCGGTCCGCACCGGCGAACGGGTCCGGATCGCCTTCACCAACGCCACCATGATGTGGCACCCGCTCCACGTCCACGGCCACACGTTCGCCCTGGCAGGCGCCCCGGGACGCCCCCGCAAGGACACGGCGGCCGTACTGCCCAACGGCACCCTGACGGTGGACTTCGACGCGGACAACCCCGGCCTGTGGATGATCCACTGCCACAACGTCTACCACGCGGAAGCAGGAATGATGACGACCCTCGGCTACCGAACGACCTAGCCCGCAGCACCCCCACCGGCCGGTGCCCAAACACACAACCCACCGGCCGGTGGCCAACCACAACCCCCCACCGACCGACGACCAAACCCACACCCCCACCGGCCGACGACCAAACCCACACCCCCACCGGCCGATGACCAAACCCACACCCCCATCGGCCATCGACGCCGGCCGTCAGCCGTCAGCCGTCAGCCGAACGCTCAACCCCACCGGACCGCCAGCCGCCAAACCGTCCGGAGGGGACGTGCCGGTATGTCCGCGCGCAGCTCGGATGACCACGACGTACGTACACGAAACGCACACCAGGCCACACACGCGAGCACGGACATACCGGCACGGCCCCGCCCCACAACCGAACAATGGGCGGCGAAAGCGCCACAGACCGGCAGAGCGAAACAAACGCACACCGCCACCGCCACCGCCCCGCCCCCTCCTCCGCCCCGGGGGGGGCGTACGCCCCGCCACACCCGGCACAACCCGGCACCCCGGCGCACGGACAACCCCACCCTCAACGCCCCACGTGGCCCGCCCCACACCCATCCACAGAGGGCATCGCGTCGCTTTGACGATTAGACTGGGCGACGTGCCTCAACTACGCCTCGCCCTGAATCAGATCGACTCGACCGTCGGCGATCTCTCACAGAACGCCGAGGCGATCGTCCACTGGACCCGGCACTCCGCCGAGCAGGGAGCGCACCTGGTCGCGTTCCCCGAGATGGCGCTGACGGGCTACCCGGTGGAGGACCTGGCCCTGCGCGCGTCGTTCGTGGACGCCTCGCGCCGCGAACTGCGCGCGCTGGCGACCCGTCTGGCGGACGAGGGCCTGGGCGAACTCCCCGTGGTGGTCGGCTACTTGGACCGCACGGAGGAGGCGAAGCCGCGCTACGGCCAGCCCGCCGGAGCCCCCCGGAACGCGGGTGCGGTGCTGCACCGCGGCGGGGTGGCGCTGACGTACTCCAAGCATCATCTCCCCAACTACGGCGTGTTCGACGAGTTCCGGTACTTCGTGCCGGGCGAGACGCTGCCCGTGGTCCGCGTGCACGGGATCGACGTGGCGCTTGCGATCTGCGAGGACCTCTGGCAGGACGGCGGCCGCGTCCCGGCGACGCGCACGGCGGGGGCGGGGCTGCTGCTGTCGATCAACGCGTCGCCGTACGAGCGGAACAAGGACGACCAGCGCCTGGAGCTGGTGCGCAAGCGGGCACAGGAGGCGGGCTGCACGACGGCGTACCTGGCGATGATGGGCGGCCAGGACGAGCTGGTCTTCGACGGGGACTCGATCGTCGTGGACAAGGACGGCGAAGTCGTCGCGCGGGCGCCGCAGTTCACGGAGGGGTGCGTGGTCCTGGACCTGGAACTGCCGGCGGCGGGGCCGGTGCCGGAGGGGGTGGTGGACGACGGGCTGCGCGTCGAGCACGTGACGCTGTCCGAGGAGCCGCTGCCCGCGTACGAGGCGGAGTTCGAGGGCGGGTACGCGGACCGGCTGGACGACGCCGAGGAGATGTACTCGGCGCTGGTGGTGGGGCTGCGGGCGTACGTGGCCAAGAACGGCTTCCGGTCCGTGCTGATCGGGCTCTCCGGAGGGATCGACTCCGCGCTGGTGGCGGCGATCGCGTGCGATGCGCTGGGGGCGGAGAACGTGTACGGGGTGGCGATGCCGTCGCGGTACTCGTCCGAGCATTCCGTGGGCGACGCCGAGGAGTTGGCTCGGCGGACGGGGCTGAATCTGCGCAACGTGCCCATCGCGCCGATGTTCGACGCGTACATGGAGTCGCTCGGCCTGACCGGGCTGGCCGAGGAGAACCTGCAGTCGCGGCTGCGCGGGACGATGCTCATGGCGCTCTCCAACCAGGAGGGGCACATCGTGCTGGCGCCGGGCAACAAGTCGGAGCTGGCGGTGGGGTATTCGACGCTGTACGGGGACTCGGTGGGGGCCTACGGGCCCATCAAGGACGTGTACAAGACGGCTGTTTTCCGGCTGGCCCGGTGGCGCAACGACGCGGCGGCGGCGCGGGGGGAGACGGCGCCGATCCCCGAGAACTCCATCAGCAAGCCGCCCAGCGCCGAGCTGCGGCCGGATCAGGTGGACACCGACTCGCTGCCCGACTATCCCGTGCTCGACGGGATCCTCGAGCTGTACGTCGACCGGGACCAAGGGGCCGATGAGATCGTGGCCGCCGGGTACGACTCGGCGCTTGTCGCGCGGACGCTGCGCATGGTGGACGCCGCCGAGTACAAGCGGCGGCAGTATCCGCCCGGCACCAAGACCTCCACCAAGGGCTTCGGCAAGGACCGACGCCTCCCGATCACCAACCACTGGCGCGAATCGCCTTGACCGGCGGCCCGCCAGGGGCCGTCGGCCCCCGGGGCCGACGTCGCCTCCGGGCGGGACGGGGAACCCCCGATCGGCGCTCCGCGATCGGCGGCGAGGCGGCTCAGCCGCACGGAACACCCACCCCATCAGGCACCCGTCCGCAGGGCGGAGAAGGGCGGGTGGGTGGGGGAGAGCCCGTCCGGCGTTTGAGGACGAGGCGGAACGCCGATCGGGGGCGAGGTGGACCGCCCGGGCATCGGACGGGTGCCCAGCCCCGGTCAGGGGTGCGCCCCGGTCAGGGGTGCGCCCCGGTCAGGGGTGCGCCCCGGTCAGGGGTGCGCCCCGGTCAGGAGTTGCGCCCCGGTCAGAGGTGGGTCGCGTCGGCCGGGGCCGAGGGGACGTGTTCGGTCACCACACGCCCCGGGGCCCCCGGCCCGCCCCCGCGGCCACGGTCGACGGCGTAGGCCACCGCGGCGACCCCCAGGCCGAGGACGGCCAACCCCGCCCCGGCCACCGCCGGAGACGTCACACCGAAGCCCGCCGCCAGGGCGAGCCCACCGATCCAAGCGCCACCGGCATTCGCCAGGTTGAAGGCGGCCTGGTTGGCGGAGGAGGCGAGGGAGGGGGCGGCGGCGGCCTTCTCCATGACCATCAGCTGCAGGGGCGACCCCGTCGTGAACGCGGCCATGCCGAGCAGCGTCACAGCGACAGCCGCACTCCACTCGGCCCGCATGAGGACGGGGAAGAGGAGGAGGACGAGGACGAGCGCGCCGAGCCCGCCGAAGAGCGTCCCGCGCAGGGAGTGGTCGGCGAGCCGCCCGCCGAGCAGGTTCCCGGCGGTAGCGCCCACGCCGAAGAGGGCGAGCAGCAGCGTCACGCTGGCCTCGGCGAACCCGGCGGAGTCGGTGAGCATCGGGGTGACGTAGCTGTAGGCGGCGAAGAGGGCGCCGAAGCCCGCGACAGTGGTGCCCAGGGCGAGCCAGACGGGCATCGACCCGAGGGCGCGCAGCTCACCGCGGAGTCCGGCGTTCTCGCCGTGCCCGTGGTCGGCGGGCACGAGGAGCGCGAGCGCGGCGATGGCGGCGAGCCCGATGGCGCTGACGGCGAGGAAGGTGGCGCGCCACCCGAGCTGCTGTCCCATGAGGGTGGCGATGGGCACGCCGACGACGTTGGCGACGGTGAGTCCGAGGAACATCAGGGACACGGAGCGCGCCTTGCGCTCGGGCCCGACGAGCCCGGTGGCGACGACGGCGCCGACGCCGAAGAACGCGCCGTGCGGCAGCCCGCTCACGAAGCGCGCCACCAGCAGCCAGTGGTAGTCGGGCGCGGCCGCGGACACCGCGTTGCCGACGACGAACAGCGCCATGAGGCCGATGAGGACGCGCCGCCGGGGCAGCTTGGCGGTGACGGCGGCGAGCAGCGGGGCGCCGATGACGACGCCGAGGGCGTACGCGGAGACGAGGTGCCCGGCGGTCGGGATGGATATGTGCAGATCGTCCGCGACGTTGGGCAGCAGCCCCATCATCACGAACTCGGTGGTGCCGATGCCGAAGGCGCCCACGGCGAGGGCGAGCAGGGCCAGGGGCATGAGGACGTACCTTCCAGGGGACGGGGGCGCGAGGCGAGAGACATACAGAGCCGTACCGGCAGCCCCGTACGGACCGGATGCACGCACACGTACACGGACGTACACGGACACACGCAGACACGCGCAGACGCACAGAGCCGAATCTGTAAGTTTACCGCCGAAACAAAGACTCCCGGTCCGAGGGTTCCGCGGGGTTAAGGGCGGGTGACCGTCAGAGGTCGACGCTCGCGGCCACCGGCAGGTGGTCGCTGCCCGTCTCCGGCAGCGTCCAGGAGGACACCGGCTCGACGCCCTTGACCAGGATCTGGTCGATGCGGGCCATCGGGAACGAGGCGGGCCAGCTGAAGCCGAAGCCGTCGCCCGCGGCGCCCTGCGTGGAGCGCAGCTGGGAGGTGACGGCGTTGAGCGCGCGGTCGTTCATGGTGCCGTTCAGATCGCCGAGCAGGACGACCTTGCCGAGCTCCTCGTTCGAGATGGCCTTGCCGAGCGCGTCGGCGCTGTCGTCGCGCTGCCCGGCCGTGAAGCCCGCGTCGAGCTTGACCCGCACCGACGGCAGGTGCGCCACGTACACGGCGACCTGCCCCTTGGGGGTGTCGACGGTGGTGCGCATGGCGCGCGTCCAGCCGAGCTTGATGTCGACGGGCTTGGTCCCGGTCAGCGGGTACTTGCTCCACACGCCGACGGTGCCCTGCACCGAGTGGTACTTGTACGTACCGGCGAGCGCCTTCTCGTACGTGGGGACGGCGCCGGCGGTGAGTTCCTCCAGGGCGACGATGTCCGCGCCGGAGGCCGCGACGTCGCGGGCGGTGCCGGACGGGTCGGGGTTGTCGGCGTTCACGTTGTGGGTGGCGACGGTCAGGTCGCCGCCGCTGCCGGACTTGTCGGTGATGAGCCCGCCGAAGGCGCTGAACCACACGGCCACCGGCAGGATCAGCGCGATCAGGGCCGTCGCGGACTTGCGCACGACGGCGATGACCAGCAGGACCGGGACGAACACCCCGAGCCAGGGCAGAAACGTCTCGGTGAGACTGCCGAGGTTGCCCACGCCGTTGGGGATCTGCGCGTGCAGCAGCATCACGAGTCCGACGAGGACCGCGATCCCCGCCGTGATCAGCCCGCGCCGCCAGATGCCGGGGTCGCCCCGCCATCCGCCGACCAGGCGCCGCAGTCCGGAACCCCGGCGCTCGGGCACCGAGCCGCCGCTGTCCGTCTCCGCCTTGTACGCCTGCGCCATACTCTCGTCGCCTCACTGACTGCCGTGCACACCGTCTCCCCGCCCCTGCACCCTAGGCGATGATCGCGTGTCATCTCCGCCGTCCGGGGACGGCCGTATGGGCACGAGGACGAGCGGGGCGGCCCGCGAGGTTCCGGATGTGCGTGCGTGGCACGGCCTCTGTGACGAAACGCGCACATCGTCCATGGGGCTGGCGTACGCGGCCGGGGGGTGCGGGCGGAGCGGCCGGGGCCGCCGAGGTGGCGAACGACACGCGCCCCGCCGACGGTTCACCCCGGCTGCTCCCGTCGCTCCCGCCGACGGTTCACTCCGCGGGCCGCAGCCCTTCGAGGACCAGGTCGACGATGCGCGTCGGCAGGTCCTCGTCCAGCGGCGCGTCCGGGCGCAGCACGCTGCGTACCAGCATGGGGCCGACGAACAGCTCGTTGGCCAGCACGATGTCGACGTCCTCGCGGAGCTCGCCGGTCTCCACACCGCGGCGCAGCACCTCGAACGAGACGCGGCGCTGCGGGTCGATGACCGTCTTGTGATAGGCGTCCCACAGTTTCGGCAGACTCTTCATCTGCGCGAAGACGTTGTGCAGGATCGCGGACGAGCGCATGTTCAGGCCGCGGCGGCGGATGTGTTCGACGAGGACGATCAGGTCGTCGCGCATGGAGGTGCCGGGGAGCTCGGCGGGGGGTTCCTCCAGGGTGCGCAGTACGTCCACGAACATGGCCTCCTTGCCGCTCCAGCGGCGGTAGATGGTGGCCTTGCCCACTCCGGCGGTGCGGGCGACACGCTCGATGGACAGCTCCGCGAGGGGCACGCCGTCCTCGATGAGCTTGATGACGCCCTCGATGATCGCCCGCTCCACCGCCTCGCTCCGGGGACGGCCCCGGGCACCCGCGCCCTTGGCGGTGCCCTCGGGTGCGCCCTCGGCTGCGGCACTCCCGGCGGTGTCGCCTTCGCCCTCGGCGCTCCGGCCCTGCTGCACGATGTCGACTCCTCTGCGGTTGCGTCCCCCGCATTCTCCCTGGTCCCCGCACGGCCACGAGGTCCCGCCCGCACCAGGGGCGCCGTCACGACGGCGGCACCCCGTGGCCGTGCGACGGGACGGTCAGTGGTCGGCGCCCACCCGGTCCGGGGCCGGGGTGTCCGAGGAGGCGGCAGCTTCCTTCGGCGGCTTGCCGGGGAGGTACAGCGAGACGATGAGCACGCCCACGAGGGCGACCCCCGCGCCGCAGAGCGCGGTGATGTGCATCGCGTGCAGGAACGAGTCGTCGGCGGCGGCGACGAGCGCCTCACCCCGCCCCCCGAGCCGCCCGGCGGCGCCGAGCGTCGCCTCGATGGACTCCCCCGCGGTGTGCCGCGCCCCGGGCGGCAGCACCTTGAGCTCGTCCTCGACACCGCTCCGGTAGGCCGCGGAGAGCACGGACCCGAGCACGGCGATGCCGAGCGCCCCGCCCACCTGCCGGAAGGTGTTGCTGAGGGCCGACGCGGAACCGGCCTTCTCGCGGGGCAGGGCCTGCATGATGACGACGCTGGTGGGCGTCATGATGTGCGCCATGCCGGCGCCCATGAAGAAGAAGATGACCTCCATGACCCAGATGGGCGTGTCGGCGTCGAGGAGGGTGAAGGCGACGAGCGTGAGGGTGATGACCGCGAGCCCGCCCGCGCACACGGCCCGGACCCCGAAGCGGTCGACGACGAGCCGGGCGCGCGGCGCGAAGACGAGCTGGGCGACGGCGAGCGGCAGCATGAGCAGACCGGTCTCCAGCGGCGAGTACCCGCGCACGCTCTGGGTGTAGAAGACGGCGAAGAACGTGACGCCCATGAGGGCGAAGAAGACGAGCGCGATCGCGGTGATGGCCGCGGAGAAGACCCGGTTCTTGAAGTACGAGATGTCGATGGACGGGTGGTCGCTGCGCTTCTCGTACCAGACGAAGCCGATGAGCACGGCCAGGCCCGCGAGGATGGTGGAGAGGGCCTTGGGGTCGGTGAAGTCGGCGAGTTGGCCGCCCTTGATGATGCCGTAGACGAGCAGCACCAGGCCGATGACGGAGAGCACGACGCCGACCAGGTCGATGCGGCCGGGCTTCGGGTCCTTGGAGTCGGGGACGAGCGCGATCATCAGGCCGATGGCGACGATCACGATGGGGACGTTGATGAGGAAGACCGAGCCCCACCAGAAGTGGTCGAGCAGCACCCCGCCGGTGATGGGCCCGATGGCGACGGCGAGGCCGACGCCCGCGGCCCAGATGCCGATGGCCTTGGGCTGCTCCTCGCGCTCGAAGACGTGCATGAGGACGGCGAGGGTCGCGGGCATCACGAAGGCGGCGCCGAGCCCCATCAGGCCGCGGAAGCCGATGAGTTCGGCGGGCGATCCGGACTGGGCGGCGAGCGCGGAGCCGATGCCGAAGACGGCGAGCCCGGCGAGCAGGACCTTCTTGCGGCCGAGGCGGTCGCCGAGCAGGCCCGCGGTGAAGAGGAGTCCGGCGAAGACGAGCGTGTAGGAGTTGATGGCCCATTCGAGCTCGCCCTGGGTGGCGCCGAGGCCGGTGGGCTCGGGCGTCGAGATCGTCTTGATGGCGACGTTCAGGATCGAGTTGTCCAGGACGACGATGAGCAGGCTGAGCATCAGGACGCCGAGGATCGCCCAGCGGCGCCGGTGGACCGCCTCCGGTATACGAGGCGCGTCGGGGACGGCAGATGTTGTCATGAGCCTCACCGTAGACCTATTTCGATACGAGACCGTCTCGTATTGGAAAGGCTTTACGCGCTCTTTCCCCGCCCCTTCCGCGCCCTCCTCGCGTCCGCCATCTGGAATCTTTTCGTCCGCCTCTCGGAACCGGCGCTCCACCACCCCGTGAAACCCCACCGCCCGCCATCGGGGCGGAATCGGCCGAAAACCACCCCCTAGCATCCGGGCGGCACGCGATGCCACCATGGACGTGATCCGGGGACGCCGTCAGGGCGCCTCGAGACGACAGAAGGAGCCGTTGCGATGACGCAGCTTTCGGCTGCCCAGAGCCCCGCCCCCAAGGAGCGGACGTCCGACAGCAGCAAGACGCTGTACGGCGGCAAGGGCACGCGCCGCATCACCGTCCGCGACATCACCGCCGCCAAGGAGCGCGGCGAGAAGTGGCCCATGCTCACCGCGTACGACGCGATGACCGCGTCCGTCTTCGACGAGGCCGGGATCCCGGTCATGCTCGTCGGCGACTCGGCGGGCAACTGCCACCTGGGGTACGACACCACCGTGCCCGTCACCCTCGACGAGATGGCCATCCTGTCCGCGGCCGTCGTGCGCGGCACGAGCCGCGCCCTGATCGTCGCCGACCTGCCCTTCGGTTCGTACCAGGAGGGTCCGGTCCAGGCGCTCAGGTCCGCGACACGCCTGGTCAAGGAGGCCGGGGTGGGCGCGGTGAAGCTGGAGGGCGGTGAGCGCTCGCTGGCCCAGACCGAGCTGCTCGTGAGCTCCGGCATCCCCGTCATGTCCCACCTGGGCCTGACCCCGCAGTCCGTGAACACCATGGGCTACCGCGTCCAGGGCCGCGGCGAGGAGGCCGCCCACCAGCTCCTGCGCGACGCCAAGTCGGCCGAGGCCGCGGGCGCGTTCGCGGTGGTGCTCGAACTCGTACCGGCAGAGCTGGCCGCCGAGGTCACCCGGTCGCTGCACATCCCGACCGTGGGCATCGGCGCGGGCTCCGCGTGCGACGCCCAGGTCCTGGTGTGGACCGACATGCTGGGCCTGACCGGAGGCAAGATGCCGCGCTTCGTGAAGCAGTACGCGGACCTGCGCGGCGTCATGGGCGACGCCGCGAAGGCGTTCGCCGAGGACGTGGTGGGCGGCGCGTTCCCGGCCGCGGAGCACGCGGTCCACTGACGCCCGGGCCGCGGCTCCCGGCACGACGTGCCGTGGGGACCGCGGCCGACAGAACCATCGCGGCACCAACGGCAGCCCGCCGACCGTCCCCCGTCGGCGGGCTGCCCGCCTCCTCCAGGCCTGTCCGGATTACCGCCGTCGACATCGCGCCACCGCGCCCACGGCCGGCTCGCCCCGCTGAGCGGGGATTTCCCCGCATCCGTCCCCGAGGGCGGCCGCCGTCCCGCCCCTGTCGGTCGGCTGTCGGTGGCTTGTCGGTGGCATCTGCTCTCATGTACGGCATGACAGAAATCGACAACAAGCCCCAGCGGGGAGCGGACGGCGCCGCAAGCGCTGTTTCGGTACGGGGGCTGGTCAAGCACTACGGCGAGACCAAGGCGCTGGACGGCGTCGACGTGGACGTCCGCGAGGGAACGGTCCTCGGCGTCCTCGGCCCCAACGGCGCCGGCAAGACCACACTCGTACGCTGCCTCTCCACGCTCATCACCCCCGACTCCGGCAGCGCCTTCGTCGCCGGGTACGACGTGCTGCGCCAGCCGCGCCAACTGCGCCGCGTCATAGGCCTCACCGGCCAGTACGCGTCGGTGGACGAGAAGCTGACCGGCTGGGACAACCTCTACATGATCGGGCGGCTGCTCGACCTGTCCCGCAAGGAGGCCCGCTCCCGCGCCGACGGCCTGCTGGAACGCTTCTCGCTCACCGAGGCCGCCCGCAGGCCCGCGAAGACGTACTCCGGAGGCATGCGGCGCCGCCTCGACCTGGCCGCCTCGATGATCGGCAGCCCGGCCGTGCTGTTCCTGGACGAGCCGACGACCGGCCTCGACCCGCGCACCCGCAACGAGGTCTGGGAAGAGGTCAAGCGCATGGTCGGCGACGGTGTCACCGTCCTGCTGACCACGCAGTACATGGAAGAGGCCGAGCAGCTCGCCAGCGAGCTCGCGGTCATCGACCGCGGCAAGGTCATCGCCAACGGCGGCATCGAGGAGCTGAAGGCGAAGGTCGGCGGCCGCACTCTGCGCATCCGCCCGGCCGACCCGGCGCAACTGCGCCCCACGGCCGCCGCGCTCGACGAGGCGGGTCTCACGGGCCTCGCCACCACCACCGTCGACACCGAGACCGGCACCGTCCTGGTGCCGATCCTCAGCGACGAACAGCTCACTGCGGTCGTGGGCGCGCTCACCGCGCGCGGCATCACGCTCTCCGACATCGCCACCGAACTGCCCAGCCTGGACGAGGTGTTCCTGTCCCTCACCGGTCACAAGACCAGTGAGTCACAGGACGCCACGGCCACCGATCTGGAGGGGGTCGCCGCATGAGCACCACCACCGTCAAGGCGCCCTCCGCGCCGCCCGCGCAGCAACGGCCCGCGGCCAGGACCGAGCCCGACACCCGCATCGGCATGCGCGCCCATGTGCGGCACACCAGCGCGCTGGTCCGCCGCAACCTGCTGTGGATCAAGCAGGACGCGGAGTCGATGCTCGACGCCGTCCTGATGCCGATCATCTTCACCCTGCTGTTCGTGTACGTCTTCGGCGGCTCCGTCGGCCAGTCCCTCGGCGGCGGCCGCGACGAGTACGTCCAGTACGCGATCCCCGGCCTGATGGCCATGACGGGGATGAACATGGCCATGGGCGTGGGCACCGGCTTCAACCAGGACTTCCAGACCGGTGTCATGGACCGCTTCCGGTCCCTGCCGATCAGCCGCGCCTCCGTGATGATCGCCAAGATCGTGGTCGAGCTCCTGCGGATGCTGATCGCCACGGCGATCCTGCTGGCCGTCGCCCTGATCATCGGCTTCTCCGTGGAGAGCGTCCCGGGTCTGCTCGCTTCCGTCGGCCTCGCCCTGGCCTTCGGCGTGGGCCTGATGTGGATCTTCCTCACCATGGGTGTCGTCATGAAGAGCGCCCAGGCGATCCAGGGCATGGGCTTCCTGGTCCTGATGCCGCTGCAGTTCGGCTCGTCCATCTTCGCGCCGACGACGTCCATGCCCGGCTGGCTCCAGGCGTTCACGGACTACAACCCGCTGTCGTCGCTCGCCGACGCCGCCCGCGGCCTGATGAACGGGGGCACTCCGGTCGCCCACGACGTGTGGGTGACGCTCATCTGGTCGGTGGTCATGACGGGTGTGATGGCGCCGATCGCGATCCACAAGTTCCGCACCAAGACGTGACGCGGGCGACGCGCCACGACGTGCCCCGGGGCCGCCGCGCGGCGGCCCCGGATCACAGCCCCGCCGAGGCGACGGCCTGCTCCCAGGAGAGGCCGTCGCCTTCGGCGTACGCGACGGCGTAGTCCGCGTCGCCGAGCACCGCGCGGACCGCCAGTTCGGCGGCGCCGCGGATCTCCCGCTCCAGGGAGACCGGGACGTGACAGGCCGGCAGATGGGCGTCGGACACGGCGAGCAGCCGGGCGGCGGCCGCCGCCCGGCCGGGGTCGTGCGCGGCGAGCGCGCGGGCGGCGGTCGCCAGGTGCAGGCAGAGCAGTTGCGGGGCGACCATCTGCGCCAACGGCTCGGCGGCCTGCTCCACGGCCCGCAGGGCGGACCGGAGCGCGCGCTCGTACTGGCCGTCGACGGCGTCGAGCCAGGCGTGCGAACCGAGCAGGAAACCCTCGAAGAGGCCGTAGCCGAAGACCGCGAACTCGTCGCGCAGGCGCACCAGTTGCTCGCGCGCCTCGGCGACGCGGCCGGTGCGGCCGAGCAGGCCGACGAGGAAGAGCCGGGCGACGGGCAGCGCCCCGTTCAGACGGCTGTTCTTGTCGTCGGTGAACTGCCGGAGGAGTTGCTCGCCGCGCTCCTCCTGCCCCGTCTCGATGAGCACCGCGCCGAGCCGGGCGGTCAGCAGCGCCACCTGGCCCCGGGCGCCGACCTCCCGCGCGTGGTCCATGGCGGCCTGGAAGTCGTCGGCCGCCAGCAGGTACTCACCGCGTCGCTCATGGGCCTCGCCGCGCGACGACAGCGCCTCGGCCGCGCCGAAGGAGTCCCCGAGGCGGGTGCAGATCTCCAGGGCCTCGTCCGCGTCCTGGACGGCGTCGCCCGCCCAGTCGGCGCGGTTGGCGAGGATGTTGGCGCGCTGCTTGAGGGCGGACGCCAGCTCCCAGGTCAGGCCGAACTCGCGGCAGGCGTCGACGGTCCCGTCGATGACCTGGCGCAGCCGGTCCACGTCCCCCGTGATCAGGACGGCGAAGAACCACAGGTTGCCCGGGTTCCGGCAGGTCTGCGGCAGGCCCGGGTGGTAGGTGTCCCGGATGGCCCGCAGCTTCCGCTCGGCCGCCGGCGTCTGCCACCCCGTCGGCTCCATGTCCATGCAGGAGAGCTGGATGAGGTGCACGCCGCGCCGCGCCTCCTGGAGGAGTTCGCCGGTCAGCGGGGGCGGGGTGTCCGTGCAGTGTTCGTACAGCGGGACGGCGGGGGTGAGTGGTCCGGCGAACGGGTCGGGGCCGAGCGCCATCACCTCCCGTGACCAGTTCCGCGCCTCCTGCCGCAGATCGCGGATCAGCCAGAACCACGACAGGGACAGGACGAGGCACAGCGCCTCCTGCTCGTCCCGGGCGGCGACGGCGTGGCGCAGCGCGCTGCGCAGGTTCTCGTACTCCGTCTCGAACGCCGCGATCGCCTCGCGCTGCCCGCGACGCCGCAGCGCCGGGTCGGTGACCCGGGCGAACTCCCGGAAGTACGTCAGGTGCGCCCTGGTCACCCCGTCCCGCTCCCCCGCCTCGTCGAGCCGCTCGGCGGCGTACTCGGAGACGGTCTCCAGGAGCCGGTAGCGCATCACGTCGTCGTGGGCGGCGGGGGCGGCGACGACGAGGGACTTGTCGACGAGGGAGCCGAGGATGCCGGGGATGTCGTGGGGGTGCACGGGGCCCTGACCGGGCCCGGTACGGGGGCCGGAGGCGCTGCCGGTCGCTCCGGCGTGCCCCGTCGCCCCGGCGCCGCCCGTCGCCTCGGCGCCGCCCGTCGCACCCGCGCCGCCCCCGGCGTCGGGTGGTGTGGCGCAGACCGCCTCGGCCGCCGCGAGGTCGCAGCCGCCCGCGAACACCGACAGGCGGCGCAGGACGGCGCGTTCGGCGCCGTCCAGGAGCTCCCAGGACCAGTCCACGACGGCGCGGAGCGTCTGCTGGCGCGGCAGGACGGTGCGGGCGCCGCTGGTGAGGAGCCGGAAGCGGTCGTCGAGGCGGTCCGCGATCTGGCGCGGGGTGAGCATCCGCAGCCGGGCGGCGGCCAGTTCGATGGCGAGCGGCAGGCCGTCCAGGCGGTGGCAGATCTCGGCGGCGGCGCGGACGTCGTCGTCGATGCGGAAGCCGGGCCGGGCGGAGGCGCCGCGGTCGGCGAGGAGGCGCAGCGCGAAGGGTTCCGGCAGCGGTCCGACGGGGCGCACCAACTCACCCGGTACACCGAGGGGTTCACGGCTGGTGGCGAGGACGGTGAGCCCCGGGCACTCGGCGAGGAGCCGCTCCGCGAGGCGGGCCGCGGCGTCGATGACGTGCTCGCAGTTGTCGAGGACGAGCAGCATGCGCAGCGGGCCGCAGTGCTCGGCGAGGCGCACCATCGGGTCGTCGGCGTGCCGCTCCGACGCGGCCCGCAGCTCTTCGGCGCCCGCGCCGCGCAGCACGGTCTCCCGGGCGCCGAGCGCGGTCAGTACGGCCTCCGGCACATCGTCCGGGCCCTCCACCGGCGCGAGTTCGGCCAGCCACACCCCGTCCGGCGACGCGTCCCCCACGGCCTCGGCGGCCTCCTGCGACAGCCGCGTCTTCCCGGCCCCGCCGGGCCCCACCAACGTGACGAGCCGAGCCCGCGCCAGGTCGCCCCGGATGGCGTCGATGTCCCCGCTCCGGCCGACGAAGGAGGTGAGGCGGGCGCGGAGGTTGCCGGGGGCGGGGGGCCGGTGTGCCGGGGGCGCGGTGGCCGGGGCGGTGGCGACGGCGGGATCGCGGTCGGGGGCGGGGGCGATGTCGGGGTCGGCGGAGAGGCTGGGCCCGGCGCCGGAGCCGGTGGAGAGGCTGGGCCCGGCGCCGGGGTTGGGGCCCGCGCAGGTGCCGAGGCTGATGGCTGTGTCGCCGGTGCCCGTGGGGCGGGCGGGGTCGGCGTCGGGGGCCGTACCCGCACCCGGGTTCGGGTACGAGCCGGAGCGCGTGCCGCCGTCGGCGCCTGCCCAAGCGCCAGCGCTGCCCGCACCGCGACCGGAGCCGACACCCGCACCCGCACCGGTGCCCGAGTGCAGACCCGAACCCGCGCCCCCACCACCGCCCGCCGAAGAGCCGTCGCCGCCCACACCCCGACCCGAGTCGCCACCCACACCCCGACCGGCATCAGCACCCGCACCCACGCCAGTGCCCCCGCCGGAGCCAGAGCCGCCGCCCGTGCCCGTAGCGACGCCACGGCCGCCGCCGGTGGGGGCGGTCACCGCTCGCGGCAGGGCAGTTGGCCCCGCAATCCCGTCGACCGGGACACCCCCTCCCCCAGGCCCGGCGGTCGCAGCACCCGCACCACCACGCGCACCCGACACTCCCGCCCCAGACGCAGACCCGGCACCGGACCCGGCAGCTCCCCCGGGCCGCAGCAACTCCTCGTACAAGGAACGCAATTCGGGGCCCGGCTCGGCGCCGAGGCCGTCCGCGAGGGTGCGGCGTACGCCCTGGTACGCGGCCAGTGCCTCTGCCCCGCGGCCGACGTCCCGCAGGGCGCGCAGGCGCAGCGCCTGGAGGGGTTCGTCCAGGGGGTGGCCGTCGCACAGGGCGGTCAGTTCGGGCAGGGCGGACTCGGCCCGGCCGAGGGCCAGGGCCGCCGTGAAGCGGGCGCGCAGGGCGTCGAGGCGGCGCCCCGACCAGCGGGTGGCTTCCGCCGTGTGGTCCGGCAGGTCGGTGAAGGCGTCGCCGTGCCAGAGGTCGAGGGCGTCGTCGAGGAGCGCGGCGGCCTTGGTGGCGTCGCCGTCGGCGAGGGCGCGGGTGCCCTCGCCGACCAGGCGCTCGAAGCGGTGGGCGTCGACGTCGTCGGGGGCGGCGCAGAGGTGGTAGCCGCCGTCGGCGGAGGCGATCGCGTCGGCGCCGAGCGCGCGCCGCAGCCGGCCGACCAGGGCCTGCAGGGCTCCGGTGGCGTCGGCCGGGGGCGCGTCGCCCCACACCCGGTCGATGAGGAAGGACGGAGGGACGGTACGCCCGGGTCGCAGGGCGAGCGCCGCGAGGAGTGCGCGCAGGCGTGCGCCGCCGACGGGCACAGTGGTGCCGTCGGGGCGCAGGGCCCGGGTGACGCCGAGGACGCGATATCGCACCCGCCCATTGTCCCCTGCCCGCGCGGCGCCCCGGCCCCGCACCCGCACCGGTTCCGGCCACCACGCCCACCACCGCACCCCCAAGGACCCACCACCGCACCACCGCACCCCCAAGGACCCACCACCGCACCACCGCACCCCCAGGGGCACACCACCGCCCCAACCCGCCGGGTCCCCAGACCCCACCGCTCCACCCCGCCCCGCCCCGCCCCGCCCCGCCCCGCCCCGCCCCGCCCCGACGAAGCCCTACGGCACGTTCCCGTCCCCCGGGGCAGGCGGCGGTCGGCGGCGGGTCGGGGTGGCACACCCGCCCCGGCCCGCCGACAGGTCCTCGCCGACACCCCGGCCCTCACGCCCCCTTCCCGGGCCACCCCGTTCCACAGCCCGCCCGGGTAGCCTCCACCAGCAACGGCATCCCGTTCCGCGGCCGTGCGGGGCGGGGTAAAGGGCGGGTGGGTGGGGAAGCATCCGCCGCGAGGCGGGACGGCGAGCGCCGACCGGGTCCGCCCCGGGCCCGCCCGAACCCACCAGGGCCCGCCACCGAGCCGCCCGCCGCGGCCTCGCGCACGGACGAAGGAGCACCATGACCACCGCCCCCACCCGGAGCGACCGCCGGATCAGCCCGGTCTTCCTAGGGATCGCCGCGGTCACCGCGGCCTCGGGCTGGGCGGCCTGGACCGGGTTCGCGGACAACCCGGGCTTCGCCGTCTTCCTGTTCGTCACGGCGGCCTGGATCGTCTCGCTGTGCCTGCACGAGTACGCGCACGCCCGCACCGCGCTGCACAGCGGCGACATCTCCATCGGCGCGAAGGGCTATCTGACCCTCAACCCGCTGAAGTACACGCACGCGCTGCTCAGCATCGTGCTGCCCGTGCTGTTCGTCATCATGGGCGGCATCGGCCTGCCCGGCGGCGCCGTGTTCATCGAGCGCGGCCGCATCCAGGGCCGCTGGCGGCACAGCCTGATCTCGGCGGCGGGCCCGCTGACGAACGTTCTGTTCGCCGTCGTCTGCACCGCGCCGTTCTGGCTGGACGCCCTGGACGGCGTCCCGGACACGTTCCGGTACGCGCTCGGGTTCCTGGCCCTGCTCCAGGTGACGGCGGCGATCCTGAACTTCCTGCCGATCCCCGGCCTGGACGGCTACGGCGTGATCGAGCCGTGGCTGTCGCTCAACATCCGCCGCCAGGTGGAGCCGTTCGCGCCGTTCGGGCTGCTCGCGGTGTTCGGCATCCTGTGGATCCCGGAGGTCAACGACGTGTTCTTCGACGCGGTGGACGCGATCCTGCGCGGCCTCGGCGTCACCGACTGGGACACGTACTGGGGCCAGCGCCTCTACCGCTTCTGGCAGGGCACCCCCGACATCCCCGTGCTGAACGGATAGGCGGCAGGGGCGCGGCCGCTACTGGCCCGCGGCGGCGGCCTTGTCGCGCTGCCGCAGCGCCTTCGCCCTGCGGGCGTAGTACCAGGTCATGTTGGACGAGAGTCCGGCGAGCAGCACCCACACGATGCCGAGCAGGCTGCCCTGAGCGAAGGAGACCACGGCGGCGGCGACGGACAGGACGCAGACGACGAGGGCGTACAGAGCTAGGCGGGGCATGGGGTGCGGCTCCTGTTGCGGCAATCCGGGGGACGTACCGCACCAGTGTCCCCCATGCCCCGCGGCCACCGGAACGCGGTGCTGGGACCTGTCCGACGGGTCGGCCCTAGACGTCGGTGACGCGCAGCCCCGCGTGCGCCTTGTACCTGCGGTTGACGGAGATCAGGTTGGCGACGAGGGACTCCACCTGGTGGGCGTTGCGCAGGCGGCCCGCGAAGACGCCCCGCATGCCGGGGATGCGGGCGGCCAGGGCCTGCACGACGTCGGTGTCCGCGCGGCGCTCGCCGAGGACCAGCACGTCCGTGTCGATCTCCTCGATGGCCTCGTCCTGGAGCAGCACCGCCGACAGGTGGTGGAAGGCGGCGGTGACCCGCGACTCGGGGAGCAGCGCGGCGGCCTGCTCGGCGGCGCTGCCCTCCTCGGGCTTCAGGGCGTACGCGCCCTTCTTGTCGAAGCCGAGCGGGTTGACGCAGTCCACGACGAGCTTGCCCGCGAGGTCGTCGCGCAGCGCTTCGAGGGTCTTGGCGTGTCCGTCCCACGGCACCGCGATGATCACGATGTCGCTGCGCCGCGCGCACTCCGCGTTGTCGGCACCCTCGATGCCCTCGACGCCGCGCCCGAGTTCGGCGGCCGCGGCGGCGGCGCGCTCGGCGGCGCGGGAGCCGATGATCACCTTCTGGCCCGCGCGGGCGAGCCGGTAGGCGAGCCCGCGGCCCTGGTCGCCGGTGCCGCCGAGCACGCCCACCACGAGCCCCGACACGTCGGGCAGGTCCCAGGGGTCCTTGGCCGGGGCCTGCTGCGGGCTTTCAGATGAAGACGAGGTAGTCATGGTCCGACCTTACGTCCGGGTCGGGCGCCCGGCCGGACCGGGCGGCCTCAGTCCGGCAGGCCGAGGAGGCCGAGCGGGACGCGCCGGAACGTGATGGTCTCGTACGCGCTGAAGTCCCCCGTCTCGTACAGGAGCCCGACCGCGTCGTCGTCCAGGCGGACGAGGTCGCTGTACGCGGCGGGCAGCCCGTCGACGGTGTGGGCGGCGTACCAGGTGGTGCCGTCGTCGTGGCTCCTGCGGATGGTCATCAGGGCGCGGAAGCCGGGGTCGGCGGGGCCGGAGTACAGCAGCACGTCGGGGTCGAGCAGTTGCAGGACGCTGGCCTCGACGACGGGGCCGGTGAGGCCGGACTGCGGCCGGAAGGGCCTGCTGAGGGTCTGGCCGCCGTCGCGGGAGTGGGCGTCGGCACGGGTGCCGGGGGACGGCGAGTCGTTGCGGGTGTTGAAGTAGACGCGGCCGTCGGGGAGTTCCGCGGCGGTGGTCTCGTTGGCGTTGATGTAGCCGTCGGTGTTGTCGTCGACGTACCCGATGCGCCAGGTCTGGCCCCGGTCGTCGCTGAGCAGGCAGTGTCCGCCGTTGTACTTCCCCTCGGTGCCGTTGTCCGCACCGGCGGGCGGCAGGGAGTGGTTGGCGGGGACGACGACGCGGCCGTCGGCGAGCTGGATGGCGTGGCCGGGCGTGGTGGCGTACCAGCGCCACGCGGGCTTCTTCGTCTGCTTGGTGATCTCGCGGGGCGCGGACCAGGTGAGGCCGTCGTCGTCGCTGTGCCGCACCCAGACGCGGCGGCCGTTGGCGGCGGTCACCTCGCCGCGCCGGATGGCGTTCTCGGTGGCCGCGGCGGCGTTCCTGACGTGCACGAGCAGGATGCGGCCGGTGTCGAGGACGACGGGGGCCGGGTTCCCGGCGAGGTCGGTGCCGTTGGCGCCGACGACCTGCAGCGGCCCCCAGGTGCGGCCGCCGTCCACGGACCGTTTCAGGACCACGTCGATGTTCCCGAAGTCCTCCTGCGAGCCGACGCGGCCCTCGCAGAAGGCGAGGACCGTGCCGTCCTGGGTCACGACCACGGCAGGGATCCGGAAGCTCGCGTACCCCTCGCGTCCCGCGCGGAAGGGAACGGACGTCTCGACGGTCCCGGTTGTCTCAGCATTCTCCACTGGCATCCGTGCCCCTTCCCCAACGTGGGGGAATTCGCGGTGAACTCCCGCTGACGAATCTCCCGTTGAGGCAGTATGCGCCCCCATGGACGCCGTACGGGTCGCGCTGCTGCGCGAAGTGCTCGCCGGGACCGAATGGCCGGGTGCCACGCGCCGCTTCGCCGGGGCGCTGCGTGCCAGCGTGCTGCCGCACGGCGGCGGGCTGCTGCTCGTGGGCACCCGGGAGTACGAGCCGTGGCACCTGGCCGCGCACCTCGTGGACGAGGCCGCCTGGTCCGGCACCCCCGAGCTGACGCCCACGCTCGTCCGGCACCGGCCGCGCCCGGACGCGCCCGCGCAGCTCTCGGTGGGCCTCGGCCGGATCGAGGCGGCGCGGCGCGGCGAGACGCTCCTGGTGGTGGCGCCCACCGCGCCCCCGGCGGGACTCCTCTCCCGGGTGCACGACGCGCGCCGGGCGGGCGCCGCGGTGTTCGCGCTCGGCGAGCGCGACGGCGATCTGGGAGCCCTTGCCCACGAGTCGTTGACCGTGCCCGACGCGGCGGGCCTGGACCTGGACACCGTGCAGCACCTGGTGAGCGCGGCGGCGGGCGAGAACAGCCTGCCCGCGCAGCGGGGGCGGCGGCGGCTGCGGGACCGCTTGTCGCGGCTGGCGGACCAGCTGACGGCGCCGCCGCCGTCGCGGTGGTGAGGGCTGCGGCGCCGGGCGGAGGGTGGGGTGCGCCCGGAGCCGCGGGCGGGAACAAATCGTTTGCGCCGCGCCTCGGCCGCCGCCGAACATGACCCCTTGTGAAACGTTCCGCCGCGATACTGCCCGACCTGTCCCCCTGGCACTCCACCCGCGACTTCCGGCTCCTGTGGGTGCAGGGTCTGGTCACCTACTTCGGCAGCTTCATGGCGATGATCGCCCTGCCGCTCCAGATCAAGCACCTCACCGACTCGCCGCTGGCCGTCGGCGCGATGGGCGCCGTCGAGCTCGTACCGCTGATCGTCTGCGGTCTGTACGGCGGGGCGCTCGCCGACGCGGTGGACCGCCGCAAGGTGATCCTGCTGACCGAGGCGGCGCTCGGTCTGCTCGCGGTCGTGCTGTTCGTGAACGCGTTGCTGCCGGAGCCGATGCTGTGGCCGCTGTACGTCGTCGCGGCCGGTGTCTCGGGCCTCGCCGGACTGCAGCGGCCCGCCCTGGACTCGCTGATGGCCAGGATCGTGCCGCACGACCAGCTCACGGCGGCCGCCGCGCTGAACTCGCTGCGCTGGAACGTCGGCGCGATCGCCGGGCCCGCGCTCGCGGGTGTCGTCGTCGCCTACGCCGGGCACGCCAGCGCGTACGCCGTGACCGTCGTCGGGTTCGCCGTGTCCGTCGTGCTGTGCACCCGCCTCTCGCCCGCGCCCGCGACGCACGGGGCGCAGAAGCCGTCCCTGCGGGGGCTCGCCGAGGGGGCGCGGTACGCGTGGTCGCGGCCCGTGCTGCTCGGTACGTACGCCATCGACGGGGTCGCGATGCTGTTCGCCTTCCCCAACACGATCTTCCCGTTCCTCGCGGACGACCTGGACGCCGAGTGGTCGCTGGGGCTGATGTACGCCGCCGGGGCCGTGGGGTCGCTCGCCCTCAGCCTCACCAGCGGGTGGACGTCGCGGGTGCGGCGGCACGGGGTGCTCGTCGTGTGCGGGGCCGCGGGGTGGGGGCTCGCGATCACGCTGGCCGGGGTCCTCGGCAATGTGTGGCTGGTGCTGTTCTGTCTGGCCCTCGCCGGGGCCGGGGACATGCTCAGCGGGCTCGCCCGGTCCACGATCTGGAACCAGACGATTCCCGACGAGCTGCGGGGGCGGCTCGCGGGGATCGAGGTCCTCTCCTACAGCGTCGGCCCCCAGCTCGGCCAGGTCCGCGCGGGCGCGGCCGCGGGCTGGTCCGGCACCCGCCCGGCGATCTGGTCCGGCGGCCTCATCTGCGTCGGCGCCGTGGGTGCGCTGGCTGCCGCGATGCCGTCGCTGCTGCGGTACGACGCGACGACGGACGCCGACGCCCGCCGCCGCAGGGAGGCCGCGGCGGCAGCAGCCGCCTAGGCCGGTCGGGGCCGTCCTCGCGGTACCTGCGCCCCCGACCGGGCACATGGCGCACGCCTACACGACCGGCACCGTCGGCCGGGGGGGGGGCTGTGCCCACCCTTCCTGGTCCCGGTCCCGCACCCGCCGATGGCGAGCAACCCCCGCAGGAGACGTCCACCCTGCGGTCAACTGGAAAGGGGCGGGCGGGTGGGAGATGTCCGCCGCGAAGCAGCGGGACAGGAACGGTCCCCGCCGGGCCGCAGGCCGGACTCAGTCCTCCTCGCCCCGCGCAGCGGAGTCGTGCCAGCGGGGATCCGTGTCCCACTCAAGATTCCGCTCGGCCGCCGTCTCCATCGCCCGGGTGGCCTCCTCGCGGGAGGCGTAGGGACCGAAGCGGTCCTTCCCCGGGCAGTCCGGCCCCTCCTCGACCTTGTTGTGCTGCAGGCAGTAGTACCACTCGCCCGGCTTGCCGACGGTCCGCTTCTTGAACAGGGCCATGTCCGGCTCCTCTCTCTCCCGCCATGCTGCCCCACGGACGCTCGTTAGACTCGCTGGCATGTCTGGCCAGTCACTGCTCGTTCCAGGGGAGCTCTCTCCCACCCGCCCCGTGCCCGGAAACATCAGGCGCCCGGAGTACGTCGGCAAGCCCGCGCCGACCCCGTACAGCGGACCGGAGGTGCAGACCCCGGAGACCGTCGAGCTGATGCGGACCGCGGGCCGCATCGCCGCGCGCGCGATGGCGGAGGCCGCGAAGGCGATCGCGCCCGGCGTGACCACCGACGAGCTGGACCGCATCGCGCACGCGTACATGTGCGACCACGGCGCCTACCCGTCGACGCTCGGCTACCGCGGCTTCCCGAAGTCGCTGTGCAGTTCCGTCAACGAGGTCATCTGCCACGGCATCCCCGACTCCACCGTCCTGAAGGACGGCGACATCATCAACCTGGACGTCACGGCGTACATCGGCGGCGTGCACGGCGACAACAACGCGACGTACCTCGTGGGCGAGGTGGACGACGAGTCGCGGCTTCTCGTGGAGCGCACCGAGGAGTCCCTGAACCGCGCGATCAAGGCGGTCAAGCCCGGCCGCCAGATCAACATCATCGGCCGTGTCATCGAGTCGTACGCCAAGCGCTTCGGCTACGGCGTGGTGCGCGACTTCACCGGCCACGGCATCAACACGTCGTTCCACTCCGGGCTGATCGTCCCGCACTACGACAGCCCGCACGCGACGACGGTCATCCAGCCCGGCATGACGTTCACGATCGAGCCGATGCTGACGCTCGGCACGCACGAGTACGACATGTGGGACGACGGCTGGACGGTCGTGACCAAGGACCGCAGGCGGACGGCGCAGTTCGAGCACACGCTGGTGGTGACGGAGACCGGCGCGGAGATCCTCACGCTGCCGTAAACGATCAAAAAAGGCCGCCCCAGGTCCTGGGGCGGCCTTTTTTGATCGTTTACGCATCCCCGACGGGGGACGGGGTACCGTTTTTACCGACAGGATGTCGGGAACCAGTTGACTTAGGTAAGCCTAACCTTGGATGATCGGTCCTGGCCACACTGGTTTCCCGCCTTCTTCGGCTCCGGAGGACCCCATGGACTCGGCGATCACTCAGCCCCCCACGTTCTCGACGCTCATCCGCACCGCGTCCCACGAACAGCACACCGAGGCGGAGTCGTCGACGTTCATGAGCGACCTGCTCGGCGGCCGCCTCGACGTGCGCGCGTACGCGAGGTACACGGAGCAGTTGTGGTTCGTGTACCGCGCGCTGGAGGACGGCGCGCAGGCCCTGCGCGAGGACCCGGTGGCGGGGCCGTTCATACGGCCCGAGCTGGCCCGGGTCGCCGAGCTGGAGCGCGACCTCGCGCACCTGCGGGGCGCCGACTGGCGCGCGGGGCTGGCGGCGCTGCCCGCCACGGCGGCGTACGCGGCGCGGGTCGAGGAGTGCGCGCGGACCTGGCCGGGCGGCTATGTGGCCCACCACTACACGCGCTATCTGGGGGACCTGTCCGGCGGGCAGATCATCCGCGGCAAGGCGGAGAAGACCTGGGGCTTCGACCGCAAGGGCGACGGCGTGCGGTTCTACGTCTTCGAGGACATCGCCAACCCCGCCGCGTTCAAGCGGAGCTATCGCGAGCTGCTCGACGGCCTCGACGTGGTCGTCCCCGACGACCTGGAGAAGCAGCGCATCGTCGACGAGTGCAAGCGGGCGTTCGCCCTGAACACGGCAGTCTTCCGGGAGCTCGGCGCCGAGTTCCCGCTGTCGGCCTGACCGCCGCCCCCACGTCGGTGGACGTCTGTCGCGCCGCGCGCTCGTCCTCGACCTCCCCCAAGCCCTGACGGAGCAGGGGACCCCCACGACGGGCTCCACATGCCCGTCCCGCCGCGTTCAGCTGTCAGACGAGTGTCGGCGGCTGAGGGAACGTCACCCGGCCGCCCAGTTCGATGAAGTCGTCGGGGCCCGGGGCCGTGAGCAGTTGGGAGCCGCGGCCCTGGGTGATGTTCAGGGCGCGGCCCAGTTCGCGGGTGAGCAGCAGCGCCGCCGCCCCGGTGGCCTCGTCCTCGGTGATGCCGTCGCCCCGCCCGGGAAACCCCCGCGCCCGTACGCGCCCCGCCGCCTCGTCCTCCCACGCCCAGGCGTAGATCCACTCCCCCGCCGGGGGCACCGCGAGCGCCTCCACCTCGGCCGCCGACGCGTACCGGCGCAGCGTCCGCCCCGGCGCCCAGTCGGCCCGCGCCACGATCCAGCTGAACTCCCCGTCCTGGTGGGCCTCGACGGCCCCGGCGGCGGTGACAAGCTCGGGCACGTCGAGCAGCCAGGCCGCGCCGACGCACGGGTAGCCGGCGAACGGCAGCCGCGTCGAGGGCGTGTAGATGTCGACGGCGCCGCGCTCGGGGTCGTCGACGAACACCGTCTCGCTGAAGCCGAGTTTGGCGGCGAGCGCCTGCCGGTCCGCCCGCTCGGGCACCCGCGTGCCGTCCCGTACGACGCCCAGCTCGTTGCCGTACCGGCCGTCCGGGGCGCAGAAGACCCGCAGGACGTCGATGCCGTGGTGCACGTCGGGCAGGCCCGCCGTGTCCCGCGTGTCCGGCCCGCCCCAGGCGTGCGCCGCGTCCCGTGCTCCCGGCCCGTCCGACGCACCCTGCGTGCCCTGCGCGCGGTACGAGGCGTCCGTGCCATGTTCGTTCTCTGCGTTCACCCGGGCATTGAAGCATCACGCGCCCCACCCTGCACACGGCTGACGGCGGGTACCCGGCGCGCCAAGCGCCGGGTACCCGCCGTCAGTTCGGCCGAGCCCGCCAGGTCGGCCGGGTCAGCCGGTACGGCCCGTACGACCGGTTCGGCCAGTGCGGACGATCACGCGTGGCGGCTCGGGCGGACGACCTGCCGCCGTCGCGCCGCGTACACGACCCCGGCCCCGGCCACGACGACCGCGCCCGCGGCGCCGAGCAGCGCCCCCGACGGCGTGTCGGAGCCCGTCGCGGCGAGCGACCCGCTGCCGCCGACCGAACCGCCGCCGCCCACACTGCCGCCGCCACCGCCGCCCACACTGCCGCCGCCACCGGCGGCCGCACTGTCAGCGCCGTCAGCGCCATCGACGGAGTCACCGGCGCCGCCCGCGGGCGACGGGATCCGGGCCGCGTCGGACAGGGTGAGCGCGACCGTCATCGGGTCGAGCTTCTCGCCCTTCTTGTACGGGGACCCGGCCGCCTCGCTCTCGAACTGCTTGGCGCCCGCCGCCGTGAGCCGCGTCGGCACCTTGCTGAGCACGACGACGTCGTTCTTCGCCTGGTACGAGGCCCGGGAGAGGTCGAGGGTCGCGAACTTCACGTCGTTGCTGGTGCGGCCCTGGGCCTTCACGTCCACGGACAGCGTGCCGGTCTTGCCGCGCGCCCGGACCTTGAAGTCGCTGAACTTCACGTCGATGCCGTGGCCCTTGTACAGGAACCGCACGCTGCCGCCGTAGGACGCGTCGATCTTCTTGGCCCCGGCGTTCCAGCTCGCCTTGGCGTACGGGAAGGCGTACCCGGCCGACGTCTTCTTCGCGCCGCCGGACGTCTGGATGCTGCCGCCCGTGGAGATGTAGCGGCGGAAGGACTCCTTCAGGCCCCAGGACAGTTTGCCGCCGACGGCCTTGTCGCCCGCCGCCCCGCCGGTGCCGGACGACGGCTTCGCGGTCGGCTCCGTCGGCTTGGGGGTGGGCTTCGAGGTCGGCGTCGTGGGCTTGGACGTCGGCTTCTGGGTCGGCTTGGTGGGCGTCGGCTGCGGGGCCGGGCCGCCGGGCTTCACCGTCAGCGTGGCCGGGTCGAGCACCTGGCCCTTCTGGTACATGCCGTTGAACGCCTTCGCGCCCTTCTCGGTGAGCGCCGTCGGGATGTCCTTGAACGTCATCGCGCCGCCCTGGCCCTGCCCGGGCCGGACCTCGCTGAGGTCGAGGGTCGCGAGGTCGATGTCGTTCTGCTTGGCGCCGTTGAGCGTGACGTCGGCCTGGATCGCCCCGGTCTTGCCCTTGGTGTGCACCTTGACGTCCGCGATGCTGATGTCGAACTTGTGCTGCGTCGAGGTGAAGCGGACCTGGCCCTTGAAGGCGACCTTCAGGGCGTGGTCCGCCATCGCGTACGTGCCCTTGCCGCCGGTGTACGTGAACACCCCGTTGCCCGGCGCCTGCTCGGCACCGCCCGTGGCCTTGATCTTGCCGTGCGCCATGCCCGTGACGTACTTCCGGAACGACTCCTTCAAGCCCCAGTCCAGGGTGCCGTCCGTGATCGTGAAGGCCGACGGCGCCTTCTGCTCGGCGGCCGTGCTCGGCGCGCCGGACGCGGCCCCGGAGGGCGCGTCGGCGGCGACGGCGGGCAGGGCGAGCGCGGCGGCGCCCAGCGCGACGGCCGTCGCTACGGCGGCCGCGCGGGCTATGGGGCGACGGGTGACTGCCATGGCTGTGTGCTCCTCGGGAAGGGAGAGGGATAGGGGGATTGGGGGGAATGGGGAGTTGGGGGGGTGCTGGGGACGGGGGTGCGGATGCGCGGGCGTTGCGGGGGGGGAGCCCGGGAGCGGGGAGGGGGCCGGAGGGGGTGGGGCGGGGCGGTTCCGTGGCGGCAGGTGTCCCGGCCTCAACCGCCCTCCGCTCCCCCGGGGTTCAGCCGGATGCGGCGGAGCCGGTCGGGCCGGAGGAACCGTCGCCCCCGTCACCATCGCCGCCCCCGTCACCACCGGCGGACGCCGCCCGTGCCGCCCGGCGCCGCCGTTCGAAACGGACCGCGAACGCCGCCGCGACGAGCAGCGCGGCCACCGCCGCGAGCGTGATGGGGAGCGCCTTCGACGAGCCGCCGGACTCGTCGGAGTCGGCGAACTCCGGCTTCGCGGCCGCCTTCGGCTTCGCGTCGGACGTAGCCTTCTTCGGGTCGGGGGTGGAGCCGAGGTCCGGCAGCGCGGGCAGTTCCGCCTCGTCGTCGACGGCGACGGCGAGCGAGACGGGGTCCATGGCGGTGCCCGGCTTGTACATCGAGCCGAACGCCTTGGAGCCGTCGGCGGTGAGTTTCGCGGGGGCCTCGGTGACGGCGAACAGACCGTCGCGCGGCTTGAGTTCCTTCAGTCCGGCGCCCGCGAAGGTGACCAGCGGGGCCTTCTTCTTCTTGAAGCCCGCGCCACCCGCGCCGCCCGCACTCTCGACGTCGGCGTACAGCGTGCCCTCGCCGTCCTTGACGCCGACGGCGACCTCGCTCAGCCGGATGTCGAGCCCGTGCTTGCCGGTGAAGCGGACCGCACCGGCGAAGTCGGCGCCCAGGGTGTGCTTCTTCTCGTCGTACGAGCCCTTGCCCTGGGGGAAGCGGAACAGCGCGCCGCCGTCCTCGGCACCGGACGACAGCGTCCACTTGCCCTTGGCGATGGACCCGGAGACGTACTCGCGGAAGGTGCGGCGCACGCCCCAGTCGACGGCGGCGTCCTCGATGCGCCCGGCGGCCCGGTCCTTCTTGGCGTCGGCCTTCTCGTCGGACTTCTTGCCGGGCTTCTTCGACGGCTTGTCGCCGGACCCGCCGGGCTTGTCGGCGCCGCCCTTGCCCGCGACCAGGTCCGTCGACAGGCTCACCGAGTCGAGCCGGGTGCCCGCCGTGTAGTACCCGGCGAAGGCCTTGGCGCCCTGCGAGGTGAGCGTGGCGGGCAGGTTGGTGAGGGCGACGGGGCCGGTGCCGCCCTTCATGTCGATGCCCGAGACGTTCAGGTTGGCCAGCGGCACCTGGGCGGTCGAGGTGACCTTGCCGGTGCCCTTCTCCTTGCTGACCATGTCGGCGTAGAGCGTGCCGGAGCCGCCGGAGACCTTGACCGTGGGGCGGCTGATCGTCAGGTCGAGGGCGTACGAGCCGCCCTTCTTGTGCCCGGTGAAGTGCACTCCCCCGGAGAAGCCAGCCGTGAACGCGCCGGTGTCGGGGTCGTAGGAGCCCTTGGCGGAGTGGAAGCGGAACTGGCTGCCGCCGACCGTCGCCGCGCCGCCCTGGAGGTTCCAACTGCCCTTCGCGATGGGCCCGGTGACATAGCTCTGGAAGGAGGACTTGACGCCCCAGTCGAGCCTGCCGCCCTGCACGGTGCTCGGTTTCGCGTGCGCGGCGGTCGTGGGGAGCAGCGCTCCCAGGAGCGCGGCCAGGACGGCCACGGCTCCCACGCGGGCGCCGCGGCGCGGGCGCGGCTGTCTGGGCGACGGCATCGGACCCCTCCAGGTCTAGTCAATAAGGTAAGGCTAACCTAAACTACGATCATCGTGGCGCGGAACCCCACGCCACACCGGCCTCGGACGTCCGGGACACCTCGACGGCCACAGACCTCAACAGCACGACAGGACGGTGGACTTCGGTGCGCAAGCCGCGCTCACTCCGTATCGGCGGCCTCGTCAGCGCGGTGACCGCCGCGCTCGCGCTCACCCTCGCGGGGTGCGGCTCGTCCGGCGACGGCGGCGGCACCGGAGGCGGCGGGACGCGGGCCAAGGCCGCGCCCGCCGACCGCGTCGAGCCCCTTGCGGCCAAGGCGGAGCCGAAGCTGCCCGCGACCGTGAAGTCCGCCGACGGCAAGCGGGTCACCGTCGAGGACACCAGCCGGATCGTGCCCCTGACCGGCAGCCTGAACGAGATCGTCTTCACGCTCGGACTCGGCAGGAACGTGGTGGCGCGCGACATCACCGCCACCTTCGACCAGGCCGCGAAGCTGCCCGTGGTGACGCGCGCCCACGACGTCTCGGCGGAGAGCGTGCTGTCCCTGAAGCCCACGGTCGTCCTCGCGGACACCACGACGGGCCCCGCCGAGGCCATCGACCAGATCCGCTCGGCGGGCATCCCCCTCGTCGTCCTCGAACCGGCCAAGAGCCTCGCCGACGTCGGCCCGCGCATCGAGGCGGTGGCCCGTGCCCTCGGCGTCGAGAAGGCGGGCGCCGCGCTCAAGTCCCGTACCGAGCAGCGGATCTCGAAGGTACGCGGCACCGTGCCGAAGCACTCGAAGAAGCCCAGGGTCGCCTTCCTCTACCTGCGCGGATCGGCCTCCGTCTATCTGCTCGGCGGGCGCGAGTCCGGCGCGGGCTCGCTCCTGGAGGCGGCGGGCGCGGTGGACGCGGGCAAGGCGTCCGGCCTGCGGAAGGACTTCACCGCCATCACCAGCGAGGCCCTGGCCAAGGCCGCGCCGGACGCGATCCTCGTGATGTCGAAGGGCCTCGACTCCGTGGGCGGCATGGACGGCCTGGTGAAGATCCCCGGCGTGGCCGAGACGCCCGCCGGCATGGACCGCCGGGTGGTGTCCATCGAGGACGGCGTCCTGCTCAACTACGGCCCCCGCACCGACCAGGTCCTCAAGTCCCTGGTGGACCAGCTCTACAAGGACGCCAAGTGACGCTCGCCGCACGACCGGGCACCGGGCAGGACGCCCCCGCGGCAACCGAAGCAGCCCCCGCCGATCCCACCGACCTTCCGCGCCCCACCCGCCGCAACGCCCCCTTCCTCCTCACCACCGCCCTCACCGCCGCCCTCGCCCTCCTCGCCCTGCTCTCCGCCGGGATCGGCGCCTACGACATCCCGCTCGGCGACGTGCTCGCCTCCGTCCAGCACCGCATGGGCCTCGGCGGGCACGCGCTCGACCGGGTCGGCGAGAGCGTGCTGTGGAACGTGCGGCTGCCGCGCGTGGTGCTCGCGCTGCTCGTCGGCGCGTCGCTCGGGTGCGCGGGCGCGCTGATGCAGGGCGTGTTCGGCAATCCCCTCGCGGAGCCGGGCGTCATCGGGATCTCCTCGGGCGCGGCGGTCGGCGCGGTCGCCTCGATCGCCCTCGGGCTCAGCTTCTTCGGGAACTGGACCGTCACCGTGTGCGCGTTCGTCGCCGGGCTCGCGACGGTGCTGCTCGTGTACGTCCTGTCGCGCGACGGCGGCCGGACGGAGGTCGTGACGCTGATCCTCACCGGCATCGCCGTGAACGCCTTCGCGGGTGCGCTCATCGGCCTCTTCCTGTTCTTCGCGGACAACGCGCAGGTCACCCAGATCACGTTCTGGCAGCTCGGCTCGCTGGCGCAGGCCACCTGGCCGAAGGTGCTCGCCGTCCTGCCGTGCGCGGCGGCCGGGCTCCTCGTCGCGCCGCTGTACGCCCGCAAGCTGGATCTGCTCGCCCTCGGGGAGCGGCCCGCGCGGCATCTGGGCGTGGACGTGGAGCGGCTGCGGATGGTGCTCGTGCTCGTGGTGGCGCTGCTCACGGCGGCGGCCGTCGCGGTGGCGGGGATCATCACGTTCGTGGGGCTGCTGGTGCCGCATCTGCTGCGGATGGCGGCGGGGCCGGGGCACCGGTTCCTGGTGCCGGGCAGCGCGCTCGGCGGGGCCGTGGTCCTGGTAGGCGCCGACCTCGCGGCGCGCACGGTCGCCGCGCCCGCCGAGCTGCCCCTCGGCGTGCTCACCGCGCTCTTCGGCAGCCCGTTCTTCTTCTGGCTGCTGCGCAGGACCCGCCGCAAGCAAGGGGGCTGGGCATGATCGGGACACTGAGCAAGCGGATCTTCGGGGTACGCGACCGGGTGCTGCCCGAGCCCGTCGCACCCGGCGACGTGCTCGCCGAGGCGGCGGACCTGCGGGTGCGGCTCGGCGGCCGTGAGGTGCTGCGGGGCGTGACGGTGGCGGCCCGCGCGGGCGAGGTGCTCGCCCTGGTCGGCCCCAACGGCGCGGGCAAGTCCACCCTGTTGGCCGCCCTCGCCGCCGACCTGCCCGCCGACGCGGGCACCGTGCGCGTCTGCGGCCGCCCCGCCCCGGACTGGCCCGCGCGCGAACTCGCCCTGCGCCGGGCCGTCCTGCCGCAGTCCGCCACCCTGTCCTTCCCCTTCCCGGTCGAGGACGTCGTCCGGATGGGCCGGGCGCCGTGGGCCGGGACGCGCCGCGCGGACGACGACGACCGGATCGTGCGCGCGGCGATGGCGGCGACCGAGGTGGGCGCGTTCGCGGCCCGGCCGTTCTCCGCGCTCAGCGGCGGCGAGCGGGCGCGGGTGGCGCTCGCCCGGGTGCTCGCCCAGCGCGCCCCGCTGCTGCTGCTCGACGAGCCGACGGCCGCGCTCGACCTGCGCCACCAGGAGCTGGTCCTGCGGGTGTGCCGGGAACGGGCCGCGGCGGGCGACGCGGTGGTGGTCGTCCTGCACGACCTGGGGCTCGCGGCGGCGTACGCGGACCGGGCGGTGATCCTGGACGGCGGGGTGGTCGCGGCCGACGGGGCGCCCGGGGAGGTCTTCGAGGACGGGCTGCTCTCGGACGTGTACCGGCAGCCCATCGAGGTGTTCCCGCACCCGCGGACCGGGGCGCCGCTGGTCACGCCGCTGCGCACCATCGCTTGACCCGCGCTTTACCTCCTCGTGAATAAGCCCGAAGTAAGGGTCGGTTAAGTTAGGTCCACCTCACTGGCCCGACACGCCAGTTCTTCTGTGTGCCTTCGTGCCAGTTCGCCCCCTTTGGAGTTCCCATGCGCCGCGCCCGTCTCACCGCCCTCACCGCTGTCACCACGGCCGCGGCGCTGGCCGCCGTCACGGGCTGCACCGAGAAGAGCAAGGCGGGCGACGACGCCGTCAAGGTGACCGCGAGCGACAAGAAGTGCGAGGTGTCGAAGAAGGAGTTCCCGGCCGGCCACGTCGAGCTGGCCGTGGAGAACAAGGGCTCCAAGGTCACCGAGGTGTACATCCTGTTCCCGGACGACCGCATCGTCACCGAGCGGGAGAACATCGGCCCCGGCACCAAGCAGAACCTCACCGCCGAGGTGAAGGCCGGCGCGTACCGCATCGCCTGTGTGCCCGGCATGAAGGGCAAGGGCATCCGCCAGGACGTGCGGGCCACCGGCGGCGGAAAGGTCGCCGAGCGGGACCCGCGCCTGGACAAGGCCGTCGCCGAGTACCGCGCGTACACGCAGGCACAGGCCGACGAGACGATGCCCAAGGTGAAGGTGTTCACCGACGCCGTGCGCAAGGGCGACCTGGCGGCCGCCAAGAAGGCGTACGCGCCCTCCCGCATCGGCTGGGAGCGCACCGAGCCGGTCGCGGAGTCCTTCGGCGACATCGACCCGAAGGTCGACGTGCGGGCCGATGGCCTCGAAGAGGGCCAGGACCTGGCGAAGGACTGGACGGGCTGGCACCGCCTGGAGCGCGCGCTCTGGAAGGACAAGAAGATCGGGCAGCGCGAGAAGGACCTCGCGACCCGGCTCGACAAGGACCTCACGGACTGGCAGAAGCGCGTCGGCAAGGCCGAGATAACGCCGTCCTCCATGGCCAACGGCGCCAAGGAGCTCCTCGACGAGGTCGCCACCGGCAAGGTCACCGGCGAGGAGGAGCGCTACTCGCACACCGACCTGGTCGACTTCAAGGCCAACGTCGAGGGCGCCGAGAAGGCGTACGCGCTGCTGCGGCCCGTCGCCGCCGAGAACGACCCGGCGCTCGCCAAGGAGCTGGACAAGCAGTTCGCCGCCCTGGACAAGCTGCTCGACACGCACCGCGCGGGCCCGGACTCGTACACCTTCACCTCCTACGAGAAGGTCGGCAAGGCGGACCGCAAGGAGCTGCACGACGGCGTGAACGCGCTCGCGGAGCCGCTGTCGAAGCTGGCGGCGGCCGTCGTCAAGAAGTCCAAGTGAGGCGCAGCTCCACCGCGGGGAGGCACAGCCATGACTGAGGACACCAACCAGACCGGCCAGACCGGCCAGACCGACGACACCCAGCACACCGACCGCGCCGACGCGGGCGCCCCGTCGCGGCGTTCGCTGCTCGGCTGGGGCGGTGCCGGGCTCGCGCTCGGCGCCGCGGCGGCGGGCGGCGCGGTGGCGATGGCACGCTCGGACTCCGGCGACGACGTGGTGCCCGCGGGCGCGACCGGCGCGGCCGTCGCCTTCCACGGCGCGCACCAGGCGGGCATCGCGACGGGCGTGCAGGACCGGCTGCACTTCGCGGCGTTCGACGTGAAGACGGACGACCGCGAGGAGTTCGTCACGCTCCTGAAGGAGTGGACGAAGGCGGCCGCGCGGATGACCGCCGGGCACGCCGTCGGCGAGGGCGCGTTCGGCGGGCTCGCCGAGGCGCCCCCGGACGACACCGGCGAGGCCCTCGGCCTGAAGCCCTCCCGCCTGACCCTCACGATCGGCTTCGGCCCGTCCCTGTTCGAGAAGTACGGCGACGCGTTCGGTCTGACGGGCAAGCGGCCGAAGGCCCTGGTCGACCTGCCGAAGTTCCCCGGCGACAACCTGGACCCGGCCCGCGGCGGCGGCGACCTGTGCGTCCAGGCGTGCGCCGACGACCCGCAGGTGGCGGTGCACGCGATCCGCAACCTCGCGCGCATCGGCTTCGGCAAGGTCGCCATCCGCTGGTCGCAGCTCGGCTTCGGCAAGACGTCGTCGACGACGCCCGAGGCACAGACGCCGCGCAACCTGATGGGCTTCAAGGACGGCACCCGCAACATCTCCGGCACGGACGGGAAGGCCCTCGCCGAGCACGTGTGGGTCGGCGCGAAGGACGGCCCCGACTGGATGGTCGGCGGCTCCTATCTCGTGGCCCGCCGCATCCGCATGCACATCGAGACCTGGGACCGCACCTCGCTCCAGGAGCAGGAGGACATCTTCGGCCGCGACAAGGGCGAGGGCGCCGCCGTCGGCAAGGCCAAGGAGCGCGACGAGCCGTTCCTGCGGGCGATGAAGCCGGACGCGCACGTGCGGCTCGCGCACCCGAGGAGCAACGGCGGCGCGACGATCCTGCGCCGCGGCTACTCCTTCACCGACGGCACCGACGGCCTGGGCCGCCTGGACGCGGGCCTGTTCTTCCTGGCCTACCAGCGCGACGTCCGCAAGGGATTCATCCCGGTGCAGCGCTCCCTCGCCGCGTCGGACGCGCTCAACGAGTACATCCAGCACGTGGGTTCGGCGGTCTTCGCGATCCCGCCCGGCGTGCGGGACACGAACGACTGGTGGGGCCGCGCGCTGTTCACCGGGAAGGCATGAGGCGATGTTCGGCAACTACCTGATCGGCCTGCGCGAGGGCTTGGAGGCCAGCCTGGTCGTCTGCATCCTCATCGCCTACCTGGTGAAGACCGAGCGGCGGGACGCGCTGGTGCCGGTGTGGACCGGCGTCGGGGTCGCGGCGGCGCTCTCGCTCGGCTTCGGCTGCGCGCTGACCTTCGGCTCGCAGGAGCTGACGTTCAAGGCGCAGGAGGCGCTGGGCGGTTCGCTGTCGATCGTCGCGGTGATCCTGGTGACGTGGATGGTCTTCTGGATGCGGCGCACCGCCCGCCACCTCAAGGCCGACCTGCACGGCAAGCTGGACGCGGCGCTGCGGATGGGCACGGCGGCGCTGGTCGCCACGGCGTTCCTGGCCGTGGGGCGCGAGGGCCTGGAGACGGCCCTCTTCGTGTGGGCGTCGGTGCGGGCGTCCAACGACGGCACCCACGCGCCGCTGCTCGGCGTGCTCCTCGGGCTGCTCACGGCGATCGCCCTCGGCTGGCTGTTCTACCGCGGCGCGGTGCGCATCAACCTGGCGAAGTTCTTCACCTGGACCGGCGCGATGCTGGTCGTGGTGGCGGCGGGCGTGCTCGCGTACGGCGTGCACGACCTGCAGGAGGCCGAGTTCATCGGCGGTCTGCGGAACAAGGCGTTCGACATCAGCGCGACGATCCCGCCGGACAGCTGGTACGGCACGCTCCTGAAGGGCGTGTTCAACTTCCAGCCGAACCCGACGGTCATCCAGGTCGTGGTGTGGTCGCTGTATCTGGTGCCGGTGCTCGCGCTGTTCCTGGCCCCGTCCGGGGCCCGGCCGCGCACGCCCGCCCCGGAACCGGCGAATCCGGCCAGTGCGGACACTGCGGGCTCTTGAGGACGTCTGCCGCACTGCCGGAGCCCGGCGTCCGGCGCCTTCGGGGCCCCGATAGGGTTCGGGCCCGGGAAGGGGTAGGTGAAGGTATCCGATGAGCAGGGTTCGCAGGCTCGGCCGGCCGGTCTCGTACGCGGCGGCGGTGGCGGTCCTCTCGCTGACGGCGAGCGGATGCGTGACGGTGCACGGCGAGCGTGAGGTCGTCCGCACGGCCACCAAACCGGAGGCCGCCCGCGCGCTGAAGGACTTCCTCACCGCCTACAACAAGGCGGACAAGGCGTACGACCCGGCGCTCGACGCCGCCCGCGTCACCGGCCCGCTCGGCGCCATCAACCAGGCGGGCCTGAAGGCCCGGCAGGTGCAGCACCCGGACGGCAACGCCCGGTACGTGCCGCTGAAGCTGACGGATGTGACGTACTCCATCCCCAAGAAGGCCGGCTGGCCGCGGTGGTTCGTCGTCGACGCGGAAGCCAACCGCAAGCCGCACGGCTACCGCTGGCTGATCGCGTTCACCCGGGACAGCGCGGACGCGCTGTGGGAGGCGACGTATCTGAACCTGGTGCGGCCGGACCAACTGCCCGAGCTGAAGAAGGACGGGGACGGCCACGTCGTGCCGGTCGCCGTCGGCGGCGCGGGCCTCGCGGTGGCGCCGCGGCGGCTCAGCGGGGAGTACAGCACGTACCTGAAGTCGGGCGGCGACACGTTCGCGCCGGGCCCGCACACCTCGCAGTGGAAGGAGGCCCGCGACCGCAACAAGCGGCGCCTCGGCCTCGCCGTCCAGTACATCGACGAGCCGCGCACCGAGGGCGCGTTCGCCCCCCTCGGCCTGCGCACGAAGGACGGCGGCGCGCTGGTGTTCTTCGCCACGCACCACTACGAGAAGCAGACCGCGTCCAAGGGCCTCAACGTCACCGTGGACGCGGACGTGAAGGCCCTGATGAAGGGCGAGGCCAAGCAGTCCGTGATGCTGGAGCGCGTCTCGAACCAGGTGGCGCTCGACCCCGGGGGCACGGGCAGGGTGAAGGTGCTCAGCCGGATGCAGGGGCTGGTGGGGGCGAAGGGCGAATAGCCCGCGGCGCTTCGGCCGGACCGGTTCGCCGCCCGTCGCGGGACCGGCCCCGCGACCGCCGCGCTACCCCCGCAGCGGCCAGGCCGCCGCGCCCGCCTCGTCGTCGGCGCCCTGCCCGGGCGCCTCCGCGTACCGCGCGCACTCGTCGGTGAGGATCTCCAGGAGCGTCAGCGGGTCGGGCAGCGGGAACTCGGGCCCCCGGACCCAGCCGACGGCGAGGTCACCGGGCAGCCGTGCGGGCGGCACGAGCACGTACGACCCGCGGCAGTGCCAGCGCAGGCCGGGGTGCTCGTCCATCGTCTCCGGGTGGCAGTCCAGCTCGCACGGCCACCACTCGTCCTCGTCCTCGGGGGTGCCGCGGGTCGCCGTGAAGAACAGCATCCGGCCCTGGTCGCCCACGCCCTCGGACTCGGCGACGGGGCCCACCTCCACGTCGGCGGCGAGCAGCCGCGCGAGGGCGGCGCGCCCTGCGTCCAGCGGCACGTCGAGGACGTCGTGCACCATGCCGGTCGCGGTGATGAAGTTGGCCTGGGGCTGGTGCCTGGCCCAGCGTTCGAGCTGCCCGCGGTCGGTGGTGGACTGCGTCTGCCAGGCGAAGGACACGGGGTGCCGGGCGGGGGTGGGGCAGCCGATGCGGTCGCACGAACATCGGTACCCGGCGGGGTGGGCGGCGGGGGCCAGCGGCAGCCCCGCGGCGGCGACGGCGAGCAGCAGGTCCTCGCGGCGGGCACTCTCGACGTCCGCGCTCGCCTCGGCGCCACCACGCGCACGTCGGCGAAGCCACTGGGAGATCCTGCCCTGCGCGCCGGACGGCCGGCCGAACTCTGCGCCCATCTATCCCCTCACCTCGCCATCGTGCGGAACAGCATGACCTATGGTCCCACCATCCTGCTCCCCGGGTGGCCGTAGTCCACATCCGGGGTACCTGGGGTGATGCCAGCCGCTGGGTGACATAGCGCGTCATTTCACGCTGTGCGGCGAATCGCGCACCTACGGTGTTCGACATGGTCACTAGGACTGTGCTGACGGGCCTCACCGCCCTGGCCCTCGCAGGACCGGCCGGCTTCCTGACTCCCCTGGAGTGGGGCGGCGGTCCGCTGACCGTCGACGCGCTCCCCCGGCTCGTCTACACCGCGCACCGGGGCGGCGCCCTCGAAGTCCCGGAGAACAGCATGTCCGGCCTGGTGGCCGCCTTCGAGCGGGGTACCGCGCAGGTCATCGACGTGGACACCAGGATGCTGCGCGACGGCACGCTGGTGGTGATGCACGACGCGACGCTGGACCGCACCACGTACACCAGGGGGCCGGTGCGCGAGCTGACGCTGCGGGAGTGGCAGCGGGTGCGGCTGCGGCCGCCGACGGGCCTGCCGGGCCGCTGGCGCGCCGAACGGCCGCCGACGGTGGCGGAGGTCCTGGACCGCTTCGGCGGCCGCGTGATGCTGATGCTGGAGGCCAAGGACCCGCAGAGCCTGGCCCGGCTCGGCACGATGATCCACGCGCGCGGCCTGGCCCGCTCGGTGTTCGTGAACTCCAACAAGCCCTGGGTGGCCCGCCGCGCCCACCACCTGGGCCTGCTCGCGCAGCTCTGGCGCTCGCAGGCCCAGCTGCGCACCGACCGCCCGCGCGACTGGGCGTCGTTCGTCGACGTCCTCGACGTGGACTACAAGGCACGTGACGCGGATCTCGTACGGGCGGTCAACTCGGGCATCCCGCGGGTGTGGGCGCACACCGTGACCACGCCGCGCCAGCGCGACCGGGTGCTGCGGCTCGGCTGCAACGGCGTGATCACGGACGCGCCGGGGCTGCTCTCGCGCACACCGATCAGGGACCGGGCGAAGGCGGCGCGGACGGCGGGTCGACGGGCCGCGGGCCGGCGGGCCGCGGCTCAGCGGGGCGCGATGCCGTACAGGGCGTACTCGACGAGGGTGTCGGCGTACTCGTGGGTGAGCGGGCCGACGCGCTGGAGCCAGCGCTGGGCGAGCGGCCCGGTCCAGAGTTCGAGGGCGACGCGCGGGTCGATGTGGGCGGCGACCTGGCCGCGCTCCTGGGCGGACCGCAGCCGGTCGACGTAGAGCTGGAGCTGCGGCTCGAGCAGCTTCTCGAGGAATTCGCGGCCGAGCTGCTCGTTGACGACGCCCTCGGCGGCCAGGGCGCGGGCCGGGGCGTCGAACTTCGGGTTGATCATCTCGTCGACGGTGGCGCGCAGCACGTACTTGAGGTCGGTCTCCAGGTCCCCGGTGTCCGGGATGGCGGTCGCGACCTCGTCGAGCCCCGCCTTCGCGCTCAGCTCGGCGGAGGCCTGCTCGGACAGGTCGAGGAAGGCGTCGAGGAGGACGGCGCTCTTGGAGGGCCACCAGCGGTAGATGGTCTGCTTGCCGACACCGGCGCGGGCGGCGATGGCCTCGATCGTCATCTTGCCGTAGCCGACCTCGCCGACCAGGGCGAGGGCGGCGTCGTAGATCGCGCGGCGCGAGCGCTCACTGCGGCGCGTGGAGTCAGGGGCGGTTTTCTGAGCCATGACAACGAATGTAGCAGCGCCGCGAGACGCCGCGTCTCACCAGCGCCCCGGCCTCCCGTAAAAGCACTCGACAAGACGGCACGTCTCGCTTAGAGTCGAGAACACGACGAGACGATACGTCTCGCCAATTCGTCCAGCTCGTCCAGCTCGTCCACTCGCTCATCACGGAGGCAATGACATGTCACGAGGCGGATCCGGAATGCTCGGCGTCGGCGGTACGCGCACCAACCTCTCCCGCAAGGCGCTGCGCGGCGGACGCGGCTCCGGCCGGGTCGGCGGCGGGCTCAGCCCGCAGGAGCAGAAGCGCGAGCTGCTGCGCAAACTCCAGGAAGGCCGGTCGGCGAAGAACGAGTCATGACCCCCGAGCGCCCGGCCGAAGAGCGGCCCCCGGCCCCGAAAGCGCTGGTCGGAATACAACTCAGGGCCCCAAAAGCGCCCGGTTCATGAGTAAATACCCGCCCAGATCGCAGCACATAGGGCCCGGATCGATGCACGAAGGCTCCTCAGACCGCACCATGGGCAGCAACAGCCCCTGCGGTTCGTGAGGAGCCTTCGTTGCATCGAGTTGCCCGGCGCGCCACATCCCGGCGCTACCTGATGTGCGCACCCGCACACTTCAAGGTCACGTACTCCATCAATCCCTGGATGGACCCCACCAAACCCGTCGACGTCCCGCTGGCCGTCGCCCAGTGGGAGGACCTGCGCGACCGCTACCGCTCGCTCGGCCACACGGTCGAGGAGCTCAAGCCGCACCCGGACCTGCCGGACATGGTCTTCGCGGCGAATGGCGCGACCGTCGTCGACGGCCGCGTCCTGGGCGCCAGCTTCGTCCACCCCGAGCGGCAGCCCGAGGCCGCCGCGCACCTGGAGTGGTTCCGGGCCAACGGCTTCACCGAGATCCACGAGCCGACCCACATCAACGAGGGCGAGGGCGACTTCGCCACCACCTCCAGCTACGTCCTCGCGGGCCGGGGCTTCCGCGCCAGCCCGCTCTCGCACGGCGAGGCCCAGGAGGTCTTCGGCCGCCCGGTGATCGGCCTCGACCTCGTCGACCCGCGCTACTACCACCTGGACACGGCGCTCGCGGTCCTCGACGACGCCACGGACGACGTCATGTACTACCCCGGCGCCTTCTCCCCCGGCAGCCAGGCGGTCCTGCGCCGCCTGTTCCCGGACGCGCTGATCGCCACGGAGCCGGACGCCGTGGCCCTCGGCCTGAACGCGGTCTCCGACGGCCTGCACGTGCTGCTCCCGCAGGCCGCCGTCGGCCTCTTCGAGCCGCTGCGCGAGCGGGGCTACGAACCGATCGGCATGGACCTGGGCGAACTGCTCAAGGGCGGCGGCAGCGTGAAGTGCTGCACGCAGGAGCTGCGCGCCAAGTAGGGCGCGGCGCACCGGAAGTGCGGGTGGTCACCGACCACCCGCACCTCTTTTTTTCGGTTCGCCCGCGTCAGCTTTTCCTGTCCGCGTACGTCAGCTGAGATCCGCCGGACACAGGCGGCGCGGCCGGTCGTCGCCGCGCAGCCGGGCATCGGCACAGCCGCCGGGCAGCCCGTCGTGGGCCTTGGTGCCGAAGTTGGCGGTGACCGTCAGGGTGCCGTCGCCGAAGACGGTGCGCTGGACCCGGCGGTCGGCGGTCAGGAACCGGAAGGACGCGAGCCGTTCGGTCCCGGCCGCGCGGTGCAGCGGCGCGAAGTACTTCTGCAGCGCCGCGATCTCCCGCCCCTGCCGGGCCAGTACCCGCCCGTCGAGCACATGGTTGAGCGGCCGGTTGTAGAGCATCGCGAGCAGCGCGCGCCGGGGCTTCTCCGCGGGCAGCTTCTCGTACGACAGCTCCCAGCGCTCGGCGCTCACGGTCGACCCGTGCAGGGCTGTCCCGTACAACGGGACGCGGTAGCGCGGGTCGTACATGGCCTTGGAAAGCGAGGCGGGGAGCCGCACCGGCTTGAAGAAGATGCCGGGAGCGGCCTCCGGGAAGTAACCGCCCCACTTCTCCCGGTCCTTCTGCAACGCCCACAGGCCGTCGGCGACGGGCGTGGCGCTGCCGTGGTCGAAGGCGACCGCCTCGTTGGCCCAGGCCTGGGCGGACTCGGAGCCGAGGACCAGGCCGGAGTCGGCGATGCGGCGCATCCGGGCGAGGCGGTGGGCGCGGTCGCCCGCCTTCGTCATCGGGTGCGCGGCGGAGTGGTCACGGAACAACTCGCCGGTGGCGTCGACGTCCAGGAAGTAACTGTCCGCGCCGTTGCGCACCATCGCGCGGGTGCGGTTCGCCAAGTGGTGGCTCTTCGGTTCGGCCCGCTCGAACGCCGCCGAGCTCAAGTAGCAGCCCCGGCCGCCGAATCCGGGGCGGGGGCGGCCGTCGGCGTCGCGGACGCAGAAGTCCGGGTAGACGGTGCCCGGCCACACCGAGGTGGGGCTGTCGGCGGTCTTCGGGGGCTGGCCGTTGGCGAAGGTGTCGTAGGGCCCGACGAGGTACCCCGCGTCCTTCGCCGCGGCGACAGCGGCCTTGCCCATCGGGTCGGGCCCGGCGTCGTACCCGAGCCACATCCGGTCCACGCCCAGGTCGTGGAGGCGTCGGATGCCCGCCGGGGTGCGGGCCGCCCCCCACACGTACGCGTGCGAGGCGCCGAGGAGGCGCGCTGTCGCCGGGTTGCGGCGGATCTTCTTCTTCAGGCTGCCGAGGCGGCCTCGTTCCGCGAGATACGCGCGGTAGTCGGCGGCCGGGGCGACGGGGTCGCCGTCGGTGAGGGCGAAGTCGACGGTGTAGGTGCGGGTGCCGTCGCCCTGGTCGAAGGTGTGGGCCGCTGTGGTCCGCAGGTGGCCGTCGGGCCCCGTCTTGAACGTGAGGTTGGTCCCGATATCGGTGGGCATGAGGTAGCTGACCCCGTGCCGTCCTGCCGAGTAGCCCCAGAGGGGCAGGGTCAGATCGGCGCTCATGTCGAGGGTGGTGCCGGTCAGCTTCTGCTCGCCGGAGGTCCAGAAGGGGTCGGCTGTGGGGATGTCGAGGCCCTCCCCGCGCGGGAGTTGAAGACTCCCCTTGGCCCCCGTCACGGGCCAGCGGAGCTCGGTGTCCCTGCTGGCGGTGAGGGTGACGGCCAGGCGGCCGTGGTCGGTGGCGGCGGTGGCCGTCAGGCCCTTGTCCGGGTAACTCCACTGCGTGCGGCCCTCGGTGGTGCGGTGGAGGGGGCCGGGGGCGCCGAGGCGCGTGGCCGCGGGGGCGGTGAGGCGGCGGGTGCGGCCGTCGTGCGTGCGGGCGCTGATCGCGAGGGTCGCGGGGTCGATGAGGGCGGTGCCGCCGTCGACGGTGAGGGTTACGCGGGGGGTGTGGGGTGCTTGGGGGGTCCGGGAGGTCTGGGGGGTGGCTGCGGCGGTGAGGGTGGTGGCCGCGGTGAGGGTCAGGGCTAGGGCGAATGTGCGCTTGGCAGGCATGGGGATGTGGATAGTCGGTGGGGCTAAGAGGGTTCTAAGAAGGTGCGGTCGGGGCCCCTGCGGGGCTTCGGCTCCGCCCTCGGGGAGCCCCCGGCAGGGCTAGGGCCTGTCCGATGGGTCGGCGTGGAGCAAGGAGCGGTGCCATGGGGGGCCCTGTTCGAGCGAAGCCGAGAACTCGGGGGAGCGTGCGATCGCAAGGCGCCGGAACGTCCTCGGATGGGGTCTCCCCCGCTCGAACGAAGTTGAGAGCGTGGGGATGGAGCTACTAGGGCTTTTCGGCAACGCGGCGAGCAATGGGGCCTCCCCTGCTCGAACGAAGCCGAGAGCTTGGGGAAGTGCCAGGCGCCGCGACGCCGCGCCGACCCATCGGACAGGCCCTAGGCCCCGGCCGGGGGCCAGGTGTCGCCCCAGGCCGCGTCCCGCGCCTCGCGATACAGCGCACCGTGCCGCTTCGTCACCGTCTCCCGCCGCAGCGCACCCTCGGCGTCGCACAGATCGAGCAGCACCATCCCCTTGCGGAGCTGCGGCTTCCGGACGACACGCCCCGCCGCGGGGGCAGCCGGAACGGCCCCGGGCCGGACAGCCGCGACGTACGAGAACTTCTCGTCCTCGTAGGCGAGGGAGCCCCCCTTGACCTGCCGGTGCAGGGAGGACCGGGCGACCCGGACGGAGAAGTGGCACCAGTCGTCCCCGGGCACGATGGGGCAGGAGTCACTGTGGGGGCAGGGCGCGGCGACCCGGAACCCGGCACCGAGCAGCCGCGCACGGGCGTCGAGGACACGCGCGTACCCGTCGGGCGTACCGGGCTCGATGACCACGACGGCGTCGGCCGCGGCCCGGGCGGCCGCCGCCACGACGGCCCCCCGGTCGTCCGGAGTGAGCTCACCGAGGACGTAGGAGACGGTGACGAGGGAGGCGGGCGGCACGTCGAGGGAGGCGCTGATGCGGGCACGCTGCCACTGTGCGGACCCGAGCTCCGGGTTCGCGGCGGCGATCTCCCGGCCGAGGGCGAGCGCGGGCTCGGCCCAGTCGAGGACGGTGACGGGCCGCGCACCGGGCCAGGTGGCGTGGACGGCCCAGGTGGCGGCGCCGGTACCGCCGCCGATGTCCGTGTGCCCGGCGGGACTCCAGTCGGCGGGCGCCGCGGCGGCGAGCGCGCCGAGGGCGGCGCGGGCGGCTTCGAAGGTGGCGGGCATGCGGTACGCGGCGTAGGCGCTGACGTCGGCGCGGTCGCGCAGGACGGGCGCGCCGGTGGGGGTGGTGCCGCGGTAGTTCGCGATCAGCCGGTCGACGGCCTGGGCGGCCGCCTTGGGCGGCAGGTCCTCCAGGAGGCCCGCGAGGGCGGTACGGAGGGTCTCTGCGGGGGAAGCTTGGTCGCGCACCCCGTGAGTTTAGTGGCCCGGTGGGGCGGGTGGCCGCCGGGCGGCCCCGGGCGGCGGCCCCGCCGCCACCGCCCGCGCCAGCGCCGTGGCCGCACCGCGCCGGGGACCGTTGTCCAGGGGCTGGCGCCGGGGGTGGACGGTGTTGGCCAGCAGCACCAGGAACGTGTCCGTGGCCGGGTCGAGCACGAGGGACGTACCGGTGAAGCCGGTGTGCCCCGCCGCGCCGCGCCCCGCCAGCTCCCCCATGAACCACGCCTGGTCCACCCCGAAGCCGAGCCCGGGCGCGGCCAGCATCAGGTCGACGGAGTCGGAGCCGAGAATGCGGGCGGCGCCGTAGGTACCGCCGTTCAGCAGGGCCCGGCACAGCACGGCCAGGTCACGCGCGGTCCCGAACAGCCCGGCGTGCCCGGCCACGCCCCCGAGCGCCCACGCGTTCTCGTCGTGCACCTCGCCCCGCAGCATGCCCCGGTCCGCCTTGGCCCACGGCCGCCGCTGGTCCTCGGTCGCGGCGGCGCCGGGGCACGGCCCGAACCGGGTGGCGGCCATCCCGAGCGGCCCGGTGATCCCCTCCCGCACCAGCCGGTCAAGAGGACGCCCCGTGACCCGCTCAAGCACCTGCTGCAGGAGCAGCATGTTCAGATCCGAGTAGACGTACGCGCCCACCTCACCGGACGGCACCTCAGCACGCAGCGCCCGCAGCCGCGAGGCCGCATCCGGCAGCTCGTACAGCGGGAGTTCGGGCCGCAGCCCCGAGGTGTGCGTGAGCAGCTGCCGCACCGTGATGCCGTGCGCGGCGGCGCCCGTGCACTCGGGGGCGTACCGGGCGACCGGCGCGTCGAGGGCGAGAGCACCGCGCTCCAGCTGCTGCACGGCGGCGATGGCGGTGCAGAGCTTGGTGAGGGAGGCGAGGTCGAAGGGGGTGTCGACGCCCATGGGGACGCGCTCGGACGGGGGCAGCTCGACGGGGGTGCCGTCGGCCGGTCCTCCGGTGGCGCGGGGCGCCGCGCTCCCGCCCGCCCCGGCGTACCGCACGGCCCACCCGACCGCCTCCGCCACCGCGATCACCGAGCCGCGCCCGGCGAGGACGACGGCACCGGCGCACCACGGGCGGGGCCCCTGGGGCAGGGCCCGTACGTCGCGGACGAGGCGGCGCAGCTCGTCCGCGTCGAGTCCGGCGCGCTCCGGGGAGCCGGGCCGCAGCACCGGGGCGGCGGTCAGCGGTCCGTCTTCCGGGCGGCGGGCACGGTCGCGGTCCCGCCCTCCGCCACCGACGCGGTCCCCGACTCCGTCACCTGCGCGTTCTGGTTGTGCTGCCACGGGCGGCACAGTGCCACGAAGCAGACGACGGCCGCCAGCGCACACGACAGCTGGACCACGGCCATCGGGACGGCTGTGTGTTCGCCCGCGATGCCCACCAGGGGGGAGGCGATCGCGCCGATGAGGAAGGAGGACGTACCGAGGAGGGCGGAGGCGGAACCGGCGGCGTGGCGGGTGCGCATCAGGGCGAGGGCGTTGGTGTTGGGCATGGCGAGGCCCATGGCCGACATCAGCACGAACAGGCCGACGGCGATCGGCGCGAGGCCGATGTCGTCACCGAAGACGCCGCTGGTCATCAGGAGCAGCGCGGTCGCGGCGAGCGTGATGACCGCGAGCCCGAAGCCGAGGGCCTTGTCGAGGCTGACCCGGCCGACGAGGAGCTTGCCGTTGATCTGGCCGACGACGATCAGGCCGACCGAGTTCACGCCGAAGAGGAGGCTGAACGTCTGCGGCGACGCCCCGTAGATCTCCTGGATGACGAACGGCGAGGCCGAGATGTACGCGAACAGCGCGGCGAAGGCGAAGCCGCCCGCGACCATGTAGCCCGTGAACACGCGGTCCGCGAGCAGGCCGCGCATCGTGCGCAGCGCCTGTGCCGTGCCGCCGTCGTGGCGGTCCGCCGGGGCCAGGGTCTCCGGCAGGCAGCGCCACACCAGGACCGTCAGCGCGATGCCGATGACCGTCAGGACGACGAAGATGCCGCGCCAGTCCGTCAGGCGCAGGACCTGGCCGCCGATCAGCGGCGCGACGATCGGGGCGACGCCGGAGATCAGCATCAGCGTGGAGAAGAACCTGGCCATCTCCACGCCGTCGTACAGGTCCCGGACCACCGCCCGCGCGATCACGATCGCCGCCGCGCCCGCGAGGCCCTGCAGGAGGCGGAAGGCGATGAGGAGTTCCGCGGTGGGGGCGAGGGCGCAGATCGCGGTCGCGAGGAGGTAGACGAGGAGGCCGCCGAGGAGGGGGCGGCGTCTGCCCCACTTGTCGCTCATCGGGCCCACGACGAGCTGGCCGAGGGCCATGCCGGTGAGGCAGGCCGTGAGGGTCAGCTGGATGGTCGCCGCGGGGGCGTGCAGGGCGTCCGTCACCTCCGGCAGGGCCGGGAGGTACATGTCCATGGACAAGGGGGGCATGGCGGTGAGGCCGCCGAGGATGAGGGTGACCAGGGCGCCGGTGGCCACGCGCAGGGCGGCGGGGTCGGTGGGCCCCGCCGCCCCGGGTATCCGTCCCTCGGCCTGTCTCTCCGCCGCCTGCCCGCGCTTCGGCATCGCGCCCCTCCCCGGTAGTTGGTAGTGCCCCCTATCGTCTCAGGGCGCGGGGGGTGGTTGTGTCCCCGCGGGTGCGCCCCAGACCCGCCCATAGACAGCCCCTCCGGCGTTTGAGGAGCGGGGTCCGGGGCGGAGCCCCGGTTTCGGAGAAGGGGCGGGCCTGGGGCGTCCCCCGCGGGCTACGCCGGCCGCAGCCCCGGATTCCCCGCCTCCACCACGAACGACGCCGCCGTCGTGATCGGCGCCCCCGGCGTGGTGACCGCCGACACCGTCTTGAAGTCGGCCCGGGCCTCGGAGCGGTCGAGGGCGACGGTCACATAGCCCCGGCGTCCGCTGTAGAACTTCAGGTGCGGGTTGGCCTTCATGTACGTCTCCCAGTTGGCGGGCCGCTCGGCCCCGTCCTTGCCGCTGGCGATGGAGGTGGCGACGATCTCGGTCCCGACGACGTCGGACGACGGGTCGTCGAAGTCGTCCTTGATGTCGAAGGCGTACCCGACGTGCACGTCTCCGGTGAGCACCATGAGGTTGTCGACACCGGCGGCCTCGGCCCCGGCGAGCACCCGCTGCCGCGAGGCGGCGTACCCGTCCCAGGCGTCCATGCTGACCTTGGCGGCCGGGTTGAGGTCGAGCTTGCGCTGGGAGAAGGTGACCTGCTGCGGGACGACGTTCCAGAGGGCGCGCGAGCGCCGCCACCCGTCGATGAGCCACCGCTCCTGGCCGGCGCCGGTGATGGTGCGCCGGGGGTCGAGGGATTCGGGCCCGGGCACGTGCGCCTTGTCGCCGTAGGCCTGGTCGGACCGGTACTGCCGGGTGTCGAGGATGTCGAACTGGGCGAGCCGGCCCCAGTCGAGGCGGCGGTAGAGCCGCATGTCGGAGCCGGTGGGCCGCTGCGGGCGGCGCAGCGGCTGGTTCTCCCAGTACGCGCGGTAGGCGGAGGCCCGGCGGAGCAGGAACTCCGCGGGCGGGTTGCCGTTCTCGTCGAGGTCGTCGGCGTAGTTGTTCTCGACCTCGTGGTCGTCCCAGGTGACGACGAAGGGGTGGGCGGCGTGGGCGGCGCGCAGGTCGGGGTCGGACTTGTAGAGGGCGTACCGGCGCCGGTAGTCGTCGAGGGTCTGGGTCTCGCGGTTGAAGATGTCGGGCAGCACGCGGTCGGTGTACTTGCGGGCGCCGCCGACGGAGTTCACGGCGTACTCGTAGAGGTAGTCGCCGAGGTGGAAGACGACGTCGACATCGTCCTCGGCGAGGTGTTTGTACGCGGTGAAGTAGCCGTCGTGGTAGGCCTGGCAGGACACGGCGGCGAGGGTGAGCGCGGCCCGGCTGGAGGCGGGCGGCGCGGTGCGGGTGCGGCCGGTGTCGCTGACCCACTTGCCGGTACGGAAGCGGAAGTAGTACGTCCGGTCGGCGTCGAGGTGCTCGACCTCGACGTGCACGGAGTGGTTGAACTCCGGGTGCGCGGTGGCCGTGCCGCGTCTGGCGATCCGGCGGAAGCGGGCGTCGCGGGCCAGCTCCCAGTGGACGGTGACGCGCTCGGCGGGCAGCCCGCCGTTCTGTTCGAAGGGTCGGGGCGCGAGCCGGGTCCACAGCAGTACGGAGTGCGGCTGCGGGTCGCCGGAGGCCACGCCGAGGGTGAAGGGGTCGGCGGGGATGCGGGCGGCGTCCAGCTCGGCGGCGCCCGCGACTCCGGCGGTGGGCAGGTTGGTGGCGAAGGCCAGGGCGGCGGCCGCGCCGGTGCCGGTGAGGAACCGGCGGCGCCCCAAGTGGCGGGCGGCGGCGCGGAGTTCGGGTGCGTGCTGTCCTGCGGGTGTCATATGCCCCTCCCCTGAAGATGGTTGCAAGATGCATTGGAGTGGCCGGGGGCGACACCCGCCTGTCACGTACACAACAGCCAAATGGCGGGCAGATGAGGTCCGTGCGGCGGACCCTCCCGTACGCTGCGGGGCCATGAACGCTGAGCGAACGGCACCCCCGAAGAACGCCGTGGTCACCGGGGCGGGCTCCGGCGTCGGCCGCGCCGTCGCCCTCGAACTGGTGCGCGCGGGCTGGTCGGTGGCGCTCGCGGGCCGCCGCGAGGAGACGCTGCGCGAGACGGCGGCACTGGCGGCGGCACCGTCCGACGGGACGTCATCGCCGGAGGACCCCGGCGCCCGCACCCTCTGCGTCCGCACGGACGTCACGTCCCCCGACGACGTGGCGGCCCTCTTCGCCGCCGTGGCCGACCGCTTCGGCCCCCTCGGCCTGCTCTTCAACAACGCCGGCACGTTCGGCCCCGGCGGCGTGCCCGTCGAGGAACTGCCCTACGACGCCTGGCGCCAGGTCGTCGACACCAACCTCAACGGCGCGTTCCTGTGCGCCCAGGCCGCGTTCCGGCGGATGAAGGAGCAGGACCCGCAGGGCGGCCGCATCATCAACAACGGCTCCATCTCGGCGCACGTCCCGCGCCCGCACTCGGTCGCGTACACCGCCACGAAGCACGCCCTGACGGGCCTGACCAAGTCCCTGTCCCTGGACGGCCGCCCGTACCGCATCGCCGTCGGACAGATCGACATCGGCAACGCCGCCACCGACATGACCGAACGCATGCGCTCCGGCATCCCCCAGGCCAACGGGCAACTGGCGGTCGAGCCGGTGATGGACGTGGCGGACGTGGCCCGCACCGTGCGGCACATGGCGGAGCTGCCGCTGGCGGCGAACGTGCAGTTCGCGACCGTCCTCGCGACGACGATGCCGTACGTCGGACGGGGCTGACGGCGAGGTCCCCCGAGCAGCCGGGCGGGCCATGCGTAGGACCGGCCGGGCCGATTGCAGTACGGCGGGGAGGGCTGAGTTCCAGTCATATGCCCGGAGCGGCCCCCAATGTCGTACAACGACGGACTAAGCTCGCTGCTCTCCACGGGAACTTCACATACGGAGCACAAGTTGCGCATACGTTCGATGGCCACGGCCGTCCTCGCCGCCACCGCTGTCGCGGCCCCGCTGCTCGTCGCCGCCCCGGCGTCGGCCGCCGCCCACCAGGGCGGCCTGCACCTCGGTTTCATCCAGTACGACAGCCCGGGCCGTGACACCGGCTCCAACAGCTCGCTCAACGCGGAGTGGGTGAACATCCACAACAACACCCGGAGCGCCATCCAGCTCAAGGGCTACAAGCTGAAGGACAACACCGGCTACACGTACACCTTCGGCAGCTACAAGATCGGCGCGGGCAAGACCGTGAAGGTCCGCACCGGCAAGGGCACCAACGCCTCGGGCGTGCGCTACTGGGGCCGGGGCTCGTACGTCTGGAACAACACCAGCGACAAGGCCCGGCTGCTGAAGCCCAGCGGAGCGCATCGGGACTCGTGCTCCTGGACCACCCGGGACCACGGCACCAAGAACTGCCACTGAGAAACACGGGGTGAGAGCCACCGCGCGCCCGGGAATGGACCCGGGCGCGCGGCGGTTGTCGAGCGGCATGAGCCACAGTGAACCCGCCCCGGACCGCCCCGACGTGCTGCGCTACACCGCCTTCGCCACCGACCCGGCGGGCGGCAACCCCGCCGGTGTCGTCCTGGACGCGCGCGGCCTCGACGACAAGGCGATGCTCGCCGTCGCCGCCGAAGTCGGCTACAGCGAGTCGGCGTTCCTCACCCCGGGCCCCGACGGCGACGACCGCTCGTTCACCGTGCGCTACTTCAGCCCGCTGGCCGAGGTCCCCTTCTGCGGGCACGCCACCGTCGCGACGGCCGTCGCCCTCGCGGAGCGCGACGGACCCGGCGACTTCGTGTTCGCCACCCCCGCCAGAACCGTGCCGGTGAGCGTCACCGAGTCCGGCGGGACGCTGCGGGCGACGCTGACGAGTGTGGCGCCGCACGTCGAGGAGGCCGCCCCGGCCGACATCGACGAGGCACTCGCCGCGCTCGGCTGGCGCGCCGACGAACTCGACCCCGGCCTGCCGCCCCGCATCGCCTTCGCGGGCGCCCGGCACCTGGTCCTCGCGGCCGCCACCCGCGCCCGCCTCGCCGACCTCGCGTACGACTTCGACCGCCTGAAGACCCTGATGCTGCGCCTCGACCTGACGACCGTCCAGCTGGTGTGGCGGGAGCAGGAGTCCGGCACGGTCTTCCACGCCCGCGACCCGTTCCCGGTCGGCGGTGTCGTCGAGGACCCGGCGACGGGCGCGGCGGCGGCCGCCTTCGGCGCGTACGCCCGCGAACTCGGCCTGGTCCCGGCCACGGCGGAGCTGACCCTCCACCAGGGCGTGGACATGGGGCGCCCCGGAGTGCTCACGGTGACGCTGCGGGACGGGGACACGCGGGTGCGGGTGGCGGGGGCGGCGGTACGCATCCCGTCGGAGTGACCCCCGCCGGGGCCCGTCGGCCAGGCCCGGCCCCTCTCGAAGCGGGGCCAGGCCCGGCCCTTATCGAACCGGGGTCAGGCCTGGCCCGTCTCGAACCGGGACACCTTCTCGCCGGTCACGACGAACCGCCACTTCGTGCGCATCTCGCCCCAGGTGTCGTTGCGGTAGCTGACCAGGAGCGTGCGCCCGCCGTCCGACTCCGACTCGACGTCCATGTGACCGTTGGAGGAGAAGATCTCGCGGTCGGTCCAGTCGGCGATGTCCCGGTCGGAGCCGTCGTCGGACATGGTCGCGTCCGGTGTGAGTACGGCCTGGAAGGCGGACTGGTCGTTGGCGTTCACCGCGGTGACGAAGGCCCGGACCGTGGGGTCGCTGAGCCGGTTTGTCTGAATGCTCATGCGCCCACGCTCGCACCGGGCCCACCGCTCCGCCACCCGGGCACGCCCGCCCTCGCGGCCGTGGCAGGCTGCACCCCATGCCCGATCCGACACCCGCACCGCCCGTACCGCCCGCGCCCGACGCGGCGGCGCGGCCCCCCGCCGCCGACCCCGTGCCCCTCGACCTGTGGGAGACCGTGGACCGGCTGCACGGCTGGCTGGAGTCCCACAACCGGCACCCGGCCCGCGAGACCCTGCTGCTGCGGATGCTGAAGCTGTCGGAGGAGGTCGGCGAGGTGGCGCAGGCCGTCGTGGGCGCCACCGGCCAGAACCCGCGCAAGGGCACCACCCACACCTGGGACGACGTGGAGTCGGAGCTGTGCGACGTGGTCATCACGGCGCTGGTGGCCCTGCGCACGCTCACCCCGACGCCGGAGCACGCGCTCGACGCCCGGCTGCGCGCGGTGGCCGCCCGCTCCACGTCGTCGCCGCCGTCGCCGTCGTCGCCACCCTCCGGTCCCGCACCCGCACCCGCGCCCACGTCCGCCGCGTACGTACGCCCCGGAGCAGCCGAAATCCAGGAGCGCTCCACCCCTTGACGGGTTAGCGTCACCCGCCATGACCTCCAGCACTGACGCAGGCACCACCGGCACCCACGCGAGCCCCCACGGCACCACCCCCCACGTGACCGACGCCGACGCCTCCCCGCCCCGTCTCACCCGGCTCACCTTCCACGGCCCCCTGTCGGAGGCGCGCGCCGACCGCATCGTCCGCCGGGCCGCCGAGCCTCTCCTGCGCGCGTCCGGCGGCACCGTCCTCGACCTCGGCAGCGGCTGGGGCGAGGTGCTGCTGCGCGTTCTGGAGGCGGCCCCCGGGTCCACCGGCGTGGGCGTCGACCTCAACGGCGCGGACCTGGAGCGGGGCCGCGCCTCGGCCCGGGCGCGCGGGCTCGGCGGTCGGGTCGCGTTCGTCGAGGAGTCCGCGACGGACACCGCGCGCGGCCCCGCCGACGTCGTCCTGTGCCTCGGCTCCGCCCACGCCCTGTGCCCGGCCGACGCCCCGCCCCCGTACACCGCCGACGCGCTGCGCGCCCTGCGCCGCCTGGTCGCCCCGGGCGGACGGGTCGTACTCGGCGAGAGCTTCTGGCAGCGCCCGCCCACGGACACCGAGCTGGCCGCGATGTGGCCGGAGGCAAGCCCCGACGAGCTTCTCCACCTGGGCGATCTGACCGACGCGGCGGTCGCCGCCGGTTTCCGCCCGCTGTGGGTGGAGACGGCGAGCGCGGCGGAGTGGGAGGAGTTCGAGGCCGGATATCTGGCCGACACCGAGGAGTGGCTGGCCTCGCACCCGGGCCACCCGGAGGCGGCGGCACTGCGCGAGCGCGCCGACCGCCACCGCGCGACGTTCCTGCGCGGCTACCGCCAGGTGCTCGGCCTCGCGTATCTCACCCTGGTACCGGTGGCCACGGACTGAGCGGCGCCGGGCGGTACGCCCGTCAGTGCCCGAACCACGCCTCGGCGAGCGCGTCGAGCGCCGGTTCGGGCGGGGCGGGCAGCTCGCGCAGGTACCAGGGCAGATTGCTGTACACGTGCAGCAGCGTGTACGCGAGGAGCAGGCGCGGCTCGAAGGTGCGGCCGTACGCGGCCGTGAACCTGGTGAGCAGTCCCGGCTCCCCGCGCGTGACGAAGAGGCCGACGCCCACGAAGTCGTAGGCCGGGTCGCCGATCATCGCGGGTTCGAAGTCGAAGAGGCCGGTGAGCCGGTGGCCGTCGGCCGGGTCCACGAGCAGGTGCTGGCGCATGAACTCCGTGTGCAGCAGCGCGGTCCGGGGCGGGGCGGGCAGCGGGACGGCGTCCAGGAAGCCGGGGATCTGCTCGGCCCAGCTCTCCGGCAGCCCCCGCCCGCGCTGCCGGTCGACGGCGCCAGCGCGCTGCCGGGCGGTGAACTCCCGCCAGTCGCCGGGCCCGAGGACGTCCGCGAGCGGCGCGTGCCCGAGCGCGTGCAGTGCGGCGAGCGCCTCGCCCGCCCGCGCCACGACCCGGTCCCGGTCGGCCGTCGGGATCCGGGGCCAGGCGAGGTGCAGGCCGGTGCCGGGCAGCCGGGACATCAGGACGTAGGTCCAGCCGTTGACGTACGCGCCGAAGTCGTGCAACTCCGGGGTGGGGACGGGCAGTTGCCCTTGCACGTGGCCGAGTACCCGCGCCTCGGTGGCGCCGTCGTCCGCCGCGGCGCCGGGGAAGAGCTTGAGCACGTGCCGCTCCCCCACCGCGTAGACGGGCTGCGAGCCCTCGTCGTAGCGCGTGAGGGGCGCGCCCGCGAGGCCGAGGCGGGCGCTCAGGTCCTCGACGGCGGGCCGCATGACGGCTTCGTCGGGGACGACGGCGTCCCACTCCTCGTCGGTGTCCACGGGGGGCAGCATGATCGGCACGGTAAGGGGCCCGGGTGGGGGCGGCAACGGGATTTCCCCCGGTGCCGCGCGCGGCGGCCGCTCCGGTACGCGGAAGGGTGCCGCGGCCCGCCGTCCGGACCGCGGCACCCCCCGTTACCGTACGTACGCGCCCGGTACCCGGGCCCAGGACTTGATCAGAACTTGAACGGGCCGGGCGCCTGCGCGGACGTGGCGTTGCAGGTCACCGTGATGCCGAAGACGACGATCGTCAGCGACTTGCCCTCCAGGCTGTCGCCCGCGGCGACGGTGCCGCTCAGCGGGCCGGTGGAGACGGGGCTGCCCGCGGGGATCGCCGGGTTGGAGTTGCCGCTGAACGTCGTGGTGCCGGAGCCGTTCTTGGTGAGGGTGAGCGTGGAGTTGACGGCGCCCGCGCCGACGTCGATCGGCGCGGTGATGGCCGACGTCGACACGTCGATGGTGGCCGCGGTGCCGTCCTGCGTCGCCTTGAGCGTCGCCGAGCCCGAGCCGAACGAACCGCAGTCGAAGCCTATGGTCGCCTCCTGCGGCTCCACCGCGCCCGCGGTCGGAGCGAGGACCAGGGCGCTGACGGCGAGCGCGCCGGCGCCGAGGGCCGAGCCGAGGGCGAATCTGCCATGCCTCATGGGGGGCCTGCCTTCAATGGGGGGAGTGTGGGGTGCCTGCCCCGCCGACCGCCGCCGGTGTCCGGCTGCCCGCTGCCCGCTTGCCCGAGGAGCGACGCGCCCGCCATTCCTGACGGTCAGTCAGCGAATTGGGTCGGGGCCATTGAGACACAGGCCCCTTGAGAGAACAAGACACATCCTCATGATTTTTGACATGTCACAGCCAAAACAGGCCACGGCGGGCCCCGCCCGGCCCCCAGCGGGGTGAACCCGGCCACATCCCCGGACATGAACGACCCACGTCCCGAATGAAACACAACAGTGAACGGCTACCATCGCGAACGTCAGACCATATGACCGCGCCGCCGTACCGGCCGTACGGCGGCACCCGGGAGCGCCCCGCACGACCCGCGCTCCCGACCCCGTGCCCGACCCGATCCGCCCCGCCCTGGAGGCCCGCCTTGTCCGAACCGCGCCTGGGTGTGGCCATCGTGACCATGGGCAACCGCCCGAAAGACGTCGACGCGCTCCTGGCGGCCGTGGCCAAGCAGGACGTCGCCCCGACCCGCCTGGTCATCGTCGGCAACGGCACCCCGCTGCCGGACTTCCCCGCCTACCCCAGCGAGGTCACGGCGATCGAGCTCGACGAGAACCTGGGCTGCCCCGGCGGCCGCAACGTCGCCCTGGCCCGGCTGCGCGAGTTCGGCGACGTGGACGTGGCCATCGAGCTGGACGACGACGGCCTGCTCGTCGACCCGGACGCCTTCCGCACGGTCCAGCGGCTGTTCGCCGCCGACCCGGGGCTCGGCATCGTCGGCTTCCGCATCGCCGACGAGCACGGCGAGACGCAGCGCCGCCACGTGCCTCGGCTGCGCGCCAAGGACCCCATGCGCGGCGGCCTCGTCACGTCCTTCCTCGGCGGCGCGCACGCCTTCTCCATGAAGATGCTGGCGCAGACCGGCGACTGGCCCGCGGACTTCTTCTTCACGCACGAGGAGACGGACCTGGCCTGGCGCGCGCTCGACGCGGACTGGAAGGTCCTGTACGAGCCCTCGCTGCTGCTCCAGCACCCGAAGACGTCCCCCGCCCGGCACGCCGTCTACCACCGCATGACCGCCCGCAACCGCGTCTGGCTGGCCCGCCGCCGCCTCCCCCTCCCCCTCATCCCCCTCTATCTGACGGTCTGGACCCTCCTCACCCTGGCCCGCACCCGCTCCGCGGGCGGCCTGCGCGCCTGGGCGGGCGGCTTCGTCGAGGGCTTCCGTACGTCGGGGGGCGAGCGCAGGCCGATGCGGTGGGCGACGGTGTGGCGGATGACGCGCCTCGGGCGGCCGCCGCTGATCTGACCTCGGCCCGAGGGGCCCGCGGCTGCTCGGCCGCGCGCTGCGCGGCGGCGCGCGCCGCCCACCGATGCCGGATCGTCGTGCCCCGCACCCGCGGCGCGCGTCAGGGTCCGGCGCGCCGGATCACGACGTCACCGACCGCGGTGACGGCGTGCACTTCGACTTCCTCGTCGCTCGTCCCCGGACCGTCCGCGGCCGTCATGAGGTTGCGGACGCTGCCCGACTTGGTGCGCACGTCGAGCAGCGCGGCGGTGCCGGGGCGGATGCCGATGTCCAACTGGCCGATCGCGGTGCCGAGCACGACCGTGCCGCGCACGGCCTCGCCGACCCGGATGGCGCCGTTGGCGGTCTTCGCCTCCACCGCCTCGTACACCTTGTCGACGGAGATCGCGCCGTTGGCCGCGTACACCCGAAGGCTCGCGGCCGCCTCGCCCACCCAGCTGTCGCCGTTGGAGTTCTTGATCGTCGCCGAGCCCTCCAGGGCTCCGATCCGCACCGCGCCCGATCCGGTCGCCACCTCGGCCGAACCCGCCACCTGCTCCACCGTGACGTCCCCGAAGGACGTGCTGAGGACGAGCGAGCCCGTCTGCTCCAGCTGGATGTCGCCGGTGGACGTCTTGAACCGGCACTGCCCCAGCCGACCGCTGCCGCGGAACGGCGCCTTGCGCGCGCTGCCCCTGATGTCCGAACCCGCGGGCAGTTCGATCGTGACGTCGACGGCGCCGTTCTTGCCGAAGAGGCCTCGCTGCGGTGCCTTGACCAGGAGCCTGCCGCCCGCGTGCTCCACCCGGGTGCCCTCGGCGGCCTTCACGTCCGCCTCGTTCTCCGGGTCGCTCGGGCGGACCTCGACGAGGGTTTCGCTCCGTTCGCCGGCCTCGACACGGACGCCCCCGTCCGCGATCTCGATCGTTGCGGAAATCGGGTGTGGCGTCTGGAAAACAGGCATGACTGCCCTTCTTGATGGACCGGCTGAGCATCGCCGCTGGCAGGTGGGACGGGGGGCTGCGTCGCCCGGCGCGGGAGACCGGTCAGTTCACCCAGCCGGTGTAGCGCTGGTTGCCTCGCGGCGGGCGCTGGTCGGAGCGTTGTGCGCGGTCGTCGAACTCGAGCATCGTGGACGCCGCCCGTACCAGCCAGGCGTTGACCGACAGCCGGTCCCGCTCGGCGGCCTCCTCGATCCGGGCCTTGAGCTGCTCCGGCGGCCGGAAGTTGATGCGGGACGTCGCCCCCTCGTCCCCGCTCGCCGCGACCTTCGGCAGCGAGGGGAGCACGGGCGCCAGGCCGTTGCGCGACCGCCGGTCGTCGGGCTCGTCGTCGAAGGCCTGGTCCATGGAAGGCAGCGTCACGACGAACGTCGGGTCGAGGCCCCGCAGCCGGATCTCGACCGACCCGGGAGCCAGATCACGGGTGATCTCGTCCGCGGCGGCCGACAGCGCGTCCAGCAGGGTCAGGCGCGCGGCGGAGGACAGCGGCGCGATGAGGCGCTCGGTGAGCTCGCGCGTCTCCTCGTCACTCGCCTCGGCGGCGACCACGAGCTCTTGCCGCAGGTTGTCGACGTACCGCATGAGTTCCATGGCGCCATGTTCGCACCATCATGGCGCCATTGCAAGCTTTCGTCCAGGTCACACGGGCTTTAGGCTGGCTCCAGTGGGTCATTCCGCTCCCCACCCGTCCCGTCGACGGGACGGTTCCGCGGCCGCGGCGCCACGATGACGCCGCCCGGCCGCCCTGCCCTTCCCCGGCTTTCCCGTCCCTCTTCGCTCCGCTTCACCCCTCTTCTTCTGGCTTCGGCGCCGGGGCCGAGGGATGATGGGAATCCAGTGTGTGGGTCGGCCACAGGGGCGCGAGGCGCCGTTGTGGCGCCTACGCGGACGCGACAGCCGAAGCGGCCTCCGCGCGCGCCGACCGACGCACCTCCCCGCCGCCGCACCGAGCAGGCGGCGTTACGCCCCGGACCCGCTCGTGCGGCGTCACGGTAGAACCAGCCAATCGCCAGGAGGACGGATGTCCGTTGAGCACCACCAGTCGCCCGAGGTACTGGGGGACGCCGCCGCCCCTGCCCGCACCGGCTCCGACGAACTGGTCATCCGGGTGGAGAAGCTGCACTGCGCGGGCTCCGGCGTGTGCGTGTCGGTCGCGGGGCGGGACCTCGCCCTGGGCCCGGACGGCCGGGCGATGGCGCTGCACGCGACCACCACGGCCTCCGAGGAACTCTTCGAAGCGGCCGACATGTGCCCCACCGAGGCGATCCGCGTCCACCGGGTGGCGACGGGCGAACTGGTCGCGCCGCTGGAGTGAGACCCGCCGTCGGACAACCCGAAGCGCCGGGCAGGGAGACCTGCCCGGCGCTTTGTGGTGGCGGGCCGCCGCGCACTGCCTGCGGCCCGCCGCTTCCCTCCTCCTGACTACTGCGTCATCCTGCGCAGACGCGGTCGGCTCTTCTTCGGCTCGGCCGGGATGTGGCCGGAGAGCCGGGCGATGGTCGGGTGCTCGAAGATCGTCCTGATCGACACCTCGACCCCCAGGGAACGGCGCAGCCGGCCGATGAGCCGGGTCGCCAGGAGCGAATTGCCACCGAGCTTGAAGAAGTCGTCGTCGATGCCGACCCGGTCGAGGCCCAGGACATCGGCGAACAGCTCACACAACGCCTCCTCCTGGCTGGTACGGCCGCCGCGGTAGCCGCCGCCGTCGGCAGCCGCGGCGCCGGGGTCGGGCAGGGCCTCCAGATCGGCCGACGCACCGGACGGCAGCTCGTCCAGCGTCACGATGACGGCGGGCACCATGTGGGCCGGCAGCAGCCGGGCCACGTACTCCCGCAGCTCCTCGCCGTCGGCGCCGCCGCCCGGCGCGGGCACGACGTAGCCCACCAGCCGGTCGCCCTCCCGGACGGCGACCACGGTCCGGGACACCGCCGGGTGCGCCGCCAGCACGGCTTCGACGTCGCCCGTCCTGACCTGGTGCCCGTCGATCGTCGCCCGGGCGCCCCCGTGTCCGGCGAACTCCACCCGGCCGGCACCGTCCCACCTGGCCAGATCACCGGTGCGGTGCATCCTGGACCCGGCCGGACCGTAGGGGTCGGCGACCAACCGCTGTGCGGTCGGCGCCCCGTCGGCGTGGTAGCCCCGGGGCACCTCGCCGGCGAGGTACAACTCCCCGGTCACGCCCGGCGGTACGGGGCGGAGCGCCGGGCTGAGGACATAGGCCTTCGTGGTGTCCAGCGGAGCGCCGCCGGCCGTCCCGGCCGGACGGTAGACGTCGACCGTCCGCACGCCGGGGATCCGGTCGCGGATCCGGTCCGCGAACGATCCGCCCAGTACGTCCCCGGTGAGGGCCACGGTGTTCGTCCGGACCGTCTTCGCACACCGGTCCAGCGCCTCGGCGAAGAACGGGGCGGACGTGCTGATGACGTCACCCGCCCAACCGTCCTGGATCAGGTCCGCGGCGTGCGGGGTCACCTCGACGCGGGCTCCGGCGCACAACGCGGCGAGGATCTCGAAGGCCACCTCGTCCTCGTGGGGCGAAGCCGCGAGCAGCCTGGTCCCGGGCAGCAGCCCCGCCCCGGCCGCGAAACGCCGCACCGCGTCGGCCAGTGCGCGGTGGCTCAGCGCGATGCCGCCGGAGCTGCCGCCGGGGCCGCGCACACAGGCCAGGTGCCGCGGGTCCGGCGCGGCCGGGCGCGACCCGCCGGTGCCGGTCGGCTCCGGAAGGTCGAGGTCCGCGAGCGTCAGGACCAGATCCGCCCCGGCGACGTCCTGCCGGGCGGGGTCGACCGGCAGGAAGGCGGCCCCGGATTTGGCCGTCCCCACCAGCGCGACGGCCAGGCCCACCGAGCGGGGCAGCGCGAGGGCGACGACGGTCTCGGGTCCCGCGCCGCGGCCGACCAGTTCGGCCGCGAGGCGGTCGGCCCGGACGTCCAGCTCCCGGTACGTCAGTTCCGCCGCCGCGTCCGCCACCGCGATCGCCTCGGGGGTCGCCGCCGCCCGGTGCTCGAAGAGCGTGACGGGTGTGTCCTGCGAGACGGACGGGGCGCCCGCGGGGGCCGCGAGCAGCTGATCGCGTTCGCCCGGCAGCAGCACGTCCACCGTGCCGACCCGTCGGCCGGCGTCCCCGGCGAGCTGGTTCAGGACCGAGTGGAAGCGGGCGGCGACGGCCTCGGCCGTGCCCTTGTCCACCAGGTCGGCGTGGTACTGGACGGTGAACCGGTCGCCTTCGGCGATCAGGGTCAGCGGGTAGTTCACGGCGGCGGCCGAGTCGACGCCGGTGATCTCGACCCCGGCCTCCACCGCCGACCCGTCGTCCCTCGGCGGGTAGGACTGGATCACCACCAACGTGTCGAACAGGGCGGCCAGTCCGGTGGCCCGCTGGATCTCGGCCAGGCTGTGGTGATGGTGATCGAGCAGGGCGGTCTGCCGCTTCTGCAGATCGGTCAGCAGCTCGGTGACCGTGCCGCCGGGAGTGCACCGGACCCGTACCGGCAGGGTGTTGATGAAGATCCCGACCATCGACTCCACCCCGGCCAGGGTGCTCGGCCTGCCCGCGACGGTGGAGCCGAAGACGACGTCCTGCCGCCCGGTCAGGGCGCTGAGCACGAGAGCCCAGGCGCCGTGCACCAACGTGCCGGCCGTGACTCCCAGTTCGGCGCAGCAGCGCGCCCACTGCCGGGACTCGTCCGGCGTCAGGGTGACGGACACGTCACCGACGGCCGCGGGCTGCGCCTCGCCGGGGACGAGCGTGGTCGGCCCGTCCAGTCCGGCGAGCTCCGCGGCCCAGGCCCGGGAGCTCTCCTCGTGGTCCTGGCGCGACAGCCACGCCAGGAAGTCCCGGAAACCGCGGGCCGGTTCGAGTGCCGACGGGTCCGCCGCCGCGTAGAGGCGGAGCAGATCCTGGGCGAGCACCTGCTCCGACCAGCCGTCGAGGAGCACGTGGTGGGTGGTGAGGACCAGTTCGGCACGTTCGGGGCCGAGCCGGACCAGGGCCATGCGGAGCAGCGGCGGCTCGGCCCGGTCGAAGCGCGCGGCGCGGTCCTCGCCGAGGAACCGTCGCAGCTCCTCGTCGCGCGCCGCCTCCGGCAGGTCGCTCAGGTCGATCTCGCGCCACGGCAGTTCGACGCCGTTCACGATGACCTGCACGAGGTTGTCGGTGGAGTCGGTGACGAAGGCGGCCCGCAGATTGGGGTGCCGCTCCAGGACCGCCTGGCCCGCCGCCCGCAGCCGGGCGGCGTCGACGCGACCGGACAGGTGGTACAGGGTCTGCATCTGGTAGGTGTCCGGGCCGGTGTCGGACAGCATGGACTCGAACAGCATCCCGGACTGCATCGGGGTCAGCGGCCACACGTCGGCGAGCTGCCCGTAGCGCCGGGTCCAGCTGTCGACGTCGTCGCGGTCCGCCGTGAGCATCGGCTCGGACGTGTCCTCGGCGGCGTATGTCGTCGGATCCGCCGTGGTCGCGGCGAGGGCCAGTTCGGCGATGGTCCTCGACTCGAAGATCTGGCGGGTGGTGATCTCGATGCCCCGGGCCCGGGCGCGGATCACGACCTGGATGGAGCGGATGCTGTCCCCGCCCATGCCCACGAAGTCATCGTCGATGCCGACCCGTTCCCGGCCGAGGACCTCCGCGAAGACGCCGGCCAGGGTCTCCTCCTCGGCCGACCGCGGCGCCCGGTACGTGGCACCGGCGAAGCCGGGCTCGGGCAGGCCCTTGCGGTCCAGCTTGCCGTTCGGTGTGATCGGCAGCTTGTCCAGCACGACGAACGCCTTGGGAACCATGAACTCCGGCAGCCGCTCGGCCAGGAAGTCCCGCAGCTTCGACGCCGCCGGAACCTCTTGGTCCTCCCCGGGGACCACATAGGCGATGAGCCTGCCGTCGCGGGCGACCACGGCCGTCTGCCGGATGCCCTCGTGGGCACGCAGGACGACCTCGATCTCGCCGAGCTCCACGCGCAGCCCGTTGACCTTGACCTGGAAGTCGCGCCGGCCGAGCATCTCGATCATGCCGTCCGGGGCGAACCGGGCCATGTCCCCGGTGCGGTAGATGCGTTCACCGGCCACATCCGCGTGCGACCAGTCGAGGAACCGTTCGGCGGTGCGCTCCGGCTGGCCGAGGTACTCGCGGGCGAGGCTGACGCCGGCCACGCACAGCTCCCCGGTCACGCCCGGCGCCACCGGCTGGAGCGCGTCGTCGAGGATGTACGCCCGCTGGTTGGCGAGCGGACGGCCGTAGGGGATGCTCGCCCACTCCGGATCGGTCACCTCGACGTCGTAGATCGTCGAGTGGATGGACGCCTCGGTGGCCCCGCCCATCACGATGAAGCGCAGCTCGGGCGCGAACACGCGGAGCCGGTCGCACAGCGTGACGGGCACCCAGTCACCGCCGAGCATCGAAAGGCGCAGGCCGGGTATCGGCGCGGCGCCGGTCTGTTCGAGGTGGTCGGTCAGCAGGGTCAGCAGTGCCGGGGCCGAGTGCCAGATCGTGAGGTTCTCGGCGACGATCAGTTCGGCCCAGTGGGCGGGGTCCTTCGTCCGGGCCGGGTCGGGGAGCACGACGGTGCCGCCGGCCGTGGTGAGGCCCAGGAACTCGTAGACCGACAGGTCGAAGCTCGGCGAGGACAGGGAGAGGACCGCGTCTCCCGGGCCGACCCCGAACCTGGAGTTGAGGTCGGCGAGGGTGTTCATCACGCCGCGGTGGCGCAGCGCGATCGGCTTGGGCGCGCCGGTGGAGCCGGAGCTGTGCAGGATGTAGCAGAGGTCGTCGGGTCCTGAGGTGGGGCCGGGGTTGTGCTCGGGCTGGGCGGCGAGGGCGTCGGCGTCGCGGTCGAGCAGGACCAGCGGCCGGCTCTCCTCCGGGCTCGTCCCGGGCAAGTTCGCCGTCAGGTCCGAACGGCTGACCATGACGGCGCAGGACGTGCCGTGGACCATGGTGGCGATGCGCTGGCCGGGGTACTCGGGATCGAGCGGTACGTAGGAACCGCCCGCCTTGAGGATGCCGAGCACCGCGACGAGCAGTTCGGGCGAGCGGTCGAGGCACAGCCCCACGCGCACGTCCGGACCGACGCCGAGGGCGATCAGACGGTGGGCCAGACGGTTGGCCTCGCGGTTGATCTGCCCGTACGTCCGGCGCTCGGTGCCGCGCACCACGGCGACGGCATCGGGCGCCCGGTCCGCCTGGATCTCGAACGCCGCGTGCAGGCAGACGTCGTTCGGCAGGTCGGTCCCGGTCTGGTTCCACTCCACGAGCATGCGGCGCAGCTCCACGCCGGTCAGCAGCCGCAGTCGGGCCACGGGCCGGTCGGGGTGGGCCGTCCCGTCCTCGACGAGGGTCCGGTAGTGGTCGAGCAGCCGCGCGGCCGTGGTCGCGTCGAAGAGCCCGCCGTCGTAGTGGAGTTCCAGGGCGTGGCGGCCCTCGGTGTCCTCGCGGACGACGAGTTGGAGCTCGTGCGCGAGGCTCGCGGCGGCGTCGCCGGGAGCCGCGAAGCGGATGCCGGTGGACGCGGGTCCGGCCTGCGGGAGCAGATCGGCCGTCCAGCGGTGGGCCAGCTCGTCCAGTGTCGACTCACCGACGCCCAGCAGGCGCACCTGTTCGGTGCGGCCGTCGGCATCCGTGCGGTCGAAGCTGATCTGGTCCTCGCCGGTGTAGCGGAAGAGGAGTGCGGCGAAGCCGGCGAGGAGCACGTCCTGGGTCGGCGGTACGCGCAGTTCGGCCCGGGCCGTGGCCGGGCTCCGGGTCGGTACGCCCGCTTGGCGCCGCCGGTCCGTCGGCAGCAGCACCATGGGCCATTCGGCGGTGACTGGGGAAAGCGCGTGATTCACTGTCCGGCTCCGAGGTCAGGGGCGTCATCGGGGAGAAGGGGCGTCAGCGGGGAGAGAAAAAGGAAGTGATAAGTCCCGTCCGTGCCGGGACTTATCACTTGTCCCTGCGGGCTGCTCAGTTGGTGAGCACCGGCATGGAGTGCATGCCGAGCATCTCGGGCGAGGGGAAGAACTTCGGCGGGTTGTCCGGGTCGGCGCTCAGGTTCGGGAAGCGGTCCATCAGGGCGTTGAACGCGATCCGGCCCTGCATCCGGGCCAGGTGGGCGCCCAGGCAGTAGTGGGTGCCGCGGCCGAAGGCGAGCTGAGGGTTGGGCGAACGCTTGAGGTCGAACACGTTCGGGTTGCTGAACTGCCGCGGGTCACGGTTGGCCGCCGCGAGCCACGCCACCACGTACTGGTCGGCGGGGATGGTCTTCCCGGCGAACTCCACCTCGCGGCTGGTGGCCCGATAGGTCGCCGCGGTCGGGGTGAACCACCGGAGCGCCTCCTCGATCATGCCCGGTATGAGCGAGCGGTCCGCGCGCACCCGCGCGGCTTCTTCCGGGAGGTGGTCGAGGACCAGCATCGTGTCGCCGATGAGCACGGTGCCGGTGAGGTAGCCGGCGCCGAGCATGACCATCGTGAAGTTCACGGACTCGTTGTCGCTCAACTGCGTGCCGTCGTGGCGCTTCATGTTGACGATGACGCTGAGCAGGTCCTCGCCCGGGTTCTTCCGGCGGTCGGCGATGTGCTCCAGGAGATAGTCGCGCAGGGGCTGGATGTGCTTGATCTGGGCTTCGACGTAGCCCTCGCCGCCCTGGTCGACCGTGGAGACCTTGACCTCGCTGTCGAGGCCCTTGTCCACCAGTTTGAAGAGCTCCCGCTCACTGCTCGGGACGCCCAGCATGTCGCAGAAGAGGTTTCCGGACAGCGGCTCCGCGAAGTCGGCGATCAGCTCGAAGCTGTCCTTGCCCTCCACGGCGTCCAGCAGGTCGCCGGCGTCCTTCTCCAGCCGCGCCTCCAGCTTGGCGAGCGCCGACGGCTTGAACATGCGGTCGGCCTGCTTGCGCAGGCTCGCGTGCTCCGCCCCCGTCATCCCCGAGAGGTCGCCCTCGTAGTACTGCGCGCCGGCCGCGGCGTCGGGCAGCAGCCGGACCGCGTCGGACGAGAAGGTCTCGTGGTCATTGAGGATTTCCACGGTCTCGGGATATCCGTACACGTTCCATACGCCGAGCTTCTCGTCGAACGAGACCAGCTCGTCGGGCTGCTTGTCGCGCAGCCAGAAGAACTCGTCGTTGAGACCCCAGCGGTCAGCGATGTTGGTCATCGATTCTCCTGTTGAACGAATGATGCGAGTGAGGCAGGTGATGCGAGCGGGCGGGTGATCCGAATTCCCGGTACCGCACGTGCTAACGGACGCGCAGGGGCAGCGACTTGGCGCCGATCATGTCCGGCGAGGGGAAGAACGAGGGCGGGTTGTCCGGGTCGGTGCCCAGCTCGGCATAGCGGTCGAGCAGGATGTTCATGGCGATCCGGCCCTCCGCGCGGGCCAGCGGGGCGCCGATGCAGAAGTGCACGCCGTGGCCGAAGCTCAGGTGCGGATTGGGGTCGCGGGTCACGTCATACACGTCCGGGTCACGGAACTTGGCGGGGTCGCGGTTGGCCGCCCCCGGCCAGATCATGACCACCTTCTCCTCGGGAATGACCTGCCCGCCGAGCTTCACCTCGGTGGCCGACCGCCGGGTGAGCGCCGCGGACGGCGTGAGGACGCGCAGCCCCTCCTCCAGCGCACCCGGCACCAAGGACCGGTCCGCCCGCACCCGGGCGAACTGCTCGGGGTCGTTGTCCAGGCAGACCAGCGTGTTGCCGAGCAGCATCGTGGTCGTGATGTGCCCGGTGAACAGCAGGATGTTGGCGATGTTGATGATCTCTTGGTCCGTCAGGCGCGTGCCGTCCTGCTCCGCCGCGACCAGGCGGCTGATCAGGTCCTCGCGGGGCGTACGGCGGCGGTCGAGCACCTGCTCGCGCATGTAGTCCACCAGCGCCTTGACCCGCTCGACGGCGGCGTCGGCCTGCGCCTGCGCGTCGTCTCCGCCGCTGATCAGCGCGGCCCCGGTGGTGCCCTCGATGACCGCGAACGCGATGTTCTTGAAGAACTCGCGGTCACTGGCCGGGATGCCGAGGAGTTCGGAGATGACGATGACCGGCAGCGGATACGCCAGGTCCGCGACCAGGTCGATCTGGCCCTTCCCCGTCGCTTCGTCGAGCAGGTCCTCGGTGATCTTGCCGATCCGGGACTCCAGTTCGGCGATGACCCGCGGCGTGAACCCGTGGCTGACCAGCTTGCGGTACCTGGTCTGCTCCGGCGGGTCCAGCTGCGACATGTCGCCCTGGCTGTACACGTCGTCCACCTGCACCGAGAAGAGGTGCGCGGTCTTGGAGGAGAACGTCTTCGGGCTGGTGAGGACCTCGAAGACCTCCTGGTAGCCGTAGACGTGCCAGACGCCCGTCTCCTCGTCGAGCCGCACCGTCTGGTCGGGCCGGACACCGCGCAGCCACTGGTGACCGGGGTGGATGTTCCACCGCTCTACAACGCTCGTCACGATTGGTCTCCCTCGCTCTTTCCTGTACGCCGCTCGCCCGGGCCGTCCCCGGCGAGCTCGCGGCTGAGGATCCTGCAGATGTCGGCGGCAGGTCCTGGCAGATACATCTCGTCGTGCGTGGTCTCTATGTCGTGCTGGCGGATCTCCCCCTGGACGAACGGCAGCCATCGCTCCGTGAACGACTCCTCCGGCTTGGGCACCGCCCGGAAGAACAGGACGTCGCCGCGGTAGACCGGGGAGGTGAAGCCCGCCATCAGCCGCGCCTGGTTGGCGAAGACGGATACGGCGTTCTCCACGAACTCCTCGTACTGCTCGGCGTTGTCGGCGCTATCGGTGTTGTCGGCGCTTCCGACGCCCGCGAGGCCGGACAGCTGCTCACGGAAGTAGGTGCGGAACTCGTCCCCGCTCGGCGGCTCGTCACCGCCCGCCAGATCGGCGCTCGGCACGCTGTCGAGCAGGGCGAGGAGAGCCACCTCGTGGCCGCGCCGCTGCAACTCCGCGGCGATGGCGTGGGCGAGGGTGCCGCCGATCGAATAGCCGACGAGGTGGTACGGCCCCTCGGGCTGGACGGCGAGGAGTTCGGCGACGTAGTCGGCGACCATGTCCTCGATCGACCCGGGCAGCGGCGTCCCCCGGTGGAAGCCCTTGGCCTGGAGACCGTAGATCTCCCGGTCACGCGGCAGCCGGGCGGCGAACCCCAGGTAGGGCCAGCAGGTACCGCCGCCGGACTGGACGAACCACAGCGGTTCCCTGGCGGCCGTACCGGTCCTGATGGGCAGCAGCGGCGCGAAGGGGTCCGCGGACTCGTACGAGCCGCCGCCCGCCTCCAACCGGTCGAGGCAGGAGGCGAGTTCGGCCACCGTCGGCGACTCGAACACCACCCGGATCGGCAGGTCCACCCCGTACTCGGTGCGCACGCTCGCCATCAGCCGGGTGACCAGCAGGGAGTGCCCACCGAGCGTGAAGAAGCTGTCGTCGATCCCGACCCGGTCCAGCCCCAGCACCTCGCCGAACAGCCGGCAGAGGCCCTCCTCCCGGGCCGTCCGCGGGGCGCGGCCCGTCGATCCGCCCGCGTAGTCCGGGGCGGGGAGCATCTTCTTGTCGAGCTTTCCGTTCGGCGTCACCGGCAGCTTGTCGATGAGCATCACCGCGGACGGCACCATGTGGTTCGGCAGCCGCTCCCGCAAGTGGTCGCGCAGCCGGGCCAGCAACTCCTCGTCCGTGGCCGTGGCGCGCGCGTCGGTCGGCTCGCCGACGGGCACCACGTACGCCACCAGGCGCCGGTCGCCCGGCCTGTCGTCCACCACCGTCGCGGCCCGCTCGACCTCGGGGTGCGCGCGCAGCGCCGCGTCGATCTCGCCGAGCTCGATCCGGAAGCCGCGGATCTTGACCTGGTCGTCGACACGGCCGAGGAACAGCAGGTCGCCCGTCGGGGTCTGGCGTACGACGTCGCCGGTCCGGTACATGCGCTCGCCGGGTCCGCCGAACGGGCTGGCCACGAAGCGCTCCGCGGTCAGCGCCTGCCTGCCGACATAGCCGCGCGCCAGGCCCGAACCCGCGATGTACAGCTCGCCCGGCACCCCCGTGGGCACCGGCCGCAGGGCCGCGTCGAGGACGTGCACCTGGGTGTTCACGATGGCCCGTCCGATGCTGAGCGGGCTCCCGTCGGCCACCAGCGGGGCGCTCATGGTGGCGCAGATCGTGGTCTCCGTGGGCCCGTAGATGTTCACCATCCGGCGGCCCGGAGCGAACGCGGCCACCAGCTCCGGCGGTGTCATCTCGCCCCCGACCACCAGGGAGACCACGGTGGCCAGGGAATCGGCGGGCATCGCGGCGAGCAGCGCGGGCGGGATCATCGCGTGCGTGACCCCGTGTGCGGCGATCGTCTCGGCCAGCGGCGCGCCCGCGGCAAGCCGCTCCCGGTCCGCGAGCACCACGCTCGCCCCGGACAGCAGGGCCGTGAACAGTTCGGCGAGCGAGACGTCGAAGCTCGGCGAGGCGTGCTGCAGCATCCGGCTGTCCGGGGTGACGGCGAGCCGCTCCACGTGCGCCTCCACCACGGCGGCGACCCCGCGGTGGGTGACGGCCACGCCCTTGGGACGGCCCGTCGAACCCGAGGTGTAGATGACGTACGCGGTGTGGTCCAGGCCCACGTCGGGCAGGTCGGGCGTCCCGGTCGGGTCGGCGGGCAGCTGGTCGACGCGCAGCTCGTCGAGGCCGTGTCCGGCCAGCACCGTGGTGGTCGTGGCGTCCGTCACGGCCAGGCGGGCACCGCTGTCCTCGATCGTGTACGCGATCCGCTCGGCCGGGTAGGCGACGTCGATCGGCAGATACGCCGCGCCCGCCCGTGCGACGGCGAGAATCGTCACCGCGAGCTCCGGCGAGCGGCGCAGCGCCACCGCCACCACCGACTCCGGGCCGATGCCGCGTTGGGTGAGCGCGTACGCCAACTGGTCGACCCTGCGGTCGAGTTCGCCGTACGTGAGGGTGGTCCCCTCGGAGGTCACCGCGGTCGCGTCCGGGCGCGCGGCGACCTGCCGCGCGAACAGCTCCGGAATGGTCAGCTCGGGCGCGGTCGGCTCCGGCGCCGCCGCCGCGGTCGACGTCATCGTCACCCGTCCGACGGGCACGTGCGGGTCGTCCGCCAACTGCTGGAGGACGCGGACGAGTTGGCCGACCACTCGGTCGGCCTCCGACCGCTCGAACAGGTCCGGCTGGTACTGCATGACGAGCCGCAGGTCGGGGTCGGCCACGGCCGCGATGCCCAGCGAGTAGTGCGTGCCGTTCTCCGTCCTCGCGGCGTCGACCGCGAGCCCGCCGGTGGCCTCCGTCCCGGCGATGCTGCCGCTGTCGACCGGGTAGGACTCGAAGACGGTGACGGTGTCGAACAGGGTGCTCATCGACACGGCCCGCTGGATGCCGGCGAGGCCGTAGTGGTGGTGGTCGAGCAGGTCGGCCTGGCTGTTCTGCAGGTCGGTGAGCACCTTCCCGAGGCTGTCCCACGGAGACATGCGCACCCGTACCGGCAGGGTGTTGATGAAGAGGCCGACCATGTCCTCCACACCCGGTATCGCGGGCGGACGGCCCGACACGGTGGTGCCGAACACCACGTCCGAGCGGCCGGTCAGGCAGCCCACCACCACCGCCCAGGCGCCCTGCACCAGGGTGTTGAGAGTGACGCCCAGTTCAGCGGCCCGCCGGGACAGTTCGCGGGAGGTGTCCAGCGGCAGCGGCACCGCCAGCTCCGCGGCCTGCCCCGGGGCCTCGGCGGACCCGGTGTCCTGGGGCGCCACCAGGGTGGGTTCGTCGACCCCGTCGAGTGCGGTCGCCCAGGCGCGCGCCGAGGCCTCGTCGTCCTGGTCGGACAGCCAGGCCAGGAAGTCCCGGTACCCGCCCCGCAGGCGGGGCAGCACCGAGTCGTCCGTGCCGGAGTGGTAGAGCCGCAGCAGATCCTGCATCAGCAGCCCCAGCGACCAGCCGTCGAGCAGCGCGTGGTGCGAGGTCAGGACGAGCTCGGCCGCCTCGGGGCCGGTCAGGACCAGCGACAGCCGCAGCAGCGGCGGCGTGGCCGGGTCGAACCGGGCGGCCTGGTCCGCCGCCAGGAAGCGGGCCAGCTCCTCGGCACGCTCGTCCGCGCCGAGGTCGCGCAGATCGGCTTCGTGCCACGGCAGCGCGACGTCCTCGAGCACGAGCTGCACGCGGTCGCCGGAGGCGCGGGTGGCGAAGGCGGTGCGCAGGTTGGCGTACCGGTCGAGCAGGGCCTGGCCCGCCGCGCGCATCCGGGCCGGGTCCACGACGCCCGACACGTGGTACTGCACCTGTACGTGGTAGGGGTCGTACGCGGCACCCGCCAGCAGGGACTGGAACAGCAGCCCGGACTGCAGCGGGGTCAGCGGCCAGATGTCGGTCACCCCCGGGTACTGCCGCTCCCAGGCCTCGATCTCGCTCTGCCGGACCGGTATCAGGGAGATGTCCGAGGGGGTCAGGCCGCCCGCGTCGTCCGCGGCCGCGTGCCGGGCCAGGCCTTCCAGGGCGTTCACCCAGAGGTCGGCCAGCTCCTGCACCTCCACCGGCGACAGCACGCCCTCCGGTGCGCCGAACACGGCGGTCAGCCGCGGCCCGTCCGCGGTGTCGCTCACCACGGCGTTGATCTCCAAGGAGGCCATGGCGGGCATGTCGGCGGGGGCCGCGATCAGCTCGTCCGTACCGGGGGCCGAGGTCCAGCCCAGGCCGCGGAGGTGTTCCGGCATGTCCGTGGTGGAGAACCGGCCCAGGTAGTTGAAGGAGATCTGGCCGGTGTCGTGCCGGCGGAGGACCTCCGCGGTGTCCGGGTTGAGGTAGCGCAGCAGGCCGTAGCCGATGCCCTTGTCCGGGATGGCCTGGAGTTGTTCCTTGACCGCCTTGACGGCGGTCCCGGCGGCCGTGCCGCCGTCGAGCGCGTCGTCCAGGTCGAGTCCGGCGACGTCGAGGCGTACGGGGAAGATGCTGGTGAACCAGCCCACCGTGCGCGACAGGTCCGCACCCGGGGCCGCGGTCTCCTCGCGGCCGTGGCCCTCCAGCTTGACCAGCAGCGACCGCTCGTCGACGCCCCGGGCGTCCCGCCAGCGCGCGACCGCCAGGGCGAGGGCGGTGAGGAGTCCGTCGTTGACGCCGCCGTGGAAGGCCGCGGGCAGGGTGGTCAGCAGGGTCTCGGTCACCGGGGCGGGCAGGTGCACCGTGAGCCGCCGCACCGTGGAGCCCACGTCGATGGCGGGGTCGAGCGGGCGGGAGCCGAGCAACGGGTCCGGCCCCTCCACCTGGGAGCGCCACAGCGGCAGTTCCGCCGCCCGCGCCGACCCGGCAGCCTCCTCGACCAGGGCGTGCGACCAGCGCCGCACCGAGGTTCCCACCTCCGCGAGGACCGGAGTCTTCCCGGCCCGCACCTGCTCCCAGGCCGCAGCGAAGTCGGGCAGCAGGATGCGCCAGGAGACACCGTCGATCACGAAGTGGTGCAGCACCACCATCAGTCGGCCCGCGTGCCCGGCGCCCGCGTCGAACCACACGAACTGCGCCATCACCCCGTCGGAGGGGTTCAACTTGCCGGTGGCGGTGTCCAGTTCCCCGGCCGCCCGCCGCAGCCACTCCTCGTCCCAGCGGCCGTCGCACGGCACCCGCTGTACGAGTCCGGCGATGTCCACCGTGCCGGGCGCGGTGATGTCGAATCCGCCCGGGACCAGTCGGGAGCGGAGCATGTCGTGGCGGTCGACGACCGCACCCAGCGTGGCAACGAGACCCGCCTCGTCGATGCCCTGCGGCAGGTCCACCACCGTCGACATCGTGAACCGGTCGATACCCC
>NZ_BMVR01000007.1:0-130950 GCF_014650815.1 Streptomyces flavofungini
GGGCGGGTTATGGGGATGTGGTGCCGTGGTGGTTCCGGTTGGTGAATGAGCCGTTGGTGGATGAGTTGGTGGGGTTGTGCCGGTGGTGGGAGCCGGAGTTGGTGGTGTGGGAGCCGGGGACGTTCGCGGGTGGGGTGGCTGCGCGGGTGTGTGGGGCCGCGCATGGGCGGTTGACGTGGGGGGTGGATTTCTTCGGGCGGGTGCGGGAGCAGTTCGTGCGTCTGCTGAGTGAGGCGGGGGAGTCGGTGGGTGGGGCGGGGGATCCGCTGGGTGCGTGGCTGACGGTGATGGCGGGGCGGTACGGGGTCGCCTTCGACGAGGAGTTGACGACCGGTCAGTTCACGGTGGACCAGCTGCCCGAGGCGTTCCGCCTGGAGACCGGCATCGCCTGTCTGCCGATGCGGTACGGCGTCTACAACGGGGTGTCGGTGGTGCCGAGGTGGTTGTGGGAGGCGCCGGTGCGGCCTCGGGTGGGGTTCACGCTGGGGTTGAGTGCGGTGGAGCGTCTTGCCGGGTACTCGGTGTCGGTGGTGGAGATCCTCAAGGCCCTGGCCGGGCTCGAGGTGGAGGTGGTGGCCGCGCTGCCGGGTGCCGCCGGTATCCGTGAGCAGCTGGGTGCGGTGGGGGATCGGGTGCGGGTGGAGGAGTTCGTGCCGCTGGCGGCGCTTGCTCCTACGTGTGCGGTGATGGTTCATCACGGCGGGTTCGGGACCATCGGGACGACCTCGCTGCACGCCGTCCCCCAACTCGCCATCGCCGAGGAGATCGACGCCCCGATCCTGGCCAGGGGCCTGGCCGCGTACGGAGCCGGGGTGGACCTGCCCGTGGCGGAGGCGACGGGCGAACGCGTCGCGCACGAAGTCGGGCGGCTGCTCACGGAATCCTCCTTCGCCGATGGGGCACGGCGGCTGCGGGCCGACATGCGGGCCATGCCGAGCGCCGCCGACGTCGTCCCCGAACTCGTCCGGATCGCCGAACGGCACCGGGGCCGCTGAGCGCCGGACGCACGGGACGAGATCGGGGCCACGCGTGCGGACCGGCGGACGGGCGGCTGGAACGGGCGGAACGGGCGGAACGACGGGAGTGAGTGGGGGGTCCCTGGGCTCAGGGACCCCCCACCGCCGGCTCAGTCGGCCCGGCTGGCGGCCGCGGTGGACTGCCGCTGCGGCCCTCTCGCTCTCATCGCCTCGTCAGCGGGTCAGCAGTTCACGCTGCCCGTGCTGCCGAGCAGCTCGTCGTCGAGGGTCGACGTCTCCAGCTCCTGAAGCTCCAGAACGTTCATGCGGTGTCACCTCCTCCCAAACGCTCGCTGCGGGACCGGCGGCGGTCGGCCGCCGAAGTCGGTGGTGCGACGCGGTCGGCGGTCTCCGTGGACCGCCGCTGCGGTTCTCGCGCTCTCGTCGTGCCGTGACAGCGGGTCAGCAACCCACGCTGCCGGTGCTGCCGAGCAGCTCGTCGTCGAGGGTCGACGTCTCCAGCTCCTGAAGCTCCAGAACGTTCATGCGGTGTCACCTCCAACCGACTGTTCGCAGGGAAACCGGCGGCGGTCGGCCGCCGGGAGTCCGTGGTCCGCCGCCGGTGGCGGGTGCCCGGCGCGGTGCAGGAACGGCAGCGGGGGCGGCCCACCGTCCGTGACGTACGACAAGGCCGTGAGGACGCCCGCGGTGCCCGTCGCCAGGTCCATGGACAGGCGCAGGCCGCTGTGGCCGGGGAACGCGACATGGCCGTGGTGGGCGAGGGCGTGCCAGTGGAGGCTGCCCAAGTGCTCGGCCACCGGGTCGACGGCGGCCTGCTCGCCCTCGGGACCGGCGATGGCCTGCCCGCCCTCGGGACCGGCGGCGACCGGCAGGTGCCCGCGCAGCGTGTGCGCCGCCGCGAGGAGCCCGGCCCGCCCGTTGAAGAGCTGGCTCTCGACCGTGAGCGGCGAGCGCGCGGCGAGCGCCAGCGCGGGCAGCGCCTCGGTGACGCGCGCGTCGTCCGCGTGGTCGGCCAGCAGGTCGGCGACGAGGCCGATGCCGACCGAACCGGTCTCCAGGTACGGCAGGGAGCGGAAGCCGCCGTCGACGTGCAGGACGCCTTCCTTCCGCGCGACGCACAGGTCCAGGTCCCGGTGCACGGCGCGCACCGCGTGCCGCACGTACGCGTCCTCGCCCGTGGCCTCGTACATCCGCAGCAGGAACAGGCCGACCCCGGACCAGCCGTGCAGCAGCCCGCCGTGGGTGCCGGGCTCGCCGCGGGCGCGGTCGATGCCGTGCGGACGGCCGTCGTCCAGCGCACCGACGGCACGCGCGGCCAGCTCCCGGGCCTCCTTGAGCCAGGCGTGCCCCGGGTCGCCCCCGGCGAGGTGCAGCAGGTTCAGGCCGACGCCCGCGAGGCCGCCGTACAGGCTGACGTCGGTCATCTCCTCGACGCCGGGACGGACGCGGTCGATCAGCTCGTGGGCGGCGGCGTGGTGGCCGAGGTGGTCCAGGACGTGCGCGACGCCGTGCGCGCCGTCGTGGAAGCCGGGTCGGACGTGGTCGGCGCGGGCCGCGCGCAGGAGCCAGTCCTCGTACACGGGTTCGCGTTCGCCGCCCGCCACGGACAGGGCCCACAGGACGCCCGCGGCGCCGTGCGCGAAGCCGCCGGGGGCCTCGTTGAACTGGCGCGGGTCGCCGGGGAAGAGCCGGTCGTCGCGGTCGGGTGTCGCCGAGGTGTGGAGGGCGCGGGCCATGGAGGCGCGTACGGCTGCCCAGTCGACGGGGGCGGTGTCGAGGGGGACGTCGGGGAGGGCTGCGACCGGGGGCGGGACGGTGGAGCGCTTCGGCGGTCCTGGGGGGTCCGCCTGGCCGCCGGGGTGCTCAGCCTGCTGCGGCCGCTCACCGGCCTGCTGTGGCCGTGCCTCGGGCGCCTCCGCCAGTGCCGCCGCGACCGTCGTCGTGAAGTCCTCCGGCAGACCGAACCGCCGTGCCGCCACGGCCGCGAGCCGCGCCCCGTTCTCCGGGCAGATGCCGAGCGACGTCACGAGCGGCAGGAACAGCCACAGCCGCAGTACCGCCAGGGCGTGTTCGTCGACCGCGGGGCCGGTCTTGCGACGGGCGGCGAAGCCGGGGTAGCCGAGGGTGGGACGGGTGTCCTCGGAGGCCGGGAAGGCCATCTCGAAGTCGACGAGCCGCACCTTCGGCGCCGCGACGTCGGACGCCGCGGCCTCGTCCGGCGGCCCTTCCGTGCCCGGCGCCGCCGGCCGGCCGGTCGCCACTTCCGCGCCGGGACCGAACGCGTCCTCAGCCACCAGCACATTCCCAGGATGCAGATCCCCGAACACGATCCCCTCGGCGTGCACACGCCGGACGAGCGCCGCCACCTCGGCGTGCAGGGCCTCCGCCCGCCCGGCGTAGTCACGCAGGCCTTCGGGCGTGCACGCGCTCCAGTTGACGAGCGGGTGGTGCCGCACCATCCAGCGCTGCAGCGGGATGCCGTCCAGATGCTCCATCGCGAGCATGGAGTGGCCCCCGAAGTCGAAGAGCTCGTACGCCCTCGGCACGCCGGGGACGTCGGCGAGCCGGTCCAGGACGTGCTTCTCGTGGGCCAGGCGCGCGGTGGCGTCGAGGCCCGCGCCGTCGCGGCCGGTGTGCGGCCGGGCCTCCTTGAGGACCACGGGGCTGCCGTCGTCGCGGCGTACGGCGGCGTACACGCCACCGGCGTTGGAGAAGTGCAGGGCCTCCTTGACCCGGTAGCCGAAGTCGCCGCTCGGGGCGGTACGCCGCTCGATGTGCGGCCGGAGAACGTCGGGGACCGGCACGCCCTCGGGCAGCGTGAACGCGGGCCGCCTGCGGTCGGGCACGAGGCGTCCGTCGGCATCGGTGAGGGCGAGCACGAGTGCGCCGTCGTCCGTCCAGCACCAGCGTTCACGGAAGGCGCCGTACCGGAAGTGCACGGGGCCCTCGCCCCAGCGGCAGTCGGTGAGGATGTACGGCCCATCGCTGCCCGCGAGGCGTTCGTCCAACTCGCGTGCGCAGTGGGCGAACTCCGCCTCGTCGCGCGGGTAGACCGCGATGAACTTGCCGCCGGCCGGGCGCGGCGCGTACTTGGAGTTCATGGCGTTCAGCAGGGACCGGCTGCGCAGGTGCTTGAAGGGCACGCGGGCCCGCAGGCAGTGCTCGGCGACGATCTCCAGGACGCGCTCGGCGTTGTCGTACGTCGCGGAGACGTGGATCTTCCAGCCCTGGTCCGCGGCGCCCGGCAGCTCGGGCTGGTACATGTCCCAGACGCGGGCGGCCCGGTGCCGCCAGCCGTCGGGCAGCGGGGCGAACCGCGGTGGCACCAAGTGCTCCGCGGCGGCGGACCGCGCCGGGGTCTCGAAGAACACCGGGTCCACCAGGGTGTAGATCGACCAGTCCACGGACACGAGGCACCTCCAGCGGAATTCCTGGAACGGGTCGGCCGTGCGTTTGACGGCCGTCGCAGTGATCGCCTCGTGGAGGTTTCGATCAGTAGGGGGAGTTCGGAGAAACGGGTGCGGGGGAGGGGCTGGGGAGTGTTCTTAGCGGTTACTGGGCGAAGGGGGTCAATGCGGTGTCCTGGCCCCGCCGGAGATATTCCGTGAGCGTCCGCCGCGCGGCCGCCTTCGGTTCACTGCCCGTGTCGAACCAGGCGTCCTGGCCGGGCTTCTTCTCCCATTCCCCGCGGATGAACAGGGCTTCGTATTCATGGCGCAACATGGACCACATCGCCACGTCGTGATATTCGCCCTTGAAGAACTTGCGTTCCCTGAGGACTCCTTCGAGGACGAAGAACCGGGTGCGCATCACCATCTGCAGCATCGGCCCGTTGAACAGGCCCACCCAGAACTGGAGCCGGTGCGCGCCCAGGTCCTCGAAAAGGTGCTCCACGACGAGGCCGAAGCCCTCGGCGCCATAGCCCCGCGACCACAGGTCGCTGCTTCCGATGGCGCCGCTGATCTCGAACGTCGTGTCCCGTTCGCCGCCGACGCGATGGAACTTCACCATGCCCACGCGCTCGCCGTCCAGGGACCGCAGCGTGCAGAAGCGTGCGCCCGACGCGGCGTCGGCCCGCAGCACGTCCACCGTGACCCGCTCGGACACATCGCCGGTCAGGGCGGCGACGTCCCCGTCGGGGCTGAGCCATTTCGCGAATTGGCCGTAGTCCGCGGCGGTCGCATATCCGAGCTCGACGCGGCGTCCGACGCGAATGGCCCCGCTGGTCTTCGGCGTCTCGATGGTCATGAACTCCTGCTTTCCCGGTGAGTGCGGCCATGGTTGCCCCGGGCGGGACGAGCGTCAACCATTCCCGCTGATTCCGCTTCAATCACCGCCGGTACCAGCGCAGTTCATGTGCGGTAGTTCTGTATTCCGTCTCGCCGGCGGGACACACCGGTGCCACACTGCTGTCGATTCTCCGCCCGGAAGCGACGAGGGGGACGCACGTGCTCGCACATTCCCGCGACCTGTATCTGGACCTCATGAAGAAGGTCGTCACCAACACCATCTACCAGGACAACGCGCACGGCTGGGTGCGGAACAAGGATTTCGACGCCGGCCTTCCGAGCATCCAATACAGCGACGAACTCCGCGCCGGCGGCCGGGACATCCCACGCGTCGCGCACACGATGATCGGCGGCAAACGCCTCGACAATCTGCACGCGTGCGTCGAGCAGGTCCTCTCCGACGACATTCCCGGAGACCTCATCGAGACGGGGGTCTGGCGGGGCGGCGCCACGATCTTCATGCGCGCGGTGCTCAAGGCGTACGACATCAAGGACCGCACGGTGTGGGTCGCCGACTCCTTCGAGGGCATCCCCAAGGGCGACCCCGTGCGGTACCCGGGCGACGACCTCGCGCCGCTGTACCGCTTCAACGACGTCTTCGGCGTGTCCCGGACGATCGTGGAGGGCAACTTCCGCCGCTACGGACTCCTCGACGACCAGGTGCGGTTCCTGCCCGGCTACTTCCGTGACACCCTGCCCACCGCCCCCGTGGAGAGCCTGGCCGTGCTGCGCATGGACGGCGACCTGTTCGAGTCGACCATGGACGCGCTGGTGCACCTCTACCCCAAGCTGTCCGTCGGCGGCTATGTGATCGTCGACGACTACCGTGCGCTGCCCCCGTGCCGGGTCGCCGTTTACCAGTACCGAAAGGAGCACGGCATCACCGAGCCCATCGAGGAGATCGACGGGGTCGGCGTCTTCTGGCGGCGTACGCGGTGACGAGGGCTCGTCGGTGTACGCGCTGACATACGCACTGACAACGGGCGGTCGGGGTCAGGTCGCGTAGGCCCCCGCCGCGTACCGCTGCCGGCACAGGCCGCGCTGGATCTTGCCGCTGGTGGTGCGCGGCAGGGTCCCGCTGCGGACCACCACCGCGTCGTGGACCGCGAGCCCGTGCTGGCGGCTCACCGTCTGCCGGATGCGCTCGGTGAGGGCCTCGCGGTCGGGCGCGGGCAGGGCCGTCATCGCCGCGTCGGCCTCCATCAGGACGATGAGCCGCTCCGTCGGGTCGCCCTCGACGCCGATCGCCGTCGCCGCGACCGGCGCCACCGACTCGACGGTGGCCTCGATGTCCTCCGGGTAGTGGTTGCGGCCCCGGACGATGATGACATCGTCCATGCGGCCGACCACATAAAGGCCGCCGTCGTGCCGGAAGCCCCAGTCGCCGGTCCGCAGCCACCCGTCGGCGTACACCTGTGCCGTGCGCTCCGGCGCCCGCCAGTAGCCGTCGGTGCGGTTGGGGCCGCCCACCCAGATCTCGCCGACCCGGCCCGCGGTCTCCGCGCCCGTCACCGGGTCCGCGATCCGCAGCCGCACCCCGGGAACCGGCGTGCCGTTGCTCACCAGGTGCACCGAGTCCGGGCCGCCCGGCACCGGCCGCACCTCGCCCGCGGTGAGCGCGGCACGGTCGAAGTGGCCGCCGACCGCGCCGGAGCCGTTGGGCGTCATCGTCACGGACAGCGTCGCCTCCGCGAGGCCGTAGCACGGCACCGGCGACCGGTGGTCGAGGCCCGCGTCGGCGAAGGCCGCCACGAACGCCGCCACCGACCGCGCGTGCACGGGCTCCCCGCCGATGGCCAGCGCACGCAGGTGGCTGAGGTCGAGGGCCGCCACCTCCTCGGCGGTGACGCGCCGGACGCAGTGGGTGAGGCCGAAGTTGGGCGTGACCGTCCAGTCGGCGCGGTAGTCCGACAGGGCGCGCAGCCAGCGGTAGGGGCGGTGCAGGAACCCCATCGGGCTCAGGTGCACCATGTGCATTCCGGCGCTGAGGGGACTCGCGATCGCGCAGACGAGCCCCATGTCGTGGAAGAGCGGCACCCAGGACACGGCCGTCGTCGCGGGCATGAAGCGCGAACGCATCTGGTACGCCGCCACCGACAGGTTCGCGTGCGTGACCCGCACCCCCGCGGGCGCCCCGGTGGAGCCCGACGTGTACTGCAAGTACGCCACGTCGTCCGGCGCCGCGGGCGGGCGCCGCCACTTCGCCGCCCGGTGCGGCGGCACCTCGTCGACGTGCAGCACGGGCCCGTGCCGCCACCCCGTGCTGCTCAGCGCGTTGCGCACCGCCGGGCGCACCCGCGACGTCGTCAGGACGCAGCCCGGGGTGCTGTCCCGCAGCACCGAACGCAGCCGCGTCTGACTGCGGAACAGCTCCGGCGCGTACAGCGGCACCGCGATGACACCCGCGTACAGACAGCCGAGGAAGGCGACCACATAGTGCTCGTCGTGCGGGCACAGGATCGCCACGCGGGCCCCGGGCGGACACGCCGACTGGAGCTCGGCCGCGACGGCCCGGGCCCGCTCGTCCAGTTCCCGGTACGTCAGCGTGACGACCGTGTCCGCGCGCCGGGCCTCGCCCCGCACCCGGCGGTCGCCGAGCACGGTCACGGCGGGCGCGTCGCCGCGCTCGGCCGCGAGGCGGCGCACCGTGTCGGCCAGGTACTCCAGGGCGACCGGCTCGGGCCCGAGCGCCGACAGCGTGAAGCCGGTGGCCGGCCTGGGCGCGGTACGCGGTGCGTCGATGCTCATGGGCGCTCTCCCAGGGTGTCGCCGATGCGGGCGGCGGACGCTTCGAGCTCGCTGACCGGCAGCAGCATCTGCGTCGCGGCGAGTTCGCGGTACAGCGCGTCCTCGCTCAGCAGCTCCTCGTGGGTGCCGACGGCGCGGATGCGGCCGCCGTCCATCACGACGATCCGGTCGGCCGTGCTGACGGTGGACAGGCGGTGCGCGACCACCACGACCGTGGTCTGCGCCGTGATGCCGGTGATGACCTCCCGCAGGGCGTTCTCGTTGCGGGCGTCGAGCTGCGAGGTCACCTCGTCGAGCAGCAGCAGCCGTGGCCGGCGCAGCAGCGCGCGGGCCACGGCGACCCGCTGCCGCTCACCGCCGGACAGCTTGGTGCCGCGGTGGCCGACCTCGGTGTCGAGGCCGTGCGGGAGCCGGTCGACGAGCTCGCCGAGGCGGGCCTGGTCGACGACGCGGCGCAGCTCCTCCTCGGTGGCGTACGGCATGCCGATGCACAGGTTGTCGCGAATGGTCCCGGCGAGGACGGGGGCGTCCTGCTCGACGTAGCCGATGGCGGCGCGCAGTTCGCCCAGGTCCAGTTCGTGGATGTCCCGGCCGTCCATGCGCACGGTGCCGCTCTGTGGCTCGTAGAACCGCTCGATCAAGGAGAACACCGTGGACTTGCCCGCGCCGGAGGGGCCCACGAAGGCGGTCATCCCGGCGGCGGGGATGTCGAAGCTGATGCCGTGGTGCACCACGGGCCCGTCGCCGGGATAGCGGAAGACGACGTCCTGGAACGTCAGCGACGCGGGCGCCGCCGCCCGGTCCGACAGCACCGGGGCCGGGCGCACCGGGCTCTCCGGCTCGGTGCGCAGCCGCAGCAGCTCGCTGACGCGGGACATCGCGGCGGCCACCACGTTGAACCGGATCATCGCGGTGACCAGCGCGCCCAGCGGCGGCACGAGGTAGAAGAGGTAGAGCAGGAACGCGATCAGACTGCCCAGGCTCATCGCGCCGGACGCCACCCGGGCGCCGCCGACACCGAGGACGGCGAGGAACGCCACCTGGATCGTCACGGTGATGAAGGCGCCGACCAGCGAGTCGAGCCGGGCCACCTTCAGGCTGTGCCGCCAGGCCCGGCGCGCGCCGCGCTCGGCGATCTCGGCCTCGCTGTTCTCCGCGCCGGACGCCTTGATGGTGCGGAAGGTGCCGAGCGCCCGCTCCAGGGCGGTGCTCAGCTCGGCCACGCCCTCCTGGGCGCGGCGCGCGGCGCTCTCCAGCTGCGGCAGGCCGGTGGCGACGAGGATGCCGCCGAGCAGCACCACGGCCAGCGTGGTCAGCAGCAGCACCCAGTCCATCAGGCCCATCAGGACGAGGATCGCGACGAGCATCACCGAGCCGTTGACAGTCTCCACGATCGCGGTGGTGACGGCGCTGCGCATCAGTGTGGTGTCGGCGGTGGCCCGCGACATCAGGTCGCCCGGCGGGATCTTGTCCGTCTCGGACACCCGCAGCCACAGCACCCGGCGGATCACCTCGCGGCGCGTGCTGAGGACGACCGTCTCGGAGACCCGCATCAGGATGAACGTGCCGATCGCGCCGACCACCGCCGACACCAGCACGAGAGCCGTCAGCGCGATCAGCGCCGACATGACGGGGGAGCGCGACTCCAGGTTCTCCACCACGGACTTGGCGATCACGGGCTGGATCAGGCCCGAGAAGCCGCCGAGCAGCGACAGGCCGCCGCCGAGGAGGATGCGCCTGCGCTGCGGCCGCAGATAGCGGAGCATGTCCCGCCAGGCGTCGGCGCGCAGAATGGCCGGACGGCCGGACTCCGCCCGCTCCTCGGGCTGTCGGGTGTCCGGCGGGTCCTGCTGCCGCGCGGTGTCAGGTGCCGTACCCAGCATCTGCGCTCTCCTCCTCGCGTTCGATGAGCTCGGTGGCGAGGCGCGCGAGGACGTCGCGGGCCCCGCGCACCTCGGACGCCAGCGGCCGGTCGGCCGCCAACGCGGGGGAGACACGGGCCAGGTCGGCCCACACGCCGGGGGAGTCGCCGGGCTGCCCGGTGGGCGCGGTGAGCGCCGCGTACTGCGTCACCGCGACCGCGAGCGAGCCCACGACCAGCCACGCCTGTTCGACGGCGTCGCTCACGGCGTTCGCGCCGTTGAGGGCCATCGGCACGTGGTCCTGGTTGAGGCCGTTGCTGGGCAGCGCCGTCAGGCCCGCCGGGTAGACGAGCTGGCGGATGCGGGCGACGAACGAGGTCGCGCTGAGCTGCACCCCGGCGAGACCGCTGCCGCGGCCGGGCATCGGGGTGAGCATGGGCGGCCTGCCGCCGTTGGTCTCCGGCAGGCACAGCAGGGCGAGTTGGCGCTCGGCGAGGAACGCGATCTGCTGCAGGCACAGGCCGATCTGGTCGGAGGCGAGGCCCACCGGCATCGCGTGGAAGTTGCCCGCGTGCAGGAACTCGCCCTCGTAGAAGACCGGGTTGTCCGTACAGCCCACCGCCTCCCGGACCAGGATGTCCTCAAGAACGGACAGTTGGTCGACGACCGCGCCGATCACCTGCGGCGCGCAGCGCAGGCTGTACGGCTCCTGCAGCGGGCGTGCCGGATCGCGGCGGTGGTCCGGCGGCAGGTCCTCCCTGATCCACCGGGCGGCGACCAACTGCCCCGCCTGGCCGCGGGCATGACCCACTCCGGGGTGGTACGCCTGCGGGCTCGCGCCGAGCAGCGTCACCGCGCGCGCGGTGAGCGCCGCGACCGCGCGGGCCAGGCGCAGCACCTCCCGGTGGTTGAGCAGCGTGACGGCCAGGCTCACGCTGGTGCCGTTGACGAAGGACAGGGCCTGCCGGGCCCGCCACGTCACCGGGCGCGCGCCGAGCGCGGCCAGGGCCTCCGTGGACGGCCGCACCCGCCAGTTCCCCGCGCTGTCGCGCAGCCACGCCTCGCCCTCCCCGGCCAGGGCGAGCGCCGCGTGCGCGAGGGGCTGCAGGTCGCCGCTCGCGCTGACCGTGCCGTCGCGAGGGATCACCGGAGTGAAGCCCCGGTTCCACAACTCGGCCACCCGGTCCCAGAATTCGGGCGACACGGCCGAGTGGCCGAGCCGCATGCTGTTGAGCCGGATCCACACCACCAGACGGCAGACCTCCGGGGACAGCGGCCGCCCCTGGCCGCTGCCGAGGTGGGCGATGAGCCCGCTGCCCTGGTCGGTGTCCGACGCGGCGGCCGCGTACTCGACCAGCGGGCCGAACCCCTGCGTGACGCCGTACACCTGCTCCTGGTCGGCGAGGGCCCGGGCGAGCCGGTCGACACCGGCCCGCATGCGCTCCGCCTCCAGCGGGCTGCACGGGCGCACCCGGGCGTCGGGGCGGGCCTGGCGCACGATGTCCGCCAGGCGTTCCTTCGGCGACTCGACTACGTCTGTGATCATGTGGCGGCTCCTGCGTCAGCGGGTCGGGTGGGGCGGATCCGGCGCGGCAGGCCGGTCGGGGAGCGGTCGATGCGGTCGACGACGTGCACTTGGCGGGGCTGGACGGTGAGGTCGTGGCCCGCGATGAGCGCGCGCACGCGGGCCCGGTCGAGACGGCCGCCCGGCGGCGGCACGACGTACAACTCCAAGTGCTCGCCGCTGAGTTCGTCGGCGACGGGCAGGCAGGCGAGATCCGCGCAGTCGACGACGGCGCGCAGCGCGCGCTCCAGCGCGCCGAGGTCCACCCGGCGGCCGTTGATCTTCACGAGACCACCGCGCCGTCCAGTGAAACGGAACCGCCGTGTCCCGCAGGGCCGTACGAGGTCGTCGGTGCGCCAGGTGTCGAGGGGAGCGAGGCCGGGGCGGGCGGCGAGGCGGGGGCTGCGGACGGTCAGGGGGACGTCGGGGTCGGTGTCCGCGCGGTCGAGGGCGGGATGGGGGTGGGGGGCGCCGAGAGTGCCGGGGACGTGCCGCACGTCGGAGGCGTCGTGGATGCCGTGGATGCCGTGGGCGTCGTGGGCGTCCCGCGCGTCGGCGACGAACTCCACGTCGTCGAACAGGTCCCACGGCGGATCGTCCGGACCCCACTCCCGCCAGGCGATGCCGCCCGTCTCCGTGGACCCGAACACCTCCCGCACCGACACCCGCCCGGGGCCCGCGTCCCGGACGAAGTCCTGAGCGGTGGACGGCAGCATCGCGGTGCTGTGGAGCAGGGCGACGCGCTCGCGGGCCGCGATCCACGGGAGCTTGCGGCGCAGCGCCGAGAACGACCAGGGCACCGCGACCACCGCCCACCGGCCCGTGGGCGACGGCGGCATGGCACCGAAGAAGTGCGGGCGGTACCAGACGGGCAGCCCGAGTCTGGCCGGGACGAGCAGGGTCGCGAGCGCCCCGTACACGTGCCGGGGCGGCGCGAACGACAGGACGGCCTCGGGGCGTTCGGGCCGCAGCAGCGCGGCCAGCATGCCCGCCTCCTCCCAGAGCTGGTCGCGGGTGCGCCGCCAGCACTCGCTGGGGCCGGTCGTGCCGGACGTGTGGAAGTCCAGCGCCGGGGGCAGCGTCCGGCGGACCAGCTCCCCGGCGTCCTCGCCGAGCAGGTCCCAACGGACCAGCCAGGGGCGCTCGTTGACGCCGGGAGCGGCGGGGCCCGCGGCCAGGACTTCCTGCGGGGTCAGCTCGGGATGGCTCACCAGGTCACCTCGTGTCGTCACTGACTGTGTTCAACCCGTTCCCGTACCAGGTCCACGAGATCCTGCACCGTGGTGATCGTGGCCAGCTCCTCGTCGGGTATCTCATCGCCCGCCTGCCGCTGGAGCGTGAAAGCGATCTCCACCATGGAGAGGGAATCGATCCCGAGATCGTCCACCAAGGACTTACCGGGCTCCACCTCTTCGGTCGGAATTCCGGCTACTTCTTCCACCGCCTCGGCGACAAAACGAAGTGCGGCGCTCTGGTTCATGAGTGCGTCCATGGCTATCTCCTATTTCATCGAAGCGCGCACGGTCAATGCATGACTGTCCGGATCCCATTGAGAAATGCCGAGAAACGGTCTGTCGTGCCCGGTCAGAAGTGTCGCGGACGGAATATCGGCAGGTTGTTGTCCACTTGTGGTCCGGGGGCGTGCGCCGGTAAGTACGCGGATGTCCCGGGGGCTTGGCGGCGGCATCGGTACCCGTCCGCGCCGGTCCCGCCGCCGACCGTCCCGCCGGCGGGACGCCGTGCCGCGTCCCGGACCCGACCCTGCCCACCGCCCCGGAACCCGGCCCGCGACACCCGGTCGCGCACATCCGGAACGGCCAGCCGGCGCGCGGTCCCCGCCTCCCGGCCGACCACCCGCGTTGCGAAAAGCGCAGGCGCGCTCGGAGCCTCCGCATGACACGGCGACGCGCCGAAACCGCGGGGAATCAGACCGTGCCGGAAGGCGATCAACCGCATGTCCCGGTCCGGGTTCGCCGTCGGCCCATCCGGAACAACCGGCCATTCATTCCCCTGGACACCGCGCCGTGACCTGCCGCAGACTGCCGGAGTCTCGGGACGACTCGGGGCAGGTGAGAGTACAGCACGCTCACACGGAGGATGTCTTGCCAAGCAAGAGGCACGGGGGAATACCTCCCGGCGTGAGGCCGCTACCGCACTCGATTCCGACAGCGATTCCCAACCAGATTTCCAACCCGATTCCCAGAACTATTGCAGGAGGTCTTTCGAGAGACCATAATCCGCCGAACGTGCAGGAACGGAAATTCGGATCGCAGCTCCATGTGAACGCGTCCGTGGTGGCCCGGCGCACCTCGCTCGACCTGCCGGTCGACCTCCCGCTGGACCGCTGGCGGAGCCTCGGCGCGCACATCGCCGTCATCGCCGACTCGTCGAGCTGGTGGCTGGGGGACTGGCTCATCTACGGCCAGGCCCACTACCCCGACCGCTACAAGATCGCCCTCGCCGACACCTCCCTGAGCTACCAGACGCTGCGCAACTACGCCTGGGTCGCGGGCCGGTTCGGCGTGGCGCGGCGGCGCGGACGGCTCAGCTTCCAGCACCACGCCGAGGTGGCGGGCCTGGACGAGCGGGCCCAGGACCACTGGCTGGAACAGGCCGAACGGCACGGCTGGTCCCGCAACGAACTGCGCCGCCACATCAGGGAGAGCCTGCGCGCACCCGAACGCAGACCGGTGGGGGAGGCGGCACGGCCGGGTCCCGAGCTCGGGTCCGGGACCGCTTCCGGGTCCGGCGACACGCAGGCGGCCATCCGCTTCAAGATCACAACAGAGCGGCGCATCCGCTGGCAGAAGGCCGCGGCCAACCAGGGCCAGGCCCTCGCCGAGTGGATCGTCTCCGTACTCGACCGCTGCGCGCCCGCGACGGTGCGCCCCGCCACCGAGAGCTGTACCGCCGACCTCCCGCACCACCCGGTCCTCGCCGGGCGCGCGCTGGAGGAGTGCGGTGCCGCCCACGCGCGGTGCGGGCCGCTGGAGCCCGCGGCGCCGCAGCCGTAGCGCGACCAGCCGACCCCGAGCGAACCGAGGACCAGTGACCATGGGCATCAAGGTCTGGAACTACCTTGCGGAGTACGACGCCGAGCGCGCCGACATCCTCGACGCCGTCGACACCGTCTTCCGCTCCGGACAGCTGATCCTCGGTCAGCGCGTCGGGGCCTTCGAGCGGGCGTTCGCCGACTACCACGGCGTGCCGCACTGCGCCGGGGTCGACAACGGCACCAACGCCCTCGTACTGGGGCTGCGCGCGCTCGGGGTCGGCCGTGGCGACGAGGTGATCACCGTCGCCAACACGGCGGCGCCCACCGTGATCGCCATCGACGCCGTGGGCGCGAAACCCGTGTTCGTCGACGTGCACCCCGAGACGTACCTCATGGACGTGGACCGCATCCCGGACGTGATCACCGAACGCACCAGGTGCCTGCTGCCGGTGCACCTCTACGGCCAGTGTGTCGACCTGACGGCGCTGACCGGGCACGCGTCCGCGCACGGGCTCGCCGTCCTGGAGGACTGCGCCCAGGCCCACGGCGCGCGCCAACGCGGCCGGCTCGCGGGAACCACCGGGGACGCCGCCGCGTTCTCCTTCTACCCGACCAAGGTCCTCGGCGCGTACGGCGACGCCGGAGCCGTCATCACCTCGACGGCGGCCGTCGACGCCGCGCTGCGCAGACTGCGTTACTACGGCATGGAGGACCGTTACTACGTAGAGGCGACCCCCGGCCACAACAGCCGCCTCGACGAGGTGCACGCCGAGATCCTGCGCCGCAAGCTGACCCGCCTCGACGACTACCTGTCCGCCCGCCGCGCGATCGCCGCCCGGTACGCGGAAGGCCTCGCCGGCACCGGCCTCGTGCTGCCCGCCCTGGCCGACGGCAACGACCACGTGTACTACCTGTACGTCGTCCGCCACCCCCAGCGCGACCGGATCCTCGCCGAGCTGGCCGCGCGCGACATCACGCTCAACGTCAGCTACCGCTGGCCCGTGCACACGATGAAGGGCTTCGCCCACCTCGGCCACCGCCGGGGCGACCTGCCCGTCACCGAACGGGCCGCCGACGAGATCTTCTCGCTGCCCATGTACCCGACGCTGACCAAGTCCGAGCAGGACCTGGTCGTGGAGGCGCTGCGCGAGGTGCTCGCGGGTCTCTAGTGCCGCAGCGGGCTCGGACCAACGGCCATCCGTGGGAGGTGCCGTCATCGTCACATCACGTCAAGACGCTCCGGCCGCCGCGGCGGCGGACCCTGCGGTGGACCAGGAGGTGGCCCCGGAGTCCGCGACCGCCGCCCCGGACGCCGCGTTCGCCGCCTGGTGGGCCGAGCGCCGCAGCGCGGCCCGGCTGTCCGTCACCCCCGTCCCCTTCCGCGAACTGCCGCACTGGTCCTGCACGCGGGACGGCGACCTGGTCCACGACAGCGGCCGCTTCTTCACGGTCTCCGGCATGCGGGTGCGCGGTCCCGGAGACCCCGGGGACCCCGGAGGGCCGGGCACCTCCGGGCGCGACCAGCCGGTGATCGTGCAACCGGAGATCGGCGTCCTCGGCCTGCTCCTCAAGCACCTGGACGGCGAACCGCACGTGCTGCTCCAGGCCAAGGCCGAGCCGGGCAACATCGACGGCATCCAGCTCTCGCCCACCGTCCAGGCGACCCGCAGCAACTACACCCGCGTGCACCGGGGCGGCGCGACCCGTCACCTGGAACACTTCACGGGCCCCGGCCGCGGGCGAGTCCTCGTCGACTCCCTCCAGTCCGAACAGGGCGCGTGGTTCTGGCGCAAACACAACCGGAACATGGTCGTCGAGCCGGTCGGGGAGGTCGCCGAGCACCCCGACTTCCGCTGGATCGCGCTGCGGACGGTGCGGCGGCTGCTGGGCGTGGACCATCTGGTCAACATGGACACGCGGTCCGTACTGGGCTGTCTGCACCCCGAGCCCGCGCCCACCACGTCCACGCAGCCGGCGGCGGCCGCCGACCCGCCCCGCCTCCGCGCACTCACCAGCTGGCTCATCGACGCCAAACAGCACTGCCCCTGGTACGCCCGTCCGGTGCCGCTCGGGGACGTCGCAGGCTGGACGCGTACCGAGACGGAGATCGCCGACGACGCGGGGCGGTCGTTCCGCATCATCGCGGTCCGGGTGGAGGCGGGCACCCGCGAGGTACGGCAGTGGGCCCAGCCGCTGCTCGCGCCCCGCCGCCCCGGCCTCGCGGTGTTCCTGTGCCGCGGCACCGCCGGAGTGCGCCGGGTCCTGGTCCGGGCACGGACCGAGCCGGGCCTCGCCGACCTGGTCGAACTCGGCCCCACCGTCCAGTGGTCCGACGACACCGGGCCCGCCCTGCCGGAGGAGGCCGGTCCGTTCGACGGCGTGGCGCTGACCGCCGACCCGGCACGCGTACGGTTCGACGCGGAGCTGTCCGAGGAGGGCGGCCGCTTCTACCGGGCGGCGACGCGCTACCGGATCATCGAGGCAGACGACACCCTCGCCTCCTCGGATTCCCCACCACCCGCCGACTACCGTTGGTTGACGGTGCGTCAACTCCAGGCCCTGGCCGCGCGCGGCCACCATGTCAACGTCCAGGCGCGCAGCCTCCTGGCCTGCCTGGCGTCCCTGCCGTGAACCATCGCGCCTCACCCCCGTGGAACCTCGCGAACCCTGTGGAAGGGAAAGTTGCCGTGCGGACAAGCGAGTTGGGCGTACGCGGCGCGTACGCGTTCACTCCCACCGTCTTCCCCGACGAACGGGGCCTGTTCGTCGCCCCCTACCAGCGGCCCGCGTACACCCGTGCCGTCGGCGGCCCGCTGTTCCCGGTGGCGCAGACCGGGCACAGCCGGTCCCGGCGCGGGGTCGTCCGCGGCGTCCACTTCACCCGTACGCCGCCCGGCATGGCCACCTACGTCCACTGCGCCCGCGGCAGCGCGCTCGACCTGGTCGTCGACCTGCGCCTCGGCTCCCCGACGTTCGGCCGCTGGGACTGCCTGGTCCTGGACGCGGAGACGTTCCGTGCGGTGCACCTGCCGGTCGGCGTCGGTCACGCCTTCCAGGCCCTGGAGGACGACACGGTGATGGAGTACCTGCTGTCCGGCGGGTACGCGGCCGACGACGAGAAGGCGGTGTCGGTGGCCGACCCCGCCCTGGCGCTCCCCCTGCGCGAGGACCTGCCGCGCCTCCTGTCCCCTCGCGACCGGAGCGCGCCGACGCTGGCCGCGGCCGAACGGGCGGGTCTGCTGCCGGAGTACGAGACGTGTCTGCGCCTCGACGCCCGCCTGCGGGAGGCGGCGCTTGCGGGGGCGGGCGCGCGTGAGGGGGAGCGTCATGGGTGAGGCGGGGCCGGGGGGCGGGTCCGGAGTCACGGGCACCGGCACCTGCGGCGGGCTCGGCAGCTCCGGAGGACTCGGCACCTCCGGCGACACGGGCACCTCAGGCGGCACCGGCACCTCCGGGGGGCCCGCCCCCGACCCCCCGCCCGTCGGCGCCGCCCCGCCCCGCGTCGTCGTGCTCGGCGCCTCCGGCTTCCTCGGCTCCGCCGTCGCCGCGATGCTCGCCCGGCGGCACCTGCGCCTGCGTCTGGTGGCGCGCCGCCCCAGCGCGGTCCCGCCCGATGCGGTGGCCGACGTCGAGGTGCGGGCCGCCGATCTCACCGACACCGCGAGCCTGGCCGCCGCCGTCGGCGACGTCGACGCGATCGTGCACCTGGTGTGCCACCGGTCCGGCGCGCGAGCCTGGCGTACCGACGACGATCCGCTGGGGGAGTGGGTCAACGTCGGCATGGTGCACGCGCTCGTCGACCTCCTGCGCGCGGCTCCCGGAGCGCGGCGGCCTGCGTGTGTCTTCGCCGGGTCGGCCAGCCAGGTGGGCCTGACCGACCGGGACCGCGTCGACGGCACCGAGGAGGACCGTCCGGCCAGCGGCTACGACCGCCACAAGTCCCTCGCCGAACGGGCGCTCCTCGACGCCACCCGCGAGGGCGTACTGCACGCGGTGTCGCTGAGACTGCCGACCGTCTACGGCGAGAGCCGCACGCCGACCGCGGCCGACGGCGGCGTGGTGACCGCCATGGCCCGGCGCGCCCTGGCCGACGAGCCGCTGACGGTGTGGCGCGACGGCACCATCGGCCGGGACCTGCTGCACGTCGATGACGCGGCCCGCGCCCTCGTCACCGGACTCGACCGCGTCGGCGAACTCGCCGGGCGCCACTGGGTGGTGGGCACCGGCCGCATGACCACACTCGGCGACCTCTTCCGCACCGTTGCCCGCCTCACCGCCGACGCGACCGGCCGGCCCCCGGTCCCCGTCGTCACCGTCGAGCCCCCGGACCACGCGACCCCGGTCGACTTCCACAGCTTCACGGTCGACGCCGCCGCCTTCCACCGGGCCACCGGCTGGGAACCGAGGGTGCCGCTGCGGGCGGGGCTGGCGCGGACGGTGGGCGCGTTGGCGCGGGTCGGCGGGGTGGGCGTGCCGGACGCAGCGGGCGGGGCGGACCAGTCGGGAGGGGCGGGCGAGGTGGCCGCGAGCGGCAAGGCGGGCAGGCCGGATTGGACGATCGATTCCCCGAGGTGACGGGCTGGGTTCGCAGCGAACACTCAGCCCAGTTGCTCGGCCAGGCCGACGATGACGCCTTCCGGGCCGCGGACGTAGCAGAGCAGATAGCTGTCCTCGAACCGGGCGATCTCGCCGAGGAGTTCGGCGCCGTGCGGGCGCAGGCGGGCGAGGGTGTCCTTGAGGTCGTCGACGGCGAACATGACGCGGTGGGTGCCCAGGATGTTGTGCGGCCGGTTGCGCGGCCCGTCGCTGATCGCCGCGGGGCTGCGGTACTTCGCCAGTTCGAGGCGGCTGTGGCCGTCCGGGGTCCGGACCATCGCGATGTCGCAGCGGACGCCGTCGAGTCCGGTGCACTGGTCGGCGACGAGGCCCTCGACCTGCGTCCTGCCCTCCAGCTCCATCCCGAGTTCCACGAAGAACGCGACGGCGGCGTCCAGGTCCTCGACGACGATGCCGACGTTGTCCATCCGCTGAATCGCCATGCTGGTTTCTCCTTCATCCTCGTGCGGCCGGTGGTGGCCGCTGCTGCCCCTGGGACGGAGCCGGTCGCACGTTCTCGACATCCGCGGACGCGAAACTCCGAAAGAACTTCCGCCACCGTGACGCTTCCTCGGAACCGTCGTCCCCCACGCCGGGTCCCGCAGGACCTGGTCGAAGAGGGCCCGCAGCCACCGTAAGCGCAGGCGGGCGCAGACGCTCCCCTTGATCAACACGCGGACCGGGCACGGGTCCGGCCGTCACGAGGGGGAACTGCGGGCGTCACCGACCGCCAGGGTCGACGCCTGGTGCTCGACGAGATCACGGACGAGAACGGGCGTGCTGGCGCCGATGGGGCGCCCGCGGACGACCACGGCCGGTTCGTCGCCGCCCTCGGCGCCCCGTGCCTGCTGCCCTCCCTGCGCGGCGGGGCGTGGAACGCGCTCGCGATCCGAGCCGTGATCCGGCGCCTCGCCGCCTTCCCTTCCTGCCGGGAGATCCAGCTCTCGTACCACCCGGAGAACGCGCCCGCCGCGCGCCTCTGCGCCGAGCTCGGCTGCGCGCCCACCGGCGACTTCGAGGACGAGGAGGCCGTCGCCGCGCGGGGCGTCGCTTCGCCCATCGCGTGACCGGGCCGGTCACCACCAGCTGCCGGTGGTATCCGCCCAGGCGGACCCGGACGTCGTACGGAGTGGTGCGCGGCGCGCGCCCGGGCGCCGCCCCCTCAGTGCCCCATCCCCAGCCCCCCGTCCACCGGCACCACAGCCCCCGTGATGTACCCGGCGTCCGGCCCCGCGAGGAACGCGACCACCGTCGCCACCTCCGCCGGCGTGCCCACGCGGCCCAGTGGCACGGCCTCCGTCATGGCGGCGAGCCGGGCCTCGGGCAGGGACGCCGTCATGTCCGTGTCGATGAGACCGGCCGCGACGACGTTCACCGTGATGTTCCGCGGCGCCAGCTCGCGGGCGAGGGAGCGGCCGAAGCCGATGAGGCCCGCCTTGGAGGCGGCGTAGTTCGCCTGGCCCGCCGTGCCGAGCAGCGCGGAGACCGACGAGATGAGGACGACGCGGCCCCGGCGCGCGCTCATCATGGGGCGCACGGCGCGCTTGGCGACGCGGTAGGCGCCGCCGAGGTTGGTGTCGAGCACGGCGGCGAAGTCGTCCTCGGCCATCACCGCGAGCAGGCGGTCACGCGTGATGCCCGCGTTCGCGACGAGCACCTCCACCGCGCCCTGCTCCGCCTCGACCTCCTTGAACGCGCGGTCCACCTGCCCCGGGTCCGTCACGTCGCACCGCACCCCGAACAGCCCCGCGGGCGGCGGGCCCGACCGGAACGTGACGGCCACCCGGTCGCCGTCCCCGGCCAGCCGCCGGGCCACCGCGAGCCCGATCCCCCGGTTCCCGCCCGTCACCAGAACCGAACGCGTCATCGCTTCCTCCCCCGTCTCGCGCGGACTTGCCCTGACCGCCCCGCCGCGGCCTACGGCGAGCGGCGGAGCACCAACTGCTCGATCCCGTCCAGGAGTCGCTCCAGGCCGAACTCGAACGGAGTCCCGGAGTACGGCGTGCCGCCCGCCGCCAGCGCCCGGCGCAGCGCCGGGTACCGGTCGAAGTCGACCAGCCGCCCGAGGGCTTGGTCGCGCTCCCGCGTGTCCTCGGAGCCGGCCTCGGCGCCGGGGTCGTGGTCGTGGTCGGCCTCGGATCCTGTACCGGACGCGATGTCGGCGCGCCGGGGTTCGGGCCCCCGCAACCGCCCGAGCCCCCGCACATACGCGTCCACCGTCTCGATCGCCGACAGCTTCTCCGTCTCGCTGAGCCCCGTGCCGTCGAAGATCCGCAGCGCGGAGTCGAGCCAGCGCAGCATGTTCGGGCCCGGCACCTGCTCGGCCGCGCCCAGCTCCAGGACCCAGGGGTGGCGCCGGATCTCCCGCCAGTCGTCGTGCGCGAGGGCCGTCAGCTTGGCGCGCCAGTCGCCGGGCAGCTCGTGCGGCAGGGTCCGGCCGATCGCCACGGCGTCGAGCATCAGGGCCTCCAGCTCGGCCCGCCCCGGAACGTACGTGTACAGCGAGGCGACGCCGACGTCCAGCCGCGCGGCGACCCGGCGCAACGACATGGCGGCGGGACCCTCCCGCTCGGCCACCTCGATCGCGGCCTCGACGATCCGGTCCAGGGTCAGCCCGCGCGCCGGTCCGCGGGAGCCACGCGTGTCGCGGCCCCAGAGCAGCGCGAGCGCACGCTCCAGCGGCGTCGAGGCGGTCAGCGGATCCGTCACCGTGGGGCACCCTCCGGCTCGTACGCGTTCGCGAGCGGCGCACTCTTTGCGATCACCACGAAACTCAGTATACCGTTCGGAGTTAACCGAACAGTGCTCGGTGTTGGCCGGGGTTAGGGCGGATTCATGATCGGAGACATTCCCGCGGCACCCACGAAGAGCCCGCGGTCGCCCCGGCGGCGCGAGGAGCGGACGCTGCACGCCGCCGCGTTCACCAACGGCCCGAACGAGCTCTTCGACTTCATCCTGCCGCTCTGGGCGGGCGCGGCCCTCGGCCTGAGCGCCACCGAGGTCGGCATCCTGATGGCCGTCGAGATGGCCCTCTCCGTGATCGCCCGGCCGATCGCCGGTGTGCTCTGCGACCTCGTCGAGCGCCGCTACGTCGCCGCGACGGGCGCGGTCCTGTACGCGGCCTCCGCCGCCGGGTACGCCCTCGCGCAGAACGCGGCCTTCGCCTACGCCGCGGCAGCGGTCGGCGGAGTGGGTGGCGCCCTCCTGTGGGTCGCCGTGCGCGCCATCATCAGCGAACGCCTCGCGGAGGACTCCGCCGTCTTCCCGCGGCTCCTCGCCTCCCAGGAGACCGGCTCCTGGGTGGCCTTCATCGCGGGCATGGTGCTGATCGGCGAGATCGGCTTCGACGGGGTCTTCTGGGTGTGTGCGGGGGCCTGTCTGCTCGCCGCCGCGCTGTTGTTGTCCGCGCCCCGGAGGCGGGTCCCGGCGACCGTGCCGGATGGGGGAGCGGGCGGCGCTCGGGGCGTGACCGGGCCGGCCGGGGCCCAGGGCGCGGCCGGGCCGGAGGATGTTCAGGGTGCGGCCGGATCAAAGGGCGCGGCGGGCTCGGCCATCGCCGGGCTCGGTGCCGTCGGGCGCAGGCTGCGCCCCATGCTGCTCGCCGTGGTCGTCACCATGGCGGCCGAGGCCGCGATCTCGCTGCTGCTCCTGATGCACCTCCAGCGCGAGTTCGACCTGGAGGTCGTTCAGGTCGCGTACGTCTTCCTGCCCGGCGCGATCGCCATGAGCGTCGCCGCCGAGCGCCTCCACGGGTACGTGGTCCGGTTCGGCCGCACCCGCATCCTGATGTGCGCCTCGTTCGCCAGCGCCGCCTTCGCGGCCGGTCTCGCCTGGGCGCCCCACCCCGTCGTCATCGCCGCGCTGTGGATCCTCAGCGGGCTCGCCTGGGCCGCGGTCATCCCCATCCAGCAGGCCGTGATCGCCGAGGCGTCCGGCGAGCACACGGGCCGGGGGATGGGCGTGTACGAGTCCGCCAACCTGCTCGGCGCGCTGATCGGCGCTCTCACCGCGGGCATGCTGTACGACGGCGCCGACTGGACCGTCGCCTGCCTCAGCGCGGCCGCGCTGATCCTGGCCGGAGCGGTCGTCGTGCCCCGCGCGGTACGGAGCCTGGGCGTCGCCGACGTGCCACCGCCGCCGCCCGGACCCGAGCGTGAAGCCGAGCCCGAGCCCGACCTTCCATCGGCACCGGAGCCGAAGGCGCCGCCCCGGAAGAGCGCCCCCGCCACGTCGAGCACGCCCGCCGAGAAGAGCGCGCCCGCGAAGGAGGAGCCGCCGAAGAGCCGCGAGCAACTGGTGCGCGAACTCGCGCGGCACGCGGCCGTGTTCACCGTCGCGCAGGTGCTCCTGATGCTCCTGGGGCTCTCGTGGCTGCGCGATCTGGTCACCCAGGACACCGTGGACGTGCTGCTCCATGGCGCGGGTCAGGAATCCGGCTTCGCCCGGGTACCGGCGGACGGCGGCAAGATCTGGGTGTTCGTCCTGGTCGGGCACGCCCTGTGGACCGGCGCGAAATGCCTGGCCATGGCGGTCGGCCGGGGTGGACGCGACTGACTTCGGCGCCCCCGCGCCCCCGCTGCCGAGCGCCTGGCGGGGCTCCGGCACGCGTCGGCGGGAATTGGCCAACTCTTGTTTAATGCAGGGCAGTTGCATTATTCTCCGCCCGTCGGGTATGCCAAGGGCAAGAACGTGCCACCCCTGTCCCCGGTGGCGACAGCTCATCGCTCAGACCCCGCCGGTGGATCGCACAGACTCACCCCGGAGCCGCACTCACGGTGCACTCACGGTGCCACGAGGGGGAACGATGCTCGAGGACCACGCCGAGTTCGGCTTCAGTGCCGACCTGCGGCAGGAGCGGCTGGTCGTCGCGTTCTGGGGCGAACTGGACATCCTCGCGGACGAGGTTCTCGCCGCCCCGCTCACGCGACTGGCACGGGAGTCCTCCCGTGACCTCGTCCTTGACCTGCGGGCGGTGTCGTTCCTCGACTGCGGGGGGCTGACGCTGCTGTGCCGCGCTCGGGACGGGGCACAGCAGCGTCAGGCGGGGGTGACCCTGGTCGTCGACAAACCGTTCTTCCGGAAGATCCTCCGGCTGGCCGGATTGGCGGACACGTTCGAGATCACCGGGGATCTGGAGAGCGCGCTCATCGCGGGCGCGAAAGGTTCACCCGTCTGACGCCGCGCCCGATTCCCCCGGGGCGGCCCCGGCCGGGCCTGCGGCTCGATCCCGGCCTGCCCGGCGCTCGCCCGAGCCCGCCGCTCAGCCCTCGCCGCTCTCGCGCTGCTTGTCCTTCAGGCGCGCCGCTTCCTTGCGGACGTCGGCCTGCGTGGCGCGCTCGCGGCGCAGCCACTCCGGGTCCTCCGTCTTCAGGGCGTCGATCTGCTCCGTGGTGAGCGCCTCGGTGACGCCGCCGCGGGCGAGGCCCGAGATGGACACGCCGAGCTTGGCCGCGACCACCGGCCGCGGGTGCGGGCCCGTGCGGCGCAGGTCCTGCAGCCACTGGGGCGGGTCGGCCTGCAGTGCGTTGAGCTCGGCCCGCGAGATCACGCCCTCCTGGAACTCGGCGGGGGTGGCCTCGAGGTACACACCCAGCTTCTTCGCCGCGGTCGCGGGCTTCATCGTCTGGGTGGTCTGGTGCGACGTCATGGTCACCAGGGTATCGAGCGCCTGAGCGACCGCTGACCACGCCGGGTAGCCTGGCGGGGTGACAGGCTCGGAAGTAACCCCTTCGTTCCGGCTCGCCTATGTCCCGGGGGTGACACCCGCAAAGTGGGTGCGTGTCTGGAACGAGCGGCTGCCCGACGTCCCCTTGACCCTCGTACCCGTGGCTCCCGCCGACGCGGACGGCACGCTGCGGGACGGCGCCGCCGACGCCGGGCTCGTGCGTCTTCCGGTCGACCGGACGGTCCTCAGCGCCATCCCCCTCTACACGGAGACGAGCGTGGTCGTCGTCCCCAAGGACCACGTGGTGACGGCCGCCGAAGAGGTGACCGCCGAGGATCTGGCCGACGAGATCGTGCTGCACCCCGAGGACGACACCCTCGACTGGGAGGGCCTGCCCGGCCGCCCCGCCCTCGAGCGCCCCGCCACCACGGCCGACGCGATCGAACTGGTGGCGGCGGGCATCGGCGTCCTCGTCGTGCCGCAGTCGCTCGCGCGCCTGCACCACCGCAAGGACCTCACGTACCGGCCGGTCACCGACGCGCCCCAGTCGAGCGTCGTCCTGTCCTGGCCGGAGGACGCCACCACCGACCTGGTGGAGGAGTTCATCGGCATCATCCGCGGCCGGACCGTCAACAGCACCCGCGGCCGCCGCGCCCCGGAGGCGCAGGCGAAGGCCCAGAGCGCGGAGAAGGACGGCGCGCGCCGCAAGGGCGGGACCGGAAATGCCGGGGGCAAGAAGACGTCCGGCGCGTCGGCGGCGGGCAAGGGCTCGGCCCGCAAGGCGGCAGGGGGCAAGCCCGGCGGCGGCAAGGCCACCGCGGGCAAGAACGCGCGACGCGGCACGGGCGGCGCCCAGGGCGCCAAGCGAGGGAAGCCCCGCCGCCGCTCGTAGCCGTCCGCGGAAGGCTGTCGGGCGACGCGTCGGGCGGGGAGCCCGTCGGGTCCGCCCGCCGTGGCCGACCCAGGTCGTCCCACGCGCCACCACGCCCCCTTGCGGCCCGTTGTGGTGTCCATGACTATGGCCGCATGGCGGAGCAGACGGGTACCTCCCGGCGCAGTGTTCTCGCGGTGGCCGCGGCCGCCACCACGGCCGGAGCCGTAGGCCTTCAGGCGGGCCCCGCGGCGGCCCGCGACGGCGTCGGCCCGGGCGCCACCGCGCAGGAGCCGTCACGCGAACTGCGGGCACTCCTGCGGGAGATCGACCACCGGCGCATCGAGGCGACCGTGCGCCGGCTCGCCGCGTTCGGCACCCGGCACACGCTCTCCGCGCAGCACGACCCCGCACGCGGCATCGGCGCCGCCCGCGACTGGATCCTCGCCGAGATGCGCCGGTACGCCCGCGGGTCGGGCGGCCGGATGACCGTGGAGCTCCAGTCGTACGTCCAGGAGCCGGGCCCGCGCATCCCGGAGCCGACGCGGATCACCAACGTCGTGGCCACGCTGCGCGGTTCGGCGTCCCCGGACCGGCTGTACGTCGTGTCGGGGCACTACGACTCGCGGGCGAGCGACGTCATGGACTTCACCAGCGACGCGCCCGGCGCCGACGACGACGCCTCCGGGGTCGCGGTCGTCATGGAGCTGGCCCGGGTCATGGCCCGCCGACGGCTCGGCGCGACCGTCGTGTTCGCCGCCGTCGCCGGTGAGGAGCAGGGCCTGTTCGGCGCGGCGCACATGGCGGAGCAGTACAAGCTTCAGAAGGCCGACGTCCAGGGCATGTTCACCAACGACATCGTCGGCAGCCCCACCGCCGACGACGGCACCCGCGACCCCCGTACGATCCGCCTCTTCGCGGAGGGCGTGCCCTCGTCCGAGACGCCCGAGGAGGCCGCCGTGCGGCGCTCGGTGGGCGGTGAGAACGACTCGCCGTCGCGCCAACTCGCCCGCTTCGTCAGGGACGTCGCCGACAACGACGCGACCGGCATGAAGGTCCGCGTCGTCCACCGCCGCGACCGCTATCTGCGCGGCGGCGACCACATCCCCTTCCTCGAACGCGCCTACCCGGCGGCCCGGTTCACCGAGCCCGCCGAGAACTTCGCCCACCAGCACCAGGACGTCCGCGTGGAGGACGGCAAGCAGTACGGGGACCTGCCGGAGTTCTGCGACTTCCCGTACGTCGCGCGCGTGGCCCGCGTCAACGGAGCCGCCCTGTGGAGCCTCGCCCAGGCCCCGGGCACCCCGCGCGGCGCGAAGATCCTCACGGCCGCGCTGACCAATGACACCGAACTCGTGTGGGAGCGGGGCGCGGAGAAGGACCTGGCGGGGTACGAGGTCGTCTGGCGCGAGACGACCGCGTCCGACTGGACCCATGTGATCGACGTCGGTGACGTCACCCGTCACACCGTGGAACTGTCCAAGGACAACGTCTTCTTCGGCGTGCGCGCGGTCAGCCGCTCCGGCCTGCGCAGCCCCGTGGCGTTCCCCTCTCCGCAACGCTGAGCCACCGTCAGCAGGGCGAGCGCCGCGCGGGACGGCGTGCCCTCGTCGGCCGCGTACGTGACCAGGGCCTGGTCGGGCGCGTCGGGCAGCCGCAGCGTCTCGCGGCGCAGGGTCAGGTCACCGGCCACCGGGTGGCGCAGCCGTTCCACGCCGTACGCGTGCTCGCGCACGAGCTGCTCGGCCCAGAGCGCGCGGAACTCCTCGCTGCGTACGGAGAGTTCGCCGAGCAGGTCGCAGAGGCGGTCGTCGCACGGATGGCGGCCCAGGTCCATGCGCAGCGCGGCGACGGTGTCGCGCGCGGTCTCCTGCCAGGCCTCCGCGTCCGGATACAGCCCGCGCACGCCCGCGTCGAGGAAGTGCAGCCACGCCACGTTCCGGCGCTCGGCGGGCAGCGCGTCGAAGTCGGTGAACAGGGCGCGGGCCGGGCCGTTGGAGCCGAGGATGTCCAGGCGGCGGCCGACGACGTACGCGGGCACGCCGTCCAGCGCCCCGAGCAGCACCTTGACGCCCGCCCTGACCGGCTGCGGGGCGGGCGGTGTGGAGGCCGGGTGGCGCAGGGCGCGGGTGAGGTGGCCCAGGTGCGCGCGCTCGGCGTCGTCGAGCCGCAGGGCCCGGGCGACGGCGTCCAGGACGGCGTCGGAGACGTTGTGGGTCCGGCCCTGTTCGAGCCGTATGTAGTAGTCGACGCTGACCCCGGCCAGCTCCGCAAGCTCCTCGCGGCGCAGCCCCGGCACGCGCCGCCGCCCGCCGAACGGCCGCGCCCCGGCGTCCTCCGGGCGCAGCCGGGCGCGGCGGGAGCGGAGGAAGGCGGCGAGTTCGGTGCGGAAGTCCATGGGGTGATTGTCCGGCACGGGGTGGTTCCGCCGGAGGGAGGGGGCTGCCTGAGGCAAGGGGGGCTGCCGGGTCCGGGTCGGTGCCATCCGGTGCTGCCCGAGCAGCCCGAGCAGCCCGAGCTGCCCGAGCTGCCCGAGCTGCCCGAGCTGCCCGAGCTGCCGTGCTGGAGCCGCTGGAGCCGCTGGTGTCGGCAGTGCCGCGGGTGCCGTGGTGCCGCGCGTGCCGCCGCCAGGGTGGTTCTGCCGGACCCAGGGTCGAGCGGGGCCCTGGGTGGGCGCGTGGATCTCCCGCAGAGTCGTTCCCGCGGCCACCGAGGCCACTCGTACACCAGGAGACCACCATGACCCTCACCACCGCCCAGACGACGTCTCTCGCCCGCCCCCTCACCGGCCGGGTCGCCGTCGTGACCGGTGCCTCCAGTGGCATCGGTGAGGCCACCGCGCGGGTGCTCGCCGCCCAGGGCGCGCGGGTCGCCCTGCTCGCGCGGCGCGGCGAGCGCCTGGCCGGACACGTGGCACGGATCGAGGAGGCGGGCGGCAGCGCGCTCGCCCTGCCGACGGACGTGACCGACCCCGCGTCCCTGGCGGCGGCCGCCGCCGACGTCCGCTCCCGGTTCGGCCGCGTCGACCTCCTCGTCAACAACGCGGGGCTCGCCCTGCCCGACCAGCTCGACGGGTCCGCCGGCAACTGGCAGCGCATGATCGACGTGAACGTCACCGGGGCCTTCGCCGTCGTCGAGGCGTTCGTCCCCGACCTGCTCGCGGCCGCGGCCGAACGGGGCCACGCGGACCTGGTCAACATCTCCTCCGCCGCCGCCCAGAGCGTCCTGCCCGGCTTCGCCGGATACGCCGCGACCAAGGCCGCGTTCAGCCATCTCTCCCGCAACCTGCGCGCCCGGCTCAACCCCGCCGACGTACGCGTCACGAACATCGAACCGGGCACCGTCGACACCGAGCTGCGCGACCACATCGACGACCCCGCGATCAGTGCCGCCGTCCAGGAGGCCGTGGGGTCCATCGAGGGCATCCCCTCCGGGACCGACGTCGCCGAGTTGATCGCCTTCGCCGTCGGCCGCCCCCGCCATGTGAACCTGCCGCACCTCTCCGTGCTGCCCACACGCGAGGTCTGACCGCCGGACGGGGCCCCGTGCGGTCAGCGCTCGGAGTAGACGTCCTCGTCCGCGGGAGCCGTTCGCGGTGCGTCCGACCACGCCTTCGTGCGCCCCACGGACACGAACTGTTCCTCCAGGAGCAGTGCCAGGGCCGCCACGGTCATCAGGCCGCCCACCAGGAACGTGCCGCGTACGCCGAGGACCGGCAGGAGCAGGCCGCCGGCGAGGGCCCCGGCGGCCACTCCGGTGTTGTACGCGGCGCCGTTCGCCGCGATGGCGGTCTCCGTGCGGCCGGGTGCGAAGTGCATGACCTGGCTCTGGGTGGCCATGAAGACCGGACCGAGCGAGGCGCCGAGGAGCACCATCATGATCACGGCGACGGGCTTCGAGCCGCCGGCCGCGTACAGGCCGAGCAGCCCTACCGCCTGCGTGCACACCGGCAGGGTGAGCGTGGCGCGCGGGAAGCGGTCCAGGAGACGGCCGTAGACCGCCACCCCGATGATGCCGGTGACACCGAGGACGAGCAGCAGCGTGCTGACCGTGGACTCGGTGAACCCGCTCTCGTCCACGAGGAACTTGGAGATGTACGTGTAGCCCGCGAAGACACCCGTGACCGTCAGGCCGGTCACGGCGAGGACGACGGCGAAGCGGCGGGTGTCGGGGGCGACGCCGCGCACCGCGTGGCTCTCCTCCGGAGGCGTGGACGGCAGGGCCGTGGCGATGAGGACGAGCGGCGGGATGGCGAGCGCGCCCACCACCAGGAACGGCACCTGCCAACTGCTGTGCTGGCCGAGCCAGGTGCCGCCCGGCACACCGAGGACGAGCGCCGCCGAACCGCCCACGGACAGCGCGCCGATGACCCGGCCGCGTACGTGCGGCGGGAAGAGGCCGACCGCGACCGGCCCCATCACCGCCCAGAACAGCGCCTGCGCCACCGCCGTCACCAACCGGCAGGCCAGCAGCACCCAGTACGAGGAGACCACCGCCGCCACCACGCTCGCCACGAAGAGCCCGGCGAGCAGCAGGCACAGCACCAGGCGGCGCGGCACGGCCCGGGTGAGCTGGGCGATCGGCACCGAGACGACGGCGACGGTCAGGCCGTACCCGGACACCAGGAGTCCGACGGCCGCCAGCGAGACGTTCATGTCGTCCGACATCAGCTTCAGGACGCCGATGGGCAGGTTCTCGGTCGTGTTGAAGGCGAACGCACCCAGCATGAGAGCGGCCACCACGGCCACGCCGCGTCTGTTCCCGGCCCAGCCGGTGCCGGGCGGGGCAGCTGTTCGGTCCGTCGCCATCCATCCTCCACGTTCACAGTGCGTACACGAGAGTTCCGGAACTGCTGGTTCTTACTTCAACGGGCTGTAGGCAAAGGAGAGTTTGCGCGGTCGCCCTGATGATCGTGAAGGTAGCCGCAGGCCAGCGTAAACCCTGGTCGTCAAGGTGTGGCCGATATACGTCGAGTTGGCCGAGTCCAATACTCGTCGCTTTGCGTGATTACGGCTTCGGTAACAGAGCCGGTGGCCATTGCATTCAGTGACATTGGCACATGCCTCCGATTGGGTATGGACGTTCGATCAAGTGACGGGTAGGCTACCGTTCGTTGTCCTGGGCCCCCACCAATCCCCCCACCACTTCCCGGACTTCGAAACTGTTCCCCACCAATGAGTACGCGCGACCGATACATGGTGTCCGTGACGTCTGTGCGATGTGGCGTCGATTTAAGCAAGTGTCCTCTTGAGGAGGGTGAACGTTGCTTAATCGCGAGAGAACAGAACTACCACTGCTGGCTACGCAGTTGCGCACATGGATGGCTCAAGCTGAAGACCTTGCCAACCCTGTCTACTGTATTTGCGACTATCTCGACATCCGTGGGCGCATTGCCCCGGAACTGATGGTGCTGGCGCATGAGCAGGTCGAGCGCGAGGCCGAGGCATTGCGTCTCGGTATTGTCCCGGCAAAGGATTCCGAGGGCGGATACCGCCAATTCCTGCGGCCCGATCCCGCTCCGCTGGACTTCATCGACGTGAGCACCGGGGCCGACCCCGGGGCGGCGGCGAAGAAGTGGATGGAAACGGATGTCCAAGGGCCCGTCGACCCGCTGATGTTGTGCCGTGCGGCGCTTCTGAAAATCGCCGACGACCACTTCATCCTGTACCGGCGCGTGCATCACGCCGTCGTCGACGGATACAGCCTCGCGCTCATCTTCAATCGCACCGCTGCCGTGTACACGGCACTCGCGCGACGGCTCCCCGCCGACGAGGGAGCGTTCCCCGCCTTCGCGCGCCTCACGGACGCCGAGGCCGCCTACCGCGAGGGGAAGAGCCGCACGCGGGACCGCGCCCACTGGCTGGACAAGATGGCCGACCGCCCCGCACCGGTCAGCCTCTCCGGCCGCAGTGCCGGGCTCGCCGTCGGCCGCCGCCGCACCACCGAACTCACCCCGGACCGCGTCGCCCGCCTGGAAGGCGCGGCCGGCAGACTCGGCGTGACCTGGTCGGACCTGGCGGTGAGCACCGTCGCCGCGTACGTGGGCCTGGGCACCGGCGCCCGCGAGCTCCAGCTCGGCCTGCCCACCGGCGGCCGGCTGAGCCCACAGGTGCGCAACGTCCCCGGCATGACGATGAACATCCTGCCGCTGCGCCTCGACGTCGACACGGGCCTGCCGTTCGGCGAGTTCGCGCGCCGGGTGTCGAGGGAGGTGCGCCAGGTCCTCCTGCACTCCCGCTATCCCACCGCCGAGATCTCCCGGGAAGTCGCCGAACAAGGCGGCGGGGCACGGCTGTGGGGCCCCATGGTCAATGTGATGAAGTTCGACTACAAACTGGATTTCGCGGGAGCCGCCGCGACGATGCGCACGATGTCGATTCCGATCACGATCGACATGACCGTGTACTTCTTCCAGACCGCGGCCGACGGGACGACGGAAGTCATTCTCGACGCCCACCCCGAACTCTTCAGCCCGCGGGAAACGGACACGCACATGGCGGGACTCCTGTCCCTGCTCGACGCGATCGAGAAGGCCGACCCGAAGACCCCCGTGTGCGGCCTTTCCACCGCACCGGCGCCCGAGGCGGCCGGCTGACCGCCGCACCCTGAACCGAGCGGCGACCCAGCGGCACGCAAGCGCGGCACACAGCCCGTCGGGTGCCGCCGCGATGCCGCGCCGTACCACGCCCGATCGCACGGGCGGACATCTTTGGGCAGCGCACGTCCACCACGCCCCGATATCGAACTGGCCCCGTCCGGTTGGAGCACGACGGTCAGTCGCGCCGTCATGCCGTGAACCGCGCGCGGTGACGCAAAGCCACCGGGAAAGCTACAGGGAAATCGAGGGAACAACGATGGATCTGACAGCGGGTGACGCCGTCGACCCGGCCACGCGGAATCCCCAGGAGGCCACCGCACTCAGAGCGTCACTGAAACACCTGCGCACCGAGCCCCGGGGCTGGGTGTTCTCGCTCAAATTCGCCCTCTGCGTGGCACTCACCGTGCTCGGCATGGTGGTGGTGCTGCAGCCGGTCCTCTGGTGCCGGATCGCCGGAGTCGTCCTCATCGGCTGCATGCTCGCGCACGCCGCGGAACTCCAGCACGAGACGCTGCACAATCTCGCGTACCGCAGTCGCAAGGCGAACGCGGTCACCGGCATCATTCTCGGACTGCCGATGCTCATTTCCTTCGCCGCGTACAAGGCCGCGCACATGCGCCACCATCGCGATCTCGGCACGCCGGAGAACCGCGAGTTCTTCGACTACGGCGATCAGTACGGATCCAGGGAACGCTCGAAGTTCGGCACCTTCCTGGACTGGACCGTGCGTTTCACGATGGTCCATCACTACGCGCTGTTCGTGGCGAATCTCGGGCGGTCGCTGCGCGGCCGGGATTTCGAGGGTGAGAGCGTACGCGTATCGCGCCGGATACGACGGGACCACTTCCTCGCCCTCGGGGCTCTCCTCGCGCTCTTGGGCCTTTCCTGGGCGCTGGGTTCGGCGGTCGTTCTCTGGGTATGGCTGATCCCGCTGGTGCTCGTTGCGGGTCCCGTACACGCCTTCATCGAACTCCCCGAGCATTTCGGCTGCGAGGTCCTGAACCGCGACCCGTTCGCCAATACCAGGACGATCCGCTCCAATCGCATCCTGACGTGGTTCACGAACGGCAACAACTATCACGTCGAGCACCACCTGATGCCGAATCTTCCGCTGGAGCGACTGCCGGATCTGCACGGGGAAGTGAAGGACCGCATTCGCTATTTCAACCGCGGCTATGTCGAGTACTTCGGAAAGCTGCTCCGCAAGTGAGCCACCGGCTGAGCCATCCCGACGCGGGTGAGAGGAGAGTCAGGTGAACGTGACCTTCAAGCTGGCGCGCACCGAGGCCGAAGCGGCCGACGTGCTGCGGCTTCGTGACGCTGTCTACGTCGCGGACCAGGGCCGCCTCGCGGACGCGGCCGACACCGCCGCGACCTTCGACCGGTTCGACGCCCACGCCGAATACATCGTCGGATACGTCGACGGCGCGGCCGCGGGCACCGTGAAGGTGGTGCCCGACTCGGCGGCCGGACTGCCGTGCGACGACACCGTCGACATCACGGCGCTGCGCGCGGGCAACAGGCTCGTGGAATTCGGGCACTTGATGACGCTGCCGTCGATGCGCCACCGCGAGATCGGCATGGCGCTGATGCGCGAAGCCGTGATCCACAGCGCCCGGAAACACGACATGACGCACATCCTCGGGGACTTCTTCGTGGACGACTCCGAAGGGCTGCGGAGCTTCTACAAGGAAATCGGCTTCTTCGCCCTGCACGAGCCCTACGAGGACACCCGGTTCAAGGGCTCGCCCCTCAGCCTCGTCGCGGCCCTCGACGTCACCGAAGCGGTGAGCAGGGCGCGCACACCCGAAGGGAAGAAGAGTCGACTGCTCCAGTACTTCTTCGGCGACTACGACACCTATGCGCGCACGGAGGTGACGGATGCGGACACGGCGCCAGCGGCTGGCTGAGACCAAAGCGGCCCACAACCACCCGGCCTACGCGAAAATGGCGTTCGTCATGGGCTGCGGAGTCCAGGGAAAGGGCGCGGGCAGCCGGGTCCTGGACGACGACGAGGGCACGCCCTATCTCGCCCTCTTCGACCAGTACGGCAACCAGTCCTTCGGCTACTCCCACCCGCGCATCGTCGCCGCCGTCCGCGACCAGCTCGACACCGGCGTCCTGAACAGCACGAAGATCATGTTCGAGGAGGTGCAGATCCGGCTCTCCGAGCGCCTCGCGGAGGCCACCGGACAGCTGCTGCCCTACTCGTACCTGGCCAACGGCGGCGGCGAGACCATCGACAACGCCCTCAAGCTGGCCCGCGCCGCGACCGGCCGCCCCGGAGTCATCAGCGCCCGCGGCTGCTTCCACGGCAAGACCTTCGCCACGCTCAGCGCCTCCGACCGCCCCGAACACCGGGAGCTGCTCGGCCCGTTCATGCCGCACTTCCGGCAGGTCGGCTTCGGCGACCTGGACGAGCTGGCCGCGGCGCTCGACGACACCGTCGCCGCCGTGCTCCTCGAACCGGTCCAGGCGGAGGCCGGAGTGATCGTGCCGCCGCCCGGCTACCTCCAGGAGGTGCGCAGGCTGTGCACGGAGGCCGGGGCGCTGCTCGTTCTGGACGAGATGCAGACGGCGTTCGGCCGCTGCGGCACCTTCTTCGCGTACGAGCAGTTCGGCGTCACCCCGGACCTGGTGTGCGTGGGCAAGGCGTTCGGCGGGGGCCTGCTTCCGCTGTCGGCCGTGCTCGGCACCGAGCGGGTGTGGGAGGTCCTGCGGGTCCTGCCCTCGACCTTCGGGTCCAGCCTCGGCGGCAACCCGCTGTCGTGCCGGGTCGGCCTGGAGTCGATCGCCATCGCCTCCGACGAGGCGTTCCTGACCGGCGTCAAGGAGCGGGCCCGCACCATCGACGAGCGCCTGACGGCCGCCGCCGAGCGTCATTCCGGCATCGTCACCGAGCACCGCGGCCTCGGCATGATGCACGGCCTGGAGTTCATCGACGGCGCCACGGCGGGACTCGTCCTGGGGCGGCTGCTCGAAGAGGGCGTGACGTCCACGTACTCCCTGTACCACCCGAACGTGCTGCGCGTGCAGCCGCCGATGGTGATCTCCGAGGACGACCTGGACCACGGCCTCTCCGTGCTCGAAGGGATCCTGGCGGAGGCCGACGTCCACCGGAGCACCGCTGCGGCGGACGACGGCCCGCAGACGGTCGAGCTGTCCCCGGTGACCCGGACCGCACGCCTGCCGCACCCGCCCGAGCGCGTCCTGGACCTGCTGCGCACCCGCCCGCGCCTGCTCGACCCGTTCGCCGCCGACACCGGCCTGCGGGCGGGCGAGGGCCCGGTCGCGGAGTTCGCCGGGCGGCTCGGGGACGACGCCGTGGTCTGGGCCGACCGCAGCGAACTGCGCGCCGACGGCGTGCTGTTGAGCGCCGAGCCGGACTGGCTGTGGCGCACCCTCGAACGCCGGGTGACCGTCGGCGCCGACGACGGCGGCAGCCGTCTCGACGTCCACGTCACCTGGGACACCGACAGCGGAGCGTACGAGGACATGCTCGGCGGCCGGATCGGCTTCCTCGCGGGGACGCGGCTGGACGAGCTGATCAGCGCGCTCGCAGCGGAACTCGACGCACAGGCGCACGCACAAGGCGCGGCGCGACCCGGCACCCCAGGAAGGAAGTCGGCCGACACGTGAGCATGAACCTCGCGGGCCTCTTGGACCGCTCCACCCACCACACGACCGCCCGCGTCGTCGACATCGACGTCTCCGGCAAGCGGCGCGAGCTGACCCAGAGCGAGCTGACCGCGCTCGCCCGCACCCGGGCCGACCAGCTCACGGCGGCGGGCGTGCGCCCCGGCCACGTCATCGGCATCCGCGCGGGCAACAGCGTCGACTGGCTCGCCTGGGACCTGGCGGCCCTCGCCACCGGCGCGCGGCTCAAGGCGTTCGCCGACAACACCGAGATCGACGACCCGGGCGCGTTCATCGCCGAGCACCGCCTCGCCCTGCTGATCGCGGACGAGCCCGTGCCCGCCGACACGCCCGCCGTCGTCCGCCCGGGCGGCGCCCCCGCCCCGGGCGCCGTGGCCCCCGACGCCGTGGTGATCGACGTCGACGACCTGCACAGCCTGGTGTACTCCTCGGGCACGTCCGGACGGCTCAAGGGCGTGGAGATCAGCGCCAAGGGCACCGAGTACGTCATCAACCGCTTCATAGAGTCCTTCGGCATCACCGAGCGCGACCGGCACCTGATCTTCCTGCCGCTGGCCAACAACCAGCAGCGCCTGTCGGTCTACCTCTGCCTGTGGCTCGGCGCCGACCTCGTGCTCGCGCCCTACCAGCGCGTCTTCCAGGCCGTCCGCAAGGAGGGCCCGACCTTCCTGATCGGCCCCCCGGTCTTCTACGACACCGTCCTCCAGCTCTATGTGAAGTCCGGCGGCGACGCCTCGCTCGGCGACTTCCTGGGCGGCCGCATCCGCTTCATGATCACCGGCATGGCGCCGATCCGGCGCGAGACCCTGGACGGTTACTGGAGCCGGGACGTGCCGCTCCTGGAGGCCTACGGCCTGACCGAGACCGGCATGGTCGCCTGGAACACCCCGGACCGGCACCGCGTCGGCACCGTCGGCCAGTTGATGGACCCGGAGTCCGTGACGTTCCTCGACGACGGCGAGGTGATCATCACCCGGGACGCGCCGCTCGGCCGCGGCTACTTCGACACCGACGGCGACCCGGCCGCCGAGGGCATCTTCCGGCCCGACGGCTCCATCCTCACCGGCGACTACGGCCGCCTCGACGACGACGGGTTCCTCACCCTGATCGGGCGCAAGAAGGACGTCATCGCACTCGGCAGCGGCCGCAAGGTGCACCCCGCCGAGATCGAGGCGGCCTTCGCGGACGTCGACGGCGTCGCCGAGATCGTCGTCGTACCGACACCGCAGTCCAACCGGCTCGGCGCCCTCGTCACCCCGACCGACCCCGCCGACACCGCGCTGCGCGCGCACATCGAGAAGCGGATCGAGGAGGTCAACGCGGGCCTCGAAGCCCATGAGCGGGTGATGTCCGTGGTCTTCTCGGACACGCCGCTGCGGGCCGACCCCGCCTTCATGACGGCCAACATGAAGCTGAGCCGGGGGCGGGCGGCCGAACACTTCGCGGAGCGCCTCGCGGGCGGCGCCGGAGCGGGGTCCTGATGGGGACCTCCGACACCGCGGGGCGGTCGGCCGGAGGCGGACCCGGGCCGGGCCCCGGCGCCCCGCCCGGGCACCGGATCGTCGACGCGCAGGTCCAGCTCGGCAGCCAGCTCGCCATCCCGCGGGCGTTCCTGGAGTACCAGGCGGCGAACGCGCACCACCGCCTCACCGCGTACGGCCACAGCGTGCGGCCCCAGCGGATGCTGGACCGGGTGCTCTCCGTGCACCAGGACGACGACGCGGACCGGCTCGTCGCGGAGCTGGACGAGGCCGGGGTCGACGAGGCGTTCCTCGTGGTCCCCGACTACTCGCACGTGGCCCGGTGCGCCCTCACCCCGGCCGAGCTCGCCGGGCACCTGGACCAGGTGAACCGCCGTCATCCGGGGCGCTTCCGGGTCTTCTGGGGCGTCGACCCGCGCGGCGGCAAGGACGGCCTCGACCTGTTCGAGCGGTGCGTCACCGACTACGGCTTCGCCGGGCTCAAGCTGTACCCGCTGTGCGGCTACTCGCCGAGCGACCGCCGCCTGTACCCGTACTTCGAGCTGTGCGAGGAGCGCGGCCTGCCCGTCCTCAGCCACACCGGCCCCGGCTGGGGCCAGCTGGACTTCGAGTACGGCATGCCGCTGCTGCTCGACGAGGCCGCCCGGGACTTCCCCGGCGTGAACTTCATCCTGGGGCACGGCGGGGTCACGCACGTCGACGAGGCGACGTACCTGTGCGCCCACCGGCCCAATGTGCACCTGGACATCAGCCAGTTCCACTCCGTCCTCGCGGCGGACGGCTGGCAGGCCCACCTGAACCGGCTGTTCCGCCTCGGCATCAGCCACAAGATCCTCTTCGGCACCTGCTGGCCGTCGTACCGGCTCTCCGAGTCGCTGCCCGGACTGGTCGCCGCGTTCGCCAAGGGGCAGCCGGCGGTGGCCGGGATCAAGGAGGCCGACCGAAGAATGATCATGGGCGGGAACAGTCTCCGCCTGGTCGGGGCCGCACGGACCGAGACCCGGGGCCATGCCCCGGGCACCACCAACGACACCATCACGGAGCGGGGAGGCCGGGCATGAGCGCGGACGCGGCGGAGCTGGAGAAACTGCTTGTCGAGTGGGTGGAGCGGTGGATCGAGGGGGAGTCGGACATGGCCATCGGGGCCAGGACCAACCTCAGCCACACCGGCCTGCTCGACTCCATGGCCATCGTCGGCCTCATCTCGTACCTGGAGGAACAGGCGGACGCCGAGTTCGACTTCGCCACCTTCGACCCCATGAAGGGCGTCAGCATCCAGGGCCTGATCAAGCACTGCGTCGGATGACCGGGGTCTTCGACGGCCACTGCCACGTGGCGTCGAGCCGCTTCATCCCGCGCGCCTTCGTCGAGGACGTGGCGAGCAACGTCCAGTGCAGGCTCGGCTCGATGGGCGTCGCCCCGAAACCGGGGCGCGTCGCCGACGGCCTCGCCGCGCAGCACGAGGACCACCTGGCCGACGGGCTCGTCGCGGAGATGGACGCGGCCGGGATCGAGCGCTCCGTGCTGCTCGTGCCCGACTTCGGGCTGCGGATGGCGGGCACGGCGGAGCCGGAGGAGGCGGCCCGGCTGCACCACGAGATTCGGCTGCGCCACCCCGGCCGCTTCTGGGTCTACATCGGCGTGGACCCGAGGCGCGGGCCCGGGGGAGTGGCGGCCTTCGAGGGCATGGTCGACGCGTACGGCCTCGACGGCGTGAAGCTGTACCCGCCGTGCGGCTACTCGCCGTCGGACCCGGGCCTGTACCCGTACTACGAGATCTGCGCGGACCGGGCCCTGCCCGTGTTCGTGCACACCGGTCCCACCGCCCGCAGCCTCGACTACGGACCGGCGCACCCGATGCGGATCGACCGGGCGGCCCGGGACTTCCCGACCGTCCCGTTCGTCCTCGGCCACGGCGGCCTCACCCACGTCGACACCTGCGCGTACCTCGCGGCGTACCGGCCCAACGTGTACGTGGACACCGGCGGGTTCGCGAGCGGGCCGAGCCTGCCGCACTGGCCCGGGCACCTCAACCGGCTGTTCCGGCTCGGCGTCAACCACAAGATCATCTTCGGTACGGACTGGCCCCTCGGCCGTCTGAACGGCGGCCTGAAAGGCCTGATCAGCGAGGTCGTCGACGGCCCGACCGTGTTCGCCGGGGTGTCCAGGACGGACCGGGACCTGCTGCTGCGGGAGAACCTGCTGCGCGTGCTGCCGCCGGGCAGCCGCCCCGGGGGCTGAGGCGCCGACGGCAGCCGGGGCGGGCGCGGGGTGCCGGCCCCGGCGGCACCCGCGGGCGAGCGGGACATGTGCCCGGCGGCATCCGGAAGCGAGCGGGACACGCGGCCCGGCGGCACCCGCGGGCGTGCGGCGCGCGGCACACACACGGCACGAGCACGGTCACGAACGGCACAACGCAACGGCGTCGGCGAGCGACCAAGGGGCTTGGCAATGGCTATCACCGGATCGGACAGTGCATACACCGGCACGAACCGTGCCCTCACCGGATCGGACCGCGCCCGCACCGCTCCCCGGCGGCCCGGCCCACCCCCGGGCACCCCCGCCGACCCCACCCCGGGCCCGACCGCCGCCCTCACCGACCTGTTCGAGGCGCAGGTGATCCGGCACCCGGACCGCATCGCGCTGACCCTGGGCGGCGAGCACCTCGACTACGCCGCCCTCAACGCCCGCGCCAACCGGCTCGCGCACGCCCTGCTCGCCCGCGGTGCCGGACCGGAACGCCTCGTCGCGCTCGCCCTGCCGCGCTCGGTGGACGCCGTCGTCGCGATCCTCGCCGTCCTGAAGTCCGGCGCCGGCTATCTCCCCCTCGACCTGGACCACCCGCCGGAACGCGTCGACCGGACCCTGGCCGACGCCCGCCCCGTGCTGCTCCTCAGCCAGGACCCGATGGACGTCCGCGCGGAGATCCCCCGGCTGGTGCTCTCGGCCCGCGGCACCGCCGAGGAACTGGCCGTACGCCCCGACACCGACCCCACCGACTCCGACCGCCTCGCCCCCGTCACGCCCGCGACCACCGCGTACGTCATCTACACCTCCGGGTCCACGGGGCGTCCCAAAGGGGTGGTCGTCTCGCACGACAACGTCGTGCGCCTGTTCACCGAGACGGCCCACGCGTTCCGGTTCGACGAGCACGACGTGTGGAGCCTGTTCCACTCCTACGCCTTCGACGTGTCCGTGTGGGAGATCTGGGGCGCCCTGCTGCACGGCGGCCGCCTCGTGGTCGTGCCGTACGAGACGAGCCGGGCGCCCGAGCGCTTCCGCGCGCTGCTCGCCGCCGAGCGCGTCACCGTTCTCAGCCAGACGCCGTCCGCCTTCTACCCGCTCATGGAGGCCGACCGCGACGGCGCCGCCCACGGCGGTGAACTCGCCCTGCGCCTGGTGGTGTTCGCGGGCGAGGCCCTCGACTTCGGCAAGCTGGCGCCCTGGTACGCCCGCCACCGCGACGACGCCCCCGTGCTCGTGAACATGTACGGCATCACCGAGACCACCGTCCACACCACCCTCACCCGGCTCACCGCCGCCGACGCCGCCCCGACCGCCCCGAGCCGCGTCGGCGTCGGCATCCGCGACCTGTCCCTGTACGTCCTGGACGAGGCACTGCAGCCGTGCGCGCCGGGCGTGGCGGGGGAGCTGTACGTCGCCGGGCCCGGCGTCACCCGCGGCTATCTGGGCCGCCCCGGCCTGACCGCGGGGCGCTTCCTCGCCGACCCGTTCGGGCCGCCCGGCGGCCGCATGTACCGCAGCGGGGACGTGGTGCGGCGCGACGAGCGCGGCGTCCTCGAGTTCGTCGGCCGCGCCGACCAGCAGATCAAGATCCGCGGCTTCCGGATCGAACCCGGCGAGATCGAGGCCGCCCTCAGCGCGCACCCCGCAGCCCGCCAGGCCGCCGTCGTCGCCCGCGAGGACCGGCCGGGCGACCGGCGCCTGGTCGCCTACGTCGTACCGGAGTTCCGCCAGGAGCCCGACGCGGCGACGGCCGACGGCGCCGCCGCCCGCCAAGTGGGCGACTGGGAGAAGGTGTTCGACGCCCAGTACGCCGGAGCCGGATCCGGGAACGGGGTGCCGCGCGCCGCGTTCGGCGAGAACTTCGCGAGCTGGTTCGACAGCTACACCGACCGGCGGCCCATCGCCCCGGACCACATGCGCGAGTGGCGCGACACCACCGTCCGCCGCATCCGGGAACTGCGCCCCCGCCGCGTCCTGGAGATCGGCGTCGGCACCGGCCTGCTGCTCTCCCGGCTCGCCCCGGAGTGCGCGGAGTACGTCGGCACGGACGTCTCCGCGCGCGCCGTCGACGACCTGACCCGCGAGATCGCCGCCCGCCCTCGGCTGTCCGACCGGGTCCGGCTGCGGCACCAGGCCGCGCACGACACCACCGGGCTGCCGGCGGGCCACTTCGACGCCGTCGTCATCAACTCCGTGCTCCAGTACTTCCCCAGCGCGGGCTACCTCCTCGACGTCCTCGCCAAGGCCCTGGAGCGCACCGCGCCCGGCGGCGCCGTCTTCGTCGGCGACGTCCGCGACCTGCGGGCCCTGCGCTCCTTCGGCACCGCCGTCCAACTCCGCCGGGCCGCCCCCGACGCCGAGCGCGCCACCGTACGGCACGCGGTCGAGCGGGCCCTGGTGCGCGAGGAGGAACTGCTGCTCGCCCCCGACTTCTTCCACGCCTTCGCGGCCCGCGAGGACGCGGTCGGCGCGGTGGACATCCAGGTGCGCCGCGGCACCCGGCACAACGAGATGACCCGGTACCGCTACGACGTCGTCCTGCACAAGGCGCCCGTGGCGACGGCACCCGGCGGCGGGACCCGGCTCGGCTTCGGCGACGACGTGCCGGACACCGGCGCGCTCGGCGCGTACCTGGCGCGGCACACCCCCGAGCGGCTGCGCGTCCTCGGCGTCCCCAACCGCCGCACCGCCCAGGAGACCGCCGCCGCCCGCGCCTTCGACAACGGCGCCGCCGTCGCCGACGCGCACCGCCTCCTGGCCCGGGAGCCGCACGGCGTCGAGCCCGAGGAACTGCGTCTGCTCGGGGAGCGGCTCGGCTACCGCGTCGCGGTCACCCCGGCGGCATCGGCGGTCGACACGGTGGACGCGGTGTTCGTGCGGTGCGCGGAGGAAAGCGGCGGGGGCGCCGGGGACGCCGGGGACGGTCCGATCGTGGCGGCGTACGAGCCCGACGGCACCCCCGGTGACCCCCTCGCGTACGCCACCAGCCCCGTGGCCGCACGCCGTGGCGGCCAGCTCACCGCCGCGCTGCGCGAGCACCTGCGGGAGCGGCTGCCCGACTACATGATGCCGTCGGCGGTCGTGCTCCTCGAACGGCTGCCGCTGACCGTCAACGGCAAGCTGGACCGGGCGGCGTTGCCCGCGCCGGTCGTCGAGGCGCAGTCGGCGCGGGCCGCGCGCACCGAGCGCGAGGAGGTGCTGTGCGCCCTGTTCGCGGAGATCCTCGGCGTCGAGGGCATCGGCATCGACGACGACTTCTTCGCGCTCGGCGGCCATTCGCTGCTCGCCACCCGCCTGGCCGCCCGTGTACGGACCCGCCTCGGCGCGGAACTCACCATCCGCGCCCTCTTCGAGCACCCCACCGTCGCCGGACTCGCCGCGCACCTGGACGCGCTCGGCCCGCACGGCGCCGCCGACACACCCGGCACCCCGGACGCCCGGCCCGTCCTGCGCGCGGCCGAGCGGCCCGACCCGCTCCCGCTGTCCTTCGCCCAGCGCCGCCTGTGGTTCCTGCACCGCCTCGAAGGCATGAGCCGCGCCTACAACGTCCCCTGGACCCTGCGCCTCACCGGCGACCTGGACGTCCCCGCGCTGCGCGCCGCCGTCGCCGACCTCGTCGCCCGCCACGAGTCCCTGCGCACCGTCTTCCCCGAACACGACGGCGAGCCCCGCCAGCACATCCTGCCGCCGGAGCACGCCCGGCCGCCGCTGGTGGTGACCCGCACGACCGAGGCGGAGCTGCAGGGTGCCCTCACCACGGCGAGTGGTCACAGCTTCGACCTGGCCGCCGACATACCCGTACGCACCCAGCTCTTCCAGGTCGGCGCCACCGAGCACGTCCTGCTGCTCCTGGTGCACCACATCGCCTGCGACGGCTGGTCGTTCGCGCCGCTGACGGAGGATCTGATGGCGGCGTACGAGACGCGCCGGGCGGAGGCGGCGGGGAGCCACCGCGTACCGCACGACGGCTGGGCGTCCGCTGCCGAAGCCCTCGCGCCCGCTCCCGCCGTCCAGTACGCCGACTACGGCCTCTGGCAGCGCGAACTCCTCGGCGACCCCGACGACCCGGCCAGCCCCCTGGCCCACCAACTCGCCTACTGGCGGCGCCAACTCGCCGACCTGCCCGAGCAGGTGGACCTGCCCTTCGCCCGCCCGCGCCCCGCCGAACCGAGCTACGGCGGCGAGACGCTCTCCGTGGCCTGGGACGCCGAGCTGCACCGGCGGCTCTCCGCGCTCGCCCAGGAGACCGGGACCAGCCTGTTCATGGTGTTGCAGGCCGGGCTCGCGGCGCTGCTCACCCGGCTCGGCGCCGGATCCGACATCCCCGTCGGCTCACCGATCGCGGGCCGCACCGACCAGGGCCTAGACCGCTCCGTCGGCTTCTTCGTCAACACCCTCGTCATCCGCAACGACACCTCCGGCAACCCCGCCTTCCGCGACCTGCTCGACCGGGTCCGGGACGTGTCCCTGAGCGCGTACGAGCACCAGGACGTGCCCTTCGAGTACCTGGTCGACGACCTCAACCCGCCCCGCGCCATCGGCAGGCACCCGCTCTTCCAGGTCTCCCTCGTCGTGCAGAACGCCCCCGCGCCGCGCCTCGACGTGCCCGGCCTGGAGATCGCCACCGACCTCCTGCACCCGGGTTCGGCCCGCTTCGACCTCCTGCTCAACATCGAGGAACGCTTCACCGACGACGGCAGGCCCGCGGGCCTGACCGGGTTCTTCGAGTACAACACTGACCTGTTCGACCCCGACAGCGTGGACGCCGTGGCGACCCGACTCGCCCGGCTCCTCAACGCGGCGGCCGACGAACCACACGTACCCATCGGCCACCTCGACGTGCTGACCGCCAAGGAACGGCGGCTGCTCCTGGAGGAGTGGAACGACACCGAGCGCCCCGTTCCGCCGCTCACCGTGCCGGACCTCTTCGAGCGGCAGGTGACGCGCACCCCGGACGCCCCGGCCGTCGTCTGCGGCGAACTGCGCCTGACGTACGCTGAGTTGAACGTGCGGGCGAACCGGCTCGCGCACCGGCTCATCGCCGAGGGCACCGGCCCCGAGCACGTCGTGGCCCTGGCCCTGCCCCGCTCCGCCGACCTGATCGTCGCCCTCGTCGCCGTCCTGAAGACCGGCGCCGCCTATCTGCCGGTCGACCCGCGCCACCCCGCCGACCGCATCGCGTTCATGCTGGGGGACGCCGCGCCCGCCTGCTTGGTCACGTCGCACGACGCCGGCTGCGACCTTCCCGAGGGCGTGCCGCGCGTGTACCTGGACGCGGACCTCGACGCTCCCGCCACCGACCCGCGCGACAGCGACCGGCTCAGCCCCCTGACCCCGGCCAACGGCGCGTACGTCCTCTACACCTCCGGTTCCACCGGCCGTCCCAAGGGTGTCCTCGTCCCGCACGCCAACGTCGTGGACCTCGTGCTCTGGGGCCAGGAGGCCCTGGGCAGCGCGCACCTCGCCCACGCCCTGGCCGCCACCCCGCTGACCTTCGACGTCTCCGTCTTCGAGATCTTCGGACCGCTGCTCTCCGGCGGTGTCATCGAGGTCGTCGCCGACGTCCTGACCCTCGGCGAGCACGCGGGCGGGCGGTGGCGGGGCACCCTCATCTGTGCCGTGCCCTCGGCCCTCGAAGAGCTGGTGCGCCACCACGACGTGGACCTCGGCGCGGACGTCGTCGCCCTCGGCGGCGAGGCGCTGCCCGCGCACACCCTGGCGGAGATCCGGGCCGCCGTGCCGGGCGCGCGCATCGTCAACGTCTACGGCCCGACCGAGGCCACCGTCTACACCACCGCGTGGTTCTCGGACGCAGACCCCCCAGGCCCCTCAGACGCCATGGGCCCCTCAGACCTCGCCGACCCCGCCGCCGCGGAGCCGGAGGCGCCGCCCATCGGCCGCCCCGTCCGCAACACCCGCACCTACGTCCTCGACGAGCACTTCCAGCTCGTCCCGACGGGCGTGACGGGGGAGTTGTACGTCGCCGGGGCCGGGCTCGCCCGCGGCTATCTGCACCGGCCCGGACTCACCGCCGAACGGTTCGTGCCCGACCCCTTCGGCGCGCCGGGGGAGCGGATGTACCGCACCGGCGACCTGGCCCGGCGGCGCGCCGACGGGAACCTGGAGTACCTGGGGCGCGCCGACCACCAGGTCAAGATCCGGGGCTTCCGGATCGAGCCGGGCGAGGTGGAGTCCGCCCTGGTGGCCCACCCGGGCATCGCGCAGGCCGCGGTCGTCGTGCGCGAGGACCGGCCCGGCGACCGGCGCCTCGTCGCGTACTGCGTACCGGTCGCGGGCGGGCAACACGCCCTGGACGGCGTCGAGGTGCGGGACCAACTGGCGCGGACGCTGCCCGCGTACATGGTGCCGTCCGTCGTCGTCGCGTTGGAGCGGTTGCCGCTGAGCCCCAACGGCAAGCTCGAACGGCGTGCCCTGCCCGTCCCGGACGAGGCGGCCGGGCGGCCGATGGGCCGGGGGCCGCGCACCGCGACCGAGTCGGCGCTGTGCGCGCTGTTCGCCGACGCCCTCGGCGTACCGGACGTCGGACTCGACGACAGCTTCTTCGACCTCGGCGGGCACTCCCTGCTCGCCGTGAAGCTCGTGTCCCGCATCCGCGCCGCGCTGGACACGCCGCTCGGGATCCGCGCGGTCTTCGAGGCACCCACCGTCGCCGCGCTCGCCCTTCGGGTGCGCGAGCGGGGCCAGGGCCGGGCACAGCACCAGGGAGCGGACCGGGCACACGACCACGGACAAGAAGGGAAGTGAGTGAGAGCATGCTGAATCCCTCTGCGGACACCGGTGGGCCGGGTCCGGACGCGGTGGCGCTCTACCGGACCATGCGACTGATCCGCCGCTTTGAGGAGCGCTGCATCGAGCTGGTGAAGGCGGGCGAGATCGTCGGCGGCATCCACCCCTCCATCGGGCAGGAGGCCGTGGCCGCCGGGGTGTGCGCGGTGCTGCGCCCCGACGACATCATCACCAGCACCCACCGGGGCCACGGCCACGTCCTGGCCAAGGGCGCCGACCTGAACCGGATGACGGCCGAACTGATGGGCCGTACGACCGGGTTGAACAAGGGCCGCGGCGGCTCGATGCACGCCGCCGACGTCGGCCTCGGCATCCTCGGCGCGAACGGCATCGTCGGCGCCGGTGCCCCGATCGCGACCGGCGCGGCGTGGGCGGCGGCGCGCGCGGGCGCCGACCGGGTCGCCGTGAGCTTCTTCGGCGACGGCGCGGTCAGCCAGGGCGTCGTCCTGGAGTCCCTCAACCTGGCGTCGCTGTGGCGGCTCCCGGTGCTCTTCGTGTGCGAGAACAACGGGTACTCCTCGACGGCCACGGTGGCGGACATGGTCGCGGGCACGATCGTGGGGCGCGCCGCCGCCTTCGGCATCCCCGCCGCGACGGTCGACGGCATGGACGCCGAGGCCGTGGCCGCCGCCACCCGGGAGCACACCGAGCGGGCCAGGACGGGCGGCGGACCGGCGTTCCTGGAGTGCCGCACCTACCGTTTCGACGCCCACCACACCTGGGAGCACCGGTCGTTCGTGCGCTACCGCACCCCGGAAGAGGTGGACGAGGGGCGCCGCCGCGACCCGGTGCGGATCCAGGGCGACCGGATCCCCGAGGGCGAGCGGGCCCGCGTCGACGACGAGGTGGAGGCCGCCCTCGAAGCGGCCGTGCGGTTCGCGCTCGACAGCCCGAAACCCGACCCGGCCGACGCCCTCGACTTCCTGTACGCGACCGGCCTGCGGCCCCGGGCGGGGGTGACCACCCGTGCCTAAGCTCGGCTATCTCACCGCGCTCACCCGGGCCCTCGGCGACGAACTGGAGCGGGACCCGGACGTCTGCGTGTTCGGCGAGGACATCCGCGTGGGCGTCGCCAACGTCACCAAGGGGCTCGTGCAGCGCTTCGGCCCGGAGCGAATCGTCGACACCCCGCTGTCGGAGCAGGCGTTCACCAGCTTCGCCACCGGCGCCGCCCTGTCCGGGCACCGCCCCGTCATCGAGTTCCAGATCCCCTCGCTGATGTTCCTGGTCTTCGAGCAGATCGCCAACCAGGCGCACAAGTTCTCGCTCATGACGGGCGGCCAGGCGAAGGTGCCGGTCACCTATCTGGTGCCCGGGTCCGGCTCCCGGACCGGCTGGGCGGGGCAGCACTCCGACCAGCCGTACAGCCTCTTCGCGCACGTCGGCCTGAAGACCGTGGTGCCGTCGAGCCCGGCGGACGCCTACGGGCTGCTGGTGTCGGCCATCCGTGACGACGACCCGGTGGTGGTGCTCACCCCGGCGGCGTCGTCGCTGAGTTTCGAGAGCGTCGACCTCGCCCAGCTCGCCCCGCTGCCGCTCGGTGTCGGCCGGGTGGCGCGCGCGGGCACGGACGTCACGGTGGTGGCGGTCGGGCACTTCGTGGGTCAGGCCCTGGAGGTGGCCGAGGAGGTGGCCGACGAGGTGTCGGTGGAGGTCTTCGACCCGCGCACGGTGTACCCGTTCGACTGGCAGGGCCTGGCCGCGTCGGTGAACCGCACCGGGCGGCTCGTCGTGATCGACGACTCCAACCGCTTCTGCGGCCTGGGCGCCGAGATCGTCGCCGCGGCCGCCGAGGAGATGCGCCTGGTCGCGCCGCCGCGCCGGATCACGCGGCCCGACGGTGCCGTGCTGCCGTTCGCCCTGGAGCTCGACCGCGCGGCTCAGCCGCACCGCGACCAGTTGGTGACGGCGATCCAGCAGGTGTGCAAGGAAGGGGAGTCCCGGTAGCCGCGGCGGTCCCCGGAGGTCGGCCGGGAGGGCGTGGCACGGCTTGACGCGGCGGAGTCTCCGGTCAGGTGGCCAGGTCCAGCCAGTCCCCGACGGCCAGCACGCGGGCGCGCCGTCCGGCGTGCGTGCGGAACTCCTTCTCCGGGTCGGGGACCTCGACGTAGCCCGCGATCTTGTCCGGCTGCTCCGTCGCGTAGTGCATCGGCACGGCGTGGCGGGCGTCGAGGATCTCCGCGGCCGCGGCGGCCTGCCGCGGGTCGAGGGCGGCGGGCAGCGGGCTCGGCGGCTGCAGGTGCGGCGCGTCCACCACCGCGCCGTTGGCGGGCAGGAACACCGCGTCGAACGGGCTGAACCGGCGCGCGACGAGCCACCAGTAGCCGTGGAACATCGTGTCGCCGCCGTGGAAGACCCGCTGTCCGTCGGCCTCCACCACCCAGTTGAGCTGCGGGTCGCCGAGACCGTCGACGGCGGGGACCGCGGTGACGTGGAACGGCCCGACGTCGTGGGCGGACCAGGCGTCCACGACCTCGGCGGCCAGCCGGTGCCGGGCCAGGTCGCGCTCGGCCGGCAGCGTTGTCACGTTGTCCACGTCGTCGCCGTGACCGGGCGCCGGTCGCAGCACCGGCGCCCCCGGCGGCAGCGCGTCGGCGAGCGCGGAGGCGTCGGTGTGGTCCCGGTGCAGGTGGGTGACCAGCGCGGCGGTGACCTGCCCGCTCGGCAGCACCAGGCCCTCGCCGGGCTTCCATCCCGTGAACAGCGGCGAGAGGTCCCGCACGTAGTCGATCACCAGCCGTTCGCCGCCCGCTTCGATCTCAAGGCCGGCCCAGCCCAGTCGTCGTACCCGCATCCCGCACTCCTTCGTCGGTGGTTGCCGGGGACGTTAGCGTACGGGCGTTCGCTAAATCAATAGCGAACGCCCGTACGCTATCCTCGTCGCATGTCACCACGACGCTCAGCGGCCGAAGCGCAGGCCACCCGGGGCCGGATCCTCGGCCGTGCCGCCGAGATCGCCTCCGAGGAAGGCTTGGACGGGATCACCATCGGGCGGCTCGCCGAGGAGCTGGAGATGAGTAAGTCCGGGGTGCACAAGCACTTCGGCACCAAGGAGACGCTGCAGATCTCCACGCTGGACAAGGCGTTCGTGGACTTCTGGCACCGGGTGGTCGAACCCGCCCTCGCCGAGCCGCCGGGGCTGCGGCGGCTGCGCGCGGTGTGCGCCAACTCCGTGGGCTACCTGGAGGCGCCGCTGCTGCCCGGCGGCTGCCTGATGACGGCGGCGCTGTCCGAGTACGACGGCCGCCCCGGCCGGGTCCGGGACGCGGTGGCCGAGGTGTGGTCGCGCTGGCGGGAACAGCTGCGGGCGGACCTGGGCGCGGCGGTGGAGAACGGCGAGCTGCCCGCCGGGTTCGACGTCGACCAGGCGCTGTTCGAGATCGTCGCCGCCGGTCTCGCGCTGAACGCGGCCATGCAGCTCCAGCACGACCGGGCGGCCGTCGGCCGGGCCCGCCGCGCCATCGACCGGGCCCTGGACCAGTCCTGACCGCACGCCGGACCGGGCGCCGGCCGAGCGAAATCGCTGAGTGCTCCGGGGACTTCGAAGGCCGCTAGCGGTCCGTGGCCGACGCCCGGCCCCCCGGTGCCCCGGCCCGCAGGCCGTCCATGACGAGGTCGAGGAGGCGACCGGCGCGCGGCTGCCACTCCTGGTGCGGGTCGATCTGCCACAGCCCGGCGATGGCCAGCAGGAAGTCGTCGGCGGTCACGTCCGGGCGGATGGTGCCCGCCTCCTCGTTGGCGTCGAGCAGGAGCGTGATGGCCGACGTCAGCGGGCCGTGCGCCACGCTGATCAGCGTGCCGTGGCTGGTGGTCGCCACCCGCATCGCGTCGGCGAGGCCCACCTTGGTCATCGCGTACCGGGCGAGGTGGTCCATCCACTCGCGCAGCGCGCACTCCGGCGCCCGCGTCTCCAGGAGCTGGCAGGCGGCGTCGGCCACTTGCCGTACCTCGTTCCGGTAGACCTCCAGGACGAGGGCTTCGCGGCTCGGGAAATGGCGGTAGAACGTGCCCTGTCCGACGCCGGCCTTCTTGGCGATCGCGCTCAGCGGGGCGTCGCCGGACCGCGTCAGCTCCTCGAGCGCGACGGCCAGGATGCGCTCGCGGTTGCGCTGCGCGTCCGAGCGCAGGGGTGTCTCGCGCTTCTCCCGCACGCGTCGTCCTCCAGTCGGTCGGGGTGCGTGTCTCCTCGCCGGGCGAGGGGCGGTCTTTCCGGGCGGCCTTGCCGAGCGGTCGTGCCCAAAGAACGCCCTTGCTAAGCGGACAGGTGTCCGCTAAATTTTCAGAGGTAACGGACAGTTGTCCGTTTGAGTCCACTCCACCATAGCGTCAGGTGTGGCCGGATGCAGACCCCCGGTGACACCTGTCGACCGACAGCGCTCGGGGCCCGCACCAGGACGCCCGTCGTGATCCCCGAGGAGACGCCGCCGCAGGCGGTGTCGGCCCCGCCCTTCCGCCTGGCCACCTCCCCGCACGCACGTCATTTTCCGGACACCGCTCACCTCGCGTCACCTCCCGAAGATCCCCTTCCCGCGCCGCCCCAGCACCACGGCGCCCGTCGCGCACCGCACCAGCAACCCGCGAAAGAAGGCCGACCATGGCTCCACCGACGTCCGGCGCCACCACGACGTCCAGCGGCATCACGCTGAACGTCAACGGCGAGAAGCACACGCTGCCCGTCGACCACCGCACCACCCTGCTCGACGCGCTGCGCGAGCGCCTTGACCTGACCGGCACGAAGAAGGGCTGCGACCAGGGCCAGTGCGGTGCCTGCACGGTCCTCGTCGACGGCCGCCGCAGCCTGTCCTGTCTGCAACTCGCGGTCGCCGCCGACGGCCGTGAGATCACCACCATCGAGGGCGTCGCCGACGGCGACCGGCTGCACCCGGTCCAGCAGGCCTTCCTCGACCTCGACGGCTACCAGTGCGGCTACTGCACCCCGGGCCAGATCTGCTCCGCCATCGCCATGATCGAGGAGCACGCTGCGGGCTGGCCGAGCGCCGCGACCGCCGACGTCCGGCCCGAGGCGACCCCGCCCCTCGACCCGGACGAGATCCGCGAACGCATGAGCGGCAACCTGTGCCGCTGCGGCGCGTACGTGAACATCGTGCGGGCGGTCGCCCGCGCCGCCGACGAGGTGCGCGCCGACGACACGGCGGCCGCCAAGGAGGCAGCGGCATGAGGGAGTTCGGATACCAGCGTGCCGAGGACGTCGCCGGAGCGGTCGCCCTGCTCGGCGCCGACCCCGAGGCCCGCTACCTCGGCGGCGGCACCAACCTCGTCGACCTGATGAAGACCGGCGTCGAACGGCCCGCGCTCCTCGTCGACGTACGGGAACTGCCCCTCGACGGCATCGAGGTGACGGCCGACGGCGGCCTGCGCGTCGGCGCGACCGTCACCAACAGCGACCTCGCCGCCCACCCCGAGGTTCGCCGCCGCTACCCCGCGCTCACCCAGGCCGTCCTCGCGGCCGCCTCCGGGCAGCTGCGCAACATGGCCACCGTCGGCGGGAACCTGCTCCAGCGCACCCGCTGCGGCTACTTCACCGACCCGGCCAGGCCCTGCAACAAGCGCGTGCCCGGCAGCGGTTGCGCCGCCCGCGACGGCGAGCACCACAACCACGCCATCCTCGGCGCCTCCGACCACTGCGTCGCCACCCACCCCTCCGACATGGCGGTGGCACTCGCGGCGTTCGACGCCGTCATCGCGTACGAGACCGTCGACGGGCCCGGCGAGACGCCCCTCGCCGACTTCTATCTGCCCGTCGGCGACACCCCGCACCGCGAGACCGCGCTGCCGCCCGGCGCCCTGATCACCGGCCTCACCCTGCCGCCCGCCCCCGTCGCCGCCCACTCGCGCTACCGCAAGGTGCGCGAGCGCGCCTCGTACGCCTTCGCCATCGGCTCGATCGCCGCCGCGCTCGACGTCCGGGACGGTGTCGTACGCGAGGTGCGACTCGCCTACGGAGCGGTCGCGTCGCGGCCGTGGCGCGCGCGGGCAGCCGAGCGGGCCCTGACCGGCGGACCGGCCACGGCCACCGCCTTCGCCGCCGCCGCGGACGCCGAACTGGCCGCCGCCGAGCCCCTGTCCGACAACGGCTACAAGGTGCCGCTGCTGCGCAACCTCACCGTGGCCCTGCTGAGCGAGCTGACCGAAGCCACCGAGGGGGCCGCACGATGACCACCGCCACCGGAACGACCCGGGGCACCGGCGCCGTCGGCGCCGCGCGCACCCGCCTGGAGGGCCTCGCCAAGGTCACCGGGGAGGCGCGCTATTCGGGCGAGGTTCCCTACGCCGAACTCGCCCACGGCTGGATCGTCCTGTCCACCGTCGCCCGCGGCCGCGTCCGCGCCATCGACGACGGCCCCGTCCTGAAGATGCCCGGCGTGCTGGCCGTCCTGCACCACGGCAACGCGCCTCGGCTCAAGGAAGGCTTCGTCGGCTCCTTCGGGCCCGACCCGGTCGCCGAGATCCTGCAGCGCGACCGGGTGCCGCACATCGGCTGGCCGGTGGCGTTCGTCGTCGCCGAGACCTCCGAACAGGCCAGGGAGGCCGCCGAGGCCCTGGTCGTCGAGTACGACACCGAGCCGCACGACGTCGACTTCCACGCCGACCACCCCGCGCGCTACACCCCGGAAGCCAGCCCCATGGGCCCCGCGGTCACGGCGAAGGGCGACCTGGACACCGAACTCGCCGCCTCCGCCGTGCTCGTGGACGAGCGCTACAGCACCCCCGAACAGCACCACAACGCCATGGAGCCGCACGCGGCGATGGCGCGCTGGGACAACGGGCGCCTGGAGATCGTCGACTCCAGCCAGGGCACGTTCGCCACGGCCAACGACATCGCCGCGCTGTTCCAGCTCGACCCCGCGTCGGTACGGGTGCGCTCCGAGCACATCGGCGGCGGCTTCGGCTCCAAGGCCCTGGCCCGCGCCCACAACGTGCTCGCCGTGATGGCGACCACCGTCATCGGCCGCCCCGTCCGCGTCGTCCTGACCCGCCGCCAGATGTTCTCCCTCATCGGCTACCGCAGCCCCACCACCCAGCGGGTCAGGCTCGGCGCCGAGGCCGACGGGCGGCTGCGCGCCTTCGACCACGACGGGGTCTCGCTCACCTCGACCCTGACGGAGTTCGTCGAGGCGAGCACCGGGTTCGGCCGTGCGCTGTACGACGCCGACGCGCACCACACCGCCAACCACGTCGTGCCGCTCGACGTGCCCACGCCGACGTTCATGCGCGCGCCGGGAGAGGCGCCCGGGTCGTTCGCGCTGGAGTCCGCCCTGGACGAGCTCGCCGAGAAGTGCGGCCTGGACCCGATCGAGCTGCGCGCCCGCAACGAACCCACCGTCGGGCCTGTCACCGGGCTGCCCTTCGAGGACAACGACCTGATCGCCTGCTTCCGCGAGGGCGCCCGCCGCTTCGGCTGGGCCGACCGCGACGCGCGCCCCGGCGTGCGGCGCGAGGGCCGGTGGCTCATCGGCACGGGCACGGCCGCGGCCACCTTCCCGGCCGGTGCCGCGCCCTCGACCGCCGCGGTCACCGCCGAGGCCGACGACACCTTCACCGTGCGGATCAACGCGGCCGACGTCGGGACCGGCGCCCGCACCGCGCTCGCCCAGGTGGCCGCCGACGCCCTCGACGTGCCCACCGAGCGGGTCCGGGTCCGGATCGGCGACAGCGACCTCGGCCAGGCCTGGCTGTCCGGCGGCTCCATGGGGACGCGCTCGTGGTCCTGGGCCGTCATGGCCGCCATCACCGAGCTGCGCGAACGCCTCGCGCTCGGCGCGGACATCCCGCCGGAGGGCATCACCGTCCGCTCGGACACCACCGAGGCCATCGGCGCCCAGTCCGAGCGCGAACGGCACTCCTACGGCGCCCAGTTCGCCGAGGTCGCCGTCGACGTCAGCACCGGTGAGGTGCGGGTGCGCCGCATGCTCGGCATCTTCGCCGCCGGACGCATCGTCAACCCCCTCACCGCGCGCAGCCAGTTGACCGGCGGCATGATCTGGGGCCTGTCCATGGCCCTGCACGAGGAGGCCATCAGGGACCGGGCGTCGGGCGCCCTCGCTAACGGCGACCTCGCGGGCTACCACTTCGCCGCCAACGCCGACGTCCCCGCCGTCGAGGCGGACTGGATCGGCGAACCCGCCCCGGACGACCCCGTCGGCATCAAGGGCATCGGCGAGATCGGCATCGTCGGCGCGGCCGCGGCGATCGCCAACGCGGTCTGGCACGCCACCGGCGTACGCCACCGCCACCTGCCGATCCGCCCGGACCGGGTGCTCGGCGCGGGCGCCGGGCCCGAACCGGCCGCAGGTGCCGTGCCCGAACTGCGCGCGGGCGGCGCCGCAGAAGGGGACACCCGTGCTTGACATCGCCGACGAGCTGCGCCGGTGGGCCGCGGAGGGGCGTGAGTTCGCCGTGGCCACCGTCGTGGCCGTCGGCGGCAGCGCGCCGCGCCCGCCCGGCGCGGCCCTCGCCGTCGACCGCGAGGGCACCGTCATCGGCTCGGTGTCCGGCGGCTGCGTGGAAGGCGCCGTGTACGACCTGTGCGCCCAGGCCCTCGACGACGGCCAGACGGTGCTCGAAAGCTTCGGGTACAGCGACGACGACGCCTTCGCCGTGGGCCTGACCTGCGGCGGCGTCATCGACATCCTCATCACCCCGGTCGGCGTCGACGCCCCGGACCGCCCGGTGTACACGGCCGCCCTCGACGAGGCCGCCGCCGGGCGGACCGCGGCGCTCGTCCGGGTCGCCCGGGGCCCGGACGGCCTCCTGGGCGGGGTGCTGTGGGTACGGCCCGACGGTACGTACGACGGTGGGCTCGGCGGGGACCCGGTCCTGGACCGCACGGCCGCCGCTGAGGCGCGGGCGCTGCTCGACGCGGGGCGCACCGGGACCGTCGAGATGTCCGAGGACGGTGCGCACTGCCCCGGCGGGCTCACCCTGCTCGTCGAGTCCAGCGTGCCGCCGCCCCGCATGATCGTCTTCGGAGCGGTGGACTTCGCGTCGGCGTTGGTGCGGGCGGGCAAGTTCCTCGGGTATCACGTGACGTTGTGCGACGCCCGGCCCGTCTTCGCCACGCCCGGCCGGTTCCCCGAGGCCGACGAGATCGTCGTCGACTGGCCGCACCGGTACCTGGAGCGCACCGAGACCGACGCGCGCACCGTGCTGTGCGTGCTCACGCACGACGCCAAGTTCGACGTGCCGGTCCTGGTGCGGGCCCTGCGGATGCCGGTCGCCTTCGTCGGCGCCATGGGGTCGCGGCGCACCCACGAGGACCGCAACGCGCGGCTGCGGGACGCCGGGGTCGCCGAGAGCGAGTTGGCGCGGCTGCACTCGCCGATCGGGCTCGACCTCGGGGCGCGGACGCCGGAGGAGACGGCGCTGTCCATCGCGGCGGAGATCGTCGCCGCGCGGCGGGGCGGGACGGGGGTGCCCCTGCGCGGGGCGCATACGCCGATCCACCATGACGCGGTGGCGGCGTAGCGCCGGGCGGGCCCGGGCCGGATGCCTGGCCCGCCCGCTGGCGGTGCGGGCGGGACGGGTCGGCCGAGGTCCACGTCAGTGCTGCTGCGGCCCGCGCAACGTCACCGTGAAGCTCCGCCCGTACGCGTGGCGCGTGCTGACGTCGATGCGGGTGCCGCCGGGGACGGCCCGCACCCGGACCCCCTCGTCCGCCTGCACCTCGCGCAGGCGCCGCCCCCGAAGCACCACGCTGACCGTGTCCCGCCCCATGGTCGGGTCGGACACGGCGACGCTGGTGAGGTCGGACCCCGGCGGGCGGCGCACGAGGACGGACGAGGGGCCCTCGACGCGCAGGGCCCCGGCGTCGTGGCGGCCGGAGGCAAAGGTGTTGAGGGCCGTGAGGCCGAGCCCGCGATGGGACACGGCCTGCGTGCGGGGGGAGTTGGCGAGGACCCGCAGAGGCCCCTTCGCGTACGACCGCAGCCGCGACACCTCCGCGTTCGGCACCAACGCGTAGGCCAGCCGAATCGACCGCGCCCCGGCCGCCTGCTCGACCGACACCCCGAAGACCTGACGGGTCACCGCCGTGTCCGGATTCGCCGTGCGCACGACGCGGCGGCTGCGCGTGACCCGGTCCAGGCCGACCCGCACGGGCGGCGCGTCGAGGAAGAGGTAGCCGACGGCGGTGCCCTGCGTGGCGTTGGCGTACCGCAGCCAGCGCAGCGCCGCGGTGCCCGGGCCGGTCCAGGGCCGCCCGTCGTCGCGCACACCCGTGACGGACACCGCGTCGTCCGGCGCCGCGATCCGCGCGTCGACGGCCGTCGTCACCGCGCGCCCGGCCGGGTCCCCGACGCCCGCCGCGAGGACGACGATCTCGTCGTCGAGCAGGAACCACGACTTGGTGGCGGCCGCGCCCTGGTGGACGACGAAGTCTTCGGGCAGCAACTCCCGGTCCTGGTAGGCGACATCGCTGGACTGCACCATTCCGGCCGCGCCGTACGCCCCGAGCACCGCGCCGCCGGAGTGGGCGTGGGTGCCGCGCGGGAAGTAGACGTACTTGTTCTGGGACTCCGAGGAGGAGGTGAAGTTCAACGGGTGCCCGGGGTTGTCGTAGTACGGCTTGCCGTACAACTCCGGTACGGTGCGCCGTTGTTCGGCCGGGGCGGTGACGCCCGCGAGCGCGTACGGCGACACCGTGGTGAAGTAGTCCACGCCGTACGCCCGGGTCTGGTCCTGCCCCGACAGATAGAGGTAGTGCGCGCCCTCGCCCTGGAACCAGGGCATGAGGTTCTCCCCGTTCATGTACTCGTACTTGCTGATCCGCGCCGAGCTGCGCGACAGGGCGAACGCGTAGCCGGGTCTGCGGTGGACCGTCTTGTCCATCGCGTTGAAGGCGACGCTGCGCGCGGCGGGGTTGAGGTCGGCCGCCGGGACGGAGGCGTCGGCGAGGATGTCGGCGTACCGCACGACGCTGATGGGCGAGACGAAGCGGGCCGGGTCGAGGGTGGCGCGGGACGTCTCGCGGAGGTGCTTCACGTAGCTCTTCAGGGCGGTGGCGGCGGCGCCCTCGGCGAGCGACGAGAGGTCGACGGCGGCCTCGACGACGACGGCGACGTCCGTGTAGCCGGAGTCGGTGCGCGACACCGCGCGGCCCTTGACGATCTCCATCATCCAGCCCTCGAAGATCAGCGGCGCGAACCCGTTCCGCACCCACCCGTGCACCACGGGCACCAGCTCCTCGCCGTGCGCGAAGCCCGTGCCGTCCAGGATCTTCAGCGTCTGCACGACCCGGGTGAGGAGCCCCTTGCCGTAGGAGCCGGTGTACGCCACGGAGGCGTGCTGGATGAAGGAGCCGTCGGCGTAATAGCCGTCCGTGACCCCGTGGTCGAGGTGGTAGGGGTCGATGGTGGCGAACACCGTGAGCTGGTCGGTGAGGGCCTTGCGGACGCGGGCCGTGTCGTCGAGGAGCGCGCCCTGCAGGACGCGGTTGGTGGTGATGTCCGCGAGGTTCGCGCCGGTGTGGAAGCGCGAGTCGAGGTTCACGTCGCCGTTCGTGCCGTTGCGCAGATAGGCGTCCATGGAGGCGACGTAGGTGCGCACGAGGTCGGGGCGCTGGGCGAGCACCTCGTCGTACAGCAGGACCAGGGTCTTGCTGACCTGCTGGGAGATGCCGATCTCCCAGTTGAACCAGTTGCCGTAGTAGCCCTTCGACTGATCGCCGTAGTACCGCTCGTGGAGCCACACCAGGCCGTCGACGACGCGCCGCCGCACGGTGGCGTCCCCGTACAGGCCACCGCCGTGGACGCGGGTGGCGAGGGCGATCTCGTACAGCCACCGGTAGGCGGTGTACAGGTTCGCGTCGTCGGTGCCGAGCGCCAGACCGGCGAACAGCTCGCCCGCGCCCGCGTCGTCCATCGCCTTGAGGTTCGTGCGCGCCGCCCTGTCGACGGCGGCGAGCTTCCCGGCGGTCTCCGGCCGGGCGTTGGACTCCGGTGTCCCGGCGAACACCGCCACCGTGTTGGCGCGCAGCCGCGCCACGCCCGCCGCGGCGGCGGCAGCGCTCACCGGCCCCACGGGGACCACGGACAGGAACCCGGCCGCCGAGAGGGCGGCGAGCAGACGTCTGCGGGTGATGTCCATCAGGCTTCCTCCGCCCGTGAGGTGGCGCTCCGGCGGGCGGAGTCAAGCAGATGCCCCGACCGGCAACAAGAGGGCTCGCTACGTCGCTCCGCCCTGCTGGGGTGGACGCCACCGATGCGCGGCGAACCGGGGGCCAGGGTGCTCCATTCGTGTCAGGCTGACCTCTCAGACCGTGGAACGCATGCTCGGGGGGATTTGTTGACGCCGCGTAGGTTGCTGTCGTTCGGGGACGCGCTGAAGCTCCTGGGCGGGGACCCGCCCGCTGTGGCGGCGCTCGACCGCGCCCTTGGCGGCGCGCTGAACCTGGCGACCGGGGGCCTCAGCGGCGGCGTGCTCGGCATGTTCGACGCCCGGGGGCGGGTGCTCGGCCTCGGGCGCGACGCGTGGCGCGGCCTGGGGGAGCGCCTGGGGCGTACCGACGGCCGGGTGGAACGCACCAGTGTCCTGGAAGCGGCCCACACTGTGATCGTCGTCCTTGCCTTCTTCGACGCCCTGGAGAAGGCCGAACTGCCCTTCTCCCTGGACGAGGTGGCGCTGACCGGCCGCGAGCAGCTGCTGGTGGCCGGCGGCGGGCCGCCCTCGGGCGAGGGCTTCACGCAGGACGCGGCACAGGTCGACGCTCCACGTCCCGCGCCGCACCTGCCCTACGAGAACCACATCGGTGAACTCCACGCCTGGTACGAGCACTTGGCGATGCGGACGCTGGACTTCCTGCGCGGGCTCGCCGTGTGGGAGGGGCTGGACGAGACCGCGGGCGACGCGGCCGCCCGCATCGTGCGTGCCGTGGTGCCGCGCCTCGCCGTCGAGGAGTACGAGGCGCTGTACGCGCGGCTCGCCCTCGAAGCGCCGGAATTCGGCTTCTGGTCGGGCCAGGTGGAGCACCAGGCCACGCGCGCCGAACTGCGCAGGGCACTCGCCGGTCTGGAACAGGTCCTGGCCGCGAGCGCCGCACTGGGGCAGCAGCCGGTGGACGTCGCGGGCGCCCTCTCCCGGGCGCACCAGTCGGCGCTGGGGCAGCGCATCCTCGACGCCCAGGAGGCCCCCGAGGGGATCCTGGTGCCGACCCTGGCCCAGGCCTACCTGGACCCCGACTTCCGGGTGCGGGCCGTGGACGGGCAGGGCAGCCCGGCGGACGAGGAGTGGTGGGCGCGCGCCCCGGTCCGGCAGGACCTGACCGGATATCTGGTGGGAGCACTGACGTCGGAAGGCCTTGCGGCCGCCCCGCTGCTGGTGCTCGGCCAGCCGGGCGCCGGGAAGTCCGTGCTGATGCGGATCCTCGCGGCCCGGCTGCCGGCGGCGGGATTCCTGCCGGTGCGGGTCGCGCTGCGCGACGTACGTGCGGACGACGAGATCCAGGACCAGATCGAGCAGTCGATCCGCGAGGCCACCGGAGAGCACGCCACCTGGCCCGGTCTGGTGCGCTCGGCGGGCACGGCGGTGCCGGTCGTCCTGCTCGACGGCTTCGACGAGCTGCTGCAGACCACGGGAGTGCACCAGAACGACTTCCTGGTGCGGGTGGCCCGCTTCCAGGAGCGCGAGGCCGAGCAGGGACGTCCGGTCCTGGCCGTGGTCACCAGCCGCACCGCGGTCGCCGACCGGGCGCGCTACCCGCAGGGCACCGTCGCGCTGCGCCTCGAACCCTTCCGCAAGGAGCAGATCCAGCTCTGGATCGAGCAGTGGAACCTCACCAACGCCATGAACTTCCAGGCCATGGGCCTGCCACCGCTCACCTGGGGCGCCGTCGCGCCGCACCGCGCCCTGGCCGGACAGCCCCTGCTCCTCACCATGCTCGCCCTCTACCAGGCCGCGGGGAACGACCTGCGAGGCCAGGACGAACGCCCCCTGGACGAGGCCGACCTCTACGAGGCGCTGCTCGGCTCCTTCGCCCGGCGCGAGGTGTCCAAGGACCTCCGGGTCCCCGACCACGACGTGGAGCGGCGGGTCGAGGAGGAGCTGGAACGGCTCTCGCTGGTGGCCTTCGCGATGCTGAACCGGCGGCGCCAGTGGGTGTCGACGGCCGAGCTCGACGAGGATCTGGCAGCGCTCATCGGGCGGGCGTCGACACGGTCCTCCGGGCTCCGCGCGCCGCTGGGGCGGGCCGAAGTCGCCCTCGGACGCTTCTTCTTCGTGCAGCGAGCGCAGTCGATCAGGGGCGGCCAGAAGCTGTCCACGTACGAGTTCCTGCACGCGACGTTCGGGGAGTACCTGGCGGTCCGCCTCGCGGTGCGGCTCCTGTCCGGGCTGCTCGACCACCGCCCGGTCCTCTCGATGGGCAGCGAGCCGCTCAACGACGACCTCATGTTCGCCCTGCTCTCCTTCGCGCCGCTCTCGTCGCGGCAGATGCTCCGCTTCGCCCGTGCCCGCGTCGAACGACTCCCGGAGGCGGAGCGGGCGGCCCTGGGACCCCTCGTCGTACGGGCCATGGGGGAGCGGGAGTTGCGTGCGGAGCAGCCGTACCCGACGTATCTCCCGCGCCGCATCCGCGTCGCCTCGCGGCACGGGATCTACAGCGCGAATCTGGTGGTGCTCGCCCTGCTGCTGACCGGCGGCACGACGGCCGGCGCGCTGTTTCCGTTCGGCGGGGACGTGGGCAGCGCGTGGCACCGGCATGTGCTGCTGTGGCGATCCTCCCTCAACGAGGCGGAGTGGACCGACCTCGCGGTCTCGCTGCGGGTGCGGCGCACCAGGCAGGGACGGGAGCGGGATCTCGAAGTGGCCGTTCAACTGGGTGAGGTGGGGGCGCCGGACCAGGTGGACGCCTACTGGCTCTACCGGGCCCCGTGGGAGGAGGGGCACATCGTCTGGCACCGCACGTACTGGAACGAGATCTGGCACAAGATGGATGTCTCGGCCGGGACGAACGACGGGGTCGCGCTGCAGGCGCTGCGGCCGCTGTTCGAGTCACTGGGGCCGCTGGTGACCACGTTCAGCGGCGACCGAACCCGGCTCGCCACCTCCACCGCACACGACCTGCTCCGGCTGTGGCTGATGGGCGAATCGGAGCTGGCCGCCGAGGAGATCGTGGACTCGTACCGCAGGATCGGCGCGGCGTTTCCGGTCCTCGCCTCGTCGGAGGCGGTTACCCAACGTCTCGCACCCATCCTGATCGCGCTGCTCGACCGTGACCTGCCTCGGCTCAGCCTGGAGCAGTCCCGGCTTGTCTTCAAGTGGCTGATATTCAGACACCGCATGGCGCTCGTCGCTCGGATCAGCGATCACGTCGAGACCCATTACCCCCGCTTGTACAGCAGGATCGCCCACGGCAGCAACGATTCATGAACTCTTCGGCAGCCCCCGCGGATTCACCTCCGAGGCGGGCACGGCCTCGTCCGCCAGCCCTCAGCGCCGGAGGGCCTGGCCGTAACTGCCCTCGTCGATGAGGTGCTTCAGCGCCTCGTGCACTGCCGTCACCAGGCCGTTGTCCTTCTTCGTGGTGGCGGCGATCTTGCCCTGGAGCCCGTCGCCCGCTCCCGAGAAGCTGCCGATGACCTCGGTCCTGCCGGTGCTGGCCGCATGGTGGGCGGCGACGGGGTTGGGGCCGAGATAGGCGTCGATGCGGCCCGAGCCGAGCGCGAGGTAGTAGTCGCTGGTGTTCTGGAAGTACTTGATGTGGGTGGCCGCGCGGCCCGCCTTCACGTTCTGTTTGCTCCAGTCGACGAGCAGCTTCTCCTGCGCGTGAGACCAGCGGCTGCGAAGGGAACATGCGAACAGTTGAGCACCGGACTTTCGACCCCGTCAACGGCTCCGGGCGCCGCCGAGGGCCCTGCCACACGCTGTTCACACGGCCGTAGCAGCCACCCGGTGCGGCACCGGCACGAGACCCTGGTGAACTCCGGATTAGCATGGCAGGAACCGTCGATGGACATGTTGGCCGATTCGGAGTCGGCTGGTTCCGGCGCTCGCGACGATGGGGTGCTCGTGACGAGCGGGCGACGGAGGACCAAGGTGGGACGGCAGGGGCCGACGTGACGGTGCATCGGCAGTGGGTCGAGGGCGCGACGATCCATGGCTCAGTGATTCAGGCGCGCGAGATCAACTCGCTCCACCTGGGCGCGGAGCGACCGCTCTACGCCGTGTCGGCCTTCCCGCTGACCAGACCGGCGATCTCCGACACCTGGGTGCGGCAGCAGCCCGCCCGACTGCTCGACGCCCGGTACGCCCTCGTCGACTTCACCGGCCGCCACGACGAACTGGCCCGCCTCGCCGCGTGGCGCGACGGGCCCGAGCGGGTCTCGGCGTTCCTGGTGCACGGCCCCGGCGGCCAGGGCAAGTCGCGGATCGCCGAGCAGTTCGCGCGGAGCAGCCATGTGGACGGCTGGCGCGTGTTCCAGGCGCGGCACGTGACGGCGGGCCTGCTGTCGCCCTCCGTGCCGATCGGCGGGCGGGTGGGCGACGGGGCGGGCGTCCTCATGGTCGTCGACTACGCGGAGCGCTGGCCCACGGCCGACTTGATCGAGCTGCTCCTCGACGCCGTGCGGCAGGGCGGCCGCGTCCGTGTGCTGCTCGTCGCCCGGCCGCGCGGCACCTGGTGGCAGCACCTCGTCCACCGCCTCGGCGACTTCGACATCCCGGCGTCCGACCTGGCGCTGCCCGGCCTCTCCGACGACGCCGGGGTCTCGTCGCAGACCCTGTTCCGCACCGCACGCGACTGCTTCGCCCAGGCCCTGGGCGTACGCGAGGCCCACGCCGTCGTCCCGCCGGAGGGGCTGAGCGCCGACCCCGAGTACCGCCAGGTCCTCGCCGTCCACATGGCCGCGCTCGCCGCCGTCGACGCCCACCGGCGGGGCCGGGCCGCGCCCGACGGCGCGGCGGCGGTCTCCGCGTACCTGCTGGCACGCGAGCGCGCGCACTGGGAGACGCTGCACGGCAACGCGCGCGTCCGGATCACCCCGCACGCCTTCGGGCAGGTCGTCTACACCGCGGCGATGACGAGCGCGCTCAGCTACCGCGAGGCCCTGGCCGTGCTGTCCCGCATCGGCGTCGGCTCCGGCGAGCACGCCGACCAGATCCTCAAGGACCACGCCCTGTCGTACCCGGCCGACGGGGGCGGCATCGGCGGCACCGTTCTGGAACCCCTCTATCCGGACCGCCTCGCCGAGGACTTCCTGGCGCTGAGCGTCGCCGGACACGGCATAGACGACTTCGCCCCCGACCCGTGGGCGCTGGACGCGCCCCGCCGCCTCCTCGACGGCGACGCGCTGCCGTGCCGGCGGCGCGTCCTCGCCACCCTGGTCGCCACGGCGGCGCGCTGGCCCCATGTGCGGGAAGCGCAGCTCGGGCCCCTGCTCCGGGAACGGCCGGAACTCGGGGTGGCGGCGGGTGGGGCGACTCTCGCCACGCTCAGCGAGATCGCCGGCCTGGATCCGGAGGTCCTGGAGGGGATCGAGGCCCATCTGCCCGACGGCCCCCACACCGACCTCAACTCCGGCGCCGCCGCCCTCGCCCAGCGCCTCGCCGACCACCGGCTCGGCCGCACCCAGGACCCGGAGGAACAGGCGCGGCTCCTGAACGCGCTCGCCCAGCGCCAGTCCCACGCGGGCCTGCACGACCAGGCGCTGAAGTCCGGCCGGCGGGCCATGGCGATCCGGCGCGGCATGAGCACCGCGCACACCGATGCCGCGGAGCCCTCGTTCGCCGTCGTGCTCTGCGACGTGGGCGTCTACCTGGCCAAGGACGGCCAGTTCGCGGACGCCCTCGCGGCCACCGGGCAGGCCGTCCGCCTGCTGCGCAGGCTGGGCGACGAGCAGCCCGGCAGGCACGCCGACGCGCTCGCCCTCGCGCTGTCCAACTACGCCGCGGACCTGGCGACCGAGGGCCAGTGGGCGCAGGCACTCGACATCGTGCAGGAAGCCGTGGAGATCCGACGCCGACTGGTCGTCGAGGCCGGACCTGACGTCCCCGCGGCCCAACGGGCCCCGCTCGCCGCGACGTTGGCGAACCTGGCCATCTGCCTGTCGCACGCGGGACGCAGGGAGGAGGCCCACACCGCCGCCCAGGAGGCGGTGGCGATCCAGCGCGACCTGGCCCGCACCAACCCGCACACCCACGAACCCGCCCTGGCCTCCGCGCTCGTCAACCTCAGCCGCCGCTCGACCCATGTGTCCCGGCCCGCCCAGGCGCGCGAAGCCGCCCGGGAAGCCGTGGCCGTGCTGCGCCGCCTCGCCGAGGTCAGCCCCGCCGCGTACGAGGAGGACCTCGCGGCGGCCCTGCTGAACCTCGGTGCCTGCCTCGCGCCCCTGAACCACCGGGCCGAGACCTGCCAGGTCCTCGAGGAGACGGCGGCCATCCGGCGCCGCCTCGCCAAGCGCCACCCGCGACAGTATGAACCGGCCCTGGCCGCCTCGCTGGAGAGCCTCGGCCTGGAGGCGTTCCGGGCGGGGCAGCACAGCCGGGCGCACCTCGCGTGGAGCGAGGCGATCGACCTGCGGGGAAGGTTCGCGGCGACCGGCGGGGACCGCGAAAGAGCGGACCTGGCGGGGCTGTTGTGCACCATTACCTGGATGCGCCTCGCCCAGGGCCGGGAGCTGTCCCACGCCCTGGCCACGATCGAGGAGGCCGTGGCGCTGCTGTGGCCGCTGGCGAGCAGGCCCGGTCGGCTCGGCGCGCGCCTGCCCGAGGCCGTCGACCTGCACGCGCGCACCCTCACGGCCCTGAACCGCCCGGACGAGGCCAAGGACGTACGCCGCCGCCTGATGCGCTTTCAGTCGGGCGACCTGGAACGGGGCGGTGACCCGGCCGGGACGACCCATGGTGTGGGGGACTGGAACGGGCCCTGGTGAAGCCCCGGGGGCTCAGCCCAGGCGTACGGGGTGCCGCCGCGCGTGGTCTTGCCGCTGCCGGTGGCGCGGTGCGACGAGCCAGCGCTGCGCGGGCGTACCGCGTACGACGAAAGCCTCCCAGGGCACCCCTGGCCCCTCGGCGCCGAACGCGCGGGCGGCCGGAGCGTGGCTCCGGCCGCCGGACGATCTCAGGCCGTCGTTCTCGGCCTCAACGCCCTTGCAGCGCCTTCACGTTGTCCCCGAACGTCCACCCCTTGGACCCGTCCCAGTTGATCGACCAGGTCATCAGGCCCTTCAGGGCGCCGTTGTAGTTCCGCCAGGCCTGGCTCACCAGGCCGGGCGACATGTGGCCGCCGCCCGCGCCGGGCTGGGCCGGCAGGCCCGGCACCTGCTTGTCGTAGGGGACCTTGATGGTCGTGCCCTGGATCACCAGGCCCTTGTTGAGGCAGTCGGTCTGCGCGGTGAAGCCCTGGACGGTGCCCGCGGAGTAGGAGTCGCCGGAGCAGCCGTACATGCTGCCGTTGTAGTACTGCATGTTGAGCCACCACAGGCGGCCGTTGTCCGCGTACTTCTTGACGATCGGCAGGTACGCGCCCCAGATCGACCCGTACACCACGCTGCCGCCGGTGACGTAGGCCGTCTCCGGGGCCATCGTCAGGCCGAAGTTGGGCGGCATCTTGGCGAGCACGCCGTCGATGATGCGGATGAGGTTGGACTGGGACGGCGACAGCTGGTTGATGTTGCCGCTGCCGACGAGGCCGGTCTCGATGTCGATGTCGATCCCGTCGAAGTTGTACTTCTTGAGGATCGGCACGATCGTCTCGACGAAGCGGTCCGCGACCGCGCTCGAACTCAGGTCGATCCCCGCCGTGGCGCCGCCGATGGACATCAGGATGGTGGCGCCGTTCGCCTTGGCCTGACACATCTCGGCGGGTGTCGCCACCTTCACCGTGGAGTCCATGCCGTCCTCCCACAGCACGGTGCCGTCGGAACGGATCACCGGGAAGGCGGCGTTGATGACGTTGTAGCCGTGTGCGCCGATCCGGGAGTCGGTGATCGGGGTCCAGCCGAACGGCGGGTGCACGCCGTTCGAGGCACCGTCCCAGTTCTCCCAGTACCCCTGGAGCACCTTGCCCGCGGGTTTCGACTTCACCTCGCAGGTGTCCGCCTGCGGCGCCCTGGGCGCCCTGGGCGTGTCCGGCGCCGCGGCGGCCGGCAGCTGCGCCGCGAAGGCCAGCGCGATGGCCGCTCCCAACAGACGTACCGTCCGACCGATCATGGCGTGCTCCCTCGGGGAGGCCTTGCTGCGGATGGGATGTGATGCGCCAGACGGTAAGTAGGTATAGACCTTTCGTCAATAGGTCTGGGCCAATGTGGAGTTGAAGCGGAACGCGGAGTCCGGCCGGGGTGCGCCCTCCTGGGTGGCGACCCGCCCCGCCGTGGGTGCGGCGAAGTGGCTGCCGAGCAGCACGGTGCCGGTGTCGGCCACCGAGGCGAGCAGGGCGCGCCGGGTGCGCTCGGCGAGGGCGGGGTCGATGTCCACGCAGGAGCCGATGTCGGGCCGGGCGAGCTGGACGGGGTGGTGGATGGCGTCGCCGGTGATGAGGGCGGTGCGGTCGTCGCCGCGCAGTTCGACGGCGACCTGGCCGGGGGTGTGCCCGGGGGCGGGCAGGAGGCGCAGGCCCGGTGCGACTTCGACCGGTCCCGCCGAGGTGTCCACCAGGTCGAGCAGGCCCGCGTCGCGGATGGGGTGGACGGAGTCGCGGAACATCTGGCGCCGGGGCGCTTCCATGTCCGCGGCCGCCCAGTGGTCCCACTCCGTACGGGTGCTGAGGTAGCGGGCGTTGGGGAAGGTCGGCACCCAACCGGCGCCGTCCAGGCGGGTGTTCCAGCCGACGTGGTCGGCGTGCAGATGGGTGAGGACGACCAGGTCGACGGTGTCGGGGGCGAATCCTGCGCGGGTCAGGCGGTCCAGGTAGTCGGTGTCCAGGTCGTGCCAGGCCGGGTTGGCGCGCTCCTTGCCGTTGCCGATGCCGGTGTCGACGAGCACGCGGCGGCTGCCGAGGGTGAGCGCGAAGCTGTGGCTGCTGAGGTGGAGCGTGCCCGCCTCGTCGGCGAAGTCGGGGCGCAGCCACGGGGTGTCGGCGACGACGTCCGGGGTGGCGTCGGGGAGCAGCCAGGGGCCCGTCTCGGGCGCGAGTGCCACTTCGTCGATGCGGTGGGCGGTGATGCCGCCGAGGTTCCAGGTGGCGGGGGGCTGCGGGGACATGGCAGGCCTTTCTCGTGACGGGCGGGTGCTCGCCCGGTGCTTCCCGGGCGGTCGCCGAGTGAGCGGGTGGACGGGTGAACGGGCGGGCGGGGTGCCGGGTGGGCGTGAGCCGCACCCTGTGCGACTAAACGCAATCCCTTTGCGTTAAGCGACGGTAGGCGCTACTGTCCACTAACGCAAGTCGTTAGCTTTAGCGGCGCCCGAGAGGGCTCCGTGTCACCTCCCGCCGCACACCCGGAGAAACCCATGCCCCCCGAGGCCCCCGCGCCCGAAGACCTCACCCCTCAGGAAGCCGCCCAATGGGCCCGCCGCGCCGGACTTCCCCTGGCCGACGAGCGCCTGGCGGCCGTGACCGCCACCGCGAACCACATCCAGGCCGTCGTCGCCACCCTGCGCGAGCTGGACTTCGGCGACGTTCCGCCCGCCCCCGCGTACGCCGTTGAGCCACTCGCCCGCGCGTACACCGATGAGCTGGAGGTTTCCCGTGCGACCGTATGAGCTGACCCTCGCCGACGCGGCCGCCGCGATCCGCGCGAAGGAACTGTCCCCCGTCGAACTCACCGAGTCCGTGCTGGCGCGCGCCGAGGCCGTCGAGAGCCATCTGCACGCCTTCGTGGGCGTACGCGCCGCCGAGGCGAGACGCGCGGCCGCCGAGGCCCAGGACGAGATGGCGGCCGGGCGCCACCGGGGCCCGCTGCACGGCGTCCCCCTCGGCCTCAAGGACCTCATCGACGTCAAGGGGCAGCCCACGACGGCGAGTTCGTCCGTCCGGTCCGACCACATCGCCGCCGAGGACAGCACCGTCGCCGCCCGCCTCGCGGACGCGGGCGCCGTCCTGCTCGGCAAGACCCACACCCACGAGTTCGCCTACGGCCTGACGACCCCGCAGACCCGCAACGCCTGGGACGAGGGCCGTGTCGCGGGCGGCTCCAGCGGCGGCTCGGCCGTCGCCGTCGCGGCCGGTGCGGCCACCTTCGCCATCGGCACCGACACCGGCGGCTCGATCCGCGTCCCCGCCGCCCTCAACGGCGTCGTGGGACTCAAGCCGACGTACGGCCTGGTGCCCCGGTACGGCGTGACCTCGCTGTCGTGGTCCCTCGACCACGTCGGCCCCGTCACCCGCACCGTCGAGGACGCGGCCCTCGTCCTCGCCGCCCTGACCGGCCACGACCCGCGCGACCCGGCCAGCATCGCGGCGCCCCGCGAGGCGTATCCGCCGCACGGCGAGGGCGACCTGACCGGCCTGCGCGTGGGCGTCCCGCGCAACTACTACTTCGACCGCGTCGCCCCCGACGTCGAATCCGCCGTGCGGGACGCCATCGACCGGCTGCGCGACCTCGGCGCCCGACTCGTCGACGTGGACATCCCGATGACCCGCTACGTCCAGGCGGTCCAGTGGGGTCTGATGGTCCCCGAGGCCACCGCGTACCACGAGGGGACCCTCCGCGCGACGCCCGAGCTGTACGCCCCCGACGTGCGCGTCCTGCTCGGAGCGGGCGAACTCCTGCTCGCCGGGGACTACTTGCGCGCACAGCGCGCCCGCACCCTGATGCGGCGCGCCTGGGCGCGGATGCTGGCCGAGGTCGACGTCGTCGTCGCGCCCTCCACGCCGCTGACGGCCGCGCCCGTGGGGCAGCAGTCAGTGCAGTGGGCCGACGGCTCCGTGGAGGGCGTGTGCGACAGCTATGTGCGGCTGTCCGCGCCCGCCAACATCACGGGTGTACCGGCGCTGACCGTGCCCGTGGGCCAGGGCGCGGACGGTCTGCCCGTCGGCATGCAGCTGATCGGCCGGCCGCTGGGGGAGGGGACGGTGCTGCGGGCCGGGCGCGCGTACGAGGCGACGCGGGCGGACGCGGGGCGGCTCGCGCCGGACGGGGGAGTCCTCGGGGCGGCGGCGTCCGCGCCGACTCCCGGGCTGCCCGCGCCGGTGTCCGCAGAGCCCGCGCCGCTGTCCGGAGAGCCCGCGCCGACGCCCGCCGTAGAAGCTAGAAATTAGCGTTAAGGTGGTGATATGAGTCCCAAGCCCATGGCCCGCCCCGGCGGGCGCAGTGCCCGCGTGCAGGCGTCCGTGCACGCCGCCGTCCGCGAGTTGGAGGCCGAGCGGGGCCGCGAGGCGCTGACCGTTCCGCTGGTCGCCGCGCGCGCCGGGGTCACCCCGTCGACGATCTACCGCCGCTGGGGCGACCTCCAGGAACTCCTGTCGGACGTGGCCGTGGAGCGGCTGCGGCCCGACACGGAACCCGCGGACCACGGCGCCCTGCGCGCCGACCTCACGGCCTGGGCCGAGCAGTTCCTGGACGAGATGTCGTCCACCGCGGGGCGCGCCTACATCCGGGACGCGCTCCTCGGCGACCCGGACGGCGGCAACGCGGGGCAGTGCTCCGCCTATGCCGCCGCCCAGGTCGACCTCGTCCTCGACCGTGCGCGCGAGCGCGGCGAGAACGGTGCGGGCGGCGAAGGCGGTGAGGCGGATGCTCCGGCACGCGAGGCCGTCATGGACCACGTCGTCGCTCCGATCATGTACCGCATCCTGTTCCGCCCGGAGGGCCTGTCCACGGTGTACGCGCGTGAGCTGGTGGCGCGGGCACTGGACGGGCTGCCGGACTGAACCCGGCGTTCTTCGCTCAGCAGGGGAGGGCGGACCTGCCGGTAGCACCGGTGGTGCCGTCCGCAGTGAACGTGGCGGCGGTGCCGTTGCCGCCGGGCTCACCGGGGCACACCGGGCGTACCCGGCACCAGGGCGCACAGCGGCCCCCGGCGCACGCCGAACGGTGGGTCGGGCGCCGCCTTCCGCCGGAGCCGGGCCCACCGATCGGCGTACTCCTCGCGTCCGCGGCGCGCGGGATCCGGACGCAGAAGAGGCCCTGGCCGTTGAGGTGCCCCCAACTCACCGCTCCGGATCTATCGCACCGCGGACGGCGGGGCCACCTGGCAACTGGTGTTCCGCAACTCGGTGCCGAACGCCTTCTACGACTGCGTGGCGTTCTTCGACGACCGCCACGGCCTCGCCGTGAGTGACCCTGTCGGCGGCAAGTTCCCTGAGGGCGGCGGCTCGACGTGGCGCCCGGCACCGGCCGACGGAATGCCTGCCGCGACCCCCGACGACGGTGCCTTGGCGACCGGCACGTGCATGATCGCGCACGACCGGCGCCACGCCTGGTTCGGCACGACCGGCACCCGCGGCGGAGCCGGCCACAACCCTCAGGTGTTCCATACCGCGGACGGCGGCAGGACATGGAGTGCCGCCGACACCCCGATCCCCGGCGGGTTCCGCAACAGCGTGGCCTGGGTTCCCGGCGGTGGGCACACCGCTGTCGCGGTCGGCCCCAACGGCAGCGATGTGAGCACCGACGGCGGAAGGTCCTGGACGCGGTTCGACCGAGCCCGCCTGCTGGGAGTCAACTGTCTGCCCGGAGCGGGGTGCTGGGCCGTCGGGGAGCACGGCACGGCGGCTCGACTCGTCATCCGTCACCCTTGACGGACTGTCGTGGATCCGGGTTGAGGAACTCGGCTCGGTCGCCTTCGTCTTGGTGTCGCTCTCGACAGCCGCCGAGGCCGACCGATTGGGGGAGCCGCCCTTGGCCGGACGTGCTGTCGATTCTGGATGAATCCCGTCGGTGTCCGGGGAAACATCGCGCGGGCGTGATCATCGTATCGAGTTAATGTCGACGACTTCCTTGGCATGCACGGCGAGGCGGCTATTAGTGTTCCTCGGGATCTGGACTGATTCCATCTTATTTGCCCCTCTTTCGCTCCCGTTGACCAGTGACGCCCGTATCCGCGCGTCACTGCCCTGACCAAGGAGAGCTCGCCCGATGACTGTTGACTCCCACCTGGAAGCACGACCGGAGCCGCCCCGGCAATCCAGCCTGGGAACGGCGGCTGCGCGCAACCTCGCCAACACGACCAAGTCCGCCCCGCAGATGCAGGAGATCACCTCTCGCTGGCTGCTGCGGATGCTCCCCTGGGTGGAGACCAAGGGCGGGGCCTACCGGGTGAACCGTCGTCTGAGCTACACCGTCGGCGACGGGACCGTGGAGTTCATTCAGGACGGCGGCGACGTCCGGGTGATCCCCCGTGAGCTCGGTGAACTGGCACTGCTGCGCGGCTTCGACGACGTGGAGGTGCTGACCGCCCTCGCCGATCGATGCGTCCAGCGCGACTTCCGGATCGGCGAGACGCTGGTGGAGCGCGGGACGCCGGCCGACCGGCTGTACCTGATCGCCCACGGCCGCATCAGCCAGTCCGCGGTGGGGCCTTATGGCGACGAGCTCGCTCTGGACGTACTCGCCGATGGCGACCACTTCGGAGAGACCGCGCTGCTGGACGAGGACGCCCGGTGGGAGCAGACCGCCACCGCGGAGACCTCGGGCACCCTGCTGAGCCTGTCACGCGCCGAGTTCGCGGCCGTGGTGTCCGCAGCGCCGGGCCTCCAGAGCCACGTCGAAGCGTTCACATCGCTGTCCCGTCGGCGGCAGAACCACCGCGGCGAGGCGGAGATCGCGATGTCGGCAGGCCACACCGGCGAGCATGAACTGCCCGGCGCGTTCGTCGACTACGAAGAGAAGCCGCGCGAGTACGAACTCTCGGTCGCGCAGACCATTCTGCGGATCCACACGAGGGTCGCCGACCTCTTCAACGGGCCGATGAACCAGACCAAGGAGCAGCTCAGGCTCACCATCGAGGCGCTGCGCGAGCGCCAGGAGCACGAGCTGATCAACAACCGGGAGTTCGGCCTGCTGCACAACGCCGACTTCAAGCAGCGCCTCCAGCCGCACGCCGGCCCGCCGACCCCGGACGACATGGACGAGCTGCTCTGCCGCCGGCGCGGCTCGAAGTTCTATCTGGCCCACCCCAGGGCGATCGCGGCGATCGGGCGTGAGTTCAACGCGCGCGGGCTCTGCCCGGACAACGTCGACCTCGGCGGCCAGCAGGTCCCGGCCTGGCGCGGGGTGCCGATCCTCCCCTGCAACAAGATCCCCATCACGAAGGAGAAGACCAGCTCGATCCTCTGCATGCGTACCGGCGAGGAGAACCAGGGCGTCGTCGGACTGCACCAGACCGGTCTGCCGGACGAGTACGAACCGGGTCTGTCGGTCCGCTTCATGGGCCTCGACGAGAAGGCGATCACGTCCTACCTCGTCAGCACCTACTACTCCGCCGCGATCCTCGTGCCGGACGCGGTGGGTGTGCTGGAGAACGTGCAGATCGCCAGCTGGCCCAGGTAGCGCACCCGGCCGGCACGGCAGGGCGAGACATCCCGGACCCTCCGGGACGGTCGCGCATGCCCGAGGTCCGGCCCCGGGACAACCTCCCACCCCACCAAGGAGAATTGGATGCCCTCGCCTGAGCTGACACCTCCGCAGTCGAGCCTGCCAGAGGCCGCTTCTCACTTCGGGGCGCATGTACTCACTGACGCCGCGGCCCGTGCCTGCGACATCAAGGCCGCCACCGGCGGTCCACCCTGCGCACCTTCCTTGCCCGCCCCACCTGCGATCTCCGTACCCGGCCCGGCTGCCATCGAGGCCCCGACAGCCGAGGTGCCGCCCCCGAACGCCGACCTCGAACGGATCCTGCGCGGCCCCAGCGGCCTGGGCACGGCGGGTCTGCGCCTGATCGTGCGGGAGGAGCCCCCGACGCCGCCGCCGGAGCCGTCGGCGGCCACGGCGGAAGGCAGGCCGATCCCGGGCCTCTACCACCACCCGGTGCCCGAGCCCGACCCGGTGCGGGTCGAGGAGGTCAGCCGCAGGATCAAGTCCTGGGCGGTGGACGAGGTCGCCCTGTACCCCGAGGACTGGGCGGAGGAGTTCGACGGCTTCTCCGTGGGCCGCTACATGGTCGGCTGCCATCCGGACGCGCCCACCGTCGACCACCTGATGGTTGCCACCCGCCTGATGGTGGCAGAGAACGCGGTGGACGACTGCTACTGCGAGGACCACGGGGGCTCGCCCGACGGTCTCGGCGAACGCCTGCTGCTGGCGCACACCGCCCTCGATCCCCTGTACACGACGCAGGAGTACCAGCCGCACTGGGCGAAGTCGCTGCACGAGGACGCGCCGCGGCGGGCCTACCGCTCCGCCATGGAGTACTTCGTCCAAGTGGCCAGCCCCTCCCAGACCGACCGGTTCCGGCACGACATGGCCCGGCTGCACATGGGGTACCTCGCCGAAGCCGCGTGGGCCCAGACGGACCACGTCCCCGAGGTCTGGGAGTACCTGGCGATGCGCCAGTTCAACAACTTCCGCCCCTGCCCCACCATCACCGACACCGTCGGCGGCTACGAACTGCCGATGGACCTGCACGCCCAGGCCGCCATGCAGAAGGTCATCGCACTCGCGGGGAACGCGACGACCATCGTGAACGACCTGTACTCGTACACCAAGGAACTCGACGCTCCCGGCCGGCACCTGAACCTGCCCGTCGTGATCGCCGAACGTGAGGGCCTCTCCGACCGGGACGCCTATCTGAAGTCGGTCGAGGTCCACAACGAGCTCATGCACGACTTCGAGTCCCACGCCGCCGCCCTGGCGGCCGACTGTCCCGTCCCGAGTGCGCAGCGCTTCCTGCGGGGCGTGGCCGCGTGGGTCGACGGCAACCACCACTGGCACCAGACCAACACCTATCGCTACAGCCTGCCCGACTTCTGGTAGGAAGAATGGACTCATCTGTGACCAGCACCGAATTCACCGCCACCGACGCCCCTGTGCGCATCCCCGGCCCGGCGACGCCCTACCAGGGGGACATCGCCCGCTATTGGGACGGGGAGGCCAGGCCCGTGAACCTGCGTCTCGGCGATGTCGACGGTCTCTACCACCACCACTACGGCATCGGCGACGTCGACGACACCGCCCTCGGCGATCCCCAGGACAGCGAGTACGAGAAGAAACTGATCGCCGAGCTTCACCGGCTGGAGTCGGCGCAGGCCGAAGTCCTCCTGGGACACCTCGGCGACATCGGGTCCGAGGACACGCTGGTGGACGCCGGCTGCGGCCGCGGGGGCTCGATGGTGATGGCGCACCAGCGCTTCGGATGCAAGGTCGAAGGAGTCACGTTGTCGGCCAAGCAGGCCGACTTCGCCAACCGGCGCGCCCATGAACTCCGCATCCAGGACCACGTCCGCGCCCGTGTCTGCAACATGCTCGCCACGCCCTTCGAGACCGGGCGGGCCGCGGCGTCGTGGAACAACGAGTCGAGCATGTACGTCGACCTGCAGGACCTGTTCGCCGAACACTCCCGCATCCTCAAGGTCGGCGGTCGCTATGTGACCATCACCGGCTGCTGGAACCCGCGGTACGGCCAGCCCTCGAAGTGGGTCTCCCAGATCAACGCGCACTTCGAGTGCAACATCCACTCGCGCCGTGAGTACATGCGCGCCATGGCCGACCATCGCCTCGTGCCGCAGGCCGTCGTCGACCTCACCCCCGACACCCTCCCCTACTGGGAACTGCGGGCCACGTCCTCGCTGGTCACGGGAATCGAGGACGCGTTCATCAACTCCTACAAGGACGGCTCCTTCCAGTACCTCCTCATCGCAGCCGACCGGGTCTGATCTGACCACCCGCTGACCGGGCGGGCCCGTCCCCGTCGGCCGTGCTCTGGCCAGAGCACGGCCGACGGGGACGGCGGTCGGTGGGCCGAACATGCCGCGCGCACCGAGACGTTCAGTACGGGTTGAGCACGGATTCAGCACGGGATGCCGCCGTTCGGCCGCCGCCTCGCCGTCGACGAGAACTGCAGCACCTTCGTGCCGTACCCCGTGATCGAGGGGGAGGCGCATCCCGGGCCGGCGGGGGAGGGGAGAGCGGGGCCGAACGGCTGAGTCTTATTGCACATGCATTGCAACTAGTATGGGAAGGCGGTGGGCGCGGAAAGAAAGCGCAAAATCGAACGGCGTCGGGAGAACAGTCATGGCCGCCCCTCGGATCGTGCTCGGCATCGAGTCGTCCTGTGACGAGACGGGTGCGGGCCTCGTCCGCGACGGTCGCCTGCTCGGGCACGCCGTCGCGTCGAGCATGGACGAGCACGCCCGCTTCGGCGGCGTCGTCCCCGAGATCGCCGCCCGCGCCCATGTGCACGCCCTGACCCCGGTCGTCCGCCGGGCCCTCGACACGGCGGGCCTGCGCCTGCGCGACATCGGTGCGGTCGCCGTGACGACGGGCCCCGGCCTGTCGGGCGCCCTCCAGGTCGGCCTCGCCGGGGCGAAGTCGCTCGCGTACGCCCTGGACGTACCGCTGTACGGAGTGCACCACCTCGCCGGGCACGTCGCCGCCGACACTCTGGAGCACGGCCCGCTGCCCGACCCGTGCGTCGTCCTGATCGTCTCCGGCGGCCACACCTCGCTGCTGCTCGTGCGGGACCTGGCCCGCGACCCGATCACGCACCTCGGCGACACCCTGGACGACGCCGCGGGCGAGTGCTTCGACAAGGTCGCCCGCGTCTTCGGGCTGCCCTACCCCGGCGGTCCCGCCGTCGACCGGGCGGCACGGACCGGCGCCCCGGACGCCGTGGCGTTACCGCGCCCGCTGACCGGCCCGGGCGACGACCCGTACGCCTTCTCCTTCTCCGGCCTGAAGACCGCCGCCGCGCGCTGGGCCGAGGGCCACGCGGACGGCGGCCTGCCGGTCGCCGACGGGGCCGCCGCGCTCCAGGAAGCCATCGCCGACGTCCTCACCCGCAAGGCCGTCGCCGCCTGCGCCGCGCACGGCGTCGACACGCTCGTCGTGGTCGGCGGTGTCGCCGCCAACTCCCGGGTGCGGGCCCTGGCCGAAGAGCGGTGCCGGGCGGCCGGGATCACCCTGCGCGTACCGCCGCTCGGCCTGTGCACCGACAACGGCGCGATGATCGCCGCCGTCGGGGACCTGCTGGTGCGCGCGGGCGCCGAACCGGCGCCGCTGGACGTGTCGATCGACCCGTCCGCGCCGCTGGAGTACGCGACCCTGCACCCCGCAGCGAGCACCGCGAGGAGGGCCGCCTGATGACCGGCACCGTGCACCGCGTCCCCGGCCCCGACCTGCTCACCCACCGCGACGGCATCCGGCAGGTCTACGCCACGGCCTTCGCCCAGCCGCCGTGGCACTCCCGGCCCGCGCACGCGGACGACTACCTGGAACGCCTCGCGGGCGACACCGGCCGACCCGGCTTCACGGGCGCGGTGGCCCTCGACGGCGACCAGGTGGTCGGCTTCGCCACCGCCTGGACGACCGAGACGCCGCTGCCCGCCACCCGCTCCTACCCGCACGTCAGCGCCGCCCTCGGCGCCGAGCGCACCGCCGCGTGGCTGTGCGGCGGCCTGGAGGTCGACGAACTCGCCGTCGCGCCCGGCGCACACGGCCGCGGCCTCGGCCGGGCGCTCCTCGACGAGGTGACCCGCGACGCGCCCGGCGGGCGCTGCTGGCTGCTCACGTCCGTGAAGGCCGAGGCCACCGTCCGCTTCTACGAACGGCTCGGCTGGCACCAGGCCACCCGGCCCGCGCCGAACGGATACGGCACGGCCGTCTTCCTCGGCCCGCACCACCCCGCGCGCAGCGCCGTCCTGCCGCCCGCACCGGGGGCGTAGGCCGCCGGTAGGAGCTGCCTAGGGGGCGCCGACGGCAAGTAGGGGCCGACGGCTGTGGACTTACTAGGACGTCCAAGTATATGTTCGTGAGGAAGCCCGCGGTGCAGGGAAGCCGGTGTGAATCCGGCGCGGTCCCGCCACTGTGACCGGGGAGTTCGTTCTCGCAGGCGACAACGCCACTGACGGAGAAGTCCGTTGGGAAGGCGGGAGGACGGGCGCTGATCCGGGAGTCAGGATACCGGCCGTGGGGTGTTCCGTGTTGTCCACGAGGATGGAGCAGACACGCATGGCCCCGGTGCGCACTCACGACCCCGGTGATCCGGCAATGCGAGCGGCAACCCCCGCTGTCTGACGGCCCTTCGGTCGTTCGCGTCCCCGTTCCGACCGTCACTCCGGCCTGCCCGCGCACGCCGCCGACGGCCGGTCGGTCGCGCCCGTCCCCGGATCCCACCTGACGAAAGAGCAGGCACTCATGGTCCGTGAACTGACCCACTTCATCGGCGGCAAGCACACCCCGGGAACCTCGGGCGCGCACGCCGACGTGTACGACCCGAACACCGGCGAGATACAGGCCCGCGTCCCCCTCGCGAACCGGGCCGAGACCGAGGCGGCCATCGCGGACGCGGCCGAGGCGCAGCGCGAGTGGGGCGAGTGGAACCCGCAGCGCCGCGCCCGCGTCCTGCTGCGCTTCCTGCGGATCGTCGAGGGCGAACGCGAATCGCTGGCACGGCTGCTGTCGGCCGAACACGGCAAGACCGTCGCCGACGCGCACGGCGACCTCCAGCGCGGCCTGGAGGTCGTGGAGTTCGCCGCGGGCATCCCGCACCTGCTCAAGGGCGAGTTCACCGACAACGCCGGGACCGGCATCGACGTGCACTCGCTGCGCCGCCCCATCGGCGTCACCGCGGGCATCACGCCCTTCAACTTCCCCGCGATGATCCCTCTGTGGAAGGCCGCGCCCGCCATCGCCTGCGGCAACTCCTTCATCCTCAAGCCGTCCGAACGCGACCCGTCCGTGCCGCTGCGCCTCGCCGAACTCTTCCTGGAGGCCGGCCTGCCGCCCGGCGTCCTGAACGTCGTCAACGGCGGCAAGGAAACCGTCGACACGCTCCTGGAGGACCCCCGCGTCCAGGCGCTCGGCTTCGTCGGCTCCACACCGATCGCCGCGCACATCTACGCCACCGCCGCCGCCCACGGCAAGCGCGCCCAGTGCTTCGGCGGCGCCAAGAACCACATGATCGTCATGCCGGACGCGGACCTCGACCAGGCCGTGGACGCGCTGATCGGCGCCGGCTACGGCTCGGCGGGCGAACGCTGCATGGCGATCTCCGTGGCCGTGCCGGTCGGCGAGGCCACCGCCGACGCCCTGGTGGCCCGCCTCAAGGACCGCATCGGGGCGCTGCGCATCGGCCGCTCCGACGACCCCGAGGCCGACTTCGGCCCGCTCGTCAGCCGCGACGCGCTCGACCGCGTCCGTTCCTACGTCGACCTCGGCGTCGAGGAGGGCGCCGAACTCGTCGTCGACGGCCGGGACTTCACCCTGCCCGGCCACGAGGGCGGCTTCTTCGCGGGCGCCTCGCTCTTCGACCGCGTCACCCCGGACATGCGGATCTACCAGGAGGAGATCTTCGGCCCGGTCCTCTCCGTCGTCCGCGCCGCCGACTACGAGGAGGCCCTGCGGCTGCCCTCCGAGCACCCGTACGGCAACGGCGTCGCGCTCTTCACGCGCGACGGCGACACCGCCCGCGACTTCACCCGGCGCGTCGACACCGGCATGGTCGGCGTCAACGTCCCCATCCCGGTCCCCGTCGCGTACCACACCTTCGGCGGCTGGAAGCGCTCCGGCTTCGGCGACCTCAACCAGCACGGCCCGGACGCCATCCGCTTCTACACCCGCACCAAGACCGTCACCTCGCGCTGGCCCTCCGGGGCCAAGGAAGGCGCGAGCTTCACCATCCCGACGATGCGGTGACCGCCATGACCAGCGCACTGCTCACCGACGACCAGCTCGCCATCGTCGAGACCACCCTCGACTTCGCCCAGGAGCACCTCGCCCCGCACGCCCTCGCCTGGGACCAGGAGAAGCACTTCCCCCTGGCGGTGCTGCGCAAGGCCGCGGACCTCGGACTCGGCGGGATGTACGTCGCCGAGGACGCGGGCGGCTCCGGGCTCACCCGCGCCGACGGCGTCCTCGTCTTCGAGGCCCTCGCCTCCGGCTGCCCGTCCATCGCGGGCTATCTGTCCATCCACAACATGGTCGCCTGGATGATCGACCGGTACGGCGACGAAGCCCAACGCGCCCGCTGGCTCGGCCCGTTGACGTCCATGGACTGGCTCGGCAGCTACTGCCTCACCGAGCCCGGCGCGGGCTCCGACGCGGCCGCGCTCAGCACCCGCGCCGAGCGCGACGGCGGCGATTACGTCCTCACCGGCGTCAAGCAGTTCATCTCCGGTGCGGGCGCCGCGCACGTGTACATCGTGATGGCCCGCACCGGCGACAGCGGTCCCGGCGGGGTCTCCGCGTTCGTCGTCGAGCGCGACGACCCCGGCCTGTCCTTCGGCCCGAACGAACAGAAGATGGGCTGGAACGCCCAGCCCACCCGGCAGGTGATCCTCGACGGGGTGCGGGTGCCCGCCGACCGGCTGCTCGGCGGTGAGGGCAACGGCTTCCGCATCGCCATGAACGGCCTCAACGGCGGCCGCCTCGGCATCGCCGCCTGCTCCCTCGGCGGCGCCCGCAGCGCGCTCGACCGCAGCCTCACCCACCTCGCCGACCGCGAGGCGTTCGGGGCCCGGCTCCTGGAAGCGCAGGCACTCCAGTTCAGGCTCGCCGACATGGCCACCGAGCTGGCCGCGGCCCGCGCCCTGGTCCGCGAGGCCGCCCAGGCCCTCGACGCGGGCGACCCGCAGTCGCCTCAACTGTGCGCCATGGCCAAGCGGTTCGCCACCGACACCGGCCACTCGGTCGCCGACCGCGCGCTGCAACTGCACGGCGGCTACGGCTACTTGACCGAGTACGGCATCGAGAAGCTCGTCCGCGACCTGCGCGTGCACCGCATCCTGGAAGGAACCAACGAGATCATGCGCCTGATCGTCGCCCGCGGCCTGACGGGGGCGCTGCGATGACGCCCGCCGACGGATCCACGGGACAGCCCGCCACCACGCCGCCCGCCGCCCCGGTGCCCGCCGACGCCTCCGTGCTGCTGCGCACCGAGGGCCGCGCCGCGTACATCGTCCTCAACCGGCCCCGGGCCCTGAACGCCCTCACCCACCCCATGGTCCGCCGCATCGACCAGGCCCTCGCCGCCTGGGCGAAGGACCCGGCCGTCGAGACCGTCGTGCTCACCGGCGCGGGGGAGCGCGGGCTCTGCGCGGGCGGCGACATCCGTGCCATCTACGACGACGCCCGCACCGGCGGCACCGCCTCCGCGGACTTCTGGCGCGACGAGTACCGCCTCAACGCCCGCATCGCGCGCTACCCGAAGCCCTACGTCGCCGTCATGGACGGCATCGTCATGGGCGGCGGCGTCGGCGTCTCCGCGCACGGCAGCGTCCGCGTCGTCACCGAGCGCTCCCGCATCGCCATGCCCGAGACCGGCATCGGCTTCGTGCCCGACGTCGGCGGCACCTACCTGCTCGGCCTCGCCCCCGGCGAGCTCGGCACCCATCTCGCCCTCACCGGACAGCAGTTGGGCGCCCGCGACGCACTCCTGTGCGGGCTCGCCGACCACTTCGTGCCTTCCGATTCCCTGCCGCGCCTCGTCGCGGACCTCGCGTCCGATCCGGTACGCGAGGTCCTCGCCCGGTACGTCGCCGAAGCGCCGCCCGGCGTGCTCGGCGACCAGCGCGAGTGGATCGACGCCTGCTACCCGGCGGGCAGCGTCGAGGAGATCGTCGACCGCCTGGCGGGCCACGGCGCACAGGCCGCCAAGGAGGCCGCCGAAACCCTGCACACCAAGTCGCCGACCGCCCTGAAGGTCACGCTCTCGGCGCTGCGCAGGGCCCGGCAGCTCGGCCCCCTTGAGCGGGTGCTGGAGCAGGAGTACCGGGTGTCGTGCGCGGCCCTCGGCTCCGCCGACCTGGTGGAGGGCATCCGCGCCCAGGTCGTCGACAAGGACCGCGACCCGCACTGGTCCCCGGCCCGGCTCGCCGACGTCACCGGCGACGACGTGGCCCGCTACTTCGCCCCCCTCGGCGCGCGTGAACTCGCCCTCGCCGCCGACCGCTCCCCGCAGGAGGTGCCCTGGTGAGCCCCGTCATCGCCTTCGTCGGCCTCGGTCACATGGGCGCCCCGATGGCCGCCAACCTGGTCAAGGCCGGATACCGGGTCGTCGGCCACGACTTGGTCCCCGACGCCGTGGACGCCGCCGTCGCCGCCGGGGTCGAGGCCGCCCCCTCGGCCGTGGCGGCCGCCGCCGACGCGGACATCGTGCTCACCATGCTGCCCGCGGGCCGCCACGTCCGCGCCCTCTACCAGGACGCGGGCCTGCTCGCGGCGGCCCGCCCCGGCACCCTCTTCGTCGACTGCTCCACGATCGACGTCGCCGACGCGCGAGCCGCCCACCAGGCGGCCGTGGCCGCCGGGCACCTCGCCGTGGACGCCCCCGTCTCCGGCGGCGTCATGGGCGCCGAGGCGGGCACCCTCACGTTCATGGTCGGCGGCGACGAGGCCGCGTTCGCACGGGCCGAGCCGCTGCTCGCCGCGATGGGCAAGAAGGCCGTGCACTGCGGCGCGGCGGGCGCCGGGCAGGCCGCGAAGATCTGCAACAACATGATCCTCGGCGTGTCGATGATCGCCGTCAGCGAGGCCTTCGTCCTCGGCGAGAGCCTCGGCCTGTCCCACCAGGCGCTGTACGACGTGGCATCCACGGCCTCCGGACAGTGCTGGGCACTGAGCGTCAACTGCCCCGTGCCGGGCCCGGTCCCGGGCTCGCCCGCCAACCGCGATTACCGCCCGGGCTTCGCCGCGCCCCTGATGGCCAAGGACCTCGGCCTCGCCGCGAACGCCGTGCGCGCGGGCGGCGTCGACGCCGAACTCGGGCTGCGCGCCGCCGCGTTGTACGCCGCCTTCGCCGAGGGCGCCGGAGCGGGCGAGGACTTCTCCGGGATCGTCCGCGCCATCCGAGAACGCTCCGGGCAGCAGCCCGCCGACCACCACCAGGCTGCCGACGACCAGCAGCCCCTCGACGACCAGAAGGACCAGCCGTCATGAGCACCCCAAGCAGCACCCCCACGGACCCCGGCAGCACGCCCGTGGACCCCGTCACCGCCGCGTACGAGACGATCCTCGTGGAGCGCAAGGGCCGGGTGGCTGTCCTCACCCTCAACCGCCCCAAGGCCCTGAACGCCCTGAACCTCCAGGTGATGCGGGAGGTCGTCGCCGCCGCCGAAGCCCTCGACCGGGACCCGGAGGTCGGCTGCATCGTCCTCACCGGCTCCGCGAAGGCGTTCGCCGCGGGCGCCGACATCAAGGAGATGAGCCCGCAGAACTACCTGGACATGTACCTCAGCGACTGGTTCACGGCCTGGGACCGGCTCGGCCAGGTGCGCACGCCGACGCTCGCCGCCGTCTCCGGCTACGCCCTCGGCGGCGGCTGCGAGCTGGCCATGCTCTGCGACATCCTGCTCGCCGCCGACACGGCCGTCTTCGGCCAGCCGGAGATCAAGCTGGGCGTCATCCCCGGCATCGGCGGCTCGCAGCGCCTGACCCGCGCCGTCGGCAAGGCCAAGGCCATGGAGCTGTGTCTGACCGGCCGCACGATGGACGCCGAGGAGGCCGAGCGCGCCGGACTGGTCTCCCGGGTCGTCCCCGCCACCGAACTCCTCGGCGAGGCGCTGGCCGTCGCCGAGACGGTCGCGGGCATGTCCCTGCCGGTCGCCATGATGGCCAAGGAGTCGGTCAACCGCTCCTTCGAGACGACCCTCACCGAAGGCGTCCGCTTCGAACGGCGGCTGTTCCACGCGGTGTTCGCGACGGCGGACCAGAAGGAGGGAATGACCGCCTTCACGGAGAAGCGCAAGCCGGAGTTCACCCACCGGTAGAGCGGGGACGGAACGGCGCCGCCCACCCGGCGGCGCCGCGTCCGAGGCCCGCCGCCGCTCAGCGCACGTACGCGTTGAGCGGTGACACGCCGTCGAGATCGACCTGCAGCCCGTGCAGCGCCTTGGAGTACAGGTACGTGCGCATCGGCACGTACACGGGCACCGCCGCGGCCTCCTCCATCACCCGGCGGTCGACCTTCGACCACAGCTCGCCCGCGGCGGTCAGCGACCCCGCCGAACCGGCCGCGTCGATCGCCTCGTCGACATCGGAGCTCTTCAGACGCGAGTAGTTCGTCGAGGTGGGGTAGGTGAACTCGCCGTCGAAGTACTCCGGCAGGGTCGCGGAACCGACGGGCAGACCGGCGCCGATGGGCAGGCGGAAGAGGTCGTACTTTCCGGTACCCGCCTTCCGGTAGTAGTCGGTGGTGTCGTCCTTCCGCAGCGTGACCTCGAAACCGGCCCGGTCGAGCGCGGTCTTGATCACCTGGGCCCGTTCGGCGTCCGTACCGTCGGCGTGGCCGAGGGTGAGTTTGAAGCCGGTCTCGTCCGCCTCGTTCAGGAGCGCGCGCGCCCGGGCCGGGTCGCCGCGCTCCCCGGCCCGGTACAGGTCGAAGGAGCGGGCGCCGCGGACGCCCGGCGGCAGCAGATTGTGGTGGACGGTGCCGTCCTCACCACTCGCCGCGAGGACGTCCCCGGCGGGCAGCGCCGTGGCGATGGCCTTGCGGACCTTCAGGTTCTGCACCCGGCGCGTGTTGATCTGGTACGCGTGGATGAACGCGGACGGCGCGGACAGACGTCCCGTGCCGCCGGGGTTCTTGCCCAGGCCGTCCTTGCCGAGGGAACCGGTGAACGACATGATCGCCGCACCCGAACCGGCGCCCACCGTACGGGACTTGATGTCCTCCACGGAGAGCCCGCCCTCGATGCGGTACGTGTCCGGGTAGGCGGTCCGCAACGGGTCCGAGTCCGCCTTCCACTCGGCGTTGCGCGTCAGTTCGACGTTCTTCGCACCGGTGAACGTGCCCACCTGGTACGGGCCGGTGGACGGCACCGTCGGCGAGCCCGTCGAGGTGTCCTTCACCCGGTCGGGCACCGGCGCGCCGCTGGGGCCCGCGAGCGCGACGTTGAAGTCCGGGCGGGCGCTTTCCAGATGGAAGACGATCGTGCGCGGGTCGGGTGTCTCGATGGTGCCCGGCGGCAGGGTGCGGTCGCTGCCGACGCCCGCCGTCTCCTTGACACCGAGGAGCCAGCTGCGCAGTGTTCTGTCGCCGATGGAGAACGACGGGTCGAGGGTGCGCTCGACGGCGTTCACGAAGTCCTTGGCCTCGACGGGCGTCCCGTCGTTGTACGTGAGCCCCGGCTTGAGCGTGAACGTCCAGGTCCGGCCGCCCGACGAGACCCGGCCCGCGTCGGTGGCCAGGTCGCCGACCAGCTTGACCCTGCCGTCGGGCAGCGTCTTGAGGCCCGTCAGGCTGCGGTGGACCAGGCGGGAGACGATCCGGTCGGTGCTCGACCACATCTTGCCGGGGTCGACGGTGGTGAGGTCGGAGGGCTCCAGGACGGTGACCTTGCCGCCCTTGACGGCCCCGGCGACGGCCGGTGCCGGGCCCTCGGAGTCGTCCGCCGTGCCCATGACCAGCGTCTCGGTCTTGGCCCGCGCGGCCACCCCGCTGCCCTGCGGGCCGGGCTTGGGCCGCTCCGACGTGCCGCCGGTCGACCCCTTCCCGGAGTCGTCCTTGTCACCGCCGTCGAACGGGTTCGCGACGGTGAGGGTGGCGACGAGCGCGGCGACGGCGACGGCCGCCCCGCCCGGGACCCACCAGTTGCGCCACCAGGGCCGACCCGCGGACGGCGGGCCCTGGACCTGCGGGGCGGGCCACAGCGGGGGCGCGGTGGTCGGGCGGGGCGGCGGGAGGGGGTAGGAGGTGGGGACCTGCTGGGGGACCGAGTCCACGGGATACGCGGCCGGAGGTGTGGGGGCCGGGGCGGCGGGCGCGGGTCCGAAGACGGCCTGAGCGACGGGGGCCGATGCAGGGTGCGCCGGAAGGGCGGGGGCCTGAGCGGCGGGCGTCGGCGTGGCGGGGGCCTGAGCGGCGGGTGTCGGCGTGGCGGGGGCCTGAGGTGCGGGCGTCGGCGCCGCCGTGTCGTCGGGTGCCTCCTTCGCCCGCGCCTCAAGCTCCGCCCGTGCCTGCGCGGCGTCCGGCCGGTCGGCGGGCGCCTTCGCCAGCATCCGGCCGACCAGGTCGTCCCACCCGGGCGTGAGCTCCGGGCGCCGCAGCGACGGCCGTTCCGGGGTCTCGTACACGTGGCAGTGCATCAGCGCGGCCGCTGACGGCGCGTCGAACGGCGGGGTGCCGGTGAGCATTTCGTGGACCATGCAGCCCAGCGAGTACACATCCGTGCGCCCGTCGGTCTCGCCGCGCGCGAACCGCTCCGGGGCCATGTAGTGCAGCGTGCCGATGGGGGAGTCGGAGGTGCGGGTGAGATAGCCGCCACCGGCGCTCGTGGCCGCGTCCAGGAACTTGGCGATGCCGAAGTCCAGGACCTTCACGGTGCCCTCGTCGGTGACCATCACATTGGCGGGCTTGATGTCCCGGTGCACGATGCCCGCCCGGTGTGCCACGGCGAGCGCCCGGCACACCTGCGCCGCGATGTCCGCGACCCGCTGCGGCGAAAGCCCCTTGCCCTCCCTGAGCAGCTCGGTCACCGTACGGCCGCTCACCAACGGCATCACCAGGTACGGGATGTCGCCCTCCGAGCCGTGATCGAAGACCGGCACGATGTACGAGCTGTCGAGCGCCGCCGCGGCCCGCGCCTCACGCACGAACAGCGCCAGCATCCGCTCCCGGTCCGGCGCCGACGTGTCGGTCGGAAGGCCGAGCAGTTTGACGGCCACTTCCCGGTCGAGCCGGGCGTCCCGGGCGCGCCAGACCGCCCCCATGCCGCCCGCGCCTATGCGCTCCGTGAGCGTGTACCGCCCGTCCAGGACTGCGCCACGCATCCCCTGCTCCACCCCACCCACCCCGTAGAAACACGCCCGCTGCGGGCGGCAAGGTCAATTTACCCGGGCCGTGGAGAAGTTGGAGAGGTCTTGTGCCGTCGGCGCCGTAGGTGCCGCTGTCCTGCGGCCGTTGGCGCGGCGGATCGGCTGCGCGTGGCGTGTTTTCCACACTCCGCGTTCAGGACTTGATACGTCATGCGCAAGTTATTGACGTGACTCGTTCATGAAATTTATGGTCCGTGGACCCTCACATCACCACGACGGAGAACAATGACGTACTCCCTGGTTTCGCGGCCGAACGCCGTCAGACTGTCCGCGGCGCTGCTCGCCGGAGTGCTCGTCGCCGCGGTCCCGCCGACGGCCCCCTCCCGCGCCGACGCCGCGTCCGCCACCCCCACCGACTGCCGTCAGGGCGACGGCTGGACCCTCGACAGCACCCGCGTCGACCCCAAGGACAACCACCACGCCTTCGTCGGCAACGGCTACCTGGGCCAGCGCGTGCCGCCCAACGGCGCCGGCTACACCGACACCGAGGCCAAGACCGGCTGGCCCCTGTTCACCCCGCGCTACGACGGCTCCTTCGTCTCCGGCCTGTACGCGCACAACAAGCAGACCGCCGGGAACCGGCAGGCCGTCGCCGCGCTGCCCACCTGGACCCCGCTCACCGTCAGCACCGGAGGACCGGGCTCCGACACCTTCAACTCTTCGACGGCGCCGGGCCGGATCTCCGCCTACCGGCAGAGCCTCGGCATGCACTGCGGCCTCATCCGCACCACCCTCACCTGGACCGCGGCGGACGGCCGCCGCACCGACCTCACCTACGAGGTGCTCGCCGACCGCACCAACCCGCACGTCGGCGCCGTACGCCTGAAGATGCGCCCGCACTGGAGCGGCGAGGCGACCGTCACCGACCAGGTCGACGGCCGTGGCGCGCGTCGGATGCAGCAGACCGGCGGCGGCGACCGCACCGGCGGCGAACGGCACGGGCGCCCCGGGACCACCATGGACGTCGCCTTCCGCACCGACGGCACCAAGGTCAAGGGCGCCGTCGCCTCCACCCTGCGCACCGGGCACGGTGTGCACGACGCCAGGGAGCGCCGGGCGGGCGGAGCCACGAAGCTGACGAACCGGCAGTCCCTCACCCTGCCGGTCCGCAGCGGCCGGTCCTACGAACTCACCAAGTTCGTGGGCGTCGACACCGCCCTGACCTCCCGATCCCCGCGTGCGGACGCCACCGCCGCGTCCCGGCGTGCCGCCGAGCGCGGCTGGGACGCCCTGCTGCGCTCCCACACCGCCGCCTGGGCGCGGCTGTGGCGCAGCGACATCGAAGTGGCCGGGCGCCAGCGGGAGCTCCAGACATGGGTGCGCTCCGCGCAGTACGGACTGCTGTCCAGCACCCGCGAAGGCGCGGCCAACAGCATCGCCCCGGGCGGACTGACCAGCGACAACTACGCGGGCCTCGTCTTCTGGGACGCCGAGACCTGGATGTACCCGGGGCTCCTCGCCACCCGGCCCGAGCTCGCCAAGTCCGTCGTCGACTACCGCTACCGCACCCGCGCCGGAGCCCGCGACAACGCCCGCAAGCTCGGCTACGACGGCCTCTTCTACCCCTGGAACAGCGGCAGTTCCGGCAACCTGGCCAAGGAGTGCCACAGCGTGGACCCACCGCACTGCCGCACCCAGATCCACCTCCAGTCCGACATCTCCCTGGCCACCTGGCAGTACTACCTCGCCACCAAGGACACCACGTGGCTGCGCGAGCGCGGCTGGCCCGTCATGAAGGGCATCGCCGAGTTCTGGGCGGGCCGCGTCCACCGCAACGCCGACGGCAGCTACTCCATCAAGGACACCGCCGGACCCGACGAGTACAGCAACGGCGTCGACGACGCGGTGTTCACCAACGCGGGCGCCGCCACCGCCCTGCGCCACGCCGCCCGTGCCGCCGAACTCCTCGGCAAGCGGGCCCCGGCCGAGTGGACGTCGATCGCCGACAGGATCCGCATCCCGTACGACAAGGACCGCAAGGTCTTCGAGCAGTACGACGGCTACCAGGGCAGCAAGATCAAGCAAGCCGACACGGTGCTCCTGATGTACCCGCTGGAGTGGCCCATGGCCGACGGCGCCGCGGCCGCCACGCTCGACTACTACGCGCAGCGCACCGACCCGGACGGCCCGGCCATGACGGACTCGGTGCACGCCATCGACGCCGCCGGGATCGGCGAGCCCGGCTGCTCCACGTACACCTATCTAGAACGTTCTATCAAGCCGTTCGTACGCGGCCCGTTCGCGCAGTTCTCGGAGGCGCGCGGCGACAAGGCGGGCGCCGAGGACCCCTTGGCGGGCTCACCCGCGCACGACTTCCTCACCGGCAAGGGCGGCTTCCTGCAGATCTTCACCAACGGCCTGACCGGCATGCGGATGCGGGAGGACCGGCTGCGCCTGGACCCGATGCTGCCCCCGCAGCTCGGTGACGGCGTGACCCTGCGCGGACTGACCTGGCAGGGCCGTACGTACGACGTCGAACTCGGCGCCCACCACACCACGGTGCGGCTCACGTCCGGTGCGCCGATGACCCTCGACACGCCGCAGGGCAAGCAGGTCGTCAGCGAGGGCGCCCCCGCCGTCCTCAAGACCCGCCGCCCCGACCTCGCTCCCACCGCCAACGCGGCCCGCTGCACGCCCGCCGAGGCGTCCTCGGAGGAGCCCGGCATGTACGCGGGCGCCGCGGTCGACGGCAACACGGCCACCGCCTGGGTCCCGGCCGAGAAGACCGGCACCCTGACCGCGGACCTCGGCGAGCCGGTGCGCGTCGGCAAGGTCACGCCGACGTGGAACAGCGTCAAGCCCGCGTCGTACGACATCGAGGTGTCCCTGGACGGCCACCACTGGCACGCCGTGAACGCCAAGGACACGGAGGCCACGGACAAGGCGCGGCTCGCGCGCTATGTGCGGGTGACGGTGCGTGGCGCGGCGGAGGCCAAGGAGCACCCGGGCATCACGGAGCTGACGGTGGGCTAGCCGGGGCCGCTCCCTCGTGCGGGCGCGGCGCGGCGCGCCCGCGCCGCCGCTCGTACGAGGGACACCCCGCATATCCGCAGGTCGGCGGGGCAGCCATGTCGGCGCCAAGGATCTTCGGGAGCAGACCCGGAGGCCAACGCCCAAGCGAAACAAGGTGGTTCCATGCGCCGTTCCGTCGTCCTCGTAGCCGGAGCACTCGCCGCGATGACCGCGCTCGCCACTCCGGCCGTCGCGGCCGCGCCCGCGGCGACGCCCGCGACGACTCCGGCGGCGGCGAACCCGTCACCGTCGAGCCCGCTGCCGCCCCTGCCGGTCGCCGAGTCCCTGGTCACCGAGGGCGTCAGCATCGAGGGCCCGCTGATCAACAACCTGGGGCTGCCCAAGATCGTGTGACACGGGCCGCGGCGGGTGCGCCCGGACCCCGGCGCCACGCCGGTGACGCCTCAGCCCGAGGGCTCGTCCGGCACCGGCCGGTCGGGCCCCGGCCCGTGGGCATGCGGGGCGCCGCGCCTGCCGGTCCCGGCCTCGTCCGTGTCGGGCACGTCGTCGTGGGTGTCCGGCGCGTCGCCGCTCTGTGCCGGGTCGGCGTCCGGCTCCCAGGGATCCTGCTGGTCCGTCACCTGCTGATCGGGCGGATCCCGCGGCACGGGCGGGCCGTCCTCGCCGACCGACGGGGGCTGCTGCTCGCTCACGGTCGTGCCTCCGTTCCTTCGAGGTCCTGCGGTGCCGCCGCGGCCGTCCGCACGCGTACGCACGGGATCCCGCGGCGCTGAGCGGGTACCCGGGACGACCGGAACCACGCGTGGCGTCCGGGCCGGGGGCCGGACGCCGCTCGGGAGTCACGCCCCGGCCGGGCCCCGCCGCTCCGCGGCGAGCCAGTCCAGCGCGGCCCGTGCCGTGAACTCCTCCTGGCCGCCGCGCAGCAGCAGGTCCGCCGATGTGAACGCCGGGTCGTCGGCCTGCGCGGTGACGTAGGGGATCGCGACGCACCGCATGCCCGCGGCCTTCGCGGCGAGGGCGCCCGGTGCCGCGTCCTCCAGAACCACGCAGTCGGCGGGGTCGGCGCCGAGGAGGGCGGCCGCCGCGAGGAACACGTCGGGTGCGGGCTTGCCGTGGGCGACCTCGTCCGCCGAGACGAGTGTCTTGAGGTGGGCGTCCAGGCCCGTGCCGGCGAGGATCGCCTCGATGGCGGCGCGCGAGGATCCGGACGCCACCGCCATCGGCACCCCGGCGTCGGACAGGCGCTCCACGAACTCGCGCATCTGCGGGTACGCGCGGGTGGCGGCGCGGGCCAGTTCCAGATAGCGGCGGTTCTTCTCGGCGAGCAGGTCGGCGAGCGGCGCGGTCAGGCCGTACCGCTCCCGCCAGTCGGCGAGGGTCTCACGCGTGGAGATGCCGACGTACGTCTCGTGGTCGGCCCAGGTGAAGCCGGTGACGCCGTGCGCGGCGAGGAGCTGGCGACCCGCTTCGAAATAGTTCGGCTCGCTGTCCACGAGGGTGCCGTCGAGATCGAAGATGACCGAGGTGTGGTTCAGGGCGCTCATGCACCCCAGGATGCCAAGACGGTGATCCGCCGCGCGGCAGTGGTCACCTCTCCGTGGCCGCCTGCCTGCCCACCGACTCCACCAGCGGCAGGAGCCGGTGCGGTACGCGCTCGCGCAGCGCCATCTCCGTCCGCGTGCGCACCACCCCCGGGAGCTGGATCAGGCGCTGGACGACGTCCTCCAGGTGGCCGTTGTCGCGCGCGACCACCCGGGTCAGCAGATCGCCGCCACCGGTCATCGAGAACGCCTCGATGATCTCCGGTACGGCCGCGAGCGCGTCGCCGACCTCGTCCAGGCGGCCCTGGGTGACCTCGATGTGCACGAAGGCGAGGACGGGGTGGCCGAGCGCGGCGGGGGAGAGCTTCGGTCCGGTGCCGGTGATGACGCCCTCGCGTTCGAGGCGGTCCAGGCGGGCCTGGAGGGTGCCGCGCGCGATGCCGAGGATGCGCGCGTACTCCCGCACGCTCGTGCGCGGCTGCTCCAGGAGGAGCCGCAGGATGCGGGTGTCGAGTTCGTCGACGGCCATGGTGCGGGTCTCCCGGAAGTGCTGGTCGATCACTCGTGACCGTACCAATGACCCGGCGCGCGCACCCGACGGCTGTTACGGAGCTGTTTCACTTCCGCCTACAACGAGCTGACCTCCTGGCCTGTCTACCTCAGGGAACGCGCAACACGCACGTATGGCGTGTAGGCAGACGAACGCAGATGAACGAGGAGTAGACCGCAGTGGGGGACATACACAGACGAGCAGTCGTCGCCCTGGGGATCACCGCGCTGGTGGCCCCGCTCACGGTGGCCCTGGGGAGCACCACCGCGCAGGCCGCGTCGTGCTCGGCGCAGGCCGGGCCGTACCAGAAGCAGGTCGAGAAGTTCCTCGGCCGCCCGGTGGACGGCAGGCAGTCGACCACCGACTGCAAGGCCATCAAGGCCTTCCAGACCAAGCACGGCATCAGCCCCAACGCCGGGTACGCGGGTTCCGTGACCTGGGGCGTCATGAACCTGATGAACAAGCAGAAGGCGGTGGGCAACAACCCGAACAAGGCGGGCAAGTGCCCGGTCAACAAGGGCCGCATCGCCTGCGTCGACCTCACGCTCCAGCTCAGCTGGATCCAGGACGGCAAGACCCTCAAGTACGGGCCGGTGCCCGTGCGTACCGGCCGCAACGGGCACGAGACCCGCACCGGCCTGAAGAAGGTCTACTGGCGGGACATCGACCACATATCGAGCCTGTACCACGTGCCGATGCCCTACAGCCAGTTCTTCGACGGCGGCCAGGCCTTCCACTCGGTCGGCATCAGCGTCTGGGCCCCGCCCGGCTCGCACGGCTGCGTGAACATGACCAAGAAGGACGCCACCAAGTACTGGAACATGCTGCGCAAGGGCGACGACGTCTTCGTCTACGGCCGCAAGCCCGGCACCTGAGAGCACCGCGGCGGGTGAGCCCGCAAGGGGCGTCGGTGTGGCCCGTTGGCCCGCCGACGCACCGCCCTGCGGGCCCCCGGCTGGGCCAATGGCCCTGTCGCAAGTGTCCCGGTTGAGCCACCGGGCCCCCGAATGGTGAGATGTATCCGTCGATGGCGCTGCGGGATTCCGCGGCGCCTTATTCATGTCGTTCATGTCGTTCATGTCGCGGGGTGCGTGTCAGCCATGCCGCGAGGCGTGCCGGGTCCGGGACGGACGCGCGCCGCGACCGCCGGGACCGTCGAGGGGTGGGCAAAGCTGTGCTGAGGTCGATGTTCGTGGCACCGGATCCGGGGCGGCTGCGGCTGCGCTTCGCGACCCGGGCCGTCCTCGGCATCTCCCTGGCGGTCGCCGCCTGCGGCCTGGTCGGGCACACCCTCGTCGCCGCCATCATCGCCGGCCTCGCCGCGCTGCTCGCGCTGTTCACCGTCACCGACACGACGGTGCGCGGCCAGGCCACCACCACCGCGCTGCTGCCCGCCGTGGGCTTCCCCGTGCTCGCCCTCGCCGCCGTCCTGCACGACTACCCGGTGGCGCGCGACCTGGCGTTCCTGGCCGTCATGGGCGCCGGGGTGTACGCCCGCCGGTGGGGGCCGCGCGGGCACTCGCTCGGCGTCTTCGCGTTCATGACCTTCTTCGCGGCGCAGTTCCTGCACACGGAGGTCGCGCAGCTTCCCGACCTGTACGAGGCCATCGGCATCGCCCTGCTCGCCTCGTCCACCGTCCGCTTCGGCCTGTGGTGCTACGAACGACGGCTGCCGCCCGCCACGGTGCCGGTCCTCGCCGTACGCCGGGGCCTCGCCCGCGCCACCACCCGCCAGGCCGTCCAGGCGACCCTCGGCGGCGGCGTCGCCCTCGTCATCGGCCACGCGCTGTCCGGGGACCGCTGGTACTGGGCCATCGGCGCCACCTGGTGGATCTTCGTGAACACGGTGTCGCGCGGCGAGACGCTGGTCCGCGGCTTCCGCCGGGTGCTCGGCACGCTGATCGGCATCGCCGTGGGCGTCGTCGCCGTCCTGCCGCTGCACGGCGCCGTCGTGCCGACCGCCGTGATCGTCGCCCTCTGCGTCTTCGGGATCTTCTACACGGCCGCCGTCTCGTACACCTGGATGATGCTGGCCGTCACCGTGATGGCGGGCGGCCTCTACGGCCTCCTCGGCGTCCTCGACCCGGGGCTGCTCGCCCTGCGGCTCCTGGAGACCGGCGCCGGGGCGCTCGGCGCGGTGCTCGCCGTCCTGCTCGTCCTGCCCGTCACCACCCACTCCACCACCAACGCCTGGATCGAGCGCGCCGTCCGCGCCGTGCACGCCTGCACCCGGGAAGCCGCGGCCCGCCTGTCCGGCTCGACCACGGCCGACCCGGCCCCGCACATCGCCGACCTCGAAGTGACCCTCGCCCGGGTACGGCTCTCGCTCGCCCCCCTGGTGCACCCGCTCAGCCCGCTGCGCGCCCGGCGCGGCCGCGCCCGCCAGGTCATCGCCCTGCTCGACGAGTGCGCGGACCAGGTACGCAGCCTGACGGCCATCGCCACCGACCCCGAGGCCTCCTACGACGACCGGCTCGCCGCCGCCTGCGCCCGGGTCGAGGCCGCCGTCGAGGCACTGATCGCCTCGGAGGAGGCGCTCACCGCGCCCTCCCCGCCCGCCGCCGTGAAGCACGCCGGAGCCCTCGAACCGGCCCTCGCGCATCTGCACGGCCTGGAGCGGGCGCTGATCGAGCTGGCCACACCGGTGCGGAGCTCGCCTCGTACGCCGTTGATCGGGGCCTGAGGGGTCGCGCTGTCGGCGGTGGGGGGCTGATGGCTGCGGGTGGGGGGGCTCGGCCTCGGGTGGTTGCGGGGCGTGCCCTCGGCAGGTGCGATGTCTGTCCTGCGGCTGCTCGCGGCGCGTGGCCGCCCCCCTGCCCGTTCGCGGCCCCTCGCGGGTCGCGGCCCCTGCCCCCCGGCGAGCTGCGGCGGACAGCACTCGTCGGCAACGGCGGCCGCCGATCGTCGGGGACGACGTCCGCCCGCCGATCCACCTACCTTCCACTGGTCCAGACCAACTGCTAGCGTCGCCCCGTGGGTGCCGCCCCGACGCGGTGCCCAGGGGCGAGCCGAGAGGGGCATGCAGTGGGCGGCGGGCAGACGGGGCGGGCGTACATCGGGTCCTTTACGCGAGGGGGAGGGCGGGGGATCGTCACCGCGGCGTGCGACAGCGGCACCGGCGCGCTGGCCGTGCTCGGCGTGACGGACGCCGTGCCCGATCCCTCGTACCTGGCGCTCTCGCCGGACGGCGCCACGCTCTACGCCGTGAGCGAGACCCCCGACGGCGCCGTCGCCGCCTTCCGGACGGCGGGGGACGCCGTCCGGACGGTCGGCGCGCCCGTGCCCGTGCGGGGCGCGGCCCCCACCCACCTCGCCGTCCACGACGGGCACGTCCACGCCGCCAACTACGGCTCCGGCAGCGTCACCAGCGTGCCCGTGCGCGCCGACGGAAGCCTCGCCTCCGCCCCGGCGGGCGTCCTGGAGCACAAAGGCTCGGGGCCCGACCCGGAGCGCCAGGAGGGCCCGCACGCCCACCAGGTCCTGCCCGACCCCAGTGGCCGCTGGGTGCTGAGCGTCGACCTCGGCACCGACTCGGTGCGGGTGTGCGCGCCGGGCCCGGCCGGGCTCACCCCGCGCCACGAGGTCGCGCTGCGCCCCGGCACCGGACCGCGGCACCTGGCCTTCCATCCCGGCGGCCGCGTCGCGTACGTCCTCAACGAACTCACGCCGACCCTCACCGTGTGCTCCTGGGACCCGGCCGACGGCACGCTCCACCCGCTCACCGAGACCCCCGTGCTGTCCGCCGAGCCCGACGGTGACGCGTACCCCTCAGAGGTCGTCGTCGCGCCCGACGGCCGCTTCCTGTGGACGGCGACGCGCGGTGTGGACGTCATCTCCGTGTTCGCCCTCGACGGCGAGGGCACTGGAGCCCGTCTGACGGCCTCTGTGGCGTGCGGGGGCGCCTGGCCCCGTGACCTGGCCATTGACCCCTCAGGGCGCTTTCTGTACGCCGCCAACGAGCGCTCAGGGGACGTCACGTGGTTCGCCGTGGACGCCGAGACGGGTCTGCCGCGCCGCGCGGGTGCGATCGAGGTGCCTGCGGCGAGCTGCGTCGTCTTCGGCTGAGCGCCGCGGTACCGGCCGCTCCGGCCCGCATACGTCGATGGGCCCGCCCCCGAGATTCGGGGGCGGGCCCATCGACGTCGAGTCGTGCGGGGTCGCGCTGTCGCGAACCGGGCGTCAGTGCACCGGGGCGCCGGACGGCTGCTGCGGGGTGATGCCCAGCGCCGTCGTGTACTTGGACAGGGCCAGCTTGCCGATCGCCGGGTACGCGCCGAGCGGCTCGGCGACGGCGCATCCCGCCTCCTTCGCGGCGGCGTCGAGGAGGCTCACATCGACCTCGGGGCCGATCAGGTACGGCGCGAGGGCCAGCTGGGCCGAGCCGGAGCCGCGGAGCTGCTCCGTGATCGCGGCGACCGAGCCCTCCTCGTCCAGGGCGGCGGCCATCACCGGCACCGCGAGGCGCGCCGCGAGCAGCATGCCGGTGATCCCGGCGGCCTGCACGGCCTCCTCGCCGCCGACCGTGGCCAGGACGATGCCGTCCGCCGCGGTCGCGACCGTGAAAAGACGGGCCCGGTCGGCGCGGGCCAGACCCGCCTCGGAGAGCCGCACGTGCAGGCCCTCGGCGAGCAGCGGGTGCGGACCGAGGACATCCGTCAGCTCGGCGGCGGCGCGGCTGTCCATGACGGCCTGGCGGATGCGGCGCATCAGCGCGTTGTCGGGGCCCGCGAGCAGGGGCACCACGACGGCGACGGGACCTTCGGGGCGGCGGGCGTCCTCGACGCCGGCAGCCAGCGCCTGCTCGTAGCGGGCGGTGCGCTCGGCGGCGGTGTGCGCGAGCACGGCCTGCAGCGTGGGGAACTCGGCCGACGGGCCGGCGTCGGCGTCCGTCCCGTCGACGTAGCCGATTCTGGCGTCGAGACCGGGCAGCTCGGAGCGCGCGATGGAGACGACTTCCTCGGCGATGCCGCGGGTGGCGGCGCTGGGGACGCCCGGCACGGCGAGGACGAGCGCGGGCGCGCCCTGGGGAGCCGCGACGGGCTCCGGGCGGCGGTGCCGGCCCGGCTGACGGGGGCGCGGCATTCGTACGGGCAGGCCGGATGCGGGCCCAGTGGGGGAGCTCATGGCGCCGCATGCTACTGGCTTGTGGGGTTTCCCTGTTCGGGGAGGGTGCAGGTCGGTGGTATTAGTCCGATTTGTCCTGCGAGTTGGGGAGTATGAGGCCGTATCCGGGTTTGGAGACGGCGTGAACGGGAAACGCACACGCCGCCCGATCCGTCGAACGCTCGGCCTTGTCGAACGCCCGGTCCGGACGGCCGGGTGTCACTCCTCGACGTACAACAGGTGCGGGTCGCCAGGGAGCTTGAGGGTGTCCGCCGCGAGGTCGGTGGCGATGCGGACGGCGCCGTCGAGGGGGTCGCCCGCCGCCGGTACCCGACGGGCGTGCGGAAGACGCTCCGTCAGTTGTGCCCCCAGCGGGTCCAGGAGTACGTCGCCGAGCTTCAGCAGGCCGCCGGTGAGGGCGACTTCGCAGGCCCCGTCCGGGGGGCAGGCCGCCGCCGCCGCGTCCGCGATGTGCCCGGCCGCCTCGTTGAGTACGCGCACGGCCACCGGGTCGCCGTCGGCCGCGCACCGCCCCACCTCGGGTGCGAACGCGGCGAGCACGGCGGGGCGGTCCGGGCGCGGATACAACTGCCGCGGCAGGCCCGAAAGGGGACTGCCGAACATCTCCTCCGCGCGGGCGCGCAGCGCGGCCGAGCCGCCCCGGCGCCCGTCGAAGTCCCGCATCGCCGCTTCGAGCCCGGCGCGACCGATCCACGCGCCGCTGCCGCAGTCGCCGAGCAGATGCCCCCAGCCGTCGGTCCGCCGCCACGCGGTGAGGTCCGTGCCCAGGCCGATCAGGCCGGTGCCCGCGGCGACGACGGCACCGGGCCGCTGGCCGAGCGCGCCCGCGTACGCGGTGACGGCGTCGGCGGCTAGGGCCACGCGCCGCACCCCGAACAACTCGGCGAGCGCGGCCGGCAGCCGGCCCCGCAGGTCGTCGCCGAGCGTCGCCATCCCGGCGGCGCCGACGGCCACGGCGGCGAGCCGCCCGCCGCCCACTTCGGCCAGCAACTGCCGCACCATCGGCTCCAGTTGCTCCCGCATGTGCGCGGCGTCAATGCCGCGCGGGCCCGTCCGCACCGGTTCCGCCGAGCGCACCGGACCCGGCGCGCGCAGCCCGTCCGGGACGCCGAGGACGGCGCGCAGACCCGAGCCGCCGGAGTCGACGCCGAGGACGACCGCGGGCTCGGTCACGGCAGCCGCCAGTCCACCGGCTGCGCTCCCTGCCGCTCCAGGAGGTCGTTGGCGCGGCTGAACGGGCGCGAACCGAAGAAGCCGCGGTCCGCCGACATCGGCGAGGGGTGCGAGGACTCCACCGACGGCAACTGGCCGAGCAGCGGCCGCAGATTGCGGGCGTCCCGGCCCCACAGGATCGACACCAGTGGCCGACCGCGCGCCGCGAGCGCCTTGATCGCCTGCTCGGTGACCTCCTCCCAGCCCTTGCCGCGGTGCGCGGCGGGCTTGCGCGGGGCCGTCGTGAGCGCCCTGTTGAGGAGCAGTACGCCCTGCTGGGTCCAGGGCGTGAGGTCGCCGTTGGACGGCTGGGGCAGGCCCAGGTCGCTGTTCAGTTCCCGATAGATGTTGATGAGGCTGCCGGGCAGCGGTCTGACGTCGGGCGCCACCGAGAAGGACAGGCCCACCGCGTGCCCGGGGGTGGGGTAGGGATCCTGGCCGACGATCAGGACGCGCACCTCGTCGAACGGCTGCTGGAAGGCGCGCAGCACATTCGGTCCGGAGGGCAAGTAGGTGCGTCCCGCGCCGATCTCCGCGCGCAGGAAGTCCCCCATGGAGGCGATCTGTTCGGCCACCGGCTCCAGGGCCTTGGCCCAGCCGGCTTCGACGATTTCATGCAAGGGTCGTGGTGCCACGGAGCGTCACTCTACTGCCGTACAGGCGCCGTCGATCAACCGATGGCCGAAGCTCGCCGCGGAGCCCGCCGCGGCCTGATCGGCGAGCCTGCCGCCGCCCGGTCGACGGAGCCCCGCCGCGGCCCGGATCACCCGATGACCGCCGCGCGCACGCACAGCACGTCCGGCAGGTGCGAGGCCAGCTCCTGCCAGCTCTCCCCGTCGTCCGCGGACGCGTACACCTCGCCGGTGCGGTTGCCGAAGTACAGGCCCGCCGGGTCGGCGCCGTCGGTGCACATGGCGTCCCGCAGCACCACGCCGAAGTGGTCGCCCTGCGGCAGCCCCGCGCTCAGCGGCTCCCAGCTCTTGCCCGCGTCCGCCGTGCGGTAGACCCGGCAGCGGCGGTCGGCCGGGACCCGGTCCGAGTCCGCGTTGATCGGGAAGACGTACGCCGTGTCGCCGCGGTGCGGGTGGGCGACCGCCGCGAAGCCGAAGTCGGAGGGCAGGCCCTCGCCGATGTCCGTCCAGTGGGCGCCGGAGTCGTCGCTGCGATACACGCCCCAGTGGTTCTGCAGATACAGCCGGTCCGGGTCGGCGGCGTCCTGGGTGACCTTGTGCACGCACTGGCCGAACTCCGGGTTCGGGTCCGGCAGGAACACCGCCGACACCCCGGAGTTGGACGGCCGCCAGCTCGCGCCGCCGTCCTCGGTGCGGAACACGCCCGCCGTGGACACCGCGACCGTCACGGCGGCCGGATCACGCTCGTCCGTGAGGATCGTGTGCAGGCCCTCGCCGCCGCCTCCTGGCTGCCACTGCGAGCGGGACGGATGCTCCCACAGGGGCCGCACCAGTTCGAAGGACTCGCCCCGGTCCGCGGAGCGGTACAGCGCGGCGGGCTCCGTGCCCGCGTACACCACGTCCGGCTCGGCCGCCGCCGGGTGCAGCTGCCACACCCGCTCCAGCGAGGCCCCGGTGTCCTTGGGGAACTTGACGGCGGCCTTCTTCGGCTCGGTCCACGTCCGGCCGAGGTCGTCGGAGTGGAACACCGAAGGCCCCCAGTGGGCGCTGTCGCCGCCGACGAGGAGGCGTGGTGTGGGGGTGCGGGTGTCGATCGCGATCGAGTAGATCGCCTGCGCGTTGAAGTACGGACCCTCGTCGAACCGCCAGCCACCCTGTGTGCGGCGAGCGACGAACAGACCCTTGCGGGTACCGACGGTGAGCAGGACGTCAGCCATGGCTGGCACCTTTCGGACGGCGTTGTCTCCAGGTACGGCTCAGTCTGCACCGGGGCACTGACAATGACGCCCTGGAGTGATGTCTGCCCAGGTCACAGGGTGTGGTGGCGGCCTAGCGGCGACGGCTTTGCCGACAGTCGCCCTTCAGGCGCGTACTTCCTCCGCCACCTTCGCGATCGTCTCCGGGCCCACCCGGCAGCAGCCCCCGATGAGGCGCGCCCCCGCGTCGCGCCAGGCGCCCGCCCGGCGGGGGGCGAAGCGGGCCGGGCCCTGCCAGGTGCGGGTCGTCGCGTCCCAGGACTCGCCCGAGTTGGGGTAGACCACGACCGGCTTGCCCGTGATGCGGGCGGCCAGGGGGACGGCGGTGTCCACGTCGCGGGGGTCGCAGCAGTTGACGCCCACGGCGATGACCTCGTCGGCGTCCGCCGCGAGCGCGAAGGCCTCGGTGAGGGGCTGTCCGGCGCGCGTCCGGTCGCCGGTGACGGTGAAGGAGAGCCACGCGGGCACGCCGAGGCCCCGCACCGCGCGCAGCAGGGCGCGGGCCTCGTCGAGGTCGGGGACGGTCTCCAGGGCCAGCACGTCGGGCGCGGCGTCGGACAGGACCTCCAGGCGGGGGCGGTGGAAGCGCTCCAGGTCGGCGACGCTCAGGCCGTAGCGGCCGCGGTACTCCGAGCCGTCGGCGAGCAGCGCGCCGTACGGGCCCGCGGACGCCGCCACCCACAAGGGCCGCCGCGCCGCGGTGAGCGCCGCCGCCTCGCGGGCGAGGGCGACGCTCAGGCGCAGCAGCTCGGCCGTGCTGACCGCGTCGATGCCGTGCCGTGCGAAGCCCTCGAAGGTGGCCTGGTAGCTGGCCGTGGTCACGACGTCGGCGCCCGCCTCGTAGTACGCCCGGTGCGCCGCCCGTACCGCGTCGGGCTGTTCGGCGAGCAGCCGCGCCGACCACAGGTCGTCGGACAGGTCGTGCCCGGCGGCCTCCAACTGGTTGGAGAGGCCGCCGTCGAGGACCAGCGGCCCGCGCGCAAGGGCCGTCGCCAGGGCGAGCCCGTCGTTGCCGGGGCCCGCCTGCGTACTCGCCACGTCGTTCATACTGCCGACGCTAGCCGAGGCGCGGCCAGGGGGAAGTGGCATGCGACCTGATGCCCTGCCGCGTTCGGCGTGCTGACCGGTGGTTCCGTCGTCGCGCAGACCTCCGCGGCGAACGGGCAGCGGGTGCGGAAGCGGCAGCCGGACGGGGGCTGCGCCGCGGACGGCGTCTCGCCGCGCAGCGGCTCGCGCTCGCCGCCGGACGCCGCGGCCGGGTCGGGCACGTTCACCGTGTCGAGCAGGCCGCGTGTGTAGGGGTGCAGCGGGTGTGCGTACACCTGCTCGGCGGGGCCCGACTCCACGAGTCTGCCCAGGTACATGACGCCCACGGTGTCCGCGAGATGGCGGATCACCGCGAGGTCGTGGGAGATGAACAGATACGTCAGGCCGCGCTCGCGCTGCAGCTCCCGCATGAGGTTGAGGATCTGCGCCTGCACCGACACGTCGAGCGCCGACACCGGCTCGTCCGCCACCACCAGGTCCGGTGCGAGCGTCAACGCCCGGGCCAGGCCGAGGCGTTGGCGCTGCCCGCCGGAGAACTCGTGCGGGTAGCGGTGCACGGCACCGCGCGGCAGGCCCACGGCGTCGAGGAGTTCGGCCGTCAGGCGTTCCCGCTCGGCGCGGGAGCCGACGCCCTGGATGACCAGCGGCTCGCGCAGGATCTCACCGACCCGCATGCGCGGGTCCATCGCGGCCGTCGAGTCCTGGAACATCAGCTGGATGCGGCGCCGGTGCGCGCGGCGCTCCGCGCGCGAGAGCCCGGACAGGTCCCGGCCGTCGAAGCGGACCGTGCCCGCCGTCGGCTCCTCCAGGCCCGCCACGATCCGGCCCAGCGTCGTCTTCCCGCACCCGGACTCGCCGACCATGCCGTACGTCTCGCCCCTGCGGACGCTCAGCGAGACGCCGCCGACCGCGCTCACCGTGCCCCGGCGCCGGGCGAACGGGCCGCCGGACAGTGGGAACTCCTTGACCAGTGCGTCGAGTTCGAGCAGCACTTCGCCGGGCTCGGTGGCGGTGGCGGGCGGCGGGGTCACGACCTGTTCGGCGGGCGCGTCGCCGTACGGCACGGGGTGGAAGCAGGCGAATCGGTGACCGGACGGAGGCGACGCCTTCGCCGCTTCCGCGTCCTGCCCCGCCGCTGCGGGCGCCGCGCCGACCAGCCCCCACTCGGGCTCCACCGAAGGCTCCACCGAGAGCTCCAGCTCCGGCTCCCGTTCCCGGCACTCCTGCGTGGCGAACGAACAACGCGGCGCGAACCGGCACCCCGTGGGCCGCACCGTGAGGCTCGGCGGCAGACCGGGAATGGTGTGCAGCTCGGTGCCCCGGTCCGCCGCCCGCTCCGGGAGCGCCGCGAACAGCGCCTCCGTGTAGCGGTGGCGCGGGCGCGCGAACAGGCCGCGTACGTCGGACTGTTCGGCGACCTTGCCCGCGTACATCACCGCGACGCGGTCGACGCGGTTGGCGATGACGCCGAGGTCGTGCGTGACGAGGATCATCGCCATGCCGAGGGTCTGGCGGAGGTTGTCGATGAGTTCCAGGATCTGGTGCTGCGTCGTGACGTCGAGCGCGGTCGTTGGCTCGTCGGCGATGAGGAGCTTCGGCTCGCACACCAGGGCCATCGCGATGGCCACGCGCTGGCGCATGCCGCCCGAGAGCTGGTGCGGATAGTTCTTCATGCGCTCGGCGGGCTGCGGCATGCCCACGAGCCGCAGCATCTCCTCGGCCCGCGCCCACGCCTCCTTCCTGCCGATGCCCGCCCGGTGCAGGAGCAGCGGCTCGGCCACCTGCGCGCCGATGGTCATCGTGGGATTCAGCGAGGTCAGCGGGTCCTGGAAGACCATGCCGACGGTGTTCCCGCGGACGTCCTGCAGCGTCGGCGCGGACGCGGCCGCAAGGTCCTGGCCGTCGAAGAGGATCCGGCCGCCGGTGACGGTGCCGCCGGGCGGAAGGAGCCCGAGGACGCTCAGCGCGGTCATGGTCTTGCCGCAGCCCGACTCGCCCACGATGCCCAGGGCCTCGCCCGGCACGAGGTCGAGGGAGACGCCGTCGAGGGCGTGGACGGTGCGGTCGCGCGAGGCGATGTCGACGTGCAGATCGTCGATGCTGAGCAGGGGTGCGGGCGTGCCCGGCCCGGCGTCGGTGAGTTGAAGCTCCGTCATGTCAGTGAGGTCCTTTGCTCGCGCAGCCGTACCCTTGCCGCCGCATCCGCGGTCGTGACCGCAGCCGTGTCCGGCGCGTCCGCCATGGCGGCCGTCACTTCCGCAGCCGTACTTCGAACGCGTCCCGCAGCCCGTCGCCGATGAAGTTGAACGCGGCGACGACCAGCACGATCGCGATGCCCGGCGGGAAGATCAGCCACCAGTAGCCGTTCTGCGTGTAGGTGATCCCGGCCGACAGCATCGAGCCCCAGTCGGCCGACGGCGGCGGGATGGAGAGGCCGAGGAACGCCAGGTAGCTGACGTAGAGGATGGCGTCGGCGATCTGGAAGGTGCAGTTGACGATGACGGTGCCGATCGCGTTCGGCACGATGTGCTTGAAGACGGCCCGCGCACCCCCGCCGCCCATCATCCGCATCGCCTGGACGTACTCGCGGTTGCGCAGCGACAGCGCCTCGCCGCGCACGAGCCGTGCCGGGGACAGCCAGGCGACGGCCGCGATGATGAGGATGAGGACGCCCTTGCTGGGCGTGATGATCGCGGCGACCACGACGAGCAGGAACATAGCGGGGATGGCGAGCGCCGCGTCCGTGATCCGCATCATCGCGGCGTCCACCCAGCCGCCGAAGTAGCCGGAGACGGCGCCGTACACGGTGCCGAAGAGGGTGGCCAGAAGCCCTGCCGCCAGGCCGATTTCGAGGGAGGTCCGGCCCGCGACCATGAGGCGGCCGACCATGTCGTAGCCGAGGTCGGTGGTGCCGAGCAGATGGCCGTCGGTGCCGGGGGAGAGGTTCGCCTGCGACAGGTCGGTGTGGGTCTGCTCGGTGTCGTACAGGAGCGGGCCGAGGTAGCTGAAGGCGAGCAGCAGCACCAGCAGGACGACTCCGGTCAGGGCGAGCTTGTTGCCGGTGAAGACCTGCAGGGTGCGGCGGGCCAGCGAGGGGGTGGCCTGCGCGGCCTCCTCGTGCCCCGGCACGGTGTGCGGGGCCGTCGTGGTGGTCATGCCACACTCCGAATCCGGGGGTCGAGGACGGCGTAGAGGATGTCTGTGAGGAGTGAGCCGAGGACCGTGGCGATGCCGACGACGAGCGTCACGCCGAGCAGCACGGGGAAGTCCGAGCCCTGGGCCGCGTTCCAGAACAGCAGCCCCATGCCTGGGTAGTTGAACATCGACTCGACGACGAGCGCGCCGCTGAAGAGCGTCGGCAGATACAGGCCGAGGAGTGTCGCGAGCGGGATGAGCGCGTTGCGCAGGACGTGCCGGACCAGGATGCGGCGGCTCGACTGGCCCTTGGCCATGGCGGTGCGGACGTACTCCTCGGTGAGGTTGTCGAGCACTGCCGAGCGCATGTAGCGGCTGAACATCGCCACGATGCCGAACGCCATCGTCACCACCGGGAGCACCAAACCGGTGAAGTCGCCGAGGAGTTCACCGATCGACTCGCCCTGCGGCGCCTCCGCCGGGAAGACCGGGAAGACCTGCGCGAACAGGATGATCATGATGAGGCCGAGGAAGAACACCGGCGTCGCGTACAGCAGGAAGGCGAGGCCGGTGAGTGCGTAGTCCGACGCCTTGCCGCGCCTGACCGCCTGCAGCAGACCGAGCGGCACCGCGATGACGACGGCGAGCGCGGTCGAAAGGACGGTGAGCAGCAGCGTCTTCGGCAGCCGCTGCTTGAGCAGCTCGAAGACGGGCGAGTTGAGCTTGTACGAGTCCCCGAGGTCGCCGGTGAACAGCCGCTTCAGGTACATGAAGTACTGCGTCGGCAGCGAACGGTCGTACCCCTGCTGGTGGTTGAACTGGTCGATCTGCTGCGGTGTGCCCTTCGGGCCGAGGATCGCGCGCGCGGGACCGCCCGGCAGCATGTGCAGGAGCACGAAGACGATGATCGACACCAGGAAGAGGACGACGAGCGCCTGCAGGAAGCGCTTGACCAGAAAGCCGGTCACTTGTCGGCCTCCTTCTTGTTCTTGACGAAGTACCAGTCCTGCGGCGCGAAGGTGACCGTCGGGTTCTGCTCGATGCCCCGCAGGTCGTTGCGGATCACCGAGACCTGGTACGCGGGGTTGGGCATCCACATCACCGGCAGCTGGTCGGCCAGGTACTCGCCGTACTCGTGCACGGCCTTCATGTCGGGGGAGTACTGCACGGCGCGGATGATGCGGTCGGCCTTCTTGTCGCTGTAGTTGCCGAAGTTCGCGGAGGCGCCGGTGGAGAAGAGCTGCTCGCCGCTCGGGTTGAGCGGGTAGTACCAACTGCCCGCGGTGCCGAAGAAGGACATGTCCCAGTCGCAGCCGGGGTCCTTCGCCGTGCACGGGACGGAGTTGCCGAGCACCGAGTTGAGCGGCTGCTGGCGGACCGTCAGATCGATGCCCGCCTTGGAGAGCGACGACTTGAGCTCCTGCATCATGTTCGTGGTCTCCGTGGAGCCCGACTGCGAGAGCAGCGTCAGCTCCAAGGGGTCGTTCTTCCCGATGCCCTCGCCGCACTCGTCGGCGCCGGTGCCGGGGCGTTCGCAGCGTGCGGTGCCGTCCTCGGTGCGCCAACCGTGCGACTCCAGCAGGGACGTGGCCTTCGCCACGGAGAACGGGTAGCGGTTGCGCTCCATGGCCTTCGACAGGTACTGGCTCTTCGGTGTGACCGGCACCGGGCCGAGCGTCGGGGTCGCGCTGCCCTGCCAGATGACATCGCTCATCGCCTTCTGGTCGACGAGGTGCTGCATCGCCCGGCGGATGTAGAGCTGGCGCATCAGCGGTCCGGCGTGCGTGGAGTTGAAGTTGTAGACGATGTACGTCGACGCCCAGCCCTCCCACGGATCGACGCGGTAGCCCTTGTCCTCGAACTTCCCCTTCTGCGCCATGACCGACGGCGGGATGTAGCCGTAGTCGACGCCGCCCGAACGCAGCACGTTGTACTCGGAGTCGGCGGTGGTGAAGGGCTTGAAGACCACCTTGTCCAGGTGCGGGCGCTGGGACTTCGGGCCGGTGAACTTCTCGTTCGGGACGATGGTGACCTGGCCGCTGTCGCGCCAGCCCGCCAGCTTCCAGGGCCCGTTGACCGTCTTCCACAGCGGGTCGGAGCCGTACGAGCCGAGGCTCTTCCCGTGCCGGGTGAGGCGGGCGAAGACTTCCTTCGCGCCCTTCTTCGTCCGATCGAAGTCACCGACGGGGCCGCCGTCGGTCTTCGCTCCCCAGGCGTGCTGGGGCAGCGCCCGCATCAGCGTGAGCTGGTTGGCGGTGAACCAGTCCGGGTTGTACGCCCGGCTCAGGTGCAGCCGCACGGTGTGGTCGTCGAGCGTCTCGAACCGCTTCACGTTGTCGGGCATCGTGCCGACCGAGTAGCTGCCCCAGTTCGCCTTGTTGGCCTTCAGGAGGTTGAACCAGAACTCCAGGTCGCGGGCCGTGACCGGCTTGCCGTCGGACCACTGCACGCCCTTGCGCAGCGGCACGGTCACGGTCTTGTTGCCGTCGGAGTACTTCGGCTTCAGGCCGAGCGTGCTCGGGCCGTGCGTGGTGAGGCCGCCCTTGTCCTGGTCGAGGACGGCGTCGTACACCGGCATGAACAGCAGGAACTGGATGCCCGCGTTGTACGAGCCGCCGTAGCCCGGCGGGCCGATCGGGAAGATCCAGTTGGGGGTCGCGTTGGGCGGCAGGGCCATGGTCGCGGTGCCGCCCTCGACCGGGACGCCGCCGGTCGGACCCATGTCGACGCGGCCGCCCTCGCGGGTGCAGCCCGTGAGGACCGCGAGCACGAGGCATGCGGCTGCGGCCGCCTTGAGTGAGCGCATGGTGGTGGGCCTCCAGGGACTGCCGGGACCGATCCGTACACGTGAGCGGTAGGGAGGCCCGAACGCTAGGCCTGGAGAGAAAAGCAAGTCAAGAGCTTCGTTCGGCAAAGACTCGGGAAAGTGGAGGTTTGCGGGGTGAGGAGAGGGGGCGTTGCCTGAATTGCCGCGATTGCCGGTGTGCTTGATTCGCCTTGCTTTGAGGGGCTGGTCAACTTGGTTCGACAAGACCTAGTGTTCGGTCCGAAGTCGAAGCAACTCATCGAACCTACGGGGGCGGTATGGCCGGCACAGCACACGACGAACCCGGATCGGCGCAGCACATCGTGCGGCTGGTCTCGTCGGGCGCGGCCTCCTCCAGAGCCGACCTGGTGCGGGAGCTCGGACTCGCGCCGTCCACCGTGTCGCTGCGCGTCCAGGAACTCGTCGCCGCCGGTGTCCTCACCGAGTCCGGCGAGGGCGCCTCGCGCGGCGGACGCCGTCCCCGGCTCCTGCGGGTGCGCGCCCAGGGCGGCATCGCCCTCGCCGCCGACCTCGGCAGCCACCACGCCCGGCTCGGCGCGGTCGACCTCGACGGCAGCGTCCGCGACACCGCCGACCTGCCGCACGACATCACCGCCGGACCCGAGTCGGCCGTGGACTGGCTGTGCGAACGCGTCACCGAACTCGTCGCCCGGGAGCGCGCGGCGGGCCGCACCGTACGCGCCCTCGGCGTCGCCTTCCCCGGCCCCGTACGCCCCGGCGAGGGCCGCGTCCTCAGCCCGTCCCGCATGCCCGGCTGGCACCGCTACCCGCTGCGCGAAGTCCTCGCCGACCGCCTCGGCCTGCCCGTCACCGTCGAGAACGACGCCACGATGATGGCCGTCGGTGAGCACGCCGTGGCCCGCCCCGAGCTGGACCACATGGTCGTCGTGAAGGCGGGCCGTGGCATCGGCAGCGGCGTCATCGCCTCGGGCCGCCCGCACGACGGCGCGAACGGCGCGGCCGGGGACATCAGCCACGTGCGCGTCGAGGAGGCGGGCGACCGGCCGTGCAGCTGCGGCAACATCGGCTGCCTGGAGACCGTCGCGAGCGGCGCCGCACTGATCCGTGAGCTCGCCCGCCAGGGCGTGGAGGTGGCGACCACGGGCGAGCTGCTCCGGCTCGTCGCGGACGGCGACCCGCTCGCCACCACCCTGGTGCGCACCGCGGGCCGCCACATCGGCGCCGTGCTGTCCGTCGTCGTGAACTTCTTCAACCCCCAGGCCGTGGCGCTCGGCGGCGTCCTCGCCACCGCCGAGCCGCTGGTCGCCGCCGTCCGGGGCGTGCTGTACGAACGCTGCCTGCCCGTGGTCACCGCCGACCTGGAGATCACCACCACGGTGACGGGGCCGGACGCGGGTCTGCTCGGCGCGGGCCTCACCACGCTGCGCCGCCACCTGCGGACGGGGCCCGTCACCCAGGACCCCACCACGGGCCGTGAGCCCGCCGCCCCCACCGGCAGGGAGCCGTCCGCCCCCACCAGCCGCGAACCGTCCACCCCCCAGTAGCCCTCCACTCAGGACCCCACCGCCGAAGCCCCCGCCGCCCCCACCGACCAGGAAGAGAGCGCACCCGCATGACCACCACCCCGGCCGCCCCCGCGACCGCCCGTGCCGTCACCCACCGCCGACTGCGCATCGGCATCGGCGGCATCGGCATCGAGTCCTCCACGTTCTGCCCGCACCGCTCCACCGCCGACGACTTCCGCCAGACCCGCGGCCGGGAACTCCTCGACCGCTACACCTGGACGCAGCCGGACTCCGACCTCGCGGACCTCGTCGAGTGGGTGCCGCTGCTGCACGCGACGGCGCTGCCCGGCGGCCCGGTGGAGGCCCCGTCGTATCTGACCCTCAAGGACGAACTGGTCACCCGGATCCGGCAGGCGGGTCCCTTCGACGGGCTCGTGTACGACATCCACGGTGCCATGAGCGTCGTCGGCCTCACCGACGCCGAGGCCGACCTGACCGAGGCCGTCCGCGCGGCCCTGGACTCCGTGGGCACCCCCGACGGCACCGGCCGCCCCATGATCTCCACCGCCATGGACCTGCACGGCAACGTCTCGCACCGCTTCGCCGCACCCGTCGACCTGCTCACCGCGCACCGCCTCGCCCCGCACGAGGACGCCTGGGAGACCCGTGAGCGCGCCGCCCGCAACCTGGTGCGCTGCCTGCGCGAGGGCAAGCGCCCGCACCGCGCCTGGGTGCAGGTGCCCGTGCTGCTGCCGGGCGAGAAGACCAGCACCCGCCTGGAGCCCGCCGCGTCCCTGTACGCCTCGCTCGCCGACATCGAGAAGCTGCCCGGCATCCTCGACGCCGCGATGTGGGTCGGCTACGCCTGGGCGGACGAGCCGCGCTGTCAGGCCGCGATCGTCGTCACCGGCGACGACGCCGAACGCGCCGCCGCCGAGGCCGAACAGCTCGCCCGGCGCTACTGGGAGGCCCGGCGCGACTTCGTCTTCGTCGGCCCGACCGGCAGCGCCGAGGAGTGCGTCGAGCAGGCCGTGGCCTCCACGAAGCGCCCCTTCCTCATCAGCGACTCCGGCGACAACCCGACGGCGGGCGGCGCGGGCGACCTCGCGTACATGCTCGGCAAGCTCCTGGACAACGACGCGATCCGCTCCGGCGAGGTCACCGCCGTACACCCGGGCATCACCGACCCGGCCGCCGTCGCCCGCTGCTTCGAGGCGGGCGTGGGCGCCGAGGTCGACCTGTCCGTCGGCGGCAAGGTCGACGCGAACCACGGCGGGCCGTACGACCTCACCGGCACCGTCGTGGCGCTGCAGCGCGCCACCGACCAGAAGGACCGGGCCGAGGGCGGCGCGTACGACCGGGGCGTGGACATGGCGGCGGTACGGGTGGGCGGGCTCACCCTGATCCTGGTCGAGCGGCGCAAGCCCTTCCACACGCTCGCCGACTTCACGGGCCCGGCCGAGGGCGGCCTCGGCATCGACCCGCGCACCTACGACCTGGTCGTGGTGAAGATCGGCTACCTGGAGCCGGAGCTGTACGACATGGCGGCCGACTGGCTGCTCGCGCTCACCCCGGGCGGCGTCGACCAGGACCTCAAGCGGCTCGGCCACCACCGCGTGGAGCGGCCCCTGTACCCCTTCGACGACTTGAGGGACGACGCGTACGAGGATGGCGCGGGCCCCCGCCTGACGGCGGCCCTGCTGCCGCCGCTCGCCCCGCACCGTGTCTGACGCCAGAGAGGAACCGCCCGCATGAAGCGTGCCGCCACCCTGTCCGCCCTCGTCTGCCTGCTCGCCGTCACCGCCGCCGCACCCGCGGCACCCGACGCGGGCCGCGCGCACCACCCCGCTCCCGGCAAGGGCACCCTCCTGGACTCCGTGCCGAAGAAGGGCGTCCTGCGCGTGTGCACGACCGGCGACTACCGCCCCTTCACGCACCGCGCCGCCGACGGGACGTACAGCGGCATCGACATCAAGATGGCCCACGACCTCGCCAAGTCCCTCGACGCCAAGCCGAAGTTCGTCGCCACCACGTGGAAGGAGATCGCCGACGACGTGGCGGACGGGCGCTGCGACATCGCCGCGGGCGGTGTCTCCATCACGCTGCCGCGCGCCCGCAAGGTGGCCTTCAGCGAACCGACCCGCGAGGACGGCAAGACGCCGATCGTGCGCTGCGCCGACAAGGAGCGGTTCGGCGACGGGGCGCTGGCCGACATCGACAAGCCCGGCACCGTGGTCGTCGTCAACCCCGGCGGCACCAACGAGCAGTTCGCCCGCGCGCACATCAAGCAGGCCTCGATCACCGTGCACCCGGACAACTCGACGATCTTCAAGGAGATCATCGACGGTCGCGCCGACGTGATGATGACCGACGCCAGCGAGACCCGCTACCAGGCGAAGATCCACCCCGAACTGTGCTCCCTGCACCCCGACAAGCCCTTCACCTTCGCCGAGAAGGCCTACGCCGTGCCGCGCGGGGACATCCAGTTCACGGAGTACGTCGACCAGTTCGTGCACCTCGCCACGCACGACGGGACGTACGCGGCGTACGAGTCGGAGTGGATGAAGTAATCCGGTGGAGGTGGGTGGCCGTGCCATGTACCGTGGCGCGGTCACCTGGCCGACCGGGCATCGTCCCTGGTCAGCCGCCGTCTCCCAGGGAAGAAGCAGGGCAGTGGAACACAGCGGATGGGCCGACGAACGGTACGGGGCGGTCGCGGACGTCTTCGCCCGGAACTTCGCCGAGTTCGACGAACTCGGCGCCGCCGTCACCGTGTTCGTGGACGGGCGCAAGGTCGTGGACCTGTGGGGCGGTGTCGCTGACGAAGGCACCGGCCGGGCCTGGCAGCAGGACACCGTCGTGCCCGTCTTCTCCTGCGCCAAGGGCATCGTCAGCGTCTGCGCGCACCTGCTCGCGCAGCAGGGGCGCCTCGACCTGGACGCCCCGGTGGCCACGTACTGGCCCGAGTTCGCCCGCGGCGGCAAGGAGACGATCACCCCGCGCATGGTCCTCGGCCACCGCGCCGGGCTCCCGGTCCTCGACGCCACGCCGACCTTCGCGGAGATCACCGAGTGGACCCCGGTGGTGCGCGCCATCGAGGACCAGGAACCCCTGTGGGCACCCGGCGAGACGTACGAGTACCACGCCCACGTCTTCGGCTTCCTCCTCGGCGAGGTCATCCGGCGCATCACCGGACTCACCCCGGGCGCCTGCTTCCGTGCGGCCGTCGCCGACGACCTGGGCCTGCGCACCTGGATCGGCCTGCCGGAGCGGGAACTCGGCTCCCTGGCGCGGCTCGTCGAGGCACCGGGCAGGCCGCCGATGCCCGGCCCCGAATCGATGCTCACCCGCATGGTCACGATGAACGGCGCCTTCGTCTTCCCCGGTGTCGACGTCCCGCACGGCTGGAACGACCCGGCGCTCCTCGGCGCGGAGATCCCCGGCGCGGGCGCGGTCTCCTCGGCGCGTGGCCTCGCCACGCTGTACGCCGCCGCCGCGACCGGAGTCGACGGATCCGAGCGGCTGCTGAGCCGTGACACCGTCACCGACGCGGTGCGCGAGCAGTCCGGCGGCACGTCGTGGCTCGGCTTCGACATGGGGGTCCGCTGGGGCTCGGGCTTCCTCCTCGACGCCCCGGCCTTCCGCCCCACCCTGGGGCCTCGGAGCTTCGCCAACGACGGCTCCGGCGGCCAGTTCGCCTTCGGCGACGACGAGTTCGGGGTGGGCTTCGCGTACGTGGCCAACAAGATGATCGGGCACGGCGACGCGCGCGCCAACCGCCTCGTCGCGGCCGTACGGGAGTGCCTGGGGGAGCGCTGAACCCCCCTCGGGCGGAGCGCCGCGCGGACCGGGGACGGTAAGCCCCGGCTTACCCGGACGCCCCTGCCCGCGACCGCCTTGGGGTAATCCCCGGGCCCGCCCCTGAGGCCGCGAGGGGGGCGGCGGTCCTACGGTGGCTGTGCCAGGAGCGGCAGGAGTCGGGGGACTTCCGCGACGGGGGGCTCCTGCTGAGCGGCTATCGGCCGGAGGTCCGGACATGCACCCTTCCCGCAGGCGCTGCGTACACAGCGGGACGAGCGGACAGCTCGCCACGACCAGCACCGACGACATCGACGCGCTCGTGGCGAGCCTGAAGGACCGGCCGCGCGTGGTCCTGCACTTCCACGGCGGGCTCGTCGACGACGAGTTGGGTTTCGCCACGGCCGAGCGGCTCACGCCGGTGTACGAGGAGGCGGGCGCCGAGCCCGTGTTCTTCGTGTGGAGCAGCGGCCTCCTGGAGATCCTGCAGGGCAATCTGCCGCGGATCCTCAGCGAGGGCGTCTTCCAGACCCTGCTGAGCCGCGTGACCCGCTACGCCGCCGGATTCGTCTTCCAGCGGTCCGGCCAGCGCGCCGCGGGTTCGCTCACCGCCCCGCCCGCCCGGGCCGTCGCCGCCGAACTCGCCCTGCTGCGCACCGGCCAGGAACCGTACGCCCGCCTGGCCCCGCCCGCGGCCGTGCCGCCGCTCGGCGAGGCCGACCGCGTCCTCATCACCGCCGAACTCTCGACGGACACCGAACTCGCCGACCGCAACCGGGAGATCGTGGGCTCGGTCCTGCGGTCGGCGCCCACGACGACCGCCGCGCGCGATATCGACGGGGGGCGCGCGGCGGTCGCCACACTCATGTCACCGGAAACGGTGGCCGAACTCGCCGCGGACAGCACCGACGGGGGCAACCGGCGCGCCCTGGTCACCTCCGCGCTCCTCGTGCGCAAGACGGTGCGCGTCATCGCCGCCGTCGTCGGCCGGTTCCGGCTGCGCACCGACCACGGCCTGTACCCGACCGTCGTCGAGGAGATCCTCCGCGAGTTCTACGTCGCCAACGTGGGCGCCGCCGTCTGGGACGCCATGAAGCGCCAGACGGCCGACACGTTCGCGGCGGCCGACGAGACCCGCGCGGGCCGCTACTTCCTGGACCGCTTCAGCCAGCTCCTCGCCACCGGCAGCCGCCCCAAGGTCACCGTCGTCGGCCACAGCGCGGGCGCCGTCTTCATCGGCAACCTGCTCACCGACCTCGCCCGCAGGCGCGCCGCCGCCGACGACCCGCTGCCCGCCGACTTCCGCGTCCAAGACGTCGTGCTCCTCGCCCCCGCCTGCACCGTCACCCAGCTCGCGCCGGTCGTCCGGCTGCGCAACGAACTCTTCGACCGGCTGCGGATGTTCACGATGACCGACCCGGCCGAACGCGCCGACCACCTGGTGCCGCTGCTCTACCCGAGGTCGCTGCTGTACTTCATCTCCGGCGTCCTGGAGCGCGGCCCCGCCCGGCAGTCGGCCGTCGCGCCGATCGCGGGCATGCAGCGCTGGTACACCGCCGACGGCGCCTTCGGCGGGCAGGACTCCGAGGACCTGCGGGCGTTCCTCGCGGCCGACCCGCGGCGCACCGTGTGGTCACCTGTCGACGGGGACGGGGTCCCGGGACTGCGCTCGGGCGCCCGCACGCACGGCGCCTTCGACGACGACCCTGATGTCCTGGCCAGCCTGGCGCGGATGCTCGCCGACTGACGGGCGCGGGCGAGCGCGCACACGGGGGGAGTACGGCCGGATCCCCGCGATCCGGGCCCGTGCTCACGGGTTCACAAAGGGGGAAGCCCGATGAACGACCTGCACTACGCCGTGGTCGTCGGCATCAACCGCTATCCGGCGTTCAGCGACCTGAGCGGCGCGCGCGGCGACGCGGCACGGTTCCACGACTGGCTCGTGGACGCCACCGGAGGCAACGTACCCAGAGAGAACGTCGCGCTCGTCACCGCCACCGAACGCGACGAGCGCGAGGCCGACGTGATGAGCGCCGTCCCGACCCGCGAGAACGTCAACCGCGCCCTCTACCGGACCCACTGCGCGGTCCGCGCCGCCGTCGCGGCCGGCGGCGACTGGGCCGAGACCCGCCTGTACGTGTTCCTCGCCGGGCACGGCATCGCCCCGTTCGGCGGCGACGCCGCGCTGCTGATGGCCAACGCCGCCATCGACCTCCTCGGCAACCACATCGCCGTACGCCCCTACCTCTCGTGGTACGAATCGGCGTCGCCGTTCCACGAGATCGTCTTCTTCGCCGACTGCTGCCGCACCCGCTTCGGCGGCGTCACCGCGTTCGGACCGCCCTTCACCGACACCACCGAGGCCCCCGACAAGGTCGAGTGCTTCGTCGGCTACGGCTCGGCGCTCGGCGACCCCGCCTACGAACAGCGCGTACCCGAACCCGACCAGTCGCGCGGGCACTTCACCAGCGCCCTCCTGGAGGGGTTGCGCGGGGCGGGCGGCGGCACCGTCACCGCTGAGGGCGAGGTCACCTCGGACAGCCTCGCGCGCTACGTACGCCGCCACGTCCTCGACCGCACGGCCGGGGAACTCGTACCGCAGGAGGCCCGGTTCCTGCGCGAGACCAGCACACCGATCGTCTTTGCCCAGGGGCTCGGCGGCGTCGGTTCGTACCCCGTGACCCTGCGCTTCCCGCCGGGTTTCAAGGGCGGCGTCGAGCTGCGCGGCCGGGGCTTCGACGAGCCGCGCAGGCTGGACGTCGACGGAGCGGACCACGTCGCGTCGCTGGTGCCCGGGCTCTACAAAGTCGTCGCGGACAGCCTGACCGCGCCGGAGTTCACGGACGGCGGATTCTTCGAGGTAGTGACCGGAGGTGGCAGCGTTGTCCAGTTCTGAGCAGCCGCGTTCCGCGGCGGCCGAGCGGCGCCCGGAGGTGCCGTTCGTCGTCATCCCCGACACCCCCTCGGTCCTCGTCTCCGTGACCGACGAGGCGATGAAAGAGGTCGCCCACGGCATGGGCACCATCGAGACGACGGTCACCCCCGGCATCTACCGCATCGAACAGCGCTTCGCGGGCGCCGTGGCCAGCCAGCTCGTCGAGGTCGGCACGGCCGCCTTCACCGCGCGCCTGCCGCTGCCGCGCATCCCCGCACCGGCCCCCGTGGAACGCACCGCCACCACCCAGGCCGCCCACCGCGAGGCCACCCTGCGCTGGAGCCGGGAATCGACCCACCGGCGGGGCCGGCCCAGCCTGATGGTGCTGCTGCGCAATCTGCGCCGCGGCTGGCGCTTCGACCCGTACGCCCTCCAGATCACCGCGGGCGGCGGCGCGGCCGTGGACGGCGGCGAGCCGGGCTGGCGGGCCGACCCGCAGCAGGGCTGGGCCGCCTGGAGCGGCCGGCTCGCGCCCGGGGGCTACCGGCTGCGGTTGCGCGAGCCGACCGGCGAAGGGCTGCCGCTGGCCCAGGCGCTGTGGGTGTCGGAGGGCTGGACCACCCTCGTCTTCGTCGGCAACGGGCCGTACGGGCCGCAGCCGCAGGACGCCACGGTGGAGATGGCCCCCCTCGGCACCGGCTGGCGCCCCGCCGACGAGGCCCTGAACCTCGCCCGCGAGGCCGCGCTGTCCGGCCTGCGCCAGGGCATCGATCTGACCTCGGACCGGCAACTCTTCCCCATGCTCGACTCGGGGCGACCCGATTCCGGGCGACTCGATTCCGGGCGGCTCGACCCGTTCCTCGGCATCGTCGGCGCTCACGCCATGCTCCTCGACCGCGCCCCCGACCTGCGCCGCCTGGACGAAGTCGTCCAGAGCCTGGCCCCGCACATCCCCGGACACCCCGACCTCGCCGCCCTCCGCACCCTCTTGGACGGCACACCCCCACAGGTCACCTCCCCACCGATGCTCGCCGCCTCCTGCCAGCTCCTCATCCGCGCCGACGGCGCCGACCCCGGAGTCATCAAGGACGGCTCGATGGCCGAGAGCGTCGCCGAGCACCTCGTCGGCCGCGGCGTCTGGACGACGTGGCTGGAGGAGGAACGACGACCCGCGTCGGGGTCACGGAGCGTTCTTGCGGGCGGCCCCACAGGCCCCCGCCCCTCGGTCGCCGATCCGGTCGGCCGGGTCCAGGCCTACGTCCGAGAGATCGCACACCTTGCCGACAAGCCCGTTGAGGAGGTCCTCCGGGACGTGCCGCGGGAAGAGCTGTGCCGGAGGACGGGGTTGCCGCACCGGCCGGTTGACCGGGCGATTGAGGGGCTGCGGGGGGTGGAGGAGGGCTGAGGGGTGCGGCGTCGGGTCCGCGCCCGAGGCCGCTCGGGTCGGGCAGTTGATGCCCGGCGCCGGCCTGCGAGGCGGGGGAGGAGCGGAGGGGCCGGGTGGATCGGGGGAGCTTGGCCCTTCCGGCGTGTCGGAGAGGTAGCGCCTAGGGCACATGGACAGGGACAAGCCCGGGGCGCGTGGCCTGGGGTGGAGTCTCGGGGCAAGCCCCGACGGCGGGTGGCGACGCGGTCCCGAGGGCGCTGGGACAAGGGGAGCTCCCTGGACGGGCAGGGCAGGCCAGCGCGTCGCGGCTCAGCGTGAGCGTGTGTGTGGGGCTGACGTGGTGCGTCGGCCCCGAAGCCGGTGCCGGGCTGTCGCCAGGGTGCCCGCGCCTGAAGGCGCCGTCCGGCCCGTCGGCACAACGGGTGGGCCGAAGCTGGCTCCGCCACCGTGTGTGGGCCTGGGGCCGTCGTCTGACCTGTCGCTGCGGCTCACGGGCGCGCCCCGGCGTTGCCGCGATGTGTGCTGGGCTGTCGTCCGGCCCGTTGCTACGGGGTGCGGGTCGAGGCCGTCGCCCGCGCCTCGCCACGGTGTGCGGGCTGAAGCCTCCGTGCGGCCCCGTTGCCACGGTGTGCGGGCGCGAAGCTGCCCCCTGGCTCCGCCACCGTGTGTGGGTCTGGGGCCGTCGTTCGGCCTGTCGCCATGGCTTACGGGCGCGCGGTTGCGCCCCGGCGTCGCCACGATGTGTGCTGGGGCCGTGGTCCGGCCCGTTGGCACGGCGCGTGGCTGCCGCGCGGCCCTGCTACGGCGTGTGGGTCGAAGCTGTCGCTCGCGCCTCGCCACGGTGTGCGGGCTGAAGCCTCCGTGCGGCCCCGTTGCCACGGTGTGTGGGCGCGAAGCTGCCCCCTGGCCTCGCCATCGTGTGTGGGTCTGAGCCGTCGTTCGGCCTGTGGCCGCGGTTTACGGGCGCGCGGTCGTGCTGCGGCGTCGCCGGGATGTGTGGTGGGGTCGTGGTCCGGCCCGTTGGCATGGCGCGCGGGGTGCGAGGCTGCCGCGCGGCCCCGCTACGGCGTGCGGCCGCAGCTGTCGCCGGGGCGTCGCCACGGTGTGCGGACTGAAAGCCATGTCCTGCCCGTTGCCACGGTGTGCGGGCGCGAAGCTGCCCCCTGGCCTCGCCATCGTGTGTGGGTCTGAGCCGTCGTTCGGCCTGTGGCCGCGGTTTACGGGCGCGCGGTCGTGCTGCGGCGTCGCCGGGATGTGTGGTGGGGTCGTGGTGCGGCCGGTCGCCACGGCCCGTGGGCCCGAAGCTGCCGTTCGGTTCCGCCACGGCGTGTGGGCCCGAAGGCCGCCTTCGAGCTGATGGGTGGGCGGGTGGGAGGACCCGCCGCGCAGCGGCGGGGGCAAGGCGCCACCCGCGAAACCACGGGCACCCGTCCAGCCCTCACCGAACCTTGGGCACCCCGTCCAGGGCGTGAGCGACCACCCAGGTGGTGGCCGTGACGGCCGGCGCGTCGCTCAACCAGGGGAGATCCCCCTTCTCCCCGCATCCTGGACGGGGCACGTCCCATCGTGACGGGCGGGCGTCACCGCGGCGTCACGTCATCCGTGGGTGCCCTGTCCGCCGCCCCGGACCGCACCGCCGCGTCACCAGGGCGTACCGCACACCGGTCCCACCAGGGCGTACCGCAACACCGCCCCCACGAAGGCGTACCGCCAGCCACCTCACACCAACGCATGCCGCAGCATCGAGGAGAACTGCCCCGACGGCTCCACGCCGAGCTCCCGCAGCAGCAGCTCGCGGAACGTCTCGTACTGCCGCACCGCCTCCGTGAGGTTGTGTTCCGCGAGGTGCACGGACACGACCGCGCGGTGGGCGCTCTCGCGGAGCGGGTCGACGCGGGTGCTCTCAAGGGCGGCTTCGAGGGCGGGCGCGTACAGGTGCCGGGCGACGAGCCGCGCCGACAGGGCCTCCAGGGCGTGCAGCCGCAGCTGGTGCAGGCGTTCCCGTTCGAAGGAGACCCAGTCCTGCTGCCAGCCGGGCAGCAACTCGCGCCCGCAGAGCAGTACTTGGTAAGCCGTCCGCAGGCGCTCCCGCGCCGCAGCGAGGGCGTCCCCGGACAGCGCGTGGTGGGCGGCCGCCGTCAGGTCCTGGATGTCCACACGCACCCGGTGGCTGAGCGAGAGCACGCCGTCGCGGGCGTCCGTGAGGGCCGAACCCGCGCCGTTGAGCCGCCACACGGCGGTACGCAGCGAGGCGCGGGCCCGCGCCTCGGTGACGTCGGGCCAGAGCGTACCGGCGAGCGCCGAGCGGCTCGCCGCCCCGCACAGCGCGAGCCGCGCGAGCACCTGCTGGCCGCTCGCGGGCACTTCGAGGGGCTCGCTGCCCCGGCCGCCGAGCGAACCCGGGTCGTCCGGGCACGCCAGGGAGGAGTGGGCGAGGAAGTCCGGGCACGCGTGGGCGGCGCCACCCGGGCCTGCCGGGCCTCCCGTGCCGCCCGGGCGTCCCGAGCCTCCCGTGCCGACGGCGACCCGGCCACCCACCCCCGCCGCCCCGTCGAAGTCCCCGTCCCCGCAGCCGGATTCCCCACCGCAGCAGAACACCCCGCTCTCCCTCGTGAGGAGGAATCCGCCGAGCAGCCGCAGCCGCAGTGTCGGCCGCTCCTCCCCGGCCGCCCCGTAGCTGATGGACATCATCGGGCCACCTCCAGTGGGCTCCCGCGTTCGCCCTGCCCTACCGGCTCGACCGTACGAGCGGGCCGCCCGCACGCGCCTCCGGGACCGTGCCGGGGATTACCCCGGTGAGCGGGGTGCGCGGCGCCTGTCCGGGGTGCCGACGGCCGTCCGGGGCCGGGCCGGTGGGGCTTCGGCGCGCTGGCGGGCAGGTCTCCGACTAGGGTGTCGAGGACGCCGCTCGTCGAAGTGACCTATGCCCCCGCAGTGCCCGAAACCCAGCTGCGTGAACTCGGCTCGGTACTGCCGCATCTGGTTTCCCTGGCTGTGGAGTGCCCCGAGGAGCCGTACGACGGCGACTTGCAACCCGGGGATGTCGAGATCCGCTTCCGGCCGCTGGGCCCGCTGAACCGTAGCGGCCTGACGGTGGTGATCGAGATCAAGTCGAAGTGGTCCGCCAGCAGGGAAGCCAACCGTCAAGAGCGGGTGGACGCGCTCCACACGGACATCCGCGCCGCGACCGGGCTCGTCGACTTCGGCGTCCACCTGTCACTGCCGAGCGGCGCTTGGTCCCAGGGAGACTGACTGCTCATCCCCGCCAGCGTTGTCTCCCAGACCTTGCGGACGGGCGAAGACGGCGTCGCGGTTCATCCCTGGGCCGGTCAACGGCTCCACCTGCGGCAAGGCCTTGTCGCCCTACGACGGTCGAGAGGCTGGAGAACGAGCTCAGCCCGCCGACGGCGACGAGGACTGCGGCCCGAGCCGCCGCACGAGCCCGATCCGGGAGGAGATCCCGAGCTTCGCGTAGGTGTGTCCCAGGTGGTATTCGATGGTCTTGACGCTCAGGGCGAGTGCCGTGGCGATCTGACGGTTGGTGAGGCCCTGGGCGGCGAGCCGCGCCACGGCCAGCTCCTGCGGGGTGAGCGTTCCGTCCAGGGCGTCGGCGGCGTCCCGCTCCCGCTCGTCCGCCGGAAGGTCGGGCGCGGCGCGCCCGCAGGCGTTCAACTCCCGCAGGCACAGCGCCCGGTAGGGCCCCGCGCCGAGCGCCGTCATCGTGGTGTACGCGGCCTGCAACTGCGCGATCGCCAGGGACCGGCGTCCGATCCGGCGCAGGAACGAACCGTGGTCCAACTCCACCCGCGCCCGTCCGAACGGCACCGGGACCTGCGCCGCGTGGTCCTGGGCCCGCGCGAACGCCGCCTGCGCGCGCTTGGGGTCGCGGCGCGCGGCGGCCAGATTGCCCCGGGCCCGCGCGGCGGCGGCGAGCGACGCGTGCCGGCCGCGGGCCCGCGCCCGCTCCTCGAACGGGCCGAGCACCGCTTCCGCCTCGTCGAACTCGCCGAGCTGGACCAGCGCGTCGCCGAGCAGCGGCTGCCAGTCGACCACTCCCGGTTCGTTGACGCCGTCCTGCTCGGAGAACCGCAGCAGCGGGCGCAGCGCGTCCACCACCTCCTGCGGCTCGCCGCGCGCGTCCGCGAGGTACCCCCGCGCGCACACCGCGTACGCGTACGCGACGGGTGTCTCGGCGCCGCCCGGCACGTCGAGGGCCGACCGCAGATGCTCGGAGGCGCGCTCCCAGTGGCCGCGCGCGGCCAGGATCTGCGCGGACACGCCGTGCGTGACGGGCTTCAGCCACGACTGGTCGGTGTCGTCGGCGATCGATGCGGACGACTCGGCGTGGATCAGCGCCTCGTCCCAGGCTCCGAGCCGGTGCAGGGTCTGGGCGAGCGCGGACGCCGAGAGCAGCCGCAACGGCACGGTGGTGGTACGGCAGTTGGCGACGGCTCCGAGCAAGTCCTGCCGTGCCCCCGGCAGATCGTCCGACCACAGCTTCAGCTGCCCGCGGGCGAGCAGCAGATCGATGCTCTTGAGGGGCACGATCATCGGGTCGGGCAGATCGGCCGCGAGCGCGATGCCCTCCTTGGCGCGGCCACTGAGGCCCAGGGCGATGAGGTGGTTGAAGCGCAGCATGCGGCTCGGGCCCTGCGCGGTGGACAGGCGCTGCGCCCGCTCGGCCCACTGTGCGGCCACCGCGGCCCGCCCGCACATCACGGCCGCGTAGCTCAACTGCTCGGCGGCGCGCGCCGCGAGGGACGGGTCCCGCTCGCGGTCGCACTGCTCCCAGGCGTCCGCCAGCAGCGTCCAGGCCGCCTCCGTGCGCCCCTGTACGCGCGCCACATAGCCGCGTACGTAGCCGCGCAGCGCCGGATCGGCCCCCTCGGGCACACCGTTGGCCAGCTCGGCGGCCTCCTGGACGCGGCCGTCGAGCAGTAGCGCCTCGACGGCCTCGACGGCGAGCCGGTCCCGCTCGCGCGGGCTCGTCGCGACGCGCGAGGCGTGCCGCAAGTGCGTGCCCGCGACGGCCCATTGACCGGTGGCGGCCTCGCGGCGCGCACAGGTCGCGAGGGCGTCGGCGAGCTGTTCGTCGGGTCCGGTGGCGGCGAGGACGCGGTGGCGCAGCTTGGTGTACTCGTCGTCGACCAGCTCCGCGGCCCGGGTGTGCAGGGCGGCGCGCTGGGCGGGCCCGATGTCCTGGTAGACGGCCGCGTGCACCAGCGGGTGCGGGAAGGCGACCTCGGGCGCCACCCCGGCGGGGGTCTCGCGCAACAGGCCCGTCTTGACGGCCCGTTCGAGGGCGGGCAACGGCTGGGCGACCCGTGCGAGCCGGGCGGCGGTACGCAGTCGGCAGGAGAGTCCGAGCACGCTCACGGCCTGCACCAGGCGCTGGGTGGCCGGTCCGCAGTCGGCTAGGTTGGCGAGCACCAGCATGGCGTACGACCGCGGCGCGGGCAGCGGCGTCGCCACGTCGAGGAGTACGTCGGGCGGCACCTGGCCGAGCAGGGCGCGGGCGTGCAGCGGGTTGCCGTGCGTGTGGGAGTGCAGCCGCCGCGACGCCGAGTGCGGAAGGCGCGCGGAACCGAGGCGCAGGCTGAGCGCGGCCAGCTCGCCGGGGCTGAGGCCGTCGAGGGCGAGGCGGCGCGTGGGGGTGTCGATGAGCAGGCGGCGCAGCCCGTCGGGGAGTTCGGGCACCTGCGGGTCGCGCAGCGCGACGATGGCGAGGACCCGGTCGTGGCGCAGTCGGCGCAGGGCGAACGTGAGCGCGTTCAGGGACTCCGGGTCGGCCCAGTGCGCGTCGTCCACGACCAGGATCACCGGCCCCTTGCCCTGCACCTCGCTCAGCAGGTCCAGGAGCCCGAATCCGGCGGCGAGCGGCGGCAGGTTGGCGTGCAGCGACTGCGGTACACGGACGAGTCCCGCAAGCGTCTCGGGCACCGGCAGCGGGCTCTGCCCGACGAGCTGGGCGAGTACCCCGCACGGCAGCGCGCTCTCGTTCTCCTCACCGCTCGCGTGCAGCACACAGGTGCCGTGCACCGAGTCGAGGAAGCGGCGCACGAGCGCCGTCTTGCCGATGCCGCCGGGCCCTTCGAGCAGCACGAGCCGCGGCGAACCCGCGCACACGTCGGCGAAGTCCTGCTGGAGCGCGGCCAGTTCGTTCGTGCGTCCGCAGAACGCGTCGCCGGGTGGCGGGGCGTGGAAGAGGTCGTGCGCTGTGTCCTCGGTCGTCATCACCGCCCCCGCGCATCGGTACCGGCGGCGGGTGACCCGAGTGGGACGGTGACCCGTGCCGGGCGCATGGCCAAGACACCACGATGGTGGGCACACGCGTTCCGCACAAGGCGAATTCCGACTTCTGTCGACAAGGTCCGGCCAGGTGCGGCGACGGAGGGCGGCTCTGCGGGCTGTCCGCCGGGCTGTCGGACGCCGTCGCCGGCACGGCCCGCGTCGGCGAGACACCGCCGACGCGGGCGGCACCCTCCACGTCGCAGGAGCTTGTCGGCCGTCCGCTACGGAGTGGTCAGCCCGCCGCCCGGCGGTTCCTGCCGCGGCGCGGTCCGTCCGGCGTCCGGCGCCTCTTGATACGGCGACCCGTCCAGGCCCGCGCCCTCCGGCAGCGGCGGTTCGAGCAGCGCGAGGAGCTCGAGCCAGCCGTGAAAGGGCCGTGGACTCCCACAGCTCTCGGCGGCGACGCTCCCGCACACACCGTCGTGCTCGCGATACACCTCGATGACATAGCGCACAACGCCTCCCGGGGCCGGCCCAGGGCGTGAGCCGTGACGCATGGCGACACCGCCCAGAGTAGAAGCGGCCCGCGGAGTGCCGCGTCGGTGCGGCACCTAGGGAAATCCCTAGGGTGGCGTGGGAGGTGCCGCTGGGGTGTGCGGTGCGTCCGAGGTGCGCGACGCGGGGCGTTCCGGATGATGTTCGCAGTGGCGCCGGGTGCGTACCTGCGGGCGGCACGGACCGGTAAGCATCCGCGCACTGTGAGGCAACCCGTCGTGGAGGCCCCGAGCCTACGGTGCGGGACACAGGCACGGCCCCGGTCACAGGCCGGTGCGCACGCGTCTGTCGTCCAGGGACAGTCCCTCGGTCGTCTTTCCTCATCCCGCTGGAGGGGTCATGCCGATACCCGCTGTAAGGCGATGGGCGGTCGTCACCGCGGCCGTCGCCGCCGCGCTGGCAGTCGCCACGCCCGCGCAGGCGCGTGCGCAGATCTTCTACTTCGATGGGCAGAACAACGCGACCCGCCGCTGTCTGGACGACAGTTTCGCCTACGGGCTGCGGGCGTTCGACTGCAACAGGACGGACTTCCAGCAGTTCCGGTTCTCCGACGGCGTCTGGGGCGGCGACCGCTACTACCACGAGCTGCGGAACAAGGTCACCGGCCGGTGTGTCGACGACAGCTTCGCGTACGGACTGCGGGCGTTCGACTGCAACAAGATGAACTTCCAGCAGTGGTCGGTCACCAAGAGTTCCGGCGGGACGACCTTCAAGAACCGGGCCACCGGCCGGTGTGTCGACGACAGCTTCGCGTACGGACTGCGGGCGTTCGACTGCAACGGGATGAACTTCCAGAAGTGGTGGGGGGTCCACGCGAACTGACCGCGGCCCGCAGGTCTGAACAGCCGCCGGCAGCTCGTTGTCGGCGGTCAGCCTGCCCCGTGCTTCCTCGGCCGCCGGCCGGACCAGCGCTTCCTCGGCGGCGAGATGGACCGTGTCCGGCGAACGCGGTTCCCGCACGGGCAGGCCGACCCCCGGACACGGTCCCCGGGGCCACGGGCGGTGCCGGAGTGGGCGAGGGGCGGATGCCGCCGGTCATCGGATTCAGCACACCCTTGCCCGCCATCCCAGTGACCCCCGTGACCCTCCGCGCCGGCGGTATTGCTCAGCGCAGGGAGGTACGCGAGTGTTCCCGGCATGGATCACGACAGGAATCGCACCCCTCTCGCTCCTCCTCGTTCCTTCCAGTTGTCACGCCGTCAACTCCTTGCCGCCGCAGGCGCGGCCGGGGCAGCCGGTGCCGTCGGGGTGGCGGGTGCCGCGCCCGCCGCGGCGCGGGAAACCGCCGGTGTGTCCCTGTCGTTCAGACGGGCCACCAACGGCTCGTCGACCCTGTCACCCGCCGGGGACCGGCTGGTCGCCGAGGTGCAGCACGTCCTGTGGTCCCAGTCGCGCGGCGGCGGGAAGGCGGAGCCGCTCACGCCGCCGGGCCTGGAGCCCAACCGGCCGGTGTACGCGCCGGACGGCGAACTCATCGCGTTCTGCGCCTTCCAGGGCGGCGGCTTCCACATCTGGACCATGCGCCCGGACGGCTCGGAGGTCGTGCAGCGCACCGAAGGTCCGTGGGACGACCGAGGTCCCGCCTGGTCGCCCGACGGCACCCGGCTCGCCTTCGCCTCCGAGCGCGGCGGCGACCCGGTCAAGGGCAGCCCCTACCGCATCCACGTCCTCGATCTGCGCAGCGGCACACTGACCCGCGTCACCGGGGTGCCGGGGCAGGACGGTCCGCTGCAGGACGGCCCCTGGGAGGACTTCGACCCCGCGTGGGCGCCGGACGGGAAGCGGATCCTGTTCGTCCGGGCGAAGGGGGTGACGTCGGCCACCGGCCTCGCCCTGGAGGCACGGACCGTCGCCGCCGTCCCGGCCGACGGGGCGGGCCCGGTCGTCGTGATGCACACCGAGACCGAGAGCGCCCAGGTCATGACGCCCGCCCCGAGCCCGGACGGCCGCCGCCTCGCCTACTTGCGCACCACCCCGGCGCCCGCCGCGTCCTGCACGCTCGTCGTGGACGGCGAGCGCGTGGACGTCACGGGTGACATCGCGCCCGTACCGCCACGCTGGACGACCCACGGCGAGCTGCTCCTGACGGTCGACGGCCGCTTCACCCTCGTACGCCCCGATGAACCCGGGAAAGCGAAGGACATCGCGTTCGATGGCGTGCTGAGCGTGGACCGGCCGCGCTATCGGGTCAAGGAGTACGACCTCGGGCTCGCGGAGGGGCGTGCGCGGCCCGTGCGGGGTGTCCATCTGCCCGCGCTCTCGCCGGACGGCCGCCGCATCGCGTTCGCGGCCCTCAATTCGCTGTGGCTCGCGGACGCGAAGGGCGGCCGGGCGCCGAAGCGGCTGCATCGGGCGGAGCCCACGCGCTATCTCCTCGGGCCGACGTGGGCACGCGACGGACGGTCCCTGGTGTACGCCGACGACCGCGACGGGCTCCTCGGCGTCTACCGGCGCGACCTGGACACCGGCAAGGAGACCGCGCTGGCGACGGGCGGCCGGGTGCACCCGGCGCTCTCGCCCGACGGCAAGCGGCTGGCCTGCCTGGACCTGACCGGCAGGCTCGTCGTACGGGACCTGGACGCGGGCACCGAACGCGTCCTCGCCGACCCGCTCGGCGGCGGCGGGATCCCCGGGCGGCCGAGCTGGTCGCCGGACGGCCGCCTCCTCGCCCTGTGCGACCGCAACCGCCTCAACCTCCGCTTCCGCGAGGGCTACAACCTGATCCGCGTCGTCGACGCCACCACCGGCACGGACCGGCTGCACGCCGTCGCGCCCCACACCTCCCTCGCCGACCGGTACGACTCGGGGCCGGTGTGGTCGCCGGACGGGCGCTGGATGGCGGTGATCGTCGAGTCCGCGCTGTGCCTGCTCCCCGTGGCGCCCGACGGCAGTCCGCGCGGCGAGCTGCGCACCCTCACCACCGAACCGGCCGACCACCCCACCTGGTCGGGCGACTCGAAGACGCTCCTGTACCTGTCGGGCGCCAAGCTGCGCCTGATCGGCGTCGACGGCGGCCGCGCCCGCACCGTGCGCGTGCCGCTCGACCAGCGCAGGCCCGCGCCCGCCGACACCGTCGTGCACGCGGGACGGCTGTGGGACGGCACCGGCGAGACGGTCCGGGAGGACGTCGACGTCGTCGTACGCGGCGGACGCGTCACCGCCGTCGAACCGCACCGCGCCTCCCGCGCGGGCACGTTCCGCCGCGTCGACGCCTCCGCCCGCACCGTCCTGCCCGGCCTGTGGGACACCCACACCCATCCCTGGCAGAGCACCTACGGCGGCCGCCAGACCGTCGGCCAGCTCACGTACGGGATCACCACGGCCGTCTCCCTCGGCGGCTTCGCCCACGAACAGGCCCGCATCCGCGAGGCGGTCGCCACCGGGCAGCTCGCCGGGCCCCGCCTGCTGACCACCGGCGAACTCCTCGACGGCGGGCGCGTCGCGTACAGCATGGGCCGCGCGCACCGCACCCGCGCGGGCCTGCGGCGCTCCCTGGAACGGGCCGCGCAGCTCGACTGGGACTTCGTCAAGACCTATGTACGAGCGCCCAGTTGGGTCATGGAGGAAGCCGCCCGCTTCGCCCACGAGTGCCTCGGTGTGCGCTCGGGCAGCCACTTCCTGTCGCCCGGAATCCATTTGGGCCAGGACCTGACGACCCATCTGCAGGCCACCCAGCGCGCCGAGTTCGGGCACGCCACCACGGCGACGGGACGCTCCTACGACGACGTCACGGAGATCTACAGCGCACGGGGCGCCCGGTTCGCGATGATCGCGACGCCGTTCACCTCGGCACCGCTCCTGGGCGCCGACCCCGGCCTCGCCGACGACCCCCGGGTCACCGCCGTGATGGCGCCGTGGGACGCGGCGGCGGTCGTCAAGGGGGCGGGCACCGCGCCGACCCCCGCCCAACTGGCCACGCTGCGCAGGGAGACCGACATCTACCGGCGGATCCTCGACGCCGGTGGCCTCGTCGCCCTCGGCACCGACCAGCCCCTCGTGCCGATCGGCCTGTCCCTGCACCTGGGCCTGCGCGCCCTGCACCGCGGCGGGCTCTCCCCGGTCGAGGCGCTGCGCACCGTGACGGTGCTGCCCGCCCGGCTGTTCGGCGTCGCGGACGACCTCGGCACCGTCGAGGAGGGGAAGATCGCCGACCTGACGGTCGTGGACGGCGACCCGTTCACGGACTTCGCGTCACTGGTGCGGACCGTGTCGGTGCTGCGCGGCGGCATTCCGTACGAGACCGACGACCTGGTCGCCGCCTACCCGAAGGCGACCCGGCACGCCCACGAGGGCCCGGACTGGTTCACGGTGGGACGGCTGATGCGGCGGGACGGCTGCTGCGACCCCGGGGCGTGAGGCGGGTCGTCGGCCGGGGCGCGCGTCGGGCCCGTGGGCCGGTGCCGTGAGCCGGGATCGCGCATGAAGCCCGGTGCGGGTTGAGGGCCACCCCGCACCGGGCCGCAGCTCAGACGGACCGCAGATACTGCTCCGGCACCCGCACGTCCGCGCCCAGCTCACGCGCCGCCTGCCGCGCCCACGACGGGCTGCGCAGCAGCTCGCGGCCGAGCAGGACGGCGTCCGCCTCGCCGTTGGCGACGATCTTCTCGGCCTGCTCGACCTCGGTGATCATGCCGACCGCGGCGACCGGCAGCCCCGTCTCCTGGCGCACCCGCGCCGCGAACGGGACCTGGTAGCCGGGCCCGACCGGGATCTTCACGCCCGCGGCATTGCCGCCGGTGGACACGTCGAGCAGGTCGACACCGTGCTCCTTGAGGAGCGCGGCGAAGCGTACGGTGTCGTCCGGCGTCCAGCCGCCCTCCGCCAGCCAGTCGGTGGCGGAGATGCGGAAGAACAACGGCTTGTCCTCGGGCCAGACCGCCCGGATCGCGTCCACGACCTCCAGGGCGAAGCGGACGCGGTTCTCGAACGAGCCGCCGTAGGCGTCGGTGCGTCGGTTGGAGTGCGGCGAGAGGAACTCGCCGACCAGATAGCCGTGCGCGCCGTGCACCTCGGCGACCTCGAACCCGGCGGCCAGGGCGCGCCGCGCGGCGTCCGCGAACTGCCGCGCCACGTCGTGGATCTGATCGACGGTCAGCTCCGTCGGTACGCTGTGCCGCTCGTCGTACGCCACCGGGCTCGGCCCCACCGGCTGCCAGCCCTCGGCCGCGTCGGGCGCGAGTGGGGCGCCGCCCAGCCACGGCCGGTCGGTGGACGCCTTGCGGCCCGCGTGCGCGAGCTGGATGCCCGGGACGGTGCCGTGCTGCTTCAGGAAGCCGGTGATGCGGCGGAACGCCTCGACCTGCGTGTCGTTCCAGATGCCGAGGTCGGCCGGGGAGATGCGACCGTCGGGGCTCACGCCGGTCGCCTCGACCAGGATGAGGCCGGTGCCGCCGGTGGCGCGCGCCGCGTAGTGCGCGAAGTGCCAGTCGGTCGGCGCGCCCGCCTCCGGGCCCGACGCCGCCGCCGAGTATTGGCACATCGGCGCCATCCACACTCGGTTCGGGATGGTCAGCGATCGCAGGGTGTAGGGCTCGAACAGCGCGCTCACGGCGGCCTCCAGTAGTGACGGCGGCGGTACGGGGGCGCCTGCGGCCGGGGCCGCCGGGGGTGCGCCTCCCTCTCGTACGATAGTCATCGTAGTACGGCATCTGTCAAACTACGATGAGTCTCGTACAACTCGTACACTGGAGGCGTCCGCACCGCACGGGGCGCCCCCGGCCGCCCAGGGAGAGTGGAGCCGCCATGACGACCGCCGCACCGAGCGCCCGCTCGCTCGCCCACCCGGCGCGCGCCGACATCCGCCTGGAAGGGGTGCTGCACGCGCTGTCCGACCCGCTGCGCATGCTCATCGTGCGGGAGCTGGCCGGTGAGAAGGAGGGCCTGACGTGCTCCCACTTCGAGCTGCCGGTCACCAAGTCGACGTCCACGCACCACTTCCGGGTGCTGCGCGAGGCGGGCGTCATCCAGCAGAACTACCGGGGCACGGCCAAGCTGAACGCGCTGCGCCGGGACGACCTGGACGCGCTCTTCCCCGGACTCCTCGACCGCGTCCTCGACGCGGCGGCCCGACAGGCGGATCGCCTCGGGGGCTGACCCCTGGCGGCGTGCCTCGGGTGACGGCGCGCCCGAGCCGGGCGCCGGTGGGCGCGGCCGCTCAGCCCGCCGTGTCGGGCGGCCCGCCGCGCGCCGCCGAAAGGAGCCCCGGCCAGTCCGGGATCTTCACCGACCCGCGCCCGAGCGAACGCCCCAGGTCCGCTTCCGCCCGCTCGATCGCCAGCCACCCCGGCCACTCGACGGGCTCGGCCCCCGCGGCCCGCAGTGCCACCGACGGGTCCTCGGGCACCTCCCGCTGTACGAGCGCGGGGGCGTCGTCGAGCAGGGACAGCGCCGTCTCCTTGGCGCAGGGGCGGTTGGTGCCGATGACGCCTGTGGGGCCGCGTTTGATCCAGCCCGCCACGTACTCACCCGGTGCGACCGCGCCGTCGCGCAGCACCCGCCCCGCCGCGTGCGGCACCGTGCCCGTGCCCTCGTCGAACGGCAGCCCCGCCAGCGGCACCCCGCGATAGCCGACGGACCGCAGCACGAGCTGGCCCGCGATGTCCTCGTACGTCCCGGAGCCCGTCACCCCGCCCCGCCCGTCCGGCAGCGTCCGCTCGAACCGCACCCCGCCGACCCGGCCGCCCGCGTCGAGCACCGCCACCGGCCGCAGGAAGAACCGCAGCCGGATCCGCCGCGCGGGCGCCCGCTCGGGCCGCGCGGCCGCCCAGCCGCGCATCACCTCGACGTTGCGCCGGTTCGCGGCGGGCAGGCCCGACGGATCGGCGTACGCCGGGTCGAGCGCCAACTCGGCGGGATCCACGACGACTTCGGTGTCCGGCAGGGAACCGAGCTCCCGCAGCTCCTTGGTGGTGAACCGCGCCTGCGAGGGCCCGCGCCGCCCCACCATGTGCACCGTGCGCACCCCGCTGTCCGCGAGGACGCCCAGGGCCTCCTGCGGAATGTCGGTCGGCAGCAGCTCGGCGGCGCCGCGCGCCAGCATCCGCGCGACGTCCACCGCCACGTTCCCGATGCCGATGACCACGGCCGACTCCACTCCGCGCACGAAGCGGTCGGGCGGCCCCGCGCCGTTGACCGGCACGTCCGGGTGCGCGCTGTACCAGGACACGAACTCCGTCGCCGAACGGCTCCCGGGCAGGTCCTCGCCCGGCACGCCCAGGTGCCGGTCGGTGGCCGCGCCCACGCAGTACACCACCGCGTGGTACATGCCGAGCAGCCGCGCCGGGGACAGCCCCCGCGGCCCGATCTCGACGCCCCCGAAGAACCGCACCCGCTCGTGCTCCAGGACCGAACGCAGGTTGTTCTGCAGGGACTTGATCTTCTCGTGGTCCGGCGCCACGCCGTAGCGCACCAGGCCGTACGGGCACGGCAACCGGTCGAGCACATCGACCCGCACGTCCGGCACGCGGTCCTGCTGCACCAGGCTCTGTGCGGTGTAGACCCCGCTCGGACCCGATCCCACGACGGCGACCTGCACGGTGGCGCTCCTTCCGCGAGGGTGTCCCCGGGACGCCTTGCGGCCGGCTGCTGCCCGCCTGGCTTCAGCATCGCACCCCTGTGCGCCCAGGGGGAGGTGTGCCGCGACGCGCAGGGGCGGGCGTGACGGCGCCCGCGAGGCCGCGTGCCGCTGACAGGGTGCCGTGCCCGCCGCCCTCGCGCGTGCCGTTCGTGGCGGAATGTGACAGTACGGCTACCGTGTGACTGTGCAGAAAGGTTCATTTCACGACGAGGATGATCATTTTCGATCGGGCGGCGGGCGGACCTGGCGGGAGCCGAACGCGGCGGCCGCGGTGCCGGGGCAGGGGGGCCCTGAGTCGTACGGCGGGGTGGGGGAACTGCGACGGGTGGGGCCCGCCGGGCTGGCGGGGGCACCTGGGCTGGAGGGGCATGTGGTGCCAGGGGCGGCCGGGGCTGGTTGGACGGGGGAAGAGGACCTGGTCGAGGTGCCGTGGTGGGCGGATGCGGGGGCGGGCGGTCAGGAGGGATGGGGAGTGCCGTCGACGGGGAGTCCGGGTGGTCGGGCGGAGCCCGGGGTGGAGGTTCCCAGTTGGCCTGCGGGGTGGGCGAGGGGCGTCGACGAGGGGTGGTCCGGGTCGCGGGTGACGGCGGCGGAGGAGGCGGGGCCGGGGT